>CP058705.1:0-4292500 GCA_013414705.1 Defluviicoccus sp.
GCTGATCCAAACCTTGGGCTGGACGCCGTCTACCGGGTCGGCGGCACCGATCCCGGCGTTCTGGTCCGGGTGATCGTTCGGCAGCCGGACCGGATCGGCGAGTTCGGCAGACTCGCATCGTCGCTAAAACGTTGACGATTGACGTCCGCGTCTCGGAGGTCGCGGCCCCGGTGGAAGGCGACAGCATCGAGGTGAGCGATACGGTCTATGTCATCCAGGGCGAGCCAATCCGTGACATTGAGCGGCTCGTCTGGACAATTGAGGCGCGTCCGACGTGAGACTGCTGGCTGCCATTCAGGGTGACCTCGATGCGCTGTTAACGGCCGAACTGCGTAATGCCGAGCGGGCAGTCACCGCCGGTGTTCGCGCAGCGACCGACGGCCTGAAGACCGAGTTGCGGAGGCAGATCACCGGTGCCGGACTCGGCAACCGGCTGGCGAACACTTGGCGCGGCGAGGTCTATCCGAAAAGTGCACAAAGCATCGGCGCAGCCGGCTTCTGGTCGAAGGCGCCGAAGCTTGTCCGCCTGTACGACGAAGGCGCGGTCATCCGCTCGAAGCAGGGACTGTTTCTCGCCATTCCGACGGCGGCGGCGGGCAGGTGGCGATGGACGGCGAAAGATCACGCCCGGCGCCTGGGAGCGCATCCATGGCCAGCGGCTCAGGTTCGTGTATCGCCGTGGCAGTCCCAGCCTGCTGGTGGCCGACAACGCCCGGCTGACGAAGCGGGGACGCGCGGCGGCGAACATCGGGCGCAGCAAGGGCGCGGCATTCACCCGGCTGTCGGGCCGGACCACTGTGCCGTTGTTCGTTCTCGTGCCACAGGTGACGGTGCGCAGGCGGCTCGACGTTGACGCTGCGGCGCAGAAGTGGATCGCGGCGCTGCCGCGGCGTGTTACGGGCATGGCCACAATGAGTGTCAGCCGAACAGGTCGGCATGTGTTCCGGTTCGGACGAGGATGAGTGCTGTTTCGGTTTCGTCCCAGATCAGTAACCAGTCGGGCTCGATGTGACATTCCCAGAACCGATTCCATTCACCGGAAAGCCGATGCGGCCGGTGACGGGGCGAAAGTGGCTCACCACGGCTCAGGCGATCGACCACATCCCAGAGCTTGTCGACGTCCTTGCCACGTTTGGTGGCTTTCTTGATGTCGCGTTCGAACCCACGGGTGGTCTTGATCGACCGCATCAGCGGTGCGCGGCTTTCAATGTATCAAGATCCCGCCACTCGCTGAGATCGCGTCCGTCGAGCGCATCCTGCATTGCCGCTCTTGTCTCGGCGTTGGGCAGTTCAACTGCGAACGGCAGTCCGTGTTTCAGCGTTACCTGCTTGTAGAACAGCGTAATCGCTTCAGTCGGCGTCATCCCGAGTTCCTTGAGCACGGACTCCGCCGCCTGCTTGAGTTCGGGCTCGACGCGTGCCCGGATCATCTCGGTTTTGGCCATGGTCATCGCCTCCTGACGACAATGTATTACAATTGGGGAACATTGCCATGGCCAGTCGACGTGAGCAGGTTCTCTCGGCACTGTTCGACCGGCTNGAGGGTGTTGCCGGCGCTGCAGTCAAACGCAACGAGGCGCTGCCGCACGCTGTGCCGACCGGTGGTCTCGTCATCCTGCGCGACGGCGATCCGGGCGAGCCGGACGTGACGCTCAACCCGCGCACGGAATTCTACACCCATCGCGCCGAAGTTGAGGCGTTCGCGACGCGGCCGGTCGGTGACGGCGGTGAGGCGGTGCTCGACGCGCTGCTCACCGAAATCGGAACCGCACTCGCAACCAACCGCAGCCTCGGCGGCCTCGCCGAGAACCTCACCTGGAGCGCGCCTGAGGTTTCGGTGCTGGCAATCGAGGGCGCCGCAACGATCCTTACCGCCCGTATCATTGTGACCATCGAGTACTTGGTCAGCGATCCGCTGTCCGCCTGATCTCTCCACTGCTGGAGTATCGACGATGCCGAAAGTCCGTGCCTACGGTGCTGACGCGACGTTGCTCGCCTGCCGTGAGACCGGCTATGGCGTTGCACCGCTCAGCAGCTACCGCTCGCTGGATTTCAAGTCCTGTGATCTCTCCGCTGAACAGCCGCTTGGTGACGATCCACTGCTGGGACGCGGCCGCAACGCCCAGGATCCCTACCGCGGTCTGATCACCGATGAGGGCCGGATCGAGATCCCGCTCGATCTGCGCGGCTCCGGCTTCTGGCTGACCGGGCTGTTCGGCGACCCGGCGACGGTGCAGACGAAGGCCTCGGGGCACATCGCGTTCTCGGACCAGCCCGCGGCGAATAGCACGATCGTGCTCAGCGGCGTCAGCTGGATGTTCGTGACGGGTACACCTACGGCAAACCAGACGCAAATCGGCGCCAGTCTCGACGCGACACTGACGGCGCTTGCGAGCGATCTCGACGCTTCGGTCGATGCCGAGATCTCCAAGTGCACCTACACGGCGGACACGACGGACGACCGGCTGGAGATCGAATTTGATGCTGCTGGCATAACGGGCAACGTGTTCACCCTGGCCGCCTCGGCCAACAGCAATGGCACGACATCGGCAGCGACGCTCACCGGCGGTGGCTACCAGCACGAATGGCTGTCGGGCGGCGATGACATCCCCAGCTTCACCTTCGAGATCGGCCATCCGCAGCTGACCACGCCCGCGTTCTTCCGTCACTCGGGACGGTGATGGAGAGCCTCGCCTTCGAGATGGGCCGCGAGGGGCCGGCGAACGGCACCGTGCAATTGGTGGCGCAGGGCGAGGAGAAGGCGGCTGCCACGATCGACGCGACGCCGGCTGCGCTTGCGTTGAAGCGCTTCAGTCAGGGACGCGGATTTATCAAGCGCAGCGGTAGTTCCTGGCCGGTGTCACCGGCGGCAGCCTCACCTTCTCCAACAACCTGGAACGGGTGCGGGTGATCCGTGACGACGGCAAGATCGAGGCCGCTGATCCGACGATCGCCTCGTGCACCGGCACGATGACACTCCGCTTCGATGGTGCGACCCTGGTCGCCGAGGCGACCAACGGTGATCCGTTGCCGTCGAGTACGGTTTCTCGATGGCTGAGGGCTGGTCGCTGACGTTCGAGCTGTTCCGTGTCTTCCTGCCGAAACCGAAGTACGCCGTTTCCGGTCCCGGCGGCGTCGAGGCCAGCTTCGACTGGCGCGCCGCCTACGACGAGGGCAACGCCACCATGCTGCGTGCGCGGCTGGTCAATGACGTTGCCAGCTACAGCTGATAATCGCTGAGATTGTATAGGCGCGGATGGCCAGTGCGTCACGTGGGTGCATTACGCGGACGGCACACAGAAACACCTTTGCGGGACATTTTTCTCTGCGGAATCACGCAGCCAATGCCGCCATGATCTTCTCGATCGATCGGCAGATCGCGTGCCCCGCTGCTTGCTGCAGTTCGAGTTTCGCCGGATACGACAGGTGCTTCATGGGTGTAACGAATACCGGCGCGCCGCTGGCCGTCCGTTGCGAGAACGACGTCCCCATCAGCTTCAAGATCGGTTGTCTCGTCGCTGATGGCAGGTCAAGCATCTGGCTCAGCTGTTGAACAGCAGCATTTCCCATTGGCACAAGGACACACGGTGCTACTTCATCGAGAAGTGTGCGGGTAAAATTGCACTCGTGTTCGAGAACCGATCGCTTTTCGGCTGAAGTGTCTCCCAGCCAACCTTTCGTTGATTTGTAATGCACAATTTCCAGAAGAATGGCGTGTTGGCCGAGCTTGAATTCCTCTGATTCGCTTTCTGCAATGTATCGTCTGCCAAAGCTTTCGATCTTCTGCCAGAGACGCGGAACTTTGTGGCGCCGTCTTTAAGATGGGCGATGATTTTGCCATCGTACCGGCGCTGGGCCGGATCGAAGCGAGCCCGATAGAACGCGTCATACCGCGCGCAATCCCAGTCGGCGGTTGCGACAGGTATCTTCTCGTTGAACGACAATGACGGATTGAGACCGACAAAAATCAGCCGGTAATCGGCCCTTCGACCGGAGAACGGTTCGGGCAGTTGAAAGGGCGCAACGCCGTGTGCCTCCTGCCAACGGATCATGTGATGACAGGGGTGGCTGCCGTCGCGGATAGCCGCCAGGCCGTCGGCAAACACCTTTCGGCTGAAGCTTTCCGGGATTTGAAGTGACAGTGACATCTTCCTGCCGAGCCAGCCGCTTCCACGGCAAACTGTAGAACACGGAAGGCGGATGCCGATCAAAATGTCGTTCGCAGAAGCAAGTGTCTCCATGGAGAGAACCGCGGCTCACGTTGCCCCGGACGCCCAAGGCCGTAGCCTGGCAAGCGAGAATTCTTCACCAACTGACCATCAGCGAAGGACTCACCCGTGATCCGTCTTGATCTGAAGAGGGAGCCGCACTGGCTCGACCTCGGCCATGGCGTGCGCCTGCACGTGCGGCCGTGCACCGCGGCGCTGATGATGGCAGCGCGCGCCGAAGTGCAGCACACCACCAGCGCGGCATCGACCACAAGCGAGTCCGCAGGTCTGCGTTCGGCGGAACTGCTGAAAGCACTGGCCCGGCTCGCGGTTCTCGACTGGGAAGGCATCGGCGATGCTGATGGCGAGCCGGCGCCGCTGACCGATGAGGCCACCGATGCGCTGCTCGATCTGTGGCCGATCGCCAGCGCCTTCGAGCGCATACCTCGGTCCGGCGTTACTGCTGGACGAAGAAAAACGCCTTCGGGCCCGCGCCGAATGGCACTTCGGCGGCGGACCCGAGTACTGCGGCAACTGCACCACGCTGAGCCGTCCCTGCGCCCGGGGTGAGCCCGGTGCCGACGGAACCGTTGCCCCTACATCGAGCACGCGCCGCTGACCGATGCCGGCTGGCAGACCTGGGACGTGATCACGCGGTGTTCGGGCCAGCTGCGGCTGGCACAAACGCCACCGTCGTTATCGGACTTCGATCTCTCACCCGCGCTCTCGCTGGCGACGGCACTCGGCTACGACATGACCTCGATCGCCGAGTTGCTGCCGGCGGCCGAAGCCGGTCTGGTCACAGCGGTCAACGAGCGTCTCGCCAGCCAACACGACTGAAGGTCTTCAACCATGGTCGATCGTAACCTCGCCATCCGCCTTGCGGTGATCGACGGCGGCAAGGTGAAGGCCGAGCTGCGTGATGTGGGCGACAGCGGTGCCGCGCCCTGCAGCGGATCGAGGAGGCATCGCGTCCAGCGTCGCGCGCGCTCCACGCGCTGGACGGTGTCGCCGGCGGACTGCGGGGCGGCCTGGAGGAGATGGCGGGACGAGCCGGCGCTTTCGGCACCGGCCTGACGCATCGGCCCGGCCGGTCTGGCGGCGGCGGCCGCGATCGGTGCGGTCACGCTCGGACTGAAGCGCAGCCTGGAGGAGGCGGCGAAAGCGGATCAGTCGTACCGGCGGCTGGAGGCGGTGCTGCGGGCGACCGGACATGCGTCGGGGCTCACCGCGGAGCAGATCGCGGATTTTGCCGACGGCATCGAGCGCTCGACGCTGGCCACCGGCGAAGACATACAGGATGCGGCGTCGATCCTGGCGACCTTCCGGTCGATCGCGGGCGAGACCTTCACCCGCACCCTCGGCCTGGCGCAGGACATGTCCGCGGTGTTCGGACAGGATCTGTCCGGCGCGGCCATCCAGCTGGGCAAAGCGCTGGAGGACCCGATCGACGGCCTGACGGCGCTGCGCCGGGTCGGTGTGTCGTTCTCGGAGACGCAAAAGCAGCTGATCCGCACCCTGGTCGAGACCGGCCAGACCGCCGAAGCGCAGCGGGTGATCCTGGATGCGCTGGAACAGCAGGTGGGCGGTGCCGGTGCGGCGGAAGCGAGCGGTCTGCGCGGGGCGACCAACCGGCTGGAGGATGCCTGGGGCAACCTGCTGGAGGTGATCGGCCGTACGCCGGCAATCACCTCCATCGCACAGGGCGCGCTCGACCTGCTCTCGGGGACGATCGAGGGTCTTGCGTCCTCTATCGAGCAAGATCCGATCGGCCAGCGCATCGCCACGGCAACGGAACAGCTGGCGCACGCCCGCGACGAATGGCGCGCCTGGAGGCAGGCGGGCCAGGCACGCCGATGCTGGGCCAGCGCTTGACGCTCGACGAGCAGCGCCAGCGGGTGGGCCTCGAACAGGAACTGGCGACGCTCACCCGCATCGGCGAGGCAGAGGCTGAAGCGGCGCGGCAGGAACGAGAACGCGCCGAGGCGGGCCGGCTGGCCGCCGAAGCGGAACGCCGCGCCGACGCGCTTCCGCACAGCGCAGCCAGCTGGCGAAGGCGCTGGATCAGCTGGCGACGGCCCCGCCGAACGCATCGCCCAGGTCAACCGCGAGCTCGCCGAGACCAGGCAGCGCCTGGAGGCGCTGCGCGCGCCGGACGGCGGCAACGCGGACGATCTCGACGCGGCGATGCGCCAGGCGGAGGAGATCGCCCGGCGCAAGATCGCGGCGATCAACCAGCCGCTGGAGGAAGCGGCCAAGCGCGCGCGGGAAGCCGCCGAACGCAAATCGGCGGCCGAACAGCTGGCCGCCGAGCGCGCCGTTCAGGCTAACGAAACGGTCATCGACGATCTGGCCAAACAGCTGGCGCTGTTCGGCGACGCGCGCCGGCAGTTCGTCGACCAGGCGCTGTCACGTCTCTCGGACAGTGCCACCGACGCGCAGGGGCGCAGGTCGAGCGGCTGGCCAATGCGCTCTACGACGAGAAGCAGGCGCGCGAGCAGCTGGCCGAAAGCCTGCGCCAGGAAGAGCAGCTGCGCCGGCAGGGTGCGCGGCTGAGCGAACAGATGCGCACGCCGGCGGAAGACCTGGCGGCGACGCTGCAGCAGCTGGATGCGCTGATGCAGGCCGGTGCGATCGACGCCGAGACGCACGGCCGCGCCATCGCCGAGGCCTATGACGAGGCCGGGCAGGCGGCCGACCGGATGCTCGCCACGAGCCGCGACTGGCAGGACGGCATGACCGCGGCCTGCGCGACTACGCCGACCAGGCCACCGACGCAGCGCGCGCGCCGAGCAGGTGACCGCCCAGGCATTCCACGGCATGGAAGACGCGCTCGTGGGCTTCGTCGCCACCGGCAAGCTCGACTTCGCTTCGCTGGTCGATGCGATGATCGCCGACCTGACCCGGCTGACGCTCCGCATGGCGGTGCTGGGTCCGCTGGCACAGGCGTTGAGTGGTGGCGCCAGTGGGCTCGGCAGCCTGATCTCCGGGCTGTTCGGCGCGCCGGCACCGACGCCGGGCAGCGGCGAGCCGGGTGCGGCGCCGGGTCCCGGCACCGGCGGCTCTACGCCGAGGGCGGCGTGTTCGCGCACGGCCGCGTCGTTCCGTTCGCCCAGGGCGGCGTGGTCGAGCGGCCGAGCGTGTTCGCGATGGCGCACGGCATGGGGCTGATGGGCGAGGCCGGGCCCGAGGCGGTGCTGCCGCTGAAACGGCTGGCTTCCGGCCGGCTCGGCGTCGAGGCACGGACAGCCCGCGGGTGATCGTCAACGTCATCAACAATACCGGAGCCACGGTCAGCACCGGGAGAGCACCGACAGCCGGGGTGCTCTGACGATCGATGTGCTGATCGACAGCATCGAGACGGCGATGGCACAGCGGGCCACCCGCCCCGGGACGACGCTCAACCGGGCGCTGGTGGCGGCCGCCAACCCGCTGCGGGCGCGCTGAGCGATGAGTGCCGTCTGGCCGTCGTCGCTGCCGCAAAAGCCGCTGGTCGACGGCTTCTCGGAGACCGCGCCCAACCTGGTTGTCCGCTCGCCGATGGATGTGGGGCCGGCGAAGGTGCGCCGCCGGGCGACCGCCGGGTCACCCGGCTGCAGATGCGCTTCCGCCTGACGCCGAGCAGCTGACGACCTTCCGGCCTTCCTGCACACCGACCTGCAGGACCGGGCGCTGGCGTTCACCTGGACGCATCCGATCAGCGGCGCCAATGGCACGTTCCGTATCGTCGATCCGCCGTCGTATGAGCCGATCGGCGGTGGCCTCGCCTGGAAGGTGCAAGTGGTGTTCGAGATGCTGCCATGACGCTCAGCGGACCCGGTATCGCCGATCTCGCCGCCCCGGAGACCGGGGTTGCCTGGCTGGTGCTGCTGACCCTCAGTCACCCGGAACTGGAGCAGCCGCTGCGGTTCACCTCCGACGGCGTGGCCNNCCTGTCGAACGGCGACACGTTCACCCCGTTTCCGTTTGAGTTGACGATCCCCGACGACGTNCGAGGGCGTGCGCCACGGGCGCAGCTGCGGATCGACAACACCAGCCAGGACATCATCGCCCTGCTGCGTGGCCTGACCACGCCGCCGACGCTGGATATCCGGATTGTCGTNGCGCCGACCCCGGACGTGGTCGAGCGCAGCTGGAGCGGGCTCGAATGGCGCACCTCCACCTACGATGCCGGTGCGATCACCGGCACGCTCGGCGTCGACGACCTGGCGCTGGAGGAGTTCCCGTATGCCACCTTCGACGGCCGCTTCAAGGGGCTGTGGCCATGACCCAGCCGCCGGCGTGGGCGGCCGGCTACGTCGGCATTCCGTTCGCCGATCTCGGGCGCGATCGGTCGGGCTGCGACTGCTGGGGGCTCGCCCGGCTGGTGCTGGCGGAACGCGCCGGGCTCGACCTGCCGTGCTGGGCGACCGCCTACGGCAGCGAGGCGAACGGCCAGGCGGTGCTCGACCTGGCTGCCGGGCAGAAGAGCAGGGGAGCATGGCAGCCGGTGGCTGCCGGCAACGAGCGCGCCTTCGATCTGGCCGAGATGATCCAGGTGGTGCATGGGCCGGGCGGATGGACGCACGCCCCGGTGCATTGCGGCGTCGTCGTTGCACCCGGCTGGCTGCTGCACGTCGAGCGCGCCACTGCGGCGGTGATTGCCGATTATCGCCGCCAGCCGATCCACAGCCGGATCGTCGGCTTCTGGCGCCATGAGAAGCTGCATGCCTGAGCGGATCGAATTTGGCTGCACGCACGCGCGTGTTGCTGTCTCTGCGTGCCCGCATCCGTTCGAGACCAGGCGGTGCGACTATTCCGTCCCTGCCGGGCTCTCGATCGCCGAGATCGTCGAGATCATCCAGCCGGACCCGCTGCTGCGCGCGCACGGCATCGCCCTGATCGGCGAGGCGGTCATCGACCGGGCGCTGTGGTCGCGCATCCGCCCGAAGCCCGGCACACGGCTGACCCTGCGGCTGCTGCCGTCCGGCGGCGGCGGACTGCGCATCGCGCTCACCGTCGTCATCGCGATTGCAGCGATCGCCGCCACCGTGCTCACCGCCGGTGCGGCGGCACCGCTTAACGCGGCGTGGTTCACGGGAGCGGCCAGCGCGGCCGGCGCACTCGCCGGCGCCGCGGTGAGCGTCGCCGGCACCTTGCTGCTGAACACCTTGCTGCCGCCGCCGGCAGCGGAACTCTCCGGCAACTACGGCACCGACACGCCGTCGTACGCGATCACCGCGCAGCGCAACGATGCGCGGCCGTGGAGCAAGGTGCCGTTCCTGCTCGGGCGCTTCCGGCTGACGCCGCCCTACGCGGCGCTGCCGTATCGCGAGGTCGTCGGCGGCGAGATCTACTGGCGGGCGCTGTTCGCGCTGTCGCACGGACCGGTGACGATTAGCGAGCTCAAGATCGGCGAGACGCCGCTGTCCAACTTCCAGGACGTCGCGTGGGAGTTCCACCGCGGCTACTGGCAGCTGCCCGATGCCGGCACATTCGAAGCCGGATCCGGCAGCTTCCCCGGCAACCCGTCGTTCGGCGACACCTACGCTTGCGTCAGTGCCGGTACTGTTGACGGCACCGCCTACGCGGTCGGCGATACGATCACCTTCAACGGCCTCGATGATCCTGCCCGGGCGGCAGCGTGGGATCGCAACCAGAACGTCCCGTTCAGCCTGTTTCCCGATGACGTCTACGACGATCCGCTGAACGTCGCTGTCAGGTACGGCACGCCGCAGGTCCGCAGCAGCCGGATCAACGCCGACGAACTGGCGATCGAGCTGATCTTCGAGCGCGGCATCTGCCACATCGAGAACGTGCCGGCCGGCAAGAAGAAGGACGCCGGCGTCACGGTGAAGATCGAGCAGTCGCCGGCCGGCGCCAATGCCTGGTCGACGGTGCTGATCCGGACGATTACCGGTCGGCAGACGACGCCGCTTTACTGGGGCCATCGCTGGACAACCACTGAATTTGGTGTGGCGAACGACACCAATGACTGGGACGTGCGGCTCACCCGGCTGAGCGGCAACGCCGACGAGGAGCGCAACTTCGGCAACTTCAGCTGGTTCGCGCTGCGCACGCTGACCCGCGGCAACCCGGTACCGATCCCAGGCGTGGCGATGATCGCGATGCGCATCCGTTCGTCCGAGCAGCTGCAGGGCGTGCTCGACAGCTTCAGCTGCGTCGCCCAAACCATTGCGCGCGACTGGGACGCGCACAGCAGCACCTGGCTGTGGCGGCCGACGTCGTCGCCGGCGGCGCTGTTCCGCCACGTTCTGCAGCATCCGCTGCGCGAGCGTCCGGCCACCGACGCGCAGATCGATCTTGCAAGGCTGGAATATTGGGATGGCATTACCCGGCCGGCAAACCGGGACTTCAACGGCGTCATCGAAGCGAAGGGCTCACTGTACGACGTCCTGGTCAAGATCGGCCGGGTCGGCCGGGCGATGCCGACGCTGCGCGACCTGCTGTTCTCGGTGATCATCGACGAGCCCAAGAGCGCGCCGGTGCGGCTGTTCACGCCGCGCAACAGCTGGACCTACGACGCCGAGATGACGCACGCGGCAACGCCGCATGCGTACCGGATCGGCTACGTCGATGCGGCGCAGCAATGGCGGGCCGATGAAGTCATCGTCTACGACAATGGGTATACGGCTGCGAACGCGACCCGCATCGACAAGGTGGAGTGGCCCGGCATCATCGACCGGGCGCAGGCATGGAAGGAGGGCGTTTCCATCTGGCGCAGCAGCGGCTGCGCCGGGAGATCCATCACATCACCACCGACTTCGAGCACCTCGCCTGCGAGCGCGGTGACCTGGTCGCCCTGCAGCACGACGTCATCGCCGTCGGTCTGGCCGCCGGCCGGGTGAAGGCGAGGACCGAAGACGGAACGACCGTCACCGACGTCACTCTCGACGAGACAGTGACGATGCAGCACGGCAAGAGCTACGGGCTGCGGTGCCGGCGTGTCGTCTCGGGCGTGATGCGCGTCGATCTCTACCCGCTGCGCACCGTCGACGGGATGTCGCCGCGGCTGTTCTTCGCGGCACCCCCGCTCGCTGCTGACGGGCCTGCGGTCGGTGACCTCGTCGCGTTCGGCGAATACGACCGTGAAACGCTGCGGGTACTGGTGCGCGACATCGAGCCGCAGGCGGACCTCACCGCCAGGCTGACGCTGATCGCCGAAGCCCCCGGCATCCACACCGCCGAACAGGGTCCGATCCCGCCGTACGATCCGGTGGTCACCCGGCCGCGGGCTCTACCGGCGCCCGACGTGCTGGCGATTGCGTCCGACGAGCGTGTGATGCTCGTCACACCCTCGCGCACGCTGATGGACCGGGTGCTATTCCAATTGCGGCCAATCGACGTCGAGAACGCCGATCTTGCCGTCATCTACCGGCTGGCCGGCACCTTCGGCGGCTGGCAGAACGCCACGGTGCAGAAGGAGGGCGCCAGCAGCTATGCGATCGCGGGCGTCACGTCGGGCGAGACCTACGACTTCCGCTTGCAGTACACGCATCCCGACGTCTTCTCCTCGCCGGTCACCGCGATCAACAGCTGCGTCGTCATCGGCCGGACGACGCCGCCGGCCGCGCTGCACAACCTGTCGATCGCCGTTGTCGGCGGCCAGGCGCTGCTGCGCTGGGACCTGCCGCAAGACGTCGACGTGTGCATCGGCGGCTGGATCGCGTTCCGCCACACTCCGGACATCAACGCCGCGACCTGGCCGAACACCACGTCGCTGGCGCGCACCGTTGCCGGCGATCAGACGCACGTTTACGCACCGCTGAAACCCGGCACCTACTTTGGCCGGGCGTACGACGCCGATGGCCGGCCGAGTGAACACGCCGTCTCTGTCTCGACCAAGCAGGCCAGCGTGCTGGCGTTCACGCCGCTCGGCGACGTGCAGGAAGATCCGCTGTTCACCGGCATGAAAACCAACTGCGTCGTATCCGACGGCGCGCTGCTGCTCGACGACTCGACCTTCGATGCGGTGCCGAACGTCGATGATCTTGCCGATGGGACGCGCCCGGCGGTGTCGCCGCATCCGGTGTGTACTACTTCGCCGCCGGCATCGACCTGGGTGTGGTCACCCGGGCGCGGATCACCAGCCGGGTTCTGCTCGAGGCGTTCAACCAGCACGACTATTGGGATGACCGCGTCGGTGCGATCGACGGCTGGCCGGACATCGACGGTACGTCGGGGGCGTCGGTTGACGCCGCCGTCTACGGCAAGCTGACCGACGACGACCCCGCCGTCTCGCCGACCTGGAGTGCGTTTCTGCGCATCGACAGCGCCGAGATCGAGGCCCGCGCCATCGGCGAGATCGAGTGCCGGCTTTCCACCGCCGATGCGGCGTTCAATCTGCGGCTGACCGAGCTGCGGGTCACCGCCGAACAGATCGTCTGATCCAGTCTCACCCCGGAGAAGCACCGATGCCGGACATTGCTCGCCTGGACGAGAGCCTGCTGCTGGTTGCAATCGACACCGTTCCCGCGGAACAGCATCGCACCGATCCGCAGGCGCGGACGGTGGCGCTGCCGCCCGGGCACGACATGGCAAGCCGGCTGCGCGCCTACCGCTTCGATTATACCCGCGGCCACTTCATACCGCTGAGTGCCGAGCCGCTCGATGCCGCCGAACGGGATGCCGGCGAACTGATCGAAGGCATCGTCGAGGCGATCGAGCTGCTCGAAGACGCGCTGGGAGTTGCACTGCCGAAACGGACGAAGCGGGCGATTGCCGCTTTCCGCCGGAACACGCCGAAACGCCAGGAGGCCTCGCCGTGACCCAGGCGTCCGATCTTGGCGGCATCGCCAACCAGCTTGCCGCACTCTTTCGTGCCCGCGTCAACGTCGGCTTCCAGGCGGTCGTAACCCAGCATTACGGTGGTGGCGAGCCGGCGGTGACCTACGCCAACATGGTGTGGTTCGACAGCGGCACCGATGCGGTGAAGCTGCGCGATCCGACCAATACCAGCTGGGCGGTGATCGGCCAGATCGGCCCGCCGTTCAAGTGGACCGCGGTGGACCTTCCGCAGACATCGTTCACCACCGGCGACGTCAAGCTGACGTTCAAGACCACCGCCGACAGCGGCTGGGTGATGATGAACGACGGCACGATCGGCGATGCCGTCTCCGGTGCGACGACACGTGCCCATGCCGATGCCGAAGCGCTGTTCACCCTGCTGTGGAGCAGCGTCAGCGACACCTGGTGCACGCTCTACGGCCCTGGTGGTTACACACCGTCGGGACGCGGGGTGTCGGCCGCCACCGACTGGGCGGCGCATCGCCACATTGCGCTGCCGAAGGTGCTCGGCCGGGCGATCGCCGCCGCCGGCTGGGGTGCCGGCCTGTCGAACGTTCTGCTCGCCGCCCACGGCGGTGCCGAGACCGTGCTGCTCGGTGCCAATCATATTCCTGCACACACGCATGGTGCCGGCACGCTGGCAGCCGCATCGGCGGGTGCGCACACCCACGCGGCGGCAACCGCCGGTCCGGCCGTCAGTCCCAACGACGGCTTCTACAATGTGGCCAACGGCGGCGGCACCACCGGCTCCGGCGGTGCCCACACCCACACCATTGCCGGTTCCACCGGCTCAGCCGGCGGCGGCGAGGCACACTCCAATATCCAGCCGACCGCCTACTGCAACGTCATGATCAAGCTGTGAGGGAACCGCCCGGATGACGCAATCGGCCGTCTTCGCTGCGGTGCCGACCGGCAGCGGTCAGCAGGTGCGCGAGGACCTCAACCTCTCCGATCACGCACTGGCGACCGAGCACGAGGGAGCAACCGCACCGTCGCCGACGTACCCGTTCATGCGCTGGCGCAACGATGCCGCCAAGCTGCTCTATAGGCGCAATGCGGCGAACGCGAGCTGGGAGATCGTCGAAAATTACGGCGCCACTCGCGATCCGAGCACCGGCGACGATGCCGCCGCCGGCTATGTCGCCGGCGCGATGTGGATCAACGTCGCTGCCGGGCACGTGTTCTTCTGTGCCGATCCGAGCCCGGGTGCTGCGGTCTGGCTGCAGCCGGGCGGCGCCGGCGGCGGCGGTGCGATCACCGCGGTGTTCGGGCGCACCGGCGCGATCGCCGCACAAGCCGGCGACTATGCCGCCGACCAGATCAGCGACGCCGGCGGCAAGGTGATGATGACCGGCGCCGAGCGGGCGGCCTTGGTGGCCATTACCTTCCCCGACAAGATCATCCCGCTGAACGGCACCGCCAGCAGCGCCGACAATGCGAACATCCGTGCGGCGATCGCCGCGATCAAGGCGAGCGGCCAGCCGGGCGTGCTGTCGATGTCGGGCGACTTCATGATCGGCCATCCGGGCGATCTCAGCGGCATCCATCCCGACACCTGTCCGGAGCTGACGTTTACCGCGCGCGGCGGCTGCCGCTGGTACAAGGGCGTGGCCGCCACCACCACCGGGCTCGCCGGCAGCGAGGATCCGGATGACGGCACTGCCTACCGGCTGCTGGAGCACACGACGGACGACGGCCCGGTAATCCGCAAGACGCTGATCATCGACGGCATCTGCTTCGAGGGCGATCTGCAGACGACGATGAAACAGCTCGGCGACGCCAGCCGGCTGATTGCGCTCGACCATTACGAGCGCCTTGAGTTCCTCGACGTCACCGCCGGCTGGTCGTCGCAGATGGGCATCAGCGCCAACTTCTGCGATGTCGTCGGCATCCGCGGTCTGCATTTGCACCACATCGCCCGCGACGGGGTCAATTGCTCGGACAGCTCCGCCGTCTCGTGCGTCGACAGCGACTTCGAGTGGATCCTCGACGACTGCTTCGCCGCCAACCTGTGGGCGGGCGCGGCCGACGACCCGGGCCAGCAGCGCGCCTTCCTGTTCACCGGCAACCGCATCTACCAGTGCCAGGGGTGAAGTTCCTGGGTGCGAAGAACGTCCTCGTTGCCAACAACATCTTTCGCGCGCCGATGAACTACGCCGTCTATGCCGGCTCCGACGCGTCGTTCGGCGAGGGCGTCCGGCCGCTGCAGGACATCGTCATCGCCAACAACCAGATCACCGACCTGATCACGTCGGATCGCTACGGCAACCCGTACCCGATCGACACCGCGATCCTCATCAGCCAGTGGGACGCCGCACCGGAGAACGTACTCATCCGTGCCAACACTCTGGCGCAGCGTACGGCCACGACCGGCAAGAGCTGGTCGGATCTCAGGCTGCGCGGCATTGCCGGCGAGAACCGGCAGTTCCGGCTGCAGCCCGACGGCAGCGTCGTCTGGTACGACGGCACTCGTCGACGAGGCGTTCGTCGGCAGCGGCACGGCGATCCGTATCGAGGCGCCGAACGGTCTCGACCGGATTACGTTCAGCATCGAGGACAACGACTGGGCCGGGTTCTCCAACGACGAGATTGGCCGCTCGACGATCCTGTGGAGCGGCTCTCATACCTGGGCGCCGCCGCAGGCACTGAGCGAGGTTCCGCTTGGTGCCTCCGCTCGGATGACCGGCCTTGATGCCCGCGGCTATCGGCTGATCCGGCTGGTTGCCACCACCGGCGGCCAAGGCGGGCTGGCCGCAACCCGGCTGGTGCTCCGCTACTCGGTAGACGGCGGCGTGCTCTGGGCGGACACCGGCGCCGAAGTGGCGATCGACGGCAGTGCCGAGGCCACCTTCTGGGGCGGCTGGGCGGAGATGCCGGACGCGCTCCGCCAGAGCATCGACGTGCAGCTGTCGGTGTGGACCGCCGACGGCAACGGCGCGGTCCAGCTCACCCTGAGCGATCTCTCGGTCGATATCGAGAACCTGGAGCGGACCAGCGCCGCGCGGCTGCTGCCGCGGCAGATCACCCCGACGAGGCCGGCGATCCGGTCGGCACCGCGCTGCGCAGCTTCTCGCCCGCCGACGTCGCAAGGATTGCCAGCGCCTACGGCGGCGAGGGTAGTTCGCAGCCCGCCTTCGCCAAAATCGCGGTCTCCGGACAGACGACGGTGCAGGCCGACGCGGCGCTCGACACGCTGACGCTGGCCGGCGTCAGTGGCGTCTCCGTCACCACCGATCCCGCGACCGACACGGTGACGTTCGCACCGTCGTACGGGGCGGGTGCCAGCAGCGTTTGTGAAGGCAACGACAGCCGTCTGTCGGATCCGCGCACTCCTACCGAGCATGCTGCCAGCCACAAGGCTGGTGGCGGTGATGCGGTCAGGCTCGACGAGTTTGCGGCGCCCACCGACGTCGCCACGCTCAACGCATCGGCGTCGGCGCATGGGCTGTGCCCGAAGCTCTCGGGCAATGCCGCCCAGCACCTGGACGGCACCGGCACCTGGTCGGCGCCGCCCTACGACATCCTGTGCGGCATCGTGGGCACGCCGGCGAATGGCGAAGTGGTGCTGCTGTTCGTCGCCCCGCGGCCGTTCCGCATTCCGGCGAACGCGACCGGCAGCCAGCTGAAGGCCGGCACGGCGGCGACAGGGGCGGCGGTGTTCTCGATCGAGAAGAACGGTGTGTCGGTTCTGAGCGCGACCGTTGCTGCCTCGGGCAATACCGCCAGCTTCTCCGGCAGCCCGGCCGACTTCGCCGCCGGCGACGTGCTCAGGATCGTGGCGCCTGCTACCGCCGATGCGACGCTGGGCGACATCGCGATCACGCTCGCAGCGACGTTGCTCTGAGGAGAGAACTGTCATGCCGGCACGGCAAAGCTTCTACGCCGAGGACCTCGCGGAACACAGCACCACCAGCACCGACTGGCCGACCACGCTGTCGCTCTCATTCACCCCGGAGGCCGGCGCGGTTTACTGGCTGTTGTTCTCCGCGGCACTCGGCAACTCCAGTGGCGTCGACGATCATGTCGGCCAGGTCGAAGTCTACCACGTCGAGGCGGACACCACGCTCATCAGCCAGTCGATGCAGCGCCAGGAGGCATCAAGCCCGCCGGACTGGCTCGCCGTCTTTGGCATCGCCCGGCTGAGCTTCGGCGCGGCACCCGGCGCGCCGAAGCTCGAGGTCAACATCCGCTCCTCGCATGCCGGCGACACGACGAAGATCAAGGACGCGCGCCTGCTGCTGATCCGGGCCGATGCGACCGACGCCTACGCCGAGAGCCTGGCGCAGGTGAACACCGGCAGCACCGGCTGGCAGACCGCGGCGACGCTGACGCTCACGCCCGCTTCGCCCGGCGACTATCTGCTGATCGCATCGGCAACACGCGCCAGCGACGCCAATCTCGGGGCCATGCGTTGCCGGCTCGACGACGTCACCGGCGGTACCACCTACGGCGACCGGGCGTGGTACAGCAAGGACGACTGGGACAATCAGCCGTTTGCGGTGATGCAGAAGCTCAGCCTCGGTGCTGCTGCGCGCACCTTGCAGCTGCAGTATCGCTCGGAGAGCGGCACGCTGTGCTACCTCCGCGACGCCCGCATTCTGGCGCTGCGGCTCGATGCGTTCGATAGCGCGTACGTCGCATCCAACTATGCGACTCAGAGCACCACGGCTGCGGACGACCAGGACTTGCTGACGCTGAGTGCAACGCCGCTGGCGCTGCAGCACGCGGTTATCGCCGTCGGTGCGTACAACACCGTTTCGACCGGTGTCTCCGGTTCTCTGAGCGTCGCCAGGGACGGCAGCACTATCGCGGAGTGGAACCGCGAGGCGCCCAACGCTGCCGGCTGGCAGTGCGCCGGGCTGGTGCAGCGGGCGGCCTTGTCTGCGGTCGCTACGACCTGGACATGGCGGGCGCGCGCGGAAGCGGCAGGCACCCCCGTCAATGTCGGTGATCTCGCCATCACCGTTCTGCAGTTGGAGGCGACACCCCTCCGGCGCGGAGGCGGTGCATGGGAGTTGTGGCGTAGGCACTCAGGCTAATATTGCTTTGAGACTAACGAACAGAACGAGGCGGATAAAAGCGAAGTGAGATCTGCCGGAAGATTTATGCGTCGGTTTCGACCGGGGCACACGCGCAGTTCCTATTAGCCTCGCCATCATGTACTGGGACGCTGGTACTTCGTCGTCATTGACGTGTTGGGGCGGCACGGTAGCAACCTGGAGACGCGGCGCAAGCGGAACAGCGCGTCAGGCTAAGTGGCTCTTTCTTGCTTTATGCCCGCGCTGTGCTGTCCGATCATCTCCAATGCCTTTCGTCTGGACGCTTCTGCCTGGTGACGGTGCAGCTGAGTGACTTCGGTGGCATGTCATGGCCGAGTTGCGCGAGTTGGTCATTATCCATGGGCTCGCTCTGACGTCGCGGAGACCTGCTGATACGCAATACCTTCATAGATCTTGACTGACGCTAATGCGTTCCTTCCGAATAAAATTTGCATTACAAATAAATTTTATGGTCTCTCCAGCGGCAACAGAAAAATCTATCTTGTCGCTTTTCGACAAAAAAGAAATCCAAGTGCGCTTGTTCCTGCCTCGATATAAAGAACGTAGTTTCCAGGCGGCACCTGATAGCGTCTAACAGCGTCGTTAGGGACTTCACCAACCCGTTCCCCATTTAAGAATATTTTGAAATTAGCAGCTGATACAGCTATACTTCCAGTCCTTCTAATGACTAACGTCGCAGGTGGACCGACTCTCGGAATATCTATACTAGTTGATATGTCCTGTACCAGTCTCTCTAATCCTGCATTATACCCCGTAGAACTGCGGTGATCTAGCCATATAGCTTGGCATTCATTCAAAGGTTTGATGCGTGGTGGTAGTTCCTTTTGATCGGGGACCTTTGCGCCATCTACAACGACAGGGATAACGAGCTTTCCGGTTCCAAATGCAGTTGCTAACTCTTGATGGACCCAGTCGTTCTCATCGCGTAAACGTGGTGATAACCACCGTGTGCCGATGATTACAACCAACACTTTACATGAAGATACTCTGTCTTTTAGAATCAGAGGCCACTTCATCCCCGGTGAAATCGCACTTGTATCTAAGAAGACGGCGGAATCGCCGAAAGATTGCCTCAATTTATCGAACACTCTACCTGCGTGACCTGCCGAGTCCTCACGTCGGTAGCACACAAACAATGCCGTCATCGATCCCACCCCCATACCCCGTTGGTATACAACTAAGCGTCGTTCTCAAGGACACCGCTGACAACTTTCCAGCATCACGGTGGCCGAATCCGCTCGTCCTTTGCCGGCGACCCAACCAGGATCAGGGCGCGCGCCTGCTGCTGATCCGGGCCGCTGCGGCCGACGCATACGCCGAGAGCCTGGCGCAGGCGAACACCGACAGCACCAGCTGGCAGACCGCGGTGACGCTGGCGTTCACGTCCGCTTCGCCCGGCGATTATCTGCTGATCGCATCGGCGACGCGGGCCAGCGACGCCAATCTCGGGGCCATGCGCTGCCGGCTCGACGACGTCACCAGCGGTGCCAGCTACGGCGACCGGGCATGGTACAGCAAGGACGACTGGGACAACCAGTCGTTCGCGGTGATGGAAGGGTTTAGTCTCGGTGCTGCTGCGCGCACCTTTCGCCTGCAGTATCGTTCGGAGAGCGGCACGGTGTGCTACCTCCGCGACGCCCGCATCCTGGCGCTGCGGCTGGATGCGTTCGACAACGCGTACGTCGCGTCCAATCACGCCAACCAGAGCACATCGAGTGCGGACGGCCAGGACTTGCTGACGCTGAGTGCGACGCCGCTGGCAGTCCAGCACGCCGTTATCGCCGTCGGTGCCTACAACACCGTTTCGACCGGTGTCTCCGGCTATCTGAGCGTCGCCAAAAACGGCAGCGCGGTCGCGGAGTGGAATCGCGAGGCGCCCAACGCCGCCGGCTGGCAGTGCGCCGGACTGGCGCAGCGGGCGGCCTTGTCTGCGGTCGCCACAACCTGAACATGGCGGGCACGCGCGGAAGCGGCAGGCACCACCATCACTGTCGGCGATCTCGCCATCGCCGTCCTGCAGCTGGAGGCGACGCCCGCTCCGGCGCGGAGGCGCACCATGGCGTTCGCCGGGTGAAGCCGTTGTGACGGCGGTTCCGGGTCGCCTGGTCAGGACGCGCGGCGCGCCTCGATGAATCCGAAGGTCGGGTATACGGTAATGCCCATCTGATTGCTGGGCGGCCACCACACCCGGACGCGTGTCCAGTCGTTGCCGGGCGAGACGTCGATCACCGGCACATCTTCATTGATCTGATGCCGCACCCAGTTGGCGTGGGTGGCCAGAATCCGTCGCTCGGACAGCACACGCGACACCACCGCGACGTGGCCGTCGCGCAGGCGCGCTGATCGGCGGAAGACGAGCACGCTTCCGGCTGTAGGGCTCTGCGTCCGCCGGTAGCGGCCCTTCGCCTTCGCCCACCAGTCGGCGGCGTCGCCACGCANGCTGAACCCCGAGACCTCTCGCGCGAACGGCACGCACTCCACGGTTCTGGAGTTGACGGACGGTTCCGTCGTGGCACAGCCCGAAACACTCAGCAGCGCGAAGCACAGCAGGCCAGCCGGCCAGGAGCGGAAGGCGTGCTGCCGCCCGGATTGGGGGCGACCGGCGCGTGCTCTCGGTGCTGCCATGTCTTTCGTCTCCATCAATGGTTCCGACCCGAGCGTGACAGTCCAACGCGGGAACCCCGTCTGATGAGCCCTGAAGAGCACACCGCCGCCATCCACGCGCTGCAGAGCGACGTCGCCGACATCAAGGGCATCCTCAACAATGGCCTGCGCACGATGGTTACCGACCAGAAGAGCGAATTGGCCAGCGTCAAAGGCGACATCCAGCTGATCCGCGATGCGCTCACCAGCCACGTCGCCAAGGAAGACGTCGTCTACGAGATCTTCAAACGCGTGATGAACACCGGCGTCACCATCACCGGCGCACTGATTGCGCTGCTGCTGGCGATCATCGGCTACCTGCTGGCCAATCCTGTCAATCTGCACTGAGCCGGCAATCCCTCGACGTTCTCCCGCGGCCGCCTTCGGGCGGCCTTTTTCATGTCCGGAGGCCAAGATGACCGTTCAGAGCATGCTGCCGCGCGGCATCCGCAACAACAATCCGCTCAACATCCGGCTGGTGGCCGAGAACCGCTGGCAGGGCAGGGTGCCGCCGGCGCACAACAGCGACGGTGTGTTCGAGCAGTTCCGCGATCCGATCATGGGGTTGCGGGCGGCGGCGGTGCTGCTGATCGCGCACTACGACCGGCGGCACCTCGATACCATCCGCAAGCTGATCGCGGTGTGGGCGCCGCCGAACGAGAACGACACCGAGGCGTACGCGCGGACGGTGGCCAAGGCGAGCGGCTTCGGCATCGACGAGCCGCTCGACCTGCACGACCACGCCTGCCTGAAGCCGGTCCTCACCGCAATGATCCAGGTGGAAAACGGCCGCCAGCCCTACACCGATGCGCAGATCGACGCCGCCCTGATCCGTGCCGGCGTGGTGCCGCCCGAGCGCTCGCTGCAGCAGACGCGGACGGTGAAGGGCGGGCAGGTGGCAGCTGCCGGCACCGTCGGTGCCGGGGCGATCGGCGCCATTCAGGAAACCGTTGGCCAGGCGCACGACGCACTCGCGGGCGTCGTGCCGTACCTCGACGTGGCGAAGTGGGGACTGCTTGCCCTCACCCTGATCGGCATCGGCGTCATGCTGTGGGCCCGCATCGATGATCGGCGCAAGGGCCTGCGTTAATGTTGCTGCTCCTCCAGGGCTGGCTGCTGCGCCATGTGCTCACGCTCCTGGGGTGGCTCGCCGCCGCGGCTGGTGTCGCCGCAGTGCTGTTCGGTGCCCGGCAGTCCGGCCGCAATGCCGAGCGCGTCGAGAACATGCGGCGGACTGTGGAGGTTCAACGTGACCAACTCGAAGCTGCGAGCCGTCGTCCTCGCGATCGCGGCGAGCTCGCTCGCCGGATGCGCGACGGAACGTTCTGACGGCGCCCCCTGTCCGCCGGTGGTTGCGTACAGCAGGGAGGTCCTGGAGCGGGCGGCTGGTGAGCTCGATGCGCTGCCTGCCGGCTCGGCCATCGAGCAGATGCTCGCCGACTATCAGGTAATGCGGGATCAGGCGAGGGTATGCGGCGACTTCAGGACGTGAGCCACGTTTGTGACTCGCAGAGCTCGACCCCGCGCCACAAGTCAGACCGCTCCGAGCCGCACTCCGGCGAATGTGCCATCTGGACTGTTCGCGATGGAGAACGGCCGCTTGAGAGCAGCGATCTGTGTAGCGATGTTCGCTCGATGGTCGAACAAGATGCGCCCCGNAACTCGCCAGGACCCCATGCCCTGATCGAGGAAAATGGACCCGCACCGGGTGCTGGTCCCGAAGTCGAGACGCCTACGGTGAGCTGTAGCCTGCGAAGGCAACACGCGCGCTGCGGGGGCTATCTCTGTCAAAAGCTGCTCTAGAACACGCGTCCGTGTGTCGAGATCGGTCCAGTCGTCCTGCAAGAGCGATCCCTCTCGCCGTTGCCCCCGATCTCTTCGCGCGGCGAGGGTTCGAATTGTGACCTTGCTGTCGCGATGGCAGAAGGCAGCCACGAGCTCGGCCACCAGCCTCGCCGTGAGCGGGTTGAAGAGATAGCGATCGGAGTAGTCAAACAAGACAAAGGGCTTGGAGAACACGGTAGCCAGTTCCGGCGAGCGGGCGGAGAGGACCGCCTTGAGCCGCGCGCCAAATCCGGTCACTGTCCCGTCGCACTCGGAACCGATGTCAATGACCGCCTCGGAGCCGCTCACCGTCAGCAACTCGCCCGCATTAATTTCGCTACCCACCGCGGGCGTCGCCATGGGGCCTCGAACGACCGGTGCAGAGGAGGCGGCTCCCCACGTAGCGGTTATCCGGGTGGCGTCCGGCGAGGCGGACGCCCAGCCGGTTGTCGACGAGCCGGAGCGCACTGCCGCGAGCCAAGGCGGGACCGAGGACGTGTCCATGAGTTGGACACGAGCGTGTTGGGCCCAGAGCGCGAAACGCTTGCGAGTCACCGCGTCGGAGCAGAGTAGGCGTTCCTTGTCTACCAGGAGCACGGGGATGCGTCCGCGCGCGCCCCAACGCTGAAGAACAGGGGCAAGCGGCCAAACCTCAAGCTCCCATTCGGCCGGATCGCCGGGCATGGCCACCAACAAGTCTGCAGCACCGTCATGAGACATCAAATTGGAGATTGCGCCGGCCAGCGGGGCGACCTCGTAGACCGTGGGCTNCCCAAAGAGCTTCGCCTCTGCCGCCACCTCCAGTCGGGGTGTAATCCTCTGCAGGAGGTCGAACGCCGTCTTTCGATCGGTATCCTCCGCGGAGTGTTGGCTATCCGCCGACAGAACGCACCGGGNGCACGCCTGGATGGCCTCCGGATCGCCACAGCGCCCTGCCGCCTCACAGTTCAGCAGCGTCTGTGCTTGCTCTAGCGCCCAGACGGGGTCCTGTGCGATGACGCTGCAGAACCCGGNCCCTCCGCTCGGTCTATCGAAGACGACGGCACTATAGCTGCGTCGCCCGGCTTGGTTAACGGCCTGAGGGGCCGCAAAGCCCATCTCGTCGGCGTCTACCCCGAGTTTGCGTGCGGCGACTTCTCGAAGCGCCAGAGCGATCGCGATCGCCGCTTTGCGGTTTTCGCAGTCATAGAGTTGCAGCTCGCAGACGTCCGTGCGGATCTCCTGGCCTAGCCGCAGGTGTCGGGCGACGGCGTAGGAACCGGTCACGACACCGCCGGTGCAGACCGAGCTGTTTTCCACGCGGGGAATGCCGCGCAGGGGTTCGTGGTTTTCGAGACGGCCAGGTCCGTCGGCGGCCTCTTCGGCCATGCTGCGACCACAGTGCAGGCAGAGTTCGTAGCCATGTCCGTGTGGCCCGGGATTAAACCAAAAGACGAGCCCATCGGCTCCGTACCGCACACGGCCGAGCTCTGGGTCCGGCAGGGCGCGCCAAGCCTCCGTACCGGCCGAAACCCACGGCGAGACGGCGGGCGCGGCTCTCAGAGCAGAGGNGTCGTCGTGGACCTGGAAGCGAGCTTCGACCGCGAAGCCTGCCGGTGTTACAAAGCGAAATTGGTCGAAGTTGTCCCCGCCACACTCCGTACAGGGGCCGGCGTCGACGGCCGAGGCGGTCGAAGACAGCGCGCCGCATTGGCGACAGGAGCGCATCTGGCGCAGGTTCTGGACCTCGCGCACGCCGTCCTCGTTTGCCGGACGCTTCCAGTTGAGGGTAAGCCCGGCGCTCTCGCGCACAACGCCGTCCACCACGATGCTCTGACCGGGCGCATACTCGTTGATGGCCACGTCGCGTTGGCGGGACGGAAAGCCCCGAGCTCTAAAGCGGTTCTCNNGTCCTCGTTGCGGCCGAAGCTCTCGTCCGGTTCCTGGCGCGTCGCGGCGTCGGCGCCGTTCCGCCGCCGTTTCGGTGACGAACGGAACGACTTCGGTGGGAAACCCGTAGGAAGGAAGGAAGCCGCGACCGGCCAGTTCGCGCAACAGGTACTCCTGTTCAAGCCTGCGCCGTTGCATCTGTCGCGCTTTGGTGACGCCCTCTTCTTGCCTTGTGTCGCTCTCCTCGGCTAGCGCGCTCCATTCGGCCAGGAGATCCTTCTGGATGGCCTCTATAGACCCGCGGACCGTCTCGAAGAGCTCGGGGCCGGCCTTGATCGGCGTGTCGTTTAACAGAACGCCGAGCCCTTGAGNAATCGTCGACTCGACGGCCGCCTCGTCGACCCAAGCGACGAAACGCTCCGAGGCGACCGGGGTGGTCTGTGCCGTCCGGTCTACGCCCAGGCCGAAGAACCTCGCGTTGGTGAGCTTCTGCAGCTCGTCGCCCTGGGTTTGGAGAAAAGCGGCGAGCAGGAGGGCGTGGGCATGACGGCGCGCGATCGTGGGACTCTCTAGGCTAACCTTCGGCGCTGAGACTTGCTTACTGAGGAAGGCCGCGGGATCGGTGAAGGCCATGCGATCAAGCGGCCGGTCCTTGCAGATCGTAAGGCCGAGTGCGATCGGCTGGCGTGCGCGCCCGGCGCGTCCAACCCGTTGGCGATAATTGGCGATGGCTGGCGGCACGTTTGTGTTTAGAACGGCCTCAATGCTCCCGATATCGACACCCAATTCCATCGTCGTAGAGCAGGCCATCACGTTGATGCTGCCCTCTTTGAAAGCCTTCTCGTAGGCGCGCAGCAGGAAGCTGGGTTGTTGAGCGGAATGTTCGGCCGCTCGCAGCCAACGGGTGAACCGCGCGGCTCGATCCTGTTGGTCTGTCCAGGCGCCGAGGCAACGCAAGGTTGTGATCTTCTCGTTCTCGGCGAGCCAATCCTCGATCTCTTTGGACGCGACCCGACGCCCGTCCGTTGCGTATCCGCGCACGAAAGGCAGGGTTGGCAGTTCGACTTGCGCCGCAGGCTTGTGTTCGCCGCTTCTGTCGTAGGGTGAAAGTCCGCGGAACGTGGTGTCCATGAGCCGGCGAGTAACTGGGCACCAAAACGCTTTCTCGACCGCGGCCACGTCGAGCGTGTCGAGTTTCAGCCTGAAGCCGTCGTCGGCGTGGGTCATGTAGCGGAAGAGGGCGTGCCAAGCCTCTTCCATAAGCGCTGCTATATCGTCACGCGCGCTGCGATCGTCGAGGTGTAGGCCAAGCCCCTGCAGAAGCACGCGGATCACCCGAGACGGCCGATTTCCATAGGGATGCGGCCAAAAGCGAATACCAGGGGCCGTTCTGTCGCCTGGCTGCGAGCGCTTGACGCGGATCTGCGTCTGGCGACGGTCGATCCAAGGCATCCAGGCGCGGGCAGGAAACTCCAAGGCGACGTTCGTTCGCAAGAAGTGGGTGACGATCAGGCGAAGGAGGTCGCGCCAGTCGTTGACGGTGAGACCTAGCCGATCGGCGGCTTGAGGTAGGATGATGTCGACGTCGTCGATGCCCGGCAGCGTGAAACGCACGAGCCCCAGGGTCTCGGCGCTGTTCGAGCGCACCGGTCTGCGCATGATTTCGCGGTAAAGAAGAAATTCCGCTAGAGTGCGCGGATTGTCGAANNACTCGTCCCGATCGCGCCAGATCGCGTGCAGGAAGAGGGCGACAGTCTCTTCGGCGGCCAGCGCCTCAACGAGCGAGTTCCAGGACCTTGGCTTCACTCCCCGCGGCCTCGGCGCGCTCCCTTTCGAGAAGGGCAGCAGCAAATCGCGCATTGCCGAGTTAGACGAGGCCTTAGCTTGCACGATATCGTCTTCCACCTTAGCTAACCTGGCAGGGTCGCCGCTGCGATTGCCCTGCACGAAGTGATAGAGGAAGCTACGTAGGAAACCGCGCTCGGCGGTGACCTGGATGTTTGCGGCATGGCGTGCGGTGCCCTGACGCGCATCAGTGAAGGTGATCAGCTGGCGTCCGTCGAGCGGCAGGTGGCTGTNTGCATTCTTTGGTGCGAGCCTTGCCACTAGGTCCGGAGTAATTTGCCCAATCAGGAACGGCGCGCCCGCCACAACCGGCCGGAGCACTCCGCGCTCCGGATCCACACGACTGGGCTCGAAGGCGCAGTGAGGGCAACGTGTCGTCTGATGCGAAGCGCCGAAGAGTAGACCCTCAGTGTCTTCGCCCTCGGCCAGTTGCCCAGTCTTGGGTTTGATCCTCAGCCGAGGTCCGAACGCGGGCGGCGGGAGAGTGAGATATCTGAGATCGCGCGTGGCAGCGGCCTGGACCTCGGGCTTGTCCTCTTCTGANNCCTCGCCCCAAGTTTCGTCGCGTTCCAGCGTTTGCTCAAACTCGCCTTCGCGGCTCGGATCCATCCAGGGCTTCACTCGACCGTCGGNGGCCGCCTCCGCCTTCAGCGCTCCTTCACCGCAATCCCCACAAAAGGCCCACTCAAGAACGAGGCCACGACAGTATTCGCAAGTCTCACGCTGGTCGAGATAGATCGCGCCATACCNCCACTGCGTGCCCTCTTGGTCCGGGCGGCCCGGACAGCTTGGATCGATGCAGGCCCAAAGACCGGTGAGTGTCCGCTGAAAGACATGCACCCGGGTCGGTAGAATAGCGTCGGCAAAGCCTTTCAGGTTGGCGGGCGCGTTCGGATCTTTCGCGCGCGCGGCCTGGACGAGCACCGCCATGGGATCGGCGTCAGGACCACAGATCCGAGCGGCATCGGCCCGCCATCGTGTCCACGAGACGGTCTCGCCGCCACGCAATGTCTCCCGCACTTTGCGCAGCGGACCCGAGGTCGCCAGCTTGGCGCCCGCCGCCTCTTCGGAGAGTTCCGCGAGCTCAGCCACGGAAACAGGCGCGGAAGAGCATTGTGGCGCCGGTGGGAGAGGTGCACGCTCACCCTTGATCAGGTGAACCTTCTCTGC
Source organism: Defluviicoccus sp. (assembly GCA_013414705.1). Classification (GTDB taxonomy): domain Bacteria; phylum Pseudomonadota; class Alphaproteobacteria; order Rhodospirillales; family Defluviicoccaceae; genus Defluviicoccus. The sequence continues at coordinate 27,407 of CP058705.1, forward strand.
TGGCGCGCCGGACAGATCCTGCANAAACTTGCGGAGCTGATCGTCCTCGTCGCCGCCGATGGTGGCCGATGTCGCAACATAGCGGATCTTCTCGGGACGAAGACCGAACGCAAGAGCGACTCGGCGCAGTAGTAGAGCCAGTTCGGCTGCCTGGGCGCCGACATAGGAGTGGGCCTCGTCTAGAACAATGAATTCGAGCTGGCCGTGGGACGTGCCCAGGATCGGAGCGTCACGATGTCGAATCAGCATGTATTCAAGCATGGTGACATTCGTCACCAGCACGGNGGGCGGCGATCGCCGCAAAGTCGTGCGGTCGCTGACGCGCCACGGTCTTGCGCGCGAATGCTCCCTCCGTATCAGCTCGGGCGTCTCGCCGTTGTAGAGGCAGTAGCGGAGCGCCCCGCCGAAGGGCTCGAACCAGCGCGAAAGCCGCTCCTCCTGGCTCGCGATGAGGGCATTCAGCGGATAGAGCATGAGCGCCCGAACGCCCTGGAGGTTGCGCGTGCCGCCGTCCGACAGGCGAACCAGCCGGTCGAGGATCGGTGTCAGGAAGCATTCCGTCTTGCCCGAACCGGTGCCACTGGAGACGATGACCGAGGAGGCCTCGTCCTGACACAGCTTCCGCCATACCTCCACCTGATGGTGGTAGGGTGGGTAGGGTGAGACTACCTTTAGTGTTTTAAGCGCGATCGGATGTAGCACCCCTCCGCCGCATCNCCATCCACCCTGAGCCGGCATCCAAGGAAATGCGCCTTCCAGGAACGGTTCTGTGAGGAATGAGCCCGGAGATCCGGCGGATGCTCCGAGCGTGTGTGACAGGTGTTTCGAGACCGTGGAGGACGCAAGCCTAGCCATGCCGGTGACTGCGGCCGCCGCTTCGACGGGCAGCCGCGAAAGGATGCGTTCGAGCTCGATCACGGTGCAGTCCTCTTGGCGCGGGCGTATTCCAGAAGTTCGCAAGCCGCGGCCGCTTCGAAATACTCGCGGTCGTAGAGCCAGGCGTTTCGGGCGTGAGCTACGTGGACCGGGTCGTAACGGGTTGCGTCCGCCGCCATGGCGGCCATTAAGAGCGGAGCGGCTATCACGTCGGCGTAGCTAGGCTGAAAGCGCTCAAAAAGAGGCCGGTGGTGTGGAAGCGCGTTTGCAAGGCCCAAGCCGCTGGGCGGCTCAGCCCCTCGCTACGGCGACTGACAAACTGGTTGGCGAGCGTCTCTGCAGTATCGTTGCAGCGTCGGCAAAGTCGGTTCACGTCAAAATGGTCGGCGACGGCTCCTGTTGACAGAAACGTGATCTGAACGTGTGTCCTGAGCGCCGGCTGCAGGTCGGCGAGCTCGACCAACCTCTTGCCGAGCAGTTTGCGCCCGTAGCTCGCGTCGAAACCTCCCGCCGCTAGGCGCGAGGCGAGCGTCTCCGCCTCACGCGCAAATGCCGAGCACCACGCTCGGACGGACGTCGCGCACCAGAGGAGAGGCAGTTCGTCCTGAAGGCGGAGCACAGCATTACGCTCGCCGAGCGTCTCGCAGGCGGCAAGCACGTAGACTGCGCCTTCCGGCGCTTCGCAAAGCACGGTCAGGATATCCACTGCCGCCGCCGGTGCTTCGGTGACCTGCACTGCCACGGCGAGGTCCACCACCAGCCGTGGTTCGGCGGCCGTAAGCGCGTCGCCGCGCGCGAGACGCTCTGCCAGAGCGCGCCTGCGCTCGGTTCGATCGGAGATCTCTATAAGAGCGGGCAGCTCTCCTATGTCCTCTTTCCGGGAGCCCGGTTCGGGCGGCACCAGCTTTGGCCGAAACCGCCGCCCTCATCCGATTCCCCGATGACGAGCCAGGGACCGGACCCCAGCCGCGACTCAAGATCCGCACGCGTCGAAGTCAAGGTGCCGACCTGCACTCCTTCGACCACCCCGGCGCCTGGGGTCACGAGAGAGAAGGCGGCGAGCTTGGGCTTGAAAATCTGAGCGAGGACCTCGAACCGGGCGTCCGCAGGCGCCGGCGTAAATTCGAGTTCGTCGTCGTACCAGCGAATTTCGACCAGCCAGTCTCCAGGCCCGATCCAGGCAAGGCGAACGATGGCATCAAGCTCGGAGCCAGACCCCAGAATTGCGCGAAGGAGATCCAGGTGGGCCCGAAGCGGAACTAGACCGTGGACTGAGCGGGCGACCCGAACACAGGCGCCCTCGGGGCGCGAAGCTCGAAGAGCAGGTCGCGCGGCTCGGGGAGAGCAGACGGTAGCCCGCCAGGCGGCCGACGGAGAGCCGGCCGTGCTGCACGCAACGACCTTGCGGATCGAGCAGCATGGGTTCGGCCAGCGGGTCCGGCAATGTGAGCTCGACCGGGTTGGTCCAAAGCAGCCGGAGACGGACCTCTGCTCCCGGTGCGACTCCGCTCAGGTCAATCCGAGCCGATGCGCCATGGCTTTCGCAGGGCAGGGGTCTCCTGCGTTGGCCGCCACCGAGGCGCCCGCCAGACCCTCTAGGAGGAGGGTGGCTTTCGGTACGTTCGGCAACAGTGCGAAACCCCGAGGGACGATATTGCATCGACTCCAAGCGACGAGCTCTTCGCCGCGCCAGTGTGCCAGTTCCACGCGACCTATGGGCTCGCGGGAGCGCACCGGCGACCATTCTCTGGAGCCGACGGGGCGCCACTGGAGCTCGCCCGGGCGGACCGTGGTCGTGGTTTCGCCGTCCAACGACCACACTTCGGGAAGTCCCAGGAAAACCTGCTCTTGGATGCCACGCACCGTGCGTCCGACGAGGAGGAGCCTTGGCGTCTCGTCGCGCTCTGCGCCTGTCCGCCAGCGAAAGACGGCCCCGTCCGTCTCAAGGGTGGCCACGCCTGAGAACGCGATCACGCATCGACCGCAGTCGGTCGAGCCGAGATCGTTCATTTGGCCGTCGAATCGGACGTGGGCAAGCTGCGCCGGAGCGATAGCCAACGCCAGCCAAGGACGTGTGCTCCGGGCGGGCGAGCTTCCGAGGACCTCGAACTCCATCGCCTCGCTGAGGGCGGCGGCGGCCGAAGACTGAAGGGCGATCACGGGGCCCGTCAGAGGATCCCCGCCTGGCGCCGTGAACTCGCCGATCTGACGGTCCCCGGCTAGGCCCACCAACCGCAGCTCCGCCTCAAGCGCTAGCCTCGCTTCGAACCCGCGCACCAGTGGTCGAAGCTCCCAGGCGTCTCGCTCCTCTTCCTGCGCACGCTCCAGTGCGCAGATCGGCCGTGTGTCCTCGGCCAGGGCGCCGGACGGAGCAACGCGGATACGCTCGGCATGCTGGAGGTCCGCCCGTAGATTGGGTGGAAGCCGGCGGTGCTCGATCTGGCCAGCCAGAGTCACCTCCGCCCAGGCGCACCAAGTCATGTCTGATCTACGCAGACGCCGTATCACCGAAAGCGCCCGCGCTTCGTCGCCCGCACGCGCGCGAACGAGATCCTCCACCAGGACGCGCACATCCTGCTCGTCCAGATCGAACGGGAGCTCGGCGCGCCAGTCTGGCCGACTGGCATCTAGCGTCGCCACCGTGTCGGGGCCGCCGCGACTGTGCTCTCTCGGCAGGAGGGCGCGCAATCGCACGACTTGTTTGCAGAGCCTTACGGCTGCGGGATAGACGCACTGAACCACCGTTTCCGGGGCGCGCCAAGCCTCCTGACGAACTGCCTCCTCAACGGGAGAGCCGGCTTCGGCTGACAGAACCGCGCGTCGGAGCCAAGTGGAGAGCCTAGCACTTTCCCGCACCGCGGCGGCCGGGAAACCCGCCTCGCCGACCACCGCCAGAACCAGCGAGCCGGAGCTCGGGACGGGTCGACGCCATCGCTCTAGCCCGTTCCGGACCGCGTCCCGGATTTGCAGGTAAGAGACATCGCTCGACGGGTCGGCATGGCGATACTTAATGCCGATCGACTGCAGGGGCGCGATCCAATCCCAGTGGCCGCCCGTGCGCACGCGCCGGTACCATTCGGCCACGTACGCAACGAAAAGGACTTGGCCGGCCGGGTCCATCAGTGCCTGGCATCCGGCGTGCCGCAGACATGCCTGTATGCTCTCAAATTGCCGAACGTCGAAGCGATATTCGTAGAGTGGACGTCCGTCGGGCCGCTGCAGGCCCAAGCCCATCACCAGTCCCCGGAACGCCGCATCCATTGATGGGGGTGCTTCAGTCATGCACCTCCGCCTGCTAGGCACCGCGCACTTGGAGTGCGACTTTCGGTTGAGACATCACCCTAGTCAAGAGCGTTCTTTGTAAGCACGCTAATTCTAGGTTGGCAATGGTATGTGGAGCTACGTTGCGATCGCGCTCCGGCTGCTCCGGTTGTTTGTTAGCGTGGCCGCCGAGTGGTACGCGAATCCAACAAACAACTCATTCGTCGGAGCGCTTCTAAAAGTTTCTCAGCCCCGACGCCGGATTTCGCCTCACATTCCCAAACGACGTGAGTTCGCCAGCCCATCTGCTCAAGTCGTGTGATCGCTTCCACATCGCGCTCGACGTTTCGCTCGAACTTTGCGTGCCAAAACTCTTGCCGCGTCTTCGGATTCGTCGCGGCCTTACAGCCATGATGCCGGTGCCAGAAGCATCCATGCACAAATACCGCGAGCCGTCGGCTTGGGAAGACGATGTCGGGCGACCCGGGCAGGTCCTTAGCGTGCAGTCGATAGCGGAAGCCGGACCGATGAAGCGCGCGCCGGACTATCATTTCGGGAGACGAGTCTCGTTGTCGTACACGTGCCATCAACGCGCTTCGCCGTGGGTCGATGGCCTGCGAAAGGGAAGCGCGGGTTTCTACGTTCCGGTCAGATTTGTGTATGGTGCTCGTCGAACCTGAGCATGATGTCCGGCAAGCCCCTGGCGAAGAAGCGGAGGGCCGCCTTGCCAGCCTCTCAAGGTGCTCCTGAAGCGCCTCGACGAAGCCGGGCTTTACTCGCAGGTTGCTGGCGAGCAACCGACCAAGGAAGCCGCTCGTGGCGCGGGCGGAAAGTGGAGCAGAGGAGTAGGACAGGAACTCGGTCAGCGATTCACGTGGCACGGCAACCGGCCACGATCCCAATGGAGCGGCAAAGCGAGCAGAGGCATCTCCGAAGGCCGCCATCGGCCAGGGCTNCTCCGGGGCGAGCCGCCAGCCGTGTTCGCCCGCCCAAGACCGGGGCGAAGCGAGCCNTTCGCCCAACCAGGCCGCCGCCCGCACGTTGACCGCGTTGCCTACTAGTAACCAGCGACGTCGCTCGCGGAATTTGTCGCCATCCAAGGTGACGGCTTCCAACGACCAGTTCGCGGGGAAGCCCTGGAGGCGCTCGGCGTCACGGATGTCGAGCGTAATCAGGCGGAACTCATCCATTGATGTCAAACCGCCAACGCCCGCGACCTCCGGAAGTAAAATGGCCGGCGGAGAGGCTACACCCACACTGGAGCCACCCTTCAATGTCGGAACGCAGTCCTCACCCCAGCCAAGGCCGCGGGTGCCTTCCGTCCAGTAGAAGCCATGCGCACGTTCGGAAAGGGGATGCTCCGGCGTGGCCGGCGTCACATCGCCCTGGAAAAGTACGTCACGCGGATCGCCCTCCAGTGTCGCGTAGAGGAAGATCCGTAGGCGTCGCTGCGGCGCGCCGAACGCCAGGGCGTCGATGGTACGATAGGCCCATCGATAGCCTCGCTTCTCAAGAGCTGTGACGACCTCGTCCAAGTAGGCGCCCCGGTGGAGGGAGCGCCAGTTCGGAACGTTCTCAAGCAGAACATGGGCGAAAGGGCGCTCGTCGAGAAGGCGCAGCGCATCGCGGATGAGGCTGGAGCGATCGCCCCTGAACCCTTCAACGCGGCCTGCTTGACTCAAGTCGGTACAAGGGAATCCCGCGGTAAGGAGATCGCTGAGTGGCGAAATGGCGGAGGCCACTTCTTCGGTGCGCCGGATGTCGCGGGTAAGCACGGCTCCCGGGAAGCGCGCCTTCAGGATCGTAGATGCCTCCGGGTCGATCTCACAAAATGCTGTCGCCTGGTGCCCGGCCTGCAAGAGCCCCAGTTCAAGCCCGCCGATGCCTCCGAAGAGGCCGGTTACATCAAAGCTGCGAGGCTGGCATCGGCTGTTCACTTCGGACCCACTGGGTCCCGGAACGGAGGGAATCGTGCGTACGAGCCGTCGACAACCGCTGTCTAGCATGTCTGCTTGCTTTATCGCGAGGGGAGCGCCTTCATAACAAAATTCGAGACGCCGCCACAGTACCAACGTCGCTTACCTCCTGCCGTCTTGTCCGCAATTCTGGTCGCGCCTCGTCTGTGAGGAGCCCTGACGCCATAAGGCAGGCGCGATTGCGTCCTACGATCGTCGATCTCCGCTATCTATCATGTCCGCAGTTCTCATGACGCTACTGGGTTGAGACGTGCGACTGCCGATCAGAGGAGCGGTCAGGCCTGTTGGCAAGCCTCGCTTCAGGTCGAGAGAGTGCTTCTTGGCCGGGGCTGGTGGAGGCTATGGAATTGAAACCTCGCACGATGGTTCTTAATGGCGTTACCCGAGTTCGGAAGCAATCAATGCCGACACCTGCTCCGCCGCCGCCTTCACCGGATCGGTGGCGAGATGGGCGTAGCGCGCCGTCGTCTGAACCTGCGTATGTCCGAGCAGCTTGCCGATCATCGGTAGGCTCTGGCCGGCAGCGACGGCGGTGGAAGCGAACGTGTGCCGCAGATCATGGATGCGGGCGTCCTTCAGCCCGGCACGAGCGCGGACCCGCTGCCAGAACGGCTGCAGATCGGAGAGATGGGTGTCGGGCTTCTTGCCAATGGTGACCCAGGAATTGCCGGGGAGGGGAGGGATGCGACGAAGGACATCCACCGCCGGCTTGCCGATGTGCACAACCTTGGCGCCGGTCTTGGAGTCCGGGAGGTTCAGCCTGCCGGTGCCCAAGTCGACGTGCTCCCACCTCAACGTCATGATCTCGTTCAGCCGGCAGCCGGTGAGGATGAGCAGTCGGACCGCGGCGATCGCCGACGGCATCTCCAGCCCTTCGGCCTCCATTTCATCGAGCACTTGGCCGACGCGCCGCAGCTCGGCCGCGCTGAGAAACCGCTCGCGCTTCTCCTCCCGGTACTTCCGGATGTGCTTGCGCGGGTTCGTACCGTCCGCCCTGAGCCCCCACAGCTCGGCGAGATTGAACATCTNTGAGAGGATCTCCAGGCAGCGATTGGCCTGGTAGGGGACGTGCCGGTACTTGTGATGGAAGCGGGCGATCTCCTCGCGGCTGACCTCGGCGATCGGTCGGTTGCCGAAGACGGGGAGAATGAATTTCTCCAGGCTGCGGCGGTATTCCTTCTGCGTTGAGGGCTTGAGGTGCACCGCGATGTGCTCGGCATCGAACCGGGCGGCGAGATCGGTCACCGTTACCGCATCGCGGTCGGCGTCGCGCTCGGCCAGCGGATCAATCCCCTGGCGCAGTGCGGCCAGATGCTGGGTGGCCATCGTGCGAGCCTGTTCCGGTGTCAGCACGCTGACGTAGCCCAGCACCATTCGTCGCGACCGCCGGCCGGCGCGGTACTGCAGGACGAAGCTTTTCCGCCCCGAAGGCATCACCCGGACACCGAAGCCGGGGATATCCTGATCCCAGGCGATGTAGTCGATATTCCTCGGTTCCAGCGCCTCGATCGTCCTTTTGGTGAGCTTGCTCATGCGACCCGATCCACTTGATGGTCTGCTACCCGATCAGGCTGCGGCGGCCCTCAGTCAGCACCATGTCAGCAGGAGGGAGGAAATTCGTCGTAGCCGATCGCAACGGAGCATGCCGCGCTGGCCAACAAAAATCAACAATATCAGATAGTTATCGTATTTCTGCGCAATCGTGCGAAGTTCTGCAAGATTATTATCCTATAACTCATAACCTGAAGGTCGCAGGTTCAAATCCTGCCCCCGCAACCAACTTTATTTCCTCAATAGAATCAACGAGTTGATTTTTGGCGCCCTTGCCGGAGGGCGTCTTGCCCTTCGACGCCAGCGTCAGGATGCCCGCAAGGTCCCCTTCGAGGTCGATGGCAAGGTGCATTCCGCCTTCGCCGTGTTCGGGGCGCAGGACGATCCGGTCCACGAGGGTGCGGATCAGCGCCGTCGTCTCATTGCGGCGGGCTTCGTCGTTCAGCGCCGCGATCAATTCGGCGACGTGGGTCCGATAATGCTGGCTCATGTTCGGATGCAGGAGAACAGGCTGTTCGTGCGTCCGTTCGATCAGGCGCTTCAGCTCCGTCTTGCGCTCTTCCAGAGCGATCATCCGGTCTTTGACCTGTGCCGCCGGAACCCCGCCGCAGATCGCATCGATCATGCGGTCGATGTCCCGCGTGATCTTCCCCAGCTCCGCCTTGTAGCCTTCGAGTGAAGCGTTGGCTTCGATCCGCAGCCGGTTCATGTGCGCCGTGTATTCCTCGCAGAACACCGCGCACAGACGCTCGTCCATCAGGTGAGACTTGAGGCCGTTCAGCACTGCGGCTTCGACCTCTGATCGCTTGATCGTCAGCAGGTTCGAGCAGGTGCCCTTGTTCCGCGCGGTGGCGCAGCCCAGCCGGTCGTGCGAGTATTTGACGAAGCCGCCGCCGCATTGCCCGCACTTCAGCAGGCCGGAGAACAGGTACTGCGGACGGCGGCGGTCCCAGAAGGCCGCGCCGTCCTTGCTTTCTTCAGTGGCTTCGAGCGCGCGCTGGCGGGCCTTGACCTTGTCCCACAGCTCCTGCGGCACGATGCGCAGCGCGGGCACGTCCTTGACGATCCACTCGCTTTCCGGGTTGAGGCGCGAGACGCGCTTGCCGGTTTCCGGGTCCTTGATGTAGCGCAGCCGGTTCCAGACCATCCGGCCGATGTATAGTTCGTTGTTCAGGATGCCAGTGCCGCGCCGCCGGTGACCGTGGATCGTACTCGCTCCCCACGCCGCTCCGCCCGGACAGGGCACGCGGTCGCGGTTCAATTGGTGGACGATGGCCTTGGGCGAGCGGCCTTCCGCGTATTCCTTGAAGATGCGCAGGACGATCGCGGCCTGCGCCGTGTTGATCGTCCGATCGCCGCGGATCGCTTCGCCATTGGCGTCGAACTNTTTGACGACGTCATAGCCGTAGGTGAGCCCGCCGCCAGACTTGCCCGCCTCGACACGGCCGCGCAGGCCGCGCCGTGTCTTGTCGGCGAGGTCCTTCAGGAACAGCGCGTTCATCGTGCCCTTGAGGCCGATATGCAGGTCGGAAACGTCCCCTTCCGAGAGGGTGACGATCCGCACCCCGGCGAAGCGCAGGCGCTTGTAGATCCCGGCGATGTCTTCCTGATCGCGGGACAGCCGGTCGAGCGCTTCGGCGAGGATGACCTCAAACCGTCCGGCGGCGGCGTCCTGCATCAGCATCTGGATGCCCGGACGCATCAGGCTCGCGCCCGAAAGCGCATGGTCGGTGTAACAGTTATGGATGCGCCAGCCTTCGCGGGCCGCGCGTTCCTGGCAAAGCCGGATCTGGTCTTCGATGGAGGCGTCGCGCTGATTGTCCGAGGAATAGCGCGCGTAGATGGCCACCGCGGTCATGTCGCTTCCTTGCGTCCCGCCGGGGCATCGCCCGGCTGATCGTGCCTTTGACGGAGCGCTTCATAATCCCGCTCGGCGGCCCGGCGCGCAAGATAGCGCACAAGCTCCACGAGGCGCGGATCGGGATCGTCCGCCGGTGCCGTGGTCTTGCGGGAGGTGCTGCGGGTCTTTGCCATGGGGGCCAGCATGCCACCGGCCCCGCCGTCCAAACCTCGCGCGGTCCTCGCGGGGAAATCACGGGAAGAGACAACAATCGATCCCGTGAGAAACCCACGGGACCGAAAGAGCGGGAATCAGAACCCCGGAGGCCGGGGCTGGCAGGCCCGCAGCCTCGCGATCGCCCGGGAGATGGTCTCAAGGCTGGCCAGCGCGTTGCGCCGCTGATCCGAGCCGGGCGCGCTGCGCGTCAGTTCCTGCTGAACCTGCCGGTAGAGTTGCTGAAGATATTCAAGTGTGCGGTGTTCCAGCTCCGCTGCTGTGACGATCCGGGACATCGTGTCCTCCTTTTCGTGTCGGAGGCCCTGACCGTCAGGGCCTTTCCATGCGGACCCGACACACAATCGCCAGCGGAAAGGCCCGCCATGGGCGGGGCGAAACGGCGGAAAAGGCAAGGACAGGAAAACCCGGAAAGGAACGACCCGGAGCAAAAACACCCAAGGTTGAAGGCGGAAAGCCTCACGGCTCAAGCAGGACGGAGCGACCGCACGCGGAGATAAGCCGCTACGCTGCGTTGCAAAAGAACAGTCTTCTGAGACCGGCGGAAATACACAGCATTTTAGGCGATGCTAATGTGTTATTAAACAACCATAAGATATAATGGGATAATACTTACGGATAATCGTAGGTTGTTTACTGTGTACCGCCGGACAGGGCCATGAAGATTACGGTCAAAGGAGAAATGAGTTTCCGTCAGGTCATTCAGGCCCTCTACGAAGCCTTGCAGCAGATCGAGACCGATCACGCGTTCAAACATTCCCGCGGTGTCACGCTCTATATCAATCCGACCGATGGCGAGGGAAAACGGTCGTTCCGCGCTCCCGGACCGGCGAGGCTGTCACGAGCTTCAACAGCGCCGGACCATACCGCAGCGCCGCCGACCGGTACGAGCCCTGAAGGAGGTTGCCCGCCCGACGCGGCATGAGACACGAGGATGGCATCACCCCGCTACATAGATCTCGAACAAGCGCGCAAGGTTCTGGCCGGGATGGGCGTCGAACTTACCGCCCGGCAGATGAAGCGCGCCGCCGAAACGGATGCGCAGGGAAGGCGCAAGCTGCCGTTCTTCATCGATCCGATCGAACATAAATTGAAGATTAATAAACAGACACTTATCGATGTTTATTTAAGGCGACAAAGAGAAGCGGAAATAAGTCATGATCTATAGATGATCCTTATAGATATATTGATTTACAGAGTCGTTTATGTACTACTTGGTCTATGGCTGACATTAGAAAAAGAAATGGCGCAAAAGGCGTCACATATCAGGTTCGTTATGCGAGCAAGTCGAGCAAAACTGGCTATGCTTACGCCACGTTCTTGACCCGAAAAGAAGCGGCGGCCTTTCTGGAAAGCGGCAGGGCCGCGCAGCAAAGTTCACACCACAGAAGCGATGTTCGGACTGTTCGACAGGCCGTGCAACTATGGCTGAATGTCTGCGAGAAGGANGGNCTTAACGGCCGTGAGCCGGTGACCTTCTACACGTACAAAAATTACGAGTACCGTGCCGAAATCATCACGCGCTACGACTGGAATAAGGAAATTTATGAGCTTGCGCCGCCGGACGTGGTCGCTTTTCGCTCCTGGTTGCTAACCCATGGCATCAGCCGCGACCTGGCAGGAAAGGTTCTGTCCACCTTCCAGTCGGTGATGAAGGAAATGACGATCCGAGGCGTCCTGCCTCACAACGTGGCAAGCGGCATCTGCATCCGGGCCGACTCCCGGTATCAGGAACCCGTCGTTATTCCCAGCAGGCAAGACGTGCTTGCGCTACTCGGGGCCGCCGACCGTCTCGCCAACTCCAAGAATGCGCAGATCGCCAGAACCTGGCAGCGTTATCGCCCCATCCTCTATCTCGCTGCCGATTCTGGAATGAGGCCGCAGGAATATCTGGCCGTTGCAGGATCATCGCTGGATGCAAGAGGGGTTCATGTGACCCGCGCTATCGATGGCAGCGGCTATTCATTGACTGTTACCAAAACATCGGCAGGGCGCAGATACATTGAGCTGAGCCCGGAAACGATCGCGATGGTCCGCCACTATGCGGACCATCATGCGACAACCAATGACTTCGATCTGATCTTTCCTGCCTCCAATGGCAGGTGGCTTTGCCGCAAGAACTGGCAACGGCGGGGTTTTGATGCCGCGTGCAGGGAAGCCGGACTTGTCGAAACGGTCGAAGGCAAAGCCGGACGGATCGAACAGCCGAAATATAGACCTTACGATCTTCGGCATTTCTTCGCCTCGATGCTGATCGAGAAGAAAATGAATCTGAAAAAGATCCAAACCTTGATGGGGCATGCCAATATCGAGACGACGTTAAATGTATATGGGCATTTGCTCGAAGATGACGTCGGTGATAAAAATAAGGAATCCGGCCTCTTATCGGGAATGTTGAAGAATTCTTGTGGCGAGTTTGTGGCGAGCATTCGCTAAGAACCGCAGAAATCAGCCATTTAATATGCATGGGGTGCAAGGGGTCGGAGGTTCGAATCCTCTCGCCCCGACCATAATCAAATCAACAGGTTAGCGGAGGGTTACGGCAAGAAACAAGCCCTTCGGGGTCGTTTTTGCCACAAAATGCCACTCCGCTGTAACCCTTAGAAATCCGCCATTCTCTGTTTTGGTCCGTTTCGGCCTGTGGCGAGTTTGTGGCGAGTTTTCTGTCCGTCTTTTTCCGAAATACGGTTATTCGCATCTGTTCTCGGCTGGTCTCGGCGGTCGTCGTTTGGGCTGGCCGTCCGCGTTCACCACGATGACCGGCTGGCCCGGTCTCTCCGTTCCCGGTTTTCTCAAGTTTGCACGTCGTAGCCGTCCGCGGCGGCGGGTCAATGTCCGGCCCGATCCATTCGCCCCGTCTTCGCTCCGCTTCGCCGTGGCTTCCGTGTAGTCCATGACCCGCTTCGCCTTATGCGGCCCGGCCCGGGGTCTCCGCGCTTGAGAAAACCTAGGAACAAAGGAGATTCCTATGGGCCAATATCATTACATCGTGAACCTCGACAAACGGGAGTTCATCAACCCGCACAAGCTCGGCGTCGGCCTCAAGGCCTGCGAGCAACTCACCAACCCGGCCGGAACGGCGCAGGCGCTGTTCGTCCTGCTGGTGTGTTCCAATGGCCGTGGCGGCGGCGACCTCGCCGAAACCCGCGGCTTCGACGAGCGCATCATCGGCCGCTGGGCCGGAGACCGGATCGCTGTCGTCGGCGACTATGCAGAGGACTACGACATCAAGGCCCCGCTGCACGATCCCGTGTCTCTGATCTATGACCTCTGCTACGAGGGCGTCTACCACGAGATCAGCGCGCTGGTCCGGCCCGTGCTGGCCGCCGAACTNGGTGTCGTGTTCACCGTCGAGCCGAAGGTTGCCCGGTACGAAGACGGCCGGGAAATCCCGTACGAATACTGGCGCATCGAGCGGGACGCCGAGGCGACATTCTCGGTTCTGGACGGCTCAGCTTAAGCCGCTGGACCCCGGCGCTGCCGCGCCGGGGTCCTTTGTGATGCCGGATATAGACGGCATGCGCGCCGGTATGCCCCCATGCGGGTTGCGCCCCCGCCCGGCTTTTCTTCTGGCAAATGAGCGCCTGCGGTATAGTCCGGTGCGCAGATGGGGTAGCGCACGGCTTTACTTTTGGGGCGTATCGTTCATAGGTAATTCAACCTGAAGGATTGCCTTCACGTGGGGAGTTGTGACACCTGTTACCGAGTATCACGCAAAGCTGTTCGCACATGAGCTAAGTCGGCGGCATTCCGCGGCGGATGCCGCGAAGCTCGCCGGGGCTCTCCTCGACGCTCAGGTGGACCTGAATCCGCATCAGGTCGAAGCGGCCCTNTTTGCCTTCAAGTCACCTCTTTCCAAGGGTGCCGTCCTCGCAGACGAAGTCGGGCTCGGCAAAACCATTGAAGCAGGCCTCGTACTCGCGCAGAAATGGACCGAAGGCAAGCGCCGCATCCTGATCGTCACGCCTGCCAACCTGCGCAAGCAGTGGTCGCAGGAGATGGAAGAGAAGTTTTTCCTGCCGACACTCATTCTGGAAAGCATCAATTACAACCGCCTTCTCCGTGAGGGCGTGCGACGGCCCTTCGAGCAAGACCGACTGGTGATCGCGTCCTACCAGTTCGCGGCGCGCCACAGCGAAGAGCTGATGGTCACCCGGTGGGACCTCGTCGTCATCGACGAGGCGCACCGGCTCCGCAACGTTTACCGCACCGACAACAGGATCGGCCGAACGCTGAAGACGGCGCTGGCCAACGTCCCGAAGATCCTTTTGACCGCCACGCCCCTGCAGAACTCACTGATGGAGCTGTACGGCCTTGTGAGCCTGATCGACGATTACGCGTTTGGCGACGCCAAGAGTTTCCGCTCCCAGTACGCGCGNCTTGCGGGCGACGGCCAGTTCGAAGAGCTGAAAGGACGCCTGTCGCCGGTCTGCCACCGCACCCTTCGGCGGCAGGTGCTGGAGTACATCCGCTACACTAACCGCATCCCGATCACACAGGATTTCGTCCCGACTGAGGACCAGCAGTCCCTCTACGACATGGTGTCGGAATATCTGCGCCGTCCGAGCCTGCAGGCCCTCCCGTCCAGCCAGCGCTCGCTGATGACGCTGATCATGCGCAAGCTGCTTGCGTCTTCAACCTTCGCCATTGCCGGAGCCCTGGATTCGCTTGCCCGCAAGCTGGAGCGCCAGCTCAAGGACGACAAGGACCTCAAGGCCCGGCTGGAAGAGGAGCTTTCCGAGGATTACGAGGAATTCCCAGAAGTCGCCGAGGAATGGTCCGACGATGACGANAGAGCCGGAACCCTCACCGAGGCCGACATTGCGGCGATCCGGGGCGAAATAGCCGACCTGCACGCCTTCCGCGACCTTGCCGTTTCCATCAGCGAGAACGCCAAGGGCCAGGCGCTTCTGAGCGCTCTGAAGGCCGGGTTCGCCAAGGCGCGCGAGCTTGGCGGCCCACAGAAGACGATCATCTTCACCGAATCCCGGCGGACCCAGGACTATCTGGTTCGGTTGCTGTCCAATAATGGCTATGCGGACCAGCTTGTCCTGTTCAACGGTACCAACGCCGACGCGCAATCGCGCGAGATCTACGCCGCATGGCTGGAGGCCAACAAGGGCACCGACCGCGTGACCGGCTCCCGCACCGCCGATATGCGCGCCGCCCTGGTCGAGTATTTTCGCAAGAACGCCTCGATCATGATCGCCACCGAAGCGGCGGCGGAAGGGATCAACCTGCAATTCTGTTCCATGGTCGTGAACTATGATCTGCCGTGGAACCCGCAGCGGATCGAACAGCGCATCGGCCGTTGCCACCGCTACGGCCAGAAATACGACGTGGTCGTCGTCAATTTCCTCAACCGCAACAACGCGGCCGATCAGCGGGTGTTCGAGCTGCTGGACGAAAAGTTCCGGCTCTTTTCAGGGGTGTTCGGTGCATCCGACGAGGTGCTGGGGGCCATCGAGTCCGGCGTGGAATTCGAAAAGCGCATCGTCGCGATCTACCAGAACTGCCGAACCACCGAGGACATCGAGACGGAATTCGAGCGGCTGCGCGGCGAGATGGAAACCAGGATCACGGCGACCATGGAGGATACGCGTCGCCAGCTTCTGGAAAACTTTGACGCCGAGGTGCACGACCGGCTCCGGATCAATCTCAGCCGCAGCCGCGAGTACGTGAACCGGTTCGAGCGCATGCTCTGGTCCGTCACCCGCCACGAACTCAACAAGAGCGCCAACTTCGACGACGATTACCTGAGCTTCATGTTGAAGGCCGCGCCCGATGGTCTCGACGTGCCGACCGGGGCCTATTTCCTGACGAAGCAGGGGCTCGACGGCCACCGTTACCGCCTTGGCCATCGCTTGGCGCAGCATGTTCTTGAGCGGGCCGCGACCCGCGACCTGCGAGGCGCGCATATCATCTTCGATTACACGACCTGGCCGCAGACGGCCGTCAGCATCGAGCCGCTTGTCGGCAAGTCCGGCGTCCTTGCGGCACGCAAACTCTCCGTTTCCGGCGCGGATGCGCAGGATCATCTGCTGCTCGCCGCTGTCACCGACGACGGCATCGCCATAGAATCGCGAACGGCGCTGCGCCTGTTCGACCTGCCCGCCCGCAAGCAGCGGGACGGAGCAGCAAAACCGCCCAAGCCTGTGCAGGACGCCCTCGACAGCCAGCACCAGAGCGTGCTGGAAGGGCTATCCGCCCGCCAGTCGCAGTGGTTCGACCAGGAGATGGAAAAGCTGGACAACTGGGCCGAGGATAAGCGTGCCAGCCTGAAATTCGACCTCAAGGAGCTGGACGACGCGCTCAAGGACCTGAAGAGGCAAATCCGCCAGACCGGTAATTTGCCGGACAAGCTGGCTCTGCAGCGCCGGGTGCGCGATCTGGAGAAAAAGCGCGACGAGGCGTGGCGCGCCTACGACGAGGCCGCCCGCACCATCGAAGTCGAAAAGGACGGCTTGCTCGACCGCGTGGAAGAGCAGCTCAGGCAGGACGTCACGACCGAGGACCTGTTCACCATCACGTTCGAGATCGCCTGAAGGGGGCAAGAAGCATGAACGACGAAGCCGCAAAGGCCGAACCCGAAAANATGCCGCTGACCTCGATGGACATCGCGCAGGAAAAGCGCGAGCAGTTCAAACGCTGCCTCGCCGCCGCCTTCCCGGAGATCATGGCCGAGGACAGGATCGATTTTGATCAGTTGAAGCGCGTGCTGGGTGAATGGGTGGAGCCGGACCGGGAACGCTTCGGCCTCAACTGGCCCGGCAAGGCGGCCTGCATGAAAGTGATCCAGGCCCCGAGCGTCGGCACGCTGAAGCCCTGCAAGGAAGAGTCGGTCGATTGGGATACGACGCAGAACCTGTTTATCGAGGGTGACAATCTGGAGGTGCTGAAGCTTCTGCAGAAGGCGTATTTCGGCAAGATCAAGATGATATATATCGATCCGCCGTATAACACGGGGAAGGAGTTTATCTATCCTGATAAATATTCTGAAACATTGGATACTTATCTTGAATACACAGGACAGAAAGATAGCGATGGGCGTAGGTTTTCAACAAATACAGATACATCAGGCCGTTTTCATTCGAATTGGCTGAACATGATGTATCCAAGACTGTACTTGGCTAAAAATCTTCTTCCAGCAGATGGGGCAATATTTATATCGATTGATGATAACGAAGTTAGCAATCTCATTTCCTTGGGCAATTTCATATTCGGGGAAGACTGCAAGGTCGCAGTTATACCTGTCATAAATAACCTCAAAGGACGAAATGATAAGAAAAACGTAGCGATGTGCCACGAGTATATTGTTGTCTATGGCAGGCCAAATTTTGAGTCCTACGGGCTCCCTCTAAACGAGGAGCAAATCGCTAATTATAAATACGAAGATGAGAATGGGAATAAATATGCGTTGCGTGATCTTCGTAANAGAGGAAATCAGGACAGGCGAAGAGACCGACCGAATATGTTCTTTCCCATTTTCTTCAATGAGAACACGGGAAGCTCTTCACTCGAACGCACATCAGACGCCGACATTGAGATTACACCCAAATTAGGTAATGGCGACGACGGCCGATGGCGATGGGGTTTAGATCGCGTCCGCAGTAACCTTGACATCCTCCATCCTAAGTACAATAGAGCAAAGGACAAATGGGGTATCGAGCATCGAGTCTACCTCGATCCAAGTGTCAGAATAGAGTTAGGTGACGAGGAGGCAGACGATGACGACAGGATATTCGACCGAAGCTCTAAGGCGAAATCGTTCTGGTGGGGTGCAGAAATATCTACAGACATTGCAAGCCGAGAATTTAAGGAACTATTTGACGAATTTGCGGGTGAGCACCCGAAGTCGCCTTATCTCGTTGAAAAAATAATTAGAATGGCGACAAGGACTGGTGACACCGTATTAGATTTCTTCGCTGGGTACTGCACTACAGCGCAAGGCGTTTATTTGGTTAACGCATCGGATATAGATAACCGAAAATATATAATGGTGCAGCTTCCAGAGAAGTGCAAGGAAGACAGCGCAGAGTACGCTGCTGGATACAAAACAATATCCCAGATCGGTCGCGAAAGAATCAGGAGAGCATCAAATAGGTACAAAGATAAAATACAAGATCGAGATTCCGGATTCCGAGCTTTCCAGCTTGATAGGTCGTGTTTCGGTGTCTGGAACGGACAAACGGATGGTCTCGACGACAAGGACCTGATTGATCGGATTGCAGCCCACGAAAATCACGTAGAGTTGTCTTCTACCACTGAAGACGTGCTTTTCGAGTTACTTCTTAAAGACGGTTTCCCACTCACGGTGCCGATCNNCAGCGGCGAGGTGGCGGGCAAGGAGGTCTTCTCAATTGCCGANGGGGCGCTGCTCATCTGCCTTGAGAGGGAATTGACCCAGGAGCTGATGGACGCGCTGGCGGATATGGAGCCCGCCCGCGTCATCTGTCTCGACGCCGGGTTCAAGGGCAACGACCAGCTCAAGGCCAATGCGGTCCAGACCTTCAAGGCCCGCGCCCGCAACAAGGAAACCGCCATCGAATTCCGCACGGTTTAGGGGCCGGACATGATGAAGCTCAAGTTCGACCCCGGCCTTGCCTATCAGATCGACGCGGTGAGCGCGGTGGCGGACGTGTTCGACGGCCAGCCGCTCGGGCAAACCAGCTTCGAGATCAGCAGCACACTGCCCGGCGGCGTGACTCTGACCAACCATGGCGTCGGCAACAACATCGTCCTCACCGACGAGCAGTTCCTCGCCAACGTCCATGCGGTGCAGGAGCGCAACGACATTGAGAAGGTTGCTGCCCTTCAGGGCCGGGACTTCTCCATCGAAATGGAGACCGGCACGGGCAAGACGTACGTCTACCTGCGGACGGTCTTCGAGCTGAACAAGCGCTACGGCTTCAAGAAATTCATCATCGTCGTCCCCAGCGTCGCCATCCGCGAGGGCGTGCTCAAGAGCATTGAGATCACCCGCGACCATTTCCACGCGCTGTTCGACAACGTGCCCTTTGGCTCGTTCGTCTATGACTCCAAGCGGCTCGGCGCGGTCCGCCAGTTCTCCGACAGCAACCACATCCAGATCATGGTCATCAACATCCAGGCCTTTCAGAAGGACGTGGGTGACGAGGACGTGAACATCGACGAGCTGGACGAGGAGGCGCTGAAAAAGCTCAACGTCATTTACCGCGACAATGACCGCATGGGCGGCAAGCCGATCGAGTTCATCCAGTCCACGAACCCGATCGTCATCATCGACGAGCCGCAAAGCGTCGATACGACGCCCAAGTCAAGGCGCGCGATCCGCCAGCTCAACCCGGCCGCCACGCTGCGTTATTCGGCGACGCACCGGAATCCCTACAACCTCCTTTACAAGCTCGGACCCATCGACGCCTACGACCTGCGGCTGGTCAAGCGGATCGAGGTCGCCTCCATCCGCTCGGACGAGAATTTCTCCGACGCTTATGTGAAGCTCTTGAAGGCCGACAACACCAACGGCATCAAGGCGCAGCTTGAAATCCACAAGGANCACCCGTCAGGTCCGAAACCGGCCAAGGTTTGGGTCCGGCAGGGCGACGACCTGTTCCAGCTCTCCGGCGAACATTTCACCTACCGGGACGGGTTCGTCGTGCAGAACATCGACTGCACGCCCGGCGTCGAGACGATCGAGTTCAATCAGGGCCGGTTTCTGGAGCTGGGGCAGGAGATCGGCGGCACGTCCGGCGACGTCATGCGGGCGATGGTCCGCAAGACCGTGGAGCAGCACCTGCGCAAGGAGCGCGCCCTCAAGGGGCGGGGCATCAAGGTGCTCTCGCTGTTCTTCATCGACAAGGTCGCCAATTACCGCCTCTACAACGACGACGGCACCACCGGCCTTGGCAAAATCGGGCAGTGGTTCGAGGAGTCGCTCGCCGAGCTTCTGGCCAAGCCGATGTACAAGGGTCTGCTGCCCTTCGAGCCGGGGCAGCTCCATAATGGCTACTTCTCTCAGGATAAGAAGGGGCACGCCAAGGATACCCGCGGCAATACCGCGGACGACGAGGACACCTACGCGCTGATCATGCGCGACAAGGAACGCCTGCTCGATCCGGCCGAGCCGCTGCGGTTCATCTTCAGCCATACCGCGCTGCGCGAAGGCTGGGACAATCCGAATGTTTTCCAGATTTGCACGCTGCGCGAAGTGGGCTCCGAGCTGGAGCGCCGCCAGCAGATCGGCCGCGGCCTGCGCCTTCCCGTGAACGACCAGGGCGAGCGCGTTCACGACGAGCAGCTCAACCGCCTGACCGTCATCGCCAGCGAGGCCTATGAGGATTTCGCCGCCGCGCTCCAGAGCGAGTACGAGCAGGATTTCGGGATCAAGTTCGGCCGCATCGAGAAGCAGGGCTTTGCGAAGCTGGTGCGCCGTGCGCCAGATGGGCAGGAGGTGGCGCTGGGCCAGGACATTTCCGTCCATATCTGGCAGGACCTTCAGGCGCGAGGCTATTTGAATGAGGCGGGCGACATCCAGGACGCTTTCGATCCGGACAACGTGCTTTTCAGGCTGGAGATCGCGCCTGAGTTCGAGGATTTGCGAGGGTCAATCGTCGATGAAATGCGCAAGTACCTGTTCAAGAACCGCATTCGCAACGCCGACGACAAGAAGGAACTGACTTTCAACAAGCAGGTCCATCTGCGGGAAGATTTCCGGGAACTTTGGGAGCGGATCAGCCAGAAAACCCGCTACCGCGTGCATTTCGAAACGGCTGAGCTGGTGCAGAACGCCGTCAGCCGGTTGAAGGCGATGGAGAAAATCAGGCCGCTGACCATCACCGCAACGCGGGTCGATGTGGAATTCACGAAAGCCGGGATCAGCGCCGACCGCCAACTGGAGCATGAGGTGCAGGTGATGGANGGGCCGAAAGTCCTTCCTGACATAATCGCCTACCTTCAGAAGGAAACCGAGCTGACCCGCCACACCTTGATCGAAATCCTTCGTGGTTCGGGGCGCATCGGCGACTTCCGGCAGAACCCGCAGCAGTTCATGGCGCTCGCCGCCCGCGAAATCAGCTACGCCATGCACGACCTGATGCTGGAGGGCATCCAGTACGAGAAGATCGCGGGCGAATGCTGGGAGATGCAGCGGATCGAGGACGAGGCCGAGAAAGGCATCACCCGTTACCTCAAGAGCCTGTACGCGGTCCAGAACCGCGANAAAACGCTGTTCGACTACATCGAATGGGAGTCGGAGGTGGAGAAGCGCTTCGCCGCCGACCTCGACAGCAATGAGCACGTCAAGCTCTTCGTCAAACTGCCCTCCTGGTTCAAGATCGACACGCCGATCGGCTCCTATAACCCCGACTGGGCGTTCGTTACCGAGCGTGAGGAGAAGCTCTACTTCGTGCGCGAGACCAAGAGCACGCTGGACAGCGAAGAGCGCCGGAACAAGGAAAACCAGAAGATTGCCTGCGGCAAACGGCACTTTGAAGTGATTGGGGCGGACTTTGATGTTGTTACCTCGCTATCGGAGGTAAATTTTAAGGTTATTTACGGGGGCGCATGTACTTATCATATCTTACGATCAGCAACTTTCGGCAATTTGGAGAGAGCGATAAAAAGCTTCAAGTTGCATTTCAAAAGGGTGTAACTGCTCTAATAGGTCGGAACGACGCCGGCAAGTCTACCGTGATCGACGCGATCCGCTACTGAACTGCCCCGGATTCTCCGGAGGCTGCTGGGGTCAAATTTTGCCGATCATGTGACGTGGTGTTGACGAGCATTCCTTGGTGAGACCGAGGGACCATTCCTCGGCGCCGACCTGCACTCCGGGGTGCCGGGAGGCGCAGGCGGGGTCAAGGAGGGTCCGCGCCGGGTGCGGCGTGGATGCCTTGACGCCGCCGAGCACCCGGCGATCCTTGCTGCAACCGGACCGGGTGCTCATGCTGCCATTACCTGTGCGCTGTCCAGGGCGGCGGAGAACCGTGCCTCGGCCTCGGCGGGCGGGATGTGTCCGATCGGCTCGAGAAGGCGCCGGTTATTGAACCAGTCGACCCATTCGAGCGTGGCGAACTCGACGGCTTCGAAGCTGCGCCATGGTCCCCGCCGGTGGATGACCTCGGCCTTGTAGAGACCGTTGATGGTTTCCGCGAGCGCGTTGTCGTAGCTGTCGCCGACACTGCCGACCGACGGCTCGATCCCGGCCTTGGCCAGGCGCTCGGTATATTTGATCGAGACATACTGGCTGCCACGGTCGCTATGGTGGACAAGGCCGCCGCGATGGATTGGCCGACGCTCGCGCAGCGCCTGTTCCAGCGCGTCGAGGACAAAGCTCGCATGTGCCGTCCGGCTGACCTGCCAGCCGACGATCCGCCGGGCGAAGGCGTCGATGACGAAGGCGACATAGACGAAGCCCGCCCAGGTGGCCACATAGGTGAAATCGCTGAGCCAGAGCGCATTCGGCGCCGGAGCGTGGAACTGTCGGTTGACGCGATCCTGCGGGCACGGCGCCGCCTTGTCGCTGATCGTGGTGCGCACCGGCTTGCCGCGCACAACCCCTTGCAAGCCCATGCTCCGCATCAGCCGCTCGACCGTGCAGCGGGCGACGGATATTCCCTCGCGGCCGAGCTGCCGCCAGACCTTGCGGACGCCATAGACCGCGAAGTTCTCGGCGAAGACCCGGGCGATCTCGGGTTTCAGCGCCAAGTCCCGCCTCGCCCGCCGCGACAGCAGGCCTGCGTCCCGACGCCGGGCAGCACGAGCGTGATACGTGGAGGGCGATCGGCAACACCTTGCAGATCGGCTCGACCCCGTATGCCCCACGATGATCGTCGATGAAGGCGATCATGGCTTCGACCGGCGGTCGAGCTCCGCCTGGGCAAAATACGCGGACGCCTTGCGAAGAATCTCGTTCGCCTGCCGAAGCTCGCGGTTCTCGCGCTCCAGAGCCTTCAGCCGCTCCGCCACATCGGAAGGAACGCCGGCTCGCTTGCCGCTGTCCACGGCCGCCTTGTTGAACCAGTCGTTCAGCGTGTGCGGTGCGCACCCGATCTTGGCTGCAATCGAGACAATCGCCGCCCAGCGCGAGGCGTGCTCCCCTGATGCTCCGTCACCATCCGGACCGCGCGCTCGCGGACCTCAGGCGAAAACTTGTTCGTCGTCTTGCTCATCCTGGCTCCACCTTCTCAAGAGTTGGAGCCTCCAGCAATCCCGGGCGGTTCACTACGCTCTGCTGACGCGCGATCAAGAATTTATCCGGGTGCAGCCCGAGGACTTCCATATCGACGCGGCGGCCAAACAAGCCAACGAGATTTATATCGGCTGCAGGCTGGCCGGTCTAACCGATGCCGAAAGGGGCGCGTTCATCGAGTATCTCTCTTACGAGGGCGATGAGACGTTCCTGTACATTAACTGGACGGCGCGCAAACTAACTGAAGCTCCAAGTGCGCGACGTTGGATTGATGTGTCGGTACGCAGTGGCATTGATGGAGCAGGACCACCATTCGATACGTCGGTTCGCGAATTGCTTTCCGCCGCGTATCTTCGACCTCTTCGAGATGCAGAACGTGAGATGTCACCGGGTCGAGGTTCTCGCCTGTCCCAAATCCTTTCCAACGTGCCTGAAATCGGCCAAGGCGAAAATTTCAACGTCGCAAATATCCCCCAGGATGCTGATGCCGTCAGGAAACTCGGTCTTGTCGGGCTCGCGGACTATATGCGTCACAACGTCAAACTGCATTCCGGCGTTGGGAGTGCACAGGATGCCATCAACAAGCAGTATCTGACTTCGTTGTCACTGCGTGGAGACGATCTACAAGGTAGAATCGACGTTTCCGAAGGAGGTACGGAGTCAGCGCGCCTCCGCCAAATTCTGGAGCGCCTTTTACTAGTGGATGAAGTCTGACGGAGGAATCCTGTTGGGGATTCCCCGTGATTGGCGCGCGTGCGAGTCTGGGGCATGCGCGATGGGATTGTCGTCGAGGTTTCGGCTGCCGACAGGGTCCGTCTGGAAGCGGTGGTGGCGGATCGGAACAGCCCGCAGAAGCACGTCTGGCGAGCGCGGATCGTGCTGCTGACCGCCGAGGGCACNGGCACCTGCGAGATCATGCGGCGGACGGCGAAGAGCAAGACCGCCGTCTGGCGCTGGCAGGAGCGGTTCATGCGGGCCGGCGTCGACGGCCTGCTGCGCGACAAGACGCGGCCGTCGCGCATTCCGCCGCTGGGCCGGGAGGTCGCCGGGCGCGTCGTCGCGCTCACCACGACCAGCGACCCGCCGGGCGAGGCGACGCACTGGACCGCCGGCGCGATGGCCAGGGCGGCCGGCATCAGCGTCTCCTCGGTGCAGCGGATCTGGCGGGCGCACGGCCTGCAGCCGCACCGGGTGCGCCGCTTCAAGCTGTCGCGCGATCCCGAGTTCGTGCCGAAGCTGCGCGAGATCGTCGGCCTCTATGTCGATCCGCCGGCCCACGCGGTCGTGCTGTCGGTCGACGAGAAGAGCCAGATCCAGGCGCTCGACCGCACCCAGCCCGGCCTGCCGATGAAGCCGGGGCGCCTCGGCACGATGACCCACGATTACAAGCGCAACGGCACGACGACGCTGTTTGCGGCGCTGAACGTGCTGGAGGGCACGGTGATCGGCCGCTGCATGCAGCGCCACCGGCACCAGGAGTTCATCCGCTTCCTCAACGGCATCGAGGCCGCCGTCCCGGTCGGCCGGATCGTCCACGTCATCCTCGACAACTACGGCGCCCACAAGCACGCCAAGGTGCGCGCCTGGCTCGACCGACACCCCGCTTCGTCTTCCATTACACGCCGACCTCGGCGTCGTGGCTGAACGCCGTCGAGGGCTTCTTCGCCAAGCTGACCAAGCGGCGCCTGAAGCGCGGCGTCTTCCGCTCGCTGGTCGAACTGCAGGCCGCCATCAACCGCTTCCTCGCCGAAACCAACGACAATCCCAAACCCTTCGTCTGGACCGCCGACCCAAACCGCATCATCGCCGCCGTCAAACGCGGGCACCAAACGTTGGATTCCATCCACTAGGGTTGCTCAACGCGGCGACCGGGAATCCTATGGGACGATACGGTCTCGGCTCCAACAATCTGCTGTTCATGGCGTGCGAACTTCTATTGCTCGGCAAGGAGCCAGAAGGACTGCCGTTGCTCTTGATCGAGGAACCGGAAGCCCACCTTCACCCGCAGCGCCAACTCCGTCTCATGGAATTCCTTCAGCAGGCCGCCGAAGGAAAGGTCGAGGACGGACCGTTCGGTACAAGTTATCCTTTCGACCCATAGCCCAAATCTCGCGTCAAAAATTCCACTTGAGAACTTGGTTCTATTGGAAGGGCATCGCGCATTTGCCCTGGCCAGAGGCGAAACACAACTGGAAGCTGGAGACTACCGGTTTCTTGAACGCTTCCTTGATGTAACGAAGGCAAACCTGTTCTTTGCACACGGTGTGCTTATTGTTGAAGGAGATGCAGAAGCAATCCTCTTGCCCACTCTCGCCAAGCTGATCGGCAATGATCTAACGGAGCACGGTGTATCGATTGTCAATGTAGGCGGTACGGGATTGCGGCGGTTCGGCCGGATTTTCCAACGAATGGATCAAGGCACCCCGAAGATAGGCGTTCCAGTCGCGTGCGTTGCCGATATGGACGTAATGCCGGACTGTGCGCCCCAAATCCTCGGTCTCGTCGAGGGCGATGACGACGAGAAATGGAAAAGCAGCAAACGCAGGTGGAAGGCTGTTCGCGACTTCGGCGACGATGCGAAGCAGCGTGAGAAGGGGTTGGACGACCAGCTTAAACGGCTGAAAGTGAACGACGGGCAGTTGGTCCGGACATTCGTTGCGGAATACTGGACCCTTGAGTACGATCTTGCTCGTTGCGGCTTAGCAGAACAGGTATATCTCGCAGCTTTACTGGCAAAGAACGACGATCCCCTGAATGAGGACAAGAAGAAGCGCGAAGATGTTATCGCAGAGGCGAGAATCGAGTTTGCGACCCTTAAATCAGCGTCGGGTGGCAACGATGAGGCCTTGTGCTCACAGATTTTCCGGCTCTTTCACTCCAATTCCGCTTCGAAAGCCGTAGCAGCACAGTATCTCTGTGAACTGTTACCAGAATTTTGCGAGCAAGACGACATTGATGCGGCTGGGTTTCGCAAATTGCTTCCCGCCTATCTTGTGGGCGCCATCGATTATGTAACGGCGCAGCCGCCGCAACAGACCCCGGAATCTGGCTCGTCAGACGGGGGGCCAATGTCTGATGCAGAGGCTTTGATCCCCGAAATCACGGACGATGACATTGACTGGGTTTGTTCCCTTATGGGGCTCGACGCTTTTGATGAGCCCAGGCGCGCATATCTAAAGTGCCGAACGACGGTCGATGTTTCCGCTTGCCCCGGCAGCGGCAAAACGACGCTGATCGTCGCTAAGCTCGCCATCCTTGCTAAAAAATGGCCGCATCGAACAAAGGGTATATGCGTCCTGTCTCATACCAATGTGGCACGTGAGCAGATCGAGCATCGTCTTGGCCGGACAGTCGTGGGACAGAGACTTCTCTCATATCCCCATTTCATCGACACGATTCATGGCTTCGTAAACCGGTTTCTATCTCTGCCTTGGCTTTATTCCAATGGCTACCCGTCGCCGACGATAGACGACGACGTGACCACTGCTTACAGGCGTGGAGTATTGGGTAATAAAGATTATTGGTCAGTCCAGAGCTTTCTCACAAAAAGCACAATGACTTTGACAATCTGCGAATTTGCGAACGCGATTTAAGTTTTGATCTGCGTGGCAAGCCTTTTCCGGCTAAATCGTCAGCGCCTAGTTTTCAGAACGCCAAACGCGCGATAGAGACAGCCGCTCAGGATGGGTATTTCTGTTACGATGAAATGTTTGTCTGGGCAAATGCCCTTCTTGAAGATCAGGAACAACTACCTGCTTGGCTCGCGCACCGCTTCCCGTTGATCATTCTTGATGAGATGCAAGATACCTTCGAGCGGCAAGCATCATTTTTGACTGCTGTTTTTCCTCGAAACTCTGACAAGATCGTTGTCCAGAGAGTCGGCGATCCCAATCAGGAAATCTTTGACCTGCCTGACTCTGGTTCTAGTGGATGGAATCCAACGTTTGGTGCCCGCGTTTGACGGCGGCGATGATGCGGTTTGGGTCGGCGGTCCAGACGAAGGGTTTGGGATTGTCGTTGGTTTCGGCGAGGAAGCGGTTGATGGCGGCCTGCAGTTCGACCAGCGAGCGGAAGACGCCGCGCTTCAGGCGCCGCTTGGTCAGCTTGGCGAAGAAGCCCTCGACGGCGTTCAGCCACGACGCCGAGGTCGGCGTGTAATGGAAGACGAAGCGGGGTGTCGGTCGAGCCAGGCGCGCACCTTGGCGTGCTTGTGGGCGCCGTAGTTGTCGAGGATGACGTGGACGATCCGGCCGACCGGGACGGCGGCCTCGATGCCGTTGAGGAAGCGGATGAACTCCTGGTGCCGGTGGCGCTGCATGCAGCGGCCGATCACCGTGCCCTCCAGCACGTTCAGCGCCGCAAACAGCGTCGTCGTGCCGTTGCGCTTGTAATCGTGGGTCATCGTGCCGAGGCGCCCCGGCTTCATCGGCAGGCCGGGCTGGGTGCGGTCGAGCGCCTGGATCTGGCTCTTCTCGTCGACCGACAGCACGACCGCGTGGGCCGGCGGATCGACATAGAGGCCGACGATCTCGCGCAGCTTCGGCACGAACTCGGGATCGCGCGACAGCTTGAAGCGGCGCACCCGGTGCGGCTGCAGGCCGTGCGCCCGCCAGATCCGCTGCACCGAGGAGACGCTGATGCCGGCCGCCCTGGCCATCGCGCCGGCGGTCCAGTGCGTCGCCTCGCCCGGCGGGTCGCTGGTCGTGGTGAGCGCGACGACGCGCCCGGCGACCTCCCGGCCCAGCGGCGGAATGCGCGACGGCCGCGTCTTGTCGCGCAGCAGGCCGTCGACGCCGGCCCGCATGAACCGCTCCTGCCAGCGCCAGACGGCGGTCTTGCTCTTCGCCGTCCGCCGCATGATCTCGCAGGTGCCGTGCCCTCGGCGGTCAGCAGCACGATCCGCGCTCGCCAGACGTGCTTCTGCGGGCTGTTCCGATCCGCCACCACCGCTTCCAGACGGACCCTGTCGGCAGCCGAAACCTCGACGACAATCCCATCGCGCATGCCCCAGACTCGCACGCGCGCCAATCACGGGGAATCCCCAACAGGATCCTCCGTCAGACTTCATCCACTAGGGTCCGGACTCAATCAGGTCCAGTAAGCGACGATGGTGGCGATAGCGAGGGTTGAGGCATAGTTTCTGGCGAGTTTGTCGTATCGGGTGGCGACGCGCCGGAAGTCCTTCAGGCGGCAGAAGACGGCTTCGACCATCCAGCGGAACTTGTAGCGGTGTTTGTCGAACCTGATCTTGCGTTTGCGGCATCTCCGCCCCGGAATGACCGGCTTGGCCCCCTTGTTGCGGATCGCGGTGCGCAGGGTGTCGCAATCATAGCCCTTGTCGGCCAGAACGTGGCGACAGGTGTCGACCTCGGCCAGCAGGTCTTCAGCCATCGTGATATCGGAGACAGTGCCGGCAGTGACCTTGAGGACCACCGGGCGGCCGAGTGTATCGCTCAGAGCGTGGATTTTCGTGGTCTGTCCGCCTCGGGAGAGGCCGATCGCCTGAGCCTTCACCCCCTTTTCCGCCGTGGGCGCAGCGGTGCGCTTTCACATAACTGCCGTCCATGGCCACCGCCGTGGTGATCCACTGGCCCTCGACCAGCACTCAAGACGATCTTGCGTGCGGCCCTTTATGCAAAGCCTGCATCAGATTTACGATATGATGTGGTCTTTTTCCATGAAATGTACAAAATTCTAAGACAGATTGGCGACTAAAGGTACCATCTGTAGTTAATCGCCGATGATATCTCGTTGTTAAAAGCACCAAAAATATAGAGCGATGATCGCGACTGTTATGGCAACATTAAGCACTTAGAACGCTCCCGACAGGAGGGCAAGGATCCGTAATTTCTGCGACGTTCACACTGTCCGCGCAATTCGTGTCCTACATTTCCGCTTCCGCCGCAGTATTCGCCAAGTCGACCAACCATGTCCCCCTTCCGGCCAGCTGAGTTGCGCAAATCTATCGCGGCCTTTGGTAAGTGTCTTCTCTGAACAGCCGATCGCGCGGCGCATCTGAGTGCTGTTATCGAGTTTCTTCATTCCCATCACCCTGCCTTTCCCCAGTCCGCCCTCGCATTCCATCCATGACGAGTAGTCGTGCACGCGCCGGTCCTTTGCGGGTCAATGCCCTGCCCGCGCCAGAAACCGTGTTGGGCATGACCCGCAGGTCCGCCGCGCGTGATCCCGACCGTCATCGGCTGGCATAGGGCCGGCCCCTAACGGAAAGGAAAAGACGATGACTGCAACGACGAAAGAACCCACCCGCCAGACCAGGGCGCCCTCGCACCTCATCTGGTTCGTGCCGGACCGCGAGAACGCCCCGTGGACCCGCATCGGCGCGCAGTGGCCGGTCAAGGACGGCTCGGGTTTCCGGCTGGCGCTCGACATGGTGCCCATCGGAAAAGGCTCGATCGTGGCCCTGCCGTTCGAGCAGAAATCTGACACCGGCAACCCGGAGGCGGGCGCGTGAGCGCCCCTCTTACCGAAGGAGGACCGCGCCATGACGATCACGTTCGACGATCACGAAACCGACCGCCGCCGCGAGGACTGGGAAAGCGCCCTGCTTGCCGCAGCGATCCGGGAAAACACCGAACTGGATCCGCTCCAGCAAAAGCGCCTGCTGCACGTGTGGCTGCCGGGCCTGTTCAACGCTGTGGCGGGCGGAATCGGCGCAGACGATCGCCGTGCGCCGGGTAACGGCGGCTTCCAGTGGGTGCCCGCCGGTCCCGGTCATTACCAGCTTGTCTGGCCCGCGCCCTACGGCGTGTCGATGGTTCTGGCGAAGGTCTACGGGCAGGAGAACGGCTCATACGTTGCCGTCGTCGTTGCCGGCGTCAAGGACGATCCGGCCGAGGCAATGCAGGCGGCGCAATGGGCCATCGCCCGCCTGAGCAGCGCCTGATCGCAAGACGAATAACGCGACGAACAAGCTCCCGAACGCTCGGGGTTTGTGCTTTGCTAATCCCCGCGCGGATCGTCTTTCAAGGAGAGGGCGTTTCGCAGCGCATCGAAAGCCGCATCGCCGTCGACCGTCCGACCGGCCTCGATATCGTCGAGTCCCTTTCGAATTTCGGCGCGCAGGCGGCCGGCAATCGAAAGATTTTCAGGATCGCGCATACCAGCTCCCGCGACCGGCGCCGTGGCGTGACAGGTGATCGCCGTCAACGAGCGCCTTGATGTGATCCTTGATCGTGTTGCGGTTTGCCCCGGTCAGCTTGGCAGCTTCGGCGACGGTGACCCGTCCGCGCTCCTGGGCCAGCTCCAAAATCCGGACAGAAAGCTCAGGCAGTTCCCCAAACACCTGGCGTTCACGCTCGATCCGTTTGTTCAGCCGGTCCTTCTGTTGCCCCAGCGCCTTCAGGAAGAACAGCACCCACGGCTGCCAGTCCGGCTGCTCGCTGCGGATCGTTCCTTGCGTCCGGCGCAAGGCCAGGTAATAGGCTTCCTTGCTCTGCTCGATGACGCTTTCCAGCGAACTGTAAGGCATATAGGCGTATCCGGCGCGCAGCAGCAGCAACGTTGTCAGGATGCGCGACAGCCGGCCGTTTCCGTCCTGGAACGGATGAATTTCAAGAAAGACGACGACGAAGACGGCGATCACCAGCAGCGGGTGGAGCGTTCCGTCTCGCAAGGTGACATGGGTCCACGTGACCAGTTCGGCCATCAGGCGGGGCGTGTTAAACGGTGAGGCCGTTGCGAAGACGACGCCCAGGCTTTTGCCTTCGGGTCCGAAGGCCTCGACATTGTTGGGCAGAGTCTTGTATTCGCCCCGGTGCCGCTCGTCCTTGCCGGAATATTTCAGCAGGTCGCGGTGAAGCTGGCGGATGTGGTTTTCGGTGAGGGTGATCGATTCCCAATGCGCAAAGACCGTCTCCATCGCGTCGGCATATCCGGCCACTTCCTGTTCGTCGCGACTGCCGAAGGATTTGATCTCAAGGTTGGACAAAAGACGCTCGACCTCCCGGTCTGTGAGCTTCGCCCNCTCGATCCGGGTCGATGAACCGATACTCTCGATCGTTGCGATCCGCCGCAGCCCGGCAAGGCGCTCGGGTGCGAGCCGGCCGATCGCCCGCCACGTGCCCTTGAATTCGTCAAGGCCGGCGATCAGCGCGAGGATCTCGGGCGTGATGACCAAGCTCGACGCATTGAGACCGCCATCCGATCTTTCACCCATTTCCATCCAATTCAGGATGTCAGAATTCCATCCGATTGTCCATCCATTTCCATCCGTTTTTGCCTGACGGCAACCGGCCCGCTTGCGATGTTCGATACTGGAGCGCCGCTCCACCAGCGCGGGCCGGGGCGGCGGCGGCACCGTCCGCGCTTGTCGTCACACGCCGGTGTTTGTGGTAAACGTCGGGCAGGGTGGAGAGGCCGGTGCTTCATGTTTATGGCCTGCGGAGCCGCCCGTCATTCCGCGTCAGCCAGTGCCTTTATGGTGCTTCGCCCCCATCATAAGGCGCACTGCAAGATGTGTGTTGTACTACAACACCATCTTGCCAAGGGGTCCGCTGCGCGCCCCCGTTGGATCCCCCGGCCTGTGGCGCTTCCCGGTATCGAACCGGTTTCAGCGCCAGCGCAACGTCTGGCCGTTGCATCGCCACTCGGGTGGAGCCTCCAAGCTCCCCGAGACCCCCATGGCAATTTCATTGAGACCGGGAAGACTTCGCTCTCCCCGGACCCCATCGAGCAGGGCGGAGATTTTCCCTCTCCCCTGCACCCCATCGACCAAAGAGCCTTCGTGCCCTTTGAAACCTGACCAACCCTCCGCGGGTTGGATGCGCGCCAGCGTTTCGCCGCTGGACTACAACCGGTGTTTCGGCACCGGCTTCGAGCAAGGGAGATGTCGGTTCTCCCTTTGCACTCTCCTGGACCAGCCGTGCGCCAGCCCGGACCCGCGGCAGGGGTTTCGCCCCTGCACGGGCGCATCTTGACAGGTGAAAGAAAAGAACAAATAGTGAACTCTCGGATTAAAAGAAGCTCATAACGTATAACTCTCGTGGTCATCATGCCCGCGTCGCCCAAACCCGGATTTGCCCCGCCCGACGGCCTGCGCTGGCTGTATGTCGACTTCAACAGCTATTTCGCCAGTGTCGAGCAGCAGCTGAACCCGGACTTGCGCGGCCGGCCGGTCGCGGTCATTCCGGTGGAGACGGATAACACCTGCGCGATCGCTGCAAGCTATGAGGCCAAGGCGTTCGGGGTCAAGACCGGCACACCGATCTATGAGGCACGGAAGATGTGTCCTGGGCTGATCTGCGTGTTGGCGCGGCACGAGCATTACACGGAGTTCCATCACCGGCTGATCGCCGAGATCGACCGGCATATTCCGGTGACCGCCGTCTGCTCCATCGACGAGATGGCCTGCCGCCTGATGAAGAACGAGCAGGCGCCGGAACGCGGCAAAACCATCGCGCTTGCGATCAAGGAAGGGATCGCGCGGAATGTTGGGGCGTATGTGCGCTGCTCGATCGGCCTTGCTCCGTCCAAATACCTAGCCAAGGTCGCGACTGATCTTCAGAAGCCGGACGGACTCACGGTCCTGATGCCGGAGGATTTGCCGGAGCGGCTCTATGCGCTGGCGCTGCGCGACCTGCCGGGCATCGGGCGAAACATGGAGCGCCGTCTGAACCGCGCCGGCATTTACGACCTGCGGGCACTGATGGGCCTTCCGCCTAAACATTTGCGCGCCGTGTGGGGCAGTCTCTGGGGCGAGCGGATGTGGTATTATCTGCGCGGCTACGATCTGCCCGATCCAGAGACCGACCGCCGCAGCGTTGGGCACAGCCACGTCCTCGCCCCTGAAATACGGCCCCCTGAGCAGGCCCACATTATCGCCCGCCGGCTGACGATGAAGGCTGCGGCGCGGCTGCGGCGCAGCGGCTTTTACGCGGAAAGATTTTCGCTGTCGGTCCGGATCGAGGACGGGCCGCATCTGTCCTTCGAAGCGGCCTGCGTCCCGTCCCGGGACAGCTTTGCGATTCTAAAGCTGCTGGAGACGCTGTGGCAGATGGCGCTGCGGGAAAGCGAGAAAAGCGGCCGGGGCCGGAGGATCAANAAGATTGGCGTGGTGCTGGCCGGGCTGGTGTCCGAGGCGGATCTGCATCTCCAGTCCGATCTGTTTGTTCTGCCGGCGNNCAGACGGCCGCGACGGTGAAACGGCGCGAGGAGGTTTCCGGCCATCGACCGGCTGAACCGGAAATTCGGGCGGGATACCGTGCTGATCGGCATGACGGCGGGTCAGGAGAAATCCGCGACCGGCACCAAGATCGCCTTCACCCGCATTCCCGATATCGAAGAGTTCCTGGAGTAGACGTTGCCAACGTTCAGCAGTCCGGCCACCAGTTCGCCTGCCGCTCCTCTAATTCTTTCCGGGCCACATCCTTCGCTCGCAAGTCGAGTGTGTACAAGGGAAGCGGCCAATNCGAACACGACTGCCTGAAAACATCGCCGCTTTCGGGGTTTAAGAGCCCGTCCTGTTCAAGCTCGCGAAGGACGTCCTTGTTCCTGGCTGCGACTTCATCCCACTGCAAGTCGAGGCTTACTTCAACTTGTCGCCAGATTTTTGCAACTACTGCCAGTCCCTTCGGGCTTGTCATGCCGGNTTTGTGCAGAGCCCTTGAAATCCTCAAGGCCTGCGGCTCTCCTGTAAAGTAAAGCATGATATCGTCGTTCCGCGGAGAGAGCCATTCATGTCCATCGGACGTCTCCACGTAATCGACGTACATAACTTCTTCGCGCTCGGCCTGAAGTCGGTTTCTGAAGATCCAGTCAACGTCATTGGGACCGTCCAGATAGAGCGTGGCACGCAGCAAATCGGCATAGCATTCCAATTCGGCGAGATCTACAGGACGAGCAGAAGCCAACGTTGCGTAAATGCCGCGTGCCAAATGGTCATGAAAATACCCGAGCTGCCTCCCCTCTCCGGAAATGTGCGCGGACANTCGCACGGCATCCATCAGGATCAAGAACTTTGCCGCTTCTTCCTGTGCGAGCATGTTTAGAATCTGAGAGCCTTGCGCATGCTCAGCGTCTACGAGTGACTGGCTTGCTTCCTGCAAACGCGTCGCGTTTTCCAGCACCAAAGAAAGCCCTTCGGACACTGTTTCGAAGAAATCGCCGTCCGATAGTTGAAGTAAATCTTTCGCTCTTCGAGCTTTCATGGCCTTTGAATCTGAAAAACAAGGGATTTGGCAGTGTCGGTTGGCGTTCCTCCCTTAGTGCCGTGTCTCGACCGTGAGTTCCACGCCCGAAGCCTTTTGAAGGTGCCCGATGATTGTCATCAGGTTTCTGGCGTTCGGGTTGCCGCGCCGGCTGAACATGCGCATCAGGCTCTTGGGCGGCGTGCCCACCGCCTGGC
Source organism: Defluviicoccus sp. (assembly GCA_013414705.1). Taxonomy (GTDB): domain Bacteria; phylum Pseudomonadota; class Alphaproteobacteria; order Rhodospirillales; family Defluviicoccaceae; genus Defluviicoccus. The sequence goes on from CP058705.1 coordinate 61,675, forward strand.
TCAAGGAGTCAAAACCGATCGTCGCGTTGATGTAATCGCGCAGGATGATCTTGCCGGTGTCAACATCACCGGAAAGAAGGCACTGCACGCCCTCGCGCAGCAGCTCCTCGCGGAACGCCGGATCGCGCTGTACGCGCTCGCGAACAGTGTCCTTGAATTGACGGGTCAAAGGCATCTTACGCCCTTCCTTTCTTGCNNGATCCTTATAATCCTGCCAGCATTTCTTCGCGTTCTCGATGTCGCGTTGCTGGCGTTTCTTCGTTCCTCCGGCGAGCAGGATTATGATCGTCTCGCCGTCCTTCCCGAAATAAACCCGGTAGCCGGGACCAAAATCGATCTTGTACTCGAACACGCCGTCACCGACTCCCTTCGTGTTCGACAGGTTGCCGGCCTCGATGCGGGCTATCGCGACGGTTACTTTCGCCGCGGCGGGCGGGGTCAGATCCTCAAACCAATCAGCGAACGGTTTGCGCCCTTGCCGATCCACATACTCCCGAATTTCCATTCTAGATGGTAACATATAAGGTACCATTGTGCAAGGGTGACAGGGGCATCGCTACATCCCCAGATCCATTCCATTGTCGGGATCAAGACCCGGCCGTTGCCGGTCCTGGTCACGGGTCGTCGGTTCCTGCCGCGGTTGCGCCGCTTCGCTGAAGTCGGCCCGCACGTCCGGCGTTTCGCGTTCCCCAAGGCGGAGGAAAAACGCTACGTCTTCGGAGAGGCGCGCCATCTCTTCGGACTGGACCTNCCGCAGGCGCCGGATCTCCTTCACCAAGGGTTGCCGCAGGTGGAGCTGCCGCTCGATCAGCGCCTGTTNTTCCGCCTGATCGCGCCGGTACGCCTGAAACGCTTCCCGTTCGTTCTCGCGGCGGGTCTTGCCGTACTTGCCGGTGAGCCGGTCCCAGACCCCGCGAAAGCCGCGTGACAGCCGCGCCGCTCGTGCTTNTGTCTCGGCGACGTGCCGCGTGCGCAGCGACTCTTCCAGTCTCCGCCGTTCGTCCCGCTGGCGCTGCACGAGGTCCGCGCGTTTGAAAGCGAGGGATGCGAATTCTTTTTNGTGGGCGACCTTCGCGCCCTGAATGTAACGGCGCACCTGTTCCGTCATGGCGCGAGCGATGGCGGTTTTTGTCTGCTCGACACCGGGCAGGGATTTCGGATCGCCGAGCTTTGCCACGACATCCTTCGTGCGAACCCCGGTCCATTTCGAGACCGCGTAGACCTCGCCCCGGAAATCGAGCGCGACGAAGCCCCGCCGGTCGCCGCGGGCGAGGGTATAACCACGCTCCTCCAGCGCCTTCGCGAACGCCTGCCGCGAGTCCGACACCGCCCAGCATTCCTGGAACAGCGCCTTGATCGCTTTCGGGTCCTGCTGCGCGCGCATCGCCTGCTGCCACTGTTCGCGGGTGAAGTTGCGCGGGTTCCGCTCCCTGCTGTCCATCAGGCCGCGCGGCATCCGCCAGCCATGTTCCAGGTACAGTTCCTTCGAGACGTCGCGGAGCTTCAGCTTGTAGTGGGGCAGGTTGATCGCCGTCATCGTCCCGGCGTCGATCCGCGACCAGACGCAGTGCGCGTGCCGCCGCCCGTCTTTCTCATGAAAGACGATGGCGCGCGGCTGGTCTTCGAGGCCGAGCTTGCGTTCGATGGCATCGATGGCCTTTTCGAAGTCACGGACCGGGACGCTTTCGTCCGGCGGCGGGTTGAGGCTGAGCGAAAACAGGAACTGACGGCACCGCGTTCCTTGCGCGATCGCCTGGGCTTCGCGCAGCGCGCCCGTCAGGTTCTCGGACATGAAGCCACGGATCTCGTGGATTTCGACATGTTCGTTCTCGACGGTCTTCAGGAGGTGGGCCGCGAGCTGTTTCGCGCCGCCGCGCTGGCTGCCTTTCAGGATCATGGCCCGGCCTCCCGCGACAGGCCGAGCGCATTGAGAAGGTCCTGCCGCATCCGCCGGATATCGCGGCAGGCCTGCCTGAGTTCCTCTTCGGTCTCAGGGGTAACGGGCAGTGAGCCCGTATGCACGGCACGGGCAAGCTGGTTCAGATTGCTCGCCAGGCGCGAGCCGCCGAGCAGACCGAGCACCCGCCCCAGCGCCTCGTGATCCTTGACGGGAAACCTGCCGCGCGTGCGCCGGGGCCGGGCCTTTCCATCCAGCACCTTTTCCCGGATGTACCGGCCGAGCGGTATTTCCGNCCGCCTCCTTTCAAGCTGCGCCCGTTCCTCGAAGCTCAGGCGCAGCGAGAACGGCACCGCAAAGATCTTGTCGTCGTCTGCCATCTCAAACTTTCTGACAGACCACGCAACCATTGGATGCTGATTTGCGAACGAAATCAGCGTCTTAGGTACGCGGTTATGTCATGCGATTGAAATAGCAGGACAAGCAGGTTGCGAGCCCCCGCAACCAAAATCTCGAAGATACATCAAGGCGTTAGCCACTTGGCTGACGCCTTTTTTGATGCCCAAAACGTCGAAAGTTGCTAGCACACATCTAGAGCGGATTCTGATCAGTCTGGGTCATAGCCGCACGAGCTGAAGTAGTTGGCGCATTCGGCGGGCTGGAAGAAGTCGAGGAGTTTGCCGATGAGCTCCCAGAGGCCCTGGACGGTTCGCTCGGCGGCCTTGCGGAGCATGGCTTTGAGGCGGGCGAAGGCTTTTCGATGGGATTGAAGTCTGGGCTGTAGGGCGGGAGGAACAGCAGGGTTGCGCCGGCGGCCTCGACCAACTCGCGCACCGATGCGCGCTTGTGGCTCGACAGGTTGTCCATGATGACGATGTCGCCGCGACGCAGATCGGGCGCGAGGACTTGGGCCACGTAGGCTTCGAACCACTCGCCGTTGATCGGTCCGTCGAGCACCATGGGCGCGACCATGCCGCTCTTCCGCAGCCCCGCGACCAGCGTCGTGGTCTTGCGGTGGCCGTGCGGGAAGCCCATCCGCAGGCGTTCGCCCCTGGGGAGCGGCCATGGCTGCGTGCCATGTTGGTCGCGGTCCACGTCTCGTCGATGAACACGAGCCGGTCAGGATTGAGGTCGAGCTGACTGTCGAACCAGGCCCGGCGCTGCTTCAAGACGTCGGGACGGTCCTGCTCGACCGCGTGGCCGGTCTTTTTCCGCGTGATGGAATGGCGCACGAAGAAGCGGTGGAGCGTCGAGTTCGCCACCGTCAAGCCGATGCCGGCGAGGTGCTCGCGAAGCTCATCGAGCGTGATGTCCTTGCGCGCTTCCCACAGCGCCAGGATCTCCTCGCGGCGTTCCTCGACGCGATGCGAGCGCATGTCGCCACCTTGGCGCTTGGGTACGGCGTTGCCAGTCACGAGCCGCTGCGCCTGCCACCGGATCGCCGTCGAAGGTGCCACGCCGAACCGGGCCGCGGCCGCTCGGCAACTCATCCCCGCATCGATCGCCGCTAACAGCCGCGTGCGTAAATCTATCGAAAGAGGCTGACCCATCCATGCTGGCCTCCTTGCCCCAGCCAGCATCCTGAATCAGATTTTCAGCCCTTTGTGAATCCCCTTACGATTCATACCGATCAGAAACCACTCTAACACACTCTTCCCGATAAACGCGAAACCTGATAAGCTGACACACGCACCGCTTGTACGAGGTGACGTGCGATGGCCAGCTTCGAGTTGATNGGGGGCAAACTCCAGCTCTTCCGGCGAGATAACAGCCGGTATTGGCAATGCTCGGCCTCCGTAGGCGGCCGGCAGCGCCGTGTGAGCACGAANAAGGACAACCTCCCCGAGGCGAGGCTGTTCGCCGAAGACTGGTATCTGGAGTTNGCCGGCAAGGCCCGCGCCGGCCTGCTCAAGTCGGAAAGGACCTTTGCCGATGCCGCAGAGCAATTCCAGAAGGAATACGAGATCATCACCGAGGGCCAGCGGTCNCCCCGCTGGGTCGANGGGCATCGCATCCGCCTGCGCCTGCACCTGATCCCCTTCTTTGGCGAATTCGGCGTATCCGAAATCACGCCCGGCAAGGTGCAGGAATACCGCATGCACCGCATTACCACCTCAAGTACCGGCAAGGCTCCCGCCCGCAGCACGATCCACGACGAAGTGGTGACGCTGCGGCAAGTGCTGAAGACGGCGATCCGGCATAACTGGCTTGCCCACCTGCCGGACTTTTCGCCGCCCTACAAGACCAGCGGCAAGATCGTGCATCGGCCGTGGTTCAGCTCCGAGGAATACAAGAAGCTTTATCAGGCGACACGCGACTACGCGAACAAGCCATTCCATGACCATTACAAGTGGAACGCCGAACAGGTGCACGACTACGTGCTGTTCATGGCCAACACCGGCCTGCGGCCGGATGAGGCCAAGAACCTGCAGCATCGCGATGTTTCCATCGTCGAGGATGACCGCACCGACGAGCGAATCCTCGAAATCGAGGTTCGTGGCAAACGCGGCGTCGGCTACTGCAAGAGCACGCCGAGCGCCGTCACGCCCTACGAGCGCCTGCTGAAGCGGGCCAAGCCCGGCCTGCCACAAGGGCGCCGCGCGCGCATCCGCCGCGGCGAGGATGTGAGCCACGAACCTGAGCCGGTGACGTCAGAGTATCCGCAACCGACCGATCCGGTCTTTCCCGGCAATCACATCAAGCTGTTCAACGGCGTGTTGACGCGCACCGGCCTGAAAAACGACCGCGACGGGAACCGTCGCACCGCCTACAGCCTTCGCCACACCTACATCTGCATGCGCCTGATGGAAGGCGCCGACATCTACCAGATCGCCAAAAACTGCCGCACCAGCGTCGAGATGATCGAGAAATTCTATGCGGCGCACATCAAGAACACCCTCGACGCGGCGGCGATCAATGTGCGCCGGCCTCGACCGAGGGTCGTCAAACGGAAGCGCAAGAGCATCAAAAACGAGGACCAACCGGAACTTCTTTGACCGAGCCGGTAGCGGCTCGGCAGCGCGCCTGGGGGGCGCGCCCATGAGGCTTGGCCTCATCCCTGGCCGAAGGGCCATCTTTTCTTCAAAGAAGTTCATGGCTGTGCTCGACGGCTTCGTCTTCACGCTTCACGATGGATGACACGCCGTGTTGGTGATGTGTCATACCAGCTGCGTCGAATCGAGGCCGAGCTGCGCCCTTGTTGCTATGGTCCTCTGTGCAGACGTAGCAGCGCCGGCATGAGGATTGTCCGCTCAGCCCGCGAAGTGCCGGGATATGCTGTCAGCGGCATCCTGGCTTAGCCGCGGACCTTCAAAGGTCTCGATTAGGCGCCCCGGAAAATGCTTGTCGTACCAAGCGATCTTTCGTTCCCGGTGCTCCTGGTAGGAATCGGAAGACATCATCCCCCAGTGCTCCCAGAACCAGGTCTCGCCCTGCCAGCTGATCGTGAAGTCCGGCAGGTACATCGTTCCGTCGGGTGCGCGCAGTAGAACTTCATAGGAAAAGGGCACATCGCGCTCATGAAGCAGGTTGGCGATCACGAGTTCGGATTTCGAGCGGACCATGTCGCCGCTTAGCGCTTCGTGAATGCGGCCCTCCTCGTACCATCCCTTGCGATTGATCAGCTCGTCCGGCACCGCGCGGAAAAACCCGTCAAAGAGCGAGGAGTTGATGAGGCCGGTCTGCGCATTCTCCGGACGCCGCGCTGAAAGCAATGTCGACACATCTCCCTGCACGAGCAATGTGCAGTGTTGCCGGGCACGGGTCAGCGCCGTGTAAAGGAGCTCGGAGGACAGTGATCGGCCCTTTGAGCGAGGAACGACCACATAGGAATGATTGAATTCGCTGCCCTGAGCCTTATGCACTGAAATCGCATAGGCCAGCTCAAGGTTGTCTTCGACGCTTTCAGACCCGCCATTCGCAGAAAGCTCGCTGCCGTACCCGACGGCAAGGTGATCCTTCCGCTCGAACTTGACCTGAAAGCGCTTGAGCCGTCCGCCGGGCTTCTTGTCGAAGTTATGTTTTTGAACGAAGCCGATCTCGCCGTTGAAAACCTCGACGCGCTCCGCTCTCCGCGTATTGAAGTTGTATGCGTAGATCGGATTTGAGTGTGGCCGGTTCCGGTACTGAATAACCTTGTCGTACAGCGTAATGCCATCGAGCAAGCCGTAGCGATGCATGACGCCGGCGGCAACGCGGTCCTGGACGGCCTCGTTCAGCGCCTCGACTCCGTGAAGCTCGCCGCGATGCGGGGTGAGCACCTGGTATTTTTCAGGTTTCCAGTCGAATGCCGTGCGCCAGAGCTCATAAGGCTTTTCGGGATTGAGCGTCTCACCCGTGTGGTCCGCCATTTCCTNTTCGATGGTCTGGACGAGCGTGTCGGACAGGGCCGTCGGCTCATCCCAGTAAATTACCCGCAAATCGGCATCGACGTCGCCGCCCTTGTGAACCTGCGTGAGAAGCTCTTCGGCGTCCGGCGCGGTGGGCTGACCGTCATCGCGAGCATTCGCGCTCATGAAGAGATCAGCAAGGCGCAAGATCGCTGTGCCCTTCCCTTCAACGGTATTTTCGAGCTGGCGGAGGTTGTGTTCTAGCCGGGCAATGCCGGAGGCATTCTTATCAGCAAGCCACTGAATGGTATCGGCAAAGACGCGTCCCCGGCCGATCGGCGGAAGCTGGTTGGGATCGCCGACCAGAATGAAGCGCCGCACCTGCCGCCAGTCGATCGCGTGCATCAGCCTGGCCATGAGCGCGAGGTCGAGCATGGAGGCTTCATCGACAATGATCGTACCGCTGCCGGCGCGCTTGCCCCCAGAGCGTTTGAGGGTGAGGTTGTTGTTGAGCCAGCCGCCCTTCGCCAGGAAGGAATGGACCGTGGAGGTCCCGACTCCTTCGATCTCACGCTCGTGCATCTTGGCGCGGACGCGGTCAGACGCCTTGCCGGTCGGCGCCAGCACCGTCAGAGGCGCGCCGTCGCCTTCCGTCTGCCGCACGGCGCGGATGATTGCGCAGATCACCGAGGTCTTGCCGGTGCCGGCCGCCCCCGTCACGACGGACAGCGGCCGCCGGAAGATCGTCGCGCAGCTTTCTGCCTGGGCATCGACAGCGGCGTCGTACTGCTTCTGCGCCTTCCGTAGGAGCGGGCTCTTCGTGTCGCGGATTTCATTGCGCCAGTCGTCGAACTCAAAGGGGCGCGTGAGTTGGATGTCGGCCCGCCCGGCGAGTTTGGTCAGCGCGTCTTCAATCGTCCGCTCGTCATCGTAGACTTCGACGAGATAGAGCCAGAGACGATCCCNCTCGCTTCGCAAAACCAGCGATTCTTCGAGAATCTCGCGATCAACTTCGAAATAGCGCGCGGTAAAGGTGGCCGTTTTCCATTCGGGCAGCTTGGCGAGGCGGGCATTGATCTCGGCAATTACAGCATCGGCTGCGCGAAACGTCTGGTTGGGCTCGCGCCGCAAATGCTCAACGCACAGCGCCCTCAGACGGCGCGGATCATCGAATTCCATCTCGGCCAGAGTTTTGCCGCCCAGTTCCGGAGAGGGCAGTGCGCCACGGTCGATCGTGCCCCACGGAATGGTGTCATCAGGGCTGTCGCCGACATAGCCTTCGGACAGCAGATAAGGATTGTCGACCGGCGCAGTGATAGCCGGCGGCAGGCCGTGCGCCTGCCGCACGGCGGGCTCGTCGCTGACAATCCGCTCTATCTGCTCAAGACGCAGATCAAGGCGCGGCAGCACATCGCGCAGCAGCGCCCGCGCGCTGTCCGGCTTGAGGCGCCATTGCCGGGAAAGCCGCTGCAGCGGCTTTCCGAGCAGACAAAATGAGGCAATTTCAGCACCGCTATCGACCGCATCGAAGAAGAGCCGGTGGGCCTCCTTGGACTCGCCTTTTTCGATGAGGGCGCGCGCAGGCCCGGTGGCGGTATCGGCCCCGAGAAAGCGCATGACATTCAACAGGCCGGGATAAAGACCGCGCTTGCCCCACAGCTCGGCAATGCAGCCGAGCAGCCAGCGCTCGCGCTCATCCCAGTCCTCGCTGTCATCGCAGATAGCTTTGAGCTCGTAAACCGCGCTCAGGAATTGTTCCAGCAAGCCAATTGCATCGTCATTGGTGAGATGGCGCGCACCGTNACTACAGGTGCGCGGATTCTCCGGGAAAACGGCGATGCGCTGCAGAGTCTCGGGATCTTCGCGGTACCGGTGATAAGGCAGACGCAGGCCTTCGTTCGGATAGTGCGAGCTGACATTGCGCGCCCAGATCATGCCGCCGGCGTATCTCTGCCGGATATAGTCGGTTGACTCGCCGTAGATGAGACGGTCGCCAAGCTTCTTGGCCCGCGACACGCCGATCAGCGCGTAGCGCGGGCTTTCTTCTTCGGAGAACGGGTTAGAGTAGTTCGCGTAGTNAAAGATCAGGCTCTTATTGTCCTCGATCTCTGCAAAGAATGCGTCAGCATTCGCGGAGCGGCGGTCATTATCGAGCCGGCCGGCTTCGTCATAGACGTCATCGCCATACATGGCCTCATAGGGCCAGACACANNCCGTGGCTTCGGGGATATCCCATTCCGTGCGCTGAGCGCCGCCCCNGAAGTCCGGCGGGTTGGAATAGCCGCGGATGGGCTCGGATCCGAAGGCGTTGACGCTGTAAATGCAGGGCGGGAGGTCCGCGTCGGCAAGTTTTGAGAGAGGTTTGCCGGCATGTGCCATCTCTTTGTCGAGGTCCCGCTCCCGCGCAACCACGTCGCCGGGATAGGAGTGCATGCCGACACAATAGCTGTTGCAGTCTGGCCGCTCGCAAATTCGGCCGTCCCAGCCGTCGTCGTGCCAAGCTAGGCGCGCTGTCAAATGAACGGTCATGAAGTCCCCCCGGGCGTTAAAGCCGATACGCAGCGCGCATCCGGCGGATTACGGACCTCGCACTAATCCGCCGTACGACGTTCGATGTGGTGCGTCAAGCGTCGACCCGGACGTCCGCTTCCGAGCACGACGGACCGACGCTCCTGGCGATTCGCTTCACTTGTGGGTTTTGCCGCAATTGACGCATAGGAAGGAAAATCGCCCGAAGTTGACTGGAGGCTGTGAGCCTGCAATTGGCAAAAGGCGACAGATGATTATCCGCGCGTCCGGCCTTCGCCGGACCGGGCTCTGAGGCGCAAGCGCCCCGAGCCGCCCTGCGGCGTCTCGGCCATGCGGTCATGATCCCTCGCGCGAAACACATTTTGCACCATATGACGTGAAGACCGAACAAGTCCCCGGGCACGCTTCCGCGCCGCGGGGACCTGACGATCCGGCTGCGCGCTGCAGCGCAGCCGTCGCCGATGATCCTCAGCCCCCTTCGGATCGGCAGGACGTGATGGTGAGATTGGACACCGCGCGCGTCCGACGAACGCGCGCGGCGGGTGGCATCACACCGGCGGCGCGCGGCCCCGCGTCAGCGCCTAGCTGAGCAGGCGCTGCGCAAACGGCGCGTGGTGGCCGGAACGGCCTCGCGGCATGCGTTGCGAGACCAGAATATAGAGCCGCAGGATCTCGCGTCGGAACAGGCGCAGCCGCACGATCACGGTCAGAACTTTCATCGTTTCCTCCATCATGTTGGGCCGCGCCCAACGCGGCCTTCATGCGACGGAGCTGCGCCGCCGGAGGCGTGCCGCATCGCTTGCGACCGCAACGTCAGAGGAGGAGTGCACGGCACTTGCGGCGACGCGCCGATGTGTGGCGCCTGATCGGCGCAGAAGGACGCTGTGGGTGTGGTTGATGATGGAAACGTTTAAGCGACCGTGATTGTCTCGCTGCCATGAAACGGCGCAGTATCCGCTTCGCGGCATGCGGCGTGAGGAGACGGGTGTTCCGCCCGAGCCGCTACAGCCCCAGCTCACTGTGCGATCCGAGGCGCACGAGTTCGAGCGTCTCGGCATCCGGCTTGCGATAGATGAGAACGAGGTCCGGCCTGATGTGGCAGTCGCGGTGATCGGACCATTCACCGGTCAGCCCGTGGTCGAAGTTGTGCCTGGGAAGGGGGTCGTCGTCGGCGAGCAGGTTCACCACCGCCATCAGCGCGGCATCGAGGCTCTTGCCATGCCGCCCCGATTTCTCGCGTTTGTAGTCACGCTTGAAACGCCGGGTGTAGCTAATCTCCCTCATTCAGGCTCGCGAGGAGATTGTCCGGTTTGCCCACCTTCACGATCTCGCCGCGGCGTGCGGCGCGCATCGCTTCGATGGTTTCGGCGTTCGGCGTCAGTGGTTCAAAGGGTAGCGCCTTGTCGGCAGCGATCCGCACCATCATCAGGCGGAACGCATCGGATACCGTCAGCCCCATCGCCTTCAGCACGGCCGTTGCTTCAGCCTTGATGGCCTCGTCAATCCGGGCGCGAACGACAGAATTTTCGCTCATGGGACAAGCTCCTGTGTGAGCTACATCATAGCCCAATTAGGCCCATAAGTCAAATTGGGCTCCTGCCGGACAGGTCAAACCCGCCTGCAGGCGGACGCCCGCTGAGGGGCGCTGCCCCTGGCGCGGGCAAGGGTGCCGCGGATGCGCGCGGGGCGCCGTATCCCCGACCTTCCAGGTCGGGCCGGCGATTTGGGACGGCTTGGAAACCGAGCAAGGGCCTGTGCAGGCCGGGCGATCCCCTCGGCGCTCCGCGCCCTTGCCCTGCCGCCCCCGGTCTCGCCGACGGGCAGAGGTGCAGCAGCCGCTGCACCTCAAGCCCAAGGAGAATGACCATGACCCGCCGCAAACCAACCGCACCCGCACGCTCGCCATGGTGGATGACCCGCATTCACGAATTCGACGGGGTCGAGATCCATCCATGCCGGACCGAGACCGCCGCCGACGGCTCCACCTATCAGGAACAGTGCGAGCCCGAGGACGCCGAACTCTGGTCCGTCTTCGGGCATCGGGTTGCTGGCGGCGTTGATTGCTTCATGGACTTCCCGAGCGAAGCCGAGGCGCGCAGTTTTGCCAAGAAGCTGCTGGCGACCTATCCGAACCTGATGAAGTTCGGACTGTTCGGCTGAACACGGCTGTGTAGCTCGTCAAAACACACAGGAAAGCCAACTGGTTGCCGGGGGCTGGCGGCTGCCCAAGCGCCGCGCATCTGGAATCGCCATAAATCATCAAAAGTATGATATAGTATGATGATGAACGATGGGAGGCGAGCATGCCCGAGATTGAACGACTGACGATCACCCTGCCGGCGCAGATGGCCGAAGACGTCAAAGGCGCGGTGCACGCCGGCGAATACGCCTCGACCAGCGAGGTCGTTCGTGAAGCGTTGCGCCTCTGGAAGGCCAATCGTGCCCTGCAGCTGCAGGAGCTGGAGGCCCTCAAGGCGGACATCGACAAAGGACTCGCCGACGTCGCCGCCGGCCGCGTCGCAGACTTTGACCCGGCGCGGATCATCGAGCGTGGGAGAGAACTATTAACGCGCCGCTCGTCCTCCGTCTGACCGAGGCGGCGGAAGCCGACCTCGTCGAAATCTGGGCAACGATCGCCTCCGAAGCCTCGGAGAGCATAGCCTCAATTTCGTCCATGCGCTCCGCAGCTCGTTTGAGCCCCTTCTGAGCTTTCCGTTGAGCGGCCCTGAGCGCGAGCATCTCGCGCCCGGCCTGCGGGTCACGTTCCACCAGAAATACGCGATCTACTATCTCGTGCGTCCTGCCGAGTTGGTCATCGTACGCGTCATTCATGGCGCGCGCGACATCACGTCCATCGCCGAGCGCGGCGAACTCACATATCCCGAGTCCTGACCACAATCCCCTGATCCTCCGTTCGCGGCATCCTCCGGTTCCGCGAGCGACAGTCGGCAGACCGAGTTACAGCATCGCCCAGCTCTTGGCCTGCCCTTGCTCCGAACGCCTTGCGGAGCGCTCGGCCGTGGGAGCCTTCTGTCGCGTATCTCTCCGGGGTAGCCTTGGCCGGCGGTGATACCGAGCGCCGTCGCCCCCGCCACTGTTATCCTGCATCCCGGTTCCGAGCCACCGACACACGACGTTCCTTTCGGGTGAGCCGCCTCAATCCACACAGCCTCGACGGGCGCTGATCCTGAAGCGCATCTCCGCGCGCCAGGGCGAGGCCGTTGGCCTCGCCGCGGTGTCCCCGGCCTTCGCCGCGCTGCGCTTGCTGCAGGCCGGGTGATCCCCTCCACGGCTCGCCCTTCTGCTGCGGAGACCTCTGCGCTTCGACGGATCGCTGTCGCCTTTCCAAACGGGATCGTCGGCGCGGAGGTGATGCTCGACGGCGTGTGCTGGGCTGTCGTGCGGCCACTGGGCATCCGGCGCCGGCATGTCGCGATCGCAGACGGCAACCTCGATGAGATCGCCGCTGGCGATGGCGCAACGACAAGTATCGACCCACTGATCGAGGCCATTGAACACACCATCGTGACACCNGGAGTTGCGGCGCTGGCTCGCCTCCAGCCNGGACCAAAGGCATGGCCGATCGCGCTCGCCTGGCTAACCCGCGATCAGGAATGCCGCTTCGACGACGTTCTCGACTGGCGTTCGCCGGCATCCGGCTCTGATGCGCCGCTTCCAGCGAGTGGGCGTGAAACAGGGCCTCGGCGTGAAGCGCTTCGGGCATTCCTTGTGGCGATTACTGAAGAGGAACAGCAAACGCGACGCGCGGAGGAAGCGCTGCGAACCGAAGTCGCCACGGCGGAGCGGGAAGCGTCGTACCTCGATTGGGATCGCGGCAGACGCCACGAACGATTGATTGATCAGCTCGGCCTTTCCGGACAGACCGTGCCGGAGATGCCCCTGCTCCTGGAGGTATTTCGAAAGGCCGCCGAGGAGCGGCTCGCCGCGGCCGCTCAGCTTCCGACCGGTGACACGGCGGAACTCGGACAGGCCCGGAAGGCGTTGCAGGAAGCCCGCGANAAACTGCGGAGCACCGACGAAGAGCGCATCCGCCTGGAGGCCCAGATACCGACTGAGAAGCATGTCCTGACTCTGCTCTCCAGCGAAATACCAAGTCTGTCAGCGGCAGCGGAGAACGCGGCCAGTCAGGTGTGCCCGATCTGTGAGGTGCCGATTGACAAGGCGCTCGCGGAGCAATGCGGCCTGTCCCACAAGCTGCACAATGAGACGGAATGCAGGGCTCGGCTCGGCGCGAAGCGTCAGGAGATCGGCGATCAGAGGCAAAAGATTGACGGTTTGGAAGCCCGACTGAAAGACCTTCAGCCCGACGCCGCTCTCGCGCGCCAGCGGGTCGAGCAGGCAGAGAAGCGGGCTCAAGCCATCGAAAGTGCGCGCGACNNGCGCGCGTCCGCCTGGCAGGCCGCGACACGGCTCAAGGAAGGGGTCGAACGCTTTGCCGAGCTATCGACCGAGCGTGATGAGGTGCGAAAGCGGCTCCATAACCTCGAAGGCAGGTTGACCAANAAACGGGAGCGGCTTGCAGCCTTCCGCGACAAGCAGGGCCTGACTTTCGGTCGAATAACGGAGAAATTCTCAGCCATCATTCGTCGTCTGTTCAATAAGAATGCGAAGGGAACTGTGACGCTGAGCGGCGACAGGCTGCAATTGACCGTCGATGTGGACGGCGATCGCCGTACAGCGGCCATCGAATCCCTGAAGGTGCTGGCTTTCGAACTCGCCTGCCTCTGTTTGAGCATTGAGGGCGCAACGCGCATCCCCGCATTTCTCGTCCACGACAGNCCCCGTGAGGCCGATCTCGGCCTGAGCATCTATGACGAGTTGTTCCGCCTAATGCGTGAACTTGAGGACATGACTGGAGCGGCTTTTCAGTACATCGTGACAACCACAACCCGNCCCCCTGACGACCTTTGCTGTGATCCATGGCTAAGGCTGACCCTGAAGGGAGCACCTGGGTCGGAGCGTCTGATGGCGCGCGATCTATAGGCGGACAATGATTGAAGCTCCCCAATCCTTTGTGGTCCGCGAGGAATGCGAGAGGCCGCCTCGCAGAACGGCTTCCGCCGTGTTCTAGGCGAGGAAGCAGGGTGGCGAGCATTCGCGTCTACCACGGCGCACGGTCTCATCTATCTGGCCGCCGAGGATGTCAACGGGCCTTGGTTTCTCGCTGTAGATCATGCTGGCGTAGTCGCTGAGCTTGAACCGCCCTCTGCGGATGTGCGAGGCCCAGGCAAAGCACGTTACGCCTTCGCGACGCTGCGCGCACTCTACGCTGCGCTCGATCGAGTCTACGCGCTTGGCATTAGAGCGGATTCTGATCAGTCTGGGTCATAGCCGCACGAGCTGAAGTAGTTGGCGCATTCGGCGGGCTGGAAGAAGTCGAGGAGTTTGCCGATGAGCTCCCAGAGGCCCTGGACGGTTCGCTCGGCGGCCTTGCGGAGCATGGCTTTGAGGCGGGCGAAGGCTTTTCGATGGGATTGAAGTCTGGGCTGTAGGGCGGGAGGAACAGCAGGGTTGCGCCGGCGGCCTCGACCAACTCGCGCACCGATGCGCGCTTGTGGCTCGACAGGTTGTCCATGATGACGATGTCGCCGCGACGCAGATCGGGCGCGAGGACTTGGGCCACGTAGGCTTCGAACCACTCGCCGTTGATCGGTCCGTCGAGCACCATGGGCGCGACCATGCCGCTCTTCCGCAGCCCCGCGACCAGCGTCGTGGTCTTGCGGTGGCCGTGCGGGAAGCCCATCCGCAGGCGTTCGCCCCTGGGGGAGCGGCCATGGCTGCGTGCCATGTTGGTCGCGGTCCACGTCTCGTCGATGAACACGAGCCGGTCAGGATTGAGGTCGAGCTGACTGTCGAACCAGGCCCGGCGCTGCTTCAAGACGTCGGGACGGTCCTGCTCGACCGCGTGGCCGGTCTTTTTTCCGCGTGATGGAATGGCGCACGAAGAAGCGGTGGAGCGTCGAGTTCGCCACCGTCAAGCCGATGCCGGCGAGGTGCTCGCGAAGCTCATCGAGCGTGATGTCCTTGCGCGCTTCCCACAGCGCCAGGATCTCCTCGCGGCGTTCCTCGACGCGATGCGAGCGCATGTCGCCACCTTGGCGCTTGGGTACGGCGTTGCCAGTCACGAGCCGCTGCGCCTGCCACCGGATCGCCGTCGAAGGTGCCACGCCGAACCGGGCCGCGGCCGCTCGGCAACTCATCCCCGCATCGATCGCCGCTAACAGCCGCGTGCGTAAATCTATCGAAAGAGGCTGACCCATCCATGCTGGCCTCCTTGCCCCAGCCAGAATCCTGAATCAGATTTTCAGCCCTTTGTGAATCCCCTTACGATTCATACCGATCAGAAACCACTCTAGTCTTCCTGACGCACCACTGCGCGAATTCGAAAGCCGCACCGCCATTCTGCCGCGCACCACCGAGGCCGAGCGCCTGGTCGTCCAGCGGATCGGCCAGGACATTTTCCGCACCCGCCTGATGGACTATTGGCAACGCCGGTGCCCTCTGACGGGCATCACCGACGCACCCCTCCTGCGCCTCGCACATTATTCCCTGGGCCGAATGCGAGAGCGACGCCGAGCGGCTCGACGTCCACAACGGTCTCCTCCTCTCCGCCTTATGGGACGCCGCATTCGACCGCGCGCTCGTAACCTTCGACGACGATGGCCGGCCACATTTCTCACCAACTTTAAGCGAGGTGGCTCACGCCGAGCTGCGATGGCAGAACCCGATTCCGTTGACCGACAAGCACAGAAAACGACTCGCTTGGCACCGCACTAACCTCTTTGTCAGTACGGAACCGAGCTAAGAGGTATTAATTTGCTGAACGAGTTTGCGGGCGCCGCAATCCCTGTCCATCCCCCGTTAACGTCCGGTTAACCATTCGGCGCTAAAAGGCGTTGTCATTGATCGACGCGCCCCTGATTCCAGCCAAATTCGATATGTGTCAAACCTCAGGCCGGAAAATGCCATTTCGGCGCGGTCTGGCACATTTTTCTGGCACAGAATTTGGCACAGTCACAGCAATATCGTCATTTATTCCTTATTTTTCAAAGTGTTGGTTATTTGGCGATCGGTCTCATAACCTGAAGTCCGAACTGGTCCACCACACCGCCAAGCGCGACCCGCGACACCGCCAAGCGCGACCTGTTCGCCTACATCGAAACCTACTACAATCGCCAGCGGTTCCACTCCGCACTCGGATACCGCACTCCCGAACAGGCAGAGCTTCAGGCCGCATAACCCGGTGTCCACTTTCCCGGGGAAGATCACTGTGCCCGTCCAGCACCAGCCCCAACGCCAGCATCTGACGAGCGTGCAGACGCATCCCTCGTCCGTCCCGCCTCCCGCCGAAGGTCACAAGCCGTGTGCTCCGTCCGCGTGATCGCAATCGCCATTGCCGTCTCCTCCAGCCAATCAAGAAGAGCCCCCTTCCAGCCGCGTCGACTCACTGTCGAGCCAACTCAACAGGCCGCTGGCATTAGTCACTGGTCCGCGAGCCGTCGCGAGATCATCGTGGCGGCGACCGTGTCCTGCCCTCCGCTCCACCGGCATGGAGCAGCACCTCCAGCGACATGCCGATCTCGCGCAACAGGACGCGAAGATCACGCCCAAAATCCGTGTAGACGAGCGACAGGCCGCCACTCCCCGAGCCGTGATAGACCGGGGGCAGCAAGTGGCGGTCCTCTGGCCCAGAGGTGTCGACCCGCGAACGCGTGACCTCCGGCACCGGGGTCAGGAAAGGGATGGTAAACACATGTGTTCCGCCCGGACGCAGGATCCTGCAGATCTCGCGAAACGCCGCCATCGGCTTGCGGACATGCTCCATGACGTCCGAAGTCACGACGAGATCAAAGCTGGCATCGGCAAACGAGGTTGCCATCAGATCCTGGCAAACGCTGCCGTCGCAGAACGTGCCACTGCTTACGTCAGGCCGATAGATCGAACNTTCGATGATCCCAGCCTGAGAGAGATAGGNGCGCAGCGGCCCCGTCACGCCCGGCTCGAAGATCGCAAGCGGATGGAGCGCTCCGCTCGCGCACAGCTCAGCCAATGTCGCATGGCGCCCGCCACCGATAACGCGCAGCAATGCTTCAGCCTGGCCGCGATAACGCAACACAGCATGGCAGCGGCCACAGGCGAGCGTCTCCCGCTCTGAAGGCATAGTGCGGCGAAACGCGCCAGACCAGCCGCACAGGCTACACCTCCCGGTAACTTCGTACCGAGTGAACCGATCCTGGAATGCCACGGCGATGTGGGCGGGGATCTCACGGACAGGTGCAGCCGGTGGCGCAGCGGGGACCGCGCCGGAACCGTACTGGACACTTGTGATGCGGTTGCCCTTGCTGCCGCCTTCCTGGCGAACCACTGCTTCCTCGGCCCCGATTTCCAGCGTGAGCGCACAATCGCGCGCGCCATAGCCGCCGGTCAGGCGTAGCGCAGCGGCACCCGCCCCGCCCGCGATTGAAATCTTGAGGTCGAGTGCTTCGACATTGGATAACATGACTCCGCATTCGGCGTAGTCGCGCAGCCAGAGCGTGCCCGACAGCTGTGTCAGCGGCCGTTCCCGGCTGCCGATCACGGTCAGGCCGCGCAGGCAATCGGCCGCATTCAGGGCGAGAGTGCTTCGTTTCGCGCCTCCGTCCGAGCCGCGGATGGTGAGCGCGCTGCCCGAGGCGCCGGTTACATCGAGCGACAGTTTGAAATCCGTGCATCGCTCCACCACCACGGCCGAAGCTTGGTGCGCCTGGCCGACACTCCTGCAGGTAGCGGTGATTCCCATGCCGTCGCAGTCCCTGGCGATCAGCGCCTCGGCCCCCAGACCGGTGGCGACGACGTCGGTGAGCTCAAGGTCGCGGCACGTTTGCGCCTCCATGCCGCTGCCCTGGCTGTTCACCAGAGTGATGTTTGACAATTTCGCGCCGGAGACCTGAGCGAGCCGCAGCAGTGGTGCGGCGCGGTGGCGCTCGGAACTCAGCGCCAGATCGCGCACGACACACCCATCGGCGGTGATCCGCAGCCCCGCCTTGGGTCCAGCGAAGACGAGGCAGGCCCAGTCCTCGTCCGGCCCGCAAAGCACGAGTGGCCGGTCGAGGATCAGGTTCCGCTCCAGCCGGAACACGTCTGAGGCAAGCTCAATTGTGGTTCCGGCGGGGCTGCCGGCCGCCGCTGCGAGCAGGGCGTCTGAATTCGCGACAGCCACGCGCGACGACGGCGTCACCATTCAGCCCATCAGCCCAGCTTACGATAGGCGCGACGGTGCTCCCGGGTGCGATAGCCGATCGGCACACGTTGGAATTCGGGATCAGTGTCCAGCAGCAGGCTGCAGATCATCTCGACATGCGAGAGCTCGATCTGCTCCTCGGTGTAGTGCTGCCGGATCGTCGGATTGACCGAGGGACGCATAGTGGGCGACGTGGCGATGGTCCAATCGTAATCGTCCATCAACAAATAGCCGCTGCGTTTCAACAGCTCCTTGGCGCAGACGGTGGCCAGCGTGTCGTGATGACAGACATGCGCGCCGTCGAGATAGATGAAGTCGAACAGCTCCACCGGCTGCGCCGAACGTCTGCGCCGCAGCAGCATGGCGAGCGTCCAACTGTAGCTGTCATAGGTCGCACGCGAGTTGCCCATGACACGGATGTTCTGATAGCCGGCCGCGCGCAGGTCGGTGGCAAGTTCGTTTACCCGTTCCTCAAAATCGAAGAACCAAGCTTCACCACGGTGATCGAGCAGCTCGCAGAGTGCGACGGAGGTCGCGCCGATTCCAATGCCAATCTCGGCCACGACTGGGGCGGAATGCTCCGCCAATACCCGCCGTATCAGGTCGATCGCTTGTGGGCTGGGCTGAGAGATGGCGCGGAAGCGAGGATCCGTCAAACGCTCAAGCATCTGGTTACCCTCGCATCGCCGCAATACTTTGATCGAGCCGCCATCGGCAATGAACGGAGAACGTTTTGCCTCCGGCTCAAGGTGTTGCCGCGGCCCCTGGGAACATCATCTACCGTCCCAACCTCACGGCGTTGTCCGACACATGTTCTCACTGAGGCCGCACCTCCTCCCATTCTAGCGCATAAATCAACCAAATCGCCTTGATCGAACTTATCTCCTCCCATAATACGAGAAGCTGTGGTGGGGAAAACAGCGATCAGCGCGAGACCACGCGATCATGCAATTATGCGCTGTGAAATGACCCGACCTCCCGTGCTTCCGCGCGTGGCGCTCTACGGCACGTTCGATGTGCTGAACTACGGCGATCTGCTGTTTCCGCATTTGGTTGCTCATGCGCTTAANCCCTCGCGGCACGAGTGCATCGCGGTGTCGCCCACGCGTGCCACCCTGCCATGGGACGACACGGTACCGACGCAAGGCGTCGAGGATGCGCCGGCACTCGATGCCAGGCTGCATCTGATCGGCGGCGGCAACATCGTTCATGCACGCGAAACCCCGTTGCCGGAATATACGACGGCGGCGTTCGGCCGTTCAGGCGCCTATGCCTCGCTCTGGCTAGGGGCAGGGTTGATTGCAGCGCAGAGCGGCGCGCGGCTTGCCTGGAACGCACCCGGCGTGCCCGCCGCGATTGCGGGCGATGCGGTAGTGGCACTGCGTGACCTGGTGCTGGCAGCCAGCGACTATATCAGCCTGCGCGACGCGGCTAGCGCCGGCTTCCTCGGCATCGACCCGACACAACTTTCGATAGTGCCTGACACGGCTCTCGACATCGCACGCATGTGGCCGGCGGCGACGTTGCGCCAGCATGTCCGCCGTGCCTTCGAGCGGCACGGCATGGCGATGCCGCCAGCGTGGCTCGTCTTTCATCTGAACGATCGCTATCTCGACGGCAAACCGGACGAGACGGCCCGCATCATCACAGCGATCGCCAAGGAACGAGGCGCCCTGCCGGTGCTGGTGGCGATCGGACCGTGCCACGGTGACGGTCCGCTGGCGCGCCAGATCGGGGCGAGCCTGCGGACAGCGGCGCTGATTGTCGACCAACCCGCCGGGCTGATGGAGATCGCCGGGCTGATTGCGCATAGCGACGGCTATGTCGGCTCCTCCTTGCATGGCCTGATAACGGCGCTGTCCTATGGTTGCCCGGCAATGACAGTGGCGCGGCCGCGCATGGTGAAGTTCCTTGGCTTTCTGTCGCAGCTCGGCATGGCTGAACGGTTCTTCGCCACCTGGGGCGATGCCCGTGTCGCCGCGCCGCGCCTGCTGGGGCCACTCTCGCCGATCGACATCGCGGCGATCGCCCAGGCGCAGGATCAGCTTGGCGCACATTGGGGCCGGCTACGTGGACTTCTGGTCGCCACCGCCACACCGCGCGGCGCAAGTGGGCGTGCACGCCTGCAGCAATGGATGTCCGAGCAGGAGAGCGGGACCAGGGATTGGCGTAGTTTCACGCGCACGTTGGCGCCAGCAGCTGCGGCGGCAGCGACCGACAGCTCCTCCTCTACGCCATGCAACATATGCGGTCAAACGGAGCGGCGTGCGGGCCCACTCTCGCAGTCGGATATCGTCGGAAGCGGGGCAATCTGCGCGGGCTGCGGTGCCTCTGCGCGTCATCGAGCGATGCGCGTGGTACTCGACGTGCTGCGCCGTCGCGGCGTACCCGGGCAGATCTGCTTCCGTTTTGGACGCGACCGCGTGCTGGCCAGCGGCTGGTTTGCGGAGATGCGGCAATGCGATGCCGCTGCTGCCGCGCCCGAAGGGAGNCTACCCGAAGCATCGGCCGATATCGTGGCTTGCATCGACAGTCTCGAACGGGCCCCCGACGCGCAGCGGCTGCTGCGCGCGATGCTGCGTGCCGCGCGGGCCAACGGGTTCGTCTTCCTCGCGCTGCGCAACGTACCGGGGTGCGCGCATACGCTGGATTGGGGATTCGCCCGCGGCGACCGGGANGGAGAGTTCCGCAGGTTCGGGGAGGATGCCGAAACGGCCCTTCGTGCCGCCCTGTCGGACGCGGCCGTCCTGGTCGCCGAACCTGCTGATCCCGTCACCGGGCTGCGTACACGGGTATTCCTTGCCGCGCATGACCCCGATGTACTGCTCCCGCTGCGGCGAAGTGCGGTATCAGTGCGACTCCTCGTCACCGATGGCGCGGAATGCTCGAATATCGACGATGCAGCACGCGCGGCCCAAACGGCACAGACGGCGCTATCGGATGACAGCCCCGCGACCGAGGCCGCAGCATTGCGCGCGCTGCTTGCCACAGCCGGCGCATCCCCGAACCTCCATCTGATCCCCATCAGGCGTGCCAGATCTCGGAGCGAATTGGCAAGGCGCGCGCCCGCTGGCCCAGCGATCTCGGCCTCGCGCTGGTGGAGGGCACTTGGCTGGACAGGATGGGCCGGGCAGAAGAGGCCGAGGCGTGCTATCGCGCTGCGGCCAGTAGCCATCCCGCCAATCCGTGGCCGCACGTGCGCCTTGTCGAGCTGAAGCTGCGCCAGCGCCAAGGCACCTCCGCCGCGGCGATTTTCGCCGAACACGTCTGGCCGGGCGGCGCACCCGAGGCGACGCGGACCAGCCTGCTGTCCCGCATCACCCTTGCACACACCGACAACGAAGCGCGGCACGCCTTCCTCTCCGGCCTGTTGCGCGATGTACCCGACGACCGTTTCGTCCTTTTGAAGCTCGCCGCAATGCGCTTCCGGGTGCGCGACCGCGACGCAGCGGAACGGCTCTTCGCCGCAGCGCGTGCCCTGGGAGAGTTGCCGGTAGAGAGCCAACTGATGGAACTCGAACTGCACCTTGTTGCCATGCGGTTTGAGGAAGCCTATGCGGTGGCGAGCGCGTTGCACGCGCGCATGCCGGACCGACCGGATTTCGCCCGCCGCGCGATCCAGGCGGCGCATTTCTGCGGCCGCATGTCCGACATGCTTGCCCTGATCGAGGCAGCGCTGCGGCGCTGGCCGCGCGATTGGCTGCTGGTCTTCCGCTACAATCGTTGCACAATCCCGCTCGCGTCGGACCGGGCCCTGTACGATCTTCTGGCCGAACAGGTCGAAACCGTGGCGGGCGACGAGCGCTGGCTGTTCCAGTTCGCCATCGCCTCCCTGCGCCACGGCGAGACGTCGCGCGCAATGACGATCATTGACGCTATACCAGCAACCAGTCCGGTCGCCCACATGGCATTGCCGTTACGCGCCGCACTGCATGCCCATCCCGCATCAAGGTGGAAGAACGTACGTGGCATCAGCAACGCTCCAGAGGAGGATGTGCAGGTTGTCCGCACAGCGGACGCGATCGCAACAGTCGTCCTGCTGGCAGGCGTGCAAGGTGGCCTTGGCTACTTGCCGTTTGGCATGGCCGATGGGCTGCTGGCACAACGGTCGGTCAACGTTGTCTATCTGCGCGACCTGAACAATCGCGGCTTCACCAGCGGCGTGCGGCGCTTCGGGACCGACCAGACTGCCATGATCGAGGGACTGGGCGAGCTGTGCCAGACGCTCGGCGCGCCCGTCGTAACGATGGGAGCATCGCTCGGCGGTGTGGCAGCCATCCGCACAGCGGCGAAGATGCACGCTCATGCAGCCATCTCCTTCGCCGGCGGAATTCATCTCGGCGTGGATGCCACAGACGAGGAAGCGCCGGCCGCGGCTAGCGGCATGCGGGCCTCATTATTCTCGGGAGTTACCCAAGCCGAGAGCAGCATCGTCGCGCTGATACGCTCGGCACCTCGCACACGCATTCATCAATGCTTTGGCGCTGAGTATGCCCCGGACGTAGAGTCGGCAGCGCTGTTGCGCGATGTGCCAAACGCGGTCCTGCATCCGCAGCCCGGCTGCGCCGATCATTTCGTCATCGAACACATGATTGCGGGGTCNGGGCTTTTTGCGGTGCTGGACCAGGCAGTCGCCATGCCCGCGCCCGGCGCGCCATGACCGCGACGGCGCGAATCCTGGTTGCCGGCATGTTCGACATGGACAATTTCGGCGACCTGCTGTTCCCATTGCTCGCCCGCCGGCGGNNCAGGGCGGCAGGCTATGCGATCCAGCCCGTGGCGCCGAGCGGCAATCGCCCGGCATTCCAGGACGCAATTGCGCCCGTCCCGGCTGCGGAGATGTTCGGCGACGCGCATCCAGTCGCGGGCATCCTCATCGGCGGCGGGTACGTGATTCATGCCAGCCCGCTCGACTTTCTCGAACGTTACCGGGGCCGCGACGCCGCAGCTTGGGGTGGACCGGGCATGTGGATCGGGGCGACATTGGCGGCAGCGCTGCGGGACGTACCGGTTGCCTGGAACGCGCCCGGCGTACCGCACCCCACCGCGCGCCAGCGGCCGCTGGTCGATGCTGCACTGCGTGCCGCCTCCTATGTTTCTGTGCGCGACCAGGGCAGCTTGCGGCTGCTCGGGGCTGCGGCGCTTCCGATCGCGGTCGTACCCGACCCGGTGGCCGAGTTGCCCCTGCTCTGGCCGCGCCATCTGCTTGCAGAGCCGTTTCGCAATCTGCTGACACGCAAGGGGTTGTCGGGGGAATCGCGGCTTCTTGCCGTTCATGTACGCAATCGCTCGATCGCGGGCAAAAATCCGGAAGCGTTCGCCGCCACGCTCGCCGCATTTTCGGCCGGGCGCGGCTTGATACCGATGCTGGTCGCGGTTGGGGAAAGCCATGACGACCCTGCGGTGGCGCGGCGGCTCGCGGCGGTGCTGCCGGGGCCGCGCCTGCTGCTCGACGATCCCGTCGAACTGCGGGAGGTGGTAGCCGCCATCGCCCACAGCGCGCTCTATGTAGGTGCCTCACTGCACGGCTATATCGCGGCGATGGCCTTCGGCGTGCCGGGCGTATTGGTGGGCTGCCCAGCATACCACAAGTTCGCAGGCTTCCTGGCACATATTGGCCGACCGCAGGATCTGGCACCGGATTGGACGACAGCGCTTGCCGTGGGTGAGATGCCGCGCATCGGCACCGCCTTCCCGGCCGAAATTGCCATGGTGCTCGACCGCCACTGGGCATCGATTGTCGCGGCGTTCGGCACCCCGCAAGCGCGGCGCGACGAACGGAACGCCTTTGCGCTCGCCCTGCTGCGCGCGGGCATTCTTCGAGACGGCCCCGGCTGGGCGATGCAGCCCATCGCCATTCGCCGCGCGCGCATTCAGCAGCCGATAAAAAATCGAGGAGGAGAAGCGGAACATGCCGGAACGCCTGCCATGTGATCGCGAGACATTGCGAAGCTGGATGGTGGACTACATCGGCTCGGTGCTCTCGCCCCGGACGGCGTGCCGACCGATAAGACCTTCGATACCTATGGCTTCGACTCCGTCGAGGCGGTCGTGATGGCCGGGGTAATGGAGGAGGAGTTCGGCGTCGCGGTCGATCCGATCCAGCTCTTCGAGCATCAAGCATTGATGCCTTTGCCACAGCCTTCGCCAGTGAGGGAGAGATGCTTGCTGCGGCCGGTGAGAGTTAGTCGTGATGACTGTCTCGGTGTCGCTCGTCGTGATCAGTTACGAGATGGCGCGCGAGTTGCCTCGTACCATCTGCTCGCTTGCTGCGCCTTATCAGCACAACCGTTCCCGAGAACGACGCGAGATCATCATCGTCGACAACGGGTCGGCGCGAGTGCCAGAACCGGGGGATTTCACCGGGCTGGATGCGGAAATCCGGATCATCCGCCAGCCCGCCGCGACCGCGTCGCCGGTTGCGGCAATCAACACAGGCTTGGCGGCCGCGTGCGCACCGCTGATCGGCGTCTGGATAGATGGAGCGCGGCTGGCTTCGCCAAGCCTCGTCGATGCATGTCTTGCCGCCGCGCAACTGCATCCCCGCCCCGTCGTCGCTACCCTTAATTATCAGCTCGGCCCAGCCCTGCAATTCAACAGTGCGCGATACGACTACGACCAGCGAAGGGAGGACCAGATGCTGGCGCACATCGACTGGCCGAGCGACGGCTACCGGCTGTTCGAGATCGCAGTACCGGAGCTGCGCACCGGCCCAGCCGGGCCGATGTTGGAGTCCAATGCGCTGTTCCTGCCGCGCCTGCTATGGGACGAATTGGGCGGCTACGATCCCGCCTTCGTCGAGCCGGGCGGAGGCTTGGCGAATGCCGACGCCTTCCTGCGGGCCTGCGCCCTGGATGGCACGCAGCTGATCCGGGTGCTGGGTGAAGGGACGTTCCACCAGTTCCATGGTGGACTTTCCACCAGCACCCCAGAGAGCGCGATCCGCACACTGCAGCAGGGCAGCCGTGCCTATCTGCGCCGCCGCGGCAATCCGGTTCGGCCGATTCGTGAACCGGGCTGGCTGTTCGACGCCCGCGCCGGATGCTTAGTGGATTACCCATGAGAGAAGCGGCGATGGATGGACCGAAGCTGCCCGACAGTGCCGTCGCAGTGCGCGCGACGGGCCGGCTCGACACCGAAACCGGGGACCGCTATCGCCAGGACGGATTTCTGTCGCCACTGTCGGTTATGAGCGAGGCGGAGATGGCCCGCCACTTGGCCTGGCTCGCCGAGATCGAGGCNAAGGGCGCCGGACGCCTCGCGCCGACACAGAACATCAAGGCACATCTGCTAATTCCCTTCCTGTGGGAGCTGGTGCACAATACGCGCATCCTCGATCCGGTGGAGGACCTGCTCGGCCCTGATCTGCTGTGCTGGGCAGCCGGCTTCTTCGATAAGCGCCCGGGCGAACCGCATCACGTGCCCTGGCACCAGGACGCCACGTACTGGGGACTGTCCGCACCCGAGGCATTAACCGCCTGGGTCGCGTTCACGCCGTCGCTGCCTGCCAATGGCTGTATGCGCGTCAGCCCTTGCACGCATCACGCACTCCTTCCGCACGCCGATACAGGCGATCGCAATGCCATGCTGCCGGGCCGGGAGAGGGTGCTTGCCGAGGTTGATGAGGCCAGCGCCGTGGACATCGTACTGCGGCCAGGTGAAATGTCGCTGCACCACGTCCTGCTGGTGCATGGTTCAACACCGAACCTTTCCGGCCCGCGCCGGTGCGGNCAAGCCATCCGCTACATCCCCGCACATCTGACGACACGCGCCGGGTGGCGCGCGAGCGCGACGCTGGTGCGTGGCCGCGATCATGGAAACTTCGATCTGGAGCAGCCCCCGGCGTCGGCCTTCGATCCCACCGCAGTCCAACGTTACGGCGGCATCATCCGGAACTGGATGCGCGGCGTGTTTGATGGCATTTCGCAAAACGCGCACGCTAGGAGTGACGATCGGCCATGATCCCGCCCGATCGCAATGTAGCGGGTACGTCGCTGCTGCAAGCGCTTGCGGCGCATGCGCAGCATCGCGGCCAGCAGGTCGCGATCCATTTTCTCGATCGCGGCGAGACAGCGACGTCGAGCGTGACCTATGCCGAGCTGCTGTCGCAGGCCGAAGCAGTGGCATCCGGACTGATCGGCCATGGCTGCGCGGGCAGACCGGTCATCCTGGCACTGGCACCAAGCATCGGCTTCATTGTCGCCTTACTCGGCTGTCTGCGCGCTGGCGCAATCGCCGTGCCGGTGCCGTTCCCGCCGGTGGGCGACTGCCGCCAGCGCCTTAGTATGGTCCTGCGGGAACTGGGCGACGCCTCGGTGATCACTGACGATGTGGCCGCGATTGAGGCACTCTCGGAGAAGCCGCACATCATGGTTTCCTTTGCGGCATTGGCCGCGGANACCGCGCTCGCACCTCCCGGGGAGCCGGATGGGAACGCACCGGCAGTCATCCAGTACAGCTCCGGTTCCACGCGTGCGCCACAAGGCATCGTGCTGAGCCACGCGAACATCGCCAGCAACGCGGCGATGGTGCAGGAGATTTTCGGGACGCATCCCGGAACGGTTGGCGTCAGCTGGCTGCCGCCGCATCACGACATGGGTTTGTTCGGCGCCATTCTCCAGCCACTCTATGCCGGGGCGCTGGCGGTACTGATGCCGCCGTTCGCTTTCGTCCAGAGGCCGATCCGCTGGTTGCGCGCGATCGAGCGTTACGGCGGCACAATGGCAGGCGGCCCCAATTTCGGATACGAGCTCTGCGTCCGCCGCATCCAACCCGAGACAGCGAGAACGCTCGATCTCTCCAGCTGGCAAATTGCGTTCTGCGGCGCCGAGCCGATCCGCGCAGCCAGCCTGAGCGGCTTCGCCACCCAGTTCACCGCCGCGCGCTTCAACGAAGCAGCCTTCCTGCCCTGCTATGGACTCGCCGAATCCACGCTGCTGGCGACGTCCGCGAGACCGGGAACGGGGGTGCGGCAGGTATTGATCCCTTCAGGGCCGGAGGAAACGCCGCGCCCTTGGGTCGCNTGTGGCGGGCCGCCGAGCGGCTGCCTGCTGCGCATTCGCGAACCGTCCACGGGGACCACGCTGCTGCCCGGCAATGTCGGCGAGATTTGCATCGCAGGCGCCCATGTTGCTGTCGGCGAATGGCATGCGGTGGAAGGTCGCATCGCGCCCCTGGCGTCGACAGTGACGGAACAAGGGCGGCGCTGGCTGCTGACCGGCGATATCGGCATAGAGACGCCGGCCGGACTGGTGGTGCTGGATCGCATGAAGGATATCCTGTTCCTGCATGGCCGTAACCTACACGCGGCGGATATCGAGGCGGCGGCAATGGGTGCCACGGGCAAACCNCTGATCGCCGCCGCAGCATTCGCGGCCGGCGAACCGGAGGCAGAGATACTGGTGCTGCTCGGTGAAATTCCTGCTGCTGGGCGCCAGCACTGCGACCTTGATGAATTGCGTCGCGTCATCGCGGACGCGGTCGGGCGTGAATGCGGGTTGTTGCCGCAAACCGGGTTTCTGCCGTTCGGTGCATTGCCGCGCACGACGAGCGGAAAGATCCGTCGGCACGCAACGCGGCAAGCCTATCGTGCTGGCGCGCTCCGGTTTCTCAGGGCGATGGAAGCCTGAATGGGCAAGCGGCTGACCGACACGCAGCTCGCCGCGTTCCAGCGAGATGGCGTGATCTTTCCCGTGCGCGTACTGGGCACGGCGGAGGCACAGCTGCGACGGCAATGGCTGGAGAAAATCGAGGAACAACGCGCCGGACGCATCCCGCCGTCGTTGAACGCCAAGATCCATCTTCTGTTGCCCTGGCTGTGGGAGCTGGTGCATCACCCGACAATCCTGGACGCAGTCGAGGATCTGCTTGGCCCCGACCTTCTGTGCTTCGGTACCAGCTTCATTATCAAGAACCCGCAGGACTCTCGGTATGTCACATGGCACCAGGACCAGACGCACTGNGGTCTGACGGAGCCGATCGCCGTGACCGCATGGCTTGCTTTTACGCCGAGCACAGCGGAGAATGGCTGCGTGCGGATGATCCCGGGTAGCAACCGCACCATACTCGCCCATCGCGACAACGGCGACAGACTGAACATGCTCGGCCGGCGTGAGGAAGTGATCGCGGCGGCAGACGAGACCAGGGCGATCGATGTGGCGCTGATGCCCGGCGAGATGTCGCTGCACGATCCACTGATCGTACACAGCTCGCGGCCCAATCGGTCGGCTGACCGCCGTATCGGTTTCGCCATCCGCTACATTCCCGCCCGCATCGCCCAGCGTCATGGGCAACGGAACTCTGCGACCTGGGTGCGCGGCCGCGACCACGGCCATTTCGAACCAGAACACGCCCCTGCCGCACCCTTCCATCCCGAAGCGCTGCGCCGGCACGCCCACTCGCTGCGCCAGGGGATGGCGGTGATCTTCGGCAAGGAGGAACGGCGTTGAGCCCTCATGCCGCGTCGGCAATAACCGAAGCGGACATCGAGGATCCGGACGCGGCAGTNGCCCCGCCCCGACCACCTTACCGAAGTTCCCCGGAGAGGGCGTGGATGATCAGCCGTTACGCCGATATCGTCGCCGTGTTGCGTGCGCACGAGCTCCAGGCTGCGGATCCGGGGATCGAACTTGCGCGCATAGCGGAGCGAACCGGCCAAGCCTATAGCGATCTGCGGGCCGTGCTCACCGGCACTCAGCTGTTTCAGAAAGGCGAGCGGCACCGGCGCACGCGCAAGATGGTCCGCCGCTATATCGCCGGGCTGAAATCAGCGTGGCCACCGGCGCGGATGCTCCAGACGATGGAGCCTATCCTTGCCAGCCTGCCGCGCGGGGAGGTCGTCGATGTCATACCGGCGCTGGCCGACCAGTTGTCGGGCCGCATCATCGCGGAAGGCATGGGGTTGGACTTCGATCAAGTCCGCCAGATGCGCCAACAAGGGCACGCGGTGATGAGCTTGTGGCGTCCGGCTCCGCCGATGCGCGAATATGCGCGCCTCGATGCCCTGTGCAGGCAAATGCANCGAGGCAGTGTCGGAGCAGGCCGCGCCAGGGGCAGCCTGTCATGCCTGCATACAGGCGATGACGCGGACGCAATCGCTGATCTTGCGTTCTGGCTGGTGACATCGGGCGGCGATTCAGTCACCGGAACCTTCGCCGCGGCACTCGACTTTCTGGCACGCGATCATGAGTTGCAGGATCGGCTGCGGCAAACACCATCCCTAATNCGGGGATTCGTCGAGGAGACGCTCCGCCTCGCCGGACCACTGCGACGGCTCACCCGGCGGATTGCACTGGCGCCCCTGTGGCTCGGCGAGACGACCATCGCGCCGGGTGAGGGAATGATCCTGAACATCGAGCGCGCGCATCGCGACCCGGACGCCTATCCTGCACCGGAATCCCTCGACTTGGCGCGGAAGGGGCCGCCGCTGCTCGCCTTCGGTGGCGGGGCGCATGCCTGTCAGGGGGCNTTCGGCGTACTCCAGGTCGAGATGATGGTGGAAGCCTTGCTGGCGCAGGTTTCCGTGCACCCAGCCGAAACGCGCGGCCGGCTGATCGCGGACCGCCACCTTCGGCAGTTCGCCACGCTGCCGTTACTGCTGATGCCGTTGGATCGGCCGAGAATCATGACATCGAGGCCCGCCATATGAGCACGATATCGCTTGCCGACACACCCCGATCGAGGTCAAGCACCTGACGATCCCGGTGCCGTCATCCATTACTGATGGCGAGCACAGACTGCGAATCTTTGCATCCTTGCTCATTCATCACGTGCGACCGCATCAGAAGACGCTGGTCGATCTCGGCGCAGGCCATTGCAAGTTCAGTCTGCTGGCGGCGCGGCGACTTGGCTACACAGTGACCGCGGTGGATGGCCGCCGGGAACGCGTTCCTGCCGAACTCGGATCGGTTCGCTTTGTCCAGGCGGATGTGCGNGAGTTCGATCCGTGTGGCTTCGGCGTGGTGGCGATTCTGGGATTGCTCTACCACCTGGAGATCGTCGATCAGGAACGACTGCTGAGGCGAAGCGCCAATGGGGTTCCCGTCATTGTCGAAACGCAGGTCCATGTCCCGGAGATGATTTCGCCGGAATCGGCACGGCCATGGCACGTTCCCGTCGAACGCGACGGCTACCAGGGTGTCATATTCCCGGAAAACAACAACCCAATGGCTTCTATCGGCAACGCCACATCGTTCTGGCATACCGAGGCTTCCATCATCCGGCTATTCGCTCGCAGCGGCTTCCGGCGTGTCGTGCTGATAGACCCGCTGTTCAGCTCCGCTTATGGGGCGCGGCGGTTCTACCTGCTCACCTCGTAGCCACCTAACGTGCGAAACATTTCAACGAGTTAGCCATTGGTTGCGTTTTTCACAATTAACTTCTCATAAAATCATGCAATCGGGGAGGTAGATTTGGGCATGAGAAGGGCAGTCGTTAGCCGACGAGGTGAATGCCAAGTTTTGCATCATCCCCTTCGGCAGGGAGAAACGACATGAGCCGCCTCGGGTATATCGACTGCTTTACAGTCGATATGCTCGGTGGCTGGGCCTGGGATCCCGAGCAACCTGACCAGCCAGTGGATGTCGCCGTGATGGACGGCACGGAGCCTGTGCTGACGTTCAGGGCGATCGCTTTCGCCAAGATTTGAAAGAAGCGGGATTTGGCAACGGTCGGCATGGCTTCGAGCTGATGGCGCTGCATTCTCAAATACCCTGGTCGCGTCGGAATCTGTCCGTGGTGCGAGCGCATGATGGCGTGTCCTTGAGTCCAAGGCAGCATTCGATGATCGCGACCGGTAGTGCCCATCTCTTTCTGCCGCGTGGCGGGGAGAAACCATGCGTGGCTCTGGGTGATGCGCTCTATCGACTTGTTCCCGGTTCGCCTTTTGCCGAATTAGCTGCATGGCTGCCGATATCATTGCCTGAGCCGGACGATGATGTGCTGCCGGTGAAGGGGCAGGTGCGGTGGGTTGACGGCCACGACGGACCACAGCTCGTGTTCGAGTCGATCGATGACCAGCCATTTTCGATCCAGATGGACGAGGCAGCGCTTGCAGGCCCACATGTCCGTTTGTGCCGCGGCCGCGCACGAGATGGGGGATGGTTGCGCAATATCGTTGTGCTGGAGGTCGAGAACGTCGTCGGCCTGCAGCTGCGATGCATGTTGCCCCAGAAGGTTGGCCTCGGGCCGAAAACCCTGCGTCTTCTGAATCCGGGGACAGCGAGCAACGCTTCGAGCTTTCGCGCGGAAATACGGTCACGGTCACTCTCCGTGTGACGAGCCGCGTGCGTCACCGAATCACGTTGTCAACCGAGCCTGAACCGAACCAAATCAGCGGTTTCCGGCTCTGCGAGCTTGACGCGATTACGCGCGACTCGGATGTGACTGAGGTCTGAGAGGATCCGATGCCGGACACCACACATCGCGCACGGGAAGATCGCCTCAAGCGCAATCTGGATTATCTCAGGCGACGTTTTGAGGGCGCGGATGCCATGCCGGCGCCTGGTGGATCTGTGCACGAATGCCAGGGAAACGCCGCAGTGGTCTGCTGGGATGTGTCCCATAACCCGGCAGGACGAGCCTACGTGCTGGCAAAGCTGCTGGCCTCACAATGGCGCGCCGAAATCGTCGGTCCTATCTGGCCACGATTCGGCAAGACGCTTTGGGAGCCATTGCGTGGCAGCGGCATCAGCTGGCGTGGCCTGCACGTTACGAATCTGTCCGAATTGATCGTCCAGGCCGGTGCCCTCTCTCTGACACGGCATTACGACCTGGTCGTGGTCACGAAACCGCGTCTCCCGGGCTTGCTGCTCGGCTTGTTCCTGGCTGAGCAGAGCCGCAGTCCCCTGATCTTCGATTTTGACGAGGATGAGAAGGCATTCCTGCAGCATCACACGGAAGATCCGGGAGAGGCGAGCGCAAAACTCATCGCCGAGCCNTTTCGGGACGTCCGGAACGCTGCTTGCGGCGCAATACTGGACGACNNGGCTGATGCGGTGACGGTCGCCAGTCCTTTATTACGCCGGGCATTCGGTGGGCACCTCGTCCGCCATTCCCGCGACGAACAGATGCCCTTGACTGACCGTGCGGCTGCACGTCGGAACCTGGGCTACAGCGGCGACGATGTCGTTCTGAGTTTCATCGGTACCGTGCGGGCTCACAAGGGGCTCGATCAGGTCGTCACGGCGATGGAAGCGATCGACGACGCGCGCCTGAAGTTAATCGTCGTCGGCCCGATCGACGACGCCACGTTGCGCGCCCGCCTGGCCCGGCTGCCGGAACGGGTGCGCATCATTCCTTCTTGCGACATCAGTGAAGTCGGCACCTATCTAGCGGCAGCGGATTTGATGCCACTGCTGCAAAATCCGAACGCACTGATCACGCAGAGTCAGTTCCCGGCCAAGGTAACCGACGCGCTACAACATGGTGTGCCGATTGTCGCGAGCACGACGCCGCCGCTTGCCGAAAGCGCCCTCAGCGACGTGGTGGATTGGATCGCGCCTGATGGCCTGCCGGCCTATCTCTCCGCNACGGCTTAACGGTTTCAAGCCCCGGAGGGCGTCGCGCCAAGNCTACGGATGCTCTTCGAGGACGAGTTCAGTGACCGTATCAACCGGGTTCGCCTTGAATCCGCTGTTCAAGCCGCCGTCCGATTAGCAAATCCGTATAGCCATGCGCGCTCAGAAGTGCTGCGGAGCCTCCTGAGTGCGGTCCGGCGAGCGCGACAAGATGCANNCAGCGCCGCATGTTCTCCCCCTAATGTTTTGCGGCAGCGGCCACGATACGATATCGCCTTCTTTTGGAAACAGAACGACAGTGGTCTGTTCGGCCGGCGGGCTGATCTCGTGACGAGCCACCTTCATCGTACAGGCCTCGTTCGACGCATTGTACATTTTGACCATTCGCTGCATGGCTCGGCCTTCGCACAGATGGGTCGCGATTTTGTAGCACGCGCGCCGAACATATCGGCCATTCAGTTCCACAACCAGGCGCTGCGCGTGCTGCGCTTGTTGGACGAGCCGGATTTGCTGCGCCGCGTGCTCCTAACCGAGGCACCAAATATTGCACCTGGTTTCGGCGGTGAGTCCTATCATCAGGAAGCGAAGATTCCAGAACAGGTCGCGGCGGTATTGCGGGATGCTAACTGCGACCCAGCACGGACGATTGCTTGGGTCTGCCCGATCGTGTGGAATTTCGCCGCCATCGCCTCGCATGTGCCCTTTTATCGCGTGGTCGTGGACCTGATTGACGATCAGCGCACCTGGGCGAAGAGCACAGAAGACCTCAATCGTGTTCAGGCGGCCTACGAACAGACTCTGCAGCGTGCCGATCTCGTGCTGACCAATGCCGAAGGCAATCGTGCTCGCTTCACCGAGCTGCATCCCAATATCCACGTGGTCCCTAACGGGGCGGAACTCGATTTACTCCAAAACAACAGACCNGCTGCCCGACTTCATGCGCGACCGCAATCCCCGATTATCGGCTATTGTGGAAATTTGCGCGATCGAATCGATTGGCCCCTGATCGAGGCTTTGGCGAGTCGTCATCTGCAATGGGACTTTGTGCTGATCGGTCCGCAGGGAGAACAGGGAGTTCCGCAGGCGATTCAGCAGCAGCAGAACGTGATTCTGCCTGGTCCGCTGCCCTACGATACGGCCCGCCATTGCATGGCAGCATTTGATTGCGCGATTGTGCCGCATGTGTCCGATGCCATGACCGGTGCAATGAACCCACTGAAAGTCTACAACTATCTTGGCGCNGGGGTTCCAGTCGTGACAACGCCGGTGTCGAATCTGGAGGCGTTAGGCGGTCTGATCAGCGTGGCTGACGGGGTGGAGGCCTTCTCCGAGGCGATTGCGGCTGCACTCGCGGCCCCGAAGCAAGCTGCGCTCAGCGCCGAGACACGAGAGCTTATCGGCTGGGAAAACCGGATGGCACGGATAACGACGCTCCTTGAGTCGATCTGCAAGACGTTTAGTCCCGGCATGTGATGGATTGGGGTGAGCGTGAATCGCTCTGGCTCTGAAGTCCAGACTTTGCAGATGTATTCGTATGGGGCGTGGCCATGCAGGGTCTTCAGTCTTCTGCCGCAGGTGTTGGCTGCGATGACGTCAGCCTGGTGTGCTGGGTCTGCACGGATCATTTCACCCGCGCGAGGGATGAGACGACGGCACAGTTGGCGCAGCGGATGCGTTCGTTGGTTGGGGTCATAAGCGGCGTCAACTGCATCCTGGGACGGGATTTCAGCCAGCAGTTCACAGATCCGGTCGATCGCTGTCTTGCCGCCGAGGCCGCTGTGCAGTCGTTCCCAATTCCAGAAGTGCTGCCATTCGGCGAGGCGTTCGCCAACGTCAGCGGAGTGCGGATCGACGGTCGGCCAGAACTCTTCCAAGTCGGCCCGCTGCGATGGCTCGACCGTGCCGTTGAGATGCGGCGAGCATGGTTTGATCGTGAGGAACTTGATGGCCCAGTCTATGAACCGCTTGCGCACCTTCTCGGCAAAGAACTCCAGGCCGCGGTCGCTCTGGATGCGCTGGATTGGCAACGGCATCTCCTCGATCAGCTGGTCGAGAAAGTCCAGAGTGTTCGCGGCGGTGCGGTGGGAATAGACGCCGTGAACGCGGGAGCGTGAGCAGTCGTCGATCGCCGTGTACTGATAGACGGCTGGCGCAATCTCGCAGACGTCGATCTGGCGCCGGGCACCGGTCGGTAATACCGTTTCTTGCCCTTGCGCGTCAGCTTCGGTCGTTTGAGATGCTGCTCGCCTCGGCAGCCCTGCCGGCAGCTGCGTGTGGCACGTCGTCCGGCTACAGCGCTCGATCCGCGAGTGGGCGATGCGGCAGGGGTGGGGAGGCCGGCCGGTCAACGAGAAGCAGGCGCAGGGCATTCTCATCGCAGCGCTGGGGTGCTGGCGGGGTATTACGGTTACGGCGCACGCGGAGGGCGAACATCCGGTCGGTGACCGCAGTACCCCATGAAATGACATTCAGGCGATTGGCCCGAATGGCCGCGTTTTGAGGCAGAATTCCAGGGAGCCCCGGCCGCAAATGACGCTCATGAGCCGGGGCGAACTACTTGGCAGCCTGAGCAGGGCTCGGAATCTCACAGCCCGAGGCGCAGCATCGGTCCGGTTGCTTTGAGACTTTGCGCCNCTCATCGAACACGCCGCGATCGAGCAGTCGCTCCACCAGCTCGCGCTTTTCCGTCACCGGATAGTTGCGCCAGATCTCTCGCTTCATGGCTTCGGGCGAGCNCCCACCATGCAGCGAAATGATCGAGTACCAACCACCTTGGTAGGAAGCGGTGAGGTCCTCGATGAAGCGCGAGACCTCCAACCGCTGCTCGGCCGGTATATCCGGCCGCCCGACGAGCACGGCCGACAGCGAGGCTTTAGTTTCTGGGTTGTGATCCTCATCCGGGCCGGGCAGCGCCACGATGAGCCCGCCCGAAACGTAGTGGGCGATACGGTGCATGTCGTAGATTTTCGTCGCCAACAGCAGCTTGCCGATATTGGAGAACACCGCATCGGGCATCATCGAGCCGGCTGGATCCCTCGTGCCGTACACAGAAGCGGCGACGCCGCACGCATAAAAGCTCTCGGTAATGGTGATGAGATCGACCATTGCGTCGCGAATGTGTGCATGACGCTCGACGTCGAGACCGTTGGCCTCAATCATGAGTGCTCCTGCTCCGATCAGGAGATCACCAAAACCTGCGCGAGCACCAATGCATGAGTGCCGATGGTGCGTCGCATAGGAGGTGGTCATGAAGCCGCCTTCTTCCGTCTCGCCAGCCAGGAACACCCGGTCCCACGGCACGAAGACGTTGTCGAAGATGACGACGCCGGTCGATTGGCCGTACTTGGCCGAGAACTTCGCCGCACGCTCACCAGGCCGTCCAGCGGGACGGGCGACAATGGTCACGCCTTCGGTATCGATCGGCACCGCACAGCATATGGCGAAAGCCTCTTCGCTCTTGGCCATGGTCCGGCATGGCATGACGAGGAACTCGTGTACATAGGGAGCGCCCGTCACGATCGCCTTGGTCCCGCGGATGATGACGCCGTCCTTCCTCCGCTCGGCAATGTGGACGTAGACGTCAGGATTTGATTGCGCTGCCGGCCGCTTCGATCGATCGCCCTTAGCATCGGTCATAGCAACGCCAAGCGTCAGGTCCTCGTCTTGGATCCTGTGCAGGTAGGCGAGGAAGCGCTGGTGGTAGTCGGTTCCGTGCGCCTCATCGGCGCGCTTCGTCGCTTGGAAGATGCCGTTGACCGCGTCGTGCGTCAGATAACGTTGTGCGCAACCCGATTCCTTGCAGACCAACCGAACGGCCTCGAGCTTGTAGAGCAGATCCTGGCTCGTTTCGTTGATATGGAGCATCCGGTTGATCGTCTTGCCGGAACTGCCCTGGCGCGCCGTCATGATGGGCTTGTACTCGTCCCGAAGCGCGAAATCATAGGTGATCCCAACCGCGTTGATCCCCGGCTCCAGGCGCGGGTCTCGCGATACACGCTCAACCCGGTCTCCATTCACGAAGACACGGGGACGGTAGCGATCGAGGCTAGAGCGAAATTCGGCAGCAGACATCAGCATGGAGGTTATCCTTAATGGTTACGAATTTCTAACGACGTTAGAAAAATATATCAATATTCAAATGTGCCGGCAGCTATGCTACTGACGTCCGCATGACCGATACAGCCCGCACCAGCCGCAAGGAGGTCATCCGTGAGACGAAGCGGACGATCATCCTGGAGGCCGCCCTCAGGATTTTCGAGCGTGATGGTCTCGAAGCTGCCAGCATGCGGGCCATCGGTAACGCCGCCGGTTACACGGCAGCGGCCATCTACTTCCACTTCCCGTCCAAGGAGGCGATCTACGAAGAGTTGCTGAGCCGATCATTGGACCGTTTGATCGCGGCGGTGGGAAGAGCATCGGATCACCCTTCAACTTCCGCACAACGACTGGAGGCAGCGGCTCTCGCCTTCTTCGATTTCTATGCNCGCGAACCCCGAGACCTGGACCTCGGATTCTATCTGTTCCGCGGTGGCGTGCAGCCGCGCGGCCTTTCGCGAGACGCGGATGCGGTCTTGAACGATAAGTTGCGGCAGAGCCTGGCGCCGGTCGCAAAGGCTGCGCGCGAGCTTGGCGCGACGCCGCGCATCGTTCAATCGACCGTGGCAGACATCTTCGCCCACGCTGTCGGCCTGCTCCTGTCGGAGCATACGGGCCGCATGAAGCTGTTTGGCGGGCATGCCCGCAAGCTCATGCAGGCCCAGATCGGCCGTATCGTGCACGAATTGGGTGGCCGCACATGAGCCTCACATCCGGGTCTTCCGAGTTTTGTGGCGGTGGAACTTCAACGGCGAGTGATGTCAGCCATTCCTCCGCGAGTGCGAAGCGGATGGGACATGCCCTCTGCGCGGCAGCCGGCTTCGAAGACACCGACCCCTGCTAACACGCTCCCTCAAGGGAGCACTCGTTATGCGCACGGAGCGCGAAAGGGCGACGCGGCAGGGATCGCACAGGAGGCCGATCAGCTGAAGAACGAGATCTGGTCGACCAGATCATCGACGATGCGCTTGAGATGGCTCCGATGCGGCTCGGTGATCGGGACCAGGGCGAGGCGCAGCCTGTCTTGCAGCTGGCGTCGCGCTTGGCCATAGCGGTGGCGATCAAGGGCTGGCTTCGCCTGCCAAGCGAGATCCGCCAGTTGTTCGGCGCTCAGCGGGCTGCTTGCGACGGCGTCTGTCGGCAGATAGAGGAGCGAGTCACGCAGGACGATGATCAT
This sequence comes from Defluviicoccus sp., assembly GCA_013414705.1. Taxonomy (GTDB): domain Bacteria; phylum Pseudomonadota; class Alphaproteobacteria; order Rhodospirillales; family Defluviicoccaceae; genus Defluviicoccus. Next base: position 99,458 of record CP058705.1, read on the forward strand.
CTGTCGGGGCCGCCAGAATGGCTGCGTGCGTTCGTGGAACCCGAACCCGCTGACCGACTGGTCGCCCAGCGTCCCGTCCACTTTCGTCGGTCCGGAAAAGTAATCGATGGGCATCCGGTGCGCTGGCGTCGCGACCAGTGGCGTCGAGACGATATCGAGGCCGATTGACGGCACACGCAGATGAAAGGCATCGAAGAAGTCGCGGATGTGCGAACGGATGCCGACGGCAATCTGCACGTCACCCAGCAGCGGCTCGATCTGGTTCGGATCGCGGAAATAGCTGAGAGGGTCAACGACGTATTCGTCGCTGAACACCGTTCGGCCTTCGGGATCAGTCCCAGTCACCCCGGAAAAGGCCACGATGCGGTCGCGGCGTGTCCGGTCAAAGTGGCGCCAGAGGCTGAACTCCCAGCCGTTGTCGAGTGAGATCTGCGACCACTGATGTCCAAAGCGCTCGCCGAGCACACCGGCATTGGCACCGACGTAGTCCGGAAACCACTGCCGGTCGAGCCAGCCGATCCGGCCCGTGACCGCCTCTTCGGTATTGCCCCAGCGGAGCCGGCCACGATAGCCCAGGGGCTGGAAATAGGAGTGCGTGTTGTCCTCAGGGCTATCGCATTTGGCCGAGGATGGATCTGGCGAAGTCGTTGGACCATCCGGAGCGTTTGCGTTTTCGGCGGATGGAGATGCCGGGTCGGGCTGGTTGCAGGACATTGAGGGCGAGTTTGCGCAGTATCGCGAGGTTTTCCGGTCCGTGGTCCTTGCGGTTGCGGGCCCGGTCCTCGTCGAAGACGACGTCGAGCAGCCAGTGGAGGCCGTTCTCGATCGACCAGTGTGCACGCGCGGCCTGCAGGTAGGCGGAGGCTTCGAGCGGCCGCGAGCTCACGTGATAGTGGCGCGTCGTGGTGCGCTTGCCGCGGCACTCGACCGTGCTCTCGATCACGCCGAGACAGGCGCGTTGCGGCAGTAATACCAGCTCGGCGCACGACGTCTTCGCTCCGCGGAGCCAGTCGAGGTCGTGGCTCACCCAGCCGCGCCTTGTCTCGATACGGCCGTGCTCGGCGTCGGTGGTGACGGCGGTCGGGAGGCCGGCCAGGGTCTCGGCATCGGCGAAGTAGGCCGCTACTTCCTTGTGCAGGGCCGGCCGGTTAGCCTTGAGGCGCAGCAGATAGTCACCGCCTCGCGCCAGGATCAGCTCGGCGGTTTCGTTCTGGCAGTGAATTGCGTCGGCGGTGACCAGCCGGCCGCCGAGGTCAAGGCAGGTGAGCAGCGCCCGGGCGGCCAGGATCTCGCTGTCGCCGTCAGCGGCACGGAAGCGCCGCTGGCCGATCACGAGGCGGGTCGAGGAGGCGAAGGCGGTGACCACGGCCAGCGGGTTGCCGCGGGCGGCATCGTCGAACGAGCGCCTAAGCGTCTTGCCGTCGATCGCGATCACGCCTTCGCCGGCGGCGCCCAGCGCCTCGACGAAGCGGGTGAAGCAGCGGGCGAACGCCTCCGGGTCAAGCAGCCGGAACACGCGGCTGAACGTGTCGTGGCTGGGCACCCCGTTCTTCAGCCGCAGGAACGCGCCGAACAGGCCTTCGCGATCCACCGCGAAGTCGGCAAAATCCGAGCAGCTTTCGGCACCGCACACCGCTGCGGTCAACGCAATGACGAGGAGTTCCAGCAGATCATGGCGTTTGGCGTTGCCGGTGCGCGGATCGGGCAGGGCATCAAAAGCGGCTTCAAACCAGGACAGCGACACCCACAGGCTCCCAAAGCATCAAGGGAACCACACAAGAATCCGTCTCAACCCGCCACGCCAGAGCTATTTCCCAAATGCGATTCCCCTGGTGTTGTCCTGGCCCATCACCCGGATGCGCCCGCCGAACGTGGCACCACCGACCGGCTGCGGCGGCTTGAGCGCATCCGCGCACAGGCTCAGCGCCATCTCTGCCCCGGTGCGGCCGCGCCCGATCAACTCCAGCTCGTAGGCGAACGGAACGGGCTCGCCCGCCTCGTTTTGCCGCGCCTGGATGTGACTGACGCGTCGACCGGCCCGATACGTGACGTCCAGTCGCCCGCGGGTGACGTTGATGTTGTCGGAATTGATCGCGTGGCCAGGCGGCAGATCGAATTCGGAGGTTGTGTCGTAGCGGCCGGTGTCGAGGTCAAAGAAGGCCAGCACGTAAAAGTCGGCGGAAAGGACGCTGAAGATCCGCTCGTTCTTGGCGAAGATGGTCAGGAACGCATAGCGCCGTCCCGAGTCGACTCCATCGAGTATGCCCGATGCGTAGTAGGTATCGGTGGCGACATCCTGATGTCCCTCTGCCGCGGGAAACACCATCTCCGGATCGTCCGGAACCAGGACCAGGGGATAGGAGCGCCAAGGGGCGGCAGGAGGAGGAGGGCAGTCGACCATCGCGTCTTGTCTCTTTTATCGGCGGCAGCTTAGCACGGCCGTCCTCCGTAATGGACATCGTGGTCATGTACGGACAATGCACACATACGAACCGTACGCCGTTATTGTCATCGTGTCGCACTCTCGAATGATGCGCACCTCGCGATAACAAGATATTGGAGTTGCCGGTACGGACGTGAGGTTCGCATGCTTCTGGTGGGACAGTTGGATTCGCCCTTTGTGCGGCGCGTGGCGGTATCAATGACCCTCCTGGGTCGACCGTTCGAACGTGATCGCTCGTCGGTGTTCGGCAACTTTGAGGACGTGAGCCGCATCAACCCGCTCGGTCGGGTGCCGGCACTGGTCCTCGACGATGGTACCGTGCTGGTCGACAGCACCGCGATTCTCGACTGGCTCGATGGCGAGGTCGGACCGGAGCGCGCGCTGATGCCGCCACCGGGGCCGGGGCGCATCACCTGCTGGCGGCTGGTCGCACTGGGCCTCGGAACCAACGAGAAGCTGGTGGCGATCGTCTATGAGCATGTGATGCGCAGCGCGGATCAGCGTTCGACACGTTGGATCGAGCGCTGCCGCGCTCAGATCGAGCATGCTCTCGCAACGCTGAATGAAGCGGCAAAGACGCCGAGNCCGTGGTTGCTCGGCAACCGGCTGAGTCAGGCCGACGTTACGGTTGGAACCATGCTGGGATTTCTCCGTCTGGTCGAGCCGGCGACCGGTATCACCCCACCGGATGAAGGGCATTGGTCGCATCTGAAACGGCTCGCCGAGCGGTACGAGGCTGAAGCTGCGTTTGTCGCCTGCTTTCCACCGGAAACGGAGCGTCCGCTCCCGCCCGGCTTCAGTCGCGCCTGACACGCGAACAGGTGAACCTGGAAAGGACCGGAGCGGCCGGACACTCGCCAGCCGGTACGTGCCGGGCATGCTCGTCACCATATGCTCGCGATGGACGATGGCTGCCATAAAGCGCGCCGAGCACCAGAAAGCTCAAGGGCTTTATGGACACAGACCTGAACGGAATGTCCCGCAGAGAGCTGATCGATGAGGTTAAAAGCGCCGGAGAGCATCCGTGCGCGGCTCAGACAGCAAGACGGCTTTAATGGCCGAGGCAACAGCGCCACTTCATAAGAACTGCCGATCCGTTCGAAGGGATGCGCGCCATGCCGTTCAACTTCGATCCTGAGGGAAAACGACTTCCAATCAAGCTGGATTCCACCTCCAACGGTGAATTCGTGCCCGTNCCTCTCGACGCCACCAATCGGTGTGCGAACCTATTGGCTCAGGCGTGGGCGAGCGAGAATGCCAAGCGGTGTGGAATCGGCCGCCGGAGCTTCATGGTCTCGGCGTGCGGCGCTGCCAGCACGCTGCTGGCCTTCAATGCTGCCAATGCCGCGGCCGGGCGGACGGGCGGTTTCTTCGATGTGGACGAAATTGCGGCCGTTGATCCGGAGGTTGCTCTTGATCGGCTCGGTGGCCGCGAATTCGTCTTTGACGTGCAGGGGCACTTTGTCGGCGAGCATGGGCTCGGCAAGACCGGTCTCGGCGGTGGCGAACAGTTCATCAAGGACATCTTTCTCGATTCCGACACCGACATGATGGTGCTGTCGTTCATCCCCTCGCACCGCGAGAAGGAGTTGCTGACGATCCAGGAGGCCGATGAGGTCCGGCGCATCATCGACGCAATGGAGGGCACGCATCGGCTGCTGATCCATGGCCGCGTCAACCCCAACCAGGAGGGCGATCTCGAGGATNNGGACGAGCTCGCTGAGAAATGGGGCGTATCCGCCTGGAAGTGCTACACCCAGTGGGGTCCGGAGGGCNNGCGGCTTTTTCTGAATGATGAAGAGACCGGTCTGCGGATGATCGAGAAGGCGCGCAGGCTCGGGATCAAGAACATCTGTGTGCACAAGGGCCTGCCGTTTGGCCGGCGCTCGTGCGAGCACAGTCTCGCGAGCGATGTCGGGATCGTCGCCAGGATGTTCCCGGACGTGAACTTTCTCGTCTACCACTCCGGCTTCATCGCCGATCAGCCGGAAGGACCCTACGATCGCAGCCGCGGCGAGGGCATCGACGAGTTGATCCGGTCAGTGGAGGAGAACGGAATNCCTCGCAATGGCAACGTCTACGCGGAACTCGGCAGCACCTGGCGATACGTCATGCGCGATCCCGAGATGGCGGCCCACGTCGTCGGCAAGCTGGTCAAGCATATCGGTGAGAAGAACGTCCTGTATGGTTCCGACTGCATCTGGTACGGCTCGCCGCAGGACCAGATCCAGGCATTTCGCTCCTTTCAGATTTCCGAGGCGTTCCAGCAGCGGTATGGGTACGCGAAGATAACCCCGCGNTTGCGCGCCGCAATATTTGGGCTGAATGCGACCCGCCCCTATGCCATCGACGTGGAAGACGTCACGAAACGTGCACGCTGGGATGTGATCGAGCATCGTCGTGCCGAGTATCGTGAGAGGCCCGATCCGCACTTCCTGACCTTCGGTCCGAAGAACCGGCGGGAGTTCCTTGCCAATCTGAAAGCGCGCGGCGGCTCGCCGGTCTGAGCATGACCTGTTTCTGGCTCGGCGCTTCCTGAACGGCGCTGGACTGCGCGCAATCGCACGCGACGCAATCGAGTTGAGACGGAAGGTTTCTCACGTCCGGCGGCAGCACCGGCTCACAAGCCTCTGGCTTTGACGTCGGACTGATCACACGGTGCGACGCGCTCGATAACGGGGACTATCATCGTAGCCCTGGGCATTCAAGCGAACCACTGCGGGTTTGGGCGTGCTCTTGCGCGCAACATATTGATCTATTGACACGATATCTCGCAATATGTATGGTGTTCGCAGAGTTTGAGTTGTCGCTGAAGCGGCTCGCTGGTTGGGCGGGGGCTTCGGGACGAGAGGCGAGACCGAGCGATGGTGTGAGGGTGAGCGGTTCCTTCCGGGGCTGCAACCTATGCTGGTGGGCGTGGCCCGAAAGTCCGCTAGCGTCAGCCCTGAAATTTGGGAAGCCACCTGAGCCAGAAGCCACCATCGGTGGCTTTTTTCATTTAAACATAAATGCTAGCCTGGATTCCGGGGTGGATTCAGGTGGATTTCGGAGTCCACAGGCGGTTCATTTCTCGGCCAGCGAGGCCACAAATAACATAATAACGACAATAGGTTATCCTGGACCCTGCAGTGGCTGACGAGGTGGACCCCGGAGTCCACTGGAGCAAGCGACCAAAAATCCAGTCCTTTGCCGGATAGTGAAGCCATATCAACAAGATAGATGGACACAAAGCTGGCTTCCGGGTGGACTCCGGTGTCCAGTGTGGAGTCCACATCGTCAGACCGCTGACCCGGTTACCATCCCAAGCCACTGGAATTTCCCGATGACGCTTCGTTTCCTGCCCGAGCAGATCGAGCAGTGGCCTGTCGCGCGCCTGAAGCCGTACGCGAACAATGCGCGCACCCACTCCGAAGACCAGATTGCCAAAATCGCCGCTTCGTTGGTCGAGTACGGCTGGACGGCGCCGGTGATGGTGGCGGACGATGGCGAGATCGTCGCCGGTCACGGCCGGCTGCTGGCGGCAGAGCACCTTGGGCTCGACCAGGTGCCGATCATCCGGTTGTCGCACCTGACCCGGAGNCAGGTCCGGGCCTACCGGATCGCCGGCAATCGGCTTGCCGAACTTTCGGGCTGGGATGACGAACTGCTCGCCGCCGAACTGCATGCGCTGAATTCCGCCGGCTTCGATCTCGATCTCACCGGGTTCGAGGGTGAGGACCTGGATCGGCTGCTGGCGCCGCTCGATGACGGCGATGGCCTCGCCGGCGAAGACGACGTCATACCCGAGCCGCCGGCAAACCCGGTGTCGTGCCCGGGCGATCTGTGGCTGCTCGGCGAGCACCGGTTGCTGTGTGGCGATGCCACNGTCGGGCGGTTGCTTGGCGATATCCATCCTCAGCTGATGGTCACCGATCAACCCTATGGGGTGAACTACGATCCTGCCTGGCGCAACGACGCCGGCGTGTCTGCGACGGCACGCACCGGCGCCGTCCGCAACGACGACCGTGCCGATTGGCGCGAGGCGTGGGCGCTCTTCCCGGGCGATGTCGCCTACGTGTGGCACGCTAGCGTTCACGGGCGGACGGTTGCCGACAGCCTCGAGGCTTGCGGCTTCGGCATCCGCGCGCAGCTGATCTGGGTGAAGTCCCGCTTCGTGCTCAGTCGCGGCCATTACCACTGGCAGCACGAGCCGTGCTTCTATGCCGTCCGCGATGGCGGCGAGTCCCGCTGGCAAGGCGCACGCGACCAATCGACGGTGTGGCAGATCGCAGCGAATGCCGATGACGACGCGGTGACGGTGCATGGGACCCAGAAGCCGGTCGAGTGCATGCTGCGGCCGATCCTCAACAACAGTGCTCGTGGCAGCACAGTGTACGAGCCGTTCGCCGGCAGCGGCACGACCTTCGTTGCCGCTGAGAAGTCGGGCCGCCGCTGCTTCGGCATGGAAATCGAGCCGCGCTACTGCGATGTGATCGTGAGCCGATGGCAGAGGTTCAGCGGTAAGCTGGCGACACTTGACGGCAACGGCCGCACATTCGACGAGGTCGCTGCCGAGCGGCTGCCCAAAGCGGCATGAACGCGCACGCGGAGGCTGCGGGCGGCACGCAATCGCGCCGCATGTCGCTGGTCGAGGCGATCGCCAACGTCGGCGTCGGCTTTGTCGTCGCGCTGCTGACGCAGATCATCGTCTTCCCGCTGTTCGGGTTGCGGGTCAGCCTCGGCGACAACTTGGTGCTGGGTTCGATTTTCACGATCGCGTCGATCGTCCGCTCGTACATGCTTCGCAGGGTGTTCGAAACGATGCGACTGTACGGCACTGAAACGAGCACCGCCGGGCAGAGGGCCCGGCGGCCATGATCCGGGCTGGGGCGTGGTGCCCGGATCGCCCGGGTTTCTTGTCAGGATGCTCAGTTCGGTTTGTCGCCCCGATGCTCGCGAATGGATCTGGCGAGGACATCGTCGTCGCTCTCGCCGGGTAGCCGCAGCTGATCGATGCGTTCGGCAACCTCATCGGAGACCGGGATCAGCCAGCTGCCGTCGGTCTGCCGCCGGCCGGTCTTGTGGAACGGAAAGATGGCGGCATCGACGATCGCCTGGTGGGTCGCGTCACTGATATGGAGCCACCGCATTGACGGGGTTTCCATCACGCACCGATCCGATACACGCGCGGGCCGTCCGCGCTCTTCTGCGAGTTGATGGTGAGCCCGAGCCTTTTCTTCAGCGCACCGGCCAGGGCGCCACGGACGGTGTTGCGGGCCCATCCCATCGCCTCGGCGATCTGCTCGACGGTCGCCCACTCCGGCCGTTGGAGCATCTCGATCATGCGGGCCTGCTTGGTGCTCCGTGCCCCTGCGGGCTGCGATCCGTCCGACTGCCGGAGAGCCGCTGCGCCGTGACTGCGGGTGGCGCCACGTTCGGCTTGGGGTGAGTCTCGCCGGTTCGTTGGCTGGTGCTGCTTCTACCGATCCTTCGGTGACGACCGCGGCAGACCTGCAGCCGCCGTCGCGCAGGTGCGCGCGCCACGCGGCGGCGCTCAGCCGGCCGCTGAGCAGACCGTCGGTGGCGTCGAAGACGTCCTCGGCGGTAAGACCGATCTGCGCGGCGTTGCGCTCGATCGCCTTGATGGCGTTGCGCTTGGTATTCGGGTTGCGGCATTCGTTCTCCAGCGCACTGAGGATCTGCGTCAGTTGGGCGAGGCTGAAGGGATACTCGATGCTCATCGGTGGTGTCCTTGTTCGGCGCTGCGGCATGCGGCGCCCTCTACCACCGCGAGCCCGACCGGCGGTCGGGGCCGAAAGAACCGGCTGCGGCGTCAGTCGCTCATTTGCATCTCGATCTCGCGGTTCATCACCCACCCGGTGAGGTAGGGCAGGTCGCGCGGGATGCCGTATTCGCGCTCGGTTGGTTTGCCGATGCGCCAGCCTATCCAGCGCTCGACGGCGTCGTCGATCGCAGCCGGAAGTCCTAGGCCGGCGAACAGGCTGTTCGCGACATCGTCGGCGAATTGTCGGCCGTGCCGGCTGTACAGAAAGTCGCGAACTGCTTCGGGTGCGCACCCGGTCTCTGTGCCGATCGCGGTCATCGCCAGCGCCCAGGCTTTGCTCTGGTCGGCATGGTGGCCGATGGTGCCCCAGAATCCCCAGGCTTCGTTGCTCGTCGGCAGGATGGTGGTGCTCATCGTCGTCGCCTTCGTTCCTGGTTCATTCTGTCTTGATGATCCCATGAAGGCGTAGGCAGGCCGTTTAATCAACTCTAATTACCTGTTATTACTGTGTTTTCTCAGGTGTATGCCGGCGAGTGTGGTGAACGGCTCAAGCCTCTTCAGACAGCTGCGCCAGTGGGCGCGGGCGACAAAGCGGGACATAGTTGCGCTCTACCTGGCGGCGCGCGACCCGCGCGTGCCCTGGTACGCCAAGGTCGTGGCGGCATGCGTGGTTGCCTACGCCCTCAGTCCCATTGACCTGATCCCAGATTTCGTGCCGGTTCTGGGCTATCTTGACGACCTGGTAATCGTGCCACTCGGCATCCTGCTCGCCTTGACGCTCGTGCCAGCGGATCTGATGGCAGACCTGCGGGCCCAGGCCGAAAGGCGGCTCGACGAGCTTCCGGTGAGTCGCGTCGGGGCCGCTGCGACAGTGGCGATCTGGCTTGCAGCCGCTGCTGCCGTCTCCTGGTGGCTGGCAGGCCTCATCCGTGGCTGACCGCCGGCACAGGATGTTCATCGTAATTTGCCTTCGCAAATAGGTCGCCACTGTTAAAGGCATCGAGACAGAAGCGGATGAGCAGCAAACGCGCCGGCCTGAGCGAACGCGAATACGCGGCACACGCCGGCATCTCGCGCGGCGCGGTACAGAAGGCGCGGGCCTCGGGCCGGCTGGTGCTGCATGCCGATGGTTCGATCGATGCCACCGCGTCGGATGCCCGTCGCACGCAGGCCACCGATCCGGCGATGCGGCGTGGCCGGCGCGAACCGCCGCTGCGTCCCATTCCGGACGCCATCGTTGGCTCGGTTGCCGAGACGCTGCGCGAGCAGGGCTTGCCGGCACCGCAGGCTCCCGCCGGCATGACCTACCTGCAGGCGCGCACCGCCAACGAGGTGCTGAAGGCGCAAGAGCGGAAGATGCGGCTGCAGAAGCTGAAGGGCGAGGTGATCGACCGGGCCCGGGCGACGGCACTGGTGTTCCGCCTGGCGCGGCAGGAGCGCGACGCCTGGGCCGGCTGGCCGGCGCGGGTGGCGGCGATGATGGCCGCCGATCTGGGCATCGGGGCGCACACGATGCAGACGGTTCTGGAGACCCATGTCCGCCACCACCTCGGCGAGCTGGCGGAACTCCAGGCCGAGTTCCGGTGACATTATCGACCTTGCCTTTGATCGACCTTGCCTTTGATGGCGCCGACGCGCTGCTGCATGCGTGGCGTGACGGACTCACGCCTGATCCGGATCTCACCGTCTCGGCATGGGCTGACCGGCATCGGGTGCTGAGTCCGCGCGGCGCCAACGAGGCGGGGCCGTGGCGGACCAGCGCACGCCGTACCTGCAGGAGCTGATGGACGCACTCAGCCCCCGGCATCCGGCGCAGCGGGTGGTGTTCATGAAGGGCAGCCAGCTGGGCGCCAGTGAGAGCGGCTGCAACTGGATCGGCTTCGTCATCCATCACGCGCCCGGGCCGACGCTGGCGGTGCAGCCGTCGGTCGAGCTCGCCAAGCGGTTCTCGCAGCAGCGCATCGATCCGCTGATCGAGGAGAGCCCGGCGCTGCGCCAGAAGGTGGCGCCGGCCCGCGCGCGCGACAGCGGCAATACCGTGCTGTCGAAGGAGTTCCCGGGCGGCATCCTGGTGATGACCGGGGCGAACAGTGCCGTAGGCCTGCGCTCGATGCCGGTGCGCTATCTGTTCCTCGACGAAGTCGATGCGTATCCGCCGTCGGCCGACGACGAGGGCGATCCGGTGGCGCTGGCGGAAGCGCGCACGCGCACCTTCTCCTGGCGGCGCAAGGTGTTTCTCGCGTCGACGCCGACGATCAAGGGACTGTCGCGCATCGAGCGGGAATTCGAAGCCTCCGACCAGCGGCGGTACTTCGTGCCGTGTCCGCACTGCGGACAGGATCAGTGGCTCAAGTTCGCACGCCTGCGCTGGGAAACCGGCCAGCCGGAAACGGCCGCCTACGTCTGCGAAGGCTGTGAGCAGCCGATCGCCGAGCATCACAAGACGCGGATGCTCAGCCTGGGGCAGTGGCGGCCGACGGCGGTTCCCGTCGATCCGTTGAGCATCGGCTTTCATCTGTCGAGCCTGTACAGCCCGGTCGGCTGGCTGTCGTGGGAGCGCATCGCCCGCGACTGGGAAGCATGCCAGTCGTCGGACGAGGCCAAGCGGAGCTTCATCAACACCGTGCTGGGCGAGACCTGGGCTGAAACCGGCGAAGCGCCCGACTGGCTGCGCCTCTACGAGCGACGGAAGACTTCGTTCGCGGCACCGTGCCGCCGGGCGGACTGTTCCCACCGCCGGTGCCGACGTGCAGAAGGACCGCATCGAGATCTCGGTCTGGGCGTGGGGCGGGGACTGGAGAGTTGGCTGGTCGATCACCTGGTGATCGAGGGTGGTCCCGGCGAGGCGGCGACATGGGCACAGGTATCGACCCTGCTTGGCGAGACCTGGCCGCATGCGTCGGTGTCCGGCTCGGACTGGCGCGGCTTGGCATCGACACCGGTTACGAAGCGCCTGCCGTCTACGCCTGGGCCCGGCGGCAGGGCTGGGGCCAGGTGCTGCCCGTGAAGGGGGCCGAGGGCTTCAACCGCTCGGCACCGGTCTCCGGGCCGACGCACGTCGATGCCACCGAGGGTGGGGTGAAGATCAAGCGCGGCGCGCGGCTGTGGACGGTCGCCGTCGCCACCTTCAAGAGCGAGACCTACCGCTTCCTGCGGTCGGCAGCGCCGACGGGCGAGGAGCCAACAGATCGGTATCCGGCCGGCTTCATCCATCTGCCGCGTCAGGTCGACGCGGAGTGGGTGAAGCAACTGGTGGCCGAGCAGCTGGTCACCGTCAAGACCCGGCGCGGCTTCACCCGCCTCGAATGGCAGAAGCTGCGCGAACGCAACGAGGCGCTCGACTGTCGCGTGTATGCCCGCGCCGCCACCTGGATCGCCGGCGCCGATCGCTGGCATGAGCGCAAATGGCGGGAGTTGGAGCTGCAGGTCGCGTCGGCAGAAGTGGACGAGACCAAGACAACAGAGCGCGAAGATGACTTGCAGACAGCCGGGCACACCTGAACACGCTGATTGCGGCCAGCGGCGCCGACATCACCGCGCGGGGGCGCTGGCTGATCCGCAACAACGGCTATGCCGCCAACGCCATCGACAGCTGGGCCGGTAACGTGGTGGGGGCCGGTATCAAGCCATCGTCGCTGATCGCCGATGCCGGCCTGAAGGCCGCGGTGCAGAAGCTGTGGCTGGACTGGACCGACGAGGCCGACGCTGACGGCTTCACCGACTTCTACGGTCTGCAGCGCCGCGCCGCGCGCGAGGTGTTCATCGCCGGCGAGGTGTTCTTCCGCTTCCGTCCGCGGCGGGCCGAGGATGGCCTCGTGGTGCCGCTGCAGCTGCAGATGCTGCCTTCGGAGATGCTGCCGCTGATCCGTAACAAGGTGCTGCCGGGCGGCACCGTCATTCGCCAGGGCATCGAGTTCGACCGCATCGGCCGGCGCGTCGCGTATCACTTNTTGCGCCGCCATCCGGGCGACATCACCGATCCCGGTCTTGTGGGCGAGACGGTGCGCATCCCGGCCGCCGAGATCATCCACGTGATCGACCCGGTCGACGCCGGCCAGCTGCGTGGCGTCTCGAAGTTCGCGTCCGCCATCGTCAAGCTGTTCCTGCTCGACCAGTACGACGACGCCGAGCTCGACCGCAAGAAGGTGGCGGCGATGCACGCGCTGTTCATCACCACTCCGGCGCCGGCCGAGCCGTTCGACGTCTCCGAGAACACGAACGAGAACGGCGAGCGGACGATGGATCTGCAGCCGGGCCAGATCGTCATGCTGGAGCCGGGCGAGCAGGTGCAGACCTCCGATCCGGCGGANTCCGGTGCCACCTACGAGCCGTTCCAGTACCGGACACTGCTGCAGGTCTCGGCCGCGCTCGGCATTCCCTACGCGTATCTGTCCAACGACATGATCAAGGCCAACTACTCCAACGCCCGCCTCGCCTTGCTGGAGTTCCGCAGGCGCACCGAAGCGTATCAGCACGCGGTGATGGTCTGGCAGCTGTGCCGGCAGGTGTGGGCGCGGTGGATGGACAGCGCCGTGCTCGCCGGCGCGCTCGCCATCCCGGGCTACGAGGCGAACCGGCGCGGCTATCAAAGCTGCGCGTGGCTGCCGCCGAAGTGGGACTGNGGTCGATCCGCTGAAGGNACGCCAAGGCGGAGATCGAGCAGATCGCGGCCGGGCTGAAGAGCCGCACCCAGGCGCTGGCCGAGCGCGGCTACGACNGCCGAGCAGGTGGACGCGGAGATCGCCGCCGACCAGGAGCGCGAGCAGGCGCTGGGACTGAGCTTTGGCGGTACCAGCGCGAACACCGATGCAAAGCCGAATCCTTCGATCGACGCCGAGGATACGGCTGCCGAACCAACGACCACCGGCTGATCTGCACATGAATCTGACAGCTCGCCGCCAGCCNNGGTTTTCCGGACGGCTCTGGGCGATCGCGCCCGCGCGCCTGGAAAGCCTGCTCGGCGGGATTGGCGCGCTCGGCATCGAGGCGTCATCGCCCTCCTGGCTACCNNGGAGCCGGTGGGCCGGTCGGGCTACACCATCACCGAGAACGGCATCGCCGTCGTGCCGGTGCTGGGACCGCTGGTGTCTCGCGGCGACTGGCTGACCGCGCTGTTCGGCGCCAGCGAATACGGTGTCGTCGCCGAGGCAGTGCATACCGCCGCCGATGACCCTGTCGTGCGCGGCATCGTCCTCGAGATCGACTCGCCCGGTGGAGAGGTGGGCGGCCTGTTCGATCTGGTCGAAACGATCGCCTCCATCAAAGCGAAGGCCGGCAAGCCGCTGTGGGCGGTTGCCTCCGAGGCGGCGCTATCGGCCGCTTACGCCATCGCGTCGGTTGCCGACCGGCTCTACGTCAGCCGGACCGGCGAGGTGGGCTCGGTCGGCGTCGTTGCCGTGCACGTCGACGAGAGTGCGGCCGATGCGATGGCCGGGCTGAAGTGGACGCTGATCCACGCCGGTGCGCGGAAGACCGACGGCAATCCGCACGAGCCGCTGTCGCCGCGGGCAGCAGCCGACATCCAGGCCGATGTCGATGCACTCTACGACGCGCTGATTGCCGTCGTTGCCGGCAACCGCGGCCTCAGCGCCGATGCCGTGCGCTCGACGGAAGCGGCGATCTACCGCGGCGAGCGAGCGGTCGAGGCCGGCCTCGCCGATCGGGTCGGCACCGTTGCCCAAGCGGTTGCCGATCTGGAGGCGGCGCTGGCGACGGAGCACGTCCGCGCCGGCACGCCCGCGAACCGAACCACCCATCGGCACTCCGCACAACCCGCAAGGACCTGCACCATGAGCAATCCCGATCCTGTGATCGATGAAAATGGCGCCACGCCGACGAACGATGACGTCGGCAAGACGGACGTCATCTCGGAGCTGCCGGAGGCAGAGAAGGAAACGCCGCCTGAGGCGGCTCCAGATCGCCCGCATCAGATGCCTGTTTCCGACGCGCAGGCCATCGCCGACCGGCTGCGTGGCGAGTTTTCTGAGATCGCGACGGTCGCGGCACAGGCGGCGCGTCTCGGCATCGAGATCGATGCCGCCGACGCAATGCGGCGCGGCCTCAAGCCGGACGCGCTGCGCCGGTCATCCTCGACACGCTGGCAGCGCGCTCGGATGCCGCCGACGTCGTCGCCATTGCACCGCAGCCCGCCACCACCGGCGACAGTCCGATCATCAAGCGGGCCCGTGAGCGCGCCGCCGCCGGGAGCTGCTAAGGAGGTCTGATCCATGCCTGCTTTGACCAACGCGCCGACGCTCGGCGATCTGCTGAAGTATGAGCTGAATGCCAGCTACTGCCGCGAGACGGTGACACTGAAGGCCGGCACCAGCTATCCGCTCGGCGCCGTTCTGGGCCGGATCACCGCCAGCGGCAAGTGCCGCCTGTCGCCGGCCGCGGAAGTCACCGGCGACGANGGGGCGGAGACGGCGATCGCCGTGCTGCTGCAAGCGGTCGATGCCACCGGAGCCGATCAGACCGGGCTGATCGCCGCGCGCGGCCCGATCATCCTCTCGATGGCCGCCCTGGCGTTCGATGCCTCGGTCGACCAGGCAGCGGAGAAGACCGCCAAGCACGCCCAGCTCGCCGGCCTCGGCCTCGTCGTCCGCGAAACCGCCTGATCCCGCTCCGATCCGAAGGGAAGTCCCGCCGATGGTTACGATGATCAACCCGTTCGATGCGGGCGGCTATTCGCTCGCCGAGATGACGGAAGCCATCAACATCCTGCCCAACGTCTACAGCCGTCTCGGACAGATGGGTTTGTTCCGCTTCGAAGGCGTCACCCAGCGCAGCGTTGTCATCGAGCAGGCGGAAGGTGTGCTGAATCTCTTGCCGACTGTGCCGCTCGGCGGTCCCGCCACCGTTGCCAACCGCGACCTGCGCTCGATGCGCTCGTTCACCATTCCCTGGATCCCGCACGACGATGCGATCACGCCGCAGGACATCCAGGGGTCAGGGGCTTCGGGATGAGCGACGCCGCCGATCCGCTGGCGACGGTGATGGAGCGCAAACTCATCCGCATGCGCGTCAAGCACGCGCAGACCCGCGAGTACATGGAGGTCAACGCGCTGCGCGGCATCGTCAAGGACGGCGCCGGCACCACGCTCTATGACTATTTCAGCGAGTTCGGTCTGGCGCAGCAGTCCGTCGACTTCGTGCTCGGCACCGCCACCAGCAACGTCCAGGCGAAGGTGCGCGACGTGCTGCGCAAGATCGAGATCGAGCTCAAGGGCGAGACGATGTCGGGCGTGCTGGCCCTGGTCAGCCCGGAGTTCTTCGACAAGCTGATCGGCCACACTAAGGTGGAGGATGCCTACAAGTACTTCTCATCCACCGGCGCCCAGCCGCTGCGCGAGGACACGCGGCGGCGCTTCCCTTCGCCGGCATCGTCTTCGAGGAGTACAACGCCACGGTGACGCTCTCGACCGGCTCGACCGAGACGCTGGTGCCGGCCGGCGAAGGCATCGCGTTCCCGCTTGGCACGCTGGATACCTTCGTCACCTATGGTGCTCCCGCCAACCTGATCGAGACGGTGAACACCATCGGTCTGCCGATGTACGCCCGCCAGCTGGCACGCCCCGACGGCAGTGCCATCGAGGTGAAGACCGAGGCCTCGGTGCTGCCGGTCAACAAACGTCCCCGCCTCGCGGTGAAAATCACCTCCAGCAACTGATGACCGCGTTTGCTGCCGCCATCGATGTCCTGTTCTCTGATCCGAACCTTGGGTTGGACGCCGTCTACCGGATTGGCGGCGCCGATCCCGGCGTCCTGGTCCGGGTGATCATTCGCCAGCCGGATCGCGTGGGCGAATATGGCGACACACGCCTTCTCGCGAAGACGACAGTGTTCGACGTCCGCGTCTCGGAGGTCGCGGCCCCGGCGGAAGGCGACACCATGGAGGTGAGTGGTACTGTCTATGCCATCCAGGACGGGCCAATGCGTGACGCCGAGCGGCTCGTCTGGACAATTGAGGCGCGTCCGACGTGAGACTGCTGGCTGCCATTCAGGGTGACCTCGATGCGCTGTTGACGGCAGAACTGCGTGATGCCGAGCGGGCAGTCACCGCCGGTGTTCGCGCAGCGACCGACGGCCTGAAGACCGAGTTGCGGAGGCAGATCACCGGCGCCGGGCTTGGCACACGGCTCGCGAATACCTGGCGCGGCGAGGTCTATCCGAAAAGCGCACAAAGCGTCGGCGCAGCCGGCTTCGTCTGGTCGAAGGCGCCGAAGCTTGTCCGCCTGTACGAAGAAGGCGCAGTGATCCGCTCGAAGCAGGGAGTGTTTCTCGCCATTCCGACGGCGGCGGCGGGCAGGTATGGCGATAGACGGCGAAAGATCACGCCCGGCACCTGGGAGCGCATTCACGGCCAGCGGCTCAGGTTCGTGTATCGCCGTGGCAGTCCCAGCCTGCTGGTGGCCGACAACGCCCGGCTGNNACGAAGCGGGCGCGCTGCGGCGAACATCGGGCGCAGCAAGGGCGCGACATTCACCCGGCTGTCGGGCCGGACCACCGTGCCGTTGTTCGTTCTCGTTCCGCAAGTGACAGTGCGAAAGCGCCTCGATGTCGACGGCGCGGCGCAGAAATGGGTCCGGGCGCTGCCGTCGCTGGTGCTGCGGGCGTGGCCAGCCTAGGCCGCGGACGGAGAGCGTTCGCCTGGCAGGAGCCTGACGGACACTCGCATGCCGACGGCGCGCGCATACTTCTCCAGCGTCTTGAGATTGGGAGGATTACGGCCGCTCTCGATCCGCGCCACCACCGACTGGGTCGTTCCCATCCGCGCCGCCACGTCAGCCTGGGTGAGGCCGGCGCGGCCACGGGCGGCGATGAGCTCCTCAGCGAGGGCAAATTCGGGTTCGAGCGCCTCGTAAGCGGCTCGATATTCCTCGTCCTCCCTCCACTTATCGTGCAGCTTGTCGATCGGGATGCTCATAGCAATCCGGCCTCCTTGGCCCGGCTCTTGGCTGTCTCAATCGCGGCACGCGGCGTCTTCTGCGTCTTCTTGATGAACACATGGACGACGACGAGACGCTGACCGTGCGCCGCGAGATAGATGGCGCGGGCGATGCCGTCGCGGCCCGCCATCCGCATTTCCCACAGCTTGTCGCCCAGCGACTTGACGTGGGGCTCGCGGACCTGATGCGGGCCGAAGCTTTCGAGGAGCTTGGCGATGCGCACAAACTTCGCCCGCAGATCGGCGCTTAACGCCTCGAGTTCGGCGACAACCCGCTCGTCAAGAACCTCGACCCGCCATTCCATGGTTAGCTTATAGCATAATTGCGATAAACCTCAACGGCTGTCATGATGGCTTCCAAGCGTGAGCAGGTTCTGGCGGCGCTGTTCGGTCGCCTCCAGAGCGTTCCGAATGCCACCGTCCGCCGTAACGAGGCGCTGCCGCAGGTCGTGCCAGCGGGCGGGCTGGTCATCCTGCGCGATGGCGATCCGGGCGAGCCGGACGTGACGCTGAACCCGCGCATGGAATTCTATAGCCATTGCGCCGAGATCGAGGCGTGCGTGACACAGCCGGTTGGTGGTGATGGCGAACCGGTGCTCGACGCGCTGCTTACCGAAATCGGAACCGCACTCGCAACCAACCGCAGCCTCGGCGGCCTCGCCGAAAATCTCACCTGGAGCGCGCCCGAAATCGCCGTGCTGGCGATCGAGGGCGCCGCACCCGTGCTCACCGCCCGTATCATTGTGACCATCGAGTACTTGGTCAGCGATCCGCTCTCCGCCTGATCTCCCCACTGCTGGAGTATCGACCGTGCCCAAGGTCCGTGCCTACGGTGCTGACGCGACGTTGCTCGCCTGCCGCGAGACCGGCTATGGCGTTGCACCGCTCAGCAGCTACCGCTCGCTGGATTTCAAGTCCTGTGATCTTTCCGCTGAACAGCCGCTGGGCGACGATCCGTTGCTGGGTCGTGGCCGCAACGCCCAGGATTCCTACCGCGGGCTGATCACCGATGAGGGCCGGATCGAGATCCCGCTCGATCTGCGCGGCTCCGGTTTCTGGCTGACCGGGCTGTTCGGCGATCCGGCGACGGTGCAGACCAGGGCCTCGGGGCACATCGCGTTCTCGGACCAGCCCGCGGCGAACAGCACGATCGCGCTCAGCGGCGTCACCTGGATGTTCGTGACCGGTACACCTTCGGGAAACCAGACGCAAATCGGCGTTGATATCGATGCAACGCTGACGGCACTCGCGAGCGATCTCAACGCTTCAGCCGATGCTGAACTCTCCAAGTGTACCTACACGGCGAACACGACGGACGACCGGCTGGAGCTCGAATTCGATACCGCTGGCACGACGGGCAACGCGTTCACCCTGGCCGCCTCGGCCAACAGCAATGGCACAACATCGGCAGCGACACTCACCGCTGGCGGCTATCGGCACGAATGGCTGTCGGGCGGCAACGACATCCCCAGTTTCACTTTCGAGATCGGCCATCCGCAGCTGATCACGCCGGTATTCTTCCGCCACCTCGGTGCGGTCATGGAAAGCCTCGCCTTCGAGATGGGTCGCGAGGGCCGGCGAACGGCACGGTGCAACTGGTGGCCCAGGGTGAAGAGAAAGCCACGGCCACCATCGACGCAACGCCTGACTCCTTCGCGCTGAAGCGTTTCAGCCAGGGCCGCGGCTTTATTACCCACTCGCTCAGTGTCTGCGCCGTGCAGCCGATCTTGCCCGAAATCGACGTGATCGCAGCCCAGCGCGACGGATGCTCGGCCTCGTGGTCCAGCACCATCCGTACCGCCCTGGCACGCACGTCAGGNNCGAGAACTTGTTCGTCGTCTTGCTCGTCATAGCCCCATCCTCTCAGGTGTTGGGGCCTCCGACAAATCCGGGGCGGTTCAGGATCCCAGACCGGAGAAGTTGCGACTCGCGCCCGGAACCGCACACTGCGAGCCGATAGATGTCGGAAGTCAACGGCGTCGATGAAAGATGTGTGGCGACACACACATCTATTGGGAAGCTATCGGAACAATCGGCTGCAACGCCATTGCGCTCAACGCTCCAGAAGCCTATGTAAAAGGGTAGAATGTTCCTTTCGGGCTGCCCCGTTATCGCCAGCAGTCATATCGTTGGTTTTCCGTGCTCCCCAATCGAATATTTAACCTGCCTGCGCTCATGCAGGCTTTAGCTGTTGGGAAATCAACGAATGTCAATGGGCACCGTAAAGTGGTTCAACTCTACCAAAGGATACGGCTTCATTCAGCCAGAAGATGGATCGAAGGATGTCTTCGTCCATATTTCGGCCCTGGAGCGATCAGGTCTCAACCATCTNGGGGAAGGACAGCAGGTAGAGTACGACCTTGAACGTGGTCAGCAGGGCAAGTCGTCCGCGGTAAACCTGCGCATCGCTTAGTCCGTTATCTGTTTGGTTCCACGCCCAGATCGCGTCCCTCGTCCCGAAAAAGGGCGGGGGCCTGCCGGGTCGGGAGTAAGCATGTCATTGCAGCGTAAATGACATGCCGCTGGCGATGCTCGTTGAGACAGAGCTTCACCCCGCGCCAAAACCGGCCAAGCTGTTCGAGGGCGAGGACGGAACGCAGATTGTCACGCGCGCACGCCAATGGAGTAGCCGATGAGCATCGCGAGCAAGATACCGACGATGACCGATGCGGAACTGACAACGTTGCACGGGAATACCAAGCGACTGGTCGACATCGGCACGGCGGCGCAGCAAACGGCTGCAGCGGCGCTGATGCCGTCAATCACGGCAGAGCTGGCAGCGCGAAGCGAAGCCGCGGCAGCCAGGAAAGCGGAGGCGCTGGCGATTAGGCGTGCCAGCAAACTGAAACCGGGCACAGCGGTTGCCGGCTGAGCCGAACCTGCAGGTAGCCATGAAATCGCACAAGTTCGCTGTTGGCCAAACGGTCCGATTTTCACCCGGAAGCAAATCGTTTTCAGGCTCCGGAGGCAGCTTCAAGGTTGTCCGCCTGCTACCAGCGGAAGCCAATGATTATCAGTATCGCGTCAAGAGCAACGCCGACGGCCACGAGCGCGTGGTCAAGGAAAGTCAGCTCAGTTAGAGCAAGTAAATCCGATCAAGCGGTTAGAGCGCCACCGTTCGATCAGATTAGTTGCATCTGATCGAACGGTCGCGTCCTCGCCATCCACGCAACGGCAGAACTCCGGTAGTGTTCCAGAATGACCTACTGCGTCGGCGTACTTCTCGACGAAGGTTTGATCTTCGCTTCTGACTCNCGCACCCATGCGGAAGTGGATAATTTCGCTAAGTTCTGCAAGATGACGGTATTTGAGCGCCCGGGAGAGAGGGTGATCGTTCTGTTGAGTTCCGGTAATCTGGCCGGCACCCAGGCGGTTATCAGTACCCTGAGGCAACGCGCTGACACCGAGGCGCACGCTCCGACCATCTGGACCGCTGCGACCCTGTTCGACGTCGCCAACCTCGTGGCGGACGCGATGCGCGACATCGAGCACCGTGACGGCCAGTATCTCGCGCAAGGACCGATCAGGTTCAACGCATCCTTCATTGTCGGCGGGCAGATCAGGGGCGAGGCGCCCCGGCTGTTTCGCATCTACGCCGANGGGAACTTCATTGAGGCCGGGTGCGAGACGCCCTTTCTGCAGACTGGCGAGACAAAGTACGGCAAGCCGATTATCGAACGCGTGATNTACCCCTCGACATCGCTTGCCGATGCGGCGAAGTGCGTGCTGGTTTCGTTCGACTCGACGATGCGCAGCAACCTGTCGGTCGGCATGCCGATCGACCTGATCTGCTACCAGCGGGACAGCCTTGAAATCCGGATGCGTCAGCGGTTCGATGANGGAGATACCTACTTCTCCTGGCTCAGCCGTCAGTGGAGCGAAGGTGTCCGAAGCGTTTTCAGCCAGCTGCCCCCGCTGCAATGGCCAGGCTGAACCGACGCTCCGCGCACACCATATGCAAGCCAGGAAGAAACGGGAGAGACGCATGTACCTGCGAGTCGGCTACGAGCTGATCTACGACTGTCCGCAGCCGACGCCCATGATCTTGACACTGAACGTGCACTACACGCGCGTGTCCGATCTTGTCATCCCTGATCACCTGAAAGCCGAGCCTTCGATGCCGATTACGGCCTATCGCGACGGCTTCGGCAACTGGTGTACCAGGATTGTCGCGCCGCAAGGGCGCACCCGGCTGTTTGCTGATGCGATCGTCCGCGACAGCGGCGAGACGGATGTCATCGTCCCCGACGCGCCGCAGCACTTCGTCCAGGATCTGCCGGAGGAAACCCTCGTCTATCTGCTGGGCAGCCGCTACTGCGAGACCGACCGGTTGTCCGACACGGCGTGGTCGCTGTTCGCGCCTACACCGCTCGGCTGGCCGCGCGTGCAGGCCGTGTGCGATTTCGTGCACCGGCATATCGCTTTCGGCTATGAGCACGCCCGGGCGACGAAGACGGCGATGGAAGTCTTCAACGANGGGCAAGGGGTCTGCCGGGACTACGCGCATCTGGCGATCGCGTTCTGCCGCTGTCTCAACATCCCGGCGCGCTATTGCACCGGCTATCTGGGCGACATCGGCGTGCCGCCGTCTGCCGACCCGATGGATTTTTCCGCTTGGTTCGAGGTCTTCCTCGGCGGGCACTGGTACACCTTCGATGCCCGCAACAACGTCCCGCGCATCGGCCGGGTGCTGATCGCCCGCGGACGCGACGCCTCCGACGTCGCGATCAGCAGCACCTTCGGCCCGAATACGCTCGCCAGCTTCAAAGTGTGGACCGACGAAGTGGACGGCTCTCAGGTCAGCAGCGACGGCTCGCTCTGCCGGTAAGCCGCGGCAAGCCGCTCCGCCCAGCCGTCACACTCCGCCGCCGTCGTCAGCAGGTCCTGGCGGATTTCGATCAGCACGTGTGCCTCTCCCCGCTGCTCGCCATGCACCGGCACCGTATAGTCGAAGAGGTCATCAACGCGATAGGGCTGGTTGTGGCCGACGACAACCTCTCTCTGGCGCGCGAATGCATCGAGCAGATGCCGTGCCAGTCGGCCGTCGCGTCCGTAGGCGAAACCGACCTGCCAGGGACGCAGCCTGCCGTTCAGGACCGGTGTGAAGCTGTGGACGCTCAGCAGCAGACTCGGTTGTCCGGCAGCGGCCCGGCGATCGAGCACCCCGGCAATCGCGCGATGATAGGGATGAAACAGCGCTGCGGTGCGGCGTTCGCGATCGGCGGCGTTGATCGACCGGTTGCCGGGAACGACCACGCCGTCGCTGCTGGGTGGCATCGATTCTTCGCTTGTGAGCGGCCGGTTGCAGTCGACGACCAGACGGGAATAGCCGGATGCCACCAACGGTGCGCCGAGGAGCCCCGCGAGCCGTTTGGCCACCTCTGCGGCGCCGGGATCCCACGCGATGTGGCTGGCCAGTTCCGCATGGCTGAGGCCAAGTCCGTTGAGGCGACGCGGAATGTGATTTGAGGCATGATCGCAGACGACGACGGCACGGCCGTGACCCAATGCGTCGAGGGCCGTCCACGCAGNGGGCTCGTCCGCGTCGAGCAGCGCCGTGTCGCAGAGGCTCACGTCACTGTTCCCGGCAAGACAAACTCACACAAGATCGCTGCGTAATGGCAGGCGGCACCGGTAACGACAANAGCATGCCAGATCGGCTGCTGGTACGGCAGACGTTCCCAGAGATGAAACATCACCCCAACACTGTACAGAATCCCCCNCGCTGCCAGGAGGACGATCGCGGCGATCGAGACTGCAGAGAACAGAGGCTTGATGACCACCAGCACCGTCCAGCCAAGGAATAGGTAAACGACCACTGACAACCGTTCGAACCGGTAGGGCCAGATCAGCTTGAGCGCCACGCCGAGACCGGCCACCGCCCAGACATAGATCAGAAGCCAATGGCTCCAGGCGCCTTTCAGCTTTACCAGCAAGAAGGGCGTGTAGCTGCCGGCAATCATCACGAAGATGGCGGCATGATCGGCTCGCCGCAACATGTCGCGGTACGGCGAGTGGTTAACGCCGTTGTAGAGCGCCGAGCAGAGCAGCATCGCCATAAGGCCAAAGCTGTAGACCAGCAAGCTGAAGGTGAGGGTCAGGCTTTGGTGCCGGATCGCCATGGCCATCAGAAAGGCGATGCCGATCAGCCCCATGACGATCGCGAGCCCATTGACCCACAGATCAACCCGTTGCTCTCCCGCGCTGAGCGGGCGGGGCTGTAGCGGAGAGCGATGCAATGACGTCTCCTCCATTGATCCTCTTCCCCGGAACAGTGGCTGCCCCTGATGCTGGGGTCGCTGGCTTTGCGGGTAAGCTCACCTATTGTCAGTGGAGCCAAGACGGGTCTGCTTTCAAGTATCCTTCGCGTCAGCTTATAGAGATCTGCGTCGTTCTTGAGTGAAAGCGGGGAAGGTAGCCGATTGTTGTTCAGATCGGCTGAGCCGTGAATCTAAGTGGTGGCCGGTTGGAACGGCACTCCGCGGCCAGGAAAGTGCGGTGGCGGGTTCGGGAGGACGTCGCCGTCGCTACCTCACGCTGGCGCCACTCTGATGCAACGGCGACGCTCCGCAGGTCACGTTCGGTTAGGGTCTGAACCTGATTAACATATTGAAATATTGTTATGAACGTGATTCCAAGGCGGTATTTGAGCCTTGGAGGTGGATATGGCGAACGTGTTCTGGCTGGACGACGACGCATGGGCGGCGATCGAGCCGCATCTGCCGAAGAACCAGCCGGGAGCACGGCGGGTGGATGATCGTCGCATTATCAGCGGGATCATCCATGTTCTGAAGAGTGGGTGCCGCTGGCGGGATTGTCCGCCGGACTACGGTCCACCAACAACGGTCTACAACCGTTTCAACCGCTGGTCCCGCCGGGATCACGGGCGCCGGATCCTCAAGGCGCTGGCCGAGGACCAGTGGATCACCACCGCGGTGGCCATGGACGGCAGTTCTGTGAAAGCGCACCGCTGCGCTCACGGCGGAAAAGGGGGCGAAGGCTCTGTTGGCCGACAGATGAAACTGCCCCCTGGCGACACGAAAATTGACCCCCTGTTCACGAGAGGTGGGGACATGACGATGGTGGTGGATTGTCTTCCCGTAGCAGGGACTGCGGGGAAAGATCGGATGGAAACGCCGGAGGATGTGGCGGCGATGCTGCGGCTTTCGGAGCTGGGCTGNGGGGCGAAGCGGATCGCGTTCACGCTCGGCTGCAGCCGGAACACGGTCCGCAGATATTTGCGCCAGGGCGGCTGGAAGGCGTATCGCGGCGCCCAGCGGCCGGGTGCGCTTGACGGGCTGGAAGATTGGTTGGCCGAGCGGTTTCGCCGGCACCGGGGCAACGCGGACGTCATTCGTCAGGAACTCGCGCGGGAGCAAGGAATTCAGGTCAGCCTGCGCACGGTGGAACGGTCGGTTCGCGATCTTCGGCGCGAGCTGGCGGCCGAGGCACAGGCGTGCGTTCGGTTCGAGACACCGCCGGGCCGGCAGCTGCAGATCGACTTCGGCTCGATCTCGGTTGCGATCGGTGGCGAGGTGGTACGGGTCTATCTGTTCGTGGCGACGCTCGGGTACTCGCGGCGCGGGTTCGTGATGGCCTTCCGCCATGAGCGCCAGTGCGCCTGGTTCGAAGGTATCGAGGCGGCGTTCCGGCACTTCGGCGGGGTGCCGTCCGAGGTGCTGCTCGACAACGCCAAGGCGCTCGTCCTGCATCACGACGCGACCACGCGCAAGGTCGTGTTCAACGAGCGCTTCCACAGCTTTGCGCGCTACTGGGACTTCCGGCCGCGGGCCTGCGCGCCCTATCGCGCGCGGACGAAGGGCAAGGACGAACGGGGCGTCGGCTACGTCAAGCGAAACGCCATTGCCGGGCGGTCTTTCACATCCTGGGCCGAGCTGGAGGCCCACCTCGCCTGGTGGATGCGTGACATTGCCGATCGGCGCGTTCATGGCACGACCGGCGAGCCGCCGATTGAGCGGTTCGTCCGCGACGAGGCCGACACCTTGCGACCGATCGGCGGGCGACCACCGTTCCGACAGGTCCGCGAGGTGGCGCGGCGGGTTCAGGGGGACGGCTGCATCACGCTTGATACCAATCACTACAGCGTCCCGTGGCAGCTGATCGGCGCCGAGGTAACGGTCGAGCAGGCGGACGGAATCGTCCGCATCCGCCATGGCGGATGCGAAGTGGCCTGTCATCCGCTCCGCCGGGGACGGCGCGAACGGGCGATCGATTCCGCCCATCTCGCCGGCATTGTCGCCGGCGGAGGCCCGCGCCCTGTCCCGCCGGCGCCCGAGGGCTGCGCTCTGTTGCGGCCGCTCGCCGAGTACGAGGCCGTGGCGGGAGGTGGCTGGTGAGCGCGGCGATCGATCCCTTGCCGGACATGTTGACGCGGCTCAGCCTGAAGGCAATGCGCGACCGGCTCGACGGCCTGCTCGACGACGCGGCGCGGCGAAATCTCAGTCTGCGGAAACGCTGGCGCTGCTGTGTGAAGCGGAAGTCACCCATCGTGAGCAACGGCGCATCCAGATGGGCATGGGGCTCGCCAAGTTCCCCTTCGTCAGGACGCTCGACGGCTTCGAGTTTGACGCGCAACCCTCGCTCGATCCAAGGCAGATCCGTGACCTCGCCGCCTGCCGCTGGGTGGCCAACGGCGATACGCTGCTGTTGCTGGGGCCACCCGGCGTCGGCAAGACGCATCTGGCGGTGGCGCTTGGCCGGGAAGCGGTCCGCCTCGGCCACTCCGTGCTGTTCGTCCCGGCGACAGGGCTGCTGACCACGCTGGCGCGTGCGCACAGCGAAGCACGCTTGGAAGACAGACTCGTTTTCTACGGCAAACCCAGGCTGCTGATCGTCGACGAACTCGGCTATCTGCCGTTCGAGCCAGACGCCGCGCACCTGTTCTTCCAACTGGTCTCGCGGCGCTACGAGCGCGGCAGCCTGCTGATCACCAGCAACCGCAGCGTCGGCGATTGGGGCACGGTGTTCGGCGATCCAGTGGTCGCAACCGCGATCCTCGACCGCTTGCTGCATCACAGCCACGTCGTCACCATCCGCGGCGACAGCTATCGACTGCGTGAAAAGCGCCGATCCGGCCTGATCAAGCCGACGTCGCACGAGCCGGACCCGGCGAAACAGGTATGACTCCCGCTTGCCCAGGTGGGCCCACAGGCCCCTCCGCGCTCCGCTCCGCTCGCCACACAAGGGCACGGCGCTCCGCGCGGGTCCCTCCCGTGGACTACCTGGACAAGACTAACAAATCGTGGGGGTCAATTTTCAATGTCGCCAAGGGGTCAATTCCTCATGTCGGTTGACAGGCTCAGGCGATCGGCCTCTCCCGAGGCGGGCAGACGACGAAAATCCACGCCCTGAGCGATACACTCGGCCGCCCGGTGGTCCTCAAGGTCACCGCCGGCACTGTCTCCGACATCACGATGGCTGAAGACCTGCTGGCCGAGGTCGACACCTGTCGCCACATTCTGGCCGACAAGGGCTATGATTGCGACGCCCTGCGCACCGTGATCCGCAACAAGGGGGCCACACCGGTCATTCCAGGGCGGAGATGCCGCAAACGCAAGATCAGGTTCGACAAACACCGATACAAGTTCCGCTGGATGGTCGAAGCCGTCTTCTGCCGCTTGAAGGACTTCCGGCGCGTCGCCACCCGATACGACAAACTCGCCAGAAACTATGCCTCATCTCTCGCCCTCGCCACCATCGTCGCTTACTGGACTGATTGAGTCCGGACCCTAGAGCGGTTTCACGGTGACTGGCGATATCTGCAATTGGTGATGTCGTTTGTGCATTCCTTGGGGNGAAGTCGTCGAGAAGGGTGCCGATTTTGGCCCAGAGGTCGGTGATGGTGCGGGCAGCGACAGTTTTGAGGAGCTGCTTGAGTTTGGCGAAGACCTGCTCGATGGGGTTAAGGTCCGGAGAATAGGGTGGCAGGTATAGAACGCTGGCGCTGCGGGCCTCGATCGCTTGGCGGACGCCCTCGACCTTGTGCGCGCCGAGGTTATCCATGATGACGACGTCGCCTTCGGCGAGGCACGGAGCCAGAACCTCCTCGACATAGGTGCGAAAGACGCGTCCGTTGATGGCGCCGTCGATGACGAAAGGGGCCGTGATGCCGTTGCTGCGCAGGGCGGCGACGAAGGTCGACGTCTTGATGCTGCGCATCCCCTGCGGGCCCCAATGGCCGTGCGGAACAGCGGCGCGCAGCCGTTGGCTGCGGCGGCAGCGCCCGCAGAGGCGTGCCCTGTTGGTGGTCGCCCAAGTCTCGTCGATGAACACCAGCCGCGCCGGGTTCAGGGTCGGCTGGTGCTGTCGCCAGGCGTCGCGGGCGGCGGCAACGTCGGCGCGCTCCTGTTCGGCGGCATGCCGCGTCTTTTCGAGCGTCAGCCCGAGACGCTCAAGGGTATTCCACAGTCCGCCGACGCTGGTCGTAACGCCGTGCTCTTCCGAAAGCCAGGCGCGCAGCTCGGCCAGCGTCAGATCGGGACGGGCCGCGACCTCAGCGCTGATCACCTCGTGGTGAACCGAAAGCTTGCGGACAAGATGGCAGCGCTGCAGCCGCGCCGTCGTCTCGCCTGTCCGCCGTCGCCGCAGCCGAACCTTGTAAATGTAGGACACGCTGACCCGGAACAGCGCCGCCGCCTCGGCGACCGCCATGCCACTATCGACCGCCGCCAACACCCGTTCGCGCAGATCCTGCGAATACGACTGCCCCCGACGCCACCCCATCGCTGCCTCCGGCTCCACCAAACCGGAGCCCTATGAATCACCAAAGTCAGCCCAGGGGAATCCCGATTCCACTCACCATGAAATCGCTCTAACTGCTTGATATGCTGCGTAAGCATGGCGCAGAAGTGGGCCTCGTCCATCGCCAACGACCTCAGAGCGTCCTCCGCTGGTTCACGGACAGCGTCCGCACTCAGGGTCCGCGCAACCTTGGCGCCAGCGCGTTCCGCCTCCAGAAGCTCGTCGAGCAGCGCGAGCACCTGGGTGCGCTCCAGATAACCCTGGTAGGCTGGTTCAGCGTTATGCAGGAAACAGGGCGGAGACGACGACGTAGGCGCGTTGTGTTGCTCCCCGATCCGCTTTTTGTTGTCCATTGTCGATCCCCCGTTCTTACACAGGCTGCCGGACGCGCGGCCGCACCAGCATCGGGCCGAACACGCCCAGAAACACAACGAACGCTGACACCCAGGCGATCGTGGACGTCATGAGCAGGGGCATGAAAAGCCCAGGCTCCAGCGATGCCCAGACGCGGGTGATCCCCGCTGCCAGGATGAGCAAGTAAATGACCGTCGTGCCCGGTCCGGCATGCAGATCGCGGCCGGTGTGGCCGAGCGTTGCCCGAGTCATCACCGCCAGAATCATCGATGCGATGGCACCGCCGGTCAGCGCGTGCAGACCCGCGGATGGCGGGACGGCACCTCCGAACGCGGTGATCGCGAGCAGCGCAAGGCCCACCGGAACCCATANAAAGGCGACGTGGAGGATCCACAGCAGCGGTTCCGGGGTTGTCCGCTCGCCCGCCCACCGCGCCAGACGCGCGAGGTTGCAGGCCGCCGCGCCGGCGGCGGCCACTCCGGTGAGAGACGACTGTGGCTCGTAGGTCCAGCAGGCCATCGCAGCCAACGTCACCGCCAGCGCGATCTTGTCAAAGCCATTGAAGCTCGCCGGCAGGCGGCCCTTTCCCTGCTTCGTCAGCCAGTTGCGGGTAAAGCTCGGAATGATGCGTCCGCCAATCAGGCAAATGAGGACGATGAGTGCGGCGATCGCAAAGCGTGCCGCCGCGGTCGTTCCGTGCGAGGTGAGTGCCCCAATGTGGAACGCCATGTTGGAGCCGCAGAGCGCGGCCAGCGCAGCCACGATGGGGAGGTTTCGCCAGTTTCGGCCGGCAACGATCTCACGGGCGACGGCAGCCAGCAGCACGGCCAGAAAGGCGACATCGACGACCGCTGCCGTCCAGCCGCCGATGATTGCCGACGTGGTCACGGCAACTCGTCCCGCCAACCACAGCACGACGAGAAACAGCAGTGGCCCTCCCTGCAACGGCAGCCGCCCCGTCCAGTTCGGCACCGCGGTCAGGACAAAACCAGCAACGGCCGCCGCGGCGAAACCGAACAGCATCTCGTGGCTGTGCCAACTCACCGGTTCGAACACGGTTGGCAGGAGAACGAGCCCGAGAAAACCTGTCATCCACAGCAACAACGCAATCGCAGCCCAACTTCCGGCAAGCAGAAAGAACGGACGAAACCCGTAGCTAAGCAGCGCCGGTCCTGCGGTGGTTCGTAGTCTCGGAACCGGACCCGTGGTCGAGGCTGTGGTCATGACTTGGCTTCCCCCGATCAACATCAGCAGTCCCGCAATCACCGCGATCCGCCGATCACTCGCGCAGCAATAGACACTGCGGGACTCAACGGGCTGCCCGCATCGGATCGATTTGAACATGTATGCCGGATGCATCTTGTGCGTCCGCGATTAAAGATGTATCAGGCATACATCTAATTGGCAAGGCACCCCGGGCATGTGGGCGGGGACGGCTTTCCCGCCGGAGTCGGTCCAGGCGTGAGCGACGGTCGCAAATGGCGATCGGATGCTCCTGACCGACCGCCCGCCGGCTGGCAAGAGAGGAGGGGCTGAGTTGCACAACATCCGGCGTCTTTGGATCGTGCTCGCGATCATCGTTGTCACGTCGTTCGTCGGCCTTGGCTTCATCGGCCGGCAGATCTGGGTGCACCGGCCACCAATTCCGTCCGCGGTGGTCACGCCGACGGGCGAGACGCTCTTCACCGCCCAGGATATCGAGCGCGGCCGTCAGGTGTGGCAGTCGATGGGCGGCCAGCAGCTTGGCTCGATTTGGGGGCACGGGGCGTACCTCACGCCCGACTGGTCGGCGGATTGGCTGCACCGCGAACTGACTTTCATCCTGGACCGTTGGGCCAGGCGCGACTTCGGCGTGCCATTCGGCGACGTGAATCTGGAAACGCAAGCGGCACTGAAGGAGCGGTTGCGTCAGGAGATCCGCAACGATCGCGTTGATCCAAAAACGGGCGTGTTGACGGTGTCGGCGGATCGTGCCGCGGCGATCCGCGCCAATCAGGCATACTACGAAGGTCTGTTCGGGTCAGCGCCGCAACAGGCGGTGCTCCGCGAGCAGTACGCCATNGCCGAGAACCCGATCCCCGCCGCCTCGCGGCGCGCGGCCCTGACTACGTTCTTCTTCTGGGCATCGTGGGCGACGGCGACCGACCGGCCCGGCGACACCGCCACCTACACCATGAACTGGCCGCACGAACCGCTGATCGGCAACTTGCCGACGACTGAGGCGGTCGTGTGGTCGGTGGCCTCGTTCATCGCCCTGATCGGCGCGATCGGCCTCCTGGTCTGGTACCAGGCTGCCCAGCTCCACGAGGAACCGGCGGGTCCGCCGGCCAGCGATCCGATGGAGGCGCTGCGGCCGACGAGATCGATGCTGGCGACGCGCAAGTATTTCGCCGTGGTGATGCTGCTGTTCCTGGTGCAGATCGGTCTCGGCACCCTCACCGCGCATTACACTGTCGAAGGCCAGCACTTCTACGGCTTCCCACTGGCCGACTGGCTGCCTTACGCCGTCACGCGCACCTGGCACACCCAGATCGCCATCTTCTGGATCGCCACGGCGTGGCTCGCCACAGGCCTTTACATCGCGCCGGCCATATCGGGGTACGATCCGCCGTGGCAGACGCTGGGTGTCAACGTTCTGTTCGCCGCCCTGCTGGTCGTTGTCGCGGGCTCGCTTGCCGGCGAGTGGCTTGGCGTGCAGCAGCAACTGGGGCTCGATGCCAACTTTTGGTTTGGGCACCAGGGTTATGAGTACGTCGACCTCGGCCGCTTCTGGCAGATCCTGCTGTTCGTGGGACTGCTGCTCTGGCTGTTGCTGGTCGGGCAAGCACTGTGGCCGGCGCTGCGCCGGCCCAGCGACAGCCGCTCGCTGATCGCCTCGGTCTTTGTCTCAACCGTAGCGATTGCGCTGTTCTATTCCGCCGGGCTCGCCTGNGGGAAGCACACGCATCTGGCGATGGTGGAGTACTGGCGCTGGTGGGTCGTCCACCTGTGGGTCGAGGGCTTCTTCGAGGTGTTCGCGACCGCCGTCATCGCGTTGCTGTTCATGAAACTCGGGTTGGTGCGGGCGAAGATCGCGTCGTCGGCGGTGCTGGTTTCGGCCATCATCTTCCTCTCCGGCGGGATCATCGGCACGCTGCACCACCTNTACTGGTCAGGTACGCCGGCCTCGGTGATGGCTTTTGGGGCGGTATTCTCGGCGCTGGAAGTGGTGCCGCTCGTGCTGCTCGGTCTGGAGGGCTATAACAATTACCGCGTGACGAAGACGGCGAAATGGGTGTTCGCCTACCGCTGGCCGATCCTGTTCTTCGTCGCCGTCGCCTTCTGGAACATGCTGGGCGCCGGTGTCTTCGGCTTCCTCGTCAATCCACCGATCTCGCTCTACTACATCCAGGGACTCAACACGACGGCCGTGCATGCCCATGCCGCCCTGTTCGGCGTGTACGGCATGCTGGGGATCGGCCTGATGCTGTTCTGCCTGCGCGGACTGACCGCGCACCAGGCCTGGGACGACCGCCTGCTGAAATGGGGCTTCTGGGGCCTGAACATCGGCCTTGCCATGATGCTGTTCTTTTCGCTGCTGCCGATCGGCGTGATCCAGGGTTGGGCGGCGGTCGCCGAAGGGTTCTGGTATGCCCGGTCGGTCGAGGTCGTGCAGTCGCCGCTGGTCCGCACGCTGGTATGGATGCGGGTTCCCGGGGATATCGTCTTCGGGCTGGGAGCGCTGCTGATCGGGCTCTTCCTGTTCAAGCTATGGCGCGGCAGCCTGGGGCGCGTACCGCTCGCAACCGGGCAAAAAGGCGAGAGCCCGCTCGCGGCTGAGTGAGTGCGATAGCCGCCGGCGGATGTCACGGAAAGACCAGTGACCTCGGAGGGTCGCGGTCAATTCGCGACGTTCGCTGGCGGGTGCTCGATGTGGACGGGAAACGATCGTGACAAATCTTCGGCTGGTGCCAGCAGGTCCGCGAGCGTGTACCCGTCCAGGGTCTCGAGAAAGCGGTCCAGGGCTTCTCCCAACGCACCCTGAAGAATGCACGTCTTGACGATCCGGCATTGGGTATCGGCGCTTCGAAAACACTCGACGAGAGCCATGTCCGGCTCCATCCGCCGGATGATCTCGCCAACCGTGATCGCCTCAAGACGCCGCGCCAGCCGGAGCCCGCCGTTCTTTCCGCGAATGGTCTCGACGTAGCCGAACTGACCCAGCACATGCACCAGCTTCATTAGGTGATTTTTCGAGATGCCGTATTGCTCCGCGATCTCCTGGATGGTCGAGAGCTCGTCGCCGCGCAGCCCGAGGTACATCAACACCCTCAGCGCGTAGTCCGTATAGGTCGTCAGGCGCATTTCCAACTCCAGGTGACGAGCGGCAGACCTCGCCACGCATGCAGGCGGTTCGATACATATATCAAACATACATCTTTTTCCAGGCAGGAGTGAGATTGGAATGCCCGAGGCACTGTTCCCGCAATCAACGAAGCGACTGGCTCAGAAACGACACGAGCTGGCGCCGGAAATCGAAGCAGCGTTCAATCAGTTCAGTCGAACGGTATTCAAGGATGGAGCACTACCAGCGAAGACCAAGCAGTTGATCGCCGTAGCGATCGCGCATGTCACCCAATGCCCTTATTGCATTCGCGGTCATGCGAAGGCGGCACGCCGCAGCGGCGCGACGGCGGAAGAAATCATGGAGGCCATCTGGGTCGCCGCAGAGATGCGTGCGGGAGGCGCCTTCGCCCATTCGGCCCTCGCCCTTGATGCGATCGACATCGAACCGGAAACCTGATGGTCGAACGTCTGCGTTTGCACCGGTCGGTGTCTTCGGGGCTCTCGCACGGAGAGGGCGACAGAGACCTGAGCGCAGGCCAGTGCCAGGCCCGGGAGAAGCACATTGACCATTTCTTTGAAAAGCAGCCGCGAAACACCTGCCGACACGGACGGGTATCGTATCCTCGTCGACCGCATTTGGCCCCGGGGANNCATCTAAAAGGCGCTGGCCTTGAATGAATGGGTCAAGGAGATTGCACCAACGACCGAGCTCCGCAAATGGTTCGGCCATGACCGCAGCAAGTGGCAGGAGTTCAAACGGCGTTACTTCCGCGAGCTGGATGAGCGCCCGGAATCGGTCGCGAGGTTCATCGAAACGGTGCGCCGGCAACCCACGACGCTGGTTTTCGGGGCCCGGGACGTTGATCAGAACAATGCCGTCGCTCTCAAGGAATACCTGGAGCGAAATGTTGCGAGGCGAGACTAATGACTGCCGGACGGCATCTGCGCACGCCTTTGTGTGATCTCCTTGGCTGCCGATATCCGATTCTGCAGGCGGGCATGGGAGGTGTGGCGCGGGCGGAATTGGTTTCTGCCGTGTCCTGTGCTGGCGGTTACGGTTTTCTTGGCATGTTCTTGCACTGGAAAATCGAAGAGGGAAATAAGCAGGAGTGCGAGCAGTGACACTACTCGACCTGAGACAGCTATCTGCTGATTGACGTCAGGGCCTCCGGCTCGGTTATCATTTCCCGCCGTTCAGATCTCTGATCTCTGATCTTTGACCTTTTGATGAGCCAGCTTCCCTCGTGGGCCGCCGGCTACGTCGGCATTCCGTTCCTCGATCTTGGCCGCGACCGGGCGGGGTGCGACTGCTGGGGACTGGTGCGGCTGGTGCTGGCCGAGCAGGCGGGCATCCAGCTGCTGTCGCGGGCGACCTGCTATGGCAGCGAGGCGAATGCTGCCCGCGTTGGCGCGGCGGTCGAGGCGGAACGTCGCTCCGGCGCGTGGCAGCGGGTCGAGCCAAGCGGAGAGAAGCCGTTCGACGTCGTGGAGATGTCGGGTGCGGCGCGGGCTCCTGGTTCCGGCTGGGTGTTCGGTCCGATCCACGTCGGCGTCGTCGTGGCGTCCGGCTGGCTGCTGCACGCCGAGCGCGGCACGACCGCCGTGCTCGCCCGCTATCGTGAGGACCAGGCGATCCGAAGGCGGGTCCTCGGATTTTGGCGCTACAGGAGGTTGGCCGCCGATGCTGATTGAAAGCGCATCGCCTGCATCGCCCCAGCCATCCGCGTACATTGCCGCCGCTGCAGCCAACGCTTGCTGTCTCCTGTTGTCCCCATCTGTTCGAGCAGCGGCGCATCGACTACTCGGTGCCCGCGGGACTGACTATCGCCAAGATCGTCGAGGTGATACAGCCCGACCCGCTGCTGCGGACGCACGGTGTGGCGTTCCTCGGCGAGCAGGCGGTCGAAAGGCAGCACTGGCATCGGGTGCGGCCGAAGCCGGGGACGTATCTCTCGATCCGGCTAACGCCGCCCTACGCGGCGCTGCCGTATCGCGAAGTCGTTGGCGGCGAGATCTACTGGCGGGCGCTGTTCGCGCTGTCGCACGGCCCGATCACGATCAGCGAGTTGAAGATCGGTGAGACGCCGCTGTCCAACTTCCAGGACGTCGCGTGGGAGTTCCACCGCGGCTACTGGCAGCTGCCCGACGCCGGAAGCTTCGAAGCCGGATCCGGCAGCTTCCCCGGCGAACCGCGGGCCCGGCGTCCGAAACATGCGGCAGAATGGGGCTCTGGCTATCCCACTCTATGCGAGCTACATAGGCTCAAGTACCTGCATGAGGTATTCGTGGCGGTGGATGGGAGTGCCGGCGGCATCACGATGGCCGTAGTGGCACGGCGACGACGAGGGGTACAGCCATGTCTTTCCTGGGAGCATTGACTCGCCTGCTGAGCGGGCGTCCGCAACCCGAGTGCCCACCCGAGGTACCGGGGTTCAGCGATGCGCAGGTCCAACTTCCAACGACCGATGCCGATCAATCCGTTGCCCCGGATACGGCGGACAACGCAGAGCGTGCGCTCTCGACGTTGCTGGTCATCGGATACTGCGATGCCAAGGGCAATTTCAGTCGTCGGCGCATCACGCTACGGCGAATTACCCCGCGCGAGGGCGACCTTATGATGGCGGCATATTGCCACGAACGCCGGGCACCCCGGCATTTCCTGGCGTCACGGGTTGTCGAATGTATCGATGCAAGTACGGGGAAGTATTCAACGATGTTCGCGCGTATCTTGCAAATCACGTCTTGTTCGATGCAGACATCGGCGCGCAGCGCGAGCGCGGCACGCGTACAGCTTTACGACGGCACCGCACGGATCTCGCAGCGCTGATCTATCTGGCGCGATCGGATGGGCATCTGCATGAGGGAGAAGCTGATCTCGTCGTAGAGTACATTGAACGCATTGCCGAGGAACCTGTTGATCGTACACTGATTTTCCGTCACTTGGCGCGTCTGTATCCGGACTGGGGTCGTGCAACGATGCTCTGCACGACATCGCCGATCGATCTCCGGAGCAACTTCAGTGTTTTGTGGATGTGGTGGGCCGGATGCTTGATGTCGATGGAAGGGTATCGGAGGAGGAAGTCGAATTTCTGCATGATTTACAGACTGTGTTCTCTGATCATGAAATCGGCATGGTGATCGATGGACGACAATGAATTGTGCATTGGTGCTATACGGAATACCGAAACAAGATCACCAAGTAGTGCGACGTCCACAATATATGGCAAAAACATGTACGATTATCCCGCTCTATGCAGATATTTCGAAAATGAAAGATTAGGTTAAATGTTATCCAGCCTACGTTTGCTAATGTCGCCTTTTATAGAAGCGAGTTAATGCTATGATAGATGGCGGTTTCATTAATGGCCACGTCAAGAAATTTCAAGAGGTGGTCACGCGAGCACAATTAAACGCCGACTATAGGGAGGATCTTGAACAAACTGTTGCAGGAACGGTGGCTCAGGCGGAAGTATGGCGACCTGGGACGAAAGAGAGCCTAGTGGATGGAATCCAACGTTTGGTGCCCGCGTTTGACGGCGGCGATGATGCGGTTTGGGTCGGCGGTCCAGACGAAGGGTTTGGGATTGTCGTTGGTTTCGGCGAGGAAGCGGTTGATGGCGGCCTGCAGTTCGACCAGCGAGCGGAAGACGCCGCGCTTCAGGCGCCGCTTGGTCAGCTTGGCGAAGAAGCCCTCGACGGCGTTCAGCCACGACGCCGAGGTCGGCGTGTAATGGAAGACGAAGCGGGGGTGTCGGTCGAGCCAGGCGCGCACCTTGGCGTGCTTGTGGGCGCCGTAGTTGTCGAGGATGACGTGGACGATCCGGCCGACCGGGACGGCGGCCTCGATGCCGTTGAGGAAGCGGATGAACTCCTGGTGCCGGTGGCGCTGCATGCAGCGGCCGATCACCGTGCCCTCCAGCACGTTCAGCGCCGCAAACAGCGTCGTCGTGCCGTTGCGCTTGTAATCGTGGGTCATCGTGCCGAGGCGCCCCGGCTTCATCGGCAGGCCGGGCTGGGTGCGGTCGAGCGCCTGGATCTGGCTCTTCTCGTCGACCGACAGCACGACCGCGTGGGCCGGCGGATCGACATAGAGGCCGACGATCTCGCGCAGCTTCGGCACGAACTCGGGATCGCGCGACAGCTTGAAGCGGCGCACCCGGTGCGGCTGCAGGCCGTGCGCCCGCCAGATCCGCTGCACCGAGGAGACGCTGATGCCGGCCGCCCTGGCCATCGCGCCGGCGGTCCAGTGCGTCGCCTCGCCCGGCGGGTCGCTGGTCGTGGTGAGCGCGACGACGCGCCCGGCGACCTCCCGGCCCAGCGGCGGAATGCGCGACGGCCGCGTCTTGTCGCGCAGCAGGCCGTCGACGCCGGCCCGCATGAACCGCTCCTGCCAGCGCCAGACGGCGGTCTTGCTCTTCGCCGTCCGCCGCATGATCTCGCAGGTGCNCGTGCCCTCGGCGGTCAGCAGCACGATCCGCGCTCGCCAGACGTGCTTCTGCGGGCTGTTCCGATCCGCCACCACCGCTTCCAGACGGACCCTGTCGGCAGCCGAAACCTCGACGACAATCCCATCGCGCATGCCCCAGACTCGCACGCGCGCCAATCACGGGGATCCCCAACAGGATTCCTCCGTCAGACTTCATCCACTAGTAAAAGGGGTGGCTGATCGTCTCAAACTTGAGGCGCAGCTTTGCGAACTATCTGAACCACTCTTGCCTGAAAAGTTGACAACACCTTCTGCTTTAGTGCGCGCTAAGGTGTTGAAAGAGGCAGCAGAAATGCTATTGGCTTGCTTATAATGGGTCCACGCTTGCCGGACGAAGTCTGATCGTACCGGGGTGCAATGCCCGGAGCACATTATACCGCTTGGCGGTGCCCCGAGGTGCGACGGCCGGGGGCAGGTCGGCGGTCTTGATCACTTGCAGGGTGTGCTCGATGACGATCACCGTGTTGCCGGGCCGACCGCCGCCTTGGGCAGTCGGATCGCCAGGTCGTTTCCCCACCGTGCGACACGTGCTCTCATCCGGGCCTCTCTTGTATCGACTGTGTAGATTTTTCCCCAGCAATATCCGTAATCATTATGCTGGTTACGGATTGAATCGTAATGACGCAGCCGGAATAGTCCCCGCCGGCTGCAACGCGAAAGCCGCAATGTCTGCCCGGACAGGGTCAGGAGGATGATTTCCGGCGCTCTGGGCAGCGCCGGTTGTCAATTCTGTACCAGCCATGATTTTTTGCAGAATATCAGGAATTTCATAAACGGCCCGGTTATCGAGGCGGTTTGCGTTGTTCTGAAACTGCATCAAGGTGTCGTCCTTGAGCAGTGATCGCACGGCTTGCACGGTCTTCTTGCGGGTGAAATGTTTGACGACGACGCCGAGTTTGTGTCGCTCGACCCATTTCGTATTGTAGCGTTCCTGTGGCAAGGTGGCCCGATTGCGCTCGACGATGACGGGAAGTCCCATGTGCAAGGCTTCGCTGATGCTGCCCGGCCCCGGCTTGCCGATGAAAANATCCGCCATGCGCATGTAATCAGGGACCTGGTCGGTGAATCCGATCGCCCGGCATGAGTCCCGGTCTTGCAGCGCTTTGCGCAGCTTTTCGTTGCGCCCACACAGGACGATGCTTTGGACTTTTATGTCCGAATGTTCCAGTTGCCTGACGAGTTTGAGCGAGGCATTCGATCCATTGCCGCCGAACATGATCAGCGCCGTCGGCAGATCGGGATCGAGGCCGATTTTTCNGCGTTCGACGCGGCGATCCCCGTCTTCGGCGCGGTAAAAATTCAGGCGCAGAATCATCCCGGAGACCTCGAAAATCCGGTCCGGTCGGTAGCCGGCCGAACGCGCCTGGGCGACGGCCCGCTTGCTGCCGCAGATGAGGAACTGATCTTGTTTTTCCTGCCAGAAGTGCGNGGGATAATCGGCGATATCCGTCATCACCGTGACATACGGCACATGGGCGTGATCGCGCCGCAGCGCCTGGAACATGACGCGGTTGAAATTGGGAACAAGCGACACGACCAGATCCGGACAGTCGTTCTGCCAGTGTTGGTGCAGCAAATCCTCCATGTCCGGCGCAAGCAGCTGGATGCCTTTTTGCAAGCCGCGCAGCATGGCATGCGATCCCTGCGTCCAGCCTCTTTTGAGCAAGGCGTTATAGATATCCTCGGAGTGAAACTTCTTGCCGGATTTGGCTTTTTCCTCGATCGCATTTTCTCTGCCCANTTGCGCCACCGGATCGATGGGCGCCAGCAGCTCTTGCAGATTGACCAGTTCGACGCGCCAGTCGGGGAAGCGTTTGGCGATGACGCCCTTCAAGGCCGTGGCGGCGCTGCGATGCCCGCCGCCGGCGTCGAAGTAGAAGAATTCGAGAAAACGGGAGGTGGACGCTGTCATCGCGGCCTTTCTTTCTGGGAAAGACGAGGGAGCGGAGTGCGGTTTCGGGATTGCCAGATTTCATGCCTGCCGGCAGCTTGCCGGTCGAAGCAGAAACCGAGTCGCTGCAACCGGCGCACCATCTCCCGATAGCGGAAGCCGGCGAGCGAACCCATCAGTCGCTGATGACGAGCGGATCGTCGAACGCATCGGCCGCCGCCGGCGGTGCTGCGATCGCTTCGCGCTCCGCGCGCGCCTGCAGCAGGCGCCGGGCGACATCGCGAGCGATCTCCAGCGTTTCGGTAATCGTGCGTCCCTGAGCCACCAGACCCTGCACCTCATCCGACGTCGCCAGATAGACGCCTTCCGGCAACTTCTCGATCCGGATCTGAACGATCCGCTCCATCATTTTTCTCCTCTGCGCTGCGATCGCCGGACCGTGCAGCCGGCAGAAGATGC
Source organism: Defluviicoccus sp. (assembly GCA_013414705.1). Classification (GTDB taxonomy): domain Bacteria; phylum Pseudomonadota; class Alphaproteobacteria; order Rhodospirillales; family Defluviicoccaceae; genus Defluviicoccus. The sequence continues at coordinate 138,889 of CP058705.1, forward strand.
TACCGGGGTCGGCCGGGCTATGCCAGCCACGCGTGCGCGCACGGGCGTTCCTTCGTGTGATCGACAGTGTATATCTCTGTCGATCTGGGTCGAGGTCCGCAGGGCGCGCCGGGCGCCGGCCGCCTCGGCTTAGATTGTCATTGCGAGACGAAGTCGAAGCAATCCACTGACCGGTGCCCCGCACGGTGGTCGGCCACGGGCCCGGCAGTGGATCGCCACGGCCGCCGCGCGGCCTCGCGATGACGGCGGCGCTCCCGGCCGCGCACGGCGGCGGTCATGGGTCGTAGGGTGCACCGAGCGAAGCGACGTGCACGTTTTGCCGGGGGCAAATGGCAGCCCCCAGCATTTCCACCACGCGGGGGCGGCGGTGGACGTCGCTCCGCTCGGTCCACCCTACGATGGTGGGAAAATCCCAAATAGGGCAGAAGAGCGCAGCGCATTCCGCCGGATGTTGCCCGACGGAACTGGGGTCCAGTTGCGTGATATGCTCAGACGATTATCTCAATTGGGTCCATAATAAAATCTAGAAACGTGGTTGGAGGGTTCACGGTGACATCTACAGCAACAGGATTGCACAATTTTGAAAACGCTCCGGACGCATTTGATGCGGCGTTGGGAAAACTCACACGTCGTTTTGGACAGGTGGAGCACTTGCTCGCGACGATCATCCATCGAACGACTGGAGACGACTGGAGCGATGTTCTTGCACGGCTCGGTAGCGACTTGCGAGATCGAGGAAATCTGCTGAAAGAAGTTCGTCGGTGCTATGTCGAGTGGGTGGCCAAAACGTTTAATGAAACTGTCTCAGGCGAGCGCATTTCTGACTTTGACAGGATACGTAACAACTTACGAGATGCGTTAGTTCAGAGAGATCAATTTACGCATTGTGCATGGGGCTATGACGCTAGTGGTAATTTTCGAGCAACTCGGCGAGGAAAGCCGTTAATTATTGGTCAACATCCCGCGGACGATAGCGACATTGAAAGAGTGAGTGAAAACTTGTGGAAATTCTTTATGGTTTTAAATGTGATAAGTCGCCAATCTTCAAATGAAACGAATGAAAAGGCCTCGTACATAATTCAGAACAACTTAGCTTGCGAGGCGACTGGTGCGTCCTATTGGGGTGAGGAAAAGAATTAGTGTGGATTGGAAATAGGGCAGAATAGCGCAGCGCACTCGGGTGGATGTTCCCCGACGGAACGCCAAAGCGACCCACAGTCCAGGGGTCGAAACATTCGGCGGAATGCGCCTGCGACTATCTCACCCTACGCGCGGCTCCCCCAACTCTGAAACCCGCCTGATTACATGAAAATTTTTTATACACACCAAAAACGATAAATGGAGATCAGTTGGCATGATACTGTTTGCAACAGTAATAGTAATTATTTCCATATTATATCTTGTCTATCGTAGATATTTGCTATCAAAGTACGGAAAGGCGCTGGAAGAATATAACTCCAATGCGTTTAAGGACATAATGGAGGCAACGGAGGATAAGAGATTTAATTTTGTAACAAGGCTGGCTTCCGAAGTAGAGAGTAAAAAGGAATTAAAGCAATATTTGTGCGTTCAACTCAAGGATGCGCTATTCATCATATAAACAAAAACGGTACATTTTCTGCGCGCGGACCATATTTTGTATCAAGGAGCCATCCAAACTGGAGGGTGACGGGAAGAAAACTTTAGTTAAAGTTGTGCGTGGTAACAACGGGCGAGGATTTAGGCCAGATCACTATGATCAAACGGGAATAATTGAAGAAATGGGTGTGGAAATACTTGAATACGATACGAAGAAGCATTATTGTATTGGGATACATGAATTTGCTGAGCGTTGCAGAGCTGAACAGCGCAAGCAGAAATTGCATTTCTAATGCGATAACCGTTTCAACAAAAGATCTTGAATTTGACGACGTGTGTGCGTTGAAGTAAGATGAATTTCATGCCGCGCCTCGGAACGCTCACCAAGTCCACCAATGCCGGATGTTCCGTGGTGCTCACGCCCGCCGCCGCTTCTTCGCCTTTGTCAGGTACGGCGCCAGGTACTGACCCGTAATGCTCTCCGGCGCCGCCGCCACCTCTTCTGGGGTGCCGGCCGCGACCAGGCGGCCGCCGCCGTCGCCGCCTTCGGGGCCCAAGTCGATGATCCAGTCGGCGGTCTTGATCACTTCCAGGTTGTGCTCGATGACGATCACCGTGTTGCCGGGCTCGACCAGCGCGTGCAGGACTTCGAGGAGCTTGCGCACGTCCTCGAAATGCAGGCCCGTGGTGGGTTCGTCGAGGATGTAGACGGTGCGCCCGGTGGCGCGGCGGCTGAGTTCCTTGGCTAGTTTCACTCGCTGGGCCTCGCCGCCCGAGAGCGTCGTCGCCTGCTGGCCCAGGTGGATGTAGCCGAGGCCGACGCGCTGCAGGGTGACCAGCTTGTCGCGGATGGCGGGGACGGCCTTGAAGAATTCGGCTGCTTCTTCGACCGTCATGTCGAGGATGTCGGCGATCGAGCGGCCGCGGAACATCACCTCGAGCGTCTCGCGGTTGTAGCGCTTGCCCTTGCAGACGTCGCACTGCACGTAGACGTCGGGCAGGAAGTGCATCTCGATCTTGATCACGCCGTCGCCCTGGCAGGCCTCGCAGCGCCCGCCCTTGACGTTGAAGGAGAAGCGGCCGGGCTTGTAGCCGCGCTCCTTGGCCTCGGGCAGGCCCGCGAACCAGTCGCGGATCGGCGTGAAGCAGCCGGTATAGGTGGCGGGGTTGGAGCGCGGCGTGCGGCCGATCGGCGACTGGTCGATGTCCACCACCTTGTCGATCCGCTCGATGCCCTCGATCCGCTCGTGCTCGCCCGGATGCTCGCGCGCACCGGTGAGCCGGCGGGCGAGTGCCTTGAACAGGGTTTCGATCACCAGTGAGGACTTGCCGCCGCCCGACACGCCGGTCACGCAGGTGAACGTGCCGAGCGGGAACGCGACGGTGAGGTTTTTGAGGTTGTTGGCGCGTGCGCCCACCACGGTCAGGGCCGCGGGGTTGGCGGCGAGGTGCTGTCCGGCCGNGGCGGGGATCTGGCGCAGGCCCGCCAGGTACTGGCCGGTGAGGCTTTCCGGGCTCGCCATCACTTCTTCGGGTGTGCCGCGGGCGACGATCCGGCCGCCGTGCAGGCCGGCACCGGGGCCCATGTCGATCAGGTAGTCGGCGTGGCGGATCGCGTCCTCGTCGTGTTCGACGACGATCACCGTGTTACCGATGTCGCGCAGCCGGGTGAGTGCGGCCAGCAGCCGGTCGTTGTCGCGCTGGTGCAGGCCGATCGAGGGCTCGTCGAGGACGTAGAGCACGCCGGTCAGCCCGGAGCCGATCTGCGAGGCGAGCCGGATGCGCTGGCTCTCGCCGCCGGACAGCGTGCCCGACGCGCGGCCCAGCGTGAGGTAGCCGAGGCCGACGTTGGCGAGGAAGCCGAGGCGCTCGTTGATCTCGCGCAGGATGCGCCGGGCGATCTCCTGCTGCTGCGGGGCGAGTGTCGCCTGCAGGTCCGCGAACCAGCGCGCGGCCAGTTCAATGGACATTTCCGTCCCCTGGCTGATGTCCAGGCCCCCGATCTTCACCGCCAGCGCTTCGGGCTTCAGGCGCTTGCCGGCGCAGGCCTCGCAGCGGCTGACCGTCTGATAGCGGGCGATCTCGTCGCGGGTCCAGGCGGAGTCGGTTTCCCGCCAGCGGCGCTCCAGGTTGGGGATGACGCCCTCGAACGGCTTGGTGACCTGGTAATCGCGCACCCCGTCCTGGTAGCGGAAGGTGATCGCGGCACTGCCGGAGCCGAACAGGATGGCGTGGCGGACCGGCTGCGGCAACTGGCCGAAAGGCGTGCGCAACTCGAAGCCGAAGTGGCTGGCGAGTGCCAGCAGCGTCTGGCGGTAGTACTGCGAGGTGCTGTTGGCCCACGGCGCGATCGCGCCGTCGTCGAGCGACAGCCGGTCGTCGGGAACTACGAGATCGGCATCGAAGAACATCTCGGTGCCGAGCCCGTCGCAGGCGGGACACGCGCCGAACGGGTTGTTGAACGAGAACAGCCTGGGCTCGATCTCGTCGATGGTAAAGCCGGAGACGGGACAGGCGAACTTGGCGGAGAAGGTCGTGCGTTCGCCGGTATCGGCGTTGTCGACGAAGACAAGGCCGTCGGCGAGATCAAGCGCGGTCTCCAGGCTCTCGGCCAGCCGCTGGTCGATGCCGGGGCGGACGACGAGCCGGTCGACCACGACTTCGATATCGTGCTTCTTCTTCTTGTCCAGCGCCGGCGCCTGCTCGATCTCGTACAGGCTGCCGTCCACCTTCACCCGCTGGAAGCCGCGCTTCTGCAGCTCCGCCAGCTCCTTGCGGTATTCGCCCTTGCGCCCGCGCACGAGAGGNNCCAGCAGCAGCAGCCGGCGGTCCTCGGGCATCGCCAGCGTCCGGTCCACCATCTGGCTCACCGTCTGGCTTTCGATCGGCAGGCCGGTGGCGGGCGAGTGCGGGACGCCGACGCGCGCCCACAGCAGGCGCATGTAGTCGTAGATTTCGGTGACGGTGCCGACGGTGGAGCGGGGATTCTTCGACGTGGTCTTCTGCTCGATGGAGATCGCCGGCGACAGGCCCTCGATCGAGTCCACGTCCGGCTTCTGCATCAGCTCCAGGAACTGCCGGGCGTAGGCGGACAGCGACTCGACGTAGCGGCGCTGGCCCTCAGCGTAGATGGTATCGAAGGCGAGCGACGACTTGCCGGAGCCGGACAGCCCGGTGATCACCGTCAGGCGGTCGCGGGGAATCTCGACGTCGATGTTGCGCAGGTTGTGCTCGCGCGCACCGCGGATGACGATCTTGTCCAATGCCATGCTCTCGGGTCTGCCCCCGTGCCTGCAGCCTAACCCGCCGCGGCGCTCACTCGACCGGCAAGAACGGCCGAAAGTCGAAAGATAGCGCCGCCGCCGGGCGGGGATAGCGGTGATGTTTCGTTTGTGTTCGCCGCCCACCGAGGTCTGCAGCGAATCCGCAGACGCGCTCGAAGATCATTCGATGTGGCTGCTCGTGCGCATTTGGTTGTAATGTCCCGGTCTTGCGAGCGTCCGTTGTTTTCACCAGGAGGGATTGCGGTACGGGCGGAAGCTGTCGCGGGGATCCTTCGGAACATCCTGCGGGCATCCGGACGGCTGCGCTGAAGCACATGGCAGGATCGGTCAACAAGGTCATTCTCGTCGGCAACCTCGGGCGCGATCCGGAGGTGCGCAACACCCAGGACGGACGCAAGATCGTCAGCCTGTCGGTGGCGACCTCCGAGACCTGGAAGGACCGGGGCTCGGGCGAGCGCCGGGAACGCACCGAATGGCACCGCGTCGTGATCTTCAACGAGCGCCTGGGCGAGATCGCCGAGCGCTACCTGCGCAAGGGCTCGAAGGTCTACCTCGAAGGCGCGCTGCAGACCCGCAAGTGGCAGGACCAGTCCGGCCAGGAGAAGTACACGACCGAAGTGGTCCTGCAGCAGTTCCGCGGCGAGCTCACCCTGCTGGACAGCCGCGGCGAGGGCGGCGGAGGCTATGGTGGCGGGGGCGGCTATGGCGAGCCGGCCTACGACGGCGGACCCGCGTCCCGCCCGGCGGGCGGAGGAGGGCGGGGGCCGTGGCCGCAGCGATCCATCCGGCCCGCCGCCCGATTTCGACGACGAGATTCCGTTCTAAACAACGCCGCCCCATTCTTCTGAACCGCACAGATTCACCAAACCGCACAGACTCGGCGCGGTAAGGACGCAAACCTGCCGCGGCGGACCCGCAGGGAAGGCCGAGCCGCCCATGAACCTGATGACCGACGTGATCCTGCCGGCCGGGCGTTCCGCGGTCGAGCTGTCGCTGTTCCTGCTGCTGCCGGTGATGGTGGTGATGCTCACCTTGATGCGGCTGCTGGAGGCGTGGGGGTGCTCGACCGGATGGTGATCCGGCTGGTGCCCTTGCTCAGGCCCTTCGGGCTGACCGGGCTCGGCGTGTTCGCCGCGCTGCAGATCACGCTCGTCAGTTTTGCCGCTCCGGTGGCGACGCTCGCGGTCATGGAGAAGCGGGGCACGTCCGACCGGCACCTGGCGGCAGCGTTTGCCATGGTGCTGGCCATGGCGCAGGCGAACGCGGTGTTTCCGATGGTGGCGATGGGGCTGCGGCCTGGTCCGGTGATCTTGCTGTCGCTGGTGGGCGGGCTGGTGGCGGCTGCGATGAGCTATCATGTCTTCGGTCGGCACCTGTCCGCCGAGGAACACCTGGTGGACGACACCCCGGCGCATCCGGCGGCGGAGTCCCGCGGCATTCTGGACATCATCAACCACGCCGGCGCCGAGGCATTCCGCATCGCCATCGGCGCCATCCCCTTGCTTGTGCTGTCACTGGTGGTGGTGAAAGCGGCCGAGCATGCGGGGTGGTGGACGCCTTGACCGTGCTGCTGCAGCCGCTGCTGGATGCGGGTGGAGTTGACAAGGCACTGATCCTGCTGGTGTTCACCAAGATCTTCGCCGGCGGCACCGCGATGATGGGTGTTGTCGGCGAACAGCTGAGCCAGGGGCACCCGATTCCGCAGCTGGTCAACGCCGCCGCCGGCTTTCTGATCAACCCGCTCGACTTTCCGGGGTCGCCATCTTCATGGGAGCGGGAAGACGCGTTGCGCAGGTATGGAAACCGGCTGTTGCCGCCGCCGTCGTGGGCATTCTGCTGCGCACCGTCGGCCACATCCTGTTGAACTGACCGGGTCGAATTCGCCAGGGAGGCGCTGATGCGGGCGCACGGAAAACGTCCCGCAGGGCTTGCCAGCCGAGGCCGTTCGCTCCATACCGATAGCCCAAAATATCAACTTCGAGAGGAGGGTCTCCCATGATTCGTCAGGTGCTCGCCGCCGCAGCCGTGGTCGGCGTTCTGGCCGCAGCCACGCCGGCTTCGGCCGATAACGACGACCCGTTGTTCATCAGTCTGATCACCAGCGAGGGCCATCGGCCCGACATGGCGATGGTGTTCTCGAAGGCGATGATGCAGCGCGGTCATCCAGTGACGATCTGGTTGAACGACCAGGGCGTGCTGCTCGCGGCGAAGGAGAACGCCGGCAAGTATGGCGAGCAGCAGAAGCAGCTGGGCGAGCTGATCACTGCCGGTGCGACGGTGATCGTGTGTCCGATGTGCATGAAGCACTATGGGGTGAAGGAAAGCGACCTGATTCCCGGTGTGCAGCTGGGCGATCTGGACCGGACCGGCCACCTGCTGTTCAAGGACGATACGCAGACCCTCACCTGGTAGCAGAGCAGAGTTGGGACTCAGCACGGTTCAGTGATTTTTGCCGGCGGCGCGCTTTCGAGACGGCCGCCGGCCCCTTCTCTGCTGCTGCTCTCAGCCGGAAGCGAAAGGGGGCTTCTGGGACAGGCGGGTAAGCGGAGACTGAATCTCCCACGTTTGTGCAAGGTCCCCATGCACAGACCCTGAATTGTGCAGCTGCGACCTCCGTGCTACTGTGCAACTTCTGTTGCAACTCCTTGTCACTAACACTCCAGGCCCGCCGGATGTCCACGCCCTCTAACGTTCCGCCGGGATCCGACCTCGGCCTCGTCGGGATCGAGGAGGAGATGAAGCGCTCCTACCTCGATTACGCGATGAGCGTGATCGTCGCGCGCGCGCTGCCGGACGTGCGCGACGGCCTCAAGCCGGTGCAGCGGCGCATCATCTTCGCCATGCACGAGAGCGGCTACACCCACGACAAGCCGTTCCGCAAGTCGGCGCGCATCGTCGGCGACGTGATGGGTAAATACCACCCGCACGGGGACCAGTCGATCTACGACGCGCTGGTGCGCATGGCCCAGGACTTCGCGATGCGGCTGCCGCTGATCGAGGGCCAGGGCAACTTCGGCTCGATGGACGGCGACAAGGCGGCGGCGATGCGCTACACGGAGGCGCGGCTGGCGCGCTCCGGGCACGCGCTGATCGAGGACATCGACAAGGACACCGTCGACTTCCAGCCCAACTACGATGATTCCGTGCACGAGCCGGTGGTGCTGCCGGCGCGCTTTCCCAACGTGCTGGTCAACGGCGCCGGCGGCATTGCCGTCGGCATGGCCACCAACATCCCTCCGCACAATTTGGGCGAGGTGATCGACGCCTGCTGCGCGCTGATCGACGATCCCGACCTCAGCATCCTCGAACTCATCGAACGGCACGTGCCAGGGCCGGACTTCCCGACCGGCGGCATCGTGCTGGGCCGGCAGGGATCNCTCGCCGCGTATCGGACCGGCCGCGGCTCGCTGGTAATGCGGGCGGCCGTGCGCATCGAGGAGATCCGCAAGGACCGGACGGCAATCATCGTCGATGAGGTGCCCTATCAGGTTAATAAGGCGCGGATGGTCGAGATCATCGCCGACGCGGTGCGCGACAAACGCATCGAAGGCATCGCCGACCTGCGCGACGAAAGCGACCGCGAGGGCATCCGTGTCGTCATAGAAATCAAGCGCGATGCCGAGCCGGAGGTGGTGCTGAACCAGCTGTGGCGGTTCACGCCGATGCAATCGTCGTTCGGCATCAGCATGCTGGCGCTCGACGACCGCCGGCCGCGGACGATGACCCTGAAGGAGATGCTGTGCGCCTTCCTTGACTTCCGCGAGGAGGTGATCCGGCGACGCAGCATCTATCTGCTCGGCAAGGCGCGGGAGCGCGCGCATGTGCTGGCCGGCCTCGCGATCGCGGTCGCCAACATCGACGAGATCGTCGCCACCATCCGCCGCGCGCCTGATCCGCCGACGGCCCGCGAGGCGTTGATGGGCCGCGACTGGCCGGTGGAAGACGTGGGCCCGTTGCTGGCACTGGTCGAAGAGGCCGGACAGGTTGGCCCGGAGGCGGGCTTCTACCGGCTGTCGGAAGCACAAGCGCGCGCCATCCTCGAACTGCGGCTGCAGCGACTCACCGGTCTCGAGCGGGCGAAGATCGGCGAAGACTTGCGGGTGCTGGGCGAGGAGATTGCCGGCTATCTCGCCATTCTCGGCTCGCGCNNGCGTCTGCTGGAGGTGCTGCGCGAAGAACTGCTGGAAATCAAGGAGCGGTTCGCAACGCCGCGGCGCACCCGCCTGGAAGAGGACGAGGTGATCGCCGACCTCGAGGACCTGATCCAGCGCGAGGACATGGTGGTTACCGTAACCCACGGCGGCTACGTCAAGCGGGTGCCGCTGAGTACCTACCGGGCACAGCGCCGCGGTGGTCGCGGCCGTGCCGGGATGGCGATGCGCGACGAGGACTTCGTCAGCCAGGTGTTCGTCGTCAACACGCACACGCCGGTGCTGTTCTTCTCCTCTTCGGGGATGGTCTACAAGCTGAAGGTCTACCAGCTGCCGGTGGGGGCTCCGCAGGCGCGCGGCAAGGCGCTGATCAACCTGCTGCCGCTGCGTTCCGGCGAGACGATCACCACCTTGATGCCGCTGCCGGAAGACGAGGACCGCTGGAGCGAGTTCACGGTCGTGTTTGCGACCGCATCGGGCAACGTGCGTCGCAATGCGCTGAGCGACTTCACCAACGTCATGGCGAACGGCAAGATCGCGATGAAGCTGGACGAGGGCGACCGTCTGGTCCGGGTGCGCACCTTCACGGATGCCGACGATATCCTGCTGTTTACGCGCCGCGGCCAGTGCATCCGGTTTGCCGTCAGCGAGGTCCGCGTGTTCACCGGACGCACCTCGACCGGCGTGCGCGGCATCAAGCTGGGCGCCGACGATGCGGTAATCAGCATGAGCGGCCTGCGCCACGTCGAGGCGGAGGCGTCGCGCCGCGACGAATACCTGCGCGCGGTCAACGCCAGGCGCAGGCTGGCCGGCAGCGACTACACGGACCGGGATGAGGACCGCAAGCGCGATGAAGAGCTGGCGGCGAAGCTGGAACTGCCGGAGTTCCGCGAGATGACGGAGAACGAGGAGTTTCTGCTCACCATCGCCGAGGACGGCTTCGGCAAGCGCACCTCGTCGTTCGAATACCGGATCACCGGCCGCGACGGCAGCGGTGTGACGGCGCTTGATCTCAGCCGGGCGGGCGGCACTTCGTGCACCGTGGCGGCGTTTCCCGTGCTTGCCGACGATCAGATCGTCATGGTCACCGACGCGGGCCAGCTCATCCGCTGTCCCGTAGGCGACATCAGCACCAACGGGCGGACGACGCGCGGCGTCAAGCTGTTCACCACCGCCGAAGGAGAGCGAGTGGTCTCGGTCTCGCGCATCCGCGACGTCGAGGAGAACGGCGGCAACGGTAGCGATAGCGGCGATGCGCGTCCGGACGAGGAAACGGAGGCGTCATCCGATGACGCCGGGGGCGATGCGGGTCACGGACCCGCCGATGGTTAACGAGAGGGGCTGGCGTCAGAACGTCCAGCACACCAAGGGGGAGGGATGGAAACAAACACCAAACCACGGGGAAACAGCCCCGCCGGACACGCGCATGCGGGAGGAGTGAGAAGAGGATGTCGAAGCCGCGCGTCGGGATCTATCCCGGCACCTTCGATCCGGTCACCAACGGTCACGTTGACATCATCGGGCGTGCCACCCGGGTTGTCGACCGACTGATCATCGCCGTTGCCGCAAACCCTGGCAAGGGTCCGCTCTTTAGTTTGCAGGAGCGGGTCGAGATGCTGCAAGAACAACTGTCGCTGATGCGCAACGGCGATGGTTCGCGCATCGAGGTGCGGCCGTTCGACAAGCTGCTGATGCACTTCGTCCAGGACGTCGGCGCCACCATCATCCTGCGCGGCCTGCGCGCCGTTTCGGACTTCGAGTATGAGTTTCAGATGGCCGGCATGAACACGCGGCTCAACCCGCATGTCGAGACCGTCTTTCTGATGGCCTCGGAGCGCCAGCAGTTCATCGCGTCGCGTTTCGTCAAGGAGGTCGCGCGCCTCGGCGGCGACGTCGCACCGTTCGTCCCGCCCGAAGTGGCGTTGCGGACGGCGAAGAAGCTGGCGCAGCAGGACCGCCGTTTCGCCTGACGGCCGGGCCGAAGTGCCGGCTGCCCGCCGGCAGAGAGGCGGGCCGGCGGAGTCGCAGGCGGCAAGGCGGTCAGGATTGAGATCAGACGATCGGCACGGTTGACCCGGGAGGGCTGCCGCCGATATCGTTCGCACGCAACGTCCCGGGCACTCCGCTGCCCGGAGCGCGTGTGCACACACAACCGAGCCCGTAGCTCAGCGGTAGAGCATCTGACTTTTAATCAGAGGGTCCTGGGTTCGAACCCCAGCGGGCTCACCAAATGCTGGAAATATATCAGTGCGTTAGTGGGATCTGCGACGGTGTCGATCGCGGATCGCCGCGCCCGGTGTCAGCACTATGTCAGCAAGAGGGCGCGAAATCGTGCACAAGTCTGCGTACGTTGGCAGCTTGCGATCTGTAACGTTACGCGTTGTAGATCGCGATGATCACAGGCTTCGCGGATCCTGAGACGGAGCTGATCTGGAGCGGCCAACGGAGTCGCAGGCTGCCGCAGGACATTCAGGGCGTTGCCTTGCGAAAGCTGCGTTTGCTGAACCAGGCGAGGATGCTGAGCGATCTGCGGGTTCCGCCCGTCAGCCGGTTTGAGGCTTTCAAGGGCGACCGTGCCGGTCAGCAGAGTGTGCGTATCAATGATCAGNNTGGCGGATCTGTTTCGTCTGGACCGAGGGAGGCCCAGACGATGTCGCAATCGTCGACGACCATGACTGACGATGAGCGGCTGCCGAATCCGCATCCCGGTGAAATCCTGCTCGAAGAATTCCTGAAGCCGATGGGTCTGAGCCAGCACGCGCTGGCCCGCGCCGTCCATGTACCACCGCGGCGGATCAACGAGCTCGTGCTTGGCAAGCGGTCGGTTACGGCCGATACCGATCTTCGCCTCGCGCGCTATTTTGGCCTGTCAGAAGGCGTCTTTCTCGGCCTGCAGAACGACTATGACCTGGTGGAGCGGCACCGGCAGATCGAGGCTGAACTGCAGTCGATCAATCCGCGGGCAGCGTGATTGCCTGCGGTTGCCAAGGAAAGTGCCTCTGTCGATAATCGAGGTAAACATCAGGAGGACTTGACAGGTATATTGTGCTGCGTATTGCGCGCAGCGCGGTGGCTTGAGTGCAAGAGGGGACAAAGGGGATGGGGGAGAGCTCCGGTGGGGGACCTGAGTAGCGCTGGCCCGCAGCAGCACGTCAGCACGGAACAGGAGGAGCTGGCTGTCGATGCTTTGGCTGACCCTGCTGCGGCGTCGTTTCTTGAAGCAGTTCTCAAAGCTGTCCGCACAAACGGCGCGGGACTGACCAGCCAGCTCGGAGAAGAGATGGCCTCCCAGGCGAGGCGCGTCGTGCGCCTTTTTCGCAGACACCTTGTGAGGCAGATGCGGTCGATAAGTTATTCAGTGTCGTTTATGGCGCACTTGAAGACGTCAAGACCTCCACGCGCGATGATGCGCGGCGGGCAACCGAACGGGCCGCAACCGCGCTTTATTTCCTCGCTGCCGGTCGCCTGATCAACCTTGCGAACCACCCCGGAGACCCGGACACCCGGGCATGCCCGAACTTTTTGTGCCGATTCCGGAGTCGCCTCGGAACGAGCGGGAAAGGCCCGGATATGAAAGAATTGTTTCGGCGGTTATTGCCAATGCCCTGTTCGGCGGGAAACTGGAATTCGAGCCGAGCGGAGACCTTGATGTGCCTGTGCCCAGGTTCGTGTTTCGCGTTCAGATGTCCCCTGGACATCACCAGCCGGCGGTGAACTTCGAGCGGGCAGCTTACACGGCATGCATTCATGGCGCGGAAGAGGAGTCACTGGCAAGCCAAAGGGACGGTCCGCTCGACGATGGCGAGCGTTCGGATCTCAGGGCCTTTTGAGAAACCGCCGAAAACGGGAAAAACACACGGTCGCCCTTGTTCTGCGCGGTGCTGCGCAAAGCGACTCGCTCCGCAAAATTGCGAAAGACTGTTTTCAGGGAGCGGTAGTGCCGATCGTTGTTCCGGATACGGCTGCAACCAGTGATTTGCTTGGCATGAAGCTCAGTGATCTGGAGGCGGAGATCAGAGACTTCTGGATCACACTCCATTCGCGGCAAGGATCCGACACTTCGCGGGCCTCACAACGGAAATTGCAGGGAGGAAGCGGGATGACGTCCAAGGACTCTGGAACCCATTTTCATGCGCCAGTCCACTTTGACGGGCCAACAACGTTCGGGGCACAGTCACCAGCTGTCAGCGGTGGTAACGTCAATGTTGCCTATCTACAGAAGCAAGGTGTCGATCTGGAAAAGCTCAATGAGGTATTTAATACATTATTGTCTGAGATCGCCAACATCAGATCCGATGACGATCGCGATCGATTGAATGATGATGCGGAAAGGCTTAAGGATAAACTTGGAAAGGAAAAAGTAGGTGATCCAAACGCATTGAAGGGGTTGTTTGATAGAATGGAGCGAGCGGCAAAGCCGCTGGAAAATGGTACGAAAATTATCACGGCGCTGACGTCGATTTATAAACTGGTCGCAGTGCCACTGGGACTTCCGCCGCTGCCATGACGGCTGCCACGGATAACCCTTTTGCCGAGCTTGCGCGCAACATCGATTGGAAGGAGCCGGCCGAACGGGCGGGTAAACGCGTCTGTCCTTTGCACGAGAGCAAGCGGTTTCCTGAAGCGGGGCACTGGTGGGATCGTCGCGAGGTCAACGCCCTGACCTTTGCCTGGGCGGCACACCGCCCGCTGTTGGTGCGCGGCGAGGCCGGCTGCGGCAAGAGCCAGATTGCGCGGGCCGCGGCCGCTGAGCTCGGCCGGGCTGTCGGCGAGCCCGATCTGAACGAGCCGCTCGTCGAGGTTATCCATCCGCGATTCGAAGCGCTGGATCTGCTGTACCGGGTCGATTCCATTGAGCGGTTGGCCGATGCCCAGTTGCAGCGCCTTGACCCCACCAACAGGGCGTACGTGAAGCCCGGTGCCCTCTGGCAAGCCATGTATCAGGCGCAGGGATGCGACACGTCCGTGCTGCTGATCGACGAGATCGACAAGGCCGACGTTGACGTACCGAACGCGCTGCTGGAGGTGTTGGGCAACCGCAGCTTCACTGTGCCGCCACTGAAGAACATGCGAATTAGCCTCGAAGACGGCCGCATGCCGCTGGTGATCATCACCACCAACGAGGAGCGGGAATTGCCCGCCGCCTTCGTTCGCCGCTGTGCCGTGCTCAACCTCAACCCGCCTCCCCATAAGGGAAAAGACGGGCCGTTCATTGACTGGCTGGTGGACCGCGGCCAGGTGCACCAGCATCTAAGGGTTGACGAGGACGCGCGCCGTCACGCCGCCCGCCAGGTGCTCGACGATCGTAAAGAGGCGGAGAAAAGGGGTATNCCGAAAGTCGGCCTTGCCGAATACATCGACCTGCTGACCGCCGTGCACAATCTGACCGACGGTCTTTCCGGTCACGAGTGGAAGCAGGCGCAGACCGATTGGTTGGATCAGATCGGCGCCTACGGCCTGGTCAAGAACGCCGATCAGCCGCAGGATCGCCTGCCCGTGGCGGAGGAACCAAAGCGCACGTCCGTCCTCGCGTCATCTGCAGCCGCTGACGGCGGTTCTTGATCGCATTTCCGCCCCGGCTGAAGGCGGCGACCGGGCGCGCAGACCTGTTGCGCCTGCTGGCGGTAGCATCGCAGGACGCGGTGACGCTCAATGACGACGGCGACGGCTGGTTCGGCTACGTTCTGAAGCAGCAGACGCCGCTACCACCACCGGCTGCGGTGACGGCCGGCGGCCCCAGTCACCCGCTGCCCCGCCCGCGACTGCCGATGTCTGGCAACCCCAGCACATGCCGTTTGCCTTCGTGGTTGTGAACCGTGAGGACCGCCCCCGCCTGCAGTCGACGCCGATATCGAGCGGGCACTGACCGAAGCGTCGCCAATCGATGAGGCCGACGCCGAAGCGCAATCGGCGGAGTTCCAGTTCCGTTTCGAGGACCTGGTGCCGACCGCCCGGTTGCTGCCGGCGCTTCGCCGCGAGCTTGGCAGCGAATGCGAAGGCGCGCTGGACGTGGACCGGCTGGCCCGCTGCGTCGCCGACCACCGCCTGCCGCATCGTCTGCCCCGCCGCCTGCATCGCCGCTGGCATCCGGAGCTGGTGGTGCTTTTCGATTTCAGCGAAGACCTCTGGCCGTACCGCCAAGACATGCATCGTCTGGCAGACCGGCTCTCATTGCAGATCGGCGAGCCGGCCCTGTCGCTGCGCTATATCGAGCATGGCCCCTGCGGCCTGTGGATCGACTGGCAACTCCGCCAGAAGTTGCCGAATTACGAGGCTCCCCGCGGCATCCCTGGTGCATGCCGTCTGCCGGCACGCCGGTGTTGATCGTGAGCGACCTGGGCCTGCTCGATGGGCCGGCGTCGCCACGCGCGAACGCCTGGCGAATGTTCGTCGAAGACCTGCGCCGCGCCCGCGTGCCTGCCTTGGGGCTGATTCCGCTGGGCGAGGAGCAGCTGGACGCCTCAATCCCTCTGCGCGTGCTGCGCTGGAGCCCCGATGCGCCCATGCACCCGATGCGCGCCCGCATTCATGCGGCGGAGGACGGGCCTGTCGGCCTCGACGACCTCCTCGCCATGGTTGCCGCCACCCGGCGGGTCGATCCACCGTTGCTGCGGGCTTTGCGCACGCTCAATCCCCAGGAGCCGCTCAATGCCGGCCTTGAAGGGGCGCTGTGGTGCCACGCAGACGTGGACGCCGTCCGTATGGCCAGCATCAGACCGCAAGCTCGCGATCGACACCTTGCCCACTTCGAGCAACTCTCCGACCTGCACGCCGAGCTGGATCGTCAGCGGACCAGCCACCATGCCCATCTCCGGCGTGTTCTTGAACACGAGGAGATGCTGCTGTGGGCCGCGCATGCAAACCCGATGGCGACGTCGGCCACCCAAGCGCGCATTTGTGAGGCCCGGGCCTTCCTGGCCAAGCTGGTGAAGACGTTGGCTGAGCCGCTCGATCCAACGTCGTCTTCCGACTGGTGGCAGCTTGCGGCCGGCATTCTCACCCGCGCAGATGAAGAGATGGCAGAGCTCTGTTCGCAGGAACTGCATGCGCTGTATGCGCCGCTGAAAAGGGCAGGAATGCCGCCACCAGGCTGGATCAATGTTGCCATGTTGGCACGCATCGAAGGCTTGGAGGAACGCGTGCTGCCGGCATGGCTGGTACAAGACGTGGCGGGGGCCGAGTTGCAGTTGCAGGGCACACCAGCGGGTCCGCGTCAGATCGCTATGGGCGAAGCATTGTCCGTCGATGCCATGGGCGATGTGAAGCTGGAAATTAACAGTAACCGACGGACATTGAAGGCGATGGGAGAAAAACCTCTCAGCATCATGCCGCTTACATTACCTGCGCAGATCCACCTCGAAACCGGCCGGGAACGCGTGGAGATTGTAGCGGTGCAGCGGCCACAGGGCACGCTCGGCTGGGGGTACACGCGCAATGGGCTGGAGGTGCGCAGCCCGGTGCTGGCGGGGCGGCAGGAGCGATGGACGGGCGACGCGCTGCTGGTGAGCCGGCGGTCGATGGACGGCCGCTGGGCCTTCGAGACGTGGGCGGACAGGGGTGCGGCGAAGCGGTCGCCCGAGATCGAGTTTGGCATCGATGCCGATTACGGCGTCTGGGCCAGGCTATTCATCGCAACCGAGCACGGCAGCGCAGAGCAGCGGTTTCGCTGGATTGAGCCGGGGAGCTTCTGGATGGGCTCGCCGGAGGATGAGCCGGGGCGGTTCGACAAAGAAGGGCCGAGGCATCTGGTGACGCTGACGCGCGGGTTTTGGTTGGCGGATGCGCCGTGCACTCAGGCGTTCTGGCTGGCGGTAATGGGCGATAGTCCCAGCTCCTTCCAGAGCCCCGATCGTCCAGTCGAGCAGGTGAGCTGGAAGGACGTGCAGCGGTTCCTGGTGGCGCTTGAGCAACGGCTCCCCGCTTGCGGCGCCAGTCTGCCGACGGAGGCTGAATGGGAGTATGCCTGCCGCGCCGGTACGACGAGCGCGATCTATACGGGTGATCTCGACATTCTCGGTGAGCGAAATGCGCCGGCACTCGATCCGATTGCCTGGTACGGCGGCAACAGCGGCGTCGATTTCGATCTCGACAACGGCTGGGATAGTTCGGACTGGAAAGAGAAACAATATCCGCACGAGCGTGCCGGAACGCGGGCGGTTGCGGGAAAACAGCCGAATGCCTGGGGGCTGTATGACATGCTGGGCAACGTCTGGGAGTGGTGTGCTGATGGCAGGCGAACCTACACCGACCAGCCGCAGGTCGATCCCTGGGGCGATCCTGGCGAGGGTGATGCGGCCCGCCGCGCCGTACGCGGTGGCTCCTGGCTCGACAGCGCCGGGAGGGTCCGGTCCGCCTGCCGCAACGCGATCCACCCGGGCGATGCCGACCACGCCCTGGGCTTTCGCTTGTCCCTGAGGTCCATCGAGCCCGGCAAGCCAGGGAGCCGGCCCGGAGGGCGGCGGGGATGCGCCCGGAGGGCGCGTGCCGGACCCGTCTCGGGACGAGGCGGGTTCGGCCGGATTTTTCTGACCTCACCAACCGGCTGGGGCGCGTTTTCGGCAAGAACACCCCGAAGAAGAAGCGCTGAGGATGGAGATGCATTTCTTCGCCATTCCAGCGCTGCACCCGGACGAGGTGCAGGATGAGATCAATGCCTTCTGTGCCGCGCATCGCGTCGTCAGCATCGAACGGCAGTTCGTTGCCGCCGGTTCTGGATCGTATTGGGCGCTGTGCGTGGTCGTCGCCAGCGGGCCGGGCCCCTTGCCGGATGTGGTAAAAGACCCCGACCGTCGATCCTCCGCCCGCTCCTCGGCCGCCCGGGTTGATTACAAGAGCGTGCTGAGCGCGGGCGAGTTTGCGCTCTATGCCGCGCTGCGCGCCTGGCGGAAGAGTACCGCCGAAGCGGAGGATGCCGATCTATGCGGTGTTCACCAACGAGCAGCTTGCCGAAATCGCCCGCAGGCGGGTCGATACGCTGACGGCGCTGGGTGCGATCGACGGCATCGGTCCGGCGCGGCTCGAACGCTACGGTGCAGCGGTCCTCTCGATCGTGGAGACCACGCCGCTGGACGGTGCAGTGGAGTGATCGGCATGCAGCGCGACCGCATTTCCCTCGACGATCTTGCGCGCCGCGACAATCTGGTGCTGGCCACCTGGAAGGCTGCCCGCGGCAAGCACCATCGTCCCGCCGTTGCCCGCTTCCTGGCCAATCTGGAGCCGCGGCTGGATGCGCTGGCCGCCAGCATTCTCGATGGCCGCGCCCCGAGCGGCCGGTTCCGCCGCTTCGTCATCCACGATCCGAAGCGCCGCACCATCACCGCTGTCTGCTTTGCCGATCGCGTCCTGCATCATGCCATTCTCAACCGTGCCGAGCCGCGCTTCGAGCGCATGCTGGTCGACAGCAGCTTTGCGTGCCGGCCGGGCAGAGGCGTGCATGCCGCCATCGGCGTCGTGCAGCAGAACCTGCAGCGGTGGCCCTGGGTCGTCCGTGTCGATGTCGACGGCTACTTTCCGTCGATCGATCATGCGCTGCTCAAGCAGCTGCTGGCGCGGCGCTTCAAGGGCACGGGCTTTCTCGCCCTTTTGGGCCGGATCATNCGACCGGGGGCGATGGATACGCCGGGGCGCGGCCTGCCGATCGGCGCGCTCACCTCCCAGCACTTCGCCAACGCCTATCTCGATGCCGCCGACCGGCTGCTGCTCGCCGATCAGCGCGTCACCGCCCATGTCCGCTACATGGACGACATTCTCTGGTGGGCCGAGAGCAGGGCGGCGGCACTTGAGACGCTGGACCGGCTGCGCGACTGTCTCTGGCAGCAGCGACGTCTGCGGCTGAAACCGGGCTCTCTCGTCGCACCCAGCGAGCACGGGCTCGCCTTCTGCGGCTTTCGCGTCCGCCCGGGCGTCGTGCTCGCCAGCCGGCGCAAGCTCGCCCGTTACCGGGCTGGCCTGTGCCGCATCGAAACGGCACGCACAGCGGGTCGGGTAACCGAGGCCACAGCACAGCGCGCCCACGACGACCTGCTCGCGACCCTCGCCAGCACCCAGAGCCTGCACTTCCGTCAACGAGTGTGCGCCGGCCTGGATGACGAAGCCGGGCCGAGCGGACATACTGCTCTCGAAGGATGCGGGTCGTGACGGAACCCGGCCCACCGCGCCGTACGCGGCGGCTCCTGGATCAACAACGCCAGGAGGGTCCGGTCCGCCTACCGCAACGCGAACCACCCGGGCAATGCCAACAACAACCAGGGGTTTCGCTTGTCCCTGAGCTCGATGCCGGGTGTTCCGCGGAGACGGGGCGCGGCATGGACCAGACCGCGCGTCCTGTTCCTGGCTTCCACGCTGACTTCCGCGGACGCCGGGGCGAACGGCAAGGCGCCCGGGGTGCTGGTAGGTGCGGTGGTGGAGACCTCGCCCCGAACGCTCCCCGGGCCGCCGACCTGCCACCGGCAGGCGGGGATTGAACCATGGATTTTTCAGAGCGCTTCCCCCATCCGTTCCCGCCTTCCTTCGCCGACGCCTGNGGGGACGACGAGTTCGGCCTGTGGGCGGAGTTCGAGCTGCCCGGTGGAAGCGCGGAGGACCCGCGGGTCGTTCAGCGCCTGCGCTGGATCGAGCCGGGCAGTTTCTGGATGGGCTCGCCGGAGGACGAGCCGGAGAGGTCGGATAACGAAGGCCCTCGCCATCAGGTAACGCTGACCCGCGGCTTCTGGCTGGCGGACACTGCCTGTACCCAGGCTCTCTGGCAGCGGGTGATGGGCGAAAACCCGAGCGCGTTCAAGCACCCCGACCGCCCTGTCGAGCAGGTGAGCTGGGAGGATGTGCAGCGCTTTCTCCGCGCCCTGGAAGCAAAGTTGGAGNNGAGCGCTGCGGCCCGGCTGCCGACGGAAGCCGAATGGGAATACGCGTGTCGCGCCGGCACGGAGACGCCCTTCAGCTTCGGCGCACAGATCGCGCCCGATCAGGTGAATTACAATGGCAACTATCCCTACGCCGATGGCGAGAAGGGCGTCTACCGCGAAGAGACGGTGCCGGTGAAAAGCCTGCCGCCGAACGCCTGGGGTTTGTACGAGATGCATGGCAACGTCTGGGAGTGGTGTGCGGATGGCCAGCGGACCTATACCAACGAGCCGCAGGTCGATCCCTGGGGCGATCCTGGCGAGGGTGGCCCGGCCCACCGCGCCGTACGCGGCGGCTCCTGGTTCGACTTCGCCGGGAGGGTCCGGTCCGCCTACCGCGGCGCGGGCCACCCGGGCCTTGCCTACTTCTACCAGGGGTTTCGCTTGTCCCTGAGGTCCATCGAGCCAGGCAAGTCCAGCAGCCGGCCCGGAGGGTCGGCCCCGGAGGCGTCCGGAGGACGCCTGAGACGACGCCCGGAGGGCGTCGTTACGATTTTGCGCCTGTCAGTGCCAGGCCAGTTTTGCGCCTGTCAGTGCCAGTTTGGTCGAGAGCAGCGGAAAACGTGCCGTATGGCACTCAGAGCGCTCGGGAGAGGCGTCCGCAGGCTGCAATGTCGCCTGGACTTCCAATCTTGGCATTGCCATCTCTCGCCCAACTCGCCGCCATCGTCGGTCCGTTGCAGGTGGTGGGTTTTCCGGGAAGTCCCCAGGCGAGGTCGCCCTGCACTGGGAGGAACGCTGTAAGGAACTGGCATTGGTTGCCCGTAGATTGCGCGAGCGTAGGCCGAGAGAAGGGCTGACCGTGGTGCCGATTTGGCCGAAGTCTCCAGTGTGAACTCCCTTCGCATTCGACCAACCACATCGATCTCCTCGACCGAGCGCTTGGACGGTATGTACACGGGGCTGTGGTGACGATTCGTGCTGGCAATCTGGCGCAGCGCCAGGATCTGCTCTTTGTGTCCCCTGAATGGGCCATCGAATGAAATCGGCTTGATCAGATCTACCCTATATGGGTAGAACGTGAGAGGAACATTTCATCGGGTTCCGTCTTCGAACATCTGGCTGCCAAGGGGGCGAGTTCGGCCATGTCATTGCCGGAGAAGGAGTATTTTGCCCTTGAAGAGATTGAGGAACGCTGGAACATCCGACGCCTCGATACAGTCTATTACGCCGAGAACGGTCTTCTCGAAGTCGCGACGCGGGTTGTCGGCGTGGTGATCGAGACCGGCATCATCGAGACGGAGCCGGACGGGCGGTGGTGCAAGCTTCTTGAGGACCACGCGCGCTACTCGGGACTCCTGACGCTCCGCGCCTGCGATCTTGCAACCATTTTCCGGCGCGGTTCGGCCGTCATCAACTTCTTCGATTCGGGGGCNGACGGCCGGTACGGTGACGTCGTCGAGCCGGCAGATGGGGTCGATGTGCGTGTCGGCGACCTTGTCGTGACCCGGGGCGAACGCGACCGCTTCGAGCGACTGCATGCGCTTGGTGCATCAGCAAAGGTGGATGGTTTGCAGGCACGGCCAGTT
This sequence comes from Defluviicoccus sp., assembly GCA_013414705.1. Taxonomy (GTDB): domain Bacteria; phylum Pseudomonadota; class Alphaproteobacteria; order Rhodospirillales; family Defluviicoccaceae; genus Defluviicoccus. The sequence continues at coordinate 160,329 of CP058705.1, forward strand.
GTGCTGCCAATCGACTGCAGTGACGACGGCAGCTGGATCAAAGTCTGCAACCGGGAGTACATGTTTCCCGGCCTGCTTCAGAAAACGGCGGTTCGTCGACTGTACGACGCGCTACAGGGTGGATCGCCAACGCTGCCCATGCAGTCGCTGCTGGAAGAGATCGAGTCGCGCTCACGGCACATCTCCCAGGTATTCAGCGGTGCGGATCCCAAATGGCGGGACATCATCGGCTACGGCAAGGGGCTCGTCTGGCTCAAGGTCGACGCGTAGCGGTGATCGTGCCTCCGCACACAGTCTCTTTCGGCCGCCTTCGGGCGGCCGTTTTGTCTGCGGTGGTAAAAAATTCGATCTCCTGAACAATTCCTGATCTGTTCCTAAGCTTCTCCTGACCGTCTCCTAAACCACGGTTTCGTATGATGCTCCCTGTGATTGGACGCATGGGGAGCCCGGCTGATGTCACCTGCCTTTCTCACCCAGGTCGAACTGGCCGCCCGCTGGCGGATCTCGCCGCGGACCCTGGAACGCTGGCGCTGGGCCGGGGATGGGCCTCGTTTCATCAAGATCGGCGGCCTCGTCCGCTACAGTCTCGAAGACGTCGACGACTTCGAAGCAGAGCAGCTGCGGCAGATCACCGGAACACCGCAGCCAGAACTCGCGGCCTCCAAGCGAATCGCATCTCCAGTGCGAGAACATCACAAAAATCGGCCTGCGCAGAATTGCGCACATTTCCGGTCAACGGACGCAAGGCGGCTTTGCCGTAATACGCAGCAATTCGTCGAATTACGAAGTACTACGATAGGTTGAAATTCTTGTTGCCGATGACGGGGAGTACTTAACCCTGACGAGCATCGATGGTGCGGTGGCGGCCCCGGGCGGACCGATCCCCGCAAACCCCGACGAGGTGACGCGATGAGCCGGGAGCTTGCTGTGATCAACCCTCAATTCGGCGACCTGTCAGCGATCAACGGCAGCCGCAGATGGAGCTGGCAAAGCGGTATGCCGCGGCGATGGCGGAAGACCTGACATGAACGTCGAGGTGACCGCCTTCGACTACCAGGCCTTGCCGACCGAGCGGGCCCTTGAAGTGCGCGCCGCAGCCGAGCGCATCCATGTGCGCACCAATGCCGCCATCATCGAAAACGGCAGAGACCTTCTCGTCGTCCGCAGGATGCCGGAGATGCAGGGCCGTTTCGTTTCCTGGCTGAACGCTGAGTTTCGATTGAGCGAACGAACAGCCTACAACATGATGCGGACGGCTGAGGACCTTGGTGACCGGTTTGCAAAATTTGCAAATATCGGCCCGTCGGCACTCTGCGCCCTGGCCGCCCCGTCCACACCAGACGATGTACGCGATGACATCGCGGCGCGTGCTCACGCCGGCGAGAAGATCACCCACGCTCAAGTCGAGCGCCTTAAGCGCGAGGCGAAGGCTGCCCGGGAGGCGGCAGCACGCCTGGAAGCCGAGCGCTCAGAACTTCTGACCCGCTGTAGCGACGCCACGAGCCGCGAGCAGCAGGCCCGCGATCATCTCCACTTGGCGTGCGAGCAGGCTGAGGCGGACAGGCACAAAGCGGCCGAGGCAGCGCGCGCGACGGTGCTGGCCGAGGCCGAGCAGGCCAGGCGTGACGCTGAAACCGCGAAAGCAGAGGCGCAGAAGGCGCGGGCGGCTCTTGAAGCTGCCGTCCGTCAAGCCCGCGCCGCAGCCGAGCAGGCCGCACGCGACAAGGCCGAAGCGCTCGCGGAACAAGCGATCGCCCGCCGTCGTGGCGACCTTGCCGAGATCGAGCGCCGCGCCAAGGCGGCTGAGGAGAAGGCGCAACGGCACTACGAGGCCGAGCAGCGCCTTGCCACCGAGATCAGACAACATCAGGAGTTTCTCGCACGCGCCGGATCCGCCGAGGGCGAGGCACCGCTGCAGATCGAGACCGCCAGGCGCAGGGAAGCAGTTGGGGTAACGTCCTGGTCTTCGACGATGGCCTTGGCCGCACCGCCGAGGATCGCGCCCGCTGGCTCTACACCGCGATCACCCGCGCAGAGGAAGGGGCTGGTGATCCTTGATTGATCTCAACGACATCACGCCAATCGGTCTTGCCCCGGTTCGCCTCGATCTGGACGAGATCGTGCGGCGGCTGCGTGGCTCGGCCGCGACTTGGGTTCCGGCTCACTTTCCGAACGGACGTCGGCTGGCCGACGAATGGCGGCTCGCCAACATCCGTGGAGAAGCGCCGCGCAAGCAGGGCTCGTGCGTGATTGCGCTGACGGGCGAGCACGCCGGCGACTGGATCGACTTCAACGCCAACCAGGGCGGTGGCCCGATCAGCGCCCTGGAGCACGCTTCGGGTTTCTCCGGGCGCGCGCTTATCGAGTATGCTGCGGAGGTGGCGGGGTCGATGCCCAGGGCACATTGCGGACCGGGCGAGCGACCTCGGGCGGAACGCGTCAAAGACGCCAGGCGCGAGATCGAGTTCATCCTTTCGCGNGGGGTTCCGGTCGCCGGAACAATCGCCGAGACTTACCTGGCCGGCCGCGGCCTCAGGGTGCCGGCAACGCCCGACCTGTTGTTCCACCCAGACCTGACATACTGGGACACNCGGACCGGGCATGTGGCGATGGTGGCGCCGGTACGCAATGTGGCCGGTGAGATCGTCGCCGTTCACCGCACCTACCTGGCCAACGATGGTTCCGGCAAAGCCGACCTGCCGAAGCCGCGGATGATGCTGGGTCCGGTAGCCGGCGGAGCGGTGCACCTCGCGCCGATCGGCGAGGCCGGCGTTCTCGGCATCGCCGAAGGCCTCGAGACGGCGCTCTCCGTCATCCAGGCATGTCCGTGCTTGCCGGTGTGGGCGGCACTGTCGGCCGGCAACATCGAGCAGGTGCAGCTGCCGGCGGAGGCCACAAACGTGGTCATTCTCGCCGACAACGATGGTGTAGGCGCCGGTCTGGCCGCGGCGAGGCGTGCCGCCGTGCGGCTTCGTCAGGAAGGCCGGCGCCTCTGGATCGCCCAGCCGCCAGCTGTCGGAGATGATTTCAACGACCTGCTGCAGCAGCAGGGTGCCGATGCCGTCAGGCAGGCGGTTGAAGCAGCGGTCGAGTGGTTGCCGGAGACCGGGCCGCGGCCGGAGGACGCAGACCCTCGGTCGGTCGGCGATGGCTTCCGCCCGCTCGGTTTTCGCGAGCCGGCCTCTCTGCCGCATCTGCGCGCCGACGATGGCGATCTGGCGCGGCTGGCCTCGCGGGTCTGGGCGCAGCTGCTGGCATCGAACGAGCCGCCGTGGCTGTTCCGTGCCGCCGGACGACCAAGCTGGATCGAGCGCGACGAAGATGGCCGCCCGTTCCATTATCCGATGACCGAGGATCGGGTACGGCACGTGCTTGCCCGCCTGGCGCTCTGGCGACGCATGTCGCGCACCGGCGATCTGGTCCCGGCGCATCCTCCGCAAGGCGTGGTCAAGGACATCCTGGCCACTCCCAATCCGGCCCTGCCGATGCTAGCAGGTATCGTCACGGCGCCCGTCTTCGGCGCCGATGGCACGCTCATCACCGAGCCCGGATACCACCCGGCAACGCGGTTGCTGTATGAGCCGCAAGCCGGGTTCCGGCTGCCGGACATTCCCGATCGCCTGACACCGGCAGAGATTGCGGCCGCCCGCTCGCTTCTCCTCGGCGAGATGCTTGGTGAGTTTCCGTTTACCGGCGAGGCCGAGCGGGCGCATGCGCTCGCCCTGCTGCTGCTACCGTTCGTCCGGCCGATGATCGCAGGTCCAACGCCGCTGCACCTGATCGAGAAGCCTGCGCCGGGGACAGGCGCGACATTGATGGTGGACGCGATCTCGGTGGTCACCACCGGCATCGGTGCCAGCGTCATGGTCGAAGGCCGCGACGAAGACGAGTGGCGCAAGCGGCTGACCGCGAAGCTGCGGGCGATCCCGACCATGCTGCTGATCGATAACCTGCGCCGCAGGCTGGACTCCTCCTCGGTCGCGGCGGCGCTGACCGCTCCCTATTGGGAGGACCGGATCCTCGGCAAATCCGAGATGACCCGGTTCCCGATCCGCTGCACCTGGGTGGCTACTGGCAACAACCCGCAGGTCTCGAATGAGGTGGCTCGGCGGCTGGTCCGCATCCGCCTCGATCCGCACGTCGATCAGCCATGGATGCGCGAAGGCTTTCGCCATCCGGAACTGCTCGGGTGGGTTCGCGCGAACCGGGCGCGTCTCGTCGCCGCCTGCCTGACATTCGGCCGCGCCTGGATCGCCTCAGGCCAGCCGAGGTATGGCAAGACGATCGGCAGCTTCGAGAGCTGGGCGCAGGTGATCGGCGGCATTTTCGATGTCGCCTACGTGCCCGGCTTCCTCGGCAATCTGCGCGAAATGTACGAGACCGCCGATGCCGAGGGGACGATCTGGCGCGTCTTCATCGCGCAGTGGTGGGACCGTCACGGTACGGCCGAGGTCGGCACCGCCGATCTCTATCAACTGGCGCTTGCTTGCGAGCCATCCTTGCCACTCGGCGAAGCCGGCGAACGGTCACAGAGGACACGCCTCGGAAAGGCTCTCGGGCGGATGCGTGACCGGGTATTCGATATCGGGCTCAGAAAGGTTCGTCTCATCCAATGCGGTGAGCAGCAGCGCGCCCAACGCTGGCGGCTGGCGCTGGTGGAAAGCGATGGTGAACGTTGTGAACGTTCATCCGCTGGTCCTTTTGCTCAAGTGAACGTTGGTGAACGTTTTCCAGGTGCCGATGGCGAACATGGCAGTGAACGTTGCGGCCAACGTTCACCTCAACGTTCACTGCGAATTCGCCAGCAAAATCAGACCATTGGTGAACGTTGTGAACGTTGTGAACGTTTTTCCGTCCCTTACACACACGCGGACGCCCGCGCGATAGAGGACGCCGGAAAACGTTCACCATGTTCACAACGTTCACTTTCGAGTGCCATTGCAATGACTTGCGAGGGTGAAGGTGACAGTGAACGTTCGGATCGACGTTCATCGGCACCGTCTGCCGCAGCAGAGCCTGCCGGTACGTGCCTCGACTACGACGCAATTTTCGACGCCTACGGACTCAGTCCGCTGATTGAAGGCGATCGCATCGAAGCCGCACGCATCTGGATGAGCCAGGCAACCGGCCCTCCCGACGCGAAGTCAAACCCGCAGAGAGCGGATGGCGGCGGCGTTCCTGGCAGTTCCCCGCCGCCATCCTCACCACGATGACCCTGAGATGAGGAGACGATCATGGCTACCCAGACTCTGGTCCAACGACATGCTGATGCAAGCGTCACGGCACCGGTGCCCATCGAAATGCTTGCGGGTGGCACGCCGACGACGCCGGTGATCCTCGCGCTCGATCTCGGCCAGCGCACCGGCTGGGCGGTGCGCAATCGTGATGGTGCGATCGCCAGTGGCGTGCACGAGTTCCGCCCCGGCCGGTTCGAGGGCGGCGGCATGATCTGGCTGCGCTTCCGGGCGTGGCTGCAGGAGATTGACGAGACGTCGGGCGGCGTCGGTGTCGTCGTCTTCGAAGAAGTCAGGCGGCACGCCGGGACGGCAGCCAGCCACGCCTACGGAGGTTACCTGGCGCATCTCACCGCCTGGGCCGAGGCGAACCGCATCCCGTACCAGGGTGTGCCGGTCGGCACCATCAAGCGGCACATCGCCGGCAAGGGAAATGCCGACAAGCAGGCGGTGATCGAGGCGGTTCGCAAGCTCGGTTTCTGCCCCATCGATGACAATGAGGCCGATGCATTGGCGCTGCTGAACTGGGCGATTGTTCATGGCATGGGAGCTGTCCGATGAACGGCGCCATGCTCCTCCAACACGCCGCTGGCGTGATCGAGCACCGCGAAGGCATCTACGGGCCGCCGCAGGAATTGTTTACCCAGATCGCTCGACGCTGGTCGCTGGTGCTGGGGACCGAGGTTGCTGCGGCGCAGGTGGCGCTGTGCCTGATCAATCTGAAGCTGGCACGGCTCACCCGCAACCCGTCGCATCTCGACTCGATCGTCGACGTTGCCGGCTACGCCGCATGCCTGCGGGAGGTGACCCGTGCGTAGCGAGATGCGCGGATCTTTGGGGCGGCACCTGCCGCGCGCACTATCCACGGAGGAAGACCTGTTTGCGATGCGCCGTGCGGCGTGGCGCAAGCAAGGGGTCGTGGTGATCAGGCCGGCAGATGTTCAGGACGACTGGACGCGGCAGGCGCTCGTCAACGAGGCGACGCGGCTCTACGGCCGGCGGGAGGTGGCGTGATGGCACGACGCAGGCGGAAGGTATCCGCGATTGCCGTTGCCGGTCTGCCGGTAATCCGGCGGCAGGACGACATGATCGAGCCGGTGTACGAGGCCGATCCCGAGGGCGGCCANGTGGTGCACCACCGCACGGTCGACACGCTCGGGATCATGCTGCGCGCTGGCACGATCACCAAGGACATGCATGACTCAGCGCGGGACTTCCAGGCGCAGTTCACCGTCGCCCGGTTCGATGCCATCCGCTGCATGCCGCTCGTCAGGCTGCCGGGTGGCGGTGGCGGGACTGATCTCTCCGACGCGCAGGTCGACGCACGTCGTCGTATGAGTTCTGCGCTGGACGCTCTTGGCGGGCTCGGCAGCCCGGCCGGCTCGTGCGTCTGGCATGTCGTCGGCTTGCAGCGCTCGGTGCGGGAGTGGGCGATGCGGCAGGGCTGGGGCGGCAGGCCGGTCAACGAGAAGCATGCGCAGGGCATTCTCATCGCAGCGCTGGGGGTGCTGGCGGGGCATTATGGCTATGGTGCACATGGAGGGCGCGCATCCGGTCGGTGATCGCACTATCCCATTCGCGCATATTTGCGACTCGGACGCAATTTCGTTCGCTATGGTTTGATTGCGACTCTTGGAAGTACTGACACTCGGCGGTTTGGGTCATTAAACGTCGGTTCGGCCCTGTTCCTTGATTTGCCGCGTTCCAGACACCGCCGGCGGCGATCGAGCCGCTCGAATCCGGAAGCGAGTCGCGCGGAGGAGTCGCACCCCGCATGCTCTTAGAACCGTACGTGAGCCCTCGACGACTCTCACTGTTCGGCTCAACGGTCTTGTCCTGGTCATGCGGCTCCTCCCGACACCGGTTGATCGATCGCCAAGACTGAACATTGCAGCTCCTTCGGTCCAGCGCCATTCCAGCGCCTTCACTCGGGAAGCGCTCAGCTCTGCCCGGCTAAGGGGCGGCCGGTCGGGGCTGGTTGCCTGGCGGTTCCTCGTCGTCCTGGCGGGTCGGTTGGAGATACGGCTCGATTGAGGGGCGATACGGCGGGAGAGACAAGCACCGCAAATCCAGGGCTTCGTCGTGGATCGATGTAGGAATGGTGTGCCGAGCGGACATCAGCTGTTTCGCGGCCAGCGTACGCAGTTTGTCCGCCTTTGACCGTCCCCGAAGGGAGCAGTGGTAGTAATTGCGGTCCTAGTTCGCCTGTAGAACAGGTTTCCCGAGCAGCTTACGCGATCAGCACCAAGGGAATGGGGAGCGGACGATGAAGCATTACGTCGGCTTGGATGTTTCCCAGAAGGAAGCCGCGGTTTGTGTCGTCAATGAGGCCGGCAATTTCGTCTTCGAAGGCAAGGCGAAGTCAGAGCCCGGGGCATTGGCCGCGGTGATCCGCAAGCGAGTGCCCTTTGCCGATCGCATCGGCTTCGAGACGGGCGCCATGGCGAGCTGGCTCTGGCATGAACTCAAGCGGGTAGGGCTGCCGGTCGTCTGCATGGACGCGCGTCACGCCAATGCCGCGCTGTCGGTGCGGATCAACAAGAGCGACCAGAATTATGCGCGCGGCCTTGCCGAACTCGTCCGCATCGGCTGGTATCGCGAAGTCCGCATCAAGAGCCAGCAGAGCCAGACCATCCGGTCGACGCTGGTCGCGCGCGCCCGGCTCGTCGGCATCCGCCGGGATCTCGAGAACCAGGTGCGAAGCCTGCTCAAGGAAAACGGCCTGCTGTTCAGCCGGGCGATCGGTTCGCGCTTCCGCCAACAGGTGTGCGAACTCCTGGTCGAGGACCACGTACTGCGACCAATCATTGATCCGCTGCTCGCCATTCATGAGCCGGTTTGCCGCCAGCAGAGAAAGCTCGATGACGAAATCAGACGTCTTGCCCGGGCCGATGCGACGACCCGGCGGCTGATGACCGTCCCGGGCGTCGGCGTGGTGACCGCCCTGACCTTCCGCCATACCATCGACGATCCCTCGCGCTTTCAATCAGCGGTCGCCGTCGGCGCCTATCTCGGCCTGACGCCTCGTCGTCGCCAATCCGGCGATATGGACACCAATGGCCGTATCTCCCGCTGGGGCGATCGGTTGTTGCGATCCTACCTGTTCGAAGCGGCACGGGTGCTTCTCCACCGCACCCACAAGGGGTCAACGCTCAAGGCCTGGGGCGTCCGCTTGATGAAGCGCATCGGTGCCAAGAAGGCCAAGGTGGCGATCGCCCGCAAAATGGCGATCATTCTCCATTGCATCTGGGTCGACGGCACCGTCTTCGAATGGGGACAGCCGAAGATGGCCTGATCCGCCAATCGTCTCTCGGGCCCCGTTGCGGAACCCGTGATGTCCCCGCCGGGACGGTGGTTGAGGTGACCTCGGTCAATCGGCTGATGACAGCTCCGCCGCATGTCGTTCCATACGTTGAGGCACCCGACCCGAACATCATCATGAGGCCNTCGACCTCGGAAAGGACCATGACCCCGGCGCCGACACCACGAAAAGCCTTGACAGGCTACCCGCAATTAAAGGGCCGATTCACAACCGGGCCACCACCGGCTTGCCGGACACAGCTGACAGGCCGGGAATCGGTATCGTCGGATCAACCATGACAGGTACGGCCCCGGAAACGACAGCTTCAGGCTTTAGCACCAGATCCTAAATCTGTTCAAGGGCTTACGCTACATCCGCCAACGAACGTGCGTTTTTCGGGTTAGTCTCGTCGGAGTCTCGTTATTGACAAGTCGCCTACGACTAATTACCGATTCGATGTCTTGCTTCATGCTTGGCACAAGGCAGTTAACAAGGGGGGTGCATCGTGCCCAAACCGCTAATTCCAAATACCATCTCTGACTTCATAAACACCGCAACCGACCGGACATCTAGTATTATCTGTCCTGCATGTGGATCCGAACTTGGCGCGTCCCTTGAGGGCAGTTTTGAATATATGTTTACCGATGCCGCGCGAATGCATCTCGATAATAAGATAGACGAAATTAGGCGATTTATCGAAGGAGTTGAAAGGACATTAGAGCGGCGCAATTATGCCTATGAGCGCGTAGCATCAGATAGCACGCCATATGAACGCGAACAGCGCGAGTACATCCATTCTCTTGACGCTGATGGCATAACAATAAATTATCGCGGTGAACACGATGGCTCTGTTGGTGCAATAGAGGCCTCTAAGTTCCGCGACGCTTTTGATCCTTATGACTGGGCCAAGTTATACGCTAACTTCCCGCTAATCGGCGATGCCACTCAGGAGGCTGGAAAGACTGAGAACATACTGCTAACCGGCATGGAACCCTCCGGTGTAGGCATGGTATGGGATATCATCGCTGAACAATGGGAAGTGAGCTCNCTGCGGAAGAAGCTTGGAATTACCTCTGCCCACAACCGAACTGGATCTCGTGGAGTCAACGCTAGCACCAACTTACCGAGCACAAGCGAGGATGAAATAAACGAACACATAAAGCAGCTACGCGAAATTCTACAAGAATGCTGCCCATTTTATGCCGCATACATNAGATTTCTATGAAGATTCTCTGGGATCGGCTAATAGAACCGCTGCATCGTCTTTGCCCGGCACCAGCGACCTCCAAGGCAAAAAAATGGGATTAAGCGCGCTCGCCTCTTGCTCGCGATACTTCTTGGTCATAAGAGCCAGAAAGTTAAAGACTACAAGGAACTGTGCGGCGACGCTATAACAATGGATACGCCTTACCACCTTCCCGAAAGAACATACGTACCCATCGAGCTTCTGACTGCGCTCATAAATAGCCGAACGCTATTATCAACGACCAATTTAGGTCTTTCCCAGGGTTTTGTATCTAGCCTTACACAGAAGGCTAGCGATGAGGACCTTGAGCGCGATGCTAAGTGGTTCGACGAGATTAAGAAGGTCGTTCACTTTACCTGCGCCCACAAACCCACCGGCAGCGCCCAAGCCTGCGGCTGGTATCCAAAGGAAAAGGATACCCATCCCATTGTGCTTTTGGGTTCGCCCGGCGTGGGGAAGTCTTCGTTGATGATGGCCGGCCTTTCTACATTTTATAATGCCGCAACATCTATAGGCTGTATCGCGCGGCCAGAGGGAGTGCTTGCCCGCGATTCGCTGCAAGAACTTAACGAGAAGAATCGGGCTGGTTCTATCGAACCACCTACGAGGCGTGGAGCCAAGAACCGTATCGAGTTCGCAGTTGCGCCTTTGGATCGTCCATTTGAACAAGTCCACTTCGTTTTCCTTGATGTTGCAGGCGAGGACGTTCGAACGATCGTGAGCGGGGAGGCGCCGAATCCGGACCTTAGAAGGATCCTTCGTAATGCACGGACCATTGTGTTTCTGTTCGACTTCACTGTGGAACCAAGCATCCGCGAGGTACTACCTGACAAGGACGAGTACCATCTCTGGCGGCAAGTTCGGGAGAGTTTCAAGCGCACTGATGATGAAAGGAAGGACGCGGATAAGAAGGGTGCTTCTAAGGCCGCAGGCGGCATTTCGCTCGACCAGTTCGTGCTTATGACGGAGCTCATCCATTTGTTGCGCGGCGAAATCGGGGAGGAGAAGCTTAATGAAACAACCTTCATATGTGTTGTTCCAAAGGCGGATCTTTTTGCCACGAGCTACCTTAATGCGAACATGTTAGAAGATGGTGAGCAGTATTTTCTGGATGAGTTTTTCAAGCGCATGGAGGATATGCAGATCCTGGTACCGTCCCCACATGCGCCTGATGAAGGCCTTCCAGGGAAGTACTCGGTCTTTAGTACACAAGTCATGCAGAATGCCCTAGGCGAGTGTGCTAATATATCTAATATCGCTAGGGAATGCCTCCCGAAAATCGGATCCGCTTTGCCGAACGGTACTTCTGAGGCGAGCCGGATGGCCTTGTCGGACAGAGTGTCCAAGGGGCTTATTCAGTATGTAGAGAACTGTTTCGGGAAGCAGAACTGCTTCTTCCTGCCGGTGTCNCCCACTGGGGAAGATCCACGGGACGCAGGCGGCACGCCGCGTCATGCTGATAACCGGAAAATGGCGGGGTCGCCGACGGCTCGTAGCCTCGGGCACCGCCCAAACCAAAAGCTCGCTGAGTATGTGTTCTTAATTCCAGTTGCAAGAGCGCTTGGCCTGGGACAGCCCGAGGGATCGTAGCTTTTCAGCCTGAATTATGCGTGCAGGGTGGCGGGTGTGGCATAGCCCATTGGAAACGCCTAGTATTCGGTTGTCCACCCCATCAGGTCACAGTCCGCGTCGTTTCCGGAGTGCCCACCCGCCATAATTGATATTACGCTGCCGCTGCTTGGCCTGTCACTGGTATGCGGCAAACAGGTCACAGGAACCCCAGTTCCGCTTGCGCCTGCAAACGATCATCCTCGGCGCGTCCTTTCTGCGCTCCAAAAACGTCGCGATTTGGCGATGAAGAGCGGATGCAGAATACCAATTTGCTGAGGCGCAGCTGATCGACGCTATCGGGATCTGCTTATACCAGCGGCATGGGACGCTGACTCGCCGCTTTCGCGGCTGGCGCATGTATGATTGCCTGTGCCGATCTGATTTGCATGGGGCAGGGATGGCGATTGCAATTACGCGGAGCGAGCACGATGCGGCAGGCCTTCGTCGGGCGGCCTCGTGCAGCACGGATGCGAACGCGGCACGGCGGATGTTGGCGCTGGCGCTGGTGATGGAGGGTCGCAGCCGTGCCGAGGCGGCGCAGAGCTGCGGCATGGATCGTCAGACCTTGCGCGACTGGGTGCATCGCTTCAACCAGGAGGGCCTGGCCGGTCTGTCGGACCGCAAGCCGCCGGGCGCCAAGCCCCGCCTGTCGCCGGAGCATCAGGCCGAGTTGGCGGCGTTGGTCCGGTCCGGTCCGGATCTGGCCGAGCACGGCGTGGTGCGCTGGCGCCGGATCGACCTCGCGAAGGTGATCGAGGCCCGCTTCGGCGTGCATCTGGCCGAGCGCAGCGTCGGCGCCCTGTTGCGGCGGCTCGGGTTCCGCCATCTGTCCGTGCGGCCGCACAACCCGGCCCAGGATCCCGCCGCCATCGAAGCGCATAANAAACTTCGCCGCCCTGGTCGCAGCCGCCATCCCCGAGCACGCCCGCAGCACCGGCGCAGGCCTGGTGCTGCCCTATGCCGACAAGCAAGCCATGACCCTGCATCTGGCCGCGATCGGCGAGGCCGTCACACCGGTGCCCACGCCGTCGTCATCGTCGACGGCGCCGGGTGGCACAAGCCGGGCGGCAGGCTGACCCTGCCCGACACCGTCAGCACAGTGATCCTGCCGCCCTACAGTCCCGAGCTGAACCCGCAGGAGAACATCTGGCAGTATCTCCGCCAGAACCACCTGTCCAACCGCGTCTTCAGCTCCTACGACGCCATCGTCGATGCTTGTTGCGCCGCCTGGATGGCCTTGATGAACCAGCCAGACAAGATCACCTCCATCGCCACACGAGAATGGGCCAAAGCGGTCATGGCCTGATGCCGCTGGTATTAGTAGGTTGCGGAGCTTTGCCTTCAGTATGGCAGATTTGGCTTATGTAATAGGGACTTACGGTGGGGTTAGCTGTCAAGCGACGGTTTGACGGCCGGTTTTGGGGTGGGTTTCCGGTCAAGTCGCGGCCAAGAGCGTCGGCAGTCGGATGAGATTGTAGGCTGCGGCTCGCAGAGTGAACATCCATCGGACCCGATCGCGGCCTCGGTGTTTTGTTTGCCGGAAGCCCCNCGCTTCCTTGATCCAGCCGAACGGTTCCTCGATGCGTTTTCGGATGCGCTGGCTGATCGCGTATCCGGCGTGGCGGGCGGTGCGGCCGTCGATGGCCGAGCAGCGGTTCGAGGTGTTCTGGGCGACGTGCGGGGTCACGCCCTGCGCGCGCAGATTGGCGACGTGGGATGCCGCGTCATAAGCCTTGTCGGCGCCGAGCGTCACGCCGCCGCTTGGCGCCACGGTCTCGATCATCGCCAGGACGGCGGCGCGCTCGGCCCAGCCGGTGGCCTGGGTCAGTTCGGCATCGACGATGAGTCCGTTGCGGTTCTCCATCAGCACGTGGCCGAGTCAGGCGAGCTTCGCCTGCTGCCCGTCGCCCTTGCGATAAAGCCGCGCCTGCGGGTCGGTCGTCGAATGATGGGTCTCGTTCGACCGCTTCTCGCCTCGGAAATCCCGCTCTCTATTACGGCCCGGATCGGACGGCGTGCCGCTGCCGTCCTTGGGCTGGAAGCTCTTCGTAGACGGCCAGGCCGCGATCAGCGCGCCGTCAACCGAGAAATGCTCGCTCGACAGCAAGGGTCNGACCTGCGGATCGGCCAGCACGGCGAGCAGAAATTCGCGGGCGATATCGCCTTCGAGCAACCGGTCGCGGTTCTTGGTGAACACCGTCACGTCCCACACGACGGCGTCCATCGACAAGCCGATGAAGCACCGGAACAGCATGTTGTAGCGCACCTGTTCCATCAACTGCCGTTCCGAGCGGATGCCGANAAACGCCTGGATCAGCAACGCCCGCAGCAGCTTCTCCGGCGCGATCGAGGCCCGGCCATAGGGCGAATAGAGCGCGTTGAACTCGCCCGACAGCCGCTCCAGAGCCGCGTTCACGACCGATCGGATCACCCGCAACGGATGATCCAAAGAAACCAGCGCTTCCGGGCTCTGATAACTAGAGCATCGAGCGTGAAGGCGGAATCGGGATTGAACGAACCCGCTGTCGCGGGATTGGGGTGATCGGTTAGTGGGGACAGCTTCCGTCTGAGAGGATTGCGGTTTGTTGAAGCGCGATCCTCAGGACAGGAGCACCCCAATGGCCGAGATGAGCCCTCTGCGCCGCCGCATGACCGAGGACATGACGGTCCGCAATCTGTCGCCGGCGACGCAACGATCCTACGTTCACGCGGTCTCGAAGTTCAGCCGTTATTTTGGTCGCTCGCCGGATCGGCTCGGTCTGGAAGATGTGCGCACCTTCCAGGTCCACCTGGTTTCCACCGGGATTTCCTGGCCGGCGTTGAACCAGATCGTGTGCGCGCTGCGGTTNTTNTACGGCGTCACGCTCAGCCACGGCGAGATNCCCGAGCGCATTCCGTACGCCCGTGAGCCACGGAAGCTGCCGGTCGTGCTGAGTACCGACGAGGTGGTGCGGNNTTTCGAGGCGGTGCCGAGCCTGAAGACGCGGGCAGCACTGACGACGGCCTATGCGGCAGGGCTTCGGGCGTCGGAGACGGTCGGCCTCAAGGTTGGTGATGTCGATAGCAGCCGGATGGTGATCCGGGTGGAAGCGGGCAAAGGTGGCAAGGACCGCACCGTCATGCTGTCGGTGCAGCTGCTCGACATCCTTCGGATNCCCCGACCGCGGCAGTGGCTGTTCCCTGGCCGCGAGGAGACGAAGCCGATCGACGTCCAGGTGCTTTACGCAGCGTGCCGTTCGGCCTCAGAGGCGGCCGGTCTCGACAAGCGGGTGACGGTGCACACGCTGCGCCACAGCTTCGCCACCCATCTCCTGGAGAGCGGCACTGATATCCGCATCATCCAGGTGCTGCTCGGACACAACAACCTGTCGAGCACGGCGCGCTACACGCGGGTCTCGAACGGCCTGATCCGACGTACGCAGAGCCCGCTCGACCGGCTGACGCTGGAGGTCGTTCCGCCCGCCTGATCCAGCCACAGGATGGCGGCTGCATGGGAAGTAGCGGATATCTTTCGCCGCCATGGGCATGCTTATCGCCAGGCGCACGACGGCCATCTGGGCCGGGTCGAACGGCGGGTGATGAGCGCCATCGCGCTGTGCCGGACGGCGGCGCTGGGCGGCCATGCGGAGAGCTGCGCCGACTGTGGCTTCGTCCGCTACGCCTACAACTCCTGCCGCAACCGCCACTGCCCGAAGTGCCAGGGCCACGCCCGCGCCGAGTGGCTGGCGGCCCGGCAGGCCGAGCTGCTGCCGGTGCCATACTTCCACGTCGTCTTCACCATGCCGGCGGGGGCGGCCGAGATCGCCTTCCAGAACAAGCAGACGGTCTACGCCATCCTGTTCCGTACGGCCGCCGAGACGCTGCGCCGGATCGCCGCCGATCCGAAGCACCTCGGCGCCGAGATCGGTCTGGTTGCCGTGCTCCACACCTGGGGCCAAACCCTGCAGCATCATCCCCATGTTCATTGCGTCGTGCCGGGTGGTGGCCCGGAGCCAGACGGCACCCGCTGGATCGCCTGCCGGCCCGGCTTCTTCCTGCCGGTCCGCGTCCTCTCCCGACTGTTCCGCCGGCTGTTCATCGATGAGCTGCGCGCCGCTTTCGAAGCTGGCCAGCTCGGCTTCTTCGGTGATCTTGCCGACCTCGCCGACCCGGCCGGCTTCGTTCGGCGCCTCCGCGATCTGCGGCGCATCGAATGGGTGGTCTATGCGAAGCCGCCGTTCGGCGGGCCCGAACAGGTGCTGGCCTATCTCGGTCGCTACACCCACCGCGTCGCGATCGCCAATTCGCGCCTGGTCGACGTCACCGGCAGCAGCGTCGCCTTCCGCTGGAAGGACTATCGCCACCACGGCAAGGCGAAGCTGATGGTCCTCGCTGCCGATGAATTCATCCGCCGCTTCCTGATCCACACCCTGCCGGACGGCTTCCATCGCATCCGCCATTACGGCTTCCTCGCAAACGGCCACCGCGCCGCGAAGCTCGCGCTGTGCCGAGAGCTGCTGGCCGCTCCACCGACCAGCAAGCCGGCGACGGACATCCCGCTGGACTCGCAGGCAGTTCCTGCCTTCGATCGCTGCCCCTGCTGCGGTGGCGCCATGATCACCTTCGCCATCGTCCCGCCCTCTGTCCGGCAGGACACCTCATGAGCCGCCGGCATCCTTGCCGCCGCTCCCCCTTCCGGCACGGGCGCTGCCACGGGCCGGCACGCACCGTCTTGCCCGACAGCCTTCGCGGCAGCGCCATGGCGGGCGCGGCGCCCACCAAACGCGCGGTTCCGCTTACCGCCAGCATCGACCGGCGGGTATCGCCGTCCCTGATCGTCCCACGTCGCTCACCCTGCAGAGCCGCCCGAACCGGTCCCGGCCCATTCGGACGGAAAAACAATCCCCATAGCTCCCCGGCCATCCGCGGGTTCGCTCAATCCGGCTTCAATGAGGTCGCGCCACGCCACGCCCGACATTCCGTTCGCGACCTCACAGAAGCCTCCAGATTCCCCTGGACGTGGATTTGTGATTCACCGTCCGCGGAGGTGGATCATGGGACGGCCTTACTCGACGGATCTCCGGGATCGTGTTCAAGGGTGCATCGACGCCGGCGGTTCGCGCCGCGAGGCGTCGCGACGGTTCGGGGTCAGTGCCAGTTTTGCGGTGAAGCTGGCGCGGCGGGTGGCGGTCTCGGGTTCGACGGCGCCGGCACGCCAGGGTCGTCCGGCGGGTGGCGGCACGCTTCAGGCGCAACGCGACAGGATCGTCGCCTGGGTCGAGGCGGAGCCCGACATGACCATGCCGGAACTGGCTGCCAGGCTTCTGCAGGCGGTGGGTGTGCAGGCCCACCCGGCGTCGCTGTCCCGGCTGCTGGTGAAGGCGGGCTTCTCCTTCAAAAAAACGCTGCTGGCTTCGGAGTGCGGGCGCGACGACATCCGTGCAGACCGCCGGGAGTGGCGGTCCGCCCGGCAGCCGCGCATGCGCCAGGAGCCTCACCGCCTTGTTTTCGTCGATGAAACGGCGACGACGACGAAAATGACACGGCTGCGTGGCCGGGCCCGGCGCCACCAGCGGCTGAGGGCGCAGGCGCCGTTCGGCCACTGGCGAACGCAGACGTTCGTCGCGGCCTTGCGCTGCGATGGCCTGACCGCACCGTGGATCATCGATCGGCCGATGAACCGCCAGATGTTCGACCTCTGGGTCGAGACCCAGCTCGCCCCGACCCTGGAGGCCGGCGACGTCGTCATCCTCGACAACCTCGCCGTCCACAAGAGCGAAAAGGCCAAGGCCATCCTCGATCAGCGTGGCGCCTGGTTCCTCTTCCTGCCGCCCTACAGTCCGGATTTGAACCCGATCGAAATGGCCTTCGCCAAGCTCAAAGCCCACCTCCGACGCATCGGCGCCAGAACCATCAACGCCCTCTGGCAAGCCGTCGGCGACATCTGCGCCCTCTACACCGCAGAAGAATGCCGAAACGACCTCGTCGCCGCAGGCTATGCGTCCGATTAACAGCGCATCGGGCGATCTGGTCGGCAGGTGGACCTTGATCTTCGTCTTCATCTCGACGACGCGGGCGGCGGTCTTGACGAATCGTAGCCGCGGAAGAGCGCCTGAGCATCACCGCGCGAAGCTCCACTGCAGCCAGTAGGCGCCGGCGTGCAGGAAAAGACGGGACTGGATCGTGTTTAGTCCCGGCATTTGATGGATTGGGTCGAGTGTGAATCGTTCTGGCTGTGAAGTCCAGACTTTGCAGATGTATTCGTATGGGGTGAGGCCGCGCAGGGTCTTCAGTCTTCTGCCAAAGTTGTATGCTGCGATGAAATTGGCGAGGTGCGTTTCGAACTTGGCGTGATCGTCATAGTGGAAGCGCTTGACGGTGGCGTCCTTGATAGTCCGGTTCATTCTTTCCACCTGACCATTGGTCCACGGATGCTTCACCTTTGTCAGGCGATGCTCGATGCCGTTTTCCTGGCATCGCATGTCGAACATGTGCGTCATGTGGCGTGCGGTTGGACCGTCTGCATAACGCGGTGGGAAGGTGAACGGGATGCCATTGTCGGTGAGCACGGTGTGGATCTTGTAGGGCACGGCCTCGATGAGGGCTGAAAGGAAGGCGGATGCGGACGTGCGCCCGGTTTTGCTTGCGACCTGCACGACGGTGAATGTGCTCGTGCGATCACTGGTACGGAGAGATAAAGCTTCCCTCGGCAGTCTGCACTTCTGCACTATCGATGTGGAAATAGCCGATGGGATACGCCTTGAATTTTTCTGTGCCGGCTTGTCTTCTGCGACATCGGGCAATCGGCTGATGCCGTGGCGCTACAGACACCGATGCAGCGACGAGCGCGTCAGGTGCGGGATCGTCGGCTGAAGCGCGTACAGGCAATGGTCCAGTGGCAACAGCGTGTGGCGGCGAAACGCGGCAATAATCGCCTCATCTTCGATCGAACGCACTGTCGAATGCGGCTCTTTCGGTCCCGTCTTCAGATCGGACGTTGATGTCCGCTTCTTCCACTTCGCAACGGTCTTCTGGTTGATCCCGTAGCGCTTCGACAGCGCCCTCAGGCTCTCTGGACAATTTTGTATCGCTCGACGCACCGCCTCTGTCGTCCGGGCGCCCCGGTGCAGAACCTGTCCCATAGGGCCTCCTTCCACTCCCGTGAAAAGATCGCACCATCAAAGTCCGGGATCAAACACCTAGGC
The DNA here is from genome assembly GCA_013414705.1 of Defluviicoccus sp. Classification (GTDB taxonomy): domain Bacteria; phylum Pseudomonadota; class Alphaproteobacteria; order Rhodospirillales; family Defluviicoccaceae; genus Defluviicoccus. The sequence continues at coordinate 178,905 of CP058705.1, forward strand.
GATTACAATGGGCTGCTCTACACCCGCCAACCTCGATGCATAGCCCGGGCTAGACCGGCTGGCTGCGGACGTAGGCGGAGAGCACGTTCGACATCAACTCGCCCGCAATGCCACCAGCGCCGAACTCCTCGGTCAGAAATTGGCGCGGAGACATATTTTTCGCGGGATAGGATATGATAAAGTAACCCTTCGCGAAAGACAGTCGGTGGATGGGCTTCGTAGCTAATCTCGCCGAGCGTGCTAGCGTAGAATTCGTAGTATTTCATGATCCCGAAAGATATCGCCAGCGATGCGTACCAGTCCCGTTGCTGCCGCTGCGCCAAACAAAACATTTCGCAGGCGAACGCGGCCATGCTGTCGGCAGTGATTTCCTTGATCCACTTCGCTCGCCTGCAATCATCGCCGAGGTGCTCGGCAATCCATGTCGCAGCGGCATCGCCGTTGATTTCGGCAAAACAAGGGAGATAATCCCGCATGTGTTCGACCGTCCGATCATGCAACAGCTGCTGCGCGGTCGTGGTGAACCTTTCGTAGTTCCAATGCCCAATCTCGTGGAATAGCATAAACCGTAGCATTCCGACATAGTAGGATAGTCCCGGGTCGCGGGAAATTCGGCGAGGACCCAACCGCCGTGCTCCTGCAGCTGCCAGTGTATCCTGCTCCATGTGGCGAAGAGCCCATCGACCTCGGCAAGCACGTCCGCAGTCGGGTGGCTGCTGAACTGGATCGCCTGGTTGATCGAGAGCGAATCGCTGCGCAAAACGTCGTCGAGGTACCTGGAGAGTCTCGGGAGCGCCAGAATCGACAGGATGGTAAACAGATTGATGCCGATCTGATTGGCACTTGGTCGCGCATACGCATTGAAGAACGGTTGTGCATCGACGATCCAGACGACCGACCGGGCTTCTCGCTCGATTACCGCACGGTCGACGGCATAGAAGTTCGCCGGGTACAGCGGGAAATCATTGACGATGCGCCTGATCAGCATTCCGCCGTCGAAGTCGACGATGCGCTGGAGATCGCACGTGTAGAACTCACCGGTCGTCTGAAATGCGCCGGGAGATCCGGCTACGCCAGACACGGCGAATTCCGCTTCATCACCACGGTGATGCCGGAGGACGCGCCGGCGCTCAACTCGCCGATCAGGGCGACCTTTCCGCCTGCCGTGATAGACAGGAAAGGGTGACGCTGTCGACCGAGTACTTGTCCGTATCGTCGATCCCGTCCATCAGCGACGCGAACTCGTTGATGACTTGTTGGAAGTTCTCGCGCAGCAGGTCTGCTGGCAGCTCGGCGACCTGCAGCAGCGCCCTGCGCGGCTGGGGAAACATGTTTTCCTGTCGTCGCCGCCGGTCTCGCGCACCAGGACCGGGATGAATTTCGCCTCAGTGGTCATCACTCGCCCTCCGCGTCATGCCGCCGACGAAGGTAGCGCACCGGGGCTGGGCCCGCCACTCGGGTGAAGGTGGGCGCCGGCGGAACCGCTTGCTTCCGGCCGGCCAGTAGCTTCGTCTGGCTTATTCTCGCAATAAGCAAGCGTAGGGCATTTTCATCGTAGTCCTTGGCATTCAAACGAACCACTGAGGGTTTGTGCGCGCTCCTGCGCACAATATATTGAGTTATTGACATGATATCTCGCAACATGTATGGTGTTCGCAGAGTTTGAGTTGTCGCTGAAGCGGCCCGCTGGTTGGGCGGGCGCTTCGGGCCGAAGGCGAGAGCGAGCGATGGTGTGAGGCGGAGCGGTTCCTTCCCGGGAACGCAACCTATGCTGGTGGGCGTGGCCCGAAAGTCCGCTAGCGTCAGCCACAAAATTTGGGAAGCCACCTGAGCCAGAAGCCACCATCGGTGGCTTTTTCATTAAAACAAATGCTTAGCTTGGATTCAGGGGCGGATTCCAGCTGGATTTCGGGGTTCACTGGCAGCTTACCTCTCGGCCAGCGGTGCCACAAATAACTCAATAACGACAAAAGGTTAGACTAGACTCCACAGTGGCTGATGAGGTGGACCCCGGAGTCCACCGGAGGCAGCGGCCGGAAATCCAGCCTTTTGCCAGATAATAAAGCAATATGAACAAGATAGGTGGACGCAAAGCTGGCTTCCGGGTGGACTCCGGGGTCCAGTGCGGGTCCATGTCGTCAGACCGCTGACCCGGTTACCATCCCAAGCCACTGGAATTTCCCGATGACGCTTCGTTTCCTGCCCGAGCAGATCGAGCAGTGGCCTGTCGCACGCCTGAAGCCGTACGCGAACAATGCGCGCACCCACTCCGAAGATCAGATCGCCAAAATCGCCGCCTCGCTGGTCGAGTACGGCTGGACGACGCCGGTGATGGTGGCGGACGACGGCGAGATCGTTGCCGGTCATGGCCGGCTGCTGGCGGCAGAGCACCTTGGGCTCGACCAGGTGCCGATCATCCGGTTGTCGCACCTGACACCGGAGCAGGTCCGGGCCTACCGGATCGCCGACAATCGGCTTGCCGAGCTTTCGGGCTGGGATGACGAACTGCTCGCCGCCGAACTGCATGCGCTGAATGCCGCCGGCTTCGATCTCGATCTCACCGGGTTCGAAGGCGAGGACCTGGATCGGTTGCTGGCACCGCTTGATGACGGCGATGGCCTCGCCGGCGACGACGACGTCGTCCCCGAACCGCCGGTTAATCCGGTGTCGCGNCCCGGGGATCTGTGGCTGCTCGGCGAGCACCGGTTGCTGTGTGGCGAGCACCGGTTGTTGTGTGGCGATGCCACGTCGGCCGACAACGTCAGGCGGTTGCTTGGCGGCACCCATCTTCACCTGATGGTCACCGATCAACCCTATGGGGTGAACTACGATCCCTCCTGGCGCAACGACGCCGGCGTGTCGGTGACGGCACGCACCGGCGCCGTCCGCAACGACGACCGCGCCGATTGGCGCGAGGCGTGGGCGCTTTTCCCGGGCGATGTCGCCTACGTGTGGCACGCTGGCGTTCACGGGCGGACGGTTGTCGACAGCCTCGAGGCTTGCGGCTTCGGCATCCGCGCACAGCTGATCTGGGTGAAGACCCGCTTCGTGCTCAGTCGCGGCCATTACCACTGGCAGCACGAGCCGTGCTTCTATGCCGTCCGCGATGGCGGCGAGTCCCGCTGGAAAGGTGCACGCGACCAATCGACGGTGTGGCAGATCGCAGCGAATGCTGATGACGACGCGGCGACGGTGCATGGGACCCAGAAGCCGGTCGAGTGCATGCTGCGGCCGATCCTCAACAACAGTGCTCGTGGCGATACGGTGTACGAGCCGTTTGCCGGCAGCGGTACGACCCTCGTTGCCGCCGAGAAGTCGGGTCGCCGCTGCTTCGGTATGGAAATCGAGCCGCGCTACTGCGACGTGATCGTGAGCCGATGGCAGAAGTCCAGCGACCGGCAGGCCACGCTCGATGGCGATGGCCGAACATTCGACGAGGTCGCTGCCGAGCGGCTGCCCAAAGCGGCATGAACGCGCACGCGGAGGCTGCGGGCGGCACGCAATCGCGCCGCATGTCGCTGGTCGAGGCGATCGCCAACGTCGGCGTCGGCTTTGTCGTCGCGCTGCTGACGCAGATCATCGTCTTCCCGCTGTTCGGGTTGCGGGTCAGCCTCGGCGACAACCTGGTGCTGGGTTCGATTTTCACGATCGTGTCCATCGTCCGCTCGTACACACTTCGCAGGGTGTTCGAAACGATGCGACTGTACGGCACTGAAACGAGCACCGCCGGGCACAGGGCCCGGCGGCCATGATCCGGGCTGGGGCGTGGTGCCCGGATCGCCCGGGATCCTTATCAGGATGCTCAGTTCGGTTTGTCGCCCCGATGCTCGCGAATGGACCGGGCGAGGACATCGTCGTCGCTCTCGCCGGGCAGCCGCAGCTGATCGATGCGTTCGGCAACCTCATCGGAGACCGGGATCAGCCAGCTGCCGTCGGTCTGCCGCCGGCCGGTTTCGTGGAACGGAAAGATGGTGGCATCGACGATCGCCCGATGGGTCGCGTCACTAATATGGAGCCACCGCATTGACGGGGTTTCCATCACGCACCGATCCGATACACGCGCGGGCCGTCCGCGCTCTTCTGCGAGCTGATAGTGAGCCCGAGCCTTTTCTTCAGCGCACCGGCCAAGGCGCCACGGACGGTGTGGCAGGCCCACCCCATCGCCTCGGCGATCTGCTCGACGGTCGCCCTCCGGCCGTTGGAGCATCTCGATCATGCGGGCTTGCTTGGTGCTCCGCGCCCCCGCGGGCTGCGATCGGGCCGACTGCCGGAGAGCCGCCGCGCCGTGACCGCGGGCGCCTCCGCCGGTTCGTTGGCTGGCGCTGGTTCCACCGATTCTTCGGTGACGACCGTGGCAGACCCGCAGTCGCCGTCACGCAGGTGCGCGCGCCACGCGGCGGCGCTCAGCCTGCCGCTGAGCAGACCGTCGGCGGCGTCGAAGACGTCCTCGGCGGAAAGACCGATCTGCGCGGCGCTGCGCTCGATCGCCTTGATCGCGTTGCGCTTGGTGTTGGGGTTGCGGCGTTCGTGCTCCAGCGCGCTGAGGATCTGCGCCAGCTGGGCGAGGCTGAAGGGGTGCTCGATGCTCATTGGTAGCGTCCTCTCATCCGGCGCCGTGAAGGCGGCGCCTTCCATGTCCCTGAGCCCCGCGCCCAGTGGCGGTCGGGGCTGATGCAAGGATCGTTCGGTGCGTTCATAAGGGCTTAACCCGGCCACAACATCAACTCTAATCGGTTGTTTATAAATGGATTTGTTGCGGGCGTTCGGTTCATCTGATGATCGCTGCGAGGAAGGATGAGCGAGCGTCGAAGCGAGCATTTTCGCGACCGTGCGGGCCTGAGCGAACGCGAATACGCGGTGCACGCCGGCATCTCGCGCGGCGCGGTACAGAAGGCGCGGGGCTCGGGCCGGCTGGTGCTGCACGGCGACGGCTCGATCGATGTCGCCGCCTCGGATGCGCGTCGCACGCAGGCCACCGATCCAGCGATGCGGCGTGGCCGGCGCGAACTGCCGCTGCGTCCCGTACCGGACGCCACCGTTGGCTCGGTTGCCGAGACGCTGCGCGAGCAGGGACTGCCGGCACCACAGGCTCCCGCCGGCATGACCTACCTGCAGGCGCGCACCGCCAACGAGGTGCTGAAGGCGCAGGAGCGGAAGATGCGGCTGCAGAAGCTGAAGGGCGAGGTGATCGACCGGGCCCGGGCCACAGCCCTGGTGTTCCGCCTGGCGCGGCAGGAGCGCGACGCCTGGGCCGGCTGGCCGGCGCGGGTGGCGGCGATGATGGCCGCCGATCTGGGCATCGGGGCGCACACGATGCAGACAGTTCTGGAGACCCATGTCCGCCACCACCTCGGCGAGCTGGCCGAGGTCCGGCCTGAATTCCGGTGACACCATCGATCTCGCCTTTGATGGCGCCGATGCACTGCTGCATGCGTGGCGTGACGGACTCACGCCTGACCCCGATCTCACCGTCTCGGCATGGGCTGACCGGCATCGGGTGCTGAGTCCCCGCGGCGCCAACGAGGCGGGGCCATGGCGGACCAGCCGCACGCCGTACCTGCAGGAGCTGATGGACGCCCTCAGCCCCGGCATCCGGCGCAGCGGGTGGTGTTCATGAAGGGCAGCCAGCTGGGCGCCAGTGAGAGCGGCTGCAACTGGATCGGCTTCGTCATCCATCACGCGCCCGGGCCGACGCTGGCGGTGCAGCCGTCGGTCGAGCTCGCCAAGCGGTTCTCGCAGCAGCGCATCGATCCGCTGATCGAGGAGAGCCCGGAGCTGCGCCAGAAGGTGGCGCCGGCCCGCGCGCGCGACAGCGGCAATACCGTGCTGTCGAAGGAGTTCCCGGGCGGCATCCTGGTGATGACCGGGGCGAACAGTGCCGTAGGCCTGCGCTCGATGCCGGTGCGCTATCTGTTCCTCGACGAAGTCGATGCGTATCCGCCGTCCGCCGACGACGAGGGCGATCCGGTGGCGCTGGCGGAAGCGCGCACGCGCACCTTCTCCTGGCGGCGCAAGGTGTTTCTCGCCTCGACGCCGACGATCAAGGGACTGTCGCGCATCGAGCGGGAATTCGAGGCCTCCGATCAGCGGCGCTACTTCGTGCCGTGTCCGCACTGCGGACAGGATCAGTGGCTCAAGTTCGCACGCCTGCGCTGGGAAACCGGCCGGCCGGAAACGGCCGCCTACGTCTGCGAGGGCTGCGAGCAGCCGATTGCCGAGCATCACAAGACGCGGATGCTCAGTAGGGGCAGTGGCGGCCGACAGCGGTTCCTGTCGATCCGCTCTCCATCGGCTTTCATCTGTCGAGCCTCTACAGCCCGGTCGGCTGGCTGTCGTGGGAGCGCATCGCCCGCGACTGGGAAGCATGCCAGTCGTCGGACGAGGCCAAGCGGAGCTTCATCAACACCGTGCTGGGCGAGAGCTGGGCTGAAACCGGCGAAGCGCCCGACTGGCTGCGCCTCTACGAGCGGCGCGAGGACTTCGTTCGCGGCACCGTGCCGCCGGGCGGACTGTTCCTCACCGCCGGCGCCGACGTGCAGAAGGACCGGATCGGATCTCGGTCTGGGCGTGGGGGCGGGGACTGGAGAGCTGGCTGGTCGATCACCTGGTGATCGAGGGCGGTCCCGGCGAGGCGGCAACCTGGGCACAGGTATCGACCCTGCTTGGCGAGACCTGGCCGCATGCGTCCGGTGTCCGGCTCGGACTGGCGCGGCTTGGTATCGACACCGGCTACGAGGCGCCTGCCGTCTATGTTGGCCGACAGATGAAACTGCCCCCTGGCGACACGAAAATTGACCCCCTGTTCACGAGAGGTGGGGACATGACGATGGTGGTGGATTGTCTTCCCGTAGCAGGGACTGCGGGGAAAGATCGGATGGAAACGCCGGAGGATGTGGCGGCGATGCTGCGGCTTTCGGAGCTGGGCTGGGGCGAAGCGGATCGCGTTCACGCTCGGCTGCAGCCGGAACACGGTCCGCAGATATTTGCGCCAGGGCGGCTGGAAGGCGTATCGCGGCGCCCAGCGGCCGGGTGCGCTTGACGGGCTGGAAGATTGGTTGGCCGAGCGGTTTCGCCGGCACCGGGGCAACGCGGACGTCATTCGTCAGGAACTCGCGCGGGAGCAAGGAATTCAGGTCAGCCTGCGCACGGTGGAACGGTCGGTTCGCGATCTTCGGCGCGAGCTGGCGGCCGAGGCACAGGCGTGCGTTCGGTTCGAGACACCGCCGGGCCGGCAGCTGCAGATCGACTTCGGCTCGATCTCGGTTGCGATCGGTGGCGAGGTGGTACGGGTCTATCTGTTCGTGGCGACGCTCGGGTACTCGCGGCGCGGGTTCGTGATGGCCTTCCGCCATGAGCGCCAGTGCGCCTGGTTCGAAGGTATCGAGGCGGCGTTCCGGCACTTCGGCGGGGTGCCGTCCGAGGTGCTGCTCGACAACGCCAAGGCGCTCGTCCTGCATCACGACGCGACCACGCGCAAGGTCGTGTTCAACGAGCGCTTCCACAGCTTTGCGCGCTACTGGGACTTCCGGCCGCGGGCCTGCGCGCCCTATCGCGCGCGGACGAAGGGCAAGGACGAACGGGGCGTCGGCTACGTCAAGCGAAACGCCATTGCCGGGCGGTCTTTCACATCCTGGGCCGAGCTGGAGGCCCACCTCGCCTGGTGGATGCGTGACATTGCCGATCGGCGCGTTCATGGCACGACCGGCGAGCCGCCGATTGAGCGGTTCGTCCGCGACGAGGCCGACACCTTGCGACCGATCGGCGGGCGACCACCGTTCCGACAGGTCCGCGAGGTGGCGCGGCGGGTTCAGGGGGACGGCTGCATCACGCTTGATACCAATCACTACAGCGTCCCGTGGCAGCTGATCGGCGCCGAGGTAACGGTCGAGCAGGCGGACGGAATCGTCCGCATCCGCCATGGCGGATGCGAAGTGGCCTGTCATCCGCTCCGCCGGGGACGGCGCGAACGGGCGATCGATTCCGCCCATCTCGCCGGCATTGTCGCCGGCGGAGGCCCGCGCCCTGTCCCGCCGGCGCCCGAGGGCTGCGCTCTGTTGCGGCCGCTCGCCGAGTACGAGGCCGTGGCGGGAGGTGGCTGGTGAGCGCGGCGATCGATCCCTTGCCGGACATGTTGACGCGGCTCAGCCTGAAGGCAATGCGCGACCGGCTCGACGGCCTGCTCGACGACGCGGCGCGGCGAAATCTCAGTCTGCGGGAAACGCTGGCGCTGCTGTGTGAAGCGGAAGTCACCCATCGTGAGCAACGGCGCATCCAGATGGGCATGGGGCTCGCCAAGTTCCCCTTCGTCAGGACGCTCGACGGCTTCGAGTTTGACGCGCAACCCTCGCTCGATCCAAGGCAGATCCGTGACCTCGCCGCCTGCCGCTGGGTGGCCAACGGCGATACGCTGCTGTTGCTGGGGCCACCCGGCGTCGGCAAGACGCATCTGGCGGTGGCGCTTGGCCGGGAAGCGGTCCGCCTCGGCCACTCCGTGCTGTTCGTCCCGGCGACAGGGCTGCTGACCACGCTGGCGCGTGCGCACAGCGAAGCACGCTTGGAAGACAGACTCGTTTTCTACGGCAAACCCAGGCTGCTGATCGTCGACGAACTCGGCTATCTGCCGTTCGAGCCAGACGCCGCGCACCTGTTCTTCCAACTGGTCTCGCGGCGCTACGAGCGCGGCAGCCTGCTGATCACCAGCAACCGCAGCGTCGGCGATTGGGGCACGGTGTTCGGCGATCCAGTGGTCGCAACCGCGATCCTCGACCGCTTGCTGCATCACAGCCACGTCGTCACCATCCGCGGCGACAGCTATCGACTGCGTGAAAAGCGCCGATCCGGCCTGATCAAGCCGACGTCGCACGAGCCGGACCCGGCGAAACAGGTATGACTCCCGCTTGCCCAGGTGGGCCCACAGGCCCTCCCGCGCTCCGCTCCGCTCGCCACACAAGGGCACGGCGCTCCGCGCGGGTCCCTCCCGTGGACTACCTGGACAAGACTAACAAATCGTGGGGGTCAATTTTCAATGTCGCCAAGGGGTCAATTCCTCATGTCGGTTGACAGTCTATGCCTGGGCCCGGCGGCAGGGCTGGGGCCAGGTGCTGCCCGTCAAGGGTGCCGAGGGCTTCAACCGCTCGGCACCGGTCTCCGGGCCGACGCATGTCGATGCCACCGAGGGTGGGGTGAAGATCAAGCGCGGGGCGCGGCTGTGGACAGTGGCCGTTGCCACTTTTAAGAGCGAGACCTATCGCTTCCTGCGGTCGGCGGCGCCGACGGGCGAACAGCCAACAGATCGGTATCCGGCCGGTTTCATCCATCTGCCGCGTCAGGTCGACGCGGAGTGGGTAAAGCAGTTGGTCGCCGAGCAGCTGGTCACCGTCAAGACCCGGCGCGGCTTCACCCGCCTCGAGTGGCAGAAGCTGCGCGAACGCAACGAGGCGCTTGATTGCCGGGTCTACGCGCGGGCCGCCGCCTGGATCGCCGGTGCCGACCGCTGGCATGAGCGCAAGTGGCGGGAACTGGAGCTGCAGGTCGCGTCGGCAGAAGTGGACGAGACCAAGACAACAGAGCGCGAAGATGACCTGCACACAGCCGGTCGTCTCGCGGCGACGCCCCGCCGCGGCCGGCGTGTGTTCCGCTCCAGCTACATGAGCTGATCGATGACGCTCGAAGAGATGATGGCGCAGCGCGAGGCGTTGCTGGCGGCCCGCTATCGTGGTGTGCGCACCGTCGAGTACGACGGCAAGCGCATCACCTATGCCACCGATGCCGAGATGGCGGCGGCACTCGCCGATCTGGAAAAGCGCATCGCCGCCACAGAGATGGGCACGCCCCGCCGGCGTATGTTCACCACGGCGAACAAGGGCCTGTGATGCCGGGGATGCTGACGCACTGGCGCCGTCGCATCGGCGCCTTTATCGGCGGCTTCGAGGCGGGGCTGGCGAACCGCCGGCTGAAGGGCTTCCAGCCGAGCCGGGCACACCTGAACACGCTGATTGCGGCCAGCGGCGCCGACATCACCGCGCGGGCGCGCTGGCTGATCCGCAACAACGGCTATGCCGCCAACGCCATCGACAGCTGGGCCGGCAACGTTGTCGGTGCCGGGATCAAGCCGTCGTCGCTGATCGCCGATGCCGCCCTGAAGGCCGTGGTGCAGAAGCTGTGGCTGGAGTGGACCGACGAGGCGGACGCTGACGGCTTCACCGACTTCTACGGTCTGCAGCGCCGCGCCGCGCAGGTGTTCATCGCCGGCGAGGTGTTCTTCCGCTTCCGTCCGCGGCGGGCACAGGATGGTCTTGTCGTCCCGCTACAGCTGCAGATGCTGCCCGCGGAGATGCTGCCGCTGAACCGCAACGAGGTGCTGCCGGGCGGCACCGTCATTCGCCAGGGCATCGAGTTCGACCGTATCGGCCGGCGCGTCGCGTATCACTTTCTGCGCCGCCATCCGGGCGACATGACCGATCCGGGTCTTGCGGGCGAGACGGTGCGCATTCCGGCCGCCGAGATCGTCCACGTGATCGATCCGGTCGACGCCGGCCAGCTGCGTGGCGTCTCGAAGTTCGCGTCCGCCATCGTCAAGCTGTTCCTGCTCGACCAGTACGACGACGCTGAGCTCGACCGCAAGAAGGTGGCGGCGATGCATGCGCTGTTCATCACCACCCCGGCGCCGGCCGAGCCGTTCGATGTTACCGAGAGCACGAACGAGAACGGCGAGCGGACGATGGATCTGCAGCCGGGCCAGATCGTCATGCTGGAGCCGGGTGAACAGGTGCAGACCTCCGATCCGGCCGACTCCGGTCAGACCTACGAGCCGTTCCAGTACCGGACCCTGCTGCAGGTCTCGGCCGCGCTCGGCATTCCCTACGCGTATCTGTCCAACGACATGATCAAGGCCAACTACTCGAACGCCCGCCTCGCCTTGCTGGAATTCCGCAGGCGGACCGAAGCGTATCAGCACGCGGTGATGGTCTGGCAGCTGTGCCGGCAGGTGTGGGCGCGGTGGATGGACTCGGCCGTGCTCGCCGGCGCGCTCGCCATCCCGGGCTACGAGGCGAACCGGCGCGGCGATCAAAGCTGTGCGTGGCTGCCGCCGAAGTGGGACTGGGTCGATCCGCTGAAGGACGCCAAGGCGGAGATCGAGCAGATCGCGGCCGGGCTGAAGAGCCGCACCCAGGCGCTGGCCGAGCGCGGCTACGACGCCGAGCAGGTGGACGCGGAGATTGCCGCCGACCAAGTGCGAGAGCGGGCGCTGGGACTGAGCTTTGGCGGTACCGGCGCGAACACCGAGGCAACGCCGGGCGACGCTACGGCAGCGGAGCAAACGGATTGAGGTGGACACGCCGCACGGGGCAAAATCCGTGACGTTGCGCGTGACGACGGTCAGGCCGTGTTCGAGAGCGCTCGCCGCGATCATCAGGTCGGCGCTGGTGTTGCCGATCGCCGCGCTCAGCCCTCCCCAGCGCCGCGCCGCGTTCAGATCGAACGGCAGGATACGGTCTGCGTAGAGGGCGAGCACTCGATCGAGCCATGCCGCCAGCGCACGGGCAAAGGCCGCATCCTTCGCCAGCTGCAGAGCAATGCCCCGCTCGATCTCGCCGATGCTGATGACGCTGACGAACAGGTCAGTCGACCGCTGATGCTCAACCCAGGCCACGACACCGGATCGCGCTGCCGCTTTCGCAGCTCCGAGAGGATCATTGTATCGAGAAGATACATCAGAACCCCGGATCGCGTGGCCGGATCGAGACGCTGGGAAAGGCCTCGTCGTCCTGGGGCATCGCCAGCAGCAGGTCGGCGAACGATGGCGCGCGCGCCTGGTCCAGATGGCGCAGCCGCTGATACTCGTCGACATCGACGACCACCACCGCCGGCCGGCCGTGCTTGGTCACCATCTGCGGCTCGCGCCGGGCAGCGTCGACGACCGCGCTGAAGTGGTTCTTGGCGTCCTGCAGTGACCAGCTCCGCTCCGACATCGTCATCCCGATCTAGCCAGAAAATCTGTCCAGAGCATGCGCGACCCGTCCGATCCGGTCAAGACGTGGCGTCCGTCAGGCAGCCTTGCCCTTGCGCATACGGGCCGGCTGATTGCCCGCCCATGGGCGATCGCGCCCATGCGTTTGGAAAGCCTGCTCGGCGGGATTGGCGCGCTCGGATCGAGGCGTCATCGCCCTCCTGGCTGCCGGAGCCGGTGGGCCGGTCGGGGTACACCATCACCGAGAACGGCATCGCCGTCGTACCGGTGCTCGGACCACTGGTGTCTCGCGGCGACTGGCTGACCGCGCTGTTCGGCGCCAGCGAATACGGTGTCGTCGCCGGGGCAGTGCGTGCCGCCGCCGACGACCCTGTCGTGCGCGGCATCGTCATCGAGATCGACTCGCCCGGTGGCGAGGTGGGCGGCTTGTTCGATCTGGTCGACACGATCGGCTCCATCAANAGCGCAATCCCCAAGCCGCTGTGGGCGGTTGCTTCCGAGGCAGCGCTATCGGCCGCTTACGCCATCGCGTCGGTTGCCGACCGGCTCTACGTCAGTCGGACCGGTGAGGTGGGCTCGGTCGGTGTCGTTGCCGTGCACGTCGACGAGAGTGCGGCCGAGGCGATGGCCGGGCTGAAGTGGACGCTGATCCACGCCGGTGCGTGGAAGACCGACGGCAATCCGCACGAGCCGCTGTCGCCGCGGGCAGCAGCCGACATCCAGGCCGATGTCGATGCACTCTACGACGCGCTGATTGCCGTCGTTGCTGGCAACCGCGGCCTCAGCGCCGATGCCGTGCGCTCGACGGAAGCGGCGATCTACCGCGGCGAGCGAGCGGTCGAGGCCGGCCTCGCCGATCGGGTCGGCACCGTTGCCCAAGCGGTTGCCGATCTGGAGGCGGCGCTGGCGACGGAGCACGTCCGCGCCGGCACGCCCGCGAACCGAACCACCCATCGGCACTCCGCACAACCCGCAAGGACCTGCACCATGAGCAATCCCGATCCTGTGATCGATGAAAATAGCGCCACGCCGACGAACGATGAAGTCGGCAGGACGGACGTCGTCTCGGAGCTGCCGGAGGCAGAGAACAAAACGCCGCCTGAGGCGGCACCTCCAGATCGCCCGCAATCAGCATCCGTTGCTGACGCGCGGGCCATCGCCGACCAACTGCGTGGCGAGTTTTCCGAGATCGCCACGGTCTCTACTCAGGCGGCGCGTCTCGGCATCGAGATTGATGCGGCCGACGCAATGCGGCGGGGTCTCAAGCCGGAAGCGCTGCGCCGGAGCATCCTCGACACGCTGGCAGCGCGCTCAGATGCCGCCGACGTCGTCGCCATTGCACCGCAGCCCGCCACCACCGGCGACAGTCCGATCATCAAGCGGGCCCGTGAGCGCGCCGCCGCCGGCAGCCGCTAAGGAGGTCTGATCCATGCCCGTTCTGATCAAGGCGCCGACGCTCGGCGATCTGCTGAAGTTCGAACTCAATGCCAGCTACTGCCGCGAGACGGTGACACTGAAAGCCGGCACCAGCTATCCGCTCGGCGCGGTGCTGGGCCGGATCACTGCCAGCGGCAAGTACCGCCTGTCGCCGGCTGCGGAAGTCACCGGTGACGANGGGGCGGAGACGGCGATCGCCGTGCTGCTGCAAGCGGTCGATGCCACCGGAGCCGATCAGACCGGCCTGATCGCCGCGCGCGGCCCGGTCATTCTCTCGATGAATGCCCTGGTGTTCGATGCCTCGGTCGACCAGGCGGCAGAGAANACCGCCAAGCACGCCCAACTCGCCAGCCTTGGCCTCGTCGCCCGCGAAACCGCCTGATCCCGCTGCGACCCGAAGGGAAGTCCCGCCTATGGTTACGATGATCAACCCGTTCGATGCGGGCGGCTATTCGCTCGCCGAGATGACGGAAGCCATCAACATCCTGCCCAACGTCTACAGCCGGCTGGGGCAGATGGGCCTGTTCCGCTTCGAAGGGGTGACGCAAAGGAGCGTCGTCATCGAGCAGGCGGAAGGCGTGCTGAATCTCTTGCCGACGGTGCCGCTCGGCGGTCCCGCCACCGTTGCCAACCGCGACCTGCGCTCGATGCGCTCGTTCACCATTCCCTGGATCCCACACGACGATGCGATCACCCCGCAGGACATCCAGGGGTCAGGGGCTTCGGGATGAGCGACGCCGCTGATCCGCTGGCGACGGTGATGGAAAGGAAGCTCACCCGCATGCGCGTCAAGCACGCGCAGACCCGCGAGTATATGGAGGTCAACGCGCTGCGCGGCATCGTCAAGGATGGTGCCGGCACCACGCTCTACGACTACTTCAGCGAGTTCGGTCTGGCGCAGCAGTCAGTCGACTTCGTGCTCGGCACGGCCACCACCAACGTGCAGGCGAAGGTGCGCGAGGTGCTGCGCAAGATCGAGATCGAGCTCAAGGGTGAGACGATGTCGGGCGTGCTGGCCCTGGTCAGCCCGGAGTTCTTCGACAAGCTGATCGGCCACACCAAGGTGGAGGATGCCTACAAGTACTTCTCATCCACCGGCGCCCAGCCGCTGCGCGAGGACACGCGGCGGCGCTTCCCTTCGCCGGCATCGTCTTCGAGGAGTACAACGCCACGGTGACGCTCTCGACAGGCTCGACCGAGACGTTGGTTCCGGCCGGCGAAGGCATCGCCTTTCCGCTCGGCACGCTGGATACCTTCGTCACCTATGGTGCTCCCGCCAATCTGATCGAAACGGTGAACACCATCGGCTTGCCGATGTACGCCCGCCAGCTGGCGCGTCCGGACGGCAGTGCCATCGAGGTGAAGACCGAGGCCTCGGTGCTGCCCATCAACAAGCGCCCGCGCCTCGCAGTGAAGATCACCTCCAGCAACTGATGACCGCGTTTGCTGCCGCCATCGATGTCCTGTTCTCTGATCCGAACCTTGGGTTGGACGCCGTCTACCGGATTGGCGGCGCCGATCCCGGCGTCCTGGTCCGGGTGATCATTCGCCAGCCGGATCGCGTGGGCGAATATGGCGACACCCGCCTTCTCGCGGAGACGACAGTGTTCGACGTCCGCGTCTCGGAGGTCGCGGCCCCGGTGGAAGGCGACAGCATCGAGGTGAGCGGTACGGTCTATGTCATCCAGGGCGAGCCAATCCGTGACGCCGAGCGGCTCGTCTGGACAATTGAGGCGCGTCCGACGTGAGACTGCTGGCTGCCATTCAGGGTGACCTCGATGCGCTGTTAACGGCCGAACTGCGTGATGCCGAGCGGGCTGTCACCGCCGGTGTTCGCGCAGCGACCGACGGCCTGAAGACCGAGTTGCGAAGACAGATCACCGGTGCCGGGCTTGGCACACGGCTCGCGAATACCTGGCGCGGCGAGGTCTATCCGAAAAGTGCACAAAGCATCGGCGCAGCCGGCTTCGTCTGGTCGAAGGCGCCGAAGCTTGTCCGCCTGTACGAAGAAGGCGCAGTGATCCGCTCGAAGCAGGGACTGTTTCTCGCCATTCCGACGGCGGCGGCGGGCAGGTATGGCGATAGACGGCGAAAGATCACGCCCGGCGCCTGGGAGCGCATCCATGGCCAGCGGCTCAGGTTCGTGTATCGCCGTGGCAGTCCCAGCCTGCTGGTGGCCGACAACGCCCGGCTGACGAAGCGGGGTCGCGCGGCGGCGAACATCGGGCGCAGCAAGGGCGCGGCATTCACCCGGCTGTCGGGCCGGACCACCGTGCCGGTGTTCATCCTCGTTCCGCAAGTGACAGTGCGAAAGCGCCTCGATGTCGACGGCGCNGGCGCAGAATGGGTCCGGGCGCTGCCGTCGCTGGTGCTGCGGGCGTGGCCAGCCTAGGCCGCGGACGGAGAGCGTTCGCCTGGCAGGAGCCTGACGGACACTCGCATGCCGACGGCGCGCGCATACTTCTCCAGCGTCTTGAGATTGGGAGGATTACGGCCGCTCTCGATCCGCGCCACCACCGACTGGGTCGTTCCCATCCGCGCCGCCACGTCAGCCTGGGTGAGGCCGGCGCGGCCACGGGCGGCGATGAGCTCCTCAGCGAGGGCAAATTCGGGTTCGAGCGCCTCGTAAGCGGCTCGATATTCCTCGTCCTCCCTCCACTTATCGTGCAGCTTGTCGATCGGGATGCTCATAGCAATCCGGCCTCCTTGGCCCGGCTCTTGGCTGTCTCAATCGCGGCACGCGGCGTCTTCTGCGTCTTCTTGATGAACACATGGACGACGACGAGACGCTGACCGTGCGCCGCGAGATAGATGGCGCGGGCGATGCCGTCCCGGCCCGCCATGCGCATTTCCCACAGCTTGTCGCCCAGCGACTTGACGTGGGGCTCGCGGACCTGATGCGGGCCGAAGCTTTCAAGGAGCTTGGCGATGCGTACAAACTTCGCCCGCAGATCGGCGCTTAACGCCTCGAGTTCGGCGACAACCCGCTCGTCAAGAACCTCGACCCGCCATTCCATGGTTAGTGTATAGCATATTTGCGATAAATCTCAACGGCTGTCATGATGGCTTCCAAGCGTGAGCAGGTTCTCTCGGCGCTGTTCGGACGCCTCCAGAGCGTTCCGAATGCCACCGTCCGCCGTAACGAGGCGCTGCCGCAGGTCGTGCCAGCGGGCGGGCTGGTCATCCTGCGCGATGGCGGTCCGGGCGAGCCGGACGTAACGCTGAATCCGCGCACGGAATTCTACAGCCATCGTGCCGAGATCGAGGCGTTCGTGACGCGGCCGGTCGATGGCGATGGCGAGCCGGTGCTCGACGCGCTGCTCACCGAAATCGGAACCGCGCTTGCCGTCGATCGCAGCCTCGGCGGCCTCGGCGAGAACCTCACCTGGAGCGCGCCTGAAGTTTCGGTGCTGGCAATCGAGGGCGCCGCACCGATCCTTAACGCACGGATGATCGTCACCGTCGAGTATCTGACCAGCGATCCGCTGGCCGCCTGATTTTGCTACCCTACGGAGAACAAACCATGGGGAAAGTCCGTGCCTATGGTGCTGACGCGACGTTGCTCGCCTGCCGCGAGACCAGCTATGGCGTTGCCCCGCTCACCGGCTACCGCTCGCTGGATTTCAAGTCCTGTGATCTCTCCTCTGAGCAGCCGCTGGGCGACGATCCGCTGCTGGGACGCGGGCGCAACGCCCAGGATCCCTACCGCGGGCTGATCACCGATGAAGGCCGGATCGAGATCCCGCTTGATCTACGGGGCTCGGGCTTCTGGCTGACCGGGCTGTTCGGCGATCCGGCGACGGTGCAGACCAGGGCCTCGGGGCACATCGCGTTCTCGGACCAGCCCGCGGCGAATAGCACGATCGTGCTTAGCGGCGTCACCTGGACCTTCGTGACGGGTACACCTTCGGGAAACCAGACGCAAATCGGCGTTGATATCGATGCAACGCTGACGGCACTCGCGAGCGATCTCAACGCTTCAGCCGATGCTGAACTCTCCAAGTGTACCTACACGGCGAACACGACGGACGACCGGCTGGAGCTCGAATTCGATACCGCTGGCACGACGGGCAACNGCGTTCACCCTGGCCGCCTCGGCCAACAGCAATGGCACAACATCGGCAGCGACACTCACCGCTGGCGGCTATCGGCACGAATGGCTGTCGGGCGGCAACGACATCCCCAGTTTCACTTTCGAGATCGGCCATCCGCAGCTGATCACGCCGGTATTCTTCCGCCACCTCGGTGCGGTCATGGAAAGCCTCGCCTTCGAGATGGGTCGCGAGGGCCGGCGAACGGCNACGGTGCAACTGGTGGCCCAGGGTGAAGAGAAAGCCACGGCCACCATCGACGCAACGCCTGACTCCTTCGCGCTGAAGCGCTTCAGCCAGGGCCGCGGCTTTATCACCCGCGAAGGTACGTCGCTCGCTGGTGTCACCGGCGGCAGCCTCACCTTCTCCAACAATCTGGAGCGGGTGCGGGTGATCCGTGACGACGGCAAGATCGAGGCCGCTGATCCGACAATCGCCACATGTCAGGGTGCGATGACGGTGCGCTTCGATGGTGCCACGCTCGTGGCCGAGGCGACCAACGGCGATCCGGTTGCCGTCGAGTACGGTTTCTCGATGGCTGAGGGCTGGTCGCTGACGTTCGAGCTGTTCCGGGTGTTCCTGCCAAAGCCGAAGTACGCTGTCTCCGGCCCCGGCGGCGTCGAGGCCAGCTTCGACTGGAGGGCGGCTTCTGACGAAGCCGAAGACACCGTGCTGCGGGCCACACTCCTCAATGATGTGGCCACTTATGCGTGACGATGACCGGAAGGGCACAGGCTGGGGACGAGCGCTCTTCGCCAGCAACGTCGGTTCGGTGCGATCTGAAGCGGACCCCGAAGCGGGACACTTATCGACGCAGTGCGGACTTGATGTGCTGGATTAAGGCAACGCCCTGGTTTGCGGGATGTGTCGCACCGTCGCGAACAGCACGCGTTAGATGCGTCTTTGGCTGTTCTCGCGTACGTGCTACGTCGCGCAAGCTCTTTCGAGGGCAATTTCGAACGCCGCGATGAAACGCTCCAGGTCGTCATTGAGCAAGGTCAAGCCTTGCTTTTGCCAGTCTTGGGCACGTGTTTCCCACGACTGACGTTCGATCGTCTGCTCGGGTGCTAGCTGCACTGCCCAAGATCCTACTCGATCGGATGTTGAGTCCGCATACTCCCTGATTAATGCACCGACGTCAGGCTCTGCCAAACCGTGGCCGAGGAACAACATCGAGCGGGTTTTGAGCTCACTGCTAAGATATCCGGGAAGGATTTCCGGAATACGTTGGGCGAGCCTCTCGAATTGCCCGCGCTCGACCGAAGCCTGCTCCGACATGTCGCCGAAATATGAAATGCCGCCATTCAACTTCACAACGAGGTGAGTGGAAGCGTCACGAAAACGTAGATTTTTCGCTTTGTCGATCTGTCGAATCTTCCCGATCGGCGATCGTTCTAAGAAGCAGGGCTCGCCCCGCGAACCGTGGTTGAGATAGTATACCGGCGGACCACCGAGCTGGCCAGCCACCACTTCAAAGCTGGAAGGGCTCGCCCGCTTCAGCCAGCGCCTGCTCCATGAGGGTGTCGTAGTTTGTTGTCAATATGCACAGGGGTGCCGCTCGGCGCTGCTCCCTCATGAACGCGGGCAATGCAGCAATGAAGCTATGCACCGTGCTCGGACGGGCGGCGCGCCTACGAAACTCTTCTCTGACGTAGCGCCAAAGTGTGGCTGAGCCGAACCGGTTGATAACGTAGGCGGCGACGGCGGTTCGATCACCTGCCAATATCAGAGGGCAACCGAATTCCGAGGCTAATCGATTATAGAATTCTCTACCGAGGAAAGATTGGTCTAGACCAGCATAGGCGCCAAGAAAGAACGCAAGTTTGCCTGAAATAAGCGCATCGCTGATGAGCCGTAGCTGCACTTGGTACTTGCTTTCCGGCGGCTCTGAACCGCCCCGGGATTGCTGGAGGCTCCAACTCTTGAGAAGGTGGAGCCAGGATGAGCAAGACGACGAACAAGTTTTCGCCTGAGGTCCGCGAGCGCGCGGTCCGGATGGTGACGGAGCATCAGGGGAGCACGCCTCGCGCTGGGCGGCGATTGTCTCGATTGCAGCCAAGATCGGGTGCGCACCGCACACGCTGAACGACTGGTTCAACAAGGCGGCCGTGGACAGCGGCAAGCGAGCCGGCGTTCCTTCCGATGTGGCGGAGCGGCTGAAGGCTCTGGAGCGCGAGAACCGCGAGCTTCGGCAGGCGAACGAGATTCTTCGCAAGGCGTCCGCGTATTTTGCCCAGGCGGAGCTCGACCGCCGGTCGAAGCCATGATCGCCTTCATCGACGATCATCGTGGGGCATACGGGGTCGAGCCGATCTGCAAGGTGTTGCCGATCGCCCTCCACGTATCACGCTCGTGCTGCCCGGCGTCGGGACGCAGGCCTGCTGTCGCGGCGGGCGAGGCGGGACTTGGCGCTGAAACCCGAGATCGCCCGGGTCTTCGCCGAGAACTTCGCGGTCTATGGCGTCCGCAAGGTCTGGCGGCAGCTCGGCCGCGAGGGAATCCGTCGCCCGCTGCACGGTCGAGCGGCTGATGCGGAGCATGGGCTTGCAAGGGTTGTGCGCGGCAAGCCGGTGCGCACCACGATCAGCGACAAGGCGGCGCCGTGCCCGCAGGATCGCGTCAACCGACAGTTCCACGCCCGGCGCCGAATGCGCTCTGGCTCAGCGATTTCACCTATGTGGCCACCTGGGCGGGCTTCGTCTATGTCGCCTTCGTCATCGACGCCTTCGCCCGGCGGATCGTCGGCTGGCAGGTCAGCCGGACGGCACATGCGAGCTTTGTCCTCGACGCGCTGGAACAGGCGCTGCGCGAGCGTCGGCCAATCCATCGCGGCGGCCTTGTCCACCATAGCGACCGTGGCAGCCAGTATGTCTCGATCAAATATACCGAGCGCCTGGCCAAGGCCGGGATCGAGCCGTCGGTCGGCAGTGTCGGCGACAGCTACGACAACGCGCTCGCGGAAACCATCAACGGTCTCTACAAGGCCGAGGTCATCCACCGGCGGTGAACTGCCCCGGATTCTCCGGAGGCTGCTGGGGTCAAATTTTGCCGATCATGTGACGTGGTGTTGACGAGCATTCCTTGGTGAGACCGAGGGACCATTCCTCGGCGCCGACCTGCACTCCGGGGTGCCGGGAGGCGCAGGCGGGGTCAAGGAGGGTCCGCGCCGGGTGCGGCGTGGATGCCTTGACGCCGCCGAGCACCCGGCGATCCTTGCTGCAACCGGACCGGGTGCTCATGCTGCCATTACCTGTGCGCTGTCCAGGGCGGCGGAGAACCGTGCCTCGGCCTCGGCGGGCGGGATGTGTCCGATCGGCTCGAGAAGGCGCCGGTTATTGAACCAGTCGACCCATTCGAGCGTGGCGAACTCGACGGCTTCGAAGCTGCGCCATGGTCCCCGCCGGTGGATGACCTCGGCCTTGTAGAGACCGTTGATGGTTTCCGCGAGCGCGTTGTCGTAGCTGTCGCCGACACTGCCGACCGACGGCTCGATCCCGGCCTTGGCCAGGCGCTCGGTATATTTGATCGAGACATACTGGCTGCCACGGTCGCTATGGTGGACAAGGCCGCCGCGATGGATTGGCCGACGCTCGCGCAGCGCCTGTTCCAGCGCGTCGAGGACAAAGCTCGCATGTGCCGTCCGGCTGACCTGCCAGCCGACGATCCGCCGGGCGAAGGCGTCGATGACGAAGGCGACATAGACGAAGCCCGCCCAGGTGGCCACATAGGTGAAATCGCTGAGCCAGAGCGCATTCGGCGCCGGAGCGTGGAACTGTCGGTTGACGCGATCCTGCGGCACGGCGCCGCCTTGTCGCTGATCGTGGTGCGCACCGGCTTGCCGCGCACAACCCCTTGCAAGCCCATGCTCCGCATCAGCCGCTCGACCGTGCAGCGGGCGACGGATATTCCCTCGCGGCCGAGCTGCCGCCAGACCTTGCGGACGCCATAGACCGCGAAGTTCTCGGCGAAGACCCGGGCGATCTCGGGTTTCAGCGCCAAGTCCCGCCTCGCCCGCCGCGACAGCAGGCCTGCGTCCCGACGCCGGGCAGCACGAGCGTGATACGTGGAGGGCGATCGGCAACACCTTGCAGATCGGCTCGACCCCGTATGCCCCACGATGATCGTCGATGAAGGCGATCATGGCTTCGACCGGCGGTCGAGCTCCGCCTGGGCAAAATACGCGGACGCCTTGCGAAGAATCTCGTTCGCCTGCCGAAGCTCGCGGTTCTCGCGCTCCAGAGCCTTCAGCCGCTCCGCCACATCGGAAGGAACGCCGGCTCGCTTGCCGCTGTCCACGGCCGCCTTGTTGAACCAGTCGTTCAGCGTGTGCGGTGCGCACCCGATCTTGGCTGCAATCGAGACAATCGCCGCCCAGCGCGAGGCGTGCTCCCTGATGCTCCGTCACCATCCGGACCGCGCGCTCGCGGACCTCAGGCGAAAACTTGTTCGTCGTCTTGCTCATCCTGGCTCCACCTTCTCAAGAGTTGGAGCCTCCAGCAATCCCGGGGCGGTTCACGGGGACCATGGCGCAGCTTCGAAGCCGTCGAGTTCGCCACGCTCGAATGGGTCGACTGGTTCAATAACCGGCGCCTTCTCGAGCCGATCGGACACATCCCGCCCGCCGAGGCCGAGGCACGGTTCTCCGCCGCCCTGGACAGCGCACAGGTAATGGCAGCATGAGCACCCGGTCCGGTTGCAGCAAGGATCGCCGGGTGCTCGGCGGCGTCAAGGCATCCACGCCGCACCCGGCGCGGACCCTCCTGACCCCGCCTGCGCCTCCCGGCACCCCGGAGTGCAGGTCGGCGCCGAGGAATGGTCCCTCGGTCTCACCAAGGAATGCTCGTCAACACCACGTCACATGATCGGCAAAATTTGACCCCAGCAGCCTCCGGAGAATCCGGGGCAGTTCACTCAGGAATTTTTCCCGAAGCTTCGACCGGATGGTCGCCATTGATACGCGATGGTCAGGCACTTTCGGTTCAGATGAAGGTCGCCCATCAATGGCGATCAAGACCGTGGTCGACGACCGTTCAAGTACCTCGCGTAGAAGGGCTTCGATCTCCTCGTAGCAACCTGGATAATACCAGACCGCGCGGATACCGATCGCGTCCAAGCGCCGCCTCGCCCGCCCATTCATGTAAGGATTTCTCGGCGGCGAGCACCGCAAAGTGCGAGATACCCGGAAGGCGTTCGCGGATGGCGCGTAGTACCCCAACAGTGCGGTCATGCTCCAGGCTGCAACCGAGAAAAAGAAGCGGCCGGTTGGTGAACAGAAGCCAAGCGAGGCCTCCGAGTCGCCCTTGATGCCCTGCGGTTGCCGATGCGTCGCCATAAGCGGCTTGGTAGCTTTCAGCAGTTAAAATTTGGTCCGTTCGGTCACGGCAATCTCCATGCATCTTTACGAGCACATGCCTATCGGCGTGGATGGCTTCGACCGTCTCATCCGGGCGCGGCCCGAATATCAAACTTTCGAACTTGCACCCAGCCGCGTCGAAAACTTGTTCGAGCACCCGGTCGTAGTTGGTCGTAATGACCGGCCCTTCCGCAAGAAACGGTAGGTACGATAATGCGCCCACTGCCAAATATTCGCTCAAAACTTCCCTATCGAAGGCGTCACGAACACTCTTGGGCAACACACCCGGACGATCTTCGTCTACCAGTGACGCGGCCGCCTCGAAGTCGCCTTTAGTGATCAGATTCGTCACGTTATCTTCGATCTGGCGTCCTTCCGCCAAGCCTAGCAGGAGTTCGCTCCACTGCGGCATTCGCATCGGGTCGCCAGCCACCTTGACCGCCGCTGACATGCCGGCACCAATGAAGGGAATCACGCTGAGCGGCGTCCTCAGCTGGCGGACGAGGCTCTCGATTGTGATCCGATTTTTGCAGCGATCCGTTGACGAAGCGATTCCTCAGACAACGAAGTCATTTCGGCATCCGTTCCTTGTCCAGGCTGTTCGCACGACGACATCTACACCCAGGAGCTGGTGCTGTCCGGAATATGGTTGGAAATGCCGCAATCGGTGTCCCCGGCGGCTTGAGGTTAACTGGTCAGGCAGCGAGGTCAATCACCGCGCCGGTCGACTTGTTGGCCAGCGTCTATGAATCATCCGATTGCCCGTTGACACGGGATCCGTCGCGACAACGCAACTCGAACAGTCGGTGGCGAGCAAGGGGACGCCCCGAGCCATTCAGCGACCTCATTCCGAACCGAGAAACGCTGTTTTGGCGGTCTTGCGTGAAGCGAGCCACAGCTTGATGACTTCGAAGATAATCGTGGTCGCGTAGGTGACCACCATCCATACGAAGACGGCCTCGATAGGTAGTCCGGACCGGGCTCCGATGAACAACCCCATCATCTGCTACGGCTGATAGCCCCACCGCCCGTACGGGACCGCTACGGTCGCCTCCCACAGGAGGCTCATGAGCACAATCAGGAAGAGGGTGAGGCTGAATGCACGCCAGTTGATGAACCGACCGGCGGTTTTCAGGAAGCCGGTCGTCGGGACTAGACCGTCTTAATTCAGGAGATGCACACCGGGTGACGCTTTCATAATTATTTTCAATGTGTTATGAAAGATTGAGGTGCGGCAAATTCTGCCACGGGATGGACGCCGGAAACCGTTGCGTTGCATGGGGTTGGCCTTGGATGGCGGCATTCGGCGCATAAGACGGGCTAGACGGGTGGCAACGATAAAGCACGAATAAGACAGAAAACCTGTCGGGTCTGCGGCGAAGAATTTCTTATAGATGATTGTGGCGGCGATCAGCACGACGCCCGCGATCAGCGACGCCGGATGAAACGTGATGAGCCGAGGAATCTTCGGAGCTTCCGCAGCACAGTCGGGCGCGTTGTAGGCAGCCAGCCAGAATTCGTCGAGCCAGATAAAGATCAGCAGGACGGTCATGAAGCCCGCCAGATAAAATACATATTCCTATGCGGAAAGCGATCCGCCCGGAGCTTGAGCACTGACCCCGAGAGTTGCGCCCGGGTTGGGAAAAACGAAAAAGGTGTTGCTGAGAAAGAAATCCAACCCGAATCCGACGGGAACCAGAAAACCAATCGTTCGCCAGAACGCTCGCCGCGGAAAGGCCAGCCTTTCGCTGGGAACCAGCCAGCCGCCGATGACGGCGATCGGGATGATGAATAGCGTCAGGCTCAGCGTGTAGCCGAAGGGCGTGGGATTGGGATCGTTGATCTGCAGTGTGCCGGGAGAATGAACCGTGCTGAGGGTAATTGCCCCTGGAATTACGATCATCATCAGCAAGACGAGCACCAACCATGAACTTCGGCGAGGATCGCGGGATCTTCCGGAACTGTGCTGCGGCATCGTTCATCCCGACCCGGCAGTTAGCCAGTGACCGCCATCGCCTTGCCCGCTGCCTTCCACTGGAACACGAGCCGCAGGCACTCTACCGACCTCGCCGAGCGATGCCAACCGGGCCATCGCTGATGATCGCGCCGGGATCCACCAAGCTGAGGCCGAACACCAAATTTTGAGGAACGCTTATGATCCGTCTTGATCTGAAGAGGGAGCCGCACTGGCTCGACCTCGGCCATGGCGTGCGCCTGCACATGCGACCGTGTACGACGGCGCTGATGATGGCAGCGCGGGCCGAAGTGCAGCACACTACCACCACGGCATCGACTGCCAGCGAGTCCGCAGGCCTGCGTTCGGCAGAACTGCTGAAAGCGCTGGCTCGTCTCGCGGTTCTCGACTGGGAAGGCATCGGCGATTCTGATGGCGAGCCGGCGCCGCTGACCGATGAGGGCATCGATGCGCTGCTCGACCTGTGGCCGATCGCCAGCGCTTTCGAGAGCGCCTACCTCGGACCCGCGTTACTGCTGGACGAAGAAAAAAACGCATTCGGGCCCGCGCTGAATGGCACTTCGGCGGCGGGCCCGAGTACTGCGGCACCTGCACCAGGCTGAGCCGTCCCTGCGCCCGGGGTGAGCCCGGTGCCGACGGACAGCGTTGCCCTACATTGAGCACGCGCCGCTGACCGATGCCGGCTGGCAGGCCTGGGACGTGATCACGCGGTGTTCGGGTCAGCTGCGGCTGGCACAAAACGCCACCGTCGTTATCGGACTTGATCTCTCACCCGCGCTCTCGCTGGCGACAGCACTCGGCTACGACATGGCCTCGGTCGCCGAGTTGCTGCCGGCGGGAGAAGCCGGTCTGGTCACAGCGGTGAACGAGCGTCTCGCCAGCCAACACGACTGAAGGTTCTCAACCATGGCCGATCGTAACCTCGCCATCCGCCTTGCGGTGATCGACGGTGGCAAGGTGAAGGCCGAGCTGCGTGATGTGGGCGATAGTGGTGCCCGTGCCCTGCAGCGGATCGAGGAGGCATCGCGTCCGGCGTCGCGCGCGCTCCACGCGCTGGACGGGGTCGCCGGTGGACTGCGGGGTGGGCTCGAAGAGATGGCGGGACAAGCCGGCGCTGTCGGCGCCGGCCTGACGCGCATCGGCCCGGCCGGTCTGGCGGCAGCGGCTGCGATCGGTGCGGTCACGCTCGGACTGAAGCGCAGCCTGGAGGAAGCCGCCAAAGCCGACCAGTCGTACCGGCGGCTGGAGGCGGTGCTGCGGGCGACCGGTCATGCGTCAGGGCTGACCGCGGAGCAGATCGCTGATTTTGCCGATGGCATCGAGCGCTCGACGCTGGCCACCGGCGAGGATGTACAGGACGCCGCATCGATCCTGGCGACCTTCCGGTCGATCGCGGGCGAGACCTTCACCCGCACCCTCGGCTTGGCGCAGGACATGTCCGCGGTGTTCGGACAGGATCTGTCCGGTGCGGCCATCCAGCTGGGCAAGGCGCTGGAGGACCCGATCGACGGCCTGACGGCGCTGCGCCGGGTCGGTGTGTCGTTCTCGGAGACGCAGAAGGAGCTGATCCGCACCCTGGTCGAAACCGGCCAGACCGCCGAGGCGCAGCGGGTGATCCTGGATGCGCTGGAACAGCAGGTGGGCGGTGCCGGTGCGGCGGAAGCGAGCGGCCTGCGCGGAGCGACCAACCGGCTGGAGGATGCCTGGGGCAACCTGCTGGAAGTCATCGGCCGCACGCCGGCAATCACCTCCATCGCACAGGGTGCACTCGACCTGCTCTCCGGGACGATCGAGGGTCTTGCGTCGACGCTCGACGACGATCCGATCGGCCAGCGCATCGTCACGGCAACGGCTGAGCTGACGAGGGCCCGCGACGAACTGGCACGGCTGGAGGTGGGCGGACCAGGCACACCGATGCTGGGCCAGCGCTTGACGCTCGACGAGCAGCGCCAGCGGGTGGCGGGCCTCGAACAGGAACTGGCGACGCTCGCCCGCATCGGCGAGGCCGAGGCCGAAGCGGCGCGACAGGAACTCGAACGCGCCGAGGCGGGCCGGCTGGCCGCCGAAGTGGAACGCCGCGCCGATGCACTCTCTGCACAGCGCAGCCAGCTGGCGAAGGCGCTGGATCAGCTGGCGACCGGCCCCGCCGAGCGCATCGCGCAGGTGAACCGCGAACTCGCCGAGACCAGGCAGCGCCTGGAGGCGCTCCGGGCGCCGGATGGCGGCAACGCGGACGACCTCGACGCGGCGATGCGTCAGGCGGAGGAGATTGCCCGGCGCAAGATCGCGGCGATCAACCAGCCGCTGGAGGAAGCGGCTAAGCGCGCGCGNGAAGCTGCCGAACGCAAATCGGCGGCCGAACAGGCGGCAGCCGAGCGCGCCGTTCAGGCCAACGAAACGGTCATCGACGATCTGACGAAGCAGCTGGCGCTGTTCGGCGACGCGCGCCGGCAGTTCGTCGACCAGGCGCTGTCACGCCTCTCGGACAGTGCCACCGANCGCGCAGGGGCGCAGGTCGAACGGCTGGCCAATGCGCTCTACGACGAGAAGCAGGCGCGCGAGCAGCTGGCCGAAAGCCTGCGCCAGGAAGAGCAGCTGCGCCAGCAGGGTGCGCGGCTGACCGAGCAGATGCGCACGCCGGCGGAAGACCTGGCGGCGACGCTGCAGCAGCTGGATGCGCTGATGCGGGCCGGTGCGATCGACGCCGAGACGCACGGCCGCGCCATCGCCGAGGCCTATGACGAGGCCGGGCAGACGGCCGACCGCATGCTCGCCAGCAGCCGCGACTGGCAGGACGGCATGATCCGCGGCCTGCGCGACTACGCCGACCAGGCCACCGACGCAGCCGGCGCCGCCGAGCAGGTGACCACCCAGGCATTCCACGGCATGGAAGACGCGCTCGTGAGCTTCGTTGCCACCGGCAAGCTCGACTTCGCTTCGCTGGTCGATGCGATGATCGCCGACCTGACACGACTGACGCTCCGCATGGCGGTGCTGGGTCCGCTGGCCCACGCGCTGAGTGGTGGTGCCGGTGGGCTCGGCAGCCTGATCTCCGGGCTGTTCGACTCGCCGGCGCCGACACTGGCACCGACGCCGGGCAGCGGCGAGCCCGGTGCGGCGCCGGGTCCCGGCACCGGCGGCCTCTACGCCGAGGGCGGCGTGTTCGCGCACGGCCGCGTCGTTCCGTTCGCCCAGGGCGGCGTGGTTGAGCGGCCAACCGTGTTTGCGATGGCGCACGGCATGGGGCTGATGGGCGAGGCCGGGCCCGAGGCGGTGCTGCCGCTGAAACGGCTGGCTTCCGGCCGGCTCGGCGTCGATCCACGGGCAGCCCGCGGGTGATCGTCAACGTCATCAACAATACCGAAGCCACGGTCAGCACCCGGGAGAGCACCGACAGCCGGGGTGCCCTGACGATCGATGTGCTGATCGACAGCATCGAGACGGCGATGGCACAACGGGCCACCCGCCCCGGGACGACGCTCAACCGGGCGCTGGTGGCGGCCGCCAACCCGCTGCGGGCGCGCTGAGCGATGAGTGCCGTCTGGCCGTCGTCGCTGCCGTCCAGGCCGCTAGTCGACGGCTTCTCGGAGACCGCACCCAACCTGGTTGTCCGCTCGCCGATGGATGTGGGGCCGGCGAAGGTGCGCCGCCGGGCGACCGCCGGGGTCACTCGGCTGCAGATGCGCTTCCGCCTGACGCCGGAGCAGCTGACGACCTTCCGAGCCTTCCTGCACACCGACCTGCAGGACCGGGCGCTGGCGTTCACCTGGACGCATCCGATCAGCGGCGCCAATGGCACGTTCCGTATCGTCGATCCGCCGTCGTATGAGTCGATCGGCGGTGGCCTCGCCTGGAAGGTGCACGTGGTGTTCGAGATGCTGCCATGACGCTCAGCGGACCCGGCATCGCCGATCTCGCCGCCCCGGAGACCGGGGTTGCCTGGCTGGTGCTGCTGACCCTCAGTCACCCGGAGCTGAAGCAGCCGCTGCGGTTCACCTCGGACGGCGTGGCCACGACATCGAACGGCAACACCTTCACCCCGTTCCCGTTCGCGCTGACGATCCCCGACGACGTCGAGGGACGTGCGCCACGGGCACAGCTGCGGATCGACAACACCAGCCAGGACATCATCGCCCTGCTGCGCGGCCTGACCACGCCGCCGACGCTGGATATCCGGATCGTCCGTGCCCCGACCCCGGACGTGGTCGAGCGCAGCTGGAGCGGGCTCGAATGGCGCACCTCCACCTACGATGCCGGTGCGATCACCGGCACGCTCGGCATCGACGACCTGGCGTTGGAGGAGTTCCCGTATGCCACCTTCNNGACGGCCGCTTCAAGGGGCTGTGGCCGTGAGCCGGCCGCCGGCGTGGGTGGCCGGCTACGTCGGCATTCCGTTCACCGATCTCGGGCGTGACCGGTCGGGCTGCGACTGCTGGGGGCTCGCCCGCCTGGTGCTGGCGGAACGCGCCGGGCTCGACCTGCCGTGCTGGGCGACCGCCTACGGCAGCGAGGCGAACGGCCAGGCGGTGCTCGACCTGGCTGCCGGGCAGAAGAGCAGGGGAGCATGGCAGCCGGTGGCTGCCGGCAACGAGCGCGCCTTCGATCTGGCCGAGATGATCCAGGTGGTGCACGGGCCGGGCGGATGGACGCACGCCCCGGTGCATTGCGGCGTCGTCGTTGCACCCGGCTGGCTGCTGCACGTCGAGCGCGCCACTGCGGCGGTGATTGCCGAGTATCGCCGCCAGCCGATCCACAGCCGGATCGTCGGCTTCTGGCGCCATGAGAAGCTGCATGCCTGAGCGGATCGAATTTGGCTGCACGCACGCGCGTGTTGCTGTCTCTGCGTGCCCGCATCCGTTCGAGACCAGGCGGTGCGACTATTCCGTCCCTGCCGGGCTCTCGATCGCCGAGATCGTCGAGATCATCCAGCCGGACCCGCTGCTGCGCGCGCACGGCATTGCCCTGATCGGCGAGGCGGTCATCGACCGGGCGCTGTGGCCGCGCATCCGCCCGAAGCCCGGCACACGGCTGACCCTGCGGCTGCTGCCGTCCGGCGGCGGCGGACTGCGCATCGCGCTCACTGTCGTCATCGCGATTGCAGCGATCGCCGCCACCGTGCTCACCGCCGGTGCGGCGGCACCGCTCAATGCGGCGTGGTTCACGGGAGCGGCCAGCGCGGCCGGTGCACTCGCCGGCGCCGCGGTCAGTGTAGCCGGCACCTTGCTGCTGAATACGTTCCTGCCGCCGCCGGCAGCGGAACTCTCCGGCGATTACGGCACCGACACGCCGTCGTATGCGATCACCGCGCAGTGCAACGAGGCGCGGCAGTGGAGCAAGGTGCCGTTCCTGCTCGGGCGCTTCCGGCTGACACCGCCCTACGCGGCGCTACCGTATCGCGAGGTCGTCGGCGGCGAGATCTACTGGCGGGCGCTGTTCGCGCTGTCGCACGGCCCGGTGATGATCAGCGTAATCATCCGGTGAGGCTTTCAATTACCCACATTTTGCCTGGATGCGCCCTGCGGAGTGCAAGGTGTTGTTGCGTGGTGGGAATCGGTCGTGATTCCTTGTCTGGCACCGAATCGCAGGGGAGCGGTGCCGATGGACGAGGCTTGGGGCGAATGGTTTGATCGGGAGACTGCCGGCTGCAGCCTCGCTGATGCGCGTCTGCATAAGCGATTGCGGACGCTGCTGGAGCGGATGGGCGGCGCCATGGGCGAGAGCATTCCTCTGGCTTGCCAGGACTGGGCCAACACCAAGGCGGCTTACCGCTTCTTCGCCAACGAGCGGATCAGCGAGGCCGAGATCCTCGACGGGCATCTGCAGTCGACCCGTGACCGCTTCGCCGCGGCGGACGGGCCGATCCTGATCCTGCACGACACGACGGAATTCACCTTTCAGCGGGAGCGCGGCGATCAGATCGGCGTCATGCACCAGCTGAACTGCGGCAAGGACAAGTATGACGGACGCAGGCTGCGCACGGTGTGCGGGCTNTTGATGCATTCGAGCCTGGCCGTCACGCTGGACGGTCTGCCCCTGGGTCTTTCAGCCGTCAAGTTCTGGACGCGTTCGAAATTCAGAGGAACCGCAGCGCTCAAGAAGAAGATCAATCCGACCCGCGTGCCGATCGAACAGAAAGAGAGCTTTCGCTGGCTGGAGAATTTGCGCCAGTCCACTGCGCTGTTCGACGATCCGGCCAGATGCATCCATATCGGCGATCGGGAGAGCGACATCTACGAGCTGTTCTGCACGGCACAGGAGCTCGGGACCCACTTCCTGGTCAGAACGTGTGTGGACCGGCTGGCCGGAAACGGTGACCACACCGTTGCCGACGAAATGCGCGACGCAGACGTCAGCGGGCTGCATCCGGTCGAGGTCCGCGACAGCAAAGGCAATATCCACACCGTCACTGTCGAGATCAGATATCGCCATGTCCATGTCCTGCCGCCGATCGGCAAGCAAAAGCGTTATCCTGCGCTCACGCTCACGGTGCTGCACGCGCGGGAGCAGGAAGAGCCCGCCGATCGACCGAGGATCGACTGGAAGCTGATCACCGACCTGCCCGTCCACTCGCACGATGCGGCAATCGAGAAGCTGCGCTGGTACGCCCTGCGCTGGAAGATCGAAGTCTTCCACAAGATCCTCAAGTCCGGCTGCAAGGCCGAGACGGCCAAGCTCAGGACTGCCGAGCGCCTGGTCAAGCTGATCGCCGTCTTCTGCATCCTCAGCTGGCGGGTGTTCTGGATGACGATGATCCACCGCTCCGCTCCGGATGCGACGCCGGCCCTCGCGTTGACCGACCTCGAAACCACGCTGCTCGACCAACTCGTGCCGGACAAGCGGGAAGACCCGCCCCGCACCAGAACGCTGTCCGTTTACCTGATCAAAGTCGCCCGGCTCGGCGGTTACCTCGCCCGCGCCGGCGATCCNCCGCCCGGCAACACGGTCATCTGGCGCGGCCTCTCCCGCCTCGCCGACATCACCCTCGGCGCTACTCTCAGCCCGCAACTTGTGGGTAATTGAAAGCCGGTGAGGGCCATGGGGTGATGAAGTTCACGCTGCTGCTGCATTGGCAGTCGGCGTCCAATTCCATGGGAGAAGATCGGTGAGCTTGCCGACCGGGTGATCGGCGATGCGGCGGAGCACATCTTCGAGCCAAGCCTGCGGATTGATGTCGTTGAGTTTGGCGGTGGTGATGAGGGTGTAGATCGCAGCAGCCCGCTCGCCGCCGCGGTCGGATCCGGCAAACAGCCAATNTTTACGACCGACGGCGACACCGCGCAGCGCCCGTTCGGCAGCGTTGTTGGAAAAGCAGATCCTGCCATCGTCGAGAACGTGGGTAAAGGCAACCCAGCGTTTGAGCATGTAGTCCATCGCCTTGGCGATCTCGTTGTGGCGCGAGAGCCTGGCCCGCTCGCTCCGCATCCAGGCTTCGAAGTCGGCAACGAGCAGCCGTGATCGTTGTTGGCGGACGGCGAGGCGCTGCGTGGCCTTGGTGCTATTGATTTCGCGCTCGATGGCGAAGAGGACGTCGATCCGACGCACCGCCTCCAGGGCCAACGGCGCCTTGGCGACGTCGGCGAGCACGAAGAACTTGCGCCGTGCATGGCTCCAACACGCCGCCTCGGTGATCGGCGCCGGCCGGCGGCACGGCTCATAGAGGTCGTTGAACCCGGCGTAGGCGTCGGCCTGGAGGATTCCGCCGTAGGAGGCCAGATGCCGGCGCGGGTGTTCGCCCGAGCGGTTGCGGGAGTAAAAGTAGACAGCGGCCGGCGGGTCAGGTCCACCGAACGGCCGGTCGTCGCGAACGTAGGTCCACAGCCGGCCGGTGACGGTTTTGCCCTTGGCAAGGACCGGTACGGTGGTGTCGTCGCCGTGCAGGCGCTCGGCCGCCAGGACATGGTGGCGGATCAGTTCGACCAGGGGCGACAGCGCTGCCGTACAGGCGCCGACCCAGTCGGCCAGCGTCGAGACGTCGAGATCGATGCCTTCGCGAGCGAAGCCCTCGCTCTGCCGGTTGAGCGGCAAATGAAGTCCGTACTTGCCGTAGAGGACCATCGCCAGGAGGCCGGCGTCAGCCCGGCCGCGGGCGATCGGATAAAACGGCGTCGGCGGCTGGGTGATCCGCTCGCACGACCGGCAGCTGAATTTCTCGCGGACGGTCTGGATCACCTTCCACTGGCGGGGATCACCTCGAGCGTCTCGGTGATGTCTTCGCCCAGTTTGTGCAGCTTGCCGCCGCAGCAGGGACAGGCCGGCGGCGCCGGTATAATATCAGCGGCATCAGGCCATGACCCCTTTGGCCCATTCTGGTGTGGCGATGGAGGTGATCTTGTCTGGCTGCTTCATCAAAGCCATCCAGGCGGCGCAACAAGCGTCGACGATGGCCTCGTACGTACCGAACACGCGGTTGGACAGATAGTTCTGGCGGAGATACTGCCAGATGTTTTCCTGCGGGTTCAGTTCGGGACTGTATGGCGGCAGGATCAATGTGCTGACGTTGTCGGGCAGTGTCAGCCTGCCGCCCGGCTTGTGCCACCCGGCGCCGTCGACGATGACGACGGCGTGGGCACCGGTGTGACGGCCTCGCCGATCGCGGCCAGATGCAGGGTCATGGCTTGCTTGTCGGCATAGGGCAGCACCAAGCCTGCGCCGGTGCCGCGGGCCGGGCAGACCGCCCTGAAGATGTAGGCCCAGCGGTAGCGGCAATCCCGAGGGCGGGCGGCCGGCTGCCCTTGTCTGCCCAGGGTCCGCCCAGGTGTAGGTCAGGGTGCCTTGCTGGCCGACACGGGCCTCGTCCTGCCACCAGAGCTCGATCGGTTTGCTGCGGGCGTGCTCGGGGATGGCGGCTGCGACCAGGGCGGCGAAGNTTNTTTATGCGCTTCGATGGCGGCGGGATCCTGGGCCGGGTTGTGCGGCCGCACGGACAGATGGCGGAACCCGAGCCGCCGCAACAGGGCGCCGACGCTGCGCTCGGCCAGATGGACGCCGAAGCGGGCCTCGATCACCTTCGACAGGTCGATCCGGCGCCAGCGGACGACGCCGTGCTCGGCCAGATCGGGACCGGAGCGGACCAACGCCGCCAACTCGGCCTGATGCTCCGGCGACANGGCGGGCTTGGCGCCCGGCGGCTTGCGATCCGACAGCCCGGCCAGGCCCTCTTGGTTGAAGCGATGGACCCAGTCGCGCAAGGTCTGACGCTCCATACCGCAGGTCTGCGCCGCTTCGACACGGCTGCGACCCTCCATCACCAGCGCGAGCGCCAGCATGCGCCGTGCCGCGTTCGCATCCTTGCTGCACGAGGCCGCCCGACGAAGGCCTGCCGCGTCGTACTCTGTCCGCGTGATCGCAATCGCCATCCCTGCCCCATGCAAATCGAATCGGCAGAGGGAATCACAGATACGCCAGCAGCGAAAGCGGCGAGTCAGCGTCCCATGCCGCTGGTATAACAACGCGCTCGCGCGGCAGATGTGCCGGCAACGGGGCCCGCACCGGCTTGCGTCGGGAAAAGCTCTTGACCGTGCTCTCGTCGGCCGCGGCGACAGGGGCATCCTCAGCGGCCGTTGCCTCCAACTCCTCCAGCTGCAACTCCAGCTGGTCGAGCAGCTTGCGGCTGCGCTCGGCCGATGCCCCAAACCGCTCGCGCTTCAGCTTGATGCTTCGCATCCCCTTCGGGCAGGCGATCATGAGTTTCAGATGCGCCACCATCGCCTCCGCGCCCGACGCCCACGCCTCTGCCTCCAGACGGGCCGAGCGCTCGGCCAAGAGCGCCGCTTTCAGCGTTGCGACGTCATCGGGAACGGTGGCAGGCGGCAAACTCATGGCCGCATTGAATCATCGATCCGGCCCGTTTGACTCGTAAAATCGGCGTCACGGTGTGCCGCCGGCGTTTCAGCCGGCCCGTTGCGGACGGTAGGTGTGCTGCGGGTTGCGCCAGTCAATCCCATCAAGAAAATAGGAAAGCTGCGCTGGCGTGATCGACACAATACCGTCGGTGGGGGACGGCCAGATGAACCGCCCCCGTTCCAATCGCTTGGCATAGAGTGACATCCCCAGCCCGTCGTGCCAGAGACGTATGGCCTGCCCCGTTGCAAGTGGTATTGCGCGTTGGCTGATCAGTCTGCGCTAACGTATCCGGTCTCAAGGCATAGCGCCCTGGCCAAGATGGAGATCCGCGCGTTCTGGTCCTCATAATTTTGCCGGCGATTGTTCGCCATCTCTGGCAACAGGTTTCCAGAACACCGGTCGACTGTCAGGCCATCTCGCTCCTACCACCCGCAATTGTGTTGGCGTCGTTGTCAGCCCGAGCGCGATGCTCCTATGGCTGCCATGCTGGCATCGTAGTCCTGGTTTCGTTGGAGCGTCGCCCAGGCGATCCGGGCGAGCTTGTTCGCCAGAGCGACGACCACGGTGTTGGTGTGGGCGCGTGCCAAGAGTCGGCGCAGCCAATCACCAANGGGCGTCTGCCCTTTCACTAACCACGGAAGGGCAGCGCGGGCGCCGTGGATCAGCAGCTTGCGCAAATAGCGGTTGCCCCGCTTGGTGATGGCGCCAAGCTTTGGCTTGCCACCGGTCGTTCGTTGCTTGGGTACGAGCCCCAGCCAAGCGGCCAGATCCCGGCCTCGCTTGAAGGCTTCGCCGGTGCCGATCGCGGCGACGAGAGCGGTCGCGTTCATCACGCCGATCCCGGGAACCGACAAGAGCCGCCGGATGCGGTCGTCCTGTTTGGCTTGCCCAGCGAGTTCAGCATCGAAAGCGGCTATCCGTTCGTCAAGCGAACGCCACTCGGCCCGCATCTCCTCGATCAACGCCAGCATTCGCTCGCCGAGCGCCAGTCCTTCCTCCAGGCGGTGGGCAAGTTCGCGCTCCAGCCGGCGTCGCCCTTGCGGCAGAACGAGGCCGCGCTCCCACAAAATGGCGCGGAGCTGATTGATCAGGGCCGTGCGCTCGCTGACCAGGCGATCCCGAGCGCGGTGAAGCGTCTGCATGTCCAATTGTTCTTCGCTCTTCACCGCGACAAAACGCATGGTGGGCCGGGTTGCCGCCTCGGCAATGGCTTCCGCGTCCCGATCGTCATTCTTTTGCGCCTTCACGTAGGGCCGAACATATTCTGGAGACATCAGCCGCACGTCGTGTCCCTGCGATTTCAGCCGCCGAGCGAGATGGTGCGCCCCGCAGCAGGCTTCCATGGCGATGATGCACGGTGCCAATTTGGCCGTGAATTCGGCGATACTCTCGCGCCGCATCCGCCGGCGTTTGAGGACGGCTCCCTTGTCGTCCAAGGCAACCAGGCTGCAGCTGTTTTTCCCAANGTCGACCCCGACCACGGCGATGTTCATCTTTGCTCCCTCCTGGTTCTCGGACTTCACCGGCGATCATTGCATCCGGCGGAGCAGGAGGGCGGGCCATCCCATAATCTTGATCAGGTCACCACGCCGGCCGCGGAAGACATAGAGATCGCCAACGTGCGGATCGCGCCGCAGCGTCTCTTGAACCTGCAGCGCCAGGCCGTTCATGCCGCGGCGCATGTCCGTCCGGCCCACCGCCAGCCACACCCGCACCCCGCCCGGAACCGGGATCATCGCCGACGCAGCGCCGCGATCACCGCCGCCGCCAACTCCGGCGGCGTCGACGCGGGGATCCGCAGACGCGACGAGCCGGAGAACTCGATCTCGATCGCCGTCGCGACCATTGTATCGCAAGCGCCAGAGCGCGCCGCCGTACCCGGGCAGAGAGCCGCAAGGGCCTCCGCCTCGCCGGCTCCATCACTGCCGGCAACACCCGGTGCCAGGATCACTTCAGTAAATCCGTGAGATGCGACACCCAGTTCCCGCCGCCAACGGTACAGCAGGCTGGAGCAGACATCCGCTCCCCGCGCCACATCAGCCCCGGGCGCAAACGCCGCCGCAACCATCGCCCGCTTTTGCTCAAGGCTGAACCGCCGCCGACGTTCAGGGGCGGTGAAAACATGAACCTGCGCCATAAGCTCCGTCTCTTGCACCGATGCAAACACCGACGTTTGCACTACGGCACCATCAGGCCACATCACACAGGCCCAAAGAAGACGGCCCCCGCCGGGTGGTTACCGATTAGCGAGCTCAAGATCGGCGAAACGCTGTTTGATCCCGGTCTTTGATGGTGCAATCTTTCACGGGAGTGGAAGGAGGCCCTAAGGGACAGGTTCTGCATGGGGGCGCCCGGACGACAGAGGTGGTGCGTCGAGCGATACAAAATAGTCAAGAGAGCCTGAGGGCGCTGTTGAAGCGCTACGGGATCAACCCCAAGACCGTCGCGAAGTGGAAGAAGCGGACATCGACGTCCGATCTGAAGACGGGGCCGAAAGAGCCGCATTCGACGGTGCTTTCGATCGAAGATGAGGCGGTTATTGTCGCGTTTCGGCGCCACACGCTGTTGCCGCTGGACGATTGCCTGTATGCGCTTCAGCCGACGATCCCGCACTTGACGCGCTCGTCGCTGCATCGGTGTCTGCAGCGTCACGGCATCAGCCGATTGCCCGATGTCGCAGAAGACAAGCCAGCACAGAAAAATTCAAGGCGTATCCCATCGGCTATTTCCACATCGATATTGCAGAAGTGCAGACTGCCGAAGGGAAGCTTTATCTCTACGTTGCCATTGATCGCACCAGCAAATTCGCCGTCGTGGAAATCGTCAGGAAAACCGGGCGCACGTCCGCTTCCGCCTTCCTCTCAGCCCTCATCGAGGCCGTGCCCTACAAGATCCACACCGTGCTCACCGACCATGGCATCCCGTTCACCGTTCCGCCTGGCTACGCTGATGATCCAACCGCCCGCCACATGACGCATATGTTCGACATGCGATGCCGAGAAAACGGCATCGAGCATCGCCTGACGAAGGTGAAACATCCGTGGACCAATGGCCAGGTGGACAGACTGAACCGGACCATCAAGGACGCTACCGTCAAGCGCTTCTACGATGACGATCACGCCAAATTCGAAGCACACCTCGCCGATTTCATCGCAGCCTACAACTTCGGCAGAAGATTGAAGACCCTGTGCGGCCTCACCCCATACGAATACATCTGCAAAATCTGGACTTCAAAGCCAGAACGATTCAGACTCGATCCAATCCACCAAATGCCAGGACTAAACACTTAGAACCCGGCCGGCCATCCTGCACGCTGACGGCCCATATTGGTAAATATTCCTATTCGCACATTCATTATGACAGCGCACAGGCGGGCACGATTTCTGTGCGCGAGGCCGCGCGTCTTCAGAGTCTTCTCTGATTGGGGTTATCGGGGTCAAGCTCTTCCTCTGCTTGATGTCGTTTCTTGTGGATCACGCGCTTGTCTTCGCGGTCGGCGCATGGCCGCCGCTGGATGGGGTCAGGAGGACGAGCTGTCTCGATCTGTCTCGCGACCTTTGGGGCGTTGCGGCCCTCTGGCTCCGGACTCTCAAGCGAGATCGCCTCGCCCATCGTCCCCACGGGAACGACCCGGCTCCGCCTCATCAGGCAGAAATTGGAACTTCTTTCGTCATTTTGCTGCCGCCGCAGCGGGTTCCGACCTCTGCTTGCCCCAGCGGAACTCGGATTCGTCGCTCCACATGTGGTGCAGGATCACCGCCAGCTTGCGGGCAACCGCGACGCGTGCGCGCCATGCCGCGGCGCTTGGCAACCTGCATGCCCCAGGCCCGCAACGTGGACCATTTGGTGCTCTTGCTCCAGGCCACTCAACAGCATCTCGGCATCAACAAGCCCAATCGATCGTACTTCACGGCGTGACGCACTCACGATCCGGGAAGCAAAGGCCTCATCGTTGGTGCTTTCAGTAGCGATCTTTAGTGCTTCGGCCGGCGAAATTCCGAGCGTTGCCGCTAGAGTGCCCAGCACGCCGACGCGGTACGCTGCGCGGGCGCGCGCATGCTGTCGGAAACGCCAAGCCATGTCCTCCGGGTGCCACGATTTAGGAAGGGCGGGCTTCCCGTCGTATTCCGCTAAGACGGCGGCAAACCCGTCCGGTACCCGCCCGGTACGGCGGCTGGATGTCTTGACCAGCACATCGGCATCGCGCCGCACGCGGTACCCTGCATGCGAGGCTGCCTCGACAAACCGCCCATCCTCGCCGCTTCGCACCCGTTCGAAACCGCCAAGGCGCAGATATACATCCGCACGGATCGCCATGCTCGCGCCGCTCGTCCAGTGGTGCGTCCGCGGTGCCTCCCAAGACACAGGGTCGATAATGCGGCGAAGTTGGTGCAGTCGGTCGAGATAGGTGCCGAGCCGGGCGAGTGTGTCTGGCAGTTGGCAGTCTTCGCGCGTAATCTTTCCCGCGACCACGTCAGCATGCGCCAGTGCAGCTAGGTTTGTGGCAACCCAGTTCAACGTTGGTTCGCTGTCTGCGTCGGTTGTCAGCAGGTTGCCGTCCGGAACGTGGCGCAACGCCAGCGCCATCGCACGCCCTCGCGCCGCGCCAGCACCAAGTGGGTTGCCAGCATCACAATAGGCGCTGGTAACTAAGAAGGGCACGACCGCAGCCTGTCTATGAACGAATTCAATGCTGCCGTCGGTGCAATTATCGAAAAATAGGCAGAGAATAAATGGCGGTGCCCCTTGCTGTTGCGCCAAGGCTGCAATCAGGTGCGGAAGGCGCTCGATTTCGTTGCGTACAGGCACACCCACCGCCACAGCAAAGGCGTCACATTGCGCCACCAACCTAGCCCTCATGCGGCTGCGCGACGAGCGGCGGCGTGGCTACCGCGAACCGCGTTGTGAAGTCTCAATTCATCATATGCGGTGGGGCCGAGTAGTCAATCGACATCCCTAGTGCTCCGACACCGACAGATGATTCATTGAATATTCAGTATGTTCAAGCTCTTAGCTGCCATACTCCCACACTATCTGAATAAGTCAGTGCACTAGCGTCGTCAAGGCTAACGCATTTGGCCGAGAATGGAGCGAGCGAAGTCGTTGGACTAAGCAGCGATCTGTAGGTTTGTACACGTTTTGGATTGGCGTTCGTTGTTGAGGTCAGTGACGGCAGCATGGATGGCGCGGTCGAGATGGTCGAGGTCTCGGAAGGTCTGATGGGCGAGGAAATGCCGCTTCAGGTCACGCCAAGCATGTTTGATGTCGTTCAACTCGGGGGCGTACCTCGGCAGCCATTCGACGCACAGCCATGGCCGCGCGGCGAGGGCGGCACGTGACGCCTTGCTGGTATGAATGGGACCGTTGTCGATGACGAGCACGACCGGCTTCGTCGGCCGGCCGGGGCGCGGGCCATGGAGCTCGTCGAGCCGCGTCAGCAGAGCGATGAAATCGCTGCTTCGCTTGCTCCGGCTGGTCTCGACGACCAGCGTGCGAGAGTATCGGGATTTTCGTGTTTGGGCCATGACGATGGATAGGAAGGAGACATCGCATGGCACGACGCAAACCACCTGTTATACCAGCGGCATCAGGCCATGACCGCTTTGGCCCATTCTCGTGTGGCGATGGAGGTGATCTTGTCTGGCTGGTTCATCAAGGCCATCCAGGCGGCGCAACAAGCATCGACGATGGCGTCGTAGGAGCTGAAGACGCGGCTGGACAGGTGGTTCTGGCGGAGATACTGCCAGATGTTCTCCTGCGGGTTCAGCTCGGGACTGTAGGGCGGCAGGATCACTGTGCTGACGGTGTCGGGCAGGGTCAGCCTGCCGCCCGGCTTGTGCCACCCGGCGCCGTCGACGATGACGACGGCGTGGGCACCGGGTGTGACGGCCTCGCCGATCGCGGCCAGATGCAGGGTCATGGCTTGCTTGTCGGCATAGGGCAGCACCAAGCCTGCGCCGGTGCCGCGGGCCGGGCAGACCGCCCCGAAGATGTAGGCCCAGCGGTAGCGGCAATCCCGAGGGGCGGGCGGCCGGCTGCCCTTGTCCGCCCAGGTGTAGGTCAGGGTGCCTTGCTGGCCGACACGGGCCTCGTCCTGCCACCAGAGCTCGATCGGTTTGCTGCGGGCGTGCTCGGGGATGGCGGCGGCGACCAGGGCGGCGAAGTTTTTATGCGCTTCGATGGCGGTGGGATCCTGGGCCGGGTTGTGCGGCCGCACGGACAGATGGCGGAACCCGAGCCGCCGCAACAGGGCGCCGACGCTGCGCTCGGCCAGATGCACGCCGAAGCGGGCCTCGATCACCTTCGCGAGGTCGATCCGGCGTCAGCGCACCACGCCGTGCTCGGCCAGATCGCGACCGGACCGGACCAACGCCGCCAACTCGGCCTGATGCTCCGGCGACAGGCGGGACTTGGCGCCCGGCGGC
Organism: Defluviicoccus sp.; assembly: GCA_013414705.1. Classification (GTDB taxonomy): domain Bacteria; phylum Pseudomonadota; class Alphaproteobacteria; order Rhodospirillales; family Defluviicoccaceae; genus Defluviicoccus. Next base: position 220,000 of record CP058705.1, read on the forward strand.
TTGCGGTCCGACAGACCGGCCAGGCCCTCCTGGTTGAAGCGATGCACCCAGTCGCGCAAGGTCTGACGCTCCATACCGCAGCTCTGCGCCGCCTCGGCACGGCTGCGACCCTCCATCACCAGCGCCAGCGCCAACATCCGCCGTGCCGCGTTCGCATCCGTGCTGCACGAGGCCGCCCGACGAAGGCCTGCCGCATCGTGCTCGCTCCGCGTAATTGCAATCGCCATCCCTGCCCCATGCAAATCAGATCGGCACAGGGAATCATACATGCGCCAGCCGCAAAGCGGCGAGTCAGCGTCCCATGCCGCTGGTATAATTGGTTCGATCGCTCCCTTGGATCACTCGCCTCTCTCCGCGATCGATGCAAGGCCGCCCCATAATAGGGTCGCCAGGGACGAGGTGTCTCGATCTGAATTCGTGACCTCCGGACGCCACAAGAACCAAGCGTACCGAATGCTACTAATAATGGATAGCGAATTGGCTTGTCAATGAATTACCCGATGCATTATTGATAGGGTGTCGAAATTCATCAGGGCTGTGGATGGCGACGGACAATCGATGGTTATGCCCTCAAGGAGCAACGCATGAGCGAGACTGCGGGTAAAATTGAGTTAGAGCAACTTGTACCGGTCCTCTCCACTTTGGATGAGGCATTGAGTTTTTCGACGTTTGATGGAGCGATTGTCAGCGCCGACGATTTGAGCACACGCGTTGAGGCACTGCGTGGCACTGCAGCCAAAACCGTGGGCTCGTGCACCTGGTCTGGATGGGGCAACTAGGCAAAGCAGTGGGGAGAGCCGAGCGGGGGCGAATCGCGCCGCTCGGTCTCGAACCGCTGAAATCACTCATGCTACAGCCTGGAATTAGAATTCAAACGCTTGACCCGCGTCTTTCGTTCGAAGGCATCATCGAACTGAGTTCCGGGGTCGACCGTCCATTGGCACCTCTGGGGGTCACTGATACGGATGTAGCCGTTGCTAGGGAGGACTGGGCTCCACTTCCCAGGTCTCTCGAAAACATATTGTTGGCGAATTATCCGACGCCACTTCCGGATAGCGTTTCGCTCCTTCGCGTTAGGAACAGTTTCAGGGAAAAATTCTGGAGCCAAGTTGCGCCGTTCGTGTTGTCTGCCTCCAGCCAACCAAAGTCAGCACGTCAAGCCGTATTGCAGGCTTTCTGCAACGAATTGATGAGTTGGTTATCTTCGGCTGGATACCTGAAGTGTCTCTCGTTCCGTTCTGCGGACATCCAGGTTACACCTAGTGGCCGAAAATCTACTGCATTTGATTATGTGCGTCGCGCGTACGTAGGTTTGCATGTTGATGATCATCAGGACCTTACTTTAACGAACCGCCGTCGTGCGTTCCAGGTGCTTTGCGTTAACTTGGGAAATGAGGAAAGATATTTTTCCTTTGTCAATATACCGCTTCCCGATATTGCTCGATGGCTTTTCACGAGGGAAAAATTAAGATTTTCTTCGCTATCGTCACGAGAAATTAAGTCAAATTTCTTTAANGTATTTTTAGATTATCCAATAGTGAGAGTCAAGTTGGCGCCAAACTGGGCCTACGTTGCAACTACACAGTATCTCGTTCACGATGGTTTGCCCAACGACCAAGATGCTCTCGACGTGGCTCTGCTCATATCGGGGTATTTTGAGCACCCGGAGATTGGCAATGAATCCAGCGAACAAGCTGACTGAAGCTGGACCCGTGTCGGTGTCCGTGGAGCAGTATCGCCAGTTCAGGCGCGAGGGTTACCTCATCGTAGAGGACTTATTTTCCCAAAACGAGGTTGCTCAACTGAAAATCCACGCCGACAACGTCGTGCTAGGGCGTATTCCATGGCAGCGTGGTTCGATGCCTGTAAGAAATACAGCAGCAGACGATGGAACTTCCTGCCAACCCTCGCTCGCGNNCTCGGATGGGCTCTCGCCGCATGAGCGAGAGCAGTATTTTCTTCGAATCCATATGCTACATCGTACGGACGCGTTGCATGAGCGTATGCTCCTCCATCCACGCATCCTAGATGTAATCCAAGCGCTAATCGGGCCGGACGTCCTCGCCCTTTCCACCATGTTCTTTTTCAAGCCACCCGGGAAACCGGGTCAAGGCTGGCATCAGGATTCGTTCTACCTACCGGTCTACCCCGACACACTCTGCGGCGTTTGGGTAGCGGTCGATGACTGTGATGAGTTGAACGGCGCCTTAGAGATCGCTGCGGGCAGTTGTGTTGAGCCAATTTATCCACCGGCCACCGGCTATGGTTTTGGAGATAGCCTGCTTTCGGATATCCCACTTGTTCGTGGCGCCAGCGATGCTAATGCGGATGAGCAATTTGCCGCGATCGCTACCAGATACCCCGTTCGCACGCTGACCTTGAAATCCGGGAGTGGCGTATTCTTNTCGGGTCACGTCCTGCACCGAAGCACGGCCAACAAAAGTATCGACAGAAAGCGGCGCAGCTTTGCTGGACACTATTGTAATGCGCGGTCCTTTGTGCGGTGGGGCGGCGATCAAAGTCCAAACGATGTGCACGCGGCGCCTGTCGTAGACACGGCGACCGGGATGGCGAATGCGTCGTATATTCTTGCTCGTGGGAAGACTCATCTGCCCTTTGCTCTTCCGATCTTTGGAACTCCTTGTGCGGCAATCGATGAAGTCGCTAGTGGCCTCAATCCGCGCTTGATGGGGGCAACGTTACATGAACTCACTCGTGCCAGCGGAGCGCGGGCCGCTGGTTCAGCTCGTTCTGCAACCTACGCGCTTCTGCAACATCGACTGTTCTTACTGCTACTTGCCCAACCGCACGCGTGGCGCCGTGATGCACGAAGCTGTGCTGGCAAAAGTCCTTGAGTTCATCACGGAGTCCGGTCTCGTTAAAGATACGCTTGAGATCCGATGGCATGCGGGAGAGCCACTAGTGGCTGGACGCCGTTTCTTCGCCGATGCCCACGAGGCAATTCTGAAGAAGTTCGGCACCCGCGTCACGATCGAGCACTCCATCCAAACCAACGCCACGCTGCTCGACACGGACTGGTGCCATCTGTTCAAACAGTTGTGTTTCCGCGTCGGCATCAGCATCGACGGTCCACGTCAAATTCACGACAAGCATCGGCGCACCCGCAAGGGTGGCGGAACGTTTGATCAAGTCATGCGAGGCGTCGCTGCTCTCCGAGAGGCTGATCTGCCGTTTGAGACTATCTCCGTCGTGACACCGGTTCTGCTCGCGCATAGCGTGGAGTTCTTGGATTTTATGGCGAGTCTGAAGCCGGCCATGCTGGGCCTCAATGTCGAGGAGACGGAGGCCGAATCAGTCNNTAGCGCCTTCAAGGAAGGTAACTTCGGGGCAAACTATCGTGCGTTTATAGACTGTCTGATGCGCTGGGAGAAAGCTACGAGCATCCCAGTTCGAGAATTCTTTCACATGCGGCAAACCATCTTAAGCCGAAATTTCTATCAAGAAGGCAATCCTCAGAATTTGCCATGGCAAATCCTCACAGTGGATGTCGAAGGAAACCTCTTTACATTTTCNCCGGAGTTGGCTGGGCTCTCCTACGGAAAGTATAAGACGTTCTCCGTCGGAAATGTTCTTATCGATCCGATGGTCTCACTGATTCGTAGTCAACAAGCACATAAACTTGAACAGGATATCGCCATTGGCGTCCAAGAATGCAAGCGCAGTTGCGCATATTTCCAGATTTGCGGCGGAGGAGCCCCAGTGAACAAACTTTACGAGAATACAACTTTTGCTAGCAGCACGACTAACGCTTGTCGAAATGTTGTTATGACCATTTTTGACGCGGTATTGATTGACCTTGAGNNAGGCGACAGAGGGCCGGTGTTCTTGACGCAGCGATTCAGTCCGTTGACAGCAATTTGTGAGCGCCTGAGCGGTCAAGTTTGCAGGCTGTCCCGTCGAGATTCAGATGAATTTCTGCACCTTTATGCTGATGCGCATCCGTTCGTTCTTACCGATGAAATGTCCGGTTGGCGCTTCTTCCAACAACTGAGCAAGATGAACTCTGTAAAGAGAAAGTTCTCCTGCTTCACTGACGCTGCACCAAATCTCCCTGTTCAATATTCACGACTTCGCGGTGCAAACAGGCGATTCACTTTTGATGCCCGCACTAGGCAGCGCTTTCGTTTATATCAAGCGCCGCTCAGCTCCTTCGTCAGCAGTGCACTTCGCGCTGGCACAACAACGTGGTACATGCAGGCGCAGCCCATTCCTCCGGTTACCAACGTAATTCCTGAACTGAACCGCCTACATAATTCCGTGTGCACACCGCTCTTCTGGATGGGCAACTCTGGTCAACGAACTGCTCTCCACAATGACCGGTTTCGAAACTTTATTGTGATGTTCGTTGGATGCAAGAAAGTATACCTATATCCTCCAGGAGAATTCACCAATCTTTATCTTGCGCCAATAGACAGGCGCGTCCAAGGGGCGTTGACGTGTATGGCGGACCCGTCCATTCCAGATTACGTGAAATTTCCATTACTTTCCCGTGCTGGCAGAAATTTGTATGCTATAGACTTGCAGGAAGGAGAGATTCTGTACATTCCGCCGCTCTGGTGGCACCTTGTCAGCGCTGATGGTCCCAGTATTAGCGCTAATCTTTGGACCGATGAGATCGAGGTAGCCAAATCCCTTTACCTGCCGCAGTGTCTTGACCTGGTCGATCTGCCAGTTCCTGCGCTGCCACTCGACGTGCGCGTTTACTTGAGCGGGTGCTTTCGGTCGGTGATCACCCAGAACGCGTTCGGAGACTGCACCGAGCACGCGCAGGGAACGGTGGCAGAGGTCGTTTTGCAGGCTGCGCGACAAGAAACGACTCTACTCGACGCAATTCCCGACGGCCCTGTGCGGCACCGATGGGCCTACTGGTTGACGCAGTTGATGGATCAATTCGTTTTCCAAAATGGTGATCCCTACCCAACGATGAAGATCGGAGAGTTTGGTAGGATGGTCTCCCGTTTGCGGAACTGATCGAACGACAAGATCTGCTCGTAAGCAGCATCTGCAGCTGGAATCGAACTAATATGCGTCCGCATGCCACGCACTTACTCTTTGGGCGCTGCGAGTTGCGCTTATATGAGATCGAGCGTTTGCTGGCCGCAGCTCGACATATCGATATTTTAAAGTCGAGGGGGCCGTTTGTTCTGGTCACGATTCGCGAAACAAGCACTCAAATTATCACCTCCTGCGATGTAGGCAGGCAGCTGTACTATGCAGTTTCAGGGGAAGANCTGTTTTGGGGGCATTCTGTTGGAGACGTAGTCCAATCTAGCGGGATTTCATTCGAGTGGAACCACGAAGCCATCGCCAATTATTTGATTTTTGACCATATGCTCGGCGACGAGACACTGCACGCTCGGGTCTTCAGAACCCGTCCCGGGACGATCTTAAACTTCAACGGATCGGAGCTCACTGTGCAGTCGCCTCAGCAAGCCCAACTTGGGAGTTCGCGGCATTTGGGACCAGATATCGAGGAATTAAGAGATCACGTCGTAGAAGATTGGAGAGATGCGCCGGGTTTATTGTGTTTGACTGCAGGAATGGACTCGCGACTGCTTCTAGCCATGCTGCTGTCCGCAGGTATCCGACCAGACGTGCTCATCGCCGGCCAGAACGANTCGTTCGATATGAAGGTCGCCACGATCATCGCTCACGCTTTTAATCTTCGTTTCTTACGATGCGAAGTCAAGGCAAGCGATTTTTCTAAGTATGCCGATGCGGTCATTCGGGCGTCAAGCGGAACTCTTCCAGTGAGCCATTGGCCCGGATCGCTAATTGCTGCTCATGGTGCAGGTTCGAGACTGCTACTCGGGTTTGGCGGTGAAGCGATGCGTAGCTACTACGATGACGAAGGAATGAGTTCTTTCCTGCGATCTGCCCTTCCGATGCCAAGCCATGCTGCAGTGCGTTTGCTTCGACGCAGAGTGGAGATTGTCCGGCCGCTCGCAGATCGGAAAACTCTTGCGTCTACCCTTGCTGCGCAACTTGATACGCCGATGCTCTTGCGGCGAACCTTGCGCATCTGCTGTCAACACTCCTGTGTCGGTGATGCATTGGACGGCTTCTACCGAACGCAGTACCTAGCCAACAAGACTGTCCTTGATTTGTCGGTGATGTCGATATTTGCCTCCTGGTCTGCGCCGTTGCTCGGTTTTGATTGGCTCAGCCACGCAAAGCGAACTCCGCGCTGGAAGAAGTTGGGATCTGTTTTCCATCGAGGAGCAATCACGCAGTTCGCGCCTGATCTTCAAAACTTTCCGGAAGAACTAAACCCAAGCGGTATAATGACCAAATGGCCACCACGGGCCTATTTTACCCGCAGGATTCCAAGAGTCGCACACTTTGTAGACCAAAGTGTCTACACCTCGAGTCAACTCTGCGAATTGGTGCGGTGGGCGGACAACGGGCTGACGGAGGTCATAGCACCTGGAACGCTGATTTCACTCTGGGAGTCAAGTGAAGGATTGGCGCTCGGACTGAAGCTAGCGGCTCTGGGTTTGTGGAGGAGGACGCTCGGTTGATTGATCTTCCCCGGGAAAGTGGACAGCGGGTTATGCGGCTTGACGCTCTGCGTGTTCGGGAGTTGAAGCGTTTTCACATTGAGTGTTGATAGCCTGCGTGGCGGAAGAAGTTGGCGCACTTGGCCAGGGTGAAGGCGTCGAGGAGCCTGCCGAGGTGCCGCTAGCCCGCATTATGCATCGCGGTAGATTAGAGGTTTCTGATGCGCAGTTTTCCTCGTCTTTGGGTTGTGCCCGGGCGTGCCGGTTTTGACCGCTGTTGGTCGGTGGGTGTGATTGGGCTGGGGGTTGGCGGGATGGATGATGGTGGGGCGGTCTGCCCCGGCGTTCAGATCATCAGCCGCGGCAGGCGACCGAGGACAAAGCGGAGAACCGCCTGATCGGGGGCGCTGGTCGGCAGGTGAACCTTGATTCTGGCTTTCAGTTCGACGATGCGGGCGGCAACCTTGATCAGGCGCAGCCTGAGGGTGTCGAACTGGGCGACCCGCCAGGACGAGCGCTTGGGCATCAGCGCCCGCAGGCTCCACAACATCCAATAGGCGCCGGCGTGCAGGAACAGCCGGAACTGGTTGGCGGTGGCCTTGGGGCACGAGGTGCGATCGGCGGCGAGATGGGTTTTCCAGGCCTTGATATGGTTCTCCGCCCGGCCGCGTCGGCAGTAGAGATCCTGGTAAAGCGACCGGCCGCTGCCGTGGCCGAGGTTGGTGACGATGAAGCGGCTATCGGTGCCGTCGCCACCGGCCTCGACGCGGGCGACGATGCGGCGGACCCGGCTCCAGGTCTTGGCGGCGTCGAAGAATTCCTTGAAGCGGCGGACCTTGCCGCCGCTGGGCGCGGCCTCGTAGCGCGCCGCGGTGCTTTTCTCCAGTCCGGTGATATGTCGGCGGAGCGTGCTGTTGGGGGCGAGGCCGAGGATGTACTCAAGGCCGTTCGCCTCGCACCAGTCGAGCACCTCCGGGCAGGCGTAGTGGCTGTCGGCGCGCAGCAGAATCTGCACATTCGGCCAGTGGGCGCGGATCGTGCGGACGAGGCGGCGCAGAAAGGCGCGGATCTCGATGCCCTTGGGCCGCTTGGCCGGGCGCAGGAGGGCGGTGACGAAGCGGCCCTCGCCATCGAAGACGACGATCGGCTGGAAGCCGTAGTCGTCGTAATGAGCGTTGAACAGGCGCAACTGCTGGCCGCCATGGGCCACGTCGAAGGTGTCGTCGATATCCAGCGTGATCCGCCGTGGGACTTGGCGGAACGAGCCGCACCAGACGTCGACCAGAGCGCGGCCCAGGCGCAGCAGCGTCCGCGCATCCGGCAGGTTCTCCAGCCGCGAGATGGTCGACTGCGAACACAAGTCCCGACCCGACGGCAGGCGTTCGAGCGCCAGCTTGAACAGCGGATCGCTGCGCAGGCCGGTGGCGTCGTTGCCGTCCTCGTAACCGGCGGCGATCATCAACAGCCGGAAGCGGATGATGTCGGCCAGCGTGTGCACGGTGCTGCCGGGATCGCGCGGATCGTCGATGCAGGCGGCCAGACGATCGGCGACCGCGAGCCGGCGCTCGATCTCGCGCAGAACCANAAGCCCGCCGTCGGACGACAGCCGGCCGCCGTCGAACCGGGCGACGACCTCCTTCCCGGCAACCGGTGACAAACCAGGCAGCGGCAGCGTAGGATCAACCATGGCGGGTGAGCGCTCCGGAAACGACGCGGATTGGCTTCAACAACCAAATCCTAGGCGATTCCAATGAACTACGCTACACCCGCCAACCAGGACGCATAATCCGGGCTTACTCTGTCTCGGATCGTAGCTTCAACGCCTTCGGCTTAGATGTTTAGTCCCGGCATTTGATGGATTGGGTCGAGTCTGAATCGTTCTGGCTCTGAAGTCCAGATTTTGCAGATGTATTCGTATGGGGTGAGGCCGCGCAGGGTCTTCAGTCTTCTGCCGAAGGTGTCGGCTGCGATGAAGTCGGCGAGGTGCGTTTCGAACTGGGCATGATCGTCATCGTGGAAGCGCTTGACGGTGGCCTCCTTGATGGTCCGGTTCATTCTGTCCACCTGGCCATTGGTCCTCGGATGCTTCACCGTCGTCAGGCGATGCTCGATGCGGTTTTCCTGGCATCGCCTGTCGACCATGTGCGTCATGTGGCGGGCGGTTGGACCGTCTGCATAACGCGGTGGGACGGTGAACGGGATGCCATGGTCGGTGAGCACGGTGTGGATCGTGTCGGGCACGGCCTCGATGAGGGCCGAGAGGAAGGCCGAGGCGGGCAGGCGCCCGGTTTTTCTGACGACCTGCACGAAGGTGAATTTGCTCGTGCGATCACTGGCGACGGAGAGCGAGCTTCCCTCGGCGGTCTGCACTTCGGCACTATCGATGTGGAAAGAGCCGAGGGATCGGTCTTGAATTTTTCTGTGCCGGCTTGTCTTCTGCGACATCGGGCAGTCGGCTGATGCCGTGGCGCTGCAGACACCGATGCAGCGACGAGCGCGTCAGGTGCGGGATCGTCGGCTGAAGCGCATACAGGCAATCGTCCAGCGGCAACAGCGTGTGGCGCCGGAAGGCAACAATAACCGCCTCATCTTCGATGGAAAGGACCGTCGAATGCGGCTCTTTCGGCCCCGTCTTCAGATCGGACGTTGATGTCCGCTTCTTCCACTTCGCGACGGTCTTCTGGTTGATCCCGTAGCGCTTCGACAGCGCCCTCAGGCTCTCTTGACTCTGTTGTATCGCTCGACGCACCGCCTCTGTCGTCCGGGCGCCCCTGTGCAGAACCTGTCCCATAGGGCCTCCTTCCGTATCTGCTCACCGGGTTGGTGATTTTCCGGTTGCGGCGTCGGGCTGGATGTGAGTCAAGGTATGGATGACTCCGCCATTCCGATACCGCCTGAGCGACGATGAGAAGGACGCGCTGCTTTGCGAGCAGGCAGCGCTGATCGCACGTCAGGCGGCGCGGATTGCGGAACTCGAGGCGCTGCTGGCGCGACCGAAGAAGACGTCACGGAACAGCCACACGCCGCCGTCGCAGGACCGCAAGCCGGGCGGAAGCGGGGACAAGAAGCATGGCGAGCGGCGCAAGCCGCGGCCTTCGCGCCCGGGCTCGGCGCGGCCGCTGAGCGAGGTGCCGGACGAGACGATCAAACGGCTGGCCACCACGTGTCCGCACTGTGCCACCGACGTTTCGGGCCAGCGGCAGGCCTGCCGCCACCGCTACGATCACATCGACATCCGCCGATCACGCCGAAGGTGACGCGCGTCGAGCTGTTCGGCGGGTGCTGTGCCGCCTGCGGCCGCCGCTTCCGCGCCGCCCCGCCGGACGGCATGCCGCCGGGAACACCCTTTGGGGCGTCGATCCAGGCGCTGCTTTTGTATCTGCACCACAGCCATCATGTCGGTTTCGAGCGGCTTGCGCGGATGATGGCGGAACTGTTCGGGCTGAAGATCTCCGAAAGTGCCATCGCCAATGCCTTCCGGCGCGCCGAAGACGCAATGACGGCGGCGTGTGCGGCGATCAAGGAAAGGCTGCTGGCCGCCCGGGTGATCGCCTCGGACGAGACCACCGCCCGCATCGACGGCGCCACCCGCTGGCATTGGGTGTTCGTCACCACCAAGGCGGTGCTGCACCAGATCGTACCCCGCCGGGCAAAAGCGGTCGCCGAAGAGGTGCTGGGCGAGCACCGGCCGGCGGTCTGGGTGTCCGACCGTTACGCCGGCCAGCAGGATCTGGCGCCCGCGCATCAGGTCTGTCTCGCCCACGTCCTGCGTGACGTCCAGTATGCCATCGACTGCGGCGATACCGTGTTCGCGCCCCGGCTGCGCGATCTGCTGCGCTGGGCGATCCGCATCGGCCGACGGCGAGATGCCCTGCGGCCGGCGACCCTCGCCACCTATCACGCCCGCGCCGAACGCCGCCTCGATGCGCTCGTGGCCACACCCGCGGCGCATCCCGCCGGCCGCGAGTTGCAGACCGCCGTCAAGGCGTGGCGGACGAAGTTCTTCGTCTTCCTCGAAGACCCAGACGTGCCAGCCACCAACAACGCCTGCGAGCGGGAAATCCGTCCGTCCGTCGTGTTCCGCAAGGTCACCGGCGGCTTTCGCTCCGAATGGGGCGCACACATCCACGCCGGATACCGATCCGTCACCAGCACCGCAGGGCTCAACGGCAAAACCGCCCGGCAAGCCATCGCCCAACTCCTCGCCGGCACCTTCCAGACCACGCCCGAAGCTTTATAGCCAGGGGGTGAGCAGATACCTCCTTCCACTCCCGTGAAAAGATCGCACCATCAAAGTCCGGGATCAAACATCTTAACCGAGACGACACATCGCGCTGAAAGTCAGACCAATGAGTCGGGAATGCGCTCTCGGGGTGAAGCTTCTTGCCATTTCTGCCCGTAGCGTTCAGTGCTTTTAATATCCGTTGAAACTTGGAATTGCCAAAGGCTTCAGCCGAGTTCGGAAGCAATCACCGCCGACACCTGCTCCGCCGCTGCCTTCACCGGATCGGCGGCGAGATGGGCATACCGCGCTGTCGTCGCAACCTGCGTGTGCCCGAGCAGCTTGCCGATCATGGGCAGTCCCTGGCCGGCGGCGACGGCAGCGGAAGCGAACGTGTGGCGCAGGTCGTGGATGCGGGCGTTCTTGAGACCAGCACGGGCGCGGACGCGCTGCCAGACGTCCTGCAGGCCGTAAAGGTGTGCACCCGGCTTCTTGCCCCAGATCACCCACGGATTGTCGTGTAGCCGTGGCGTGGTGCGTAGCATCTCGACTGCCGGCTGGCCGAGGTAGATGATCTTGGCGCCGGTCTTCGAGTCCGGGAGATTGAGCACGCCGGCATCGAAATCGACATGCTCCCACTTCAGCGTCAAGATCTCGCTGAGCCGGCAGCCGGTGAGGATGAGCAGCCGCACGGCGATCAGTGCCGAGGCCATTTCCACCCGCTCGGCCTCCATCTCGGACAGCACCTCGCCGACACAGCGCAGCTCGGCCGCGGAGAGAAACCGCTCGCGTCGGCTCTCCTTGTACTTCTTGATGTGCCGGCAGGGGTTGCTGCCGTCGGGGCGCAGCCCCACAGNCTCGGCGAGGTTAAACATCTTCGAGAGAATGGCGAGGCAGCGGTTGGCGAAGTAGGGGACGTGCCGGTACTTGTGGCGAAAGCGGGCGATCTCCTCGCGGGTCACCTCGGCGATGAGGCGCCGGCCGAAGAACGGCAGGATCGCTTTGCTGAGGCTCCTGCGGTACTCGGCCGCCGTCAGGGGCTTGAGATGGACGGCGATATGCTCGGCGTCGAACCGCATGGCGAGTTCGCGAATGGTGAGCGCCTCTCGGTGGTCGTCGCGGTCAGTGAGCGGATCGCGGTTGTCCTCGATCGCAGCGAGATGGGCGATCGCCATGCTGCGGGCCTTGTCCGGCGTGATCACCATGGTGTAGCCGAGGCTCATGGTGCGCGAGCGCCGGCCGATGCGGTACTGCAGGACGAACGACTTGCGGCCCGAAGCCATCACTCTCACGCCGAAGCCGGGGATGTCGCCGTCCCAGAGGATGTACGCCTTGTCCTTCGATGGCGCCGCCTCGATGAACCGCTTGGTGAGCTTGCCCATACCTGCGTTCCGATCGACACTCTGCATCTTCAATGCGGCTGCGGCGTTTCGTTCCGAGTCAGCACTATGTCAGCAAGGGACCAGGAAATTCGTCGCAACCAATCGCAGCGGAGCATGCCGTACGTCGTCATAAAATGCAACAATATCAGTGAGTTATCGTATTTGTGCGCAATCGTGCGCAAAGGATCAAAGTCTCGTCCATAGTACTTTTAATCAGAGGGTCCTGGGTTCGAACCCCAGCGGGCTCACCAAATTCTGGAAAGTTATCAGTGCGTTAGCAGGAAGGCCGACGATCGCGCGGGCGGGATGCCGCGCCCGGTGTCAGCACTATGTCAGCAAGAGGGCGCGAAACGGTGCATATTCGCGCGCAATTCCGCTCGCGCGGATCATGTCCCAGTAGTGGTGTAGGAGCACGAGAGTGCCCGTGCTCCTACACCACTACTCGGGACATGATCATCGATCACCGCGTTTGAGGTGCCGAGCAGTTTTGTTTCGGCCGTCGGTGCTCGCCTAGCGGGGTACCAGACCGAGATAGGTGGCGAGGTCCCGTTCGTTTCTCATCACCTCGCCGCGGCCGATCGCGGCGCGTAGCGCGGTCGCAGCGAGTGGTCCGAAGCCGAAGATAGTCGTCAGCTGCCGCGAGGCTTCTTCCTGGCGGGCGATGTTCCTGAATTCCGCGTCGAGTTCGGCGATGGCGGCGTCCATCCCTCGCCATTCCTCGCGCAGCTGTTTGATCAGCCGGCATATCCGTGGGCTTAATACCAACCGCAGTTAGCACTGACCTGTGCGTGCCCAATCGCGGGTTCCGATAGACGTGATGCGTTGAGGGGTTGGAGAAGGGCGTTCCAGGCGGTGCAGGCGGTGTCGAGGATGGCGTCGTAGGTCTCGAAGACGCGGTTGGACAGGAAGTGAACCTCCTCGAATTGGTGGACACCTTTGCTAGGCTCCGGGAAGGGGCTGGAAGGTGTTTGATGACGAAACTGCGTCGGAGTTTCACGGACGAGTTCAAGCGGGAGGCCGTAGCGCTGTTGGCGTCGAGCGGCCGGCCGCTGATGCAGATCGCCGAGGAGCTGGGTATTCAACCGTCGATGTTACGGCGATGGCGCACCGCTGTCGGAGTGCCTGCGGGGGCGTCGAGGCGCCCCGACACGCAAGCGACGCCCCCGCAGGCTGGCGGTCCCGGTGACCAGTCCGCCGAGATCGCCCGCCTTCGCCGGGAGGTCGAACGGTTGCGCATGGAACGAGATATTCTAAAAACGGTCGCTGAGCGTTGTTCCGCCTGCGGCCGGAGAAACTGGCTGAAGTATCTTCGGCAACCGAGGGAGCGGCCGTCTGTTTTTGGTGGCAGATGACCCCGTAAAAAACGTGGTCCATGGTCTGTTGCGGACTTGAGAGTGGTGACGCCGCCCGGTGATCCCGATTAGGAAATTGATTTCTTTCGCACAGCCCAGCCCCTCTTTGCCGAATTCGTCGCAGGAGGGTCCAGGCCATGTCTCACGCGAAGCGTTCCCGCCCTCGACGGGAGATGTCACCCGTTCACCCAGATGCCGCGGCGATCGACGTCGGCGCGACGATGCACGTAGCGGCGGTTGGTCCGGGCCGCGCCGCGGAGCCGGTGCGCACGTTCGGAACATTTACCGTCGACCTGCATCGCCTGGCCGACTGGTTCGCACACTGCGGCGTGCGGACAGTCGCCATGGAGTCGACCGGGGTCTACTGGATCCCGGTTTACGAGATCCTCGAGCAGCGTGGGTTCGAGGTTATGCTGGTGAATGCGCGGGACGCCAAGCACGTCCCGGGGCGTAAGACCGACGTCAGCGACGCCGCGTGGCTGCAGCGTCTCCATGAGTACGGCCTNTTGCGCGGCAGCTTTCGGCCACAGGGCGAGATTGCCGCCTTGCGCGCGTATTTGCGCCAACGCGAGCGGTTACTCGACGTCGCGGCGGCACACATCCAGCACATGCAGAAGGCGCTGACGCAGATGAATTTGCAGATTCATCACGTCGTCGCCGACATCACTGGCGTGACCGGGATGCGCATCATCCGCGCGATCGTCGCTGGCGAACGTGATCCGGACAGACTGGCCGCCTACCGGGACCGCCGCTGCCGTGCGTCGGCCGAAACGGTCCGCCAGGCCCTGATCGGCAATGATCGCGAAGAGCACCTCTTTGCGCTGGCGCAGGCGGTGGAGTTGTACGACGTCTATCAAGGGAAGGTCGCAGCGTGTGACACGCGGATCGAGGTCGTCCTCGAGCGGTTGCGGGCGACCAGCGCCAAGCCGGCCAAGCCACTTCCCGCCGCTCGTCACAACACCCGGCAGCCCAACGCCCCGGCGTTCGCCGTGCGTGAGGCTCTCTGGGCCGTGCTTGGCATCGACCTGACGCAGATCCACGGGCTGGGCCCTTATTTGGCGCTCAAGCTGGTCGGCGAATGCGGAACCGACCTTTCGGCGTGGCCGAGCGCCAAGCACTTCACGTCCTGGCTGTGCCTGGCGCCGGGCAACAAGATCTCCGGTGGGAAGGTGCTGTCGTCGAGAACCCGGCGCTCCAGCAGCCGGGTGGCAGCACTGCTCCGGCTCGCCGCGGTCACCGTCGGGCGCACCGAAACGGCGCTCGGCGCCTTCTATCGCCGCTTGTCGGCTCGTATCGGCAAAGCAAAGGCGGTGACCGCCACCGCTCGGAAGATCGCCGTGCTGTTCTACAACGCCCTTCGCCACGGCATGGACTACACTGATCCCGGCGCGTCCTTCTACGAGGAGCGCTACCGGCGGCGCGTGCTCGGCAACCTCCAACGGCGGGCGAAGTCGCTGGGGTACGTCCTGCAGGAGATGGCTCCTGCGCCGACCGCGAACAGTGTTTCTTAGGAAACTGTGGCCATCTTCTCGGAACCGCCGAAATGAGGTTCCGGTTCATCGAAGATCACCGCGATACTTGGCCGGTACGCGTGCTGTGCGATGCCCTGGGGGTCTCGGCCAGCGGCTACTATGCGTGGCGCGGTCGATCGGAAAGTGCCAGGGCGGCGGCGAACCGGGCACTCCTCGGCGACATCCGGCGGATCCACGCGCAGCATCGGGGCCGCTATGGGGCGCCACGCATCCATGCCGCCTTGCGGGCCGAAGGTCGCCCGGTCGGCCGCGGCCGCATCGAGCGACTGATGCGGCGCCACGGCATCCGCGCGAAGACGCAGCGCCGCTTCCGCGTCGTCACCACCGACAGCAGGCATACCCTGCCGATCGCCGACAATCTCCTCGATCAGACCTTCGTCGCCACCCGGCCGAACCAGGTCTGGCTGGCCGACATCACCTACATTCCGACCGACGANGGGTGGCTGTACCTCGCCACCGTTCTGGACTTGTTCACTCGCAAGGTGGTGGGCTGGGCGATGCGCGATCACTTGCGTCAGGAACTGGCGATCGCGGCGCTGACCATGGCGACCCAACGGCAACGGCCGGGTCGCGGATTGATCCATCACTCCGATCGCGGCAGCCAGTACGCTGCCGGCGACTACCGCGCCCTGCTGAAAGCCAACGGGATCGTGCCGTCGATGAGCCGCAAGGGCAATTGCTGGGACAATGCGCCGATGGAGAGCTGGTTCCACACGCTGAAAACCGAACTGGTCCACCACACCGCCTACGCGACCCGCGACGCCGCCAAGCGTGACCTGTTCGCCTACATCGAAACCTACTACAACCGCCAGCGGCTCCACTCCGCACTCGGATACCGCACTCCCGAGCAAATGGAGGCTCAAGCCGCATAATCCAGTGTCCACTTTCCCGGGGAAGATCATTTGGCTGGTTCTTCAAACCGGAAGACACTTCCGGTCCCGCCGGGAGGGGCGGATTATCCCATAAATCCTGTCCCCGCAACCGAACTTGTTTTGAAACCTCCAAGTGTTACGAAATCACTGCTTCGGCTGGAAGCACGCCTCCCTCGCGCCCAGTCAGCTCTGAGGTAGCAAGAGGGCGAGAAATCTTACGCAATCGCGCAGAAGGCGGTACGCATCTACGTACCTACGGCCACCAAGCCGTCACATCGCGAATCGCTTCGATAGTTTCGATGATCGCAGCTCCCCTCCAAGTCCTGCTAGGGCTGGGGCTGCGCTTTCTAAGCATTCTAGTCCCCGCCGCCGGCCCTGTCGCGAAAGTGCAGCGAGCATATCTAAAATGGCGCTTCGCATGTGATCCTCGCTCAGCTGTGGGGCGAGCGCCGCGAGGGCATCGGCCCGGCGCCAATCGTTGCGGATAGTTCGGGCGGCGCGCAACGCCTCATTGAGCACATCGGAGCGTTCCTCGCCGCTCAGCTGTGGGGCGAGCGCCGCGAGGGCATCGGCCTGGCCTGGCTCGTCGCGGATAGTTCGGGCGGCGCGCAACGCCTCATTGAGCACACCGGAGCGTTCCTCGCCGCTCAGCTGTGGGGCGAGTGCCGCGAGGGCATCGGCCCGGCGCCAATCGTTGCTGACAGTCCGGGCGGCCTTGAGCGCCTCCGCAAGCACGCCCGGGCGTTCCTCATAGTTCAGCTGTGAGACAAGGGCTGCCAGGGCTTTAGCCCGGAGCCACTCATCGCCGATAGCCCTGGCTGATTCCAACCCGTTGGCAAGCAGCTCTCCATCTATTTGTGGGCCGAGTACAGCCAGCACTTGGCTACGGTCCCACTCATTACCGATGGTTCGAACGGTCTGCAGCACCTCCGCGAGCATGTCCTCTCGCGCCTCGGAGAGGAGGTACCGGGCCAAGGCGGCTAGTGCGAAGGTCCGTATCCCTTCGTCGTCAATGTGCCAGGCGACCTGAAACGCCTCGGCGAGCTGTTCGCCGCTCAGCTGCGGGGCGAGCGCTACCAGGGCCTTGGCTAAGTGCCATTCATTGTTGATGGCGTGGATACATCGGAGTGTCTCTGCGATCACATCCGGACGCTCCTCGTTGGCGAAGTGTCGGGCGATCGCCACCAGGGCAGTGGCAGAGTCCCACTCATTGCCGATGGCCCGGGCGTTTTCTAGTGCTTCGTCGAGCACGACGGAGCGGTCTTCCTTAGCGATATGCGGGGCGAGCGCCGCGAGGGCTTGGGCCCGCTGCCGCTCATCGCCAATAGCCTGGGTGGCACGCAACGCTTCGGCGAGCTGTTTGCCGCTCAACTGCGGGCGAGCGCCTTGAGGGCATTGGCCCGCTGCCACCCATAGCTGATAGTCCGGACGATCCCCAGCGCCTCGTCGAGCACGTCCGAGCGCTCTTCCTCAGCGATATGCAGGGCGAGCGCCGTAAGGGCATTGGCCCGGTCTGGCTCATCGCTGATAGTCCGGGCGACATCCAGAGCCTCGTTGAGCACACGGAGCGTTCCTCGCCGCTCAGCTGTGGGGCAAGCGCCGTGAGGGTTCGAGCCCGATACCGCTCATCGTTGATAGTCCGGGCGATCTTCAGTGCCTCGACGAGCACGACCGAGCGCTCTTCCTTAGCGATATGCGGGGCGAGCGCGGTGAAGGCATCGACCCGCTCCGGTTCATCGCTGATAGTCCGGGCGATCTTCAGTGCCTCGACGAGCACGACCGAGCGCTCTTCCTTAGCGATATGCGGGGCGAGCGCGGTGAAGGCATCGACCCGCTCCGGTTCATCTCTGATAGTCCGGGCGACATCCAGAGCCTCGTTGAGCACACGGAGCGTTCCTCGCCGCTCAGCTGTGGGGCAAGCGCCGCAAGGGTTCGAGCCCGGTGCCACTCATCGCTGATAGTCCGGGCAACATCCAGAGCCTCGTTGAGCTCACGGGAGTGTTCCTCGCCGCTCAGCTGTGGGGCGAGCGCCGCAGGGTTCGAGCCCGGTGCCACTCATCTCTGATAGTCCGGGCGACATCCAGAGCCTCGTTGAGCACACGGGAGCGTTCCTCGCCGCTCAGCTGTGGGGCGAGCGCCGCGAGGGCATCGGCCCGGCGCCACTTATCGCTGATAGTCCGAGCGACATCCAGAGCCTCGTTGAGCACACGGAGCGTTCCTCGCCGCTCAGCTGTGGGGCGAGCGCCGCAAGGTTCGAGCCCGGTGCCACTCATCTCTGATAGTCCGGGCGACATCCAGAGCCTCGTTGAGCACACGGGAGCGTTCCTCGCCGCTCAGCTGTGGGGCGAGCGCCGCAAGGGTTCGAGCCCGGTGCTGCTCATCGCTGATAGTCCGGGCGACATCCAGCGCCTCGTTGAGCACATGGGAGTGTTCCTCGCCGCTCAGCTGTGGGGCGAGCGCCGCGAGGGCATCGGCCCGGTTCGGCTCATTGCTGATAGTCCGGGCGACATCCAGCGCCTCGTTGAGCACATGGGAGCGTTCCTCACCGCTTAGCTGTGGGGCGAGCACACTCAGTGCGTGTGCTTTATCCTCGTCTTCTTTCAGCTCGGTCAAGTGAAGCGCCTGATCAATGCTGAGCAAGCTGTGGCGGACGAGTTCAGCCAGAAGTTCGGCCGCATAATTGCTTTCCATACTTTTAATGGAGGCTTGAATGAGCATGCAACGCACCTGCCCCCGAGCCCGATCGCCGGCCGCTTCAACATCTCAGGCTCCTCCGCTGCTGCGTCCCTCAGTCGGTCCCATGTCAGTTCGACGTCCCGCGAAAAGCCTTGCAGGCCGCCCTCGAAGGCCTCCCATGCTTGGCGCCAGCCGAGTTTCACCAGCTCCCGATACACCTCGGAGGGCTCGTTCTTCTTGGAGATGTTGCGTATAATGGAGAAAGAGATAGCTTGGCCCCTGATCCGCCGCAAGCGCGCCTGTGTTAAGGTCTCGAACGAGAGTCTGACCCCAGTTCACATAGGCCTCTTGAGTCTTCCTGACGATCACGGAGTCGCCGAAATGCTCCTCCCGGAAATACGTGGCTAGCTTTGGATGGCCGAATGCGTATCCGATCTTAACGCCGTCCCCGATTATAAAACGTTCTATGGGTTTCAGCGTTTTTTTGAGATCAGAAGGTTATCCGTTCGAAGGCGGTGAATAAGGGTGACGAGGTCAGCCAGTTTGAGTGGTCCAAGGGCACACGATAGGATGGCAAATATAGCTTCAATCGTCTGTTCATCAAACTTCAGCTCATCTTCCCTCCATGCCCGCCGCTGATTTTCCAACCAATTCTCGAAATAACCTCCATATCCCGGTTTGATTTCTTTGAGATCTTCAGCTCGAAGACGTGCAGCCGCTTCTCCACGGCCCCACAGGTCGTTGACATAAAGCTTGAGCAATAGGGGGTCGCCCGTCTCCGTCAGACGATACAGTTCGCTAACCATATCGGTGTCTCCCGCTAGATCGGCGAGGGGGAACCCCATGTTCTGCAAGACATCGGAGATGCCCTCACGGTCGAGAGGGGTAGCTCCATGGTGCTCGCCTGAGTTTGGGGCGGATTCCAACCCAGCCGGCGGAGCCAATCGTCCGAACGCCAATCGCCAGCAAGCTGACGGGCCGATACCACGATCCTGACGTTGCGCGATGCCGCCTGTGGCAGAACGCTCATGTCCACCAGCCAGCCGGTTGCCTCGTCCAGACCGTCGATAACCAGCAGACAGCGCTTGTCGCAATCTTCGAGATAGTCAAGGTATTCGAGGACTATGTTCTTGTAAAACTTGGCCGGATTTTGCGATGTGATCGGCAATTCATACCCAAGGATCGACGCGAGACGCGCGGCGAGCGCCGGATAGAAGACAGCAGCGTCATTGGTCCCAAAGCTAATGCTGATCGGAACGAAGGCGATCGGCCAGGCAACATCCACCAGCTGCCCCACCCATCGAACCAGAAGGGCCGTCTTTCCTCGGCCCGCCGGGGCCGTAATCAGGAGATTGCTGGGCGCGGCATCGTTCGCCAGCCAGTTATTGAGCGTAGCAATTTGCGTTTCCCGACCGCCGAACGGAACAGGTGCCTCTTGGCTGCCGAGATGGAAGCGCAGGAATTGCTTGACGAGCACCTGAAATTTGGCTGGCGTTGCACCAAGGCCAAACTGAACGATAATGTCACGGCCCTTAAACGTGCGAACGTCGATTATCGGCGCGGCACCGGTTGTGGGCGCGCCGGGAATCAGTTTTTTCCGCTGTCCCATCTCTCCGCTTTTGATGGATGCCTCTCACTAAGAAGTCACCTTCAAAGGTGGCCTCGTCCGCAATGATGAGCGGACCCTCAAGATCGATATCCGTCAGTTCGAAGTTTTTAGCCGCGCGCAAGCGGCTGAAGTTAAATAGCGCAACGGCCTTCGGCTCGTTGCGGAGTTCGTCGATCGCACTCAGCAGCGCTTGCGCAACGGCCTTCAGGTCATCATCACCGCCGGCGCCAGCTTGTTCCAACTGCTTCGCGAGTGCCTGCCGCTGTGGCTTCGAACTCGGATCGGACTCAACAGGCTCGACAAACGGGCCGGCGTTCTTGTAGCGGTCGACGATGACCCGCTTTAAGGCAGCATACGCATCCATGACGGCAGTCGATGCGATGACATTCGTAGCTGCTGCCGCGCCTGTCGCGAGTGCGGTCACGACTGTAACAACTATAGGATCCACAACGGCCCCCTAACTCCCCATTCTTTACGTTGAAATACTCTATAGCCACACCCTATCGGTGTCCATATATCGGACATTTGACCCAGCCCGCATTTCTCGCAGAGGGTAGGTGCGTTGGGGTGGTAAAAATGTCTGTTTTTGCAGATACTTTTACCAAATCGAGAGTTCGCCTCGATGGCGACAGAGTGTCGACTGGAAAGCTTCGATTTCGTAACCGTTGAAGGACACGGGGCGGTCGCTGCATTCGACGGCGGCACGGTGACGCCGGACGCCGGCGCCCTGCTGCTGGGTGCCCCCAAAGGCCATCGGGCCTATCGGAAAGCTCGCCGCCTGTTTCTGCGATCAACGCCGCGCCGGCTTGGTCGAACACCTGCTCGCGGAACGCCTTCACCAGCTTCTTGGCATAGATTGGACCGATACCTTTGATCATGCCCGACGCCAGGTATTTTTCGATGCCCTCGGCGGTGGTGGGTGGTGCTGCGCGCAAGAAATCAGCACGGAACTGCACCCCGTGCGTCCGATCGTTCACCCAGCGGCCGCTTGCCCGGACGAACTCACCAGCGCCAATTGTTGCCGCGTGCCCAATGACGGTGATCAGATCGCGTTGACCGCGGGCCTTTACCCGCAGCACGCAGAACCCGCTGTCTTCGTTGTGGAACGTGACGCGCTCAACGAGGCCGGCGAGATTCTCGCGATCGGGTGCAGTATGGGTCACTGCGGAAACCGGATGAGCCAATGATCGCCGCCTGACAGCATGCGGACCTACTGTAGCGTTTGAGACCCGCCCCGATCGCGGACAAGCAGCACATCGATCGCGGTGAGCACCCGTCTCCACACGTTTGCCCCCTTGACATCACCCGAAGCCGATAGCTGGTCCTGCCGCATGGCAGCGTGGATGGGGGCGTCGTGACCGTGCTGGTTCACCATGAGTTGCGCCGTGCGGTAAATATCCAGCTCGTCTACCATCGGGCGGTTGTCTCCGGGAGCCTCCATGCGTCGTTTGATTTTCCTCGCCGTGCTGCTGCTTGTCATTGCCGCTCGTGGAGCCGCTGCGGAAATCGTCGGGCGGGCGACCGTCATAGACGGCGATACCATCGACATCCGCGGCAATCGCATTCGTTTGTTTGGCATCGACACGCCGGAAAGCGCGCAACTCTGTTCCGTGCATGGCGAGCCATACCGGTGCGGTCAACAGGCAGCGCTCGCTCTTGCCGACAAGCTCGGACAGAAGACTGTCCACTGTTCGAAGAAGGATGTCGACCGCTACAGCCGCACGGTGGCAGTGTGCTTCGTCGGCGGCGAAGACATCAATCGCTGGCTGACCTTCGAAGGCTGGGCCCTTGCCTACCGCAAATATTCCCTCGACTACGTTCCTGCTGAAGACGCCGCACGCAAGGCTGGACGTGGCCTGTGNGCGGGTGACTTCGAGCCGCCCTGGGAATGGCGGAAGCAGAAGCGGCGTGGCTCGGCNGAAACACCCGTGAGCGCCGGGCCAAGTGCCGCTCCATTTCATCGTAACTCGCGGTGCGCCAACCAGGTGATCCGAGTAGATCGGGCTTCGGTGACGATTCGCGCTGGCAATCTGGCGCATCGCCAGGATCTGCTCTTTATGTCCCCTGAATGGGCCATGAATTTAAAGCGGCTTGATCAGATCTACCCTGAACGGGTAGAACATGACCGGAACATTTCATCGGGTTCCGTCTTCGAACATCTGGCTACCAGGGGGCAAGTTCGGCCATGTCATTGCCGGAAAAGGAGTATTTTGCCATTGAAGAAATCGAGCGGCGGTGGGGAACCGAACGTGTGGATACGATCTACTACGCCGAGAACGGTCTTCTCGAAGTCGCGACGCGGGTTGTCGGCGTGGTGATCGAGACCGGCATCATCGAGACGGAGCCGGACGGGCGGTGGTTCAAGCTTCTTGAGGACCACGCGCGCTACTCGGGACTCCTGACGCTCCGCGCCTGCGATCTTGCAACCATTTTCCGGCGCGGTTCGGCAGTCATCAACTTCTTCGATTCGGGGGCGACGGCCGGTACGGTGACGTCGTCGAGCCGGCAGATGGGGTCGATGTGCGTGTCGGCGACCTTGTCGTGACCCGGGGCGAACGCGACCGCTTCGAGCGACTGCATGCGCTTGGTGCATCAGCAAAGGTGGACGGTTTGCAGGCACGGCCAGTTGTGCTGCCAATCGACTGCAGTGACGACGGCAGCTGGATCAAAGTCTGCGACCGGGAGTACATGTTTCCCGGCCTGCTTCAGAAAACGGCGGTTCGTCGACTGTACGACGCGCTACAGGGTGGATTGCCAACGCTGCCCATGCAGTCGCTGCTGGAAGAGATCGAGTCGCGCTCACGGCACATCTCCCAGGTATTCAGCGGTGCGGATCCCAAATGGCGGGACATCATCGGCTACGGCAAGGGGCTCGTCTGGCTCAAGGTCGACGCGTAGCGGCGATCGTGTCTCCGCATACAATCTCTTTCGGCCGCCTTCGGGCGGCCGTTTTATATGCGGTGGTGAAAAATTCGATCTCCTGAACAATTCCTGATCTGTTCCTAAGCTTCTCCTGACCGTCTCCTAAACCACGGTTTCGTAAGCTGTTCCCTGTGTTTGGTCGCATGGGGAGCCCGGGCGATGTCACCTGTCTTTCTCACCCAGGTCGAACTGGCCGCCCGCTGGCGGATCTCGCCGCGGACCCTGGAACGCTGGCGCTGGGCCGGCGAAGGACTGCCGTTCACCAAGGTCGGCGGCCGGGTTCTCTATTCTCTCAAGGACATCGACGCCTACGAAGCGGTGCAAAGGCGACACATCACCGGTGATGGTGCCGCGATCGCCGCCGGGCGCGGGTTTCGTGGGCAAGAGGTCGACGGCCCTCGCTGAAGACAAGCGGCGGGGCGGCCCGTACCGCGAGGGCGGGCAGGCTCTCCTTCGGCGCCCGGTCAGCGCCCCGTCGCCTCCCAGCAAACCTCGGCACAAGGAGAGTCGCATGCAACGAGTCCGCATCGTTACCGCCGATGAGCGGCTGTCGGCGGCGAACAACAAGACCTCGCTCGCGATCTTCGGGCCACCGGGCAGCGGAAAAACCTCGCTGCTGAAGACACTGCCGGCCGAGAGGACAGTGTGCCTCGATCTCGAAGCCGGCATGAAGTCGGTGCAGGACTGGCCGGGAGCGAGCATCCCGGTGCGCAGCTTCGCCGACTTTCGCGACCTGGTCGTGCTGATCGGTGGCGCCGACCCGGCGGTGGATCCCAACGCCTACTACGGCGATCGGCATCACCAGCACGTCCGCGGCGTCTATGCCGGCAGCGGCCTCGAGGAATTCCTGGCGACGACGCCGATCGTGTTCGTCGACTCGATCACCGACCTGACGCGTCAGGCGATGGCATTCGCCAAGCAGCAGCCGGAAGCGTTCTCCGAGCGCACCGGCAAGCCGGACGTGCGTGGCGCTTACGGCCTGCTGGGCCGCGAGGTCATCCAGGCGCTGAAGCATCTGCAGCACGCGCCCGGCAAGACGGTGATCTTTGTCGGCGTTCTGGAGAAGGTCACCGACGCGTTCAACGTCGCCACCTGGCAGCCGCAGATGGAGGGCTCCAAGGCGGGCCGCGAACTGCCCGGCATCGTCGATCAGGTGATCTCGATGCACCTGTTCGGCCGCGATGCCGAGGGCCGGTACGTCCTCGACGAGAAGGCCAGCGAGCGGCGTCTCGTCTGCCGGTCCGGCAATCCCTTCGGACTTCCGGCGAAGGATCGCTCGGGGCGCCTGGAGGTCACCGAGCCGCCGGATCTCGGTGCGCTGCTCGCCAAGATCAACAAGACCTCCCCGGCATCACAGGCGGCGCCGTCTGTCTTGGCACCGTCCGCCTGACCACACCCCAGCACAGGAGCGAGAGCATGTACGACCTGAACGATGCCCAGCCGCAAATGCCGCCGGTGGGCGAACTCATTCCCGATGGCAGCTTCGCCCGGATCTGCATGACCATCCGTCCTGGCGGCGTCGACGGCTCGGCGCCGATGGATACGGGCCTGCTGAAGACGTCGGCGACCAGCGGCGCCAGGATGCTCGACTGCGAATTCACCGTGCTCGACGGGCCGTTTGCCCGGCGCAAGTTCTGGCAGAACTTCACCGTGGCCGGCGGCAAGGTCGACGACAAAGGTGTCTCCAAGGGCTGGACCATCGCCAAGGCGGCGTTCCGGGCGATGATCGACAGCGCGCTCGCATCGCGTCGAGGAACGCCGCGAGGAGATCCTGGCGCTGTGGGAAGCGCGCAAGGACATCACGCTCGATGAGCTTCGCGAGCACCTCGCCGGCATCGGCTTGACGGTGGCGAACTCGACGCTCCACCGCTTCTTCGTGCGCCATTCCATCACGCGGAAAAAGACCGGCCACGCGGTCGAGCAGGACCGTCCCGACGTCTTGAAGCAGCGCCGGGCCTGGTTCGACAGTCAGCTCGACCTCAATCCTGACCGGCTCGTGTTCATCGACGAGACGTGGACCGCGACCAACATGGCACGCAGCCATGGCCGCTCCCCCAGGGGCGAACGCCTGCGGATGGGCTTCCCGCACGGCCACCGCAAGACCACGACGCTGGTCGCGGGGCTGCGGAAGAGCGGCATGGTCGCGCCCATGGTGCTCGACGGACCGATCAACGGCGAGTGGTTCGAAGCCTACGTGGCCCAAGTCCTCGCGCCCGATCTGCGTCGCGGCGACATCGTCATCATGGACAACCTGTCGAGCCACAAGCGCGCATCGGTGCGCGAGTTGGTCGAGGCCGCCGGCGCAACCCTGCTGTTCCTCCCGCCCTACAGCCCAGACTTCAATCCCATCGAAAAAGCCTTCGCCCGCCTCAAAGCCATGCTCCGCAAGGCCGCCGAGCGAACCGTCCAGGGCCTCTGGGAGCTCATCGGCAAACTCCTCGACTTCTTCCAGCCCGCCGAATGCGCCAACTACTTCAGCTCGTGCGGCTATGACCCAGACTGATCAGAATCCGCTCTAACTCGCCGCCGTGCAGGATGATCTGTGCCCGCTCGTCCGCCTTGCCCTGGTCATGGAAGTAGGCGCCGAGCGCCATGTTGGCGGCCACGTCGGGCCGCAGCCCTAGCTGCGCCGCGCCGGCCCGGGCTTCGCTTTCGACGTCACGGCTGTGGGCTTCCATGGTCACCGGGCCGCCGTGCGGCTGCTTGTATTTACGCCAGACCTGGACGATGCAGCCCTCGCCCCGAGGGTAGCGCCAGTGGATCCTGCCTTCGACGTCGAGCGCGCTGAGCAAGGAAGTGGGATTCTCCCGGTCGATCAGCGGTGCCAAGTCAGGCCAGCGTTCCGGGTTCACGTTCCGGTAGACGCGGACGATGCCGGCACGCTCGCCCAGGTCCGTAACAGTCTCCGAACGGTCTGGCGCCCAGCCGAACCGGTCGCAGCCGCCGTAGCCGGCCGGCACGACAATCGTGTCGCNCGGCTCGCACCTGTCCGGGACCAACGATTCCGGTGCGCTCGTCCGTCGCCCTCGCCAGCGGAGCGCCCTGCGTCCTTCCGGCTGATTTTCTTTGGAGAACGGCTCCGGTGCACCTTCCACATCGGTAAAGTCCGACGACTGGGCGGTGCGCAGCCACGCCCGCACCGCCCAGACGGGCAACGACAGCGCCTCGCGCGGGAGCGGCGGCACCAAGCTGACGATCTCCTTCGCGTTGTTAAGCGTTTCGTCCAGGTCGGCGCGCCAGACCACCTGGACGTCCGGCGGCCCCGCCTCCTGGCCGTGCAGCCAGGGTGCTACATCGTCGCTGCACGAGGGGACAGGATAAGTCCGCACCTACAGATCCAGGTGGGCATCGGTCAGAAGGGGTGCGGACTGACGAGGCGCCACCAACTTGGGCAGCTCGTCATCGCTCGGCACCGGTAGATACCGGGTCCCGAAGTCGATCTCCTTGAGCTTCTTTCCCCGAGCAGATTTTTCTGTGGACCGGGCTTNTTTCTGCTCTCGACTGAGCCATTCCCACGTTTCGGCGAGTACTGTTGCGTAGACGGGGTCCGTTCCCTTCCCCTTCACGTCGTCAGCGGTGGCAACGATGGCCCCCGGCGAGTTTCCGCGCTGGCCCAACCGATCAAGGCGCCCAAACCGCTGACGCAGGCAATCCAGCGGCGCCACCTGGGTGACCAATGCATCGAAATCGAAATCGGCGCCCGTCTCGATGCACTGCGTGGCGACGATGATCAGTCGCGGCTGGTCTTCGCTCCGCACGCGCCCGGCACCGATGCGAGGAAGGAGGTTCTCGACAAGCGTATCGCGCTCGGCGGGCCGCGACCGTCCGGTCAGTAGGACGACGTCGGTACCGGGCAATTCCGTGCTGGCCAGCGCCCAGATGGCGCGGGCCAGTGCCACGCGATTGACATCGATCGCTGCGATGCGAACGGTCGGGTCNNCCCTCCAGAATGTCACGCGAAGTGCCGACGATCCAGGCGCGGCACCGTCGGTCGGGGCCTTGAGCGATACCAGTCCCGCCGACTTCTGCGCGATCAGCCGCGGGCGCAGCACTGGATCGCGTTCGTCCGCGTCGTCGAGCCTGACGACATGACCGACGGTCTCGGATATCGTTGCGGAGACGATCGTGATGTGCACGCCGGCGCCCCACTCCTGAACCGCCCGTAGCGTATCGACGAACGGCTGTGACAGGTGCGCCTCGTCGAGAACCCACCAACAGTCAGTACCGAGCAGGCCGGCGTGGATCAGCCAGGCGCGCGGTGACAGGCCGTAGCCCTGGTGCAGCAGGCGACTGCCCGCCTGATCGACGGTCGAGACGATGACCGTCGGCTTTGCCGGCGACCACTGCGGCTTTTCCGGGTCGTCATGGGGCTGACCGTCGTCGGNCCGGCTGCGGCGTCCATAGGATCGTTTCCTCCGGCATGCCTCCGCGAAGCCGGATAACCTCGACGTTGTCGTTGCNNGTCTAAGGTCCAGCGCGTGCTGATAAATCTGATCGACAATGGTGCGTCGATCGACCACCCAGACCAGCCGTCGCGGGCAGGGAAGCCCGACGGTCAGCCGCCAGTGCCAGATGTCGACCAGCGCCGTTTTGCCGGCTGCGGTCGGCGCAGCGACGGCATCGGGCAGAGGACCTGCGGCCGCGCGCCGCTGCCAGGGAAATGGCGCGCGGCCATGGCGGGCGTGGTAATTAGGTTTCGAAGTTCATCTCAGACGCCCCGTCCGTCCAGCGGGAGCATAAGACCCAGGCCACGGAAGCGGCCGCCTCCTAGGGTCTGAACCTGATTAACATATTGAAATATTGTTATGAACGTGATTCCAAGGCGGTATTTGAGCCTTGGAGGTGGATATGGCGAACGTGTTCTGGCTGGACGACGACGCATGGGCGGCGATCGAGCCGCATCTGCCGAAGAACCAGCCGGGAGCACGGCAGGTGGATGATCGTCGCATTATCAGCGGGATCATCCATGTTCTGAAGAGTGGGTGCCCCTGGCGGGATTGTCCGCCGGACTACGGTCCTCCGACAACGGTCGACAACCGTTTCAACCGCTGGTCCCGCCGGGATCACCGGCGCCGGATCCTCAAGGCGCTGGCCGACGGCCAATGGATCACTACCGCGGTGGCCATGGATGGCAGTTCTGTGAAAGCGCACCGCTGCGCTCACGGCGGAAAAGGGGGCGAAGGCTCAGGCGATNNCGGCCTCTCCCGAGGCGGGCAGACGACGAAAATCCACGCCCTGAGCGATACACTCGGCCGCCCGGTGGTCCTCAAGGTCACCGCCGGCACTGTCTCCGACATCACGATGGCTGAAGACCTGCTGGCCGAGGTCGACACCTGTCGCCACGTTCTGGCCGACAAGGGCTATGATTGCGACGCCCTGCGCACCGTGATCCGCAACAAGGGGGCCACACCGGTCATTCCGGGGCGGAGATGCCGCAAACGCAAGATCAGGTTCGACAAACACCGATACAAGTTCCGCTGGATGGTCGAAGCCGTCTTCTGCCGCCTGAAGGACTTCCGGCGCGTCGCCACCCGATACGACAAACTCGCCAGAAACTACGCCTCATCTCTCGCCCTCGCCACCATCGTCGCTTACTGGACCTGATTGAGTCCGGACCCTAGTGCCGTCGCCTCATTGCGGCGGGCCTCGTCGTTCAGCGCACCGATCAATTCGGCGACGTTGGTCCGATAATGCTGGCTCATGTTGGGATGCAGGAGCACCGGTTGCTCGTGCGTCCGCTCGATCAGCCGCTTCAGCTCCGTCTTGCGTTCTTCCAGCGCGATCATCCGGTCCTTGACCTGTGCGGCGGGAACCCCGCCGCAGATCGCATCGATCATGCGGTCGATATCACGGGTAATCTTCGTCAGTTCCGCCTTGTAGCCTTCGAGCGAGGCGTTGGCCTCGATCCGCAGCCGGTTCATGTGCGCCGTGTATTCCTCGCAGAACACCGCGCAGAGCCGCTCGTCCATCAGGTGGGACTTGAGGCCGTTCAGCACCGCTGACTCGACCTCCGACCGTTTGATCGTGAGGAGGTTCGAGCAGGTGCCCTTGTTTCGCGCCGTGGCGCAGCCGAGCCGGTCGTGGGAGTATTTGACGAAGCCCCCGCCGCACTGCGCGCACTTCAGCAGGCCCGAGAACAGGTATTGCGGGCGGCGACGCTCCCAGAAGGCCGCGCCGTCCTTGTTCTCTTCTGTCGCTTCGAGTGCCCGTTGCCGGGCCTTAACCCTGTCCCACAGCTCTTGTGGCACGATGCGCAGCGCTGGCACGTCCTTGACGATCCACTCGCCTTCGGGATTGAGGCGCGAAACCCGCTTGCCCGTCTCCGGGTCCTTGATGTAGTGCAGCCGGTTCCAGACCATCCGGCCGATATAAAGCTCGTTATTCAGGATGCCGGTACCGCGCCGCCGGTGGCCGTGGATCGTGCTCGCCCCCACGCGGCCCCGCCCGGGCACGGCACGCGGTCGCGGTTGAGCTGATGGACGATGGCCTTGGGCGAGCGCCCGTCCGCGTATTCCTTGAAGATGCGCAGGACGATCGCAGCCTGCGCCGTGTTGATCGTCCGATCGCCGCGGATCGCTTCGCCGCTTGCGTCGAACTTTTTGACCACGTCATAGCCGTAGGTGAGGCCGCCGCCCGACTTGCCCGCCTCGACCCGGCCGCGCAGGCCGCGGCGGGTCTTGTCGGCAAGGTCCTTCAGGAACAGCGTGTTCATCGTGCCCTTGAGGCCGATGTGAAGGTCGGAAACATCGCCTTCCGAAAGCGTGACGATCCGCACTCGGGCGAAGCGCAGGTGCTTGTAGATCCCGGCGATGTCTTCCTGATCGCGCGAGAGCCGGTCGAGCGCTTCGGCGAGGATCACCTCGAACCGTCCGGCGGCCGCGTCCTGCATCAGCATCTGGATGCCGGGGCGCATCAGGCTTGCCCCCGACAGTGCGTGGTCGGTGTAGCAGTTATGGATGCGCCAGCCCTCGCGGGCGGCGCGTTCTTCACAGAGCCGGATCTGGTCTTCGATCGAGGCGTCGCGCTGATTGTCCGAGGAGTAGCGCGCATAAATGGCCACCGCGGTCATGTCGCTTCCTTGCGCCTGGCCGGAGCATTGCCCGGCTGATCGTGCCTTTGACGGAGCGCTTCATAATCCCGCTCGGCGGCCCGGCGCGCAAGATAGCGCGCAAGCTCGACAAGCCGCGGATCGAGATCGTCCGGCGACGCTTTGGTCTTGCGGGAGTTGCTGCGGGTCTTTGCCATGCAGGCGAGGATGCCAGAGGCCCCGCCGTCCAAACCTCGCGTGGTCCTCGCGGAAGATCATGCGATATCGTCCGTCTTCAGCAGGACCGAGCCGTCGGGCTCGGTCTGCCCGAGCAGGTATTTGCGGCGGACAAGAGCCTCGATGTCCGGCCGGTGTTTCACGAAGGCCTTCATGACGTCGCGCTGGTCGGCACCGAAATGGTCCTCCAGCGCTTCGCCGCTGACGGCGCAGGAAACCGCGGTCTCGTGGTCCAGGCCGGTGAAGGCGACGGCATCCTGCCTGCGGTCGTACCGCTCTTGCGGATCGGCGAACAGCAGGGTTCGGGTATCAAGCAGGCCGAGCGATTCCAGGATTGCCAGGACCGAGGACAGTTGAATGTCCTTTTCAGCCTGCTCGAAGCGCGAGATCGTTCCCGTGCTCACCTGGGCGATTTCGGCGAGGCGCTTTTGCGTTACGCCGAGCTTTTTGCGGCGGCGGACCGCCTCTTCGACAAGAGCCGCCCAATTGAATCGAAAGTCCCGTTCCATCGTCTCTCCATATGATCGGTCAGTTTCGCTTTCAGCGGGTCCGGCACATCCGGGCAGCCCTGAACGGCACGCCGCGCCGCGGAAAGGCGTCCGCCCATATCCCGTACCGCGAGTTCGATTGCGCCCTCCGGGAGGCCGAACCCCGCGCCCAGAGCCAGGATGTGCTTGGGCTTGAGCGCGCCGATCTCCAGATTGGCCGCGCCGCCCGCGGCAAGCGCCAGTTGCTGGTATTCGGGGTAGATGGCGCTGGCCACCAGATCGTAAGCCGGGGCGAGGCGCAGCCNCTGCGCTGTGTGCATCATCGCGAAATTCTTGAGATGCGCATCGGTGTTGCCGGTCAGGAAGCAGGCCAGCACCCGGCGGAACAGCTTTTCCGCTTCGGCCGGGATGCACCCCGGCGTTTCCCGGATGAACCGGGCCATGTCCTCGTAAGCGCCGTCGTATTTGGCATCGCCGGACGGCTTGGCGAGAAGCTGGCTGAATTCCTCGAAATGCAGCTTCCTTCCCGTGCGGGTCCGGTCGAAACGCCCGACCAGCAAGGCCTTGTCCCGAAGACCGGTCAGGGCTGCAATCTGCGTGCGGACGATATCGTCGCCGGGCAGCAGGGCGCGCACCGCTTCCGTGGTCATCTGCTCGATCTCGACAATGTCGGTCAGAGAGCCCGATGCGAGTTTGGCGATATGGGTGCTCGTCTCGCCAGCGCGGGCCGGGCGGAACCCCTTGCCGTCCGTGACAGCGAGAAGCTTGGGCTGTATGCCGGATAGCGAGGCGCGGCTCGCCAGCGCCGCCACGCTTTGCGCATCCCCGAAATCGAGCGCCGGTTCCCGGGTCGGCGCGGTATCGACGACGGACACCGCCCCCGCGCAGTCCCGGCCAAAGGCCAGCAGCAGCGCAAAGCGGTCGTCGGGGCTGATGCGCAGCGCTCGCGCCTGCGCGTTCCGCAGCCAGCCTTCGGCGACGAGATTGTCGAAGAACGGATGCAGCCCGCTTTCGCACCGGTACGGTTGGGCGCGTAGAGGCAAGGTGTGGGCGATCGCGGGTCCGCCGCCGGTGAGGTAACCTTCATCATAGGTAAAAATGCAGCTTCGGTCCCGTTCCTGCCGGATCTCTCCGGCCGGAACGTCGCGATAGAACACCTTTCCCCACAAGATCGAGGCCATAATGCATCATGTTGAATGAGTGCGATAAACATAGCAACAAAAAGCATTATAATGTATTTAATCAATAAATAATAGATTAATGATTCAATATATTGTGTTTATAGATTTTTGAGGAGGGGTGGCGCAGTCCGCAAGGAGCGATCACGGTAGGAAACGGTAATCGGTCCCGTGAGCGAGTCTCACGAGACCGAAAGGGTGAGGCTAGGTGTTTGATCCCGGACTTTGATGNNGTGCGATCTTTTCACGGGAGTGGAAGGAGGCCCTATGGGACAGGTTCTGCACGGGTGCGCCCGGACGACAGAGGCGGTGCGTCGAGCGATACAACATAGTCAAGAGAG
Source organism: Defluviicoccus sp. (assembly GCA_013414705.1). Classification (GTDB taxonomy): domain Bacteria; phylum Pseudomonadota; class Alphaproteobacteria; order Rhodospirillales; family Defluviicoccaceae; genus Defluviicoccus. Next base: position 252,359 of record CP058705.1, read on the forward strand.
CCTGAGGGCGCTGTCGAAGCGCTACGGGATNCAACCAGAAGACCGTTGCGAAATGGAAGAAGCGGACATCAACGTCCGATCTGAAGACGGGACCGAAAGAGCCGCATTCGACAGTGCTTTCGATCGAAGATGAGGCGATTATTGTCGCCTTTCGGCGCCATACGCTGCTGCCACTGGACGATTGCCTGTCTGCGCTTCAGCCGACGATCCCGCACCTGACGCGCTCGTCGCTGCATCGGTGTCTGCAGCGCCACGGCATCAGCCGATTGCCCGATGTCGCAGAAGACAAGCCGGCACAGAAAAATTCAAGACCGATCCCTCGGCTCTTTCCACATCGATAGTGCCGAAGTGCAGACTGCCGAGGGTAAGCTCTCTCTCCGCCACCAGTGATCGCACGAGCAAATTCGCTGTCGTCCAGGTCGTCAGGAAAACCGGGCGCACGTCCGCATCCGCCTTCCTCTCGGCCCTCATCGAGGCCGTGCCCTACACGATCCACACCGTGCTCACCGACAATGGCATCCCGTTCACCTTTCCGCCGCGTGATGCAGACGGTCCAACCGCACGCCACATGACGCACATGGTCGACAGGCGATGCCAGGAAAACGGCATCGAGCATCGCCTGACAAAGGTGAAGCATCCGTGGACCAATGGTCAGGTGGAAAGAATGAATCGGACCATCAAGGACGCCACCGTCAAGCGCTCCCACGATGACGACCATGCCCAGTTCGAAACGCACCTCGCCAATTTCATCGCAGCCTACAACTTCGGCAAAAGACTGAAGACCCTGCGCGGCCTCACCCCATACGAATACATCTGCAAAATCTGGACTTCAGAGCCAGACCGATTCAGACTCGACCCAATCCATCAAATGCCGGGATCGAACACTCTGTGCGGCCATCCGCTTCAGCATCTCGCGGTNNAGGTCTCGCCCGAGTCCCGGCGCACGATCGTCCTGAGCGCGGCGTTCGCCTCCATGGTCGAGGCATCGACGCCGATCCGCTCGCCCTTCACCAGGCCGTGCTCGGCGATCCGCGCCAGCACCAAGCCGAACACCTCCTCGTGAACCTCATGCGGCAGGCGGCTCCCCGTTTTCGACAGCCAGGAGTGGTCCGGCACCCGCTCGGTCGTCCGCAGCCGCANAAACTCCCTGAGCGACAGCGAGTCCGCACACCGCCATTCGATCCCGCGCTCGGAGTCGATGCCCTCGAAACAGCCGACCAGGTGCATCCGGAAGTACCAACCAGGGGGAACNNCAGACGGTGCCCCCATCTTCGCCGCGTAGTATGGCTTGCACACCGTCTCGGCAAACGCATCGAAGCCAGCGTCGATCAACACCCGCTGCAGCCGATCGTAGAAAACGTGCCCAGGCGATCGCGGCATCTCCCGCCACGTCACCACCAGATCGCCTTGCCGATCCCCCTGCCGACCCAGCGCCACCCGGACAAACCCCCAAATCCCGGATCAATCCATAGAGTCAGAGTCGCCAGACTTCGTCAACAGGCTGCTACGGCAGGTCTTGCACGCCATTCATCACATAGCGCACACTGCTGGACTGCTGGTGTAGGCTGCAGCAGGAGCGGATATCGTATTGATTTTGGAGCATTGCGTTACAGATGATCCGAACACCATCGGTAACGCAATGCGCCGCTGTTGATTCGAGAACGGGGCGACCGAGCATCGGTGTTTTCGGTAACCAGACGGTGAAGAAGGAGCCGGTGCCAAGAGCGAAATAGAGCTATAAGGCGGCTGCCAGCAGAGCATCCGGCCGCAGGAAGTCTGTCGTTGCGGGTATAGACAACCGTCTGCTAATACCCAACCTCAGTCCAGGGAAACATCTGGTCAATAATGTTCTTTTGATCAAATATTTCTTTGGAAATTATTTAATTAGATGGGCGCAAGAGGGCAGGATAACTTGCGATGAAAATGACTATTTTTGATGAATATCAAATTTTAGCAGAATCCGGGCTGTTTGACGCGTCGTATTATATCGACACATATGGCGACATTATTGGCGAGTGTGGCGACCCTATATTAGAATATATTGAAATTGGGGCAAGCGAGAAGCGTAATCCTAATCAATCATTTGATACGGAGTACTATTTACAACAATGCGAAGCAATCGGAGAAAGACCACACAATCCTCTTCTTCATTTTATACAACGCGGCATTGCACTCGGCTTGAAATATCAGCGTGATCAAGATGTATATAATTCATCAAACAATAATGATGATATGCTGATAGATGCCAATTCAGAAGCAAAAGATATTTTATTAAAAATTGAACATGCATCTCTCAATGCTAATCAAAATAATAAATTTTGGACTATCCGAGGATCTGGCTGGTGTGTTGCACGCAAGCAGATAAGGGAGATCAAAGTATCCGTAGGAGATATATCTGCTCGCGCATATTTTGGTGAAATGCGCCATGATATAGGTGTCCTTCTTGCGCAGTATCCAAAATCAGATCACTCTGGGTTTAGGTTTACGCTAAATGGAATACCTGTATCCAAACAAGATACAATTGAATTGATCATTAATGTGAAGGATTCAGAAGAAACAGAGTATAAATACACACATACTGTTTATCCTGAATCTACTTTTGGCACTCATAANAAGGTGAGCTATCATCCTGACGACGGAGAAAACAAAAATTCGCTGCGTGAGCAGCCTTCTATGCAGCTTCAGGTTGACAGCGTGTCCGTGAATGATGAGGGCATACTTCAGGTCGTAGGGTGGGCTGTATGTTTTGCGCCTATAGTTACCGTTCAAATTTTTGTAGAAGATGAGCGGGTTGGTGCAGCTGATTATGGAAAGTCAAGGGAGGATGTCGCGCTCGCGCGGCCGATCTATCCAAATTCTCGAAATTCAGGATTCATATTTAGTGGTAATGTTAGTGCGTTCCGCGGAGAAGAGCGCGTTGTCCGCGTTCGGGCGATTTCATCGACCGGCATCTCGCGCGAAGTCGTCTTTCCCTGCGATATGTCCATCGCTTCATCGTCGTCGGCCATCCCACAAGATATTTGGCCACGTATTCATTGTGATAATATATATTTAACAACAACCGGGAACTTGATGATAGATGGATGGGCTGTGTTGCAAGAAAAATATCGNAATATTATTATATTATTAAATGATGTAAAAGTTGGTAATGCTGAATGCCATATTTCCAGGCCTGATGTGGGTAATACATTTCCACATATTCCTCATGCTCGCAATTCTGGGTTTAAATTTTATTCTGAGGGATTAGAGATTGAAGAAGGTGAGCATCTGGTCGTTCTCAGGATTTGTGCGGGAGAAAATGTACACGACACTCCGCTACCTGTGCTTGCGTCGGAAGCAGGCTATGTTGATGCGAGCGGACTGGAACATGAGTCCATTATTAGCGATAGCTTAAGATTGAATATCGATGCTCCAAACGTGGTCGCGGGGCGTGTTGAAACGCCAATACGAAGCAATCTGGAAGTCGCCGGGTGGGCATTGGCGCGGCGTGGAGTGGGTAGCATTGATGTTTTAGTTGATGGAGAAAAAATTAGTACGACATTTCCCGGAATACGTCGACTTGATGTAATGACGAATTTTCCTGACTGGGAAAATTCTCTGATCAGTGGTTTTTCTGCTGTATTACCTCATCGAACATTGCCAAAAGGGCGCCATAAAGTTTCTGTCGTGCTGCGCGACGTGGATGATCATTCTATATCAGCCGAATTTTACGTGGATATTGAGGATTCAGAAGAAGTAGTAGGCCCATGGTCGCTGAAACAAAGCATTAACATAACAGAGCGGCACATTAATATGAATGTTATTGCAAATGTATCGTGGCATCCAAAATTCTATATTATAATNACAAAACATACAAAAAATATATTGGATCAAGATATTATTAATACAGTAGAATCTATTTTTGTGCAAGAATATGATAATTGGAAAATATTATTTAATGAGGCAGCCAGCGACGGTAATGTCTTTAAGACATTTTTTGATATGGGTGGTGAACATGATTTATTTAAAGATAAAATAGTATTTAATGCTGATATTAATAGTATATTAGATTTTGAATCTAGTCTGGATCGANNGCGTCCTTATNNTTTCATTATGCTCAGTCCGGGAGATGAGCTGGGTGTAAACGCACTATTAGAATTTGCTGTTAGTTCGGCATTGGATCGTCATGCTGANTTTTTGTACGCTGATGAACGGTGCACTAATCCTGTCTCCGGAGTAACCGAGGCGTGGTTTAAGCCAGCATGGTCGCCAGACCTGCTCCTCTCAGTCAACTACCTAGGCAGAGCATGGTGCGCACGCGCTGACCTCTTTCGCCGCGCGGCTGCGGGTGAAAAACANATCCTTCTGAACGGTGATTATGATTTAGTCCTGCGCCTGACTGAGAATGCTACGCATATCCGTCATATTACAGAAGTGCTCTTCCACAGCTCAGCGGGTGTAGTTGATGATGGTTTGACCCAAAGCGCTGCCCTAAATGCCGCCATTGTTAGAAGGAGGATCAGCGGTGATATCGTTAAAGGCAGTGCGCCTGGGTCTTTTCGTCTAAAACGGCGTTCCAGTAGTTACGGTCTCGTTTCGATTATAATCCCAACGTGCGCAGCGCAAGGGTTTATTAAGACATGTATAAAAACACTTAGAAACGAAACGTCATACAAAAATTTTGAAATCATATGTATTGAAAATATACCAGAGTCTCAACAACAATGGAAGAAATTTGTTCGTGCTTACGCTGATGATGTTATAAGCACGCGGGAACCATTTAACTGGTCGCGTTTTAATAATCTTTGTGTTGAGAGATCTAATGGAGAAATTCTTCTATTTCTTAATGATGATATTGAAGTTATCGATCCATACTGGCTCGACGCTCTGCTGGAGCATTCACAACGGCCAGAGGTCGGCGCGGTCGGTGCGCAGTTGCTGTATCCGGATGGCCGCGTCCAACACGCTGGAATGTTCCTGGCTGGTACGGGGATTGCGCGGCATCCCTTTCGCTTCGCGGATGCCGATGACCCCGGATACTTTGGCCTTGCACTCACGCAGCGCAACGTTATCGCGGTGACCGGTGCTTGTCTGCTGACCCGGCGAGAGACGTTCGATACGCTGGGTGGCTTCGACGAAACTCACGACGTCGTCAATAATGATCTTGATTACTGTCTCAAAGTTCACCGCCATGGACTATACACGGTTTACACACCGCATGCTCGGCTGATTCATCACGAGCTGGCTAGCCGTAGTGAGATTGGTGATGACTATGACACCGCAGCGTTTGACAGCCAGTGGCGCAGTATCTTCTTACGCGGTGACCCCTTNTTTCATCCGCGGTTCTCCCGGGATCGGGATGACTACGCCTGTGAGTGGGAACCGGTGGAACTTCGCTTTGCGGGGCAGCCTTTTCTCGATCGCGAACGCATCCGTCGCATCCTGGTCGTCAAACTGGACCACATCGGCGACTGTATCATCACCCTGCCCGTACTGAGGCGGCTGCAGCAGCACTTTCCGCAGGCGAAGCTCTTCGTTCTCTCCAGCAGCGCGTCCCGGTCGATTTGGTCGCTGGAGCTCTGCGTCGCTGAGGTTATCGAGTTCAACTTTTTCCATGCGCGATCCGGGCTCGGGATGGTCGAGTTGTCAGACGAGGACTGGCAGGCGTTGGAGGACCGTCTACGGCCCTATCGTTTCGATCTCGCCGTCGATATGCGTAAGCACGGAGAAACCAGGCAGGTGCTACAGCATACAGGCGCCCGCTATTTTGCTGGTTTTGAACAGCATGGGCGCTTNCCCTGGCTCGATGTCGCGATCGAAGCTGCCGAAGATCAGCCTTATTTCGCCAAGCGACAACACATGGCTAATGAGCTTATCAACCTCGCCGATGCAATTGCTGCTGCCTGTGAAACCGATCGCCACGTCGTTCACCACACACCCGCACCTCTGCCCGCTATCCCGGATAAAGAGCTGATTTTCAGCAAGCATGTTGTCTGCATCCATCCCTCGGCTGGCAACGAGATGCGTCAATGGCCGTTGGAATATTTCGCCCTGCTGATCGACATGTTTCGTGAAGAAGATGATGTTCATATCATTCTCATCGGCGGTCCCGACGAAGCCGAGTTGGCGGAAGCTATTCTCGATCACCTCAGCAGCACCGAAGGGGTTTGGTCGCTGATTGGCAAGACCAAGGTCTCGGATCTGCCGGCGTTGATGTCGGCTTGCGTCCTTTTCATTGGCAATAATAGCGGGCCGCACCACCTCGCCGCCGGTCTGGGCGTGCCGACGCTTGGGTCCATTCCGGCGTTGTCGATGCGCGAGTGGGGACCACTGGGGCCGACCGCTGCTGCCATCACCCGTTCGATGAGCTGCTCGCCTTGCTACGCCTCCAAAATGGATGAGTGCAGCCGCGGCTTGGCATGCCTGCGCGGACTGATGCCNGGGGATGTTTATCGTGCATGCCAGAGACTGCTGGTGATTGGCCGGGCCCGCCAACGCCCGGCGGCAACACCGCTTTCCGACCCGCCGACGCAGCACAGCCGTCTGTCGTCGTTGCGAACCGCACTTCGCAAAATCGCGATCAACAAACACTCCGATTGACCTCAAGCTGCCGCGCATTCTATAAGCGCTCCATTGATATGGTTATACTTCTAGGGTCTGAACCTGATTAACATATTGAAATATTGTTATGAACGTGATTCCAAGGCGGTATTTGAGCCTTGGAGGTGGATATGGCGAACTTGTTCTGGCTGGACGACGACGCCTGGGCGGCGATCGAGCCGCATCTGCCGAAGAACCAGCCGGGAGCACGGCGGGTGGATGATCGTCGCATCATCAGCGGGATCATCCATGTTCTGAAGAGTGGGTGCCGCTGGCGGGATTGTCCGCCGGACTACGGTCCTCCGACAACGGTCTACAACCGTTTCAACCGCTGGTCCCGCCGGGATCACTGGCGCCGGATCCTCAAGGCGCTGGCCGCCGGCCAATGGATCACCACCGCGGTGGCCATGGACGGCAGTTATGTGAAAGCGCACCGCTGCGCTCACGGCGGAAAAGGNGGNGCGAAGGCTCAGGCGATCGGTCTCTCCCGAGGCGGGCAGACGACGAAAATCCACGCCCTGAGCGATACACTCGGCCGCCCGGTGGTCCTCAAGGTCACCGCCGGCACTGTCTCCGACATCACGATGGCTGAAGACCTGCTGGCCGAGGTCGACACCTGTCGCCACATTCTGGCCGACAAGGGCTATGATTCCGACACCCTGCGGACGGTGATCCGCAACAAAGGGGCCACACCGGTCATTCCAGGGCGGAGATGCCGCAAACGCAAGATCAGCTTCGACAAACGCCGCTACAAGTTCCGCTGGATGGTCGAAGCCGTCTTCTGCCGCCTGAAGGACTTCCGGCGCGTCGCCACCCGATACGACAAACTCGCCAGAAACTACGCCTCATCTCTCGCCCTCGCCACCATCGTCGCTTACTGGACCTGATTGAGTCCGGACCCTAGCAGATGAATAAAGGGGCATGCGATGGATATTGTCGCGTCATTTAGTTATCTCAAAAAACAGCTGCCAATTTCTGCCGATAACGGACAGTTGTCTATCACGATGTCATATGATGAATTTATGACCGTGGTCAAATTGCTGCTGCGCGGCGTAACGGTTGACGAAGCTTGGTATCTTGAACGTTATCCGGACGTAGCTGACGCGGTGAAGGCTGGTGTTTTCAAGTCTGCGCGAAGCCACTTTATTGAGAGTGGCTATTTTGAAGACCGTTGGCCAGCCGAGCCGTGTGTCGACGAATCCTGGTACCTGGAGAACAACGAAGACGTAGCTGAAGGAGTCAAGAGTGGCACGATCAAGGACGCACTCTCTCACTTCGTCGAACATGGATATCAGGAAGGCCGCGCACCGACGCCGTACTAACCCGTCTTATTGATGCGGGAGTCTTGGCGGCGATCGTGTGGGTGGGTATCTGCTCACTCCCCTGGCTATGAAGCTGTGGGCGTGGTCTGTAAGGTTCCGGCGAGGAGTTGGGCGATGGCTTGCCGGGCGGTTTGGCCGTTGAGCCCTGTGGTGCTGGTGACGGATCGGTATCCGGCGTGGACGTGTACGCCCCAGTCGGATCGAAATCCGCTGGTGACCTTGCGGAACACCACCGATGGCCGGATTTCCCGTTCGCAGGCGTTGTAGGTCGCCGGCACGCCGGGGTCTTCGAGGAAGACGAAGAACTTGGTCCGCCAGGCCTTGACCGCGGTCTGCAGGTCGCGGCCGGCCGGGTGTGCCGCGGGCAGAGCAACGAGCACATCGAGGCGGCGCTCGGCACGGGCGTGGTCCTGCCGCAGCGTTGTCGGCTGCAGCGTGTGTCGGCGTCGACCGATGCGGATCGCCCAGCGCAGCAGGTCGCGCAGCAGATCGTGCAGGCGGGGCGCGAAGACGGTATCGCCGCAGTCGATGGCGTACTGAACATCGCGCAGGATGTGGGCGAGGCAGACTTGGTGCGCCGGCGCCAGATCCTGCTGGCCGGCGTAGCGGTCGGAGACCCAGACCGCCGGCCGGTACTCGCCCAGCACCTCCTCGGCGACCGCCTTCGCCCGGCGCGGCGCGATCGTGTGCAGCACCGCCTCGGCTGAGACGAACACCCAATGCCAGTGGGGGCCACCAGGTGGCGCCGTCGATGCGGCTGGTGGTCTCGTCCGAGGCGATCATCCGGGGCGATCACCCGGGCGGCCAGCAGCTTCGCCTTGATCGCGGCGCACGCCGCCGTCATCGCTGTTTCAGCGCGGCGGAAGGCGTTGGCGATGGCACCTTCGGAGATCCTCAGCCCGAACAGCTCCGCCATCATTCGCGCCAGCCGTTCAAAACTGACGTGATGGCTGTGGTGCAGAGACTAAAGCAGCGCCTGGATCGGTAACCATCCGGCGGGGGCCGTCTTCTTTGGGCCTGTGTGATGTGGCCTGATGGAGCCGTAGTGCAGAGGTCGGTGTTTGCATCGGTGCAAGAGACGAAGCTTATGGCGCAGGTTTATGTTTTCACCGCCCCTGAACGTCGGCGACGGTTCAGCCTTGAGCAAAAGCGGGCGATGGTTGCGGCGGCGTTTGCGCCCGGGGCTGTTGTGGCTGATGTGGCGCGGGGTGCGGGTGTGGCTGGCGGTGGGCCGGACGGACATGCGCCGCGGCATGAATGGCTTGGCGCTGCAGGTTCAAGAGACGCTGCGGCGCGATCCGCACGCTGGCGATCTCTATGTCTTCCGCGGCCGGCGTGGTGACCTGATCAAGATTCTCTGGCACGACGGGCTGGGGATGTCACTCTATGCCAAGCGATTGGAACGGGGGCGGTTCATCTGGCCGTCCCCCACTGACGGTATTGTGTCGATCACGCCAGCGCAGCTTTCCTATTTTCTTGATGGGATTGACTGGCGCAACCCGCAGCACACCTACCATCCGCAACGGGCCGGCTGAAACGCCGGCGGCACACCGTGACGCCGATTTTACGAGTCAAACGGGCCGGATCGATGATTCAATGCGGCCATGAGTTTGCCGCCTGCCACCGTTCCCGATGACCTCGCAACGCTGAAAGCGGCGCTCTTGGCCGAGCGCTCGGCCCGTCTGGAGGCAGAGGCGTGGGCGTCGGGCGCGGAGGCGATGGTGGCGCATCTGAAACTCATGATCGCCTGCCCGAAGGGGATGCGAAGCATCAAGCTGAAGCGCGAGCGGTTTGGGGCATCGGCCGAGCGCAGCCGCAAGCTGCTCGACCAGCTGGAGTTGCAGCTGGAGGAGTTGGAGGCAACGGCCGCTGAGGATGCCCCTGTCGCCGCGGCCGACGAGAGCACGGTCAAGAGCTTTTCCCGACGCAAGCCGGTGCGGGCCCCGTTGCCGGCACACCTACCGCGCGAGCGCGTTGTTATCCCGGCGCCGCCGGCCTGTCCCTGCTGCGGCGGCAAGCTGCACAAACTGGGCGAAGACGTCACCGAGACGCTCGAGGTGATNCCCCGCCAGTGGAAGGTGATCCAGACCGTCCGCGAAAAATTCAGCTGCCGGTCGTGCGAGCGGATCACCCAGCCGCCGGCGCCGTTTTATCCGATCGCCCGCGGTCGGGCCGGTGCCGGGCTGCTGGCGATGGTCCTTTACGGCAAGTATGGCGATCATCTGCCGCTCAACCGGCAGAGCGAGGGCTTCGCCCGCGAAGGCATCGATCTCGACGTCTCCACCCTGGCGGATTGGGTCGGCGCCTGTACGGCAGCGCTGTCGCCCCTGGTCGAACTGATCCGCCACCATGTCCTGGCGGCCGAGCGCCTGCACGGCGACGACACCACCGTACCGGTCCTTGCCAAGGGCAAAACCGTCACCGGCCGGCTGTGGACCTACGTCCGCGACGACCGGCCGTTCGGTGGACCTGACCCGCCGGCCGCTGTCTACTTTTACTCCCGCAACCGCTCGGGCGAACACCCGCGCCGGCATCTGGCCTCCTACGGCAGAATCCTCCAGGCCGACGCCTACGCCGGGTTCAACGACCTCTATGAGCCGTGCCGCTGGCCGGCGCCGATCACCGAGGCGGCGTGTTGGAGCCATGCACGGCGCAAGTTCTTCGTGCTCGCCGACGTCGCCAAGGCGCCGTTGGCCCTGGAGGCGGTGCGTCGGATCGATGTCCTCTTCGCCATCGAGCGCGAAATCAATAGCACCAAGGCCACGCAGCGCCTCGCCGTCCGCCAACAACGATCACGGCTGCTCGTTGCCGACTTCGAAGCCTGGATGCGGAGCGAGCGGGCCAGGCTCTCGCGCCACAACGAGATCGCCAAGGCGATGGACTACATGCTCAAACGCTGGGTTGCCTTTACCCACGTTCTCGACGATGGCCGGATCTGCTTTTCCAACAACGCCGCCGAACACGCGCTGCGCGGTGTCGCCGTCGGTCGTAAAAATTGGCTGTTTGCCGGATCCGACCGCGGCGGCGAGCGGGCTGCTGCGATCTACACCCTCATCACCACCGCCAAACTCAACGACATCAACCCGCAGGCCTGGCTCGAAGACGTGCTCCGCCGCATCGCCGATCACCCGGTCGGCAAACTCACCGATCTTCTCCCATGGAATTGGACGCCGACTGCCAATGCAGCAGCATGTTTGATCCGGCCTTTGATGGTGCGATCTTTTCACGGGAGTGGAAGGAGGCCCTATGGGACAGGTTCTGCACCGGGGCGCCCGGACGACAGAGGCGGTGCGTCGAGCGATACAACAGAGTCAAGAGAGCCTGAGGGCGCTGTCGAAGCGCTACGGGATCAACCCCAAGACTGTCGCGACGTGGAAGAAGCGGACATCACCGTCCGATCTGAAGACGGGGCCGAAAGAGCCACATTCGACAGTGCTTTCGATCGAAGATGAGGCGATTATTGTCGCCTCTCGGCGCCATACGCTGCTGCCACTGGACGATTGCCTGTACGCGCTTCAGCCGACGATCCCGCATCTGACGCGCTCGTCGCTGCATTGGTGTCTGCAGCGCCACGGCATCAGCCGATTGCCCGATGTCGCACAAGACAAGCCGGCACAGAAAAATTCAAGACCGATCCCCTCGGCTCTTTCCACATCGATAGTGCCGAAGTGCAGACCGCCGAGGGTAAGCTTTATCTCTACGTTGCCATTGATCGCACGAGCAAATTCACCTTCGTGCAGGTCGTCAGGAAAACCGGACGCACGTCCGCATCCGCCTTCCTCTCAGCCCTCATCGAGGCCGTGCCCTACAAGATCCACACCGTGCTCACCGACAATGGCATCCCGTTCACCGTCCCACCGCGTTATGCAGACGGTCCAACCGCCCGCCACATGACGCACATGGTCGACAGGCGATGCCAAGAAAACCGCATCGAGCATCGCCTGACGAAGGTGAAATATCCGTGGACCAATGGCCAGGTGGACAGACTGAACCGGACCATCAAGGAGACCACCGTCAAGCGTTTCCACGATGACGACCATGCCCAGTTCGAAACGCACCTCGCCGACTTCATCGCAGCCGACACCTTCGGCAAAAGACTGAAGACCCTGCGCGGCCTCACCCCATACGAATACATCTGCAAAATCTGGACTTCAGAGCCAGAACGATTCACACTCGACCCAATCCATCAAATGCCGGGACTAAACATCTGAGTTTCATGTGATTCCTTGGCGTGATGTGGGAGCAGGAGGCCGCTGATGTGTAACTGCTCACGGGGTGGTTGTTGGATGTAAACGAATGCGAAAACTACGCACTAACCGATAACAATCGCCGCAATTAGCGCCTGTACAATCATTTAGACGTGAATTCGTCCATCCCGCCCACGTAACCCGAAAAACAGCCCGGTGAGCAGATACAGGCGATGTGGTCTGCAGGGCGATCTCGTCAGACGGAGTGAGATTTCTTCAGGCAGCCTACCAGGCATCGGTGCGGAAGGGCGAGGCCGGAAAACCGTTTTTCCCGTAAAGGTTACAGGAGGGATTGAGCGCCCATCCGTACCTCACCGCCACGGGTGCCCGGATCTGAGNGGCCGAGACGACGACGCTCGATCCTTCTATGCGCGCATTCGCCCACACGAACCTGCGATTGGCTCCGGCAATGGCGAAGCCCGTAAGCTTGGCATCGGAGAGTTCGACGACCGGCTGCAACGGCTGCTTGCTTCCGGCCATCAGGCCGTTTGACGTGTTCTCAAAGCGGATGCGGATGGTCGATCCCTCGACGCTCATGGACTTGTAAATCGGCCCTTCGGCGATAATCGGCTCATGATACGCCAAGCTGCGGGCAAGCACCGCCAGCCTGTCGCCGACGTCCTGCTTGTCCGGNNGGTGGATGGCGTCGGCCCGGCCGGTATCGATCGTCACCGCCAAGCCTACGCCCGGAACGGTGAGCGCCGTCTGCATCTGAGCTTCCCGCAACTTTGGCCAACTGCTGTTTTCGGACGGACGTGTCTGCGGCGCCCGGAAACGGGGCAACTGGACGATCAGAAACGGCCNCTCTCCAAGCCCGAACCAGTTGCGCCAATCCGCAATCATGTTGGCGAGCAGACGACGGTACTGCGCGGCGCGCGNGGCATTCCGCTCGCCCTGATACCAGACGATTCCGCGCAGCGTGAAGGGTACAAGCGGCGCGATCATGCCGTTGAACAAGGTCGTCGGATATAGATTGCCCGCCGGAGACTGGCCAGCGCCAATCTGCGCAATGTCGTCCACGAAATCAGGATCATGCGCCAGCGACCGGGCGCTCATCCACCACTCGATCGCCGTTCNCCCGACGCTCGATGCGATCAGGCCTTGGGGAACCGACGTGCGCTTGAACAGATCGCGGCCGAAAAAATAGCAGGCCGCAGAAAATGCCGGCACAGTGCTCGGGGTGTTCACCCGCCACGTCGGCGAACCTTTGAAGACCTGTTGCGGCTTCGAGACCCCCTTGACGATGGGCACCGTGAACAGCCGGATTCTTGGGTACTTGACGCTGTCGGCAATCTCTTGATCCGTGCGTATCACGTTTCTGACCGGCAACTGCATGTTCGATTGTCCCGAGCACAGCCAGACATCCCCGATCAGGACATCGTGTAGGACGCGTCTTGTCGTGCCCGTCACGACCATCGCATACGGTCCGCCTGCCGTCATGGGTGGGAGTTGAAGCGTCCAGAATCCGCTGGCATCGGCTGTGGTGTGGGCCGTTCGATCAGCCACCGTTACAGTGACCGCGTGGCCCGGCTTGGTGCATCCCCAGACCGGAACCGGAACGTCACGTTGCAGTACCATGTGGTCGGTGAAGATCGGATGCAAAATTCCGGGATTCCGGCGCAGTCGAGTTGCGGCTCCGCAGCCTGTGCGGACGATGCCGCGAAGATCAAACCGATCAGCACACTGCCAGCCCGCCGCAGCCATGTCGCACGCATGTCACTCAGCCCCCTTCGACCACGTGGTGCCCTGCGCAACGGCCCGTGCGCTTCACAGATACCGCGCAATCCGCCTGCCGAAAACCACTCATTTGCGGGAACGGAAGAACGGGCTCAGTGCGGCCGTTCGGTCTGCCGCACCCCATACCCCTTGGCCTGCGGGGATCAAAGCACGCCGCACGCTCCTGCATCCCGGCCTTGCACAACCGGACATGTGCAACCTGCTGGCAGCCGACTTACGGCTGCCAGCCGTCGGGAGCGAGTTCGAAGCCTTCGAAACGAAAAGCGGGCGCGACGGTGCAGCCAATGAGCGTAAAGCGGCCGAGCGGCTCTGCCGCCTGCCACACTCCGACGGGGACGACCGCGTGCGCCTGCTGTCCTCGAGCGAAGTCGAGGCCAAGGATGAACGAGCGGACACCGGTCGATCGGCCAGGTTCCGAAGGCTCGGCCACCTGCAGACACAACGGGTCGCCAGCGTAGAAGTGCCACACCTCTGCGGCGTCTACCCGGTGCCAGCGGGATCGCTCGCCGGCACGCAACAGATAATAGATCTGCGTCAACGCTCCGCGTGAGCCATCGGGCGGCGCGTCGCGGAACGTCTCCCGGTACCAGCCTCCCTCAGGGTGCGCGGCAAGCCCCAGCTCGGCGATGATCGCGTCTGGTTCCAACCGTTCCATTCCCCGCCCGTACGCCGCAGCGGGACTAGAACCGGTAGCCGACGTAGATGCCACCCGAGCCCTGATTCTTGTTGCCGGCATTGCGGGTGACCGGGCTCGATCCGGCATCGCCCACCATCCGCTTGTAGGTGGCGTTCGCGCCGGTAAACCAGTGCTTGGCGAACCCCAGGAGACACCAGGGTCAGACCGGCATCCTTGAAGCCGGAATCGGCGTTGTACTCGCGCAGCCCGCTGCGCGCCGACTGGGATGCGGTGATGCTGAAGAATTCGTCCATGTAGTCGCCGCTGGCATAGTCGGCAAAGGCACGGGTGGTTATGGCGACAGTCGGGGCCACATTCACCCGATAACCGACGGCTGGCTGGATCCACCACCCGTTATAGGCGTCCGAAACGTCGGCAGCACCGGAGAGCTCAAGATTGATTGCCGGCCGGCTCTCACTTTCCCCAGCGGAATCCAGTACCGGGTAAACCCCCGACTTCCCAGGCGTTGTCGATGTTCGGCAGATCGTTCACTTGGTTGTTCTCGACATGCTTACGGCCCCGCCGATAGTTGAGCATCGGCCCCAGTTCGAAGCCCTCGTAAGGCATCACGTTCACCCGCATCTGGTAGGTGCGGCTGCCGGAGTCGGGTCCGAACTGCACGTACTGTGGGTACTCCTGCCAACTGAACCGGCCGAATGGCACGATGCCCAGCTCGTAGTCGTCAGACCTCGTAGTCCGGCGAAGCACCGACGCCCAAACCGATGATCGCATTCGATCTTCCGAGGCCGGTATTGGCGCTGGCGCTCTCGTCGACACCGATATCGCCAATGGCCTGGGCGCGCACCTGCGTCGCACCGAACGCCAGAACCGCCGATGCCATGATCAGCGCACCTGTCCGCATCACGTCGTCTCCCCACGCTTCCCGGATACCAATGTCGAGTCGTCCTCTTTAGCATGGCAGCACACGCACCGGCGGTTATTCGTGATCCCCGCACGCTCATGTTGAATATCTGTTGCGCACAAGCAACAAAATTGGCGCCGATAAACGACCACCCCGGCCAAGCGTGGATGGACGGCGCTGTCAGGCACCCAAAACTGCCGGCTGCTCGCGCTAACGGCGACAGATCCTTAATCACCGGTGCGCCATGATCGGCCTGTTCAGGCAGCATCCGGCAGCATCGAGATGGTTGCGCGCGTCAACACGGTGGCATTNTCAGGGATCGATGTCCTCGACGTCGACGTTCAGGTGCAGATCACCTCCGGCCTGCCGGCGTTTTCCGTCGTGGGGCTGCCGGACAAGGCGGTNGGGGAGAGCCGCGAACGGGTGCGCGCTGCACTCGCCGCGATGGGCTTGGCACTGCCGGCGAAGCGGATCATCGTCAATCTGGCCCCTGCCGACCTCTTGAAGGAAGGCAGCCACTTCGATCTGCCGATCGCGCTTGGCCTGCTGGCGGCGATGGGCGTGCTGCCGGGCGACGAGATCGGCGGCTACGCCGCGCTCGCCGAGTTGGCGCTCGACGGTGCGCTCGCACCGGTGGCAGGCGTATTACCAGCCGCCGTGCATGCCTCAGCACGCGGCCTCGGGCTGATCTGCGCCCGCACCCAGGGCGGCGAGGCCGCCTGGGCAGCCGGCATCGAGGTCCTGGCACCTGCCTCGCTGCTGGTGCTGATCAACCATTTCAAAGGCACGCAGACACTCGCGCCGCCGGAACCNGAAACTGTGCGACGAGGGCCCATCTACCCGGATCTCGCCGACGTCAAGGGGCAGGAGATGGCGAAACGAGCGGTGGAAATTGCAGCGGCCGGCGGCCACAATCTCCTGATGGTCGGCCCACCCGGATCCGGCAAGTCGATGCTGGCGCAACGGCTGCCAGGCCTGCTGCCGCCACTGGACGCGGCCGAGTCGCTGGAGGTCAGCATGATCCACTCGGTCGCCGGCATCCTGCCGGCCGGCGGGCTGGTGCGACGCCGGCCGTTCCGAGATCCACACCACTCTGCCTCGGTGGCGGCGCTGGTCGGCGGCGGACTGCGGGCCCGCCCTGGTGAGATTTCACTGGCACACCTGGGCGTCCTGTTCCTCGACGAGTTGCCGGAGNNTTTCCCGGTATTATGTAGCAAACACACCCGGCCAGCACTGCCGTATCGCCACTCGGTAATGTACTCTACCCGGCATGGCAGAACAACATGTGGTAACGGCGCTGATCACAAAGCGCTCTGAACTTGCCGGACTACTCGAAGCCGCCCAGGCAGAGGTCCGCAGACTTATGATNNCGATCTTGATTCCGTCGATGCGACGCTCAGGATTTTCAAACCGGATATTGATCTGGTCGAAATNCAGGCCGAAACCGCTCCCGCCACGGCACGCTGCATATAGAGGAGAGGTCGCCCGGCTGATCTTCTCCAGGATGCGCAGATCTCATCACCCGATGACCGTCGAGGAACTGGCGCTGCACGTGATGGCCGAGCGCGGGCTGAACGCTTCCGACCGTGCGCTACTGGTGGCCATGCGCAAGCGTGTGAATGCCTGCTTGCGGCATTATCGGACGCGTGGAGTGGTGAAGTCGGAGAAGGGGGCGGGGCAGAGGTTGGTGTGGAGGGTGGCATCTTGACACAATATACAGAATGACGTACTGATGTGAAAATCAGTGTCAAGTGTGTGTGGACAGCAGGGTGCAGTCACCTTACCTTGAGGTTAGTGGGCGATTATTGCTCACCGCCGATGCTATCGTTCCCTGTGATGATGGGACATCATATGCAGGGAAATACGGATTCTCACTGATGACCTTAAAAGTTGTGGGATAGCGGCAGGGGCGTAGAGATCGCCCAGTTATATGAACTTGTTGTACAAGGATTGATATTATCAAGACATATCTTTAAAGGCTTAAGAAGAAGACTATATGCAGACGACGATTCTCATGCAGACAAATCAGTACTCATTTATGCGCGTGTCCCAGCTTTTGACGTCACCATAACGAGGGATGACGATAGGTTTCCATGCCCACTGCGAGTACCCTCCGGCTGGGAAAACATTTGTAGTTATCGTTTCGCCGAATATTAAGCATAAAGAGACATTTCCAAACATAGATGGATGGTTAAATAGATGG
The DNA here is from genome assembly GCA_013414705.1 of Defluviicoccus sp. Lineage (GTDB taxonomy): Bacteria > Pseudomonadota > Alphaproteobacteria > Rhodospirillales > Defluviicoccaceae > Defluviicoccus. The sequence goes on from CP058705.1 coordinate 269,985, forward strand.
AACTGGGTTCCTGTGGATGAAGGATTAGATGAGGCGCCAATTAATTGGTTAGATCGATACGATAAGAAGATCTATTCAAGATCGTAGGAGGGCTGGAAGGTGGCTAGGGCGGTTACAGAGAAGCAAATACGGACAGGAATGTCATTAAGTGACGTTTTGGAGGGTCTTCAACCGTTCCGTCCTATCGCATATTATGACAAACATCTAGACGTGATCCGAGTCCAGATACTGGACTGCAGTATTTGGGAGGAACGTCTTGATAGAATCATGACTGTGTATCACAATAATCACCACCCGCGCGCTAATGGCGTCAACGATGTTGTTGGGTTCGCAATTAAGGGCGTTCGGCATCTTCTTTTAGAATTAGGTGTCAAAAGCGCTGATGGGCCTATACGTATAGCTGATCTTCTGAATAAGCTGATAAGCATATACCCGTCAAAATCAACGCGGCTTGTGCTTGAGCACTATGTCGCGATGAGCCAGATGCCGGAAGTTGTTGAGGTCGATTTGCGCGAGTGCGCTTGATCATCTCTGCCAATACCCCTTCCACACCCGTGAGACGCCGTGCGTGAGTGCGGCGTTTGTCGCGATCAGGTGCAGTTCGCCGTTGCTGATCCGGCGATTATCTTCCCGCCAAGCCATCTCCCCAGCATAGGCGTCCAGGTAGCGGCCTGAGATGTGGTGGTGAATGCCGATCTCGGCGCGGCGCATGCGGGAGAAGAACGACTCGGCCTGGTTCGTGCAGGCTTCGTCGCTGCTGTAGGCCTGACTATGATTGATCCGCCGCGTCAGATAGCGCGCATGCAGCGCGTCCCAGTGTGAGGCTTCGTCCGCATGGACGGTGCTGCCGGACGCCACGCGATCATGGATGGTCGGCAGCGAGGCATCTTCGCTCTTAAACACGAAAGGCAGCGTACGGCCGTTGCGCTCGCGCATGACAACGACGACGCGGCGCTTGCCGGTCTGGTTCACGCGAAGGCGACGGTCGCGGCGGTTCTCACGGAAGTTTGCCGGCTTCACGTATCCGCCGAAGTGACCGCCGTCGACCTCGACATCCTTGCCTTTGCCGCCGACCGTTGCATCGTCTGCCTCAGCGGACAGCGCTTCGCGAATCTTGTGGGCGAGGACGAAGGCCGACTTGTATTGGCAGTTCAGGTCACGCGAGAGCTGCAGCGCGCTGTGGCCCTTGGCGCCGTTCACGAAGATGGCGATCGCCAGAAGAATGTCGCGGATCGGCATCTTGCGGCTGGCGAAGATCGTGCCGCTGGTCACGGTGAACTGGTGGCTGCAGGCCTTGCACTTCCACAGCGGCCGACTGGCGTAGGCGTAGACGGCCGTGCATCCGCACTTCGGGCAGTATGGGTTGCCGTCGTTGTCGCTCCAGCGGATGTTCTTGAAGGCTTCCCGCGCCTCTTCCTCGGTCATGCGCGCAACAACGCTGAGCGACAGCGTCCTTGCGGCAGCAGAGAGGAGGAAGTGTTGGGCCACGGAGAGTCATACCTCAACGAAATTCGTTGAAGTTAGTTATATCCGTTGATTTATATGAGGTCAACGGGAATCGTTGACGTTGCCAGTCCGCGACGCTATTTTTGATCATGTTGAGTCCAGAGCAAAGCCGTGCGGCACGTGGCTGGCTGGGATGGTCACAGGATGACCTTGCCAAGCGGGCCAGTGTGTCGCTAAGTACCGTTCGCGATTTCGAGAAGGGCCGGCGCGAGCCGATCGCCAACAACATGGCGGCCATCCACCGAGCGCTTACGGGTGCCGGGATTGAATTTATAGATGACGAAGGTGGGCTGCCCGCCGGAATCCGAATAAGAATCGCCAGCGGGGCAGACCCTAGTTAGCAGCCATTACTACCGTTTTGGAAGTGATCGGAAGTGGCTCCTCACGTATTCGAGTCGCCCGAACCTGATTCTGGTATAGTCTTTTACTCGTACCATTTCACGATTTTCCTCTCGGTTTCCCTTGAGGAGATTCAGGCAAAGTGGTACTGTATCCGGACAATGTGTGTACCGGATTAGACACTCGCTTTGCCTGATCCCTCGGCTAGCAACCATTGTTAGCCTCGATGGTTACGGCCTCTGGGAGTTCCAGTCCCAGGGGCCGCTTCCATATTCGGGATACTGCAGGAACACTATCACCGCGTCTCGCAATCCGCAATACACAGAGGCGGATTGGATGCCTATTGCGAGAAAAGTTCAGATCCAGCGAACAATTGTGGGAAAGATCCCATCGGCCGGAGCGCGGTTGACCATGGAGCGCGCAGGGAAAGTCTTAAATGCGACAAAATGTCGCCTCACCGCCAACCTACTTTAGACTCTTGTGCGCTGAAAAGATAAACACTCAGTGCATTTTTAGCCGAATCAGCGCAGACGAATACACAACAGTTTGGTAAACGCCCATCACCGCCCCAACGAAACCTGCGTTGGTGTGTTTGCTACATAATACCGGAGTTTCCACGGCCTGCCCTCGAAGCGCTGCGCCAACCCTTGGAGACCGGTCGCACCACTGTCGCCCGGGCCAACAGCCACGTAACCTATCCGGCACGGGTGCAACTGGTGGCGGCGATGAATCCCTGCCGCTGCGGCTGGCTCGACGATCCGGGCCGGGCCTGCTCGCGGGCGCCGAAGTGCGCTGCGGACTACCAGTCGCGGATCTCTGGCCCGGTGCTCGACCGCATCGACCTATCGGTCGACGTCCGCGCCGTTTCGCCCGCCGATCTGACCGTGCCGCCATCCGCGGAACACTCCGCTGTGGTCGCAAGGCGGGTTGCGGCGGCACGTGAGAGACAGCGGGCTCGATACACCGATCTGAATGCCGGACCAGGAGCCGGCACCCCCATTCGAACAAACGCAGAGGCCGACGGTATTTTGCTTGATCGGGTGGCAACACCCGATGAGAGCGGCCGCCGGTTGCTGGCGGACGCCATGGAGCGGCTGCGATTATCGGCCCGCGGATACCACAGAGTGCTCCGCGTCGCCCGTACCCTCGCCGATCTTGATGGGAGTGACGCTGTTCGGAGGATCCATATCGCCGAATCCTTGGCCTACCGCCGCACCGCATCAAGGCCGATGGCAAGCGTCACCCACCGGACGTAACCAAGCGCACCACATCACCGTTTTCCGCCTGTTCGGGGCAGCCGCGAAGATCGGCACGCGCGTGCGTTCTTCATCTTGCCTGACATGCGGTTAAACGTGTAGGTTGGAGTTCCGATGTGGTGAAGACCCTGACCTTGTAGCTGCTTGTATTGTGTTTGCTGACGATGTGGGCTTCGACTGCCCCTCTCTGACCTCCGCTTCGGCACTCGCCATCGTACATACCAGCTTGCTGGTCTGGCAGGTGCAGACGGGCGGCAAGGCACAGGCATTCGGCAATCGCCGGCACAGCTGCAGCACCCAATCCCGGTACATATACTGGTTCATGGAAACGACAACGCCGACTAAATCCGGCGGGCGGGAGATGACCGATACCGGCGCGCACACGGCGAGAGGGACATCACACATGGCGTGTGAGGTTCAGAGGAAACGAGCGGACAGCATCCAGGAGTCAGACCGAGTCCTGGGATGGGGGCCGGGTTGTCTTCCTCCGGGCGGAAGCATTTTCGTGAGATTTACACGGAAATGCAGAACTCCCTCGTGATACTGAGGCAATGATGAGGGGAACAATGGGTGATCCGGGCTCGTTTATCGCCTGCGATGCAGGCGACGATCGGCTCTGACTGATGACAAGGCGACTGAGGTTGAGGCAGCAACAGGACGAGAAGGCTCGGCGGACAGTGCAGCAGGCAGCGTTGCCGGCCGCCGGTGGAGACAAACGGATATGATGCGCAAGGGTAAGGGGTTCCGCGAGCCTCGGCGACGCGGATTCGACGACGACGAACCGTTCTCCCGCGAAATGCGGGGTTCGCGTCCGATGTCGCGGCCATTCACAACAGATGTGGGCCGTGACGTTACACCGATGGACAGCCCGACGGTCGAAGCGACCGTCAAGTGGTTCAATCCCGAGAAAGGTTTCGGTTTCGCCGAACTGGCCGACGGTTCGGGCGACGCATTCATGCATATCGCAGCGCTGCAAGCAGCCGGCCATGACTCGGTGCAGCCAGGGGCAAAGCTGAAAGTGCAGGTCAGCCAGGGAGCAAAAGGACCGCAGATCACGCGGTTGCTGGAAGTGGACGAAAGTACCGCAGTCGCTCCNCCGCCTCGTCGCGCCGGCGGTCCGGGGCAGTCACGACGGACGGCCGATGTGTCGAACGCGGTCGAAATGGTCGGCACGGTGAAGTGGTTTAATGCTGACAAGGGATTCGGCTTTATCGCCTGCGATGATGGCGGCAAGGACGTGTTCCTGCACGTCTCTGTCCTCGGGCGCTCCGGCCTGACTTCGCTCCCCGAAGGCCAGCGCGTCTCTATGGGCGTTGTCGATACGCCAAAGGGACGAGAAGCGGTGACCGTCGACATCGCTGACTGACGAAAACCAAAGGCTCTGGCAGACGATGATCCTTCCCGGTGTCGTCTGCCAGAGCAACATTTGACCGTGAAAATCTCACTTCACGGGATTTTTTATGTTATGAAAAATCAAAATCTAGTCCAGATTATGCATCGAAACTTGCAAGTGTAGCGTAGTCTATTGGAATCGCCTGGGGTTGGTTGTCGAAGCCGATCCATGCTGATTCCGGAGCGCACACTCTCCTCGGTCAATCCTGCGCTGTCGCGGTTCGGCTTGTCGCCCGGTACGATGGTGGCCGGCTGTCGTTCGACGGTGGTCTGTTGGTTCTGCGTGAGATCGAGCGCCGGCTTTTGGGCCGAACGTCTGGTTGCCTGCGCTCTCCGATCCGCTGTTCGAACTGGCGCTCGAACGATGACCGTCGGACCGGCACCTGTGTTTGCCGTTGACTATCTGGGGCTGGAGAACCTGCCCCATAATACCTCCTTGTGCTCTCATGAGAAGATTGCAACATCAAAATCCGGGATTAAAACAACTAGCAGGCTGCTGAAAAGGGGTAGGCGTGAGGAGGACACGCCGCGTTGGAGTACTGGGCCATCGGTTCTAATTGATATCTGGCCGGCTCCGTTCTCTTCGATCACGCCACGTGGGGCGTCTGTTGCGGTTGTTGACGCGGTGGTCATGGGGGCGATGCGACAGCGTCGTCCAGGCGCAGCGTCATGTCCACGGCGTCGCCGGCGGGTACGCCGATGATACCGTCGCGCCACACCGCCATCGGCACTCGAATTGCGACGAGGTTAAGGGAGACACGACCGATCGGAGTGGAGATGATATTGGCTGCCCATGCCGGGTTTGGTCGGTCAATCCCCAGGTCGCGCAAGAAGTAAGGGAAAATCTTGTGGCCCGGCGCCGGCTTCGTCGTCTTCGGCTTTGGGCCCAATGCTGCGATCCCCATCCGCCGCTTGCGATTGATGGTGATCCCCGGTCCGCAGCATCGCCGTCATCCGCAAACGCGCCCGCCCCGATATTTCCATCCGCCGCAAACGCAAACGCTCCGGCAGTTCCGATGCCTTCGCCAAATCCGTCCTCGGCCAAAGGCGATAGCCCTGGGGATACACGCAGGGGAATCGCATTTGGGAAATAGCTCTGGCGTGGCGGGTTGAGACGGATTCTGTGTGGTTTCCTTGATGCTTTGGGAGCCTGTGGGTGTCGCTGTCCTGGTTTGAAGCCGCTTTTGATGCCCTGCCCGATCCGCGCACCGGCAACGCCAAACGCCATGATCTGCTGGAACTCCTCGTCATTGCGTTGACCGCAGCGGTGTGCGGTGCCGAAAGCTGCTCGGATTTTGCCGACTTCGCGGTGGATCGCGAAGGCCTGTTCGGCGCGTTCCTGCGGCTGAAGAACGGGGTGCCCAGCCACGACACGTTCAGCCGCGTGTTCCGGCTGCTTGACCCGGAGGCGTTCGCCCGCTGCTTCACCCGCTTCGTCGAGGCGCTGGGCGCCGCCGGCGAAGGCGTGATCGCGATCGACGGCAAGACGCTTAGGCGCTCGTTCGACGATGCCGCCCGCGGCAACCCGCTGGCCGTGGTCACCGCCTTCGCCTCCTCGACCCGCCTCGTGATCGGCCAGCGGCGCTTCCGTGCCGCTGACGGCGACAGCGAGATCCTGGCCGCCCGGGCGCTGCTCACCTGCCTTGACCTCGGCGGCCGGCTGGTCACCGCCGACGCAATTCACTGCCAGAACGAAACCGCCGAGCTGATCCTGGCGCGAGGCGGTGACTATCTGCTGCGCCTCAAGGCTAACCGGCCGGCCCTGCACAAGGAAGTAGCGGCCTACTTCGCCGATGCCGAGACCCTGGCCGGCCTCCCGACCGCCGTCACCACCGACGCCGAGCACGGCCGTATCGAGACAAGGCGCGGCTGGGTGAGCCACGACCTCGACTGGCTCCGCGGAGCGAAGACGTCGTGCGCCGAGCTGGTATTACTGCCGCAACGCGCCTGTCTCGGCGTGATCGAGAGCACGGTCGAGTGCCGCGGCAAGCGCACCACGACGCGCCACTATCACGTGAGCTCGCGGCCGCTCGAAGCCTCCGCCTACCTGCAGGCCGCGCGTGCACACTGGTCGATCGAGAACGGCCTCCACTGGCTGCTCGACGTCGTCTTCGACGAGGACCGGGCCCGCAACCGCAAGGACCACGGACCGGAAAACCTCGCGATACTGCGCAAACTCGCCCTCAATGTCCTGCAACGAGCCCGACCCGGCATCTCCATCCGCCGAAAACGCAAACGCTCCGGCTGGTCCAACGACTGCGCCAGATCCATCCTCGGCCAAATGCGATAGCCCTGGCCATAGGGGCGAGCAGGCTTTACGGCGGCTGGAACGCACGCTAGCTTATCGCTCCTTTTCACGAGGGCGATTTCGAGGGCAATTCCCGGCCATGAGAGCATCCGACAGGGCCGCAGACAGCCTGCGCCCCATTCATTTCGAACCGAACGTGAGCAAGTACGCCGAAGGGTCGTGCCTGGTGCAGTTCGGAGATACGCACGTGTTGTGTACCGCCACGGTGGAGCAGAAGGTGCCGTCGTGGCTGCGCGACAGCGGTCGCGGCTGGATTACTGCGGAATACGGCATGCTGCCGCGCGCAACCGCAGAACGGACGAACCGCGAGGCGGCGCGGGGCCGGCAGACCGGCCGCACTCAGGAGATCCAGCGGCTGATCGGCCGCTCACTGCGTGCCGTCGCCGACCTTGAGGCGATGGCTGATTTGCAGGTTCGGGTCGACTGCGACGTGCTGCAGGCGGATGGCGGCACGCGCACGGCGTCGATCACCGGCGGCTGGGTTGCCCTGCATCTGGCCTTCCAGCGGCTGGTGAAACTGGGTGTGCTCGGCGCAATTCCACTGACCGACCATGTCGCCGCCATCTCCTGCGGTCTGGCCGACGGCGAGGCGCTGCTCGATCTGGACTATCTGGAAGATCTGTCGGCCGACGCGGATGCCAACTTCGTGCTCACCGGCCGCGGCGCGATCGTCGAAGTGCAGATGACCGCCGAGCGCAAGACGTTCAGCGAAGAAGCGATGTTGCAGATGCTGGTGCTGGCGCGGCGCGGAACCGACGAGCTGGTGTCGCTGCAGCGCCAGACCTTGGGCCTGGAATAGCCGCTGCCGATGCCGCGTCGTTTCTCTGGCGACCGACTGGTCATTGCCAGCCACAATCAGGGCAAGATCCGCGAGATCGGCGAACTGCTGAGCCCATTTTCCGTGACCTGTATCTCCGCCGGTGCGCTCGGACTGCCGGAACCGGAAGAAACCGGCAGCACCTTCGTGGCCAATGCCGAGCTCAAGGCGCGGGCGGCGGCGCAGGCACAGTTGCCGGCGCTCGCGGATGACTCTGGTCTCGTGGTGCCGGCGCTGGGCGGAGCACCCGGTGTCGTCTCCGCCCGCTGGGCCGGGCCGGACAAGGACTTCCGCTTCGCCATGCATCGGGTGGAGACGGAGCTGGCTGCGGTCGGGTGTGGCGATCCCGAGGATTCACGGGCCTATTTCGCCTGCGCGCTGACCCTGGCCTGGCCGGACGGGCACGTCGAGACCGTCGAAGGATTCGTGCACGGCCACCTGATTTTTCCGCCGCGTGGCGAGCGCGGCTTCGGCTATGATCCGATCTTCCTGGCGGATGGCCGGCAGATCACCTTCGGCGAGATGGACCCGGACGAGAAGCACCGGATCAGCCACCGCGCGGATGCCTTCCGCAAGCTGGTGGCAGCGTGTTTTGCCCCGTGACCGGATTTCGCTCAATGACCAGATTTCGTTCAGTGAGCGGATGCTGAGCCCGGATCAGGCTCAAGGCTGGGAACAACCGCTGCATCTTTACCTCCACTGGCCGTTCTGCCGCTCCAAGTGCCCGTACTGTGACTTCAACAGCCACGTGCGTGACGGCATGGACGACGCGCGCTGGCAGCGTGCCTATCTCGCGGAGCTGGACCGGGGGCTGCCGAAACTGCTGGACGAACAGTCGCCAGCGTGTTCTTCGGCGGGGGCACGCCGTCTTTGATGGATCCCCGCACGGCCGCCGCCATCCTGGACGGGATCGCTGCCCGCTGGCAGCTCGCTCCCGACCTGGAGGTGACGCTGGAGGCCAACCCGTCGACCGCCGAGCGGCAGCGGTTTCGCGACTTCCGGGCGGCGGGAGTGACCCGGCTGTCGATCGGTGTGCAGGCGCTGGATGATGACGCGTTGCGGGCGCTCGGCCGCGGGCATTCGGTGGCGGACGCGCGAACGGCGATCGAGCTCGCCGCGTCGATCTTTCCGCGATACTCGTTCGATCTGATCTGGGGACGGCCCGGCCAGCAGGCCGAGGCATGGCGGCGCGAACTCTCCAAGGCGGCGACGATGGCAGGCGAGCACCTCTCCGCCTATCAGCTCACCATCGAGCCCGGTACCGGCTTCTTCCGCGAAGGCGTCCGCGAAGCGGATGAGGACGATGGCGCGGCGCTCTACGCCGTCACCCAGGAGGTACTGGAGGCCGCAGGACTGCCGGCCTACGAGATCTCCAACCACGCGCGCCCGGGTGCCGCCTGCCGGCACAACCTCGCCATCTGGAACGGCGCCGACTATCTGGGCATCGGGCCCGGTGCTCACGGCAGGATCACGCTGGATGGGCGGACACATGCGACGCGGGCGATCCTGGCTCCGGAAAATGGCTCTGCGCGGTGGAGCAGCGCGGTTGTGGCGACGCGGAGCGGCTGCCGCTCGACGACCGCCAGCGTCAGGACGAACTGGTGCTGCAGGGGCTGCGGCTGGTTGCCGGCATCGATCGGCGGCGCTTTCGCGCCCTGGCGGGCAGCGAGCCGGAAGCGGCTGTCAACGGCGAGGCGTTGTCGATGCTGATCGAAGAGCGTTTTGTGGAATCCGATTCGATGGGCCTGCGGGCAACCGAGCAGGGACGGCTGTGTCTGAACGCCCTGCTGGCGCGTCTTCTGGCCTGAAGCAGAAGCACCGCCGAGGGCGTGGCTCGGCGTTCTGTGGCTCAGGTTCCGGCGGCGAAACTCTGTGCAGGCGCGCTGATCACGGTGACGCCCATCCGGTCGACGCGCAAGATCGCCAGGCGTCGTTCGACTTCACCGTTGAGGGTCAGCCGGAACAGGCCATCGCGGCCGAAGAAGCCGTTCGGGTCGGTCAGCGCTGTGGCCGNCAAAGGCTGTATCGCTGGGCTGCGCGCCAGCACGGCCGCAAGTGCGGTCGCATCGTAGGCCAATGTTGCCAGCCGTGGGGGCGTCTGTCCGAACATGCGTCGGTACTGGACCTCGAACGCATCCCNGCTCGCGGGGTTCGGTGCCGCATACCAGGCGCCGTCGAGCGACCGCTCGGCACCGATGCCGGGTTCGTCCCACTTGCCGGTTCCCAGCAGCTGCATGGGCGGCGACTGCACGCCGGCGTCGCGGAGTGCGGAGGCCAGGGCACGCAGCTGCTTTCCACCTTCCGCCAGCAAAAGGGCGTCGAAGTCGGGCGTNNGACCGGCTCTGCAGAGTTCGAAACGGTGCTGGTAACCAGGGAGGGANNGTATGGCTGACTCAGCGTCGTCTGCCGATGTTGGTGTATCCTGTGACGTCGATGACGGTTCCTTGATCCCGAGCAGTTTTCGTACCACCGGGGCGAAATCCTCGGTCTTCGGGTCGTAGAGCTCGACTCCTGCGACGGTGACGCCGAGCGTGGTGGCTGTCTGCCGCAGGGTGTCCGCGACGGCCGTGCCATACGCGTTGTCCGGCGCCAGTGCCGCGAAGCGGCCCAGGCCGGTGGTTGCGGCATACTCGACCACCCGCTGCACCTCGGCTTCGGGTGTGAAGCCGATGACGTACACGCCCGGCTCGGCAACCGTCCGATCGCTGGAGAACGCAATGACCGGCACGCCATAGCTCGTGGCAATAGGGGCGACCGCCCGTACCGAGGGAGCCAGCAAGGGCCCCAGGATCAGCCGCGCACCGGACGCAATTGCTTTCAGGGCTGCATCGGCGGCACCATTGCGCGTTCCCTTATCGTCGATCGGCAACAGTTCGAACCGGCGGTCGGCAAGATCATACACCGCCATCTGCGCCGCGTTGGCCATGCCGCTTCCGAGCGGCTGCAATTGGCCGGACAGAGGGAGCAGCAGGGCGACCTTCACAGTCTGATCTTGTGTCTCGTCGCCCTCCATCGGCAACGCTGGCCATTCGGCCGTTGAGCCGGATGACGAGTACGGCGAGCCCCCTGTCATCGTTGGCGATGTCGCGGCGGCCCCGTCCGGTGTGTTGCTCCGTCTGGCGAACCTGCTCCGCTTTTGACAGTATCGCATGAGCTTACGATCAGCGAGGCCGCCAGCAGACATGGCACGAGAACGAACGACCGGAAACGGGCGATCCGGATCAGCATCGAGGAAATCGGCGCCTCCTGAACGTGTGAACGATGAGGTCCGCCGCGAGGGTAGTGGAGGCGAACAGGCGAGTAAATCGTTCTCGTCTTCGAAGGCGGATCGTCTCTCGTCGGGTTTGTATCTCGTGGCGACACCGATCGGCAACGCCGCCGATATCTCGCTGCGCGCACTCGGTGCTCGCNNTGCGGCCGATGTCATCGCCTGCGAGGACACNCGGGTCACCTCCCGCCTGCTGGCGATCCACGGCATTTCGCGGCCACTCGTCCGCTACGACGAACATACGGCACACAGCAGCGGTCCGGCACTGCTGCGAAGGATCGTTGCCGGCGAGCGGGTGGTGCTGGTCAGCGATGCCGGCATGCCCCTGGTTTCGGACCCGGGGGCNCAGCTGGTGCGAAAGTGTATCGATGCCGATCTGCCCGTGACGGCCGTTCCGGGCGCCTCTTCGGTGCTCACGGCGCTGGCGCTGTCGGGTCTGCCGGCGGAGCGGTTCCTGTTCGCGGGCTTTCTGGCCACGCGCGCGGCTGCTAGGCGGCGCGAATTGACCGAGCTGGTTCGCGTTCCCGCGACGTTGGTGCTGATGGAATCACCGCAGCGGCTGGCGGCATCGCTGGCCGATATGCACGACATTCTGGGAGACCGGCCGGCCGCCATCGCTCGTGAGCTGACCAAGCTGTTCGAAGAAGTGCGTCGCGGCTCGCTGAGCGCGCTTGCGGCCCACTACGCGGAAGCCGGCCCGCCGAAGGGCGAAGTGACGCTCGTGATCGGCCCGCCGTCCGAGTCGCCGCCCATCGCTGAAGATGAAGCCGACCGTCTATTGGCCGATGCGCTTGCTCGGCTCTCGGCACGCGATGCGGTGGCCGAGGTGGCCGCGGTAACCGGTCTGTCACGCCGGCTGCTCTATGCCCGGGCACTGGCGATAAAAGACCAGGCTGAATGAACGACGTCGTTCGCAGAACGCCTCGACAGCCGACCGAGAGAAGCCGGCGCCAGTTGGCTTGGCGGTTCGGCCGTTTCGGGGAAGCTTTGTGTGCCTGGCGACTGCGGCTCGTCGGCTATCGGGTGATCGCGCGCGACGTGCGCACGCCGGTGGGCGAGATCGATCTGATTGTTCGGCGCGGGAGGACGCTGGCGTTCGTCGAGGTGAAGGCGCGCCGCCGGACGGACGGTGAAGTGCTGACGACGCGCCAGCGTCGGCGGATCGTGCGTGCGGCCGATGCGTTTCTGGCCGGACGGCCGGCGCTGGCCGCGTGCGACATTCGTTTCGATCTGATGCTGGTGCGCCGCCGTCCTTTGCTGGGCATCGATCTGCCGCACCACCTGCCCGGCGCGTTTCGCGCCGATGATTAAGAGTCTTTGGGCGTTCCGCGCCGATGAATAGGGGCCTCCGGTGCGGTTTTTAAGTCTACCTCAGTCGAGAAACGGGTCGCGGACCATGATCGTATCGTCGCGTTCGGGGCTGGTCGACAGCAGGTGAACCGGCGCTTCGATCAGTTCTTCGATGCGGCGGATATACTTGACGGTCGTGGCCGGCAGGTCTGCCCAGGAGCGCGCGCCCTGAGTGCTGCCGGTCCAGCCTTCCATCACTTCCCAGATCGGCTCGACACGTGACTGACGCACCGTCGAGGCGGGGAGGTGATCAAGCACTTCTCCATCCAGACGGTAGCCGACGCATACCCGGATTTCCGCGAAGCCGTCGAGAACGTCGAGCTTGGTCAGCGCGATCCCGTGGANTCCGTTGACCTTCACCGACTGGCGGACAAGCACCGCGTCGAACCAGCCGCAGCGACGAGCGCGTCCGGTCACGGTACCGAACTCCCGACCGCGCTCGCCCAGCTGGCGCCCGGTGTCGTCGGCAAGTTCGGTGGGGAACGGGCCGGAGCCGACGCGGGTGGTATAGGCCTTGGTGATGCCGAGCACGTAGTTCAGCGCGCCGGGGCCAATCCCCGAGCCGGCCGCTGCCTGGCCGGCCAGCGTGTTCGAAGACGTGACGTACGGATAGGTGCCGTGGTCGATGTCAAGCAGCGTGCCTTGCGCGCCTTCGAACAGAATCCGCCGTCCGACGCGTCGCGCCTCATCGAGGACCTTCCACACGGTGTCTGCATAGGGAAGAACGTGCGGTGCGATTGCCAGCAGCTCATCGCGGACCGTCGCTGCGTCCAGCTCCGGCATGCCCAGACCACGCAGCAGCGCGTTGTGGTGCAACAGCAGAGCGTCGACCTTCTGCGTGACCACCGCGGAGTCGGCAAGATCGCCCAGGCGAATGGCACGCCGTGCCACCTTGTCCTCATAAGCGGGGCCGATCCNCCGGCCGGTGGTGCCGATGCGGGCGTTGCCCAGCGCCGCTTCGCGCGCCCGGTCAAGATTGCGGTGCAGGGGCAGGATCAGCGGCGCGTTTTCGGCAATGCGCACGTTGTCCGGACTGATCGCGACCCTGCNGCGCAAATCCTCGATTTCTTTCAGCAGATGCCATGGATCGACGACGACACCGTTGCCGATCACCGCGAGCCGGCCGGAGCGGACCACACCGGACGGCAGCAGGCTGAGCTTGTAGGTGACCCCGTCGATGACCAGCGTGTGTCCGGCATTGTGGCCACCCTGGAAGCGCACGACGACGTCGGCGCGCTCGCTGAGCCAGTCCACAATCTTTCCTTTGCCCTCGTCGCCCCATTGGGCGCCGACGACCACCACGTTGGCCATCTGCCGTTTACTCCTTAACGTCGTTGCCTGTTGCGGCAACCGGAACGGGTTGGTTTGCGGACTCGTTGTAGACGTGGGTGCAGCCGAGCCGCGCCGCTTCCGTCTCCGGGTCTTGCTCGGTGTCCAGCATCATCACCGTAACCCAGCCGTCGCGGCGCAGTGCTGCTGCCGTCGCAGCCGGCGTTGTCTCTGGCAGCAGCAGCCGCGCCGGGCGTTCCGGCCGGGGCAGGGCGCGCAGGACGCCATCCATGAACAGCGTGATTCCGGTCGCCGGTTCCTCACTGCCGATGGTGCCGTAGCGACCACCCCGCCCGATCTCGTACGGCGCGGCAGCGGCGAACACGGCGTACGTGACGCCGGTATGATATTCGAAGCCGCGGCTTTCGACCGNATCCAGCGTCAGCGACAGCTCGGNGGCTGCGGTGCGCAGCCGCTCGATGACCGCAACCAAGCCGCCCCGCTCGGATGCCGCCCGCGGTGGAAGGTCAAGCGCGCTCAGCGCCGGCAGCGCCCTGTCCACCGGCCCGGCAATGGCGACCAGTTGCGGCAGCACCCGGCCGGCGGCGGGGTTCAGCTGCGGTGCAAGTTCGGAGATGGCGGCAATGTCCTTGCGGTCAAGCGCCAGCCGAAGGCGTTCTGCTGTTGCCGGATCGAGGATTGACGTTCCATCATCACCTGCGACGAGGGTCGGAACCAGGGTTGGCAGACCCAGATCGACGCTCAGGTTTGCGAGTCCCAGTTCGCCCAGCGCCGACGTGGCCATGCCGATCACTTCGACGTCCGCTGCCGGAGACGTCGTTCCCACGATTTCCGCCCCGACCTGTCCGAACTGCCGCTCGGGACGGAGTTGCGAGCCGCGCACCCGCAGCACCTGGCCCGCGTACCCCAGGCGCAGCGGCCGCGGCTGGTGGGCAAGGCGGGTGGCGGCAATCCGCGCCACCTGCATCGTCATGTCCGGGCGCAGCGCCAGCAGCCGCTGCGCCAGCGGATCCATTACGCGGAACGTTTCTGCCGCCAGGGCCTGACCGGAGCCGGCTAGCATCGTTTCTTCGAATTCGATCAGCGGCGGCTTGACACGCTCATATCCGAAGCTGGCGAACAGCGCCATCAGCCGTTCGACCGTTTGCGCTTCGAATGCCGCGGCCGGCGGCAGCAGATCCATGAGGCCGGCCGGCAGTAGTGCGGCGGCGGCAGGGGTGTGCATGGCGGGTTCTCGTCCTCCAGCGCGACCGATGCCGGCACGGCCGCTGTTGCGGGCGATGGTTGTAGACGCAGGTGCTGTGTCCGACGAAGCGAAAAATTACGCACTGCCCACGGGCGGTGACCGATCCGTGTGTTGCCGATCGCCTATTGCAGATCGAATGACTGTTCGCGCACCGTCTGCCCAAGGCTGTCGACAAGCTTTGGGACCATTGCCCGCGCCAGGTCGGGTGGGTCGCCCTGGCTGAGGTCGGCAATCGTCCATCCTTGCCAGATGCGAGCGCCGTTCGTGCGCTGGTCGAGCGTCAGGCCCAGCCGGAACTGTGCCGGTGTAACCACGGTGGTGCGAGGCAGGGCAGCCGCAGCTGCCGCGTCATNGTCAACCTCGCCTTGCGGGAAAAGCCGGCCCCGGTCGTCCATGACCCTGATCTGATCGCTCTTGCTGGCGGTATTCCAGGCGCCGACGGCGTCGCCGGTGTTGATGCTGAGCAACAGCGGCGCCCCGGCTGATACGGTGTAGCCGCGGGCTTCCAGTGCTGAGGCGAGCTCTGACTTGATTGCCAGATTTTCGTCGGAATCGTCCAGCACCTGCACTTCGATCGGGGTGTGTGACGGCAACGGCTGGAAGGCGACCGCATTCAGCGTTGCATGTCCGATCAGCTCGGCTGCAATGGCCGCCGTCGCAACGCCCAAAGCGGCGAGTGCAAGCGACACGCGTAGTCGGCTCATGGACGAACTCTCGCCCCCATTTACAACCTATTGCAGGGCTACCGCACGGAGCTTCGGAGCGCGACCCTGATCCGTTCCATGATCCGCGGTGATGGCCGGCGCGTCAACCAAGCGATGCTCGCCGGTGTCCAGACGGGCGTCGGACGGGCGTTGACAGGCTGTGACGCGGCCGATAGGCCACACTACCGTAGCGTCGGGGCGTGTCTGCGACGGGCACAGCGCGCGGTGGCGTGCCGTGTTCAGGGAGAAGCGATGAAGGGACTGGTCGCAGCCGGGCATCCGGAGACGGCTGCTGCCGCTGCCGCGGTGCTGGCCGAGGGCGGCAACGCCGTGGACGGCGCGCTCGCTGGATTGTGTGCGGCGTGCGTTGCCGAGCCGGTGCTGGCATCGCTTGGCGGCGGTGGTTTTCTCGTCGCCCGTCCCGCGGATGGCCCGGCTGCCGGCCGGCCCGTTGTCTACGACTTCTTTGTCCAGACACCCAAGCGTCGGCGGCGGGAGGACGAGGCGGATTTCCGCAACGTGGCCGCGGATTTTGGCCCGGCACGCCAATCGTTCCATGTCGGGCTGGGAGCGATCGCCACCCCCGGAGTCGTGGCCGGGGTGTTTGCCGCTGCGTCGGACCTTGCGCGCCTGCCGGTCCGCCGGCTGGTCGAACCGGCCGTGGCCCTGGCGCGCGCGGGCGTGCGGGTGAACGCAACGCATGCCTACATCATCGAGGTGGTGCGGGCGATCATCGATGCGGATCCGTCGATGCGGCGACTGTTTCAGAGTGTTGAGCATCCGGACCGCCTGCTGACGGAAGGGGAGATCCAGCGCCAGCCGGAATTGGCGGATGCACTGGAAATCCTGGCGATCGAAGGACCGGACCTGTTCTACCGGGGTGAGATGGGCCGGCTGCTCGTCGCGGACTGCACCGAGCGAGGCGGTCATTTGTGGGCCGATGATCTTGCCGCCTACGCGGTGGAACGGCGGGCACCGCTTTCACTCGATGTCTTCGGGGCGCGGCTGCTGATCAATCCGCCGCCGGCGATGGGCGGCCTGCTGGTCGCCTACGCGCTCGCCGTATGGCAGCAACTCGGACCGCTTGCCGGCGGCTTTGGCAGTGCGTCGCATGTCGGCCGGTTGCTGACGACGCTGCGTGCATCTGCCGCGGTGCGCAGACGCGCCGAGAAGATGCCGCCCGAGGAGCTTGCGGATGCGCTATTGGCGCCGTCGGCACTGGCCCGGGCGTGCGCGGAAATCCGCGGCCGTCCNGCAGGCGGTGAGAGGACGACCCAGATCAGCGTCGTCGATGCCGACGGCGGCGCTGCCAGCCTGACGCTCTCCAACGGCGAGGGGTCAGCTTACGTTCTGCCGGGCACCGGCATTATCCTCAACAACATGCTGGGAGAGGTCGACCTCAACCCTGACGGTGCGGCCGGCTGGGCCTGTGACCGGCGGATGACCTCGATGATGGCGCCGGCTCTGGTGCTGCAGCCCGATGGAACGATCACTGCGCTTGGCTCTGGTGGCTCGATGCGGATCCGTTCGGCGATGCTGCAGACGATCGTCAATTTGCTGGTGCTGAAGATGCCGCTTGTGGAAGCGGTCACCGTGCCGAGGCTGCATCTGGAGATGAACGATCCGCCCGATGAGAATGACGGTGCGGCTGCAGAGACGCTGAGCGTGGAGCCTGGCTTCATGCCGGACGTGATTGGCTCCGCATTCGGGGACGCCGGACGGGTCGACTACTGGCCTGCACGCAACATGTTCTTTGGTGGCGTGCATGCGACCCGGCGCTCTGCCACAGGTGGTTTCGAGGGAGGAGCTGACGATCGCCGTGGTGGCGCCGTCCAGATCGCCTAGAATGGGAGCACAAACAGCGGCGCCTGGAAGTCTTCCGAAGCCGCGCCGCTGCTTGGTACCAAGTACAACGGGGATCGTCCGTACGTGACCGATAGCCAGCGTCATTTCATTTTTACGATTTCGTGCCCCGACCAGACCGGCATCGTCGCCGCGGTTGCCGGCTTCCTCGCCGAGCACGATGCCTTCATCACCGAGTCCTCGCATTTCGGCGATCTGCTGAGCGACCGGTTCTTCATGCGTACGGTGTTCCGGACGGGTGCTGCGACGCCTTCGATGGATCAGTTCGCGCACAAGTTCTCGCGCATTGCCGAGCGCTTCCAGATGGTCTGNGGGCTGCATGACGCGCAGCGCCGCGAGCGGTTGCTGCTGCTGGTCTCGAAGTTCGACCACTGCCTCAATGATCTGCTGTACCGCTACCGGACCGGCGACCTGCAGGTCGACATTCCGGCGATCGTGTCCAATCATCCGGACCTGGAACCACTGGCCCGCTGGCATGACATACCGTTCCACCATCTGCCGGTGGGCGCTGAAACTCGTTCCGATCAGGAAGCGGTGATTCTGCGCCTGGTGGATGAACTCGAAATCGACCTGGTCGTCCTCGCGCGCTACATGCAGATCCTCTCGCCCGGCACCTGTGATCGGCTGCGNGGGCGCTGCATCAACATCCACCACTCGTTTCTGCCCGGCTTCAAGGGACCGCGCCCATATCATCAGGCGCACGCGCTCGGCGTGAAGCTGATCGGTGCGACGGCCCATTACGTGGTCGCGGATCTGGATGCGGGGCCGATCATCGAACAGGCTGTGGAGCGGGTGGATCACAGTTTCGCGCCGGAACAGCTGGCCAGTGTCGGGCGCGACATCGAGAACGTGGTACTCGCCCGCGCCGTGCGCTGGCACGTCGAGCATCGCGTGCTGCTGAACGGTACAAAAACGGTGGTTTTCCGCTGAAGTCGCGCCAATGTGCCGCACGGATTTACAATTTTAGGAAGATCAAATCTGATCAACACAGCTACGGATTGTTAACATTCGGGCGCTATTCTTTCGTCTGAAGCGAGGCCGCCATGCTCGCGCAAACGAAGGGTGCCCGTTGATGCTGAAAAGCAAGGCTGCGAACGAGTCTGTTCGGTCGATTCCGAGTGTGATTGAGGCTGAGGTTTCGGAACGCAGCGTCCTGGCCGAGATCGAATTGTTCAAGGAAGTGGATCGCGACGCGCTGCTTCCGATCGAGCGGGCGTGTCGCTTCCGGCGGTTTTCGGCGCATGAGCACATCTTTGAAAAGGATGCGGTCTCGACCGATGTGTTCTTTGTCGTTCGTGGCAAGATTCGCATTGTCAACTATTCGGTTTCGGGCCGCGAAATCAGTTTTGCCGATGTTTTCGAAGGGAATTATTTCGGCGAACTATCGGCCATCGACGGCCAGCCGCGTTCCGCCGGCGCGATGGCGATCGAGGATACGCTGATCATGGCGCTGCCGCGCCGGCTGTTTCTGGCGCTGCTGGCGGACTATCCTCAGACAGCGCTGCGCGTCATGCGCAAGCTGGCGCAGATGGTGCGCACGGCGGACGAGCGGATCATGGATCTGTCAACCGTGGCCGCGCAGAGCCGGGTTCAGGCGGAACTGCTGCGCCAGGCGCACTCACACAAGACAGTAGGCAACGCGGCGGTGATCGAACCGATCCCGATTCACAGCGACATTGCGAGCCGTGTGTCGACCACACGCGAAACGGTCGCGCGTGTCCTCAACGACCTGGCGCGGCAGGGCATTGTCCAGCGGACCCGCACCGCACTGCTGATCCGCGATATGGGATTGCTGCAATCGATGGTGGAGGAAGCGCGCGGCTGAACCCCACCGCTAAACCACGTCACGCCGCTATTTGATTTTCGCTTCCTTGAACGGCACGTGCTTGCGCGCAACCGGGTCATACTTCCGGAACTCAAGCTTTTCGGTCTGAGTGCGCGGGTTCTTTTTCGCGACGTAGAAGTAGCCGGTTCCGGCGCTGCTCACCAGTCTGATCAGGATCGTATTGGGCTTTGCCATTCTCTGCTCGAATCTGTATGGCCGCGAGCACACCAGATGCCGCGAAGCGCGCTACGATACGGACGCAGGCGCCGGTGTCAAGGGACACTGCGTCACGTGACTCCGTATCAGGGGACTCGTTCTCCGGCTGTTGCCGCAAGTTGTGCCTCCCGGTGCAGCATCTGTGCATAGAGCACCGGGTTTTCGATCAGCCGCCGTGCGATGATCGCATCGAGCTGTCCGTCGCGCTGCTCTGCCGGGCAGCCGAGAGCAACCGCCGGCTGGCTGCTGTCGCCAACCACGCCATTCACGCCATCCGCCTGGAGAAGCCGGTCGATCTTCTCGTTGTCGGCGACATAAAGACCGCTGGTGCAGACGATCGGGCGTACGCCGCGTCCGCGCAGGTCGCTGCCTGACGGGGNAATGGCGCGCGACCAGGTGAAGCTCAGTTCGCCGCCGTTCGGTAGCGGCAGTACCGTCTGCACCGTGCCCTTGCCGTAGGTGGAACTGCCGACGATCACGGCCCGCCCTCGGTCCTGAAGCGTCGCGGCGACCAGTTCTGCCGCCGATGCCGCGTCGCCGTCGACGAGGATGACAAGCGGCAGTCCATGGGCTTCGTCGTCGCCGCCCGCGACGTAATCCCGAATGCTGTCAGGGTGGCGGCCGCGGGTGGAGAGGATGGGCCCGTCGACAAGAAACAGGTCGGCAACCTTCACCGCCTGCTGCAGCAGTCCTCCCGGGTTTCNCCGCAGGTCGAGAATGATGCCCCGCACCGAGCCGCGCAGTTCGCCGGTGGCGGTGGCGAGCGTACTGGCGACGTCGTCCGCCGTGCCCTGGTTGAAGTGGCTGATCTTCAGATACAAAATGCCGTCGTCGTAGCGCTCTCGCACTGTGTCGGGGATGAGATAGCTTTTCAGCACGACGAAGCGCATCAAGCCGCGTTTGGGGCGACGCACCACCAGTTGTACCCATCCGCTCACGTCGTCCTGCAGCCGCTGGGTGATGGCGTCGGTGCTCAGTCCGCGCACGGCTCGGCCGTCGATCTGCAGCAGGCCGTCACCCACTCGCAGCCCGGCGCGCTCGGCGGGGCTGCGGCCGGTGACTTCGACAATCACCGGAACGCCGTTCTGCACGCCGACGCCGATCCNCGATCCGATATAGCCGCTGCGGCGTTGCCGGGTGTGGCGGGCTTCGGCTGCCGTTGCGTAGTGGCCGTTGATGTCGAGGTCGCCGATTACCCGGTCAAAGATGTGCTCGTAGACCTGCTCCGGTGTGGCGGCGGCAAGGGCGGGTGAAACGCGCCGTGCGTCACGCCAGACTTTTACGCTGAGTTTGCTCCAGCTTTCGCTGTCTCGCGGCGGCGGCGCCTCGATAGACGTCACGGCGTGACCGGCATCGTTGAGTTCGATTTCGCCTGCGGTCCGCCCGATTGACAGGGCGGGATCAATCTCGGTCAGGCCACGCAGGCCGTCGGTGGCGANTGACCCGATATCGACCGGATCCGTGTAGCGTTCGGCGATCGTGCCGTAGACGACCCGGAACATGTTGGTCGCTTCGGCAGCAACGAAGGTGTCCTCCGCCGGTGGCGAAGCTGCAGGCGTGGCGGCACACGCCGCGAGAACCGCGGTCGTCCCGACCAGGGCGCCGAAGCGCGCGACCGCCCGGGCAGCGGGCTGTTGCAGTCGAAAGCGAAGGTCCATGGTGGAAATGATCGCTGATCGGCGCGCGCAAGTCAGCAATGCTGCTGTGTCGCCGGTGCAGATCCTGGTGCAGATCCTGGTGCAGATCCTCTGGCCGGCGTTGCACCGTGGGAACCCGCAGCGTAGGTTCCGGGTTGTGCCGTCGTTCGACGCGGGCGTGCTGTGCGCCCGCAGAAGGTGTGGCGCAAGGGGCGCGCGCAGGGGAAGTGCGGTTGTCGCAGTCGACTGGAGGGTTATCGCGATGAACAGTTACGGTGGCATTCTTGGACTGATCGTACTCGCCGCTGACATCTGGGCGATCATCAATGTCCTGCAGAGCGGGACCTCCACCGGCAAGAAGGTGCTCTGGGTGCTGGGCATCATCATCCTGCCGGTGCTCGGCTTCATCCTCTGGCTGATCTTCGGCCCGCGCGGCGGTCGCACCTGATCCCTCGCGGCGCACACGCACGTCTGCAACCCTCGACCGTGGTACGGAACGACGGCATTCCGCTACAGGTTTTGACGGTCTGGCGCATCGGTTCAGCGTTGAGGTGCGGCGGGTTGTCTTGTGCACCCCGATCGACAGGAGCGAAGCGATCGAAAGCGCAGCTGATAAGCTTGATCAGGTATCCTGATCGCGCGCGTGAGGACTGTTGCGGACAGGGCCGCAAAAACGGGGAGAGCAACAAGTGCTTCTCCCCGCCTGCCAGCGAAACACCCAGCAGCTGACTAAGCCGCTTCCTTCGTCGTCTCCTCGACCACGTTCAAGATGTCGGACATGATCGCGTTCAGGTCGAAGTCCTTTGGCGTATAGACGCGGGCGACGCCAACCTTCGCCAGCTTTTCTGCATCTTCCGGCGGGATGATGCCGCCGACGACGACCGGCACCTCGGTGAGGTCGGCTGCTTTCATCCGTTCCATGACCTCGGTGACCAACGGGATGTGGGAGCCGGACAGGATCGAGAGTCCCACCACGTGCACGCCCTCATCGAGCGCCGCCGAGACGATCTGCTCAGGCGTCAGGCGGATGCCTTCGTAGACGACCTCGAAGCCGGCGTCGCGCGCCCGCAGCGCGATCTGCTCGGCGCCGTTCGAGTGTCCGTCGAGCCCCGGCTTGCCGACCAGCATCTTGATTCGGCGTCCAAGCCGGTCGGTGAGCGTCTCGAGCTTAGTGCGGATCGTTTGCAGCCCGCCCAGGTCGGCTGCGACCACCGCCTGGCTGACGCCGGTCGGCGCGCGAAATTCGCCGAAAATCTCCCGCAGCGTGCCGGACCACTCGCCGGTGGTCACGCCCGCGTGCGCGCACGCGATCGAGGGCTCCATGATGTTGCGGCCTTCCTTGGCCGCGGCGACGAGGTCGGCCAGGGTCGCCTTTACCTTCGATTCGTCACGGCTGGCCCGCCAGGCCTGCAGGGCGGCGATCTGCTCCTGTTCGGCGCGCGGATCGACGGTCATGATGCTNNCTTCGCCGCTGGCCAGCGGCGACGGCTCGGCTTCCGTGAACATGTTGACGCCGACAACGACCTGCTCACCGCTCTCGATCGCCGCCAGTCGCTTGGCATTGCTCTCCACCAGCCGGCGCTTCATGTAGCTGCTCTCGATCGCGGCGACGGCTCCGCCCATCTCCTCGATCTTCGCCAGTTCTTCGCGCGCTTCGTACATCAGTTGCTCGACCTTCTCGGCGATGGCGCGTGAGCCGTCGAAGATGTCGCCGAAATCGAGCAGGTCGGTCTCATACGCTACGATCTGCTGCAGACGCAGCGACCATTGCTGGTCCCACGGCCGTGGCAAGCCGAGCGCCTCATTCCAGGCGGGGAGCTGGACGGCGCGGGCGCGGGCGTCCTTCGACATCACGACCGCCAGCATCTCCAGCAGAATCCGGTATACGTTGTTCTCCGGCTGCGGTTCGGTCAGTCCCAGTGAGTTGACCTGGACGCCGTAGCGGAAGCGGCGCAGCTTCGGATCCTCGACGCCGTAGCGCTGCTGGCAGATCTCGTCCCACAGGCCGTTGAACGCCCGCATCTTGCACATCTCGGTGATGAAGCGAATGCCGGCGTTGACGAAGAAGCTGATGCGCCCGACCACCTCCGGGACGTCTTCGGGCGGCACTTGGCCCGAAGCCTTTACCGCGTCGAGTACCGCGATCGCATTCGCCAGCGCGAACGCCAATTCCTGCTCCGGCGTCGCACCCGCTTCCTGCAGGTGGTAGGAGCAGACGTTGATCGGGTTCCATTTCGGCACCTCTTTATAGGTGAACGAGACCACGTCGGCGATCAGCCGCATGGAGGGTGCCGGTGGAAAGATATAGGTGCCGCGCGACAGGTACTCTTTGATGATGTCGTTCTGGGTTGTACCGGATAGCTTGTTGCGGGCGATGCCCTGGCGCTCGGCGGCAGCGATGTAGAGCGACAGCAACCAGGCGGCTGGCGCGTTGATCGTCATCGAGGTGTTCATCCGGTCGAGCGGAATGCCGTCGAGCAGCGTTGTCATGTCGCCGACATGGCAGACCGGCACACCCACCTTGCCGACTTCACCGCGAGCCAGCACGTGATCGCTATCATAACCAGTCTGGGTCGGCAGGTCGAAGGCGATAGACAAACCGGTCTGGCCGCGCGCCAGATTCTNGCGGTAGAGCGCGTTGCTTTCTTTCGCTGTCGAGTAACCCGAATAGGTTCGTATCAGCCAGGGTACGATACGCTTCGCCTTTTGTTCTTTGCAGTTGCTAATTGTTCGGCCATGTTGTTCCTCCTCGGTGCCCAGCCGACCCGTTCCGAAATCCCGCAAAATGCCTGAAAAACAGGCTGTCACGCTAAAACAGCTTCTATGCAATTTAGCAAATTGTGCATTGCGAAGAAAGCCGTCTGGAGCTAGAACGAAAATTCAGCCGTCAGCGAATCGATCTGCGGTTGTGGCGTTCGTGCGACACTCAACGTGCTGCACGGCGTCCGGTGGCACGGAATTTTAGGCGAACAGATGGCGTCTGGCAGCGCGCCACGGGAGCGGAGGGATCAAGGATGGTGATGACCATGGCTAAGGAACTCTACGACGTCGCACAGCAACCTCCGGTCGGCGAAGTGCCGGCGAAGATGCATGCATGGTTGATCCGGGAAAGCCGGTTCGGCCAGCCGACGTCTTCCTTCCAGAAGGAAGTGGTAGACGTTCCGTCGATCAAGGACGATGAGGTCCTGGTCTATGTCATGGCTGCCGGCGTGAACTACAACAACGTCTGGGCAGCACTCGGCATCCCGGTCAACGTCATCAAGGCGCGGCAGAAGGGCGGCGAGAAGGAAGACTTCCACATCGGCGGCTCCGATGCGTCAGGCATCGTCTACAAGGTCGGCAAGGACGTGAAGAACGTCAAGGTCGGTGACGAGGTGGTGGTCCATTGCGCCACCTGGGATCGCAACGATCCGTGGGTCACGGCCGGCAACGATCCGATGTATGCTAACAGCTTCCGCATCTGGGGCTACGAGACCAACTTCGGAAGTTTTGCCCAGTTCACCCGCGTGCAGGCACACCAGTGCATGCCAAAGCCCAAGCACATGACCTGGGAGGAGGCTGCCTCCTACGTGTTGGTGGCGGCGACAGCGTGGCGCATGCTGCATGGCTGGCCGGAACATGCGATGCAGCCGGGCGACCCGGTGCTGATCTGGGGTGGCGCCGGTGGTCTCGGCTCGATGGCAATCCAGATCGCCAAGGCAGCGGGGGCCACTCCGGTCGCTGTCATTTCCGGTGACGATAAGATCGACTATTGCGTCAAGCTGGGTGCGAAGGGCTGTATCGATCGCCGCAAGTTCGACCACTGGGGCATGCTGCCGCACTGGAAGGACACCGTCGGCTACAACACTTGGTTGAAGGGCGTGCGCTCCTTCGGCGCGGCGATCTGGGAGGTCCTTGGCGAGAAGCGCAGCCCAAAGCTTATCTTCGAGCACCCGGGCGAGTCGACGATCCCGACCTCGATGTTCGTCTGTGATACCGGCGGCATGATCGTGATCTGCGCCGGCACCACCGGCTACAATGCGACCATCGACCTCCGCTACCTGTGGATGCGGCAGAAGCGGTTCCAGGGATCGCATTTTGCCAACGACGAGCAGTGCTACGCGATGAACGAGCTGGCGTTGGCCGGCAAGCTCAATCCGTGCATGTCGCGGGCATTCACCTACGAGGAACTGCCGCTGGCACACCAGCTCATGCATGACAACAAGCACCCGCACGGCAACATGTCCGTGCTGATCGGCGCCCCCGACTTCGGTCTTGGCAAGACGGCCGAGGTGCCGGCTGCTGCCGCCGCTCCAAGCCTGCCGAAGGGCGACCTGCACGAGCCGAAGATGCGTCATCCATATCCGGTCTCTGCACCGCTGCCGGATGTCGCGGGCGCAATCGAGATCCGGAAATTCACGACGATGGCACTCGTCCGTGACAGGATGCACGCTGGCATCATCTCCTGCGCACGTTCGGACACTGTCGCCGCCGCCGGCAAGGTGATGATCGACAACGACATTCACGCGCTGGTGGTGATCGAAGACGACCGGGCGGTCGGTGTTCTGTCGCAGACCGACGTCGTCATGGCCCGCCAGGGACATACGATGGAAGAAGCCCGCGCGATGACCGTGGGTGAAATCATGACCGATGGATGTGCCACCATCGACGCGGGCGAAAAGCTGTCGGTGGCGATCACCACGATGATGAAACTCCGCATTCATCGTTTGGTCGTGGCCGAAAACGGCAAGCCGGTTGGCGTGCTGTCGATGACCGACATCGTCCGCAACCTGATCGGGTAATTAGGAGCGGGCGCCCGCAAGGCGCCCGCGTTCCCCGCGCAAGCGAATACCGGGCGGCGCCGGGGCGCCGCTCGGAATACTTCCAAGACTGGGCGCAGCAGCGGCGCCCGGGAATAAATCGATGCAGCGGCGGGCCCTGCCCGGGCCCGTCCTCGCCCGGAGGAGAGCCCCATGGACGTCGCCGTCGCCGAGAGGAAGAGCCCCGTCCTCAACGATCTGATCCCCACCTGCCTGGAGGCGCTCGCCAGCGCGCAACACCTGCTGCTGGAAGCACGCAAGGGTGTTTCGGCGATGAT
The DNA here is from genome assembly GCA_013414705.1 of Defluviicoccus sp. Lineage (GTDB taxonomy): Bacteria > Pseudomonadota > Alphaproteobacteria > Rhodospirillales > Defluviicoccaceae > Defluviicoccus. The sequence goes on from CP058705.1 coordinate 296,079, forward strand.
CATCCGCGGCGGACGGCTCGATGCCACGCTGCTCGATGAGCATCAGTTCGCTGCACATGGCTACGCTTGGCTTGCCACCTACGTTGCCGGCCTGCAGCAGATGCTGGTGTGGGCGGAGCGCCTGGAAGCGGCCGGCCAGCTCACCGAACTGGAACAGCTAATGCTGCAGTCGGCCTTCGGTGAGTACCTCTCCCAGATCGCCGGCGGTATCCCGATGACGCAGGTCGAGGTTGTCCGGCCGCGTGACATNGGGGTGAGCGATGATGCGCTGAACGCCTTCCTGAGCCCGGCGGTCTTGACCCTGATCAAGGGTGGCAACACTGATGCGGCGCGCATGGGCATCGCCAAGCTGATCGCGGACGGCAATTTCGGCAATCTCGGTCTGGATGAGACGCTGGAGATGATCCGCGACCAGTTCCACCGTTTCGCCGAGGAGAAGGTGGTGCCGTTCGCGCATGGCTGGCACGAGCGCGACGAGTTGATTCCGATCGAGATCATCGAGGAAATGGCGGAACTCGGCGTTTTCGGGCTGACCATCCCGGAGCAGTACGGCGGCCTCGAGATGGAAAAGATGGCGATGTGCGTCGTCACCGAGGAGCTGTCGCGGGGCTACATCGGCGTGGGCTCGCTCGGCACCCGCTCGGAGATCGCTGCCGAGCTGATCCGTCTGGGCGGCACCGACGAGCAGAAGGAATACTGGCTGCCGAAGCTGGCCTCGGGAGAAATCCTTCCGACGGCGGTGTTCACCGAGCCCAATACCGGCTCCGACCTGGGCTCCTTGCGCACCCGTGCGGTGAAGGATGGCGACGTCTACAAGATCATGGGCAACAAGACCTGGATCACGCACGCTGCTCGTACCGATCTGATGACGCTGCTCGCCCGCACCGATTCCGCCACCAAGGACTGGAAGGGACTGTCGATGTTCCTGGCGGAAAAGCCGCGGGGCACCGACGAGGATCCGTTCCCGGCCGACGGCATGACCGGCGGCGAGATCGAGGTGCTGGGCTACCGCGGGATGAAGGAATACGAACTCGGCTTCGACGACTTCGTGGTGCCGGCCAAGAACCTGCTGGGCCAGCAGGAAGGCCAGGGCTTCAAGCAGCTGATGGCGACCTTCGAGAGCGCACGGATCCAGACCGCGGCCCGCGCCGTGGGCGTCGCCCAGAACGCCATGGAACTCGGCATGAAGTACGCGCAAGAGCGCGTCCAGTTCGGCCGGCCGATCTTCGAGTTCCCGCGTGTCGCTGGCAAGATTGCCTGGATGGCGGTGGAGACAATGGTCGCCCGCCAGCTCACCTACGACAGCGCCCGGCAGAAGGACAGCGATCGTCGTTGCGACATCGAGGCTGGCATGGCGAAGCTGCTCGGCGCCCGCGTTGCTTGGTCGAACGCGGACAACGCGATGCAGATCCACGGCGGCAACGGCTATGCGATCGAGTATCAAATCTCCCGCGTGCTGTGCGACGCCCGCATTCTCAACGTCTTCGAAGGTGCCGCCGAAATCCAGGCCCAAGTGATCGCTCGCGGTCTGTTGTCGGCCCGCAACTAGCAGCATCCTTGGGCATCACATCCCGTTGCCTCACCCTGTCTCGGGAGAGGTGACGGAGCCCCTGAGGGAGCGTGACGGGGACTGACGAGCGCAAGCGTGCACGGCTGCGGTGCCGCAGGCGCTGTTCGGTGTGCAAGTTGTTGTTTCGGGATGACCCGGAAGATCGGGGAGCTTATATCGAGTCCATGGATACCATCCTTCCTGTGATGCTCGTCGTTGCCATGATCGCGACGGCGGCTGTGCTGTTCGTTGGCGTCATCTCGTTTGCGGTCGGCGGCAAGGCAACCCAGAAGTACGCAACCAAGCTGATGGCGGCGCGCGTCATCTGCCAGGGGTGGCGATCGCCCTGTTCGGCGCGATGGTTCTGCTCTACGCCCTCTGATCCTTCGGCTTCGGAAAGGAGCCCAGGTTGATGGTTACGCTGACTCGCATCTACACCCGTGGCGGCGATAAGGGCGAAACGTCGCTCGGTGACGGCAGTCGGGTNGAAAAACATGCCCTCCGTGTCGAGGCCTACGGCACGGTGGACGAAACCAACGGCATCGTGGGTATCGCCCGGCTGAATACACAAGGCGACGCGGACGCGATGCTGGCGCGCATCCAGAACGATCTCTTTGATTTGGGGGCTGACCTGTGCACCCCGGAGGAAGGTCGGAAGGCGGATGGTGCCTTGCGCATCGTCGATGCGCAGGTGGAGCGGCTGGAACACGAGATCGATGCGATGAACGCCGAATTGGCACCGCTGGCGTCGTTCGTGCTGCCCGGCGGAACGGCGGCCTCGGCGTACCTGCACATGGCGCGTTCAGTCTCGCGCCGGGCCGAGCGGCTGATCTGCGAATTGGCCGAGATCGAACCGGTCAATCCGGCAGCCGTCCGTTACATCAACCGGCTCTCCGACCATTTGTTCGTGCTTGCCCGTTTCGAAAACGAGAGGGGCGAACGCGACGTACTGTGGGTTCCTGGCGGCAGCCGCTAGGCTGTTTAGTCCCGGCATTTTCTGGAGTGGATTACGGGTGAATCGTTGGGGGCTTCTTTGTCCAGGTCTTGCAGATGAACTCGTAGGGGTAAGGGCTTTGAGGGTTTTGAGGCGCTTGGCGAAGTTGTCGGCGCTGACAAAGTCTGCGAGGTGGCTTCGCAGCTCGTCATGAGGTTCGTCGTGGAAGCGTTTAACGCTCGCTTCTGTGATCGTCCGGTTCATGCGCTCGACCTGCCCATTGGTCCAGGGATGCTTGGGTTTGGTGAGGCGGTGACCGATAGTGTTGCGGGCATAGGCCACGACGAACGCATGGGCCCAGAATGGCTCCTTGTGCGAATGGCTCCTTGCGCTCGATCTTCGTTTTGATCTCGGCTGCCGTCCATCTCTTGCCCGCGGGATCGGTGAAGTGAGTCCCGTCGTCGGTCAGCACGGTGTGCACCTTATAGGGCACGGCGTTGATGAGATTCTGTCAGAACGCGGCAGCGAGGCGCTTGGTGGCTTTCCGTGCAGCTCGGTACACGCGAACTTTGAGGTCCGATCGATGGCGACGAGGAGAGAGAGCCTGCCTTCGGCGGTACGGAGTTCGACGATGTCGATGTGGAAAGAGCCGATCGGATAGGTCTTGAACGTGCGCTTGATGCCGTTGCCGTCTTCTCCATCCGGCAGCCGCGAGATGCCGTGGCGCTGAAGACACCGATGCAGCGATGAGCGCGTCAGATGCGGCAGTGTCGGCTGAAGCGCAGACAGGCAATCGTCCAGCGGCAGCAGCGTATGCTGGCGAAAGGCGACGATGATGGTCTCGTCCTCGACCGGCAGGGAGGTGGACTCTGGCTCCTCAGCGCCCGTCAGAAGGTCGGTGACGGAACCACGCTTCCACCATCTGGCGACTGTTTTGGGGGATCCCCTAGGGTCCGGACTTAATCAGGTCTAATAAGCGACGATGGTGGCGAGGGCGAGAGATGAGGCGTAGTTTCTGGCGAGTTTGTCGTATCGGGTGGCGACGCGCCGGAAGTCCTTCAGGCGGCAGAAGACGGCTTCGACCATCCAGCGGAACTTGTATCGGTGTTTGTCGAACCTGATCTTGCGTTTGCGTGATCTCCGCCCTGGAATGACCGGTGTGGCCCCCTTGTTGCGGATCGCGGTGCGCAGGGCGTCGCAATCATAGCCCTTGTCGGCCAGAATGTGGCGACAGGTGTCGACCTCGGCCAGCAGGTCTTCAGCCATCGTGATGTCGGAGACAGTGCCGGCGGTGACCTTGAGGACCACCGGGCGGCCGAGTGTATCGCTCAGGGCGTGGATTTTCGTCGTCTGCCCGCCTCGGGAGAGGCCGATCGCCTGAGCCTTCGCCCCCTTTTCCGCCGTGAGCGCAGCGGTGCGCTTTCACATAACTGCCATCCATGGCCACCGCGGTGGTGATCCATTGGCCCTCGGCCAGCGCCTTGAGGATCCGGCGCCAGTGATCCCGGCGGGACCAGCGGTTGAAACGGTTGTCGACCGTTGTCGGAGGACCGTAGTCCGGCGGACAATCCCGCCAGCGGCCCCACGCTTCAGAACATGGATGATCCCGCTGATAATGCGACGATCATCCACCCGCCGTGCTCCCGGCTGGTTCTTCGGCAGATGCGGCTCGATCGCCGCCCATGCGTCGTCGTCCAGCCAGAACACGTTCGCCATATCCACCTCCAAGGCTCAAATACCGCCTTGGAATCACGTTCATAACAATATTTCAATATGTTAATCAGGTTCAGACACTAATGCCTCAACAGCGCTCTCAGGCTCTCTTGACGATGTTGTATCGCTCTATGCACCGCCTCTGTCGTGCGGGCGCCCCTGTGGAGAACCTGTCCAATAGCGCATCCTTACATTCGCTGAAAAGCTCGCACCATCAAATCCCGGGATCAAACAGCTAGTGGGGATCCAGCTCGCGGGCGGCAATTATCGCTTGAGTGCGGCTGTGGACCCGCAGCTTGCGGAGGATCGCGGTGATGTGGGCTTTCACCGTCGATTCCTTGATGCCCAGTTCGTATGCAATGATCTTGTTCGACTTGCCGCGCGCGAGGAGTTCGAACACCCGTAGTTCGCCGAGGGTGAGTGCCGCAATCCGATGACGCACGCCTCCCGGGAGTTCCTCCGGCCTCAAATCCGTATCAGAGGCTTCACACGGCAGGAACACCTCACCGGTGATGACTCGGCGAATGCCTTCGCCCATCTCCTCCCGACAGAACGACTTGGGGATGAATCCGGCGGCTCCGTAAGTGATGCAATCACGCATGGTTTCCACGGCGATTGTCGCCGAGACGACGACGATCGGCACTTCGGGGGCCGCGTTGCGCAGACAGACCAGCCCGGAAAAGCCTTCCGATCCGGGCATCTGTAGATCGAGCAGGATCATGTCCAGGTCGACATCCTTGTCGCCGTTTACGAATGCGCAGGCTTCGCTGAGCGTGCTCGCCTCGAAAATCTCGTGGTCGGCGAACTGACTCTCGATCACCTGACGCAGGGCCGCGCGGAACAGTGGATGGTCGTCCGCGATAAGCACGCTGAACATCAGCCCGTCTCCGCCGCCGTGTCATGAACTCGCCGAAACGCTCGACCCTTCGGGCAGCGTCGATGCGTCAAACTGCAAAGGGCCACATGCTCCGGCCGTGTGCCGGAAACATCGTACGCGTCTGCTGCGTGACGCCTATTGGCCAAAAGTCGAGTGTTGGGGGATGTCGGCTGGCAGGAATGCGGCGGAACCTCATCGGTGGGCGCTCGTCAGCAAAGGTTCACCGAACCTTGAAGCATGACTGACCTTCGTCCACCAGGACGAAATGACTGAATAACGCTCGACCAATGTATCATTTACATCGAAGTTCCCCAGCGCGACAGTCATCAATCAGATAAGAGCACCGATCTCGCGGCTGTACGCGGGCGGTTGCGCCGTTTCGAACCGGTGCAGGGAGGTATCGATGATCCATCAGGCGCTTGAGGAACTGAAGAAATCCATCATTATCCGGCCAAAATACGACAATTTCATTGGCGGCCAGTGGGCTCCACCGGTACGGAGTCAGTATTTCACCAATCCGACGCCGGTGACCGGCCGGCCGTTGTGCGAGGTGGCGCGCTCCACCGCTGAGGACATTGAACAGGCACTCGATGCGGCGCATGCGGCAAAAGATGCCTGGGGAAAGACCCCGGTTGCCGAGCGCGCCCGCCTTCTCAACAAGATCGCTGATCGCATGGAAGAGCGGCTGAACGTGCTGGCGATGGTCGAGACGCTCGATAACGGCAAGCCGATTCGCGAAACGACCGCAGCCGACCTGCCGCTCGCGATCGACCACTTCCGCTACTTTGCCGGCTGCATCCGTGCCCAGGAAGGCACGCTTTCCGAGATCGACGAACAGACGGTTGCCTATCACTTCCATGAGCCGCTGGGGGTGGTGGGCCAGATCATTCCGTGGAATTTCCCGCTGCTGATGGCGGTCTGGAAGCTGGCGCCGGCACTCGCCACCGGCAACTGCGTCGTCCTCAAGCCGGCCGAGCAGACGCCAATGGGCGCGATGGTGTTGGCGGAAATCATCGGCGACTTGTTGCCGCCAGGTGTCCTCAACATCGTCAATGGCTTCGGTGTCGAGGCCGGCAAGCCGCTTGCCAGCAACAAGCGCATCGCCAAGGTGGCGTTCACCGGCGAGACGACGACCGGCCGGCTGATCATGCAGTACGCCGCGGAAAACCTGATCCCGGTCACACTTGAGCTGGGCGGCAAGTCGCCGAACATCTTCTTCGCCGATGTGATGGCCGAGGACGACGAGTTCCAGGACAAGGCACTCGAAGGCTTTGCGATGTTCGCGCTCAACCAGGGCGAAGTCTGCACCTGCCCGTCGCGCNNGCTGATCCATGAGAGCATTTACGAGAAGTTCATGGAAAAGGCGATCGCTCGGGTGAAGGCGATGAAGCAGGGCCATCCGCTCGACCCTGAAACGATGGTCGGCGCGCAGGCCTCGAACGATCAGCTCGAGAAGATCCTCTCCTACATTGATATCGGCCGCAACGAAGGGGCGACGATCCTCACCGGCGGCGGGCGCGCGAACCTCGAAGGCGAGTGCGGCGGCGGCTACTACGTGCAGCCGACGGTCTTCGAGGGCCACAACAAGATGCGGGTGTTCCAGGAGGAGATCTTCGGCCCGTGCGTCTCGGTGACGACGTTCAAGACCGAGGAAGAAGCGATCGCGATCGCCAATGACACGCTCTACGGGTTGGGCGCTGGCGTCTGGAGTCGTGACGGCAGCCGCTACTTCCGCGTCGGCCGAGCCATTCAGGCCGGACGGGTGTGGACCAACTGCTATCACCTCTATCCGGCGCACGCGGCGTTCGGCGGCTACAAGCAATCGGGCATCGGCCGCGAGACACATAAGATGATGCTCGATCACTACCAGCAGACCAAAAACCTGCTGGTTAGTTACTATCCGAAGGCGCTGGGTTTCTTCTAAGAGGGCATGCGCGCGTGTCGTCATCGCGAGCCGGCGAAGCGGGTGCAGCTATCCACAGCCCCGGGGCGTGAAATTCCCGAGAGGGCCGGAAAGTGGATTGCTTGGCCTGTGGCTCGCAATGACGCCAGTGCCCTGCGGCTTTCTGAACGGGCCCATTGGCCGTCAACGTGGTTGAGGACCGACGTGGTTGAACGCGTGATTGCAACCGAGGCGGCTGCCGCCGTCATTGATCGGCTGAAGCAGATGCACGGGGCGCTGATGTTCCATCAGTCCGGCGGCTGTTGCGACGGCAGCTCACCCATGTGCTATCCCGCCGGCGAATTCAAGGTCGGCGGGGTGGACGTACACCTCGGCTCCCTGTGCGGCTGTGCGTTCTGGATGTGGGAAGACCAATACGCCTTCTTCGCATCCAGCCAGCTGATCATTGACGTGGTTCCGGGCCGCGGCGGCGGCTTCTCTCTGGAGGCTCCAGAAGGCGTGCGCTTTCTGCTACGTTCCCGCATCTTCACCGACGAGGAACTGGCGGAGCTCGAGCGGCAGGGGCCGCCGCCGCGAGGTGGCTCCCGGCTGAGTTGCCGCTGGTCGTCAGCACGTCGTGACCCGCAACTCCATCTGTGGCGGCGTCCGCAGCGACTGCATGACCACACAATAGCGTTCGGTGAGCTTCTGCAGGGTGGCGATCCGCTCTGCCGGCTCATCAGTGTCGAGTTCGAATGCGAGACGAATGTCCCGAAAGCCGACCGGCGTGTCCCTTGTCACTCCGAGCGTGCCACGGAAATCCAGGTCACCCTCAGCCAGCACGCGGCCGCCGGCGAGCTGAAACTCAAGAGCGGTGGCAACAGCCCGCAGCGTCACCCCAGCGCACGCCACCAGTGCTTGCAGTAGCATATCGCCGGAGCACGCGAAGCTGCCGCTTCNCCCGCTCGCCGGATGCAATCCTGCTTCGACCAGGGCCCGGCTGGTCTCGACAGCGCAGCTGATCTCCTCGGATCCCAGTTCGCCAGACGCACGCAGTGTCACCACCGCTGCATCGGGATTAGCACGGTATCGATCCTTAATCGGCGCCTGCAATGCCTTCAGTTCGTCAGGGTCACTGTCCTGTCCTTTCCGCATGGGGTTCGCTGGTGCGCCTTTTCGCCCGCCGACTATCCCGGCCCTAGAGTGGTTTCTGATCGGTATGAATCGTAAGGATTCACAAAGGGCTGAAAATCTGATTCAGGATTCTGGCTGGGGCAAGGAGGCCAGCATGGATGGGTCAGCCTCTTTCGATAGATTTACGCACGCGGCTGTTAGCGGCGATCGATGCGGGGATGAGTTGCCGAGCGGCCGCGGCCCGGTTCGGCGTGGCACCTTCGACGGCGATCCGGTGGCAGGCGCAGCGGCTCGTGACTGGCAACGCCGTACCCAAGCGCCAAGGTGGCGACATGCGCTCGCATCGCGTCGAGGAACGCCGCGAGGAGATCCTGGCGCTGTGGGAAGCGCGCAAGGACATCACGCTCGATGAGCTTCGCGAGCACCTCGCCGGCATCGGCTTGACGGTGGCGAACTCGACGCTCCACCGCTTCTTCGTGCGCCATTCCATCACGCGGAAAAAAGACCGGCCACGCGGTCGAGCAGGACCGTCCCGACGTCTTGAAGCAGCGCCGGGCCTGGTTCGACAGTCAGCTCGACCTCAATCCTGACCGGCTCGTGTTCATCGACGAGACGTGGACCGCGACCAACATGGCACGCAGCCATGGCCGCTCCCCAGGGGCGAACGCCTGCGGATGGGCTTCCCGCACGGCNCACCGCAAGACCACGACGCTGGTCGCGGGGCTGCGGAAGAGCGGCATGGTCGCGCCCATGGTGCTCGACGGACCGATCAACGGCGAGTGGTTCGAAGCCTACGTGGCCCAAGTCCTCGCGCCCGATCTGCGTCGCGGCGACATCGTCATCATGGACAACCTGTCGAGCCACAAGCGCGCATCGGTGCGCGAGTTGGTCGAGGCCGCCGGCGCAACCCTGCTGTTCCTCCCGCCCTACAGCCCAGACTTCAATCCCATCGAAAAAGCCTTCGCCCGCCTCAAAGCCATGCTCCGCAAGGCCGCCGAGCGAACCGTCCAGGGCCTCTGGGAGCTCATCGGCAAACTCCTCGACTTCTTCCAGCCCGCCGAATGCGCCAACTACTTCAGCTCGTGCGGCTATGACCCAGACTGATCAGAATCCGCTCTAGCTTGCGGACCGATTGTCAGAAAGAGGCTCCGGAGAGGCCCGCAATGTTCCTGCTCCGGAGCCGTGTAAGGGGAGGAAGTACTGGACACGGGCGACGCCCATAAGGCTTCTGCAGAATCACTTACCCCACGTAAATGATTCCCAAGAGCTTCGTCGACCTCACTCAGGAATGATAACGTCATCTCTGATATGTAGTCCATAGATACAAAGGTGTAAGAACAAATTAGAAACATAATACTGTCTTTTTATATTTATACTGACTGATATTGTTGGGGTGGCGGGTCAGGCTGTCCAGGAGTTTTTGGTCTCGTTCGGGTTATCGTCGTGTGCCGTGGCATAGGGCGTCGGTCGTGCACGAGCTTGACCGGCTCGGAATTCACGCGCGGTGCACCCAAAAGCCGACCGAAAGCAGCGGCTGAAATGGGAGGAATCGCTGAAGCCCCAGCGATAGGCGATCTCGGTCAGTGGCAGCCCGTCGAACCGGGGATCGGCCAGATCGTCCCGGCAGCACTCCAGCCGTCGCCTGCGCACGAAGTTACCGAACGACACACCAGACTGCCGGAACAGTCGGTGCAGATGACGGATTGAAACCCCTTGCATCGCAGCCACGGAAGCGGGGCTGAGCGCCGGGTCGGATAACTGTGCCTCGATGCACGCTACCAGCAAACGCCACTGTCGCGGAGCGTCTGAGATCTCACCGACGGCTCTGTCCGATTGACGCCGGCGGCGCTGACAACGATCACGGCGGACACAGTAAGCTGCTCCTACCAGGATGAGGATGGCATCACGCACAGCCTCTTCCTCGCGGGGACACAATGGAATCTCGCCGAACAGCACGGCGTGGATCACGCCGCGCAACACGACCCGATCCCATCCCGGCCATCGATCTGACACGGTGCGGCCGGNTACCGGCAGCTTGTACCGTTCGTGCGTCGACACATTGGGCAGGTACACCCGGACATCGCGGCATCCACTCGGCGCCTCGCGGCGCAGCGGTACGTGGCGATCAACCAAAAGCAGATCACCGGCCGCCAGAGCGAATGCCCTGTCGCCGCTGATGAATGTTCCGGCCCTGTCCAGATTCACGATCAGCAACCACGCGCAATCACCGAAGTCGTCCGCACCGTGATCCGGCCGAGCGTCGGTCTTCGGGTAGACCATCTCCACCATCTGCAACCCACCGAGCGCACGCACTGCATTCAGATGCGCGGTCCTCCTGCGCCCGACCTGCCGGCACGCGTCGTCGCTGAACGCACCTCCCATCCCATCCTCCGCTTGTGCCGGCACCTCTCCTTTGGCAGCCAACCTGCTGAGTATATCTACAGTAAGAGAGCAGATTAAAAAAAGTCTTTGAAAGATTTTTCATTCATATACTCGACCAAAGTCGAGGCGATATTGTCAGTTTCAGACTATTAATGACACCACGAGACAAGGTCAAGGCAGCGATAGAAAGTATTCTGAATGAAAATATATTCATGGACGACTGTGCCTAGGGAGGAAAAACACCATGCAATATCGGGAGTGCAGGATGGTGACGGCAGCGACGGCTCTGGCGGCGCTGTTGGAGAACTCACCGCAGGTCGCTCGGGCGGTTGATGTCGATCCCGGCGAATATGAGGCAGCGCCGCCTGGCACTTCACTGCTGATCAGCTATGGCCAGTTCGACTGGTACGAGCAGTTCCGCACCCGATCCGGTCGCAGCGTCTCGGACAGTCATCTGAATACGCAAACGGGCATTCTCCGCCCGGTCCACTTCGTCGATCTCTGGGGCGTCACTGCCGACCCGCAACTCTTCCTGATCTACGGCTGGCAGAATAATGCCAGNATTGGGGGAGAAGACCTGGATGAAGCGCACGGCTTCTATGACATGATTCTCGCCAGCACGTTCTGGATCATCAATGATCAGGAGAAGAAGCGCTGGTTCGGAATCACACCTTTCCTCTGGCTCCCGGTGGGCAATTACAACAGGGGCGAGGTCCTGAACACGGGAAATAACCGTTGGCAGGGCGCCATCCAGGTCGGTTATATTGAACATTTTGCCGAAAAATGGGCGGCGGACTTCTATTTTGATGCGACCATTTACGGTGACAACGACTCCTACGGGCCGGGTCGTGACAAGATGAAGCAGGATCCGTCGTACCAGTTTCAGACATGGCTTCGATACTACATTACGCCTGAATGGAATATTGCTCCCGGCTATTCGGCGACATGGGGCGGATACCAAAGGATCAGCGGCGAAAAGGATCCGCCGATACAAACGCAAGTGCAGCAGCTCCGCTTGGCCACCCAATATTGGTTCACACCTGATCTGCAATTTGAAACCCAGATGCGCACCGATGTATGGACCGAAGGCGGATTCCAGAACACTTTCGGTCTTCACTTCCGGCTCATGAAAGTGTTTTGAACGTCGAAACCGAAAGATGCCGATCAGAACAGCTTACGTGGCCACGGGGACGACGAGTCTCAAGCGTTCCAGGGCGGCGAGCGATTTCAGGATCGTCTCGCCGATCTCCGTCGGCAGGCTGCGCTGCGCGCGGAACGCTTCGATGGCCTGGTCGAGCGGGACCTCGCCGGTCAGCTCGGTCACGAAGTCGGTCAGCTCATGCGAATGCAGAAAGTACAGGCGTCGGTCGTCATAGTGATAGACCAGACCGCCGAAACGCTCCGCACGGACGGCAACCCTGTCGGCGAGTTGATAGCGAACGCGGCTGTTCATTTCAGCATCCTCCCAGCATCGACTTTCAAAGTATGTCCGGTTACGTAACGGGCGTCGTCCGATGCGAGCCACAACGCGGCGCTGGCGACGTCCTCGGCCTCGATGAGCTTCACCGGCAGCGCATGTCCGGCGTGTATGAAGTCCACCAGTTCCTCGGTCTTCATGTTTGAGGCCTGCGCCATGCCCTTGATGATGTCGGTGTTGACGGCGGTCGGGTGCAGCGTGTTGACGGTGATGCTGTAGGGCGACAGTTCCTGCGCCAGGCTCTTCCCCAGACCGACGACGGCCCACTTGGAAGCGGAATAGTGCGCCATTCCGGGCTCGCCGCGCATGCCTGCCACCGACGACGTGATCAGGATCCGCCCGCCTTTGTTACGGGCAATCATGTGCGGCACCGTGTACTTGATCGCCAGCCAGACGCCCTTGACGTTGACGTCGAGCATGATGTCCCACCACTCCTCGGTGATGTCCCAGGTCAGCGCCATGTCGGCGATGCCGGCGTTGCAGACCAGGATGTCGATGTGACCGAACCGCGCGATCGTCTGGGTCACGGCCGCTTCCATGTCGGCTGCGCTGCGCACGTCGGCTTCAACCGGCAGCGCCGCGCGGCCGAGCGCCTCCACCCGCCGCACCGTTTCGCCAAGGTCGTCAGATGTGGCCAGTGCATAGCGCGGATATGAGAGGTTGTGGCAGATATCGAGGGCCGCGATGTCCGCACCCTCGCCGGCCATGGTAAGCGCGTGTGCACGCCCCTGGCCACGGGCCGCACCGGTGATCAGTGCCACCTTGCCATCCAGCTTGCCCATCTCCCGCACCTCCAACCCGCTAGCCGCTTCCGTGCTTTCACCGTCAATGCAAAGCTGCAGCAAGCCAACTGCCGGAACGGCGTGGTGCCGTCCCGGCGGCGGGTCGCCTTAGTAGACGCCGCACATGCCGTCGATGCTGACTTCCTCAATCAGCACGTCCTCGACGATATCGGGAGTCGATGACGCCGCGTCTTGGATTTCGCCCAGCGGCGTTGATGCCGGGGCCGGGGTGTCTGTTCGTCCGCATCGGTCAAGGGAAGACGATCTTCGTAATCGCTGCGCATGGGGCCTGCTCCTGTTGGTTTATGGTTGTATCGATTCTGGTTATCGCTTCGGTCATCTAGCCATGTTCCATGGGCTCACCTTCTCCAGTGCAGTTTTGGCAGGAGGGGTCGGAACGTCCGCCGCGCGAAGCAGCCGCGCCAGACACCGAGTTGGTAGGCGGACATCTCCAGCCAGGAGAGCCCGACAAACACCGCAAACCCGCAGGCGGGCTTGAGCCGATGATGGTCGATCGCGGGTGCGACCACGAACAGCAGCCCTGCTGCCGGCAACAAAGCCGGGAACAGTCCGGCGAGGCCGAGCAGCGGCAGGCCGTAGTAGCGGATGACATTCGCGCTCAGGCCGTACATTGAGGCCCCGTGTTCGCGCAGCACCGCCGCCGCGACGCGCCCTGTCGACACCGCCACTCCGAGGCGGGCGAGCCGGCGGTGCTTGCCGGCCGCTTCCTGGGCCAGCATCGCTGCGACCAGCGCCGTGAGCGCGAGTGCTGCCGCCGCGCTTAGGGGCAGCGCACTCAGTGCCGCCAGCGCCAGCAGGCTCGTGCGCGGCATCGGCATCACCCGGTGGCCCTGCGGATGGCGGAGTTGCAGCTCCGCCTCGGACGATGCGTAGTCGGTACGCCGCCGCAGCAGTGCGCCGAGCCGTTCCCGGTGGTGGTGTATCACGTGGGAAANTGGCGCGTACCAGGCGCGCGCGCCGGTACGCAGCACCCGCCAGGTGAGGTCCACGTCCTCGCCGAGCCGCATCTCCGGAACGAAGCCGCCGGCGGCGAAAANGGCGTTGCGACGGATCACTAAATTGCAGGTCGGCAGGTAGGCCACCACCTCGTCCGGGCCGACCCGGCCGACAATCGACCCCATGTCCAGCGGTGAGCGCACGGCTTCGAACGCCGCGACGCATCCGGAAGCGGGCGGCGCGCACACCCGTCCGCCGACAATCGCCAGCCGGGGATCGCCGAGATACGGGATCAGCGCGCGCAGCCAGGACGGATCGGCGAGGCAGTCGTTGTCGATGAACGCCAGCAACTCGCCATCGGCCTCGGTTGCGGCAAGGTTGCGCGCCGCCGACTGCCCGGCATTGCGCTCAAGCCGGATCAGACGGATCGGCAGGCCCGCGAGCGCTGGGGCGAGCGGCGGCTCGGATGCGTCGTCGACGACGATGATCTCGGGAGGCGGCCCCGGATAATCGAGCACCAGCAGCGAGGTGACGCAAGAGCGGGTGGACGTATGCCGGCCACGCGCGGCAATGATGATCGAGACCCGTGGCCAGCGGGCGGGAACCGGTGGCGTGCGAACCANGATCCGCCGATCGGTGAGCCGGTCGAGGAAGCTGGCCGCGGTCACCGGCGATACTCCGGTCGCGCGTGCCGCGTCCTCGGCACTTGCTCCACCATTGCTGAGCGCGCGCACCAATGCGAAGCCCTGAGCGTTGAGGCGCATCGCCATCAGCGGGCGTCGCGAGAGCAGCAGGCCGGTCTCCGGTCTCTCCGTGTTGCCATGTTCGGCAGCAATGAGATCAAGTCCCGGCTGCAAGCTGTAGCGGGCTCCGGTGTCCCCAACCGGGGCTGTCGGCCTTGCCGTGTCGGCACCGACCGGGAGCACTGCCGGCACCATCACTGGCAGCGCGCCATCCATCATGGCACCGCCTCCCTGACCGGGGTGGCGGTTCCGATCGCCAGCAACTGGCCGTACCCCTCGATCTGTGCCGCGAGGTAGCGACGGCCTCGTGTCGCACACGCTAACCGCGGATCTCCCAGTGTTCCCGTGTCGGTCACCGCGCGCAGCCCAGCTTCCCTCAATCGTGGTATCACATCGGCCATCGATCCGGTGTAACCGGCGACGGCCCGGTCCATGTGCACGAGATCGGGACGCAGGTGCAGCATCTCCGAGGTTTCGCCCTCGCCGGCATGCAGGCCGACGTCGTCGGGCGCAATGCCGTCGGTCGCGGCGATTTCCGACAACTCTTCGTTCAGTGCCGTCGAGGATGCGAGAACCCGCACCTCGAGTGCACTCACCTGTTCCTGCAGGCGGGTGCGTGCGCGTTCCAGAGCCCGGGCGTTGCCGCCGTGAGCGGACAGCAGCACCAGGCACCGGATGCCCCACGCCGCCATCCGCTGTCCGCAATCGGTGATCAGCCGCGCCAGGGTCTCGTGGTCCAGGCTCAGCAGTCCGGGAAATCCGGTGTGCTCGTCCGAACAGCCGAGCGGCAGGGCAGGGGCGACGAGAACGTCGCTCCGATCAGCGCCCAACTGCCCTGCGAGGAACGCGGCGCGGACGGTATCGGTGCCGAGCGGCAGGTGCGGTCCGTGCTGTTCCGTGGCGCCCAGCGGCAGGATCACCGTGGTGATGCCGGCGGCGATCGCCCGTTCCACCTCGGGCCAGGTCATCTCGGCGAGCAGCAGACTCATGCCGGCTGCTCCAGGAAGCCGTGATCGGCGAGGAACGCGATGATCGCATCCGCCATTTCCTCGGGCGGCCCTCGATCAGCTGCGCCGCATTTCGNGCTCACGCCGGCGGACAGGATCTGGCCGATGCGCTCATCCGGTGACAGGGCACTGTCGGGGATGAAGATGGTCCGGGGACGCGGCCGCGGCGGGGTCGCGGCGTGTACCGTCGAGGCAGGAAAGTTCAGATCGAGCGGCGACAGGCCCAGATCGGGAAGGTCGCGCACCGGGATGGCGGCGCGGCGCGACTGCATCAGGCCAGGCAGGCTGGCATAGCGCAGCCGGAGATTGTCGGCGGCAACGGCGAGGACCGCCGGCATCGTCACCTCCCCGTCCGATCGGCCGCCCCGGGCAAGCCGGCGCTGGAAGCTGACCCGTGCCGCCTGAATCTCCAGCCGTGTGATGTCGGTCACCACCGGCCAGTTGAGATATTCGCCCAGCAGCGCCGGGAGCTTGCCTGAGGCGCGGGCCAGAGTGCGCCAGCCGCACACCACCAGATCAGGCAGCCCTTCCGTCCGCAGCCCCGCTGCGAGCAGCATCGAGGTCACCGCCGGCTTGGTCGACGTGCGCGTCTCGTCCCACAGGCGCAGCGCACTGTCCGCGCCGACCGCGAGTGCTTCGCGCAGCACGTGTTCGGCTTCGACGGGGCCCACCGTCAGCGCGATAACCGTATCGCCCGGTTTGCGCAGCCGCAGCGCCATTTCGAGCGCGGCCGCGTCGGCCGGATCCAGGATGTACAGCGTCCGCTCGGCATCGATCTCGCCGGTCAGCGGATCGACCTCGATCGTGTCCGGATCCGGAACGCGGCTGAGACAGACGGCAATGCGCATGATCCCGGCCCTCCTCACGACTCGCGGAAGGTGACGCCGAAGCCGCCGACCGGATAGGTCCAGGTCAGCGCGCCTTCCTTGCTGCACACCAGGTAACAGGTTCCACATTCGAAACACTGTTCGTAGTTGAACAGCACGCTGCCATCGTCGAGCGGAACAAAAAGATTGGCCGGACAGACATAGACGCAGGCCTTCACCGCGCATGTCCGGCATTTTTCCGGATCGACGACAATGTGTGGCTTATCGTCCACCCGGAAGCGGACGGTGCGCATTTTCTCTTCGTGGGTCGTCATCACCATAGGTAGCTCCTCGCGGCCTGATACAGGTCGTGCAGCAGTTGGTGCGGTTTCGCCTTGAATCGGCGCGCGGTCCGGAAATAGAGCGGCAAGATCTTCTGCTTGGCGCGGCCGTCCACCTGAAACAGACGCTCGACGCTTTCCGCCGCCATCTCCGGATAGACATTCTGCAGCCGCTCGCTGTTGACGAAATGCGGTGCGTGCCGGTAGGCGCGGAAGTCGGTGAACACGTTGTGCGGCCACAGCAGCTCGGTGTAGCGCTCGAGCGTGTGGCGGGTGAAGTCGCGCACCCGGTGCGCCTCGATCGCGGCCTCGCCGGCGGCGAGCCCCGACTGCATGGCGTAGTTCATGCCTTCGATGTAAAGGCCGGTGGCAAGACAGAACCCGGCGGCGTCGCCTGCAACCAGCATCCCCGAGGCCACCAGCTGGGGCATCATGCTCCAGCCGCTCTCGGNGATCAGGTGCGCCGAGTACTCGCGCAGCTTCGCGCCGCGCACCAGTGGTGCCACCGCCGGGTGGGCCTTAAAACNTTCCAGCAGGTCGTACGGGCGCTTCTTCGTTTCCGCCAGCGAGGAGACCTGGCCGATGACTCCCAGCGACAGGGAGTTGCGATTGGTGTAGAGGAATGCGCCGCCGCGGACGTCCTCGGTGACGGCGCCGACGTACTCCAGCACCATGCCTTCGTGGCCGGAGAGGTGGAAGCGCTCGCGAATCACGGCCTCGTCGAGCCCGAGGACTTCCTTCACGCCGAGCGACAGCTCGTCGGTCTTCAGCTTGCGCTGCAGGCCGGCCTTCTGCGCCAGGAAGGAATTCGCGCCGTCGCACGCGATCACCACATCGGCGCGCAGTTCGCCATCATCGCGACGCACCTTCACGCCGACGACCTTGCCGCGCTCGACGATCACGTCGTCGACCACGGTCGACGTCAGCAGGAACGCGCCCGCCGCTTCTGCCTGCGCCACGAACCAGCGGTCGAACTTGGGCCTGAGAATGGTGAACGCGTTGTACGGCGGTTCGACATACGCCGGGCTCGCCGAGCGGAAATCGAGTGAGACCGCCGTCGTCGGCGACATCAGCAGCACGTCGCGCCGGCAGATGTAGCGCTCGACCGGCGCCTGCTTCCACCAGTTGGGGATGAGCTGGTTAAGGACCGCGCTGCCGTAGAAGGCCGCACCGGACACGTTCTTCGCTCCGGGATATTCGCCGCGCTCGATCAACAGCACGTTCAGGCCGGCGCGGGCGGTGATCAGTGCGGCCGCACTGCCGGCCGGCCCGGCGCCGACGATGATGACGTCGAAATGGTCCGCAGGCTTGGGTGTTCTCATTGCCGCACCTGTCTTGCTGTCGACGGCATGCCGTCGGGTTCCGAAGCGTCGTCGAGCGCCTTGCGCAAGGGGATGACCGGGCCCGGCGGGGAGAGTGGTGGCGGGATCGGTGACGCCTCCTGATCACGGCCGCTGCCGGCGAGCGCGGCCTGCGCGCGTTTGCGCAGCTTTCNGATCAGGATCGGCACGATCTGGTGCAGGTCGCCGACCACGCCCAGGTCGGCCATCTTCAGCAGCGGCGATGTCCGGTCGGTATTGATGGCGATGACCGTTTCACTGCCGGTCATCCCGGCCACGTGCTGACCGGCTCCCGAGATGCCGAGTGCCATATACAGCTTGGGCGTCACGATCTTGCCGGTGGTGCCGATGAAGCGGTCGGCGGCCAGCCAGCCTCGATCGGCGACGACCCGGGTTCCGCCGAGCGAGGCGGTGAGCGCGTCCGCCAGCTGCTGGAGCTGTGCCATCCCNNCCGGCCCGCCGACTCCGAGACCGCCCGAGACGATCCGTTCGGCCTCGGACAGATCCACGTCGTGCGGATCAGGCGGCAAGGTGCGCAGCGTCCGGTCGCGGAAGCAGGACGCATCGAGGTCCGGCCTTACCACCTCGACTTCGGTGTGGCGGCCCGGCTGGCCCGGCCCCACGCCGCGGACTCNTGGCCACAGCATCACCATCACGGCGGTGCCCTGCGCCCAGATCTGGCGTTCGTGCAGCCTGCCATTGTGGCTGACCCGGAATACCTCCGGGTAGCCTTCATCGGTGACCTTGACCCGGATGCACGCCGTCGACATCGGGGTGCGCCAGCGGGCGGACAGGCGCGGCAGCCACGCCCGGCCATAGCCACTGTCGGGCGCCAGCGTGAAGTCCGGCTTCGCCGTCTGCAGGATCGGCGCCAGGGCGGCGAGCCAGCCGTCGGCGGTGAACTGCGCGAGCGCAGGATGATCGATGACCGTCACCCGATCCGCCCCGTGTGCGGCGAGTGCGTCAGTCATGGCCTCCACATCCGCATCGGCGAACCGGCCGGGCAGAACGACGTGGACGGAACTCGCGACGCTGTTCGCCAGCTCCCGCGCCTCTTCCACGCACTCGAGCGTCGCCTGCGACAGTTCGTCAAATGCCGTCTCGGCGACGACGACCACGGGTCTCGCCATCAGACAGCCCTCCCTGCCTTTTCGCCTTCGATGATCGCCGCGTGCGCCCGGCGGGGAGCCACGCAGTCGCCAATGCGGTGGAGCTCCGGCACCCGGCCCTTGAGCTGGGTGTAAAGGGAGCAGTTGGCGCGTCGGTGGATCGAAAGCACGATCGTATCTGCGGGCGGAAACTGGATGATCTGGCCGCTGTAGTTGTGCAGTGCCGTGACTACCCGGTCCTCGATGCCGAGCACCGAGTGATTGGGCGTGCAGGTGATTCCGAGCCGGCGTGACTGCCGGTACCAATTCTCCAGGTCGAGGGTCACGCCCAGGTCCTGGCCGACGTAGAGCGTCTGGGTGACCACCTCGACCTCGCAGCCTTGCTCGGCCATGAATTCCGCCGTGCTCGTCGCCTCGTGGAATCCCAGACGGTCGATCAGCAGCACGCGCTTGCCGGGCGTCACCCGGCCGGAGAGGATGTCGGTGACGTCGGCGACGGCAGGTCCGTCGGCGCCCGGGATCGACGTGCGGTCAGGACTGGAGCCGGTTGCGACGATGACGGCTTCAGGGTCGGTTGCCAGCACCGTCTCGGCATCGGCGGCGACGTTCGTGTGCACGGCCACGTTGAGTGTCTCGACCTCGCGCAGTAGGTTGCGGACGATGTCGCCGAACTCCGCCCGGGTGGTGACCCGCACCGTCCAGACGATCTGCCCGCCCAGCCGGTCCTCCTTTTCGAGCAGCGTTACCTTGTGGCCACGCCGGGCGGCGATGACGGCGGCTTTCAGGCCGGCGGGGCCGCCGCCGATCACCGTCACCCGCTTCGGCTTTGCCACCCGCTGCAGGGTGCCGGCACCCATCGTCTGCTCGCGGCCGGTCGCAGGTGTTTCGATGCAGCCGAGCCAGCGATTGAGGCCCATGCGGCCGACGCATTCCTGGTTGCACGACAGGCACAGCCGGATGTCGTCGGCCTGATTTTCGCGTGCCTTGCGGCCGAATTCCGGGTCGGCGATCTGCGCCCGGACGACACCGACCAGATCGGCGTGGCCTTCGGAAAGGATGCGCTCGGCCTGGATCGGGTCTTTCACCCGGCCCACGCCGATCACCGGCAGCTGCACCGCCTTGCGGATCGCCGACGGGATGAACATCGCGTAGTTGGGTGGGATGCGCATCGACGCTTCGATCATGTAGAGCGTCTGGGTGGCGGTGCCGATCGAGGTGTTGATGCAGTCGATCAGCCGGTCGCGCTCGAGCAGGAGCGCGAGGTCGACTGCCTCTTCGATGGTGATGCCGTCGCGGATCAACTCGTCGCCGCACAGGCGCACGCTCAGCACGTAGTCCCGGCCGACCGCGAGCCGGATGGCGGCGATGATCTCGCGCAGCAGCCGTGCCCGGTTCTCCAGGCTGCCGCCGTAGCTGTCGGTGCGCTTGTTGGTACTGCGCGAAAGGAACTGGCGGACGATCGAGGAATGCGAGCACTGCAGCTCGACGCCGTCGAAGCCGCCGCGCTTGGTATGGCTCGCCACCATGGCGTAGCCCTCGATGATCTGCCGGATGTCCTCCAGTTCCACCGCCTTTGGCACTTCGCGGAACAGCGGATCGGCGATCGCCGACGGTGCCCAGGCCGGCAGGCGGGTGAACATGCCGCTGGCCTGGCCGCCGTTGTGATTGATCTGCGCCAGGATGGGCACGCCTTCCGCGTGAATCATCTCGGTGATCCGCCGGTAGCCGGGGAGCACCGCCGGGTTGAAGGCGTGGATCAGCTTCTCGTACGGATGGTCGGTGGGGTGAGTCGAATGCTCCTCGGTGATGATCAGTCCGACGCCGCCGCGGGCCCGCTCCCGGTAGTAGTAGGCATGCCGGTCGCTCGGCATGTAGTCCTCGGCGTAATTGGTCAGATGGGCCGAGAACACGATCCGATTCTGGACGGTGATGCTGCCCAGCTTCATCGGCGTGAACAGCAGGCGTGACGGAGCGGTCATCTCACACCTCCCGCCCGGCGCGATAGCCTTCGAGGATCGCTTGGCTCATGTAGCGGGGCGCGACGCAATCGCCGGCGCGGAAGACGCGCACGCCCGCTTGCTTGAGCTCGAAGTACAGATCTTCGTCCGGCAGTTCGTGGACGACGGGGACCACCAGATCGACGTCCTCGATGCGGATGGGCTGGTGGTCGAAGACGTCGATGCCCTCCACCCTATGCCCCGCTACCGTCTGTACCGCGACCTGCGGCCGGAAGACGATCCCCTTGCCCGCGGCGCGCTGGTTCCACGGCGTCAGTTCCAGGGATGCGGTCAGCCGCTGGCCGACAAACATGTCGCGGGTGACCACCTCCACCCGCCATCCCTGTTCGGCCAGCCGTTCGGCGACACTCATCCCGATCTGATCGCCGATCACATCCAGCACCACGGCGTGGCCGGGATCGGGCGGCAGGCCGTCTCCCATCACTTGGCGCGGGGTCAGCGCCGGCAAGCCGTTCTCGAAGGCGACGGCAGGCACCGTGCCGGGCTTTGCGCCGACCGTGACGATCACCGCATCCGGCTGCTCTTCGTGCACCAGTTCCGGCGTTACCCGCACTCCCGTGCGGATGGCGACGTTGAGCTTGCGCACCTGCGCCTCCAGCCAGTCTGCCGCTAGCGCCAGCCGCTCGCGGCCCGGTGCGCGCGCCGCCAGCCGCAGCGCACCGCCCAACTGTTCGCCCTGTTCCCAGATCGTCACCTCGTGACCGCGCAGGGCGGCCACCCGAGCCGCCTCCAGGCCAGCCGGGCCGGCGCCGACTACCATCACCCGGTAGTGCACCGGTGCCCGGGTCAGCGGCGCGAATTCCGCCGTTCCCTCATAGCCGGCGGCGGGATTGTTGACGCAGCTCAGCCGCGGGTTCTGCACCAGGCCCACGACGTTGTCCTGATTGGACAGGATGCAGGGTCGGATCTCGGCGACGTTGCCGTCACGCACCTTGGCCGGCAGGTCGGGGTCGGCGATCAGCGCCCGGGTCATCTCGACCGCGTCCGCCTGGCCGCCCGCCACCAGGCCCGCCGCCATCACCGGATCGACGATGCTGCCTTGCGCGAACGCCGGGACGGAGACTGCGGATTTGATCACTCCCGCCAGATGCGCCGCGAAGCCCGGCGAGGCGTAGAGGCCGGGGCGGGTGAGGTGGCCGCTGTAGATGCTGCCGCTGGTGACGCTGATGAAATCGACGAGGCCGTCAACGGCGATCGTCCGGGCGATCGCCGCCGCGTCTTCCGGCTTGATACCGGCCCAGGGCGCGTACTCGTCGGTGCACAGCCGCAGGCCCACGATCCGCTCGCGCCCGACCTCGTCGCGCACCGCTTGCAGGACTTCGCGCAGGAAACGCAGGCGCCCGGCGAGCTCGCCGCCGTAGTCATCCGTGCGCTGGTTGGTCAGGGGCGAGAGGAACTGCCGGATCAGGCTGTCCTGGCCGGCGTTGATCTCGACCCCGTCCAGTTCGCCCGCCACCGCGTAGCGCGCGGCCGCGACGAACCCTTCGGTCACCGCGGCGATGTCCTCAGGCTCCATCTCCTTCGGCATTTCGCGACTGTTGACCTCCGGCACCGGCGACGGCGCCCATAGCGGCGCCTGCGAGTAGTGGCTGCTGCCCTGCATGCCGCTGTGGGTCAGGTGCGCCAGGACCAGTGCGCCATGGCGGTGAACGGCGTCCGCCATCAGCCGGTAGCCTTCGGTGACCTTCGGATCGTAGCCGAAGACCGAGTACTCGTAAGGCCAGTCGGAGGGATGAACGACGCTGCCTTCGAGGACGATGGTGCCGGCGCCACCGGCAGCCCGCGCACCGTAGTACGCCGCATGGCGCTTCTCGAAGACGTGGTGGGTGGCGAAATTGGTCTGGTGCGCCGCGAACACGAAGCGGTTTGCCGCCGAACGGTCTCCCAGAGACAGGGGAGCGAAGAGACAGCCGAAATCGTTCTGTCGCTGTGTGGTCATCGTCCCAAGATCCCGCGCCGGCCGTGCCGGCAGCCTCTGTGTTGTTGCTTTGTTTTTGCGCCGCCCGTCAGGGCGGGTCGCTCGTTTACGCTCGCACCGTCTCAGGTGCGCTCCGGACGGCAGATGTCATCGCCACCGCCACCGGGACCGGTTCGGTCTTTTCGAACACGCAGTCGGGGTCGGGCGCGTCCAGTGACCGGCCGGTGAAGTGTTTCACTGCCATGCAGCCGCCGTGACACTTGCTATACGCGTTGCACGACTGGCAGCTTCCGCCCACCTGCCACTCGCGCAGGTGGGCAAACAGCGGTGACGTGCGCCAGACACCGGCAAAGCCGCCTTCGTGGCGGACGTTGCCGCCGGAGAATTCCGGTGCCAGCATGAACGGACACGCATAGACCTCGCCCACCGGATCGACGCAGCAGACGATGCGTCCGGCACCGCACATGTTCAGGCCGTCCATTGGCTGGCCGTAGGCCGAGAGGTGAAAGAACGAATCTCCGGTCAGCACGTCCGGATGCTTGAGCAGCCACTCGTAGAGGCCGCGGTTCTGCGCGTGCGTCGGCCGCAGCGCCTCCCAGACATTCACACCGCGGCCCGACGGACGCAGCCGGGTGAGCCGCAGCTCGGCCTCGTAGCGGCCGGCCAGTGCGTAGAGATCGTCGATCTCGGGATAATTGTGACGGGTGACGGTCGCGTTGATCTTGAACCGGAAGCCGTGCTTTGCGAGCCGCTCCATGGCGCGCCGGGCGCGGTCGTAGGAGCCCTCGCCGCGCACCGGATCGTTGGTCTCCGGCGTGGCTCCGTCGACGCTGATCTGCACATCGAGGTAATCCCGCGAGGCGATCCAGGCGGCGGCTGCGTCGTCGATGAGCGTGCCGTTGGTGCTGAACTTCACGCCGACACCGCGGTCGAGCGCATGGTCCATGAGCTCGAAGAAGTCGCGCCGACTCATCGGCTCGCCGCCACCGACGTTGATGTAGAACACCTTCATCTCCGCCCACTCGTCGATCAGCCGCTTGGCTTCGGCCGTCGTGAGCTCGTCGCGGCGGCGCCTGCCGGAAGACGAGAGGCAGTGGACGCACTGCAGGTTGCAGCCATACGTGATCTCCCAGGTCAGGCAGATCGGAGCGTCGAGACCTTTGCGGAATACCTCGTAGCTCATGCGACGTCCTCCCGTTGGTTGTTGCTGCAGTTCTTGCGGCTTGTTTGTTCGGCGCGGTCGATCACCAACCAGCCGCCGTGATGTTCGAAATACCGGTGCGATCCGGCGCCGTGGGGCAGAAGGGCCAGCAGCGTCTTTTGGTCGAAGACCTGGCGGTGGCCGAACCGCGCATCGGGTACGGCCTCGAAGGGAACGGCGAGGATCAGCCGCCGTGCAGTCAGCGCCCACAGGGTCTGCACCGCTCGCAGCGTCTCCTCTGCCGTCAGGTGTTCGAGCAGATGGATGGCGGTCACCACGTCGAAGCCGGCGGCGTCCGGATCGAGGGCGCGTGCCGTGCCTTCGCCGAGAATGTCGGCAGAAACGAACGAGACATCCGAAACCTGCCGGTGGCGGCGGTAGTCGTCGGCCAGCGCCACCAGCGCCAGGTCAAGGTCGCAGCCGACGATCCGAAGCGGAGCGGTGGGCTCCCCGTTGGCACCGGCGGCCAGGAACAGGGGCAGGAAGCCGAAGCACGTCGCGACGTCGAGAACGCTGTCGGCCCGCGTCTCCGCGACCAGTTCCGCCACCCGGCCGTAGATGGCGCGGAACGTGGAGACAAAATCGGCGGTGCCGCCAGCAGGCGAGGCCGGTGCCGGGGCTGGTGCCGGGGCTGGTGCAGGGGCTGGTGCAGGGGCTGGTGCAGGGGCGGGCGATCGCAGTGCCGCCAGCGTGTTGTCATAGAACCGGTGCCAAGCCCGGCGCTCGTTGCTGTCCATCGAGCGGACGATCGCACCGACATACCGCTCAAACGTCTCCTGCGGAGTGTAAACATAGCNCGTTCGGCGGTACCGGGAGGGTGGCCGCGAGCGTGCGAGCAGCGGCATGAGTTCGTCCGCGACGTAGCCGGCCACGTTGTTGTCGATCTNGCTCGGGGTGAAGTCGTGAACCACGAGAACGTCGTCGGGGTCGTTCTCCACGCTTCCAACGTTCAGCGCGTAGACGGTGAAATNGACGGCTGCGGCCAAGGGAGGATTCGTGCCCAGGCTGTCGATCAGCATGCGGTGGCGCCGGCGGGACAAGGTGAGCGGGCTCATCACGGTTCTCTCTGTCACCTCGGTCACGATCGCCCTCCTGCCGCGGGGCGGCGGATCAGGTCTTCCGCAACCATCCCCAGCTGCTTGAGGTTGCGCACGACTTCGGCGCGGTGACAGACCGGCTCGTAGAGCGGCATGTCGGAGCTGCCGAGGCCCCAGCTTCCGCGCGGCTCGGGCGACAGCCAGACGAGCTGCCGGCAGCGGCGCCCGATCTCCTCCAGCGCCTGGACGTTGGGCGGATTGCGGTTGCCGCGGCCGTCGCCGAGCACGATGACCGTGGTCTCGCCGGTCACGGCGCCCAGGTGCTGCTGCACGAAGGTCTCCAGCGCCCGGCCGTAGTTGCTGTTGGCCTCGCAGTCGATCAGCGTGCCATCGAGGATTGCCGCGATCGCTTCGTCGATGCCGAGACGCTCGAACAGGTGACTCGCTTCGGCCAAGTCTTCGACGAAGACAAAGCTGCGGACCCGGTCGAACAACGCCTGCAGGCTGTAGACGAGATGCAGCATGAACCGGGCGGTGTTGCGCACCGACAGGCTGACATCGCAGATGACGACGATGCGCGGCTTCTCGTTGCGCGTGATCGTCACCACCGGGCGGAACGGAATGCCGTCATAAGACATGCTCGCCCGCAGCGTTCGCGCCACGTGGATGCGGCCGCGCCGCGCAACAACGCGCCGATAGGAGCGTGCGCCCTGCATCTGCCGGCCGAGGCGGCGGACGATCTCCGCCATCTCCCGCTGCTCGTCCTCGCTGAACCGCTGAGACGGCACGTCACGGTGCGCATCAACAGCGTGCCGGGCTCCGGTACGGTCGGCGAGGCGGCGCAACACCGCCTGTTTCAGCGCGTCGGGCAGCTCGTCGAGTACAGCGTCGGTGTCCTCGGCCGGTCCCTGTTCTTCGGCCCCTTCGTCCTCCGGTCCGTTGGCCAGAAGTTCTCCCAGGGCATCCAGCATCAGGTCGGCATCGAGGGTGGGACCAGCCTCGAACGGGGCGAGCTCGCCCGGCCGCGCGGCATTGCCGGCCCGGCGCACGGTGACCTGATGCGATGCGCGTTGCATCACTTGGTCGAGAATGGCCAGGGCGCGCTCGAACATCAGGGCACGGGCGATTTCGTCCAGGCTCCCCGGCTGGATGCGTGTCGCGGCGTCGGTGCGGCACGTGTCGTCGCCAAGCGAGAGGCCGTTGTCTTCGGTATCGAGGACGACCTGCGTCAAATCCGGCATCGCCGCACCGGGCTGCCGTGCCTGCGGCTCATCGTCGTTCGCAGTCGTGTCGGCGCGCGGCGGTGCGAAGTACCAGTCGAAGAGATCCTCGAACAGCGGAACATCGTGCAGGTCCTTGATCAGCGTCGTGCACAGGACGTCGCGCATCGTCTTCCGTTCCACCAGACTCACACAGGCCAGTGCCCGCATGGCATCGATCGCCTCCGCGGGCGAAACCGCGATCCCGGCCCAGCGCAGGACCCGGATGAACCGGCTGATCGACGCGTCTATCAGCGGCCTCCTTGGTGCTGTCGGCACGAATACGGTCGCGCCCGAAGTAACGGGCGGCGTGCTCGCGCTTGCGTGCTTCCATTTCTTCCAGATCGGGCACCGCCTGCGGCGCTGGTGGCCGGACGACGGTCAAAGGAGCGGGCGGTTCGTTCGCCGTGGTATCTGTGTTCAGGCCTTCGAGCAGCCAGTCCATGCGCTCACCCACCTGGTCGATATCTCGTTCATACTTCACCAGGAGCTGCAGCGTCTCTTCGACCAAGGTCCGATCGATGCGGGTGGCGTTGAGCAGCACCAGCGCACAGAGCCAGTCCAGCGTCTCGCTGATGCTGGGCGCCTTGCGCAGGTCGAGCGCGCGCATCCGCTGGATCACGCTGACCGCCTGCGCCGCCAGCGTCTCGGCGATCCCCGGCACCTTGAGTCGGATGATCGCGAGCTCGCGCGCCGCATCGGGATAGCCGATGAACAGGTGCAGGCAGCGCCGTTTCAGCGCGTCGCTCAGATCGCGGGTGTTGTTGCTGGTGATGACCACATAGGGCGGCGTCGTCGCCCGGACGGTGCCCAGTTCGGGAACGCTGACCTGGTAGTCACTCAGCACTTCGAGCAGGAACGCTTCGAAATGCTCCTCCGCCCGGTCGATCTCATCGATCAGCAGAACCACCGGCTCGGGCGCCGTGATCGCCTGCAGGATCGGCCGGCGGACGATGAAATTCTCCGAAANAAAGACGTCCTCGTGCTGGCGTAACCGCTCAACGGCGCCGCGCAGGTCGTACACGTCCGCGAAGACCTGACCGATCTTGTCGCGCAGGATCTGGGTGTAGAGCAGCTGCTTGCCGTATTCCCATTCGTACAGTGCCCGGGTTTCGTCGAGCCCGCCGTAGCACTGCAGGCGGATCAACGGCCGTCCGGTCGCCGCGGCTGCCACCTTTGCCAGCTCGGTCTTGCCCACGCCGGCCGGCCNCTCGATCAGGATCGGTTTTCTCAGCCGGTCGGCCAGGAAGGCGACGGTGGCGAGCTTGCGGTCGCAGATGTAGTGCTGCGACGCGAACAGCTCGATCGTTTGGTCGATCGACTGGAACATGGCCATCCCTGCTCTCGAAGACTCATTCTCCGAACACCACTCTCCGGGCCCACCTTGCTGGTGCGATGGCAGGCCCGGTGGTGTACCCGGTGTTGTTTTCGGTCGAGGCGTGGCGGCCTAGTGGTAGTAGGTGCCGGTGAGCGCGTGCTTCACCACCGGGGCGACCGCATCGTATGTCACTTCGCGGGCATTGCCGGNGGTCGAGCCGTCGCCCTGCACGTGGCGGGTGATCCGGTCGACGTTCTTGTCCTCGCCGTTGATGCCGCCGTTCTGCCACTGGGCGTACTTGCCCTTGCCCATCTGCGACTTGGTGTACGATCCGATGCTGGCGAAGTTTTCCGGGATGCCGACGTCCCGGCTGAGCTTGATCGCGGCTTCGAGGGCGCGGTCGGCTGCTTCGACATCGCTCAGCGCGTCGACGTTCTCGCCCATCGCCCGGGCGATGTCGCGGAACCGCTTGTAGCAGGTCGGCATGTTGAATTCCCACACACGCGTCAGGCCGATCGCGTTGTTCAGCCCGTGATGGCTGTCGTAGAACGCGCTGATGGCGTGCGAGATCGAGTGGATGATGCCGAGGCCGCCGCTGTTGAACGCCTGTGCCGCGACATAGGACGCGTACATCATGTTGTAGCGCGCCTCGTAATTGCTGGGCTCGAAGACGGCGCGGCGCAGGTTCTGCGCCACCAGTTCGACGGCCTTCAGTGCATTGCCGAGACTCGGCAGGAAGTCGAGGCGTGAGACATAAGGCTCGGAGGCGTGTGCCAGCACGTCGAAACCGCAGTACGCGGTCAGGTCCTGCGGCAGCGAGAAATGCAGCACCGGATCGTTGATGCTGAGTGTTGCCGGACAGTTGTCGTCGAAGCCCAGCCACTTGTAAGGTGCCTTGTTCGACGTCGTATCGGTAATGACGAACGCCCAGCTGGTCTCGGAGCCAGTGCCGGCGGTGGTGTTGACGGCGATGTGCGGCGGATTATCCGGGTTCTCGGACTTGTTGAACCCGTCGAAATCATTGATGTTGCGGCCGTCGTGGGCGATGACCAGACGGGCGCCTTTGGTCGCGTCGGTGGTGCTGCCGCCGCCGACGGAGATGAAGCTGTCGCACTTCTCCTTCATGTAGAGATCGGCGATCTCCATGCAGTTGTAGTCTTTCGGATTCGACTCGATCTTGTCGTAGACGATCACGTCGACGCCCTGATACTTCACCTTGCCAACAATATCGTCGATCACGCCGGTGCCGCGGAGCCCGCTTGTGGTCAGCAGCGAGCGCTTGAACCCCAGCTTCTTTGCCTCGACACCAATCAGTTCGTACGACCCGGGGCCGAGAAGCCCGCGGGGAATGCGATGAAACTCCTTGATCGGGAATTGCCAAAGCTGTTCGACCTGCATGACGTGTTCCTCCTCGGTCTCTTTCTCTATTTTGCAAGTGTCTGCATTGAGAACCTGGGTCCGAAAGTATCTCCCGCCTTCGCTGGTCGTTCGGACGCGAACAAGGATGCCACGAGTCTTTGCTTCGGATCGCCCCGACTTTGGTCCACCGACTTTGGTCGCAATGGCAGCGGGGAAGAATGGACAGTAGGGAAGACTGCATCGCCAGTTCGTGAACGCTGGCGTCTTGCGCAGTTCTGAAGTGATGAGGTGAATGGTTTTGCCGGTGGTGCTTATTGACGCCCGTGTCTCCGGCATTCACATGCCGTCATGAACCGTCCACGCCATCACGGTAACTTGTGCCTCGGCGGTTCTGGCATCAGTGCCTTCACCCCCGAGCAAGCCCTGCGTCCTGCCGACCGAACCTGGGCCGACGTCATGCACCAACGCTGTTTTGCGCTGCCATCTTGGTTGTCCTGTCGAGGAAACACCTGTTGAGGTGGCTGTGCGGTTTCAACGCCAGGCGTTCATGCACGAAGGCCTCGGCAACCTTTCTGATGCCGCTTCTGAGCGCCGCTTCGGTAAGTGTCCAGTCGATGATATCGCGCTGGGCGTGGCTCCCGCCGAAGCTGTTGGTGATGAAACGGGCACCGTGAAGCTGCTCGATGGCGAGGCCGTAATCGCCGCGCCAGAACGCCGCGAACCCCTCAATCAAGGGAAGACCCGTCTCCCGCGCCCAGCGAGCCGTCTCGTTGGCGGCCGGTGCGTTATGGCGATAGGCTCCGAGCAGGCGCTCCACCTCCGCGTACCGGCCCGAGCCCAGATACGCCATGGCCGCGTGCCAGTCGTTGAACGGATAGAGCGTGCCATCGGCGTGGCTGTCCCAGCAGGAGGCCACGTCACTCCAGCGATCGCTTACATCGAGCCCTTCCAGGTATGCGCGCCACAGAAAGCCGGAGGCGTCCACCAGGTCAAGCGCGACCGCGCTCTTCTCGGCTCGGATCGATCNCTCGTAAAGGGCGAGGGCCAAGTCGGTCTGTCCCAGATCGAAGTGATAGAGCGCCTTGTGCCACCAGTTGTGTACCTTGAAGAGATTGTCGTCTTCTGACCAGTAGGGTTCACGGCTCTCCATCCACGCGATGCCGTCCGCCGAGCGACCTTGCATCTCCATCACGTGGGCTACGGCATGGTGCGCCCAGCAATCGAAGTGCTGGCGTTCGACGGCTTCGCGGCCGGTGGCCTCGGCGCGCCCGTAATCGCCCGTCTCCTCCAGGCCGAAAGCATACATTCCGAGAACGGTCCCGTACCCCGGCAGATCGTTCGACCACTTGGGCAGGACGCGCGCGATCCGGTCACGAAGGTCCCGGGCGTTGGCGCGGTAGAAGTCGATCAAATGCCCCGCCTGCAAGCCAACGATGTCCANGGGAAAGTGCATGCAGTGGACATCGAGCGCGAGACCCGCAGCGGTCCAGTTGTTCGCCACGAGGTGTTCCAGGGCTGCGATGTGCGAGCGTTCCCGTTCGTTGGCAGGCAGCGTCTTCACGTGCGTGACGATCCCGCGCGCGTCGAGCGTTGCCTCAGGCTCGGTCGCGAGCGCCAGGACGTAGGCCTTGAAGATATGCGCCATGGTGCAATCCGTGGCCTCGACAAGAGCCTGTTCGGCTAGTGCGATGGGATCCCCGCGATAAAGGGTGAAGGCCTCCACAGCTTCGTCCAACTGTGCGGCTGCCTCGACGCTCGCTCCGGAAAGCGTATTGCCTTGACGATCGGCGCGCATGGTGGTCTCCGTTGCATTCATAGCCAAGGAAAAGTCGAGCATTCAATCCGCTGGGTAAGGTTTGCGACCCCGTTTTTCCTTCCTGCTGTGATTTCCGAGAGTTTAGAGCAACATCAGATCAAGCGATTTCGCTTGATCTGATGTTGCTCGAACACTGGGGCGTTACCCGTGAGGGATTGCATCTTGTGCCTTGTTCACCTTGTTCACCAGCTCGATGATGCCATCGATGATTTGCAGCGCCCGATCGGGATCGGAGCGGATGATTCCCGTAGTTCCTTGCGGGTGAAGGCGAGCAAGTGGCAGCCGTTGGTGTCAAAGCGGTGGATCCATAGGCGGTGCCGAGCAGGCCGGCGAAGCCGATCACGGAGCCGGAGCCGACGGTGACCGGCAAGCCGAGGCGCTGCATCTCGATTTCGCCGTCGAGAACGAGATAGGCGAGGTCCGCTATCTCGCCTTCGCGATAAAGCGTGTCGCCTTTTGAAGGGTGATGCGGTGCATGAAGGCCGCCGGAGGTGGCTCAAGAACGCGTTGCAGCATGCCGTGCGCGGTCGGACAATGCAACTGCGGAGCATTTTATTTAGCCCGGAGGTGAAGCCCGGATGGAGATAGGAATGGGCTTGTTCAGCCAGCTTCCGCTTGCGCCTGATCCCAGGCCTCCTGCAGCTCGACCCACGCATCCTCGGCGTCGCCAAGCTCGCGTTCGACCTGCCCCAGGCGCTTTTGCAGATCTGCGACCCGTGCCGGTTCGCTGCTGTAAAGTGCCGGATCCGCAAGCGCGTCCAGAACTTTTGTACGCTCGATTTCCAGTCGCCCGACCATATGCTCAGCTGTGGTGAGGCGCTTTTTCAGCGGTGCCAGGGCTTCGCGACGCTGGCTCGCCAGCCTGCGCTGGTGCTTGCGGCTCACGGCTGCGCCGCTGCCGTCGGCCAACGCCTCGCGCCCGCTAGCCGCATCGGAGCGCGGACGCGACGCGCTCAACCGCGCGCGGTAGTCGTCCAGGTCGCCCTCGAACGGTTCGACCCGCCCCTGGTCCACCAGCCAGAAGCGGTCCGCCACGAGGCCGAGCACGTGCGGGTCGTGGCTGACGAGGACGACAGCCCNCTGAAACTCGGCCAGTGCCTCCACCAGCGCCTCGCGTGACAGCACGTCCAGGTGGTTGGTGGGTTCGTCCAGCAACAGGATGTGCGGCTTCTCGCAGGTGATCAGGGCGAACAGCAGCCGCGCCTTTTCGCCACCGGACAGGTTGCCGACCTTCGTATCAGCGCGTTCCTGGGTAAAGCCGAAGCGACCAAGGTGCGCCCGCAGCATCACCTCGGGATCGCGCGGACGCCTGCGCGCCAGTTCCAGCACGGGCGTCGCGTCCGTGTCCAGTTCTTCCGCCTGGTGCTGGGCGAAATAGCCGATCTTCAACTTGCCCGAACGGACCACCTCGCCCGCCATCGGCTCCAGCCGTCGGGCGAGCAGCTTGATCAGCGTCGACTTGCCATTGCCGTTCGCACCCAGCAGCGCGATCCGGTCATCGGTATCCAGACGCAGACCGATGTTCTTCAGGACCGCTCGGCCGTCGTAGCCGATCGCAACCCTGTCCAGACTTAACAACGGCGGTGCCAGCGGCTCCGGATCGGGAAACGTAAAACGAATCGGCGGTTCGTCGCGGGTTTCGGGAATGGGTTCAAGCCGCGCCAGCATCTTCAGCCGCGACTGTGCCTGTTTCGCTTTCGATGCCTTGTAACGAAAGCGGTCGACGAACGCCTGCAGGTGAGCGCGCTGCGAGGCCTGCTTTTCCCTCAGCTTGCCCTCCTGCTCCAGGCGCATCCGGTGCGCTTGCTCGAACCGGTCGTAGCCGCCGGCGTACAGGGTGAGCCGGGCCCCTTCCAGGTGCAGGATTTCCTGCGCCGCCCGGTTCAGCAGGCCGCGGTCGTGGCTGACCAGCAGCAGCGTGCCGGGGTAGCTCTTCAGCCAGTCCTCCAGCCATAGCGCCGCTTCCAGGTCGAGGTGATTGGTGGGCTCGTCGAGCAGCAGCAGGTCTGGTTCGCAGAACAGCAGCCCGGCGAGTGCCACGCGCATCCGCCAGCCGCCGGAGTATTCGGCGCACGGCCGCTGCTGCGCCGCTTCGTCGAATCCGAGGCCGGCAAGGATGCGCGCGGCGCGCGCCGGCGCCGCATGTGCCCGCTTCTCGTGCAGCCGGGCGTGGATCTCGGCAATCCGGTGTGGATCGGTAGCGATTTCCGCTTCGGCCGTCAGGCCGGCAAGTTCATGATCGGCCGCAAGCACCGTTTCAACGAGGCTGGCATTGCCGCCCGGTGCTTCCTGAGCTGTCATGCCGACACGCCAGCGCGCCGGAACCACGACGTGTCCGGCGTGGGGCTCGAGCTTGCCAGCGATGATCTTCAACAGTGTCGTCTTGCCGGTGCCGTTACGGCCGACGAGGCCGACGCGGTGGCCGATGTCGATCGCCGCATCGGCCTGGTCCAGCAACACCCGGCCACCGACGCGGTAGGTCAGCTTGTCAATGCGCAGCATGCTGCGGATCTACCACGGTCCCCCGCACTGGGGAACTCCCCGTGCCATCTGCCTCTTAAACGGACGGGGTGGTGCGGCTCGGACGACGAGTTGGGCTGCTTCGTGACCCGGAGCGGACGCGTAATTCCCGTTCACTCCGGTGTTAATGCGACGGTCGGGACCACGCATCGGAGACAGTGAACGTACCCGACGTTCAGCTGTGCAAGAATACCGTCGAGGCGTGGTGCGGGCATGGGGCCGGAAGCTGGCGGCACTGTTCAAAGATGCGACTCAAGCGGTCGCTTTCCTCGATGATCACGGCAATGAAGCGGTTCCGCTCCGCCTCAGGCAGGCAGCGGTAGTCGCGCAGAATCTCGGCCGCCGCCGTAATTGCGGTGACACGGGTTCGCCACTCCTGTTCGAAGGGTGACAGGCCTGAATGGGCGTCGTTCATTGAAACCCCGGTTGATTGCAGGGATCTCCGTATATCTTATCGCGACGCAACATTCAATATGATTGATATACAGCCCAGCCAGATTGTGTGTGAAGGCGTCGTCGGGCGATGCTGCTCAGCGATCGGTCTCGGGGTGCAAAAGATCGATTCCTTGTGCGGGGGATCCCGCTGTGATCGCGTCAAGGATCGGCTGTGAACTGATCGCCATCGGATGCTGGAACGGATTGCCGTGGACGAGGATGATGGCGGCGGTGGGGGCGGCGGCGGTGGCGAACAGCAGCACGGCGAGGAGTTCGGCGCGGGGCTGCTCCACGTGCACCATGGCGATAGAGATCATGGTGAGGAAGCCGAGGAACGCCATTCCCAGCCATTTCAGCGGATTGACGTGGGTGCGGCTGAGCGCGATCCGCAGCTCCCGGCTGTTGCGCACCTGCACGGTCTGCTGCAGCATCAGCGCCTGCACGCTGGTCCCGGCGTGGGTCGCCACATCGGGTCGCGCGATCCGCGAGACCAGTGCATCGAGCGCATCGTCCGTTTGCGGACTGCTGAGCCGGCGGGCAAGCAGTGGCCATTCCGTATCGACGACGAGATCGCCGTAGCGCTGGACCGCCTGGTCGATTTCGGTGCGTTCGGCATCCGGCAGGTGTTCGGCCAGATCGAGAATGGTGCGCAGGTTGCCGCCTTCCTGGAAGACCGCATCCAGTGCCCGGTCACGCGCGTTCCAGGTGTCGTTGGCGAGAAACGCGAGGTTGAGCGCGAAGATGACGTTGATGACGGTCAGGAAGTTCTGGGCGATACCCCGGAAGGTGCGAAGGAACGGCACCCACCGCGAGCGCTGGCAGAGCCAGAGCAGGAACGCCGCAGCCGACATCGTCCCGAGCACAACGAGCACCGAAAGGTAGTACTGATCGTATTGTCCAATACCCAGCCACATGGTGCAGGCCTCGGCAGGAGAGGGAATGGCCGTGCGAGGCGGACGCTCGCGTTGCCGGTCATCGACGTCCTTTGGGTCTTACGGGGTCGGCGGGTGCTTGGCAATACGGCTGCGCATCGGCCGGGAATCGCACGGAGGAGTGGCACAATGAGCGCGAAGCGGCTGCTGGTGGTGGCGCATGCACCGTCCGACAACACGCGGCGGATGCTGGACGCGGTGATCGAGGGCGCATCAGCCCCCGACATCGAGGGCATCGAGGTGCAGGCGCTGAGCCCGTTCGAGGCGAACCCCGAACATGTGCTGGTCGCGAGCGCGGTCGTGCTGGGGACGCCCGAGAACCTCGGCTACATGAGTGGCGCGCTGAAGGACTTCTTCGACCGCATCTACTATCCGTGTCTGGAGCGCACGCAAGGCCTCGCCTATGCGCTCTACGTGCGCGCCGGCCACGACGGCACCGGCACCCGCCGGGCCGTCGAGAGCATTACCACCGGCCTGCGCTGGCGCCCCGCTCAGCCGCCATTGATCTGCCGCGGCCCCTGGCAGGATGCGTTCGTTGATCAGTGCCGCGAACTGGGTACGCTGATGGCCGCCGGACTGGAAGCGGGCGTTTTCTGAAATCGCCGCGCGCACGATGCGGGTGCACCGGCGGGGCGGCGGCTTGACTCACAACCGCCCAGTCGCGAAGCTGCCTTCCGCTACATCCCGGTCCGGGTCTGCGACCGCGGAAGGCGGTCGGAGCAGGGGATCGGCCCCGCCGGCAACAACCTCGAGGGTTCGGAAATGATTGACAAGAAACACATCGGCCGGACAACCGCGCCGCAGACGGTGGACGTTGAGAAGGGGCGTCTGAAATTCTTCGCCAAGGCCATCGGCGAGACCGATCCGGTCTATTCCGATGAAGAGGCTGCCAAGGCAGCTGGGTATGCGTCGCTGCCGGCGCCGCCGACGTTTACCTTCTGCCTGGAGATGGAAACCAATTCGCTGTGGGACAACATCGCGGCGATGGGTGTGCCGGTCGGCAAGATCCTGCACGGTTCGCAGTCGTTCAAGTACTACGCGCCGATCTGTGCCGGGGACAAGATCACCTTCGTGACCAAGGTTTCCAACATCTTCGACAAGAAGGGCGGCGCGATGGAATTCATCGTCGAAGATACGACCGCCACCAACCAGGACGGTGTCCTCGTCGCCGACATTCAACGCACCATCGTCGTCATCAACTAGGCAGCAGCGAGCATCAGATCATGGCACAGCCGAAATACGCCGACGTCAACGTTGGTGACGAGCCGATCAAGCTGGAAACCGCCCCGATTTCCCGCACCACCCTGGCGCTGTACGCCGGTGCCTCGGGCGACCACAACCCGATGCACATCGACATCGATTACGCCAAGGCAGCCGGCCAGAGCGACGTGTTCGCGCATGGCATGCTGAGCATGGCCTACCTGGGCCGCGGCGTGACCTCCTGGGTGCCGCAGTCGGCGCTGCGCAGCTTCTCCACCAAGTTCACCAAGATCACCCGGGTTGGCGAGAAGATCATCGTCACCGGCAAGGTGGCGGAAAAGATGGAGGCCGAAGGCGAGAAGCGGGTGAAGCTCGAGCTTACGGCAGCCAACGAGGCCGGCGAGGTCAAGCTGGCGGGCGAGGCCGTCGTCGCTCTGGCTTAGGCGCGGCGCATCTGCGGGGCGGACCACGGACAGGTCCGCCCTAGCCGGCGCCGCGGCGATAGAGTCTCCGTGCCGACAAGAACTCGTTCACTTTCCTGCGGTACCCTGGACCGGCATCTGGAAGGGGACCGTGCCGTGACACCGAAACAGGCCTACCGCAGGGGTTTTCGACACGTTCTTGACTTGGCGGAAATCCGGCAACTCGTCGAGGCGTCGGAAGACGACGAAGGGCGTGAGTACGCACTGCAATTGGTCGAGGCGTGGCGGCAGGGGGCGCTGACTGCCACCGCCATGTTGGAACGGGAGGACGCGACAGTTCACTGATCCTGTCGCGCGCTTTCCTTCCTTGGTGCGGACCTTGGCAGCGCTGCCGGAATGGCGCATGGTGCGCCGCTGATGTGCGTGGCGATGCACAACGGGGAGGAGAGGCGGTCGATGCTGCTGTGGCACCTGGGACGGACGGGCACGTTGGCCCTGGTGGTTGCGGGCGGGTTATCCGCCTGTGCCGACGATCCGCTTTACTGGACCTGCACCTCGCACGATAGCGACAGTCATACCTACCAATCAACGAATGTCGACCCGGTTGCGGCTGACCAGACGGCCTTTTCCGACTGCAACATGACTGCCAGCGATCCCGCTAGCTGCCAGAGCCAGGGCTGTCAGAGGGCACGCTGAGCGGGCCGTATGCCTCGCTCAACAAAGTGTAAGCTTCATCACGGCTCTGCACCTGATGCACGATGCCCTGCAGGATCAGGAACTGCCAGCTGAGCAGTGGGCTGGAGGCCAGATCTTCGGGGTCGTCGACAGCAGCATCGCGTGCTCCGGCGGTACCGCCAAGCCGGAGCGGAACAGCACGTCTTGCCGGCACTCCTCGGGTAGGGTTCCACGCCGGATGCAGCGGTCGACGGCGTCGTAAAAGCCATACTGGACAAAGCCGCTGCAGATGAACTGGCCTGGCGCGAGCTGGCCTTGCGCATACGTCCGCTCCAGCGTTGACTGCAGGCCCGCGACCCGCGCCTGTATGCAAAATGCCACCCGCTTCGCCACCGTCCAGGCGAGCTGCCAGACCGTATTGAAGTCGTATTCCGCCTTAATGAAATCGAGCATGACGCCACGGATCAGACACGCATGGTCGTCGGTGAACCATGGTGCCTCGAACCGCAGGATCGCCACGTCATAATCATCCGAATGGTCGACGACGTAATGGCGAAGGTCTGTCAGGTCGACGCCACTGGTGATCGATCGATCAGAAATGTATTGTTGAAATTCTGATCGCGATCGGGCGTGACGAAGACCAGCGCGGCATGACTGAAGTAGCTGCGCGTGGCCCACCGGATAAGGCGGGAGAACGCGCTCTTCTTGCCGCGACAGAGCACAATGTCACCGCGACGGATGTGATCCCCGGCGAGAAATTCGGTAATTGATAAGGATTTCGTGGGTGAAGAGATCGAAGCATTATCCATGATCGGCACCTGACGAAAGAAAGAACAACACTACGTTCACCTGGACAGGAAATTCGCACCATAGCGTCGTGGCGAACAGGGCCATGCACTCTGATCCGGGTCATGAAATCAGGTCTGGTGATCCTGCAGCGTGGTTTCAATCGGTACAGGAACCGGAGGCCGGACTGGCGGGCATGAAAGACTTCTGCGCAGGTGGTCAGGGGCAGCACGCGCTCAGGGAATTATTCGAAGACCACGAGATAGCCTCGCAGCGCCTGCGTCCGTGCCCGCACCCGGTCCACTGCGGCGCTGTTCAGGATGACGTGCATCATCGAGCCTTGATCCTGTGCCCACGGTCCACCTTCGAACGCCCGGTCGGCATCGCGAGAGGCGAGCCACTGGCGCTGAGCGTCGCGCAGCAGCGTTCTTGACGGAGCGTCGAGTATGTAACTGTTCACGGGATTGGCATCACGACCTCAGACGACTGGATGAATTCGCGTCTAAATTGGTGGTAATTGTCCGTCACTATGGTGCAGAGCAATGAATAGCATTCTCCAATAACGTCGAATGCAGAAAAATTTATGTGATTTGAACGTGTATTATGAATGTCGACAGAAATGAACTAATATTTTGCGCTATTCATCTCCACATTCATCAGAATCGAGCGTTGTCCAACGTATCACATCCATTAATTGTCCATTTTTTAATAGCCATCGTACGACGTTATGCTCGTTGCAAGCTTGCAGTGGAAACAACTCTGCGCTCGGACATCTACGTAAGCTCTCCGCCTGAAGCCGGTCTCGACGAATATGTGGACTGTACCAAGTCCCGATTCTGGGAGGTTTGAGGTGCTGCCTCACTTCTTCCGCAAGATCCATCAATTGATCAAAGTGCGTAGGGATAATACTGTCAACGTTGAGGGAATTTTGTAGATTATGTTCCACGATAAATTCCGGGTTTAGATTAGTCGCACCAGCCAGCAATGCGACTCTGTTCGTATTTAAAGACAAGCCCAGTTTCAACGCTCCGTACGCTGTGCTGGAAATCCCTAATGTGCAGGATCTGGTCACTCGGTCTCTCGCATTTTTGTTTTTAGTGTTTCGATAGTTACGTCGTAAGATCCAATCGATTTGATGCCTGTTAAGAAACGACGGCCTGAAAAATCTCGCAGATACACAATATGCGCCGGGACTTGACATATCCAGATATGCAACATGGGCAGAGGCACGCCAAAATTTCGGCCATTACAGCAGACAAAAATGACGCGATCGCTGTTCGGATGCAGGACCCAGTTTATGTCTGCCCGTTCTGTATCTACAAAAGGTAATCGCTTGTCGGGGAGATCGATATCTGCAGTGAAAATCTCAGGTAGATTTCCAGCCGCGGGGTTTTCGGAAACGCCTCATTAAGCCTGGAGAGCAATGCGAGCAGGCTCTTGCGGTCTATGGAAAGAAAGCGGCGTTCAATGGCGTGCAGCCAAAGTCCTACTCCTGCTTGGCTCGGATCGAATGATTCCCGTCCGGTGGCGACTGCGCCCAAATGGGCTTCGAGGAAATCTAGGCTCGGCATGCTGATGCCAATTTAGCCAGCGGTAGATCAGCCAGCGATCGAAGAAATTCCATTGTCATTGGCCGTCCCGTGAACTCCTCGAAAACAATTGCAGCTGCAGCCATTGCAACGAGTCGGGTTCGAGGCTGGTCAGCATATCGTTTTCGGCAATCGATCGGCCGAGAATGTCCTGAAAACCAATTTGGATCTGCCGTGTCACAGGATCGGCAGCGGGTCGTTCACGACGGATCTTGACCTGTAACAGCTGGTCCCAGCACTGCAAGGCGTGCCGGTTGATTTTGAAGTTGTCCAGCAATGGCAGGCTGGGCACCCGAACGGCCTGGGAGGGAACCATTACCTCTGGCAAACGCTCGGCAAGAAGCGCTCGAATCTGGGCCTGTTCGTGCCCAGGATTGGCCACCCAGTACGCGACCAAGGCCGTCGCGACCGTGCCACAGCGGCGGACAACAATTGCGCCCTGAACCACCTCGGAAAGCGTGCGTAATTCGGCTTCAACGAATGCTGGTTCGATGCGCACGCCACGCAGCTTGATCTGATCATCCTTGCGGCCGCGGAATTCGAGCAATCCGTCTGGACGCAGGCGGCCCAAGTCTCCAGTCCTGAATACCCGTGCCAAGGGGTCATCAGAAGAAACCCCAAATCCGTCGCTTCTCTTATGGTAGCCTAAGGCCATATACCGGCTGGTCACCTCGATCTCGCCCACTTCACCTTTTCGAACCTCGTTGCCGTGATCGTCAATCAGGCGAACATGGCGGTCAGGAAGGGCACGCCCGACGGGAACCTTGCTGCCGTCAATCGCGGTGTCTTTCGCGATGAACCAGTGCCGGTAAAGCGTTGCGTTTTCGGTGGAACCAATGCCGGTCAAGATCAGCGCATCTGACGGGAAATTCCGCCGGAACGCGATGACGTCATCCGGGTCCAGCCTGTCTCCAGCCAGATAGGCCAGCCGGACCTGGTCCAGCCGGACTGTGCCCTGTTGCAGAGCCGTACATATCTGGCGGAAAATCGTAGGAACAGAATGATAGATCGTGATGCCCGCAGCCTCGAATGCGGCACAAAGCGCAGATACTCCCAGTTTTTTGAGCGAAAATGCATATAATGTTGCTCCGTTTAAGAGAGATCCATAAATATCGCGGATAGCGCCATTGACAGAAGGGGAATATAGAAGTGTCATTCTGTCTTCAAAATTAACGTGAATAGCCTGAGTATACTGCATTACATCGTGCAAAAGATTTCTCTGGTTTTGAACAATGCCCTTGGGTGCGCCCGTAGAACCGGACGTATAGATGATATATGCAACTGCATCCGGCAAAATGTCTGGCAGAGTCGGTTCGCCTCGGCCAGACCACAGGTCATCCGGTGTTAGCGTCTGCAGATTATCGGGTAAGCGGTTACGTAAGTGTTCGGTCGTCTTTGAATCAGCGATGAGGGCACAGGCGCCGCTGTGGGACAAGATGTGAGCGTTCCGTTCGATCGGAAAATCGACGTCCAAAGGCACATAGGCCCGACCGGCTGCTAGCACTGCCATCATGATCAGGGGGAAACGCGCTCCATGATCCAGCGCGATGGCCACCGGCTCGGTTCCTGGTCCCAGGTTTTTCAGCACGGCATATGCCGCCCGCCGGACGCGCTCCGCCGCATTTGCGTAGCTCAGCTCAAGTTCGGCATCGCTAATTGCCAACCGGTCCGGATATTGCGCTGCGATGTGAAAAAGCGGGCCGGTACACTGCGATTCAGATCATCATATCCGAAGGGCGTCATGGGGCGATCTTGCGGACCGCCGAAATCGATGGGGTGAATCATTTCGGTGATTGTCATGCCGCATTTTGCAAAGGACGACGGGCAGCTTGAGCGAACGCGTCGATTTGCGCTTGCGCTGTCGTTACCGGAACTGAACAGCCTGGGCAGAGGATAAAGCGCTGCCCCACCATCGAACGGCGCAACGCTACGACCTCTTCGTCGATCTTGTGCGGATGAGCCTTCAGCAGGGTCGCCTCCGCTCCTGGGCCTGTGGAAAGCCCTGCCGGAAACGCGCCAGCCAGTGTGCGGGGTGGGGATTGGACGCACCGTGATCATAATGCATGACGACACTACAATTTCTGTAAAGGCTGGTATGGACCTTTGACCCGTGCAGATGCAGAAAATTAAATGGAAGACCATCGCAAGCGGCAAGACAGGAAATATCATTGGAAAGACTTATGGACTTCCACAATATTTCGTCCACAATAGCTTCCTGCGCTTGCTGAGTTGCGAAAAAATCCCATCAACGCCGGCATCGCGCAGCGCTTGGATTGTTCGCTCTGTGTCGTTGCTTAAGTGATCGAGTGCGGTTCTCACGAGTTGGGGTGCCTGCAGCATGTCATCTCGTAATGCATCGAACCCTCGCAACTGCGAAGCCTGGAAAACTGGATTGAAGACGGTTGCGATAACCGGAATGTGGCTGGGCAAACGGCTTCTGAGCCGGGCTGCGGCGGCCACGATCTTCCCGGTGAATCCGCTGAAAGGGTTCAGGGCCTTAAGATCAGACCAGTCCTCAACCGACCGGATAGTTTGTCCCATAACTTCGCGTCGACCAATAAAGTCGCCAGCCCAGAGATCCTGCAGCCCACGATCGTGAGACTGCCAAGTCGAGGCAGGTGTCAATTTTACAAAGTCGAAATCTTGATTTTGTGGAAGCCTAGAGTGGCTTCGACCAATGAATTTGTGTCTTGATCGGCAACAGGATGATGCTGCCAAGCGGATACAGGAAACAACCCGCTGGCACCGCCGTGCAATGTTGCCGCCATCAATTCCCGATAGCGCACATCTCCCCCTGACAGGGCGGGTACACCTCCCAAAAGATGTACCTGTTTACCCAAATGTTTTTATGTTTTTCGCGTTCCTTGAAAACAAAGTCAATCCGGCACGTTTGACAATTTTTGAGAGATTTCTTGAATTTTTACCCGCGCAAAAATTGGTGCCTGAAGAGGCAAGGCCGAAGGTGATCGCGTCATGGCCGCTGCCCCGCAGGTCACAGCGCCGGTGGTCGTGAGGCCGCACAAGCAGCGTGGTTCCTCCGGGACTTTCCGCAGTCCTTGCGGATGCCGGAGCAGGCGTTCATCAACGCAAACTTGATAAAATTACCCCAAACATGGTAGCCTGGTCTATATCGGTGTCGTGCGGCGGTGTGTGCCGCCGCACGGCGTCGCAGGATGTGCTCGTCGACGCCGTTGGGTAGATCACCCGTGCAGGAGAGAGCATGTGCCGACCACGCACGGCACCGCACCATGTTCGCAGTCCGCCGTCGGTCGTCGGGCAATTCTGCATCGCGTATTCGAGAACAATCTGGGCATTGCCGCTCCCGCCAGCATGGATCGCCGGGCGACACGCTCTTCACCCGGCACCGGACCATCGCTGCGTGTTCGCCATCCGTCCGAATTCTGGAGTTTGAGTGCCGCCGCGCTGGCATGCACGCTGGTTTTGCTGCTGATCATTCCGGGCTCGGACCTGGTGCAATCGGCAGATCGGCGAGGAGGCTTTTCTGCGGACGCTGCGGATATCGGCCGGGAAGCACCACCGGCTGCCGAGATCGAGAGCCTGCCTTCGGGCTCGGTGACTTCCGTGCCAGAGCCCTCCGCGTCGGACGTACATGCGCTATCGTCTGCAGCGTCGTCCGCGGCCGATTCAGCCCCGGATGCGGATTTGAAGCCGGATACCGGTCTGGCAGCTGGCGCCAGTCCGATATCGAATAATCGTGACAGACTGACAGCCAGCGATGGTGTTCGTGCCGGCACGAGGCTGCTGGCAGCGGGCGAGCAGCGGCCATTGGCCTCCCTCTTCGGCTTGACGGTGCACACCGTCGTCATCGATCCAGGGCATGGCGGCGTCGATCCGGGAGCTGTAGGCGTCGCGGTCGACGGGCGCAGTCTGTACGAAAGGATCTGACACTCGACGTGGCAAAACGGCTGGCAATACTGCTGCGCCGCGATCAAGGGGTGCGCGTTGTGTTGACACGCGACGACGACAAGACCGTGTCACTGGCACATCGGGTCGAAATCTCGAACGCCGCCGCTGCCGACCTGTTCATCTCCATTCATGCGAATTCACTGGGTGACGCACGGGCCAACGCTGTGGAGACCTATTACTTCGGTGCGCCGGCCGATGGCGACACTTGGCGGCTGGCGCAGCAGGAGAACGCCGAGTCCGGCATGCCGATCGGCGCCTTCCGTGAGCTGGTGGCAACGCTGGGCGACACATTGAAGCGGCAGGAGTCGGTGACGCTGGCGCATTTTGTCCAGACGCAGCTGCTTGCGGTCGTCATGCGACGGACGGGGCCGCTGGG
Source organism: Defluviicoccus sp. (assembly GCA_013414705.1). Lineage (GTDB taxonomy): Bacteria > Pseudomonadota > Alphaproteobacteria > Rhodospirillales > Defluviicoccaceae > Defluviicoccus. The sequence goes on from CP058705.1 coordinate 339,900, forward strand.
CGCGGGCGTGAAGGTGGCACCCTTCGTCGTCCTCATGGGGTTGAGGCTCCGAGCGTGCTGGCGGAGGTGACGTGCATTTCGAATGGGCGCGAGGCGGCGCGTCTTGCCGCGCCGGCGTATCGGCAGGCGATCGCCGAAGCCCTGGGACGCGGCCTCATCGCCTACATCGACCAACGCAACGGGGGCCAGCGCAACGGACAGTCCAGCGGAGAAGCGCAGCATGAGCAGAGCATCAGCAAAGGAGAGAACGGTGGATACGGCAACGGATGACGAACTCGTCATCGGCGTCGACCTGGGCACGTCGCGCAGTGCGATCTCGGCCAGCAACGGCAAGAAGAAGTGGGTTGAAAGCTATGTCGGCTGGCCAAAGGATTTCATCGCGCGTAAGGTCGTGGGCAAGCCGGTGGTGTTCGGCGAGGATGCGCTCGACCACCGGCTGTCGGTCGAGCTGTTCCGGCCGCTTGAGAGCGGCGTGGTCAAGGAGGGCGAACGGGACCGCCAGGCGGTGCGCGCGCTGATCCAGCATCTGATCGATTTGGTCGGTCCGCGATCCGAGACGCGTGTGCGTGCGGTGATCGGCGTGCCGGCAGAGTCGTTCCGCTCCAACCAGCTGGCGATCAAGGACGCGGTCGCCGACTATGTTTCCGCCTCGATGGTGGTTTCCGAGCCGTTCGCCGTCGCTTACGGGCTGAACATGCTCGACAACACCCTGATCATCGACATCGGCGCCGGCACCATGGACTTCTGCATCATGCACGGCAGCATGCCGGGCGAGGAGGATCAGCGCACCGTCGCAACCGCCGGCGACTGGATCGACCAGCAGCTGCTGAGCTTCGTGCGCGAGCGCTATCCTGCTGCCGACATCAACCTGAACATGGCACGGCACTTCAAGGAGGAGCACAGCTTCGTCGGCAAGCCGTCATCGCGGGTCGAGGTGATGATCCCGGTCGATGGCAGGCCGACGGCGCACGATATCACGGCCGAAATGCGACGTGCCTGCGAGGGCATCCTGCCGGCACTCGTCGAGACGACGCTGGAGATGATCGCCCGGTTCGATCCCGAGTACCAGGACCAGATTCGTGGCAACGTGGTGCTCGCCGGCGGCGGCAGTTTGATCCGCGGTCTGCACACACACCTGCAGGAACGGCTGGCCGAATATGGTCCGGCACAGGTGACCTGTGTCCCCGATCCGCTGTACAGCGGTGCCGCAGGTGCGATGAGCCTCGCCTGTGACATGCCTGATGAATATTGGAACGCGCTGTAGGTACGGCGGATCCTTCCGGCTTCGATCGGCCGGGCCGGAGCGCTGGCAGGAGCGCTGGCAGGATCCGGAGCGACTCTGCTTGCGGGACGTTCGCACTACGGGCGAATGGCGGGGAACCCTGAGGCAGTTGCCATGACACAATTGCCCTGAGGCCGGTGCCCCGTGGGGATGAGGGCCGGCTATCGCGATCGCGGCCGTCACGGTCTTTCGCATGCAGGGCATGCGAATTTGCGATTCGTCACGCATTGCATATGACCATATCATTTCTACGGTCAAAATGTGAGAATGAGTTGCACTAGCAGCGTGCCGGTGCTAATCGATGGCGCTTCAGCCCACCGGCGCCTCAGGGAGGCTTAACAAAGATGGATGCATTCAGTGCCGGCGTCGGCGCCTTTCCTTTGATGCTCGCATCGGAAGGCGAGCGGGTGCGCGTCGTCGCCATTGGAGGCGGGCAAGGGGTGAACCGCAAGCTTTGCGATCTGGGGCTGATCCCCGGTTGCGAATTGATGGTGATCAGCCGCAATCCCGGAGGTCAGATGATTGTCGGCCGTGACGATTTGCGCTTGGCGCTTGGCACCGGCATGGCCCACCGCGTGATGGTCGTCCGTCTCAGCGATGCTCCGCACGGGGAAGGTGGACGATGAGTATTGGTCTGGGAGAACTGGTGGCCGGTGAAGCCGGCCGCATTGTCCGTATCGAGCGGGGCGATCGATCGTATCGGGAGAAGCTGCTGGCGATGGGGCTCACGCCTGGTACCGAATTCGCTGTCGTCCGCGCCGCACCGCTGGGTGACCCGGTGGAAATCCAGGTGCGTGGCTATTCGGTGAGCCTGCGCAAGAACGAAGCGCAACTTCTGCAGGTGGAAAGGGTTGAACGATGACCGACTTCACAATCTGTCTCGTTGGCAATCCCAACTGCGGCAAGACGACGCTGTTCAACGCGCTGACCGGCGCCCGGCAACAGGTCGGCAACTGGCCAGGAGTGACCGTCGAGCGCAAGTCCGGCAGCTATCGTTCGGATACGGCGACGATCGAGGTGGTGGACCTGCCGGGTGTTTATTCGCTTTCGGTGGCGAGTGAATCCTCGATCGACGAACGGATCGCCCGCGACTTTGTGCTGTCGGGTGAGGCCGGGCTCGTCGTCAACATTGTCGATGCCTCCAACCTGGAGCGTAATCTTTATCTGACCACGCAGCTGCTGGAGATGCGGGTCCCGACGGTCGTCGCCCTGAACATGCTCGACGTTGCGCGGGAGCGCCGGATCGAGATCGACGCGCCGGCGCTCGCCAAACGGATCGGCTGTCCGGTGGTGCCGCTCGTCGCCAACCGTGGCCAGGGGTTNGATGCCCTGAAGCGCGAGATCAATGCGGCGGTCGGCAGTGCCACACCGCCGACGGTTGATCTCAGCTACGGACCGGAGGTCGATTGGGCGATCGCTGAGCTCGTGCCCGCGGTGAAGGGGCCAGCCGAGGCGCGGCGTTTTGATCCTTGCTGGCTGGCGCTGAAGCTGCTGGAGGAAGATGAGGGCGCGCTGGCGCAGGTTCCGGAGTCGCTCCGCAAGACGGCGCGCACGGTTGCCGGGCAGGCGGCGGAACGGGCGGGCGAGGATTTCGACATCCTGGTCGCCGATGCCCGCTACGGGATGGCGAATGCGCTCGTTCGCGAGACGACGCGGCGGCAAGGCGTCGTTCGGCGCACGCTATCCGATCGTATCGACCGGGTGGTGCTGCACCGGGTTCTGGGGATCCCGATCTTCCTCGCGGTGATGTATCTGTTGTTTCTCTTCACCATCAACGTCGGCAGCGCCTTCATCGATTTCTTCGACATTCTGGTGGGCACGTTCGCGGTGGATGGCTTCGGGGCCTTGCTTGCCAGTCTCGGCAGCCCCGACTGGCTGGTGACGGTCCTTGCCGACGGCATCGGCGGCGGTATCCAGACCGTTGCCACCTTCATCCCCATCATCGCCTGCCTCTATCTGTTCCTGTCGTTCCTGGAAGACNNCGGGTACATGGCACGGGCGGCCTTCGTGACCGACCGGGTGATGCGCAGCGTGGGCCTGCCCGGCAAGTCGTTCATCCCGTTGATCGTGGGATTCGGCTGTAACGTGCCCGCGATCATGGCGACACGTACCCTGGAGCACCGGCGGGATCGCATCCTGACGGTGATGATGGCCCCGTTCATGTCCTGCGGGGCGCGGCTCCCGGTCTATGCACTGTTCGCCGCCGCCTTCTTCCCGGTTGGGGGCCAGAATCTCGTGTTCGCCCTCTACCTGATCGGCATCCTCTTCGCGGTGATGACGGGGATGGTGCTGAAGAGCACCGTCCTGCGTGGCGAGACGGCGCCGTTCGTCATGGAACTGCCGCCGTATCACCTGCCGACGCTGAAGGGTGTTCTGCTGCGCACCTGGGACCGTCTGAAGCAGTTCGTGTTCCGCGCCGGGAAGGTGATCGTGCCGATCGTCATGGTGTTGACCGTGCTCGGATCCTGGGGAACAGACGGGTCGTTCGGCAACGAGAACACCGAGCGCTCGGTGCTGGCGAAAGTCGCCCAGACGATAACGCCGGTCCTGGCGCCGATGGGGATCCGCGAGGACAACTGGGCCGCCACGGTCGGCATGGTGACCGGCATCTTTGCCAAGGAGGCGGTGGTCGGTACGCTGGACGCGCTTTACAGCGCCTTGGCCGTATCGGATCAGGCGGCGACGGATGACTCGACTGCTGCGGGTTCGGCCGCCGGTGAAGTTGCGGCAGACGCGTCTGGCGAAGCAGTGAACGAGGGCGGCGTCGACCTGATGGCCGGCGTCGAGGAGGCTTTCGCAAGTATCCCAGCCAATCTCGCTGACCTGACCAGTGCGTTGACCGATCCGCTGGGCATTACCATCGACGACACCAGTGACCTGGAGACCGCGGCGGAAGAACAAGAGGTCGCGGTCGGCACCTTCGGTGCCATGGTGGCGCGCTTCGACGGGCAGGTCGGGGCCTTCGCCTATCTTCTGGCGGTGCTGCTCTACATGCCGTGTGTCGCGGCACTCGCTGCGATCTGGCGGGAGACCGGGCCGCGCTGGGCGATGTTTGCGTCGCTGTGGACCACCGGACTCGGCTACGGCGCAGCAGTGATCGCGTTCCAGGCGGGAACCTTCAGCCGCGATCCGGCCTCCGCCCTGTCGTGGATCGTCGGGGTGCTGGTGGTCTTCGGTCTCGCGCTGGTGTTGCTGCGGCGTGCCGGTGCTGGCGAGGATGCCCGCGCCATCCCCGCGGCGGCGGCGGAGTAAGCGGCGATGATCCTTGCTGATGTCCGGACGTATCTCAGCGGGCGGGGCCGAGCCCCGCTCACTGATCTGGCAAATCGCTTCGAGACCCAACCGGACGCGATGCGCGCCATGCTTGACGTGTGGGTGCGCAAGGGGCGGGTGCGGCGCATCGACGCCGGTACAACCAGCTGCAGCGGCTGCTGCCTGCGGCAGCGCGCCGGAAGTCTACGAGTGGGTGAAGCGGGGCTGAGAGCCACGCGCCCGATCAAGACGTGCCTCGGTTCTCAACGACGCGGGAAAGGGGTGGTGCCGGGGTGAGGATTGAACTCACGACCTGCCGCTTACAAGGCGGCTGCTCTGCCGCTGAGCTACCCCGGCCCGTGCCTGCTGTGACACAAGCAACCTTAGCTCAGATCCAGCGCCGGACGCGAGCCTTGTAGCGACGGTAGGCGTCGCCGAAGCGTTCTTCCAGCCATCGTTCCTCGCGACGAATGAACGTCCGGGTGATGATCCAGACGAACACGGCCAATCCCAGCCATGGCGTAGCCGTCCCGAGCCACAGCGCCAACCCCAGCAGACTCAACGCAAGGCCGAGGTACATCGGGTTGCGCGTGAACCGATAAGGGCCGCGGTTCACGAACGCGGTCGGCTGTTGCCAGGGCTCGAGCGGTGTTCCGGTTTGGCGAAACAGCCGAGCCGCCCAAAGAGCACTCCCGAACCCTGCCAGTGCCGGCAGCACGCCCACCCAGTTCCACGGCGTCGGCAGCAGGACCGGACCGGGAATGAACCGGTTCAGCCCGATCATCAGCAGTCCCGCCAACGCGCACCAGACCGGTGGGACAAGGTAGCGAATCATCTCCGCTTCCCTGAGCTGTGAACCCTGTTCCGTATCACGGCATCTCCTCAGCCTTCATCGAGGGCATTTCAACATCGACAGATATCCACGTCATAGCTTGACGTTGCACCGTTGCTTACCATCCTGGCGACAGCGGTGTGAATCGCGAATGAGCCTTGTCAGGATTGGTGTCAGGATTTGGGTTCGGGCACAGTGATTGTCCTCCGACGCGGCCTGCCGGAAAGGAAATCGTGCTGGGTGCAGGTGTCCTCATGCGCGCAGTAGATGTCTGTGTTGTATTCCGATGCGTGGGGTGCGTTGGTGACGCTTCGGGCGGTCTGGAGCGAAGTGTTTGATGCAGCACGGGGCAGACGAACGGGGATGACGGAGACGGCTGCGGCGGCGTGCGAGGGCGGGCCTGCGGCAGGTCCGGGGCGCACGACGATCGGCAAGCGGGCCATACGGGGAACGCTTTGGGTCGCGACCGAGTCCTGGGGGCGGCACCTGATCACCTTCATCATCCTGGTCGTTCTCGCCCGCCTGCTCGGTCCGGAGAGTTTCGGAGCGGTTGCGTTGGCGACGGTGTTCCTGCCGCTATGCACGACGCTGCTGCAGGATACCTACGCCGAGGCGCTGGTTCGCCAGGAGCCGCTGCTGCCCGAGCACCTGGATACCGTGTTCTGGTTCCTGCTTGCCGGAGCGGCGGTGGCGTCGGTGCTGCTGGTGGGGGCGGCAGGACCCCTGGCGGCGCTTTTTGGTGTTTCGGAGGTGGCAGAACTGATCCGCTGGCTGGCCGGCGTCGTGCTGCTGAACGCGTTGGCGGCGGTGCCAGTGGCGTTGCTGAAACGCGAAATGCGCTTTCGCAGTCTGGCGGTACGGACGTTCGCGGGCCTTATGGCGGGCGGTGTAGTCGGCGTCGGGATGGCGGCGGCGGGTTGCGGTGCCTGGAGCCTGGTCGCTCAGATGCTGGTCCAGGCAGCCCTGCAGACGGCGATCGTCTGGCCAGCCTGCGGCTGGCGACCCCGGTGCTGCTTCCAGCGGAGCCAGTTGCGGGATGTTGCGGCCTATGGCAACGCGTCTGCCGGTCTTGCCGCGGTGAATGCCCTTCGCCTCGTGGTGCCTCGGTTCTTTCTCGGGCTGACCGCGGGCCCGTTGGCTGCCGGGCTGTTTCAGCTCGCCAACAGGCTGACCTGGACACTGCGGCTGGCGCTCATTTATCCGGTCACGGTGGTCGCCCTGCCGACGGCGTCGAAACTGCGTGCGGATCCGGCGGCGGTCTCGCTGTTGCTGGTGACCGCGTCCCGCTACATGGCGATGATCGCCTTTCCCGGCTTTGTCGGATTGTCGATGATTATCCCCGAACTGGTGCCGCTGCTGATGGGGCCGGGCTGGGAGGGCNNGGTTGTGCCGGCTCAGCTCCTGGCTCTGAGCGCGATCTGCTCGGGCGTCACTACCGTCAACGGCGCGATTATGCGGGCAATGGACCGGGCTGGCGCGAATATGATGGTGCAGATTGTGGGATTGGTGGCCATGGTGGCCGCCTTGCCGTTCGTTGCTGCCCGCGGGCTGGAGGTTGTGGCGCTGGTGGTGCTGGTGACGAACTGCCTGACTTGGCCGCTGCAGCTGTGGCTGTTTGTCCGCAGCACCGGGCTGTCGCCGCTGGCTCAGCATCGCGCCCTGGTTCCGTTCGCGATCGCGACGGTGGCGATGGCCGGTGCCATCTGGCTGTGGCGGTACCACTTTGCCGGTGTGCTGCCGACACCGTTGCTGCTCGCTTCAGAAATCGTCTTCGGNGGTGCCATCTACGGCAGCCTGGTGCTGCTGCTGGCGCGCCCGGCGGTGAGCGGGCTGCTGCGCACCGTCGCCTCGGCCGTGCGATGAGTTGCCGCGTTCGCGCAGTGCGGGCGGAACTTCAGGTGATTTCGGAAGCGGTTTCGACGCAGCGGATCCGCCCGCAGGCGTGAAGCGCCACGGCCGCTGCCGCCGAGAGGTTCAGGCTTTCGACGGTGGGCGCGATAGCGATCCGCACCAGCTGGTCACAGGTCTCGCGGAGCAGCCGGCGCAGGCCCGTTCCCTCGGCGCCGAGGGCGAGCGCGATTCGCCCACGCAGATCACCGCGCCGCTCGATCGCATCGAGTGTCTCGGTGGCCTCGCCGGCAAGCCCGATGCAGCGGAAGTCCGCCTGTTGCATGGCGCGGAGCGCGCGGGCCAGGTTGGTGCACCGCACTAAAGGCACCCGTTCCAGGGAGCCGGATGCCGCCTTGGCCAGCGTGCCCGTCTCCTCCGGAGCGTGCCGGTCCTGGACCAGGACGGCGTCGGCACCGAAGGCTTCGGCCGACCGCAGAACGGCACCCACGTTGCGCGGGTCGGTGACCTGGTCGAGGACGACCAGCAGGGACGAGGGGGTCAGGGCCAGCTTTGCCAGCAGGTCGTCCAGGCCGACCTGTGGCAGCGGCCGTGCTAGGGCCGCCACCCCTGATGGACGCACTCGGGTGGCAGCAGGCTCTCGATCACCCGGCGGTCGACCTCCTCCACGGGGGTGATCTGGCAGGGAACCGATCGTCGCCAACTCGCGGGCGGCGTCAGAGGTGGCGAGCAGCCGGACGATGTGGCGTTCCGGGTTGGCAAGCGCCGCGGCAACCGGTGTCGCCCCCAGAGCCAGAGCCATATCCCGTCGCCCCTGCCCGTACTGGTGGGCATGCACGCCCTGGCGGGCCCCTAACCGGCCCTTTGGCTGGCTTGGACGGCGATGCTGCGGGGTGGGCCGTTCGATGCTTGCGTTGCCTCATCGGCCCCTATACCATCACGGGCTCGTCAAGGCTCGATGAAAACGCGGGTGGGGCTTTAAAGTCGCGCCGCCTGTTTCGTCGTTTCGTGTTCGGGCGTTGACAAGTGTGAGTAAAACCAATATGTGCAAGCGCTCGTTCGGCCGGCTCGCCGGTGCCGACGGCGCGCCGGAGGGTGCCCGAGCGGCTAAAGGGGACGGACTGTAAATCCGTTGGCTTCGCGCCTACGCTGGTTCGAATCCAGCCCTCCACCACGCCTCGGGATGGCTGCCCGAACCGACCTGAGTATGGTGCGCGGGTGTAGCTTAATGGTAAAGCGGAAGCCTTCCAAGCTTCATACGAGGGTTCGATTCCCTTCACCCGCTCCAGACTCCGACACGGCGGGCTCGGGTGATCGGATCGAGCAGCTGCCGTAATCGTGTCAGTGAACTCTGCGACCGGGGAAGACAGAACAGGCCATGGCGAAGGCGAAATTTGAGCGGACGAAGCCGCACTGCAACGTTGGGACGGTTGGCCACGTGGATCATGGCAAGACGACGCTGACGGCGGCGATCACGAAGGTGCTGGCGGAAGCGGGCGGTGCGGATTTCACGCCGTTTGACCAGATCGACAAGGCGCCGGAGGAGAAGGCGCGNGGGATCACGATTTCGACGGCGCACGTGGAATACCAGACGGCGAACCGGCACTACGCGCACGTGGACTGCCCGGGTCACGCCGACTACGTGAAGAACATGATCACCGGCGCGGCGCAGATGGACGGCGCGATCCTGGTGGTTTCGGCGGCTGACGGTCCGATGCCGCAGACGCGCGAGCACATCCTTCTGGCGCGCCAGGTGGGTGTTCCGGCGATCGTGGTGTTTTTGAACAAGGTCGACATGGTGGACGACCCGGAGCTGCTGGAGCTGGTGGAGCTCGAATTGCGGGAGCTTTTGTCGTCGTATGACTTCCCGGGCGACGACATTCCGATCATCAAGGGCTCGGGGCTCGCGGCGCTGGAAGGCCGTGATCCGGAGATCGGCAAGAACGCGATCTTGGAGCTGATGGAAGCGGTGGATTCCTACATCCCGCAGCCGGAGCGCCCGAAGGACCAGCCGTTCTTGATGCCGATCGAAGACGTGTTCTCGATTTCCGGCCGTGGCACGGTGGTGACGGGCCGCGTCGAGCGGGGCGTGGTCAAGGTGGGCGAGGAAGTGGAGATCGTGGGCATCCGGCCGACGACGAAGACCACGTGCACCGGTGTGGAGATGTTCCGCAAGCTGCTCGACCAGGGCGAGGCGGGCGACAACATCGGCGTGCTGCTGCGCGGCACCAAGCGCGAGGATGTGGAGCGCGGCCAGGTTCTGGCGAAGCCGGGCACGATCACGCCGCACACGAAGTTTTCGGCCGAGGCGTACATCCTGACCAAGGACGAGGGCGGGCGGCACACGCCGTTCTTCACCAAGTACCGGCCGCAGTTCTACTTCCGGACGACGGACGTGACCGGAACGGTGACGCTTCCCGAGGGCACTGAGATGGTGATGCCGGGCGACAACGTGTCGATGGAAGTGCAGCTGATCGCGCCGATCGCGATGGACGAAGGCCTGCGGTTCGCCATCCGCGAAGGCGGCCGCACCGTCGGCGCCGGCGTCGTCGCCAAGATCATCGAATAGCAGCGGACCAGTCGCCCCGATCCAGGCGGATGCTGGTGGGGCGAGCGGAGGGTATAGCTCAGCTGGTAGAGCGGCGGTCTCCAAAACCGCAGGTCGCGGGTTCGAATCCTGCTGCCCCTGCCAGAACATGCAAGGCCGAACGGTACACGGTCTGAATGCGTAAGGAACGATGGCGAAGACCAACGTGGTACGGTTTCTGCGGGAAGTGCGTCAGGAGGCTGCCAAGGTCACCTGGCCGACCCGCAAAGAGACGATGATCTCCACCGGCATGGTATTGGTGATGGTGGTGGTCTCGGCGCTGTTCTTCTTCGTCGTCGACGAGCTGATGGCGGTGGGCGTGCGGTTTCTGCTGGGCGTTGGAGCCTGATTGCCATGGATGCGCGCTGGTATGTGATCCATGTCTATTCCGGCTTCGAGCGCAAGGTGGCGCAGTCGATCGAGGAGCAGGCACGTCAGGGGGCATGTCGGACCGGATCCAGCAGGTGATGGTGCCGATGGAAGAAGTGGTCGAGGTTCGCCGCGGCCAGAAGGTCAACGCGGAACGCAAGTTCTTTCCCGGCTATGTGCTGGTCAAGATGGAGATGTCCGACGAGACGTGGCACCTGGTCAAGAATACGCCGAAGGTAACGGGGTTTCTCGGTGGCCGTGGTCGTCCGACGCCGATCAGCGAGGCTGAGGCATCGCGGATTCTCTATCAGGTGCAAGAAGGGGTTGAGCGGCCGAAGCCCTCGATCACCTTCGAGGTGGGCGAGCAGGTTCGGGTTTGCGATGGTCCGTTCACGTCCTTCAGCGGTCTGGTGGAAGAAGTGGACGAGGGCGTGCCCGGCTGAAAGTGGCGGTCTCGATTTTCGGACGGTCGACCCCGGTGGAGCTGGAATACGCGCAGGTCGAGAAGCTCTGACGGCGCGGCACCGGCCGTTGCTCTGCCGGTTGCGAAGGTTGCGGAGTTTAGTAGGGAACAACAATGGCGAAGAAAATTACCGGCTACATCAAGCTGCAGGTGCCGGCCGGCAAGGCGACGCCGCAGCCGCCGATCGGCCCCGCGCTCGGGCAAGCCGGCCTGAACATCATGGCTTTCTGCAAGGAGTTCAATGCCCAGACGCAGAAGCTGGAAGAAGGAATGCCCGTGCCGGTGGTGATCACCGCATATGCGGACCGCACCTTCACGTTCGTCACCAAGACACCGCCCACCAGCTATCTGCTGAAGAAGGCCGCCGGTGTCGCGAAGGGGTCGCCGACGTTGGCCAAGCAGCGGGCGGGTCAGGTGACCCAGGACCAGGTGCGAGACATCGCCGAGCTGAAGATGACAGACCTCAACGCCAAGGATCTGGCGGGAGCGATTTCAATGGTGGTCGGTTCCGCTCGGTCGATTGGCATCGACGTGGTGGATTAGAGCGATGGCGAAGCACGGGAAACGTCTGCGTACGGCTTACGAGGCCGTCAATCGGGAAGGACACTACGACCTCCCGAAGCGGTCCGGTTGGTGAAGGCAGGGGCGACGGCGAAATTTGACGAGACCCTGGAGGTGGCACTCAACCTCGGGGTCGATCCGCGACATGCCGACCAGATGGTGCGCGGTGTTGTCTCGCTGCCCAACGGTACCGGCAAGACGCTGCGTGTTGCCGTGTTCGCCAAAGGCGACAAGGCGGCGGACGCGCAGGCAGCCGGCGCCGACATCGTCGGAGCCGAGGACCTGATGGAGCAGGTGCAGAAGGGAGAGATCAACTTCGACCGCTGCATCGCGACNCCCGACATGATGGGGATCGTCGGTCGTCTGGGCAAAATCCTGGGGCCGCGCGGCTTGATGCCGAACCCGAAGGTGGGGACGGTGACCGCCGACGTGGCCGCCGCGGTCAAGGCGGCCAAGGCTGGTCAGGTGGAGTTCCGGGTTGAGAAAGCCGGGATCGTGCACGGCGGCGTTGGAAAGATCAGCTTTGCTGATGGTGCGTTGGAAGAGAACATCCGCGCCTTTGTGGATGCGGTGATCAAGGCGAAGCCGACAGGCGCCAANGGAACGTACCTGAAGCACGTGAGCCTCAGCTCGACGATGGGCCCGGGCTTGCGGGTGAACATGGCCACGCTGGCCGGCTAGCCGGCGGAGCTTGACGGAAATCGCACCGGTTGCGGATGTGTGTCCGTCCCGGTGCGTCAGCAAGATGTGCAAGGGTCGCGCATCTTGTTTGCCTGTCCGAGACAGCAGGCGCTGATCGCGATGGATACCCATCGTGGCAGCTTAATGGTTTGGCCGCCTGCCGAGACGGTGTCGGGCCAAGGCCGGTGCTCCCAGGCACCACGCCGAGGCTTGAACCGGTGCCCTGGACAGGGCAACCGGCCCTCTGGGACGGCAATCGCCGTTCTCCGGACGGCTGTGGGTGGACAGCTTCCACAACCGTGCCAGCACGGTGTTGGGGAAGCGAGCAGACGGAGATGAAACGGTGGACCGAGCAGAAAAGGTAGACTTGGTCGCATCGCTGCATCGCACGTTCAGCGAAACCGCCGTCGTCCTCGTCACCCATTATACCGGGCTGACGGTCGCGGAGATCGGTGATCTGCGGAAGCGGATGCGCGAGGCGGGTGCAGGTCTGAAAGTGACCAAGAACCGCCTCACCAAGCGCGCTCTGGAAGGCACTCAGTATGCCAGCCTGGAGGGCCTGTTCAAGGGACCGACGGCAATCGCCTATGCCCCCGATCCGGTGGCGGCGGCGAAGGTTGCGGTCGCTTACGCGAAGACCAACCCGAAGCTGGTGCTCCTGGGCGGCAGTGTCGGCGCACACGCGTTGGATCCTGACGGGATCAAGGCGCTGGCGACGTTGCCGTCGCTGGATGAGCTGCGGGGCAAGCTGCTTGGGCTGCTCAACGCTCCGGCGACCAAGGTCGCCGGTGTGCTGCAGGCACCTGGCGGCCAGCTGGCACGGGTCTTTGCTGCCTATGGGGATACGGGCGAGGCGGCCTGATCGCACCAGCGATCGTACTGGCCGTGGTTTCGCCACGACAACGGTTCGAGCTTCGAGGAGTGGATTGAAATGGCAAATCTGGAACAATTGGTTGACGAACTGTCTGCACTTACGGTGCTGGAGGCAGCTCAGCTCTCCAAGCTGCTGGAAGAGAAATGGGGCGTGACGGCCGCAGCTCCGGTTGCTGTGGCTGCTGCACCTGCTGCAGGCGGTGCAGCGGCAGCGGAGCCGGTTGAGGAAAAGACAGAATTCGACGTCATCCTGACGGTCATCGGCGAGAAGAAAATCAACGTCATCAAGGAAGTGCGCGCAATCACCAGCCTTGGCCTGAAGGAAGCAAAGGATCTGGTCGAAGCCGCGCCGAAGCCGATCAAGGAAGGCGTCAAGAAGGAAGAAGCGGAAGAAATCAAGAAGAAGCTGGAGGAGGCGGGCGCGACCGTCGAGATCAAGTAGCGTTAATTGGAGTGATGGTGGTTGCCGTCGGTACAAGGCGACAGCATATCGATATCAAAAGCCGGACCGGCCAGGCGCCTGTCAGCGGGCGCTAGCCGGTCCGTTTTCGAGCGTATCCGCCCGCATGGGCCTTGCCGCGGCCGGGAAAGCGGATGCGAAAACTGCAGGGCGCGCCGAACGCGCGGTGGCATGCGCTACCGCCGCGCATTTTTGTATGTGCGCCCGAACAACGGCGAGTGGCGCCCCCGGCTGCGGTAGCCGGTTCGCGTTGGGGCGTCAGCGGCATCATCTACAGCACGAGGGTCTTCGATGACCAACAGCTTCACCGGTCGAAAGCGTGTTCGCAAGAACTTTGGTCGCATCGCCGCTGCCGTGGCGATGCCGAACCTGATCGAGGTGCAGAAGAGCTCTTACGAGCAGTTTCTGCAACGCAACACGACGGCAGAGCGGCGGAGCGACAGTGGCGTGCAGGAGGTCTTCAAGTCGGTCTTTCCGATCAAGGACTTCTCCTCGCGTGGCACGCTTGAGTTCGTCAAGTATGAATTTGAGGAACCGAAGTACGACGTCGAGGAATGCCAGCAGCGNGGGATGACGTATGCCGCCCCGCTGAAGGTCACGTTGCGCTTGGTCGTCTGGGACGTGGACGAGGAGACCGGTGCGCGTTCCATCCGCGACATCAAGGAGCAGGACGTTTACATGGGCGACATGCCGTTGATGACCAACAACGGCACGTTTGTGATCAATGGCACCGAGCGGGTGATCGTTTCCCAGATGCACCGCTCGCCCGGCGTGTTCTTCGATCATGACAAGGGCAAGACGCACTCGTCGGGCAAGTTTCTGTTTGCCGCGCGCGTGATTCCCTACCGGGGCTCCTGGTTGGACTTTGAGTTCGATGCCAAGGATCTGGTGTTCGTGCGTATCGACCGCAGGCGAAAGCTGCCGGTGACGACGCTGCTGATGGCGCTCGAATCGGAGCAGTCCGAGCGATTGCGTGCCGAACGGGCGGCGGAGGGCCGCTCTGTGGAGTCGTCCGAGTTGACGGGCATGTCTCCGGAGGAGATCCTCGATTTCTTCTACGACAAGGTGACCTTTCAGCGGGTCGAGAACGGCTGGAAGACGGAGTTCCGCGCTGAGCGGATGCGGGGCGTGAAGCTGGCTCGCGACTTGGTGAATGCCGAGACCGGCGAACGTCTGGCCGAGGCCGGAACCAAGCTGACGCCAAAGCTGCTGCGGCATCTGTCTGCGCAAGGCCTGACCGAACAGCTCGTCCCGGATGAGGACTTGGCCGGCCGCTACGTCGGCGAGGATCTGATCAACGAGGAAACGGGCGAAATCTACGTCGAAGCCGGCGAGGAAATCACCGAGGCGACGGTGGAGGCGCTGAATAATGCCGGCATCGTCGCGGTCAAGACGCTGGCGATCGACCACATCAACGTTGGTCCCTATATCCGCAATACGCTTGCCGTCGATCGCAACACCTCGCGCGAGGAAGCGCTGTTTGACATTTACAGGGTGATGCGTCCGGGAGAACCGCCGACGCTGGAATCGGCGGAAGCGCTGTTCAAGGGACTGTTTTTCGACGCCGAGCGCTACGATCTGTCCGCGGTCGGTCGGGTGAAGATGAACTCGCGTCTGGGGTTCAGCACCGATGACAGCGTGCGGATGCTGCGCAAGGAGGACATCCTGGCGGTCGTCCGGGTGCTGGTCGATCTGAAGGATGGGCGTGGTGAGATCGATGACATCGATCACCTCGGCAACCGTCGCGTGCGCTCGGTCGGTGAGCTCATGGAAAACCAGTACCGGGTCGGACTGCTGCGCATGGAACGTGCCATCCGCGAGCGGATGAGCTCCGTCGATATCGACACGGTGATGCCGCAGGAGCTGATCAACGCCAAGCCGGCCGCCGCTGCAGTCCGCGAGTTCTTCGGCTCGTCGCAGCTGAGCCAGTTCATGGACCAGACCAACCCGCTGTCGGAAATCACGCATAAGCGGCGCCTGTCGGCTCTGGGTCCCGGCGGGCTGACGCGCGAACGCGCCGGGTTCGAGGTGCGCGACGTGCACCCGACCCACTACGGCCGGATTTGCCCGATCGAGACGCCGGAAGGCCCGAACATCGGTCTGATCAACTCGCTGGCCACCTTCGCCCTGGTCAATCGCTACGGCTTCATCGAGACTCCGTACCGGAAGGTCGTCGATGGCCAGGTCACGGAAGAGGTGATCTACATGAGCGCCATGGACGAGGGAAAGTACACCATCGCCCAGGCGAATGCGGAGCTCGATGCCGAGAGGCGCTTCGCCGAAGATCTGGTGAGCTGCCGGCGCGGCAACGACTTTCTGCTCGCCCGGCCAGGGGACATCGACTACATCGACGTTTCGCCGAAGCAGCTGGTATCGGTGGCGACGGCACTGATTCCGTTCCTGGAGAACGACGACGCCAACCGGGCGCTGATGGGCTCGAACATGCAGCGTCAGGCGGTGCCGCTGATCAAGACCGAAGCTCCGATCGTCGGCACCGGCATGGAGGCTGCGGTCGCCCGCGATTCAGGTGCGACGATCATTGCTCGGCGATCCGGCGTGGTCGATCAGCTGGATGCCACGCGTATCGTGGTCCGCGCGACCGAGGAAACGTCGCATTCGGCCTCGGGCGTCGATATCTACAACCTGCTGAAGTATCAGCGTTCGAATCAGAACACGACGATCCACCAGCGGCCGTTGGTGCACGTCGGCGACCTGGTCGAGGCNGGGGATATCATCGCCGATGGTTCGTCCACCGAGCTGGGCGAACTGGCGCTGGGGCGCAACGTGCTGGTCGCGTTCATGCCCTGGCAGGGCTACAACTTCGAGGACTCAATTCTGATCTCGGAGCGGATCGTCAAGGAGGACGTGTTCACCTCGATCCATATCGAGGAATTCGAAGTGATGGCCCGCGATACCAAGCTGGGCCAGGAAGAGATCACCCGCGATATTCCGAACGTCGGCGAAGAAGCGCTGAAAAACCTGGACGAGGCGGGAATCGTCTACATCGGCGCCGAGGTCAAACCGGGCGATATCCTGGTCGGCAAGGTCACGCCGAAGGGCGAAACACCGATGACGCCGGAAGAGAAGCTGTTGCGGGCGATCTTCGGCGAGAAGGCGGCGGACGTGCGCGATACGTCGCTGAAAGTGCCGCCCGGTGTGTCGGGCACCGTGCTCGAGGTGCGGGTGTTCTCGCGTCGCGGCGTGGAGAAGGATGTCCGCGCGCTCGCCATCGAGCGGGCCGAGATCGAGCGGCTGGCGAAGGATCGCGATGACGAACGCGTGATCCTGGAACGGAGCTTCTACACCCGGCTGAAGACGCTGCTGCTCGGCCAGACGGTGGTCAGCGGCCCGAAGGGCATGGCGCGTGGGGGCGTGGTGGACGAGCCGTTGCTCACCGGGTTCACCTCCGGCCAATGGGCGCAGATCGGTGTCGCCGACGACAAGGTGATGGGCGACATCGAAGCGCTGAAGACGTCGTTCGAGGACTCGATCTCACGTCTCGAACAGCGGTTCGAGAACAAGGTCGACAAGGTCCAGCGTGGTGACGACCTGCCACCAGGCGTGATGAAGATGGTCAAGGTGTTTGTCGCGGTGAAGCGCAAGCTGCAGCCGGGCGACAAGATGGCAGGACGCCACGGCAACAAGGGCGTGATCTCGAAGATCACGCCGATCGAAGACATGCCCTACGTCGACGACGGGACACCGGTCGATATCGTGCTGAACCCGCTGGGTGTGCCGTCGCGCATGAACGTGGGCCAGATCCTGGAAACCCACCTCGGCTGGGCGTGCGCCGGCCTCGGCAAGCAGATNCAGCGCGCTTTGGAGGAGATCAAGCAGGGTAGCGATTTGCAGGCGCTGCGCGACAAGCTGCGCGATATCTACGGCGAACGGGAGTATGAGACGATCATCGCGCCGCTGAGCGACGCGCAGATCCTTGAACTCGGCGAGAACTTGCGTCCGGGCGTGCCGATCGCGTCGCCGGTGTTCGATGGCGCACGCGAGACCGATATCGTCACCATGCTGAGCAAAGCCGGCCTGGATTCGTCGGCCCAGGTCCAGCTGCACGACGGCCGTACGGGCGAGATCTTCGATCGCCGCGTGACCGTTGGCTACATCTACATGCTGAAGCTGCACCATCTGGTGGACGACAAGATCCACGCCCGGTCCATCGGCCCCTACAGCCTGGTCACCCAGCAGCCGCTGGGCGGCAAGGCGCAGTTTGGCGGCCAGCGGTTCGGTGAGATGGAAGTGTGGGCGCTCGAAGCCTACGGCGCCGCCTACACGCTGCAGGAGATGCTGACAGTCAAGTCGGACGACGTTTCGGGCCGGACCAAGGTCTACGAATCGATTGTCCGCGGCGACGATACCTTCGAGGCCGGTGTGCCGGAGTCGTTCAACGTTCTGGTCAAGGAACTGCAGTCGCTCGGCNNCTCAACGTCGAGCTGAACTGAGCGACCCTGCCGGCCCCGTACAGGAGACAAGCACATGAATGAGTTGCTGAAGATTTTCGGCCAGGTGGGCGGCACGCAGCGCTTCGACGAGATCCGCATCTCGATCGCGAGCCCGGAGCGGATCCGTTCCTGGTCCTTCGGCGAGATCAAGAAGCCGGAAACGATCAACTACCGCACCTTCAAGCCGGAACGCGACGGCCTGTTCTGTGCCCGCATCTTTGGTCCGATCAAGGACTACGAGTGCTTGTGCGGCAAGTACAAGCGGATGAAGTACAAGGGCATCATCTGCGAGAAGTGCGGTGTCGAGGTTACGCTGCAGAAGGTGCGCCGGGAACGCATGGGCCACATCGAGCTGGCCTCGCCGGTCGCCCACATCTGGTTCTTGAAGTCGCTGCCGAGCCGCACCGGCCTGCTGCTCGACATGACGCTGAAGGACCTGGAGAAGATTCTCTACTTCGAGGCCTACGTCGTCATCGAACCCGGGCTGACGCCACTCAAGCTGCATGAGCTGATCACCGAGGAGCAGTATCAGAAGGCGATCGACTCCTACGGNGAGGACTCGTTCACCGTCGGCATCGGAGCGGAAGCAATCCGCGACATGCTGATGTCGATCGACCTGGAAGCTGAACAGGTGCAGCTGCGCGTCGATCTGAAGGAGACATCGTCGGAAGCGAAGCGCAAGAAGCTGGTCAAGCGCCTGAAGCTGATCGAGGCGTTCGTCGAGTCCGGCTCCCGTCCGGAGTGGATGATCATGGAAGTGATTCCGGTCATCCCGCCGGAACTGCGCCCGCTGGTGCCGCTCGACGGCGGGCGCTTCGCGACCTCCGACCTGAACGACCTCTACCGCCGGGTGATCAATCGTAACAACCGGCTGAAGCGGCTGATCGAGCTGCGCGCACCGGAGATCATCATCCGTAACGANAAACGGATGCTGCAGGAATCGGTGGATGCGCTGTTCGACAACAGCCGCCGCGGCCGGCCGATCGCGGGAGCCTCAAAGCGGCCGCTGAAGTCGCTGTCCGACATGCTGAAGGGCAAGCAGGGCCGCTTCCGTCAGAACCTGCTGGGCAAGCGCGTCGATTACTCCGGCCGCTCGGTGATCGTGGTCGGCCCGGAACTGAAACTGCATGAGTGCGGCCTGCCGAAGAAGATGGCGCTCGAACTGTTCAAGCCGTTCATTTACTCGAAGCTTGAGCTGTATGGCATGGCGACGACGATCAAGGCCGCCAAGCGCATGCTCGAGAAGGAACGCCCGGAAGTCTGGGACATCCTCGAGGAGGTGATCCGCGAGCACCCGGTGATGCTCAACCGGGCGCCGACGCTGCACCGGCTGGGCATCCAGGCTTTCGAGCCGACCCTGATCGAGGGCAAGGCGATCCAACTGCACCCGTTGGTGTGTGCCGCATTCAACGCCGACTTCGACGGTGACCAGATGGCGGTGCACGTGCCACTGTCCCTGGAAGCGCAGCTGGAAGCGCGCGTGCTGATGATGTCAACCAACAACATCCTCAGCCCGGCGAACGGCAAGCCGATCATCGTGCCGTCGCAAGACATCGTGCTCGGCCTGTACTACCTGACCATGGACCGGCCGGGTGAGCCGGGCGAAGGCAAGGCGTTTGTTGATATCGGCGAGATCCTGCATGCGCTGAATGCAAAGGCGGTGACGCTGCACACTCACGTCAAGGCGCGCTACCACACCGTGGACCAGGACAACAAGCCGTGCGTGAAGCTGGTCGAGACGACGCCCGGTCGGATGCTGCTCTCGGAACTCCTGCCGCGGCACCCGAACGTGCCGTTCGAACTGGTCAACCGGCTGCTGACGAANAAGGAGATTTCAGCCGTCATCGATGCTGTCTACCGTAACTGCGGTCAGAAGGAGACGGTGATTTTTGCCGACCGTATCATGCGTCTGGGCTTTCAGCATGCCTCGCGTGCCGGCATCTCATTTGGCAAGGATGACCTCGTCGTCCCTGAGGCCAAGGTCAACTTGGTGCGCGTGACCGAAGACAAGGTCAAGGAGTACGAGCAGCAGTACCTGGACGGCCTGATCACTCAGGGCGAAAAGTACAACAAGGTGGTCGATGCCTGGGCGCAATGCACCGATCAGGTTGCGGATGCGATGATGCAGAGCATCTCCACGACGCTTCCGGGGCAGCCAATCAATGCCGTCTACATGATGGCGCATTCGGGCGCGCGCGGTTCTGCAGCACAGATGAAGCAGCTCGCCGGGATGCGCGGCCTGATGGCCAAGCCGTCCGGCGAAATCATCGAGACGCCGATCATCTCCAACTTCAAGGAAGGGCTGACGGTGCTCGAGTACTTCAACTCGACGCACGGTGCGCGCAAGGGCTTGGCCGACACGGCGCTCAAGACCGCCAACTCCGGGTATCTCACCCGGCGCTTGGTCGACGTGGCGCAGGACTGCATCATCCTCGAACAGGACTGCGGCACCATGAACGGACTTACGGTCCGTCCGGTGGTCGAAGGCGGTGAAGTGGTCTCGCCGCTGGGCGAGCGCATTCTCGGTCGTTCGGCGGCGGAAGATCTAATCGACGCGGTAACGGGGCGTGTCCTGGTCCGTGCGGGCGAGCTGATCGACGAGGACAAGGTGCTGGCGATCGAGGCCGCCGACGTGGAGGTGGTGAAAATCCGCTCGGTGCTGACCTGTGATACCGCCACCGGCGTCTGCGCCACCTGTTACGGCCGCGATCTGGCGCGCGGTACGCGGGTGAATATCGGCGAGGCTGTCGGGGTGATTGCCGCACAGTCGATCGGCGAGCCGGGTACACAGCTGACGATGCGCACCTTCCATATTGGTGGTGCCGTGCAGCGGGGTGCCGAGCAGTCGAAGGTGGAGGCGGCCAGCGACGCCACGGTGATGCTTCGCAACTGTAATACGGTGAACAATTCCAACGGTGTACCGGTGGTGATGAACCGGAACGCGGAACTGCTGCTGATCGACGCGCAGGGCCGGGAACGGGCGCGACATCGTCTGCCGTACGGCTCCAAGCTGCTGTGTGCGGACAAGGCGGAGATCAAGCGCGGAGACAAACTGGCCGAGTGGGATCCCTACACGTTGCCGATCGTCACCGAGCGGGCCGGTGTTGCACACTATGTCGATCTGGTCGAAGGCGTTTCGATGATCGAGCAGATGGACGAAGCGACCGGTATTGCGTCGAAAGTGGTCACGGACTGGAAGCAGCAGCGCGGCGGCGACCTGAAACCGCGGATTACACTGCGTGACGAGGACGGCGAGGTGTTGCTGCTGGAGAACGGGCTGGAGGCGCGCTACTTCCTCTCCGTCGATGCCATTTTGTCGGTGGAGAACGGGCAAAAGGTTCATGCCGGTGACCTCCTGGCCCGTATCCCGCGCGAATCCGCCAAGACCCGCGACATCACGGGTGGTCTGCCGCGGGTTGCCGAGCTGTTCGAGGCGCGCAAGCCGAAGGACCATGCGATCATTGCTGAGATCGCGGGTCGCGTCGAGTTCGGCAAGGATTACAAGTCGAAGCGCCGCATTGTTGTCGTGCCGCCAGAGGAATCGGGAGACGAGCCACGCGAATACCTGATTCCGAAAGGGAAACACATCAGCGTTCAGGAAGGTGACTTCGTCGAATCCGGAGATCCGCTGATGGATGGCAACCCGGTTCCGCACGACATCTTGCGTGTTCTCGGCGTCGAGGCACTTGCATCCTACCTGATCGATGAGATTCAGGAGGTCTATCGACTGCAGGGTGTGAAGATCAACGACAAGCACATCGAGGTGATCGTTCGCCAGATGCTGCAGAAGATCGAGATCACCGAGCCTGGCGACACTACCTTCCTCATCGGTGAGCAGGTGGATCGGCTGGAGTTTGACGAGGGCAACGACCGCGCGTTGCGGATGAACGAACGGCCGGCCCAGGGTCTGCCGGTGCTGCAGGGCATCACCAAGGCGAGCCTGCAGACGCGCTCGTTCATCTCTGCCGCCTCGTTCCAGGAGACGACCCGGGTACTGACCGAGGCGGCGACGGCGGGCAAGACCGACGGTCTGTCAGGGCTGAAGGAGAACGTCATCGTCGGCCGGCTCATCCCTGCTGGTACGGGCAGCGTGATGAACCAGTTCCGCCGCATCGCCGCCGAGCGCGACAAGGCGGTGGGCGAGGTTCCCGAAGCCGAGATCCCGTCGTCACAGGTTTCGGCGCCGACGGCAGCACCACATACCAGAATTGGCCAGGATGCCGAAGCTTCGGCGGTGAAGTAAGGTCATGGCAGCAGCGGCCGGGGATGTGATGTCTTCCCCGGTCGTCTGACACCATGCCGAAAGCTGTACTTTGGGCGTGGCGCCCGCGGCACTGGAGAACAGGTCCCGGCTGCGTCGGTGCAGCGCCTATCTGAAATCAGCGACGTAGAGCGTCGACGCAGCACGCTCGTCGGTGAAGGCGGTGACGTCTATCTTCGCCATTCTATTCATCAGCATGCTGTTCAGTACAGCCCGCCAGTTCCGACGTCCGGTGCCGCACTGCCGCTTCCGCTTGACCGGGCTGCTTCGTTCGCGGATGACGGCGCGGTTCCAGGCTTGAATGCTTCCAGGATCAGCCGTGGATTGCCGGAGCCGGCGGGCAGCCCGGTCGCAGCGTCCACGCGTACCAGACGCACGCCAGGAGNGGTCCGGAACGGGATCGCCGGCGTATTTTCCAACGCCTTGCTCATGAATTCGGAAANAATCGGTGCCGCGAGCGTGCCGCCGGCAGCGTGGTCGCCCAGTGAGTCCGGTTCGTCATAGCCAAGGAAGACGCCCGCGACCAGGTCGGGCGAGAAGCCGACAAACCAGACGTCCTTGGCATCGTTGCTGGTCCCGGTCTTGCCGGCGATCGGCCGGCCGTCATCCGTCTGGGCACGGTTGCCAGTACCACGCTGCACCGCCCNCTGCAGCATGGAGACCAGCTGGTAGGCGCTGTCCGGATCGGTCACCGGTTCGCGGACATCCGGCAGCACCGGAACCGGCTGGTTCTCCCAGGCGCTGGCCAAGCACTCCGGGCATGGTCGATCGTCATGACGGTAGATGATCCGACCGTAACGGTCCTGCACCAGGTCAATCACACTCGGCTCGATGCGACGCCCTCCATTGACGAACATGGCGTATGCCGTTGTCAGCCGCAGAAGAGTCGTCTCGCCAGCTCCGAGAGCGTAGGCCAGCTGCGGTGGCATGTGGTCGTCGATCCCAAGGCGCCGGGCACAGTCCGCAACCCGGTCCATTCCTACCTGGTCGGCCAGAAGCACCGTTGTCACGTTGCGCGACCGCTCCAGGCCGACGCGGAGTGTCGTCGGGCCATAGAAGCGATGGGAATAATTCATCGGCTTCCAGTCCGGCAGGCCGTGCCCGAAGCTGTAGGTAACGGGCGCGTCCACGATGATCGAGGAGGGCGTATACCCGGCCTCCAGCGCACTCAGGTAAACGACCGGCTTGAACGTCGAACCTGGCTGCCGCAGCGCTTGGGTGACACGATTGAACTGGCTGAGCTGATAGTCCCAGCCCCCGACCATTGCCAGGACCCGGCCGGTATGTGGGTCAAGTGCCACCAGGGCGCCTTCAACTTTCGGCACCTGACGCGGGACATAGCTGTCTCCACTTCCGCCGATCACCTCGACCGGGATCACATCACCAGGCGCGGNGGTCCTGTCTGCGCGCAGCCAGCGCATGTCTTCGGCGCTGATTTGACCCGTCCGCCCGTCGGCGAAGCCGATTTTGGCGCCGCTGCGACTCACCTGTAGCAAGACCGCCAGTTGCCAGTCGCCCAACCCCGGCGGCAACGGCACCGCTGCGAGCCGTTCCGGCCAGTCGGCAGGCGGTTGGCCATGCGTCGTGCTGTCCGCCAGCCGTGCGATGGGCCCGCGCCATCCCTGTCTGCGGTCGTAGTCTTGCAACCCGTGGCGCAGTGCCTGTTCGGCCAACGCCTGCAGCCGGGGATCCACGCTGGCGTGCACGGTCAGGCCGCCCTCGTAGAGCGCTTTTTCGCCATAGCGATGGATCAGGTCGCGACGGACCTCCTCGGCAAAATAGTCGGCCACAACCAGCTTCGCGACCTGTCGCCGCCGGGTTACAACCGGCGCCGCGCGTGCTGTCGCGGCCTCCTCGGCGGTGATATCGCCGTCCTCCAGCATCCGACCAATCACCCAGTCTCGGCGATTCTTGGCCACCTCAGGATGGCGCAGCGGATCGTAATTGTTGGNGGCCTTTGGTAGTGCCGCCAGCACGGCTGCTTCTTGCAGAGTCAGTTCGTCGAGGCTCTTATCGAAATAGTTCAGTGCCGCGGCGGCGACGCCATACGAGCCGCCTCCGAGATAAATCTCGTTGAGGTACAGCTCGAGGATGCGGTCCTTGCTGAGCGCGCGGTCCATTCGAAAGGCGAGCAACGCCTCCTTCACCTTGCGCTCCAGGGTGACTTCGTCTGACAGCAGGAAATTCTTCGCGACTTGCTGCGGAATGGTCGACGCGCCGACCAGTCGCCGGCCACTGCCCAGGTTCTCCAGGTTGATCAGGATCGCGCGGAGTACACCTTGGGCGTCGATTCCGCCATGCTCATAGAAGTTCTTGTCCTCGGCAGCCAGGAATGCGTTGATGACGCGCAGCGNGATTGAGCCAATGGGGACAAAGATCCTCTTTTCTGACGCGTACTCAGCCATCAACCGTCCGTCGCCAGCATACACCCGGCTGGTGACCGGGGGCTCGTAGGTGGCGAGTTGGGCGACATCCGGTAGATCCCGACCATACTTCCAGACGATCAGTGCTGCGCCGATGGCGACAATAATGATGATCAGAGAGCCCTGCGAAGAGCAGCAATAAAACGCTTCATGGATGCTTTTGTCCCGCAGTTCGTTGTCCCGCTCAATCCTGATCAGCGGGTCCAGAACACGCTCCTTGCGATGGGCGGTAGACAACCTTTTGCCAGAACTTGTTCGGCCACAGCTCCAACGACGCTGATTTACTGCCGATTGCGTGCCTCGACCCGTACGAAATACGCGTCGATGGCACGGGCAATTGCAGCCGCCAGTTTGCGCCGATGCTGGTCACTGCGCAACAGTCGCTCATCAACCGGGTTGGAGAGGTAGCCCAGTTCCACGAGAGCCGATGGCACGTCCGGTGCCTTCAGCACCGCAAAGCCCGCAAACCGATGGGTCTTTGGCAGCAGCAGCGTTTGTTCGCGAAGTTCGCGCACCAGTCCCGCGGCCAGTACGGAAGACTGGTTCATCGTTTCCCGCTGGACGAGATCGATCAGGATGTTGGTGACTTCAAGCGGCTCCGCGCCCAGATCGACGCCGGCAAGCAGGTCCGACTTGTTTTCCTGATTCGCCAGTGCGGCGGCTTCTGCGTCGGATGCCCGCTCGGACAAGGTGTAAACGGACAGTCCGCGTACCGCTGCGTTTGCCATCTTGTCGGCATGCAGCGATATGAACAGGTTGGCGCCCGCTGCCCGAGCAATCGCGATTCGATCGCGAAGACGGATGAAGACGTCGCGGTCGCGCGTCATCACGACCTTGTATCGTCCGAGCGCGTTGAGCCGGTCGCGCAGCGCGCGTGCTACGGCCAGGGTAATCCGCTTTTCGTATTCGCCGTTCAAGCTGATGGCGCCCGGGTCGACACCTCCGTGGCCGGGATCGATCGCCACCACCCAGGGGTGAAATGATAAGGCGCAGGACGCTGGCGCGGCAGCGGGTAATGCGCGACCGCGGCACGGGCGGTTGCCACTTTTCCAACGATCGCATCACTGCGCGCCGGCGGTTCGCCGACGACGAGAAGAGGGGCCGTCGCCGCCGAGCAGTTCCGTCCGTCCGATGACTTGGCCGAGGGCGCTGTCGGAAATGACCGGGGCGGTAACAGCCGGATCGGTCCGGGGCGGGGGAGGCTGTGTCGCGGTGGCCAGGTCAATAAACAGGCGATACTGGCTCTTTTGATCGACGATCAGGCCGGTTTCGCGCACGATGACGGGCTCGCGGCAATCGATTACCAGCCGTGAAACGTCGGTTTTATAGCTTCCGTGGCGCAGTCCATCGATCAGACCGGACGGGCGGGGTTCGGCATCGGGTGCGACTTGCCAGCGGACCGCAGGCAGATCGACGACCACCCGGTCCGGGTCGGTGAGGGTGAACACGTCGTAAGAGACCCGCTCGCTGAGCGCGATGACCAACCGCGTGACGGTTTCATGGTAGCCAATTCTTGCTTCCAGAACGGCTGGCACTGGTCCCATTCCGACTGGTGCGGCCAACGTCTCGGGCACGGATAGCATGATTCCGCCGATAATCCGGTCACGATGGATAGCGCAAAAGGAGCAGCCACGTCACGAATGCGTGGAAGAAGGGGGCCACGTTGAAGACAAGCCCTTCCACGGGCGTGGCGGGCGCAGCAATTCGTTCATTGGCGATGACACCCGGCTCACTGGTAAGGGCTTGCACAAAACAAAGGGCGCAACGCTCCCATCGTGACTGAGCCATCGACGCCCAAACAACGCCGCGTGCACAACACGCCCACAAATACACCCTGTGATCCCTATACCCGCGCTTTGTGTCTGTTTTCAAGAACTTTTCGCACGTGCTTCATTTTGTGGCTCAGAAAGATAGCAATTGTCGAAGGAAGTGGCCGCTTTATCTTACAGAGTGGGCCGGGGACAGCTTGGCTGCCCCGGATGGGTGCCTGCCCGGCGGGGGCCGGGAGGTATCGAAGATGTGGTCGGAAGGGCAAAGGCGGGCTGGGTGACCAGAACCGTCGCCTGCAAACACACTGAGATTTTGTATGCCGTTGAGACTAGCGCGATCGAGTTCAGCTCCAGGTGTGCATGACGCGCCGGACGCTCGCTGGTCGCATGCACCCTCGGCATTTCTGCACGTCGCCACTGTTGTTCCTGCAGCTTCCGGCGCGGGGTCGCGGTCGGCGCGATGGAGTCTCGCCTATGTCAATCAAGCGCATGCTCATCGACGCGTCACATCCCGAGGAAACCCGGGTTGTCGTCGTCGACGGTACTCGAGTGGAAGATTATGACGTCGAGGTCGCTTCACGACGTCAACTGAAAGGAAACATCTATCTTGCAAAAATAACACGGGTCGAACCATCACTACAGGCTGCCTTCGTCGACTACGGCGGTAATCGTCACGGCTTCCTGGCATTCAATGAAATTCACCCGGACTACTATCAGATTCCGGTTGCCGATCGCGAGCGGCTGCTCGCCGAGCATGCTGCGGTCGAGAGCATCNNGATCGGGACGACGACACCTCAGCTGCGGACGATGATGAAGAGCTGGAACGGCGCGCGCGCGCGTTATTACAAGATTCAGGAAGTCATCAAGCGCCGCCAGATCATGCTGGTGCAGGTGGCAAAGGAAGAACGGGGCAACAAAGGTGCCGCGCTCACGACTTATCTGTCTCTCGCCGGCCGTTATTGCGTATTGATGCCGAATACCGCTCGTGGTGGCGGGATTTCGCGCAAGATCGTCGCGGCCACGGATCGCAAGCGGTTGAAGAAAATCCTTTCTGAACTCGAGGTTCCGGAAGGAATGGCGGTGATCGTGCGTACTGCCGGAGCCGGCCGCAGCAAGACCGAAATCAAGCGCGACTACGAATATCTGATGCGGTTGTGGAGCAGCATTCGCGAGACGACGCTCGAATCGACCGCTCCTGCTCTGGTTTACGAGGAAGCGAGCCTGATCAAGCGCTCGATCCGGGACCTCTACGGGCGGGACATTGAGGAGATCATCGTTCAAGGCGAAGGCGAGTACCGCATCGCCAAGGAATTCATGAAGCTGTTCATCTCCAGCCACGCCAAGCGAGTGAAGCCATACGAGGATGCGGAAAAGCCGCTGTTTCAGCAGTTTGGTGTCGAGGAACAGTTGACGTCGATGCATCATCCGACGGTGCAATTGCGCTCGGGCGGCTACATCGTCATCAACCCGACCGAGGCGCTGGTCGCCATCGACGTCAATTCCGGACGTTCCACCCGTGAGCGCAACATCGAAGAGACGGCACTGCGCACCAACCTTGAGGCGGCGGACGAGATTGCCCGCCAGCTCAGGCTGCGCGATTTGGCCGGTCTGGTCGTCCTCGACTTCATCGACATGGAGAGCCAACGCAATCAGGGCATGGTCGAGCGACGCCTCAAGGAGGCGATGAAGAACGACCGGGCGCGGGTGCAGTTGGGGCGGATCAGTCCGTTCGGCCTGCTGGAGCTGTCCCGGCAGCGATTGCGTCCGAGCCTCCTTGAGACCTCGTTCGAGGTGTGTCCGGCATGTTCCGGTATGGGGCTGCGACGCACGACCGAATCCACGGCGCTCGTCATCCTCCGCAAGCTGGAAGAAGANGGAATCCGGCATCGGTCGAGCGAGGTTTCGGTTGCGGTGCCACCGGCGGTGGCGATGTACCTGCTGAACCAGAAGCGCCGCTCGCTGCTGGCGATCGAGGAGCGCTACGGCATGGCCGTCGGCGTTGCGTCCGACGACACGCTGGTTCCGCCCGAGCACCAGAT
Organism: Defluviicoccus sp.; assembly: GCA_013414705.1. Classification (GTDB taxonomy): domain Bacteria; phylum Pseudomonadota; class Alphaproteobacteria; order Rhodospirillales; family Defluviicoccaceae; genus Defluviicoccus. The sequence continues at coordinate 368,051 of CP058705.1, forward strand.
CGAGCGATTGCGCGAAGTTGATCGCGTTGAAGACGAAACCGTTGCTGAGGTGGAAGAGGAGGCCGAGGAGGTCAGCGAGGACGCGGTTTCAGAGCGTGAGGAGGCTGCAAAGCGCAGCCGACGGCGTCGCTCACGCCGCCGACGCCGCGAGGAGGACGTGCAGCAACCTGTGGCCGCCAGCGAGGAAGGGGCTGAACAGGAGCAAGAGCAGGAAGAGGCCGCCGACATCGAGGACGTCACCGAGGCCGCCGATGCTTCCGAGGAGATCGACGAACAGGCGGCTGCTGCCGAGGCCGGTGAGGGTGGTGAGGGCGCCGAGCGGTCGCCTCGCAAGCGTCGGCGGCGCGGAAAGCGAGGCGGCCGCAGGCGGGCACGGCCGGAAACCGAGTCGGCACTCGAAGGTGTCGCCGGTGAAATGGCCATGGATGGGATTCCCGCCGAAGAAGACGGCTTGTCTGCAGACGAGGACAGTGACGAGGGTATTGACGGGGAAACAGAAGAGGAATTTGAGGAAGCGGCCGAAGCCGGTCCGCATGAGGTCGAGGTGGTGGATGCCGAGGCGGTGACCGCCGGACCCGTGGACGTGTACCTTGAGGACGCGAACCCCGAGGAGGCGGACGAGGATGGTGAGTACACCACCGTTGAGGAGGTGGCCGTCGAGCAGATGACGATTGAGGAGGTTGGAGGCGCAATCGCTGAGCTTGACGACACCGACTTCGCCGAGCCTGCGGGCGATGTGGTGGACCAGCCAAGTGTCGTTGCCGACTCCGAAGACGTTGTCTCGGAAGACGCTGGCGAAAGGCAGCCAGACGCTGATCTTTATGGCGCTGGCGACGAGGTGCACGCCCCGTCCGGCAGCCTCGCGCCCCGCGCCGGCGTCGCAAGTCACCGGAAGCCGAGGTCCCCTCAGCGGAAGATGCGGTGGTGGCCGAACCGGATGCCACGGGTCCGGGACGGTGCTTGAGCCGGAGTTTGACGCCGGTGCGGCCGATGGCGTTGCAGAGCCGGTTGACGCCGATGGCGTTGCAGAGCCGGTTGACGCCGATGGCGTCGCAGGGCCGGTTGACTGGGACGATGAATTGGTCATTCCGACTGCGGGCGAGCCGGTCGCGGCTGTTCACGACGAGCCAGCGGACTCCGTGCAGAATATTGAACCCGCCCAGGACGAGGTGGTCGAATTGCCGGTGGAAACACAGCCCTGGCCACAGCATGAGCAGATATGGTCGTCCGGTGAGGTGTCCTCCGCTGCCCGTGGCGAATACGGGAAACCGAGACCATCGATCCTCCCCGCGATGATTTGCAGCCGTTGCCTGCATCAATGCTGTCGAAACGCATCAGGACATCGAAACATCCTATCCTGAGGCGGAAAAAGCGGTGCACAGCGCGTCTGCGGATGGTGACGATGGCGTGAACGGGGAGTGGGAAGAGGCAGCGCAGGCGCGCATCCTCGAAGCGGAGCGTGCGGAAGAGGCGCGACGCACTGCGGTGGTCCGCGTCGGCGAGGAGAGCCACGACGGCGAAGAAGAACCGCGCCGTGGCTGGTGGCAGAAACTCGTGACCTGATTGAGTTGGCTGCAGGACTCAATCAGTTGGCGCACAGATCGAGCTGACCGAACCGTGCGCTATGGCGCTGGCATGGCGGCTCAACGCCGCCATGCCACCAGCCGCTGCACCGCCTCTGCCATCTCCTGCTCGCTGCCGGCGAAGCAGAAGCGAATGAAGCGATGTCCGCGCACGGGGTCGAAGTCGACGCCGGGCGTCGCCGCCACATCCGTCTCGGCCAGCATCCGCGCGCTCAGCGCAACGCTGTCCTCGTCCGCGTCGTTCAGCTCCGCGTAGAGGTNAAAGGCGCCGTCGGCAGGCGCCAACCGGTGGAAGTTGGCGCGGGGCAGCCCGTCGAGCAGCACGGCCCGGTTCCGGGCATAGCGGTCGACATTCGCATCCAGTTCCTCGACACAGTCAAACGCCGCGATCGCGGCGTGCTGCGAGAGTGAGGGCGGCGCAATGAACAGGTTTTGTGCCAAGCACTCGACCGGTCGCATCAGTTCGTCCGGCAACACCATCCAGCCCAGTCGCCAGCCGGTCATCGCGTAGTATTTGGAGAAGCTGTTGACGACGATGGCGGATTCGTCGCTGGCGAGCGCCGTTGTGGCCGGCGCGCCGAAGGTGANTCCGTGGTAGATCTCGTCCGAGATCAGTCGCACGCCATGGTGACGGCACCAACCCGCAAGCGCTCCCAGGCTGGCACTGTCGAGCATGCTGCCGGTGGGGTTTGCGGGGCTGGCGAGGATCAGGCCGTGGGGGCGGTCTTCGAGTGCATCCAGCAGTGCCGGCGTTGGCTGGAAGCGGCTGTCTGCTCCCACCGGCAGCGAGAGTACGTCGATGCCGAGTGCGGCCAGGATGTTCCGGTAGGCCGGGTAGCCGGGCGCGGCGACCGCGACCCGGTCACCGGCGTCGAAGGCGGCAAGGAACGCGAGAACAAAGGCACCGGACGAACCGGTGGTGATGACCACCCGCTGCCAGTCGACCGTTACACCGTAGCACTCGGCATAATGGCGGGCGATGCGCTGGCGCAACGCCGGGAGGCCCAGCGCACCGGTGTATCCGAGCCGGTTGGTGCCGATCGCCTGCACTGCGGCGTCGCGCACTGCCGACGGCGCCGGAGTCGACGGCTGTCCTACTTCCAGATGCAGGACGTGGGCGCCGAGGGCAGCCCGCTCATCGGCTGCGCGCATCACGTCCATGACGATGAACGGCGGCACCTGGCCGCGTCGCGCAATCTTCGGTGCCATCTTGTTGCGGCTCCCTCGTTGCGGCTTCTCGTCGGTCCTGCCGTTAATCAGTCCGGGTCGCCAGACCGAAGCCGCGCGGGTCAGCGGCGGCGCGACACTCTTCCGGCGATCCGATCCCATCGGGACAGACGATGGCATTCACCCGGCCGAGCTTATCGGTGGTCACGATCTCGTCGCCCTGGTTCAATAGCGTCTGGAGCGATCCGCTGTTGACGCCCGGCTCGACGAACACCAGTCGTGGATCGCTGCCGCCGTGTACGCGTGCGGCGGCGATGGCTTCGTCCAGCGGCTGCCCGGCCAGCAGTGTGCGGGCGGCGACGCCCACGAGCGCGGTCGGGGCGGTCACACCGCCTGCGGCTGCGCCTGCCCAGACGAACTGGCGACCGCGCGGCTGCACGACCAGCATCGGCCCCAGCATGGCGCTGCCGCGGCCTCCGGATCCTGGCAATGCGGCCAGGATGATGCCGGTGCCGGCAGCAACCCGACCGGTGCCGAACAGGCTGTTCAATGTGACCGCACACGCAATGGCATTACCGGTACCGTCGATGGCGGCGAAGGTTGCCGCTGCCGGGTTTTCGACCAGCGGCTGGCTGACCGGTATCGGGCTGCCGGACGGACCGGCTGAGGTCTTGAGGAGTGATTCAACGATGTCCGAGGAGACCAGAGACTGTTCGTTGGGAAGGATTCCCCACTTTGGTTGGTCTGCGAACGATCGTATGGCGGCATCGACCAGCACCTCGTCGCGTTTGTCGCCCGGTGCAGAAGTCCATCGATCATCCTTGACCAGCATCGCCCAGATCTGGCCCGCAACCACACCGCCTGCCGCCGGCAGCGGCGTGAAATAGGCNNATGCCAGTCGTCGATCCACATCGAGCGGATTCTGCCAGATGGGCTTGACGTCCTTGAGGTCCTCGAGCGCCAGGGTCCCTCCGGCCTCGCGTACGGCTGCGACCAGCTGCGTTGCCAGCGGTCCAGCGTAGAAATCGTTCGGGCCGGTGGCGCGAATACGGGCGATCACGGTCGCCAGATCGGACTGGTACAGCAAATCACCTTCACCGACGAGCGGACCATCGGGACCCCGGGCGAAGATTCGCCGCACTTCCGGCTCCACGGCCAGGGCATCGGCAACCTGCGCCAGATCGTTAGCAAGCGCGCGCGAGACCGGGATGCCGAAACGGGCCAAGGTCTCCGCCGGTGCCAGCAGCTGCGACCAGTGCAGTTTGCCGTATAATGCCTGCAGGGCAAAAAAGCCGCGGACGTTCGCAGGAACCGCCGTCGGGCGGTCGGCGTCCGGNNTGATCGTTATGGGTGCTCCGGCCGGAAACGTCAGGGCCGATGCGGTGTTGGTCGAGCGTTCGAACGTCAGGCAGGCTCCACCGCCGCCGAGGCTCGCCTGTGAGGGCAAGGTCACCGCCATGGCGAAGTACATCGCGACCGCAGCATCGACGGCGGAACCGCCGCGAATAAGGGTGTCGCGACCGATCAGAGCTGCTTGCGGCTCATCGGCGGTGACGGCACCGACAGATCCGGTGACACCGACCGCGCCCGGCGCCGGAGTGCGAGGATCTGCGCAGCCGGTGAGCAGACCCGCCGTTAACAACGCTGCCGTGAATTGACGCCATCGTGTGCGACCGGTAGCGTTACTGATCCTTGATGCCGATTCGTGAGCTTCGTTGCGCATTCGCCGTATCGCCGCTGTTTTACTTGTCGTCGCCCTCGCCCTTATTCCCTGTGGGCCCGCGGTCGCGCTTTCGTTCATTCGTGACACCGAAGTGGAAAATACGATCAAGGGCTATGCCACGCCGCTGTTCGTCGCGGCGGGCCTGGATCCGACCGCCATCCGCATCTACTTGGTGAACGACAAACAAATCAACGCTTTTGTCGCCGGTGGCCAGAACCTGTTCATTAATACCGGACTTTTGATGCAAAGCGAGGATGCGGGACAGGTGATCGGCGTCATCGCTCACGAGACGGGCCATATTGCCGGCGGGCATTTGACTCGTGTGCACGATGCACTGGCCCGCAACACCGCCGAGAACATCCTGGCGATGGTGTTGGGAACGGCGGCTGCCGTTGTCGGCGCACCCGAAGTGGGCGCGGCGGTCATGTCGGGCGGCCAGAACATTGCCATGCGCAATTACCTGCAATACACCCGGACTCAGGAAGGTTCAGCCGACGCCGCAGCGATGCGCTTCCTCGATGCAACGCATCAGTCCGCCCGCGGCTTGCTCAGTTTTCGAACTNNGCTGAGTGGCCAGGAAATGCTGGTCACCTCCCGCCAGGATCCATACTTGCGCACCCACCCGCTGACCGAAGATCGTATCCGGGCGCTGCAGGCCTTCGTCAACCGCTCGCCATATTCGGATGTTCCTGTGAAGCCGGAGTTTCAGGAACAGCATGTGAGAATGCTGGCGAAGTTGCACGCTTTCCTCGATGACCCGGCGGTGGTTCGGCGACGTTACCCGGAAGAGGACCGGAGCCTGCAAGCCCGCTATGCGCGTACCATCCTTTATCATCGTGCGGCACAACTGGACAAAGCGCTCACGGAGATCGACAGCCTGATCGAAGAATACCCGGCGGATCCGTATTTCCACGAATTGAAGGGACAGATTTTGTTCGAGAGCGGCAAGCCGCAGCCGGCTCTACCCGAGTACCGCAAGGCCGTTGAACTGCTGCCAGATGCACCGTTGCTGCGTGTGGATCTGGCGCGCGTCGAACTTGCNCTGAATGATCCGTCACTGTTGCCGGATGCGGCCGACAATCTGCGCACCTCGCTCCACAAGGAGCCCAATCGGCCATTCGTGTGGCGCCAGTTGGCGATCGCTCTTGGACGGAATGGCCAGATGGGAGAAAGCTCGCTGGCGCTGGCCGAAGAGGCGATGTTGCTCGACAAACCTTCGGAAGCAAGGTTTCATGCCGGCAAGGCGATTCGGGAACTGCAGACCGGCAGCCCAAGCTGGTTGCAGGCGCAGGACATCCTGCAGGCCGCAGATAACGCCAAGGAATGATGGTGCCGCGACTTTACCGGGAGAGGGTAACGATGGTCAAAACCAACGTGTTTGTCGCGGGCAGCGCGCTGCTCGTTGCGGCGTGGGCGATTGCGGCGACGCCGGCAGCGGCAGCGGATGCGCTGACCCCGGCGCAGAAAAGTGCCGTGGAAGGGATTGTACGCGACTACATCATGAAAAATCCGGAGACGCTCATTGATGCGCTGCGGGGTTATGAAGATAAGCAGCACGCTGCGGCGCAAGAAGAGGCAAAGAAAGCCATTGCTGCCAATCGTAGCGCCCTGGAGCAGGATGCAGGAGCGCCGGTGGCGGGAAATCCCAAAGGGGACGTCACCGTCATCGAGTTCTTCGATTATCACTGCCCTTACTGCAAGAAGGTGGTGCCAACGGTTCAGGAACTGCTCAAGACAGACACGAATGTGCGCTGGGTGTTCAAGGAACTGCCGATCCTGGGACCGGATTCGGTAACGGCTTCTCAGGCGGCACTGGCGGTGTGGAAGATCGCGCCGGACAAGTATTTGCCATTCCATGTCGCCATGATGGAAACGCGTGGCACGTTTACCGAGGCGCGGATTCTGGAGACGGCGAAAAAGTCNGGTATTGACCCGGGCAAGCTGAAAACAGCGATGTCCGATCCCGCGATCAAGGCACAGATCGAGCGCAATCACGAGTTGGCCGGCACCCTCCAGATCAACGGCACGCCTGCGTTCATCATCGGTGGCGAGCTCGTACCGGGCGCTGCCGACCTAGCGACGCTGCGCGACATGATTGAAAGCGCGGGCCGGCTGAGGCGGTGCGGGGCCTCCAAGGCAAAGGCGATCAGGGGGCTACGGCGGAGATGCTCCGCCGTAGCGGTCGATCGCCCCGCCATACCAATCAATTTCCCCCTCCCAATCTGTCCGGGGCAAGCGCCGCACTCCAATGTCATTAAAACGCTGAACACCAAGCTGCGCCGGGCGGTCTGTGTCCGAGGATATTTCCCCACCGACGAGGCTCCCTTGAAGCTCCTGTTTCTGGTGTCGAACTGGGCGGCGACCGCCCAGAAAATGGGTGATGGCCAAGGTTCAACGCGGCTTCCTGTTCGAAGACTATGTCACCGCAGCATCATCAGGCGCCCGGCGCACAAAAATTCTGACAGTCTGCTGTCGCTCGGCGCGGCATGTCGTGGTATGCCGCTGCTTTCCGGCTCGCCACGTCGCCGCCCGGTCCGGTGCCACTGCTCCGGTTAGGGTTGGCCCCGGCACATGCGGGCCATGATTAACATCATGCGGGAGATCCGAGTGAGCATCGGCTACGGCACCGACGCAGGACAGAAGCTGGTCGCCTACTCCGACCGGATGGAGCGGCTGCTCGACGATATGGACGCGCTGAAAGAAGATTTGAAAGAGCTGAAGGCGGAGATCAAGAATGACGGCTTCAACGTCCGAGCACTGACCAAGCTCGTCACCATCCGGCGCAACCGCAAGACCGCCGAGGTGGAGACCGAGTTGCTCAACGACCTGCTGCTCTACGCACATGCCACCGGTACGCCACTGGACTGCGTCCCGCCCGGCGAGGACACCGCGGAACCCGCGTCATCGTCCCCCTCGTCGCCCGCCGTATCACAGGCACCTGCGCCCCGCGACGAGACCATGCCTCCATGGCGCGACGATCCCGCTGCCAGCGAGTGAACGGCGCATCCACAACGCTGAAATGTCACCGATTGTGACCGCAGGTACGGTAGGCGCGCTCAAAAGCATGCTGTATCGTGCGCTTCGCTTGGCCCGTTTGCCGCAGTTGGGGCCATTGGAGTAAGGGCTTGTGGCATGTCTTGCACGTATCTGATCACCGGTGGTGCCGGCTACATCGGCAGTCATGTCGTCGTCGATCTGCTGGCCCGCGGCCATCGCGTGGTGGTGTTCGACAACCTGCAACAGGGCCATCGCGAGGCGGTGCATCCGGATGCAGTGCTGGAGGTGGGCGATCTTGCTGATTGCGGCGCACTGCGCTCGCTGTTCAGCCGCTACCGCTTCGACGGCATCCTGCACTTTGCAGCCAACTCGCTGGTGGGCCAGTCGATGCAGCAACCGTTCCTCTATGTGGGGGATAACGTCAGCAACACCCTCAATCTGATCCGTGCGGCGATCGACGGCAACGTACTGCGTTTCGTGCTGTCCTCCACCTGCGCCATCTTCGGGCTGCCGGAGCGGGTGCCGATCGGCGAAGACGTGGCGAAGAATCCCGCCAATCCGTATGGCGAGTCGAAGCTGATCATCGAGCAGATCCTGAAATGGGCGGATCGGGTGTATGGCCTGCGCTCCGCCTGCCTGCGCTACTTCAACGCCGCTGGCGCGCACCCCGACTTTCCGATTGGCGAAGACCATTCCCCGGAGACGCACCTGATCCCGATCGCCTTCGAGGCGGTGCTGGGACAACGCTCTCACGTCGAAATCTATGGCGACGACTACCCGACGCCGGACGGCACCTGTATCCGCGACTACATCCACGTCTGCGACCTGTCAGACGCGCACATCCGGGTTCTCGACATGCTCGAGGAACGCAGCTGCCACTACAACGTGGGCATCGGCCACGGCTACTCGGTCCGCGAAGTGCTGGACTCGGTCCGCCGGGTCACGGGACACCCGCTGCCGGCCCGCATCGGTCCGCGACGCGCCGGCGATCCGCCAGTGCTCGTCGCAGCGTCCGATAGGATCCGCGACGAGCTTGGGTGGGCGCCTCGGTATCCTGGCCTGGACACGATTGTCGAAGCTGCTTGGCGTTGGCGGGCCGCACACCCGCACGGTTTCGGACCGGCACAGGTGGTCGACTGAGACCTGCGTCGCCGCGCCGCGACCAGCGAGGGCACGAGCATCGCCGGTCGCGGCGACCCGCCTATTTATTGCGTTCACATTACGACAGGCCAGTCCGGTGCCTCTCAAATAGGCGCCGTCGCACGGTTGTTCCGTAGACCTGTCGTCAGGGGCGCGGTATACCGCTTTCCCGACGGGATACGCTGCCGCGGTAATGGCCCAAGAGACGCCGACGCTGGTAGCTGTCAGAACCAGACGTCCAATGGGGAGACCAGCAACATGAAACTCGAGGGCAGTGCACCTCCCAGCAAAACCCGGGAGCTTGAGCTCAAGATCGTCAACGAACAGAGCGGGATGGACGCAGAGAGCCTCATCCACAGCTTTTCTATCACNCTCGGGTGCACGCTGGCGAAGGACCAGTACACGGCGACCAACCAGGACCGCTATCAGGCGCTGGCGCTTGCCGTGCGTGATCGGCTGGTCGGGCGCTGGATCCAGACCCAGCAGGGCTACCACAAGCAAAACGTCAAGCGGATCTGCTATCTCTCGCTCGAGTTCCTGATCGGACGCGCGATGGGCAACAATGTCATCAACCTGATGATGGAAGACACCGTCCGCGACGCGATGAACCAGCTCGGGCTGGACTGGGACGTGTTGCGTGACGTTGAAACCGACGCCGCACTGGGCAACGGCGGCCTCGGCCGGCTCGCAGCCTGCTTCCTCGATTCGATGGCAACCCTGAAGCTGCCGGCGATCGGCTACGGCATCCGCTACGACTACGGCATCTTCAAGCAGCATGTCGAGAACGGCTATCAGGTCGAAGAGCCCGACAACTGGCTGCGCTACGGCAATCCGTGGGAAGTGGTGCACCCGGAGCTGTCGTTCGCCGTCAACTTTGAGGGCCGCGCCGAACCGCGCCGGGTGAATGGCGTGACCCATTGGGACTGGGTTGGCTCGCGGCCGATCATCGGCGTTGCTTACGACACACCTATCGTGGGCTACGGAGTCTTCAACGTCAATAATCTGAGGTTGTGGGCGGCGCGCGCCACCGACGAATTCCATTTCGGCGACTTCAGCCGCGGCAGCTATGTCGAGGCGGTGGAAGACAAGCTGATGGCGGAGAACCTGACCAAGGTGCTCTACCCCAGCGATGCCGTCTACGCCGGCCGCGAGCTGCGGCTGCGCCAGCAGTACTTCTTCGTCTCCTGCTCGATCCAGGACATCGTTCGCCGCTTCAAGATCGAGAATACGGACTGGATGACCCTGCCGGACAAGGTGTTCATCCAGATGAACGACACCCATCCGGCGTTGGTGGTGCCAGAACTGATGCGCATTCTCATGGATAAGGAGGATGTGGAGTGGGACAAGGCGTGGGAGATCACGGTCAACTCCACCGGCTACACCAACCACACCTTGCTGCCGGAAGCGCTGGAACGCTGGCCGGTGAGCATGTTCGAGCGGCTGCTGCCGCGGCACCTGCAGATCATCTACGAGATCAACAGCCGGTTCATGCGTAAGGTGGCGACCCGTTACCCTGGCGACTTCGACCGGCTGCGCCGGATGAGCCTGGTGCAGGAAGACCCGGAAAAGGCCGTGCGGATGGCGAACCTCGCGGTGGTCGGCAGTTCGTCGACCAACGGCGTGGCGGAGCTGCACTCGCGCCTGCTCCGGGAAGGCCTGATGCGGGACTTCGCCGATTTCTTNCCCGAACGGTTTAACAACAAGACCAACGGCGTGACCCCGCGCCGCTGGTTGCTGAAGGCGAACCCGCGGCTGGCTTCGCTGATCCGCGAAAAGATTGGCGATGGCTGGATCAATGATCTCGACCAGCTGAGGGCTTGGAGAAATTCGTCGGCNGACGCTGCATTCCGCAAGCGTATCCGCGAAATCAAGCACGCCAACAAGGTGGCGCTGGCCGAGTATATCGAGCGCGAACTCGGCATCACCGTTGATCCGAACTCGATGTTCCAGTCGCAGGTGAAGCGCATCCACGAGTACAAGCGCCAGCTGCTGCAGTGCCTGTACATCATTTCCCTGTACGATCGGGTCAAGCGGAACCCGTCGCTCGACATCGTGCCCGTCACCTTCATCTTCGGTGGCAAGGCGGCGCCGGGCTACTACATGGCGAAACTGATCATCAAGCTGGTTCACCAGATCGGCAGCGTGGTCAACTACGATCCGGACATCAATGGCAAGATCAGGGTGATCTTCCTGCCCGACTACCGNGTGTCACTGGCGGANAAAATCATGCCGGCGACGGATCTGAGCGTTCAGATCTCGACTGCCGGCATGGAGGCATCGGGAACTGGAAACATGAAATTCCAGATCAATGGTGCACTCACCATTGGCACACTCGACGGAGCCAACGTCGAGATCAAGGAAGAAGTCGGCGACGATAATATCGTCATCTTCGGCTTGACCGCCGAGCAGGTGGAGAGCTCGCGGGGCAGCTACAATCCACGCCACTTCTACGATAGCGACGAAGAAGTGCGCCGGACCGTAGACCTGATCCGCAACGACTTCTTCAGCCTGACAGAGCCGGGAATCTTTCGGCCGATTGTCGCCAACCTGCTGGAACATGGCGACTACTACATGAATCTGGCAGATCTGCGCAGCTTCATCGACGCCCAGGCTCAGGTCGAGACCATCTATCGCGACCAGGAGGCGTGGAGCGAGAAGGCGATCTACAACATTGCACGCTCCGGCAAGTTCAGCTCCGACCGAACCATTGCCGAGTACGCGCACGACATCTGGAACGTTCAGCCGACCGATGTCGTGGAAACGACCAAGCCCAAGGGCAAGCCTTCCTAGGCGCCCGCAACAGCGGTCTGGACCCGGCCCAACGGCCCCGAAAACGGTCCGGACCAATTTGGCCATTCCGGTCCCGCCGTACCTGTCGGTACGGCGGGATGCAGCGAAACGGACCCTAGCCGTGAGCCAGCCGGCGAACCCCTTGAATGTCATCTTCGGTGTAGACTTTTGGTGCGGTGCACAATCATAGTGCGGGTGGTTGTGCCGACGCGCTTGGCGGCCGAAAGATCCTGTCGCCGCTCATTTCTCCCTACCTCTGCGCCGTCAGCTTCGATAAGGACAGGCGGAACTCAGTCCATGATCTCCAACGCCCCAACGCCAAGAGACGGTGTGCCATGTATATTATGATGGTGTCGGCGGAGCTGGCTCCGGTCGCAAAGGTCGGCGGGCTCGCCGACGTGGTTTTCGGGCTCAGTCGGGAGCTGGAAATTCGCGGGAACGATGTCGAGATCATCCTGCCGAAGTACGACTGTATGTGGTACGATGAGATCTGGGGTCTCCACAAGATATGGGAAAACTTGTGGGTTCCCTGGTACGGCTCCGGTGTCTCCTGCTCGGTGTGGTTCGGCTTTGTGCACGGTCGCAAATGCTTCTTCATCGAGCCGCACAGCTCGGACAATTTCTTCCATCGCGGATCGTTCTACGGCTTTCACGACGATCCGTTGCGCTTCGCCTTCTTCTGCAAGGCGGCGATGGAGTTCATGCTGAAGGGCAACAAGCGCCCGGACATCATCCACTGCCACGACTGGCAGACGGGGCTGGTGCCGGTGCTGCTCTACGAGATTTATGCCCGTCTGGGGATGGACCGGCAGCGCGTCGTCTACACCATCCACAACTTCAAGCATCAGGGCATCACCGGTGAAGCCGTGCTCTGGGCGACCGGGCTGTGCCGGCCGGAGTACTATTTCCATTACGATCGCCTGTTGGACAATTTCAACAATACGGCGATCAACCTGATGAANGGGGGAATCGTTTACTCCAACTTCGTCACCACCGTTTCGCCGCATCATTCCTGGGAAGCGCGGTTCACCGATCAGGGCTACGGCTTAGGCCAGACTCTCGGCATCCATCATTACAAGTTTGGCGGCATTCTCAACGGCGTCGATTACGATGTCTGGAACCCGGAAATCGACCGCTTCATTCCGTCCCACTACAACGTCTGGAACGTCGAAGCGAAGTACGGCAACAAGGACGCGCTGCGCGACCGGTTGTGGTTGCGCAAAGAGTACAAGCCGATCGTTGCCTACGTCGGCCGGTTGGATGCCCAGAAGGGCGTGCACCTGATCCAGCACGCCATGTTCTACGCGCTGGAGCGCGGCGCACAGTTCGTGCTGCTGGGCGCGGGCGGTGACCGTGGCATCAACAACCACTTCTGGAATCTGAAGCACTACCTGAACAACAACGCCGACTGCCATATGGAGATCGGCTTCAACGAACAGCTCGCGCATCTGATCTACGCGGGCGCCGATATCGTCGTCGTGCCGAGCCTGTTCGAGCCGTGCGGACTGGCGCAGATGATCGCCATGCGCTACGGCTCGATCCCGGTGGTTCGTGCGGTGGGCGGCTTGGTGGATACGGTGTTCGACCGCGATCACTCGGACAAGCCGCCGGAAGCCCGCAACGGCTACGTCTTCCAGGATGCCGACTTCCGTGGTCTCGAATCGGCGATGAGCCGCTGCATCGGCCTGTGGTATGACTTCCCGAAGGAGTTCCGCCGGCTGATCACCAACGCGATGGCTGCCGACAACTCCTGGGCACAGTCTGGCGAACACTACCTGCGGGTCTACGACGCCACCCGCAACACGTGACGCCCTCCCGCTCTCGGGTGCGCTGCAGCAACGGCGGCGTTCCCGGAGCAGCAATACTCCGCGCGTTCCCTGTCTCCCACCTTTGCTGCAGCACCGGACGTCACCGACGTCCGAAGCAGCATCGGGAGATGGTCATGATCGAGGTGAGGCGCTCCGCGGAGCGGGGCAAGACGGCAATAGACTGGCTCGACAGCCGGCACAGCTTTTCGTTCGGCGAGTACTGGGATTCCGCGCACATGGGCTTCGGGCCGCTGCGGGTGATCAACGAGGATCGGGTGGCTCCGGGCGGAGGCTTCCCCACCCACGGCCATCGGGACATGGAGATCCTGACCTGGGTGCTGGACGGTGCGCTGGCGCACCGTGACAGCCTCGGCAGCGGCGCCGTGCTGCACACCGGTGAACTGCAGCGGATGACCGCCGGCACCGGCATCCGTCACAGCGAATTCAACGACTCGCAAGATGCACCAGTGCACTTTCTGCAGATCTGGATCCAGCCGGAACGGACCGGGCTTGCGCCCGGCTATGAGCAGCGCGCCTTCGACGACGGCGAGATCCGCAACCGGCTGCGGCTGGTCGCCTCCCGCGACGGCCGTTCGGGCTCCGTGTCACTCGCCCGCGACGCCGATGTCTACGCCGCCCGGCTGACCGCCGGGACAACTCTGACGCAGCCGCTGGCACCCGGTCGTCGGGCGTGGCTGCAGGTGGCCCGCGGTCGCGTCCGTCTGGGTGAACTGGCGTTCGACGCGGGCGACGGAGCCGCGATCACCGGCGAGAGCGTGGTTGCGCTCGAAGCCGAAGTGGACTCGGAAGTCCTGCTGTTCGATCTGGCCTAAGTCGATCTGACCACAGCCTGAGTTCTCAAAGGATTGGAACCGCGCTCCCGATCCTTTGATATTCCGGCACTGACGGCAGGCTGGCTGCCCTGAAAACATCGCTTGACGGTAGCCCGGTTGGGTGGGGTAATCGCGTCAATAACAAGACGCAGTCGCGCCCCGGAAAGGGCGCCTCCACCGTGGCATCTCAGGGGAAGGGAGGCAGGCATGCCGCTCGTCGTCCATTTCAAACGTCCTGCCGACTGGTCAGCGGACGTGCGGATCCATTACTGGGACACGCAGCCGGCCGACCCGGCAACCGAGTGGCCCGGCCTGCCGATGACGGCCGAGGCGAACGACTGGTTCGCCTACACCTTCCCGTCAGCGACAGCCGCCAGCATCGTCTTCAACGATGGCGCCGGCCGGCAGACGGGCAACCTGCGGCGCGACGCTGACGGCTGGTTCTTCACCAACAGCGCCTGGTACGCGGAGAACCCGGAGCGCCCGGCCATCCCGGTGGTTTGTGCCGATCCGCGCGGCGGTCTCTACGACCGTGAGCAGTCCGTCAGGCTTGAGAGCAGCAATGACGACGACGCGATCTGGTTGACAACTGACGGCAGCGAGCCTTGGGACCGGGATGCTGGTGTCGCCGCGCCGGCTGCTGTTCGCTACCAGCAACCAGTCGTGATAACTGCAACCACGACGCTGCTGGCTGTGGGCGTCAACTCCGCCGGCGAGGCGGGGCAGACCCGCAGCTTCGCCTATACGATCGATCCGAACGCCGACCTGCAGCGCCCGGAGGTCACCGCCAGCCATCGCAGCGGCACTTATGCGGAGCCCATCGATGTCGTCTTCACCGTCACCGACAACCGGCCGGCGACGGTCGCGATCTATTACACCACCGACGGCTCGTCGCCGAATTCCTCCACGTCTCCCGCCTACCTGACCCAGGGCGATCCGCTCACCGGTCTGATCGGCCTGCCGCTGACCATCGCCCAGCCGATGCAGGTGAAGCTGCTGATCATTGACGGTGCCGGCAACGAAACGCGGCGCAGCTTCTATTACAACATCGGGCCGGTCGAACCGCTCGGCGACTTCCGCGAGGAGACGATCTACTTCGTCATCACCACCCGCTTCTACGACGGCGATCCCACCAACAACTTCTTCTGCCGCGACCGCATCCTGTTCGACGCCGATGGTACTGCCATCGACCCGCACTGGCGCGGCGACTTCAANGGGCTGATCGCCCGCCTCGACTACATCCGCGACCTGGGATTCTCGGCGATCTGGATCACACCGCCGGTGGAGAACCGCTCCGGGCTCGACTACCACGGCTATCATGCCTACGACTGGACGCGTGTCGANCCCCGCCTCGAATCACCTGACGCCACCTATCAGGACCTGATCAACGAGGCACACGCGCGGGGCATCAAGATCATCCAGGACGTGGTGGTGAACCACTCGTGCCAATTCGGCATCCGTGGCCAGGTCCACATCGACCACCTGCCGATCAAATACTACGTGCCGCAGGGCAGCACGCCGGGCCGCATCGACAATGGCCCCTATCAGGGCAGCCTCGGCAACTACGCCTGGGCGAACCGCGACGATATCGACAACCCGCTCGCTCCCGACTGGTATCAGGAGCGCCACACGCGCGATCCCGACGGTATCGAACCGCTCACCGATCCGCGCACCGGCCAGCAGGTCCCCTCTCCCGGCTACGATCCGAACCGCTTCTTCGGCATCGATGCGACCCGGCTCGATCCGACCTGGTATCACCAGGAGGGCTTCGTGATGGGCGGCGACTGGGAGGCGTGGCATCCGGTGCAGAACCGCAGCATCGCCGGCGACTGTATCGACCTGTTCACCGAGAACGAGACCGTCCGCGCGTACCTGATCGAGGCGATCGGCCGCTATCTGGACATGGGCGTGGATGCGCTGCGCATCGATACCGTCCGCCATATCGACCGGGACGACCTGCTGACTTACGTCAACGCCTGGAAGGCCCGCCGGCCGGGCTTGTTCGTCTTCGGCGAGAACTTCGTGCGCGGCACCGGCTGGGGCGACCTGTTCGGCGACGACAATNNGCCCTCGCAGATCCGCCCGTGGTGGTACACCCGGCTGACCGAAGATCCGCACAATCCCAACGGCGGCGGTGATTCGGGGTTTTCGGTGCTCGACTTCGGCCTGTTCTCCACNCTCCGCGACAATGTCAGCCGCGGACACTACGGCGGAGTCGGCGGCGTGCTGAGCCGTGATTGGGTCTACGGCAACGTCACCCAGCTGGTGACCTTCCTGCAGAACCACGACGTCGGCCCGGACAACGACTTCCGCTTCCGGTTCCAGGGCGACGACTGGATGGCGGCGTGCACTTACACCCTGCTGTGGACAATCCGCGGCATTCCCTGTCTCTACCAGGGCGAGGAGATTGCGTTCGCCCGCGGTGCGCCGCAGGACATCATGGGCAACACCGACACGCTCAGCACCACCGGCCGCGCCTATTTCGGCGACCACCTGACCGACGAACGCCTGGCGGAAACGCAGGCGCATCCGCTGTATCAGCACATCCGCCGGCTGAACCAGATCCGCCGCGCGGTGCCCGCACTGCAGAAAGCCTTCATGAGCCACGTCGGCGAATGGGGTTCAGGGATGAGCTTCGTGCGCGACTGGCACGACGGCGAAAGCTATGCCGTCATCGGCCTCGCCATGGGTTCGGACCAGACCATCACCGTCGGCGACATCCGCAACGGTCGCTACGTCGACGCGGTCTCCGGCGGGACGATCGATGTCGGCGGCGGCTCGATCTCGTTCTTCGTGCCCGCGAATTCCGCCGGCATCTGGGTGCTGAACGGCCTCGGCCGCATCGGCGTCCCCGGCCCCTGGCTGCGGTAAAGGGAGCGAAGCAGCAGCCTCGATCGATCAGCCGCATCAACGCCGCGCGACAACAACGCCGGAACACGTTCGCCATCCGCACGTTCTCCTCCCCGACCACGAGGGAACACACAGAGACCGGAGAGCGGGCAATGGGCAAAGACAAAGCTTTGGCCGGATACGACACGGCGCGATATGGCGAGCTGGCGATTGAGCGCGGCCCTGGAGGTGAGACGCACCAACCGGCCGGCGGCGACGTGCCTACGCTGACCACGCAGCAGGGCGTTCCGGTCGCCGACGACCAGAACAGCCTCAAGATTGGCGACCGTGGTCCGACCGCGCTGGAAGACTTTCATTTCCGCGAGAAGATCTTTCACTTCGATCACGAGCGGATTCCCGAGCGCGTGGTGCACGCCCGCGGTTTCGGGGCGCACGGTTACTTCGAGACTTACGAGTCGCTTGCCGAACTGACCCGGGCCGACCTGTTCCAGCGCGCCGGCGAGAAGACGCCGGCGTTCGTGCGCTTCTCCACCGTTGCCGGTAACAAGGGCTCGGCCGATCTAGCGCGCGACGTTCGCGGCTTCGCGGTCAAGCTGTACACCAAAGAAGGCAACTGGGACATCGTCGGCAACAACATCCCCGTCTTCTTCATCCAGGATGCGATGAAGTTCCCCGACCTGATCCATGCCGCCAAGGACGAACCGGACCGTGGCTTCCCACAGGCACAGACGGCGCACGACAACTTCTGGGACTTCATCTCGCTCGCCCCGGAAAGCATGCACATGGTGATGTGGATCATGTCCGACCGGACGATCCCGCGCTCGTTCGCCTTCATGGAAGGCTTCGGCGTGCACACCTTCCGGCTGGTCAACGCCGAGGGCAAATCGACGTTCGTCAAGTTCCACTGGAAACCGAAGCAGGGGCTGCAGTCCGTGGTGTGGAACGAGGCGGTGAAGATCAACGGTGCCGATCCGGACTTTCACCGGCGCGACCTGTGGGACGCAATCCACGCTGGTGACTATCCGGAATGGGAACTCGGGCTGCAGCTGTTCGACGACGACTTCGCTGACCGCTTCGAGTTCGATATCCTCGATGCGACGAAGATCATTCCGGAGGAACAGGTACCGGTGCGCCGCGTCGGCCGCCTCGTGCTCGATCGCTGCGTCGACAACTTCTTCGCCGAGACCGAACAGGTGGCATTCTGCACCCAGAACATCGTCCCGGGGATCGATTTCACCAACGACCCGCTGCTGCAGGGCCGAAACTTCTCCTATCTCGATACGCAAGTGAAACGTCTGGGTGGGCCGAACTTCACCAACATTCCGATCAACGCGCCGAAGTGTCCGTTCCACACCCTGCAGCAGGACGGGCACATGGCCATGATCAACCCGAAGGGCCGGGCGAACTACGAGCCGAATTCATGGGGTGCTGCTGCTGGAGGCCCGCGCGAGGACCACAAACGCGGCTTCACGTCCTATGCGGTGGAAGAAGGCGGTGCAAAACGGCGCATTCGCTCGGAAACGTTCGCCGATCACTACAGTCAAGCGCGCCAGTTCTACATCAGCCAGGAAACGACGGAGCAGACGCATCTCGCAGCCGCACTCGTCTTTGAGCTTGGCAAGGTGGAAACACCGGCGATCCGCGCGCGCATCGTGGCCCACCTGCTCAACATCGACGAGGATCTGGCGCGCACGGTGGCGACAGGTCTCGGCCTGAAGGATCTGCCGAAACCCGCCGACGCGGCGCGTCCAACTCAGACTGACCTCGCGGCGTCTCCGGCGCTCAGCATCCTGCTGAACGGCCCCAACAGTTTTGCCGGCCGCAAGCTTGGTGTGCTGGTGAGCGAGGGAGTGGACAAGAACCTGCTCGACGCCCTGCGATCTCGGTTGGAGAAGGAAGGGGCCAAGCTGAAGGTCGTGGCACCGGTGATCAGCGGCGTCGCAGCCGATGACGGCACGATGATTGCCGCGGACGAAACGGTCGACGGTGGGCCGTCGGTACTGTTCGATGCCGTCGCACTGCTGGTTTCCGAAGCAGGGGCGAAGCAGCTCGCAATGCATCCGGCAGCCCGCGACTTCGTCGCCGACGCGTTCGCCCATTGCAAGTTCATCGCCTATGCGCCCGCGGCGGCGGCGGTGCTGAAAAAGGCGGGCGTTGATGCTGAGAGCGACGAAGGTCTCGTTGAACTCTCCAGCACTGCCGATGCCGCCGAGTTCATCGAGACCTGCCGGGCGCTGCGCTACTGGCCACGCGAACGCCGTCTCGGCATGAGGGCTGAACCTTCGACCAGATCAAACCATGCTCTCTCTGATCCTCGTGCTAAGGATGTGACAATGCAGGGCCGCCTCGTTCGAGTAACGCTCGGTGCGGCTGCGAACGACGGTGAAACAGTTGCCGCGGTCGGCCGGTGTCCCGGCGGCATCGAATGCGGTGGTGATCACCGCCGGCTGTGCGGATCGCGCGGCTGAACTGAGCACGACGGTGACGTTGCTGATGATCTCGAATGTCTGCGATCTATCACAACTCATTATGGTTGTTGGAAAATCGAGATCAGAAGCAGCGGCGTGCCCCTGCGGGAGACGGCCCCGGGGCATGAGCCACGTGCGGGTGTAGCTCGGTGTCCGACTCCAACTCTGTCAGCTTGGCGGCGACGACGATTGACGAATTTGTGCTATGCAGTAGAAAGCGTGTTCTACGCCGCCAGTGCTGAGGGAGCCGATGCCCATGCGCATCCTGTTCATGACCAACGAGTACCCTCCCTACATCTATGGTGGCGCGGGCGTCCATGTGGAGTACCTGTCCCGCGAGCTGGCGAAGCTGGCCGATGTGGAGGTGCGCAGCTTCCATGAGCAGTCGTTCGTCGACGGCAAACTCACCGTCCGCGGCACCAAGCTCGATGCCGCCCAGTTCTCCGGCTGTCCGGTGCCGCTGATTTCACCCCTGAAGGCTCTTGCGACTGACCTTGCGTTCAACGGCCAGGGGATCAACGCCGAGGTAGTGCATTGCCATACGTGGTATGCGCATTTCGGCGGCATTCTCGCCAAGCTGCTCTATGGCATACCACTGGTCATCACCGTCCACTCNCTGGAGCCGCTGCGTCCGTGGAAACGCGAGCAGATTGGCCGGGGCTACGAGCTGTCGTGCTGGGTGGAGAAGACCGCGCTTGAGATGGCGGACGCGGTGATTGCCGTCTCGAAAAGTACGCGAGACGACGTGCGTCGGCTGTTTGAAATTGACGATGCGAAACTTCATGTCATCGCCAACGGCATCGACACTGATGAGTATAAGGCGGTCAATCGCCCGGACGTATTGGCCCAGCATGGCATCGATTACAGTGGCCCGTACGTGTTGTTCGTCGGTCGGATGACGCGTCAGAAGGGGCTGCTGTATCTGCTGTGTGCCATCGAGCACATTCACCCGGACGTTCAGGTCGTGCTTTGTGCCGGTGAATCCGACACGCCCGAACTGCAGGCGGAGCTGGAGCGAATGGTCCACGACCTGCAGCAGCGCCGCCCCGGCATCATCTGGATTCCGGAGATGCTGGATCGTCCGAGTACGATTGCGCTTTATTCGCACGCTTCGGTGTTTTGCTGTCCGTCGATCTATGAGCCGTTCGGGATCATCAATCTCGAGGCGATGGCGTGCGGGACGCCGGTTGTCGGCAGTGCCGTCGGCGGTATTCCCGAGGTGGTGGTTGACGGCCAGACAGGCTTCCTCGTGGATGCCCGTCTGTCGGCCGCGCCACCGCACGACCCCAGCGATGCTGAAGGCTTCGCCCGCGGTCTGGCTGACGGAATCAACCGTCTGGCCGACGATGCGGCGCTGTCCCGTCGAATGGGTGAGGCCGGACGACAACGGGTGATCGATTTCTTCAGTTGGCAGAGCATTGCCAAGCAGACCCTCGACCTCTACAAGACGCTCGACGCAACGCCCGCCTGACGGGGTCCTCGCCGGGAACCCTGCTTAGGACAAGGGGAACCTTTGCCGCCGTTCGGGCTTCACCGTCGGGGGCTTCAAGAAACAGGGGAGCAGGACGTGCCGCAGGGCGCCCGGATTTACAATCTGTTTCCGTTGCTTGTCGGGAAGATGAGCCGTTGGGAGACGCATCTGGACCACATCGCCGAGATGGGGTTCAACTGGATCTTCCTCAATCCGATTCACTATCCGGGTTTTTCCGGCAGCCTCTATGCGGTCAAGGATTACGAGGCGCTGAACCCGTTGTTTGCTGATGGCGCCGACACCTCGCCGGACGAGCCGGTGCGCCGCTTCGTTGCGGCGTGCGAGGAGCGCGGCATCGGCGTGATGATGGATCTGGTGGTCAATCACACCGCGAAGGACTCGATTGTTGCCGCCAAGCATCCGGAGTGGTTCGCGCATGAGCCGGATGGCAGCCTTGCCTCGCCCTTCGCGGTCGATCCGAACGATACCAGCAAACGCACCGTCTGGGCGGATCTGGCCGAGATCGACTATTCGGAGCGGCCGCAGCGCGCCGAGCTCATCGAGTATTTCAGCGGCTTCATCCGTCACAACATCAAGCTGGGTGTTCGNGGGTTCCGTTGCGATGCCGCCTACAAGGTGCCGAAGGACGTCTGGCGGGCGCTGATCAACGCCGGGCGCAAGGAACAGGACGATGTTCTGTTCGTCGCCGAGAACCTGGGCTCGCTGCTGGAGCAGGCGCTGGCGCTGCGCGGCGCCGGTTTCGACTACCTGTTCAACAGCTCGAAGTGGTGGGACTTCCGGCAGAACTGGCTGTTCGAACAATATGAACAATTCCGCTCGATCGCACCGTCGGTCGCTTTTCCCGAGACGCATGACACCGATCGGCTGATCAATGAGCTCAACGCAAGCGGTGTCGGTGACATCCGTGACGTCGAACGCCGCTACAAGAACGCCTACCTGTTCGCGGCCGCGTTCTCCACGGGTGTGATGATCCCGATCGGCTACGAATACGGCTTCCGCAAGAAATTGCACGTGGTGGAAACTAGGCCTGAGGACTGGGAGAAGCCGGTGTTCGATCTCAGCAGCTACATCGCCGAGGTCAATCGGATGAAGGCATCGGTGCCGGTGCTCAACGAGGAAGGACCGCAGCGGGCGGTGTTGCTGGGCGATCACCGCATTGTCTGCCTGCTGCGTCGAGCGATGCGTGGCCCGGCCTGGACGACGGTTCTGATCAACAGCGACTACGGATCTGCCGCAACAGCGCGGATCGAGTGGCTGGACGGCGACGTGCAGGAAGGNGCGCGAGATCACCCGGGCCGCGAGGGCGTCGAGACGTTCCGGGCGGGCAGCGAGGTGACGCTCGAGCCGGGCGAAGTGCGCGTCTACTCCAGCCGCTGACCAACAGCGACATGATAAGGCGGCTGACAGCCGGCTTGCTGACAGCTGACAAGAAGCAACACTAGGCAGGCGCCAGAAAAGGCGCCGCCACCCGACAGGGACGCANNGAACGCACCAGGGAAGCGGGGCGAAGAACGGGCTGCGACGGCAAGCGACGGAGAGAAGGCCGATGAGCAAGCTGATCACCCGGGAACCGCAGGGAGGGCCGCGGCACCGGCACCAGACGCCAGCGCGGATCTTTTTGCCGGCCTGACAAGCCGGCCGATCGTTATTCAGAATGTGAAACCCGACGTCGACGACGGTCGCTATCCGGTCAAACGTGAAGTGGGCGACGATCTTGAAGTGACGGCGGAAGTTTTCCGCGACGGTCACGTCACGCTGACGGCCGTCATCTTGTGGCGGCGCACCGATGAGACGGCGTGGCGGGAAATGCCGATGACCCTGATCAATCCGGGTCTTGACCTGTGGTCCGGCAGCATCCGGCTGAACGCAAACGCGACCTACGTCTACACCGTCGAAGCCTGGACCGACCATTACGAGACCTGGGCCGGCGAGCTGGAGAAGAAGATCGCCGCCGACCAGAATGTCAATCTTGAGCTGATTGAAGGTCGGACGCTGGTGGCGGATGCGGTTGGCCGGGCGAAAGGCGACGATGCCGAGGTGCTGTCGACGCTGCTGATTGCGTTCGACAAGGCCGACGACGAACGCCGCCAGCGGCTGATGCTGGCCGATCACGTGCGCGCCGCCATGGCGCGCGCCGCCGATCGGAGCGAGGCGGTCCGCTACGACCGGGAACTGGAGGTGTTCGTCGATCGCATCGAGGCTCGTTACGCTGCCTGGTACGAGATGTTCCACCGCTCTCAGGGCACCGTGCCGGGCAAGGGCGCTACGTTTGCCGACTGCGAGGAGCGGCTGCCCGAGATCAAGGCGATGGGCTTCGACGTCATCTACTTCGTGCCCATTCATCCGATCGGAAAGGTTCACCGCAAGGGTCCGAACAACACGCTGGTCGCGGGCCCCAACGATCCGGGCAGCCCGTATGCCATCGGATCGGACGTAGGCGGGCACAAGGCGGTCAATCCCGAATTGGGCACGCTTGCCGATTTCAAACGCTTCGTCCGCGCCTGCCATGCGCAGGGCATGGAAGTGGCGCTCGATTTTGCGATCCAGTGCGCCCCCGACCATCCGTGGATCAAGGAGCATCCCGAGTGGTTCATCTTCCGGCCGGACGGCACCATCAAGTATGCCGAGAACCCACCGAAAAAGTACCAGGACATCGTTAACGTCAACTTCTATGGGCCGCATCAGAAGGCGCTATGGGAAGAGCTGCTCTCGACCTTTCTGTTCTGGGTCGAGCAGGGGGTGAAGATTTTCCGGGTGGACAACCCGCACACCAAGCCGATCCCGTTCTGGGAGTGGGTGATCCGCGAGGTTCACAAGGTGGACCCCGAGGTGATCTTCCTCGCCGAGGCGTTCACCCGGCCGCCGGTGATGAAGATGCTGGGAAAGGTTGGTTACACCCAGTCCTACACCTATTTCACTTGGCGCAACTTCAAAGGCGAGATCATCGATTACCTGACCGAGCTGACCACCTCGCCGGTGAAGGATTACATGCGTCCGAACTTCTTCCCGTCGACGCCGGATATCAATCCGCCGTTCCTGCAGACGGGCGGCCGGTCGGCGCACATGACCCGGTTCGCGTTGGCAGCAACGCTGTCGTCGGTGTACGGGATGTACAACGGCTTCGAGCTGTGCGAAGCGACGCCGATCCCGGGCAAGGAGGAGTTCCTCAACTCCGAAAAGTACGACTACAAGGTCTGGGACTGGGATCGCCCCGGCAACATCAAGGACTTTATTACCCAGATCAATAGGATCCGCCGGGAAAATCCGGCGCTGCAGGAGCTCGACAACCTGAGCTTCTATCCAGCCGATGACGACAACATCCTGTTCTACGGCAAGATGACGCCGGATCGCTCGAACATGGTATTCATCGCCGTCAATCTGGATCCGTTCGACAGCCATGTTGCCGAACTGGAGTTCCCGTTGACTCAGATGGGACTGAAGGAGGGGGAAACCTTCCAGGTCGAGGAACTGCTGACCGGCCGCAAGCACCTGTGGCGCAGTGCCAAGCAGGGCGTGAAGCTGGAGCCCGAGACCAATCCGGTGGAGATCTACCGCATCGGTGCCTGGGAGAAGGTGGACTACCGCAGCCCTTGCTTCTGATCAGCTCGGAGCATGTCACACACACCCGCCCCCGCTGCCAGCGGGAGCGGGTGATCTTGTCTTTTGCCGATACTCCCCCGAGCGGTGGAGGGCATTCCCGGGCGATGCACCCTGTGGGCGACGCGCCGGAATTCTGTTCGAGCCCGGTGTTCCGTTCAAACTTCGACGAGTTGTGCGCGACGCTGCAGGCGAATCGCCGCATGAGCACCATCTAAATCAGGGTCATCTTGTTCGACGGATGAGATGAGCCGATCGGGAACGTCCATCTCTGACGGTGTTGATTGTGCTGAGCAGGCCAAGCGATGCCCTAAGCACACCGCCGATCCGATTCGCGGATATCAGTGATGTCAGCCCTCACCCCGGGACGTTGATGCGGATGGAGGTGAATGCAGCGTGAGCGATGTGATATCGGCTGGGCGCCGGGTGCTGGTGTGTTGCGGGCGATGATGTCTGGACATCCTCTGACAATTCTTGGTGGAGGCATCAGCGGGCTTGCCGTCGCCTATTTTGCCCGCAAGCGCGGTTGTCCGTTCACGCTCTACGAAGCGGGGGATCAGGTGGGCGGCAACGCAGTGACGTTCCGCTGGAACGACTTCTTCTACGATTCCGGTGCGTACCGGCTGCACGACAAGGATCCGGAGATGACCGCCGAGCTGCGGTCACTGCTGGGCGAAGACCTTCTGAAAATCGAAGCACCGAGCCAGATCTTCTGTCGCTCGAAATATCTGGACTTTCCGCTCTCGCCGCTCGATCTGATCGTGAAGCTCGGCCTTGCGCGCGCGCTGGCAGGGGCTGCCAGCCTCGCTATTGCCCGCCTTCGGCACCGTCCGATGACGCTCAGCCTTCACGACTTCGCCGTCGGTCAGTACGGCCGTCCGATTGCCGAGACATTCCTGCTGGGCTATTCAGAAAAGCTCTGGGGATTTCCNGCGCACGATCTGTCACCGGATGCGTCCGGCAAGCCACTGAAGGGGTTGACGCTGGGTACCCTTGCCCGGGAATTGCTGCAGGGCAGGGCCGCGAAGACGCGGCACCTGGACGGTACCTGCTATTACCCGCGNCGAGGGATTGGATCGATCGTCGAGCAGCTCGCGGATGCGTGCGGTGCGGCGGACATCCACTGCAATGCGCCTGTGACGCGCATCCTGCACGACGGCCGGCAAATCACAGGGCTTGAATGTGGCAACCACGGCCGCATCCCGGTGGCGACCGTGGTCAGCACCATTCCGCTGGACGCCTTTGTGGCACTCCTCGATCCCCCTGGGTGGCCANNCCTCGCCCAGGCCAGTCTGCATGTGCGGTTCCGCGATGTCATCCTCGTTGCTCTGTTTCTCGACAAGGAGCGGGTGACCACCCACGGCTCGGTTTATTTTCCGGAGCGGCGGTTTCCGATGACACGGATTTACGAGCCGAAGAACCGCAGTCCGTTGATGGCTCCACCACGCCAGACCTCGCTGGTGGCCGAGATCCCGTGCGACGCCGAGGATAACGTGGCGAGCGGGCGGGCGGAGGCCATCTTCGCCGACGTTCGCGCTCATCTGATCGATATCGGCTGGATTCGCCCCAGNGAGATCCTTGGCGGTGAGGTGCGTCGCTTGCGTAATGCTCACCCGGCGCTGGGAATGACGGCGCAGCGTCAGGTGAGCCTGCTGCTGGACGCACTCCACCGACTGCAGAACCTGCGCCTTGTCGGCCGCAACGCCACATTGAGCTATGGCCGCGTGCACGACCAGATGCGGTCGGCCAGCTCAATTGTTTCGGCACTGATGGAAGGTGGCAATCGAATCGCCGAAGACCGGTCGTTGTCGCGCGCAAACAATCAGGCAACCGTACCCGCATGGCTCCACCAGCCTGCGCCTCCTCCGGCAGCTCTGGAGCGGGCGACCGTTCGAAATGTCTCTCCGGGGTTTCACAGCTGATTCAGCGAAGGTCTCGGCGAACTCGGGCATCGGGTTGAAGGCGAACGGGTATCGCCTGCATTGACAATGTTGTCTGCCAATCTGCGAAACGGCACGGTGATCCGGGGCGAGACGGGACGAGGAGCGGCAGCACGGCACAGGATCCGTCAACATTCAGGATCCTGCTGGCTCTGCGAGCCTGTCAGATTGCCGTTCATCCTGTCGCCGCGCCCCGGCGATGATCGCCCGTCGCTGGTGAGATTTGCACATGCGTGTGCATATTTTTTCATTTTCGGCGTTAGTCTGCCGGCAAGGCGAAATGGGGAACCAAACGAATGGGAGGTCACAGGGTGAACGGTGATCCACTGTGGTACAAGGACGCGATCGTCTATCAGTTGCACGTCAAGTCGTTCCTCGACGCCAACGGAGATGGCATCGGCGACTTTGCCGGCTTGGCACAGAAGCTCGACTATCTGTGCGAGCTNGGGGTCACGGCGCTGTGGCTGCTGCCCTTCTACCCATCGCCACTGCGCGACGACGGTTACGACATTGCCGACTACCGCGACGTCAATCCGGCCTACGGCACCATCCGCGATTTCCGCCATTTCATCCGCGAAGCGCACCGGCGCGGCCTGAAGGTGATCACCGAGCTGGTGATCAACCACACGTCTGATCAGCATCCCTGGTTCCAGCGGGCACGCGCTGCCAAGCCTGGCTCGCGCGAGCGCGACTACTACGTATGGAGTGACACCGACCAGCAATACTCCGGGACCCGGATCATCTTCTGCGACACGGAGCCGTCCAACTGGGCCTGGGATCCGGTGGCGCAGGCCTACTACTGGCATCGGTTNTTCGCCCACCAGCCGGANCTCAACTTCGACAACCCGCGCGTGTTCGTCGAGGTGACCCGGATCATGCGCTTCTGGCTCGATCTCGGGGTCGACGGGCTGCGGCTTGACGCGGTGCCGTATCTGGTGGAGCGAGAGGGGACCAGCAACGAGAACCTGCCGGAGACGCACACGGTCCTGAAGCGGCTGCGCCGCTGGCTCGACGACCACTATCCGGACCGGATGTTTCTCGCCGAGGCCAATCAGTGGCCGGAAGACGTGCGGCCGTATTTCGGCGAGGGCGACGAGTGCCACATGGCGTTCCACTTCCCGCTGATGCCGCGGATGTACATGGCGCTGGCGCGCGAGGACCGGTATCCGATCACCGACATCCTGCGGCAGACGCCCGACATCCCGGACAACTGCCAGTGGGCGGTCTTCCTGCGCAATCACGATGAGCTCACGCTGGAGATGGTCACCGACCGGGAGCGGGACTATCTGTGGCAGTTCTATGCTGCCGAAACCCGGGCCCGTATCAACCTCGGCATCCGGCGACGGCTGGCTCCGCTGCTGACCGGCGACCGGCGCATGATCGAGCTGCTGAACAGCCTGCTGATGAGCATGCCGGGAACGCCGATCGTCTATTACGGCGACGAGATCGGCATGGGCGACAATATCTTCCTCGGCGACCGCAACGGTGTGCGCACGCCGATGCAGTGGTCGCCCGACCGCAATGCCGGCTTCTCCCGGGCCGACCCGGAGCGCCTGTACCTGCCGCCGATTATGGACGCGATCTACGGGTACACCGCGGTCAACGTCGAAGCGCAGCTGCGCCAGCCATCATCGCTGCTGAACTGGATGCGCCGGCTGATCGCCGCACGCAAGCGGCACGCGGCACTGGGACGCGGCGACCTGACCTTCCTGTATCCGCTCAACCGCAAGATTCTCGCCTATTTGCGCGCGGACGATGGCGAGACAATCCTGTGCGTTGCCAACGTGAGCGCGTCTCCCCAGTCGGCCGAACTCGATTTGGCCGTCTTCAAGGAGCGGGTGCCGGTCGAACTGCTGGGACGCAGCGCTTTTCCGCCGATCGGCGAGTTGCCGTATTTCATTACCCTTCCGGCCTACGGCTTCTACTGGTTCCTGCTTGCCGAGGAGACGGAAGCGCCGAAGTGGCATGAGCCGCAGGTGCAGCCGCTGCCGGAGTTCCGCACCCTGATCGTCGGCCGCCACTGGTCGGGAGTCATCGATGACGGGGCGGTGCTGTGGCACGCGATTCTGCCCGATTTCCTGCCCAACCAGCGCTGGTTTGCTGCCAAGGGGAGCCGCATCGACCAGGTGAGTGCTGCCGACGTGGCCATCCTCGCCAATGGAAGCGAGGAGTTCCTGCTGGCCTTGATCGAGGCCCGTCTNCGAGGGGGAGAGCGACAGCGCTATCTGCTACCGCTGTCGATCGCCTGGGAAACCGCATCCGACGATCCACTCAGCCGGCTGCTGCCGTTCACGCTTGCCCGGGCACGTACGGGCGGCCACATCGGTGCCATCCACGACGGCATGGCGACCCCAGCGCTGTCGCGAGCAGTGATCCGTGCCGTCGCCCAGGAGCGGGAAGTGCCCACCCGCAGTGGTGGCCGACTGGAGTTTCGCAAGACGAAGGCGTTCAGCCAGGAACTCGCCGATGCGGCAATCGCGGGCGAGCTTCCGGTCGAGCGTCTCGGACGCGAGCAGAGCAACACTTCAGTGCTCATCGGCGAAGACGTGATCTTCAAGGCGCTGCGGCGCGTCGAGTCGGGCGTTCATCCGGAGCTGGAAATCGGCCGGTTCCTGACGGATGTGGCCAGCTTCAACAATGCCCCACCATTGCTGGGGTCGGTCGAGATGCGGGATGCCGANGGTCGGCCGACGGCGATTGGTGTGCTGCAGGGGTTTGTGCGTAATCAGGGCGACGGCTGGGGCTTCACCCTCGACTATCTCGACCGGGTGTTGGGGCAGTTGGAATTCCTGCCGGCCGACGTGCATCCGGAGCGGGAAGACCTGCATGTGATGTATCTGGCTCTTGCNGGAAACGCTGGGGAACGGATCGGCCAGCTACACCAGGCGTTCGCCATGCCGGTGGAGGATCCGGCGTTCCGGCCGGAGCCGGCCGATCCGGCTGACGCCGAGAGCTGGACCGCGAGCGTGCTGGAACAGGCCGAAGGTGCGCGCACGGCACTGAACCGTGCACCCGCCGGCGAAATGACGTCGGAAACGCGGCTCGATATCGAACAGTTGCTGAATGCCTGGCCACAGATCACCGCTGTGACCTCGGAGATGCGTGCCCACGTCCATGGGGCGCTGAAGACCCGGGTGCACGGCGATTTGCACCTAGGCCAAGTGGTGATCGTCCGGGAGGACTTCTACATCCTCGATTTCGAGGGCGAGCCGATGCGCCCGATGGCAGAGCGGCGTATCAAGCAGTCGCCGCTCAAGGACGTGGCCGGCATGCTGCGTTCGTTCGATTACGCGGCGCACGCCGCCTTGCTCAGTCACCCGGAAGTCCGGGCTCCGGTGCGCGAGCGGCTGCAGCAAGAGATGGAGGCGTGGCGCAAGCTGACGATCGAGCGCTTCGTTGCCGGGTATCGCCAGGCGACGGAGGGCTGTGCCTCCGTGCCAACCGACGATGTGACGTTCGAGCAGTTGCTGGACCTGTTCCTGCTCGAGAAGGTGCTGTACGAGATCCGCTACGAGGCCGCCAACCGGCCGGACTGGCTGGCGATACCGGTCACAGGCGCGATCCGTCTGTTGGCAAGCCTGCGTCAGGGGAGTGGCACTTCATCACTGTTGCCCTGAGCGGCCCTGGAGGCGCGGCCGGCTGGCGGAAAACGGGCAAGGAGCGGACGATGGCGCTGCGAGACGTGCAGATTCCGATCGAGGAGATCTATGTGCCGAGCAAGCGTCGCCAGACACTCGACGCGCAGAAAGTGGAAGCGCTGGCGCTCGACATTCTCGAACATGGCCAGACAACACCGATCTGGGTCCGCCGGGACGAAACCCGCTACGTGCTGGTGGAAGGCTTCCACCGTCTGGAAGCCTGCCGCACGCTGGGTGAAAGCACCATCACCGCGCAGGTGGTTCAAGCCCGGCAGCATTAGGTGTTTGATCCCGGCCTTTGATGGTGCGATCTTTTCACGGGAGTGGAAGGAGGCCCTATGGGACAGGTTCTGCACGGGTGCGCCCGGACGACAGAGGCGGTGCGTCGAGCGATACAAAAGAGTCAAGAGAGCCTGAGGGCGCTGTCGAAGCGCTACGGGATCAACCCGAAGACCGTCGCGAAGTGGAAGAAGCGGGCATCACCGTCCGATCTGAAGACGGGGCCGAAAGAGCCGCATTCGACAGTGCTTTCGATCGAAGATGAGGCGGTTATTGTCGCGTTTCGGCGCCACACGCTGTTGCCGCTGGACGATTGCCTGTCTGCGCTTCAGCCGACACTGCCGCATCTGACGCGCTCATCGCTGCATCGGTGTCTTCAGCGCCACGGCATCTCGCGGCTGCCGGATGGAGAAGACGGCAACGGCATCAAGCGCACGTTCAAGACCTATCCGATCGGCTCTTTCCACATCGACATCGTCGAACTCCGTACCGCCGAAGGCAGGCTCTCTCTCCTCGTCGCCATCGATCGGACCTCAAAGTTCGCGTGTACCGAGCTGCACGGGAAAGCCACCAAGCGCCTCGCTGCCGCGTTCTGACAGAATCTCATCAACGCCGTGCCCTATAAGGTGCACACCGTGCTGACCGACGACGGGACTCACTTCACCGATCCCGCGGGCAAGAGATGGACGGCAGCCGAGATCAAAACGAAGATCGAGCGCAAGGAGCCATTCNNGCACAAGGAGCCATTCTGGGCCCATGCGTTCGTCGTGGCCTATGCCCGCAACACTATCGGTCACCGCCTCACCAAACCCAAGCATCCCTGGACCAATGGGCAGGTCGAGCGCATGAACCGGACGATCACAGAAGCGAGCGTTAAACGCTTCCACGACGAACCTCATGACGAGCTGCGAAGCCACCTCGCAGACTTTGTCAGCGCCGACAACTTCGCCAAGCGCCTCAAAACCCTCAAAGCCCTTACNCCCTACGAGTTCATCTGCAAGGCCTGGACAAAAGAGCCCCAACGATTCACGCTTAATCCGCTCCAGAAAATGCCGGGACTAAACAGCCTAGGCAGAGGGGTGGGGAGAGCACAAAGTGGTTCGGTGCGCCATGGCGGCACCGGCGTGAACTTGCTCACCAGGAAATCGACGAAGGCCCGCACTTTCGGCAGCAGATGGCGGCGGTGCGGATAGAGAACGGAGATCGGCAGCAAGTCGGTCACGTGGTGCTGCGACAGCAACGGGACCAGCCGCCCGGCGCGGATGTCCCCGGCGATGCGGAACTCGGCCATGCGGGCGATCCCCACGCCAGACCGCGTCAGTTCATACAGCGTGTCGCCGGCGTTGATCTCGCAGCGCCCCTGCACCGGCAGGGTATAGACCCCATCGGGACCGGTGAAAGGCCAGTCGTTCAGCCCGCCCTGGTTGCCGATCCAGGTCAGGCAATTGTGTTGGGCCAGGTCGGAGGGCTTNNCCGGTGTCCCGTATCGGTGCAGATATTCGGGAGACGCGCAGATCAGCCGCTGGTCGTCAACCAGTCGGCGGACGATCAGCGACGAATCCGTCCGTGTACCGAGACGGATGGCAACGTCGACGGATTCTTCGATCAGGTCGACCACCCGGTCGGTGGCGGTCAGCTGTACGTGAACGTCGGGACACAGAGCCAGGAATTCCGGCAGCAGCGGCGCCACCTGGCAGGTGGCGAAGGCCACCGCAGCGTTGACCTTCAAGGTGCCGCGAGGTGCTTCGTTCAGCCGGGTGATCGCCTCTTCGGCGTCCTCGATGTCGCGCAGGATCCGCGCGCTGCGCTGGTAGTACACTTCGCCCTCGTGCGTCAGGCTGAAGGCGCGGGTGGTGCGGTGCATCAGCCGGACACCGAGGCGGTTTTCTAGCCGGCTCACCAGCTTGCTGACTGCCGACGGGGTCAGCCCCAGCGTGCGTGCGGCGGCAGAAAAGCCGCCATCTTCGACGACGCGGACGAACACTGCGATTTCACCGGGTTTATCCATGGTGGCCATTTGCCCAATCTATTCCGCCAAGTCATAGCTGAGATGAAAAGTTTGCTAATTATGTTTTCTATGGCAACGAGGTAGCATTCATTCAGCCGATTTGGAGAGGATCACGGTGATGCAACCCTCCGGCATCCATCTATCGACGAGATGGACTATCTGGTGTGTCAGGCACGTGTGGCCCGAAGCAAGGTTCTGTTCGAGCTCTGCGCCCGTCTGCGGAACTGGATCGTTGGTCGGAAAGCCGTACCCGTATCCGCCAAGTTCGCATGAAGCACGGTATGTGAAGAGATAAGGCGGCGGCAACCTTCCGCGGGCGCACCCCCCGAGCGCCTCCCAGGCCCCCGCGATCGCCGCCGCCTTTTTCACGTTATTATGCCCGGTTTCCATCCAGCGTTCTCGCCATTAGCCCGCTCATCCGATTTCACAGGCGGCGGTGAACAAGCCTGGTTCAGCGGATGATGTAACCAATGGCGAACTTAACACATGCAAAGAAGCACCACCGATACATCATAGACCGCTCATAGTCAGTGCGCTTGCATTTGGCCGAGGATGGAGCGAGCGGAGTCGTCGGACCATCGGGAGCGTTCTCGTTTGCGGCGGATGGAGGTGTCGGGGCGTGCGCGCTTGAGCACATTGAGGGCGAGTTTGCACAGTGTCGCGAGGTTTTCCGGTCCGTGGTCCTTGCGGCGTCGTCTTTGCGGCTTCGGGCGCGATCTTCGTCGAAGACGACGTCGAGCTGCTAGCCCGTCTTGTTCAGGAGATGGACACAGGGTGACGCTTTCATAATTATTTTTAATGTCTTATGAAAGACTGAGGTGTGGCAAATTCTGCCACGGGATGGACGCCGGAAACCGTTGCGTTGCATGGGTTTGGCCTTGGATGGCGGCATTCGGCGCACAAGACGCGCTAGAGCGGATTCTGATCAGTCTGGGTCATAGCCGCACGAGCTGAAGTAGTTGGCGCATTCGGCGGGCTGGAAGAAGTCGAGGAGTTTGCCGATGAGCTCCCAGAGGCCCTGGACGGTTCGCTCGGCGGCCTTGCGGAGCATGGCTTTGAGGCGGGCGAAGGCTTTTCGATGGGATTGAAGTCTGGGCTGTAGGGCGGGAGGAACAGCAGGGTTGCGCCGGCGGCCTCGACCAACTCGCGCACCGATGCGCGCTTGTGGCTCGACAGGTTGTCCATGATGACGATGTCGCCGCGACGCAGATCGGGCGCGAGGACTTGGGCCACGTAGACTTCGAACCACTCGCCGTTGATCGGTCCGTCGAGCACCATGGGCGCGACCATGCCGCTCTTCCGCAGCCCCGCGACCAGCGTCGTGGTCTTGCGGTGGCCGTGCGGGAAGCCCATCCGCAGGCGTTCGCCCCTGGGGGAGCCATGGCTGCGTGCCATGTTGGTCGCGGTCCACGTCTCGTCGATGAACACGAGCCGGTCAGGATTGAGGTCGAGCTGACTGTCGAACCAGGCCCGGCGCTGCTTCAAGACGTCGGGACGGTCCTGCTCGACCGCGTGGCCGGTCTTTTTCCGCGTGATGGAATGGCGCACGAAGAAGCGGTGGAGCGTCGAGTTCGCCACCGTCAAGCCGATGCCGGCGAGGTGCTCGCGAAGCTCATCGAGCGTGATGTCCTTGCGCGCTTCCCACAGCGCCAGGATCTCCTCGCGGCGTTCCTCGACGCGATGCGAGCGCATGTCGCCACCTTGGCGCTTGGGTACGGCGTTGCCAGTCACGAGCCGCTGCGCCTGCCACCGGATCGCCGTCGAAGGTGCCACGCCGAACCGGGCCGCGGCCGCTCGGCAACTCATCCCCGCATCGATCGCCGCTAACCCGCATTATGCATCGCGGTAGATTAGAGGTTTCTGATGCGCAGTTTTCCTCGTCTTTGGGTTGTGCCGGGCGTGCCGGTTTTGACCGCTGTTGGTCGGTGGGTGTGATTGGGCTGGGGGTTGGCGGGATGGATGATGGTGGGGCGGTCTGCCCCGGCGTTCAGATCATCAGCCGCGGCAGGCGACCGAGGACAAAGCGGAGAACCGCCTGATCGGGGGCGCTGGTCGGCAGNGTGAACCTTGATTCTGGCTTTCAGTTCGACGATGCGGGCGGCAACCTTGATCAGGCGCAGCCTGAGGGTGTCGAACTGGGCGACCCGCCAGGACGAGCGCTTGGGCATCAGCGCCCGCAGGCTCCACAACATCCAATAGGCGCCGGCGTGCAGGAACAGCCGGAACTGGTTGGCGGTGGCCTTGGGGCACGAGGTGCGATCGGCGGCGAGATGGGTTTTCCAGGCCTTGATATGGTTCTCCGCCCGGCCGCGTCGGCAGTAGAGATCCTGGTAAAGCGACCGGCCGCTGCCGTGGCCGAGGTTGGTGACGATGAAGCGGCTATCGGTGCCGTCGCCACCGGCCTCGACGCGGGCGACGATGCGGCGGACCCGGCTCCAGGTCTTGGCGGCGTCGAAGAATTCCTTGAAGCGGCGGACCTTGCCGCCGCTGGGCGCGGCCTCGTAGCGCGCCGCGGTGCTTTTCTCCAGTCCGGTGATATGTCGGCGGAGCGTGCTGTTGGGGGCGAGGCCGAGGATGTACTCAAGGCCGTTCGCCTCGCACCAGTCGAGCACCTCCGGGCAGGCGTAGTGGCTGTCGGCGCGCAGCAGAATCTGCACATTCGGCCAGTGGGCGCGGATCGTGCGGACGAGGCGGCGCAGAAAGGCGCGGATCTCGATGCCCTTGGGCCGCTTGGCCGGGCGCAGGAGGGCGGTGACGAAGCGGCCCTCGCCATCGAAGACGACGATCGGCTGGAAGCCGTAGTCGTCGTAATGAGCGTTGAACAGGCGCAACTGCTGGCCGCCATGGGCCACGTCGAAGGTGTCGTCGATATCCAGCGTGATCCGCCGTGGGACTTGGCGGAACGAGCCGCACCAGACGTCGACCAGAGCGCGGCCCAGGCGCAGCAGCGTCCGCGCATCCGGCAGGTTCTCCAGCCGCGAGATGGTCGACTGCGAACACAAGTCCCGACCCGACGGCAGGCGTTCGAGCGCCAGCTTGAACAGCGGATCGCTGCGCAGGCCGGTGGCGTCGTTGCCGTCCTCGTAACCGGCGGCGATCATCAACAGCCGGAAGCGGATGATGTCGGCCAGCGTGTGCACGGTGCTGCCGGGATCGCGCGGATCGTCGATGCAGGCGGCCAGACGATCGGCGACCGCGAGCCGGCGCTCGATCTCGCGCAGAACCANAAGCCCGCCGTCGGACGACAGCCGGCCGCCGTCGAACCGGGCGACGACCTCCTTCCCGGCAACCGGTGACAAACCAGGCAGCGGCAGCGTAGGATCAACCATGGCGGGTGAGCGCTCCGGAAACGACGCGGATTGGCTTCAACAACCAAATCCTAGGCGATTCCAATGAACTACGCTACACCCGCCAACCAGGACGCATAATCCGGGCTAACAGCCGCGTGCGTAAATCTATCGAAAGAGGCTGACCCATCCATGCTGGCCTCCTTGCCCCAGCCAGAATCCTGAATCAGATTTTCAGCCCTTTGTGAATCCCACGATTCATACCGATCAGAAACCACTCTAGGTGTTTGATCCCGGCCTTTGATGGTGCGATCTTCTCACGGGAGTGGAAGGAGGCCCTATGGGACAGGTTCTGCACGGGTGCGCCCGCACGGCAGAGGCGGTGCGTCGAGCGATACAAATATAGTCAAGAGAGCCTGAGGGCGCTGTCGAAGCGCTACAGGATCAACCAGAAGACCGTTGCGAAGTGGAAGAAGCGGACATCAACGTCCGATCTGAAGACGGGACCGAAAGAGCCGCATTCGACAGTGCTTTCGATCGAAGATGAGGCGATTATTGTCGCCTCTCGGCGCCATACGCTGCTGCCACTGGACGATTGCCTGTACGCGCTTCAGCCGACGATCCCGCACCTGACGCGCTCGTCGCTGCATCGGTGTCTGCAGCGCCACGGCATCAGCCGGCTGCCCGATGTCGCAGAAGACAAGCCGGCACAGAAAAATTCAAGACCGATCCCCTCGGCTATGTCCACATCGATAGTGCCGAAGTGCAGACCGCCGAGGGTAAGCTCTCTCTCCGCCACCATTGATCGCACGAGCAAATTCGCCTTCGTGCAGGTCGTCAGGAAAACCGGGCGCACGTCCGCATCCGCCTTCCTCTCAGCCCTCATCGAGGCCGTGCCCTACAAGATCCACACCGTGCTCACCGACAATGGCATCCAGTTCACCGTCCCACCGCGTTATGCAGACGTTCCAACCGCACGCCACATGACGCACATGTTCGACATGCGATGCCAGGAAAACGGCATCGAGCATCGCCTGACGAAGGTGAAACATCCGCGGACCAATGGCCAGGTGGACAGACTGAACCGGACCATCAAGGAGGCCACCGTCAAGCGTTTCCACGATGACGACCATGCCCAGTTCGAAACGCACCTCGCCGACTTCATCGCAGCCGACACCTTCGGCAGAAGACTGAAGACCCTGCGCGGCCTCACCCCATACGAAGACATCTGCAAAGTCTGGACTTCAGAGCCAGAACGATTCACACTCGATCCAATCCATCAAATGCCGGGATCAAACAAGATCCTGCCGGGCCACATTTCATGGCTTGGTTCGTCGTGCGGGCATTCCGCTGTCCCTGCTGCCAGGTGACATGCAATCGCAACCAAGCCCGAAGATTTTTGTGGCAGATTGGACTGATACGGCTGCATAAAGCGGAGCCGCTGCCGTGCTTATGTGTCTCGGTTGCAGGCGGCGAGGTGTCCAGCAAATACGGGGGTATGATATGAGAATTGCAGGATTGTTCGCGTTTGTTGTTGTCTTTCTTTTCGGTGCCAATGTCTCGGCGCGGGACGATTGGTTGATGTTTCCGATCAAGGATGCGATGTCGACGCCCGATGCTCAGCAAAAGTTGAATCGGGATGTTCGGTTTTATTTTTCCGGTCAGAGTCATCCGAAGGTTCTGCACACATTTGGCGAGTTTCAAAGCAACAAGAAGACGAATGCATTCAACAAGTCAGATAAGGAAGCCTGCGAATGGGTCTTCCTCAGTGCGATGCTGTCGTTTCAAGATCGTGTTCAGGAAATGGGCGGCAATGCTGTTATCGATATCAAGAGTTATTACAAGAAACATCTGGTCGAAAGTCCTACGGAGTATGAATGCGGTGCAGGATTCATGCTTGCCGGCGTTACGTTCCGGGGAACGATTGTCACTCTTGCGAAATAGCTTTTGGCTGAGTTGGGGGAGTGAAGAACAAGCGGGACCGTCAAGCAGCGTCATACGAACCCAAGATCACCTTGCCGTTTGCAGGACGTGAGGTTTGAACGCGCGTCATGAATTTCGGCTCTTGATCGTGTTATCGGTGCCGTAACCGCAGCCTTCTGCCGCGTGAAGCAAGGCAAGTAGTGTGGGCGAGGCGGCCGGCTATCTATACTGGCAACCGGTCACCTGGACTTCCGCTGCATGCTGCCATCGGATGCCGTGATCCTCTCCCATCGAGCGTTCACAGATGCCCGAAAGAGCTGTCGGCGCGCTTGAATACGGCTGGCGCGTGACATGAGGTGTTGAGAGCGCTTCTCAGGAGTCAAATCCTGGACAGAGTACACAGGTCGGGGCGTATCATCAGGTCACCAGGCGGCGATGGTTGAACAAGGAAGAACGCCAAAAGCAATGATCGTGAAGCGTTGGGCGGCGCTTGTTGTAGANACCGGCGGCAAGTTGCCCGCAAACGTGGGGGCCGTCGTTCCCGANAAGGTACTTCCGGCATCCTCTCGCCGCCGCATGGGCGCGTTGGAACGGGCCATGGCTCGCTGCGCGCTCGGTGTGTTGGCGGGCGTGGAGGCGGCCGAGGTGATATGCGCGTCGCGGTACGGCAACTTCAACGCGCTGGTTCCCTTGTTGCGCTCTCTGGCGGACCAAGAGCCGCTGTCGCCGATGACCTTCTCGATGTCGGTACATAATGCGCTGGCGGGGCTGCTGGGACAAATCCGCCGCGATCGCAGTGCTCATACGGCGGTGGCGGCTGGCCGCAACACTCTGGCATCCGGGCTTGTGGAAGCCTATTGCCAGTTGGTTGCCGAACCCGAGCGTCCCGTGGCGCTGGTGTTTGGGGATATGCGGCTTCCGGACGTGTATGCGGAGTTCGGAGACGAAGAGCCCTCACGCTCGTGCTGNGCTCTGCTGTTATCTGGCAACAAGAGTGTTTTGCCCGCGACAGTCCTTGCACCGATAACCTTGGATACAGCACAGCAAAGCATTGATGGATCGTTTCAACTTGCCAGGAAATTGATTTTCCATTTAAGTGACAGCACAAGCTTCACATTTTGTTCACCAAATGGTCTTGGTTGGTCTCTTGGCGCTGCATGAGCAGTTATCGTTGAGGGCGCAGCCGATTGTGCGTGGCGGCTGCTGGGGACTGCGCTGTCGTTTCTATCTTTCAGCGTCGGTGCTGTGATTCTCGCCATCACGGTCTTTCCAATTTTAAATATATTCATTAGTGATCGCGGTATTCGTGAAGACATAGCGCAGCGTATGATTCATCGTGCATTTCGCGTTTTTGTGCGCAGCATGGTGTTATTTCGCGTAATAGATTTTAACTCGGTGGATGATGTCAAGCTTCAGGAAGATAATGGCGTTTTGATTGTTTCGAATCATCCTTCACTGATCGATGTAGTACTGATCATATCATTGATCCCGCGCGCCCAATGCATTGTCAAACATCAGATCTGGCGCAATCCGTTCTTGCGTGGGGTCGTCACCGCCGCTAATTACATCCGCAACGATGGCGACCCGGACAAGCTGGTCGCTGACTGTCAAGCCGAGTTGGCCAAGGGAAAGAATCTCATTGTNTTTCCAGAGGGATCCCGGACGGTGCCCGGACAGTCTCGCCGTTTGCACCGAGGGTTTGCTCATATCGCCATCCGTACCGGCGCAGCGATACGCCTCGCCACCGTAGAATGCGTGCCACCCACGTTGCTCAAGGGGCAGAAGTGGTATGACATCCCGCCACGACGCCCCAGGTTTACGGTCCGGATTCANCGAACGATCAATGTTGCCGCATATTCGCTCGATGCCGCGCCGTCCATCGCCGTTCGGCGGCTGACCCATGACATAAAAATGCGGTGGGGGACATTGCTCAGCGATGACTGAGTTTGAACTGGAGATCAGAGACCTGATCATCAAGGTCCTGTTGTTGGAAGATGTGCAGCCGGAGGATATTGAAGCCGATACCCGGCTGTTCGAAGAAGATGGGCTTGGCCTTGATTCCATTGACTCTCTGGAAATCGGCGTGGCGCTGCAAAAACCTACGGCGTCAAGATCAACCCGGACGAACAAGACGTTGCCGCCCACTTTATGACCGTGCGCGCGCTTGCCAGCTTCGTTTCGATCCATCGTCACCCTCGACGGGCGCCTGACGATGGACAAGCAGGCGATTTACGAGAAATTGATGGCCTACTTGTGCGAGATGTTTGAGGTTCCCGGNGAGAAAATTACACCGGCGGCCCTGCTGGAAGATCTGGACCTCGACAGCATTGATGCCATCGACTTGATCGTCAAATTACAGGAAATGACGGGGAAGAAGATCAAAGCACAGGAATTCCGCTCGGTGCGTACCGTGCAGGACGTCGTCGATAAGGTACATACGTTATACGGGGGCGATGGTTAGGGGGATGGCGATGGACAATGTGGTTGGCGGTGTGACCACCTTGATCTTGGCGTTGTTCCCGATCGTCGCCGGCACCAGTGTTCACACCATCGGACCGGTGCCCCTGATTGCTGGATTGTGTGTGCTGCTGGCGCTTCAGTTGTTCATCAGGCGCTCGCGCGCGGCGCTCAACCCGCTGTTCATCGTCTCGCCCGGTGTCTGTCTGTTGCTGGTGGTGATGGCGATGTTCGATTCAACGCTGTCGGTGCGGCTGTATCCGGTCTTCGTTAACGCCGCGATGGCCGTGGTGTTCTCAGCCACGCTGGTCTGGCCGCCCCCATGATCGAACGCTTTGCGCGTCTGACCAACCCCGATCTTCCGGCCAGTGCAGTTTCGTACCTGCGCAAGCTGACCCTTGTCTGGATTGCATTTTTGTCGTTAACGGCAGCATCGCGCTGTGGACAGTCGTTGCCGCGCCGTGGTGGGTCTGGGCGCTCTATAACGGATTGATCGCCTACCTGCTGATTGGCGCGCTTTTCATGGGCGAACTCTGCGTTCGCAACCGCCTGCGGCCGCATCCGCATCACACGGAGTAAGAGCTGGTTGTCCGCTCTTTGGACCGCGTTTCGATCCGCGCCGGCCACACAGGCCGTCTTCGCGCTTCCGCAAAGAGTACTCACCTGGGCGGATGTTCGCGCATCCGTCGACGCGGCCTCGGATGCCGTACGTGGCACGGACGGCCCACTGTTCCTTTATACTCAGTCTGCCGCCGCATTCCTCGCCGGCCTGCTCGCTGCCATGACGCTGCGACGACCGGTGATCTGCCCAGCCTACGCAGGCTACGCTTATCTCGACGAGATTGCCGTCGGAGACGGTCTCTTTGTTACTGAAACAGATGGCTCAGATGGCTTGTCGCTGCAGGCTAGAGTTGTTGGTGCCGGATCGGGAACGAAAGTGCCGGCCCCTGCTTCGACCAGTCACGAGTTTTCCCTGACGTTCATGACTTCGGGCACGACGGCGCAACCGAAGGCGGTGACCAAAGTGTTGTCCGCGCTGGAGCGCGAAGTGGACGTGCTTGAAGCCCTGTGGGGAGGAGCTGACGGTCCCGTTATCGCAACGGTTTCACATCAACATATCTACGGATTCCTATTTCGTGTGTTGTGGCCCGCGATCGCCGGCCGTCTCAGCGATGCGTTGCGCACCGAGTTCTGGGAGAAATTGGACGGCAGGTTGGGTTCGCGCTGCATGCTCGTCAGCGGTCCAGCACATTTGTCGCGGTTGCCTGGCGAAACCGTATTTCGTGCCGGTGGCCCGCGTATGATTTTCAGTTCTGGCGGGCCGCTCGCACGCGCCGATGCCAAGCGATGTGAAGCTCGGCTTGGCCAGTTGCCGGTCGAGGTGTTCGGCAGCACGGAAACCGGCGGCATCGCGTGGCGACAGCAGCAGGCAGACAATGCGCCATGGACACCNCTTCCCGGGGTAGATATCGGTGTTGATGCGGCGGGGCTGCTGTCCGTTCAGTCCAGCTGGACAGGTGCTGACGGTCCTGTGATCGTCGGCGACCGGGTGCGTCTGGACGCCTGTGGACAATTTCATTTCCTCGGCCGCGCCGACGCGGTGGTCAAGATCGAAGGCAAGCGTGTCTCGCTCACCCGCGTCGAACAGGCCTTGTGCGAGCTTCCCGAGGTTCGAGACGCCGGGACGACGGTCATCGAAGGTCGCTCGCAGGTTTTAGCCGCGGTCGTCGTCCTGACACCGCAAGGCAACCGTGAACTACAGCGACTGGGTTCATTCGCGTTCTCGCGACACGTTCGTCGGCAATTGACAGCCCGCCTTGCGCCGCTTGAACGACCCAAGGCGTGGCGATTTGTTGAGCATCTTCCAACCAACAGTGANGGGAAGCGAACCCGCGCCGCGATGCGTTCGCTGTTCACGCTCGCAACGACACGCACGGAAGAGCAGGCTGTTGTTCGATTGAAGGAGCCTTACAACGCGGAAGTGGATTTCGTTCTCGACGGGGACTCGATCTGGTTTGAGGGTCATTTCCCCGGCCAACCGATCTTTCCCGGCATTGCCGAGGTGCATCTTGCGGTCGTCTGGGGAGCGAGGCTCTGGGACGGTTGGCATCCCGCTTCGAGCCACCTGACCCGCCTGAAATTCAGCCGTATTTTGCGGCCTGGCGATCGGGTGCGTCTGATGCTGGTCCGCAATCTCGAAAAAGATACGCTGCGATTTCGATATCTCGCCACCGATAAAGTGGCCGGAGAAGGCCTGATNCGGAGGAAAGCTATGAGCCCTTTCGTTCCGTGCGCGGTCATCCCGGTCTACAACCATGTTGTCGCACTCGACGGTATCCTGTCTCACTTGGCAGCACATGACGTGCCGGTGATTGTAGTCGACGATGGCAACACNGCTGGAGTTCGCTGCGCGTATCGTCGCTGTCTGCCACGCCCACGCGGGGTCGAGCTCTTGCGGCACGAATTCAACGGAGGCAAGGGGTTTGCTGTTTTGCGCGGAGTGGCGCGGGCGCACGAACGCGGGTTCACCCATGCTCTGCAAGTGGATGCAGACGGACAGCATGATCTGACGGCGCTCGCAGCAATACTTGAAACGGCGCAACGTCATCCCGCAGCACTCATTCTCGGTCAGCCGCGCTTTGACCCGACAGCGCCTGCAGCGCGTCGCCTGGGTCGAAGAGTGACCAGTTTCTGGGTTGGTGTGAACACACTCTTTGCGCGCATCGGCGATACGATGTGCGGATTTCGCGCCTATCCTGTGGCGACAACACTCGCCCTGGCGCGCGCCGCGATCACGTCGCGTCGTATGGAATTTGATATCGAGTTCGTGGTGCGCTGGCATTGGGAGGGTTACCGNATCGCTACCGTGCCGGTCGGCGTTTCATACCCGGAAGGCAACACGTCCAATTTCGACTTCGTGCGCGACAATCTGCAAATCTCGGCAACCCATGCCCGGTTGTTTTTCGGCATGCTGGTGCGTGCCCCCAAATTGCTCGGGCGTCGCATCGTCACGCGGGGAAGA
Organism: Defluviicoccus sp.; assembly: GCA_013414705.1. Classification (GTDB taxonomy): domain Bacteria; phylum Pseudomonadota; class Alphaproteobacteria; order Rhodospirillales; family Defluviicoccaceae; genus Defluviicoccus. The sequence goes on from CP058705.1 coordinate 411,053, forward strand.
TTGCGACACACCCGGACGCAACAGCGGCTTCTGGCGCCACGNCATTGGAGTGATCTGGCGGAGCGGGGCGCGTTTGCCGGACTGTGGCTGCTCGCCGCCGCCTACAAGATCCTCGGTCGCCAAGTGTGCTCGTTTCTGTTGTACCCGGTCGTCACGTANTTTTTCTTGACCGGCCGTGAGCAGCGGCGGGCTTCGCGGGACTATCTGCACCGGGCATGGCGATCCGGCCTGCTTGCACGCGAGCCGTCACTGCTTATGAGCCACAGCCATTTCCAGACGTTCGGGGCCGCAGCGCTGGATACGTTCGCCGCGTGGTCGGGGCGGATCCCGATCGGTGATATCAAAGACGTCGGTGGCCGATTGGGCGCTGCGACCCGGATGCGCGGTCGCGGAATTCTGGTTATCACGGCTCACCTTGGTAATTCCGAAGTCTTGCGTGCCTTCGCCGATGATTCCGAACTTGCGGTCAACGTGCTCGTGCACACGATTCATGCCAAGCGATTTAACCAGTTGATCGAACGCATGGCGCCACGCTCACGCGTGCGCGTGTTCGAAGTCAGCCGGATCGGGCCGGACACGGTGATCATGCTGAGCGAGGCCGTGGACCGAGGCGAATGGGTGGTCATTGCAGGCGACCGTATTGCGCTGGGCGAGACCGGACAGCGAGCCGTCTCGGTACCTTTTCTGGGTGACGCGGCACCGTTTCCGCAAGGCCCGATGATCCTTGCAGGATTGCTGAGGTGCTCGACGTATCTGATGGTCTGTCTGCGTGACGGACATCGGTATCAGGTTCATTTCGAAAAACTGACAGACACGGTCACGCTTCCCCAGCGCAACAAGGTTGATGCGTTGCGTGCCCATGTCAGCCTGTTCGTCACGGCGTTGGAACGCCATGTCGCTGCTGCGCCGCTGCAGTGGTTCAATTTCTATGATTTCTGGAATCCGCCGGGCTTTACAGGCTCTGCGGATCGGCCTGGAACGTCGCGTNNGGCTGAGGTCATCGTCATCGGCGAACGCCCCTTGTCGATCGAAGACATCTGGCGGATCGCCCGGCGCGATGCGATCGGCGTCCTTTCGGACCGTGACGATGTGCGTGAGCGGATCGGTCGGTCAGCGACCCATATGGCACGTGCGATTGCCGACGGACGTCAAATCTATGGTGTCAACACTGGCTATGGCGATTCCTGCGATACGCCGATCGACCCGCAGCTTGTCGCCGAGTTGCCGCTGCATCTCACCCGGTTTCATGGCTGCGGAATGGGCCGCATCCTCAGCGATGCCGAAACGCGGGCCGTGATGGCGGTGCGGCTTGCGAGCTTGGCGACAGGCTGGTCCGGTATCTCCCTCGAGTTGCTGCGGCTGTTGTCGGACATGCTGCGGCTGGACATCCTGCCGGAAATTCCAGCGGAAGGCTCGGTCGGTGCCAGCGGTGACCTGACGCCACTGAGCTACATTGCCGGGGCGCTCTGTGGAGAGCGTCGCGTGCGATATGGCGGTCAAGTGCGGCCCGCGAAGGAGATCTTCGCGCAGACAGGGTTGCACCCCGCCCAGTTACGACCAAAGGAAGCGCTGGCCATCATGAATGGCACTGCCGTGATGAGCGGGCTGGGGGCCCTCGTGTTCATGCGCGCCGACGGGCTGTCGCGGTTGGCATCACGACTGACGGCTCTGGCCAGTATCGCCATTCTCGGCAATCCGGGGCATTTCGACCGTCGTCTCTTCGCGTCAAAGCCGCATCCCGGACAAATGCGGATCGCCGCACGGATCCGCGACGACCTATCGGCGTTCGCCGCTGGCCATCAGCACGGTCGTCCGCAAGACGGCTACTCGATCCGCTGCGCGCCGCACGTCATCGGCGTTCTGGAGGACATGCTNTCCGCCTACCGGCGCGTCCTCGACATTGAGATCAACAGCGCCAATGACAATCCGCTGCTCGATCCGGAAGATGGTCAAGTGCTTCACGGAGGTCACTTTTACGGCGGCCATGTCGCTCACGTGATGGACAGCCTGAAAACACTGCTTGCCAACCTTGCGGATCTGATGGACCGCCAGATGTGCCTGCTTGTTGACGCACGGTTCAACAATGGACTNCCCGCCAATCTGTCCGGAGCCATCGCCGAACGGGCATGCATCAATCATGGCTTGAAAGCGGTGCAGATCGCGTCCTCGGCATGGGCGGCAGAAGCCCTCAAGCTGACGATGCCAGCGAGCGTTTTCTCACGCTCGACGGAATGCCATAACCAGGACAAGGTTTCGATGGGGACGATCGCGGCTCGGGATGCCTTACGCGTTTCTCGTCTGACCGAACAAGTCGCCGCCGCTCTGCTCGTCGCCTGTGTCCAGGCCGTACGGCTTCGTCTGGTTGCNGGGGAGGTGTCAAGGGATCGACTCGGTCACGGTCTGGCTGCGTTTCTAGACGAAGTAGGCGAGACAATTCCATTTGTGGAGGAGGACATGCCCTTGGATGCGTGCCTGCGTGAGCTGTGCGCNAGCGCAAGAGAGCCGCGCATGGGTGCTCGATTGGCCGGAGGACCGGTGTTCGTGACTCCGATTGTCACCACCTCCACTCAAATCGAACCACAGTTTTATGATCTCGATCCGATGAATGTGGTCTGGCACGGCAACTATGCCCGATTTTTTGAACATGCGCGCCGGACACTTCTGAACGCAATCGATTACGGCTACGAGCAAATGCGCGCGAGCGGATATATGTGGCCGGTCATCGATATGCAGACACGGTATTATCGGCCTCTGTCGTTAGGGCAGCAGGCGGACGTCGCTGCGGGCATTGTCGAGTGGGAAAACCGCCTGAAAATCCAATACGAAATTTCCAACGCACAGACAGGCGAACGGTTGACCAAGGGATATACGATCCAGGTCGCGGTCTCCCTGGACAGCGGAGAGATGCAGTGGGAAACACCCAGCATTTTTCGCCAGAAACTCGACGCCTACCTGGCCTTGGTTGGCTCGTCGCGGCGATCGTACTGATCACGCTGGCGCGCACTGCGCAGGCATGCCCCGACCCGACGTCGCTTGCCGGAGGCGATTTCTCACGCCGCTTCGTGCAAACGCGTTATCTGGCAGGGCTGAGCGCTCCCTCGTGTCCGAGGGGTGGTCAGCGTGACCGGTGAGCGCATCGACTGGCATACACAAGCACCCTTTGACATCCTGACGTCGATCAGTTCGGACGGCATCATGCAGTCCATTGACGGCGCGCAGCCGGTGCCGTTGGCAGCAGGATCGGATGGCTGGATAGGGCAACTTACCTCGGCCTTGACGGCCTTGCTCCGCGGCGATATCGCCTCATTGAAGCAGACGTTTAACGTTGGCGTGACTGAGCCGCGTGGTCCGTCCGGACGCTGGATGGTTACGCTTGAGCCTGTGAGCAACGCTCTGGCGAGTGCATTGGGTACGATCGAGGTCGTGGGTTGCAATCTAGTGGAGCAGGTGAAGTTGCAGCGACCGTCGGGAGACCACGACCTGATCGAGATGTTTCCCATGGCGTCCTCTCCACGGGTGGCCACGCAGCTGTCGATGATCCGCGGTGAGTGGTGGCGGGCATCGGCGATCGGCGTCCTGCTCGTGGTGTGCGCGTGCTATGTTGCCGTTCGGTTCAGCGGCGAGGCGCCGCTGGACACCGACATCCTGCACGCTTTGCCGCTCGTCCAAGGCGATCCCGTGGTTATGGATGCCATCGGGCGCGCCGAGATAGCCGCCGGCCGACTGGTGACCCTTGCGGTTCGAGGTGGGGATCCGAGCCTTCGTCGAAGCGCGGCACAGGATCTGACAGCGCAACTCGAGCAAACCGGCGATTTCATTCCCCATGCGAAAGAGGGCGGTGAGATCATTCGCTGGCTCTCGGCCAATCGTCATGAAATCGTCTGTCCCGATGACTGGCAGCGGCTTGCCGCTGGCGGTGGCGAGTCGATCGCGCGGGAGGCACTGGCTGCAACCACGATCCCGGGTGCGCCGATAACCGGCGCGATGATCGCTGATGATCCGTTCCTGCTCGGTTTGCGGTTGTCCCGTTGCCTGTTGCCAGCGCCTGCTTCCGCCGATGTGGCGGCAACACTCATTTCAGGCCGCTTGACTGTCTCCGGTTATCGNGGGGCTGTTCAGGATGCTATCGGCAAGGTGATGGAGGACTGGCGGCGCCGGTGGATTGACAAGGGCCTGAGCTTGGATCGCTCGGGGGCGATCTTTTACGCTCAAGCTGCCGGTAACACGGCGCGCTACGAGATCTCGATGATCGGTGGTATCGGGACAATTTCCGTCATCATTCTGTTCTGGGTGATTTTCCGCAGAATTCACGCGCCGCTGCTGGCCGCCGCAACGATCTGCGCCGGCATCCTGGTGGGCGTCGCTACGTGCCTGGCGATCTTCGATAGCATCAGCGTGATGACGTGCGTCTTCGGCGCCGCGCTGGTTGGAATTACGGTCGACTATGCCATCCATTACATGATGACGACGTTCACGACCGGGGAGAGCGCTCCGCAAACGCGACTTGGATCGATCATCCGACCGCTGACTACAGGCATGGTGACGTCAGTATGTGGATTTCTCGCGCTGGTCTTCTTCACGTCGCCCGTCATGACCGAAATTGCGGTGTTCGCGTCCGCTGGACTGGTTGCATCTTGGGCATTCGCCGTCGCTGTTCTGCCNCTCCTTGACAAACGCCGGTCAAGACCCGGTCGTATCGCCGCCGGGTTTGCCAGGATATCCGGGTTGATTCTCGGCTGCCGGAGCCGCACAACCTCCTTTTTGGGGGCACTCACGCTGGCCGTGGTGGCAGTTGCGGGACTCGCTCGTTTTCACGTTGTCGACGACGTGCGTGCGTTTCAGAAACTCGATCCGGACCTGCAGGCCGAGGGGAGNCGCATTAGGCGTTTCACTGGAGCCCAACCGCAGGTCCATTTCTTGCTGTCGCGCGCCCGCGATGAACAGACGGCAAAGCAGATCGAAGAAGCGGCATTGGAGCTGCTTGCTCCGTCCGCGGACTCGCAGCGCAATGGGATCTGGCTGGCAACGACCCGGTTCGATCCGTCTCCCAAACGGCGACAACAGACGCGTGAGCTGCTGCGCACCGGGCTCTTCGAGCCAGGAGCGCCAGGTCAAGCCCGGCGTCTTGGGCTCGATCCAGAGCATGTTCGCGACCAGATCACCCGCCAGGCCCCGGCTGTGGCCTATCCCGAAGCCCTCGCTCAGCTGCGCGGCGTGGCAGCCGGTTCCCATTATCTCATCGTGCCGCTGACCGACCTGCAGGCGGAGCAGTTGGTCGAGCGGAAAGCCGCGCTTCCCGGCGGAGCCCAGGTCGTCAGCATAACGGAGCACTATGCGACGGTTCTGCGCGAATACCGCCATGTGTCGATAATGGCGCTTGCACTGGCGTCGGCGATTTGTGCCATCGTCATCATCTTCGTCTATCGGAAATGGACGTCACTTCGCATCCTTGTGCCTCCCATCCTTGCCGCTGCCGTGACCACGGCAGCTCAGGGCCTGTTCGGTCTGCCGTTTACGTTCTTTACCGGGATGGCGTTGCTTGTTGTCCTGGGTGTCGGCATGGATTTCGCCATTTTTCAATACGAACGCGATAGCTCCGGCGAACAATGGGTGTTGGCGGCAATCTGCTTGGCGGCGGTGACGAGCGCACTGTCGATGGGATTGCTCGGGCTGAGCGCCACGATTCCGGTGGCGACGTTTGGCCTGAGCGTAGGGCTCGGCGTGATGCTCACCATGGTATTGTCGCCACTGGCGCGATCACCCGTTGGCGCGCACGGACGTGAGCCGTGAGCGTATCGATCGCCGACGTGGCAATCATCGGTGCCGGACCGGCAGGCTCGGTTGCCGCCTCGATCCTGGCCGCGCGCGGTCATTCCGTCTGCGTGTTGGAAAACGCGCATTTTCCCCGGTTTTCGATCGGCGAAAGCCTTCTGCCGCAGGCGATGGAATTCCTCGCGGCGGCGGACTTGCTCGATGATGTTCATGCTGCGGGATTTCAGCTCAAGAACGGCGCCGTCTTTCGTCGTAGCGTGGAGGAACGCGTCGTCGACTTTGCCGACAAGTCTTACCCTGGCTGGGCGACCACTTATCAGGTCGAACGCTCCCGCTTCGATTCCATTCTCGCCGAGGGCGCGCGCCGCAAGGGAGCTGAACTTCACTTCGGAACCTCGATCGTCAACGTCGCGCTCGCCGATGATCGGGTATCGCTTCGTGCGCGCACTGCGGAGAACGACGAGCAGGACATCATCGCCCGGTTTGTCCTCGATGCCAGCGGGTTTGGACGCGTTCTNCCCCGCTTCCTCGAACTCGAACAGCCGTCGGCGTTCGAAGAACGGCAGAGTCTCTTCACCCACGTACGAGACAACATGCCGGCCGACACATACGACCGGAACAAGATCCTGATCAGCGTTCACCCGCTCAATGCGGCGATCTGGTACTGGCTGATTCCGCTCAGCAACGGCGTGTCGTCGATCGGTGTGGTCGGGCGGATTGAAGACATCGATGCGGCCGGCGAAACCGATAAAGAGCGCTTTTGGCACCTCATCGGCAGATCGGGACGAATGGCGGACCTGTTGGCCGATGCCCAGCCGTTCCGTCCGATCGGCAAAATCTCCGGCTACGCGCGCGGCGTGAAAACCCTCAGCGGACCGGGGTATGCCCTGCTGGGGAATGCTGCCGAATTTCTCGATCCGATCTTTTCATCCGGTGTGACGATCGCACTCAAATCAGCCACTTTGGCCTGTGACGTCTTGGATCGTCAGCTTCGCAACAAGCCCGTTAACTGGCAAGACGAATTNTGTCGCCCCCTGTGTCAGGGCATCGAGGTGTTTCGAGCTTTTGTTAACGCTTGGTACGACGAAAGCCTGCAGCGGATCATTTTTCGACACGCCGGACGGCAAAGCGAAATAAAGCGAATGATTGTTTCGGTACTTGCGGGATACGTATGGGACCAGTCGAATCCTCTTGTACAACAACCTCAGCGCTATCTTTCGATGTTGAGCCAACTCTGATGGTGCGATTGCTGGCGGTCCTGATCATCGCCGCCTGTGTTTGTGCGTGTCAGACAACACGTTCTTCGCCAGCTGATCGGGTGCGGGTGGGCGAAGGGGTTTTTCTGACATTGCCACAGCCCCAGGGTATGCGCACCGCCAAAGCGTTGTTCAGCTTGTGGATGCAACCTACCAAAATCAACATCAGCTTTTCCAAAGCGTTGTTTCACTGTCGGACGACGCGGTAAAGGTTGTGATCACAGTGCCATCCGGTCCCCGCATTCTGACGATTGATTGGACATCGTCTGGCATAAGGACGAAACGCGCGCCGATGGTGCCAGCAGGACTGAAGGCGGATAACATTCTTGCTGATCTCGTCATCCTGTTCTGGGATTTGGACAGCATCAATGTCGCACTGGCCGGCACGGCAACGGCCATCGAAACGGGCAGCGGGCGAGCGGTTGTACAGGACGGACGGATCGTCATGTCGATTGTCAGTCGTGATGGTATGCTCAGCCGCGGAGATGTTCAGCTCACCAATCAGGACTTCGGATATCACCTGAACATTCGGACCATTTCAGTCGACGATACCTGATGCTACCGGTCTACATCCAAGCATTCAGTACCATAACGCCCCTTGGCAGGTCGACGGCAGCGGGCGCGCGGGGCCTGTTTGCCGGAACACAATGTGGGTTGAGCCACCGCGCAGTGCTGATTGACGGAAGAGAAGCTCCCGTTGGACGCGTTCCCCTTGACCTTTCGGACGACGCCTGTGCCGTACGCGGGCTGCGAAGCGACAATAATCGGCTGCTCTTTTTGTGTTTGGCCGAGATCGAGGGCCGGTTCGCCGAACTTGCCGCGCGCCAGCCCGCATCGCGGGTTGGCGTGGTCGTCGGAACCAGCACCAGCGGCATGCGTGAGGGCGAGCGGGCATTCAAGGCGCGGTGCGAAACGGGAGTCTGGCCCGATGACCATCTGCTCGCGACGCAGGAGCTTGGCGATCCTGCTCTCGTCCTGGCATCACATCTGGGTATCCGTGGACCCGCCTATACCGTTTCCACGGCGTGCTCATCGAGCGCCAAGGCCATTGCATCAGCCGCGCGGCTCATTCAAGCCGATATCTGCGATGTGGTCCTGACGGGCGGTGGGGATACCGTGTGCGGCCTCACGCTTAACGGGTTTGCATCGCTCGACGCGATCTCGTCTCACCTGTCCAATCCATTCAGCCGCAATCGGCACGGCATCAACCTTGGCGAAGGCGCCGCGCTGCTGATCCTGTCCCGCTATTCGGCGGAATTGCGCTTGGCCGGTTGGGGCGAAACCTCTGATGCCTATCATGTCAGTGCACCGGACCCGACAGGCACGGGTGCGTCGACAGCGATCTACCAGTCGTTGAAGAGGGCGGGTCTTGCGGCAAGCGAGGTCGGCTATATCAACTTGCATGGTACGGGAACCCCGTTGAACGACGCGATGGAAGCGCACGTTGTCAACGGCATCTTCGGTGCAGAAACACCATGTAGTTCCACGAAACCACTCACCGGACACATGCTGGGCGCAGCAGGGGCTTGCGAGGCCACGTTCGTGGCCCTCTCGCTTATGTCGGGAGGGCTGCTCCCTCCGCATCGCTGGGACGCAGAGCGAGACCCAGCGCTGCCAGATATCGCTCTGGTGGCGCAACCGGGACAACGGTCGGACTGCCGATATATGATGAGCTGTTCGTATGCGTTTGGCGGCAGTAACGCTGTTCTCATCCTGGGGAGAGTAATGGCTCCCGCATTTCCGCCCATCGAGCGATTGATACCGCATCGCGGTTCGATGCGCCTGATCGACCGGGTCGTCGCGTCGAGCGAGTCAACGGTGACGGTTGCGGCGAGTCTTGATCGGTCGCCCCAGTTTGCCATCAAGGCCAGCACCGTGCCGGCCTATGTCGGCCTGGAAATGATGGCACAAGCCGTATCGGCGTTTGACGGACTGCGTCTACGCAAGGAGGGGACACAGGCNGAGATCGGCTTTCTGCTCGGTGTNCGTCGTTTGATGGCGCACCGTGCGACGCTTCCCCAGAATTGCGAAGTGTTCGTTTCCGCAACCATGACATTTCAAGATGGCCGGATGGGTGTTTTCGAGTGTGAGATCGTTGACGAAGACGGAGGAAAAGTGGCGGACGGTTCGATCACCGTCTATCGCGCCTCCGACACCACCGATAGACGGTGAGAAGAACAATGAAGCATGCCGATCCGGGCGCAAGGCCTGTCCTGGTTACCGGTGCCAGCAAGGGCATTGGTCGAGCCATTGCCATACGACTGGCGCAGGCCGGTTACCCCGTCACCGTTCATTGCGGGCAGGATCGGGAAGGTGCTGAGGCGACGGTGCAGCACATCGTCGCTGCAGACGGGCGCGCGGGTGTTGTTCAGTTCGATGTTTCCAACCCGCAGCAGAGCCGCAAGGTTCTGGAGGCCAAGGTTCTTGATGAGGGGCCTTACTGGGGGATTGTTGTGAACGCCGGTATTGCCCGCGACAATCCCTTTCCTGCTGTCGACAAGCAGGAGTGGGATAGCGTACTGCGGACAAACCTCGATGGATTCTACAACACGCTCAATCCGCTCGTCATGCCGATGGTGCGTCGCCGCGACGGTGGGCGGATCGTGGTCATGTCGTCCGTCTCCGGTCTGATGGGCAATCGTGGCCAGGTCAGTTACAGCGCTTCAAAGGCGGGCCTCATCGGCGCGACAAAAGCGCTGGCATTGGAACTGGCAAAACGGCGGATCACGGTCAACTGTGTCGCCCCGGGACTGATTGACACGGAGATGACCAGCCATCTGGCGATTGACGATATCGCTGCGCTGATCCCCTTGCGTCGGGCTGGGCGTCCTGAGGAGGTTGCGGGGCTGGTCGCGTTTTTGTTTTCCGAGGGCGCTGCGTACATCACCCGCCAGGTCATTTCGGTCAACGGAGGGCTCTGCTGATGCGCCGCGTTGTCGTCACCGGCATGGCTGGTGTGACGTCGCTCGGGGGCGATTGGCCGACCATCCATGCCGCGCTGCGCGACGGACGGAGCGGAGTACGCTACATTTCGGATTGGGAACGGTTGGAGGACTTGAACACGCGTCTCGGCGCGCCAGCCGACTGGTTCGACGACAAAGGGATCTATCCTCGCAAGAAGATGCGCTCCATGGGCCGTGTAGCGGTGCTCGCGGTCCGTGCTGCCGAGAGGGCGCTGACACAGGCAGGGCTGATCGATGATCCGATCTTGCGGTCGGGGAGAGTCGGCGTTGCGAGCGGCTCCTCTTACGGATCAACTCCGCCTACCGTCGATTTTGCGCATTTCATCGAAACAGGGAAGGCTGGACCGCTGTCGGCCACGAGCTACATTCGGATGATGAGTCACACGACGCCCGTCAATATCGCCATATATTTCGGCTTAAGTGGGCGGGTGATTACGACGTCTTCCGCCTGTACGTCGGGCTCGCAGGGCATTGGTTACGCAGTAGAGGCAATCCGCCACGGCTACGCCGATGCGATGATTGCCGGTGGCGCTGAGGAATTTTGCCCGACGATGGCGGTTGTCTTCGATACGCTGTTCGCCACCAGCGCAAAGAATGACGATCCGGCGCATGCATCGCGTCCGTTCGACCGCGATCGCGATGGCTTGATCATCGGCGAGGGAGCGGCGATGCTCGTCCTGGAAGACTACGAGCACGCGCGTGCGCGAGGCGCCGAGTGTTTGGCCGAGGTCATAGGCTTTGCCACCAATGCAGACGGCACTCATGTCACGGAACCGGCGGCGGAAACGCAGGACATTGTCATGCGCCTGGCGCTCGCCAACGCTGGGGTGGGCCCCGAGACCATCGGGTTCGTCAGCGGGCATGCTCCGGCAACGGAGATTGGCGACATCGCGGAATCGCGGGCTACACATCAGGTCTTCGGCGGGCGAGTGCCGATCCACTCCCTGAAAGGGCATTTCGGGCACACTCTGGGCGCCTGCGGAGCGATCGAAGCGTGGCTGACCATCGAAATGATGAATGAAGGATGGTTCGCTCCGACCGCCAATCTGGAAAATCCGGACAGCCGGTGTGCTGAACTGGACTATGTGGTCGGCGAGGGCAGAAATCTGGATATTGAATACGCAGTCTCCAACAATTTTGCGTTTGGTGGCATCAACACATCGATTGTCCTGAAACGGCTATGATCAACACACCCGGTCTGGATCACGATCCCAGCGCCAGTTGTAAACGCTGACACTTTATCCCCCCCGCCCCCCGCCGCCGATCGGCGCGCAGCGATACGTTTTGTACAGGGACATCCATGCCGGAACGGGCAATCTATTACGGCACAACTCAAATCTTATCGGATGTTGCACATCGCCGGATCAGGCGTTCCGAGCAGAGCATCGCCGCCCGACATCTCCTCGACGTTGTGGCTCGCAAGGCAGAGACGTCGGGTGCAGCAGGATTTCAACACTCCTCCTTGGCACACAGTCGGACAATATGCGCCTGCGCCATAGGCATCGGTGTTCGGGTCGGAATTGACATTGAGTGGATGAGTCCGGGCCGGAATGGGAGACGGATCCTTGAACTTCTCTGCGGGCTTCAGTTGTCGGCCGTGTCAACTACCGAATTCTATCGCGCCTGGACCTTTAGCGAAGCATATTTCAAAGCAACAGGAAACACCGCCGACAAAAGCATGCTTCATCACGTTATCCAAAACCCATCTGATGATATTGTGCACGTGCATCTGGACGGTAATGGCAACATGCTGAGCTTTGTTCAAATGAACATATTTTATGATTTCATGTTGTCCATCATCTGGATAACGCAGGATGCTGAAGTGGACATTAGAGTGGTTTCTGATCGGTATGAATCGTAAGGGGATTCACAAAGGGCTGAAAATCTGATTCAGGATGCTGGCTGGGGCAAGGAGGCCAGCATGGATGGGTCAGCCTCTTTCGATAGATTTACGCACGCGGCTGTTAGCGGCGATCGATGCGGGGATGAGTTGCCGAGCGGCCGCGGCCCGGTTCGGCGTGGCACCTTCGACGGCGATCCGGTGGCAGGCGCAGCGGCTCGTGACTGGCAACGCCGTACCCAAGCGCCAAGGTGGCGACATGCGCTCGCATCGCGTCGAGGAACGCCGCGAGGAGATCCTGGCGCTGTGGGAAGCGCGCAAGGACATCACGCTCGATGAGCTTCGCGAGCACCTCGTCGGCATCGGCTTGACGGTGGCGAACTCGACGCTCCACCGCTTCTTCGTGCGCCATTCCATCACGCGGAANAAAAGACCGGCCACGCGGTCGAGCAGGACCGTCCCGACGTCTTGAAGCAGCGCCGGGCCTGGTTCGACAGTCAGCTCGACCTCAATCCTGACCGGCTCGTGTTCATCGACGAGACGTGGACCGCGACCAACATGGCACGCAGCCATGGCCGCTCCCCAGGGGCGAACGCCTGCGGATGGGCTTCCCGCACGGCCACCGCAAGACCACGACGCTGGTCGCGGGGCTGCGGAAGAGCGGCATGGTCGCGCCCATGGTGCTCGACGGACCGATCAACGGCGAGTGGTTCGAAGTCTACGTGGCCCAAGTCCTCGCGCCCGATCTGCGTCGCGGCGACATCGTCATCATGGACAACCTGTCGAGCCACAAGCGCGCATCGGTGCGCGAGTTGGTCGAGGCCGCCGGCGCAACCCTGCTGTTCCTCCCGCCCTACAGCCCAGACTTCAATCCCATCGAAAAAGCCTTCGCCCGCCTCAAAGCCATGCTCCGCAAGGCCGCCGAGCGAACCGTCCAGGGCCTCTGGGAGCTCATCGGCAAACTCCTCGACTTCTTCCAGCCCGCCGAATGCGCCAACTACTTCAGCTCGTGCGGCTATGACCCAGACTGATCAGAATCCGCTCTAAAATTATACAGGTTGTCTGAGGTGCTTTTTTGTGCAGCGGCGGCTCATGGAATGGATCCGACCGGAAGGAACTCTGGCCTACTGGACGTCTCAAAGAACGGGTTTCTGAGGCGTCGAGGCGGTGATCGCAGACTCGGCGGCGGTCGTCGCGCGGTTCTGCGCAGGGGGCGTCGGTCATTTTGCCGCTGGCCAACAGCGGTGCGAGCCTACAACACCGTTTCGACCGGTGTCTCCGGTTCTCTGAGCGTCGCCAGGGACGGCATCCCCGTCGCGGAGTGGAACCGCGAGGCGCCGAACGCTGCCGGCTGGCAGTGCGCCGGGCTGGTGCAGCGGGCGGCCTTGAGGCCGGCACGGGCGCGCACCCGCTGCCAGAACGGCTGCAGATCGGGCTAAGCCGTCCTCAACAGCACCGCATCCTCACAAGAATCCGCCACGGACGTCACTCCGTCCAGGCCGTCCTTGAAGGCCCCAACGGCAAACCCGTCAGCGTCTCCCTGATCCTCGACACCGGCGCAACCACCATCGCCCTTCCGGCCTCGATGATGGCCGCGCTCGGCTTCAGCGATAACAACCTCAGCCCCGGCCGAACCCGCACTGCCGGCGGCACCGTAAACGCCCGCTCAGGCCGCCTTGCCGCGGTCAGCATCGGCAGCGCCCGCGCCAAAGACGTCGAAATCATCTTCATCGACGACCGCACCTTCGGACGCTCCAGCAAGGGCCTCCTCGGCATGAGCTTCCTCAAACACTTCCAAATGACCGTCAGCAACGATCCCGCCCACATCGTCCTCGTGCCAAAGCGCTCCTAGGTGTTCGATCCCGGCATTTGATGGATTGGGTCGAGTCTGAATCGTTCTGGCTCTGAAGTTCAGACGTTGCAGATGTATTCGTATGGGGTGAGGCGGCGCAGGGTCTTCAGTCTTCTGCCGAAGGTGTCGGCTGCGATGAAGTCGGCGAGGTGCGTTTCGAACTGGGCATGGTCGTCATCGTGGAAACGCTTGACGGTGGTCTCCTTGATGGTCCGGTTCAGTCTGTCCACCTGGCCATTGGTCCACGGATGTTTCACCTTCGTCAGGCGATGCTCGATGCGGTTTTCTTGGCATCGCCTGTCGACCATGTGCGTCATGTGGCATGCGGTTGGACCGTCTGCATAACGCGGCGGAAAGGTGAACGGGATGCCATTGTCGGTGAGCACGGTGTGGATCGTGTCGGGCACGGCCTCGATGAGGGCTGAGAGGAAGGCGGATGCGGACGTGCGCCCGGTTTTCCTTGCGACCTGCACGAAGACGAATTTGCTCGTGCGATCAATGGCAACGTAGAGATAAAGCTTACCCTCGGCAGTCTGCACTTCGGCACTATCGATGTGGAAATAGCCGAGGGATCGTTCTTGAATTTTTCTGTGCCGGCTTGTCTTCTGCGACATCGGGCAGTCGGCTGATGCCGTGGCGCTGCAGACACCGATGCAGCGACGAGCGCGTCAGATGCGGGATCGTCGGCTGAAGCGCAGACAGGCAATCGTCCAGCGGCAGCAGCGTGTGGCGGCGAAACGCGACAATAACCGCCTCATCTTCGATCGAAAGCACTGTCGAATGCGGCTCTTTCGGCCCCGTCTTCAGATCGGACGGTGATGTCCGCTTCTTCCACTTCGCGACAGTCTTGGGGTTGATCCCGTAGCGCTTCGACAGCGCCCTCAGGCTCTCTTGACTATATTTGTATCGCTCGACGCACCGCCTCTGCCGTGCGGGCGCACCCGTGCAGAACCTGTCCCATAGGGCCTCCTTCCACTCCCGTGAGAAGATCGCACCATCAAAGGCCGGGATCAAACACCTAGGCGGCCGGTCGCCGTATCGTAGACATGGATCGGCAGAAAGCAGCGCTCGTCGTAATGGGCGTTGAACAGGGAGAGTTGCTGGTGACCGTGGACGACGTCGCAGGTGTCGTCGATGTCGAGCGTCACCTCGGCGGGCGGCACCGGGTAGCTGACGAGCCACAGATCGAGCAGGACCCGGCCGAGCCGGATCACGCTGCGCAGATCGGGCGCGTTCTCCCAGCGGGACATCGTCGGCTGCGAGCACAGGTTCCGTCCGCTGTCCGGCAGCCGGCCGCAGGCGAGCTTGAACGCCGGATCGAAGCGCAGGCATCCTCCCAGCCGCAGGCGATGGCGAAGATGCGGGCCCGCAGGATGTCGGCGAGAGCGTGCACGGTCCGGCCGGGATCGCGGTGATCGGGGATGACTGCGGCGAGCTTGCCGGCGATACCCAGCCGCCGTTCAGCTTCGGCCAGCAACATCACTCCGCCGTCCGAGGTGATCCGGCCACCGTCGAATGCCGCGGTGACCTTCTTGCGCCCGACGGCTGGAAACGCAAACGGCAGGGACGTATCGTCGGTCATGGCGGATGTGGCCGGCCCGGATGTCGTCGAAGGGTTGGCGTCAGCAACAAAATCCTACCCCACATCAATCGCTTACGCTACATCCGCCAGTTCGTTCCACGAGCCGTCGTGAATAAGACAGGTTAATAAGATTGCGCTCGCTGGGGGTAAAGCAAAGTCGCGTTCTTCTCGCAACTGATCCTCGCGGGAGAACCACCGGGCGATCGCTGCTTGTATTTCAGGTTTTGCAAGATGTTGCACAGGCATCAGCTACTCGTTGTTCAACGACGCAACCGAGCGCTTGGCAGCAGCGAACAACTTGTCCGCCTCGGCGAATACGGCGGATGCGGTGGGAAGGCAATTCAGTGCCTCCAGCCGGTCTGTAGACAAGAACCTCCATAGCTCAGTCTTGCCGATGATCGAGTGCAGAGTATGCGGGACGGCCACACGAAGATGATTGGGGCCGCCCTTCTTGTGCAGCCGGGGAACGCGCAGTTTCAGCTCTCTTTGTAGATGATTCTGTAGAAGAGAGGACAGAGTAAGGGGTTAAAATTGAATAAAAAATTAACGCTGTCAAAAACTTACAGCGAATTGGTCGGGAGACTGGATTCGAACCAGCGACCCTCTGCTCCCAAAGCAGATGCGCTACCAGACTGCGCCACTCCCCGATGGATGCGAACAAGACCGTGCGCAAAGGTAGGACCTTTACCGTTCCACCGCAACCATCTGGCATCGCGTCCTAGCCGCCATTATGCACAGCGCTGATGCTCGCACCTGACACCCGCGCAACCACTCTCTGTCAGGTTGCATTTGGGCGTGGCGTCCCGCCGCCAGCCGACGGTATGTGGGGTGGGGCTGGTGGGTTCACGATGTGGGTGGCGTTCGGGACACTTCGCCCCATCGGTCAGGTGACCAAGCGTGGGATCCGGCCGAGGGCGAGGCGCAGGATGTCCTGGCACGGGGTGGCGGTGGGCAAGTGGACCTTGATCATGGTCTTCATCTCGATCACCCGCGCCGCCATCTTGATCAGCCGCAGGCGGAGAGTGTCGAACTGGGCGACACGCCAGACCGAGCGCTTTGGCATCAGCCCGCGCAGGCTCCACAGCAGCCAATACGCCCCGGCATGGAGGAACAAGCGGAACTGGTTGGCGGTGGCCGCGTGGCAAGAGGTGCGGTCGGCGGCCAGGTGGGTCTTCCAAGACTTGATGTGGTTCTCGGCTTGTCCCCGCTGGCAGTAGATGCCCTGGTACAGGGAGCGGCCATCGCCGCCGGTCAGGTTGGTGACGATGAAGCGGGTGTCGGTGCCGTCTGGTCCTGCCTCGACGCGGGCGACGATGCGCTCGACCCTGCTCCAGCTTGCGGCGCCGTCGAGGAATTCCTTGAAGCGGCGGAGCTTGCCGCCGTCCGGGGTATCGTCGAACCGCTTCTGGGTGCTGGCTTCCAGGGCCAGGATATGGGCGCGGAGCGTCGGGGTCGGCGCCACGCCGAAGATGTAATCGACGCCTTCGCCCCGGCACCAGTCCAGGACCTCCGGCGCGCAGTAATGGCTGTCGGCTCGCAGCAGGACGGAGGTCCGGGGCCAGTTGGCGCGGATGGCGCGGAGCAGGCGGCGCAGAAAGGTGCAGATTTCCACGCCCTTGGGCCGCTTGGCAGGGCGCAGCACGGCGGTGACGAAGCGGCCTTCGCCGTCGAACACCACGATGGGCTGGAACCCGTATTCGTCATAATGGGCGTTGAACAGCCGAAGCTGCTGGCCGCCGTGGACGGCGTCGAAGGTGTCGTCGATGTCGAGCGTGATCCGCTTCAGCACCTGCCGGAACGAGGCGCAATAGAGATCGACCATGGCCCGGCCGATGCGCAGCAGCGCCCGCTTGCCCGGCAGGTTCTCCAGCCGCGAGATGGTCGATTGCGAACACAGCGCGCGGCCCGACGGCGCCTGATCCAGCGCCATCTTGAACACCGGATCGAGCCGCAAGCCGGTGGCATCGTTGCCGTCCTCGTATCCGGCGGCGATCATCAGCAGCCGGAACCGGATGATCTCGGCCAGTCCATGGATGGTCTGCCCCGCCGCCCGTGGATCATCCAGGCAGGCGGCCAGTCGCGCCGCCACGCCAAGGCGGGCCTCGATCTCGCGCAGCGCCAGCACCCCGGCAGCCGAGGAAAGCTCGCCACCATCAAACCGGGCCACCACCGTCTTGCCGGAGACGGGTGACAGGCCGGGGAGCGCTATCCTCTGATCAACCATGGCGGGTGCGGCCTCCAGAAACGGCAGGATCAGACTTCAGTAACAATATCCTAAATCCGTTCAACGGCTTACGCTACACCGTCGCCGCGCTACCACCCCAGTAATCACCTCAACCCGCTCGTAACGCCTAGTGGATTGAATCTAACGTTTGATGCCCGCGTCTGACGGCGGCGATGATTTTGTCGGGGTCGGCGGTCCAGACGAAGGGCTTGGGGTCATCGTTGGTGTCGACGAGAAAGCGGTTGATGGCGGTCTGGAGCTCGACGAGCGATCGGAACACGCCGCGCTTCAAGCGGCGCTTTGTCAGCTTGGCGAAGAAGCCCTCGACGGCATTGAGCCACGACGCCGAGGTTGGCGTGTAGTGGAAGACGAAGCGCGGATATCGGTCGAGCCAGGCCCTGACTTTCGGGTGCTTGTGGGTAGCGTAGTTGTCGAAGATGACGTGGACGATCTTGCCGACCGGCACCGCCGCCTCGATCGCGTTCAAGAACCGGATGAACTCCTGGTGCCGGTGGCGCTGCATGTAGCGGCCGATCACCTTGCCTTCGAGAACGTTCAGCGCGGCAAACAGGGTCGTCGTGCCGTTGCGCTTGTAATCATGCGTCATCGTCCCACATCGGCCGGGCTTCAGTGGCAGGCCCGGCTGGGTGCGGTCGAGCGCCTGGATCTGGCTCTTCTCGTCCACTGAGAGCACGACGGCGTGGGCCGGCGGATCGACATAGAGGCCGACGATGTCGCGGAGCTTCGGGACGAACGAGACTGTTAGAATTTTCGTGCGTAGGCCGTTTTTACAATGCCGCGGTGAAGCGGTCTTCGAAGAGGATGGCGAGTTGGGTCTTGGCCATCGCCCATTCCCTGGGGGCATTTTCCACTCCTTGGCCGCCCGGTTCAACACCAGGAACAGGAGCTTCAGAGCCGCCTCGTCGGTGGGGAAATATCCTCTGGCACGAAACACCCGGCGCAGCTTGGCGTAGAGCAGCCAAGCCGACCCAGCCCCAGCTGCGCCTGCAGCGTGGCGATGCCGTTGGAGTGGGTGGCCATCAAATACGCCGCCGACAACCAGACGGTGAGCGATAGTTTCGAGCCATGCATCATACCGTGCCGGCCCTCACCAAGGTCTGCTGGCGGCAGGAAACGCACTCCCAGGTGAACACCCTGGTCGACAGTTCCCAGCCCTTGGCATGCCCGCACGCCGGAAAGCGGAAACCTTCCGGCCAGCGCACCCGCACCAGATACTCGACACACGCCCGCTCGTCCGGGAAACAACGCTGAAACTCGATGAGCGAGCGGGGAAAGTCCGTCATGGCGAACCCTTAAAGCGTTGTTCGCCATATATTCTAGGTGTTTGATCCCGGCCTTTGATGGATTGGGTCGAGTGTGAATCGTTCTGGCTCTGAAGTCCAGATTTTGCAGATGTATTCGTATGGGGTGAGGCCGCGCAGGGTCTTCAGTCTTTTGCCGAAGGTGTCGGCTGCGATGAAGTCGGCGAGGTGCGTTTCGAACTGGGCATGGTCGTCATCGTGGAAACGCTTGACGGTGGTCTCCTTGATGGTCCGGTTCAGTCTGTCCACCTGGCCATTGGTCCACGGATGTTTCACCTTCGTCAGGCGATGCTCGATGCCGTTTTCTTGGCATCGCATGTCGAACATATGCGTCATGTGGCGGGCGGTTGGACCATCAGCATAACGCGGCGGGAAGGTGAACGGGATGCCATTGTCGGTGAGCACGGTGTGGATCTTGTAGGGCACGGCCTCGATGAGGGCTGAGAGGAAGGCGGATGCGGACGTGCGCCCGGTTTTCCTTGCGACCTGCTCGACGGCGACTGTGCTCGTGCGATCAATGGCAACGGAGAGATAAAGCTTCCCTCGGCAGTCTGCACTTCGGCACTATCGATGTGGAAAGAGCCGAGGGATCGGTCTTGAATTTTTCTGTGCCGGCTTGTCTTCTGCGACATCGGGCAGTCGGCTGATGCCGTGGCGCTGCAGACACCGATGCAGCGAGGAGCGCGTCAGATGCGGGATCGTCGGCTGAAGCGCAGACAGGCAATCGTCCAGCGGCAGCAGCGTGTGGCGCCGAAACGCGACAATAACCGCCTCATCTTCGATCGAGAGGACCGTCGAATGCGGCTCTTTCGGTCCCGTCTTCAGATCGGACGTTGATGTCCGCTTCTTCCACTTCGCAACGGTCTTGGGGTTGATTCCGTAGCGCTTCGACAGCGCCCTCAGGCTCTCTTGACTATTTTGTATCGCTCGACGCACCGCCTCTGTCGTCCGGGCGCCCCGGTGCAGAACCTGTCCCATAGGGCCTCCTTCCACTCCCGTGAAAAGATCGCACCATCAAAGGCCGGGATCAAACACCTAGAAGTGTTGTCAAATTCGGTTAACTTTGCAGCTTATCATTATACCCCCGCGCGTGGCGCGGAGTGTCTTGACGAGCGACGGAGCGACGCGCGCGGGGTGCCTGTTTGCCCACCTGGGCACACTGTGGGGAGGAGTGTTCTGGCTTTGGCTCAGGCGCGATTTTGAAGCGCCAGCTTTCGTTGCCGGTCTCGATGATCTCGCAGTGATGGGTCAGGCGATCGAGCAGTGCTGTCGTCATCTTGGCATCACCAAAGACGCTCGGCCACTCACCAAAGGCGAGATTGGTGGTGACGAGGACCGAGGTGCGCTCGTAGAGCCGGCTGATCAGGTGGAACAGCAACTGACCGCCGGTTTGGGCGAACGGCAGATAGCCCAGTTCGTCGAGGACGACGAAGTCGAGACGAACAAGATGGTCGGCCAAGCGGCCCTGACGTCCGGTACGGGCCTCGCTCTCCAACCGGTTGACCACGTCGACGGCGGTGTAGAAGCGGCCGCGAGCGCCGCCGCGAATACACGCTCTGGCGACAGCGATCGCCAAATGGCTCTTGCCGGTCCCTGTACCGCCGATCAGCACGGCGTTGCGTTGCTGTGCGGGGAACGTACCGGTCGCAAGCTCGCGGATCAGCCNCTCATTGATCGGCGTACCCCNGAACTGGAAGTCGTCGATGTCCTTGGCCAGCGGCAGCTTGGCGATGGTCAGCTGGTACTTGATCGAGCGGGCCTGTTTCTCGGCGATTTCCGCTTTGAGCAGATCACCGACGATGTGCGGTGGCTCATGCTGACGCTTGATGCCTGACGCCATCACCTCATCGTAGGCAGCACGCATTCCGTAGAGCTTGAGCGCGCCCATCAGCTCGAAGATCTCGCTCCGGTGCATCAGCTGACCNNTTCCGCAAGCGGTCATAGCGGGCACAATCGGCAATCGGCGGGTAGCNNGCAGTCGCAGCGCGGCAGGGGTCAGGATGGTTACCGCTGGTCCCAGATNCCGCTTGCGCGCGAGAATATTGAGGACGATGTCGGCGGAATGAACGCCCTGCCCAAGGGCTTCGCTACAGGCGGCTTCGACGGCCTGCAAGCCATCGGCGAGTACGGCCGAGAGAATGGCCACCATTTGCCGGTCGCCGTCGGCCGAGCCCTGCAGCTTGCGCCGCACCCGCTCCAGGTTCGCCGGCAGCACCCAGTCCTTGAACGGTGCGCCGTTTCTCAACGCCCNCGGCTTGCGCGCCAACACCGGAACATAGTGCCAGGGATTGTAAATGCACTGGCCGCGGCCGAATGAGCGGGCATGCTCGCCGACGATCATCCCATCCTGGCGAATGACCACGCGATCGGCATAGGCTTGGACTTCGACAGGGCGGCCGACGGCGCCCGAGGAGACCGAGTACTTGTTGGTATCAANACGAACCAGGCAGGTCTTGGAGACAGCAGCCGTCACCGCGTGGTAGCCGTCGAACCGCCCCGTTGAACCCGTGGCAATCGGCACCAGGTACGGCCGCTCCGCCTCAAAAGCCTGCCAGACTGTCTGACCGGAGATCCNGGGATGCCGGTGCGCCTTGGCGTGGGCGACGCAGCGATCGAGCAGCAGCGCGTTCAGCTCCTCGTAGCTGCTGACCCGTAGCCGCGGTGTGAAGAAGCGTTCGCGCACCAGACCAACCTGGTTCTCGACCTGCCCCTTCTCCCATCCCGACGCCGGCGTACATGCTGTTGGCTCGACGAGATAATGGCTGCACATCTGCAGAAAACGGCGGTTGAACTGCCGGTCCTTACCGACGAACACTGTCTCCACCGCCGTTTTCATGTTGTCGTAGATGCCGCGCGTACAGCTTCCCGTGGCAGCTTCCCTTGAAGAACGCGAATGCCCGCCACCGGCCGCAATCCGACCGGATTGCACACCGATGCGCAGCTACGNCCGCGCGGGGGCATCGAAAACCATCTCCTGCGTTTCGCGTGGATAAGCGCGGACGAACAACATGCGGCTGTGGCAGAGCCGGACATGCGCCACCTTCACCGGCCCCTCATCGGNCACCGTTACCCCGTTGATCCGGACGATCTCATGGCTCCAGTCGAACTGGTACGCCTCGCCCGGTGCAAAACTGAGCGGCACATAGGCTTCCGACGTCGCCGAACCACGCTGCCGACGCCAGGCACTGGCGTAACGCCGAACTGCGTCATAGCNCCCGTCGTAGCCCAGCTGGCGCAGTTCCTCGAACACCCGGATCCGCGTCAGCCGTTCCCGCGGCGCCTGCCGCTCGTTCGCCAGCAACAGCGCATCAAGCCGTTCCCGCCACGGGCCGATCTTCGGCAACGGCTGCGTGCTCCGCTCATAGCGAAACTCCGTTGCATTCGACCGGATCACCTTGCGAACCACTTTCCGCGATACCCGAAGCTCCCGGCAAATCACCTTGATCGGCTTCTCATGAACGAAAAAGGCGCGGCGGATCTTCGCAATCGTCTCCACAACCAGCATCCCAACCCAGGCTCCCCTGTTCCTCAGGAAAGCCACTGTGAACCCTCCGCGCCGGGGGTCCCGATTGGGCTCTGACTCACTTTTGATGAAATTGAGGAGTCAGGTGGTGTTGGTTTCACGAGAGGAATCAATGTAATGGGCCAAGCATTCCGACCATCGACGCTCGTTCCTCGAAGCTTTGTCGTCGACGACGTTAGCCACGAAAGCGGAGCGACGCAGATCAAAGTTCGCCCTGCGAACGGGACAAGCGCCTGTCCGCTCTGTGGCAGGCGATCGGAGCGGGTTCACAGCCACTATCAGCGATGCCTGGCGGATTTGCCGCTAGCGGGTCAGCCTGTCCGGCTGATGGTTGATGTACGCCGTTTCTATTGCGATGCCGTGTCGTGCCATCGGCGGATCTTTACCGAGCGTTTTGACGAGGGTCCNTGGCGCCGGGCGCGGCGAACCGCCCGCCTCGACGACATTGTCCACCATCTTGGACTCGCCTTGGGTGGGCGACCGGCGGCAGGCTTCGCCCGGAGGCTGATGCTGCCGGTGAGCAATGATCCCCTGCTGCGCGTCGTGCGAAAGCGCGTCAATGGACAGCACACGCCTCCGCCAGCCGTCATCGGCGTCGATGATTGGACATGGCCGCGGAACCAGCGCTACGGGACGATCATCTGCGATCTGGAGCGACGCAAGACCATCGCGTTGTTGCCGGACCGCAAGCCGGCCACTCTCGAGGCTTGGCTCGCAGATCAGCCGCAGATCGACATTGTCGCCCGCGACCGTGGCGGTGGTTATGCTTTGGCCGTTGCCAAGGCTCTGCCAAAGGCCATCCAAGTGGCCGACCGCTGGCACGTGTTGGAGAACGCCAGCCAAGCTTTTCTCGATGCGGTGCGCACGTCGATGCGTCTGATCCGCGTCGCCATCGGCGCTGCCACGATCCGTCCCGACCTGCTCACCGCNTCCAATATGAGAAACACGGGGCGGCTGCAAATNGAGGGATACCTACGCCGGGAGGAAGCAAACGCCTCCATTCTCAGCTTGGCCAANAGAGGNATTTCGATCAAGGAGATCGTCCGCCGCACCGGACTGAGCCGCAGTCTTGTCCGCCGGGTGCTGCGCGGCCAGCGTTCGGACGTGTTCCGGGTTCGCGAGAGTTCCCTGGAACCCTATCTGTCTTGGCTGGATGCCCAATGGACAGCCGGGACCCGGAACGGCACAGAACTCTGGCGACAGCTGAAAAGTCANGGGTTCTGTGGCTACCTTCGGGTCGTTTCCGAATGGGCTGCACGCCGAAGACGAGCGGANAAGGACGATGGTGCGCTGGCCCGGACGCCCTCCTCGCGAACCCTGGCCCGCCTCATGACCATCGGCCGCGACACTCTCTCCAAAGCGGAGACCGTCACCGTCGCGGCAATCGAGAAGGGCGTGCCNCTCTTGGTCGAGGCGCGTGAGATCATCACTGCCTTCCAGGCCTTGATCCGCAAGAGGTCCCTGGAAGAGTTCGAGCCCTGGCTGCAGCGGGCGCGCTCAAGCCTCATCGCCTCATTCGCCAATGGCCTCACNAAAGACCAGGCAGCCGTCAAGGCGGCAATCGCCTCNCCATGGTCTAATGGGCAAACAGAAGGTCAGATTACCAAGCTCAAGCTCGTGAAACGGCAGATGTACGGCAGAGCAAAAGTCGACCCGCTCCAAGCGCGCCTCGTCGGCGCTTAATCACGCGTCAAAATCACCAAAATTGCGTCAGAGCCCTTATTCCACGCCGATTCACAGTGATCCTCGCGCACTGTTGGGCACACTGCCGGCGGCGGTTCTTCGAGATCGCGCAGAAACGGCCCGCGCCGATCGCCCGCGAAGCGCTGCAGAAAATCGCCGTCCTCTACGAAATCGAGGCGGAGATCCGTGGCCGGAGTGCCGAGGACCGCCGCGCTGCACGGCAATCGCGGACGAAGCCGCTGCTCGACGCGATGCGGCTGTGGCTGGAGCAGTGCCGCACCCAGCTGTCGCGCAAGTCGCCACTGGGCGAGGCGATCGGCTACGCACTGAACCACTGGCAGGGGCTTACCCGCTTCCTCGACGATGGCCGGATCGAGATCGACTCCAATACGGTCGAGCGTTCGATGAGGCCGATTGCTCTCAATCGCAAGAATGCTCTGTTCGCCGGCCATGACCTCGGAGCCGAAAACTGGGCGGTGCTCGCCTCGCTGATCGAAACCTGCAAATGGCACGACGTGAACCCAGAGGCCTGGCTCGCCGACGTGCTCAGCAAGCTCGTCGACAACTGGCCGAACCGCCGCCTCGCCGAGCTCACNCCCTGGGCCTGGAAGGCCACTCAGGATACGGCCGATCGTGCCGCCGCGTGAAGCCAAGCGCCGAAGCGGACAAGATCAACCCGTCAAGCTTCAGAAAACCGAAAAGCCGGTGCCCCAAAAGCACCGCTTACACCGCACCGTCTCGTGGCTGATGTCGATACCACGCTCGAACAGCAGATCCTCGACCTGCCGAAGCGACAGCGGACAGCGGATAGCGGATGTACATCATCACCGCGAGGCGGATCACCTCAGGTGAACTATTGAAATAGCGGAACGGGTTTTACATCCCCCAACGTTATGAACCATCTGTGCCCGGCTCAACCCGAATTGGTCTGACAATGCCTCTTCAACATCGAACGTCATCTATATCGCCGGCACATATTTATATCGCCGGCACATATTCAAGCTGAACCGTTCAGCTGCGCTGGCTGAGTGGTGTAGGTTGGCCGCGTAGTCTTCAGAAGCTGGGTGCGCCGAAGCGTCCCCAGTTCATTACTCTGACAACGCCCCTCCTTCCACTCCCGTGAAAAGATCGCACCATCAAGTCTGGGATCAAACAATCGACGCGCCGGGGTTTCGGGGATGGGCTCGGCGGGGCGTTTTCGGCCCGCGGCTACGGTCCTGCGGGGCTGACGGCGGTGGCGAGATGGCGGATCAGCGCTGCCTCGGGGCAGGCGACTGCGAAGGCGAGGCGGACGCGGGATGCGGTCTCGACGACGCGGGCACCGACTTTCAGCAGGCGCAGTTGCAGGGTGGCGAACTCGGCTTTGGCGAGCGCATGGGTCTTCGGGATGGCGTCCCGGAGCGTCAGGATCAGCCAGTAGGCGGCGGCATGCAGGATGAGCCGGACCTGATTGGCGAGCGGCGAGCGGCAACTGGTGCGCTCTGAGGCGAGCTGGCTCTTGTGCATCTTGATCAGGTTTTCGGTTTGGCCGCCGGCGCAATAGAGAGTGTCGTAGACGTGTTCGGCCGATGATCCGTAGCCGAGGCTGGTGACGACGAAGCGGATATCGAGGCCCTGCGTCGAGGCTTCAATGCGGGCACACGCCCGGCGCTCCCGCTTCCACGACTTCGCCCGGTAACGGGTCCCGGCGAAACCGCGTAAGGACGGCCTGTTCTCCAGCGCGCGGCGGGTGCGGATATCGTCGGCGGCGGCGTCGGCCAGACGATCGAGCGTCTTGTTGCCCGGCAGGCCGAAGACGTAATCGATGCTGTTCACCTCGCACCAGTCCATCACTTCCGGGCGGCCGTAGTGGTCGTCGCCGCGGATGGTGATGCGAACCTGCGGCCAGTGCTGGCGAACGCGACGGACGAGCCGGCGCAGATGGCCGCGGATCTCCCTGCCCGNAGGAGTCTTGCCGGGGCGCAGGATCATCGCCACCGGACGGCCGGTCGCCGTATCGTAGACATGGATCGGCAGGAAGCAGCGCTCGCCGTAATGGGCGTTGAACAGCGAGAGTTGCTGGTGGCCGTGGACGACGTCGCAGGTGTCGTCGATGTCGAGCGTCACCTCGGCGGGCGGCACCGGGTAGCTGGCGAGCCACAGATCGAGCAGGACCTGGCCGAGCCGGTTCACGCTGCGCAGATCGGGCGCATTCTCCCAGCGGGACATTGTCGGCTGCGAGCACAGGTTCCGTCCGCTGTCCGGCAGCCGGCTGCAGGCGAGCTTGAACGCCGGATCGAAACGCAGGCTGTCGAGGTCGCAGGCGTCCTCCCAGCCGCAGGCGATGGCGAAGATGCGCGCCCGCAGGATGTCGGCGAGAGCGTGCACGGTCCGGCCGGGATCGCGATGATCGGGGATGATTGCGGCGAGCTTGCCGGCGATGCCCAGCCGCCGTTCAGCTTCGGCCAGCAACATCACTCCGCCGTCCGAGGTGATCCGGCCACCGTCGAATGCCGCGGTGACCTTCTTGCGCCCGACGGCTGGAAACGCAAACGGCAGGGACGTATCGTCGGTCATGGCGGATGTGGCTGGCCCGGATGTCGTCGAAGGGTTGGCTTCAGCAACCGATTCCTACGCCACATCAATTGCTTAGGCTACATCCGCCAATTCGTTCCACGAGCCGTCGTGAATAAGACAGGCTAGTCATTCACGCTTTCCGAAAGTGCTTGCTCGCTGTTCAAGCTCGGGGTTTTGACGCCGACGCCACAGTTGACAGACCGCACCCGTTTGCGACGTCGCGGTTGAGAGCAAAGGGGCGGTGATCTTCGCGACCGGCTCGCTGTTGACGGTCAGCACCCCACCGGCGAACGAACACGTTTGCTCCGTGCCAAACAGACTGAGGTCCAGCTTGGCGGTCTTGGTAATGACGTCAAGTGCGTTATCGTTGGGCTGCAGGACAATTCGTGTGCCGTTTCCTGGAACGATGGTGTCGAGGCCTCCTCCATCGTACACGACGACGCTGACACTCGACACCGAGATGTAGTTGTTAAGATCATTGCCGTGCACCGTGATGCCGGCAGCGTGTTCTGGAACGATCAAGTTCTCGACGTTCGCAGGCAACGTATACGACTTTTGCGTCATAATCGCATCCACGCCGCCGCCTGGGGCTTCCGTCACGACCACATCGCTATTGTGCACGATGTAGAGGTCGTCGCCGGCTAGGCCGACGAGTGTCACCTTGTGGCCGCCGCTGAGGACATTGCGGCCCGAAGTACCGACGATTGTCTCGCCGTCGCGGTGCGAGAGGAAGAGTGAGTGCTTCGTAGCGTAACTCTCGACCTGTTTCGCCAGTTGCGCTTTTTCGACGCATAGGTGGGGTCGGAGGCCTTGTTCGAGAGTTCTCGTGGGTCGTTGGCGAGGTTGTAGAGTTCCTCGGACGCGTCCGGATGCCGAATGTAGGCAAAGTTGCCGGATCGAACGGTGATGCTCTCTAAGTACGAAGAGATTGCAGGCCGTCCGCTGGGAGTGAAATTGTTTGCCAGCTGAGGCGTCAAGGTTTTCGCTGTTACCCACGCGGGCGTCGGCACATTGACCAGATCGAGGATCGTCGGATAGATGTCAGGGAGTTCTACAGTCGTGTTGACGACTTTTGCGCCCGGGTGACTTGGGTCGGCGATGATCAGCGGAACCCGGAGGGCTTCCTCCCAAGGCGTCCACTTGTAAAGAACGGTTTTTCCCGAAGTGGTACCCATTGTCGCCAACCAGCACGATTGCGGTGTTCCCGTTCAGCTGGTTGGCTGTCAGCGCCTGAAGAAGGCGGCCGATCATGGCGTCGGCGAAACTGATGCTGGCAGAGAATGCTTGCACCATTTTGGGCAGAGCCCCAGCTTTCTGGGCATCCAGGAAGGCTAAGTGCCCAGCATAGGCTTGATCCTGCATGTAAGGTGGAAGGTCAGACAAGTCGTCTGCGAGCGATGGTGGCGGGGTAATGCTGGCCAGCGGGTACTTGTCGAACCACGGCTTAGGGACCACCCACGGCGAATGCGGCTTGAAAAGTCCCAGCGCGATGAAGAATGGTTCGGCACGATGTTTAGTGACGAAATCGATGGCTGCTGACGTGTTGATGTAATCACCGTGCTGGCTGTCCGTGTATGGACCCGGACCGGCATTAAAGCTGTTACCGTAGTTTTCCCCCAGTTCGTCTGGTCCCGCTTGTATTCGTCGCTGACGATCGATTTGAAGGATGCAGTCAGAGCATCGTGGAATACCTTGCCGTACACGCCGACCTTGAAGCCAGCCGCCTTCATCACTGCGGGCAATGTCGACGTCGGATTTACCAAGCTCTGCCACGGCGACACGTTTGCTAGAACTTGTGTTTCGAACGGCGTTTGCCCTGTCAGGAAGGTCGCGCGCGAGGCTGCACAGACCGACCACGGTGTACGCTGTTCGAAACAGGCGTCCGCGCCGCGCAATCGCATCAATGTTGGGCGTATTCAAGGCGCCAGCGTAGGGATCGCCGGTTCGCCCGTCCATCGTGGGCCAGATGTTTTGATCGTCAAGCACGATCAACACGGCATTGCGGACAGTTGACGGCGCTGCTCTTGCCACTCCCATTGTCAGAATGAGAGCGATCAAGATCACCGCCCCCAGCAGCATGGGTCGATTTCCGCGTCTTATCGGGAATACAGTGTCGGCCCTTACATCCAAAAGCATGCCTTTTGCGCTCGCGAATGGCGCCCTGATGCTCTGGCGGCGCTCAAGCGGGCACAGGCTTCTGGCACCCGCGTATAGCGTGGCGCCTTGCAGCCGCGAGATTTGCCAGGTTAGCATTCCAATTCCCCTCAACGGACTAATTAAAGCCACATCTAATATACAACTTTTGCCGTAAAGGAGAAAGAGTAAAGTTTAAGTTCGCGAAAACGGAGATATATACTAGCGTTATGCAATCTTAAATAGAATTAAGTTGTTCACACTGAATGCTCATGCGCGAGCGCCTATGTGATCGGCATCTTGTGAGTGACGGGGTTGGTGACGACACCGATGCCGAAGAAGGGCGGGAAAGCAGCGGGGCGGGTACGGCGACGGTTGAAGCGGAACAAAAACTCGTCGAGGTAAGTCTGGATGTTCGAGCGGTGCAGGCCATGACCGACGCCGAACGCCAAGGTTTTTCAGGTTGGAGAACACTCAGTGCGTCCACGTTAGGACGATGTGGGTGACGTTGCTCCCGGATTCCGGACCGACCAGTAAAGTACCGGCCGATTTGCAGGGATGCGAGTGAAGTGGCCCCACGCGGCAGGTCCACTTCACTCGACGCGCAAGTCGCCGACCGTCGCCGGTACCACCTTGAAACATTTCCCCATCGTCCAACTCTCGCACGGATATCGCCCGCCTGTCCCTTCGCCCTATGCGATTCCTATGCGCGAGCGCGGAAGTCCCTCTCGTTTCGCTATGAGCCGTCGGCGATCTTGGAGCAGTGGGAGGCCCCAAGGACAAGGACGGTCGCAGTGTTGGATGTTGTTGTGCTCGCGGAGTCGCTGCCGTATTCGCCGCGGCGGTCGCTTACGCACTGCTGTGTGAGCGACTGTGATGCTGATCGATGACGTACTGGGAGGCGGCGTGGCGCTCGTGGTGCTCGTCTACCTCGTCTACGCCCTCATCCGTCCCGAGCGGTTCTGAGCGGAGTTGCCCCGATGACGCTGATCGGCTGGGTGCAGATCGTTCTTTTTGTCGGCCTGATCGTGCTGCTCACCCGACCCTTGGGCAGCCATCTCGCCCGGGTGGGGACCGGTGAGCGGACATTCCTGTCGCCGGTGCTCGGTCCGGTCGAGCGGCTGCTCTACCGGGCTGCCGGCGTCGATCCCCGCGCCGAGCAGCACTGGCTGACCTATGCCATGGCCATGCTGCTGTTCAACGCTGCGGGCGTACTGGTGCTCTACGCCCTGCAGCGCCTCCAGGCCGACCTGCCGCTCAATCCGCAGTCGATGCCAGGCGTGCCGGCTGATCTGGCGCTGAACACCGCGATCAGCTTCGTCACCAATACCAACTGGCAGAACTACAGCGGCGAAGCGACGATGAGCTACCTGGTGCAGATGGCCGGGCTCACGGTGCAGAACTTCGCCTCGGCCGCGACCGGCATCGCACTCGCCATGGTCCTGATCCGCGGCTTTGCGCGCAAGTCGGCCGCAACCATCGGCAATTTCTGGGCCGATCTCGTCCGCATCACCCTCCACGCGCTGCTGCCGCTGTCGTTCATCCTGGCGCTGGTGCTGGTCTGGCAGGGCACGCCGCAGAACTTCGATCCCTACGTCCACGCGACCACCCTGGAAGGCGCGCAGCAGCTCATCGCGCAGGGACCGGTGGCGAGCCAGGAAGCGATCAAGATGCTGGGCACCAACGGTGGCGGCTTCTTCAACGCCAATTCGGCGCACCCTTACGAGAACCCGACCGCGCTCTCCAACCTGCTCCAGATGCTGGCGATCTTCGCGCTCGGCGCCGGTCTGACCAACACCTTCGGGCGGATGGTTGGCAACGAGCGGCAGGGCTGGGCGATCCTGGCGGCGATGCTGGTGCTGTTCGCAGCCGGCGTCGCCGTCGCCTACTGGGCCGAAGCACAGGCCAACCCGGCGCTGGTGGCGCTTGGCGTCGATCCGTCCGCCGGCAACATGGAAGGCAAGGAAGTACGCTTNCGAGTGGCGCTCTCCGCCCTGTTCGCGACGATCACAACTGCCGCCTCGTGCGGGGCCGTCAACGCCATGCATGACAGCTTCATGCCGCTGGGCGGGATGATCCCGCTGATCAACATGCAGCTNGGGGAGGTCATCGTGGGCGGTGTCGGCGCCGGCCTCTACGGCATGCTGCTGTTCGCCATCCTCGCCGTGTTCATCGCCGGCCTCATGGTCGGCCGGACGCCCGAATACCTGGGCAAGAAGATCGAGGCGCGCGAGGTGAAGATGACCATGCTGGCCATCCTCTGCCTGCCGCTGATGATGCTGGCGTTCACCGCACTCGCGGTGGTGATCCCGGCCGGAACGTCGAGCATCCAGGATGCGGGGCCGCACGGCTTCAGCGAGGTGCTCTACGCGTTCACCTCGGCTGCGGCCAACAACGGCAGCGCGTTCGCCGGACTTTCGGGCAACACCCTGTTCTACAACCTCACCCTCGCGCTCGGGATGTTCGTCGGGCGCTTCTTCGTGATCATCCCGATGCTGGCGATCGCGGGCTCGCTCGCCCGCGAGACGACGCTGCACGCCTCACAGGGCACGTTTCCCACCGACGGGCCGCTGTTCGTGGCGCTGCTGGTGGGCGTGGTGATGATCGTGGGCGGGCTGACCTTCTTCCCGTCGCTCGCGCTGGGCCCGGTCGTCGAGCATGTCTCGATGCGGGCCGGCCTCAGTTTCTGACGGACCTTGGCTGAAGGACCTGGATGTATGAACAAGATCCTGACAGGCCGGGCGGGGACTGCGGCCGAAGCGCCGGCGCACTCGTCCACCCATGGCAGCCGCACCGGATCGTCCATTTTCGATCGCGCCATCCTCGTACCCGCTGTGTTCGATGCCGTCCGCAAGCTCCACCCACGCAGCCTCGCCCGCAACCCGGTAATGTTCGTCGTGGCCCTGGTCGCGGTGCTGGCCACCGTCCTGCTCGTCCGCGATGCGCTGGGCGGCGCCACCGATCTCGGCTTCTCCGCGCAGGTCGTGGGCTGGCTGTGGATCACGGTGCTGTTCGCCAACTTCGCGGAAGCGGTGGCCGAGGGCNNGCGCAAGGCGCAGGCGGCAAGCCTGCGCCGGACCCGCACCGAGACCACCGCCAAGCTGCTGAGCGAGCCAGCCGCCGAATCCTGGCGGAGCGTCTCGGCGCTGGACCTGAAGGCCGGTGACGTGGTGCTGGTCGAGGCGGGCGACATCATCCCCGGCGACGGCGAGGTGATCGAAGGCGTGGCCAGCGTGAACGAGGCTGCGATCACCGGCGAGTCGGCACCGGTGATCCGCGAGAGCGGCGGCGACCGTTCGGCGGTGACCGGCGGCACCCAGGTGATCTCCGACCGGATCAAGGTCAGGATCACGGCCGCGGCCGGTTCCACCTTCCTCGACCGGATGATCGCGCTGGTCGAAGGCGCGGAGCGGCAGAAGACCCCGAACGAGATTGCGCTCAACATCCTGCTCGCCGGCATGACGATCATCTTCGTGCTCGCCGTCGCCAGCATCCCGAGCTTCGCCGCCTACGCCGGCGGAGCAGTGCCGGTGATCGTGCTGGTGGCGCTGTTCGTCACCCTGATCCCGACCACCATCGGTGCGCTGCTGTCGGCGATCGGCATCGCCGGCATGGACCGGCTGGTCCGCTTCAACGTGCTGGCCATGTCCGGCCGGGCGGTCGAGGCGGCGGGGGATGTCGATACGCTGCTGCTCGACAAGACCGGCACGATCACGCTCGGCAACCGGCAGGCGACCGAGTTCATCCCGCTGCCCGGCGTCAGCGAGCGCGACCTGGCGGACGCCGTGCAGCTCGCCTCGCTTGCGGACGAAACGCCGGAAGGCCGCTCGATCGTGGTCCTGGCGAAGGAGAAGTACGGCATCCGCGGCCGCGAGATGGCGCCGCTGCATGCGAAGCTGGTTCCGTTCACGGCACAGACGCGGATGAGCGGCATCGACATCGACGGCCGCCAGATCCGAAAAGGGGCCACCGATGCCGTCGTCGACTGGGTGCGGGCGGTCACCGGCAACCGCAACATGCCGACGCCGCGCGCCCTGCACGACACCGTCGAACGGATCGCCAAGGCGGGCGGCACTCCGCTTGCGGTCGCCCGCAACGGCCAGTTGCTAGGCGTCGTCTACCTCAAGGACATCGTCAAGGGCGGCATTCGCGAGCGCTTCGGCGAGCTGCGCCGGATGGGCATCCGCACGGTGATGATCACCGGCGACAATGCACTGACCGCGGCCGCCATCGCCGCCGAAGCGGGTGTGGACGACTTCCTGGCCGAGGCGACGCCGGAGGCGAAGCTGAAGCTGATCCGCGACGAGCAGGCGAAGGGCAAGCTGGTGGCGATGTGCGGCGACGGCACCAACGATGCCCCGGCGCTCGCCCAGGCCGACGTCGGCGTGGCGATGAACACCGGGACGATGGCGGCGCGCGAGGCCGGCAACATGGTCGATCTCGACAGCGATCCGACCAAGCTCATCGAGATCGTCGCCATCGGCAAGCAGCTGCTGATGACCCGCGGCGCGCTCACCACGTTCTCGATCGCCAACGACGTGGCCAAGTACTTCGCGATCATCCCGGCGATGTTCGTGGCGTTCTATCCGCAGCTCAATGCGCTGAACGTGATGGCGCTCGCGAGCCCGCAGAGTGCCATCCTGTCGGCGATCATCTTCAATGCGCTGATCATCGTGGCACTGATCCCGCTGGCGCTGCGCGGCGTGCGCTACCGGCCGCGCGGAGCGGCAGCACTGCTGCGGCGCAATCTGCTGGTCTACGGCCTGGGCGGCGTCGCCGTGCCCTTCGTCGGCATCAAGCTGATCGACCTCATCGTTTCCTCGATCGGCCTCGCATAGGAGAACACGGTCATGCTCAAGCAGGTGCGACCGGCGCTGGTGATGATCATGGCACTGACCCTGATCACCGGCCTTGCCTACCCGCTGGCGGTAACCGGAGTGGCGCAGCTCGCCTTTCCCGCCGAGGCGCACGGCAGACTGATCGCGCTGCCGAACGGCACAACGGCGGGATCGCTGCTGATCGGCCAGAAGTTCACCGCCAATCGCTACTTTCACGGCCGACCCTCTGCCGCCGGCCCCGAGGGCTATGATACCGCCGCGTCCGGCGGCTCCAACCTGGGACCGACCAGCCGGGTGCTGATCGAGCGGGTGCGCACGGACGTGGCGGCCCTGGGCGGGAGCCCCGCCGCGCCGGTTCCCGCCGACCTGGTCACCACGTCGGCCAGCGGCCTCGACCCGCACATCTCGCCCGCGGCGGCGGAGCGTCAGGTGGCGCGCGTCGCCCATGCCCGCAAGCTGCCCGAGACGCGCGTCCGCGCGCTGGTGGCGGAACACACTCAGAGCCGCCTGCTGGGCATCCTGGGCGAGCCCACGGTTAACGTCCTGCAGCTCAACATCGCACTCGACGCGCAGCACGGATGACCCGATCAATCGCTCGTGACAGCCGAGCCCACGGAGCGCACACTTTCAATGCCACAGGTTGCCGTGGCGTGAGGCATGGCTCTCAACGCGAATTCCGATGACCGTCGTCCGTCTCCCGAGGCACTGCTGCAGGCAGCCGAGCGGGAGCGGCGCGGCCGGCTAAAGATCTTTCTCGGGGCCGCACCCGGAGTTGGCAAGACCTATGAGATGCTGGCGAGCGCGCAGGCAAAGCGCCAGGAGGGCGTGGATGTGGTCGTGGGCGTGGTGGAGACCCACGGCCGCGTAGAGACCGAGGCGCTGCTGCCCGGCCTTGAGGTCATCCCTCGCCAGAAGGTCGACTACCGGGGCCTGATCATCGAAGAGATGGACCTGGATGCGGTGCTGGCGCGGCGACCGAAGCTGGCGCTGGTCGATGAACTCGCGCACTCCAATGCCCCCGGCAGCCGCCATCCCAAACGTTACCTGGACGTCGAGGAACTGCTGGCCGCCGGCATCGACGTCTACACGACGCTGAACATCCAGCATGTCGAAAGCCTGAACGACATCGTCGCCCGGATCACCCGCATCCGCGTCCGGGAGACGATCCGGACGTCGTGCTCGACCGGGCCGACGACATCGAAGTGATCGACATCGCCCCGACGATCTGATCCAGCGTCTGCACGAAGGCAAGGTCTACGTGCCGGCAACGGCGCGGCGCGCCATCCGCCACTATTTCGCAGCGGGCAACCTGACGGCGCTGCGCGAGCTGGCGCTGCGCAGAACCGCCCAGCGGGTGGACGAACAGCTGCTCACGCACATGCGCGCGCACGCCATCCGGGGACCGTGGGCGGCGGGCGAGCGGGTCGTCGTCTGCATCAGCGAAAGCGCGCGCAGTGCCGCACTCGTCCGCCAGGCAAAGCGGATGGCAGACCGGCTGCACGCGCCCTGGACCGCGCTCTACGTGGAGACCGCCCGCACCCAGCGGCTGACCGAGGTGGAACGGGACCGGGTTGCCGACTGCCAGCGGCTGGCCGAGCGCCTGGGCGGCGAGGCCATGACGGTTCCCGGCGAGGACGTCGCCGGCGAGATCCTCCGTTTCGCCCTCGACAACAACGTCACCCAGATCGTCATCGGCAAGTCGCAGCGCTCGCGCTGGTTCGAGATGCTGCATGGTTCCGTCGTCCACGATCTGGTCCGCCAGGCAGGCGGCATCAGCGTCCACATCACCGGCGGCACAGCGGGTGAAGGCGAGCCGCTGCTGCCGAAGACGGTGCACACCGAACAGCGAATACGACGCACGAATTTCGCTGCCTATGCCGGTACCGGGGCGGCGGTCGGCGCCGCGCTCGGCATCGATCTCCTGATCGCGCCGTGGCTGGGGTGGAAAACGTCGACCTGGTGTTCCTGATCGCGGTGATCGGGGTTGCCGGGCGTTACGGCCTGTGGCCGTCGATCGTCGCCTCGTTCGCCAGCATGCTCGCCTACAACTTCTTCTTTCTGCCGCCGGTGCACACGTTCACCATCGG
The DNA here is from genome assembly GCA_013414705.1 of Defluviicoccus sp. Classification (GTDB taxonomy): domain Bacteria; phylum Pseudomonadota; class Alphaproteobacteria; order Rhodospirillales; family Defluviicoccaceae; genus Defluviicoccus. The sequence continues at coordinate 446,684 of CP058705.1, forward strand.
CAACCCGGCGCATGCGGTCGCCCTGGTCTTCTTTCTTGCCGCGGCGCTGATGGCGAGCAACCTCGCAGGCCGCGTCCGCGACCAGGCCAATGCGGCGCGCGCGGCGCGTGCCACCGAGGCGCTCTATGCCTTCAGCCGCAAGCTCGCCGGCGTCGCGACCGTGGATGACCTCGGCTGGGCGGCCGCCTTCCAGATCGCCTCGATGCTGAAGCTGAACGTGGTGATCCTGCTGCCCGAAGATAACGCACTCGAGGTGCGCGTCGGCTATCCGCCGGAAGACCAACTGGATGCGGCCGACCTTGCCGCGGCCCACTGGAGCTGGAAGCAGAACCGTCCCGCCGGCCGGGGGCGGAAACGCTGCCCGGCGGCAAGCGGCTGTTCATGCCGATCGCACCAGCCGCGGCCCGGTCGGCGTGGTCGGGCTCGACCGGGATCAGCCGGGACCGCTGTTCACGCCGGACGAGCGCCGGCTGCTGGACGCGCTGCTGGACCAGACGGCGATCGCGATCGAACGCGTCCGCCTCGCGCACGAGATTGACCAAGCGCGTGCTGGCGGAAACCGAACGGCTGCGCTCGGCCCTGCTGACGTCGATCTCGCATGATCTGGCGACTCCGCTCGCCGGCATCCTGGGTGCGGCATCGTCGCTGCAGCAGTACGACGACCTCTACGACCGCGCCGCACGCCAGGAGCTGCTGGGGACCATCCAGGACGAAGGCGACCGGCTCAGCCGGTATGTCCGCAACCTGCTCGACATGACCCGCCTCGATTCCGGCGCCATCGAGCTGCACCGCGAGATGGTCGATCTCGGCGAGGCGATCGGCGCCGCGCTTGAGCGGTGCAGCCGCCTGCTGGCCGGCCACCGGGTAGTGGTGGACGTGCAGCCGGACCTGCCGATGCTCAGCCTCGATCCGATCCTGTTCGAACAGGTGCTGGTCAATATGCTCGACAACGCGGCGAAGTACGCCCCACAGGGCTCGGCGGTCGATATTGGTGCCGTGCGGCAGGGTGAATTCATCGTGGTGCGTGTGCGCGACGAGGGACCGGGCATTCCCGCATCCGACGAGGAGCGCATCTTCACCAAGTTCCACCGGGTCGAATCCGGAGATCGCAAGCCGCCCGGCACCGGCCTGGGGCTCGCCGTCTGCCGCGGCTTCGTCGAGGCCATGGACGGCAGCATCACCGCCTGCAACCGGTCCGACCGGTCAGGTTCCGTCTTCACNGCTGACCTTCCCGGTGAGCGCCGCAGACGACGGTGCGGACGATGGCGTGGTCGATGTCCAACCCGCGGAGGACGAGGAGGAAGCCCCGTGAGCAGCGACGGTCCACTGATCCTCGTCATCGACGACGAACCGCCGATCCGGCGGCTGCTGCGCACCAGCCTCGCGGCGCAGCGCTACCGCATCGCCGAGGCGCAGACGGCCACGGAAGGCGAACGCAGGGTGCGCGGCGAGCGGCCGGACGCGGTGATTCTCGATCTCGGCCTGCCCGACGCCGACGGCCTCGACCTGATCAACCGCCTGCGCACCTTTTCGAAGGTGCCGATCATCGTGCTCTCCAGCCGCACCGACGAGCGCGGCAAGATCGAAGCACTCGACCGGGGAGCGGACGACTACGTCACCAAGCCGTTCGGCATGGGCGAACTCGTCGCCCGCATCCGCGCCGCCCTGCGCCACCGGGTGCAGGCGGACGGCGCCGAGCCGGTATTCCGCAGCGGCGACCTGGAGGTCGACCTGGTGCACCGGCTGGTCATGGTGCGCGGCGCGGAAGTGAAGCTGTCGCCAAAGGAATACGACATCCTGCGGCTGCTGGTGATCCACGCCGGCAAGGTGCTGACCCACCGGATGATCATGCAGGAGGTCTGGGGAGCGGCCGGCGACGTCCAGTATCTGCGCATCTATATCCGCCAGCTCCGCCAGAAGCTGGAGGTGCAGCCTGACCGTCCGGTCCACATCATCACCGAGACCGGCGTCGGCTACCGCCTGCGCCTGCCGGATTAAAACAAATCTTCGCGAGCACCGCCTGAGAGTCGAGTGCGGCTCCGGGTCGGCACGTCCGAGTGCATGTGCACAACAGCCAGATGGCAGTAGAGTGACACGAGCAGGCAATTGATCCTGCGAGAGCAAACGATCCTGTGGAGGGTCACATGAAAAAGACGGTCAGGGAGCTCATGGTGCCACTCGAGGAGTACATGCACGTGCCTTCGGATGCGCGGCTGGACGAGGCTGTTCGCACGCTGGCGCAGGCGATGATGGGACCCTCGCCCGATCCGTCGCGGCCGCGCGATCGCGGCGCCCTGGTGCANGGCCCCGACGGTCGCGTCATCGGCAAGGTTTCGCTGTGGGATCTGCTGAACGGCCTGCAGCCGAGCTACGAGCCTCCCATCGACCCCTTCGGACGGGAAGAGGACAGCCTGCTGTGGAGCCAGTGGCTGCGTCCCGACCTGCTGGAGCGCGCCCGCTCGATCAGGGTCGAGGACCTCGTGCACAAGCCCGAAGAGTATGAGCTCATCGACGAACAGGCACCGCTCGATCTCGCCGTGCATCGGCTGGTCAAGGGTCGGCGCCTGTCGCTGCTCGTGACGCGCGGCGAGGACATCGTGGGCGTGCTGCGCCTCAGTGACGTGTTCAAGGCCGTCAACGACCTGCTGCGTTCGGCCCAGCCGGCGCACGCCTGACCTCCCCTCCTCCCCCCCCGGGCGTAGCAAACGCTGCGCCCGGTTTCAGAGCCTTCCATCGTCGCCCTGTTCGTCTGCGGCCGGTGTCTCGTGCGCTGGCGGATGTTTGCGCACGTTCGTTGCCAGACGCGGGCGCAGGCCGGCAGGTGCGTCCAGCCTGAAGGAACGCCGCCCCAGGTACTGCAAGTAAGGCGCATTTTCAGCCGATTTATACAGCGGATATATAAACGTCTATTTTGGCCCAGCTTGTTTTTATACGGGGATCCCTGGAACGTCGTTGGCGTTCGAGCGAGGTGACGAAGACGTCGCGGGCACCGGAGCGACAGGAAAACGGTCGCGATCGGAAACTATGCCTCAAGATCAAAGCGCACTTTCGCCGTCCAGGAGCCGCAGACAGACGCGGCAGCCAGACAAAAGGCTCACGTCATCATGATACCGGATACCGTCGAAGGCGCTATTCTGTTGAGCGTCATCGATTTCTTCTTGAGCTTCATCATCATTGGCGGCATCGGCGTCGTGCTGTCGCTGTTCCCCTATCTCAACCGGCTGGGCGAGGTCTCCGACCACGACCTGAAGGCCGGACACTGACAACGCAAGGGAGCTGCCAAGATGTGGGACCAACTCCTGACTTTCCTGCAGGCATTGCTCGACCAGACCGGCGCTGCCAAGTTCTGGTGGGGTAATGCGGTGATGATACTCGTCGGCGGCACGATGATCTATCTGGCGCTGGCGAAGAAGTACGAACCATTCCTTCTGATCGGCATCGGCTTCGCCTGCATCGTATCCAACGTTCCCGGTTCCGACCTGATCCTGCCGGGCGGACTGTTCCACTACGCCTACCAGGGCGTGGCGCTGCTGATCATTCCGCCGCTGATCTTCCTGGGCGTGGGTGCGATGACCGACTTCGGGCCGATGATCGCCAATCCGAAGCTGGTGATCCTGGGTGCCGGCGCGCACCTCGGCATCTTCGTGGCGCTGATCGGAGCCAAGGCGATCGGCTTTAGCATCGCCGAATCCGGTGCGATCGGCATCATCGGCGGCGCCGACGGGCCGATGGCGATCTTCGTGACGATGAAGCTGGCGCCGCATCTGCTGCCGCAGATCTCGGTCGCCGCGTATTCCTACATGGCGCTGATGCCGCTGATCCAGCCGCCGGTGATGAAGCTCCTGACCTCGAAGAAGGAGCGCGAGATGACCATGCCGCCGATGCGCAAGGTGAGCCGGCTGGAGAAGATCATCTTCCCGATCGTGCTCGCGGTCATCGTCAACATGTTCTTCCCCGGCGTCGCCCCGCTGATCACCATGCTGATGCTGGGCAACCTGTTGAAGGAAGTGCTGATGGTCGATCGCCTGGCGCGCACGGCTGGCGGCGGGCTGATGAACGTCATCACCATCACGCTGACGCTGGCCATCGGCTCGACCATGGCGGCGGATTCATTCGTGACCCTGAAGACGCTGGAAATCGTCCTGCTGGGCCTCATCGCTTTCGTCTTCGGCACCGGTTCGGGCGTGCTGACGGCAAAAATCATGAACCTGTTCATGAAGAACAAGATCAACCCGCTGCTGGGCTCAGCCGGCATCGCCTCGGTGCCGATCGCAGCCCGGGTCAGCCACGTGGTCGCGAACAGGGCCAACCCCGAGAACTTCCTGATCTACCACGCGATGGGGCCGAACCTGGCGGGCGTGTTCGGAACAGCGATCTCGGGCGGCATCATGCTGGCGCTGCTGGGTGTCCAGTAACGCGAGAACAGCGCGCGGGGATCGCCCGGCGCGATGGACCCGCGCTGCTGCACGGCACGCAAGGCGGAGGTAGACATTGTCCCCCTCCGTCTCCGTTCGTCGAAACCCGAATGCGTTAGCGTCCGGTGCTTGCGACAGGCTGTCATCTGGCATCACTCTGCACCGCATGGACGGAATGATCACAGACGTGGGGAAGCACAAGCCGCGACATCGCCGGGCCGGCCGGGGCGGCTCATCTGTCGCCTCCGGCCACACCTCGGCGCGGCGCTCGTCACGGTGGCAGCGGTCTCCGTGGCGCTGGTGATCCACAGACATCTTGCTGTTGCCAACGTCGCCCTGGTCTTCGTCGGCGCCGTCGTCCTGTGCGCCACCCGCTGGGGACTAATGCCGGCACTGCTCGCCTGCGTACTCAGCGTGCTGTCGATGAACTTCTTCTTTCTGCCTCCGATCCACGAACTCGCAGTGAAAGATCCGGAGAACGTCGTCGCCGTGCTGGTGTTCTTAAGCGTCGCCGTCTTTGTCGGCCGGCTCACCGCCCGCGCCCGCGCCGATGCAACGCTGGCAAAGCGCCGCGCCGAGGTGACCAAAGAGCTCTACGCGTTCGCCCGCAAACTCACCGGCATCGACGATCTGGACGAGCTGGTGGGGTTCACGGTCCGCCAGCTTGCCGAGACGTTCGATATGGGCGTGGTTCTGCTNGCTCGCCGACCGGGAAGAACTCGTGCTGCGTGCCGCGCTGCCGCCGATCGAGAGCCTCGACGCCGCTGACGCCATCCTCGCCGAAGAGTGCTGGCGACAGCAGGACCAGATGCCGGATGGCACGGCCGCCTGNNCCGCTTCCTGTTCCTGCCGCTGCGTGCGGTCAACGGCCGGGTGGGTGTGCTCGGCCTCTCCCGCAATCACTGCGCGCCGGAATTCGATGCGGACGACCGCCGCTTCGTCGAGGCAATGGCCGACCAAGTGGCGATCGCCATCCAGCGTCTGGTACTCGCCGCCGAAATGCAGCGCGCCCGGGTGGCGGCGGAAACCGAGACCTTGCGCTCGGCGATGCTGTCGGCGATCTCGCATGACCTCAGGACGCCGCTGGCGTCGATCCTNGGGGCTGCGACCAGCCTCGGGTCCTACAGCTCCTATTTTGAGCAGCAGGAGCGCGACGATCTGGTGGCGACGATCCGCGAGGAGGCGGAGCGGATGAGCCGCTTCGTCACCAACCTGCTCGACATCACCCGGGTCGAGTCCGGCATGCTGGAAGTGCGCGCCGATGTCACCGATGTCGAGGAGGTGATCGGGGCAGCGGCGCGGCGGGCGCGGCGCGTCCTCGGCGGGCGCCAGCTGACGCTGCGTGTCGCCCCCGAGCTGCCGATGCTGACCATCGACGGTGTGCTGCTCGAACAGACCCTGTTCAACCTGCTCGACAACGCCGCGAAGTATTCACCGCCGCGCTCGAACATCGCCATTGAGGCAATGTTGATGAATGACCGGGTCCTCATCAAGGTAATCGACGAAGGCCCCGGCATTCATCCTCAGGATGTGTATCGTATCTTTGAAAAGTTTTATCGTTCCACTCAAGGTCGGCGGCAGCGGGCAGGCACGGGCCTGGGTCTTGCCATCTGCCACNNGGCTTTGTCGAGGCGATGGGGGACGGATTATCGCCGGCAACCGCACCGACCGCTCGGGTGCGGTGTTCATGATCGGGTTTCCACGGCCAAAGAGGGAGTGGCGCCGCCAGTGCCACTGGTGGAGGATGACTGATCCCGTCACNNCGTGCTGGTGGTCGACGACGAGCCGCCAATCAGGCGTTTCCTGCGCACCAGTCTTAGCGCGCAGGGCTACCGGGTGATTGAGGCAGAAGCCGGCGGAACTGCGTTGCGGTGCCTGCGCCACACGGCACTGGACGTTATCATGCTCGATCTGGGCCTGCCCGACATGGACGGTCTCGACGTGATCGCCGACATCCGCCGGCAGTCGTCGGTGCCGATCATCATCCTATCCAGCCGGGACGAGGAGCGCGCCAAGGTCCAGGCGCTTGATCTCGGCGCGGACGATTACGTAACCAAGCCATTCGGAATGGAAGAACTGATCGCCCGCATCCGCACCGCGCTGCGCCACCGTTACCAGGCGCAGGGCGAGCGCGCGGTCTACAACAACGGGGTCCTCAGCGTCGATCTCGTTCGCCGCATCGTTCGGGTAGGAGAAGAGGAGATCAGGCTGTCGCGTCGGGAGTACGACATCCTGAGCCTGCTCGTCGCGCATGCCGGCAAGGTGCTCACGCATCAATTCATCCTGCGCGAGGTGTGGAAAACGCCGACCAACGTCCAGTATCTGCGCATCTACATCAAGCAGCTGCGCCAGAAGATTGAGCCGGACCCGCAAGAGCCGCGCTTCATCCTCACCGAAACGGGCGTCGGCTACCGCTTGCACGAGCCGTATTGACAAGAACGGCATTGCCAAGTGTGGACAACCGCTGTCGTGCAAGGGGAAAAGCAGTTGTGGCTTGGCGATGCGGTCGGGTGCGGCCATGTGTCCGGGCTCGAAGAGGGCGGTGCCGATGACCGCGGGCCATGATGATGTTCGCGGATCGAATCCCGTTCAGCGCACTGCGTTGGAGGCGTATGATAGCCGGAGCAAACCAACAGTCCTGCATCGTCTTGCAGTATGAAGGGCAGCTCGTCGCGATCGAAGCGACCGATGACGTCGTTTTCAGGTCGGAGTTGCAACGTCGCAAGGTAAGCGAGCGGCGTTGGTTGAGCGCATCGACGGTACCGTCGATATGTTCCCGCCAGCGATGCCGGTTGCCGAGATGGCAATGCCAGCTGCATGCCCGGGCTACCGGTGCACGTCCGTCACCACGTTATCTGGACATCGCCCGAACGTCCGACTGTTTGGTTCGTTGTTTATAGTGCTGTTCAAGATGGCGGGCTCGCCGACCCCTCACCAACCGTAATGAGAGTGGGAACGTGAGAGATCGACCCTATCGGCGGGGCGATCGGAAATTCGCTCTCGGCCATCGAACGTCTTCACGTTGCCTCACCTTGCATTGGCGCGGAGGACGTCAGGGCAAATTCATTGGCTCTCGCTGAACGGTGTCAGCAGGTAGCTGTGGGTCCGATCGCCCAGGTCGGCTTCGGCTGCGATCTGATGCCGGTCGTTGATGTCGGCCGCCGACGACAGCACGATGCCGTAAGCTGGTGAGATCATATCGTTCAGGTCCTGCATGCCGCATTCCTTCGACCACAGGAAGGCGTGGTCAGGGCCCAACGCCTGATCGGGCCCAGGAGGCGTTTGGCTCGTGCCTACCACCTGCCGCCAGTTGTTGATCCCGTGGACATAGCTGTCCGTGCCGCCGAGGGTGCCCAGGTCATGCATCCGGCCGCGTGACCAGAAGAACGCGTGCGTCGGCGTCGTTTCGGTGATCGGATCGAACGCGGTGCTGCTCTGTCCGGCTGCGTCGCCGAGATCGTTGACCGCTTCGGCCGAACTGTGGTCGGAGCCGAGCGTGCCGAGGTCCCGGATGCGGCGCGTCCAGGGCATCCAGAGGACCGCATGCTCACCGCTGCTGAAGAAGCTTAACCCGACGATATGCCCGACGTTGCTGATGGCATGCGCGCCGCTGCTCGTCGTGTTGTTTTCAAGCGAGCCCAGGTCGCGCAGGGTCTTCGTAACCGGTGACCACAGGAACGCGCGTTGATCTTCCTCCGCTGAGATATCGCTGGTCCCGACAACCTGGCCCCAGACATTGATGCTTCGGGCGTTGCTTCTCAGGCCTTGTGGCGCGAGCGTGCCGAGATCGCGTGGCCGGCCGTCGTTGCGACGCCACACCACGGCATGGTAATCGCCGTCCTGAGTACGCGACGTGCCGGCGATCTCCCTCGATCGTTGATGGCGGATGCAAAACTGCCGGAGGACGTACTCAGGTCTTTGAGCTCGCGCATGCCATGCCTCCGCGACCACACGAATGCATGGGGCGTGAAGTCCTTGCTGCGAAAGCTGTAACCCACCAAATCCCCTCGATTGTTCATGCCCTCGGCGAAGGCGGACAAACCACCCAGCGTGCCGATGTCGGTCACCGAATAGGATGTTCCGCACTTACCATTTGCGTGCGCCGTGGCGATGGCGACCGTGCCGACAATCAACGCCACAACGATTCCGCTACTAGCAGATGTCAGGCTTCGCATGGTTCGCGTTCCTGGGACCGTGCAACAGTCAACCGGTGAACGGGATGCCGATTGGAACGTTGCGGCACCTCCTGGTCATGCGAAGAGAGCAGTGCCGCACCTCGAACGAGACTTTCACCGGCGTCAAACGTTCTCCACGGTCCAGCATCAGACCAGAACAAATAAGCCAGATTATTCTACCATAGATTTATAGCCTCGGCGACGTCGCCGAGACCATTCTGAGGCTGGAACGGTCGGTGCTCGGCTGCAGTACGCGCTCTCACTCAGGACCGTTGACGCGTGGTCACCGCCACATCGCGCACACCTGTGCTTTCAGGTCAACGCCGACGGATGGCGGCGTGCCGGCAATTTCGCTGCCTGTCCCGGAGAAGGACACGCTGCCGACCAGTTCGAACGCATCGAGATCGGCCTCGTCAATGAACCGGCTCCGGCGATGACGAGCAGCGGCGGCGCCGGTCGTGCCGGCCGCTCCGGCGTGATCCCGAAGACCACGGCCGTCCGCTGCGCCGGGTTGAGCCCGTCGAGGTCGCTCATGAGGGTTGCTCGGCCGATTGCCACAAACGTGTTCTGCATTAGTTCTAGCGGATGTCGCCCCGCATGAGCAATCGCGATCCACGCCGCTGGGTGCAACGCACGTACCCGCCGGTTTGGGAAAGCTTGCCGCGCCGCTGCGCCTGACCGCCTGCGCAAGCGCCATATGGCCGAACCTGCAGGCGCACACCGTGGCCCAGCGCGAGCCGGTGTGGCTCGCTGTTCAATTCGAGAGTGATTATTGCTACTCGTGGTCGAGGTTGAACGAAGAGTCGGTCAGGGCGAGCGTAGCAAGCTCGAACCGGTAGGTGTTGGCATGATGAAAATGCGTCTGTTCGTAACCACGAGTGCGCTTGCCGTGTTTGCATTGAACTCGGTGCTGTTAGCCGGTAGCGCTGTCGCGGCGGCACCCGCGTTCGACTGCAGCAAGGTCGAGGCAGGCAGTATCGAAGCGCTGATTTGCCAGGACGATGGGTTGTCGGCGCTCGACCAGAAAATGGCGGCGGTTTACGCCGCGGCGGCGAAGAAAGCGGCCAATGAGCATCCGTCGACCTTGAAGGCGGAACAGCGCGGCTGGATCAAAGGGCGCAACGACTGCTGGAAGAGCGACGACCCGCGGAGCTGCGTTGAACGCTCGTACACGCTGCGGATCGCGGAACTGCAGGCTCGCTATCGGCTAGTTCCGGTAACAGGATCCGCCACATACGTTTGCGATGGCGAGCCTGCCAAGGAAGTGGTGGCGACATATTTCGAGACCGATCCGCCGACCGCGATCGCCGAGTTCGGCGACCAGACGTCACTGATGTACCAGCAGCCCGCCGCCAGCGGCGCGAAGTATCAAGGGCGGAACGAGATGCTTTGGGAACATCAGGGCGAGGCATTGATCATCTGGGGGTATGGTGCACCCGAGATGCGGTGCCGGGTAAAACGCTGATCGCGAGAGGCTCCGTACGTGTGGCCGGGTGCCGATGTTTGACCCCGCAGCGCGTGATCAGGCGGTCGAGGTCTCCGTCTCCAGCCCGTCGTACTTGGAATCCGGCAGCGAGGGCCAACGCGCGCCGTCCGGTTGCTCGTCAGCAGAACAGCAGAACGGGGCCAGGAGAACAGCAGGAATCAAGCGCCGACCAAGGTTGGTGACTCTACTCGTTGCCACTGCCGATTGATGCGATGCACTCGGGATCATCATGGCGCACGGTGTTCACCCGAGGGCTCACAGGAACGGTCAGCAGCGGTCCGGTGTGGGGTCGCAGCAAGGCTTTCATCGCTGCAGGGTCGGCCTTGCTGTCCAGCCAGTGCTCGAAGGCGTCGGGTTCGAGGATCACCGGCATGCGATCGTGGATCGGCCTGACGGTGGGATTGGCCTCGCAGACGATGATCGTGCAACTCTCGATGACCTCTCCNNTCCTCGGGGCCCGCCAATGCTCCCAAAGGCCGGCGAAGGCAAACGGCCGGTTTGCCGGAAGGGTGAGATAGTAAGGTTGTTTTCGACCCCNCTGTGATTGCCACTCATAGAACCCGTCAGCGACGACCAGACACCGGCGTTTGCGAAGCGCCTGACGGAAGGCTGGTTTCTGGTCGACCGTCTCGGTGCGGGCGTTGATCATTGTGTAGCTGCTGCGAGCGTCCTTGGCCCAGGCCGGCAGCAATCCCCAGCGGACAAGAGTGAGTTCACGTTCGTCGGGTTCGTCTCCCTGCCGGACAATCGGCACGCTTTGCGTTGGGGCAATGTTGTAGCGGGGCGGAAGGTTCCGTGGCGGTACGTCGGCGGTGATCCGATAGAGCGCAACAAGTTCGGACCAGGGCCTGAGTTGCGTGTAGCGACCGCGCATTGCTTGTATAGGTTGTAAAACAGCACCAACCTGGGACCCCACCTTGTTGCTTTTTTCTGCATAAATTTCATAGTGTTGAATGCGTTTCACCAAGGGGTCCCGCTTGGATGCTTTTTCACGCGGTGAGCACGATCAGCAGCATCAGGCCCACGTCCGGTCGGGCGGCGCGGGTCGGCGCCTGCCAGCCGATCGCCGCGGCTGCGAGGAAGGCGGCTTTGGTCAGAGCGCGTTGACCGGCTCGGCCCAGAACTCGGGGCTCGTCCGTTCGCAGTAGATGTCGATCGGCGCGTGCCAGCGGCTCAAGACGGCCCCGTCCGCGTGCCGGTCAGTCGTTGCGCAGCGCGGCCGCCGTCGTCCGACCCAGCTGTCGCCAGGTGAAGACGAAGCCGAGCATCAGCGCTAGTGACGCCCCCAAGGCGACGGTCAGCGCAACCACGCCCGCGTGCGCCACCCAGTCGATGCGCATCCCCAGCGTCGTCACCGCCCAGGCGATCGCCGTGCCCAGCCCGGCGGCGATCAGCGCCGTGACCAGCCCGAGGACGGCGTACTCGACGGCGTCAATCTGGGCAATCCGGAACCGCGTCGCCCCCAGCATCTTGAAGACCAGCGCCTCATGATCACGGCGCTCCCGGTCGTCGGCGATTGCCCCGGCGAGGACCAGCAGCCCCGCCACCAGGGTGACCGCGGCGGCCAGCCGCACGCCCCAGCCGATCTGCTCTATCAGCCCGCCGGCCGCCTCGAGTGCATCGCGGGTGCGGATGGCGGTGACGTTCGGCAGACGCGCGCCCACCGCCCGCTGCAGCGCCGCCTCCGCGTTGCGCGGCGCGTAGACGGCGGCGATGTGGCCGTGCGGCGCGCCTTCCAGGGTGCCGGGCGCGAAGACGATGGCGAAGTCCAGCGGCACCGAGCCCCACTCGATGCGGCGCAGCGAGCCGATGCGTGCCTCGATGTCCCGGCCCAGCACGTTGAGAGTCAGCGTATCGCCGACGCCGACACCGAAGCCCTCGGCCAGCTTCGATTCGAACGAGATCAGCGGCGGGCCGGCGTAATCCGCCGGCCACCAGTCGCCCGCCTCGATGCGGGTTCCCTCGGCGGGCTCGGCGGCATAGGTGAGCGAGCGGTCGCCGCGGATCGCCCACATCGCCTCTGGGGCCACGGTGGCTTGTTCGACCGGCACGCCGTCGATGGCGACGATCCGGCCCATCAGCATCGGCACGCGCCGCACCGGACCCACGCCGGGAACGCTCGCCACCGCCTCGTCGAACAGCGCCAGCTGGTCGGTCTGGATGTCGAGGANAAAGAACGCCGGCACCTGCTCGGGCAGCCGCTCGTCGATCTGCCCGCGCAGGTTGGCGTCGATCAGCGCGACGGCGACCAGCACCGTCAGACCGGCGCCGAGTGCGGTGAGCACCGGGGCGGTCGGCGCGCCCGGCCGGTGCAGGCCGTCGACGGCGATCCGGACGGCGGCAGCCCGTGCCCGCGGCAACCGCTTCGCCGCGGCGCGCACGCCCGCCGCCGTCGCCCGCAGCAGCAGCAGGGTGAGCACCGCGGCTGCGACGAACAGCGCCGCGAACGTCCGGTCCGGGGTGCTCAGAATGGCGAACGCGGCGAGTGCCGACGCCGCAGCGGCCGTCGCCGCGGTGTAGACGGCGCGCGGCCGGCCGCCCGGTGCCGCCACCGTCTGCCGGAACAGGCTAGCCGCAGGCACCTCGCGGGTGCGCGCCAGCGGCCACAGACTGAAGGTGAGCGCGGTCAGCAGACCCAGTGCGGCGGCCGTTGCCAGCGCGCCCGGATAGACGGCGACGGCCAGGTCCACCGGCAGCAACGGGCGGACGGCTTCGGCTACCAGCACCGGCGCCGCAGCGCCCGCGATCAGTCCCAGCAGGGTGCCGAGCGCCGCCAGCAGCATCATCTGCAGCAGGTAGCAACCCATCACCAGGCTGCCGGGCGCGCCGACGCACTTCAGGATGGCGATCGTCTGCGCCCGGCCGTCCAGGTAAGTGCGTACCGCGCCGGCCACGCCCAGGCCGCCGATCAGCAGCGTCGTCAGCCCGGCGAAGCCCAGGAACATCGCCAGCCGGTCGACGAACCGCCCGATGCCCGGGGCCGCGTCATCGGTGCCGCGGATATGCCAGCCGGCGTCGGGGAAGGCGGCGCGGGCGGCGACGCGCCAGGCGGCGGCGCTCTCGCCCGCAGCCAGCACAATCCGGGTGGCGTGGCGGAACAGGCTGCCCGGCTGGACGAGGCCGGTCGCGGGCAGTGCGGCCTCGGCGATCATCAGCCGCGGGCCGAAGGCGGCGATGCTGGCCACCCGGTCCGGTTCCCGGTCCACTGTGCCGCGGACGACGACCGTCGCCTCGCCGACACGGAGCCGGTCGCCCGGCGCAAGTCCCAGGCGGTCGAGCAGAGCCGGGTCGGCCAACGCGCCCCACGCGCCGTCACGCTGTGCCAGCAGGTCGGCGAGCGGGACTGCCGGCGTCACCTGCACCGACCCCACCAGCGGATAGGTGCCGTCCACGACCTTGAGCTCGACCATCGCCGCGCGGCCGTCGTCCGGTTCCGGCCGGGCCGTCGCCCGCATCTCGACGACCGCCGAATGGGCATCGGAAGTGGTGCGCAGAAACGCCGCCTCCTCTGCCGTCGGCAGCCGCTGGGTCAGGCGGACCTCCAGGTCGCCGCCCAGCAGCGGCCGGGCGTCGGCGCGCAGCGCGTCGGTCACGGCGGCGTTCATCGACGCGACCGCCGCAATCGCCGTCACGCCGAGCGCGAGGCAGGCGAGGAACAACCGCAAGTCCTTCAGGCCCGCGCGCAGCTCGCGCCACGAAAGCCGCACGGCCAGGCGCAGGGCTTTCATCGAGCGGTGCTGGCAACGTCGCCCGCCCGCCAGGGGGCGGTGGTGCGACGGTCGTCGTTGATCCGGCCGTCGCGCATCTCGACGATGCGCTCGCATGCTTCCGCCAACGCCGGATCGTGGGTGATCAGCAGCAGCGTCGTGCCGCGCCGCTGATGCAGGTCGAACAGCAGCCGGATCACCGAGGCACCGGTCGCCGCATCCAAGTTGCCGGTCGGCTCGTCCGCCAGCAGCAGGCTTGGCTCACCCACGAAGGCACGCGCCAGCGCCACCCGCTGCTGTTCTCCGCCGGAGAGCTGCGCCGGATAATGGTCTACCCGCGCGTCGAGGCCGACGGCGGCGAGCGTCTNCCTGGCGCGCTCGAAGGCGCCCGGCACGCCCGCCAGCTCCAGCGGCAAGGCGGCGTTTTCCAGCGCTGTCATCGTCGGTACCAGGTGGAAGTTCTGGAAAACGATGCCGACATGATCACGGCGGAAGCGCGCCAGCGCGTCCTCGTCGAGCGTGCTGAGCGTCTGGCCGGCAGCCCGGATCGTGCCGGCCGTCGGCCGCTCCAGGCCGGCGATCAGCATCAGCAGGCTGGTCTTGCCGGAGCCGGACGGGCCGACGAGACCGACGGTGGCGCCGGGCTCGATCGCGAGGTCGATCCGGCGCAGAATCTCCACCCGGCCAGCCGGGCCGTCCAGGGCGAGATCGACGCCGTCGAGCGCAATTGCCGGCGGCTGCGAAGCGGAGAAGTTCAAGTTCGATGATCTTTCAGCGTCAGGCATCTGAATTCGTATCCTCGGGGAGATGTGGACCGTTCCACTGGCCGATCAACGCCGCGCGGGCGATAATCGCCTCGCTCCTGATCGTCCTCCTCGACGCGCACACCTTTGCCCAATCGCCGGCTCCGCAGCCGCGCCCGATCACGCTGCTGGTGATCGGCGACAGCCTCACTGCTGGATACGGACTTGCGCGCCAGGACGGATTTCCGGCGCAGCTGCAGCACGCGCTGGCGGCGGAGGATGGAGGTCCGCGTGCAGGACGGCGGTGTCTCCGGCGACACCACCACCGGCGGCGCGCGCGGCTGGCCTGGATGCTGGGCAGCAGCCCGGAGCAGCAGCCGGATGCGGTGATCGTCCAACTGGGGGCCAATGACGCTCTGCGCGGCATTGATCCGGACGTCACCCGCGACAACCTCGCCGCCATCCTGGGCGAGTTGAAGACCCGCGGCCTACCCGTGCTGCTGGCCGGGATGCGCGCCCCGCCCAATCTGGGCGAGGCGTACCGGCAACGCTTCGACGCAATCTACCCGCGGCTGGCGGACGCGTTCGACGTCCCCCTCTACCCGTTCTTCCTCGACGGCGTCGCTGCCGTCCCGTCGCTCAACCAGGCGGACGGCATCCACCCGAACGCGAAGGGCGTGGCCGCGATCGTCCGCCGGATCACGCCCCGGGTGGAGGCGCTGGTAAAGTCCGCCGCAGAGCGTGTTGGCCGACAGATGAAACTGCCCCCTGGCGACACGAAAATTGACCCCCTGTTCACGAGAGGTGGGGACATGACGATGGTGGTGGATTGTCTTCCCGTAGCAGGGACTGCGGGGAAAGATCGGATGGAAACGCCGGAGGATGTGGCGGCGATGCTGCGGCTTTCGGAGCTGGGCTGGGGGCGAAGCGGATCGCGTTCACGCTCGGCTGCAGCCGGAACACGGTCCGCAGATATTTGCGCCAGGGCGGCTGGAAGGCGTATCGCGGCGCCCAGCGGCCGGGTGCGCTTGACGGGCTGGAAGATTGGTTGGCCGAGCGGTTTCGCCGGCACCGGGGCAACGCGGACGTCATTCGTCAGGAACTCGCGCGGGAGCAAGGAATTCAGGTCAGCCTGCGCACGGTGGAACGGTCGGTTCGCGATCTTCGGCGCGAGCTGGCGGCCGAGGCACAGGCGTGCGTTCGGTTCGAGACACCGCCGGGCCGGCAGCTGCAGATCGACTTCGGCTCGATCTCGGTTGCGATCGGTGGCGAGGTGGTACGGGTCTATCTGTTCGTGGCGACGCTCGGGTACTCGCGGCGCGGGTTCGTGATGGCCTTCCGCCATGAGCGCCAGTGCGCCTGGTTCGAAGGTATCGAGGCGGCGTTCCGGCACTTCGGCGGGGTGCCGTCCGAGGTGCTGCTCGACAACGCCAAGGCGCTCGTCCTGCATCACGACGCGACCACGCGCAAGGTCGTGTTCAACGAGCGCTTCCACAGCTTTGCGCGCTACTGGGACTTCCGGCCGCGGGCCTGCGCGCCCTATCGCGCGCGGACGAAGGGCAAGGACGAACGGGGCGTCGGCTACGTCAAGCGAAACGCCATTGCCGGGCGGTCTTTCACATCCTGGGCCGAGCTGGAGGCCCACCTCGCCTGGTGGATGCGTGACATTGCCGATCGGCGCGTTCATGGCACGACCGGCGAGCCGCCGATTGAGCGGTTCGTCCGCGACGAGGCCGACACCTTGCGACCGATCGGCGGGCGACCACCGTTCCGACAGGTCCGCGAGGTGGCGCGGCGGGTTCAGGGGGACGGCTGCATCACGCTTGATACCAATCACTACAGCGTCCCGTGGCAGCTGATCGGCGCCGAGGTAACGGTCGAGCAGGCGGACGGAATCGTCCGCATCCGCCATGGCGGATGCGAAGTGGCCTGTCATCCGCTCCGCCGGGGACGGCGCGAACGGGCGATCGATTCCGCCCATCTCGCCGGCATTGTCGCCGGCGGAGGCCCGCGCCCTGTCCCGCCGGCGCCCGAGGGCTGCGCTCTGTTGCGGCCGCTCGCCGAGTACGAGGCCGTGGCGGGAGGTGGCTGGTGAGCGCGGCGATCGATCCCTTGCCGGACATGTTGACGCGGCTCAGCCTGAAGGCAATGCGCGACCGGCTCGACGGCCTGCTCGACGACGCGGCGCGGCGAAATCTCAGTCTGCGGAAACGCTGGCGCTGCTGTGTGAAGCGGAAGTCACCCATCGTGAGCAACGGCGCATCCAGATGGGCATGGGGCTCGCCAAGTTCCCCTTCGTCAGGACGCTCGACGGCTTCGAGTTTGACGCGCAACCCTCGCTCGATCCAAGGCAGATCCGTGACCTCGCCGCCTGCCGCTGGGTGGCCAACGGCGATACGCTGCTGTTGCTGGGGCCACCCGGCGTCGGCAAGACGCATCTGGCGGTGGCGCTTGGCCGGGAAGCGGTCCGCCTCGGCCACTCCGTGCTGTTCGTCCCGGCGACAGGGCTGCTGACCACGCTGGCGCGTGCGCACAGCGAAGCACGCTTGGAAGACAGACTCGTTTTCTACGGCAAACCCAGGCTGCTGATCGTCGACGAACTCGGCTATCTGCCGTTCGAGCCAGACGCCGCGCACCTGTTCTTCCAACTGGTCTCGCGGCGCTACGAGCGCGGCAGCCTGCTGATCACCAGCAACCGCAGCGTCGGCGATTGGGGCACGGTGTTCGGCGATCCAGTGGTCGCAACCGCGATCCTCGACCGCTTGCTGCATCACAGCCACGTCGTCACCATCCGCGGCGACAGCTATCGACTGCGTGAAAAGCGCCGATCCGGCCTGATCAAGCCGACGTCGCACGAGCCGGACCCGGCGAAACAGGTATGACTCCGCTTGCCCAGGTGGGCCCACAGGCCCCTCCCGCGCTCCGCTCCGCTCGCCACACAAGGGCACGGCGCTCCGCGCGGGTCCCTCCCGTGGACTACCTGGACAAGACTAACAAATCGTGGGGTCAATTTTCAATGTCGCCAAGGGGTCAATTCCTCATGTCGGTTGACAGAGCGGTCGGCGGAACGGGCGCGCCGCTGACCCGCGTGGCGTCCTCCTCCCGTGTGCCGGGCAGCGTCGGCGCCTCTTTAACATCGGGTATCTTCTCTATCACCGGCACATATTCACGTTGAACCGGTCAGCTGCACTGGTCGAGTGGTACCGGCTGGCCGCATAGTCTGCGGAAGCTGGGTTGCGCCGAAGCGTCCCCGATTCATTGCTCTGACAATGCCTGCAACGGCCGAGGGCATCGATGTGAGCACCTTCCGGACCCGGCTTCCGCCGTTCAGTGCGCTGCTTGCCTTTCGTGCGGCCGCCACCCACGACCGTATGGCGAAGGCTGCCGAGAGCCTGGGCGTCACCGAATCCGCCGTCAGTCACCAGGTGCGACAGCTGGAGAACTTCCTGCAGGCCAAGCTGTTCGATCGCTCGGGTGGTCGTCTGACACTGACCGTGACCGGCCAGAGATACCTCGACCGGATCGATCCGGCGATCCGCGAGATCCATGCTGCGACCGAAGCTGTCCTGCCGCGGTCCGATCGTGCCACCGTGCGCCTGACACTGCCGCCATCGCTCGCCGCCACCTGGCTGATCCCGATGCTGAGCGGACTCGAACAGGCAAATCCCGACCTCGACCTGCAGCTGATTCCGACCACGCGGGTGGTGGACCTGCGCCGGGATCACGTCGATCTCGCCATCCGGCACGGCAAGGGCAGGTGGGACGGGGTCGAGGCGGTGTTCCTGTTCGAGGACTTGGCGACGCCGGTCTGCGCGCCGGGCTTCCTGGTCGATGGAGCAGTCGAGCCGACGTCCGAGTTGCTGGCGCGGAGCCGGCTGATCGTCAATCGCAGTATCCCGCACGAGTGGGAGGAGTGGGCGCGGGCGCGCGGCCTGCTGCCGCCCAATATCGACGGTGCGCTCGTCCTCGATACGATCGAGCAGGTGCTGCAGGTGGCTGAAAGCGGCCATGGGCTCGCCATCGGTCGGCGGCCCTACCTCGACGAGCGCCTGGCGACCGGCAAGCTCGTGGCGCCATTCGGCGCAGCAGGGCCGACCGGTGCCGCCTACTACCTGTGCCGACCGGCCGGCCTGGATCCGACCGCGGCGGCNGCGGGCGTCTCTCGCTGGCTTCAGGCTGCCGCCGAGCGCTGGCAGTCGGCTGCGGCGGCGGTGCCGTCTGTATCGGCATGACCGCGCTGGCTTGAACGATCGTCAAGTTTACCTGACTCGAACTCGTTGGAAGCGAAGCGCCGACTACGCCATCTCCTTGCCTGACAGATCCGTCGGCGCCGAGCCGACACATGAGGAGACGATCCCGTGAACCAGATCAACATGAGCGCGGCCGCCGACCGCAGCGCGGCGATCTGCGCGTCGTGGACCGGCGTGCAGGCGTCGCTTCGCTTCATCAGGCCGCAGGCGACCAAGCCACGGTTTCTGAGTGCTGCGCTCACCGGCGGCGAGCCCGAATACCTGTTCGAGAGCGAAGATCGCGTGGTCGGGATTACCGATCTGCGGCCGTTCGCGGATGACCTGTCGATCGACCGGGAGGGCTTCGCCCTGCTGACGCGTCCGAGCCGGGTGAGCGACTTCTACGACGATGGGCAGATCGAGTCCGTCTACTATCCCGAGATCGAGGTGCTGCTCGCTGGCGAGTACGGTGCCAACCGAGTGGTGATCTTCGATGTCACCCGTCGTTCCGATGCTGCTGACGGGGCTGCGAACCGGGACGGGCGGCGCCGGCCGGCCAATCACATTCACGTCGACTACACGGCAACGAGCGGCCCGCAGCGCGTCCTCGACCTGCTCGGTGCGGAGGAGGCAAAGCGCTTGGCCGAGCAGGGTGGGCGGATTGCCCAGGTGAACGTCTGGCGGCCGATCACCGGCCCGGTGGAGCGCTCACCGCTCGCTGTCGCAAATGCATCAACCATTCGGCCGGAGAGCCTGATTGCCACCGATCAGGTGTTTCCGAACCGGATCGGCGAGATCTACCACCTGACCCATGATCCGGCCCAGCGCTGGTACTATGCACCGCAGATGACCACGGACGAAGTCCTGCTGCTGAAGGGCTGGGACAGCCGCGACGACGGCCGTGCCCGGTTTACGCCGCACACCGCGTTCGCCCTGTCGGACACGCCCGCCTCGGCGCGACCACGNGAGAGCATCGAGGTTCGCACGCTGATCATCTGGGACTGACCGCACGAGCAGGCAGTGCTGCCGTGCTATCGAATTGGCCCCTAAGAATGGAAGCCTGCGCATGCAGACGAATTACGAGAGAGTCCTGATCGTCGGTGCCGGTGACGGCCTCAGCGCGTCGCTGGCCCGGCTCTTCCATCGCGAAGGGATGACCCGCATCGGCCTCGCCGCCCGCAACGTCGAGAAGCTGCGGCCGCTGCTGGACGCACTGGGGCCGCAGGCCTGTGCGATCGCCTGCGACGCATCGATCCCGTCGGAAGTCGATGCCCTCTACGCCGCCTTCGACGCGAAACAGGGAGGAGCGCCGGACGTTGTCGTCTACAACGCGGGCGCCAGGCTGCGNGGAACATTCGTTGATCTTGATTCCGGTGACGTCGCCCGCGCAATTGCTGTCTCGGCTTTCGGCGGCTTCCTCGTCGCGCAGGCGGCCGCCCGACGGATGCTGCCGCAGGGTTATGGAGCCATCCTGTTCACCGGCGCTTCCGCCAGCGTCAAGGGCTATGCGCGGTCCGCTCCGTTTGCCATGGGCAAGTTCGCGCTGCGCGGCCTGGCGCAGAGCATGGCCCGCGAACTGGCGCCGCAAGGCCTCCACGTTGCCCACATCGTTGTCGACGGCATCATCCGCAATCCGGGCAGGACCGAGCCACCCGACGCGCCGGACAGCATGCTCGACCCGGACGCCATCGCCCGCACTTACCTGAACCTGCTGCGCCAGGACCGCAGCGCCTGGACCTGGGAGATCGAGCTCAGACCGTGGGTCGAGACGTTCTGAGCGGTCTGGCAGCCGCTCTCCGCGGTTGCCGGATCCCGTTTGATCCGGATTTCCGCTACGCCAGCACGCCGTCCCGGTAATCCGCGATGGCCTGTTCGATCTCTTCGCGGCTGTTCATCACGAACGGGCCGTATTGTACGACTGGCTCGTCCAGCGGCCGACCGGCTATGAGCAGGAAGCGGGCCGGGCCGCCGGCCGCTGCCACGGCAACCGCATCTCCCGGTCCGAGCACGCCCGCAGTCTGCGTCGCCAGCANAGCGGGCTCGTCTGCCGCGCCAACCTCAAGCCGCCCCTCATAAGGATAGACAAAGGCGTTGTGTCCGCGCGGAAGGCCACAGGCAAAGCGGCCGCCGTCAGGCAGGGTGACATCGAAGAAGACCGGTTCGGTCGTCGGCCCGGTGACCGGCCCGTTTGTCACTACACCGTCCCGGGCGAAGCGTCCGGCAATCACCTTGACCTGGCCACCGTCACCGAGGGAGACGACGGGGATGTCGTCGGCCTGGATGTCGCGATAGGCGGCTGCCACCATCTTCTCGCGCGCCGGCAGGTTGATCCACAGCTGGAAGCCGCGCATCCGGCCCTCGCTCTGCTGCGGCATCTCCGAGTGGATGATGCCGCGGCCGGCGGTCATCCACTGGGCGCCGCCGCTGCGCAGTTCGCCGCGATGGCCGAGGTTGTCCTCGTGGCGCATGTGGCCGTCCAGCATATAGGTCACCGTCTCGAACCCGCGATGCGGATGCGCTGGAAAGTCCGCCACGTAATCGTCGCAGTTCTCCGACGAAAAGGCATCCAGGAGAAGGAACGGGTCCAGGCGCGACGACGGGTTCTTCCCCAGGCTGCGCCGGAGCTGCACGCCGGCGCCATCTGAAGCGGGCACGGACGGAATTGTCCGTTCGAGCGAACGGGTGCTCATGGCTGTCTCCTTCGGTTCGCGGCCGTCCTCAGGCGGCCAGCTGCGCCAGCTGCGCGTGGGCCTTGCCGAGCGCGGCCACCTTGCTCTCTTCGCCCATCGCCAGACCCTCGGCGTAGACGATCTCGACATCGGTTATCCCGAGGAAGCCCAGGAAAGTCCGCACGTAGCCGCTCTNGGTGTCCTTCGGCGTGCCCGCATAGAGGCCGCCGCGGGCGGCAAACACATAGACCTTCTTGCCGGAGAGAAGGCCGACCGGCCCTCGGCNGGTATAGCGGAAGGTCACCCCGGCGCGGGCGATGTGATCGAAATAGGCCTTCAGCACCGACGGGATGCCGAAGTTGTACATCGGCAGGCCGAGGACGATGACGTCGGCATCGCGGACTTCCGCGATCAGCCGGTCGGAATAGGCGACAGCATCCTGCTGCGCGGGCGTGCGCTCCTCCGGTTTGGCGAGAAAGCCGGTGAAACGCGTGGCGTCGAGATGCGGTACCGGATCGGCGGCGAGGTCGCGCTTCACCACCCGGCCATCGGCATGCGTCTGCCGCCAGGCGGCGACGAAGGCGTCAGCAAGCTGAGAGGACTGCCCGCCCTCGGAGAACAGGCTGGTGTTGATCTGCAGGAGCGTGGTCATCGTGGTTACCCTTCAGAACGTCGATGATCCCGCCCGGCTTCCTCGGCGATCCGCTGCGGCCCCTGCGCCTGATCGCGGCGGCCCATCCCGAGCATCCGCTGCACCAGCTCGATCGTCCCCTGACGCTGCAGGATCTGCGGCGGCACCGGCATCTCGTTGTGCGCGACACCGGTGCGACGCGTGACCGCAAGACCGGCACCGTGGAGGCCGAGCAGCGCTGGACGGTGAGCCACATGGCCAGTTCCGTCGAGGCCGCCTGCATGGGCCTGGGCTTCGCCTGGTTTCCCGAAGATCGCATCCGGGACGAACTCGCCAGCGGGCGACTGAAGCTGCTACCGCTGCGCGAGGGTGGAGAGGGCTGGGTGCAACTCTACCTCGTGCTTGCGGATCCCGACTTCGCCGGCCCCGGCACCCGCCGCCTGGCCGCAATCATTCGCGATACGGTCTCGGCCGAATGCGCTCAGCGGCGCCACACCGAAGGCCCCGTCGCGTGAGGCGGTCGGAGGAGCAAGTCATTCCCGCCCGCGAATAGGCTTCCTAGGGCTTGGACAGCAGGTACTCCCGGAAGCCGCGCCAGAAGGCTGTGCCGAGGAAATACGCCGAAGCGAAGAAGTAGAGTGCCAGCAGCCAGGGGCCTCCGGAAAACAGGAACAGGATGCCCAGCAGCCCGTGGGCGGCCGCGGCAAGGGCCGAGAGGTATTGGTTGGCCCGTGCCACGACGGCGGCCGGCAGCAGGGCGAGCACAAACAGCAGCGGGATGAGCCCGGCAGCGCGCGCCCAACCACTCGTGCCCTCGACGGAATGGACCGGCGCGGCCGTGATCAGGCCTGGCGAGAGTAGCAGGATGAGTGCCAGCAGGGCATCAACAACGAGGACGACCCTGAGAGTGCGTTCGTAGCTCATCGTTCCGAGTCCACTCCCGACAGACATACGGGCGCTCGCGCCCTATGCCGTTCGCCAGGGAAAGAAGGCGTTGCGCACGTCCTTTAGGTATGGCGCGAGTTGCGGCAGGTGGCGCAGGATCACCGTCTGCATGCTGTTGGTGGCGATCCAGTCGAGCCCGGCCGGCGTGTAGACCTCAGGCCGCCAGTCGTCGGTGAAGAAGCGGTCGCTCTTCAGCCGGCGCGAGGCCATCAGGATGAAAATGCGGAACGCCGTATCGGAGAAGGCGAAGCCCTCCGGATAGGGCTCGGCGAGCATGCCGATCATGGTGTCGACCTTGTCGAGGGTGCCGTAGACGGCTTCGAGTTCACGCGCCAGCTCCTCCCGCCCGCCGGTCAGCTCCAGGAACGTCTCCGGTACCTGCATGCGCAGCAGACGCCGGAACTCGCAGTAGCGCGGCACTCCGCGTTCGCGATCACGGACGATCTCGACGGCGGCAAGGTCGGCCGGCTCGCCGGAGTCCTGGCGCCGGAGATCCTGCAGGTGCCTCGGATAGTTGTGGAGAACGAGGGCGCCCGGGTTCAGCGTGCCGAGCGAGTAGACCACATCGACGAACGGAACCTCGGCGTACAGGTGATGCGTGTTGCTGGCGGAGACCTCCGGCAGGGTGGCTGTGCGGATCAGCCGGTCGTCCTGATGCCGGCGGAAGGCGAACTCGTCGCGCATCAGCGAATGCATGCGATAGACGGCGACGAATTCTTCGGTGAGCGTGTAGCGCACGCCATGCTGATCGGTTGGTGAGCCGATGATGCCGCTGACCACCTCTTCGGGGCCGACGCGGCCATACCCGCGCGCGAACTCCTCGCCGAGCACGCCCCACCAGTTGCCGCGCATCCCGAAGCGCAACGCGGGCGTGTTCAGCAGCGACGGTGTCCACTCGACGGTGTGGATCTTGGCGATCAGGGCGGCGACGATCAGCCGAGCCTTTTCGAACAGCCAGTCCCCGTCCTTGTCTGGGTGGTCGATCTTCAGGCGATCGCAGATGGCGTTGTGTTCGCGGGCAAACAGCGTATGCAGGGTGGACAGGCCGATCCACCAGTTGCCGTTGACCCCGGTCAATTCCAGCTCGGCTTCCTGGCCGTGCACGCAACGGCCGGTCGTAAGCGGCAAGAAGCCGCCCGGGGCCAGATGGATCTTGCCGTCCGCGGCCGGCAGGCCGGTGGCCGGATCGGTGCGGATGCGGGCGAGGGACGAGGCGCTGGAGCCGTAGATCTGCGAAGCGTCCCACCAGTGCGTTTCGACGTTGAGGAAGGTGGGCGGCTTGCCTTCGTCTGTGGGGCCCCGCGTCGGATCGACCGGCGTGCGAGGGATGATCATCGGTTTTTCGGGAAACGGATCGTCTTCGGCGATCGGAACGCNGAATGGGCTCGACCTCGTCCGGCGAAGCCCCTGGCCATGGCTGAACCAGTCGTGGACCATGAACTGCACCCAGGCCGCGGCGAAGACATTCAGGGTAGACGCCGGCGTGAAGATGTTCCGTGTCAGCAGCGTGCGGCTGATCACGCGCGGATTGGGATTGAGCAGGTCGGGCGTGTCCGGAAACGTGGCCTGCAGGGGAACATTGCGACCGAAGCGCGTGCCGGCCATGCCCATGCTCGGCTGGCTCAGGTTGTTATATGAGCCGTCCGGCGTGCGCGTCGCCTGGACGTCGCCGCCTTCTGCCGGCGGCGCCTCCGGCTCGCGCGTTTTGGTATCGACAAGATTGAAGCGGCGAAGGTCGATGCGCAGCGCGACCAGGTTCACCACCGAAAGCAGAAACCCGAGGCGATGCCAGACGACACGCCGGTTGATGGCACGGAACAGGTCACCGAGCAGCCGTTCCAGCACCCCGGGCCGATAAGGCTCGACCATGGCGTCGCCCTCTTCCGCCTTGCTCCTGCTATCAGGCTACCGCAATCAATCATCAATGCAAGGAGCGCGTATGATAAAGCAACTATTGCGTGCTGAAGCGGCCAGCGTGTCCTTCCGCCGGGACGCGAATGCTGTGATGTGCTCGCTCGTTCGCGGGGTGGAGACAGGCGCTGCAGCCGCCTGCCTTCATGCAGCAAGGCGGCAGAGGCGCGAAGCTCGCCTGGACGGCCGGTTGCCGCGTCGCCATCTCCTGCAGGCGGCTCGGGTCACGCACGCTCGCGGCTCCGATGTTGAGGGAGGGCAAATGCGCGAAATTATCCCGGGTTTCCTGATGTGGTCACGGCTCTCGGAACGCCATGGTTACGACTTCAACGGCCACCTGCTGCGCCACCCCGAGGGCAATCTGTGCATCGATCCGGTCGAGCCTGACCCGGCCACACTCGACCGGCTTGCGGCGCTCGGAGCAACGAAAATCCTCCTGACCAACCGCAATCATACGCGCGCTGCCAATCTGCTGCGCGCCAGGCTTGTTGCGCGAACCGCCATTCATGCCAGGGATGCGGACTACGCGCGCGCTCAGGGAGCCGAAATCGACGACGCGCTGGAAGTCGGAGAGCGCGTCGGCCCGCTGCTGGTCGTGGGCGCTCCGGGCAAGTCTCCGGGTGAGGTTGCTCTGTTCTGGGAAGAGCGCCGACTGCTGATCGTCGGCGACGTGGTCGTCGGTCATCCACCCGGCCGGTGCGGGGTCCTGCCGGAAACGGTGATGGACGATCCGTCGCAGTTGGGTCAGAGCGTCGAAAGCTTCCTCGCCCTCGACTTTGACACGCTGCTCATGGGCGACGGCGTCTCGATCCTGTCCGGTGCCAAGGAATGCCTGCGGGAGCTGGTGACAACGTTCCGCAGCTGAGCCCACGCACGCGGGCCGACGGCGGCCCGCAGCGACACCAGCGCCGCCCCGGATCAGAACAGCGCGACCTGTCGGACGGCCTTGCCTTCCCCAATCGGTCCAACCCAACGTTGATGTCGTCCAGCTTGAACCGCCCGCTCATCAGCCGATCGACCTACAGTGGTTGCTGCACTGATCCACGTGAGCGGCCGATATGCCGCGCGTAGTCTCGCTCGCCCAAGCCTCGCCAGCTTCCCCATGTTACCGGGCGATCATCAGATGATCCATGTCTGTCCAACAACGCCATAATGTTGCTCGCTCTTCTGCTGGATATCCGAGCCCGTTCAGGGCTTAATGATGATACAAAACAAGAACAACTAGGGTGGCGCAATCGCTCCCAGCCCCGAGTCCGCCGGCTCCTCGGGGCTCGCGGTAGTAGCGGGTGCCGCAAGACGCAGCGCCGTAATCCGAGGAGCCCCCGATGACCGAGCCCACCCACAGCATGGCGCAGCTGGCGCTGATCCTGAGCGCGCTGGGGAGCCAGCGGCGCAACCCCAACAGCAAGCAGACCGCGATGAAAGCCATCGAGCGCGCCGCGGCAGCGATGGGGTTGTCCACAGCGGACGTGTTCGCCGCCGCAGACGGGCTGCTTGATGGCCGGCTCAGCGCCGACGCCTGGCGTGCACAGCTGCTCGAGCCCCGTGACGCCAAGCCAGCCGACAAGGATGTGTCCGTTTCGGCAAATACCGAGACTGTCGAAGCGACCGTCGAGCCCGCAGCGGCGGAGGCCGTCATTGGCGTTCGTCAGCAGCTGCTGGCGGAGCGTGAGCGGCCCGGCGGAGACCCGGCCGGACGTGATCCTGGCGGTGCTGCGCGCCGCGATCGAGCGTGCCGAAAGCCGCCGCCGATCGCGACCGGCCCGCCCGGCAGGAGAGTTGCGCCGACCGCGCGAGAACAGCAAGGAAGCGCAGCTGATCGGCATGCTCCGCCGCCCCGAAGGAGCGACCATCGCCCAGATGATGACCCAAATGGCGTGGATGGCGCACACGGTCCGCGGCGTGCTCGCCGGGGCGCTGAAGAAGCGCCGCGGCCTGAATGTCATCTCCGAGAAGCCGCAGGGCGGCGAGCGGGTCTATCGTCTGGTGGACTGAGGCAACTCCAATCGAACCATCGATGCCGCCGGGTTCCCGTGACCCGGCGGTCACGGTTTCAGGCTGGCTCAGGCTGCTTTCCGCAGCCGTTCGGCGGCGACTGCCTCAAAGGTTCGGTCGTCACCGTCGAGGGTAGCCGGCTTGCCGGTCAGCGTCTGCCAGCGCTTGACCGCCACGTCGACATATTGCGGGCTGATCTCGATCGCGAACACCCGCCGGCCGGTGGGCTCGCCGGCGATGATCTGCGAGCCGGAACCGCTGAAAGGCTCGAAGCAGATCTCGCCGTGTTTGCTGTGCTGGCGCATCGGCAGGGCGAATACCTCGATCGGCTTCGACGTCGGATGCTCGACCCGCTCATCCCCCTTGACCGTCGGGATGCTCCACACCGTACCGGCATAGTGGATGCCGATGCGCGGCGGCTTGTGGCCCTTCAGCCAGCCGAAGAAGCACGGCTCGTGCTGCCACAGATAGAACGAGCGGGTCAGGACGCCGCGGTCCCTGGCCCAGACGATCTGCTGGTGGACGAAGGCGCCGAACTGCTCCCACATGCTCTCGACCATCGCCTGCCTGCGGCTGGCGTGCCAGCAGTACCAGGCGGCGTTGGGCAGAATGGCGTGCGCGACCGCCTCGCGGATAAATCCCTCATACAGTGCCGGGCCCTGGCTGGCGTCATCCCAGGTGATGCCGGTGTCCTGGCCCCACGGCCCTGCGTGCCGGGATGGTTGCTGCCGTCGTAGTCGACCAGGTACGGCGGATCGGTGGCGAACAGGACCGCCCGTTGCCCGTCCATCACCCGGATCACGTCGTGGGATTCCGTCGCGTCACCGCACAGCAGCCGGTGCTCGCCCAGCAGCCACAGGTCGCCCACCCGTGAGACCGGTTCGGCCGGTGGCTCGGGGATGACGTCCTCGCCGGCCGCCGCATCGTCGTTACCCTCTTCATCGAGCGCGGCCAGCAGCCGGTCGAACTCGTCGCCCTCGAAGCCGGTCAGGCCCAGGTCGAACCCGTCCGCACCCAGCGCCTGCAGTTCGGCCGCCAGCAGCTCCTCGTCCCAGCCGGAGAGCTCGGCGAACCGGTTGTCGGCAATCCGGTAGGCGCGGACCTGCTGCGGGCTCAGATGCGACAGGCGAATGACCGGCACCGCGTCCAGCCCGAGCTGCTGCGCCGCCAGCAGCCAGCCGTACCCGGCGATGATCTCACCAGCATCGCTCACCAGTACCGGCGCCGTCCAGCCGTACTCGACCAGCGACACCGCCAGCTTCGTCATCTGCTCGTCCGAGTGCGTCCGGGCGTTCTTCGCGTATGGCAGCAGGCGCGCGATCGGCCAGCGCTCGATCTGCTCGGGGCAAAACCGCAGCATCGCAAACGTCCTGATTGGAAGGGAGATGCACCACCCGCACGGTGGAGACACTGCGGGTGTACGAATAAATTCCTTTTATCCGACTCCGAGCCCAGTGTCAAGCGATCGTTGGCCTGGCGATGTGCCCGTCAGAGGGCCTTCATCTTCCGGTGGCCGCTGACCGTGCAGCTGCGGGGTACTGTGTACCCCGCAGCCCCATCGAGCAAGCTGCCCGCTTCGGGGGCAGATCCGGCTGACGTGTGCACCGCAGATCCAGCCTGGATCTGCGGTGCACACCTCGAAGACGGTTCGAATCCAAATAACGCTTTGCACAAACGAGGGTTTTTGGTCTTGCGGCGGCTTGGCCGACCGCATGCCGGCGAAGTCCTGGATCTTGGCGACGATCCCACGTGGACTTGGGTCAACCAAATAAGTCTTTGATTTTGCGAGAAACCGATGCGGATTGGTCAGCGGCAGATCCACCGTCGCAGGACCAGATGGGAGGGTTAAGCTACGGAAAAGACAACAAAAGCCACCGGGTGGTGGCTCTGTCGGATCTGGATCTGATATTTTTCTGGCTGTCGCTGGCGCGGTATCGGACTGGGCCCGCGGATACCCCTTCCTCGCCAGGAGGAACCAAGCCTCCTGTTGTTCGGTCCGGCGCCGGGGTGGCTACCATGTAAGGGAATATATACCTAAATTGGCGGCCCCTGTCAAGCCTGAACTTTACCCTTCCTCCGACCGGGGCTGCCTGCTGAGCCAGCGGCGCCTGAACCGGTATCCCTTGATCCGGCCTGCGCATCACCGAACCTTCAGGATGGCGATGTTGTAACAGGGAGTGAGGAATGTGTCAAGGAATATATTCCGATATGATCCTTGCTGAAAGGCGGCAGAAGAGAGCTGCCGGACCGAGTAGTCGGAGAGTGTAACTGCGAGTTCCTCCGCACGTGGGTATGCTTGATCCGCTCCGAACTCCAGGAAGGCGGCTGTCATGGATCACGGATCACTTTGTCGTTGTACCTTCGGCGTCGCGCTTGCCCTCGTCTTGATGGGGAGATCGGGCATGCGGCCGGCGAGGTGGCTGCACCGGCGCTCACACCAACGTCGGCCGACTGGACGATCCGGCCGACGCTCCCCGATACCAAGGAAGCCAAGAACATCAGCGCCGCCGCCTGCTATCAATTGAATGGCGAACGAAAATCCTGCCTGCTCGCGGGCGATGAGGCCAAGTCAGGCAGGTATGCGCGCTTCTTTTCGATCGACGGCCACACCATCGTCCCCGGTCCCACGATTACCCTGCTGTCCAAGAAAGAGAATGACCAGAAGATGAAGGAAGCGGACGTCGANGGAGTTTCATTCGACGACGGCCACTACTATCTGGTCGGCTCGCATGGATTGTCCAAAGAGGAAGCAAAGTTTGAAGCTTCGCGGTTCTTCGCTTTCCGCTTCAAGGTCGATACCGAAACGGGGATGCCGGGCTTTCCAGTCGGCACCGAGACGCGGCCGCCCGAGGTGGAGATCAGCGATCGTCTGCGGGGTGTGATCGCAGCGACGCCAGAGCTGCAGCACTTCGCGGAGAAGCCGCTCGATGCGCACGGCGTGAACATTGAGGGCCTGGCGGTTCGCGGCGGTCGCCTGTTTCTGGGCTTCCGTGGTCCGGTGCTCGACGGCAAGGCATTCGTTATGAGCGTTGACGTCGACGCCGTGTTCGGGAACGCCCCCGCCCATCCGCATGTGTACTCGATCGCGCTCGGCGACGGCATGGGTGTTCGGGATCTGGCGACGGTTGAAGGCGGGTTTCTGGTGCTCAGTGGTCCAGAAATGAACAAGCCCGGCGAAGCAAGCGTCTTCTTTTGGGATGGTCAGTCTGCAGCGCCCAAGCGGCTCGGCGGACTCGGCAGACTGCCGGATCACGCAAAGCCGGAAGCTGTTCTCGTGCTGGCCGAGGATACGGAGGCCTATCGCCTCCTGATCATGTCCGACGGCATCCCCGGAGGCGCGCCCACCGAATATCGGGTATCAAAACAGAGATGACAGCCGCTGCACCAGGGCATCTTCCCCAGGCGGTGCTGGGAGAACGCGCGCGGCGTGCCGACCGGGCAGCATTCGATGCGGTGATGGCACGCGTCAGCGGCACGCCACCCACGTGGGCGACGAGGGTGACGCCGCGGACTGAAAATATTATCCAATGAAATCAATGACCCGGAGGTGCAAGGACGTATCAGCATATATCGACGTAACGTGTGTACGCGCGTGCGCGCGTGACGTCGATAACCTGGATTGCCTCCTGCACCTCCGGAAGGGCCGTCAGGAGCAGGCTCAGCCGCCATAGCGCGGATCGTCGGTGTAGTTCCGGCGATGCCGACGGAGGCCGACGAAGCCAGCTCGGCCTTCACGGCGGTTGCGAAGGCAGCGTTGCTCGTGAAGGGAAGGGTGGTGTCCACGATCGTATCCTGAAGACAGTGAATGGCTGGGAGGACGGACCGGCCGCCCGTTTCAGACATTCATCCAGCCGCCGTCGACGACAAGATCGCCTGCGGTGACGTAGGAGGACTCGGCACTCGCGAGGAAGATCGCCGCCCGCGCGATCTCGTCGGGCCGGCCGACGCGGCCGAGAGGTGCCGCCTTCTCGATCAGCGTCTCGAAGCCGGTGCGGACTTCCTCCGGCAGGCCGTTGCGCTCGAAAAACTCGGTCGGAACGTAGCCCGGGCTCAGCGCATTAACACGGATGCCTCGGGGCCCGAGTTCCGCCGCGAGCGTTCGCGCGAGCGAGCGCACGGCGGCTTTGGTGGCGAAGTAGACGCTGCCCGCGGNCGACCCCTTGGCGTTCACGGCAGACGCATTGAGGATCACGCTGGCACCTTCGCTTAAGAGCGGCAGCAGCTTCTGCACGGTGAAGAACAGCCCCTTGACGTTGGTGTCGAACTGCTCATCGTAGAAGGCCTCGTCGATCGCGTCCAACGGCGCGAACTTGCCCATGCCGGCGTTGGCGAATAGCACATCCACCCGACCCAATTTGTCCGCCGCGAAGCTTCGTAGCGCGTCCAACTGCTCCAGGCTGCGGACGTCGGCCGGGAACACCAGCACGTCGGAACCCAACTTCGCCGCCGCGGCGTCGAGCTTCGCCGCGCTCGAGCCGGTGATCAGCACCCGGGCTCCTTCGTCCAGGAATGCGCGCGCGGTAGCAAAGCCCAGGCCGGTGCTGCCGCCGGTGATCACCGCGCCCTTGCCCTGAAGTCGTCCCATGGAAGGATCCTCCATAAATTCATACCGCGTGGTATAAAAGTGGGGCATCCAACGATTTCAAGGGAGTTGTGTATCGATTGGTAAAAAACAAGGAACCCGCTTCCGNNCGGCCGGCCGCGGGCATTCGATCCCGGCCACGCCCTCGACCGGGCGGCTGAAGTATTCTGGGAGAAGGGTTACGACGCCGCGTCCCTCGACGACCTGACCCGGGCCATGGGGATAAATCGGCCGAGCCTGTATGCCGCGTTCGGCAACAAGCAAGAGCTCTACCGACGCTGCCTCGATCGCTACGGCGAAACGAGCCTGGCTTCGCTACGGGTCGCCCTTGAACTGCCCGACATATCAGACGCCATGCGCCAATTCCTTCTCGGTACGGCAAAGGCGACTGCCGAGGACGGTCGGCCCCGCGGCTGCCTGATCGCATGCACNCCTGCCCACCGCTGCCGGTGCCTCGGCACCCTGCGTTCGCGCTTGGCCCTCGCGATCGCCGAGATGGAAGCGGCGGTAGCCGCGCGGCTCGCGCGTGCGGTCGCGATGGGACAGCTGCCGCCGGATTTCCCGGTCGAGGTGCAGGCGGCGATGGCCGCCGACTTCGTCCTGGCCTCAGCGCTCCGCGCCCGCGCCGGCGCCTCGTGCGACTCCCTGGCCCGCCATGCCGAAGCAGCCGCCCGCGCCGTGCTCAGGTGAGGCACCCCAGCAACGGGCACTGGCGGGTTCGCGCGCCGCAGATCGTAGCCAGCGAGGCCGTCCACTCCAGCGGAGGCAGCGAAGCGAAATCAGGATAAAGCACCAGGAAGAAGTTCCCTTACTGCGCTTCGTTTCATGCGGGCTACCGGTCACAACGCGCGCCAAAGCGGACAACGCCATAAGAAGGCCGCAAACGGTTACTCCTAAGATAAACCTGCCGTCATCCACGGCTTCTGGATCGTCAAACAGACCGTTTCCCGGCGCTCGATCCGTAGTGATGCGCCAGCATGCCGAGCGCCTGCTTCTCGCCGGCGACACTCCGTCGGGCGTCGAGTTGGATATCGGTCGGATCGGCGGTGCTGCGCCATCCGGAGATGCGATCGAGCGACATGCAGGCGATCGTATCGAACTGCGCAATGGTGAACGTTGCGGCGAAGTCGCGCCCGGCGCCGTGCATCTCGCGACTGATACTGTCGTGGCGCAGCATCCGGCCGATCGTGTCGACGACGCGATTGCCGAACTCTCCTCCATCTGTGCCCAAATGGGTAGCGCGGAGACGGCACACAGGCCGTCGCTACACATAACGATCCCAGTAAAGGGGTGGTTGCCTGAACTGTTGAGGGGCGCCACAAGGCAGCGCCCCATGCCTATCCTCATTTGCCAGAGTCACGCGATCAAGATGACCCCATCGTCAATCAAATCGTGCACGTTCAGGCTGGTCGTAAATCCGTCCAACTTAATGGCTTCGGCTCCATTAATTTGGACGAGTGTACTGTTGCCGATCCTGGTGAGTTCAATAGAACTCTCCACATAATTTTCGGCGAAGAGGGGACGCAAATCGAGGACGTCCTGCAGGCTGAAATCAGTGATCCGATCGTAACTGTCGGGGAGGAAAGACAGGTCGTCGCTGGACCACACGAAGTGGTCAGAGCCGGTTCCTCCCGTCATGATATCGGCGCCGCGGCCGCCCCATAGTGTGTCGCTTCCGGCCCCGCCGATCAACGTATCCTCGAACAGGCGCGTCGGATCCGCGGAACTGTCAGCAAGAGAAGCTCCAGGGGTATTTTGGGTGCTGTCATTAGAAAAGAAGTCGCCGACCAGCAAGTCATCGCCGCTACCCCGGTGAGCCGGTCGCAGAAGGCTTCGATACGGTTGCTCGACCCTTCTTGAGCGATATTGATATCAAACGAAAGCCAGTCAGAAGCGGCTAAGAGCCCATCGCCCACCAGCACATCTGCGCCAGCTCCGCCGGACAGGATATCGTTGAACGCTTGGATCTGGTTGCCTGAGCCGCCCGCAGCATGCGAGTAATCGAGCGCGTCACCCGATGCGAGTTCGATGTCAAAATTCTTATTCGTGTCAGCATCAGCGAAAATGTCGCCGACAAGCGTGTCTGCGCCGTTCGCTCCGACGAGGTGATCGCAGAAGGCGACGACGTGGTTTGCATCTCCACCTGTACCGCCATAGCAATCACGGAAATAGCTTCGGGAATTGCTCCCGCCCACTCCGGCCTGTACCTGGAGGACGAACGTGCCGCCACTGTTCTCGGCGATCACATCGCCAACGAGCAGATCGTTCCCGTCCTCCCCAAAGGTTATCACCGAAGGCGGTACTGCTGTTGTGATCGCCACCGAGTGCACCGTTACCGGAGGAGTACGAAGCGGTTCCACCCACGCCCGCTTCAGCGCTGAGCCGAAAGGTGCCATCGTCATCGACGCATCGCAGATCTCCGACCAGCGTATCGTCACCGCTGTCGCCGTGCAGGCTGTCGTTGAAGGCGAAAACCGAATTTGTGTTGCCACCGTCACCAGCGCCGTTGCTGCCATTGCCGGCGAATGCGTCCAAGGTAATGTCACCGCTGCTGGCGACGTAGGCAACGTCGCCCACCAGAAGGTCGTGACCGGCATTCCCGTGCACCAGATCATTGGCGACCTTCGCCATCTCTCGGTTGCCGCCTTCTCCAGGCCGGGTGTAGTCGTAGAAATAGGCGTCTGGACCGCCCATGCCGGCCTGAACATGCAGTTCGGTTTTGTCATGGCCGTAAAGCCGGTAGACGTCACCGACGACCGAATCATCGCCCGAGCCAGCCTGGAGCGAATCGCTGAAGGCGATGACGGAGTTTCGGTCTCCACCATCGCCACCCGAATGCCTCCCCGGTGCACCTCCGGTTCCCGCACTGGCGGTGAGACCAACGAAGCCGCTGGCAGACGTGTCATAAACGTCACCGACAAGCAGGTCGGTGCCGAGACCGGCACGTAAATCGTCGTTGAAGGCGTGGGCCTGATTGTCCGGGCCGCCATCGCCGCCGAGGACTTGTAGGCCTCCGAAGCCGCCATAGCCGACCGTTACTGCAAGTGTAATGGACCCAATCGCATGTTCACGTGCGACGTCACCTACCAGTTGGTCGTCCTGGGAGCCGCCGACGAGACGATCACTGAACTCGGTGGCGACGTTATGGGCACCGGCAACAGTCTTCGTTTCTCCGTGCCCGATATCGGCAACGAGATCGACCGATCCCCTGCCAGTGGTTAGTACATCACCAACAAGCCAATTCTGGCCCTGACCACCCGTCAGGACGTCGTTGAAAGCGAGCAACCGGTTGCGGTTGCCGCCAGAACCGAAGTACCCATAATAGGAGAGCCTCCTGCTCCAAGAGAAGTGTAGAGGCGAATTGTATTCCCGCGCGGTGCGAAGACATCTCCCACAAGAGTGTCGTTGCCGAGATCACCGACCAGGAGATCGTTGCAGGCGCGCACTTCATTGTCGGAACCTCCATCACCACTGGAAGCCACCAAGCTTTGTCCGCCGCGTGCAACGTCGAGCTGGATGACGCTGGCGCCCGTACCCTGGGTGAGGATATCACCCACGATGACATCGTCACCCGATCCGCCCAGCAAGTGGTCGGCGAACGCGAGCACATCGTTGCGACTTCCTCCCTGGCCGCTGGCGACGGGTGGATCATAATAAGCCCCGTAATAGTCTCCTCCCGCGCCGACCCGCACGCTTAGATTCATCGTGCCGCCTTCGCGCGCGTAGACATCACCGGCAATCAGGTCCACGCCGTTACCACCAGAGAGCGTACTGAGATAAGCGCGAACGACCTCATTGTCCGCGCCGTCAACACTTTCCTCTGCGTTGCCTGCCGCTACGGTCAGCGATGCTTCTTCGCCGTTCTCGCTAGTTATGTCGCCAACAAGTGTGTCGTCGCCGGACGTGCCGGCGGGCGCACTAAATGCTTCCACGATGATCCCCTCATAGGACGGGATACACCTATCCCTAGTTTTGCATTCTAGTTTGCTGTGAATGGGGCGTCTAGAGAGTTTTTATGCAATCGAACAAGGTCGAAGACCGTGGTCGCGTTAGAGAATCCGGAACTATCCCGAAAAGGTCGGCATCGTCATACGTCGTTGCGGCGGGTGGTGTCCCCGGATGGAGCCGATATCGTACGCTCGTCACCAATTCCGCGGAGCGCGACTTGGCATCCGGGCTGATCCGCCTGCGCGCGCGACGACGCGAACGGCGGGCTGCTGATAGCGGAGACGTTTCCCTGGACTTCACCGCCCGGCAGAGCGTGCATGGTCGAAACCTTCGTGGACGGAGAAAAAGCCATGCATGACAGCGCATTGGCCCAGGTGGCGGCGCTGCCGCAGAAATCGACGGCAGAGCTCAAGCAGCTGTGGCGCGAGCTCTACGATCGGGAGCCGCCGCCTTACAACCGGCCGTTCCTGGTCAAGCGTCTCGCCTATCGCGTTCAGGAGCTGGCCATGGGCGGGCTGTCGGCGCGGGCCGAGGCGAAGCTGAAGGCACTGGTCGAAGAAGAGGATCGGCGGGTGAAGGGCAAGCAGCCGGTGCGCAAGGGTGACCGGCCGATCAGCGGTACGCGGCTGATCCGCGCGTGGCAGGGCGTCGAGCACACCGCCACCGTGCTTGACGATGGCTTCGAGTACCAGGGGCGGAAGTTCAAGTCGCTGTCGGCGATCGCGCGCGCGATCACCGGTACGCGCTGGTCCGGCCCGCTGTTCTGGGGGCTGCGCAATCATCAGAGCGGCACGTGAAGGCTCCCGTCTGCAAGCTGCGCTGCGCGATCTACACCCGGAAGTCCTCGGAAGAGGGACTGGAGATGGAGTTCAACTCGCTCGATGCGCAGCGCGAAGCGGGGCTGGCCTACATTCAGAGCCAGAAGAGCGAGGGCTGGACCGCCGTCGGGGACCGCTACGACGACGGCGGCTTCTCCGGCGGCAGCCTGGAGCGCCCGGGACTGCAGCGGCTGTTACGCGACGTCGAGGCCGGCCGCATCGACGTTATCGTCGTCTACAAGGTGGATCGGCTCAGCCGCTCGCTGAGTGACTTTGCCCGCATCGTTGACGTCCTCGACACGCACAACGCTTCGTTCGTCAGCATCACCCAGCAGTTCAACACGACGACGTCGATGGGCCGGCTGACGCTCAACATCCTGCTCAGCTTCGCCCAGTTCGAGCGCGAGGTGATCGGCGAGCGGATCCGCGACAAGTTCGCGGCCTCCAGGGCGCGCGGCATGTGGATGGGCGGCGTCCCGCCGCTCGGCTACGACGTCTGCGAGCGCAAACTGGTGGTCAACGAGACCGAGGCCGACCTCGTCCGCCTTGTCTTCAACCGGTTCCTGCGGCTCGGCTCGGCCACCAAGCTGGCGCAGGAGTTGCGNGCGTGCGGGCACACCACCAAGTCCTGGACGACGCAGGACGGCAAGCACCGGCCGGGAAAGCCGATCGATAAGGGCGCGCTCTACAAAATTCTCAGCAACCGGGTCTACCTCGGTGAGGCGGTGCACAAGGGCATCAGCTATCCCGGCGAGCACGCGGCGATCATCGACGACGCGATCTGGGAGAAGGTGCAGGCCGTTCTCACCGCCAATCGGGTGGCGCGCGCCAACGGCACGCGCGCGCAGACGCCGGCGTTGCTGCGCGGCCTGATCTTCGCGCCGAGTGGGCACGCGATGACGCCCTCGCACACCCGCAAGGCCGGCAGGCTCTATCGCTACTATGTCGCCAGCGACGCCATCCGCCAGGGCTACGCCGACTGCCCGGTGCGCAGCGTGCCGGCGGCCGAGGTGGAGGAAGCGGTCGTCGCCCAGGTGCGCCACTTGCTGCGCACGCCCGAGGTCATCGCGCGGACGTGGGCGGCGGCGAAGGGCGACGGCGACGAGGCCATTGCCGAGCGCGACGTCGTCAAGGCCATCACCGAGCTGGCGGCGCTGTGGGACGAGCTGTTTCCGGCCGAGCAGGCGCGTATCGTCCGGTTGTTGGTCGAGCGTGTGGACCTCGCGCCCGAGGGTATGCAGGTCTGGCTCCGCGCCGAGAGGCTGCAGACGCTGGTCGAAGAACTCCGGTCGAGCATGGCGGCATGAAAGCGAAGCCGAGGATCGTGGGCGACAACTGGGAGCTCGACGGCACGACGATCGTCGTCCACATCCCGATGACTTGGAAGCGGCTCGGTGGCCGCAAGGCGATCATCGCACCTAATGGCGGCGACACCTGGGCGCCGGCAAAGCCACGGCCGGACGAGACGATGATTCGCGCACTGGCGAGGGCGCATCGCTGGAAGGGGATGCTGGAGGACACAGTGTACCGGTCGGCGGCGGAGATTGCCGAAGCCGAAAAGGTCACCCGCAGCTTCGTCAACCGGCTGTTGCGACTGACGCTGTTGGCACCGGACATTCAGGAGGCGATCATTGATGGCCGCCAGCCGAAAGCCTGCAGCTGGAGGAGTTGACGGGGTGATGCCGAGCGGCTGGGACGAGCAGAGGCAAAGGATCCTCGCAAAATAAGCGGTGGGTCTCTCGATGGCGAACTCCGCAGCGCATCGATCCACCACCGCAACACCAACCCGGAAGTGGGCATGTTCCGGATCATGGGAAAGCCACGTTGGCCGATCGCCTCCGCCTTGCGAATACTTGGGGCCTTCGGCAACCACGGCGCGGTTTGGTCGCGCGAGGCCGAAGGGCATCCTCAACGCATGAGATCAACCGCTTCGTCGGTTGATAACACGGCGTGGGCGAGAAATCGGAAGTTGACGATTGCCGCCTGATAGCCGTCGCCCCATTCGGGATGCCGGGGTCCGGCGGTTGCGTCCTTCACCATCGCTACCTCNNAGAATCCCTGCTCGATGAACTCGCGCAGATGCGACTCGACGCACATATTTGCCAACATGCCGCCGAGGATGATTTTGCCAATGCCGCGCTTGCGCAGCTGCAGGACCAGGTCGTTGGTCTGAGGACCAAATACCTTGTGCGGGCTGACGACGATCGTCTTTCCGTCCTCGATATAGATCTTGAAACGGTCCAGCCAATCCGCACCGGAGTTCGGGAATCCTGCGAGGTTCAGCGGACCGGTGCGAGCAAAGGTATGGGATCTGAATTCCTCGGCCTCGAGCGGTCCGTTCATCTTCCAGCCGCTGTCGGTCGGATAGAAATAATGCGGCGAAATGAAGACGTCATATCCGTTGGCTTTGGCGGCCTTAAAGATCCGCTCCATGTTCTCGACTGTGCGGTTCTCAGTAACGCTGGCCCCCAACGCTTGCCAATTGGCTCCCTTTTCGCTCAGCACGTCGTTCTGCGGGTCGATGAACACCACGGCCGTGTCAGCCTTGCTAAACTTCATAGCGTACTTCTCCTCACATCGTCCCGAGTGCAATCATGACGCGTCGCGGCGTGTGGCTTCCGCGGCTACAGCCGTCAACGCGCCGGTCATGGCGGCGAGGGTCTCTCTGGCTCCCTGATCGGCGCCGTGGCGCGCGGTGAGCCACGTCGGATCATTGTAGGCAAGCCACGTCTCACCCTCCGCGTCCTGCCAGACGAGCCNCCGGANGGGCAGGTCGATGCCAATCGTTTGCGCCACCTGAATAAGCGGGGTGCCGGCTTGTGGGTTGCCGAAGTTCAGGACCTCGGTCGGCCGCAGCTCCATGCCGACCTTCGCCGCCGCGGCGTGATCGATGCGTGCGAGGATGGTCATGCCACGGCTTGTTACCGCGGCCGCGAGGCGGTCCATTGTCTCCTTCGGTCCGTGGCTGCTCGAACAGCGGGTCATGCCGTCGGGGTCATTCGCAGATTCCATCAGTGAACATGGCGCGGCGAGGGCCGCTCAGCCTTGGTCAGAGTATCGGACGTCGACTTCCTCCATCTTCAGGGCCAGTTCCGTGGGCGTGAGGATGCCCTTGCGGAAGAGAATGTTGGTAAACGCTACGATCCAGCGCTCGTAGTAGGTGAGCTTGCCGATCACCTCGGCGCCGAGCGCCTCGACGCCGCAGCGCTTTTCCTCGGTGTTGATGATCTTGTGGAAGTCGAGCACGTCGGCGAGCGCGTGGCAGCGTTTCTCCCAGGGCTCGAGTTGGTGATCGACCTGCTGGATCGGCTCGGCCGGCAATCCGCCGATGTCGTTGGGCAGGCGGCGAACGAGGTCTTCCGTCCGGGTCATGGTGCGACTGTCCCCTTGTCGATGGTTACGGGAATGACGCCGATCATCGCGTCGCGCGTGACAAGGGCGGCCAGTTCCTCCTCGCTGTAGTGCTCCGTGCCGGCGGGCCGCTTCGGCAGCACGAGGTAGCGGACCACTGCCGTCAGATCGTGCACGCGGACCTCGACGTCGTTGGGGATGATGGTGCCGAACTCCGCCAGGACAACCCGCGGCTCGGAGACCGCGCGTGCCCGGTAGGGCTTGAGCTTGTACCAGTCGGGCGGAAGCCCGAGCACCGGGCGTGGATAGCAGGAGCAGAGCGTGCAGACGATGAGGTTATGCACCTGGTCGATGTTCTCGAGCACGATGAGGGAGGTGTCGTCGTAAAAACTGATGCCGAACTCCTCGCAGGCCGCACGGCCGTTGGCGAGCAGCCGGGCGCGGAAGTCGGGATCGACCCAGGCGCGCGCCACGACCTTGGCGCCGAGGGCCGGCGTGCGCGAGTCCAGGACCTCGATCTGCCGGCGGATCTCGTCCGCGCTGATCAGGCGCTTCTCGATCAGGAGCTCGCGAACCGCCGTCTCCATGATCTCATAGTAGCCGGGGCGCTCTGGCTCGCTGATCCCGGCGTGAGCGTGCTCATCCGCCCCGTCGTGATCGTGGTGTTGCCGGGGCATCGATCAAATCCTTTCAAGCCAGGTTTCGAAGGCCTCGATGCGCAATCCATCCCNGGNGGAGCCGTCATAGTCGGACCAGATCTCGGTCATCGGGATTGCGATCCGGTAGTAGTGGAGCTTCGTGCCCGCGTTCCGGCCGTAACCTTCTTCTTCGTTGTCGATACCCGCCGGCTCGATGACCCTCTCTACCGTGCCTCTCTTGCCGCGCAGGTAAGTGGGGACCCGATAGTGCCCGACGGGGGATCGGGCGAGAATCCGTACGGACTCGCCAGCGCGAAAGACCGGCTCTTCACCCCGCGCCCGCACGATGCCGGCCAGGGTATCGGGTGCCACGTGAGATCTGTCATGCATGGGCTTGGCTCCTTCGCGCACGATCGCGGTGGACAGGTTTCGCCCGGACAGGTTGCCAAGCGGATGAGCCATCGTAAGCATGCCTCAAAGGCTCTCTTTGAGCTCGCAGGAGGCCGCTCCCCGGAGGATGGGGGCAAGCACATGAGCGATCTCGGCTTCGGTGAAACGCGGGGTGATATGCTGCGGGCAGTTCCAGTCGAAGGCTTCGACCGTGATCAGCACGGCGCGTTCGATGTGGGCCGGGTAGTCCGCCAGGGCAAGCTTCGCCACCAACGCCGGATCATCATCGGCGTCGGTCGCCGCGAGGCGTCCAAATATCTTGAGACGACGACGATTGGCATAATCCATCAAGAACAGCGACANCCGGTCGTTCCGGGCTACATTGCCGGTCGTGATGTACTGCCGGTTGCCGCGAAAGTCGGCGTACCCGAGCGTGCGCTGGTCGAGCACGCGCAGGAAACCGGGCGGACCGCCACGGAACTGCACATAGGGCCAGCCAGTCTCGGAGACGGAAGCGATGTAGAAGCTATCCCGCTCAGCGATGAAAGCGGTTTCCTGATCGGTCAGGCGGTCGTTCGCGGTCGGGCCATCGAGATCAAGGCTCCCGTCCAGCCGGGCGTACTGCTTCGCGCTGCCGTATTTCGCCCGCGCGGCCTTCACTGACGGGGTCGAGGCGACTTCCAGATATTTGTGCCGCATCGTGTCCTCCGCGAGGAAAACGGAGCCGGCGAGACACCGGCTCCGTCATCGGTTGTCCCCTATCGAACTGGGTGCTTCCTCTTCAGGTTTCGCTCGAGGAAATCGCGGATCAGCGGGATCATTTCGTCGGCCTTGTCTTCAANGGCGAAGTGGCCGGTGTCGAGGAGGTGCAACTTGGCGTCGGGCAGGTCCCGCTTGTAGGNGTGCGCTCCTTCTGCGGNGAAGATCTTGTCGTTCTTGCCCCAGACGATCAGCGTCGGTGGCTGGTGCTCGCGGAAGTAGGCCTGGACCGACGGATAGAGCGGCAGGTTGGTGCGATAGTCGTAGAAAATATCCATCTGAATATCAGCGTTACCCGGGCGGTCGAGCAGGGTCTGATCGTGGACCCAGTTG
This sequence comes from Defluviicoccus sp., assembly GCA_013414705.1. Lineage (GTDB taxonomy): Bacteria > Pseudomonadota > Alphaproteobacteria > Rhodospirillales > Defluviicoccaceae > Defluviicoccus. Next base: position 488,409 of record CP058705.1, read on the forward strand.
TCCGGCGAGATGCGGCTGAGATCGGCTACGCCGTCGGTGTACTGAAATTTCGTGATCTCAGGAGTGACCAGAGAATACAGAGCCTGGCGGTGGACCTCCGAATGATCGGCCCAGTAGGCCTTGATCGGGTCCCAGAACTCTTTCAGGCCTTCGTCGTAGGCATTGCCGTTCTGCACGATGAGGCCGGTGATTTGCTCTGGATGCTTCAGCGCCAATCGCCAGCCGACGGGTGCGCCATAATCCATGACATACATGGCATAGCGGGTGGCTCCGAGTTGGGTCAGCAGGCCGTCCACCAGTTCGGCAAAGCGGTCGAACGTGTAGGCGAACGTGCTGCGATCCGGCATGGCGCTCTGCCCGAAGCCCGGATAGTCCGGGGCGATCACATGATAACGGTCCGCCAGGGCAGGGATCAGGTTACGGAACATGTGTGACGACGTGGGAAACCCGTGCAAGAGCAGCACGACAGGAGCGTCGGTGGGGCCTGCCTCACGGANAAAGATTTCCACGCCGTCGATGCTGGTGGTCCGGTGATGGGTGACGGGCACGACGGGTGCAGTCGCAGGGCGGTCGAGAGTCGTCGTCGTCATTGGATTGCTCCTACCCGAATTCGCGTAGCCGCTTGGCTTTCGCCATGAAGAAAATCGAACAGGTCTTCGTTCACCCTGTCCTTCAGCGTCGTGCACATGCCGTGCGGGGCGCCTTCATAGACCTTGAGGGTGGCGTTCCTGATCAGCTTCGAGGACAGCAGGGCGGAAGCGCCAATAGGGACGATCTGGTCGTCGTCGCCATGCAGAACCAACGTCGGCACATCGAACGCCTTGAGATCCTCGGTGAGATCGGTCTCGGAAAAGGCCTTGATGCAGAAATATGCCGCAGGGAACCCGGCCATCATTCCCTGGAGCCAGAATGACTGGCGCACGCCGTCCGATATCTTCGTGACAGGCCGGTTGTAACCGTAGAAGGGAAGACTGAGGTCCTTCCAGAACTGCGAGCGATCGGCGAGGACGGCTGCGCGAAGCTGGTCGAAGGTCTCAATGGGCGTGCCATCAGGATTGCTGGCCGTCTTCACCATCAGTGGCGGGATCGCGCCGATGAGCACCACCTTGGCCACGCGTTTGGTGCCGTGCCGGCCGATGTAACGGACGACCTCGCCGCCGCCGGTGGAATGGCCGATGTGGATGGCGTTGGTGAGGTCGAGGGTTTTGACCAGTGTCGCGAGGTCGTCGGCATACGTGTCGAGATCGTTGCCGTTCCAAGGTTGGCTGGACCGCCCATGGCCGCGGCGGTCATGGGCGATGCAGCGATAGCCGCGCGAGGCCAGGAAGAACATCTGGTCTTCGAACGCGTCGGCGCTGAGCGGCCAGCCATGGCTGAACACAACGGGCTGACCCTTCCNCCAATCCTTGTAATAGATTTCGGTCCCATCTCCGGTGGTGATCATCGTCATCGCGCGATACTCCCTGTCGACGGCGCCGTTTGAGGTGAGCCGACCTGATGCGCGGCGTATCGCAACCGGCGGAGAACGAAGAACTGCTGGGAAACGGATGCTCTTGGCCATACGCTGGCTCGGCCGAAACGCGGGATGGACGAGGCGCAGGCTTTGCTGCCGCTCACGGCTTGGCCGTTCGAGGATCTGTTGCCGAGACCGCTTTCTCGGGGATTGCGAACGCCACGATCTCGCGGGTGAGAACCCTGTGGGTGGGATCGGCCAGCTCGATCAGCACCTTGTGCGGGCAGGGCGGCAGGCCGACGAGGGTGATCGTCTCGCCGCTGGCGTCCACGAAATGCCAGGGCGCGTCGTCGACGGAGATGTGGATATGGCCGACGCGCGGCGACTCCTGCAGCGCGCCCGCTCCGAACACCGGCAGGACACGCATGTTCTTCGTTCGATACTGAATGAAGACGCGTCCCGCGGCGAGCGGCCCGGGTAGCGGCGGGTCGACGATCAGCCTGGGTGGCGGCTCGTTTTCGATCGCGATCAGCGGAGAAGGTCCGCGGACGTCACGGGCGGTCTGCGCGGACGCACCGACGCTCAGTGAGGCGGCGGCTATGGCAAAGCCCCCTCGCCAAGAGGGGCGTGAGAGTGTGCCGAGATTGCGATTGTCGGCGCATCACGCCCGCGCCGCCAGTGATACGGCGAAGCTGTCTTCCAGCATCTGGAACCGGATGACCCGGTCTCCCGATATGGTGAGAACGATGGCAAAGGCCGTTTCGACAACTTTGTCGGTCGCCTTGATCCGCGAGGCGAGCTCACCCACGATTACGGCTCGCGCGTCGCTTGCCAGGACCTCCTCGACGTCGAATGTCAGCAGTTCGGTCATCGCTCGCGTGCTGGCGATAAAATGGGCAACCGCAGAGCGACCAGTTCTATGTCCGATCCAAGGAAGGACACCGATATCTCCAGGGATTTCAAATAGAACGTCTTCGCCGAACAACGTGGCGACGGCTTCGGGATGCCGGCCTTCGGCAAGGGCTGCGAGAAGATCTCGCGCAATGCTGACGTTCTGCGTCTGAGTCACGTTGTGTCTCCCGACGAAATCGCCGCTATGCCCTTTGTCTCGCTCCCAAGAGTGAGATGGCAGGATGGTGTCGGCGTGGGGCGAGATGGTGCCCGAGGAATGCGCGGAGCAGCGACGCCGTCTCTCTTAGCTTCTCCGCGTCGCGAAGTGACCAATCTCGATCAGGCGAAACTCGTCGTCAGATCGGCAGGTCCCTGCCGCACGCGGGGCAACGGTCAGGGCAGCCAGTGAATTCGATGGCGTCATCTCGGACACTTTCCTAAACTTGGCGACCATCTTCTTGCGGATAAGTCTAGGTCGCAGGCGACGAGGACAGAACACCCGACGCACGACCGCCATCCTTTCGCGGGACGGAGTGATGATCGACCGGCTGGACGCCATGCGTGTCTTTGTGATGGTCCTCAACGANGGGAGCCTGGCTCGCGCCGGCCAACGGTTGGGCCGATCACCGGCGGCGATTACGCGCGCGCTGGCGGCGTTGGAAAACCATGTCGGTACGCAGTTGCTCCACCGGACGACGCGCCGGCTCTCGCTTACCGAGGCAGGAGAGCGCTATGCGGCGGTGTGCCGTCATGTGCTGGCGGAACTTGATGAAGCCGATCTGTTCGCAGCTGGCCAGCGCGTAACGCCCAGCGGGGTGTTGACGGTCACGGCACCGGTCATGTTCGGTACCCGNATCCTGCGCCCCATCGTTGGCGAGTTCCTAAAGAACTACCCGACAGTGCAGATCCGGTATCTCCTTCTCAACCGCATTACGAACCTCGTGGATGAGGGCATCGACGTCGCGCTGCGGATTGCGCCGCTTCAGGACTCGGCTCTGATCGCCCTGAGGGTCGGCGAGGTGCACCGCGTGCTTTGTGCATCGCCCCGATATCTTGCCGAACGGGCAGCACCCAGAACGATCGCCGATCTCGCCAATCACGCCTGCATCGCCATCGAGCCGACGAGCGCCGATGACATCTGGAGCTTTCCGCCGCTTCCAGGACGGAAGATGTCCCGTACCGTGAGGGTCCGACCCCGGCTCATGGTGAACGCCGACGAGGCGGCCGTAAGCGCGGCGGTGGATGGAGAGGGTATCGTTCGAATCCTGAGCTACAAGATTCAGAAGGAAGTTCAGGATGGCAGTCTTGTTCGCCTGCTTCCCGACGACGAGCCCCCGCCGATTCCGGTTCACCTCGTGGCATCAGAACATCGCTTAGCGCTGACCAAGGTCCGCGCTTTCATGGACTTTGCCGGAGAGAGGCTACGAGCCAATTTCAAGGAAACAGCGAGTCCGGCCATTAGGGACACGTCGACGCAGGCGAAGCGCGCAGCCCTTTCGGGTGCGACTCACGGCTGAGCCTCTCCACGCGCCGCTACTTCCTCTCCTGTGCATCGACGCGCGACCAGAACCTGGACTTTCGTGGATGACGCCGGCGCAGGTCGGCCGTGTACTCGGCATGCGGCTGGTGCCGCTGCCAATAGGTGACGCGGGGATGAGCGCCGCGCACGACAGCAGATGGCGCGAGGCGCGGCCGTAGCGTTGCGAGAGTCTGCGATCGAGGGTGAAGTCGATCATCCAGCGTTAGAGCAGGAGGCCGCCAGCGGCTCTTTGTTCTCCAGCCGTTCGGCTGCCCCCGTCAGTGTCCACCAGCAGTTGCCGTCGACGGCGTAGAGCCTGAGCCGTACCAGCGCGCCCGCCCGTCGCAGGTCGGGGCAGGCCGTTAGGAAGGCGAGGGCCCCTGCACGTCCGAGTGGTCGGCGACCACATTGAGCGCTTCCTCCTCTTTCTCCACGACGGCGAAGTCCGAGAGGCGCTTCAGGTAAGCCCGCCGCGGTTCGGCGGTCGACGAAGCGATCAACTTGCCCGCTGTCGGAACGTTTACAGAACTCTTCGCATGGCGATCGCTTGTTGGAAACAGTACTCAGCCTCCCGCCCTGCAACCCGTTGAGAACATTGAAATCACAAGCTGGGTACTAAATTCGTGCAGTTCCCAGGTTCTGGAGAAGGGGGCTGAAGAGAGAACATTTGGCGCCACGATCGACCGGCGTGGTGCCCAGCCGAGTCGCCAAACCTCTTTGAAACAACGCGTTTTTCCGGCTGGCTGATCGGCAAGGAGAGCGGTTCGGGCGATGCGACTGGCGGAGGGAAGGAGTCTCGGAACGAACCGTCTCCGCTTTTTGTGCTTATTTTCAATACGCTCGGCGTTCGAGAATTCTACATCACTTGGCTGGTGATGAGTTCAACGCCCTCGGCTTCGGCGCCTGCGGCAAGAGCTCGATCGAGTGTCGCCAAGGGGCCGTTTATCCTGAGCGCCAACTCCAGGTATGCGGCGTCATAAGCGGTCAGCGTATGTTTGCGCGCAAACGCCATGACAGTTTCGCTGTCGGCTCGGTGGTCGATGCGCAGCGGCAACTGTGCAAGATCAGCGAGGAACTCGGCAGTCCCCGCAGTGTCTATCCGGCCTCGGCGCTCGTTTATGATCAGAACATTGCGGATCTCAAACCACCAGAGCACCGGAACGACAGCCTCGTCGCCAGCAAGGCGGAGCAGAGCCTCGTTCGCCGTAGAATTGTTTTCGTCGGCAAAGCACCAAGCCGCGGTAATCGAAGCATCGACGACAAATGGCATCAGCCTTTGCGTCCCTCATCTCGCGCAGTGAGGATGTCTTCGGTAGCAACCCTCTGACGACGCGCTCGTGCGCGCTGCATCCTTGCGATCACGGCAGGGACATCCGCAGCCTCGGAATCAGTAACCGGCACCAGCTTCGCGATGGGGTGCCACGGCGGGTAATCACGATCGTCTCGCCGGTTTCCACCGCCTTCAGCAATTCCGGCAGATGCGTTTTCGCCTCGTAAGTGCCAACCTCGCGCATCGCTCGCCTCATCGGACCAGATATCTGACCAGGATAGCCTCAGGCGCTGCACAGGTCCATTGGGCTGCACTGTCACGGGAAAGTCGGGGTGTGTCGTTGCGGCGGGTAATCTATGCGCATGCACCCAGTCTCGTACGCCCACCAATTTCCGCTTAACGTGATCCAGCACGCGGTTTGGCTTTGTCTGCGTTTTCAGTTCAGCCTCAGGGACGTCGAAGATCTGTTGGCCGAACGTGGCCTGGATGTGGTGTTCCGCTGGTTCGTTGGCCTCGGCGTCGACGATGCGGTGTGGGATGTCACCGTGTTCACCAAGAACCGCGAGCGGCTGCTGGAAGGCGAGATCGCGGCGTCGTTCGGCGATCGACGGCCGCACCACCCGCCATGACGGCTACGCCCTCAGCCAGAAGAAACGCAAGCGCATCGAGGAAATATTTGGTTGGCTGAAGACCGTCGGCGGCCAGCGTCAGACCAGCTTCCGCGGCCTCGCCCGGGTGCGGATGCGCGGCGCTCGGCTTTGATCTTGTGACTGCCGAGAATTTCCATGATGACGGTGTCACGCCGCCTCAGGGTCGGAACGAGTTCGTTCTCGATGTAGAGCCGGAAGCATTCGCCAGTGATCGCGCCCCAGAGCAGCCAAGGTGCTTCGATGCGATCGTGGCGCAAGGCGGCGATGAAGGTGGAAGTCTGCCAATGTGTAATCGTTCAGATCAAATCTGATAGGTGTCCAATCAGGTCTAAACCGATGCATCCCGCCCGCTTGCCAGGTGATCGTTCACCGCTGCCGATCGGCGTCGTCCTGGCTGGCGGCCGCGGCCGGCGCTTTGGTGGTACGGAGAAGAGTTTTCTCGAACTGGACGGACGGCCGCTGCTGGCACACGTCCTGGACCGCATTGGTCCGCAGGTGAGCGAGTTGATCGTCAACACCAACAGTGTCGACAACCGCTATCTCGAATTCAATCTTCAAGTATGCCGCGATAACCCACGTGCGGTGCCCTCGACCGGCCCGCTCGTTGGTGTCACAAGCAGGTTCGGTGAGCTGGACAGGCGGGGCGACGAACGCTCAAGCCTGCTCACCGTCCCCGTCGACACGCCGTTTCTTCCGTCCAATCTGGTTCGCTGCCTTGTGGATGCCCTCACCGCGACCCGGGCGCCCGTCGCCTATGCCGCGACGGCGGAGCGCGATCATCCCATCGTCGCCCTCTGGGGGCCGCCTTCGCGCGTCCTCGTCCGGCGGCTGTTCGAGGAACGGCCCGACACCAGTCTGCACGCCCTGATGTCAGCACTCAACGCCGCACGCGTGGTCTTCGCCCACACCCCGCACGATCCGTTCTTCAACATCAACCGCGCCTCCGACCTCGAAGCGGCGGAGCGGATCGCGGGTTCGGCGGACAGCCTCTGAAACCACAGGTGGGCGCGAAAGTGTGGTAGTCTCGGTCCTGGCGACCGGGCGGCGTACGCAGGTTACGGGAGGCTTGCCGCCGCCAGAAGACGCCCAGGACGTGCATCGAGGTCGAGCGATGAAGAAGGTGACGCGGGGCGGCGGCTGGCCTGCCGTCGGCTACGCTTGGTCGAAGGCGCGCGAGGCGGGCGGCATCCTGCCGCTGTACCGGGCTTTGCGCTCGAAGAACACCTGCAAGAGCTGTTCGCTGGGCATGGGCGGCCAGCGGGGCGGCATGGTCAACGAAGGCGGCCAGTTCCCGCAGGTCTGCAAGAAGTCGATGCAGGCGATGGTGGGCGACATGCAGGCGCCAATCCCGGCCGACTTCTGGCGCCAGTACAGCATCGCCGACCTGCAGGCGCTGACGCCGCGCGAACTCGAGCGGTGCGGCCGGCTGGTCGCCCCGCTGCTCTATTGCCATGGGCAGACGCACTACACCCCGATCGGCTGGCCGGAAGCGCTTGATCGCATCATCGAGGCGCTCAAGGCCACACCGCCCGAGGCGACGTTCTGGTACGCCAGCGGCCGAAGCTCGAACGAGGCAGCGTTCCTGCTTCACCTGTTCGCGCGGCTCTACGGCACCAATACCGTCAACAACGTCAGCTACTACTGCCACAACGCCAGCAGCGTCGGCCTCGCCAGCGTCACCGGCAGCGGCACGGCGACGCTCGTCCTCGACGATCTCGAACACGCCGATCTTGTCTTCGTCATCGGCGGCAATCCGGCCAGCAACCATCCGCGGCTCATGCACACGCTGATCCACGTGCGCCGCCGCGGCGGCCGGGTGGTCATCCTCAATCCGGTCATCGAAACCGGGCTGGTCAACTTCGCCTCGCCCGGCGATCCGCGCAGCCTGCTGTTCGGCAGCGAGATCGCGAGCCTCTACGTCCAGCCGCACATCGGCGGCGACCTCGCCCTGCTGACCGGCGTGGCGAAGCGGATCGACGAGATCGGTGCGATCGACGCGGCGTTTCTCGAGGAGCTCTGCACCGGCTGGCCCGAACTCGCCCAGCGCCTGCGCAGCCTGAGCTGGGAGGAGATCTGCACCAAGTCCGGCGTTTCGCGCGCGGAGATCGGAGCGATCGCCGACGTCTATGCCAGCGCCAGCAACGCCGTCTTCGCCTGGACGATGGGGATCACGCATCACGTGCACGGCGTCGAGAACGTGCAGGCGATCGCCAATCTGGCGCTGATGCGCGGCATGGTCGGCCGGCTGCACACGGGCCTGCTGCTGCGCGCGNNCCATTCCAACGTCCAGGGTGTAGGCTCCGTCGGCGTCACTCCGACGCTGAAGCAGGCCGTCTTCGAGCGGCTGCAGACGCATTTCGGCATCCGCCTGCCGACGACGCCCGGCCTCGATACGATGGCGGCGATGGAGGCGGCGGCGGACGGGCGCCTGCAACTTGCGTTCTGCCTTGGCGGCAACCTCTACGGCTCCAACCCCGACGCGGCGTTCGCGCAGGCAGCGCTCTCGAACCTCAAGCTGCTTGTCCAGGTCAGCACCAAGCTGAACACCGGCCATGCCCATGCGCTGGCGGACGAAACCATCATCCTGCCCTCGCTCGCCCGCGACGAGGAACCGCAGGCGATGACGCAGGAATCGATGTTCAACTTCATCCGGCTGAGCGACGGCGGCCCTGCACGGTACGACGGCCCGCGCAGCGAGGTCGAGATCGTCGCGCACCTGGCCGGCGCCGTCCTCGGTACGCCGGGTCCTATCGACTGGCAGGCGATGGCGGATGCGCGGCGGATCCGCGAGGCGATCGCGGCCGTCGTCCCCGGCTTCGAGGCGATGGCGCAGATCGACGCGACGAAGCAGGAGTTCCAGGTCGGCGGTCGCACCTTCCACGCGCCGACATTCGCCACACCCGATGGCCGCGCGCGCCTGCACGTCCACGACCTGCCGGACCTCGCGGGCGACGGCCGCACCCTGCGGCTGATGACCGTGCGCAGCGAGGGCCAGTTCAACACCGTGGTCTACGAGGATCACGATCTTTATCGCGGCATCGAAGGCCGCGACGTCATCCTGTTGCACCCCGACGACATCCGGCGCCTCGGACTTGCGGACGGACAGCGCATCACCGTGCGCAGCGAGACGGGCACCATGCCCGGGATACGGATCATCGCCTTCGGGAACATCCGCCCGGGCAACGCGCTGATGTACTACCCCGAGGCCAACGTGCTCGTCGGCCGCGCCGTCGATCCGCAATCGAAGACCCCGGCGTTCAAGAACGTGCTGGTGACGATCGAGGCCGGCGCGCCGGCTCTGGCGGGCGCCGCCTGAAGCGTTGCGAGGGTGATGGGGCGAGAGTGACGGGTCGAGGTGTGCGCAATGGCACGGATCGAGTTCACCGCAAACCTGCAGCGCCACGTCGCCTGCCCTGAAGCCGATGTCGCTGGCACCACCGTGCGCGAGGTTCTCGAGGGCGTGTTCGCACGCAACCCGCGGGCACGCGGCTACGTGCTCGATGATCAGGCCGCCCTGCGCAAGCACATGAACATCTTCGTCGACGGCGAGGCGATCCGCGACCGGGCGGGCCTCTCCGACGCGGTCAGCGAGAGCAGTTGCATCTTCGTCTTTCAGGCCCTTTCCGGAGGCTGATAATGAGCGAGGCGCTTTCGGTATCGACGCGCAAGGGGTTGTTCACGGTCGCCCGCGCGAACGGACACTGGCAGATCGCCCAGGTCGATTTCCTCGGCGACAATGTCTCGCTGACCCTGAGCGACCCGCGCGACGGCTCGCGCTATGCCGCCCTCGATCACGGCCATTTCGGCGTCAAACTGCATCGCTGGTCGGGCGCGGAATGGGAGGAGATCGCCGCCCCCGCTTACCCGCCCAAGCCCGAGGGCGACGAAGAGCTCGACATGTGGGGCCGGCCGCTGCCGTGGAGCACGGTGCGCATCTGGGCGCTGGCGGCGGGCGGGCGTGACGAGCCGGGCGTGCTCTGGTGCGGCACGATCCCGGGCGGCCTGTTCCGCTCGGCCGACCATGGCCGAAGCTGGGAGATGGTCCGCTCGCTGTGGGATCACCCCAAGCGCCGAAAATGGATGGGCGGCGGTGCGGATCTTCCCGGCCTGCATTCGATCTGCGTCGATCCCGCCGATCCGAGGCGCGTCTCCATCGCCGTTTCGACNGGNGGGATCTGGTTCAGCGACGACGCCGGCGCCAGCTGGTCGCAGCGCGGCGAGGGCATGCGCGCGGCCTATCTGCCGCCCGAACAGGCCCACGATCCGATCGCCCAGGACGTCCACTGCCTCGTCCAGTGTCCGGCCGCACCGCAGCGCATGTGGGTCCAGCACCACAACGGCATCTTCGTCTCCTCGGACGAGGGCCGGACGTTCAGCGAGATCACCGGCGTCGAGCCCTCGACGTTCGGCTTCCCGGCGGCCGTCCACCCCGGCGACCCCGACTCCGCGTGGTTCGTCCCCGAAATCAAGGACGAGCGGCGCATNCCCCGCGACGGCCGGCTGGTGGTGACCCGCACCCGCGACGGTGGCCGCAGCTTCGAGGTGCTGACCCAAGGCCTGCCGCAGGTCCACGCCTACGACGTGGTCTACCGCCACGCGCTCGCGATCGACGCCACCGGCGAAGGCCTCGCCTTCGGGTCGACGACCGGCGGCCTGTGGGTCAGCGAGGACCAGGGCGACAGTTGGGCGTGTGTCTCGCACACCCTGCCACCGATCTACGCGGTGGCATTCATGTAGCTGCAGTAGCGCTGGGCTTGGCGGATAACGGTCAGCGCGCCGACAACCAGTAACTGCCGCAGATAGCAGTTGCCCTGCTTGCTGATACCCCCAATCGCTCCTTGCCGCCGCTCGAGTTCTGCTTCGGAACGAGGCCGATCCAGGCGGCGAGATTGCGACCGGACTTGAACGTCGCCGGGCACTGTCACGGGAACGTTGGCCTGCTCCACTACCACAATTTCTTCGCAAGTTGTTGAAAACGCAGAAGATGAGTCCCGACGCCATCGTGACGGACAAGCTGAGATCCTATGGGGCAGCACTTCGCACGCTCGGCATGCAGCGACGACACGTAACTGGTGGCCGTACGAACAATCGCGCCGAGAATTCACACCAACCTGTGCGACGACGAGAGCGAGCATGGCTGAGGTTCAAGAACCCGGGGTCAACCCAGCGCTTTCTGTCCGCTCACGCGGCCGTCTACAACACGTTCAACGTCAGATGTGACAATGCCTCCAGATGGTGCCAATTTGTTCAGTTCGTAATGGTGTGTGACGAAGCGCGATTTTCGGGCTGCAGATCGCCCCAAATTGGGCTTGCAATCCTGATTGTAACGATGTTGATTTCGTACGTTCGTCTTGAACGGGCCGCAGGTGGGGGGTCATGCAGCGCAACATGTTCCCGTAACGGGTGCGAGCGACAGGGTCTCGCTGGAGCAGGCTTGCCAGTAGGCCGAGGTGTTCGCGTCGTTCTTGCGCAGTTTCGATTCAAATGATTACGGCTGTTTGCCTATCCTGGAGAGGCGGCAATGTGGGGTTTTTGTCTGTCCGGTCTTGGTTGAAGCTTTGTTTGTTTTTTCTGGCCTATCTTGCGCTGCTCACTGCGCCCGTATTGGCAGAGCCGCTCGAACCAGCAGCGCCAGCCGTCATTCCACCTGTTTCCAAGGACTTTCTCCCCGCGGTCCTGGAAGGCAGGGCGCCGTCGGTTTCTCCCGACGAAGCTGATGGCATCTTGCGCAACCGGCAGCGACCGCAAATCAAGCCGCTGTCAGGAGCGCCGCAACCGACAGCAGCACCGGCAGCGGTCGTGCTGCCGAGCGGGCCGGTGCCGGAGATTGTCGAACTGGCCCGCGGCCTGCGNGGCGATATTGGCGCGATCTACCTCTACGTTCACGACAACATCAGGCTCTCGCCGGGGTTCGGGCTGCACAAGAGCCCGCTTGGGACCCTGCTTGACGGTGAAGGTAATCCCTTTGATCAGGCTGCGCTCATGGTGGCCCTGTTGCGCCAGTCCGGCATCACGGCCAGCTACGTATACGGCAAGATCAGGCTGACCGCGGCGCAGGTCTCGTCCTGGCTTGGCACCGACCCGACGAAAGCGTGTGCAGCCGCGTCGCTGCTGAGCTTCGCGGGCGTGCCCATTTCGGTGATCGTGACGACCGACGGTACCTGTGCCGGCAACCTCGTCTACATCGAATTGAGCCACCTCTGGGTGAAGGCCACGACCGGTGGCAGCAGTTATGTCTTCGACCCCAGTTTCAAGCAGCACACGGTTACGCCGGGCGTCAATCTCAAGACGACGATGGGCTACGATCGTGCAGCGTTCCTGAGCGCGGCCAAGACCGGTGCCGTCGAGACCGGCACCTCGATCCAGAAGATCAACCGGACAAACCTCCGCAACAAACTGGGCGAGTACTCCGGCAAGATCGTTTCCTGGGCCCAGGCACAGACGGCGCCCACCCTTGATACGCTGCTCGGGGGCAGGACGATNCCAGGGGGCAAGGGCACCGACCGGCTGACCACGCTTCCCTACCAGCAGGCCGTCTACCAGGAATGGACGACCACGATTCCGGACGCCTACCGCGCGACGCTGACGGTGGCCTTCTCCGGCATCTACAGCACGTTCTTCGCCGATGAGCTGTATGGCAAGCGTCTCAGCCTGTTCCCGGATGCGACCAACAAGTACGTCCTGGCCGTCGACGGGAAGGCAGTGGCCAACAGCTATCAGGTGCCGCTGAACGTCTATCAGCAGCTGCAGGTCGCGATCGATCATCCCTATCCGGCCGCATCGGGAACCTACGGCGACCAGAGCGGCACCCAGTATCTNGCTGGGGGTGGTTCGTTCGTGATCATGAACGGCTGGGAGAGCACCGGCCGNGGAATGCTCGACCGGCAGCGGCGGATCCTCGCCGAGAACCGGGCTGCGGGCGGCACCGAGACCTCGGCCGCCATACTGGGCCAGTCGCTCCAGGTGGTGGCCACCGCCTATCTTGCGGAGCTCAACCAGACGCAGCGGCTCTCCGACCGGATCGGCAGGCAGGCCACCGTCTACCATCACATGATCGGCGTCGTGGGCTATACCGGCGCGCCGTACATGGACCTGCCGTTCTCGGTCACGTCTGCCGTCAGCCTGGATGGTGATGCGACCAAGGGGACGAACGCGTTCTTCAACGACGGCATCGTCGGCAGTGCGTTCGAGCACGGCACGATCGAGCAGACGCAGCCGTTCGGCGCCGTCTCCACCGTCAAGGTGATCGACATCGCTGCCACGTCAGGGCAGCCGATCTTCGATGCGACCAGCGCCAACTTCGCGACCATCCAGCCGCAGCTCACCAACTACGACGCCAACGAGATCGCCAGCGTCCAATCGTTCCTCAGCTCCGGCTACCACGTGCTGCTGCCGAAGGACGGCAACATCACCCAGGATAAGTGGCAGGGCATCGGCTTCCTCGCCGTTCTCGACAGTGCCAGCGGCAGCGACCTCGCCTCGATCATCCAGGGCCGGCGGCTCGCAGGCGGCGCCGCGTCCCGCGATTGCATTCTCAGGGTAAGCGAGTGCTTGAGTGATCTCGCGAATGCCCTCGTAGGTGCCCGTGATGGAGCAGGTTCCGCTCACCTGCAGGGGAAAAGTGCTGACCCGGTCAGTCTTGCCAGCGGCGACCTGAATTACGAGCATGACGATCTGACCGTGGGAAGCGCCCAACTGCCTTTCGGCCTGGGTTTCCAGAAGTCCTATAACTCAGCTGCGCGAACCGGCGACCTCGGCATTGGTCGCGGTTGGACACATAATTACAAGATTACTGCATTATCGAACAGCGAGCCGTTCCAGGGAATGGGCGAGGACTCGCCGATCGACGGTGCGTCCGCCATCGCGGCACTGTACGTTTCGCTGGACCTGCTGAGTGCGCCGAGGAGCTTCGATCGGACGATCATCGCGACGCTGATCGGCCGCTGGTACATGGACCAGCTGACCGACAACGTCGTCAACATCGTCCAGCCAAACAACACCGAGCAGTTCGTCAAGCTGGCCAGCGGCAAGTACAACCCGCCGCCGGGATCAGCCTCGATGCTGGCACTGACCAGCGGCCGCTACGCGTACACCACCAAGTACGGCGTGAAGCTCGACTTCAACGCCGACGGCACGCTCGCCACCTGGAAGACACCGGCGGGGATGACGCTGAGCTTCACCTATACCGGCGGCCTGCTGTCATCGGTNCAACAACGGTCTCGGGCGCAGCCTCACCCTGCAGTATGCCGGCGGGCGGCTGAGCCAGGTCGGCGACGGCACCCGCTCGGTGCGCTACACCTACGACACCAAGGGCAANNTCTCACCCAGTTCACCGATGCCGAAGGCAAGGTGACNCGCCTTCACCTACGATCAGCCGGGGCGGCTGACCAAGATCGCCTATCCGTCGTTCCCGACGACGCCGATGGTGGTCAACGCCTACGATACCCTGGGTCGGGTGATCACCCAGACCTCTGGGCGAGGCTCGGTGTTCACCTACTACTACACCGGCCTGCAGACGACGGAAGTCGACCCGCTCGGCAAGAGCACCACCTACGTCTTCGATACCCGCGGCAAGACGGTCAAGGAAACCGACAAGCTGGGGCAGGTGACGACCACCAGCTACGACGCATACGACCGGCCGACGAAGGTGGTGATGCCGGAAGGCAACTCGGTCGAGTATCTCTACGACCAGGCGCACAATCCCACCAAGATCACCTTGAAGCCNNGAAGACCGGCTCGGCGGCGGCGGCGATCGTGCGCAGCTTCACCTATGATCCGAAGTGGAACCGGCCTGCGACCGCAACCGACCCGCTGGGCCGTGTCACCACCTACACCTATGACGCCACAACCGGCAATCTGCTCAGCGTCAAGCAGCCGGCGGTGGGCGGCCAGTCGCCGACCACCACGATGACCTACACTGCCCGCGGACAGATCCTGACCACCACCGATCCGCTCGGCAAGAAAACCCAGTTCACCTACAGCACCACCACCGGCGACCTGACGCAGACCGTCGACGACGCCGGCCGTCTGAACCTCAGCCGCTCCATGGCCTATGATGCCGTGGGCAACGTCACCGGCATGACCGACGGGCGCAACAACAAGACGACGCTCGCCTACGACAAGCAGCGCCGGCTGAAGCAGATCACCGCACCGGCCCCGCTCGGCTACGTCACCCGCTTCACCTACGATGCCGACGGCCGGCTGATCAAGACCGAGCGGCAGACGGGCAACGCCACCACCGCGTGGCAAACCACGTCCGCGACCTATGACGTCATGGGCAACCTGACCGTCGCGACGGCGCCCGGAGGCCGGAATACGACCTATTCCTACGATGCGCTCGACCGGGTGACCAAGGTCGTCGATCCCGTCGGGCGGATCACCAACACCGCCTACGATGTGCTCGGCCGGGTGCTGCAGATCACCCAGCCGCCCAACCCGGCGGCGGCTGCAACGACCGAAACCGAGGTCAAGTACACCTATACCAAGAACGGCCGGCTCGCGAGCCTGGCCGACGGCAAATCGAACACCACCACCTATACCTATGATCCGTTCGACCGGCTGCTGAAGACCACCTACCCCGGGACCAGCTACGAACAGCTCGCTTACGATGCGGCCGGCAACGTCACCCAGCGGCGCAACCGCATGGCGGAGCTGTTCAATTACACGTATGACGCGCTCGACCGGTTGTCCCGCGAGGATGTGCCGTACTCGACCACCGACACCGTCTACGTCTACGACCGGGTCGGCCGGCCGACCTCGGTCAGCNNGACGCCGGGGGCGATCGGCTACGCCTACGATACCGCCGGCCGGCTGATCACCGTCACCCAGCCGAACGGCCGCAAGGTGACGTCTGCCTACGACGCCAACGGCAACCGTACCAAGCTCACCTGGCCGGACAACTACTTCGTCGCCTACAGCTACGACCAGCTCGACCGGATGACCACCGTCAGCGAGAAGGGCACGGCGACGCTCGCGACTGCGACCTGGGATCCGCTGTCACGGCTGACCCGGCTCGCCTACGGCAATGGCACCTCGGTCAGCTTCGCCCTGCCGGCGGCGACCAACGACCTGACACAGGTGAAAAACGCGTTTGCCGCGGGCGCCGTGGCGCAGTTCGACTACCTCTACAACGCTGCCGGCGAGCGGACGAAGCAGACGGCGAGCGACGCCGGCTACCTGTGGACCCCCACGGCGGCATCGACCGACGCCTACACGTCCAACACCCTCAATCAGTACACCAAGGTCAATGCACTGACGGTGACCTACGACGCCCGCGGCAATCTGCTGTCCGACGGGGCCAACACCTTCACTTACGATGGCAAAAACCGGCTGCTCACCGCCCGCAACGCATCGAACACGGCGTCCTACGCCTACGACCCGCTGAACCGGCGCGTGCGCAAGACCGTCAACGGCATCGCCACCGACTACGTGCTCGACGGCACGCGCGAGATCGCCGAGTACAATGGTGCGACACTGCTGCGCCGCAACGTCTGGGGCCCCGGCTTCACGCCGATCGCCACCGTCACCGCCGGCGGCGTCAAGGCCTACCTGCACCCGGACGCACTCGGCTCCGTCGTCGCCGTCAGCAGCGCCACCGGCACCGTCACCGAACGCCACGGCTACGGCCCCTTCGGCGAAACCGACGCCACAACCGGCAGCGCCTACCGCTACACCGGCCAGCGCCTCGACCCCGAAACCGGCATCCACTTCTACAAGGCGCGGATGTACAGCTCAAACCTCGGGCGCTTCCTCTCCCCAGACCCCATCGGATACGCCGACGGGCCGAACATGTATGCGTATGTGCGGAATGATCCTATCGGCTTCGTAGATCCTTCCGGTACAACAGGTATCGGCTCGAAACTCGTTAAGCTTGTTCAGGATGATCCGCACATCATTCTAGATGTTGCTGGAATGTGTCCGGGAGTTGGCGCCGTCGCGGACGCGGCAAATGCGTGCTGGTACGCAGCCGAGGGCGACTGGGTGAATGCCGGCTTATCAAGCGCAAGTGCTCTTCCGGGTGCAGGAGACGCGGTCGGTGGAACAGTAATAGTCGCAAAGGTAGGAAAGGCATTACATGCCATCGAAGGTGCCGCTGAAGTTAGCAAAGTAGCAAAAAGGAAATAATTCTCGCAAATAGAGCGGCAGGAAAAGCAGCAGAGGCAAAGGCTGCTCAACAATTGGTTGAAGAAGGTAACACTATAATTGCAAGCCAAGTTACAGCAAAAACGTCATTGGGGAATAGGGTAATAGATCACCTAATTATGACGCCATCAGGGCAGATTATGGCAGTAGAAGTTAAGTCTGGATCGGCGGTGCGCAGTTCTTCTCAGCTTGCGAAGGATGCTCTTCTCGAAGAAGGAAGCGCAAAATTAGTGGGCAAGAACGCTGGTGAACTTAATGGGTGGAGCTTTCCAATAAAGACGATCGAAATGAGGTACTAGGAGGAACGAATGATAAGTCCTCTCGCCGACAAGCTCATTGAGCAATTAATTCCCATGCTATCAAAATACAATTTTATGTACACAAAAAAATCACGCGCCTTCTATAAGAAAATCCATAAATGCAGGTTGGCATTCTACATCTCAGTAATTAAACACAAGAATGATTTCGATACAACATGCAGCATGGGTATTCGCTATGATGAAGTAGAGGATAAAATAGTAAATGTCTCTGGAGAACAAAAAAGGAGAGCACGCTTGGAATAGAAATTGGCAATTATATTTATGGAAAACAGAAAAGATGGAATGTAAAGGAAGAAAGAGATGTTACTGCTGTATCGTTAGATATATTTCAAGAATTTAGAGATCACTGCATAACGTTTTACGACAAATATTCGAATATGAAAAATGCGTTTGATGACATGAAGAAGAATGATCGGCAGGCATTTTTGTTGCTTCCTTTTCATTCAGAGAGAGCTAAAAGAGTTGTTGTCATGGGAATGTTGCTTGGAATTGGTGGCGTGGATTTAGTGGAGATACAAAGATCGATTCTGATCGAATTGAAAGATCCAACGATAGACAAATTTGATGCGTTTGTTACTAAACTTTATTCGGAAATATAGGAGCTGGCACAAATGAAATTCAATGTTGTGATTGTCATTTGCAGTATGCTGTTGACGTTAGTAACGGTATATAAAGGAGACGCCGCTCCTCTTTCCGCCACCTACACCTACGACGGCCGGGGACGGCTGGTGAGCGTCACCTACGACGGTGGCAAGACTATCACTTACACCTATGACGCCGCCGGCAATCGGGTGCGGGAGGTGGTGACGGCGCCGTCGTCTGCGTCTGCGCCTGCGCCTGTGGAGAGCCCGGTGCTGTCGGAGGCCGGGAAGGATGCTGCTGGCGGATGATGCGGGTGGCCGTCCCTCTGCGTCGTCGCGAGCCCGCGCCAGCGGGCGTGGCGATCCACTTCCGGGCAGCGCGTGCGAGTTCCGGACAGTGGATTGCTTCGCCTCCGGCTCGCAATGACGCCAGGAGACGAGGGCGGTAGGCCGCCGGCCTGGGGCCGGCCACCGGTGCGGCTGACAGGGTGACGGCATGCCGGATGCGGGCGGGCTGAGGGCGGAGGGCGAGGGGTCGCTGGCAGCGTGGCTGATCGGCCACGGCAAGCTGGCGCCATCGTCGCTCGAACGCGCCGAGCGGCTGGTGCGCGACGGCGCCGAGCGGCTGGATACCGTGCTCGTCCGCCTCGGCCTCGTCGCCGAGCGTGATCTGGCNCGAGGGTACGCCGCGCTGCTGGGCATGCCGGTCGTGGCAGCGCCCGACTTCCCCGCCGAGCCGGTGCTGGCGGAGCGGATCAACCGGACGTTCCTGCGCCACAACCGCTGCCTGCCGCTCGCCGACGCAGACGACGGCCTGATCCTGGCGATGGCTGACCCGCTCGACGCAGACGCGCTCGAAGCGATGGCGCTGACGGTCAAGAAGCCGGTGCTGCGACGGGTGGCGCTGCCGAGCGACCTGGAGGCGGCCTGGGAGCGCCTCTATGGCGGTTCGTCTTCCTCCAGCGCCGGCTCGGGTGAGGCCGATCTGCATGCGGATGCTGCCGAGGACGACGTCGAGCGGCTGAAGGATCTGGCGAGCGAGGCGCCGGTAGTGCGCCTCGTCAACCAGCTCATCGCGCGCGCGGTCGAGGCACGCGCGTCCGATATCCACCTGGACCCCACCGAGACGGGCCTGCGCGTCCGCTTTCGCCTCGACGGCGTGCTGTACGAGATGGATGCGCCGCCGGCGCGGCTGCGGGCGGCGGTGATTTCGCGCATCAAGATCATGGCGCGGCTTGATATCGCCGAGCGCCGGCTGGCGCAGGACGGGCGCATCCGCCTTGCCGTCCGCGGCACTGACGTGGACTTCCGCGTCGCCACCACGCCGTGCGCGCACGGCGAGAGCGTGGTTCTGCGCATTCTGGATCGCAGCACGGTCAAGCTCGACTTCGCCGCGCTGGGTTTTGATGCCGAAACGCTGGAGGCGTACCTGGGCGTGCTGCGCCGGCCCTACGGCATCCTGCTGGTCACTGGCCCCACCAGCAGCGGCAAGACGACGACGCTCTACGCCTCGCTGCAGCTGCTGAACGACCCGGGGCGCAAGCTGCTGACCATCGAAGATCCGATCGAATACCAGCTGGAGGGCGTGACGCAGGTCCCGGTGCAGTCGGAGATCGGCCGGACGTTCGCAAATGTGCTGCGGTCGTTCCTGCGGCACAATCCGGATATCGTCATGGTNGGGGAAATCCGCGACATCGAGACCGCCCGGGTTGCCATGGAGGCGGCACTGACGGGCCAGCTCGTGCTGTCGACGCTGCACACCAACGATGCGGCGAGCGGGGTGACGCGGCTGCTCGACATGGGCGTCGAGGACTATCATCTGGCATCGGTGGTCAACGGTTTCGTCGCCCAGCGGCTGGTGCGCACGCTGTGCCGGCACTGCCGCGAGCCCTATCGGCCGCTGCCCGACATCATCGAGCGGCTCGGCCTGCGGCAGGAAGCGGCGAACGATCCAGAACTGTGGCGGCCGATCGGTTGCGAGGCCTGCGGCGGCACCGGCTATGCCGGGAGGACGGCGCTGCTGGAAGTGCTGCCGATGACGGATGCGATCCGCGCCCTGGTCCTGCAGCGCCCGGAGACACGTGAGATCCGACGTGCAGCGATCCGCGACGGCATGCGGACGATGTTCCGGAACGGCGTCCGCAAGGCGCTCGCCGGTGAGACCTCGCTTGACGAGGTGCTGCGGGTCACGGAGCCGGACTGAGATGGCGAATTTCCGCTATCGGGCGCTTGCCGCCACGGGCGAGATCCTCTCCGGNGAGATGGAGGCGGCCAGCCGCAGCTCGGTGATCGATCATCTGCAGATGCAGGGGCACTGGCCGATCGAAGCCGGTCCGTCCGACGGAACGGCAGGACGTTGGCGGCAGCCGCTGCTCGGCCGCCGGCCGCCGCAGCGCGCCCTGGCCATGCTCATTCGTGAACTGGCGACGTTGCTGCGGGCCGGGCTGCCGCTCGACCGCTCGCTGGCGATGCTGACCGGAATGACCCGGACGCGGCGCTTCCGCCGGGCACTGGAGGACGCACTTGCGCGCGTGCGGGCCGGTGCTTCGCTGGCCGACGCGCTCGCGGCCCAGCGAGACACGTTCTCGGCGTTGCACATCGGCATGATTCGCGCCGGCGAGGCCGGAGGACAATTGCCCGACGTGCTGGCGCGGCTGGGTGCGCTGCTCGCCCGCGCGCAGGAGTTGCGCGATACCGTCGTCTCCGCACTGATCTATCCTCTTGTTCTGCTGGTGCTGGCGGGAGTGTCGGTGATCGTCATCCTCACCGTCATGGTGCCCCAGTTCGAGCCGCTGTTCGAAAGCGCCGGTGCCGCGCTGCCGCTGTCAACGACGGTTCTGCTCTTTCTTGCCCACGGCCTGCGCGACTATGGATGGCTGCTGCCGCTGGTTGCCGTTGCTGCCGGTGCGTTCGCGGTCCAACAGCTGCGCAGCCCCGAGGCGGCGGCGTGGTGGCATCGGGCCGTGCTGCGGGTGCCATTCGTGGGCGAACTGGTGGCGAAGATCGAGACCGCGCGGTTCTGCCGCTGCCTGGGAACGTTGCTGGCCAATGGTGTGAGCCTGCTGACGGCACTGTCGCTGTCCCGCGATGCTCTCGCCAATCGAACGTTCCAGGAAGCGATTGATCAGGTGGTGCANGCATTCAAAGGAGGGCGCGGGATTTCAGGACCGCTCCGGCGTACCGGGGTGTTTGCCGGTCTTGCCGTCGATCTGATCCAGATCGGCGAGGAAAGCGGCAGCCTGCCGGAGACCCTGCTGCGTGCAGCCGACACCTACGACGCTGAGGTAAAGCACACCACCGACCGGCTGCTGGCCTTACTCGTGCCGGCGATCACTATCGGTCTTGGCGGTCTGGTGTCTGCGATCGTGGGGTCAGTGCTGTCAGCCATCCTCAGTGTCAACGCACTGGTGATGTAACCTCGATGCGCAGCACGTCTTCCATTTTCTCTGCGGCGTTGGGAAAGCGGGTGGTGGCCGACGGAGGATTCACTCTGCTTGAGGTGCTCGTCGTTCTCGCGATCCTCGGGATGGCCGCGACGGCACTGCCGCTCATGATCTCCAACGCGCTGCCAGGCGCGCGCTTGAATGCAACCGCCCAGGAGCTGGCGAGTGACCTTCGTATCCTCCGCACCTCGGCAATCCGCTCTCTGGCGACGACCCGCCTTTGATCTCGCAGGTGCCGCCTGGTTGGACGGGTGCGGATGGACGGTTTCGTGCTTTGCCCGCCGGCATTCGCATCCGAATGGAAGCCGGCTTTAACGAGGAGAACGATGGAGTCTTCTTTACTCCCGAAGGTACTTCCAACGGCGGACGTATCTGGCTGGAACAGGCGAAGGCTTATCGCCTTGTCACGGTCGCATGGCTGACCGGACGTGTGCATGTCGAGCGCTAGCGGGCCACGCCCGGCGGCGCGCCGTTCGGCGGGGTTCACCCTGCTGGAGGTGCTGGCTGCGCTCTTGATCCTTTCCGTCTCGCTGAGCGCAATCTTCGGGGTGTTCGCCGCTGCAGCCGGAATCACCGAGCGTGTCCGCACCGAGCGCTCGGCGGCAGCCGTGGCTCAGTCGCAGCTGGCTCGCGTCGGTCGCGAGATCCCGCTCAACCTGGGCACCCTTGAGGGAGTCACCGCTGACGGTTTCTCCTGGATCGTGGAAATTGAGCCTTTTCGCGACGCGGCGATAAATCCCCTAGCCGTGCTACGGCCGTTTCGGGTGGCGGTAAGCGTGGCGCGAGGAAGGCACCAGCTTTCGCTGACGACCTTGCGCCTTGCGGCACCAACGGATGTTTCGGGAATCGAGCCGTGATGCGAGGCCAACTTTCGCAGAGGTCTGCGTCGGCGGGCTTCACACTGGTTGAGTTGCTCGTCTCGCTCACGGTGCTGGGATTCATTGCGTCGCTTGCAGCCGGTGCGCTCCATCTGGGCTCCCGGGTTTGGGAACGCACCTCCAGCACCGCAGAAGCGTTGGACGAAGCGTTCGGCGCTCAAGATTTCCTTCGGGAACTGCTGGCGGAAGCTTATCCCGAGCCGCGCGGTGAGCTGGGGCACGTGACCGCCGACTTCTCCGGCACCCGAAATAGCATCGATTTTCGTGCGCCGGCCCGCCTATCACACATCTCCCATGGTTACATCCCACTACGCCTGTTCCTCGAAGAGACTGCGAGCGATCGCCGGCTGGTGCTCTCGATCACCGAAGGCGGCAGCGATCGGCAGGTGGTCTTGCTCAGTGGAATTCGCGACGCTTCATTCAGCTTCTTTGGGACAGACGACAGTGGGTCGTCGACGGGGACCTGGCGGGAGGATTGGACAGATCAACAGCATCTCCCGGATCTGATCCAGGTAGCGGTGGTATTCCTCCGGCCGATCCACGCACGTGGCCGGATCTGATTGTTGCTCCGGAGATCGACGTGGATGCGTTGTGCAGGCCCGATCCCCTCAGCAACGGATGCGAGGGACGATAGTGCAGGCCTTGTCTGCTTCCCGCATCGCCGGCAACGCCGTGTTGTTTACACGAATGGCATTGACATGGTGGTTTTCAGTGCTTGCGGGAATGTTACCCGCGCGGCTGCGTCGCGTGAGGTGGCATCGCTCATCCGATTGGCTCGTACTGGATGATGACGGACGGACAATCACACTCAGTCGGCTGCGCGGGGAAAGCAGGACATTCTGGCAACCTGTCCGGTGGATGCTGCCGTGTCGCTGGCTTCACTGCGGCAAGAGGATCGAGCCCTGTCCAGGTTGCCGCTGGCGGTCCGCATTCCCGAAACGAGGTCTTGCAGCGCCGCCTTGTCATGCCTCGAAGCGCACGCGGAAAGCTTAACCAAATTCTCGATTTTGAAATCGAGCGCCTCGCGCCGATTCCGGCCAATCTCGCGGTGTATGGTTACTGCGCTGTCGATGCGCCCGGGCTCCCTGGACATGTCGCTATTGATGTTGCTGTTGCCGAGCGCTCTGCTGTGAGTAATCGGATGGCGCGAGCTCGGAACGCCGGGCTCGAACCCAACTATGCAGGTCCGCCTCTGTCGGACGGCACATTCCCATCACCTTTCAACCTTCTGGCAAACGCTCGGCACGGCCCCGTGCGACGATGGCAGCGCATAGCGTTAGCGGCCAGCGGTCTCCTTGCTGCTGGAATCATGGCGGCAGTGTACACTTCCTTAGAGCTGTTGGATGAGCAGATCGCTGTTCTCGAGAGTGCGCTCGTTGTAGCTCGTCAGCAAGCCGATGTTGCCGTCAAATTGAAAGATCAGGTAGCTGCGCTTCAGGCCAGAGCCTCATCAATCGAGACACATCGTTCGGCTCCATCACCCCTTGATGCTTTGGCTGAAGTGACGATGCGTCTGCCTGATGACGCATGGCTGGTTCAATTTGACTTTCGGAGGGGGCAATACGAATCCAGGGGTACGCTGCCCAGGCTTCACGGCTGATCAACAGTTTCTCAGAATCGCCATTGCTGGGCGATGCACGGTTTTATTCACCGGTGACGCGTAGTCGTGATGCGGAACTAGACCGATTCGATATGTCATTGCAGCTGGTCCAGGACCCTAAGCATTGAATGCGAGGCTGAATATCAGCGTACAACGAATAGCAGCAATTGTTTTCCTGCTTCTATTTTTATAAGCATATGGAGAATTGTTATAGAACCAGTGCATAACAGTTTCCGCGAGCGTAATAATACTATTTCTCAGAATATTGATACACTAACGCAACTGAGACAGATAGCTTTTCAGGAACCTATATTTCGAGAGCAATTGTCATCTCTCCAGGCAGATGTCATAACTACCGCTGGTCAGCTCACAGGTACCAGGACCGCTGTCGCTGCAGCCGAGTTACAGGAGAGACTACAGCAAATTCTAACGGAAAACGGTGGTTCAGTCCAAAGCGCGCTTACGATTGAGCCGTCGAGCGACAATGGCCTGACAAAAATAGGAGTGTCAATTGAAGGCGAAATTTCTGAAAGCGGTCTTGCCTCATTTTTATATTCCATTCTCAATGACAGTTATTCCATATATATCGATGAATTACAAATCAATTGCCACGATAATTCCACTATTACATTTGACCATCTACCATTGAGTTTTCACATTCAGGTATTTAACTTATTTGTGAAGCAACAATCATGATAGCATCATCGCAGCGTGTAATTATTATTCTTTTATTTATTATTATAATTAGTTGTTTGTATTTTTCTGTAATTAACCTGATTCAGGATCCGTCAACCATTTTGCTCCGGCTGCCGTCTGCGAAACGCAATGGAAATACGGATCTCAAACACATGGCGATTGGCGATCTGCCATCGCCTTCGACGTATGCGGAAATTTCTCAGCGCCCGCCGTTCTCACGTTCCCGTAGACCACCCGAGCCAGAGTTGCCAACGCCGCAAGTACCGGACGTGACACAGGCAGAAGCCGAGCCCCACCGACCCTCACATTGGTAGGAATTGCGATCGACTCTCAGCGTCAGGTTGCACTCTTTCGGAAACCGTCTGACGGAATGCTGATCCGCGTACTGAAGGGCGAATTTGTGAATAACTGGCAACTTGTCGATATAGGACTACGGCAAGTGATTTTTCAATCTGGCTCGGAAGAGTACGTAATTCCGCTCATTTCCCAGCAGCGATGATGACTGTTGCATTTTATTCTGCTAGCATTATTGATTGGTATTGTAAAAATAACAATCAATACACTATGGACTTACCGATATCTGGTCTCGTACATAAAAAATGAATAAGCAACCAGGATCCATATCCGCACTTCTGCTCGTATTTATGCTGCTTCAAAGCTGCTCGCACGAGTCTGCTCCGTCGGTGACAAATCCGGCGATTGGAGCGTCGGCACTTGATGAAATCGCATCGCCATCTGAGGAGACATCCGCAGATCCCGATCTCGGCCGGGTTCTTAGCGAACGAAATTTATCTGCCCCAACATCACTTTCTCCGGCCCAGTCACCGAGCCGGCCTGTAAACCGCACATCCATTGGCACGGGCTCTTTTGTGGGGACACTGTCTCAATCGAGGCCAACTCAAATGTCCTCTTGGTCGGGAGGGCANGACGTCAACCTGAGTTTCATCAACGCGGATCTGCGCGATGTGGCGCGTACGGTTCTTGGCGATATGCTCGGGGTGGGCTTCGTCATTGACCCATCGGTGCAGGGCACCATTACGCTGCAAACCAGCCAGCCCATCGATCGGACCTCTGTTCTTGCCGTATTCGAGGATGCGTTGCGCGCCAATGGTGCAGCCCTGATTGTGACCGACGGTCTTTACAGAGTTGTACCGTTAGCCGAAGCAGCACGGCGTGCCGGAGGAACGTTTCGGTCAAGTGCGCAAGGATATGCGATTAAAGTGGTTACTCTGAACTATGTTTCTGCTCAGGAGATGAAGACTGTTCTTGAGCCACTCGTTCCGCCAAACGCGATTCTGAGAGCGGATAGCACCAGAAATCTGATTATTCTTGGAGGAACGCAAAAGAACTGGAAGCANATGATTGATACAATTTCTGTATTTGACGTCGATTGGCTAAAGGGGATGTCATTTAGTGTCTATTCGCTACATTGGACAAGGGCTAAGAATATCGTCGAGGAGTTACAATTCATTTTTGGCAAGGATGCTGGCGCATTGAGAGACGTCGTCAGACTTTTTCCTCTTGATCGACTAAGCTCAGTAATTGTTGTGTCAACACACTCCAGATATTTACGTGAGGTCGAAAACTGGATTACATACCTCGATCAACCGGGACAAACCCTCGAACGGCGAATTAACATTTATCCAGTCCGGCACGGCAAAGCTGCCAATCTTGCCAAGTCTCTTAATCACATGTTTGGGCTTGGTGGTGGAGGTGGCGGCAGCGGCCGAACTGACAGCGATGGCAGTGTCGGTGTTGGTGAGAGGCGGTTAGACGCTGATGCTGGCGGTGCGGTGGCCAGCAACAATGAAGGTGGGCAGGTTACGCAGCCGAGTGGGCGCGCTTCGGAGGATGCAGGAATATTTGCGTCAACATCCACAGAGTCGCGAGCGGCGGATGCAATTCGCATTACTCCGGATGAGGATACGAATTCGCTGCTGATCTATGCCTCTGCCGAAGAATATGCGGGTATCGAAGCGGCACTTGACAAGCTCGATGTTGTCCCGTTGCAGGTGTTGATCGAAGGTGTCGTGGCCGAGGTCACCCTGACAGATGAACTGCGCTACGGCGTACAGTGGTATATTGACGCAGGTAAAGGAGAATTGACCCTCAGCGACGCGGCGTCCGGCGCCATATCGTCGCAGTTNCCCGGATTTTCCTTCGTGCTCAACGGTGTGAGCAGCATCAGGGCCGTCTTAAACGCGCTTTCCGAGGTGACGGATGTCAACGTGATCTCGGCCCCGAANGTGATGGTCCTCAGCAATCAGTCGGCATTTCTTCAGGTCGGCGATCAGGTTCCGGTGGCCACGCAATCGGCGCAATCCGTTCTCGATCCCAACGCTCTGCTCGTCAACACTGTCCAATACAAGGACACAGGTGTCATCCTCGAGGTAAAACCACGCGTGAATGCAAGTGGAACAATCGTCATGGATGTTTCACAGACGGTCAGTGATGTCGTGCCGACAACTTCGTCGAGCTTGAATTCCCCGACCATTCGTCAGCGGCAGATCGCCAGCGCAATTGCCGTCGAGTCAGGAGAAACCATTGCTCTGGGCGGCCTGATCCGGGACGGACGTACTGATACCCATAGCGGTATTCCAATCCTGAAGGACATACCTGTTCTCGGGTTTCTATTTGGCACAAAATCGAACACCGCGACCAGAACCGAACTTCTTGTGCTGATAACCCCACGCATTGTGCGGGACATGGATGACAGCCGTCGGGTCACCGAGGAACTGCGCCAGCGCATGCGCGTCATTCAGCCGCTCGAAAACCGTATTCGGCCGTGACATGCGATGGCGAACCGGGGACATGAGAGCGGAGTAGCCCTGATCGCGGTGCTCTGGCTNCTGATCCTGATGTCGCTGATTTCCGCGGCGCTTGTCGCCCTGTGTCGGTCGGAGACAATCGTCAGCGCGAACGCCTCGGCGAGGGCGCGAGCGGTGGCGATCGCCGATGCCGGCATCAGCCTGGCTGTTCTGGCACTTACCGATGAACGCGCCCTCCGANNTTGGCCGGTCGACGGTACGCCCCATGAGGCAGTGTTTGACGGGAGTCCAATCACGATCGCAGTGCGTGCGGAGGCGGGCAAGATCGACCTCAACACCGGTGCAGACGAGGAACTGCAAGCCCTGTTCACATCCCTGGGGGTGAGCGAAGAACAGGCACAGGCGCTGGTTGATGCAGTTGGCGATTGGCGTGACGAAGACGATTTCCGGAGACCAAATGGCGCCGAACGTGCGGAATATGCCGCAGCTGGCCGCCTTGGGCCAAAGAATGCACGGTTCGAGCGGGTGGATGAATTGCGCGATGTTTTAGGTATTACGCTGGAATTATATTCCAGCGTTCGATCTTCGTTGACCGTATATTCGTCGCGCGCATCTGTGGATTTACGATCGGCATCAAGCGCGCTCCTGAGCGCGCTGCACAGACAGAACGACAGCTCGGACAGTGACAGCGTCGCATCGGAACCGGGTGCGATGATGCACCCGGCGGGAGCTGTTGGCGAGCCGGGCGCCGCATTGAACCAAGTCTATTGCATCCGATCGACGTCCCGACTTCCCGAAGGCTACGTCGCGACAGGTGAAGCCATCGTCCGCATCACGGGAATTAGAAGACAACCTTATTGGATACACGAAACAGGCAGCGAACTCGGTTGCGTCAGAGAATGAACCCGCAGCGCGGGTAGGAGCGATCAAGTTGCCCGCCAGCTTTTCCGCGACAGTCCCATGCCCAGGCCCGCCAAGGCCGTCCATTCTGTCACCACGTCTGGCCGGTCGCCTCCCGTCGGCACGGACCCGGTCTACCGTCCGCCTTCACCCATGTCATTGCGAGCCGGAGGCGAAGCAATCCACTGTCCAGGGTCGCACACGCTGGCCGGCAGGAGATCGCCACGCCCGCCGGGGCGGGTTCGCGATAACGCAGACCATCCGCATCACCCGCCTGCAGCATCCTTCCCGGCCTCCGACAGCACCGGGCTCTCCGCAGGCGCAGGCGCCGCCGACGGCACCGTCACCATCTCGCGCACCCGGTTGCCGGCAGCATCGTAGGTGTAGGTGATGGTCTTGCCGCCATCGTGGGTGACGCTCACCAGCCGTCCGCGACCGTCGTAGGTGTAGGTGGCGGAGAGGGGAGCGGCTTGTGAAGTTTGGACCACTCCGATCGCTACAATTCCGATCAGAAAGCACTCCAAGCTTTTCATGTGTCCTCACGTGAGACATTTGCGACATTTCTGGGGAGCAAAATCACCACAGTGTCCTATATCATCCGTCTACAGATACGGCATTCGTGGGACTTGATATCTGCGGAATATCTATTGTTGGCGTTCCGTCCTCATTTTGGCAAAGTTGCCCCGATCCAATGTTACACGGTGGTAGAGGCGGGTAGTCCACCTCGACAGGCTTCGGTTTTAGCAACGGTCCTGCATTACCAGCATTAATCATTATGCCATTCTCAAGCACAATTTTATTCGTTTTACTATCGTACCTAAAATCAAATTCTCTCCCGTCAATCTCAATTCTACCTGGCATGTCTCCAATGGGCAAAGAAAGGAACCTTCCGGTATCTCCGGTCCGTGGGCCTCCCCACATGCCGGTTTCATCAACCCGATTGCTTGGATCATTCCGCACGTACGCATACATATTCGGCCCATCTCCGTATCCGATGGGGTCTGGGGAGAGGAAGCGCCCGAGGTTGGTGTCAACCGACATGAGGAATTGACCCCTTGGCGACATTGAAAATTGACCCCACGATTGGCGTTGTCAGAGTAATGAACTGGTGTCGTTTCGACGCACCCAGCGTCAGCAGACTACGCGGCCAGCCTCTTCCACTCAGCCAGCGCAGCTGAACGGTTCAGCTTGAATGTGTGCCGGCGATAAAGATGACGCTCAACGTTGAAGAGATTGTGGATCGAGGCATGAACAGCGGCGAATTTCTGCAGCGTTTCAAGGCTTCGGAAACGGCCCATCAGCCTTTCTCGTCGCCGAAACGGTTGGTGTGAGTTCTCAGCACGATTGTTGAGCCAGCGGCGGCATTCCTGGCGATCTGCAACGCCGATAGCCTTCATCGCCGCGCGATATGATCGCAGACGATCGGTTGCGATCGATCGTGGCCGACCATAGCGCTTCATCACACGCTTCAGAAACGCCAGCGCTGCCTTGCGATCCCGGCGTTTCGTGGCGAAAACCTCAAGCACTTCGCCCTCGTGATCAACGGCGCGCCAGAGGTAATGCATCGTCCCGTTGATCCGCACGAACACCTCGTCCAGATGCCAGCGCCAGTTCGAGTATAACCGGTGATGAACGCGCCGCTTCCTGATCTCCAGGGCGAACAGTGGTCCGAACCGGTTCCACCAGAAACGCACCGTCTCGTGGCTGATGTCGATGCCACGTTCGAACAGCAGGTCCTCCACCTGCCGCAGCGACAGCGGATATCGAACGTACATCATCACCGCGAGTCGGATCACCTCGGGCGAACTATTGAAATAGCGGAACGGGCTCTTCATCCGCTGATGTTACGGACGACCGGCGCCCGCCTCAAGCCGGATTGCTCTGACAACGCCCCGCAGCCAGCTCAAGCAGGCCCTCGAGCAGCACGTCGCGGCAACCGAGCAGGATGGCGCTGCGCAGGGCCTCGTCCATGGTGTCGACGGCGACGCTCAAGTCGAATCCGGCTTCCGCCGCCACCGCCCGCAGCTTTTCGGTTACGTTCGTCAGCCGTGCCTCGCCGCCGCGCAGCAGGCCGTCCAGAAACTCGAGCATGCGCGGATGACCGCCGATCACCCGCAGCAGCTTCTCCATCTCCGCCGGCGCACAGCCGGCAAGCGCCGGCAGCCGCAGCAGTAGCTTGCGGCACTCTGCGCGGCTCAGCGGCCCCACCTGGATGTGCCGGAACAGATGCTGCATGTCCGGCAGCGGGTGGCGGCATGTAATCAGCAGGCGCCCTGCGCGGGCCTGATGGGCAAGGTGACCGAGCCACAGCGGCAAGTCCGGGTCGAGAAAGGCGCCACCGCCGGGTCGGGTCAGGTTCTGCTCGAAGTTGTCGAGCACCAGAACAATGCGATACCTGGCGAACACCGTCGCCAGCAGCTCGATCCGCGACCGGTCATCCTGCTCGGGATCCCTGAGCCGCTTCGCCTGCTTCTCCGCCGTATCGTCCGCGTCCGCGAGGGCATGGCCGACGGCGCGCGCGACTTCCGCGACATTGAAGCGTCCCGCAAAGGCGGCGACAAGAAAGCCGTCCTCAACAAGGCGCATCATGGCACGGCCGGCGATGGTGCTCTTGCCGACGCCGCCGAGCCCCGTCAGCACCGCACCGGCATGCGTCCGCGATGGATCGCGCAGCGCTCGCAGTGTCTTTCGCAGCTCACGCCGCCGGCCGATCAGGTCGTCCATGCGGAGCTGCGGCACCGGCCCGTCGATGTCCCACACCGGTCGGCTTTTCAGTGGCTGGGTATCGAGAGCAAAATCCACAATTCGCTGCTCTTCGCCGCGGATGTAGAGCGTCGCCGTCGCGTATTCCGGCTGCGTTTCTTCGATCGGCGCACCATGACCGATCGCCTGCTGACGCTCCGTTTCCAGTTTCGCACGAGCAGCAGCGAGTGCCTGGCTCGCCAGCAGGACTTCACCGCGGGCGAGGTTTTCGTAGAACGCGCCGGCGAGACGGCTGGCGTAGCGATCGCTGACCGAGGTCTGCATCGCTAGCACGCACGGAATGCCGGCACGGAGCAGCGCCTCCGCCAGGCTCGCCGTCTCGCCTGCGTGCACACCGCCGTGGCAGGCGTTCAGCAGCACCAGCGGCAGCGGGCGGCCGGCGCGACGGATCGGCCCGATCAGGGCCTCGGCGCTGACGTCGACCGGACGGCCGTCCTCGTCCTCCAATTCCAGCACGCCCGGAGCACCATGGCACGACAGGTGGAGCACATGATAGGCGTCGTCCTGGATCGCCTTGCCGATTTCCTCAGGGTGTCCCACTTCGAGGACACGCACCTGGGCGTTGTCGTGGCGCTGCGCCGGCTCCACGGCATTGAGGATCGTCTGCAGCTCGCGTTCCTGGTCGAGCACGGCCGAGCGGGTGAGCTGTTCGTCGGGGGCACCGACCGCCACCAGAATCTTGAGTGGGCCTGCGAGCGGTACTGTCTCCGGCGGAGGCAGCCCGAGCGGGCGGCGAAGCATGACGACGGCGGCCTGAGTGGCGAGCAGCCGGCCATCGGTCAGCCGGAGTGCTTCGAAGGGAAGGCCCAGCAGCACCGGATCATTGGTCTCAAAGCAGAGCTCGATCCGAGTGCCGATCGGTGCGCGATCGAGAAGCGCGGCAAGCTCGGCCGCGGCCGTGCCCGGCAGGCAGAAGTGCTCCAACGCACGGCCGAGAGCTTCGAGAGTGCCGTCGAGCGTGCGACGCTCGACGGCGGCAGCATCCCGGCGTGCGCCATGGCGCACGCCACTCATAAACGCCGCGCAGCCTTCGGTTATGGCGCGCGGCAGCACCGGATGCGTCGCCTCGCCCACGACGGCATCGCCGATGCAGGCCGTCACCTGTACGTCGCCTTCGGCGCGCTGGCTCAGGGTGACACGGACGGTCGTGCGCGATCCCTGTTCGGGCGGAGAGACCGGCGGTAGGCCGCCGCGCCGATGAAGAATGGCGTCGGCGATCCTGTCGATATCCTCGATGCCGCAGCAGGCCAGACGCCGAAGCAGCGGCGGCCGCCACAGGTCGTCGTCCCCGACGATGACCGGGATCAGCACCTTGCCTTCCTTGATGCGCGCGTACTGCAGGTAGTTCGCTTCCGCCTGCACCCAGGGATTGTCCCATGATTCTTTCGAGAAGACGACGATCCCGCCGCCGGCCTCCTCAAGGCCGTCGTTGATCTTGGCGACGATGTCGTCGCCCGCGCGGATCTCCCACTTGTCGAGCCAGACGTTGATGCCGCGCGCCCGGAGCGCCTGCGCCAGAGCCTCGACCGCCGGCTTGTCTTTCGAAGAGTGACTGATAAAGACCGACATCGTGCCCCCTGCACCAGGCGTGATGACAACACGCTCCAACCCCCGCAACCGGCCCAGCTTCCACACCTGAGCGTGCAGACGCAATCGCGAAACTGCAGACACGTGCTGGTGTTGCACCACGTTGGTTCCTGGCGATCGGCATCATCGGTGGTTCTCGATGTCGCTCAGGAGCTGCATTCGCAGCATTCTTCCACGCGCTTCGTTGAAAGCGGCCAGCTGTTTTCATGAAAGTGGACACCATGGGTACGGCGGACGGCACGCGTATTGGCGGAGTTCCGGGTCTGAGCTAACGGAAAGTGGTCTGAGGCGTCGGGGTTTTTGCCACGCAGGGCGAAGCGGCCGTGGTGCGACCACAGCCTGAGCGCAGCGTGATCGCGGCGGATATGCACCGGCGCGGGAAACGGTGTAGCTGCTCCGGCATGAGTATCCACACCGTCCCGCGGGGGCGTGGGTGATCCCCCGAACACCGTGCCGATCCTGATCGCCTAGGGGTGGCCACTTTGATGAAAACGGAGCCCGGCTTCGTGATCATGTCGCATCACTCATAGCTCGCCACGTCGTTGAGCAGCCGGGCCCGCAGCATGGTTCCGCTCGCCTCGTCAAAGGCGGCGCGCCAGTCGAAGCTGGCCTCGATGCCGCCCGGCCCGGAGATGCTGTACTTCGGCTTCGGCAGGAACACGCGCGCCAGCTCGAAGCTGAGCGACCAGCCCTCGGGCATGGAGAAGCCGTACTCGAGTGCCACCGGATCGCCGTTGCCCGCTTCGGCCACCAGGGTGGCGCCGTCGAAGCGCAGCGACAGTGCGCCGGTGCAAGAGGCGATGGTGGGCTCGGCAGCCTCGATGCGCCCGTCGTCGCGCAGTGTGCGCACCCGCTCCAGGGTGTTCGAGAACGTGAGGCTGCCGCCGGTGACACCGGCGAGCGGCGCGCCACCGCGGCGGATGAAGCCGCGCCCCTGACTGAAGCGCCGGAGCGCGAACGGCTGCGGGCTGGCATCGATCGTCGATGACGCCCGCTCCTCGCCCTGGGCGACCAGCTGCAGGGTGGCATTCGCCGGTCCCTCCCGGCCCATCTCGAACGAGAGGCTCTCGAACACCGTGCCGACGTGACGGAAGAACACCGGCGTCAGCAGCTGCGGATGGCCGATCTCGATGCTGTAGCTCGGCAGTGACTCCGCGCCCGACAGCCAGTCGTGCTGCCAGCCACCACCGGTCAGTGTGGCAGCGGAGACGGTGCCGGTGCTGGCAGCCGAGGCGGCAAGCGTAAATGCATTGCCGTCGGTGCCGTCAACATCGAACGCAATCTCCAGCCGATCATTCCCGGTGTCCGCGGTGTAGCTGCACCTGGCGATCTCACTGTCGGCCGAGCCGTTCAGATCCGAGACGAGCGCCGTCAGCGTGGCGTCGAGATCGGCGCCGATCTGCGTCTGGTTGCCCGACGGCGTGCCGCTGACGAAGGTCCAGGTGACGCCACCCAGCGTGATCGTGCTGTCCGGCGCCGGCTGGCTTGAGAAACAGATCGATCCCGCGGCTTTCGTCGGCGTCGTGGTGGGGTCACCGAACAATCCGGTGAGCCAGAAACCGATGCCGCGCAAATCGAGCGGGATCTCGATCCGGCCCTCGTCGGTGATCAGACCGCGGTAGGGATCCTGGGCGTTGCGGCCGCGACCCAGCAGCGGATCGTCACCCAGCGGCTGCTCGGAGGACAGATCGCAGGACTTGAAGTCGAGCGAGCGATAGCCGGTGAGCGGGGCGACCCCGTAGCTGGTCTCACGGCACGCCTTCAGCGTCGCGTCGGCGCCGTAGGCGCGGAGCTTGGGCATGGTGCAGTTCCTCAGGTTGGATCAGGCGGCGAGGATCGTCGACCTGGTATTCAATGCTGACGGTGAGCCGCGCGGCCAGGATTGGCGCTGCCCNCTCGATGGCCATCACCGAGACCTCGGGCGCGCTGCAGGACAGGGTCTCCGCCAGCCCACCCAGACTGGTGTCTGCGGCCAAAGCGGTGCCGATCGCGCCCATCAAGTCGTCGAGCGTCACCTCACCGCCGCCGCCAGGCGGCTGGGTGACGAACGCCTCGATCTTGGCACGATGGCTGTAGTACGCGGTCCGCGGATTGAGCGTCACGTCGGGCTCGCCGGGATCGCCATCGCGCAGAATGACAAGTCCACTTGCCGGCACGTTCACCGGCAGCGCCTCGTTGCGCCTGACGGTGACGAGCGGAATCGCCTGCAGGCAGGTGAACACTGCCGAGAGAACCTGCTCACGCCTGGAGGTCATATTCGCCAGCTCTTCTGTCGAGGGTCTGCGCCGTCGCCGCTCTTGACCGAGGCGCAATCCCCGGGGCATTCTCGTGTCGGAAATTCCAAGTTTCTGACATTGGGCTCAGTCGCATGACACTCGTGACTGTGAAGGACAAGTTCCAGGTCACCATCCCGGCCAAGCTTCGGGACCAGGTGACCCTGCACGTCGGCGATATCCTCGAGGCGAGTATCGAGGGCGGAGCCATCGTGTTGCGTCCGAGGGCGGTGGTCGACCGGGCGGCGTTGGCGAGCCGGCTGGAAGAGCTGCTGGCGCGAACGCCCACGGCGCCGGAATTCGCCGGCCAAGCGGAAGATGACGTCATCGACGAGGTCATCGCGGAAATCGACCAGGCACGTGCCGGACGTCGTCGCACGCCGTGAGGCTGGTCATCGACTGCAATGTTGTCGTCTCGGCCGCGCTGACACCCGGGACGTCGCGGCGGGTCGTCATCGAGGCGGTTCGCGCGCACACGATTCTGATCTGCGCAGAGATTGTCAGCGAATACCGGCTGGTTGCGGCACGACCCAAGTTCCGCAGCTGCCGCCATATTCTTGATGAGATCATCTCCACCATCGAGGCGGTTGGGGTTGAAGTTCCGGCATCGGCGACGCAAGTCGTGCTTCCGGACCCGGATGATG
Source organism: Defluviicoccus sp. (assembly GCA_013414705.1). Taxonomy (GTDB): domain Bacteria; phylum Pseudomonadota; class Alphaproteobacteria; order Rhodospirillales; family Defluviicoccaceae; genus Defluviicoccus. The sequence goes on from CP058705.1 coordinate 523,787, forward strand.
CCATCTACCTGGCAACAGCGGTCGTGGGTCGGGCAGATGCGCTGATCACCGGCAACACGCGGCACTTCACAGGACACCTTGGCGATGACCTGCAGCTGCTGACACCGCGCCAGTTTCTTGATCGCGATCGCTGATCGTTCACCGTGGCCAGTTGCGCAGCACCATCCGCGGCAGTGCCGCGATCCATCTGTTTGCCGCTCCCTCGACCTCGAGCCGCTTGCGCACGGTGACCTGCGGGACCAGCAGGAACAGCTGTCAACCGACATGAGGAATTGACCCCTTGGCGACATTGAAAATTGACCCCCACGATTTGTTAGTCTTGTCCAGGTAGTCCACGGGAGGGACCCGCGCGGAGCGCCGTGCCCTTGTGTGGCGAGCGGAGCGGAGCGCGGAGGGCCTGTGGGCCCACCTGGGCAAGCGGGAGTCATACCTGTTTCGCCGGGTCCGGCTCGTGCGACGTCGGCTTGATCAGGCCGGATCGGCGCTTNTTCACGCAGTCGATAGCTGTCGCCGCGGATGGTGACGACGTGGCTGTGATGCAGCAAGCGGTCGAGGATCGCGGTTGCGACCACTGGATCGCCGAACACCGTGCCCCAATCGCCGACGCTGCGGTTGCTGGTGATCAGCAGGCTGCCGCGCTCGTAGCGCCGCGAGACCAGTTGGAAGAACAGGTGCGCGGCGTCTGGCTCGAACGGCAGATAGCCGAGTTCGTCGACGATCAGCAGCCTGGGTTTGCCGTAGAAAACGAGTCTGTCTTCCAAGCGTGCTTCGCTGTGCGCACGCGCCAGCGTGGTCAGCAGCCCTGTCGCCGGGACGAACAGCACGGAGTGGCCGAGGCGGACCGCTTCCCGGCCAAGCGCCACCGCCAGATGCGTCTTGCCGACGCCGGGTGGCCCCAGCAACAGCAGCGTATCGCCGTTGGCCACCCAGCGGCAGGCGGCGAGGTCACGGATCTGCCTTGGATCGAGCGAGGGTTGCGCGTCAAACTCGAAGCCGTCGAGCGTCCTGACGAAGGGGAACTTGGCGAGCCCCATGCCCATCTGGATGCGCCGTTGCTCACGATGGGTGACTTCCGCTTCACACAGCAGCGCCAGCGTTTCCGCAGANNCTGAGATTTCGCCGCGCCGCGTCGTCGAGCAGGCCGTCGAGCCGGTCGCGCATTGCCTTCAGGCTGAGCCGCGTCAACATGTCCGGCAAGGGATCGATCGCCGCGCTCACCAGCCACCTCCCGCCACGGCCTCGTACTCGGCGAGCGGCCGCAACAGAGCGCAGCCCTCGGGCGCCGGCGGGACAGGGCGCGGGCCTCCGCCGGCGACAATGCCGGCGAGATGGGCGGAATCGATCGCCCGTTCGCGCCGTCCCCGGCGGANGCGGATGACAGGCCACTTCGCATCCGCCATGGCGGATGCGGACGATCCGTCCGCCTGCTCGACCGTTACCTCGGCGCCGATCAGCTGCCACGGGACGCTGTAGTGATTGGTATCAAGCGTGATGCAGCCGTCCCCCTGAACCCGCCGCGCCACCTCGCGGACCTGTCGGAACGGTGGTCGCCCGCCGATCGGTCGCAAGGTGTCGGCCTCGTCGCGGACGAACCGCTCAATCGGCGGCTCGCCGGTCGTGCCATGAACGCGCCGATCGGCAATGTCACGCATCCACCAGGCGAGGTGGGCCTCCAGCTCGGCCCAGGATGTGAAAGACCGCCCGGCAATGGCGTTTCGCTTGACGTAGCCGACGCCCCGTTCGTCCTTGCCCTTCGTCCGCGCGCGATAGGGCGCGCAGGCCCGCGGCCGGAAGTCCCAGTAGCGCGCAAAGCTGTGGAAGCGCTCGTTGAACACGACCTTGCGCGTGGTCGCGTCGTGATGCAGGACGAGCGCCTTGGCGTTGTCGAGCAGCACCTCGGACGGCACCCCGCCGAAGTGCCGGAACGCCGCCTCGATACCTTCGAACCAGGCGCACTGGCGCTCATGGCGGAAGGCCATCACGAACCCGCGCCGCGAGTACCCGAGCGTCGCCACGAACAGATAGACCCGTACCACCTCGCCACCGATCGCAACCGAGATCGAGCCGAAGTCGATCTGCAGCTGCCGGCCCGGCGGTGTCTCGAACCGAACGCACGCCTGTGCCTCGGCCGCCAGCTCGCGCCGAAGATCGCGAACCGACCGTTCCACCGTGCGCAGGCTGACCTGAATTCCTTGCTCCCGCGCGAGTTCCTGACGAATGACGTCCGCGTTGCCCCGGTGCCGGCGAAACCGCTCGGCCAACCAATCTTCCAGCCCGTCAAGCGCACCCGGCCGCTGGGCGCCGCGATACGCCTTCCAGCCGCCCTGGCGCAAATATCTGCGGACCGTGTTCCGGCTGCAGCCGAGCGTGAACGCGATCCGCTTCGCCCCCAGCCCAGCTCCGAAAGCCGCAGCATCGCCGCCACATCCTCCGGCGTTTCCATCCGATCTTTCCCCGCAGTCCCTGCTACGGGAAGACAATCCACCACCATCGTCATGTCCCCACCTCTCGTGAACAGGGGGTCAATTTTCGTGTCGCCAGGGGGCAGTTTCATCTGTCGGCCAACACAGCGGCACGGTGGTGCGCCCGGCGAGGCGGGTGTACGCCACACCGCGACTGCGGCCGATGTTCGCCGCAGCGCGCCCGCGGTTCGTCAGCCGGGCGTTGTCGGCAACCAGCAGCGACGGACCGTTGCGCCGGTAGACGAAGCGCAGGCGTACGCCGTGGATGCGCTCCCAGGCACCGGGCGTGAGTCTCTGCCGGCCGTCACCGTATTGTCCCGCGGCCGGCATCGGAATGGCGAGGAACAGGCCGTTCCGGGATCGGATGACGGCACCCTCGTCGTAGAGGCGCACCAAGCGTGGTGCCTTGCTCCAGACATAGCCGGCCGCGGCGACACTGGGCCGGCCCTTCGGATAGACCTGGCTGCGCCAGGTGTTGGCGAGCCGGCGGCCGAGCCCGGCGCCGGTGATCTGCCGGCGCAGCTCGCCCTTCAAGCCCTGCGTCGCCTCGCGCACACCGGCGGTGACCGCACGCTCGGCGGCGGCATGTTCCGCCTGCAGCAGGGCGTTCAAGTCGCCCTGCAGTGCCGCGGTCAGTCTCATGCCGGCCTCGCTTCAATCGTCCACACCAGCCGCTCGGCATCGCGCAGCGGCGCGCCCTGGATGACGAACAGATCACCGTCCACCTCGATCGTATCTCCCGCTACGGGTGCCGCGATGTCCGAAACGCGAAGATCGAACACCGCCGTCTCGGCAACCAGCCGTGTCTGGCCGAACGCGCCGACGCGGTCCGGCTGGCGGTGGATCACGCGCACCTCGATACCGGGGTCAGTGCCGCCGGGGCGATAGAGTCCAGCCACCGCCAGGTGAGGATCCGTGAACAGGGCATCGACGGCCACTTCGAAGACGCTCATCATGTGCTCGACGTGATCTTCACCGCCAGGCGGGGGCGCTTGTTCACCGGCAGGATCGAGGCCTCGGTCTTGACGTCGATCGCACTGCCATCGGCGCGTGACAGCTGGCGGGCATACATCGGCAAACCGATGGTGTTGACCGTCTCGATCAGGTTGGCCGGGGCTCCATAGGTAACGAAGGTCTCCAGCGTGCCGAGCGGAAAGGCGATGCCCTCGCCGGTAGCAATAAGCGTCTGGGTGCTGCCCGAGGCCAGCGTCACCGTGGCGTTGTATTCCTCGAAGACGATGCCGGCGAACGGGAAGCGCCGCCGCGTGTCCTCGCGCAGCGGCTGGGCGCCGGTCGATGAGAAGTATTTGTAGGCGTCCTCGACCCGGGCATGGCCGATCAGTTTGTCGAAGAACTCCGGGCTGACCAGGGCCAGCACTCCGGACATCGTCTCGCCCTTGAGCTCGGTCTCGATCCTGCGCAGCACGTCGCGCACCTTCGCCTGGACGTTGGTGGCGGCGGTGCCGAGAACGAAGTCGACAGTTTGCTGGGTGAGGCCGAACTCGCTGAAGTAATCGTAGAGCGTCGTACCGGCGCCGTCCTTGACGATGCCACGCAGCGCGTTGACCTCCATGTACTCGCGGGTCTGGGCGTGCTTCAGGCGCATGCGGGTGAGCTTGCGTTCCATCACCGTCGCCAGTGGATCGGCGGCATCGCTCATCCCGAAGCCGCGCACTCNCTGGATGTCCTGCGGGGTGATCGCATCGTCGTGCGGGATCCAGGGAATGGTGAACGAGCGCATCGAGCGCGCGTCGCGGTTGGCGACGGTGGCGGGTCCGCCGAGTGGCACCGTCGGCAACAGATTCAGCACGCCTTCCGCCTGCTCGATGACGACGCTCCTCTGCGTCACGCCCTCGAAGCGGAACAGTCCCATCTGCCCGAGCCGGGTGTAGACGTTGGGCAGGATGTTGATCGCTTCCGTCATCTCCGCGAGCGTGTAGCCGCCGGCGTCGAACGGATTGATCAGGGTGGTCATGGCGAGGATTCCCGTTCAGGCGGTCGGGCGCACGACCAGGCCGCGGGCGGACAGCTGGGCGTGCTTGTCGGCGCGCTTCGCCGCATCGTCGATGCTGGCATCGAACACCAGGGTGGCCTGCGACAGGATCAGCGGACCGCGGAGGGCGACGACGCCGGTCTGGTCGGCACTCGTGGCGTCGACCGCGTCGAGCAGCACCGCGCACGCGGTCTCGGCGCCTTCGTCGCCGGTGACTTCGGCTGCCGGCGACAAACGGTAGGTGCCACTGGCGGTGATCTGCCCCAGCACCGAACCCAGCGGATACAGGGTGCCCGACTTCAGGGTGACGGTCTCGCGGCAGTAGTTGGCGTTGAGCTCATACTTCAGCAGGTCGCCCAGGGTGGGCGACTGGGTGAGAACGGACATGGCAGGGGTTCCTTATCGGCTGCCGGCGGCAGCCCGCTCACGAGCGCGCTTGACGATCGGGCTGTCGCCGGCCGTCGCCGGCGGTGACGCGGCAGCGACAATCCCGGCCGCCTCGCTGTGTGCGGCGAGCTGGTCGAGGACGGCCTGGCGCAGGGCGTCCGGGGTGAGTCCGCGGCGCATCGCATCCGCGGCGTCGATCTCAACGCCGAGGCGTCCGGCCTGCGCGGCGACCGTGGCGATCTCGGCGAACTCGGCACGCAGCCGGGCGGCGACAGCCGCCGCATCGGTTGTCGGCCGCGGCGCAGCCGCAGCCGTGTTCACGCAAACGGCCGCGACCGGCTCGGCGATTGGATCGTCTTGCGGCGGCTCGGCGTCTGGAACAGGGGTGGTCATCACGTTGGCTCCCTTGGAAAGCAGGCTGGCGGCCGGACGACGCGGACGGACGGTCCGGGCACTGACGCTCGCCAAGCCGGCCACGGCCTCGGCGAGGGTGCCGATACCGTCGGCGAAGCCGGCGGCAACAGCGGCGTCACCGCGCCAGATAGACGCCTCGCTCGCCCGCACCGTCTCGGCACTGAGGCCGCGGTTGTGCGCCACCGTCGCAACGAGCGCGGCGTAGAGGCGGTCGACATCGGACTGGATATCGGCGGCGGCAACGGGCGACAGCGGGGTGTGCGGGGTGCCGTCGGTCTTGCGTGCACCGGCTTGGATCAGCGTCCAGCTGAGACCGGCCATCGCATCGGCGGCGCTGACATCGATGTGCACCGCGACCACGCCGACCGAGCCCACCTCGCCGGTGCGGGTGACGAGGATGCGGTCGGCGACCGATGCGATCGCGTACGCCGCCGACAGCGCACACTCCGAGGCGACCGCCCACAGCGGCTTGCCGGAGCGGGCCCGGATGGCGGCCAGGGACTCGACGAGGTCGAACAGGCCGCCCACCTCGCCGCCGGGCGAGTCCAGCTCGAGGGCGATGCCGCGCACCGCCGGATCATCGGCAGCTTCGGTCAGCGCTCGCGATCGCGCCGTACTCCGTTGCTCCCAGCAGTGCGGTCAGCCGTCGCCGCGGGCAACCAGCGGGCCGAGGACCGGCAGCACCGCAATGCCGCCCTCGGTGACGGTGTATCCTGTCCGGCCCACTGGTTCCGCCAGCCAGGAGGGCGCCGCCGCCTCGATGCCGAGCGCGCCGATGCCGCCGATGCCGCCGATGCCGCCGATGCCGCCGAGCAGGCCATCCAGGCGCGCGGGCGCGATCGCCCACGGCCGGCAGGCAAGGCGCGCCGCCAGGAGGTTGAGCATCTCTGCAGAAGACCTTATGTGTCGCGTTAGCTAACGCGACGAGTTAGTATGGACGGGTGATCAAGTCGTTCCGGAACGCCGCGGCGGAGGCCGCCTGGGCCCGTCGCTTTGTCAAGGGCGCCCCCAACGACATCATCAAGGTGGCGAACCGCAAGCTGATGCAGATTCACAACGCGCGCAAACTTGACGATCTCAGGGCGCCACCCGGCAATCGCCTGGAAGCGCTGGCCGGCGACCGGAAGGGTGCGTACAGCATTCGGATCAATGACCAGTGGCGGGTCTGCTTTCGCTGGCAGGACGGCGATGCCCATGATGTCGAGGTTGTCGATTATCACTGAGGACCAGTCCCATGGCTGATTTTNGCGCCGTCCCATCCTGGCGAGGTGTTGCGCGAGGATTTCNNGCCGTTGGGGATGAGCCAGTACGCGCTGGCCAAGGCAATCGACGTGCCGCAGATCCGCGTCAGTGAGATCGTCAACGGCAAGCGGGCGATCACTCCTGACAGCGCGCTTCGGCTCGCCCGTTACTTCGGAACCAGTCCGGAGTTCTGGATGGGCATGCAGGCGACCTATGACCTGGAGATGGCGCGTGATCAGGTCGGCGCCGAGATTGAGGCCAAGGTTCAGCCAAGGGCCGCCTGATCGGAGACTTCGCCCGCCAAGGCATCTTCTCCGGCCGACATCGTCGTCGCACTCCCGAAGCTCAGTCCCAGTTCGCGTTCACGTGCCTGATCGGCGGCGATCTCGGCGTCGACCTGCTCGGCGTCATAGCCGCGCTCGGCGAGCGCCTGGGTGCGGCTCTTCAGCCCGGCGGCGATCTGCTCAATCTCCGCTTTCGCGTCCTTCAGCGGATCGACCCAGTCCCACTTCGGCGGCAGCCACGCGCACGCGAGGTATTCCTGTCGGTTTGCCTCGTATCCCGGCAGCTCAAGCGCGCCAGAGAACACGGCGGTGTCCATCCAGCGCGCCCACACCCGGCGGCACAGCTGCCAGACGATGACCGCATGCTGGTAGGCTTCGGTCCGCCTGCGGAACTCCAGCAGCGCCAGCCGCGCGTTGGAGTAGTTGGCGCGCAGCATGTCGTTGGACAGATACGCGTACGGGATGCCGAGTGCCGCCGAGACCTGCAGCAGTGTCCGGTACTGGAACGGCTCGTAGGTGGCGCCGGAGTCGGCTGGATCGGAGGTCTGCACCTGCTCGCCCGGCTCCAGCATAACGATCTGTCCCGGCTGCAGGTCGAGCGACCGTTCACCGTCCGCCCGGTGCTTTCNCGCGCCGTCGAACGGCTCGGCGGGCGCCGGCGTGGTGATGAACAGCGCGTGCATTGCCGCCACTTTCTTGCGGTCCAGTTCGGCGTCATCGTACTGGTCGAGCAGGAACAGCTTGACGATGGCCGGCGCGAACTTCGAGACGCCGCGCAGCTGGCCGGCATCCACCGGATCGATGACGTGGATGATCTCGCTGGCCGGGATGCGCACCGTCTCGCCCACCAGCCCAGGATCGGTGACGTCGCCCGGATGCCGGCGCAAGAAGTGATACGCCACCCTGCGGCCAATGCGATCGAACTCAATGCCCTGGCGGATGACATGGCCGCCGGGCAGCACCTCGTTGCGGGTTAGCGGCAGCATCTCCGCCGGCAGCAGCTGCAGTTGCAGCGGCACCTGCAGTCCGTCGTGTGACCGGCGCGGGCGGAAGCGGAAGAACACCTCGCCGGCGATGAACACCTCGCGCGCCGCCCGGCGCTGCAGGCCGTAGAAGTCGGTGAGTCCGTCAGCATCCGCCTCATCGGTCCACGCCAGCCACAGCTTCTGCACCGTGGCCTTGCGTCCGGCATCCGCGAGCAGCGATGACGGCTTGATGCCAGCCCCGACGACGTTGCCGGCCCAGCTCTCGATGGCGTTCGCCGCGTAGCCGTTGTTGCGGATCAGCCAGCGGGCGCGCGCGGTAATATCCGCACCGGATGCTGCAATCAGCGTGTTCAGGTGCGCCCGGCTCGGCTGGAATCNCCTGAGCCGACGATTGCCGAGCCCGGCCTCGAAACCGCCGATGAACGCCCCCACCTGCCGGCGCCAGCGGTGGAGAATCCCGGTCCTGTGTGTCCGGGACATCTACAGCCCTTTCGATGCCGAGGTGAGGATGCGCCGACGCACGAGTCCGCCCTCGGCGCGCACGATGCGCTTTTCGACGTCGGCCAGCGCCGCCGCCATCTCGGCGTCGGTGGCATAGGTGATCCGCCTGCCGTCGTAGTCGACGGTGCGCACGCCGCGCAGGCGTGCCGCCAGCAGCGCCGACCGGTGTGCGCTCAGTTCCTCCAGCGTCATCTCAGGTCATCCGGCTCAGCTCAGGTAGCTCGATCGGAACACGCGCCGGCCGCGCCGCGGCGCCTGCCGCAGCCGCCCGGCAGCCGGTGCGACCGGGGCGGCCGGTGCGACCGGGGCGGCTGCTGCAAGCGGAGCGGCCGGTGCGATCGGGGCGGGGACGCTGCCCGAAGCGGCAGCCGAGGCAAACGCGACACCAGCGGTCTCAAGGGCAACGAGCTGCTCCTCCAGCTCCCGCCACTTGCGCTCCGGCCAGCGGTCGGCACCGGCGATCCAGGCGGCGGCGCGCGCATAGACGCGACAGTCGAGTGCCTCGTTGCGCTCGCGCAGCTGCTGCCACTCCAGCTTGCTGAAGCCGCGCCTCGTCTTCACCGTCACCAGCTGCTCGGCGACCAGCTGGCGGATCCACTCCAGGTCGACCCCGCGCGGCAGGTGGATATAGCCCGCTGTGGGCTGATCGTCCGTCGGTGCCGCCAACCGCAGGAAGCGGTAGGTCTCGCTCTTGAACGTCGCGACGGCGACGGTCCACAGCCGCACCGCGGCGGACCTTCACCCCGCCCTCGGTGGCATCGACGTGGGTGGGCCCGGCAACCGGGGCAACACGATTGAATCCGTCGACGCCCTTGACCGGCAGCACCTGGGCAAAGCCCTGCTGACGGGCCCAGGCGTAGACGGCAGACGCTTCGTAACCGGTGTCGATCGCCAGCCGCGCCAGGCCGAGGCGGGCCCCGAGACGTGCGGCCAGGTCTCGATGAGCAGCGCCGCCAGCTGTGCCCAGCAGCCGGGATCGCCGGGACCGCCGTCGATGATCCGGTGGTCGATCAGCCAGCTCTCCAGCCCGCGGCCCCAGGCCCAGATCGACGCCTCGATCCGGTTCTTCTGCACGTCGACACCGGCGGTCAGGAACAGTCCGCCCTTGGGCACGCTGCTCCAGGCGAAGTCTTCGCGCCGCTCATACAGGCGCTGCCAGTCCGGCGCCTCGCCGGTCTCGACCCAGGTCTCGCCGAGGACGGTGTTGACGAAGCTGCGCTTCGCCTCATCGGATCCCTGTGCCGCTTCCCAGTCCCGCGCGATCCGCTCCCAGGTCAGCCAGCCCACCGGGGAGTACAGGCTGGAGAGATGGAAGCCCACGGTCAGCGGATCGGCGCTGGTGGCGGTCGCCTGCCAGCGCCCGCGCGCCAGCATCTGCGTCTTGTGGTGCTCGGCGATCGGCCGCTCACAGCCTTCGCAGACGTAGGCCGCCGTCTCCGGCTGGCCCGACTGCCAGCGCAGCCGCTCGAACACCAGGTGCTGCTCGCATCCGCAGTGCGGACACGGCACGACGTAGCGGCGCTGGTCCGAGGCCTCGAACTCGCGCTCGATCCGCGACAAGCCTTTGATCGTCGGCGTCGAGGCCAGGAACACCTTGCGCCGCCAGGAGAAGGTGCGGGTCCGGGCTTCGGCAAGCGCGACCGGATCCCCTCGTCGTCGGCCGACGGCGGATAGGCGTCGACCTCGTCGAGGAACAGGTAGCGCACCGGCATCGAGCGCAGGCCGACGGCACTGTTCGCCCCGGTCATCACCAGGATGCCGCCCGGGAACTCCTTCGACAGCTGGGTGTTGCCGGCATCGCGCGAGCGCGCCGGGGCCACCTTCTGCCGCAGTGCCGGACATTCCGCGATCAGCGGATCGATGCGCTGCTGCGAGAACCGCTTGGCGAGATCCAGCGTCGGCTGCACTGCCAGCATCGGGCCCGGGGCGTGGTGGATGACGAAGCCGATCCAGTTACAGCCGCTCTCCGACGCCCCCAGCTGCGCGCCCTTCATGAACACCACTCGCTGCGCCGGATACCGGGGGCTGAGCGCGTCGAGCAGTTCCTGCAGATACGGCGTGCGGCTGGTCCGCCACGGTCCCGCTTCGCTGGCGCCGCGCGGGCTCAAGATGCGGTAGCGGTCCGACCACGCCGAGACGGTGAGATCCGGATCGGGCCCCAGTCCGTCGGTCCAGCCGCTGAGCAGCGTCTCGCCGTCATCGCTGGTGGCGAGCGTATCGATCAGGGACATCGGCTCAGCGGAAGTCGGGAGCGATCTCGGAAAGCTCCTGCAAATGATCGCGGACGTGCTCATAGAGCGCGGCCTGCAGTTCGTGCGTGCCCACGCCCAGTTCGGCGGCCATAGTCGCCGCAATGCGCGCCGGCCAGCCGAGCCAGGCGTCGCGCTCCTGGCGGGCGAGGCGGAACACCAGCGCCGCCGCCTTGGCCCGGTCGACCACCTCGCCCTTGAGCTTCTGCAGCCGCAGCCGGCGCTCCTGCGCCTTCAGCACCTCGTTGGCGGTGCGTGCCTGCAGATAGGTCAGCGCCCCTGCCGACGGTGTCGGCAGGCCCTGTTCCTTCAGCGTCTCGCTCACCGCGCCCACCGCCGCCTCGGGTACCGGCTTCATCGCGGCCACGCTTGGCTCGCTGACGATGACACGCGGCCCTCGCTGACGTGCGGGATCGGCGGTGCGGGCACGCTGTGCGTCCGACGCGGTCGCATCGATCGAGCCGTCGGCGTGGAACACCAGACGGCCGGCCGCGCGCAGCTTCTGCACCGAGCCACGCGAGCGGCCGATGTGCCGCGCGTAGTCACGCTCGCTCAGGCCCTGCTGACTCATGGGATTGTCCTTCGTAGGAGTGGTGTCTCTGTCAGGCACAGCGGTAAATGCGCAGGCAGTCGACCATCAGGATCGCTGCCTGCTTTTGCTCTCCAGAGTTCCGCGTGGTCTGAGGCTCGGCCGGAGCGGGATCGGACAGAGTTGTCCGGACGCTGCCGCACATCGGACAGCGGGCATCGGCAGGGATGTCCGAAGAGGCCGAGGTCCGGGCGTTTCGTGTTGGCGGTCTGGCCGTGATGCGGCTTTGGTCCGAGGCCGCGGCATCGATCGAACCGTCGGGATGGAACACCAGCCGTCCCGCCCGTCGGGCGTTGCGGATGGCTCCGCGGGAGATGCCGGCATGGGCGGCGTATTGCCGTTCGCTCAGGCCGATGCGCTTGCGGGCACCGCACGTCGGTTGGTCGCTCATTGTGCCTCCAGGAGATCATCAGATGATCCGTGTTGGTCCAACAAAGCCATGATGTTGCTCGCTCTTCTGCTGGATATCTGAGCCCGTTCAGGGCTTACTGATGAGACAGAACAAGAACATAAAGGTGGGTGATCGCCCAGGCCCCGAGCTCCGGCGGGCTTCGGGGCTTGAGGTGGTGGCAGGCGCCGCGTCGCGCGGCACCCCGATGACGGAGACACCCCGATGACCGAGCCCACCTACAGCATGGCGCAGCTGGCGCTGATCCTGAGCGCGCTGGAGAACCAGCGCCGCAACCCCAACAGCAAGCAGACCGCGATGAAGGCCATCGAGCGCGCCGCGGCCGCTCTGGGGTTGTCCACAGCGGACGTGTTCGCCGCCGCAGACGGGCTGCTTGATGGCCGGCTCAGCACCGACGCCTGGCGCGCACAGCTGGTCGAGCCGGCTGAGGCGGCGACGGATGAAGAAGATACATCCGCATCTACCGAGTCTGCGGCTGATGAACTTCCTGTCGAACCCGCGCCAGCGGAGGCCATCATCGGCGTTCGTCAGCAGCTGCTGGCGGCATGTCAGGCCGCAGAACAGTGGCTGCTGGCAGAGCGTGAGCGGCCCGGCGACTCCGGCCGGACGCGATCCTGGCGGTGCTGCGCGCCGCGATCGAGCGAGGCGAAAGCCGCCGCAGATCGCGACCGGCCCGCCCGGCAGGCGAGTTGCGGTCGCCGCGCGACCCGCGTGCTCCGCGCGAGAGCAGCAAGGAGGCGCTGCTGATCGGCATGCTCCGCCGCCCGGAGGGAGCGACCATCGCCCAGATGATGAGCCAACTGGGGTGGATGGCGCACACGGTCCGGGCGTGCTCGCCGGGGCGCTGAAGAAGCGCCGCGGGCTGAATGTCATCTCCGAGAAGCCGCGGGGCGGCGAGCGGGTCTATCGTCTGGTGGACTGAGGCAACCACAGCCGAACCGTCGATGCCGCCGGGTTCCCGTGACCCGGCGGTCGCCGTTTCAAGCTGGCTCAGGCTGCCTTGCGCAGTCGTTCGGCGGCGACGGCCTCGAAGGTTCGGCCATCCTGATCCAGCAGTGCGTCCCGGCCGGTCAGCGTCTGCCAGCGCTTGACCGCCACGTCGACGTATTGCGGACTGATCTCGATCGCGAACACCCGCCGGCCGGTGGTCTCGCCGGCGATGATCTGCGAGCCGGAACCGCTGAATGGCTCGAAACAGATCTCGCCGTGTTTGCTGTGCTGGCGCATCGGCAGGGCGAATACCTCGATCGGCTTCGACGTCGGATGCTCGACCCGCTCATCCCCCTGACCGTCGGGATNGCTCCACACCGTACCGGCATAGTCGCTGCCGATGCGCGGCGGCTTGTGGCCCTTCAGCCAGCCGAAGAAGCACGGCTCGTGCTGCCACAGATAGAACGAGCGGGTCAGGACGCCGCGGTCCTTGGCCCAGACGATCTGCTGGTGGACGAAGGCGCCGAACTGCTCCCACACGCTCGACCNATCGCCTGCCTGCGGCTGGCGTGCCAGCAGTACTAGGCGGCGTTGGGCAGAATGGCGTGCGCGACCGCCTCGCGGATAAATCCTCATACAGTGCCGGGCCCTGGCTGGCGTCATCCCAGGTGATGCCGGTGTCCTGGCCCCACGGCCCTGCGTGCCGGGATGGTTGCTGCCGTCGTAGTCGACCAGGTACGGCGGATCGGTGGCGAACAGGACCGCCCGTTGCCCGTCCATCACCCGGATCACGTCGTGGGATTCCGTCGCGTCACCGCACAGCAGCCGGTGCTCGCCCAGCAGCCACAGGTCGCCCACCCGTGAGACCGGTTCGGCCGGTGGCTCGGGGATGACGTCCTCGCCGGCCACCGCATCGTCGTTACCCTCTTCATCGAGCGCGGCCAGCAGCCGGTCGAGCTCGTCGCCCTCGAAACCGGTCAGGCCCAGGTCGAACCCGTCCGCACCCAGCGCCTGCAGTTCGGCCGCCAGCAGCTCCTCGTCCCAGCCGGACAGCTCGGCGAGCCGGTTGTCGGCAATCCGGTAGGCGCGGACCTGCCCCGGGCTCAGATGCGACAGGCGAATGACCGGCACTGCGTCAAGCCCGAGCTGCTGCGCCGCCAGCAGCCGGCCGTGCCCGGCGATGATCTCGCCGGCATCGCTCACCAGCACCGGCGCCGTCCAGCCGTACTCGACCAGCGACGCCGCCAGCTTCGTCACCTGCTCGTCCGAGTGCGTCCGGGCGTTCTTCGCGTACGGCAGCAGGCGCGCGATCGGCCAGCGCTCGATCTGCTCGGGGCAAAACCGCAGCATCGCAAACGTCCTGATTGGAAGGGGGAGATGCACCACCCGCACGGTGGAGACACTGCGGGTGTACGAATAAATTCCTTTTATCCGACCCGAGCTCAGTGTCAAGCGATCGTTGGCCTGGCGATGTGCCCGTCAGAGGGCCTTCATCTCCCGGTCACCGCTGACCGTGCAGCCGCGGGTACTTCGTACCCCGCGGCGGAAAGGAACAGACGAGTCAGTGCCGCGGCGCGGAAAGCTGGAACCTTGGCGGCTCAGGGCGGAACCTTGGGGCCGTCAGCATGGTTTGGTAAAATCCAGACAAGTGTTTGAAAACATGCAGAATATTTAGCGTGCGAAGGTTCCGGCTGGAACCTTGGGACGTCGGTCGGTTCCACCGGCGGGTTCCAGCCGTGTTTGATACACAACGAAAAAAGCCACCAAAAGGTGGCTTTGGAACCTGGAACCGTTGTTTTTACTCTGTCGCTGGCGCGGTATCGGACTGGGCCGGGCGGGATACCCTTCCTCGCCAGGAGGAACCAAGCCTCCTGTTGTTCGGTCCGGCGCCGGGGCGGCTACCCTGTGTAGGAATATATACCCAAACTGGCCGACCCTGTCAAGCCTGAACTTTACCCTTCCTCCGACCGGGGCTGCCTGCTGAGCCTGCGGCGCCTGAACCGGTATCCCTCAATCCGGCCTGCGCATCACCGAACCTTCAGGATGGCGATGTTGTAGCAGACGGGAGGGGGCGTCAAGGACAACGATCCTATCAATTCTGGTGGGTGCGTGGACGAGATCGCCTCCTATACGTTACCATATAACAAGTTGCCTCGCAGTCCGGCTGACTATTGGTGTCAACGGTGGAGCAATTTCGAGCCACTTTGGCGGACTAAAAGCAGGCCATACGCGCGAGAGCGGCGCGACACGCCAAGGACCTGATCGGAATCCTTGCCGTGTCGTCGACTTTGGCTCGGGGATCAAGGCTTGCCGATTTCGCCGGTCTCGGCGATGGCTTGGTTTTTCTCCACCCAATCAGCCGTGGATCGCGCTTGGCGCGAGGCTCAGCCGAGTGGAGCGCTATCAACTCCTAATAGGCCTGCGAAGCCGCCGAGAAAGGTGAGCATGTCGTAGTGTCGCGGCGGATCTCTGAGGAGTGTGTCCTCTGAAAGGGCGCGGTCCATCGAAATTCTTGCATAGCTAACACGTTCGCACGCAGCTATTGCATCGCCCACAAAATTTGCCATCACTGCATAACCGAGTGACGAAAGGTGAAGGTTGTCGAGACTAAAAAGTCCACCATGCTGAAAACCGGCAATATTACTNNCGAAAGGCAAGTTACTGTAGCGCATAATTCTACGACCATTATCTATTTGTAGCATTCTTGACCTTCCAAAATGCTTTCCATCAAGGTTATCTGAAAGAGAAAATAAGTTAATAAATGTAATAGATTGATCGCATTGAGAAAATATGCGTTCCATCTTGGAGACTGTTAGTGCATTTACCTTCATAACTGTCGAGTCAATGTCCTCCATCTCGGTGGCTGTAATGCCGTTTAAGCCTCCAATCCGCCCAATGTACCGCTCAAAATAGCTCTCGCCGGGGGTAATGTCGAACTCCGAATCCGATCTTGGCGCCAGATTCGCTAGTACACGTGGCCGAACCAGAAGATTGAAGTAAATGCGCTTCGTCCCGGGGCAGTACTGCCGGATCAGGGTGGCGAGAGCTTCCGCTTTTTCTGGTATTTGCTCTATCTTTCTGATGCTTTCTTCAGAACATAGAGCGTGCAAACCGGTAGTAAACAGTCCTTCATTGCTACCAATATTAATCAGTAGCCGCTTCGGCGACCGGCTAGCGACCTGTTCGAGCGGCGTAAGATCATCTAGCTCAGGGTGCCGTGTCGGATTTAATACGAAAGCAACATTTATCGCAAAGAAAAGATCGGCAACAATACTAAAGTTAAGTGAGCTATTTTGTTCGAGCGCTGCGAGCAGAGTAGGTATAGGCGTACGCGCTTTACCGGCAGTACATTGATTCAGATCTTCGTAATCCGCACCGGCAATGCTGATATTATCGANAAATCGTGTCATCGACCATGCATCAGTGCCGCTCTGCCAGCAGTGGCCATTGGCGATGATGTGAGCGCGGATACGCTTCAGGTCGAATACGTGCCGCAGCTCTTCTTCCAGGTCCATGAGCANCCGGCCAGGATAATCTGGCGCTCGGAAGGCCAGACCCAACCCCTGTGCCACCCTGGCAGGCGCAGACAGCGCCGCAAGCGAACCCGTCAACGTCAGCGACCGAACTCCATTGTATAGCGAATCGCCGATCGCCATCATCTCTGGCTCGAAGTATCCGGCAAGCAGGATTGCTCCTCTTCAAAGAACGAAAAGCCATATTTTTCACTCCGTGAATGGTGATCGGGGCATGCCGGCTGCCGTTGTCGAAGGCACGGCTATCCTGCGTCGCTGAAGGACATAGGCTGGCGTGCGCCTTTCCCTCGTGTGGCTTGCCGAAGGGAAAGGCGCAGTGGCTGGATCCGTCCGCTCTAATCGGGGAGCCAAGTGTTAACTACTTCCAGCCCGGCGTCGCGGATTGCTTTAGCGTTGGCGTCCAGGAATTTCTTGAACTTGCCAAACATCTTGCCACCATCTCCGGTTTCAGTAACGGCAACCACAATCGTTGCTGATTTCTTTTGTCGATGGAATGATCGCGCTTGCCTGTAACCTTTCTGGCGCAACGCCCTTGAGTGTGTGAGTTTGTAGCTTGGCTCCACTTCGCTATTCTTTTTATCCTGATTGATGACGCGACGTACCTTCTTGATTGAATAGGACTGTGTTGTGAAGGCGGTGGCCTGAAGCTCGTCCGTTTTACCGCGGAGAGTGGTGATCGTCACTGCTACGTCCATGTCGACGGCCTTAGTCCGGCTACTAGGGTCCGGACTCAATCAGGTCCAGTAAGCGACGATGGTGGCGAGGGCGAGAGATGAGGCGTAGTTTCTGGCGAGTTTGTCGTATCGGGTGGCGACGCGCCGGAAGTCCTTCAGGCGGCAGAAGACGGCTTCGACCATCCAGCGGAACTTGTAGCGGCGTTTGTCGAAGCTGATCTTGCGTTTGCGGCATCTCCGCCCTGGAATGACCGGTGTGGCCCCTTTGCGGATCACCGTCCGCAGGGTGTCGGAATCATAGCCCTTGTCGGCCAGAATGTGGCGACAGGTGTCGACCTCGGCCAGCAGGTCTTCAGCCATCGTGATGTCGGAGACAGTGCCGGCGGTGACCTTGAGGACCACCGGGCGGCCGAGTGTATCGCTCAGGGCGTGGATTTTCGTCGTCTGCCCGCCTCGGGAGAGGCCGATCGCCTGAGCCTTCGCCCCCTTTTCCGCCGTGAGCGCAGCGGTGCGCTTTCACATAACTGCCGTCCATGGCCACCGCGGTGGTGATCCATTGGCCGGCGGCCAGCGCCTTGAGGATCCGGCGCCAGTGATCCCGGCGGGACCAGCGGTTGAAACGGTTGTAGACCGTTGTCGGAGGACCGTAGTCCGGCGGACAATCCCGCCAGCGGCACCCACTCTTCAGAACATGGATGATCCCGCTGATGATGCGACGATCATCCACCCGCCGTGCTCCCGGCTGGTTCTTCGGCAGATGCGGCTCGATCGCCGCCCAGGCGTCGTCGTCCAGCCAGAACAAGTTCGCCATATCCACCTCCAAGGCTCAAATACCGCCTTGGAATCACGTGCATAACAATATTTCAATATGTTAATCAGGTTCAGACCCTAGTTCTCGCCGCAGGATAATATTGAACAAGATAAATTGGCTTTAACGTGTAGGCATCGCCAACAGATTCGAACTTCAGAATCATGATCATCGCAGTGATTTGTTCATCGTTTCTTTCATATGTTCTAAGCAACATTATACAAGTTGTATCATCATCTGAATTATTAAGGGAAAAATTTCCAATATTTATTTTACTAGAATAGGTTCTAGTAAATTGCTGTTGTTTTTTCTGCAAGTGTTCCAATTGTGGAAACGCCGACGTCGATTAATGCGCCAACAGCAAAAGTAATTGCTGCTGCCGGCAAGGCAAACGCCGGCTGTTCTCCTAATTCAGGGGCATGCGTAGAGCATTTTCCCTTATCCCATCATCTATAGTTGACCATATGTCGGAAGCGTGTGGGTCATTGACCGTTGTAGTGATGCGAGTGGGGCTCTTCGGAGAGATTGTCGCGAGGTAAAATTTTTCCCCTTTAATTTCGTAGCTGGCATGATCGTTACTATATGTTAGGGCTTGGTAGGTTTCACAGCCGCTGAGTAAATATAGGACTGTTATCAGAGTGCTCACGCGCATCAAAGACATCTTATGCGTCTCCTTTTGGTTTGCGGTTGTCATTGGACTTCGTCGCGCTGAGACGCAGGCAGTTCCGCCCTCAAGTGGCCCGCCGGCGCCGCTCGTTACGGAGCCAGAAAGGAGTCGCCACTGCCTGAAACTCCTGCCCACTCTCGCCCGAAACACGCATAAACCAGGGACCCGCTGGGGNGTTCGAGAGCGCGCAGGCGGCTACGGTGGTCGATTTTTNCAGACTGATCACACAAGGGGTACTGGAGCCGACCGGTCCCGCCTTAAAGCTGAAGCTCTGCAAATCGTTGTATTGATTCCAAGCAGTGTTCACGCCAATCCGAAGGAGGGTCGTATTCGGGATAACGTCGAACTGACCATCCCAAGTGCCCGAGACGATTTTGTTCCACTTCTGCTCTAAGGAAAATCGACGGTCATTCTTGGTCGCGTTCAGGGGTGCTCCCAAACCTTGCAAGGTACTGCTCGTGGCAATCCGTTGCAGGGACGGTTCCAACCACATAGCTGAATACCACGCCAGATTGACGGCACGTCCTTGACTGTTGCTCTCCCAGCAACTGTGATTGACGGAGGCAATTACGCCGACCAGTCGGATCTGTCCTGCAATGCTCGCGAACACCGGGCCGCCCGAGTCGCCGTTACAGCTCATGCCAAACATATCCCGATAACTCACCGGCCGATTGCTCCAGCACAGAGTGCCGGCGAAATCGGGGCAGCGGGCCACAAACACTGGAGCCCATATCTTAATTCCCGTGAGACCAGTTGGCGTGCCGTAAAGATCCCGCTTTTTTCCGAAACCAACGATTGTTGCGTCGAAATCATTATAGACTGTATCGTCGGTGTTTATGATCGGCCAGCTGATGCCCTCGACCGTGCGCTTTAGTTTGAGGATCGCCAAGTCAGCTGTGTGGTTATACTTTTTCAGCCATTTATCTTTGGGCATTCCGCAGTGAGGTTCAGGATCTTTTTCGCTGGGTCTATAGCTCGGATGGCAGATGGGAACGCCTTCGACTTCAAACAGACCACCGTGCTGCAAGTAAACGAAGTCGGGCTTGCCGCAGTGAGCCGCTGTCAAGATAGCATTGGATGCTACTAATGTACCTGTGCATTTCACCACAAGGCTCGTTGACGTCTCGTGGTACAGAAGTGAGGCTACACTTGGATAATCGACAGTCATAGTTTCTGGGGGTGGATTTCCACCTATTTCTCCCTGTACGCTTATTTTTATTACGTTATCGTTAGTAATTTTTTAGAATGCAGGAAAGACGCGACTTGNATCTGCAGGTAAACGTCTGACTTCTTCGGTTAACTGTCTAATCTGGTCCGCCAATGCCGCATATTCACTCTGCTTTTCTTGAGAAATCTCGAGAGCGGACGCTTTCAAATCGGCTCCGGATAGGGGTGGTTCGGCCGTTTCGCGAAACTCGCTGATCGTTTGTCCCGCCAGCCATCTCTCTGCGTCAAAGCGCTTCACTAAGAAGGAAGATCGGTGTGTTGGCTGCTCGTCCAGCATTTCACGAATGAGTTGCGCACGGTTCGCTTCTCTGTCCAGTTGACGCGCAATCCGCGCCAGTTCCGATGCCACTGAATACTGATAGTAGAGTTGCGCCGACGTTGGTTCTTCCTGAGCACGGGCCTCCATCGGGATATTAGAGCGGATTCTGATCAGTCTGGGTCATAGCCGCACGAGCTGAAGTAGTTGGCGCATTCGGCGGGCTGGAAGAAGTCGAGGAGTTTGCCGATGAGCTCCCAGAGGCCCTGGACGGTTCGCTCGGCGGCCTTGCGGAGCATGGCTTTGAGGCGGGCGAAGGCTTTTTCGATGGGATTGAAGTCTGGGCTGTAGGGCGGGAGGAACAGCAGGGTTGCGCCGGCGGCCTCGACCAACTCGCGCACCGATGCGCGCTTGTGGCTCGACAGGTTGTCCATGATGACGATGTCGCCGCGACGCAGATCGGGCGCGAGGACTTGGGCCACGTAGGCTTCGAACCACTCGCCGTTGATCGGTCCGTCGAGCACCATGGGCGCGACCATGCCGCTCTTCCGCAGCCCCGCGACCAGCGTCGTGGTCTTGCGGTGGCCGTGCGGGAAGCCCATCCGCAGGCGTTCGCCCCTGGGGGAGCGGCCATGGCTGCGTGCCATGTTGGTCGCGGTCCACGTCTCGTCGATGAACACGAGCCGGTCAGGATTGAGGTCGAGCTGACTGTCGAACCAGGCCCGGCGCTGCTTCAAGACGTCGGGACGGTCCTGCTCGACCGCGTGGCCGGTCTTTTTCCGCGTGATGGAATGGCGCACGAAGAAGCGGTGGAGCGTCGAGTTCGCCACCGTCAAGCCGATGCCGGCGAGGTGCTCGCGAAGCTCATCGAGCGTGATGTCCTTGCGCGCTTCCCACAGCGCCAGGATCTCCTCGCGGCGTTCCTCGACGCGATGCGAGCGCATGTCGCCACCTTGGCGCTTGGGTACGGCGTTGCCAGTCACGAGCCGCTGCGCCTGCCACCGGATCGCCGTCGAAGGTGCCACGCCGAACCGGGCCGCGGCCGCTCGGCAACTCATCCCCGCATCGATCGCCGCTAACAGCCGCGTGCGTAAATCTATCGAAAGAGGCTGACCCATCCATGCTGGCCTCCTTGCCCCAGCCAGCATCCTGAATCAGATTTTCAGCCCTTTGTGAATCCTTACGATTCATACCGATCAGAAACCGCTCTAGTGGCCGTCAGCAAGCCGGCCAGCGCCAGGAAATACAAACGGGTCAAGAATGGCTGAAATACAGCTGTAAGAATAGATCGATTTGTCATTTATGCCCTCCGAGCGCCGCTAGTGCTCAGACACTGATGGATGTTTGATTGGATATGCTGCGTGTCCAAGCGGTTAACTGCCGCTCTCCCGCACCTTCCGCATCCGTCAGTGCACTAGTGGCTGAACGATCTGCTCTTTCCCCCAAGGAAAATGTTAGCCTGGTTGGGGTAATTTAGCAATACCTAAAAAGCTGCGTTGTGGGAGCATTGTCAGCGTAAACAGGTGCGAGCACTGCGTTGCTGCCGAGCCTTGAGCGGTACCGCAAGCGCTGAGGGCCTCCGCCAAGGCGTCGAAGGCGTGTGCGTAAGTTTGTCGGCATTCGACGACGGAAAGGTTGGAAGGGCACTGGCACGGGAACATTGGCATGTGTGGTTGCGGCGGGTAGCGTCCGTCAATGCACCCAATCTCGTGCGCCCGTAACCAATTTCCGCCGAGCATGATTCAGCACGCGGTGTGGCTCTATCTGCGTTTTCAGTTCAGCCTCAGGGACGTCGAAGACCTGTTGGCGGAACGTGGCCTGGAAGTCAGCTACGAAACGATCCGTCGCTGGGTGACGAAGTTCAGAATCGCGTACGTGAGGCGGCTCAAGGCTGGGCGTCCCAAGCCGGTCGGACGGTGGCATCTTGATGAGATGTTCGTCTCCATTGGTGGCCGTTCGATGTATCTGTGGCGCGCCGTCGATGCCGAAGGGAAAGTGCTGGAGTTGAACTGCCCCGGATTCTCCGGAGGCTGCTGGGGTCAAATTTTGCCGATCATGTGACGTGGTGTTGACGAGCATTCCTTGGTGAGACCGAGGGACCATTCCTCGGCGCCGACCTGCACTCCGGGGTGCCGGGAGGCGCAGGCGGGGTCAAGGAGGGTCCGCGCCGGGTGCGGCGTGGATGCCTTGACGCCGCCGAGCACCCGGCGATCCTTGCTGCAACCGGACCGGGTGCTCATGCTGCCATTACCTGTGCGCTGTCCAGGGCGGCGGAGAACCGTGCCTCGGCCTCGGCGGGCGGGATGTGTCCGATCGGCTCGAGAAGGCGCCGGTTATTGAACCAGTCGACCCATTCGAGCGTGGCGAACTCGACGGCTTCGAAGCTGCGCCATGGTCCCCGCCGGTGGATGACCTCGGCCTTGTAGAGACCGTTGATGGTTTCCGCGAGCGCGTTGTCGTAGCTGTCGCCGACACTGCCGACCGACGGCTCGATCCCGGCCTTGGCCAGGCGCTCGGTATATTTGATCGAGACATACTGGCTGCCACGGTCGCTATGGTGGACAAGGCCGCCGCGATGGATTGGCCGACGCTCGCGCAGCGCCTGTTCCAGCGCGTCGAGGACAAAGCTCGCATGTGCCGTCCGGCTGACCTGCCAGCCGACGATCCGCCGGGCGAAGGCGTCGATGACGAAGGCGACATAGACGAAGCCCGCCCAGGTGGCCACATAGGTGAAATCGCTGAGCCAGAGCGCATTCGGCGCCGGAGCGTGGAACTGTCGGTTGACGCGATCCTGCGGGCACGGCGCCGCCTTGTCGCTGATCGTGGTGCGCACCGGCTTGCCGCGCACAACCCTTGCAAGCCCATGCTCCGCATCAGCCGCTCGACCGTGCAGCGGGCGACGGATATTCCCTCGCGGCCGAGCTGCCGCCAGACCTTGCGGACGCCATAGACCGCGAAGTTCTCGGCGAAGACCCGGGCGATCTCGGGTTTCAGCGCCAAGTCCCGCCTCGCCCGCCGCGACAGCAGGCCTGCGTCCCGACGCCGGGCAGCACGAGCGTGATACGTGGAGGGGCGATCGGCAACACCTTGCAGATCGGCTCGACCCCGTATGCCCCACGATGATCGTCGATGAAGGCGATCATGGCTTCGACCGGCGGTCGAGCTCCGCCTGGGCAAAATACGCGGACGCCTTGCGAAGAATCTCGTTCGCCTGCCGAAGCTCGCGGTTCTCGCGCTCCAGAGCCTTCAGCCGCTCCGCCACATCGGAAGGAACGCCGGCTCGCTTGCCGCTGTCCACGGCCGCCTTGTTGAACCAGTCGTTCAGCGTGTGCGGTGCGCACCCGATCTTGGCTGCAATCGAGACAATCGCCGCCCAGCGCGAGGCGTGCTCCCCTGATGCTCCGTCACCATCCGGACCGCGCGCTCGCGGACCTCAGGCGAAAACTTGTTCGTCGTCTTGCTCATCCTGGCTCCACCTTCTCAAGAGTTGGAGCCTCCAGCAATCCCGGGCGGTTCAAGTTCCTGGTCCAGCAACGCCGCAATAAGCGCGCTGCGCTTAAATCGCTCCGCAACTTGAGACTGTCAGAATTTTCGTGCGTAGGCCGTTTTTACAATGCCGCGGTGAAGCGGTCTTCGAAGAGGATGGCGAGCTGTGCCTTGGCCATCGCCCATTCCCTGGGGGCATTTTCCACTCCTTGGCTGCCCGGTTCAACACCAGGAACAGGAGCTTCAGAGCCGCCTCGTCGGTGGGAAATGTCCTCTGGCACGGACCGCCCGGCGCAGCTTGGCGTTCAGACTTTCAATCGCATTGGTGGTGTAGATCATCCGACGAACGTCATCATGAAACGCGAAGAACGGAGACTGTCAGAATTTTCGTGCGTAGGCCGTTTTCATAATGCCGCGGTGAAGCGGTCTTCGAAGAGGATGGCGAGCTGTGCCTTGGCCATCGCCCATTCCCTGGNGGGCATTTTCCACTCCTTGGCCGCCCGGTTCAACACCAGAAACAGGAGCTTCAGAGCCGCCTCGTCGGTGGGGAAATGTCCTCTGGCACGGACCGCCCGGCGCAGCTTGGCGTTCAGACTTTCAATCGCATTTGTGGTGTAGATCATCCGACGAACGTCATCATGAAATGCGAAGAACGGCACAACTTCCGACCAGTTTCGCCGCCAGGAGTGGGAAATTGCCGGATATTTNNTTCCCCACGGACCTGCAGAAAACTCTTCAAGCGCAATCTCGCCGGCATCGGCGTCCTGTGCCTTGTAGATCGTCTTTAAATCCGCCGCGACAGCCCTCCGGTCCTTGTACGAAACGAACGCCAGCGAATGGCGGATCAGGTGCACAATACAGGTCTGCACCTGGGCTTGCGGAAACACCGCGGTGATCGCTTCGGGGAACCCTTTCAGGCCGTCGACAATGGCGATCAGGACGTCATCAATGCCGCGGCTCTTCAGCTCGTTCATCACCCGCAGCCAGAACTTCGCGCCCTCGCTTTGCTCGATCCAGAGCCCGAGAACGTCTTTCGTCCCGTCCGGCCGGACGCCCAGAGCAACGTAGACCGCCTTGTTGCGGACGGTTCCCTCATCACGGACCTTGATCCGGATCGCATCGAAGAAAATCAATGGATAAAGAGCGTCCAGGGGACGGTTCTGCCACTCCGCCACCTCCTCCAGAACCGCGTCGGTGACGGCGCTGATCAGATCAGGGGAGACGTCGAGGCCGTACAGCTCGCGCAGATGGCCCTGAATCTCCCGCGTGCTCATGCCGCGGGCGTACATCGAGACGATCTTCTCGTCAAAGCCGGGAAACCGCCGCTGGTACTTGGCGATCAGCTGCGGATCGAAGCTCGACAGCCGATCCCGCGGCACCGCCAGGTCGATCTTCCCCGTCCCGGTCAGCACCGTCTTCCTGCCGTAGCCGTTGCGCCGGTTGCCATTACCTTCGCCCCGGTATTCACTGGTCTCGAGATGATGATCCATCTCCGCGTTCAACACGCGTTCGGCCAGCGCCTTCTTCAACTCGTCCAGCAGCCCGTCCTTGTCAAACGCGCTCTTCGCGTCCGTTCCAGCCAGCAACTGGTCCAGCAGCGCGTCCGGGATAACAGGTGGTTTGCATCGTGCCATGCGATGTCTCCTTCCTATCCATCGTCATGGCCCAAACACGAAAATCCCGATACTCTCCAACTTCTTGAAAAAACAGGGGATGAGTCCCGAAGCCATCGTGACGGACAAGCTGAGATCCTATGGGACAGCGCTTCGCACGCTCGGCATGCAGCGACGATACGTAACTGGTGGCCGTTCAAATAATCGAGCCGAGAATTCACATCGGCCAGTGCGCAGGCGAAAGCGGTCGTGGCTGGGATTCAAAGACCCGGGTTCAACCCAGCGCTTTCTGTCCGTTCACGCTGCCGTTTACAACACGTTCAACGTCCAATGCCATCTGATCTCGCGCCGAACCCTGCATATCTTCCGTGCCACCGCTTTTGCTCAATCGAGCATCGTTGCGAACATCGCGTGAACACACGCAAGCAGCTTTACCCAGTTCGAATGTCTCGTGAAGATCTGACAATGCCGCCTCGTGGATGTTGCGCAGACCGGGCTCGTGGTTGCCGGCGATCATCAGCTTAAACTGCGAGGTGTAGGTGAAGAAGTCCTGGCGCATGAACCGCGCAGTGATCGGATCACCGCCGGTCAGCGCCTTGATCCGGCTCTCCGCCCAGCGGCGTCCCTCGTCGGTCTCCTGCGCGGCGACGACGCGGGCGCCGCGCAGCACCGCGAGTTCGGCCGGATGCCGGTCGGTGGGGCTCTCGGTGAAGGTATCCATCCCCGCGACCTGCGCGTAGTCGCCGAGAATGCCGGTCAGGGTGTTGAGAAACGTCCCCTTGCCGTTGGCGCCGGTGCCGTAGAGGAAGAACAGCGCATGCTCGCGCGTGCTGCCGGTCAGGCCGTATCCGGCGACCCGCGTCAGGAATGCCTGCAGCGCGGCGTCGCCGCCGGTGACCTCTGCGAGGAAGTGTCGCCAGCGCGGGCAGTCCGCGTCGGCGGGCGCTACCGCGGTGATCTTCGAGCACAGCGCCTGTCGATCGTGCGCTCGCATCTCGCCGGTCCGCAGATCGACGATGCCGGCGGGCGTATTCAGCGCCCACGCATCGGCGTCCCAGTCCTCCGGCCCGGTCGCATGCCGGACGTCGGCGCGCGCCAGGTTGACGACGGCGGCGACCGTCTAGGCGCTCGCAATGCCGGCGCCGAATGAGCACCGACGAGCGTCTGCGCGAAGTCGCCGAGATCCTGGCGGTGGGGCTGATCCGGCTGCGCGCGCGACGACGCGAAGCGCAGGTCGGAAGCAGCGGAGAGGTTCCCCTGGACTTCACCGCCCGGCAGAGCGTGCATGGCCGAACCCTTTGTGGACGGAGAAAAGCCATGCATGACAGCGCGTTGGCCCAGGTGGCGGCGCTGCCGGAGAAATCGACGGCAGAGCTCAAGCAGCTGTGGCGCGAGCTCTACGATCGTGAGCCTCCGCCCTACAACCGAGCGTTCCTGGTCAAGCGGCTCGCCTATCGCATTCAGGAGCTGGCCATGGGCGGGCTGTCGGCGTGGGCCGAGGCGAAGCTGAAGGCGCTGGTCGAGGAGGAAGATCGGCGGGTGAAGGGCAAGGTGCCAGTGCGCAAGGGTGACCGGCCGATCAGCGGTACGCGGCTGATCCGCGAGTGGCGGGGCGTCGAGCACACCGCCACCGTGCTCGACGATGGCTTCGAGTGCCAGGGGCGGAAGTTCAAGTCGCTGTCCGCCATCGCGCGCGCGATCACCGGCACGCGCTGGTCCGGCCCGCTGTTCTGGGGGCTGCGCAATCACCGGAGCGGCACGTGAAGACACCGGTCCGCAAGCTGCGCTGCGCGATCTACACCCGGAAGTCCTCGGAAGAGGGCCTGGAGATGGAGTTCAACTCGCTCGATGCGCAGCACGAGGCGGGGCTGGCCTATATCCAGAGCCAGAAGAGCGAAGGCTGGATCGTCGTCGGCGACCGTTACGACGATGGCGGCTACTCGGGCGGCAGCCTGGAGCGCCCGGCGCTACAGCGGCTGCTGCGCGACGTCGAGGCCGGCCGCATCGATGTCATCGTCGTCTACAAGGTTGACCGGCTGTCCCGCTCGCTGACCGACTTCGCCCGGATTGTCGATGTCTTCGACAAGAATGACGTCTCGGTCGTCAGCATCACTCAGCAGTTCAACACCACGACGTCGATGGGCCGGCTGACGCTCAACATCCTGCTCAGCTTTGCCCAGTTCGAGCGCGAGGTGATCGGCGAGCGCATCCGCGACAAGTTCGCGGCTTCCCGCGCGCGGCATGTGGATGGGNNCGGCGTCCCGCCGCTGGGCTATGACGTCGGCGATCGCAAACTGGTGGTCAACGAGACGGAAGCGGAGCTGGTACGGCTCGTCTTCAGCCGGTTCCTACGGCTCGGTTCGGTGACGAAGCTGGCACAGGAGCTGCGGCATGCCGGCCACACCACCAAGTCCTGGACGACGCAGGACGGCAAGAATCGGCCCGGCAAGCCGATCGATAAGGGGGCGATCTACAAGCTCCTCAGCAACCGGGTCTACCTCGGTGAGGCGGTGCACAAGGGGACCAGCTATCCCGGCGAGCACCAGGCGATCATCGACGCGGCGATCTGGGAGAAGGTGCAGGCCGTTCTCGCCGCTAATCGGGTGGCACGCGCCAACGGCACGCGTGCGCAGACGCCAGCGTTGCTGCGCGGCCTGATCTTCGCGCCGGGTGGGCACGCGATGACGCCCTCGCATACGAGAAAGCACGGCAAGCTCTACCGCTACTACGTCGCCAGCGACGCCATCCGCCAGGGCTACGCCGAATGCCCGGTTCGCAGCGTGCCGGCGGCCGAGGTCGAGGAAGCGGTCGTCGCTCAGGTGCGCCACCTGCTGCGCACGCCCGAGATCATCGCGCGCACGTGGGCGGCGGCAAAGCACGACGGCGACGTGGCCATTCGCGAACGCGACGTCGTCAAGACCATCACCGACTTGGCGCCGCTGTGGGACGAACTGTTCCCGGCCGAGCAGGCGCGCATCGTCCGCCTGCTGGTCGAGCGGGTCGATCTCGCGCCCGAGGGCATGCAGATCCGCCTTCGTGCCGAGGGGCTGCAGACGCTGGTCGAGGAGCTTCGGTTGATGGCGGCAGCATGAAAGCGAAGCCAAGGATTGCCGGCGACAATTGGGAGCTCGACGGCACGACGATCATCGTCCACATCCCAATGACGTGGAAGCGGCTGGGTGGCCGCAAGGCGATCATCGCCCCCGACGGCGGTGACGCCTGGGCGCCGGCAAAGCCACGGCCGGACGAGACGCTGATTCGGGCGTTGGCCCGAGCGCATCGCTGGAAGGGGATGCTGGAAGACACAGAGTACCGGTCGGCGGCGGAGCTGGCCGAGACCGAGGGCGTCACCCGCAGTTTCGTCAACCGGCTGCTGCGACTGACGCTGTTGGCGCCCGATATTCAGGAGTCAATCATCGATGGTCGCCAGCC
Organism: Defluviicoccus sp.; assembly: GCA_013414705.1. Classification (GTDB taxonomy): domain Bacteria; phylum Pseudomonadota; class Alphaproteobacteria; order Rhodospirillales; family Defluviicoccaceae; genus Defluviicoccus. The sequence goes on from CP058705.1 coordinate 551,929, forward strand.
GAAAGGGATGCAATTGGAGGAGTTGACGGGGTGATGCCGAGCACGTGGAATGAGCAAAGGCGACGCTTTCTTTCGAAATAGGCGATGAGTCTTTTGACAACACACCCAACCGTGCATGGATCCAACGCTCCGTGGCCAACCCGATTGCGGGCATGTGCTGGACGGCCGAAAAAGCGATGTTGGTCGATCACCGAGACTTCACCATACACGACTGTTGGAGGTCTCCGTTGCAGACCCAGGTGAGGTAAGGTAAGGGTGATTAAGCAGACCTGTATGGCGCGAAGGCAAAGCCTAACCCGCCGCTGCATCACAGCAAAAATGCCATGCGACGGGCCGCGTTTCACTGAGACCAACGCTATTCACTCTGCGCAATTTCTTGGGCGAAAGAGGAGGCATTATGACTATTTTGGTCAGCGACCCTCACGCAGTTCGCATTCTCGGTTTACGAGAACAAAGGCGTCTTCGCCGTCCTGGTCGGCTCCGGCCTTTCGCGCACCGCCGAGATCCCAACCGGCTGGGAAATTACCCTTGACCTGATCCGGCGTNNGGCGCTGGCGCAGGGCATCAAGGATCAGGCGAATTGGGCCGCTTGGTATCGGGAACGGACCGGTCAAGAGCCGAACTACTCCGTGCTCCTTGAGGAGCTTGCCTCATCGTCCGAAGAACGCCGCTCCATCCTGCACAGCTATATTGAGCCGACAGAAGAAGACCGGGAAGAGGGACGGAAGGTCCCAACAGCGGCTCACAAAGCCATCGCCGCTCTGGTGCGCGCCGGATATATCCGCGTCATCATCACCACCAATTTCGACCGACTGATGGAAAGTGCACTGCGGGAGCTTGGGGTAGAGCCGACGGTGGTGGCTTCCGTCGATGCGCTGGCGGGCGCTGAGCCAATCACGCATTGCGACTGCTACATCCTCAAGCTCCATGGCGACTACAAGGATGCCCGAATTCTCAACACCGAGGAGGAGCTCAGCGATTACNNCCCGCCATATCGCGCCCTTCTCGACCGCATTTTAGATGAACACGGCCTCATCATCTGCGGCTGGTCAGGTGAGTGGGATCATGCTCTCCGTGCGGCCTTTCTTCGCGCGCCGAACCGCCGGTATTCCGTCTTTTGGGCAACGCGCGGGGACCTCGGGACGGGAGCGCAAGAGCTTGTCAATCATCGCCGCGCCCGCGTGATTTCGATTATTGATGCTGACAGGTTNTTCCAGGCGCTGCAGCAGCGCGTCGAGACTCTTCAGCAGAACCATCGCCAAAATCCGCTGAGCATCGAACTTCTGGTAAACAGCGCCAAGCGCTTTCTCGCGAAGCCAGAGTATCGCATTCAGCTCGACGAGCTCCTCACTCAGGAGACGGAGCGGGTCGTCGCGAGGCTTGACTCTTCGGAATTCGCGCTTCCGCACAAATTGGACCGGGTCGTCTTCAATGCGGTCGTGCGTCAATATGAGGCCGCAACCGAGGCACTTGCCAGTATGGCCGGCGTGCTCGGCAGGTGGGGCGATGGCAGCGAGTTGCCGCTTGTATTTGATGTAGTCTGCAGCCTCTATGCTCACGCTGAAACTGTTGGCAGTGGGCTGACCGTGTTCCTCAACCTCCGCTCATATCCAGCAGTTCTCGTTTTCACTGCATATGGCCTTGGCCTCACTCGCGCCGGTAGGTGGGGTTCACTGCATGCTTTGCTAAGTGCAGAGATCGAGCGACAGCACTACGAGAGCTTCAGGGCGGTCGAGGGGCTTTTCCTGCACGCATGGAATGGTACCTACAATGATGCCTGGAAGCAGATCGAGGGGCTTGAGAATCGGAAAACACCGTTTAGCGATCACCTCTTTGCGCTGTTCTCCAAGTGGAGCAAAGCGTTCTCTGGGCTTACTCCTGACATCGAGCTGGTGTTCGAGCGCTTCGAAATACTCGGCTCGCTCGCCTTTCTTGAGCGGAACGATAAGGAAAGTCTTCAGAAACAACTCGCGGGCAATTCAGGCTACGACATGCCCCATATGCCAGTCGGTCGAGTCGGGTGGGATAAGAGGAATGCTAGCAGACTGATTGCCGAGATCCAGGCGGAGTCAATGAAAAAGTTGTTGATTGGTGCCGGGTTCGCTAAGGGCGATGCCAAATTCCTAAATTTATTTATTGAGAACTTCAGGCGCATGGCCGTGCGCATACAATGGTAATAGTGATGAAGTGTAGCCTAGCTGAATTCCGCTTCGCTCCTGTGGTTACATGCTGCAACGCGTAGCATACCGTAAAACGGGTAGTGCAGGGCGCGATGTTTGGAGGTGGGATCGAGCGCCGGCACACCGGACAACGAGGCGGATACAAAGCGGCAGCTGCGGTCTTGCCGAGCGGATCAAAGATTAGGCGTTTCACATATATCCGGCCGAGGGAGCCTAGTCGAACGATTTCCATGCGCGCTTCCCATCGTGCAATCCCAACAGCGACTGTGCCAGGGACGGGGTTTCCATCAATGTCCAGGGCGTCGTGAGGAAAGTACTGAGTGTGCGCTCGACGGATGCGGAGGGTAATCGAACCTTCGGCGTCGATTTTTACGAGGTTTTCTGCCGCTCCGATTCGGGCATCACTCAGCTTCGCGGCCAACGGCGATCAATCCCGGCCGGCCGCACCTCTCGGCCTGACCTAAGGGCCGCTGGCCAAGTTCGTTGTCGAGGAAGCGGTCGGATCGCCCGCTGTCGGAACATTTACAGAACGTTTTGCATGGCGATTGCTTGTTCGAAACAGTACTCAGCTACCCGCCCTGCAACCCTTTGAGAACATTGACATCATAAGCTGGGTACTAAACTGGCGTAGTTCCCAGGTTTCGGAGAAGGGGGCGGAAGAGAGAATATTTGGTGCCCCGGCTGACTTATGTGGTTCCCAGCCAAGTCGCCAAACCACTTTGAAACAACGTGTTTTTCTGGCTGGCAGGTCGGCGGGGAGAGTGGTTCGATTGATGCGACTGGCGGAGGAAACGAGCCTCGAAACAAACCGTCTCTGGGTTTTGATGTTCAGATTTGCCGGGTCAGACGATGGTCGCAGCGCCTAAATGCTTCTTCAAGTGTAATGAGCATCGCGTGGAGGTCGCGCGCTCAGCCACAGATAACTCACGTCGTAGGCGGTCAGGCGGGTTTGCTTGGCCGAGTTGACCAGGGCGACGTGGTTTCCGACGAACTCGATGGACAGCCGACCATACCATGTAGTCGATTAGCGACCCGTTGCTTGGGGTGCCGTCGCAGTTCCTTGACGGCGATATTGGCGAGCTCGAACTGCAAAAGCGCGGGCGACGCACCTCAGCCAGCACGTCCTCGGCCGACACCATACTCGGCCCTGGCGCTGCTTCCTCGATAATGGCGAGCAGCTCCCCTGGAGGGAGCGATGATGCAGGGCCGCATGTGCTCAAGCGTCGGACCACGTCGTCCGGAGCGTTCTTCATAGACAGGTTTACCGGCATGTCACGGATACGAAATGACTCCATTTTGGCCCCCTGTCAGCGTCCGGGCCGAGCGCTGCAACAATCGTTGCCGGGGCATTGTCACTTGGTGGGCGGTCGACGAAGCTGTGGCTGCCCCTATCTACCATGTCGCCCGACACTTCGTGGATCAGGTCGCGCGCTCGAAGCCGCGCCTCCGAGGTGCTCGCGGCGCGCCGTGAGACGCGACGGAATCGTTTGCAATTGTGCCCAGAAGGGGTATCAACATAAAGCCAACGGCAAGAAGGGGAAGGGGTGCCGAGAGCTTCCAACGCTCGCACGCTTTTAGAATGACGGCGATAATGCGGGTTCGCCACGGGGAGCAGCGTAAACCACAAAAAATTAGAACAAGAATAGAGTACGCATGCACTGTGCAACTCGAAAATACGCGGCGGGTTTTGTCAAGTATTTAAACTGATATTGATTGCCAAGTTTAGCGCGGAGACGCGGGAAACCGCGCACGTAGAGCGTCGCGCATCCGAATCAAGACGATGGGGAGGGATCGATGGTCGAAATCATTCAGGGACTGTTCTGCGAGCCGCCAATCGTGATCGCGCGCCTCGGCGGCAGCACCACGCCACTCGCCGCGTACGACTGGGCGCAACCCGCCGATCCCCGCTCCGACGGCGAGACGGTCATCGTCCCCCGCTGGTCCCTCGACGTGCTGACGGACGGCTCAGTCCAGCCCTTCATGCCGAACGCGATCCGATTTCGGGACGGAAATCTGATCAGACCTGTCTGCCCATTCGTCGAGATCTGGGCCCGCCTCGGCGAGACCGACAGCGACCCTTCGACTTGGCGCGACGCTCCTCTGACTCCAGCCCTGCTGGCACGCTTCGAATCGAGCGTCGCAGATCTTCGCATCATGATCGATGCGCGCAACAACAAGGCGGCCCGCCGCGCCCGCAATCGCGATCTCCGCTTCGGGACCTTNCCTCCGGTGGTCGTCCGGGGCGACCAACACGCTCCGGTCCCATTGAACGCCGCGAGCCCGCCGGGCGCGGCACGTCCCATGATNCCNTCCGGTCGCTTCATCCCGCTCGGCTCGGTCCAAATGCTCCGCAGCCGCCCGCAACCGGAGCCGGGAAGCGTCGCCTGGGCCGCGGACGTGAACATCGAGGTGGTCAGGCTGCGCTTCACGCCCGCGCGCGGGCGCNNTTACGGGCCGCCCCAGGCGGCAGGGGCGACGGACACGAACCCGGTTGCCGCCGTCGATAGCGCCAACGCGTTTCTCGACCCGGAAGCCGGCTGGTTCGATGTGCTCAGCAACGGCAGTCCCTTCGTCATTCCCGGTGACACGGCCGANCGAACTCAGGCGAGAAGGAGACCCGCGCGACCCTGACATTTTTCTCTAGGTGTCGTCGATGACACCTGCGAAGCTCGGATCGACGTCGAGCTCCGGCTCCCCGTGAGCCGGCCGAGCGCGCACGCGACCGTGTTTGTCGCGCCGCCGGACTTCGGCCCCGACCGTCGCCCCTTCCTCTCGCTTGCCGACGAGCTGAACGACCGCTCGGCCGAGGCAACGGCGCGCAACGCATCCCTCGTCGGGGTCGATCTCGACGATTGGGTCCAGGACCTGTTTGAGCGCATCTACGAGACCGTTTCGTTGATGAACGTCGATTTCTGGCGCGGGCGGCGAGGGTTGAGGGGTTGAGCGGGGCACGTCTCGCCCCGGCCNCTCGCCGGCGACGGTGCGCTCCCTCCGGACACCGCGATGGGCAGCCAGGACGCGCTACGCAACCCCGATCTACGCGTGGGTCCGGCGACCGACGACACCCCGCTGCCGATAAGCGAGCATGCGCGCGCCCGCCACCGCAGCCTATCCGATACCGAGGCACTCCGAAATCTCGTCCTCCAATCGCCCGACCGCCTGCGCCGGCTGATCCGCGCCGCGTTCGAGGTCGAGCCGGCCGAGACCGGGAACGGGACGACCATGCGCATGCCGCCCTTCATGCGCCAGTCCAACGCGCTGCCGCTCACCCTTTCAGGTTGGCAATATGACCTGGTCATGCGCTGGGTGGACGAGGTGCTCGCTCCGCCGACGATCGTGGCGGGGCCGAGCTACCGACGGGCCTCTCGGATGCCGCCGCGGCCCGCCGCGAGGCGGTGCTCGCCCGTCTCGGCTGAAGCTGGCCGCGCCGATGGACGCCGCACCTCGATCGCTCGCCGCCGACCCCGCCGCCCCGCTCGCCCGCCGGTTCCGGTCGACGAGGGGAGCACCTGCTCGTGATCCCCTTCAGCCGGATCTTCGACCTGCCGGCCGGGACCGCCGCCGACCTCGACCCGGCGGACCCCTGATCGTGGCCCTGGCAGAGCCGGGGCGGGGCGAGTGTCGCTGGACCGGATTTCGGAGCCGCTCCCGCAGAGCATCTCGCTCAACGTCAGCTCCAGTTGCAACCTCGGCTGCGCGTACTGTTATGCCGGCCGGGGCGGGTTCGCCGGCGTCCAGCCTCGGCCGATGGCGTGGGACGTGGCCCGAGCAGCGATCGACCGGCTCCTGGCGGTGGCGGAGCCCGGCGCGCCGGTCACGATCGGCTTCCTCGGCGGTGAACCGTTCGCCAACCGGAAATTGATTCACGAGGCGGTCGCCTACGCGACCGCCTCGGGCGGCCGACTCGGCCTCGACGTGCGGTTTTCGGTGACGACCAACGGCACACTGCTGCGCGCCCCGGATTTGCCGTTGCTGCGCCGGCATCCGTTCGCGGTCACCGTCAGCCTGGACGGCTCGGCCGAAGTCCAGGATGCCCAGCGACCACGGCACCGCGGCGGGGGAGCTGGGCGCGCGTGGTTGATAGAGTGGCGCCGTTGCTGGCGGAGCCAGGAAAAGCGAAGCTCGCCGCGCGCGCGACAGTGACGCGCCACGATCTCGATATCGCCGGCCGGCTGGAGGCGCTGGCGGGCATCGGCTTTCCCGAGGTGGGATTCACCACTGAAGGTGGCGCCCGAGGCCGCCGGGCCGTTGCACGACGAAGACTGGCCGCATTATCTCGCCGCGCTGGTGAAAGCGGCTCGCATCGAGATCGAGCGTCTGCACCGCGGTCTGCCGGTCCGGCTGACCAACCTCGCCGTCGCGCTGAAGCAACTCCACCGCGGCGCCAGCTCGCCATATCCGTGCGGCGCCGGAGGTGGCTATTTTCTGTGGCCGCCGATGGCCGCTGGTATGCCTGCCATCGCGCGATCGGGCAGTCGGACTATGCGCTCGGTGACAGCACGGGCCTCGATGCCGCGCGCCGCCGTCGGTTCGTCGAGACCCGTCACGTCCACACGCAGATCGAGTGCCGCTCCTGTTGGGCACGTTACCTGTGCTCGGGTGGCTGCCACCAGGAGGCCTCGTCACGCACTGCGGCCTCGTGCGACTTCATCCGTAGCTGGCTCGACTTCTGCCTCGAAACCTACTGTGACCTTGGCACTATAATCGGGGTTCGCCGTCATGACGAATGGGTCACCACGCAAGCTGTTGCCGCGAAACGTCGCCGCGTTGCGCGCGGGTCAGAGCGCCGAGGCGGCGGCACGGCTCGTAGCCGGCAACTCGGTCGCCACACGGCTGGAATCCGGTGTCGGGAACTGCTTCCCGGGCCTCGAATTCGACATGCGTAACCTGGAGCGGCGATTTTTTCCGTTCCTCGAGATGGAGACAGACTTCGGCTCGCTGCAGATCGTCGCCGTCGACGTGGCCGGCGTGGACGCGGCCGTCGCGGCAGGGACCATCGATGACACGTCTGCCCAGAGCTATTGGACAATCGATCAGGATCTGGGACGGGGCCGATCCTGGTCGGTGACGCGTATCGCGGGTGACTTCGGTCCGTTCGGTCGGCAATCGGTCACCCTCGCCGAACTCGATGGGCAGAGCACCGGGCCCGGCCGCCGACCACCCGACGCCTGGGCGGCCGCACGGATGCTGGTCGAAGGAAGCGTCGTCCAACTCGACCTCACGCGCCGCGCCGCCCGGNNCCAGCTCACGCTGAGCGGGCGGCGGACGCGCTACCTCGACGACACCGGCGCCCTTGCCCGCATGTTCGAACCGGGCGAGCTCACGCAATCGCTCTGCAGCCCTTGGACCCACGATTTCCGGGACTGCGCTTGCTTCTACTGGGCGTCGAACCACCCGGACATCGCGCTGCCGCCACTCCCGACTCCGGCGCCGCCGGCGAACGATCGACGTTGGGATCGTGCCACCGCGTGGGAACGGGCCGACCGCACGGCTCAGCCGCCGCCGGTCGCGACCGCGAACGGCCCGCGCGAAACGCCGGAGATGGCACATCACGAGATCAATCGCGACTGGCAACTCCTCAACTTCGTCGTGGAGCGTCGCGAACACACGACATTGTACGCGCCCTCCGCCTTCGATGCGCGGCCGCTCGCCGATCTCGCGGAACTGCTCCGCCATCTNCGCTACGCGGCGGGCGTGGAACTCGCGGTCATGCAGGAATACCTGACCGCAGCCTGGTCCCTACAGGATCCGGCCGACCAGCCGCAGCCGCTTCGCGACGACCTGCGCGCCGCGTTCGCCGAGTTACTCCGCGTCGCCATCGGCGAAATGCGCCACCTCCGGGCCGTCAACGACGTTCTGGCCGCACTCACCGCCCGGCACCTTCGCTCCGGCCCTGGCGGTCGCGGCTCGGCTTCCCGACGCGGCCCCCGGCACCTTCCGCCCNNGACGGCCTTGCGCGCCCTCACCCCCGAGGTGCTCGACCACTTCATCGCGATCGAAGCGCCTTCCCAGTCGGTCGACGGGCTCTACGGCCGGATCCTGGCGACGATCGACGCCGAGGTCGCCGGCGGCGACGAGCAGGAGCAGGCGATCCGGACGGTGATGGCCGAAGGCGAGGACCACTGGCAGACGTTCCTGTTCATCCGCGAGTGGCTCGGCCGCCACGACCCGGCGACGTGGGTCCGGGGCGCCGACATNGCGGCCCCGCCGCCGGACGACGCGGCCCACCGGACGTTGCAGGAGCGCTACCGAAACCTCCTCGAGCAGCTGCATCGCGGCTACCTGCGGCGCTTGCCGGAGGGGGCCGCCGACATCAATGCGGCGCGCACGGCGATGCTGGCGCCCGACGGCATCCGGGGAGCGCTCGACGCCGTCGCCGCGCAGAACTTCCTCGCGGTGTTCGATCCGATCGCGGACCCGCGGTTCGCCGCGATCGACCCGCCGTGACCGCGGGAAGGGCGCGCGATGACGCGGTCCATCGACACGATGGTCGTCGGCGCCGGGCCCGTGGGGCTCGTCGCGGCACTGGTGGCGGCGCGGCAGGGCCGTCGCGTCGCCCTCGTCGGTGCCGGGCCCTCTGCCGAGGCTCCACGCATCGACGCCGTGCCCGCGCCGTTCCTCGCACTGCTNCTTGAGCTGGGCGTCCATCCCGTCCGTCTCGGCGTGCGGGACCTGCACGACACCCGCCTCGTCGCCTGGGAACGGGCCGAGCCGGAGGTCGTCCGCGGCCGGGCGATGGCCCACATCGAGCGGCCCGCCCTGGAGAAGGCGCTACTCGGGCTCGTGGAACGCACGCCGGGCATCGAGCTCATTGCGACGCGGGCGTTCCGACTCGGCGTCTCTCCCGTGATCATCGACGCGACCGGCAGGCGCGCCGTCTCCGCCCGTCGCATCGTCGCTCCGCCGGAGCCGCGGATCGCGCGGGTCTTCGTCGCTTCCGGCCGGTTCGGGCCACCGGCGCAGGCGTTCGGCATCGCGGCCCTGCCCGACGGCTACGCGTACCGGCTGGGGACGGACCACCGGATCGTGCTGGGGATCGTCGGCGAGAAGGCCGCGGTGCGGCGACCACTCGCCGAGATCGAGGGCCACCTCCGGGGCCTCGGCGCCGGATGGCTGCTCGCGGCCTGCCGGCGCCGGGGGCGAAATGACCGTCGGGAGGGCGGAGTCGCGTCCGTCCAGTGGAGCGAGGGCGGAACTCGGGTGCTACGCGTGGGCGACGCGGAGCTCGCACGTGACGCGCTGGCGTCGCAAGGGTTGGCGAGCGGTGTTTCGGACGCGCTGCACGTGGCGGCCGGGGAGACGAGGCCCGGCTGGGCGCGACGGCGGCAGGACCAGCGGGACACGCACGTCGGGCGGCTGCGCGGCCTCGTCGCGCGGTGCCGGTTTCACGACTGCCCGGCGTGGTCGCGATACGCGGATTTCCTGAACGCGCACGCCGCATCGCCGGCGGGATGAGGCGGCGATCGGCAGGTAATCGCCGGTGGAGCGGCCGCGGACCGCGCCGCGAGCAAAGTGGAGGAGAGACAGGTGTCCACGTATGACGAGAGGAATGGTCCGTATCCTATGCGGGCACTGTTACGGGAACGTTGGCATATGTCGTTTCGGCAGGTAGCGTCCGTCGATTGCACCCGGTCTCGTACGCCCGTCACCAATTTCGGCCGAGCGTGATTCAGCACGCGGTGTGGCCGTATTTGCGTTTTCACCTCAGCCTCAGGGACGTCGAAGATTTGTTGGCCGAACGCGGCCTGGACGTCAGCTACGAGACCATCCGCCGTTGGGTGACGAAGTTCGGNCACGCGAAGCGGCTCAGGGCTGGACGTCCCAAGCCGATCGGGCGGTGGCATCTCGACGAGATGTTCGTCTCGATCAGTCGTCGGCCGATGTATCTTTGGCACGCCGTCGATGCCGAAGGCGAGGTGCTCGACATCCTGGTGCAACGCCGCCGCGATGAACGTGCCGCCCTCAAACTTCTTCGCAAGCCATGGAGCAAGAGATGAGGCCTAGGTGTTTGATCCCGGTCTTTGATGGTGCGATCTTTTCACGGGAGGAAGGAGGCCCTATGGGACAGGTTCTGCACGGGTGCGCCCGGACGACAGAGGCGGTGCGTCGAGCGATACAAAATAGTCAAGAGAGCCTGAGAGCGCTGTCGAAGCGCTACGGGATCAACCAGAAGACCGTTGCGAAATGGAAGAAGCGGACATCAACGTCCGATCTGAAGACGGGGCCGAAAGAGCCGCATTCGACAGTGCTTTCGATCGAAGATGAGGCGATTATTGTCGCGTTTCGGCGCCACACGCTACTGCCGCTGGACGATTGCCTGTATGCGCTTCAGCCGACGATCCCGCACTTGACGCGCTCGTCGCTGCATCGGTGTCTGCAGCGCCACGGCATCAGCCGATTGCCCGATGTCGCTGAAGACAAGCCGGCAAAGAANAAATTCAAGGCGTATCCCATCGGCTATTTCCACATCGATATTGCAGAAGTGCAGACTGCCGANGGGAAGCTTTATCTCTACGTTGCCATTGATCGCACGAGCAAATTCGCCTTCGTGCAGGTCGTCAGGAAAACCGGGCGCACGTCCGCATCCGCCTTCCTCTCAGCCCTCATCGAGGCCGTGCCCTACAAGATCCACACCGTGCTCACCGACAATGGCATCCCGTTCACCTTTCCGCCGCGTTATGCAGACGGTCCAACCGCCCGCCACATGACGCACATGTTCGACATGCGATGCCAGGAAAACGGCATCGAGCATCGCCTGACGAAGGTGAAGCATCCGTGGACCAATGGTCAGGTGGAAAGAATGAACCGGACTATCAAGGACGCCACCGTCAAGCGCTTCCACTATGACGATCACGCCAAGTTCGAAGTACACCTCGCCGATTTCATCGCAGCCTACAACTTCGGCAGAAGACTGAAGACCCTGCGCGGCCTCACCCCATACGAATACATCTGCAAAGTCTGGACTTCAGAGCCAGAACGATTCAGACTCGACCCAATCCATCAAATGCCGGGACTAAACACAGCGCCGGTCACGGGAGTTGCTGGTGCGCCAACGCACGATGTTAATCAACGCCCTCTGGGGTCATTGTGGCGAGTTCGGAATCGTCGCCGCCCAAGGCCCCCACAAGGTGGCGGCCTTGATAGAGGTGATCGAGGATCCCGACACTCACCGCCTGCCGCCACTGGCCCGACAAGCGCTGATCCTTCTGGTCGCCCACTTGCGAGCAACGCAGCAGCGGATCGCAGAGCTGGAGAAGGAGCTTACGGGCTGGCATCGGCGCAGTGAGGCGAGCCGGCGGCTGGCCACCATTCCCGGTGTTGGCATCATCACGGCGACGGCTCTTGTGGCGACGGTGGGCGATGCAACGGCGTTTCGCTCGGCGCGCCAGTTCGCCGCCTGGCTGAGGTTGGTCCCCGCCAGCAATCGAGTGGCGGAAAGGACCGGCTCGGCCACATTTCCAAGCGCGGCGACGGCTATCTCCGACGGCTTCTCGTCCACGGCGCCCGGGCGGTATTGGCCTGGTCCCGGCGCCGCAAACAGACGCTCTCGGACTGGCTCAGGGCTCTCCTTGCGCGCCGGCCGACCAATGTTGTGCTGGTTGCCATGGCCAACAAGACCGCCCGCGTCGTCTGGGCCATGCTCAGCCGACACNNCAAGACTACGTGCCGGACCGGTTGGCAGCCACGTGAACTGCCTCCCGGCCGTTCACGAATTGCGGCCGATCAGCAATTGCGAAGGTGACGATGATGTGATGGCGAGAAAGGGTGACACCGGGATCGATCAAACCCGAGGCATTGTCCGAGCGCCAGCTCGAAGATGTGATGGGGCTTCGATCCTCGGATTCCATCAGGGCCCGCGGCCAACAGACGCCGCAAACAAAGGCCGGATAGATGACTGCAAACCGTAAACCCGCCTCAGACCAAAAATCTCTTGGCAATCGGGGGCGTCCATAGATGACAATGCCCTCCAGCCCTATTCGTTCACCACTTGCCGTGGCACCACGAGGTCTACTCGCACGTCCTCATCTTGTAAATGTTTCACGATCTCATCCAACCGCAACGTGGGAACGACGGCTTCCACCGTCTGCGCGGAGAGTGACAAACTGTTCGGCACGATTTCGGCCCCAACCTTGGTGAGCTTGTCACTCAACGAGTCCTGCCAGGCCTCTATTTCGGCTTTCCAGGCGAGTCTGTCGGAAGAAGCCGGCGCTCCGCGGTACTGCGCCGTAATCTTCACCGCTTCGGTCCCGTCAGACATCCGCTTGATAAGGCCGAGCCGGCGCAACTTTTTGAGGTCGCTTCGGTCCGACATGGCTGAAACCTCCCGTCGCACTACGGCGTCATCGGATTAAACGGCGAGCCGCCCTAAATTGATCCGTCCGCGGCCGATCACATTCTCGGGCAAGGACATCGGCGTGACCGCCTGGTCGAGCAGTGCCTTGCGCATGGCAGCGGGTATTATACTCAAACCCTCTCNGCGTCGCTCTTGCAAGAGCAAAGCTACGGCACCGGCAACAATGGGCGTCGCCATCGACGTGCCACTCAGCCGCGTGAAAAGGTCGGCTCGCTCCGGATTGGCGACAAGCTCGCCATTGGCCTGTCGCGGCGCAGGAACAGTCGACATGATGTTGACACCTGGTCCGCAAAGATCAGGCTTCGAAAGACCAAACGACGAGGNGCCGCGGCTAGAGAAATCTGCCGTGAGGAACGTCCGCTTGGTGATTGCACCAACAGTGATCGCCCCGCGCGCCTGACCTGGGCACCCCAATTCCGTATCGAACGATGCGCCATGGCCGAAGCGCCGAAGCGCATCGGCGCGCTGATGCTCATTGCCCGCGGCGACGCAGACAATCGCACCAAAGCGAACGGCATTGTCGATCGATGTGCAGAGTGGGCAACGTCCATCCGGGCAGCTCCAGCCATGACCGCCATCGGACCAACTCGGCAAGTGGTTGAAGCCGAGGCTGAGTGACAGGATGTTCGCATCTAGATCCAACGCCTCGTCGACGCCCTTCGAAATGCTGGTGTTCTGACCGCTACCATCGCTCTTCAACACCTTGATGTTGAGCAACGAAACATCGGGCGCAATGCCTGGAAACATCGTGTCACGCGAGGCAATCGAGCCAGCGCAATGCGTCCCATGCTTGCCGGGGATCGCAACATCCTCACCACAAGTCGATACTGACTTCTCCACCCGCAGGTGCGGATGTTTTTCATCAACCCCTGAATCCAGCACCGCGACCCGCACGCCCTTGCCTGTGAGTTGTCCGTATCGGTTTCGGAAGGCTTCGAGCTCCAGGTCGAGCACAGCGTCGTCCATTGCGATCGGATAGACGATCGGGTCGAGTTCGATCTTGTCGATCACATCGGCATCCGCGAGCTTTTTGACCCGCTCGGTTTCGATCGACGCTGCAAGAGCGTTAGCGAGATAAAGCGGTTGGGCCTTCCCTCCCGCCAACACGTCGTTCTTCGCCTCAAGGTCCCCCTTGATCCGCTCCTTGAACTCGCTCCATGTCTCACCTCCCATCGGAGTGGTACGTTGGAATTGCATGACCANGGGAAGCCGCCCGTTGCCTCCCGTTCCACCGACATGAGAGGCGATCACGTTCATTTCGTGGGATCGCAGTTCCGGTCTTGCTTTATCAAGGCGCTCAATAACGTTCCGTAGCAGCGGGCCGATCTTTGCCATGACATTCAAACTCCCGAAGTTGGCCAGTCCATGTCAGACAGCAGCTTGGATGCCTGCGAAGGCTGCAAGCGCGGGTATCGAGGAGAAAAGAAGTATCCGCCGCCCGTAGGCGTTACCCACTGTGCGAGCGTCGCGACCCGCCGCGGCGTTGATGATGCCATTCTCCTGAAGACGCCTATGCGGCCCTCAGCGGACTGGGGAGCTTGGCCAATGAGCACGTCATGTCCCCCATCCCNCTCAGGCTTGATGGCAGAGTTCATCCAGTCCTGAGCGAGTTTTTCGAACTGGCCCCGAATGCTTCTCTGGTAACTTAAAAACAGCAGGCCGCGATCGATACCATCCTCGTCGGTTGCATCCTTCGCGATCGGCTCCCCATACGGAATCCNCCGACGCAGCAATCGCAGCTTCTGCGTCTGCGACGGTGGCCCGAGATTGGTGCCGGCATCGCGCGGATTGACCTTCCTGATGTGGGCATGGAACGGACAGGCCAACCCGGCCGGGTCACCCGGCGCGCCTGGAATTGGCTCACCCTTGGTCGTAATGACAGGCGGCGAAGCTTCCCGGAAGCCGAAATTGTTAAAGGCGTCGAGCGACCCGGGAGGTTGGCCTGGATCGGCGTCCGGATAGAGCAGAATGGGTGCGCCTGACGGCCATCGTCCAACGAGACGCGCGCGCACCCACTCATCCGCGACACCGGCATAGTCAGCGTTCTTTCGCAGATCCTCAGCAAGAGACTGCGTCGCCTGCCGAAACAGCGCGACATGCTGCCTCAACCTGCGGAAAACCAGGAATGACCCGCCAACCAAAAAGGNATCCACGGGGCCTTCCGTTGCAGGCGTCCGGAAGTCGTGTGCATCCTGCCCAGGGTAGCCAAGAATGAATTCGCCAGGCCACAGAAGGACTTCGCCGGGTGCTGAGAACTCTGGCCCTTGCGAGGCTCCATCAGAAGGGAGCCGGCGCGGCGTCAGCAAATCGCTCTCGTCTGCGCTCAGTTTTCCACGAACACCTGGCTGCGAGATGCCGTCCCGGAAGCCGAAGTGCTCGATATCGTTCTCAAGCCGCGCTCCGGTTTCAGCGTAGAGGACGCTTCCACCGGCCTTGCGGCATTGCTCCTCCACTTCCTCCGCGAATTGGTTTAGTTCTGCGCGGTCGTCAGATCCCAGGACCAGCAACAACGCGACCGGTGCAGCAGGTGCGCCGACCAGCCATCCATCCCTGTGACCGGGCGCACCAGGCACCGTCGGATCGCCAAGGTAACTCGAACGGCTCGCAAGCCCCAGTGCAAAGGAGCGATCAACCTTCGCCGGACCGTCGAAGCCCGCCTGAGACAGCGGATTGGCCCCGATGGCAACGTTCAGCCACCGAAGTACGGCCCCGCTCGCAACCAGACGAAAACTCTCGCGTCCAAAGACACGGAGCTCTTTGGCTCTCTCGACGCGTGGAGTGTGATAGGCGGCCGCCTGGGAGGCGGACGTAACTTGCGGCAGCAGAAGCCGAACAATGCTCTGTGCGACAACCACGCTGCCGCCGACCGCAATAATGCGCTGATAGGGCAACCGGAATCCGGGCACGATATTGGCTTGGATCTCGTCCCCTGCGAGGACGAGGTCTGTCATCGATCAGATCCGCTTGTTCGACTGTGGCAGATGGTCGACGGACAGGACGTCGTCAACCGAAGCCGTCAAGGACGAAAGCACGCGCGGTTGTGCATCGACATCCATGGTTACGGGAACGTCAGGGCACGTTTGCGCAATCTCGACGATCTTCACCAGCCGGGGCTTTCAGGGATGCGGCAGCACTTCAACTCGCATCCAGCCTGCGGCGCTGCAGCTTCAGTCGCTTCGCCAATGCCATGGATGACGATTGTTATGAGTTCTGCGAGTTGACCACCATAGCGCAAGGGTTCGCCGCCAACCAGCACATCCTCCAAATCGAAGGTCGCTCCTTCCGGCGGTGCAAATTCCGCTCGCAGGATCAGGCGGTCAGCCTCACGTCCGCGGACCACCTTCCAGAATTGTGCGGCCGTTATGCCTGCGGGAACTTCGATTGGAGCAAAATCGAGATCCCCGATATACAGACCGACCGGGTCTGCGATCGTGACCTTCAACCCGTTCCGCACCAGCTCGTTGACCTTTCCACCAATCGTCGGATCGCTCGAACGGTTGGGGCTGCCATAACCCGCACAGCAAATCAGAAGGCCATCATCGGTCAGCAGCGCGCCCGAGTCCCCAGTTCTCAGTACGGTCGCATCCGCTGCAAGATAAATCTCAGCCTGCAGGGAGTTCGCTGGGTGTGTCAAATGGACCAAGCCGTCCGTGGTGTTCCATTTGTTGAGCGGATTGTACCGACCGCGCATGTTAATCGGCTTGTTGCCCTCGCCGGCAACGAACACATCCTCTTGGAAGAACAAATCTTCAAGCGCAACTTCTGGATCTACAAGATCTCTATAAAGCTTGAGAAGCGTATCGGGGTCTCTTTCTGCTAGCGTTGTCCAATATTCTGGATTCTCGCAGGTGAATACAATGCGCTTGAGTCGATTCGTTACTGGATCGTAGAATCGTCGCCACTCGCAATACTCATCCTGATCGCGGAAAGGTAGTTCGGCGTAGCGAAAACTGCCGTCTGGGTTGGGCAGATAATACCCCGCTGGGCGATTGTTCATGTCGCGCGTAACAACGTTTTCCGCTGTTTTCCATCGCGTTTCGACATCGTCTGGCCACCGCAGTGCGAATTTTCGCGGGAAAGCATTCCATGGAATGAGCGCGGTCGGCGCATTTTTCGGCACCGGGTTATCAACGACGTTGAAGAACCGATGCCCATCCGGCAATCGCCCAGCCGCATCTTGGAACCAGCGCTGCAGGGACACGCTCCACTGTGCGCGACCTGCCTCGTCTAGGTCTCCGACAAAAGCCGGCGTCGAAAACATCTTTGTCATCGGTCCCCCCATAATAGCTTATGGATGGAGCCTACCTTAAAGCCTATCTCGAAGCGACTGAACTGTTCCAGATCGCGGGAGGCTGCTTGGGTTAAATCAAACTGGCGGAGCTTCCAGGGAGCAGGTAAGGCACGGTGTGACTGAACTGGAGCGAAACGTGCCTCAATGAATCCCGGTCACCGAATGTCGAAGTGGTGGACATCTCCACTCTCCCTAGGACCGAGATCGATGGCACACCAGCGGAGACGGGCCAACGTCCGCCATCGCCACGACCACTTCTTTTCTCATGTGCAAGAAACCCCGAGTGGGGTTGCGAGTGACTGGTGGGCGCGCTTCGGGGTTACCCTTGACCATAGGGATACGGGCGTGTTCATGGTCGCGCAGTATCCTGAAGTACGTTCGATGGGGAGAAAGGTCAAAAACCGGCTTGTCAGAGTAATGAAGTGGGGGCGCTTCGGCGCACCCAGCATCAGCGGGCTACGCGGCCAGCAGATACCACTCGGCCAGTGCAGCTGAACGGTTCAACTTGAATATGTGCCGACGATTGAGATGACGCTCGAGGTTGAAGAGATTGTGGGTCGAGGCATGAACGGCGGCGAACTTCTGCAGCGTCTCAAGGTTTCGGAAGCGCGCCATCGAACCCTCTCGTCGCCGGAACGGCTGGTGCGAGTTTTCGGCCCGGTTGTTGAGCCAGCGGCCGCAGTCCTGGCGATCTGCAACGCCAATCGCCTTCATTGCCGCGCGATATGATCGGAGACGATCGGTTACGATCGATCGTGGCCGGCCATAGCGCTTCATCACGCGCTTCAGGAACTTGAGCGCCGCCTTGCGGTCTCGGCGTTTCGTGCGAAAACCTCGAGAACCTCACCCTCATGGTCGACCGCGCGCCAGAGAAAGTGGGTTCGCCGTTGATCCATACGAACACTTCATCCAGGTGCCAGCACCAGTTCGAGTACAATCCGCAACGAACCCGCCGCTTCCGGATCTCTGCGGCGAACAGCGGACCAAACCGGTTCCACCAAAAGCGCACCGTCTCGTGGCTAATGTCGATGCCGCGCTCGAACAATAGATCCTCCACTTGCCGCAGCGACAGCGGATAGCGGATATACATCATTATCGCGAGCCGGATCACCTCAGGTGAACTATTGAAATAGCGGCATCCGTTGACGTTAGGCGCCTCCCATCACCGCTCCAAGCGAAATTGCTCTGACAGAACCAGCACGGACATCGGAAAAGGGAACTGTCATGGGAACGTTGCGTGCGTCGTCGCGGGGGTGTAGAAGTATGTATTTGATCTGACGGTCATCTGTCGTGGTGGGTGTCCGAGAGGTTGGGGTGTCCGACGTCATTTCGCCTGGATGAGTTTCTCCCTGGCGACCGGCAGCGTGTCAAGGAAGGTCTGCATCGGCGTCTTGCCGAAGCACCATCTCCCCTGGTGCGGCCTCGATCGATTGTATTCCTCCATCCAGGCATCCAGGTCCGCCTGCAGCGCGTCGATCGTCTCGTAGATGCGCTTGCGGAAGGCCACCCGGTAGAACTCGTCCAGAACCGTTTTGTGGAAGCGCTCGCAGATGCCGTTGGTCTGCGGGCCCTTCGCCTTGGTGCGGCTGTGATCGATGTCCTCGACCGCGAGGTAGAGTTCGTACTCGTGCCGCTCCGGCGTGCCGCAATATTCCGTGCCGCGGTCGGTGAGGATGCGGCCGAGAGCGATCCCGTGCTCGTCGAAGAACGGCACCACCCGATCGTTGAGGAGGTCAGCGGCGGTGATCGGCGTCTTGCGATCGTACAGCTTGCCGAACGCCACCTTCGAATAGGTGTCGATGAAGGTCTGCTGGTAGATGCGGCCCACGCCCTTCAGCGTGCCGACATAGAAGGTATCCTGCGCGCCGCAATAGCCGGGGCATTCGCTCTCGAACGCGCCGTGGGCCTCCTTGTCGGCCTTCGCCTTCTCCAATGCCGCGAGTTGCGCCTCGGTGAAGATCAGCCCCTCCTGCGCCACCTTCGCCTCCAGCGCCTTCAGGCGCTTCTTCGTGTTTTCCAGGTCGTGCCGCTGCCACACGCCGCGCACCCCGAACGGCGAGATCGACATCCNCCGCTTGCGCAGTTCGTTGGCGACGCGCAGCTGGCCCCAGGCCGGCTGCTCGATCGCCAGCTCGACCACCGCCGTCTCGATCGACGGCTCCACCCGGTTCTTCGGGATCGGCTTCCGCCGGCTGATCTCCTGCAGCGCCAGTTCGCCGCCCTTCTCATAGAGCTCCTTGAACCGATAGAAGCTGTCCCAGCTGTAGCCCAGGATCTTGCACGCTTGGCTGACGTTGCCGAGCTGCTTCGCCAGCTCCAAAAGCCCAACCTTCGCCTTGATCACTTTCTGCGTCTGCGTCATCGACGGTTCGCCTTCGTCCGTGCGCCGGGATGGGGTGATCACCCCATCCCGGCGCACCTCAGCCCACCGCTTCTAACCCAAACCGTCCGATCAACTCCAAACCTTTACACTTAAGACGCTGCAGAAGTTCGCTGCCGCCCATGCCTCGATCCACAACCTCTTCAACATCGAACGTCATCTTTATCGCCGGCACACATTCAAGCTGAACCGTTCAGCTGCACTGGCTGAGTGGCATCGGCTGGCCTCGTAGCCCGCTGAAGTTGGGTGGGCCGAAGCGTCCCCAGTTCATTACTCTGACAACGCCGTCGTCGACGTTCAGGGGCGGTGAAAACATGAACCTGCGCCATAAGCTTCGTCTCTTGCACCGATGCAAACACCAACGTTTGCACTACGGCACCATCAGGCCACATCACACAGGCCCAAAGAAGACGGCCCCCGCCGGATGGTTACGGCGTTTCTGAAGCGTGTGATGAAGCGCTATGGCCGGCCACGATCGATCGTAACCGATCGTCTGCGATCATATCACGCGGCGATGAAGGCTATCGGCGTTGCAGATCGCCAGGAATGCCGCCGCTGGCTCAACAATCGTGCCGAGAACTCACACCAACCGTTTCGGCGACGAGAAAGGCTGATGGGCCGCTTCCGAAGACTTGAAACGCTGCAGAAATTCGCCGCTGTTCATGCCTCCATCCACAATCTCTTCAACGTTGAGCGTCATCTTTATCGCCGGCACACATTCAAGCTGAACCGTTCAGCTGCGCTGGCTGAGTGGAAGAGGCTGGCCGCGTAGTCTGCTGAAGCTGGGTGCGCCGAAACGTCTCCAGTTCATTACTCTGACAACGCCCTTGCGGCCAGTAAACCCGGATTTTGCTCACGCTTCATCCAGGCTACTTGCTGCGTAGCGACCAGCAATGGCTGATCACGCTACCATCATCAGTAGCATTTCGGGAAACGGCAACCCCATCCAACGCTACAAAGAGAGGCCACTCCGCTAGCGAAACCTCCCTACACGTACTTCAATAAGATAAAACTCGTAGCATTCCCCTTAGAAAACTCATTCTCAAACTTGAATCCATTCGCCTCCATGAGTTCAATGACGTAATCACGGCGGAACCGTTTAGATGTGTATATTTTTCGCTCATGGCCACGCGGAAGAGTGATTGCGCCAACGCGCACGTTAGACTCGGGTACATAGTATCCCGCTACTTCTATCTCTTTTGGAACTTTCCCCAACTTCGCCTGTCGAAGGATCTCGTCTCGATTTTCGATCCGTAGCTTTACCTCGTCATGAGATATATCTATATTACTCTCGCGCAATGGCGAGCCAAGATAATCCTTAAACGGCTGAATATTATAAGACATATCCAGTGCGTCGAGAAACTCTTCTGTAATTTCGTCGTAGAGACTCAATTCCAAGACAAGTAGGTCACCTGGATTGCAAGCGGCCGCCAGTTCTGAAGCAATCTTTGTCGTGTTAGAGAAGTTACCAAAGGTATTTCCAAACATAATTAATCCGTTACTACGGTTTCTGTCTGTTACATTGCTATGGTCCTTTAGGCGCTCAAACTCAGTACACAAGGGAAAAATATCTATCTTGCACATCACCCGAGCATTGTTTTTCAGGTGTTCAACCGAGGCGCTTAACAAAGAAAGGCTAATATCAATGAGAAATACCGCGAGTCTCGTGTCATCATTTAACTTTCCCCCAGCACTTTCCGTAATTCTATTAATAACAATGCACTCTTTTACGCAGTCTCCAGGACCTAAGCATATTACGTCTGGAATAATATCTCCATACTGAAGAAAGGCATCCGCTATTTGTTGTCCAACATTATCCCTTATGCGCTTAACGCTATCTATGTATATATATCTTTCATCTGTAGTTAGGTATAGCCAAGCATCCGAGCCGGCAGCGTTATAATAGAATGTCTTAGTTGGAACATTATTATCTGCGATAGCTGCGGTCATCGAAAAGTTGCTATAGGATCTGCTAATCCTTGTGTCGTAGATTATGTCAAGCTGATACGATCGCTTTCCCCTGCCGGAAATTAGCCCCAGGCGCTGAGCTCGAGCCACGATCTCTTTATTCGAATTTATAATAGCCGTTAGAAAATCAACTGCATTCTGATAACGAAGTATTCTTATGTTTATACTGCTCAAGTGAGCCGAAAGGGTGTTGTAGATCGATCTATCTCCCCATGCCATAGTCTGATTGGGCAACGAAATATCCCCTTGGGCTGTTTTTATCTCGGTAGTAATACATACTTTTAATAAGATATTCTTCTGCAAGGCCAAATCCGAGGAAAAATACATGATTTTTGTTAACTACTTCTTGAACATAGTCGATAAAGGTATTCTTACTGGTTAGCTTCTCTTCATAATCCCTGGTGCTTATGATATACGTATCTTGTGGGCGCAGCACCGCACCGTGGGGATGAAGCACAGCAAATTCAGCTCTATCGGACCATGCCTTAAATTCATCCTCGGTAGCTATAGTAGGTATATTCTTACGCGACGTAGCCGTATAAGCTGCAAGCAAGCCAGCATCATAGTTAGTTGTGATTATGCTCCTCCATGGGATCATGGTTATAAGATCATGAGCCCTAGATGAGGACCAAACCCCGTAAATACTCCGAAGCATCCTAGTAAGTGACTCCCGCCCACGATCGCTAATATAGCTATCAGCAAGCTCCATCAGATTGTTACCCTTCGCGCCAAGTTCGAGGAACTTGTCACTTAAAGCGCCTACACCAGGATAAGCTGGGGTGGATACTCCCGATCCACATACGAGTATGCTTTTCCCTGAAAGGATTGTTTCCGCAACAAGTCGCCTTTGATCGGTACTCATAGCTTTTCCGAAATTGTCGATTCGCTAGATCGGACATATCTGTGTCCTAAGCAGCGATTCGTAGGTTTGTACACGTTTTGGATTGGCGTTCGTTGTTGAGGTCAGTGACGGCAGCATGGATGGCGCGGTCGAGATGGTCGAGGTCTCGGAAGGTCTGATGGGCGAGGAAATGCCGCTTCAGGTCACACCAAGCATGTTCGATGTCGTTCAACACGCGTTCGGCCAGCGCCTTCTTCAGCTCCTCCAGCAGCCCGTCCTTGTCAAACGCGCTCTTCGCGTCCGTTCCAGCCAGCAACTGGTCCAGCAGCGCGTCCGGGATAACAGGCGGTTTGCGTCGTGCCATGCGATGTCTCCTTCCNNTATCCATCGTCATGGCCCAAACACGAAAATCCCGATACTCTCCCAGCGTGCCGGCCGCGAAGTCGAGTGCGCCGATCATCGCCACCTTGCGTGCCTGGCCGGGCGCTGCGACGCGCAGGTCGGCGCCGCGCCCGGCCCACACATGCGCGAGATAAGGATGGGTGAGCGCCTCGGACTCGTCTTCGAACAGCAGCACGATGTCGCCGGCCTGGGCCTGCTGCTTCAGCAGACGAAGCCGCAGGCCGGAGCGATCGACCGCCTGGGCGTCCTGCCGCCCCTTCAGCGTGTGCCGGGGTCGCCGCCAGCGAANAGCCCCCTTTTGCGCATCACCACGCTGAGGCGCGACTTGGAAATCCGCTCGCCGGTGCGCCGCTCGATCTCGTTCTGCAACCGCGGCAGCGTCCAGTTCCGCCGATCGGCAACCTCGTCCGTCAGCACTGCCGAGACCACCGTCAGCGCCGCCCGCGCCTTCACCGGCTCCGGCCCCGGTGCCTTGCGGGCGCGCAGGCCCGCCACCCCTCGCGACCGAACGTCCAGCGCCAATGGCGCACGCTGTTCGGCTCGACCGAAAACGCTTCGGCAATCCGAGCGCTCGACCAACCCTGCAGCGACAACAAAATTGACCGCGCCCGATCCGCTTCCGCCCGAACCGGCGAACCGGCCAGCGCACGCAACTCCTCGCACTGCTCCGCCGTCGCCACTACCCGAGGACGACCTGCCATGACAACACCAAAATCCAGTGATCCCTCCGCCAGAGCCTGCCATATGTGGATCGCCCAAGGAATCCTGCTTAGTCGAGGTTGGATGTGGTCATTCTGGTTCAGGAGCTTAGGCGTTTTCATCCCATGGATAAATAGTGCCGAAGGGCGGTGGTGCAGAAATCGGAGAGAGCGGCGTGTCGGCCGGGATGGCGCTGATCTTCTGATGGTCTCAGGCGACGCGCGACGAGACCGGCAAGTCGAGGCGTGTCATTCGATTGATCACTGCACAGGGCATCCGCACTTCGACCTTCTATTCGGGCAGATTCCGGGAGAGTATCGGGATTTTCGTGTTTGGGCCATGACGATGGATAGGAAGGAGACATCGCATGGCACGACGCAAACCGCCTGTTATCCCGGACGGGCATTGTCAGACCAATTCGGGTTGAGCCGGGCACAGATGGTTCATAACGTTGGGGGATGAAAACCCGTTCCGCTATTTCAATAGTTCACCTGAGGTGATCCGCCTCGCGGTGATGATGTACATCCGCTATCCGCTGTCGCTGCGGCAGGTGGAGGATCTGCTGTTCGAGCGCGGGATCGACATCAGCCACGAGACGGTGCGGTTCTGGTGGAACCGGTTCGGTCCGATGTTCGCTGCAGAGATCAGGAAGCGACGTGTTCATCACCGATTCTACTCCAACTGGCGTTGGCATCTGGACGAGGTGTTCGTGCGGATCAACGGGCAGACGCATTACCTCTGGCGCGCGGTGGACCACGAGGGCGAAGTGCTTGANGGTTTTGCCACGAAACGCCGGGATCGCAAGGCGGCGCTGGCGTTTCTGAAGCGTGCGATGAAGCGCTATGGCCGGCCACGATTGATCGTAACCGATCGTCTGCGATCATATCGCGCGGCGATGAAGGCTATCGGCGTTGCAGATCGCCAGGAATGCCGCCGCTGGCTCAACAATCGTGCCGAGAACTCACACCAACCGTTTCGGCGACGGGAAAGGCTGATGGGCCGCTTCCGAAGCCTTGAAACGCTGCAGAAATTCGCCGCTGTTCATGCCTCCATCCACAATCTCTTCAACGTTGAGCGTCATCTTTATCGCCGGCACACATTCAAGCTGAACCGTTCAGCTGCGCTGGCTGAGTGGAAGAGGCTGGCCGCGTAGTCTGCTGAAGCTCGGTGCGCCGAAACGTCCCCAGTTCATTACTCTGACAACGCCCCGGCGATCCTTGCTGCAACCGGACCGGGTGCTCATGCTGCCANNTTACCTGTGCGCTGTCCAGGGCGGCGGAGAACCGTGCCTCGGCCTCGGCGGGCGGGATGTGTCCGATCGGCTCGAGAAGGCGCCGGTTATTGAACCAGTCGACCCATTCGAGCGTGGCGAACTCGACGGCTTCGAAGCTGCGCCATGGTCCCCGCCGGTGGATGACCTCGGCCTTGTAGAGACCGTTGATGGTTTCCGCGAGCGCGTTGTCGTAGCTGTCGCCGACACTGCCGACCGACGGCTCGATCCCGGCCTTGGCCAGGCGCTCGGTATATTTGATCGAGACATACTGGCTGCCACGGTCGCTATGGTGGACAAGGCCGCCGCGATGGATTGGCCGACGCTCGCGCAGCGCCTGTTCCAGCGCGTCGAGGACAAAGCTCGCATGTGCCGTCCGGCTGACCTGCCAGCCGACGATCCGCCGGGCGAAGGCGTCGATGACGAAGGCGACATAGACGAAGCCCGCCCAGGTGGCCACATAGGTGAAATCGCTGAGCCAGAGCGCATTCGGCGCCGGAGCGTGGAACTGTCGGTTGACGCGATCCTGCGGGCACGGCGCCGCCTTGTCGCTGATCGTGGTGCGCACCGGCTTGCCGCGCACAACCCCTTGCAAGCCCATGCTCCGCATCAGCCGCTCGACCGTGCAGCGGGCGACGGATATTCCCTCGCGGCCGAGCTGCCGCCAGACCTTGCGGACGCCATAGACCGCGAAGTTCTCGGCGAAGACCCGGGCGATCTCGGGTTTCAGCGCCAAGTCCCGCCTCGCCCGCCGCGACAGCAGGCCTGCGTCCCGACGCCGGGCAGCACGAGCGTGATACGTGGAGGGGCGATCGGCAACACCTTGCAGATCGGCTCGACCCCGTATGCCCCACGATGATCGTCGATGAAGGCGATCATGGCTTCGACCGGCGGTCGAGCTCCGCCTGGGCAAAATACGCGGACGCCTTGCGAAGAATCTCGTTCGCCTGCCGAAGCTCGCGGTTCTCGCGCTCCAGAGCCTTCAGCCGCTCCGCCACATCGGAAGGAACGCCGGCTCGCTTGCCGCTGTCCACGGCCGCCTTGTTGAACCAGTCGTTCAGCGTGTGCGGTGCGCACCCGATCTTGGCTGCAATCGAGACAATCGCCGCCCAGCGCGAGGCGTGCTCCCCTGATGCTCCGTCACCATCCGGACCGCGCGCTCGCGGACCTCAGGCGAAAACTTGTTCGTCGTCTTGCTCATCCTGGCTCCACCTTCTCAAGAGTTGGAGCCTCCAGCAATCCCGGGGCGGTTCAGTTCGTGCGTCGCTGGCTCTCGGCAGAAGTCTCGCGACGGAGGAGCTTTCCGGCGGCACAGACGCAGTTAGAAGCCGGGCTCTCGCGTGGTGCGCGCGATTGCTATCTCGCACGGACGAATTTGCCAAGGCCGATGAATTTCTGGCGGTTTGAACTGCCCCGGATTCTCCGGAGGCTGCTGGGGTCAAATTTTGCCGATCATGTGACGTGGTGTTGACGAGCATTCCTTGGTGAGACCGAGGGACCATTCCTCGGCGCCGACCTGCACTCCGGGGTGCCGGGAGGCGCAGGCGGGGTCAAGGAGGGTCCGCGCCGGGTGCGGCGTGGATGCCTTGACGCCGCCGAGCACCCGGCGATCCTTGCTGCAACCGGACCGGGTGCTCATGCTGCCATTACCTGTGCGCTGTCCAGGGCGGCGGAGAACCGTGCCTCGGCCTCGGCGGGCGGGATGTGTCCGATCGGCTCGAGAAGGCGCCGGTTATTGAACCAGTCGACCCATTCGAGCGTGGCGAACTCGACGGCTTCGAAGCTGCGCCATGGTCCCCGCCGGTGGATGACCTCGGCCTTGTAGAGACCGTTGATGGTTTCCGCGAGCGCGTTGTCGTAGCTGTCGCCGACACTGCCGACCGACGGCTCGATCCCGGCCTTGGCCAGGCGCTCGGTATATTTGATCGAGACATACTGGCTGCCACGGTCGCTATGGTGGACAAGGCCGCCGCGATGGATTGGCCGACGCTCGCGCAGCGCCTGTTCCAGCGCGTCGAGGACAAAGCTCGCATGTGCCGTCCGGCTGACCTGCCAGCCGACGATCCGCCGGGCGAAGGCGTCGATGACGAAGGCGACATAGACGAAGCCCGCCCAGGTGGCCACATAGGTGAAATCGCTGAGCCAGAGCGCATTCGGCGCCGGAGCGTGGAACTGTCGGTTGACGCGATCCTGCGGGCACGGCGCCGCCTTGTCGCTGATCGTGGTGCGCACCGGCTTGCCGCGCACAACCCTTGCAAGCCCATGCTCCGCATCAGCCGCTCGACCGTGCAGCGGGCGACGGATATTCCCTCGCGGCCGAGCTGCCGCCAGACCTTGCGGACGCCATAGACCGCGAAGTTCTCGGCGAAGACCCGGGCGATCTCGGGTTTCAGCGCCAAGTCCCGCCTCGCCCGCCGCGACAGCAGGCCTGCGTCCCGACGCCGGGCAGCACGAGCGTGATACGTGGAGGGGCGATCGGCAACACCTTGCAGATCGGCTCGACCCCGTATGCCCCACGATGATCGTCGATGAAGGCGATCATGGCTTCGACCGGCGGTCGAGCTCCGCCTGGGCAAAATACGCGGACGCCTTGCGAAGAATCTCGTTCGCCTGCCGAAGCTCGCGGTTCTCGCGCTCCAGAGCCTTCAGCCGCTCCGCCACATCGGAAGGAACGCCGGCTCGCTTGCCGCTGTCCACGGCCGCCTTGTTGAACCAGTCGTTCAGCGTGTGCGGTGCGCACCCGATCTTGGCTGCAATCGAGACAATCGCCGCCCAGCGCGAGGCGTGCTCCCCTGATGCTCCGTCACCATCCGGACCGCGCGCTCGCGGACCTCAGGCGAAAACTTGTTCGTCGTCTTGCTCATCCTGGCTCCACCTTCTCAAGAGTTGGAGCCTCCAGCAATCCCGGGGCGGTTCAGTTGCAAAGGCGCTGGGAACAGGCGTCGAGGTGGATGTAGCCGACGCTTTCATCAAGTCACAGAAGGGCGATAAGAGCGCAGCGCTAAACGCTTTGGCTCAAATCTATTCTTCATCCGCACGCTCTGCGGCGCTTATGATTGTTGACCATCACGAAGGCGCACAGGGTGCTCTAGACTGGTTCAACGTAGCGGGGATCAAAGCTACTGAGCTCGATTCCGACGGTAAGCTTTTCCTCTTGATGCGGCAGCTTGAACTCGCTCGCTGGAAGGCCGCAGAGCAAACCATTGATGCGGTAACAGATCAGGATTTGGCTCAAGCGCCAATCCTCCATCACTTCCTGGCGAAAACACGCTTACTAGAGCGGATTCTGATCAGTCTGGGTCATAGCCGCACGAGCTGAAGTAGTTGGCGCATTCGGCGGGCTGGAAGAAGTCGAGGAGTTTGCCGATGAGCTCCCAGAGGCCCTGGACGGTTCGCTCGGCGGCCTTGCGGAGCATGGCTTTGAGGCGGGCGAAGGCTTTTTCGATGGGATTGAAGTCTGGGCTGTAGGGCGGGAGGAACAGCAGGGTTGCGCCGGCGGCCTCGACCAACTCGCGCACCGATGCGCGCTTGTGGCTCGACAGGTTGTCCATGATGACGATGTCGCCGCGACGCAGATCGGGCGCGAGGACTTGGGCCACGTAGGCTTCGAACCACTCGCCGTTGATCGGTCCGTCGAGCACCATGGGCGCGACCATGCCGCTCTTCCGCAGCCCCGCGACCAGCGTCGTGGTCTTGCGGTGGCCGTGCGGGAAGCCCATCCGCAGGCGTTCGCCCCTGGGGAGCGGCCATGGCTGCGTGCCATGTTGGTCGCGGTCCACGTCTCGTCGATGAACACGAGCCGGTCAGGATTGAGGTCGAGCTGACTGTCGAACCAGGCCCGGCGCTGCTTCAAGACGTCGGGACGGTCCTGCTCGACCGCGTGGCCGGTCTTTTTTCCGCGTGATGGAATGGCGCACGAAGAAGCGGTGGAGCGTCGAGTTCGCCACCGTCAAGCCGATGCCGGCGAGGTGCTCGCGAAGCTCATCGAGCGTGATGTCCTTGCGCGCTTCCCACAGCGCCAGGATCTCCTCGCGGCGTTCCTCGACGCGATGCGAGCGCATGTCGCCACCTTGGCGCTTGGGTACGGCGTTGCCAGTCACGAGCCGCTGCGCCTGCCACCGGATCGCCGTCGAAGGTGCCACGCCGAACCGGGCCGCGGCCGCTCGGCAACTCATCCCCGCATCGATCGCCGCTAACAGCCGCGTGCGTAAATCTATCGAAAGAGGCTGACCCATCCATGCTGGCCTCCTTGCCCCAGCCAGCATCCTGAATCAGATTTTCAGCCCTTTGTGAATCCCCGATTCATACCGATCAGAAACCGCTCTAAGTACGGTGCCAACCGACTTTCGCGCTGTTGTGCTCAACCAGCTGCCCTTTGAAGCTGCGGACTTCCCGCTAGCTTCGGACGAGGTTGCGATGGATGCCCGTCGAAAAGCGCAAGGTCATTTTACCGTCAGTGCAGAGGCCGCTCGCCAACTCAAGTGCCCCCTGGCTGCGAGGCTAAACGATGAGTACGCGCTTTGGCTTGAGTTGAGGGACCCCGAAACCTCCGACAGCGGAAGGATACGGCTGTCGAGAGATCTCCACACTCCCGAGTCCGCTCTGTGGCTTGTCCCTCTCGCTCTTCAGTTTGGAATAAAGCTGGATCTGGCCGTCGTTGAGAGAAAAATCGAATTGGATATAGCATTGAACGGCGGCATCACACGGGATAGTGCAATTGCCCGCTTTGCCCTCGCATTCACGCAGGATTCTCCCGCTCATGTTGCCCGTTATATTTCTCAGCACTACGACGATCTATCAAAGTTTCTCGACACCAAAGCTTTGCGGTTTCTTCAGATCGAAATGCTGTCACGTGCGGGGTTACATGAGCAGGCGAATAAACAACTTGATGCCCTCCTAAAGGAGGGATTGTCTGACATTGACGAAACACGCCTGAGAACGATAGTAGCGGAAGCACATGGCGCGGATCCCATCGAACTGCGAAAGGCGCGTTTCAAGGAAACAGATTCTTTAACAGATCTTATCGTACTTGTTGGCGAACTCGAAACCCTAGAAGCCTGGGAGGATTTGTGCCAATTCGGAAGGAGTCTATTTGAAAGGACGCGGTCTGTTGCGGACGCTGAGCGGTTAGCGTCTGCATTAAGCAACGCGCAGCGTACCCCAGAGCTTCTGGACATATTTAGGGATTTGCCTGAACTGCGCACACAGTCTAAGGCGATTCAAATGTATTATTGCTGGGGCTTATATCATGAAGGCTTGCTGCTAGAGTCTCGTGTTGAATTAGAAACGTTGTCCGAGCAATCTGATGAACGAAATTATCGCGCATTGATGGTTAATTTGGGGATAGCGCTTGGTGATTGGCCTTCGCTGTCTTCATTTGTCGCTGCCGAATACCGGTCGAGAGACAAGCGTACCGCAGACGATCTGATAAAAATTGCCCAACTGGCCCATCAACTGGGCTCGTCTCGCGCGAAGGACCTGACCTTTGCCGCAGCAGCCAAAGGCAACGATGATGCCGGTGTGCTGGCCGCTGCGTATTTCTTAGCTTCCGAAGCTGGCTGGGAAGACAGTGAGGAGGTTGCAGCGTGGCTTCACAAAGCGGCGGAACTATCCGGAGACGATGGACCCATCCGGATGATGTCCTTTCAGGAGCTGGCGGAAAGGAAACCGGAATGGGATCGCCGAGAATCCGAAACATGGCGGATGTTGAACCGCGGTGATGTGCCTATGTTCCTTGCGGGACAAGCCATCAATAGATCACTAATCAATTTCATGCTTTTCCCGGCGCTGGCAAACTTGTCGGAGCGCGATCCGAGGCGCAGAGGCGCTATTCCGGCGTATAGCGGAAATCGTCAATCTGTACCGCTTGACTCGGCCGTTACAACGGCTGGCATTGATGCTACGGCGTTGCTCACTCTGAGTTTCCTCAAGATTCTAGACAAGACGCTTGACGCCTTCGATGCGGTCTACATTCCCCATTCGACGCTGATATGGCTGTTTGAAGAGAAGCAGATGGCCACGTTTCATCAGCCCAGCCGGATCAGGGACGCGCATCAGATTCGTCATTTGCTGGCGACCGATATTCTGGAAAAGTTTGTTCCGTCCACGGTAGCCGACAGCGAGCTATCGGTGCAGGTTGGCGATGAACTCGCACTGTTGATAGCGGAGGCGCAAAGGCTCCGAGACAGTGACAGCAGACAGCGCATCGTCGTTCGCCCGTCACCGGTCCATCGGCTCAGTTCGTTGATGGCGGAGGAGGCCGATCTGTCGGAGCATGCCAGTGTGATGAGCAGCTGCCTTTCCGTGGTGGGCAAGTTGCGCCTGAAGGGACAGATCACTGCAGACGAAGAAAAGAGGGCGCAGGCCTATTTACAGCTTCATGAAAGGCCCTGGCCACAACAGCCGAACATTGCAGATGGTGCAGTCTTGTATCTGGATGATGTGGCAACGGCGTATTTTCTTCATCTTGACTTACTCGAAAAACTTCAGGCAGCAGGCTTCACGGTGGTCGTATCGCGGAATGAAGTATCTGAATCAAATACGTTCATTTCCTATGAGGCTATTTCCGGCAAGGTGAATGAAGCGATCGAGCGTATTCGAAGCGCTGTCAGCTCTCGTATTGAATCCGGNAAAATCAAGGTCGGCGCGCGGCGTCGGCGCTCTCAACCGAAGGACGACTCTAAATATGAACATCCCACTATTGGGACATGCGCTTTAGCGGTCCACTGCAATGCGGTGATTTACGACGACAGATTCGTCAATCAACATGCCAATGCTGTTGATGGCGGAGCACAGGCGGTGATGTTGTCAACCCTCGACCTTCTGGACGCGATGGTGGCCCATGACCTCATATCATTTGACGATTATTTCGAGTGCCGAACCCTGCTCCGCCGTGCCGGATATTTCTTTATCCCTGTTCGTGGCGACGAACTCGCTCGGCACTTGAACGCTTCTTCGGTCGTGGAAGGCAAGGTTATCGAAACAGCCGAACTGAAAGCTATCCGGGAAAACCTCCTGTGCATTCGGATGAGTAACTGGCTTCAGCTTCCGAAGGAGGCGCTTTGGCTGGATTCCACGCTCAAGGCGTTCATCCGGGTGCTGAAAAGCTTATGGAACCCTGGCGCTGACCCTTCCAGCGTTACCGCCTTGTCGGACTGGATCGTTGACCAGATCGATGTGCGCGGTTGGGCTCACCGCATGGACAGCGAGGCCGGAGACGATATCGTTAAGATGGGGCCTGGCGCGCATATTTTGATGCTGCTCACACCGCCCATCGATGTGCCGGTGGACGTTATTGACGCTTACTGGGAGTGGGTTGAGGAGAGGGTCCTGGCGCCCATAAAGGAACAATTTCCGGAGCTTTATGCCGGGATCATTGACTGGGAAAGGAGACAGATTGCGGACATGGCCGATATGGATCTGATAGAAGGGGAATCTTCATGACAAACAGCCCTNTACGTCAGGTCCGCCTTGGCAGAGGCCGCTTTGAGGTTCGTCCCTCCATTGATACGTAGCGATTTGTTAGGACAGAAAGAATTTCGCTCTGAGTACGGCTTCAAAGGGGACGCCGTCCTTTCCTTTGGCGATACTGGCGTTTGGATCAGGCGTTCGGAGTTGTTTGAGGCTATTCGTTCCGTCCTTTCCGGTCGCCCTGATATAGATTTGACCGATGTTGATGGCCGAAATTGGAAGGTGAAAATAGAAAGNCGGGCCGGGGAGCTTCCGCACCTCTCCATCTATTCTACCGAGCGGCGTCTGATCCTGCCGGATTTCTTCGGGCTTTCCCCGGACAGCGGCACGCGCCTGCGCTCCCTGGAGGAAGCAGCCTCTCATGTCAATCTGCCCGCCAGCGTAACAGGTTCCTGGCGCAATATCCTTTCCGAGCGTGCCCTGGATGACGACGAGGTTGATGAGTTTCACAGCGATTTTCGCGATACACCCGTCCATGTAGCGGGTGTAATACGCGAAGAAATTGCAAACGGGAAAAGTAGCGTGTCGTCCCTGGTTCCGTCGTCTCGCCGATATTTTGAGAGGCTGATAGGCGCTTACGACGGGGCCGCGTCTATCGCAGAGTATGCGGACGGACGTGGCAAGGATTTTCTAGAAAGTCTGGCTGCGCGGCAGCCGTATGACGGTTTCCTGTTTAGCCTGTTCCTGTCATCGCATTCTTCGCTGACGGCTGAAATAAATGTTCAGCGCCTGGAAGGCGAAGACCTTGTTCGCGCCTTCGAAATGCTGGAAAAGTTCGGAGATAGAGTCTCGCAACTGGGGGCCATTGAAGTCGGCCTACGCGTCCTTGCTGACAAACGTGAAGTCGAACCGATTGTAATCCGCCTCATTGAACAGATCCGGGACGATGGTATTGACGGCTCAGCCGGGGGATTCAAGCTTCTTTCGGCGTTATTTATTCTTGTAGACGGCGAATTGTCCAGAACCAGAGTCCTGTCAGAAACACCNCCTTACTACAGGAGATTGGCGTCCTTATCACAGGCTGCTCTAATCCATCGCCAGATGGTAAATTCTCGTATTGAAATCGANCTCTTTTGCGAATGGGCGCTGAAAAAACGCGCTGAACAGTTTTATTTTCAATCTCTCGCTGATTTGCGTTTGGAGCCGCGCTGGCACCCTGATTTTGCAGCAGCCTCTCAATTAAAGGCGGATTTCTTCGGCCGATTAATGAACGCCGCAAAGAGTTATGAGAAAAATATCGGCAATGGCTCTCTACGCGACCTCCTTTCAGGCACTGACTGCGGAAGCCTTCTCTCACTCAGCGAGNNCTTCNNCCGTCCTTACTTTCCTGGTCCCTTGGAAGGTGGAGTAATCAATCCGAACGTTTTGCCCTCTGACTTTGCGGAAACGGTTAAGGATCAGCTCAGCGCCGAGGAGGTAGGACCTGCGTCGTTTATTGCGCTCGTGAATTCCGCTCTGCTTTTCCGCGTAGAGTCAAATCAGGCTGAATTGGCGGCAGAGGTCTTGAAGTCAGGCAGCCAACGGCTTGCAAATATTGAAGGCCGATCACAGCTTCTGGCTGTCCTGAACGGATTGGCAACGGTCGCAGCGGTGGCGAGAGGACAGGCGCTTGGTGACGAACTTCGAGTCCTTGTGCGAAGATACAGACGTGAATCCCAATATGCCTTGTCTGTCGACGAGGCGTTACGGATTTGCCTTGTGGCCTCTGCAAGTCGTTCGGATCTTCGTAATTGGCGAGAGTACGTAGGAGATTGGTTGACGGAACTAGCCTTTGACAATTTGCAAGACGATGAGGGAAAAACATTATATTCGCACTTGCAATGCCTTTTGCACGCGGCTCCCGAACTTTGGGTTTCCTGCGGGAGAGCTGATGCAGCGTTGTCAGCATTTAACGCCTGTTGAACCGATTTCCTGCCTGGGAAATTGGGAAGGCCTCGATGCGGTGGCGCAGATGTGCACGCGGGCGGCGGTGACGAGTAGCCCGATAGCGACCACCGAACGGCGGTTGCTTCGGCCAGCGGGAGCGTCGGCTTCCCGCCGCCCGCGATGTCCGCAATTTTCATTGCGCGGCCGCGGTGAGTCGCCTGGAAGCGATACCCAGCTAAGGACGCAAATCGTCGACGAAAATCGTCGCGCTCGACCGCACCTCACGTCGGCGAAGTTCCGATCGCGGCGATGCCGATGAAGCGCTTCCAGGTACAAGTCATGTTTAAAATCATACCCTTACCAAGGGGAACATTTTGAGACCGGATGCTGAGGCTGGCCGTGTTCGTTTCGGAAAGTACCCACTCATGCAGACCGCTAACCTTTTGAGACTGCGTGAAATCGTCTGTGAGTACTGAATTGGCGCAGTTCCCACTCTCCGGAGAACGGGACCGAAAAGAGAACATTTTGGTCGGTTTGCTGGGAGGGCGGTAGCCGGGGGCCGGGTTAAAGGTCTTTGAAACCACGCGGATTTTCTGTCGAGCTCACCCCCGGAGAGCCTTCCGGCTGTTGGGGCTGGCGGAGGGAAGAAAGTTCGGCGCTAACCGTCTCCGCTTCTCGTCTTCCGATCAACAGATTGCAAACATGACGCTTTTTCGCTGTCAAACAGCGCAGAGGTGGAGTTTCTGCTCTGGTCAGTCTCAACGTATTGACATAACTGCATGAGTCTCGATTGGCATGGGTACCGAAAGGTCAGTTTGACGTCAGCGGGGATATGGTTGACGCGTTCGCGCGACACCGTCAGTATTTACGAACTTTACTAACTTAGCGACCTTTGCCATATGTGGTTCAACGGAGGTAGAGGCATGGCATCGCAAAAATCGAAGACTGAGGCGAGGAACGGGTCGGGTTGGCAGGTCAAGTCCCAAGCGAAGTCTACCTTGACGACGGCATTTTTCGTCGGTTTTCGGCCGGCCTTGCCGAAAGGGGCGACCGGATTCAAGCTGAAGGTCTCTGACAATGCGACGAAGGCGCTCACCGAAAACCCGAAGCGGGTGAAGGCACTGCTGCAGGTCTATGGGGACGCGCTCGACAGGAGCCGCTCGGCCGACCGGCAGGTCAGTTTCCGTATCGACGTCGACCCCGAAGGTGAGGTGGTCGTGACCCCTGTCGAGGAGGCCATCGCGCCTCCAGCGCCTGTGGTGAAAGACGACGTCGAGCCGGACATTGAACTGCAGGGTGCACTGGCTGCCGCGCGTGAGCGCGGTCAGTTGAGGGCCGCCGAAATCCTCGGAGGCGAGGATATGCTGAGCGCCGATGAGTTCGCCAAGCTGCTCGGCACGACGCGGGTGACGGTGAACACGAAGCGCCACAATTGCCAGATTTTGGGACTGGATGGCGCGAAGCGCGGATTTCGCTTCCCGGCGTGGCAGCTTGATTCTGAGGGCAAGCCGTATGCCGAGCTCGCGGCTTTGCACGAGCGGCTGGGCGGCCCCTGGGCGGTCTATCGCTTTCTGGTACAGCCCCATGGTGAGCTCGGCGGGCTGACCGGGCGTCAAGCCCTGGAGCGAGGGAAGTCGAGTGCCGCGCTCGAGGCCGCCGAAAGCGTGGGGAGAGATTTCCGTTAAATGGCGAAGGTTCTCCCGCCAACGGCTTTTGCGAGTGCGAGACTTCACCTGCATACAGTGGCGGCTGGGCTTCGGTTCGGCCGCATTTATTTGCGTCGTTATCCCAATGCGCTGGGTTTTGGCAAGACGCCGAGCCGGTTCAGCGATCCGCGGCGGCGCAACCCGGCCAATAGGTTTGGGGTGCTCTACCTGGGCGAGACTTTGAAGGTCTGTTTCTTGGAAGCGCTGCTACGTGATCAGCGCAACGGGATGATCGGCGACCTGCCGATTGCGGAAACGGAATTCCATACTCGGCAGTATGCGGAGATCGAAGTCGTCACTCCGCTGAAGATGGTCGACCTTTGCGAGGATGGCTCCATCGTCATGGGTGTTCCCACCGACGTCGCGAAGGCCACCGATCAGAATCTGGCTCGAAATTGGTCCGTAGCCTTTCACGATCATCCCGAAAAACCCGATGGTATCATCTATCCTTCTCGGCTCAATGGGCACACCAACCTGGCTGTCTTCGACCATGCGGTCGCGAAATTGCGTGCGATTCAAACGATGAGGCTGATCGAGGCTCGGGGATTGGCCACGGTGTTGAACGAACTGCGCGTCAGCATCGTCGAGCCGGATCCTTGATGGCCATGTACTGCCCGCGAACCGACGGCAGTAGCCAGGGTGGGAAAAAGCGTCCAAGCGAAACCACTTGCAAAGAAACATCTAGAAAATTAAAATCAAAGCAGAAAGAAATGAAAATATTGGGTCTAATTTAGTGCTATTTCACAGTTATTGCCGAGAGCAGCGATAGTAAAGACTGACATATGCCGCGCATAATCACATGATTAAAACTATTCGTTGAGACAGATCCCGCTCGACCATTCAGAAGAATGGCTATAATTTGACATACAAGTCAATGCTAATTGATAGATTATTGACTATAATAACAATACTATATTATGCTGTCATAACTAGCCAGTTTTGGGATTTTGTCCGCAGCATGAGATCTCAATCGGCGCCGGTTTACGGATTTTACTGCTGTCAGATTTAGTCCAAACATTCGCAATTGTGTAATTTATCCTTCGTCCGAGCCTATGCTAGGGTCCGGACTCAATCAGGTCCAGTAAGCGACGATGGTGGCGAGGGCGAGAGATGAGGCGTAGTTTCTGGCGAGTTTGTCGTATCGGGTGGCGACGCGCCGGAAGTCCTTCAGGCGGCAGAAGACGGCTTCGACCATCCAGCGGAACTTGTAGCGGCGTTTGTCGAAGCTGATCTTGCGTTTGCGGCATCTCCGCCCTGGAATGACCGGTGTGGCCCCTTTGTTGCGGATCACCGTCCGCAGGGTGTCGGAATCATAGCCCTTGTCGGCCAGAATGTGGCGACAGGTGTCGACCTCGGCCAGCAGGTCTTCAGCCATCGTGATGTCGGAGACAGTGCCGGCGGTGACCTTGAGGACCACCGGGCGGCCGAGTGTATCGCTCAGGGCGTGGATTTTCGTCGTCTGCCCGCCTCGGGAGAGACCGATCGCCTGAGCCTTCGCCCCCTTTTCCGCCGTGAGCGCAGCGGTGCGCTTTCACATAACTGCCGTCCATGGCCACCGCGGTGGTGATCCATTGGCNNCGGCGGCCAGCGCCTTGAGGATCCGGCGCCAGTGATCCCGGCGGGACCAGCGGTTGAAACGGTTGTAGACCGTTGTCGGAGGACCGTAGTCCGGCGGACAATCCCGCCAGCGGCACCCACTCTTCAGAACATGGATGATCCCGCTGATGATGCGACGATCATCCACCCGCCGTGCTCCCGGCTGGTTCTTCGGCAGATGCGGCTCGATCGCCGCCCAGGCGTCGTCGTCCAGCCAGAACAAGTTCGCCATATCCACCTCCAAGGCTCAAATACCGCCTTGGAATCACGTTCATAACAATATTTCAATATGTTAATCAGGTTCAGACCCTAGGAATCCTCCGCGTCTATCTCGTCTGCTTGCTCCCTGGCTAATCTGGCCTGCATGGGCCAACCGATCCGCTCGAATGCCTCAGCCGCCCGACGCAGCAGCGGCACTGCTTGCCTGGCCTCGCCCAGCGCCGCCAGGAGTGCTCCCGCCGATTTATGGGCCCAGGCAATAGCGTCCAGCTCCTGCTGCGCCTTGCCTGCGTTCAGCAGTGCTTCGGCTTCCATGCGGAGCTCGGCTGTTGCCTCCTGGGAGTGCAGCTGAGCGTTTAGCATCTTGCTTCGGGTCACCAGTGCGGCTCTTTTGTTCCCACTCTTTTGTTGCACCGGAAGCACGCGTTCGCGCCAGGTTGCGAACGCCTCATCGCAATGTCCCTCGGCCATCAGCAGATCGGCGCTGATGTCATGGATACGTGTGAGCATCGAGGCGTCTGTGCTCTTATCCAGCTCGGAAACTACCTCCGTATCATAGATTGCGCGCGCCTCTGTCAGGCGGCCGTATCGGCACAGCAAGGCGGTGATTTTGGCCCGGGTCAGCAGCACCCAGTCATACGTGGGGGCAAGCTGTTCGTAGACCGGGAGTTCTTCTTCGCGCCGGATGCGCAGCACCTCGTCGAGTTGACCGTGCACCTGAAGGATATCGGCGATCTTGCCCAGGGTGACGGCACACCACCAGACATCTCCGAGGCGTTCGCAGACCGGGAGTACTTCTTCGCGGTGGATGCGCAGCGCCTCGTCGTACTCGCCGCGGGCGTGGAGGATATCGGCGATCTGGCCCAGGGTGATGGCACGTGACCGGACATCTGCGAGGCGTTTGTAGACCGGGAGTACTTCTTCGCGCCAGATGCGCAGCGCCTCGTCGGTCTCGCCGCGGACCTGAAGGATATCGGCGATCTTGCCCATGGTGATGGCGCGGGACCGGTCGTCTGCGAAGCGTTCGTAGACCGGGAGTTCTTCTTCGCGCCGGATGCGCAGCGCCTCGTCGCTCTCGCCACGGGCCTGGAGGATATCGGCGATCTGGCCCAGGGTGAGGGCACGCGACCGGACGTCTGCGAGGCGTTCGTAGACCGGGAGTTCTTCTTCGCGCCGGATGCGCAGCGCCTCGTCGTACTCGCCGCGGGCGTGGAGGATATCGGCGATCTTGCCCAGGGTGATGGCGCGCTCCCGGACGTCTGCGAGGCGTTCGAAGACCGGGAGCTGCTCCTCGCGGCGGATGCGCAGCGCCTCGTCGCTCTCGCCGCGGGCGTGGAGGATATCGGCGATCCTGCCCAGGGTGACGGCGTGGGAGTGGGCGTCTTTGAGGCGTTCGTAGACCGGGAGCTCTTCTTCGCGCCGGATGCGCAGCGCCTCGTCGTACTCGCCGCGGGCGTGGAGGATATCGGCGATCTTACCCAGGGTGACGGCGCGCGACCGGTCGTCTGCGAGGCGTTCGTAGACCGGGAGTTCTTCTTCGCGCCGGATGCGCAGCACCTCGTCGAGTTGACCGTGCACCTGAAGGATATCGGCGATCTTGCCCAGGGTGACAGCGCGGGACCAGACATCTCCGAGGCGTTCGCAGACCGGGAGTACTTCTTCACGGTAGATGCACAGCGCCTCGTCGTACTCGCCGCGGACCAGGAGGATATCGGCGATCTTACTCAAGGTGACGGCGCGGGACCGGACGTCTGCGAGGCGTTCGAAGACCGGGAGTACTTCTTCGCGGCGGATGCGCAGCGCCTCGTCGCTCTCGCCGCGGGCGTGGAGGATATCGGCGATCCTGCCCAGGGTGACGGCGTGGGAGTGGGCGTCTTTGAGGCGTTCGTAGAGCGGCAGTCCTTCTTCGCGGTGGATGCGCAGCGCCTCGTCGAGCAGGTCGGCTTGCTGCAATGCTTGGCCGAGAAAAGCGAGGGCCGCTGCTAATGCTTTTTCGTCGCCAACGGCCTGGTGGAATTCGACCGCTTCACGTTGTGCCGCGATGGCATGGTGATGCTCGCCTCGCGTCGAAAACACGTGGGCAACCAGACTGAGCGCCATCGCCTCCGCAGATTTGTTCTCTTGCGCTTTCGCTCGCACCAGGAGGTTCTGATAGGCACGCTCGGCCTCAGCAAGCGCAAAGCGGTTCTCCAGAGCGCCGCCGAGCATCATGAGCGAGCCACAGGTGTCGACATCGGTGCCCAGGGGCACCGCGGCCTCGTCTTCGAAGCGATCCAGGATCTGGAGCAGCACCGGAAGCCCGGTTTCTTCGTCGCCATCGCCCGGATACCGAAGGGCGCGTGTCGCGGCTGAAAGAAAATCCGGATTAAAGCCGGCGCGCAGGCTGAGGGCACCCAGTGGTGCAGATGCGCGGCAAACACGGTGTTCGACTGGTTGCGTGTCGCNAAGCTCCTGGAGCGCCGCAACAGCGCACCGGTCGGTGGTGTCGGCGTCGTCGAGGTGAACGGCAAAAGCGATGGCGTCGCGCACCGCCGCATGCGGACGGATATTGCCATCCGGATCGGTCAGGGCGTCGAGAAGCAGTGGCACCGCGGCGCTCATCAGCGGGAGGGCGTCGTCCGGGCCGATGCGATCCGCAATCCCGTAGGCGAGCGGGTTGAGTGCGGCATGAGCCTGACCGTTGATGCTGCCCCAAGGCTCGAGAAGACCGAGGGTCGAAAGCCGGGAGAGCGCTGGCACAGGCTCCCGGCAGTCGGCGGCACGGGCTGCTGCGGCGAGAGCGGTGAGCGGGATCGGCACCCCTTCGGAGAAGAGCGCCGCCGCAGCGAGTGCAGCGCGCTGGTCCGACGTCAGGGCCTTGCCGAGGCGGTCGATGATCTGTTCGGCAAGAAACCGGGACGTCTCGGAACTGTCTTCGGGCCGGGTCCTCCCTGCNNGGTAGGCCTCGAGTGCCTCGAGAGCGGGCCATATCGCCGTGGCTTCGCCGTGCAGGATCGGCACCTGCAACATGCGCTGGAGCCAGGGATTGCCACCGGCAGCGCGGTCGGCGCGCGCGCAGAGCGGGCCGGTTTCATCATTGAGGCGGTTTTCCAGCCCCAACGCCCGGGCAAAGGCGCGCAGCTGCTTTGTTCGNNCGCGCGCTCTCATCGGGTGGAGCGGAATGCGAGCCAGCACATCGGGATCGGCAAGATCGCGGCCGGAGCGGTCCGTCAGGGTCATGTCGTAGCGGCTGGTGAAGAGGAGCCGCGAGCGGCTGGTGCGGGCCCGGGCGAAGGCGCGCAAAACGGCACAGAGCGCTGCATACGTCTGCGGTTTCGGCCGCATCCGGACCATCTCGGACGCAGAGGNAGGCTCGAGCGCATGCTCCAGATCGTCGATGACAAGAAGGATGTCGGCGCGCAGCTGCTTGCGGTTTCCGGCCTCATCCTCAACAGTCACGGACCATTCGAGAAGCGTGCGCAGGACATCCTCGAGCTTCTCCGCGGACCTGGCGATCCTTTCGCGCCAGACGTCGCGCTTCTCATCGAGAGCATCCACAACCTCTCCAGGCAACGCATCGATGATCTGCTCGAAGATGGCTTCGGCGTCATAGTCTTCGACCACGACAACCGTGGACAGCTCCGAGGTGCGGCTGGCGACCCGGGCGGCGAGGCTGGATTTGCCGAGATTGCCCATGCCGTGCAGAAGGACAGGCCGCCCGCGGCCGAAGGCCCGCATGACCTCCTGGATTTCGCGACGCCGTCCGACGAACTCCCGCCGCGACGCGACCGGGACGCGCTCGCGCTTGGCATCAAGAAATACCCGCGTTCCATCGGTGAGCGGTGGACGCGTCAGGCCACTGTCCGCAGCAGATAATGCACCTCCACCCCAGGCATTCATGTAGACGCGCGCAAGATGCCAATCGCGGGATTGCTCGCCATTGAACGGCTTCGACAGCAGGTTGGCCCGGGCACGGGCCGCCGCGAGCGGCACATTCTCGCCCTGACCGAGGCTGGAATAGAAGCTGGTTGCAAACTCGATGGCCTCGGCGTCGTTGACCGCCCCATCCCAGCCGACGGCGTTCGGGACAAGTTTGAGAAGCTGACGGGTGAAGGCATCCGCAGCGCCAGGCTCCGCGACATCGTCGGTATCCACACCGTCATCGAGCCTGTCTTCCGGCCGCCGGTGCAGCGGCGGCTGAGGCATCTCGCCAAAACCCGCAGCGTGCCGCTCTCCGTCGCGGCCAATCTCGGGAAAGCGTCCGTCCACCGATCCTGCCGCCGCGGTGTAGCAGGCCGAGACAAAGACAAGCTCCGGGGTATTGCCGGATAGATGCGCGAGAAGCTGCACTGGAGTTACGCGGTCCTTCTGGCCGTCTTCCGTCTCAAAAACGAGAGAGCTGCCCAACTCGGGGTCACGTTCGCCATGGCAGGAGAGGTGCAGCGCCTCGGCGCCAGCACTGTCC
Source organism: Defluviicoccus sp. (assembly GCA_013414705.1). GTDB lineage: Bacteria > Pseudomonadota > Alphaproteobacteria > Rhodospirillales > Defluviicoccaceae > Defluviicoccus. The sequence continues at coordinate 593,615 of CP058705.1, forward strand.
CGGAGGCTCTGAACGAGCCCCTTCAGGGTGCCGGTCTCGTCGACCGTGAGATGCACTGATGGCGGTTCAGCCTCGGCCGGTCGCGTTGCCGTCAGGATCGCAGCTTCTTCCTCCTCATAGTCAAGCTCGTGCATGCCCTCGGGAGAAGCGGCCATGAAGAGCAGGGCAAGATCCGCGTAAACCGGTGGTGTCGGTGGCTTCGGATCGCCATGGCGGCGGGCCACGCCAAAAGNCTGCACCGGATCGGCGGCCAGGAAGTCGCCTTTGTGCGCAAGCAATTCCCATGGCAGGATCTCGAACGCACGCGCTGCCGGGCTGTCGGCGGTGAAGGGCGTCCGGACCTCAAGAACACGGTGCCCCGGTTCTCTCAGTCCGGCCGAAAAGGACCCGTCGGCGTCGATTGCGCTGGCGATGTCCAGCCCGATCTCGAAAAACACCGCGCGCCCGGACCGGCGTACCACGGCATTGCGGTAGCGCTCATTCCATTGCTTCAGCCGGGCCAGTGGAATGCCAATGCGGCTCTTCGGACGATCGGTCCCGATCCGGAACGAGAGCCGCACTTCCTCGGTACCATCGGCCTTCGTATCCGTTCCCTCGANATGCAAGAATTGCGATACCCATGTGTCCCCCTCACACCCCAGGGTTTGTCAAATAATGATTAAACGGCGCGCTCGTGCAACACCGGATGCAACAGGTTCTGTCCTCCCGGGCCGGGATCGGTTCGATGGTACGGCTGCGTTTCGCCGGAACGTTGAATGTCACGGTTTGTTTCTGCCGTATCCTCTGGGCAGGCATGCACAAGCCCGAAGCCGTCTTTCTGGAGGCGTCGCTGGACAAACTATGGGCGCGGCGGTCTTGGCACCGCCGCGCCCATGATCAAGGTGGAAGAGTTCGTTCAGGCGACCAGGGCTTTCTGCCACCGGGCCCGGGCGCCGAGATGATTCCGGATTCCGGCACTGGCCCCGATGGCCATCGACCAGACGAGCCGTTCGGCCGGCGCAATCGGGTCCAGGCCGGTACGGCGCGCGACTTCTGCGGCCACCTCCACCGCGTCCCGGATCGCTGTCGTGGCGAGGCCGCCCGACGGTTCCAGATAGCCGGGAAGGCCGGGATGGCCGTGAATGGCCAGGATATCCGAGGGCGTATGATGCGGATTCCCAGCTGCGACGGGACTGCGCCCATGCACGCCGTAGAACACGCCGATGTCGTCATCCGCCACTGTTCTCAGCCCGGGAAAAACCGACCTGATCTTGGCCATCATGCGCCGCTCCTGAGAGTCGGCCGGGTTGTAGGCTCGCGGTCCGAGCGGCCGCAGCGCAGCAGGGTCGTCCGCCACCTCGAGTGCCGGGGCTTTGCAGTCGAAGGTCACCACGCCCTCCGGCTCGTGCGGAATGCGCGAGGATCAATGCTCCGCGTCGATCACCGTAAGGACTCGGTTCGGCCCCGGCAGCCGGGCGAGTGGTGTCAGGAACACCGGCCAGCGCACCTGCTGCTTGGGATCGAGCGGCGGATGGTCGTCGACCCTGATGTTCTGAGCAAAGCGCCCTGCCATGTTGAGCACGACATCGAACGCGCCAAGGGCAGCGTCGCCTGACCACAGACGCATCCGGTTCCCGGCCATGGCCTCCACCCGCTCGACAGCGCTGCCGAAGCGCAGTTCCGCCCCGCAGGCCTCGGCGCGCGCGAGGAGTTGGCTGCGAACGCGTGCGAAGTTGGTCGCGTGTTCGATCAGCCCGACCACATGCCGGATGCTGGGGCCGAACTGGTCCAGCGTCAGGGCATCGAACCCAGCGCGCTGGTCCACGGCAACCCCTGCCCAGGCGGCACGTGTCACGAAGGCGGCCCGCTCCGCCTCGCGCTCGAAAGCATAGGCGGCCGTTTCGGTGGTATCGAAGACATCCAGCCCAACGGCTCCGAAGGTGGCAAGCCCCGCCGTCTTGCGTGCCGTGATCTCCGGGCTGTCGAACAGCATGCTTGAACCTCCCGAATGCATGCGGCCATGATTGGACGCGGTGGCCTCGCCCGGGGCGACGTCGCGCTCGAAGAGTGTGATGTCGAACTCGGGGTGCTGGCCGAGCAGGTGGGCCACAGCGGCAGCCATCACGCCGCCGCCGATGACGGCGACCGTGATCCTGGCCCTGGCAGCAGGAACACCTCGAGACACGTATGCCGTGCGGCTGACGGTCTCCTCGAGGATCAGGGAACGTCTTGTATCGATGTAGGCCATGGGGACCTCCGGTGTTTGACCGGCTCCCCTAATGACCGCAGCGGCGCTCGCATGCGCTGTAACTTCCCTGCCCAACGGGACAGGTGTCTCTCGCTGTGCATGCACAGGGCGTGGTTACAAACCCCTGAGCGGGGACAGATTCTGCGCACGGAATCGGCCCTCATCCGAAGTGCCGAGGGCCTGCGTGTTCACAAGTGCTGCTTGCGGTGTTCCCCCTGTCCTTTCAGGACAAGTGACGTCCAGATCGGCGCGTCCGCGTTATGTCTACTGAAAGAGCCAGTCCCAGCTTCAGGAGTGGCTCATGAGCCTCAACGTCCTCGACCCAATCGCCCGCGCTACCATCGGCCGTCGACTTGACTACTCCGCAAACTGTTGGCCGCCAGGCAATGGTGGGGTAAGGCTTAAATGGGTTGGCGCGAGCCGACCGTCGTTGAAAAGGATAAACCCGATGCAGGAAACGGTGGTTGATCTGGGGGCCAAACTGGAGGTGCTGCGGGCATACACTGACCTGACAAACCAACAGATAGCCAAAGAAATCGGCGTTAGTGCACGCACCATAAAGTGGTATATATACGGAGATTCTTCGCGTGAACCCGGTACCATTCCGTTAGAACGCTATCAAAAATTCCTCGCTTTACTGTGTACACAACTACCCGGCGAGCCAAGTGAAGCTGAGGCTGAAACGCTTCTGAAAGGCTCGGTGGTACGGCTGCGGGCCGCTTTCGAAACCGGGAAATCGGCACGATGGCCCGCCTTTGTACAGGCGCAGGCCAAGCGCGAGGAGCTGGCACTCAAGGTTCGTGGCGATCACATACCCGAACGCGGACCGGCAGTGATCGAGGGTCGCAGCGAGAATTGCCTCGGCTCACACCCGGTACTTGTTTTCAAGTTTTGCTGCCGGTTCGACTAGGTACGGCTGGTCGGCGTTGGGCTCTGGTATTGCAGCGCCACGAAGGTCTCTGGGACGCATTACCACTCTCCGAGGAGCGCGCGGTGGTGGAGCACTCCACAGGAGAGATGGTTATCGGGCCACGTCGGTCGAACGGTGAACTTGGCTGGTATACGATCAAGAAGGATGTGACCGGCGAGATGCGCTTTGTTGGGCTGGTGGTGGCTCGGGAACTGCCTGAGGACATCCGGCTGGCGATCGAGGAAAGCGCAGGAGATGAGGCAATTGAACGGGGCGTGCTCGATCGGTTGGCCGGCTTTGTCTCAAAACTGGACGGGCGCTTGTGGCAGATGGTTATGGCTGAGCGCAGCGCTGGTGGTACCAATCAAACGGATGAGTCCGGTACCTTGCCAGCGGAATCAGTTATTTAAGCTGCTTGGGGCGGTGCTAAGCGTTTGATTCCTACCACTAGCAAAGACTGATCTGGAACGCGCAGGATCACATGATTAAAATTATTTGTTGAGACACCACCTGTTCAACATTCTGGAAATCAGGCTATTTCTCGACGTGAACTTCAGAACAAATAAGTAGATATTTTCCTATGAACGCAATGATGCGCCGGTGTGCTGTCTCAATTAGCCGGTTTTGGGATTTTGCCTGCGGCGCAAGATCTCACGCGGCGCCGACTTGCCGATTTTTACTGCTGTCAGATTTAGTCTGAGTATTCGCAATTGGGTAATCTACCCTTCGTTCGGGTCTATGCAGGAATCCTCCGCGTCTATCTCGTCTGCCTGCTCCCTGGCTAAGCTGGCCTGCGTGGGCCAACCGATCCGCTCGAATGCCTCAGCCGCCCGACGCAGCAGCGGCACTGCTTGTCTGGCCTCGCCCAGCGCCGCTAGGAGTGCTCCCGCCGATTTATGGGTCCAGGCAATAGCGTCCAGCTCCTGCTGTGCCTTGCCTGCGTTCAGCAGTGCTTCGGCTTCCGTGCGGAGCTCGGCTGTTGCCTCCTGGGAGTGCAGTTGAGCGTCCAGCATCTTGCTTCGGGTCACCAGTGCGGCTCTTTTGTTCCCACTCTTTTGTTGCACCGGAAGCACGCTTTCGCGCCAGGTTGCGAACGCCTCATCGCAATGTCCCTCGGCCATCAGCAGATCGGCGCTGATGTCATGGATACGTGTGAGCATCGAGGGTCTGTGCTCTTATCCAGCTCGGAAACCACCTCCGTATCATAGATTGCGCGCGCCTCTGTCAGTCGGCCGTATCGGCACAGCATGGCGGTGATTTTGGCCCGGGTCAGCAGCACCCAGTCATACGTGGGGGCAAGCTGTTCGTAGACCGGGAGTTCTTCTTCGCGCCGGATGCGCAGCGCCTCGTCGTACTCGCCGCGGACCTGAAGGATATCGGCGATCCGGCTCATGGTGAGGGCGCGGGACCGGACGTCTGCGAGGCGTTCAAAGACCGGAAGCATCTCCTCGCGGTGGATGCGCAGCGCCTCGTCGTACTCGCCGCGGGCCTGGAGGATATCGGCGATCTTGCCCAGGGTGAGGGCACGCGACCGGACGTCTGCGAGGCGTTCGTAGACCGGGAGTTCTTCTTCGCGCCGGATGCGCAGCGCTTTGTCGTACTCGCCGCGGGCGTGAAGGATATCGGCGATCTTGCCCAGGGTGACAGCGCGCTCTCGGACGTCTGCGAGGCGTTCGTAGACCGGGAGCTGCTCCTCGCGCCGGATGCGCAGCGCCTCGTCGTACTCGCCGCGGGCCTGGAGGATATCGGCGATCTTGCCCAGGGTGAAGGCACACCACCGGTCGTCTGCGAGATGCTCGTAGACCGGGAGTTCTTCTTCGCGTCGGATGCGCAGCGCCTCGTCGTACTCGCCGCGGGCGTAGAGGATATCGGCGATCCGGCTCATGGTGAGGGCGCGGGACCGGACGTCTGCGAGGCGTTCAAAGACCGGAAGCATCTCCTCGCGGTGGATGCGCAGCGCCTCGTCGTACTCGCCGCGGTCGTGGAGGATATCGGCGATCTTGCCCAGGGTGACGGCGCGCGACCGGTCGTCTGCGAGGCGTTCGAAGACCGGGAGCTGCTCTTCGCGCCGGATGCGCAGCGCCTCGTCTCTCGCCGCGTACCTGGAGGATATCGGCGATCTTGCCCAGGGTGATGGCGCGCTCTCGGACGTCTGCGAGGCGTTCGAAGACCGGGAGTTCTTCTTCGCGCCGGATGCGCAGCGCCTCGTCTCTCTCGCCGCGGTCGTGGAGGATATCGGCGATCTTGCCCATGGTGATGGCGCGGGACCAGTCGTCTGCGAAGCGTTCGTAGACCGGGAGTTCTTCGTCGCGCCGGATGCGCAGCGCCTCGTCGTACTCGCCGCGGTCGTGGAGGATATCGGCGATCCTGCCCAGGGTGACGGCGCGCGACCGGTCGTCTGCGAGGCGTTCAAAGACCGGAAGCATCTCCTCGCGGTGGATGCGCAGCGCCTCGTCGTACTCGCCGCGGGCGTGAAGGATATCGGCGATCTTGCCCAGGGTGAAGGCGCGCGACCGGTCGTCTGCGAGGCGTTCGTAGACCGGGAGCTGCTCCTCGCGCCGGATGCGCAGCGCCTCGTCGTACTCGCCGCGGGCCTGGAGGATATCGGCGATCTTGCCCAGGGTGAAGGCACACCACCGGTCGTCTGCGAGATGCTCGTAGACCGGGAGTTCTTCTTCGCGCCGGATGCGCAGCGCCTCGTCGTACTCGCCGCGGGCGTAGAGGATATCGGCGATCTGGCCCAGGGTGATGGCACACCACCGGACATCTGCGAGACGCTCGTAGACCGGGAGCTCTTCTTCGCGCCGGATGCGCAGCGCCTCGTCTCTCGCCGCGGGCGTGAAGGATATCGGCGATCTTGCCCAGGGTGATGGCGCGGGACCGGTCGTCTGCGAGGCGTTCGTAGACCGGGAGTTCTTCTTCGCGCCGGATGCGCAGCGCCTCGTCGTACTCGCCGCGGGCGTGGAGGATATCGGCGATCCGGCTCATGGTGAGGGCGCGGGACCGGACGTCTGCGAGGCGTTCAAAGACCGGAAGCATCTCCTCGCGGTGGATGCGCAGCGCCTCGTCGTACTCGCCGCGGGCGTGAAGGATATCGGCGATCTTGCCCAGGGTGAAGGCGCGCGACCGGTCGTCTGCGAGGCGTTCGAAGACCGGAAGCATCTCCTCGCGGTGGATGCGCAGCGCCTCGTCGTACTCGCCGCGGGCGTGAAGGATATCGGCGATCTTGCCCAGGGTGACGGCGCGCGACCGGTCGTCTGCGAGGCGTTCGAAGACCGGGAGCTGCTCTTCGCGCCGGATGCGCAGCGCTTTGTCGTACTCGCCGCGGGCGTGAAGGATATCGGCGATCTTGCCCAGGGTGACAGCGCGCTCTCGGACGTCTGCGAGACGCTCGTAGACCGGGAGCTCTTCTTCGCGCCGGATGCGCAGCGCCTCGTCTCTCGCCGCGGGCGTGAAGGATATCGGCGATCTTGCCCAGGGTGATGGCGCGGGACCGGTCGTCTGCGAGGCGTTCGTAGACCGGGAGTTCTTCTTCGCGCCGGATGCGCAGCGCCTCGTCGTACTCGCCGCGGGCGTGGAGGATATCGGCGATCCGGCTCATGGTGAGGGCGCGGGACCGGACGTCTGCGAGGCGTTCAAAGACCGGAAGCATCTCCTCGCGGTGGATGCGCAGCGCCTCGTCGTACTCGCCGCGGGCGTGAAGGATATCGGCGATCTTGCCCAGGGTGAAGGCGCGGGACCGGTCGTCTGCGAGGCGTTCGTAGACGGGGAGTTCTTCTTCGCGCCAGATGCGCAGCGCCTCGTCTCTCGCCGCGGGCGTGAAGGATATCGGCGATCTTGCCCAGGGTGAAGGCGCGTGACCGGTCGTCTGCGAGGCGTTCGTAGACCGGGAGCTCTTCTTCGCGCCGGATGCGCAGCGCCTCGTCGTACTCGCCGCGGGCGTGAAGGATATCGGCGATCTTGCCCAGGGTGATGGCGCGCTCTCGGACGTCTGCGAGGCGTTCGAAGACCGGGAGTTCTTCGTCGCGCCGGATGCGCAGCGCCTCGTCGTACTCGCCGCGGGCGAAGAGGATATCGGCGATCTTGCCCAGGGTGATGGCACGCGACCGGACGTCTGCGAGACGCTCGTAGACCGGGAGTACTTCTTCGCGGCAGATGCGCAGCGCCTCGTCGTACTCGCCGGCTTGCTGCAATGCCTGGCTGAGGAGACTGAGGGCCGCTGCCAGTGCTTGTTCGTCGCCAACGGCCTGGTGCAATGTGACCGCCTCACGCTGTGCCGCGACGGCATGGTGATGCTCGCCTCGCATCGAAAACACGTGGGCAAGCAGACTGAGCGCCATCGCCTCCGCAGATTTGTGCTCTTGCGCTTTCGCGCGCACCAGAAGGTTCTGATAGGCACGCTCGGCCTCAGCAAGGGCAAAGCGGTTCTCCAGAGCGTCGCCGAGACTTATGAGCGAGCCACAGGTGTCGACATCGGTGCCCAGGGGCACCGCGGCCTCGTCTTCGAAGCGATCCAGGATCTGGAGCAGCACCGGAAGCCCGGTTTCTTCGTCGCCATCACCCGGATACCGAAGGGCGCGTGTCGCGGCTGAAAGAAAATCCGGATTGAAGCCGGCGCGCAGGCTGAGGGCACCCAGTGGTGCAGATGCGCCGCAAACACGGTGTTCGACTGATTGCGTGTCGCAAGTTCCTGGAGCGCCGCAACAGCGCACCGGTCGGTGGTGTCGGCGTCGTCGAGGTGAACGGCAAAAGCGATGGCGTCGCGCACCGCCGCCTGCGGACGGAGATTGCCATCCGCATCGGTCAGGGCGTCGAGAAGCAGTGGCACCGCGGCGCTCATCAGCGGAAGGGCGTCGTCCGGGCCGATGCGATCCGCAATCCCGTAGGCGAGCGGGTTGAGTGCGGCATGAGCCTGACCGTTGATGCTGCCCCAAGGCTCGAGAAGACCGAGGGTCGAAAGCCGGGAGAGCGCTGGCACAGGCTCCCGGCAGTCGGCGGCACGGGCTGCTGCGGCGAGAGCGGTGAGCGGGATCGGCACCCCTTCGGAGAAGAGCGCCGCCGCAGCGAGTGCAGCGCGCTGGTCCGACGTCAGGGCCTTGCCGAGGCGGTCGATGATCTGTTCGGCAAGAAACCGGGACGTCTCGGAACTGTCTTCGGGCCGGGTCCNCTCCCTGCGGTAGGCCTCGAGTGCCTCGAGAGCGGGCCATATCGCCGTGGCTTCGCCGTGCAGGATCGGCACCTGCAACATGCGCTGGAGCCAGGGATTGCCACCGGCAGCGCGGTCGGCGCGCGCGCAGAGCGGGCCGGTTTCATCATTGAGGCGGTTTTCCAGCCCCAACGCCCGGGCAAAGGCGCGCAGCTGCTTTGTTCGCGCGCGCTCTCTCATCGGGTGGAGCGGAATGCGAGCCAGCACATCGGGATCGGCAAGATCGCGGCCGGAGCGGTCCGTCAGGGTCATGTCGTAGCGGCTGGTGAAGAGGAGCCGCGAGCGGCTGGTGCGGGCCCGGGCGAAGGCGCGCAAAACGGCACAGAGCGCTGCATACGTCTGCGGTTTCGGCCGCATCCGGACCATCTCGGACGCAGAGGGAGGCTCGAGCGCATGCTCCAGATCGTCGATGACAAGAAGGATGTCGGCGCGCAGCTGCTTGCGGTTTCCGGCCTCATCCTCAACAGTCACGGACCATTCGAGAAGCGTGCGCAGGACATCCTCGAGCTTCTCCGCGGACCTGGCGATCCTTTCGCGCCAGACGTCGCGCTTCTCATCGAGAGCATCCACAACCTCTCCAGGCAACGCATCGATGATCTGCTCGAAGATGGCTTCGGCGTCATAGTCTTCGACCACGACAACCGTGGACAGCTCCGAGGTGCGGCTGGCGACCCGGGCGGCGAGGCTGGATTTGCCGAGATTGCCCATGCCGTGCAGAAGGACAGGCCGCCCGCGGCCGAAGGCCCGCATGACCTCCTGGATTTCGCGACGCCGTCCGACGAACTCCCGCCGCGACGCGACCGGGACGCGCTCGCGCTTGGCATCAAGAAATACCCGCGTTCCATCGGCGAGCGGTGGACGCGTCAGGCCACTGTCCGCAGCAGATAATGCGCCTCCACCCCGGGCATTCATGTAAACGCGCGCAAGATGCCAATCGCGGGATTGCTCGCCATTGAACGGCTTCGACAGCAGGTTGGCCCGGGCACGGGCCGCCGCGAGCGGCACATTCTCGCCCTGACCGAGGCTGGAATAGAAGCTGGTTGCAAACTCGATGGCCTCGGCGTCGTTGACCGCCCCATCCCAGCCGACGGCGTTCGGGACAAGTTTGAGAAGCTGACGGGTGAAGGCATCCGCAGCGCCAGGCTCCGCGACATCGTCCGCATCCACACCGTCATCGAGCCTGTCTTCCGGCCGCCGGTGCAGCGGCGGCTGAGGCATCTCGCCAAAACCCGCAGCGTGCCGCTCTCCGTCGCGGCCAATCTCGGGAAAGCGTCCGTCCACCGATCCTGCCGCCGCGGTGTAGCAGGCCGAGACAAAGACAAGCTCCGGGGTATTGCCGGATAGATGCGCGAGAAGCTGCACTGGAGTTACGCGGTCCTTCTGGCCGTCTTCCGTCTCAAAAACGAGAGAGCTGCCCAACTCGGGGTCACGTTCGCCATGGCAGGAGAGGTGCAGCGCCTCGGCGCCAGCACTGTCCCGGAGGCTCTGAACGAGCCCCTTCAGGGTGCCGGTCTCGTCGACCGTGAGATGCACTGATGGCGGTTCAGCCTCGGCCGGTCGCGTTGCCGTCAGGATCGCAGCTTCTTCCTCCTCATAGTCAAGCTCGTGCATGCCCTCGGGAGAAGCGGCCATGAAGAGCAGGGCAAGATCCGCGTAAACCGGTGGTGTCGGTGGCTTCGGATCGCCATGGCGGCGGGCCACGCCAAAAGNCTGCACCGGATCGGCGGCCAGGAAGTCGCCTTTGTGCGCAAGCAATTCCCATGGCAGGATCTCGAACGCACGCGCTGCCGGGCTGTCGGCGGTGAAGGGCGTCCGGACCTCAAGAACACGGTGCCCCGGTTCTCTCAGTCCGGCCGAAAAGGACCCGTCGGCGTCGATTGCGCTGGCGATGTCCAGCCCGATCTCGAAAAACACCGCGCGCCCGGACCGGCGTACCACGGCATTGCGGTAGCGCTCATTCCATTGCTTCAGCCGGGCCAGTGGAATGCCAATGCGGCTCTTCGGACGATCGGTCCCGATCCGGAACGAGAGCCGCACTTCCTCGGTACCATCGGCCTTCGTATCCGTTCCCTCGAATGCAAGAATTGCGATACCCATGTGTCCCCCTCACACCCCAGGGTTTGTCAAATAATGATTAAACGGCGCGCTCGTGCAACACCGGATGCAACAGGTTCTGTCCTCCCGGGCCGGGATCGGTTCGATGGTACGGCTGCGTTTCGCCGGAACGTTGAATGTCACGGTTTGTTTCTGCCGTATCCTCTGGGCAGGCATGCACAAGCCCGAAGCCGTCTTTCTGGAGGCGTCGCTGGACAAACTATGGGCGCGGCGGTCTTGGCACCGCCGCGCCCATGATCAAGGTGGAAGAGTTCGTTCAGGCGACCAGGGCTTTCTGCCACCGGGCCCGGGCGCCGAGATGATTCCGGATTCCGGCACTGGCCCCGATGGCCATCGACCAGACGAGCCGTTCGGCCGGCGCAATCGGGTCCAGGCCGGTACGGCGCGCGACTTCTGCGGCCACCTCCACCGCGTCCCGGATCGCTGTCGTGGCGAGGCCGCCCGACGGTTCCAGATAGCCGGGAAGGCCGGGATGGCCGTGAATGGCCAGGATATCCGAGGGCGTATGATGCGGATTCCCAGCTGCGACGGGACTGCGCCCATGCACGCCGTAGAACACGCCGATGTCGTCATCCGCCACTGTTCTCAGCCCGGGAAAAACCGACCTGATCTTGGCCATCATGCGCCGCTCCTGAGAGTCGGCCGGGTTGTAGGCTCGCGGTCCGCGGCCGCAGCGCAGCAGGGTCGTCCGCCACCTCGAGTGCCGGGGCTTTGCAGTCGAAGGTCACCACGCCCTCCGGCTCGTGCGGAATGCGCGAGGATCCAATGCTCCGCGTCGATCACCGTAAGGACTCGGTTCGGCCCCGGCAGCCGGGCGAGTGGTGTCAGGAACACCGGCCAGCGCACCTGCTGCTTGGGATCGAGTGGCGGGTGGTCGTCGACCCTGATGTTCTGAGCAAAGCGCCCTGCCATGTTGAGCACGACATCGAACGCGCCAAGGGCAGCGTCGCCTGACCACAGACGCATCCGGTTCCCGGCCATGGCCTCCACCCGCTCGACAGCGCTGCCGAAGCGCAGTTCCGCCCCGCAGGCCTCGGCGCGCGCGAGGAGTTGGCTGCGAACGCGTGCGAAGTTGGTCGCGTGTTCGATCAGCCCGACCACATGCCGGATGCTGGGGCCGAACTGGTCCAGCGTCAGGGCATCGAACCCAGCGCGCTGGTCCACGGCAACCCCTGCCCAGGCGGCACGTGTCACGAAGGCGGCCCGCTCCGCCTCGCGCTCGAAAGCATAGGCGGCCGTTTCGGTGGTATCGAAGACATCCAGCCCAACGGCTCCGAAGGTGGCAAGCCCCGCCGTCTTGCGTGCCGTGATCTCCGGGCTGTCGAACAGCATGCTTGAACCTCCCGAATGCATGCGGCCATGATTGGACGCGGTGGCCTCGCCCGGGGCGACGTCGCGCTCGAAGAGTGTGATGTCGAACTCGGGGTGCTGGCCGAGCAGGTGGGCCACAGCGGCAGCCATCACGCCGCCGCCGATGACGGCGACCGTGATCCTGGCCCTGGCAGCAGGAACACCTCGAGACATATATGCCGTGCGGCTGACGGTCTCCTCGAGGATCAGGGAACGTCTTGTATCGATGTAGGCCATGGGGACCTCCGGTGTTTGACCGGCTCCCCTAATGACCGCAGCGGCGCTCGCATGCGCTGTAACTTCCTGCCCAACAGGACAGGTGTCTCTCGCTGTGCATGCACAGGGCGTGGTTACAAACCCCTGAGCGGGGACAGATTCTGCGCACGGAATCGGCCCTCATCCGAAGTGCCGAGGGCCTGCGTGTTCACAAGTGCTGCTTGCGGTGTTCCCCTGTCCTTTCAGGACAAGTGACGTCCAGATCGGCGCGTCCGCGTTGTGTCTACTGAAAGAGCCAGTCCCAGCTTCAGGAGTGGCTCATGATCCTCAACGTCCTCGACCCAATCGCCGTTATGGGCGTCATTGCTGGTAGCGTCGACCTTTCTTCAAGCCTGCCGCAGATCGTGGCCAATATTGTCAGGCCCTGTGCTGCTGCTCATCAGTGCTGGGCCCGCAATGCCCTGCAGCTGACCGCCAATTTGCTCTGGGCCGCCTACGGCGCCGGCCGAAAAGACCTGGTGGTGATGATCTTCTCGATCGTCGGCGCGATCGCCGCCGCCACGCTACTTGTCCAAACTCTGCGTGCCCGCAAACAAAACGGTTTGAAGCCTTGAACAATCGTTCGTCCGGCAGATGATGAAGCTGGGATATGGAGTTTAGCGGGGATAATTGAGCACTGCCAACGGCCACGGAAGGCGTCAAAACGGAGATCCACAGATCTTCGTCCTTCATCGCCTAGGCTCCGGGAAGAGGTCAGGAGCCTGACGATGGTGCGAGATCTCCTGTATGGCATGGCGATGACTGTGCTCATCGCTACCATCATTTAACCCTCTTCAACGTCAGCAAGGACAACCTTACAGTGCAACCCACGCCGCTCTGCGGGGCGGCGTGGGTGAACCACCCAAACACCGTGGTGATCCCGATCGCCCACGGGTGGCCGGTTCGATGAAAACGCTGGCCGGATTCGTGATCATGTGTACCGGACGAAGAACTCACTGAGTGTGAGGAGCGTACACGCCGGTTCGAGGAAAGCCGCCGCGTGCAATTGCGCTGCCGCGCCATGCCTGTCCGCCTACGCGAGCACCATATAGCGCCGACGCTTCGGCGTCGGGCTCGCCCCAGCTGCAGGACGGCGATGGCGAGCCCGGCGGCGTTGACGGTGGTGCCGGTGAGCTCGGCGCGCATCTGCCACGCCCAGGTGGTGGGGGCGGCGGAAAGAACCTGGCGGCTGACGACGCCCAGGTACTGGTAGCCGGCACTGTTCTGCGATTCCTTCACCACCTGCGACAGACTGTTTTCATTTTGCGCGACCTGTGCGTAGCCGGAAACAGCCGTCGAAGCACAATTGAACGCCCCGATGGCGAGCGCCGCATGCTCGACCGGCTGCGGCGTGCGGGTGAGCGTCAGGACGTCCTGATCGGTGACGGACGTCGTCGACGGCTCACCGACACTTTCGGCAACATGCGCATTGGCAAAGCGGTCGAGCCGCAGTGCCAGGATACGGGCGTTGGCAATATAGGCGTCGACCGCTGCGGTGCCGGTCTTCCACTCCAGGCGGAAGGTCTGCGGGGTAGCGGCGAGCGAGCGTCTGGCCATAGCGCAGAACGGCTGTGCATCCCAGTCGTCAACGCAGAACCACGGCTTGCCGCCGTAGACGGTACCACCGGCCACGTCGTTCAGCTGGGCTACGGCGGCAGCACCGTTGGCATCGCACGCCAATTGAGCGGCGGCGATGACGAGGTAGTCGCCGGCGGTGGCGGGGGTCCAGCCGAGGGTGACCGCCGTCTGCCAGATTTGTTCGGTGGTGCTGGCGAGCTCCGTTGCCTCGGCCATCCGGTCGTCGGCATCAGCCTGCAGGACCAGAATACGCGCATCACGGATGCGGGTGGTGTCGCCAGAAGCGAAGGAGCGATAGACGATCTTCAGCGTCTGCGGCACGGGAGAACTGCCAGCATCGATGCCCCCGAGCGCGAAGTGGTCCAGCCAATCGGGCGGGCTGGTCAGCTCGTGGGTGCGCATCGCGCCATCGCCGAAGCTGGTGTCGGACTGAACGTGGTAGAGCGAAGTCAGGCTGCGGTGATCATCGCCGGCGGCATCGCAGCCGTGGCTCCAGCTGGCGATCACCCACCAGGTGCTGTTGGCCGCCGGCGTAAAGGTGAGCACGCACTTGTCCTGCTCGGCGGTGCTGGTGGTGGTGCTCTCCGCCAGCGACTCGGCGTAGAACGCCTGTCGTGAGGTCATTCCGCGGCTCCTTCACAGCAGGGTCGCCACCAGGGTGATGGCGATGTCGGCGAGCGTCGCATCGGCGGTTGCGGGGCAACCACCCGCAGCACGTCACCGGCGGCAAAGTCGATCTGGCTGCCGGTGAATGCTGCCGTCGTGCCCGCGGCGCCGACGGTGGCGGTGAGGAATGTGCTGCCGTTCTTCTCGACCGAGAACACCGCGGAAACGCTGGCCGCCGTGCCGGCGGCAAGCCGCGAGCCCGCGGCATCGACCGGAATGCGGAACGGCCGTGGGACTACCAACAGTAGCACCACCTCGCTGTCCGACGGGGAGCCAACGATGCCGCAGAGGATGTCATACGGCGGTGCCGACCAGGCGCCGCTACCATCGAGTCGATGCGCGGCATTGCCCGAGAGCTTCGGACACAGGCCGTGCGCCGAGGCGGAGGCATTGAGCGCGGTGACGTCGGTGGCAGCGGCCAGCTCGTCGAGACGCAGGGGATCGCTGCCACCGGCGTGATGACTGGCGGCATGGCCGAGAGGAGCGCGCGCGTCGGCAAGCCGGGCGTCATTGCCCTGGCAGACGGTGTTCACCGCCGCCCCATAGCTTGGCGCCAGCGTGATCGTATCGCTGCCGGCATCGGTGGTGATGGCGAGGCCGCCCGTGCCGGCCAGCGTCAGCGTCGCCGCGGCAGCATCGGCAACCACCGTCGGCTGTCCGGCGACCGCGATACTGGCAAAGGCCGGGGCGCTCGCCACGCCGGTGGCACTTGCCACCTCCGCCCAGACGGCGGCACCGGCGGCAGGATCGAGACAGACGAAGATCCGGCTGGCGGCCGCGTTGACCCACAGCGCACCACGGACGTAGCCGAGGCCGGCATCGTCGGCGACACCCGGGTTGGTGACAGCGCCATAGTTCTCGACGATGTCCCAGCCGGTATTCGACGCGTTGCGGCGATGGAGCAATCCGGCGGCATCGTTGCGCCAGGACATGAACGCATAGGTCGGGCTGGGCGCGGTGGGCCCTTCGTTCTGGGTGGCGAGCGCCTGGTCGGCGAGATTGAAGCCGGTGCGCACGGCAACACCGCTGCCGGTGGGCACCGCCCCGAGGCTGGATGACTGCGTCATGGCCGAAGATCCGAACTCGAAGACACGCCGCTCACAGCTTCACCATGACGTTGAGGAACAGGCTGGGCTGCAGAGTGTTGTGCGGCTGGCCGCCACCGGCGGACGCGGTGGCGCCGCTGAGCGCATGCGTGTGCGCCCCGGCGGAGCCGGTCGACCCGGAGCCGGTGGCGGGACCGGAGAGCCAGTCGGCGGTGCCACCCGATATCGTGCCGTGGGTATTGATGCTGTGGGTGTGCGCACCAACGCTGTCGGTGACGAGCGAGCCGGCACCATGGCTGTGCGCAGCACTCTCGGCCAGGGTCAGTGCATGCGCTTCCTCGCCCAGCGTCTCACCCAGGGCGCGCGCCGTCAGGCCGGTTCCCCAGCCGGCGGCACACAGCGCACGGCCGAGCGCCTTCGGCAGCACCAGGCGGCGCAGGGCGGACCAGTCCGAGGCGGCCGAGGCGCCGCGGCCGACGGGGGTGCCCGACGCGTCCTGCAGCGGCGCCCAGGCGTGGGCGACGGTGCTCCACAGCAGCGCAAACAGCGCCGCACAGTCGGCGTTGGCACGCGCGGTCGCGCCCGAGCCTGAGTTGCCGATCGAGCCGTCGTTCATCATCACCCAGCCGGGATCGGCACTGGCCTTGAACGTCGCCTTGACGTCGCCGGTGGTAAACGCGTTGCTCGGCACGTCGACGGCAGTCCACTTCATCGGTGGGCCGATGGTGCCAACGGGGTTCCAGGCGGTGTTGGTCGGATCGCGCAGTTTGATCAGGCCCGAGCCCTGGTCGAACCATAGCATGTTGGGATAGGCCGGGCTGGGCTCGGTGGTGGCGGAATGGCCGCTGGCGAGCGCCTGCAGGCTGGCGTTGACGCGGGCGCGGAACAGCGTGCCCGCCTGGTTGGCGATCTGGCCGAGATCGGCAGCCTGGGTCATCGGACGGCATCCGCGGCACTGCGCCGGCCGTCGACGCTCCGTCGCCAGGCGGCGATCGCCTTCTGTGTCGGTGCCGGCAGTTCGAGACCCAGTTGCCGTTCGAGCTGCTCGACGAATGCCACCAGGCCTTCGACCAGCCCCGGGGTCTCCCGTTCGGCGACGTCGAGCGGTTCGGCTGCGACCGGCAGGAAGGTGGCGCGCAGGAAGTCCCAGCGGTACTGGCCGAGGCGCTGACGCAGGTCGTGGTTGGGCGGCAACGCGACGGTGCGGGCCACAGGATCGGTGCGGTGATCGGCGGACGAGACGGTGTCGACGGCGATGGCGACGCCGGTCGCATCCAGGCGGGCGATATCGGGCATGACGTCTCCTTGCAGGTTGCAGAGATCGCGGTGCTCAGGCGACTTCTTCGGCGATCAGCGCGAGCTCGGTGATGCGCGGACCATAGGTGCTGTCGGCGGTGACCAGCCGGCACTGCAGCTCACCCACGGCGCGGGCGGTGATCTCGTTGGCATCGATGCGCATCGGCGGTCCCCAGAAGGGATCTCCGTTCGGATCATCGTCGGTGAGCCGTCCCCAGATGCTGGCATCAACCGAGGCGCCGGTGACGCCATCGATATCCGGCCAGGAATCGATGTCGGTGGTGCGTGCGTCGATGCTGTCGTAGGGATTGACCGCTGCCAGCTTCAGGCGGCTGGTCAGCCGGACGCTGCGCACGGCACCCAGGTCGATGCCGGCCGAGAAGTGGTAGGTGCCGGCAGGGGCCACACTGCTGCCGGCGGTATCCCAGTCGGCCAGGGAATCCACGTCCGGCACCGCGTCGAAGCTACCGACCTCGAGCAGCTGCAGGCCGCCGTCGACGACGGCACAGTTCTCCCTGCTGCCCGGGAAGTCCGGATGCTCGATCCGGGTTGCGACCGGACTGAAGGCGAGCACGCTCGCCTGGCGGCTGGAGACCGTGGCGACCTGCTCGGAGGCACGGCCGCCGGAATCATGCACCCGGGCGAGATAGGTGCCCTCCTTGAGCGGCATGAAGACGTGCGTCTGGTCGCCGTTGACGGTGCGCGCCAGCGACGTCGAGTTCGGCCATGTCGCCCCGCTCAGCTCCGGGGTGTGCCGGAAGCCGATCCAGCCGCCGACCTGGACGTCGAGGTCGGGCGCGAGGTCCCAGCGCAGCAGCGCCTGGCCACCGACGATGGCGAGGCTCAGATTCTGCAGCCCCGTGGGCGGGCTCGAGCGGCCGATCACCTGATAGCCGGAGACCTGTGTCGGCAGCGAGGCCGGATAGTCGGGATGGGTGCGCTGCAGGATGAAGTCGTAGCTGAGACCCGACGCCAGGCCGATGAGGGCGACGCTGCCGACGGTCTCCTCCTGGATGCTGGCCGCCTGCCACTGGCCGTCGGTGCCGGACGGGCGGACCAGCACCTGGGTGCGGGTGCCCTCGATGCCGATCGGCTGCAGCGAGAACACCACCCGTTCGACCAGCGCGCGGCTGGCGGTGACCAGCATCACCGTCTCGTCGGAGCGGATATCGAGCACGTGCGGTGCCGGCAGCGTCGCGGGCCGGGTGACCACCGGATCATACGCCGGGATCGGTCCCTGCTCGGCAAGGTGCACGCCCGGCGCTTCGGCGATCAGCGTCAGCCGGGCGCTGAGGTCGGCGCGCGGCTCGATGTCGCGCACCAGGACGCGCAGGCTCTCGCGGCCGAGCTCGCCGAAGGCAACCAGGTCGCCCGCCGACGGTGCGTCGGCCAGCAGCGGCGGGTCGCGGAACGCCAGCGTGGCGTGCTCGCCGGCGACGGTGGTGACGGCATAGAGATCGGTGCGCTGCGCACCGAGCACGACGCGGCGTGCCCGGAGGCCGTAGTCGGTGCCGTCCTGCATCGGCACCGCCGCATCGAGGGTGACGCCGAGCGCCCGGGCGCCGTCGTTGTTGCCATCGACGGGGCCATCGACGGTAATGGTGGCGATGCGGGCGGAGCCGAGACCGACGGCGATGACGTCGTGTTGCAGCGCGACCAGGTCGCCGCGCTCGCACGCCAGGTGCTCGATGTCACAGGTGATGCGGTGCACCTCGCGGCGCAGCCGCTGCTGCGCCAGGTGGTAGCGGCCTTCCGTCCACGCCTGCTCGCGGCGGGTCAGGCCGATCCACTCGACCCGGTCGATGCGGGTTGCCGTGCTGGCATCGTAGCCGTCGTCGTAGACCACCAGCTCGTCGTCGGTGCGCCAGCCCGAGGCGGCATCGACGTAGCCGATGCGGTAGCCGTGCGGGATCGGCGCATGCGTCAGCTCGCCTTCGTAATCCCAGCTGTTGCGCGGCGTGAACAGCCGCACCGGGACACTGCGCGGCGCATCGATGATCACCGAGAACAGCAGATCGCGCAGGCCGGGCACCGCCCGGCCGACGCGGGCGATGCGGGTCAGCACGTCCCACAGCGAGGTTTTGGCCTCGATGACGCCGTTGAAGTCGCGGCCGACCGGCCGGGTGAGATCGTCCCACTCCGCCAGCCGCGCGAGATCGATCTGCGCATCGGTGGCAGGACGCTCGCGGGCCGGATGCTGCAGCACATGGCGGAACAGCGCCGCCGGCGACGACGTCGGCCGCCACACCCACTGGCCGGAGACTGCGTCCCAGTCCCGGGCGATGGTGCGTGCCACGACATTGAACGCATCGATCACGCCCGACAGCTGGCCCGAGGCCTTGATGCGCAGCGCCAGCTTGGCCACAGACGGCACCGCCACCGGCGCGCCGTGGGTGATGCTGCGCAGCGCGATCCAGGCGAAGTTGCCGAAGTTGCGCTGCTCGTCCTGGTCGCCGGTGACGTTGGTCACCCGGATGTCGTAGCGGCGCTGCGCATCGGCGGTGCCGTACGCATCCGTCTTCCAGCTGTGGCCCCAGTAGAGCGGCGTCGTCTGCTGGCCGGTGATGCCCTTCTCGACGACCAGCGCCCAGTGGTCCTCGCCGGCCGGCGACTGCTCGATGCGCACCGTCTGGGTGCGCGCCTTCGGCTTGCCGGGCGGATCGTTCTGGATGTGGACGATGCCGCGCTCGAACAACAGCTCGATGCCGACCTCGTCGGCTGCCGCCTGTGTCGTGCGAACCACCGGGGCGGCTGCCCGGACCGCGGCGGATAGGCCCTCCTCATGCACGTCGTTGGGGAACAGGGTGAACGGCTGGCTCTGATCACGGTCCCAGGCGTCGGCAAGCGAAGGGTCGGCAAGACCGTTGAAGGTGATCGTCTCGCCCGCCCGGTAGCGGACGTCATCGATCGATCCGCTGCCCGATGCCGTCCAGGTGTCGCCGAAGGCGGATCGGGTGGATAGAGTCCCGTGCCCGGATCCCAGCTGCCGCGATCGGTGAGCTGTCCATAGCCGCGGCGGAANCTCGGTCTCGACACCGGTGAAGTTGGCGAGCGGCGTCTCGCCGATGCTCATCTCCTCGATGGCGATCGGGCCGTGACTGAGTGTGAACAGCACCCGCCAGTAGATCTGGCCACCGACGATCTCCCGGTAGGGCATCGCCGCGTAGGGCGGCGTCAGCCGAAATCGGCCGAGCAGGAACGGCACCTTGCCCCACGGGTCGGCACGGTTGCGCGCGCCGGTGATCGCATACGCCGGCTGGTCGCGGCCGTAGTCGCGGCTGAGCTCTGCGGCAGGCGGTGGCAGCAGGGTGTTGACCAGCAGGCTGCCGGCGAGCGACGCCGCGGCGCCGGCCGCGCCGGCGATCGCACCCGCCGCGGTGGCCGACAGGCCGATCGCCGGGCCGGTCAGCGCCCCGTAGCTGGCGACCGAGACGACGATGGCGAGGACCGCGACGCCGATCATCGCCAGCGTGCGGCCAGCGCCGCCGCCGCGCGGCAGGACGTTGAGGCTGACCAGCGCCCCCGCCTTCGGGCGGACGCGCGGCCAGTAGGCCTGCGGTACCACCATGTCGCCCAGCAGGATCACCGTGTATTCGCGCAGCAGCGGATTCGGCTGGGCGATCTCGAGGATCTGCGAAAGGCTCAGTCCCTCCGGCAGCTGCAGCTCGATGCGAGCGCCGGCAAACGGATGTGGGCAGCAGGAGACGGGGAGCAGGGCAGGGGAAGGGGCTCGGCTACGCACGATCCTGTCTCCTCAACCGCCAGAAGGCGTGCACGCGGCGGCGCATGCTCTGGTTCTGCCGGTAGTTGACCAGCACGCTGGCGGTCGCGTGCTCCACGTGCACCAGCCAGCCGGCGGCGACGACCAGGCCGACGTGCACCGGTGCCCACTGCCAGCTGGGCCCTCTCGTACCGCCAGGCTCGCGCACCGGCACCAGCAGCTCGGCGACGTCGAACATCTGTTCACAACCGGATTCGATCTGCTGCCACGACGACGAGCGTTTCTCGGCATCCGTCTGGCGCAGGATTGCGAGCCAGTTACACTCGCTGTGGTAGGTCGTGGCGAAAGACGGCAGGGCGATGCCGGCCTGCTCGGCGAGGATCAGCCGCACCAGTCCCCAGCAGTCACACCCCGCCCGCGTGCGCCCGAGGTCGAGAAACGGGATGCCGATGTAGTCGGCAACCCAGGCGGGCAGGTGCGGCATCGGTGGCCCTGTGGCAGTGGAGACAGAACAAAGAAAGGATAGAAAAACTGACAGCACGCGAGCGTGCGCAACCAGGCGCGCCTGGTGGCTAGGCCAGAGGCCGCGGAAGCGGCCGTCGAAGGTGACGTAGGGGAACTCCTCGGTCGCCAGATCGTCGACGCTGAGCGTGCCGGTGATGAAGCCGACGTCGTAGGTCGAGGCACGCCACTCCAGGCCCTCCCACTGCCGCTCGACCACGTTCGGATCGGCGGAGCGGACGATCCGCAGCGTCACCGCCGGCGGCGAGGTAAGCCCGCGCAGCAACGCGATCACCTCCTGGCTGGTGTTGTCGATGCGCAGCTGTGCGCGTGGGGCGCGGCCTTCGGCGTCGTCGGGCAGCACGACCTCGAACGGGAACGGCTGGAAGGTCTCGCCGTTGCTGAGCGTAGCCACACCATCGGAGGTCAGCCGCAGCGGCTGTGCAAGCTCGGGATGATCGATGCTCAGCAGCACCAGCCAGGCGGTGGCGCACTCCTGCGCCGTGAGCTCGGCGAGACCATCGACACTGATCATGGCAACATCTCCAGGATGAGGCTGACCCGCCAGGCGAGGCCCATCGGCTCCCAGCTGGGCGGATCAATGATGCGGAACGTTCCCGGCTGTCCGGTGACCGGATGCGTCCAGCTAAACGACAGTGCCCGGTCCGCAAGATCGACGTGCAGGAAGGCACGGAAGGTTGCGAGCTGATCGACCGTCATCCGGAACGCCACGGTCATGCGGGTCGGCCCAGCCGTCGCGCGCCGGCGCACCTNTGCCGGACCGGTGTCGGTCTGCGAGCGGACGACCAGGTTGGGCGGCTGCTCGCTGAAGCCCTCGAGCAGCGGGCGCTGCGGCAGGGTGGCGGGCCAGGTGGGCATCTGCTGTTACCGCGGTCTACCGCGCGCGGATCGGATCGGCGGCGCTGCGCAGCGCCTTGTTGAGGACGCTGCCCGGGCGCTGCAGCCGGCCGGCCAGCTGCGTCTCGACGGCATCGATCAGCACGTCGATGGTCAGCCCGCCGCGCTCTTCACGCTGCTCGGTGGAGACCTGGGCACCGGCATTGTTGATAATGTTGACGGTGACCCGCGGACTGCCGGTTGCCTCGACGCCGAGGCGACCGGAGGTCAGCCGTTGCAGCGGCAGCACCGCCTCGGGTCCGGCTTCGCCCATCAGGCCGATGCCGTTGGCCATCGCGAACAGTGTCGGCCGCTCGACGATGCCACCGCGCGCGAAGGGGATAACAGTCCCATGCTCGAATATGCCGCCGTCGGCATAGAGCCCGCCGGTGCCCGGGCCGGGTGCTGCTCCCGTCTCGCCGCTGCCGGCGGCCGGCGTGCCGCTGAACAGCCCCGCGACGAGGCTGCCCAGCCCGCCGGTGCTGCCGCTGAGCGCGTGGGCCAGCGGGCCCAGCACCGCCAGGCGGATCGACAGCCGCGTCAGGTCGGCGAGCATGGAATCGACCAGCGACGCGAAGTCGAGCTTGCCGGTGGCAACGAAGCTGGCGAGCGCATCTTCCATGCCGGAGAACGCCTCGGTGGTCACCTGCTCGGCGGCGCTCGCCGCGTCGGTAGCGCTGTCGGCGTAATCGCGCAGGCCGCGCGTCACCCCGTCCTGCCCGTCGCGGCTGGTCGCGAGCATGCGGTCTGCCGCCCGTTCCGCGTCGTCGTACGCCGCGGCAATGGCGCGTCCCTGCGTGGTGGCATCGATGGCGCCCGCCTGCATCAGCGTATCCAGCTGCTGCAGGGTTGCGGCGAGGACTTCCGCCGGCGTGCGCATCTGTTCGGTCAGCCGTGCGCCCTGCTGGCGCAGCTGCTGTTCAGCGCGCAGGCTCTCCGCCAGGTCCTCACGTGCCTGCTTCTCGTCGTAAAGGGCGTTCGCCAGCCTCTCCACCTGCGCTCCCTGTGCATCGGTGGCGGACTCTGACAAACGCGACAACGCCTGGTCGACGAACTGCCGGCGCTCGTCGCCCAGCAGCGCCAGCTGTTTGGCGAGGTCGTCGATCACCGCCGTGTTGGCCGTATACGCGCGCTCGGCTGCGGCCTGCTCGGCGGCAGACTGCCGGTCGAGCGCGTCCTGCGCACGCCGTGCGGCTTCTTCGATCGGGTCGTTGATCGCGGCGATCCTGCGCCGGGCGATCTCCTCCGCCTCACGCACGGCCGCGTCTACGTCGCCGGCATTGGCGCCGTCCGGTGCCTGTAGTGCCTGCAGGCGCTGCCTGCTCTCGGCGAGTTCGCGGTTGACCCGGGCGATCTTCTCCGCAGGTCCGCTTGCCAGCTGGTCCAGCGCCGTGTCCAGCTGGCGGCGCTGGCTGGCGAGCGCGTCAGCGCGCCGCTCCGCTTCCGCCGCCTGTCGGCCGGCTTCAGCACGTGCCTGCTCCCGACGGGTGGCTTCGGCCTCTGCCGCGCCGATCTGCGTCAGGGTGGCCAGTTCCTGCTCGAGGGCTGCGATGTGCTGGCGGTGCTCGTCGGCGGCGAAGCGCTGGCCCAGCAGCGGCGTACCGGGCGCGCCCGTCTCGAGTCCGGACACCTGTTCGCGGGCTCGAACGAGTTCTGCCGTTGCCGCCGCAATGCGTTGCTCGATCGGATCGTCGTCGAGTGCGGACGCCAGTCCTTCGATCGCGCCCGACAGCAGGTTCAGCGTGCCCTGGGCGACAGACGTGACCACAGGCGTGCGGCCGATCGTTTCCAGCAGGTTGCCCCAGGCATCCTGCAGCCGGTTGCTGGCACCCGTCAGTCCGCCGGCCTCTGCCGCACCGGCACCGCCCACCTGTTGTTCAAGGGCATCCAGGATCACCGNCTGCGCGTCCGCCGTGCGGCCGGTCTCGATCAGCGACGTGATCAGCTCTTTCTGGCTGTCCGAGAACGACACGCCGACCCGGCGCAGCGCCGTCAGCCCGGTGATCGGGTCCTCCAGCGCCTTGCCCAGCTGGATCGCCGATCCGGACAGGTCCTGGCCGAACACGGTGGACATGTCCTGTGCCAGCGACAGCGCGCGGGTAAACGTCTCGCCGGCAACCGAACGGAAGGTGGCGAGCACCGCGGCGGCGTCCTGCACGCCTTCCGCCGTCGCCAGTGTCGAGGTCTCGATGCCGTCGGCGAACGTCGCGATCTGGCGTGCCGTCAGCCCCGAGGCGTATCCGGTCGACTTCAACACCGCCTCCAGGCGGCGGTACAACTGGTCGGCCTTCGCCGCTTCGTCCAGGCCACGGCCGACGGCCAGCCCGAGGCCGGCGAGTGCCGCACCGGCGGCAAGCCCGACCGGGCCCAGGCGGGCAAGCCCGGAGCCCACCGCACCCAGGCTGCCGGTCATGCCTTCCAGGCCGGTGCGCAGTTCCCNCGTCATCCCGTCGAGCACCTGCAGCGCGCGGGACGCCGGGCGTGTCGCATCCTCGATCCGCTGCAGCGAGCGGCTGCCGGTCTCGCCCACGTCGCGCAGTTCCGCTTTGACCTTGCCGCCGTCGATCACGGCCAGGCGTATGGCCAGATTGCGGTCGGCCATGGCTCAGTCCTGTCGGTTCTGTAGGTGAAGGTTGAGTGCGGTCACCAGGCCGGCCTCGCCGGCAGGCAGCAGCTCGGCCAGCGCCTGGCGGTCGTAGCCGAGGGCGGTGCCGAGGTTGAGGGCGGCGCTCAGGTCGAGGCCGAGCACACACGTGCCATTCGGCGCCAGCCGCAGCTGGCCGGAACACCGCGTGAGCACGTCCCAGGCCTGCCAGCCGGCCTCGCTCAGCGGCTCATGTTCGAGGTAGGGGCAGCGGCGTCCGTCGCAGCCCCGCTCGCCGCGGGCACAAGGCCGCTGCTGGCGCGCGCAGCCGGCGCAGTACTCGGGCCCGCCGCCGAAGTGCCACTCGGCGCGGGCCCACAGGCGTTTTTNTTCTGCATCCAGCAGCAGCGCGGGCGCGAGGTACAGCCGCTCGAACGCGTCGGCCATCGGCCACAGGTCGAGCAGCGCGTCGATGCCCTCAGGCGTGACCGGCAGTGGGGTGCCGTCCGCATCGCCCACGCCCTCCCACGCCAGTACCGCCCGGCGGGCGAGCGTCTTCAGCAGCGCCGTGGAGCGCGCGGCCGCCGCCCCGTTGTCGGTCGAGGCCACGGTTGGGATGGGTTGGAGTTCGGCGCGGGCGGCCATCATCAGGGCTGTCGTGCACGGCCGAACGTGTACGCGCACGCCGTGGCCCAGCGCGAGCCAGTGCGGCTCGCGGTGAAGCGAAAGCTGGAGCATCGGTGGTTCCTCGAGAAAGATGGAGGTCGCCGGGACTTTCCCGGCTTTCAGTATGCGACGGATAACTTACTTGTGGACGTGGGGGACAGACTTACGTAGCGCCTCATCCCACAAGCCGAGATGGCTGTTGATCGCCGCTAAGTCAGGTTTGAAAGAGTATAGCAATTGTCGACAGTGTAGTTTTTAAACGCTACTCGCAACCCAATGTGCTCCGTTCGCCGAATTCTGTCCAAGTGAATATCAGGCTATAGGTGCAGAGATTCTATCGTGTCGTTACCGAACCAGTTGATGACCGTTTGCATGGCTGCGGCGGAAAGCTGTTGGGTGAAGAGAACGGCTAAACATCTCTTCGGCCGCGAACATGTAACATAAANAAGATTGCGATTTCTTTCAAATGAGACTTTCTTGCTAGCGGGAATATTCGCCTCATACCCTGCCATCTCAAGCATATCGTTGAAATTATACTTGTTCCATCCTCTACCCACAATGACGAGAATGTTTTTGAACTCGGCTCCCTTGACGCCATGCTTTGTCTCGAATGGAGAGTGGCCTGACAAGTAGCGGCACAGAGCGATCATTTCCTGATACGGGACGTCCCGAAGATCGCTGAGTTCCCTCAGTGCGCGTGGCATATCTTCGCTCGCTTCTGGGTCGAACTCCCGCAGTTCGCGTTCGCGCCGCTCGACAGCATCAGGGACCGTCGGCCGGCTTACCGCAAGCAAATGTTCAATCACGTCGCCGACCGTTCCGCGGCCTCTCAACTCGATGAGTTTGTCCATCGCCTCGGACCACTTCTTTTTGTCCGTGTGAGCGCGGATCGCTGGCACTTTGGAGCCGAACGCACGGAACATCTCACCGTACTTTCTGGAAGCATAAGCCTCACAGGCCGGCTCCAAAGACTCGGCAAAGTACGCGACGTGCGGATGCTCCTTGTTTGTGAAAGATTCGTTGTAAGAGAAGACCTTGGGGATGCTGGGATATCCCTGCTTGCCGGCTAGGACGCGGTGCGTAAGCATTAAAATTTTTGTACTCTCTGGAGATAAATCCCAACCCTCATCGGCAATGCGATCGAGGGCGGTCTGAAAAGCACGGTCGGCGACCTCGGAAGGCAGATCCCCACCCCAGTGACTGCCGGTCTGACGGGGGCCCGTCCAGGAATTCGTGTGAAAGATACGGACACTGCCTTTTTCATTCGGGTCGACGACGAATTGGGGCAACTCGGGTCTCATGCGGTTTAAGCAATCGACGATCGTCGAAACCGATCGGAAGTTCGCCTGCTTGCCAACGACCGTCAGGCCGGGATGCTCGATTTTTCCGCATCCATCACCGTAGATTTNTTGCCAGTGATCGCCGAAGAACCCGAATTGTGGGGAGACCTGCTGTCCAAGAAAGTGCTTCTTGATGGATTCGATCCAAGCAGCGTTAGTATCCTGATACTCGTCGATCAAAATAATCGGGTACTTGTTCGTCAGGATGCACCTAAACTTAGCGTTGTCCATGAGATCGATGGTCAGGGCAATAACGTCATCGTGATCGATGGAGACACGGCGGTCGTTTATTTTTCTGTAGCCTAACTCGTACTCGACGGCGCGTTCTCCGAGGTCGCCGATTTCGGCGAGTCTGTCAGGCCAATGCTTGAGCTGCGGCAGTAGTTCCCGAAGCTGTTTTTGAAACCCACTAATGAGCGACCAGCAGAACGCGTGGATCGTGTTGCAATAAATGAGCGGGTTTCGGTCGGTCCGGGCGTCAATTTCGTCCTTCGCCACATTAGTAAACGTGATGCACGCGATCTTCTGATGTCGCTGTTGCAGAATGTGTTGATAGCGGTCCATGAGGAAATGCAGCGCTTTGACGAGCGTATAGGTTTNTCCGGCACCGGCGCCGGCTTCGACGAGGAAGCTTTCCTTGCGCTCCAGACACTCATACACCTCCGCAAGTGCCTTTTGGCTGGCTGCCTCCGCCGGATTCAAGTGTTCCATAACCTCAGACACGGCGAGCAACCGCACCATCTGGGACGTCGGCAGCGGTTGCGTGGCTGATCCCCGTATCGGAGTCTGGAGTACCGCCAGCTGCGAGCCATCTCAATCCATCGAGGATGTAACCGGGCGTTGCCCAACCGGTCTCGTCGATTGCATATTTCAGGGCGAACTTGGACTTCTTGATCCTGTCGAGCTTGTTCCATGCGCACTCGGCCTGCTCGTCGGGCGTGGCGCCTGCGATGTGGAACATCTCTAGATTTGCCAACATGAACCCGTCTTCAAAAGTTCGGCCGCAGGGACCGCCTTCAGCCTCGGGGCGTTGATAGGCGATGCGCCGGANGCTTTTGACCTTCGAACCCTCGTCTTTATCCAAAAGGGCCGTCAGCGAGCAGTCGTCGCTTTCGAACCAGGTCTTGAGACAGGCGTTGCTTGTAGCTTTTCCTTTGTACACCGGACAGGCGGCACCACCGGCGGCGATGATCGAGTCGAGATCGGTGATGATAAGGGTGCGCAGCTCAAGGAAGTCGAGAAGCTCAAAGAAAATGTGCGCATAGGCGCCGCCAACTTCCATGGTTGCCATATACTGGCTGGACAACTTTGGCGCGTCGGGCTCGGCGGCCTCAAGCTTTCTAATGATCACGGGGAGCAGTAGACGCTCGGTCGTTCCTTCGATCAATATGGCCTTATCGGCGAAGAACAGGTCGCAGCGTGTTAGGGTCAGGTATTGGTGAAGAAATGTTCTGTGCTCTTCTGGCGATTCGCGTAGCCCATCGCGCAGGTCCTTGATCTTGGTCTGGCGAACGGCACCGGCGGCGGTCGGCAGAAAATACCGGATGGTTTCGAAGCCGGCGGCGTTGGCGACGTGGGAAGAATGCGTCGATACGATGAATTGGACTGGCCAGGGCAAAGGGGCGCCCTCTTGGGTGCTGAGCTGCTGAGCGAGCTTGGCAACTTGCCGGATGAACACTTCCTGCATCTGGGGATGGAGGTGAGCCTNCGGCTCCTCAATGAACACGAGGTGGACGCCGGGTGCGTTCAGTTCCGCACGGAAGGTGCGGTAGAAGCTGACGATCTGAAGCAAGATGAAGATGAGATTACGGATTCCGAGGCCCGTGTAAGATTCCGGCAGTGCGATTCCGTGATGGCCCGCATATCTCACCTTGGTGTGGCGCGAGAGGAGACGTTCAACGTCGAGCGTCGTCTCCGTATCTAATTCGTCACCGTCAAGCCCAGGATAGCCAAACGTTAATAAGGTCGGCATCAGCTTCTGCAGCTCTTTTTGAAATCGCCTCGNGATCCTATCTTCAATATCTCGTACGGCCTCTTGCAAAGCTTGAGCGATGGCTTGGTCAGCGTAATCGGCGGTCGGCGATTTCGCTGCTGTGAAGAGGCCCTCTAAAATTTTGGCCAGAACGTCGGTGTCTCTCGACGTGTCGTCGTCGAGCCCCCGCTGAGCGTTCACGAATCCCGTCTTCAGGAGAGATCGGAACGCGTTGAATGTCATCTGCTTGCGATTGGTAGGGTCATTGGGGTCTTCGGCCCATATACTTGCGACAAAGAGAGCGGGTATGCGCTCGCGGAGTACCTGGAAAAACGCGAGCCGGCCCTCATTGGTCAGGTTGCCAGTTGGCTGGTTGGCGAACAGCACCTCGATGGCGCCGTCGCGCAATTCGTAGCGCGCTACGACGAGGGCTTCGTTGCAGTCGGGGTCCAGGTTGACGACGAAGTCGCTGAGAGGTCCGAGCCCGGGCTGTTCGGGATCGTATCGGAACAACAGTCGTAGCTCGATGCTGGGAATGACCGCGCGAACCTCGTCGCCCTGCTGACCTGCATTCTTGTACATGAGCGCTTCACAGAAGCGGTCATATGCAAAGCTCGAAAAATCTTCGATCTGGAACTTTGGGGTTTGGTCTACTAGAAATCGACGTATCGCCTCTGAAAGCGAAGTCTTGCCGCTGTTGTTGCGGCCGACAATCAGAGTCGTTTGATCCTCAAGTACTAACTCCACGTCCGCCAGAAGTCGGAAGTTTCTGACAGAGATCTTATGGATGCGCATGTTTGTCCCCCTTCTTGCGCGCAAATTGTTCTCAAATATGCCGTAAGATGATGCTCGCAACAGTCATAATTTTTCCTAAGTTCTATCAAATAATGTTATTTTAGTACGAGCAGCATGTGCCGATTATACACATTATAACTATAATATTATATGATAAATACTGTTGATTTACGTTGTTATTTATTTCGTCGCAAATACTTATCCCTTTGGCTCCGGTACCACCCACACGTGATGGTGTGGAGTTGTTTTTAGCCAGACATCTACAAAATGCAGATCACCCCGGAATAAGCCTTTCGTCGCAAACGACGC
The DNA here is from genome assembly GCA_013414705.1 of Defluviicoccus sp. Lineage (GTDB taxonomy): Bacteria > Pseudomonadota > Alphaproteobacteria > Rhodospirillales > Defluviicoccaceae > Defluviicoccus. The sequence continues at coordinate 623,049 of CP058705.1, forward strand.
TCTTGCGCGTAAACCGATCATCTTCCCGCCGGTGAACCAAATCCGCAGATGGAAATCTGCCGCCTATGAAATCTGCCGCCTATAAGGTAGTGGCCGCACCAGAGAAGCGAAGGTCGGCATAACAATGCGGTGCTCACGCGCAACAGATCTAGGTTATCGTCGGCCGGCATTGTGGAGCTCCGTTGTTCACGGGCGTTGCCCGACATATAGGACAGCGGGAATCAAGCACCGACCAAGGTTAGTGAGTCTACCCGTTGCCACTGCCGATTGGTGCTATGCACTCGGGATCATCAGTGCGCACGGTGTTCANCCGAGGGCTCACAGGAACGGTCAGAAGCGGCACGGTGTGGGGTTGCAGCAAGGCCTTCATCGCTGCAGGGTCCGCCTTGATGTCCAGCCAGTGCTCGAATGCGTCAGGTTCGAGGATCACCGGCATGCGATTGTGGATCGGCATGACGGTGGGATTGGCCTCGCAGACGATGATCGTGCAACTCTCGATTGCTTCTCCTTTCTCAGGGTCCCGCCATTGCTCCCAGAGGCCGGCGAAGGCAAACGGCCGGTTTTCCGGAAGGGTGAGATAGTAAGGTTGCTTTCGACCCCNCTGTGACCGCCACTCATAGAACCCGTCAGCGACGACCAGACACCGGCGTTTGCGAAACGCCTGACGGAAGGCCGGCTTCTGGTCGACCGTCTCGGCACGGGCGTTGATCATTGTGTAGCTGGAGCGAACGTCCTTGACCCAGGCCGGCAGCAACCCCCAACGGACAAGCGCGAGTTCACGCCCGTCGGGTTCGTCTCCCTGCCGGACAATCGGCACACTTTGCGTTGGGGCAATATTGTAGCGGGGCGGAAGGTTCGGTGGCGGCACGTCGGCGGTGATCCGATAGAGCGCGATAAGTTCGGACCAGGGCCTGAGTTGCGTGTAGCGACCGCACATTGCTCGGACAGGTGTTCCAAAATTCGGCATGGCGAGCTTATCGCCAATACATGGCGTCCACATAGAGCTTGATCGATATTCCGTACCCACACATGTTACCGACGATGCCGCTGATGGCAGTCTGCATCATTCGTAGCTGTCGACGTCGTTCCGCAGCTGCACCCGCAGCATGGTTCCACTCGCGTCATCGAAGGCGGCGCGCCAGTCGAAGCTGGCCTCGATGCCGCCCGGCCCGGAGATGCTGTACTTCGGTTTCGGCAGGAACAGGCGGACCAGCTCGAAGCTGAGCGACCAGCCCTCGGGCATGGAGAAGCCGTACTCGAGCGCCACAGGGTCGCCGTTGGTTGCCTCGACAACCAGGGTGGTGCCGTCGAACCGCAGCGACAGTGCGCCGGTGCAGGTGGCGATGGTGGGCTCGGCGGCCTCGATGCGACCGTCGTCGCGCAGCGTGCGTACCCGCTCCAGGGTATTCGAGAACGTGAGGCTGCCGCCGGTGACACCGGCGAGCGGCGCGCCGCCGCGCCGAATGAAGCCGCGCCCCTGACTGAAGCGCTTGAGCGCGAACGGCTGCGGGCTGGCATCGATGGTGACGGCAGCCTGCTCCTCGCCCTGGGCAACCAGCTGCAGGGTGGCGTTCGCCGGTCCCTCCCGGCCCATCTCGAACGAGAGGCTCTCGAACACCGTGCCGACGTGACGGAAGAACACCGGCGTCAGCAGCTGCGGATGGCCGATCTCGATGCTGTAGCTCGGCAGTGACTCCGCGCCCGACAGCCAGTCGTGCTGCCAGCCGCCGCCGGTGAGCGTGGCAGCGGAGACGGTCCCGCTGCTGGCCGCCGAGGCGGCAAGCGTAAATGCATTGCCGTCGGTGCCGTCAACATCGAACGCAATCTCCAGCCGATCGTTCTCGGTGTCCGCGGTGTAACTGCTCCTGACGATCTCACTGTCGGCCGAGGCGTTCAGATCCGAGGCCAGTGCCGTTAATGTCGTGTCGAGATCGGCACCGATCTGCGTCTGGTTGCCGGACGGCGTGCCGCTGACGAAGGACCAGGGAACACCACCCAGCATAATCGTGCTGTCCGGCGCCGGCTGGCCCGAGAACGCGATCGATCCCGCGGCTTTCGTCGGCGTCGTGGTGGGGTCACCGAACAGGCCGGTGAGCCAGAAACCGATGCCGCGCAAATCGAGCGGGATCTCGATCCGGCCCTCGTCGGTGATCAGACCGCGGTAGGGATCCTGGGCGTCGCGGCCGCGACCCAGCAGCGGATCGTCACCCAGCGGCTGCTCGGAGGACAGATCGCAGGACTTGAAGTCGAGCGAGCGATAGCCGGTGAGCGGAGCGACCCCGTAGCTGGTCTCACGGCACGCCTTCAGCGTCGCGTCGGCGCCGTAGGCGCGGAGCTTGGGCATGGTGCAGTTCCTCAGGTTGGATCAGGCGGCGAGGATCGTCGACCTGGTATTCAATGCTGACGGTGAGCCGCGCGGCCAGGATTGGCGCTGCCCTCGATGGCCATCACCGAGACCTCGGGCGCGCTGCAGGACAGGGTCTCTGCCAGCCCACCCAGACTGGTGTCTGCGGCCAAAGCGGTGCCGATCGCGCCCATCAAGTCGTCGAGCGTCACCTCTCCGCCGCCGCCAGGCGGCTGGGTGACGAACGCCTCGATCTCGGCACGATGGCTGTAGTACGCGGTCCGCGGATTGAGCGTCACGTCGGGCTCGCCGGGATCGCCATCGCGCAGGATGACAAGGCCATCTGCCGGCACGCTCATCGGCAGCGCCTCGTTGCGCCTGATGGTGACGAGCGGAATCGCCTGCAGGCAGGCGAACACCGCCGAGAGCACCTGCTCACGCCTGGACGCCATGTCAGCCGCCTCTGCTGTCGACAGGCCAGTTGCGCAGCACCAGCCGCGGCAGCGCCGCAATCCATCTGTTTGCCGCTCCTCNGACATCGAGCCGCTTGCGCACGGTGACCTGCGGGACCAGCAGGAACAGCGGCACGGTGGTGCGCCCGGCGAGCCGGGTGTACGCGACACCGCGGCTGCGGCCGATGTTCGCGGCAGCACGGCCGCGGCTGGTCAGCCGGGCGTTGTCGGCAACCAGCAGCGACGGACCGTTGCGCCGGTAGACGAAGCGCAGGCGTACGCCGTGGATGCGTTCCCACGCTCCCGGCGTGAGTCTCTGCCGACCATCGCCGTATTTTCCCGCGGCCGGCATCGGAATGGCGAGGAACAGGCCGTTCCGGGAGCGGATGACGGCGCCCTCGTCGTAGAGGCGCACCAAGCGTGGTGCCTTGCTCCAGACATAGCCGGCCGCGGCGACACTGGGCTGGCCCTTCGGATAGACCTGGCTGCGCCAGGTGTTGGCGAGCCGGCGGCCGAGCCCGGCGCCGGTGATCTGCCGGCGCAGCTCGGTCTTCAACCNCTGCGTCGCCTCGCGCACACCGGCGGTGACCGCACGCTCGGCGGCGGCGTGTTCCGCCTGCAGCAGGGCGTTCAGATCGCCCTGCAGTGCTGCGGTCAGTCTCACGCCGGCCTCGCTTCAATCGTCCACACCAGCCGCTCGGCATCGCGCAGCGGCGCGCCCTGGATGATGAACAGATCACCGTCCACCTCGATCGTATCTCCCTCTGCGGGTGCCGCGATGTCCGAAACGCGAAGATCGAACACCGCCGTTTCGGCAACCAGCCGTGTCTGCTCGAACGTGCCGACGCGGTCCGGCTGGCGGCGGATCAGCCGCACTTCAACGGCTCCATCGCTGCTGCCGGCGCGGTAGAGCCCGACCACCGTCATGTTCGGATCGGCGAACAGGGCGTCGACGGCCACTTCGAAGACGCTCATCAAGTGCTCGAGGTGATCTTCACCGCCAGGCGGGGCGCTTGTTCACCGGCAGGATCGAGGCCTCGGTCTTGACGTCGATCGCACTGCCATCGGCGCGCGACAGCTGGCGGGCATACATCGGCAAGCCGATGGTGTTGACCGTCTCGATCAGGTTGGCCGGGGCTCCATAGGTAACGAAGGTCTCCAGCGTGCCGAGCGGAAAGGCGATGCCCTCGCCGGTAGCAATAAGCGTCTGGGTGCTGCCCGAGGCCAGCGTCACCGTGGCGTTGTATTCCTCGAAGACGATGCCGGCGAACGGGAAGCGCCGCCGCGTGTCTTCGCGCAGCGGCTGGGCGCCGGTCGACGAGAAGTACTTGTAGGCGTCCTCGACCCGGGCATGGCCGATCAGCTTGTCGAAGAACTCCGGGCTGACCAGGGCCAGCACCCCGCCATCGTCTCGCCCTTGAGCTCGGTNCTCGATCTTGCGCAGCACGTCGCGCACCTTCGCCTGGACGTTGGTGGTGGCGGTGCCGAGAACGAAGTCGACAGTTTGCTGGGTGAGGCCGAACTCGCTGAAGTAATCATAGAGCGTGACGCCGGAGCCGTCCTTGACCACGCCCTTGAGCGCGTTGACCTCCATGTACTCGCGGGTCTGCGCGTGCTTCAGGCGCATGCGGGTGAGCTTGCGTTCCATCACCGTCGCCAGGGGATCGGCGGCATCGCTCATCCCGAAGCCGCGCACTCCCTGGATGTCCTGCGGGGTGATCGCGTCGTCGTGCGGGATCCAGGGAATGGTGAACGAGCGCATCGAGCGCGCGTCGCGGTTGGCGACGGTGGCAGGCCCGCCGAGCGGCACCGTCGGCAACAGGTTCAGCACACCTTCCGCCTGCTCGATGACGACGCTCCGCTGCGTCACGCCCTCGAAGCGGAACAGTCCCATCTGCCCGAGCCGGGTGTAGACGTTGGGCAGGATGTTGATCGCTTCCGTCATCTCGGCGAGCGTGTAGCCGCCGGCGTCGAACGGATTGATCAGGGTGGTCATGGCGAGGATTCCCGTTCAGGCGGTCGGGCGCACGACCAGGCCGCGGGCGGCCAGCTGGGCGTGCTTGTCGGCGCGCTTCGCCGCATCGTCGATGCTGGCATCGAACACCAGGGCGGCCTGCGACAGGATCAGCGGACCACGGACGGCGACGACGCCGGTCTGGTCGGCACTTGTGGCGTCGACCGCGTCGAGCAGCACCGCGCATGCGGTCTCGGCGCCTTCGTCGCCGGTGACTTCTGCTGCCGGCGACAGGCGGTACGCGCCACCGGCGGTGACCTGCCCCAGCACCGCGCCCAGCGGATACAGGGTGCCGGACTTCAGGGTGATGGTCTCGCGGCAGTAGTTGGCGTTGAGCTCGTACTTCAGCAGGTCGCCCAGGGTGGGCGACTGGGTGAGAACGGACATGGCAGGGGTTCCTTATCGGCCGCCGGCGGCAGCCCGCTCACGAGCGCGCTTGACGATCGGGCTGTCGCCGGCCGTCGCCGGCGGTGACGCGGCGACGACGATCCCGGCCGCCTCGCTCTGTGCGGCCAGCTGGTCGAGGACGGCCTGGCGCAGGGCGTCCGGGGTGAGTCCGCGGCGCATCGCATCCGCGGCGTCGATCTCAACGCCGAGGCGGCCGGCCTGCGCGGCGACGGTGGCGATCTCGGCGAACTCGGCACGCAGCCGGGCGGCGACAGTCGCCGCGTCGGTTGTCGGCCGCGGCGCAGCCGCAGCCGTGTTCACGCAAACGGCCGCGACCGGCTCGGCGATTGGATCGTCTTGCGGCGGCTCGGCGTCTGGAACAGAGGTGGTCATCACGTTGGCTCCCTTGGAAGGCAGGCTGGCGGCCGGACGACGTGGACGGACGGTCCGGGCACTGACGCTCGCCAAGCCGGCCACGGCCTCGGCGAGGGTGCCGATACCGTCGGCGAAGCCGGCGGCAACGGCGGCGTCACCGCGCCAGATCGACGCCTCGCTTGCGCGCACCGCCGCCGCACTCAGGCCGCGGTTGTGCGCCACCGTCGCAACGAGCGCGGCGTGTTGGCCGACAGATGAAACTGCCCCCTGGCGACACGAAAATTGACCCCCTGTTCACGAGAGGTGGGGACATGACGATGGTGGTGGATTGTCTTCCCGTAGCAGGGACTGCGGGGAAAGATCGGATGGAAACGCCGGAGGATGTGGCGGCGATGCTGCGGCTTTCGGAGCTGGGCTGGGGGCGAAGCGGATCGCGTTCACGCTCGGCTGCAGCCGGAACACGGTCCGCAGATATTTGCGCCAGGGCGGCTGGAAGGCGTATCGCGGCGCCCAGCGGCCGGGTGCGCTTGACGGGCTGGAAGATTGGTTGGCCGAGCGGTTTCGCCGGCACCGGGGCAACGCGGACGTCATTCGTCAGGAACTCGCGCGGGAGCAAGGAATTCAGGTCAGCCTGCGCACGGTGGAACGGTCGGTTCGCGATCTTCGGCGCGAGCTGGCGGCCGAGGCACAGGCGTGCGTTCGGTTCGAGACACCGCCGGGCCGGCAGCTGCAGATCGACTTCGGCTCGATCTCGGTTGCGATCGGTGGCGAGGTGGTACGGGTCTATCTGTTCGTGGCGACGCTCGGGTACTCGCGGCGCGGGTTCGTGATGGCCTTCCGCCATGAGCGCCAGTGCGCCTGGTTCGAAGGTATCGAGGCGGCGTTCCGGCACTTCGGCGGGGTGCCGTCCGAGGTGCTGCTCGACAACGCCAAGGCGCTCGTCCTGCATCACGACGCGACCACGCGCAAGGTCGTGTTCAACGAGCGCTTCCACAGCTTTGCGCGCTACTGGGACTTCCGGCCGCGGGCCTGCGCGCCCTATCGCGCGCGGACGAAGGGCAAGGACGAACGGGGCGTCGGCTACGTCAAGCGAAACGCCATTGCCGGGCGGTCTTTCACATCCTGGGCCGAGCTGGAGGCCCACCTCGCCTGGTGGATGCGTGACATTGCCGATCGGCGCGTTCATGGCACGACCGGCGAGCCGCCGATTGAGCGGTTCGTCCGCGACGAGGCCGACACCTTGCGACCGATCGGCGGGCGACCACCGTTCCGACAGGTCCGCGAGGTGGCGCGGCGGGTTCAGGGGGACGGCTGCATCACGCTTGATACCAATCACTACAGCGTCCCGTGGCAGCTGATCGGCGCCGAGGTAACGGTCGAGCAGGCGGACGGAATCGTCCGCATCCGCCATGGCGGATGCGAAGTGGCCTGTCATCCGCTCCGCCGGGGACGGCGCGAACGGGCGATCGATTCCGCCCATCTCGCCGGCATTGTCGCCGGCGGAGGCCCGCGCCCTGTCCCGCCGGCGCCCGAGGGCTGCGCTCTGTTGCGGCCGCTCGCCGAGTACGAGGCCGTGGCGGGAGGTGGCTGGTGAGCGCGGCGATCGATCCCTTGCCGGACATGTTGACGCGGCTCAGCCTGAAGGCAATGCGCGACCGGCTCGACGGCCTGCTCGACGACGCGGCGCGGCGAAATCTCAGTCTGCGGAAACGCTGGCGCTGCTGTGTGAAGCGGAAGTCACCCATCGTGAGCAACGGCGCATCCAGATGGGCATGGGGCTCGCCAAGTTCCCCTTCGTCAGGACGCTCGACGGCTTCGAGTTTGACGCGCAACCCTCGCTCGATCCAAGGCAGATCCGTGACCTCGCCGCCTGCCGCTGGGTGGCCAACGGCGATACGCTGCTGTTGCTGGGGCCACCCGGCGTCGGCAAGACGCATCTGGCGGTGGCGCTTGGCCGGGAAGCGGTCCGCCTCGGCCACTCCGTGCTGTTCGTCCCGGCGACAGGGCTGCTGACCACGCTGGCGCGTGCGCACAGCGAAGCACGCTTGGAAGACAGACTCGTTTTCTACGGCAAACCCAGGCTGCTGATCGTCGACGAACTCGGCTATCTGCCGTTCGAGCCAGACGCCGCGCACCTGTTCTTCCAACTGGTCTCGCGGCGCTACGAGCGCGGCAGCCTGCTGATCACCAGCAACCGCAGCGTCGGCGATTGGGGCACGGTGTTCGGCGATCCAGTGGTCGCAACCGCGATCCTCGACCGCTTGCTGCATCACAGCCACGTCGTCACCATCCGCGGCGACAGCTATCGACTGCGTGAAAAGCGCCGATCCGGCCTGATCAAGCCGACGTCGCACGAGCCGGACCCGGCGAAACAGGTATGACTCCCGCTTGCCCAGGTGGGCCCACAGGCCCTCCCGCGCTCCGCTCCGCTCGCCACACAGGGCACGGCGCTCCGCGCGGGTCCCTCCCGTGGACTACCTGGACAAGACTAACAAATCGTGGGGTCAATTTTCAATGTCGCCAAGGGGTCAATTCCTCATGTCGGTTGACACGGCGTAGAGGCGGTCGACGTCGGCCTGGATATCGGCGGCGGCAACGGGCGACAGCGGGCGTGCGGGGTGCCGTCGGTCTTGCGTGCGCCGGCTTGGATCAGCGTCCAGCTGAGACCGGCCATCGCATCGGCGGCGCTGACATCGATGTGCACCGCGACCACGCCGACCGAGCCCACCTCGCCGGTGCGGGTAACGAGGATGCGGTCGGCGACCGATGCGATGGCGTAGGCGGCCGAGAGCGCACACTCCGAAGCCACCGCCCACAGCGGCTTGCCGGAGCGGGCCCGGATGGCAGCCAGGGATTCGACGAGGTCGAACAGGCCGCCCACCTCACCGCCCGGCGAGTCCAGCTCGAGGGCGATGCCGCGCACCGCCGGATCGTCGGCAGCCTCGGTCAACGCACTGGCGATCGCGCTGTACTCCGTTGCTCCCAGCAGTGCGGTCAGTCCGTCGCCACGGGCAACCAGCGGGCCAAGAACCGGCAGCACCGCAATACCGTCCTCGGTGACGGTGTATCCTGTCCGGCCCACTGGTTCCGGCAGCCAGGAGGGCGGTGACGCCTCGATGCCGAGCGCACCGATGCCGCCGATGCCGCCGATGCCGCCGAGCAGGCCGTCCAGGCGCGCGGGCGCGATCGCCCACGGCCGGCCGGCAAACCGGCTGGCAGCGCGTGTCATCGGGGTCATCGGCGGCCTCAGTCGGAGGTGGACGGCAGATCGTCGCCGGCGGTGTCGTGATCATCCGCGGGCAGAGGTACAGGCGATATTCCGAAGCTCAATCCCAGTTCGCGTTCACGCGCCTGATCGGCGGCGATCTCGGCGTCGACCTGCTCGGCGTCATAGCCGCGCTCGGCGAGCGCCTGGGTGCGGCTCTTCAGGCCGGCTGCGATCTGCTCGATCTCCGCCTTGGCGTCCTTCAGCGGATCGACCCAGTCCCACTTCGGCGGCAACCAGGCGCACGCGAGGTATTCTTNGTCGTCCGCCTCGTATCCCGGTAGCTCAATCGCGCCGGAGAACACGGCGGTGTCCATCCAGCGCGCCCACACCCGGCGACACAGCTGCCAGACGATCACCGCATGCTGGTAGGCTTCGGTCCGCCTGCGGAACTCCAGCAGCGCCAGCCGCGCGTTGGAGTAGTTGGCGCGCAGCATGTCGTTGGACAGATACGCATACGGGATGCCGAGTGCGGCCGAGACCTGCAGCAGTGTCCGATACTGGAACGGCTCGTAGGTGGCGCCGGAGTCGGCGGGATCGGATGTCTGCACCTGCTCGCCCGGCTCCAGCATGACGATCTGGCCCGGCTGCAGGTCGAGCGACCGCTCGCCGTCCGCACCGGTGCTTTCCGCGCCGTCGAACGGCTCCGCAGGCGCCGGCGTGGTGATGAACAGCGCGTGCATTGCCGCCACTTTCTTGCGGTCGAGTTCGGCGTCATCGTACTGGTCAAGCAGGAACAGCTTGACGATGGCCGGCGCGAACTTCGAGACGCCGCGCAGCTGGCCTGCATCCACCGGATCGATGACGTGGATGATCTCGCTGGCCGGGATGCGCACCGTCTCGCCCACCAGACCTTGATCGGTGACGTCGCCCGGATGCCGGCGCAAGAAGTGATACGCCACCCTGCGGCCAATGCGATCGAACTCGATGCCNNCTCGGATGACGGTGCCGCCAGGCAACGTCTCGTTGCGGGTCAGCGGCAGTATCTCCGCCGGCAGCAGCTGCAGTTGCAGCGGCACCTGCAGTCCGTCGTGTGACCGGCGCGGGCGAAAGCGGAAGAACACTTCGCCGGCGATGAACACCTCGCGCGCGGCGCGGCGCTGCAGGCCGTAGAAATCGGTGAGTCCGTCAGCATCCGCCTCATCGGTCCACGCCAGCCACAGCTTCTGCACACGGGCCTTCAGGCCGGCATCGGCGAGCAGCGATGACGGCTTGATGCCGGCGCCGACGACGTTGCCGGCCCAGCTCTCGATGGCGTTCGCCGCATAGCCGTTGTTGCGGATCAGCCAGCGGGCGCGCGCGGTAATATCCGCGCCGGATGCTGCGATCAGCGTGTTCAGGTGCGCCCGGCTCGGCTGGAATCCCTGAGCCGACGGTTGGCGAGCCCGGCCTCGAAGCCGCCGATCAGCGCCCCCACCTGCCGGCGCCAGCGGTGGAGAATCCCTGTCCTGTGTGTCTGGGGCATCTACAGCCCCTTCGTTGCCGAGGTGAGGATGCGCCGGCGCACGAGTCCGCCCTCGGCGCGCGCGATGCGCTTCTCGACGTCGGCCAGTGCCGCCGCCATCTCGGCGTCGGTGGCATAGGTGATCCGCCGGCCGTCGTACTCGACGGTCCGCACGCCACGCAGGCGCGCTGCCAGCAGCGCCGTCCGGTGTGCGCTCAGTTCCTGCAGCGTCATCGCTCAGCTCACGTAGCTCGATTGGAACACGCGCCGGCCGCGCCGCGGCGCCTGCCGCAGCCGCCCGGCAGCCGGTGCGACCGGGGCGGCCGGTGCGACCGGGGCGAGCGGAGCGGCCGCTGCGAGCGGGGTGACTGCGGATACACTGCTGGTCTCGAGGGCAACAAGCTGCTCCTCCAGCTCCCGCCACTTGCGCTCCGGCCAGCGGTCGGCACCGGCGATCCAGGCGGCGGCGCGCGCATAGACGCGACAGTCGAGCGCCTCGTTGCGCTCGCGCAGCTGCTGCCACTCCAGCTTGCTGAAGCCGCGCTTCGTCTTCACCGTCACCAGCTGCTCGGCGACCAGCTGGCGGATCCACTCCAGGTCGACCCCGCGCGGCAGGTGGATGTAGCCCGCTGCGGGCTGATCGTCCGTCGGCGCGGCCAACCGCAGGAAGCGGTAGGTCTCGCTCTTGAACGTCGCGACGGCGACGGTCCACAGCCGCGCACCGCGGCGGACCTTCACCCCGCCCTCGGTGGCATCGACGTGGGTGGGCCCGGCAACCGGGGCAACGCGGTTGAATCCGTCGACGCCCTTGACCGGCAGCACCTGCGCGAAGCCCTGCTGGCGCCCAGGCATAGACGGCAGACGCTTCGTAGCCGGTGTCGATCGCCAGCCGCGCCAGGCCGAGCCGGGCGCCGGAGACGTGCGGCCAGGTCTCGATGAGCAGCGCCGCCAGCTGTGCCCAGCAGCCGGGATCGCCGGGACCGCCGTCGATGATCCGGTGGTCGATCAGCCAGCTCTCCAGCCCTCGGCCCCAGGCCCAGATCGACGCCTCGATCCGGTTCTTCTGCACGTCGGCACCGGCGGTCAGGAACAGTCCGCCCTTGGGCACGCTGCTCCAGGCGAAGTCTTCGCGCCGCTCATACAGGCGCTGCCAGTCCGGCGCCTCGCCGGTCTCGACCCAGGTCTCGCCGAGGACGGTGTTGACGAAGCTGCGCTTCGCCTCATCGGATCCCTTCGCCGCTTCCCAGTCCCGCGCGATCCGCTCCCAGGTCAGCCAGCCCACCGGCGAGTACAGGCTGGAGATGGAAACCCACGGTCAGCGGATCGGCGCTGGTGGCGGTCGCCTGCCAGCGCCCGCGCGCCAGCATCTGCGTCTTGTGGTGCTCGGCGATCGGCTGCTCACAGCCTTCGCAGACGTAGGCCGCCGTCTCCGGCTGGCCCGGCTGCCAGCGCAGCCGCTCGAACACCAGGTGCTGCTCGCATCCGCAGTGCGGACACGGCACGACGTAGCGGCGCTGGTCCGAGGCCTCGAACTCGCGCTCGATCCGCGACAGTCCTTTGATCGTCGGCGTGGACGCCAGGAACACCTTGCGCCGCCAGGAGAAGGTGCGGGTCCGGGCTTCGGCAAGCGCCACCGGATCGCCCTCGTCGTCGGCCGACGGCGGATAGGCGTCGACCTCGTCGAGGAACAGGTAGCGCACCGGCATCGAGCGCAGGCCGACGGCACTGTTCGCCCCGGTCATCACCAGGATGCCGCCCGGGAACTCCTTCGACAGCTGGGTGTTGCCGGCATCGCGCGAGCGCGCCGGGGCCACCTTCTGCCGCAGCGCCGGACATTCCGCGATCAGCGGATCGATGCGCTGCTGCGAGAACCGCTTGGCGAGATCCAGCGTCGGCTGCACTGCCAGCATCGGGCCCGGGGCGTGGTGGATGACGAAGCCGATCCAGTTGCAGCCGCTCTCCGACGCTCCCAGCTGCGCGCCCTTCATGAACACCACCCGCTGCGCCGGATACCGGGGGCTGAGCGCGTCGAGCAGTTCCTGCAGATACGGCGTACGGCTGGTCCGCCACGGCCCCGCTTCGTTGGCGCCGCGCGGGCTCAGGATGCGGTAGCGGTCCGACCACGCCGAGACGCTCAGGTCCGGATCGGGCCCCAGTCCGTCGGTCCAGCCGCTGAGCAGCGTCTCGCCGTCATCGCCGGCGGCGAGCGTATCGATCAGGGACATCGGCTCAGCGGAAGTCGGGAGCGATCTCGGAAAGCTCCTGCAGATGATCGCGGACGTGCTCATAGAGCGCGGCCTGCAGTTCGTGCGTGCCCACCCCAGTTCGGCGGCCATCGTCGCCGCAATCCGCGCCGGCCAGCCGAGCCAGGCGTCGCGCTCCTGGCGGGCGAGGCGGAACACCAGCGCCGCCGCCTTGGCCCGGTCGACCACCTCGCCCTTGAGCTTCTGCAGCCGCAGCCGGCGCTCCTGCGCTTTCAGCACCTCGTTGGCGGTGCGTGCCTGCAGGTAGGTCAGCGCCCCGCCGACGGTGTCGGCAGGCCCTGTTCCTTCAGCGTCTCGCTCACCGCGCCCACCGCCGCCTCGGGCACCGGCTTCATCGCGGCCACGCTTGGCTCGCTGGTGATGACACGCGGCCCTCGCTGGCGTGCGGGATCGGCGGTGCGCGCACGCAGTGCGTCCGACGCGGCGGCATCGATCGAGCCGTCGGCGTGAAACACCAGACGGCCGGCCGCGCGCGTTGCGGATCACCCCCGCGAGATGCCGGCATGCCGCGCGTAGTCTCGTTCGCTCATCCCGGTTCGCACCACAGGCATCGGGCGTCTCCTGCAAGAAAGGTTCGTGAACGGAACAGGGCTTCAAGCCAGCGGGTAGATGCGCAGCACTTCGATCATCAGCTGCGGTGCCGGTGGTTGCTGCGCTGAAGAGGTAAATCGGCCGCGCTTGTGCCGCCGCCGGCTCCGTGTGGGCTGCGGAGTCCCACATTCTGGACAGTCTGCATGCGTGTCCGGCGCGGGTGGCGTCGTAACACTCCTGGTCGTCCGGCGGGCCGTCTGCGCGCGACGAAGGTCCGATGCCGCAGCATCGATCGAGCCGTCCGGGAAGAACACCAGCCGGCCCGCGGCACGCAGCTTTGCACCGAGCCTCGTGAGCGGCCGATATGCCGCGCGTATTGGCGCTCGCTCAGGCCTCGCCGGCTTCCCCATGTTAGCGGGCGATCATCAGATGATCCGTGTCTGTCTAACAAAGCCATGATGTTGCTCGCTCTTCTGCTGGATATCTGAGCCCGTTCAGGGCTTAATGATGATACGAAACAAGAACATAAAGGGTGCGTGATCGCACCAGGCCCCGAGCTCCGGCGGGCTTCGGGGCTTGAGGTGGTGGCAGGCGCCGCGTCGCGCGGCACCCCGATGACGGAGACACCCCGATGACCGAGCCCACCTACAGCATGGCGCAGCTGGCGCTGATCCTGAGCGCGCTGGAGAACCAGCGGCGCAACCCCAACAGCAAGCAGACCGCGATGAAGGCCATCGAGCGCGCCGCGGCCGCTCTGGGGTTGTCCACAGCGGACGTGTTCGCCGCCGCAGACGGGCTGCTTGATGGCCGGCTCAGCGCCGAAACCTGGCGTGCACAGCTTCTCGAGCCGGCAGAGGCGGCGACGGATGAAAAGGACACATCCGCATCTACCGAGCCTGCGGCTGACGAAGTTCCCGTCGAACCCGCGCCAGCGGAGGCCATCATCGGCGTTCGTCAGCAGCTGCTGGCGGCGTGTCAGGCCGCAGAGCAGTGGCTGCTGGCAGAGCGTGAGCGGCCCGGCGACCCCGGCCGGACGTGATCCTGGCGGTGCTGCGCGCCGCGATCGAGCGTGGCGAAAGCCGCCGCCGATCGCGACCGACCCACCCGGCAGGCGAGTTGCGGTCGCCGCGCGACCCGCGTGCTCCGCGCGAGAACAGCAAGGAGGCGCAGCTGATCGGCATGCTCCGCCGCCCGGAGGGAGCGACCATCGCCCAAATGATGACCCAAATGGCGTGGATGGCGCACACGGTCCGCGGCGTGCTCGCCGGGGCGCTGAAGAAGCGCCGCGGGCTGAATGTCATCTCCGAGAAGCCGCAGGGCGGCGAGCGGGTCTATCGTCTGGTGGACTGAGGCAACCACAGCCGAACCGTCGATGCCGCCGGGTTCCCGTGACCCGGCGGTCGCCGTTTCAAGCTGGCTCAGGCTGCCTTGCGCAGTCGTTCGGCGGCGACGGCTTCGAAGGTTCGGCCATCCTGATCCAGCGTTGCGTCCCGGCCGGTCAGCGTCTGCCAGCGCTTGATCGCCACGTCGACGTATTGCGGGCTGATCTCGATGGCGAACACCCGCCGGCCGGTGGTCTCGCCGGCGATGATCTGCGAGCCGGAACCGCTGAATGGCTCGAAACAGATCTCGCNCTGTTTGCTGTGCTGGCGCATCGGCAGGGCGAATACCTCGATCGGCTTCGACGTCGGATGCTCGACCCGCTCATCCCCCTTGACCGTCGGGATGCTCCACACCGTACCGGCATAGTCGCTGCCGATGCGCGGCGGCTTGTGGCCCTTCAGCCAGCCGAAGAAGCACGGCTCGTGCTGCCACAGATAGAACGAGCGGGTCAGGACGCCACGGTGCTTGGCCCAGACGATCTGCTGGTGCACGAAGGCGCCGAACTGCTCCCACACGCTCTCGACCATCGCCTGCCTGCGGCTGGCGTGCCAGCAGTACCAGGCGGCGTTGGGCAGAATGGCGTGCGCGACCGCCTCGCGGATAAATCCCTCATACANGCGCCGGGCCCTGGCTGGCGTCATCCCAGGTGATGCCGCCGTCCTGGCCCCACGGCCCTGCGTGCCGGGATGGTTGCTGCCGTCGTAGTCGACCAGATACGGCGGATCGGTGGCGAACAGGACCGCCCGCCTGCCGTCCATCACCCGGATCACGTCTTGGGACTTCGTCGCGTCGCCGCACAGCAGCCGGTGCTGGCCCAGCAGCCACAGGTCGCCCACCCGCGAGACCGGTTCGGCCGGTGGCTCGGGGATGACGTCCTCGCCGGCCGCCGCGTCGTCGTTACCCTCTTCGTCAAGCGCGGCCAGCAGCCGGTCCAGCTCGTCGCCCTCGAAACCGGTCAGGCCCAGGTCGAACCCGTCCGCACCCAGCGCCTGCAGTTCAGCCGCCAGCAGCTCCTCGTCCCAGCCGGAGAGCTCGGCGAGCCGGTTGTCGGCAATCCGGTAGGCGGACCTNNGCTCCGGGCTCAGATGCGACAGGCGAATGACCGGCACCGCGTCCAGCCCGAGCTGCTGCGCCGCCAGCAGCCGGCCGTGCCCGGCGATGATCTCGCCGGCATCGCTCACCAGCACCGGCGCCGTCCAGCCGTACTCGACCAGCGACGCCGCCAGCTTCGTCACCTGACCGTCCGAGTGCGTCCGGGCGTTCTTNNCGCGTACGGCAGCAGGCGCGCGATCGGCCAGCGCTCGATCTGCTCGGGGCAAAACCGCAGCATTGCAAACGTCCTGATTGGAAGGGGGATGCACCACCCGCACGGTGGAGACACTGCGGGTGTACGAATAAATTCCTTTTATCCGACCCCGAGCCCAGTGTCAAGCGATCGTTGGCCTGGCGATGTGCCCGTCAGAGGGCCTTCATCTTCCGGTGGCCGCTGACCGTGCAGCTGCGGGGTACTGTGTACCCCGCAGCCCCATCGAGCAAGCTGCCCGCTTCGGGGGCAGATCCGGCTGACGTGTGCACCGCAGATCCAGCCTGGATCTGCGGTGCACACCTCGAAGACGGTTCGAATCCAAATAACGCTTTGCAAAAACGTGGGTTTTTGGTCTTGCGGCGGCTTGGCCGCCGGCATGCCGGCGAAGTCCTGGATCTCGACGACGATCCCACGTGGACTTGGGCCAACCAAATAAGTCTTTGAATCTGCAGGAGATCGATGCGGATTGGTCAGCGGCAGATCCACCGTCGCAGGACCAGATGGGAGGGGCTAAGCTACGGAAAAGACAACAAAAAGCCACCGGGTGGTGGCTCTGTCGGATCTGGATCTGATATTTTTCTGGCTGTCGCTGGCGCGGTATCGGACTGGGCCGCGCGGGATACCCTTCCTCGCCAGGAGGAACCAAATCTGCTGTCGTTCGGTCCGGCGCCGGGGTGGCTACCATGTAAGGGAATATATACCCAAACTGGCAGCCCCTGTCAAGCCTGAACTTTACCCTTCCTCCGACCGGGGCTGCCTGCTGAGCCTGCGGCGCCTGAACCGGTATCCCTCGATCCGGCCTGCGCATCACCGAACCTTCAGGATGGCGATGTTGTAACAGACGGGGAGGATGGCGTCAAGGACAGCGATCCTATCAATTCCGGTAGGTGCAGGCGTGCCCGGATGAGTGTTCAAGGTCACGGCGCTTTCGGCGCCGGCTCGTCGCTCGCTTCAGGCTCGACGACGTTCAGGCCCGCGGTCTGCGCGTGCCGGATCAGCCGGCGATCGAAGGTGTAGAAGGGAGCCGCCTCGGGGCATGCAGCGAGATGCAGTGCATCGGCGACATCCATGCCGCTTTGGGCCAGCTCGAGGGCGGCCGCCATCTGCTCCGCATCTTCGACCAGGACGTTCGGCAATCCAGCCAAACGGCGGAGAGCCTCGGCGACCTGGTCACGCGGGAAGCCGTAGGCGCTCTGCAGAACCCAGGCGGTCTCCAGCAGCACCGTCCTGGCGACGAAGATCTCCGAGGCCTGCGCGAACAGCCGGGCGGCCCGCTGTCCCTGCACGGCATCGTCGGCGACGATGAGCCGCACCACCACGTTGGTGTCGACGGNAGATCACCGGTCCGCAATGTCCTCGTGCTCACAAACGGCGGCGGCAATCGCCGCGTCCATCTCTTCGACACTCCTCGGGAATCCGTCGAACTGCAGGGAGCCCGCGACCTCGTCGAGGCGGGTTGCCGGAAACGGCTTGCGCGGCCGCAGCAGCACCCCGCCTGCGACCTCTTCGAGCACGAACTCGTCACCGGTCCGCCACCGGTGCGCCTGTCGCAGCGAAGCCGGAAGCACCAGCTGACCTTTGCTCGAAAGCTTGATGACGTACATTGGATTGGATCGCCGGAAGAAAGTAAGACGCTATCTTACGTGACGGCCACCCAATGCGCAAGGCAGCGCGCAAGCCAGCCAGCGCACACATAACGGCGGGCGCTGACCGAGTTCACCGTCACGGCACGCGACGGCGGCGGTGTGCGGGCCGGGGGTGTGAAGGTACATGAAGCTGTTTCCCTTATCGACGTCACGCGCGCGCATGCACACACGCGATGGACGTCGATATGAGAAAGACCCTCACGCACCTTCACAGGTAGGGTTCGGCCGGCTCAAAACCGGCCCGTTCGAATGCCGGTCAGTATGGCACCCCATCGGCTCGGGCGCGGCGGAGCGCCTTCGCATACCACTCGAACTCGTCGAGGAATCGGCTGATCCGGCGCACATGCGCTGGATCGCGGGGCGTGCCGTCGTCCTCGAACTGATCCTGCACTTTCGGCATCGGATGGATCGAGGNGATGCTGGGCATGCCGAGTTCGGCGAGGGTCGCGCGCAGCTGTATTGCCGCCCGAACACCGCCGAACGCGCCGGCTGAATAGCAGGCGATGGCCGAGGGCCGCCAGAACCATTCTTCCAGGAAATGGTCGAGCAGGTTCTTCAGCGCCGGCGGGATGCCGTGATTGTACTCGCCGCTGACGATCAGAAAACCGTCGGCGGCCCGGATCAGCTCGGCCAGCTTCGGCAGCGGATCGGGTGCGGCGCCGCCTGGGTATTCCTTGTACATCCGATCCAGCAGCGGCAGCCGATAGTCCAGGGGATCCACAAAGCTGACTCCGTGTCCGCGGCTTGTCAGCTGCGTGGTCAAGAACCGCGCATACTTGATTCNCTGTCGCTCGCTGCGGACCGAGCCGTACAGAACCGCGAATTGCAGGCTCATGGCGCACCTTTCCGATTGCCTGTGCTGTCGCCTGAATTGTTGGCCGTCCAACCTGACATCGGCAAGGCATTGCGGGCCTGCAAATGGGATCGATCGTCCGGAACTCTGATCGACCGATTGGCTCTCAGCCGCCGTAGCGCGGATCGTCGGTGTAGTCCGGGCGGCGCAAGCGAAGGCCGGTGAAGCCGCCACGGCCGGTACCGGCTTCGCGCTTCGCCTCGTAGCCGCGGGCCTTGAGCGCCGAGCGGAACTTGGGCTCGCTGCCGGCGAGGAGGCCGGCGCGCTGCGCCCACGCAGTCCACGACGCGTAGAGGTCCCGCGTCGTCTCGTGCGCCCTGGGATCGCGGGCGCAGCACTTGGCGAGCCAGGCGCCGAAGCTGTCTTCGTCCTCGAAGTACTCCGAGGTCGCCTCGATCACCGACGGCGGCGGGCACAATCCCGTGGCCTGCCACCGAGGCAGCCCCGGATTGCCCAGCCGAGGATGGCGGGCCACTCGGCACGCAGCGTCTCGGCCAGTAATGGATCGCGCCGTTCGGGCGGGATGCGCACGGTGAACGGCATCAGGTGAAATCGCCGCCGGATCGCTTCATCGATGTTGCGCAGACCCGGCTTGTGGTTGCCGGCGATCATCAGCTTGAACTGCGGTGTGAAGGTGAAGAAGTCCTGGCGCATGAAGCGCGCGGTGATCGGATCGCCGCCGGTCAGCGCCTTGATCCGGCTCTCCGCCCAGCGCCGGCCCTCGTCGGTCTCCTGTGCAGCCACCATCCGGGCGCCACGGAGCATAGCGAGGTCAGTCGGATGCCGGTCGCTGCTGGTCTCGGTGAACGTCTCCATGCTGGCGATGCGGGCGTAGTCGCCGAGAATGCCGGTGAGCGCGTTGAGGAACGTCCCCTTGCCGTTGGCGCCAGTGCCGTAGAAGAAGAACAGCGCGTGCTCACGCGTACTGCCGGTGAGGCCGTAGCCGGCGACACGGCCGAGGAACGCCTGCAGGCCGACGTCGCCTGCGGTGATCTCGCCGAGGAAGCGGTGCCAGCGGGGACACGGTGCGTCGACGGGGCGACGGCGGTGATCTTCGAGCACAGGGTGCTGCGGTCGTGTGAGTGCAGGCAGCCGCTGCGCAGGTCAACGAGGCCGGCGGGCGTGTTCAGGATCCAGGCATTCCGGTCCCAGTCCTCGGCTGCCGTGGCATGCCGGACGTTGGCACGCGCCAGGTTGACCACCGCCGCCACCGCACGCGCGCTGGCGACGACATTCGTAACCCGTGCGGCCGCTTTCTCGTCCTGCATCTGCTCCAGCGCCGCGCAGGCTCGGTCGCGACACAGCTGACGAGCACGGGTGAACACCCGACGCAGGGCATCTTCGCGCCGACGGCCGTCATTCCATTCGAACCAGCGGCCGAAGGCATCGCAGTAGCGCAGGTCCTCGGCGAAGCGGTCGGAGAAAGCCAGCGTCAGCGCTTCGTCGCAGTACGGCAGCAGCTGCTGCTCGGTGATCCGGGAGGTCGGATCGCCTGTCTCTGCGGGCTCCCACACCGGTGCCGCAGCGCACACTGCCCGCAGTTCGTCCTGCGTGCCGCCAGCATCCAGCCAGTCGGAGACGTCCCCACCCGGTGGCAGGTCGGGAAGCGGTACGATGCGGATGCTGCGTGCGATACCCCGCAGTGCGGCCGCCACGCGCTTGGCGTGGCTGCGGCCGGCATCGTCATTGTCCGGCAGGATGCAGACGTCGAGATCCCGAAAGTGCCCGGAGAACACCGCCGGCCATTTGCTGGCGCCGCCGGCGTTACAGGTGGCGATCAGGCCCAGGCCTGCCAACCGGTCGACGTCCTTCTCGCCCTCGACGATCAGGACCGTCTGATCGCGCGTCTCGGCGCGTGTCCGCAGCTCGAATAGCCGATAGGGCACCGGACGGATGCCACGCACTTTCCAGCTCCAGCCGCCGCGGCCGTCCGGACAGCGCTGCCGGAACGTCTTCGGCGCATAGCGCACCACCTGCATCAACACGGCACCCGCCTCGTTGCGGTAGTCGTAGGTCGCAACGATGCGTCGTGTTGAAGCCCGCCGAGTTCGAGGGCTTGCCATGCCGAAGGTCTCGGCGAGCCAGGCGAGCGCGCCGTCCCGATCGAAACCCAGGCGATGCATCACCAGGTCGACGATGTCGCCACCGCGCTTCGCTTCGTGATCGTACCACTGGCCGCGCTTCGCGCCGCCGATCTCCACCGCAAGACTGCCGTGCCGGCCGAAGCGCAGCTGGGTGGCGCTTAACAACGAGCGGTTCGGCTCGCCCTGCAGACGACGCACGATCTCCTCGACGCGCAGCTCAAGCTGCCGCTGCAGGTCGCAGCTCATCAGCGCCCCACGCTCGGCAAGACGTGACGGCAAAATGCCGGTGCTGATCGCTGTCGGACCTCACCCACGCCCGCAACGTCTGGTCTAACCATGCTTATCGACCGTGGTACGGATCCACGGACCGCCGTTCCGCCGCCCGCATCAGGCGGGCATGACACGCCGGCCCCCACAACGTTCGGCGCCGGATCGTCTTGCCCCCAGCTTACAGGGGATTGTTGTTAAGACAATAGTCCTATATACGCCCCTGTTGAATCCGGCTGGTCGCCGGTTCGTGGCCTGTTTCCTGTGATGGATGATCGGGATGCCGGACGAGCTTTCCTGTGCCGCACCCAACGCGCTCGATCCGGCCCGGATGAGCGCCGATGAGCGCCTGGCGGAGGTGGGCGAGATCCTCGTCGTTGGCCTGCGGCGGCTGCGTCTGCGTCGTGCGACCGCTGGCAACCAGGGAGAGCGTTCTCTGGACTTCCGTTCGCCACAGAGCGTCCATGGCCGGCAAAATAGGGCTGGAGGACGGCAGTGAGCGAGGGTGTTCTGGCGCAGCTGGCGGCGCTGCCGGACAAGAGCACGGCGGAGCTGAAGCAGTTGTGGCGGGAGCTTTACGACCGCGATCCGCCGTCGCTGAACCGGGAGTTCCTGATCAAACGGCTCGCCTATCGGATTCAGGAGCTGGCGTGCGGCGGGCTCAGCGCCCGGGCCGAGGCGAAGCTGGATCGGCTGATCGCCGAGGAGGATCTACGGGTCAAGGGCAAGCAGCCGGTGTGCAAGGGGACCGGCCGATTGTCGGCACCCGGCTGATCCGGGCGTGGCAAGGGGTCGAGCACACGGTCACGGTTCTGGTCGATGGCTATGAATACCAGGGGCGCCCGTACAAGTCGCTGTCGGCGATTGCGCGCGCGATCACGGGCACCCGTTGGAACGGGCCTCTCTTCTTCGGCATCCGCAATCCGCAATCCGGAATCCGCAACCATCGGAGCGGGCGATGAAAGCGCCGGTCCGCAAGCTGCATTGTGCCGTCTACACCCGNGTGTCCACCGACGAGCGGCTCGACATGGAGTTCAACAGCCTCGATGCACAGCGCGAGGCGGCGCAGGCCTACATCGAGAGCCAGAAGCACGAAGGCTGGACGCTGGCCCCCGATCGCTACGTTGACGGCGGCTTCTCCGGCGGCAGCCTGGAGCGCCCGGCGCTGCAGCGGCTGCTGCGCGACGTCGAGGTCGGGCGGATCGACGTCATCGTCGTCTACAAGGTCGATCGTCTGTCACGCTCGCTCACCGACTTTGCCCGCATCGTCGAGATCTTTGAGCGCCACCAGGTCTCGTTCGTCTCGGTTACCCAGGCGTTCAATACGACATCCTCGATGGGCCGGTTGACGCTCAACATCCTGCTCAGCTTCGCCCAGTTCGAACGCGAGGTGATAGGCGAGCGCATCCGCGACAAGTTCGCCGCCTCGCGNCGCCCGGGGATGTGGATGGGCGGCATTCCGCCGCTGGGCTACGACGTCCGCGAGCGCAAGCTGGTGGTCAACGAGGCCGAGGCCGAACTGGTACGCACCATCTTCGCGCGCTTTCTGAAGCTGGGCTCGGCGACCGAGCTGGCGCGCGAGCTGCGGCGGCAGGGCCGCACCACGAAGTCCTGGGTCACCCAGGATGGCAGGCAGCACATCGGCAAGCTGCTGGACAAGGGCGCGCTGTACAAGATCCTGCATAATCGGGTGTATCTCGGCGAGGCGGTGCACAAAGGGACCAGCTATGCCGGTGAGCATCAGGCGATCGTCGATGCTGCCACCTGGGAGAAGGTACGTGCCATCCTCGCGGGCAACGCGCGCCACCGCGGCAACATGACCCGGGCGCAGACGCCTGCCTTGCTCAAGGGCCTGATCTTTGCTCCCGGCGGCAGGGCGATGACGCCGTCGCATACCCGCAAGTCTGGTCGGCTCTATCGGTACTACGTGGCGACGGATCTGATCCGCGCCAGCAGCGAGGACTGTCCGGTGCGCAGCGTGCCGGCAGCCGAGATCGAAGAGGCCGTTGTCGCCCAGGTGCGGCATCTGCTGCAAACGCCGGAAATGATTGCGCGCGTCTGGGCCGGGGCGCGCGAGGAGGAGCCCAGGCTGCCGGAGCGCGAAGTGGTGAAGACGATCACTGCCTTAGCGCCGTTGTGGGATGAGCTGTTCCCGGCCGAGCAGGCCCGCATCGTCCGGCTGCTGGTTGAGCGCGTCGATGTTGCNCCCGACGGCATTCGGGTGCGGCTGCGCGTCGCGGGACTGC
This sequence comes from Defluviicoccus sp., assembly GCA_013414705.1. Taxonomy (GTDB): domain Bacteria; phylum Pseudomonadota; class Alphaproteobacteria; order Rhodospirillales; family Defluviicoccaceae; genus Defluviicoccus. The sequence continues at coordinate 645,910 of CP058705.1, forward strand.
ACACGATCGCCCAGCAGCTGAGCGCGTCGGGCAAGGCGCGGGCGGCATGACGGCTGAGCGACCGGAAGGCGCATGCCGCTGGCACTTCGACGGCGAAGTGATCACCGTTCACATTCCGATGACGCTCGCCCGGCGCGGCAGCCGCAAGGTAATCTTGGCCCTGGACGGCGGGGATGCCTGGGCACCTGCGCGACCCACTCCCGATGAGGCACTGATCCGCGCGCTCGCCCGCGCCCATCGCTGGAAACGTCTGCTCGAACAGGGGCAATATCGGTCGGCTGCCGAATTGGCTGAGGCGGAAAATGTCTCTCGCAGCTTTGTCACCCGGCTGCTGCGCCTGACCCTGCTGGCGCCGGATATCGTCGAGGTAATCCTCGACGGCCGACAGCCGAAGGGCTTGCAGCTGGAGGTCCTGACCCGACCGCTACCAAGCGAATGGGAAGCGCAGCGTGAGCGGCTCCTCGTGAAATAGGCGGCAGGTTTTCTCAATAAGCGAACCCCGCTGTGCCGACATTCGGCCATAAACCAAGTACCGTGGCGTATCGGACCGCCGAAAAGCCATGACCTGACGCAAGCGACAATCTCGATTTGCATGGATTGGTCGTGCCCTCAAGTTCGTCCGCCTTGTGCAGTGAAGCGGATGCGGCGGTGGGTTTAGGATGAGGCGGCCTTCCTCGATCCGGTTTCGGCGCCCCACGAAAGAGTTGCCGTAAGCGGGCGCTGGCAGCTAACTTCCCACCATAGGGGTAAAATCGGGGGCGCGGCGATGGGAACAGTAGAGGGCGGGCGGACAATCCGGCTGCTGCATCTGTCGGACATCCACTTTCGGGAGCGCACGGCATGGGACGCCGATCCGCTGCTGTCGGCCCTGACGCGCTTTATCGGTGCGGAAGTCGAGCGGAAGGGGGCACCGGATCTGGTGGCGATCACCGGGGACTTGGCCTTCTCCGGGATCGAGGCGGAGTACGATCTCGCCCGCACATGGCTCGATGCGCTATGGGCGACGTTCGGCGAGCTGCCGCGCGACCGGCTGCTTCTCGTGCCGGGCAACCACGATGTCGACCGAAAGAAGGTCGGCCGGATGGCGAGGCTGAGCCAGAAGGATCTGCTCGATGGGAAGTCACAGAAAAACATCGCAGCGGCGCTGGCTGACGACGAAGAGCGTCGCGTGCTGGTCGACCGCCACGCCGCCTACCTGAAGTTTCTCTCCGGCTGGCTGGATGCGGAGCAGCCTCTNCCCTGGTGGGAGCGGTCGATCCCAATTGGTGAAACCACGGTGCACGTGGCCGGCCTCGATTCGGCGTGGATGGCGTGCGGCGACGACGACCGNGGGCACCTCCTGCTCGGCCGATTGCAGCTCAACCAGACGGTGCTCTCGCAGACTGCCGATGGTGCCGACTGGCGGATCGCCCTGTTGCACCACCCCTGGGACTACCTTGCCGAGTTTGATTGCCACGAAGCGCGCACCGCAATCCACCAGCACCGCGACCTGCTGCTGCGCGGCCACCTGCACTTTCCGCAGACCGAGCGGATCCTTCCGCCAGATGCGAGCCGGGCCTGCCTGGAACTGGCGGCGGGGTGCGTCTACGAGGACAGCCAGTACCCGAACGCCTTCCAGTGGATCGAGCTTGGGCCGGAAAAGCGCGTGCGCGTGGACTTCCGCGCNCTGATCCAGGGCGCCTGGACCATCGACCGCAACCAGCCGGGCTGCCCGGAGGGTCATGCCGACTACCCGCTTCAGATCAAGTCGGAGCGCCCGAAAATCGCGCCCGCNGGTCGATCGGTTACGGCTGCGATCCCGCCCGAGTACGTCGCCTGGCTGCGGCGCTGCTACGAGCAGGTGGACCTGCTCGGGGCGAAGCAGGGAGGACGATCGGTCACGCTGGACCATGTCTACGTGCCGGCGTTGGTCCGGCCGCCTGCGTCGAAGGCGGCCGAGCCCGATCCCGACAAGCTGGAGGAACAGAAACCGATCCCGCTGTTGCAGCGCCTTGACGCCGAGTCACTTTACATTCCGGCGCCGGCCGGCGCGGGCAAGTCGACGTTCTGCCGGTGGGCGGTGCTGCAAAGCATCGCCGTCCATGACCTGGCGCATCCGGTCCCTCCGCCCGAGGAGTTCGCCGAGTCGGTACCGGTGAACCTGCGCGGTCGGCTGCCACTGCTGGTGCCCTTGCGGGAGTTATGGCGCAGAATGCCGTGCGGGCGCGGCGAAAGGGTGTGGCACCGCGCTGACCTTGAGCGGGTGCTTGCCAGCTGGATCGATGCCTCGCCACCCGATGGCCTGACCGGCGATCTTCTTATCGCTCACATGAAGGCCGGCAGCGTCTTTCTGTTGCTGGACGGTCTGGACGAGGTCGCCCTTGCCGACGTTCGTGATCGGGTGACCTGCTATCCGCGTGATCTGCTGCTGAGCGGCCTCGCCGATGCCTTGCCGGCGTGGCTGAAAGCCGGCAACCAGGTTCTGCTGACCAGCCGTCCCTACGGCCTTGACGATGCCGGACTGCATCGCCTGGGGTTGCCGCAAGCACCGCTGGAAGCGCTGCCATCACCGTTGCAAGACCTGTTCGTTGCCCGCTGGTTCCACACGTTGGGCAAGCCGGAAAAGACTGTCGATCTGATCGCCACCATCCGCGGTCGCGATGATCTTGGGCCGCTGGTGGAAAATCCGATGTTGCTCACCGCCATTTGCGTACTCTACGACAACGGCGGCCAACTGCCGGAGGACCGTTACCAGCTTTACAAGGAGATCGTNCGCGGGGTTCTGCACAACCGCTATCCGGGCGATGCGAGCCAGCGCGATCCGGTCGAGCGGCGGCTGGAGGCGGTGGCGCTCGGCATGCACCTGGGCGACGGCGAAGCGCCGCGTACCACNCCCGCTGCAGAGGTAGGTTGGATTGAGGTGGAACGCTGGCTCGCCCGCTTCGCCGAACTGAATCCAGCTACGGAAAGCGGCCAGACGGCGATCGCCGACAGGCGCGAGGACTTACTGAACCGATCCGGTCTGCTGATGCCGCGACCGAACGACCGCGCGATGTTCTATCACCTGAGCTTTCAGGAATTCCTGGCGGCGCAGCGGCTGGCACGTCTCGCCCGCCTTGCCGGCCGCGCAAACGACGTCGAGGATGTTTTCCGCGAACGACGATCGATCCCTGAATGGCGGTCGACGCTGCTGTTTCTCTTTGCCGCGCAAATCGTTGATCGCGATGCCGAGTGGGGACTGGGGCTGCTCGCCCGACTGGTCGGTGATCAGGACCGGGCGGCGGTAAAGGCGAACCCCGCGCCGGCGGTTTTCGTCGCGGACGCGCTGGAGCTCTGCCTCGCCAAGAACTACGCGGTTCCCGAGCAGCTGAAGCTGGTCTTTCGCCGCTTGGCGCTGCACGCGATTGAGGACGAGGTGGAGCTGCAGGCGCGGCATACGATCGGATTGTGCCTCGGGCGTATTGATGATCCGCGCGTCCCGAGCCTGCGCAACCCCGAGGCGTACATCGAGGTTCCTGCGGGGACTTACCCCTATGGCGAAGAAGGCGGTAGTGTCGAGATCGCGAAGCCGTTTCGGATCGGGCGTTATCCGGTCACCAACGGCCAGTACGCGCAATTCATCGAGGACGGNGGTTATGGCGAGGTGGGCTGGCGGTGGTGGTCGGCGGAAGGCTTGAAGTGGCTCCACGAGCACAGGGTCAGCAAGCCCGGTTTGTGGCATGACCGGCGTTGGAACGGGCCGAACCAGCCCGTGGTCGGGGTAAGCTTCTGGGAGGCGGAGGCGTTTTGTGCCTGGGCTCGCGGCGTGCTGCCGAGCGAGCAGCAATGGGAGGCCGCTGCGCGCGGNATTCAAGGGCTGACGTATCCATGGGGGAATGATTGGGAAGACGATATCTGTAACAGCTATGAGGCAGGACTCGGAGTGACATCGCCGGTGGGACTCTTTCCCCGCGCCCGGCAGGCTGAATTTGGCATCGAAGATATGGCCGGCAATGTTTGGGAGTGGTGCGATAGCTTCTACGACCGGTCCAACAAAGATTTTCCGGACGCCCGTGTGGTGCGCGGCGGGTCGTGGAACAGCAACCGCGACTTCGCGCGCGCGGCCTGCCGCATCGGGTCCCGCCCGGGCAGCCGGGACGACTTCATCGGGTTTCGGGTTGTTTGTTCGTCGCCCATCGATGAACACTGATCCCTGACAGGGCGGCGCGTCAGCGCCGCCTCGAATTTTTCAAGGTTTGCGACTTCTCGCGGCGAGCGCGCGCCGGTGTTGCGCCGGGTACATCGCCAGCGTCTCCAGCACATGTCGGCGCAGACCCCAGCTGTCGGCGTGGGCCACGTGCGCGATCCAGCCCTGGATGGCCGCGTCCAGTTCGGCGAACGTAATGTCGCCCGCGTGATAGGCGGCCAGCCGATCCCGTAGCCGGCGATGCGTCGCGCGAGCCTTGCGCCCCTTTAGCCGGCGGTGGGTGGGAAAGACAACGAAGCCCAGCCAGGGAATGCCCGTGTCTGCCGGCACCACCTGCGCGCGGCTGCCGTGGATGACGAGGCGCAGCGACGTAAGCCGTTCGATGATTGCAGCCTTCCACGCCCAGAGTTCGCGTTTGTCGTCGCTGAACAGCGCAAAATCGTCAACATAGCGCAGGTAGGCGCGGCAGCCGAGTTCGCGGGTGACGAATTGGTCGAACGGGTGCAGATAGCAGTTGGACCAGAACTGGGAGGTGAGATTGCCGATCGGCAGACCGCGAGGCCGACAGATGGCGAGCAGATCGTCGTCCCGAAAGCGCACATAGCGGTACTCGTCGTCGAGCACGCCACGCCCGCTCTCGACAATTGCCGCGACGAGCCGCATCACGTCTCCCTCTGGAATCTGCCGATGGAGGACGTCGAGCAGGATGGCGTGATCGACGGAAGCGAAGTGCTGGACGATGTCCGCCCTCAGAACAAACCGATGACGCCGGGCGAAGCTCTGCAGCCGGTCGATCGCGCGATGTGTGCCCTTGCCATCGCGGTTGGCGTAGCTGTCGGGGATGAACAGCCGCTCGAAGCGAGGCTCGATCACGTTGCACAGTGCCTGATGGGCCACTCGGTCCTCGAAACGGACGGCGCTGATCTTGCGCCGCTTGGGGTCGCTGATGTGAAAATGGACGTACGGCCCTGGACGATAGGTGCCGGCCAGCAGCTGCTCTCGCAGCGCGTGGAGGTGTTCCTCCGCGCGATATTCGAAACGGGCGACGCTCCTCGTGCCGCGCTTGCCGCGCGCCGCGGTGCGCCAGGCGACAAGCAGATTTTCCCAGGAACACAGGTGCTTGAAGGCATCGCTCATCGGCGGGCCGCCGTCCACCACGGAACAGCGCATCATGGCTGAGGAAATGGTGATCTTTGCGCGGACTTTCGATCTGCTGGAATGGCTGCTGCCGAAGTCCGAGCGGTTCCCGCGCAGTTACCGGTCTACCCTCACCCAGCGGATGATGGACGCTGCGCTCGACCTGCAGGAGGCGCTGGTTACCGCCGAGACGCGGCAGGGCCGCAGCCGGCTTGCGGCACTGCGCGACGCCGATGCCGCCCTCGGCCGGTTGCGCGTCTACCTGCGGCTGGCGCATCGCTGGCGCTGGCTGAGCGACGGCCAGTACGCGCACGCGGGCGGAATGGTTGGCGAGATCGGCCGGCTGCTCGGCGGCTGGCTCAAGGCGGAGACGGGATGACGCATGCGATTTGACGAGCCCGATGCGAGAGGGCGGGGCGCCGGGGAGCGGATCCGGCCGGCGCCCCTGTTTTGTATGCGCCCGACGGTGGGGCCCCGCTCGGCCCCGTGTGGACGGGACGCGTCCGCGCCATCTCTCCTCCTTCGCCTGGGCCCGCAAACCATGGTCGGCGGACAATCCCGGAAGCGAACCGATGCCCGCGAAGCGAGCCCGGAGCGCCCGCAGCGGCGCCCAAGGACACCGTGCCGAAGAGGAAGCGGAGAGACGTGCGACGAACAAACAACCCGAAACCCGATGTTGTTGTTCCGGTTGTCCGGTGGTTCCTGTTGCGGTAGGCCGCGCGCGCGTTGTCGCGGTTGTTGTTCCACGACCCGCCGCGCACCACACGGGACGAAGTCGACGGACGGCCCCACTGGCCCCAGGCCAGCACGGCAACCATAGGCGAACGCGGCGGGAGGAGCAGCCCAAAAATTCGAGGCGGCGCTGACGCGCCGCCCTGTCAGGGATCAGTATTCATCGATGGGCGACGAACAAACAACCCGAAACCCGATGTCGTAGCACCGGTAGGCCGGGCGGCTCCGGCTGCGGTAGGCCGCGCGCGCGCCGTCGCGGTAGAAGAGCTCCACGACCCGCCGCGCACCACACGGGACGCCTCTGATTGGTCACTGGACCGGTTGTAGATGCTGTCACACCACTCCAAAACGTTGCCGGCCAGGTCCAGCAAACCTTGGGGGTTGCNACCAGCAGGGAAGATCCCCACCGGGCTCGCATGTCCGACCTCAGCTTCGCGGGTGTTCGCTCGGCCGGCGTCCGGCCGTTCACCACCCCATGGATAGCGGCGGCCTTCGCAGCCGCGCGCGGCAAACTCCCACTCGGCTTCGGTCGGCAAGCGGACCACCTGCCCAGGAACCAGCAGGATTTCGCCCCGGGTGCCTCGCGGCCGGGCCAGGATAGCCGCCAACCAGGAACAGAATGCGCGCGCCTGGAACCAGGAAACGCCGGTGACTGGCCTGCTTGGATGAATCTCCTGATCGTCCCAGTCGATGGGCAGCGGACCTTGGCCCTCACCGCCGGCTCGCCACCAGACCGGATTCGCCGAGTCTTCCGCTTCGACGAACTCCGCATATTCTTCGACGGTGACCGGGAACCGGGCAATACGGAACGGCGCGACGACGACGGGGCGCGCCGGGGCTTCGTTGGCGTTTGCTTCCGGGTCGTAGCCGGGGCCCTGCGGATCGTCCTTCTGTGCGCCCATCAGGAACGCGCCGCCGGGCAGGTCCACCCATCGGCCGGGTGCCGTCCATCCCAGGCGCGGATCGCCGGCGAGCGCCAGTGCATCGGCAGCGTCGACTCGATCCCGGACCAATATCGTCGGTGCCAGACGGGCGTCGAACACTGCCATCACAGCCTCCAGCAGGTCTGCGTAGCGCGAGTCCGCCGGCCGGTACCCGAAGGGCTGCAGATCGCTAACGAAGCGGCCGATCATGCCGGCTGTGCGCGCCTTTTCGGCGAGAGTCGGAGCCGCGCCCAGCTGGTCGAGTACGGCTCTGACCAGCCCCTCCACCTTCTCCTCGCCCTGCAGGCAGAGTACGCCCGCCAGCAGCAGCACGGTCTCCTGCCATTCCGGGCGATAAATGGTCGGCACGTCTCCGTTCGCACCCAGCAGCAATGTGTTTCGGTCCCCATCCCCCTTTCCCGCCAGCGCCTGCGCGGCGAGATATTCCTGGAAAGTGAGATGCCAAAATTTCAGCTCGTGCCCGCGGCGGACGATGATGCCGCTGTCGATCTCCTCCTCGGCCAGGAATGCCTCGGCGCGATCTGTGGCGTCTGTGCCGTTGCCAAAACGCGCCGCCAGCCGCTCGGCCCNCCAGCGGCGCGGAACCTGCACCCGCCGGTTCTGGCCGTCCGCCTGCATGGCGAGCGCCAGCTCGGTGAGGTGTTGCCGACAGCGCTGCGGGTTTTCGCGGCCGGGCCGTGGCTCGCGAGACTCGATTAGCCATTTGAGGATCGCGTCATACAGCTCGGCCCGCTGCTCCGGCAGGCGTTNTTCGTTCCAGTGGACGACCGCGAGTGCCGTCAGCATCACCGCGTTGCGCGCCATCCTCCGGATTTCCGGGCGCGACGCCAGCGCCGCGGCGAGTTCCCTGCGCTCACGTTCCAGCTTGTCCGGCTGGTCCGGGTTAAGCGCTCGAGTCCAACAGTCGAGGAAGCCGTCGATCGCCGCACGAGGAAGCGCGTCGATATAGGCGGGCGAGAAGCCCGGAAGCACCGTTCTGTTCTGATAGGCGGCGGGACGGCTGGTCACCACCACCGGACAATCGCGGTAGGCCGTCGCCAGGCTCTCGATAAGAGTGGCCATCCTTTGGCGGCGCTGCTGATCCGGCGCTTCGTCGAGGCCGTCGAGGAGGACAAAACACTCGCCAGCATTGAGCAGCAACCGGAACGCATCGGCGTCGACGCCCTGGCTGTCCTCGCCAGCCAGCTCGCCGAGGTATTCCGGCAGCCAGCCGGCACCGTTCTTCAGTTTCCTGCCGGCGTTCTGGCGCTCACAGGCTTCGATGTAGTCGAGCCAGCCGGCGACCGAGACGAGGACCGGCAGGCGGGCACGGTCGAGGCCGAGCCGGGTGCGCGCCGCGTCCGTCGTCCGGCCAAGCCGGTCGGAGGCGAGGCAATGGGCGACCCAGCGCAAGAATGTTGTCTTGCCGCAACCGGGATCACCGATGATCACCAGCCTCGCGTGCTTCAACTCCGCCACGAGCGGCGTGTCCCGCTGCTCCGGCCGGGTCTTGCGCTCCAGGGCGTCCTCGCCGATGCCGCCGGAAGCTGTGAGCTCGATGTAGAGGTGTTCGATCGGGAAATTCGGCCGCGCGGGGCCGGTCGCGAGCCCGCGGATATCGATGTAGGCGGTCTTCGCCCACAGGCCGTCGAGGTATTTATCGAGGTCGGGAGAGACAGGCAGCGGGTCGGGGCCTGGGAGCGGCACCGCGAAGTCCACCCCNNATGACCCGTTAGGGCAGCCCGGCTGGTTGCGGTCGATGGTCCAGGCGCCCTGGATCCAGGCGCGGAAGTCCACGCGCACGCGCTTTTCCGGCCCAAGCTCGATCCACTGGAAGGCTTTCGGATACTGGCTGTCCTCGTAGACGCACCCCGCCGCCAGTTCCAGGCAGGCCCGGCTCGCATCTGGCGGAAGGATCCGCTCGGTCTGCGGAAAGTGCAGGTGACCGCGCAGCAACAGATCGCGTTCCTTATGGATGGTGCCGCGCGCTTCGTGGCAGTCAAACTCGGCAAGGTAGTCCCAGGGGTGGTGCAACAGGGCGATCCGCCAGTCGGCACCATCGGCAGTCTGCGAGAACACCGTCTGGTTGAGCTGCAATCGGCCGAGCAGGAGGTGCCNCCGGTCGTCGTCGCCGCACGCCATCCACGCCGAATCGAGGCCGGCCACGTGCACCGTGGTTTCACCAATCGGGATCGACCGCTCCCACCAGGGAAGAGGCTGCTCCGCATCCAGCCAGCCGGAGAGAAACTTCAGGTAGGCGGCGTGCCGCTTGAGCATGATTCCGCGCTCACCGTCATCGGCCAGTAACGCGGTGACGTCATTCTGCGATTTGGCGCTGAGCAATCCGTTCTGCATCGATCGGACGCCGGTTCCGACCTTCTTTCGGTCGACATCGTGGTTGCCCGGCACGAGAAGCAGCCGGTCGCGCGGCAGCTCGCCGAACGTCGCCCATAGCGCATCGAGCCATGTGCGGGCGAGATCGTACTCCGCCTCGATCCCGGAGAAGGCCAAGTCCCCGGTGATCGCCACCAGATCCGGTGCCCCCTTCCGCTCGACTTCCGCACCGATAAAGCGCGTCAGGGCCGACAGCAGCGGATCGGCGTCCCATGCCGTGCGCTCCCGAAAGTGGATGTCCGACAGATGCAGCAGCCGGATTGTCCGCCCGCCCTCTACTGTTCCCATCGCCGCGCCCCCGATTTTACCCCTATGGTGGGAAGTTAGCTGCCAGCGCCCGCTTACGGCAACTCTTTCGTGGGGCGCCGAAACCGGAATCGAGGAAGGCCGCCTCATCCGAAGCCGAGACACTGTAGCCGCGAAAGTGCCGTATCGACCTCGATGGCTCGATGCGCTTTGCCGAGTCGTTTATCTTTTAATATCAATATGTTGTCGTAATCTGATGGTTCGATGCACGATATTTTTCCTGACCGGTGTTGCTTTCGAAAAGTACCCAGCCATTACGGCGTCTAAGCCTTTGAGAATGCCCAACATCGTCTGTGGGTACTGAATTGGCGCAGTTCCCACTCGGCAGAGAACGGGGCCGGAGAGAGGACAGATTTGCTGATTTGGTGAGATGCTCAGTACCCAGGTGTCGCGCTAAAGGCCTTTGAAATAACGCAGATTTCGCGAGATCGTCACTCGCCAGAGAGCCTTTCGGCCGATGCGACTGGCGGAGGGTGGGATTCGAACCCACGGTACCCTTCGCAGGGTACAACGGTTTTCGAGACCGCCCCGATCGGCCACTCCGGCACCTCCGCTTCGCTGTTACAGCAGTGCAGCTGATAGCGAAGAATGTAAAGTAGCCGGATCGTGTGTCACCGACAACCGTCTCGCTCCTCTGGCCATGGATCAGCTTTTTGACCCCCGTGAATGATTGCGTTCCTGGGAGCGGTAATCATTGAGGCATCTCCGGTAGCAGCCCGTTGATGATGTGTCCGTCGTGATCACGTCGGGTTGGTGGTAATGGCTACGATGAGGAGGCCGCAGTCGCCACGGCTGTCGGCGTGGGGGACAGCGACGAGCAGCATCGCCAGGATTTCTGCGCTGTGAACAACGAACAGCACCACCCGGGCGTGAGCGGCGGTCTCCTTCGGGGTGCCGGCGCCGATCAGATGGCGCATCAGGATGCCGAGGTTGTGGCCGGCAACGTGGATCAGGGAGCGCTTGTGGACGTTTTCGCGGCCGCGCAGCCAGGTCCGGCGGATGCCGCCGCGCAGCCAAGTCCGGCGCATGCGGCCGCGCTCCAGAGTGTGCGCGAACGATCGCTCGACGATTTCGACCCGTTTTCGCATCCCCGCCTTGCCGACTGCCGGGCGTAGCCGGCTGCGGTTGGCATAGACGGCGTCGCGCGCCTCGGTCTCGCCGTGCCAGCGAAGCAGCGCGGTGCGCTGCGGCCCGGCGATCCGCGTCTTGCCGCTTCGCGTCCCCTTCGGGCACCAGATGCCCCGTCGAGATCCTTCAGCACCGCGCGGGAGTGATAGCCTTTGTCGGCGACGAGATCGTCGGCCGAGGGCGTCTCGATACCGCTCTGTGCGGCCATCCGCTTCAGCATCTCGCGGCAGGTCTGCCTCTGCCCCGAGACGTCTGCCGCACAGTGCGGGTATGCGCTGGCCCGCCTTTGATCGTCTCATCCGGCGCGTCGGCGAGTGGCCGTGCCGAGCCAGGGCGTGCCAAGCCAGGATGCAGAGGGTATCTGCTCACTCACTCCCCTGGCTATGAAGCTGTGGGCGTGGTCTGTAAGGTTCCGGCGAGGAGTTGGGCGATGGCTTGCCGGGCGGTTTGGCCGTTGAGCCCTGCGGTGCTGGTGACGGATCGGTATCCGGCGTGGACGTGTGCGCCCCAGTCGGATCGAAATCCGCCGGTGACCTTGCGGAACACCACCGATGGCCGGATTTCCCGTTCGCAGGCGTTGTTGTTCGCCGGCACGCCGGGGTCTTCGAGGAAGACGAAGAATTTGGTCCACCAGGCCTTGACCGCGGTCTGCAGGTCGCGGCCGATCGGGTGTGCCGCGGGCAGGGCGACGAGCGCATCGGGGCGGCGCTCGGCGCGGGCGTGATAGCGACGCAGTGTTGTCAGCTGCAGCGTCTGTCGGCGTTGTCCGATGCGGATCGCCCAGCGCAGCAGATCGCGCAGCAGATCGCGCAGGCGGGGCGCGAAGACGGTATCGCCGCAGTCGATGGCGTACTGAACATCGCGCAGGACGTGGGCGAGGCAGACCTGGTGCGCCGGCGCCAGATCCTGCTGGCCGGCGTAGCGGTCGGACACCCAGACCGCCGGCCGGTACTCGTCCAGCACCTCCTCGGCGACCACCTTCGCCCGGCGCGGCGCGATCGTGTGCAGCACTGCCTCGGCTGAGACGAACACCCAATGCCAGTGGGTGGCACCGTCGATGCGGGCGGTGGTCTCGTCCGAGGCGATCACCCGGGCGGCCAGCAGCTTCGCCTTGATCGCGGTGCACGCCGCCGTCATCGCTGTTCCAGCACGGCGGAGGGCGTTGGCGATGGCACCTTCGGAGATCTTCAGCCTGAACAGCTCCGCCATCATCCGCGCAAGCCGTCCAAAACTGACGTGATGGCTGTGGTGCAGAGACTAAAGCAGCGACCGGATCGAGGCGCCGAACGGCGTTCCCGGCGGCATGTCGTCCGGCGGGGCGGCGCGGAAGCGGCGGCCGCAGGCGGCACAGCGCCCGCCAAACAGCTCGATACGCGTCACCACCGNGGGCGATCGGCGGATGTCGATGTGATCGTAGCGATGGCGGCAGGCCTGCCTCTGCCCCGAGACGTCTGCCGCGCAGTGTGGGCATGCGCNTGGCCCGCCTTTGATCGTCTCGTCCGGCGCGTCAGCAAGTGGCCGTGCCGAGCCAGGGCGTGCCAAGCCAGGACGCAGGGGCGNCGGCTTGCGCCGCGTGCTCTCCTTCTCGTCACCGCTCGGTTTCCGGTCCTGCGACGGCGGCGTGTGGCTGTTCCGCGACGTCTTCTTCGGCCGCCCCAGTAGAGCCTCGAGTTCCGCAATCCGCGCCGACTGACGTTCGATCAGCGCTGCCTGCTCGCAAAGCAGCGCGTCTTTCTCATCGTCGCTCAGGCGGTATCGGAACGGCAGCGCCATCCATACCTTGACTCACATCCAGCACGCCGCCGCAACCCGAAAATCGCCACCCCGGTGAGCAGATACCTGCATGCAGCGGCCGATCACCTTGCCTTCGAGAACGTTCAGCGCGGCAAACAGAGTCGTCGTGCCGTTGCGCTTGTAATCATGCGTCATCGTCCCACATCGGCCGCGTCCGTTTCGTCCGCCACGGCCACGGCCCGGAGCGGACGATCCAGACGGGGATCGGCGCGGTTCTGGTGAAGCGGGCGAAGGTCCGCGACCGCGGCCCCGACGATGCGAATGGCCTGGCGGAGGAGCGCATCACCTTCACCTTGGCGATCCTGCCGAAGTGGGCACGCCGGACGAAGAGCCTGGATGCGCTGCTGCCAGTCCTCTCTGCGCGGCATCTCGACCGGCGACTTTCAGGAGGCCTGGCGGCGCTGCTCGGCAAGGACGCGCCCAACCTGTCGCCCTCGGTGATCGGCCGTCTGAAGGAGGACTGGCAGGGCGAATACGAACGTTGGAAACGCCGCGACCTGTCGGCGCGCCGCTACGTCTACATCTGGGCCGACGGCGTCTATCTCCAGGCGCGTATGGAGGAGGATGCTGCCTGCATGCTGGTGATCGTCGGCGCGACACCGGAGGGCAGGAAGGAACTCGTCGGCTTCCAGGTGGGCGTGCGCGAGAGCGCCCAGAGCTGGCACGAGCTTCTCGTCGAGCTGAAGAGCCACGGTCTCACCGCCACCCCAGAGATCGCCGTCGGCGATGGCGCCATGGGCTTCTGGAAGGCGCTCGACGAGATCGTTCCTTCGACGAAGCACCAGCGCTGTTGGGTTCACAAGATCACCAACGTGCTCAACAAGGTGCCGAAGTCCGTGCAGCCAAACATGAAGGCCGATCTGCGCGAGGTCCGCGACGCGCCGGACCGGGCGAACGCCGAAGGCGCCATCGGGGTCTTCGAGGANGAAGTACGGCGCCAAATACCCCAAGGCCGTCGAATGCCTGGTGAAGGACCGCGCGCCGCTCCTGGCCTTCTTCGACTTCCCGGCCGAGCATTGGGACCATCTGCGCACGGCCAACCCGATCGAGAGCGTCTTTGCCACCGTCCGGCATCGAACGGTGCGCACCAAGGGCGCCCTGTCGCACGCCACCGCCCGGCTGATGCTCTTCAAGCTCGTCATGGCCGCCGCCAAGACCTGGCGACGACTGAAGGGCGAAAACCGCTTGCCGATGGTCATCGCCGGCGTCAAATTCACCGACGGCGTCGCCACCACCGCGACCGCCGATCAGCGCGCCGCCTGACCACCCCCATCACCCAATCCCGACCATAGCTCACTTTCCGCCGCGTTATACAGACGGTCCAACCGCATGCCACATGACGCACATGGTCGACAGGCGATGCCAGGAAAACCGCATCGAGCATCGCCTGACGAAGGTGAAGCATCCGTGGACCAATGGCCAGGTGGAAAGAATGAACCGGACTATCAAGGACGCCACCGTCAAGCGCTTCCACGATGACGATCACGCCAAGTTCGAAGTACACCTCGCCGATTTCATCGCAGCCTACAACTTCGGCAGAAGACTGAAGACCCTGCGCGGCCTCACCCCATACGAATACATCTGCAAAGTCTGGACTTCAGAGCCAGACCGATTCAGACTCGACCCAATCCATCAAAGGCCGGGACTAAACACCTAGAGTGGTTTCTGATCGGTATGAATCGTAAGGATTCACAAAGGGCTGAAAATCTGATTCAGGATGCTGGCTGGGGCAAGGAGGCCAGCATGGATGGGTCAGCCTCTTTCGATAGATTTACGCACGCGGCTGTTAGCGGCGATCGATGCGGGGATGAGTTGCCGAGCGGCCGCGGCCCGGTTCGGCGTGGCACCTTCGACGGCGATCCGGTGGCAGGCGCAGCGGCTCGTGACTGGCAACGCCGTACCCAAGCGCCAAGGTGGCGACATGCGCTCGCATCGCGTCGAGGAACGCCGCGAGGAGATCCTGGCGCTGTGGGAAGCGCGCAAGGACATCACGCTCGATGAGCTTCGCGAGCACCTCGCCGGCATCGGCTTGACGGTGGCGAACTCGACGCTCCACCGCTTCTTCGTGCGCCATTCCATCACGCGGAAAAAAGACCGGCCACGCGGTCGAGCAGGACCGTCCCGACGTCTTGAAGCAGCGCCGGGCCTGGTTCGACAGTCAGCTCGACCTCAATCCTGACCGGCTCGTGTTCATCGACGAGACGTGGACCGCGACCAACATGGCACGCAGCCATGGCCGCTCCCCAGGGGCGAACGCCTGCGGATGGGCTTCCCGCACGGCCACCGCAAGACCACGACGCTGGTCGCGGGGCTGCGGAAGAGCGGCATGGTCGCGCCCATGGTGCTCGACGGACCGATCAACGGCGAGTGGTTCGAAGCCTACGTGGCCCAAGTCCTCGCGCCCGATCTGCGTCGCGGCGACATCGTCATCATGGACAACCTGTCGAGCCACAAGCGCGCATCGGTGCGCGAGTTGGTCGAGGCCGCCGGCGCAACCCTGCTGTTCCTCCCGCCCTACAGCCCAGACTTCAATCCCATCGAAAAAGCCTTCGCCCGCCTCAAAGCCATGCTCCGCAAGGCCGCCGAGCGAACCGTCCAGGGCCTCTGGGAGCTCATCGGCAAACTCCTCGACTTCTTCCAGCCCGCCGAATGCGCCAACTACTTCAGCTCGTGCGGCTATGACCCAGACTGATCAGAATCCGCTCTAAAGCCAGAAGTTTCCACGCCTTCATCGCCTGCCTCGGTCGGGTTGCGGTCATCGCTTGGCAACGAGTCGGCAGAGACGGCATCCCCCTCATTCGCGGCCTCACCGTAGCCGACGAAGGAACAGCCTATTAACGGATTATATACCTATCAATATCACAAACAACGTGATATATGTCTTTATGCCTCACGAAATAGATTTATAATCTTATTCCTGCATCACATGAGGACCAATGGGCGATGTGCTGGAGCGGCGAAGCGTCGGCAGCGTTGGCAATGATTGGATTATCCACGACTGCCTACGCTGCCTACCGAAAGGAACCGGCTGCGTTGTGGGGCGCGCTGGCCTATTTCTCCCTGATGGAAATGCTACAGGCATTCACCTATTCCGTAATCGACCAGTGTTCTCTGCCCAGCAATCAAATAGCTACATTCCTTGGATACATACATATTGCCTTTCAACCATTTTTTGGAAATGCATTATTCATGTATTTTATTCCAGATGGTGTGCGCAGAAAAATTTCTATATATGTATACACGCTGTGTGCAATATCGAGCATAGTCATGCTTATTCAGCTTTATCCATTCAATTGGGCGGGAATTTGCACGCCTGGGAAGATTTTATGTGCGCGGTCGTTGTGCTCGGTTTCCGGGCAGTGGCACATCGCATGGAATATTCCATACAATGCTCTCGGGAATNNATTCGGTTCGGCATTCCCGTTCTTGNNATGCGGGCTTTTTACCTATACACTGACGATGTTCTGCATGCCCGTACTCTACGGATCATGGAAGATGACCCTCTATCACATCTTCGTCGGTCCGATGCCGGCGCTACTCCTGACGACCAACCTCAACGAGTTCGCGGCGGTCTGGTGCCTCCTGTCGATCGGGCTGTTGATCGTCGTCGTCAAGACNCCCGTCCGTCGTCTCCTCGTGGTCAGCCATTGGCTGCTGTGGCCGGCTTCCCTAACCCGCCCTTCATAGCCCACGCTTGCGATCCCCCTCCTGGACCGGGCTTGATTGATTCGTCCACGATTTCGCTCACAGCAATGTGGCGCAAATTTGTGCAATCAACAGTTCACAATTGTCCCAAATGGGTTAATATTAGAGTGGTGCCACTCGGCTCAAGTTGTGTCGTGCAGCGAGCGTCACGCAGTCTGTGGGAGAGGGCGACGATGGGAACGTTGGATGAAAAGATCACCCACAATCTGCAAACCCGGAGGCGGAGGAAGCGCTGGCGGAAGGGTCTCAGGCCCTGACGGCACGTCAATTGAGTATTCAACGAATTATCCACCTCGCGCCGACACTCAGCCGGCGGCGACGCAGCCTGTCGACGTCAACCAGGACGTAGCCCGAAAATCGATCCAGCAGGCGGGATATCAAGTCCTGAGCCGCCAAAGCGACGTGCACGGGTTTTCCGACTTCTCCCAGATGGAACTAGCCCCGGGACGCCATGCCGTCGGCCGTTTTCCGTTCACTCTCGGCGAGCGCCGAACGCGGCGGAACGACCTTTGGTATCGCTTCCTGTCACTCGCCGCGAGCGGTCAGACGATGCCCGACGATGAATTCGTCGAAATGGTGCTCTACACGACCGGGCGGATCAAGGACTGCAAGTCCCTGGCCCGCAAACTGCTGGATCGTTTCCAAAGTCTCGCCGGCGTGTTCAACGCCGAGCTCTATCAACTTGCCGACCTCGGGCCGATCGACCACGACATTTTTAATGCCTTCCGCGCTGTTCGCGGCGTCGCAGGACATTTGGCCCGCCAGGAGATCGGCGAAAAGCCGGTGATCACCAACTGGGACAAGCTGCTCGTCTATCTGCGTGCAACCATGGCCCACAAGACCATCGAACAGCTCCGAGTGCTCTTCCTCGATCGCTGCAACGTGCTGCTTGCGGATGAGATGCAGACTGAAGGGAGTATCGACCATACTCCGGTCTATCCACGGGAGATCGTCAAGCGAGCACTGATCTTGGATGCTAGTGCAGTGATAATGGTACACAACCACCCAAGCAACCAGTTTAACCCTCAAAACCAGATATAGAGATGACAAAACGCATCAAGGCAGCACTAGAATCAATCAACGTAGTATTACATGATCACGTTATTGTTTCAAAAAAGGCCATACAAGTTTTAAAATACTCGGGATTCTTTAGATGCACGACGTACGGTTAGTGGAATTTAGTGGGGTGACGAATTCTACGTGGATAATCGGTGTAGCGTGGGTGGCGAACAACGCCTACACCGCTCGCGCGAGCGCTGTCGCGCGTGAGGGTGGATCGCAGAACGTCGTCGAGGAGCGCCATGTTTCCGCGTTTGCTAGGATGCACCAAGCGCCCTCGCGGCGAGAGGAATGCCGGGCAACCATCATGTCGCCGTGCCGCCGGCATGGCCGCGCGGCCTATCTTGGATTTCCTGTGCGCGGATGCCAAGCTTCTGGTGCGGGCGTCCGGCTTGGTGCTGCTGGGGTCGGATACGGCGCAAGCGACGCCGCCGCATCCGGATATGCTTTACGCGAGCAGAGTGCAACCGCTCTTGGCAACGCGTTTGCCGGCGCAACCGCCGGCGCCGACGACTTGAGCTACATGTTNTTCAATCCGGCAGGCCTCACCCGTCAGTCAGGCTCCCAGGTTATTGTCGCAGCAACCGCAATTTTACCCAAGCTGCACGTGCGCGACGCTCATGCGAGCACCTGGACCGGCGTACCGATCGGAGGCAGTGACGACGAGCGCGATGTCGGTGAAAACGCCTATGTACCAGCATTTTATGGATTATTGGACCTGCAGCGCGAATTCGGACTCCAACCGAACATCAAGATCGGACTCGGCGTCAACGTCCCTTTCGCTTTACAGACGGCATATAGCGATGGCTGGGTCGGCAGATATCATGCCATCGACTCGGAAATAGAGACGGTCAACATCAATCCGGCTATAGCTTGGGAGGTGGTGGACGGCGTTTCCGTGGCAGCCGGGCTGCAGGTCCAGTACATGAATGCCCGCCTGACCAATGCCGTAGATTTCGGTTCCATCGGTCAGGCATCCGGAGTGCCATTTGCCGTTCCGACGCAACAAGATGGTTTAGCCAGGGTAAGAGGAGACGACGTCGGTTACGGCTTCAATGTTGGCGTTCTTTATGAGCCATGGGACGGCACCCGGATCGGTGCGGCGTACCGCTCGGCAATTCATCAATCCTTGCACGGCAACGCCGACTTCAGGCTCGACAGTGCGGGCGTGGGTCGCTTACTGGCCACGCAGGGACTCTTTCAGGATGGCGGCGCCAATGCCGATGTGACGACGCCGGAAATGGTCTCGTTCGGCATCTACCATGAATTCTTGGACGATTGGGCCGTGATGGGAGAGGTGGAATGGACTCGGTGGAGCCGGTTCCATGACCTCACGATAAACTTTGACAATCCAGCGCAACCGAGCAGTATCACAGAAAACGCTTGGAAAGATACGTGGTTCGTAGCACTTGGGGCCACCTGGAGGCCGGACGACGCCTGGACACTGCGCGCCGGCACTGCCTTTGACCAGGATCCGAATTCCACTGACCGGCGGACGCCACGTATTCCGACCGACGATCGCTACTGGTTGTCATTCGGGGTCGGTTATCAACCCGTGCCGAAAGTTAGTCTCAACTTCGGATATACGCACATATTTCTCAACGATACCTCAATCAATCTTTCAGCCGATCAACCCGGGAATCAGTTCCGCGGCAATCTCTCCGGACAGGCCGATGGCAGTGCCGACATCCTCTCGCTCCAAGTCCGTTGGATTTTTTGACGGCATCGTCGACGTGGCCGGCGGCGGACGCAGCGTGTCAGCCGTTGCAACGTTACAAGGTCTCAGGTGTTTGATCCCGGCCTTTGATGGTGCGATCTTTTCACGGGAGTGGAAGGAGGCCCTATGGGACAGGTTCTGCACCGGGGCGCCCGGACGACAGAGGCGGTGCGTCGAGCGATACAACAGAGTCAAGAGAGCCTGAGGGCGCTGTCGAAGCGCTACGGGATCAACCCCAAGACTGTCGCGACGTGGAAGAAGCGGACATCACCGTCCGATCTGAAGACGGGGCCGAAAGAGCCACATTCGACAGTGCTTTCGATCGAAGATGAGGCGATTATTGTCGCCTCTCGGCGCCATACGCTGCTGCCACTGGACGATTGCCTGTACGCGCTTCAGCCGACGATCCCGCATCTGACGCGCTCGTCGCTGCATTGGTGTCTGCAGCGCCACGGCATCAGCCGATTGCCCGATGTCGCACAAGACAAGCCGGCACAGAAAAAATTCAAGACCGATCCCCTCGGCTCTTTCCACATCGATAGTGCCGAAGTGCAGACCGCCGAGGGTAAGCTTTATCTCTACGTTGCCATTGATCGCACGAGCAAATTCACCTTCGTGCAGGTCGTCAGGAAAACCGGACGCACGTCCGCATCCGCCTTCCTCTCAGCCCTCATCGAGGCCGTGCCCTACAAGATCCACACCGTGCTCACCGACAATGGCATCCCGTTCACCGTCCCACCGCGTTATGCAGACGGTCCAACCGCACGCCACATGACGCACATGTTCGACATGCGATGCCAAGAAAACGGCATCGAGCATCGCCTGACGAAGGTGAAGCATCCGTGGACCAATGGCCAGGTGGACAGAATGAACCGGACTATCAAGGACGCCACCGTCAAGCGCTTCCACGATGACGATCACGCCAAGTTCGAAGTACACCTCGCCGATTTCATCGCAGCCTACACCTTCGGCAGAAGATTGAAGACCCTGCGCGGCCTCACCCCATACGAATACATCTGCAACGTCTGAACTTCAGAGCCAGAACGATTCACACTCGACCCAATCCATCAAATGCCGGGACTGAACTTCTAACGAGACGCCAGATCGGTGGATCGGTGCCCATGTCCCGTCACTGGAAACCGCGTCGGCTGACTCGCGGCGTTGGCTTCAAGATAGACGACAGACATCAGGCATACCGCAGGTGGGATATGAGCCGAGACGCTTCGAATAGCAATCTCACTGGCGGCAGTAGAACTCAATCCACAGGGGATAGTGGTCCGAAAGTCGGTGCTGCAGGGACGCGTTCGGCAATCCCAGTTCCGTATACAGGAAAGGAACGAAGTCAAAACTGCCGGCACTTGCGAACTCAAGGTCCAGCTTGCGGCGGCTGCCGGATTCGAACCAAGCAATCTGATCGTAATATTTGTCCAACTTGTTCCCGTCGGCGCCAGCGAAGATCGAACGTCTGACCGCGTGCAGCGGCTCCGGAACGGTGAGCCCGGTGCTGGTGAATGCCTGCCATAACGCGTCGCTGTGACGGTCGATATTGAAATCACCAAGCACGATCAGATTCTGGCCGTATGAATTCATCTCGTTGGCCCAGGAGTCGAGCCACTCGGCGATACCCCGGAGTTCGGGAAGACGGTCATCGGACGATTGGCCGTAGTCCACGTGCAGAGTGACGAGAACGAAAGTGTCGTTTCCGGCCTGGAAGCTGACCGCATAGGGCGTGCGAGCGAACTGCCGCTGGAGCGCGCCGGAAGGGATGATGCTCTGCCAGTCGTCGGGGACGACCAGTTCGCCGGCGAGACCAGAGAGTTGCACGCGACGTGAGTCAAAAACGAAGCCGAGCCGCTCGTTGTTGCCCGCATTGCCCCTCGTCACGTCGGTCATCAGGAAGTTCCAGCCGGCACCAAGGGTCTTCATCATCGTCCTCAGCGCCAGCAAATCGCCTTTGATCTCCTGGATGGCTATGATGTCAAAGCGCGAGACGAATTCGGTGATCAACCACAGCGCCCGAAGATCGCGCTTGGGACTGTCCTCATCGGTGGCCGTCCATTTGTCTGCCGTCAGCGAGGCGAACGCTTTGATGTTCCAGGTGCCGATCAGCAGATTGCGGTTGGCCGTACGCTTGGGCGGGATCACCTCATCGAGGGCATCCGTGAGCGCTTCCATCTCGCTTCTGATCGGGTGCGGGACGTCAACGCCCCGCCAGGATGGAAGGGGTGCCGACATTGCCTGCCTACGCTCCCAAGATCAGCGTCATGATCATTCTCCCTTTGGCAGCTAGAGAAGAATAGCCGCATTTCACAGCCTGTTGAACCTTGTCTGTTCTGATCACTCCAGGTCGAGCTGGCCACGAGGCAATCGAAGCGTCTTGCCATGAGGGGCGTGAAAGGTGGCTGAAAGCGGATCCGTTGTGGGTCCACTGCCACCGATGATCGTCACTTCGAAGCTGGTGACGTCCCGTCAGGCGCGGAGCCACTTTTCCACGGCTTCGGCTTTTGGAAGTCCGCCCGCGTGGACGACTTTGCCGTCGATGACGATTCCGGGCGTCGAAGCGAGGCCGAACTTCGCGATCTCCGCATAATCGGTCACCTTTTCGACGTGGACGTCGACACCGAGCTTCATCGCCGCATCCTTCACCATGGTCTCGGCGGCTTCGCAGCGTTTGCAGCCGGAGCCCAGCACCTTCACATCTTTCATCGAACAGATCCGCATGTTGTCAGTGGAACAGCAGGTTGAAAAGGAACCCCACGGCGAGAATTCCCGCACCGACGACGCCGATGAAAACGGCAATCAGGCGTACCGTCAGCACCTTGCGCAAAATGATCATCTCCGGCAGAGACAACGCGATCACCGACATCATGAACGCGAGCGTCGTCCCAAGCGCGGCACCTTTGCCAAGCAGTGCTTCGACGATCGGGATCACCCNCGCGGCATTGCTATACATCGGGATGCCGATGACCACCGCCGCTGGCACGGACCACCAGGCATCCGCGCCCATGATCCGGATCATCAGATCCGCCGGCACATAGCCATGGATCAGGGCGCCGACGGCGATGCCCGCGATGATCCAAATCCACACCTTGCCGACGATGTCCCGGACCGCCTTGATACCCAGCTTGATTCGATCGACGAACGTGAGCGTCTCGCCCGGCACGACCGCTGTGGTGCCGGCATGGATCTCTTTGACCCAATCCTGCAGCCACCCTTCGAGGTGGGCTCGGCCGATCACCCAGCCGGCAACGATGGCAACCGCGAGGCCAAAGCCGAGATAAATCAGCGCGACCTGCCAGCCGACGAGACCGAAGAGAAGGCCGAGGGCGACCTCGTTGACCATGGGGGCCGCGATCAGAAACGAAAACGTGACGCCGAGCGGCACGCCCGCCGAGACGAAGCCAATGAACAGCGGCACCGTCGAGCAGGAACAAAAGGGTGTGACAATGCCCAACCCCGCCGCCATCAGGTTGCCCACCCCCGCACGCCTGCCGGAAAGCAGTGCCCGTGTTTNTTCCGGCGAGAAATAGCTGCGCACCACGCCCATCGCGAAGACGACGAGCGTCAGCAGCAAAATGACCTTCGGCGCATCGTAGAAAAAGAACGCCAGCGCTTGACCGAATTGGCTCTCCGGTGAAACGGGCAACAGCGAGATCAGCCAAGCGGACATCGGGGCGAGCTGGCTGTATGCGAGTCCCCAGACAACGAGTGCGGCGCCAAGGCCCACAGACCAGGTTCTCGCGGCGAGCGGCTTGTGATCCGCATCCTGCACGCTCAGTGTGTCGGTGGTCATGCGGCGATCTTTCCTGGCTTATCCATCGCGGCAAGCACCGCATCGACAATCCGGACGATGTCCTGGGGCAGGTCCGGATTGCGCCGGTAGCGCACCCACTGGGCGTCTCGCCGGTCGACGACCAGGCCGGCGGCTTTCAGGACACCCATATGGCGTGACATCCTTGACTGCGTCGCGTTCAGGCGCTGCATCAGCTCGCACACGCAGTGCTCGCCCCCATCCCAGATGATGCGTATGGCGCTGAGCCGGACCGGCTCCGCCAACGCCGAGAGGACGCGCGTAACACTCAACTTAATCACCTATTTTGATATGCGCTTATGCGCATACTATCGTGACAGATCGGATCGCTCAAGCCACTTTGGGGCCCGCGCATTCGCTATGCCGCTCAGCCGGCTACGTCCTGTGTGGGTGGCTCGCCGCGGCCAAACAGGCCGCCCGCGCGCTGACCCAGCCGCCTAGAGGTAGAATTATATTTCTGGATATTTTATCTTTTAGTTGCGTGTCTGGATTTCGCGCGGCCGGAATTACGCTGGCAATTCCTGGTTGCCCAGTGACGCGCCGACAGGATTCCTGAATTTTTCAACGTTCCTCGCCATTTGCGTTGCGTCACAGCCACCGAAAGCTGATGCTGCTAGTATCTGAACCTGATTAACATATTGAAAATATTGTTATGAACGTGATTCCAAGGCGGTATTTGAGCCTTGGAGGTGGATATGGCGAACGTGTTCTGGCTGGACGACGACGCATGGGCGGCGATCGAGCCGCATCTGCCGAAGAACCAGCCGGGAGCACGGCGGGTGGATGATCGTCGCATCATCAGCGGGATCATCCATGTTCTGAAGAGCGGGTGCCGCTGGCGGGATTGTCCGCCGGACTACGGTCCTCCGACAACGGTCTATAATCGTTTCAATAGCTGGTCCCGCCGGGATCACTGGCGCCGGATCCTCAAGGCGCTGGCCGACGGCCAATGGATCACTACCGCGGTGGCCATGGATGGCAGTTATGTGAAAGCGCACCGCTGCGCTCACGGCGGAAAAGGGGGCGAAGGCTCNAGGCGATCGGCCTCCCGAGGCGGGCAGACGACGAAAATCCACGCCCTGAGCGATACACTCGGCCGCCCGGTGGTCCTCAAGGTCACCGCCGGCACTGTCTCCGACATCACGATGGCTGAAGACCTGCTGGCCGAGGTCGACACCTGTCGCCACGTTCTGGCCGACAAGGGCTATGATTGCGACGCCCTGCGCACCGCGATCCGCAACAAGGGGGCCACACCGGTCATTCCAGGGCGGAGATCACGCAAACGCAAGATCAGGTTCGACAAACACCGATACAAGTTCCGCTGGATGGTCGAAGCCGTCTTCTGCCGCCTGAAGGACTTCCGGCGCGTCGCCACCCGATACGACAAACTCGCCAGAAACTACGCCTCATCTCTCGCCCTCGCCACCATCGTCGCTTACTGGACCTGATTGAGTCCGGACCCTGGAGGCTGCGCCTCGCTGCGCGCACCAGGCGTAAATCTGGTTCGGATGAACCTCGTAACGCACAGCGAGATCCACCACCGTCGCCTGCTTCTGCAACGCTGCCATGGCGATCTTCGCCTTCAGCCCCGCATCGATCTTTCGTCTCGCCTTCTTCATCATCGGCTTCGTCCACCACGACAGAGCCAACCCGGGGCCAATCAAGCCCCTGGCCCCAAAATCAGGGCCCTCTTCACGACCCCGCCGCATGCGGTGGTAGTTCTATACTCAAGCCATCGTCGCGACGGATCCACACCGNGATCGACGCAGGATTGCAGAGCGCTCCTGTATCGTCAGCGCCCTGTACGTGCTCTGCCGCCGCCAGATAATCGAGCACCTCGATCAGCGGGGCGTGCCAGATGCCGCTCGCGTCCGCCATCATCCGGCAGAACGATTCCATGTAGGACCAGTCCTTGCTCCGATCCGCCGTCATGAATCCGTCGAGTTCGAAACTGTGGCCGCGGACGCGCACCCACTGCAGCCCATCGGAGGGGCGCTCGATCAGCCGCCGCCCCCAGTCCATCGCCTGGCCATGGTGACACGTCGTCGTGAGGCGCATCGGCGCATCGGGCGGCCGCAGATCGTCGGTATCGGTCACGCCGCGGCCGTAGGCGAACCCCGCTGTTGCGGCCATCGCCTCGATGCGCGCGTCGTGCGTTCCGAACGGATAGGCGAGCCCGCGCACCGGATACCCCACAAGTCGCTCCAAGGCGGCCTTGTCCTCCCGCAACTCCCGGTCCACGTCGGCGTCGGACAGTTGGCCGAGGTCGGCATGCGTAGCACCGTGACAGGCGACCTCGTGGCGTTGATAGAGGTGAGCCACCTCGTCGCAGCCGACGCGGTAGTCCTGGCCGAGCGTCGAGGAGGTGAGATGAAACGTCCCTCGCAGCCCATAGGCATCGAACAGCTCGACCAGCCGGCGGTCATGCTCGCTGCCGTCGTCGTAGCTCATCGACAGCGCTTTCATGCAGCCGCCCGGAAAACAGATGCGCATACCCCGCCACGCGTCCATGGCAACACTCTCGGTTCGCAAAGCCGCCTATGCTCACCCGAACGTATCACCTACTCGTCGCGACACGCATGCGTCGGTTTGACGATCGGCCGGCAATGTCCGCTCATAAAAAGTGACCGGTGTTAAGCTGCAACCTTGATCCGGCGTTCGTGACCCGACGCGAATATGGCACGCCGAATGTCCTACTGCACAGCCATGAGAGCCCTCGCCAGCTCCTTACGCAGACGAGCCTGCTCCTCTTCGCTCAGTTTCTGCGGTTCGAGAACCACGGCAAACCGTTTGAGCGTGCCCGTAAATGGGTAGGGCATGGCGTCCGCATAGTCTTCGCTCACGGGCGTGCCTGTGTCCTCGCCGACATCGAACGTTTCGTCGAGCGAGAACCGGATACCGATCGTCTGCGGAACTTTTCCCTGGGCGACCTGTTTTTCGTCCGCCAACAAAGTAACAGTTGCGCCCTTGCCGATGCCTCCGCCGTCATAGTCGAACTTGATCCGCACGATGTGGTCGCCGGGCGGAAGAATCTTGTCAGAGGCGATGCGGAACTTGTGCTGAGGCTGGTTTGAGAGCGCGTAGACAAACTCAGGTTTGCTGTCTTGCAGCATCAGCGCCCACCNCCCAAAGCGACCGCCGATGGTCGCAATGACCCCGCTCGCCCCACCTTTTGGAATGGTGATCTCTGCGGCTGCCGTCCACGACTTGTTCTTGAAGTCGGGGGCCGAGCCCTCCGGGATACGGATCATTCCAGGAAAATACGTAAACTCCGTGCGACCGCGCGTGAGGCTGGGCCGAATGGACGGATCGGCGCGCGACGCAAAACTGGAGTCGAGCGGGTAGACATTGTACTTCTTCGCCTCGACATCGAACGCGGCCTGCAATTCCTTGAGCTTGTCGGGGTACTTCGACGCCACGTCATTGGCTTGGCTGAAATCTTCGGTGATGTTGTAAAGTTCCCACTTGAAATCATCAGGGTTGGGCTCGTCGCCAATCGTCACCCACGGCAGCCGGAGCGGCGTGGTGTTTGCCATCCACCCGTCCTTATAGATGCCGCGATTGCCGACCAGTTCGAAGTACTGCGTTGAATGGCGCGTGGNGGCTTTTGCGTCGTCGAAGGTGTAAACGAGGCTCACTCCATCGAGCGGCTTCTGCTCGACGCCGTCCATGATCTTTGGTGCCGGGATATGGGTAGCTTCGTAGATGGTCGGCACGATATCGATCACGTGCGCGAACTGAGACCGCAAGCCGCTCTTGTCCGTGATCCGCGCCGGCCACGAGATCACCATGCCGTTGCGCGTTCCGCCAAAATGTGACGCGACCTGCTTCGTCCACTGCATGGGCGCATCCATCGCGTGCGCCCAACCAACCGGGTAGTGATTGTANNGGCGAGGACCGCCCAACTTGTCGATCATGGACAGAAGATAGGGGATGCTTTCCTGAACGCCGTTGGCCGCTGTGGCCACCTCGTTGGTCGTGCCTTGCAGGGTCCCCTCGGCGCTGGCGCCGTTGTCACCCATGATAAAAATGACCAGCGTATTGTCGAGCTGTCCGGAATCCTCGATCGCGCTGAGCAAGCGGCCGATCTGATTGTCGGCGTAGGAGAGGGCTCCTGCGTACACCTCCATCATCCGGGCGTAGAGTCGCTTTTGGTCCGAATTCANGGAGTCCCAGGCAGGAATCTGTTCCGGACGTTTGGTCAACTGAGTATTCGGCGGGACGANCCCTAGCCTGATCTGCCGGGCAAGTGTTTCCTCGCGGACTGTGTCCCAGCCCTGGTCAAACTGCCCTTTGTACTTCTCAATCCACTCCTTCGGCGCCTGATGTGGNNTGTGTGCGGTCCCTGTCGCGTAGTACAGGAACCAGGGCTTGTCCGGTGCCAAGGCATGCTGCATGCGCATCCAGGAGATCGCTTTGTCTGCAAGGTCGTGATCGAGGATGTAGTCAGCCTTCCCGAGGTATGGTTCGATGGGCGTCGTGTTCTCGTACAAAGCGGGATGCCATTGATCAGAATCGCCCCCGAGGAAACCATAGAAATATTCAAATCCCAAACCGCTCGGCCACAAATCAAACGGCCCGGCCTGACTCGACATCCAGTCCGGCACGTTGTGCATCTTGCCGAACCATGAGGTGTTGTAGCCGTTTTCTCTCAGGACCTCTCCCACAGACCCCGCACTCTTGGGAACCAGCGAGTCGTATCCCGGATAACCTGTCGCAAACTCTGTGATCACACCGCTGGCGACCGAGTGATGGTTCCGCCCCGTTATCAGTGCGGCGCGCGTCGGCGAGCACAGCGCTGTGGTGTGAAACATGTTGTAGCGGAGGCCATTATCCGCGAGCCGCTCAAGCGTGGGAGTCTGTATCGGCCCGCCGAAGGTGCTACTGGCTCCGAAGCCGACGTCGTCCGT
Source organism: Defluviicoccus sp. (assembly GCA_013414705.1). Taxonomy (GTDB): domain Bacteria; phylum Pseudomonadota; class Alphaproteobacteria; order Rhodospirillales; family Defluviicoccaceae; genus Defluviicoccus. The sequence goes on from CP058705.1 coordinate 673,691, forward strand.
CAAGATCAGCAACACATTTGGAGCGCCGTCCGGTGCCTCGACAGCCTTTGGGAAATCCGGCGTTGNACTCTTGGCCGTCCGCTCGATCTTGCCTTTGAAGGCCGCGGGCGGTATCGGCAGCACGGACCGATCGAGTTGATCGCTGGAAGTATTGGATCCTCAGCCAAAGCGCATGGAGAACCCGTCACAGCGAGCCCGAACGCAATCATCACTACGGCAAGAACATCGCGCATAACGCTCCTCCCTGGTGGCTCCTCATTGCCACCTCCCTCGATCCCGATTTGGCCGGCGTTCTTTGGCAGCATTATTCAAGCAGAATTTCGCCGCAAATGAAACCATTGCGAGAATTTTGTGGATAGATATCTATATTTTGTGTGGGTTGACCGGCTTGCCCGCATCCCTGTCACATCGCCCATTCGCGGATCGAGCGCTGAAGGCCAACAACGTGCCAGACACGGCTGCCAGCCGGACTGCAAAGGTGCCCAGCACTTCTTCGGCAACCGATTTCGCCCGGCGTGGCGCGATCTGGTGCAGCACCGACTTGGCAGTGACGAATACCCAATGCGGCGCGCCAATCAGGATGAGACGATACCGGTGGGCTCGTGACGCAGGAATGGCGCAGCCGTCTATACCCCCGGTAGTTTTTTGTCGATCCGATCAACCAAACCAAGACCTGACAAGGCTCGGAAGAGGTTGACGATAGGATCAATTGCGTTCAATCTATCAATAGATATTCTCCTTGTGATTGCTTCCGAAAGGGCCAGCGGCGATGTTGTTGTGGCTGGACCGCCTTGAACTGCGATACGAGCCGTTCCCTATCGGCCTCATTCGCCCGATCCTGCCAAATGACTGCTACCTGTCCTACGTCGACGCTTATCCGCCGCCGCACCTTTTTCGACCGTTTCCGAAGGTCGGCAACAAGTCGTTGCTATCGGAAAAATTCAATCGCGACGGATACTTTGACTGGATCAGGAATAGGCCAATCTGGAAGGACTTTTATCATTGGATCAAAAGCGATGACTTTATTTACGGCGTTCTCAATATGCTTCGCGAGCAATACATTGATCTCGGGTTCCCTGATCGGTCAATGCAAGCGCGGTTCGGCAGGCGCATGCGGCGTCTGCTGCGCGGCCGGTCTTGGCGCGGCGAAGACGGTCTTTCGGCACGCTTCGACTTCTCGATCATGCCCGCCGACGGCGGTCTGCTGCTGCCGCACACGGATAACCCGGAGAAGATCATAACGCTGGTCATTTCCATGGTGCGCCCGGGTGAATGGAGCCCCGATCTTGGCGGCGGGTTGGACATCAACCGTCCCCGCAGTCCGGAGCTGGCATTCAACCACCTCAACAGGAAGGCAGGCTTTGCTGACATGGATATTCTCCACACCTTCGAGTTCGCGCCGAACCAGGGAATCCTGTTCGTCAAGACGTTCAACTCCTGGCATTCGGTCCGCCCGATGACCGCCACCGGATCGACCGCCTTGCGCCGCACGCTGACGATCAACATCGAGAAGCGGAACTGAGCCGTTGGGTCCCGCGGCGGACGGACGGGGCATAGATCCGGCTCCTGCCTGGACCGACGTCGCGCACGATCCGCCCGCCCTTCCAGCCGGTCCGCACGTGCTCCCGGGTGAGGAAACACCCTTCGCCCCGCTCATGGAATTCGTCCCGGCGGGACGCTTTTGAAGCGGCCGCGCTGATCGAGACGCGTGAACACGGTTGCTGGCCGCGCCGTGCGCTGCACTTGGCGGCGATGACCTATGAGCGTCTGCTGCGACCGGCCGAAGCGATCGACATCTGGCTTGAATACGATGAGCGCTTTCCCTAGATCCGAGGAGCGGTGGGACTTGCGCGGAATCTTCGCCGTGCCGGCGACACGGCAGCGGCACTCCGATTGCTCCGGATCTGGCGCGGTAGTCTCAGCCGTGAGCGCCGTCCGCGGGTGCTGCTCGAGGCGGGCTTCGAGCTGATCCAGCTCCACAGGCCGGACGAGGCGGCTCCCTATCTTGGACGTGCGGTGTTGCACGACGCGTTTGCCCTGCCGGCGATCAAGGCCTTGTCCCATGCCGCGCTCCTCAAAGGACAACCGGATGCGGCGACGGCCCTGCTGGACGCCTACGATCGCCTGTACCAAACTCCGGAGCCGCCAGGCAGTACGATCATCAGCTATCCGAAGTCCGGAATTACCTGGCTCAGCTTCCTGATTTCCGTAGCACTGATCGCGCAGTACCGTCTGCCGCGCCCGCGGCCAACCATCTTCTTTGCGCCACTGATGCGCGAAGCGGGGCTTGCGTTCCAGATCGCTCGCACCCACGACGACGCGGCGATACGGGCCGAGAACGGCGATGAAGCAAANCCCGCAGGCGCTGTTTCTCGCGGGAGTCGCGAGCGGTACCGTGACCGGCGCGCACTGTTGCTGGTACGGGATCCACGGAACAGTGTCGTCAGTCTCTACCATCAGCTCACCCGACGCACTCTGGGGCGACCACTGAGCCTGTCGCTTTCGGAGTTCATCCGGGATCCGGTTTTGGGCTTCGCCCGCATCGTGCGGTTTCATGCGATCTGGGCCCGGTGCATGCCGACCCTTCGCGACGGGACTGTGGTCGCCTACGAGGACCTGCTGGCGGATCCGACGACGCACCTCTCGGCTTGCCTGGGTTTCCTCGGGTTGCAGGGCGTCGAAATGACTGCGGTGGAGAAGGCCATCCGGTGCGGTCAAGCCGACAATCTCCGGGAGCTGGAGCGCTCGGGGCAGGTGGACGGTATGGTCGTGCTTTCGAACGAAGCTGCGGGCCTGAAGGTGCGCAACGCGGACAGCCGCCCGCCCCTGGAGGATCTGCCCGCAGAAGACGCCCGCTACCTGCAGAACGGTCTGCGGCGAGCCTGTGCGGACGACCCCGCACTCTGCAACCTTTGGAGCCGCTACCTGACCTGAATCGGTCCCATCACGGCGCGAACGGCGTTCAGCCGCAGACGTGGGGCGGCAGCGGACGGACGATCCGAAATTCCCCGCATCAGTCGTACAGCGTCTTCGGCAGCGGTAATGCCAGAGCGAAGAATCCGGAGTCCGCATTGCAGCCATCGAAGTCGTCGACGTCGATCACTTTCCACAGGATGTTGGCGATGTAGGCACGCTGATCTCCGAACGACTCGCCGTTCAGCGCACCTTCATAGACGACCGCAATCCGGTCCTGCCGCATCGAGACGAGATCGGAGTAGCCCGCGGGCCCCTGATCCATGACTGTTGCGCAGAACTTGGTGGCCATGCCATCGCCCATCGCCACCAGCAGGCGACGGCGGTCNNGGCCTGGATTTCGCGCGGGACGGCGATCCGGCGTGGCGAGGAACGCGACGACGATGCCGGCACCCTTGCCGCCGCTCCGCTCGACGCGCAGCAGTGAAGCGTGGACTTCCGGAACCGGAAAGCGGTCATCCGGCACCACGGACTGATACGTTTCGCCGCCGTCCCGGCTGTAGGCGCTCAACCGCCAGGTGGACCGCCCCTGTTGTTCCGCCAGCTTGCGAACCATGGCCGGCGGCGGTCGGATCAGCGCCCACACGGTGCCGTCGTCCAGCATCACAACAGAAGTCTCGCCGCGCGGGGCGGCGGCCCCGTACCGCCAGGTTGCCGCTGCATCGTCCGACAGCAGCAGGTTCGGGTAGGCACCAATGACGATCCGCCCAGATGGTAAAATGATGCCGTGACCAGGCCCCGGCCGCTGCAGCATGGCCTCGGGAGCTCCGCCGACAGTCGTCAGCGGTTGCGGTGCTGTCCAGGTGGCACCGCGATCTGCACTAAGCGTCATCCAGACCCCGTGTTCCGCAGGAACGTCCGTGCACGCCGGATGGTCGGAGTGGCCTTCGAACACGCATGGCGCGGCGTTGTTCGCTCCCCGACTGCGCGTCACGGCGAAGAGAAGAAGGAATCGTTCGTTTTGCGGCAGCCAGACGAGGGTCGGGTTGCCGGCGAGAGCGACCTTGTAGTCGTCGCCGAGGAACTGCCGGTAGTCGACCAGAAGCTGCATCGGCTGCCAAGTGGTGCCGCCATCCAGCGAACGGCGCAGGACAATATTGATATAGCCCGCGTCCGAACAGCGGATGGGCCGGTTGTCGCGCCCCAGACCGGCAAACACATCCGCCTGATACTGCTCGTAAGCGACGGCACGGCCCGAGAAGCGTTGCTCGGCCGCAACGAGCACGGTGGTGTTTCCATCCGAGGCAACGCTAGGGATGCGGAAGCAAGCGAGCGTGCTCGAGTTGAACAGCGGCGCCGCTCCCGATGCAGCGGCGATACCAGCCTGGATCAGAACGCCGACAGCAACGAGTAAAGCCGCAAGCGCCCAATGTACCGCCGGTCTCCACGCCCACACACTTGGAGAGCGTCGACCTGAGATGCGATGCGACATCACGGCCGGGAGGCGGATGCCGTCGCCTCGCGCGCCTTGGTCGCGATGCATTTTATCACCAGCCCCGGCCTGCAGCCGATCCAGTCACCGAAGTTGAAGGCGCTGACGTGTCTCGCGAACGCCGGCGAGAACCTTGGATCGTCTCCCTCAGTTGCTCCTGCACATACGCGTTGCCGGCCTTGGAGCGGCCAAGTGTTTCGACACACAGCTCGACCTTGAACCCACACGACTTCAGCAAGGCCTTCAAGCCACGGGAGCTGAAGAAGATCAGATGCGGAACAGTGGCAGGGAGCTTGCGCAACTTGTCGATAGACGCCTGCGGTACTTCCAGCGCCAGCACCCCATTGTGGGCGAGCATCGTCCGCAGGCACGTGAGCATCTGCCGAAGTTCGTCGATGGTGAAATGCTCGAAGCAGTGCGCCGAATAGATGAAATGGATGCCTTCAGGACCAAAGGCATCAAACACGTTCTGCGCCGACTGAGAAACGAAGATATCGCCAAATTTTTCGCGAAATAGAGCGATCGTGCGTTCATTGTACTCTATGCAGGCGAGCCTTGGCCTTGGCAGCATATAGCTGGCGGCAGCGAGCGCCGTGCCGTTTCCCGGACCGATGTCCAGAAAGACGCTGGCGGGCGCAAACCGCCCGAACAACCGGCCGAGCGTGATCAACGATGTCGCCCTCGGGTCCCGCGGAGGCCAGGGCCGATCCGGGACAGCATCCAACGCCATGCGCGCCGGAGCGTAATGGCTTGAGTAATAGCGTCCGAGTTCGCTTTGCGACGGCGGATTGGTCGCCCAGCTGGAACGGCAGGACGAGCAGGTGGCAATGTCAATGCCGTCAAAGATGGGATGCGCATGTTGGCCGATGTTTCTGAACGGCGCGATTGAAAAATCAGCATCCTTGTCGCAGATCGGGCAGGTCGGCATCGTCAATCAACTCCGGTACATTCGCTGCCGATCCGCCGAGTGCGCGCTCTCCCATCTCCTGGCGGAGACCGCAGATCACGCATCACTTCAACGGCTGTCTCATGGCTGGCCCAGCACCCGGTTCAGCCACAGGCGCTTCTTGAGCCAACGATGTTTCCAGCGCAGACGACGGTCGTTGGGACGGAGCTGGCGGGCCCGCTTCAAGAAGCTAACGGCCTCTTCCAGACGGCCCAGCTTGCCCAACGCCGTGGCGGCGACGAACATATGTTCGCTTGCAGCCGGAGTACGCACGAGGGCCGCCTTGCTCACGTCGAACGCTGCCGCCCAGTCTCCCGCACGCAGTTTCTCCCGCGCGTCATCGATAAGCCGAAAGCCCAGGCGTCGAACCGGCGCTTCGCCATTCCCGCTCCCGACCATTCCCGCGATTTGGCTGATCGACAGAAAACCCCGCCCCTGCAACAGCGCCGGAGCCACGGCCGGAAGCGCCGCAGGAGAACGGTCGAGGAAGAGCGATGGGGAAAACGGCAGCTCCCCAGCCCGGGNNCGCGTTGCGCCAATGCACGCAGTTCCGACAGAACGACCGCCACGTCGGGAGCTTCAAGCTCTGCTCGCAGCCACTCAGGGTCCGGCATCGGAACCCGATCAGCGATCAGATCGTCAAAGGTTGCGAGCAGGCCTGAGCCGACGAAGTAGGTGTTGCCGAGGTTTTCCCGCACCCCGAGATCGAGGATCGAGGCCGCGCGATATCCCCACGACAGGGCCTCGACGATTGCCGTTGAGCTGAGCGAAACCAGCAGGTCGATCTCCGGCAGCAGGCTGGGCACGTCCGTGTACGTGAAGACGAGATTGGTTGCGCCTGCCTGGGCGAGCAGTTGCTGGAAAATGTGTTCGTAGGCATAGCGCTGCGCATGCGCCGTCTTCTCGTCCAGCTGGTGGCGTGGCTTGATGATCACGCGCCGGTCCGGATGCGCCCGGGCGTAGTCAACCAACCGCTGGGCGATATACGTCCGCTCCCGCTCCGACGACGGAATGTCCGTCTGCACCGCGAACAGGATCGAGCGCACCGGCCGTTGACAGATCACGTCCCGCTCGCCAGGATCCAGAAAACCACGGCCGCGGGAAAAGATCGGACACAGGCAGGTGCGGATCTCTCCCGGCGCACCAACCAGCTGGGTGAACAGGCCGCTCACCCGGTCGATTTCGCTGCTGCGGTTGACGAGAATGACATCCGCGGCCTGACGGAAAATGACGCTGCCAAGAAAAGCCCGGTCGAGCATCAGCCCGACGTTCATACTGACAAACAGCGGGCGCGGGCGTGCTGCGGTTGCCGCCGCCCGGCGTCGGAACTCGGCCATGAATGCGGTTGTCTCGCGGCCACCAATGGTCAGGATGACGATGTCCGGCCACGCCATGTGGCGGCTGGCAGCGACGCGCAACACGTCCTCTTCGCCCACCACCGCGATCTGCCGTGTCTGGAAGCTGTCCGGCGGCAGCAGCGCCTCCAGGCACTCGGCCACCTTCTCCTGACTGTCGTGCTCAAAGACGACGGTGACGCGCAACACTCCTCTTGTTCCCTCTCCGCGATTCAGGGTCATGCTTTCGGTCCGAACGAGCGTTCGTCCCTGGACGCTGGTCGGACCGTCCAGACATGCCGCATCCAGCCGAGCGGCGCCCTGCGGCGCTCCGGCGCAGAAAGGTCCAGGCGCGTGCGGCAATCGGCGGGATCGAACGGCCTTTGACGAAGACGGGGAGCTGCGGCGGCGCAGATTTCTCGTACGCCTGCCATTCCTCGCATCCGCAGAATGGAGAGAACGATCGCAGGGGCCAGCGGTCCCGGGCGCTTCGCCCGGCAAGTGCCGCCTGCACGGCGTGTACAAAGCGTTCCGGTCCGTTTTCGGGCCCACACACCGTACGCAACCAATCCCGATCTACCGTTGGCCGCATGTTCGGATGCACCGTTGAGAATGCCGCAAACGCACCAGACCGGGCGAAGAAGTCGGTGCCCAGGTTTTCCGAAAGCCCCAAATCGCTCAGGATACGGGTGGCGACGCCCATCTTCATCGCTTCCAGCGCCACGGTGGAACTGAAGGTCAGGGCCACCGTGGTGCGCGCCAACAGCTCCGAGAGCGGGTCGTACGTAACGCCGAGGTTCGCCGGCCACGCTTGCGAGACGCGCTGCCGCAGCAGCCGGGCGATCGGATACGGGCAGTCGTGAAACGTCCGTTNCGCCGGGGGCGAGCGGGGCTTGAGCAGAATCTCGGCTTCGGGAAAGCGGACAGCGAGCGACAGCAGCATGTCCGCGACGTAAGTCCGCTCCGTGCGAGNAGCGGGGATGTTCGGCTGTTCGAAGAAGACGATCGGCCCGTCGGCGACCGGCGGGCGTGTTCGCAGGGACCAGANGGTTGGGGGGCCGGTGACAACGGCGTTGCCGGCATCGCCGCCCAGTGCCGCAACGCTATCCCGGTACGCTTCGAGATCTGCGTCGTTGTTCAAACAGAGCACATCCACAGGGGCTCGCGCCATCAGCCCTTTAACACGGCCGCGCAGAATGATCCCCGGATAGGCTGAAACGACGACGGGTCTCCTCGTGCCCGTGCTCGTGTTCGTGCCGGGCTGTCGCAGCGCGCGCAGGGCGGCCATCGTGGCCCTGCCGTCGAGGCACAGGATCAGGACGTCCGCCTGCGCCACCTCGGCCGCCCTCACGACGTCTTCTATCGCCATCCGATCGGAGATTTGCGTCCAGGTACGCAGCCAAACTCCCGGTTGGTGCGGAGGCTCGGGTTCCGTGCTCACAATGCTTGCGGCGAAACCATGGCGCGAGAGTGCGTGCAGCAGAACCAGCGCCGTCTTGGTGAATGAATCGAAGCGGGCGATGGCAACTGCCCTGGTCGAGGAGATCGTGGGATCTCCGAACGGGCTGGCGCCGGTTTCGATCAACATGTCTGTCCTTGCACGGCGGCACTCCGTCCGGTCTCGAACCGTTCGGCCTCGACGGGTCCTCCGACCGCAGCGGGAACGACCGGATGGTGGCGCGACGCAAGCATCGAGGCCAGCGCGTCAGCCGTCTTGAGGTCGGCCTCGTCATCGATCTCGAGCGGCGGGCTGTCCACCGGCACCGCCAGGACGGCACCGCAAAACCGCCGTCCGGTCGCCCGGAAGGCGGCCACTTCCATTGCATAGATGGCGCCGGTCTCCCGGTACTGCGGCGGCAGGTCCTGCCGGCGCTGTCGTTCGCCGGTGTGATCATGGTTGATTCCCTGTGCGCACCCATCCGCACCGATGCGCCACAGAAATCCATGGTCGGGCACCACAGTGAACGCGGATTGCGCCCGGCCAGAGATGAGCGTCGCAACGACCCGATCGATGTCCGCACCCGTTGTGAACGGCGAGGTACACTGCAGCATCACCAGATGCGTCGGTGCGATGCCCGCGGTCTGCAGCGCGTCGAGAGCATGCAGCAGTGCCGACTCGGACGATGCAGCGGCCCCGGCGAGATGGTGCGGCCGGCGTATGATGGTGGCCCCGAAGCGACTGGCGACACGCGCGATGTCGTCATCATCGGTGGAGACGAAGACGTCACCCACCCGTTGCGCGCTGTGGGCAGCGGCAATTGTCCGGCCCACCAACGGCACTCCGCCCACCAGCCTCAGGTTCTTGCGTGGAACGCCAACGGAACCGCCGCGTGCTGGAACGACCGCAATGACCGTCATGGATGACCGTCAGGCCTGCTGCTGCACGACGCGGAGGGGACCTGTTTCTTCCGACATCCACTTCAGTTTGCGCCGCTGCACCAGTTCGACGTCGAGGATCTCGGTCGGCTTGAAGCTCATCGAGTTCATCACGGCGCGAATGTCGCGGGCCAGGCGGCGCATGCCCTCCGGCTCAAGGCTGGCGGCGTGGTCGGTTCCTTTCCAGGTCCGGTCAAGGGTGAAGTGCCGTTCGACCCACGCCGCACCGAGGGTCACCGCCGCCAGATCGACCGCAATGCCCAGGTGATGTCCGGAAAAGCCGATCGCCGCGACCCTGTCCTCGTAAAGGGTTCTCAGGCGCTCGATTTCCAGCAGGCAGACATCCTGGAAACTCACCGGATACCCCGATGTGCAGGCGTACAAGACCACATCCTTTGCGCGCCGATAGTCTTCATACAGCGCGACAATGCGTTCCACCTCATCGAGTGTGGTCATCCCGACCGAGATATGGATCTTGTTTGCAAAATTTTCACAAAGATAACGATGAAGATCCATATGAAGATTTGTTGCGGAGGCAATTTTTATAAAGTCAGGGTTAAGTGTGCATATTTCTTTTGCAGAAGTCAGATCCCAAACGGACGTCGTGTAGGAAATCCCTTCTAATTCACAGTATTGTTTAAGGTCTGCATGCTGATCGAGAGAAAATTCTAATGCCTCCCGGTGTAGTCCATAGCTCGACCCATAAGCGTTTTCTGGAACGGGGTGTGGCGAAGCATATTCCTGTGGGGATAGCAGTTCCCTGTTACATCGCTTTTGAAATTTTGCCACATCCACTTTGCAAACCTTGGCGGCGACGGAAATCATCTCCTTTGCAATCGAGAGATCACCTTTGTGATTGCAGCCGATTTCAGCGACGATCGAAACCATGGACGTAGCATCCCCTGCACCGTAGCACTCAATCGCATATCAACCAGAACGCACTTTATACACGGTGTCAATTGCGAAAATAGGTAAATTGGCAATATCGGGACGCGGCGGCAGGTCAGAGGCATGTGCGCCCGCGCTGTGGAGGGATTGATCGCCCACGAGCTTGGCCGATGTGGGAAGTTTGACGGCCCCCTTGACGGATGCGCCGGTGAGGACGCGACGTCAGGGGGTGCCGACCACCGCGGTGGGAGCCGTGGCCGAAGCGCCGGCCTGCGGCAGGGAAGGGTTGGAAGAACGACGGACAGAAGCTTTCGCCAATCGTCGGCCGGTGCGTTGGTCACGTAGAGCGTGTCGCCGTCGCGGACCTGGAAACGGTCGGCGAAAAACAGACTGTTGCCTTCCGAAAAATCCAGCAGGTAGACGAACTGCTGCGCGGGGATCCGGTCTTCGCGAGCACTGTCGAGCTGGTTGCTCTGCGCCAAACGCTCGATCACCTGCGGCTGTTCGATTCGGAAGAGAAATACGCCGGTGGCATCCGCCCGCAGGTCGTCGAGGCTGCCCACCAGACTCAAGGCCCGCAGGAGCGAGACGTCGCGCCGGTCGGCGAACACGCGTCCGGTCTTCTTGACTTGGCCTAATGCATTGAAGGAAAGCGGGGTGCGGCGCACCAGGACCAGGTCTCCCGGGGCGAGCGCGACATTGTAGGCAGGCTCGCGATAGACCTCGTCGAGCCAGGCCACGCCTTCCTCCTCACCGCGTCGCAGGGCGAGTTCGGTGATTTCCGGATGCCCGGTTGGTCCGCCGGCCTCGGCCAGCAGCGGCAGCAGCCGGGTTGTTCCCTGTTGCAGCGGAAATCGCCCCGAGGTCTTGACATCTCCTTGGATTGTCACCGAGCGCTCGCGGCTGGCATCGAGCGTTACCAGCACCTGCGGCCCCGGCGTCTGTGTCGCCAGTTGCCGCTGGATCCGTTCGCGCACTTGTCTGACCTCGAGGCCCTCCGCCTTGATCGTGCCGACGAAGGGAACGTAAAGCTCGCCGCGCTCGTCAATGGAAAGCTTCTGCAGATTTTCCTTGCCGGCGACAGAGCCCGCAGACGACGGGAAGAGACCGGCAACGGGCTCCCAGATGTAGACGGAAACGACGTCTCCGCGTCGCAGCCGTTCGAGATCAATCTCCGGTGCCGTGGTGAATGCCTGCCCGAGAGCACGCGACGTGTCGATGCGCGTCTCTTCCGCAACAATTCCGTTGATGCGCACGAGTTCGAAGTCAACCGTCGCCACCGCCCCAGGGGTCGGACGTTCCGTGAGAGTCGCGTACTTCGGTCCCGCCTGCGGCAGAAAATTGCAGCCCGCAAGGCTCGTGGCCGCCAGCATGACCGCGAGCGTGGCACGGGCAAACGTGGCACGGGCAATGGCGGCGAGAGTACAGCGTACGGGGCCCGAGGATCCGAAGCGACACAGCGGCGTCATCACCAGCCCCCGACTCACCTGGAGTCCGCCGTTGACATTCAAAACGGCAATTGCACCATATGTTCTTCGCGCAATGGTGCTGAAAATCGCCGGGGAAGGAATCTGCCTGAGGTTTGCCTTCCGCCGGTCGGACGGAACGAAAAGATGCTTGACGCCCTCGCGACTCAGTTCCGGGTGATCTGGGTAGTCGTACTGCGGGATATGCACACCCGCTTCGGCAAAACGAAGCTGGGCTACCTGTGGGCGGTCATCACCCCGCTTTCGTACGCCGGCGCGTCGGCGCTGGCCTACACGCTGATGGATCGCCATCCACCCCTCGGGGACTCGATGGTGGTGTTNTTTGTGCTCGGTTTCCTGCCGTTCTTCCTGTTCCGCAATATCATCTTCCAGCTCACCCGCACCATTCAGTCCAGCCAGAACATGCTGACGCACGCCGCCATCATGCCGAACGACGTCGTTTTCGCCAAGTCGTTGGTGGAATGTACAACGATGTTCATCGTTGGCGTTATTGTCTTCTTGCTGCTGGCCTGGCGGGGGCTGTCCTGGCAACCGCACGATCGCGTGGGACTGCTCGCCGCAGTCCTCACGACGATGTTTCTTGGCACCGGAGTGGGGGCGGTGAGCGCCCTTCTCGCCCTGGTCATCCGGTCCTGGGACCGGATGTCGCGACTGGTGCTGCGGCCGTTCTTTCTCGTCTCCGGGGTGATGTTCCTGACCGACAGCATCCCCGAGACCTTCCGCGAGGTCATCGTCTGGAACCCACTCCTGCACTGCATCGAGTGGGTGAGGGTCAGCTTCTACAGCGGCTACGTCTGCCAGTCGCTCGATCGCGTCTATCCGCTGCTGGTNGGGGACAGGCTGCCTGTGCTTCAGCTTGGCGATGGAGCGCCTGTTCCGACGGCGGATTTACGAGATGGTCCGTTCGTGATCGAACTGCGCAATGTCCGGAAAACTTACCGGACCCGGAACGGTCGTCGCGTTGTGTTGCGTGATGCGTCGATCCGGTTCTGCAAGGGGCGAAGCGTCGGCATCCTGGGGCTGAACGGTTCCGGCAAGTCGACCCTGGTGCGGTTGCTCGCCGGGGTTGAGCTGCCGGACAGTGGCGCGATTATCCGCAACGCCCGCGTATCCTTCCCGCTCGGCTTCTCGGGCACGTTCGATCCGTTTCTGACCGGCCGCGAGAACGCGCTGTTTCTGGCCCGCCTCTACCGGCTGGAGTGGAAGCCCTACGTCGCGTTCATCAAGGAGTTTGCGGAGCTGGGACGGTTCTTCGACGAGCCGGTGAAGATCTACTCTTCCGGCATGCGAGCCCGTCTCGCGTTCGCCACCAGCATTGCCGCCAACTTCGACGTCTACCTGGTGGACGAGGTGACTGCCGTGGGCGATGCGCGCTTCCGGGAGCGGTGTGCGGAGATCTTCACGCAACGCCGCCGACAGTCGGACGTAATCATGGTGTCGCACAGCATTGGCACCATCAAGCGCTACTGCGATGCCGGCGCTGTCCTGTTCAATGGGCATCTGCAGCCGTATGAGGACATCGACGAAGCGATTTATGTGTACAAATCGCTGTGGAAAATTTAATCCTGGGTTGATGTCCGACAGACCTGACGTGCATGCAAAAGCCATCAGCAACGATCGATAGGGGGACGACGACCTGGACGCGTCCGCTTCGCCAGCGGCCGATCTGGAACAGCCTTCTCCGATAACAGCCCGCGATGCTGCCAGCGAGAAAGAGATCCGGGAACCGGAGCCCACTGCGGGAGAAGCACTGCCGGGCTCCTCGGCGATCGATCTCGCCCGACGGCGCGCGCGCGCCCGGACGCAGGCACACGCGCGCATTGGTCGCCGCCGCTGCGGTGCCCGTCCCTGCATCGCGGNNCAGGAAACCTCGCCGGAGAGCCCCCACTATCCGTGCGCGAAACGGCCAGGGCAGACCGCCCTCCCGAGCTACCGGTCGCCTTTCAACATCCCTCAATGTTCGACGACGTTTCGGAAAAGCCCGCCGCTCGGCGCAGGCGCCGGCTGTTGCTNNTGCGCTCTCGGCACTGGTCGGTGTCATCCTGCCCAGCCTGCTAGCGATCGCGTATTACGGCTTCATTGCCTCCGACCAGTTCGTCACCGAGGTGCGCTTCCTGGTGAAATCCGGCAGCCCGGTGACGCCGGACCTGCTCGGACAGCTCACCGGCACCGGCTCCAGCATCTCCACCTTCCTCGACGCGCAGACGGTGAGCGACTACCTGCGCAGTCGCCAGGTCGTCGACGATCTCGCGCACACCATCGATCTGCGCGAAATCTTCGGTCGGCGCTGGGCCGATCCGATCGCCCGGCTGCCGGCGGACGCGAGCATGGAGGATCTGACCGAGTATTGGGAATCGATGGTCGACGTTTCGACCGAGATGATGTCGGGCATCGTCAGCGTCAGCGTGCGCACCTTTACCCGCGAGGACTCGGCGCGCCTCGGACAAGCGATCCTGGATGCCAGCGAAAAGCTGGTCAACCAGCTCTCGGCGCGCGCCCGTGAGGACGCGGTGCGGTTTGCGACCGAAGACCTGCGCGCCGCCGAAGAACGGCTGCGAACGTGGCGTGGCCGGGTCTATCAACTGCGGGAAAAGGAAGAGACGCTGGATGCCACCGCCACCGCCGAAGCGCACACCGAGCTGGTTGGCCAGCTTGANGGGGAACTCGCTCAGGCCCGTTCCGAACTGCAATACCGTCGCTCGCTGATGGGTGACAGCGCGCCGCTGATCACCTCGCTCCGCTCGAAGATCGCCTCGATCAGCAGCGAGATCGAGCGCGTCCGCAAGCAGGCGACCACGGGTCGCCGCGGCGCGGATGCTGCGCCCGGAACAGCGGACCACCCATCAGCAGACGGCCGCGCTGCGCTGACCAGCGTGCTGTCGGGCTTCGAGGAGGCGCAGGCGGAGCTCGCCATCTCCGAGGAATATTACAAGAGTGCGCTCCGCTACCTGGAGGAGGCACGGGCGCAGGCTGACCGCCAGCAGGTCTACGTGGCCACGATCGTCGCACCGCACGAGGCCGAAGAGTCCCGCTACCCGCTGCGTATCCAGTTCATCGTGTTTGCCATCGTGGTGGCGGGGATTGTCTGGGGTCTCGTGATGCTGATCGCCTTTTCGATCCGGGATCATGTGATGTAGGGCCGGCCGGTGCACAGCATCTTCGCCGCCCTTGCTTGAGGATGAGATGGCAACCTTGCTTGTTCTCGGATCGAAACCATCGCCGTGTCTGCCGCGGGCGCGGGACTTCGATGCGCTCGCCTGCGCCAACGCTTCGGTCGCGTCAGCAGCACAGCTTCGGCTACCGGCACCAGAACTCACGGCAATGAGCGCGTTCATCACCAACGGCAGTGAACTTGGCCGCCGACAACTGCTGGCGCTGCATGGTCTTTCCACGCGTACGGTCATCTATGTTCCGCATCGCGTTCGTGGCCGGACCATGGTCAAGCGACTGGCAAAGCGGCTGCAGGCCTGGCGACAGCATCCGCTGGTGCTGAAGTGGTCGCTGCACCGGGCCGGGTTCCGCTACGAGGCGTTCCGGTATTACGATCCCGGCTATTATCGACAGTTGGCCATCGACCTCGCCGATGCGGACGAGGCGCTGAGGCGGCAGATCGAGGTGAAGAGCCCGTCCACGGGCGTAATCGCTCTGCTGCTCGGCCTCGCCGACGGCCGTTTCGACCGCTTCATCCTCTCCGGCTTCAGCTTCGAACGCACCCAGGCGTTCGCCGGCGATGGCGCCCAGCCATGCGACGCCAAGGGGCGCGAGGTGAACGGATCCAGTCCCCACACCCGGACCGATTTGGCGCTGCTGCGCCGACTGCACCAGAAGCGCGGGTGCGTGTTCACCACCGAGGCACAAGCTGCCGATCGCGCATTGCTGCCACTGATACCCGTCTGAGGGCACCGTCACAGCAACGTTGGCTTGCTTCGTTGGCGCGCGCAGCCTCCAAGGAAGCCGCCGGTCCCGTATGCTCAACACCGGTGTTGGCGCAGATGGCGTTGGTGCAGAAATAGTGGATGACGGCGTGTTGGCCGGGAACACTCCGAATCCGATTCAGGCCGGCCGTGATAAGAGGATGGCGTCGAGCAGCCAGTGGAGGTTGTTCTCGATCGCCCAGTGGCCGCGGATCACCGCGGCGGCGTCTGCCGCGGAAAAGGCGCGGGTTCAGACGAAGTTCTCCGGACGATCTGACCGTCGTCCAGAAGGAGCACGATGAGAAGCCTGCCAACACCAGCACCCGCGGCGGCGCGCCAGCTCAGCATGCCGTTCGACACCGGAACACTGCACGGGATGAGCCGCACCGAGCGCAGCCAGTCCCTGGCGCGGATGGCCCGCCTGCTGCTGGAAGCAGCCGGCGCCTCGGTCGAGGAGTACAGCGATGACGAGCGCTGATCTCCTGCCGGCCGCGGTGCTGAAACGCAAGACTGTGGTCTATGTTCGGCAGTCCACCCAGGCGCAGGTCCAGAGCAATGATCTTCCCCGGAGAAGTGGACGCCGGGTTATGCGGCCTGTAGCTCTGGCTGCTCGGGAGTGCGGTATCCGAGGGCGGAGTGGAGCCGCTGACGGTTGTAGTATGCTTCGATGTAGGCGAACAGGCCACGCCGAGGCACCTTGCGGCACCAGCCATCCTAAACGGTCGATCGCTGTGAGGGTCAGGCCGCCCGGGAACAGCTGGCCGGTGCACACTTACTGTCGGAGTGGTAGATCAATCCGCGCCCCCGAACGGTGTTGTGGGCCGCTGCCGCTGGATCGCCATCGTCAGCGCGGCGATTGCCAACTCCTGGCGCAGGTGATCGCGCATCGCCCATCCGACCGGCTTGCGGGTGAACAGGTCGAGGACGCCGCAGAGATACAGCCAGCCCTCGTGCGTCGGGATGCAGCTGATGTCGGTCCGCCAGATTTCATTCGGCCGGCTGGCGAGAAAGGTCTGGCCGAGGAGATTGGCGGCGATGGGCAGGCCGTGGTTGCTGTCGGTGGTGACGACCCGAAACCGGCGGTGTATCGCCGCGCGGATGCCGTGGCGGCGCATCAGCCGCTCGATGCGGCCGCGGCCGACCGAGCGACCTTCGGCCCCCGCAAAGCGGCGTGGATGCGCGGCGCGCCGTAGCGACGACGGTGCTGCGCGTGGATCCGCCGGATGTCGGCCAACAGAGCCCGGTTCGCCGCCGCCCTGGCACGTTCCGGTCGACCTCGCCGCGCGGAGTAGCCGCTGGCTGAAACCTCCCGTGCGTCGCACAGTACGCGCACCGGCCACGTGTCGCGCTGATCCTCGATACAGTGGAACCTCATTTCGGCGGTTCCGAGAAGATGGCCACAGTTTTCCTAAGAAACACTGTTCGCGGTCGGCGCAGGAGCCATCTCCTGCAGGACGTACCCCAGCGACTTCGCCCGCCGTTGGAGGTTGCCGAGCACGCGCCGCCGGTAGCGCTCCTCGTAGAAGGACGCGCCGGGATCAGTGTAGTCCATGCCGTGGCGAAGGGCGTTGTAGAACAGCACGGCGATCTTCCGAGCGGTGGCGGTCACCGCCTTTGCTTTGCCGATACGAGCCGACAAGCGGCGATAGAAGGCGCCGAGCGCCGTTTCGGTGCGCCCGACGGTGACCGCGGCGAGCCGGAGCAGTGCTGCCACCCGGCTGCTGGAGCGCCGGGTTCTCGACGACAGCACCTTCCCACCGGAGATCTTGTTGCCCGGCGCCAGGCACAGCCAGGACGTGAAGTGCTTGGCGCTCGGCCACGCCGAAAGGTCGGTTCCGCATTCGCCGACCAGCTTGAGCGCCAAATAAGGGCCCAGCCCGTGGATCTGCGTCAGGTCGATGCCAAGCACGGCCCAGAGAGCCTCACGCACGGCGAACGCCGGGGCGTTGGGCTGCCGGGTGTTGTGACGAGCGGCGGGAAGTGGCTTGGCCGGCTTGGCGCTGGTCGCCCGCAACCGCTCGAGGACGACCTCGATCCGCGTGTCACACGCTGCGACCTTCCCTTGATAGACGTCGTACAACTCCACCGCCTGCGCCAGCGCAAAGAGGTGCTCTTCGCGATCATTGCCGATCAGGGCCTGGCGGACCGTTTCGGCCGACGCACGGCAGCGGCGGTCCCGGTAGGCGGCCAGTCTGTCCGGATCACGTTCGCCAGCGACGATCGCGCGGATGATGCGCATCCCGGTCACGCCAGTGATGTCGGCGACGACGTGATGAATCTGCAAATTCATCTGCGTCAGCGCCTTCTGCATGTGCTGGATGTGTGCCGCCGCGACGTCGAGTAACCGCTCGCGTTGGCGCAAATACGCGCGCAAGGCGGCAATCTCGCCCTGTGGCCGAAAGCTGCCGCGCAAAAGGCCGTACTCATGGAGACGCTGCAGCCACGCGGCGTCGCTGACGTCGGTCTTACGCCCCGGGACGTGCTTGGCGTCCCGCGCATTCACCAGCATAACCTCGAACCCACGCTGCTCGAGGATCTCGTAAACCGGGATCCAGTAGACCCCGGTCGACTCCATGGCGACTGTCCGCACGCCGCAGTGTGCGAACCAGTCGGCCAGGCGATGCAGGTCGACGGTAAATGTTCCGAACGTGCGCACCGGCTCCGCGGCGCGGCCCGGACCAACCGCCGCTACGTGCATCGTCGCGCCGACGTCGATCGCCGCGGCATCTGGGTGAACGGGTGACATCTCCCGTCGAGGGCGGAACGCTTCGCGTGAGACATGGCCTGGACCCTCCTGCGACGAATTCGGCAAAGAGGGGCTGGGCTGTGCGAAAGAAATCAATTTCCTAATCGGGATCACCGGGCGGCGTCACCACTCTCAAGTCCGCAACAGACCATGGACCACGTTTTTTACGGGGTCATCTGCCACCAAAAACAGACGGCCGCTCCCTCGGTTGCCGAAGATACTTCAGCCAGTTTCTCCGGCCGCAGGCGGAACAACGCTCAGCGACCGTTTTCTAGAATATCTCTTTCCATCCGCAACCGTTCGACCTCCCGGCGAAGGCGGACGATCTCGGCGGACTGGTCACCGGGACCGCCAGCCTGCGGGGGCGTCGCTTGCGTGTCGGGGCGCCTCGACGCCCCCGCAGGCATTCCGACAGCGGTGCGCCATCGCCGTAACATCGACGGTTGAATACCCAGCTCCTCGGCGATCTGCATCAGCGGCCGGCCGCTCGACGCCAACAGCGCTACGGCCTCCCGCTTGAACTCATCCGTGAAACTCCGACGCAGTTTCGTCATCAAACACCTTCCAGCCCCTTCCCGGAGCGTAGCAAAGGTGTCCATCAATTCGGGGAGGATCAGCCTTTCGCTTTACCCTTTCGGTACACCGACGATGCTCCCATTCCTGCCCGAGCAGATTGAGCAATGGCCGATCGCGCGGCTGAAGCCGTATGCGCGCAACGCGCGGACACACTCCGACGATCAGGTCGCCAAGATCGCCGCCTCGCTGGTCGAGTACGGCTGGACGGCGCCGGTGATGGTGGCCGGCACCGCCGCGCCGACAGATGGCACCCAGTTCAGGATTGATGGAGTGAGCCTTGGCCACTGCTGATCAGGTCGCCGCCCGGATCAAAACGCCCTGTTCCAGACCCTGCAGGCATCGAGCGATGTCACCAAGCCCGTCACTTACAGCATACTGATCAAACCGGAGGCTCGTGCATAAGTCTTTGCTGGATATCGACGGCCTGAAGCAACTGGTCTGTGCCATGGCCAAATTTTCAATCGACGCGTAACTCCAGCTGGTCCTCGAACAGCTCGTTGCCGCACCCGACGTAACAAACTACCCTATAGCCACATATTATCATTAAAATAAGATGCAAACGTCATTGCGCCACGTATTTTCTCGCCGCATTTTGTTTGAAATAGCTTGGTAAGGTCGCCTATGTTGTTGCATTAATGTGAATGCGCGATTTTCCCCGATTGACGTTGGTCGAGCGTGATCGGTCCGGACGCATCTTTTTCAACGAACGGGCATCTCTGGCTTCGGGAAAAGACCATGCGCATGCGTTTCCGTCGCTTCGCTGGCGCGGCGTGCGCCGCATTTTTGTGGCAGCCACCGGTTTGTGGTGGGGGCTTCAACCTGCCTCTGCTGAACAAACGGCGCCATCCCCACAGCACTTTCTGCAAAAGGTTTTTACTGCAAAAGACTATCCCGACACGTGGTTTGCGCCGGTATTTTTATCCAAGGTATCGCCTACCGAACTTCATGACGTCATCGATCAGCTGAAAAAGAAATATGGGTCCTTCGAAGGCGTCGAGCTGTCTTCAGGCCGCTATTATGTCCATCTGGCTGATGCCATGGTGCCGATAGAGATCGGCGTCGATGCCAACGGCCGCGTTTTCGATCTGAGGGCGAAGACTCCGATCCGGAAGTATGCGGATTTTGACGCCGCGTTGACGTCGTTGTCAGACCTTCCTGGCGACGTGTCGATGCTCGTCCTGCAAAATGGGCGCGAACGTACCAGTCTGAAACCCGATACCGCGCTGGCTGTCGGTTCCGCCTACAAAATCGCGGTGATGAACGCCCTCGTCGATCAGGTGAAGAGCGGAAAGCGTTCGTGGGCGCAAGTCATCGCCCTTACTGACGACAATCGGGCGCTGCCGACCGGCATTCTGCAAAACTGGCCAGCCGGGATGCAGCTCACCCTCGAGTCCCTGGCCGGGCTGATGATCTCGCTCAGCGACAACACCGCCGCCGATACCCTCATCCACGTTGTCGGCCGAGACGCGGTCGAAGCCGTCGCGCCGACCGTTCGGCCGTTTCTGACCTCGCGTGAGGCGATGATTCTCAAGGCTCCCGCCAACACGGCCCTGCGCGAGCGTTATGCCGAAGGCGACTTGGCCACGCGGCGGCAAATCCTCGCCGAAGTCGACACGCTCCCGCTGCCGACGGCCGCCGAAATCGTCCATGTGTATTCGCCCAACGCCGAGTGGCGATTGAGCGTGCGGCAGCTGTGCGATCTGATCGCACCCGTGGCCGATCAGCCGGCGATGCAGATCAATCCCGGTGTCGCCATCGCCGAACAATGGGCCCGCGTTTCGTTCAAGGGCGGCGGCGACTTTGGTGTCGTCAACCTGACGACCGAGCTTACGGCTGATGATGGCACGACCTGGTGTGCGGCGGTCACGTGGAACAATCCCAAGGGACTCCGTGAGGACGTCTTGTTCCCCATCTATGGGGCTCGCTGCAGTTGCTGAAGGCAACAAAGGATAAGGGCGTGCGCTGCAACGCGGACATGGCGAGACGGACAGCCTGGGGAAAGCTGTGCGCGCATCTCGACGGAATCGCCATCGGCTCGACGGTGGCCGCTCTGAACGGGCGAGGCATCCTGGCCGAACTCAGAGACGCGGAGAGGCCGTTGGACGTTGACGCTCTCGCGCGCCGTTATGGGGCGCGACGCGGCTACCTCCACGTGGCGTTCTGGCTGCTGGCCGCACAAGGTCTGATCCACCGCGAGCAAGGTGATGGCGCGGGCCAGACGTGGGTTTGCCTGACACCGACAGGACGAACCNNTGGAGCCGCCTTGCACACACCTACGACGCAGTCCCAGCGCTCCTTGCCGAGGCGGCGGTGGTTTCCTCGGCCGTCTGCCGTGGCGGCGCATGGGAAGCACGCTGGCGCCACCTTCTGCCTAACAACAATGGCGCCAAGACAGCCGAGGATCCGCGTCACCCACCACGTTTTCGGCTGTCTTGTTGCGTCCACCGCCCTGGCCTTGCTGCGCAGCGGCGTCTTTGACGCCTTCGCGCAGGAACCAGACGCAACACTCACGCTACAGCGTCTTCCCGGACGACCGGAGGTGTTGGCCGAGGCATTCGACATTCTCGCGTATGAGGGGTGGACGCGGCGAGAGGACGATGAGGTGTCGTTGACACCTGAAGGACAAGCGGTGCCGCTTCTGGCGCCGCAGTATCGGCGGCCGGTTGCCTATCTGCCGCTCTATGCACACGTTCCCGATCTGTTGTTTGGTGACGGCAGGGACGTCGCCACCGACGAAAGGCGTACCGAAACGGCGGATGTCGATCAGGAAAACCGCATCATAACCAGCGGCGAGGTGTTTCAGCGAACCTGCCGTGCGCCCTTTTTNGATCTGGCACTGCCGCTTTTCGATACGGACGAGCCGGCGGGCCAGCCCCGTTATCTTGTCGATATCGGTTCCGGCGACGGTACGATGCTGAAAGAGCTNTTTGTTGCCATCCGCGACCGCACACGGCGGGGCCAAGTCCTCGATAGCCATCCGCTTGTTGCCATTGCCGCCGAGTACGATTCCGTCGCGGAACGGGTCAGCGGCCGCATGTTGAGCGAGGCCGGCATTCCTCACCTCACCGTTTACGGCGATATCGGTGGACCTCGGGAATTGGCAATGCGTCTGTCAGCCCAGGGCATCGACATGCGCGATGCGCTTCACGTCAGCAAGTCCGTCATCCACAACCGTCGTTATCGTCCGCCGCACGCGAAGATGGGGTGCGGTTCCGGGAGTTCGGCAATCGCGGTGCGTCCCGACGGCGAATTGATTACCGGTGAAGCACTGGCGGATAGCCTCGTCGAGCTGTTCGAAAGTTGGCGTCCGTGGATCGTCAGACACGGTCTGATCGCGATCGACGCTCATACGCTCGATCCAGGCATCCTCGCACGTCGCGCCAACAGTACGCCGCTGCTCGAATTCATCGCTGCGCACGGTTATTCCAATCAGCATCTGGTCGAGATTGACGTCCATCGTCGGGCCGCAGGTCTTGCGGGTCTCCATAGAATCAAATCCCATGAATTCGGCGCCAAAATCGTCGATCACCCCTTCATGTCCATCGATTACTACCGTGTTGCCGATTAGCCCGTCGCTTGCGCAGGTCTCCCCGTCAAGTCGATCGATTTCGTAACAAAGGAAATTTTCTGCACAGATTGAGAGCCTTATTTCGGGTTTATTGCCTTATGGAAATCAACGTAATGGCCCATGGAGTGGACAAAGGATATTTTATCGGAAGCCGCAGACGTTGCGATTAACAGAGCCTTGGCCCAATCTTGGAGTCACCACGAGCGACAGTTTATTGATTGATGCCCAGCATATTTCGCGAAACTGCGCTGAAGAAGCTTCGCGACCCGGAGCAACTCGATAGCGCTCTTACTCTGGCGTCGCCCAAAGGGTGGCTGGCGCTGGCCGCAATTGGCGTCGTGATCGCAGCGGTTCTCATTTGGGCATTCGTTGGCACCTTGCCGTTTCAGGTTCAGGGACTGGGCATTCTGCTGCGAAAAGGAGGAGTTGTGTTTACGGTCAACGCGCCCAGCGGTGGCGGCACCGTTTCGGCGATCCAGGTTCGTGTGGGCGACAATGTCGTCACCGGACAAGGAGTGTTGACCCTCACAATGCCGGCACTGGAGAAACAAATCGAGGAAGCCAAGCGCAACCTTGCTGACCTGCGATCCCGCTACCAGCGACAATCTGGTTTCACCCAGAAGGATATTGCGCGACGCAAAAACGTGGAAAGCCAGGTGCAGGCACTCAACGAAAAATTACTACCACCACACAACTTCAAGATTTTTATGATTCACTTGCAAAACAGAAAAAATGATCTGCAGAAAGGCTACGTAACGCGCCAGCAATATGAGACGACACTTTCCAATCTTTACTCAGCAACACAAAGCATCCGGGATTATCGAAACCAGATTTCACAAATACTCACCGGGCAAACCGAGTATGAAAATCAGCTTCTGAGGACGCTTGCAGAGCTCGAGGAGCAAGTGATCGAAGCTGAAGGTCAGGTGCAGGTCCTGGAAACAAGCCTGGTCACGGAAGCGGTCATCCCCAGCCCGACCGATGGCACGGTCACCGAAGTCGCCGTACAACTCGGCGATGTGGTCGTCGCCAACCAGGTGGTTGCCTTGATCGAGCAAGGGGGCGAGCTTCAGCTCTACGGTTACTTCCCGGTCGGACAGGCAAAACGCGTGAGCGCGGGGATGTTGGCGAACGTCACACCGACATCGGTCGAGAGCGACATCTATGGCTCGATCCGCGGATCCGTGACCGAGGTGGGGGCATTGGCCGAGACAGCGGAGGGCGTCCAATCCATCGTCGGCAACGAAAGTGTGGTCCAGCAGATCATGGCCGCAGGGCCGCCGATCCAGATCGTGGTGTCTCTTGAGCGAGACCCCGCGACGGTCAGCGGCCTCAAATGGTCGTCGTCGGTCGGCCCGCCCATTCCCATCACNCCCGGGACGATGGCCAACGTCAGGGTTACGGTGCGCAACGACCGCCCGGTGGACCTCGTCGTGCCAATCTATGAGACGTGGGTGGGCATTCACTGATGGCGGACCGGGGGAGGCCGACGCATCGGCAAAAGGACGTTTCCGCCGCGTTCGCACCCCGACCGTTCTGCAGATGGAGGCCGTCGAATGCGGCGCCGCATCGCTCGGCATCGTGCTCGGCTATTTCGGTCGCTTTGTCCCGCTTGAAGAATTGCGCGTGAGCACAGGCGTCTCCCGTGACGGTGCCCGCGCCCTCAATATCGTCAAGGCGGCGCGCTCCTATGGGATGATCGCGCAAGGGGTGAAGGCGGAATCCGATGAAGCGTTGGCAATGGCGCCGCCCTTCATCGTGTTCTGGAACTTCAATCATTTCCTCGTCGTCGAAGGCGCGACGGCCAAGTGGGTGTTTCTCAACGACCCGGCTTCCGGCCCGACCCGGATGACGCACCAGGAGTTCGACGCGAGCTTCACCGGCGTCGTGCTCGATCTGAAACCGGGACCGGGGTTCCAGNNAAGGGGGCAGCGGCAGAGCGTTATCAAGTCGCTGTGGAGGCGCCTCGGCGGCACGAAGAATGTGCTCGTGCTGATCATGCTGATCAACCTGATGCTGGTCGTCCCCGGGCTCCTGATGCCTGCGTTTCTCAAGAGCTTTATCGATGACATTCTGGTCCGCGGCTACAATGACTGGCTGTTTCCGCTGGTTATCGGCCTCGTTCTGGCGGCTGTGATCAACGGTCTGCTGACCTATCTGCAGCAGCGTTACCTGCTGCGCGTTCAATTCAAGATCACCGTCAAACTGGCGGCAGAATTTTTCTGGCACGTCGTACGGTTGCCATCGGTTTTCTACACGCAGCGATACATCGGCGACATCGCCGCACGGGTCCAATCCATCAACCGTGTCGCCCAGAAACTGTCCGGCCCCGCACCGACCGCGATCGTCAACAGCTTCATGATCGTCTTCTATGCGCTGGTGATGTCGGTCTACAGCATCGTCTTGACCGCAATCGCTGCCGCTTTGACCGCGTTCAATATCCTCGCCGTGCGCATGGTTCAGCGAAAACGGTCCGATCTCAACAGCCATTATCTCAATCAGAGCGCCAAACTGTCCGGCGCATCGATGGCCGGTTTGCAGTCTATCGAGACGTTGAAGGCGACCGGAACCGAGAATGACTTNTTTACGACGTGGGCCGGCTATCAGAGCAACATGATCAATACCCACCAGAGGCTGGGCGTGTATTCGGCCATGCTGAATGCTGCACCGCAGCTGTTAGGCCAATTGACGACCGCGGCCGTTCTCGGAGTGGGCGCTCTGCTGATCATCGACGGACAACTTAGTATCGGTGGTCTCGTCGCCTTTCAGGCCCTGATGACGCATTTTACCGGTCCGGTACAGCAACTGGTCGGGTTTGGCGGACAACTGCAGGAAGTGACCGGCGATATCAACCGTCTTGACGACGTTCTCAAGTATAAACTGGACACGGTCCTGAAGACGGATGATACCGATTCCGATGATGAACCGGGGCCGAAACTGTCAGGCGCAATCGAGCTCCGCCAGGTCTGCTTCGGATACAGTCCGCTCGATCCGCCGCTGATCGACAACGTCGACCTGACGATTGCGCCGGGCAAACGCGTGGCGTTCGTGGGCGCAACAGGAAGCGGCAAGTCGACGATGGCAAAGCTGATCGTCGGCCTCTATCAGCCCACATCCGGCGACATTCTCTATGGCGGCAAGCCGATCGCCGAGATNCCCCGATCGGTCTTCACGACTTCCGTCTCCATGGTCGATCAGGACATCACGCTGTTTGAGGGCTCAATCCGCGACAACATCTCGATGTGGGATCCGACGCTCCCGCGCTCAGCGATCATCCGCGCCGCAAAGGACGCGGAGATTCACGATGTGATTGCCGGGCGGCCCGGCGGATACGAAAGCGACGTCGCCGAGAATGGCGCCAACTTCAGCGGAGGACAGCGCCAGCGCATTGAAATCGCCCGTTCCCTCGTCCGCAATCCGACAGTCCTCGTGCTTGATGAGGCAACGGCGTCGCTTGATCCGCTCACCGAACAGGCGATCGACGACAATCTTCGCCGTCGCGGCTGCGCCTGCGTCATTATCGCTCACCGGCTCAGCACGATCCGCGATTGCGACGAGATCATCGTCCTCGATCGCGGCCAAATCATTGAACGGGGCAACCATGCTGAGTTGATGAAGGCGCAGGGCCATTATGCCGAGCTTGTGGCGATGCAATAATGGAAAGCGAGGCCGGCCGCACAGCAGCCCTCCGCGCCGGTCGATGCGCCCCCATGGGCTGAACCAGCACGCAAAATTGCCGAGATCCTGAATCTTGAGGATCCCCGCCGCGGATTAGGAGCAAGTGACGCGTTCCAGCTCAAAGGCGACGACAGTGCCTGGCTGGTGCTCTCCGGCCATGTCGATGTTTTCTATGTCACTGATGCTCCTGCTGACCAGGCCCAGGGTGAGTACGGCACACGCCATTTTGTAACGCGGGTCCCTGCCGGCGGACTGGCCCTTGGGATGACCACGACGTCATCGCCGCTTCGCCTCCTCGCCGTTCCTTCGAATGGCGCCGACATCGCAGAGACCAGCCGGCGGCGGATGCGAACGCACGCTCTGCGCGACGCTGCCGCTCTTGACGCACTCATCCAAGGGGTGGCGGACTGGATTACCTCGCTGAGCACGGCGATGCTGGCGGGCCTCTCGTCCACACCGCGCTCAAGCTCGATGCGGACAAGGAGATCGCGATCCCCGCAGGCACTGTCATCAACGCGAAAACCGGGCCCCTTTGGATTGCGGCCGAACCCGGCGCATTCGCGCTTCCCGATGGCNTCTCTCGCAGACGATTCCTGGGGCGTTGCGTTGCAACTTCCCATCACCAAATCGTTTTCGCTTCGCGCGCTGAAGGATATCACCGTAACGCCGAGGTCGATGCAGGAGTGGATCGCCTCGGAGCATGCGCATGACGACATAACGCGCCTGCACCAGCGTTTGCTTGCGAATTATGACGCGAGAATCACGAAGCTCAAAAAGAAGAAGCGTCTNGAAACGGCGCAGAAAAGGATTTCGATCGCCGTGCTTTCGGCATCTCGCTACGGCAGNATGGCGAACATCTTCTCTCCAAAATCCGGTGAAGGAGTCACGCTCGCTGCGGATCCGTTGATCGCCGCGGCCGGTCTCGTCTGTGCGCACAACGGCATTCGGCTCCAGCTTTCTGATGCGAGCCAGAAACGAATCCAGGACAGCAAACATGCAGTCGACAGCTTGACCGCAGAGAGCGGACTTCGCCTCCGGCGGATCCGTCTTGCCGGCGAATGGTGGTCAAAAGACGCGGGCCCGATTCTGGCTTTCTATGGCGAGGAGAANAAGCCGTGTGCGCTGCTGCCCCAGTCGCCGCGCACGTATCGGCTCGCCGACCCCGAGGCCGAGCACGACGTTGCCGTCACGGCCGAAATCGCNCCCTCGATCGACGAGGCGGCGTATTCCTTCTACACGCCGTTCCCGCCCGGCAAGATCACGCCCTGGCAGCTTCTCCGGTTCAGCTTTCAGGGCTCTGCACGCGACGGCTGGACGATCGTCGCCATGATCCTTCTGGGTGGCTTGCTGTCTTTGGGCTTGCCGCTCATCACGGGCTGGATCATGGACCCGGTCATTCCGGAGGCGCAGACCAATCTTCTCACCGTTCTCGTCCTGGGGCTTGTGGTTCTCGGCGTGTCGATGACGGGGTTTTCGCTCGTTCAGGCGATCGCGATGCTCCGCATTGAAGGACATATGGAGAATACGGCGCAGGCCGCGGTCTGGGACCGTCTGCTGAACCTGCCTGCCTCGTTTTTCCGGGGCTTCTCGGTTGGCGACCTGGCCAACCGTGCGCAAGGGATCGACGCCATTCGATCGCTTCTGACAAGCTCCATGACGGCAGTGATCGTACACGCCACCTATGGCTTATTCAGCCTTGGCCTCATGTTCTATTATGACTGGGTCTTGACCGTCAGCATTGCCCTGATCTCCGTGCTGTATGGCGTGGTTGCATTTTTCATCGGACGGAAGGTTCTCTCGCGCAATCGTGACATTCTGCGGTTGCAGGGCCGCATTCAAGGCCTTGTCCTGCAATTATTGGGCGCTGTTACAAAGTTGCGCGTTTCGGGTTCTGAGCGCAGGGCATTCGCCCGGTGGTCGGGCCAATACTCGGAATTGCTGTCGATCACATATCATCAGCGTCTTCTCAATAACGCACTGGTCGTCATCAAGGCGCTCTTTCGCTACATCATGATCACGAGTGCGATCGTCATTATCGGCATTCAGGGCGATCAGTTATTCGCCATCTTCAGAACGCCGACGAATTGGGCTGAAATTGCCACGGACAGCCTTCAGCTTGTCATGCCGGCTGCAACCTTCGTGGCGTTCAATGTGGCTCTGGGTCAATTCATGACGGCTGTTTTCGGGGTCAGCGAGACCGCCATTCAACTCCTGAATGTCGGCCCGCTCTACGAGCGCATCCGGCCCATCTTTCAGGAGAGCATCGAAGCCTATGAGGGATCNGAGGATCCTGGCGAACTCAGCGGCAACATCGAGGTTCACCAAGTCGACTTCCGCTACCAATCCGACCGGCCGCTTGTCCTCGATGGCGTCTCCTTGCGGGCACATCCCGGTGAAATGGTGGCGCTCGTCGGCCCTTCGGGCGCGGGAAAGTCGTCACTGGTTCGGCTTCTGCTCGGATTCGACACCCCGGAATCGGGCTCCATTCTCTATGACGGCATGGATCTGAGGCAGCTTGAAAAGCGCGCCCTGCGCCGGAACTTTGGCGTGGTGCTCCAGAACAGCCGGCTGCTCTCGGGCTCGATCTTCAAGAACATAACCGCGGGAGCGAATTTGACCCGAAACGATGCCATGGAGGCGGCACGGCTGGCGGGGCTCGACAAGGATATCGCGGCCATGCCGATGGGGCTGGATACGTTTCTTAGCGAAGGGGCCAATACGCTCTCCGGCGGTCAACGTCAGCGTTTGATGATCGCGCGCGCCATTGTCCGGCGGCCGAGCAT
Organism: Defluviicoccus sp.; assembly: GCA_013414705.1. Taxonomy (GTDB): domain Bacteria; phylum Pseudomonadota; class Alphaproteobacteria; order Rhodospirillales; family Defluviicoccaceae; genus Defluviicoccus. The sequence goes on from CP058705.1 coordinate 702,392, forward strand.
CCTGATCTTCGACGAAGCGACAAGTGCTCTCGACAACGAAACCCAGAGCATCGTCACCAGGGGGCTGGAAACGCTGAACTGCACACGATTTGTGATCGCCCACCGGCTTTCGACAATCGTCAATGCCGATCGGATCTATGTCCTTGCAGGGGGCAAGATCGTCGAGGATGGAACATTTTCAACGCTAATGGACGCAAACGGAACCTTTGCACAATTGGCACGCCGCCAGATCGCATAGAGCAACATATCCCAATCATCGAACTGTCATCAAAATTGACCTGAAATACCCAATCGTAGCGCACTTCGACTCGCTATGGCGATTATCTGTTGCTAAACTTCTCCTACAAGGACAATGGCAATAGCTTGTCCACAAACAGCTGGGACAGGAGGCGATTGGGGATGAAACGGCAACAATTCCAGGACCATCTTGCCAATAAGGCCTGGGCGGATCCGGCGTTCAAGGAGCGGTTGCTCAAAAATCCGCGCGCAGTGTTCTCCGAAGAGCTTTCGAAAATCTCTGAAGGCGTCGCAATCCCGGACCATGTTCAGATCGAAGTCCTGGAAGAAAAGCCAAATCGCATTTATCTGGTCGTGCCGATCAATCCCGCTGACGTGACGGGCAAGGTCATGACCGAGGCCGATCTGCAACAGGTTTGAACCGCCCCGGATTGCTGGAGGCTCCAACTCTTGAGAAGGTGGAGCCAGGATGAGCAAGACGACGAACAAGTTTTCGCCTGAGGTCCGCGAGCGCGCGGTCCGGATGGTGACGGAGCATCAGGGGAGCACGCCTCGCGCTGGGCGGCGATTGTCTCGATTGCAGCCAAGATCGGGTGCGCACCGCACACGCTGAACGACTGGTTCAACAAGGCGGCCGTGGACAGCGGCAAGCGAGCCGGCGTTCCTTCCGATGTGGCGGAGCGGCTGAAGGCTCTGGAGCGCGAGAACCGCGAGCTTCGGCAGGCGAACGAGATTCTTCGCAAGGCGTCCGCGTATTTTGCCCAGGCGGAGCTCGACCGCCGGTCGAAGCCATGATCGCCTTCATCGACGATCATCGTGGGGCATACGGGGTCGAGCCGATCTGCAAGGTGTTGCCGATCGCCCTCCACGTATCACGCTCGTGCTGCCCGGCGTCGGGACGCAGGCCTGCTGTCGCGGCGGGCGAGGCGGGACTTGGCGCTGAAACCCGAGATCGCCCGGGTCTTCGCCGAGAACTTCGCGGTCTATGGCGTCCGCAAGGTCTGGCGGCAGCTCGGCCGCGAGGGAATATCCGTCGCCCGCTGCACGGTCGAGCGGCTGATGCGGAGCATGGGCTTGCAAGGGGTTGTGCGCGGCAAGCCGGTGCGCACCACGATCAGCGACAAGGCGGCGCCGTGCCCGCAGGATCGCGTCAACCGACAGTTCCACGCTCCGGCGCCGAATGCGCTCTGGCTCAGCGATTTCACCTATGTGGCCACCTGGGCGGGCTTCGTCTATGTCGCCTTCGTCATCGACGCCTTCGCCCGGCGGATCGTCGGCTGGCAGGTCAGCCGGACGGCACATGCGAGCTTTGTCCTCGACGCGCTGGAACAGGCGCTGCGCGAGCGTCGGCCAATCCATCGCGGCGGCCTTGTCCACCATAGCGACCGTGGCAGCCAGTATGTCTCGATCAAATATACCGAGCGCCTGGCCAAGGCCGGGATCGAGCCGTCGGTCGGCAGTGTCGGCGACAGCTACGACAACGCGCTCGCGGAAACCATCAACGGTCTCTACAAGGCCGAGGTCATCCACCGGCGGGGACCATGGCGCAGCTTCGAAGCCGTCGAGTTCGCCACGCTCGAATGGGTCGACTGGTTCAATAACCGGCGCCTTCTCGAGCCGATCGGACACATCCCGCCCGCCGAGGCCGAGGCACGGTTCTCCGCCGCCCTGGACAGCGCACAGGTAATGGCAGCATGAGCACCCGGTCCGGTTGCAGCAAGGATCGCCGGGTGCTCGGCGGCGTCAAGGCATCCACGCCGCACCCGGCGCGGACCCTCCTTGACCCCGCCTGCGCCTCCCGGCACCCCGGAGTGCAGGTCGGCGCCGAGGAATGGTCCCTCGGTCTCACCAAGGAATGCTCGTCAACACCACGTCACATGATCGGCAAAATTTGACCCCAGCAGCCTCCGGAGAATCCGGGGCAGTTCAGTTGCCGGGGGTGAGACACTCGATATCGTCTCCGTCACGGCCACGCAAGTTCAGACACAGGTTACGACGTCGGTCCAACTCGATGTCGTTCAGGCTGTCCAGGTTGCGGTCGCGTAGTCGCACCTTGAATGAGAGCCGGGCAAGTTCTGGGAAGCCGATCTACGGCGTTTTCGTGCGGGCAAATGACACCTGATCGTTTGCGGCCGCACGATTGACCGGGCGCCAAAGCCAGTCCAAAGCCGAATGAAGGGCTGAAATATTCCGTGTCCAACGGCAGCAATGTGTTTTGTTGCGCCACGAATGAGGAGGCGAAAGCACAATGAAACGTTCGGAGTTTGAAGATCAAGTCGTGAAAAGAGCATGGAGCGACCCTGAATTCAAGGCGCGCCTGCTGAAGGAGCCTCGGGCAGCCATTTCGGAAGAGCTGGCCAAGATCCAAGAGGGGTCAGCATACCGGAGAGCGTCGAGGTCACGGTCGTAGAGGAATCGCCCGGCAAGATCTACATGGTTCTACCGGTCAACCCCGCCGACGTGACGGGTAAAGCGATGACTGAGGAAGACCTGCAGAAGGTGGCCGGCGGGCAGTCAACATCGACGACAACAGCAACGACGTCGCTCGACGTAGTGCAGATCATCGACGCACCGGTTTGTGTATCGTCAATCTACTCTCCAGAATAAATAAATAAAAAAGAGCGGTTATCCAATTATGAAGACGTCGGGGAGATCGTCTCGGCAAGTGTTTTTGATCCTGCCGACTATGCGCAGCTGGCTCCCATCCGTGATGCGTACCCGGTGATCCGTGAGGAGGGCCGGAAGGTCATGAACCTTCTGGCTCACCGGGATTTTCTTTGGTGACACCTTGACNNACCCAGAGCTGCCGGGTTCACCGGCACATGGGCACGCTTTTATCTGCACTATTGCGGAATGAACATGCGCGTCAATCGGGAGCTGTGCCCGGCAACGACCGCCGTTACGGACCGGCTGCCCGGTCGCGTCACATCCGGATTCTATCTGCTGGGGCCGCAGGCCCACGTGGAGCCGCACGTGGGAATTTGTGAAAACATCAAGCGGTGCCATCTTGGGCTGATCTGCCCGCCCGAGTGCACGTTCCGGATTGGTAATGAGCGACGAACCTGGCGGGAAGGCGAGATGCTGGTCTTCGACGACACCATCGAGCACGAAGCATGGAACCGTAGCGACGCGATGCGCGTCGTTCTCCATCTCGACTTTTTGACCCTCCCGATCAGGATGCGGCGTCGTGCGAACGCACCTTGCGCAAGATACGGAAATCAACATCACGTCCAAAACGGCTCCGATCACCTTTGGCTTTCGGCGGTCGGTGTTGAACTGGACGACGACCTGTCGGCGATCGTCGAAGCGTCTGTCGATCGCGCCAAGTCGAGACCGGAGGGAATACGGCGAGTCGCCGCCGTCAACAACTTGGTGGCGACCTGCGGGTTTTTCTATTAACGATTGATGGACGTGTGCGACGCAGGCTCTCGGCGTTTGTACAGAACATCAACGACCTCGTAACCGGGCAGTGGTTCGGTCCTGAACACCTCTTCGAATCCAGCATTGGCAACGATGTCTTCGATCTCTTCGGGCTTCGCGTCGCGCCTGTAGCGCGAAACGTAGTTGACCTCCGTCAAGATAATGTCGAGGTGCTTCAGGAGCTCTTGACCTCCTCTCAGGATCATCGCTTCGGCGCCTTGCGCGTCCATCGTCAACATCCCCATGGACGCTACAGGAATGTCCTGATCCGCAAGGATCTGATCCAGCGTTGCGCTTTCGACTTCGATCGTTCCACGCATACGAATGGCGGGATCGTCGGGCGGCAGGATCGAGGACTGGGGTCGTGCTCGGTGACGTAAAACGCGGCATGTCCGCATCGGTCGCTCGCGGCCGCATGCACCGTCAGAATTCGCGGCCCCCCACCATGCCGTACCGCGCATCGAGGACCCGAAACCAGTCGGTCCAGAAGCTGACGTGCCGCTCCAACCGCTCGAGCACCGCCGGGTTGGCCTCGACCAGCACGATGGGATCAAGACCACAAGCCATGTAGGTCTCAATCTCCTGACCATAATGACCCCCGACGTGAATGACTCGAGGCTTCATTCCGTCCTCGCGAAACAGCCGTTCGAGAACGGGCGAGAGTCGTGGGACGCGGGCAACGTCGAGAAGAAAAGGTCCAAAACCGACCGGTAGGTTCGTCATCAGCCCATCTCTGCCAAACCGGGTCCTTCTCTCAGCAAGCCGCGCTCGAACATAGTTTGCAGCATGCCGATCGTGCTTGCCGGGGTAAGCCATGATAGCTGAGCACAAAGGAAATGGTCTCGGCGTTCGATTTCCCTGCTGAATAAGCCGACCCAATTCCTGGAGGGCACCGGTCATTGACGGATGTTCGTGCACGCTCTTGCGGAGATCCGAAGAGAGTTCAAATCCGTCTTTGGTCTGGGCGTAGACGAGTCCTTCGGCAAAGGCGATGCGCGGCAGTTCGTCGACGCTACCCGGCATGTTTGCGGCGATCATACGCTGCACTTCACGGCGCAGATCACAAGCGCTGCCAAACCGCGCCTCGTCAAAGACGATGTAGCCCAGCGGCCAGCGATCCGAGGCACGGCAAGGACTGATCAGCTTGACCGAACCTTCGACCAGATTGAGGAGAAAGCCCGAGATGCAGGCAATGCTGCCGGCGCGATCGGAAAAATCCTCGCCCTTGCGCTCCGCCGTTCGTCGATAGCGTTCGCGAGCCCGCCCGGAGTTGGCGAAGTTCATGACGGTCCCCTTGAACTGAGGGATGCACTCGACAGACCGCAGTTCGTGAGCACTGAATTCCGTGTGTACCTCTTTGAACTTCCGCAACGCCAAAATTGAGAACCGATTGGCAAAGCACCCCCGTTCTTCGGCGAGCTGCAGCAGCCGTCGTGTTCGGAGCGGATCACGCAGCCCCAGCGCCGTCGTCGTCTGCGGAAAGACGCCGATGATTTCATGGAAATCGATTAGAAAACGCTCGTAGTCCGGGTTATCGAGCGGATCAGTGGCCCAGTAGCAGAAGGCCCACTGCGATGCGGCGCCGACTTCGACCCGAAGCACCGACAGCATCTCGCGCCACAACTGTCGATTTTCGGGAGTGTAGGCAAAGATGTCGGTCAATTTCGGCGCGGAGACACCGCAAAACCAGCAGCCGACCGAGCAGCCGACGTTCAACTCCAACGCGAAGGNGGAGTGGATGATCTGAGCGGTGCGGGCTTCCCCGAGTTCGAACATGCCGCGGGCAATTTGTCGGCGGCGCCACGCGGCGAGGCGCGGATTATCCGATCCTCCCTCGGCGACCGCCCGGTCCCGGTAAGCGATTTTTGCCTCGATATGCTCGAAGAATTCCTCCACCGCAGCCGGCAAGGGGCGATGCTCATCTTCCGGCAGCTTGCGATCCCATCGCTGCCGGAACGTATCCGGATTGATGCTGATCCCACAGGCAACAGCGGCCGCCCNGGGATCGGCCCGAGTCAGTTCGCGGAACGACGGGTCGGCCGACCAGCGCTCGAAGAACCGCTTGACCTCGGCGGCACCGTCACTGATCCGTGGTATCGGTGACTCATACATGACAGGAAACCAGACGCTGTCCTCTTTCTCCCCGGTTACCTCGGGCAAATGAATGATGAGCCCGCGCCAAATTGGCGTATCTTCATTCAAGGTACATTCAATCGGTCTTTGATGTCACGCACATGAATTTCTATGAAACATTACTCATAAAAAACAGCGTTTCGCGGCGTTCACCGATAGCAACAGGCAGCCGCATTTCGCCGGCAGATCCTCATGTCGATTGAAATATCTGTGTCGGTGCCGGCTCGTTGCGGGCCAGAAACTCTGCAATCACTGGCGCGAGTCCGCTGACATCACACAGGAAGGCACCATGGCCGTACCGGCTGTTCAGCACTTCATGCCGCACGCAAGCACCGACTGTCCGTAGCGCATCGGCAATCTCGTTCATTTCGGCTGGTGGGTAGCGCCAATCCGTCTCGTAACTGACCAGCAGTGTCGGGCTGGTGACGGCCGCAAACGCCTGTGTCAGGCTTCCATAGCTGCGATCCAGATCGAAATAGTCCATCGCTCGTGTGAGGTAGATCAGCGTGTTGGCGTCAAACTTGCCCTGAGCGTTGCAAGCCACCTGATCAAGAAAAGCCTCGACGGCGAACTCGGACTCCAGGCTGAAACCGAGATCGCGGTCGGCAACGGTCCGCAGCCCGTACTTTTCGGCCAGCACGTCCCGGCTCATCCAATATAGGGCGCCGAATGTCGCCAACAGCCCCATGCCCGCATCCGGTGCGGCACCCGCATAGTAATCGCCACCGTTCCAGTTTGGGTCGCTGCGGATCGCCCGGCGCATAACCGACCACAACGCGATGGTGTGCGTGGACACGCGCGGCGTGGCGCTGATGATGATGGTACGACGGGTCCGTTCCGGATAGCGTGCCATCCACTCCAGGGCTTGAAATCCGCCCATGCATCCGCCCACGACCGCGTGAAAGGCGTCGATGCTGAGAACGTCGGCCAAATGCGCCTGACTTTCCACCATGTCACCGATGGTCACCATGGGGAGGCGCATGCCGTAGGGGCGGCCGGTGTGCGGGTCCGTCGAACGGGGACCCGTGCTACCGTTGCCGCCTCCGAGGACATTGGGCGAAACGACGAAGTAGCGATCCGTATCGATCATCTTGCCGGGGCCGACGGCAACATCCCACCAGCCCTTCTTTCCGGCGACCGTACCTGCGGCATGCTGATTGGCGGTCAAACCGTGGCAGATGAGGATGGCATTGCTGCGCTGAGCGTTGAGCGTACCGTACGTCTCGTAGGCGATCTCGAAGGACGGCAATTCATGGCCACACTCCAGAGCGAGGGGTGTTTCGAAACGGGCGGTTCCGCTTCTGCGACCCAAATGACCGTCTGCCGCACAGCTTCGATCCGGCCCGGCATCGCGGTTAATCGGGCGGGCAGCGTTCCTCATCGCGCGCCGCGCCTATTCTGCCGCTTCGAAACAGGCGTCGCCTGCTTTCGCCTGGCGTCGTACAACGCGGGGTCGACGCACGAGACCGCCCGNGAACAGCCCTGGCGCAGGTAACGGTGCCACCGGTTCCTGCAGCGGCAGCGACAGCAGCCGGCCATCCAGGCAAACGATCAGTTTGCGATCGATCAGTTCGGCGAGTGCCGTCTCGAACGCGTCTTCNNACCTGACACCCTTCGATGGGCGGCGTCGCGCCGCAATTGGAGAGGTCGGCGCGTCATCGCATTTCAACAGAATGTCGTGGTGTAACGTGGAAAGCTGATGGCGCGACGCGACAGCGCAGGGCCGGGTATCGTCGATCTCCACGCCGTCTCGCACCCGGCGCATGAGCAGTACGGGAGCCCGGCCCTGCCGCCACATGTAGATCCATTCCTTCATCATCTGCCGGACCGCTTCGAGGCCTGGTCTGTCGTCGATCGGGGTCTCGACGAGCGTGCGCGCGATGACCGGATTGTTCTTATCCTCAAAGTAGTAGGCGAGGTCCATCAACTGATCGCCGCTCAGCGGATAGGCGTACTGGTAAAGCTCGGACGCTCGCAGCGACAGCCCGTAGCCATCCGGGCGGGTGGTATACGGACTGTAGCGATCGTAGAGCAGCGGTATCAGTGATCCGGCTTTCAGATGGGTCAATAGCGGCAGCCATGTCGCCATTTCAGCGTACCAGTCGTCCTTCTCGCCGGGAAAGCCGGTCAATATGGCCCAGCTTGCCCGGACGCCATTCTGTCGACACCATTTGAGCAGCTGGATATTTTTCCAGGCGCCGACGCCTTTGCGCATCAGTTTGAGGATCTCGCTGTGCAGGCTCTCGATGCCGGGCTGAATCCACCGCACGCCGGCTCGCGCCAGCAGCTCCACCTGCTCCCGCTTCAGGTTCGACTTGGTTTCGAAAAAGACCAGCAGATCCCGAGGCGAGTCCGCCAGTCGCGGCAGCACGGTCTCGAAGAACCGCATGTCGAGGATATTGTCGACCGTCTCGATCTTGCGGATGCCGTAGCGTTGCACGAGCGCGTCGATCTCGCCCAGCACCTGGTCCGGTGTCTTCGAGCGATAGGTCATGCCGCCGCCGTTCAGCCCGCAGAACGTGCAGTGGTTCTTCTGTCCCCACCAGCAGCCGCGCGACGTCTCCAGGGGCAGGCCGGGCAGAATGGCGGCGCGGTACAGCGAGTCCTGCAGCTCGGCGAAGTAGTCGTCGTAATCGGGCATCGGCACGTCCGCCATCGACGCCGTCACCGCCCGCGGCACACCATCGCCGCCGGCGGCGCTCGGATACCCGATCTGCCGGTGAACCGGGCCGAACACGCCCGCCGGCAGGTCGTCGGCCGCCACCTCACGGCCGCGATCGAGCACCGCGCGGAACAGCCGGGAGACAAATCCGTCGGCCTCTCCGGACACGACGTAATCGACCCACGGAAAATGCTCGTGCGTGGTCCGGCCCATCACCGTCTCGCAGTTGGCGCCGCCCATCACCGTGACGATCGACGGATCGCGCGCNNGCAGCCGGCGCAACAGCGCCAGCGAGGCCACGTGCTGCTGAAAGGTCGAGGTGCAGCCGACAATCCGCGGCTGCAGCGCGAGGATCTTCGCCGCCGTCCAGTCGATAAACCCGTCCATGCGGCGGCGCAGGTCCAGCAGCCATTCCTGCGGCGACGCCCAGGCCCGCGGCGCGCGGATGGCGCTGCGCTCGACCAGACGCTGCAGATAGCGATCGTGGTCCGGCGTGAAATCCGGAAAGGCCACCGCGCCAAACAGCCAGTCGACAACGGCCTCTTGCGGCGGCGGCTGCGTGAGAATGCGATACGCTTCGAGGCCAACGTAGTCGAGAAACCAGAGGTTCGGATGGAGTACTTGGGCGTGCAGTCCGTCCCGGTGGAGGATTGCCTTCAACGTGCCCAGCGCGATCGACGGGCGTTCCACTGCTGCCAGCGGCATCGTCACCAGGCAGATGCCGCGGCTGTCTTTCGAAGGTCCGTCGGGCGCCATGCGGTGCAGCAAAGGTAGCCCTCACTTGTCCTGCGGTTACTCGGCCGCCTGCGACACCGCATCGAGAGGTGCCCAGTAGGGCTGCAGCTGCCAGTCCTGCTCCAGATATCCTCCCGNGAAGTCGATCCGCATCGGCAGACGTGTCACCGGTGCGCGCAGCACCAGGGACACGATGCGGCCATCGATGCGAACGGCAAGTTTCCGGTCGACAAGTTCCTCCAGCGCTGCATCGAAGGCCGCATCACCGATCCGCATCCGCTCTCCAACCAGCAGCCGCAGCTGGTCAGTCGTTGGGCCTTCGTCGCAAAGATCGAGAAGCGAAAGGTGCAGCGCCGACAGGTGGTGGCGAGGCGACACCGCGCGCGGCCGCGTGTCGACGATCATCGGGCCCTCCTCCGACGGATAAACGGCCAACTCGGGCACCGCCTTGTTGCGCCACGCATCAACCCACTCGACCAACGCCAAGCGCGTCGCTTCCATCCCCGGCTGATCGACGATGGGGTCGGAGAGAATGCGGCATCCGCCGTTGGCTCCGCCTTCCTCTTCAAAAAAATAAACCTGATCCATGAGCTGATCGTCGGACAGCGGATAGGCGTATTGGTAAAGCTCGGAGGGCTGCAGCTTCAAACCGTAGTCTTCTGCCCTGACGAAATAGGGGCTGTAGCGATCGAAACGCAGCGAGACCATCCCGGCAGGCTGCAGATGGGTCAGCAGCGGCAGCCATATCGCCATTTCGCCGTACCAGGCATCCTTCTCGCCGGGAAAGCCTGTAAGCACACTCCAGCTCACGCGTACGCCGTATTGCTTGCACCATTTGAGCAGCTGGATATTTTTCCAGGCGCCGACGCCTTTGCGCATCAGTTTGAGGATCTCGCTGTGCAGGCTCTCGATGCCGGGCTGAATCCACCGCACGCCGGCTCGCGCCAGCAGCTCCACCTGCTCCCGCTTCAGGTTCGACTTGGTTTCGAAAAAGACCAGCAGATCCCGAGGCGAGTCCGCCAGTCGCGGCAGCACGGTCTCGAAGAACCGCATGTCGAGGATATTGTCGACCGTCTCGATCTTGCGGATGCCGTAGCGTTGCACGAGCGCGTCGATCTCGCCCAGCACCTGGTCCGGTGTCTTCGAGCGATAGGTCATGCCGCCGCCGTTCAGCCCGCAGAACGTGCAGTGGTTCTTCTGTCCCCACCAGCAGCCGCGCGACGTCTCCAGGGGCAGGCCGGGCAGAATGGCGGCGCGGTACAGCGAGTCCTGCAGCTCGGCGAAGTAGTCGTCGTAATCGGGCATCGGCACGTCCGCCATCGACGCCGTCACCGCCCGCGGCACACCATCGCCGCCGGCGGCGCTCGGATACCCGATCTGCCGGTGAACCGGGCCGAACACGCCCGCCGGCAGGTCGTCGGCCGCCACCTCACGGCCGCGATCGAGCACCGCGCGGAACAGCCGGGAGACAAATCCGTCGGCCTCTCCGGACACGACGTAATCGACCCACGGAAAATGCTCGTGCGTGGTCCGGCCCATCACCGTCTCGCAGTTGGCGCCGCCCATCACCGTGACGATCGACGGATCGCGNNCGCGCAGCCGGCGCAACAGCGCCAGCGAGGCCACGTGCTGCTGAAAGGTCGAGGTGCAGCCGACAATCCGCGGCTGCAGCGCGAGGATCTTCGCCGCCGTCCAGTCGATAAACCCGTCCATGCGGCGGCGCAGGTCCAGCAGCCATTCCTGCGGCGACGCCCAGGCCCGCGGCGCGCGGATGGCGCTGCGCTCGACCAGACGCTGCAGATAGCGATCGTGGTCCGGCGTGAAATCCGGAAAAGCCACCGCGCCAAACAGCCAGTCGACAACGGCCTCTTTCGGCGAAGATCGAATGAGCAGGCGATACTCCACCAGACCGATATATTCGAGGAACCACAGGTTCGGATAGAACACGCGAGCGTCCATTCCGTCCCGATGCAGGATCGCTTTCAATGTACCCAGTGCGATCGATGGACGCTCTACCGCCGACAACGGCATCGTCACCAAACAGATGTCCCCTCTATCGGTCATACGTCCTGTTCCTGTTCGGTGGGCCGACGCGAACCCAATTGTCTCAGTCGCCCAGTCCGATCCACTTGTCCTGAACGTCGTTCTTATATGTTTCGGGATTATACGGTGTGACCGGAAGCCGCAATTCCTGCGCGTTCAACACACCCATGGCGGCAAACAGGCTTGATGTGTACAGGAGCTGGTTATATTCGCTCAACACATAGTTAAGCTGCGAGTCGATACGCTGGTCACGGGTCGTGAGAAGGTCCTGAAGCGTTTGCGTTCCGTCGCGATATTGCCGCTCAGCGCCTGCCACAGCAATGTTTGCCTGATTGACCCNCTCCCGTGCCTCAGCCAGACTTTGAAGGGCTGCGGCCAGCATGCTCCAGTACTGAAGTACGCTGGAGCGTATGTTTGCTTGCTCGTTGGTTAGAGTCTGAACGGCCTGCGACAGTTCCTGCTTCGCTTGGCGGACGCTCGCATAGTTGGCACCACCCTGGTACAGCGGCATCGTCAACTGAATGCCGCCGCTTAATGTATCCTCGGTATCGAACTCGTCAAAAACAGGACTGTCATTGCCTGAATATCGGGACTTATCCCACTCGCGTGAGACGCTGCCATAGAGCATTACCGTCGGCAACATTTCGCCCTCAAGCGCATCGATGTTGGCTTCGTTCGCACGCACTTGCGCCTTGGCCGCCTTGATTGCCGGACTCGTGGACGTTGCGATATTCATAGCCTCATCGAGGGTCCCAGGAACGGAGATCGGCAGGCTTGGCCATGTTTCCAGAGTTCCGGGCTGAGTGCCGACAAGTCCAACAAACTGCGCGATACTCTCACCAAGATTGGCTTGCGCGAGTCTCACGTCAACTTGCGCCGATGACACATAGGTTCGCACCAATGCGGCGTCGGATACCGTCACAAGGCGGCTTTTAAGCATATCATTTGTTTCTTGCTGGAGCTGCAGGANGATTTTTACTTCATCTTCAAATATTTTGACTTGTGAATCATAAAGGATAATGCCTGTATAGGCTTGTACGATGGACAGCAATACGGCTTGTTCGACTGCATTCAGGTTGGATTGACCGGAATCGATGAGTGCTTTGGCGTTACGGATGCCCGCGGCTGTACGGCCGCCACGATAGAGATAGAACTCCGCCGTAAGGCCCGCTTGCTGGTCTGTGGTCAGTGTCGATTCGCGCTGGTGCGAATGCCGGCCGTCGGATGACTGCCTGAGATGCTGATTGATTTGGCTGCGTCCCGCCTGGCCAAACACGAACACTTGCGGACGCCAATAGTATTGCTTTGCCAGGGGCAGAAGCTCGTCAGTGGCGCGCTGCCCGGCACGGGCTGCCTTAAGGGCGGGGTTGCTTTCGTAAGCGAGGGCTAAGGCCTCGATAAGCGTCATGGCGTTCGTGCTCGTGCTGAGCAGCACCAGAGCACCAGCCATTGCCAACACAAAGAGTGTCCTTCGTCGTCGGGCGGGCATGAAGCTGTCCTGTCGGTTCGCCCAAACTGCCGGCGGAAGTTCTGCCAGCCTATTACAAATCGTCCGTCCGTGTCACCTTTATCTGCAATAGCTACAAGATCGACAAACACCTAGCATTGCATCACAAACAGTGAATGTTGCGCTGAGAAGAATAATTGATGCGTTCTGCCGAGAAAAAGGGCAATTTGCGCAAAGACATGCTTCACGAAGAAAGCCAGTGTCGTTGCCCCTGGAGACACGTGACGGGTATGGTGACTCCATAAATCGGCCGCGCAACGTGAGCGGCAGCACCCTGATCCGATTGCACAAGAACTGTGTCCTGAAATGACTCAACAGAACACCCCGACGTCAGACGAAGCTTCTCCGCCTCGAATGCGCCAAGCCCCGCCGTTCAACAACCTCCGCTCTTATTTGCTCATCATTGGTAACACCCGCACCGGATCGACGCTGTTGAGCGCTCTCCTCGATGCCCACCCGCATATGATGATTGCCAATGAGAGTCTCGCCTCGATGGGCTTCTGGCGGGTCTGGAACAAGCCGGCGATCCTTGCCAACGTGTGGCGAAATTCCAAGCTGAACTTCCACACCGAGCGGACCCAGACCGGCTACGCGTATAACATCGACTATCCATATTCACCTGACGCGGACGCCATTCGCGTGGCAGGAGACAAGATTTACAAGCCGGCAACGCTGATGCTGCATGGCGACCCCGGGTTGCTTGATCGCTTGCAGGAGGTCCTNCGGTCTTCCGATCAGGTCGTGCACCCGGTCCGCAATCCGTTTGACGTCATCGCGACGATGCACAATCGCAGCGGGGCNCCGCTTCGCGATCGTGCCTTGTGGTACTTCAGTCACTGCAACGCGGTCAGTGCGATCAAGGCCCGGCTTCCGAAGGACATGTATCTCGATTGTCGGCACGACGTTCTGCTGCAGCAGCCGGATCAGACGATCGCGGAGTTGTGTCGTTTCGTTGGCGAGGAAACACCACCGGACTACCTCGCGGCCTGCAAGAAAGTGATGTTCAATATGCCGCGGCAAACGCGTTCATCGGTGGCCTGGGACGACGATCTCATTGAAGACATCCAGCGGCGGCTTGCAGATTACGACTTTCTCGATGGCTATACTTTTGATGATTGATGCGCTTGTGCACTTCATGCTTGATCTGATGCGCTGGATCAGCCAAGCTAACCGCAATCAAAAATAGCTAAATTCTGTCTCTGGGTATAAGCAATGCTTCGAGCCTGCGAAGCACGGAGGGCATTGTTTTTCGCATCTCTTCAAAAATGCGAGAGATTTTCGATTAACCATGCGGAGATCAGGCGATGAGCAAAGCGGAAATGGAGCGTTTCGCCGCTGACATCAAAGCGAACCCGGATCTTATGGCTGAAGTGAAAGATAAGGCTGCCGGGCTAGCGTCTCTCGTCGAGTTCATCAATAGCAAAGGCTATAGCGTAACGATCGACGAAGCAAAAGACTACATTCATAGTAAAGCTGGACGCCAATTGTCCGATAAGGAACTGGAGTCCGTGTCGGGTGCAGGGACGACCTATACGCAGACCGATGTCGCGACAACCACCGTCGAGGCGACCGTCGAGGCGACGACGCAAACGACGTCGACGGAGACCACCGCCGAAGCAGAGGCCGAGGTTGTGGTCGTTCTGACCTAGTGCATCACACGATCTGAAGAACGTCGGGGGCGCCGGCGTCGGTCGAACAGCGGCGCTGCGAGCGATGTCTGCAACGCCCTCCGAATGGATCGCGAATGATCCGCGTTCGTAATGCGTTGGATGGGATCGTCGCTGCTCTGAAGCACCGGAGACACAGCGGGCTGCGAATGGCCGCGGCGGGCGTCTTAATCCGTTGGCCAAGTTCCGATGCAGACTTGCCGATGATGGTCTCGCGGCATGGGTGGCTGACGTTCAGACGGCGTCGGGGATACGGGGCGCTGGTCCAACCGGAGCGCGCAGACCTTAATGTCGCGACGCGCTTGCGGCGATGCCGAGCGACCTAGGCAAAGGACTGTCCCATGTATGTCGGAGAAAATATCGCATGAATCTCCGATCGGCGGAGCATCCGGTCGAAGCAGATCCGATTGCCTTTTACCGTCAGATTTTCGACGGCCGGACACCCGATGAACTCTCGACGATCGCCCGGGTCAAGCGTTTCCGCGAATGGTATATCGCTGATAAGGCCTTTCGCGAGGCGTTGAAGGAGCATCCCGAGAGTGCCGCTGCAGCCTTTCGCGCCCGCGGCCTNACGATTGCGCCCGAAGCCGTGCAACCGTTGTGGGATTCCTCGCTCGGTGACGAATGCAAAAGTCACGATCGTTTGGCTGCCTGGCCGGCAGCGAAGGCGTGGAAGGACTGGATCAGAGATGTCCTGACCCACCGCGACATGTTGCTCGAACATGGCGGCACAGCAGGCACCAATCCCCGCTTTGATGCCTGGCGCCGGCGCCAGATTGCGCGTTCGGCCAGCGAACTCGGCAAGCGTCACCAGTCGATCACCTATCCGATCGTGGCCTATGAACTCAGCAAGGGATGCTCCGTCGGGTGCTGGTTCTGCGCCATATCCGCCGAAGATTTCAGGACGCACTGTCCCTACACTCCGGAGAATGCGGCGCTCTGGCGGGGAATTTTGCAGGTCATGGTCGATATCTTCGGTGAGGCCACTCAGACGGGCTTCTGCTATTGGGCCACCGATCCGATGGACAATCCCGACTATGCCAAGTTTATCGAGGAGCATTTCGAGATCACCGGCTGGCTTCCACAGACAACGACGGCGGCTCCTTTGAAGAAGCCCGCGCTGACCGCCGAAGTGATGACGCTTTTCGACAGGCATCGCTGTGTAACCAACCGGTTTTCGATCACCACACTGCGACTGCTGAGACAGGTCCATGAGGCTTTTTCGCCCGAGGAACTGCTTGGTGTGGAACTCGTCATGCACACCAAAGGATCATTGCTCTCGAAGGCGGTCGCCGGGCGCATCTACGAACGCNNCGCGCGCGTCCGTAAGGAAGGGCGTGCGGACCCGCTCACCGATGATCTGCAGGGTATGGGTACGATCGCGTGCGTCAGCGGATTTCTCGTCAACATGGTCGAGCGGACCGTCCGATTGGTGGCCCCCTGCGCGGCGAGCGAACGCTGGCCGCTTGGCTATCGTGTTTATGCCGAGGCAACCTTCAACGACGCGTTGGAGTACCGGTCGCACATCGAACAGATGATCGACGCCCACATGCCCGCAAGCTTTCGTGGCTGCGATGCTGTGGCGTTCCGCGAGGACTTGAGCTACGCGGCCGATGACAACGGTTTCGTGGTGAAGAACGAGCGGACGACTCACCGGATCTCGGGCCAGCGCTTCATGCGCGAGTTGGGTGAGTTGATTGCACCAGGCGACCAACAGGCGGGGGCCGTTTGTGCCAAGCTGGTCGAGGGCGATCATGACGTGTTTGTGGTCAACGCCGCGATGCAGGACCTGTTTGACATGGGTCTGATCGAGCCCCCTGGCCGCGCCTGGCAAAGAACACACAGCCGACTGCGGCGTTGGCGTCTTGATCGCCAGGGAGGCATCAGAGAGCCAGATGGATCGTCAGAGAGAAGGTGATGTCACCACAGCGCAGATGGAAAAGCGGTCCTTGTTGATGCCAGGAGAGGAGGCACGGTAATGCCGCAAGTCAGCCCGTGCATTGAGCATTACCGTCGCATTTTCAGCGAGCGGACACCGGAGGAACTTCGGACTCTGGCGCACATCAAGCGCTTCATGGAACGCCTCGTCGCCGATGACCGGTTCCGCATCAAGTTGAGAGACAACATCGACAACCTGAATGCGGTCATGGAGGAATACGGTATCGATCTGGATGCGGAACAGATGCTGCCCCTGTTCCATCGACAACACCTCAAATATCGTCTGACCGAGGAGGAAGCCAACTGGCCACTCGCACTCGCGTGGGACAACTACATCAAGCAGATGCAGCGCCACCGGGATCTGATCCGCGATCTCGGCAATTGTCCCGACGACAACGCCGCCTTCCACGCATGGCGGCAGCGCCAGATCCGACGCTCTCTCAGCGAGCTTGGCGGTTCGGCGCAATCCATAACCCATCCGATCGTCGCCTATGAGTTGTCAAAGGGCTGCACGGTCGGCTGCTGGTTCTGTGGCATTTCGGCCGATCAGTTCCAGAACTACTGGCCGTACACGGACGACAATGCCGCCCTGTGGCGGGGCATCGTCGGCGAGATGGTGAGCCTTTTCGGAACGGCGGCACAGACCGGATTCTGCTACTGGGCAACGGATCCGTCGGACAATCCGGATTACCCCAGGTTCATCGAGGACCATTACCACATCACCGGTCACCTTCCGCAGACGACAACGGCGGCACCGCTCAAGAATGTCGCGCTGACCCGACAAATCCTCGCGCTGTTCGATAAATACAGATGTGTCACAAACCGGTTTTCAATTCTCAATCTCAAGTTGTTTGATCGTGTTCATGCCGAGTTCAGCCCCGAAGAATTGATGGGCGTCGAACTCGTCACGCACAATCGCCAGTCATTAACGACCATGGCGAGCGCAGGTCGGGCACGGGAACGCCAGATCAGCCTGCGCGAAGCGGGCAAGTCCGATCAGATCGCAAAGCTGCCATCGGATCATTCGACCATAGCCTGTGTCAGCGGTTTTCTCGTCAACATGATCGACCGTTCGGTCAAGCTGGTGAGCCCGACACGGTCCAGCGATCGCTGGCCGCTCGGCTACCGCGTTCACGCTGCGGCAACATTCGAGACCGTGGACGAATACCGGGCCGTGCTGGGCGGCATGATTGCCGATCACATGCCGGATCAACTCGCAGCCCACGAGGTTCTGTCGTTCCGGGGCGACCTTGAGTTCGAACCGCTCGCCGATGGTTTTAACCTCTACGGCACCGGCTGCACGCACTGGATGGGTGGAGGGCCGCTCTACGCCCGGCTCGGCGAACTCATTGATGCCGGCGGACACACAGCGGGCGAGATTCGCGATGAACTCGTTCGAGCGGGCGGGGATATATTCGTTGTCACCGACTTGCTGGACGATGTGTTCGACAAGGGATTGCTCAACGACGATCCGAGCCTCAACGGAATCGGATCGCTGCCTGCGCTGCGCCGGGCGTCTTAACCGTCACGGGACTGGCGGTCGTTGATCCGATCGACGTCCGGGTCAATCCGCTCGCAGGGCCCGCTCCCAGGGTCCGATTGAGGTGACGCGCCGCATGTCCTGGCGGCGAAAATCGATCATCGACGGATGACGAACCCCGGGCAGGGCTGCCACGTCGTACAGTTCGTTGATGGTGCCGTCCATCCGCAGCGAATGCTCGCAAACACCGCGCCGCAGGTCGATGATCAGGATGGCACACTCCGCCTCGCGGCCGGAGCCGGCGAGCCGATTCTCGACAGGAAGACGCTCAAAGGCGCGGTTGTCCCGCGAACGGGAAATGCCCGCCAGCGCAAAGTCTCCGACGAAATCGAGGCCGCGGAGGTATCCCGGACAGACACAAACCGCCTCGAAACGACCGTTCGCGAGATCCAANNAACCGAACTCCCCGGTGCCGAGCTGATGCAGCCAGAGCCTCTCGCGATACCAGCGCGGCGAATGCGGCATCGACAGCCCGCGTGCGACGACCGCACCGGACGCAACATCGATGACACAGCCGCCACCCACCCTGTGATCTCGCCAGCCTTCTTGTGAATTCGTTTCCGCGACGGCGGTTACCCAGGCCGGTCGTCCGTCCTTCATGGCAAGCCCGTTGAGATGACAGCGGTCTTCCGGCGCGAGTTCCGAGATGAAGAACGGCTTCCACAGGGGCCGGAAATTGTCGGTCTCGCTCACGCTCGCCAGACAGCTGTACAGCGTGCTGACGAAGACCACGCGCCCCGTCCGATCGACGGCCATGTCATGAATATCCAGATCGCCGGTCACGTAGCCGATCCGCGGCGCATAGATCCGGTCAACACCCTGCAGCCGATCAAGAACGTCGTGGAACGCCGGAAAGCCGATCACGCCTTCGAAGCGCATGACCTGATAGAGCGTGGCCACCCACAGGGTCCTGTCGGCGACGGCGAGCCCCATGCAGCGGGGAAGCGACCGTTCGACGACCGAGAGCTCGCCATCATCACGACAACCGATCAACAGCAGCTTGCTGGCACCGTAGGTGGTGGACAGGAGCGATACACTGTGCTCGGCGAGCCAGCCCGTGAAGTTGGGCGACGCACCGAATCCGGGAACTCGGCGTTTACGTGAGTCTGATTCCGGGGTGTTCCGGCAGGCTGCTGCGGTCGGCCCCGCAACCGGGCTTCGTCGGCTGTCCCCGTTCATGGTGCGGCTTCGCTGCTCCCCTGTGTGGCCATGTCTACGCGAAGACAAACACGATCACGTCCGAGCTTTCCTCAAAAAACTGGACAGGCGGTTATGCGGCTCGCAGCTTTGCTTGCTGTTGTGTGATGCAGGCGTTTAGTCCTGGCATTCGATAGACTGGACTGATCCTGAATTGTTCTGGCTTGGAATTCCAGGCTTTGCAGGTGTCTTGGTATGGAGCGAGGCCGCACAGGATCTGCAATCCTCTGCCGATGCTGTCTGAAGTGGCCTCCGTCAGCGGGACCACTCGACCTTCGTTCTTGATTGGAAGCTGGCCGGCTCCTTGGTCCTCGATCACGTTGCACAAGGCGGCTGTTGCTGTGGTTGGCGGTGTGGGCATGTGTAGCGTCGTCCAAGCGAAGCGGCATGTCCACAGCACCGCCGGCCTGCGTACCGCCAGCGCCCTCGCGCCATACGGCCATCGGTGTCCGGCTGGCCGGCGTCAGACTTGCAATTGTCCGGCAATCGCGGGCGGCTTTGCTTTCTTCGATGAAGAAATGCAATCATTTGCAACAAGAAGACGTCATCGCCAGCGGTCCAACGCAAGGGAGATAACGCGAATGAGCACGGGAGGGGCACCAGCCCTCAGCGAACCTCATCGGCATGGCATGCCATGGCTGCCGACGATGCGCTGCGTCAACTCGGCAGCGATCGTCAGTCCGGTCTCGACGCTGGCGAGGTTTCGAGCCGGCTGGAGACGTTCGGCCACAACAGGCTGCCGGAAGGGCGCAAGCAGGGACCGTTCATGCGGTTGCTGATGCAGTTCAACAACATTCTGGTCTACGTCCTTCTTGGCGCCGGATTCGTCAAGCTGATGGTCGGTCTTTGGCTCGATGCCGCGATCATCCTGGCGGTCGTTGTCATCAACGGGCTGCTCGGTTTTCTGCAGGAAGGCAAGGCAGAGAAGGCTCTGGATTCGATCCGCAACATGTTGTCGGCGGAAGCGCGCACCGTGCGCGACGGCGAGACACGGATGGTGCCGGCGGAGGAACTGGTGCCGGGAGACATTGTGCTCCTTGAGTCCGGCGATCGGATCCCAGCCGATCTTCGCCTGGTTGACGTCAAGAGCCTGCGGACGGAAGAGGCCGCGCTGACAGGCGAGTCGGTTCCCATCGACAAGACCACCGACCCCGTTGCCGAGAACGCCACCGTTGGCGACCGGGAAGGCATGGTCTTTTCCGGAACGCTGGTCGCGTCTGGACGCGGTCGCGGCGTGGTGGTCGCAACCGGCGCCGAGACCGAACTGGGACGCATCAACCGGTTGATGGCCGCGGTCAGTCCCCTGGAGACACCGCTGCTCCGACAGATCAAGAAGTTCGGATACGCGATCACCGCGGTCATTGCCGTCGTCGCCGTCATCGTGTTTGCCTTCGGCAAGTGGTTCCGCGAGATGCCCTTCGTGGACATCTTTCAGGCCGTCGTCAGTATCGCTGTATCCGTCATTCCGGAAGGGCTGCCGGCGCTGATCACGGTCACGCTGGCGATTGGCGTGCAGCGGATGGCCCAGCGGCACGCCATCATCCGCCGCCTTCCGGCGGTCGAAACGCTGGGCTCCGTGTCGCGGATCTGCTCCGACAAGACCGGCACGCTCACCCTCATGGAGATGATGGTCGTCTCGGCCGTGAGCGCAGAGTCCGCCTGCACCGTCACCGGAGACGGCTATGCGGCAGAAGGCGACGTACTGAAGGACGGCAAGCCGGCGAACGACGATCCGGTCTTGCAGCTGATGGGCCGCGTCTCCGTGCTCTGCAATGATTCCGAACTCTTCCAGGACCAGGGGGTCTGGAAGGTCGAGGGCGATCCGACCGAAGGAGCGCTCTACCCGTTTGCCGAAAAGATCGGTCTGCGTCGCCAGGTCGAGCAAGAGGCCTATCCTCGCATCGACGCGATCCCGTTCGAATCCGAACACCGGTTCATGGCGACGCTGCACCAGGACGCTACGGGCAAACAGATGCTCCTCGTCAAAGGAGCGCCCGAGGTTATTCTCGATGCGTGCGACCGGCAGCAGATGGCTGGCGGCGCACACGCCCCGATCGATCGCGAGCATTTCACGCAGGCCTCGGATCAGCTCGCCGCACAAGGCGAGCGTGTCCTCGCTCTGGCATGGCTCGAGGAGCCAGGCCTTGAGGTGGGCAATCTCGGCCCGGCGGATCTGCCGAAAAACCTCGTCCTGCTCGGCCTGATCGGTCTTCTGGATCCTCCGCGCAAGGAGGCGATCGAGGCTGTCCGGGAGTGCCAGCAAGGCGGCATCCGGGTGACGATGATTACCGGTGATCACAAGATCACCGCGGCGGCGATCGCGAAGATGCTGGGCATCGGCGATGGCCGGACGGCGATGACCGGTGCCGAGATCGAGGAGGTGGATACGGCGACGCTGCAAGAACGCGTTCGCGACGTCGACGTCTTTGCGCGTGCGAGCCCGGAACACAAGCTCCGCCTCGTCAAGGCGATCCAGGCAAACCGGCAGATCGTCGCCATGACCGGTGATGGCGTGAACGATGCGCCGGCCCTCAAGAAAGCCGACATCGGCGTGGCAATGGGGATCAAGGGCACCGAGGTCACGAAGGAAGCCTCGGAGATGGTGCTCGCCGACGACAACTTCGCGTCGATCACGGCTGCGGTCAAGGAAGGCCGCACCGTCTACAATAACATCGAGAAGGCCATCTTGTTCNNGCTGCCGACCAATGTCGTGGTCATCATGGTGGCGATCTTCGGCTTCACGGCGCCAATCACGGCTCCGCAGCTCTGGGTCAACATGTCGTCCGTCGCCCTCGGGCTGGTGATCTCCTTCGGCCGTGAGCTTGCCGTCATGCAGCGGCCGCCGCGCGCGGTCGATCGTCCGATTGTTGACATGTGGCGTGTCGTCTTCGTCGGCGTCGCCCTGCTCNNGTCCTGGATCAAGTCGACCGGTGTTTCCGACGCACTTGCCCGTGCCGTGGCGGTGAATGCCCTCGTGGTCGGCCAGGTATTCTACCTGCTCAACAGCCGCTACAAGGTTGAGTCGTCGCTGTCTCTCAAGGCCCACCTCGGCAACAAGTATCTCCCCATTGGTATCGGCACCGTCGTCGTCCTGCAGCTTCTGTTCACGTATGCGCCGCCGCTTCAGGTGCTGTTTGAAACCGAAGCCATCCCGTTCTGGGTGTGGCCGGGACTGCTTCTCGGAGGGTTGGTGTTCTTCTTCGTCGTCGAGGCGGAAAAGCTGCTCATCCGCAAGATGCGCCCCTTGGGCGCCGCTCCTGCCACAGCCAGGCTCCAGGCCTGAGACATCCCGATCGGTGCCGGGCCGCGCGGAAACGAGCGACACTGCATCGGGAGGCTTCAATGCCGGGGGCGCGCAGAAAGGGTAGGGAGTGCAAAGGTACGATGAAACGCAAAGAATATGAAGCAACACTTCGCACACTCGAAGTTGAGTTGTGCGTTCTGCAAGAGTGGGTAAAGGCGAAAGGGCTCAGGGTCGTCGTCGTATTCGAAGGACGGGACGCTGCTGGCAAGGGCGGGACGATCAAGGCGATTACACAGCGGGTCAGCCCGCGCGTTTTCCGTGTCGTGGCATTGCCCGTTCCGTCCGATCGGGAGAAGTCCCAGCTCTACATGCAGCGCTACATCCCGCACTTCCCGGCGGCCGGGGAGGTCGTGATCTTCGACCGCAGTTGGTACAACCGGGCCGGTATTGAATATGTCATGGAGTTTTGCACCGAGCAGCAGCATCGGCGCTTCCTCGAAGTTTGTCCCGAGTTCGAAAAATACATCGTGGACGACGGAATTTTGCTGATCAAGTACTGGTTGGAGGTCAGTGAGGAGGAACAAAAGCGACGCTTCAAAGCCCGCATTACCGATCCGCTGCGTCAGTGGAAACTGAGCCCGACGGATTTGTGCTCGCGCAGCCGATGGTTCGAGTATTCGCGGGCGCGTGACATCATGCTGGACGCCACGGACACGGACTATGCTCCCTGGTACATCGTGCCCTCGGACGACAAGCGGCGCGCGCGNCTGAACTGCATCAGCCACCTGCTCGGACTGATTCCTTACGAAAAGCTGCCGCACACGAAAGTAAAGCTGCCCGAACGCGCGACTGAGGATGCTTATGCCGACCAGGCGTCGCTTGAGGATCGGCGCTTCGTCACGGCAAAGTTTTAGCACTGTTTACAGTCCAGGTGTCGGGCTGGCACTTGCTCTTCTGTCGATAAGACGGGCGGACTGAGTAACGGCGGAGGATGTTTATGGGTGTTCCAGCCGCCGTCACGTTGCTCGGTGGACTCGGGCTGTTCCTGCTGGGAATCCATCACCTCACGGAGGGACTGAAAGACTGTTCGATCCCGGTATTTGATGGATTGGGTCGACTCTGAATCGGTCTGGCTCTGAAGTCCAGACGTTGCAGATGTATTCGTATGGGGTGAGGCCGTGCAGGGTCTTCAGTCTTCTGCCGAAGTTGTAGGCTGCGATGAAGTCGGCGAGGTGCGTTTCGAACTGGGCATGGTCGTCATCGTGGAAACGCTTGACGGTGGCCTCCTTGATGGTCCGGTTCAGTCTGTCCACCTGGCCATTGGTCCACGGATGGTTCACCGTCGTCAGGCGATGCTCGATGCCGTTTTCTTGGCATCGCCTGTCGACCATGTGCGTCATGGGACGGGCGGTTGGACCATCAGCGTAGCGAGGCGGGACGGTGAACGGGATACCATGGTCGGTGAGCACGGTGTGGATCGTGTCGGGCATGGCCTCGATGCGGGCTGAGAGGAAGGCGGATGCGGACGTGCGCCCGGTTTTCCTGACGACCTGCACGAAGGCGAATTTGCTCGTGCGATCAATGGCAACGTAGAGATAAAGCTTCCCTCGGCAGTCTGCACTTCGGCAATATCGATGTGGAAATAGCCGAGGGACCACTGGGGCATCGGTTTTGATTGGATATCTGGTTGGCTCCGTCCTCCTGGATCACGCCACGCGGGGCGTCTGTTGCGGTTGTTGACGCGGTGGGCAGGGGGCGACGCGGCAGCGTCGTTCAACCCCGGCCAGCGTGCTGGGGGTCATGTCCACGGCGTTGCCGGCGAGGACGCCGATGACGCCATCGCGCCACACCGCCATCGGCGCTCGACCGGCCAATGCCTGATGGGGGCGTCCTGCGTTGTAAAAGCGGATCCAAGCAGCGATACCGGTGCGTGCCTCGCAGCCGTCGGCATTGCCCTTCAGGGAGACGTCTTCGTCCTTCAGCGACCACCACAGCCGTTCGATGAAGACGTTATCAATCCAGCGGCCGCGGCCGTCCATCGAGATGCGGATACCGGCGCTCGTCAGCCGTCCGGTGAACGCGGCGCTGGTGAACGGGCTTCCCTGGTCGGTGTTGAAAATGTCCGGTCTTTCGAAACGGGTCAGTGCCTCGTCCAGCGCGTCGACGCAGACTGCGGTATCCATGGTGTTCGACAGCCGCCAAGCCAGCACCGCCCGGCCCGCCCCGTNTCTTCTTCATCAAAGGGCGATGATCGCCACCAGGTAAAGGAAGCCGCGACCAATCGGACTGTATGTGATATCCGCCGCCCACACTGGGTTCGGCCGGTCGATCACCGCGTCGCGCAGGAGGTAGGGGAAAATCTTNNGTCGCCCGATCTTGTGGTCCGGTGCCGGCTTCGTCGTCTTCGGTTTTGGCCCCAGCGCGGCGATCCCCATCCGCCGCATCAATCGTTGCACCCGCTTGCGATTGATCGTGATCCCTTCGGCGCGCAGCATCGTCGTCATCCGCCGCGAACCNNCCAAGATGCTCCTGGGAAACGGCCAGGCCATGAACAGTGTGTCGATCCGCCGCATCAGCGCCAGGTCGACGTCGTCGTTCGCCGGAACAGGGCGATAAACTCCCGACCGGGCAATCCCGAGCAGGTGACACTGGCGGCGGATCGAACTCTCCGCNNAATCGCCGCGCTCGAGCATCGCTCTGTGGTCCGGTCTGCTCATCGCCCGGACCTCCGCGCTAAAAAGAGGTTTCCACCGTCAACTGCCCGATCTTGGCGTGCAGCTTCTCGATCTCCCGCTCGTGTGTCTGTTCGGCATCAACGCCCATCCCGGAGTCGACGGCGCGCGCCGCGTTGTCCAGCAGCTGTTTCCAGAGGCTGCGCCTCGCTGCGCGCACCAAGCGTAAATCTGGTTGGGATGAACCTCATAACGTACAGCGAGATCCGCCACCGTCGCCTGCTCCCGTAGTGCCTCCAAGGCAATTTTCGCCTTCAGACCTGCATCGATCTTCCGTCTCGGTTTCTTCATCATCGGCTCCGTCTATCACCACGGAGCCGACCCAGATCAAATCAAGCCCTCGTCCCAAAATCGGGGGCCTCTTCATGCCGTTGACGCAGTACTTCGCGCTGGTCTTGGTGCTCACGATATGGGCGGATGTTTCAGGCGGATGTGCTCCGAAGAGCCGCTGACGGCAGGTGATGACACGGCGTGAAGGCCATTGTTATCGACCGTAAGTTCATTCAGGCCTCCGCGCGCGTGCAGATGGCCTGGGGTTTGCTGGAGGTTCGCGAGGACCGACGAACGAACCAGGAGACATGCTTATGCTGGAAATGACGGAAAGTGCCATTGCGGCCATGAAGCGCACACTTCAGGGCGCTGCAGGCGAAGCAAGCGGAGTGCGCATATCGTTGGTCGAAGGCGGCTGTGCGGGGCTCCAGTTCAAGCTCGATCTGGAGCCGCAGGCAGATGCCAACGACACCATCCTTGAATATGACGGACTGCCGATCTTTGTTGATCAAGAGACCGGCAAGTTGATCAAAGGCACACGGATCAATTACGTCGAAGGCCTGGATGGCGCGAGCTACGTCTTTCAAAACCCGCAGGCCGAGGCATCCTGCGTCTGTGGCAAGTCGTTTACGCCGGCCGCCAGCGTTTAGTTTGCCGGTTTGGGTGTCCGCTGGAGTGTTGCCGGCGGACACCTCCCCGCAGGCCGGTTTCGGCATCACCTTGTTTGCTGCAAACGGATCCTTTTCGATGGTATGAGGGCCGGAGGTCTGCGGGCTGTAGGATATCCCGGGCGCTTGAGGCGAACGGGCAGACGAAAGAGATCCGCGCATGCAGACATCGCCTGTGAAAATCGTGGTCAGCAGCCAGGACTTTCGGACCGTCTCCGGCCACGCCGGCCACGCCCGGCGCTGGCTGGTGTTCGAGACGGACGGCACCGGTGCCCCGGTCCTGAAGGAGCAGCTCGAATTGCCGCCACCGCTGATCTTCCATCGCTTCAAGGGCCCCGGGCCACATCCGCTGGATGGGGCTGCGGTCCTGATCACCCGGTTTTCAGGCGAGGGGTTCTTGAAAAGNATGCACAAGCGCGGTACCGAGGTGCGGCACACGCGCGAGCGGGATGCACGCAAGGCGGTGGCTGATTATCTTGCAGGCAAGCTGGCGCCGCCGCCATCGCGGCGCGTGATGTCGCTTGTCTGCAAGGTGCGCGACGCGTTTTCGGGGCACGGCTGACGGCTTCAAGCGCTCCGTCAGCAGCACCTCAAAACAGCACTCTTTACCCACGCTCGGCGGCGAGCTGACAGTCGGTTGCGGCCGCTGGGGTGTCCGCGGGCGATTCCGGCGGACAGTGCCCCGGCACATCCCTCCTTGCCAGGCGACATCGCGCCGGTCAGACCGATCCAGGTGGCGATTCGCTCCGGCTCCCAGCCGGCGTGCCGCTCACCCGCGTACTCGATCAGCGGCCGGCGGATCAGCGCCGGATCGGCGAGCAGCAACGCCATGGCCTCTTCGGCGGA
Source organism: Defluviicoccus sp. (assembly GCA_013414705.1). GTDB lineage: Bacteria > Pseudomonadota > Alphaproteobacteria > Rhodospirillales > Defluviicoccaceae > Defluviicoccus. The sequence goes on from CP058705.1 coordinate 729,231, forward strand.
AAGACGTTCGGGGACAATCTNCCCGCTCTTGACCCGCACTGCCGACCGGTTGAGCCAAGCGGCGACGGGTTGATTACCGAAATAGCTGTGCAGTTTTTCTGCCGTCCATGACTCCGACAGCAGGTCGCGCACGATGACGTCGTGACCGGATGCCTGCAGCACGCGAATCTGCCGTGCGTTTCCCTTGCATCCTGGCTTTGCGTAGAAGATCACCTGATCCATTGTCCAATTCCACTGCCTGTCGCTGTTTGTGCTCGCCGGTTGCGCCGTGGGACAGTTCCGCACCTGTCCGGCCCACCTGAGGCCGAGCGCTGCATGACGCGATGCAGGGTATGTGCCGCCGCCAACCGGTTGCAAACGACGTGGCTTCCCCGCCCTCGGGGATGTTAGGCTCGCATCCTACCAAGAGGCGTTCCCGTCGCCGCCCCCGTCGACGCACACCGGGAGCGATCGCCGCCCATGACACTAAAACGACTGCAGACCATCGTCGGCTTCCGCAGCGAAGACGGCATCGAAATCAGCGACCAGCGGATCCGGCTGCTGGAAGCCATCGATACGATGGGATCGATTTCTGCTGCGGCCCGCACGGTCGGTCTGACCTACCGGGGTGCCTGGGATGCGGTTTCAGCGATCAACGGACTGGCAAACCAGCCTCTCGTGTTGGGGCGTACCGGTGGTCGATCCGGTGGTGGGGCGTCGCTGACCGAAGATGGTCGTCGCTTTCTGCGTGCGGTGCAGACCATCCGGCGGGAGTTGCACCGCCAAGCACATACCATCAGTATCGAACTGGGGTCGGATCTCGCCGTCCCCGCGTTATCCTGGAGACACATGATGCGGACGAGTGCGCGGAACATGGTGTTGTGCACGGTCGCCGAGGTAAAACACGGCGCCGTCAATGCGGAGATCGATCTGGTCGTTTCCGAGTCGATCAAGCTTGTGGCAATCATCACCGAAGAGAGTGTCAAAAGCCTGGAACTCGCGCCTGGGCGTGAGGTGTTCGCCCTGATCAAATCGAGCTTCGTGCTGCTGGCTCCGGAAGCGGAAGTGGGGCGGACGTCAGCGCGTAACGTGTTGCGGGGCACCGTTGCCCGCCGCGAAGATGGTGCCGTCAACAGCGAGATCATACTGGATCTGGGTGACGGTAAGTCGATTGCCTCGATCATCACCAAGGAAAGCGCCGGCAGCCTCGACTTCAAGGTCGGCGATCGGGCCTGTGCACTGATCAAGGCCTCGCACATCATCCTCGCGGTGGACTGAAGACCTTCACGACTGGCGGGTTGATTGCAGAGGAGCGATCCTAGGGTCTGAACCTGATTAACATATTGAAATATTGTTATGAACGTGATTCCAAGGCGGTATTTGAGCCTTGGAGGTGGATATGGCGAACTTGTTCTGGCTGGACGACGACGCCTGGGCGGCGATCGAGCCGCATCTGCCGAAGAACCAGCCGGGAGCACGGCGGGTGGATGATCGTCGCATCATCAGCGGGATCATCCATGTTCTGAAGAGTGGGTGCCGCTGGCGGGATTGTCCGCCGGACTACGGTCCTCCGACAACGGTCTACAACCGTTTCAACCGCTGGTCCCGCCGGGATCACTGGCGCCGGATCCTCAAGGCGCTGGCCGCCGGCCAATGGATCACCACCGCGGTGGCCATGGACGGCAGTTATGTGAAAGCGCACCGCTGCGCTCACGGCGGAAAAGGGGGCGAAGGCTCAGGCGATCGGCCTCTCCCGAGGCGGGCAGACGACGAAAATCCACGCCCTGAGCGATACACTCGGCCGCCCGGTGGTCCTCAAGGTCACCGCCGGCACTGTCTCCGACATCACGATGGCTGAAGACCTGCTGGCCGAGGTCGACACCTGTCGCCACATTCTGGCCGACAANNGGGCTATGATTCCGACACCCTGCGGACGGTGATCCGCAACAAAGGGGCCACACCGGTCATTCCAGGGCGGAGATGCCGCAAACGCAAGATCAGCTTCGACAAACGCCGCTACAAGTTCCGCTGGATGGTCGAAGCCGTCTTCTGCCGCCTGAAGGACTTCCGGCGCGTCGCCACCCGATACGACAAACTCGCCAGAAACTACGCCTCATCTCTCGCCCTCGCCACCATCGTCGCTTACTGGACCTGATTGAGTCCGGACCCTAGTGGATTGAATCTAACGTTTGATGCCCGCGTCTGACGGCGGCGATGATTTTGTCGGGGTCGGCGGTCCAGACGAAGGGCTTGGGGTCATCGTTGGTGTCGACGAGAAAGCGGTTGATGGCGGTCTGGAGCTCGACGAGCGATCGGAACACGCCGCGCTTCAAGCGGCGCTTTGTCAGCTTGGCGAAGAAGCCCTCGACGGCATTGAGCCACGACGCCGAGGTTGGCGTGTAGTGGAAGACGAAGCGCGGATATCGGTCGAGCCAGGCCCTGACTTTCGGGTGCTTGTGGGTAGCGTAGTTGTCGAAGATGACGTGGACGATCTTGCCGACCGGCACCGCCGCCTCGATCGCGTTCAAGAACCGGATGAACTCCTGGTGCCGGTGGCGCTGCATGTAGCGGCCGATCACCTTGCCTTCGAGAACGTTCAGCGCGGCAAACAGGGTCGTCGTGCCGTTGCGCTTGTAATCATGCGTCATCGTCCCACATCGGCCGGGCTTCAGTGGCAGGCCCGGCTGGATGCGGTCGAGCGCCTGGATCTGGCTGTTCTCGTCCACCGAGAGCACGACGGCGTGGGACGGCGGATCGACATAGAGGCCGACGATGTCGCGGAGCTTCGGGACGAACTCCGGATCGCGCGACAGCTTGAACTGGCGCACCCGGTGCGGCTGAAGCCCGTGCGCGCGCCAGATGCACTGCACCGAGGAGACGCTGATACCGGCTGTCTTGGCCATGGCCGGCGCCGTCCGTGCGTCGCCTCGCCCGGCGGATCGCCTTGCGTCAGCTCGACGACCCGTGCGGCCACCTCGGCGCCCAGCGGCGGATGCGCGACGGCCGCGTTTTGTCACGCAGCAGCCCGGCGACGCCTTTCACCATGAATCGCTCCTGCCAACGCCAGACGGAGGTCTTGCTCTTGCCGCACCGGCGCATGATCTCGTTCGTGCCGGCGCCGTCCGCCGTCAGAAGCACGATCCGAGCCCGCCAGACGAGCTTCTGCGGGCTATTCCGGTCCGCAACGATCGCTTCGAGCCGAGCACGATCCGCGGCACTCACGTCAACGCTAATCTCCATACGCATCCCGCAGACTCGCACAGCCGCAAGCCCGCGGGAATCCCCAGCGGATTCCTCCGTCAGATTTCATCCACTAGTGGTCGGAATCAGACGCTACGCACCTATCGAGCCCACCCCAACGCATTGTTGTGATTGACATCTCTCCGGACTCATCCGTCTGATTTGTACCACTAGGTGTTTGATCCCGGCCTTTGATGGTGCGATCTTTTCACGGGAGTGGAAGGAGGCCCTATGGGACAGGTTCTGCACCGGGGCGCCCGGACGACAGAGGCGGTGCGTCGAGCGATACAAAATAGTCAAGAGAGCCTGAGGGCGCTGTCGAAGCGCTACGGGATCAACCCCAAGACCGTCGCGAAGTGGAAGAAGCGGACATCAACGTCCGATCTGAAGACGGGACCGAAAGAGCCGCATTCGACAGTGCTTTCGATCGAAGATGAGGCGGTTATTGTCGCGTTTCGGCGCCACACGCTGCTGCCGCTGGACGATTGCCTGTCTGCGCTTCAGCCGACGATCCCGCATCTGACGCGCTCCTCGCTGCATCGGTGTCTGCAGCGCCACGGCATCAGCCGACTGCCCGATGTCGCAGAAGACAAGCCGGCACAGAAAAATTCAAGACCGATCCCCTCGGCTCTTTCCACATCGATAGTGCCGAAGTGCAGACCGCCGAGGGTAAGCTTTATCTCTACGTTGCCATTGATCGCACGAGCAAATTCGCCTTCGTGCAGGTCGCAAGGAAAACCGGGCGCACGTCCGCATCCGCCTTCCTCTCAGCCCTCATCGAGGCCGTGCCCTACAAGATCCACACCGTGCTCACCGACAATGGCATCCCGTTCACCGTCCCACCGCGTTATGCAGACGGTCCAACCGCCCGCCACATGACGCACATGGTCGACAGGCGATGCCAGGAAAACGGCATCGAGCATCGCCTGACAAAGGTGAAGCATCCGTGGACGAATGGTCAGGTGGAAAGAATGAACCGGACCATCAAGGAGGCCACCGTCAAGCGCTTCCATTATGACGATCACGCCAAGTTCGAAGCGCATCTCGCCGACTTCATCGCAGCCTACAACTTCGGCAGAAGATTGAAGACCNNCTGCGCGGCCTCACCCCATACGAATACATCTGCAAAGTCTGGACTTCAGAGCCAGAACGATTCACACTCGACCCAATCCATCAAATGCCGGGATCAAACATCTAACACGCTGGCCTTCGAAGCCAGCGAGCTTGGTAAACCGGATTGCTCAGGACGAGGCCGGTTGAGGTCCGTCGTAGCCCTCGATGATGATCACATCCGAAACAGCGGCGGCCTGACGAAGCAACTTCGCACGTTGGTATTCAGGCGATCTGTAACACGCCACAGCGGTCTCAAAATCCGGAAATTCAAGGACGACATTGCGGCTGCGGGACGCTCCTTCGACGGTGTCGAATCGACCGCCCCGTACGATGAACCGAGCAGCGAATTTTGTGAACGCCTCGGCATTCGCTTCCACATATTGCTCGTAGATACTGGCGTCATTCACATCGACGCGGGCTATCCAATATCCCTTCGCCATTGCAGCAACGATCTCACTCTCTTGTTTTTGTATCTACGTGATTGTGAAATCTAGCGAACAACACTACGGCTCGCAATCTGTTCGCCGCTGACCTTGGCAGGCTGGTGTCGCAGCAGACGAGCCACTGCGCGCGCAGATGGCTGGGCGACGGAACCTGAATGCGATTGCCATCAATCGTTTCCGCTGCAGCCGTTCAGGTCTTTGAGAATCCGTCCTCGGTGAGGCCGGGAAGCCACGGCAGATCGGTTGCGCCGGGATCGATCCCGATCTGGAACATCAGCGTCGTCAGCTGGCCGCGGTGATGGGTCTGATGGTTGAACATGTGCGTGACCAGGGTCCAGGCCGGCAGCCGCCGCAGGACACCGTCGACACCGCTGCGATAGTTGAGAGGTGCGGCGAGCCAGCCGGCATCGAGGCTGTCCGTCCAAGCGATGATGCGCGCGTCCATCTCCATCCGGGCCACGCGCAAGTCGGTAAAATCGTCGTGGATGATCTCACCCATTTTCAGGTGCGGCCGCTCAAGGCCTTCGAAACGGGCCATCCACATCAGATCGCCGAACAGCAGATGATTGAGCGTCCCATGGATCGAGCCGAAGAAGGCGCCGCGGTCGCATTTTCGTTCGGCATCCGGGACGTCTGCGAGCAGCGCGTAGATGCGCTCGTTCATCCAGTGATTGTAGGCGGCCATCATTTTTGGCCAGTCGGGTGTCATCGCGGGGTCTCCGGTCATCAGCGATGCCGCCATCATCCGGCATCCCGTGTCTGGAACAACATCTCCCGACCACCACTTTGGCTGATCCGAACCATGGCCGATCGTAATCTCACCAACCGCCTCGCGGTAATCGACGGCGGCAAGGTGAAGGCCGAGCTGCGCGATGTGGGCGACAGCGGTGCCTGCGCCTTGCGACGCATCGAGGGTGCCGCTCATCCGGCGTCGCGCCCGCTCCACGCGCTGGATGGTATCACCGGCGAATTGTGTGGCGACCTTGAGGAGGCGGCAACGGCGGATCAGTCGCACCGCCTCTGTCGTGCGGGCGCACCCGTGCAGAACCTGTCCCATAGGGCTTCCTTCCACTCCCGTGAAAAGATTGCACCATTAAATGCCGGGATCAAACACTTGCTGATTTCGCCGGTTTCGGGATCGCAGGTCTCGGCGATGGTCTGGTTTTGCTCCGCCCGATCGGCTGCGGTGAGCAGGCGACGGCGGCTGGAACGCTGCTGATGATGGACCAGATGGCGTAATCCGGGGAATGGGGCGGGTCCCCGCAGCAATCTGTGTGTGGCTACGCCTGCGATTCCAGGTGCTGGAGGATACGGTTCAGCATCGCGAGCTGCTGCTCCTGGGCATCAAGGAGGCTCTGCCACTTCTGCTGCACGAGCAGGTCCATCTTGTCGTGCAGCTGCATCAGCTCCATCTCGCTCTTCAGATTGACTTCATAGTCGTGGGCCATATCGGCCCGGTCCTTCACCGCCTGGCGGTTTTGCGACATCATGATGATCGGCGCCTGAAAAGCGGCAAGCATCGAAAGAAACAGATTGAGCAGGATATAGGGATAGGGGTCAAATTCGTCGCCGAAGTGCAGCAGAATATATGAATTGAGAATGATCCACGCGATCAGGGCGAACAGGAAGATCAGGATAAATGTCCATGAGCCGCCAAAGGCCGCGACCCGATCGGCTATGCGTTGGCCGAAGGTCAGATCCTGATCAACAACCTTGCTGACGTTGACGGCAGTCTTGCGGCGCGCGAGGATATCATGAATAACGCGTTGCTCGATCTGGGTTAGTTTGTCAAATGAGGAGCCAAAATACTTGCGGGCAAGTCCGGACTTATCCGGCATGGAAGCGTTTCCTTCCTCAAAGAGCAGCAATCATCGCGCGATAGGTGTGAAACCGTGCCGGTGGCATCGACGCGGAGCGCATCTCCATACCGGATGCAGGCGCACGTCCCACGGCAGGGCGGCATGCTATCCGGCGACCGCCACCTCCGCAATTGGGCCGTCTGCATCGTAGTTTGGTCTGGTCAACGTCGACCCAAACGGGTTGGATAGGGCGCAACGGAGCGTCGGCGCAGGGGGCGGGGGATGGCGGACGGCAGCGGGATTGCCAAGGGGCTGGGCGGTGCACTTGGTGGCGCAGCCGGCTGGCTGGTGGGGCTTCTCGCCGGCGGATCAGCGGGGTGCTGGGCACCGCGCTCGGACACGGTGGCGATCGCCTGTGCGGCGATCGGTGTCTGGTATACCGTCCTCTACCAGCGGTATGCGGGTATCCTTGCGGTCAGCGCGCCGTCGTCTGAGGCGCACGAGCGCGAGGGATATCTCGCGTTGCGCCGCAGCCTCGCGGGCGGCGGCCTCGCTGGGCGGCTTTATGCTGAGCGGCTGACCCGCTTCCTCGACAGGGTTGAAAGGTTTTTAGGCGATCAGGGCATGGCGGAGCGCGGACTGTTTCCGCACGCCTTCGGATTGTTGAAGACCGCCGCACCGTTGTGGACGGCGCCAGCGTTCGACCGCTGCCTGCTGCTGGCGCTGATCTACCCGATCGCGACCATTTTTCTGATGTGGACTGTCTCCGGCCACCGTGGCCCGGCCGAAGCCGCTCTCGGACTGTCCCCTGGTCTCGTAGGGTGGGAGCGGGTGCTGATGTTGATTGCCATGAGTTTCATTGCCTTCGCGATGTGGCGATGCAGCCGATTTGAGGGCCGGNNTGGTTCTGGGTTTGGCTAGGAGTGGCTGTCACTTTAGCTGGCGCTTTAGCTGGCGCTTTAGCTGGTGCCTTCGCTGTCGTTTTCGCTGGCGCTGGCGCTGGCGCTGACGCTGACAATGTTGTTTTCGCTATAGCTTTCTCTGTCGTTTTCTCTGTCGCTTTCTTTGGATCTGGTGCTTTCGCTTTCGCTTTCGCTTTCGCTTTCGCTTTCGCTTTCGCTTTCGCTTTCGCTTTCGCTGGCGTTATTTCCTTCGCTCGCCGTCGTGCTCGTAAACGAAAAAGCGGTTCGAGGATATTGGCAAGGAATTTTTCTGACCATTTTACTTTGTGTCCTGACTACACTCTGTCTGTTTTTTGCGTATGAACTGGCGTCCTTGCAAAACTGGATTCGGGCCGGCGCACTGTTGCTCTTTCTTGGGCTGCTGACGCTGGTCAACGCGCCGTTCGACTGGGCTTCGCTGGGGCTGACGCGGGCGCTGCTGCGCGTCGGGCTGGAGCGNGGAGGCTGGTGGCCGCTGCTGCTGGCGCTGATCGACGCTGTCTGCGCCGCGTTCTTTGTCGCCGGGCTGACGATCGCCATGGTGCTCGGCATCCAGGCCTTCAATAGTTTGGCCGTTCTCGGCGGTGGCGCCGCGATCCTGTCGCTCGACCGGCTGTTCGCCGGCATCGGCAACCGGGAAACGGCGCTGGAGCCGGAGTTCTGGTGGGTGTACGCGCTGCTGTTGTCGACGCTGGTTCCGAGCCTGATCAACCTCGGCATCGGCGGTGCATCGCTGATGCGCGGCCTTCCCTTCCTGCCGTCGTGGCTGCTGAGGTTTCTGCCGGCGGACAGGGCGGTGACGTCCGCCGAGCGCGTCTGGATTCCGGTGGTGCTGGCGCTGCAGACGGTGGGCGGGGTGATCCTCGGCTTGGCCGTGCAGTTGCTGATNCTTCTGGGGGTGATCGTCCACGTCATGCCCTGGTTCGGCTTCGGGCTGCTCGACATGGCCCGCGATCTCGTTGCCTTCGACCTGCCGGGAAAAGCCTGGCAGCTGCTGGGCCTAGTTCCCTGACGTTAAGAGCCTCGGGTCGTTCGGTGCACGCACAGCAGATGCGCATGAGTTGCATTCTTGATTGCGTCCGCGTTCATGCTATGACAAACCAGGATCGGCAGACGGGACAAGAGGCGTTCGATGCATCAGGTGGCAGGCGGGGATCTTCTGGCGCTGTCCGACTTTCTGCAGGTCGTGCACCATGTTCCCGGCCGGTTGCGGGTGCGGGTCTCGAAGGCGGTGCTGCGGCATGCGTCCGGCCTGTCGCTGGCGGACATCCGCAAGATGATTGACAAAATCGAAGGCGTTCGTAGTTTGAAAGTCTCGCCGGCAACCTTGTCGGCGGTGATTGAATACGATCACCACGTAATCGCGCCGCCGCTCTGGCACAGTTTGATCGACGGCCCGGAAGACTCCGCACGACAGGCGTACACGGCGCTGACGGGACATCTTGTGCCCGCGCAGGAGCAGGACAATCACGGATAGGTCGATGGGACATCACATGCAGCACGACGCGCCTTCGGCGCAATCGCACGGCTCCAAGGCCATGTCCGAAGGGAGCGGCAGCGCCGCACAGGGTAGCGCCGCGCAGGAGGCGGCAATGCACGCAGCCAAGAGCGCCGGCAAACACGCAAAGGAACACGCGGCGGCTGAGGCCGATCCCATAGGGGACCACGGCCCTGCTTCGGGACAGCGGGCGCTGAGCGTGCGCGCGCAGCCGGGAGTGCCGGCACCAGTGGCGGCGGCACCGGCTGTGCCCGCCAGACGCACGCTGCTGCCCAGTGTCGCCAGCGTCGTGCAGGCGGGCGCCTTCGGCGCGGCGCTGGGCGGCATCGGCACCGGCGTGTCCGAACTGGCGCGGGTGAAGCAGGGCGAGATCAGCAGCGACGAGGCGATCCGCAACATCGTCAAGAGCAGCGCCCAGGGGGCGACGACGATGGCCGTGGCCTCGGTCGCGGGGCATATGGTGCGCGCGCATCCGGTGGTTGGCATTGTCGTGCTGGCAGCAGCCGGCATCGGAGCCCTCACCGTGCTGAGCAACGTCAAGCCGAAGAAGAAGGCCGCGGTCGCAAAGGCGCCGCGGACCGGCACTGCGGCGGCGAAGACAGCGAAGAAAGCGGCCTCGGGCTCGACGAATACGTCGGCCGGAAACGCCCTGCCGTCCGCCTAGGATCGCGGGCGGGCGCGCCAACTCAAACACACCACACCAAATCCATCGGCCCCGGAACGTCTGTCCATCATTCTGGATCGTTCTGTCGTAAAAGGAAGAGACGCGATGCAGGACCCCGTCAATCCGATCATGCACAAGCTGGGTAATCACACCTTTCTGACCGGGCTTGGTGTCGGTGCGGTCGTCACCTTGCTGGTGAGCAATCCCGGCGTGCAGCGCGCGGTGTTCCGGACCGTCGCCCGGACCACCAATGCGATCACCTCCGGTCTGGCGGAAGCCAGGAGCGCTTCCATGACGCGCAGGCGGAAGTTCACCACGAGAGCACGCAGGAAGAAGAAGAGGAAGAACTCGCCTGAACGGCGTAAATCCCTGGGGTCGTTATTCCATGACTCGCGCTGTTGCGGGCTCGTAGCGCCGTGCTGATCATCGCGCACGAGCTGCCGCGCCGCATCCGCATCCGCTTCGCGAGCGCTCTGGACGGGCGGCTCGACGGGGACTTCGTCGATGCCCTGCCGGGACTGGTGGGCGGCGTGCGCCAGGCGCGGGCCAATGCGATGGCGCGCAGCCTTGCCGTCGCGTATGACGGGCGTGCCAGCACGCGCGAAGCGCTGCTGCGCCGGCTCGCCGAAGCGGCGCACATCCGCCCGGTGCAGCGGTTGCCGGCGAGCCCCGTCGCCCGGTACCTGCGCGCGACGTTCGTGTCGGCCGCCTTCCTGCTGGCGCGGCGCTTCCTTCCGCCGGCCCTGCAGGTCCGCGCCGCCTGGCTGATCGCGGCTCCCACAATATTCAAAGGCGTGGCGGCACTTGGCCGTGGCGGCCTGTCGGTCGAGCTGCTTGACGCAACGGCGCTCACCATCGCGCTGCTGCGCCGCCAGTTCAGTACCGTTGCGGCGACCCTGACCTTCCTGCATCTGGGCAACTACCTGGAAGCGACGACGAGCCAGGCCTCGACGGCACTGCTGCGCCAGATGCTCACCGCGCCGCCGTCCCGGGCCTGGCGCGAGGCCGCCGATGGCACGCTGGTCGAGGTCGCCGCCAGCGAGCTTGGCGAAGAAGACATCGTCGTCGTCGGCCCCGGGGACATGATCCCGGTCGATGGCCAGATCGTCAGCGGTGCCGCCACCGTCAACCTCGCTTCGATCACCGGCGAAAGCGTACCGGTCGACCGCGAGACCGGTGGCATGGTGCTCGCGGGTGGGGTGGTCGAGCAGGGGCGGCTGCGGGTCCGCGCGGTGCGGGTGGGCGACGCCACGACCACGGCACGGATCGCCGCCTTCATCAAGTCGGCGCTCGAGCGCAAGCCGATGATCCAGTCGAGGGCGGAGCGGCTCGCCTCGCAGCGCGTGCTGTTCACGCTGGGTATGGGCGCGCTGACGTTTCTGCTGACCCGCGATCTGAACCGTCTCGCCTCGGTGTTCCTGATCGACTACTCGTGCGCGCTGAAGCTGGGAGCGCCGGTGGCGATCAAGTCCGCGCTGTATCGCGGCGCCAAGGCGGGCGTGCTGATCAAGGGAGGGCGCAGCATCGAGGCGCTGGCGGAGATCGACACCTTCGTCTTCGACAAGACCGGGACGCTGACCTTCGGTCATCTCACCGTCACCGACATCGTCTCGATCGATCATCAGCGAAGCAAGGACCGGCTGCTGGCGCTGTTGGCCTCGCTCGAGGAGCACGCGACGCACCCGGTGGCCGACGCCATCGTGCGCAAGGCGCGGCAGAATGACCTCAAACACATCCACCACGACGGCGTGGACTTCATCGTCGCACACGGTTTGATCAGCGAGGCGGACGGCAAGCGGATTGTCGTTGGCAGCCGGCATTTCCTGGAAGCGCACGAGAAGGTGCCGTTTGCCGAGTTCGANAGCCGACGCACAGCGGCTCGAAGCCGAGGGAAGATCCTGCTGTATGCCGCGATCGAGGGTCAGCCGGCCGGCATCGTCGGGCTGCGCGATCGCTCCCGGCCGGAGGCGGCGCAGGCCCTCGCTGGCTTGCGGGCGCTGGGCGTGAGTTCGCTGGTGCTGCTGACCGGGGATCGGGAGCCGAAGGCGCAGGCACTGGCCGACGAGCTCGGCATCGACAAGGTCTTCGCCGAGCGCCAGCCGGAAGAGAAGGCGGGCGTGGTGCGCGAGCTGCAGGCTGCCGGCCGAAGGGTGGCCTTCGTCGGCGACGGCGTCAACGATTCGCCGGCGCTGGTTGCTGCCGACGTCGGCATCGCCATGCCGCGGGGCGCCGATCTGACCCGGGCCACCGCAGACGTGGTGCTGCTGCGCGACGAACTGGGTGGCATAGTCGAGAGCCGCGCCCTTGCTGGCGAAACGCTCTATCTCATCAAGAGCAACTTTGGCTGGGCGGTGGGCCTGAACACGCTGCTGTTCCTGGCTGCCAGCACCGGATTTGCCTCGCCGGCCGTCTCGGCGGTGGCGCACAACGGCGTGACCATCGCCACCTTGCTCCGGGCGCTGGTCGGACCGCAACGCACCCGCCTGCTGCCTGCGACGACCTGATCACGAGTTTGGGTGACGTGGCGTGTGCTGTGTCCGCGTAGATGACAGTGATAGGCAATCGCAGTATATAAATGCAGACGAAATGCTTTGGTCGAGGCGTTGTCAATGGCTTGCGACGTACATCACGTGCCAGGGCGGATCCGCTTCAAGATCCCCGGCCTGCGGAACGACAGCGCGCTGCTGGGGCCCTGCCGGAAGCCTTGAGCGCGCAGGACGGCGTGGATCGCGTCGAAATCCGCCACGCGTCGAACTCGCTGATCGTCCACTATGATCCGAGACGCATTCCCTGCCATCGTCTCGCCGATACGGTGAACCGCAAGCTGACCGTTCAGTCCGGCCGTCCTGCCGGGCCGGTCAGCGGCAACGACAACGGCAACGGTCGCTCCGCAACCCCTGGACCCAGATGATCAACGGCCACGAGATCGTGCCCGGTCCGGTGCGGCAGGTGGGGATCATCTTCGGTCAGGCGGCTTTCAAGGTTGCCCTGGAACAGGCGGTGCGTGGCGGCCTTAATTCGCTGTTCAGGGTGACACTCGGTCGGGGCTGAACGCTGGCTCTGGAGTGAGGAATTCCTCACAGATACGCTGGGCGATCGACGATCACATGGTGAACCCTGGCCGCGCCGTTATGCCGTGACGCTGCCGAGCAGCTGAGTGGACGCGGCCTGTTTACCCCCATCGTTGCCACGGCCGGGCGAACACGATATGTGCAGCCATTCTCGGTAGTTCGGGCGGGTGGCAGCGGCTATGGGCACGGAAGACGGATCATCCTGGGCAGGGGTGACGGGGTCGTCGCACTCGACCTCCGCTACGCCAACCGGCACGGTCTGATTGCCGGCGCTACCGGCACCGGCAAGACGGTGACATTGCAGACCCTGGCCGAGGGCTTCTCCGCGCGCGGCGTGCCGGTGTTCCTGGTCGACGTCAAGGGCGACCTCTCCGGGATGTGTGTTCCAGGCGAGACCACGGGGCCGTTCGCCGAGCGGGCCGCACAGCTGGGACTGACCCGGCAGCCGGCCGGCTGTCCGGTGGTGTTCTGGGACGTCTTCGGCGAGCAGGGACATCCGGTGCGCGCCACCGTCTCGGAGCTGGGGCCGCTGCTGCTGTCCCGGCTGCTGGAGCTGAACGACACNCAGGAGGGCGTGATCAACGCCGCGTTCGCGGTTGCCGACGATCAGGGCATGCTGCTGCTGGACCTCAAGGACCTGCGCGCCATCCTGCAGTTCGTCAGTGACAATGCCAAGGGCCTGCAGGGCACGTACGGCAACATCGCGCCCGCCACCGTGGGGGCGATTCAGCGCAAGCTGCTGGTGGTCGAGCGCGAGGGCGGCGAAGCTTTCTTCGGCGAGCCGTCGCTGGGCCTCTCGGACCTGATGCGCACCGGTGCCGATGGCCGTGGTGCCGTCAACATCCTGTGTGCCGACACGCTGCTGAACAAGCCGCGCCTTTACGCCACCTTCCTGCTGTGGCTGCTGTCCGAGCTGTTCGAAGAGCTGCCAGAAGCGGGTGACCTGCCGGCGCCCGAGCTCGCCTTGTTCTTCGACGAAGCGCACCTGCTGTTCGATGACGCGCCGAAGGCGCTGATCGACAAGGTGGAGCAGGTGGTTCGGCTGATCCGCTCCAAGGGGGTGGGCGTCTACTTCATCACCCAGAATCCGGCGGATATACCAGAAGATGTTCTGGCCCAGCTTGGCAACCGGGTGCAGCACGCGCTGCGCGCCTTCACCGCCAAGGACCAGAAGGCGGTGAGGGCGGCCGCGGCCACCTTCCGCCCCAACCCGGACTTCCGGACCGAAGACGCGATCACCGAACTCGCGGTGGGCGAGGCGCTGGTCTCGATGCTGGAGGCGAAGGGCACGCCCGGCATCGTGCAGCGGGTGCTGATCGCGCCACCTGCGGCCCGTGTCGGCCCGGCGCCGGCGGCCGAGCGGCAGAAAGTGTTTGCTGCCAGCCCGCTTGCCGGCCGCTATGACATCGCGATCGACCGGGAGAGCGCGTACGAGCAACTGCGTGCCCGGGCAGAACGGGACGCCGCGGCGGCTGCCGCGACCCAGAACCAAGCTCCGTCCCGTGCGTCCCAGCGCCGCGGCGGCAGTCGCCGAGGTCCGCAGACTCCTGCCGAGGCACTACTGAACAGTGCTGCCCGCAGTATCGGCAGCCGGCTTGGGCGGGAGATCGTCCGTGGTGTGCTCGGCTCGCTGTTCCGCGGCCGCTGAACGCTCCCGTCCTCGCTTCCAAGGGATCCCCGCATGTCCGACTTCCGCCATCCGCAGGGTGCGCCGTGCTGCACGAACTGATCCATCCCGAAGCACTGACCGCATTGGTCCAGGTGATCCTGATCGACGTGGCGCTTGCCGGCGACAACGCCGTCGTCGTTGGAATGGCAGCCGCCGGACTGTCATCCGATCATCGTCGCAAGGCGATTCTGGTGGGGATCACGGCCGCCGCCGTGCTCCGCATCGTGTTTTCGCTATTTACCGTCGAGTTGCTGGAGATCATCGGCCTTTTGTTCGCNGGNGGGCTGCTGCTGCTCTGGGTGTCCTACAAGCTGTGGCGCGAGTTGCGTGATGGTACCCAGGAGGCAGAGCTGGAAGCGGTAGAGGAGAAGGCTGAAACGGGGGCGGAACACTCTGGCGCTGGCAACGGTGCCAGACAGCTTGTGGCAGTCCGCAAGACCTTCGGCCAGGCGGTCAGCCAGATCGTCATTGCCGACGTTTCAATGTCGCTGGACAACGTGCTCGCTGTGGCCGGCGCGGCACGAGAACATATGATCGTTCTCGTTTTCGGTCTCGCCCTGTCGGTGGCGCTGATGGGATTGGCGGCGAGCCTGATCGCACGCCTGCTGCAATGCTACCGCTGGATCGCCTACGCCGGCCTTCTGATTATTCTTTACGTGGCGTTGCGGATGATCTGGGACGGTGCACACGAGATCATGGCTGCTTTGCCTGAGGCATCATCTCTCTGAGGCGGGCGACCACGCTGCCGCAGGCAACAGTGGGCAGAGAGCGTAGCTGGGGATCAGCGGCCGCGCGTGTTGATGGTCGGCCGCGGTTTGGCAGGGCCGGCCGCGACAAGCTCGCTGGCTTTCGTTTGTGCAGGCTTCGCTGCCGGGGGTGAATACCGCGCTGCCGTCTCGATCGCGGTCGGGCGAGATTTGCGGAAACCGAAGCGCGCGCGGAGCGCGCTTTGTTACCAACGGCTTGGCGTTGGCCTGCGTCTTCTTCTGCGAGGCCGATGTGCTCGCGATCACGGCGCCGCGTCGTCCGGAGGACTTTCCGGAAACAGGTCTCTTGAACACAGGTGTTGCGGGCTCGTCGATCTCGTTGGAGTCAGCGAGTTGTTGGGGCAAACCACCGGCGCGGCGCTGTACGATTGTTGTTTCCGGCATTTCGCCGCGCTTGAGCTGCGCCAGCATTCCGGCCGCATCGGTGCGGCCCTGTGCCGCTGCCATCTGCAGCCAGCGGGTCGCCTCGTCGATGTCCACCGGCCCGGCGATGCCGGCGAGTGCATTCTCGGCCAAGCTCAGCTGTGCTTCGGCGTGGCCGTGCTGGGCCGCCTGACGCCACAGGCGGGTTGCTTCGTACGGCTGACGCGGTACACCCTCACCATTGTAATAGAGATTGGCGAGAAAATACTGGGCGTCGGGATCGCCCTGGCTGGCGGCTTGGTGCAGCAGATCCGCCGCTTCCGACATGTCGGCTTGTGAATCCGCCTTGGAGACGATCAGGCTGGCGAGGTTGTATTGCGCCGTCGCATGACCTTGCGCCGCGGCTCGCTGCCAATAGCTGCGCGCCGCATCCAGGTCAGGTGGGCGACCGTCCTGCCCTTCGGCGGCAACGACGCCGAGCGCGTTCAGCGCATCGGCGTTGCCTCGCTCGGCCGATCGCCGCCACCAGGATAACGCTTGTGCCAGATTGGGCGGACCATCCCAGCCTTCCGCCAGCCCGAGACCGACGGCGTACTCGGCCGCACCCTCGCCGTGCGCCGCGGACTGCTGCAGAGACTGCCGTGCTTGTTCATCGCCGCTGCGCGCCCGAGCGACCGTAGCGTACACCTGCGCTGATGTATCCTGCTGCGGACCTGGCGAAGCACAGGCAGCCAGCAACAGCAATGAAAAAGCCTGCAAGGCCAGGAGGCGACGATTTGCCGGATGCACCGGGAGACCCCGTCGAAAGCAATGCCGAGCATTTGAAGTGTAGATGAATCCTTCGCGTGGAACGATCGCGATCGCAGTCTGGCCGTATCGAGGCGAAAAATGCCCATTCCTTCCGACAGATCGCCGCCTCAGAAAAAGGGGATCGGTCGGTAACGGTGCAGATCAGGTTGGCGACGCAGGCTCAATCGCGCGAATCGGAGAGGATGTGGTCCGAGCGCGGGACGTGCCGATGACGCCGGGTTACACGACGCGGCCGCGCCGCCTGCGGGCGCGACCAGAGGAGTAGTCCTGCCAACAGCCAACCGCCGGTCACAAGCATCCATCCGCTACCGCCCATGGACTTCCTCCTCGCAAGGGTATGCGATGACACGAATGCAAGTGCATATTACTCACACGAGCATGCCTTCATGCAATACCCTTTATTCGGGTATTCCATTTCGGTTTGTGTATGTTTGTCACCACTCCACTATTTCTTTGGTGCCGGCTGCTGTTCCTGTTGCAACCGTTCGAGGTTGCGCTGTGCCGAGGGATACCCCTGTGCGGCCGCCTTCTCGAACCACTTTTTGGCTTCTGTCGTGCTCTTCTTGACCCCTTCGCCTTTGGCATAGAGGACACCGAGGTTGTTCTGAGCTTCAGCAAACCCCTGATCGGCGGCCTTGCGGAACAGGCTCGCCGCCTTGGTGAAGTCTTGCGGCACGCCACGGCCCATCGCGTAGAGCAGTGCCAGATTGTTCTGAGCTGGAACGACGCCGTTATCGGCCGCCTTCTGCAGCCATCGGGCCGACTCGGTATCGTTTTGCGGCACGCCGCGGCCGGTAAAGTACAGCAGCGCGAGATCGTATTGAGCCGGGGAATCCCCATCAGCAGCCTTGCGGGTCCATTCGGCGGCTTGGGCGTCGTCCCTGGTCACGCCACCGATGCCGGCCAGATAAACGGTGGCGAGGCCGGTCTGTGCCACCGGATCACCGGCGTTCGCTTTCTGACGCAGCGTATCAACGGCGGTCGTATCGCCGCCTTTTGCGCGTTCGAGCAGGAAACTACCTCACGGCTGTCTGCCGGAGTGGCCGCTTGGGCGGTCTGGGTGTCCGCTTGAGCGGTCTGGGTGGCCGGGTGGCCGTTTGCGTGTCAGAGGGGCTGCACAGGCAACGGCAGTCACTACAACGATCGCTGCGGCGGGGAGCAGACCGCGGAACAAACCGTAAAGCATCAGGAGATCTTTCTTTGTGATCGGACGTACGGTAATAATCTACCTCAGGGCGTAACATCGAGCCAGATACGCCTCATCAGTGTTGCGGCGTTCACACGACCGATGTGCGAGCGCACAGCGGCGTTCGTCGGCTGTCTTCAGCGTGATCCTTCGCCCGGCGCGCGGATCGACAGGCTCAATGCATGGACCGGACCCGCGAGTTCTTCGGCTAACGTCCGATGCACCAGCCGTTGCCGTTCGATCCTCGATAAGCCGCGAAACGCTTCGGCAACGATCTCGACGTGGAAATGGGTTTCACCCTCGGGCCGGGCGCCCGCGTGGCCGGCATGTCGGGCGGATTCGTCAGTGACGTCAAGGTGCCCTGGGGACAGCGCCTGGGTGAGCTTGCTGCGGATACGTTCGGCGACAGAAATCATCATGGTGGCAACGCCGGTAGATGTCACAGCGTTGTGCTAGCATCCGAAGCCGGGGTCAAGTCCGGCGGCAACCGAAGGAGTAAATGGTGGACGATTCGCGCAACGGCCGTGCGGTGATCCTGTTTGGCATGGTGATCTTGCTGTGGGGCGTGAACTGGCCGGTCATGAAGCTTGGCCTGACGTTGCTGCCGCCGCTTCACTTCGCGCTCGCCCGCACGGTGCTGGGCGGAACCTCCTTGCTGTTGCTGCTGGCGGCGAGTGGGCGGCTGCGGGCGCCGCCGCGCGGCGATGTGCCGATCCTGTTGTCGATCGGTATTTTGCAGATTGCCCTGTTCCTGGGATTGACGCACGCGGCGTTGATGTTCGTCGACGCTGGCCGATCGGCGATCCTTGCATATACGACGCCGATCTGGGTGGTGCCCTTGTCGGCGCTGCTGCTGCACGAGCGCGCCGGCTGGGCGCAGCTGCTGGCACTGGCGTTCGGCATGGCCGGGCTCGCGGTGCTGTTCAATCCACTGGCGCTGGACTACGACGATGCGCACGCCCTGCTCGGCAATGGCATGCTGCTGGCGGCGGCGGTCGCCTGGGCACTCGCGATCGTGCACGTTCGTGCCCATCGCTGGCAGTCGACGCCCCTGCAGCTGATGCCCTGGCAGCTGCTGCTGGGCTCACTGCTGCTGTTGCCGGCTGCGCTGATCATCGAGGCGGATCGTCCCATCCACTGGTCGTGGGAGCTGGCGGTGATCCTTGCCTACAACGGTCCGGTCGCATCCGCCTTCTGTTATTGGGCGTTCGTAACCGTCAATCGCAGCTTTCCCGCCTCCACCACCGCCCTGGGCTCGCTGGGCGTGCCGTTGGTGGGCGTGCTGGCGTCGGCGCTTGCACTGGGTGAGCCGCTGACCGCAGCAACTCTGGGCGGGCTCACCCTGATCGCGTCCGGCGTCGTGGTGCTGAGCCTGACGGCGGCCCGCCGCGAGCCGGCATCGTTCGCGCCTGCCGTTGCGGGCGACTCTGCGGCCTCCGGCCCCAGACCTTTGTCCCCATCCCCTTTGTCCTCTTCCGGGCCGGGCGGCACGCCTTGCTTCAGGTCCGGCGAGCAACCATAGTATGAGCATGCGCGCCCAAAACCGGCTCGTCCCGCCTGCTGCAGCTTCCAACGGCGCTCCACCACAGCGGTGCTGTCAGTGGGACGGGTGTTGTGGGCACGGCATGTATCGCGCGCCCCGTTCGCGTTCGCAGATGAACCGCTACTGGTGGTTCTGTCTCGAGCACGTACGCCTCTACAACGCCGCATGGAACTACTATGCGGGGATGAGCGATGGAGAAGTCGAGGCGGACATTCGCTTCGATACGGTCTGGCAGCGGCCGACATGGCGACTNGGGGACGGGCGAGAAGGGCAGGGCTGGCGGCGGCCGCGGCCGGCCGGCGGCTTTGGCGACTTCGGTGTCTTTGATGACGAACAGAAGGCGCCGCCGCGGTACGAGCCTGCGGGACCCGAGCAACACGCCCTCCAGGTGCTCGGCCTCCAGCCNCCGGTAACGGTGGCTATCGTCAAGGCGCGTTACAAGCTATTGGTCAAACGGCACCATCCGGACGCCAACGGAGGCGACAAGGCCTGCGAGGAGCGGTTCAAGGCGATCAGCGAGGCCTACCGGACGGTGATGAGCAGCCTTGGAGCATGACGCTCGACAGCGCCACGGTCCGGGCCGATTGCCACAAGGCGAAGAGCAAGAGTCAGATATGACGGTGCACACATCTTCAGACATTGCCAGTTCCGACGGGGCCAAGACGGGATGTGTTCTCGACACGCCCGACATCACGGTTTCGGTGCGTCAGACCTTCGGGATCGATTGCGATCTCGACGTGCCGGCGTTCAGCGTCACCGAGGATCACGTGCCGGAGGCGGACGAAGCCTACCGCTTCGACCACGACACGACGCTGGCGATCATCGCCGGCTTTGCGTACAACCGCCGCGTCCTGATTCAGGGCTACCACGGTACTGGGAAATCCACGCACATTGAGCAGGTGGCGGCGCGCCTCAACTGGCCGTGCATCCGCATCAACCTCGACAGCCACATCAGCCGTATCGATCTGGTCGGCAAGGATGCGATCGTCCTGCGTGACGGTGCGCAGGTGACGGAGTTCCGGGAAGGCATCCTGCCGTGGGCCTTACAGCGTCCGACGGCCCTGGTGTTCGACGAATATGACGCCGGCCGGCCGGATGTGATGTTCGTGATCCAGCGGGTGCTGGAAGTGGAAGGCAAGCTGACGCTGCTGGATCAGAACCGGGTGCTGCGACCGCATCCCTGGTTCCGGCTGTTCGCCACCACCAATACCGTCGGCCTGGGGGATACCACCGGCCTCTATCATGGTACGCAGCAGATCAACCAGGGCCAGATGGACCGCTGGAACATTGTCGCCACGCTCAACTACCTGCCGCACGAGGCAGAGACCGAGATCGTGCTGGCGAAGGTGCCCGGCTACGACGACAAGCAGGGCCGGGAACAGGTGGACGCCATGGTCGAACTCGCGGACCTGACCCGCACCGGCTTCGTCAATGGTGACATCTCGACGGTGATGTCGCCGCGAACGGTGATCACCTGGGCGGAGAACGCACGCATCTTCGACAACGTCGGNATCGCCTTCCGGCTTACCTTCCTCAACAAATGCGACGAGATCGAGCGGCCGACGGTCGCCGAGTACTATCAGCGCTGCTTCGGCGAGGAATTGCCTGACTCGGCGATGCGGGCAGTGATGCGCTGAGGCGAGCGGAGGGATCCGGCCACTGATGACGGCACGGACATGAAAAAGCCCGAAGAGACGGCCCAGTTGCTGAAGCGGGTGACGGCGGCGGCATTGCGGGCTGTTGCCGCGCGGCCGGACGTCGGTGTGACCTACGGCGGCGCGGAGTCGGACGTGCGCGGCAACCGGGTGCGGCTTCCGGGGCCCACCACCCGCGCCGGTCCGGCAGAGGTGGCGCGTCTGCGCGGCGCCGCCGACTCGCTGGCGCTGCAGCTGCGTTACCATGACGACACCCTGCACAAGCGGCGGCTGCCGCTCAGTCAGCCGGCCCGTTCGGTTTTCGATGCCGTTGAACAGACCCGCGTGCAGGCCTTGGGGGCCCGCCGGATGTCCGGGGTCGCGGCCAATCTCGATGCGTGGCTGGATCATACCTGCAAGGCCAAGGGGTTTGCCAAGGTCGAGGGTCGGGACGAAGCGTTCATGGCCGATGCGATCGCGCTCCTCGTCCGCGAGCGGCTGACGGGTGCCCGGCCTCCGGCACACGCTGCGACCCTGGCGGACTCGTGGCGGCCGGTGATCGCTGAGCGCTGTGGCGAACAACTGAAGCGCATGGCCGAATGCATGGGCGATCAGGCGGCGTTTGCGGACGTCGTGGCGCAGATGATCCGGGCGCTGGATCTGATCGACGACAGCGATCCCTCGCTTGACCAGGACAATGAGGGCGACGAGAGCAATTCCGACACCGAGCAGCAGTCGCGTGAGGAGAAGACCGAGACACAGGGAAGCGACACCGGGTCCGAAGCCGGCCTGACGGCGGCGGGCGGCAGCCCGCTGGAGAGGTCCGAGGCGAGCGCGGAACAGGCTGCGGGCGAACAAATGATGCCGGGCGAGGGGGCTCGCTCCGGGCGGTCCCTCGGCACGGCGCAACCGGCAAACGGATCCGCAGCCNNATCGTCCGGCCCAGTGTACCACCCGTTTACCACCGCATTCGACGAGGTGGTCTCCGCGGATGATCTCTGCGACAGCGATGAGTTGACCCGCCTTCGATTTCTGCTCGACCAGCAGCTCAGCAGCCTGGAGNNGGTCGTGGCACGGCTCGCCAACCGGCTGCAGCGCCGCCTGATGGCGAAGCAGACCCGTGCTTGGCAGTTCGACTTGGAAGANGGGCTGCTCGACGCGGCCCGCCTTGCGCGCGTCGTCGTCGACCCGGTTCATCCGCTCAGCTTCAAGATGGAGAAGGAGACGGAGTTCCGGGACACGGTCGTGACGCTGCTGATCGACAATTCGGGCTCGATGCGCGGCCGACCGATCTCAGTCGCGGCGATGAGTGCCGACATCCTGGCCCGCACGCTGGAGCGCTGCGGGGTCAAGGTGGAGATCCTGGGCTTCACCACCCGGGCCTGGAAAGGCGGACAGGCGCGGGAACGCTGGGTCTCGGACGGACGTCCGAAGACGCCCGGCCGGCTGAACGACCTGCGGCATATCATCTACAAGTCGGCCGACCAGCCGTGGCGCCGGGTGCGCCGCAATCTCGGCCTGATGCTGCGCGAGGGGCTGCTGAAGGAGAATATCGACGGCGAGGCGCTGTTGTGGGCGCACAACCGGCTGCTGGCCCGGGCCGAGCAACGTCGGGTGCTGATGGTGATCTCCGACGGCGCGCCGGTCGACGACGCGACTTTGTCCGCCAATCCGGGAAACTACCTGGAGCGCCACCTGCGGGACGTCATCACCTGGATCGAGGCCCGTTCGCCGGTGGAACTCAGCGCGATCGGTATCGGTCATGACGTCACCCGCTACTACCGCCGCGCCGTCACGCTGGTAGATGCGGAAGAACTGGGCGGTACGATGATGCAGAACCTTGCCGATCTGTTCGACGAAGACTGGCGCAGTACGTCAATGAGCGCCAGCCACCCGACGGGGCGAATCGCCGGCCGTCCCCGCTAGTGCACGGCCTGATCAGATCACGGCATCCTCCAAGCCTATGATTCAAAACAGAAACTTCCTATCTTGAAGCCGAGTTTTGCCGCCTGCCCCTCAAGGCAGGTGTGCAATCGATGACATGATTCCCTCCAATACGCGATGTTGCGGATACCGAATTGAAGATGCAATCGCGACTGCCCCATGGGATCTCCAGCCTCAAGCGTTGTTTCGACCGCAGCCAAATCGTCAGGCCGGGGTGGCGCGTGCAAGGCTGCTGCATCTAAAGTACGCAGCTTGATATCCGCCTTAACCGATGGGGACAAAGGGTATGGGGAGTACGTTCTTTCGATCCGCCTTGTTTGCCAGCTTGCTCATTGTCGGTCTTACACCGCTTGCCGGTGCTGATACGACAAGTGCGTTGCAGGCGTTCCGTAGCGGTGACTACGCCACAGCGAAACAGGGCTTCGAGGCGGCCGCTGAGGCCGGCGACCCGGCCGCACAATACTGGCTCGGGCATATGTACGCCGAGGGTATCGGCGTTGCGAAGGACGACGACGTTGCGGCGCGCTGGATGTCGAAATCGGCAAATGGCGGCGACATTAAAGCGATGCGCGACCTCGGTATCATGTACCTGAATGGCGATGGCGTCTTGCAAGACTACGCTCTCGCCAAGGAGTGGCTTGAAAAGGCAGCATTCAATAACGACACGGTCGCGCAACGCTATCTCGGCACGATCTATGCCGAGGGCTTGGGAGTGCCCGAGGACAAGAGCAAGGCTTATGTCTGGTTCGATTTCGCGGCGCGTGGCGGTGATGAGCAGGCGGTTAAAAAACGAGATGCCCTCGCCAAGACGATGGCTCCTCAGGAACTCGACAACGCGCAAGCGTTTTCGGAGACCATAAAGAGCGAAATCCTGAACGTCCCGTCCGGCTCGAATTGACGTGTGCCCGGGCGGCGCGGCAAAAGCGATCCGCCCATAGAGCACGGTTCGATCTGATGGAATGGTCATGCTCTTACTGGGTATTCTCGTAGGCTCCGTTCACGTGGCCGGAAGCTGCGGGCAGTCGGTTTGGCCCACCTGGGAGCATCGCTCCAACCCTGACGTTAACGTGTGGCGCACGTCTTCCGCGATGTTTGCTATCCTGTTAGAATAAATTTTAGTTTGGCGGAAACGCCCAACGATACAAACACAAGCGAACGGCATCTGGCAGCGAAGCTGACGGCAGCGTGATTCGCTGAGGGAGGCGGAATGTACGTTGGCAGTCGAAGCTGCATTCGACGCGGGTTTTCGCGCGCACGAGCCCGCACAGGCGGCTCGGGAACTGTTTGACAGCATCTACGATCCGGCAGCCTCGCTGGCGGTGTTCTTCGCATCCACGGAATACGACATTCCGATGCTTGAGCGCGAACTGAACGCGCGGTTCGCAGGCACGCCGCTGATTGGCTGCACCAGTGCTGGCGAGATCACACCGGCCGGCTACCTCAACGGGACCATCGTCGGCTTTTCGCTGGCGCGGCCGGAGTTCGTCTCCGTGTCGGCCACGATTGACAATCTGCGCGGCTTTTCGATCGCCGAGAGCCACGCCATCGTGCGTTCGCTGCTGGACCGTCTCAGCCGGGAAGGCGACGAGCAAGGGCACGATGCCGGTGCCGACAACACGTTCGCCTTTCTGTTGATCGACGGGTTGTGCAAGCGTGAGGAAGTGGTGCTGAGCGTCATCTCACAGGCGCTGGGCGACATTCCGCTGTTTGGCGGTTCTTCGGGGGCGGANCTGAATTTCCAGCGCAGCTACGTCTTTGATCGGGGCCGCTTCCGCACCGAGACGGCGGTGCTGGTCCTGGTGAGCACCCGGGCGCCGTTCAGGCTGTTCACGGTCGACCACTTCGTCAATTCGGAGACCCGGATGGTGGTGACGGAAGCTGACCCGGTGGCCCGGATTGTCACCGAGATCAATGCCGAGCCGGCCGGGCGCGAATATGCACGGCTGGTCGGTCTCGCCGACGAGAAGCTGACCCCAATGATCTTTGCGACGCATCCCGTCGTGGTGAAGGTTGGCGGCCGGTACTATACGCGTTCCATCCAGAAGGTGAACGACGACGAAAGCCTCTCGTTCTTCTGCGCCATCGACAAGGGGATCGTGCTGACGGTCGCGCGAAGCACGGACCTGCTGCAAAGCGTCGGCAGGCTCTTCGACGAGATCACGCTCGAGATCGGGCCGCCGCAACTCGTCATCGGCTGCGACTGCATCTTGCGCGCGCTCGAACTGGAGCGGAGTCAGCTCAAGGAGGAAGCCGGACGGCTGTTCGCCGCCAACAACGTCATCGGCTTCAACTCGTTCGGCGAGCAGTTCCAGGCGATGCACGTCAACCAGACCTTCACCGGCGCGGCAATCGGCGTCTGCGCCGCCAACCGAAGCGTCTAATCCCGGAGGGCCGTGGTGCCCGGCAGCTCACAACCGCTCGACATCCTGTCGTTCGAACCTGACAAGCTGCAGAAGATCGTCACCGTCCTGATGGATCAGGTCGAGCGCGGTATCGACTTCCAGGGCAATGCGTATTCGCTGTTCCAGACCGCCATTGTCCTCGAAGACAAGGTTCGTGAGCGGACACGCCGGCTGGAATCGGCGCTGCACGAGCTCGAACGCAGCAACCAGGCGCTCAGCCACGCCAAGTCGCAGACCGAAATGGTCCAGACCCGCCTGATGGAGGCGGTCGAAAGCATTTCCGAGGGGTTTGTTCACTTTGACGCGGACGATCGACTGGTCCTGTGCAACACCAAATTTATCGAGTTCTGGTCCGGTGTTGCCGATATCCGTGAGGTGATGCGACCGGGTCTGCCGTTCCGTGAGCTTTCTCGCTGGACGGTCCAGAACGGCTTGGTCGAGATCGACGGCGATCCGGAGGTTTGGTTACGCGACCGCCTCTACCGGCACAGCAACCCCTCCGATCCCATCATCGTGCACCTGACCAGCGGCCGCTGGCTGCAGATCCGCGAACGCCAGACCCGGACCGGCGATACGGTCGGCATCTATGCCGATATCACCGGCATCAAGCTCGGCGAGGAACGCCGGCGTGAGCAGGAGCTGGCGGAAAAATCGATCCTGCTGCAATCGACCCTCGACAGCCTGCCCCAAGGGGTTTGTGTGTTCGACAAACAGGCGCGGCTGGTCGCCTGGAACGGCCGGTTCGAGGAGCTGCTGGAACTGCCCGACTGGCTGGTGCGGCCGGGCGCTGCGTTCGAGGATTACCTCCGCTACCGGATTGAGCGGGGCGACCATGGAGCCGAAGCACCGACCGCGTGTGTTGTCCGGTCCGAACAGTTCCGCCGCGATCAGCCGTTCAAGAGCGAGCAGCAGCTTTCCAACGGAACGGTGCTTGAGGTGCGATGTGACCCGATGCCGGGTGGCGGCTTCGTTATCACCTATACCGATGTCACCGACCTGAAGGTGGCCGCACGACAGCTGCAGGAGGCAAAGGAAAGCCTCGAGCGCCGGGTTGTTGAACGCACCGCCGAACTGACCGCCGTCAACAGCATGCTGCGCCAGGAAATCTACGAGCGGGCCGAGGTTGAGGACGCGCTGCGCCTCGCCAAGGCGGAAGCGGAGAACGCAGATCTCGGCAAGACGCGGTTCATTGCCGCCGCCAGCCACGATCTGCTGCAGCCGCTGAACGCCGCCCGGCTGTTCGTCACCGCGCTGGGCGAGGGAACGCTCGACGCGCGCGAGCGGCAGTTCGTGGAACACGTGGATCGCGCACTCTGCAGCGTCGAGGCGCTGCTGGGCACGCTGCTCGATATCTCCAAGCTCGATGCCGGCGCGGTCAACGCCGAGAAGACGGATTTCGTGATCGGCGATCTGCTTCTCGGCCTGAAGGCGGAATTCGCGCCGGTTGCGGCGGATGCCGGTCTTGAGCTCGACGTCGTCGAGTGCACGCGCGTGGTCCGTTCTGATCCCGCGCTGCTCGGCCGGGTGCTGCGAAATTTCATCACCAATGCCCTTCGCTATACACCCCGTGGACGGGTGCTGCTCGGCTGCCGCCGTCGCGGCTGGATGCTGCGGATCGAGGTCCTGGATACCGGTATCGGGATTCCTCCGAATGCGATCGAGGACGTGTTCGAGGAGTTCCGGCAGCTCGATCCGGGCAGTCGCGCCAGGGCTCCTCAGCACAAGGGCTCCGGCCTCGGCCTTGCCATCGTCAAGCGGCTGTCAAAAGTGCTGGGGCACCCGGTTGGAGTGCGTTCGCAATTGGGAAAAGGGTCGGCATTTTACATCGATGTCCCGGTGGGTGCCCTGCCGAGCACTCTGCAGCACAGCGAGCCGGTGCAGGGGACGCCCGGTGTGAACGCGCTCTCGTCGGCACGTGCCCTCATCATCGAGGATGAGGACAGCGTTCGCGATGGCATGCGCGAGCTGTTGGGGAGCTGNGGGTGTCGGGCCTTCGCTGCGACCGATGGCCGGATGGGGCTGCTTGAACTGGCGCGTGCCGAGTGCGCGCCGGACATCGTCATCGCCGACTACCACCTCGACCGCGGTGCTACGGGACTCGCCGCCGTGGACGAGGTTCGCAATGTCTACGGTCATGTTCCGGCGGTGATCGTCACCGCCGACCGTAACCGCGAGGTGCTGGACGCGATCCGCCAGCAAGGCCTGCACGTCCTGCAGAAGCCGCTGAAGCCCGCCAAGCTGCGGGCGCTCATGTCGCATTTGCTCATCCAGCATCGCTCGTCTGCAGCCGACATCGCTCAAGAAGACGTCGGCGCAGCCATCTGATGGGCGTGCAAAGCAATATCCGATCAAGGGATTTCCCTGAGAAGGTGTTATTCAAGAAACTAAAAGTCTATATGTTTAGTCCCGGCATTTAATGGATGTATCTATTCACTCCCCTGGCTATGAAGCTGTGGGCGTGGTCTGTAAGGTTCCGGCGAGGAGTTGGGCGATGGCTTGCCGGGCGGTTTGGCCGTTGAGCCCTGCGGTGCTGGTGACGGATCGGTATCCGGCGTGGACGTGTGCGCCCCAGTCGGATCGAAATCCGCCGGTGACCTTGCGGAACACCACCGATGGCCGGATTTCCCGTTCGCAGGCGTTGTTGTTCGCCGGCACGCCGGGGTCTTCGAGGAAGACGAAGAATTTGGTCCACCAGGCCTTGACCGCGGTCTGCAGGTCGCGGCCGATCGGGTGTGCCGCGGGCAGGGCGACGAGCGCATCGGGGCGGCGCTCGGCGCGGGCGTGATAGCGACGCAGTGTTGTCAGCTGCAGCGTCTGTCGGCGTTGTCCGATGCGGATCGCCCAGCGCAGCAGATCGCGCAGCAGATCGCGCAGGCGGGGCGCGAAGACGGTATCGCCGCAGTCGATGGCGTACTGAACATCGCGCAGGACGTGGGCGAGGCAGACCTGGTGCGCCGGCGCCAGATCCTGCTGGCCGGCGTAGCGGTCGGACACCAGACCGCCGGCCGGTACTCGTCCAGCACCTCCTCGGCGACCACCTTCGCCCGGCGCGGCGCGATCGTGTGCAGCACTGCCTCGGCTGAGACGAACACCCAATGCCAGTGGGTGGCACCGTCGATGCGGGCGGTGGTCTCGTCCGAGGCGATCACCCGGGCGGCCAGCAGCTTCGCCTTGATCGCGGTGCACGCCGCCGTCATCGCTGTTCCAGCACGGCGGAGGGCGTTGGCGATGGCACCTTCGGAGATCTTCAGCCTGAACAGCTCCGCCATCATCCGCGCAAGCCGTCCAAAACTGACGTGATGGCTGTGGTGCAGAGACTAAAGCAGCGACCGGATCGAGGCGCCGAACGGCGTTCCCGGCGGCATGTCGTCCGGCGGGGCGGCGCGGAAGCGGCGGCCGCAGGCGGCACAGCGCCCGCCAAACAGCTCGATACGCGTCACCACCGGGGCGATCGGCGGATGTCGATGTGATCGTAGCGATGGCGGCAGGCCTGCCTCTGCCCCGAGACGTCTGCCGCGCAGTGTGGGCATGCGCTGGCCCGCCTTTGATCGTCTCGTCCGGCGCGTCAGCAAGTGGCCGTGCCGAGCCAGGGCGTGCCAAGCCAGGACGCAGGGGCGCGGCTTGCGCCGCGTGCTCTCCTTCTCGTCACCGCTCGGTTTCCGGTCCTGCGACGGCGGCGTGTGGCTGTTCCGTGACGTCTTCTTCGGCCGCGCCAGCAGCGCCTCGAGTTCCGCAATCCGCGCCGCCTGACGTGCGATCAGCGCTGCCTGCTCGCAAAGCAGCGCGTCCTTCTCATCGTCGCTCAGGCGGTATCGGAACGGCGGAGCCATCCATACCTTGACTCACATCCAGCACGCCGCCGCAACCCGAAAATCGCCACCCCGGTGAGCAGATACCTGCATGCAGCGGCCGATCACCTTGCCTTCGAGAACGTTCAGCGCGGCAAACAGGGTCGTCGTGCCGTTGCGCTTGTAATCATGCGTCATCGTCCCACATCGGCCGGGCTTCAGTGGCAGGCCCGGCTGGATGCGGTCGAGCGCCTGGATCTGGCTGTTCTCGTCCACCGAGAGCACGACGGCGTGGGACGGCGGATCGACATAGAGGCCGACGATGTCGCGGAGCTTCGGGACGAACTCCGGATCGCGCGACAGCTTGAACTGGCGCACCCGGTGCGGCTGAAGCCCGTGCGCGCGCCAGATGCACTGCACCGAGGAGACGCTGATACCGGCTGTCTTGGCCATGGCCGGCGCCGTCCGTGCGTCGCCTCGCCCGGCGGATCGCCTTGCGTCAGCTCGACGACCCGTGCGGCCACCTCGGCGCCCAGCGGCGGGATGCGCGACGGCCGCGTTTTGTCACGCAGCAGCCCGGCGACGCCTTTCACCATGAATCGCTCCTGCCAACGCCAGACGGAGGTCTTGCTCTTGCCGCACCGGCGCATGATCTCGTTCGTGCCGGCGCCGTCCGCCGTCAGAAGCACGATCCGAGCCCGCCAGACGAGCTTCTGCGGGCTATTCCGGTCCGCAACGATCGCTTCGAGCCGAGCACGATCCGCGGCACTCACGTCAACGCTAATCTCCATACGCATCCCGCAGACTCGCACAGCCGCAAGCCCGCGGGAATCCCCAGCGGGATTCCTCCGTCAGATTTCATCCACTAGTGGTCGGAATCAGACGCTACGCACCTATCGAGCCCACCCCAACGCATTGTTGTGATTGACATCTCTCCGGACTCATCCGTCTGATTTGTACCACTAGGTGTTTGATCCCGGCCTTTGATGGTGCGATCTTTTCACGGGAGTGGAAGGAGGCCCTATGGGACAGGTTCTGCACCGGGGCGCCCGGACGACAGAGGCGGTGCGTCGAGCGATACAAAATAGTCAAGAGAGCCTGAGGGCGCTGTCGAAGCGCTACGGGATCAACCCCAAGACCGTCGCGAAGTGGAAGAAGCGGACATCAACGTCCGATCTGAAGACGGGACCGAAAGAGCCGCATTCGACAGTGCTTTCGATCGAAGATGAGGCGGTTATTGTCGCGTTTCGGCGCCACACGCTGCTGCCGCTGGACGATTGCCTGTCTGCGCTTCAGCCGACGATCCCGCATCTGACGCGCTCCTCGCTGCATCGGTGTCTGCAGCGCCACGGCATCAGCCGACTGCCCGATGTCGCAGAAGACAAGCCGGCACAGAAAAATTCAAGACCGATCCCTCGGCTCTTTCCACATCGATAGTGCCGAAGTGCAGACCGCCGAGGGTAAGCTTTATCTCTACGTTGCCATTGATCGCACGAGCAAATTCGCCTTCGTGCAGGTCGCAAGGAAAACCGGGCGCACGTCCGCATCCGCCTTCCTCTCAGCCCTCATCGAGGCCGTGCCCTACAAGATCCACACCGTGCTCACCGACAATGGCATCCCGTTCACCGTCCCACCGCGTTATGCAGACGGTCCAACCGCCCGCCACATGACGCACATGGTCGACAGGCGATGCCAGGAAAACGGCATCGAGCATCGCCTGACAAAGGTGAAGCATCCGTGGACGAATGGTCAGGTGGAAAGAATGAACCGGACCATCAAGGAGGCCACCGTCAAGCGCTTCCATTATGACGATCACGCCAAGTTCGAAGCGCATCTCGCCGACTTCATCGCAGCCTACAACTTCGGCAGAAGATTGAAGACCCTGCGCGGCCTCACCCCATACGAATACATCTGCAAAGTCTGGACTTCAGAGCCAGAACGATTCACACTCGACCCAATCCATCAAATGCCGGGACTAAACACCTAGCGCGACGAGGTCGTGCTGCATGGCTGGGGCGGTGTGATGGCGGTGGTTGCGGAGCGGGAGTGCAATCGCTTAGGCTGCCGTATCGGAACATATAAAGAACGAAGGGCCGGTGTCTGGGGACCGGACCGCGTGCGCGAGCGAACAGGGGAGGGAGGCGGAAGAGCATCGGGAAGCAGTGCGCCCGCTGATGCAGGATATCCTGCCCCAGCGGGCGGTGTCGCGCCGATGGTGTATCGCTCGACGCACCGCCTCTGTCGTCCGGGCGCCCCTGTGCAGAACCTGTCCCATAGGGCCTCCTTGCACTCCCGCGAAAAGATTGCGCCATCAAATACCGGGATCAAACATCTGCCGTCGTCTCATCGAACGCGGCAAACCCTATGCAGTTGCCCTGGTCGCCTGTGCCCGCAAACTCCTCATCTCCGCCAACACCGTCGTCGCCCGCACAACCCCGTGGACCGAGCCGTCAGCAGAAGGTTAATGGTTGCTCGTTCTGATCGAACGGTCGCGCTCTCACTGCTTGCTCCAGATCCATTGCGTGAGTGCGTTGAGATAACGGTCCGCAAAGGCGCGTGCACTGCGGCGGCTGCGAAGCGGCTCGTCATAACCAAAAGAAAGACATGCTCCCTCGGAGGTGGAGACGATGGCGACCATGATCGGGTGAACCCCGTGGTTTTGCGATGGCATCAGCAAGATGCGCGAGATGCCGACACGACGACCCGATAATCGATCAAGGTCGCCCACATCCGAGACGCAGATGCCGCCGGAAAAGACACGATTTTCACTCCCGAAGCTGTCTGCCTGCTTTCGTGTGCACGCGGGGGACATCGGTAGTCATCCGCAGCGCCTGCGGGCGATTGTCCTTAAGCTGCTGGTTAAGCTGACGCACGGTCTCGATCGGGCTGAGCGCCTGATGTTCGGGTCCGAGCAGCAGGCTGATGCTGGCGACATATTCGCCGACGGCGTCAGCGGGCACGGCAGGGCGGCAGTCGCCACGCACGTCCGTCGTTGCGAGAATTCCCGTCCACGCGCGATGGCCGGGAAGCGTGCTGCCGGCCCGCGCGGCGGCGGCGCAGAACACCGCCGCTAGGGTGAATCCCTCCCGGTGAATTCGGTCGTGAAGCGCATCGAGGTCGGGCTTCGGAAAACCCGAAGCAGCGCGCGCGGCCGGCGCGCCGCACTGTCGGCCGGCTGTTCGACGGCCCATTTCGTTTCTTCCGGCCAGGGGTGATAGAGGCCACCTTCGCCGCTCAGTCCAGCCTCGGCCAGTCCGGCCTCCGCGTACGGCATGAGTGGAAGAGGCGGACCCGGACACAGGACGGGTTCGCCGAGGAGGCGGTCGAGGTCATTGAGCACCACGAGCGCGGACCGGGCATCGATGGCGGCGTGATTGGTGGTCAGCGCCAACCACGCCACGCTTCCCAACTCGTCGGTGACGCAAACGGCCCGCCAGGATACCGCCGAGACATCCAGTGGCGTGCCCGCCTCCGCAGCATAGAGCGCTTCAAGGTCGACTGCGGATCCCGGGGCCTGCATGCGGATGTCGATGCGCTCGAACGGCACGTCGCAGACCCACCATAAGCGATCTCGATCCTGCATGCGGGCACGCAGCATCGGGTGACGTTCGTGCACGCCCCTGAGCGCGCTGCGCAGTCTCTGAGCCTCAACCGGGCGATCGAAAGCGGCGATGCACGTCAACTGAACGGCTCCGTTGGCACGCCGGTTCAACTCCCCGAACAGCGCCTCCTGCGGGCCCAGCGGGCGCTCCATCACACGATCTGCCGCCATGCGCTTCTCCGGCTGGGGGTCAGGGTGCTCGAGTGCTGCGGCAAACGTGGCGTTGCTCGCGCAACCCGAACCTGCAATTTCATACGGGGTACGGGGCCCCACATCCTGGTCTGGAGCTTGCCACCGGCCCGCGTGCCGGCAGAGCTCGTTGAGCCGCAATCATGTCGATGCCGTTCCATACATTTATAGCGTAGTTCCAGAAAACGAGTATACTGGATGAACATATAATAATATTGGCGTTCCGCTTCCCGCGAATGGCAGCGTAACGTCTAGAAATAATACATAAACACACGATGCGTCTTTGAGGGAGGAAAACAGGTATGTCGAAAAGGCATGCAAATCCTTATGAATTTTTCCTGGACAAAAATCACGCCAATTACGCAGCATTGACTCCATCCAGCTTTCTGGAGCGGGCGGCGTTCGTCTATCCCGACCGGATTGCCACGGTACAGGGCAAGGTGCGGCGAACCTGGGCGGACACGTATGCCCGCTGCCGCCGCCTCGCCTCTGCCTTGCAGCGTCGCGGTATCGGTGCGGGAGATACGGTCTCCGTAATGCTGCCCAATCTCGCCGAGATGTTCGAGTGCCACTTCGGCATCCCGATGTGCGGAGCGGTGCTGAATACGCTCAACGTTCGACTGGATGCCGAGACCATCGCCTTCATGCTCGAGCATGCCGAAACGAAGGTCCTGATCACGGACCGCGAATTCTCTACGACGATTGAGCGGGCTCTCAGCAGGCTGCCGCACAGGCCACTGGTGATCGACGTCGACGACCCGACGTATGAGGGTGGCAGGACGCTTGGCGAGATCAGCTTCGAGACGTTTCTGGAGGAAGGGGATCCCGACTTCGCATGGGTGCCTCCCGACGATGAGTGGCAAGCGATTTCACTGAACTATACGTCCGGGACCACCGGCAATCCAAAAGGCGTCGTCTATCACCACCGTGGGGCCTATCTGAATGCGCTGGGCAACGTCATCTCCTGGCGGATGCCAAGCCATCCAGTCTACCTGTGGACCCTGCCGATGTTTCATTGCAATGGCTGGTGTTTTCCNTGGACGATTGCCGCCGCTGCCGGAACGAGCGTGTCTCTGCGCCAGGTTCGGGCGGAAACCGTTTTCGAGATCATTGCGGAAGAAAAAGTCACCAACTTCTGCGGTGCACCGATCGTTCTCAACATGCTCAACAACGCACCGGACGAGCTGAAGGCGACGATCACCCATCCGGTCAAGGTGATGACGGCGGGCGCAGCGCCGCCTGCTTCGGTGATCGAGGGCATGGAGCGCATGGGATTCGAGGTGACGCACGTCTACGGTCTGACCGAAACCTATGGGCCGTGCGTCGTCTGCGACTGGCACGAGACGTGGGACGACCTGCCGCTGCACGACAGGGCTGTTCTCAAGGCACGCCAAGGTGTGCGCAGCCCGCTCCAGGANGGGTTGATGGTCGCGGACGGTGCAACCATGTCCCCGGCGCCGATGGACGGCAAGACGATCGGCGAGGTCTTCATGCGCGGCAATATCGTCATGAAGGGATACCTGAAGAATCCCGGTGCGACCGAAGAGGCGTTCGAAGGCGGCTGGTTCCACTCCGGAGACCTCGCGGTCTGGCATCCCAACGGTTACATCGAGATCAAGGACCGGTCCAAGGACATCGTGATCTCCGGCGGCGAGAACATCTCGACAATCGAGGTCGAAGATGTGCTGTACCGGCACCCTGCGGTCCTGGAAGCAGCCGTTGTCGCGCGTCCCGACGCGACGTGGGGCGAAACGCCGTGCGCCTTCATTACCTTGAAACCCGGGCATGAGAACACTTCGCAAGACGACATCATCGCGTTCTGCCGGAACGAAATGGCCCGATTCAAGGTACCGAAGAATGTTGTCTTCGGCCCGCTGCCCAAAACGGCGACCGGCAAGGTGCAGAAGTTTGTCCTTCGCGACAAGGCGCGCTCTCTTTAGGCGAAGGGACGAATTCGAAGGGGGCAGGGGGACGGGCGATATCCGCAATTGGGGATGTCGTTGGCGCAGTCCTGGGAGGGGCGGTCGAGGGAGCGCCGATTTTGGCCCCGAGGCCGCTGCTGCGCAGGGCGGGCGGCGACGGTCGACGTCTTGATGCTGCGCATCCCCTGCGCGTCCCCATGACCATGCGGGCCAGCGGCGCAGCCGTTGGCTGCGCCGCTGTGCCAGGCGCGCTGTTCACTTCAGTCGGATGAAGTCTTCGACGCTGAATCCCGCGTCCTTGAGAATGCGAACGGCGAGACCGCGACCCAGATCAATCCCGGTATGCATCGGGACCGTCACGGCGGTCCGGCGCTCGGGGTGCCAGAGGGTGAGATGGCTGCCGGCCTGACGCTCCTCCTCGAACCCCTGGCTTTTCAGGAACCGCACGAGGTCACGTGCGGTGACTTGTGGCATCCGGGTCATGGAATGCCGATGGCCAGTTCCTCGACGTGCACGAGACGCTCGTTCTGCGGGATCGCCTCGCCTCGCGCGAGGAGCGCCGTGACGTGCTGGGTGACGGCGGCGCGCATGTTCCGCTTGGCGTCTTCGATCGTTCGACCGTTGCTGAAGCACCCCGGCAGCGAGGNGCTCCAGGCAGAGTAGCCCGCGTCCTCCGGCTCCTTTTCGATGACGACTTCAAAGCTGTAGAACTGCACCGGTGCGGCGCTCCTCTGCGGCGGTACTCGGTCCAGCGTCGTGCCGGCGCCGTGCGGAAGCAAGTGGATTTTGCGGACGCACCGGCCGGATCTACCCGACAATGCGGACAGTTTCGGGAACACACCACAGCCGTAGCCCGCATGCAGCGCAGCGGACTGCGGGACCCGTCCCGCCGACCAACCTGGATTTCGCTTCGCTCCATCCCAGGCTACGCCTGCTGCGCGGGCTATTCGCGCTGAATATTCTGCCTTTGCCAACTTGCTACTGCACCTTCTAAGCTTCCAACGGTTTCCGTTGTGGACCATTTGTCCCAAAAAGGAACAGTGGCGCTGGACGGTTCTTGTTGCGGCGGCGAAACTCTGATTCTTGTCGGGAGAAGGCTCGCATCTCCTACGACTAGTGCTTCTCCCGTATCCAGGACCGGTAATAGGTCGCTGTAGGAGCCAAGACTGTCAGGCAGAAGGCTTCGAATTCGGTTTTGATCTTCTGCGTTAGTTAGCCGCATCGCAATGACGTTATTACATTGGCTCAGAACTGTTCTATTTACCTCTGATGGCCGCTGACTTATAACGACCAAGCTAAGACCATATTTCCGCCCCTCCTTGGCAATCTTTTCAAATATACGAATTGAGACATCGGCTGCAGAATCAGCCTGAGATCTGTCCGGAATGTAATTATGAGCCTCATCACAAAATAAGGCTACAGGATGCCGTTTTTCTGGCTCGGTCCATTGCTGGATCGAGAAAGCCATTCGTGCAATCATACTTACGATCAGAGGAAGAATATCTGAAGGAACTTCTGAAAAGTCAATGATTTTAATACCGCCGTTTCTGTCTACTTGATCCTGTCGGCCTGCAAAGAGATATTTTGATAGTTTCTCCAAATACCCAGCACAATTTACTTCGTCACCTCCCTTAAATAAGAATCCAAGCCGTCTATCCGACATTTTGCTTTCGAGTCGAGCGATTAGACGACTGAGCCTACCATAAAATGGACCCTGTTTTGCCCTGCCGCTGGATCCTTCTCCTATTTCTTCATTTTTTTTCTTGAGGGCATTCCGAACTTTATCAATTAGAAAGGGGACAGGGCTGTCAATGGTGAAAAATCTTAAAATCTCTTCCTGCTTTTCCGACTGAAGTACTTCAAGTTTTTGATCGCGAATACTTTTGGCCATTAACATAGCTTGGTTTGGTGCATTTTCATCGCTTCGATCCACAAACATAGGGATCATGGCGTCGTATGACAGGAGCCAATATGGGAGAAAAAGAACTCCATTATCGAGCCCATTTTTTGCTTCAAGATCGCCTGGTCCAGCGACCCGTAAATGGCGAAACCCATTGTCCTTTATCGGCTTGTATTCCCCGTGTATGTCAAAAACCAGCGCGTTTGCGTTTGGCAAAGCCGCTACTTGTTCGAGAACGCGCGCCGTTGTCCATGATTTTCCGG
This sequence comes from Defluviicoccus sp., assembly GCA_013414705.1. Classification (GTDB taxonomy): domain Bacteria; phylum Pseudomonadota; class Alphaproteobacteria; order Rhodospirillales; family Defluviicoccaceae; genus Defluviicoccus. The sequence goes on from CP058705.1 coordinate 765,960, forward strand.
AACCCGTACTTCCAACAATAATAGCGTGCCGTTGGAAAAACTTATTGCCGTTTAAGAACGCTTCAGCTTTGTTATCCAGTGTATATTGCCCAAGTGAAAGATGGCGTGATCCCTTTGTGCTAGATATATCTGCAATTACGCGCATAAAATTAGTGAGGCGAATTTCTTCTAATGAAGAGCAAGCAGCATTTATTCGATGGACAGAATCGATAGTGCGTCGGAATATATNTTGTTTCTGTCCCTCTATGTCAAGCATTGTTCCAATTAGTGCTACACGAACCAGACTCCTTTCTTGCTGAATAGGCGTGTCATCAAGATCGGAATCAACCAGCGTATTAATACCAGGTTCCTGAGGGTTTCTTGTAATCTTTTCAATTATACCAATCAAATGTTGTCCTGGGTCGCTCGCAAGAGCGACGAGCCGATTCACCTGCATGCACCTTAGCCGTTCGACGTCTTCAATCTCGACGACGACCGTTGCGGTGTCCACAGAAATGACATATCCGAGCGCCTCATGTAGTTCAAAGTTTAAAATAAATTTCTCTATCATTTTCAAATTACCTCTCTTACGAAATGAGGGAAATCCCAGTGATTAATTCCCTCAATGTCGATGCCATTTTGATGCGCAGATGTATAAATCCGAGTTCCGAAGTTTTCTTTTTCTTCCATTGCAATAAAATTAATATTAGTATTATTTAAAAAATAGGAACGAGTTTTATCTGTTAGCAGTTTAGCTAACACTACTATCGGTATTTTGTGGTTTCTAACTCTTTCTATTAGCTTTAGATGAATGTGTTCATCGTTGAAGCCGTACCCGACGCAGAGAAATCCATTTCCATTAATAAGTGCTCGATCCACCCTATCTAAAATGGTTCGGAAGGGGTCTTGATGTGTTTCTTGATATTTCGTCAGGCCCGGAGGCACGATAANGGGATCCAAATTCGGTGGGGGCTCGTTTCCAATAGGTATGGAGACAATTGCTTTGGATTTCGGATCGCGAAACCAATCGAGCGAACCATGAACCTTCAAGATGTCCACAGTAGGCTCAATGTTCCGTGGGAATAGCTTTCCTCTAACGTATTGTAGGGGCCCCTGACTTGACCGCCACCGGCCTACGTATCCAGGATTGAATCCTGTGCGATACAAGTACGGGCCTGCCCCTGCAGCGTATTCCACGAGGCGATCATAGTTGGTCGTGACGACCGTCACAATTTTGTGGTCGCTCTGAAAGAGACGTCGAAATAATATAGTTAATGAAAATGTTTCAGGATCGTTGACATTCAGCGACTGGATAAAAATATCTGGTCTGCACACTTCACGCCAAGCCGTGGTGATTATCTGCTGATTGATATCTTCACGGCCGTTCAAGAACCCCATATCCAGAGCTGCCTCAAGTCCAACTGTTGCTAATTGTCGTTTAAATTTCTTCCAATTCTGTTCTAATGCAATACCTGAAAACGTAATTTCAACATGTTTTACGACGGACTCGCTCAAATCCCCCATAGTTGGCAATCCAAACGGTGCGGATGCGCCGCTACCAAGAATTATGATTGGATTAGTACGTAGGCATTCCTGGCATGTCTTTAGCGCTGATTCTACAAATGCTTTTTGTCTTTTTCATCCATGAGATGTAGGTGCTTTAGCCCATGTGTATCCTAAAAGTCTAAAGCGTATTCACACGCTTGACTTCACCGGATGTGGAGACAGTCGCGGAGTTATGCTTGGGTTCAGTCGGACATGCCGCACTCCCCCTGCGAATTTCATTCAACCACTTATCGTATGATACTACCATATTCCTCAAACGGGGACTACCCGTGGCGCACATTGGTTGAATGGTAGCTATGGTAGTGCGGCGTCGATGCTCCCCGATCCGGCGGCTTACTCGGCGCCGTGCTGTTCGACATACTTACCGCGACCGATGGAGGCGCACCGGACACGTGAAATCCGCGCTGAAGCTCCGCGAAACCGAAATGACGACAGAATGACGACATCGTGACGACTTTTGACGACAAATGACGACATCCGGCGGGAAAAATGATGACATTTGACGACATCGGGGAGTTATAAAAATCAAGGGGTTAACATCAAAAATGACGACATTTGACGACAAATGACGACACATTCGGGCTTGCGACCCCAGATGAGGGTGCCGGCGGCGGCGATCTTCGGTTGCTGCTGAGGCGACGGGGGCAAGGGCGCGGCGCGGCCTCAAAACAACGGCAGGCGGCCTCCGCCTCTTGTGCCTGCGAGGCGTTTTCGGCATCCTCGGCCGCCCCGGGGATGTCCGGAACAAGCCAGGAAAGCGGGTTTTCAATGTCTGCCGAACGCGTCTACCTCTACGATTCCACCCTGCGCGATGGCGCCCAGACCCAGGGCGTCGACTTCAGCGTGGCCGATAAGGCCGCGATCGCCCGGGCGCTGGACGGGATCGGCATTGACTACGTCGAAGGCGGCTGGCCCGGCGCCAATCCCACCGACACCGCGTTCTTCGCCGAGCCGCCGGCGCTGCACCGCGCCAAGCTGAGTGCCTTCGGGATGACCCGCCGGTCGGGACGCTCGGCGGAAAACGATCCCGGGCTGGCCGCGCTCACCGGCTCCGGCGCGGGCGCGGTGTGCATGGTCGGCAAGAGCTGGGACTACCAGGTGACCGAGGCGCTCGGCATCGACCTCGACGAGAACGTGGCGATGATCGCCGACAGCATCCGCCACGCGCGCACCAAGGTCGGCGAGGTGATGTTCGATGCCGAGCACTTCTTCGACGGCTTCAAGGCCAATCCGGACTACGCGCTGCGCTGCGTGCGCGCCGCTTACGAGGCCGGCGCGCGCTGGGTGGTGCTGTGCGATACCAACGGCGGCACGCTGCCGCACGAGGTGGACGCGATCGTCCGCCGCGTGACCGAGCACGTACCGGGCGATCATCTCGGCATCCACTGCCACAACGATACCGGCAACGCGGTGGCGAACAGCCTGATGGCGGTGGTCGCCGGCGTCCGTCAGGTGCAGGGGACGCTGAACGGGCTGGGCGAGCGCTGCGGCAACGCCGATCTGATCGCCATCATCCCCAACCTCGAGCTCAAGATGGGCTTCCAGACCGGGCTGACGGCCGTCGACATGACCCGGCTCACCCACGTCAGCCGGCTGCTCGACGAGCGGCTGAACCGGGCGCCGGTGCGCAACGCGCCGTTCGTGGGCGANGCNGCGTTCGCGCACAAGGGTGGCCTGCATGTCTCCGCGGTGGAGAAGGATCCGCGCTGCTACGAGCACGTTGTTCCGGAGCTGGTGGGCAACCACCGCCGCATCGTCGTCTCCGACCAGTCCGGCCGCTCCAACATCCTCGCCCGGTTCCGCGACATCGGCTTCGATGTGGACGCGAACGATCCCAAGCTCGGCCGGCTGCTGGAGATGGTCAAGGAGCGCGAGTACGACGGCTATGCCTACGACGGCGCCGAGGCGAGCTTCGAGCTGCTGGCCCGCGAGGCGATCGAGGGGCTGCCGGAGTATTTCCGCTGCACCAGCTTCCGGGTGATCGACGAGCGGCGCTGGAACGCCAAGGGCGAGCTGGTGACGCTCTCGGAAGCGACGGTGAAGATGGAGGTCGCGGGCCGGCAGTACATGACGGTGGAGGAGGGGAACGGCCCGGTCAACGCGCTCGACGCCGCGCTGCGCAAGGTGCTGCTGCCGGTGTTCCCGCAGCTCGGCGACGTCCGGCTGGTGGACTACAAGGTGCGCATCCTCACGCCGGGCGACGGCACCCGGGCGGTGACCCGGGTGATGATCGAGTCCGCCGCTGGTGCCGAGCACTGGTCGACCGTCGGCGTGTCCACCAACATCATCGATGCGTCCTACCGGGCACTGTACGACGGCATCGTCTGGCGGCTGCTGCGCGAAGGCGCCGCCGTGCAGCGCGCAGAGCCCGTGGTGCAGAGCGAAGAGCCCGCGGTCGCGCTCGCCTGAGGCGGTGGGCTGCACTGAAGGCGGGTGGTCGGCGCGGTGTCGGGGACCGATCGCAGTCGTGCGGCCGCTGCTGANGGGGCTGAGACGGGGGCGCCGGCGGTCGTGCTGGTGGCCCCGCAACTGGGCGAGAACATCGGCATGGTGGCGCGCGCGATGCTGAACTGCGGGCTCACCGACCTGCGGCTGGTGCGCCCGCGCGAGGCGTGGCCGAACGACAAGGCGGTGGCGGCGGCCTCCGGCGCCGATCAGGTGCTGGATACGGCCCGCCTTTACGCGACGACCGAGGCGGCGATTGCCGATCTGACCTTCGTGCTCGCGACCACTGCGCGCCCGCGCTACATGACCAAGGATGTCTTCGGGCCGGCTGCGGCGGCGTCCGAGCTGCGGAGCCGTGCCGCGATGGGCGAGGCCTGCGGCCTGCTGTTCGGCCCGGAAGCGATGGGGCTCAGCAACGACGACGTGGCGCTGGCCTCGGCGGTGCTCACCGTGCCGCTCAACCCGGCGTTCAGCTCGCTGAACCTGGGCATGGCGGTGCTGCTGACCGGCTACGCGTGGCATGCCGCCGGCGAGGCCTTACCCGAGGCAGGCGAACAGGTGATGCCCGAGCAGACACGGCCCGCGACCCACGGCGAACTCATGGGCCTTTACGGACACCTGGAGGCGGAGCTGGATACGTGCGGCTTTCTGCGCAATCTGCAGTCCCGCCCCAGCATGGTGCGCAACCTGCGCAACCTGTTCGGCCGCGCCCGGATGACCGAGCAGGAGGTGCGCACGCTGCGCGGCGTGATCACCTGCCTCGTCGAGGGCCGCCGCAAGCGCTAGAGCAATATCCAATCGAGCAAAATCGCTTGATTGGATTTACTTGCTCTAAAAATCAAACAGTTAGAGCACGACCGTGCGAGCAGATCGGTTCGATCTGCTCGAACCGTGCTCTAGCCGGCCGCTGAATCCGAACCGGCGCGCGGAAGGCGGCCCTTACTTCCCTCGTCGGCCCGCTTCACACCATCGCGGATCAGCTGGAAGGCTTCGTCGGCTTCTCCCCAGCGCTTTACCTTCACCCACTTGCCTTCTTCCAGGTCCTTGTAGTGGGCGAAGAAATGGCAGAACTGTTCGCGCATGATCACCGGCAGTTCGCGATAGGAAACGATGTCGCTGTAGTAGGGATGCAAGTCATCCACCGGCACGCAGATGATCTTTTCGTCCATGCCGTGCTCATCTTCCATGATCAGCACGCCGATCGGACGCGAGCGGATGACGACGCCGGGAGTCACAGGCACTTGGCCGATCACCGCCGCGTCCACGGGATCGCCATCCTCGGATAGCGTGTGCGGAATGAAGCCGTAGTTGAACGGATAGTACATGGCGGTATGCAGGAACCGGTCGACGAAGATGGCGCCGGACTCCTTGTCCAGCTCATACTTGACCGGATTGCCGCCCATCGGGATTTCAATCATGACGTTGACGTCGTAGGGGACGTTCTTGCCTGCTGGGACTTTGTCAAGATCCATGGTCTTCCGCCTGTACGATCCCTGCTGTCGAGGGCGGCATCGTCCACCGCTTGCCGACGCCGCGCAACCCATTTGATGACCGCTGGCCGTTCCAGGGCCGGGAATTACTCCGCGGCCGCTCTCTGTTCGCGGGACATCAGGCGCAGCAATAGCAGGATGCCTGGGGTGGCTGCCAACGTCGTCAGGACGAAAAACGTCGGCCACGAGACCTGGTCAGCCAGCCAACCCGCGCCGGATGCCAGCACGGTACGGCCCATTGCCATCAGCGAGGTGAGCAGTGCGTACTGGGTAGCGGTATACGCGACGTTGCACAGGCTCGACATGTAGGCAACGAACGCCGTCATCCCCATGCCGGTGGTCACGTTCTCGACGGTGATCGTGCCGGCGAGGACCGCGAGGTTGTTGCCGGCCCAGGCCTGCAGTACGAACACCAGGTTCGAAAGCGCCATGGCGAGACCGCACACCAGAAGTCCGCGCAGGATTCNCAGCCGCGCCACCACCACGCCGCCGAGCAGCCCGCCGGCAATGGTGGCGACAAATCCGAACAGCTTGGCGATCTCGGCGATGTCGGTGTTGGTGAAGCCGATCTCCAGCAGGAACGGCACTTTCATCACCGCCAGGACCGCGTCGCCGAACTTGTACAGCAGGATGAACAGCAGCACGGTCACCCAGCCGCGCCGCGAGGCAAATTCAAGAAAGGGGCAGACACAGGCGGCCCAGCCCCATGCTATCGCCACCGCCAGCGGTCGCGGCAGGCGTGGCCCCGNCGCCAGCCAGGCGTCGGCACGGGACTCCAGCGCGCGGGACTGCAGGCTCGACGATGCCTTCGGCTCGGGGTTCGCAAGAATGGCGATCACCGCTACACCGATCGCGGCGGCGATGATGCAGAACACCGTCGACCACGGCAGCAGGTCGGCCAGGATCAGCCCGCCGGCTCCGGCGCCGACCTGTCCCAGCCGCCAGCCGAACGTCGCTGTCGCCGCACCGGCCGCCTGGGCGCGCGCTTCCAGGCTCTCGACGCGGTAGGCATCGACGATGGTGTCCTGCGTTGCCGATGCAAACGCGACCGCGAGGGCAAACGCCGCCGTCCACCAGGGATCGGGAGCGGGCTCGGTCATGCCGAGACCGATCAGGGTTGCGATCAGGATCGCCTGGGCGGCCAGCGCCCAGCCGCGTCTTCGCCCGAACAGCCGGCACAGGACGGGCAAGGGCAGGCGGTCGATGAACGGCGCGAAGATGAACTTCAGCGAGTAGGGAATGCTGACGAGCGCGAACAGGCCGATCTCGGTCTTGCTCAGCCCGGCCTGGGTGAGCCAGGCCGAGAGCGGTTCCGCCAGTGCTCCGAACGGCAGGCCGCTGCCGAAACCCAGGAACACCATCGCCAGCACCCGGCGCTCGCGATAGATCGCGGCCGCACCGCTCCATGCCCGCAGCCGGTTGCCGGCGTGCTTCGATGCTCGCAGCACCGCGCCCCGGGTATCTCCCGCAGGCGACGGTTCTGCCATCAGCCGAGCTTCTGTCGCACCAGGTCCACCAGGGGCGTTTCCGGACGGGCGCCGACGTGGCTGATCACCTCGGCAGCGCAGATGGCCGCGATGCGCGCGCAGATCTCAAGGCGCAGGTCGCGGGCAAGTCCCCACAGAAACCCGGCTGCATAGGAATCGCCGGCGCCGGTGGTGTCCACCACCTGCTCGACCGATTCGGCATCGACCACGTGCACCTCGTCCCCCGCGACGACGACGGCTCCCTTCTCGGAGCGGGTGAGCACCGCGATCGGGCAGTGGTGGCGAACCCGCTGCAGGGCGGCATCGAACGAATGTTCGCGGTAAAGCGAGACGATTTCGTCTTCGTTGGCGAATAGGATGTCCACGTGCCGGTCGACGAGGGTGAGGAAGTCGTCGCGGTGGCGATCGACACAGAAGGGATCGGAGAGGCTGAGCGAAACGCTGCGGCCGGCTTCGTGCGCGATTTCGGCAGCCGCGATGAAGGCCTCCTTGGCGGCCGGCCGGTCCCAGAGATACCCTTCAAGGTAGGTGGTTTTTGCATTCGCGATCAGCGCCGGATCCACGTCCTCTACGCTCAGCTCCGAGGCCACACCCAGGTAGGTGTTCATCGTCCGCTGTGCATCGGGCGTGACCAGGATCAGGCAGCGGGCCGTGGACAGGCCGTCGGTCGCCGGTCGTCCGCCGAAGGCGATTCCCAGCGAGACGATGTCGTGGCGGAAGATCGTCCCGAGCTGGTCGTCCCGCACTTTGCCGATGAACGCACCGCGGCCACCGAGAGAGGCGATCGATGCGATCGTATTGGCCGCTGATCCGCCGGAGACTTCGATCGCCGGGCCCATGGCGGCATACAGCGCGTCTGCCCGCTCCGCGTCGATCAGCGTCATCGTCCCTTTGTTGAGATTGTGACGGGCGATGAACGCATCGTCCGCATGTGCCAGCACGTCGACGATTGCATTGCCGATTCCGACCACGTCGTAAAGGCTGTCCGCCATGTTTTCTCCCTGAGGTAGCGCAAGTGTGCGCAGTATAACGGCGCGCCTCACCCCGGCAACGTCAGTGGCACCGGACCGTTCGTCCCGGCCGGCAGCGTCCCGCGGTGCTCGCGAGCGCTGGCTTGCAGCCGGGGACGGCGGCGGCTACATCTGGGGCGCTTTCCCAATCAAGGATGAGATGGTGCTAGCCGCGTTTGCAAAGGCATTCGAACAACTGGGCGATCCGGCACTGCGTCGGGTGCTGTGGATCAGCGTCAGCATCGCCGCCGCGCTGTTCCTGCTGCTCTGGCTCGGCATTGGTTGGATGCTTGCCAATACCACGTTCTTTCAGACCGGATGGCTGGATGCGGTCGTGGATGTGCTGGGTGGCCTTGCCACGGTGGTGATGACCTGGCTGCTGTTTCCGGCAGTCATCAGCACCACCACCGGCTTTCTGCTCGATGGTGCGGTCGACGTGGTCGAGCGACGCCACTATCCGCAGCTTCCGCCGGCGCGACCTCAGCCGCTGGAAGAAGTCCTCGTGCAATCGGCAAAATTCTTTGTCGTGCTGGTGCTGCTCAACGGCGTAGCCTTGTTCTTCTTGCTGGTGCCGCCGCTGTTTCCATTCGTTTTCCTTGCCGTCAATGGCTACCTGCTCGGCCGCGAGTACTTCGAGTTGGTGGCGGCGCGGCGGCTCGATCCGGAAGACGCGAAAGCGCTCCGCCGGCAGCACGGCATGCGCCTGTTTGTCGCCGGTGTGCTGATCGCCCTGCTGCTGACCGTACCCTTCGTCAATCTGTTGGCTCCGCTGATCGGCACGGCGGCGATGGTGCACGTGTTTCACTCCTGACACCGCCAGGGCGGTCGAAGGCGTGAGCAGAAGCTCCGTGAGAGTCTGTCGGGCGCTGCTGGTGGGGCTGGTGCTGCTGCTGCTGCCTGCCTGCAGTGCAATCAACGCTGACGAAGACGATGACGCAGCNCGCCGAAGCACCGGCCGTCGCGCCAGATACCCCCAGAACGTGCCGCAGCAGGAGGTGCGCGTGGTGCCGGACATGCACCCCGATCAGCTTCTGGGACTCGATGCCGATCAGCTGACGGCGATGCTGGGGCCGGCCGACTTCCGGCGTGCCGATGGGCCTGCGGAAATCTGGCAGTACCGGAACGGCGCGTGTGTGCTGGATCTGTTCCTCTACACCAGCCGGGCCTCTGGTGACTGGCAGGTGGCGCACGTCGACGTTCGTGACCGGACGATGTCGGCTTCAGTAGAGGCGAGCGACTGCGCTACGGTGCTGCTCCGCCAGCGCCGCCAGCAGGCCGGCTGACCGGCCGCTTTCGGCCACCTTCCACCGGCTGAGGCGTCTTGTCCGGAAAGCGGCAAAGCTCGCTGATCGGACAGACCCAGCAGCGTGGCTTCTTCGCCAGGCACGTGTAGCGGCCGTGCAGGATGAGCCAGTGGTGCGCGTGGCCCAGCCAGCGCGCAGGCGTGCGTTCGACCAGAGCGGTCTCGATCGCCAGCGGCGTTTTGCCGCACGCCAGGCCGGTGCGGTTGGCGACCCGGAACACATGGGTGTCGACGGCAATGGTGGGTTTGCCGAACGCGACGTTGAGAACGACATTGGCCGTCTTCCGGCCGACGCCCGGCAGGGCCTGCAGGGCATCGCGGTCGCAGGGCACCTCGCCGCCGTGCTGGCCGATCAGCGCCCGGCACAGTGCGATCACGTTCTTCGCCTTGGTATTGAACAACCCGATCGTCTTGATCCGCTCTCGCAGGCCCTCTTCGCCAAGCGCCAGCATGGCTGCAGGGGTTGGCGCGTCGGAGAATAGCCTGACCGTGGCCTTGTTGACGCCGACGTCGGTCGCCTGGGCCGACAGGACGACGGCGACCAGCAATGTGAAGGGATCGTGGTGGACCAGCTCACTTTTCGGCTCGGGGTTCAGCGCGGCGAGCCGGCGGTAGAGTTCGTCCACCTCCGTCGTCTTCAGCAGCTCGGGTGTGGCGGGGGCCGATCGGGTGTTTTCCCGGGCCGGAGGCGCCTGACGAAGATGTTGGCGTTTTTGTCGCTTTGCAGAAGTCAATTTTTCCTCGCCGTCGGCCCCGTTGATGTTGATAATCACCGGCAATCAGCGAGCGATACGATGAACCAGACCGCCGATACCACCGTTCTTTATAGCGCCGTGCTGAGGCCACATCGAAGCACCGGACTGACAGGCGTACGCATCGTCACCACACTGGTCGCCGTCTGGTTCATGATCCTCGGTGTTGTCTTCGCCATCGCCGGGGCGTGGCCGGTCGCTCCGTTTCTGGGCCTTGAGCTGGTGCTGCTTTATGTCGCCCTGCGGATCAACTTGCGTGCCGGCAACACCAGCGAAACGATCGCACTCACGCGCCGCGCGCTGACCGTGCGCCGTGTCGATCACTGGGGCAAGCAGACCAGCTTCTCTTTTCCACCGCAGTGGCTGCAGGTCAACCTGCTGCCGATGCCGGGCGATGATAACTGTCTGGAGCTGCGCACGCAGGGCCGTTCGGTTGCCATCGCGAGCTTTCTGATGCCGCACGAACGCTCCGAGCTTGCCGCAACCCTGCGGCGTGCACTGGGGCGGCTGACCAGCGGCTATGTTGCGGCAGAGGGAAATTGGGCGACCAGCAGTGCGGCTTAGTTCGTGTGGGAGCCGGATGCGGAGTCACTGAGTCTCTGTGGGGGTGATCATCCGGCGCCCATGAACACATGCTCGATCAGGATCTTGGTCCCGAGGCCGATCAGCACCAGACCGCCCAGGATTTCCGCCCTTCTGCCCAGCAGCTTCCCACAGACGCTACCCAGCAGCACGCCTGCAACGGACAGCACACAGGTGACGACGCCGATGACGATACAGGTGACGGCGATCGGCTGGCCGAGCAGGGGAATGGTAACGCCGGCGGCCGCCGCATCAATGCTGGTCGCGACCGCTGCAGCCATCAGAGCCCAGCCGGTGTAGACCTGGGTTGATCCTGGGGTCGATTCTGACGTGTCGTCTTCGTCTGCGATGATCCCGGCATGCACCATTCGTCCCCCGATCAGCGCGAGCAGGACGAAGGCGATCCAGTGATCCACACTCCGGATGGTGGCTGCGAAGGCGAGGCCGAGAGACCAGCCAAGCANGGGCATGACCGCCTGCGCGACGCCGAACGCGAGGCCGACCCGCAATGCCGCCCACACCGTCGGGCTTGGCCGTGCTGCTGCCCCTGGCCCAGGGCGGCAGCAAACGCGTCCATCGCAAGCGCAAGGGCAAGGAGCAGCAGAGCGATCATGGCGCTTCTGTAATATGGCGGAGGGCGCGGACCATAACGGCACTTTTTGCAGTCCTCGGATGCAACGATGGTCCTGGACGAACAGAACGAACCGTGTGGCTCGATCGACGGGCCGCGTCAGGAGCAGGTGTGGTGCTGCTCCGAGTAGCGAGTGTTCAGGAGAGGGGGAGCGNNCGTCGATCTTTACCGCCAGGATGAAGTCGTTCTCGTGCAGCCCCTTGATCTTGTGGGTGTAGAGAACGACGGTGCAGTAGCCCCAGCCGAACGCGATGTCGGGATGGTGTCCTTCCGCTTCCGCCAGTTCACCGACCCGATTCACGAACGCGAGCGCTTGGGCGAAGTCAGAGAAGGTGAAACGGCGTTCGATCCGCGTTGCGTCTGCATCCAGCTGCCAGTCGGGTGTCTGCTGCAGATGGCGGCGGGCGTCTTCCGGCAGCATCGGTGGGATGCCGCCGCGACATGGCGTGCACGAGCGTTGGGCGAGTTCGACGGTCATCGGTTGGTTCCCTCCGAGCGATCGCAATATGATGCCGATATGGCGATGTTCATCCGGTTCGCCAGGCTAAGGAGCACCGGAAAGCTCAGTGTCAGAATGGCCCGCAGGTTCCACTGCCGTCTGGCATTCTTGCCTAGGGGTTCGAGACCTCATCGAGCAGCGTTTCGTCTGCGGCGGCGATGGCCGCAGCCGCGAGGTCGTGCCAGAACCCTTTTTCAATATCGGTCATCGCGGTCCAGGCCGGGTCTTTGCCGTTATGCAGCTTTGCGTAAAGCGCTTGTCCTACTGTTTCGAGGCGTGCTGCTGATGGGGGAGCGTCAATGACTACGGTCAAGGCTGACTCGATGATCGCCTGCGCCATCTCTTCGCTGTTGTGCTCCTTGCGCCCTTCCGCCATCGCCACCAGCAGTTCTCCCAAAGTGTCCGCCGCTGCTTCGATCGCCGCGCGCCATTGTCCGACCACTTCACCGTCTCCTTTCCTGAACTTGGATTGTTAAACCTCTGGCGCCGCTGGCCGGTGCAGGGTTTGCGAGTCATGCGATTTTACACCAGTTTAGCAACGGGCATTCGGTTGCGGCGACACAAAGGAGACAGCCACGTCAGTGGAGGAGGAGAGGCCAGCGTCGCGTTCCTATGGGTCGGACAGCGGCAGGGAAGGGATGATATCCCCGGCCGCCGTGAGCGTGTGGTCGCCACCGGATTGCTGTTGCTGGCGTGCGGTCTGTTCGGCGCCACCTTCCTCGACCCGACGCCCGGCTTCTGGACGCTGCTGGCGCGACATGCTGCGGAAGCTGGTATCGCGGGCGGTGTCGCTGACTGGTTCGCCGTCGTTGCCTTGTTCCGTCGTCCGCTCGGCTTGCCGATCCCGCATACCGGCATCATTCCGCGCAACAAGGAGCGGATCGCGCGCGGGCTGGGGCGCTTTGTCGAAACACACTTCCTTTCACCCGACACAGTTGCGGGGCGACTGCGTGCCGCGGATCTGTCCGGCTCTGCCGCCCGGTGGCTGGTCGATCCGCAGAATGCCGCTGCTGTAGCCGACCGCACGGTGCAGCTGCTTGCAGCCGTTGCCGCACACCTGCCGGACCGGGAATTGCGGGCCCTGGTGCGCACCGCCGCTGTGCGTGGGTTTGCGGCTGTCGATCTGGCCGCGGTGTTGGCGATGTCCATCGATGCGGCGCGGGAGAGCGGCCGGCATCACGAGCTGTTCGATGCACTGCTGGCCACCGCGCGCAGCTGGGTCGACGACAACCCGGACCGGATCGCGACCTTGATCGGCCAACGCTCCGCCTGGTGGGTTCCGAAGGTCGTGGATCGTGGGGTCGGCCGCGCGCTGGTCGACGAGGCTCGTCATCTCCTGAATGAGCTGGCAGCACCCGACTCGGATGCACGCCACGGTTTCGATCGGCTGGTGCGTAGCCTTGCCCGGGATCTGCGCGAGCAGCCTCGCGTGCGCGAACGGATGGCGCTGCTGCAGCGGGAGCTGCTGGCGTCCGAACGTCTGCAGCAGGCGCTTGACGGTGCTGCCGACGAGGTGCGGGGGTTACTGCTGCAGACGCTGGCAGAAAACCGGACCGCGGCACGGGCGTTGATCGCAGAAGCGGTGCGAGCACTCGGGCGACGGCTTTCAGAAGACGAAGGCCTGCGCGAGCGTCTGGAACGCCGGATGGTCTGGCTGGCGCGGTCTGTCGTCCAGCCCTGGCGGACCAGCATTGGACGATTTATTGCCGAGGTGATGAGCGGCTGGGAGACACGAACCGTTGCCGACCGCCTGGAGGCAGCCGTGAGCCGCGACCTGCAGTATGTACGGATCAACGGCACGCTGGTCGGCAGTCTCGTCGGTGGCTTGCTTTACATGCTCACCTACGCTCTGCGCTGAGACGGAAGTCGTGCCGATGGTGAACGCCTCCCGGACTTCGGTCCGTCACCATCTTCGAGGAGATGCTCAGACGACATTCCGAAGTCGGGACGGGGATCCGGCGGATCTTGGAGCTGCGGATCCGCGCATGGCGCGCGATCCATGGGGAAGAGCAGAAGGTCGTCTTTTGGCAGCTCCCCGCCCCTCAGACCTTCCAAGACCTTGATCGGCTCGACCGCGTCATCCAGGCCACCGTCAATGATCTCAACACCGAGCGCCAATCCATAACGTGTGCAAACCGACGAATCGTCGCTTAGCGTTTCGCCCCGGTTCGGCAGGCAGCAATACGTAGATCACCGTATTCTGCTATATCCCGGCTTTGCGATAATAAAAGAAATCGCGCATCTACGCTGCGCGTGTGACGGGGTTGCATGACGAAGGTTGACCGAGAAGGTACTGTATTCGTCCTGGAAGATGATGCGGAGGTCCGCGAGTCTCTGACCGCCCTGCTTGAGGCCATGGGGTTGCGGACACGGGCGTTTGCCTGCGGGCGCGATATCGTTCGTTCCGCAGCCACTCTGGTGGATGGTTGCCTGCTGCTGGACATCGGCCTGCCTGATTATGATGGTTTCGAGGTCCTGAGAATGCTGCGCGAAGCGGACGTCGATTTGCCCGCGATCTTCATGACCGGCGATGAGGTGAACGCTGCGCGGGCACCGGTGCGCGGGTCCGGCGCGCGTGTTGTGCTCCGCAAGCCGATCAGCGACACAGTGCTGCTTGCGACACTTGCAGATGTCCTCGGTGGCGAAAAGAGGGCAGAGGGTGCATGCGCCTGACGATGCGGGCAGTACCCTGAAAAGCCATCATTCCGCCGATCACGGCGCTCGCCAAGTTCGACCCGCCTCTAGCTTAGACCACGATTGGGGAAGGGGATGACCTGTGCCGCGCCGGTGTGTGCCGCCGCGATCCGAGCTGGATGGAGTGGGAAAGGTCAGCACCTCTGCCGGTCCACCGGCGATGGCACGCAGCGGCTCGGGCTGTTCCGCTGGGAGTGTCTGGTATTCGGTGGCGTAGACAGCCCATTCGTCGGCACCCTCTGGCATGCGCCAGGTGAAGGTGATCTGCAGGCCATCCACGCCGAGTTCCGGATTGTTGCGCATGAAGTCACGGACGATTTCCTCGATGCGCGCTTCCACTTCTCCCTGGGAGGTGTTGCGGCTGGCCATGAGAAGCTGACTGAGTTTGGTGTAGAGCATGCGCTCGGCAAGCGTGTGCTGGCTCATTGTCTTCATCTCCCGAAGTCCGGCTGGATCCTACTGGGGTCATGGCGGAAAACTCGTTAACGTGCTGACAGTTCCACGATCCGACGGAATTGCAAGCTGCGGCGTCTACTTTCGCTTGTCAGCCGGCGGTATCCAGTAAACGGGCTGGATATGTTCTTGCGCCAGAACGACGTTTGCAATCTGTGATTCGGTTCACATTGGCTTTAGTCCGGTTTCCCAGCCCGTTGATACTGTGTCGTCGTGATCATGTTGGGTTGGCGGCGACGGCGACGACAAGGAGGCCGAAATCGCCGGAGTGTCGGCGTCAGAGACGGTAAAGCGGAGCATCGCCAGAACTTCCTCGCTGCGGGACGACGAAGGGCAGCAGCCGGCCGTGGGATGCGTCCTCCTTCGGGGTTCCGGCTGGTCGGCCAGATGCGTGGTCCTCTCTTTTGTCAACGACGGAGCAATTTTGGGCCACGTTGGCGGAGTAAAAGCGGGCCATTTGGGCGAGAGTGGCGCGGGTTTGTCGATCGCCCTGGTCCGCTATCGCCGCAACGACTCCTCAATACCGACAGCATCACTAACCGCTCACCTCCTGGCGATGAGGTTGGTAGGGTTTGCTTGAAAGTTCCGGCGAGGAGCTGGCCGATGGCCTTTGGCTGATGGCCTGTAGGGCGGTTTGGCGGTGGAGCCGTCGACCGAGACACTGTCAGAATTTTTGCGCGTAGGCTGTTTTTTATAATCGCGCGGCGGTGTTCGGCGGGGCGCATCACCAGCGTGTCGAGGACGTGCCGGCGCAGCCCCAGCGGTCGGCGTGGGCGACATGCGCGATCCAGCCCTGGATGGCCGCATCCAGCTCCGCGAAGCTGATCTCGCCCGCATGATAAGCGGCAAACCGCGCCCGCAGCCGGCCATGCGCACTGCGCACCTTGCGCACCTTGACCCGCCGATGGGTCGGGTAGACGACGAAACCGAGTGTGGCGCTGAAGCGCCGGTTGGCGCCGCGGAGCGCGGCGCTTTCAGCACTCAGTGCCCGAAGATGGGCGACAAACACACAACCCGAAACCCGATGAGGTCGTCCCGGACATCCGGGAGGTCCCCGAAGCGGAAGGCCGAGCGCGCGAAGTCCTGAGCGTAGTACCATGACCCGCCGCGCAGCACCCGGGAAGCGTTAAGCTTCTCCTTCTCGGCGGGACCATACAAACTGTTGCACCACTCCCAGACGTTCCCCGCCAAATCTTCGATGCCAAGTTCAGCCTGCCGGGCGCNGGGAAACAGTCCCACCGGCGAGGTCATTCCAAGTCCGGCCTCTCGCGTGTTGCAGATGCCGTCCGCCCAGTCCTTGCCCCAGGGATATTTGAGGCCCGTTGGACCGCGAGCCGCGGCTTCCCATTCCTCTTCCGTCGGCAGCCCGCCGCCAGCCCAGGCCGCACACGCTTGTGCCTCCCNAAAGCTCACACCGACCACCGGCTGGTTCGGCGCGTTCCAGCGACGATCATGCCAGTAGAGCGGCTCGGTGACTGTTTCGTCCTGCAACCAGGCCCAGCCGTCTTCCGACCACCATTGGCGGCCGCGCTCGCGGTAGCCGCCGTCCGTGATGAAATCGGCATACTGGCTGTTGGTTACCGGATAGCGGCCAATCCGGAACGGCTGGGTGATCTCGACCTGCTGGCTGCCATCCTTACTGAAGCGATACGAGCCCACCGGTACCTCGACGTATGCGGCCGCATCGCGCAGGCTCAAGATGCGCGGATCGCCCAGCCGGCCCAGGCACAGCCCGATCGCCTGGCGCGCCTTCAACTCCACCTCGTCCTCGATGGCGTCGAGCGCAAGCTGGCGGAAGCGTTCGGCCAGTGCGTCGACCGGATACTGCTTGGCCAGGAACCACTCGATCGCCTCCGCCAGAAACACGGCCGGCGCGGGGTTGGCCTTCACCGCCTCGCGGTCCTGATCCTCGATCAGCCGCTGCAGCAGCGCCGATCCCCACGACCACCGCTTGTGGGCGACTTGGCCTGCGAACAGGAACAGCAGCGCCGGCCGCCACTCGGCCACCCGGGCGCGCTCGCGGAATACCGGGAAAAGATCGTCGTCGGTGCGCAGGATGCATTCGGCGGCGAGGAATTCCTGGAAGCTCAGGTGGTAGAAGGAGGCGTGCGCGTTCGGCTGCGGCAGCAGCAGGCCGGAGCGCGCGATCAGTTCCTCGCGCCGCGCTGCGGGTTCGACCCGGGCATCCTCGCCGCAGCTGTCCTCCGCCGAAAACTCCCGCAGGATGCGGTCCACCTCCAGCAAGCTGATTTCGGCGGCCGGGCTCGATCGGGGCGCGTCGGCCTCGCCCGCGTGCATGCCAAGCGCGATCACTTCGAGGCGCGCCCGGATCGTCTCGCGCTGGCGCGTATCGCCGGGAAAGCGGTGGAACAGGACGTTGCTGACGATCCGGTCGTAGAGCTCGCGGCGGTCTTCCGGCAGCCGGCCGCCGCTGTCGTAGAGCACGCACAGCGCGGTCAACAGCAGCGGGTTCTCGACCAGCGGTGCCAGCATCTCCCGGTCGCGCAGGATCGGGATCAGGTCCTGGGCTTTGCCGGGCTTGCCGAGCGTGTGGAACCAGCGCCGGACGAACAGGTCCTGCAGCTCCTCCGGCAGCGGTTCCAGGGGCGCCTCGGGCAGTCCCAGGCGATNGCAGCCCGCTTCTTCCAGCCCGTACGGCCGGCTGGTGAGGATGATGCGGTTGCCGGCCTTCAGCCACGCCGGCAGGGCATCGGCGAGGCCGCTGACCAGCAGCTCGCGGGGATACGCCTCGCCGCCGGGTCTACTGACCGGCACCTCGTCCAGCCCGTCCAGCAGGAGGAACGCACTGCCGGCGCGCAGATGGGCGATCAGCAGCGCTCCGGACAGCCCGTCGGGCCGGGCAGCGTCGATCCAGTCCGAAAGTGCGCGTTCCAGATCGGCGCGGCGCCAGGCACCCAGCCCCCGGCTGCACGGCATCCGGGCGGCAAAATCGCGCAGCCGGACCAGCACCGGCAGCCGCCCGCGCAACCGTTTCGGCACGCTCTCGGCAAAGCCCTTCGGCGCCCGCACCCGATGCTTGGTTGCCAGTCCGTCCAGGCTTTGCAGGACCGCCCAGCGGCAGAACGTGGATTTGCCCGCGCCCGCCGGCGCCGGCACATACAGCGTCTCGCGATCAAGCCGGCGCAGCAGCGGGATCGTCGCCTGCTTTTCCTCTGTATCCGGCTTCTGTGCCCGCTTCCTTGCGGCCTTGGACGGGGCCGGCGGGCGGGTCAGCGCCGGTACATAGACGTGGCTGAGCTCGATCGAAATACCGGTCTCGATCGCCTGTCCGAGCAGGTCGACGCCGGCGCAGTCGCGGCGCAGCCAGTCAACGTACGCCGCCGGTATGGTTGCCGGAACCGCAGGCGGATCATCTGTGCGGCGCAGCGCGAACGCCGCCTCGGCCACCCACGGGCGTTCTTCGGGCGGCAGCTCGGGCGCAGTGCCACCCGTCGGCTTGATATGGCGCGGCTTCTTCAGGAGGAAGCGGCACAGATCCTCGAAGCCGCGCCCTCGTCGACGACAAAGCGGCTGAACCCACGGGCTTCCAGCGGAATGTGTTCGTTCGAGCCGTCGGCGAAAAGCACCGGCACGAACTTCCGGCCACGNCCCAGCGGCGTCGTACAACAGCGACTGGATGATCGAGGCTTCCCAGCACACCCCAGTCCGATGCCGTCCGCTTCCTCGCCGTCCACCCGCCGCCGGTAAGTCTCGGTGCANCACCAGCAGCACGTGGTCGGCTTTGGCGATCTGCTGCTTGCACCACGCCGGCCAGCGCTCCTCCGGAAAGTCCTCGTATTGATCGATCGTCGTATCGATGCCGCAGTCGTTCAGCCGGTTGGCCAGCGCCCGCACGCGGACCCTGTGCGCCTCGCTGTCATGACTGTAGCTGATGAAAACCCTGGGCTGTCCCGACATCACTCCCCCGCACCGCCGAGTATGCCGCAACAGGAGGCAATCGCAAGTAGCCGTGCAACCGGTTGCAACGTGCTGAGCGGACCCGAGCCGATCAGCGACTGTCACACGCCGGCCGCTGAAGGCATTGATCACACCCTCAAACAGAGTAAAAATATTTCCATGTTGTCTTGAGATCGGGGGCACATGCCGAACGGCAGGGAAGGTCCCGCCACAATTCGCTGGGAAATCGCGGCGAAGTTGAACTTCGCGTGTCATCAGTGCGCGTTTCCTGTGCTGCGCGATCTTCGCATCGAAAATCTGGACGAGGTGGAACGGCTCGACGACGTGGTCGTGACGCTGGAGTCCAATCCCGGCTTCATCAAGCCAAAGAGCTGGCACGTCGACCGCATCGCACCCAGAGGAGCGGTTGCCGTCAAACATCGGGACATCGAGCTCGATGGAGGCTTCCTGCTCAAGCTTTCCGAGTCGATGGCCGGGACCGTGTCGATCCGCGCCGANAAGGACGGCGCGCTCCTCGCTGAGGAGTCTCGCCCTGTCGAGCTGCTGGCGTTCAACGAGTGGGGCGGCGCGGGATACATGCCGGAACTGCTCCCCGCCTTTGCCATGCCCAACGACCCGGCCGTCGACCGCATCCTGCACCAGGCGTCGAGGCTTCTGCGTCGGGCGGGAAAGCCCGATGGTCTGGACGGCTACCAATCGGGAAGTCGGCAGCGGGTCTGGCAGATGGCTTCGGCGATTTATTCCGCCATCGCCAACCTCGGGATCACCTATGCGGTGCCACCGGCGAGCTTCGAGCGGGATGGACAGAAAATCCGCATTCCCAGCCTCATCGAGGACGTCAAGGTCGCAACGTGCCTTGATACGGCGATGCTGTTTGCATCGGTGTTCGAGCAGGCAGGGCTCAATCCCATCGTTGCCCTACCACAAGGGCATGCCGTCGTCGGCGTGTGGCTGCAGCCGGAAGAACTNTCAACGATCGTCATCGAAGATGCCGAGACGTTGCGCAAGCGCTGCAATTTGCAGGAATTGGTGCTGATCGAGACGACATTCGCCACCTCCCATCCGACGCCACCGTTCTCGCGGGCGCTGGATGCAGCGCTCGCAACAATTGCCAGCGAACATGACGATACCTTCGGCGTCGCCGTCGATATCCGTCGGGCACGTGCCTTGCGCATTTCACCCTGGGACTGAAGGGGGAAGACAAGGAGTCCAGGCAAAGGCGGTCGAGGGCACGATCGCNNGGAGCTTCCGATGGAAGAAGCTCCGGTGTTGCCGGACTTCGATCGAGAGGAGGAAGAGGCGGCGGTGGAGACGCCCGCCGGCCGGCTGGAACGTTGGCAACGCAAGCTGCTCGACCTGTCGGCCCGCAACCCGCTGCTGAACTACAAGTCGAGCAAGACAAGCCTGACGATCATCTGTCCCGAGCCTGGCCTGCTCGAAGACAAGCTGGCCGCAGGCGCCAGGATTTCGATCCAATCGGTTCCGCGTCCCACCGCCCAGCCCCGGGACAGCGAGACCCACAGGCAGCGCACCGGTGAAATAATCATCGAGGAATATGCCCGCGACGCCATCGCCAAAGGGCAGGTGCTGGTCGACCTGCTGCCGGAAGAACTGTCGCAGCGCGCTGTCGAAATTTACCGCAAGGCGCAGACGGCGCTGCAGGANGGNGGTGCGAATACGCTCTTTCTGGCCCTCGGTTTTCTCTACTGGAAGCGGGAGGAGACAGACGACCGCCGGTTCCGCGCCCCGCTGATCCTGTTGCCCGTCACCGTGCAGCGTCAGTCCGTACGCAGCGGCGTTCAGATGATGGCTCACGACGATGAACCGCGGTTCAACACGACGTTGCTCGAAATGCTGCGTAAAGATTTCGAGATCGACATCAAGGGGTTGGACGCTGCACTGCCACAGGACGACAGCGGTGTTGACGTTCGTGGCATCTGGGACAAAGTGCGCCGGGCGGTAAAGGATGCTCCCGGCTTCGAGATGGTCGAGGACGTGGTCCTCGGACATTTTTCCTTCGCCAAGTTTCTGATGTGGAAGGATCTGGTCGACCGTACTGATGCCCTGCGGGAAAACCCCGTGGTTCGTCATCTGCTCGACACCCCGCGACACCCCTACAAGACCGATATCGCCTTCATCGACAGGGAGACGCTGGATCGCGACTTCAGACCCTCCGACCTGTTCGCGCCATTGCCGACGGATTCAGCACAGCTGGCAGCTATTGCGACGGCCGACAGAGGAAAAGATTTCATCATTATTGGGCCGCCAGGAACGGGTAAGAGCCAGACGATCGCCAATCTGATCGCCCACATGTTGGGCAAGGGAAAGACGGTTCTCTTTGTTTCGAAGAAAACAGCGGCGCTTGAAGTGGTGCACCGACGGCTGAACGAACTCGGCCTGGGTCGGTTTTGCCTGCAACTCCACTCCAATAAGTCAAAAAAGNNCGACGTATTGAGCCAACTCCGCGACGCCTGGACAGCAAACCGCGGACAGAAAGCTCGCGAGTGGGAGAAAGCGGCGGAACGGTTGCGCGAGCTGCGCGATAAACTCAACCGGCTCGTCGATCACCTTCACCGCAAGCGGCGCAACGGCCTCACCGCGCACTACGCGATCGGGCTCAAGGTCCGCGACGCAGGTACGGGCCCGCGGATCGATTTGTCCTGGCCCGAGGCCAACCAGCACGACGAGGAACATCTGTCCCGACTGCGCAATGCAGTCGAGTTGCTCAGGGTGCAGGCAAAGGCCGTAGGAAGTCCCGGCGACAGCCCATTTCAGGTGATCTCAGCAACCGAGTGGAGCCCCAAGTGGGAACTAACTCTTATCAGTTGTGCGAATGATCTTGCCCGCGCTGCTGAAGCCGCCGGTCGGGCTACCGATGCAGTGTGCAAGGCCACGGGCCTGTTCCTGTCCGA
This sequence comes from Defluviicoccus sp., assembly GCA_013414705.1. Classification (GTDB taxonomy): domain Bacteria; phylum Pseudomonadota; class Alphaproteobacteria; order Rhodospirillales; family Defluviicoccaceae; genus Defluviicoccus. The sequence continues at coordinate 787,681 of CP058705.1, forward strand.
CCGCTCCATGAGCCGGCTCGACGCGTTGGCGGATTTGGGCCGGGTTCTNCTGCGACCCTACGGCCAGCAGACAGCATTTGCTTTGGAGACCGATGGCCGAAAACGGCTTGAGGCCCTTGAGGCTGTCATCGGACATCTGAAGGCGTACGCCGAAGCGCAGGCCCGGCTGAGCTGCGCCTATGATCCGATGGCTTGGCGCACCCTTGACGGCGAAGAAATCGGCGGTCGCTGGTCCGAGGCAAAAGCGACGTGGTGGCCAAAGNNCGCTTTTGCCAAGCGGTCGGTGGTCAAGGCAATGCGGCTGGGCGGCGCCCTCGGCAAGCCCGATCCCGCTGCCGATGCTGTCGTGCTCACTCGGTTACGTAAAGAAGGCGAAGCGATCGACCGCCTCGATGCGTTGCTCTCCTCACTGCAGACCTGGAAAAGNCATTCCACTGACCCGGAGGCGGCTCAAGCCTTGTGCGATCTCGGAGAACGTGCGCGGACCGCCATTAGCCGGTTGGTGGACGATCCGCCTGCTTTGGTTGAGGTGCGAGCCAGCATCAAAACCCTGCTCTACGACGGCAACGATTTACTGGCTCCGGATGGGCCAGTTGGCCGGGCAATCGGAGACTATCTGGTGACGCTCGACAAGCTGCGGGCCGTATCAGCCGACTTCGAGGCTCTTGCCTCCTGCGACGTACGAGAGGCTTTCGCCAGATCAGACCGGGCACTGGAACTTCTTCGCGAAACGGCCGAGACAATCATTGCCCATCGGAGCGAACTCAACGCGTGGTGTGCTTGGCGCAAGCGACGCACGCAAGCCTTGGACCTGAATCTTGCTCCGCTGGTTACGGCGGTTGAGCANGGGATGGTGAGTCCCGACGACATCCCGGCGACCTTCGAGGCTGCGTATTGTGCTTGGTGGTCGGCTCGCGTGATCGAGGAAGATGACGTTCTGCGCCAATTCTCAAGTGCTGAGCATACAGAAACGATCTTGAATTTTCGCCAGCTTGACACGGACTTTCAGAAGACCACAGCCGATTATGTCACGTCGCGGCTGAGTGGTGAGATACCACATTTAAATGATGTTGCGAGGGTCCGCAGNTGGGGTGTTCTTCGGCGTGAAATCGAGAAGAAAAAGAGACATATGCCACTGCGTCAGTTGATGCAGGAGGCGGCGGAAAGTGTGACGACCCTGGCACCTTGCCTGATGATGTCTCCNCTGTCAGTTGCCCAGTACCTTCCGCCCGGCCAAGCCTTATTCGACGTGGTCATTTTCGACGAAGCCTCGCAAATTACGGTGTGGGACGCGGTGGGGTCGATTGCTCGCGGCAGACAGGTCATTGTCGCCGGTGATCCGAAGCAGATGCCGCCGACCAATTTCTTTAATCGTTCGGATGAAGATCCAGATGGCGATGTCGACTACGAAGGTGATTTGGAGAGCATTCTGGACGAACTGCGGAGTGCTAGTGGTCGGAATCAGACGCTACGCACCTATCGAGCCCACCCCAACGCATTGTTGTGATTGACATCTCTCCGGACTCATCCGTCTGATTTGNNTACCACTAGTATTCCTGAGCACATCTTGAACCTTCATTACCGTTCGCGTCGGGAGAGTTTGATCGCTTTCTCGAACAGTCGTTATTACGATAGCAAGTTGATCACGTTCCCTGCACCAGTTCATCCGGACCGGGGTGTTCGGCTGGTGCGACCCGATGGGTTCTATGCACGCGGCAAAGCGCGACACAACGAGGGCGAAGCCCGTGCCATCGTGGCTGAAGTGGTGCGTCGTCTATCGTCCAGCGACGAGGTCGAGCGGGCGCGGACCATCGGGGTGGTCACGTTCAATACCGAACAGCAGTCTTTGATCGAGAATTTGCTGGATAAAGAACGGGCAGCGAACCCAGGGATCGAATGGGCCTTTGCCGAAGACCATCAGGAACCGCTGTTTGTGAAAAACCTGGAGACGGTTCAGGGTGACGAACGCGATGTGATCCTGTTCAGTATAACCTATGGCCTCGATCAATCCGGCCATATGACGATGAATTTCGGCCCGCTCAACCGCGATGGTGGCGAACGTCGTCTGAACGTGGCGATGACCCGCGCCAGGGAAGAGATGGTCGTCTTCTCAACATTGCACCCCGACAGAATTGATCTTTCTCGAACCAATTCGGAAGCCGTCAAGGATCTCAAGCACTTCCTTGAATATGCCGAGCGAGGGCCGGCAGCACTGGCCGCAAGTGTGCAGGGCTCTCTGGGAGATTTCGAGTCCCCGTTCGAAATGGCTGTCTCGCGTGCGCTTCAAGAAAAAGGTTGGAGTGTGCATCCGCAGATTGGTGTTTCCGCCTTCCGGATCGACCTTGGGATCGTTCATCCGGACGCTCCTGGCATTTATCTGGCTGGTGTGGAGTGCGACGGTGCAATGTACCACAGTGCCGCGGTCGCGCGGGAACGCGACAGAATTCGACAGGCGGTNCTTGANGGGCTCGGTTGGACGCTCTTCCGGGTGTGGTCGACCGAGTGGTGGATCAACGGCCCCGGGGCCCTGGAAAANCTAGACCGACAACTGCGCGAGCACTTGCAGGCCGACCGTTGCCGCCGGCAGGAAGCAATGGAGGTGACGCAAGACATTCCCTCCGCTTCCGATGCTTCAACGGATGAACCTGGCGATGACGCATCCGCGAAAACGTGGGTGTTGCCGTCCGAGGACGCTNNCGACTTGGTGGAAGCGTCAAGTGCATGCAAGCAAACTCCGGAGCCGGTTCGTCATGCCAGACAACGAGTGTCCGTGCAGTGTGTAACCCAAGACGACGCTTTAGCGTCCGATCACACTGTGGTTCTGCCGGACGATACCGAGGACCGACATGGCTATGTCAGGGCGCGCCTCGATGGCGTTGCCTGCCGACCCGATCCCGAACATTTTTATGACGGAGACTATGAGCTTCGCTTGAACGTCATGATCGACCACGTGATCGACACAGAAGGGCCGATTCACGAGAATGTCCTGATCCACCGTATCGCGCGCCACCATGGGTTCCAACGCGCCGGACGGCAAATCCGCGAGATCGTATCGCGACTGGCCAAACATCGGCGGGGACGCACGCAAGAAGATGTGGGGCTCTTCTTTTGGCGAAAGGGCACCGTCAAGGATCGACTTGCCCCGGCCCGCTACGAAGGCCGAGAGGATGAAGAGCGCAAGGTCGAGCATATCTGTGCGGAAGAGCTGCGAACCATCGCCAGAGATCTCAACCTCGAGAGCGATATCGTCGGATTGGCACGCGCACTGGGTATCGGTCGGCTCAGTCAGTCGGCGCGCCGTCGGCTCGAACTGGTGCTTCTAACGAAGAACAAGCTTGGTCACGGAGAAGCAAGGCGACACTGATCCAGCCGGTGCGTCGGTTGCTGGCGTCGCTTGCCTCGGCCGAGGCAGCGCGTTACCTATCACTTGTCCAATAGGGGTAATTTGGGCGAGCGTAGGCGGTAAGTGGGGGCGTATGTCTGAGGGGGAGATGGCGGCGGGTCACCTGTCGTTTTCATCAGCTATGCACACGAGAGCGATGCGCTGCGGCAGGATGTAAAGGAACTGGCCGACTGGCTCGGGCTCGGTCTTGGGGCCGCGGCTGCACCGTGCTGACCGACCACGCGCACCCTATCGGCCGCCCGAAGAAGGCTGGCAAACCTGGATGCAGCAATGCATCGGCAAGGCTGATGCTGTGTTGGTTATCTGCACGCCGAAGCTCAGGGCCAGCTATGAAAAGAATAACCCCGTGGATACGGGACACGGCGGCACATTCGAAGGCGCAATAATAACGCAGCACATCTACGACCGCGCCATGCGCAATAATAAATTCTTTCCGGTCCTGCCGGACTGCGGAAATATAGATGATATTCCCGAGACGCTGCGGCCATGGTGGAATACTCACTACTTTCCTTCCGGCAATCAGGGCATCTATCATCTCGTGTGCGGCGGACCGGCTCAGAAGCCGCAAGCGGTTGAACAGGGACGGAACCGCAAAAGAGACGGTTCCCGTCAGGAACGTCTCGCAACAAAACTGCTGGTGTCGCCGACCGCGCACCCCTGCTGGCGCTGTTCGATGAGTTTGACGAGGAGTTTGAGCCGGATACGGTGCCACAAACAGCCGCTGATATCGTGCGAGCATTCGCAGCTGCGCAGCAAACGATGTTCAGCGCACTTTTGGGTGGTGCGTCGCGCGCTGGAGACGGCGCTTAAGCCGGTTGAAGTCGACGCGGCACGCAGGCCGATGGAACAGGCAGCCACGGCCCTTTATTGCCTTGTCGCGTCGCGGTTGGTCGATGCCTCAATGGAACGGGACGGCCACATCGTTGAGGTTCCCAGTTCCGAGGCGCTGGTATGCGCCGTGATCGCCAACGCGCTGGCGGTGAGTTGCACCTGCAACCCACCGATCAGCCCGAGCTGCCGTCTCCGGAATTCGTCTTCTTCGTCACCAAGCAGGCCGGCGATCATCAGCTGATCGACGACTTCGATCGCGCAGCTTACTGTTCCATCTTCGCGAAAGAAGCCGCAACTGTTGCGATCGCGCGGGAAACCGGTCCATTGACGAGCAAACAGCAGGACAGGCTTGCCTCCGAACTCGCCGACATCTCGGGCCAAGCGGCGTAGCCTTGCACTGGTTGTGAGGGGTTCACAAGTCCCGCCTGCGCGGGCTTTGCGCACGCTCATCAGGTTCCGGTCATGCTGCCGACGACCCGGGCAACGACGGCACTGCTCGGCATGTCCCCCGACCGACTGATCGCTGAAATTCAGCAGCTTTGGAAAATGGTGGACGTTCTGCGTCGTTCGCCGGGTGCCAGCAAGGACAGCCTATGACCTCCGCACCGCCCAACCCGTTCGTGCACCTTCAGCCCGCAACGGACGTGCTGTTGCCCGGAACCGACCGGTTCGCCACGGCGGGGCACCTGTGGAGTGAGCCCGAGATCGACGCGCTGATTGCGGCCTGNGCGGCGCGCCGCCCTCTCTTGGTTCGTGGTGAAGCGGGCAGCGGCAAGAGCCAGATTGCCCGGGCGGCCGCAGCGGTGTTGCAGTCGGGACCGCTTCTCGTCGAGGTAATCCATCCGCGTTTCGAAGCGCTCGACCTGCTTTACCGGCTCGATGCCGTGGAACGGCTGGCCGACGCCCAGCTGGGGCGTCTCGACGCCAGCAACGATCGCTACGTCAAGCGCGGCAAGCTGTGGGAGGCGATGAAGCCGGCCCGTTGCACGGACACTGCTCCGGTGCTGCTGATCGACGAGATCGACAAAGCGGATGCCGATGTCCCCAACGCGCTGCTGGACGTGCTCGGCAATCGCAGCTTCACCGTTGCNCCCCTCGGAGACACGGTCGTGCGGCTGGATGGCGGGCGGCTGCCGCTGATCATTATCACCACCAACGAAGAGCGCGAACTTCCGGCAGCCTTTGTGCGGCGATGTGTTGTCCTCAATCTCAATCCGCCGCAGAGCGACACCGCCTTTATCCGCTGGCTGGAGGAGCGTGGCCGCGTCCATCGCCACCTCGATATTGCCGACGCAGCACGGGCGCAGGCCGCCAAACAGGTGCTCGCCGACCGTCGCGCAGCCAACCTCGCCGGCTATCCCAGTGTCGGTCTCGCGGAATACATCGACCTGCTGACTGCGCTGCACGAACTCACCCAGGATGTGCTGAACGGTGAACGGGAGAAGAAACAGATCGAGTGGCTTCAGCGGCTGTCGGCATACATGCTGGTCAAGAACCCCGAGCAGTCGCAAAAGCGTGCTCCGCATGAATTGCCGCAAGAGTTGCCGGGGACGCCGAGGCGGACCCGCCCGACTCCGCCTCGTGACTCACGCGATCAGCCATGGTCCTCGTGGTGCCACGGCACGCTCCGATCTCCTGCGGCTGCTGGCCGTCGCGTCTCGCGAGCGCTTTGTCCTCGATGAAGACGCCTCGACTTGGTTCGGCTACGTGCAACGTTCAGCGCCGCAGTCCGATCCGCCGCATCGCGAGGACCCTGCAGCAAGGCCTCCCGCCGTTTCCCAACCAGCCATGGCCCACAAGCTGCCGCTGCAGATGTCCTTTGTTCCGGCAATTGTGGAACGGTTGCCGCGCCCGCCCGCCGCTCAGCCCCGACATCCGACGACAGCACCCCGGAGNCATATTGCGCCGCTAAGCGAGGACGAGACGTATGCACCCGCAAAGGCACCGCTGGTCGGCGATGAGGACCTCGTGCCGTCGGCACGGCTGTATCCGGCCCTCTTCCACTGGCTGGCCGCCACGCGAACCGGTCCGCTCGATCTCGATCGTTTGACGCATCAGCTCGCTGCCGGAGCCTTGCCCCGATACCTGCCGCGGCGCCTCTTGCGACGCTGGCATCCCGACCTGGTCGTCCTGCTCGACTTCTCGCAACGGTTATGGCCATACCGGAGCGACATGCACTGGCTGGCGGCGCGCCTGCTGCGCCTGTGCGGCCGAACCGGGTTGTCCTTGCGCATCATCGAGCACGGACCGTTCGGTCCCTGGAGCGATTGGGTGGCGCATCAGGAAGCAGCGCCGCACGGGCAGGGCCGGGAAGAGCGGCCCTGGCAACCGCCGCCGGCACGAGCACGGATGCTGATCGTCAGCGACCTGGGCCTGCTGCCTGGCGCTCCGCCGTCCGCCGCCGGCACGTGGCTGGAATTTGTGACGCTGCTGTGCCACAAAGGGTTGCAACCGGTTGCACTCGCCCCTGTCAGCACGAGTCGACTGCCCACCGCTCTGACGCGAAGGATGCCGGTGCTGCGCTGGAGCCCGGACGCGGCGCCGCGTCCTGCCCGGGGACATAGCGGCGATCCTGTGCCGGGTGAAGAGGAGGCGCTTGCCGACCTGCTGGCGATGATCGCCGCCACCCGCCGTGTCGATCCGCCGCTGCTGCGCGCGATGCGCAGGCTGAACGCGCAGGCACCGCTCGACGCCTCCCTGGAAGGGGCCNNGTGGAGCCATCCGGACGTGGTTGCGGGTGCNACGGTGCAGATCCGCGCCGAAGCGCGAGCGCGACATCTTGTTCGATTTGCCGAACGGCTGCAGCGGTGGCATGCCGAGTTGAATGCTCTTCGTCGCCACCACCACGCGCACCTGCGTGCCGTCCTTAACCACGAAGAAACGCTGCTGTGGGCGGCGCATGCGGACGCTGCGGCCGCTGGGTCGTGCGAAGCGAGCGAGCAGATCGCTGCAGCAAGGCGGTTCATAAAGGAGCTGGCGGCAACGCTGCTGCAGCCGGGCAGCGCGATCCAGTCCGCCCGGTGGTGGACGATCGCACAGGACATCCTCGCCCGTGCGGACGGCACGATGGCAACGCAGTTCAGGGACGAGCTGCACAGCCTGCTGGCCCCGGTCGTCATGCGGCAGGGACCATCTGCGAAGGTGCCGGGGTGGGCGGACCCGGCGCTATTGGCCAATGCCGTTCCCGGCCGGGAGACGGGCACGGCCTGGCTGGTCTACGACGCCGAAAGCGGCAGCCTGCGGCTGCAGCCGAATGCCGAAAGAGCTCGGCAATGTTCGCTCGGCCAACCGCTCTTTATTGATGCAGGTGGTGTGCGGGTGAGCCGGCCGGGCTCTGACGCAGGCCGGCTGGTGTTCGCGGGCGCGCTGCCTGTCAGCGTTGCTGCGATTGGCGACCTCGGCGAGCTGCATCTCGAAACGCAAACCGAGACCTTGCGGGTGGCCGCGGTGCAGCGGCCACAGGGCACGCTCGGCTGNGGGTGCACGCGCAATGGGCTGGAGGTGCGCAGCCCGGTGCTGGCGGGTCGGCAGGAGCGGTGGACGGGCGATGCGCTGCGGGTAAGCCGGCGATCGACGGACGGCCGCTGGACGTTCGAGACGCGGGCGGACAGGCCCACGGCGAAGCGGTCGTCCGAGATCGAGTTTGGCATTGATGCCGATTACGGCGTCTGGGCTGAGCTGTCTATCGCGACCGCGCACGGCAGCGCGACGCAGCGGCTTCGCTGGATAGAGCCGGGGAGCTTCTGGATGGGCTCGCCGGAGGAGGAGCCGGGGCGGGATGATGACGAGGGACCAAGACATCTGGTGACGCTGACGCGCGGGTTCTGGCTTGCGGATACGCCGTGCACGCAGGCGTTCTGGCAGGCGGTGATGGGCGACAGTCCCAGCCGCTTCCAGAGCCCTAACCGGCCGGTCGAGCGGGTGAGCTGGGAGGACGTGCAGCGGTTCCTGGCGGCGTTTGAGCAGGTGCTGCCGGGTTGCGGTGCCAGCATGCCGACGGAGGCTGAATGGGAGTATGCCTGTCGGGCCGGTACGACGAGCGCGATCTATGCCGGTGATTTCGATATCCTTGGTGCGAACAACGCACCGGCGCTCGATCCGATCGCCTGGTACGGCGGCAACAGTGGCGTCGACTTCGACCTCGACAGTGGCGAGGACAGCTCTAACTGGAAAGAGAAACAATATCCGCACGAGCGTGCCGGAACGCGGGCGGTTGCGGGAAAACAGCCGAATGCCTGGGGGCTGTACGACATGCTGGGCAACGTCTGGGAATGGTGCGCCGACGGCCGGCGGGTCTATACTGATGAAGCTCAAGTTGATCCCTGGGGCGATCCTGGTGAAGGTGATGCGGCCCACCGCGCCGATCGCGGCGGCTCCTGGATCAGCCCCGCCAGGTGGGTCCGGTCCGCCTACCGCTTCGCGTACCACCCGGGCATTGCCAACGGCGCCCTGGGGTTTCGCTTGTCCCTGAGGTCCATCGAGCCCGGCAAGCCAGGGAGCCGGCCCGGAGGGCGGCGGGGATGCGCCCGGAGGGCGTCGCCGGACCCGTCTCGGGACGGGACGGGTTCGGCCGGATTTTTCCGACCTCACCAACCGGCTGGGACGCGTTTTCAGCAAGAACACCCCGAAGAAGAAGCGCTGAGGATGGAGATGCACTTCTTTGCCATTCCAGCACTGCACCCGGACGAAGCGCATCCTGTTCCTGGCTCCCGCGCCGACGTCCGCGGGTGCCGGGGCGAACGGCAAGGCGCCCGGGGTGCTGGTCGGTGCGGCGATGGAGGCCTCGCCCCGAACGCTCCCCGGGCCGCCGACCTGCCACCGGCAGGCGGGGGTGAATCATGGACTTTTCAGAGCGCTTCCCCATCCGTTTCCGCCTCCCTTTGCCGATGCCTGGGGCGACGACGAGTTTGGCCTGTGGGCTGAGTTCGAGCTGCCGTCTCAGGCGTTTGAAATTGGGAAAAGTCCCATAGGTGGCGGAGATCCTATCGGCGAACCCGGCTCGTCAGTGGTTCAGCGCCTGCGCTGGATTGAGCCGGGCAGCTTTTGGATGGGCTCGCTGGAGAATGAGCCGAAAAGGTTGGACAAGGAAGGGCCTCGCCATCTGGTGACGCTGAGCCGCGGGTTCTGGTTGGCAGATACCGCCTGCACCCAGGCTCTGTGGCAGCGGGTGATGGGCGGAAACCCGAGCACGTTCAAGCACGCAGACCGCCCTGTCGAGCAGGTGAGCTGGGACGATGTGCAGCGGTTTCTGCATGTACTGGAGACGTTGTTGCCGGGGTGTACTGCGGGCCTACCGAGCGAAGCCGAATGGGAATACGCGTGTCGCGCCGGTACCGATACGCCGTTCAGCTTCGGTGCGCAGATCTCTCCGGATCAGGCGAATTACGATGACAGGTTTTTCTACGCTGGTGGTGAGATGGTCGTCGACCGCCTAGAAACGGTACCGGTAAAAACCCTGCCGCCCAATCCCTGGGGCATTTATGAGATGCATGGCAATATCTTGGAGTGGTGCGCTGACGGCCCGCGAGCCTACACTGACGCGCCGCAGTTCGATCCTTGGGGAGATCCTGGCGAAGGTGATGCGGCCCTCCGCGCTTTTCGTGGAGGCTCCTGGCGCGCCTACGCTGGGTGGGTCCGGTCCGCCTTCCGCATCGCGGACCGCCAGGGCAGCACCAACGACGACCTGGGCTTTCGCCTGTCCCTCAGGTCCATTGAGCCCGGGAAGACCAGCAGCCGGCCCGGAGGGCCGGCCCGGAGGCGTCCGGAGGACGCCCTGAGACGACGCCCCTGAGACAATGTCCTGCGGGCGTCGTTACGATTTTGCGACTGTCTGTGCGCCTGTGCCGCGGACGGAGCGTGCCATTGAGCGCCCCTCAACGCACCGCTGCTTGATCCGGACGATGGGGCGCAGATCGGTGGCAGCAGGCAGCGGTCCGTGCAGGCAACGGGCAGCAGCGGTGCTGCTGCCCGTCCCGGGGCGTGGGTGGGACTACTGTGCGGACATCCAGCCGTCAGACAGCGTCTTCATGAACGCGACCAGGGCGCGTTGTTGATAGGCGGTGAGGCCCAGGTTGCCGAGTTCGTCCGCATTGACGTTGGCAGCGACCTCGGNGGCCGGCCAGCAGCCCTGTGCCCGGGCATCGGCCTCCGGTGTCAGCGGATCGTCGCAGGCTGGTTTGACGTCGCGGGTGTTGTAGAAATCGACAACGCCCTCCAGTGACTTGAAATAGCCGTTGTGCATGTAGGCCTTGACGAAGCTGCGGTTCGGCCGCTTGTCGACGTTGCGCAGTGTCGGCACCTTCTGTTTGCCCATGCTTTCGTCGGCAAACACCTGATACTCGGCCCGCTGGGCGATAAAGCCACCAAGCCCTGTGTCTATCCAGGCCGAACCGTCGGGATTGAACGGCTGCGTGTACCAGGGATTGTCCGGGTTACGCGGCACACCCAGGTTGTCGAAGGTGAAGTCGGTCAGCATGGGCGGTTTGCCGTCCACCCNCTCCACGACATGGCAGTTGGCGCACTGCCCGTTGGTGGTGAACACGTCGTAGCCGGCTTGCTCCAGCGGCGAGAACGCGGCCTGGCCGCCTAACACGGCATCGAACTTCGACGTATACGCGCTGACTTCGCTCGACGCCTCATAAGCGGCGATGGCGAGCGCGATGGCATCGTAGGTGGATGACACCTGGGCTTGATCGACAGACGACAGGGAGATCTGCTCACCGGCCTTGCACTGCTGTCTGATGCGGCTGGGCCAGGCGACATCGCAGGCGCCGGGAACCTTCGCACGGAGCATCCAGGAGTAATTCTGCTGGCACGCCTTCCAGACGACGCAGGCGGAATCGGCCAGTCCCTGCTCCAGGGNGTTGAGGAACGGGCCTTGCGCCTGATCGGCGGCCGGGTTGCCCAGCTTCTCGCCGGTTGCCCGCCCGTCCCAGAAATTGCCGCCGATGAACAGCGCCTCGCCGTCCTCCACCAGCATATGGAAGATTGGTGCCTGCGGCGCGTAGGCGGCGCTCGGCGGTTTGCGGTTGCCGAAGCGGCCGGAAACCGAGCCTTCATAGACGCTGCCCGTCAAATTGATCTGGCGGCGCGGTCCGGTCCAGCCGACGGTCGGCGCGTGACAGCCGGCACAAGCCAGGTTGTTGTTGATGGACAGCGATTTGTCGAAGAACAGTGATTTGCCCAGTTCCTNCTTCGAGGGTGAGGGCACGCTATCTTTCGCCTGGGCGAGGCCTGCAGCGGCGACGCTCAGCGCACAAGCGCCAAACCAGCCGGCAATGTGCTTGATGGTGGTCATATCAATATCCCCTATCCATTGCTCCGGCCGCAACCAGACCGACTTCGGTTCGCATGTATCGCGAAAGTCGATCGAAGCTCCCAACGCTGCAACCAGACGCAACACAATAGGCGCGCATGTTCGCTTTCAAATTCGTATATATGCAAGAACATTTTCAATGATAGGTTGTCGAGTGGCGGTCGCAACAACTTGAAACAGGGTGAAACGAGCTGCAATTGTGCTGTTGGAGAGAAGTTCGTTTGTGAACCCCGCGGGGTAGTCCCGCATTGATCGTAAGGAAGCGGGTGATGAGGGAAGGAAAGAGGCTGACCATGTTCAAAACGTTCGATGGGACGAGTCACATCGGCCGGTACATGTCCATTCTGGCGCTGCTTGTGGGGTTGCGCCGGCGGTCGCGAGCGCAGCGTCCACGACCATCCCCATGACTCTGATTACGCCGGACGGCATTGGGGCTCCGATCGGCACCATCGAAGCCGAAGACACGACCGACGGTCTGACCCTGACGCCCGATCTCACCGGTCTGCCGCCGGGCGAGCATGGCTTTCATGTTCACCAGAACCCGGACTGCGGCCCCGGGATGAAGGATGGACAGCCCGTGGCCGGGCTTGCTGCCGGCGGACACTGGGATCCCGAGAATACGGGAAAGCACCTGGGACCCGGTGGCGGCGGGCACAAGGGCGACCTGCCGCGGCTGGTGGTTGCCAATGACGGCACGGCAACGGCGCCGATGACCGTACCCGGCCTGAGCGTTGCCGACCTTGACGGCCGCTCGCTGATGATCCACGCCGGTGGCGACAACTACTCCGACGAACCGAAACCGCTGGGCGGCGGCGGCGCCCGCATCGCGTGTGGCGTCGTAGAGTAGGAAAAGGCCCTTGACCGATCTCTGATAGCCCGGCGGCCACCAACATCGAGGCCGCCGGCGTGTGGCCAGCTCACACGTGCTCAAAGCCTGCGCGCCATTTGACGCATCCCTGTGTTCGGTGTACGTCCTAGCTTCTGGAATATGCTGCATTAGCGAACAAATCAGGGAGAGGGCGCCATGAAGTTGCCGTCGCAATTCTACAAGCCGCTGGCCGCAGGCGCGCCGGCGCCGGTGCGCGAGTTGCCAGTCCGGCCGGAGCGGATGATCCATTTCTTCCCGCCGCATCTGGAGAAGATCCGCGCCCGGGTGCCGGAGATGGCCAAGCAGGTGGATGTGCTACTCGGCAACCTCGAGGACGCGATCCCCGCCGATGCCAAAGAAGCGGCGCGTGCCGGTTTCATCGAAGTCGCGAAGGCGAACGATTTCGGCGACACCGCGCTGTGGACGCGGGTCAATGCACTCAACAGCCCCTGGGTGCTCGACGACATCCAGCAGATCGTGGCCGAAATCGGCGACAAGCTGGACGTGATGATGATCCCGAAGGTGGAAGGGGCGTGGGACATCCACTTCGTCGACCAGTATCTGGCGCTGCTGGAAGCCCGCTACGAGGTCAAGAAGCCGATCCTGATCCACGCCCTGCTGGAGACCGCGCAGGGGGTGAAGAACATCGAGGAGATCGCGTGCGCCAGCCCGCGCATGCACGGCTTCAGCCTCGGTCCGGCCGACCTTGCCGCCTCGCGCGGGATGAAGACGACGCGGGTCGGCGGCGGCCATCCGCTGTACGGCGTTCTCGCCGATCCGATCGAGGGCAAGGAGGCGCGCGCGTTTTCGCAGCAGGACCTGTGGCACTACACCGTCGCCAAGATGGTGGACGCGTGTCAGTCGAACGGCCTGCGCGCTTTCTACGGTCCTTTCGGCGACATCAAGGACGAGGCGGCGTGCGAGGCGCAGTTCCGCAATGCGTTCCTGATGGGCTGCACCGGCGCTTGGTCGCTGGCACCGAACCAGATCGCGATTGCCAAGCGGGTGTTCAGCCCGGAGGTGGACGAGGTGCTGTTCGCCAAGCGGATTCTGGAAGCCCTGCCCACTGGTTCCGGCGTCGCCATGCTTGACGGCAAGATGCAGGACGACGCCACCTGGAAGCAGGCGAAGGTGATCGTCGATCTCGCACGCGTGGTGGCACAGAAGGATCCCGATTTGGCCGCCGCTTACGAGTTCTAAGGCCCGGACGAAGGTCATCAGCCCCCTCCCGCCTGCGGGAGGGAGTGTAACGGCGGGATGTGAGCCTGACAGACAACGAAGGTGAGGGAAACGCTGCAATGAGCGACAAGACCAATCCGGGCAACTTCTTCGAAGACTTCCGTATGGGCCAGGAGATCCGGCACGCGACGCCGCGGACCGTGACCGAAGGTGACGTGGCCCTTTATACTGGTCTTTACGGCGTGCGCTTCGCGCTCAACTCCTCGGTCGATTTCGCCCGCCGGGTGGGACTGCCGCGCGCGCCGCTCGATGACATCCTGGCGTTTCACATGGTTTTCGGCAAGACGGTGCCCGATGTCTCACTGAACGCCGTCGCCAACCTCGGTTACGCGCAAGGCCGCTTTCTCGCCCCCGTCTATGCCGGCGATACGCTGAGCACAGTTTCGACGGTGATCGGCCTGCGGCAGAACAAGGACGGCAAGTCCGGCGTCGTCTACGTCCGGTCTGTCGGCACCAACCAGCTCAAGGAGACGGTGCTCGACTACTGCCGCTGGGTCATGGTGCGCAAGCGCGACGAGGCGGCCCCGGCGCCCGAGCCGGTGATCCCGGACCTGGCAGACGCGGTCGCGGCCGCTGATCTGGCGGTGCCGGCCAATCTCGACATGCGCCACTACGACACGACGCTCGCCGGCAGCCCGCACTTCTGGGATGACTATGCCGCGGGCGAGAAGATCGACCATGTGGACGGCATGACGATCGAAGAAGCCGAGCACATGATCGCGACGCGGCTCTATCAGAACACGGCAAAGGTGCACTTCGATGCGCTGATGCAGAAGGAGAGCCGTTTCGCTCGCCGGCTGATCTACGGCGGTCATATCATCAGCTTGGCGCGTTCGCTGTCGTTCAACGGGCTCGCGAACGCCTTCAAGGTGGTGGCGATCAACGGTGGCCGGCACGTTTCCCCCACCTTCGCCGGCCATACCATCTATGCGTGGTCGGAGGTGCTGGAGAAGATGGAAGTGCCTGGGCGTCCGGATGTGGGCGCGCTGCGGCTGCGCACGATCGCCACCAAGGATCAGCCGTGCGCGGCGTTCCCGTTCAAAGACGCCGAAGGCAAGTACGANCCCTCGGTGGTGCTGGACTTCGACTATACGGTCTTGATGCCGCGCCAGGTCTGAGAGCCAAGTCCGGAGTCCGAACGGCGGGAAGCGTGGGGAGCGCGGGCCGGCCGCGGCTCATGAACGGTCCTCACGCTCCCGGCCGTGCTCTGCCCGCCGCTGCATGGAAGCCGGAGCGATGCGGCGCGTCAGACGACGGGTGCGGCGCGTGCCTCGGCGTGCCGGATCATATCGCCGACAGAGCGGAACACGTCACTCAGGCGCAGGATGCCCGTGATGGTCTCGCCGTGCGTGACCAGCAGTGACGGCAACCGGCCGTGGACAAGCTGGTGCACCGCGAGATCCAGGGNGGCGTTCTCGTCGATCAGCTCGTCGCGCCCATGCTGGCGCAGCAGCTCGCGGACGGTGATCGTCCGGGCCTTCTCGGCCAGGTTGGCGAACATCGAGTGCGTCCAGGTGAAATACTCGTCGATCAGCACCAGCGGCTCGAACGGCGCTCCGTAGCGGGGCTCAAGGCCGCGCAGCAGGTCCCACATCGAGAGTTTACCCAGCACACGGCCATCTTCCGCTTGCACCAGGACCGCCCGGTCCCGAGGGCGCGACGGATCGGCGGCGGGACGCGATTGCACCTGTTCCAATGCCCTTATGGCGTCGTAAAGCGAAGACATCTCGGGAATGCGGGTATACGCGCTGAGCGGCACCATGAGGTCTTTGACGATCTTCATGACACATCCTCCCCGGCAACACGCTTGCTGGCCGTTGTTGTCGCAGTCGTTACTGTCCGGGCGCGCGCGCATGCGGCAATCCAGCCGGTTTGCGGCTGTCCCGCGCCCCTGATCGCTATACGTTTATTGTGCCGCAAGAAGATCGCTGACGCCAGTGTGCACGTTCGGCGCCGCGGATATCAACCCGACCGGCAAGCCTCGTGTATGCCGCGCCTGCTTACGTCTTCCGGATGTGCCACGCGGGCCAGTGATCGCGGACGACGTTGCTGGTTCGTGCCAGCGCGTGACAGGTATCCAGGATCGGTGGCGGTCGGCCGTCGGTGTCGGCGTCCTGGCGGCGGCTGCGGGCCGCCGCGATCGTCTGCATCGCTGTCGTGGTGACCGGGCCCAGCAGCAGGTCGGTCAGGTGGGTGCAGCCGTGCACACCCGCCATCTTCACCAGCACCGCCTTGCGCCAGCCGGGGCCGATGCGCAGGCCGACGAGACTGTCGAATACGGGCGTGATCGCGTCGCACAGGCCGAACGGGCTGGCGTCGGTGGCCGCTTCGGCGCCATGGACCAGCAGTGCGTCGTCCAGCGTCAGGCGCACCAGCATGCGGTGAATCGGCTCGCCGGCGACGATGCCATCGCGGTCGCGGTTGGCGAACGAATAGGTCTTGGTATCCTCCAGCAGCCCTTCGATGTCCCACAAGCCGTCTTCACGGCGGAAGCCGCGACAGCGGATCTCGCGGCTGTGGATGTGCTCGCGACGTACGGGTCGGCTCAGCGGCATATGCGGGGCCTCCGGGAGTGAACGCCGTTCGTGCTCATTTCTCATCCGACGGTGCCGGCGGTGTGACCCGGATCGCGGTGATCTGGTTGCGGTGGCGGCGCAGGATGTCGAAGCGGAAGCCGTGGAACAGGAAGGCCTGGCCGACCTCGGGGATCCGGCGCGCTTCGTGCAGCACCAGGCCGGCGATCGTTACCGCCTCTTCGTCCGGCAGCATCCAGTCCAGCTCCCGGTTGAGGTCGCGGATTGTCACCCGGCCCTGCACGACATAGCTGCCGTCGGGCTGGCGGATCACCCCGGNCACGGCAATGTCGTGCTCGTCGGAGATGTCGCCCACAATCTCCTCCAGGATGTCTTCCAGAGTGACGATCCCCATCAGCGTTCCGTATTCGTCCACCACCAGAGCGAAATGCTCACGCCGCCGGCGGAACGCCTGCAACTGGTCCATCAGCGTTCGTGACTCCGGCACGAACCACGGCTTGGAGGAGAGGGTGACCACGTCCAGGCCTTGCGGATTGCCGTCGCGTGCCTGCACGGCCCGGAACAGCGCCTTGGCGTGGATCACGCCGACGATGTTGTCCGGCTCGTCCCGCCACAGCGGCAGCCGGGTATACGGGCTCGCCAGGATCTGGGCGACGATGGTGGCCGGCGGCTCATCGGCGTCGATCATCGCCACGTCCCGACGATGAGTCATCACTTCTTCCAGCGTCACCTCGCCCAGATCGAGGATGCTGTGCAGCATCGCCCGCTCCTGACGTTCGGCGGTGCCGCCGTCTTCGGCGTGCAGTTCGATCGCGCCCCGCAGTTCGTCCGCCGAAGGCCCGAGGCCGGCCTCATCTCCGCTGCCGGCCGCCGCACGCACCAGAGGTCGGACCAGCAGCTCGAGCGTGTGGGTGATCGGCGACAGCACCACGACGAGCGCGTTGATCGGCGGGGCCACCAGCAGTGCCGCCTCGTTGGCGCGGCGAAAGGCCACCGTTTTCGGCAGGATTTCGCCGAACAGCAGCACCAGCAAGGTCAAGGACACGGTCGCGTAAACGATTCCCGCCTCGCCGAAGAGCGTGATCAGGGCGCTGGTCGCCAGGGCGGACGACAGAATGTTGACCAGGTTGTTGCCGAGCAGAATGGTTCCCAGCAGACGGTCGGTCCGGGTGTGCAGCCGGTTCACCAGTTTTGCCCGCCGATCGCCGCCCTGTTCGAGCTGGTGCATCACCGGTCGCGACGCTGCCGTCAGCGCAGTTTCCGAGGCGGAAAAGAACGCCGAGAGCAGCAGCAGCACCAGGACCGCGCCGAGCGTGAGGGACAGCATGTCACTGCTCACGGCCGCCCTCCGGCATCCCCGCGTCGACCCACAGTGCCGCAGGCCTCCGCCAGCACGGCATTCACAGCCGGGAGCGGAACATCACGGCAGACGAACGCGTCACCGATGCCGCGTGCGAGGATGAAGGTCAGCCGACCCGACGACACCTTCTTATCGCTCCACATGTGGGCCATCAGGGCTTCGGGCGAGGCTCTGCGCAGCGCCGGGTGGTCGAGACCGGTCGGCAGTCCGCAGGCATCCAGGTGCCGGCGCAGTCGCTGGGCATCCTCGGCCGGTGTCAGGCCCAGACGAACCGAGAGCTCGAAGGCCAGCACCATGCCGATCGCTACCGCTTCTCCGTGCAGCAGCGCGTCCGAAAAGCCCGTTTCCGCTTCCAGGGCGTGGCCGAATGTGTGGCCCAGGTTGAGTAGCGCGCGTCGTCCGGCCTCGCGCTCGTCTGCTTCGACCACCCGGGCCTTCGCCCGGCAGCTCACCGCGACAGCCTGGCGCAGCAAGTCTGGATCGCCGGCCAGCAATCCCGGTCCGTTGACCTCCAGCCAGGCGAAGAAGGCCGCATCGTCGATCAACCCGTACTTGACCACTTCGGCGTAGCCGGCGCGGCGCTGCCGGTCGTCGAGCGTGGCGAGCACGTCCACGTCCGCCAGCACCAGACGTGGCTGGTGGAAGACGCCGACGAGATTTTTGCCCTGCGGGGTGTTGATTCCGGTCTTGCCTCCGACGGAGCTGTCCACCTGCGCCAGCAATGTCGTCGGCAGCTGCACGAAATCGATGCCGCGCAGCAGAATGCCGGCGGCGAATCCACTGATGTCGCCGATGACACCGCCGCCGAGCGCCAGCAGCAGCGAGCCGCGCTCAAGCCTCAGATCAAGCAGCCGCTCGCACAGGACCTGCAGGTGCGCGAAATCCTTCGTCGGCTCGCCGGCAGGCAGGATGACCGGCTGCACCTCGATCCCGGCTGTCTGCAGCGAGGCGGTGAGCGTCGGAAGGTGCAGGGCTGCGACCGTTTCATCGGTGACCACCGGCACACGCGGCGGCACCGGGAGGGTCCGGAGGCAGGACGCGGTGCTCGCCAGCAGACCTTGGCCGACAAGAATATCGTAGCTCCGCTCACCAAGAGCGACACGGATGCATTCGGCTGTTGCGCGGACATTGGCCGGAAGTTGCTCAGCCGATGAATGGGACGCGGTATCGAGGAGATGTGCAGTCATGCGAGGCTTTCTGCNTGACGGGGCGGCCGAATCTGCGGGCGCTCCAGCCGTCGGTGGTTCGCTCCGACCTGTATCTCGCGAATATGCGGCAAGTGCGCGCAATACTCTGCCGACGATTTTCTCGGGCGGCACATCATCGCTGTCGACGACCACGTCGGCTTGCGCATAGCAGGGCTCGCGTGTCGCCATCAGTGCTGCCAGCGTCCCGCGCGGGTCGGGACCGTCAAGCAGCGGCCGGCCGCCGCGGCCGCGTGTCCTTCGGTCCAGAAGGTCCAGGTCTGCCCGCAGCCATACCGAGATCGCGCGCTGGCGGACCAGCGCCCGGGTTGCCGGATCGACGAAGGCGCCGCCGCCGGTCGCCAGAACGTGCACTGGTCCTTCGAGCAGTCGCGCGATGACCCGTCGCTCGCCGTCACGGAACGCTGCCTCGCCCAGGCGGTGGAAGATTTCCGGGATGTTGGCGCCCGCTGCCTTGACGATCTCGTCGTCAGCATCGATGAACGGTCGCCCGAGGCGCCGCGCCAGTCGGCGACCGATGCATGTCTTGCCAGCGCCCATGAGTCCCACAAGCACGATTGTCCGGTTCCGAAGCGTTCGCATTGAGTTCACCGTCGAGCAGACACCCGCTGCGCCGGCTATGGAAAGCGGAAGCCCGACGTTGAAAGCCTGCGATGGCGCCGATACAGTCTAGCGAGTTCATCATTGTCGGACGCACGCTAACAGAAATCCTTCGGCCTGTCGCGATGACCCGATTAAGTCGACGCCGTGCGCACGGGCCGGCCATCCCGCAGGGTTCAGATCCGCTCCCGTAGTCCAGAGGTTTCGATCCTGATGTTTTCGCTGCTACGCATCGTCCTCGTCCTGGCTCTGCTCGCCGTTATTGCGGGCGTCGTGCTGCTGGTTACGGCGGACCAGCAACCGCCGACGAAGAGGATCGAAAGGATCATACCCAACGATCGCTTCCAGCAATAAGCCGGCCGCAGTGAAGGGATGCGGCGGATCGGTGTTGGCGAAGTCTTCTCGCGTGCGCAATGGGGTGTGGACAGCGGCTCTGTATGCGTTGCTGAGCTCTGCCACGGTTCCGGCGCTCGCAGCGGGCGCATCTGCGGCTCCGGGGGACACGGATGCGCTGTCGAGCATCAGCATCGACGCGGTGGGGGCACTGACAGAGGCAGACGGGGGCTGCCGGCTGATCTGTGGCGCGGAACCACTCGGTCACTGGTGGCTTCACTGCTCCCGCGACTGCCGGTGGCGACGCCATCGCCGGCGACCCGCAGCCTCATGCGCCGGCTGTTGTTGAGCGCGGCCACACCGCCGGCGGGAGATCAGCCGGCGGGTGAGTTGATCAATGAGCGTGCCTGGATGCTGTGGCGCGCGGGCGATCTGGAAGGTCTTCTGCGGCTGATCGCGGCGGTTCCGGTGAACCGGTGGACGCCGTGGCTGCTGCGGCTGGAGGCGGAAGCGCGATTGCTGGGAGACGACGTCCCCGGTGCGTGCCGCATTGCCGCGGTGCGAATCGGCGAGGATCCGGATTCGTTCTGGCAGCGCCTGCAGGGCTTCTGTCATGCCCGCACCGGCGAGGTGAAAGACGCAGAGCTGACCGTGGCGCTGCTTGCCGATCGCGGCGAGGACATGCGGGCCTATGCGGCGCTGATCGGTGTCATCACCGGAACAGGGAATTTGCTGCCGAGGGTGCTGGAACCATCGCCNCTGGATATCGCCATGCTGCGGGCGGCAAACGCCTCGCCATCCCCTCAGGCGTCGGCGGAGGATTTGCCGGTCGTCATCGCCATTGCCGAAAGTTCGGGGTTCCGCCAGAGCCTGCGCGTGGCGGCTGCGGAGCGGGCGGTGGCGGCGGGAGTACTGCCAGCAACCGTCTTGCGCCTGCTCTACCAACAGGTGTCGTCCAGCAAGCCGTCTCAAACCAGCGCCCACACCAGTAGCCGCGACGCTTCGTCGGATGACGATCTCGACGTCTTGGTGCGGCGGGCTATTATGGCCGAAACGCCGATAGACCGGGTGGAGGCGATGGCGCTGGCGCTCGACACCGCTCGGCGCCAGGGCCGGTACCTGGCGACAGCGCGCGCGCTGAGCCCGGAGCTTGCGGCTTACGGTCCGGCACCGGAACTGGCCGGCTATGCCCAGCATCTGGTGCCGGCGATGCTGGCGATGGGAGAGCATGGTCTCGCCGCGACCTGGATGAGCTGGCTTGCGAAGCAGGCGCCGCTGTCGCCGGTCGCANNGATGCGGCGCTGGGGCTTGATGCCGCTGGCACGGCTTGCGAAGCTGCCGCAGGCGGCGGACTGGCTGGCAAGCAGCCTGTTCGACTGGTGGCAGGCGGAGCGCAGCCGGCCGGGCGGACGGCTGCGGGCCGTGCGGCTGTTTGCACTNGCTGAGGGCGACGGGGAAGCTGTGCCGAACGAATTGTGGACGGAGATGCTGGATGGGCCGGCGCAGGAGCCGGGAACGGCGATCGATCCTGCCTTTCACACCCGGCTGGTGAGCGGCACGCATGCCGGACAGATCGGCTGGACGGTGCTGCTGTCATTAGTCTCGATGGGGCATAACGGGCCGGAGACGATCAACGTTGCCGGCCTGAGGGCGGTGATCGATAGCCTGCGAATGGTCGGACTGGAGAGTGACGCGCGGGCCATCGCGGTCGAGGCCATGGCGGCAGCACAATGACCAATCCGTCTGAGTCCTCTGCGGCGGCGGAGACTGCCGCACCTCCGGTTCCCTCGGTCCGCCACCTGGAAGCATTTCTGGAGATGCTGGCTGCGGAACGNGGGGCAGCTCGGAATACGCTTGATGCGTACCGCCGCGATCTCGTCGGGTTCTTTGCTTATGTTGGAGGACGGGGAGGCGATCCATGTACCGCTGACACGGCCGCGCTCCGAGACTATCTGGCGGCGCAGGCGGCGGCCGGGCTGTCGCCACGCACCGCGGCGCGCCGGCTGTCGGCGCTGCGACAGTTCTTTCAGTTCCTGTTCGCCGAAGGCGTGCGCAGTGACAATCCGACGCTGGCGCTCGACCGGCCGAAACAGGGACGTCCGCTGCCGAAGTACCTGAGCGAGGAGGAGGTGGACCGTCTGCTGGTCGCCGCCGCCGACCGGCCGGGACCGGAAGGCGCGCGGGTGACTGCGCTGCTGGAAATCCTCTACGCCACCGGGCTCAGGGTGACCGAACTGGTCGGCCTGCCGCTCAGCGCGATCAGCCGTGACGGCCGGACGTTGCTGGTGCGCGGCAAGGGGGAGAAGGAGCGAATCGTTCCGCTGACCCAACCCGCCACCGAGGCCCTGAACGCCTATCTGGAGGTGCGCGAGCACTTCGCATCGCGGCCGGGACTGCGGCGACGGATGGTGCCGACGTGGCTGTTTCCATCGCGTTCCAGCACCGGCCATCTGACCCGCGTCCGCTTTGGCCAGGTGCTGAAGGAGATCGCGATCGCGGCCGGCATTCCGCCGGCCCGNGTGTCGCCGCATGTGCTGCGGCATTCCTTCGCCAGCCATCTGCTGGCGCGCGGTGCCGACCTGCGCAGCGTGCAGCAGATGCTGGGCCATGCCGACATCGCGACCACCCAGATCTACACCCATATTCTCGAATCGCGGCTACGCGACCTGGTCGAGACGGCGCATCCATTGGCGGTTCGTGGGCCAACCCCCAACCGTACCGACGGCCCCGACGGCGCCACTGCCGACGACGCTGCGGTTGATTCTGCCTAACCTGGGATTGCGAGGGCACGCACCCGATGGACGATGCCGGCGACACTCCTCCCCGCAAGGAGGGCTGAGGCGATAGGCTGCGGGACAAGACGATCGTGTGCCCATACCCACCGGCTGTCGCGCATCCGTTCGCTCAGTTCGAGCCGTTCTCTCGTAAAAGTAGTTGGAAAACAACTGTTTGATCAGATCGACGTGATCTGATCAAACTTCGTTCTCGGTGGAGACTTCGGAGCCCATGCGCACGTTCCTCGACTTCGAGAAGCCGATTGCTGATCTGGAAGGCAAGATCGCCGAACTGCGCCACCTGGGCAGCACCGGCGAGATCAACATTGCTGATGAGATCGGCCGCTTGCAGGTGAAGCTGGACGCACTGTTGCGCCAGACCTACGGCAAGCTCACCGCGTGGCAGAAAACCCAGGTCGCCCGCCATGTCGACCGGCCGCGCGCACTGGCCTACATCGAGCGTCTGGTCGCCCAGTTCACGCCGCTGGCAGGCGACCGGGCGTTCGGCGAGGACGCGGCGATGGTGGGCGGACTGGGCCGCATCGCCGGGCGCGCCTGCGTCGTGCTCGGCCAGGAAAAGGGCACGGATACCGAAACCCGCCTGCAGCACAACTTCGGCATGCCGCGCCCGGAAGGCTACCGGAAGGCGCAGCGGCTGATGCGGCTCGCCGAGCGCTTCCTCCTGCCGGTGGTCACGCTGGTGGACACGCCCGGGGCCTATCCCGGCATCGATGCCGAGGAGCGGGGCCAAGCCGAAGCGATTGCGCGCTCGATCGAGACCTGCCTGGCGCTGTCGGTGCCGCTGATCGCCGTCGTCATCGGCGAAGGCGGCTCGGGCGGTGCGCTGGCGCTCGCCGCCGGCAACCGGGTGCTGATGCTGGAGCACGCGATCTACTCGGTGATCTCGCCCGAGGGCTGCGCCTCGATCCTGTGGCGGGACGGCGAGCAGGCGCAAGCGGCCGCCCAGGCGCTGAAGCTGACGGCGCAGGACCTGTCCAGTCTCGGCGTCATCGACGCGATCATCGCCGAGCCGCTGGGCGGCGCCCACCGTGAGCCTCTGGCGGCGATCGATGCAGTCGGTGCTGCCGTCGCCGCGGCGCTCGACGAACTCGTTCCGCTCGACGGTGACACCTTGCGCCGCCAGCGCCGCGAAAAGTTCCTGGCGATGGGCCCGAGCCGGTAGATTAGGGCCGATAGATTACGGCCGGCAGATTCAGGGCGATAAGTTGCCGGCGGTCATCTGGGACGGTAAGTGACGGCAGACCGGATGCTTGTGCCGGTCAGGGGGAGCGAAGTTGATGCCGCACCACGTGATCCTGGCGCTGACCGCGCTGCTGTTCCTGCTGTTCGGCGCGTTGTCGAAGCGGCTGGAGAGCGGTGTCGTCACCGCGCCGATGCTATGCGCGGCGCTCGGCTTCGCCGCCGGGACGCTGGGCTTCGGCTGGGTCGAACTGCCGCTGAACAGCGACGTGATCACCATCATCGGCGAGGTGGCGCTGGCGGTGATCCTGTTTTCCGATTCCAGCGGCATCGCGCTGAACACCCTGAGACACGGCTGGAGCCTGCCGGTTAGGCTGCTGGCCATCGGCTTGCCGTTGACCATCGCTGCCGGCGTCGGGGTCGGCGTGCTGCTGTTTCCGGACGTGCCGGTTGTCTGGCTGGCGATCGTTGCGTGCATCCTCGCGCCGACCGATGCGGCGCTCGGCATCGCGGTGGTGCAGAGTCCACTGGTCCCGGAACGGATCCGCAATGCGCTCAACGTCGAAAGCGGCCTGAACGACGGCATTGCCCTGCCGCCGATCCTGGTGCTGATGGCGCTCATTGGTGCCGAAGGGATCGGTACGGGCGCGGCTGCGAGCGCGGGCGCGGCGCCGCACGGCTGGATGATCGACGCGCTGAAGGAACTGGGGCTNGGGGCGCTGCTCGGCGCCGCCATCGGCCGCGTCGGCGGCAAAGCTCTCGATGCGGCGTGGCGCCGCGGCTGGATGAACGAGACGTTCATTCGCCTCGTCGCACCGGGCCTGGCGGTGCTGACCTTCTCGTCCGCGAACCTGCTGAACCTGAACGGGTTCGTCGCCGCCTATTTCGCAGGCCTGCTGCTGGGCGCACGTGACGACGCGTTCCGCGCCAAGCTGCGCGAGTTCGGCGAGGCGGACGGGGCGCAGTTTTCGCTGTTCGTCTTTCTGCTGTTCGGCCTGATGATGCTGCCGATCGCAGCCCCGCTGTGGGACGGGCGCGCGGTGCTGTATGCGCTCGCCAGCCTCACCCTGGTGCGCATGTTGCCGACCGCGATCAGCCTGATCGGCACCCGGCTGGACGCGATGACCGTCGCCTTTATCGGCTGGTCCGGCCCGCGTGGCATCGCGTCGGTCCTCTATCTGTCGCTGGTGATCGACCGCTTCGGCTTTGTAGGCCAGGAGCAGGTGTTCGCCGTCGTCGTGCTGACCGTCCTGCTCAGTATCCTCCTGCACGGCGCGACCGCGGCGCCCTCCGCCGCGCTCTATCATCGCCGGGAGGGCCGGCAGGGCGGGGGTAGAAATTTTCTACTCCGAAGTAGGGAGTATTCCCGGTAACAGTGACAACAGCGCTGGCGAAGTCATCGCTGCTTGAGTTTTGGACGGGATGTGATCGGCGCGTCGGAGGTTTCGGGGACGGGCTCGGCGGGCGTTTTCGGCCCGATGGGCGGCGGTCCTGCGGGCTTGAGGCCGGTGGCGAGATGGCGGATTAGCGCCGCCTCGAGGCAGGCGGCGTCGAAGACGTCCTCGGCGGCAAGGCCGATCTGCGCGGCGTTGCGCTCGATCGCCTTGATCGCGTTGCGCTTGGTATTGGGGTTGCGGCGTTCGTTCTCCAGCGCGCTGAGGATCTGCGCCAGCTGGGCGAGGCTGAAGGGGTACTCGATGCTCATTGGTATCGTCCTCTCATCCGGCGCCGTGAAGGCGGCGCCTTCCATGTCCCTGAGCCCCGCGCCCAGTGGCGGTCGGGGCTGATGCAAGAGGAGCGTTCGGTGCGTTCATAAGGGCTTAACCCGACCACAACATCAACTCTAATCGGTTGTTTCTAAATGGCTTTGTTGCGGGCGCGCGGATCATCCGATGATCGCTGCGAGGAAGGATGAGCGAGCGCCGAAGCGAGCATTTTCGCGACCGTGCGGGCCTGAGCGAACGCGAATACGCGGCGCACGTCGGCATCTCGCGCGGCGCGGTACAGAAGGCGCGGGCCTCGGGCCGGCTGGTGCTGCATGCCGATGGCTCGATCGATGCCAGCGCGTCGGATGCCCGTCGCACGCAGGCCACCGATCCCGCGATGCGGCGTGGCCGGCGCGAACCGCCGCTGCGTCCTGTTCCGGACGCCACCGTTGGCTCGGTTGCCGAGACGCTGCGCGAGCANGGGCTTGCCGGCACCGCAGGCTCCGCCGACATGACCTACCTGCAGGCGCGCACCGCCAACGAGGTGCTGAAGGCGCAAGAGCGGAAGATGCGGCTGCAGAAGCTGAAGGGCGAGGTGATCGAGCGGGCCCGGGCGACGGCACTGGTGTTCCGCCTGGCGCGGCAGGAGCGGGACGCCTGGGCCGGCTGGCCGGCGCGGGTGGCAGCGATGATGGCCGCCGATCTGGGTATCGGGGCGCACACGATGCAGACGGTCCTGGAGACCCATGTCCGCCACCACCTCGGCGAGCTGGCGGAACTCCAGGCCGAGTTCCGGTGACATTATCGACCTTGCCTTTGATGGATCGACCTTGCCTTTGATGGCGCCAACGCGCTGCTGCATGCGTGGCGTGACGGACTCACGCCTGATCCGGATCTCTCCGTCTCGGCATGGGCTGACCGGCATCGGGTGCTGAGCCCGTGCGGCGCCAACGAGGCGGGGCCGTGGCGCACGTCGCGGACGCCGTATCTGCAGGAGCTGATGGACGCACTCAGCCCCCGGCATCCGGCGCAGCGGGTGGTGTTCATGAAGGGCAGCCAGCTGGGCGCCAGCGAGAATAGCTGTGAAGTGGCCCCGTTCCGTGGGACCACTGGGGCATCGGTTCTGATTGGATATCTGGTTGGCTCCGTCCTCCTGGATCACGCCACGCGGGGCGTCTGTTGCGGTTGTTGACACGGTGGTGGTGGACGGTGTCGATCATCTGGTCGACGGCGCCAAGGTCAGCATTCCTCAAGCGGCTAAAGCAGCCATCACGGCGCCGGCTGTCCAATGAATCCGTCGTGTCTCTTCATCCTACGGCCGGTGGCGACGACGCTGCTGATGGCAGCACTCCTGGTCGTTGGCTTCGTGGCCTGGCGCCATCTGCCGCTCTCGGCCTTGCCAAGCGTGGAATACGCGACGATCCAGGTGCAGACCTTCTATCCTGGCGCCAGCCCGGACGTCATGACCTCGGCGACACTGCCGCTGACCGAGGTCCAGACGCTCGCCGATACGCGTCTGGCGCAGAAGATCTCGCAGCTTCCGGGCGTCGGCCTCGTAACCCTGAGTGGCGGGCACAAACCGGCCATCCGCGTGCGGCCAACATCCGTGCCATGGCCGCCTACGGGCTCAATCTGGACGATCTGCGCACGACCTTCGACAAGATCAACGCCAACACGCCGAAGGGCACGCTCGACGGGCCGCATCGAGCCTACACGATCGATGCCAACGACCATATCGAAGATCCGGCCGAGTATCTCAACACGGTGATTGCTTACAAGAACGGCCGGCCGGTGCTGCTGTCCGATGTTGCCGACGTGGTGCGTGGCGCGGAGAACAGCGAGCTCAGCGCGTGGATGAACACCACACCGGCCATCATCCTCAACATTCAGCGCCAGCCAGGCGCCAACGTCATCGAGGTCGTCGACAGCATCAAGGCCATGTTGCCGGAATGGACAGCAGGCCTGCCATCTTCTGTCGAGGTGACGGTCCTGAGCGACCGGACCACCACCATCCGCGCCTCCGTCGAAGACGTCCAGTTCGACATGCGATGCCAAGAAAACGGCATCGAGCATCGCCTGACGAAGGTGACGCATCCGTGGACCGATGGCCAGGTGGACAGAATGAACCGGACCATCAAGGACGCCACCGTCAAGCGCTTCCACGATGACGATCACGCCAAGTTCGAAGTACACCTCGCCGATTTCATCGCAGCCTACAACTTCGGCAGAAGATTGAAGACCCTGCGCGGCCTCACCCCATACGAATACATCTGCAAAGTCTGAACTTCAGAGCCAGAACGATTCACACTTGATCCAATCCATCAAATGCCGGGACTAAACACGTCCACAGTTCGCCGATCTGCTCCCCCATCACGGGTAGGCTGCTTTCGTCCAGGATGCGGATTTCGTCATCCGGGCTCATCGGGCGTCCCTGGGTGTTGAAGACGGTCCAGGCGTCGTCATCCAAGCGGGTGTAGGCCACCAGTCCTTCGGCCATGCCGAATACCTGCTGCAGGCGGCACCCCAGTTCGTTCGGGACCCGTTCGGCCAGGGAAGGACTTAACTTGGCACCGCCGACCTGCACGACCTCCAGGCTGGAGAGATCGGCAGCGTTCTGCCTGCGTTCGGCCAGCCACAGCGAAACGAGCGGCGGAACCAGCGATGTCCAGGTCACGCCGTGTCGTTCGATCAACGGAAAACAGGTCGTCGGGCTCGGATCAGGGGCCATGACCACGGTACTGCCGGCGTACAGCACGCCCAGGGCACCGGGGAGCTCAGCGGAAAGTCATGCGGCGCCGGGAGAGCGCAGAGATAGCGGCATCGCTCATCGAGACCGCACACTTCGACACTTTGGCGAATGCTGTAGGCATAGTCGTTGTGAGTTCGGGGGATCAGTTTTGGGGCGCCGGTGCTGCCTCCGGAAAGCTGGAAAAGGCGATACCCTTGGCATCGGCTGCCTCAATCGGCTGCTCGTTCTCGGGAACCGAAAAGCCTTCGCTCGTTGCCCACGTGAACCCATCGAGACACGCGTCCGCGGTGCAGCTTCGCATGGCGTGCAACAATATCCGAGACCGTTCGACACCCTCGTTCTCCAATGCGGCAGGCAGAATGGAGCCGTCGGTTTCGACGCAGGCCCCTTGAGCATCGATGTCGCCGCAGGACAAGACCACCAAGCGCGGCCGGATTTGGCGGACGTACGACCTCAGTTCGAAGAGGCCGTGGCTGTGCAATGCGTTGAGCGCAACAACGCCGCATTTGAGCAAGGCAAAGAAGACGAGGTAGAACTCGGCGCAATTGGGCATGCGGACCAGCGCGGTGTCGCCCTCATGCAGGCCCTGTTTTTCAAGGGCGGCTGCCAGCCGACCGGAAAGTCGGTTCAGATCATCATAGGTGAATGTGCGGCCACGGCAGATGATGGCTGTCGCCGGCGCACTGGTGTCGAGATGTCGGGTGATGATCTGCGTCAGAGGTTCGTCTCGCCAGTATCCCTTTTTGCGGTAAAGCGTGGCGATTTCGTCTGGCCACGGGGTGTAGGCAACGGCCATGAGATCGGCCTCCCTAGCCGAGCGTATTGGTAGTGACTGAACCGCAGTGCGCATTTCGGCAAAACGTGTTCAGCATCGTTCTGAGCTTGACCGATGTTTCTTCCCATTCGACTTCGGGCTGCGAGCCGGCAACAATACCGGCGCCGGCGTACAGGCGGAGATGGCGGCCGTTCACGAGACCGCAGCGAAGGGTTATGACCCACTCCCCGTCGCCATGGCTGTCCATCCACCCCACCATCCCGCTGTACCAGCCCCTGGAGTATCCCTCCAATTGGCTGATCGCCTCGTGCGCCAGATCGAACGGTGTTCCGCACACAGCGGAGTCGGGTGCAGCGCGCTCGCCAGCTGCAAGGAGGAGATGTTTGGATCCGCCAAGCTGCCTGTCACGCGTGTCGACAGGTGCAATATCGTAGGCGTGCTGATGACGCTTGGTTCGTCGGGTACTGACAACGTTGCGCAGTACGGGGCCAGCGACTCTCGGACAGCTTCCACGATGTAGCGATGTTCTGTTCTGTCCTTTTCAGAGCAGAGCAGATTGGAAACGCCCGAAGCACCGTCGGCCGCTCCGTTGCGCCGTCGAGCCGACCCCGCCAGCGGATTGCTGACAATGGATGTGCCAACCTTGCGGACCAGAAGCTCAGGGCTGGCACCAACCAGCGTTTGTCCGGAGGGCAGGGCGACCGAAAATACGTACGCTTCCGGGTTTTGTCTGAGCAGGGAATGAAAGAGCCGTCGTGGCAAGAACACGTCACGCGTTTCGATGTCGATGGCTCGTGAAATGACAACCTTCCGCAGCGGCGTCGACCGGAGCAGCTCGAGGGCTTGTTCGACGGCCGTTTCGTAGCATTGACGATCGTTTGATTTGTTCACCGGTCCAGGGTTGGGGGACAGGATGATTTCATCGTTGTTGCGAAGGATCTCGACGGCGGTGGTGAATTGATGTGTTTCTGGAATGAACAAATAACTCGGCTGAGTACGGTCGAATGGCACTGCACCGGCGATGATCGGGTTGATTGCTTGTCCGGCTAAGCCCAGCATGGCCCCGCAGCCCCAAACCCTTGTGGCGACCGGCGCGTGTGCATGATAGAACGGACCATGAACATACGCCGTGGAGGGCGCTCATGGCCGATTATCCCCGCTCGCTTCCTGGGTTCCAGCGACGCTTTCCCGACGACGAAGCGTGCGGCGAGCATCTGGCGCGCACTCGCTGGCCGGAAGGCCTTGCCTGCCCGCGGTGCGGTGGTCGCGACGCGTGGCGTTTGCCGAGCCGCACGCCGCTGACCTTCGGCTGCAAAGGCTGCGGCAAGGAGACGTCGGTCACCGCCGGCACGGTCATGCACCGCACCCACCTGCCGCTCAGTGTCTGGTTTTGGGCGGCCTGGCTGGTTGCGACCCACTCCAACGGCATGTCGGCAAAACAGTTGCAGAGCGAACTCGCCATCGCTTCCTACGAAACCGCCTGGCTACTATCGATGAAGCTCAGGGCGGCGATGAAGCTCAGGGTGGCGATGGTCGCGCCCGAACGGACCCCACTGTCCGGCCTGGTGGAGGCGGACGAGACGACGATCCCGTTTCGCACCACGGATGACCCGCTTGCCGGAGGGCAGGGACGAAGCCACGATGGCAAACTCCTGCTCATCGGCGCGGTCGAAGTCGTCAGCGGCAAGAACGAGAAACTCACGCTCGGGCACCTGCGTCTCGCGCCGATTGCGGACGTCGCCAGAAACTCCCTGTATGCCGTCATCGCCGCGAACACCACCCCCGGCAGCATCGTCAAAACCGATGGGCTCGCCGCCGATCTCGGCCCGCCGAACGTCACCCACGAGCCCCATGTCGTCGGAACCATGGCCGCCCACCTCGTTCTGCCCGGCATCCATCGCGTCTTCGCCAACCTCAAGACATGGGCGCTGGGCGTCTATCACGGCCTGCGGCACAAACACTTGAAGGCCTACCTCGACGAGTTCGTCTTCCGATTCAATCGACGCCATACCCGCCACGCCAGCTTCGCTTCNCTACTCGGCATCGCAATGGCCATCAAGCCAAGACCCTACAAGGAAATCATCCAACTGTGCTCAACCGGATAAGCAATATGGGTTGTTGATGCCGCATGCTCTTAGTTCCCGGAACGCTTTTTGATCTCGGCGTCCCAGGAGACCTTGGTGCAGCGCTATTCTCCGAGCACACGTTCAGCCGTTTGGCGATGCCGAAAGCAGACAACACATTCCCTTGCGAGCAAAACGTGAATGCCGGTCCGGAGCGTTGATCGGAAGGCGACGTGTTGTCGTCAAACGGTCTGATGACGCTCATATAAACCAGCCTTTCGTTATCTATTGTTGTATAAATCAATCATTGATTTTGCAAATGTGCGTTGGCAGCGGTAGTGTCTCAGTTTGAAATCCATCGCCCTTGACGCGGCCTCGAATCCGCGCCGCGCTCGCTATATGCTTACCGATAGGCATTGAGCGGAGGTGAGCATGCCACGAGGACCGAAGGGCGAGAAGCGTCCGGCAGACGTGATCGGGAACGCTGTACACGTCATGAGGATCGCGACGTAAGTGCTCACGGGGGTGGCATATTTGGGTTGCGCGGTTGAGCTGTATGTGAGTCAAGATATGGATGACTCCGCCATTTCGGTACCGCCTGAGCGACCGGGAGAAGGACGCGCTGCTGAGCGAGCAGGCGGCGGTGATCGAGCGGCAGGCGGCGCGGATCGCGGAACTGGAGGCGCTGCTGGCGCAGCCGAAGAAGACGTCGTGAAACAGCCACACCCCGCCGTCGCGGGACGAGAAGGCGAGCGGCGGCGCCAAGAAGGACGGCAAGCGGCGTAAGGTGCGGCCGTCGCGAGCGGGGTCGGCGCGGCCACTCAGCGACGCGCCGGACGAGACGGTGAAACGGCTGGCCACGGCGTGCCCGCACTGTGCAGCCGACGTCTCGGGGCAGAGGCAGCGTTGCCGCCATTGCTACGAGCACATCGACATCCCGCCGATCTGTCCGCACGTCACCCGGATCGAACTCCACGGCGGTCGATGCCGGGCCTGCGGCAAGAGGTTCTGCGCCGTCCCGCCGGACGGCATGATGCCGGGCAGCCCATTCGGCCCGTCCATTCGGGCGCTGCTCCTCTATCTGCATCACAGCCATCACGTCGGCTTCGAGCGGCTGGCGCGGATGATGAGGGAGCTGTTCGGGCTCAAAATCTCCGAAGGCGCCATTGCGAACGCCTTCCGGCGCGCCGGGACAGCGATGACGGCGGCGTGTGCGGCGATCAAGGAAAAGCTGCTGGCCGGCCGGGTGATCGCCTCGGACGAGACCACCAGTCGGATCTGCGGCGCCACCCACTGGCACTGGGTGTTCGTCTCGGCCAAGGCGGTGCTGCATAAGATCGCGCCGCGCCGGGCGAAAGCGGTCGCCCAGGAGGTGCTGGGCGAGCACCGGCCCACCGTGTGGGTCTCCGACCGCTACGCCGGCCAGCAGGAGTTGGCGCCGGCGCATCAGGTTTGCCTCGCCCATCTCCTGCGTGACGTCCAGTACGCCATCGACTGCGGTGATGCGGTGTTCGCGCCCCGGCTGCGCGACTTGCTCCGCTGGGCGGTCCGCATCGGCCGGCGCCGAGGAGCGCTGCGGGCGACGACGCTGCATCACTATCACGCTCGCGCTGAACGCCGCCTCGATGCGCTGGTCGCCCTGCCCGCCGCACACCCGGCCGGCCGCGAGTTGCGGACCGCGGTCAAGGCATGGCGGACCAAGTTTTTCGTCTTCCTCGAAGACCCCGACGTGCCGGCGACCAACAACGCCTGCGAGCGGGAAATCCGNCCCTCGGTCGTGTTCCGCAAAGTCACCGGCGGCTTCCGATCCGACTGGGACGCCCACATCCACGCCGGCTACCGCTCCGTCACCGGCACCGGCCGGCTCCACGGCCGCATCGCTCTGCAGGCCATCGATCAGCTCCTCGCCGGGACCTTCACGCCGACACCGGTAACCTGACAGCCAGGGTGGTGAGCAATTACCCAAGCCAAGCATCACACGAATCAGATAAACGGCATCAATAAGGATCAGTTGCCGCTATTCATGAAAAATAGAATTTATATTTAATTTTCTAAACAATAAAAATACATACAAATTTATTTTTAAATTGTCTAAATATTATTTTAACTTGCATAATATAGATATTTTTTTGTATTAAAATTCCTTGATTTTTCGAATACACTTGATATCCAGTGCTTATTTGTCTTTTTATATGGAACACTGGAATGAACAGATACGCCATTTGCTAAGAACTGGGGGACATCAAAAACACGGCTCATCCATTCCCTCCATGCCAATTTTGACTCCGCGACCGCTCTGACGAATGCTCTGGAGAGGACGCCAGGACCGGTTGACAGCCATAAAATATCACTATCTCCACGATTTACTGAGGCTACAGCGTCCTTTAGAGCAGTATATATGATTAGTGAACGGGGAGGTGATGCTATAAAATTATTTCCTATAGTTCCAATATTTTCTTTCCNAACCAATAAAATCTGCTGCATGCGGTAAAAATCATCTAGAGAACAGAGGCATCGATCATCCATGTCAGCATAATAACCTCCTTCTATAAACAGGTATGCGAGACGAAATATGTCTGCTTTCTGTGCCGGTTCGGGAGCCCGCAGGTAAGCAGAAATGACATCGCGAGAATAATGTTTCTGAATAAATTCTATCGCCGTGCGATTGTTAAAAATTAAATGCTGGTAGGTCGGGTTGTAGATCTGCCATGTTTTGTTAATCTCTTTGAGATAGTCTGGAATATTTATATCATCCCAATATTGGATAATATTTTTGGGAATACGGCTACCGGCGCAAGGCCATCGATCTATCCATCCGTCCTGAGCCAAGGATAATAAAAATTGCATTGCGCCTGCTGTATAATCCGGATAATCTTTAACAAATTTGAATATTTTAGGGATGCGTTTGTCTAACGGAATATNCGCAAAAGACTTAAGTATAGATAAACCATCTCTTTCTATAGCAATCTCGTCGAGAAGCTGACNCAAAAATGTCTGCGAACTATTTATAGATTTTCCTTGTAATATTCGTATTCCCTTTGAAAGTCTAGTAGACCTTTCTAAGCAATGTCTTGCGTTTATATCATCAAGAGAAATTATATTTATTCTTGATAAGTTATCAATAATACTGATATTATTTGGACATATCGATAATGCTTGGTCATAAAAATGTTTTGCATGTTTTATGTTGCCATAATATTCTTGGATTGATGCGTGCAGACAATACAATTTTGCGGTTTCATGTGTTGTGCTTCCATTAATAGACGTAATAAAATCTTGTGCTTCTTGTTTTTTGTTAAGTATCCATAATATTTCGCAATACGCTATTTTAGCAAAAAGTCCATGGAGCTTTTTAAGTATAGATTTCACGAGATAAAGTGCTTTGTCCAAATGCCCGATACTGCGCAATATATCTATATACCTTAAATCAACTGCTATATTAGATCCAAATTTTTGTGTATAACTATTTAATAAATTAATTGCATTTTCTGGATATCCTGCTTCCATCCAGTGATTGGCTAGAGATATCAACACCTGTGCATTTGCTGTGTTTCTTGAGTACAAATTTTCCAGTAATTCAAGAGAATCGTCAAAAAAATGGCATAATCTTTCCAGGCGGGCCAGAAATAAACAAGCTGGTATATGGTATTGGTCGAGCAAAAGTGCCTGTTCCACAGTTTTACGGCTGGATGCGGGCCTTCCAAGTTCCAGCTCTACTACCGCAGCGTCCACCAACGGCTGTGGATGCAAAGGATAGGTAGCTGCAGCAGCGTGACTCCACGCAAGTGCCGCGGGAAGTCGCCGCGCTGGCGGGCACAGGTTCCCAAAGACAGCATCGCGGTCAGATGGTTTGGCGATATCTTCAGGACCGATCGATACAGTATTTCTGCCTCGTCGACCTGTCCTTGAGCATGATGCTCCGTTGCTGTCTCCAGTAATGGTTGCGGATGATTCGGGTGCGCCGCGGCAGCCTTCCGGAACCACGTCAGCGCGACGAGGCGGTCGCCATGCTGGCGGGCGCAAGTTCCGAGACCGAGCAGTGCGGGCAGATGGTTCGGCCGTTTCTCCAGCACCGAGCGGTACAGCGCCTCGGCCTCGTTAAAGCGCTGATGCGCGCGGTGTTGAGCCGCCATTTCGAGCAGAGGCTGCGGCCGGTCCNNGGATGAGCCGCGGCAGCCTTTGGAACCGCGCCAGCGCGGATGCGTCGTCGCCGCACTGGCGGGCGCAGGTGCCGAGACCGAGCAGTGCGAACAGATGCTCCGGCTGCTGCTCCAGCACCGCGCGGTACAGCGCCTCGGCCTCGTTAAAGTCTTGATGCGCGCGGTGTAGAGCCGCTATTTCGAGCAGAGGCTGCGGCTGGTCCGGATGCACCGCGACAGCCTTCTGGAACCACGCCAGCGCGGATGCGTCGTCGCCGCACTGGCGGGCGCAGGTGCCGAGACCGAGCAGTGCGAACAGATGCTCCGGCTGCTGCTCCAGCGCCGCGCGGTACAGCGCCTCGGCCTCGTTAAAGTCTTGATGTGCGCAGTGTAGAGCCGCCATTTCGAGCAGAGGCGGCAGCCGGTCCGGATGCGCCGCAGCAGCCTTCTTGAACCATGTCAGCGCGGTTGCGTCGTCACCGCGCTGGCGGGCGCAGGAGCCAAGGCCCATCATCGCGGCGAACTGCTCCGGCTGTTTTTCCAGCACCGCGCGGTACAGCGTCTCGGCCTCGCTGAAGCGCTGCTGTGCGCAGTGTAGAGCCGCCATTTCGAGCAGAGGCGGCAGCCGGTCCGGATGCGCCGCAGCAGTCTTCTTGAACCATGTCAGCGCGGTTGCGTCGTCACCGCGCTGGCGGGCGCAGGAGCCAAGGCCCATCATCGCGGCGAACTGCTCCGGCTGTTTTTCCAGCACCGCGCGGTACAGCGTCTCGGCCTCGCTGAAGCGCTGCTGTGCGCAGTGTAGAGCCGCCATTTCGAGCAGAGGCGGCAGCCGGTCCGGATGCGCCGCAGCAGTCTTCTTGAACCATGTCAGCGCGGTTGCGTCGTCACCGCGCTGGCGGGCGCAGGAGCCAAGGCCCATCATCGNCGGCGAACTGCTCCGGCTGTTTTCCAGCACCGCGCGGTACAGCGTCTCGGCCTCGCTGAAGCGCTGCTGTGCGCAGTGTAGAGCCGCCATTTCGAGCAGAGGCGGCAGCCGGTCCGGATGCGCCGCAGCAGTCTTCTTGAACCATGTCAGCGCGGTTGCGTCGTCACCGCGCTGGCGGGCGCAGGAGCCAAGGCCCATCATCGCGGCGAACTGCTCCGGCTGTTTTTCCAGCACCGCGCGGTACAGCGCCTCGGCCTCGTTGAAACGCTGCTGCGCGTGGTGCTCCGCGGCGCTGTCCAGCAACAACTGTAGAGTGCCTGTCGGGGTAACAATTGACGAGCCTGCATCCATGACAGTTCTGCCGGTATTTTGTGACTGGGGGAGCGTAAACCCTGGGTCGTTTACGCAAAGGGCTGAGCTGCGGCCATCGGGAAGCTGAGAAACCGGTGAAACGCGCGCGTGTGCTGCCTGTCCCGATCCGTTGCTCGCACCACCGGGCAAAAAGAATGGGGCAGGTCACACGGTGCCCGCCGACAATCCTCATGCGAGCAATATCCGATCAAGCAGACTCGCTTGATCGGATTACTTGCTCAGGAAATCAGACAATTAGAACGTGGCCGTTCGCTCAGAACAACGCAATCCGCTCGAACCGTGCCCTAGGCAGCGACCTCGATTGCGAACTTCCGTTGCTCCCGGTCGATGATCCGGCGCACGTGGCTCGGCACCTGGCGGGCGGATTTGGCACGCGGATAGTCCATCTCTGGGATGGACTCCAGCTCACCGAACTGCTGCAGATGCTCTTCCCAGTTGTCGAAGCTCATCCGGTCAACGTTGTCGACAAAGGTTTCGACCGGCGCCCCTTCGGCGAGGATCAGCGCATGCGCTTCCAGTTCGACATGATAGTAGTTGAAGCTTTTCGGCGCGTTCCACTCGCGGACCACAGAGCGCCCGTTGACCAGTGCTCCGGCCTGCACCAGCGTTCCGTCGATAAACACGGCATGGTCCGGCGAGAGCAGGAGATCCCGAGCGGGGAGGTTCTCGCCGAGGGCGCCGGCGCGAATGCGGATCGGCAGGATGCTCAACGGGTCCGGCTGATGCCGGTTCGTCTGCGTGTGGCCGATCCAGCGGATCGGGGCTGTCGTTCCGTCGGCCGTGATGACCAGATCCCCGGCTCGCAAGTTTTCGACCAGCCGCTCTCCGTCATGTGTCTGAACTAAAGTGCCTTCGAGCAGGCATCCAGGTGCATCCGAGTTAAGATTCCAAACTTCGTCTTCATCGACCGTGTCAGCCGAAATCGTAGGAACAGTTGATGTATCCGGCACGAACAAGTAATATGAAGTGTTGAGTTGGGCAACAAACCCGGAGACAGATAGTCCTCCTAGTGTGCTGTTGGTTGCGCCAACATATGTGTAGAGCGGTCCATTAAAGTTAAATTGATCATTAGAAACGTCACCTAAAATAACAGTATCTCCACCAATGTCAGATATGTCACCATTCCCAATTGAAGTGGGGTTTATGGAGGATATTAGGCCCGGTGTTGTCACGGGACCTATTGTTTCCGAAGGCGCATAGGTAATTTCATAAGCATAATATGTAGCCATTACTGCCCCCGTGCAATATTTCTGCCGAAGTGGCCGAGCGTCCCGCCCAGACCGCCCCGGGGCTCAACGCCAAACACGGCTTGCCAGATGGCAAGCCAACCTATTTGAGGTTGAAAATTATTATTTTGTGGTTGAGCCATCGTCAAGTTAATTGCGATCCCTACAACTAACGGTAGAGGTTTGTAATTCCGCCACTCTCGGCACTCGATGCCTCGGATTGCGGAGGCTGCTGGCCGGCGTCGCGCTCGGAGCCTCAGATTGCTGGCCGGTGTTCGCCCAGCACCCGTTCGGCTACCGCTTTCGCTCGGCGCGGCACGATCGGGTGCCGCACCGCGTTGGCGGTGACGAACGCCCAATGCCACTGGATGTCGGCCACTGGATGTGAGCCAATAGATGGCAGCATCGATGCATGCGGTGGTCTCGCCCGAAGCGATCACCCGGGCGGCCCGCAGTTTGTCCCGGATCGCCGACGTGCTCAGCAAGCCCGTCACTTACCAGATGCTGATCACACCGCAGGCTGGTGCATACGCCTTCTCCTGACGATCCATTTCGGCGGGTGTTCATGGTGGACGTGGAAGGCTAAGAGCGCTGACGGCAAGCCTGTGTTCTATAAAGTTCTTCCCTCAAAAACAGCTTTGAGAAGCTATCCCGAAAAATGCACGTTGGCTGGCGGGTGTAGCGTAAGCCGTTGAACGGATTTAGGATATTGTTACTGAAGTCTGATCCTGCCGTTTCTGGAGGCCGCACCCGCCATGGTTGATCAGAGGATAGCGCTCCCCGGCCTGTCACCCGTCTCCGGCAAGACGGTGGTGGCCCGGTTTGATGGTGGCGAGCTTTCCTCGGCTGCCGGGGTGCTGGCGCTGCGCGAGATCGAGGCCCGCCTTGGCGTGGCGGCGCGACTGGCCGCCTGCCTGGATGATCCACGGGCGGCGGGGCAGACCATCCATGGACTGGCCGAGATCATCCGGTTCCGGCTGCTGATGATCGCCGCCGGATACGAGGACGGCAACGATGCCACCGGCTTGCGGCTCGATCCGGTGTTCAAGATGGCGCTGGATCAGGCGCCGTCGGGCCGCGCGCTGTGTTCGCAATCGACCATCTCGCGGCTGGAGAACCTGCCGGGCAAGCGGGCGCTGCTGCGCATCGGCCGGGCCATGGTCGATCTCTATTGCGCCTCGTTCCGGCAGGTGCTGAAGCGGATCACGCTCGACATCGACGACACCTTCGACGCCGTCCACGGCGGCCAGCAGCTTCGGCTGTTCAACGCCCATTATGACGAATACGGGTTCCAGCCCATCGTGGTGTTCGACGGCGAAGGCCGCTTCGTCACCGCCGTGCTGCGCCCTGCCAAGCGGCCCAAGGGCGTGGAAATCTGCACCTTTCTGCGCCGCCTGCTCCGCGCCATCCGCGCCAACTGGCCCCGGACCTCCGTCCTGCTGCGAGCCGACAGCCATTACTGCGCGCCGGAGGTCCTGGACTGGTGCCGGGGCGAAGGCGTCGATTACATCTTCGGCGTGGCGCCGACCCCGACGCTCCGCGCCCATATCCTGGCCCTGGAAGCCAGCACCCAGAAGCGGTTCGACGATACCCCGGACGGCGGCAAGCTCCGCCGCTTCAAGGAATTCCTCGACGGCGCCGCAAGCTGGAGCAGGGTCGAGCGCATCGTCGCCCGCGTCGAGGCAGGACCAGACGGCACCGACACCCGCTTCATCGTCACCAACCTGACCGGCGGCGATGGCCGCTCCCTGTACCAGGGCATCTACTGCCAGCGGGGACAAGCCGAGAACCACATCAAGTCTTGGAAGACCCACCTGGCCGCCGACCGCACCTCTTGCCACGCGGCCACCGCCAACCAGTTCCGCTTGTTCCTCCATGCCGGGGCGTATTGGCTGCTGTGGAGCCTGCGCGGGCTGATGCCAAAGCGCTCGGTCTGGCGTGTCGCCCAGTTCGACACTCTCCGCCTGCGGCTGATCAAGATGGCGGCGCGGGTGATCGAGATGAAGACCATGATCAAGGTCCACTTGCCCACCGCCACCCCGTGCCAGGACATCCTGCGCCTCGCCCTCGGCCGGATCCCACGCTTGGTCACCTGACCGATGGGGCGAAGTGTCCCGAACGCCACCCACATCGTGAACCCACCAGCCCCACCCCACATACCGTCGGCTGGCGGCGGGACGCCACGCCCAAATGCAACCTGACAGAGAGTGGTTGCGCGGGTGTCAGGTGCGAGCATCAGCGCTGTGCATAATGGCGGCTAGGACTTTTGTCGCGCGGGTCGTTTCAAAGCGTCCGGACACGCGACAGGGAGCCGCAGACCAATCTGAAAATGAGACAGACTGTCGAAGGTGAAGCGCCGTTCGGACGGTTGGAGCCCTGATCGCGCCGAACAAGCCGGTAGCAGCGACCTCAGAGATTGTCTATAAGACGTGCAGCGGCGTCTGCTTGGGCGGCTAGATATGAGGTGCCAAATCGGTGCCAAGGCCGATGCGAAATGCTGCTAAGTTATTGACAAGCCGCAGTAGCTCAGGGGTAGAGCAGCGCATTCGTAATGCGCGGGTCGG
Source organism: Defluviicoccus sp. (assembly GCA_013414705.1). GTDB lineage: Bacteria > Pseudomonadota > Alphaproteobacteria > Rhodospirillales > Defluviicoccaceae > Defluviicoccus. The sequence goes on from CP058705.1 coordinate 827,862, forward strand.
GGGTTCAAATCCCTCCTGCGGCACCATCTGACCCATTGATATTATGGCTTGTTTGTTCTCCGCCTACCCTAGAGCGGTATCCTTTAGGTAGCGCTCTAGGTAGCGGGCGCGCGGTTGGACGCCTATTCCAGCTCCAAGAAGGCTTGCCAATCCAACGGGTGTGGCGTCTGCGACGTCATCCGCTCGTGGAGTTCGCGGAATCGCGGATCCTCGCAACGTGTCCGCCAGTGCTCCCGACTGATCGCCCTCGGGTTCGGGGATCGTGGTTCCTTCCCCGATCGGACGTCCCGGAGTAGTACATCTTGTAAATCCGGTTGTGCAGCAATTGTGACCAGTCCGAAGTGCGTTTGCCTCTCGTCTCGGTCATGTATGCTTTCCAGCCCGGACACCACAGCGGGCCAGGCAGCAAAACCGGAGACCGCTGCGGTTGCAGCAGCCCCTGCTCACACGGACCAAGCCAAGCCCGACGTTCAGGCTCTGCTGAATTTCTCCAAGGATGGCAACACCGCAGTCCGGCAGATCAACGGGGCACGCATCGCGATCTTCAACGGCGATCCCAAGCTTGCGGCGAACCTGATCGATCAGGCGACGGAGTCGGTTGCCAAGGCTGCGAAGGACGCACCGACCTTCAAGATCAACGTCACCACATCCGTCGATGGCAAGAAGGTTGGCACCACATCGGAGACGGACAAGGCCGACACGGTTCCCGTCGATGGCCAGATCCTGCTCTCCGACGATTACGTGCCGACGCCGGAAAAGCAGGCGCACATCAAAAAGCAACGAGAATTTCAAAATCACAAGAACAAGGAAGCTCTGGACGAATTGCGCCTTGCTGAAATCAATGTGACCTACAACCGTTACCTGTTGCCGATGGCTACGACAGCCAAGTACCTGGATCAGGCGAGGAAGCTGATGGACGCACACAAGTATTACGAGGCAAATCTCGCGCTGAAGTCCATTATCGACGGCCTCTCCGTCGATTCCGTGCAGCTGAATGAGGCGCCACCGACCAAATCCTGATTGCCGCTGCTGTAATCAAGAGGTGATCAATCCCGAGGCGGGCGGCAGCCGCCGCCCCGCCTCCTTCAGCCACCCGGACTACCCACCTCGGTCGACATCGCCATGCCCCCGTTCCAGCGACCGTGGGCTCGCTCGATTCTCTGTCGAGCGAACAGGAGGAAGGGGATCAGGTAGTTGGCATCAGGCCGTCGGCCAGTGTCATCCGGTAAGCACGCAAGGCGGGGATGGTGCCGGCGAGCAGGCCGGCGGCGAGCACGCAGGCCAGCAGCACGGCGTCGTGGGTGGTGGGCGGCGGGATCGGCAGGAACAGCCCGAAGCGGGCTTCGATGATGGGCCGCCCGATGGCGAGTGCGGCGTAGCACAGCGTTAAGCCGAGTACAGCACCGAGTGCCGCGAGGCTGATCGCTTCGGCCACCAGCAGCAAGAAGATGTCGCGCGGATGCGCACCTACCGAGCGCAGCACCGCCATCTCGCGGCGCCGCTCGCCGAGGCCTGCAAGGATGACGGTAACCATGCCGGTCAGTCCGCTCGCCACCACCATCGCCGAGATCACCACCAGGGCTGCTTCCATCGTGCCCAGGCTGTCCCACAGCGACTGCAGCGCCACGCCGGGAATGATCGCCAGCAGCGGCTCTTCGGCATAGGTGTTGACCGCCCGCTGCACCTGGAAGATGGTCGAGCGTGATCGCAGGCCCACGAGAAACGCCGTGATCCGCTGCGGAACGAGGTCGAAGCCGCGCAAGGTGTCGGCGTCGATTGCACTGCCGGGCGGCGGCGGCATGCCGCCGATCCAGTCGACGTGAATTGCCTCGATTGCGGCGAGGCTGACGTGCACCGTCCGGTCGACGGGAGTCCCGGTGCGCTGCAGGATGCCCGCGACGCGGAACGGCTTGTCGTCGTGTGCGTGCAGATTGATCTCGCCCGTGCCGTGCGCCAGAACGATCCGGTCGCCCAGCCGGTAGCCCAGACGCGCGGCAACATCGGCGCCCAGCACCGCATCGAACAGGTCGGTGAACGGCCCGCCCTCGGCAAATGCCAGGGTGTGGCTGCGGCCGTAGCGGTAATGCCGGAAGTAGTCGTCGCTGGTCCCTAGCACCCGAAACCNCCGGAGCGAGTCGCCCAGCGCCAGCGGGATCGTCCAGGCAACGTCCGGTCGCCGGGCGATGTCCTGATAGCTCTGCCACGAGATGTCGTTCGTCGCATCGCCGATGCGGAACACCGAATAGAGCAGCAACTGAGTGGCGCCGGTGCGGGCACCGACGATGAGGTCGGTTCCGGAAACGGTGGTGGCGAAGCTGTCCCGTGCGCCGGTGCGGATCTTCTCGACGCCCAGCAGCAACGCCACGCTGAGTGCGATGGTGAGCGCAGTCAGCAGCGTCGTCGTCCGTCGGTTGGCGAGACTCTTCCAGGCGAGCGTCAGCAGCGGCGCGTTCATCAGCAGGCAGCGTCTGTGGTCGCACGGAGGACGGACCGCGTGCCTGCCTCGGTGCGTATGGGAAGTTCGACGACGCGTTCGAAGTATCGGGCGAGCGCGAGGTCGTGCGAGGCGAACACCAGCGTCGTGCCGCGTGCGTCGGCCTCGCGGAACAGCAGATCGAGAAATCCGCGCTGCGAGGCGGGGTCGAGCGCCGATGTGGGCTCGTCGCACAGCACGATTTCCGGCGCGCCGATCAGCGCCCGGGCGACCGCGACACGTTGCTGCTGGCCGGTGCTGAGCCGCACGACTGCGCGGCGGGAGAGGGCCGCGACATCGAGGCCGAGGGTTTCGAGCAGGTGTCGCGCCTCGTCACGCGCGCTTCGCCTCCCTCTCCCGCTATCGGACATAGCAGCCTGCAGCCGCGCCTTCGAAAACCGGCAGGGCAACAGGACATTGTCGATCAGCGACAGATAGGGGATGAGATTGAACGTCTGGAAGACGATGCCGATGTGCCGCGTGCGGAAGGCGTCGCGGCGCGGACCGGACAGCGTGCCCAGCGAGGTGCCCAGCACCTCGATTGTTCCCGATGTCGGTACGACGACACCCGCGATCAGGTGCAGCAGCGTCGTCTTGCCGCTGCCGCTGGGTCCGGCGAGGAAGACCCGGGCGCCGCGCTCGATCTCCAACCGGTCGATAGTAAGAGTAGGGGCGTTGCTGCCGCGCCAGGCAAACCGCAGGTCCTGCAGGGCAATGGCGGCCGACGGCGGAGCGGACATCGGGTGCTGATCTGCCGTCAGTTGGTGGTCGCCAGCAGCAGGTTCGGCTTGTTCCTGGTCAGCGTCGCTGCCGTCTGTCCCCACGGTCCGACCGCCTGCACCGCCAGCGCCTGCGCGCGCGCAAACGCCTCGAAGTAACCTACAGTGAGCTGGCTCAGTGCGTCGGGGTCAGCGCAGGTCAGCCGATAGATGACATGGAACTCGGCATGCTCTTCGTGGCCGCCATGTTCGCCACCGTGTTCGTTGCCGTGTTCTTCGTGGCCCTCGTGCCGTTCCTGGTCCACAACGTCATCCGCGTCGTGGTGCGCCGTCTCCCCATGCGGCCCGCCGTCCTCGTCATGCGCATGTTCACCTTCGAGCAACGGTGAATGAATGTCGGTGTCATCTTGTACGCAAGCCGCGGTCGACGGCAGACCAAGGATCCGCGCCGCATCGTCGAGCGTCTCGACAGCAGACCGGATGGCCGACTTCTCCGCCTGACTGCGTGGTGGATGTTCGAAGCCGACCAGATCATCTGCCGGCACGCTCAACTCGGCGGTGAGCGCGCGGCCATCGAGGACAATGTTCAACGCACCGCGCCCATGAACGTGCGGCGGATGCTGGCGCACCGTCTCGGCGTGCACCAGTGCCGGCGCAAACACAGCAAGGAGCAGGAGCGAAGCTCCCAGAGAATATCGCAGACCTGGGTGTATGGCGTGTGTGCGGATCATTGGGCGCTCCTTGCTGCTTCAACGCTCTGAGCGTCGAGCCAGTAGCCGCGATCGACCTTGGCGCTGCCATCAACCAGATAAAGTTCGACTTGGCCCTCGGTCGTCGTGAGCGTGCCCGTGACGGTCACAGGAGCATAGAGCCGTTCCGCCGGATAGCTGCCGGTCAGCGTCACCTGCACAATCTGGTTGGGCGGTGGCGGCGGAACGTGGATGCAGGCGCCGACGAACGGCACCAGCANAAATTCCGAGACCGCGCCGGCGTCCATCTCCAGCGGCAGCAGGTAACCAGACAGGCGGATCCGCTGGCCGCTCAGCGCGTCGTTGGTGGCCGACTGAAGCGTCACGAGCTTGTGCTGGATCGCATCGAGCTCGGCACCGTAACGGGCGGCGGCGGGGTAGCGGGTACCCGGGTGGTCTTCGATCAGCTGCCGCTGGAACGGTTCCAACTGCTCCGGGGTCTTCTCGCCGCTTTCGAGCAGTTGACGCGCCTGGCGTTCGCGAGCGATCTGCAGCATCGCCTTGCGCTCTTNCCGGGGGAGCGCCAGGACCTTCAGGTATACGTCTTTAAGTTGGCTCTGCAGCTCGATCGCCTCGCTCGGCAGCAGAGATGCCCAGTCGATGTCGTGAACAACATCCGCCTTGGCAAGCGGCGTTACCGCCAGCAGCATTGCCACGATTACAATGAAACGTCGCATCGGCCTCGCCTTGTCAGCCCACACTGGCCGGAGGTACGAACAACACCCTCCGACGCAGTTGTGTCTGCGTCACGTTTGTCAACTTCCCTCATGTGGCCATCCAGACCCGTCGTCTGCGTTGGGTAACAGGTCTTTAACCCTATCTGCACGCCACCACTACAGCGCGTGACACTTTTTTATAGATTTCTTACACTTATCTAATGCGCCGTCTGCATTGTCCTTTGCTGGACGATGTCCGCAACGAAGCCAATTTGTACACTCCGGCGTGTCCCCCAGCCCAATCAATTGACGTTCACCCAGCACCGCATGCGTTGACCAGCACCATTAATCAGCACTATGATTTAACATGCATTATAAGTAATTAATATAATATAAATATAATCTGTTCATGTGTCTAATATTTCATTGATTTGTAGTCGTATTTGGTCAATAAAAGCAATGCTACAATAAAAACGGGAGGAGCGGCGCCATGGAGAACTCCGCGCTCGATTTTGTATTTGCAGTCGCACCAGTCGTCATACTTATTTTTATGATGACGAAAAAGAACAATATTTCATCACACATAGCGCTGCCAATTTCAGCCCTGCTTGTATACGGTATTTCGCTTATATATTTTGGGAATGATCCAAACCTTACAAATGCGACAGTCATCAATGGTTTGCTGACTGCCTGGGTACCAATATTTATCATCTGGGGAGCTATTCTTCTTTTCAAGACAATGGAAATCACCGGGGCGATGAATACGGTTCGCGCCTGGCTCAACGGCGTGAGTCCCAACCCGGTCGCGCAGCTGATGATCATCGGCTGGGCGTTTGCCTTCCTGGTCGAAGGTGCAAGCGGCTTCGGCACGCCGGCCGCGCTGGCCGCTCCCATTCTCGTCGGTCTTGGCTTTCAGCCGCTGAGCGTCGCCTGCCTGGCACTGGTCATGAACTCGGTTCCCGTGACCTTCGGTGCGGTCGGCACGCCAACTTGGTTCGGTCTCGGGCAACTCAAACTGTCGCCCGAACAGCTCCTGCAGATCGGGAGCGATTCAGCCATCATTCACAGTGTGGCGGCTCTGGTCATTCCGCTCATCGCGCTTCGGTTTGTCGTCAGCTGGCGCGACATTCGCGCCAATATCGTCTTTGTCTATCTGAGTATTCTGAGCTGTATCGTTCCCTACCTGATCATCGCNTTTTTCAACTATGAATTTCCATCATTGATCGGCGGCATGATCGGGCTCGTCGGCTCTGTGATGTTTGCGCGCGCCGGCATCGGCCTGGAGAAACACGCCGATGCCCCGAGCGCATCGCCGATCGACGGCGGCACGCTCATCAAGGCCTTCTTTCCGCTGTGGGGGACCGTGCTCGTCCTGATCGTGACCCGCCTGCCGTTCCTGGGGATCAAGGGCTTGCTGACGGCGTCCTCGCCGGCGTTCAACGTGCCGCTGGGATCACTCGGCGACTTCAGTATCAGCGCAGCACTCGTTCTGAAGCTGGCGCAGATCTTTGGGACAACCGCTTCCTGGTCATTTTCGGCTCTTTATATTCCGGCGTTCATCCCGTTCTTTCTCGTCTCCGGTCTGTCGCTGATCCTGTTCAGAGCCAGTGGAAAGGCTGGCGCACAGGTGTGGACGGAAACATCCCACCGCATGGTGCGGCCGATCCTCGCCCTGCTCGGCGCACTGGTCATGGTCAAGCTGATGACCGTCGGCGGTGATCAGGCGATGGTGATCGTCATCGGTCAGTCGTTCGCCGATCTGTTCGGTCGTAGCTGGCAGTTCTTTGCTTCCTACCTGGGGGCGATCGGTGCGTTCTTCGCCGGCTCGAACACCGTCTCCAACCTGATGTTCGCGGGCATCCAGAAGACGATCGCCGAGTCTCTGGGGCTCGATCCCACCGTCATTCTGGCCATGCAGTCGGTCGGCGGTGCGATGGGCAACATGGTCTGCATCAACAACATCGTGGCCGTCTGCTCGCTGCTCGGCATCCTCAATCAGGAGGGCCTCATCATCAAACGCACCGTGGTGCCGATGATCGTCTACGGCATCATTGCCGGCGTTGTCGGCTTCGTGCTGAGCGCCTGAACCGCACAAGCCAGGCGCGAAACACCCTGAGCGATGGTTTCGTCCGCACTGCGGGAGGCAACATCCGCCTCCCGCAGTCGCTGTTGAGCCCTTCTCGCTTCTCAACCGCAGCAGGCATTCCACGGCGCGCCAGCCGGCTTCCCTTCAGTCTTGCAACCGGTGCTGAGAATATCCATCAAGCCGTTGACCACCTTGCGCGCGTCGACTCTCCGCTTGGTGCCGCGTCGGCCAGATCACTCGGGTAACGCGGCGTGCTGCGGTGATAACTGGAGCGGTTCTCCGGCGTCGATATCGGCGGCCTCCACGCCGTAATCTTGTCGCTATAGAATCGCAAAAGACTCAGTTAATTCAATGTTCTCCTAGGTGTTTAGTCCCGGCATTTGATGGATTGGGTCGAGTCTGAATCGTTCTGGCTCTGAAGTCCAGACTTTGCAGATGTATTCGTATGGGGTGAGGCCGCGCAGGGTCTTCAGTCTTCTGCCGAAGTTGTAGGCTGCGATGAAATCGGCGAGGTGTACTTCGAACTTGGCGTGATCGTCATAGTGGAAGCGCTTGACGGTGGCGTCCTTGATAGTCCGGTTCATTCTTTCCACCTGACCATTGGTCCACGGATGCTTCACCTTCGTCAGGCGATGCTCGATGCCGTTTTCCTGGCATCGCATGTCGAACATGTGCGTCATGTGGCGGGCGGTTGGACCGTCTGCATAACGCGGCGGAAAGGTGAACGGGATGCCATTGTCGGTGAGCACGGTGTGGATCTTGTAGGGCACGGCCTCGATGAGGGCTGAGAGGAAGGCGGATGCGGACGTGCGCCCGGTTTTCCTGACGACCTGCACGAAGGCGAATTTGCTCGTGCGATCAATGGCAACGTAGAGATAAAGCTTCCCTCGGCAGTCTGCACTTCTGCAATATCGATGTGGAAATAGCCGATGGGATACGCCTTGAATTTTTCTTTGCCGGCTTGTCTTCAGCGACATCGGGCAATCGGCTGATGCCGTGGCGCTGCAGACACCGATGCAGCGACGAGCGCGTCAAGTGCGGGATCGTCGGCTGAAGCGCATACAGGCAATCGTCCAGCGGCAGTAGCGTGTGGCGCCGAAACGCGACAATAATCGCCTCATCTTCGATCGAAAGCACTGTCGAATGCGGCTCTTTCGGCCCCGTCTTCAGATCGGACGTTGATGTCCGCTTCTTCCATTTCGCAACGGTCTTCTGGTTGATCCCGTAGCGCTTCGACAGCGCTCTCAGGCTCTCTTGACTATTTTGTATCGCTCGACGCACCGCCTCTGTCGTCCGGGCGCACCCGTGCAGAACCTGTCCCATAGGGCCTCCTTCCACTCCCGTGAAAAGATCGCACCATCAAAGACCGGGATCAAACACCTAGATAAACACTCAGGTATGGGTCCGACCCGCAATCGCAACCGTTCCTTCCACTGCCTCCAGGTAGCCTGCGAGCATTGCCTCGAGCGTAAAGTCCTGGGCGCGTCGTTTTCCCTTTGCCGCCAGTGCGGCGGTGTCGATCTGTCCTCCGCAGATTTTCCGGAATGTGCTCACCCAGTGGTTTTCGATCAGCGGAAGCGTGATTGCCGCTCCGCCGCTGACTTCCTCCAGAACAGGAAGATCCGAACAGACGACCGGGGCGCCCGTGGCAAAAGCCTCGACAAGCGTCCTGCCGAACCNCTCATAGATCGAGGGCATCGCGAACACGTCGATGGCTTTGTAGAATTTCGTGATGTCTTCGCCGACCAGTTCCCCGACGAACATGACTCGTTCTTCGATGCCGAGCGCCGCAACCAGCGTTTTCAAGTTCTCATGTTCTGGGCCGTTGCCGGCAATTGCCAAGAAATGATCAGGCAGATCCTTCATGCATCGGACGATGAAGGCAATATTCTTCTGTCTGTGAAGTCGACCGAGGACGCCAATCACCGGCGCGTCAGTGAGAAAGCCGAACCGCGCGCGGCATTCATCGCGCAGTGCGTTCGTCTCGCTCATCGGCGGAACACCATTATAAACGATCTTGATCTTGTCCTTGTAGCACTGTGGATATTCGTAGAACGTATCGGCCACGCTCTGCGTGATGCAAATATTGGCGCGGTAGGCGCGCGTGCAGCCCAGCCACTTTTCCAGGTGATAGAAGACAGGCGACTGCGCGTTGGACGGATTGCGCTGGCTGGCCACGAACACGCCGCACAGGCCAAACACACTTGCAAGTGCGCCGGCAACGTTGGAGAAAGGGTAGAAGCCGATCAGGGCATCCGGCCGAAGCCGCCTGCAGGCTGCGCAAAACCGCGATATCATTTTCATGAAGCCGAGAGGATTGCGCGGCGATCTATCGGCGAAAATCTTGAACGGCGTGTCTCCAGTATCCAGGTCGCCGTCTCGGGCGAAAAACCATGCCTCAGCCTCGTGTCCCTGTTGCCGGAGCAGTTCGGTCAGAAGCACGACGTCCATCTGTGCCCCGCCAATGGAGAAATAATTTCCGAGACATGTGATCTTCATGAATTTATTGTTCCTGTCAGCGCATCAGATAAGCTGTTATCTGACACAATAATACCCTGCGAGCGTATTTTGTTTTTTAATACATAAGATAAATGATTACTTATTCATCTTTTTTATAACACGTATAATCCAAAAGATTCAATATAGAGCGAGTTTTACGTACAGCATACCCCGTACGTCTTCAGAGAAGAGATGTTCCGTTGTGGGGCGTGCACTTTGTGGATGCTTACGGTTGCGGTGCGGCCGGCAGCAGGTTTTTGCCGAAGCGGAAGTCGATCCCGTTTGCCATACGTTGTGCCGTATCCGGCAGAGGGTGTGCCGCGTTTGCGGAGGACGAGAACCGTGCTCTATCTGATCAAGCAATTCCGCTTGATCAGATATCGCTCTCGCGGCGGGGAGCGGTCAGGCGGGGCAGGGCCGCCTCGGCACGCAGCTGTGTTTCGAGCGCCGCGGGAAAGGGTGTGGCCTGACCGCCGCGGCCAATCCAGACGAGAACGGCTTCACTGGTGGCGAAGCAGACGCCATCCTTGAACAAGCCCTGGGCGACGCAACAGGAGGTTTTTCCCACACGCTCGACGCGGGTGCCGATTTCCACGTGACCCGGATAGTGAGCCTGTGCCAGATAGCTGACGGTCAGGCGCACGATCACCCAGCCTTCGCCGTCGCCCGCGGTCGAGCCCGGCCACAAAGCTTCCGCGAATTCGACGCGTCCGGTCTCGCAGTAGGTGGCGGTGGCAACATTGTTGATGTGCCGGTACCGGTCGATGTCTGAAAAGCGGACCGTATCCCGGGTCCAGAACGCATACGCGTTCACGTCGTCGCGCTCGATCGACATCACGGGTCCCTGGGGATTTTCGTTCATTCCTGTCCTTGCTGAGGTCGGATCACAACTGCGGCCACTGTGCTGCTGATATCGGAGGCGTTATCGCGCACCTCGTGTTGGGATGCAACGCGACCGCCGGCTGTCGGCATCTTTCGGGCGCTCAGGTACCTTCTGAGCCGTCGGGCTGTGATTTTCTGCGGTCGCGGCGTGCCATGCGGTCGCGGATCGTTCGTGCCGAGTGGCAGGGCTTGCAGGCACTGCGAAGGTTTTCCCAGCGGTTGTCCCAGGGGTCTTCGTTGATGTGGTCGACCTCCGTTGCTACAGCCTTGCCGCAGAACGCACATATCGGGTCGGCAGCGAGCTTGCGGGCACGGATTCTACGCCAGGCAGCGTGTTTGTAGGCCTTGTTGTGGTTCTTCGGCCTGCCTGCTTCCATTGCCAGGCGGCGCATCCGTTCACGCGTCGCCCGTGCCGGATCGACGGGTTTCCAGGGCACGTCAGCACCTTTCGGTAAGCGGAGGTGTCACGGCAGGATGAGCCCGAGACGAACGGCGGCGACGACTGCCTGCATGCGATTGGTGACGCCAAGTTTGCTCATGCACCGTTTCAGGTGAAAGTTGACCGTGTGCTCGGACACCCNGAGGATTTTGCCGATGCTCCATGCGCTTTTGCCGCGCGCGGTCCACGTCAGGCACTCCCGCTCCCGATCGGTGATCCGGACCTCTGTGGTCTCTCTATGCTGGCGCAGCGCGAGGGAATAAGAGAGCAGAAACTGGATCGATAGCAGGTGCACCTGGGCCAGTTGCTGGGGCTCGGTCACTGTATCGCGCGCGCTTGCGAGGCTCACGACATAGGTTTCGCCACCCGGGCCGTGCAGGGNGATGCTGACACCGTTGTGCAGGCCCGCGTCCCGACTCTCCTGCAGCACGCGGCGCTGCTTCGGGGATAGGGATGTATGCCGTAGCAGAGTGTCCCAGATGACCGGCCGATCCTGCAGTGGTGTCTGCAGCAACACCGGGTCGTACTGCTGATAGCCTTGAGAAANATAGTGCTGCACCCACTCGGGCGGTACGTTGGCACCGACCGCCGGACCGATCTCGGACAGGCTGAGAGCGTGTCGTGCCGCGGGAGTGACCGGAACCAGTGCCATGATGTCATAACCCAGACGCTCGACGGCGGTGCGGAAGGTGTCGAAAACAACTTCCGGCTGATGCGTGCCAGCGAATGGGCATACAACCTCACGCACGGGCAGGTTTGGGACGCTGAGAGTCGGTTCAGGCGCCGCATCAGCGTCCAGCCTGGTGATAAGACGATTCATATCGGGATTCCTGAGTCGACGCTCCCAGCGGCAAAGGGGGCGTGCCAAAAAATACCCTAAACGGGGCAAACCTATCACGATTTTTGCATGTAGGTCAAGGCGATGCGGGCTCTGACATTTCTGTGTCAGATCTGTTTCCACGAAATTTCTCAGCAAGGCAGACGATGTTGATCAGCATGCAACCTACCCATTCGAGTAGGTGTTGGCGTTGCTCTGATCAGCCTAGCATGCTCATCGAGACGGTCCGGGTGGGCAGAGACAGTGTCGGCTTGGGAGAAACGAGCCATGCGCGACGGCAATATTGGCGGCGAAGCGACAATGGTCATCGAACACGGCGCATCGGTTTTCTTTCTGCCGGCGGAGCCGACCGGGCGTGAGAACATTCACGCGTCTAAGGGCGGCGACTGGGCTGACCTGCAGATGCGTCTGGGAGCGTTGTTGCGCGGCGAGATGACGTCCTTTCTTCAGGCGAAACAATATCTTCAGATTGCTCGCCGCTATGTCACCGCAGCACGCAAGGCACGGACCTGCAATGCAATGCAGTTTGCAGCCCACCTGGAAGCAGCGAACAGCGCTCACCGGCGGGCGCGCAAGTGCCTGAGTTACGCGCGGTTGTGCCGTGAACGCGCCCGTACCCTGGGTGAAGATTGCGGTACGTCGATCGCCAGCTGATGCTGTGGCAATGGTGCTTGACCGCAGCTGCTCGTATTTGAGCGTGTCAGCATCGGCAATGTGGCGAGGCATCGCGGCTGAAAATGCCACATAAAGCGAAAAAATAACCCAAAAGAACCAGTTCTGGCTTGGTCAGGCTTTGCGTCAGGGTGTATAGCACGTCTGAGTAGAGGCGAAGATCTTTGTGGCCGGTTCGCCTGAATCCTGCCGCGGTGGCTGCGCTTCTTGTACGTGTCCTCAGCAGGGTCGACTCGTCGATGGGAAAGGTTCTGTGCCCCCTCATCGTAGCCGTCGTAGCGATGGGCCTAGACCGGAAGCTGGGCCGAGCCTGATGTGGAGACAGGTGGGCCGCAGAAGGGTGATCGGTCGGGCGATCGTCGCCGCGTTTCCCATTTTCGCCCTTTCTATCCTCGCGAGTGGTATTCGGAGCGGGCCAGCCTGGGGCTCGGCATTCTTTATCCGCGAGCAGAGTGCCGCCGCACTCGGCAACGGGTTTGCCGGCGCCACCGCTGGCGCCGAGGATGTCACCTACATGTTCTACAATGGCGCAGCTCTGGGACACCTGCACGGAAGCCAGGTGGCCAGTGTGGCAAGCTACGTTTACTCGCAGGCGAAGTTTCGCGACGGCCAAGCGACGACAGTACAAGGTGTGTCGATCGAAGGCAGTGAAGGCGGACGGAACGCCGGAGGTGGTTCGCTCATCCCGGCACTCTATGGCGTCTGGGATCTCTCGGGCAGTGTCGAAGACGTGCCCGGAATCCGTCTCGGTCTTGCCGTCAACGCACCATTCGGGTTCGAGACGGAATACGAAGGTAGCTGGATGGGGCGCTATCAGGCGATCCAATCCCGCATTCAGTCGCTGGCCTTCAACCCCGTGCTGGCGGTCGATCCGTTTGACGAACTTACGCTTGCGATCGGTCTGCAGGCACAGCGTATCGATGCCAAGCTGACGAACGCGGTGGACTTTGGCACCGTTGGCGCGCTGTTCGGGGTGCCTGGGGCACAACCGACGCAGCAGGACGGGTTTTCCAAGCTGGTCGGGGACGATTGGGGATTCGGCTACACTGCTGGCCTGCTCTACGAACCGCAACCGGGCACCCGCTTCGGCATTGGGTATCGTTCTGCTGTGCATCACACGATCCGCGGTAACGCGCGGCTGCAACTCGATGCCGAAGGGATCGGAGCTGCGGTCGGCGCTGAGGGAGGGACGACGAACGCGAAGGCAGAGTTGACCACCCCTGAAGTGGTTTCGCTCGGCGCCTATCATGAGCTGGACGATGCCTGGGTGCTGATNGGGGAAGTCACCTGGACGCGGTGGAGCCGGTTCCGCACGTTGCGGGTCAAGCTCGATGGCAGCGATCAGCCGGACGACATCACCGAGGAGGATTGGCGCGATGCCNNTGGTTTTGCCCTCGGATGCAGCTGGCAACCGGCCGAGGACTGGAAACTGCGCAGCGGTGTCGCCTACGACCAGAGCCCCGCACGGAACAAGACCCGCACGCCACGAACTCCCATCAATAATGGCGTGATGCTCGCCATCGGAGCCGACTACCAGTTGCTTCCGCAACTCGGACTTAGCGCCGGATACAGCCACACCTTCATTGAAAGCGCGCGCATCAACCTTGACGCTGACGCCCCGGGTAACCTGATCCGCGGCAACCTCAGTGGCAGCAGCGATAATCAGGTGGATACCCTCTCGCTCCAGCTTGTCTGGCGTTTTTAATCCAGCTCACGGCGACAGGGCCGTCCGGATCAGGCTGCCTGTTCTTCGTCTTCGCCAACGATCCGTAAGACCGGTCCGGGAACCGTGTGATGTCGGCGGAGTTTCAGCAGCGCGTCGTGACTGACCGCAGAGCGGGCGGCCACCACCGGCAGGGTGCCAAGGCGGCGTGGCAGCGACAATCGTCGGGCGTCAATCCCCGCGTTGTTCAGGGCGCTGTCGATCACCTTGGCGGGCGTGACGAAAATGTATTCGCTGATGTTCATCCGCAGTCCGAATTCGGCGTAGGCGCAGAACATCTCGCCGAAGATGCNGCNGCGCATCGCGGGTTCGATCTCCCGGTCGATTCCGAAGCGCGTGACTTCCCAGACGTCGTTGCGCACCGGAATGTCGCCCCGTTCCAGCAGTTCGGGCCACAGTTGCTGGATCATGTAAGGCATCGTTGTCGGAATCAGTCGTGAGACCGCGCGCACCCGCAGTGCGGGATCACGCCAGAGCAGATAGACGGCCGCTGGCGTGTCAAATTGGTCCCATTCCATGCCGCGCCAGCAGGGGACCTGATAGTGTTGCCGCTCGACAAAGATACGGTGGCGCAATCGATACATCGATGGCAATGCGTCGCCGAGAAGGTGAGCCGTTTCGAGCGTGATCGCGTCGATCATCGTGGACCTCGTCGATTGCCGGACAGAAATGCGAGCGGCGCGCCTTGTTTCGTCGGCCCACACCTCATCAACGGCGATTACGGCAGGTGGCCGACGCTGGCGGTGGGGGCGGTGAGGGACGAGGACGGTGTTGCGTGCTTCCTGAGCAGGAATGACGCACGCATGGCGTTCGCAAAAAGGTTTATAAACCTATATTAATCGAACAACAAGGATAAAATGCTTTTCTGGCGACGCTTCATTCCCCATGTGCGATGCTGCATTCATCGCAGGGTGAGACGTGCAATCGGTGTTCGACATGACAGCACGTTGAGAGCCTGTCATGTCCTCCACATCTCAAGCAATGAACGTATCGCAGGCAGGAGAGGAGCAGGCCGGTGACTGCAATTCCGGATGAGCGGCGGATTTGGTGGGATGGGCCGGATGGACGCTGAACGTAGCATCAGAATCAGCCGAAGCACCGCTGATCGATCCGTTCGGCCGCAAGGTCAGTTATCTGCGTGTCTCCGTCACCGACCGCTGCGATTTCCGTTGCGTCTACTGCATGGCGGACGTCATGAGCTTCCTGCCCAAGGCGGAGTTATTGACACTTGAGGAACTGGATCGGGTGTGTTCCGCCTTTGTCCGCGCNGGGGTGCGCAAGCTGCGGATCACNGGNGGGGAACCGCTGGTCCGGCGCGGCGTGATCGGACTGTTCCAGGCGCTGTCACGCCACCTGNNCACTCGAGCACTGGACGAACTGACACTGACCACCAACGCCAGCAGGCTGACGACGTTTGCACCAGCGCTGGCAGATTGCGGCGTGCGTCGTGTCAATGTCTCACTCGATACCCTCGATCCGGCAACCTTCCGCCGGATCACCCGTATCGGCGACTTCAGCCGGGTAATGGCGGGGATCAATGCCGCCGCCGCTGCCGGTCTGCGGGTAAAGATCAACGTCGTGGCACTGCGCGGCGTCAATGAGGATGAGATACCCGACATGATCCGCTGGTGCGGCCGCCGCGGCTTCGACATGACGCTGATCGAGGTAATGCCAATGGGCGACCTCGGCGGCGAACACCGCAGCGAGCAGTATCTGTCGTTGGCCGAGGTAAGGGCACGCCTGCAGAGGCAATGGACGCTGACGCCGCTCCAAATGCGGACGGGAGGCCCGGCCCGCTATGTCCGGGTGGAAGAGGTCGGNGTGCAGCTGGGTTTCATCACTCCGCTGACCCATAACTTCTGCGAAACCTGCAACCGTGTCCGCCTGACGTGTACCGGCCGGCTGTACATGTGCCTGGGCCAGGAGGATTTCGCCGATCTGCGTGCGGCTGTACGCACTGAACCGGGCAATACCCACCTGGAGGCTGCTATCCGGCACGCGATCGACCACAAACCGAAAGGCCACGACTTCATAATCGACCGGCTTCAACGCGATCCCGCCGTGCCTCGACTGATGAACGTCACCGGCGGCTGATCGGCGACAGACAAGGCAATAACACCACCACCCCGACGGCGTTTCCGAGCTCTTTCAGGTTGTTTCTGCGGTCGTCGTCACAGTCACGAGGCGTTGTGTTCAGGGTCACGAGGTCGCTGTGGCCACCATTGCGGTCGGCACGGGTGCTTTCCGGCTGGGCAATTCGACGTTCACCTCCAAAGTGGATACGTTGCCCTCGGTCTCGAAATCGACGATGATCTTATCCTCATCGATGTCGACATATTTGGCGATCACCTGCAGAAGCTCCCTGTGCAGGCGCGGCAGGTAGTCCGGCTTGGCGAGGTCGGAGCGCTCGTGTGCCAGCAGGATCTGCAGCCGCTCCTTCGCCTCCTCGGCCGATGGCTTCGGATGGGAGCGGAAGAGGCTGAACAAGCTCATGCGGTCCTCCACAGCAGCCGCTGAAACAGTCCGCGTCGCTCCGGCTGCATGAAACGATGCTCGATGGTCTCGCCGAGGTAGCGGCCCACCACGTCGTCGTAGGCCTGACCCGCCCTGGAGGTCTTGTCGAGGATCACCGGCATGCCAACGTTCGATGCCTTCAGCACCGTCTCGCTCTCCGGGATGATTCCCAGCAGCGGGATTGCCAGGATCTCGAGCACGTCGTCGACCTTCAGCATCTCGCCTTTCGTCACCCGCTCCGGATCGTAGCGGGTCAGCAGCAGGTGCTCCTTCACCGGCTCCCGGCTCTCCTCGGCGCGGCGCGAGCGACTTTGCAGCACACCCAGAATGCGGTCGGAATCCCGCACGCTGGACACTTCCGGATTGGTGACGATGATAGCTTCGTCGGCGTTGTAGAGCGCCATCAGCGCTCCCTTCTCGATGCCTGCCGGACTGTCGCACACGATATAGTCGAATTGCTCGCGCAACTCGTCCAGCACCCGGCTCACACCGTCTTTGGTGAGGGCGTCCTTGTCACGGGTCTGACTGGTCGGTAGCACCGCCAGGTTTTCGACCCGCTTATCCCGGATCAGGGCTTGATTCAGCCGGGCATCGCCATTGATGACATTGATGAAATCGAAAACGACCCGCCGTTCACATCCCATGATCAGGTCGAGATTGCGTAAACCGACATCGAAGTCGATGACCACCGTTTTCTGGCNCCTCATTGCCAGACCGGCGGCGAACGCGGCACTGGACGTGGTCTTACCAACCCCGCCCTTGCCGGATGTCATGACGATGACCTTGGCCAACTCTGCCCTCCATTCACCCGAGGGTCCCGCCGTCGTGGGCGACCGGCCGGGCCCAGTTTAAATTCTGTCAGGCCAGCGGTTCGATGACGATGCGCTCACCATCGAGGAACACCTNNGTACTGGCTTGCCGATCATGTCCTCTGGAATGTCCTCGCGCACGCGCCAGAAACCCGCGATCGAAACCAGTTCCGCTTCCAGCGACTGGCAAAAGATGCGTGCACTGGTATCACCCGAGACGCCGGCCAACGCCCGTCCGCGCAAGGCGCCGTAGGCGTGGATGTGGCCATCGGCCAGCAGCTCGGCACCGGCGCTGATCGAAGCCATGACCACGAGATCGCCGCCCTGGGCGTAGACCTTGCGCCCGGACCGCACCGGTCTGGTCAGGAGCCGGGCTGGTGATCCTGCGATGGCTTCTGCGTCCGTCGTGGCTGCAGCATCGATGGTCGGTCCGTCTGCCGGTCGTGCAGCCGATGACGCTGGTGGCATGAGGGGAACCGGGGACGCGGAGGCCTCACCGGCTGATTGCACATCGTCCGGATCGGGATTCGTGGCAGCAGCAGGCGTGGCTGCGGAACCGGGGTGCGTCGCCGGCAGCGGGGCTTGTCGTCCTTCCGGGAAAACGCACCAGCCGGCATTAAGTGCCGCCCGATTCTGCTCGTCGGTGCCGTGCTGCACGCCGATCGGAATCAGCTGATGCTGACGGAGGCGGCGGCCGAGCTCTGCCATGTTGAATGGTGCAGCATCGCGCAGGTTCTGCAGATCAATGACCACCGGAGCATTGCTGAAAAATTCGGCGCCTGCATCACCTTGTCGCGCAACGCCTGAAAAAGGACCGGGTCCTTGGCATCATCAAGACGTAAGACCAGCAGGGTAAACGATCCTCCGCGCAGGTGAAACAGGGAGAGGACGGCGCGGTCGAGTCTTTTTCTGTGTTGCGGAAGTCATTCGTTCGCCTGCCCGTGAATCGGTATCGGCTCCGTTGCCGTTGCGAAGGTGCACCAAGACCAACTTCGGAGCGATCATGCACGAGCTTCGTTGCCGAGTCACAGGCGTGCCGCTCTGCAGTTGCCTGTCAACCTGAAGAACCGCTCGTAACCATCCATGCAGCTTGGTAAATCCCAGCTCGAAACAGGAGCATTCTTGCACGATAGCAAAGCCTGCTGCGTCCGTCGAGCGGCTCTGGCGCGCGCGATCGCGGAGGCGATCGCTGTGAGCCTAACAACACTTCGCGTTTTCAGAAGATGCAGCTTCTATAGGTAGTGGTCTGGCAGAGCATGTGGCCATGCGCGTCAACGCATGGGGCTCAGCCGGGTAACGTGCCCCATCTTGCGTCCCGGCCGGGCTTCCCGCTTGCCATAAAGGTGCAGGCGCGCCTGCGGATCGGCAGCCAGCTCTTGCCAATGCTCGACTTCGCTGCCCAGCAGGTTCTCCATCACCGCATCCGCGTGCCGGTCGGTCGGGCCCAGCGGCAGGCCGGCGATCGCTCGGACACACTGCTCGAACTGCGAGCAGGTGCAGGCGTCGATCGTCCAGTGACCGGAATTGTGGGGACGGGGTGCGAGTTCGTTGATCAGCACGTGGCCGTCAGACTGGACAAACATTTCGACTGCAAGCACGCCAACCAGATCCAGCTTGACGGCAATCCGGCGCGCCAGGTCGTCGGCTTTCGCAGCCACATCAGGGGCGATGGCGGCTGGAGCGATCGTCCGGCGCAAGATGTGGTCTTCGTGCTGGTTCTCCACGGGCACGTAGGTGGCGATCTCACCGGCCTCGGAGCGTGCGACGATCACCGAAATCTCAAGGGTAAAGTCGACCCAGGCTTCCAGTACGGCCGCGGTTTCTGCTTCGTCCGTCATCTCCGACCAGGCGTGCGACAGAGTGGTGTCGGCGCCGATTGCGGTCTGGCCCTTGCCGTCGTAGCCGAGGCGCGCTGACTTCAGCACCGCCGGCCTGCCGATGCTGGCGACGGCGCGTACCAGGCCTGCCTCGTTCGCGATGGATTGCCAGCGGGCGGTTGGCGCGTCGGTGGCGGCAAGAAAACGCTTCTCGGCGATCCGGTCCTGGCAGGTGGCGAGCACCGATGCATCTGGGAAAACCGGCACCTGCTGGGCAACGTATTCGGCAACGCCGGCGGGAATGTTCTCGAACTCATAGGTGACCACGTCACAGGCGGCACCGAAACGGTCCAGTGCTGGGTGGTCGAACCAGTCTGCAGTGGTGCAGTGTTCTGTGACCTGTGCAGCCGGTGCGTCGTCCTCCGGCGTGAACACGTGACAGCGATACCCGAAGCGTGCAGCCGCAAGCGCCGTCATTCGGCCAAGTTGACCGCCGCCCAGAATGCCGATNNGACTGAACCCGGTGCCAGCGGGCGCAAGGGACGTGAAGGCATTCTCCGGCGCTCACGCCTGATCGAGCGGAGTAAAAGCGACACCGTCAGTCTGCGCACGACGGAACGAGTCCAGCGCAGCAGCAACGGTTTGGTCATTCAGCGCCAGGATCGAGGCCGCGAGCAGTGCTGCGTTCACGGCTCCAGCGCGGCCAATCGCGAGCGTAGCGACCGGAATACCGGCCGGCATCTGCACGATCGAGAGCAGGCTGTCGAGACCCGAGAGCGCTTTGCTTTCGACCGGAACGCCCAATACGGGCACTGGGGTCATTGCTGCCATCATGCCCGGCAGGTGCGCTGCGCCGCCGGCACCTGCAATGATGACTTTCAGGCCTCGCTCTTTTGCGTCGCGAGCGTATGCAAACAAGCGTTCAGGTGTGCGATGGGCAGACACGATGCGTGCCTCATGTGCGACGCCCAGCTGGGTGAGCGTCTCGGCAGCGTGACGCATGGTCTGCCAGTCGGACTGGCTGCCCATGACAAGGCCCACGGGCGGGGAAGTAACGTTCATTGGAAACCTTTGCCGGTCGGCACGTCGCCGAAAATGGCGCGGGATTATTCAGGAAGGGGAGGCTGGAGACAAGGGTGTGTGTTGCCATGCACACACGCTCATACCCACTGCAACGATCGTAGTGCCGCGCGTTGACTACCGAAGGTCGCGAGTCTAAACATCGATGCGGGGCGCGGGGAGCGCACCGGTCAGAACGGAAGAAAATGCATCTATGGAGGAACACCGCCGCCGGTGCGACGGTTGTGCTGCTCCTGTCGGGCTGCATAAACGTTGGTCCCGATTATAAACAGCCTTCGGTCCTAGTCGGCGATCGGTGGCTTGAGACCGGGAGCGAACAGGTGTCCGCGCGGGCGGTCGATGAGCGTTGGTGGACGTTGTTCCGTGATCCGGTTCTGAACCGGCTGATCGAGACTGCCTATCAGCAGAACCTGACCCTACAGGCCGCCGGGTTGCGGGTGCTGCAGGCCCGTGCACAGCTCGGCATCGCGGTTGGCGAGTTGTATCCGCAGACTCAGCAGGGATTTGGCTCGCTAACCTATAATCGGCAAAGTGCGCGGGCGCCGTTCCAGCAAGGTGTGTCGTCAAGTCTGCTCTCGTACTGGCAGAATCAGATTGGTTTGCAGGCCGCCTGGGAACTGGACTTCTGGGGAAAGTTCCGGCGGGCCATCCAGTCTGCGGATGCCAGTCTGCTGGCCTCGCTCGCCCAGTATGACGACGCACTGGTGTCACTGACCGGCGACGTCGCCAGTTCATATGTGCAGTTGCGGACCCTCCAGGTACGGTTGCGCATTGCCCGCAGTAATGTGGATGTGCAGCGGGAAAGCCTCAACATTGCCGAGATCCGCTTNCAAGGNGGGACGACGACGGAGCGCGACGTCGAGCAGGCGCGCACGGTACTGGCGTCGACTGAGGCATCGATCCCACAGCTTGATGCCGCCTTGCAGCAGACAAAGAACGCACTTTGCGTGCAACTTGGCCTTCCGCCCGGCAAGGTTGACGCACTGCTGACCGGGCCGGAGGAAATTCCCGACGCACCACTGCAAGTGGCAGCCGGTATCCCGGAACAACTGCTGCAGCGCCGGCCAGACGTTCGCGCCGCGGAGTTGCAGGCGGAAGCACAGAGTGAACAGATCGGAGTTGCCAAGTCGGACCTGTATCCAGCGATTTCGTTGACCGGAAACTTTGGTTTCCTGTCCAGCGACTGGAACCGCTACGACCTCACCGATATCTTCATGGCCAAGAGCCGCTCTTATGCTGTTGGCCCGTCGTTTCAGTGGAATATTCTGAACTACGGGCAGATCACCAATAACGTCCGTGTCCAGGACGCCGCGTTCCAGGCGCTGGTTGCCCAATACCAGAACACGGTTCTGCAGGCCCAGCAGGAGGTCGAGGACGGGCTTGTCGCGTTCGTTCGTTCCCAGCAGCGCACACTTCTGCTGGAACAGGCCGCCACCGCGGCGAAGCGCTCGCAGGAACTGGCGATCCTGCAGTATCGCGAGGGCATCACCGATTTCACCACCGTCCTGACCGCCGAGCAGAACCTGCTGCAGCAGCAGGACTCGCTGGCCGTCAGCCGCGGCGACATTCCGGCCAGCTTAGTAAGTACATACCGGGCCCTGGGCGGTGGCTGGGAAGTCCGCGTGGGACAGGATGTTGTCCCCGCTGAGGTGCGTCAAGCGATGGCGGAACGCACGAACTGGGGAGGCCTGCTGGAGCCCGCATCCCTCACACGGGCCACCGAGCAGCCGCCATCCCCGATCCTTCCCGCTCCGAGTTGGTAGGAGTAATCCTGACGATGCCCCGTGTCCTGCGGTTCGCTGGCGACCATCCGGTCGGGAGTGCCTTCCGGCGCTTGATGCCGGCACTGATGTTTGCGGCGCTGTTCCTCGCAAGCTGCGAGGAGAAAAACGCTTACGTGGCGCCGCCACCGCCGAAGGTTACGGTGGCCAAGCCGGAACAGAAAGCAGTCACCGATTATCTGGAGTTCACCGGCAATACCCAGTCCATCAATACCGTGAAGCTGGTGGCGCGGGTTGAAGGCTATCTGGAGCAGCAGCACTTCCAGGATGGCGCCGACGTGCGCAAGGGTGATCTTCTCTTCACCATCCAGGTTGATCAGTATCAGGCGCAGCTTCAGCAGGCCCAGTCCGAAGTGCTGGATCAGAAGGCGGCGCTGGAGCATGCGGAAACTGAATTCGCTCGCTATTCCCGCCTCTATAAGCAGAAGGCCGCTGCGGCAACGGATGTCGACAGCTGGCGCTATCAGCGCGACGCGGCACAGGCGGGGTTGGCGAACGCCGAAGCGCAGGTGGTGCTGGCGAAGCTCAACATCGACTACACCCAGGTCACAGCGCCGTTCAACGGCCGCATGGGCCGTCACCTCGTCGATCCCGGCAACGTTGTCGGGAACAACCAGGCCTTGGCCGAGATCAACCAGATCGATCCGATCTACGTCTACTTCACTATTAACGAAATCGAACTCTTGCGCGTTCGCAAGCTTCAGGAAGAAGCCGGTGGAGGCGACTACAGGACACGGCCGGTGCCGGCGTTCGCCGGGCTTGCCAACGATGAGGGCTATCCGCACGAAGGCCGGATCGATTTCGCTGCGATCAGCGTCGATCAGACCACCGGAACGCTGCTATTGCGCGCGATCTTTCCCAATCCGGATCACTCGATGGTGCCGGGTCTGTTCGCGCGCGTCCGCGTGCCGGTCGGGCGCATCGCCAACGCTGTGCTCGTTCCGGAGACAGCGATGGGCTTTGACCAGATCGGCCGCTACGTCCTGATCGTCGATGACAAGAACGTGGTCGAGCGTCGGGGAGTAGAAGTCGGGCCGCAGCAGGGGGATTATCGGGTCATCAGCAGCGGTCTGAAGGGCGATGAGCGGGTGATTGTCAACGGCTTGCTTCGCGCCATTCCTGGTCGCGAGGTAACACCGGAGACGGCGCAGGCGACCACGCCTCCGGCGGGCAAGCAGCCCGCGGCTGGCGGCTGAGCGGCGGAGCGGGTCATGTCGAAGTTCTTCATCGAGCGCCCGATCCTCTCCAACGTCATCGCGATTATCACCATCCTGCTGGGAGCGGTGTGTATCTTCACCCTGCCGATCTCCCAGTATCCGGACATTACNCCTCCGACGATCCAGGTTACCACCAGCTATCCGGGTGCCAGCGCCGAGACGGTGGCCAAGACGATCGGCGTTCCAATCGAGCAGGCGGTGAATGGCGTCGAGAACGCCATGTACATGTCGTCGATCAGTGGCAGCGACGGCAGTTACACGTTGACGATCAGCTTCAAGGTCGGCACTGACCTGAATACCTCGCTGTCTTTGGTGCAGAATTACGTCAACAGTGCTCTGTCGCAGTTGCCGGCAGGAGCCAGCGCACAAGGTGTGACCGTAAAGGTCAGCACCAACATCCTGTTGGTGATCAACCTCTTCTCTGAAGACAGTCGGTACGACGAAACGTTCCTCGCCAACTACGCCATCATCAACATGCAGTATCCGCTGGCGCGGCTGCCGGGCGTGGGCCAGGTGAACACTGTGGGCGCCGGCAAGTACAGCATGCGGGTATGGCTGGATCCGGACAAGCTCAAGTATTACGGCCTGACGACTCAGGACGTGCAGGAGGCGATTCAGCAGCAGAACGTCGAGGTGGTGGCCGGTCAGCTCGGTGGTCCGCCCGTTCCGGAAAGCCAGAAATTCCAGTTCACCGTCAACGCACTCGGGCGTCTGTCCGACGTCGACCAGTTCGAGAACATCATCATCAAGACCCAACACGGCTCAGAGACCGCACCGGTCGTCCGTGTCAAGGACATCGCTCGGGTGGATCTGAGCCAGCAGACATTCGCCAATTTCTCCCAGGTTTTCGGCAAGCCCGCTGCGCACATGCTGTTCTACACGCTGCCGGGAGCCAATGATCTGGCAACGGCAAAGGTCGTGCTCGCCGAAGTCGAGAAAATGGCAAAGAAATTTCCGCCAGGGATGAAGTACGCCTCAGTCTACAACACCACCGTCTTCGTGCAGCAGGCGATCAATTCCGTTTATCACACGCTGTTCGAGGCGGCGATCTTGGTGCTGATCGTCATCATGGTGTTCTTGCAGAACTTCCGAGCGATGCTGGTGCCGGCGACGACAGTGCCGGTCACGATCATCGGCGCGTTCGGAGCGATGGCGCTGCTCGGGTTCAGCATCAACCTGATGACGCTGTTCGCGCTGATCCTGGCGATCGGCATCGTTGTCGATGATGCGATCATCATCGTCGAGAACGCGTCACACTACATCGACAAGGGACTGACACCGAAGGACGCGGCGATCAAAGCGATGTCCGAGCTGACCGGCCCGGTCATCGGTATCACCTTGGTGCTGACCTCAGTGTTCCTGCCGGCCGCTTTCCTGCCGGGAATCACCGGTCAGTTGTTCCGGCAGTTTGCCCTGGTCATTGCCGCCACCGCGCTGATCAGTGCGCTGAACGCGTTGACGTTGAAGCCGACACAGTGTGCGCAGTTCCTGAAGCCGAAGAAGCCGAACAGCCGGCCAAACCTGTTTTACCGCGGCTTTAACCGCGTCTATCAGGTGATGGAGAATGCCTATATCGGCATGGTCAACTGGATGGTGCACCGTACCCATCTGATGCTGCTGGTCTTCGTGGTCATCATCGCCGGTGCGGGCTGGTTATTCGGGAAGCATCCGACGGGCTTCCTGCCGACGGAGGACCAGGGCTACTGCATCATTGCGACCAAGCTTCCCGATGCGTCGTCGCAGCCGCGGGCAAGAGCTGTCGCGGCGAAGATCAATGAAATTGTCGCTGATCAGCCGGGTGTTATGGGCTGGGTCACGATTGGTGGTCTGTCCATTCTCGACGGGGGCAATCTGTCGACTGCGGTGACAACCTTTGTGATCTACAAAAAATGGAATGAGCGAGGATCTGATCTATCACAGGACGTGATTGTTGGACAGCTGCGCCATAAGCTGGCTGTGATCCAGGATGCTGCGTCCTTTGTGCTCATCCCACCACCGATCCGTGGTCTGGGCCAGGCAGGCGGTTTCCAGATGATGGTGGAGGACCGGTCGTCACTCGGCCTGCAGGAACTGGACAACGCGACGCGTGAACTGATCGCGGCTGCCAGCTCCCAGTCCGGGCTGGTTGGCCTTGCGACCACGTTCAGTGCGCGCAGCCCGCAGCTCTATCTTGAGATCGACCGAACGAAGGCACAGACGCTGGGCGTTCCAATGAATGCCGTGTTTGATACCCTGCAGGGCTATCTTGGCTCCGCGTACGTCAATCTGTTCAACAAGTTCAATCAGGTCTTTCAGGTCTACGTGCAGGCCGATGCCAAGTTCCGGATCGAGCCGGAGGACATCAAGAACCTTTACGTCCGCAATAACCTCGGCCAGCCGGTTCCTCTGGGCACTTTCCTCACCGTTCACCACACGCTGAGCAGTGAGCTGATCACGCGCTACAACCTTTATCCGGCTGCGTCCGTGTTCGGAGCCGCAGCACCCGGTTTCAGTTCCGGTCAGGCGCTGAGTTTGATGGAGGAAGTCGCACGCAATACGCTGCCTTCCGGTATGGACTTCGACTGGACGGCCACGGCGTACCAGGAAAAGCAGATCGGCAATCAGGCTTATTTCATCTACGCACTGTCGCTCGCCTTGGTGTTTCTGGTTCTCGCCGCACAGTACGAAAGCTGGACCAGCCCGGCAGCGGTGATCCTGGTGGTGCCGATGGCGCTGGTTGGGGTGCTGCTGGCGCTGATCATCCGCGACTTCGACAACAACCTCTACACTCAGGTCGGCTTGGTGCTGATGATCGCACTCGCGGCCAAGAACGCGATCCTGATCGTCGAGTTTGCGCGCGAACTGCGCGCCGANGGNATGTCGATTGTCGATGCGGCGGTCGAAGCGACCCGCAGGCGGTTCCGTCCGATCGTCATGACCTCGTTCGCCTTCATCCTCGGCGTGGTACCGATGGCGACGGCAACGGGAGCTGGTGCCGCCAGCCAGCAGGCACTTGGCACCGTCGTCGTTGGCGGCATGCTGGCTTCGACGCTGTTCGCAATTCCGTTCGTGCCGGTGTTCTACGTCATGATGCAGCGGATCAGCGAGCGGAAGAAACGGGGTGCTGAAGCCGGAAGCGGGACAACGCCGCCAGCGCCACCGACACAGTCTGTCCATCCGGCGGAGTAGGAGAGGCTTCCATTTCCCGCCTTGGGGCGCCGGGCAACGAGATCTCTCTGGCGTTGGACGCGCATGTGCCTGTGACCGCAACCATAGGTGATGATCGCCGGATGAGCTAAACGTATCCCGCAGCCTTGTCTTTCGTCGTGGGGGCCGTGAGGCTTCTTGCCGCCCGACAGCCGGGCTGGTACAAGCCCGCCTTCCGCCCGCCACTCTGCCGGGGTCCATCATGCTTCGCCGACTTTACAACCGCGTCATGGCTCTTGCCGAAGGGCCGAAGGCGATCAAGTGGCTCGCGGTAATATCCTTTGCCGAGAGTTCGTTCTTTCCGGTGCCGCCGGATGCGATGCTGGTGCCGATGGTACTCGCCAATCCGGAACGGGCTTGGCGCATTGCCGCTGTCTGCACCATCGCTTCGGTGATCGGCGGCTTCTTCGGCTATGCGATTGGCTACTTCCTGTTCCAGGCGGTCGGCCAGCCAATTGTCGACTTCTACGGATTGCAGGACGCGTTCGTAAAGTACCAGCTGGAGTTTCAGCACTGNGGGTTGTGGATCATCCTGATCAAGGGGCTGACTCCGATCCCCTACAAGCTCGTCACCATCGCCAGCGGTGTGGCGCATTTCGATCTGCTGGTGTTCGGACTTGCATCGGTGCTGACCCGCGGCGTTCGGTTCTTTCTGGTCGCGGCCCTACTGCGTCAGTTCGGTGCGCCGCTGCGCACCTTCATCGAGAAGTACTTGACCTGGGTCACCACCGGCTTCGTCCTGCTGATCGTAGGTGGCGTCGTCGCCCTGAAATACATCTGAGCGGGGACCTCTACTTGAGCGGGGAGGGCCGCTCAGGGCGAGGGAGCCTCATTCTGCCGGTGTTCGTGAACCTGATCGCGGAGGAGGCGGATCTCGGACCGCACGGCGCGGATCTCTTCCAGCAGGCTCGCACGTTCGTCGTGCGCGTTCTGCTCGGCCTCCGCCACCGCACCGGCATGCTCGCTTTGCATGGCGTTGACGATCACGGCGATGAACAGGTTGAGCATGGTAAAGGTGGCGATCAGAATAAACGGGATGAAGAACAGCCATGCGTATGGATAGACCTCAAGGATTGGTCGGACGATTCCCATCGACCAGCTTTCCAGCGTCATCACCTGGAAGAGGGTATAAAGACTGTCGCCCAGGGTTCCGAACCATTCCGGAAACGAGCTGCCGAACAGTTTCGTCGCCACCACGGCACCAACGTAGAAGATCAACGACATCAGCGCGATGATGGCGCCCATGCCGGGAATGGCGGAGAGCAGGGCGGAGACCACCCGGCGCATCCGCGGCACGGTCGAGATCAGACGCAGAACCCGCAGCACACGCAGGGTGCGGAGGACGGACAGCGCTCCGGTGGCGGGCAGCAGGGCGATGCCAACGACAATGAAGTCGAAGATGCTCCATGGGTCGCGGAAAANACGGCCGCCCCAGGCGAGCAGACGCAGCACGATTTCAGCAACGAACACCGCGAGGACGGCGTGATCGAGCGCAACCAGCAGCGGTCCTGCGGCGGCCATCGCGGCCGGAACTGTTTCCAGGCCGAGCGTGATGGCGTTGATCACGATCAGCGCGATGATTGTTGCTTGTACCGAGCGACGTTGGAGAAAATCGCGCAGCGACTGGCGCCAGCGGGGGTGGACTGCGGGCTCGACGGGCGCAACGGTGTGCCGCTCACTTCGCTGCGGTTGTCAGGCACGGGGACAGGTCCTCCTGCATTGGATCGGGAAGTTCTTGGCAGCGTTGTATACCATTGCCGGACGGCTGGGCGCGATCCGCTAGCCATCGGCCTTGGGCGCGATACTTTTGGCGTGATTTGCCCGCATGGGCGCGCTAATGGACAGTGGGAGCCCCCGCAAACGGCAGATCGTATTGGGGGTGGCAAGACAGGATCGGGGCATGCGCAACCCCGGCATCGCCAGGAGGAAGAATGACCCAGAAAGTCTACGAGGTTCTGGACAGGCCGGAAGTGGGCAGCGTGCTGTTCTATCCGCGCCGTGACGTGGGCGCCCCGAAGGTCACAGACGGCGCGCATGTGGTGCGCATTCCCGTTGCCCCGGATGTGCAGCTCGGGGGCAAGATCTTCGTCGGCGCTGTCGATGCGCCGGTCATTCTCTATTTTCACGGCAACGGCGAGATCGCTTCCGACTACAATACTATTGCCCCGTTCTACACTGACCTTGGCATCACGTTGTTCGTCGTTGATTTCCGGGGATACGGCCAGAGCGACGGGATGCCGAGTGCAACGGCGCTGATCGAGGATGCCTGGGAATGTTTCTCGCAACTGCCAAAGATTCTGGGAGAGCATGGCGTCAGCTTCGGAAAGGTCTTTGTCATGGGCCGTTCGCTTGGGAGTGCAGCGGCGCTTGAGGTTGCCGACCGTGCCAAGGACGATATTGCCGGGCTGATCATTGAGAGTGGTTTCGCGTACACGTTTCCGTTGATCGAACGCATCGGCTTTCTTGAATTGGCCGATGCCTACGAGCACCTGGACGGATTCGGAAATCTGGACAAGATCGCGCGTGTCGATGTTCCGACGCTGATCATCCATGGCGAGCGCGACTGGATTATCCCGGTGACCGACGCGGATGCGCTACANCGAGGCGTCGACGGCCGCAGNAAGACCTTCGTCCGTATTGCGGGCGCCGGACATAACGACCTGATGCTAATCGGCCGTCAGGCCTATTTCGATGCGATCGCCGCATTCTGCGGTGTCTCTGCCGCAGAAACTCCCCGCCAGACGACCTCTCCTCCGACTGATAACGTCCTCGTAGGGGATGGTTCGTTCAGATTGAAACGGGCCGATTGAATCGTGCTCTGACTGTTTGATTTACGTGCTCTCACCTGCGTAGGTGCATGACTGGCTGCACGATGGACGGCGCACGACGACGCGGGCGAGGTTGGGAAACCGGGGAAGCAGCCGCTCCCAGATCCAGGCGGCGATGTTCTCCAGACTGGGGACGGCCAGGCCGGGGATCTCGTTGAGCAGGGAATGGTCCAGTTCGTCGCGCAATTTTGCGGCGGCTGCCTCCAGGACCGCGAAGTCGACGACAAAGCCGCTTTCGGGGTCCGGCATCCCCGCGATCACCACTTCGGCTGTAAAGGAGTGTCCGTGCATTCGTTTGTACGGCGGATGGGCGCTGTCGTGGTGGAAGCAGTGTGCCGCATCGAAGCCGAACTCGAGCGCAATCTCGACGGGACCCCGGCTCATCGCAACCCCACCAGCTTGTGCATCTGCAGGCTGAGGCGCCAGCGTGGGTGTCTGAGGCAGCAGGAGATGGCCAAACGGATGTTGTCCTCTCGTTCGGGTCCGTCCATCGGCTGCAGGAAAAAGTGACGAAACGCCAGGTGTTCGTAACGATCAGGCGGAGCACCCGGCTGTGGAAAAACCAGCTTGATCTCGTCTCCCTGGTCGAGGAGGANGGGAGTACCGGCTTTCGGGCTGACACAAACCCAGTCGAGACCGACGGGGCGGGGCAGGGTGCCATTGGTCTCGACGCCAACGGCGAATCCGCGTCGGTGCAATGCGTCGATCAGTCGTGCGTCCAGTTGCAGCAGCGGCTCGCCGCCGGTGCAGACCACGTATGGCTCGCTCCGCGGACGATCATCTGGGCCGCCATGTTTGTCCCACGGCCAGTGGGCTGCAATGGCTTCGGCAAGCGTTTCGGCATCGGCGAAGCGGCCGCCATCGCGGGCATCCACACCGACGAAGTCGGTATCGCAGAACCGACAGCGCGCATCGTACCGATCGGCCTCGCGACCGGTCCACAGATTACACCCGGAGAATCGGCAGAATACTGCCGCCCGCCCGGACTGTGCGCCTTCTCCCTGAAGGCTGTAGAAGATCTCTTTGACAGTGTAGGCAGTACCCGATTTCGTCACGCCATGCTCCAGCCTGCGGCGACCAGCCGCTCAACGCGGAATCCCGATTCCACTGCAGGCGGGACTGTACGGGATCCTGGCCGCGGGAGGAAAGAGGAGGGCGTTTTTCGAGATGTTACAACGGTGTCGGCACGACGAACGCTCAGGTGCCGCCCGCGTGGCGGTAGGAGCGGTTATCGGAGGGCAGCAACAAGAACAATGCGTACAGCCGTCTCGACCTGACGGAAGGCTCATGTCGTGGGCCCCCTATCCATCGTGTCAGGGACCATAAAAGTGCCGTTATCGCTGGTGCGCGCAACACGGTAGTTCTGTGCGATTGCCTCGTTCACTTCCTGCGGGAGGCGAGGCTTGCCGTTCATGCCGTTTGGCATGTACTGGATCAATGCGAATTCCTTGTTGTTTACGCGCTCAATGAAGGCGGGAACGTTAATGACGCNCTCCGCGCATTTTTGCCCGCCCATAAAGAAGTCAAGGACGTATTGTTTTGAGGACCAGAAACAGATCGACGGATCTTCGCATAGAACCGGACCAGGATGCTTCTTGATGAAGTCAACATCAGATGCTGTTTCCACTTCTCGAGAGCGCAGGTCGTTAATCCAGTCGATGCCGCGCATTTTCTGAGGCAGCATTACCAAAGCCGGAAGGAGCACGGCGAGCATGGTTGCTGCGAGGACTGAGTTTGCGTAAGCCGGTTTGAGAGATGCCTCAAACCGCTGGACACATACGCCGAGCAGGCAGACCGCCGAGATGACCAGATCAAACAGCGCACTTTGACCGATGCCGGCGGCAGGGAGAACCGCAATGGTCATCAGCGCCGAAAACACAAAGTAGAGGACGAACAACCGAACAGCGGCGTTACGCATTGTGGTCAGGACGAGAACACCAACGATCAAGAGGCACACCAGCCCCGGAATGATCAGTCCATACCGCTGTACCCTGTCGAAGAACTGAACCAGCTTGTCGAAGCTGTAAACGCGCGGCGCGATCAGAATCTCGGTGAAGAGGTTGGGGCCAAAAACCACCAGCATCGCAAGCACCGCTGCCGCCGAACAGATGACGGCTGACGCCAGCCAGATGCGAAACATCTTGCGATCGTTGAACAACAGCCAGAACGTGATCGCGAGCGGCATTGGCAGCAGGTTATGCTTGATCAAGCCTGCGGTGACCATGACCGCCGCCGCCAATGCGACGATGCGTCCACGGTTGCGGTTGTACAAAAACAAAACGAAGCCTGAGGTCATCACCGCGTGGGCAAGCCAAGCCGGATCATCCATGCCGACGTACGTACTGAACAAGCCGGCACAGTAGGTGAGAAAACCGATCCCAAAAAGACTGGCGCAAGCCAACGNATTTCCCTGGCTGCGAATGATCAGGCCGATATTCAGGCAGACGACCAGCAATGCAACGACGGAAACGACCCGGCCGACGATGATCGGATCACNCAAAAGCAATGACAGAAGACCGACGATGTAGAACGAGAGCGGAGGGTAATTGTTCGAAACAAGATCCCCTACGGGCCGATAGAGTTCCATACCCGACATGGCGTATGAGGCTTGGTAGGCATTCCAACCCTCATTGTAATTCTTGAAGACGTGGAATGGGATTGCGCTCAGGGATGGATAAAGGAGCAACACACACGACCACCGTTACGGCAAGGATCAGGAACGGTAGCAGGTGTGCGACGCGTGCCCAGGTCGAATGAGGGTCCGATTGATGTAGGGCAAACCCAACACCCTTGGCCGCTCCACTACGGGAACCGCCGCCAGAAATGGATACCGCCGGGGCGGCGTCGGCCTCGGCATCACCTTGCGTAATGAAGCCCAATTCCCGCGCCTATCCATTTGCCACACTTTGCGGAACTGTGAGATGGTGTCCCAGCTCCGGGACGCTAAACGCGCGCCGATTGCCTACACTGCTTATCCCTAACGGGGCCCCATTTCAATGAAAGATATTATACCACGGTTGCGCCCGCGATCGTGGCTGATGACACTGGTCCCGCATCGGATCTGCCATCTGAGCGGACCTGTATGACCATACGTTGAGTCTATAGTCACGGGATGATGCATGCCGCTTTTGCCGCCGCGCGCACGCGCCTCCCGAACGTTCCAGCACTCATCGTCGGTGTGCGGAATCGCTCTGGCTTGNNCCCCGGCGGTGAGGTGGAGACAGTTGGCAATACCACTGCAGCGGCTCGGGTTCGTGCCGGAACAGAGCCGCTGGTTTGTCATGCGCGGGTCGCTGCCCGCCGCCTGCAGCTGGCGTCGATCGCCGCCTATGACATTCTTGAGCTGTTTGCATTCGTCCGGCCGGCGCGGTTCTGCGTGCCAACGCCGCGCGGTCTTGCGCATGCCTTGTTGCTGACGCAACCCCGGTGCCGCACAGAGGAAGCAGCCACATTGGTTGTCGCTGCGGGCGCTCTGCTCTCCGAACTGTCGGCTTCGCCTGGACAAGATGCAGCGCCGATTGCCCGGACGATGGAACGTGCTGGATGGCGCTGGGCGATACCGGTCCTCGCGGCGCTGGCGGCCCTCCGAGCCACCGGCCGGGCGCAGCGAGGACGGGCTGCGATCTGGCTGCGACTGAAGGAATGGGAGGAGGGGACACCCGAGGCGCAATCCGAGTCGTGGCCGGTCGAGCCGGTGGAAGCGCGGGCCCGACTGGTTCGCCTGCTGGGCTCGGACGCCGAGCCACGACCACAGCAGCTGCAGTATGCCTCGCACGCGGCCGGTGCCTTCGCGCCGCGCGAGCGGGCAGGCGAGCCGCGGCTAGTGCTGGCCGAGGCGGGCACCGGCATCGGAAAGACCCTGGGCTACATCGCGCCTGCGACCGTCTGGGCGCAGAAGAATCACGATGCCGTCTGGATCAGCACCTATACCCGCAACCTGCAGCGGCAACTGGACCAGGAGCTGGAACGGGCCTATCCGGATCGGTGGCTGAAAGCGCGTGCGGTGGTGGTGCGCAAAGGGCGCGAAAATCTGTTCTGCCTGCTGAACTTCGAAGAAGCGTTGGCACCGCTGGAGGTGCGTCGCGAGGACGGCGCGGCGCTCGGACTCGTCGCCCGCTGNGGGCTGGCAACGCGCGATGGCGATATGGTCGGAGGCGACTTCCCGTCCTGGCTCGCTGACCTGCTGGGCCGCGGTCTGACCCTCGATCTGACCGACACCCGCGGCGAATGCATCTACGGCGCCTGTCGGCATTTCCGCCGCTGCTTCATCGAGCGCAGCATCCGGCGTGCCCGCCGTGCCGAGATTGTCGTTGCCAACCATGCGCTGGTGATGGTGCAGGCGGCGCGCGGCCCCGATGAGGCGGCGCTGCCCACCCGCTACGTCTTCGACGAGGGCCACCAGCTGTTCGATGCTGCTGACGACACGTTTGCCCTGCATCTCAGCGGCCGGGAGGCGGCGGAACTGCGGCGCTGGCTGCGCGGGGCGGAGGACGGTGGTCGCCAGCGCCGGCGCGGCCTGCGCGAACGTGCGGGCGAGCTTGTGGGTGAACTGGCGGCGACCGACCGGCGGGCGGCCGACGCGCTCGAAGAGGTGCTGCGGATCGCCCGCATTCTGCCGGCTTCGGGCTGGCGGCAGCGGCTCGCCGCCGGAACTCCGGCAGGGCCAGCAGAGACGTTCCTGGAGCTGGTGCGCCAGCAGGTCTACGCCCGCAGTCGTGACGGCGAAGTCGCCTACAGTCTGGAATGCCAGGTGCGTCCGCCAGTCCCCGGCCTGTCCGAGGCGGCGGACGCGCTGGAAGCGGCGCTGGGCCGGCTTGCCCAGCCTCTGCAGGAGCTGATCCGGGGTTTGGTCAATCTGCTTGATGACGAAGCGGCGGATCTTGAGACCCAGACCCGCCATCGCATCGAGGGTCTCTACCGCAGCATTCGCAGGCGGGCGATCGAGCCGGTGGGCGGATGGCGGGCGATGCTCCGCGCGCTTGCGGGCGAACGGCCGGAGGAGTTCCTCGACTGGTTCGCGGTCGAGCGGGTGGATGGCCGGGAACTCGACGTGGGCCTGTTCCGCCACTGGATCGATCCGATGCAGCCGTTCGCCGAAGTGGTGCTCCGGCCGGCGCACGGGGTGCTGATCACCTCGGCGACGCTGCGGGATGCCAGCGGCGACGATAACGCCGACTGGGCTGCCGCCGAGGTACGCAGCGGCGCCCGGCACCTGGCGGTGCCACCGGCGCTTTCGGCGCTCGCCTCGCCGTTCGACTACGCAGGGCGCACCAGCGTGCTGGTGGTGGGCGACGTCGCCCGGGACGATGCGCGCCAAGTGGCAGCCGCCTACCGCGAGCTGTTCTTGGCTTCGGGTGGCGGCGCGCTGGGTCTGTTTACCGCCATCGGCCGGCTGCGCGCCGTCTACGCCGCGATTGCGGGGCCGCTGGAGGAGGCGGGGCTGCCGCTGCTGGCGCAGCACGTCGACCCGATGGACGTCGGAACGCTGATCGATATCTTCCGTGCCGAGGAAAACGCCTGCCTGCTGGGCACCGATGCGGTGCGCGACGGTATCGACGTGCCCGGTCGTTCGCTGCGGCTGATCGTCTTCGACCGGGTGCCGTGGCCTCGTCCCACCCTGCTGCACCGGGCACGCCGGCAGGCGTTCGGCGGCCGCGCTTACGAGGAGATGCTCACCCGCCTGAAGCTGAAGCAGGCCTATGGGCGGCTGATCCGCCGCCAGGGCGANCGAGGGGTGTTCGTGCTGCTCGACCGGCAGATGCCGTCGCGGCTGCTGGGCGCGTTNCCCGCCGGGGTGTCGGTGCATCGGGTCGGCCTCGCAGATGCGGTCGCCGCCACACGCGCCGCCCTGGCCCAGGCGCCCGGACCGGAGCGCCCAGCCTGATCGAACGAGGCCGCACAATTGCGGGAACACACGGACAGCTTCACTTGACGGCCCCGGTCTCGGCGCGCATTAAGCAGATAGAATAAATCGGTCCCGTGTCGCCTGCAGAGCGGGCGTCGCTGTGCCCGCCACCAGCCAAGGCCTGACGATGACAGCGATCAGCCACCACGCCGCCCTGATTTACACCATGGTCCTCGTTTCCGCCTCGGACCGCAACATGACCGACGCGGAGCTGCGCCGGATCGGCGAGATCATCTCTGACCTGCCGGTGTTTGCCGACTACGGCCGCGATCAACTGACGCAGACCGCCGGCAGCTGCGCCGATCTGCTGGACGCCGAGGATGGACTGGACCGGACGCTCAAGCTGATCGAGGCCGGGCTGCCGGTGAAGCTGCGCGAAACCGCCTATGTCCTTGCCTGCGATATCGCTGCGGCCGACGGCAAGGTCACACCGGAGGAGACGCGGATGCTGGAGATGCTCCGCCACCGCCTCAACATCGACCGGCTGGCCGCGGCTGCCATCGAGCGGGCGGCACGCGCACGCTTCGCCAAGCCGTAGCGGCGCGCGGTCAGCCGATTGTGTCGTCATCTGTCGTCAAATGTCGTCATTTTCCCTGTAAGTAATTGATTTTTATGGATCGGAAATGACGACACCGTCGTCATTCTGACCCCGGATGTCGTCATTCTGTCGTCATGCCCGGTTCGCTGATCCGGCACGGTCCATAGGACACTGGGGCCAGTAGGCGAGAGCGCACCTGCGGACGGTTCAGTGTCGCAATCCGCTATGCACCAATCAACCTACCGAACGGCAGGGACGATTGCGCAAAGAGGAAGCAACAAAAGCGCGCTCGCTCTCCATACGGTGGAATTCTGGATGCCGCGGCACGCCGTTAGGCTACGATAACGCGCACGCTATAGCTTGCACGTTTCAGGGGGCAATGCGATGAACGGCAATCCCGTCGGCTGGTTCGAGATCTACGTTCAGGACATGCACAGGGCGAAGGCGTTCTATGAGCGCGTGTTCGCCGTCCAGCTCGAACATCTGGACATGCCCGATCTGGAGATCTGGACGTTTCCGATGCAAAAGGATTGCTACGGCGCCGGTGGTGCACTGATCCACATGCAAGGCATGCCGTCCGGTGGTGGTGGCGTGCTCGTCTACTTCAGCTGCGAGGACTGCGCACTCGAAGCCGCGCGGGTGGCCGGGGCCGGCGGCAGGGTGGAGAAGGAGAAGTTCTCCATCGGCCAATACGGCTTCATCTGCCTGGTGATCGACACTGAGGGCAACCGGATCGGCCTGCACTCGATGCGATAGGGGCATTCGCACGATTACGGATTGCCGATCGTTGATCCGGCCCTTTGCAGGTATGCGTTCAAGATCCGGTCTCGATCGCCGTTTTCGATCAGGTCTTGGACTGCCCTGTTCACGAGATCAAGCAGCGTTCGGTTGCCTTTGCGGATGGCGACGCCGAATGGCTTCTCTTCGAACCGGTCGCCGATGTCGATGATTTCATAGCGGTCCGGCTGATCTGAATGCGCCCGGAGCATCTGCAGGTTGATCAGGTCGTTGGATGCCACATCGGCTTCGCCGCGTGCGACGGCCTCCAGGTTTCCGGCACTCAGCGGCGTGACGACAAAGATCGCGTCCGGAAAAGCGGCACGCATCCTGCGGATCGAGACTGATCCGGCGGTCACAGCGATCCGTGCGTGTGCGAGGTCGTCAAACGCACGGATCCGGCTTTCGCGCGTGACCAGAATGGCTTCGCGGGTGACGCAATAAGGAATTGAAAAGTCTACGAGTTCTAGGCGGTCTGCGGTGATCGTCAGTTGCGACAGAACGATATCGACGCGCTGGTCCTGCAAAGCAGGAATGCGCTGTGCGTCCGTGACCTGCTGGAAGATGAGGCCGTCGCGCGTACCGAGAACCTTTTCAGCAATCGCGCAAGCAAGGTCCGCCTCGAATCCTCGGATCTCGCCTGTCTGCGGATTCTCATAACCCATGCCGGGGATGTCGTAACTCACACCGGCGACGATCGTGCCCTTCGAAAGAAACGCCTCCATGTGTGTCCTTCAGCAGCGCCTCGCGACGGTTTGACAACGCTCCGACGTTATATCAGGACGTATGGCTCTGCACATACGATCAAGGTCATCGTCGCGGAGTGAAGTCCCAATGGCTGGAGCGGCGGGGCGGAACGCGAACATTGCAACTTTGGCGGCGGGCAGAGCATTCGAAAGCGGGCTTGCGCACGCACATTAGGGCGTGAGGGCGCGTCGCGCCTATTTCCCCTCAGCGCTTGGTCGGCATTCTGCCGCATTTCGCGCTGGTCAAAATCTGGCAGCGAGCGGGTGAAGTCGTCGAACTGTTCCCGGCAGGTGCTGGTGGCACTGCGGTAAAGTTGAGCAATCTGGCTGTCGACGTACGTCGTGCCCGTGTCACAGAACTCTTCGTTATCTTCCATGCGGTGGTAGTAGTTGTCAGCGCGCGCCAACGCCCCGTTGCAAATCGATACCGCCCGGCTGGCCCAGGATTGCTGTCGCTCAGGGTGCCTAACTGGCCGACGTAGACGCCGATCCGCTGTCGCTCGCGGTTCGCGGTCTGGTTCAGATCCTCCAGACAATCGGGATCGACCGCGTGCGCCGGCAGCGCTCCCGCGATCAGACTGGCCAGCAGCACCATCGTTATCAGCGGATACTTCATTGACCGTCTCCTCGGATCTGCTGCTGCTGCGCTCCAAATGGAACCGATTGTGGCAGCGGCAAACGGCAGACGCAACGACGGGTTGCACACACTTTCGCCAGCATCGACCGTCATCGTCAGGCCTGCTGCCACGGGTGCGCCGCCATGGGCGCAAAGACTTTACCGCTGCACGGCACCGCGGTACAGGTATGGCGGTTGTGCGCTTGCGGACATGCGCGGCTCTCCCGGTTCTCGGGAACGCGTTCCGTAAAGGCGTGACAGCACCGGTTGCCCGGAGCATGGTTCGATCAGATTGAACGGTTGTGCTCTAAATTGTTCGATTTCTAGAGCAAGTAGATCCGAGTAAGCGATTTCGTTTGGTCGGATGTTGCTCTGAGAGGAAAGGCACTGGCTCATGGAAGCGGACGCCCTGCTGCTATCTCGGATCCAGTTCGCCTTTACCGTTTCCTTCCACATCATATTTCCGTCGTTTACCATCGGTCTTGCCGCTTGGCTCGCCACGCTTGAGGGACTGTCGATGGCGACCGGCAAACCGGTCTACCGAACCTTGTTCGACTTCTGGCGCAAGGTGTTCGCCGTTGCCTTCGGGATGGGCGTGGTGTCTGGCATCGTCATGGCGTTCCAGTTCGGAACCAACTGGAGCGAGTTGTCACACCGTGCCGGCGCGATTCAGGGGCCATTGCTAGGGTACGAAGCGTATACGGCGTTTCTGCTCGAAGCGACGTTTCTCGGCATTGTGCTGTTCGGGCGCAACCGGGTTCCACCCTGGGCATACTTGGCATCCTGTTGCCTGGTGGCTCTGGGGACGACTTTTTCGGCCTTCTGGATCATGGCCAACAACACTTGGCTGCAGGTGCCGAGCAGTTACGAGTTGATCGACGGCCGCTACGTCCCCACGGACTGGTGGGACATCGTGGGCAGCGCGGTGGCTTGGCACCGGTTCTTCCACATGCTGCTGGCGTGCTACCTGACCACGGCGTTCTGCATCGCTGCCACCGGCGCGTGGTACATGCTTCGTCGCGTCCATCTGGACGAGGCAAAGGTGATGCTCAACATGGGGCTCGGACTTGCTGCGGTGCTGATCCCGGTGCAGATCGCCTTTGGCCACCTGAACGGCGAGTACACGGCCAAATACCAGCCGTCAAAATTCACCGCCATCGANGGACGGTGGGAGACGGAACAGCCGGCGCGCCTCGTGCTGTTTGCTTGGCCGGACGAACAGAATGAGCGCAACGTCTTCGAGATTTCCGTCCCCTATCTCGGCAGCTTTGTCGACACTGGCACTTTCTCCTCGAAAGAACCGGGCATTGTCACCGTGCCGAAGGACGATCGGCCACCGTTGCTAATTCCGTTCTATGCCTTCCGGATCATGGTCGGCCTCGGGGTACTGATGCTGGTGCTGTCCTGGGGCGGGATGCTGCTGCGACGGCGCGGCTGGGAGCGGGCGCCTCGTGCCTTTCTGTGGCTGACATTCTTCAGTTTTCCCTTCGGTTTCCTCGCCGTGTTGACCGGCTGGTACACCGCCGAGGTGGGACGACAGCCCTGGATCGTGTTCGGCCTGCTGCGGACCAGCGANGGGGTGACGCCGTCGCTGAGCGCACCGGAGGCCTGGATCTCCCTGATCCTGTTCGTCTCGGTTTATGCGCTGATCTTCTCCGCTGGCACCTTCTACATATACCGCCTGCTGCGCAGCGGACCGGAATCGCCGCCGGCGGTGGAGCACGGACTGACGGCGCTGCGTCCGCTCGCCGCTGCCGGTCCGTCACCGCAAGCGCATNNCCGGGAGCCAGCATCCCTGGAGCCAGCACCCTGGAGCCAGAACGAGGAGGGACCGATGACACTCGCCGAGCTCTGGGCCCTGCTCATCGGAGTGGGAGCGCTGCTCTACGTCATGCTCGATGGTTTTGACCTCGGCATCGGCATGCTGTTCGGCACGACCGACGACGAAGATTTCCGGCGAACGATGATGAGTGCCATCGCACCCGTCTGGGACGGCAATGAGACGTGGCTGATCTTCGTTGCGGCCAGCCTGTTCGCCTGTTTCCCAATGGTCTATGCGATTTTGTTGCCCGCTTTCTACCTTCCGGCGGCGCTGCTGCTGGTGGGGCTGATCCTGCGCGGCGTGGCGTTCGAGTTCCGCGACAAGACGCGGCGGATGCGTCCGGTCTGGGACTGGGGTTTCAGCATCGGTTCCCTCGTGGCAACGGTGGTACAGGGCGCCGCCGTCGGGGCGATGGTCAACGGACTTGCGATCGAAAACGGACGATTCGTCGGCGGCGCTTTCGACTGGCTGTCTCCCTTCGCAATTGCCTGCGGCATTGGACTGGTTATTGGTTACGCACTGATTGGCGCTGCCTGGCTGGTCCTGAAGACGGAAGGAGCCTTGCGGGCTTGGGCCTATCAGCGACTGCTACCGCTGGCGGGACTGCTGTTCGTCTTTCTGGTTTTCGCCCTGATCTATTCGCTGGCATCTTCGCTGGCGGTCATGGACCGTTGGCTGGATCGCCCGTGGCTGCTGGTGTTCCCGGCCATCGGGGCTGTGGCTACGGTCGGGCTGGTCCTGGGCGTCCGCAGGCGGATCGACGGCTTGCCCTTCGCGATGTCGGCGCTGATCTTTCTCGCCGCGTTCGGCACCATGGCCGGCAGCTTCTGGCCCTATCTCATCCCGTTTTCGGTGACAATCAGCGAGGCGGCGTCGCCACCGGANTCCTTGCGGTTTCTGTTCTACGGTGCCGGGTTGTTCGTAATGCCGGTCATCTTTGCGTACACCTTGACCGTGTACTGGATTTTCCGGGGCAAGGTCCGGCCGGAAGAAGGCTACCATCACTGATTGCGCGTTCCCGCGCCTGACAAACAAAGCGGGGCAGAATCCCGAAGATTCCGCCCCGCTGTTTACGCCGCCGGCCGCTCCTCAGAGTCCCGACGCCTCGATGCGACACGGTCAACGCTGTCACGCCCAGAAGCCGGCAAATCCAATATCCTCGCACGCTGGTCCAAGACCGGACGCTGGTTCGAGGAACGGGTCCCCGCTATCGGGACCCCGCGACCGCCGTGCGCCGCCGCCACGATCGTGCAGGCGGCGACGCGGCGGCCTTCGTCGATTACTTGCGCAGCGACTTCTGGAACATCCGGTCCGAGCGCTCGGACGCGGCATTGGCAGCATTGGCAGCAGCCTTCGCCTCGGCGGCCGCCTGCTGGGCGGCGGCAGCGGCAGAACGGGCCTCCTGGGCAGCCTTGGCAGACTCGGAACGGGCGGCGGCTGTGTCGGTCTTCAGCCCGGCTACGTCACTTTGCAACTGGTTGACGCTCGCCTTCAGATCGTCGACTTCGCTGGACGATGCGCAGGCACCGAGAGCAACGGTGCTTGCCAGCGCCACGGCCGTCAGGATCTTGCCGTATGCCATCCTTATATTCCCCTTTGCGATGATACCCGTACGATGCACGTTCGACGTAGTATACTCTACGCTCAAATGGGTTTTTAGATGACTGGTATAAGAAATCAAGAACAACTTGCGGCAGTGTGAACGGGGGTGCCTATCGCGCAATAGGCGATGGGTATTGCCGGAAGCCTCGGCCGATGCCGTCAGGGCAGGATCTCGATCGGGGTGCCGAAGATGGTGGCATCCCAGATTTCATCCATGGCGGCGTTGCTGACGGCGATACACCCTTCCGTCCAGTCCCACGAACGCGCATCAGTATAGCCGACGTGGGCATAGTTGGGCTGGCCATGGATCATCACCAGTCCGCCCGGACGCCGTCCATATTCCCTTGCTTCGGCGATATCGCTCTGGTTGGGGTAGGAAATTCGGATCGAGCGATAGTATTCGCTGCCGGTGTTGCGGCGATCCAGGATGTAAAGCCCTTCCGGAGTACGCCCATCACCTTCGAACACCTTATCGCCCACCGGCGAGCGACCGAGCTGGA
Organism: Defluviicoccus sp.; assembly: GCA_013414705.1. GTDB lineage: Bacteria > Pseudomonadota > Alphaproteobacteria > Rhodospirillales > Defluviicoccaceae > Defluviicoccus. The sequence goes on from CP058705.1 coordinate 869,336, forward strand.
TGGGATAACTTTTCAGCACATGGCTGTCGCGGAGCAAGTAGAGGCGACGCTCGCTCTTCACAACCAGCACCCGGTCGGCAGCCAGATAGCCAGAGCCACTTCCGGAAACCGCGCTGGCCGGATGCGGCAATACGCCGAACAGAACGAACAGCACCGCCAAGTGCAAGAAGCGTCGGGTCACAAGTGCCAGGGTCCTGACCGGTTGCAAACGCTGCATCAAGCTGATCATAACTGTACGCACATCCATTCTTCTTTCAACGACATCGCAGTACCTTGCTATCGATTTGGAGCCAGCGCCCGATGTATCGGGCAATCGTCTGGTGCGATTGGTGAAATCAGCTTGATGCCGGCGTGCGGTGGGCTGCGATGTAGTCTAGGCAGCCCTGCAGGCTGGAGAGTTGCGGGTAGTCGGTCTCAATGATTCGCAATTCGAACCGTTCCTCCAGCCCGACGACGAAATTGAGAAAGTCTATCAGATCGAGTCCCACCTGGTCGCGGAAGCTCTTGTTCGGGTCAAGTGCCGCGGTATCCGCTTCGGGCGCGACCTGTTTCAGGGTCTCCAGGATTGCCGCTCGCAATCGCTCGTCTTCGGGCATTGGTCTACTCTCGCATTGGGGCACGGTTCGATCTGACCAAGCCGATGTGCGCCCTCTTAATCTTCCAATGGGTGGCTGCGACGCCGGCGTCGAGTGCACGCATTGTCGAGTGCATCAGTCAATGCCGGCGGCGTCGGGAGTCTCAAGCACCGGCAGATCGGCATCGGACAGGCCAAGTTCACGCGCGCGCAGCAACCGGCGGACGATCTTGCCGTTGCGGGTTTTCGGTAGCGTGCGGCTGAAGGTGATTTCGCGTGGTGCCAGCGCTGGTCCCAGTCGCTTGCGCGCGAAGCCCAGCAGTTCGAGGCGCAGATCCTCATCGGCCGTGAACCCGTCCTTCAACACCACGAAGGCCTTGACCACGTCACCGACCAGCCGATCCGGCTTGCCGATAACCGCGGCCTCGGCCACCGCCGGATGCTCGAGCAGGCTGTTTTCGACCTCGTAGGGTCCGATCAGCTGTCCCGCCGACTTGATGACCTCGTCGCCGCGACTGACGAACCAGAATCGGTCATCTTCGTCGCGTGATACGAGGTCGCCGGTGAAGTACCAGCCCTCGGCAAAGCAATCGGCGTAGAGTTCGGGCTCGTCCAGGTAACCGCGAAACATCGACGGCCAACCACTTTTCAGAACCAGTTCACCGACCTGGTTGGGGGTGGTCACGATCTCTACCGGGCGTCCGGTCTGGCGACGGGCGACAGCGGCTTCGATTCCCGGCAGCGGACGCCCCATCGCGCCCAGGACCACCTCTTCGGTGACGGGAGTGCCGATCATGATCGCGCCGGTCTCGGTCTGCCACCAGGTGTCGTGGATGTCCTGGCCGAATGCCTGGCGTCCCCAGCGGACCGCTTCTGGGTTGAGCGGTTCGCCGGCGCTGGCGATCAGGCGCAGGGAACTCAGATCGAAGGACCGTGCCACGCGAGATCCTGCTTTCATCAGCATGCNGATCGCGGTGGGCGCCGTGTACCAGACAGTCACGCGGTGGTCCTGAATGATCTGGTACCAGCGGACCGGGTCGAAGTCCCCTTCGTCGATGATGGCCGTGGCACCGTGCAACAGCGGTGCAACCAGTCCGAAGGAGATGCCGGTGACCCAGCCCGGATCGGCGGTGCACCAGTAGACATCGTCCGGGTGCAGGGCGAGGACGCGGCGCGCAGAGTCATACTGAACGATGGCCGCTGCATGCGCGTGCAGTGCCCCTTTGGGAGAGCCGGTGGTGCCGCTGGTGAATTGCAGGAAGGCTATGTCTTCGGGATCGGTCGGCGGGATGGCGTACTGGTCGGAGGCACCGTCCAGCAGTTCTTGCCAGGCGAGGGTCCCGGGTGGCGGGTTCCCATCGGTGATGACCACGTGCTCGAGTTCCGGCAGTGAGTCGCGGATGCCGGCGATGCGCCGTTCGTAGACCTGTGGTGTCGTGACCAGCAGTCGGCCATGGCCTTTTTCAAGTCGGGTCTTGGCCGGCTGTTCGCCGAAATTGGCGTACAGCGCTGAGAACATCGCGCGTGTCTTCAGAGCACCCAGACCGGCGATATAGGTCGCGGGAACCCGGCCGGCCATCGCGAACACGCTCTCTCCGGCCTTTATGCCCAATGCTCCCAGTGCATTGGCGAACCGGTTGCTCAGATGGGACAGTTCGGCATAGCTGACAACCCGCAGGGCGCGATCGGCACCGATAAACCGGAACGCCGGGTGGTCGCCGCGGCCCTGCACGACGTGTCGTTCCACTGTTTCGTAGGCAATATTCAGACCCGCGCCGTCCGGCAGACCAGAAAGGTGGCCGCGAGCCTCATCCCAGACATCCATCCCTGTCTCCCTTTTGCGCCTGCGTTAAGTTTCAAATCTACCTGGCCGGGGATCGCTTGGGAGCGTTGACATGAGCATCCGCAATCTTGAGTTCATTTTCAAACCCCGATCGATCAGCTTGATCGGCGCCAGCACAGAAAAGGGTACGGTGGGCGCGGTGGTAGCCCACAATCTGTTCAATTCGGGTTTCGCGGGCCCGATCATGCCGGTGAATCCCAGACATCGGGCGATTGAGGGCGTCCTGACCTACCCTGCTGCAGCCTCGCTGCCGGAGGTTCCCGACCTGGCCATCATCGCCACGCCTCCGGATACCGTGCCGGGGTTGGTCGATGACTTCGGCTCACGCGGTACGCGCGGCATTGTGGTGATCACGGCGGGCTTCGGTGAAGGCGGCGATGCGCACGGCACTGACTTGCACCAGCAGATGCTGGATGCAGCCCGGCGGCACATGGTCCGCATCGTCGGCCCCAACTGCATCGGCGTGATGGTGCCGGAGGTGGGGCTGAACGCCAGCTTTGCGCACCTGCACCCTCATCGCGGCCGCCTCGCCTTTGTTGCCCAGTCCGGCGCCGTCGCGACTTCCGTGCTCGATTGGGCGGCGGCCCGAGCCATCGGCTTCTCGCATATCGTCTCGTTGGGCGATATGTGCGACGTCGATTTCGGTGACATGCTCGATTACCTGGCGGGCGAAGGAGAAGTGCGCGGCATTCTACTTTACATTGAAGCGATTACGCACGCGCGAAAGTTCATGTCAGCGGCCCGCGCCGCGGCGCGTCTCAAGCCGGTGGTGGTGATCAAATCGGGCCGGCATCCGGCCACGGTCCGGGCAGTAGCCTCGCATACCGGTGCGATGGCCGGCGAAGATGCGGTGTACGAGGCAGCATTCCGGCGCGCCGGAATGCTGCGCGTGCACGACATCGGCGATCTGTTCGGGGCTGTCGAAACCCTGGGCCTGGGCCGGACACCGGCCGGCGATCGGCTGGCGGTGCTGACCAATGGCGGCGGTATCGGCGTGATGGCGATGGATGCGCTGCTCGACAGGGGCGGCGAGTTGGCGCCGCTGAGCGAATCGACGATCGCCGCACTGAATGGGATCCTGCCGCACGCTTGGTCGCACGGCAATCCGGTCGACATCCTGGGCGACGCGGATGGTCGTCGCTACGGCGCGGCGCTGGCGGTGTTGCTGCAAGATCCGAACGCGGATGCGGTCCTCGTGCTGAAATGTCCCACCGCGATTGCGCCGGGCGAGGACGCAGCACAAGCGGTGATCGGAACNCCCGGCGTCGGCAAGCGCTGCGTGTTGACCTGCTGGCTCGGCGAGGCCGCCGCGCAGTCGTCCCGGCAGCTGTTCGCGCAGAACGGTATCCCCACCTACTTCACGCCCGAGCGTGCGGTGCGCGCCTTCATCGACATGCGTACTTTCCGGCGCAATCAGGAAGCCCTGATGCAGACGCCGCCATCGATTCCCGAAGATTTTGTCCCGGATACCGCGGCGGTTCGCGCCATNCTTGCAACGGGGGTGGGGGAGGGACGCGAATGGCTGAGCGAGCCGGAGGCGAAGGAGGTGCTGCAGGCCTACCGGATTCCGGTTGTCCCGACCCGCACGGCTGCCGACCCGCGTGCCGCCGCTTCCGCCGCCGCGTCTTTCGCCGGGCCGGTGGCTCTGAAGATCCTGTCACGCGATATCACCCACAAGTCCGATGTCGGCGGGGTGGTGCTTGGCCTGCGCTCACCAGCCCAGGTGCGTGAAGCGGCGTTGGCGATGATCGAGCGTGTACATCAGCATCAGCCGGAGGCGGGGATCGACGGGTTCACGGTGCAGTCGATGGTCGAGCGGCCGGAGGCGTTCGAACTTATCGTGGGCATGAGCGAGGACCCGGAGTTCGGGCCGGTAATCCTGTTCGGGCACGGCGGCACCGCTGCCGAAGTGATCTCGGACAAGGTGTTGACGCTGCCGCCGTTGAACATGCACCTCGCTCACGACGCGATCGCACGCACCCGTGTGTTCAAGCTGCTGAATGGATTTCGTGGCCGTCAGCCGGCGGCGATCGACGATATTGCGCTCACCCTGATCAAGGTCTCGCAACTGGTCATCGACTTTGCCGAAGTGGCCGAACTGGACATCAACCCGCTGCTTGCCGACGAATTCGGCGTGCTGGCACTGGATGCGCGCATCCGCGTGCGCCCGACAGATCAACCTGCGGCAAAGCGGCTTGCCATTCGCCCGTATCCGACGGAGCTGGAAGAAGTGATCGTGCTGCCGGACGGCCGGACGTTCATGCTCCGGCCGGTACGACCTGAGGACGAGCCGGCCTTCCAGGAGCTGTTCACNAAGCTGTCGCCGGAAGACATCCGCATGCGATTCTTTGCGCCCAAAAAGGCGCTGACGCATCCGTTCGCCGCCCGACTGACACAAATCGACTATGATCGGGAGATGGCGCTGGTCCTGGCGGACCCGGGCACGGCTGGCCGCAGCCCCGTATATGGTGCCGTTCACATCGCCGCCGACCCCGATGGCGAGCGGGCTGAGTTCGCGATCATGCTGCGCAGCGACATGGCGGGTCTCGGGCTCGGACCATTGCTGATGCGCCGGATCATCGACTACAGCCGGCAACAGGGTTTGCGCGAATTGTTCGGAGAAGTTTTGCGGGAGAACCGCAGCATGTTGCGTGTGTGCCAGAAGTTTGACTTCGCACGCACCGCAAAACCGGACGAGCCGGGCGTCATGGAGGTGTGCCTGAAGCTCTGAGCGTGGCGGAATCGAGGACGGTTCCGGAGACGCTGCCAGTCGCCGAACCGCGACCGGTTCGGCGACGCGCGAAGTATCTATTCGTCAGCGGCGAGGTTGACGGCCTTGAGGCCGCGGGCCTCCTGGCGGACCTGGAAGCAGATCCGCTGGCCCTCGTCGAGCCGCCCCAGACCGGACCGCTCTACTTCCGAGATATGGACGAAAGCGTCCTTGTCGCTGTCGTCCGGGGTGATGAATCCATATCCTTTGTGGCGTTAAACCACTTCACCGTGCCCTTGGTCATACCTACTCCTCTCTGTGACCGTGCCGTCGGGTGCCCGCATGCGTCGCGCGGGCTGCCGGATCGGCCCACGACCATGCCGTCTGCTGGCGACGTCGGTGCTGCGCAACCGGCGCGGCATGTCACGGAGGTCCTGAAACGGGTCATGCGGCGCCGCGAGTGGGCAAGTCAAAGGAAGAAGATGTGACGGTTGCCGGCGACGAGGCCTTGATGGTGCCCGTGAAATTCCGTCGGTTTCGACCGTTAGACTTTCGTGCTGAGCCCTCGACCGGCGCACCCCCAAAGGGGGCTAGATGACACCAAAATGACGGATCATCGCGGTGTGAATAGTCTGATCCGCGATAAACCTGGGTAGTCTTCAGTATCAAGTGTTATTGCATCTGCGAACAGCCATTTCAGCTTGGGTGCGGGCGCGAAGTTAAGGGAAAGGCGATGTACCGAACAAAGCGGACCCCTGCGCAGGTTTTTTGACAGCTTCTAGACAGCTCCTTAAGGTTCCGCCGCCAACAGGATTAACAACAAGCGAACGCCGGTAGGTATTGTCGCCAAGTGGTTGGAGGAGCGCAAAGAGGCTCCGGGCGATCAGGCTGATCGGTGGATGGGCAGCAGGACGTATCGCTGCGATCTGGCTTGCATGAATGCCAGAGCCGACCTCATCGGCTTGGCGCAGGAGGGTGACGTACGGCCATGCCTCTCGACTCGAAGAGCCTGAAGACGCTTCGTGACAAGCACGCTCATGTGGTTGCCGCGGGCGGCGAGAAAAAGATTAAGCAGCGTCACGAAAAGGGTCTGCTCAGCGCGCGCGAGCGGCTGACGTATATGTATACGCCGGACACATTTCAGGAGTTCGGTACCTTCATCCGCCACACCTGCACGGCTTTCGGAATGGGAGACAAGGATCTGCCGGCCGATGGCGTAATCGCCGGTACGGGTTATGTGGCCGGGCGGCAGGTCTCGGCGTTCAGCCAGGACTTCACCGTCGTCGCCGGCACGCTCGGCAAAATGCACGCGAAGAAAATGTGCCAGGTGCTCGACTACGCGCTGAAGAACGGCACGCCGGTGGTGGCGTTCAAGGATTCGGGCGGCGCGCGCATTCAGGAGGGCGTGGACGCCCTGTCCGGCTACGGCGACGTGTTCTATCGCAACGTGCTGCTGTCNGGGGTCGTCCCGCAGATCGCCATCATCGCCGGACCGTGTGCCGGNGGCGCGTCCTACTCACCGGCGCTGATGGACTGGATCATCATGACGCGGCAGAACGCCCATATGTTCATTACCGGGCCGCAGGTGATCAAGGCGGTCACCGGGCGCGAAGTGAGCATGGAAGACGTCGGCGGCGCCATCATGCATGCGTCGATCAGCGGCAACGTCCACTTCGTTGCCGATGACGACCAGCACGCGATTGCCATCGCTCAGCAGCTGCTCAGCTACTTTCCGTCGAACAATACCGAGGACCCACCGCACATCCTCACCGAGGACGTGGAAATGGGCGAAGACGACGCGATGAATGATCTCGCCCAGTCGGACCCTTCGGAGCCGATGGACATGTACGGGATCATCGCCCGGCTGGTGGACGGCGGCGAGTTTCTGGAAGTGCACGCGCTGTTCGCACAGAACCTGATCGTGGGCTTCNNGCGCGTTCAAGGCGTCGTGGTTGGCCTCCTTGCCAACAATTCGATGCAGAAGGCCGGCGCGCTCGACATCGATTCCTCTGACAAGGGGGCGCGGTTCATCCGCTTCTGCAACGATTTCAACATCCCGCTGGTCACGCTGGTCGACGTTCCAGGGTTCCTGCCGGGCATCGAGCAGGAGCGCGGCGGGATCATCCGTCACGGCGCAAAGTTGCTGTTCGCTTATTCGAGCACGACGGTGCCGAAGATCACGATTGTGACCCGGAAGTCCTACGGTGGCTCCTACCTCGCGATGTGCAGCCAGGAAATGGGGGCGGATTTCGTCTATGCGTGGCCCAGTGCCGAGATTGCGGTGATGGGTGCGGANGGGGCCGTCAACATCCTCTACTCGAAAGAGATCAAGGAAGCAGAGGATCCGATCGCGCGGCGCAAGGAACTGGTTGCGGAGTATCGTGCCGAGTTCGCCTCGCCGTACATGGCGGCATCGAGNGGCTATATCACCGATGTGATCGAGCCATCGCAAACCCGAGGCATCGTCGCGCTGTCGTTGCGCAAGCTGCTCGGCAAGCGCGAACTGCGGCCGCCGAAGAAGCACGGCAACATCCCGCTCTAGGTCGCCTCCGGCACTGCAGGACCCGCTGCACGCGTTCGGCGCGTTAACACAAAGAGGAAAGGCACCCACATGGATGTCGAATCCGTCGTAAAGCTGTCGTTGTTCAGCTATGGCCTGATGGTGGTCATCGCTGTTCTGGCGGCGGTGCTGATCCGCGGCATCGTCGTCGCGCTGGCGAGCACCAAAAGAAGGCGGCGCCTGCGGCTGCAGCAACACCGGTGTCGATTTCGGTGGAGCCGGAAGTCGACGAGACAGCCGCTCACGTGGCGGCGATCGCGGCCGCCGTCTACGCCGTACTCGGGGCGCACAGGCTGGTGCATATCCACGAGGTTCCACGGGGACCGGGTTGGACTGCGACCGGCCGGCTCGCCCACCACGGCTCTCACCTCCCGCGGCACTCGCCGCGTTGATTTCCTCCCGTTTCCAGGGGACCGAACATGGTTAGGAATCTGAGAATCACCGTTGAAGGAAAGGTCTACGACGTCGTCGTCGAGGACGTGACGGAAGGGACGGGGGAACCCTCTACCCGGCGCCCGGCTCGATGGCGGCAGCGAGGGCTGCGGCGCCCGCTCCTGCCGCTGCTCCGGCACCGGCACCTGCGGCGGCCCCGCACCCGCGGGCGGTGGCGGACCCGACGACAAGCTTGCTCCGCTGGGCGGCGTCATCGTCGAGGTAACGGTCAAGGTCGGCGATGCGGTCAAGACCGGTGACAAGGTGGCGGTGATCGAGGCGATGAAGATGAAAACAGTCGTCTCCGCCCACAAGGATGGCAAGGTCACGGCCGTTCCGGTCAAGGTCGGCGACGCGGTCGACGCAGGGCAGGCACTGGTCTCGATCGGCTGATCGGCGACGAGACCGGCCAGAAACGGAGGGCCGCCGTGCCCGATATTCAGTTCGTTCAGCTTTTTCAGGGGATTGCCACGCTTTTGGATTCTGATCCGAAGATCTTCTTCGGGCGGATTTTCCTCATCCTGCTTGGCATCGCACTGATTTACCTCGGCAAGAANGGGGTTCTCGAAGCCCTGCTGATGATCCCGATGGGTCTCGGCATGGCAGCCGTCAATGCCGGTGTGCTGTTCTTCGAAGGCGGTCGGATGGGAACTTTGTTCCTGGAGCCGCTGGAAAGCGAGACCAATTCGCTGATGAACGTGCTGCAGATCAACTTTCTGCAGCCGGTCTATACGTTCACCTTCTCCAACGGCCTGATCGCGGTTCTGGTGTTCATCGGCATTGGCACGCTGCTCGATGTCGGTTTCGTGATGCAGCGTCCGTTCCGCAGCATGTTCATCGCCGTCTGCGCTGAACTCGGGACCCTGGTGGCCTTTCCGTTAGGCGTCTATCTCGGGTTGCCGTTGCACGAAGCAGCAGCGACAGCGACGATCGGTGGTGCCGATGGTCCGATGGTGTTGTTCGCAGCATTGGTGCTCGCCCCGGAAATCTTTGTGCCGATCACGGTCGTCGGTTATTTGTATCTGGGGTTGACCTACGGCGGGTATCCTTACCTCATCAAAGCGATGGTGCCGGCGCGNATCCGCGGTCTCGCGATGCCGCCGGAAAAGACACGCGAAATTACGTCTGAAGAGAAGATGGTGTTCGCGGTCGTTGCATGTGTTGCTCTGTGCCTGTTGTTTCCGGTGGCAGCGCCGCTGTTCATGGCACTGTTCTTGGGCGTGATCATCCGTGAAAGCGGTCTGACCTACTTCCGTGAGCTGTTCAGCAACCAAGTGCTCTACGGGGCGACCTTCTTCCTTGGTCTGACCCTGGGGGTGTTGTGCGAAGCCCGCACCATCCTCGACCCGAAGGTGCTGATTTTGCTCATCCTCGGCATCATCGCGTTGACGTTCTCGGCCATCGGCGGGCTGATTGGCGGCTACATTCTCTATTTCATCTCGGGAGGGAAGTACAACCCGGTGATCGGCATCGCTGGCGTGAGTTGCGTGCCAACGACGGCAAAGGTGGCGCAGAAGACCGTTTCCGCCGTTAACCCGGAATCTATCGTTCTACCGCATGCGTTAGGGGCCAGTATCTCCGGTGTTATTACGTCGGCTATCTTCGCTGCGGTGCTGATCACGATCGTCAAGGCGACGCAAGGCGCGCTGTGAATTTCAATAAGGCCCGCTTGAAGCGATTTCCGCGGGTCGCTTACTGGATCGCTGGTGCGATCCTGGCCTGTGCGGGCGCCGTTGGCGCCCGCCTTTCGGAAATCTTTCCGCTCCAGGAGCGGATCCCGATCTGGCTTGCCGGAGCTGGGGTGGTTTTTCTCGGGCTGTGCGTGGTTTCGCTCGGCACTCGCGCGTACCTGGACTCGGATGCGGAGGACGTGAAACAGCCGGAGGAGGGGAGTGAGAGCCGACAAGACAGCGGCAAATCGCCCGAGCGCAAGGACGATGGAGCGGGTGAAGGGAATCGAACCCTCGCCTAAAGCTTGGGAAGCTTTCGTTCTACCATTGAACTACACCCGCATTTGCCAGCAGTGTATCGCTTGCCGTGGTCGGCTGGCAAGCTGACGGTTGGCTCGCTCGACCGGCTGCCTCTCGCCTCAGTACACTTGGCAGCGAAAGGCCCGCGGCACTTGCGGACGGTCCCGAAGAAATATCGTTGGTGGTGACAGGACCCAGGGCGCATATGCCAATATGCGTAAGACAGACTTGCTGCCGCCTGAGATTCATGCCTGATAACGGTTTTGAACGCCCTCCAGCATCCGCCAAGTTCAGCGACCCGGATGTCACGGCCCAGGGCGAACCACGGGCGCATGTCGCACTCGATCGCCTGCAGACCCTGTGGTTCAACACCGGCAGCCTGTGTAATATTGCCTGCGAGAACTGCTACATCGAGTCCAGNCCCCGAAATGATCGCTTGGCGCATATCACGCGCGAAGAGGTCTGCGGCTATCTGGATGAAATCGGCCACGCGCGGCTGACGGTAGAAGAAATCGGGTTCACCGGTGGCGAGCCGTTCCTGAACCGAGAATTTCCGGACATCCTGAGCGAGACGCTAGCGCGGGGCTATCGGGTGCTGGTGCTGACCAATGCCATGAAGCCGATGCAGAGATCGGCCGCGGACCTGCTGGAACTCCATGCGCGGTTTGGTGATGCGCTGAACCTGCGCGTGTCCATCGACCATTACCGGCCGGAACAACACGAAGCGGTGCGCGGATGCGGCACCTGGGCGCCGATGTTGTCGGGCCTGCGCTGGCTGTCATGCCATGGGTTTCGCATCGCAGCCGCCGGTCGGATGCACTGGTCCGAGCCGGAAGACCAGGTGCGGGCAGGATTTGCGGCGCTGTTCACAGGCGAGCAGCTTCCCATCGATGCGCACGATCCTCAGTCGCTGGTGTTGTTTCCGGAGATGGACGTGGCGCGCGATGTGCCGGAGATCACGACGCGTTGCTGGGGTATCCTCGGCGTTTCGCCGCGAGACATGATGTGTGCACGCGCGCGCATGGTGATCAAGCGGAAGGGGGCGACGCACCCGGTCGTCGTGCCCTGCACCTTGCTGCCGTACGACCCTCAGTTCGAGCTCGGCCGCACGCTCACCCGCTCACGCACCGAGGTTTCGCTGAATCATCCCTACTGCGCTCAATTCTGTGTTCTGGGAGGCGCTCGCTGTTCGAACGGCTGAGTGCCTCTGTCCCACACTGGTCACCCGCGTTGCGTACAGTTCACGGCCGGGTACAGGCTGGACAATCCGCACGATCGGTCACATTTTAACCCGGTGCCGTGTGCCGCACGGCGGATTCGTGGCCCCGCGAGCAGGAGAAACAGTGTCTGATCCAAGCCCCACTCCCTACGTCGCGACCACCCATGGCATTACCGTGAGCGTGCAGCCCTATTTCCTGGAGGAGCAGTCGGCGCCGGATTCCGGGCACTTCGTGTGGGCGTATCATGTGCGTATCCAGAACGATGGCGGGCAGACCGTCCAGCTGTTGACACGGCACTGGAAGATCACCGACGCCCAGGGGCATGTCCAAGAAGTACGTGGCGACGGCGTGGTCGGCAAACAGCCGGTGCTGCGTCCTGGCGAAGCCTTCGAATACGCGAGCGGTACGCCGCTGGCGACAGCGTCAGGCATCATGATGGGCACTTACCAGATGCAGGCGGAAGGNGGAGAGTGTTTCGACATCACGATCCCGGCTTTCTCNCTCGACAGCCCCCACCATCGGGTGGTGGTGAACTGAGACCTGCGGCCCAGGGTGTAAAAGTGGGCCCCAAAAAGTAGGGCCCAAGAAACGGGATGATTGCATGACCCTGCGCACATCGCTGGATACCGTGACGACCGAGTTGCGGCCNNGGCAGCACAGCTTCCGTATGCGGCGTCGGACTCAGGAGCGGCCTTGCCTGATCGGAACGAGGCCGAGGCGGCGGTGCGGACGTTGATCCGTTGGGCCGGGGACGATCCGGACCGCGAAGGGCTGCGCGAGACCCCGCGCCGGGTTGTCGATGCTTTCCGCGAGTTCTTTGCCGGCTACGAGGCCGACCCGGAGGACGTGCTCCGGCGAACGTTCGAGGAGACCGACGGCTACGACGAAATGGTGCTGCTGCGCGACATCCGGTTCGAGTCGCACTGCGAGCACCATCTGGCACCGATCATCGGCAGGGCGCACGTGGGCTACCTGCCGCACCGCCGGGTGGTCGGCATCAGCAAACTTGCCCGCGTGGTGGACATCTACGCCAAACGGCTGCAGATCCAGGAGAAGATGACGGCGCAGATTGCCAATGCCATCAACGACATTCTGGAGCCAAAAGGGGTCGCGGTGGTGATCGAGGCCGCGCATCAGTGCATGACCACTCGTGGGGTCCACAAGTCGGGAGTGGTGATGACCACCAGCCGTATGCTGGGTGCGTTCCGCGAGGATCAGGCAACCCGGCGCGAGTTTCTGGCCATGATCGGCAAGCACACCGGTGGCGAGGGCATTCTCGCCTGACGCCGCCGCTTCGGCGGCGCACCGGATCGACGCCGAGCGGACCNGCGACCTGCGACCTGCTCGCAAGGCTGATCGCCCACGACACCACGTCGTTTCGTTCCAACCGGGCGCTGATCGACGAGATCGCGGCGTATTTGCGCGATCTGGGAATCGAGCCAATCATCGTCGAGGCCGCCAGTGACAACAAGGCAGGCCTGATCGCATCCGTTGGACCGGACGTNGGAGGGGGCGTCGTTCTTTCGGGCCACACCGACGTGGTGCCGGTCACCGGCCAAGCGTGGTCGAGCGACCCGTTTCGGCTGGTCGAACGTGACGGACGGCTGTACGGCCGGGGCACCGCCGACATGAAGGGGTTTATCGCGGCCGTGCTGGCGCTGGTGCCACGGTTCCAGGCACTGCCGCTCCGCCGCCCGTTGCATCTCGTCTGGAGCTGGGACGAGGAGGTCGGCTGCCTCGGGGCGCCGCAGCTCATCGCCGCTCTGCTGGCACAAAGACCGAAGCCAGGTTTGGTGATCGTGGGCGAGCCGACCGGAATGCAGCCTGCTGACCGGCACCGCGGGATTACCACACACCTGACAATGGTGAGCGGGGTAGGCGGGCACAGCTCGACCCCTGGTCGCGGCGTCAACGCCATCGGTCTTGCGGCTCGCTTGGTGGTCGAGTTGGAGCGTCGCGCACACGACATCGCCCGACGGCATCCCGATCCGGAAGACGCTGGCGTTCCGGAATACACGACGCTGAACGTGGGCCGGATCGANGGGGGAGCNGCGGTCAACATGATTGCCGAGCACTGTCGGGTGGCTTGGGAGTGTCGCCCGGGCTTCGATGACGCAACAGCGCACCTCGCTGACCTGGAGCGGTTCATTACCTCGGAAGTGATTCGGGACGCGGGACGGTTTGCGCCCCGCGTTTGCGTGACAACCGAGACCCAGGCGTCGGTACCGGCCTTGTTGCCGGCAGCCGATCTGCCGGCCACGGAGCTGTTGCGCCGGCTGACGAGCTGCAACGGCTTTGCGGCGGCGCCGTTCACGTCCGAGGCAGGGCTGTTCCAGCAGGCCGGAGTCCCGGCTGCGCTCTGTGGCCCCGGCCGGGCCAGCGAGGCCCATCAGCCGGATGAATTCGTTGAGCAATCACAACTAGATACGTGCCTTGATCTGCTTCGCCGTCTGGCCGATTGGAGTTGTTGACAGGCGACAGGGCCGCTCGCCGCGCAGTGACACGGAAACTCCTGCCGATCCGGTCATGACAGCGAGTGCGACAGAATTGCCATAGACGCGCCTCTTTTCGCGTGCATAACGACTGTAACGCCACGGCACGCTCGAAATATAATTTCGGATTTCTTAAACTTGGGATGTCGTTTTCTTAAGGGGGCGAAGCGCTTGTGACCGTACGTGGTCTTTGAAAAACGTGTTTGACTGATTGTAGTGGCGGCACTAGCGTGCGGCCGCTTTTCCGGTCTCCCCGCAAGCTAACGGAAGGACGCAATGTTCTCGCGATGTGTGGCGAAGTTTTTCGCCCTGGAACCCAAGGCCAACGCCATCGAAACCGGCATCATTGCGGCGCTGATCGCAACAGCGCTCGTGGTTTCTGTCATCGCCGTACGAGAGCCTCTGACGTCCCTTTATTCATCGGTTGTCGGAACGTCTGTAGTGAGTGTTCGCTAACGGCTGTTAGCTTTCCTGGTCTTCTGTAATCGCTTTCGCTGTTGATCCCGACGCTACCAAGCCGTCGCCCCACTGTGTCCAGCCCATACGACGATGGCGGGCGAACAGCTCAAGGCGCGGTTCCGGGCTGCAGGCCTCAATGACCTCGTAGAGTTCGTCCGGCTTGCGGCTGTGCTCGCGTTTGCGGCTCGCCAGCAGATCTGGCATCCGTCGTCCCGCCGCAAGCGTTCGGGCGTTACGGCCATGGGTGCCAAAAAGTACCAGTTCGGTGACGTTGCGAAAGTAGAAGCCGACGCCGCGACGGTCGGGACCGCCGTCGGCGCGCACCTTGTACCAGACTAGGTTGGTCTTGTAGGTGAATCCCCAGTCCGACAGCACCTGCATGCCTTCGGCCAGCAGGGCGTTCGGCACCCACAGGTAGAGGTGGGCGGTATCGGCGAGCAGCCGGTTCACCGGCAGGGCACGAATGACGTCAAGGGTCATCGTCGGGTAACGGGTGAGCCGCCGGTGCTCGGGCGCCATCTTGCCGGTGCGGTTGGCAAACTGCCATGGTGGATCAGCGAGCACCGTGGCGAAGTCCTGGTCTCCGGCACATGCCAACAGGTCGGTGCCGGGGTCATTCACGACAGCGGTCTTTCCTGGTCATGCTCAAAGGGGCGTGCGTTCAACAGGAACTGCAGTGGGGAGCTCAACGCCCATTGGTCCTGCGGGCAAGCAAAGGCGGAGCCGATGGCTCCGCCTTTGGGTGTCTCCGGCAGGTTCGGAGGCCCGCTTATGCCTGCGGACGGTGCTCGATCAGGTCGTCGACGACGGTCGGATCGGCCAGAGTCGAGGTATCGCCCAGTGCGCCGAAGTCGTTCTCGGCAATCTTGCGCAGGATCCGGCGCATGATCTTGCCTGAGCGGGTTTTCGGCAGCCCCGGCGCCCACTGGATTACGTCCGGCGAGGCGATCGGGCCGATCTCCTTGCGCACCCACGCCACCAGCTCCTTGCGCAGTTCCTCGGAAGACTTCTCGCCGGCATTGAGCGTCACATAGGCGTAGATACCCTGGCCCTTCAGATCATGCGGAANACCGACCACCGCGGCTTCGGCCACTTTTGGATGGGCAACCAGGGCACTTTCCACCTCGGCGGTCCCCATGCGGTGACCGGAGACATTGATCACGTCGTCAACGCGGCCAGTGATCCAGTAGTAGCCGTCCGCGTCGCGACGACAGCCGTCGCCGGTGAAGTACTTACCCGCGTAGGTCGAGAAGTAGGTCTGCACGAACCGGTCATGATCGCGGTAGACGGTGCGCATCATCCCCGGCCACGCATCATCGATGCACAGGTTGCCGGTNNGGTGGCCCTCCAGCACCTTGCCGTCCGCATCAACGATGCTGGGCTTGACGCCAAAGAAGGGGCGGGTGGCCGAGCCGGGCTTCAGCGCCGTGGCACCTGGCAGCGGCGTGATCAGGATACCGCCGGTTTCGGTCTGCCACCACGTATCGACGATCGGGCACCGGCCCTCGCCGACGACGTTGTTGTACCACATCCAGGCTTCCGGATTGATCGGCTCGCCGACCGTCCCCAGGATGCGCAGCGATTTCCGTGACGCCTTCTTGACCGGCCCTTCGCCTTCGCGCATCAGCGCCCGGATGGCGGTCGGAGCCGTGTAGAAGATGTTGACCTTGTGCTTGTCGACCACCTGCCAGAACCGGCCGGCGTCCGGATAGTTCGGCACGCCCTCGAACATGATCGTCGTGGCACCGTTGGCAAGCGGACCGTAGACGATGTAGCTGTGTCCGGTAACCCAGCCGATATCGGCGGTGCACCAGTAGATGTCGCCATCGTGATAGTCGAAGACGTACTGATGGGTCATCGAGGCGTAGACGAGGTAGCCGCCGGTGGTGTGCAAGACGCCCTTCGGCTTGCCGGTGGACCCCGAGGTGTAGAGGATGAACAGCGGGTCCTCGGCGTTCATCTCTTCCGGCGGGCAGTCGGACGAAGCATCCGCCATCAGCTCGTGCCACCAGACGTCGCGTTCTGCCGTCCAGTCGCAGGCACCGCCCGTGTGCTTGACCACCACGACTTTGCCAACGCTCGGGCAGGTGTCCAGCGCCTGATCGGCGTTGACCTTCAACGCGACCTTGCGGCCGCCGCGCAGACCCTCGTCGGAGGTGACCAGCACGGTGGAGTCGCAGTCCTGGATCCGGTTGGCGAGCGAGTCCGGAGAGAAGCCGCCGAAGACGATCGAATGAATGGCGCCGATCCGGGTGCAGGCCAGCATTGCGACGGCGAGTTCTGGGATCATCGGCAGATAAAGGGTGACGCGATCGCCTTTCTTGACACCCAGGCCCTTCAGGACATTGGCAAACTTGCACACCTGCTCGTGAAGCTGCCGATAGGTGATCGCTTTGGAAACAGACGGATCGTCACCTTCGAACAGGATTGCCGTTTGATCGCCCCGCTTGGCCAGGTGCCGGTCGAGGCAGTTGGCGGAGACGTTCAGCGTGCCGTCGTAGAACCAGCGGATGTGCACGTCCGGTGCATCGAAGTTGACGTCCTTGACCTTGGTGAAGGGCTTGATCCAATCGACACGCTTGCCGTGCTCCGCCCAGAAGCCTTCGGGATCGTCGATCGACTTCTTGTACCAAGCCAAATAGGTCTCGTTGTTGATCCACGCGGCCTTTGCAATTTCTTCGGGAACCGGGAACACCAGATCTTCGCTCATGATGAGACTTCACCTCCTGCAAGGATTAGATGTTGTTTTGTTTTGGGCGCGAGCCGCTTTCGATGGCTGATGACGAGTTCCCGCATGATCGGAGGACGTTTGAACCAACCGGCGGGTGGAATGCAGCCATCGGCACTCGCGCCGGGCATACGCCTACCCGCAATCCGGATGGTCGTCAATCGACGATGAGATTTGCTACAGGTTCTCACTGCGGAACCGGCTATACGCCACCAGATAGCGATTTTAGCGAGTTATACTTCAAGAAAATACCCGCGAAAATGGTGGCGGGCATGTGGTCGGGGCAGCGCTGTTGCGCGAACCGGGGAAGGCCTTCGAATGCCTTCCCCGCTCAATGCTCCTTAGAGTGCGGTTCGATCACCGTGAACGACCGTGCGCTAACCGTTTGGTTTCTAGAGCAAGTAAATCCGATCAGGCAATGCCGCTTGGTCGGATATTGCTTTCGTCTAACGCTTCTCGTCTAGAAGGAGGCACCGAGTGCCAGCACGGCGCGCGGGCCGCAGTTACCAGTGCCGCCGCAGTCACCTTTATTGAGGCTTGTATCTGTATAATAGGCGCTGAGAGAAATATTCTTGGTAAGTCCAACTGACAGACCAAGTTTCCAGTCCTGATAATCTTCCGCACCGAATTTGCTGTTGCTTTCAATCCACTGATGGCCGGTGTACCCTTCCAGCGTGAGGCTGAAGTAATTCTTGGGGATCGGGATCTCGATCTGAACGCCACCATTCACATAGTATGCATTGCCGGTACCATTGAAGTTGTCCGGCGAGTNAATTGAAGTTGATAACCGTGCCCAGCCAATCAAGGGGGAGTAGGTCAGCGACGGAGCGAATTCCCAGTAGTTGTAATCACCCTGTCCCGGATACTGGTAATAAATGCCGGCAAGTGTGTAGCCGACACCGGTATCGGCGATCTCTCCCGTCAGCCCGAAGCTCCAGTCGAGTTCGAGCTGTGCTCCGTCCCCGTCATCGAAATCGACGTTCGATCCCCAGACGCCACCAANAGACGCTGATTCCTCGAAGCCGGTATCATAGGTATAGTTGATGTTGCCCTGGATTGCCGGATTGTCATCGCTTTGGGTAATGCCGCGGAAGATGTAGTTGTTGGTCAGGGAGACACCGCCGGAAAATTCACCCGGGACCCACCATCCGAGTTCGTTTTCTTCTTCTTGGGCGAAAGCCGGGGAATGACCGCCAGCGATGCCAAGGCGACAGGCAGCAAGTGTTTACATTTGATCATATTGTGGTCCTCTTCGCGATGCACCGGCACATCGGCACAAGCCGGCGATTCGTCGCGCTTCATGGCAAGACGCAGTCCACCTGATATTGTAAAAATGTCACATTACGAACCGGGAAGATTTGTCTTGTGAATCAGGCACTTGGTACCGTTCCCGTGGACCGATGATGGTATGCGATGGTTCGTACGACAGCGGTGAACCACTAAGTTGCCCTGTTCGAAGAAGGTATGAAACGCGCCGGACGCCAAGAAATGCATAAAAATTAGGTGCACAGATGCCTAATTTGCGAGCTGTGACTAATGGGCGAGCGTTCGCTGTACGCGGACGGTGGCCCTTGAAGCCTGCGGGAGGTCTGCATGCAGGAAATAAGTCTCGCCGAACTGAGTCGGCAGGGGCGCCAGGAAAGAGACTCTTTGGCTTCGATGTCGGCAGCCGCACCATCGGCGTTGCGATCTCGGACGCAACCTGGACGGTGGCGACGCCACTCGTCACGGTGAAGCGGACGCGGATGGCATCTGACGCCGAGCGCCTGCGCGCGCTTGCGATGGAACGTCAGGTTGGNGGGCTGGTTGTCGGACTGCCGGTGCAGATGGATGGCCGAGAAGGACCGCGCTGCCAGTCGGTCCGCCAGTTTGTCCGCAATCTGCAGCCCGCTTTGCCGCTCCCGGTGATCTTCTGGGACGAGCGCTTATCGACAGCGGCGGTCGAACGGGTGTTGATCGGTGAGGCGGACCTCGGTCGCCAGCGGCGTGGCCAGGTGGTGGACCGGGCGGCAGCCGCCTGGATCCTGCAGGGAGCGCTGGACGCCTTGGCACATGTCCGTAGCACCAGCGATCCGGTCCAGGCGATCGCGATGCAACCACCGAAGGAACCTCCTCGGGTTAAGTCCGCGCCGCTTGCACCCCGTGCGGGGCCGACATACAGTTCCGCGCCATGAACGAGGGTCCCTATCCACCGTTTTTCCGTCATCGCCATCTGCTCGGGATCGAGGGCCTCGTTCCTCCCGAGATCAACCTGATTCTTGATCGCTCGGAGGTTTTCGTCGAGCAGAACCGGCGTGCAGACAAGACCCAGTCGCTGCTTCGAGGGCGGACGATCATCAACCTGTTCTTCGAGGCTTCGACGCGCACCAGCACCTCGTTCGAACTGGCCGGCAAGCGGCTGGGTGCAGATGTGATCAACATGTCCGTTTCGTCGTCCTCGATCCGCAAGGGCGAGACGGTGATCGATACGGCGATGACCCTGAACGCGATGCATCCGGACGTTCTCGTCGTCCGTCACCCGGAATCCGGCGCCGTAAAGCTGCTCTCCGAAAAGGTGAACTGCGCGGTGATCAACGGCGGAGACGGCAGCCACGAGCATCCGACCCAGGCGTTGCTGGACGCGCTCACCATCCGCCGGCGCAANGGGAAGTTGGACGGGCTTACGGTTGCCATCTGCGGCGACATCCTGCACTCGCGCGTCGCACGCTCCAACATCCACCTGCTCAACATCATGGGCGCGCGTGTCCGTGTCGTTGCTCCGCGCACGCTCCTGCCGCGGAATGTTGATCGACTNGGTGTCGAAGCCTTNTGTGACATGCGCGAGGGCCTTGCCGACTGCGACATCGTGATGATGCTGCGGCTGCAGACGGAGCGCATGCAGGGCAACTACTTTCCGTCGATCCGGGAGTATTTCCGCTTCTTCGGCCTCGATTATGAAAAGCTAAAGAGGGCCAAGCCGGACGCGCTGATCATGCATCCGGGGCCGATGAACCGGGGCGTCGAGATCGANTCGCTGGTTGCCGACGACTATGGCCGCAGTGTCATCCGCGAGCAGGTAGAAATGGGCGTGGCGGTGCGGATGGCCTGCCTGGAACTGCTGACCCGGACGGGCATTGATGTCGATTATTCCGGTGAGGGCCGCAACCTGTGAGCCGGCGCTGAATGGGGAGAACCATCAATGACGGTGCGTACGGGAGGAGCGGCGGACGGGCGCGTGCTCTACGTCAACGCCCGGCTGCTTGACCCGGCATCGGGCCTCGACGCGCCGGGCGGTCTGCTGACCGAAGGCGAGGCGATTGCCGATTTCGGCCCGCACCTCACCGCCGACAGCGTTCCTGACGGCGCCGATGTTGTCGATTGCCAGGGATTCTGCCTGGCACCCGGTCTGGTCGATATCCGCGTCCAGTTGCGTGAGCCGGGCGAGGAGCACAAGGGCACGTTGGCATCCGCTGGCCGCGCTGCGACCGCCGGCGGCATTACATCCATGGTCTGCCTGCCGAACACCCAGCCGGTGATCGATGACATGTCGGTGGTCGAGTTCGTCGCCCGCCGCGCCCGGTTGCTTGAGCTGACCAAGGTCTATCCCTATGCCGCCGTTACCCGNGGGCTGGAAGGAGCGCGNCTGGCGGAGATGGGTATGCTGGCCGAGGCGGGTGCGGTCGCCTTTACCGACGGGGTGAAGGCGGTGGCGTCTGCCCGTGTCATGCGCCTGGCACTACAGTACGCACGCACCTTCGATCTGCTGATCGTGGAGCACGCGGAGGAGCCGACGCTGGTGGCCGGTGGCCACATGAATGCCGGCGAGATGGCGACCCGCCTCGGGCTCGTCGGCATTCCGCGTGAGGCCGAAGTGATCATGGTCGAGCGCGACATCCACCTGGTGCGGATGACCGGCGGCCGGCTGCATTTTGCGCATCTGTCGACCGCCGCTGCCATTGACGCCGTCCGTCAGGCGAAGGCACACGGCCTGCCGATCACCTGTGATACGGCTCCNCCTTATTTCGCGATGAACGAGACAGCCGTCGGCGACTACCGCACCTTCTCCAAGCTGTCACCGCCGCTGCGTGCCGAGGAGGACCGCCTGGCGGTGATNCGAGGGCTTCTGGACGGCACCATCGATGCCATCGCGTCCGACCATGCCCCGGAGGACGAGGACGCCAAACGGCTGCCGTTCGCCCAGGCCGCTTTCGGCGGTATCGGTCTGGACACGCTGCTGGCCGTGAGCCTCGATCTTTTTCACAACGGTCATTGCACACTGCTGGATGTGCTGCGCCTGCTCACATGCAGGCCAGCCGACCTGATGGGCCTGCCCGCCGGCCGGCTGGCCCGGGGTGCGCCGGCCGACCTCACCGTGTTCGATCCGGAGCGGGCGTGGCAGGTGCGTGAGCACGAGTTGCTTTCNAAGTCCAAGAACACGCCCTTCGACTACCGGCCGGTGCAGGGCCGGGTGCTGATGACGGTGGTCGACGGTCGTCGCGTGTTCTCGCTTGGCAGCTAGCCGATGAGCGAACCATTTG
Source organism: Defluviicoccus sp. (assembly GCA_013414705.1). Classification (GTDB taxonomy): domain Bacteria; phylum Pseudomonadota; class Alphaproteobacteria; order Rhodospirillales; family Defluviicoccaceae; genus Defluviicoccus. The sequence goes on from CP058705.1 coordinate 890,841, forward strand.
CCAGTGCTGGCCATTGGACGCTCGTACATCCATGGGTACTGCCGGCGGTCCTCGGATACCTGCTGGGCTCGATCCCGTTCGGCCTGATCTTCTCGAAGCTGGCTGGCTACGGCGACATCCGCGCCATCGGTTCCGGCAACATCGGCGCCACCAACGTGCTGCGCACCGGCAACCGGGTGCTGGCGTTGGCGACGCTGCTGTTCGATGGCGGCAAGGGCGCGGCGGCCGCTCTCGCCGCGTCTGCGGCCTGGGGGCCGACCGCTGGCCTGTTCGCGGCCGCAGGCGCAGTGCTGGGCCATAACTTCCCGGTCTGGCTGCGCTTTCGCGGTGGCAAGGGAGTGGCGACGACCTTGGGCGTGCTGCTGGCAGTCGCTTGGCCGGTGTGCCTCGCCGTATGCGCCATCTGGCTGGCAATGGCATACATGTTCCGCATCTCCTCGCTCGCCGCCCTCGTTGCGCTGGCCTCGGCACCGGTGCTGATGCTCGTCTTCGCTGACAACTCCCGCGCCCTGCTGGCACTGTTCTTGGCGCTGTTGGGCTTCGTCCGTCACCACGAGAACATCGCCCGCCTGTTCGCCGGCACCGAGAGCCGGATCGGCGAGAAGGGCCGGGGTAAGGAAGGCTGACAAGTACCTGGATCTCCAGACGGATCGAACAGCGGAGCGGATCAGTAGGCAAGTCCTGGAATTGCCTACACCGGCTGCCCGGAAGGTCCTCAGTTCCAGGGCAGAGGGCCTGTACAGAGACGTCTCACCGACAACTTGGACTATGATTAGATGGCCCATAAGGGGCAAATTATCCTTGATCAAGTTCTCAACGTGTGCACGATATGTATGGGGTGGAATATGCGGTATCAGTCTCTTCCAGCTCATTTGCTGATATCGATATAGCAGCATACGTTTCGTTGCATCGGGGCCCGCTATGACGGATATGGAAGCAAACTGGAAAGCAGCCTTTAGTGCTCGTGACGACCTTGAGCAATATGGTGATAATGCAATTGGATTGTTTGCGCTAAGTCTTCGTTTTACTATTGATGATGTTCATAGCACGGCTGCAGATTCAATTACAGATGGAAGTGATGATAANAAATGTGATATTATATTTATAGATAAAGATGAATATGTTGCGGTAATTGCGCAATGTTATATGGCATCTAGGGATAGATTTAATGCTCCTGCTAATAAAGCTGCTGATTTAAATACTGCGATAGCTTGGCTGCTGCAGCGTCCCATCTCCGAACTTCCAGAACGCCTCAGGTCAGCCGCCAAAGAGCTTCGGTCTGCGGTTGAGGATGATGCGATATCACGTTTAGAAGTGTGGTATGTGCACAACCTTTCTGAATCACAAAATGTTAAAGATGAACTTAAAACAGTAGAAGCAACTGTAAAATCTGTTTTACAATCAAATTTTAGTGGTAAAAATATTTCTATTAGCGGTGTTGAAATAGGTGCGGAGTCGTTTGAAGGGTTGTATCAGGAAACTCTTTCTCCTATACTTGTTGGAGATGAATTTAAAATCGAAATAGAATCTGGATTTTCTATAAGAACTGATTCTTGGCAATCATACGTTACGGCAATACCCGCAAAATTTCTTCATCAAATTTTTAAAAAGCATGGAACTCGTTTATTTTCAGCTAACGTTCGAGATTATTTGGGGTCACGAAATAGTGATACTAATATAAATAATGGAATAAAAAACACAGCTGAGATGAATCCCGAAGANTTTTGGGTATATAATAATGGAATTACAGTTCTTACGCATAATTTTGAAGAAAAAGAATATAGAGGAAATAGGTTCTTAAAAGTTCGTGGTATATCAATCGTTAATGGTGCGCAAACAACGGGTGCTATTGGTTCATTGCGCAAGCGTCCACATGATCATGCTAGAGTTCCGGCGCGATTTGTACAAACTAAAAATAGTGATGTAATATATAATATTATACAATATAATAATAGTCAAAACAAAGTAACGGCCTCAGATTTTAGAAGTACGGACCGTGTTCANAAAAGACTCCGAGAAGAAGTTGAATTAATACCAGATGCTAAGTATGANGGNGGAAGGCGCGGTGGACATAAAGACATAATTGAAAGGAATAAAAATCTTTTGCCATCTTATACTGTCGGTCAGGCATTGGCGGCCTTTCATCAGGATCCTGGAACCGCTTATAATTCTAAGAGTGAAATATGGATTTCAGATCGAATATATTCTAAATACTTTAATGATGATATAACTGGTGCACACATAGTGTTTTGTTATTCTCTTCTCAGGTCTATAGAAGAGAAGAAAAGAATGTTGGTGCAACAATCAAAATTACATCATGTACAAATGACTACACAAGAGGCGGACCTGCTTGCATATTTCCGGAATAGAGGATCTATCTATTTATTCATGTCTGCTGTTGCGTCTTGTATGGAAACATTTGTGAGTAGTAAAATAACAAATCAGTTTCGTCTATCTTTTGGATTAAGAACATCACCTAAACAGGCTTCTGTGCAGTGGTGTGAAATTGTAAACGTCGTATCGCCATTCACTACTCATCTGATTGAAGCAATTAAAGATGGGTTAAAGAGTAACGAGCGTGCACAGAAATCAATAGCTACTTTTCGTAGTTTAGTTCAAGCAACTTCGTCTGCAAATTCTGAGGCATATAAAAAATTTTCAAAGTATGTGATTAAATCATAGCTGTAAAATTGTAGGTCAAAGTATCGTGGCTGTGCATGGTGAGGTCTACGCGCGTCGGTAACCTGTTACTGTATGTGTCGGACGCCAAGTGACATGACGGAGGCTGGCATGTGAAGGATCACGTAGCTACTGCTATGATTATGCAGTGAGACTCGGTAGGACTATGATTTCTGCTGTTTAAACATTTTGATGAACTGGGTCCCGTTAATCGCTTTCCTTTGCCGTACGATACTTTCGGGATGGCCATCCTTCTGGATGGGCGCGAGGGGCGCGAACAAGAGGGGGCGTACCAATCGATGCCCGCTGACGGGAAATGCAAGCTCGGCACGATGTCCACACTGTCGATCGGCATTGGCGGGATGGTGGGTGGCGGCATNTTCGCGGTCACGGGGCTGACCGTCGAGGTCACACGGGGTGGTGCGGCGGTCGCATTCCTGATTGCCGGTATCGTGGCGTTGCTGACCAGCTATTCGTATCTGAAGCTGACGCTGCGCTATCCGGGAGAAGGCGGTACGGTCGCATTTCTCAACCAGGCGTTCGGTGGCGGCATCGTCACCGGAGCGGCGAACATTCTGTTGCTGCTCAGCTACGTGGTGCTGGTGGCGATCTATGCGTATGCCTTCGGCAGCTATGGTGCCACCTTCTTCCCCGTGGAGGACCGGGGCTTCTGGCTGCACCTCCTGATCAATGTCGTGGTCGTGGGACTGGTGGTCGTAAACGTCCTGGGCAACGAACTGGTCGTTCGTTCCGAGAACGTCTTCAACCTGCTGAAGATGGTGTTGCTGGCTGCATTCGTGGTTGCGGGACTGCTCACGCCGATGGAGTGGAGCCGTCTCGGGCCGGAGACCTTCGTCACACCCCTGGGGCTGGTTGCCGGCGCGATGCTCATCTTCCTCAATTACGANGGGTTCGAGCTGATCGCCAATGCGTCGAGCGACGTTGCCGATCCGAAGCGCACCCTGCCGATCGCCTATCTGGGCGGCGTGCTGATCGTGATCGCATTCTATGTGCTGATCGTGGCCGTCGTCGTCGGACACCTGAGCTTTGCCGAGGTGGCGGCGTCGAGNGATTTTGCCTTGTCAGTGGCAGCCCGNGAGCTTCTTGGGCGCCGGGGAGCCATCGCGATTGCGGTGGCGGCGCTGGCAGCCACCACCTCGGCGATCAACGCGACCTTCTACAGCACCGGCCGCCTCGCCTATATCGTCGCCAAGACCGGTGAACTGCCGACCGAACTGGAGCGGACGATTCGCGGCCAGCATCTCGAGGGAACCCTGCTCACCGCTGCGCTCGCGCTCGTTATCGCCAATTTGGTGCCACTGGAGGCGATCGCGACCATGGGCAGTGCCGGCTTCCTGCTGCTGTTCATGGCGGTGAACATTGCCAACCTCCGCCTGTCCCGCGAGACGAACAGCCGCGCCTGGATATCCGGTCTCGCCGCACTCAGCACCGGCCTCGCTCTCGTCGTGCTGTGCATCCAGGTGGGCGAGAATCCGAACACCCGCAACCATCTGTGGATTCTGGTGGGTATGGTGGCCCTCTCGCTGGTGATCGAGGTGGTCTATCGGCGAATCACCGGACGGCATATCCGCCTGATCTGCGACCGGGATCGTCCGTCGCCGAGCTGAGTTTGGTCGCCGGACACCGGTTGCCACACCGGTTGCCGGGCACCGGTTGCCCACCGGTCGCTCCTGCATCGCAACCGGCCCCCGTCCAGGTCCTTTCACAGTCCTTCCCCGTCCCGAACATTTCTGAAGTGCTCCGCAGCCGGTTGCACGCTCTGCCTCCGGATGCGCCGGCGCAAGCCATCGCCCGAAGGTGCCGCAAACGCGAAACAGGGTCATGTTACGCGACTCTTTACTCATGTGCGCAAATGTGACATAGAGGTGATCGTAATAACCCCATATGGGAATTAAAAAACCCATATAGGGTTATTTAGGTGGTGGTGCACGATTGTCATGTCGTGTCGTCCACTCACGATCACTGTTGGGGGGTACCATGAAGCGATGTGTGGGCGCGTTGGCGCTTGGCCTGACGCTGGCGTGTAGTTCTGCGTTTGCGCTGGAGAGGCCGAACATTCTCGTCATTGTGGTGGATGATTTGGGCTACGACGGTCCGTCGATTGCTCCAGGTGGACCACCAATCCAGACGCCCTCGATCGATGCGCTGGCGAAGCGTGGGGTGCGGGTGAGCAACGGCTATGCCGTATCTGCGGTCTGTGCGCCGGCACGGGCGGGTCTGCTGACCGGCAGGTATCCGCACCGGTTCGGATTCGAGAACAATCAGCCGGCGGGCGAGCGGCGCGGCGTTCCAGAAACGGAGACGCTGCTGTCGCAACGGCTGAAGCCTTTAGGCTACCAGACGGCTGCGATTGGAAAATGGCACATCGGCGGTCTGCCGAAGCTGCGTCCGATCGCGCGTGGTTTCGACTACTTCTATGGTTTCCTGCCGTCGACAACGGACTACTTCAAGCCGCAGAACCTGATGCGAAACACAACACAGATCAGCGGCGACGGCATCACCTATTTGACCGATACATTTGCCGACGAAGCCGTCGGGTTCCTGCGGAAAACGAACAAAAATAAGCCCTGGTTCCTCTATCTTGCGTTCAATGCCGTCCACGTGCCGCTCGAGGCGAAGCCGCAGCTTATGGCGCGGGTCAGCCACATGCCGAACGGCAAGGAGCGGACGTATGCGGCGATGGTGTTGGGCGTCGACGATGCGATCGGCCGGGTCATGCAGGAGGTGTCCCGGCTGGGTCAGGCCAACAAGACGTTCGTCTGGTTCCAGTCCGACAACGGCGGTGCCCTATGGGAGGGCGGAAGCAACTCTCCGCTGAAGGGCGGCAAAGGGAACCTTTACGAAGGCGGCATCCGCGTGCCCACGTACATCTCTTGGCCCGGCCGGATCCGTGCCGGGCGAGTCATGTCGGGTCCGATCTCGGGACTGGATCTCGTCCCCACCGCTCTTTCAGTAGCGAACGGACCCAAGGCCAAGGAGCTCGACGGCGTCGACGTCTTGCCCGCGCTGCGCTCGGCGAGTGTACCGGTGCCGTCGCGGCCGCTGTTCTGGCGCCTGAACACCACGTGTGGCAGTGCCTGGACCAAGTTTCTGGCAGTGCGTCGGGGCCAGTGGAAGCTGGTNGGAAAGAACGGTGTGCCAAGCGTTTACAATCTGCTGACCGACGTGCGTGAGGCCAGGGCCGTCAATAACCCGGCAGTCCTCAAATCCCTGACGGCGGTGGCAAGAACCTGGCAGGCGCAGATGCCCCAGCCGAAGTGGTGCGGTGCCGATTAGTTGCGGCCCCTTCAACTCTACAAGGATGAACCGGAACGGTTCGGGAACGCAGACGTGTCCCCGAACCGTCGCGTGCGTCACGGCGCGGCGAGCAGCAGCTCGATGTCGTCGGCGGTGATGTTGAGCGGGCCACTGGCGTCCGGGTCGAACAGACCTTCTGCCAGCGCGCCCTTGCGATGCTGCAGTTCCAGCATCTTCTCCTCGATGGTGTTTTGCGTGATCAGCCGATGGACGAACACCGGCTTGTCCTGGCCGATCCGGTGACTGCGGTCGATCGCCTGCGCCTCCACCGCCGGGTTCCACCACGGATCATACAGGATCACGGTGTCGGCAGCGGTTAGGTTGAGACCGGTTCCGCCGGCCTTCAAGCTGATCAGGAACACCGGCACGTCGCCCGCCTGAAACCGCTTCACCGGCGTTGCCCGGTCCTGAACCTCACCGGTGATCTTGACGAATGCGATCTCCACTGCGGCCAGGCGCTCTTCGATCAGCGCCAGCATGCTGGTGAACTGAGAGAACAGCAGCACCCGGCGGCCCTCGGCGACGAGTTCGTCGAGCATCTCCATCAACCGGATCAGCTTGGCGGATCCGGCGCCGCTCTTCTTCACCGTCGGCAGTTTGACCAAGCGCGGATCACAGCACACCTGGCGCAATTTCAGCAGCGCGTCGAGGATGATGATGTGACTGCGCTCGAGCCCCGGGCAGCGACCGCCTCGCGAACCTTGCGGTGCATCGTCAGGCGCACGGCTTCGTAGATCGCGCTCTGGGCGGCCTCCATCTGCACGTGTTCGATAATCTCGGTCTTCGGCGGCAGGTCGCCCGCGACCTCGGCCTTGGTGCGCCGGAGCACAAACGGGCGGACGCGCCGTGCGAGCGCCTGTCCGCGGGTTGTATCGCCGTGCTTTTCGATCGGGCTGCGGAAGGAGCGCGCGAACGAGCGCCGGTCGCCGAGCAGGCCCGGATTGAGGAAATCCATCAGTGCCCACAGCTCGCCCAGATGGTTCTCGACCGGTGTTCCGGTGAGGCAGAAGCGCTGGCGGGCGTCGAGCCGGCGCAGGACGCGGGCGGCGTTGGTCTCCGGCGGTTGCGGCTCTGTTGGGAACAGAGTGGTTTCGCCCGGCAGCCGTTCGGCAAGCTTGTCACGAAGCGCCGTCACCTGCTGGGGCTCGATCGCGGGGCCTGCATCAGCGTCGCGGCTACCCGAGGCGGCACGTCCAGGTGGAGCGGGCCGCCTCGGGCCGCCTCGGCGTCGAGGTACCAGGGTGGAACCAGACAGACGGCGGTTCCACCATCCGCGACCGAGACGATGCAGGTCTGCGTGCCGGCTTCCGTCAACGCCCAGCCGATCGTGCCGTGTCGCGGTTCTCCGCGCATCATCACCGGCCCGCCGAGAGACCGCCAGCGGCAGCGGCCGGTTGCAAGGACGCGCTCGATGATGTCGGCACCCGTCTCGCCTGAAAGCGTGTGCGTGTGGTTGCCGCCCAAGCCGTATAGTCCGCGACCGGAGAGCAGCAGCCGCAGGATCGGCAGGTCGTTGCCGCGCAGGAATTTGGCCGGTGTGCCGGAGAAGGCGGTCTGTGGATCGAACGAGGTGGACCTGTCGCTGAACTGGTCATTCTTCAGCAGGCGCACGGACCGGAGCTCCAGCACGGGCAGCGGCGGGTCGGTCGCGGCATCTGCGATCGATAGCACGTAGATCAGCCGCTGACGGATCGCGGCCGGATAATCGTCATCGCTGAGAGCGAGCGCCCGGTCGAGCTCGGCGAGCCAGCCTTCCGTTTGCGGCGACAGTGCGGGGTTGGAAGCCGGTATCGCCAGCCTGGTCGCCAGCTTTCGGCCCACCGGCGCGGCCATGCTCTCGAGGAGCAGTGCTGCCACATGCTTGCAGTTGTCGCCGACCGGGCAGGAGCAGGTGCCGTCGATCCTGGCGCGACCGTCTGTCGCCGTCTCGATGTCGATCGACACGGTGTAGGGACGCCGTTGTGTCCCCTGCACCTGGCCTTCGATCCGGGAGCCATCCTCGGCCATCCCGGTTACGCGGGCGCGCCCCTGGCGCTGATAGCGTGTTGCCTTCTCAAAGGCTGCCGGCGTTACCGTTCGCCGGATGTCGTCAAGCGTATGCAGCCGCACGTCCCGTCCTCGAAGCTCTCCGGTGCATTTCCTGATGAATGTTCAATCGGTCACTCGTATGGTCCGTGGCACTGCAACGCGGCAAAGAGAACTCGATCAAGCGATTCTGCTTGATCGGATGCTGTTGAGTTAGCGGCGGCTGCCGCGCCGTGCGAGCACGATACCGGCGAGGATGATCACCGCTCCCGCCGCCTGCAACGGTCCCAGCGCTTCGGCGAACAGAACCCAGGCCAGCAGGGCCGCGACCGCCGGCTGCAGCAGCAGGGCCACGGACGAGAATGCCGCCGGCAGGTGGGCCAGCGCGTACGCGATCAGGCTCTGGCCGAGCGCGTGGCTAAACAGCCCCAACGCCGCCAGCACCAGCCAGCCGCGCAGGCTGGGAGCGATCAGGCTTTCGTGCGATGCGAGGGTCACCGGCAGCAGGCAGATGCAGGTGATCAGTCCGCTCCAGGCCATGATCTTCGCCGTGCCGTGGCGGCTGCGCAGCCGGCCGACGGCAACGATGTAGCCGGCGTAAAATAGCGCCGTCGTCAGGCCCAGCGCGTCGCCGGCGAGATGTTGGGGGCCCAGCTGGAAGCTTGCCCCCATCAGCACCACCGCGCCGGTGATTGCGAGCGCCATGCCGGCAAGGAAGGTGCGCGAGAAGCGTTCGCCGAAGAACGCGAAGCCGGCCAGCGTGACGAACACCGGCGCGAAGTTGGGAAACAGCGTCGCGTTGGCAACCGAGGTCAACGTCAGCGACCAGTGCCAAACCGAAAGGTCGCCCGCGAAACTCACCCCTGCGGCGAGGAAGCCGAGCCGGTCGGCTGGAGCAGGGGCGTTGCCGGGTGAGCACGCCGTTGATGGCGTCGCCGTTCGATGCCGTACCACAGCCACAGCGCCGGCAGGGCGAACAGCATCCGGTAGAATGCGGTGGCGACCGGTCCCAGCTCGCTCAGCCGGACGAAGATCGGCGCGAACGCGATGGCAACCGCGCCCAGCAGCAGGGTGGCGATGGCGCCGCGGGCGCGCCGTGCGCGTGCTGCCGCCGCGGCCGCAATTTCTGCCGCATCTTCAGGTCCCGCCAGGCTGAGAGAGCTTCGCACCTCGATCATCGCCCGCTACTATCTCGGATCGGGAACGGATGCCAGCGTGCAGGCGGGGCGTCCGGGGCGTTCAGTCAATCCGGTGCGTCCGAGGATCGGTGCAGTCAGGAGGTGCGAGGGACGACATGATGCCGTTATGGCTGCCGAACGCCGGCGCGCCTTCGCCGCATGCCGCTGGACTGATCGGGCCGAGCGATCCGCCGCCGGCGGAACTGGTCAACACGGAGGGCTCGGCGCCGCTGCTGCTGGTCTGCGACCATGCCAGCCGTGCGATCCCGGCAGCACTCGGAAACCTCGGCCTCGACGCAGCAGCGCTGGCGCGCCACATCGCCTGGGACATCGGGGCGGCCGAGCTCACCCGTAGGCTTGCCGCGCGCCTGGACGCACCGGCGGTGCTGGCGGGCTACTCGCGCCTCGTCATCGATGTCAACCGTCAGCCGGGCGATCCGCAGTCGATCGTTGCCGTCAGCGACGGCACCGTCATTCCCGCCAATGCCGACCTGGATGTGGCCGAACAGGAGGCGCGGGCCGAAGCGTTCCTCTGGCCATACCACCACGCGGTCGATCAGGCGTTCGCGCGGCTGCGGCGCACAGGTCCGGAACCGCTGTTCTTCTCGATCCATACGTTTACGCCGTCGCTGGGCGGCCAGGACCGGATCTGGGATCTGGGCGTGCTGTGGAACCGCGATCCGCGATTTGCGGTCCCCCTGATCGCCCTGCTCGAAGAAGAGGACAGTCTTCGGGTGGGCGACAACGAACCCTATTCGGGCCGCGAGATCGCATACACCTTGAACCTGCACGCCGCTGCTGCCGGCCTTGCCCACTGTGCGATCGAAGTTCGCCAGGACCATTGCGAGACTGGGGCCGGGCTGGCACGGATGGCGGACGTTTTGGGCTGCGCGCTGGAACGCATCCTGCAGATGCCGAACCTGCACCGGATCGAGCAGTTCTGATGCCCACCGCCTATCCCTCCCCGTCATTGCGACCGCGAGCGCAAGCGACGCGGGAAGCAATCCACTGCCGGGTGCCTCGCATACTGCACGGCAGTGAATCGACACGGCCACTGCGTGGCCTCGCGATGACGGTCGCGGTGATGCACTCGCGGTTGGGGAAGCTTCGATGCCGCTAGCCACCCCGCCGCCGCTCACCATCGGCATCGAGGAAGAGTACCTGCTGGTCGATCGCGACAGCCGCGCAGTGGTGACCGATGTGCCGGCCGGGCTGCTCGAACGGTGCGAGGAGAAGATCGCCGATCTGGTGCGCCCGGAGTTCCTGAAGTCGCAGATCGAGGTCGGCACCCGGGTCTGTGCAACCGTTCGCGAGGCGCGCGCCGAATTGGCGTGGCTGCGGCGCAGCGTGGCGGAAGTGGCGCACGACTTCGGGCTCGCGCCAATCGCCGCGTCAACGCATCCATTCTCCGAATGGCAACAGCAGCAGCACACCGACAAGGCGCGCTACCACGTGCTTGCGCGGGACATGCAGGCGGTGGCCCGCCGGCTGCTGATCTGCGGCATGCACGTGCACGTCGGCATCGATGACGATGACCTGCGCATCGACCTGATGAACCAGGTGAGCTACTTCCTGCCGCACCTGCTGATGCTCTCCACCTCGTCGCCGTTCTGGCGCGGCGAGGATTCCGGGCTGATGTCGTATCGGCTCAGTGTGTTCGACGAACTGCCGCGCACCGGCTTGCCGTCCCGCTTCGCATCGTGGAGCGACTATCAGCGCCATGTGGCGATCCTGACCGCCGCGGGCGTGCTGGAAGATGCTTCGATGCTGTGGTGGGACATCCGGCCGTCGGTGAAATTCCCGACGATCGAGATGCGAATTACCGATACCTGCACCCGCCTCGATGACGCGGTGGCGATCGCCGCTTTGTTCCAGTGCATCGTCCGCATGCTGTGGCGGCTGCGCCGCGCCAACCAGCGCTGGCGCATCTACGACCGGATGCTGATCGAGGAAAATCGCTGGCGGGCCAAGCGCTACGGCATCGACGAAGGCCTGATCGATTTCGGCAAGGGCGAGATGGTATCCTGCGATGAACTGCTGGATGAGTTGCTGGACCTGACGGCCGAGGATGCATCGGCTCTTGATTGTCCCGACGAAATCCTGCATTGCCGGTCAATTATCGAGCGAGGAACCAGCGCCCACCGGCAACGTGCCGTCCATGCTGCGGGTCTCCAGGCCGGCGTGCTGCCGGACCAGGCCCTGCGCGACGTGGTCGATATGCTGATCGAGGAAACGGTGCGCGACCTCGAAAACCGGAACACCTGGGAGGCCAACCATGATCGTCGCAGAAATCCTGAAGGGCAAGGGCGCCAGCATCGTCTCACTGACCGCAGGCCAGCACATCAGCGAGGCACTGGCGCTGATGTCCCAACATCGCATCGGTGCTGTACTCGTCCTCGATGACCAAGGCGGCATCGCCGGCATCTTGTCGGAACGCGACCTTGTGCGGGCGATGAACAAGCTGGGCAAGGCGGTGTTCGACAAGCAGGTGGGCGACCTGATGACGTCGCCAGTGGTGACCTGCTCACCGAAGGACCCGGTGCCGGCGATCGAGGGCATGATGACCTCGCAGCGCTTCCGCCACGTCCCCGTCGTCGATGACGGCAAGCTGGTCGGCATCATCTCGATCGGCGACGTGGTCAAGACCCGCATCGAGGAAGCCGAAGCCGAGGTCGATGCACTCCGGCGCTACATCGCGCTTTAAGAAAGACCAAAGGCGGCCATCGTAGGGCGGACCGAGCGTAAGCGACGTCCGCCACTCACGGCTGAAGCTGTAGGGAGCGGCAGTGCAATAAATCCCCAGCGTGTGCACGATATGCGAGGACGGTGCACGTCGCTTGCGCTCGGTGCACCCTACGCCACTTTGTACGGTGTGGCTGATTGGTTCCAAGTGTTGCGACCTATTGCGGAGCGCACAGCTCCGAAGGTTCGGCGCGGCCGCTGAGCGAGGTGCCGGACGAGATGATCAAACGATGGGCCATCACGTGTCCGCGCTGCGCCGCCGACTCCTCGGGTTAGACGCTGACTTGTCGCCATCGTTACGATCACATCGACATCCCGCCGATCGCGCAGATGGTAACGCGCGTCGAGCTGCGAGCGCTGCGCCGTTTGCGGCCGGCGCTTCCTCGTTGCCCCGCCGGCCAGCAGGACCTGGCGGCGGCGCATCAGGTCTGCGCCAGATACTGATCCGTCACCAGCACCGCAGGGCTCCACGGGCAAACGGCCCGGCAAGCCTCGCTCGCATCTTCCAGTCCACGTCCGCGGCTCGAAAGCCAGGGGGAAATACGAATTGTTGCTCGGATTAAATTATTCTGGAAATCAGATACGTAGAGCGCGGTTCGATCAGATCGGTTCAATCTGATCGAACCGCGCTCTATCTAGGCGGCGCGGCTGGCCTTCTTGCGTTCGTGCTCCTTGAGGAATTTCTTGCGGATACGGATCGACTTCGGGGTCACTTCGACGAGTTCGTCGTCGTTGATGAACTCCAGGCTGTACTCCAGCGTCGTTGCGATTGGTGGCACCAGGAGGATGTTCTCGTCCGAACCCGCGGCGCGGATGTTGGTCAGCTGCTTGGTTTTCAGGGGATTGACGCAGAGGTCGTTGCCGCGCGAATGGATGCCGACCACCATGCCCTCGTAGACATCGGTGTTGTGGCCGACGAACAGGCGGCCACGATCCTGCAGGCTCCCCAGCGCGTAGGCCACCGCCTTGCCGGTCGCCATCGACACCAGCGCCCCGTTGGTCCGCCGACCCAACTCACCCGACACGCGCGGTCCATACTGCTCGAACGCGTGGTACATCAGCCCGGTACCGGAGGTGAGGGTGAGGAACTCGGAGCGGAAGCCGATCAGGCCGCGGGTCGGGATCAGGTAGTCAAGTCGGACCCGGCCGCGGCCGTCCGGCACCATGTCCTTGAGCTCGCCTCGCCGTTCGCCCAGTTTCTCCATCACCGCGCCCTGGTGCTGTTCCTCCACGTCGATGGTCAGCGTTTCCCAGGGCTCGCACACCGCACCGTCGATGGTCTTGACAATCACCTCCGGGCGCGAGATGGCCAGTTCGTAGCCCTCGCGGCGCATGTTCTCGATCAGCACCGCCAGGTGCAGTTCACCACGGCCTGAGACCTTGAACCGGTCCGCACTGTCGGCCGGCTCGACCCGCAAGGCCACGTTGTGAATCAGTTCCTGGTCGAGCCGCTCGCGAAGATTGCGGCTGGTCACGTACTTGCCCTCGCGGCCACCGAACGGCGAGTCATTGACCTGGAAGGTCATGCTGATCGTGGGCTCATCGACAGTGAGTGCCGGCAGCGGCTCGATTGCCTCCGGATCACAAATGGTGTCGGAAATGTTCAGCCCGTCGATGCCGGTAAAGCAGACGATATCGCCGGCTGCGGCTTCATCACGTTCGATGCGCTCCAGGCCGTGAAAGGCAAGGATTTGCAAGAGACGTCCGCGTCGTGTGCTTGCGTCGGCTCCGGCTATGGCGACTTGGCTGTTGCGGCGCACGCGCCCGCGACGGATGCGGCCGANTCCGATGACCCNCACGTAGGAAGAATAGTCGAGGGCGCTCACCTGCAGTTGGAACGGACCGTCCTGGTCGACGTCCGGCGGTGGGACATGATCGACGATGGTCTGGAACAGTGCCGTCATGCCCGCGTCGCGCTGATCGGGATCTGTGGATGCCCAGCCCTGGATGGCTGACGCGTAGATGACCGGAAAATCCATCTGGTCGTGCGTGGCGCCCAGGCGGTCGAACAGGTCGAACGTCTGCTCGACCGCCCAATGCGGCCGAGCAGCGGCACGGTCCACCTTGTTGACGACGACGATGGGGTGGAGACCGCGCGCCAGCGCCTTGCGGGTGACAAAGGTCGTCTGCGGCATCGGACCTTCCACAGCATCCACCAGCAGCAGCACCGAATCCACCATCGACAGGGCGCGTTCCACCTCGCCGCCGAAGTCCGCGTGACCCGNGGTGTCGACAATGTTGATGCGCCAATCCTGCCAGTCGATGGCAGTATTCTTGGCGAGGATGGTGATGCCGCGTTCTTTCTCCAGATCGTTGGAATCCATAACGCGCTCGGTCGCTTCGCCGTGCATCCGCAGGCTACCTGACTGCTGCAACAGCTTGTCCACCAGCGTTGTCTTGCCGTGGTCCACATGCGCCACGATGGCGACGTTACGGATGTGATCGGCGGAACCGGCCATGGGTCGCTCCGTGAAGTACATTCAGTATGATGTCAGAAACGCAGGCGCCAACGCCCGGGCGGATGTGTGGTGCCGGATTGCAGTAGCAAGGGTTATCCGTAACTCATCGGCCCTTGTGCCGCCGAGCACCATAGATCCGGGCTTATACCCCGAATTCAGCGAAGAGGTCCACGCCGCAAGCAGCAGGTGAATGGCGGATGTGTGGCGTCGGACGGTCGTGCTCTAGCGTGTGGGGACCGGCTCGTCACTGGAATAGTCGTAAAAGCCGCGGCCGGTCTTGCGCCCCAGCCATCCGGCCTCGACGTATTTCACCAAGAGAGGACATGGCCGGTACTTGGNATCCGACAGCCCGTCGTGCAGCGTGTGCATGACGCCGAGACAGGTGTCGAGGCCGATGAAATCGGCCAGTTCCAGTGGCCCCATCGGGTGGTGGGTGCCGAGCCGCATCGCCCGGTCGATGCTCTCCACCGAACCAACGCCCTCGTAGANGGTGTGGACGGCCTCGTTTATCATCGGCATCAGGATGCGGTTGACAACGAAGGCAGGGAAGTCTTCGGCGCTGATCGGAATCTTGCCCAGGAACAGCGCAAAGTCGTGCATCTCCCGGTAGGTGGGTTCTTCGGTGGCGATGCCGCGAATCAGCTCCACCAGTTCCATCTTCGGCACTGGATTCATGAAGTGAGTGCCGAGGAAGCGGCCCGGCCGATCGGTCTGGGCGGCGAGCCGCGTGATCGAGAGGGTCGATGTATTGGTGCCGATAATCGCGTCCTTCGGCAGCACGGCGCAGAGCTGCTTGAGGATCGACTTCTTGAGCGTCTCGTCTTCGACCGCCGCTTCGATCACCAGCTGCCGGTCGGCCATGGGCTCGTAGCTGGTGCCGGTGCGGATGCGTGCCAGCACTGCTTCGGCGCTGGCAGCAGGCAGGCGGCCTTTTTCAACCAAACGCTGCAGGTTCTCGCGAATCAACTCTATCGCTTCCGCGAGGCGGTGTTCGTCGATATCCAGCAGATAAACATCAAGGCCGGCCGATGCGCACACCTCGGCAATACCGGTGCCCATCGGCCCTGCACCAACCAACCCAACACGCTCGATTGCCAACGTTGCCCTCGCTTTCGCCTGCCGTCGTCGGTGCCGCTATTTCTACAGAGCGGCTTCCAGCTCCGGCAATGCCTGGAACAGGTCAGCAACAAGTCCATAGTCGGCCACCTGGAAAATCGGGGCTTCCTCGTCCTTGTTGATCGCGACGATAACCTTCGAGTCCTTCATCCCCGCCAGATGCTGGATCGCGCCAGAAATGCCGACCGCGATGTAGAGGTCCGGTGCAACCACCTTGCCGGTCTGTCCGACCTGATAGTCGTTGGGCACGAATCCCGCGTCCACGGCGGCGCGCGATGCACCAACCGCAGCCCCCAGCTTGTCGGCAACCGACTCGATCAGCTTGAAGTTCTCGCCGCTGCCCATGCCGCGACCACCCGACACGATGATCCGTGCCGACGTCAGCTCGGGGCGTTCACTCTTGGTCAGTTCCTGGCCGAGCAGTTTGCTGAGACCTGGATCGCCCCCGGGGTCCACTGCTTCAATCGCAGCCGTTCCGCCCTCGGCGGCTGCGGCATCGAAGCCGGTCGCACGCACAGTGATCACCTTGATGGCATCGCTGCTCTGGACGGTTGCAAGCGCATTGCCGGCGTAGACGGGGCGGACGAAGGTGTCCGCGTCCACGATGGCGCTGATATCCGAGAGCATAGCGACGTCGAGCAACGCAGCCACACGCGGCATCAGATTCTTGCCGAACGTCGTCGCTGGTGCCAGCAGGTGGCTGTAATNCCTGGCGAGGCCCGAGAGCAGCGGCGCCGCCGCCTCGGCGAGCACGTGGGCGTGGAACGGCGCATCAGCAACCAGCACCTTGTCCACGCCGGCGATCTTGGCCACCGCTTCCGCCGCCGGCTGGCAGCTCGCACCGATGACCAAGACCACGATCGGGCCTGGCAGCGCCGACGCCGCGCTCACAGTATTCAGGGTGGATGCCTTGAGGCCGACGTTGTCGTGCTCGGCTACGACAAGAACGCTCATCAGATGACCTTCGCTTCATTTTTGAGTTTGTCGATCAGCTCGGCGACGCTTGCCACCTTGACCCCGCCTTTGCGCTTTGGCGGCTCTTCGACCTTCAGCGTTTTCAGGCGCGGCGCGACGTCGATTCCGGTTGCCGCAACCTTGATGGTCTCGATCGGCTTCTTNTTCGCCTTCATGATATTCGGCAGGCTGGCGTAGCGCGGCGTGTTCAAGCGCAGATCGACAGTGGCGACCATCGGCAGCTTCAGCGCCAGCGTTTCCNNAGCCCCCGTCGATCTCGCGCGTGGCGGTGACTGCGTCTCCGTCGATTTCCATCTTGGACAGGAAGCTCGCCTGCGGCCAGTTGAGCAGCCCCGCCAGCATCTGCCCCGTCTGGTTGCTGTCATCGTCGATTGCCTGCTTGCCGAGGATGACGAGCGCCGGCTGCTCCTTCTCGACGATCGATTTCAGCAACTTGGCGACCGCCAGTGGCTGGAGCTCCTGATCGGACTCAACCAGGATGCCGCGATCGGCGCCGATGGCGAGTGCCGTACGGATCGTTTCCTGTGCCTGTGGCGGTCCCATCGAAATGGCAACGATCTCTGTAGCCTTGCCGGCTTCCTTCAGCCGCACGGCTTCTTCGACGGCGATTTCGTCAAACGGGTTCATCGACATCTTGACATTCGCCAGCTCAACACCGGTGTTGTCTGCCTTTACCCGAATTTTGACGTTGTAATCGACGACACGCTTAACGCAGACGAGAACTTTCATGAACGCCCCGTGCCCTCAATCTTGTGTTGTTGGCGTTCCGGCAGATCCGGAACGGCCCGCCGGGTATCGTGGTTAGGGCTTTGCCGCGCACCCGTTCGTGCCCTGGATCGGCAGAGTAAGGATCTGCTTATGCAACGTCAAGGCGGGGCGGAGGCGTCATCATGTCCGCAATGTTCCTGGTATGCGGGGTCCCACCGGCTCGATATGCGGTGCTTCCGCACGTCTGAAACGTCGAGCGCCAGCGAACGCCGACTCCTCCCACCCAACATAATCTGGGTGTTCGTGAGGCATCGTGCACAATGCCGGGGTGGGGCCAGTCAAGGGTGCCCGAGTGTGGTGGCTACAGGATGAATTTGGTCAAATCGGCATTCTGCGCCAGTTCACCCACCCGGGTGCGCACGTCCTCGGCGGTGATGCGGATGGTTTCGCCGGAGCGTTCCGACGCCGAGAAGCTGATCTCTTCCACCAGCTTTTCCATCACGGTCTGCAGGCGCCGGGCGCCGATGTTCTCGACGCCAGAATTGATTTCAGCGGCGAGGGTGGCGATTTCGTCGATTGCTTCCGGTGTGAAGTCGAGGGTGACGTCCTCCGTCGCCATCAATGCCTTGTACTGCTTGATCAGGCTCGCCTCCGGCTCGGTGAGGATGCGCACCAGATCATCGCGGGTCAGCGCCTTGAGCTCGACCCGGATCGGCAGTCGGCCCTGCAGCTCCGGGAGCATGTCGGAGGGCTTGGCAATGTGGAACGCACCGGATGCGATGAACAGAATGTGGTCAGTCTTCACGTTGCCACGCTTGGTCGGCACGATGGTGCCTTCGATCAGCGGCAGCAGATCACGCTGCACTCCTTCACGGCTCACATCTGCGCCGATGCGCTCCGAGCGTGCGGTGATCTTGTCGACCTCATCGAGAAAGACGATGCCGTGGTTTTCCACCGCTTCGATCGCGTCGCGGACCACCCGCTCTTCGTCCAGCAGCTTGTCGGCCTCCTCGGCCACCAAGATGTCATGGGACTGAGCAACGGTCATCCGCTTGGTCTTCTTCGGCCCGCCACCGAGTGCCTTGGAGAACATCTCCGAGAGGTTGAACATCCCCATCTGTGAGCCGGGCATGCCGGGAATATCGAAGGTGGGGAGCTGCATGGCGGCTGCATCGGAGACCGTAATCTCCACTTCCTTTTCGTCCAGTTCTCCCGCCCGCAGCCGGCGGCGGAACTTCTCGCGGGTTTCTGCGCCCGCGTTCTCACCGACGAGCGCGGTCAGCACGCGTTCTTCGGCGGCCAGCTCGGCGCGCGCCGTCACCTGTGTGCGCATGCCTTCGCGGGTCATGTGAACGGCGATCTCGACCAGATCGCGGATGATCTGTTCTACATCACGGCCGACGTAGCCGACTTCCGTAAACTTGGTAGCCTCGACCTTGAGGAACGGGGCCTGCGCCAGATTGGCGAGCCTGCGCGCGATCTCCGTCTTGCCGACGCCGGTCGGCCCGATCATCAGGATATTCTTGGGCAGAACCTCCTGACGCATTCCGTCTTCGAGATGCTGGCGACGCCACCGGTTGCGCAGCGCGATGGCGACGGCTTTCTTGGCATCGTCCTGGCCGACGATGTGCCGGTCCAGTTCGGAAACGATTTCGCGCGGTGTGAAGCTGGTCATAGCGCCTCGACCAGGATGTTGCGGTTGGTGAACACGCAGATGTCCGCAGCGATCTCCAAGGCCCGGCGGGCGATCGCCTCGGCCTCCAGATCGTCACGGTCGATCATCGCCCGGGCTGCGGCGAGCGCATAAGAGCCTCCCGAGCCGATGCCGATGAGTCCGTCTTCGGGTTCCAGCACGTCGCCCGATCCCGTCAGTACCAGGGAGACCGAGCGATCCGCGACTGCCATCATGGCTTCGAGGCGACGCAGGTAGCGGTCGGTTCGCCAGTCCTTTGCCAGTTCGACGCAGGCCCGGGTGAGTTGCTTCGGGTACTGCTCCAGCTTGCCCTCCAGCCTCTCGAACAAGGTAAAGGCGTCTGCCGTGGCACCAGCAAACCCGGCAATGACAGAGCCATCTCCGAGGCGGCGCACCTTGCGCGCGTTGGATTTAATCACGGTATTGCCGAGACTGACCTGTCCGTCGCCGGCGATCACGACGTTGTCGCCCTTGCGTACGGCGAGGATTGTCGTCCCGTGCCAGTTCTGCCCGAAATCTGTCGTCATCGCTGCCGGTTCAGGGTAATGGGATGATTGTGCGACCTGCTGTCGCACATGTCGAATGGTCGCGATGTAGGCTGAACCTACTTTCGGGTCAAGTCGGCGGCATGTGGGATTGCCCGGCCCGGGGTCGATGGCGCGATGGTTTCCTTCCTGCTATAAGCCGGTTTCACAGGAGCGAGAGGCGATGCGTCGGGCAACTGTCGAGCGGCGAACGAAGGAGACTGAGGTGACGGCAACCGTCGCGCTCGATGGCAGCGGCTGTTACGACGTCGCCACCGGGATCGGCTTTCTTGACCACATGCTGGAGCAGCTCGCCCGGCACAGTCTGATCGACGTCAGCCTCCGTGTGAGCGGTGACCTGCATGTCGACGCGCACCACACCACGGAAGATGCGGGCATCGTACTCGGGCAGGCGGTTTCAAAGGCGCTGGCCGACCGGAAGGGAATCCACCGTTTTGGCGAAGCGCTCTCGGCGATGGACGAAACGCTGACCCGCGTGGTCGTCGATCTCTGCGACCGCCCGTTCGTTGTCTGGAAGGTTGCGTTCACGCAACCCCGGCTCGGCGACCTGGACACCGAACTGGTTGGTCACTGGTTTCATTCGTTTGCGCAGAATTCGGGGCTCACCGTGCACGTGGAAACCTTCTACGGATCGAACAATCATCATATCTGCGAGTCGTGTTTCAAGGGGCTCGCCCGGGCGCTGCGTCAGGCAATCGAAATCGATCCCCGAAAAGGTGATGCGGTGCCGTCGACCAAGGGCGTGCTCGGGGGCTCGCTGTGATGTCCCGCGGCGGCTGAGGCGATGCGTGTCTATACAGTTCATATGCGCCGGCCGACGCTCGACCCGGACCGGGACATTCGTTTGGTGAAGGACGGTTTCAGCTGGCCTGCGTTCTTCTTTTCGATCGTGTGGGCACTGTGGTGCGGGCTGTGGCTGGTGGCGGTCTTGGTGCTTGCGGTGGACGTCGCACTCGGGGCCGTTCTCGCCGCCCTTGGTGGCGACCCGCTCACAAACACGGTGTTTTCCATTGGCAGCGCGGTGATCCTCGGCTTGGTGGCTAATGATCTGAAGCGATGGACGCTCTTCCGTCGCGGCTTTCTCGAAGTGGGCGTCGTCACTGGCTCGAACGTGGCCGCCGCTGAACGGCGATTCTGGGATCAGCGCCCGAACTTGGCAGCGGACCTGGTGCGATGAGTGTCGTCATCGTTGATTACGGATCGGGAAACCTGCGCTCAGCCGCCAAGGCGTTCGAACGTGCGGTGGTGGAGAGTGGGCGCAACGATCCGGTGCGTGTTTCGTCCGACCCGGAGGTCGTGCGCCTGGCCGATCGCATCGTGCTTCCTGGCGTGGGCGCATTCGCGGACTGCCGGCACGGCTTGGACGCGGTAACCGGTATGCTGGACGCGCTGCGCGAGGCGGTGTTCGTCCGTGGTTGCCCGTTTCTCGGCATCTGTGTGGGCATGCAGTTGCTCGCCCGTGTTGGACACGAGCACGGACGACATGCGGGTCTGGGGTGGATCGACGGCGAGGTTGCACTGCTGCCGGCGGCGGCACAGGGGTTGAAGATCCCGCACATGGGATGGAACGAACTGGCCATCCGTACGCCGGAGCATCCGGTTCTGTATGGCTTGCCGGCCGGTGCGCACGCCTACTTCGTCCACTCGTATGGCTTCGTGCCTGCCGATCCGGACAGCATTGCGGTGACAGTTGATTATGGCGGTCCTGTCACCGCTGTTATCGCCCGCGACAACCTGGTCGGTACGCAGTTTCATCCGGAAAAGAGCCAGGCAACCGGGCTGCGGCTGATCGCCAATTTTCTGCGGTGGCGTCCATGATCTTCTATCCGGCGATCGACCTGAAGGCCGGGCAGTGCGTCCGGCTGCGTCGGGGCGACATGAATTCGGCCACCGTATTCAATACGGATCCGGCCGACCAGGCGCGCCTGTTTGCTCAGGCGGGCTGCCGCTGGTTGCATGTGGTCGATCTCGATGGCGCGTTTGCCGGCCATTCGGTGAACGGGGATGCGGTTGACGCCATTCTGGATGCGGTGGATCTGCCCGTTCAGCTCGGCGGCGGGATTCGCACGCTGGCGGCCGCTGCCGATTGGCTGGATCGCGGCGTGCGGCGTGTCATTCTTGGCACCGTTGCCTTGCGGTACCCGGACCTCGTGCATGCTGCCTGTCTCGATTTCCCGGGCCGGATCGCCATCGGCATCGACGCACGCGACGGCAGGGTCGCCGTGCAGGGATGGTCGGAACAGTCGGACATCTCGGCGCAGGAGCTTGCGAAACGGTTCGAAGACGCCGGTGTCGCCGCGATTGTCTTCACCGACATCGGACGCGACGGCGTGCTTGCGGGCCCCAATGTCGAGGCGACCGTTGCGCTGGCCCGCAGCGTGTCGATCCCGGTGATCCTGTCCGGAGGCATTTCGTCGCTGGAGGATCTGGCGGCGGTGAAGACGGCGGGAGACGGGCTGGTCGAGGTGTCGTGTGCGGGCGGGCGATCTATGACGGCCGGATCAATGTGGATGAGGCTGTGGCGCTGCTGGAGGGCGCGGAGTCGGAATCCGCAANNGGGGAGGCAACGCGTGCTGAAGGTGCGGATCATCCCGTGTCTCGACGTCGATCGTGGCCGCGTCGTCAAGGGCGTACGCTTTGTCGATCTGATCGACGCCGGGGACCCGGTCGAGCAGGCCCGCGTCTACGACGCAGCCGGTGCCGACGAACTCTGTTTTCTCGACATTACCGCCAGCCACGAGGATCGGGACACGATCTACGACGTTGTCAGTCGCACGGCAGAGCAGTGCTTCATGCCGCTGACCGTCGGCGGCGGGGTGCGGGTCATCGAGGATATCCGCAAGCTGCTGCTGGCCGGTGCCGACAAGGTTTCCATCAACACGGCGGCGGTGCAGCGGCCGGAGTTCGTGCGCGAGGCTGCCGAGAAGTTTGGCAACCAGTGCATCGTCGTTGCCATCGACGCAAAATCGGTTGCCCCTGACCGGTTCGAGGTGTTCACGCATGGAGGCAGGCGGCCCACCGGCCTTGATGCCGTCGCCTGGGCGCAACAGATGACGGCGTTCGGTGCCGGCGAGATCCTGTTGACCTCCATGGACCGGGACGGAACGAAGCAGGGATTCAACCTTCCACTGACCCGCGCTGTGGCCGATGCCGTGACGGTTCCGGTCATCGCTTCCGGAGGNGTGGGCACGCTCGACCATCTGGTGGATGGGGTTCTCGAGGGCCACGCTTCGGCCGTACTGGCGGCTTCGATTTTCCATTTCGGGACGCACACCATCACCGAGGCCAAGCGTCACATGCGCACCGCCGGGATAGCCGTACGCCTAGACGGATAACAGGAGATGCAATGAGCCGCGAGCGTCCCGACGCACGGATTCTGGAACAGCTGTTCGACGTGATCGAGAGCCGCAAGGGCGCCGATTCCGGTACATCCTATACGGCGCGGCTGTTCACCAAGGGGCGCGCGAAAATTGCCAAGAAGACCGGTGAAGAGGCGGTAGAGGTTGTTATCGCCGCGCTGGCTGAAGGCAAAAGCGAACTGGCGGCGGAGAGCGCCGATCTGCTCTATCACCTGCTCGTGCTGTGGGCATCGGCCGGTATCCGGCCGCGCGATGTATGGCTGGAGCTGGCAAAACGCGAAGGTGTGTCCGGGCTCGCGGAAAAGGCGGCGCGGCAGAACAACGGCTGACGGGGCGGAACATGGCGTACGACGACAGCAATGTGTTTGCGAAAATCCTGCGCGGCGAGATNCCNTGCCAGAAGGTCTACGAGGACGAGTTCGCGCTCGCATTCCACGACATTCATCCGCAGGCTCCCGTGCACGTGCTGGTCATTCCCAAGGGACCGTACGTTTCGCTCGACGACCTGAGCGCCAACGCGTCGCCGGCCTTCATCGGNGGGTATTTCCAGGCGATCGGAGCCACGGCACGGATGCTGGGGGTGGTCGAGTCAGGGTATCGCCTCGTCGCCAACATTGGCCGCGACGCGCATCAGGAAGTTCCACATTTCCATGTCCATATCTTCGCAGGTCGTGCGCTCGGCCCGATGCTGAAACGCAGCGAGTGACGCGCTGCAGCCGCGACAGTTCGAACAGCGTCGAGAATTGTAGCGCTGCCTGATCGATGACAGCGTTGAGACCCGGGTGCCCAGTCAACCCCAAGACCCGGGCCACATACGGTTCAACCGCGGCTGACGTCTGAACACGTTGCGGTTTCGTGCGGACGGTATCGTGTCCGACTTCGAAGTACAGCATGCACTGCAGCCCCTCGCGAAATACGCGTCCTCGTGATCCGCCGATGCGTCTGGGTCGCTTCTCTGGCTGCACTCGATGATTCCCGCTTTCAAGGACGCGTTCTGTGATATGGATCAGGTTTCTGCAACTCTGCGCTCATATTCAGAGGGCGACGAAACTCCAGGGAGGCGGGCATGGTTGCGGGTATTGGCGTGCTCTCAACGAAACCGATCGCACCTGAGGACAGGCTGATCCTGGCACTCGACCTGCCTAGCCCCGACAAGGCCTGGGAACTTGTAGAGCGGCTCGGACCGAGGGTGCAGTTCTACAAGCTGGGTCTCGAGTTGTTCATGGCCGGCGGTTATTTCGAGTTGATCTCCGCGCTGCGCAACCGAGGCAAGCGGGTCTTTGTTGATCTCAAGTTTTTCGACGTTCCACAGACGGTTGGTGCCGCCGTTCGGCAACTGGCGCGCCGTGGTGCCGACTTCGCCACCGTTCATGGCAACGACGCCATTCTTGAGGCGGCTTGTGCGGTGAAGGAGGAGTTGCGGATTCTGGCTGTCACCGTACTCACCAGCCTCGATCAGGGGGATGTCGAAGCGCTCGGCTTTCGGACCGATATCCCTTCGCTGGTGCTCTCACGGGCGCGCCGGGCCCTTGCAATTGGTTGCGATGGGGTCGTCTCGTCTGGTTTGGAGGCACAACGGCTCCGCGCCGACCTGGGTGAGCGGCTTTTGATCGTTGTGCCCGGCATCCGCCCCGTGCTGAATCGGCCCGCCGACGACCAGAAGCGGACGATGGACGTGGAGGAAGCATTCCTCGCGGGCGCTGACCACATTGTCGTTGGTCGTCCGATTCACGGTGCAGCGGACCCGTGTGCCGCTGCTGAAGATATCCAGCGACGCATCGCTGCCTTGTTCTCAGCCTGACACTGCCGAGGCCTGTGCCAGGATTGCCGTAACGCAACTGGAGCGTGATTGCATCGCTCATGCGATTGTGCGTCGGTTTGCTCGCTTTTCACCCAGCCAACCGGGGTGAAAAGCAGGCGGTTCGTCGCAAAAATGGCAAGAGAAGCCGATTGCTCCAGTAACTTGCGGATGGCGATCAAGTGAGCGCTGTGGGGTATCGGGACGGCTGACGTCAAATCTCGCTGCTCGTCCCACAACACGATCGAGGGCGTGCGCGCTGAATCGTTGATGAAGCCCTCTGTCATATCGATAATAAGCAAGAAGCTCGCGGTCTTGATCATCCGCAAGAACAACGCGTGCGCATGCATTTGGCACGTCTATATACAGGGCAAAGGATATGGACCGCCATGTATCGCACGCACAATCGTCGGAACATCATCAATCGTCAGGCGCTGATTGCCGAACTGGGGGAACAGAGTCGCTGNGGGCCCTCCAGTCCGCGCGGACGTGCGACCGCGCTGCAGATCTTCAAAGCGGCGCTCTACCGCGGTGTCGCGGAGATCCGTAGGCGCTTTGAATCCGACGAGATGACCGGCGCCGAGGTGGTGCAGGCAAACGCCTTTCTTGTCGACCAGTTGGTTCGGTGCATTCACGACCATGCCGACACCCGTGTCTATCCGGTGTCCTGCGCAGACCGTGGCACGGGCATGGCGCTGGCCGCTACCGGCGGTTATGGGCGGGGCGAATTGGCACCCTTTTCCGACATTGACGTGATGTTTCTGTTGCCGGGGCAGCAGACGCAGCGTCTTGAGCAGATTGTCGAGTACATCCTCTACATGCTCTGGGATTCCGGCCTGCAGGTCGGACACGCAACGCGTTCGGTCGATGACTGCGTACGCCTTGCGAAGACGGACCTGACAATCCGTACCAGCCTGCTGGAGGCCCGTTGGTTATGGGGCGACAAAGCGCTGTTCGTCGCCTTCGAGAAACGGTTTGTGAGCGAGGTCGTGGCCGGCACCGGGGCCGGTTATGTCGAGCAGAAGCTGACTGAACGGGATGCGCGACATGAGCGCATGGGCGATTCCCGCTACGTGGTCGAGCCGCACATCAAAGAAGGGAAAGGCGGGCTGCGCGATCTACAGACACTGTTCTGGATTGCGAAGTACCTGTATCAGGTCAAGGATATCGGCGATTTGGTGGACCGTGGCGTGTTCACCGACGAGGACGTTCGACAGTTCCGCCGGGCAGAAAATTTCTTGTGGACGGTGCGGTGTCATCTGCATTACGTCGCCGGTCGACCAGAGGAACGCCTGACGTTCAACGTTCAGGAAGTGATCGCGCATCGTCTCGGTTACAACGACCGCACATCGGGCCGCGGTGTCGAGCGGTTCATGAAACATTATTATCGGGTTACCAAGACGGTTGGTGACCTGACGCGGGTGCTGTGCGCGGTTCTTGAGGACGAACACAAGAAGCATCGCCTACGTTTTCGCTTGCCGTCGCTGTCGCGCGCGCTGTTCAGACGGCTGCCTCCGGGTGTTCGAATCAACGGCGACCGGCTGACAGTTGANGGGCCGGATGCTTTCGACAAGGATCCGATCCTCTTGTTGCGTCTGTTTCACGAGGCACAGCGGCAGGGACTCGACATCCATCCCCAGGCACTCCGGCAGGTCCACCAGAGCCTGCGACTGATCGATGCCTCGCTGCGCAGCAATCCCGATGCAAACCGGCTGTTCATGGAGATGCTCACGCATGAGAAGGACGCCGAAACAACATTGAAGCGGTTGAGCGACGCCGGTGTTTTCGGCCGGTTCATTCCGGATTTCGGCCGTGTCGTGGCGCAGATGCAGTACGACATGTATCATGTATACACGGTCGACGAACATACGATCCGGGCGATCGGGATCGTGAACCGGATTGAACGTGGAGAGCTGAAGGAGCAGCATCCGGCCGCCACCATTGCATTTTCGGAAATCCGGTCTCGGCGCGCGCTTTATTTGGCCGTTCTGCTGCACGACATTGCCAAGGGGCGGGCCGGGGATCATTCCGAGGTCGGTGCAGACATCTCTAAGCACCTTACGCCGCGGCTGGGACTGGACGAGTGGGAGACAGAAACAGTCTCCTGGCTCGTACGATGGCATCTGCTGATGAGCCGCACCGCTTTCAAGCGGGATATCGATGATTGGAAGACGGTCTGCGACTTTACCGATCGCGTGCAGTCGCCAGAACGATTACGCCTGCTGCTGATTCTCACCAACGCGGATATCCGCGCCGTCGGTCCGAACATCTGGAACGCGTGGAAGTGCGGACTGCTCGACGAGCTGTACTACCGGGCGCTTGAGGAACTCGAGATGATGGCGGGGCAGCCCGCCGAACGGCGGACAATGCGCGTGCAGCGGGCAAAGGCCAAGCTGCGTGCCCGGCTCGTGGATTGGGATGAATCCATGCTCGAGACGTACATAGGGCGCGGTTATTCCGATTACTGGCTTGGCTTCAACACCGATGAACACGTGCGCCACTTCGAGCTGATGCGTCGCGCTGATGCGGCAGGCGAAGGATTGCATGTGGAGGCACGAACGCATCCCTCACGGGATGTAACCGAAATCACCATATTCGCGCCCGATCACCCCGGCTTGTTTGCCAGGATTGCGGGGGCCATGTCACTTTCCGGCGCTTCGATCGTTGGTGCCAAGGTGGTGACCCTTGCCAACAGCATGGCGCTCGATGTGTTTCATATTCAGGACTTGGCGGGTCATCCATTTGACAGCGAAGATCGGTTACGGCGCTTGATCCAGCGCATCGAGGCCTCTGTGGTCGGCAACATGCAGCCGGGTCGGGAACTTGAGCTGATGCGGGCCCGCGCTCTGCCGAGCCGGACACGGGTCTTCAAAGTCCCGCCGCGGGTTATTTTTGACAACCGGGCTTCGGTGAGCAGCACAGTGATCGAGGTCAACGGACGTGACCGTCCAGGCTTTCTGCACGACATCACCTCGACGTTGACGGCGATGAGCCTGCAGATCGTCAGTGCGCACATCTCCACCTACGGAGAGCGGGTGGTGGACGTCTTCTACGTGAAGGATGTGTTCGGCTTGAAGATCGAGCACCCACAAAAGTTGCAGAAGGTGGAGCAGCGTTTGCTGGAAGCCATATCGCCCGCCGAGGAAAGAACAGGAGCTGCGGCAAAGCGGGCAAGCGCTGCTGCCGAATAGAGCCACTTTCCGCTTCCCTGTCTTGATGGTCAGTCGCTACTACTGGCAGCCATAAGGCGGTCGGCGCATTCAGCGGCGGCGCCCTGACGTTGTCTCTCCCGTTTGATCGGCATGTCTCTGTTTCGTTCCATCGCTACGATCGGTGGCCTGACCGCAGTCAGCCGGATCTTCGGCTTCGTGCGCGACATGCTGATGGCAGCGCTCCTCGGCGCAGGCCCGGTCGCCGATGCCNNTTTTGTCGCGCTGCGGTTTCCGAACCTGTTTCGCTCGCTGTTCGCCGAAGGGGCGTTTTCCGCCGCCTTCGTGCCGATCTTCGTGGGGCTGCTCACCCGCGAGGGCAGGACGAGAGCGATCGTCTTTGCCGAAGAGACGATGGCGGTGCTGACTACGGTGTTGTTGGCATTCATCATCGTTATCGAAGTGCTGATGCCGCTTGCGATCACGGTTCTTGCGCCGGGGTTCGTCGGCACACCGACGTTTGATCTTGCCGTTGAATTCTCGCGCATAACCTTCCCTTACCTGCTGTTCATTTCTCTGACAGCGCTGCAANNGGGCATCCTGAACGCGTTCGGCCGGTTCGCCGCTCCGGCCGCAACCCCGATTCTGCTCAACCTTTCCCTGATTACGGCGATGCTGGGGACGGGGCCGCTGATGCCGACGATCGGGCATGCACTCTCCTGGGGCATCGTCGCCGCCGGCATCATACAGTTCCTGTGGCTGGTNGGGAGCTGCGGGCGCGAAGGGTGTGGNCTGCGCCTGCGCTGGCCCCGGTTGACGCCTGACGTGAAAGCCTTGCTGTGGCGGGCATTGCCGGTCGCGATCGGTGCTGGCATCTACCAAATCAACGTACTGGCGGGCACGGTCCTCGCTTCGCTGCTGCCTGCGGGCTCGGTCTCGTACCTGTTCTACGCCGATCGGCTCAATCAGCTTCCGTATGGAATCATCGGTGTTGCTGTCTCAACGGCGCTTCTGCCGCTCCTGTCGCGCCAGGTTCGCAACGGTGAGACCGAGGCGGCGGCACATAGCCAGAACCGGGCACTGGAGATCGCCATTCTTCTGATGCTGCCCGCTGCGACCGCGCTTGTCGTTCTGGCGGAGCCGATCATCGATGTTCTGTTTCGCCGCGGAGCATTTGGCAGCCTGGACGTACAGGAGACCGCAGCCGCACTCGCTGCTTTTGCCTTGGGTCTGCCCGCTCTCATGCTGGTGAAGTCGCTGACGCCCAACTTCTATGCCCGGGAGGACACGCGGACGCCGGTGAAGATTGCGGTCGTCAGCGCCGTGCTCAACATCGCGTTGGCTGCGCTCCTTATGATGTCTCTGCGGCACGTAGGCATTGCTGCGGCGGCATCAATCGCCAACTGGGTCAACGCGCTGCTGCTTGCGGTCGTGCTGTATCGTCGCGGATTTTTCAGACCCGATGCGCGTTTGAAGACGCGGTTGTTGCGAACGCTGGTGGCCGCTGCGGTGATGGCGGGAACGCTGGTCGTCTTGCAGATGCTGCTCGCACCATGGATGGTCGGCGGCTTCGTCGAGCGGGCTTGCGCTCTGAGCGTTCTGATTGCCACCGGTCTGATTGTGTTCGGGCTGATGGCGCAACTTACGGGCGCGGCCAGCGTCGGCGAGCTGAAGACACTGTTCCAGCGCGACACGCGCGCAACTTGACCACCCTCGGTGCACGGGTGATAACCCGGCCGCTCCAAACGGACTGTTCGATCTGATGAATCGTATCTTTTCAGGAATCCAGCCCACCGGCAACCTGCACCTCGGCAATTACCTGGGGGCATTGCGCAACTGGGTGCGGCTGCAAAACGAATTCGAATGCATCTTCTGTGTCGTTGACCTGCATGCGATCACGGTCTGGCAGGAGCCGGCCGAACTGAAACAGAACACCCGACGCATCGCCGCAGCGATGCTGGCTGCCGGCGTCGATGCCGAAAAACACATCATTTTCAACCAGAGCCAAGTCTCGGCGCATGCGGAGCTGGCCTGGGTCCTCAACTGCGTTGCCCGTCTCGGCTGGCTCAACCGCATGACGCAGTTCAAGGAGAAGGCCGGCAAACACCGGGAGAACGCGTCGGTTGGCCTGTATGTGTATCCCAACCTGATGGCCGCCGATATTCTCGCTTACAAGGCGACGCATGTGCCGGTGGGCGAAGATCAGAAGCAGCATCTGGAGTTGGCGCGCGACATCGCACAGAAGTTCAACAACGACTTCCGCGTCGCACTGTTTCCCCTGCCCGAACCGCTGATTTTCGGACCCGCAACCCGGGTCATGTCGCTGCGCGACGGCAAGGCCAAGATGAGCAAGTCGGATCCGTCTGAATACTCGCGGATCAACATGACTGATGATACCGACGCCATTCGGAAAAAGATCATGAAGGCGACAACGGACCCGCATCCTCTTCCCGAGTCGGTGGAGGCACTTGAGGGGCGAGCAGAGGCGGCAAACCTTCTCGGNATCTACGCCGCACTCGCCGACGAGAGCCTGGAGCATGCCTGCGAGCGATTTGCCGGATCGATGTTCTCGGTCTTCAAGCGGGAGTTATCGGATCTCGCGGTCGCGAGGCTGGCACCGATCACACAGGAGATGCGGCGCCTGGAAGCCGACCCCGGCCATCTCGACGCAATCCTGGCGCAAGGCGCGGAACGGGCCCGTGCACTGGCTGAGCCGGTCATGCGAGAGGTCTTTGAGGCGGTCGGATTTCTGGTCCCCGGGGCGTCCGGTCATTCTTGATCAGGGGGCATTGTCTGACCAAATTAGACGGACAATCGCTCGCGAACTCCCCGCGCAGCCGCTGCTATTGGATACGAGGATCGAATGTTCATTCAGACCGAGGTAACACCGAACCCGGCAACGTTGAAATTTTTGCCAGGGCAGGTGGTGATGAACGCCGGCACTGCGAACTTTACAACGTCCGACGAAGCGACGGTTTCTCCTCTGGCAACCAGCTTGTTCGCCCTTGACGGAGTCACCGGCGTGTTTCTCGGGACAGACTTCGTAACCGTGACCAAGGACGCTGAACATGACTGGGAAGCGCTTAAGCCGTTCGTGCTCAGCGCGATCATGGATCACTTCACGTCCGGTCAGCCGGTGATCGTTGGCAATGTCGGAGCGGAAACAGGGGCTGTTTCTCCCGAAGACGACGAGGTCACCGCGCAGATCAAGGAATTGATTGAGACGCGCGTCCGTCCGGCGGTCGCTCAGGATGGCGGCGACATCATTTTTAGAGCCTATGAAGACGGCGTGGTCTATTTGCACATGCAAGGGGCGTGTTCCGGATGCCCGAGTTCGACGATGACGTTGCGCCACGGCATTGAAAACATGTTGCGCTACTACGTCCCGGAAGTGACCGAGGTTCGGCCCGTCGAGTGGTAGAATGGTGTCAGCGGTGCCTGACTGCACCATCGCGCGCTTCTGTCATGACGGGTTGATCACAAGCCGTGAGTGCTGGGTGTTGGCGTCTGTCCGGCACGAGAGGGGCGTACACCCCGTGTCGGTCTTGAGGTGTGACGATGGTCCGGGGATTTGAGCGATTAGCGCTGATCTTCCTCGGTGGGGCGGTGGTCGTTGCACT
This sequence comes from Defluviicoccus sp., assembly GCA_013414705.1. Taxonomy (GTDB): domain Bacteria; phylum Pseudomonadota; class Alphaproteobacteria; order Rhodospirillales; family Defluviicoccaceae; genus Defluviicoccus. Next base: position 922,205 of record CP058705.1, read on the forward strand.
TGGCATTGGTGTGTTTGGGGCGGTATCGGATCAGGAAACGTCGGATGCCGCGCCTACCCCAGAACGTACCGCCCCACAAGCGAGGGCGCGGCTTTGGGTAGTGACGCCGCTTTGCGCGAACGGATCGACGTCGTTCCGCCACCGTGGACGGTGGGGTACGACCTTGACGCGGTGGCGGCGGGGCGCCGGTCCCCGCAGTGCCGTCATCGAACCAGCAGGACATGAACTTGAAGCGGGGAGGCTCGCAAATGGTTCGTTCGCAGGGCGCTGCCGCTCGTGCTCCTGGTCAACGAGACGATTCTGACGGAGCAGGGCCGTCTGTGGGACGTGCGGCAGAGGCTCAGAATGGGAGAAGAGCCGAGCCCTGAGGAGCGGTTGTGGCTGGCGGTGACGGCCGACCGCTATCGGGTTTCAAAAGACAATCTGGCAGAACTGGCACGCCGTCTCGACGCGGTGCCTCCGTCGATTATCCTTGCGGTCGTTGGTCGCGAGCGCCGCTGGACGGTCCGCTCCGGCGGCGCACCAAACGCCGGTGGTGCTTCCCTCGCCACGCAGCAAGCTTTGAGTGTATCTCCGGGCAGTGCACCTGAGGTAGCTGAAGAGCCGCTTGATGAGTCCATCCGTAATCAGATGCATGCCGTCAACACGAAGCCGCAGTTCAGTGAATTCCGGCAAGCGCGGGAACAGCTCCGTAAGCANGGGGTGCCGCTCGATGGTGAAGCGCTGATTCAGACACTGCCGTCCAGTCGCTCACCGTCGTGGCTGGGCATTGACAGCCTGCGTGCCGTGATCTCGAGCGAACAGCTGGATCGGTTCGACGGAGCCCGGCTTGAACCGCGCCGGGATCCGTCTGATCCGCCGCATAACGACCGAAGGGGAACAACGTGAATCAAACGGACGCCAAAGAGCATTGTTTAAGACGGCTGTTTCGGGAGGCGCGGACCCACAGCGTCTGGCTTGATCGTCCGGTGAGCGAAGACCTGTTGCGCCACGTCTGGGATTTGGCGCGCATGGGACCGACCAGCGTCAATTGCAGCCCCGCCCGCATTGTCTTCGTGATTTCGCCTGCAGCGAAAGAAAAGCTTTGTCCGGCGCTTGCGCCCGGAAATGCCGATAAGACGATGGCGGCTCCGGCAACGGCGATCATCGGTTACGACATGGCGTTCTACGATCGGCTTCCCGAGCTGTATCCACATACCGACGCGCGGGCTTGGTTCGTCGGCAACGAGCCTCTGATCGAGACGACGGCGTTTCGCAACGGGACGCTGCAAGCTGGCTATCTGATCCTCGCGGCCCGTGCCCTGGGGCTCGACTGCGGTCCGATGTCCGGGTTCGATAACACCAGGGTTGATGAAGCGTTCTTCGCAGGAACTTCCATTCGGTCCAATTTCCTATGCAACCTGGGCTACGGAGATTCGGACAAGCTGCGTCCACGCGGTCCGCGGCTGGCATTTGAAGAGGCATGCCAGATCGTGTGAGGCAGGACCTCGTCCGAACGGCCGCTGGGCCGTCGTGACCGGATGTTACATCAGACCTGTCTTCAGCACGCTGTCGGACAGGACGGGATAGCGCCCGCGTGGCTGGAACAGCTGGTAGTGCCACCATTCGTTTTTGTAGAAGTCAAAGCCGGCGGCAGACATGAGTCCCAGCAGGACCATCCGTCGGCGCTGGGCCTCGGCGTCGATCGAGGTGTCCCCGTGCCACGACAGTGGCCGCATATCGTCGAAGCCGGTCCCCATGTTCAGTTCCCGGCCGGTTGCCGTATCAACCAGGGTCAGGTCGACCGCCGCGCCCATGCTGTGCGGCGAGCCGCGGCTCGGATCAGCGATATAGTTGGGATCGGGAAGATGATGCCACAGGATCCATTGTGCTTCGGACGGACGGAATGCGTCGAACAGCTTCAGACGCAGGCCGAGCGGGCGGGCCANGGAGACCGCGCGGGCCAGCAGAGCTGCCGCATCGGCGTGCAGATAGCAGGCGGCGCGCCGGTAGATCGGCCGGCCCGTCAAATTGGCGGAGGTTGCATACAGCAACTCGATATCGACGCCGTATCCCTCGGCGGTAATTTCCACCAGCATCGGATCAGGAACTCCTGCGGCCAATTTCCCTCACGCAGTATATCGCGTCGGCGGTACGCCGCCAGGAGCAGCTCCGTGGCCGGGATCCGGTGCAGCCGAAACCGCTGGGAGAGGAGAGGGCGATGAGGCTGCTTGCCATCGATACCGCTGCATCCGCCTGTTCGGCTGCGGTGTGGAATGCGGGGGCGTCGTCGAATGCCTGCAGCCGATGGCGCNNGGGGCACGCCGAAGCGTTGTTGCCGATGATTCTGGAGGTGATGCGTTCGGCCGGAACCAGCTTTTCGGAACTCGATGCAGTGGCGGTCAGCGTGGGCCCCGGCGCCTTTACCGGGTTACGGGTCGGGCTGGCAGCAGCCCGCGGCATTGCTCTTGCGGCTGGGCTGCCATGTTTCGGCGTCTCGACGCTTGAGGCGATTGCGGAGGATGGACTGGAAGACNNAGCCGCAGACCGCAAGCTCCTGGTTGCACTTGATACCAAGCGTGGCGATTACTACGCGCAGAGCTTTGTCGAGTCCCGACCCGTTACGCCGCCCGCGATAGCGACCGCTGCTGCCTGTCGAGACATCGCCGTGGCTGGGCAGGTACTGATGCTGGCAGGGGACTCCTGCGAAACTCTGGCCGCGGTCTTTCGCCAAAGTGGAATCGAGGTCGATGTCATGGCCGCACCTCCGCATCCGAGCGCGGGACGGGTCGCGAGTTTGGCGGCGGGTCGCTGGCTGGCGGGGGAACGTCCCCGNAATTCCGCCGTCGCCGGTTTACCTGCGAGCGGCGGCCACGACGAGGTTCGGAAACGGAGGTCCAGTATGTGTGTCGGGCCGCTGAGCGTTGTCGACGCCGGGCCGGCACATGTCAGCGTCCTGACAGAAATGCATGCAGCATGTTTTGAGGAACCCTGGGGGCCGCTTTCNCTGCAGACGCTGCTGAACCAGCTGGGCATTTTCGGCATCATCGTTTCGTGTTCGGAACAGCCTGCGGGCTTTNNGGCCTTTGCCGTGTCGCTGGGGAGGAGGGAAATTTTAACCTGCTGCGTGATGCCGCAGTTCCGGGGACACGGTGTCGGCCGCCTGATGATGACGAGCGCGCTGAATGAGACGGAGCGCCGCGGCGCACTGTGTGTGTTCCTTGAGGTGGCGGAGAGCAATGTCGCGGCACGGCGTCTGTATACCGCGTTGGGCATGCGTGCCGTCGGACGTCGCCGCCGTTACTACCGCCGAGCCGGTGATCAAGCCGAGGACGCGCTGATCTTCCGCAGCGATTTGTAACCACTCAGGGCTTCTTGCGGATTCGCAGACGGTAAGCGTCTTTCGGGCTGCCGTCGCGTGAGCACGGGGACAGTTCGAGGATCTCGTGGCCTTGCTGGGCAACCGCGCGCGGCACATTCGAGAGCGGCTCGCTCCCCTTCAGCAAGATCTCGGCGGTTTGTCCGGGGGCCATTCGTTCGATCAGGAGTTTTATACGAACGAAGGTGAGGGGCAGATCTCGCCGGTGATATCCAAAAAGTCCGCTACGCTCTGATATGCTTCATGCACTCTATTTGGCCTCAGTGCGGGTTGATTTTTCTTGAGTACTCACTATGTATGCAAAGCTCTTAATGCAATATAAAGGAAGAAAATCTATGCCCGAGAAGGCTGATAGTACTGAAATGCTTGAACTTACTACGGAAATCGTTGCCGCCCACGTTGGCAATAATCCAATTGCTGCCGCAGAGCTGCCAAGCCTGATTCAGAACGTCTATCATACTTTGAAGTTGGTTGGAGTTTCACCCGTCGAAGCAGAGCGACCGAAACCGGCCGTGCCGATCAAGCGATCAATCTTCCCTGATTACATCATTTGCCTCGAAGACGGCAAGAAACTCAAGATGCTGAAGCGGCATCTGAAGACGGCGTATGATATGACGCCGGATGAATATCGGGATCGCTGGGGTCTGGCGCCCGACTACCCGATGGTTGCTCCGAACTACGCAAAACATCGCAGCAACTTGGCCAAGGAAATCGGTCTTGGAACGACGCGTCGCGGCCAGGTGGGGAAGGTGGCTAGAACGGGCCGTGCGGTGCCGAGAGCGGCATGCGCTTAAGATGTGCAACTCTGAAACATTATCAGTATAAACAAGGGTGCAACGCCCACGTTGCCACGAGGACGGGGAGGGTAATGACGCAGCTTTCCAGAATCGAACATCTGTGTCTGGAAAAAGGTATGAAGATGACCGGCCAGCGCCGGATCATCGCGCGCGTGCTGTCCGATGCCACGGACCATCCGGATGTGGAGGAAGTCTATCGTCGCGCGGTTCGCATCGATCCGCGGATCAGTATCGCGACTGTGTATCGTACCGTGCGTTTGTTCGAGGAAGCAAATATTCTTGAGCGGCATGACTTCGGAGACGGGCGTTCGCGGTATGAAGAAGTAAGCGAAGATCATCACGATCATCTCATCGATATTCAATCCGGGAAAGTCATCGAGTTCCGTAGCCCGGAGATCGAAGTGTTGCAGCGGCAGATTGCCGAGCGGCACGGCTATCGGCTGGTTGGCCATCGGTTGGAGCTGTTTGGCGTGCCCGTGGAATCGAGGGAGAAGTAGGGCCTCCGATTCGACCACCCCTCGCTTGACACCCTCAACGGCCTGATACCGTGGCTTGGCGTGGCGCTGTCATGGCGGCTCGTCGCTTCGCACGGTGTGCGCAGGCGGTGACTCGAATTAGCTGGCGCTTGCAGAGGCGTTGACCAGAAAACTGCACATCAAGACCTACGGCTGCCAGATGAATGTGTACGACTCCGCCCGGATGGCGGAGCTTCTGGCAGGAATCGGATATGCGCCGGTGGAAACCGCTGCCGAAGCCGATCTGGTCATATTGAACACCTGCCACATCCGTGAAAAGGCGGCCGAGAAAGTGTACTCGGAGCTCGGTCGTCTGCGACGGTTGAAGTCTGACGCGGATGGTAGAAGGGTTCTGCTGGCTGTGGCTGGCTGCGTCGCTCAGGCTGAGGGTGCTGAAATGCTGGCGCGGGCGCCCTTTGTGGATATTGTGGTCGGACCGCAGACCTACCATCATCTCCCGGAATTGGTCGCACGCGTCCATCGCGAGGCGGGTGCCGTGCTGGAGACGGACTTTCCGGCAGAACCAAAATTCGATGTTCTTCCGGAACGTAAGTTGAAGCCGGGGGTGGCAAGTGCGTTCCTGACGATCCAGGAAGGTTGCGACAAATTCTGCACGTTCTGCGTTGTGCCCTACACACGNGGAGCGGAGTACTCGCGTCCGTTCGATGATGTGCTGCACGAAGCACACGCGTACGCGCGCCAAGGNGTTCGCGAGGTCACTCTGCTCGGGCAAAATGTCAATGCGTACCGTGGTGCTGCGGCATACGGTTCGTTGCGCGGCTTGGCCGATGTCATTCGGGCGCTCGCGGATATCGACGGCATTGAGCGTATCCGATACACGACGTCACACCCGGCGGACCATGATAATGCACTCATCCGTGCCCACGCCGANGTGGCGCAGCTGATGCCCTATCTGCATTTGCCGGTGCAATCGGGCTCGGACCGCGTTCTCGCCGCGATGAACCGGCGGCACCGGGCCGATGACTACCGGCGCCTGATCGAGCGGTTGCGGAACGCCCGCCCGGATCTTGCGCTCAGTTCAGACTTCATCGTTGGTTTTCCGGGCGAGACGGATAAGGATTTTGAGCAGACTCTCCGGCTGGTGGAAGATGTGGGGTACGCTCAGGCGTATTCGTTCAAATATAGTCCTCGCCCCGGCACNCCCGCTGCCGCCGAGGTTGGCCAGGTTCCCGAACCCGTGAAAAGTGAACGGTTGCATGTCTTGCAACAGTTGCTCGACTCACAGCAGCGAGCCTTCAATATGTCGATGATCGGCCGCGAGCTTGGCATCCTGCTGGAGAACCCGGGTCGGAAGCCTGGGCAGCTGGTCGGCCGCAGCCCTTACATGCAGGCGGTTCATGTCGAGGCATCGAACGCATTGCTGCACCAAGTGGTAAATGTCCGGATCACGGCGGCCGGCCCCAACAGCCTTGCTGCGGTCGTGGCCAGTTGACCNCGGGCCGATGGCAGCGCTGCGGTGACGGGTGAAGGGAGCGGCGAACCGCTGCACAAGCGGTTCGATGACAACCGTTTGGTGCTTGAGCTGTTCGGGGCGCATCACAGTCATCTGGCGCGGATCGAACAGCAGCTGGGTGTTTCGATCTATTCCCGCGGCAACGAAGTGACGATCGATGGATCGCCGCCTGCGGTGGCGACGGCGGCTTCAGTGCTCGACTGGCTTTACGCCCGGTTGCGCAAGGGACATGCGTTGCGGCTGTCCGATGTCGATGCCGCACTGCGCATGGTGCCGGGCGAGGCAGCGGTTCAGGAGGGCAGAGCCAGGCCTATGCCAAGCAGTGCTGAGTCAAGCGTTGTTATCCGGGCGCGAACCGTCAGTACCCGCAGTCTGACGCAGGGGCGNTATCTGAATGCCATCGACCAACACGACCTTGTGTTTGGCGTCGGACCCGCGGGCACCGGAAAAACCTATCTCGCCGTGGCGAAGGCAGTGGAACGACTGGTGAATGGCGATGTGGAGCGTATCATTTTGTCGCGCCCAGCCGTCGAAGCCGGTGAGCAGCTTGGCTTCCTGCCCGGCAACATGCGCGAAAAGGTGGACCCGTACCTGCGTCCTCTCTACGACGCTCTGTATGACATGCTGCCAGCGCCGCAGGTGATCAAGCGGCTTGAAAGTGGTGAAATCGAGGTGGCGCCACTGGCATTCATGCGCGGCCGGACACTGGCGAACGCCTTCGTTATCCTCGATGAGGCGCAGAATACGACCGCCGTGCAGATGAAGATGTTCCTCACCCGGCTGGGTGANGGGGCACGAATGGTGATCACCGGGGATCTCAGCCAGGTTGATCTGCCCAAGGGAACCCGCTCCGGTCTCCGCCAGGCGCTGGAAATCCTGAGCAACGTGCCGGGCATTGCCGTCATTGAGTTTGCCGAAGCGGACGTCGTGCGGCACCCGCTGGTCACCCGCATCGTACGCGCGTACGACCAGGCTGAGGAGCGTCTGCGGGTGGGAGCTGAATATGAATCCGAGCGTGACGGTCGACGACGCAGTTCCTGATGTGGATGTGCTGATCGAGACCGAACGGTGGCGTGATGTTGTGCCTGATGTCGAGACCATCTGTCGGGCGGCTGTGATCGCCACGATTACCCATGTCGAAACGGCTCGGCCTCCGCAGGACATGCATGTCTGCATTTTACTGGCCGACGATGCGTGCCTTCGTGATCTGAATCACCGCTTTCGTGGCGTCGACCGGCCGACCAATGTTCTTTCGTTCCCGGCTGTTGAGCCCGATCTCCTGGCTGCGATTGGCGCGGACGGTCCCCCTCCTGATCTTGGCGATATTGCGATTGCATTCGAGACGATGGCCGCTGAAGCGAAGTGTGATGGCAAATCGCTTGCTGACCATTTAAGCCATCTCGTCGTTCATGCTACCTTGCATCTGTTGGGGCACGATCACGGGATGGAAGCCGAAGCGGCCGCCATGGAAGCGCTGGAGACGCGGATTCTCGCGCAAATGGGTGTTGCTGATCCGTACGCTGAGCCAGGCAACTCCTTGCAATGAGTAACGACGAGTCTTGCTCTTCGCCGGCGGGCACGGACCAGCGATCCGGCTCGCGGCCGGCAGCCGCTGCGCGGCACGATCCGGCTCTTGGCAAGGTGATCCGCGGTGCGCTGCGTCGGGTCGGGCTGCTCCGCAACGGTGATGCGTCCGTCCGCGACGCGCTGGATGAGCTGATCGAGGCAGGCAGCGAGTCCGAAGAAGCGCTGGGAGATGATGAACGCATCCTGCTGTCGAACATCCTTAACATTCGCGGCCGGTCCATCGGGGACGTCATGGTTCCGCGCGCTGACATTGTCTCGATCGACGTGGAGGCGCCGCTGAGCGAAGTCATCGCTCTCATTACCAGCAGTGGTCACTCCCGGCTGCCGGTCTATCGCGAGACACTCGACGACGCGATCGGCATGGTCCACATCAAGGACGTGCTTGCTTGGCGGGGCAAGGACGATCAGTTCCACCTCTCGAAGCTGCTTCGCAAGGTGCTGTTTGTGGCTCCGTCCATGGAAGTGCTGGAGCTGCTGCTCGAAATGCGGGCCACTCGGTCGCACATGGCTTTGGTCGTGGACGAGTTCGGTGGGGTGGACGGATTGATTACCATCGAAGATCTCGTCGAGGAGATCGTTGGCGAAATCAACGATGAGCATGACACGGGCCAGGAACCCACGCTGCAACGCCTTGCCGATGGCACGCTGGAAGCCGATGCCAGGGTCTCTGTCGAAGATCTCGAAAAACAGGCCGGATTAGTGCTCAGCGAAGAGGAGCGCGATGAGTTCGATACCATCGGCGGTCTCGTCGTCTCGCTCGTTGGCCGCGTTCCCATTCGCGGCGAACTCATTCGCCATCCCTCTGGTCTTGAATTCGAGGTCCTGGAGGCAGATCCGCGGCGTATTCGGCGTGTGAGAGTGCGGCGCGCCAATCCCGACGAAACGGGTTCTGAAGGTGAAAAGTCGCCCATGGTCGAGTAACCATGGTCGAGTAACCATGGTTGAATAACAATGGCTGAAAATTCGGTAATATTGCGTGGTGCCAGGAAAGCGTGGGTCCATGGCGCAGCTTGCGTGCGGTTGCGGCGTATGTTGCTGGCGCAAGCGGTTGGCGTCGCGCAGTGTTGGCCTTCATCCTGGGGGCGACAGCCGTCCTGGCGCTGCCACCCATCTATGTCGTTCCCGCACTGGTGCCGGCATTTGTCGGGGTGGTCTGGCTGCTGGACGGCGCGCGGACGTGGCGGCAGGTTCTGCTCACCGGCTTTTTCGGCTGGGGTAATTTCACGGCCGGATTGTATTGGGTCGCCAATGCGCTGCTGACAAAGCCGGAGCAGTTTGGCTTGGTGGCACCGCTGGCGCCCGTGGCGCTCGCCGCGTTGCTGGCACCCAACGTGGCCGTGGCCTGTGCACTGTCCCGCCTCGCACCTCGTCCGGGTGTCGGCCGGGTTCTGGTCTTCGCCGCCGCCTGGACGGTGATGGAATGGGTGCGGAGCTGGATGTTCACCGGCTTTCCCTGGAATCTGATCGGCACCGTGTGGGCGTTTTCGGATGCGATGGTGCAGCCAGCCTCCGTGATCAGTGTTTACGGGCTGAGCTTGGCGACTGTTGTGGCCGCTGCGATGCCCGCTGCGCTGGTCTACTCCGGGGCAACGGGGCTGCGGCGCTGGAAACCCCTGGGTGCAGCGCTTCTGGTCCTCGCGTCGTTCCTGGGTTTTGGACTGGTGCGGCTTGCGGCCATCGGAAACGTCGGCATCGTCGAGGGCGTCAATCTCCGCCTCGTGCAGGGCAATATTCCGCAAAATCTGAAGTGGCGGCGCGATCTCGTCGATGCACATCTGCGGGCGCAGGCGGAACTGGGCGCTCTGCCCGGGAATCCGCCTCCTACGGTTGTAATCTGGTCCGAGGCAGCGGCGCCACTGTTTCTCGCACACGACACCGAACGGCTTCGCATGCTGGGCAGGTTCACCTCCGGAGGCCTCACCATCCTCGGGACCCTGCGGACGACGTCTCCCGGCATCGAGCCCTTCCAGGTTTGGAACAGCGCGCTCGTAATCGATGATTCGGGAACGATCATCGCCCATTACGACAAGGCGCATCTGGTTCCATTCGGAGAGTACATGCCACTCAGAAGTGTGCTGGGGTTGGGCAGCATCGCCGGCGGCTCAATGGACTTCTCGCGCGGTCCGGGTCTGCAAACGTTGCATCTGCACGGCCTGCCTCCGGTTGGGCTGCTGATTTGCTACGAGGTGATTTTTCCGGGGCAGGTTGCCCGACGCGACGATCGGCCAAGCTGGTTGCTGAACTTGACAAATGACGGTTGGTACGGTCGCTCTGCCGGTCCATATCAGCACCTGGTTTCGGCGCGATTGCGGGCAGTCGAGGAAGGTCTTCCTCTGGTCCGCGTCGCCAATACCGGCATTTCCGCGGTTATCGATCCCTTGGGCCGGGTGACGTCGATGCTGGGGTTGGGAGAACGCGGCGTGGTCGACGGACTGCTGCCGCAAGCGCTTTCGCGGCCGACACCATTTGCGATTACGGGTGTCTGGCCGGTGTTAGGGTTGACTTTGCTGGTTGGCGCATTCGGNGTCCGGGCGAGTCGTCGTGATCGACCCCTTTTTGGGGAGAAACTCTCACGAGAAACAGATTAAACGCGAACAAGTGTTGCGAAAACGCTCACAATTTGCATAATATTGTCTGTGGATACGCGCAGCGGTGACAAAGCTGACTTGGAAAGTTGCTTTGCAGGCGGCGCGTAGAGGGTGAGATTTCATGTTCCCTGGGCGTGCGACATCAAGTACATGGCTGACGGTAAGACCATCGGAAGGCGCAAAGGCAGGATTGGAAGCCGGACGGGCAAGGCGGACCGCCTGCCTCCGGGCACACCGAATCCCGTCGATATCCATGTCGGCAGCCGTGTTCGGTTGCGCCGCACCTTGCTCGGATTGAGTCAGGAGAAGCTCGGAGAAGCAGTCGGCCTGACATTCCAGCAGATCCAGAAGTATGAACGCGGGGCAAACCGCATCGGAGCATCGCGCCTGTTCGAGTTCAGCCGCATTCTCGATGTGCCCGTGTCGTTTTTCTTCGACGACATGGCTGAAAGGGTGCACTCCCGTGACGATGGGATGCCCGCTCTGCACGATCAGCAGCAGCAAAGCCTGGATCCGGATCCTCTGACCCGGCGCGAAACCCTTGAGCTGGTGCGCGCCTATTATCGCATCAGCGATCCTCAGGTTCGCAAGCGCCTGTTCGAGCTCACGAAATCGCTGGGTACGTCAGATGAGGCAGAGTGAGTCGCTGGACGAGTTCTGATCTTGCTCGCCGCCACAGAAGCAGGCTGGTGCACGCCCTGCAGTAGCCCTGGATGCGCATCTGGATAAAACGCCTTGACGCGTGTGCTCGCGCCCGGCAGAACAGCGCTCGTCGTCTAGCCGCCGTCGCACGCCATTTTCTCTGAAGCAAGCCCACTTCGTGCCATGGCGAGTGCGATCCAATCGCTGTTCCGTCGTGCGGCGCACGTCTTGGCTTGCCATAACTGTCAGAGGAGGGGTACCAGCGTGTGGAAGAAAGATTACGTATTCACCAGTGAGTCGGTTTCCGAAGGTCACCCGGACAAGGTCTGTGACCGGATTTCCGATGCGATCCTGGATGCCTTTCTCACCGAAGATCCGATGTCACGCGTCGCCGTGGAAACCATGTGCACTACCAATTTCATCGCCTTGGCGGGAGAGGTGCGCGGGCCGGATTCGTTGACCCATGATCGGTTCCAGGAAATCGCGCGTCATGCGGTCCGGGAGATCGGCTACGAGCAGCATGGCTTTCACTGGAAGCATGCCGAAGTCCAGTCGCACATTCACTCACAGTCCCCGGACATCGCAGTTGGTGTTGATGCCGCCGGCAACAAGGACGAAGGTGCGGGTGACCAGGGTATCATGTTCGGCTATGCCTGCCGCGAAACCGGCGTGCTGATGCCGGCGCCGATCTATTATGCACATGCTATCCTGCGCTCGCTCGCAGAGGCACGCCATTCTGGCGCAGAGCCCGACCTGGGGCCGGATGCGAAAAGTCAGGTGACGTTGCGGTATGTTGACGGCAAGCCGGTAGGCGCAACCGCCGTCGTTGTCTCCACACAGCATGCCGAGCGCCTCAGTGTTGATGATGTGCGCGCGATCGTGCGGCCGCACGTCGTCAACGTCCTGCCGGAAGGCTGGATGTGTGACGATGAGTACTTCTACGTCAATCCGACCGGTCGCTTTGTTGTCGGCGGGCCGGATGGAGATGCGGGACTGACCGGCCGCAAGATTATCGTTGATACTTATGGTGGTGCTGCGCCACATGGAGGCGGTGCGTTCTCCGGCAAGGATCCAACCAAGGTTGACCGCTCGGCCGCCTATGCCGCGCGCTATCTTGCAAAGAACGTGGTCGCGGCTGAACTGGCCGAGCGCTGCACCATCCAGCTGTCGTATGCCATTGGTGTTTCGCGTCCGCTTTCGGTCTATGTGGACACGCATGGAACTGGCCAAGTGGATGAAGAACGGCTTTCTGAAGTCCTGCAGCAGCAGATGGACCTGTCGCCGCGCGGTATCCGTAAGCATCTGCAGCTCAATCGTCCGATCTATGCGCGGACGGCGGCTTACGGCCACTTCGGTCGCGAGCCTGAGCCGGACGGCGGCTTCTCCTGGGAACTGATCAATATGGTCGACGAACTGCGGAGCGAATTCGGAGCCCGGTGACGTATCCCGATGACGCATCTGGAGGGCGGGGCGGCGGAGCCGCTCCGCACGCGGGTGTATGGACGTCGTTCCAGCCGTGGTCTGCGGCCGGGCCGGCAGCGGCTTGTAACCGAACTGCTTCCGCGGCTGACCGTTCCCGACACGGAATCCGGCGCCACATTTGATCCACGCCTGATGTTCCCAGGTGGAATCACCGAGGTGTGGCTCGAGATCGGGTGCGGCGCGGGCGAACACTTGGCAGCTCGTGCACTCGCTCGGCCGGATATCGGCTTCATCGCTTGCGAACCGTATCTCAATGGCGTGGCGGCAGTGCTCGCACGCATTCGCGAGCACCGGCTTGACGATCGGGTTCGTGTTCACGCTGAAGATGCACGTCCGCTGATTGCCCGTCTGAGAAGTGCAAGCCTCGGTCGTCTGTTCGTTCTGTTCCCGGATCCGTGGCCCAAGCGACGGCACCATCGCCGGCGCTTGATTCAGCACGACACGATCCGACAGATGGCGCGTGTTCTGAAGCCGGGAGGTGAGCTGCTTTTCGCTTCTGACCACATGGATTATGTTCAGTGGACACTGGCGATTACCACCGAACATTCTGAATTCCAGTGGTGTGCCGAAGACGCGAACGACTGGCGGATGCCGCCGGTTGACTGGCCGGGGACCCGCTACGAACGAAAGGCGCTGGCACGCGGGTCGCCATGCGTTTATCTGCGTTTCCGGCGGCTCGAGGGTAAGTTGTAGGGTTCAGACCCGGCAAAAACGCTTGTACCGGCACCGTCGCCAGTTATATACGAGCACAGCAGGGGTGCGCTGGATTTTGAAGACACGGCTGGCCAAGGCCGAGTGTTCGATGGATATGGCAAGGGTGGGCCCAAGGCTCACCTTTTTGTTCGACCAGTGGCCGGGCCCTATGCACACGTAAGACACGGGAGTGAGCGTAATGGAGTTGGCCGAGCGCATCGCCGACTTGGTGCGGCCGACTCTTGAGGCGCTGCGATACGAATTGGTGCGGGTTCAGGTTCAGGGACGGGAGCGAGTGCGGCTGCAGATTATGGCTGAACGTGCTGACAGGAGAGCGATGTCAGTCGATGACTGTGCCACCCTTAGTCATGCGATTTCGGCTGTTCTCGATGTCGAGGATCCGATTCACGGTGCCTACACGCTGGAGGTCAGTTCGCCTGGAATTGACCGGCCGCTTGTCCGGCTCGCCGACTACACGCGTTTTTCCGGATTTGAGGCCCGTATCGAGCTGTCCCGCCCGGCGGATGGCCGGCGGCGTTTTCGTGGCAGGATTCTGGGGACGATGGGTGATTCGGTCCGGCTGTTGGTCGACGGAAACGAGCTGACGATACCCTTTGCCGATGTGCTGCGGGGCAAGCTGGTGTTGACGGACGAACTGCTGGCTGCGCACGCTGAGCAGGCTGCTGACGACGAGACAACAGGAAACGTTCACTGACAATGAGCACGGTGCCGATGGAAACGAGTGCGGTTCACGCCCGTCCAGAATTGCTGCAGGTCGCCGACACGGTCGCCCGCGACAAGAGCATTGACCGTGAAGAGGTGCTCGAGGCGATGGAGCAGGCAATTCAAAAGGCCGGACGCTCCAAATACGGGCATGATCACGATATCCGTGCGCACATTGACCGCAATACCGGCGAGATCTCGCTCGCCCGCTATCTAGAGGTGGTCGAGGCCGTAGAAAACGAGGCAACCCAGGTGCTGGTCGACGTCGCGCGTCGCAAGCAACCTACGGCGGTGCTTGGCGACTTCCTGGTCGACNNCCTCCCGCCAATCGATTTTGGTCGCATTGCGGCGCAGACGGCGAAGCAGGTGATCGTGCACAAGGTGCGCGAGGCGGAGCGTCGCCGACAATACGACGAGTTCAAGGACCGGGTGAGCGATGTTGTCAACGGGCTCGTGAAGCGGGTCGAGTTCGGCAATGTCATCGTGGATCTTGGCCGGGCGGAAGCGTTGTTGCGACGGGAGGAGACAATCCCTCGCGAACACTTCAACACCGGGGATCGCGTCCGAGCCTACATCATGGACGTTCGCGAAGAGCCGCGCGGACCGCAGGTGTTTCTTTCGCGCACCCATCCGCAGTTCATGACCAAGCTCTTCGCGCAAGAAGTGCCGGAAATCTACGAAGGTATCATCGAGATCAAGGCGGTTGCCAGGGATCCGGGGTCTCGTGCCAAGATCGCCGTGCACTCGCGGGANTCGGGGATCGACCCAGTGGGGCCGTGCATTGGCATGCGCGGCTCACGGGTTCAGGCGGTGGTCGGCGAGCTCCAAGGAGAAAAGATCGACATCATCCAGTGGTCCGATGATCCGGCGACGTTTGTCGTCAACGCGCTGGCACCTGCTGAGGTCACCAAGGTTGTCCTCGACGAAGAGGCAGGACGCATCGAAGTGGTGGTTCCCGACGACCAGCTCAGTCTCGCAATCGGCCGGCGTGGGCAGAATGTTCGCTTGGCTTCGCAGCTCTCCGGCTGGGACATCGATATTCTGACAGAAGAAGAAGAATCGACGCGGCGGAACGACGAATTTCGAGCACGTTCACGGACGTTCATCGATGCGCTCAATGTTGATGACGTGATCGCGCATCTGCTGGTAACCGAAGGGTTCACCAGCATCGAAGACGTTGCCTACGTGCCGGTCAGCGATCTGGCTGATGTCGAGGGGATGGACGAACACGTCGCAGAAGAATTGTGTGCCCGTGCCCGAAATTTTATAGAGGCGCGTGATGAAGAGTTTCATCGCCGTCGTGTCGAACTTGGTGTGTCGGATGATCTGGCCGATATCGAGGGACTGAAGCCGGCGATTCTCACCGCTCTCGGTGAGGCCGGAGTGAAAACTCTCGACGACTTGGCAGACCTCTCGATGGATGAGCTTCTGGAAATTGCGCCGCAGGGCACGATGACCCGTGAGCGGGCGAGCGATGTGATCATGGGAGCACGCGCTCATTGGTTCGAAGACGAGCAGGGCGCGGACGAGCAGAGCGAGGATATTCCAACGGAGAAAGGTGACGACGGGCAGTGATTGGCGGAGGCGCGGTGCTGACTGAAACGCACCGATCAGATAACGGAATGCCGGCAGGCCACCGTCGCTGCATCGTGAGCGGGCGCGTGCTGGATCGAGCGCGGGTGATCCGCTTTGTGCTCGATGCGGCCGATGTGGTTACCCCGACGTGGACGAACGCCTGCCCGGTCGTGGTCTGTGGGTCGGTGCCGAGCGTGCGACCGTTCAGGCGGCGAATCATAAGGTTTTCGCGCGGGCTGCACGGCGCTCGGTGTTCGTGCCGGACGATTTAGGGGCACGAGTGGAGAAGTTGCTGTTGCAGCGCTGTCAGAATCTGATCGGTCTTTCGGTGCGGGCGGGCCAGGCCACGTTCGGATTCGAAAGAGTTCGCGAATGGCTGCTGACGACGTGCCAGGCTGGGCTTCTGGTTGAAGCACGAGACGGTGCTCCTGGAGAGTCTCGGAAGTTGCGCGCGTTGGCTCCTTCGATACCATTGTTGCGCTCACTGAGCGCCTCGGAGCTTGCCGCGGCACTTGGGCGAGAGAGTCGTGCACGGAGTCATCGCGGCAGGCCCACTCACGACCCGCTTGATCCGCGAGGCAACCCGGTTGTCCGGGATGCGTGCCGCTGATACTGACATCGACCCGTTCGCCCTCCGGGGCGATCCACTCGACGTGAAAATGACATGACCGATATCGACGAACGCGACGCAAAAAGCCAGGTAAGCTTGAATTGAAGAAAACAGTGGAAACTGGCCAGGTTCGGCAGAGCTTCGCGCATGGTCGCTCAAAGATGGTCACGGTCGAGGTGCGCAAGAAGCGGACCTACGCCGGATTCNNCCGCGGTCGGATGGCCGAAGTCCCGCGGGGGCATGAGCGGGATGCTGGTCGGGGTAGCGGCGGAGCGTTCGCGGGCGTCACACGGCCGGATAGCAGGTCGCGAGATAGAACCGCGGTCGGTTTGACCAGCAAGGAAAAGGCAATGCGCGTCCGGGTATTGCAGGACGCGATGCGCGCCGAGGAGGACCGGCTCGCCAATCCGCCTGCTGCCGACGTTGAAGACGTGGTGGAGAAACCGGCCGAGGAACAACTTGCGGCTCCACAAACCACGGAAGAAGTGTCTGCCGAAGCCGTTCCGGCGGCGGGTGTGTCTGATGATGGTGTCTCGCCTAGCACGGAGGCGGCGATGCCGCCACCTGCGGCGGATGAGGCGGTGCAACCGCCTGCCGCGGAGGCGGCGATGCCGCCGCCTGCGGCGGATGAGGCGGTGCAGCCGCCTGCAGCGGATGAGGTGGCGCCGGCAGCTGAGGAAGCCGTTCCGGAGGCACAGGCAGCAGCCCCGGCTTCTGCTCCCGAGCCATCGCCGGCTGAGACGGCTGATTCCGCGCCGCAGGCGGAAAATCGGAAAGAATCAAAGCCATCCGACGCCGATGCCAAAAAGGCTTCGGCAGGAGGAAGAGAGGCGGTTTCTGCGAAACCATCAGCAGGCGCAGCAGGCGAGGCGGATGCGAAAAGCCGGGCGAAGCGGCCGGGGCGGATGGAGGCGCGGCGAGCTGAGCCGGGGCGTCCCGCCGAAGCGGGCAACCGGCGCGGTGGCAAGCTCAATTTATCCGAGGCGCTCGATGACAGTGAGCGCGTCCGTAGCTTGGCTTCAGTCCGGCGCGCCCGTGAGAAGGAGCGTCTCAAGCAGCAGCAGCAACGGGCAGAGCAACACAAGGTGTTCCGGGAAGTTGTCATCCCAGAGAGCCTGACTGTCCAGGAGCTGGCGAACCGCATGGCCGAGCGGTCGGCCGACGTGATCAAGGCGCTGATGCGGATGGGTGTGATGGCGACCATCAACCATACCATCGATGCCGACACCGCGGAGTTGCTGGTTGGTGAATTCGGTCATACTGTTCGCCGGGTGAGCGAAGCGGATGTCGAACTGGGGCTGAAGGGCGGAGAGGATACGGAAGATCAGCTGTGTCGTCGGCCACCGGTTGTCACGGTCATGGGGCACGTGGATCACGGCAAGACGTCGCTGCTGGATGCTTTGCGGAAGGCTGATGTGGCTGCGCACGAAGCGGGCGGTATCACACAGCACATCGGCGCCTATCAGGTGACGCTGCAAACAGGAGACCGTATTACGTTCATCGATACGCCCGGCCACGCCGCATTCACGCAGATGCGGGCCCGTGGTGCGCGCGCGACCGACATCGTCGTCCTTGTTGTCGCTGCCGATGACGGCGTCATGCCGCAGACAGTCGAGGCCATCAATCATGCGAAAGCGGCAGGCGTACCGATTATTGTCGCGATCAACAAGATTGACCGTCCTGATGCCAATTCCCAGCGCGTTCGCACCGAGCTTCTGCAGTACGGTATCCAGGTCGAGGACATGGGTGGCGAAACCCTGAGCATCGAGGTTTCTGCGAAGGAAGGGATCAACCTTGACCGCCTTGCAGAAGCGATCCTGCTGCAGGCGGAACTCCTTGACCTGAAGGCCAACCCGGATCGGGCTGCGGAAGGCGTCATCATCGAATCCAAAGTGGAGCGCGGACGTGGAACGGTGGCAACCGTTCTCGTACAGCGCGGAACGCTTCGGGTGGGCGACATCTTTGTTGCCGGCAGCGAGTGGGGACGGGTCCGCGGCCTGATGGATGCGGCCGGCGCTACGGTCGCCGAAGCTGGCCCGAGCATGCCGGTCGAAGTCTTGGGGCTGAATGGCACNCCCGCAGCCGGCGATGACGTGGTCGTTGTGGCCAGCGAGGCGCGCGCACGCGAAGTGACCGAGTTCCGCCAACGGCGGACGCGTGACGCCCGGGTATCACTGAGCCGGGGCGGGACCTTCGAGCTGTTGTTCAATCGCATTCAAGAGGGCGAAGGCAAGGAGCTGGCTGTCGTCATTAAGGCCGATGTGCACGGATCGTCGGAAGCGATCGTGGGAGCTTTGGAAAAGCTTGGCGGCGAACATGCGAAGGTCGTCGTTCTGCATTCGGGAGTTGGCGGCATTAACGAAACCGATGTTGGTCTGGCGCGTGCTTCGGATGCGTTGATCATCGGCTTTAACGTTCGCGCCAATCCTCAGGCGCGCGAGATGGCAAAGCGCGACGGCGTGGAGATCCGCTATTATTCGATCATCTACGAGCTTGCAGATGATGTAAAAGCGCTGCTGACCGGAATGTTGGCTCCCGTGCTGCGGGAAAACATCCTGGGTTATGCGGATATCCGTGAAGTCTTTACCATAACGAAAGTTGGGAAGGTCGCCGGCTGCCGGGTCACGGAGGATTGTCCGTCGAGGGGCAAGGTGCGCCTGTTGCGGGACAACGTCGTCATCCATGAAGGCGAACTGTCGCAGCTCAAACACTTCAAGGAAGATGCGCGCGAAATTCGGGAAGGCTTTGAGTGCGGTATTGCCCTGGCAAGTTATCAGGACATCCAGGTCGGCGACCGGATTGAGTGCTTTGAGATCGAGGAGGTCGCGCGGCAGCTCTAGGCGGAGCGCGGAAGAAGATGTGCTCCGGCGCCGTGCGCTCGGCTGATGTCAAAATCTCACTCGTCCTCGAGTCAACGCCAGCTTCGCGTCGGCGAAGAGTTGCGTCACGCACTTGCCTGGGTCATTGAGCGCGGCGAGCTTCGCGATCCTGCGTTTGTTGATATTCCGGTTACCATCACCGAAGTGCGCGTCAGCCCGGATCTTCGCCGGGCGGTGGTCTTTGTCATTGCTCTTGGCGGCGGCCATGAAGCTGAGCTGGTGGCGGCACTGGAACGGGCGAGAGGGTTCCTGCGTCGCAGGGTGAGTGAAACGGTCCGGCTGCGCTACGTGCCCGAGCTCTCATTCCGCATCGACCGGTCCTTTGATGAGGCGGATCGGATCGGAGACCTTCTCCGCGATCCGTTGGTTGCACGCGATCTTGATGACGACGCGACCGGGAAAGACAGGATGGGCGACGATGTGCCCAGCGATAAGAAAAAGGGATAATCGGGTGAGAGCAGGAACAAAGCGTCGCGACGTTCATGGCTGGTTGATCATCGACAAGCCCGCTGGCCTGACGTCGGCTGCAGTCGTCAGCCGGGTTCGACGCGCGACGGGCGCCGCAAAGGCTGGTCACGGNGGTACNCTTGATCCACTGGCGACCGGGCTGCTTCCGCTTGCTCTCGGAGAAGCGACGAAAACAGTCAGTTATGTCGTTGACGGCAAGAAGACCTATCGATTCACGGTTCGCTGGGGAGAGTTGCGCAACACCGACGACGCTGAAGGCGAGGTGATTGGTATCAGCGACATACGGCCGGATGCAGCCGCAATTACTTCTATTCTGCCTCAGTTCTGCGGTGAGATCAGTCAGGTTCCACCCATGTTTTCGGCGATTAAAGTGNNGGGAGAGCGTGCCTATGCCCTCGCGCGGGCCGAGCGACCGGTCGATCTGCCTGCACGCACGGTCTATGTCGATCGATTTACACTCATCGAGTGTTCGGACGAGGATCACGCAACGTTCGAGGTGGTGTCTGGTAAGGGTGTTTACATGCGGGCACTGGCGCGCGATGTGGCGCGCGCGCTCGGGACTCTCGGACATGTGGTTGCACTGCGCCGGCTCTCAGTGGGCCCATTTGGAGAACAGCACGCGATATCCCTGGATAAGGTGGAGGCAATCGGGCATAATTCTGAGCTGCAAACCTATCTGCTTCCGGTGGGATTGGCGCTGGCCGGCATCCCGGCGCTGGTTCTTACCGAGGCCGAGGCGAAACGCCTCCAGCACGGGCGCTCCATCTCGGTGCTCCCCGTGGCAAGCCGGTCTCCCCTTACCGAGGTTGCAAGGGACACCGTGATCTGCGCGGTNGACGGGGGAAAGCCGGTTGCGTTGGCACAGATCAAGGGTGGGGAAATTCACCCGCTGCGCATATTAAATCTCTGAGGAACGGAGTATCCGATGTCGATCACTGCAGACCGCAAGCAGGAAGTTATCAAGGAGTTCGCGAAAGCCGACAGCGACACAGGGTCGCCAGAGGTGCAGGTGGCTATCCTGAGCGAACGGATTCGCAATCTCACCGAGCATCTTAAGGTGCACAAAAAGGATTTTCACCCGGCGGGGGCTGTTGATGATGGTGGGGCAGCGGCGCCGGCTTCTGGATTACTTGAAACGCAAGGAAATGGGCCGATACGAGCGACTGGTGGAACGGCTTGGGCTGCGTCGGTAAGCGCAGTTCTGTCGACCAACATTGGCGCCGCCGTCGGTCATCCTGATCAGAGGCAGGCCGGCGTACGCCCGAGCCAAAGGATGTAAGTATGCTAAAAGAGTTTCGTAAGGAGATCGTCTGGGGTGGGCGTCCCCTGATTCTCGAAAGTGGTAAGATCGCTCGGCAAGCCGATGGCGCAGTCATGGTAACGCTCGGCGAAACCAAGGTGCTCTGCACGGTCGTGTATGAGAAGACGCCCAAGGCCGGACTCGACTTCTTTCCCTTGTCTGTTCATTACCAGGAAAAGNNCTTTGCCGCCGGCAAGATACCGGGCGGCTTTTTCAAGCGTGAGGGCCGTCCAGCAGAACGCGAGATTCTGACGTCGCGGCTGATCGATCGCCCGATCCGTCCGCTGTTCGCCAAGGGCTATCGGAACGAAACGCAGATCATCTGCACGGTTCTCAGCCACGACCTTGAAAACGATCCGGACATTGCATCGCTGATCGGTGCGTCGGCGGCACTGACGCTTTCCGGTGTTCCCTTCCTTGGGCCGGTGGCCGGCTGTCGCGTTGGCTATATCAACGGCGAATATGTCCTCAATCCC
Organism: Defluviicoccus sp.; assembly: GCA_013414705.1. Classification (GTDB taxonomy): domain Bacteria; phylum Pseudomonadota; class Alphaproteobacteria; order Rhodospirillales; family Defluviicoccaceae; genus Defluviicoccus. The sequence goes on from CP058705.1 coordinate 943,372, forward strand.
CGGCTTGATGAGCTGTCAAGCACCTCTCTTGACCTGGTTGTGGCGGGAACGCGCGAAGGCGTGCTGATGGTTGAATCGGAAGCAAAGGAGCTGTCCGAAGAGATCATGCTGGGGGCGGTGATGTTCGGACATCAAAGCTTCCAGCCGGTCATCGACGCGATTATCCAACTGGCGGAAGCGTGTGCGCGGGAGCCGCTGGAGCTGCCGCCGCCGTCTCCAGGTGCGGATGCCTTGGCATCGCGGGTGCGGGAACTCGCCGAAGGTGATCTGGGCGACGCGTATTCAGAGATGGCTAAGGCCGCCCGCCGCGACAAGGTGGCTGCGGTGAAGGAGCGCGTGCAGTCTGCCCTTGCGAGCGACGAGTCGCTTGATGCGGGTCTGTTGTTTGAGCGGTTCGAGGAGATATTCAAGGGCGTTGAAAAGGACGTCGTGCGACGGCGGATCGTCGCCGATGGTCAACGCATCGACGGGAGAGACACGCGTACCGTCCGGCCGATTGCGGTCGAGGTCGGACTGCTNCCCCGGGCTCACGGTAGCGCGCTGTTTACGCGTGGCGAGACGCAGGCACTGGTGGTGACGACGCTTGGCACCGGGCAGGACGAACAGATCGTCGATGCGCTTGCCGGCGAATATCGCGAACACTTCATGCTGCACTACAATTTTCCGCCCTATTCGGTCGGTGAAGCGGGGCGCTTCGGCTTTACGGGACGTCGCGAGGTTGGGCACGGCAAACTCGCCTGGCGTGCGGTTCGCGCGCTGCTTCCGNNGAAAGCAGCCTTTCCGTATACCATCCGCGTGGTTTCGGAGATCACCGAGTCGAACGGCTCGTCGTCGATGGCTACGGTGTGCGGNGCGTCGCTGTCGCTCATGGATGCNGGTGTCCCCTTGCCCCGGCCGGTTGCCGGTATTGCGATGGGGTTGATCAAGGAGCCGGACGCGTTTGTCGTCCTTTCCGACATCCTGGGTGATGAAGACCATCTTGGTGACATGGACTTCAAGGTCGCTGGAACCGACCAGGGCGTGACCGCGTTGCAGATGGATATCAAGATTACGTCGATCACTGAAGCAATCATGCGCACGGCGCTGGAGCAGGCTCGCGAAGGGCGAGAGCATATCTTGTCGGAAATGGCCAAGGGGATCTCATCTGCCCGCGAGGGGCTGAGTGAAAAGGCGCCACGAATCACCGTCATTCATATCAACAAGGAAAAAATTCGAGAGGTTATCGGACCGGGTGGCAAGATCATCCGAGAGATCTGCGAAGTGACCGGGGCGCGCGTCGACCTGGAAGATGATGGCACGGTCAAGGTGGCGGCGGTCGATCAGCAGGCTGCGGACGCGGCAATCGAGTGGATCCGCTCGATTGCGGCAGAACCGGAAGTCGGCATCATCTACTCCGGCAAGGTCGTCAAGACCGTGGATTTTGGTGCCTTTGTGAACTTTCTTGGCAACCGGGATGGCTTGGTGCACATCAGCGAGCTTGCCCGCGAAAGGGTGGGGAAGGTCACGGATGTGGTGAAGGTTGGCGATATCGTGAAAGTGAAGCTGATCGGCATCGATGATCGGGGCAAGATCAAGCTGTCGATGCGTGTGGTTGATCAGCAGACAGGCCAAGACCTCACCGACACTGCACAGACGGCAAAGGCCGGCTGACCGTTTGCAGGCCAGAGCGGCTTTGCCGCTCGGGTGAGCGTAGAAGCGAGCATCAGACGGTGCGTGCCGGGTGAGCAGGTGGGCGGCAAAATTGTCGGTCTCCTGCTCCCTTTTTGCCCTCACCTGTATATATGACTCAGCGTGTGTTGCAGTGCGCTGCGGGAGTTCCCGCGACGTGGTGCGTTATCGACAAGGAGATGATCCCTGTTACAGCCGCTGTTGATATCAGGGCGCGAAGTAATGCCCATTGTCGANGGGGGCAAGGGTGTGTCGGTCTCGAACGGACTGAGCGCCGGCGCATTTGCCGCCGCTGGGTGTGTGGGGACGTTCTCCGGTGTCAACGCCGACTACTTCGATCAAGCCGGTCATGTCGTCCAGCAAGTTTACCATGGTCGTACGCGTCGTGAGCGCTACGAGGAACTGACGGCTTTCGCCATCCGCGGAGGAATTGCCCAGGCACGTGTTGCCCATGAGACCTCAAACGGACAGGGGCGGATCCATATGAACGTGCTGTGGGAGGCGGCGGCGACGCAGCGCATCCTGCAGGGGATCCTGGAAGGAGCAAAGGGGCTCATCCACGGCATCACATGTGGTGCCGGTATGCCGTATCGGATGGCGGAGATTGGAGCCCGGTTCGGAGTTTACTGCTATCCGATCGTTTCCTCGGGGCGTGCCTTCAGAGCACTCTGGAAGCGGTCCTACCATCGCTTTCGCGATGCGCTGGGGGTGGTCTACGAAGACCCTTGGCTCGCTGGCGGGCATAACGGCCTGAGCAATTCCGAGGATCCCAATTCACCGGAGCCACCGCTGCCGCGGGTGATTGCCTTGCGACGGGAAATGCGAGAGTTCGGTCTGGATCAGGTTCCGATCTTCATGGCCGGTGGCGTCTGGTATCTGCGCGAGTGGGCCGACTGGATCGACAATCCGGAGCTTGGACCCATTGCCTTTCAGTTTGGTACGCGTCCCGTCGTAACCGAGGAAAGCCCGGTATCCCCGCAGTGGAAGCAGCGGCTGCTGACATTGCAGAAGGGCGACGTCATGCTGAATCGATTCAGCCCGACGGGCTTCTATTCATCGGCTGTGCAGAATAACTTTCTGCAAGAGCTCGCAGAGCGGAACGAGCGCCAGATTGCGTATTCGCGCGAACCGGTGGGTGAACATACCGAATCGCTGCCAATCGGGGCGCGTGGGCGTGTCGTCTATGTGACGCCTGCAGACAAGCAGCGCGCCGATGGTTGGGTCTTGAGCGGTTTCGTTGAGGCGCTGCGTACACCTGACTCGACCATGATCTTCGTGACGCCGGAGCGCTCGGTGCAGATCCGCACTGATCAGCAGTCGTGCATGGGGTGCCTGTCGGCGTGCCGATTTTCAAACTGGGCTGAAAACGAGGAAGGCTCGACTGGCAAGCTCGCGGATCCCCGGTCGTACTGCATTCAGAAAACGCTGCAGGACATTGCTCACGACGGCAGCGTGGATACCAACCTGATGTTTGCAGGTCACAACGCCTATCGGTTTGCTTCCGANCCCTTCTACCAGCATGGCTTCATCCCAAAGGTTCGCCAACTTGTGGACCGGATCCTCAGCGGGGACTAAGATATTTCCTCACAGCCCGCGAAATGCCCGAGATGCTCTTTCGCAAATCTGGAATGTGTGCGTTTTGGCAATGCGGTCTGATCCGATGCTTGTTCGGATATGATTGTAATTTAATGCTCTCCTGACCATATTCGCAGTCATGTCAGTACACAGACCCTTCAGCCGCGTTCTGGATCTTCTACGCCGCGCGCAGTTGCGTCCGACGCGCCAACGGTTGGCTCTGGCGCGTCTTCTGTTCGACCGCAGCGACCGGCACGTCACGGCGGANGGGCTGCACGAAGAGGCGATTGCAGCCAGGATCGAGGTCTCGCTTGCGACGGTGTACAACACCTTGCACCAGTTCGTCAGCGCCGGTCTGCTGCGCGAGATCGTGATCGATCCCAATCGGTCGTATTTCGACACCAACACCTCTGAACATCATCANTTTTTCATNGAAGGATCGGGGCGGGTGGAGGACATCCCCGCCGATCACGTGCTGATCGTGGAACTGCCNCCTCCTCCCGGCGGGACGCGCATCAATCGTGTCGACGTCATCGTGCGCGTCAGAGAAGATGAAAAAGAAAGCCAATCTCAATAAGTTGGCGAGTATTTTAGAGCAATTAAAATCTGGTTGACTCCGCTCTCCACCGAACTCATATGTGTATGCACTGGGTCCAAGCCCCGGTGGCACACGCCTGTCGCGCAGCCAGGGGGCATCGGATGGGAGATGAAGAGTATGCCTGATTTGAAGGGCTCGAAGACAGAAGACAACCTGAAAGCGGCCTTCGCCGGGGAATCGCAAGCCAACCGTCGCTACCTTTACTTCGCTCAGAAAGCGGACGTCGAAGGCTACAATGACGTTGCTGCGGTATTCCGCTCGACAGCAGAAGGTGAGACCGGGCACGCACACGGTCACCTTGAGTTCCTGGAAAAGGTTGGCGATCCCGCAACCGGCCTGCCGATCGGCGGAACGGGTCTAAACCTGAAGGCAGCGATTGCCGGCGAAACCCACGAGTACACCGACATGTATCCGGGGATGGCCAAGGCTGCCCGTGAGGAAGGGTTTGCCGAAGTTGCGGACTGGTTCGAGACCCTGGCCAAGGCGGAAAAGTCGCATGCCGGCCGTTTCCAGAAGGCGCTCGACGCGCTCGACTGAGACGCCCGCATTGGCGCGCTGCCTGCACCGAGGCGGAGGGCTCCGTACGGGGCTCACTGCTCAAAAGAACCAGAATGAAATGGGCTCGCGGCGACCTCATTGGGTCGCCGCCGTTGCTCATGGCGCAACGGGAGAGATAAACGATGCGGGAAGGCAGCCTGGAAGCCCCGACCCGTCACCCGATCGATTGGAGAAGCGACGCGTTCTACGACCGGGAAAAGCTGGACGGAGAGCTTCGACGCGTATTCGATATCTGTCACGGCTGTCGACGCTGTTTCAATCTTTGTGACAGTTTCCCGCGTCTGTTCGATCTGGTGGATGCCTCGCCATCCGGCGAGGTGGACGGTGTTGACAGTGCGGACTTCAAGCACGTCGTGGACGCGTGCACGCTGTGCGACCTGTGCTTCATGGTGAAGTGCCCCTACGTTCCNCCGCATGAGTTCAATCTTGATTTCCCGCACTTGATGCTCCGTTACCGGGCGGCCGAGCTGCGTGAAAAAGGCCTGCCGTTTGCGCAAAAGCAGTTAACGCAGACGGACCGGAACGGGCGGCTGGCCGCACCTGTGGCGCCGTTGGCCAACTGGGCGACCCGCTGTGGTAACAGCCTGACGCGGCCGGCGATGGAAGTGGTCGCGGGGGTGCACAAACAAGCAGCGCTGCCCGCCTATCATGGCAAGACGTTTGTTCGGCGCGCGAAAGAACACACGCCGGACGTCAACCGCCTGGCGCCAGCTTATGGCCGCAAGGCCGTGATCTACGCCACCTGTTTCGCCAACTACAACAATCCGGAAATCGGCGTCGATACGCTGAAGGTGCTGGCACGCAACGGCGTAGAAACGGAAGTGGTGTATCCGCGTTGCTGCGGCATGCCGCAGCTTGAACATGGAGATGTTGCGCACGTCGCCGAAAATGCCCGCAAGACGGCCGCCGAACTCCGGCCCTGGGTGGACAAGGGCTATGATGTCATTGCTCTCGTGCCGTCCTGCGCCCTGATGCTGAAGTTCGAATGGCCACTGCTCGAACCGGATGACGAGAATATCAAGGCGCTCAGCAACGCGTCGTTCGATGTCGCCGAATACGTGGTTGACATCCACAAGAAAGAAGGCCTGGCAGGCGGGATGAAGCCCCTGCCCGGNGGCGTCACTGTTCACATCGCCTGCCATGCACGCGCCCAGAATATGGGGGCGAAGGGTGCGGAAATGCTGCGTCTGCTGCCGGAGACCAAAGTCAAGATGATCGAGCGTTGCTCGGGTCACGGCGGCTCCTGGGGGATCATGAAAGAGAATTTTGAGGTCGCCCTGAAAGTCGGCAGGCCTGTGGCACAGCAGGCGATCGAGAACAAGACTGCATATATGGTTTCGGAGTGTCCGCTGGCGCGTGAGCACATCATACAAGGTATGGAGCGGCTCGAGGGGACGGGACGGCTGCGGTCCAACNNCGGTGCAGCATCCATTCAGCTTCTTGCTCGTTCCTATGCGCCATGAATAGCGGGGACGCCAACAGGAGGTGAGCCGTGGCGATGCATAGAGAAATTACGCGAGCCGACATCCTGCCCATGAGCGAGTACGCNAAAGTGCGTGACGCCCGCAGGCGCAGTATTGCTGAGATGAAACGNGATCGGCGCGTGCATGTCGGCCCCGACATAACCTTTTACTTTGAGAACTTTGACACCATGCTGCATCAGGTGCACGAGATGCTGGCGGTGGAGAANGGGGGCGAGGCGCAGATCGAGGACGAGCTCAGCGCCTATAACCCGTTGGTCCCGCGCGGCCGGGAACTGGTTGCGACAATGATGATCGAGATCGAAGACGCAGCGCGCCGCGATCGCGTGCTTTCCGAGTTGGGAGGGATCGAGCGCTCGGTGTCNCTTCATTGTGGGGGCGAGGCGGTCGGCGCGGTGCCAGAAAGCGACGTGGAACGGACAACCGCCGAAGGAAAAACGTCTTCAGTGCATTTTATGCGGTTTCCCTTTGGCGAGACGCAGGTTGCTGCTTTTCGCGCGCCGGATACTCGGGTTCTCCTCGCAATCGCCCATCCGCGGTATGACCACGCTGCGGCGTTGTCGGCCGAGATCCGTGACGCACTGGCGCAAGATTTCAGTTGATGCACGACGGCGATCCGGACCTGTAAACCGGTTCCGGGATCGCGCTCAGTTTACATCTTCGCCCGAAAATACGCCCCAGATTTCGTTGCGGCGCAACCAGCCCGCGACGTTGTCAAACTGAATGTAGCACCAGTCCAGATTGTGGGGGCACGACTTCAGACGGCCTACGACCTTGCCCTCAATGCGCGCGATCACCGCACTGTCTGGATCCGCCTCTGCCCGAAGGATGCGCACGTTGCCGGTGACGATGACGGATCGCTTGCCGGTCAGCATGCTTGAGTGCATCCAGCCCTCGGTGCCCTGCCAATCCCGAACCTGACGCCAATGCTGGTATTCCTGCACCACTTCAAAAGGAAGGCCGGCGCGGCGATACGTCCATTTGATCGGGTATTGTTCTCCGGGACCGGCACGCATATTCGCTTCGGAAGCGCGCAGGCTGACAAATCGCGGTACAGGCAGGCCGGAGCCGGAGGGGCTCTGCGCGTGCACCGTAACGGCGATCATCGCTAAGACGTGTGCAAGCAACAGAACACGGATGTGCATGCGGCGACGCTGCATGGGCTGGAGCTTTTCACTCAAACACGTTCTGGACCGTCGATTATACGGAATCGACACGGGCTGCGGTCAAGCGGTCGGACTGTGGGTATCTTCACGTCAGCACCTCGACACCGGTGGTCCCCGAGGTCTGCTGGCCGCAAGCAGCTGAACCCGTCCGGTCAGCGTGCCCGCCCAAGATACGCCGTGCACGTCCGATCATTCGGAAAACGGTGCTGAAAAAGGTCGGTTGTCAACGGCGGAGCAATGTTGTGGGTCACGTCCCTGGGAGTGGTGTAGGAGCGCATGCGCCAGCTTCACCGCAAAGCTCGGGCTCGCGCCAAACCGCCGCGACGCCGCGATGCCGAACGCCGCGACTGACCCGCCTCGATATCCGCCTGAACCCGCTCGCGAAGATCTGCCGAATAGCGTCGTCCCATGATCCATCTCAATCACGGTGAACGTATGGCCCTCCCCGTCCGCAAGGGGTTGTTTCGGACTTTGGCGCTGTCCAGTCTGCGTCAACGTATCCGGTCTCGGGTTTTGCCCGGCCAAGATGGAGATCCGCGCAGCCTGGTCCTCATAATCACAACGGCCTCGATCGACCGTTCAATGGGCCAGGGTTACAGGCTGCCGTTCGACTGTCAGGCCATCTTCCTTTCCACCACCCGCAGACACCGTCGGCCGGTCGTCACTGCGACGCGCGTACCGTCCTCCGGATCTTCATGCCGCGGCAAACTCCGCGTCGTAAGCCCGGCCATGGGCAAGCACCGCCCAGACGATCCGCGCCAGCTTATTGGCCAAGGCGACGATGGCGACGTTCTTCGGCGCCCGCGTCAGCAAGCCCCGCGCCCATCTTCCCAGCGGCGTCGGCTGATCGGCGAGCCGCGGCAGAACTGCTCGCGCGCCCGATGCAGCGCCTGCACGTCGGACTGCGCCACGCTCTTCACCGGCACAAACCGCATCGTCGGCCGCGTCGCCGCTTCCGCAATGGCCTCGGCGTCGCGGTCGTCGTTCTTCTGCGCCTTGACGTACGGACGCGCGTATTCCGGCGACATCAGCCGAACCTCATGGCCCTGGCCGCCAAACACCCGCCCGAGATGGTGCGCCCCACAGCAGGCCTCCATCGCCACAACGCACCGCGGCAACCCGTCAACCAGCCGCTCCAGCATCTCGCGCCGCACCCGCCGCCGCAGCATCACCCGACCGGACCCGTCCAGCCCCACAACACTGCAGACGTTCTTACCGAGATCAATCCCCAGAACCGCGATGTCCATGCCCGTCCCCTTCCTCAAGGCGCCATCCTACCGGACGCCGCAGAAAGGGGCGGAACATCCCATAATCACACAAAACCCCGCAGCGGAATCCAGATTCTACTCACCGTGAAACCGCTCTAGAGCGCATACACCGGCTGACCTCCGCCGATTAGAGCGGTTTCACGGTAATCATCCGGCGAGGGCCATGGGGGTGATGAAGTTCAGGCTGCTGCTGCATTGGCAGTCGGCGTCCAATTCCATGGGAGAAGATCGGTGAGTTTGCCGACCGGGTGATCGGCGATGCGGCGGAGCACGTCTTCGAGCCAGGCCTGCGGGTTGATGTCGTTGAGTTTGGCGGTGGTGATGAGGGTGTAGATCGCAGCAGCCCGCTCGCCGCCGCGGTCGGATCCGGCAAACAGCCAATTTTACGACCGACGGCGACACCGCGCAGCGCGTGTTCGGCGGCGTTGTTGGAAAAGCAGATCCGGCCATCGTCGAGAACGTGGGTAAAGGCAACCCAGCGTTTGAGCATGTAGTCCATCGCCTTGGCGATCTCGTTGTGGCGCGAGAGCCTGGCCCGCTCGCTCCGCATCCAGGCTTCGAAGTCGGCAACGAGCAGCCGTGATCGTTGTTGGCGGACGGCGAGGCGCTGCGTGGCCTTGGTGCTATTGATTTCGCGCTCGATGGCGAAGAGGACATCGATCCGACGCACCGCCTCCAGGGCCAACGGCGCCTTGGCGACGTCGGCGAGCACGAAGAACTTGCGCCGTGCATGGCTCCAACACGCCGCCTCGGTGATCGGCGCCGGCCAGCGGCACGGCTCATAGAGGTCGTTGAACCCGGCGTAGGCGTCGGCCTGGAGGATTCTGCCGTAGGAGGCCAGATGCCGGCGCGGGTGTTCGCCCGAGCGGTTGCGGGAGTAAAAGTAGACAGCGGCCGGCGGGTCAGGTCCACCGAACGGCCGGTCGTCGCGGACGTAGGTCCACAGCCGGCCGGTGACGGTTTTGCCCTTGGCAAGGACCGGTACGGTGGTGTCGTCGCCGTGCAGGCGCTCGGCCGCCAGGACATGGTGGCGGATCAGTTCGACCAGGGGCGACAGCGCTGCCGTACAGGCGCCGACCCAATCCGCCAGGGTGGAGACGTCGAGATCGATGCCTTCGCGGGCGAAGCCCTCGCTCTGCCGGTTGAGCGGCAGATGATCGCCATACTTGCCGTAAAGGACCATCGCCAGCAGCCCGGCACCGGCCCGACCGCGGGCGATCGGATAAAACGGCGCCGGCGGCTGGGTGATCCGCTCGCACGACCGGCAGCTGAATTTTTCGCGGACGGTCTGGATCACCTTCCACTGGCGGGGATCACCTCGAGCGTCTCGGTGACGTCTTCGCCCAGTTTGTGCAGCTTGCCGCCGCAGCAGGGACAGGCCGGCGGCGCCGGGATAACAACGCGCTCGCGCGGTAGGTGTGCCGGCAACGGGGCCCGCACCGGCTTGCGTCGGGAAAAGCTCTTGACCGTGCTCTCGTCGGCCGCGGCGACAGGGGCATCCTCAGCGGCCGTTGCCTCCAACTCCTCCAGCTGCAACTCCAGCTGGTCGAGCAGCTTGCGGCTGCGCTCGGCCGATGCCCCAAACCGCTCGCGCTTCAGCTTGATGCTTCGCATCCCCTTCGGGCAGGCGATCATGAGTTTCAGATGCGCCACCATCGCCTCCGCGCCCGACGCCCACGCCTCTGCCTCCAGACGGGCCGAGCGCTCGGCCAAGAGCGCCGCTTTCAGCGTTGCGAGGTCATCGGGAACGGTGGCAGGCGGCAAACTCATGGCCGCATTGAATCATCGATCCGGCCCGTTTGACTCGTAAAATCGGCGTCACGGTGTGCCGCCGGCGTTTCAGCCGGCCCGTTGCGGATGGTAGGTGTGCTGCGGGTTGCGCCAGTCAATCCCATCAAGAAAATAGGAAAGCTGCGCTGGCGTGATCGACACAATACCGTCAGTGGGGACGGCCAGATGAACCGCCCCCGTTCCAATCGCTTGGCATAGAGTGACATCCCCAGCCCGTCGTGCCAGAGAATCTTGATCAGGTCACCACGCCGGCCGCGGAAGACATAGAGATCGCCAGCGTGCGGATCGCGCCGCAGCGTCTCTTGAACCTGCAGCGCCAAGCCATTCATGCCGCGGCGCATGTCCGTCCGGCCCACCGCCAGCCACACCCGCACCCCGCGCCACATCAGCCACAACAGCCCCGGGCGCAAACGCCGCCGCAACCATCGCCCGCTTTTGCTCAAGGCTGAACCGTCGCCGACGTTCAGGGGCGGTGAAAACATAAACCTGCGCCATAAGCTTCGTCTCTTGCACCGATGCAAACACCGACCTCTGCACTACGGCTCCATCAGGCCACATCACACAGGCCCAAAGAAGACGGCCCCGCCGGATGGTTACGTTTCACGGTGACTGGCGATATCTGCAATTGGTGATGTCGTTTGTGCATTCCTTGGGGGAAGTCGTCGAGAAGGGTGCCGATTTTGGCCCAGAGGTCGGTGATGGTGCGGGCAGCGACAGTTTTGAGGAGCTGCTTGAGTTTGGCGAAGACCTGCTCGATGGGGTTAAGGTCCGGAGAATAGGGTGGCAGGTATAGAACGCTGGCGCTGCGGGCCTCGATCGCTTGGCGGACGCCCTCGACCTTGTGCGCGCCGAGGTTATCCATGATGACGACGTCGCCTTCGGCGAGGCACGGAGCCAGAACCTCCTCGACATAGGTGCGAAAGACGCGTCCGTTGATGGCGCCGTCGATGACGAAAGGGGCCGTGATGCCGTTGCTGCGCAGGGCGGCGACGAAGGTCGACGTCTTGATGCTGCGCATCCCTGCGGGCCCCAATGGCCGTGCGGAACAGCGGCGCGCAGCCGTTGGCTGCGGCGGCAGCGCCCGCAGAGGCGTGCCCTGTTGGTGGTCGCCCAAGTCTCGTCGATGAACACCAGCCGCGCCGGGTTCAGGGTCGGCTGGTGCTGTCGCCAGGCGTCGCGGGCGGCGGCAACGTCGGCGCGCTCCTGTTCGGCGGCATGCCGCGTCTTTTTCGAGCGTCAGCCCGAGACGCTCAAGGGTATTCCACAGTCCGCCGACGCTGGTCGTAACGCCGTGCTCTTCCGAAAGCCAGGCGCGCAGCTCGGCCAGCGTCAGATCGGGACGGGCCGCGACCTCAGCGCTGATCACCTCGTGGTGAACCGAAAGTTTGCGGACAAGATGGCAGCGCTGCAGCCGCGCCGTCGTCTCGCCTGTCCGCCGTCGCCGCAGCCGAACCTTGTAAATGTAGGACACGCTGACCCGGAACAGCGCCGCCGCCTCGGCGACCGCCATGCCACTATCGACCGCCGCCAACACCCGCTCGCGCAGATCCTGCGAATACGACTGCCCCCGACGCCACCCCGGGCCGGCCTGCATCAAGCAGCTTCGTAACTAGAATTCACCCAATGTTTCATGGGTGTCACACTGTTCAACTGGGTCGAGGGAACAATTTACAAGGGTAGAGTTTAGGGTCTGCTCAAGTTCATCAACACCCCAAACCGGCAGCATGTCGCCAAAGTTCTCGTTGTACAATGTGACAAACGCCTGCAGCTGCGCGGCGGCAACGTCTGGAGACGCGCTAGGGTNNCCGGACTCAATCAGGTCCAGTAAGCGACGATGGTGGCGAGGGCGAGAGATGAGGCGTAGTTTCTGGCGAGTTTGTCGTACCGGGTGGCGACGCGCCGGAAGTCCTTCAGGCGGCAGAAGACGGCTTCGACCATCCAGCGGAACTTGTATCGGTGTTTGTCGAACCTGATCTTGCGTTTGCGTGATCTCCGCCCTGGAATGACCGGTGTGGCCCCCTTGTTGCGGATCACGGTGCGCAGGGCGTCGCAATCATAGCCCTTGTCGGCCAGAACGTGGCGACAGGTGTCGACCTCGGCCAGCAGGTCTTCAGCCATCGTGATGTCGGAGACAGTGCCGGCGGTGACCTTGAGGACCACCGGGCGGCCGAGTGTATCGCTCAGGGCGTGGATTTTCGTCGTCTGCCCGCCTCGGGAGAGGCCGATCGCCTGAGCCTTCGCCCCCTTTTCCGCCGTGAGCGCAGCGGTGCGCTTTCACATAACTGCCATCCATGGCCACCGCGGTGGTGATCCATTGGCCCTCGGCCAGCGCCTTGAGGATCCGGCGCCAGTGATCCCGACGGGACCAGCTATTGAAACGATTATAGACCGTTGTCGGAGGACCGTAGTCCGGCGGACAATCCCGCCAGCGGCACCCTCTTCAGAACATGGATGATCCCGCTGATGATGCGACGATCATCCACCCGCCGTGCTCCCGGCTGGTTCTTCGGCAGATGCGGCTCGATCGCCGCCCATGCGTCGTCGTCCAGCTAGAACACGTTCGCCATATCCACCTCCAAGGCTCAAATACCGCCGTGGAATCACGTTCATAACAATATTTCAATATGTTAATCAGGTTCAGACCCTAGAGTGGTTTCTGATCGGTATGAATCGTAAGGATTCACAAAGGGCTGAAAATCTGATTCAGGATTCTGGCTGGGGCAAGAAGGCCAGCATGGATGGGTCAGCCTCTTTCGATAGATTTACGCACGCGGCTGTTAGCGGCGATCGATGCGGGGATGAGTTGCCGAGCGGCCGCGGCCCGGTTCGGCGTGGCACCTTCGACGGCGATCCGGTGGCAGGCGCAGCGGCTCGTGACTGGCAACGCCGTACCCAAGCGCCAAGGTGGCGACATGCGCTCGCATCGCGTCGAGGAACGCCGCGAGGAGATCCTGGCGCTGTGGGAAGCGCGCAAGGACATCACGCTCGATGAGCTTCGCGAGCACCTCGCCGGCATCGGCTTGACGGTGGCGAACTCGACGCTCCACCGCTTCTTCGTGCGCCATTCCATCACGCGGAAAAAGACCGGCCACGCGGTCGAGCAGGACCGTCCCGACGTCTTGAAGCAGCGCCGGGCCTGGTTCGACAGTCAGCTCGACCTCAATCCTGACCGGCTCGTGTTCATCGACGAGACGTGGACCGCGACCAACATGGCACGCAGCCATGGCCGCTCCCCCAGGGGCGAACGCCTGCGGATGGGCTTCCCGCACGGCCACCGCAAGACCACGACGCTGGTCGCGGGGCTGCGGAAGAGCGGCATGGTCGCGCCCATGGTGCTCGACGGACCGATCAACGGCGAGTGGTTCGAAGCCTACGTGGCCCAAGTCCTCGCGCCCGATCTGCGTCGCGGCGACATCGTCATCATGGACAACCTGTCGAGCCACAAGCGCGCATCGGTGCGTGAGTTGGTCGAGGCCGCCGGCGCAACCCTGCTGTTCCTCCCGCCCTACAGCCCAGACTTCAATCCCATCGAAAAAGCCTTCGCCCGCCTCAAAGCCATGCTCCGCAAGGCCGCCGAGCGAACCGTCCAGGGCCTCTGGGAGCTCATCGGCAAACTCCTCGACTTCTTCCAGCCCGCCGAATGCGCCAACTACTTCAGCTCGTGCGGCTATGACCCAGACTGATCAGAATCCGCTCTAGTTTCCGGCGAGGCGGTATATGTCTCGGATGGGCTCGAGCGTTTCGATGACGGAGAGGATGTTCGCCCGCCATTCCGCTGTGTGCTCGACCGCTTTGACCATCACAAAGGTCGTCAGAGACAGGCCGAAGGCATCGGGGTTGAGAGCGCCCACGGGCACGGATCACACCCGCTTCCTCATGCTTCCGGATGCGCTTCCAGCATGGGGGTCTGCAACAGCCCCACATGATCGACGATCTGGGCGACGGGGTCGACGCGTCCCATTGCAACAGATCGAGCCGGTCGAACGTCATCGCGCCTTCTGTCGGCCCTGGCTGGGCGCTCCAGACGAGTCGGAGGCGAGCATGACACGCTTCTTCTTAATATCTATTATATTTATCGTATTTATGGGTTCGGGCTCGCTTTCCTCGCTGACCCTGATAACGTCTACCTCATTAGTCGTGCTTCCTCGGGTGTCCTTCCGCGGATGATCACCCACAAGACGAAATACGCGCTCAAGGCACTTATGGTGCTTGCCGACGAGAAGACGGGCGAAGCCGAGGCCTTGCGCATCGAGGAGATCGCGGAACGTTCGGGTGCTCCGAAGCGGTTTCTCGAACACATTCTCCTCGACCTCAAGCGGGCCGGCCTGATCGGCAGCCGTCGGGGTCGGAAGGGCGGATACGAACTGATCAAGGAACCGATGTACGTGTCCCTCGCCGAGGTACTGCGGTTGATCGACGGACCGCTGGCGCCGCTGCCCTGCCTGTCCCGGCGGGCATACCAACGCTGCGAGGATTGCAAGGATGAGAAGACCTGCCGCGTTCGCGCGGTCTTTAAAGGTTTTTATGCCGCCTACATCCTGATGATCGAATCGCTGACGCTGGCCGATCTCCAGGAGGACGCACAGCCTTTGGAGCGCTTCGCTCTTCCGGAGCCCGCCGGGGAGAATGATCTTCCAAAATCACGACTCAAACGAGCGTGATTTTTCGTTTGATAATTACGATTATATCTGTCGTTATTTTGGTGTTAGGCGGTGCTGCAATGGTGGCCCGATCGTCCGCGCCGGTCACCGGAAGCCCAGTCCGCCTGCCTGACACCAGAGTTTTGACAAGGTTCAGCAGAGGACACAGCCATGTTCCGCACCATCCAGATCGGTGCCTATGCGCTGGCACAGAACATCTTCGTCCGAAGTCCCGGCGACGGGCGATTCGAGTTGCAGAGGGGCGCGAACGCCTGACCGGTCGGTCGGTGCCCCCGTGCGGGCGCCTGCAGAGCCCTTGCCGGTGCTTCGGCGGGTCCGTGCCGGCGCGCACTTGCTGGCGGCGGTGGCAGCGATCGGTCTGGTCTTCGGTGCAGCGTCGCCCGCACGCGCGCAGGATGAGGTCGAGATCCTGAACGTGTCTTACGATCCGACGCGCGAGTTCTACCGGGAGTACAATGCGCTCTTCAACGAATGGTGGACCGCGCAAGGCAATGCGCCGGTCACGATCCGGCAATCCCATGGCGGTGCAGGTGCGCAGGCGCGTGCGGTGATCGACGGGCTCAAGGCGACGGTGGTGACGCTGGCGCTGTCGGCCGACATCGACGCGATTGCCGAGCGCACGGGGCGAATCCCCGCAGACTGGCAATCGCGTCTGCCGCACAATTCGTCACCCTACACGTCGACCATCGTGTTCCTGGTGCGCGAGGGAAATCCCAAGGGCATCAAGGACTGGAACGACTTGATCCGCAACGACGTGGCCGTCGTCACGCCCAATCCTAAGACTTCGGGCGGCGCACGCTGGAACTTCCTTGCCGCCTGGGCCTATGCCGAGCGGAACAACCTCGACCCGCGCGAATTCGTCGGCGCGATCTATCGCAACGTGCCGGTGCTCGACACTGGGGCGCGCGGCTCCACGACGACCTTCACTCAGCGGGGCATCGGTGACGTGCTGCTTGCCTGGGAGAATGAGGCCCTCCTCGCGCTCGCGGAGCTGGGCGAGAACGCCTTCGACATCGTGGTTCCCTCGGTCTCGATCCTGGCCGAACCGCCGGTGACACTGATTGACGGCAACATCACCTCCGACGCGCAGCGCGCTGCGGCAAAAGCCTATCTCGAACACCTCTACAGCGCCGAGGCGCAGGCACTGGCACTCCGCCACTACTACCGTGCCTGGGATACCTCGGCCGCCGCACCCGAGGATGTGGCGCGCATCCGCGAGATCACATTGGTCAGCATCGCGGATTTCGGCGGCTGGCCGGTCGTGCAGCCGGAGTATTTCGGCGACGGCGGCATCTTCGACCAGATTTACGAGGAGTAATCCATGAGGGTGNNGGCATCTTGCTCGCCCTCTCCCCTTCCGGGGTTTGGGCTGAGCTTCGGGATCATGATGGTGGTCCTGTCCATCGTGGTTCTGCTTCCTATCGGGGCACTTCTGGGCCGGGGCGCGATGATCGGCTCGGCCGATCTGTGGGGCATGGTCAATTCCCGCCGGATCTGGGCGGCACTGACGCTGTCATTCCGCTCGGCGCTGATCGCCTCGCTGTTCAACCTGGTCTTCGGGCTGGTGCTCGCCTGGGTGCTGGTGCGATATCGGTTCTGGGGTCGCCGGTTCATCGACGCAGCCGTCGATCTGCCCTTCGCCCTGCCGACGGCGGTCGCGGGCATCGCGCTGACCGCGCTCTATGCGCCGAACGGCGTGTTCGGACAGGCGCTGGCCCCATTGGGCATCCAGGTTGCCTACACCGAGATCGGCATCTGGCTGGCGCTGATCTTCATCGGTCTGCCCTTTGTGGTGCGCACCGTCCAGCCCGTGATCGAGGAGATCGACCGCGAGGTGGAGGAAGCCAGCGCCACGCTGGGCGCCCGTCGCACCTACACCTTGCGCCGGGTGATCCTGCCCACGCTCACGCCCGCGCTGTTGACAGGCTTCGCGCTCGCGCTGGCGCGCTCGGTCGGGGAATACGGCTCGGTCATCTTCATCGCCGGCAACCTGCCGTTCCAGACCGAGATCGCGCCGCTCCTCATCGTAATCCGGCTCGAGGAATACAACACCGACGCCGCGACGGCGATCGGGATCGCCATGCTCGTGATCTCCTTCGCGATGCTGCTCGCCATCAACGCCATCCAGATCTGGAGCAGACGGNNAGGATCGGCCTTGTCTGATATCGCCCTTGCCCGCCACACACCCGTCACGACTGAGCCGCGCTTCGCACGCCACGTCCTGATCGGAACGGTCGTCGTCCTGATCGCGATTTTGCTCTTCGCGCCGCTCGCCGCCGTCTTTACTGAGGCGCTGCGGCAGGGCTGGGCCGCCTCGGTCGAGGCGCTGGCCTCGCCGGACGTCCGCTCCGCCATCTGGCTCACGCTGATCGTGGCGGCCATCGCCGTGCCGCTCAACGCCGTGTTCGGCATCGCCGCCGCCTGGGCGATCACCAAGTTCGACTTCCGCGGCAAGACGTTCTTGATCACACTGATCGACCTGCCGTTCTCGGTCTCNCCGGTTGTCGCAGGGCTCGCGCTCGTCCTCCTCTACGGCGTCAACTCGTCCTTCGGAGCCTGGCTGGTCGCGAACAACCTGAAGATCGTCTTCGCCTTCCCGGGGATCGTGCTCGCCACGATGTTCGTCACCTTCCCCTTCGTCGCGCGTGAACTGATCCCGGTGATGATCGAGCAGAGTCGCACCGAAGAAGAGGCGGCACTGAGCCTGGGCGCTTCNGGCTGGCGCGCATTTTTCACGGTTACGCTGCCCAACATCCGCTGGGCGCTGCTTTATGGCGTGCTGCTCTGCAATGCGCGCGCCATGGGCGAATTCGGTGCGGTCTCCGTCATCTCGGGCAAGATCCGNGGCGAGACCACAACCATGCCGATTATGATCGAGATGCTCTACAACGAGTATCTCACAGTCGCGGCCTTCTTGCTGGCCGCAATCCTCGCGCTCCTCGCGCTCGTCACCCTTGCCCTGAAATCCCTGCTCGAATGGCGCCATGCGGACCTGCTGGCGGCCACACGGCGTCACTGAAAGAACGGTCCCATGAATATCGAGATCGAGGAACTGGCCAAGGAATTCGGGACCGAGCGGGCCTTGCACCCTGTCTCCCTCTCCATTCCCTCCGGGGCGCTCATCGCACTGCTCGGGCCCTCGGGATCTGGCAAGACCACGCTCCTGCGCATCCTGGGCGGGCTCGANGTTTCGACCTCCGGTCGGGTGCTCTTTGATGGAAAGGACGCGACAGGACTTTCGGTGCAGGAGCGGCGGGCGGGCTTCGTTTTCCAGCATTACGCGCTCTTCCGGCACATGACCGTGTTCGAGAACGTGGCCTATGGGCTGCGCGCCCGCAAGCGGAAGGAACGCCCGACCGAGGCCGAGATCAGCCGCCGGGTCAACCGGCTGCTCGGCCTGATCCAGCTGCCCGACATCGGCGGGCGCTACCCGAACCAGCTGTCGGGTGGTCAGCGCCAGCGGGTGGCGCTGNNGCGCGCGCTGGCGATCGAGCCACGGATGCTGCTGCTCGACGAGCCCTTCGGCGCTCTTGACGCAAAAGTGCGCAAGGAGCTCCGCCAAGGCCTGCGCGAAATCCACGACTGCACTGGCCTGACGACGGTCTTCGTAACCCACGACCAAGAGGAAGCGATGGAGCTTGCCGACCTCGTCGTCGTCATGTCGATGGGGTGCATCGAGCAGGTCGGCAAGCCNCCCGAGATCCGCGCGAAGCCCGCCAGCAAATTCGTGCGAGAGTTCACGGCGGCTTGATGGTCCAGGCTGTCAAAATAAGAAGACGGTAAACTCCAGTGTTCATCGGATCAGCCACGGCAGCTATCTGAGGACGAGCTGCCAGACCGCCTGATCAGTTTCCGTAACAATGTCCCTTTGACGGGTGATTATCATCTATTTCGTTCGAATATCATGGCCTCCCTCTCATGGCTTGAGCGAACCCATATCGATGACGAAGCGGTATTTCACGTCACCCTTGACGGTACGGTCATAGGCCATGTTCACGTCTTTGATGGTGATTGTCTCGATGTCGCAGGTGATGTTGTGCTCGCCGCAGAAATCGAGCATCTCCTGCGTTTCCGGCAGGCCGCCGATCAATGACCCGGCCATCGAGCGCCGCCGAAAGATGAAGGGGACGCCGTTGACGTTGGTCAGCGGCTCGACCGCCCCCACAATCACCATGGTGCCGTCGCGCTTCAGCAGCGCCATGTAGGGATCGACGTCGTGGCCGACCGGGATCGTATTGAGCAGCAAGTCGAAGCTGTTCTGTGCCGCTTCCATGGCCGCAGCATCCTGTGACAGCAGAACTTCGTCCGCACCCAGCTTCCGCGCGTCCTCGCCCTTCTTCGGCGAGGTGGTGATCATCACGACGTGCGCGCCCATGGCGTGCGCAAATTTCACACCCATGTGGCCGAGGCCGCCCAGGCCGATGATGCCGACCTTCTGTCCTGGCCCGACCTTCCAGTGCCGGAGCGGCGAATAGGTGGTAATCCCGGCGCACAGCAAGGGTGCTGCTGCGGCGGGATCAAGGTTGTCCGGAATGCGCAGGACGAAGCGCTCATCAACGGTGATCTTCTCGGAATAGCCGCCGAAGGTCTTGGGGTGCGGTGTGCCGCCGATCTTGTCGTCGCCGCCGTAGGTGCCGGTGAAGCCATTCTCGCAGTATTGCTCGAGCCCGTCATCGCATGAAGCGCAGTGCCGGCAGCTGTCGACGAGACAGCCGACACCGACCAGATCGCCGGGCTTGAACGTCGTGACGTCACCGCCGATGGCGGCGACGCGCCCGATGATCTCGTGCCCGGGCACGAACGGATATTCGGTCCATCCCCACTCGTTGCGGGTGAAGTGAATGTCCGAGTGGCAAATCCCGCAATAAAGAATATCGATCACCACGTCCATCGGCCGGGGATCGCGGCGCTCGAAGGTGAAGGGAACGAGCTCGCTTGTGGCAGAATGGGTGGCATAGCCCTGCACGGCGATGGTCATGTTCGTCTCCAATTGTCGGTAGGAGCCTCTCAGAGGCCGGTCATTTTCTCGAGGTGTTCGGTATAGCGGGCGCCATGAACGGTGATGGTGGCGGCGGCGGTGTCGATTTCGCGAAGGTCTTCCGCCGTCAGGTCGATCGCGGCCGCGCCGATATTCTCTTCGAGGCGATCCAGCCGGGTGGTGCCGGGGATGGGCACGATCCACGGTTTTTGGGCGAGCAGCCACGCGAGCGCGATCTGCGCCGGCGTAGCCCCCTTCCTCCTGCCGATCATGGCCAGCAGGCCGATCAGCGCCTGGTTCGCCTTCATCGCTTCCGGCGTATAGCGCGGCAGCGAACTGCGGAAATCCGAGCGCTCGAACGTCGTCTTCTCATCCATCGCCCCGGTCAGGAATCCCCGCCCCAACGGGCTGAAGGGAACGAAGCCGATGCCGAGTTCTTCAACGGTCGGGATGATTTCCTGCTCCGGAGTGCGCGTCCACAGCGAATACTCGCTCTGCAGGGCGGCGACCGGCTGGACGGCATGGGCCCGGCGGATGGTCTGCGCGCCGGCTTCGGACAGCCCGAAATGCCTGACTTTGCCTTGCGCGACAAGGTCCTTGACCGCCCCGGCGACATCCTCGATTGGCACCTCCGGATCGACCCGGTGCTGATAGAGGAGGTCGATCACCTCCACCTTCAGCCGCTTGAGCGAGCCGTCGATTGCCGCCTTGATGTGCGCAGGCTTGCTGTTCAATCGCCGCGCGCCTGATGTTGCCCGCGGATCGGACCCGGGCGCGGGATCAAATCCGAACTTGGTTGCGATCACCACCTGTCTGCGGAGCGGCGCAAGCGCTTCACCGACGAGTTCCTCGTTGGTGAATGGCCCATAGACTTCGGCGGTATCGAACAAGGTGATGCCCCGCTCGACGGCTGCGCGCAGCAGCGCGGTCATCTCCCCTTNGTCCTTGGGCGGACCGTAGGAAAAGCTCATTCCCATGCAGCCAAGACCGAGCGCCGAGACTTCGAGATCACTGTTGCCGAGCGTTCGTTTTTGCACGCTGATCCTCCCCGGCCGAGTTGATGTGCCTTGCGTCATATCGATCTTGATTGCTCTTAAGAAAATAGCCAGGTTCCTTCATGCGGTATTAAGCTGCGCTTCATAATGTACAGCGACCCACTGAACGGGCTGCTCGCCCTCAAGACCGTGGCTGAAACGCGGAATTTCACCGCCGCGGCCAAGGCGCTCGGCGTCTCTCCGTCCGCGATCAGCCAGACGATCCGGCAACTCGAACAGCGCCTGGGAGTCGCACTGTTATCGCGCACCACCCGCAGCACCGCGGTGACCGAAGCGGGCGAGCGGTTTCTGAGCCAAGCCGGTCCGGCGCTCGACCAAATCCTCACCGCCCTGGAGAACGTGGGGAGCTATGCCGAGAAGCCTTCAGGACTCCTGCGCATCAACCTGCCCCGGCAGGTCTACCTGTTCTACCTGGCGCCGCTGGTCGCTAGTTTCGCCCGCAGGCATCCCGAGATCACGATCGAGTTGTTCTTCGAAGATCAGCAGTCGGACATCTTTGAAAAAGGCTTCGATGCCGGCATCCGCTTGTCGGACATTCTCGCCAAGGATGTCGTTGCCCGCAAGCTGTTCGGCCCCGTCCGCTTTGTTGCCGCCGCTTCGCCCGCTTATCTCGATGCGACGGGACGCCCCAGGCACCCCGAGGATCTGCTGGCGCACAACTGTATCCTGCCGCGCCTTGGAGCGAGAATTTACGAGCGGTGGGAGTTCGAGGATGCGGGCAAAGATTTCCAGGTGCAAGTCAAAGGCTCGCTGATCATCAATGACTCGCTCCTGCTGATGAAAGCCGCCGAGGACGGCCTTGGCATCATCTATTCGGCGGAAGAGGCCATCAAATCGAAAGTTCGCCAAGGCATTCTGGAAATCATACTGGAGGAATTTGCCGCAACCAGTACCGGATTCTATCTTTATTACCCGGCACGTTCACAAGTTCTGCCGAAACTGAGAGCGTTCATCGATCATATTACGAGTGAGGATAGGATCTGAACCCGCGAGGTCGTTACCATGCGGCAATTATACTCGCGGTGCGGCGTGCAAGACTGCTGTCGGTTTGCAACGGCACGGGTGGTCGGAAGCAAGCCATCCGACGCGCCGGACAGTCTGCTCGACCCCGGACGCCATCGCCCGCACTTACCTGAACCTGCTGCGCCAGGATCGCAGCGCTTGGGCCCGGGAGATCGAGCTCAGACCGTGGGTCGAGACGTTCTGAGCGGTCCGGCAGCCGCTGTCCGCGGTTGCCGGATCCCGTTTGATCTGGATTTCCGCTATGCCAGCACGCCATCCCGGTAATCCGCGATGGCCTGTTCGATCTCTTCGCGGCTGTTCATCACGAACGGGCCGTATTGTACGACTGGCTCGTCCAGCGGCCGACCGGCTATGAGCAGGAAGCGGGCCGGGCCGCCGGCCGCTGCCACGGCAACCGCATCTCCCGGTCCGAGCACGCCCGCAGTCTGCGTCGCCAGCAAGCNGGGCTCGTCTGCCGCGCCAACCTCAAGCCGCCCCTCATAAGGATAGACAAAGGCGTTGTGTCCGCGCGGAAGGCCACAGGCAAAGCGGCCGCCGTCAGGCAGGGTGACATCGAAGAAGACCGGTTCGGTCGTCGGCCCGGTGACCGGCCCGTTTGTCACTACACCGTCCCGGGCGAAGCGTCCGGCAATCACCTTGACCTGGCCACCGTCACCGAGGGAGACGACGGGGATGTCGTCGGCCTGGATGTCGCGATAGGCGGCTGCCACCATCTTCTCGCGCGCCGGCAGGTTGATCCACAGCTGGAAGCCGCGCATCCGGCCCTCGCTCTGCTGCGGCATCTCCGAGTGGATGATGCCGCGGCCGGCGGTCATCCACTGGGCGCCGCCGCTGCGCAGTTCGCCGCGATGGCCGAGGTTGTCCTCGTGGCGCATGTGGCCGTCCAGCATATAGGTCACCGTCTCGAACCCGCGATGCGGATGCGCTGGAAAGTCCGCCACGTAATCGTCGCAGTTCTCCGACGAAAAGGCATCCAGGAGAAGGAACGGGTCCAGGCGCGACGACGGGTTCTTCCCCAGGCTGCGCCGGAGCTGCACGCCGGCGCCATCTGAAGCGGGCACGGACGGAATTGTCCGTTCGAGCGAACGGGTGCTCATGGCTGTCTCCTTCGGTTCGCGGCCGTCCTCAGGCGGCCAGCTGCGCCAGCTGCGCGTGGGCCTTGCCGAGCGCGGCCACCTTGCTCTCTTCGCCCATCGCCAGACCCTCGGCGTAGACGATCTCGACATCGGTTATCCCGAGGAAGCCCAGGAAAGTCCGCACGTAGCCGCTCTGGTNGTCCTTCGGCGTGCCCGCATAGAGGCCGCCGCGGGCGGCAAACACATAGACCTTCTTGCCGGAGAGAAGGCCGACCGGCCCTCNGGCGGTATAGCGGAAGGTCACCCCGGCGCGGGCGATGTGATCGAAATAGGCCTTCAGCACCGACGGGATGCCGAAGTTGTACATCGGCAGGCCAAGGACGATGACGTCGGCATCACGGACTTCCGCAATCAGCCGGTCGGAATAGGCGACTGCGTCCTGCTGCGCGGGCGTGCGCTCTTCCGGTCTGGCGAGAAAGCCGGTGAACCGCGTGGCGTCGAGATGCGGCACCGGATCGGCGGCGAGGTCGCGCTTCACCACCCGGCCGTCGGCATGCGTCTGCCGCCACGCGGCGACGAAGGCATCGGCAAGCTGAGAAGACTGCCCGCCCTCGGAGAACAGGCTGGTGTTGATCTGCAGGAGCGTGGTCATCGTGGTTACCCTTCAGAACGTCGATGACCCGGATTTGAACATTTGATTATATGATGAAAAAATCAATATTCTGACCATATCAATCAAGTAATTAGATGCATGTCCGACACGCCCAGCTTCCCCCATATCACGCTCGAGCAATGGCGCGCGCTGATCGCCGTCGTCGACGCCGGCGGCTACCTGCAGGCCGCCGAAGTGCTGAACAAGAGTCAGTCGGCGGTTACCTATGCGGTGCAGAAGATCGAGGCGCTGCTGGGGGTTCAGGCATTTGAGATCGTCGGCCGCAAGGCGGTCCTCACACCCACCGGCCAGATGCTGTACCGCCGCGCCCGGGCGCTGGTCGAGGAGGCTGGCGGGCTGGAGCGTGCCGCCCGCACCCTTACGGCCGGCTGGGAGGCGGAGATCTGCCTCGCCGTCGAAATCCTCTTTCCGACTTCGCTGCTGTTCCAGTGCCTCGACCGGTTCAGCCGGGAAAGTCCGATGACGCGGATCGAGGTGCTGGAGTCGGTGATCCGCGGAACCTCCGAAGCCCTGATCCAGCGCCGGGCCGACCTTGCGATCACGCCGATGATCCCGCCCGGCTTCCTCGGCGATCCGCTGCGGCCCCTGCGTCTGATCGCGGCGGCCCATCCCGAGCATCCGCTGCACCAGCTCGATCGTCCCCTGACGCTGCAGGATCTGCGGCGGCACCGGCATCTCGTGGTGCGTGACACCGGTGCGACGCGCGACCGCAAGACCGGCACTGTGGAGGCCGAGCAGCGCTGGACGGTGAGCCACATGGCCAGTTCCGTCGAGGCCGCCTGCATGGGCCTGGGCTTCGCCTGGTTTCCCGAAGATCGCATCCGCGACGAGCTTGCCGATGGCCGTTTGAAGCCGCTGCCGCTGCGCGAAGGCGGTGAGCGCTGGGTGCAGCTCTACCTCGTGCTGGCCGACGCGGATTTCGCCGGCCCCGGCACCCGGCGCCTGGCCGAGGTCATTCGTGACGCGGTCGCTGCGGACTGCGCCGAGCGGCACCCTGCGGGAGGTCCCGCCGCGTGAGACGGCTGGAGAAGCAGGCCATTGCCGTCCGCGAATTGGCTTCCCTGGGCCTGGACATCAGGTAGTCCCGGAATCCGCGCCAGAAGGCCGGGCCGATAAGGCTCGACCATGGCGTTGTCCTCTCCCGCAATCAGGCTGCCACAACCAATAATTGATGTAAATAATACAAATAAATCAATCATATAGTGCTGAAGCGGACGGCGTGTCGTTCCGCCGAGACGGGAATTACGTGTTCTTTTGCGCTATTTCAGGATTAGAGACAGGCGGTAAAGCAACGCGCCTGGATGTCAGAAGATGGCGGCGGCACACGGCGCGCCTGGACGCTCAGTTGCCACGTCGCCATGTCAGGCGGATGGCTCGGTTCATGCCAGATTGCGGCTGCGGTCCAAGGGGAGAGCAAATGCGCGAAATCGTTCCGGATTTTCTGATGTGGTCACGGCTCTCGGAACGCCATGGTTACGACTTCAACGGCCACCTGCTGCGCCACCTCGAGGGCAATCTGTGCATCGATCCGGTCGAGCCTGACCCGGCCACACTCGACCGGCTTGCGGCGCTCGGAGCAACGAAAATCCTCCTGACCAACCGCAATCATACGCGCGCTGCCAATCTGCTGCGCGCCAGGCTTGGTGCGCGCTCCGCCATTCATGCCAGGGATGCGGACTACGCGCGCGCCCAGNNGGAGCGGAAATCGACGACGCGCTGGAAGTCGGAGAGTTCGTGGGTCCGCTGCGGGTTGTGGCAGCCCCGGGAAGTCCCGGGCGAAGTCGCGCTGTTCTGGGCAGAACGCCGGCTGTTGGTCGTCGGTGACGTGGTCATCGGTCATCCGCCCGGCCGGTGCGGGGTCCTGGCAGAAAAGGTGATGGACGATCCGTCCCAGCTGCGCCAAAGCGTCGAAAACCTCCTCGCGCTCGACTTCGATACGCTGCTCATGGGCGACGGCGTTTCGATCCTCTCCGGTGCCAAGGATCGCCTGCGGGAGCTGGTAGCGACGTTCCGCAGCTGAGCCAACTCGTGCAGGCTGACAGGCGGCGCGCAGCGACACCGCCAACCCAACACGATCACAACGGATACGTTCTCAACAGGCTGGTAACCTGTGATCAACGCGTCGCTTCCTGATCTCCGCGGTTAGAGCAATATCCGATCAAGCAATTCCGCTTGATCGGATACTGCTCGAGCATCGGACCGAACCGCTTCCACCAGAAACGCACCGTCTCGTGGCTGACGTTGATGCCGCGTTCGAACAGCAGATCCGCGACCTGCCGCAGCGACAGCGGATATCGAACCTACATCATCACCGCGAGGCGGACCACCGATCTCCGAACCAACTAATTGATATAATTGTATTATTTTGTTTAGAGGCATCCTCACCGGCGCCGATCGGGACCCCACATTCCTGGTCTTTCCTACTGAAATTTCAACAAGTTGAATGCGTTTTGGCGAGGGATCCCGCTTGGACGTTTTTACACAGTGTCTTGAGCGAATACTGCATTGCATAAAAATATCGCTGCAAGTGCGAAATTTTTAAGGTGGCTGGACACCTAATACATCTCAAATAACTTATAGGTATCGATGCGGCGGATGCTGTAGTTTCAGTCGCCCGAATGTGTTAGTTGTCATAAGTAAACAACGTAGCGTGTCGGATGAGGGAGGATGGCATGGAACGGCCTTATCGAACTCTTCGGCAACTGTTGGCGTCGAAACCTGCAGGTGTTGTCACCACCGGTGTTCAGGCAACGGTGTGGGAGGCGTTGCAACTGATGGCGGAGAAGGACGTCGGCGCAGTTGTCGTGGTCGGCGAAGGACAGGTCATCGGGGTGCTGAGTGAGCGGGACTACGCCCGCAAGGGCATTCTGCTTGGGCGTACCGCCAAAGAGACAATGATCCGCGAGGTGATGAACGAGACCGTCATCACGGTCACGCCGCAGGAGACCGTGCCGCAGTGCATGGCGCTGATGACCGCGCATCGGACCCGTCACCTGCCGGTCCTGGAGGACGGACAACTGATCGGCATCCTGTCGATCGGCGATCTGGTCAAGGAGGTCATTTCGCACCACGAGCACGTCATTAAGGACATGGAGCTGGAAAGACTGATCCTGTTCTCGCAAGGCACCTATAGCTGCTGAACGACGACAAAATGATATAAATAATCTCGAATCGGGAGGCGTGAGTGAATATCCTGGTCGTGCTGCTGGCGCTCGGTCTTTTGATCCTGATCGCC
The DNA here is from genome assembly GCA_013414705.1 of Defluviicoccus sp. Classification (GTDB taxonomy): domain Bacteria; phylum Pseudomonadota; class Alphaproteobacteria; order Rhodospirillales; family Defluviicoccaceae; genus Defluviicoccus. The sequence goes on from CP058705.1 coordinate 970,178, forward strand.
TACCGTGGGTTTAGCGTTATTCTTTTTGCACCTCTGTGCGCGTTGCTGGCAGTTTTACTGACCGACCCCGTTCAAGTTCCGCCAGCCTACCTGACGATATTCATGGAGAAGCTGGCGGGGTTCGTGAAGCTCTACTTTCCCGTCTTCATGCTGGGCGCCGTCTTCGGTAAGGTGATCGAACTGTCGGGATTTTCGAAGGCGATCGTCTCGTCGGTGGTCCGCCTGATCGGCGCCAAGCGGGCAATCCTGTCGATCGTCATCGTCTGCTCGATCCTGACCTACGGCGGCGTCTCNCTGTTCGTGGTTGTCTTCGCCGTCTATCCCTTCGCTGCCGAAATGTTCCGTCAGGTCAATATCCCGAAGCGGCTTATTCCGGGGACGATCGCGCTGGGCGCCTTCACCTTCACCATGGACTCGCTGCCGGGCACACCACAGATTCAGAACATCATCCCGACTTCGTTCTTCCAGACGACCACCTGGGCGGCACCGTGGATGGGCACGGTTGGCGCGGTGTTCATCTTCATCTGCGGCATGAGCTACCTGGAGTTCCGTCGCAAGCAGGCGGCGGCCGCCGGGGAAGGGTATAGCGACCGGCTCGTCCGCGGCCTCGAAAACGAACCCGAGCCATTCGAGCACGAGAAGCTGCCCAATGCGATCCTCGCGATCACTCCTCTGCTCCTCGTCTTCGGGCTCAACTGGCTGTTCACCCAGTTGATCCCTGACCTTTACGGCTCCACCTACCAGTTCCTTCTCGGCAGCGGCAAACCGACGCCGATCGAGGTGGGCAAGGTGGCGGCGATCTGGGCCGTGCAGGGAGCACTGCTGCTGGGCGTGGTTTTCGTGGTCATCACCGCTTTCGGGCCGATCCGCAGCAAGTTTGCCGAAGGCAGCAAGCTTGCGGTTGCGGGCGCACTGCTGGCGACGATGAACACCGCCTCCGAATACGGTTTCGGCGGTGTCATTGCCGCGCTGCCCGGGTTCACCCTCGTCGCGCACCTTCTCGAGCAGATTCCCAATCCGCTGATCAACGAGGCGATCACCGTCACCGTGCTTGCCGGCATCACCGGCTCGGCGTCGGGTGGCATGAGCATCGCGCTTGCGGCGATGTCGGAGACATTCATTGCCAACGCCAACGCTGCCGGCATTCCGCTTGAGGTTCTGCACCGGGTGGCGTCGATGGCGAGCGGCGGCATGGATACGCTGCCGCACAATGGCGCTGTGATCACGCTGCTCGCGGTCACCGGCCTGACTCACCGCGACTCCTATCGCGACATCTTCGCCGTCACCATCATCAAGACGACGGCGGTTTTCGTCGCAATCGCCTTCTTCTTGCTCACCGGCATCTACTGATCGACGGCTGGTTGATGCATGTGCCACCGCCCGGAGGAACCATGAGCAAGCAGCCTGGTGCCCACCCCGTCCTGTCGTATGCACGGCTCCCGGANAAAGGGAAGATCGTCACTGCGCGGGAAGCCGTCCGGCTCATCCGCGATGGCGATACCATTGCCACCAGCGGCTTCGTCGGGATCGGCTTTCCCGAAGAAATTGCCGTTGCCCTCGAAGAGCTCTACCTCGCCGACGATGAGGGCTGNCCCGAGTCGCTCGGCAAACCACGCAACCTGACGCTCGTCTACGCGGCCGGGCAGGGGAATGGTAAGGACAAGGGCCTCAATCACCTGGGCCATGATGGGCTCATCAAGCGGGTGATCGGAGGCCATTGGGGCTTGGTGCCGAAAATCCAGAAGATGGCGATCGCCGGGACGATCGAGGCCTACAACCTGCCGCANGGGGTAATCTCGCAGCTGTTTCGCGACATTGCTGCGGGCAAGCCGGGTCATCTCTCCCATATCGGGCTCGGCACCTTCGTCGATCCCCGCTTCGGCGGTGGCAAGATCAACAGCCGCACCGTCGAGGACCTGGTGGAGCTGACGAGCGTCGGCGGCAAGGAGTGCCTGCTCTACAGGACGTTCCCGATCCACGTCGGCATCATTCGAGGCACCACCGGCGACCTCGATGGCAACATCACCATGGAAAGAGAGGCGCTGACGCTGGAGGCGCTCGCCATCGCCATGGCGGCGCACAACTCCGGCGGCATCGTCATCTGCCAGGTGGAACGCACCGCCGATCGCGGCGCCCTCAATCCGCGGCAGGTGAAGATCCCGGGTATCCTCGTCGACTGCGTCGTCGTTGCCGAGAAGCCTGAGCACCACATGCAGACGTTCGGAACGCAGTACAGTCCGGCCTACGCNGGGGAATTCCGCGTGCCGATGGCGTCCATTGCGCCGATGCCGATGAGCGAACGGAAGATCATCGCTCGCCGCGCGGCACTCGAACTGCGTGCCAACAGTGTGGTCAATCTCGGGATCGGCATGCCGGAAGGCATCGCCAACGTCGCCGCCGAAGAGCACGTGATCGACCTGCTGACGCTGACGGCGGAACCAGGTGTCATCGGCGGCATTCCGGCGGGCGGACTCGACTTCGGAGCGGCAATCAATACACAGGCGATTATCGACCAGCCGTCGCAATTCGATTTCTACGACGGCGGCGGCCTCGATCTCGCCTTCCTCGGCCTCGCTCAGGCAGACCGGGAAGGCAACGTCAACGTCAGCAAGTTCGGGCCACGGCTCGCCGGTGCTGGCGGATTCATCAACATCTCGCAGAGTGCGCAGAAGGTGGTTTTCGTCGGCACCTTCGATGCCGGCGACCTGGACCTGCAGGTCGAGGACTGCCGGCTGAAGATCGTCCGCGACGGGCAGATGGACAAGTTCGTTGAAGCGGTGGAGCACCGGACGTTCAGCGGTGAGTATGCGCTGAAGAGCGGACAGTCGGTCCTCTACGTCACCGAACGTTGTGTGTTCGAACTGGCCGAAGATGGAGTGGAGTTGATCGAGATCGCGCCCGGCGTCGATCTGGAACGCGACATCCTCGCCCACATGAGCTTCCGGCCGATCATCCGCGGCGAGCCAAAGCTGATGGACCGGCGGATTTTCGCGGACGGGGCGATGCGCCTGCGCAACGACCTGATCCGCATTCCGCTGGAAGAACGGCTCACCTACGATCCGAAGGAAAACATCTTCTTCCTCAATTTCGAGCGCATGTCGGTGCGCCGCCGCGAAGACATCGACGAGATCGAGCACAAGGTTCAGGCAGTGCTGGGGCCTGTCAGCCGGAAGGTTTACGCCATTGTCAACTACGACGATTTCGACATCGATCCGGAGCTGATGGATACCTATACCGACATGGTCCGCCGGGTGATGGACCGCCATTANTCTCGAGTCACCCGCTATACGACGAGCGCGTTCCTGAGGCTGAAGCTGGGTGAATCGCTGTCGAAGCGACACGTCGCGCCGCACATCTACGAGAGCGAGGAAGAGGCGAGCGCCCGGCTCAGAGCCGAAGCCGAAGTCGTCGGGCAGTAGGCGCGCGGGCGACAGGCAACGTCCAGACGCAGCGAAGGCTCTGACACAGGACTGTCGGCCTTCGTCGCCTGCTCCCGCAGCCCCTCCAAGGCGATCTTCGCCTTCAGCCCGGCATCGATCGTGCGTCTCGGCTTTTCATCATCCGCTCTGTCTATCACGACAGAGCCGAGCACGCTCCAATCAAGCTCCGGGGCCTAAAAGCCGGGTCCTCTTCAATGAAACGGAGGCAAGATTGGTCCGGATCGGGCCGGGCGTCTTGCATCTGAGGAGCGCGGCGGCATACTCCCCATAGAGGGTGGGATGCTGTCCGAGATCTGGGGCTTTCTGCAGGACCAGAACAACCGTGACATCGTTGCGATGGGCGCGACCGCTTTCGCGACGGTCGTAGGCGCCGGCTGGGTACTGTACACGCACCGCCACAAGAAGAAGGATGCGTCAGAGCCGTCGATCGCGGCAACGGCAAGCACCGGCAGCGTTGCGGCCGGCGGAAACGTAACCGGCCCGATCCACATCAATGCGCTGCCGGAGCAACTGACATCGCTGGTTGCTGCTGCGACGGGCTCCTTGGAGCGACTGACCGCCCAGCAGCAGGCGACGATCGGCGATCTGCACCACCAGCTTGGAGTGAGCGAAGGAGCGGTGCGGGCGTTCTTCCGCATCCTGGGCGAAGAGGCAGTGCCACGCGAGCGGTGGGCGGAGACGCTGGCCGAGATCGCCGAGCGGTTCAAACGGCTGCAGCAGGATCTCGCCACCGCCTCCGGGGATACGCCGGAGATCGCGCGCCTGAAACAGGACGCCCGCGCCGCCCTCGATGCCGGCGACCTGCAGCGCGCCGACGAGCTGCTGCAGCAGGTGCTGGCCGAGGAGGACCAGGCCGCCGCCGAACAACAGCGTGCGTTCAAACAGCGCCGTCTACAAGCGGCGGCAACATCCGCCCAGCGCGGCGAGATCGCGATGACCCGCCTGCGCTACCGCGAAGCCGCCGGCCACTTCGCCGGCGCCGCCGCGCGCGTGCCCCAGGACCATGCGACGGAGCGGTTCCGGCATCTCGACGCCGAAGCGAAGGCGCTCTACCGGCAAGGGGACGAGTTCGGCGACAACGCGGCGCTGCAAGAAGCCATTGAGCGCTACCGGGTGCTTCTGAGTCTTCGGCCGCGCGACGAAGCCCCCTGGACTGGGCTGCGACGCAGACCAACCTGGGCAATGCGCTGCAGACCCTGGGCGAGCGGGAGAACGGCACGGCGCGGCTGGAAGACGCCGTCGCGGCCTTTCGCGCCGCGCTGCAGGAACGCAGCGTGCCCCTTCAGTGGGCTGCGACCCAGAACAACCTCGGCAACGCGCTCGCGACCCTGGGCGAGCGGGAGAGCGGCACGGCGCGGCTGCAAGACGCCGTCACGGCCTATCGCGCGGCGCTGCAGGAGTACACCCGCGCGCGCGCACCCTTCAGTGGGCCATGACCCAGAACAACCTCGGCACCGCGCTCGCGACCCTGGGCAAGCGGGAGAGCGGCACGGCGCGGCTGGAAGACGCCGTTACGGCCTATCGCGCGGCGCTGCAGGAATTATCCCGCGAGCGCGTGCCCTGCAATGGGCCACGACCCAGAACAACCTCGGCAACGCGCTACAGACCCTGGGCGAGCGGGAGAGCGGCACGGCGCGGCTGCAAGACTCCATCGCGGCCTATCGCGCCGCGCTGCAGGAACGCACCCGCGCGCGTGCCTCTTCAGTGGGCCACGACCCAGAACAACCTCGGCCTCGCGCTGCAGACCCTGGGCGAGCGTGAGAGCGGCACGGCGCGGCTGGAAGACGCCGTTACGGCCTATCGCGCGGCACTGCAGGAGTACACCCGCGAGCGCGTGCCTCTTCAGTGGGCCACGACCCAGAACAACCTCGGCGGGGCGCTGTGGACGCTGGCGCTGCGGACGGACGATCTGGCGATGCTGCAGGAAGCCCGCGCGGCCGTGGACGGCGCCTTCGAGGTTCATGCAGGCCGGGCAGGAGCACTACCGCTCCTACTTCGAGGAGCGCCTGCAGGCGATCGACCGGGACATCGCCACCCTCTCGGCGCCCCCAGCGCAGCGGGCCGGCCCGTAGGCAGCCCCGGGGCCGCGCCGCGACCCGCGCCGGTCGGCGGGTTGACGAATATGGGTTTGTTATCCTATCCAAACAGTCGGGCGGGCAAGGACAATGGGGTCACCCTGCGAAACACAACCGTGAAGTGATTTTCCGATGACGACAGAATGACGACATCGTGACGACATTTGACGACAGATGACGACATCCGGAGCTGAAAATGACGACCGGTGTCGTCATTTTCAGCTCCGTAAAATCAATAGGTTACGGGCAAAATGACGACATTTGACGACAGATGACGACACATTCGCTGCCGGTTCGCGCCATACGGGTGCCATGCACCCGACGGCACCTCGAACTGAGGTGCCGGGTAACCGCCGGGACCCCGTCGCGGTTCACGACGGGACCTTTGAGTCTTCCTTCTCCTCCTTGGGTGGGAAGATCCCATGGTACATCTGCTTGGCGCTTTGGCGGACGATGCCGGTCCGGTCGGTGTCGCCCTTCACCAGGGCGGACAGATACGCGGTCGCCTGGTCCCAGGTGATGTGCGGGGGCAGAGGCGGAACGTCGGGGTCGGCGAGAAACTCGATGACGCACGGGCGGTCGGCGGCCAGCGCCTGCTCCCAGCCCTCCCGGATACCCTCCGGTCCTTCGACCCNGATTCNCCTGAACCCGAGCAGCGTGGCGTATTTGGCATACGGGAAATCGATGACGTCCTGCGCCGCATCGAATTTCGGATCGCCGGCGAGCGCCCGCTGCTCCCAGGTCACCTGGTTGAGGTCGTGATTGACCAGAACCATGACGATGAACCGCGGATCGGCCCAGCGCTCCCAATACTGCGCCACCGTGACGAGTTCGGCGTTGCCATTCATCTGCATCGCGCCGTCGCCGACGATGGCGAGCACCGGCCGGTCCGGATACGCCATCTTCGCCGCAACGGCATACGGCACGCCGCTGCCCATCGTCGCGAGCTTGCCGGACAGCGAGCCCATCATGCCCCGGCGCATCTTGATGTTGCGCGCATACCAGTTGGTGTGCGAGCCGGAGTCTCCGCAGACGATCACGTCGTCGGGCAACAGCGGCGACAGCTCCCAGAAGATCCGCTGCGGATTGATCGGGTTCGCGGGCTCCATCGCCTTGGCTTCGATCTCCCGCCACCACGACGCGACGTTGTCCTCGATCGTCGCCCGCCACGTGCCATTCGCCTTGCGTTCCAGCAGGGGAAGCAGGCGGCGCAGCGTCTGCGCGCTGTCGCCGACGAGGTTGACCTCGGTGGGATAGCGCAGTTCAAAGTTGCGGGGCTGAATGTCGATCTGGACGGCGCGCGCCTGTCCCTCCTTCGGCAGGAATTCCGCGTACGGAAACGTCGTGCCGACCAGCAGCAGCGTGTCGCAGCCCTGCATCATGTCCCAGCTCGGGCGCGTGCCCAGCAGGCCGATCGATCCGGTGACGAACGGCAGATCGTCCGGCACGGCAGCCTTGCCGAGCAGCGCCTTGGCGACGCCCGCCCGCAGGGTGTTGGCGACCTCGATAACCTCGTCGGTCGCGTGCAGCGCTCCGGCGCCGGCGAGAATGGCGACCTTGCGTCCTGCGTTCAGCACCGCGGCTGCGCGCGCCAGGTCTTCGTCGGTCGGCGTCGGATGCGGGTCGGCGTGGCCGACCCNCGAGTAGACAGTGCCGTGCGCCCGCGGCGGGCTCTCAACCGCGTCCATCTCCTGGACGTCGTTGGGAACGATGATGCAGGTGACGGTGCGTTCGGCAGCAGCGATGCGGATGGCCCGGTCAACGACGTGCCGGACCTGCGCCGGATTGACGATGGTTTCGACGTAGGATGCCGCGACGTCCTTGAACAGGGTCTGCAGATCCACTTCCTGCTGATAGTCGCTGCCCAGCGCGGAGGACGCCTGCTGTCCGACGATCGCAACCACGGGCACATGGTCCATCTTCGCGTCATACAGGCCGTTCAGCAGATGGATTGCCCCCGGCCCGGAGGTGGCCAGGCAGAGTCCGACCTCACCGGTGAATTTGGCGTGGCCGCCCGCCATGAAGGCCGACATCTCCTCGTGGCGTACCCGGATGTAGTCGAAACGATCGCCCATTCTGTCCATGGCGCCCATCAGGCCGCTGATGCCGTCGCCCGGATATCCGTAGACGCGGCGGATGCCCCAATCGGCAACGCGCTGAAGCAGAAAATCGCCAACGGTTTGGCTCACGACTGCCTCCTTGAATTCAAGATTGAATGCAGCGTCAACGCCGCGCCCGGAGCGCTCTGCGCTCAGCTTTTCTCAGTGAACGTGCCGTCGAGCGCCAGTCAAACGCTTGGCTCATTCAACCCGGTCTCGCCGCGATTGTTCCGATTTTCGTGGAGCTGCCCGACGAACGATCGAGGTCATTGCGGACGAGCGTCTGGAACACGCCGTTTATCGCTCGATTGCTTGTGCAATTTTTCACAAGCCGAGAAGGTTGACACAAGCTGGCGGGAACCAGCGGAAGGCTCGCGAAGTTAAACCGCGTGATCACTGCCCCGCCGCTGCTCGCGGAGTGCCTCGACCCGCAAGGGGCGGCGACCCGATCCGATCGTTCGGAGGCACCGATGAAGATCGTCACGGAAGAAGGCTATCGCAAAGCGCTGGAGCGGGTAAATTCCCTTCGCTCTTCGGGATTCAAGTCGCAAGAAAATGCGGAGCTGGCCGAGGTTGAAAGCGCCATTGCCGCTTACGAAAACCTTGCAGATCAGCCCGATATCTCAAAGGACGCCCGCCGCGTAATTCTTAACAAATGTTTCCGCAGCGTAGTCTGTTTTCTCGTGAACCGGGTCCATGAATTCGTTTGTCTCGGCACCTGGAGGCTGGAGATTGTCCGCCGAACGCGCGAATACGAACACATCAGCGAGCTTTAAGTGACCTTGACTCACAGTGTTCGTGCTCGCAAAGGAAGACTGCAGCCGGCGGCGGACGACGACATCGGTACGCGTCCGGGGCGGTGCGGTTCCTTATCGAGGGTCGCAATTGCTGGCGCATGGTTCGCGCATCCCGACTGGCGTTTCTGATCGATGCGCAATCATATTTTTGTCGTTTCAAGGCGGCTGCTCTGCGCGCACGCACGTCGATCATGATCGTTGGGTGGGACGTCAACAGCCGTATGCCCCTGGAATTCCCGGACGACGCGCGCCATGACGTGCCGAACGAGCTGGGGCGGTTCCTCAACTACCTGGCCAACACGCGGCCCGGCCTGAAGATCCGGGTGCTGGATTGGGACTCGCCGCTGTTCTTTGCACCCGACCGGGAGTGGGCACAGCAAGCCCATTTTGACTGGTTTACCCATCCGAACATGCGTTTCGCACTGGATGATCAGCACCCCGTCGGNGCATCTCACCACCAGAAACTGGTGGTGATCGATGATGACATCGCGTTCGTAGGNGGGATCGACCTGACTGACAGCCGACTGGACGCACCCGAACACCGGGCCTGCGATCCTCGTCGGCGCAAGCCGGATGGCGAAGCTTACGGACCGTACCACGATGTGCAGGTTGCCGTGAGCGGCTGCGCGGCCAAGGCGCTCGCGAGTGTGGCGTACGACAGGTGGCGCTGCGCCACGGGCGAGCATGTGCAGCCTGCCCTTGCCTCGGAAGATTGCTGGCCGGAAGGCCTCGCCGTCGATCTCGTTGATACCGATGTTGCAATCGCGCGCACGTATCCCGCGTGGAAACACCGGCCGGACATCCGCGAAATCGAGACCCTGTTTCTCGATGCGATCGCCAGAGCCGAGCGTACGGTTTACATCGAGAATCAATACTTCTGCGCGGAGCGCGTCGCCCAGGCGATCATTGCGCGTCTCGCCGACGCGGACTGCCCCGAGTTCGTGCTCATCGTTCCGAGCAAACCCGGCAGCTGGCTGGAGCGCAAGGCAATGGGCAGCAAGCAGCAGCGCCTGCTTGCGCATGTTCGTCGAGCCGATCACCGCGGGCGCTCTCGCGTCTATATGCCGGTGGTGGGCGAATGCGGTGAGGTCAGTGTCAAGGTCCACTCTAAAGTCCTGATTGTCGACGGCCGGATCGCGATCATCGGTTCAGCCAACCTGAACAACCGATCACTCGGCCTGGACTCGGAGTGCAACCTCGCGCTCGAAGGTGATCCAGGCTCGGCCGTTGAACGAGCCGTTACCGCCTTCCGCGATAGACTGCTCAGCGAGCATCTCGGCCTGCCAGAAGGCGTTCTGGCGGCCGAAATCGACACGCAAGGCTCGCTCATCGGTGCGATCGAACGGCTGCGGGGTGAAGCGAGGAGCCTGCGTCCGTTTCCGCAGACACCGGCCGACCTGCTCGATACCATCGCAGCCGATCTAGATGTCCTGGACCCGGATGCGCCGGCCGCACCGGAACGCATTGCAGATGAACTCGCGCAAGGCAAGCAGTACCAGACGACACTTCGCGCAGCACTCGTGCGTCTCGCTGCGGTGATTGTGGTGTTTTCGGCCTTGGCCGCATTGTGGCGTTGGGGACCACTATCCAGTTGGGCGGATCCTGCGGTGCTCGATGCCTGGGGCCACTCGCTCAGCAGCAGTGGGATGGCCACTGCACTCCTCCTCGTCGCCTACGTGGTCGGCAGTTTGTTGATGTTTCCGGTGCTGGTNCCTGATCGCTGCGACCGGCCTTTTTACGGACCAGTCAGTGGCGTGCTGATTGCCGGAGCCGGATCGCTGCTGAGCGCAGGGGCCGGGTATGCGGTAGGTGCGCTGCTTGGGCGGCGATTTTTGCGGCGCATGGCCGGTGGGAGGCTGGACCATATCAGCCGACGACTGGCACGCCGTGGCGTGCTCTCGATGACGGTGATCCGCCTGCTGCCGGTCGCACCGTTCACACTGATCAATCTGGCCGCTGGCGCGTCGCACATCCGGTTTCGGGATTACCTTCTTGGCACAACCCTTGGTATGGCGCCCGGTATTGTCGCGATTACCGCGTTTTCGGGCCAGTTGCGGCGGGTGATCGACTCGCCTGATGCCACAAACATCGCGGTTCTCGCCGGCGTGATGATCGTCATCATCGTCGCGGCATTCTTGTGCTGGCGGCGCTTCGTCCGGTCGCCGTCGGGCGACGCCACCAGCAAANNTAAAACCGTCACGTTGGTGGCTCGAAACCTGAGCGTCGCGACGTACAATATTCATCGCGCCATCGGCACCGATCGTTGCCGGGACGTCAGCCGCATCGCTGCGGTCATCGGCGAGCTGCAGGCTGACATCATCGGTCTGCAGGAAGTTGACTGGCAGCAGAGCCGCAATGATTGGCAATTGGAATATCTGGCCCATCTCCCCGGCTTTCACGCTGTCGTCGGATCGAACATCTGCGACCATCGCGGGAGTTATGGAAACCTGCTGCTGAGTCGTGCAGCCGTGCGGGCAGTGCGGCGTATCGACCTGACGGTACCGGGACGAGAACCGCGAAGCGCAATCGATGCGGACCTCGACTGCGATGGCAGAACGGTTCGGGTGATCGTCACCCACTTCGGTCTCGATGTGCGCGAGCGGTGGCGCCAGTCACGCCTTCTGCGCAGCGCCATCGAGAGTGGCCCGCGCGACCCAATCCTGCTTCTTGGCGACTTCAACGAATGGATGCCGGGCAGTCCATCCTTGCGGCCGCTGCTGACGGTTTGCCGACAAGCACGTCAGTCCGCGAGCTATCCGTTGTCCAGGCCGGTCTTTGCCCTTGACCGTGTGCTGGTGCATGGGTTGCCATTCCCTTCCGGCGTGCGTACGCACCGCTCGACGCTGGCACACGAGGCGTCGGATCATCTGCCGGTCGTTGCCGACATCGACCTTCCTTGGTGAGGTTCCCGAGCGGGTGACGGGCGGGCGTCGCTCACCGCTCGGCGGGAGATCGGCTGCTCTCCTGACCCCGGAAAGGCACGTGTTCAGTTCGGACGACACGACGCACCACGCGGCGCAGCGTCAGTCCCTGAACAAGTATGGTGAATAGAACGACGCTGTACGTGATCGTCAGGATCAGTGCCTTGCTGTCGGATTCGGGAATGGACAGTGCCAGCGCCACCGAAATGCCGCCGCGCAGCCCGCCCCAGATGAGTACAGGCACCGTCCCGCGCACAAACCGGTGCCAGCGTCGCAGTATCAAGAACGGGATCGATACCGCGAGTGTTCTGCCGGCCAGCACGAGCGGGATGCTGAGCACGATCAGCCAGGCGAAACTGGCGTCGAAGCCGAGTACCAGCACTTCCAGGCCGATCAGCAGGAACAGCACCGAGTTGAGAATTTCGTCGACGACCGTCCAGAAGGCGAACAGGTACCGCTGCGTTTCATCGCTGAGCGCGTCGCGGGCACCGCGGTGGCCAATCAGCAGGCCGGCGACGACGACGGAAATCGGCCCGCTCATATGCAGCCGGCTGGCCAGCGCGTAGGTGCCGGTGACGAGTGCCAGCGAGATCAGGATCTCGACGGGGAAGTCGTCGATTGCCCGCATTGCCCGATAGGCCACATAGCCGCTGGCGAGTCCAAGCAGCCCTCCTCCCAAGGCCTCGTAGAAAAACAGCTCGGCAACCTGCGCGATGCCGACGTCTTCGCCATCGCCACCGGCAGCAAGCGCCAGCAGTGCGGTGAACACGACGACACCGATGCCGTCGTTGAACAGCGATTCACCCGCCATGTCGGTCTCAAGCGCTTCGGGAACGCGGACCTGCTTCAACGTGGCGAGCACGGCGACCGGGTCCGTCGGGCTGATCAGCGCACCGAAGACCAGGGCCCAGGACAAAGGGAGTGGCGTGCCGACCAGCCGCGCCAGCCACCAGAGACCGTAGCCCACAACCACCGTCGAGATCAGCACGCCCAGGGTAGCCATCAGCCCGACAGACGCCGAACGGCGCCTCAGCGTCGAGATGTTGACGTGCAGCGCACCCGCGAACAGCAGAAACCCGAGCATCCCTTCGAGGAGCGCCTGCTGAAAGTGCACCTGCCGGACGAGATTGGTGAGTTCTTCATAGATTTCGTCGTCGACATGGTACGCCTCGATCGCTGAGAACCCCAATGAGGCGATCAGTCCGATCAGCAGCAGTCCGATGGCGTGCGGCAGACCGATGAACCGATGGTTGATCCAGCCGAACGACGCTGTCAGAGCGAGCAGAACGGCGATCAACTCGAAGATCGACATGTCAATCTCCCGGCTCGGTTTTTCACGTGTCGGGCGGCTCACTCCCCGTCGCGCCAAGGCGTGACAGACCCAGCGGCTGCATGGGTGACCGAAGGGGAACCCGCTCTGGCGGAGACCGTTCCCTCAAAAGAAAATCCCACCGAGCAGGAGATGCCAAATGACTGCTTTGGCTTGGCTGCATACCGCTGCCCTGCTGTCGATTGCAATCGGGCTGGCATCGGCACTGGTCATCTCTGTGGACGAACTGCACCGCCCGCAGCCGATGTGGATCATGAACGTGGTCTGGCCGCTCACAGCACTCTTCGGCACCGTGCTCACCCTCTGGGCATATTTCAGCTACGGTCGTGCTGCTCCGAAACATCACAGCATGAATCACGAGACGTCAGGCAACGACAGCGGCCATCATCACGCTCACGAACACGATCGACCCTCGTTCCCGGTCAAGGTGGGAAAGGGAGCGATGCACTGCGGCAGTGGCTGCACTCTCGGAGATATACTTGCGGAATGGCTTGCCTTTCTGGTGCCCGTCGTCGCGGTGTGGTTCGGCTGGCGATGGCTGTTTGAGACCAAGATGTTCGCGGTGTGGATCCTTGATTACGTGTTTGCCTTCGCACTTGGGATTCTGTTTCAATATTTCACCATCAAGCCGATGCGCGATCTGTCCGCCGGGCGGGCGCTGGTCGAGGCTGTGAAGGCAGACGCGGCCTCGCTGACCGCCTGGCAGATCGGCATGTATGGCTTCATGGCACTCGCGCACTTCTATATCTTTCGCCACCTTCTCCACACTGAACTGGCCGTCAATTCGGTCGAGTTCTGGCTGATGATGCAGATCGCCATGCTGTGCGGCTTCGCAACCAGCTATCCCGTCAACTGGTGGCTGATCCGCAGGGGTGTGAAGGAAGCGATGTAGCGCTCTAATCGAGCGCGCAGGCGATGGCCGAGATCAGCGCCACCGCCTCGATGCGCTCGACAGTGGTTTCGAGGCGACGCAGCGTCGGGTCGCCTGCTCAGGCCGCGGCGCGGCGTGCGCTTTGGCGGCGAAGCGGATGGTTGTTGCCAGTATGAGCGCGTGCCGCAAGTGCTATCGCCGCACCAAGTCCGGCGGCAAGCAGGACGCTGGTGCCGATGACCGCGCGGCGTACGGTTGCCGGATCGATCATCACCAGATCCCCGACCGCCTCGTCGTCGAAACGGCCGTGGGTGCGATGCATCTCACCTGGTGCCGGTGTTTCCAGATTATCGACCCGTCCAGGCAGCACAGCACGGTCGGTCTGCTGACCGGAGACGACATGTCGGGCCAAGTACCCGTCCAGATACTCCGGCATCAGTTGCGCGCCAACGATCGTTTTGATCGACGACCAGCCGAGCCAGTACTCGCGGCGGGGATCGAGCGCGGCCTTGACCAGCGCGTCGGCAACCGCTTCCGGCTGGTACACCGGTGCTACGGGGCGTGGCCTGCCCGAAACGTGCGCACGGGCCCAGTCGAACTGCGGTGTGTTGACCGCAGGCAGTTCCACCATGCACACACGGATCGAGCTGCCTTCTGAGTCCAGTTCGGAATGCAGCGAGCCGAGGAAGCCGCGAATGGCGAACTTCGCCCCGCAGTACGCCGACTGCAGCGGGATGCCGCGATACGCCAGCGCCGATCCGACCTGCAGGATCGTCCCGCGGTTGCGGGGGCGCATGTGCGCGAGCGCCGCGAGGACGCCGTTCACCGAGCCGAGATAGGTGACATCCGTCACCCGGCGGATTTCCTGCGCGCTGAGTTCACGGATCGGCGAGAACACGGTGAGCATGGCGGCGTTGATCCACAGATCGATGGGCCCCAGCTCTGTCTCTACCCGATCGGCCGCCGCACGCACCGCATCCGCATCGGCGAGATCCAGGGGCAAGGCCAATCCGGTTCCACCGGCGCGGTTCACATCTTCGGCGGTTGCCGCCAATGCGTCCTCCTGCCGCGCGATCAGTCCGATGCGTGCCCCCATGCGTGCGAAAGCCATGGCGGTAGCACGACCGACGCCAGCCGAAGCACCGGTAATTACGATCGTCAACGGTCTGTTCATCGCCTCGCACCTTCCATTTCGACTTCGAAGGTCAACGGACGGCGGCAATGCGTGTTCCGCACCTCCGCCTGTGCTTCATCCCGCCTCACTGAGACGTGCGCATGCGGCTCGCACCGACATGCGCAGGAACGTGTGCCGGGATCAGGGCATCTGCGATTGCGCATGCAAGCGCCGGAACCTCAAAGGGGTTCTCCGGTTCGCCCTTCAGCGCAGTACGAAAGGATAGACGAAATGGCGGCAGAGTCGCGAAAAGCGGTCATTGCGGCGTTGATGGGCAACCTCGCGATCGCGATCAGCAAATTCGTGGCTGCCGCCTTTACTGGCAGTTCGGCGATGATCTCCGAAGGCATTCACTCCGTCGTCGATACCGGTAATCAGGGTCTTCTGCTGTTCGGCATGCGGCAGAGCCGCCGGATGCCGGACGCGACGCATCCGTTCGGATACGGAAAGGAACTGTACTTCTGGACGCTGATTACCGCGGTCCTGATCTTTGCGGTCGGCGGCGGGATGTCCTTCTACGAAGGCATCACGCACATTCTGAACCCCGTGCCACTGACCGACGCGACATGGAATTACGTTGTCATCGCCATCGCGCTGCTGTTTGAAGGCTACAGCTGGAGTGTCGCCTACCGCGCGTTTCGTCGCACAGGGCGCCGCCGCGGGTTCTTCGAATCGCTGCACGCCAGCAAGGATCCGTCACTGATGACGGTGCTGCTCGAGGACAGTGCCGCGATCATCGGTTTGATGATCGCACTCTTGGGCGTCGCCCTGGGCCACTGGCTGCACAACCCCTATCTTGACGGCAGCGCGTCGATGGCCATCGGCGTCCTGCTGGCGACGGTGGCTGTCGTCCTCGCGTACGAGAGCAAGGGGTTGCTGGTCGGTGAAGCTGTCCTGCCGGAAAAGCTCGCGGCGATCCGCTCGCTCATCGAAGCCGATCCGGCAGTCCGCGAAGCCGTCCAGGCACTGTCGATGCACTTCGGTCCGCACGAGATCCTGCTCAATCTCGATATCCGCTTCCGCGACGGCCTGTCGATCGCCGAACTGAGTGCAGCCATCGACCGGATCGAGGAGGCCATCCGTCGCGACCACCCTGATATCCAGCGCATCTTCATCGAAATGGAATCGCTGACCTCAAAGCGCCGTGCGACACCTGACCTCGTGCAACCTTATTCGCCCAAGTCCTTATCGAGTGCATAGCCCGGACGCGATTTTATCGGTATCAGGCGGCGGAAAGACGGTGGCGGCAAGGGTGGATGTGCCGGCGGATCAGGCTGCGGCTGCATGCTGGATTTCACTGGACGGAATTTGGTTACGGGGTGCGAGACCGTTGCATTTTACCGCATCGAACGCATTACTCGTGACAGTGCCGATCCTGACTCTTTCTTGCTACAGCTCCATTTTCTTTTTCAGCTCGGGCCAGTGCCCCAGCGAGCTAGACTTGCACGCAAAGTGCAGGCGATATGAAAATTACTAATATGAAAAAACATTTTCATGCATGAAACAGAATCTGGGTAGCGGGCTTTCTCCATACGATTACGATCCAATTTGCGGGCATGTCCCTGCAGATCGAGACATCCTCCTCGCGGATCGGCATACCAGAGTTAATGGACGAGCAATCCATGCAGGGCACTCAACCAGCATCCCCGGATACGAAAGCACCGACGCCTCCCGTGGTTGCGATCGGAGCGTCCGCGGGTGGACTGGAGGCAATCAAGGAATTTCTGGAAGCAACACCCGAAGACACCGGTGCTTGTTTTGTTTTCGTCCAGCACCTCGATCCTGTCCACAAGAGTATGCTGCCGGAATTGTTACGCCGCTGCACATCGATGAACGTCTTGCAGGCGAGTGACAACCTGTCACCACAGCCGAACACAGTGGTGCTCATACCTCCCAATACCACGCTGACATATACCCGCGCTCTGCTGCACATTGAACGGCCGGCACCTCCACGCCAGCACCGCACGCCCATCGANTACGTTTTTGAATCAGTCGCCAAGGACCTCGGAGAGTATGCCATCTGCGTCCTGCTCTCGGGGACCGGCAGCGACGGAACACATGGCCTTTCGCTGGTCAAAGAGGCAGGCGGCCTGACGATGGTTCAGGATCCGACGACGGCGAAGTACGACAGCATGCCGCGCAACGCTCTGGCGACCGGCTTTGTCGACCATGAATTGGCACCAGCCGCCATGNNCCTGCCGTCTTGCTGGAGCACCTTCGCAAGATGGAGCACCTGCCCTGGAGCGGGGCGGTGCGGGGAGCTGAGGCAAGAGCTTGTTAGCAACCTATCCAAAATATGCAGCGTTCTGCGCACGCGGACCGGCCATGAATTTCGCGACTACAAAGAAGGAACAATCATACGCAGAATTCACCGGCGCATGCAGGTTCTCAACATCGACGATCCTGAAGAGTATGTTGGGAGACTGCGGGAGGATCCCACAGAGGTTACAAAACTTCTACGTGAAATATTGATTTCAGTCACAAGCTTNTTTCGCGATCCGCCCGCCTTTGCTGTGCTGGCGGAAGCCGTCATTCAGCCGATGGTCAGCGCCGCGAAAAGCGGCAGCGCCTTGAGGATCTGGGTACCTGGATGTGCAAGCGGTGAAGAAGCGTACACGATCGCCATGCTCATCCATGATCGCGCAGAGGCGGAAGAAAAGCGCCTGAAAATCCAGCTGTTCGCAACCGATATCGACGAGCAGGCCCTCGAGACCGCACGCCGTGGCCATTATGCCGATGGGGTGCTGGCGCATGTTCCGGATCGCTACCGCACGCGCTACTTCCGCCAGGANGGGACAGGGTACCGTGTGGTCGATGATATCCGCGAAATCTGTATCTTTTCGACGCAAAGCGTCATCAAAGACCCACCGTTTAGCCGGATTGACCTGCTTTCATGTCGCAATTTGTTGATTTACCTCAACGCCGACTTACAGGACCGATTGATCCCGATTTTTCACTACGCCCTCCATCCGGGTGGAGTGTTGTTTCTTGGCTCGTCCGAAAACGTCACCAAGCACACGAAACTGTTTCAGACGATCGATGCCAAATGGCGGATCTTCCGNGCGGAAGGAGAGCAGCGAACTCACGCACGCCCCCTTCCCATCCGCGCCCTGTTCGGTCCGACCGAGTTACGTCAACAACCAACTGTCGCGCATTCCGCGGACCGATCACGACAACCCGCGACTGTCGCTTTTGCCGAACGGTTGATCCTCGATCGTCTTGGACCAGCGTACGCGATCGTCTCCCAGGAACGAGACGTTCTCTATACCGGAGGCGATATCGAAAGTTACCTCATGGTGCCNAAAGGGGTTGCGACACACGACCTGCTTGCCATGATCAAACCTGAGATGCGGATGGACGTGCGCGCAATCTTGCATCGAACCGTCTCCAACGCCACAGAGGAGACGCGGAACAATGTGCTGATCAAGGATGACGGCAAACTCAAGCGTGTCCGCATTCAGTGCGCCCCACTGCAGAAAGACGGCGAACATTATACCTATATTATCGTNTTTCATAATTGCGGCGAGTACGACTCCAGTGAGTCGCTGCATCCGGAAAGCGATGAGCACTCGACGGTCGAAGCACTGGAGCGCGAACTTGTCGCGACCAAGGAATATTTGCAGACAACGACAGAAGAACTGGAATCGTCTAATGAGGAATTGAAATCCGCAAACGAAGAACTCATGTCAATGAATGAAGAGCTGCAAAGCTCAAATGAAGAATTAGAAACTTCAAAAGAAGAACTTCAATCTGTTAATGAAGAGCTAGAGACGGTTAACTCAGAACTAGCGTCGAAAGTTGACGAATTGAGTCAGAGTAATTCTGATCTGGAGAATTTATTTGAAAGCACGGATATTGCAACATTATTTCTCGATCGTAGTTTACGTGTTCGACGATTCACGCCGAAGGCAAAAGATATTTTTCACCTGATCGAAGCCGATGTCGGGCGCGCAATAACTGATATTGTTCCGCGTATCGAAACGCCGGTTATCGAAGATCTCGTCAAGGAGGTATTGAANCTCGCAGCAGCCCATCCGCACCGAGGTTCACCTGAGGGCGAGAATCGTACATTCATGATGCGCATTTTGCCCTACCGCACGTCGGTGGGGGTCATCGATGGGATCGTTGCCACATTCGTGGATATCAGCGACCTCGCACACGCAGAGGCCGCTGCGAAGCGTCGAGCTGTACAGCAGGATTTTCTGGCACACGTCAGTGGTGCCATCCTCCGCGAGGAAAACATGCTGGAGATTGTGAGCACGGCGCCGGAACGCATTGCCGCGCTGCTGAATGCCGACTTCTGTAAAATTCTGCAACGACGTGCCGATGCGGGCGATTTTGAAATGGTCGCGCGTTACGGATTCAAAGAGCCTTGCGGGACAGTCATTCCCGGAGGCCTGAACAGTCAGGCCGGCTACACGCTACACGCGCGCGAACCGATCATCGTCGAAGATCTGCGCGACGAACGGCGGTTCAGAGGCCCAAACCTGCTCACGGAGTACGGGATCCGCAGCGGAATCAGTACGGTGATTGCGGGCCCTGATGGCAACTGGGGCGTGCTCGGGGTTCACGCAAGCGCGGTTCGTTCCTTTAGCTCCGAGGACATCAATTTCATCCAAGCGGTCGCAAACGTCATCTCGACCGGATTGCAGCGCGAGGCGTCGCTGAATGCCTTGCATGAGAGCGAAGAGCGGCTGGCGTCTGCGCTGAAAGCCGGCAACCTTGGCGTGCACG
Organism: Defluviicoccus sp.; assembly: GCA_013414705.1. Lineage (GTDB taxonomy): Bacteria > Pseudomonadota > Alphaproteobacteria > Rhodospirillales > Defluviicoccaceae > Defluviicoccus. Next base: position 989,619 of record CP058705.1, read on the forward strand.
ATTACGATCCGCAAACTGGCACGGTGAAATGGGANTCCCGCGACGCGCGATCTTTGGGAGTGGCTCCCGACACACCGATCACCTACGAGATCTTCATGTCGGGTGTGCACCCCAGCGACCAAAAATTGGTTCAGACGGCGGTTGATGAAGCCCTGAAGCCTGGCGGGACTGGGCGGTTTGACGCCATGTATCGCGTGATTAATGCGAAGGACAAAAGTCTGCGCTGGGTGCGCGCGGATGGTGACGTCACCTTCAAGAACGGCGTAGCAACACGGTTGGTCGGCACAGTTGCTGACATCAGCGACCGGCGTCGCATGGAACAGCACGTTCAGTTATTGATGCGAGAGGTCAATCACCGGGCCAAGAACCTCCTCGCCGTCGTGCAGGCGATCGCCCGACAGACGGCAAAGAATACCGAGCCGTCGGAGTTCGCCGCCCATCTGAATCAACGCCTCCAGGCTCTGGCCGCGTCGCAGGACCTTATCATCGGCGGAGAGTGGCGATCAGTGTCCTTAGCCGATCTCGTGCAATCGCAGGTCAGTCACCTCGGCGAGCTCGTTCATTCCCGATTCGAGATCTCGGGAGAAGATGTCCGGCTTGGCACCAGCGCCGCGCAAGGGATTGGACTCGCGTTACACGAGCTGGCAACGAATGCGACGAAGTATGGGGCCCTTGCGAACGAATTCGGTGTTGTCGACATCAGTTGGGTGCGGGATGGGGAAGGCGCCTTCGTGATCAACTGGACTGAGCGCGACGGCCCTCCCGTTCATCCGCCGGACCGACGCGGATTTGGGACCACCGTCATTGAGCGCATGGCGGCGAGCGCCGTTTCAGGAGATGTTCAACTCGATTTCGATGAAAAGGGGCTGCGGTGGCGGCTGACTGCGCCGATTGAAAAAGTCCTTTACAATGAGGAAGAGGATACACTTGTAACTACAGTGGGGAGTTTAGCAGCGATACGGCAGGGGCATGGCAACCAAGATCTTGATCGTTGAAGACGAACCATTGATCGCCTTCGATATGGAAGAAACCGTGACCGGCGCTGGCTTTCACGTGGTGCATATTGCCCGTGACGTCGATGAAGCAATCCAAACGATCGATCAAGAGCCGATCGATCTGGCTATTCTCGATGCTAATCTCGCCGGAAAAAGCGCCGAGCCGATCGCCGAACGATTGCGCTCCGACGGCGTTCCATTCGTTATTATTTCCGGTTATTCGCGTAGTCAACTTGGCACGTGGGTCGGTCCAAGCCCCATTGTGAGCAAGCCGTACCTTCCCGGAGCCTTAATCGACGAGATCCGTCGGTTATTGATCGCGCAACGAGATTACGATCGCGGGACGTCGTCATTCTGACACGACGAGAAGCACGGCACAGCAGCCGTCGCGACGCATCCGTACCCCCGCTCCGCGGATCGCCGCTTTGCTCTGGCACGCACCGCAAACCGGGTCCGCGAAACACGCCGGCGGGATGGTGCCCAAAGAAACGCGCAACGACGATGACCAGCTTCGGGCGCGCTCCCGAAGTCAACATCTTGACGCCGAGCGCACCGAGACACCTTGAGTTCATTACTCTGAGAATACTCGTCGCCGCTCTGAACATTGGGCGAACATATCTTCGCGGATGGAACGCTGCGCCTCCCTGAGGCGTTGCAGAGGCCGGATCAGCTTCGAGCGGAGACATTTTGATCATGCCAAAGGCAAAGTCGAAGAAGCAGCAGATGGCTGCGGGTGCTGCACTGTCGGCCAAACGAGGCGATCGGCCGAAGTCAAGTCTTGTAGGTTCTTCAAAGGAAATGGTTAACTCGATGAGCGAACAGGAATTGAAGGAGATGGCGGGCACCAAGCGCAAGAACAAGCCGGAGAAAGTTCGGCAGAACGGCTAGGACTCTGCACATAATCGCCGCCATTCACGCCTTGATCTACAACCTATTCGACATCGAATGTTATCTCTATCGCCGGAACATATTGAAGGTGAACCGATCAGCTGCACTGGTCGAGTGGTATCGGCTGGATGCATCGTCTGCTGAAGCTCGGTGTGCCCAAGCGCCCGCGGTTCTTCGCTCTGATAAGGCCGGTGGTAAAGACCGCCTGACGGCCGTCGTTGACTGAACGCGGACATCACTTCTGAGCGTTCTAATCGCACTACGGGCACAATGTGTGCCATCGTCTTGGTGCGGTTGCAGTCGAGGAGCGCCCGTTTTAGAGTGGTTTCTGATCGGTATGAATCGTAAGGGGATTCACAAAGGGCTGAAAATCTGATTCAGGATTCTGGCTGGGGCAAGGAGGCCAGCATGGATGGGTCAGCCTCTTTCGATAGATTTACGCACGCGGCTGTTAGCGGCGATCGATGCGGGGATGAGTTGCCGAGCGGCCGCGGCCCGGTTCGGCGTGGCACCTTCGACGGCGATCCGGTGGCAGGCGCAGCGGCTCGTGACTGGCAACGCCGTACCCAAGCGCCAAGGTGGCGACATGCGCTCGCATCGCGTCGAGGAACGCCGCGAGGAGATCCTGGCGCTGTGGGAAGCGCGCAAGGACATCACGCTCGATGAGCTTCGCGAGCACCTCGCCGGCATCGGCTTGACGGTGGCGAACTCGACGCTCCACCGCTTCTTCGTGCGCCATTCCATCACGCGGAAAAAAGACCGGCCACGCGGTCGAGCAGGACCGTCCCGACGTCTTGAAGCAGCGCCGGGCCTGGTTCGACAGTCAGCTCGACCTCAATCCTGACCGGCTCGTGTTCATCGACGAGACGTGGACCGCGACCAACATGGCACGCAGCCATGGCCGCTCCCCAGGGGCGAACGCCTGCGGATGGGCTTCCCGCACGGCCACCGCAAGACCACGACGCTGGTCGCGGGGCTGCGGAAGAGCGGCATGGTCGCGCCCATGGTGCTCGACGGACCGATCAACGGCGAGTGGTTCGAAGCCTACGTGGCCCAAGTCCTCGCGCCCGATCTGCGTCGCGGCGACATCGTCATCATGGACAACCTGTCGAGCCACAAGCGCGCATCGGTGCGCGAGTTGGTCGAGGCCGCCGGCGCAACCCTGCTGTTCCTCCCGCCCTACAGCCCAGACTTCAATCCCATCGAAAAAGCCTTCGCCCGCCTCAAAGCCATGCTCCGCAAGGCCGCCGAGCGAACCGTCCAGGGCCTCTGGGAGCTCATCGGCAAACTCCTCGACTTCTTCCAGCCCGCCGAATGCGCCAACTACTTCAGCTCGTGCGGCTATGACCCAGACTGATCAGAATCCGCTCTAGAAGCCGGACGTCAGCACGCGATGATGAGCGTATCTTTTTCGAGCGCAAGAAGTCAGGTCATGCCCTCAAAACCATCGGACTGTAGCTTTCCCGCGTTGATCGCGGGCCGCGCAATGCGTTAACCTACTCGTGCGAGTAAGAGCCAGAAAAAGGGCCGCTCAGCAAACGATCCACCACCAGAACAGCGACGGGGAGCAGCTGCGGTGGTTCTTCAGGGCGGGCGTGGGCAGCTCAGTACCGGTTCAGGCGGACATCTGTCGCAGGCAGTGAGGATGGAGTCCGGCTGCAGTGCGGAGACCGCCGTTCCTGCCGACTGCGAAAACCGGCCGCCTTGTCAAATCCGCACATCCACAAGACCGCAAGGACCCCGGGCGTCCTGAGCGGGGCGGCGGCGTTTGCCCAAAGGGCGCGTTTGCTCAGAGACCGGACAGGACAAGGCCACGCCTTCAGGGAGAACGCTGATGGACGGATCATGGATGGTATCAGCGGGTGTTTTCGGATGCGACTGCCGATAAGTCGATGGATGACGAGAACGATCATTTCGTGGCACGGCTTTCAGCGTTTGGCCGTGCTTCGCGGAGCGGCTGTATGCGCCGCGATGCTCGTCGCATCCTGTCAGCCGGCCGGCATTCTTGATCCGCAAGGACCGATCGCCTCGGCGCAACGGCTGATTCTGATCAATTCCACCGCGATCATGCTGGTTGTGGTGCTGCCGGTGATCCTCGCGACCCTGGTGTTCGCCTGGTGGTACCGATCTTCCAATCGGCGTGCCCGCCACAGCCCGGACCTTGCCTATGAAGGGCGGATCGAGTTCGTCGTCTGGTCAATCCCGGCGCTGATCGTAACCCTGCTGGGCGGGGTCATCTGGATCGGCTCGCACGATCTCGACCCGCGCGCACCAATTGCCGCGAACGCCGAGCCGCTGCGGGTGGACGTCGTGGCGCTCGATTGGAAATGGCTGTTTCTGTATCCCGATCAGGGAATTGGGGCGGTCAACCAGCTCGTCATCCCCGCCGGCACCCCGGTCGCCTTTCGGCTGACCTCGGCGACAGTGATGAACTCGTTCTTCGTTCCGCAGCTCGGTAGCCAGATCTACACGATGGGCGGCATGACGACCCATCTGCATCTGCTCGCGGACCGGCCGGGCGAGTATCCCGGATTTTCCGCAAATTTCAGCGGCGACGGATTTGCCGAAATGCGGTTTGTCGTCAAGGCGGTCCCGGATGGCGATTTCCAGACCTGGGTCAGCCAGGTGCGGAACTCGGGGCCTGAGCTCGGGGCGTCCGCCTACGCCGAACTGGCCAAGCCCAGCCGGGCTGTTCCAGCCATCACCTACCGCTCGGTCGCTCCTGGGCTGTTCGAGCACATCATCGACCAGACGGTCATGGGAGAGCGCGCAGCAACGTGTCTCGGCACGATAGCGCAGCGCACGGAGCGACAGGCGGGAGGTTAGAATGCTGGGAAAGCTGAGCTGGGCGGCGATTCCATTCAACGAGCCTCTGCCGTTGATCAGCGCGGCAGTGGTGGCGCTTGTCATCCTCATCGTGCTGGGGATCGTCACCGTAAAGGGCTGGTGGCCCTACCTGTGGCGCGAGTGGCTGACCAGCGCCGATCACAAGCGCATTGGCGCGATGTACGTGATTCTGGGGCTGGTCATGCTGCTGCGCGGCTTTGCCGATGCGATCATGATGCGCACGCAGCAGGCGATCGCCGTTGGCGACGCGCAAGGATACCTGCCCCCAGAGCACTACAACCAGATCTTCTCCGCCCACGGCTCGATCATGATCTTCTTCGTCGCGATGGCCCTCGTGATCGGGTTGATGAACTTTGTCGTGCCGTTGCAGCTTGGCGTGCGCGATGTCGCCTTTCCGGTTCTTAATTCGATCAGCTTCTGGCTCACCGCCGCCGGCGCGCTGTTGATCAACGTCTCGCTGGTGATCGGCAATTTCGCCCGCACCGGCTGGATGGGCTATCCGCCCTTGTCCGGACTCGCGTTTTCGCCGGACGTCGGCGTTGATTACTACCTGTGGTCCTTGCAGATATCGGGCATCGGTACCTTGCTCACCGGCGTCAATTTCGTGACGACGATTCTCAANGTGCGCGCGCCCGGCATGACGTATTTCCGCATGCCGGTGTTCTGCTGGACGGCGCTGGCGGCAAACCTGCTGATCGTCGCGGCATTCCCAATCCTGACGGCAACCTTCGTAATGCTGTCGCTGGATCGCTACCTCGGCATGCATTTCTTTACCAACGATGCCGGCGGCAACCAGATGATGTATGTCAATCTGTTCTGGGCGTGGGGCCACCCCGAGGTCTACATCCTGATCCTGCCGGTCTTCGGCGTCTTCTCGGAAGTGGTTGCGACGTTCTCCGGCAAGTCATTGTTCAGCTATCGCTCAATGGTTCTGGCGACCCTGGCGATCTGCGTCCTCTCCTTCATGGTCTGGCTGCATCACTTTTTCACCATGGGTGCCGGCGCCGACGTCAATACGTTCTTCGGCATCATGTCGACGATCATCGCGGTGCCCACGGGCGTCAAGGTCTTCAACTGGCTGTTCACCATGTATCGGGGCCGGATCGTGTTCAGCACGCCGATGCTGTTTTCGATCGGCTTCATCGTCACGTTCGTGGTGGGCGGGCTGACCGGCGTGCTGCTGGCCATTCCGCCGATCGATTTCGTGCTGCACAACAGCGTCTTCCTGGTTGCGCATTTCCACAACGTCATCATTGGCGGCGTCGTGTTCGGTGCGTTGGCGGGATACAATTACTGGTTCCCCAAGGCGTTTGGATTTCGGCTGGATGAGCGCTGGGGCAAGGCCAGCTTCTGGTGCTGGTTTGTCGGCTTCTACCTCGCCTTCGGGCCTCTCTACATCCTCGGCCTGATGGGGATGACCCGGCGCCTGCAGCATATTCCCGATCTAAGCTGGCAGCCCTTGCTGCTGGTCGCGGAATGCGGCGCGATCGTCATCTTCTCGGGCATTCTCTGCCAGATCGTGCAGCTCTATGTCAGCATCCGGACGCGTGATCAGCGCCGGGACCAGACCGGCGACCCGTGGAACGGCCGAACCCTCGAATGGGCGACCTCATCGCCTCCCCCGTCNTACAACTTTGCACTGCTGCCGAAAGTCGAGACGATCGACGCCTTCTGGGAGATGAAGCGAAAAGGCCTGAAGCGGCCTGCAACCGGCTATCACTCGATCGAAATGCCGCGCAACAGCCCGGCCGGGTTTGTCACCGCGTTCTTTGCTGTCGTGACCGGCTTTTCGCTGATCTGGCACATCTGGTGGCTGGCAATTCTTGGTCTTCTCGGCGCAGTGGCGACAAACTCCGTGCTCGGTTGGAGTGACGACCGCGAGCACGAAATCACGGCATCCGATGTCGAGAGCATCGAACGGACCCGCTTAGGGCTGGGGCCAGCCACATGACGACGACAACGATCGACNGGTGCTCCAATCGAAGGCGCCCGCGCGCCCGCCCGTGCACCTGTGGGCGGCCCACCGCCGACGCGCATTGTCGTCGCCTACGGGTTCTGGATCTTCATCCTCAGCGACATCGTCATGTTTTCGGCGCTGTTCGCCACCTATGCGGTGTTGTCGGGCAATACCGCTGGCGGACCGACCGGTCACGAGCTGTTCAATCTCCGCAACGTCTTCATCGAGACGATGTGCCTGCTGGTCTCGAGCTACACCTGCGGGCTCGGGGCGCTGTCTGCCGAACGGCACCAGCAGGGGCGATTTCTGATCTTCGCCGCGCTGACGTTCGGGCTGGGCGCGGCCTTTCTTGCCATCGAGATTTCCGAATTTGCCGGACTGGTGAGCCAGGGGCCGTCCTCGCGTAGCGCCTTCTTATCGGCCTATTTCACCCTGGTCGGCATGCACGGCACGCATGTGGCAATCGGCCTGATCTGGCTCATCTACCTGGTCGCCCAGGTGGCTGTTAAGGGACTACGCCCCGCCGTGCTCCGGCGCCTGTTGTGCTTCAGCCTGTTCTGGCACGCGCTCGACATCGTCTGGATCGGGGTGATGACGCTGGTTTACCTGATGGGAGTCCAGTGATGAACAACGATCGCTCACATTTCGACCGGTCGCCAGGCGTTGAACAGAACGAGTCGGCGGCCAACATTCTCTCGTACACAGCAGGACTCGTGCTCGCGATCTTGTTGACGATCGCCTCGTTCATCGTGGCGCAGACCAATCTGCTGTGGGGCCCGGGCGTCGCGGTGGGACTGATCGTGCTCGCCTTCGCGCAGATCGGTGTTCACCTCGTCTTCTTCCTGCATCTGGGCAGCGGGCCTGATCATACGAACAACATTCTGGCGCTGGCCTTCGGGCTGCTGATCGTCTTCCTCGTCATCGCCGGCTCATGCTGGATCATCGCCAACCTCAACGCCAACATGATGTTCACTCACCCAGCGGGTTGACACGTGAAGTGATGAGGTAGATGGCTCGCTGGCGACATCTTGTCGTGCCAATCTGATGTCGATGCCGCGTTCGAACAGCAGATCCTCCATCTGCCGCAGCGACAGCGGATATCGAGCGTACATCATCACCGTGCGGCGGGATACTTCGGGCAAATTATTGAAATAGCGGAACGGTTTGTACTGACGGACGCCCAGTGGGCGAAGATGGAGCCGCACGGCCTGGGCAAGCCCACGGAGCCGGGTCGCAGCGGCAGCGACAATCGGTGCTTTGTTGAGGCGGTGCTGTGGATTGCGCACACCGGCTTGCTCTGGCGTGACCTGCCAGGGTCTTTCGGCCAATGGAATACGGTCTTCAAGCGCCCCCGAGACTGGGTCAAAGCTGAAGTTTTTATGCGGCTTTTCGAGACTTGTTCGGACGATCCAGACAGGGGTACGCCCTGGTCGACGCCACCTTCGTCAAGGTCCACCGCCATGGCCAGGGCGCAAAGGGGAACTCATGCCAACGGCATCAGGTCATGACCCCTTTTGCCCATTGTCGTGTGGCGATTGAGGTGATCTTGTCCGGCTGGTTCATCCAGGCTATCCAGGCGGCGCAAGAAGCATCGGCGATGGCCTCGTCTGTGCTGAACACGCGGTTGGACAGGTGGGTTCTGGCAGAGATCCTGCCAGATGTTTTCCTGTGGGTTCAGCTGGGGACTGTAGGGCGGCAGGATCACGATGCTGACGGTGTCGGGCAGTGTCAGCCTGCCGCCCGGCTTGTGCCACCCGGCCCCGTCGACGATGACGACGGCTTGGGCATCGGGGGTGACGGCCTCGCCGATCGTGGCCAAATGCAGGGTCATGGCGTCCTCGTCGGCATGGGGCAGCACCCGGCCTGCGCCGGTGCCGCGGGCCAGCCAGACCGCCCCGAAGATGGAGGCCTGCCGCATCGTGCTCTGTGCCCGTAATCGCAATCGCCATCCCTGACTCATCCACATCGGATCGCAGAGGAAATTCGACACCGCATCATCGTTAAGCCACGGTAGGATGTGAGGTACGTCAGCTGCCCGCGCCGCGTCCGGAGTCCTGACAGGGATGGGCGACAGTTAAGCGCAGGCAATTGCAGGAAGGGTTACGGTTGCAGTCCGGCCACGCTTCGCGCGACGGCGCGGCGCGCGTTAGAGTGGTTTCTGATCGGTATGAATCGTAAGGGATTCACAAAGGGCTGAAAATCTGATTCAGGATTCTGGCTGGGGCAAGGAGGCCAGCATGGATGGGTCAGCCTCTTTCGATAGATTTACGCACGCGGCTGTTAGCGGCGATCGATGCGGGGATGAGTTGCCGAGCGGCCGCGGCCCGGTTCGGCGTGGCACCTTCGACGGCGATCCGGTGGCAGGCGCAGCGGCTCGTGACTGGCAACGCCGTACCCAAGCGCCAAGGTGGCGACATGCGCTCGCATCGCGTCGAGGAACGCCGCGAGGAGATCCTGGCGCTGTGGGAAGCGCGCAAGGACATCACGCTCGATGAGCTTCGCGAGCACCTCGCCGGCATCGGCTTGACGGTGGCGAACTCGACGCTCCACCGCTTCTTCGTGCGCCATTCCATCACGCGGAAAAAAGACCGGCCACGCGGTCGAGCAGGACCGTCCCGACGTCTTGAAGCAGCGCCGGGCCTGGTTCGACAGTCAGCTCGACCTCAATCCTGACCGGCTCGTGTTCATCGACGAGACGTGGACCGCGACCAACATGGCACGCAGCCATGGCCGCTCCCCAGGGGCGAACGCCTGCGGATGGGCTTCCCGCACGGCCACCGCAAGACCACGACGCTGGTCGCGGGGCTGCGGAAGAGCGGCATGGTCGCGCCCATGGTGCTCGACGGACCGATCAACGGCGAGTGGTTCGAAGCCTACGTGGCCCAAGTCCTCGCGCCCGATCTGCGTCGCGGCGACATCGTCATCATGGACAACCTGTCGAGCCACAAGCGCGCATCGGTGCGTGAGTTGGTCGAGGCCGCCGGCGCAACCCTGCTGTTCCTCCCGCCCTACAGCCCAGACTTCAATCCCATCGAAAAAGCCTTCGCCCGCCTCAAAGCCATGCTCCGCAAGGCCGCCGAGCGAACCGTCCAGGGCCTCTGGGAGCTCATCGGCAAACTCCTCGACTTCTTCCAGCCCGCCGAATGCGCCAACTACTTCAGCTCGTGCGGCTATGACCCAGACTGATCAGAATCCGCTCTAGGGCCCGCGGTATAGTCACCGTCGATCGGTACGATCGTCACGAAGCCCTGGCTGAAGGCGACCGTGTCGGACTGGGGTACGTCCGGGCTCGCAGGCGCTGCGCCGTAGGTCGGAGCATACTGACCGTTCCCGGCGTTGACGTAGCCGATCAAGAACGACGGCGTCCGGCCCTGTACGGCCATCTTGATGCCGGCAGTAGACGTCGGCGCCAGCGGCGGGTAGTTGACATTGATGGCCGTATGCCGCGGAAGCAGGCCTGCTCCGCTGGCGCAACTCTTGCTGACCAGCTGGTCGACGAGCCGCGAAGTGAATGCAGCAACGTCAGCGAAGTGCTGCAGGTTTGCCGACGTGGTCGGATCCGTTCCTTCGACAAGATCGGTCGAAACGGCAATTGCCGGGATTGGTTTTGCAAACTGCGTGATCGCGGCGATCGTGACACCAACCGTTCCGGAGATCGGCGTTGCTGCGCCGACATTGGCGCCGGTGTTGATGCCGGAGACAATCAGGTTCGGCTTCTGATTTGCCGGAAAGATCGCGCTTACGCCCAGCAGCACGGTCGTTGCTGGCGTTCCGGCAACGGCGTAGACACCGGATTCCGGATTGCTCACGTCGATCAGTGAGAGGCTCAGGGCTGCGCCACTGCCGCTCTGGTTGGTTGCGGGCGCGACCATGGTCACCGCGAACCCGGCATCGCCGAGTGCCGTCTGTAAGGCGCGGATCCCCGGTGCCTGATAGCCGTCGTCGTTGGTCAGGAGAATGCGAAGCGAGCCGCCGTGGCAGTAGCTGGTGGCACTGGCTGGTGCCGCCGCAAGCACCAAAGCACAGGTTGCAATTGCGTAACGCAGCATAAGGGTGCTCTCAAAAAATGCTGGAAGGCACCCTAATCAAGCGGCATGACGGGGTATTACATGTCTGTTGTCGTCTCGTGACCAAACCTACCGGCTGAGGCAGCGCATCGCCTTGTCCAGGCCGTCCAGCGTCAGGGGGAACATCCGGTCGGAAAAGATCTGTCGGATCATTTGGGTCGAGCGGGTGTGGGGCCACCAGTCTTCCGGCGTCGGGTTCAGCCACACCGCTCTTGAGTAGACGGTCAGCACCCGCTGCAGCCAGACCACCCCGGCTTCATCATTCCAGTGCTCCACCGAGCCACCGGGATTGATGATTTCGTAGGGNNAGCTCATCGATGCGTCACCGACGAAGATCGCCTTGTAGTCGTGCGGGTAGGTGTGCAGCAGGTCCCACGTCGCCGTGGGTTCGACGTGCCGGCGGCGGTTGTCGCGCCAGACCTGTTCGTAGATGCAATTGTGGAAGTAGAACGACTCCATGTGCTTGAACTCGGAGCGGGTGGCCGAAAACAGTTCCTCGCACACTTGCACGTGCGGCTCCATCGAACCGCCGACATCGAAGAACAGCAGCACCTTCACCGCGTTGTGCCGCTCCGGCACCATCTCCAGGTTCAGCCAGCCCTGTTTCGCCGTCGAGCGAATGGTGGCCGGCAAGTCGAGCTCGGTTGCCGCACCCTCGCGGGCGAACCGGCGCAGCCGGCGCAGCGCCACCTTGATCGTGCGCGTGCCGAGCTCCACGTCGGCATCCAGGTTCTGGAACTCGCGTTTGTCCCAGACCTTGACCGCCCGGTTATGGCGGTTCTTGTCCTGGCCGATGCGGATGCCTTCGGGGTTGTATCCATAAGCACCAAACGGTGAGGTTCCGGCGGTGCCGATCCACTTCGACCCACCCTGATGCCGGCCCTTTTGTTCCTTCAGCCGCTCAGCCAGCGTTTCCATCAGCTTGTCCCAGCCGCCGAGTGCCTCGATCTGCGCCTTCTCCTCTTCGGTCAGCACGCGCTCCGCCAGCTTGCGCAGCCATTCTTCCGGGATCTCGACCGTCGTCGCGTCTTCAGGCGGCTCCAGGCCCTTGAAGATGCGCGCGAAGACGCGATCGAACTTGTCCAGGTTGGTCTCATCCTTCACCAGGCACGAGCGGCTGAGATAGTAGAAGTCGTCAACCGAATACCGCGCGAGACCTTCGCGCATGGCCTCGACCAGGGTCAGGTATTCGCGCAGGCTGACCGGCACCCGTGCTTCGCGTAATTCCAGGAAGAAGTTGATGAACACCGCGTCTCGGCTCCGCTGATCCAACGCGATCATACGCGGGTGACCTTGAACCGGCCAGAGGCGAGCAGAAAGAAAGCAGCGCGTGCCCTGAACGCGGCGAGGCCAGAACCTGCGAGACCGGAACCGACGTCATCTCAACGCCGATTCGAGACACAGTCGAGCAAAGGGCCCAGGCGGCCGATGCGATGCATGATCAACGTTGCGCGTCGCTGGATGTACGGCGACGGCCGCGCAGCCGACCACTCACGCGGATTGGGCAGCACGGCGGCCAATAGCGCCGCCTCGCGCCGGCTGAGGGCCGACGCGGGCTTGCCGAAGAACCGACGCGCCGCCGCCTCGGCGCCGTAGACGCCGGGGCCCATCTCGGCGACGTTGAGGTAGACCTCGATGATCCGCCGCTTGTCCCACAGCAGCTCCAGCTGTGGCGTGAACCACGCCTCCAGTCCTTTGCGCAGCAGGTCGCGGCCCGGCCACAGCAGGATGTTCTTGGACGTCTGCATGGAAATCGTGCTGGCTCCGCGTGGGCGCTCGCCATCGATCCAGTTGCCGACCTCGGTGCGCAGTGCTCCCAGGTCGAACCCCATGTGCCGGCAGAACAGATTGTCTTCCGACGCGATCACCGCCGCGATCAGGTGCGGCGAGATGTGGTCCAGCGGCACCGGCCGGTAGTGGAGCGGCTCTCCTTCCGCGCTGCGGATCAGCATCAGCGGCGTGACCGGGGGATCGACAAAACGGTACAGCAGCACCAGCGCTGTTGGTGCCAACAGCATCAGCAGTACGGCGCGGATGAGGAATCGGCGTATCCTCACGGCGTGACCGCTGCGACGCAGCGAGGCTTCTGCGCATGGCGGAGCGCAAGGACGCTCATCGGACGCTTCTCCGAGAGTCAGAGCACGAGTGTGCCGGGATCACCCCCTTAACTCGCCCATCCGGCATACCCATGCAGTGCCGATCACTCTCGTCGGTTTTATTCTCTTCGGCCTCTTTGCCGGCAGAAAACGCATGAGCGTGGTCCAAGAACGGTGCAGCGTCAGATTATGTCGCGCCGAGACGGCAGGCGAGTGTCCGTGCTCGCCATCTGGTCTGGGGAGCTCCTGCTAACGTCCCTGAAACTGCGGCCGTCGCTTCTCGCGAAAGGCGGCGATGCCTTCCTGGTAGTCCTCGCTGTCGTAGACCACCCGCCGCAGCCCCTGAATTTGCTCGAACAGCTCCGGCGTCATCGAATGCGCGCTCGCGAGCAAACGCATCTCCTCCTTCATCACCGCGATGCTTAGAGNGGCGTTGTTGACGATCTTGCCGGCAAGGCCGTAGACGAACGCTTCGATCTCGTCGGCACCGCGGATGTAATTGACAATCCCCAAGTTGAGTGCCTGCGCCACCGGGATCGGCTGCGCCGTAAACAGCATCTCCCTCGCCACCGGAAGCGGCACGGCATTGAGGAGAGTCAGCAGTCCGCTCAGATTGTACGGGATGCCGAGCTTGGCCGGTGTAATCGCGAAGGTGACGTCCGGGGTCGCCACAAGGATGTCGCAGGCCATCGCCACCTCGCAGGCGCCGCCCCACACGCCCCCTTCGATCAGGGCGATCACCGGTGCGGGAAACTCCTGAATCGCGCGCACCATGATCCGCAGAGAGTCGCCCCAGCCGAGGGGATCGCGCCGCGCGGCCGGCAATTCCTCGATGTTGTGTCCCGCAGACCAGACCTTCGTGCCGCGCGGTGCCCGCAAAACCACGGCACGGGCCTGCTTCTCGCGCAGGTCGTCGAGTGCGGCCATGATCTCCTCGATCAGCGCGTGGCTCAGCGCATTGCGCTTCTCCTTGTGATCCATGACGATGGTCGCGATCTGGCCTTCCAGGCTGCAGGAGATCAGGGGCATCGGGTGCTCCGCGAAGAAATCCATCCGGCGGACCCATATCCGGGCTGCCGGTGCCGGCAGGGGCCGGCAACGTGGCTGCGGACAGTAGTGCCAAGCCGCTGCGACCGCCAGTGGCTTGCGCGGGTGTGGCGCCTCAGTGGCGGGTGGTGGGATGCATCCGGCGCAGGTGCTCGGCGGCCTGACGGAGATTTGGATGATGCGGATGAACCCGCAGTGCGGCTTCGACGGTGATCAGCGCGGCCGTCGTATCCCCCGCCGNCAGGCAGATCTGCATGAATCCCGAGAGTGCACCGAAGTGGCGCGGCTCCATCTGCAGCGTGCGGCGGATGTCGCGGGCACTGCGCTCGTCCTCGCCCTGCAGGAAGAACAGGGTCGCACGCTTGTTCCAGGCTTCCGGCCACAGCGGCTCTGCGCGCACCAGGTCATCGAGCAGGCGCCGCCCGTCCTCGAACTTCCGTCCGGCCACGGCGGCGATTGCCTCGTTCATGAGCGCGCTGCAGGCCGGGTCGGGATGCGAGGTCCAGATTTNCCAGATCGCATCCTCGACGAACGGCGCCTCGGTTGCGGCGTTGGCGGTCGCGAGACGGGCGAACAGCGCGTGGAGCTGCTCCGGCAACGCTTCGATCGGCTGCAGTTCGGACAGGCTCGCGATCACCTTCAGCGTTTCGTCAAACATGTCCCGCATTGCCCTGATCACTGACCCAGTCGTGGCCTTCATCAACCAGATGTTAACGGTTTCGGACCAATAGTCCCGGGAAATTCAACCGGGCTGTCGGTCATCGCCATGGACTGGAGCACTACTGCACCGTTCGGTGTCCTCAAACAGCGTCTCGCCTGGCTTAGCCAGCGGCAGCAGGTTCTGGCGCAGAACATCGCCAATTCCGATACCCCGGTTATGTGCCGCACGACCTCAAGCCGCTGCGGTTTGACGAGGCTCTGCGCAGCACCGCCGGTCTCGCTCCGACGGTGACCGATGCGCGCCATCTGGCGGGAATGCGGCAGCCCGAGACGTTCACCGTGCAGGAGCAGCGCGATCCGGTGGAGACGATGCCCGACGGCAACGCGGTCGATCTCGAGGAGCAGATGGCGAAGTTGAACGAAACGCAAGTAACGCACAAGCTCGCGACGCAACTCTACCGCAAGTACCTGGGGATGATCCGCATGGCCGCCGGCAGCCGCGGCTAGGGTCAGCGTCGCACGACGCAGGATAACGGAAGGAGAGCGCATGGATGACATTGCAGCAACGCTTCGCATCTCCGCCGCCGGTATGCGGGCGCAGGGTACCCGGCTGCGGGTCATCGCGCAGAATCTCGCCAATGCCGACTCGCTGCCGGCGTCGCCGGGCGACGTGCCCTACCGCCGGCAGGTGGTCAGTTTCCGCAACGTTCTCGACAGGGCTACAGGCGCTGAACTGGTTCGGGCGCAGGAGGCGGGCGAGGATCCGACGCCGTTTCCCCGGCACTACGATCCCGGTCATCCCGGCGCGGACGACACCGGCTACGTGCTCGAACCAAACGTCAACGCGCTGATCGAAGTCACGGACATGCGCGAGGCGCAGCGCTCCTACGAAGCCAACCTCAACGTCATCCGGGCCACCCGGGCGATGCTTCAGGACACGATCGACGTGCTGCGCTAGCGGTGCAGCACTTGGATGAAGTTGCCGGGAGGCGAGCGATGACCCTGCCAATCGACACCTACAGCCGGGCGATTACCGCCTACAGCCGGGCGGCAACGTCGGATCCGGCAGGACCGGAAGTGACGGGGGCAGGGAGCCCGACGCCGCGGCCGGCACCAGTTTTGCCGCGTTGCTAAGCCGCACGCTCGACGACGGTCTCCACGCCGGGCGCACCGCAGAGCAGGCCTCGGTGGAGGCGGTGACGGGGTCACCGGGGTGCTGATCTCGGTGCGGTGGTGAGTGCGGTTGCGGAGGCCGAGGCGACCCTGCAGACGGTGGTCGCCGTCCGTGAACGGATCATCGACGCCTACAAGGAAATCATGCGGATGCCGATCTGACGGCAGCGCGATGACGGTCGGCGATTGGGGGCGGGTGATGACGCCGGAAGAGGTAAAGCATGAACGAGCTGACAATCCTGGAACTGGGACGCGACACCGTGTGGACGATGCTGTTGATCGCGGGGCCGCTGCTGATCATCGCCAGCATCGTCGGCCTGACCATCGGCGTGCTGCAGGCATTGACCAGCATCCAGGAAATGACGCTGACCTTCGTGCCGAAGATGGTGGCGATGCTGATCGGTATGGTGGTGCTGCTGCCGTTCATGATGTCGACGCTCATCGAGTTCACCCAGAGGGTGTTCGAGCGCATCGCACTGGGAGGCTGACGGGCCATGCCCGTTATGCCCGTCATGCCACCCGGCGGCGAGTTGTTCGCGGCACTGCTGATCTTTGTCCGTGTCGGGGTGCGGTCGCGGTGCTGCCTGGCTTCAGCGCCGGATATGTACCGGTCCGTCTGCGGCTGTTGCTGGCGCTCGCGATCAGCGTCCTGCTGCTTCCGACGCTAGCACCGACGCTGCCGCCACTGCCCGAGCGACCTGATGCGTTGTTATTGCTGCTGTTGAGCGAAACGCTGATCGGCCTGTTTCTCGGCAGCGTGCCCCGGCTGCTGTTTTCCGCCCTGCAGGTGGCTGGCACCTTCATCGCCTTTCTGGGCGGCTTCGCCAATGCGCTGGTTCACGATCCCATCGCCGACCAGCAGAGCTCCACCGTCTCCGGCTTCTTCACCACCCTCGGTCTCGTCCTCGTGTTTGCCACCGATCTGCATCTCCTGATGCTGCGCGCGCTGGCCGACAGCTATGCGGTATTCAACCCGGGAGGACCCCTGCCGGCCGGCGACCTGGTCATGGTCATCGCCCGCAGTGCGGCCGACGGCTTCGGGCTGGAATCCAGCTGGCCGCACCGTTCGTGGTCGTCGGCCTGATCTACAACATCGGTCTGGGGTTGATCGGCAGGCTGATGCCACAATTGCAGATTTTCTTCATCGGGCAATCAATGCAGGCTGGTTTACAATTGTGGGTTATGATATTAACCCTTTCGGGTGTAATGATGATCTTTCTCAGCCGTTTTGCCGAAGCCCTCGGCAGCCTGTTCGGCGGTTGGGGAACTCCAGTCTGACGAACGATGTCCGATTCTGAAGACGAGTCATCGAAAACCGAAGAACCGACCTCACGAAAGCTGCAGCAGGCACGTGAGCGCGGTCAGGTGGCGCAGTCCCAGGACCTGCAAATCTGGGCGTCATTGGGGGCCGGGGTGATGGTCNNCTCGCCCTTGTTGTGCCGTCCGCTGCGCGACACCTCGTCGTTTCCGCACAGCGGTTTTGAGCAGCCGGAACAGATGAGCCTGGACCTGGAGGGCGCTCGTGCCGCCGTGATGCAGGTGGTGATCGATGTGGCGCTCATGCTGGCACCCGCGCTGGCGCTGCTGGCGGCCGCCGGGATCGCCTGCGGGATCGCACAGGTGGGGCTGCTGTGGGCACCCAGTAAGCTGCAGCCCGATCCGGGCAAGCTGTCGCCGGTGAAGGGGCTGCAGCGCATGCTGGCGGCGAAGTCGCTGGTCGAGTTTGTCAAAGGCCTGCTGAAGGTGGGGCTGGCGGCGGCGGTGCTGTGGGAAATCGGCAAACCGATCCTTTCCAGGCTTGAGGTGTGGCCGTCGCAAGCCGTCGTCGCCACCCTTGCCCGCACCCAGCACGCGCTGGTGCAGATGATCGGGGCACTGGCGGCGATGATGCTTCTCGCCGCTATTCTCGATTACGCGTGGCAGCGCTTCAGTTTTCTGAAGCAGATGCAGATGTCCCAGCAGGAAGTGCGGGACGAGCATAAGCAGGCGGAGGGTGATCCGCAGATCAAGGGGCGCATCCGCCGGATCCGGCAGGAACGGACGCGCAAGCGGATGATGGCGGCGGTGCCGACGGCGACGGTGGTGATCACCAACCCGACGCACTACGCGGTGGCGCTGGCTTACGATGCGGAGGCGATGTCTGCGCCCAAGGTCGTGGCAAAGGGAGCCGATCACCTCGCGATGCGAATCCGCCAGATCGCGCATGAGAACGACGTGCCGGTCATCGAGAACCCGCCGCTGGCGCGTGCCCTACACGCCTCGGTGGAGATGGATGACGAGATCCCGGCTGAGCATTACCAGGCCGTTGCGCAGGTGATCAGCTATGTGATGCGGGCGAAGCCNGGATCACGGCCGACAGGCGTCGCGGCGATGATGCGGGAGGAGTGGCTGCAGGCGCCGTCCTCGGCGCTGTTCGAGCGTAGCCCGGTTGGCATTGCCTGTCTTGATCCCGCTGGCCTGATTATCGAGTGCAACAGTGCCTTCGCGGATTTCATTGGCCGGGAGGCCGCCGCCCTTGCTGGGGTGGCTCTGCCCACCCTGATCGTGGGTGATGATCGCGAGGACATGGAGTCGTTGCTGGCAGAGCTGGCAACGCAGACCTGCCGCGGCGGGTCGTTGCACGGCGTGTGGCTCGCTCGTGACGATGGCAGCGAGCGCACCGCGACGGTTGTTGTGGCCCCTGTTGACTGTGACGGAGTCGTCACCGGGGTGCTGGTGCACGTGATCGAAACGGCGTCTGGGCAAAGGGTTCAGGCTGAATCGGCACATGCCCAGCGCTTGCAGACGCTGGGGCGGCTGACCGGTGGCATCGCGCACGACTTCAATACCTTGATTGCCGTGATGCTGGGTGGCTGCGAGCTGCTGTTGTGTCGTCACGGCCCGGCCGATCCGGCGCATGAAGAGCTCGAACAGATCCGCGCCAATGCCTTGCGGGCACGCGAACTGGTGGGGCAGTTGCTGGCCTTTGTTCGCCGGGAGCCGATTCGGCCGGGACGGCTCAACGTCGAGCGTGCGATCGATGCGCTGGTGCCGCTGATGCGTCGATTGCTGGGAGCTTCGATCGTGGTTGAGGTACGGCANTCACGCACCGCCGGGGCGTTGCCAACGGTGCGTCTCGATGCCCGCCAGTTCGATCAGGTGGTTCTCAATCTCGCGGTCAACGCCCGCGAGGCAATGCCGGACGGTGGCCGGCTTGATCTGCGCACAGGTCTGGATGTGCGTCGCGAGCCGGTGAGCAGCGGCCGGGTATGCCTTCCGCCCGGATCNTATGTGTTCGTTGAGGTTGCCGATACCGGGTGCGGCATTCCGCAAGAGATTGTTGATCGGATTTTCGAGCCCTTCTTCACGACGAGGCANGGGGGAGAGGGCGCCCAGGGCACCGGTGTCGGGCTGGCCACGGTCCTGGACATCGTCTGCAGTGCTGGTGGCGTGGTGACGGTGCAGAGCGCGGTGCCCAAAGGGTCTTGCTTTCGCATCTTGTTGCCGGCGCAACCGGAGCGCCGTAACACAGGAAGGCAGGCCGAAACGTCGCTGGCTCACATATCGCTGGCCCACATGTCATTGGCGCAAACGTCGCTGGCGCAGGTGGCGGCGACACCGGCTGAGCCGCCGGTTACCGTACCTGCGATGCCGGTGGAGGTGGCACGACGAATCCTGCTCGTTGATGACGAGGAAATCGTCCGTCGTTTTGCCGCACGTGCCCTGCGCAGCCGCGGATACGAGGTGCTGGAAGCAGCGGACGGAGAGGAAGCGCTGGACACCCTCTCGTCCTCCCACGCCAAGGTGGATCTGCTGCTCGCCGACCTTGTCCTTCCTGGCGCCGACGGTCATGCCGTGGTGGAACGCGCGCTCACCGTCCGGCCGGAGATGCGCGCCATCGTCATCTCGGCGCACCTGCCCGAAGACGGATGGTGGACAGCAAACGCCAACGTCCGTGACCGCGTACTCCTGCTGCCCAAGCCGTTTACACTCGCTGAACTGGCCACGACGGTGAAGAAGGCGCTCGACCGCTGAGTTGGATCGCCCATCAGAATCGATCAGAGCGCCTCAGGTTAAAGGGCTTTCGAGCACGATCCTTCGATCGGATCGCTCCGATCTGATCGAACGGGGCTCTAAAGCCGCAGGCCGCCGGGACCGCTGGTCAGAGTCCGTACCAGCTCCGCCTGCCGGTCGGTACCGGTCTTGGAGAAGATCTGTTTCAGATGTTTGCGGACCGTCTCGTAAGTGAGTCCCAGGTGTTGCGCCGTCTGATCGAGCCGCAGACCGCGGGCCAGCAGCACTGCTACGCGCGACTCGGCCCGGCTCAAGGTGTAGAGGCGGACCAGTTGTCTCGGATCGATATCGACGGGGCGTTCCGGATCGCCGATGAACAGCACGGCTGCCGGGTCCCGATCAGCGCGTCGCTGCGTCCGGTCCTTGACGGGCATGACCAAGAGCGTGATCGGTCGCCGTCCATCCTCGCGCGGTACTGAGAAGGTGTGGATGTCGCCGCTGGCGTCGCTGTGCGGCTCGCCAAGCGTCCCGGCAAGAAAATCCCGAAAGCGGAAGCGGCCGGCCGGCAACTTCAGCCCGAGACCGCTGCTACCGAGATAGAGTCCCTCTTCCGTATCGATGATATCGCGTGCTGCGCGATNCGCTGCGATGACCGCGCCGGAGCAGCCGAGCAGGGCGATCCCCATCGGCATCACATCCAGCGTGTCCAGCAGGATGCGCTCGACGTCCTGGACGCGACGGAACTGATGCCCGGCGCGCAGTCCCTGGCGGAGATGCGGCAGCAGGCGGAACAGCAGTTCGATGTCGTCTTCCCAGAAGGCTCCTTTTTCGCGCGCACGGGCGAAGGTCAGTAACGTCACCTGCGGCCCCTGAGCGTCCAGGATGCCGATAAGATGGTGGAACAGGTTCTGTGGCCGCAGCCAGTACCGATAGAAGTCGGTGTCGATGACCTTCGAGGCTTCCGCCAGCTGCGTGTTGGTGAACACCACGCCCGGCTGGCTGAAGTTTTCCGCATCTTGAAGGTAGACATTCTGTCGGCTGTAAAAATCCCGGTAGGCCGTAACGAACATCGCATCGATGCTGACGGTGTGATCGAGCTGGCCGCGTCCGTGTTCGAAGTCATGGCTCATCACCGCCGCCGCGTCGGCATGAACGGCATCCCGCATCTTGCCCAGCAGTTCCGGCCACAATTTCGGATCCATGCTGGCATCGTAGAATCCGGATACCAGCTCGGTCAGCAGGCTGCCGAGTCCGGCGAGGAAATCGCGGTTGCTGACCGGAAACGGCAGCGGCACAACGTCGACCTGCCCGCTCTGCCTCGCCAGAAAATTCTCCTGTCTGCCTCCCGGTGGGAAACCGAGAGGCCCGCCGTCAATCGCGTTCGAGCGCCGGCGATCGAACCCGGAGCGTCGCTCCGAGCCGGACTCGCCACCCGACAGCATGCGACGGTCCTGTCCCGACCGGCGGTCCACGAACTGCCCATTGTTCATTGATAGTCCTCTTCCCGCTCCGATCATCGCTGGATCCACAGCTTCTTTATCGTTGGGTGATTGGTTGATCCCCATTCTAACGCGTCAACCTCCTGCACAAAACCGGTCATTATAACCCAAAAGAGTATGTTAGTCGCGCTACATCACCTATTGCGTTACCCTTAAACACAACATATGGACCCATTTAGGTAAAAACATCGACAAAGATACACTTTTTTAGTCAAGCATTTCAATGTGTTAGAAAAATGGCTTTATGCCATGAACAGAACGTGTACAGTGCCAGTGGTTGCCAAACCTGGGTCACCGTGAAATAAGGATCGCCCGGATGATCGTGAGCAGGATACTAGTGGCCGACCGCAACGCCTCCGACAAGAGCAAAGCTATTGACGCTGCCATCAGCCAGATCGAACGGTCATTTGGCCGGGGTTCGATCATGCGTTTGGGACAGCGCGAAACCGTCGAGACCGAAACCGTTTCCACGGGGTCGATCGGCCTTGACATCGCACTCGGCATCGGTGGACTGCCGCGTGGCCGCATCGTCGAAATCTACGGTCCTGAGAGCTCCGGCAAGACCACACTGGCGCTGCATGCGATTGCAGAGGCGCAGAAGAAGGGTGGGCTCTGCGCTTTCGTCGACGCCGAACACGCGCTCGATCCCGTCTATGCCCGCAAGCTCGGCGTGAACGTCGATGATCTGCTGATCTCGCAGCCCGACGCCGGCGAGCAGGCGCTGGAGATCGCCGATACGCTGGTGCGGTCCGGAGCGGTTGATGTCCTCGTCATTGATTCGGTCGCAGCCCTGGTCCCGCGAGCGGAGCTGGAAGGCGAGATGGGCGACAGCCACATGGGCCTGCAGGCGCGGTTGATGAGCCAAGCACTGCGCAAGCTCACCGGATCGGTTGCGCGCTCGCGGACGATGATCATCTTCATCAACCAGATCCGCATGAAGATCGGCGTGATGTTTGGCAACCCGGAGACCACCACCGGTGGCAACGCACTGAAGTTTTATGCGTCGGTCCGGATGGAAATCCGTCGCACCGGCTCGATCAAGGACCGGGACCAGACGGTGGGCAACCAGACCCGGGTGAAGGTGGTCAAAAACAAGCTGGCACCGCCGTTCAAGATGGTCGAGTTCGACATCATGTACGGCGAAGGAATTTCCAAGACCGGCGAGCTCCTTGATCTCGGCGTCAAGGCCGGAATCGTCGAGAAATCCGGCTCGTGGTTCTCCTATGGCTCCGAGCGCATCGGCCAAGGTCGGGAGAACGCCAAGCAGTTTCTCAGGGACCATCCTGAAAAGGCGGCAGAGGTCGAAGCCAAAATCCGCCAGAGTGCCGGTCTTGTTTCTGAGACGATGCTGTCCGGCGGTGACAGCGGCGAGAGCACGGACGTCGAAGCGGAGTAGGGAACGCGCGGCGAGGCGGGCGCTCAGCTTCGGACATGTGATCGGAAACCTTGACGGGTAGGGGGCCGAGCCGGCGCTCTCCGGGACAAGGTTTTCGTACGTCGTGAGCGCTGCTCCGGGCGGACGTAGCGCAGCAGAGCCGTTTTGGGCGGCGTCGTGTAGACAAGGTGGCAGCGGGCGACTACAACCGGCCGGCGCAGGCGGATATTCAGATCAGCCTCCGGAGAGCCCACATTACGCCCATGCAGACCGTAAACGACATCCGCAAGGCTTATCTGGACTTTTTCGCCCGGCATGGTCATCGCCCGGTGCCGTCCAGTCCGCTCGTGCCGCGCAATGATCCGACGTTGATGTTTACCAACGCCGGCATGGTGCAGTTCAAGAACGTCTTTACCGGCGTCGAGAAGCGCGATTACAGCCGCGCCGTCACGGCGCAGAAATGCGTACGCGCTGGCGGCAAGCACAACGATCTGGAAAACGTCGGCTACACGGCCCGACACCACACGTTCTTTGAAATGCTGGGGAATTTTTCCTTCGGCGATTACTTCAAGGACGTGGCGATCGATCTCGCCTGGGCGCTGGTGACGAAGGAGTTCGGGCTTCCCGCCGACCGGCTGTTGGTCACCGTCTACGCCGAGGACGACGAAGCCTTCACCTTGTGGCGGAAGATTGCCAGTCTTCCGGACGACAAGATCATCCGCATTGCCAGCTCCGACAATTTCTGGGCGATGGGCGACACCGGTCCCTGCGGCCCGTGCTCCGAGATTTTCTACGACCATGGCCCGCATATTCCGGGCGGTCCTCCGGGCAGCGCCGACCAGGACGGCGACCGGTTCATCGAGATCTGGAATCTGGTGTTCATGCAGTACGAGCAGGTGAGCCGCGACGAGCGTGTTCCTCTGCCGAGGCCGTCGATCGATACCGGCATGGGGCTGGAGCGGGTGGCGGCCGTGATGCAGGGCACGCACGACAACTACCAGATCGACCTGCTGCGCCACCTGATCCTCGCCTCGGCGCAGGCGACGGGCACCGATCCGGACGGCCCGCATGCCATTTCGCACCGGGTGATCGCCGACCACTTGCGCGCGAGCGCATTNTTGATCGCCGACGGCGTGCTGCCCGCAAACGANGGGCGCGGCTATGTGCTGCGTCGGATCATGCGCCGGGCGATGCGCCATGCACACCTGATCGGTGCGCGCGAGCCGCTGATGTGGCGGCTGGTGCCGGATCTGGTGGCGAAGATGGGCCAGGCGTATCCGGAGCTCGGGCGCGCCGAAGCGCTGGCCACCGACACTCTGCGGCTGGAGGAGACCCGTTTCCGGACCACCCTCGAGCGCGGCCTGAAATTGCTCGATGAAGCGACGCAGGGCATGTCCGCGGGGGCNATGGTCGGCGGAGAGGTGGCGTTCCGCCTGTACGACACCTACGGCTTTCCTCTCGATCTCACCCAGGACGCCTTGAAGGCGCGCGGCATTGCCGTGGACATCGACGGCTTCAAGGCGGCAATGGCGCGTCAGCGCGAGGAAGCGCGGCGCGCCTGGGCGGGCTCCGGCGAGGCGGCCACCGAAGCGCTGTGGTTCCAGTTGCGCGAGGATGTCGGGGCCACCGAGTTTCTGGGCTACAACGCCGAGGCTTCGGAAGGTGCCGTGGTTGCGCTCGTCGCGGGCGGCGAACGGGTGAACGAGGCGCATGCCGGCCAGGACGTGGCAGTGATCTGCAACCAGACGCCGTTCTACGGTGAATCCGGTGGTCAGATNGGGGATGCCGGCTGGATCAGCGCAGCGGGCATCCGGGTCGAGGTGACCGACACGCACAAGAAGCTGGGCGATCTGCACGTCCACCTGGGCCGTGTNTGTCGAGGGACGCTCACGGTCGGTGCGCAGGTGCTGTTGGAGGTGGATCACGAGCGTCGCTCGGCACTGCGCGCCAACCACTCGGCGACACACCTGCTGCAGGCGTCGCTGCGTCGCAGGCTCGGCGAGCACGTCACCCAGAAGGGCTCGCTGGTGGCTCCCGAGCGGCTGCGGTTCGACATCTCGCATCCGAAGCCGCTCAGTGCTGAGGAGGTCGCGCTGATCGAAGCCGACGTGAATTCCGAGGTGCGCGAGAACACCGAGGTGGCGACCCATCTGATGGACCCCGAGGCGGCAATCGAAGCCGGGGCCATGGCGCTCTTCGGGGAGAAGTATGGCGACGAGGTACGGGTCGTCTCCATGGGACACGTCGAGGACGGCGGCCGGACCTATTCGACCGAGCTGTGCGGCGGGACGCACGTGCGCCGCACCGGCGACATCGGTCTGTTCAAGATTGTCAACGAAGGCGCGCTGGCGTCCGGCGTGCGCCGCATCGAGGCGGTGACCGGCACCGGCGCGCAGGCGCTGGTCGCCGAGCAGGAGCGGGCGCTGAAAGAAGCCGCGCAAATTCTGAATGCGTCGCCGGTCGACGTGCCGGTGCGGGTTGCCAGCCTGCTGGAGGAGCGTCGGCGGCTGGAGCGGGAATTGAGCGAGGCACGTCGGGCGCTTGCCACCGGCGGCGGTGGTCGCGGGACGGCGCGCGCCGTCTCCGGCATTACCTTTTCGCCACAACTTGTGGATGGTATGCCGGCCCGCGAGCTGAAGGGGCTTGCCGACGACATCAAGAAGCAGGTGGGTTCAGGTGTGGTGGCGCTGGTTGGCACCAGCGACGGCAAGGCGTCGATCGTCGTCGGTGTCACCGACGATCTGACGTCTCGCATCAATGCCGTCGATCTGGCAAAAATCGGTGCCAAGGTGCTGGGTGGCAAGGGCGGCGGAGGACGCGCCGACATGGCGCAGGCGGGTGGCCCGGATCCGTCGCAGGCGCAGGCTGCACTCGACGCCATCGAGAGCGCACTGGCAGAGGTCCCCGCGTAGGCTGACTGCTGCGCCCGAAGCCCGCGCGCTGGAACCGTGATGTTGCGCCGGCTCAGCTTCGGTTCGTGCCGAGCGATTGGGGGCGTGGCGGCACGCAGGGGGATGCTGCGATCGTCGTCTACGGCACTGCAGCTCTCGCGGACACGGTTCAGCACCCGGACCATGATGTCGTCGATCGTCTCGTCGGTCATCGCTGCCAACATGTCGGACGTGGCCGGATCAAGGCCGCTGCCGTCTTCCGGCGCGTGAGTCGGTGCGCGCCTGAACGCATCGCGCAGCGCCAGCGTCTGTTCGACGGGATCAGGCTCGCTCAGCAGTCTGCAGGTATACAGGTTGATCAGCAGACGTCGGTGGGCGCTGAGATGGGCCAGCAGCGTCAACGTGACGTAGTCCATCGGCAGTTCCAAGCTGGGCCGACCCGCCGGTCGGGATGCGCGTGGGCTCATTGTGCACCGCGTCGATTGCCAGCGGGTTAATTGCCCAGCGTTTTTGACCCGTTCTCGCCAGCCGGTTCCATGCTGCGGCGTGGTTCCGCTTTCCGCCAGGGCCGTCGGCATTCAGTTCCAGACTCTTCTTACCCTTACCCCTACCGGCGGCAGTGCCTTTTCCTGTCGGCCTGTTGCCAGAGATGACGCGGATCCTTACCCTGTCAACGCAGCCGCGGCAGACGGGATAGGGACATGGATACGCGCTTCGAAGGCACCGACAGTTATGTCGCGACTGAAGATCTGATGGTGGCGGTCAACGCCGCGATCGCCTTGCAGCGTCCGCTGCTCGTCAAGGGCGAGCCCGGTACGGGAAAGACCATTCTGGCCAACGAGATCGCACGCGCGATCGGTGCGCCGCTGATCCAGTGGCACATCAAGTCCACAACCAAGGCGCAGCAGGGACTGTATGAATATGACGCCGTCGCCCGCCTGCGGGATTCGCAACTGGGTGAAGCGCGCGTTCACGACATCCGCAACTATATCGTCCGGGGCCGGCTGTGGGAGGCGTTCGCGACCGATGTCCGTCCCGTCCTGCTGATCGACGAGATTGACAAGGCGGATATCGAGTTCCCGAACGATCTGCTGCTGGAACTCGACCGGATGGAATTCCACGTCTACGAGACGAAGGAGACCGTCGTCGCCCAGCAGCGGCCGATCGTCGTCATCACCTCGAACAACGAAAAGGAGCTGCCGGACGCATTTCTGCGTCGCTGCTTCTTCCACTACATCCGCTTTCCCGACCGGGAGACGATGCATCGGATCGTGGATGTCCACTATCCGGGGATCCAGAAGCGGCTGGTCAGCGAGGCGCTTACCGTCTTCTTCGACATGCGCGACGTTCCCGGTCTGAAGAAGAAGCCATCCACCTCCGAGTTCCTCGACTGGATCAAGCTGCTGATGATCGAGGACATTCCGCCCGAAGCATTGCGCGCCACGGATGCCCGCAAACTGATCCCGCCGCTGCACGGTGCGCTGCTGAAGAACGAGCAGGACATCCACCTGTTCGAGCGTCTCGCGTTTTTGAACCGGCGCGAAGGGCGCTGACAGGGGGCCGATTCGACGCGGGGCCGTATTCTCACTGCCGCACCGGCCGGGACTCGACGGGCATGAAGGTCGCTTGGGGTGGGGCCGGAGAAGGTCAGGAGGACGCGGGCAACACGCGCGCAGACGCGTGAGCTTCGGCGACGGCGTGCCGACATTCGAAACCCTGTACGCTTTGATCCTGCACGCCGTCGCGTCGATCGACGTCAGGCTGTTGGCGGGCGCTGCCTTGCCGCAACTGGTTGCGATCGCCGGTTCCTATCTGTGCGCGCGACTGATGCGCCGTCGAGTGCACGCGTCGCTGCAAGGNCATCTGGCAGCGGATCGCCGGATGCGACCTGGAGCTGTCGTACGGCTGCGTTCCGTGGAATTCGCGCTCCTCTGGCTGATGCTGCAATGGTTTGCGCTGGTCGCACTGCGCGAGGCCGGTGTGCCGTTCCCGGCGGTTCAGGTGGTGGTGAGCCTGCTCGTCGCCTGGATCGCCGTGCGGCTCGCGGCATCGCTGATCGCCTCGGTCTTCTGGTCACGCGTGATTGCGGTCTGCTTTGTCATCGGCGCAGCGCTCAAGGCCAGTGGCCTGTGGCAGCCGACGCTGGACATTCTCGGCGAGATGGCCGTGAGCCTGGGTACGGTCCGCATCACGATGCTGGGCGTGATCGAGGCCACGCTGATCATGGTCCTCCTGTGGTCCATCGCAACGGCAGTGGGCAATTGGCTGGATCGCTGGGTGGAGCACTTGCCCGGTTTCTCGCCTTCCGGGCGGGTGCTGCTGGGAAAGGCCTTCCGCGTCGGGACCATGTCCATCGCCGTGATCGTTGCCCTGCATGCCCTCGGCGTTAATGTGACGACGCTGGCCGTGTTTTCCGGTGCCCTCGGGCTCGGCATCGGCTTCGGCCTGCAGAAGGTTTCCTCCAACCTGATCAGCGGCATGATCCTGCTGCTCGATCGCTCGGTAAAACCGGGAGATGTTATCGCCGTCGATGGTCGTTACGGCTGGATCAACGTGCTCGGCGCGCGCTACGTCTCGGTGGTGACGCGTGACGGCGTTGAGTATCTTATTCCCAATGAGGAACTGATCAGCTCCCGGGTGGAGAACTGGTCGCACAGCAACAACCTGCTGCGGCTGCATGTTCCCTTCGGTGTCGCCTACGGCAGCCCGCTGCGGACGGTGGTCAAGCTGGCCGAAGAATCGGCCCGGGAGACACCGCGCGTGTTGCTCGCGCCGGCTCCCGAGTGTCTGCTGACCGCCTTTGCCGACAGTTCTGTGAATTTCGAGCTGCGGTTCTGGATCAGCGATCCGCGCAACGGCGTGCACAACGTCAAGAGCGCAGTGCTTATGCTGCTTTCGGAGCGCTGCAGCGAACAAGGTATTCAATTCCCGTTTCCGCAGCGTGACCTGCATCTGAAGACACCACCGCCTTGCCGGTTCGCGTGGTGCACGCCGATTCCGAGGGCAGAGTTCCCGGTTGTGGCGATCTTGCGAGTGGTGATTCTGCTGGCACAGGAACGGTGTCTGACGGCCGAATCTGAGCCATATTCTAGCGACGTCGGAGGTGCCTCCAGGGGGCAAGACCTGTCGTTTTTGCTGCAACCGCGCGTGTCGTTGCACGTTGTGCGCTCGCGTATTAGGGTTGGACTATGAGCACACACGCAGCGGACGCCGAGCGGGCAAGGGGCGTTCTGAGGCCGGCCCTGATTGCGGCCGCAGGACTGATCGCCGTGGTGGTGGCGATCGGGCTGAATTTTCTGGCACCGGAAAACCGGGATTCAAGCGTGAGCGCACCCCANGCGGATGCACCGGCGACGTCGCCGTCAGCGCCCGTTGGTGGCGAAGCGGACGTATCTGANGGGGAGGTTGCTTCTGCCGCCCTTCCGTCATTCGATGTGGTCCGTATCAATCCTCGTGGCGATACCGTCATCGCTGGTCGTGCTGTCCCCGGTGCAAGCGTCGTGCTGCGCGACGGCGATCGCGTGCTTGGAGAAGTCAGCGCCGATGGCCGTGGCGAGTGGGTGTTCGTTCCGGACACTCCGCTGCCGCCGGGAAGCCATCGTCTGGGGTTGGCAATGCGCGTCGGCGAGGACGATCCGGTCGTTTCGGCCGATGAAGTGATCATCGTTGTTCCGAAGCCGGGCGAGGACGTGGCAGGACGTTCTGTCGCCGGGGANACGCAGCCCTTGGTGCTGCGGCAACCGCGTGGTGGNGGGCCGGCGGTGGTGATGCAGTCGCCGGGATCCAAGCCGCAGGACGCTGTCCTGGCCGTGGATACGATTGATGCGGGCGGGCAGGGCTCGCTTGCGCTGACCGGTCGTGCTCCGGCGGATGCGCAACTCCGGGTCAACGTTGATGGCCAGCCGGTGGGTGACGTCGTTGCGGATGCNCGAGGGCAGTGGAAACTGAGAACGTCGCGGCGGCTGGACGGTGAACACCATGGGGTTTCGGTCGACCTGCTCGATGCGCAGGGCCGGGTCGTGGCCCGGAGCAGTGTCCCGTTGCAACTGGGAGAGACCGGCGTGGCGGCCGTGCCGGGGAGGCTGATCATCGTGCAGCGCGGCGAGAATCTGTGGCGTATTGCCCGTTCCACCTATGGAACTGGCNNCTCATATACGATTATTTACGAAGCCAATCGGGGCCGCATCACGAACCCGGATCTGATCTATCCTGGACAGGTGTTCCGGTTGCCTCCGGAGGCGACGGACGGGACCGAAAATTGATCTTCATTGTCCGCACGCGGAACTTGCCGGCGCGGTTGCTGCTGTCTCGGCGCATGATACCACTGGATTGTGGTCGTCTGTGCCGGCGTCGCAACGGAACGTTATTGGGCTGATCGAAACACAGTGCTGATCGAAACCATCCGCCAGACCCTGGCCGTCCCCATCCACCGCGCTGGCTGGCCGTTCATCGCCGTTTTTGCCGTCGCAGCGGTGCTGTTGTTCATCGTATCTGCCACCTTGGGTGCGCTCGGGCTGCTGGCGACGGCTTGGTGCGTCTATTTCTTTCGCGACCCGGACCGGTTGACGCCGGTACGCGAGGGCCTGATCGTCAGTGCCGCCGATGGTGTCGTATCCGCGGTGGTGCCGGCCGTGCCGCCACCGGGGCTGGGGCTGCCGGAACAGCCACTCACCCGCATCTCGGTTTTCCTCAGTATCTTCGACGTTCACGTCAACCGGTTGCCGGTGGACGGGACCGTCGGCGCCGTCGTTTACCGGCCCGGTCGCTTTCTGAATGCAGCCCTGGATAAGGCCAGCGAGGACAACGAGCGCAACGCGGTGCGTATCGACAGCGATGACGGCAGCGCCGTCATCGTGGTGCAGATTGCCGGGCTGATCGCTCGCCGGATTGCGTGCTGGGTCGGCGAGGGCCAGCAACGCCGGGCCGGCGAGCGTTTCGGACTGATCCGCTTCGGCAGTCGGGTCGATGTCTATCTGCCCGAAGGAGCGACGCCGCTGGTGGTGCCGGGTCAGCGGTGCATCGGTGGCGAGACGGTGATCGCGGATCGGCACAGCCAGGAACCGCCGCGCTTGGCGGAACGGCGGTAGCCTGATGCCAACCCGCAGATCTATTCCCGAGCACGGGCGGCAGCGCCTCAAAGGGCTGCACATCAACCGGATGATCCCGAACGCACTGACCCTGATGGCACTGGCGGCCGGGCTGAGCGCGATCCGCTTCGCTCTGCAGGCGCGGTGGGAGGATGCGGTCTTTGCCGTTCTTGCAGCCGCTGTCCTCGACGGTCTGGACGGCCGCATCGCCCGCATTCTGAAGGGCGTCAGCCGGTTCGGCGCCGAACTGGACNNTCTCTCGGACTTTCTGTGCTTCGGTGTGGCTCCGGCGTTCATTCTCTACCTGTGGGCGCTCGCCGATGCCGGGCGGCTGGGCTGGACGCTCGTTCTGGCATTGTGTATCTGCTGTGCCTTGCGGCTGGCACGGTTCAACACCGACCTGGAACAAGAAGAACGGCCCGCCTGGAGTCGTGCCTACTTCGTTGGCGTGCCGTCGCCGGCCGGAGCGGGACTGGCGCTGATGCCGCTGGTGCTGTGGTTCCAGGTCGACGTCGACGTATTGCGGCACCCGGTGACCGTCGGATTTTTCATGCTGCTTACGTCGGGCCTGCTGGTCTGCCGGCTGCGCACCTTTACCTTCAAGCGCCTGCGCATCGCCCAGAGTTGGGTGCTGCCGGCGATGCTGGCGATCGGCTTCTATTTGGCACTGCTGCTGAGCGCGCCGTGGGCCACGCTGACGTTGACGATGTTCGCCTACCTCGCGTCCATTCCGTTCAGTGTTCGGCATCACACGATCGAACGCAGACGCGCAGCGGCCGCCGAGGCCAGCAAATCTGGCAAGTCCGGTGAGCAGCAGCCGGTTTCGGTTGAGTCTTCCGCGCACTGAGCTGGGACGACAACTGGGATAAGGCGACACCTCACGAGTTCGTGAGTACACACCTGCAGACTGCCAGCATCAGGTATTCCGAGGGGTTGCATGACCGGCTTGATCAAGCCGTAATGTTGCTGAAACGTTAGATTCGGCGATGCCGCACAACGAGACGAAAGAACGGAGACGGCAGACATGGATTACGAGCGGTTCTTTGTCGAGCGGATCGGGACACTGAAGCAGGAAGGGCGCTACCGGGTGTTTGCTGACCTGGAGCGACAAGCCGGCCGGTTTCCCTGTGCGTACTGCCACCGCGACGACGGTATCCGCGAAATCACCGTCTGGTGTTCCAACGACTATCTCGGCATGGGCCAGCATTCCGCGGTGCTGGCGGCGATGCAGGAAGCCTTACGGCGCTGCGGTGCCGGTGCCGGCGGAACCCGCAACATCTCCGGCACCAACCACTACCACGTGATGCTGGAACAGGAACTGGCTGACTGGCACCAGCGTGAGGCGGCGCTGTTGTTCGGATCCGGCTGGATGGCCAACATGACGGCGCTGTCCACCTTGTGCCGGCTGCTGCCTGACTGCGTCGTGTTCTCAGATGCGAAGAACCATAATTCGATGATCGAGGGCATCGTGCATTCGAAGGCGGAGAAACGGATTTTCCGTCACAACGATCCCGCTGACCTGGACAGACAGCTGGCTGAATTCCCCGCGAGCAGNGCGAAGCTGGTGGCATTCGAGAGCGTCTATTCGATGGATGGTGATATCGCACCGATCGCCGAGTTGTGCGACGTCGCCGATGCCCACAGCGCGATGACGTTTCTCGATGAAGTGCATGCGGTCGGCATGTACGGCGATCANGGGGGCGGGGTTGCCGAGCGCGATGGCCTGATGCACCGGCTGACAGTGATTCAGGGGACCCTGGCGAAGGCCGTGGGCGTGGTGGGCGGCTATATCGCCGGCTCGGCGGCGATGTGCGATGTCGTGCGGTCCTACGGGTCCGGTTTCATCTTTTCTACCGCACTGCCGCCGGCAGTCGCGGCGGGCGCGCTTGCCAGCGTCCGCTACCTCAAGGCGCATAATGATCTCCGGCAACGCCACCAGGAGCGGGCAGCGACCCTGAAGCGCCGCTTCCGCGACATCGGTCTGCCGGTGATGCCGTCGGTCAGTCACATCGTGCCGGTGCTGGTGGGTGACCCCGTGCTCTGTAAACAGGCGAGCGACGCCCTGCTGGAACGTCATGACGTCTACGTGCAGCCGATCAACTATCCGACCGTGGAGCGTGGTACCGAGCGGCTGCGGTTTACCCCGACGCCGCTGCACCGCGACGAGGATATGGATCATCTGGTGGTGGCGATGCAGGACGTCTGGGCGCGCCTCGGTCTGCGCGCGGCGGCATAACGTTTACCGCCGTTCAGCGTCGCCGCTGACCGACTTCCACTGAGTGGGCGAACCCGTCCTGGTGCATTGGGCGTCGCTATATCGTCGACCGAGGGTTACGTGCGTCCGGTCCGGTGCGTGTTCGTCCCGTACTTGTTCGCATAGTGCTTGCCCATGACTTTGCGCGTCTGCTGCTGCAGATGGGCGTTGGGGCTCGCGGTGGATTGCTTCGGTGCAGCGTCGCTCGATCGCTTTGTTTTGTTCGAACCTGGGTTTTTGACGCGTTCATCGTTTCTTCTCCACGCATCCGCACCTATTGTAGACGCGTCAGCGGGGCGGACACGACGGGGATGTTGTAGAAAAATAATCCTATTAACTGTGCTCCAGATATGGTAATATGCAGATATAGAACATTTAGTGAACAAACTTCGAGCGGATGGCACTTGTCCGAGCACGGAGTGCGCGATGGTCGATCTCAAACATGCGTGGGTGCGTTTTCACGACCTGCCCGACGACATCCTGCAGGATCTGCCGGATTACATGCGCGCGACATTCGCCGCCGCGCAGCACAACGACTTCGAAGTCGAAATGTTGTGCGCACGGGTGAAAATTCCGTCAGAACGCCGCGCAAAGCGCCGGTTTGTGCTGGTTGCGGACGATCTGGGGCCACCGGACGTGGGCGGACCACTGATTTTTGATCTGGTCGGCCTTGCCGAAGACGCGCGGGAGGCACACCGGATCTTCATCGTCTCCAGCGCTCCGCGCCCGGACGTCTACGCCGCCACATACGAATCGGCTGTTCATGATCTGACTCAGGGCTATGACATCGCGCTGGTGGTCGAGACCCGGCCGGCGTTCGCCGAAGCCTGGGCACGAACGCTGAATGCCTTGCAGCAGGGACAGTCCGTCGGCAATGCGAGTGGCGAAGAACGGTCCGCCCAATTCGCACAGCCTCAAAGAGCACCCGACGCCGCGGCGGCGCCTGAGTTCAATTCGGCAAAGGTTGGGGAGGAACTGTTTTCTATGCCGCGCGCCGGGCGCGTCGCGGCTCCGGTTGTCCCGCGGGATGTACCCGACCGGCAGCAGGGGCAAGGGCGCCGGGTATCAGCTCCATCGCCAGAAAGCGGCGCCGGTCTACTGGTCCCGGCAGCGTCATCCGACGGGCCAGCTCGGCCCGAAAGCCGAAGCGACGATAGTAGGCCTCATCGCCGACCAGGATCACTGCGCCATGGCCTTGCGAGCGGGCGACGGCAAGCCCGCGCCGGATGAGCGCCGCACCGATACCCCGGCTGCGCTCGTCGGAGTCCACCGCCACTGGTCCGAGCAGCAGTGCCGGCACCCGGCCGCCAACCCGGAGATGCCAGAATCGGATGGTGCCAACCAGCCGACCGTTCTCTATGGCGATAAGGGTCAGCCCACTCGCTGGACGTTGGCCCTCACGCAGCATCTGTGCCGTTTTCTTTCGCCGGCCGGGCCCGAAGGCCCGGTCGAGCAGAATATCGATCTGCGGAGCAACCTCAGGCGGCTCCGGGATGATCCGATACATCACGCGTGTTCCTTAATCGGCGACAGGGGCCTAGAGCACGATCTGATCAAGCGAAATCGCTTGATCAGATTTACTTGCTGCAGAAATCAAACAGTTAGAGCACGGTTCGACACATCGGTTCGATCTGTCGAACCGTGCTCTAGATGCAATAGCAACGCAGCGGCTCGAAACCGTTGAACGCCACCGAAGCATAGGTGCTCGTATACGCGCCCGTCGAACGGATCTCCAGCCTGTCGCCGATCGAAAGGTCCACCGGCAATCGGTAGTTGGCCTTCTCGTACAAAACATCGGCGGAATCACAAGTCGGTCCGGCGAGGATTACCCGCTCGGCGCGGCCTCGTCGCGGCGCCTTGATCGGGTACTGGATGGCCTCGCCCTCGGTTTCGGCCAGCCCGCCGAACCGGCCGATGTCGAGATAGACCCAGCGCCGGTTCTCGTTTGCCGACTTCTTGGAAATCAGTACGACCTCGGTCTGGATGATGCCGGCGTTGCCCACCATCTGCCGGCCCGGTTCGACGATCACGTCCGGCAGATGGTTGCCGAAGTGCTTGAGGATCGAGCGCCGGATTGCGGCCCCATAGCTGCACAGCGTCGGGACGTCCTTGCGGTAGCGGGCCGGGAAGCCGCCGCCGATGTTCAGCATGCCGAGATCAATGCCGTCTTGCTCCAGTTCGCGGAACATCCGCGCCGCCTCGGCGATCGCCAGATCCCATTGCGCCGGGTCGCGCTGCTGTGAGCCGACATGAAACGAAATGCCCCAGGGCACCACATCCATCGAGCCCGCCAAGCGTAGCAGGTCGAGCGCCATCTGCGGCTCACAGCCGAACTTGCGCGACAGCGGCCAGTCGGCGCCCTCGCCCGAGGTGAGAATGCGGCAAAACACCCGGCTGCCGGGAGCGGCAGCCGCGATCTTGCGCAGCTCGGCCTCGCTGTCGAAGGCGAACAGCCGCACGCCGCGGGCGTACGCGGCCGCAATATCGGCCTGCTTCTTGATGGTGTTGCCAAACGAAATCCGGTCGGGCGTGGCTCCGGCAGCAAGCGCCATGTCGATTTCGGCGACGCTGGCGGTATCGAAGAACGACCCCATGCCAGCCAGCAATTCGAGGATTTCGGNGGCCGGATTGGCCTTGACCGCATAATAGATCACCGCATCCGGCATCGCCGTCCGCAGCTTGCGGAAATTCGCTGCAACCACGTCGAGATCCATGACCAGGCATGGGGTTGCGGGTTGGCGATCGGCGAGGAAGCGGGCGATTTTTCTTGTCATGTACGGGTCGTCCTTCTTACCCGGAGTCGCTATAAGACGCGGAAGTTCTTGAATTGCCAGGGACACGCGGGGTCGACGTTCTCGGTGAAGAGCACGCCGCGTTCCCGAAGCGGGGTCCAGTCGGAATAGGCGCCGACCACCGGTCCCAGGTAGGGACGGCAGATCTCCATGCAGCGCACGTGATCCATCTCGTCGGCCTCCACCGGGCCCTGGCGGGGATTCTCGATCGCCCATATCATGCCGGCCAGCACCGCAACCGTGACCTGCAGCGAAGTGGCGTTGTTGTGGGGGACCAGTTCGCGCGCTTCTTCGATGCTCAGCTGCGAGCCATACCAGTAGGCGCCGCGCGCGTGTCCCATCAGCAGCACGCCGAGTTCGTCCACGCCACTCTCGATCTCATCCATCATCAGCCGCTGTTCGGGCTGAAGGTGCCAGTTCTTGCCGGCGAGTTCGTGCAGTGACAGCACCGCGTCGTCGCACGGGTGGTAGGCGTAATGTACCGTCGGCCGGTACTCGAGGCCGTGGCCGTTGGCGACCGTGTAGTAGTCGGCGATCGAAATCGACTCGTTGTGGGTGACGAGGAAGCCGTGGAAGGNGCCTTCCAGCGGAGTCCAGGTGCGCACGCGGGTGCCGGCCCNCGGCCGCTCCAGATAGATCGCCGCCCCACAGCCGAAGTCGTGCTGTCCTCCGTCTTTGGGAANATGCTTCTCGTGAGTGCCCCAGCCCAACTCGGCCGGCTGGCAGCCTTCGCTGACAAAGCCGTCGATCGACCAGGTATTGACGAACTCACCCACCCGCTTCGGCAGGTCGGCCACCTGGGTGTCGCGCTCGGCGATGTGGATCACCTTGACGTCCAGCCGGCGCGCGAGGTTTGCCCAGCCGGCCCGGTCGGTCGGCATCTCTGCGGACAGGCCTGTGTCGCGGGCGACGTTCAGCAGCGCTTCCTTGACGAAGTNGGAAACGAGGCCCGGGTTGGCGCCGTGCGCAAGCACCGCTGTCGGCCCGCCGGCGAAGCGCGACTTGAGTGCGAGTGCGCTCTCCCGGAGCGCGTAGTTGGAGCGCTGTGACGGGGTGAGCGTGCGATCGATATACCCGCCTACCCATGGCTCGGTGCAGGTATCCAGATAGAATGCCCCCGCTCNGTGCGCGAACTCGATCAGTGCCACCGAGGAGACGTCGACCGAGAGGTTGAGCAAGAAGTCTCCCTCGCCGAGCAGAGGCTCCAGCACCGTCCGGTAGTTGTCGCGGGTCAGCGCTTGCTTGATGAAGCGCACGCCGTATTCGTCGGCCACGTCATGTCCGCGTTCCTCGGCGGTGACGATGACGATCCGCTCCGCTGGCATCTCGATATGCCGCAGGATCAGCGGCAGGACCCCCTGGCCGATACTGCCGAAGCCGACAATCACCAACCGACCGGGGAAACTCGTATGTTTCATTCGCAATACCCTCATTCATCCGGAATTCTGGTTGTTCTTCAGGTTCAGGCGGCACGTGCGTTGCGCGCAGCCGGCCGGTAGCCCGGCGTGGCCAGCAATGGGTCGTCTGCGACGTCCACCAGCCGCGCGCGGTCGAAGCCGTTGAAAGCGGTGCGCAAGGCAGCACCGTAGGCACCAAGCTGGCCGATCTCGATCCAGTCGCCCTCGCGCACGTCGGCCGGCAGCAGGAAGGGTCCTTCCATCCGGTCCGCGGAATCGCAGGTGGGTCCGAACAAGCGGAAGGGCACTTGTTCCGGCAGGATCGAGCGTGTTCCTGGGCGGATCAGGCGGACCGGAAAACGAAAGCGCGGTGCACCGGCGTCCGAGAGGCTGCCGTAGACACCGTCGTTGATGTAGAGCGCATTGCCGCGCCGCATCTGCGCCTGTACCACGACCGATGTTCCGGCAGCGGCCAGTGCCCGGCCGGGCTCGGCCCAGAACTCGATCCCGCCGAGACCCAGGCGCCGGCGCTCGGCGTCAATTGCAGTCGTGTAGTCAACCAACGGCGGCGGTGTGACGTCCGGATAGCTTACGGGGAAGCCGCCGCCGGCATCGATGATGTCGACCGGAACCGCGGCTGCCTTGATCACGTCTGCCGCACGCGCCAGCGCCGCGGCGTAGACCGCCGGATCCAGGCACTGGGAGCCGACGTGGAAGGAAATGCCGAGGCGCTCCGCATGCGGACGCGCGGCCACCAGCAGCCGGGCGGCGTCTTCCGGCGCTGCACCAAACTTGCCGGACAAATCGTAGATGCCACCATTCGTTACCGCGATGCGAACAATCAGGTTCGGACGGCGGGCAGGCGGCGCCTGGGTTTCGGCCAGAATCTTTGCGAGTTCTTCTTCGGCATCGAGGACAAAATCGCTGACACCGTGCCGCTGCCACGCTTCACGGATTGCCGGCCGTGCCTTGACCGGATGCATGTAATGGATTTCGGCGGTCGGGAACATTTGCCGGACCAGCGACACCTCGGCGGNGGATGCGCAGTCAAAGTGCCGGATGCCGCCGGCCCACAGTGCGCGCAGGACGCGCGGCTCCGGGTTGCACTTGACGGCGTAAAGCANCTGCCCCCTGAATGCGGCGACAAACGTGCGGGCGGCAGCCGTGATCGTCCGTGGACGCAGGCAGTGCAGCGGCTCGTACGGTGCCTCGGTGGCGACGACAGTGTCGATCCATGGCAATGGGCGCGCATCGTCGAAGCGACGACGAACCGGCGAGACCGCGGACCTTGCCAACAACTTGGCCATATCCAGTCAACCCTCCGGACAGCAGATCGACCTTCGGGCCGAAATGTCCGTTCTGCAGAGACGTTGATCGGGCCGGAAACGGCACCAACACAGCGGAAACAAGAACTCCGCGTAGTCAGGCCGACCAACCCAGCACGTTCGCCCGTTACCGGGCGCGGCGAATGTCTATGGGGTATGATTTAGGGAAAACCCGGGGTGCCGGTGTCGCACCATGCCGCACTGCGACCATATCCACCTCCCTTTTAGAGCACCGGTCCACTGTCGACCAGCTCGACCAAAAGGACGCGTTACGTCGTTGCTTAGCCCAATCGGGCCAAAGGCACGTGCGATTGCGTCTGAGCAGGGGATATACCGTGATCTGCGCAGGATGCAAGCACTTTTTCGAGTTGTTTCGGAAAAGCGTTGTGTTGCAGTCCGTTATCGAGTGATCCCAGTGATGCTGACGGTGGCAATGGCCTATGTATGGTCCATTGATTGCCGGATCGCGCTGGCATTCTCAATTCTGGGAACGGTCGGGGGAAGCCGAGAGCAGGGCCAGATATTCCCAGACGATCGTTGCTGCTGCCAGCGCTGTCACCTCGGCGACGTCGTAGGCGGGGGCCACCTCGACCACGTCCATGCCGACGAAGCGCACTTTTTCCAGGCGGCGGAGAATGGCCTGCACCTGCCAGGTCGCGAGGCCGCCAATCTCGGGCGTGCCCGTGCCCGGTGCAAACGCCGGGTCGATGGCATCGATGTCGAAGCTGAGGTAAGCGGGGCCGTCGCCGATCACGGCGCGGATGCGGGCCGCGATCGCTGCCGGGCCGTCCTCGTGCACCGCCATCGCCGGAACGATGCTGACGCCCTGCTGCAGCGTCCAGTCGTGGACGCTTCGCTGCACCGGCGAGCGGATGCCCACCTGGATACTGCGCCGGGGGTCGATCAGTCCTTCGTTGATGGCGTGGAAGAACGGCGATCCGTGGCCATAGCGCTGCCCGAAGCTGTCCGGCCAAGTGTCGACATGCGCATCGAAGTGGACCAGCCCGACCGGCCCGACGCGGCTGGCCAGCGCGCGCAGCAGCGGCAGGGTGATGGTGTGGTCGCCGCCCAGCGCCAGCAGGTGCCGGAGCCCTTGTGCCTGTGTCTCGATCAATTGCAGACTCTCGCCGATGTCGCCCAGCGCAATGGAGAAATCGCCGAGATCGGCGAGCGGCATCGTTGCCGGATCGACCCAGAACTGCGGGTGGTCGCCGTCCAGCAGCATCCGGCTGGCGTGGCGGATGGCATGCGGGCCAAAGCGTGCGCCTGGTCGATTGGTGGTGCCGATATCGAACGGGATCCCGGCGACGCACAGCTTGGCCTCACGGTCGCGGTTGGCGGTGCCGAGAAAATTGTGCGGTGTGGCGAAGGTCGGGTACATCGACGGTGGTGTTTCACTAAATCCGGACAAGTCGAACCAGGATTTGGTGCTTCGGGTTGCCGGTTTGCAAGCGCCGGATCACAGATGCAGAAGAATGCCGGCCAGCGATGCACCAGCCAGCGTCGGCAGGATGCCGACGCGAAAGCGCAGCATTGCCAGCATCGCTGCGGCAGAGATCGCCAGCGCCCAGGCATCGAGGCTCGCGGGATCGGGCAGCAGCAGGCGCAAAGGGCCAGCGTGCATCTCTGCAACGCGGGCGAACAGGACATGCAGCGCGAACCACAGCGCGAGGTTGAGGATCACGCCGACGACTGCGGCGGTGATCGTGGCCAGCGCCGCCGAAAGACGAACGTTGCCGCGCAGCCGTTCGACGTAGGGAGCTCCCAAGAAGATCCACAGGAAGCAGGGCGCAAACGTTACCCAGGTGGTGAGCAGCGCGCCGACGATGCCGCCGGTCAGCGGCCCGAACGGGTCCGGGTGGCGAAAGGCACCGAGAAAGCCCACGAACTGGACGACCATGATCAGGGGCCCCGGGGTGGTCTCCGCCAAGCCAAGCCCGGCCAGCATCTCGCCCGGCGCCAGCCAGCCGTGGATGTCTACGGCCTGCTGGGCCACATAGGCGAGGACCGCGTACGCGCCGCCGAACGTCACCACTGCCATCTTGCTGAAGAACAGGCCGATGTCGGTGAAGGTCGATGACCATCCGAGCCATGCCGCGAACGCCAGCGTCGGCGCGAACCACACCCCCAGGCCGATCGCCAGCGTTCGCACCGGTGTCCGCCAGCTATCGCTTGTCGATGCCTGTGCTGCCGCGCCACCTGGCGTCGCCTCGGTGATGGAAAGCCCGTCTGCGCCGCCGCCGAACGCCGCCGGCCACATCCGGGAACCAAGGAAGCCTAGCGCGCCTGCTCCGAAGACGATGACGGNGAAGGGGATGCCGGCGAAAA
Source organism: Defluviicoccus sp. (assembly GCA_013414705.1). Lineage (GTDB taxonomy): Bacteria > Pseudomonadota > Alphaproteobacteria > Rhodospirillales > Defluviicoccaceae > Defluviicoccus. The sequence goes on from CP058705.1 coordinate 1,030,290, forward strand.
ATATCCCGGCAAAGGCGGCTGCCGCCACGGCGTACATTATCCGGTTCTTGAGCGCCCGTTGGCCGATGCGCAGGATCGCTTCGACGACGATGGCGAGCACCGCCGCCCGGATTCCCCAGAACAGGCCCTCGATCAGCGGCATCCGGGCGTACAGCGCGTAGATGATACTGAGACCCAGCATCACCACCGCGCCCGGCAGCACGAACAGGAGCCCCGCTACCAGCCCGCCGGCTGTGCGGTGCAGCAGCCAGCCGAGGTAAACCGCGAGCTGCTGAGCCTCCGGTCCCGGCAGCAGCATGCAGTAGTTCAGCGCATGCAGGAATCGCGGCTCGTCGATCCAGCGTTTCTCGTCGACGACGATGCGATGCATCAGCGCAATTTGGGCCGCCGGACCGCCGAAGCTCAGCAGGCCGATCTTCAACCAGACACCAAGCGCTTGTGCAAATGAGGGATGGGGAGCCGGTGGCAATATCGGAGCAGTGGCGGTCGCCAAGCAATCACCGTCGCCGGTGATTCGGTCGCGGCCACCCATCACGTTGCCTCCCGGAGACGATCGGACGATGCCCTGCACAGCTGCGCCAGGGCAGGCGACGACAAGTTCTGGTGGATACTGGGTGCTGCCTGTCCTCGCGGTGACGACACTAGGGTGCTCCCTTATCGAGTGTCAATTGCCGGACCTGCGTTATAGTCGCGCGTCTGTCCCGCCCCGGCGCGCCCCGTGGGGCAACGCGCATATTCCTGTCGGGGGCCGGTTGCGGCGGGCAGGCCACGTTGTGGGAGATCAGATGTGACCGTACGGCAGATGCGGCCGGTGCGTTTGGCGCTGGCGCTTGGTTTGGCTGGGCTTGTCGCCGGATGCCACCCCGAGAATCGGGCGCCGCCAGATCCGGCCACCGTACACGTCGAGAGGGCCATCCTCAGCCCGCCGCCAACGAGACGGCGGCCCTGGATGGGACCCTCACGTACCGGCAAAGAATGGCGCTGCCGAAAGACGCTCTCGTCGTGGTGAGGCTTGTCGAGCTGTCGGGCGGATCGTCGGCCCGTGCCGTCGCCTCCGAGCACGGTTTTCTGGCCCAGGGCCAGGTGCCGATCGACTTCAGGTTGCCGTACGATCCGTCACTCGTTTCGCCAGAGTATTCCTATGGAATCGAGGCCTACATCTTCGTCGATGGGGCCTTATGGTTCATGACGGCTCAGCCGGTGGCCGTACTGACCCAGGGGCTCCGGACAACGCCCAGGTTTTATTGGAGGTGGCGACGCAGCCGAGCTGACACGATACCTGGGTCGTGAGCCAATCGCAGTGTTGTTGCCGTGTTGTTCAGGGGGCGGAATGAACGCCAAGCGTAAATGACGCACGATGTTCAGCTAACGGAAGTTGAAGTTGTGAGCCGTTCTGCTCATAGTGCTCGCTGGCCGAGCAAAAGGGAGATCGGTACATCAACCAAAGGGAGCTTGAGATGGGGTATCGGGTCATCGACCTGGAAGGTATCGGCGCAGTTTACGCGGAGAAGCTGGCGGGGGCCGGGATCACCACGCTCGACGAACTGCTGGCCGAATGTGGGGCCGCGAAGGGTCGCAAGTCGGTCGCCGAGAAGGCGGGGTTNTCCGAGGCCAGGCTCCTGATCTGGGTGAATATGGCGGATCTGACCCGCATCAACGGAATCGGTCCGGAGTTTTCGGAACTTCTGGAGGCGTCGGGAGTCGATACCGTCAAAGAACTGCAGCACCGCAACGCGGACAATCTGGCTGCGAAGATGTCGGAGACGAACGAGCAGAGGAAGTTGTGTCGGCGGGTACCGTCGGCCGGTGAGGTGGCGAAGTGGATCGAAGCCGCGAAATCACTATCGCCTATGATCTCGCACTGAGCGGGACCGAAACACGGACTCAAAAACAGACTCGGTCGCGGCGGAATGGATCAGGGACAGGTGGGGAGAACCGAGCCCTCACCGCGAAGATAAGGAGACGCTTAGATGGGAATCTGGGATTTCGTGAAGGCGGCTGGTGAGAAAATCTTCGGAATTGGTGATGCGGATGCTGCCGAGCCGAAGGCGGACGATCTGAAGGCCGCGGTTCAGAAACTGGGGCTGCCGGTGGACAACCTCGACATTCGTGTTGATGGCGATACGATCCACGTCAGCGGCAAGGCACCGAGCCAGGAAATCAAGGAAAAGATCATTCTTACTCTTGGTAACGTCGAGGGAATTGCCAAGGTTGAGGACTCGATCGAGACTCCTGCCGGTGAAGGAGCAGATTTTTATACTGTGCAATCAGGCGATACGTTGTCCGCAATCTCCAAGAAACATTATGGAGATGCGAACAAGTACATGAAAATTTTCGAAGCAAATAAGCCAATGTTGAGCCACCCGGACAAGATTTATCCTGGTCAGGTGCTGCGCATCCCGAAAGCGGCCTGAGCGTCGGCGACCGGTCGTGGCCGGCCGACGGCGAACCTGCCCGCAAGCCGTCGGCCGTCCCGTTGACCGTATTCATGCCGTTATGATTCCAGACACATCGACGCCAGCGGATCCCGGCGGCGCAATTGACAGCCGCGCCTCGCCAGCACATCTCACGCGCGACGGAGTTGTCGCGGTGCGGTGACGAAATACGGTGGCCGAGGCGGCCGAAGGGCCTGAAAGCCGATGTCGAAACGATTATTGCAAGTCTCTGGTGCGATCCTGTTGGTGATGACGGTCGGCATTGTCAGCTGCCAGGGACTGTTCAGCGGCACCAGCGGACTGGGAGCGGATCCCGCGAGCCGTGTGCCTGCCCACCTGCGCTGAGACGGGTCTGTGAGACGGGCATGCTCCTCTCTCCGAAACAGCGGTTGCGGCTGAGGTCAAAAGCGGTCGGGCTGGCGCTGTTCATCCTGCCGCTGCCGCTGCTGCTGAAGGCGATCTTGTCACTGTGGACGGGCAATGCCGAAGCGCTGCTGGTGTCCGGTGGCAGCTGGGCGCTGTTTACCTTAGCAGCGGTCCTTGCCCGGCGTGGCTTGCAGGCGGAGCTGCTGGAAGCAGAGAGGCCGTTTTTGTCCCGGCGNCGCGTTCCNCTGAAGACGGCGGGAGGGATCACGCTCGCGGTGGCGACGATGGTTGCGGCGCTGTTCGCCGCCAGTCACACGGTTTTCATTGCGCTTGCCTTTGGTGCGCTTGCGGCGCTCGGCTACAATCTGCTTTACGGTTTCGGGAGCAAAGGTGAGGCGCGTCCGGCGCAGATCGACGATCTGGCTGCCGAAGCGGAACCTTTGTTGCGCGAGGGTGGNCGCCGGCTGGAACAGATCGAAGTGGCCAGCCGGCAAATCGGCTCCGGCGAATTCCGGCATCGATTGTCCAACATCGTCCGCGGTGCTGAACGCATTCTAAAACTGCTTGCCGAAGACCCGCGCGACCTGCGGCGGGCGCGGAAATTTTTGACGGTTTATCTGGACGGTGCGCAGAAGATCACCGAAGACTACGCGCGGACGCACACCCAGCAGGCCGCTTCGGCAGAACTCGAGCACACCTTCCGCACGCTGCTCGTCGATATGGAGAACACGTGCGACGAGCAATACCGGAAGCTGCTGCAGCATGATGTCTCCGATCTGGAAGTGCAGATCGAGGTTCTGTCGACCCGCCTGCGCCGGGAAGGCGTACTCTGACGCGTAATTTAGCGCGTGATTTGGCGCAGGTGCTGCCGAGCAGCAGGAGGACCATCCAGTGACGGCCAATCCGGACTATCCGCACCGGGGGACGCGTTCGGGCGACCCTGCCAGGATCGTGTCGTCTGGCGAACCGGCATCCGCCAGCGATGTTGTGAGCTACCAGCAGGCTGACCCGGAGCGCCGCAGCCGCATCGACCGGGCGCTGGCAGAGATCGACCTGCGCGATTCCAATTCGGTGCTGTTCTTCGGGCAAAAGGCGCAGGAGCAACTGACGGCCATCTCCGACAACATGCTGGANGGGGTGCGCAACAAGGATTTGGGGCCGGCTGGCGACGCGCTGAGCGCGATGCTGGCGCAGCTGCGCGGCTTCGACGTGGGTGAACTGGATCCGAACCGCAAACGCGGGCTGCTCGAGCGGATGGAGCGGATGTTTGGCGGCAGCAAACCGCTGGCGAAGTTCCTGCAGCGCTACGAGGACGTGCGCAAGCAGATCGATGTGATCGGGGACCGCCTGGACAGTCACAAGACCCAACTGATGGCGGATATCATCTCGCTCGATCGGCTGTACGACGCCAACCTCGCTTACTTCCATGATCTTGCGGATTATATTGCCGCCGGCGACGAGAAGGTGCGGCAGCTGGACGAGGAGATGATCCCGGCCCTGCAGCGCCGGGCGGACACATCGGGCGAGGTGCTGCACGCCCAGGAGCTGCGGGATCTGCGTGCGACTCGGGACGATCTGGACCGCCGTGTTCACGATCTGAAGCTGACCCGCCAAGTCGCGATGCAGAGCCTTCCCAGCATTCGTCTGGTGCAGCAGAACGACAAGAGCCTCGTCGGCAAGATTACGTCGGTTCTGGCCAATACGGTGCCGCTATGGCGCACTCAGCTTGCACAGGCGGTGACCATCTGGCGGTCGCGTGAAGCGGGGCAGACGCTGAAAGAAGCGAGCGACCTGACCAACGACCTGCTGCTTGCCAACGCCGAAAACCTGAAGCAGGCGAACGCGGAGGTGCGCCGCGAGGTCGAGCGGGGCGTCTTCGATATCGAGGCAGTGAAGAAGGCCAACGACCTGCTTGTTGCGACCATCGAGGAGACGCTGCAGATCGCCGACGAAGGGCGACGCAAGCGGGTGGAAGCCGAGCAACAACTGCTCGCCTGTGAAACCGACCTGCGCAACGCGGTGGCGGCGGCTGTCAGCCATTCCAAGGCGAGTGCGCCCCGCCGTTGATCGGTTAGGGTGCGGTCAAAGCATGAACACCTTGTCCTGATGTGACCCGGTTGGGCACATGCAGCGCATGAATTCCCGTGCGTCCGCGACACGCTTCGCGCTACCTTCCGCTCATCGGGGCTGAGCAAAAGGGGTAAAAGAGCGAGGGCGGTCCCATGCACGACGTCAAGGGGATTCTCGGTAGCCATTTTATGCTGAGGCACTTGTCGCCGGGCGACCTGGACCGATTGGCGCAGCTGGTTACCACCCGACATTACGAAGCCGGCGCGAAGGTGTTNTCTGAAGGGGATCCCGGCACGGCCATGATGGCGGTGCTGAGCGGTCGGGTGAGAATCTGTTCTTATTCGGCGGAAGGTCGCGAGGTGGTTCTGAATGTCATGAGCCCCGGCGAAGTTTTCGGCGAGATTGCCTTGATCGACGGCGGCGAGCGGACGGCAGACGCCTTTGCCATGGAGGCGACCGAGCTGCTGATTCTCAGCCGGCGGGACTTTCTGCCTTTCCTGACCGGTAATCCGGACGTCTGCATCGGCTTGCTCGAAGTATTGTGCCGCAGGCTGCGCTGGACGACGGAGCAACTGGAGGATTTGCAGTTCCTTGATCTGCGCTCGCGGCTCGCAAAGCGCTTGCTGTATTTGAACGACCACCACGCCGAGGTCAACGGCGCGGACAAGCTGCGCCGGGTGCGCGTTTCGCAGCATCTGCTCGCGAACATGATTGGCACATCACGCGAAGCGGTGAACAAGCAGCTGAGCGAGTGGCGCGATCAGTCTCTGATCAAGGTCGGTCGCGGTTCAATCAGCATCCTCGACCGCGACCGTTTGGCGGAAATCGTCGACGAGACCGACTGAAGCCGATCAGTTCCGCAGCCGGTTTCGGTTGCGGCGTGACTGACCGGCCGGATCGGTGCCGGCGGTTGCATTTTCGAGAACGACGTGTTCGTTCAGTTCGTCTGTTTGAACCGCGCGCTATTCGTCGTCCCGGTCCTCATGTGGTGCTCCGATCGCGGCGCCGCGCAACGCTGCTGCGCCACGTGCAGCCGCTGCACCGCGTGCAGCCGCCGCACCGCGTGCCGCGGCGGCGCCGCGGGCGGCAGCTGCTCCGCGCGCTGCCGCAGCACCCCGGTGGCCGCTGCCCCTCGGACAACCGCGGCTCCGCGGGTCGCCACCGCTCCGCGCCCTGCCAGGGCGCCGACGTCGGTGAGGAGCGTTACCCGGCAGTTGCCAAGCTCGATACCAGCGGCAAGGTCCAGTTGCGCCCGCTGCTCTTCATCGAACACCTCGAAGGCGTCCAAGCTGGCCGGTATGCAATAAATCCGTCCGTCGCTGCCGCGCAGCACGGTTGCTTCGTCGCCCTCGGGAAGGGTCAGGCCAAGAGAAACGTCCTGGTCAGGCCCCTGCAGCAACAGTTCGCCCCAGCTCCCGAAGGCAACGTCGAAGGCAACGCCGTCATCGCGCGGATCGACCTGCCACAGCGCGAACTCACCCGCAGGAAAACGCTTGTGGAAGCGCTTCGGCGGCGCTTCGCCAGGACCTGCCACCAGCGCGATCGGCGGTGGTGCAAGCGTCTCGACGGTCTCACCATCGAGCAGCGCATAGATGTAGGCCAGATGGAAAGTGGTATCGGTGCCCGCCGCCTGTCGTTCCAGCGCTTCGCGCAACCGCCGGCCGAGTGCGTCTTTTTCGATTTTGAAGCCATCAATGATTTTTCCGATCAGCCCGAAGGCGAACGGTTCTTCAAGCAGCGTCGGCATCCGTACCCCCAATCCAGGATGTAGCTTTGTCTATGAGTTTACCCCATGCGGGAGACAAGTAAACTGCCTGATTGTGGAAAGTGGCAGAGGAAACTCAACCGGTGCCTCATGCCGCCGCCCGGCTAAATCCGTAGCCGATCTCCCTCCAGCGGAAGCTGTTGATAATGATCTGCTGAAAGCGTGGACCCGAGCGGCGTCGATCGATGGCGAGAAATCGTGCAGCGGTATCCGCGAAATGCAGATGTTGGGGCGGCGTCTGTTGCAAGGTGCGGGCAAGGCGCACGCCGAGCAGGTCGCGGGCGCACACCAGGGCGTCGTGAAATCCCTGCGGATCGGCTGCGTACGCCGCTTCGAAGCCGGCGCGCGCNNGCTCCACGTCTACCGAACCGTCCGCCGCACGGTCGGCCAGATCATCGAGGCTGCGCGGAATGATGCCGCGGGTGACCAGGATTTCCTCGAACATCTCGACCAGGATGTCGAAGAAGGCGCCGGTCATCGGCTCGCCCACCTTGTGCAATTGTTTCTGTGTCAACCGGTCCCACGGGACGTTCGGATCCGGTACCTCGTGCATGCGGTGCGCGTTCGAAGCCAGTCGGATTTGGTCATTGCGGCTGAGTTCGCCCATCCGGTTCAGCTCGTTTTCGACGTACAGGTTGCCCTTGCAGCCGTTCAAGACGTGCTCAATGACCGACGGGAAGTGCAAGGCGGCGATCAGCGCCACCAGATCGCTCATCGATTCGTGGAAGGCTCGGTACTCTGTGGTCAGCGACGCATCATCCGGGACACCGAGCAGGCCGAAGACCAGCAGATGGCCGGTCTCATGTGCCAGGATGTCGAAGTTGAGGCAGAACGGCTCCCGCGGAGCATCGGGTTCGGCTGCGCGTGACTTGCCGTAACCGCATTCCATGAACCCATAGCCGGCCTGCGCATTGTCCCAGTCCACGTACGGAATCAGCTCAAGACGCGACCCCAGGTCGGCAAAGTGCCAGAAGATCGGCTGTCCCAGATAGCCTTCCCAGATGTCCAGCACCCGGCGGACCGTGCCGAACATGTGCGCACAACCAAACTCTCTCGAACCCGGGTCCAGGTGGTCGAAGTGGCCATCCGGCCCGGGCGGGACCGGTGGCCGTCGTGCTCCGAGCCACGGCGGCAGGACGGTCGGCGGATATGCCTTNNTGTCGACGGCGTCGATCACCTCCATGCGGTGATCGGCCGGTCCGGCTTCGATGGTGCCGCGCGGAGTCGAAACCCACACTGTTTCCGGCTCGCGATAGCCTTCAAGGAACCGAGGCTGTGCATACAGCTTGAAGCGGGTGCCGGTGCGGCGAAGCCGCTCGTCCTGGCGCAACGGCATCGGATTCTCTGCCCCCTGCCCGAATCGCCTGCTGATCATTGATACGCCTGTGAACGCTGATCGACAACCGGCAGTTTCGGGCAGATCCCGGCTGGGTCAATCGAAACCCATCGCGACGAACGCGTGTTCGGCAGCGAGCAGCTCCAGCAGCGTCGTTGCGTCCGGCAGGTCGAGAAGTTCGGCAAGCGCCTCGGTATCTTCCGGCAGCGGGCTGCGGCAGCGGGTCGCAAACCAGCTGATGAGCGCTGCTTCCGAACGCGCCGAAGCGGCGTCACTCTGCGCATCGGAGCGTTGGAGGTGATGGCGCTTGGCGGCAGCGCGACGGCGAAGCTGGTCGTGACTTCCCGACGCCCGCAGCCGGTCGAGCAGCATGGCATCGATGAGACGGCTGGCAGGCCCCAGGCGCCGCAGCCGCCGTTCCTCGCGGTTGGCGCGGGCAGAGAGGAGTTGCAATGCGGCCTCGGGTTCGATTGGTCCGATATCGGAGAGAGACGAGGGATCGCCCTCGCTGCCGAGCAGCAGCGTCCACACCGCCTCGCGTTCCTGCTGCCAGTCGTCGATTGCAAGCGCAATTCATCGAGCACCGCTAGGTCGTCCACCCTGCTGCTTCCCGAGTCACGCCCCGACACACCAAGGGTATCGCTGTCGTCTTCATCGTGTTCGGGCAGTGCCGCGATCTCGCGGTGCCACAGCGTGGTATCGGCGAAGCTGAAACGCGCATCCGGGACATCGTCCAGCGGCTCGGCGAGCCAGTGCATCAGGGCTGCCGCGTCTGCCCGTTTCTGATCGATCCGCCCTCNCGGCAACCAGTCGCGCAAGGCAGCGAGTGGTTCTGGTGCGCAGCCGTCGTGCGCTGCCCGGCGAAGAAGCGTTGCCCAGGATCGCTGCTTGTAGAACAGCTGCTTGCCGAACGCCGCCAGGCGGTCGCGTGTGTTGTCGTCGATGACGCCCGCTTGCGCGGCGGCGGCAAGTGTCGCGCGGATGTTGACCATCGCTTCTGACGACAGAAAGCCGGCTTCGGCGGGGCCGTGCGAAACGGCGACCTCGTCGTCGTCCTCAAACGGCTCTTCGAAGGGTGCGAAACGGCCGTTGCGAAACGCCTCGAAGATGCGGCCGATGCCGGTCATGCCGAAGGCTTCCAGCTCCGCGGCGCGCAGTGCTCCCATGCTGGCGGCCCCCGCCACCGCGACGCCGTTGCCAATCGCCCACAGGATTTCCTTGTGCCAGACGGCCGGTACGCGTTCGAAATATCCGTCGATAATGCCGATTGCATGCGCACCGCCGAACGCGGCCGCTCGCCAAACGTCGCCGAGGCGGACTGGGGGCAGGATAATCGCCTGCGTGCAAATCTGCCGCGCCTCCTCGAGTGGAAGGCTGGGGCCGAGGAAGACGTACACGCTCATCANGCTTGTTTCCAGTGCTTCCAGTGCCGCCTGGGCCCGCGGGCCGGGCAGAACGGCTTCGCCGCCTGAGGAGGGATCTTCCAGCAGGCCTTCGAGTCCGGGAATGACCACCCGCACCACCGGGATCCGGAAAACGGGCTTGGTGAGATCGACCACGACCACCTGATCCAGTCCGGCCCGCGCCAAACGGTCCAGCGCCTCGTCTACGTCATCCGCCACCGTATCCGCCCGCCAGCCGTCGATGGCGGAGAACGGGACGTTCGGTACGCCTGCTGAGAGGGCCGTCGCAACGTCGCGGCGACGGATGCGCGCCTCTTCGCCGTAGAGCTGCCATCCCATGTCGTCGCGGCTACCGGCGATGTATGTGGTGCGCGCCTGCGCCGCTTCGGTGAGCGCGCGCAGTAACGCGATTTCCGGCGCCGGGTGGCAGCCGCCGCCGAACTCGGGGTCCGCGTCGACCGCCCCGCCGTCGCTTTCGGAAGAGGAAAACGCGAGGCAGTAGAAGGCAGGGATGCGCACGTCGGTTGTGATATCCCAGATACGGATGTCAACACCGGCCGAGGCGAAGGCCGCCAGTACCGACCGGCAGGCGGGGTCGTCAACGCTCTCGGGGTTCACCAGTCGGGCGTCCCGATCCGCGTCTGACGCGAGGCTCCACAGGGTCGTTGCGTCCCGCTCCACCACCTCGCATAGCCCGTGCAGGATTGCTTCCAGCCGATGATTTCCGGACGCGAGCCCGTTGGTGTTGGCGATGAAGCAGCCGCTGCCCGGTGGGGACGGGCGGGTGTAATTGGTGTGCACCAGTTCGTAGGGCAGCCAGGCCGAAGCCCCGCTGCGGAGATCACGTCCTTCAATCCACAACAGCTGCCGGTTGTCGTGATAGCGGCTGCCGACTGGCATCGGCAGTGTCGCCGGGTCCACCAGACGGTGCTGCCAGCGCAGTTCCTCGAAGCTGGCGAAGATCAGCGGAAGGGTGATCGTCTCGGCGTGCCACGTTTCGATCGCTTCCATCACCGCCGAAGCCTTTGCGGCGTCCAGATCGAGCCCTTGCCCTGGGATACTGCCACCGAGCGGGAATTGGGCCGAACGGCCATCACCACCGGAATGCCCAGGCAGTCGAGCCCGGTGACGTTGGCGATCCGTGTGATGCCGATCGGTGCCAGCAGCGGTCGGATCCGCGCCAGTGTTTCGCGTGGCGAAACCGTACGGTGCGTGCCCGTCCGGTAGGCCTTCGGTGCGGTGGCCGCAGCGGCCGCAACTGTCGATGTTCGCATTCCCCCTCGTTCTGTATCCCCGGTGTTGTCGGGTTCCCCTTGTCAGACCCTGGCACGCCTATTCTCGTGACGTGCGACGTCGCAACATGCGACCTCAGGCAAGCTCGCGTGCCAGGGCGCGTGCTCGGCGCAGGTCTTCGGTGTCGCTGTCCTCGAACCAGTCGCACAGCGGCAGCAACAGCTCACGGGCAGCGGCAGGCGACGATGTGCGCTGCCACAACCGCGACAGGTCCGTCGCGGCACGCAACTCCAGCATCCGGGCGCCCTGCTCTCGGGCAACGGCCAGCGCCTGCTGAAGGCAGCTCTCTGCCTCAGTGCCGTTGCCCGTGCCCAGCAGCAGTGCCGCTTTACGACGCAGCAGCTCAGCGTTCCAGTAGCGGATTCCGCTGCGCTCAGCGAGCGCCAGAGCCTCTTCCACCTGCGGTAGCCCGTGGTCCGGGTGGCCTGCGACCAATTGTGCTTCCGCTACCATGTCATAATAGACCGGAAAGTCTTCCGGAGTACCGATGGCACACTGAGCTGCCAGCCCGCTGGTCAGTTCATCCAGGCCGGCCTGCGTATCCCCCAACATCACTTTCGCCCAGCCACGGAACAACTGACCCTTGCCGAGGTAGTCCGACAGACCACGCTCTTCAGCGAAGCGCAGCATCTCATCCGCCAAGCGCGCCACCTGGTCTGGCCGGCAGCGGTTGCGATTGAGAACCATGGCGTAATCCAGCGCATGAGCCATGCTGCCGGCATGTTCGAGTTCCATTGCCCAGCCAACCGCCGCTTCGATGCGCGGTAGCGCTTGCGCGGGATGACCCAAAATCCACAGCGACAACGCAGCCTCACCGTCGGCGCAAACCTTGATGTCATGGCCGCCGTAGATCGACGCCAGCCGGGCGTGCTGGTCCGCTCGGTATAGCTCCATGCCGCTCTCGATATGCTGCAAGCATTCCTGATGATTGCCGAGCATGTAGTTGGTTGCCCACAGACAATGGTAGGCCTGCAGCATCAGATCCGTCTCGCCGAGCCGTTGGGCAAGGGCGAGCAGCCGGTCGGCGCGTGTGCGGCCGGTCCGGAAATCCATGGAAATTCGCCACCAGCCCCAGAAGGCTGCGAAGTGCAGGGGAGACTCGGGCAGCCGTTCGCACAGTTCCAAGGCGCGCGTATAAACCTGTTCGACCTCTGCTGCTCCGGCGCCCTTCACCGCCGAGAGCGAGGTCGCCAGGGNAAGCTGCAGTTCCAGCTCCTGGGTATCGCGGAATTCACCGTCAGGCAGGTTGTCGAGAACGGCAAGTCCGCTCTGGAGGTGGTTGAGTGCTTCCGTGTACGCCGATGCCCGCACGGCCTTTTCTGCTGCGGCGAGCCAGTGGATAACTGCGGGTTCGGCATCCCCGGCCTCGCTATAGTGGCGGGCGATCAGCTCCGGGCTGGTATCCGCACTTTCGGGGAACGCGTTTTCCAGCACCATCGCGATACGCTGGTGCAGGTGCCGGCGCTTGCTCAGCAGCAAGCTTTCGTAAGCTGCATCCTGGACGAGCGCATGCTTGAACACATAGACCGAAGCCGGCGGTGCCCCGCGGCAAAAGACCAGTTCCGAGGCCACAAGTCGGTCCAGCGATTCCTGCAGGACCGAGTCTGGCAGAGCGGTGACGGCCGACAGAAGATCGTAGGAAAATCGCCGGCCGATGACACTGCCGACCTGTGCGATCTCCTTTGGCATGGCCAGCTGATCGAGGCGGGCCATCAGCGATCNGTGAATCGTGGCGGGAATCGCACGTTGCGGCAGCGGTCCGTTCAGGACATAGCCGTCGCTTTCGGCGCGCATCAGTCCGGAATCGAGGACGGCCTTTGTCAGCTCTTCAACGAATAGTGGTACACCGCCAGTTTTGGCGACGATCTGCGTGAGCACCGGCTCGGGCAATGCCTTGCCGTCCAGGATCGCCCGGACGAAGTCTTCCGTGCGGCGGCGGTTCAACCGGCCAAGGGACACAGAAGTGACGTGTGAGCGATCGCGCCAGGGTGCCGGAAACTCCGGCCGGCAGGTGGCCAGCAGCAGGATCGAGCGCGTGGCGACCTGGTCGATCAGCAGTTCGAGGAATTCTTGTGACGTCGGATCGATCCACTGCAGATCTTCGAAGATGACGAGTTGCGGTCGTCTCGCCGCCCTCTCCTCAATGCCGGCGACGAGCGATGCCAGCATGCAATCTTTCTGGCGTTGCAGGCTGACGCCGGCCGGCGGCGGCGCGGAATCTCGCCCTTTCGACATCAGGGCGCCCAACATCTGCAGTGCCAGTTCGACGCTCTGTTCATCGCCGCCCAGAAGCGGGCGAAGCTTGTCGGTACGGGCTTGCGGGCCGTCCTCCGGGGCCAGTTCGCTGGCCTGGGACAGCCGCTCGATCACCGGCTGCAAGGTGGTGTTGCGGTGAAAGCTCGAGCAGCAGAAGTGGATGGTGTCGTGTGGCTCGACCGCGATGGCATCTTCGAACGCGAGCGTCAGGCGTGATTTGCCGATGCCCGGTTCACCGCAGACCAGCACCACCTGCCCCATGCCGCAATGTGCCCGTCCCCACCGGTCGGTGAGCAGCCGCAACTCCGGCTCACGTCCGAAGAACGGCAGCAGCGGGGTCCGCCGTGCCTCAAACCGGCTGCGGCCATCGATCGGGCGAATTACCCGCCAAGCCCGCTCTGGCTTCGCAAATCCGGAGAGCGTTTGCAGGCCCAGGTCCTGATATTCGAAACCACTCCCGAGCACCCGTCGTGTCGCGTCCGCGATCACCACCGTGTCTGGCAGTGCGATTGATTGCAGTCGGGCAGCGAGATTGGGTGTTTCACCGATCGCCGTCCGCTCCTCAGCGCCGGCATCCCCGATAATGTTGCCAACGACGACCAGGCCGGTGGCAATGCCGACGCGCACGGCAACGTCCACCCGCTGCCGCCGGTTGAGCGATCGGTTCAGCGGGCCGATCGAGTCCAAAATCGCGAGTCCCGCCCGAACCGCCCGCTCGGCGTCGTCCTCATGCGCCTGCGGATAACCGAAATAGGCGAGGATGCCGTCCCCCAGGTACTGGGCAACACCGCCGCCGAATTCGGCGACGTGGCCAGCACACGCTCGCTGGTATCGCTGCAAAATCTCCAGCATGTCTTCAGGGTCGAGGCTGCTCGCAAGAGCTGTCGAGCCGACCATGTCACAGAACATGACCGTGATCTGTCGGCGTTCGGCGCGTGCTTCCATCAGGGTTGGTGGTGGAGGCGGAGCCGTCAACGACGGCGGCGCGGACGGCTGTAGCGGCCGAGTGCCCGCGATCGCACGTAACAGCTTGCGACGGTGGCCGAGAGGCAGCCCCAAAGTCTGCAGGTCGGCGTCGGTGATGTCCGGCAGAACGTCCCAGTCGAGTGCATGTTCGGCGAACAGGGGGATATACCCGGACATCCCCAGCTTCGAGAGCAGCTCCTCTACCCGCCGATCGTTCATCGCTCTGTCGTTACCTTGTCTCCGGCGTTGCCAATTGGGCCGCCGGTGCGTCGCTTATAGTCCACTCCGGAGTTCGATCCACGCTGTCAACATTGCAACGAGGCCCCGCGAAATCGGGTGACGTTGCGGTCGGCTACTGCATCGCGGGAGGGCTCCGACGGCAACAACGTCGGCGGTGGCGAGGCGCCGGCCTGGTGGTGGATCAGTTTCCAGCCGCCATCTTCGCGGATGAAGACGTTGGTCGCGGCGAGAAAGCTGTTCTCGACCTGTTCGTGGCACAGCACGTACGCCATGTTGCCAAAGATGTGCCCCGTCGCGTTCCAGCAAGAAATGGTTGGTGATTCCGGATTGGACAGGATCGCTTGCCAGCTTCGCATCACCGCCTCACGGCCGGTGAGCGGCAGCCAGCCGGGATGGATGCACGTGAGCTCCGCACGCCGTGACCACAACGCGGTCATCGCACCGATGTCGCGACCAGCGAACGCGGCATAGAAGGCTTCGTTGGTGAACAGCAGGGCAACCTGATCCGACACGGGCGCTCACGGGTTTTGGGAGGGCGCGCAGCCCAGTATGTATGGGAGTTTAGCGTGTCTTGTCGCAACCCGGAATGGCTGCGGCGCCTTTGCTTCGGTAGAGTTGCTCCAATGTTCGACTATTATCGCCTTGCAGGCCCTCTTGTTCGTACTCTTGATCCGGAGCGGGCGCACCGGCTGAGCATACGCGCCCTGCAGTCCGGTCTGCTGCCCCGCCCGGCGGTCGTTGCCGATCCGGTGCTCGAAACAACCGTGTGGGGCTTGCGCTTCGTCAATCCGGTCGGGCTTGCGGCGGGCTTCGACAAGAATGCGCAGGTGGTCGATCCGTTGCTGGCCCAGGGTTTCGGATTCGTTGAGGTGGGCACGGTGACACCGGAGCCCCAGGCGGGAAATCCCAGGCCGCGGCTGTTCCGACTGCCGGAGGACGGTGCGGTCATCAATCGCATGGGATTCAACAATGATGGGCTTGCGGCCATCTCGCGGCGTCTGGCAGCGCGCCGCCGCGGTGCTTCACAAGGGCGATCGGCAGGGATCGTCGGCGGCAACGTCGGGCCGAACAAGAACGAGACCGACCCGGTTGCGGCGTGCGCCCGCGCGGTGACGGTGTTGGCGGCGTCCGTGGACTACCTCGTCGTCAATGTGTCGTCGCCGAACACCCCGGGTCTTCGCGGGCTGCAGGGCCGCGCTCCACTCGCCGATCTGCTCGCCCGGGTGCGCGAGGCGCGCGACGCCTGTCCGATCCCGCGCCCGTTGCTGGTCAAGGTGGCGCCGGATCTGACAGCCGAAGAGCGGGCGGACATCGCCGACGTCGTGCTCGCGACCGGTATCGACGGGCTGATCGCCACCAACACCACGATTGCCCGGCCACCCGGCCTGCGCGGGCGTTACCGCAGCGAGGCTGGCGGCCTCAGCGGCCGGCCACTGTTCGCACCCTCGACGGCCGTGCTGGCCGACTTCCGGCGGCTGACGGGCGGCCGCCTGCCGCTGGTCGGAGTTGGGGGCATCGCCAGCGGTGCCGACGCGTACGCAAAGATCCGCGCCGGCGCTTCGCTGGTCCAGCTTTATACAGCGCTGGTCTACGGCGGGCCGGCACTGATCGGGCGAATAGCCACCGAGCTTGCGGCACTGCTGCGCCGCGATGGTTTCACCGCGCTGTCGGACGCGGTGGGGGTCGATGTCGATGCCCCTGCGCGATCGGAAGAGGACCGACAGTCCACGTAGATCGACCCGCGATCGACCCGCAGGTCGCCTCAAAGCAAGAACTGCTCCTTGATGATCCGCTCTTCCAGCGTGTGCTCGGGGTCGAACAGCAGGGTCAGCGCCACGCTGCGATCTTCGCGCACCTCGACGCGGGTGACGTCGCGCACTTCGGTATAGTCGGCCACGGCGCTGACCGGGCGCAGGTCTGCGGAGAGCACCTCGATCGCCACCCGGGTCCGGTGCGGCAGAATGGCGCCGCGCCAATGTCGCGGTCGAAAGACACTGATCGGGGTGATCGCCAGCACTTGTGCGTTGAGCGGCAGGATGGGGCCGTTGACCGACAGGTTGTAAGCGGTGCTGCCGGCGGNGGTCGCGACCAGCACGCCGTCACAGATCATCTCCGGGATACGGACAATGCCATCGATCTCGATCCGCAGCTTCGCGGCGTAGCGGGTCTCGCGCAGCAGCGAGACCTCGTTGATCGCGAGCCNCTCATGCAGCGCGCCCGCCATGTCTTGCGCCCACATGCGCAGCGGGTTGAGCGGAAATGGCTCAGCCCGGGCCAGTCGTTCCAGCAGGTCGTTCTCGGTGTATGAATTCGTCAGGAAGCCGACCGAACCGCGGTTCATCCCATAGATCGGCACCGCGCGGTCCATATGCCGGTGTAGGGTTTCAAGCACGGTGCCGTCGCCACCGAGTGCGACGATAACGTCGGCCTCTTCGGGGGCCACGTGCGGATAGGCCTGCTGCAGGCGGTGCTTTGCCGCTCTGGCCTCCTCGTGTTCGGCGCAGACGAAAGCGATCTTTGGAATGGCATCGGGCCGGCCGTTGTGGTGGGTCGGATGTCCCGGGTGTGGGGCCGCGAGTATAGCGAAGCGGCGTCCGGCCGCTACCCGGCCTTCGCGCGTCGGCGCATTTTGGCAGGAAATTTAACGGCTCGATGGGCGATCGCTGCGGCGGGATGTTCAGGCGCACGGTGCGTCCTGCATCACCGGGGTGGCACGACCATCAGTCGGTTATCGTTTTGTGAACGTCGGGACTTACTGGCCCATACCCCAGGTTCGCGCTATGTCGATGGGCGTGCCAGACGGGAATCAGACGGGAAGGGAGATGTCATGCAGTCCGGGATTCCGCAACAGATGAACTGCGTCGAAATCACCAAGCCGGGCGGCCCGGAGGTGTTGCAGCCGACCACGCGGCCGACGCCGGCGCCGGGTCCGGGCGACGTGCTGATCCGCGTCGCAGCTGCCGGCATCAACGGTCCCGACGTCTACCAGCGTCGCGGCCTCTATCCGGCTCCTCCCGGTGCCACCGACATTCCCGGTCTGGAAGTCTCCGGCACCATCGTTGCACTCGGGCCGGACGTCGGGCGATGGCAGGTCGGCGATGCGTGCTGCGCGCTCACCGCCGGTGGCGGCTATGCTGAGTACTGCACCGCTCCCGCCGTGCAGTGCCTGCCGGTCCCCGCCGGTCTCGACCTCGTCGATGCTGCGGGGCTGCCCGAGACGTTTTTCACCGTCTGGAGCAACATCTTCGAGCGGGCGGCGCTGAAGCCGGGTGAAAGTCTGCTGGTCCATGGCGGCGGCGGGGGCATCGGGAGCACCGCCATTCAGGTTGCCGGCGCTTTCGGTCACCGGGTGTTCACCACCGCCGCCGGCGCGCAGTGCAGTGCGTTGCAAGAGCTGGGTGCCGAGCGCGCCATCGACTTCGCAACGGAGGATTTCGCTGCGGTCGTTAAGCAGGCCACCGACGGCAAGGGCGTCGACGTCATCCTCGACATCGTTGGCGGCGACTATATTGCGCGCAACATTGCCTCGCTCGCCCGCGACGGCCGGCTGGTCATGATCGCGTTCCTCAAGGGCAGCAAGGCCGAGGTCGACTTCATGCCAGTGATGCTGAAGCGGCTGACGATTACCGGCTCGACGTTGCGCATCCAGTCGACCAAGCGTAAAGGCGAGATCGCCGCCGCTCTTGAACAGCGGGTGTGGCCGCTGCTGGCGGAAGGGCGGATCAGGCCTGTGGTGCACGCCCGCCTGCCACTGGCGGCAGCCACCGAAGGTCATCGGATCATGCACGCCGCAGAGCATCTGGGAAAGATCCTGCTGGTGCCTTGACGCGCTGGAAGTGAGGGGGATACCATGCCGCTGGATTGGCAAAAGGATCTGAACGCGTTGTCCGGATCCTTCGCGTGGCGCATCTCGGACCACTCGCGCGCGGGTGCACCTTTCTTGTCCTGGTGCTACTGCTCGCAGGGTGCAGCGGCGACTGGCTGATGAGCCGATTTACGCTGAAGCCGGATGACATCATCGTCGAGCGGCGACCAGACCCACGTTACGAGGTGCTGTTTCCGCACTACGTCGAGCTGTGCGCGATCAGTCAGTGGCACCGCAAGGACGGGCGCCGCGGCAACCCCTTCGGGCACGCGTTGGTGTACATCAAGGGCGCCTGCAAGGACGAAACGGCGCCCTTCCCGAAGCTGAGGCGGTGCCGCAGCACGGCCACGTCGGTCGACGATCCGGAGCACGGTGCAGCGGTCAGCGTCGGCCAGTGGCTGCGCAACGTGAACTTCATCGTCGTGCCCGGCTACAACCTCGTCTTCAACGGCAATCTGCAGCCGGGTGAACGGCTGACCGAAGCGCACCGCGACGCGACGGTGCAGGACGTCATCGACAAGGGCGTGTTCAAAGGGGTCGAGCTGCACGACGGCTGGACCCGGGANAGTCCCGACCACAGTCTAGCAACCTATGTGACCGATGTGTCCACCGGCGTCGACTTTGCCCTGCAGTTCTCGCGCAACGTCTTCTGCGCACGCACACCTGTCACCGAGCCGGTGCTGGATGAAGTCATCGCATTTTTGAATGACAAGAACACTGAGTACGCCACGGGGAAAGCCGACTACAACTGGAATTTGTTTTCCGATAATTGCGTTCACACCGTGCGCAACGCGCTTGCCTCGGCGAACTTCTGGTCGCCAGTCCCTGCATGGCAGCTCAAGATCCGCCATCTGTTCAACCCGGCTGTGCCGGCGAACGAGTTCGTCAATCTGGCCCTGCTTGGTGCCGACGGCCCGCTCGACGATTACAAGGACATCCAGGGCTATGGACCGGCACGTGATGCGCTGCACGGGTTCCACTGGCTGCCGACGCGCCCGGGCGCGCTGGTCAAGACGCTGCCGGTCCAGGAGCCGAACGACATCTACTACACCCGATTCCGGCTGCTCGCCGTACAGTCGCCGTTCCGGATGGGGAAGACGAACCAAGCCATCCGCCTGCTCTCCGATCCGCGCTTCGTCGATCTGACATCGAACCTCGACTACTTCCGAGATCGCTACGATCAGATCCTGGCAACGCAGGACTACCTGCGGGACCCGTTGGCCAGCGTGCGCGGCACGCCCTATCGGCGGGTCGAACGCCTGCATGCCGAGTATATCGCGGACGAACGCCAGGACGTCGATCGTTTGCTGGCGCGCCTGGCAGAATACGATGCAGTCCACGGCGCACCGCAGGGCGGACTGGAGCGGCTCGGCCCGGTGGAGGATGTAGACGGCGAGGGTGAGTGAGCGGTGCAGAGCCCTGCAATGCCGGTGTGCCGCTTCCTTGACGGCGCGGTGGCCCGCCTCTACGGTCGCCTGTGGAATTGCAACGAAGCCGGTTTCCGTCTCGCCACGGCGAGACGGACCGGCCGTTGCCAAGAGTTCCCGCTGTCGGTGCAACCTCAGTCTTCATCGCGCGTACCGCTGACCCTGCCGGGTCGAGGCGGAGAGCGGGCGCGCGGGCCGGACAGATGAGCGCGGGCCGGCACGCGGGGCAAAAGGGGGGCAAAGAATGCCGGTTTTCACCCGCCTGCTGCAGATCGATCTTCCAGCGAGCCTCGTCTGCGAGGCGAACGGGCGTAATCCTGAGTTTGAGATCGCGTTTTCCGCCGACGGCGAGATTCCGTTCCCGCAGGTGATCCTGCGCGGACCCGTGGGCGAGCGGCTGATCAAGGGCGATGCCATCCGACCCGCACCGGCGACGACCGCCGGCCACGTGGATTTCGTGGCCATCGTGCCGGCCGGCGTGTTCGGCCCGGGCGAGATCGAGGTGCAGGTCGAGGGCTGCCGCGTGGCCGACATCACCCGGTCGGGCGGTGGCGACTGGATCAAGGAATTCCGCCGGATGCGCCTGCAGGGCGCGCCGCGGCCGGTGCGCCCGGCGACCGCCGGCCCTGATGCCTCGCAGGTGCGTCTGCACTTCGGCATCCACAAGCACATGCACCAGCCGTACTACAACACCACCGACCCGCTTTACTGGGACGGCGAGAAGGACAGCATCTTCGGCTCGCGCGGCGGCAACTACACCGACTTCGTGCCCGACGCGGTCTGGCAGTACATCCACGGTGGTCTGCCGCACGGCGGCCTGTCCACCAGCTGGAGCGGCTCGCTGATCGAGCAGTTGAACCGCTGCGCCCGCGACGGCCTGTGCGGCGGCCGCTTCGGCGGCTGGAACGGCCCGCTGCGCGGGCTGGCCGGTGAGAAGACGGCGCTCGGCAATCCGCGCTGCGACTTCACCGCGTTTGGCTTCTTCCATCCGCTGATGGCGCTGATCCCCGAGCGCAACATCGTCCGCCAGATCGAATGGCACCGCGGCATCATCCGCGAGGCGTTCGGCATCGAAGCCTCGAAGGTGATCTTCCCGCCGGAGACAGCGTTCCACGTCCGCATGATCCCGGCGCTGCGCAAGGCCGGCATCGAGGCGGTGATCTACGATTCCATCCACCGCTTCCGCGCCTGCCGCGAATATCCCTACGCCGGGCCGAACGAAGGCATGCTGCCGCCGAACGCTTCCGAGCAGGTGAACCCGCCGGTGGACGACTGGCTGCAGCTGCAGAACATCTGGGCCGGCTCGAAGATCCCGCCGTCGCTGCTGCGCCCGGAATACGTGCAGTACGAGGACCCGGACGGCGAGCGGCACCTGATTGTGGCGGTGCCGGCGGAGCGCTACATCGGCAACGAGGACGCCCGCGGCGGCTTCGGCGCGCTGCAGTATCCGAGCGTGCTGGGACAGGTCTACGATCACATCGTCGCCACCGGTACGTACGATCCGAAGCATCCGCCGTTCTTCCTGCTGCACTCGGATGGCGACAACCACGGCGGTGGCGCCGACAGCTACTACCGGCACAACACCGGCCGGATGGTGGAGTGGCTACAGCAGGACCCGCGCTTCGAACTCACCTCGGTGCTCGACTACCTGGAGCGCTTCCCGCCCGATCCCGCCAATGCGGCGCACATCGAGCCGGGCTCGTGGAGCGGGGCGGACAACGGCGATCCGCAGTTCATGAAGTGGTTCAGCCGCTACGACCAGCCGTACTCGCCCGACCTGAACTCGTGGGCGGTACTGACCGCGTTCCAGAACGCGGTGCACACGCTGGAGGACAGCGAGCCCGACCATCCGCTGCTGGGCGATGCGGTGCGCCTGATGCTGACGGCGGAGACGAGCTGCTACTGGTACTGGACCGGCCAGCACGTCTGGGACCAGCAGGTCACGAACGCCGCCAACCTCGGCTGGTCAAAGCTGAAGGACGCGGTCGAAGGGCTGGTTTCACGCGGCGCCGATGGCACCGGTCCCACCATCTTCGCACCGTGGGTGACGCCGGAGAACCCCGGCGGCAAGAAGTGGGGGCAGGGGCGGCTGGACGATGCGCCGCGCGAGGGCACCGTGCACACTTTCATCGCCGACGTCTCCGGCGTGGCGCGGGTGAGCCTGGTGTTGCGCTCGGCCGCCGGCGAACAGCGGCTCGCCATGGACGACCGCGGGCCTTATCCGTCGGAGACCGGCGCCGCGATCACCGGCGGCTACTACACCGCAGCGCTGCCGGTGGGCGCNGGGGACGTACGCTACTACATCGAGGCGGAAGACGCCCGCGGCAATCTCGCCCGCAGCGCGCTGGAGCGGATCTACCTGGCGTAACGGCATCGTTCCGCTGCGGGAGTGGTGGTAGCCGTCCTGTTGTCCGCTCTGCTGGGGGAGCGGTGGGGCGAGGCCGGCGTGGTCTGCGGACGCTGTGGCATCTTGCGGCCGGCGCTGCTGGTGCGCCGGGTGGCTTGCGTCGGCGGGGCGGTTCACGTACCCTTGAATCTCCAGAACACAAACAGAACATCGGGACGCCCGTCACGCTTGCCAAGCCTGCCGCCGCAGTCGGTGGGCCG
The DNA here is from genome assembly GCA_013414705.1 of Defluviicoccus sp. Taxonomy (GTDB): domain Bacteria; phylum Pseudomonadota; class Alphaproteobacteria; order Rhodospirillales; family Defluviicoccaceae; genus Defluviicoccus. Next base: position 1,052,319 of record CP058705.1, read on the forward strand.
GGGTGGCGTGCAGGTGTGACGTGTCGTTTCCCGATTGCCCATTGCGCGAGGGTTGCATGCAGCAGGTGGCGCCGGTCTCCCAGCAGATCTGGGACATGAAGTACCGACTGAAGACGCACGACGGCGAGCCGCTGGACCGAACCATCACCGAGACGTGGCGGCGGGTGGCGCGCGAGCTGGCGCGGCCCGAGGCGGATGCCGCCGGCTGGGAGGAGCAGTTCTACCAGGCGATGGAGAACTTCTGCTTCCTGCCCGCCGGCCGGATTCTATCCGGCGCGGGCTCGAAGCGGCGGGTGACGTTGTTCAACTGCTTTGTGATGGGCGACATCCCCGACGACATGNNGGGGATCTTCGAGCACCTGAAGCAGGCCGCACTGACCATGCAGCAGGGCGGCGGCATCGGCTACGACTTTTCTTCGCTGCGGCCCAAGGGCGCACCGGTGAAGGGCGTGGGCGCGGACGCGTCCGGCCCGCTGTCGTTCATGGACGTGTGGGATGCGATGTGCCGGACGATCATGAGCGCCGGCTCGCGCCGCGGCGCGATGATGGCGGTGATGCGCTGCGACCATCCGGACATCGAGGCGTTCATCGAGGCGAAGCGCGATCCCGGCCGTCTGCGGATGTTCAACCTCTCGGTGCTGGTCACCGACGCGTTCATGCAGGCGGTGAAGGAGGACGCGCCGTGGGAACTCGTCTTCGACGGCGTGGTGCGCAAGAGCCTGAAGGCGCGCGAGCTGTGGGACAGGATCATGCGCGCCACCTTCACCTATGCCGAGCCCGGCGTGGTGTTCATCGACCGCATCAACGCGCGCAATAACCTCTGGTACTGCGAGAGCATCCACGGAACCAACCCGTGCGGTGAGCAGCCGCTGCCGCCCTACGGCACCTGCCTGCTCGGCTCGATCAACCTGGCGGCGCTGGTCGAGCGGCCGTTCGAGGCTGACGCCGGGATTGACGCGGGCCAGCTGGCCCATGTGACCGCGACCGCGGTACGGATGATGGACAACGTCATCGAGGTTTCCGGCTATCCGCTGCCCGAACACGAGGCGGAGGCGAAGGCGAAGCGCCGCATCGGGCTCGGCGTCACCGGGCTCGCCGATGCGTTGATCCTGTGCGGCGCGCGCTACGGCGGCAGTGCGGCCGTGAAGCGGACCAAAGCGTGGATGAGTGCCATCCGGCGCGCTGCCTATCTGGCGTCGGTCGAACTCGCCCGCGAGAAGGGGTGNTTTCCGCTGTTCGATGCCGAGAAGTATCTCGCAGGCGAGACGGTGAAGGCGCTGGACGAGGACGTGCGTGACGCAATCGGCCGGCACGGCATCCGCAACGCGCTGCTCACCTCGGTGGCGCCCACCGGCACCATCTCGCTGTTTGCCGACAACGTCTCGTCGGGACTGGAGCCGGTATTCAGCTTCCGCTACGCCCGCCACGTGCTGATGCCGGACGGCAGCCGGCGCGAAGAAGAGGTGAGCGACCACGCGTACCGGCTGTTCCGCCGGCTGAAGGGCGAGNNGGCACCGCTACCGGAATACTTCGTCGATGCCCAGGCGCTCTCTCCCGCCGACCACCTGGTGATGCAAGCCGCGGTGCAGGAGTTCATCGACAGCTCGATCTCGAAGACGATCAACTGCCCCGAAGGTATCGGCTTCGAAGCGTTCAAGAACGTCTACCAGCAGGCCTACGAGCTCGGTTGCAAGGGCTGCACCACCTACCGGCCGAACGAGATCACCGGCGCCGTCCTCGAGGTAAAGGACAAGGACAAGGCGAAGCCGGTGGCAGCCCAGGCGGAGCTGCCGCTCATCATGCCCGGCGCCGATACCCGGCCGCGCGACCTGGGCGACTCGGGGGCGATCGTGCACATGTTCCGGCCGCTCGACCGGCCCGAGGCGCTGCCCGGCAAGACCTACAAGGTGCGCTGGCCGGAAAGCGAGCACGCGCTCTACATCACGCTCAACGACATCGTCCAGGACGGCCGCCGCCGGCCGTTCGAGGTGTTCATCAATTCCAAGAACATGGAGCACTTCGCCTGGACGGTCGCACTCACCCGGATGATCTCGGCGGTGTTCCGGCGCGGCGGCGACGTTTCGTTCGTCGTCGAGGAGCTGAAAGCGGTGTTCGATCCGCGCGGCGGCCAGTGGATGCGCGGCCGCTACGTGCCGAGCCTGCTGGCGGCGATCGGCGAGGTGATCGAAACGCATCTGATCGACATCGGCTTTCTGCCGGTTCCNCGAACGCAACCGCTACGGCGAACGCAGCGTAGTCGAGCGCTTTCCCGAACGCTTGCCCGAGCACCTATCAGAGCCGGTACTGCGCTACGCCGATGCAGGTGGTCTGGCTGAACCGCCGGCACGCTCGCTCGAACCGGGGCCGGAAGAGAGCCCGGATGCGGCAGAAGAACCAGCGTCCCGGGCTGCCGGGCTTGGTCGTGACCCCGCTTCCGCCAATGCCCGAAATGCGGCGCCCCCACCCTGATCCGCCAGGAAGACTGCGACACGTGTATCAGCTGCGGCCACTCCAAGTGCGGGTGAGGCGGCGGTGCTGTTTCGGGTGAGCGTCTCCTATATTTACAAGGTTCGGCTGCGCCGGCTGCGGACAGGCGAGGCGGCGGTGCGGCCGCAGCACTGCCATCTTGCCCGCACGCTTTCGGTCCACCACGAGGCGATCAGCGCTGAGGTCGCGGCGCGGCGCGGCCCGACGTGACGTTGGCCGAGCTGCGCGCCTGGCTTTCGGAGAAGCACGGTGTTACGACCAGTGTCGGCGGACTGTGGGTCGGTGGGCTGTGGAATACCCTCGACCGGCTCGGGCTGACGCTCAAAAAGACGCGGCATGCCGCCGAGCAGGAGCGCGCTGACGTTGCCGCCGCCCGCGACGCTTGGCGACAGCAACAGCCGAAACTGAACCCCGCACGCCTGGTGTTCATCGACGAGACCTGGGCGACCACCAACAGGGCACGCACCTGCGGGCGCTGCCGCCGCGGCCAGCGGCTGCGCGCCGCTGTTCCGCACGGCCATTGGGGCCCGCAGGGGATGCGCAGCATCAAGACGCCGACCTTCGTCGCCGCCCTGCGCAGCAGCGGCATCGCCGCTCCCTTCGTCATCGACGGCGCCATCAACGGACGCGTCTTTCGCACCTCTGTCGAACAGGGTTTCGCTCCGAGCCCGACCGAAGGCGTCGTCGTCATGGACAATCTCGGCGCCCACAAGGCCGAAGACGTCCGCCAGGCGATCGAAGCCTGCGGCGCCAGCGTCCTCTCCTCCCACCCTATTCTCCGGACCTTAACCCCATCGAGCAGGTCTTCGCCAAGCTCACGCAGCTTCTCAGAACCGCCGCTGCCCGCACCACCCCCGACCTCTGGGCCAAGATCGGCGCCCTTCTCGACGACTGCTCCCCCAAGGAATGCATAAACTACATCACCAATTGCGGATATAGCCGGTCATCGTGAAATCGCTCTCACAACGGTGGTAGGTCCCTCTTCCGGTCGTCCGGTTTTGGTGTTGGAGCGCCGGGCTGCAAGGATCAACAGGATCGCGCCGGCGGCGGCCGACAACAGCGAGCCAGCCAGTACGCCAAGACGCACCGGTGCATCGAAGTCCGAATGCGGCCAGGCTAGGCTGCCGATGAACAGGCTCATGGTGAAGCCGATGCCGCACAGGATCGACATCCCGTAGATGTGCAGCCAGCTGGCACCGGCAGGTTTGCGGGCGATCCCGGTCGCCACTGCCGCCCAGATCGTCCCGAAGATGCCGATCTGCTTGCCCAGGAACAGGCCGAGCACGATACCGAGCGTGATTGGATGGAAAAACTGCTCCGGGCCCATTCCGGCGAAGGAGACTCCGGCGTTGGCGAAGCCGAAGATCGGCAACACGCCGTATGCCACCCACGGATGCAGGCCATGCTCCATCCGTTTCAGCGGTGAATGCCCATGGGCGTCGGCGGAGAGCGGAATGGAGGCAGCCAACGCGACGCCGGCAAGCGTTGCGTGCACTCCGGACTTGAGCACNNACACCCAGACAAACGTGCCAACGACGACATAGGGCGCAATCAGCTTCACGCCGCGCAGGTTGAGGGTGAGCAGAACCAGCAGGCCGGCGCCAGCCAGGCTCAGCGACAGCAACGACAGGTGAGACGTGTAGAACAGTGCGATGATCACGATCGCGCCCAGATCGTCGAAGATCGCGATCGCCGTCAGCAGCACCTTCAATGACAGCGGCGCGCGGCTGCCCAGCAGCGCGAGCACGCCCAGCGAAAACGCGATGTCGGTGGCCGACGGGATGGCCCAGCCGTTCAGGTTCAGCCCGTTCTGCATGTTGAGTGCTGCGTAGATGGCCGCCGGCACCGCCATGCCGCCCAGTGCCGCGATCGCTGGCAGGATCGCGCGCCGCAGCGACGACAGCTCGCCCTGCTTCAGCTCACGCTTGATCTCCAGGCCGACCACCAGGAAAAAGACGGCCATCAACCCGTCGTTGATCCACAGCGTGAACGGTTTTTCGATCGCGAAGTCTCCGACGCGCACCTCGGCGGTCGTTCCCAGCAGCGCCCCGTAGACGTGATCGAGCGGCGAGTTGGCGACGATCAGCGCCAGGGCCGAGGCCAGCACCAGCAGGATGCCACCCGCTGCTTCCATCTGAAAAATTGGCGTAGCGCAGCGATCGGCGACACGGTCACGACGGTTGCGGTCTCCCCGACGGTTACCATCTCCCCGGTCGGACGCGGGGCGTTGTTTCCCTGTTGCGCGTTCATGGTGACGTCAGCGCAGTGCGCATGGCAAGCGCTTTCAGGGGTTGGCCCAGGGCTATCGCATTTGGCCGAGGATGGATCTGGCGAAGTCGTTGGACCATCCGGAGCGTTTGCGTTTTCGGCGGATGGAGATGCCGGGTCGGGCTCGTTGCAGGACGTTGAGGGTGAGTTTGCGCAGTATCGCGAGGTTTTCCGGTCCGTGGTCCTTGCGGTTGCGGGCCCGGTCCTCGTCGAAGACGACGTCGAGCAGCCAGTGGAGGCCGTTCTCGATCGACCAGTGTGCACGCGCGGCCTGCAGGTAGGCGGAGGCTTCGAGCGGCCGCGAGCTCACGTGGTCGTGGCGCGTCGTGGTGCGCTTGCCGCGGCACTCGACCGTGCTCTCGATCACGCCGAGACAGGCGCGTTGCGGCAGCAGCACCGGCTCGGCGCTCGGCGTCGGTGGTGACGGTGGTCGAGAGGCCAGCCAGGGTCTCGGCATCGGCGAAGTAGGCTGATCACGAAGCGGGTCGAGGAGGCGAAGGCGGTGACCACGGCCAGCGGTTTGCCGCGGGCGATCGGATAAAACGGCGCCGGCGGCTGGGTGATCCGCTCGCACGACCGGCAGCTGAATTTTTCGCGGACGGTCTGGATCACCTTCCACTGGCGGGGATCACCTCGAGCGTCTCGGTGACGTCTTCGCCCAGTTTGTGCAGCTTGCCGCCGCAGCAGGGACAGGCCGGCGGCGCCGGGATAACAACGCGCTCGCGCGGTAGGTGTGCCGGCAACGGGGCCCGCACCGGCTTGCGTCGGGAAAAGCTCTTGACCGTGCTCTCGTCGGCCGCGGCGACAGGGGCATCCTCAGCGGCCGTTGCCTCCAACTCCTCCAGCTGCAACTCCAGCTGGTCGAGCAGCTTGCGGCTGCGCTCGGCCGATGCCCCAAACCGCTCGCGCTTCAGCTTGATGCTTCGCATCCCCTTCGGGCAGGCGATCATGAGTTTCAGATGCGCCACCATCGCCTCCGCGCCCGACGCCCACGCCTCTGCCTCCAGACGGGCCGAGCGCTCGGCCAAGAGCGCCGCTTTCAGCGTTGCGAGGTCATCGGGAACGGTGGCAGGCGGCAAACTCATGGCCGCATTGAATCATCGATCCGGCCCGTTTGACTCGTAAAATCGGCGTCACGGTGTGCCGCCGGCGTTTCAGCCGGCCCGTTGCGGATGGTAGGTGTGCTGCGGGTTGCGCCAGTCAATCCCATCAAGAAAATAGGAAAGCTGCGCTGGCGTGATCGACACAATACCGTCAGTGGGGACGGCCAGATGAACCGCCCCCGTTCCAATCGCTTGGCATAGAGTGACATCCCCAGCCCGTCGTGCCAGAGAATCTTGATCAGGTCACCACGCCGGCCGCGGAAGACATAGAGATCGCCAGCGTGCGGATCGCGCCGCAGCGTCTCTTGAACCTGCAGCGCCAAGCCATTCATGCCGCGGCGCATGTCCGTCCGGCCCACCGCCAGCCACACCCGCACCCCGCGCCACATCAGCCACAACAGCCCCGGGCGCAAACGCCGCCGCAACCATCGCCCGCTTTTGCTCAAGGCTGAACCGTCGCCGACGTTCAGGGGCGGTGAAAACATAAACCTGCGCCATAAGCTTCGTCTCTTGCACCGATGCAAACACCGACCTCTGCACTACGGCTCCATCAGGCCACATCACACAGGCCCAAAGAAGACGGCCCCCGCCGGATGGTTACTGGCCACCGCGGTGGTGATCGATTGGTCCTCGGCCAGCGCCTTGAGGATCCGGCGCCAGTGACCCCGGCGGGACCAGCGGTTGAAACGGTTGTCGACCGTTGTCGGAGGACCGTAGTCCGGCGGACAATCCCGCCAGCGGCACCCGCTCTTCAGAACAGGGATGATCCCGCTGATAATGCGGCGATCATCCACCCGCCGTGCTCCCGGCTGGTTCTTCGGCAGATGCGGCTCGATCGCCGCCCATGCATCGTCGTCCAGCCCGAACAAGTTCGCCACATCCACCTCCAAGGCTCAAATACCGCCTTGGAATCACGTTCATAACAATATTTCAATATGTTAATCAGGTTCAGATACTAGTAACGCCGCTTGTTGCAGGCGGTGCCGCGTCACGCGCGTTCATTGCAGACAAACAAGAATTTCCCCACACCTTATTAAATTAATTGTTCACCGAATATGCTACATCTGCCTGTTGTTTTAAGACGTTTGATAATATGATCATATAGCTTAGCATCTTCTTCGTATAAAGACCACACACGCTCTTTTTGTTTATCAGAAAGAGTTTCATAAACCAATATATCTCTTGCTTTATTTTTTTGCGTAAAATCAACAATGCTCCATGATTCTTTTAACCAGTTATTATATGTACGCACATCTGTAACTTCTATATTAGATATCGCCATAAACTCTATTGATGACTTAAAATTGCCATTTCCTAAGTAACGACACATGACATTTTTTTGTTATGTCATCACTAAATAACACTTTATCTGCCAGCCTGCACTGTTCTTCAAATGTCATATCTTCAGAAACCGTTGTAATACCTAACATCTTTGCCCATGACGCAGTGTCAGCTGCGGCACATGTTGGGTCTACCATAAAACGGCTCACAACATAATTTACTAAAGAAATTACTCGTTTATATGGATCGCGAATGATAGTAAACATCTTATCTTCAAATCGTATAAGCTTTTCGCGGATAAACCATTGCAGCTCAATATGACCACCAACAAGAATATCTTTTTCCGACTTAACTTTTGATGCAAAACCACTAAGGTTTCTGACTAGCTCTTCTACGGGGATACTGTGTTTCATACTCTCATGCAGCCATGGATAGCGGATCTTTAGGTGCGCCATTAAATCTGTGCCTGCGCATTTAGGAACATGAACAAACAATATTCTTCTTTTTCTGGATAGGCCCGAAGCACTCTAGGTATTACATTAGTCTTAAACTCGACGCCAAAGCGCAGCACCTGCGTGTTTTGCAGGCGAATACGTTTTGGCATAGATAATGTCTTTGTTGATTCCGGCAATCTTCCTAAAATTGCACTATAGATCTGTCTTGGCTTGACACCTGACCAATTCATGCGATTGAAAAGATCCTCAATCCTCTCTTCTTCTTTCAGTGTAGATAGTAGATCCATGAATTCACGGAAGCAAACTGGCACTCTAGCAGGATACTCCATAAATATACTCCGTATCATCTAAACGCCAATTACATAGTTATAAGCGTTTCGCGATTCTTACACTCGCTTCAATGGTCTACCCTTCTAGGGTTGGTTGAGAACATTAGTCGCATCGTTGATCAAGCGGGTATGCGTGAAAGCATTCGGATCGTCCTCAGGAAGATTGAGCGGAATGCTCTTCTGGCCACAATATGGCGGGTCTTCGGGCGTGCACGAAATGGACCGACACTGCTCGTCTGCCGTTCCGCAACTGACGGATGAGCGCTTGATCCAACTCTGAAAAATTACCTGATCTGGTTGGCCAATCGCCGCCTTTACCCGGCGCACCAAGTTCATTGTGTGGTCGTAATAGGCTCGGTCGGAGTTGAGCGGACCGTATCCACTCCAGAAGATAATTCCGAAGGGGATACCTTCACTGCGATAAAACGTCTTGAGTGCTCTTAGATCCGCGGAGAGGTCAATTTCCGGATGCACGTCCACATAATGGACGTTTATATCAAGATGGAAAAATTTGGTTTGAATCCAGCTTGCATAAGTTCCTTCGTCCATTGTGTGAGCTCATTGACCGAAAAATAGGATAAGGTTCGATATAACCTACTTTGGGAACTTCCCCACGGTTTTCGAAATTTTCGGAATCAGTTACTATCCTAACGTATGATGCGACTCGTAATGCTGTCTCTTTTATTGATAATTTACATGCCTTGATTCCGCTTAATAGAGACTCATCGATGGCAATCAAATCTATTGATCCGCCAACTGCCCTAACATTAGCAATCTGATTAAGCGAAATCTTGGCGGCCTTTAATCCCGTACAATCCCATTCCTTTACCGCACCTTGCTCGCTAGCAAATTGAATACCCCATTCATGTAGTTTCTGAAATGCATTCACCCTGGCCAAATCTGTAAGCGAAATACCTTCCGCAATGCTATTCGTTCTTAAACCCGCAGAACCAACTTTAAACACTGCTATTTTGGATCGCGTGCGCTGCCAGTCGTCTGGTTGATCAAAAGAGTAAGTAAGTCTGGTGATGCTATTGAAGGATGATATAATATTTTTATTTCCGCCGCCTCAGAGACGTTTAATATGCGCAAATATATTATGACTGCGATAACGACATTTATAGAGTACCAAGTGCAAACAAGACTATTAGCATTATTTGTGCGCACTAAAAGCGGCTTCATATGCATTATATAACTGTACATTGCATGTACCTTGATTGCTTCATTATTTAATCAACCTGAGAGCAGATATAATCGTAAAAATTATCGAATTTTTAGAAACATCAGCGTAGCTTATTGCCGAAAAAGCATCTCAGATGCGTGATCTTCTATAAATGATGCAATCTTTATCTGGGTTGACCCAATTGCAAGCGTTGGAATCTTGGCCAACTTGCCAAAAATGAGGCCATGATAACGAGACGAAATAACTCCATCCAACTGCTTATATTTTGATAAAACCGAACGCGGCTCCCCATCAAACGGCTCAATAATTAGCATATCATCATTAATCGCATTATGAGTTCTGCTTAACGACCACAGCATATGCCCAGTCACACAATCATTATTGCTGGGATTGAAGTACGATCGACTGTGCGGAATATGAATAAATCTCACAGGGTTGGCGCAACTTCTATTTATTCTTTGGTGAATAAGATCTGAAAATATATTAAGCTCCTGCTTATCTATCGAGGCAGTTACAATTCCGATAGTTAATATCTCATGTTGCTTTCTCTTACGTCTTGGCATCGCTTCTACGTCGTTATCGAGATTAAAAGCAAAATCAAATTCAACGCTAAACGTCTCAGCCATAATGCGATTCATGATGCGCTGCGATGCCGTACTTCGAACACTCGCGCGCCTCGCGAGCCTAAAGAGATCTGCGATCTCTTTTTCATACTCCGGTGCGGCCGCCTCACATCCTAGTCGCAAAATATCAACTGTTGCTCCTGCTGCTCTCGCCTTCTTGGCTAAATTTGTCATGATTATTACAGTAGTACGGTCGTACAATAGACCGCCACCACCAATTATGAGGTAATCATTTTCTTTGAAAGAAATACGCCCATCAAGCAATTGACCCGGTAAATACCCAATACCATTACGCACCTTGTTGTGGTATATTTGAATGCATTCAGGGTATATTTTTCTAATTCCTTCGAGAATTGCTTCGTCTCCAACATTATTTGAGCCAAAAGCTCCATATGCAAAGATTCTGCTATTTGAATTCGACGCCAATGTATCACTTCCTTCTTGAAAGCCGATATAAAGATATTACCAAAACAATGATGATATTTTGTTACATTCAAATTCTATAATTATTTCTGAATACTTTGAATATGATATTTTTTAAATAATGAATAGTCATGTACACATTACAATGTTTCTAGATATGCAGCAATCTCTCAAAATATATATTGGCAGAACTGCATTTCAGCGTTACATTAAAAATTTATTTTCCGCATCATGTGCTTATCTAGCATAATAGCGTATAATATTTATTCCATAACTCTAGTTTTTAACATTAAACACTTGCATTTTTCTTTTAAAAATGATTAAGACATAAATATGTATAATATTTAGTATTTTATTGTTGCCATTTATTAATAATTTTACTAAAATAAACTACAGTAAAAGTTTTTAATATTTTATATCTTAACCGGCAGAACGATTTCCTGAGTTACAGATCTCGTAATCGTTACATTTCAACTGCTAACCCGAGCGGCCTTTGGTCAACCGATTTTCGGATATCGCAAGGTTTTAACGGAGGTGGTGTGACTAATGTGAGCTCGTTGATCCTTGTCGATTGGTGAGCACGCGTCGTCAAAAACCCTTGTGAGAAATTTAATGCGTAGTCCTGTCCGTTAATTTCGATGTAGGATTCTTTAATAAAAGAGTTGTTGATATACATTACCACCGGCAATTGGATAAACAATAAGGCTGGCCCCGAATACGAGGCAGTCCAGCAAACTCTGTTGGATGCCGTCCAACGCATCCGACGCTCGCCGATCGGTTCTATGCCATGCCACTGGCCATAGCCTTCAACTGGTGCACGAAGTTCTACGTTCGCAATCCGATAAAGCGCAATATCAATGCTATCGAAAAGTTCCGCCTGTCCCTTAGCGCAGAGCCACTGCCGCCCGGTGGCATCGACATATAGCTCCAACCCAGCCTTTTCTGCTGCGATGGCAAGGGCTTGGTCGGTAAAAATTGATATGTGACCGTTGCGTGGGCCAACATACCACCAGTTTGCCCGAATGGTTTCGATATCTGCTGGCTGAACCGTTGTGCTGAGAAGAATAATGCCTTTCGGAGCGAGAAAACTTTTCATATCGCTCAGCACAGCGATTGGATCAGTGGTATGCTCGATGACTTCAAAACAGGTGATTACATCAAATGGGCCCTCTGGACGCGCGGGACTTGAAAACGGATCGTAACCTTCTACGTTCAAAAACCCTGATTTGCGCATTGCCCCGGTAAAAANTGCAGAACCGGACCCATAGTCCAATAAGCGTTTATCCATCTGATGTAGGAGTAGCTTTGCGGTATCTACCGCAAGCTTGGCGGGCCTAACTTCTTTATAGTCACCATCAACTTTTATATATTCTTCATTGTAAATATAATTTTGAAAAACCTGAGGCGACCAATCATCGCAAAAGTCTGTAAATAAAANACCACAATGTTGACATCTATAGTACTGTACTGGGATTCCTGAAGGGCTATATGGATACAAATTATACGAGCAACATTTATTAAAATCAACTACATCAAAAAAATAACACCGACGATTGCAGATTTTACATGTGCGTGTTTGAGCTGCTGCCTCTTGCAATATAAGTGGCGGCAGACTTTCCAGCTTAGATCTCAATATCTGGTCCATTTAATCCTCGAGACAACTTAAGCGTAATGCAAATTTTGCTTTTACTTACGTTCTTTTACGCATTTCCATCTACCAGCCACTTTTCGCCGTTTGTATCTTCACGAATTTGGAAGCCGGCCTTTTGGGCCGCGCGGTGCAGAGAATCATGGCTGAAGATCGAGACATGTCCGTTGCGTGGCGCGATGTACCACCAGTTCCCGCCCAACGTGGCGATGTCTCTGGGTTGCAGCGCTGTGCGCAGCAGCGCCGCACCACCAGGAACCAGATGCTGCCTGATCTGCCTCAGGGTCGACAGCGGGTCAACCGCGTGCTCGAGCACCTTCACACAGACCACGACGCCAAACTGCATCTGCGGCATCATGATGTCGACCAGCGGATCAACGCCGCGCACCACAGGAAACCCTGCCCGCTCCATTGTTCGCACAAACCCTCTGGTCGTGCGCCAAAATAGAGGATCGGCTTGTCTTTGACGCCGGCCAGCACTTGCGCAAAATCGTGAGCAACCCGNTTCTGACCGCTCGTTCCGGTACTCCTGGTCCACCTTGGCATAGTCGTAATTGTAGAGAAAACTCTCCAGCTCGACCCGCGTCCACGTGTCGAAAAACGTCGTGAAGATGAAGCCGCAGGCACCGCAGCGATAGTAGGGCACCGGAACGCCAGCCTGCCCATAGGGATAGAGCTCCACTGAGCAGCACTTGTTGTAGTCAACCAAGTCGAAGAAGGCTGCATCGCCGTCGCAGATCTTACAGCGCAGTCCTTCAGCATGCGCATTGCTTCGCTCAAGCGGCGGTAGCTGAGTCAGCCGCTCAAATACCAACTCCTCCACAGCACCCTCTCCTTGCAGTCTGTCCTGCTGGTTGCGCTTGTGTTGCGCGTCACTCGTCCAGTGGCGCTGTTGGATCACGCACGCAGGCGCTCAATCATCGATGTCGTCGATTGATTTGGCTCCAGATCAACGAGGAGGAGACGTCCGCCATACTTCGCGATCACGTCCTGACCAACCACCTCATCCGGTCGGTAGTCGGCCCCCTTGACCAGAATGTCCGGCCGTAGTGCCTCGATCAGTTTCAGCGGCGTGTCGTCGTCAAANNGGACCACGAGATCGACGCAGTCGAGCGCCGACAGCACAAACGCCCGCGATGTCTCGTCTTGAACCGGCCGGGTTGGCCCCTTCAGACGACGCACCGAGGCATCGCTGTTGAGGCCGACGACAAGGTAATCGCCTGCCGCTTTTGCCTGACGCAACAGGCTGACGTGGCCGGGATGCAGAAGGTCGAAGCATCCGTTCGTGAACACCACCCGTTGCCCCGCCGCAGACCAGGCCCGACGTCGCCGCAACGCCTGTTCCAGCGAGACGATCTTGGTCGCCAATTCACCTTCATGTCGCAACCGCATCGCGAGCACGAACTCCTCGCGGCTCACGGTGGCGGTGCCGAGCTNGCTGACGACGATGCCAGCCGCAACGTTCGCGGCATCGGCAGCAGCCGGCAAAGCGACACCTTCACCCAGCATCACCGACAGCACTGCAATGACGGTATCGCCGGCGCCAGAAACATCGAAGACCTGCTTCGCTGTCGTCCGGATGTGCAGCGGCGCGGCCTCGCGCGTCACCAGCGTCATCCCCGNGTCACCACGGGTTACAAGAATGGCGCCAATGTCGAACTGAGAAAGAAGCTCCATTGCACCGGCAACGACCGCTTCGTCTTCGCGGCAAGGCCGGCCGACGGCACGGGCAAGCTCGTTTGCGTTGGGGGTCACCAGCGTTGCCCCGGCATATCGCCCGAAATCCGCTGACTTGGGATCGACGATCACGGGAACCCCAGCGGCATTTGCCGCCTCGATGGCTGCACGAATAATCGGATCCGTCAACACACCCTTGGCGTAGTCGGAGAGAACGACAACGTTGGAACGCGCCACCCTCCCGTANNGCGCCGCAATCACCGCGGCCTCTTCATCCGCGTCGGCAACCCGGGCATCCTCGACATCGATGCGAACGATCTGATGCCGATCCGCAACAAGGCGCGTTTTCGTTGTCGTCGGACGCGTGCTGCTGCAGACAGCACTGTACCGCCAGAACGGATAGGCTTCCGCAAGCTTGCGAAGATCATCGCCCGAAGCATCGTCGCCTACAATCCCAATCAGCTCGACGGCAGCATTAAAGTCACAAATATTGCGTGCGACGTTGGCGGCCCCACCGGGCATGAGCGTCTTGCTATCATACTTCAGAACAGGGACCGGAGCTTCTGGCGAGATCCGCTCAACCGCGCCATAAATGTAGCGATCAAGCATGATATCGCCGATAATCAATACTCGCACTGATTGTGGAATCTCCAGGTGCGAAATCACGGCGCCGTCAATCATTGTTGGGTGCCCCCATTGTCAAGCAGCCCCAGCTCAAGCTCAAGCGCTCCGCAGAGCATCTGGCCGAGCATGATATGCATTTCCTGAATACGCGCCGTTACGGTCGACGGCACAATAAGACATACGTCACTGAGTTCAGCAACCCGACCGCCATTGCCGCCGGTCAGGGTCATGGTCGTCAAGCCCAATTCACGAGCCCGCCGTAATCCCCGGCACACGTTCTCGCTTCTGCCCGAAGTCGTAATGCCGACCGCGAGATCTCCGGACCGGCCCAAGGCCTCCACTTGCCGTTCAAAAATCCTGTCGAAGCCGAAATCGTTCCCGCATGCGGTCAATGCCGACGTATCCGTCGTCAGCGCGATTGCTGGGATGGCTGCCCGATCCTTCGAATAACGAATGGTCAATTCGGTGGCCAGATGCTGCGCATCTCCAGCGCTGCCCCCATTGCCGAACAAAAGGATCTTCCCACCCTGGCGGATGGCCTCTGTCCACAAAGCAAGCGCTTCGCCAAACCCATCACGCAGCGCGGCTGCGGTCCGGGCGGCGACATCTTGGTGCTCTAAAAGTTCTGAATCAAAAAATCATAGGAATTCATGCTGTTAATGCCCTCCTACGCTCCCCGCAACCATTAGGTTATTGTCGCTTACGGAGACGAGTTTCAATATCGCATAATAGGGGACGCTGTCCATAGCTGCAGTTTCCACGAGAATCGCATACTAAAAAGTGTTGTTTCCCGTATAGATTGATTTTTGTGTCGGTTATCTGGATCAAAGAGGCTGGATGGATGGCTTCTAACGTCATCTTATACCAAGAAGCGTAGGGGGAACTCTTCCGGGTTTTCTGGCCCTTGGTTCGCTGAGATCGGGATTGACTGTGGCATGGGAGAAGAATTGATAGGCCATCGGCACTTAACTGGGGTCCGGACTCAATCAGGTCCAGTAAGCGACGATGGTGGCGAGGGCGAGAGATGAGGCGTAGTTTCTGGCGAGTTTGTCGTATCGGGTGGCGACGCGCCGGAAGTCCTTCAGGCGGCAGAAGACGGCTTCGACCATCCAGCGGAACTTGTATCGGTGTTTGTCGAACCTGATCTTGCGTTTGCGTGATCTCCGCCCTGGAATGACCGGTGTGGCCCCCTTGTTGCGGATCGCGGTGCGCAGGGCGTCGCAATCATAGCCCTTGTCGGCCAGAACGTGGCGACAGGTGTCGACCTCGGCCAGCAGGTCTTCAGCCATCGTGATGTCGGAGACAGTGCCGGCGGTGACCTTGAGGACCACCGGACGGCCGAGTGATCTTCCCTGGGAAAGTGGACACCGGGTTATGCGGCCTGAGCCTCCATTTGCTCGGGAGTGCGGTATCCGAGTGCGGAGTGGAGCCGCTGGCGGTTGTAGTAGGTTTCGATGTAGGCGAACAGGTCACGCTTGGCGGCGTCGCGGGTCGCGTAGGCGGTGTTGTGGACCAGTTCGGTTTTCAGCGTGTGGACCCAGCTCTCCATCGGCGCATTGTCCCAGCAATTGCCCTTGCGGCTCATCGACGGCACGATCCCGTTGGCTTTCAGCAGGGCGCGGTCGTCGCCGGCAGCGTAGCCGGCAGCGTACTGGCTGCCGCGGTCGGAGTGATGGATCAATCCGCGACCCCGAACGGTGTTGTGGGCCGTTGCCGTTGGACCGCCAGGGTCAGCGCCGCGATCGCCAGTTCCTGACGCAAGTGCTCGCGCATCGCCCAGCCCACCACCTTGCGAGTGAACAAGTCCAGAACGGTGGCGAGGTACAGCCACCCTCGTCGGTCGGAATGTAGGTGATGTCAGCCAGCCAGACCTGGTTCGGCCGGGTGGCGACGAAGCTCTGGTCGAGGAGATTGTCGGCGATCGGCAGGGTGTGCCTGTTGTCGGTGGTGACGACGCGGAAGCGGCGGGGCGTCTTCGCGCGGATGCCGTGGCGCCGCATCAGTCGCTCGATGCGGCCGCGGCCGACCGGGCGCCCTTCGGCCCGCAAGGCGGCATGGATGCGTGGCGCCCCATAGCGGCCCCGATGCTGCGCGTGGATCCGCCGGATGTCGCCGAGGAGCGCCCGGTTCGCCGCCGCCCTGGCACTTTCCGGGCGACCGCGCCGCGCGGAGTAGCCGCTGGCTGAAACCTCCCGTGCGTCGCACAGCACGCGTACCGGCCAAGCATCGCGATAATCTTCGATCAATCGGAACCTCATTTCGGCGGTTCCAAGAAGATGGCCACAGTTTCCTAAGAAACACTGTTCGCGGTCGGCGCAGGAGCCATCTCCTGCAGGACGTACCCCAGCGACTTCGCCCGCCGTTGGAGGTTGCCGAGCACGCGCCGCCGGTAGCGCTCCTCGTAGAAGGACGCGCCGGGATCAGTGTAGTCCATGCCGTGGCGAAGGGCGTTGTAGAACAGCACGGCGATCTTCCGAGCGGTGGCGGTCACCGCCTTTGCTTTGCCGATACGAGCCGACAAGCGGCGATAGAAGGCGCCGAGCGCCGTTTCGGTGCGCCCGACGGTGACCGCGGCGAGCCGGAGCAGTGCTGCCACCCGGCTGCTGGAGCGCCGGGTTCTCGACGACAGCACCTTCCCACCGGAGATCTTGTTGCCCGGCGCCAGGCACAGCCAGGACGTGAAGTGCTTGGCGCTCGGCCACGCCGAAAGGTCGGTTCCGCATTCGCCGACCAGCTTGAGCGCCAAATAAGGGCCCAGCCCGTGGATCTGCGTCAGGTCGATGCCAAGCACGGCGTAGAGAGCCTCACGCACGGCGAACGCCGGGGCGTTGGGCTGCCGGGTGTTGTAACGAGCGGCGGGAAGTGGCTTGGCCGGCTTGGCGCTGGTCGCCCGCAACCGCTCGAGGACGACCTCGATCCGCGTGTCACACGCTGCGACCTTCCCTTGATAGACGTCGTACAACTCCACCGCCTGCACCAGCGCAAAGAGGTGCTCTTCGCGATCATTGCCGATCAGGGCCTGGCGGACCGTTTCGGCCGACGCACGGCAGCGGCGGTCCCGGTAGGCGGCCAGTCTGTCCGGATCACGTTCGCCAGCGACGATCGCGCGGATGATGCGCATCCCGGTCACGCCAGTGATGTCGGCGACGACGTGATGAATCTGCAAATTCATCTGCGTCAGCGCCTTCTGCATGTGCTGGATGTGTGCCGCCGCGACGTCGAGTAACCGCTCGCGTTGGCGCAAATACGCGCGCAAGGCGGCAATCTCGCCCTGTGGCCGAAAGCTGCCGCGCAAAGGCCGTACTCATGGAGACGCTGCAGCCACGCGGCGTCGCTGACGTCGGTCTTACGCCCCGGGACGTGCTTGGCGTTGCGCGCATTCACCAGCATCACCTCGAACCCACGCTGCTCGAGGATCTCGTAAACCGGGATCCAGTAGACCCCGGTCGACTCCATGGCGACCGTCCGCACGCCGCAGTGTGCGAACCAGTCGGCCAGCCGATGCAGGTCGACGGTGAAGGTTCCGAACGTGCGCACCGGCTCCGCAGCGCGGCCGGGCCAACCGCCGCCACGTGCATCGTCGCCACGTGCATCGTCGCCACGTGCATCGTCGCCACGTGCATCGTCGCGCCGACGTCGATCGCCGCGGCATCAGGGTGAACGGGGACATCTCCCGTCGAGGGCGGGAACGCTTCGCGTGAGACATGCCCTGGACCCTCCTGCGACGAATTCGGCAAAGAGGGCTGGGCTGTGCAAAAGAAATCAATTTCCTAATCGGGATCACCGGGCGGCGTCAGCACTCGCAAGTCCGCAACAGACCATGGACCACGTTTTTTACGGGGTCATCCGCCACCAAAAACAGACGGCCGCTCCCCGGCTGTCGAAGATACTCCGCCTGTTTCTCCGCCGCAGGCGGAACGCTCCGCGACCGTTTTTAGAATATCTCGTTCCATGCGCAACCGCTCAACTTCCCGCCGAAGCCGCGCGATCTCGGCCGACTGATCACCGGACCCGCCAGCCTGCGGGGTGTCGCTTGCTCCTCGGGGCGCCTCGACGCCCCCGCAGGCACCCCGACAGCGTTGCGCCAGTTGCGCAGCATCGACGACTGAATGCCCAACTCCTCGGCGATCTGCATCAACGGCCGGCCACTCGACGCCAACAACGCAACGGCCTCCCGTTTGAACGCGTCCGTGAAACTCCGACGCGGTTTCGTCACAAACACCTTCCAGCCCCTTCCCGGAGCGTAGCAAAAGTGTCCATCAATTCGGGGAGGTTCAGTCGTCTCCTGATGGGAGTCGGATGTGAATCGTTTGCCAAGTAATTTGCCAGTTAATGAGCACAGGGTTTGCCGGGGCGACGTTTTGGCTGGGCCGGAGCGACGGCGACGGTGGAGCTGGCAGGAGAAGGCGCAGATCGTCACTGAGAGCCTGGCGCCTGACGCGGTGGCGAGCACGATCGCGCGCCGCTATGGGCTGCATCCGAACCAGCTTTATGCTTGGCGCAAGGCGCTGCGCGAGCCGGTTGACGATGGTCTGCGCGCCGTGGGCTCTGGATCGCTTGACTTCGTGCCGGTGGTGGTGACNGGAAGACCCTGTCGTTGCCCGTCCGCCCGGGATCGAGATCGAGCTTTCGGGTATACGGGTGCGGGTGTCGGCCAGGGTCGACGCGGCGCTGCTGGAAACGGTGCTGCGCACACTGAAAGCGCTTGGATGATCGTTCCGCCAGGCGTGCGGGTCCTGGTCGCGACGCGGCCGGTGGACTTCCGTCGTGGCGCCGACGGCCTTGCGGCGATCGTGCAGACGGTGCTGCACCACGACCCGTTCTGCGGGACGATTTACGTGTTTCGCTGCAAACGCGCTGACAGAGTGAAACTTCTGCTCTGGGACGGCAGCGGTTTGGTGCTGGTGTGGCGCCCGAAGGGGACGCGGAGCGTCAAGCGGCTGGAGAACGGTGCTTTCCGCTGGCCGCCAGTCACCGATGGCGTCATGCGGCTGTCGGCGGCGCAGCTGGCGGCATTGTTGGACGGACTCGACTGGTCACGGATGCACGCGTCGCGGCCGGCCGAAGACTGCCCAATAGGGTGGTGGGAACGCTACAGGAACTCTGGCAAGTCTCTGGAATCGTGCTTAAAATCGCCATCCATGGCGAGTTTTGACGATCTTCCGGACGATCCCTCGGCGTTGCGTGCCGCGGTGCTGGCGATGCGCGCCGAACTCGCTGCCGAGCGCGCGCTGCGCCGCGGGCTGGAGGATCAGAATGAGCGGCTGCGCCACCATCCGCCAGCTGCAGCGCATGCAGTTCGGCCGGCGCTCGGAGAGGCTCGATCCTGACCAGCTGAACCTGGCGCTGGAGGACCTCGAGCAGGCGGTGGCGGAAGCCGACGCCGAAGCTCAGAAGGCGGATCCGCCGCTGCGCCGGACACACAGCCGCGAACGCCGGCAGAGCCGTGGATCGCTTCCCGCACACCTGCCACGGATCGAGGTGGTGATCGAGCCTTCGACGACCGTCTGCCCCTGCTGCGCGGGCGCGATGCACGTCATCGGCGGGGACCGATCAGAACGCCTCGACGTAATCCCGATGCGTTACCAGGTGATCGTCACCCGCCGCCCAAAATACGGCTGCCGTGCGTGCGAGAGTGCGGTGGTGCAGGCGCCGGCGCCGGCGCGGCTGATCGAGGGTGGCCTGCCAACCGAGCGGATGGTGGCGCATGTGCTGGTCGCGAAGTACGCGGATCATGCGCCGCTCTATCGCCAAGCGCAGATGCTGGCTCGCCAGGGCATTGTCATTGATCGCTCGACGCTGGCTGCCTGGGTGGGCACTGCAGCCGCCGAGCTGAAGCCGTTGTGGCGGCTGCTGCGCGATGAGTTGCTCGGCTCGTCGAAGCTGTTCATCGACGAGACGACGGCGCCGGTGCTCGACCCCGGCCGTGGCCGGACCAAGACCGGGTACTTCTGGGCGATCGCCCGTGATGACCGGCCGTGGGGCGGCGCCGATCCGCCAGCCGTGGTCTATTCGTACGCGCCCGGACGAGGCAGCGAGTACGCGGTTTCGTTGCTGAAGGACTTCCGCGGCATCCTGCAGAGCGACGCCTACGTCGCCTACAAGAAGGTAGCCAAGCCTTCTGGCAGTGAAGCCGAGACGAGCGAAGGCGTGATCCTCGCGTACTGTTGGGCACACTGCCGGCGGCGGTTCTTCGAGATCGCGCAGAAACGGCCCGCGCCGATCGCCCGCGAAGCGCTGCGGAAAATCGCCGTCCTCTACGAAATCGAGGCGGAGATCCGTGGCCGGAGTGCCGAGGACCGCCGCGCTGCACGGCAATCGCGGACGAAGCCGCTGCTCGACGCGATGCGGCTGTGGCTGGAGCAGTGCCGCACCCAGCTGTCGCGCAAGTCGCCGCTGGGCGAGGCGATCGGCTACGCACTGAACCACTGGCAGGGGCTTACCCGCTTCCTCGACGATGGCCGGATCGAGATCGACTCNAATACGGTCGAGCGTTCGATGAGGCCGATCGTTCTCAATCGCAAGAATGCTCTGTTCGCCGGCCATGACCTCGGAGCCGAAAACTGGGCGGTGCTTGCCTCGCTGATCGAAACCTGCAAATGGCACGACGTGAACCCAGAGGCCTGGCTCGCCGACGTGCTCAGCAAGCTCGTCGACAACTGGCCGAACCGCCGCCTCGCCGAGCTCACNCCCTGGGCCTGGAAAGCCACTCAGGATACGGCCGATCGTGCCGCCGCGTGAAGCCAAGCGCCGAAGCGGCCAAGATCAACCCGTCAAGCTTCAGAAAACCGAAAAGCCGGTGCCCCACAAGCACCGCTTACTGTTGATCAGCACCCGCCGTTCGTGCGTGCCCTATGGGAGTGGGCTGTCGCCGGCGGCCTTGGCACTCGCGTTCATCCCGTTGTCGCCGATATGGCCGAACCGCCGTTTGCTCCGCAGAGCTTCGATCTCCTGTGGTGCGAAAGCGCCATCTACGCCGTCGGTTGTGTCAGTGCGCTGTCCGGCTGGCGCCGACTTCTACGGACAGGCGGTTCGCTGGCGTTTTCCGAATTGGTCTGGCTGACGGATGAGCAGACGGTGGAGGCGGCTGCATTCTGGGCAGAGAACTATCCCCAGATGACCGACCTTGCCGGTGTGCGTGCCGACCTTGCGGTTTCCGGCTACAGGCTCGTCGCGGAGTTTGTGGTTCCGCAAGAAGACTGGACGGACGGCTACTATCGACCGCTCGCTACAAATTTCGCCTCGTTCAAACGCCGCCACGCCGCTGATCTGCTGGCGATGCGCACGCTTTCCGATCAGCGGCGAGAAATGGCGCTGGTCGAACGGCACCACGGTGCATTCGCCTATGCTTTTTCGTTGCTGTTCCCGCTTATTAAGGAGGGGTGTTAGGGTCTGAACCTGATTAACATATTGAAATATTGTTATGAACGTGATTCCAAGGCGGTATTTGAGCCTTGAGGTGGGGAACGTGTTCTGGCTGAACGACGATGCATAGGCGGCGATCGAGCCGTATCTGCCGAAGAACCAGCCGGGAGCACGGCGGGTGGATGATCGTCGCGTCATCAGCGGGATCATCCATGTTCTGAAGAGCGGGTGCCGCTGGCGGGATTGTCCGCCGGACTACGGTCCTCCGACAACGGTCTATAATCGTTTCAATAGCTGGTCCCGTCGGGATCACTGGCGCCGGATCCTCAAGGCGCTGGCCGAGGGCCAATGGATCACCACCGCGGTGGCCATGGATGGCAGTTATGTGAAAGCGCACCGCTGCGCTNNCACGGCGGAAAAGGGGGCGAAGGCTCAGGCGATCGGCCTCTCCCGAGGCGGGCAGACGACGAAAATCCACGCCCTGAGCGATACACTCGGCCGCCCGGTGGTCCTCAAGGTCACCGCCGGCACTGTCTCCGACATCACGATGGCTGAAGACCTGCTGGCCGAGGTCGACACCTGTCGCCACGTTCTGGCCGACAAGGGCTATGATTGCGACGCCCTGCGCACCGCGATCCGCAACAAGGGGGCCACACCGGTCATTCCAGGGCGGAGATCACGCAAACGCAAGATCAGGTTCGACAAACACCGATACAAGTTCCGCTGGATGGTCGAAGCCGTCTTCTGCCGCCTGAAGGACTTCCGGCGCGTCGCCACCCGATACGACAAACTCGCCAGAAACTACGCCTCAACCCTCGCCATCGCCACCATCGTCGCTTATTGGACCTGATTGAGTCCGGACCCTAATTGACCCGGCTGCGCAGATGACGGAGCAGCTCTTCGAGCTGTCCCCGGTCGCCGACGCTGTCGTCTTCGGCCAGAAACCCTTCCAGGGTAGCGATCGCGGTTTTCAGATTGCCGAGTTGGCCGTGGAGGTGCGCTGTCTCCCACCACAGTTCGCTGCGGTCGGGCGCAATCGCCGTCATCGACTGCAGTACCTCGATCGCGCGCGGCAGGTCGTTGGCCGCTAGCCCGGATTATGCGTCCTGGTTGGCGGGTGTAGCGTAGTTCATTGGAATCGCCTAGGATTTGGTTGTTGAAGCCAATCCGCGTCGTTTCCGGAGCGCTCACCCGCCATGGTTGATCCTACGCTGCCGCTGCCTGGTTTGTCACCGGTTGCCGGGAAGGAGGTCGTCGCCCGGTTCGACGGCGGCCGGCTGTCGTCCGACGGCGGGCTNTTGGTTCTGCGCGAGATCGAGCGCCGGCTCGCGGTCGCCGATCGTCTGGCCGCCTGCATCGACGATCCGCGCGATCCCGGCAGCACCGTGCACACGCTGGCCGACATCATCCGCTTCCGGCTGTTGATGATCGCCGCCGGTTACGAGGACGGCAACGACGCCACCGGCCTGCGCAGCGATCCGCTGTTCAAGCTGGCGCTCGAACGCCTGCCGTCGGGTCGGGACTTGTGTTCGCAGTCGACCATCTCGCGGCTGGAGAACCTGCCGGATGCGCGGACGCTGCTGCGCCTGGGCCGCGCTCTGGTCGACGTCTGGTGCGGCTCGTTCCGCCAAGTCCCACGGCGGATCACGCTGGATATCGACGACACCTTCGACGTGGCCCATGGCGGCCAGCAGTTGCGCCTGTTCAACGCTCATTACGACGACTACGGCTTCCAGCCGATCGTCGTCTTCGATGGCGAGGGCCGCTTCGTCACCGCCCTCCTGCGCCCGGCCAAGCGGCCCAAGGGCATCGAGATCCGCGCCTTTCTGCGCCGCCTCGTCCGCACGATCCGCGCCCACTGGCCGAATGTGCAGATTCTGCTGCGCGCCGACAGCCACTACGCCTGCCCGGAGGTGCTCGACTGGTGCGAGGCGAACGGCCTTGAGTACATCCTCGGCCTCGCCCCCAACAGCACGCTCCGCCGACATATCACCGGACTGGAGAAAAGCACCGCGGCGCGCTACGAGGCCGCGCCCAGCGGCGGCAAGGTCCGCCGCTTCAAGGAATTCTTCGACGCCGCCAAGACCTGGAGCCGGGTCCGCCGCATCGTCGCCCGCGTCGAGGCCGGTGGCGACGGCACCGATAGCCGCTTCATCGTCACCAACCTCGGCCACGGCAGCGGCCGGTCGCTTTACCAGGATCTCTACTGCCGACGCGGCCGGGCGGAGAACCATATCAAGGCCTGGAAAACCCATCTCGCCGCCGATCGCACCTCGTGCCCCAAGGCCACCGCCAACCAGTTCCGGCTGTTCCTGCACGCCGGCGCCTATTGGATGTTGTGGAGCCTGCGGGCGCTGATGCCCAAGCGCTCGTCCTGGCGGGTCGCCCAGTTCGACACCCTCAGGCTGCGCCTGATCAAGGTTGCCGCCCGCATCGTCGAACTGAAAGCCAGAATCAAGGTTCACCTGCCGACCAGCGCCCCCGATCAGGCGGTTCTCCGCTTTGTCCTCGGTCGCCTGCCGCGGCTGATGATCTGAACGCCGGGGCAGACCGCCCCACCATCATCCATCCCGCCAACCCCCAGCCCAATCACACCCACCGACCAACAGCGGTCAAAACCGGCACGCCCGGGCACAACCCAAAGACGAGGAAAACTGCGCATCAGAAACCTCTAATCTACCGCGATGCATAATGCGGGCTAGCGCCCGTTGCTTCAGGTTGTTCTGCAGGCGAATGAGGACGTCGCGAGTCTCGACGGCGGCATAGTCCGAAGGGTCGAGCTCCCGATCGGGGCCCCGCAGCGCCTTGATCATCCGCCGCAGGTCCTCCGGCTGCAGCACCGCACCGCCGTGAAAGACGTCGAGTATCGCCCGCTGTCCCCGTGCCGCGATCCGCACCAGGAAATGCGACGGGAAGCCAAGCCCGACGATATTGCCGCCGTAAGCATCGCCAGCGTGGATCCACAGGACGCCGAGTGCCACCGGAAGCCCGCGCCTGCGATCGAGTACGTGCATCAGGTTGGCGTTTCGTGGATCGTCGTACGCCTCTTCGTCGCCGCGCAGGTCCCAGCGACCGACCAGCAGTTCAATCAGGGCTCCGATCTGCATGTCGACACTGTGCGTCCGGCCCGTACACTCGCGCGCCTCGTCGGCGATCGTGGCCAGGGCGTCCCGGTATGGTTCCAGGGGCACGTCCGGCCGGTCGAGCGCTGCCAGTAACAGAGCCGTTTCACCGATATCGATTGCCCCATCTTCAAGCCTGCCGATATCCCGTAACTGCTTCAGCAGGCCCGGGCGATCCATTGCGTCCACCTCCTCGGTCCGTGGCTTAGGGCACCAGTCGCCCTCTCCGTCATGCAAAATGTGTCGCTAATGTGAAAGGCATCGTTTGGCGGCGCAAGTCGCCGCGTTGATGTTGTCGCGTCGTCAGATATCGCACCTTCAGCAGGACCGCCCGGCCACCAGCCGCATTGCCATGCCGACGGCGCTGCTGATCAGGCGTCGCGGCAGCACCACCGGCCCCAGGGTTGCCTGGTTGAGCAGGCCCGCGACGTACACCGTCTGCCGTCCCAGCGCCGCCAAGCCCTGTGCTGCCACGTCGCCCGGATCGGCGGCCCCGGGCACGTTGCCCGGCGTGAACATTGGCCCTGCGTCGAACCTGGTTCGCGTTACCCCGGGGCACAGTGCGAGCACGTCCGCCGGCTCGTCATGCAATTCCTCCGCCAGGGCCTCGGCGAATTGCAGGTCGAACGCTTTCGTTGCGGCATAGGTGGCGAGGAAGGGGACCGGCGTGAACGCGGCGGTCGAAGCGACGACGATCACACCCGCCCGCCGCCGGGCGGTGCGTGCGCGCTGCAGCATTCCTGGCAGCAGGCGGCGGGTGAGGTCGACGACGGACACCACGTTGACCAGGACCGCCGCCCGTTCCGCTTCGGGCGGGTTGTCGAGAAGACGGCCGAACCGGCCGGCACCGGCGTTGTTGATCAGCAGATCGATGCCAAATGCTTCGGCTGCCTCGATGAGCCGATCACGATCGGCATCACGGGTGAGATCGGCCTCGATTGTTTTGACCAGCCGCCCCGGCTTCGCGACCCGCGCGGCGACCGCCTCGAGGCGTTCCGCGTTGCGCCCGGTGAGCAGCAGGTCGGTTGCACCCGGCAGTCGTTCGGCGAAGCCGCGACCGATTCCGCCGGATGCTCCGGTGATCAACGCCCTGGCATAGCTGCGCATGTCCATCCGCTTCCGTTCCGATGCCGAACCACCTCCGGCGTCTTATCCCCCACGTCCATCTCTCCCCACGTCCGCCGTGGCTCCAGTGCCGGAGAGTGGCCGTGTTCGGAGGCCGTATTTCACGGACAGCATAACATACGGGCTGCAACAGCAAGTGGAAGCTGGTGGTTGGGAATTGCGCTGCCTGTTCCGCGCGTCGCTGGACGCTCGGGTGCTGGTGCGCAACGAGGATCTGCACGTCCAGCCGGACCTGCACTGCGTGGCGAACTGAGCCCGTCGCTTCTGTCGACGCTTCGCGAAATTGTCACCTGGAACAAACGCTCAGTCTGCAGGTTACGACCCCGAGCCGTTTCGCGCGCTCGATTATGGATCAACCGCAGAAGGATACGACATGATGGCGAAACGTACTTACGTTGCCCTGGGGGCGGCAGGGTTGCTGGCACTGATCTCGGGTACGCAGCATGCGCAGGCCGCAAGCGCCACCGAGATCGAAAAAGAAGTCGATGCGGCGGTGAAAATCTGTGAGGCCAGCGTCGCCGGCTGCGAAGCGGTGGCGGACAAGGCGAAGGGGATGCTGGTGTTCCCGGAAGTCACCAAGGCGGGCCTNGGTGTCGGCGGATCGTATGGCGTGGGTGCGCTGCGGGTGGACGACACCACCGAGGGCTACTACAGCACCACCGCCGCATCGATCGGGCTGCAGGCGGGCGCTGAAAAGCATTCTGAAATTTACATGTTTCTGACCGATCAGGCGCTTGCCGACTTCCGCGCCAGTGACGGCTGGAAAGTTGGCGGTGACGCCAGCGTAGCGGTTATTGATGATGGTGCGGCAAAGAACCTCGATACATTCACCTCGAAGCATCCGGTCGTCGTCTTCGTCTACGGCGAGCAGGGTCTGATGGGCTCGTTGTCGGTGGAAGGTTCGAAGATTTCGCCGTATACGCCGGAATAGCCACAGGTCCGGCGCCGTTATCTGCTGCGAGGACATCGCTGCAGATGCGTTCTGGGCTCGCGATCCACTGCCAGCGCCTTGATCGGCCAGCAGTGGATCAATGTGCCCTTTACGTGCTGGCAGCTCTACCGGTTAAGCCAGGATCGGACGAAGCAGACCGGCAGAGGCGAAATCCAGCAGAGACGAAGTATCGTGACAGCCTTACGCGGGGCGATCGATATGAACGGCCAGCCAGACGGTTGGCTGGTCCGGTGCGGTCCAGGTGACCCGGTGGCGGACGTGGGCCGGAAGAAAGATGTAGTCGCCCGGCTCAAGGCGGCGCGGTGCGGCTTCCTGCTCGATCAGAATTTCGGCCGCGCCCTGGACCAGCAGCACCCACTCATCCCAGTCCTGATCGAACCATGTGTTCGCAGGGGTCGTCTGTCCGGTCGATACAATCCGCTCGATCCGCACGTTTGCGACCTTCAGCAGTTCCTCGAAGCGCTCCGCCTCGAGCTGTTCGTGAACGGCCGCATGCAGCGTGCCGGCCGAGACTGTCATTGGGGTTATTCCTTTCTTTTTCGCAAGTTGTGCCGGTGGGAAGAAAGGCGGAAAGGCAATTCACGCGCGGTTTCCCCATAGTCCAACAAGCATATACGAGGTCGTCGGGGACTGTCGTATCCGGCACTACGTTCTGAAGCGTAGCGCCGTGTGGCCACCAGATCCTCGTGATCTTTCTCGGCCATCGGGATTGACACGAAGGAAATGGGCCTTAGGGTTCGCTTTGCCTGCGTCGGTCCTCTCCGGAGGTCCGGTTTGTTGTTTGATGTCTGGAAAGGACGACCGGCATGTGTGGTCTGTGTGGTGAAATCACCTTTGACGGCTCCCAGGCATCCGTCGAGGCGGTGACGCGAATGGCGGCACAGATGGCGCCGCGGGGCCCTGATGCGGCCGGCGTCATCGCGCAGAGCCGGATTGCGTTCGGGCATCGCCGCCTGAAGATCATCGATCTGAGCGAAAGNGCCCAGCAGCCGATGACCGACCCGGACCTCGGGCTTTCGGTCGTTTTCAACGGCTGCATCTACAATTACAAGGAGTTGCGCGCGGAGCTCGATGCCAAGGGCTATCGCTTTTTCTCGCACGGGGATACGGAGGTCATTCTCAAGGCGTATCACGCCTGGGGTACGGCGTTCGTGGAACGCCTGCAGGGCATGTTCGCAATTGTGATCGTCGAACGGGACAGCGGCCGTGTTGTGATGGCACGCGACCGTCTCGGCATCAAACCGCTCTATCTTGCGCAAGGCGCGGGTGGGCGGCGCCTGCGTTTTGCGTCTTCGTTGCCGGCCCTGCTTGCTGCGGGAGACGTGGATACGTCGATCGATGACCAGGCGCTGCACTATTACATGACCTTTCATGCGGTGGTGCCGCCGCCGTGGACGATGCTGTCCGGCATCCGCAAGCTTCCGCCGGCAACGGTGACGACGATCGAGTCCGATGGACGTCGCACCGACCATACATATTGGACCTTGAGCTTCGTCCCGCGTCCCGAAGACGTCGGCGTTTCGCACGAGGAATGGCAGGAGCGGGTTCTGGACATGCTCCGGCTTGCCGTGCGGCGCCGGATGATTGCCGA
Source organism: Defluviicoccus sp. (assembly GCA_013414705.1). Classification (GTDB taxonomy): domain Bacteria; phylum Pseudomonadota; class Alphaproteobacteria; order Rhodospirillales; family Defluviicoccaceae; genus Defluviicoccus. The sequence continues at coordinate 1,080,575 of CP058705.1, forward strand.
CGTGCCGGTGGGGGTCCTGCTCTCCGGAGGCCTCGATTCTAGCCTGATCGTGGGGCTGCTCGCCCAGGAAGGTCAGACGGGCCTGCGCACCTTNTCGATCGGCTTCGAGGAGGTGGCCGGCGAGAANGGGGATGAATTCCAATACTCGGACCTGATTGCCGAGCGGTTCGGCACCATCCACGAAAAGAACCTGATCCCGTCGACGGATTTGATCGCGGCCCTGCCGGCGGTTGTCTCCGCCATGTCGGAGCCGATGGTGAGCTACGACAACGTCGGCTTTTTCCTGCTGTCGGAGGCGGTTGCCCGTCACGTCAAGGTGGTGCAGAGCGGCCAGGGTGCTGATGAGACGTTCGCCGGCTACCACTGGTATCCGCCGATGATGCAGAGCAATGATCCGCTCGGCGATTATTCCCGGGCCTTCTTCGATCGCGATCACGACGAGTTCGCGCAGGTGATCGAGCCGGAGCACGTGAACGGCGACTGGAGCCGCGAGTTTGTCGCCGGGCAGTTCGCGAAGCCAGACGCGGACCGGCCGATCGACAAGGCGTTGCGGCTGGATACGACCGTCATGCTGGTCGATGACCCGGTCAAGCGGGTCGACAACATGACCATGGCCTGGGGCCTGGAAGCCCGGGTGCCGTTCCTTGATCACGAACTGGTCGAACTGGCCGCGCGGGTGCCCGCTGAGCTCAAGCTGGCGCAAGAGGGCAAGGGCATCCTCAAGGATGTCGGCCGCAAGGTCATTCCGTCCGAAGTGATCGATCGGCCGAAGGGCTATTTCCCGGTCCCGGCACTGAAGTACATCGAAGGTCCGGTGCTGGACATGGTCCGGGACCTTTTGACGAGCAGGACCGCGCGCGATCGCGGGCTGTTCAAACAGGATTACGTGGCGACACTGCTCGCCAATCCAAAAGACCACATCACACGACTGCGAGGCTCGAAGCTCTGGCAGATCGCGCTGTTGGAAATGTGGCTGCAAGCCAACGGCGTGTGATCCATGCCGCGCGTCAGCAAGGAACATCCGGCAGCAGGGAACATCCGGCCGTGAACACGAAAACGGAACTCAGCTCCCCCATGACGGCGTCGACGATGCGACGCCCACCCTCCAACACGCCATCAATGAAGCGGCAGGTCGCGCTCGACTGCGGCTGGGGGCGGCTCATCTTCGGTCAGACCTTTTCGGATGCCCGCGATCTGGCGCGGACGCTCGAGCTTGAAGATGAAGGCCGGCGCGACGTGGCGTTCTATGTTGCCGAGCCGCACGTTCTTCTCGCACGCGCCCCGTTGTCGCTCTTCCTCGATCCGTCGCACACGTTTCGTCTGTCGCTGGCTGACCCGATCGACCCGCCGGAAACCGATCTCATCCGGGTCGCGCACGCCGAAGGCGACGACGAAGCGGAGATCAACCGCATCTACATCGCGCGCCACATGGTTCCGCTTCACGAGGGCTACCTGAAAAGCCTGGAAGAGGATGGCGAAGGGGCGGTGATGATCCTCGTCGCCGTCGATCCGGTGGACAATCATATCTGCGGCGTCGTCATGGGCATCGACCACGCAGCCGCATTCGGGGATCCGGAGAACGGCTCGAGCCTGTGGGCGCTCGCCGTCGATCCACAGGCNGCACCCTCAAGCATCGGGCGCGACTTGGCGCTGGCATTGGCCGCCCGGCTGCAGGCACGCGGACGTTCCTTCATGGATCTTTCCGTGCTGTGCGATAACCGGGAGGCAATCGCGCTCTACAAGAAGCTGGGGTTTGAGCAAGTCTCGGTGTTTTGCGTGAAGAACAAGAACCCGATCAATGAAAAGTTGTTCGTCGGCGATATGCCGGCAGATCCGCTCAACATCTATGCCCAGATTATTGTTGACGAAGCGCGACGGCGGGGGATCGGCGTCGAGGTCGAGGATGCTCCAGCCGGGCTGTTCAGGCTGGTGCTCGGTGGTCGGACGATCGCTTGCCGGGAGTCGCTGAGCGACCTGACGAGTGCGGTTGCCTTGTCGCGCTGTGACGACAAGGCACTGACGCGCCGCCTGCTGACCGCCGGTGGATTGCGATGTCCGGCACAGATCGTGGCGACGGACGACCAGACTGTGTGCGACTTTTTCGGTCGCTACGGCCGCGTGGTGGTCAAGCCCGCGGAAGGCGAACAGGGGCGAGGCGTGCAGGTCGATCTGCGTTCACTCTCGGAAGTGCACACCGCTGTCAAGGAGGCGCGGAAGGTCTGCGACAGGGTGCTGATCGAGGAATTCGTTCATGGTGAGGATCTTCGGGTCATCGTGATCGACGGCAAAGTTGTGGCGGGCGCGGTTCGCAAGCCGGCAGCAATCGTCGGCGATGGCAGAGGAACGATCACCGATCTGATCGTCCGGCAGAGCCGGCGCCGCAGCGCGGCAACGCGGGGCGAAAGCCACATACCGCTCGACGCTGAAACCGAGCGCTGCGTTCGCGCCGCCGGTTACGAAATGGGAGACGTGTTGCCCGCAGGCGAGGTCCTCGCCGTGCGCAAGACGGCCAACCTGCATACCGGCGGGACCATTCACGATGTGACAGCATCCCTTCACCCTGAGCTGCGCGAGACGGCGGAAACGGCGGCAGCGGTCCTCGACATTCCGGTTGTGGGCTTCGACTTTCTGGTTCCTGATGTGGGCCAACCCGATTATGTGATTATCGAGGCCAACGAGCGGCCTGGTCTCGCCAACCACGAACCACAACCGACGGCCGAACGTTTCGTGGACCTGCTGTTTCCGCAGACGCGCAGCNNGACCGGCGGCCGCACCATCGCGAGACCACGTCATGAGCGTTATCGTCCAACCCCAAATCGACGAATCGTACCTGCTCGATACCCTTGCCACGCTGCTGGACATTCCGAGTCCGACCGGCATGACCGATGCGGCGGTCATGTTCGTCTGCCGGCAGCTCGATCAGCTCGGCATCTCCTACAAACTCACCCGTCGTGGTGCCATCCGCGCCGACCTGCGAGGCGTGCAGTACAGCCCGGACCGGGCGATCGTCTCTCACCTCGATACGCTGGGCGCCATGGTAAAGGGGTTTCTGCCGAATGGCCGCGTGCAGGTGGTTCCCATCGGCACGTGGTCGGCGCGCTTCGCCGAAGGGGCACGNGGGACGGTATTCACCTGGGACAACCGGCGCATTCGCGGGACGTTTCTGCCGCTGAAGGCATCGGGACATGTTTTCAACGAAGATGTCGATACGCAGCCGATTTCGTGGGACAACCTGGAATTCCGGTTGGACGAGCGTGTTCATAATCCAGCCGACGTTGCGGCGCTTGGCATCGAGATCGGCGATACCATCGCAATCGACCCACGGCCGGAATTTTCGGACAACGGCTTCATCAACTCCCGGCATCTGGACGACAAGGCGGGTGTTGCGGCTGTCCTCGCGGCGGCGAAGGCGGTGCTGGATGCCGGCGTCACCCTGATGATGGATTGCCACCTGCTATTCACGATATCGGAAGAGGTNGGGGTCGGTGCGTCGCATGTGTTGCACGGCGACGTGGCGGAGCTGGTTTCCATCGACAACGGCACGATCGCGCCTGGTCAGAACACCTGCGAGTACGGCGTCACTATCGCCATGCAGGATCTGAGTGGCCCCTTCGATTGGCATCTGACCCGGAGCCTCATCGAGCTTTGCCAGAAGCACGACATTGCATTCAGCCGCGATGTGTTCCGGTGGTATCGGAGCGATGCGGCGGCGGCGGTCGAGGCGGGCAACGACATTCGGACCGCTCTGTTGTGCTTCGCTCTCGACNNCTCGCACGGCTACGAGCGGACGCACGTGGATCTGATCAAGGCACTCGCCCGGCTGCTGTCTCTCTACATGCAGCGACCGCCCTTGTTTGCCCGCGACGCGGCATCCATCGGGCCGACCGGGGATCTGCCCACGGGCGATCCCACGGCAGGGATCCTTCGACCGGAGAATAGCTATCGGGCGGCATCGTGCCGCCTGATCCCCTCTCAGTGCTATCCACTCTCAGCGGTCGCGGCAGATCCAGCCGCCACCGAGCAGGCGGCGGTCGCGGTAAANGACGCACGCTTGTCCGGGCGCAATGCCGGGATGAGGCGCATCGAGGGCAACGTCCGCCCGGCCATTCACACCGATGGATACGGTTGCGGGGGCGGGCGCCATGGTGGAACGCAGCTTGACGTCCAGCCGCAGGTGGTGCACCGGCAGGGGGTCATCGCCAAGCCAGTTGACGTCGCGTACCTGCACCCGGTCGGCAAGCAGCGCCTCGTGCGGGCCGATGACGACCCGGTTGGTCGCAGGCTCGAGCCGGAGCACGAACAGCGGCTCGCTACCCGCAACACCAAGTCCGCGGCGCTGGCCGACGGTGAACCGGCCGATGCCGTCGTGCCGGCCGAGCACCTGGCCATCTTGATCAACGATGTCACCCGGCTGTTGCGCATCCGGTCGCAGCCGCGCCAGGGTTTCGGCATATCGGCCCTGGGGGACGAAGCAGATGTCCTGGCTGTCCTTTTTCTCCGCGACCGGCAGGACGAGGCGGCGCGCGATCGCGCGGGTTTGCTGCTTGTCCAGGCTGCCCAGCGGGAACCGCAGGACCTCGAGCTGAGCGCGGGTGGTCGTGAACAGAAAGTAGCTCTGGTCGCGCGCGGGATCGGCGCCCTGCCACAGCGATGGACCGTCTGGTCCGCTGCGGCGTTCGATGTAGTGGCCGGTGGCAAGTGCAGCGGCGCCCAAGTCGCGTGCGGTCTGCAGCAGGTCGCGGAACTTGATCCGCTCGTTGCACCGCACGCACGGAATCGGCGTTTCGCCCGCGGCATACGTGGCGGCGAAATCGTCGATCACCGCCGCGCGGAACCGGGCTTCATAGTCAAGGACGTAGTGGGNGATGCCGAGCCTGTCGGCGACCCGCCGGGCATCGTGGATGTCCTGTCCGGCACAGCAACTGCCCGGCCGGCCGACGGCAACACCATGGTCGTAGAGCTGCAGGGTGACACCGACCACGTCCCAGCCGGCGTCCGCCAGCAGGGCTGCGGTGACCGAGCTGTCGACACCGCCTGACATCGCGACGACAACCCGGCCTCCGGGCGGCGGCGGATCGGCGAGCGCGCGTGCCATCGCCTCGGACATGCTGTTGGCCCGCGCATCCGGTGGCGGCTCCGTTTCAAGTATGTTCATGCGCACACTATAGAACCAAGCGGGGCAGGCTCAACCGGCGGGTTTGCGGTACAGGCGTTACCGCCCTTCGCGCCACCAGGCGCCGGCGAGGCCGCCGAGGATTGCTGCCAGCAGCAGCAGTGCCGGCAGGANGGGGACTTCGGTGAGACCGGTGACCGCGAAGGCCTGGTTGCGCTGCATCCCCATCCATCCCCGCCCGGCGAAGCCGTGGCCCGGATTAACCCAGCGGAAGTCCGGAATGCCGTCCGCAAGCCAGGCGATACCGCCGCGGGTCTTTTCGATCANGGGGGCCAGGCGTTCAGGCGAAGCGCGCAGGTCCGAGAGTTCCGGCGGATCGAGCCGGCCGGATGTCGCGAGCGCGGTGTGCTCCCCGTCGGACACGCGCCACAGCCCGGCCTGAACGGCATTCATCTCGCCCCGCGCGATACCGTCGGCTCCGTCTTTCAGAAGCAGCGAATGGCTTGCTCCGGACGGATCGGTCACCGTGACGTTCGTATCGCCCGCCTGCAGGCTGCGCCGCTCCACCTGCAGGCGTCCGTCCGCCACCTGCGCCTGCAGGTTTTCCTCTTCCAGCTCCGGCTCCTTCATCAGCCAGTGCACCAGCCGGCGCATGAGTTCCGTCTGCGGTCCGCCGCCGTCGAAGCCCCGCGCCCACAGCCAGATGTGGTCGCTCAGGAGCAGTGCCACCCGGCCTTCGCCGACGCGATCGACGACGAGCAGCGGTCGATTCTCCGGGCCGCTCATCAGCGTCTGCCCAGCGTGGACCTGTCCGGCCATCAGGCGGAACCAGCGTCCCCAGGTGGGGCCAGAATCCGCGTCGGCGTGCCCAGCTTCTCCGGCACCAGTCGCACCGGGCAGATCTGACGTCACCGGGTGCCGCATGCCGGTTTCCGTCACCTGCGGCCGATACGCCTGTTCGATCACCTGATTGATCGGTTCGGCCGGAAGAACTTCACGAAGCGGGGTCTGCGACAGGCTCTGTTGCGAGGCGAATTCCGGGCCGACCTCGACCAGCAGCGCGCCACCCTTGCGCACGTAGTCGGCGATGTGGGTGTAGTACACTTTCGGCAGGATTCNCTGACGATNGTACCGGTCGAGAATGATCAGATCGAAGTCATTCAGCTTAGTTTCGAACAGCTCCTGGACCGGAAAGACAATCAGCGACAGCTCCTTGAGCGGTGTCGCGTCGTCCTTCTCCGGCGGGCGCAGGATGGTGAAGTGCACGAGATCGACGGAAGGGTCCGACTTCAGCAGGTTGCGCCAGCTCCGCTCACCGGGATGAGGCTTGCCGGAAACGAGCAGGACCCGAAGCCGTTCCCTCACTCCGTTGACGACCACGGCGGTCCGGTTGTTGAGCGCAGAAACCTCACCCGGAGCAGCGTCCACCTCGATCTCCAGCACCACCGGTCCGGGGTGACGGATCGGCAGCGGCAGGAGCTGCGTCGTTCCGACAGGGACGCTCGTACTGCCCGCATCGACGCCGTCGATACGGAAATGGACGCTCGCGTGCTCCTGTTGGTGCGACTGGTCTGGTGGCTGCGCTGGTTCCAGCCGTTCGACCCGGTAGGCAATGTTCACATTCTCGCCGACGAGGCCGTAGGCCGGCGCGTCTTCGACGACGATGCGCTGGTCGACCTCGTCGGGGTGCCCCGTCAGCAGCAGGTGAAGGGGCGCTGTCAGCCACGGCAGTGTCGATGCATCTGCCGGAACGTCGTGCACCTGGCCATCACCGATGATGACGATCCCGGCAAGTCGACCGACGACACCATCCAGCACCGCCCGCTCGATCGTGTCGAACAGCCGCGTTTCGCTCGCATCCTCGCTGCCGGCATGAAGTGTGCGGACGTCCAGTCCCGGCAGCTTGCCGAGCTCGGCCTCAACCCGATGCGCCGCGTCTTCTGCCGTTGTCATGCGGCTACCGATGTGCTGGCTCGCGGATCTGTCGACCACCACCAGTGCCACGTNCCGGACGGGGTGCCGTTCCTGGAGCACGATCCTTGGATCGAACAGTGCCGCTCCCAGGGCCACGAGTGCCAGAGCACGCAGCGGCCATCCTCGTGCCCGCTGCAGTATGGCAATGCCGACCAGCAGCACGCCTATGCCCAGCAGTATGGTGAGCAGCCACAGCGGCACGATCGGGTGCAGGGCCAGCGCGGTCGAGGCCATGGCGGTCGATGTCATGGCGCCAAACGGTCGAGAATCGTCGGCAGATGCACCTGATCTGCCTTGTAGTTGCCGGTCAGCACGTACATGACGAGATTGACGCCAAATCGGTATGCCTGTTCGCGCTGCTCCTCGCCGCCCGGGATGACGGCAAACATTGGCCGCAACTTATCGTCCACCGCCCAGGCCGCCGCCCAGTCGCTGGAACCGGCGATCACCGAACTGACGCCATCGTTGACGAAACCGGTCGACGGTTCGATCCAGAGGGTTCCGCCCGCGCGTCGGCCCGGCATGTCGCCCATCAGGTAAAACGACCGATGCAGCACATGATCGTCGGGAATCGGCGCCAAGAGTGGCAGATCGAGGGTCCGTGCCAGTTCGCGCAAGGCCAAGCGCTGGTCGGTGTCTGTCCGGCCGCGAGTATCAAAGACAATGGTGCCGCCCGAACGCATGTATCCGCTCAGCCTGCGGACGGCGTCCGGGGAGAGGTCGAGCGGACGATCGCCGACCGGCCAGTACAGCACCGGGTAGAATGCCAGTTCGGCGTGCTCGGGATCGATACCCACCGGCGCTCCCAGCTCCGCTGCCGTGCGCTGGTTGACGATCGCGGTGAGCCCGGCAAGTCCCGCCTCGCTGATCTGGTCGGTTCGCGGATCGCCGGTGCGGACATAGGCGAGACGCGTACTCAGGCTGGCGGGCTCCGCGGTGCCGTCGGCGATCACGGTCTGGGCGTGGCCGGGGTGCGGGGTGGCGAGGACGAGCAGGACCGCGATCGAAGCCCGGGACGTGCTCCTCTCCAGCGGCCGGCCTCTCGGTACGCGTGGTGACAGGCGGCGCATCCACAGGCTGATCGCCAGATCGGCTACCATCAGGAACAGCGCCAGGCCGAGCAGCCAGGGACGGAGGTCCTGCTCGGCACCGACGCCGATGGTTGCGCTGCGGACGCCCGCCGGCAGAGACGGCAGGGCCACTGGATCGCTGACGGAGGAACCGAGGTTGAGCGCCAGCTTTGCCTCGGTGGTGCCGTAGAAGCCCGNGGGCTGGTTTGGCCCGGCATGCGCGGCAGCGAACGTGCTCCCCGCGATCGGACGGCTGCCGGCAGGTGGCTTTCCAAGTCGCCCGAACCCGTCCAGCGTCTCCAGTGGCGGCAGCAGGGGCGCCTGCAGCGTGGCCTGACCGCCGGTCGCGAGATCGAGAACCCGCCGCAGAATGTCAACGAACAGTCCGGAAAGCGGCAGGTTCGACCAGTCCGGGCTCGCGCTGGTGTGTACAAGGACAACCCAGCCGTGGCCGCGGCGAACGCCCGTGATCAGCGGTGTGCCGTCCTGCAGGTGTGCCCACGTCCGCTCCGGGATGTTCAGCGACGGCTCGGCGATCACTTGGCGCTGCACGGTGACGTCGTCGCTCACGGCGAGGCCGCTGAACGGACCGTTGCCATCGAAGGGGGCAAGCGTACCGGTTCCGCTCCACGACAGCGTGCCGCCGATCGCACGGTCGCCGGCACGCAGGGCGACCGGCAGCAGCGGATCGTCGCCGGAGGCGTCGCGTGCCAGACGCGGTCCGGCAAATCGCAGCAGCACGCCGCCGTGTTCGATCCACTGCTGCACGTCCTTGGCACTCGTCGGATCCAGTGAACCGATGTCGGCCATGACCAGCATCGCCAGCGGGCGGGACAGGAGCTCGGGAATGTCGCCGTGGCGGACTTCGGCGAACGGCTGCAGTGCGCGCTGCAGATAATAGTGCGCCCCCAGCAATGGCTGACTCTCTGCCGCCGCATCTCCGACCAGACCGACGGCACGGCGCTGCGAACGCGCGTCAATCAGCAGCACCGAACCGGCGGTGTTCTCTCCCTCGATCCTGACGCTGTGGAGACGGGCTGCCAGTTCTGTCGGCAGATCGAGCCGCATTGAAAGGCGGCGCTCGCCGTCCGCGAACCGCGCTTCCTGGCGCGACAGCACGCCTCCCTCGGCATCGAGCAGGCGCAGGGCCACGGGCGCATCGCCCACCGTTCCTGCACGGAGCATACTGATGTCGTTGTTGCCAGTGTCGGTGCTGCCGGCCTCTGTAATGCCGGCCTTTGTGGCACCAGATGGTGATCCACCGGACCGGATCAGCAGAGACAGCTGCTGATCACGCGGCGTCAATACCGTCACCCTGCCGAGCCTGCTCAGCTGTTCCAGCCACGTCGAGACGGGGCGTGCTCCTTCCGGCTGATCCAGGCCATCGGCGATCCAGACTGCGCTGCCGGCGGCCATGCTTCCCGATTGGCCTGTTCNGGCCAGCCGGGCGGTGGCCGCCGGCCGGTCCGTCGCCCAGGGCTGGGGCTGCATCGCTTGCGCGGCCTCGCGTGCAGCACCCGCCGACAGCGGTTCCAGGATGGATTCAGGTGCATCGGCTGCGGGCGCCGTCGGCAGCAGCACCACGGACCGGTTCTCGCGCTCGGCACGGTCGATCTGCTGGTTGACGGCCGACATGCGTGCATCCCAGTCGTGCGCCGCCGCCCAGCCGTTGTCGACGATCAGGATCACCGGTCCCGTTCCCGGCAGGTCCTCACTTCCGGTGAGCACCGGCCCGGCTATTCCGAGAATGAGCGCCATCGCCAGTACCAGCCGCAACGCCAGCAGCCACCAGGGCGTGCGTTCAGCCGCCTGTTCGCGGGAACTCAGCGATGCCAGCAGCCGGAACGGCGGAANAACGATGCGCGCCGGGGCAGGCGGGATGGCCCGCAGCAGCCACCACAGTGCCGGCAGCAGCACCAGGGCTGTGAGCGCCCAAGGTGCCGCGAAACCGAGGCCTCCCAGAGTCAGCATCGATGCATCATCGCCCGTTTCCACCTCGTGTCTGGTGGAGGGCGAGCGTCTGGTAGAGGGCGAGCAGGGCGGCTTCCGGTGGATGATCGGTCCGATGGGTCAGCAGGGTCCACCCGAACCNCCGGGTCATCTCGCCGATCGCGGCAAGGTGGCGGCGATAAAGGGCACGGTAGTCCTCGCGAACCGCTTCGACGGAGCCGAACAGCAGTTCCCCTCNGTCCTCGCTTCCGGCGAACATCACCCTGCCTTTGAAGGGCAGCATCGCTTCGGCCTCATCGGCGATCTGCACCAAGTGGCCGCGGACACCACGGCGCGCGAAGGCGGCGATCGCCGACTGTACCTCTTCGAGCGGTGCGAGGAAGTCGCCGAACCAGACGACGCNGGCCGTCACGTGGCAGGGGTTCGATCGCCGGCAGCCCGGAACTCGGGGCTGGTGCGGTCGATGAAGCGAGCTGTTCGGCGATCCGGCGCAACGCCAGACGGCCGGGGCCCGGGGCAGGCTGCTGCCGAGCAGCGAGATGTGCTCGCTGCCGCGGACCAGCAGGGCTGCCAACGCCAGCAGCAGGAGTTCAGCGCGCTCGATTTTCGCAGGCACGTTCCTGCTGGACCGCCAGCACATCGACTCCGACGTGTCGCGCCACAGCCAGACGCTCTGGGCGGCTTCCCACTCGGTTTCCCGGATGTAGACCCGCTCAGTCTTGGCGGACTGTCGCCAATCGATCCGTTGGGTGGAATCGCCCGGCTGATAGCGGCGGAACTGCCAGAATGCCTCGCCGTCGCCGACCCGTCGCCGACCATGNNGACCCTGGCTGACGGTCGCTGCAACCCTCTCCGCCGCCACCAGCAGCGGCGGCAGCCTGGAGGCCAGCGCCTCGGCCCGTGACAGGCGGTGGCCAGCGGGTGGCGTCCGGCTCTTGCCCCTGCCGCTCGGTGCCGGACCCGTGGAGAACAGTCTCATGCGATNGCGTGTGAGCAGCCGATCGATGATGCTGCCGATGCCCACGCCTTCGGCACGGGCCGNAAAGGTGAGCGCCATGCGATGGCGGAGGATCGGATGCGCAAGAGCCACGATGTCGTCGATCGACGGAGCCAGACGGCCGCACATGATTGCTCGCGCCCGCACGCCGCGCATCAGGGCCTGGGAGGCGCGCGGGCCCGGGCCCCACGCCACGTGCGTTTGAACCTCGTTCAGAGGCGACGTTTCCGGGCGGCCGGCCCGGACCAGCGTCAGGATCGCCTCGACCACACTTTCGCCCACGGGGACGTGCCGAATCAGTCGCTGCGCTTCCCGCAGCTGCGCTGCGGTCATCACGTGCATCGGTGTTTCTTCCGCCGGCCCGGTGGTGGCCAGCAGGACGTGCCGTTCCGCATCCAGTTCCGGGTAGTCCACATCCACCTGCATGAAGAAACGGTCCAGCTGCGCTTCCGGCAGCGGGTAGGTTCCTTCCTGCTCCAGAGGGTTTTGAGTCGCCAGAACGTGGAAGGGAATCGGCAGGCTGTGATAGTGCCCGGCAACCGATACCCGCTGTTCCTGCATCGCCTGCAGCAGCGCCGACTGGGTGCGCGGACTGGCGCGGTTGATTTCGTCCGCCATCAGCAGCTGGCAGAACACCGGCCCCTGGATAAAACGGAACTGTCGGCGGCCGAGTTCACCCTCTTCAAGCACTTCCGAGCCCAGAATGTCGGCGGGCATCAGGTCCGGTGTGAACTGGACCCGTCGTTCCTCCAGTCCAAATACCGTGCCGAGGGTTTCGACCAGCCGGGTCTTGCCGAGACCCGGAACGCCGATCAGCAGCAGGTGGCCGCCGGCGAGCAGCGTGATCAGGGTTTCCTCGACGACCCGCTCCTGGCCGAAGATCACACGGCCGATGGCGGTGCGGACTTGCGCAAGGTGGGCGGCGAGTTGATCTATACGTTCGATGAGCGCAAAATCTCGCTCGTCGCCCAAGGACGGCGTCTCATGAACGCTCACCGTGGCTCTCCTGCCTGCAATTGACCAAGCGGAATAATGTCAAACTCTCCTTTGACGTTCCATCGCATCGGACGAATGGAAATGGTGCGTCTCCAAGCAGCGAGAACATCGCTTTGCCCGATGCTCCACCGCCTTCGCCCAACGGGCGTATTGTTTACGATCACATGGGGATCCGCATCGATCACGAAGGCGTTTGGCATTATCACGGATCGCCGATCCGACGCAAAGAGCTGCTGTGCCTGTTTGCGTCTGCGCTGATGCGGGACAGGGACGGTCGTCACTGGCTGGTTACCCCGCGGAGATGGGGCCGATTGATGTTGACGACGCCCCGTTCCTCGCGGTCGAAATGTTTGTTGCCGGCCAGGGAGCGGAACAGCAGATCAGCTTCCGGACCAACATCGACGAGATCGTGACCGTCGGCGACGACTACCCGCTGCAGCTTCGTGACCGGGGCGGCGGCGAGATCGTGCCGTACGTTGTCGTTCGGCGCCGCCTGGAGGCGCGCCTGACGCGTTCCGTCTACTATGATCTGGTCGAGCTCGCGACCGAAGCCGAGATCGACGGTCGAAAGGGCTACGTTGTCTGGAGCGGCGGGCGGCCGTTTCCGCTCACCTTGCCGGATGAGGCAGAGTGAACTGGCGACGCGACCGGACCTGGATCGCGAGCCGGTTGCAATGCCGGTGCACGCTCCCGACGCAGATACCCATTCCGGCCGAGGTCTGGAGGAGGGGCGATCACGATCTCAATGCGGGGATGGAGCCGATACTGCCACTGAAGCCGGCGGCGGTGCTGGTAGCGCTGATCGATCGTCCGGACGAACTCACGGTGCTGTTTACCCAGCGCACGTCGCACCTCGCCCATCACGCGGGTCAGGTCAGCTTTCCCGGTGGACACATCGAACCGGACGACTCGGGGCCGGCGGAGACGGCACTGCGGGAAACCGAGGAGGAAGTGGGGCTCGATCGACGCCACGTTCAACTCGTCGGGCATCTCGACAATTACGTGACCCGCACCGGCTTCGTCGTGGCGCCGATTGTGGGCATCGTCAGTCCGCCGTTTGTCCTGCGCCCCGACCCGCACGAGGTGGCCGAGGTGTTCGAGGTGCCGTTGAGCTTTCTGCTCGATCGGCAGAATCACCATCGGTGTTCGGCGGAATTCGAAGGCGTCACCCGGTACTTCTGGGCGATGCCGTACGGCCGTCACTACATCTGGGGAGCGACTGCCGGAATGCTGGTGAACATGTGCGACATTCTGGACGGTGAATGAGCCGAGTCCTCCTTCAGTACCTGCTGCCGCTGCTGTTGCCGACGATCATCTGGCTGGTGTGGTACTTTGCCGTCGGCTATCGGCAGTCTGCAGGCGGCCGCGACCTGCGACTGGCGCACGGGCCCTGGTTCTGGTTGATTCTCGGGGCGTCGGGCTGCTCAGCCTCAGCCTGATCTACACCGCACTCACCCGCGGATATGATCCCAGCGGCACCTACGAAGCCCCCATCTCGAGGACGGACGGGTTGTTCCCGGGCGCGTCAGACAGCCTTAGGCCGGCGGTGAGGGTGAACACGCGCGACAGGCAGGACGATTCGCGACCCCGGCTCCCGGCAGGACCGATCGGCAAGCTNGCCCCCCAGCCGTGGATGACGGCTCCCGAGACGCACACGCTGCTCAAGGCACTGCAGGCCGGTGGTGCCGAAGTACGGTTTATCGGCGGCTGCGTTCGGGATTCACTGCTGAAGCGTCAGCGGCCGGCGCAGGACATCGACGTCGCCCTGGCGCTGCCACCAGACGGGGTGATCGAGCTGCTGCGCCGGGCCTCGATCAAGGTGGTTCCCACGGGGATCGATCATGGCACCGTCACCGCGGTGATCGGCTCGATGCACTACGAGATCACCACCTTGCGGGTGGATGTGGAGAGCTACGGCCGGCGTGCGCGCGTCGCGTTCACCGACGACTGGGTGGCTGATGCGGCCCGCCGCGATTTCACCTTCAATGCGCTCTCCTGCACGCCGGAGGGCGACATCTACGACTACTTCGGCGGCCTGGAGGACTTGAGCGGCGGCCGGGTCCGGTTCGTGGGCGATCCGCAGGCGCGCATTGCCGAAGATGTGCTGCGTTTGCTCCGATTTTTCCGCTTCTACGCCTGGTACGGTCAGCCGCCGGCCGACGAGGACGCGCTTGTCGCCTGCCGAGCGTGGGCGGCGAAGGTGCAGACGCTGTCCGGCGAGCGGGTTCGCATCGAGCTGTTGCGGACACTGATGGCACCGGATCCTGCGGACGTCTTCCAGCTCATGCGCGACTGGGAGGTGCTCGAACATGTCCTGCCGGAAGCGGACGGCATCGGTCGGCTGCGCATGCTGTGCTGGCTGGACAGCCGGGCGGTGCAGATCGCCACGGTTACCGCCGATCCGATCCGGCGCCTCGCCGCCCTTCTCGATACCGATGCGCCCGGGGTCGCGGCGATCGCCGAGCGTCTCCGGCTTTCCAATCATCAGCGGGACCGGCTGCAGGCGATTGCCGCGCGCAGCGAGCCGGTGCTTCCCGACGCCGGGCCGGCTGTGATACGATGTCTGCTTTACCGCCGTGGCCGGGAGACGGTGCGCGATCTGGCGCTGCTGTCCTGGGCNGGGGAGCTGGACTCCGTACCGCGCCTGCCGCGAGGTCGCAACGAGCAGTGGGGCGCGTTGCTGCACACGATCGATGAAGTACCTGATGTCATCTTCCCGCTGTTAGGCAGGGATGCGATCGCAGCCGGCGTCCCGGCCGGGCCGGCGGTCGGAGCGGTGCTGCGCCAGGTCGAAGCTTGGTGGGAAGCGGGAGGCTGCACAGCCGGCCGCAATGCCTGCCTCGCCCGCCTGCAGGATCAGATCCACGCACGAACGTAAAGGTCGCCGACCGGGAGCGCGGTCGGCGACCCAAGGGGTCGCCCGTGTGGCTACCTGTGTGGCCGCCCGTGTATCAGTTGCGGACCCGTTCGATATCCGCGCCGCAGCCGGCGAGTTTCGCTTCCAGGGCCTCGTAGCCCCGGTCCAGGTGGTAGACGCGGTTGACGATCGTCTCCCCGCCGGCAGCCAGGCCGGCCAGCACCAGGCTCACCGAGGCACGCAGGTCGGTTGCCATCACCGGTGCCCCGGACAGCGAGGGAACGCCACGAACGATCGCGGATGCACCGTGCACGTTGATGTTGGCGCCCATCCGGCAAAGCTCGGGAACGTGCATGAAGCGGTTCTCGAACACCGTCTCGGTGATCATCGCCGCACCGCCGGCGACGGTCATCAGCGCCATCACCTGTGCCTGCATGTCGGTGGGGAAGCCGGGGTAAGGCTCGGTCATCACGTCGACCCCGTGCACCGGCCCGTTGCGGCGTCGCACCCGCACGCCGTCGGGTGTCTCTTCGAAGGCCACTCCGGCCCGGCTCAGGGCCTTGGCGACGGACTCGATCAGGTGCAGCCGGGTGCCCTTCAGGTCCAGGTCGCCGCCGGTGATCGCCGCGGCGACCGCATACGTGCCGGTCTCGATGCGGTCGGGCAGCACCCGGTGGCGGGCATCGTGCAGGGCGTCGACCCCTTCGATCCGCAACGTATCGGTGCCCGTGCCCTCGATCCGTGCACCCATCGCCTGCAGGCACTGAACGAGGTCGGTGACCTCAGGCTCCTGGGCGGCGTTGCGCAGGATCGTCTCTCCCTTCGCCAGCACGGCCGCCATCAGCACATTCTCGGTACCGGTGACGGTGACGGCGGNGAAGCGCACCTCGGCACCGACGAGACCGTTCGGGGCATGGGCTTCGACGTAGCCGTGCGCCAGCTCGATTTCCGCGCCCAACTGCGCCAGCGCCTTCAGGTGCAGGTCGATCGGCCGCGTGCCGATGGCGCAGCCACCGGGCATCGAGACCCGCGCATGGCCGGTGCGCGCCAGCAGCGGTCCCAGCACCAGGACTGATGCGCGCATCTTGCGGACGAGCTCGTAGGGAGCGGTGACGACCTTCAGTCCGGCTGCCGACAGCGCCAGCGTCTTGCCAAAGGCGCCGTTGGCGTGCGGCACCTCGTTCACGTCTGCTCCCAGTTCCGTCAGCAGGTTCCCCATGCTGGCGATGTCCATCACTCGCGGTACGTTTTCGAGCACCAGCGTCGCGTCCGACAGCAGGCTCGCGGCCATCAGCGGAAGGGCTGCGTTCTTCGCGCCCGAGATGGGCAGCGAACCGGTAAGCGGCCGTCCGCCGCGGATGACGATCTTGTCCATGCAGCGCGCCCGCTCTGCTTCGGATACAGGGATAAGAACCGGGCGACTCTCCTCGTGGCAGGTGAAGCAGCGCCACCACGACAGGAAAGCCCAACGGACAATCGGAAATTCGCAGC
Source organism: Defluviicoccus sp. (assembly GCA_013414705.1). GTDB lineage: Bacteria > Pseudomonadota > Alphaproteobacteria > Rhodospirillales > Defluviicoccaceae > Defluviicoccus. The sequence goes on from CP058705.1 coordinate 1,097,023, forward strand.
GATGCCTGTGGCGATGCCCTGCCTGCCTCAGCAGAGAACCCGCATGCTCTGCCTTCTACGACATCATCTAGTCGCCTTCAAGGCGAGCCCCGCAAGGGATCGCATTTGAGGGTATGAGGTTGCGCGGGATGCAGTCGACGGATTCTACGGAGTAGCACCGACGGGCAGGGACGCGGTGTCATGGAAGATTTCGCGGATTTGTTCGAGGATCTGGAGGATCCTCGAACGGGGAACGCCAAGCGTCACGTTCTCCACGAGATGGTGCTGATCGCGCTGTGCACGGTGCTGAGCGGCGGCGAGACGTGTTCTGACATGACGCTGTTCGGCCGGTTGAAGCGGAGCTTNTTGCAGGAGTTCCTGACGTGGGAGCACGGCATTCCGAGCCACGACACATTCCCGCGGCTGTTCCGGCTGCTTGATCCGGTGGCGTTCCGTTTTTGGTTCATTGTTTTCATGCAACGATTTGCCGAGACTTGCCAAGGAGTTGTNGCGCTCAACGGGAAGACGTTGCGGCGTTCTTTCGACCGAGCCTCGGCCACGTCACCGTTGCGTCTGGTGAGCGCCTGGGCGGCGGATCAGCGCTTGGTGCTGGGGCAACTGGTGGTCGGGGCGAAGTCGAACGAGATCGTGGCGGTGCCGAAGCTGCTGGAGCTCCTGTCGCTGCGTAGAACGATCGTCACCGCTAGCCTCAGCAGCGACATCGGCTGGCTGCAGGACAGCCACGCCTGGCCCGGCCTGCAGGCTCGGCAAGATCGAGGCAAGGCGCGAGATCGACGGCCGGACCCTCACCTTCTCATGAACAAAATAGGCGCGGCGGATCTTCGTAATCGTCTCTACAACCAGTATCCCTACCCAGGCTCCCCTATTCTTTAGGGAACCACTGTGACCCCCAGGGGGCCGGTTGGGCTCTGACTCAATTTCGATGAAGTTGAGACGATGTCTCGCGTTGGTTTCACTGAGGAATCAACGCGATGCAGTAAGCTCTTCGAGTCTCGGAGCTGGTGCCGCCCGGTTTTGAGGTGATGAACTCCGTATGTGACGGCGCGCTGAAGAAACAGCTCGGGCTCACCATCAAGCTCCGAAGAAGCCCGAAGGCAGCTTGTGCATCTATCGTCTCACCGACTGACGCGCACACATTCTCGACATCCAGCCGCACCAAAGAAAATCCCCAGGGTTTCCCAGGGGATTTTCAGTCGTGACGTCCGATCAGGCTAGACGAGCGTCAGGTTCTCGGCAGAACTCTTGCCGTTGCGGCCGGCAACGAGTTCGTATTGGACCCGCTGTCCTTCGTTCAGGCTCTGCAGCCCGGCCCGCTCGACGGCAGAGATGTGCACGAAGACATCGGCTCCGCCGCTCTCCGGCTGGATGAAGCCATAGCCTTTGGTCGCGTTGAACCACTTCACAATTCCGGTCTTCACGTGTCTTGCCTCATGGTCAAAAGATGACGCACCGGGCAGCACGCCGCGGCGCGAAGTAGCTTCAGCGCGTTTTCTGGGAAGAGGGCGTCGCGAGAGCGAAGCTGTAATCAAAACCAGCAACGTTAGAAACTAAACACCCCAGAGATAGCAAGGCCAAGAATTTGGCACAAGGGGTACAGGCAGTCAATGCAGGGCTATCGCATTTGGCCGAGGATGGATCTGGCGAAGTCGTTGGACCATCCGGAGCGTTTGCGTTTTCGGCGGATGGAGATGCCGGGTCGGGCTGGTTGCAGGACGTTGAGGGCGAGTTTGCGCAGTATCGCGAGGTTTTCCGGTCCGTGGTCCTTGCGGTTGCGGGCCCGGTCCTCGTCGAAGACGACGTCGAGCAGCCAGTGGAGGCCGTTCTCGATCGACCAGTGTGCACGCGCGGCCTGCAGGTAGGCGGAGGCTTCGAGCGGCCGCGAGCTCACGTGATAGTGGCGCGTCGTGGTGCGCTTGCCGCGGCACTCGACCGTGCTCTCGATCACGCCGAGACAGGCGCGTTGCGGCAGTAATACCAGCTCGGCGCACGACGTCTTCGCTCCGCGGAGCCAGTCGAGGTCGTGGCTCACCCAGCCGCGCCTTGTCTCGATACGGCCGTGCTCGGCGTCGGTGGTGACGGCGGTCGGGAGGCCGGCCAGGGTCTCGGCATCGGCGAAGTAGGCCGCTACTTCCTTGTGCAGGGCCGGCCGGTTAGCCTTGAGGCGCAGCAGATAGTCACCGCCTCGCGCCAGGATCAGCTCGGCGGTTTCGTTCTGGCAGTGAATTGCGTCGGCGGTGACCAGCCGGCCGCCGAGGTCAAGGCAGGTGAGCAGCGCCCGGGCGGCCAGGATCTCGCTGTCGCCGTCAGCGGCACGGAAGCGCCGCTGGCCGATCACGAGGCGGGTCGAGGAGGCGAAGGCGGTGACCACGGCCAGCGGGTTGCCGCGGGCGGCATCGTCGAACGAGCGCCTAAGCGTCTTGCCGTCGATCGCGATCACGCCTTCGCCGGCGGCGCCCAGCGCCTCGACGAAGCGGGTGAAGCAGCGGGCGAACGCCTCCGGGTCAAGCAGCCGGAACACGCGGCTGAACGTGTCGTGGCTGGGCACCCCGTTCTTCAGCCGCAGGAACGCGCCGAACAGGCCTTCGCGATCCACCGCGAAGTCGGCAAAATCCGAGCAGCTTTCGGCACCGCACACCGCTGCGGTCAACGCAATGACGAGGAGTTCCAGCAGATCATGGCGTTTGGCGTTGCCGGTGTGCGGATCGGGCAGGGCATCAAAAGCGGCTTCAAACCAGGACAGCGACACCCACAGGCTCCCAAAGCATCAAGGGAACCACACAGAATCCGTCTCAACCCGCCACGCCAGAGCTGTTTCCCAAATGCGATTCCTCTGGCAGTCAATGCAGGGCTATCGCATTTGCAGGGCTATCGCATTTGGCCGAGGATGGATCTGGCGAAGTCGTTGGACCATCCGGAGCGTTTGCGTTTTCGGCGGATGGAGATGCCGGGTCGGGCTCGTTGCAGGACGTTGAGGGTGAGTTTGCGCAGTATCGCGAGGTTTTCCGGTCCGTGGTCCTTGCGGTTGCGGGCCCGGTCCTCGTCGAAGACGACGTCGAGCAGCCAGTGGAGGCCGTTCTCGATCGACCAGTGTGCACGCGCGGCCTGCGGGTAGGGGTGGCATCGAGCAGTCGCGAGCTCACGTGGTCGTGGCGCGTCGTGGTGCGCTTGCCGTGGCACTCGACCGTGCTCTCGATCACGCCGAGACAGGCGCGTTGCGGCAGCAGCACCGGCTCGGCGCTCGGCGTCGGTGGTGACGGTGGTCGGGAGGCCAGCCGCCAGGGTCTCGGCATCGGCGAAGTAGGCTGATCACGAAGCGGGTCGAGGAGGCGAAGGCGGTGACCACGGCCAGCGGTTTGCCGTGGGCGGCATCGTCGAACGAGCGCCTGAGAGTCTTCTCTGATTGGGGTCGTTAAGGTCAAGCTGCTCCGCGTCGTGTCGTTCACCGTGGGTCACTCGCTTTTCTTCGCGGTCGACGCTGGGGCCGCCGCATGATGGGGTCAGAAGAACGAGGCGTCTCAATCTGTTTCACGACCTTGCGAGCATCGCGCTTGCAGGTTCGAGACTCTCAACGAGATCGCCTCGCCCATCGTCCCCACGGGAACGATCTGGTTCATCCTTCCGGGTGTGTCATCGTCTCTTTGCCCTTTGCCTTACGTCGTCACGCCGCGGCGGGGCCGGCGGCAGTCTTCTTGTCGAAGCGGAATTCGGCTCCGTCACACCACATCCGGTGGAGGATGACGGCGAGCTTGCGGGCGACCGCGACACGGGCGCGCGCCATGCCGCGCGTCTTCGCCACCTTCATGCCCCAGGCGCGGATGCCCTCTTCCCGCAGAACCGCGCGCACCACGGTCTCGATCGACCGCATCTCGTTCAAGACCGTGCGGCGGGCGACGAGGAGCGAGCGCCAGAGCCGACAGGTTCGGCTCTTGACGTGAACCTGCCGGAACCAGCCGGTGCGCATGATCTGCGCCAGCGCACGCGCATCGTTGCGGTCGGTCTTGTTCGGCATCGTCCGCATCGCGGCGTTGGCCTTTCGGGTCTCGATGCAGATCGCCGGTAGGCCCTGCGTGCAGCTCATCGTGCAGCCAGGCCGTCAGCGAGCACGCCTCCAGGCCGACGCGCGCAAGGGCAGGCCGATTTCCTTTAGGGCAGCGATCAGCGTCTCCGGTGCGCTCGCGACCCGTGCTTCCCTGACAATGCGGCCCGTGCCGTCAACCACACAAATCGCCGCCTCCCTCAGCGATACGTCGAGACCGGCATAATGCTCCATGGCTGCTCCCTCCCAATGCTCGTGGCCCTCGTCACGGACCACGTTCCAACATCCTGAATGGAGCAGCTGCCCGCCGAGACCCCAATCATCCCATCTGACCAGGAAGGTTCTTGAGTCCGATGAATCGGTTGTGATTATGGGATGTTCCGCCCTTTCTGCGGCGTCCGGTAGGATGGCGCCTTGAGGAAGGAGGACGGGCATGGACATCGCGGTTCTGGGGATTGATCTCGGTAAGAACGTCTGCAGTGTTGTGGGGCTGGACGGGTCCGGTCGGGTGATGCTGCGGCGGCGGGTGCGGCGCGAGATGCTGGAGCGGCTGGTTGACGGGTTGCCGCGGTGCGTTGTGGCGATGGAGGCCTGCTGTGGGGCGCACCATCTCGGGCGGGTGTTTGGCGGCCAGGGCCATGAGGTTCGGCTGATGTCGCCGGAATACGCGCGTCCGTACGTCAAGGCGCAGAAGAACGACGACCGCGACGCCGAGGCCATTGCGGAAGCGGCGACGCGGCCGACGATGCGGTTTGTGCCGGTGAAGAGCGTGGCGCAGTCCGACGTGCAGGCGCTGCATCGNGGCGCGCGAGCAGTTCTGCCGCGGCTCGCCGATCAGCCGACGCCGCTGGGAAGATGGGCGCGGGGCTTGCTGACGCGGGCGCCGAAGAACGTCGCCATCGTCGCCTTGGCCAATAAGCTGGCGCGGATCGTCTGGGCGGTGCTTGCCCATGGCCGGGCTTACGACGCGGAGTTTGCCGCGGCATGAAGATCCGGAGGACGGTACGCGCGTCGCAGTGACGACCGGCCGACGGTGTCTGCGGGTGGTGGAAAGGAAGATGGCCTGACAGTCGAACGGCAGCCTGTAACCCTGGCCCATTGAACGGTCGATCGAGGCCGTTGTGATTATGAGGACCAGGCTGCGCGGATCTCCATCTTGGCCGGGCAAAACCCGAGACCGGATACGTTGACGCAGACTGGACAGCGCCAAAGTCCGAAACAACCCCTTGCGGACGGGGAGGCCATACGTTCACCGAATTCCATAAGCAGGAACGGTGAAGTGGGATGTGGACGAACGAACATCGAGGGCCTATCAGCGGGACGGCGGCCAGTTTCCGAACACTTTGACAGATGCGGAATGGGAGGGCTGCGGCCACTGATCCCAGCGGCGAAGCCCGAGGCGCCCACGGACGACCGACATGCGGGCGGCGCTGAACGCCATCTTCTATCTGCTGCGCACCGGCTTGCCCCTGGCGCTCTCTGGCCCCGCGACGGGTTCCCGCCGCGCGCGACGGTTTGCAACGTTTTCCGTGCGTTCCAGCGCGACGGCGTCTGGGAGGCGATCTGGGCGGAACTGCACACGGCCTTGCGTGAACGGCAGGGCCGCGACGCGAGCCCGAGCGCGGCGGTTCTCGACAGCCCGTCGCTAAAGTCGGTGGGAGAAGGGGCGGCAACGACGGCGCGGTGGGCTATGACGCCGGCAAGAAGGTGAAAGGCCGCAAGATCCACGCCCTGGTCGATACCCTCGGGTTGCCGATGCGCATCGTCGTCCACTCCGCCGGCATCCAGNNAGATCGCGACGGCGCCGGCCTGGTGCTCGACAGGATCCGCACCCGCTTCCCATGGCTCGAACTGGTCTGGGCCGACGGCGGCGACAACGCCCGACAGGTCAATCAGGCCGTCGCCAAGGATCCCACCCTCAGGGTCGAGAGCGTCAAACGGAGCGACGACATGACCGGCTTCGTCGTCCTGCCGCGTCGCTGGGTCGTCGAACGCACCTTCTCCTGGTTCGGCCGCAATCGACGGCTCGCGAAGGACTACGAAACCCTCGCCGACACCCTCCTCGTTCTCGTCACGCTCGCCTCCATTCAGCTCGCCCTCCGCAGACTCGCGCGTCGGTAGGCTTTTGAGTCAGATGGGATGATTGGGGTCTCGGCGGGCAGCTGCTCCATTCAGGATGTTGGAACGTGGTCCGTGACGAGGGCCACGAGCATTGGGAGGGAGCAGCCATGGAGCATTATGCCGGTCTCGACGTATCGCTGAGGGAGGCGGCGATTTGTGTGGTTGACGGCACGGGCCGCATTGTCAGGGAAGCACGGGTCGCGAGCGCACCGGAGACGCTGATCGCTGCCCTAAAGGAAATCGGCCTGCCCCTTGCGCGCGTCGGCCTGGAGGCGTGCTCGCTGACGGCCTGGCTGCACGATGAGCTGCACGCAGGGCCTACCGGCGATCTGCATCGAGACCCGAAAGGCCAACGCCGCGATGCGGACGATGCCGAACAAGACCGACCGCAACGATGCGCGTGCGCTGGCGCAGATCATGCGCACCGGCTGGTTCCGGCAGGTTCACGTCAAGAGCCGAACCTGTCGGCTCTGGCGCTCGCTCCTCGTCGCCCGCCGCACGGTCTTGAACGAGATGCGGTCGATCGAGACCGTGGTGCGCGCGGTTCTGCGGGAAGAGGGCATCCGCGCCTGGGGCATGAAGGTGGCGAAGACGCGCGGCATGGCGCGCGCCCGTGTCGCGGTCGCCCGCAAGCTCGCCGTCATCCTCCACCGGATGTGGTGTGACGGAGCCGAATTCCGCTTCGACAAGAAGACTGCCGCCGGCCCCGCCGCGGCGTGACGACGTAAGGCAAAGGGCAAAGAGACGATGACACACCCGGAAGGATGAACCAGATCGTTCCCGTGGGGACGATGGGCGAGGCGATCTCGTTGAGAGTCTCGAACCTGCAAGCGCGANNTGCTCGCAAGGTCGTGAAACAGATTGAGACGCCTCGTTCTTCTGACCCCATCATGCGGCGGCCCCAGNNCGTCGACCGCGAAGAAAAGCGAGTGACCCACGGTGAACGACACGACGCGGAGCAGCTTGACCTTAACGACCCCAATCAGAGAAGACTCAGNCGTGCGGCTGAACGTGTCGTGGCTGAGCACCCCGTTCTTCAGCCGCAGGAACGCGCCGAACAGGTCTTCGCGATCCACCGAGAAGTCGGCGAAATCCGAGCAGCTTTCGGCACCGCACACCGCTGCGTTCAACGCAATGACGAGGAGTTCCAACAGATCATGGTGCTTGGCGTTCCCAGTGTGCGGATCGTGCAAGGCATCGAACGCGGCTACAAACCAGGACCGCGACACCGACAGGCTCTCAAAGCATCAAGGAAACCAAACAAGAATCCGTCTTAACCCGCCGCGCCAGAGCTACTTCCTAAATGCGATTGCCCTGCCGGGTAGCGTCACCTCCTCCACCCGTATTCTCTTATGCATCCTCAAGCGGCGTCTTGAATGCCTGCCATTCCCGAGGCTGCCGGTCGATGTTTGTCTTGAGCAGCGGGAGGGTGGCGGCCACGATTTCTGCGGCAAATCCGCTGTCGTCACCGGCCCGCCGCCACAGGTCGAGTGCGGCGGGCAGATCGGAGGCGAGCCGTGCGGCTGCCGCCTCCAGACATTCCACGAGTGCGGCATGGCGGGCTATATCGGCCGCCGGGCGCCCCTGTCGGGCGAACAACCCCACCGCCGAGATCGACGGCATGCCGCCTTCCTCCGCCGTGATCATTCTCACCGCCGTTCCCTTCATCTGCGCGACCACGGCGTGCGTGTGGGCGTAAGCCGGCCACACCGCATCCACTTCAGCGAGGATGGCCGCATAATCGGCAACAGCGGCGCAAGGCGCCAGATCAACCGCAATCAGCGTTTCCGCCACTGCCAAACCCTGGGTGCCGGCCCAGCCCTGCAGGATACGCCGGCACATCCGGCCAGCCGGCACAGTGGCGGTGGTGCTGGCCACCCGCAGCAGTTCCCCCATCCGCAGCTTTGTCAGCCGGTCTTCGCGCACCAAAACGCCACCCGGTGCGTCGAACAGGCAGCCTATGGGCTCACAGCCATCCAGATCCTGTTCGAGCAGGCTTAACGGACGGGCCACCAGCAGATCACAGGCTCCCCGCTTCAAGGCCGCAGCCCCGCCGTTGGGCTCCGCGCCGGACGCAAGTTGCAGCGAAAAGCCGTGGCGCGCGCCAAGCTCCCAGTCACGAACGGCAATGAACGGCAGATATGCCGGGTCGAACGCATCGTCGATACTGATGCGCAGAAGATCCAGTTCGTGCGCCCGGGAAGCCCGGTGGCGAGACATAGGAATCCGGCGCGGTCATGCTCTGTAAGCTCCAATTGTCCGTGTTGATTTATCGGGGATAACGATCAACGACCCTGAGTTGTATGCATTATCGCCCGAACATCCCGCGACCGGTGGTACATCGGCGGCCATGCCCCACAAGTCAAGGCCACGAGAGGGTTATTGGTGAGAATGCAGCGGGTGGCGTTGCGGCGGCGCCCAGGGTAGCCTCGCGCCGGACGGACGACAGACGCGAAGCGAGGGAGACACGCCATGACGGAAGCTGAGCGCAGCGATGCACTAAGGACGGACAACCGTCAACGGTTGCGCGCGATAATTCACGAGCGCTCACTTCTGAGCGGCGGGAACTTTACTCTCGCTTCGGGCCGCGCGAGCAGCATCTTCTTCGACATGAAGCCGTCGATGCTGGACCCGGAGGGCGCCAACCTGATCGCCGATGCGGTGCTCGACGTGATCGCTGGCGAGAAGACACCGAGAAGACACCGTGGTCAGCAGATGCGGTCGGCGGACTGGTGATGGGCGCGGTGCCGATCGTCGCCGTGGTTGCCGCCAAGAGCTGGGCTGATCCGCGTTTTGCAGGCAAACCGCTCGCCGGCTTTTGTTCGCAAGGAAGCCAAGGATCACGGCACCGGCAAGAAGATCGATGGCAATCTGGCGCCGGCAGCACGGGCCGTGATTCTGGAGGACGTTACCACCACCGGTGGCTCGGCACTGCAGGCGGCAGACGCAGTTCGCGCTGCCGGTTGCAGTGTTGTCGGCGTGATCACCCTTGTTGATCGCCAGGAAGGAGCCAGCGAGAGCTTCCGTCAAGCCGGCCTGTCGTTCGCCGCAATCTTCAGTCGTGAGGACTTTGTTTAGGTCTCCCACCGCTTGCGAAGGTGGGCACAGGGGCGCCCATGCGATAGATGGCCGTGTGCCGGTTGGAGCCAGCGCAATGAAAAGGAACGCGAGCGGACAGGTTGCCATATGCCGTCCCGTCTGGCGTCACTGTTGCCGCGCACCGGGGCTCGTTGGGAGGCCTTGGGATAACCAGAAAGTGGCATGGATGCCGGCATTCACCTTTGCCGGCCGGCGCGCTACATAAGTCGGCAACTGGTTCTAACTCTCTGCTCGTCTGGCTCTCCAAGAGCGCGACACGAAAGGATGGTCGATGAAGGTTTGCTTCTCCCGNATGGAGATTCCGCAGACGGGTGTGGTGGTGGTCGGCGTACTGGAGGACCGGGAGCTGACCCCGGCGCCCTCCGCNCTCGACGGGCAGCTTGGCGGGGCCATCCGGCGGGCGATAGAGGCCAGCCGTTTCCGTGGCAAGAAGGACCAGACGCTGGCGCTGCCGGCACCGTCCGCCGGGCTCGACCGGGTCTTGCTGTTCGGCCTTGGCAAGGCGGGTGACATCGACGGGCTGCGGCTGGAGGCCGCCGGCGCGCGCATCTATGCGACGTTGGCTGGCAATGGTCATGAGGAAGCGATCGTTGTTGTTGATACGATCGAGGACTCGCCGGTGAGATCGACTGAGGCCGCGGCGGCGATGGCACTCGGAGCTGTGCTGCGCTCCTACCGCTTCTCCAAGTACCGGACGAAGGAGAAGGAGGACGACAAGCCGAAGCTGGTCGAGCTGAGCTTCGCCGTCGCCGATCCCGCCGGTGCCGAAGCCCTGTACGCCCCGAAGGCGGCGGTTGCCGAAGCGGTCGTCTTCGCCCGCAACCTGGTCTCCGAGCCCTCGAACATCATCTATCCCGAATCGTTTGCGGCTGAAGCCCGGGCATTGGCGGATCTCGGTGTCGAAGTGGAGGTGCTGGGCGAGGAGCAGATGCGGGAGCTGGGCATGGGGGCCCTGCTCGGCGTGGGCCAGGGGTCGGCTCGGGACTCGCAGATCGTCGTCCTGCAGTGNGTGGGGGCTGGCAAACCCGCTCCGACACCGGCGTCCTCGGAGGGTACAAAGCTGCCGGAGGTGGACGAAAATGGTCCGCTCGCCTTCATCGGCAAGGGGGTGACCTTCGATTCGGGCGGGATCTCCATCAAGCCATCCGCCGGCATGGAGGAGATGAAGTGGGACATGGCCGGTGCCGGCGCGGTGGTGGGGGCGATTAAGGCGATCGCCGGTCGCAAGGCGAAGGCCAACGTTATCGGCCTGTGCGGACTGGTGGAGAACATGCCGTCCGGCACCGCGCAACGGCCNGGGGACGTGGTGACGTCGATGTCCGGGCAGACGATCGAGGTGATCAATACCGATGCCGAGGGCCGGCTGGTGCTCTCCGATGTCCTGCATTACTGTCGGACCCGGTTCCGGCCGCGGCTGATGATTGACCTCGCGACGCTCACGGGGGCGATCATCATCGCGCTCGGGAACGAGTACGCCGGTCTGTTCAGCAACAACGAGAAGCTGGCGGAGAAGCTTACCGCTGCGGGCAAGGCGGTGGGTGAACCGGTGTGGCGGCTGCCGCTGGGGGATGCCTATGACCAGCTGATCAAGTCCGACATTGCGGATATGAAGAACACCGGCGATCGCGGCGGCGGTTCGATCACCGCCGCCCAGTTCCTGCAACGGTTCGTGGGCGAGACGCCCTGGGCGCACCTGGACATCGCCGGCACCGCCTGGGCGAAAAAGGACAAGGAAGTCACGCCCAGNGGGGCCACCGCCTTCGGCGTTCGGCTGCTGGACAAACTGGTCGCCGATTACTACGAGCAGAGCTAGGAGATATATGCAGGTGGCATTGCTGGTTGCTCGCCATTGTCACCTCCGCCATTGCGAACCGGCGGCGCAGCAATCCACTGCCGGGGAGCAGAGGGTGTCTCGTGGGTCGCCGCGTCCGTTGGCGTGGGCTTGTGATGACGGCAGGGTGATCTGGCGGCGGCAATGACCGACGTTGCGTTCTACCATCTGCAGCGTTCGCCGCTGGAAGATGCACTGCCGAAGCTGTTGGAGAAAACGCTGGTGGCCGGCAAGCGGGCGGTGGTGCTGGCGGGCTCGACCGAGCGGGTCGAGGCATTGGCCGCGCATTTGTGGATCTACCGGCCGGACTCCTGGCTACCGCATGGCACGGCCGTCGACGGCAGCCCGGAAGATCAGCCGGTCTGGCTGACCGAGCGTGACGAAAACCCGAATGGGGCCGCGTTCCTGTTCCTCACCGATGGGGCCGACAGCCCGTCGGTGGCCGCCTTCGAGCGCTGCTTTGATCTGTTCGACGGCAACGATCCCGCGGCCGTCGCCGCCGCCCGGGGACGCTGGCAGGCGCGCAAGGCGGAAGGCCACGCGGTGACCTACTGGCAACAGGGCGAACGCGGCGGGTGGGAGCGCAAAGCGTAGGTTGCGCCGCTTGTCGCGCAGCGACTGTTCCATTATCGCGAGCCCCGAAGGGGCGTCGCGAGCCATGTGCAACGCCAACGCGACCCTGGGAATGGATTACGTCGCCGCCGATGCATGATGACGATGTGGCTTCAGGGTAGATGCCCCGGGGGCTCACGACTGCATCGGGTTGATCTTCGGGCAGTTGCGATTGAAGATCCGGCGGAAGGTGCGGTGCGCGTACAGGCGTTGCGCCATGTGCAGGGCATCGACGCCGAGCACCGAGCCCAGGCCCTCGGTAATCTGGTCCTTGTACTTCGACAGCTTGCCACCCTTGCCGAAGTCGAGGTTGTCACGGGCTTCCCAGTTCAGCTCGTAGTGTCCCTGCTGTGGTGTGACAAGCACACCCGCCTGTTCCGAGAGTCTTTGCGCCAGTGTCAGGATGAAGGTGCGCTCGCCGTTGATCAGCTGCACGCGTTTCTTCAGCACTGCCGGATCGGGAATGTCGTACCACTCCCGGCCGAAGCGCTCGGCCAGAAACACCTTGATCGTCTTGAAGCCGTTCTTCTCGCAGAACAGATTGAAAAACAGTTCCGGACTGAATTGATAAAAACCATGGCCAAGATAATTGTTGGCGGCCGTCATCGATAGGAAGTGCCCACCTACGGCACACAGCTTCATACAATTATCCATGACATTTGGAAAATTAAAGACGTGCTCGACCGTCCCGCCATCTATCACGGCGGAATACTTGCCGTAGTGCTGGGGATCGATCGGGTAATTCAGGTCATGGATGATATTTGCGCCCTCGAAATCGCTGAAATCGAGAAATTCCAGGTTCGTGGAGCCGATGAACTTCAGCAGCTCGTCTGCGAATTTTTGTGAGGCGATGTGTTTGACGTCTGTTTCACTCGGGGCGTAGCCGTAACCGTTGAGTACAAATTTGACCTCGTCGGCGGACATGAACAGATGCTGGCGCCCCAGCACGAGCGTCCGGCCCAGGTCGACGCCGGCTTTTTGGTGCAATAGGCAATGAAGCTCGCAGTTTGAAAATCCACGCCCATGTGGCTCACCTCATCTTCGGTTCGGCCGCCAAGTCACGACGGCATCGGGTTGCACGGTGCATCGCGGTTGCTGAACATCAGCAATGCGCAATTTGGTCAATTGCAGCGGCAACCGGTTGATCTGACGAGCCGGCGAGGCTTCTTGTACCCACGATCGCCGAGCCTCGGACAGCGCGTCTTCTATCACGGCAGGTTGTTGCTTTGCCAATGTTTTCATGCTGCACGTGCGTTGTGCGGATATCACTCATCGCCGGAATGGGCTGAGTTCAGCCGTCGGTGGGGCGAGGGGGACGGAGGGTTCGCGGCGGGCGAGGCCAAACGCGATCGCACTGCCGGCCAAGCCCGCGCCTGCCATTGGCAGGAAGGCACCGGCCTCGAAACGGGCGTAGAGCAGCCCCGATCCCCACAGCATGATGCCGAGAAAAAGTCCCCAGACGACGGAAGAATACAGGCTTTGCGCCGTTGCCGACAGCGCCGGTGGCACCTCGGTTCCGATCCAGTGCATCGCTCCCAGGTGCGCGGCGCCGAAACTGGCCGCGTGCAGCGTCTGCAGGGCTATGATCGATACCAGCGTCTCGGTGGTGGCTGTGCCAAACCAGCGCACACCGGCGGCGAGCCCCGCAACCGCGATCATCCCCGTCGCCCCGAGACGGTGAACCAGCGTTGCCCCGACGGCGAACAGGATCACCTCGCAGACGACGCCCTCCGCCCACAGCGCGCCGATCACGACCTCGGAGTATCCGGCGGCGGTCCAGTGGATAGTGCCGAACGCGTAGTAGACGGCGTGGCTGCCCTGAATCAGGCCGCAGGCAATCAACACCAGCACGAACGCGCGACGCCGCAGCAGCACCAGCAGCGGCACCCCGTGCCCGAGGCTTGGCTCCGCTCTCCGATCGGGGAGACACAAGGTGGTCAGCAGGGTCACGCCGATACCAGCGAGAATCATCCAGAACACCGCGTCGGCCGGTCGTCGCGCCAGAACCGCGCCCGAGGCCAGTGCGGTGACGATGAAGGCGACCGATCCCCACAGCCGGACCCGTCCGTACTGGAACCCGCCATCGTGGGCGGCGGCGACCGTCAGGCTTTCGCTCAGCGACATCACCGGCGGCCACAGCGAAAAGAACACCAAGCTGACCAGCACGATCGACCAGAAACCGTCGGCCGTGGCGAACAGAGACCAGGCGAGGACGCTCGCTGTTGCCAGACCCGCAATCAGCCGCTGGCGTTCGCCGGTCCGGTCCGCGGCATGTGCCGCAAACGGCAGGCCGATCACCTTGGCGCCGATGCCGATCGCCAGCACCAGGCCAATGTCTGCTGCGTTCAGCCCCTTTGCTTTCAGCCACAGCGGCCAGAACGGCTGCAGCGTGCCGACGACGCCGAAGAATGCAGCATAGAAGGCCGCAAGGCGGACGGCGTTCGGGTGTGGTCGGGATGGCAATGGCGGGGCTCTGAGGCGCGAGAGGGCGAAGAAACGTTGGGAGCGGCGTAAGCGACCTGAGCTCCATTCTACGGGCAATCGAGCGCAGCCGCGTCGCTGAGATCTTCAGCCCCTTGCGTTGGAGGGCGCAGGCTGGTCATACTAACGATCTGAAGCGAGATCAGTAGCGGGCGTCGGAGCGGAATAGCCAGTCAGTCAGATGGGCTGCGTCCAGTGACGCTTGCTGGTAAAGGAACTCCAGCGCGTCACGGCGTGCCACCAGTCCCGCAAGTTTGCCGTTCTCGACCACGGGCATGTGGCGGATCCCCTTGTCGGCCATTTGCAGCAAGACCCCTCAAGGTCATCATCGAGAGAGCAGGTGAGGACGTCCTTGGTCATCACGTCCTTCACCCGCATCTGGACGGCCTTTTCTTCGTGCTTGCCAAGTGCGGCAGCGATATCGCCCAGCGAGATTACGCCCATCACCTCATCATCATAGCTGGTGACGATGGCGAGCGAGAACCGTCGTCCGCCCACCGGCTTGACAAACCGCCGCGACGCTTCGGCGAGAGTGAAGTCCGGATGCACCGTGAGGACCAGCATTCCGTGCAGCTTGAGCAATTTGGAAACCTTCATGTCCATCCTCCCGGAGTTTTTTACGATTTCGAAACTGCACCTTGTTCTGATAACAGGCACGGAACAGCCAGAATGGTAGCCCACAATAGCAGCAAGGATGGCCGGATTTCCGGTCGGCTTGCCCGCCGTTCAGCGGTTTTTGGTGACGAAATCTGCAAGATAGTCCAGGCCGGCGATGGCGCGACTGCCGTACCAGGACACCATCTGTCCGTCGATCAGGCGTGCCTTGCCGGCATGAGCTGGCCGTCGGACGCGGAATTGATCCAGGTGCCGATCCTCGAAGGGGAACGGTTCGGTGGCGAACAGCACGTATTCGCAGGTTGCCAGCAGCGGTTCGTCCAGTTCGACCATGGGATAGCGGCGCTCGGCCGCTTCCGGTAGCGTCAACAGACCCGCCTGCGCCAGCATGCGCGAAATGTAGGTGTCCCGCGCCACCGTCATCCACGGATTCTTCCAGATAAGGTAGAGCACAGGTTGCGGCGGGCGTCCTGAAGGGATTTGCCGCAATCTCGCCTGCGCTGTCTCGAAACGTTGGCACAAGTCTTCTGCCTCTGTCTCGCGGCCAAAGATGCCACCGAGCAGCCGATAGAGCGCCAGATTGTCGCTGACCTCTATCGGGTGGGTGACGACCACTGTCCACCCTTCATCCTGCAGCTGCTGGGCGAGTGGCTGCGGAGTTTCGTCGATGTTGACCAGGATGTGCGTCGGCTGCAGCTGGCGCAGCTTTTCCAGCCGGATCGTCTTGGTGCCACCGACGCTCCTGAGCTTGCGGACTCGGCCGGCGGGGTGGACGCAGTAGGCGGTGCGACCGACGACGTGATGCTCAAGTCCCAGATCGAACAGCAGCTCGGTCAGGCTGGGGACAAGGGAGACGATACGCGCTTCGGACGCAGGCTGGTGGCACACGCCCATCGCATCGGTCAATTCTCGCTCGCGCGATGATGAGCAGGTATTCGTATTGTTCGTCACGCTAAACTACCGGTTGTAAAAGTTGTGCGTTGAGATTTTTTTGCATTGTGACATTGCTCACAGTTTGGGGCATGCCCGTGGGACATAGTTCACCGCGGATGGAGGTTTTCATCCGGAGTTCTCCTTCCCTCAAGAGCACCAACTGGCCGGCAATGCCGGCCCGCTTTTTTGTTCGCCCGCAGTTTTGTTTGCCTGCAATGCACGGTCCGTGCGGCATCCCCTGCAAAGCGATGAGGTTCAGGATGCATTAGGATCGCCGCATGGTCACGAGCGATGTGACGGCGTCTCTGCGCCCGGAGTGTGTGGCCGTGAGGCGGCTGACGGATTGAAGAGGGACGTAAGGTGTGAGTACGGCGAGAAACGGCGGCGTTCGCCCGCGAGTTTGTCTTCGGCAGGTCGATACGTTCGTTGCACCCCAACACCTCTTGCGGTACCTTTGATGGCCCATTCAGGGGTGTTTGTTTGGAAAAGCAGCTTCGTGCGTCCTGCTGTTATGGACCATCGATGACTCTGTGCACTGCTGTACGGTTTCTGATCCCGGCCCTCGTGTTGGGGCTGATCGGTTGTTCATCGATTGAGCCGTCGATAGAACTGCGGCCGACGGTGCCGGTGCGCAAGATTGCGGTTGGCGGTTTTGATAGTACGGATCCGGATCGGCTCCGCATCGCCCGTTATTTCCGCCGCGAACTGGCGGCTCGGCTGCGCGACAGTGATGCATTTGAGGCGGTCCAGTTGCCGCCGCCGTCCTCTCTTGCAACGGATGCCGTCCTGGTTACCGGCCGGATGATCGAAGTGAGTGACCCATCCGATGCGTTGGGGTTTTTCCTCGGCAGTAACTTCTGGAATGGCCGAGTACGGGCGCGCATTCTGCTTGAAGATTCCATGGGGCGAACGCTCGTCGAGTTCGAGGACAGTGCCCAATCGGACGAAGGGGAACTGCCGCTGACACCGGGGAGGGCGCGGTACGGACGCAATGACGGCAGCGATGGCGGGGGAACGGCGGACGCGATCGTGCGTTGGAGCAAAGGCAAGGGTCTCGAGCCATCGCTATGGCAAAGGCTGTTCTGAGCGGGTGCCTCATCAAAAGGAGGCAAAGCCAGAGGCGTGTCGGCAGGCTGACGCGGTCAAAAAGGTGTGGGAGCCAAATCTGCGGTTCGGTGCCCGCGACAGGCTGAACGGGACGCGCAATTCTAAAAGTCTCCATAGTGTGCGGAACCCTGCACCGTCGACAGTGAGAAAGTGTCCCACAGAAGGTGAAATAGTTTTGTCAAGTAGTGATTGATATCAGTTCTGCATTCTATAAGCGCCTAACGCGCATTTTAATTGACTATCAGTCTAAATACAACTACCGTTACACTTTCGTTTCAACCTGGTTTCTCCAGTTCTGGGGATGTAAGGAGGGGAGATGGTACGCTTCAACGTTCGGACTTTCGCCGCTTCCGCAGTGGTGCTGGGTGCCTTGGCAGTCGGCGGTTGTGCCAGCCCGCAACCCATTGGTTTGCTGTACTATGGCGCGTCGATTCCGGAAGGAGGCACCTCGCAAGCCGTTGTGACGAAGAGTGGCAGTGCCCAGTGCACGTCGATCCTTTCGCTGTTCGCTACGGGAGACTGCACCATCGAGACGGCACGGAAGGCCGGCGGCATCGAGAAGGTCGCCTATGTTGACCGCAAGGTTACGAACTTCCTCGGCCTGTACGGAACGTATACGACGGTTGTTTACGGCGACTGATTACCTGGCTGCGGATTTTGGTTCAAGCATGCGCCCGCATCGATCATAGTGCGGGCGCTTTTGCTTTGAGCATCCCGAGCGCTGCGCGCGGACTGCATCAACAAAAGGGCGGATGCCAAATACGCACCCGCCCTATTGAGCCTGACCGTAGCGTCTTGTTTGCGCTACTTCATGCAGAACGATCCGCCCCGAACTACTTCACGACCGGACCCAATGGCCAGACCACGCGGCCATAGAGTTCGTTCAGGATTTGCGCGAGACCGGTGTACATGGCGCTGAAGCCCAGCAGTATGCCTTCGAATCCGGCGATCCTTGAAAACATCTTGTTGCCCGTGAAATCACCGATCGATAACAGCGCAAACGCCACCACCAGCAGGAAGAACGTCACCTGCAGCGCCCGGTTGAGCCGGAACGTGCCGATGAACATGACAAAGGACATCAGTCCCCAAATGGCGAGATAGCTGCCCATGGCCACTTCGCTCGGCTTTTCGGCGAGGCCGAGTTTCGGGAACACAATGATGCCGGCCAGGGTTAGCCAGAAGAAGCCGTAGGAAATGAACGCCGTGGTGGCGAAGGTGTTGGCCTTCTTCCACTCGAACACTCCGGCGAAAATCTGGGAGATACCGCCGTAGAAGACCGCCATCGCCAGGATCATTGCATCCAGACCGAAGAAGCCGGCGTTATGGGCGCTCAGCAGGATCGTTGTCAGTGCAAAGCACAGCAGGCCAAGCGGCGCCGGGTTGGCAGTCGTGTCGGCGATGGCCATTTTTGCGGGCAGCGCAGGTGCAACTGCCGCAGAGGGTGGAACGGCAATTGCGGGCTTACCGTTACTCATGGTCGTCTCAACTCCTTTTCTTTGCCACCAGTCCAAGCGCACGGACGACCATCGTCCGCGGCGTGGAACTGGCGGGGGTGTTATTGGCTTGGGGAGGCGCTTACCAGCCTAACCAGTCGGGGCGCAGCGGGAGCCTCGTCTCATAGATCTGCTGAGCCGATACGGCGCCGTAATTGTATTCGTTCCGGTTGAGAAGCACCGTCGTCGTGCTGCGGTGGTCCATCGGTGTCCACGAAGATGGCAAACAGACACCAGTCAGGCCTTCGGGGACATGGTCGCGCATTTCCTCGAACGCCTTTTTAATGTTCGGACCGCTTACCCCGCCCGCCTTGTCTGCTCCCGCCATCGCGTCGCGCATCAGGAAGGCCGAGCACACGCCACGAATATAGTGGCCCGAACGATACTCCTCTCCACTCGGGTCGGATATCTTCGAAACAGCCTGCACCGTCGCCATGCCGGGTACGTCGGCTCCCCAGCGTGCGGTGCTGACCACCCACACCAAGCCATTGCCGGCGTCACCCGCCTGCTTGGCGGCGGCTTCGTCCCAACCGTAGATGTTGGTGAGGAATTGGGTATTCACGCCTTGCTTGGCGCAGGCCTTCAGGAGGGCCACGTTCGATTCCGACGTATTGGCGAGGAATGCGAAGTTGGCACCCGACTGCTTCAAGGTCTCGCATTGCGCGGAGAAGTCACCGGNGGACAGCGAGTAGCGCACCGGCGGCAGCACCTCGAAACCCAGATCGCGTGCATAATCTGTGCACGCCGCTTTGGGAGCGTTTGGATAGGGGTGATTGTCGCCCATGTAGACCAGCTTCGGGCGGTACAGATCGCCGAGGAACGTCGAGCCGCGGGCGCCCGAACCGGNACTTTGCCACTGCTCCGCCGCCCACTGCACCAGCGCACGGCATCCGTCCGAATAAGACGGTCCATAGAAGAAGTTGTACGGTGCTGCCTTCTCGGCCCACGGGCTGTGTCCGGTGGGATCGGTCAGGTGGCCGGACGACGAACCGGACATGAAGACCACGGCGTCCTTGCTCACGCGATCGACCAGCGCTTCGGTGTCCGCGGTGCCCCATCCCATGATGGCCACCGGCTTGAGGTTTGCTAACCAGCGCTTGTAGATCTCGATCGCCCTTGTCGCCTCATAGCCGTAGTCGAGGGTCTCAAGGTTAATCGTACTGCCGTCGACGCCGCCATGGGCGTTGATGTAACCGAAGGCGTCTGAAACACCCTGGCCGTAGACGCGTGCCACCTGTGACGTTGCACCTGTCTCCGCCACGAGTTGGCCGACGTTGATGGTGTCGCTTGCCTTACCTGCGAGCGCGCTGGCGGTCAACAGGACCACTCCCAGCAGCACGCCGAGGGGTTGGGATTGCTTCATCGGGTTCCCTCCCTAGCTTATGCACGGTTCCTCGTCGGATCGAGGACTCTTGATTTTGTTCGTTACCCGTCTTTTCCGACGAGGGCCGGCTTGTTTAGCCTGCTCGTTGGGTACCCCGCCAGCCCAAAATTGCAATGCAGGTTTGCGTGAAGCGAAATGCTGCACTAGCGAATACTGCTGATGGCCGTTGTTTCGCTTTTGCAAACATAATAATATAAAAGTTGATTTAGAGTATTAGAAGCGTATTGTGTCGGAAAATAGGCTCTTTTATCGCTAAACAGGGAGTGGGATGCATCATTAATGCGGATAGTTTTAATATGTGCATTCGCAATAAAATCGCAGATTACCTTATCAGTTACTTTCCACAAGTAAACCTGAGGAGACTGTAACGATGTGGAATTGGGTCGGCGTCTGCACGCCATGCGTAAATTAGCACAATATGATGCATGGTACTGAAAAACCAACTTATTAATAACGTAAAAATTGTGTAAATAATATCGGACATGATCGGAAAATTCGTGCAATGAGAATGTTCCCCGAGTTCGTTGCAGGGAATAGCCGGTGTCTCGTCGGCAGGATTTCTGTTGCGGTGACATTCGCGATTGGCGGCGCTTCAAACCGCCTGTGATCACGCGCCGGAGTACCGCTTCGCTTCGGTATCGTACGNATCGAAGCCGACCAGCGATCGTATCTCCGCGAAGCTGGGCACGCCATGACACGGCATTTCGCCCGCGGTCAGTCCGGCCAAAGCGCTCTGCATTGCGCCGATCGCCGCTGAGAGCAGGACCAATGGGTATGCAGCCATGGCGAAGCCCTGCTGGCGCAGGCGGTCCGGTGGCAGCACAGGGGTCGTTCCACCGTCCAGCATGTTGGCCAGATGCAGGCCCGGTGCGGCGCGACAGATCTCGCTCATTTCGTCTTCCGAAGCAGGGGCCTCGACGAACAGCAGATCGGCACCGACAGCAGAAAACGCGCGGGCACGGGCAATCGCCTCGTCGAGGCCATGGGTCGCACGCGCGTCGGTCCGTGCCAGAATCAGAATATTGGCTCCCTCGTCACGGGCATCGCATGCGGCGCGGATGCGCATCACCGCCTCGTCGCGATCGACCACCTGCTTGCCAAGGGTGTGGCCACACCGCTTGGGAGCAAGCTGGTCTTCGATCATGACGGCGGCAAATCCCGCGGCCGCGTATTCGTGCACCGTCCGTTTGACATTCATCGCATTGCCGTAGCCGGTGTCGCCATCACCGATCACCGGCAGCATCGTGGCACGGCAAATGCGCTGGCCCTGGTCGAGCATCTCACCGAGTGAGATCAGACCTGTGTCGGGCAGCGCCAGGCGTGCCGCCGAGACGGCGAAGCCGCTCATGAACGCTGCCTCGAAGCCGGCGCGTTCGATCAGCATCGCCGACAGCGCATCGAAGCAGCACGGCAATAGCAGCAGTGTGTCGCGCCGAAGCAGGGTGCGCAGGCGATCGGCAGCAGAGGGCATGGTATGGCTTCCTTCGGCAGCAGCAGCCACAGATGACGATATCTACGACTGAGTCGGGATACAAATTCGCAAAAAACGATCTGCGCATGCATATGTCTGCTCGTGCAGATGTAAGAGGAGGAGGCGCGATGGGCGTGATCGAGCCGACCACACTGGCGCTGAGGCTGGGCGTCGCTGCCCTCTGCGCGGGAATTGTCGGTCTGGAACGGGAGTTGCGCAATAAGCCCACAGGGTTGCGCACGATCATGCTGGTGGGCATCGGCTCTTGCGTTTTTGCGCTCATCGTGGTCGAGATCGGCCGGGGACAGGAACTCGAAGGCCATGCGATTTCCGGCGACGTCGGCCGTATTCTGCAGGGGGCGATTGGAGGAATTGGGGTTCTGGGTGCTGGCGTGTTCCTGCATCGACCCTCTGGCATTGGTCTTGCCACCACTGGTGCCAGTGGTGGCTGATCGGTGGTGTCGGTCTTGCCAGCGGTCTCGGTCTGTACGTTCTGGCCGGGGCGGCAACCGTGCTCGCACTGGTGGTGCTGGAGGTACTGGCTTTCATCGTTGAGCGTAGCAGTCGCTCGTGATTTTCGTTATCGGTGTGAGCGCGATCAGGCCAGCCGGCGGGCAAGTGTCATGAATCTGTAAATTGCTGCTCGCGGTACCCCCGTCGATGATCCCGCCCATCGGGACGACGGGAGACCAAGATCGATGACCACGAGCAGCATCGCCACGCTTCCCTCTGCGACAACTGATGCGGCAGAGTTATGGGCGGAGATGCGCAAGGTGCGCGACCACGTGGCGAGCGAGGGCGCAAATATTCTTCATCGCTGGGAGCCGATGCTCAAGCGCGGAGCGTTTCAGCAGGGGGCGACCAATCTTGCTCATTATCTCGCGCTGCGCGAGCTTGATCTGCGAACGCTGCAGAAGCCGCTGGTCGGTCTGGGACTGACGGGGCTGGGGCGCAGCGAAAGCCGGGTGATGCCAACCCTCGAGTCCGTTCTGGTTAATCTGAAGATGATCAGCGGCGATGCCGATGGCATGAACGGGCGCCCTGGTCCCGATATCTTCTGGGCCGGCATGCAGGAACTGGACCGGGCCACCGATATGCTGCTCGGCCCGGCGCGGAGCGGGCGGCATACGCGGATCCTGGTGACCATGGCGCCGAAGGCGGCCAAGAACGCGGAGCATGTGCAGGCGCTGGTCGATGGCGGCATGGATGCGGCACGCATCAACTGTGCCCACGATGGCCCCAAGGCTTGGAGCAAGATGATCGACAACATTCGCGAGGCGGCGCACAAGCGTGGCCGCGAATGTCCGATCTTGATGGACCTGCAGGGGCCGAAGATCCGCACCCGCACCGTTCTCACCCCCGAAGAAGGCCCGACGGTGGAGGCGGGCGATCACATCCTGATCACCTTCGACGAGCCGGAACCACGTCGCGCATTTCCGTTCCAGACGAGTTGCGCCATGCCCGACGTGCTGCGGCAGGTCTCCGAGGGCGCCAAGGTCTCGATCAAGGACGGGCTGATCGTGGGCTTCGTCGAGGAGGTCCGCCCGGAAGGCCTGCTGGTTGCCGTCACCCGGACGCCGCCCGACGGCCAGCCGCTGGAGACGGAAAAGGGCATTAACTTNCCCGGGACCACGCTCAAGGTCTCGCCGCTGTCGGCGGAAGATCTGGAAGACCTGGACTTCGTGGCGCAGCACGCGGATATGGTCGGCTACTCTTTCGTTCAGAGCAAAGAAGACGTCGCACTGCTGCAGGCGGAGCTGGAGAAACGCCGGCCAGGAAGCCGCCGNCTGGGCATCGTCGCCAAGATCGAAACCCAGCTGGCCTTCACCAACCTTCCGGAGATCATCGTCCAGGCGGCCGGAGCCAATCCGTTCGCGGTGATGATCGCTCGCGGCGATCTGGCGGTCGAAATCGGCTACGAGCGGCTGTCGGAAGTGCAAGAGGAGATCCTCTGGGTGTGCGAGGCGGCGCACGTGCCGGTGATCTGGGCGACGCAGGTGCTGGAAAGCCTGGTCAAGCGCGGCATGCCGTCGCGCGGCGAGTTCACGGACGCGGCAATGGGCAACCGCGCCGAATGCGTGATGTTGAACAAGGGGCCCTACATCGCCGAAGGCGTGTCCGTGCTCGACAACGTGCTGCGCCGCATGGAGGCGCACATGATGAAGAAGAGCCCGCAGCTCCGCGCTTTGTCCGCCTGGGCTAGCCTGCGGTAACCCTGCTCGCCGCGAACGGGGCTGGCGTTTTGCCGCAGCGCCACGCCCTCGTCGGGCGGTATCCGGTCGGTTCATGGAGCGGCTACGGCGTTTGCTGATCAGATGGTGGCGCCGTCGCCGCACGAACCGGCTGTCAATCCGCCAAGCTTGCGGAAGACCACGGACAGATTGTTGGCTGGCATCGGTACCGCGCGCTCAAACGTCAGGCCGCCGGTCGCGGCCTGCGCCGCCACGGTATCAAGGTCACGAACGCCGAAGCGCGGATCCAGTCTCTTCAGGCTCGCGTCAAACGCCGCGTTCGACGGCGCCGTATGCTGTCCGTCTTGCTTGAACGGGCCGTAAAGGAACAGCACACCGCCCGGCCGCAGGACTTCGGCCGCGCCCGCCATCAGTCCTTCGCAGGCTTCCCAGGGCGCGATGTGGATCATGTTGATCGAAACGACCGCATCGACGGCGGTGCCGGCTTCGGACGGCCAGGGGTGGGAGCGCACATCGAGCGACAGCGGCGGAAGAAGATTTGGCAGCCGCACGTCCGCTGACCATGCGGCGATGCTGGCCACGGCAGTCGGGTCCGGATCCGTGGGTTGCCAGATGATTTGTGGAAATGCCGCGGCGAAGTGAACGGCATGTTCTCCAGTGCCGGCGCCAATTTCCATCACCCGACCTGCTTGCGGCAATACCTGGCTGAGGACCGTACGGATCGGCTCGCGATTGCGCAGCGCCGCCGGCGCGTGGCGCCGGTTGGCCGCAGATGACGCGGCATTCTGGGTCAACGGCTCTTCCCCGAAGCGTGGGCGTAGCTGTTCCACGTCTGCTCACGATAACCGGAGGTTCGCGGCAGCGCGAATCCCTCTGCTGCCTGGTATCAAGGGGACTCTGGTGGTGGAGCTTCACCGACGTGTTACAGGCGGATGGACTGTCGCTCTTACTATGAGGCATATGGCTTGCATAGGTGCGCGGCAACAGTGCGCCATTGGCGCGATCGACCCGTCCGCGGTCGAACAACGCAAATCCGGCGGACGGGACGTTAAAGCGTTCACGCCGGATGACGAACGCCCTAAAGTGGCGCCGCCCCGTGCCCCGCGCGCGCCGGTTCTGTTGAGGATATCGGAGGACTCGTTCTTGGCTGTTCGCACCCTTTCCATTGCGGTCACCGGCGCCGGTGGTGCCGGCGTGATGACCGCGTCTCAGATGCTGCTTGATGCGGTGGCAAAGGCCGGCCTGTTTGGCCTGATGGCGCGCTCGTCCGGGCCACAGATTCGCGGCGGCGAAGTCGCCGCATTCGTTCGAGTCGGCGCCGAGCCGGTGAACTGCCTCGACGACCGCTTCGACGTGATGGTGGCGCTGGACTGGATGAACGTCGAGCGATTCGCCGCCGAGATCATCCTCGATTCCGCGAGCCTGGTGTTGTGCGACGCCGGCGCTGGCGACGTACCGGCACGGATTGCCGCCAGCGGTGCGCGGATCATCGCACTGCCGCTGCAGGAAACGGTGAAGAGCCTGCCCGGCGGTCGCCTCAACATGCTGGGGCTGGGCATCCTGGTCGCCCTGCTCGGCGTGGACGAGGCCATCGTCGGCAAAGTGGTGACGAAGTCACTGGGCAAGCGTGGTCAGGCTGTGCTGGATGCCGGCCTCGACGGCGTGCGGGCGGGCCGAGCGTTGATCGAAGGCAAGCTCGACGACCAGCCGACACCGCCGCAGGCGGCCACCGAGCCGCCGCCGCGCTGGAACATCAGCGGCAACGAGGCGGCAGGGCTGGGGGCCGTTCGTGGCGGCGTGCGGTTTTGTGCCGCCTATCCGATTACGCCTGCGACAGAGGTCCTGGAATGGCTGGCGCCGAACCTGGAGAAGGTCGGCGGCGTGCTGGTGCAGGCCGAGGACGAACTGGCCTCGATCAACATGATCATTGGCGCTTCGTTCGGCGGTACACCGTCGCTCACCGCCACCTCCGGGCCGGGCTTGGCACTGATGATGGAATCGATCGGGCTTGCGGTGGCCTCGGAGACACCGATCGTGGTCGTCGATGTCATGCGGGGCGGGCCGTCCACCGGCATCCCGACCAAGTCGGAACAAAGCGATCTGAACATCGCACTGTACGGTCTGCACGGCGATGCCCCACACGTGGTGACTGCTGCCCGCTCGATCGGCGATTGCCTGTTTACTGCGCAGTGGTCGGTGCACCTGGCAGAACACCTGCAGGTGCCGGTGATCATGCTGACCGACCAGTCGCTGGGGCAGTCCCGTGCAGTGATCGAACGGCCTGCCGATCTCGCCTTTTTCGGAAAGCGCGAGGTTGTCGCCGAGGGAGTTGAGGGGTTCCAGCGCTACGCGCTGACGGCATCGGGCGTCTCGCCGATGGCGATTCCGGGTACTGTCGGTGGTACCTACGTCGCCGACGGCCTGGAACATGCCATCTCCGGCCGCCCGTCTAGCGCCGCCGAGGACCACGAGCAGCAGCTGGCAAAGCGCGCGAGCAAGCTGGAGCTGTTCGACTTCGGCCAGCACTGGGCCGATATCGAGGGATCGGGTCCACTGGTCGTGCTGACCTGNGGGTCGTGCACCAATCCGGTGCGCGAAGCCTGCGAGCGAGCCCGCGCGCAGGGGATTGAAACCCGGCTCGTCTGTCTGCGGCTCCTGGCGCCGGCGCAGACCGAGCGTTTTGCCGCAGCGATGGAGGGCNNGGAACGTGTGCTGGTGGTAGAGCAGAGCCACTCGCAGCAGTTCTACCGCTATCTGCGGGCGCACTACGACCTGCCGCGCCAGATTCACGTCCTCAATCGGGCCGGNCCCCTGCCGATCCGGCCCGGCGAAGTTCTTCAAAACATCTTGTCCTGGAGCCAGAGCGCATGACCGCGAGCACCGAAACGCCGGCACCGACACTGACCGCCAGCGACTACAAGTCGGACTACCGCCCGGTCTGGTGTCCGGGTTGTGGCCACTATTCGGTTCTGTCCTCACTGACCAAGGCGTTGGCCGANACTGGGGTGACGCGGGAGAACACCGCCGTGATCTCCGGAATCGGCTGCTCGTCGCGCATTCCGGCGTACACCAGCGTTTACGGCTTCCACTCGCTGCATGGACGTGCGCTGCCGGTGGCGATCGGGCTGAAGGTGGCCCGTCCCGATCTGACGGTGGTCGTCGCTGGCGGCGACGGCGACGGCTATTCGATCGGCGGCAACCACTTTCTGCACGCCTGCCGGCGTAACGTCGATCTGACCTACATCGTGATGGACAATCAGGTTTACGGGATGACGAAGGGCCAGGCTTCGCCGACCACGCCCGCCGACTGGAGCCGCAGCAAGCTGACACCGCACGGCACCGGCGTGAGCCCGTTTCATCCGTTNGGGGTGGCTTTGGCAGCCGGCGCCAACTTCATTGCGCGCTGCTACGCCGGCGATCCGAATGGGACCGCACGGGTGATCAGCGAAGCCGTGCGCCATCCGGGGTTCTCGATGGTCCAGGTGCTCAGCCAGTGCGTCACCTACCAGCCCGAGCAGAAGGAATGGAAAACCACCGTCCGCAAGGCCGACATCGTCACCACCTCGGAACCCGATCTGGCGGCCCGCTGGCTGATGGCGGATGACGGCCTGAGCACCGGCGTGATGTACGTCGGACGGCGGCCGGTCTACCGTCCGGACCTGCAGGCGAGTACGGGCGTGGACACCCTTGAGGCGGCATTCGCTGTCTGAGCGGCAATCGCCAAAGCGGGCTGCCCAACGGACTGTGGGGAACAGGGTCGCAGGGCGCCGCGGAGCAGCGAGGAGGAGGCATTCGTGAGCGACGATGTAAAAATCTCCGGCAAGATCGATTCCGTCGAGGTGTTTCTGGCGCATGCACTGACGCTGGAGAACGAAGCGGCGGCCGGATACCAGGAAATCGGCGAGGCCATGTCGGTGCACAACAATCCGGAGGTCTCGGAGCTGTTCGCCCGTTTTGGCCGCTACGGCCGCAAACACGCGGAAGAGGTCGANAGCGCTCGCAGAGGGATGACTCTGCCGCACATCGCACCGTGGGATTTCGTCTGGGAGAACGGCGAGAGTCCGGAAGCNCCCTCGATGGACAAAGTCCACTACCTGATGACGCCATTGCAGGCGCTGAAGCTGGCGATTCGGGCTGAGCGGCAGGCCCATGATTTTTACGCCTCTGTCGCGGCTGCGTCCGAGAATGCGCGCGTCCGTGAACTCGCGGTGGAGTTTGCCGCCGAGGAGGCGGAACACGTTCAGATCCTGGCCGGGTGGATCAAGAAGTACCCGGATGCCGATCGGGAAGACTGGGATTTCGATCCCGATCCTCCAGGGATGCCGGAATAATCTTCAGAGCGGATTTTTCTGGGGATTGAGTCGTACTCGGGGCGGAAATCGGGCGGCGACTGGCGGGTTATAGCCAGCCGCGCCTTCGGAAGTAGAGATACGGGCCGATCGCGGACAACAGCATCAGCAGCAGTGCCAGCGGATAGCCGTACGAAAAGTTCAGCTCCGGCATCAGGTGGAAGTTCATGCCGTAGATGCTTGCAACCAGTGTCGGCGGCAGAAACACCACCGCGATGACCGAGAAGATCTTAATGATATTGTTCTGCTGAATGTTGATCATGCCGAGCGTTGCTTCGAGCAGCAGCTGCAGCTTTTCCGACATCCGTTCGACGTAGCCCATCAGCGAGATGATATCGCGCTGCAGGTCCTTGATCCGGACGCGGGCTTGCTTGTGGCCAACGTTGCGCATATTGGCGTCGAAGAACGTCAGAAGCCGCGACATGCTGACCAGACTTTCGTCGACCTTCGAACAGCGTACGGCGTTCACGCCAATCTTTTGCAGTTCTTCGGTGTAGTCGCGTGGTCCACCGTGACCGTTCAGCGGGGCAAAAATGATTTTTGATAACTGGCTGACCTGCGTATCCACGCCCTCCAGGGTATCGGCGAGGCGATCAACGATGGCGTCCAGCAGTTCCACCAGCGCNNCCTCGGCACTCGAACACAGCTCCGGCTGGGTTTGCAGCCGCGTTTGGAAGGTCTGAAAGGGGATCGGCGAGACGTAGCGGATCGTCGTCATCAGTCCGTCCGCCAGCACGAAGGTGATCGCGCGCGTCTCCGGATCAGACGTGTCCGTGTGGTAGAGCACGCTCGCGGTCATGAACAGGGCCAAGCCTTCGCGGTAGAGTCGGCTGGACGGTTCAATTTCCCGCATCTCTTCTGGCGTGGGGATTTCGATGCCGGCTATCTGTTTGATGTGTTCGACGTCTTCGACGGTCGGATCGAGCATGTCCACCCAGACGACCCCGTCTGGGAGCGGTTCGCCCGCTTTGGCCGAATCGGCGACGATCCGACCGCCGCGGCGGCAATAGAGCGTCATCATGTTGGCACGCCTTTCCGTCTGATGCGGTTTGTCGGTTGAAAGCGCGGCCACGCGTGGCCGGAGTCATGCCCAGCACCGATGGAACGCATCGCTACGGCGATTTGCGCAGTCGGGCTCTCGTGCGGCCAAGGACAGGCTGTCCCGAGGGTGGCCCTGTTTGTGGGCCGGAGGATCCGCGTCAGCCGCGTTTGAACAAGCGTTTGATGCGCTTTTTCAGGCTTCCGGGACCGCGCTCATCGCGACTTTCGCGCTTCGGCTTGACCCAGTACATCTGCAGCGATCGGCGCTCTGCCTCGCAGGGAACGAAGCCGTGGTAGGAACGCTCAGAACGGCGGAAGGCGAGCAGGGTGCCACCCTCCGGCACCACCTCGGCAGCGTAGTCGTCGATGTTTTGGGNGTCGCGCAGCAGGCGCAGGCGGCCACCGGCGTGTGGCCAGCTCTCGTTGAAGTAGATCAGCGCGGTGACGATCTTGGTGCGCGAGTCGTTGTGGATGTTGCCGTCGGATGCCTCGCTGTACTTGCGCACCGTCGCCTGCAGCACCAGCTCACCCAGCCCGATGCCGAACTTCCGGGAGAATGCGGCGCGCATCTCATCGCTTTCCAGCTCCGCGAGCATCGTGGCGAACGAGGGACCATACGTCAGCTGATCCGGCGGAAAATTTCCGGGTTCGGTAATCTCCGGATAATCGTGGTTCACCTCCGGCAGCGCGGTCGGATTGACAAAACCGGGTACGACGATGAAGTCGCACGGGTCGCGCTGCAGCGTCGCCCGCTCGAACGCTTCGAGATCGAGTATGGCCATGATGCAGGATCCTCCGACTGGCGTTCGCCTTGCATGTGCGAACTGCGGTAGCACATTGCCGAAAGCTGCGCAAACGGGTTCGCTTGCGCTGCCAGGAGGGACGATGACAGCGATCGACGCGGTCGTATTCGATGTAGGAAACGTATTGATCGATTGGAACCCGCGATATCTCTATCGCAAGCTGTTTGACGGCGATGAGACGGGAATGGAGCGGTTTCTTGCCGACGTGTGCACCCCAATCTGGAACGCGGCGCAGGATGCCGGCCGTCCCTTTACCCAGGCTGTCGAGGACCTGTGCGATCGCTTTCCCGAGCATACGGATCTCATCGAAGCCTATGATGTCCGTTGGGAAGAGATGGTTCCCTGGGCGCACGACGCGACCTGCGATCTGGTCCACGAACTGAAGGCACAAGGCTGGCCGCTGTATGCACTGACCAATTTCTCGGCCGAAAAGTTCCCGCTGATGCAGCGGCGCTTCGACGTGTTTGCACAGTTTGACGGAATCGTGGTGTCCGGCGAGATCGGCCTGATCAAGCCGGACCCGGCAATCTTTCATCACCTGTTCGAGCGGTTTGCCCTGCGCGCCGAGTTCTGCCTGTTCATCGACGATTCTCCCGCGAACGTCGAATGTGCGCGGTCGCTCGGGATGCAGACCATCCATTACGTCGACCCGGAGACCCTGCGCGAGGAGATCACTGTCCTCGGCTTACTGTAAGCCTGCGATCACAACACCCGTCAGCTCCTCTACTGGGAAAAGGAGCCGCGGGGACGCAAGGAAGACGGAACGTTCAGGCGGCCAGTGGCAGGCGCTGCTGGCGCTGGACGTGCCGCCAGGCAAGGCGCGTGACCATTGCACCCAGCCAACTGGTCGGATCGACGCCACTTGCCTTCAGCATCATGTTCACCGCCCGCTGGACGTGGCCGCGCTGATAGTACCGGCTTGCCCGCCGGGTGTAAGCCTCGTTCGCCCTGACCCGGTCATAAGGCTGATCGGGCTCGTTGGCGCAGTGATAGGCGAACGACAGTTCGTCATCGTCGATTTCCAGAAACCGTCCGCAGGCAACGATCAGCCGGCGCACCCGCCACGGCCGCTCCGTCGCAAGGTAGCGTTGAAGGTTGTCATAGAACAGTTTGTAGTGCCGGAACTCATCGCCGGCGATGCGGTGACAGATCGCCCGCAGGACCGGCTCAGCGCTGGCATCACGCAGCGCCGAATAAAAGGAACTCGTTCCCGATTCGACGACGCAACGAGCAATCAATTCGGCCGAACGCGAGCCACGGACAGAAGCCGACGAATCAACCGGGATCCGGTAGCCCTCGGTGAAGCGCCGAAAGGCGTCGCAGAAGTCGAAGCCGGGGCTCGCCATTTCCGCCCATCGCCCCAGAGCTTCGCCGTGCTGGGCTTCTTCCTCCGCCCAGGTCCGCGCTGCCGCCTGAAATCCAGCATCGTCGGGAAACACGTTACACAGATAGGTGGCGTAGTCAGCCGAATTTCGTTCCACAAGCGAGGCGGTTTTGACGACAGCAACCAGATCGGTATCGAATCNTGCCCTCTCAAAGCGGTTCCACGGAATGTCGTCCAGCGTCCAGTGTTTCATCCCGATGCATTGTCCTTCGTCTGCCGATCATCTGTATGACCTGCTGCCGGCTGCTGCGCTGCAACAAAAACAGATGATGCGTTCCCTGAGACGCAATTTCAACACAACCTGTTTGCAGAGGTAAACGGGGCCATAGGTGATGTTGCCTGAAATGTCGATCCAGCAGCCACCCGCAACTCGCAGCTGTTCCAGTACGACCTCTTCTTGCTCCGAGCACCCACAAATTAGGACTCGCTCCCGCGCGGGTCAGTTAGCGTCGTTGCGTCGGACGAGGAGGGAGCGTTCTTCGATAGCGAATCGGCCCGACGAGCTGGTCCTAAAGCTTTTTCTTCGAAGCCCTATGGGTGTCGCCGCCGCTGACAACTCGAATCGATCCCCGGAACCAGAGGGGCAGTAACACAAGGCAGATCATCGGTTCGCGACCGCGTACCGGAAGGTCAGTGCGCGTCAGTCCGGCTCTCCCAGATCAAATCCGGCCACCGCGAGGATCTCGCAGAGGATCGCAACCGTGCGACTCATCGGTTTCATCTTCTCGACGCCGACGTCGCTGCTACCCCGCGTTACCCGATTAGCCGCCTCAAGCAGTTCCAGCTCGGTGGCCCCGGTACGGATGATTTCAGCGATCGCGTGATCGTCCAGCCGACCCCGACCGACCAGGCTCACAACCCGCTCCCGTGTGAGTCTCGTCACTTTCGCCTCCTGCATGTCGGCGCTACGGTCCAACAAATCCGTTTCTCTCTTATAGCAGTCCCAGGATCGAGCACAAACCGCCCAGCGCGTGCTGCACGCCTGAGCGCTTCGCGACAAGCCGATTCTGCTCGCCTGTCCGCGCAGCTTCAGGCAAAGGGTTCTGAAAATTCTGGTTTTCCGCTGTCAAGTCCCATGTTTTGTGCCGAGGAGTGAAAAATCTGGTGATGTTGTGCAGCTGTTCAGATGTTACGAAGATAAGAGAGTAATGGAGGTGGGTGATGAACCCGAATGATGTGTCCGTGCTGTCGTATCCGGTCACCGTTGCCCGGCAGTGGTTGTCGGCAGTCGCGGCTTCTGCCGAATGGTATAGCGCGGTTTTAGATCCACGACCTGACCTTTCAGTTCCAGCCCATACTCTCAGACTGCCCTATGCTTGGTGGTGGTAGTACGCACGCCGTTCCCGGGGCGTTGCAGTCACCAGAGTGTTTTTGCGTCACGGCTGCTGTTGATGGCCGATACTAGCCGCGTGTCCGCGTCTGAGAGGCGAGGAATAGCACTGCGGTGAAGCAGAACGATTTTATCGGCTGGCAGCAGGTTAGTGTACGAGCATTTCTGGTCGGTCAGCGCATCGACCTGAGGGCCCTCAATCGCACCGAGACCTTGGCGGTGGCGCCGCTTGCCGTGGCAGCCGGCGAGCGCGGAATGGCGGTGCTGTTTCGCTATGGTGCGGCGGTGCTGTTCAATCTTCAGCCGGTTGAGGAGGCTGCTTTCCTCGTCAGCCTGAACAGCGTCGTTGGTGATCCGTTCGACACTCCGGAGAGCGAAGAAGCCCAGCTGCGGGTTGAACCGGGCGGCGAAGAGCGGGTGGATGCGCAAGGCGTCATTCACCTTCGCGAGGTGACGACGGAACGGCTGCTCGTTGTAGCCGATGTGCTTGCGAAGAGTGTTGTCATCGCCTGGAATGAACATCGCGTCTTTCGGGCGTTCGATCGCATCGAGCCGGTGGCCGCCGCCCTGCACGGTCGTGGCGGGCGCCGTGTCGCGGCACAAGAGCTGCTTGATCACATCGGTGACGTCCTGTTGTCCCAGCATCGGATGGTCGGCCGGGTCGAAGTGACGGAAAAGCCGGAGCTGCTGTGGGACCGGCCGGAGCTGGAACGCCTTTACCTCCGTCTGCAAGAAGAGTTTGAGCTGCCGGAGCGCGACCGGGCGTTGTCGCGCAAGCTGGAACTGATCTCGCAGACGGCAACGACAGCACTGGGCCTGTTGCAGGCCCGCCGAAGCCTGCGGGTCGAGTGGTACATCGTCATTCTGATCGTCGTAGAGATCCTCCTGACCTTGTATGAAATGTTCGTTGTAGGGGCTCATTGATTGCCGTGTTCAGGAGCTTTATCTGCCCCGTTTGGGGTTCGCCAGACGGCAAAACTGCTTCATACTAAGAATAAGGCGCGTTAACACGCGGTGGTGAGGATCGACGGGACGATCCGGGTAACACCCCACAGCGGGGTCCGGCACCGCTGGCTGGCGAAGGGAGCTTCGATGAACACGAACAGGATTAAGCAAGGTCTGGTTGCGGCCTCCGTTGTGGCATCCGCCGTTTTTGTCGGGTCTCCTGGCCGCGCGGTGGCCGGGGCGACATTCGATGCCGTGAAGGAACGCGGCGAGCTCGTCTGCGGTGTGCACAGCGCGCTCTACGGCTTCGGTGCACCGGATGATAAGGGCGTCTGGCAGGGCATCGATGTTGACGTCTGTCGCGCCGTCGCGGCCGCGATGTTCGGAGATGCGAAGAAAGTGAAATATGTGCCGCTCAGCGCGCAGGCGCGTCTGACCGCGGTGCAATCGGGTGAAGTGGATGTGCTGTCCCGCAACACGACCTGGACGCTGACCCGCGATACCGCCAACGGCCTGAACTTTACCGGCGTCAACTACTACGACGGCCAGGGCTTCATGGTGCCGAAGAACCTCGGCGTGAGCAGTGCCAAGGAGCTGTCGGGTGCCACCGTCTGCGTTCAGACCGGAACCACCACCGAGCTCAACCTTGCCGACTACTTCCGCGCCAACAAGATGGAGTTCAAGCCGGTCACCATCGAGAAGTATGAGGAAGTCACGGCAGCGTTCATTGCCGGGCGGTGCGATGCGATCACCTCGGACGGCTCGCAACTCGCCGCCATCCGCGCCAACGACACGCCCAATCCCGATGATTACGTGATCTTGCCGGAACTGATCTCGAAAGAACCGCTCGGCCCGTCGGTCCGCCAGGGCGACGATCAGTGGTTTGATGTGGTCAAGTGGTCGCTGTTCGCGATGGTCGATGCCGAAGAGCGGGGCGTTACGTCGGCCAATGTCGACGAGATGCTGAAGAGCTCGGATCCGAACAACCAGCGGCTGCTGGGCGTCACCGGCGACCTCGGCAAGGGAATGGGCCTTGATAACAAGTGGGCCTACAACATCATCAAGCAGGTAGGCAACTACGGCGAATCGTTCGAGCGCAACGTGGGCATGGACTCCCGCCTGAAGCTGCCGCGCGGGCTGAATGCGCTGTGGACAAACGGCGGCTTGCAATATTCACCGCCGATCCGCTGAGGAACAGGCGCCGCCCCGTTTCGCGGGGTGGCGCCACAACGCTTCAGGCGCTTCCTGATGCCCGAACTGGATCGGTCCGCCGCACACGCGGCCTCCGTTCCCTGGTGGAACGACCGTCGCGTGCGCGCGGTGCTCTACCAGATTGCCGTTGTCGGCGGCGTCGTCGCCATCGCCGCCTACCTGATCTCCAACACGCTTGCCAACCTTGAAAGCCGCAACATCGCCACCGGATTCGGGTTCCTTGGACGGGAAGCCGGATTCGGGGTCAGCGAGTCGGTGATCCCCTACAGTCCGACCGACACCTATCTGTATGTGCTGGTGGTCGGGCTGGCAAACACGCTCAAGGTCTCGGTCGTCGGCATCGTGCTGGCATCGATCATCGGCACCGTGTTCGGAGTGGCCCGGCTGTCGCGCAACTGGCTGGTTGCCAAGTTCGCGACCATCTATGTGGAAGGCCTGCGCAACATCCCGGTGTTGTTGCAGCTGTTCTTCTGGTACGCGCTGATCACCGAGGCACTGCCCGGGCCGCGCCAAGCGCTCAATCCGGTGCCGGGTGTCTTCCTCAGTGCCCGTGGCTTGCGGTTTCCTGAGCCGGTCTGGCAGTCGACGCACCTGCTGATGCTGGTGGCAGCGCTGGTCGGCATCGCTGCCACCTGGGCACTCGCCCGCTGGGCACGACTGCGGCGGGAGCGCACCGGCCAGTTGTTCCCGACGGTCAAGGCCGGTTTGGCGCTGATCTTAGGGCTGCCGGCGCTGGTCTGGCTGCTCGGCGGCGCGCCGACGGCATTGAACATCCCGGAGCTGAAAGGGTTTAATTTCCAGGGTGGCCTGAACGTCACGCCGGAGTTCACGGCACTGCTGATCGGCCTTGTGCTGTATACTGGCACCTTCATCGCCGAGATCGTGCGCGGCGGCATCCTGGCCGTCTCGCACGGGCAGACGGAAGCCGGCTTGGCGCTGGGGTTCTCCCGGGGACAGGTGATGCGGCTGATCATCCTGCCGCAGGCGCTGCGGGTGATCATCCCGCCACTGACCAGCCAGTACCTCAATCTGACCAAGAACTCTTCGCTCGCCGTAGCGATCGGCTTTCCGGATCTGGTGAGTGTCGCCAACACGGCGATCAACCAGACCGGTCAGGCGGTGGAAGGGATCGCGGTAATCATGGCCGTCTACCTGACCGTCAGCCTGTCGATCTCGACATTCATGAACTGGTACAACCGGCGCATCGCGCTGCAGGGGGCGCGATGAGCAGGCCCTTCGAAGAAACTCCGGACCAGATTTTCGCCCGTGAGGAGGAGCCGGTTGAATCTCCTCACCTGCCGCCGAAGCCGCACAAACGCGGGTTCTTGTGGTTGCTCGGAGCGNTGGGCACGCAAGAACCTGTTTTCGGGTGTCTTCAACACTCTGCTGACCCTGTTCTGTGTGTGGGTGCTGTGGGAAGCGGTGCCGCCGCTGATCTCGTGGGCGATCACCGGTGCGGTGTGGCAGGGCGATCCGGCCGCGTGCCGNCGCTGCCGAGGNGCCTGCTGGGCCTTTGTCGATCAGAAATACCGTTTCATCCTATTCGGTATCTATCCGTTCGACGAGCACTGGCGACCGCTGCTGGCGATGGCGCTGTTCATCGCAAGCCTGGCGGTGAGTTGCTATCCGCCGTTCTGGCGGCCGTGGCTCGCGGCGCTGTGGGCGGTCGTGTTTCCGGCCTGCGCCGTGCTGATGTGGGGTGGCGTGTTCGGGCTGACGTTCGTGCCCAACGATCAGTGGGGCGGTCTGCCGCTCACCTTGATCCTCTCCGTGGTCGGCATGGTCCTGTCGTTCCCGCTGGCGATCCTGCTGGCACTGGGGCGCCGGTCCGATCTACCGGCAATCCGCGCCGTATGTGTCGGCTTCATCGAGTTCGTGCGTGGTGTGCCGCTGGTCAGCGTGCTGTTCATGGCCTCGGTGATGTTCCCGCTGTTCTTGCCGGAAGGGGTGACCATCGACAAGCTGTTGCGCGCACAGGTCGGCATCATCCTGTTCACCGCCGCCTACTTGGCGGAAGCGGTGCGCGGCGGTCTGCAGGCGGTGCCGCGCGGCCAGTACGAGGCGGCGGATGCGCTCGGGCTAGGCTACTGGAGGAAGATGGGCCTGATCATCCTGCCGCAGGCCCTCAAGATCTCCATTCCGCCACTGGTCAACCAGTTCATCAGCATGTTCAAGGACACCTCGTTGGTGATCATCATCGGGCTGTTCGATCTGCTGACCACCGCAAAGACGGCGCTTGCGGATCCGCAGTGGCGACCGTTCTTCGCCGAAAGCTACGCCTTCGTGGCCGTGATCTACTGGAGCTTCTGTTTCTTCATGTCGCGCTACAGCCAATTCCTGGAGCGCAAGCTGGAGACGGGGCACCGCCGAAGCTGAGGAGACGAGACAACCGTGGCCCTCACCGCACAAAACACGCCGCAGCCCGAGATCGCGATCTCGCTCGACAAGGTCAACAAGTGGTATGGCGTCTTCCACGTCCTGCGCGACGTGACGCTGTCGATCCATCGCGGCGAGCGCATTGTCATCTGCGGGCCATCCGGCTCCGGCAAGTCGACGACGATTCGTTGCGTCAATGCGCTCGAGGAGCACCAGCAGGGCCGGATCACGGTGAACGGCATCGAGCTGACCCGCGACGTGCGCACCGTCGAGCGCATCCGCCGCGAGGTCGGCATGGTGTTCCAGCAGTTCAACCTGTTCCCGCACTTGAGCGTGCTCGACAACCTGATCCTGGCACCCACCTGGGTGAAGCGGGTGCCGAAGAAGCAGGCGATTGCCACCGCGATGGAGCTGCTGGAGCGGGTGCATATCCCGGAACAGGCGCACAAATTTCCGGGTCAGCTCTCCGGCGGCCAGCAGCAGCGGGTCGCGATCGCGCGTGCTCTGTGCCTGAAGCCGGAGATCATGCTGTTTGATGAACCGACCTCGGCGCTTGATCCGGAAATGATCAAGGAGGTGCTCGACGTGATGGTGGAGCTGGCGGAGGCCGGGATGACGATGATCTGTGTCACCCATGAGATGGGCTTCGCCAAGACCGTGGCGAATACCGTCGTGTTCATGGATCAGGGCCAAGTGGTGGAAATGGCGCCACCGCAAACCTTTTTCACCGCCCCCAAGAGCGAGCGGACGCAGAAGTTTCTCAGCCAGATCCTCAAGCACTGAGGGGGCCGCCGCCCGCGCGAGGCGGGAGCGGCGGCTCGTCTCACGTCCGCTCTGACGGTGGCTCCGCCTGCCACTCGCCGTTTTCGTCGAGCCAGCCGCTCGCGGTGCGATGCAGGTTTGGGGTCTGATGACCGGCGTCGTCGGTGAAAATCAAGTGGGCGGCATGGACGCCCTGGAAGTGGTGCACGAACCACCCGCTCGGGCCCGGCTGCATCGGAACGCCCGGCCACTCCGGCGCTTTGGTCAGCGGATCGGTATCCCAGAAGTAGACGAAGGTGTTTTCAGCCCAGTCCGAAGGCTTCTGGAAACCCACCATCAGTGTGCCAGTCGCGCTCTTCTGGGCAGGATCTTGCGGCGCTGCCCGGGCCGGCTTCTGAGCCGGCCTTGCTCGAGGGCAGCGGGTGCGGGGAAGCGCTTTTGATGTGGGTGCTTGGGAACTGTCGTCGGCGGAGTCCGAGCTTTCTGACGCGGCCTTCGTCTTGCGCACCCGTGTCCGGGTGCTCCGGGCTGGAACATTGGCCTTTGCCGGCGTCTCCGGCTGATTGGCTCCCGAAGCTTGTTTGGCAGGGGCTTCTTTGGCAACAGACTCGGAGCGCGCGGCAAGCTGCGCCATCTGATCGGCTGCAGACCGCACTTTGCCGAGCCGCTGTGCCGATTTCAGCCGCTCGTTCTCATCTATCCAGGCCTGGCGCTCGGTCAGGGTGGCGGACTGCTCGATGGCGGAGCGCACTCGTGCGCGCCGTTGCGCCTCCTTCAGCCGGTCGTTCTCACCCCCAGGCCGAGCGCTCGGCCAGCAGTGCCGCATCCCGTTCGGCGAGCAAGGTTGCGCGTTCGATTGCGAACTGCACGCGGGCTGCCCGCTGCGCCTCTTTCAATCGTTCGTTTTCGCCGGCCCAGGCGTGCTGGACGGCCAGCGCGGCATTCCGTTCCGCAATCGCCTGGTCAGCCGCGTCTTGTGCTTGCGCCACCGCCGAACCCGCTGCGGCAGCTTCCTCGCGGGCTGCCTGCAACAAGTCAGTTGCATGCTTTGCCTCCTCGAGCACGGCTTGCGCTTCGGCCAGCGCTCGCTGCGTGGTCGCGAGTTCCTGTTCCGCCTGTTCGGCCCGCTCTCCGGCTTCGTTCAGTTGCGCGGCCGCGGTGGTGCGGTGCTGCTCTGCCTCTCCCGAAACTCGTGCCAGCTGAGACAGCAGCTCGCTGCGTGCCAGCAGCAGCCCGGCCAATGCCTGGTCCCGCTCATCCAATGCATCTTGCAGCAGGTCGGCTTCTTCCGGCACGGCGGCGGTGTCGTCCGGATTAGCAGCCGGTCCTTCCACCGCTTTGGTCTCGGATTGATCTGCGGTCGCGTGGGTGAGCTGCGGGGAGCATACTGGGCGCTCGCATCGGACAGGAACTTCAGCCATCGCTCCATCCACAGCAGCGCAAGAAACATGTGCTCGTCCTCCTCCCATCCCCCGGATCATGGTGCCGGGTGCTTTGTGTATGGCGCGGCGAGACTGGCAATAGCGTGTCAGCATCCCGCACCGCAGCGGATATCCGCCGTCCGATCAACTCTCGGGCAGCGGGATAAACTCATCGTCGGCCGGGAACTTTTCGAAACGGCCCTCGCGCCAGTCGGTCTTCGCCTGCTCGATGCGCTCCGGCCGGGATGACACGAAATTCCACCAGACCCGCCGCTGGCCGTCCATCGGCGCGCCGCCCAGCAGCATCAGGCGGCCCTCGCTGGCGGCGGAAATCACCGGCTGCATGCCTGCGCGCAACACCACAAGTTCGCCCTTCACCAGCGGCTGCCCGTTCAGCGCCATTTCTCCCGACACCGGATACACCGCCCGCTCCTCGTGCGCTGCAGGAACGATGAAACACCCTCCAGCCTGCAGCGTGATGTCGGCGTAAAGTGTTTCCGACGTCGTTGCGACCGGCGAACAGGCTCCCGCCAGCGCGCCCGCAATCAGCCGCAGGCTCCAGCCATTCCCGTCAATCACGGGCAGCGTGGCGCGTGGGTGGTGTGCGAAGGTGGGTGGTACTTCTTCCGCTTCGCGCGGCAGGGCGACCCAGGCCTGAATGCCGAACAGCCGGTGTCCGGCGGCGCGCGTCTCGGGGCTGGTGCGCTCGGAGTGAGCAATTCCGCGTCCCGCGGTCATCCAGTTGACGTCGCCAGGACGGATCGGTTGTACCGTGCCCAGACTGTCCCGGTGCAGGATTTCGCCCTCGAACAGGTAGGTGACGGTCGCAAGCCCGATGTGCGGGTGCGGGCGAACGTCAATTCCGCGGCCGGGCGGGAAATCGGCCGGACCCATTTCGTCGAAGAAGATGAACGGCCCGACCATTTGTTGGCGCGGTGATGGCAACAGCCGGCGCACCTCGAAACCGCCCAGGTCGCGCGGCCGACCTGCAATCACCAGGTCGATCGCAGCTCCGCCGTCTGTCCGCTCACCCGGCTCGTCGCACGGATTCCAGCTCATTGCCGCCTTGATCACTCTCCCGGGCGCGTTCGCAGGCGCCGCGATGCTTGAGACGCAGAGTCGACCCAACCGGGGCGCGACGTCAACCCTCCGCAAGGTTCTTGGGACCGCTTGAGCGTTCGAGCAACGCTGTCTGCCCGAGTTGCTCGCATGCCGCTGCCGGATAGCGCGAACAGCCGCATGTCAGGTGATTTTCGCGACGCCTCACTCGCCCTCTCTGCGGACAGATGGCTCCATCACTTCACCCGCCACTGTTCGACCCACAGCGACGTTGTATACTGGTGGCCGGTGGGGCGCACGCCGTCGAGCCAGGGCGGCAGGATGTAGGCGTCGGCGCGGAACCACAGCGGGAGTGCCGGCAGTTCGTCAGCGTAGATTGCCTGCAGCCGGGCCCACAGCTCCCGCCGCTTATCCGCGTCCAGCTCGACTTCGATGGCCTCGATCAGTTTGTCCACTTCTGCGTTGTGGAAACCGGTGTAGTTCTGTCCCGCCCAGGCATTGGTATCGGTGGGGATCTGGCTTGAGTGCAAGGTGGTCCGCGGAACACTTTCCGGGGCGCTGAACCAGGCAAACATCGCCAGATGCGAAAACTGCCGATGGCTCACCGTATCGCCAANAAACACGCGCGGCGGCTGGTTGCGGATCACGGTGTCGATGCCGAGCGCCTTCCACTGGCTCTGCAGCACCTGCTGCACCAGCTCGCGCGACCGGTTGCCCGCCGTTGTCATCAGCTCCAGGCGCAACGGCGTGCCGTCGGCGTTACGGCGGATCGCGCCCGGCTTGTCTGCTGTCCATCCCGCTTCTGTCAGCAGCCGGTCGGCCGTCGCCGGGTCATACCCGTAATGACGCACGTCCGGGCTGAACATCCGATCCAGCGGGCTGACGTTGGTATCGGCCACCGGTTGGCGACCGTCAAACAGCTGGCTTGTGATCGCGGCACGATCGAGACCCAGCAGCAGCGCCTGGCGGACGCGACGGTCGGCAAGGATCGGGTTGTCCAGGTTGACGTCGAGGTGCTCGTAGCTGAGGCCGGGCTTATAGATGACGGTGAAGCGCTTGCCCTGCCGTTTCTCCAACGCAATGGCCTGTTCCAGGCTCAGCCCGAGTTCGCCCGCGATCATGTCGATGGATCCCGACAGCAGGTTCGCTTCCAGTGCGGCGGTGTTCTCGATCGCCTTGATCATGATCCGTGGCCACGCGGGTGCCGGACCGGTCCAGTAGGGGTTCCGCTCAAGGGTTACGTGCGAACCCTGTACCACCTCGGCAATCCGATAGGGACCGTTGTGCAGGCCGGGGTTGGTCGGTTCGGATGCGAAGTGGGTCCGGGTGGGGTAGGCGTCCGGCTCCTTGAACGCCTCAGCCTCGATGTGCTCGGGCAGCAGCTCGAAGCTGCTGATGTCGTTATAGTCGAAGGTGCGCTTATCAAAGTGCAGCGTGAACGTCTGCGCGTCCGGCGCATCGATCTTCCAGATGCTGCGATACAGCTCCGACGGCAGCACGCCGGAGCGGGNGTGTCGGCCGACCTGCCAAGTAAACAGCACGTCCCGGGTGGTCAGCGGTGTGCCGTCGGCCCAGCGAGCATCCGGACGCAGACGGAAGGTCACCGCCATTCCTGGCTTGCCGTCCGGCGTCGTTTCGGGAACCGCGCCGCCATTTTCGATCGTCGGCAGCTCGACGCAGAGCATGCATACCAGTTTCCAGTCGGCATCGTAGACGGTGATGGGCCGACGGGTGAATCCCAGGATGTAGGAACGCGCCAGCATCGACTCGATGCTGGGGTGAAAGGAAGGCGGGAATTGCGAGATGCCGATCGTCAGCTGCGCACGATCAGCCTTCGCAGCGCCGGCAAGGCCCAGCACCAGCAGCATCGAGACGGCAAGGATGCGCAGAGACCGCATGGCACATCCAATAGGCGGGATCGCGGACTGCGTCCAGCATTGACCAAGCGTATCGCCCACAAGAGCAAGGATAAATATTGGGGGACAAATGTCGGGCTGCCCGCAGGGAGAGATCGCGGGCAGCCCGGGGGCGCGGCCTAAGGGGAGAAGGCCGCGCCCATTAGACACTGTCGAGGCTACTGGCTGAACTTGGTTTCACCCGAGGCCGGGTTGGTCTGCAGATCCGTCCCGTTGCCCGTTGCAGGGGCTTTCTGGGGTGCGGGCCCCGCATCATCACCTGTTGCATCTCTTCTGTCGTAATCACCTTGTCGCCGTTGAGGTCGAACCGCTCAAACTTCACTTCTGAGCGCTTTTCAAACTCATCGAGTGTAACGACACCGTCCTTGTTAGCATCGAGGCGGCGGAACATCCGCTGCATCCGCGTTTCCTTTGGCTTTGGCGGTGTCTTGAATTCGTCAGGCGTGATCTTGCCATCGCCATTAGCATCCATCTCCGCGAACCGTTCAGCGTGACCGGCCTGAAACTCCTCAAGTGTCACCGTGCCGTCGCCATCTTCGTCGAGCCATTCCAGCATCATTGTTCCCGGCCCCATGCCGCCGCCGGGTCCGCCGCAAGGACCCCACCCACCGCCCGGTCCTCCTCCGGGGCCGCCACCCGGTCCCGCGCACGGGTGCCCGCAAGGATCCATGCCGCCATCAGGCCCGCGTGCCGCGGCTGGTGCAGCGGCGCCGG
This sequence comes from Defluviicoccus sp., assembly GCA_013414705.1. Taxonomy (GTDB): domain Bacteria; phylum Pseudomonadota; class Alphaproteobacteria; order Rhodospirillales; family Defluviicoccaceae; genus Defluviicoccus. The sequence goes on from CP058705.1 coordinate 1,139,710, forward strand.
CAAGGCCGCAAAACGATCACCGCTACTCGGTTCAACACTGTGCGCTTCATATTTTCGCTCCTTTCCAGGAGCGAGCGGGCCATGCTCGCTCCCAACAACCAATGAAGCGCACGTTAGTTCCGCGGGGTTTCCGGCGTATGTCGGAGGGAGCGCCAGGTGCGACAGATCGTTGCAGCCGACCGGTAATGAAAAATTCCGTTACACGATTTTTCGCGAGAACGTCTGCCGATGGCCAGTCTCTCGGATATAGTTGGTCATCATGGATGCGATGCCGCACCTGTTGATCGTTGATGATGACAGCGAAATTCGCGAACTGCTGTCCCGGTTTTTGCGTCAGCACGGCTTTCGGGTCAGTGTCGCTGCCGACGGTCGCGACATGCGCCGGGTGCTTGACGANGCGGGGATCGACCTGATCGTCCTCGACCTGATGCTGCCCGGGGAGGACGGGCTCGCTCTTTGCCGTCGGTTGCGCGCGGAGTCCGACCTGCCGGTGATCATGCTGACGGCGATGGGCGAAGAGATCGATCGCATCGTCGGTCTCGAAATGGGTGCCGACGACTATCTTGCGAAACCGTTCAATCCCCGCGAGCTGTTGGCGCGGATCAAGGCGGTGATGCGCCGCGCCGCAGCACTTCCGGGCCGAACGCCGGGCGGTGCCGGTGGTGGTCTGGTCAGCGCCGCCGGGTGCTTGCGTTTCGAGGGATTTGTTTTTGATCTCGACAGTCGGGCGCTGCATTCCCCATCNGGGGAGCTGGTGCCGCTCTCGGCCGGCGAGTTCGCACTGCTTGCGGCTCTGGTCACCCACCCGCAACGGGTGCTCAGTCGTGATCAGCTTCTGGACTTGGCACGCGGGCGTGATGCGCAGCCGTTTGACCGTTCGATCGATGTCCAGGTGAGCCGGCTGCGGCGCAAGATCGAAACGGACCCGCGGGCGCCGCAGTTGATCAAGACTGTCCGCAACGGTGGTTACTTGTTTGCTCCGAAGGTNGGAACGTGGCTGATGCGGCGGTTGTGGCCGCGCTCGCTCTTGGGGCGAACGATCCTGGTGCTGCTGNNCTGGGGTGTTGGCCTCAATCTGATCGGCCTTGCCGTTTATGTTGGCGATCGCCTTGACGTGGCGCTGACCGCCCGCGGTNNCGACAGATCGCCCAAGACGTCTCGGCTGCGGCTGCCGAGATCGATGCGCTTGCTCGAAGGAACGGAGGTTGCGGCTGCGCACGCTGCGCCGGCCTGGACTGCGTCTCGCATGGTCGCGAGCGTCGTGGTCACCGGACAATTTGGGGGCTGGCGCAGCCGGCTCCTGCGGCGCGTCTTTCTCGACGAGTTGGGCAGCGATAATCCGCCGCAACTTCGGCTGTCGCTCGTGGTCGCCGGCACTCCTCCCGGTACTGGCGCTCCTCCCGGTGCTGGTCGGTTTCCTCCACCCCTTTCTCCTTCGGCCTCNGGGGACGGGGACGATGATGACGTAGCGCCTCCCGGCACACAGGGTCCGGCACCGTCGACCGGATTTGGACATGCTCTCCGACCGCCGTGGGAACCGCCATGGCGCCCACCGCCGGGGAACGGGCCAGCGTTAAGACTGTTGGTCGGATCATTGCTGCTGAGCGACGGTACGTGGTTGAATTTTGAGGCACCGATCGCTGGCTTCCCGCCATTCTGGGAGACACCGATGTTCTTTATCCTGGTGGCGAGCACGGTGGTGGTGCTGGCAGCTTCGGTCTGGGCGGTACGCCGGGCGACAAAGCCACTGGGGATGTTCGGCGAGGCGGCAGAAAGGCTCGGCCGCGATGTGAATGCGCCGCCTTTGGTGGGATCGGGGCCGCTTGAGGTCGAGCGTGCGGCGCACGCCTTCAACCGCATGCAGGAGCAGGTGCAGCGGATGATCCGGGATCGGACACAGATGCTGGGAGCGATCTCGCACGATCTGCGGACACCGTTGACCCGGTTGCGGCTACGGGCGGAGTTGATCGAAGACGAGGAGCAGCAGCGCAAGACCATCGCCGATCTTGAGGAGATGCAGGCGATGATCGCGGCTGCACTCGGGTTCGCGCGTGACGAGGCAGTGGTTGAGCAGGCGGCACCACTCGATCTGGCGGCACTCTTGCAAACGATCTGTGACGAGGCCGCCGATGCTGGAGCAGATGTGATTTATGACGGGCCGGAACACGCACGGTGCATCGGTCGCCCAACGACGTTGAAACGGGCGCTGGCAGATCTGGTCGAAAACGCTGTGCGTTACGGAGACCGGGCACGGGTAACGCTTGCAATCGAGCCTACGCGACTGCGGATCAGCGTCGACGATGATGGCCCCGGGATGCCAGCAGCGGAGCTGGAGCGGGTGTTCCAACCGTTCTATCGTCTGGAGTCGTCGCGCAGCCGGGCGACCGGCGGTGTCGGGCTTGGGCTTGCCCTGGTTCGTGCGGCGATTGATGCCCACGGCGGTCAGGTGGAACTTACCAACCGCCCGGGTGGCGGCTTGCGCGCAATGGTGTTGCTGCCTTTATCGATTGGTGCCGCATCATGAGAGGTTGGTAGTTGCCTCGAACTCTTTTCTTGCATCGCCTCAGTCTGTTGGTTGATTAAGTTGAAGGTATTGTCGCGTTTATACTTTTGCGGGTAGACTGACAAGACAATGGTCCTCTCAGCTCCAAGGAAAGCACGATGGCGTTTACGGTACGGCGGGAGGCAGCGAGTCTGTTCTGGACCATTGTCGTCCTGGTGATCCTGCTGCCGTTGCCCCTGGGTGCCGTTTACCAATGGAGTTGGGGCGTGATGGCGGTTGTTGTCGGCGTCGTGCTGGCGGTCTGGAGTGGCCGGGTGGCGTTCGGCCTTGAGGTGCCTGCCATTGGCCTGCGCAGCATGTGGCCGATGGCGTTGGTGTTGGCNCTCGTCGCCTTATGGATTTTCGTCCAGTCGTTGTCGCTCACGCCCCACGCATGGCATCATCCGCTGTGGGACACGGCGGCAAAGGCGTTGGATGAGCAAACGTGGGCAGCGGTGTCGCTCAATCCCTATGACACCATCTCCGGGCTGACCCGCCTGCTGGCATATGCGGGCATCTTTTGGATTGCCTGGCAGTATTGCCGCAAGGCGCAGCGGGCTCGTCAAGCGATGCTGGCTGTGGTCTTCGGCGGTCTTGCCTATGCGCTGTACGGTCTTGTCGTCTTTCTTTCTGGCACCGAGACGATCTTGATCTTTCGCAAGGTGTCGTATCTGGGTGATCTCACCAGCACCTTCGTCAATCGCAACTCCTACGCGACCTATGCCGGCCTTGGGCTGATCTGTGCCAGCGGGCTGCTGTTCGCGCTGATTACTCAAGCACTGGAGGGTGGCGGGAGCGGACGAGACCGGCTGGCCCGGGTAACGGATCTGGTGATCGGGCATGGCTGGCCGCTGGTGTTGGCCTGGATCGTGCTGCTGGTAGCGCTGGTCCTGTCGCACTCGCGAACCGGCTTCTTGTCATCTTTGCTGGGGATGGTGGCACTGCTGGTGGTGGCGGGCTTCACCCGGGCCGTTGACCGGCGGCTCGCTCTCATCTTCGGCGGCCTGTGCGCCGTGGGACTGATCTGGGCGCTGTCGGTCGGTGGCGAAACGCTGCTGGAGCGTGTTCTGCAGACNACCCTCGCCACGGAAGAGCGGCCGATCGTCTACGAACGCACATTGGCGGCGATCCGCGACACCGGCGCACTCGGTACCGGATTCGGCACCTTCGAAGAAGCGTTCCGCTTCTATCGCACACCGGAGATCCACGGTAATTTCAGCATGGCGTACAACATCTACCTGGAGAACGCGCTGGAGCTGGGACCGCCGGCCGCGATTGCCCTTTATAGTGTGTTCGCGGGCTTCCTTGTCCTGTGTGTGCANGGGATCCGTCAGCGGCGCCGCGATGCGATGTATCCGTGCATCGGTTTTGCAGCAACGATCCTGGTGGCTACTCATTCGGCAATTGATTTTAGCCTGCAGATTCCGGCCATCACTGCCACCTACATATTGATCATGGGCGCGGCGTGTGCCCAGTGCTGGAGCAGCCGCCGGGCTGCCGATCCGTGGTGAGAGGCAGGGCCAGCCCCGTAGAGCGAGAAAATTCGATCAAGCCACTTCGCCTGACCGAATGGTGCTCGAATGGGACGAAACGAGCTTATGATCCCGCTCGGCAGGCGGGGCGCCGCAAACGATCAAGAAAAGCGTCAGTGCTTTAATAGTGCCTCGAAGGCTGCACTATCTTGCGGTGAGCGCAGCAGTGCCGCTCGCACCAAGTTGACCCGCTCCAGATCGATGGCCAGCTTGGCTGGTTCACGCGGGTCGGCACGCCATGCCAGCCTGATCTGCTGGAAAACCAGTTCCCGGTCTTCCCCGCTCATTTCGGGCCAGGCGAGGAACGCCATGCGCAATCGTGACCACAGCAGCCGCGGCTCGTAGGGGGCGGTGATGAGGGCCAGGCGGAGCGCCGCCACCGCTTGTGGCGTCCAGCCGTCGGCCAGCGCTTCCGCGTATGCGAGTCGTGCCCAGGCGTACGGATTGGCCGGCGCCCGGCCGAGCCCGTCGCGCAGCGCCTCGATTGCCCGGTGCAGCATCTCTACTGAGTCAGACGAATTAGGCGGCAGCTTCTCTGCCAACAACAAGTAGGCGAGCCCCAGGTCGGTACGCAGCCGGCCGTCACCCAGCCACGTCCGGCCCTCCTGCAGTGTGCCGGCCAGGGTTCGCAGGTCATCCACATTTGCCGGGCGCTGATCCTGCAGCGTGCGCAGCACGGGTTCGGAGCGGGCAGAGACGAGAACACCGATGGTTCGGGGCACTGCCGACAACAGCAGCACCACCGCCACGAGGGTCACCGGAAGCGCGACCAGGCGGCGCTGCAGCACGCGCCTGCCATGCCTCACCGACCCGGTGTGCCGCGGCATGCCACGCTCCTGCTCCCCGTATTTCGGCTGGGGCCTGGCGGCGCCGGAGCAGCAATGCTGAGTCCCCGGTATCGTTCGCCGCGGCCAGAAGACGAACCTGAGACTTATCCACCCTCACCATCGACTTGGGTGCAGCATCTGCCCTTGTCGCCGTGGCGAGCCATGGAGAGTCCACCGCTGACAGCCGCCACGGCGCACACGTCGACTTTAGAAGTAACGTTCGGGGACCTCGATGACGTCACCCGGCAGCACCGCAGTGTCCTTGTCGGCGTCAATCGGTGTCCGTGTCGGGTCGTTCGCCCGGATGATTCGGACCCGTCCGGTCCGTGCGCGGTAGGTGAAGCCACCAGCCAGCGCCACTGCATTCACTACTGTCATACCGTTCACAAAAGGATAGCTGCCGGGCTTATTGACTTCGCCATAGATATAGAACGGACGATAATTGAGAACCTCAACGGAAACGCTCGGGTTCTTCAAGTAGTCAGGTGACAGCCGCGATGCTACCTCCTGCTCCAATTCGCGGACGGTAAGGCCCTGAGCCTTGATGTCGCGGATCAATGGCAGCGACACGTTGCCCGAACCGTCCACCTCGAATTCGCCGGACAGATCCTCATGCCCGAAAACTGTTAGCCGGATCCGGTCGCCTGGCCCCAGCTTGTATCCAGAAATGTCCTTGGATTCGGGGAGGGCCGATTCGGTCATGTCTGACGTCGCTGACGGCGTCGAGGCACTACAGCCCGCCAATACAAGCGGCACTCCGATCAACAGCCCAACACCACCGCTCCGCAGCGCTTCGCGCCGGCTCATCCGCTGCATATTCATCTGCTCACCCATCGTTTACCGCTATTCAGGTGTTCGACTGCCCCGCACTCTGCTCCTGCTCCCTAGGACATATCCACCCGTTTGAGCACGAACCGTTGTCGGCCCGGCTCCGGATGTCTCATTGCCGATCTGAATCAGAGCGTCGACTTGCGGCTTCCCTTCACAGCCGGCGGCACGGTATTGTGTGATTGCAACACCTCAAAGCTGTGCTTCGAGCCCGATACGGAAGAGGTTCTGGTCGTAGTCTTCGTCGGATTCATTGCCATTGCTCGAATGATGTATGTATTGGTAACCGATATTGGCGTACACGTGTCGGTTCATCATGTATTTCGCGCCGACGCCGCCGATGTAGTAGTAGTCATTGCGGTCGACGTCCTGGTAGTCGTCGCTGGTGACGGTGAGGCCGGCACTGAGGATCAGATTGCGCAGCAATTCATGGTCCGCAGTCAGGCCACCCGTGGTGCGCAGGATTGCCGGCGAGCCCGCCTGGGTCGTGTCCTGGATGATCCGCGCCACCCGGGCGTTCAGCGTTGTCAGCGTGGTGACGTTCCAGGTCAGGGTGCCGCCGGCGGTGAAACCGGAAACGTCGTCGAACGTGCTGTCATAAAAGAACTGTTCCTGGTAACCGGCGTAGATATCACCGAACAGGATACCGCCCAGGTCCAGGCTGAGACCAGCCACACTGACATAGCCATCAGAGTTGCGTTCCACCCCGCCGGCATCCCGCTTCTGGTCGTACTTGCGGACGTTGCCGGTGACGCGGACAAAGGCCTCATAATTCGGGGTCAGTTCGTATCCCAGACGACCGCCGAATTCGTAGACGTTCCGATCGCGGCCGGTGTTGCTCAGATCGTCACCGTTGACGAGATTCGTCTTGTCGTAGTCCAGACGCAGAACGGACGCCTCGCCGGTGGCGCGAATGCGGCAAAACTCTGAACGTAACGACCNAAAGCCGTTGATCAGATAGTATTCGGTCGGTTCCTTGGCGTCCGTTGGTGCATCCGGTGCCCCAGGATCTTCGTGTTCGCGGGAAAAGCCGCCACCGGCGAAAAACGCGGCATCGCGGGAGACGTCCACCCGGCCATCACCGTTGACGAAGAAGTCTTCGTAATCCAGCCGCGAATAGTCTGCGTAGCGACCGATGTCGGCCCCGGTAGAAAGGTTGAGTGCGTGGTTCGACCAGTCGGAAGTTGCCGAAATTTCCGGTTTGATGTCCGTGACGAAGTCGTCCTTCGTATTATTGTCAGTTGCGAAGACGTTGTCGTTGTAGGTCCCATCGACGCCCAGTTTAGGGTAGATAATGAAACTGCCAACACGTTTGCCCAACGGCTCCAGTTCGGGCCGGGCGCGGGTCATAACAGTCTCGCCGCGTGCCGGTTCTGCTTCCGGTCCACGCGGAACTTCCTGCGCTGATGCAGTATCTGTAACGGTAACAGCCAGCGCGACGGCGGCACCAGCTGTCCAGATTTTATTCGCCTTCATGGTTTGGATCCCCGGCCGGCGTGGTTGACACGTTGTCGCGATTGCTCGCCGAGAAACACCCTCGCTGGTAAATGTGTCCAAGTTTAGTACTCGCCCGCTACGGGCGATGCAACGTCGTTGCAAGGCCTCAACCGGCCAGCCAGCAGCGGTTCAGAAGGCAACTTGGCGTACAATCTGAGGGTCTCCAGGCTCTGCCGTTTGGCAACCTCCCCGCAATCGCCACTGTTGCCGCCGTGTTCGATGGCCTCGATGGGTTGAAAATCCTGCTGCACGTGCAATAAATCTTGCTGCGCGCGCGTTCTCAAGCCTGCTCCGGAAGAGGGGCGGTGAGGCATTCTTCCATCGCCTGTGTGACCATCATGTCACATTCTCGGGCCCCCGCTGACAGAGTTTTCTGGATTTCGGAGGCTTGTTCAGGGGCTGCGACCCCCAATTCTCGGCTGAGGCTGGCAGCGATACCACACGGCGATTCGGATCCGATGACACCAGACCGGGGGCGAGCTGGGGCGCGGCGACACGGGCGACCATCCAGGCTTGATCGGGATGTGCTGCCAGAAACTGGCGCAGCCTCGCCGGAGGAACCCATGTGCCATCGTCCGCGGCTGTGATGATCGCTGTTGTCAGCGTCGCCTGCAGGTCCAGCGGTAGTTCAGAGGCGGCGGAGGCTGGTGCGGGCAATATCACAGCCATTATGATCAGCAGCGATGTAACAGAATTGCAGATCCGGCGGCGCGCGACGGGCGTGCTGGCTATCCTTTCGGATATCTTTCCAGACGTATGGCGAGTGCCGACAACGCAGCTATCGGGGACGATGTAAAACATGAGCGATCCTCATCGACAGATGACCGCAGGGCGTGGTTTCGAGACGGTGCCGTGATGGAACTTGCCGAATCCTTGGCACACGCTCGCTGACAGTTGATCATGTTATCGGGGCGTCCGTCCCGCCGCCGTGCTCGCGATCATAGATCGCTGCTACAGAGTCGCGTATGGTCGATGCGTCCGGTAGTGATGCTGCGGCGCAGCAGGCGCACGAGAAGGTCCGCACGAGGAGGTCTATGCCACGGGAACTGATGAAGCGTTGGTTGGGCCGGCGACCACGGGTGACCGTAGAGACGGCATGTCTGCCCGCAGGTGTGCGCGTATACGCCATTGGGGATATCCACGGGCGTATCGACCTGTTGCAGCAGATGCACCGTCATATTCGTCACGATGCTGCGACAGAGCCCGCCGAACTGCACCGCATTGCAGTGTATCTGGGCGATTACGTAGACCGGGGCTTGTATAGCCGGGAGGTGATCGATCTGCTGCTGAACGACCCACTCCCAGGTTTCAAAAGCATCTTNTTACGCGGTAATCATGACCATGAGATGGCAGCCTTCCTCGCCGGTGAGAGTGATGGAGTGGCTTGGTTACGCTATGGTGGCGACGCCACACTTTACAGCTACGGCGTGCGGATGCCTGTCGAGGCGTCGCCGGAAGGGCGCATAGCCCGGTTGCGCGGCCTGTTACGCGAAGCAGTTNNTCCCCGGCACGTCGAGTTTCTGCAAAACCTGCCGTTCAGCTTCGCGATCGGCGACTACATGTTTGTTCACGCAGGGATCAACCCCGATCGGCCGCTGGACCGCCAGACACCGGCCGACATGATGTGGATACGGGAACCGTTCCTCGAAGCTGAGGTGGATTTCGGCAAAGTGGTGGTGCATGGACACTCGGTGGTGGAAAAACCCGAGGTATGCGAGAACCGCATCGGCATTGATACCGGCGCCTGCTACACCAACCTTCTGACCTGCCTCGTCATTGATCCCGACGCTCAGCGATTCCTGTACGCTGGTACTCCGGGCTTGGCTGCCGCCGGCTGAGTAGCCGGCAATATCCCGACGGGCGCCGATGCGTGGTCTGCGCCCCCGCAGCTGTCGGCGTAGCCCTACAGGGGGACGTCCTCGCACTTCAGCGATCGCCACTACCGTTCGATGAAGATGTCATCAATCCAGCGGCCGCGGCCATTCATCGCGATGCGGATACCCAACGTGCGTATGCGGGCGCCCGCCAGCTGTCCGGTGGACGCGGCGCTGGTGAACGGGCTCCCCTGGTCCCAAAATCGGTCGTCTTCACGTGCAATAACGAAAGCCAGACGGAAGATGATATCCTAAGTTTGTTATTTGCTGGCATAACTGAACCGGTGGGCTGGCCAAGCAGTCGCTTCCGCCGAGGAGGTGCCCATGATGTCCAGACGCTTCGCCCCGCAATTCCCGTTTCTCGTTCTGGTCCTTGTGATACTCGCGGCCCCCTTGCAAGCCCGCGAAGCCGACGTTCGCCGTTTCCTGCCGGTCGGCAGTGTCGATGTCGCACGTCTGGTTCCGTCGCCTCCCGCCGTTGGCTCGGCGGACTTCGAAGAGGAGATGGCGGTGGTGTTCTGGCTGCAGCGCACGCGGACGTCGGAGCAGGTCGAGTTCGTCCGCAAGACGCTCGACGTTCAGCGCTTCGCACCGCTTCTCGGCGAAGCACTGCTCACCGTCGATGGTCTCGAACTGAAGCACACCATTGATTCCGCGATTGACGAGGTGCGCGCGGAGTACGACGCGATCAAGGCCGACTATGACCTGCCTCGTCCGTTCGTTGTGAATCAGGACGTTCACCCGGTGGGCGATGCCCGGCCGGTCGCCTCCTATCCCAGCGGCCATGCCATCCGCGCCATCGTCTACGCCCGCCTTCTCGGCGCGATCTTCCCGGATCGGCAGGACGCCTTACTCCACCTCGCCCACCAGATTGGCTACGGCCGGGTAATTGCCGGCGTTCACTACCCGGCGGATGTGCTGGTCGGTCAGCGCCTCGGCAGCGCTTACGCGGACATCATCGTCACGCAGCCCGCGTTCCGGAATGCTGTGGAGCTCATTCGCGGCACCCGCCCGCCGATGCGTCGGGAACCGTAACAGCTTGGTCGGTCGCACGGTTGCAGGGTTTGGAGCGTCGCCTCCTGCGGCGAATGAGAACTCGAACTGACCGCTCGGCCAGCGAAGCGCTTGCCGACGCTTCCGGGCTCCGGGATCATCGCGCCGGAGTGTGCGCAAAGCGGCACAGGAGGGGCGCGATGAACTTCGGTGTGCTGGCGATCCGGCTGTCCAAAATCGTCATCACCGGCGGTCTCGCCTTTTGGGCGTTCCTGGTGATGCTCTGCAACATCCTCGACTACGACAGCAACTTGGCGTTCGTCCAACACGTGCTGACCATGGACACGGTATTCGCTGAGTCCACGCTGAGGGCCCGTGCGATCGCGGACCCAGCGCTGCATACGACCGCCTTCGTTGCCATCATCGTCACCGAGGGCTTGGTCAGCCTCGCCTTTCTCACCGCCACCGTGGCCATGGCGGTCGCGTTAAAGGCCGATACCGAGACCTTCCGCAGGGCCAAGGCCTGGACTGCGGTTGGCGTCGCACTTGGCTTCGCGCTGTGGTTCATTGGCTTTCTCGGTGTTGCCGGCGAATGGTTCGTGATGTGGCAGTCCAGCTCGTGGAACGCACAGGAAACATCGTTCCAGATCGTCCTGACCGTCGTTGCCTCCGGCATCTACGTCCTGATGAACAACGATGGTGCTTGACAGGAACAGCAGGTCCGGCAGAGGCTGTGCCGACCTTTGGTTGGATCCAAGACATCCCGCACGGTAATCTACGCCGTTATCGCTGACGGCTCACGGCCCGGCGACAATCAGTCAGCGATCCGGTGGAGGATCTGCCCTTCCACCTGCGGGACCGGCGCCATTCGAGAAATACTGATGCAATATTGCGCCGACCGCACATAGCTTCCGGCATCGGTAAACAGTGTTTCGAGGGTTTTCCGCACCGGATCGTCGGCGGCGAGACTGCGTTCAACGAGGACGTGTAGAAGCAGCGCCTTGTCGCGGTCGCTCCCCGTGGCGAACCGCACCGTTTCGTCCGGCATCGCGATCCTTTCCCGATCCTCAAAAATCGACTCGCTGCCGCCGATCGACGCGACGCATCGAAGGGCGTCATCGAGGGTGTCGACCGCACCGAGCAGGTCGCTGATCCGGCTGCTGCGCCGGGCTGCGCGCAGATAGGCCCCGAGATCGGGTAAATCGAGGCTGCGAAACGCATGCAGCGCGCCCCAGGCGCTCGGATGAGCGTCCTCGAAGGCGGCGCGGCGCAGCCGTGTCTGAACCTCGCCGGCCCCGGGCGCCCTCGTGATCTCGTCGACGGTGGCCGCGAGGTCGGACGAGGCGACGACGTGCGGTGGTGACGCCAGGGCGCGATCGAGTTGCATCGGCCGGAACCCGAGAAACGCTTCGATCCGGGCAACGATGTCGTTGAGACGTGGCGGGGACATCGAAGTCTCGCCCGCCGCGAACGTGCACGCGCCAGACGTGGTGATGATCCGGTCGAACCGCGGCAGCCGGTCATCGAATGCCATCTGGGCATCGCCGCCGTAGGCCTCCGCGATCAGCTGCGACCATGTGGCCGGAGAATGCAGTTCGTGTTTTGAATAGAACCACCAAGCGCCTTCCCTGGTCCAGGTGAGGACGCTGTAATGCGCAGGCGAGCCGATCAGCACGATGTCGTCGACGAAACCGTCCGGCAGGATGAGATTGAGTGCTGTGAAAATGGCCGCCTCGTCGAGACAGCAGGTCAGGCCGAGCGGCTTGTGCTTGCGGCCGCGCAAGAATCGCCGGTTGGCCCGTGCCTCGTCGATTGTCGCGTAGACGTAGGCCGGAAATTTCCGTTCCTTGATCAAGTCAAGAGAAAGCGCATCCTTCGGTAACGTTCCGCGCTTCACCCGCCAGGTGAACGCGGATTCAATCTGCGCCAGCGCGTATTCGACAGTGGCAATACCGAGCCGCTCCGCCTCGACGTCGAGATCAAGCACGCCATTCATCTCTGCGACCTGCGACGGGAGGACATGTTCGAAGTGGCGGTCGATTGTCTGCTGAACCTGCGGGATCATTCCCAGGGCAGTTGGCGTGGCCGCATCGGCCGATGCCAGCACCCGCGCCCGCAGGTCCCACAGCCGCGGTGACATCAGATTGGCAAGAACGAGCGAGAAGACGAGTTCCGGATCGACAATGGCATCGAACAGGTTCGGGGCAACGGCGCGGTCCAGGTGAGTGTCGTCCATCACGTCTCGTCTCTTTCGGCGGCTTGCGTCGCGGCTTCCGCCAGTCCGCGAACCTCGCCCAGCGTGAGCACCGGAACCAGCGCCAGCGCCGCGATGACGGCGCCGCAGCAGAATACCGCATCGAATGNCAGCCTGCATGCGATGCAGCCCGATCCGGCCACAACGGTGGCCTGGCCGATGTCCAGCGCCGTCGGGAAGAGTTGCGAAAACACGGTTTCGAACAAGACGACGCCGAGCATCTGCGCCAGCACGCGGATGGCGGTTTGCAGGCTCGAGGCCGACGCCGCAAGACGGGAGGGAATGCCCGCCAGGCCGGCCTGGATGAGCGCCGGATAGTAGAACCCGGCGCCGGCTCCCATCAGCGCCAGGGCGATGATCGGCACGATGAGCGGCGCCTCGCGGTCTGAGCCGGCCAGGACGGCGACGCCGACGACAAACAGCGGGATGCCGGCGAGACAAAGCGCGCGTCGGCCGGTTCCTGCGAAGCGGAAGGCGGCCAGGTTGGAAACGAGGATCGTCGCGGCCGGCTGAATCATCAGCAGGTGGCCGACGGTGTCGGTATCGAGCCCACGCAGCCATTCGAAATAGAACGGCAGAAGGAACACGCTACCGCCAAAGACGAGAAGCAGCAGAAGAAAGGTGATCGCCGCGGCGGAGAATCCCGGAGACCGGAAGATCCGGCGATCGACGAGCGGGATCGTTGCCCGGCGCTCGCTGGTCACGACGATGACGGCCGCGACCGCGGCGCCGACGAATAGAGCGATGACTTCGGCAGAGCCCCAGCCCCATTCCTTTCCCTGGTTGAGGCCGAGCAGCACCATCAGCAGTCCCGCGATCGCCACGACAGCAACGAGCGCATTGGGCTTTTGCGCCTCCGCAGACGCCGTCTGCGACAAGAAGCTCGACGCTGTCTGCGGCTGGGCGTTCGACGCCATCCTTCTCGTCGCACGCAGCAGCAGGAGCGCCAGCAGCGCTGCCGGCACGTTGAACAGGAAGACCGAATGCCAGCCGAACAGGGCAGTCAGTTGGCCGCCGATCGCGGGTCCGGCGCACAGCCCGGCCGTCGGCCCGGTCGAGAAGATGGCGAACGCGCGGTCCTGGGCTTCCGCCGGAATCCGTGTCCTGACGAGAGCAGGGCCGATGACGAGCATGACCGACGCGCCAATCCCCTGCACGGCGCGCAAGCCGACGAGAAGCCAGAACGTGGGCGCGAATGCGCTGGCGAGAGAGGATACGGTGAACAGGCCGAGGGCGCCGGTCAGCGCGCGGGTGTAGCCGAGCCGATCGATGACCAGCCCCGTTACCGGGGTGAGCGCAACCATGACCAGCATGTAGGCGAGGGCGATCCAGGACACGCCGGACGTCCCGACACCGAAGTCAACGGCGAGCGTCGGCAGCGCGACGTTGAGCGCGGTGTAGTCGATGCTCACGAGAAATGCCGACAGCCAGACGCTGCCGAGAAGCATCCCATGGCCGGAGAGGTGTGGCGCTGCCGACCGCGGTTGTGATGAACTCGAGCGCAACAATCGCCCTCATGATTGATTGCCAATAGAGCATACAGACAGTCGCTTACGAGAGTAACCATCCAGCGAGGGCGTTCTATGTCGCCGGCGTCCGGAACGTGCTGGTGGCTCTGTGGCCCGCAGACTCTGCGCCGCGTTGCGGACACGCACTGCCCGGACCGAGCCGCTCCATTCCCCTCAGGAATAGCGCCTAGTCCGACGTCCCGGCTACTCGCCGCAGCATCAAAGCGGCATCTCTCAACTGGTTGCCACCGCCGACAAGGAGAGAGAGACGATGTCGCTGCAAGTCAAGCTGGATGCGTTCAAAGCCGATTTTGAGGCCGGCAAGCCGCCCTACAGTGTGCCGCACTCCGTCATCGAAACCATGCACCGCGCCACCGACGAACTGATTGCCTCCGGGGCCGCCGAGCGGGCGCTCAANGGTGGGGACACCGCGCCCCGTTTCTCGCTCAAGGACGCCGAGCGGAACGAGGTTTCATCCTCCGGACTGTTGGCGCAGGGGCCGTTGATCGTCAGTTTCTATCGCGGGGTCTAGTGTCCGTACTGCAACATGGATCTGCAGGCGCTGCAGGCTGCGTTGCCGGAGTTCGAGCGCCGGGGTGCCAAGCTGGTCGCGATTTCGCCGCAAACGCCGGCGAACAGCCGCAAGTCGGTTCGCCAGAATTCGCTGTCCTTTCCGATCCTGTCGGACCCGCACAACGACGTGGCAGCCGCGTTCGGCCTGCGGTTCGCACTGCCCGACTATCTGGTCGAGCTCTACACGTCGCTGAAGAACGACCTGCCGAAGTTCAACGACGATCCGAACTGGACCCTGCCGATGCCGGCCCGCTTTGTGATCGCACCCGATGGCACGATCGCCTACGCCGAGGTCAATCCCGACTACACGCGGCGCCCGGAGCCGGAGGAGATGTTCCCGGCGCTCGATGTCCTGGTGGGCGTCAAGGCCTGAGACCCTTGACCAGCACGCGTCCTGATTCCAGTCTCAAGGCGCCGGCGTCAACCAGAGGCACCGATGATCCAACGAACCTACCTGATTACCGGCGCCAGCAANGGGATCGGCCGGGCGCTGTCCGAGCGTCTGGTAACGGCGGGGCATCGCGTCGTCGGTCTGGCGCGGCACCCATCGGACTATCCNGGGGAGCTGGTGTGCGTCGATCTCTCTCGGTGCGACGAGACCGCCGCGGTGCTGGCCGAGCTGACCACGCGGTATACTTTCGACGGCGTGGTCAACAACGTCGGGCTGGTCCGTCCGCATCGGGTCGACAGCATCACGCTCGATGATCTCGATGCCGTGTTCGTGGCCAATCTCCATTCCGCTGTCCAGGCGGTCCAGGCCACTCTTCCCGCAATGCGCGAGAACGGCTGGGGGCGGATCGTCAACATCTCCAGCCTCACCATCCTCGGCATTGCCGAACGCACCGCCTATGCGGCGGCGAAAGCGGCCCTTGTCAGCTTTGCGCGCACCTGGGCACTCGAGCTCGCCGAGACCGGCATCACCGTCAATGCGGTTGCGCCGGGCCCGACGGAGACCGAGCTGTTTCGCGCCAACAACCCGCCGGGCAGCGATGGCGAACGGCGGTATCTTTCCGGGGTTCCGATGCGCCGCTTTGGCCGCCCCGATGAGATCGCGGCTGTCATCGCCTTCCTGCTCTCCGAGGATGCCGGCTACATTACCGGGCAGACTCTGTACGTCGACGGCGGCGCCTCGATCGGCAAGGCTGCGCTTTAGCGCCCGGCACCGCCGCGGGAGTGCAGCACGTCCTCAACGAAGGCGACGAAGGTGCGCGCCTTGGTGGTCGCCGTCCGGCCGGCGGGAAACACCGCCCACACATCCATCGCAGGCAGGCTCCAATCACGGAGAACCGTCTTAACCGCACCGCTCGCGATCTCGGGCGCGAACATCCATTCCGAGGCGATGGCAATGCCCGTATCGGCGAGAACGGCTGCCCGCACCCNCTCTGCAGCGGTGATGTTCAGGCGCCCCTTCACCGTCACCGAAACTTCCGCGTCCTCACGCCGGAAAGTCCACGCGGCACCGCCGCCACGTTGCGCATAGATGACCGCTGCATGCGAGAGCAGCTCACCGGGCTCGCCGGGTTCGCCTGCCCGGGAGAAATAGGCCGGTGTCCCGACGACCACGTGCGGCGCGCTGGCGATCCGCCGGGCTGAGAGTGTGGAATCGGCGAGTTGTCCCATCCGGAGCGCAACGTCGACCCNCTCCTGCACGAGGTCGATGTTCCGGTCGTCGAGTACGACATCCATTTCAAGGTCCGGATGGCGTGCCAGGAACTCACCCAAGCGTGGCATCAGGTGAATTCTTGCAAACGTGACGGCCGCGCAGATACGCAGCTTCCCGGTCAGGCTACGCCCCGCGCCACGCGCCGCCAGTTCTGCCTCGTCCGCCTCCTCGATCGATCGGCGTGCCCGCTCATAGAAGCTGAGCCCCGCCTCGGTCGGTGTCAGCCCGCGGGTCGAGCGTACCAGCAGCCGGACACCAAGCCTGTCCTCGAGCTGCGCCACCGACTTCGAGATTGCCGGCTGCCCCACATTCAGCCGACGCGCCGCAGCGGAAAACGACCCCGCCTCGATGACCAGCACGAACGCCTCCATCGCCGTCAGCCGGTCCATATTCATGCCTCACAGGAATGAATAATATCGCTCCCACGTTGGTACCATGACATTTGTGGAATGGCCATTGTCGTCTTGTCGAGAGCGGGAAGCCACGAGAACGGAGATGGCAATGGACCAGTCTATGGATCGCCTCAGCACGCTGTTCACACCGGCGCGGATCGGACCCTATGCGCTGTCGCACCGCGTCGTCATGGCGCCGCTCACCCGCATGCGGTCCGGGCCCGGCAATATTCCGGGTGATCTGATGGTCGAATACTACGCCCAGCGCGCCTCTGAGGGCGGGCTGATCATCTCGGAGGCAACACCGGTTTCGCTCCGCGGCTACGGCTATGCCGGCGCGCCCGGCATCTATGCCGATACCCAGATCGAGGGCTGGCGGCGGGTGACGGATGCCGTCCACGCCAAGGGCGGGCGGATCATGCTGCAGCTCTGGCATGTCGGCCGCCAGTCGCATGTCGACCTGCAGCCCAACGGCGAGGCGCCGCTGGCGCCGTCCGCCATCCGCGCCGAGGGGCAGGCCTACACCCGCAACGGCCCGGTCTAGTTCTCGATGCCGCGCGCGCTCGAGCTGCATGAAATCCCGCCGATCATCGAGGAATTCCGTGCCGGAGCCGCACGGGCCTTGCGCGCCGGCTTCGACGGCGTCGAGATCCATGGCGCCAATGGCTATCTGCTTGACCAGTTCCTCCAGGATGGCTCCAACACGCGCACGGACGCCTATGGCGGGCCGATCGAAAACCGCGCCCGCTTCCTGCTTGAGGTGACCGATGCCGCAATCTCCGTCTGGGGCGCCGATCGGGTCGGTGTCCGCCTGGCGCCGAGCGGCACCTACGGTTCGATGGTGGACAGCGATCCACGCACGATCTTCGGCTATATGGCCGAACAGCTCGACCGAAGAAACATCGCCTATCTTCACGTCATTGAACCGCGCATCAAGGGGACCGAACTGATCGCCGAGGGGCAGGAGCCGGTCGCAGCCAGGCATCTCCGCAGCAAGTTCGCGCGCACGCTGATCGCGGCGGGCGGATTCACCTGAGAGACGGCTGATGCGATCATTGCCGCGGGCGACGCCGACCTCGTCGCCTTCGGGCGGCCACTCAACCCCTATGACCGCTCGACCTTCTACGGTGGCGATGCGCGCGGATATACCGACTATCCGACGTACGCACAGAGCCAGGCGATAGCTTGACGGCCCTGATTTACTGGAGACAAGGTGATCGTAACAGCGTCAGCCAAAAGGATGAGCGCCTGCGCCGAGAGTCGCCTCAATCTACATTGCCGCGCTCATGTGAATGACGCCCGCGCTTTGGATGGATGTCTCCAAGGGTCTGTTGAGATTCATCGTGAGTTTATGACGGCAGCGGCGAGATAGATGTTGGCGCTGAAGCTTTGGTCGGTCTTGTCGGCGCGCATGGCGATGCGCTTGAACTCTTTGAGCTTGCAGAAGAAATTTTCGATGAGATGACGCCATTTGTCCATCTTAGAGCGGATTCTGATCAGTCTGGGTCATAGCCGCACGAGCTGAAGTAGTTGGCGCATTCGGCGGGCTGGAAGAAGTCGAGGAGTTTGCCGATGAGCTCCCAGAGGCCCTGGACGGTTCGCTCGGCGGCCTTGCGGAGCATGGCTTTGAGGCGGGCGAAGGCTTTTTCGATGGGATTGAAGTCTGGGCTGTAGGGCGGGAGGAACAGCAGGGTTGCGCCGGCGGCCTCGACCAACTCGCGCACCGATGCGCGCTTGTGGCTCGACAGGTTGTCCATGATGACGATGTCGCCGCGACGCAGATCGGGCGCGAGGACTTGGGCCACGTAGGCTTCGAACCACTCGCCGTTGATCGGTCCGTCGAGCACCATGGGCGCGACCATGCCGCTCTTCCGCAGCCCCGCGACCAGCGTCGTGGTCTTGCGGTGGCCGTGCGGGAAGCCCATCCGCAGGCGTTCGCCCCTGGGGGAGCGGCCATGGCTGCGTGCCATGTTGGTCGCGGTCCACGTCTCGTCGATGAACACGAGCCGGTCAGGATTGAGGTCGAGCTGACTGTCGAACCAGGCCCGGCGCTGCTTCAAGACGTCGGGACGGTCCTGCTCGACCGCGTGGCCGGTCTTTTTCCGCGTGATGGAATGGCGCACGAAGAAGCGGTGGAGCGTCGAGTTCGCCACCGTCAAGCCGATGCCGGCGAGGTGCTCGCGAAGCTCATCGAGCGTGATGTCCTTGCGCGCTTCCCACAGCGCCAGGATCTCCTCGCGGCGTTCCTCGACGCGATGCGAGCGCATGTCGCCACCTTGGCGCTTGGGTACGGCGTTGCCAGTCACGAGCCGCTGCGCCTGCCACCGGATCGCCGTCGAAGGTGCCACGCCGAACCGGGCCGCGGCCGCTCGGCAACTCATCCCCGCATCGATCGCCGCTAACAGCCGCGTGCGTAAATCTATCGAAAGAGGCTGACCCATCCATGCTGGCCTCCTTGCCCCAGCCAGCATCCTGAATCAGATTTTCAGCCCTTTGTGAATCCCCTTACGATTCATACCGATCAGAAACCACTCTAGTATCGAGGGCAGCGGCTTGGCCCGGCGCGGATGCTGGGAGATGACGATCTTGGCGCCGCGTTCGTTGAGATCGGCGATGATGGTGTTGCTGTCGAAGGCCTTGTCGGCGATCAGCGCGTCGAAGCGGTGGCCGGGCAGGAGCACGAAGCGGACGAGGTTGCCGAGCGCGTCGGTCAATGCAAGGATTTGGGGGCATGCCGCCCTTGGAGCGCCCGATGGCATGGCTCTGAGTCCCCTTTTTGCGCACTGACCGTGGCGTGCTCCGTGTCCGGCTCGTCCGAGCAAGCCTCGAAAAGCCGAATAAAAACATCGGCTTTGACCCAGTCTCGATAGCGCTTGAAGACCGTGTTTCTGTGGCCGAAAAGGCCGGAAGGTCGCGCCAGGGGCTGCCCGTGCGAACCACCCACAAGACCACCTCAACAAAGCGCCGATTGTCGCTGCGACCCGAGTCTGTGGGCTTGCCCAGGCCGTGCGGCTCCATTTTCGCCCATTCGGCGTCCGTCAGTACAAACCATTCCATCCCAAGCTCGAATCACGACCAAGCCAAAGAGGGAATCCTGAATCTCAATAGCCCATAGCAGCACACGAAGTCGAACAAACTGCTCTGATCGCCGTCGCCGGTATCGATCCATCGATAGAGCGCGTCGTAGTCTGACGTTCGGTTTGAATGCTGAGATTATTCCTGTTGCGCAGCGATGGACACACCACGCTCAGCACACGGCAAAAATGTCTCTGCCGCACTGCGGTTCCGCCAGTCATGACACGACAACCACCCGTCCGACATCTGTCTGCCCAAAGGGGGCGACATCGCATGATTGAGTAGACGCGTCTTTCCTGCCCCTGCAGGTCCGTCAGGCGATCGCCTTGCGCGGAAGTTCGGGAGTCTCGCCCTCGAGCAGAGCAGAAAGCCGGGTACGGCCGCGATTGACGCGGCTCTTGATCGTGCCCACCGCACACCCGCAGATCGCTGCCGCTTCCTCGTAGGAAAATCCGGCCGGGCCGACCAGGATTAGAGCCTCACGCTGCTCCGACGGCAGCTTCAGCAATGCTCCTTTGAACTCGTGCATCTCGACCTTATCGATCTGCGTCGCCCGTGTCGTCATTTGTGCTGCATATTTGCCATCGACATCGGCAATCTCGGCGCGGTGCTTGCGCAATTCAGAAANGAACGAATTGCGCAGGATGGTAAACAGCCACGCGCGCATGTTGGTGCCGGGCTCGAAACGATCGATATTGCTCAGAGCCTTGACGATCGTTTCTTGAACCAGATCATCTGCCCGATCCCGATCATTGACCAATGATCGCGCGAAGGCACGCAGGCTCGGAATGATCTCGATGATCAGTTCGCGCGCATCCTTGGGCTCTGACGGCTGCGTCACGATTCCGATTCCTTACCCGTCTGCAGTCGATCCAGAAGCGCCTTCAATCTGTCCGGGATGGGCTCTCTGACGGCCTCATCATAGACTTTGCGCAACTCCTGACCGATCCAGTCGGTGCGCGCGCCCTCTTGCGGACGCGGCTGATGACGTCTTTGCTGTTTTAAAGCTGTCGGCATTTTTCTGTTGCTCGAACCGTGCGCGTCATTGCTCATCCGCCATCCCCAGTGCTCGGTGTTGCCTCCAACACCCTGGGACTGAGTAACCAACGTCACGCGGTGAAAACAGTTCCCAGAATGTTTTGCCTGATTTATAACACGCTATAAGAGCATGGTACCGAGCGGGATTGGCTGGCGCGGTTTTTCGCGTGCCGCGAACAG
This sequence comes from Defluviicoccus sp., assembly GCA_013414705.1. Taxonomy (GTDB): domain Bacteria; phylum Pseudomonadota; class Alphaproteobacteria; order Rhodospirillales; family Defluviicoccaceae; genus Defluviicoccus. The sequence goes on from CP058705.1 coordinate 1,160,486, forward strand.
CGCCGAAATAGGGAGGAAGAATGCAGCGTCTGTCGGAGCGCATCGCCGAGTTGCTGCCGTATCTGCGACGTCATGCGCGGGCGCTGACAGGAAGCCAGCAGGCCGGGGACGCCTACGTCGCAGCGACGCTTGAGGCCATTATTTCTGCGCCCGATGAATTCCCGAGCGTTGACGTGCGCATCGGCCTCTACCGGACATTCCATACGATCTGGTCGTCGACGATCCTGCCGGAAAAAGGCGATACGTCGGATGATCCCACCGAGGCGATTGCCGACCGGCGGTTAGCACAGCTCACACCACCGAACCGACAAGCACTGCTGCTCACCGTCGTTGAAGGGTTCACCAATCAGGAAGCAGCCGTCGTGCTGGGTGTGACGCTCTCAGCGGTTGTCGAGTTGGTCAATCAGGCGGTGCGCGACATCGACAAGCAGACGGCGACCACGGTGTTGATCATCGAGGACGAACCGCTGATCGCCATGGACCTGGAACAGATTGTGGGCAGCCTCGGCCACCATGTGCTTGAGGTTGCGCCGACCCGCGATGCGGCGGTCCGGACCGCGCTGATTCATCGCCCCGGACTGGTCCTCGCCGATATCCAGCTTGCCGATGGCTCGTCCGGCATCGATGCGGTCCGCGACATTCTGGGCGACTTTCGNGTACCGGTGATCTTCATCACCGCCTTTCCGGAGCGTCTGCTCGAGGGCCGCCGCCCTGAACCCACCTTCCTCATCACCAAACCGTTCAGCCCGGATCAGGTCAAGGCTGCGGTCAGTCAGGCCCTGTTCTTCGAGTGCGCCGCCCACCTCATCGAAGCCGGTGGCAGCAGGCCATCCGCGCTGTACTGAGTGTCGCTCTGATCTTGCCTTTGGCAAGAAAGCGCCACGTACACTTAAATACTAAATGATTTGGACCATGCGCGATGTATACGAATACATCTGCAACGTCTGGACTTTAGAGCCAAGACGATTCAAATTTGACCCAATCCATCAAATGGCGGGGCTAAACACCTAGGTGGACCCGCCAGATGTCATGATGTTGCGCGTTTCCAGTTCGGCGCTCAGCCTCTGTCAACTCGATCCAAACCGCAGCGCCCCTCGCCATCCCGGCCTCTCTGGCAACCAGAGAACAGCGAATCACGCACATCACTTGATCGATACTTATCTCTGACAAAAACACTAGCGCCAGCGGTTTCCTGGCAGCAACTGTTCGCGGTGGTGTGAGCGGCGCGCCTCGGGCTCGCGTTGCGCACGGATCGGCAGTAAAAGGCTCAGGTGCGTGTCGTATCCGGCGTCAGGAGCGGTGGATGCGGCCGGTCTGTCTTGTCACCGGGAGATCATGAGCGCTCCTGTCCGTCGTTTGGAACAGCTGGCAGGGCTGTTCGTGCTGTTGCTGGTGGCGATCGGCTGCTTTGTCGTCCTGCGTCCGTTTCTCGCCGCCCTGCTGTGGGCAACCATTCTGTCGATTGCCACGTGGCCGGCGTTTCGGCGGCTCGAACGGGTAACCGGCGGGCGAACGACCCTGGCGGCGGCCGTGATGACGATTGCGCTCGCGGTCGCACTCCTCGTGCCGATCGGCATCCTCGGGACCAGTCTGGCGGACAACTTTGCCCGCCTGAGCAGCCAGGTGATCTCGGTGCTGGAGGGGCCGCCGCCGCCGCCGCCATGGGTTGTCGAACTGCCGGTGGTTGGTCCCGATCTGGCGGAAGCGTGGCACTACTTTGGTGACGACTCCGGTCGCTTCGCCGATACGGTGCGTGAATACGCTGGTCCGGCAACACAATGGCTGATCGGCCTCGGTACCAAACTCGGACGCGGGGTACTGGACCTCGCTCTCAGTGTCGTGGCCGCCTTCTTCTTCTTTCGCGACGGAGCCTACGGAGCGCGGCGGCTGAAAGTCTTGCTCGAAAGGGTCGCGGGCGCCCGCGGCCACCGGCTGCTTGACGTCGCAGAGACGACGATCAACGGCGTCGTCTACGGCATGCTCGGCACGGCACTGGCGCAGGGCGCGCTGGCTGCCTTCGGCCTGTGGCTATCGGGGGTGCCAGGCGCACTGTTCCTCGGTTTGCTCACCTCGCTGCTGTCGTTCGTGCCGATGGGGCCNCCCATGGTGTGGTTCCCGGCGACGCTGTGGCTGTTCTCCACCGGCGAGATCGAATGGGGCGTCTTCATGGGGCTGTGGGGTTTTCTGGTCGTCAGCACGGTGGATAACGTCATTCGCCCGTACTTCATCAGCCTCGGCAGTGCGCTGCCGCTGTTGCTGGTATTGCTNGGGGTGCTCGGCGGTATCGTCGCCTTCGGTCTGCTGGGGGTGTTCATCGGACCGACGCTGCTGGCGGTAGGCTATACCTTGCTGCGCGAATGGAGTCATTCCGAACAGTTGGAGCAGAGAGCGGACGATCCGGTCGCGGCTGAGCCGGAGCGGAAGATCAACGACTGAGGTACCCGCCGTCTTCCGGATGGCGCGACCAGAATGACGCCCAGAGTGATGCCTAGGCGGATCTGACGGCAGAGGCGCGGTGTCGCACCGGTTCGCCGAATGATGGCTTGCTTACGGGTAGTCGTGTTTCGCGCAGCAGGGTGGCGAGCTTGGCTGGGGGCATCGGGGGTGCCAGATGGAAGCCCTGCGCGATGTGGCAGCCCAACGCGCGCAGGAATTGCAGCTGCTCCTCGGTTTCAACCCCTTCCGCCACCACGGTCAGTCCGAGGCTGCGGCACAAGGTGATCATCGCGCCCACGATCAGCTCTGTATCCCGTGAGCGGCCGACGCCGCCGACAAAGCACCGGTCGATCTTGACCTTGTCTACCGGCAGCCCCTGCAGACGTCCGAGGCTGGAATAGCCGGTCCCGAAGTCATCGATCGAGACGGTGACGCCCAGCTGTTGAAGCTGGCGCAGGCAATCGATGCTGCGGGCACTTTCGTGAGGCAGGAACATCTGCTCGGTCACTTCGACCTCCAGGAACCGCAGGTCGCAGCCACTGTGTTCCGCAATCCGCTCCACCGTGGCGACCAGGTCGGGCATGCGGCACTGGCTCGGCGAGAGGTTGACGGCCACGACGATCGGCGGCAGGCCGGCCCTGCGCCAGGCGGTAATACGCTCGCATGCGCGGGCGATCACCCAGGTTCCGAGTGGCACCACCAACCCGGAGGATTCGGCGACCGGAATGAACGCATCGGGCATCAGCGGTCCCCGGATGCTGTGCTGCCAGCGCAGCAGGGCCTCGGCCGCGATGATCCTGTTCTCGCTCAGTTCCAGTTGCGGCTGGTAATGCACACTGAGACCGTTGTTGGCCAGCGCCAGACGAAGATCCCGTTCCGTCGTCTTGCGGGCCGCAACCTGTGCGGCAAGGTGCACCGCATAGAACTGATAGGTGTTCCGTCCCTCTGCCTTGGCACGATAAAGGGCGAGGTCGGCGTTGCGCAGCAGGGTATCCGGATCGTTGCCATCGGTCGGGCAGAGCGTGATCCCGATACTGACGCCCAGGCGGATCTCGTGACCCTCGATCACGAACGACTCGGCGATGCTGTCGATGATCCGCTGCGCGATGCACGAGGCATCCCCGGTATCGGCCAGATCGGGCAGGATCAGGGCGAACTCGTCGCCGCCAAGGCGCGCTGGAGCTTNCTCCTTCCGCCCGCAGGCGCGCAGCCGGGCGGCGACGGCGCGCAGCAGCCGATCCCCGATGGGATGTCCCAGGGTGTCATTGATGTCCTTGAAATGGTCGAGGTCGAGCAGCATCAGCGCCAGCAGCCCGCCGCTGCGGCTCACCTGAGCGAGGCGCTGCAGCAGCTGATTGCGGAACAGCGCGCGGTTGGGCAGACCGGTCAGGGAATCTTCCAGTGCCAGCCGCTGGATAGATTCTTCCGCCCGCTTGCGCTCGATTGCTGCTGCCAGCGTCGCGGCAATCGAGCGCAGGAAACTGATGTCGTCGGCAGAAAATCGACGATGGTTGCAGTCATAAACCTGCAGAACGCCGAAGGGACGGCGACGACCGGGTATGACGACAGCGGCAAGCCCGGTGGCGGCCCGGGCGCGAAGCTCGTCAGTGATCGCAAAGCGCTGTTCGCGTTCAAGGTTATCGCTGACGACGGGGAGTTGTGTCGCAGAACGAACTCCGCGGCGGTGCCGGCCCCGGTGGCGAGGGGCCACGTGCCGGGACATCGGTCAGACCAGGTGTGGATGTCTTGGTCACAGCGGACCTGGGCTCACCGGCATGCGCGCGGATCACCAACTCCTGCCTGTATGCTCGACATTCCAGCACTTGGGCTGCGGCGACTTCCAGTTGCTCGACGACCAGTGTGGCTGCCTCGTCGAATAGTGCGTCGATTGTTTGTCCGCAAAGCGCGTGTTGACCGAAGCCGGCGACTGCTGCTTGGCGGTTTGCGTAGTCGGCGAGCGTGGCTTCTGAACGCAGGCGGACCGCAATGTCTTCTGACAGGCGCTGGTTGGCACTCTGCAGGGCCTGAGTCCGCTCGACGATTCTTCGCTCCAGGCCCTCGATCAGCGCCGTATGCTCGAAGCGGACGAGAAGAGAGTCGCGCAAAAGATGTGGGCGCGCCGTCCGATCACCATCAGGAAGAGCACGTAGAGGATGCACATCGCCGCCATCACCGACGATGCCGCGCTGCCGTGCGTTGCGAGACGGATCGCGAAGGGGACGATCGAAAGCATGAGATAGCACTGGAAGCCGGCCAGGCAGGAAGCGGTGCTGGCAAGTGCACCGGCCCCCATGCCCCCAACACGAAGCCCAGCATGACGCAGGACTCCGTGTGATCAGCCGAGCAGAAAGCCGCGCCGGCAATTCCCCAGGCAAGTCCACTGGCGGCGGATCCGAGAACCGCGAACCTGTACCAGCGCGCCTGACGATGTTGAGTGGGGTGACGGCGGTAAGCCGCGCTTATCCCCGTTCGCGCTGCCACAATCGACGTCTGCAACGCAAGCCAGCCGCCCAAGGTGGATGCCGGAATACTGCCCCAAAATATGCTGCCAGGAGAACGCTATTGAGAACGTTGGCCGTTTGTACCAGCGGCATCGCGCGATAGTAGAGTGCGCACAGCCCTCCGTCAGCCGCGCCCGGCAGACATCGGCGACACAACTGTTTTCTCTGGTCTGCCGCAGCCAGCCCAAAGCTCCCCGTTCCTGGTGCCGAGACGCTCAGTGCGTCCTCACCCTCGACACTTTGCATTCGGAGGTGATCATAATCCGTAAAATGGAAAGATATAGCGCAAAATAGCCCAAAACGGGCGGCAATATCGCTATTTATAAGGGTTTTGATAAGCAATATAAAACTAAAACGTGTTTCTGTGGGCGTCACTGCGCCACACAGACATCCGTGGAGGAGGCGACGGCAGTGGGGAAACCTGTGTCAGGCCATTCGGCCGTGGCAGTGCTTGAATTTCTTGCCGGAGCCGCAGGGACAGGCTGCATTGCGCGGTGTTCTGCCCCAGGTGGCGGGGTCGCGCGGATCGAGGGTATCGGCGGCTGCACGCACGCGTGACGGTGCCGCAGCCGGCATCAGCTCGCCGGGCCCCGGGAGGGTCGCGGGACGTTCGGCTGCGTTCGCCTCGGCGAAGGCCGGATCCTGCCGGCTCTCATGCATCTCCTGAGCCGGTGGCTGAAGGCTGACATCCAGCTGCGGATCGACGCGCAGCTCGATATGGGCCAGGACCTGCGTCACCCGTTCACGCAGCCGCTCCAGCATCGCCTCGAACAGCTCGAAGGCCTCGCGTTTGTACTCGTTCAGCGGATCACGCTGGCCGTAGGCACGCAGCCCGATGCCCTGGCGGAGATGGTCGAGCGCCAGCAGGTGCTCCTTCCACACTTGGTCGAGCGTCTGCAACAGCAGGCTCTTCTCCACCATCCGCATGATATCGGTGCCGTAATTGGCCGCCTTTTCCGCCATCTTGCGGTCGGCGGCATCAGTCAGCCGCGTATGGATCTCCGCATCGGCGATGCCTTCCTCCGCTGCCCAGTCGGCGATCGGCAGGTCGAGGTTGAAGATGCGCAAGATCTCCGCATGCAAACCGTGGGTGTTCCACTGTTCGGCGTAGGCGTTCGCCGGGATGTGCCGGGCAACCTGCACCTCGATGACATGGTGGCGCATGCCGGCGACCGTTGATGCCACATCGTCTGCGTGCATCAGTTCGCGGCGCTGCTCGTAGACGACCTTGCGCTGGTCGTTCATCACGTCGTCGTACTTGAGCAGGTTCTTGCGGATCTCGAAATTTCGCGCCTCGACCTTGTGCTGCGCCTTTTCCAGCGCCTTGTTCACCCACGGGTGGATGATCGCTTCGCCCTCTTTCAGGCCGAGGCGCTGCAGCATCCCGTCGATGCGTTGCGAGCCGAAGATGCGCATCAGATCGTCATCGAGCGACAGGTAGAACTTCGAGCCGCCCGGATCGCCCTGCCGTCCGGAGCGGCCGCGCAGCTGGTTGTCGATGCGCCGGCTCTCGTGTCGTTCGGTGCCGAGAATGAACAGGCCGCCTGCGGCCAGCACTTTCTCCTTGTCGGCGGCGATCTCGGCGCGGATGCGCGCCTTGCCGACCTCATCGTCGGGGTTGTTCAGCTCCTGGCGGATGCGCATGTCGGCGTTGCCGCCGAGCTGGATGTCGGTTCCCCGGCCGGCCATGTTGGTGGCGATCGTCACCGCTCCGCTGGCGCCGGCCTGGGAGACGATCATGGCTTCCTGCTCATGATAGCGGGCATTCAGCACCCGGTGCGGCACCTTCTCCTTTTTCAGCAGTGCCGACAGAGTTTCCGACTTCTCGATCGACACCGTGCCGACCAGCACCGGCTGGCCGCGCGACCGACAGTCTTCGATCATGGCCGCGATCGCGGCGTTCTTCTCGGCCGCAGTGCGATAGACCTCGTCGTCATTGTCTTCCCGGATGCACGGCACATTGGTCGGGATATCGATGACCTCAAGCTTATAGATCTCCGAGAATTCGCCCGCTTCCGTCATCGCCGTGCCGGTCATCCCGGCGAGTTTCGGATAGAGCCGGAAATAGTTCTGGAAGGTGATCGAGGCCAGCGTCTGGTTTTCCTGCTGGACCTGCACCTCCTCTTTCGCTTCCAGTGCCTGATGCAGGCCTTCAGAGTAGCGTCGGCCCTCCATCATCCGGCCGGTAAACTCGTCGATGATGATCACCCGGCCGTCCTTGACCACGTAGTCGGTGTCGCGGGCGAACAGCTTGTGCGCGCGCAGCGCCTGATTGGCGTGGTGGACAAGCGAGATGTTGGCGATGTCGTAGAGGCCACCTTGTTGCAGCAATCCGTCGTCGGCGAGCATCTGCTCCANTCTTTCGGTGCCGCTCTCGGTGAACGTCACCGCCTTCGCCTNTTCGTCCTTCTCGAAGTCCTCGTCGTCGAGGCGGGGGATGAGCTGGTTGATCCGGATGTAGAGTTCGGAGGAATCCTCGGCCGGACCCGAGATGATCAGCGGCGTGCGCGCCTCGTCGATCAGGATCGAGTCTACCTCGTCCACGATGGCGTAGCGGAACGGCCGCTGCACCATGTCCTCGAGGCGGAACTTCATGTTGTCGCGCAGGTAGTCGAAGCCGAGCTCGTTGTTGGTGCCGTAGGTGACGTCGCAGGCATACGCTGCGCGGCGCTCGTCATCGCTGAGGATGTGGGTGATGCAGCCGACGGTGAGTCCCAGGAAGCGGTAGACGTTGCCCATCCAGTCCGCGTCGCGCTGGGCCAGGTAGTCGTTGACGGTCACGACGTGAACACCCAGGCCTTCGAGCGCGTTCAGGTAGACCGGCAGGGTCGCCACCAGCGTCTTGCCTTCGCCGGTCTTCATCTCGGCGATCATGCCCTTGTGCAGGACAATGCCGCCCAGCAGCTGCACGTCGAAGTGGCGCTGGCCCAGCGCGCGCTTGGCCGCCTCGCGAACCGTGGCAAACGCATCGGCCATCAGGTCGTCCAGGCTTTCGCCTGCGGCCAGCCGTTCCTTCAACCAGGGTGTCCGCGCGCGCAGTGCCTCGTCGTCGAGCGCCTCGAGCTCCGGCTCCAGCGCATTGATCGCGGCAACCTGCTTGTGCAGACCTTTCAGGAATCGTTCGTTGGCGGTACCGAACAACCGCCGGGCGATCGCGCCGAACATCAGTGATCCTCAGAGAGTGCGGGCAGGATCCCGCCGCCGGGGCCTGGAATCTTCGCGAGAGAGATAGAGGCGGGGCTCAGGAGTGTCAATCGAGGCCCCGGAACCGCGCTCAGCACCGCAGCGTGCGCGAAAATGTCGTCATTTGTCGTCATTTGTCGTCAAAACACCCGGCAACCCATTGAATTCAGGACATCTGCTGACGTCGTCAAATGTCGTCAGAACGATGGTCCCGTGTCGTCAAATGTCATCATTTGTCGTCAGGATGTCGTCATTTTGTCGTCATGCGCTTCTCTCACCAAATGTCGCAGGCAGCGGTGCCGAGTCGGACGCGAGTGTGCGCATTTTTCTTCCCTGGCAATCCGCTTGCCTTGGGAGAGGAGTCACGCCTGTGGCCGTGGTTGTTGCGCCGACAGGGTTTTCCTACATCGAAGAAGAGTAGTATGCGGCGGCCCTGCGTGCGACAGGCCAGGGCGTCCAGTCGAGGGGAGCTGGAGAAGCGATGCTGTCAGAAAGAGTAATTTTCAGTGAAATCAGAGCAAACGACCGAGCCTACCGGTTCCTGCTCAGCGTCGCGGCGAAGGGGAGACGCAAGGCGGTTGGGAGAATGAACGGATCGCCGAACTGACGGCGGATCGCGACTTCGCCCGGCGGATCCGCCGGCACGGCGAGGACGAATCGAAACACGGGCGGCTGTTCACGGCGTTGCTGCGCAAGCGCGGGCTGGAACCGGTCGCGGTACCGGCGGACGCCGACTACTGCATGCTGCTGGAGCGCCGCGGGATCGGGCTGGCGCATGCGCGCCTCAAGCGCGACGAACCGCTGAGCGACGAGGAGATCCTGCGCTACCTGGTGCACAGCCGGGTCACGGAACAGCGTTCGAGCGAGGAGATCGCGCGGCAACTGGTGCTGTTCGGCGATGATCCGGAGCTACGGCGCGCGCTGGCGATGATTGCCGACGACGAAGTCAATCACCTCTGCTACTGCCACGAGGAGCTGTTGCGCTTTACCGCCCTGGGTCACGACGACACCATCCGCCGCATGCTGCGGGACTACGCGCAGGCCGAAATCGCGGTCTACCGGCAGGTGAGCGTGCGTTTCATCGACGAGATGGTGGCGATTCTCGGCTGGTCGGATGCGAAGCGCAGCGTGCTGCAGACCGGCGTGCGGGCCGTTTATGCCTTCGAGCGGACGTGGGGCTGGCGGCGGATGGTTCGGCTCGCGGCGGATGGTTCGGCTCGCTCCACCGGAACGGCCGAACGCGCTGGGCGGGGTGGCGCCGGCAGAGGCGGCGGCGTTTTCCTGAGCCGGCGGGTCGCTTGTCTGCGGGCTTGTGATGTGCATGATGCCGGGTCACGATACCCGACTTTCCGTTGCAGGATTCCACCGCCATGTCCGCCGCCCCGTCGCCGTTCGCTCCCGCCCGGTTCCCCGAACTTCCGAGCGTGGCGGGGATGCGCCTCGCCACCACCGCCGCCGGGATTCGCTACAAGGGGCGCACCGACGTGCTGTTGGCCGAGCTGCCGGAAGGAACGTCGGTCGCGGGNGTATTCACCCGCTCGCAGACGGCCGCGGCACCCGTGCTCTGGTGTCGTCAGGCGCTGACCGGCGGCCGCGCACGCGCTCTGGTGGTCAATTCCGGCAATGCCAACGCATTCACCGGCCCGGGCGGCGAACTGGCGTCGGCAGAGACGGCGGCGGCGGCGTCACGGCTGTTCAACTGTTCGGCGAGCACCGTGTTCGTCTGCTCGACGGGGTCNATTGGCGAGACGCTGCCGACGGAAAAGCTGACCGAGGCCCTGCCGGTTGCGGCGGCTGCGCTGGGCGAGGCGGACTGGCAGGCGGCTGCCGCCGCCATCTCTACCACCGACACATTTCCCAAGGCGGCCGGCCGGAGGATCGAGATCGACGGTGCCGAGGTGGCGATCGTGGGGATCGCCAAGGGGGCGGGGATGATCGCGCCCGATATGGCGACGATGCTGATCTTCCTGTTCACCGACGCGGTAATCGCGCCCGTACCGCTGCAGGAAGCACTCGCCGACGTGACCGAGCGGACCGTCAACTGCATCACGGTCGACTCTGATACCTCGACCAACGATACGGTGCTGCTGTTCGCCACCGCCCAGGCGCCACACGCGGCGATCATCGAGCCTTCCGACCGGCGGCTTGCGGCGTTTACCGAAGCGCTGGAGGACGTGCTNGCGGATCTGGCGCAGCAGGTGGTGAAGGACGGCGANGGGATTTCGAAGTTCGTCACCATCGAGGTGAGCGGTGCCGCCGACTTCGGTGCCGCCCGGCAGATCGGGCTTGCCATCGGCAATTCGCCGCTGGTGAAGACGGCGATCGCCGGCCAGGATGCCAACTGGGGCCGGATCGTCATGGCGGTCGGCAAGTCCGGCGAGTGGATCGACCGCGACAGGCTCGCCATTTCCATCGGCGGCATCGACGTCGCGCGCGACGGAGCCCCGGTCCCCGACTATGACGAGGCGCCGGTGGCAGCACACATGCAGGGCAACGAGGTCTCGATCGCGGTCGACGTCGGTGTCGGTGACGGCCGCGCCACCGTCTGGACCTGCGACCTCACCCACGGCTACATCGACATCAATGCGTCCTACCGCTCGTAGGATGCGCGCGCGGCGTCCGGTGCTCCGATGACCGTGTCCGGCAACACGCCCGGCAACGAACCTGGCTGCCTGCAGATCGCTGCGCGCAGCCGCCCGGGGCTGCCGACGGTGCTGGTGGCCTCGGTGGCGCTGGTCGATGCCGACAGCCGCGTCCTGGTGCAGAGCCGCCCGGAAGGCAAGTCGTGGGCCGGCTGGTGGGAATTTCCCGGCGGCAAGATCCACGCAGGCGAGACGCCGGAAGCAGCCGTGGTGCGCGAGCTGGCGGAGGAACTGGGCCTCGACATCACCGAGAGCTGCCTGGCGCCGTTCACCTTCACTTCGTACGCCTACGACGACTTCCACCTGCTGATGATGCTCTACCTGTGCCGGGTCTGGCGGGGAACACCGACGCCGCAGGAAGGCCAGACGCTGAAGTGGATCCGCCCGCTCGACCTCGGCCGCCTGCCGCAACTCCTGCCCGCCGACGTCCCCCTGGTGGCGATGCTGCGCGACTGGCTATAGAGTTCGGCGAGATTTTCAGCGCGGGCCGCAGGAGGGTAGAACATGCGCATCCTGATTCTTGGAGCCGGGGCGACCGGCGGGTATTTCGGCGGCCGCATGCTGGAGGCNGGGGCCGACGTCACGTTCCTGGTCCGGCCGCGGCGCGCCGAGCAGCTGCGCGCGAACGGCCTCGTCGTCGAGAGTCCGTGCGGCGATATCCGCCGGCCGGTTCCGGTAGTCACCGCCGACGACCTGCAGCCGCCCGTGCCGATCGGGTGGGATGTGATCGTGCTGTCGTGCAAGGCCTGGGACCTGGTGGAGGCGATCGCCGCGATCACGCCCGCGATGGGGCCGGAAACGAAGGTGCTGCCGCTGCTCAACGGCCTGCTGCACCTGGATGTGCTGGACGAAGTGTTCGGGCAGGAGCGGATGCTGGGCGGGCTGTGCCAGATCGCCGCCACGCTGACGCCCGACGGCGTCGTCCGGCACTTGGCGAAGATGCACGTCCTCGCGTTCGGCCACCGCACACTGGCGCAGCGCCGCTTCTGCGCCCAGCTCGACCAGGCGCTGAGCGGGGTGAGCTGCACGGTGCGGCGCAGCGAGCAGATCCTGCTGGAGATGTGGGAGAAGTGGGTACTGCTGTCGACGCTCGCCGGTGTGACCTGCGGCATGCGCGCCAGCATCGGTGATATCGTCGCGGTCAAGGGCGGCGAGTGGCTGATNCGCACCACGCTCGCCGAGGCGCAGGCGATCGCGGCCGCGAACGGCAACGCGGCGCGGGACAACGTGCTGGAGCGCACGGCAAAAATCCTCACCGAGCCGGGATCGACGCTGGCGGCGTCGATGCTGCGCGACGTCGAAGCAGGCAATCCGATCGAGGTCGATCACATTCTGGGCGACCTGCTGCACCGCGGCCAGCAGAAGGGGATTGCCGCCCCGCTGCTCACCGTCGATTACCTGCAACTCAAAGCCTACGAGGCCCGCCAGGCACGCGAGACGGGAGAAAAACCGGCCTGAGGTTTCGCGGTCCGGGAGCGTTTGCTAGAGTAGCGATCACCATGTCCGAATCCGTATCCGAGCCCGCCGCGGCTGAGTGCCCCACCGGCGCTGCCGTCAGCGTTCCCGTCACCGCCTGCGTGCTGATCATCGGCAACGAGATCCTGTCCGGGCGCACCCAGGACGTGAACCTGGCCTATCTGGCGAAGACGCTGAACGAGGTGGGCATCCGGGTGATGGAGGCCCGCGTCATCCGCGACGACGAACGCGCGATCGTCGACGCGGTGAACGCCTGTCGCGTTGTCTACGACTACGTGTTCACCACCGGCGGCATCGGCCCCACCCACGACGACATCACCTCGGCGTGCATCGCGCGCGCCTTCGGCGTGCCGATCGTCCGCGATCCGGAGGCGGAACGGCTGATGCGGGTGCACTACGGCGGCGTCGGACTCAACGCGGCGCGGCTGAAGATGGCGGACGTTCCGCAAGGATCGAGCCTGATCGAGAACCCGGTGAGCAGCGCGCCCGGCTTCCAGATCGGCAACGTCATCGTGCTNGCCGGGGTGCCGCGCATCCTGCAGGCGATGGTGGATGGCCTGAAGGGCCGGCTGCGCGGCGGCGAGACGGTGCTCTCGCGCACCGTCTCGGCGTTCACCACCGAAAGCGCGATCGCCGCCGGGCTCTCGGCGGTGCAGGACCGCTACCCGCAGGTGGAGATCGGCAGCTACCCGTTCGCGCGGTCCGGGCGCTTCGGCACCAGCCTGGTCAGCCGCTCCACCGACGCCGACGCGCTGGCAGCGGCGGTGGACGACATCCTCGCGCTGCTGCAGGGCATGGGTGTGGATCCGATCCGCGACGACGCACCATCCGCCGCCTGAGGTGCCCGCTGCCTGAGTTACCCGGCGCATCCATCGTGCATCCGGCTGGGCACGGATGCGGGAAACGCGATATACTGTGAGCCATGCATCCGGATAACCGCCGCTTCATCACGTTTTTGATCAAGCACTGCCTCGCCGGCACGGTCGGCGGCATCGTGCTGGCCTGCCTGCTGCTGTGGCAGGACGTGGGCGGGCTCGGAACGATGATCTTTGCGTCGCCCGACCGTGAGCTGTTCCTGATCCTGCTGTTCTTCGGGATGTTCGTCACCTTCGGCTCGATCGGCATGGCCGTCGGCATCATGCAGCTCGGCGACAACCGCGACTGAATGCATCAACCATTGCGCAGTTTCAGCGTCACGCACTCAGAGCCTGACCCAAAAGCCTGTTACGCGCGTTGTGGTTGTGTGATTGACCGATTCCATGGGGAGGAACGGTGAAGTGGGATGTGGACGAACGAACATCGAGGNGCCTATCGGCGGGACGGCGGCCAGTTTCCGAACAATTTGACAGATGCGGAATGGGAGGGGCTGCGGCCACTGATCCCAGCGGCGAAGCCCGAGGGGCGCCCACGGACGACCGACATGCGGGCGGCGCTGAACGCCATCTTCTATCTGCTGCGCACCGGCNNTTGTCCCTGGCGCTCTCTGNNGCCCCGCGACGGGTTCCCGCCGCGCGCGACGGTTTGCAACGTTTTCCGTGCGTTCCAGCGCGACGGCGTCTGGGAGGCGATCTGGGCGGAACTGCACACGGCCTTGCGTGAACGGCAGGGCCGCGACGCGAGCCCGAGCGCGGCGGTTCTCGACAGCCCGTCGCTAAAGTCGGTGGGAGAAGGNGGCGGCAACGACGGCGCGGTGGGCTATGACGCCGGCAAGAAGGTGAAAGGCCGCAAGATCCACGCCCTGGTCGATACCCTCGGGTTGCCGATGCGCATCGTCGTCCACTCCGCCGGCATCCAGNNAGATCGCGACGGCGCCGGCCTGGTGCTCGACAGGATCCGCACCCGCTTCCCATGGCTCGAACTGGTCTGGGCCGACGGCGGCGACAACGCCCGACAGGTCAATCAGGCCGTCGCCAAGGATCCCACCCTCAGGGTCGAGAGCGTCAAACGGAGCGACGACATGACCGGCTTCGTCGTCCTGCCGCGTCGCTGGGTCGTCGAACGCACCTTCTCCTGGTTCGGCCGCAATCGACAGCTCGCGAAGGACTACGAAACCCTCGCCGACACCCTCCTCGCTCTCGTCACGCTCGCCTCCATTCAGCTCGCCCTCCGCAGACTCGCGCGTCGGTAGGCTTTTGCAGTCAGGCTCTGAGCCAGAAAAACAAACAGGTCATTCGTAAAGAACAACGATGTTTAGGGAGGATGAAGCATGTTCCAACTGCAGGATTTCCCTTTCACGCCGCATCGTGACGTGGTCAACGTCCATGACGACGTGACAATCGGCTCTTCCTCAGCCGACCCGGTCACGGCAATCATCAATGAAATGCCCGGTTCCTCCGCACTCACCGGCGACGATGCCATTTACAGCATCCTGAACGGGACGGTCGCCATCACCGACGCCGTGACGCTTTCCGGACTGCGCAATCTTGATACCATTTTCGGCAATGCGGGCAGCGACACGATCCTTGGCCGCGCGGCGGTCCTGGCCCACGACAATACCTTAGTTGCCGCTGCGGGCCTCGATAACGGCTCCCCGGATCGCTGATCGACACCGGTATAGGTGCCGACAAGGTCGTGGGCCGAAGTCAGGTCACCGCAGGCATTGGCTCAAGCGTCCACGTGGATGGGATCACTTTGACCGGAGGTGCGATCGGTACCGGTCACGGACATGATTGGATCATCGGTTCCGCCGTTGTAACCCCGATTACAAGTAACGCGGCTTTAGTCAGCGCCACCGTCAACGGCATCAACGGTGGCCACATCCAAACAGGTCGTGGCCATGACCATGCCGTCGGTAACGTAGCGCTAACAGGGGGCGATGACAGCACCATTTCCAGCGGTTTCGGGATCGACGTCGCCTCTATCGCCACCGGCGATGGGAATGACATGGTGGCCGGGAGAATCAGGTCGACGGCTGGTAACGACAGCGCCGTTCAGATCAACGGCGGCATCAACGGGAGCACCATCGAAACCGGTCGAGGGCATGACACGGTCCTCGCCTTGAACGTCGCGACGGCCGGCGGCGACAGCAACGTCTTCGCCAATAACGGCATCAACGGGAGCACCATCGAAACCGGTCGGGGCATGACATCGTAAAGGCTTTCACCAACGTAGCAGGCGGTGACTTGAGTCCGGGGAGATCAGCTTCAGCGTCGCAGTAAACGCGGCGATCAACAACAGCACAGTCCATACAGGTCATGACGCGGACACGGTGATCGGCAGCCTCGTCGTGACAGCGGGCAGCGGCAACCGCGCCAACGAAAACCACGGCATCGCCAACACCCACATTGCTACCGGAAGCGGGAACGACGACGTGATCGGACGCGCTTCGACGACCGCCGCCGACGGTGCCATCGGAAACTTCACCACGGTCACTGACACCGACGGTATTCACGGCAGCACCATCGAAACCGGCGTTGGCAGGGACACGGTGATTGGCCGGACCGCCGCGACAACCGGCGACCAAACCGCCCTCGACGAGCTCGATGGCATCGAGACAAGCACGATCGATACCGGCAAAGGCGACGACAGCGTTACCGGGATCTCCTCGGTCACCGTCGTCGGCACAGGCACTGTCAATAGTGGTATCGATGATACCCATATCGCCACCGGGAGCGGTTGCGATGCGGTGATCGGCCGGGTCTCGGTGACGGGAGATGCCACCTCCGATATTGGCGACAACAATGGCATCCACGCGTCCGAGATTTTCACCGGTCGCGACAATGACTTGGTCAAGGGCATTGCATCGTTGTCGGGCTTGTCCGCATCCGATCCCGGCACCGCCTTTGGGGACGGCATCCAGGGCGGCATAATCGATACCGGCGACGGCGCCGATACAGTGATCGGCCTTGGCGCCGATATCTCGCTCAACGGCTCGGGCACGTCGGAAGGGTTAGATTCAACGGTTATCGACCTCGGCAGTGGCAATGATACAGTCTTCGCGCGCGGCGGCGCAGCGGGCATCAGTCACGTCCTCATTGATGGCCGACGTGGCGACGACCTCTTCGACGTGAACAGCGGCACGGGCACGTTGAACGGCGGTTTCGGCGACGACCGTCTGATTCTCGCCAAGAACTCGACCGACTACGAGTTCATCGATACCGGTGTGCACTCGGGCACGATCGCCGACAGCGCAACCAGCGGCGATGCCACCTACCTCCTTGTTGGCACTATCGAGGAGTTCACGTTCGACAACGGCACGTTTACCTTCGACCAGCTGTTCATGGCGTGATTGTGGTCTGCGCAAGACTTTCGCGAAGCTGACACTGCCGAGATTGTCCATCATGACGATGTCGCGCGGCGTCAGCGTCGGCATAAGCACCTTCTCGACGCAGAGGGAAGCACTCGCCATTTACCGGCTCGTCGCGCAGCCGCTACGCCTCGATACGATCATGGCGCAGCGGAGCGATGAAGGTGCAGGTCTTGATGCTGTGCTACTTCCGCGACGCCCACTGCGGCGCGACGGCGCACCATGGCGGGCGCCGGATGAACCCGTTCTGACGGCGGTTCCGAGCCGCCTGGTCAGGACGTGCGGCGCGCCTCGATGAATCCGAAGGTCGGATACACGGTAATCCCCATCTGATCGCTCGGCGGCCACCACACCCGGACGCGTGTCCAGTCGTTGTCGGGCGAGACATCGATCACCGGCACGTCCTCGTTGATCTGATGCCGCACCCAGTTGGCGTGGGTGGCCAGAATCCGCCGCCCGGACAGCACGCGCGAGACCACCGCGACGTGGCCGTCGCGCAGGCGCGCGGAGCGGCGAAAGACGAGCACGCTTCCGGCCGTAGGCGTCTGCGTCCGGAGGTAGCGGCCCTTCGCCTTCGCCCACCAGTCGGCGGCGTCGCCGCGCAGCTGAACCCNCGAGATCTCTCGCGCGAACGGCACGCACTCCACGGTTCTGGAGCTCACGGACGGTTCCGTTGTGGCACAGCCCGTCACGGCCAGCAGCGCGAAGCACAGCAGGCCTGCCGGCGATGTGCGGCAGCGTCGCCCGCGATGGAATTGGAAGCGCCCGGCGCGTGCTCTCGGTGCTGCCATGTCTCTCATCTCCGTCAATGGTTCCGACCCGAGCGTGACAGTCCAACGCGGGAACCCGTCCGATGAGCCCTGAAGAGCACACCGCCGCCATCCACGCGCTGCAGAGCGACGTCGCCGACATCAAGGGCATCCTCAACAATGGCCTGCGCACGATGGTCACCGACCAGAAGAGCGAATTGGCCAGCGTCAAAGGCGATATCCAGCTGATCCGCGATGCGCTCACCAGTCACGTCGCCAAGGAAGACGTGGTCTACGAGATCTTCAAACGCGTGATGAATACCGGCGTCACCATCACCGGCGCGCTGATCGCGCTGCTGCTGGCGATCATCGGCTACCTGCTGGCCAATCCTGTCAGTCTGCACTGAGCCGGCACTCCCTCGACGCTCTCCCCACGGCCGCCTTCGGGCGGCCTTTTCATGTCCGGAGGCCATGATGACCGTTCAGACCATGCTGCCGCGCGGCATCCGCAACAACAACCCGCTCAACATCCGGCTGGTTGCCGAGAACCGCTGGCAGGGCAGGGTGCCGCCGGCGCACAACAGCGATGGCGCGTTCGAGCAGTTCGAAGATCCGATCATGGGTCTGCGCGCGGCGGCGGTGCTGCTGATTGCGCACTATGATCACCGGCACCTCGATACCATCCGCAAGCTGATCGCGGTGTGGGCGCCGCCGAACGAGAACGACACCGAGGCGTACGCGCGGACGGTGGCGATGGCGTCGCTGAAGGTCAGGTCTGGTTTGCCATACCAGCCGGCGGTCCGGGGACGGATGGCGGCGCCCCGGGTTTCGATCAGTCCGTGCATCCAGATCGTCACCAGGGTGAACAGCCCGAGCAGCGCCGGCGTGGTGCGTGCGATCGCCAGATCGGACCATTGACGCTGCGTCTCGACGCCGAGATGGGCGCGGACTTCTTGGAACGTCGTTTCCACGCGCCAACGCGAGACGAACCAGCCGAGAATTTCGGCCGGGGTGGTTTCGACGTCGGTCGCCAGGAACGCCTGCGGTGTCAGCTNTCCTGCGAGATCCCGCGCCAGCACCCAGCGGATTGGCGCGGGCGGCAGGCCGCTGTGATACCACACCGCCATCCCGGAGATGACCTCGAGCGTCCGCTGCTGGCCGCCGTACCACTCCGGCAGCGTGATCGACGACCAGACCGTCTTGGGATCGGCCAGCACCGCACCGGCAGCGGCGGGAGAGCGATGTGTCGTCATCGCATCCGTAGAATCGAGTCGCGCCGGCCGCGCAAGAGTCCACGATCGATCGCCACCAACACATGCCGACGCCGCCACTCAGCTCGCCCGCCGGCCGCACGAGTTGGCTCAGAACCCCATCATGCGGCATGGCAAGCGATATCATCTCCGGTCGTCTCGCCCGATCAAATTGCGGAAAGTCGAGCTGAGAAGACAACAGAAATATCGCCCTCGCCTTTGTCTAAGGCTATGCGAATGGTGGTCGCAATAGACATAGCCGTGCGGCAGTCGAGTTGTGGTCCCTCCTGGTGATCTGCCACGCAGGACTCATCGTCGCGTCGCGTGCCTCTGTCGGCAGGCGGCTTATCGGGCGATGATCGTGCTGGAAACGCCGTGCCGGCAGGCACTTGGTCTGTGCTGGTGACCCCAACGGGAAGGGAGATCCACTTTCGGTGAAGTCCCTGCTACGCCTTGCCTTTCCAAATCAACGACTTACCCGGCAACCGGGCTTTCCCGCACTGTGCCACATCAGTGATACACATCGGATGCCATTTCGGTCAACGGCGGCGATCGCAGGGCAGATCAACCGTAGGTCAAGGGCGTTCTTCCAAAGCGGGGTATGAAATAGGGGCAAGGTCTATAACCCCTTGCCCCGTTGTGTTTTCCGAATGATGTCGGTCGGCTTGTCGCTTTACGTGTATTTGTTAGTATTCACTAAAATACGGGTGTCGCTAACCGATTGCTAAATAGCCGTGTGTTTTCATCCATGTAGGAGCAACGGCTATGAACCCTGACCAACACTTCGTCCACCGCTGGCGGACCCTCTTTCACCCTGACCGCGAATTCATCTTGCGCTGGCTGACGCCGTCGCAGCGGGCGGCGCTGATGCGGCAAATGAACGCCGACTATTGCGCCGCGATCGACCAACTCGTGGGAACCGACAATGACAAGCCCCGCGCTGACTAACCTGCGCGCGAAACTGCTTGCGCAGACCAAGGCAAACGGGCTCAAGGCACCGGCGCTGACCGTCAAGCGCAAGCGCGCATGGATGGAGCGGGCGCTCCGCGCGCATGGCGCTGTCCACGTCTGGGATCGCATTCAGGATTGTGGCACCAATCGCAAGCGCTGCGGCTCCCAACACTGCATGCGTTGCTTCAACCGTTACGTCGAACACCAGACACAGCGCGTCCGGGCGTTGTTCGATCGCTACACCACCGAAGCCGACCAGCGCGATAACATTCGCCATCTCACCGTGCTCTTCGACGTCTTCGGCTTCGATCTTCACTCCAATCCCTATCCGACCTTGCCGATCCAACGGGTCAAGGCGGCTCGCGACTACGGGCGCACGGAACTCTATGCGTTGAAGCGCCGCTTCCCGCGATCACAATTGTCGGCGCCTTTGAGATGGAACCCATTGACGCGCCGACCAAGGCGCTGCGCAAGGACGCCAGCGCGATTGACGCCCTACTGGCCAAGGGGCAGCATCGGAACACCGGACCAAGCCTGCACAACGTTGCCACGATCGCTGGGATGCAGCAGTGGGCCGACCATGTCGTCCTCTACCACGGGCATTTCGTCGCCGATCTCAACGGCACCGACGACAGGACATTCCGCGATTGGTGTCATGCGCGATGGGGGCACAATTGTCCCAACACTCCGGTCAGGCGTGGTGCCTACATCCAGAAACTCTACACCGATCGAACAATTGACAAGTCAATTGATGTCCTGTCGCGCTATCCGCTCAAGACTCCATTTCATTACCATGTGCCGAAGGACAAGTATGGAAAACCTGTGGCGCCATCGCGGCTATACGAAGATAAAATACTCTCGGCGATGGTTGTCGGATTACAAAATATAGGAATTCGCGGGATGATGGTGGGCGTAGGGACTTAGATATATGTGTATCTAATACTATGAGACATATGGCTGCCCGATCCCGCAAAATTACTCGCATATTGTATTTCCATAATACATTACAACATAATATAAAATATAATTATCACGACTACCGAGAAATACGCACCATGTCTTACTATGTAAAAATATCGTTGCTCACGCTTGCTTCCTTCTTCGGTTGATTTCGCGCATCGCCATCGCGTGCAGGTGCTGCTTTGATTCCGCGTCGGTCTCGGCGTCGGCAATGGCTTTGTGGATCTCGGCCTCGACGTCGCGCAAGTGCTGCTCGCGCTCCCGCGCGTCCAGTTCGGCTTCGCGGCGCTCCAATTCGCGGTGCGCAGGTTCGTCCTGGCCATACATCAGTCCCCACAGCGCCAGCTTCTGGATGCGCTCGTCCCGGCGGGCAACCCGCATCCGTTTCAACCGGTTGACGTTCCTCAGCGATACGGCGGGTCGCTTTTGCCGTTGCGATGCGGTCGATCGTATAGCTGGTTTTCAAGGTCGAGTGGATCGGTCTCAAATAATTCATACGCTCTCATAAAACTATTTATCTCAAGCCGCCTGACGACTTATTCTGTTTTTGCTACATCATCTGCTTTTCCAACAAGTGTCCATGTTCGTTGGCGCCCCAAGGATTCGTCAGATTCTTGGGATTCCCAGAATCGGTCAAATCTGCGGGATTCCACACCGTAAATCGTAAGGTCTTGGATTTCAGCCGATCGCTTTCCGAACTGCGCCATAACCGAATCTCAACCACGCCTCTCGTATCGTTCGGGGAGAACACGGCGGATGATGGACATGTACCTCCCGAATTTGATGTGGGACCGCAACCACGTGCATTGCGGAAGCGCGATCACTTTCATGAAGGAGATACCGGACGGACTCGTCGATCTAATCGTCACCGATCCGCCATATGGCATGGAGTATGAATCAAATAGCAAAAACGTAAAAACACGAAAAATAAAGAATGATTTATGGACTGAGAGCCTTCAAAACCTCTTGAGAGCCTATTTCAAGGATTGCGCGAGAATTCTAAATCAGGACAGCGCTATTTATACATTTTGTTCCCATCATCATTATGAGTTTTTCAAGCGTCAAATCTCAAAATGGTTTGAGTATCGTGATACGATAATATGGGTAAAAAATAATCACGCACGGTCGGATTACAGCACACATTACGCGCCAATTTACGAGATGGTCATTTTCGGCGTGAAGGGAAAACACAAGCTGAACAGTTTTGAGCGCAATGTTCTTCACTTTCCCAAGGTATCGGACAAGGAAATCAAGCGACTGGACCACCCGACNACCAAGCCCATCGAACTCCTGGTGCATCTGATCAAGAACTCCAGCGATCCGGACGAGGTTGTCTTCGATGGTTTCGTTGGGAGCGGTGCGACAGCGGTTGCCGCCCTTCGTTCTACACGGCGTTTCCTGGTGTCGGAAATTGATCGGAAGCACTACCGCACGACGATCCGCGAACTGGATGCCGTCGACCCGGACTGGCGCAATGCGAAGTTCCATCATGTTTTCGGCACCGGCATACCCGACGAGCTCGACATTGACGTCCTTGGCACCACCGAATGGACCCTGCTTCCGCTCAGCCAAACCAATCCCAGCGTGTTCCCCTATCACATCCGGAGAGCGCTCGGCGTGCTGTAAGCGGCTGTCGCGCCCGCTGGTGCGTTTCGTTCACTTCTCGCCCTGATTGCGATGCTCGCGGGTGTACGGGCTTCTGGCCCGGCTGAGATCGGTGAAAATCCCAGTCCGCGCTTACGCTGCTCGTGGTAGCGCGGGCAGTGAGAGGATAGTGGCAAGGTCGCCTGATGCGTTGGCGCGGATGCAGGCAGCAGCGGTGGCCGACAGTTCCGCGTATGGGGCGGTCATTTCGCGAAGCTCCTGAATTGCCTCCTTGATGTCCTTCATCCGGGCGTCGTCGAGTTTCTCGGGATCGACGTTCATCACCCGACGCGCCCGCTCGATTCGGCGCTTACATTCCAGCCAGATCGCTCGTCGCGCTTCACGAAGCCCAGGAGCGTCCAGAAACAACAATCGGACGGTTTCGTGGACCTTCTNTCGCAGCCCAACTCCCTCGGCAAAAACCGGGATCGGTTTCCCTTCCTCGTCGAAACTCATCAGTCCGACGTCCTCCGGCTTGGTGGGGTCCAGCAGCCAGGGGTGTTCAGCAGTGATGTCGTCCTCCGGGCACGTTGCGCATCGGCATCCCGGCATCAGCGGGAAGAAATCGTGTTTGCCGCGTGCGGCGCCCTCCTCGTCACGGTGCGGCGAGTTCATCAGCGCGCCCGCAATCCGATAATTGCGCCAGTCGAAGGCAAGCCACCAATAACCCACGCGTTCCCCGCCATCCACCTCACGTACACGGCCCTTCGGGCGGAAGTGATCGACATGCCAATCGGCAACAATGTCCTTGGCCTCCGAATACCAGCACTTACCGTGTGAGCACTCCAGCAAGATGGGTTTGAGGTCCTTCCAAATATCCGAATGACCCTTGATGAAATCGGCGCGCTCCTCATCGGTTCCGAGGTTGCGAAGTTTCTCGGAGAGGTTCTCTGCTCGCTTCCGCCACTCGGCCGGAATGCGGTTTTCATCCACCTGGATCAGGATCATTGAATGGGCTGACCGCGCAGCTTCGCGATGATCTGTTGAGCGATCTTGTTCTGCCGTTCGACGTCCTCCGGGGTGTAGGTCTGTCGTTCCGGCTTCTCGATCTCCTCGACGGCGCGCAGATAGCGTTCGTATTCCGGGTTCCGCGCTTCCAGCATGAAGCCCATGTGCGCCAACTGCTCGGAAAAATTGCGGAGGTCGGTCTCTTGCTGGAGGCTTCGTTCCTCCAGCCGCAGCAACCGGTTGCGGTGGTCCAGCAACTCCTGGGTCTGTGGGTCCAGCGTCGTCGGCAGGCCGAACACCTGAGTCAGAATGCCGGTCACTCCCAGGCCGCGCGGGTCCATCAACGGCGGCTGGACGCGCACGCGGCCGTCGTCCCAGTACATGACCTGAACCTGCGACTGCTCCAGTCCGGCGATCGTCAGGGGATCATGGGTGGAGATGATGATGTGGCTGTCGCTGTNTTTCCCGGCCCATTCCTGCAACATCTGGAGGTAATACAGCTTCCACGCCGGATTGAGGTGGGTGTCCGGTTCGTCCAGCAGGAACAGCGCCTCCTGCTCCCGCGAGAACGTCAGAAGTCCCAACACGGTCAGCAATTGCCGCTCGCCGTCGCTGATCTCATGGAACGGCATCTCATGGTCGCTGCCTTCTCGCGTGACCCACACCCGCACTTCGCGGATCAGGTCCGAAATGTCGGTGCTTTCCAGGTGCTGGAAGAATGCCTTGGCGTCGCCGAATCGCTGTCCGAGCCTCGCAAGCTCATCCTGATCTTTGACGAACAGATACAGGCGCTCCTCGCGCGAACCCTTTCNGCGGTAGTCGTCCTTCACCCGTTCGGTATGGCTGATCGGAGCAAGCGACCGGTCCCACAACTCGGCCAGAAACTCGGCGACGAGGCCTCGCGCATACCAGAAGCGAGGATCGCCGGACTCTTTCGCCATATCGCTGGGGTTCGCCTGCGCCCAATAGGGTCGGCGCAACACGAACAACGCTGAATGGAATCCGGTGATGCCGAGGTAGCGTTTCAGAAACCGCCGGGTCTTATCGTCGCCGAGCGCAAGTAGTGCCAGCAGTGCGAATGATCCGTAAGCCCGTCGGCAATAGAAAAACGGCCGCAAGGGTGGTTTCGTTGGCTGGGCGCCTCGGCTTCGCTGTGGGCTGATGATCTCC
Organism: Defluviicoccus sp.; assembly: GCA_013414705.1. Classification (GTDB taxonomy): domain Bacteria; phylum Pseudomonadota; class Alphaproteobacteria; order Rhodospirillales; family Defluviicoccaceae; genus Defluviicoccus. The sequence goes on from CP058705.1 coordinate 1,184,642, forward strand.
TGATAGTAGCGCTCCTGGTGCTTGTCGAACAGAGACTCCAGTCTGCGGCCGTTGCCCGAGTAGTAGCCGAACACGATGCCGGGAAGCAGATCAGCCTTGCGTCGCTGGAACTCGGCAGACGTGATGTCCGCGCCGCTCACGGTGACGCGCGGCCGACCTCGGGCGCTCTCGCCGTCATTGATTAGGCTGATTTCACAATTGCGGCAGCGGTAGAGCAAGCGATAGGCGAACGGTGTTGGTTGGTTCAGGTCGAGGTCGCGAAATATCTGAACGATGGCCTCGATAAGGTTGGATTTCCCGGTGCCGTTCTCGCCAATGAGAACAGTGGTCAGTTGCGTTTCATCGAAGTCGATCTTGAACCGTTCGAGGTTCTTGAACGATTTCAATTCCAAGCGATCGAGTCTCATGGCAACGTGGAGAGCAGTTGTTTGTTCTTGTCCTCCCGGATCAATCCGCTTTCTACCTCCCGCTTCAATTGTTTGTAGAAATCGTCGATCGACAGGCCTGACGCTTGCCATAGCGTTTCCGGTCTCATTGCCCCGCTGTTGCTGTTCAGGATGTCCGCTAGCGGCTTCTCGCTGCTGCCGGAAAATAGGGGCATGTCGTCGGCCTCCTCCTGCGTCTTGCGTCTTCTGCCGCGAGTCCGCTGCGGAGGGTTCGCCGCGCGCTCCGCCTTGATGCGGGCGAGCAGTTCCGAAGCGGGTTCGTCGTTAGGGTCCTGCGGCACCAGTTCGCCTCGGAATGCTTTGGCGAGAATTGACTGATTTAGCATTGGTAAGGACAACGACGCACTCTCTGCCGCCGCTATGCGATTAACTCTCTCAAATGACTCGTCGAGTAGGCTAACAATTGCGTCTTGTTCAGGTTCGGGCGGGATAGGAACAGGAAATGTGCGAAGATCGCTCAGATTTATTCCAGATTGCGCAACACCCTTCACATGGTCCATCAACACAGCTTGGCTGATTGGACATGCCAAGAGATACATCAGAAATCGAGGCAGAACCCCATCCATAAGTGGAATCATCGCCACTTCACGGCTGATATTCATACCCTCCATATCAGGCGATACGACAACAGTTGCTCCTACTGTTCCGCGAATGGCAATTAGCACTTCGTTTCCGCGTAGCTTTGTTCTTTCGTAGGACTCCGCAATATCTGGGGCGACACGCTTCAGAGCCGACACCTCGATCGCGAACCTCTTTATATCCCCACCGCGAACCGTTGGAATGCCATCCGGAGTGTCCGCGCCGGTCAGAATAATTCCATAAGGGACCCCACGCTCGGGGTCGCACAGTAACTCGAGCGGCGCATTTACCCATCCGAGTGCTGCAACGTCGCCAAATACCTCAATAGTTGGCGCGTTGTAGACGGTTGGATAGGGGGTTCGTCATATCGCCGCCCAGCGCGCCTACCTTGCTCATGAAGCGACCGCCGCCGCCTGCGAATGCGCTCCAGGAGTTCCGAAGCCGGTTCGACGTCGGGGTGTTGGGCGCGCCAGTCGGCGGTGAGGTCGCCTCGGAAGGCGGCGGCGAGGACGGATTGGCGGTAGCGGTCGAGCAGGGCCGGGATGGCGTCGAGCGCTTCCTTGGCGCGGGCGCTGCGCGCCAACACCGCCTCGATCTTCGCCACAATCCGCCGTTGTTCGCTCAGCGGTGGAAGGGAAACTCGTATTTTCGCAATTGGCCGAAGTTTACACGCGGACGATCGCCCGTCCCTTGCTCACATGCGAACCTGACAAACTGGTTTGAGTTTACGATGTGAACTGCCCCGGATTCTCCGGAGGCTGCTGGGGTCAAATTTTGCCGATCATGTGACGTGGTGTTGACGAGCATTCCTTGGTGAGACCGAGGGACCATTCCTCGGCGCCGACCTGCACTCCGGGGTGCCGGGAGGCGCAGGCGGGGTCAAGGAGGGTCCGCGCCGGGTGCGGCGTGGATGCCTTGACGCCGCCGAGCACCCGGCGATCCTTGCTGCAACCGGACCGGGTGCTCATGCTGCCATTACCTGTGCGCTGTCCAGGGCGGCGGAGAACCGTGCCTCGGCCTCGGCGGGCGGGATGTGTCCGATCGGCTCGAGAAGGCGCCGGTTATTGAACCAGTCGACCCATTCGAGCGTGGCGAACTCGACGGCTTCGAAGCTGCGCCATGGTCCCCGCCGGTGGATGACCTCGGCCTTGTAGAGACCGTTGATGGTTTCCGCGAGCGCGTTGTCGTAGCTGTCGCCGACACTGCCGACCGACGGCTCGATCCCGGCCTTGGCCAGGCGCTCGGTATATTTGATCGAGACATACTGGCTGCCACGGTCGCTATGGTGGACAAGGCCGCCGCGATGGATTGGCCGACGCTCGCGCAGCGCCTGTTCCAGCGCGTCGAGGACAAAGCTCGCATGTGCCGTCCGGCTGACCTGCCAGCCGACGATCCGCCGGGCGAAGGCGTCGATGACGAAGGCGACATAGACGAAGCCCGCCCAGGTGGCCACATAGGTGAAATCGCTGAGCCAGAGCGCATTCGGCGCCGGAGCGTGGAACTGTCGGTTGACGCGATCCTGCGGGCACGGCGCCGCCTTGTCGCTGATCGTGGTGCGCACCGGCTTGCCGCGCACAACCCCTTGCAAGCCCATGCTCCGCATCAGCCGCTCGACCGTGCAGCGGGCGACGGATATTCCCTCGCGGCCGAGCTGCCGCCAGACCTTGCGGACGCCATAGACCGCGAAGTTCTCGGCGAAGACCCGGGCGATCTCGGGTTTCAGCGCCAAGTCCCGCCTCGCCCGCCGCGACAGCAGGCCTGCGTCCCGACGCCGGGCAGCACGAGCGTGATACGTGGAGGGGCGATCGGCAACACCTTGCAGATCGGCTCGACCCCGTATGCCCCACGATGATCGNNTCGATGAAGGCGATCATGGCTTCGACCGGCGGTCGAGCTCCGCCTGGGCAAAATACGCGGACGCCTTGCGAAGAATCTCGTTCGCCTGCCGAAGCTCGCGGTTCTCGCGCTCCAGAGCCTTCAGCCGCTCCGCCACATCGGAAGGAACGCCGGCTCGCTTGCCGCTGTCCACGGCCGCCTTGTTGAACCAGTCGTTCAGCGTGTGCGGTGCGCACCCGATCTTGGCTGCAATCGAGACAATCGCCGCCCAGCGCGAGGCGTGCTCCCCCTGATGCTCCGTCACCATCCGGACCGCGCGCTCGCGGACCTCAGGCGAAAACTTGTTCGTCGTCTTGCTCATCCTGGCTCCACCTTCTCAAGAGTTGGAGCCTCCAGCAATCCCGGGGCGGTTCAAAGCGTTGAAGATAGCCGCCGTCAATCGCTTTGTTCGGCACCAGAACGATGAATTCTGCGGAGCAAAGACCGTCAAATTCGGGGCGGAAAACCTTGTTTAGATAAGGACGTAGCCTACCATACAGAATATCTCCCGCCTTGAACACTGACGAAAGGCTTTTTAGTTCATTTGCGGGCTGCGTGTTCAGCAGCCTCATCGAATGAGCCTCCACATGTTCAAGGCCAATAAACATGGAGTCTGACTCCCGCGGGGATAGCCCGCAGGTCACGAGTCCGGCTACTTGATCCAAGTCGACGGTATCCCAGCCTTCAGGTAGGCCCTGCATTATTCCGCCGCCCTAACCGCAGCGTCGCCGCCGTTCGCCTCCTCGCCTTCCAGTTCGGCGGTGAGCGCTTCCATTTCCTCCAGGGCGGTGCGCAGGTTTTCCATGATCTCGGCGGCGATCACGTCCGGGTCCGGCAGGGTGCCGTCGCCCGCGCTGTCGTCGCGCAGCCAGGTGATGTCGAGGTTGTCGCCACGGGCGGCGATGGCCTCGCGAGTGAAGCATCGGAAGCGACTCTGCTCGCCGCCATCGGTGCGCGGCGCCTTGCCATGGGGATCATCGCCGAACTCGCGCTCGAAATCGGCGAAGAAGGCGCGGGTCATTGGCCGGGTCTTGCCGAAGGGCGGGATGTTGGTGCGCAGATCGCAGACCCAGACGGCCTTGGTGTTGCCCCGGTCGGTGTTTCCCCGCGAGAAAAACAGCACGTTGGTCTTGACCCCCTGGGCGTAGAAGATGCCGGTGGGCAGCCGCAACAGCGTGTGTAGGTCGCACTTGTCCATCAGGTCGGCGCGGATGCTGCGGCCGATGCCATCCTCGAACAGCACGTTGTCCGGCAGCACCACCGCCGCGCGACCGCCCGGCTTGAGTGCGCGATAGATGTGCTGGAGGAAGGACAATTGCTTGTTGGAGGTGGGCCACGTGAAGTCGTCGCGGGTCGGCAGGCCACCACCCTTCTTGGTGCCGAAGGGCGGATTGGTCATGATCAGGTCGGCTTGGCCGAGCCCTGGCCNCTCCGGCGAGAGCGTATCGCCCAGGTCAACGCCGCCCTCGATGCCGTGCAGCATCAGGTTCATCAGGCACAGCCGGTGCGCATCCGGCACCAGTTCCATGCCGACATAGGCGTGGTTGCGCTGGAAATAACTATCGACGCTGGGGTCGCACAGTTCGTCGGTGCGCTCACAAATGTAGCGGTGAGCCGCGATGAGGAAGCCGCCGGTCCCGGCCGCAGGGTCCTGAATAATCTTGTGCGGCTCCGGACGCATCAAGTGAACCATCGAGTCGATCAGCGGGCGGGGCGTGAAATATTGCCCGGCACCCGACTTGCGCTCGCTGGCGTTGCGTTCCAGCAAACCCTCATACATGTCGCCAAGCCCTTCCTCCTTGGCGGAATACCAGTCGAGCGCATCGATTGCGGCGACAAGGGTCCTAAGGTTCTTCGGCTTGTTGATGCAGGTCTGGGCGTTGGCAAAAATCTCCGTTACCCGCTTCGAGCCATGTGATCCCAAATGAATCAGGAGTTTCTTATAATTGTCGAGTAGATCGGGACCTTCCCAACGCTCAAGGTCTTGCCACCGGTAGCCCTCAGGCAATTGTTTTTCGTCTGTCTCTGTCTCCTGTGCCATTTTCAGGAACAGAAGGAACGTCAGTTCTGTGACGTACTCATGATAGCTGACGCCGTCGTCCCGCAGGACATGGCACAGGTTCCACAGGCGCGCGACGATGTCTTGGGTGACGGTCATTGTTGGTCCGTTATGTTGCGGCACGTGTAATGCGACCAGGATCAATGTTGAATCCCGCTGATCTCAAGCGATCAGCCAACCTTGGAACAACCTCTTTCACGTGATCGTTGAAGTGAAGATAAATTATTCCGTGAGCATCAGACGGCTGCTCCACGAAGCCCTTCACAAGTATTGCTACGCGCTCTCGGGTTAGAGACGATAGCAACATCCCCATTTCCATTACGACATTTTGCCGTGGCCTCGGTTTGATCGCTGCTTCTCCGTCGCGCTTTGCGTAACCCATATCGTCGGGCGTCATAAGAATGATCCCAAACTCGGCTTCGGGCGTCCTTCCGATCTGCCTTTCAAGCGCTTCGATAATTGTCATCCCGCCGCCCGAGGTGTTCTGCAGCACGAACGGTTCAAGCCCCAGAATGAGAAGAATGCGCTCAAGCTGTTCGCGTGTGGTGTCGTCATGCCCGTGGACTACGAAAATATGCGCAGGCTGAGCACTTGTAGCGATGGCAACAGGCGCTGTTGCTTTCTCAGGAGCGTCGCCAGAAGCCGCAGCATCGATCGCGGCCTCAAACGCCGATTTCGCGGGCTCTGGACCCTGAAATGTGACCGTTTTCTTCGCGGTGTTCCACCAGTTCAGCACGGCCCCTGAATTAGAGCGAAACTGATGTTGGTTCGCGGAGGGCTGGCTCCATTGCCCTTCCTGCCCTGTTTCCTTCACGAGGGCATGAAGTTCCTCCAAGGTCCCATCGAATCGTTTCATGCCGTCATCCGGCCTCCTTCCATAGAGCCTCGTTGATCTCACCCAGAATCGCCTCAAGTTGGCCGTCAAACTTCCGATTGATCTGTCTGAAGCCGCCAAACGCGTCGAACGGCGGCTCATTGAGCATCGCTACATCCGCCACGAGCTTCTCTCTCAACTGTTTGCCGATGCGCTCCAGCCACTGCCTTTGTGGATTGGTCCACGACCGGCTGGCCAGGATCGCGGCAATCGCCCGCGTCACGCGATCTTCGTAGGGCACCAACGGATCGCCCAGAGCGGCTTGCCGGATGAAGCCAATGATGGACGCGGCAATGTCGGCGTTGGTGGCATCCCGCCACGCGGTGCGCAAGGCTGTTTCCGAATACCCCGCAGTATCCAGCGCCAAGCGGAGCGCCTTCAACTCGGCGCGGGTGAGGTCCCGAGGCCGCTGGGTGACGACCGCCAATGCGGCGATCTTGTTGAGGTTCTCGGCAATGAACTTCTTGAAGCCGTCGAGGTAGTCCTCGGGCTTGGTCGCCTCGCCATACCCGCGCTCGATGCGGCGAAGCTGGTCCGGATGATGGGAGATTATCATCCTGACCGGATCGGGCTCGGCGCGCTGGTCCAACAACGCCGCCACCGCCGAATGTTCGCGGAACCACGCCACCGCTTCGTCGGTGGACCGCGCCTTGAGGAACGACGCCAGGGCGTCCGGCGTCATGCCTGCCGCGTCTTCGATCGCTGGCGCGCGGCGAGNCGTCAGGTCGCGTTTCGCCCGCTGCAGTTTGGCGACGATCTGCTCGACCACCGCCTTGCGGGCCTCCGGATCGGCCACTGCGGTCGCCTCGCTGATCAACTGTGCGAAGCTGATCTTGGGATCGACGACGACGGGGCGCATCGTCGTCAGGTTCTCCAGGGCCGCATAGAGGTCGACGGCGTCGAAGATGTGAAACACCTTCTTGCCGATTTCCGGACAGAGGCGGGTGGCGCGGCCCAGCATCTGCTCGAACAGGATGCGGCTCGACACGCGGCGGATGAACACGATGTTGCAGATCTTCGGCACGTCGATGCCGGTGGTCAGCAGATCGACGGTGACGGCGATGTTCGGCAGGCGCTCGTTGCGGAAGCGGCGGATCAATTGCTGTGGCTTGTCGGCGGCACCGGTGATCTTGATGACTGCGTCGTCGTCGACCTCGCCATACTGCGCCGCCAGCGCTTTCTTGAGTTCGTCGACGACGATGTCGGCATGGTTGTCGGTGGCGCAGAAGATCAGCGTCTTTTCGTCCAGGGTGGGATCAATGTTCCTGGCAAGTTCCTCGCAAACGACGCGGTTGAATGCGCGCGTCACCACCTTCTTGTTGAATGTCTCGATCTCCATCATCACGTCGTCGGGAACATGCACCAGATCGACCCGGCCGCTGCCGGTGTCGTAGATCTCCATCGGGTCACCGGCCTTCCACTCGATCCCTTCTTCGGCCAATTCGGTGATGATGCGGTGGGGCGGTTCGTGGTCGATCAGCCAATTGTCGATTACCGCCTCCCGGTAGGAGTAGGAGGCGTCGGGCAGGGGCTCGCCGAAAATCTGGACAGTGTGCAGTGCCGGGGTGGCGGTCAGGCCGATCTTGACGGCGTCGAAGTGTTCCAGCACCCGGCGATATTTGGAGATGTAGTCGTCCTCGTTGCGGAAGGTCATCTCCGCATCAGACAGTTCCTGGTCCAGCAGATAGCCCCGGTGGCACTCGTCGACGATGATGCAGTCGTATTGGTCGACGGTGGGCATGTCGGCTTCGGAGTCGGCGAACAGGATGCGCTTGACCAGCGATTGGACGGTCGCGATTTGGACCTTGGTGTCGGGATCGGGGCGGATGTCGCCCAACTCCTTCAGGTCGTAGATGTCGGTGAAGGGCTTCTGCTGCTCCATGCGCGCCGTCTTGAAGGCTCCGGCGCTTTGTTCGCCAAGGGCCGTGCGATCGACCAGGAACAGGATGCGGCGGAAGCGCTGGGTCTTGATCAGCCGGTAAATCAGCGCAATTGCGGTCGACGTCTTGCCGGTGCCGGTGGCCATGGCGACCAGCATCTGCCGGGTATCCGCTCGCAGCGCCTTCTCAATTGCCAGCACGGCGCGGCGCTGATAGTCGCGAAGCTGGAGGCCGTAGGTGAATTCCTCCCGGCGCAGCCGGTCGTGTGCGACATCGATGTCCTGCTTGAGCAGTTCTCGCAGGCCATCGGNGGAATACCAGCCCTCCAGTGCGCGGGCGAGGTTGGTTGACCGCCGCAGATCGCAGAACCAGACGCCGCTCTTGGTCTCGATCTGCTTGAGATACGGCCGCCCGTTGGTGGCGAACACCAACGGCACGTGGAACTCGCCCCAGGGGCTTCCGTCCGGCAGCGTTTCGGTGCCTTTGATGGCGAAACCTCGGCTGTACCGCTTGGCTTGCTGAACCAGGGCGGAGACGTCCTTGGCGATGCGCTTGGCCTCGACCACGGCAAGGGCGGTCAGCCCGTGGAACAGGACGTAATCGGCAGGGCCGTTTTGGGTCGGCCATTCCGCGATGGCGAGGAACTTCGCCTTCTGCGGCCGGGTGCCTGCTTTGTAGTTGAGGGTTTCGCTATCGGCCTCCCATCCGGCGGCTCGTAATTGGGCGTCGATCAGGCGACGGGTTTCGCGCTCGTCCAGCGCCAGATCCTGGCCTGCCTCGATGCCCTGTTCGACGATCGCCTCAATGGCCTGCGGCGGTGTGGNCTTCGGCCTGGGCTTGCAGAGCGGCAATCTCGACTTCTACCCGCGCCCGATCCGCTTCGACCGCCTGGGCCAATTCCTCCCATTCGGTGCGTTCGCGTTCGGCTTGCGTGGCCCGCTCCTCGGCGGACAGACGCTGCTGGGCCTCCGCTTGCGCCTGGGCTGCTGNNCTTGCTCGGCGACGGTACGACTGGCGGCAAGTTCAGCCTGGAGGCGTTCGAGTTCCGCTCTCAGCGCCGGGGTCTCGTCGACAGGCTGTCGCGGCGGAACGAACGGCCCCGGCTGAAAGCGCCGATCGCCGCTCATCGTCTGATGGAACCACACTGCGAGTGCCCGCGCCTTCTTCAACGCCGTCAGCGCGGTGCGATGCTCATCAGCGAAGTCGTGGACGGCGTCGTTTCCGGCGAGGCGGATGTGATGGAACAGGTCCAGGACTGGTTGCGGCATTGCGCCACGGTCCTTGAAGCGGCGGAGCCTGTCCGCCTGGGTTTCGCCCGCTTCCATCACCCCGAACCGCGCGGCGACAATTGTCGCCAGCAGTTCGCCGAACATCCTCAGCTTGACGAGACAGCCGTTGGCATNCGTCAGGAAATAGCGCTCGGCCAGCCCCGCCAGCCGAACCAACTGCGGATCATAGGTCTCCAGGAATGCGAAATTGGTCGATGCGACCGCCACCCCTACGCCCCCGTCGATGGCGCTAATTGGATCGCCGATGCTACCCGAACGGGGTCGCGAGCGAAATGATAGACAAGGGGTCAAGTCTCACATTTTTCCGACAACCGGTTGAAAACACGCGTTTTCGGTCAGTGATCGGTTTCGCTCCCTTCGCCGATATGATCGATTACAATCTGCGGGAGTATAAATCCTAACATTTTCGGGTGGCTGCCATGGCGAAGCAGGCGAAGGTTCTGACCGATGCGGACGTGAAACGAGTCCTGGCGGTGATCGCGCAGGACCGGCATGCGGCACGCAATCGGGCGGTGCTGATGCTGTCACTATTGGGCGGATTTCGTGCGGTTGAACTGGCGGCGCTGACCATCGGCTCGGTGCTCGACGGCCAAGGCCAGATCGCCGACCGCATCACGCTCGCGAAGAATCAGACGAAGGGGCACGAAGCCCGCTCGGTGCCGATCTCAAGGCGCATGTGGAAGGAACTCGAATCCTACCTTGGCTCGCTACACCGGCTTGATCCGCAGCGGCCGTTGTTCGCCTCACAGAAGGGCGGTGGCTTCTCAGCGCACGGCATCACGCTGTTGCTCAAGCGCATGTTCGACGCGGCGGGCGTCTCGGGCGCCAGCAGCCATTCCGGGCGCCGCACCTTCGCGACGAAATTGGCGGAACGTGGCGTCGGCATCCGCGTCATTCAGCGGCTGATGGGTCACTCCTCGATCCAGACGACCGCTGCTTACGTCGAAGCGGGCGAACATCAACAGGTCGCCGCCGTGGAACTGCTCTGATGAAGCAGCACGCCTGGATGCTCTACCCGGCCGCGTTCCTGGCGTTCTGGGGCGGTTGGGACTGGCTCGGCTTCGCCTTGACCGCCGTTGCCGTCGTGAAGCACCACCGGTTTTGGCGCATTGCCACTCCGGTTCTCGTGATCTCGTTCATCGTCGGCCTGAACTGGCACCGCTCGGACTGACGACCTCTGTCCGACGTCACGGCAGCAGATGCGACCAGTCCACCGGAAACCGCACTTCGTCGATTGCGTTCGCCTGCTCCCGCGAAACGAACCTCTCGCCGTAGACACCGCTCATTCCGTCAACGGTATGACCGCACAGCCGGTCTCGGGCTTCCAAGTCGGTTGTAGCGTTGCGCAGTGCGTCCTTGAAGCAGTGCCGGAAGCTGTGGAAGCACATGTCCGGTTGCTTGATGCGCAGTGCCCGATGCAGCAGGGTCTCGTTGAAAAAACGGCTGTATCGGAACGCCGGGAAGATGCGGCCATCCGTTGCCACGGCCCTGCGGTTTGCCACGTAGCAGGGAAAGCCGACCTCGACCAGAAACGGGTGAATCGGGACCTTCCGGTCGGATGCCCGGTTCTTCACCGGCTTCTTGTGGCCGTGGCTCGACGCCTTGCGCACCCAGAATGCCTGCCGCCCGTGCAACTCGACAATGTCCTCGAACTCCAGGTGCTCGATCTCGCCGAGTCGAAGGCCGCTATGGAGCGCGACCAGTGGCACCCAGAAGCGGTGGTCGCGACATTGCACGGTCCCCGGCTCGAATACCCGGTCCGGCGACTTGCAACCCTTGAACAGGGGCGAATCGAAGATGGCCTGAAGCTCGTCCGCCGTAAACGAACGTCGACGCTCCTCGCCCTCCTCCCGCTCACCCTGCGACACGTCAGCCGTGAAGCTCTCTGATGGGTTGCTGGAAATCAGGTTCCGCTGTTCCTTACACCACCGCAGGAAGGTGCGAATGTCGCACAACTTTTTGTTCACGGTCTTGTAGCTCGCGGTGCGGCCGTGCTTTCCGCCGCCACACCGAATGCGGTCGTGGAACTCGACGATGTCGTTGCGATCGATTTCGGCGATGGGTTTGTCACCAACGACCGAAGCGAACTCCTTGAATGTCGTCACCTTGTTCGTGCGATGCTTGCCCTCGATACGCTTCATCGCGAAGTATGCCTCGATGAAGTCCGCGAAGGGCTTGCGACTGTCGCGGTGCAAGCCAGCATCCTTCGGCGCGGGTGAAGGCTGTTGCGCTCCACCATTGACGACCCTAACCAGCGCTCGGTGCGCATCTGCGGCCTCTTCTTGGGCCGCCTTGGCCGCGTCGGTGGCTGCATCGCGTTGACCCGCTGCATCGACCAACGCGCCGTAGGTGTCGCTCAGTCGGTTCTTCAGCATGTTCAGCATCTGGTCAGCGGAACCGGTGAAGATGACCCCTTTGCCGTTCTTGCCAAGCCTTGCGACGTCGTCGACGGTGAATAGCGGCTGGTAGCTCGGGCGCTTCTGATCGTCCTGCATCCGCAACACCTGGAAATGATGGGACAGCATGAACTGCGCCGTCGCGACACGACGGCGGGCTTCATCGTAAGCGCTTGTTCGTAAAGAAATCCTGACTTCCACCCGACCGATGCGATCGTGCAGGTCCACGGGCACCCGGCAGCGGAAGTAGAAGGTGCCACCCCGTCGCAACAGGTACGCGACACGCCTGCCCATCGCCTCTCGCCCGTGATCCACATTGGTGTCCCACACGGCGGGAAAGCCTGGTTCAGGCTGGCTATAAGTTGTTGATTTGGTTGGCTATACAACCATATGGCGACCCCAACGGGATTCGAACCCGTGTTACCACCTTGAAAGGGTGGTGTCCTAGGCCTCTAGACGATGGGGTCGGGCTCAGGCTCTGGTATCCTCTCGCTTGGCGAAAATCAAGGCTGCAACTGCGGATCCGGATACGGATTGGCAGGCATCTGGGCTGAAGCCCCGAATTTCGTCCGCCACGCTCTGTCGGGCGATCTCGACACTGTCCTCGATATGATCGAACGTGTGCGGCAAGCGCACCTGGCAAACGTACTCGGTAAGAATACCTGGAGGCCCCCGAACGGTTCGCTCGGACCGCTGCCTTATGGGGCAGGAGGTCGGGGGCGCCGCTCCCGGTGTCATCGAGCCGGCCGAGAAACCGTGCCAGCCAGCGGGTGTCCTCGGAGGCTTTGAGTAAGCGCTTGACCACCATAATGAGAGGAACCGCCAGCAGCATGCCGATCGGGCCCAGGATCCACCCCAGACGATAAGCGAGATGAACACCCAGGTGATCTTCCCCGGAAAAGTGGGCGCTGGGTTATGCAGCCTGAAGCTCTGCCTGCTCGGGAGTGCGGTATCCGAGGGCGGAGTGGAGCCGCTGACGGTTGTAGTAGGTTTCGATGTAGGCGAACAGGTCGCACTTGGCGGCCTCGTGGGTCGCATAGGCGATCTGAAGTGGCCCCGTTCCGTTGGACCACTGGGGCATCGGTTTTGATTGGATATCTGGTTGGCTCCGTCCTCCTGGATCACGCCACGCGGGGCGTCTGTTGCGGTTGTTGACGCGGTGGGCAGGGGGCGACGCGGCAGCGTCGTTCAACCCCGGCCAGCGTGCTGGGGTCATGTCCACGGCGTTGCCGGCGAGGACGCCGATGACGCCATCGCGCCACACCGCCATCGGCGATCGACCGGCCAATGCCTGATGGGGGCGTCCTGTGTTGTAAAAGCGGATCCAAGCAGCGATACCGGTGCGTGCCTCGCAGCCGTCGGCATAGCCCTTCAGGGAGACGTCTTCGTCCTTCAGCGACCACCACAGCCGTTCGATGAAGACGTTATCAATCCAGCGGCCGCGGCCGTCCATCGAGATGCGGATACCGGCGCTCGTCAGCCGTCCGGTGAACGCGGCGCTGGTGAACGGGCTTCCCTGGTCGGTGTTGAAAATGTCCGGTCTTTCGAAACGGGTCAGTGCCTCGTCCAGCGCGTCGACGCAGACTGCGGTATCCATGGTGTTCGACAGCCGCCAAGCCAGCACCGCCCGGCCCGCCCCGTNTCTTCTTCATCAAAGGGCGATGATCGCCACCAGGTAAAGGAAGCCGCGACCAATCGGACTGTACGTGATATCCGCCGCCCACACTGGGTTCGGCCGGTCGATCACCGCGTCGCGCAGGAGGTAGGGGAAAATCTTGTCGCCCGATCTNNTGTGGTCCGGTGCCGGCTTCGTCGTCTTCGGTTTTGGCCCCAGCGCGGCGATCCCNNCCATCCGCCGCATCAATCGTTGCACCCGCTTGCGATTGATCGTGATCCCTTCGGCGCGCAGCATCGTCGTCATCCGCCGCGAACCCCAAGATGCTCCTGGGAANNACGGCCAGGCCATGAACAGTGTGTCGATCCGCCGCATCAGCGCCAGGTCGACGTCGTCGTTCGCCGGAACAGGGCGATAAACTCCCGACCGGGCAATCCCGAGCAGGTGACACTGGCGGCGGATCGAACTCTCCGCAATCGCCGCNNGCTCGAGCATCGCTCTGTGGTCCGGTCTGCTCATCGCCCGGACCTCCGCGCNCAAAANAGAGGTTTCCACCGTCAACTGCCCGATCTTGGCGTGCAGCTTCTCGATCTCCCGCTCGTGTGTCTGTTCGGCATCAACGCCCATCCCGGAGTCGACGGCGCGCGCCGCGTTGTCCAGCCGCTGTTTCCAGAGGCTGCGCCTCCGCTGCGCGCACCAGGCGTAAATCTGGTTGGGATGAACCTCATAACGTACAGCGAGATCCGCCACCGTCGCCTGCTCCCGCAGTGCCTCCAAGGCAATTTTCGCCTTCAGACCTGCATCGATCTTCCGTCTCGGTTTCTTCATCATCGGCTCCGTCTATCACCACGGAGCCGACCCAGATCCAATCAAGCCCTCGTCCCAAAATCGGGGGCCGCTTCAGTTTGACCGGCTGCCCCGGTCTGGGACCATAGAGCCGGTCCAGGTGTTCGATATGGGCGAGAAAGTCGCTGCTGCGCTTGCTGCGGCTGGTCTGCACGACGAGCTGGCGCGCAACGGGGTCATACGACCCCAGCATCGCGACCGTCTTCGCCTGTCCCGGCTTCACCTGTCCCGGCGCGGGCACCCGCGGATCGGCGCCTGCCTTCGCCCAAACGCGGGCGAGACCAGGCGCGGGCGAGATCGGGATGTGTCCACGCCTCGCTCTCGTCCCCATAGAGCAGAACGATGTCGCCGGCTTCGGCCTGCTGCTTGCGCAGGTGCAGACGCAGGCCGACCCGTTCGACCCCGGCGGCAACCTGCCGGCCCTTCAGCGTGTGCCGCGGACGCCGTCAACGAAACTTTNTTTGCGCAGCGCCGTGGACAATTGCGCGTGGCTGATCTGCACGCCCTCGCGCGCCTCGATATCGCCGCGCAGCCGGGNGATCGTCCAGTTCGGGCGCTCAGCAACAGGCTCTGCCCGCAGCGGCAGGGCGACACGCAAGGCCGCCTCACTTTTCACCGGCGCCGGGCCAGAGGCCACTCACCGGCATCGGGCCAGNNGGGCCACGGTCGCCTTCAGCGCCGCGACACCGCCTTTCATGAAGCCGCTGCGCCAAAGCCGCACCGTATCTTCGCGCACGCCAAAGGCCTCGGCGATCTGCGGGCGGGTCCAACCAGCCACCGTCAGCAGCACCGCACGCGCCCGGTCCGCCTCGCCGCGCTCGCGCGAACGCGCCAGCACTTGCAGGTCAACCCGCTGTGCTTCGGTCGTGGAGAGCAGCGATCTTCCAGGCATCTGCAGCACCTCAAATCAGTCTCGCTGCAGAATCACCCCCATTCGTGGGTCAACCCAGCGGATGCTGCTTAGTCCGAAGCCTCGCTCACAGGATCGCTGGCAGGCTTCAGAAGGTGGCGGGCGCGGGTGCGCTTGGCATCCAGGTAGCGTCGGTTGTGCGGCGTGATCCCGGCCAGCAGCGGCAGCCGGTCGACGACGCGGATGCCGGCGGCGCTCAGTGCCTCGATCTTGTCGGGGTTGTTGGTCATCAGCCGGATGCNGGAGAATCCCAGCGCCAGCAGCATCGCTGCGGCGACCGTGTATCGGCGCTCGTCCGGCGTAAATCCCAGTTGCAGGTCGGCATCGATGGTGTCCCGTCCGGTATCCTGCAGCGCATAGGCCCGCAGCTTGTTGGCAAGCCCGATGCCGCGCCCTTCCTGCGACAGGTAGAGCAGCACGCCGCCACCGAGATCGCGCAGTGCCGTGACCGATTGCCGCAGCTGTTCGCCGCAATCGCAGCGCAGGCTGCCGAACACGTCGCCAGTCAGACACGCGGAGTGCAGGCGCACCGTTACGAGCGATCCCGGCCGCGGCTCGCCGATGATCACCGCCAGATGCTCACGGCTGCCGAGCACTGAACGAAAGCACACGAACCGGGCGTTGGCGGCGTCGGGCAGCGGGATGCGCGCTTCGCTGATCCTCTCCACCCGGCTTTCCATCCCGGCGGGAAGGTCGGCCAGCGCTGCGGCGCTCACCCGGTGCAGAACGCCGGGCGTCAGCAGACCAGCCGCAGGCGTGGCATTCTGTCCGCCGTTTGGCCGCAACGGCACGCAGCGCAGCGCCGCGGGCAGAAGCCAAGCCGCCTTGAGCAGGTCGATTGCGGCACGGTCGATGCTGTCGCCGGGACCGGTGCGGACGAATTGATCGTATTCGCCACTTGCGAGCTGCGCCGCCTGTGTCAGGGACATATCGTCCGGCAAGCTGAGGCGCACCACATCACATGAATGCATGCCCGGTTCTGCGAGGCCAAGTCCCATCGCCTGCGCCCGCTGCGGCGTCACCACCAGCGTCCACGGGCCGGGCGCGGCGGCTCGCAGCGATTCGATGAGTGTTGGTCGAAGCGTTTCCACCGCGGCAAACAGCACCGATGTCGTGGCGTCCTCGATGAGCACAGGGCGGCCGCAACGAACTTCGTCGATGGCACGCTCGGCCGCCAGCAGGTGAGGATCAACGTTCATCAGCACATGATCAGCGGGTGACGTCTTCCGTGGATCGGAGACATACTCGGACGAACGGTACAAGCAGCCCGACGGATGACCATCACCAGAATCGTCGCATGTGTTGCGTGCCACGCCAAGGCCGTTGTTGAAGCTTCCGGCTGTTGAAACTCCCGGTTGACCAAGGAGGTTCCGTGATCCGGATGGATGCCCGCGCGTGGCGAGACGTGCTTGCCCTGCGACACCGCGCAGCCGCCCACGGTGTTGGTCGGGGAACCGGTGCTGGTCGGCCCTCAGAAAGCGCGTCGCCGCTGCTCCATGACGTCTACCAGCCGCTGATCGCGCGGATCGCCCGTGCACCGCTGACACTGGCGCAACTCGGCCAGAGCCTCGATGGACGGATTGCCACCGAAACCGGGCATGCGCACTACATCAACGGCGACGATGGCCTCGATCACCTGCACCGGCTGCGCGCCCTGATGGATGCGGTCATCATCGGTGCCGGGACGGCGGTTCTCGACGATCCGCAGCTCACCACCCGACATGTNCGAGGNCCGAACCCGGTGCGTGTGGTGCTCGANCCCCACGGGCGCGTGCCGGCGGAGCTCAGGTGTTTCGATGCGACCGCGCCATCGCTGCGGCTGATCGCCGATCATGCACCGGTATCGGAAGCTGACGAGCGTACCATCAGGGTGCCGGCGCCGCGCGGAGTGTTTGCGGCGCGCGACGTACTCGCGGTCCTGCATCAGCGCGGGCTGCGGGCGGTGCTGATCGAAGGTGGCAGCACCACCGTGTCCCGGTTCCTGCAAGAGGACGCACTCGATCGGCTGCATGTGCTCGTAGCACCATTGCTGATTGANTCCGGGACACCNGGGGTGCGCCTGCCGGTGATCGAGCGGCTGGACGAGGCCCGGCGCTTCCGGATGACGGCGCACGCTCTGGGCTCGGATGTGTTGCTGGACTGCCGGCTCAGGGCGGACGACTGAACGAGCCTCACCAGACGGCGAACAGATCGCGGTGGCCAACGATGAGGCGCAACAGACCGGCATCGGTCTGCCTCATGCGCAGATCGGCCCAGCGTTCAATCTCCGAAACCAGATCCGGTGTCTCGCCGGCAGCCATCTCCTGGGCCGCCACCTCCCAAGCCGCCGTGCACCAACCGTCCAGCACCGCTCGCATCAGCTCCCGCTGTCCGGGGCCGAGCTGCCAATCGCTGCGTGCGGTACGCACCCGGCNACCGCATGCCTGGGCTGCGGACGCCAGGCAGTCTGTCGCCTCGGGGCCGAGAGCCGCTCCAAACCCTTTGTTGCGGTGCTGGTGGCGGTTGAAGAGGCTGCGAAGCGTGTGATCGAACGGGTGTGGCGGCGACAGCGATATCCGGCCGTCGTAGGTCAGCGCGGCGTAGATGCCGACCGTCGGCCGCGCGGCAGCCCGGACCAGCCGCCGGCACCAGTCCGCGGAGACGAGATCGAACAGCGCCGAGGCGGTGATCAGGCACGGGCTCCCACCATCGCCGTGGAGACGGTCTGCGAGGGTGTCCTCTCGCGTGAGATCGGCGGTGCGGAACCTCACCTGCAGGTNCACCCTCGCGGCGCAGTCCTCCAACAGCCCGGGGAGTGGGTGTGCGGCCGCGAGGTTCAGCAGCGCCGGGTCGTGGTCGATCAGCGTCCATACCTGTGGCGTCGGCAGATAGGGCGCGATCGCCCGCACGCTGGCCCCGGTTCCGGCCGCCAAGTCGATGACGGGCAGTGGTGCGCCCTGCGCAACAGTGTGAGCCCAGTTGCGAACCTCCGCCAGCAGCTGCGGAGAACGCGCCCGCCGGTCGGCCGGTTCGCGCAGTGCCAGCCAGTGCGGCGAAAACCCGCTCATTTCCAGCTCATCAGANNGACCCAGGGCAGCCACGAATTCCCGTCCGACACGTTCCCAGGTTCGGGAGTCATGGCGCCCGTGCCAATCCGNCCGAACGCGGGCTTGCGGCTGCGTGAGAAGAGGCCGCAACGCCGTGGCCAGCGCCGCCACATCGCCGGGCGGCACGAGTGTCGAGGGCGCATCGCCGATGGCCTCGGAAATCGCGCCGGCGTCGCTGGCGACGATGGGCAGACCGTGGGCGGCCGCGTCCGCAACCGCGATGCCGTAGCCTTCGTGATACGACGGGAAGACGAAGATGTCCGCCCGCCGGTAGAACCGGATCAGCTCAGCCTCGGCCACGGCGCCAACGAACGACANCCGCGCGGCGACGCGACGCGTTTGTGCGAGGCGGCGCAGTCGCTTGGCGTAGGCGCGATCGCGTTCCGGGCCCACGAGTTGCAGTCGCCAGTCCAGATGGCGCAGCGGCGCCAGCGCGCGCAGCAGCACGTCCTGCCCCTTCCTCGGCACCAGGCTTGCGACGCACAGCAGCACCGGCGGCTGGTGTGTGCGTTGATGTATGGCGCCNNGAACGGCCCCGGACCCGGGCCGGACGACATGGATGCGCCCCGCCGGCACGTCGAAGTCGGAAAGACGCCCGGCCGTGTGTTCACTGGTGACGATCACGCCCTGCGCCAGCGTCAGCGCGCGGCGTTCAGCCTCGAACAGCCGGGAACGTTGCTCGGTCGTCAGGCCGGTTTCGTCCGCAAGCGGATGGTGGATGAGTGGGAACAGGCTCAACCGTCCGGCGTGCTGCTCGAAGACCGGCAGCAGTGGTGTCAATGCCAGGTCATCGACGACGACACGCGCACCTGCCGGCAACGCGGCGAGGCTCTGGCCGGCCGCAGCCAGCGTCGTCGCTGAGGGCCAGGGGTAATCGCCGTCGATCACGATCACACCCGCCAGCCGGTCGGCGCGGCGCAGGGCGACAAGTACGTGCCGGTCGTAAGCAAAGCCGCCGGTCGGCGTCTGCGGCGATCCCGGCAAGATGACGTGGACTGCGGAGGACATCAGCGCGATGCAGTCAGCGGTCCCTCGAACGCCGCCCAGGCGACGTGCGACTCGTGCAGCACCACGCGCAGCTGCTCGACCCCGGCCGCACCCGGACCCAGCCGTCCGGCGGCAATCGCCTCGGCGATCTGGTCGAACACCCAGCGGGCGAGGTACTCGGTGGTGGTGTTGGCACCGGCAAACGCCGGGTCGTCATCCAGATTACGGTAGGTGACGCGGCCGACGACGTCGTGGAGCACGGCCGTGGCGGCGCCGATGTCGACGACGATGCCGTCCGCGTCCAGTTCTTGTCGGCGAAACTCCACGTCGATCACGTAGGTGGCGCCGTGCAGCTGCTGCGCCGGGCCGAAGACCTCTCCCTTCAGGCTGTGGGCGAGCATCGCGTGCTCGCGAACGCAGACGGTATACACGGCTCCTCCTTTTTCGCTGCGGGGTCAGTGTCCGGATCAATACCGGATGCGGTGACAGAGTGCCGGCCGTCCTGCGGCCAGCTCCGCCATCACGTCCGGAAGAGAGTCGAAATTGCTTTCGCCAGAGATCAGCGTATCGAGTCGCTCGTCGGCAAGCAGGCCGAGCGCCGTCTGCAACCGGCGGCGGTGCGTCCAGCGGGGACGTTGCCGGCCGGCGACGCTGCCCACCTGCGAGGACCGGAGCGTCAGCCTGCGGCTGTGGAAAGCCTCGCCCAGCGGCAGCGTGACCGCGCGATCGCCGTACCAGCTCATCTCCAGGATCGTCGCCTCGAAGCCGGCGAGGGCGAGGCCGGTGTGCAGGCCGGCGGGATTGCCGCTGGCGTGGATCACCACATCGAAGTCGCGGGCCAGGTCCCGGGGCAGATCGGCGGCAGTGGTGTAGCAAGCGAGACCCAGTGCCGATGCCGCCTGCACCTTGCCTGCGTCCGGGTCGATCACGACGACATCGGTGCCGGGAATGCGCGCGGCGAGCCAGGCGGCGAGCAGGCCGACCACGCCCGCGCCGATCACGCAGGTCCGGTCGCCGGGCAGCACCGGCGCATCCCAGATGCCGTTCAGCGCCGTTTCCATGTTGGCCGCGAGAATCGCACGATCTGGCGGCACGTCTGCCGGCAGCGCCAGGACGGCCTCGGCGGGGACCACGAAGCGGGTCTGGTGTGGATGGAGGACAAACACAGTTCGGCCCAGCAATGCCGCCAGTCCGGCGCTCACCCGGCCGACGGCGGCGTAGCCGTACTTCACCGGTGCCGGGAAGTCCCCGTGCTGAAACGGGCACCGCATCAGCGCATACTGGCTGAGCGGGACGCGGCCGGCAAAGACCAGCGTTTCGGTCCCGCGGCTGACCCNCGAGCAGAGCGTCTCGACCAGCACTTCGCCTGTGCCGGGCGACGGCTCCGGATGGCACTCGTAGATTTCGCCGTGCCCAGGGGCGGCGATCCAGAATGCCCGGGCGGGTGCACGGTTTGATGACGTCATTCGAGGCTTTCGATATCACTCTTCACTGCCAATCTTAGGCGCAGAGCCGAAACGAAGAGAGGAGGAATTGCTGTGCCGCACCTGCCGAAGGCGGACGGATATGCAGCACCCCATCACCTGAAACCGGAACCGGAATTGCCAGCCGGCTTCCGTATCATGCTGGCCACGCTCACCGCGCTGGCGATGATGGCGATGATGGTGGTGCCGATGCGGGCGGCGAAGGCAGCGCCGGAGCATTACGTGATCGATCCCAGTCACATGGCGATCGCGTTCATGGTTTCGCACGTGGGGTTTGCCAAGACGCTGGGCCGTTTCGATCGCGCCGAAGGTTCCTTCGTTTTTGATCCCGACAAGCCCGCGGTCAGTGACATTGCCGTGACGATTGATGCCGCCAGCGTCAATACCGATCACGAAAAGCGCGACGCACACCTGCGCGGGCCGGATTTCCTCTGGGTCGAGAAATATCCTGAGATCACGTTTCAGGGCACGTCTGCCGAACAGACCGGACCGCGCACCGGCCGCGTGCAAGGAAACCTGACGCTGCGCGGGGTGACGCGCCCGGTCTCCCTTGATGTCACCTGGAACAAGAGCGGCGAGTATCCCTTCGGCGACATGCATTATGCCATCGGTCTGTCGGGCCGTACGCAGATCAAGCGCAGCGAGTTCGGCATGACCTACGGCGTTCAGGGCGGACTGGTCGGCGACGAGGTCGACATCATCCTGGAGTTCGAGGCCATCCGCCAGCCCACTTGATGTGACGGAGCGTCCACGATCGATTGCCCGTCGGTGCGCTCGCGGCTGCAGACGGCGTGGGAATCGGGCGCTCGCTCGTCATCTACCACGGGCGGCCGTGGCGGCTGGCGGCGATGGCCCGCTTCTACGCCCGGTTTCTCGGCAGTGGCGACCTTGCGTTCGATCTGGGCGCGCATGTCGGCAACCGCGTGAGTGCCTGGCGAAAGCTCGGGGTGCGCGTCATCGCGGTTGAACCGCAACCGGCGTGTCTGCAGACACTGCACCTGCTGTTCGGGCGAGACCCGCAGGTCTGCCTCGTTGCCGCCGCGATCGCCGCCCAAGAGGGCCGGGTCGCGCTGCGCGTCAACCGGGTGAACCCGACGATCTCCACCGCATCGTCGGAGTTCATCGGCAAGGCGGCGGCTGCGCCCAGCTTTCGAGGGCAGACGTGGGGACAACATTGAGGTTCCGACAACAACGCTGGATCGGCTGATTGCCATCCACGGCGAGCCCCGGTTCGTCAAGATCGACATCGAGGGCTATGAGGCCGAGGCGCTGGCTGGCCTGTCGCGTCCCCTTCCGGCACTCAGCGTCGAGTTCGTTCCGATGATCCGCAGCGTGGCCGAGGCGGCGATCGAGCAGCTGATGCGCCTTGGCGATTACCGCTTCAACGCGACCTTCGGCGACGAGATGCGGTTTGTGCACCCGACGCCGCTCGATGCGGCCGACGTGCGCTGCTGGTTGCGTTCGCTCGGCGACGACGGGCCAGCCGGTGATCTGTTTGCCAGCCTGGATCCGCGGCAACTGCAAGGCCGGCGATACTCGTAACAGGTCGCGCGTCATCGGCCCGAGTAATCATCATGGGCCGGGCAGACGTTGCGCCGATCCGGCGCGCAAAGTTGTCATCAAGAGTTCAAGTGATCGTCGGAAAACGTGCATCGGCGGCGTCTAAGGTCCCCGTCCGGGTCGGACGGCCGGGAGCAGTCGCCGAAGCGTCCGCACGCCAGCGGGCAACGGAACATGGGCCGCCCGTCACCGGATCCATCTCCTTGAGGGAATTCGCCGTGACCAAGTTCCGATTTGTGTCCCTGCCGGGCGCGCTGGTAGCCTGTGCGCTGGTGGTCGCCGCCGGCACAGCCCACGCAAAGGGGTATCGCTGCCCTGCACTGAAAGCACANGAGCCGATCGTCATCGCCCATCGCGGCGCGAGTGGCTANTACCCCGAGCATACGCTCGGTGCCTATGCTCTCGCCATTGAACTGGGCGTGGACTATATCGAGCCGGACCTGGTGATGACCAAGGACGGTGTCCTCGTCGCCCGTCATGAGAACGAGATCAGCGGCACTACCGATGTTGCCGACCATCCGGAGTTCGCGTCGCGCAAGGCGACGAAGACCATCGATGGAGTCGAGCTCGATGGCTGGTTCACCGAGGATTTCACGCTCGCCGAACTGAAGACGCTGCGTGCGCGCGAGCGCATCCCGCAGCTGCGCCCGGACAATGAGCGCTTCAACGACAAGTTCACGATTCCCACGTTTCAAGAGGTGCTGGACCTCGCGCGCGGCGCCAACTACCGCTTCCAGCTCGAGGCGGTGGAAAAGGGGAGAAGACGNCGGCGCTGCGTCGGTGTCTATCCCGAAACCAAGCATCCGACCTATTTTCAGAGCATCGGTCTGCCGCTGGAACCTGCGCTGGTGAACACGCTGAAGAAGGTTCCTTTCTTCGCCACCGCCAAGAAGGTGTTCATCCAGTCGTTCGAGGTCGCGAACCTGAAGCAGCTGTCGACGATGACCAAAGTGCCGTTGGTGCAGCTGATGTCCCCGGCGAANCAGCCGTACGACTTTGTCGTTTCCGGAGATCAGCGGACCTACGACGATATGGCCACCCCGGCCGGTCTTGCCGAGATCGCGTCTTATGCGGACGGGATTGGCGTCTACAAGGAATTCGTCATTCCGCGCACCGCTGACGGCAACCTGGGTGTGCCGACGACGCTGATTGCCGACGCTCACGCCGCAGGTCTGATCGTTCACGGCTGGACGTTCCGCGCCGAGAACTATTTCCTGCCGACGGAATACCGCAGCAGCGATGATCCTTTGCAGCTGGGCGACCTGGAAGGCGAGATTGACGCCTACTTCGCGCAGGGCATGGACGGCGTTTTCTCCGACCAGGGCGATTACGGCGTACGGGCCCGCGACGCGTTCGTTCGCTGAGCCGTCGGGGCAAAACGAAAGAACTGTCGCTGACTGCCGCCAGCGATCGATGGGTTCATCGGAGACAAACGGAGGCCGGCAAGAAAATACCGCCGGGGAGGGTTAGCCTCCCCGGCGGACGATCTACGAGGGTTCAGTTGAGCGAGATCAGAACCGCATGCCGGCGCCAAGACCTCCGTTCGCAATTCCCCCGCTGAAGTCGTTGCGGAAATTGTGATCGTAGGATGCCCGGGCGTACAGGAACATCTTGTCGGTGACGTCAAAGTTCACGCCAATCTCGGGGCCGATGATCGCGCCGTCTTGCGTGCCCTTGCCGAAGATGTAGCCGGCATGCGGGCCGATGAACGGACGCACGGAACCCAGAATCCATTCGTGGTTGATGCCGGCAATCCCGCGGCCGCCCCAACCGTCGCCGTCGGCCGTTCCGACCGTGTTGAACGCGGCACCGTCAGCAAAGACGACCCAGTTCGGGGTGATATTGTATCCGACCCGCACTTCTGGACCCACAAGGCTGCTGGTCTTGTCCGAGTCGCGGTCCGTTTCGCGGAGGTTGTAGCCGTACCACGCTCCCAGNNGGCGACCGACAGCTTCGGCTCAGGCGGCGGAGGAGGAGGCGTTTCTGCAACCTTGGCTGGTGGCGGAGGAGGAGCCGCGACGACTTTCGGNCGGCTTCGGGAATTCGATCTCGACCCGGCGGTTCTGCGGTTCGCGGACGTTCGGTCCGGTCGGCACCAGCGGGTTGGATTCACCCTTGCCGATGGTGACGATCTGATCACCGGGCACGCCCAAACGAACCAGCTCCGCCTTCACCGCGTCGGCACGACGCTCGGACAGGCGCTGGTTATAGGCCTCTGATCCCGAGGTGTCGGTGTAGCCGGTGGCGACGATCCGTGCCTGTCCGGACGCCTTGAACTCTTCGGCGGCGCTGGCAATGATCCGGCGTGCTTCCGCAGTCAAAGTCGCCTTGCTCCAGTCGAAGAACACCAAGAACTTGGCCATCTCCTGCTGCGTGGACATNNCGCTGGCTGTGGTGTTGCCGGCCGCACCGGCGAAGCCGCCGGAGGCGGATTCATCGGCCGTTGNTTGCGCCTGCGCTGCCGTTGCAGTCAACGCCAGGACGGACACACCCATGAACAAAGCGCGCATACTTTTCCCTACCCCAGTGAGATGTGAACTGTGCAGTGTGGCACCGCGTAGTTCTTCCTAATGGTAGTGACAACGCTGAGACAATTTCCATAGTTCCCGATCGGACAGCTTCAGAAAGCCACCAAAAGTTGCAAATCTGTCACGTTGTCTGCTTGGTTTCGCGCCACCGTTCCGTCTCGGCATCGTCGGTGTGCATCTTTGGAACGCCGCTTGCCCTTTAAGGACCCTACGCGGACCCCACATGGGGCTGCCTATGAGCGTAGCACCGGCCACGGCAAGGGCAGATAAAAAGTCACACAGCAGACGCCGTCGTCATCGCCCGTGGTGTTTTTCGGCTGCATGCGGTCGTCAAAGTCGTCGAGGCTCGGAAAAGCCAACGCCGGCATCTCAGGCAGCGTTCGCAGGTGGTGCCGGTACTGTTCGAGCGTGTGCTGTCGTGCGTCGTGGGTGATGTAGGGGATGTGGTAGGCGAAGAACGGCGGCAGCACGCGCAGGCCGACGTAATACAGCGTGCCGCGCAGCAGTGGCCGCAGCATGGTCTCAATCTCGCCGTGGACGGCTCCGGGTCCGAACATGTGCGGCCGCGCGCCGAGGGTAACCGCTATCATTCCCTGTTTGCCCACCAGACCGCCGCGATCATAGAAGCGCCGGCCGCCGTAGGTAAGTCCCGACAACAGAATCCGGTCGATCCAGCCCTTGAGGATGGCCGGTACCGAAAACCAGTAGAGCGGAAAGTTCAGCAGCAGCAGGTCGCACGCCTTGACCTTCTCGACCTCGGCGGCGATGTCGGGTGCCAGGGTCCCGTTCTCGTAGGCGTGCCGCTGCTCAAGCGCGTAGACGAGGTAGTCGGGCTCGTGGCGCTGCAGAAAATCTTCAGCCTTGGCCACCGGATCGAAGCCCATGGCGTAAAGGTCGGAGACCGTGACCGCGTGTCCCGCCCGCGACAGCTCGTCCACGGCGACGTCGCGCATCGCGGCGGAAAACGAATGCGGCTCCGGGTGTGCATGTACGATGAGAACGTTCATGTGACCCGCCGCCGCACTCGAGTTCTTGGCATTCCACCGTGTAGAATCAGCTGGCAGTGGCTCGCTGAGCGACTACCTCGTCCGCGAGTTTCCCCGACAGTTCCTGCAGATGATCGAACTGCCACTCGAAGGTGCCGACGCCCAGGGTTGCCGAACGCAGCTCAACGATCAGCCCGTGCATCTCGGCCTGCGGCAGCAGCACGCTCACCTCATCCCAGCCGGGCCAGTCGGTTTTCGCCTCGTATCCCAGGATCTGGCCACGCCGGCCGCTGGCCAGGCGCTGGATGCGGGAGGTGAAGTCAGCGGGAACGGAGATCTTGACCTGAAAGATCGGCTCGAGCAGCACCGGACTGCACTTCGGCATGCCTTCGCGCATGCCGAGCTGGGCTGCCTTGTGAAACGCCATGTCGGAAGAATCGACGGTGTGATACTGACCGTCGGTCAGCGTAACCGCGATGTCGACCACCGGAAAGCCGAGCGGCCCGCGCGCCAGGTATTCGCGGATGCCGGCCTCCACCGCCGGAATGTACTGCTTGGGAACGACACCGCCGGTGATCGTATCGTCGAACGCGAACCCGCCGCCGCGGGGCAGCGGCTTGATGTCGATGTGCACGTCGCCGAACTCACCATGGCCGCCGGACTGCTNTTTGTGCCGCGCGTGCTGGCTGGTCTGAGCGCGGATCGTTTCCTTGTAGGGCACCTGCGGGCGTTGTGAGACGACGGTGACGTTGAACCGGTTGCGCAGCCGGTCGAGCGCGATCGCGAGCTGCATTTCGCCCTGGCCCCACAGCAGGAATTCGCCACTGTCCGGGTCGTGCCCGTAGGACAGCGACGGGTCCTCGTCCACCAACCGCGACAGTGCCGCCGTCAGCTTCACTTCGTCGGCGCGCTCGCGGGCGTGCACAGCAAGCGCAAACAGCGGCCGGAGCGGCTCGGCCCACGGGTCGGCTGCAGCCTTGCCCGACGCGGACAGCACCGCGCCGGTGTGCGCCGCCTCGAGGCGGCCGAGTGCCACGACCTCGCCAGGGCCAGCCTTCTGCAGCTTCTCCAGCTTCTGTCCGAGCACCCGGTTGACACCGCTCACCCGCTCGCTGTTCAGCGTCGCCCCGTCGGCGATCTCGCCGCCGAAGACGCGAACGAACGACAGCTTGCCCGTATGCGCGGCGTGCAGGGTCTTGAAGACGCGCGCGCACGGCTCGTCCGCGGAGATGCCGAGACGTTCGGCCGTCGCCGACGGCTCCGGGGCTTCATGGCGCAGCGCCTTCAGCAGCCGGGTCANCCCGTGCATGCCGTCGGCAGAACCGAAGAACACCGGCACGATCAGGTCCTGCTGCAGGTCCTTGGCGAGGCCGGCGTAGATCTCGTCCGGGTCCGGGGCCACGTCCTCCAGCAGCTTTTCCAGCAGCCCATCGTCGAAGTCGGCGATTGCCTCGAGCATGCCGGTGCGCGCTTCCTGCTCGCGTGTCGCGATGGTCTCCGGCAGCTGAATCAGTTCCGAGCGCGTGCCTTCCGCCCAGCGGAACGCCCGTTCGCTGACCAGATCGACGAAGCCGCTCACGGCTTCGTCGTCGCGGATGGGGATCTCGCGCAAGACCAGCGGGCGGGAGGACAGCCCCTGCAGCGCCTCCATCGTCGCCCGCACCGAGGCGCCGGGCAGGTCCATCTTGTTCACGAACACCAGATGCGGGATGGCGGACGCGTCGAGGAACTTCAGCAGCGGTGCCAGGGTGAGGATCTTCTGCGGCTCCGGCTCGCAGACGACGACGGCAGCATCCACCACCATCAGTGCATTATAGGCGTCCTGCGCAAGCTCGACGAAGCCGGGGCAGTCGAGGAAGGTCCAGGTTTCGCCCAGATATTCGGTGGTTGCGACGTTGAGTTCGGTCGACATCTGCCGCCCACGGGCCTCGGCGCTGCCATCGCCGACAGTATTTCCATCACGCACGCTGCCGCGGCGGCTGACGGCGCCGGTCAGCGTCAGCACGCTCTCCAGCAGCGACGTCTTGCCGCACAGATAGGGGCCGACGAAGGCGGCACAGCGTGGCGCGGAAAAGGGTTTGGTGGTCAAGGGCGTTCTCCCGGAGGCGTTTTCATTCGCGCAGTCCGCGGGCCGCACGAGCCCGCGCGTTTGTCTCAAACCCTACCGCCACGGGGGCGGGATCAAGCACAAACAAGGAGCAAGCCTCCAGCGTTGCAGTCCTGGTGGGGCGGAATAGCAAGTCTGTCCGGACGTCGAGTCCACACCGACTGACATCGATTAAAGGCGGGGCTCCAGCGCCCGAACACAAGGAAGCGTGGCTGGGGGACCTGGATTCGAACCAGGGCTGTCCGGTCCAGAGCCGGAAGTTCTACCGCTAAACTATCCCCCAATGCAGCGCCTGTCTTGCAAAGCGTTTTCAGGGCCCATGCGCGCACAGGCGCAACAGTGTGGGGCAGGCTGGAACACACCGTGTAGCACGACCGTTTCCGGCCCGCAAGACGCTCTCCCTGGTCCACAGAGGATCGCGATGTTCCCACGACGTCGCGTGTTTTGTCCCCAGCCGTATGCTGCCGTATGCCTTGGCGCTGCAAGGAGGTTGCAGGGCGGTGCCTGCTCAGCTACCGTCCGCCGAACGTTCGCTGCGGCAAGCAGATGACGGGAGGGATGGCCGAGCGGCTTAAGGCGCACGCCTGGAAAGTGTGTTCACCGAAAGGTGTCGTGGGTTCGAATCCCACTCCCTCCGCCAGCGCCTCTCTCTAACCATCTGATATTACTGGGAAATGTCGCTCCGCAGGAGCCCCGACCGCACGCAGGCCCACACGAAAATTTTGGCGTTGGCGAGCGTTGCTCGCCGCGCTCAGGCATCGTGCCGTCCCACGGAGAGCGGCGATGGAGAGCGGTGGGATTGTGATGGGGAGTTCTGGGGGATGTGACGTTCGGGGGTCTCGGCTTGTGGACGACGAATATTAATCGGTGTTTAGAGTGGTTTCTGATCGGTATGAATCGTAAGGGATTCACAAAGGGCTGAAAATCTGATTCAGGATTCTGGCTGGGGCAAGGAGGCCAGCATGGATGGGTCAGCCTCTTTCGATAGATTTACGCACGCGGCTGTTAGCGGCGATCGATGCGGGGATGAGTTGCCGAGCGGCCGCGGCCCGGTTCGGCGTGGCACCTTCGACGGCGATCCGGTGGCAGGCGCAGCGGCTCGTGACTGGCAACGCCGTACCCAAGCGCCAAGGTGGCGACATGCGCTCGCATCGCGTCGAGGAACGCCGCGAGGAGATCCTGGCGCTGTGGGAAGCGCGCAAGGACATCACGCTCGATGAGCTTCGCGAGCACCTCGCCGGCATCGGCTTGACGGTGGCGAACTCGACGCTCCACCGCTTCTTCGTGCGCCATTCCATCACGCGGAAAAAAGACCGGCCACGCGGTCGAGCAGGACCGTCCCGACGTCTTGAAGCAGCGCCGGGCCTGGTTCGACAGTCAGCTCGACCTCAATCCTGACCGGCTCGTGTTCATCGACGAGACGTGGACCGCGACCAACATGGCACGCAGCCATGGCCGCTCCCCAGGGGCGAACGCCTGCGGATGGGCTTCCCGCACGGCCACCGCAAGACCACGACGCTGGTCGCGGGGCTGCGGAAGAGCGGCATGGTCGCGCCCATGGTGCTCGACGGACCGATCAACGGCGAGTGGTTCGAAGCCTACGTGGCCCAAGTCCTCGCGCCCGATCTGCGTCGCGGCGACATCGTCATCATGGACAACCTGTCGAGCCACAAGCGCGCATCGGTGCGCGAGTTGGTCGAGGCCGCCGGCGCAACCCTGCTGTTCCTCCCGCCCTACAGCCCAGACTTCAATCCCATCGAAAAAGCCTTCGCCCGCCTCAAAGCCATGCTCCGCAAGGCCGCCGAGCGAACCGTCCAGGGCCTCTGGGAGCTCATCGGCAAACTCCTCGACTTCTTCCAGCCCGCCGAATGCGCCAACTACTTCAGCTCGTGCGGCTATGACCCAGACTGATCAGAATCCGCTCTAGTCCTGGCATTTGATGGATTGGGTCGAGTCTGAATCGTTCTGGCTCTGAAGTCCAGACGTTGCAGATGTATTCGTATGGGGTGAGGCGGCGCAGGGTCTTCAGTCTTCTGCCGAAGGTGTCGGCTGCGATGAAGTCGGCGAGGTGCGTTTCGAATTTGGCATGATCGTCATCGTGGAAGCGCTTGACGGTGGCGTCCTTGATGGTCCGGTTCAGTCTGTCCACCTGGCCATTGGTCCGCGGATGTTTCACCTTCGTCAGGCGATGCGCGATGCCGTTTTCCTGGCATCGCATGTCGAACATGTGCGTCATGTGGCGTGCGGTTGGACCGTCTGCATAACGCGGTGGGACGGTGAACGGGATGCCATTGTCGGTGAGCACGGTGTGGATCTTGTAGGGCACGGCCTCGATGAGGGCTGAGAGGAAGGCGGATGCGGACGTGCGTCCGGTTTTCCTGACGACCTGGACGACAGCGAATTTGCTCGTGCGATCACTGGTGGCGGAGAGAGAGCTTACCCTCGGCAGTCTGCACTTCGGCACTATCGATGTGGAAAGAGCCGAGGGATCGGTCTTGAATTTTTCTGTGCCGGCTTGTCTTCTGCGACATCGGGCAATCGGCTGATGCCGTGACGCTGCAGACACCGATGCAGCGACGAGCGCGTCAGGTGCGGCAGTGTCGGCCGAAGCGCGGAGAGGCAATCGTCCAGCGGCAGCAGCGTGTGGCGGCGAAACGCGACAATAACCGCCTCATCTTCGATCGAAAGCACTGTCGAATGCGGCTCTTTCGGCCCCGTCTTCAGATCGGACGGTGATGTCCGCTTCTTCCACGTCGCGACGGTCTTGGGGTTGATCCCGTAGCGCTTCGACAGCGCCCTCAGGCTCTCTTGACTATTTTGTATCGCTCGACGCACCGCCTCTGTCGTGCGGGCGCACCCGTGCAGAACCTGTCCCATAGGGCCTCCTTCCAGTCCCGTGAAAAGATCGCACCATCAAAGGCCGGGATCAAACACCTAGGTGGAGGATTCGGACGGGTCGTTGGTGCCGTAACGGATCACCGTCGCTTTTTCCAGTGTCACCAGGCCTGAGTGCAGCATGTCGTCGACGGCGGTGAGGAAGGCCTTGATGTGCGGCTCGGCGTCCACGAATTCCACCACCATCGGCAAGTCACCGGAAAGCTGGAGAATTTTTGCGGTGTGGAGATGCGAACCGTGTCCGAAGCCCATCGGCCCCCGCAGCACGGTCGCCCCTGCGAGCCCCATCTCCCGCGCCTTTAACACCAGCGCTTCGTAGAGCGGCCGTCCGTCGGCGCGGTCGGCCTCGCCGATGAAGATTCGCAGCAGAACGGCCTCGCGGGGNNCGGCGTATGCATCGTCAGGTCCTCAGCGGTTGATCAGGCTGCCGGCAACAGATCCGATCCAGACGCCGGCAAGACAGAGAATGACGGAACCGAGGATGTTCGCGGCTGCGAGCCCCCATTCGCCGTCGCGCGCCAACGCCAGCGTCTGCAGGCTAAACGACGAAAACGTGGTGAAGCCACCAAAAGCGCCGATCAGCACCATCTGCCGGGTGGTGGGGCCGATCAACAGCCGGCCGTCCGGTCCGCTGAGAATGGCGAACAGCCCGATCAGGCACGATCCGGTGACGTTGACCAGCAGGGTTCCCCACGGGAACGTTTCGCCAAAGGCACGCGCCGCAGCACCCGAGCACCAGAAGCGAAGAACACCACCGATGGCACTGCCGAGCGCCACCCATGCCGACAGGATGAGATATGAAGCGTCCACACCGCGTCTCATAGCCCATTGGACGGATCAGTGCAGCCGGAAACCGTATTCCGCGCGTGGATGCATTGACGCTCGGTACCCGGCGTCCTAAAGCAACGCGCCCGCCTCACGCAACGCTCCCACCTTGCCCTGAGTCCGACATGGACGTTCTCGCCGTCATTCCCGCTACAGGCTCCGCTGCTGTTCGTCAGTTCGCCGGCAGGCCGCTCGCGCTGCATGCCCTTGATCAGGCACGCACGGCTCGCCGGATCACCCGCGTTGCCATCGTGACCGACGANCCCTTGCTGGCGCGACTGGCTGCGGACGGTGGCGCGGATGTGGTCGCCCCACCCGCCGAAGAGGCACGCAGCNNGTCGCTGCGCGCCGCACTCGAGCTGCTGGCTGGTCGCGACGGCTTGGCGCCGATGCTGGCCCTGGTGATCGATCCGACATTTCCACTGAACCTGACGAAAGCGATCGACGGCGCCATCGAACATCTGCTGCGTTGCGGTGCCGACTCCTGGTGTGTGCAGCCGCTGCGGAACGGTCTGTGGGTGCAGGACGAACGCGGTACGGCTGCGCCGTTCGCGCAAGCGCCGGCGCAGCAGTGCTACGCGGAGAGCGGTATCGCCGCTCTGGTCCGGGTCGGCGTGTTCGAGCAGAGCGGAGATTTGGCCTGCGGCCGGGTGGTGCTGTACGAGGTCCCGCCATTGGCGGCGCTGCAGATCGACGATGANAGAGAGCTGGGGGCGGCCGAAGGGCTGATGCGCAGCGTCCGCTCGTATCATGCCCGGACCCTGTTGCGCAGCATTCGCCTCCTGGTCCTCGATTTCGATGGTGTGATGACCGACAACCGGGTCCTGGTGATGGAGGATGGCCGCGAAGCGGTGCTGTGCAACCGCGGTGACGGAATGGGTCTGGAGATGCTGCGCAAGGCCGGACTGCCGGTAATGGTGATCTCGAAGGAGGTCAACCCGGTGGTCAGCGCCCGGTGCCGCAAGCTGAAACTCCGTTGCGAGCAGGGGATCGAGGACAAGCTTGCGGTGCTCACGTCGGTGGTTGATGAATTGGGGCTGTCTCTCTCCCAGGTGGCCTACATCGGCAACGATGTGAACGACCTCGCCTGCATGACGGCAGTCGGTGTGCCGA
This sequence comes from Defluviicoccus sp., assembly GCA_013414705.1. GTDB lineage: Bacteria > Pseudomonadota > Alphaproteobacteria > Rhodospirillales > Defluviicoccaceae > Defluviicoccus. The sequence goes on from CP058705.1 coordinate 1,216,982, forward strand.
TTTCGCCCGCCGACGGGCACCCGGACGCGCTGCGTGCGGCCCGGATCATCACCGATCTGCCGGGCGGCATGGGCGCGGTGCGCGAAATCTGCGATCTGCTGCTGGCCGTGGGGGCCGAAGCGCCATCGCCTGCTGACAGCTGAACCGGGTTCCCCGCCCGCCCGACTCAATCTCCGGCGGGCGGGGATGGGTACGACGTTACGTGCGGGCTTCCGGCAGGAACGGATCGGGTTGCAGCCCGCCGAGGGNGTTGCTCTCCGGTTCGGTGGGGCGCGCCAGGGAGTGGACGTGCACGTCATCCGCCTCGTGCTTGCGCAAGATGGTGAGTGCTTTTTCTTCGTGGTCTGGGTCCCGGGTGTAGACCCAGAGCAGCATCCCGCCTTTTGCGAGTTGTGCCTCCAGGTCCTTGGCCCGCCCATGGCCCAGCGCATGCGCGAACAGCGAGCCCACTGCAGCGCCGCCGCCGCCTGCTGCCAAGCCGGCAATGACGGCCCAGGCGAGCGTTCCACCCGACGCAACAACGACACCAATCGCAGCCATGGCGCCGACGTAGCCGAGCCCACCGATCGCGGTCGCCTTGCCTTCGGTCAGGGAATCCCGGCCGACGAAGCACAGACGTGGCACATCCGGATTGTCTTCCAACTCGCCGACCTTCGTATAAACGTGTCCGAGTTTCTGCTGCACGGTGCTCTCGCCGGCGAGCAGGCTGATCTCGGACCGGTCAAAGCCGTTTGCCGTCAGCTCGTCGACCGCGGCCTGCAGATTGTCCCAGTGATGAAAGACACCGACCGCCTCGCGGACCACCATACCCTCCTCGGGTGTGCTCCCACTCATCGCCTATCTCCTCTTTATTCGGGCTTCTTTCTGGCAACCCCGCCATCACGCCGTGACCGCGCCACCATCACGCTGCCGGCGCGCCGCCAGTGCTCCGGTCTCGCGTATCGCGCGCAATCATGTCGCACGTGGCGGCAATTTGCCAGGACGTTGCGATCACCGGAGCTGGTTCACGTCAGATGGCGGGAGAGGGCCGGCAGGTGAGATTCAGCCGGGACCGACGCCGAGACGAACCAGGAAATAGCCCAGCGCCCGGTCGGCGGTGCGAATGTGGCCGCGCAGGTGCGAGGCCAGCTCGCCTGCTGTCTCCAGACTCAGCTGCCGGTCGCCCGCGAGACAGGCGGCGCGGAGATCCTGCAGGTGTTCGACCGTCCGGTCGTGATCGTCCTGGTGCTCCTGAAACTGCGGGTACTGGTAGAGCCGCATCAGGAGTTGCTCAGAGGAAANATGCATTTGTGTGTAGTCAACGAGCCGGTCGAGAATTTCGTCCACGACGTCACGGCTCAACCGGGTGTCCACGGCGCGGCTGAACGCATCCAGCAGCTCCATCTGCATGTGATGTTCACTATCAAGGCTGCGATAGCCGGTGAGGAACAACTCGTCCTGTGCCTGATCTTTCATCGTGAGCTCTCCCTTGTTGTTGGCCAGCCGGCGGGGTCGGATGGCACGTCTTATTCGATCATGGCAACATGTGCCGCGTCCGCAACGGACCCAGATGCGCAATTACGCTTAATACCGCAGGCTGCGACTAGAGCAATATCCAATCAAGCGGAATCAACTGATCGGGTTTTTAGGCGGCGAAATCAAAGTCTTATAGCGCAATTCGATCAGCTCGATCCGCGCTCTCAACCGCACTCAGGCACCCAGCAGGTGCAAGATCAGTTCGCGTTGTTGGGACGATTTCCGGTGTTCAANAAGATACAGCCCCTGCCACCGGCCCAATGCCAGCCGGCCACTGCACAGGGNGATCGATACCTGCACCATCGTCAGTGCGCTGCGGATGTGCGCCGGCATGTCGTCGCTTCCTTCCAGCGTATGCCGATACTGCGTGCGATCTTCTTTCACCAGCCGGCGAAAAAAGCTCTGCAGATCGTGCCGGACGTCCGGATCCGCGTTCTCCTGAATGACCAGCGAGGCGCTGGTGTGACGGCAGAAGACGGTCAGCAGCCCGGTCGTCATTTCGTGGCTTGCAACCCAGCGCTCCGTATCATGGGTGACATCGTAAAGCCCCTGACCGCGCGTACGCACGGTGAGTCGCCCCTGTGCTTGGCGCAACTCTGAGGCGGGCGCTGTTTCTGGCGATGCTGCTGCGCTGGATGTCATCCGCATGCGTGCTGGTGTCTCCCGGGGTCTTCGACCCGAACCCGCCCTCGCGGTCTTTGACCCGCATCCGTAAGTACCGTCCGCTGCGCCGGAAGAGAAGACGGTGTCCATCTCGACACATTTGAACGCACAATTATCAAGCCGGTACCAGTGTTTCTGCAAGGATATCGCTGCTGGAATTTATTCTAGAGCAGTATCCGATCAAGCAGAATCGTGTGTTCGGGTTTGTTTGCTCTAAAAATCAAACGGTTAGAGAGCAAGTTGGCCGGTGGGTGTAGCGTAAGCCGTTGAACGGATTCAGGATCTGTTGCTGAAGCCTGATCCTGGCATTTCTGAAGCTCGTACCGGTCATGGTCGAGCCGATGATACCGCTCCCCGGCCTGTCACCCGTGTCCGGCACGACGGCAAAGGCCGCTTCGTCACCGCCGTGCTGCACCCTGCCAAGCGGCCGAGGGACGGGGAAATCCGCACCGTTCTGCGCCGCCTGCTCCGCACCATCCGCGCCAGCTGGCCTCATCTTCGGCTGGCGCCGGAATACCACGCCCAAACGCAACCCGACCGGGAGTAGCTGCGCAGGTGTCCAGCAAGACTGCCAGCGCAGTGCATAATGGCGGTTAATTACGATTTGCGGTAAGATCGAATGAGAAATTCGATGCTCCGCCAATCAAAGCGCAACCAATGCGCCAAGCGGCTGACTTTGTGAGGGGGCCGAAGCGTAGATGATGGTAACGCCATACGACGCGGCGCGGCTGTTTGCGACCATGCAGACTGACCACAGCCGCGTCGCNGGGTTTCTTGCATCGCACTGGGGAAACGGGGCGTTCGCGGCGCCGGAGCCGTGGAATTCGGTGGTGCTTGCCGCTCAGGAACATGACCGTGGGTGGTGGCTGTGGGAATGTTGCCCAACCCTGAGCGATGCCGGCGGCCCGCTCGACTACCAGAACGAGACGCTGCATCACCTCGGAGAGCTGCGGACAACGATGTACCGCAACGCGGTTAGCGATATTGCATCGCTCGATCCGTACGCGGCGTTGCTGATTCTCAATCATCTGACCGGCTTGCTCAACGCCGGTGAGGGGGCTTATTCCTTTCGCAAGGACATGAGCGATGATCCGATCGCAAGGACTTATCTGCTGGATCAAGCGAATTCCAAGCAGACTTTGCTTGAAACGGTGCGCGGGTCTCAGATGTTCCGTGATTTTAGCTCCGACGGACACATAGAAAACAACTCGAAGATCATTGAATTCGTCGATGCCCTGGCGCAGTTCCTGTGTAATCGTTATCCCTTGAGCAGTCCGAACCGCGGGAAAGATCCTAACCGTGTGTTCTCCGAAATGCCCGTGCCGACTCGACCGGGCAATGATGAAGTCCGCCTCACTGTACGGGTGATCGATGCGCATCGGCTTGTCATCGATCCGTTTCCNTTTGACGCATCGCCGCTGTCCGTCAATTTTGTTGCGCGTTGGCTGCCCAATCGGACGTACGCTTCTCGTGAGGACTTTCTGAAAGACTTCTACCGAGCGGAAACCGTGCCCGTTCAATATCAGGTCCAGGCGAGTTGAAGACGGTCGATCGGTCCGTTTCTCGTCAGCGGAACGTCAAGGACGCGGCATGAACGAAGCTCTGCGAAACACCCTGCGCGCTGTCCTTCGAGCGGGCTGGGATGTGCCCTTCTACCGGGACCTGTGGCGTGTTCATGGACTTGCGACCGCCGAGGGTTACCCCGAGCGGCTTGCCAGCGACGCGTTCAGCGACATCCCGATCGTGCGCAAGACGGATCTGCAACAGAGCGCTGACGAGATCATGCGTTGGGATGACGCCAGCGATGTAGTGAGTTCCTCCGGCACGACCGGACGGCCCGTGGACATTCCGGTTTTGTTCGAAGAGGAAAAGAACCGCGTTGAGCGGGTGTGCAAAACCCTTCGGGAGATCGGCGTTACGCGCGGCAGCCGCGTCCTGCAACTCCTCAGTCTCAACGATATGTTCGCGCTTGGTCCGCAGATGTGGCTTGCCATCAAGAGCGAAGGAGCGCTGGCCATTCGCTGCCAGGCTTCACGGCTCAAACGGGCCCTGGATGTGATCCGCTACATCAAGCCGGATTTTGTGGTCGGCAATCCACACGTCATGGTGCAGATGGCAGAAGAAGGCATTGCGAGCGGCCTGTGGCCGGACACGTCGACCTTGCCCAAGGCGGCCATATTTGCGGTTGCGGCGACGTTCGAGGCCGACCTCAGGCCGAGCCCCGTCGTCGACAAGGTCAGCGAACTTTGGGGCATTGAGGCGTATACGTCCCAGTATGGATGCAGCGAGGCGGGCACTTTGGCGCACGAGTGCCGGCACCATCGCGGCTATCACATCAATGAAGCCGACACGCTGATCGAGTTGATCGATGTGGAAACGCAGTTGCCCGCGCTTCCAGGAAACGCTGGGGAGGTTGTGATCACCGCCCTCTCCCTTCCGCGCGGCTTTCTGCCCATCCGCTACGGGACCGGCGATATTGCCGCTTGGCTTGATCCCGCACCGTGTCCCTGCGGCAGAACGTCAGCCCGCCTCGGGCCGATCATCGGGCGCCGGGACCACCAGTTGAAGCTCAAGGGTCAGACGGTCTTTCCCGAACTGCTGCTTGAGGTCGTCGACCAGACGCATCTCACGAAGCACGCCGCCGTCGGCATTTGCAAGAACGCCCTGGAGGCAGACGAAGTAACCGTGATGATTGTTCCAACCGCCGACCTGCCGGCAGACGAGGTCGTCGGCCGCATCGAGAAAATCCTGGCACAACATTTGCCCATGCTGCCCAAGGTAAGCCTGATCGAAGAGAGCGACCTGCGGCGCATGGAAGAACGGAAATGCACNCGCACGAACGGTGTGAAGATCCCTCGAATTTTCGCTCTGTAGGTACCCGTCGCACCCATGCTCGACGAACCCAAAATTCGCCGAACACCCTGGCGGCACTGACGGCGTTCGACGAAAACCTGTATGCCAAGTTGGAGTTTGTCCATCCGACCCGCTCGGCCAAATATCGCGCGTTTGCCCCACACTTCTGGGCCTTGTCGCAGTCGGGCAAGCTCGACGGAATCGAGAGGGTGGTTATCCGCAGCGCCGGCTGCGCGGCGATCACCGCCGCATGGCTCTGCCGCCGTCTTGAGATACCCCTGCAAGCGGTGCTGCCGAAGCACCTGGAGGCCGATGTCGTCGACGTGCTCAGCCGGCTGGGCGCCACAGTCACCCAGTTCGAGCCGGAGCAGGCAACACGCTATGTGCTCGAGCAAGAGGCAGCTCCTCACACGTACGTCTTGAATCAGTTCCGCGAGCGGCGTCTCGTCGACTATTACCGGCCGCTCGCCAACGAAATCCTCTGCGAACANCCCCAGGTCTCGGCGATCATCATCGGCATCGGCACGGCTGCCTGNCATCATGGGGTGGCACACGAAGTACGCGCACGGCGATCAACGTGCCGGGTTGTCGGAGTGTGGCCGGCGGAGTTCGATCCGACCTGGAACACGCCCTACCGGCCCCACGGCATCAGTGGTCTCGCGCCACCGGTTCGCGAGACTCATCTCGACCAGGCGTGGGTGGACAGAATCGTCATGGTTCCGAGTGCCGACGCGCACGTGCGCAGCCGGCAGATATTTGAAGGCGCCGGCCTGCCGGTCGGCAGCTCTTCGGGTGCAACCTTGGACGCGGCCTTGCGTCTGCGTGAGAGCGGTATCGAAGGCCCCATCGTTTGCATTTTTGCCAGCACGTTCGATTGCCACTTCCCGGAGGACTTATGACCCCACTGCGGTGGATCGGACGGGACCCTTTGATTTGACCTGGGGAAAGATCGCCATCGTCGGNGGAAGTGTCGCAGGCCTTTCGCTCGCGTGGGCGTTGCGTCGCCGGGGATCGAANGCGAGTGTTTTCGAGCGGTCTTCCGGGCTGCTTGCTCACCAGGGTGCAGGAGTCATGCTCGGTGCGTCGCTGGTGCAGAACCTGCAGCTGACAAACGTCCGTCCGGTCACCCGGCGCTTCTACCTGGGCACGGCAGGCCAAGTGCTGTGGGAACAGTCGGTTGAGAAGTACGCAACCGGATGGAGCGACGTTTACCGTGCGCTGCGCCGACACACAGCCGGTGTCGCTGTGCATGAGAACTGTCCGGTCGAAAGGGTCGCGCTCGATCCCCGAGGCTCTGTNTTGTTCGGGCACGGACAAGAGCCGTTCGACCTGATTGTCGGCGCCGACGGCATCGGCTCGGTGGCGCGTGCCTGTGTCGATGGGAACTTTGCGCCGCGCTATCTCGGTTACGTTGCCTTGCGCGGACTGNNGTGCCGCGGGCACGGTTGCCCGAGGGCTGCCGGCCACTGTTGAGGGTTGTTCGACAATGCCATGGCCAAGCTGGTCATGGACGGCGAGCACGTGACGCTTTACGCCCTGCCGGACGAGGCGGAGCCCCTGAACTGGATGTGGTATGTGAATATCCCGGAAAGGGACCTGCCACACCTGCTGACCGACAGAAATGGCCAAAGGCACCTCTGGTCTTTACCNCCAGGGGCCTTACACGCGGAAATCGACGATAAGATGCGCGCGATCGCTCGATCGCGGCTGCCGTCGTGGATGAACTCNCTTATCGACACGACCGAAACGCTGTTCCTTCAACCGATCTATTCCGGTGTTGCGAAACGCACCACCGGATCGGGCGTGGCGCTGGTCGGAGATGCGGCTCACCTCGCCGTACCGCACGTCGGAGCAGGCGTTACGCTGGCAGTCGAGGATTCGTTCACACTGGCGGAGATCGTCGCCGGCGGCCGTGAGGACCTCGAGGCCCGCCTCAACGTCTGGGCCCAAGAACGGAAGGCTGCTGTCATCGCGCGGCTCGCGTTCGCGGTCCGGCTCGGCAAATCATTGCAGACGGGAGGAAAATCATGGGAGTCGTGGTCGCAAGAGAGCTATCACGCTTGGTGGGGAGCCTGCTGGCCGGTGTGTCTTTGGACAAGTCACATTAGGTGTTCGCGAGAACATCGACGCCTCTCGATACCGGCGCCAGCAAACATGATTCCCCATTTCAGCCAGCTGCTGGAGCATGCGCCGGCCGTAACGTTCATGCTTGTTCGCTCGGGAACGAGCCGCTTGGTTGTGCTCGACGGCAGGCAGATCCGCTCCGGTGTGCAAGGGCACAAAGAAGTGCTCGATCATGGTGGGCCGCGACGGACACGGCGGACTCGGCGGCGCAACGCTGCAGGACAATAAGGTCGTGCTGGTCTGGCCCGATGCAGAGCTGGCAAAGTTTCGCTTCCGCTTCCTGCAGGTGGTTCCGTCGACCGGGGCTGTGCTGCCAATGGAATGCTCGAACGCGTCGTCAGCTTCAGCCATGCTCGCGCAGCTCGGTGGGCACCATCACGGACCGGAATCTCAGTGGCAGGCGGTCAACCTTTCGACCGGTCAAAGGTGGAGCTGCGTCCCGACAGCGACCACAGCATCGCACGCGCATGGGCCGTGCGCTTTGTCGCGACGGCGCAAACGCGTAACGCGTTGCAGGGGCTTACCTGCGACCAGCAGGTGCAGGTTCCCGGAAAAGCCGTCAGCTTCCGGCCCGTATTGCTCGGCAACCTGTTCCTGTTTGCGAAGATCGACCCCGAAGGCATCGACATCGAAGCCATCGAAACAATCGAGCGCACGGGGATGCAGGCGGCCCGGGATGCGGGGTTCAACACGGAACCGGAGTATGCGCCCAAGGTCATTCCATACGCAGTCCTGTCGAAGGGTTCCCGACCGCAAGTCCGGACCGCCAGCTATTACCACGGTGAACGCCATCGCTCATTTCCGGGCTCTGCGGCCATGGCACTGAGCGCTTTTCTCGCCGGGACGGACGAGGACGGTCCCTCAACTCGGACGGATTGGCAGGTTCATCACCCGAGCGGGGTTATCGACGTGAAGCTCGGTTTCGAGGACTCGCGGCAGGGGCCCAAACTGCAATGGACCGAGTTCGTCACACCGGTCGCACTGCTCGGCTGGGGGCCGTCGCGACGCCTTGGCGAAGGGGGAGCAAGCATGTGTGGCATAGCGGGCGTGATCTACGAGGCCCCGCGCGATAGGGCCGAGATTTTGCGCACGGTGCGCTCGATGTGCGAAGCGGAACACCACCGCGGTCCGGACGGACTGGAGCTTTGGAGCAACGGACGCATCGGTCTGGGCATGGTCCGCCTCGCTGTTGTCGGTTCTGCTGTGCGCGGCCGGCAACCGATCCAAGATGAACACGGCCGTCAACTGGTGTTCAACGGTGAACTCTACGATCCGGGGCAGGTCATGGCATCGCTCGGCGGATCGTTCGACGGCGCGGATTGCGACGGACTGTCCTTGTTGCGATTGCTCGCCGAGCGCGGCGTGGGCGGGCTGCACGACGTGAGCGCGATGTTCAGCCTGGCCCTGTACGACCCTCGCACTGACGATGTTCTTCTTGCCCGTGACGCCTGGGGACAGAAGCCGCTCTACCTGCGCCGGATTGAGGGCGGTTTTGCGTTCGCCTCGACCATTGCCGCGCTGCGCGCGGCTTCAGGNCCCTTGCGGATCCGGACCGGGGCCATGCATGAGTGTTTGATCTTCAAGAGTGTGGGCGGCAATCAGTCCGCGTTTGAAGATGTTTACCAGCTGCCTGCCGGCGGCTGGTTGCGGATCGGTCGCGACGGTGTGCAGACAAGCGGCCGCTGGTTCGATATCCCCGCCCCGGACACCCAGGTGGTGCGAAGCCAGGAAATTCGCGAACGCCTTGTCCATGCGATTACGTCGCGTTGCAGTGACCGTTACCGAAACGCAGTCTTTTTATCGGGCGGCCTCGACTCGAGCATTGTGGCGACGATCGCTAGCCGTGCTGCCACTCGTCCGCCCCATGTGTTCACCGTCGGCTACGATGTTGGCGGCTGGCAGGACGAACACGGACTTGCCGTCAGGCTCGCCGATGAGCTTGGCTTGGACCACCAATCCCTTATCGTCGATGCGTCGCAGGTTCCAGGCCTTCTCGGTGATACCGCCGTTGCCTTGGAGAATCCCGTTCATGATCCGGTCGTCGTTCCGACCTTGGCGCTCTCCCGGCTCGCGGCACGAGAGACCAAAGTGGTGCTGACGGGCGACGGTTCCGACGAGTTCTGGGCCGGATACGCGCGTTTTGATCATCCAACCGACGATATCGATGCCTACCTCACGCGAACGATGGTGTTTCATCCGCATGAGCTGGGTCTTGAAGGGATCCCGAAGGCNTATCTCAACAGTGTGACGATTCCGGCCGCGGGCTCGATGCCGGCGCTCGACCGCATCTTGCGGCTGGAATCGAGCAACCGTCTGCGCAACTACCACTTGGCGCGGCTGGACAAGCTTACCATGAGCGTCGGTCTCGAAGCCCGATCACCGTTCTTGGACTTGAGCGTCACCTCGCTGGCCGCATCGCTGCCCGCAGCAGGCAAGCGCGCCGGAGGCCGGCCGAAAGGCGCACTCATCGATGCTTTCGATCAGGATTTACCATCCTGGCTTCTGGTGCGCCGCAAGCAGCCCTTCACCGTACCCGTGGAAAAGTGGCTTGCTGGCAGTCTGCGCGATTTCTGCAACGATATGCTCGGCGCACCCAACGCCTTCGTGCGTGCGTTCACCTCCCCGGCACAGTGGCTCAAGGACTTCGGCGCCAGGACCGAGGATGGAGGACTGGCGATGCGCGTCTGGTCGTTGCTGCATCTCGAAATCTGGTACCAGGCCTTCGGCCGGAAGATGGAGGCAGCAACGTGAGTGAACCGGGTGGCCGCGCACGGGATCTGGCCGAGCGGCTGTTCGCGGCCGGCGTTGTGGACACACATTTTCACATCGGACCGGAGCTCCTGCCGCGTCGCTATGACGTCGTCGAACTCGCCCGGCGGGCCAGGGATTGGAACGCCACCTTGGTGATGAAGAACCACACGTATCCGACGACNCCCTTGGCGTCATTGGCGCGGCGTCACGAGAATGCGCGCCTGCTGGGCGGCGTGGTGCTCAACCGTTTTGTCGGCGGCCTCAACCCTGACGCGGTGATCTCGGCAGTCAGCGGCAATCGGACCCATGTGCGCGAGCAACAAGACGAACCGCCGTTCGTGGTGTGGATGCCGACCGTCCATGCCCAATCCCACCTCGATACGCTTGGCCACGCCTTCGATAGCCGCTGGGGCGGTTGCCCGTGCTGCGAGGACACGGAGGCGGAAAGCGCTCCCGAGACCGCAGTCGTGGTCTTTGATCGCGATCTCAATCCCGTACCAGCGCTGCTACCTGTTCTGGAAGCGATCGCTGCGGCCGGAGCGCGGCTCGCCACCGGACATCTCGACGCCCAGGAAATCATGCGTCTGGTGCCCCTGGCCCTGGAAGTCGGCGTGCCCGCGGTACTGTTGACCCATCCGCACTACCCTTCCGTGGAGCTCAGTGACGCGCAACTCGTCGAGCTGATCCGCGACGAACGGGTGTTCATCGAGCACTGCTTCGCCATCCACACCATAGAAGAGGTGCCGTTGAAGCGCTTCGTCGAGTCGATCGAAGCGACGGGAACCAGACAGGTCATCCTGTCAACCGACTTCGGACAGGTGCACAGCGACCCGTTTCCCGAATGCACACTCCGCTTTGCCCGGTCCATCGAGGCGCTCTGGCCCGAAGGATGGGACGAAGAGGGCCTGCTCACTCTCTTCAGTGACAATCCTCGACGCGCCCTGGGGTTGCCGGGGTAGAGCTTTTTCGGGCTGTGAATTGTCCACCGTCTATACCGATGGCACAGATTTGAGGGTGTGAATCCAGGAGGGATTGGGGTCTTCGTAGTGACGAAGGAACGGAAATGAACCCCAACCCCTGAAGCGCGAAATCGGCCTGCAAGGCGTCAGCCGAGTAGGTGGTCAAGGACATCTGCCGGAAGACGCGCCCGGAGGATGTGCCGACGAACTGGCCGACTGGGTGGAGGCGCACGACAAAGCCATGTGCGCGGCGCCCCGCTTCATCCCAAGACCCAAAAAGATCGAGCGCCGGCACCAGACGCTCAAGAACCGAAACCTGCTGGAAAACTATTTCCTCCCCGGCGCGGTTCACCCGAGCGCGTCATGGATGCGTATTGACGTGTTTAGGCTTTCGATCAATCATAGCGACGACGGTTCCCCAATGGCCCAAGCCTGAGGGATGAAAAGGGAACACGGTGAGGCCTACCCAACAGGGACCAAGCCCGTGACTGCCCCCGCAACTGTGAGCGGATAGCCTCGACCATCGATGCCACTGGGTCACCGGGAAGGCTGGTCAGAGGCGGAGACCCGCGAGTCAGGAGACCTGCCGTCGAACCGCGGTGCCGATTTCGATCGGTGCCGCTCCGCAATCGGGCGCCGGGGTGAGCGTCTGGCAGTGGGATCGGCGGTGGGCGTCCAGCCCGGTTGCTCCTCACAGTGCCAAACTCTCCGTACGTCCTCACGCTGACACGCGTCCCGGGTGCTCCGCTCGGCACGGGGATGCTTGCGAGAAGTGAGACGATGAAGTTTTGCAGAGTTCTGACGGCCGCGGTGGGCGCGGCTGCGCTGTTCTGGCCCATTGCGTCGCAGGCGCATTTCCAACTGGTCTACACNCCCGAGGTAAACCTGAGCAGATCNGGGGACATCCCGGTCAAACTGATCTTCTGGCATCCGTTCGAGAATGGCCATGTCATGGACATGGGCAAGCCGCTTGAGTTCTACGCCGTTCATCGCGGCAAGAAGATCAACCTGGAGGATACGCTGAAGCCGATTTCCTTCCAGGGCTCCGAAAACAGTGCCGCCGCTTACGACGCAACCGTTCCGGTGACAAGTTCCGGTGACTACGTTCTGGTGCTGATGCCCGCNCCCTATTACGAAAAGAGCGAAGACATCTACATTCAACAAATCGCCAAGTCCTATCTCAACCGCAGCGAGGTCCCGACCGACTGGGCGGACGCACAGGGACTGCCGACGGAGATCGTGCCGCTCAACCGTCCGACCAACATTGTCGCCGGTTCCACCTTTAGCGGCCGTGTGCTCTCGCAAGGCAAGCCCGTTGCTGGTGCCGAGATCGAGGTCGAATACATGGCGGCCGAACCGCTGATGGACCAGAACACGCCTGCGGAGCCGACAGCGTCGCCCATGCCGGGCGGCTCACTGGTCGGGATCAGCGACGANCGAGGGTATTTCACCTTCGGGGTCCCGAAAGCCGGCTTCTGGGGGTTTGCGGCACTGGGGACAGGTCCGGCGAAAGAGTATGAAGGAAAAGAGCTGAGCCAGGACGCCATCCTGTGGATTCGTGCCTACGACATGAAGTAGAGGCGGAGGAATAATCGATGCACATCGTAGATGGCGCGCTTTCGAACGGGGTCGTTCTTGGCGGGACCGCGCTGGCTGTCGTCGGCATCGGCATCGGCTTGAAAAAGCTGCCGATGGAGAAGATTCCNGCCGCGGGTGTTCTCAGCGCCACCTTCTTCGTGGCTTCGCTGGTTCACGTGCCCATCGGTCCGTCGAGCGTGCACCTCATCCTGAACGGTCTTGCCGGGCTTGTCCTCGGCTGGGCCGCCTTTCCGGCGCTCTTTGTGGGGCTGCTGTTGCAGGCCGTTTTCTTCGGCTTNCGAGGCCTCACGGTGCTGGGCGTGAACACCCTCAACATCGCGCTGCCGGCCGTAGCCGTCTACTATCTGTGTCGAAACGGCCTTGCCGCGGCGTCGCCCACTACTGCCGCCATCTGNGGGGCGGTCGGCGGCGGTCTGTCGATCGCGCTGACCACGGGCTGCGTCGGGCTGGCGCTTGCATTGAGCGGAGAGGAGTTTCTGCCCGCGGCCAAGCTGGTCTTCTTTGCCCACATCCCGGTGATGATCATTGAAGCACTGCTGACAGGGGCTGCGGTCTATCTTGCCCGGCGTGTGAAGCCTGAGCTGTTCGGTGTCGTCACTGCCNNTCCGCGTAAACTAGGGGTCGTCATGAAACGCTTGCATGTTGCCCTGATTGTCTTGCTCGCTGCACCGGTCCTCGCTCTGTCGGTGTCGCCAGCGTTCGCGCACAAGGTGATCGCTTCTGTCTATCCAAGCGGCGATGTGATCGAAGGAGATATCGGGTTTTCCAACGGCGACATGGCGTCTGACGTCGTTGTCGAAGTGTTCGACGCAGCGGGCAACAAGCTCGGNGAGACGAAAACGAACGCCGACGGCGTCTTCACCTACAAACCGACCCAGCGTGTTCCGCTTGTCTTTCGTGCCAATCTTGGCGCCGGTCACGTTGCAGAGGTTCAGATGAGGGCTGACGAGCTTCCGGATGTCGAGGCGACGGGGAGCCCTGCTGCCTCGACGGCGGATGACAAGCCTGCCGCACGGTCCACGGCGTCAGCCAATGTCGATGTTGTGGCTCTCATGGCAGAACAGCGGAAGATGATCGACGAAGCTGTGCAGCGTCAGGTNCACCCCTTGCGTCGCGAGATCATGGCTTATCAGGAGAAAACCAACCTTCAGGCGATTCTGGGCGGGATCGGCTACATCCTTGGCCTGTTTGGCATCGGCTTCTATATCGCGGGGCGCCGCAAGCTCAAGAGCGCCTGAGCCTTGGGACACATCTTGGGAGCGGAACGTCGCGCACTTCACGGCACGGAACGTACGCTCCCTGGGACACGGCTTGACCGGATTGACCCGAGGACGCGGATCATTGCTGCCGTGATCTTCGCGATTGCGATCGTTGCTCTCGACGATCTCGTCGTTCTGCTGCTCGGTCTCTGCGTGTCCCTTGTGCTGATGACGATTGCACGGATGCCGGTGCGCCAGACCCTTCGTCGCATGATCGCGATGGATGGCTTCATCGTTTTTATGCTCGTCCTGCTGCCGTTCACGGTTCCGGGCGAGCCGATCTTTGAGATCTACGGACTAACGGCGAGCTGGCCAGGGCTTCTCAAGGCCGTCGAAATCGCTCTGAAGGCGAATGCCATCATTCTGGCGCTGATGTCGCTCGTCGGGTCGATGGAGCCGGTCACGCTGGGCCACGCGCTTCGTCGTCTTTGGATTCCCGAAACGCTCGTGCATCTGCTGATGTTCACGGTGCGCTATATTGAGGTCTTGCATCAGGAATATCTGCGGCTGCGCTGCGCGATGAAGGCGCGGGGCTTTCGNCCCCGGAACAGCCGCCATACCTACCGCTCGTTCGGCTACTTGGTGGGCATGATGCTGGTGCGCGCGCTGGAGCGCTCGGAACGCATCCTCGAAGCGATGAAGTGCCGCGGATTCAACGGCCGGATTCCGCTGCTCGACACGCTCGTGTTTTCCACAAGCGATCTCCTCTTCGGCCTCGTTTGGAGTGCGACTGTGATCGGCCTTTTCGCCCTGCAGTCGCTTCGCTCGTTTGCGTGATCTTCAGCAGGAGGAATCCCTGTCTTCCCTGATCGAACTCTTGGACGTGCATTTTGCGTATCCCGGGCATCCNNAAAGGTGCTGCAGGGTGTTAATCTCGTTCTTGGTGAGAAAGAGCGCCTCTGTGTGACCGGACCGAACGGCGCCGGCAAAAGCACCCTNTTGCGCATCGTGGTCGGGCTTCTGCGCCCCAGCGCNGGTCGCGTCGTCGCCTTCGGAAGAACTCGGGAGAATGAGGCCGATTTCTACGAGGTGCGTTGCCTGGCCGGGTTCGTTTTCCAGGATCCCGACGACCAGCTCTTCTGTCCGACCGTCGCCGAGGATATCGCGTTCGGTCCGCTGAACCTTGGCAAGACGCGGGATGAGGCGCTCGCAATCGTCGACCGGGTGCTGGGTGAACTCGATCTCACACGCCTGCGCGACCGCGTGACCCACAAGTTGTCCGGCGGCGAAAAGCGGCTGGTCACGCTCGCGGCCGTGCTTGCCATGCAGCCGCGCGTGCTGCTGCTCGATGAGCCGACCAATGCGCTGGATGAGGAGAACGAAGCGCGCCTGGTGGACATCCTGCTGAGCCTGCCGCAGGCGATGATCGTCGTCTCGCACGATGCACGCTTTCGCCACAAGATCGTCACCCGCACCCTGCGATTGACGGACGGACGACTGGTGGCCTCCGGCCCGGCCCAGCACCGGGCTGCCGCGACCCGCGACTGATTTTTTTATCGTCATAACCCTCCCCGAGGATAGGATAGACGGATGAAACATGCGCACCATCCGGAAATCGTGAAGCGCCTCAAGCGGGCGCACGGTCACCTGCGTTGCACCATCGAGATGATCGAAGACGGGCGGCCGTGTCCGGACGTCGCTCAACAACTGCATGCGGTTTCGAAAGCGATTGAGCAGGCGAAACGGCTGTTCATCCACGATCACATTGATCACTGCCTGGAAGGCAGCATCGGTGACGGCGGGCGGCAGCAAGCGCTGATCGAGGAGTTCAAGGAAATCTCGAAGTATCTCTGAGGACGGAGTGATCGCGATGAACCTCTCCGAGCTCGTTTCGCAAGGTCAGGCCAATCCTGTGCTGCTAGCGACAATGGCGATCGCCCTTGGCGCCCTGCATGGGCTTGAGCCCGGNCATAGCAAGACCATGATCGCGGCTTACGTGATTGCGATCCGGGGAACGGTCAGCCAGGCGGTGCTGCTTGGTTTATCGGCCGCGCTGTCGCACGTCGTGATCGTCTGGGTCCTCGCCCTTCTCGGGCTGTTGTATGGTGAGGCGCTCATCGGCGAGCGGATGGAGCCCTGGTTCATCATCGCCTCCGGTGCGATCATCGTCATGCTGAGCGTCTGGATCTTTCGGCAGTCCTGGAAGGCGGGGAAAAGGACGGTCTTCGCCCAGCATCGGCATCACCACGCCGGCACTGCCCACCCCCATCACGATGCTGGCCACCACGATCATTATCACGACCACGACCACGACCATTGCCATGCCGATCCTGCGGCCGCCCAGACGCATGCGGTGTCGCGCCAGCATGGATCCGTGGATGCCCACGCGCTCGCCCACGCGCGGGGAATCGAAGCGCGGGTCGGCTCGGGGCGGACGTCGACGTATCAAACCGTTCTGTTCGGGCTGACAGGCGGTCTGATCCCGTGCCCGGCGGCGATTACGGTTTTGCTGCTGTGCCTGAGCCTGGGTCAGATCGGGCTCGGACTGACCCTCGTCGCGGGCTTCAGCATTGGCCTGGCGCTGACCCTCGTCGTTGCGGGCACGCTGGCCGCGTTTGGCATGCGCTATGCCGCAGCGCGTTCGTCGCGCTTCGAGGTGCTCTGGAGCTGGGCACCCTGCGTCTCTTCGGCACTGATTGGTGTTGTCGGCCTGTTGATGGTCTACACGGGCTGGTCACAGCTCGTGCACCATCCTGTCTATCAAGGTTGACCGAGACGCCGGCCGGGATCTGAGGGATCGGGATCAGGCGCCGCTCATAGCGCACGAGCGGCTTGCGCATGCATCAGGCACAGATGCACAGTACATAGACAGAGCAACACACTGCAGAGGAGCCCAACAGGGTGACTTCCCGCACCACGTTTCGGTGAACGGACTTGCAATTGGCAACGATCTGCCACTCGTCATCATCGCCGGTCCCTGCGTCATGGAGAGCCGGGAACACGCGCTTGAGTGCGCGCATGCTTTGGCCGAAATGGCGCGCGACCGCGATTTGGGACTGATCTACAAGAGCTCGTTCGACAAGGCCAACCGGACCAGCCTCAGTGGCGCCCGCGGTCTCGGGCTTGAGGCGGCGCTGCCGGTGTTTGCCGAGGTGCGCGAGCAGTGCGGCCTGTCGGTGCTCACCGACGTGCACGAGCCCGAGCAGTGTGTCCAGGTCGCCCAGGTGGTGGATGTTCTGCAGATCCCGGCCTTTCTCTGCCGGCAGACCGACTTGCTGGTCGCCGCGGCTAAGACCGGTAAGGCGATCAACGTCAAGAAGGGCCAGTTTCTCGCACCCTGGGACATGGCAAACGTGGTCGACAAGATCCGTGCCGCTGGCAACGACCGGGTGATGGTCTGTGAACGCGGCGCCAGCTTTGGCTACAACACACTGATCACGGACATCCGCGCGCTGCCGATCCTGGCGCGCACCGGTTGTCCGGTCGTCTTCGACGCGACGCACTCGGTGCAGCAGCCGGGCGGGCAGGGGACGTCATCGGGTGGCCAGCGGGAGTTTGCACCGGTCCTGGCGCGCGCTGCGGTTGCCGTGGGCGTTGCAGCCGTGTTTATCGAGACGCATCCCGATCCCGACAAGGCGCCGAGCGACGGACCGAACATGATTCCGATGAAGCGGTTGCCCGAGATTCTGGATCTTCTGCTCGAACTGGACCAGTTCGCCAAGGCGCACCCGGTGGCGGTGTAGATCGGCGTCGGCGGAGGACTCCAGCCGACGCGGGGAGACTTGGTTGTCGATCGCGCCCAGGTGTCGTGCCCTGGTCGCGGCGTAGGCCACTGTGGGCGTAGGCCGAGCGGCTCTGGGAAGACACGTCGATGAGGAAGCAAACGCCCCATTCGGGCAGGATCGGATCCGAGAAGGATTGTGGTGAATGACAGACTATGTGGCGCCTGTTCGCGACATGCGGTTCGTTATGGAGGACTTGTGTGCCGTCAGCGAGATGGCACAGATCCCCGGTCTCGATGACGCAACCCCCGACGTCGTCGCGGCCGTGCTCGAAGAGGCGGGCAAGCTTGCCGAGGAGGTGCTGGCGCCGATCAATCGGCAGGGAGACCAGGAGGGATCACGTCTGATCGACGGTGTCGTTCACACTCCAGAGCCCTGGAAGCAGGCGTACGCGACCTTCATTGAAGGCGGTTGGAACGGCGCTGTTTTCGATCCGGAATATGGCGGGATGGGATTGCCGTGGTTGGTCAACGCGGCGATCCAGGAAATGCTCCACGCCGCCAACATGGCCTTTGCGCTGTGCCCGATGCTGAATCAGGGGGCGATCGAGGCGATTACCTTGAACGGCTCGGACGAACTCAAGGCGCGCTTNTTGCCGAAACTGGTTTCGGGCGAATGGTCCGGCACCATGGACCTGACCGAACCCCAGGCCGGCTCCGATCTCAGCGCGGTCCGGACCCGCGCCGAGCCGAACGGCGATAACTATCTGATATCTGGCCAGAAGATCTTCATCACGTACGGTGATCAGGACCTGACCGAGAACATCATCCACTTGGTACTGGCGCGCACGCCCGATGCACCACCGGGCGTCAAAGGGATTTCGCTGTTCGTCGTTCCGAAATTCCTGATCGGCGAGGACGGATCGCTGCAAGGCCGCAACGATGTCCAGTGTGTTTCGCTTGAACACAAGCTCGGCATTCATGCGAGCCCGACGGCTGTTTTGTCCTATGGCGAACAGGGCGGTGCGGTCGGCTACCTCGTCGGCGAGGAAAACAAGGGCCTCGCCTACATGTTCGTGATGATGAACCTGTCGCGTCTGAACGTCGGTATTCAGGGGCTGGGAGTTTCCGAACGCGCCTACCAGCAGGCCTGCGCCTACGCGCGCGAACGCGTGCAAGGACAGCCGGTTGGCGCCAACGGGGACGGAGGAATCACCATCATTGAGCATCCGGATGTCCGGCGGATGCTGATGACGATGAAGGCCAACATCGAGGCCATGCGTGCGGTTGCCTATGCGGCTGCGCGATCGATCGATTATGCGCATCGCCATCCGGATGAAGCCGTCCGCGCCCANTCATGAGGGCTGGTCGATCTCCTGACACCGATCGTCAAGGGATGGTGCACCGAACTTGCGGTCGAGCTCACCTCGCTTGGCGTGCAAGTGCACGGAGGCATGGGCTTCATCGAAGAGACGGGAGCCTGCCAGCATTATCGCGATGCTCGGATCACAACGATCTACGAAGGCACGACAGCCATCCAGGCGAACGATCTCGTCGGCCGGAAAATCATTCGTGATGGGGGCAAGGTTCTGGGCGCGTATATCGGTGAGATGCGTGCGCTGGACGGCGACCTGGCGTCAAACGCGGCGCCCGAGGCGGCGGTGATGCGCACCGCCCTGCGGGACGGTCTGGATGCGGTGGAAGCCGTCGCGTCCTGGCTGCTGGGAGATGCCGCACACGATCCGCGCCTTTCGGCCGTGGCGTCCGTTCCCACGCTTCGCCTGATGGGGACGGTGGTCGGCGGTTATCAGATGGCCCGGGCGATGGTGGCCGCTCTGACGCGGCTGAACGCAGGCGACAGCGACACGGAATATCTGACGGGAAAGATCGCAACGGCGCGTTTTTATGCCGAGCAGATCATGCCGCAGGCCCATGCCCTACGGTCCATCATCGTNCAGGGGTCGAGATCTGCGCTGGCACTGAGCGCTAATCAGTTTTGACGACGCAGGTCGCGACGCAGCAAACCGCTGAGCGGATCCGTGGTCCCTCGCGGTCGATGCTGCACGCGACCTGAACCCGGTGACGGGGTGGGTGCGATTGAGCGCTCGGCAAAGAAACGTCGGGTGCGTTGCCGCGACTTCGCATGCAATCCGCTCGAACCAGGTGGCACTCAGTCCTCGACGGTTCGCTCAACGTCCTGGCCAAGATTGGCGAAGCTGTTGCCTTCGATCACGATCGCTCGCTCGTCGCGCGCATTGGCGGCGACGACCCGGATGCCGACTCCGGTGCCCTGGTGTCCGAAGACGAGCTCTGGATCGATCCAGCCGTCCGACGTGAACAAGCGGTGCTCCGAAGGACTGGCGCCGAATTGCCAGTCCGAGAAGTGAACGCCGCGGCCGGACGGCTTGAACTTGCTGATGATATTGTTGGTGATGCGCGCGCCTCTACCGAGCGGCCTGGATCGGTGCAGAAAATGCTGCTGCCGATATCGCCCTGGCCTGGCAGGTAGTCCGGTTCGATCGCCTCGGAGACGATGTTGTTGGTGATCAGCAGGTTGCGGTGCGGTGCGCCGCCTTCGTGCCAGAAGGGGTCGTGGCCGACGTAGATGCCGTAGTTGTTCGGCGCCAGGATCTGATTGCCCATGATGCTGACGTCGCGACCCCGAGCACCTTGATGCCGTGCGCCTGGACGATCTGATTGTCGGCGATCAAGGCTCCCCAGCGCCGTCCCTCGTCGGTCACGTCGCGCGGCACGTGGACGGCGATCGCATCGTCCCAGCCGTTGACGATGGTGCAGTTCACCACCTTCACCAGACGTGAGCCGGTGAGGTTGATCGAGTCGCGTGCCGAGCGATCGATGCGGCACCCTCGACCCGGACGGCGTCGCAGTCGTCGCAGGTGAACGTCATGTCGCGAAAGGCCGCCGCTGTCAGATCCTGCAACACCACCCGATGGTAGCCGCGCACGCCGATGCAGCGGCTCGCATACGTGCCCATCGACATCGCGGCGTCCCAGTCGCCGAGCAGCTGCAGTCGGCGAATGGTGAGCGTGGCTCCCGGCGTCGTTGGCGGATCGGCTGAAAAGATGCGGAACTCCTGCCCGGGTCGGGCTTTGCGCAGCAGCGCGTCCGCTTCGCCCACGATCTCCAGTCGTGCCACGTCCGGCAGCGTCAACTCTCGGGAGATCACGTGTTCGCCGGTGACGCGCACGCTGCCGGTTCCGGCACGGCCGATCGCGGCCAGTGCCTCCTCCCACAAGGCGGTGGTGTCCGAGCCGTCGCCATGGATGATCCACAGGCGATTCGGACGGGGGCGGCCGAGGACGCTTGTCGCCGTCCCGGCCTGGCCATCTGCCCGATCACCTGCCCGGTTATCTGTTTGATCACCTGATCGTCCGGCGGCAGACCCGCAGGCGGCCGTGTTCAGCAGCAGGCTTGAGCCGAGGACGGCTCCCCATGCAGCAGCCACCGGCGGCCGAGGATCGTCATCGCGGCCGGCCGCTCACGACGCGTAGTACGATTTGACGCCGCGGTAGTAGTAGCCGCTGTCGCCGAACCCGTAGCGCGCATGCTTGTTCGGATCGACCATGG
The DNA here is from genome assembly GCA_013414705.1 of Defluviicoccus sp. Lineage (GTDB taxonomy): Bacteria > Pseudomonadota > Alphaproteobacteria > Rhodospirillales > Defluviicoccaceae > Defluviicoccus. Next base: position 1,237,954 of record CP058705.1, read on the forward strand.
ACAGCACCGTCCCGGCGAGCGGAGCGCCGGTTCCCAGCAGTTCCTTGAGGCCCTGGCGCACCACCTCCCGATGGGTCTTGCCCCAGCGGACGACGAACAGCGTTGCGTTCATCTCGGGTGCCAGCAGTCGAGCGTCGGAAACAGCCATCAACGGCGGCGAGTCGACGATGACGAGATCGAACTCACGGCCGAATTCGGCGAGCAGCTGGTGGATTTTCGAAGCACTCAGGACGCGGGTAGGATCGACGCCCAGCCGGCCGGCCGGTACGACCCAGGCGCCAGTCGTGCTGTCCTCATGCAAGATGTCGGTCCGGGTGGCTTCGCCTCGCCAGTAATCGGCCAGCCCTGGTGACTGTTCGACGCCCATGATCCGGTGGACACTGGGTTTGCGCAGGTCAGCTTCGACGATCAGCACGCGCTTGCCGGAGATCGCACTGATCCGGGCGAGACAGCACGCGAGCGTCGACTTGCCTTCCCTGGGCTGCGACGAGGTGATGAGCAGTGTTCGGGNGGCCGGATTGACATTTGAGATCAGCAAGCTGGTGTAGACGCTGCGCACCGACTCTCCGAACAGCGACGACGGGTTCTTCACCACCCAGCCGGCCGCTCCACCGTCACGCCTGCGCCCCTTGAACACCGGGATCAGTCCAAGAGCGCGGGCGCCGGTCGAGGCCTCGATCTGTTCACCGGACCGGAAGCCCCGGTCCATGTTTTCCACCAGCAGGACCAGTGCTGCCGCCAGGGCCGAGGCGGCCACGAACACCAGGGCGAGGATCTGCAGCTTCTTTGGCTCCGAGGGTGCTCCGGTGGTACNGGCGCGGGAAAGAACCCGCGAGTTGGTCTGCTGGCCGACCAGATCAGCCTGGGCACTGATTTGCTCGAACCGCGACAGGAACTGCTGCATCAGCGCCTTGTTCGCGTCCGCCTCCCGTTCGAGGGCGTGCAGCTGGACTTCCGAGGCGTTGGCCTGGCCAAGGCGGGCTTCCATCTGTTGGGTGCTCGCCAGAAGAGACGCCTCGCGTGCGCGAGCGACACCCGCCTCGCTCTGCAGCTTCTGCACTACTTTACCGACCTCGGTCTGAATTTTCGCCTGCAGGTCTTTCAGCTCTGCCCGGGCACTGATCAGCCGCGGGTGCCGGTTGCCCAGCTCCTCCGACAGCTCGGCGATCTTGCGCTTGACCATTGCCTCCTGCCGCGACAGCTCCTGAATGGTGGGCGAGCCCAGAACGTCGGCCGCGGATCCGGCTCCGCCCACCGTACGGATCAGCTGCCGGACCTGAGCGAGACGGGCATCGGCTGCGGCACGATCGCTGCGCGCGATGATCAGCTGCGCATTCAGATTGGCGACCTGCTGCGAAATGAGGGTGCCGTCCTTGCTCTTCAGCAGGCCGGCACGGCGGCGGTATTCCTCCACCGCGCTGTCGGAGGCGGCCACCTGCTTGCGCAAATCCTGCAGCTTGCCGGCGAGCCACTGGTTAGCGCGCTGCGTCGCTTCGAATTTCGCTTCCAGTTGTTCAACGATGTAGGTGTCTGCTACCGCATTTGCGATTCGTGCCGCCATCTCCGGCTGTTCGGAGGTGAACTTGATCACGATCACCCGGGACTGACCCTTAACGCTCACCGCCAATCGGTCGAGAAAAGTGTCGATGACCTGCTCCTGCTCGCGGATGCGGCGCTCCTCCTCGCTCAGTTTGGGTTCGTCGTCACCAAGCAGAGCGGCGAATATCTCGGGGAAGGTGCTGTGCGAGCAGGTCGCNNGTGAGGACGTGAGGAATTCGCCCACGATTCCCTTCGGCTTCAGAGCGGAATTGAATTCCGGGTCGCTGGCAAGGCCCAGCTCTCGGATGACCTTTTCAGCGATGCCGCGTGAGCGGATGACTTCGATCTCGCTCAGCAGGCCCTCCTTGTCCGGCATGACGTCGCCGAGCACCGCCTGCAGGTCCGCCACTACCTTGCGTTCGCGATTTTCGATGATGACATCGGTCTGCGCCGTATAGAGCGGGGTGATCGCGGTCAGCACGACGACCGCGATCAGCATCAGCAGCGCCACGATGCCGATGAACAGGCTGCGGCGGCGCCAGAAGATGCGCAGAAAGTCGGCAAAATCGAAGGATCGTTCGGACAGCTTTGCGGCCAAGGAACCGGCGCCGTGGCCGCCCTCGGGGACTTGGGAGACATAGTTCACAGCTTTATCCGCCTTGGTTGCAGACATGCCTGGCATTCCCGCCAGCCGGAAACGATGCGGTCGACGCCGTAACTGCGACGACCACGGTGCGCCGCAAAGGGCACCCTCGATCCACCACCGTAAGCTTTCCGGCATGAAGCAATCGTTAACGGTGGTTGCGACAGCATGATATTTTATATACTCAATAGGGGCAAGATATAACCGTTTAAGGGTATATTACTGTTAACCTGCTGCTAATGAGCAGCCTGCAATAATTGCCGGGTGTTTTGTCGGAACATGCTGACGTCTCACATGCCAGCATGTCCTAAACCAGGGGGCGATTCTGTGATCCAGAGCAACAGTCCTCACTCCGCCAGCGGGGCTGTCAGCTCCGGAATGGTTTCCGATCTTAACCGCCGTTCCGGGCCTCCCTGGTGGATGGTGCCGCATTTGCTGGTGCTGGCGCTGATGGTGCCACTGCTGACGGTGGCTTGGCTGGTGCCGGTCGAGTTCCACTGGGACCTCGGCCGTTCCGCGAAGTACCTCGACTTTGACGCCTACGTCCTTGGAATTGCAGCTGTGGCCAGTTTCGCCTTGGGTAGTTTTCTGGCCAGCCGCGGCCGTATTGCGTCGGGCGGGCTCGACCTGGAATGGGCAGCGGCGTCGCCGGCATTGAATCGTCTGTTCCGCAATGCGTGCTGGGTTCTGTTCGGTATTGCCGTTGCCGCTTATGTGATCTGGTTTCTGCCGGTGGCGCGCGACCCGTCAATCCTGGTCGATGTGCTGGCGGGGCGCTGGTTCGAGCGGGATATCCGTGACACCGTCGGCACCATTCCCGGGCTCACCACACTGGTCCAGGCGCAGGTGGTCTATGTCACCCTGCTGGCGGTTCGCTGGTTGTATTTGCCGGAATCGCGGCCGTCGCGCATGGAAAAGCTGGGTTTGCTGGTGATCATTCTGCTGTCGATTCTGCGCAACCTGATCTGGAGTGAGCGGATCGCCATGATCGAAGCACTGGTGCCAGTGATTGTGTTGTTCTTGCGCCGGCCGCGCTGGCCAACATTGACCGCGCTTGCGCCCGTATTCGGTCTTGCCTGTTTATTCGCCTTCTTTGCCGTGTTCGAATATTTTCGCTCGTGGGTTGCATACTATCGATTTCATTATGACAGTTTTCTTGTGTTCATTCTGGCGCGGCTCTCTGGGTACTATATCACCGCACTGGACAACGGTGCCGGGCTGGTCCACGAATGGAGTGGGCTGGCTGGGCCATTGAACACCGCCGACTGGTTCTGGCGCTTGCCGTGGGAGATCGGTCAGACGTCTTTGTTGAAGGCGCTGGGGTTGGATGCTCTCGACTCCAGCGCTTGGCTTTATTGGAATGCCTCACCGGAGTTCAACAACACATCCGGCATCTATATGCCCTTTCTGGATTACGGTGCTGCGGGCGGTATCGTGTTCTGGTTCCTGGGCGGGATGCTGACAGGGATGCTCTTTCGTCGGTTTGCCTGTGGCCGTATATCGGGGATGCTGATCTATCCATCCTGGTTCGTGGGGCTGCTGGAGTTGCCGCGGATCCTCTACCTGTGCGAAGCGCGTTATTTTCCGGTGATCGTAATTGCGCTGGCCTTTATCTTTATTGCAAATGTCGTTGCTGCAGGTGAGGAACGGGCGGCGCCACAGAAGCGGCTGCTGTGAGACCTTTGCTGTGAGGCATCTACGATGAGCCCACGACCTATGAGCCGGGGACGTGCTGAAGGTTCGCGGCCACCGGTGGTCGCCATCGACGGTCCGGCCGCGGCCGGCAAGGGAACGCTTGCGCGCCGCCTGGCTGCACACTTGGGGTATGCCTATCTCGATACCGGTCTGCTCTATCGCGCCGTCGGGCTGAAGGTGCTGCAGGCGGATGCCGATCCGGACGACGGAGCGGCTGCTGCCGCAGCCGCTGCCGGTCTTGCGGCAACCGACCTGGACGACCCGGCTCTGCGCGGCGATGCCGTTGCCGGTGCCGCCTCGCGTGTGGCTGCGGTCCCCGAGGTGCGTGGGGTGCTGCTCGATTTCCAGCGACGGTTCGCCCAGCAGCCACCACACGCGGCGCCGGGAGCGGTGCTCGATGGCCGTGACATCGGTACGGTTGTCTGTCCTGATGCCGACCTGAAGCTGTTTGTGACCGCCACGCTTGAAGTGCGTGCGGTCCGACGGCAAGGAGTTGCAGCAGCGCGGCTTGGCAGCTATAGATAGCCGCGTTTTGCGGGAGATGCAGGAGCGCGACGCGCGCGATTCCGCGCGCGCCGTTGCGCCGTTGGAGCCGGCGGCGGATGCCGTCGTCATCGACACCAGCGAGCTCGATCCCGATGCGGTCTTTTCGGCTGCTTTGGCGGCGTTCGAGGCGGCGACGCGTCCGACCTAGCCTCCATCCGCAAGAATGCGCGAGCCGTACCGGCGGCGCCAACCTCTGTTCGTAAGAAGAGCAGCGGGGGCGGTCGCTTTTGAGATGTCCCGGCGGCAGGACGCCTGCACGCTTTAGGAACCGACATGAGGATCGAGGGAAGCACAAACCGATGACGCCGACCGCAGCTGACACCACCGCCGACGATATTTATCCCGCCGGCAAGGAAAGCTTTGCTGCCCTCCTCGACGAAAGCCTCGGCGTTGCCGATGGATTTGAGGGCGGNGTCGTCAAGGGCACCGTCGTCGCCATCGAAAACGACATGGTTGTCGTCGACGTGGGGCTGAAGTCGGAAGGCCGCGTGCCGTTGAAGGAATTCGCCGCCACGCCGCAGGACGTCCAGCTGGCGCCCGGCGATGAAGTCGAAGTCTTCGTCGAGCGGTTCGAGGACCGGGATGGTCTGGTGGCACTCAGCCGTGAGAAGGCGCGCCGCGAAGAGGCTTGGAACGTGCTTGAGCGCGCCTTNCAAGGGAGGGAGCGAATCACCGGCACGATCTTCGGTCGCGTGAAGGGCGGCTTCATCGTTGATCTGTCCGGTGCCGTGGCGTTCCTGCCCGGAAGCCAAGTGGACATCCGGCCGGTGCGTGACATCACACCGCTGATGAATACGCCGCAACCGTTCCAGATCCTGAAGATGGACCGGAGCCGCAACAACATCGTCGTCTCGAGGCGCGCAGTCCTGGAAGAGACGCGAGCCGAAGCCCGCTCGGAGCTGATCGCCAACCTGAAGGAAGGCCAGGTTCTGGAAGGGGTGGTGAANAACATCACCGATTACGGTGCGTTCGTGGATCTGGGCGGCGTCGATGGTCTGCTGCACGTCACCGACATTTCCTGGAAACGCATCAATCACCCGTCTGAAGCGCTGCAGATTGGCGAGACGGTGAAGGTGCAGGTGATTCGCTTTAATCCGGAAACCCAGCGCATCTCGCTCGGCATGAAGCAGCTGGAGGCCGACCCGTGGGAAGGCGTCGAGCTGAAGTACCCGGTAGGGGTGAAGTTCACCGGCCGGGTGACCAACATCACCGACTACGGCGCGTTCATCGAGCTGGAGCCCGGTGTGGAAGGGTTGGTCCACGTCTCCGAGATGAGCTGGACAAAGAAGAACGTGCACCCGGGCAAGATCGTTTCCACCAGTCAGGAGGTGGAAGTTGTCGTTCTCGACGTGGACAAGGACAAGCGCCGGATCAGCCTCGGATTGAAGCAGTGCATGCCGAACCCGTGGGATTCGTTCCTCGAGACCCATCCGGTGGGCTCGGTCGTCGAGGGCGACGTCAAGAACATCACCGAATTTGGCTTGTTCATCGGCCTGACTGGCGAGATCGACGGCATGGTCCACCTGTCGGATCTGTCGTGGACGCAGTCGGGTGAGGAGGCGATCGCCCAGTACAAGCGGGGCGATCAGGTGCAGGCCAAAGTGCTTGATGTGGACATCGAGAAGGAACGGATCAGCCTTGGCGTCAAGCAGCTGGAGGGCGATCCGTTTGAGTCTGGAATGGCGAAGCTGCGCAGNGGTCAGGTGGTGACCTGCACGGTGGCTGCGGTCTTCGACGGCGGCGTCGAGGTCCGGGTGGGTGACGGCATGCCGGGCGTCATCCGCAAGTCGGAACTGTCCCGGGATCGCAGCGAGCAGCGGCCGGACCGCTTCGCCGCCGGCGAGAAGGTGGACGCGAAGATCATCCAGATCGATCACGCCAGTCGCAAAGTTCAGTTGTCGATCAAGGCGCGCGAACTGGAGGAGGAGAAGCAGGCGGTCGCCACTTACGGGTCGAGCGACTCGGGTGCCAGCCTGGGCGACATCCTCGGTGCGGCGATCAAGGAAAACGGGAGTTGGCGGAACGGGCCGAAGCGGCCGCCGCTCAGAAAGCCGAGGAACAGGACGACTCCTGAATTCCCCGCGAGGGAGCGTTCACGGGAATTTCGTAAGGACGATGGCGGGAGATCGCCAATGCAGGGTATCGGTTGAACGATGTCCATCGATGCTGATTGGCTGATTGATCGCCGGAAGCTGAAACGTCGCCTGACATGGTGGCAGGTGGGAGCAGTCATAGCGGCGGTTGCGGCGGTGATCGCCGCCTGGGGTCGGTTTGGNGGCTTTGGCGCATCGGAGCACGTTGCGCGAATCGATGTGGCCGGTCTGATCGTGGACGANTCGGAACGCGACGAAGCGCTTGCCGATGTTGCTGCTGATCCATCGGCGAAAGCGTTGATCGTGCGCATCGACTCACCCGGTGGCACTGTTGTCGGCGGGGAAGTGCTGTACGAACGGTTGCGAAAAGTCAGTGAGCACAAGCCCGTGGTGACGGTGATGGGCGAACTCGCTGCCTCGGCGGCCTATATGACTGCTCTCGGCACTGATTGGATCGTTGCCCATGATGGCACGTTGACCGGCTCCGTCGGTGTCCTGGTTCAGAGCGCCGATCTGACCGGTCTGCTGGACAAGCTTGGGATCAAGCCGGAGACGGTAAAGAGCAGCCCGCTGAAAGCCCAGCCCAATCCGCTTGAGCCGTTTACGCCGGAGGCCCGGCAGGCGACACAAGCGGTGGTTGCAGACATCTACCAGTTGTTTGTGCAAATGGTCCAGGAGCGTCGTCGGCTGACGAAGGCACAGGTAACGGAAGTTGCTGACGGTCGCGTCTTTACCGGACGTCAGGCGAAGGAAAATGGCTTGGTTGATGAGCTCGGCGGCGAAGATGAGGCGCGGTCCTGGCTCGAGCGCACGCATGGCATCGACGCAAGCTTGCCCGTGCAGGACGTCGTGCCACGGGATACGAGCGAGAAGCTGCAGGAACTGTTCTCCAAGGTCACAGAAAAAGGGCTTTTTTCTGAGACACTTAGTCTTGACGGGTTGGTATCGCTCTGGCACCCTGCGCGCTGATTTCGACCCAGTGGTTCTCCGCGACGCGTAGCGATCGCCAGGGACAAGAGGAGGAAGCACAGCGGATGACCAAGTCGGAGTTAATCGCCCGTCTGGCCGCTGCCAATCCGCATCTCTACCAGCGCGATGTGGAACGTATCGTCACCACCATCTTCGAGGAGATTTCGGCGGCGCTGGCCCGTGGCGATCGGGTAGAACTCCGCGGCTTTGGTGCGTTTTCGGTTAAGCAGCGTGGGGCCCGGGTCGGACGCAACCCCGGACCGGTGCATCCGTCAGCGTGACCTCGAAGCACATCCCCTATTTCAAGACCGGCAAGCAGTTGCGGGAACGTCTCAACACCGACGCCTGAGGCATGCTCCGGCGGCGGCTAGAAAAGGATCGCTTGCGGTGGGCAGGGTTCTCTATTGGATCGCCTTCATCCCCTTGTGCCTTGTGGTGATTGTCTTTTCAGTCTCCAATCACGCGACGGCCGAACTCAGTCTATGGCCCGTGCTGACCGACCCGGTACCGTTTCCGGTCTATGGCATCGCGCTGGTGGCTCTGTTCGCCGGTTTCGTCCTGGGCGGTATCGTTGCGTGGTTCCAGGGAGGCAGCAGGCGGCGGCTCACCCGTGAGCTGCGGCGTCGCTCGGAACAGGAGCAGAGAGAAATCGCGAAACTGCGCGAACGGCTTAACCGTCTGGAGGCGTCCAACCGGCAGGCAACCATTCCGCCGCCGCCGGCGCCTGTGGTATCTCGGGCTCCTGCTGCAACTGCCCCGTCTGCGCCTTCTCCGTCAGCGACCTCGCCCCAGACGGCGAGCCCAGAGGTATCGCCTGAACGGTGAGGAGTTGGACTTCGCGTGCCGGTAGCGGTGAAGATATGTGGCCTTTGTGACGAGGCTGCAGTGGATGCTGCAGTCAGCGGAGGCGTACGCTTCGTGGGGTTCGTCTTCTTTCCGCCCTCCCCGCGCGCCGTCCTTATCGAACAGGCAACGGCGCTGGCCGCGCGTGTTCCAGACGGTGTGCAGCGCGTAGGGCTGGTGGTTGACGCTGACGATGAGCAGCTACAGGCGATCACGACCGGCGTGCCCCTGGATATGCTGCAGCTCCATGGCCGTGAGCCACCTGCGCGCGTCGCCGCAATTCGCACCCGGTTCGGCTTGCCGATCATGAAGGCGGTGCCCGTGGCGGAAGCGGTCGATCTGGCCCGCGCCGATCCGTACCTGGGCGTCGCTGATTGGCTGTTGTTCGACGGACGGCCGCCTCCCGGCGCCAGCCGGCCGGGCGGGAATGCCGCTGCCTTCGACTGGACGTTGCTCGCCGGTCGCAGTTGGTCCGTCCCCTGGCTTCTTGCGGGCGGGCTGGACACCGGCAACGTGGCCCGTGCCGTCTGCGAGAGCGGAGCCATTGCCGTTGATGTTTCATCCGGCGTCGAAGATGCGCCCGGTCACAAGGACGTCAGGCTGATCGCATCGTTTCTGATGGCTGTGGCGGCGATCGAGCCTCGCGCATCAGGAACTTCGGTGACCAGGACGCGGTAATCGGGGCAAGATGACCGTGGCGAGGTGAGCGCCGAGTCCAGAGTCGTGTCTGCGCGCGCTTCCGGTACACGGTCCGGTGAACATCCGGCCTGAATGGAGGATGTGCAACGGCGGCGGGAGACTATATCAAGGCGATCCGGTGCAATCGCAGGGGCTCTGCTGGTCCCGGCGTCGAAGCCCACCAGAGGATGGACGGGACGGAATGATGGACGGCGTCAATACCTACCGCGGCGGACCTGACGAGCGGGGACACTTCGGCATCTACGGAGGCCGCTACGTCGCCGAGACTCTGATGCCGCTGATTCTGGAGGTTGAGCAGGCCTATGGCGAAGCCAAGGCCGATCCGGCGTTCGCCGACGAATTCAACTATTACCTCGCTCATTACGTCGGTCGGCCGAGTCCGCTCTACTGCGCTGAACGTCTGTCGCAGCTNTCTGGGGGCGCACGCATCTACTTCAAGCGCGACGAGCTGAACCATACCGGCGCACATAAGATCAACAATACGCTGGGTCAGATCCTGATTGCGCGGCGGATGGGCAAGACACGGATCATCGCCGAGACCGGCGCCGGCCAGCACGGAGTGGCAACGGCCACCGTCTGTGCCCTGTTTGGACTGCAGTGCATCGTCTACATGGGCGCAACGGATATTGAGCGGCAGGCTCCGAACGTGTTCCGGATGAAGCTGCTGGGCGCTGAAGTCAGGCCTGTGACGTCAGGAACGGCCACCCTGAAGGACGCGATGAACGAGGCTTTGCGCGATTGGGTCGCCAATGTGTCCGACACGTATTATCTGATCGGTACCGTCGCCGGGCCAAATCCGTATCCGGCTATGGTCCGTGACTTCCAGTCCGTGATCGGCGCGGAAGTTCACGAACAGATCATGGCGGCGGAAGGCCGGCTTCCGGATACGCTGGTTGCCTGCATCGGCGGCGGCTCGAACGCCATGGGCCTGTTCTTCCCGTTTCTGGACGAAGCGAGTGTCCGCATGATCGGCGTCGAGGCGGCANNGGGCGGGGTCGAGACGGGCGAGCATTGCGCCTCGCTGACCGCCGGCCGGCCCGGCGTACTGCACGGCAACCGCACCTATCTGCTGCAGGATGGTGATGGCCAGATCCGCGACGGACATTCGATCGCCGCCGGCCTGGACTATCCCGGTGTCGGGCCTGAGCATGCCTGGTTGCGCGACAGTGGTCGCGTGGCTTACGTCTCGGTAACCGACGAAGAGGCGATGTCGGCATTCGAGCTGTGCGCCCGGATGGAGGGAATCATTCCGGCACTGGAACCGGCACACGCCCTTGCACACGTCTGCCGGCTGGCACCGACCCTGCCGACGGATCACGTGCTGGTCATGAACATGTGCGGGCGCGGCGACAAGGATGTGTTCACCGCTGCCCGGCACTTCGGCATCGAACTCTAGCGATGTCGGTCAGAAAAGATCAGCCAGCACACATCGGCCAAGGAAGGCCAGCAAAGGCAGGGGATCGGACGATGAACNGCGGAGCATCGCATTGGTCGCCGCTTCGCAGCGCTCCGGGCGCAGCGACGCAGCGGCCTGATTACGTTCATGACCGCAGGCGACCCGGATCTGGGTGCCTCGATGGAGATCCTGCGCCGTCTGCCATCTGCCGGCGCCGATCTGATCGAGCTTGGCATGCCATTCTCCGATCCGATGGCGGACGGTCCTTCCATTCAAGCGTCTTCGCTGCGGGCGCTGCGCGCCGGCCAAACGATGCGCAGGACGTTGGGCATGGTGGCCGCCTTTCGGCAGAAGGATAATGAAACGCCGATCGTGCTGATGGGGTATTACAACCCGATCTACACCTATGGTGTTGGGCAGTTCGTTACCGATGCGCGGAAAGCGGGGGTAGACGGACTGATCGTCGTGGACCTGCCGCCGGAAGAAGCAGACGAGTTGCTGATGCCGGCTGCCGCCGCAGGCCTCGATCTGATNTTTCTCGCCACGCCCACCACCAACGATGCGCGGCTGCCTCGTGTGCTGTCCGTCGCGCGGGGCTTTCTCTATTATGTGGCAATCACCGGGGTAACGGGCACGCGGTCGGCTTCGATCGAGGACGTGGAGCAAGCAATAGACCGCATCCGGCAACACACCGAGTTGCCGATCGCAGTCGGTTTCGGCATCCGCACTCCGGAACAGGCGGCTGCAATGGCCGGGATCGCGGATGCGGCCGTCGTCGGCTCGGCGCTCGTCGATCGGCTGGTTGAACTGCTCGACGAACACGGCGCGCCCACACCGGCGCTGACCGAGGGCGTGATCGGGCTGGTCTCGTCACTGGCACGCGGTGTAAGGGCCGGCAGCGGTGCCGCGCGAGGCGCGGCGTCGTGAGCTGGCTGACCAATGTCGTCCGTCCGAAGCTGCGCGAACTGGTCGGCGCACGGCGGGACATCCCGGATAACCTGTGGCACACGTGTCCCGCCTGCGGCCAGATGCTGTTCCACCGTGACCTGGAGCAGAGCCTGCAGGTCTGCAGATACTGCGGTCACCACATGCGACTCGCCGTTGGGCTGCGTCTGGCGATGCTGCTCGACGAAGGGTATCGGTTGCTGGAACTGCCGAAACCGCCGGCCGATCCGCTCAAGTTCCGGGATGCCAAGCGTTATGGCGACCGGCTGAAGGAGGCTCAGGCAAGGACCGGACGCAGTGAAGCGCTGCAGGTGGCGGACGGATTTATCGGCGGCCATCCGGCGGTCGTGGCCGCCATGGACTTCGAGTTCATGGGCGGCTCGATGGGCACGGCGGTGGGGGACGGGCTGGTGCTGGCGGCACGCCATGCGGTCGAGAAACACGCGGCGCTGATCGTCGCCGCTGCCTCGGGCGGGGCGCGGATGCAAGAAGGCATCCTGTCGCTGATGCAGATGGCACGGACGACGATTGCGGTCGAGGATGTCCGGGCGGCCGGTCTGCCCTATGTGGTCGTGCTCACCGATCCCACGACAGGCGGCGTTTCTGCGTCCTTCGCAATGTTGGGCGATGTGACATTGGCCGAGCCGGGTGCGGTGATCGGTTTTGCCGGCGCCCGGGTGATCGAGCAGACGATCCGCCAAACGCTGCCGGAGGGATTTCAGCGCGCTGAATATCTGTTGCAGCATGGGATGGTCGATCGGGTGGTGCCGCGCGCCGAGTTGCGTTCCGAACTGATCAATCTTCTCGACCTGCTGCGAAATCCAAGTGCGCCGGGCGTAATTCCCGACGAAGCCTCGGCAGAGGAGGAGGCGGCGGCGGCTCTGCCCGTTGAGGAGAACAACGACGCACTGCCAGCAGACGCCGTGCCCGCCGGTGCGGGGGCACCATCGGTCCGCATCGGTGACGGATCCTAGCTCGACGATCCTTGATCGGCTCTCCGGTCTGCATCCGAAGCGCATCGACCTCTCTCTCGGGCGCATCGAACGCCTGCTGGATCGCCTGGACCGGCCACAGGACCGGCTGCCGCTGGTCATCCATGTCGCCGGCACCAACGGCAAGGGATCAACGATCGCTTTCCTGCGCGCAATTCTNGAGGCGGCCGGTGCGCGCGTGCACGTCTACACTTCGCCGCATCTGGTGCGGTTCTCCGAGCGCATCGTCCTCGCCGGGCATGAAATCAAGGACGAAGCGCTGGCGGCACTGCTGGAGGAATGCGAGGACGCAAACGCCGGCGAGCCGATCACCTTCTTCGAGATCACGACGGCGGCCGCGCTGCTCGCCTTCGTCCGGGCTCCGGCGGAGGTGACGCTGCTGGAAACCGGACTTGGCGGACGCCTGGATGCGACCAACGTCGTCGCCGATCCGGCGCTGACAGCGATCACGCCCATCTCGCCCGATCACCAGGAGTTCCTCGGGGCAACGCTGGCCGAGATCGCCGGCGAGAAGGCCGGCATCCTCAAGCCCGGCGTTCCGTGCGTGCTGGCAGCGCAGCCGGAAGAGGCCTTTGAGGTGATCAGCAGACGGGCGGCGGAGGTGGGAGCGCCGCTGCTGCTAGAAGGGCTGGACTGGTCGGTCAGCGCAGCAGAAGACGGTCGCAGTCTGCGGTTCAGGTTAATGAGTAAAGTGCGGACCCCAACTTTTGCGCAAACGGTCGAGAACGAAGAGAGGGCGGAAACGGCTACTGAACTTGCGCTGCCCACGCCAGGGCTGGCGGGTGCACATCAGCATCAGAATGCCGGCATGGCGGTCGTGTGTGCACTGATGCTGGCACAGCGGTTTGCAATCGACGGAAGGGCAATCGCCAAAGGGCTCACGGCCGCTCGCTGGCCGGCGCGGCTGCAGCGGCTNGGGCGAGGGGCACTCGCAGCGCTGCTGCCGTCCGGTTGGGAGCTCTGGCTCGATGGCGGCCACAACCCGGGTGCGGCCGCGGTTCTTGCCCGCCAGCTCGCGCACTGGAACGACCGGCCCTGCCACCTCGTCCTCGGAATGCTGAAGACCAAGGACGCGGACGCCTTCGTGGCGGCGCTGGCGGCCTACGTGAAAAGTGCCGTAACCGTGAGTATCCCGGGCGAGGCGGCCAGCCTGAGCGCCGAGGAAGCATGCACCGTGGTCAGCCGCCATGGCATTCCGACACGTCCAGCCGCCAGCATCGATGCGGCCTTGCGCGATCTCGCGGAACGCGAAACGGCGTCGGCGCGCGTACTGATCTGCGGTTCCCTCTACCTCGCGGGCGCGATTCTGGCGCAAAACGGCGGGGTGTGAGCAGACCATCCGTTTGCCTCGCGCGATGGCGAGGCGATCGAAGCGGAGCGTCCCAAACGGCAGACCGTCGCCGGGAGCCTGCGGTTTCCCGGACGGAGTACGGATCTCCGACAGTACAGCCTTCGATTAAAGAACGGATTCGACCCACTCGAACAGCTTGCCCTTCGCCATTGCGCCAATGCGGGTGGCGGCGACCTGGCCGTCCTTGAACAGCATCAGGGTGGGGATTCCGCGCACGCCGTACTTCGACGGCGTCATCGGATTTTCGTCGATGTTCAGCTTGGCAACCGTGACCCGCTCGCCCAGTTCGGCATCGAGTGCTTCGAGGGACGGCGCGATCTGCTTGCACGGGCCGCACCATTCCGCCCAGAAATCGACGAGCACCGGCTTTTCCGACTTGAGCACGTCGGCACTGAATGAATCGTCGGTAATGTTCTTCGGCATATTCGTCCCCGGCAGCGGAATGTGGCGCAAGACGCCAATTGTTCTCAAGTTGCTCGAATGTATGGGCGCGCCTCCCACTGGTCAAGGTGCCCACCGGTCGAGCGCACCGTCGTCCAGTGCGATCGCCAGCGGCACTTCCGTCCACAGCAGCAGGCAGCGCACCCGGCGACCCGGGTATATCCGGCGCAGCAGTGCCCGGTAAGCTGCCATCTGCCGCAGGTAGATGGGCGGCACCGCGGCGGCAGATCGAGGCGCCGGCCGGTCGGACTTGTAGTCGAGTATGGTGACGGTGTCGGCCTCGACCAGCAGCCGGTCGATCTGGCCTGCGATCATTAGCTCGCCGACGGTTCCCGACAACGGCACCTCCGCCCGGCTGCCCGGACCGAACAGCGCGGAGAAGCGGGGATCGTCGAGGACCGACAGCACTTCAGCGGCGATCTGCTCGTGCGCTGCGGCGTCGAGCCCGTGCGTCGGTCGGGCCAGCCAGCGCCGTGCAGCCGGCAGGCGTGCGTCAGGCGCCAGATCGGGGAGTTCCTGCAGCAGCCGGTGAATCAACCGGCCACGCCGGAAGCGGACAGCTTCCGCCAGCGGCGAGAGCACCGGTGATGCGTCCTCCAGTCCGTGCGACGGGCGCAGCGGGTGCAGTGCCGGCGGCTCTTCGGGCGGCGGCCGGTGTACCCACGCAGGGAGCGGCTCGCTCGGCAGGCTCGATGCCACCGGGCTCACCGCCCGACTGTCTTGCTGCGGGCAGGCATGGCGGAGCACGTGGGCCTCGTCGATCAACGCAGGTTGGGNCGGCGAGGAAGGATCTGTCTCGATCCTCTCTAGTTCCAGACGGCCGACTGCCGCTGCGCATTCCATGCCGCGACGGATGGCGGAATACCAGCAATTATCCGGCGGTCCGTTCTTCTGCCCTTTGTTCAGGGCACCACAGACGATCAGCCGGTCGCGCGCCCGGGTCATCGCCACATACAACAGGCGTCGGTGTTCATCCTCCCGGCGGTTGGCCAAGCGCTGCCGCTCGGCTTCGGCGACGTTTTCGTAATGCGCCCGGCGTGGTGGCCAGAGCAGCAGCGGATTGCCGTCCGGCGCGTGCGGCCACAGCAGCGTCTCGGGCTTCGTGTCATTCTGGCAGGTATCGGGCAGAAAGACGATCGGTGCCTGCAAGCCCTTGGCGCCGTGTACCGTCATCAGCCGGACGGCGTCCTGGGTTCCCTGCTCGGGGTCACGCTTGATCGACACCGGATTGCTGTCGATCCAGTGCAGGAACTTCTGCAATGATGGCGGGTGGACGCGTTCGTAGGCGAGTGCCAGGTCCAGAAATTCTGTCAGCGGGTCCTCGGCATCGCGGCCCAGCCGGGTCAGCAGCCGCTGTCGCCCCGTTTCGCCACCGCTGGCCTCACTGATCTCCGCGCTGCTGCCGGCAACCGGCCCCAACACGTGCATGAAGAATGCGTAAGGCGGCATCTGGTCGGCTAGGGACAGCACCTCGGAGAGCACGGCTGTGGCATGGGTGCAGCGCGGATCCTCTCTGGCGCGGTTCCGCAGGGCCTCCCACAGCGACGACGGTCGTTGCCAGGCGAGCGCGAACAATGCGTTGTCGTCGAAACCGAGCAGCGGTCCCTTGAGCACGGTAGCGAGCGTCAGGTCGTCGGTCGGCAGCAGTGCAAAACGGCCGATCGCCATCAGGTCCATCACCACCAGCTGCTCGTTGAGCAGCATCCGGTCAATGCCGGCCACCGGTAGCTGGCGTTCCTTCAGTGCCCGGACCAGGGTTGCCATGAACGGGCCGGTCCGACGGCGCACCAGCACCATGATGTCGCCGGCCGCGATCGGCCGGCCAGCGGAGTCCAGCCGCTCGCCGGTCTGCAGCATCGCTTCGATGCGCAAGGCGATCAGCAGTGCCAAGCGGCGCGGTGGCGAGTCTTCGGAGACCGGCTGGACCGGCAGCGTCCAAGGGGGCGACGGGTCGGCCGGGCGAGAAGCGACCGGTGGCCAGACCTCGACGAGGCCGCCGTCTCGCAGGCGGAAGGACGTGTGCACGATGTCCTCGTCGGCAAGTGCGATGCTTCCGGCCATCTCCTTATCGGCAAAGGTTGCATCGACGGCGGCGAGCACGGCGCGGGTCGAGCGGAACGAGGTTTTCATTTCGATCGGCCGCCAGTCGCCGCCCGCCGCCGTTACCCTGTCTGCAAAATGGCTGCGACTGGCGAGAAACGCGGCCGGATCGGCACCCTGGAAGCTGTAGATCGACTGCTTGACGTCGCCGACGGCAAAAATAGTGCGCGGCAGAGTGCGCGCGCCTTCGCCAGCAANAAACTCGTCGGTGAGGTCGGTGACGATCTGCCACTGCGCCGGCGAGGTATCCTGCGCCTCGTCGAGCAGCACGTGATCGATGCCGCCATCGAGCTTGAACAGCACCCACGGCGCGCTGTCCGCATCGCCCAGCAGAGATGCTGTCCGCTCGATCAGGTCGGCGTAATCCAGCAGTGCATGCGTGTCCTTGAGCTGCCGGTAGGCACGGAGCAGGGCGTCACCGAGAAGCAGCAGCGCCTCGGTCGCCTCGGCGATGATTGCCGCGCGCCGACGCGCGAGCACCCGTTCCAGGCGCTCCGCCTCGCTCCTCAGCGCGTCTTCGGCGCCGGGTGCGGCTTTCGCCGTACCTTTGTTGATGAGCTGTCTGCGCGGCTGGGGTGGCTGGTCCTGCGTCAGGAAGTTGCCGGTGTAGAATCGAATGTCGCGGCACGTATGTCCGGCGCCGCGGCGAGCCAGGAGGCAAGCATNGGCGCCGCGATCCTGCTCCCGCTGTGAGCCGCGGCTGAGGGCGTCCGTTGCCCGGCGCAACGCCGGTCCGTCGAACGCCGCTTCGGCGCAGGCATCCGCGATGACGTCTGTGGATGTTGCATCGGTTGCAAGGTCGAGCAGGTCGCGAATTGCGATCGCGACGTTACTGACCGAACCATGTGCCTCAACCATTGCCGTGAATCGTTGCGGGTCCGCCACCAGCGCACCAACCAGATCCGCGAAGCNGGCCTCGCCCAGGTGTCCGGTTACCGTCGCCAGTGCCCCTGCCAGCCGGTTATCCGGCTGCTCTGCCTGCGCCAGAACCGCGTGGCGGGCTTGGCGCAGCAGGTTGGTTGCGTCGCGCTCCTCCATCACTGTCGCATGCGNGGCGATCCTCGCCTCCAGCGGGAAGCGGCCGAGCAGCGACTGGCAGAAGGCGTGGATGGTCTGGATGCCGAGGCCGTCCGGACTGTCAAGTACAAGCGCAAACAGCTCGCGGGCGCGCCGGCGCTGTACATCGGAGGGCTTGCGCCCCAGGAGTTCCAGCAGCAGCCGCTCGAGCGTCGCGTCGTCCGCCGTCGCCCAGTCGCGCAGTCGCTCGGCGATCCGGTTCTCCATCTCGGCGGCGGCCGCTTTGGTGTAGGTCAGGCAGAGGATGCGCCCCGGCGGGGTGCCGCCCAGCATCAGCCGCAGCACCCGATCCGTCAGCACCTTTGTCTTTCCGGTACCAGCGGAAGCCGCCACCCACACCGACGCGGCGGGATCGCTGGCGCCGCGCTGGGATTCCTGCGGGTCGTCGCCCGGGTGATCTCCAGCAGCCGGCCCTACAGACGCAGGATGCGCGGCAACGTCCCTCATTCGGGATCCTCGCTGCCGCTGGCCCACTCACGGATGCGCGCCAGATGCTCATAATCGTTCCAGCGCAACGCCGCTTGCGGCCGGGGCTGCGGCTCGTACGGTGTCTGCGGATCGTCGAACGCGCTCACCAGACTGATAAGGCCTTCCAACGCGCGCGCTGTCACGCCACCAACNGTCCTTTGCTGCCGACTTGCGCTCGCCGCCAGCCTCATCTCCTTTCAAATGCCAGAATTCCAACGCCGAAACGGGCCCGCGGGCGTCGCCCGGGAAACCACCGCGCTCGGCAATCACCGCTTCCAGTGGCAGTTGCGGCGCAATCCCAGCTTCGACTTCGGTGCCTTTCGGCGGTGTGCCGGTCTTGTAGTCGAGGATCATCAGCGTGCCGTCGGCGAGCCGGTCAATGCGATCGGCCTTGGCGCACAGTTCGAATGGGCCGCCAGGGGCGCCGAAGGTCAGCGAGCCTAACACCTCGGTGGCAGATGCCGCGACATCCGGCCGCCGCTCGCGTTCGGTGGCTGCAAACCAGAGGGCGATGCGCTCGAAGCGCGGCCACCAGAAGGCGCGAACCGCTGGGCGCTGCAACAGGTCCCNCAGGGCATCACGACCGTAACCGAGCAGCCGCTGCACGCCTTCTTNCGATGGTTTCGTCGGCGGGGGACGCTCGGCGACAAAGCGGGCGAGGGCGGCGTGCAAGGATGTGCCGAAGTCCGAGGCCTCCGGCTCGGCGTCCAGCAAGTCGAGCGGCTCCAGTTTCAGGATGTGACGGGCGTAGAGCGCATAGGGATCACGCATCCAGGTCTCGATCTGGGTGACCGAGAGACGGCGAGGCCGGGCTTCCAGCGGCGGGGCAGGGGTTGCGGCCTTGGCTGNCGCGGCAATGCCGTCGGCCGGAGCATCCAGCATCCGCTGCCATGCCAGCAGGCGTGCGGCGCGGTGCTCGTTGTCCTGCTGCCAGCCGGTGCCATGCAGGACCGCATCCAACCGCAGCAGCCAGCGGCAGGGAACCGTCGGTGCGCCTTCCGCGCGTCGCGATCGGGTTAGCCAGACTTCGGGCGCGGCCACGGCCTGACAGAAGTCGTGAGCCGACAGTCCGGTACGCCGCTCCGGCAGCGGCAGGCCGAAGTCCTGCATCATCGGCCGGCTCATCCACGGGCTGGCTTTCGCCCGCGGCGGCCATGTCTCTTCGTTCAGACCGCCCAGCACCATTACGTCTGCTTGCTGCAACCGCGCTTCCAGCGGTCCCCAGATGGCGAGGCGGGGGTGGCGGCCCCAGCGCGGGCGGACGGCGCGACCCTGCATCAGGACGTCCAACAGTTCCGGATAGTCGGCAAGCGATATCTGCAAGTCGTGTCGTCCGGCCTCGGCCAAGTCGGAGATGAAGCTGGCAAGCATCTCGCCGGCATCACCGCTCCACAGTCGGGCGCTGCCGCTTTCGACATCGGTGACGGCAAGCGATTCGGCCGCTGTGACGTGTGCCTCGATCGTTGCCGCCAGGCTCACCGATGGTTGCTCTGCGAGGTGCAGCATCGGCTCCAGGACGGCTTCGAGGCGGCGGACAAGGCCGAGCGCGGCCGCCACCGCAGATCGTTGTTCAGGTGTTGCTTGCTGCGGTTGGCTGTTTTCCTTTTCGCGCAGGGCCAGCCGCAATCCCTCGATGCCCGGCGGCGGACGCAGGCCGCGCAGCACCAAGTGTTCCAGATGCCGTACCCAGGAGCGGAAGGCGGCTGGCGCCANTGCCCCCGCGGCCAGCGGATGCGAGAGCACCGCGAGCAGCGGTACCGGTGCCAGCTCGTGTTTCACCGCTCGCGCCAGCAGCCGCAGGAACGCGGCCGGCGGGGTCTGCGACAGCGGTTCGCCACCGGAATCATCGACCGCGATGTCCCAACGTTCCAATTCTGCCGCGACCCGGCGTGCCAGCGTCCGGTCCGGCGTGACCAGCGCAGCCGTCCGCTCGGGCTGCTCCAGCGCTTGGCGCAGGATCAGGGCGATGGTTCGCGCTTCCTCCTCAGGTGTCGTGGCATCGATGCGGGTGACATCAGNCAAAGCTGTCGCCGGGATCGACGCCGAGGGAGCCGTGCAGGACGCCGGCGCCAGCGCCCGAGCGAGAAGTGTGGCGCGCGCCGGAGCAACGGCAACCACGCCGGGCGAAGGCCACACCTGGACCTGCCGGCGTTCGATCCCCAGGCGGCGCAGCAGATGTGCCAGACCGTATTGCGGATGTGCCTGGGCAAGCGGCAGGTCCGGATGATCCGGATCGAGAGCAATGGCGCGCCAGACCGTATCGTCCGAGTCGAGATCGAGCCCGGGGAGCACGACCACGCCTGCTGGCAGACCCGCAATCACCGCCATCAGGTCCGCCGTCGCCGGCATGCTGCCGGTGGAGCCCGCGGCGATCACCGGCGTGGCGGGGGCGCGGCCCGGAAGGCCGTTGCNTTGTGCCGCGAGCAGGCGGTTGCGCCGGTCGGCCGGATCGATGCAACCCTCAGCCTGCAGGGTCTGTTGCCACCAGGCGGCGAGCGGTTTCAGGAAATCGAGGGTGACCTGCCAGTGCCGCGCTAGCTCATCCGGCACCAGTCGGTCGAGTCCGGCGAGATCGAGTCGTTCGGCGTGCACCTGATCGAACAGTCGCGCCAATTCCGTAGCCAGGAGCGCCGCCTGCGCTGGCCGGGCGCCGAACCCCGGCAACGTCGCGAGACGCCGGGTGAGCAGCAGCTGCCGGCGGACCGGTGCAATGGAAGGCGGGATGTCGGCAGCGCCGCCGCCCGTTGCTGGTTCGGTCTCGTCGAACGCGACGTCGTCCTCGTCGATGTCGCCCAGCGGTGTCATCCGCGGCAGCAGCACGGGCCTGCCCTGACCATGGCGGAGGAAGGCGAGCGCCATCGTCCGGCAGGCCCGGCGTGTCGGCAAGAATAGGCGCACATCGGCGAGCGCCTCCGGGGCGTCCCCGAGCCGGTGCCTGAGGCCCGCAACCAGTGCATCGGCGAAGGGTACGCCGGCCCGAATGGTGAAGACGCAGGGTGCACTCACGAGGCGGTGCTCACGACGTGGGGTGTCGCACAGCGGCGGTGCACACACGAACGCTTCCGCCGATGGGATGTCGGCCGGCGTGCCGACGTGGCACCAGCCACCGCGGTGCACGATGCCGAAGGCGCGTCCGCAGGCGATGGCCTTGTTGTAGAGGACGTTGAGCGAAAACGCGCTGGTAGGGGCGTCCTCGAACAGCCGGGGTGNGAGGATCTGCAGGCCGGCAAACAGGAACGGCGCGCTNNGCCTTCGGGGGCGGCGCACCAGCCGGCCGTCATCCGCGAGTGAGAAGTCGCCTGGACCATCGTAGCCGATGGCGGTTGCGAGCGGATGCAGCAGCAGCAGCGCGTCCATCCGTTCAGCGTCCCAGGCGCGCGTGAGTTCGCCGAGCGTCGGCCGCTGGCCATCGCACCACAGGATGTCGCCGTTGATGACGAAGAACGGTTCTGCGCCCAGAAGCGACAAAGCGTTGACGACACCGCCGCCGGTCTCGAGTCGCTCCGCCTCGATCACGACGGTCATCGGTGGCGACGGCGCGGCGCCGAGCCTGCGAACAGCGATGTGGTGTTCAATCGCATTCGCGAGATAGTGGGCGTTGACGATCACGTGCTCGATGCCGTGTGCCTGCAGGGCGTCGATCGACCGGTCGAGCATCGATCGTCCGGCGATCGGGATCAGTGGCTTCGGCGTCGTCAAGGTGATCGGCCGCATCCGCTCACCGAGGCCGGCGGCCAGCACCATCGCCCGGCGAGGGCTCGTGGTGTTCATGTCGCCTGCGTCNNACGGTTGGCGTGTCGGATGCGGTGGGATACCGCGGGCATCGGCCGGCACGCAGCGCGCGAACCATCGGGAGACCGGCGCCAGCGCCGGATGTCGCAGCGCGTCCTCCAGCATCCGCCAGACGCGGGGAATGTGTGGCAGATAGATGGGCTTGCCGTCCCGCCGGCTGAGCCGGGTGAAGATGCCGATCACCTTGGCATGCCGCTGGGCAGCCAGGATGGCGAACGCACGCTCGAAGGCGGTCCAGCCGGCACCAATGAGGGCATTGCCAATTCCTTCACGGTAGCGGGTCAGCATTGCCGTCTTTACCTGCGGTGAAACGTCGCGCCGGGCGTCTTCCAGCAGCGACATCAGGTCGTAGGCGGGGGNGCCGGCGACCGCATCCTGGAAGTCGAGCAGGCCACACGCGGCGAGTCCTGCGCGCTCAGACAGGCGCATCAGGTTGTCGACGTGAAAGTCGCGCAGCACCAGCGTCGGCGCCCCCTGCGTCAGCGGCATCAGCGCTTCCGCCCAGGCGTCGACGCCGGCCGCGCGTGTGTCCTCGCCAACCGGCCGATCGAGGATTGCCGGCAGGTACCAGTCGGTAAGCAACATCGCTTCGTCGATCAGCCGATGCTGGTCGTAGCGCGGCAGCTCAAGGGCCAACGCGTCGGCCGACGGCAGACGGTGCAGGTGGAGCAGCACATCCACCGCCAGCCGGTAGAGCGCCTCTTCGTCGCTGCCATCCGCCAGCAGCCGGGTAAACGTGCTGTCGCCAAAGTCCTCCAGCAACAGCAGGCCCGCGTCCTCGTCGGCTGCAAAGATGGAGGGTGCGCTAAGGCCCAACGACTGCAGGTGCCGGGCGATGCGCATGAAAGGTCGCACATCTTCACGATCGGGCGGGGCATCCATCAGGATGGCGCGGCTACCGTTACGGCCGATCCGGATGTAGCGGCGAAACGATGCGTCGCCCGCAAGGGGATGTTGGTCGGNCTGCCCCCAGCCGGCACCCGCCAGGAAGCGGCTGATCAGTACATCGCGCGGCGTTTCCGGAATGGCTTCTGCCGATACTCGCTTCTTCATCGTCGAAGGCTCAGACAAGCCCCACCTCCGCCAGCCGTTGCTGCCAGTCTTCGTCGCCTTCCAGGGTGGCGGTGCGCATCGCCTCGCCTGCGTGCGCAACCGCGGCAAGGGTGACGATCAGACTACGGGACGGGAGCAGTGCGCCGAGCCGTTCGGGCCACTCGATCAGCGAGATCCCTCTGCGAATGCGTCCTCGATGCCGAGTTCGAACGCCTCCTCGGGTGCCTGTAGCCGGTACAGGTCGAAGTGCCAGATCGTCAGCGGCTGGTCCGCGGTCGAGTCTGGCGTGATTTCGCCCGCCATGGTGTCGTAGGTCTGCACCAGGGTGAAGGTGGGGCTCGGGACGTCCTCGTTGGCGCGGCCGCGAGCACGGATGAAGGCGCGCGCAAACGCGGTCTTGCCGCTGCCCAGATCACCGGCAAGGGCGATGACATCGCGGACGCGGGCAATCCCGGCGATGCGCGCCGCGAGTGCTGCTGTCGCCTCTGGACCGTCCAGCCGCACTGTCAGGCGCACGGCAACCGTCCCCGCCAGGGCTGCTGCGCCGTCGACCCTGCATGGTTCCGGACTTGAATGCAACGGGGGTCGGTCGCATTCTTCGCGCCCGGCACCGTGCCGGAAACGACGATGAGCAAAGGTGATCTCGCATGACGGACTGCCCGCGGACCGACGTGGCGATCGTTGGCGCAGGGCCGGTGGGCCTGTTCGCGATCTTCGAATGTGGCATGCTCGGTCTGGGCTGTCATGTCTTCGACGCGCTCGACGTCCCGGGCGGGCAGTGCATGGCTCTCTATCCGGAAAAGCCGATCTACGACATACCGGGCTATCCGAACATCCTGGCCGCCGATCTTGTCGATAAACTCCTGGAACAGGCGGCACCGTTCAAGCCCGTTTATCATCTGGGCCATCCGGTGNNTGTGCGCTCGCCCGCGATCGACGGTGGCTGGCGCCTGCAGAGCGAAAGCGGGGCGTGTGTCGACGCGACCGCCGTCGTGGTGGCGGTGGGTGTCGGCGCGTTCGGCCCGAATCGGCCGCCGCTGTCGGGAATCGAGCAGTACGAGCGGGCTCCCACGGGCACCGGCGTGCAGTACTTGGTGGGCCGGCGGGAGGACTACCGTGGCAAGCGGGTGGTGATCGCCGGCGGCGGCGACTCGGCCGTCGATTGGGCACTGTCGCTTGCCGACATCGCCGCAAGCGTTGCCGTGGTCCATCGGCGCGACAAGTTCCGTGCTGCACCGGAAAGCGTGCGGCAGATGCGCGCGCTGGCGAAGCAGGGCACGATCGAACTGGTCGTGCCGTATCAGTTGCATGAACTTGAGGGCGAAGGNGGCGTGCTACGAGCGGTCGTGGTCAGCGATCTGGACGGTGGCGTGCGGCGGCTTGAGGCGGATGCGCTGCTGCCGTTCTTCGGCCTGTCGCAAAACCTGGGCCCGATTGCTGGCTGGGGGCTGAACCTGGAACGCAACCATGTCCGCGTCGATCCGGCGAGCTGTGCGGCTGGTCCTGCCGGCCTGTTCGCGATCGGCGACGTGGCGACCTATCCCGGCAAGCTGAAGTTGATTCTGACCGGCTTCGCAGAGGCAGCGGCGGCGGCGCATGCGATCCATCCGCTGGTTCACCCGGGCGAAGCGCTGCACTTCGAGTACTCGACGACGCGGGGCGTTCCCGGCAGCTGCTGAGTATCCGGATCCACCGAAAATACGCGTTGGAGACGTCAGGAGACGGCGGCGTTGAAGTCGTCGAGCAACACCTGAATCCGCACCGGGTCGGTCTCGTCCATGATCATCTGTGTGCGTCGTTGCGCCGCCAGCAGGTCCAGATCGAGAATCCGGCGCTTCACCCGGGCGATATTGCTTGCTGTCATCGACAGTTCGCGGAAGCCCAGACCCAGCAACAGCGGCGTAAAGCGCGGTTCACCGGCGATCTCGCCGCAGACACAGACCGGAATGCGCGCGCGCAAGGCGGCAGCGGCAGCGAACTGGATCATCCGCAGCACACCCGGGTGCAGGGGATTGTAGAGGTGGGCGACGCGCTGGTCGCTGCGATCAATCGCCAGCGTGTACATGGTCAGGTCGTTCGATCCGATGGCGAAGAAATCGCTCACCAGCGCCAGCGCATCGGCGGTCAGCGCGGCGCCGGGCACCTCGATCATGCTGCCCAGTGGCGGCAGTGCCGTCGGAATCTCGACGCCGCGGCGGAACAGCCNGGCGGCGGCGCGCGCCAGGATGTCGCGGGCGGCGCGGACTTCGGAAACAGCGGTGACCATCGGCAACAGGATGCGCACCGGGCCGTGCGCACCGGCCCGCAGGATGGCGCGAAATTGCGTGTCGAGCAGTTCTGCACGCGCCAGCGACAGGCGGACGCCACGGATGCCGAGCGGCGAGGTGGCACTGTCCCCGAACGGGCCGACGAACGGAATCGGTCCCTTATCGCCCCCGAGATCGAGCGTGCGGATGGTCACGCTTTCGCCGCCGGCGCGTTCGATGAGCGTGCGCAATGCCGCGTATTGCTCTTCTTCGGACGGAACGGCCGCCCGGTTCATGAACATGAATTCGGTGCGCAGCAGCCCGATGCCGGCCGCCCCGGCTTCGATGACGTGTTCCATCTCCATTGGAAGCTCGACGTTGGCCTGGAGGCTGATGGTGACACCGTCACGCGTGACCGCTGGCTGGCTGGCGAGTCGGCGTAAGGCACGTTCCTCCTCCTGCCGTTCGCCACGGCGGCGGCGGTATTGTCTTACGGATGCCGGCGAAGGGTGGACGACCACTTGGCCGATCTCGCCGTCCACCAGGAGTGGATCTCCGGTACGGACCGCCTCCAGCAGACCAGCGGCGCCCAGCACGGCCGGAAGTCCGAGGGCACGCGCAAGAATCGCCGTATGTCCCTGCGGCCCGCCCGACTCCGCGGCGATTCCGACGACGTGTTCGGGATCCAGCTGCGCCGTGTCTGCCGGCGTCAGTTCGGCGGCAACGACGATACTGCCGCGGGGGATCGAGAACAGCGGGGTGCCGTGTTGTCTGGTGAGCTGTGACAGCAACCGGTTGCCGACTTCGCGGATGTCCTCCATCCGCGCCGACAGGTAGGTGTCCTGCATCGACCGGAAGCTGTCGCAGATCGCCACCACTTCCAATTGGACGGCTGCCTCGGCGTTGATTCGTTCAGTCGCAATTCGACTATAAGCGCCGCGGAGCAGGCGCGAATCCTTAAGCATCATCATGTAGGCGTCGAGCAGGTAGAGGACATCCTCGCTGCCCCACTCGGTCTCACCTTGAGCTCGTTGACGTGTTTTGCTGCGCAGGCGGGCAAACTGGCGGCGGGCACGAACAACCGCTTCGCGCAAACGCCGCTGTTCCGCCTCTACATCAGCGGGCCGGATCCGGTACTCGGGGATGTGCGGACTTCCGTTTTCGCAGACGTACGCAACCCCAATGCCGACACCGGGCGAGACGCCGAGTCCTTCGACGACACGCTCGTTTACGACCTGTTCGGCCATTTCCATCCCAGACGCTCGCGGCTTTTCGTTGTCCTCCGTCGGCCGATCGTGCCGTTCATCCGCCGGCTGGCCGGTCTCGGAGTTGTTGCCCGTGCGCAGCTTCAGTCTTCGTCAAACCTCGCTTCGATGATGCTGCCAAGAACTTCGATCGCTTCCTCTGCCTCACGACCGACGGCGGTAATCTCCAGTTCCGTACCCGGCCCGGCCCCCAGCATCATCAGCCCGAGGATGGAGCGACCAGAGACGGCGGTGCCGCGTTTCGAGACGGTGACCTCGGCGTCGAATCCTGCTGCCAGCTTGACGAACTTGGCTGCTGCGCGGGCATGCAGACCCCGCCGGTTGGCAATCACAGCAGTGCACCTGAGTATGTCCCCGTCGCGGGTGTAATCGACCATGCCGACGCTCACGTCTCCTCCTGAGTAAGGAGACGGGATGCAATGTTGATGTACTTTCGGCCGGCCTCCTGCGCGCTTTGTGCTGCTTCTTCGAGCGACTCGGTCTGACGGACGCTTGCCAGCTTGATCAGCATCGGCAGGTTGACACCGGCGATGACCTCGACATTGGCCTTGTCCATGATCGAGATGGCGAGATTTGAGGGCGTGCCGCCGAACATGTCGGTGAGCAAGACAACGCCATTGCCTTCCTCCGCATCGGCGACGCTCTGCAGGATGAGCGCGCGGCGTTCTTCCATGTCGTCATCAGGGCCGATGCACACAGCCGTGATGTTCACTTGCGGGCCAACGACATGCTCAAGCGCCGAAATGAATTCCTGCGCGAGTCGTCCGTGGGTGACGATGACGAGACCGATCATAAGCCTACGAAGCCCTCGTCTCCCCGTCGGACCGATGCGATCGGTCCAGATCGCGGTGGATCGTCTGTACCCGTTGTTCTTGCGATTGGAGCCATCTGGCGAGTTCTTCTGCCACGAACACGGAGCGATGCCGGCCGCCCGTGCAGCCTATGGCGATGGTCAGATAACTTTTTCCTTCTGCGACATAACGCGGCAACAGGGGTTGAAGCAACTGTGTAAGCGAATTTAAGAACGGCTTCAGCGCCTCGTCGCCGCGGACAAAGCGGGCGACGTGTTCGTCACGGCCCGTCAGGCGCCGAAGAGTCGGCTCGTAGTAAGGGTTAGCGAGAAATCGGACATCGAACACCAGATCGGCGTCGCGCGGCAAGCCGGAGCGGAAGGAGAATGAGACCACCTGCACCAGGAGCGAGGGATGTTCGGCAACTCCGAAATTGCCTTGCAGGANTCGCTTGAGGTCGCCTGGATTGAGGCCGGTGGTGTCCAGTGCCAGGTCGGCGTGTGTGCGCACCGGAGACAGCATCTGACGTTCGCGTGCAATTCCGTCAACCAGCGGCAACTCTCCGGCCAAGGGATGGCGATGACGGGTGGCGGAATAGCGCCGGCGCAGTTCCTCATCGTCGCAATAGAGGAACACCAGTTTCAGTGCGATGCCATCTTCCTGGCGCAGCCCTGCGACGACGGCATTGAATGCGTCAGTTCCGAAATCACGGGTTCGCACGTCGATGCCGATCGCCAGCGGTCGGCGCCCTTCCACGGGATCGGCCGCTTCGGCGCGCAGCAACGGTGTCAACAGGCGGAGCGGCAGGTGATCGATACACTCGAACCCGAGGTCTTCCAGCGATTTCAGCGCTGTGGTCTTGCCGGCCCCGGACATCCCGGTGATCAGCAGCACGACCTGACCGGTCGCTGTCTTCTGAGCTGACGCGACAGGCTGCGGGGCGAGCGGAGGAACAGTCGTACTCTCAATCATGGCAGCCGCATTATACCGCCAGTAACGATNGCGCACGACAAGGTGAACCTTGGCAACCGCAGATGCCTCGAATGCCCAGAGGTAAAATATCGGAAGCGCAACCCCTTCAATCTCGGTCGTCTCCGGTAGTGGCATGCGCTCTACTGATTCGGGTGTTACCAGATCGATGACCAAGCGCAACGATACCGATGGCAACGCCGACAGATGGACAATACCAATGCCCCGTACTTCCAGCAGCCCCATCAGCGCCTCCGGCGCATGGGCTTGCAGGCCATCGTCCGTCGCCTTAACAAGGGTATAGTCGTCAGACACCAGCCTGCCTCCGGCTTCGATCAGGCGCAGCGCCAGATCGGATTTGCCGCTGCCGGAGCAGCCTCGCAGCAGCACGCCCACTCCTTCTACCGCCACGCAAGTGCCGCGTACGCGATCCATGGGCGGAACGTGTCGGGAAGGCGCGTCGCTGTCAACGTGCAGTCTTCGAGTTTGCTCCGAGCGTAACCAGTTTGGGTGTGAAAAATGAACCGGAGCCGCTAATTATTTCGTCTTTAAAAATGACTTCGTCTTTGAAGCGTCATTCGAGCGGAAGGGTCACGACGAACCGGGCGCCGATAATTTTGCCGTCGGGACGGCGCCGGTTTCGGGCCTCCACCGTGCCGCCATGTGCTTCCACAATCTGCTTGGAAATGCTGAGCCCGAGGCCAGAATGCTGACCGAACTTTTCTGTTTGCGGACGTTCAGAGTAAAAGCGCTTGAAGATATCCTTCTCGCGGCCCTCCGGAATACCGGGTCCTTCGTCCAGCACTTCCGCGACGACGGTTGAGTTTTCGCGCCGTGCCCGCAGTGTGATCGTGCTGTCCGGCGGGCTGAACGACAGGGCGTTGGCGAGCAGGTTGCGAAAGACTTGCACCAACCGGCTCTCGATACCGTTCACCACCAGATCGCGCTTCCGGTCGACATCGACGGCAAGCCGGGTGCGCTGTTTCTGGGCGGTCATTTCCGTGACCTCGGCGATGGTTCGAAGCATCTGGCGGATGTCGACCGCTTCTGAGTTTTCGCGAGACAGTTCGGCATCCAGGCGTGATGCGTCGGAAATGTCGCTGATCAGGCGGTCGAGCCGTCCGACGTCGTCGAGGATGATGCTCATCAGTTTCTGCCGGCGATCGGAATCGTTGACCCGTGCTGCCGTTTCGACGGCGCTGCGCAGCGAGCTCAGCGGGTTTTTCAGTTCATGAGCGACGTCGGCGGCGAATCGCTCGATGGCGTCGATACGCAGCCACAACGCACGCGTCATGTCGCGCAACGCCGCTGCCAGTTGTCCGATCTCGTCGCGGCGGTTGCCGAAGTCGGGGATCGTATGCTGACGGTGAAGATCACGACGCATTTTCTGCGCGGCCGTCGCGAGTCTGAGGATCGGACTCGCGATCGTACTGGCGAGGTAAATCGACAACAGCACGGTGACGGCCAGTGCCAGCAGGAACCACTTCAAGACGTCGAGCCGGACCTTGAGGACCGACGTATCAATCTGTTCTGATCCCTTCGTCAGCATCAGCGCTCCCAAGACCTGCTTGTAGCGCTGCACCGGCACCGCGACGCTGAGCACCATGCCGCCGTCGGGGCCGGCACGAACGGTGGAGGCCGTTTCACCCGACAGCGCCAGCATCACCTCGGGATAGTCCCGCGCCGTTTGTACCGATTTCTCGGAGTAAACGGGCAAATCCTCGCGGCTCCACAGGCGCGCCAGCAGACGATCATAGCCGGCGAGAAAGTCGCGAAGCTGTTGGCCTTCCGTGCGCGGTGGTGGCAAATCCTCGATCTGGACGACGCCGCCCGGCCCACCCAGCAACAGACTATCAGCGACCAGTGCCTCGTCCTCGTTGAACAGTCGTGCCCGGACGCGGGAACTCTCGACCATCCGGCGCACCATCTGCTGCGCAATCAGTGAGATCAGCCCTTCGCCGGTGGTCGGATCGGCAAAGCTTGCACTTTCTCCAATGGCGGCAGCGAACAGGTTCGCTTCGCTGCGCATGGTCGCGAGTTCAGCAGTGATCAGACCCCGCCGATATTCGTCGAGGTAGAACATGCCGGCGAAGAGAAAGCCCAGAGCCAGAAGATTGACCGCGAGGATCCGGCGCGTGATCGGCGGAATGCCAAAGCGCCGGGATCGCTTGGCTGGCTTTCTGCCCGGCCTGTCCGCCGAACCGTGCTCGGTCATCGCCGCTTAGACGGAGCGATAGCGGTAGCCGACGCCGTAGAGAGTCTCGATGTGTGCGAATTCGTCGTCCACGTCTTTGAACTTCTTCCGAAGTCTCTTGATGTGACTGTCTATGGTGCGGTCGTCGACATATATATGCTCCCCATATGCGGCATCAATCAACTGGTCGCGACTCTTTACGTGCCCAGGGCGGCGGGCGAGCGCTTGAACCAGCAGAAATTCAGTCACGGTCAGGTTGACCTCGGCGCCGCGCCACGTGCAGAGGTGTCGGGTTTCATCCAGAACGAGCTCGCCGCGACGCATCACCTCGTTGTCCGCCTGGTCCGGAGAGGCGGCGGCGCGCCGACGCAACACGGCACGGATGCGTTCGATCAGAAGCCGCTGCGAGAACGGCTTGGTGATGTAGTCGTCAGCACCCATGCGCAGTCCCAGCACCTCGTCCAGCTCATCGTCCTTGGAGGTGAGGAAGATCACCGGCACATCGCTGACCTGACGCAGGCGGCTGATCAGTTCGAGGCCATCCATGCGTGGCATCTTGATGTCAAGTATGGCCAAGTCTACCGGCTGGCGCGTAAAGCCGTTCAGGGCTTCGGCACCATCGGCATAAGTAACCACTTGGAACCCCTCGGCTTCCAGCGCCATTGAAACGGAGGTGAGGATGTTGCGGTCGTCATCGACGAGCGCAATAGTTTCAGCCAACGACATCAGATTCCTTTCGCGGCCGACGCAACCGGGAAACCGCTAGGGTTCGATGCGGTGGCGTCGACGACATTCAGCGTCCGAACCCATTCATTACTATAGTGGCGTTAATGAGGCGGTTGTACGTTCGAATAAGGGTTGTACGCGACCTTCTTGCCAAGCATGGCCATGATGCTAAAGTTGCACCGAATTGACCAGGGAGCTGCAGGGTGAATAGACAAAGAAACATAATATTTGTTATGAGAAATTATATCCAGGAAATCGCCCCAATCGTGGCGCTGTCGACGGGAATGATGGCCACACCGGCCGACGCGCACTTCCTGGAGCTGATTCCGTCTACCGATATCGTGGCAACGCCCGCCCAGAAGAACATCGTCATCGACGCGGTGTTCACGCACCCGTTCGAGCAGGGTCCGACGATGAGCATGGGAAAACCCATGCAGTTCGCTATCGTTGCGGACGGCAGGACGCTAGACCTGTTGTCGTCCCTTCGTGAGGAACTGCACGACGGCCAGACAGCCTATCGCGCACACTACACGGTCGCCTCACCGGCCGATTACGTGTTCTTCATCGAGCCGGCACCGTACTGGGAGCCGGCTGAACAGAAGATGATCGTCCACTATGCGAAGGTGGTGGTGGACGGCTTCGGTGCGGAAGCGGGATGGGACACCCTGGTTGGACTGCCGGTGGAAATCGAACCCTTGGTTCGCCCCTACGGCTTATGGACCGGCAACGTCTTNTCGGGGATCGTCCGGCAGAATGGCGAGCCGGTGCCGTTCGCTGACGTGGAAGTCGAATGGAAGAACGATGGGAGCGTCACGGCACCTGCCGACGCATTCGTCACCCAGGTGATCAAGACCGACCAACAGGGCGCATTCAGTTATGCGATGCCGCGGGCCGGGTGGTGGGGGTTCGCAGCGCTGATCACGGACGAAGCGCAGAAGCTGAANGGCCCCCACCGGAGAACTGGTCCCGGTGGAACGGGGCGGTCTGATCTGGGTCCGCACCACGGACATGAAATGNNAGCGTCCGTCACCAGCAAGAAAGTGATCACGGGGACGGAGCGGGAGGCCATGGCCCATCTCGTAGACGGTGTTCTCTCGGCACCGGTTCTGTTCGGCAGCTCGGCTGTCGCGGTTGCCGCCATCGGCCAAGGGTTGCGCCGCATCGATGCCGAGCGACTGCCATACGTCGGGCTGATGAGTGCGGCCTTCTTCGTTGCCTCCCTGGTACATGTTCCGGTGGGGCCGTCAAACGTGCACCTCATTCTCAGCGGTCTGATCGGCATCGTTCTTGGGTGGGCGGCCATCCCGGCGATCTTCGTGGCGTTGCTTCTGCAGGCGATTTTCTTCGGCTTCGGCGGCATTACCGTGCTGGGCGTCAATACGCTGATCATGAGCCTGCCGGCGGTGGCGTGCTCGTTGGCCTTCGCCGGTCCCTTGCGCCGCGGCCGATCCCCTGTGGTGCTTGGTGCTGCGGCAGGGACACTTGGGGTGGCCGGCGTGGCACTCAGTGTTGCCGCCGCACTTGCGCTCAGCGGTGCGGCCTTCGTGCCGGCAGCCAAGCTGGTCTTTGTGGCGCATCTGCCAGTCATGGCAGCCGAGGCAGTGATGACCGGCATGGTCGTGGGATTTCTGCAGCGGGTGAAGCCGGAGGTGCTGGCGCTGCCGCTTCGCCTCTCTGAGGGCCAGCC
Organism: Defluviicoccus sp.; assembly: GCA_013414705.1. Taxonomy (GTDB): domain Bacteria; phylum Pseudomonadota; class Alphaproteobacteria; order Rhodospirillales; family Defluviicoccaceae; genus Defluviicoccus. The sequence goes on from CP058705.1 coordinate 1,270,474, forward strand.
GGGCCATGCCTGACAGACGGCAACTCGTCGCGACAGCCGCTCTGTTGCTGTCGATCCTGGTATTGATGCCGACGGCAGCGCACGCCCACAAGATGAGGGCCTTCGCGTCCGTCGAGGGGTGACGATCCGCGGCTTGGTCTTCTTCAGCGGCTCGGTGCCGGCGCAAGGGTGACGGTTGTGGTTTCGGCGCCGGACGGCCGCGTGTTGGCGACGACCACGACCGATCCGCAGGGTCATTTCAGCGTGCGGGCACGACAGCGGGTGGACCATCATATTGTTGCCGACGGGAGCGACGGTCATCGCGCAGAATATGTGGTTCGCGCAGCGGAACTTCCGCCCGATCTGCACGAGGGTGGTGAGCCGGTATCCGGTTCGTCAGCGGCACCGATGATGGGGGACGCGTCCGTACCAGAGAGTCCAGCAGTCGGGGGACCGGTGACGGAGCAGGGAAACGGTCCCGGCTTTGGTGGATGCAGCTGTCGCTCGTCAACTCGGTCCGTTGCGCGAGCAACTGGCGCAGTTCGAAGAGCAGGTGTGGCTGCGCGACGTACTCGGGGGCTCGGGTATCTTCTCGGGATCACCGGCTTGGCACTGTGGTTGCGCGATCGCCGCACCGGAGTGCGCCGATGACGGCTCTGTGCAAAATGCGCCGCGCGCCCAGAATGCCTCGTCTTGCTGTCAAGGAGGTGCAGAAGGGAGGGCAGTCCTCCCGGTGCCATCGATTATCGCTTGCGAGTCCGGCGAATCCTGCGAATCTCAGCCGAAAGGCCCAAGTTGGCAGCGTGCCGGCAGGCCGTTCCTCCTACCGGAGATTGATGAATGCAGGGCGATACCGAAATAATCAAGCATCTGAATGGCATTCTCAGGAACGAATTGACTGCAATCAATCAGTANTTTTTACATGCCAGGATGCTCGACAACTGNGGGTTCTTGTCCTTGGGACGCAAGGTTTACGAGGAATCGCTGGGCGAGATGAAGCATGCCGATTGGCTGATCAAACGCATTCTGTTCCTCGAAGGACTGCCCAATCTTCAGGATCTGGGCAAGCTTGGTATTGGAGAAGATGTCCCAGAGGTGCTCGAGAACGACCTGGGCGTGGAACTCCGTTCGCGTGCCGATTTGCTGAATGCGATCGCTCTCTGCGAGCAGAAGTCCGATTTTGTCAGCCGACAGGTGCTGCGCGACATTCTCACCGATACCGAGGAGCATATCGACTTTCTCGAGACACAAGTGGCGCTGATCGACAAGGTGGGGGTGCACAACTACTTGCAATCGCAAATCTAGGGGCATGGACGCGGCGGCCCTGCAGCGGGTGGGCCGCCCGCTCCACGGCAGCGGCTGGTGTCGCCAGCTCCACCCGCGTTTCCTGGTTCACGGAAAATCTGTTCTCCAGTGTGGTGCTTGCAACGAACGAAAGGCTTGCCAAGGGAACCAGTTGCGACTTATTCTCAGTCTTATTTCACGACGGGTTCCAGCAGGTGGCCGATGTATGTTTGTGTATGCAATGCGTTGAACGACCGCGAGGTGAAACGGTTGATCGCAAGCGGTCGCGTACGAACGGCCGACGACATTTACGCCGCTTTCGAGTGCACGCCGCAATGCGGAGTGTGTCGGGAAGAAATGAACGACATGCTGGACGGCGGTCCTTGCGCACGCGCGGGACATTCCTGTGTGCCCGTTACGGCATAGGCGTCTTTCCGCCGTTCCCTGGCCCGATATCCAAGCGCCCGATATCCAGGCGATCCGCGCTGATATCGGCTGCCGGCGATGGCGGGAACGGGTTGCTGTTCTATGGCTTTCCTGGCGTGTCGCCCCGTCCAGCCTGCGAGGTTCCGGTGCCATGACGCATGACGCCACACCGCTGAGGCATGCCCGGCTTCATTGCGTGGTTCGGGCGGGTCAATGGTTTGGCGCCATAGCTGCCGGGGGCTGCAGAAACTGCATGCCGAACGCAGCGGTTGGGGCGGTATACAGTTCTCATTAAGACGCGGTCGCAAGAGGTCAACTCGATCAACGGACGTGCGCCCGGCAGCAGGGAGGTCAACCGACGGACAGGGGAATTCAGGCGGAGATTGGGATCCCGCTGACAGCAGAGTAAGTGTTGCGAAGGTGAACGGCGGGCGGATTCTCAGCCGAGGCTCATAATGATATGTTATAACATAACATATCATACTAGGTTCACAGGGAGGCAGGACCCGCGATGGAGCCAAGCAGGACAGCGAAAAGGTTCGAATTCAGTCCGCCGAAAGGGGAGGTGGCGGCACGGGATTTGAGGCGATCGGCCCGGCTGTTGGTCGGTGGCGAAGCAGTCGATCGCTTCAGTCATGGTGATGTTGCGGCGACGATCATGTGTGGCCGGCTTGACGCGAATCGGGGACCCCTTATAGTCGGCAATCGACGGTTCCCCGACGGGCGACAGAGCCCAGGGGATCAAAGGGAACGCGGAAGGGATCGACACGAAGGGGATCCCCAACCGCGGCTGCCCCGCAACTGTGAGCGGCGAGCGCTTGCCGCCTTGGGCCACTGGGAAACCGGGAAGGCCAGAGCGAGCGCCCCGACCCGCGAGCCAGGAGACCTGCCGTCACCGCAACCGACGCGATCGTACCGGGCGGGGTGCACCGGGCGAAGCGAAGACCGAAGGGCCGCACGCGCGGCCTTCCGTTCGCGCCGGAAGCGGATTGTGCAGACGACGCGGACGGACGAGGTCGAACCATGCGCACATGATGGATGAGCAGGCCTGTTGAGCAGGCCACCGGCTGAACGGCTCGTTGACGCCGTTCGTCGTGTGTGACGGCTGGCAACGGGCGCAGACGGATTCGTAATCCGGCGATGACGTTCCTGGTGGCGGCCCTGGTGGCGGCAGGCGCGATCTCGCTCGATAGCAGCTTTGACACCTCAGTCGGTGTCGTGAAGGTGCAGAGGGGCGGAATGCTGTGCGCATCGGGTGATAATTGAAATGTTATAACGTTCCATAATGAATGGTTCAGAAGGAGACAAGAGCCGTGACGATGCCAAGCTGGTCGACGAGAAGGTTCGATTCCGATCCGCACAAAGCGGTTCTGGCGCACAGAGCGCTGCTCCGGCCAGCCCGGCTGCTTGTCAGTGTTGCTGCGTGCGCGTTGCTTGCGACGGCCAGTCCAGTTCTGGCGCAGGATGATAGCGACGAGGACGAAACGGAGACGCTGACCTATCCGCGCATCACCGGTGAGGTTCTGTTCGAGTTCCAGAACGACTGGGCCTACGACGCCGACCACACCGAAGACCAGAATAACGACCTCTATACGACCATCGAACCTGACGTAAGCCTGTTCGTGACACCAGAGTTCTTCTTGAACACGCACTTGGTTTTTGAGCCTGTAAAGGACATCAGTCCTCCAGGAGACAACCGCTATTTTGGTGACGAAGGCCTGTTCGTCGAAAGCCTGACCGCCAACTACCAGACCGANGCGCTGGGGGTCTTCGGCGGCAAGTTTTCGCCCAATTTCGGCCTCTGCTTCGATGCGGCTCCGGGAATTTATGGGACCGACGTCTGCGAGGACGACATCGAGATGACCGAACGCATCGGCTTCGGCGGCAACGTCGGCTGGAGCCTGGGAGAGTTCGGATCGCAGTCGCTGTCCGGCAGCACGTTCTTCCAGGACACCTCCCAGATGTCGAACTCGATCTTCACCGAGCGGGGGCGGGTGCGCGACGAGGATGGTGGGCCCAGCAACACCGAGAGCTTCGAGTCCTTCGCAATCGCTCTCGACGGCAGCGACATCGAGGCAGCGCCCGGNCTTCCACTACCAGGTCGCGTTCGCGATGCAGGACGTGAACAAGATCTCCGAAGACGCCCGCGCGTTCCTTCCCGAGAATGAGGGATCTTTGATCCCGATCTGGCTGCGGACATCGGCGACGTCAACGACACCAGCAACGAATATCGGCTGGCACTCGCCGGTGAGTGGCCGATCGACGTAATGGAAAACCTGACAATCACTCCGCTATTCGAATACGACCGGTTCTGGAATGCGGAAGGCATTCCGGAGCAGGATCGGGATTACTTCACCGCCGCACTGTCATTCGAGCTGGATAACTGGAACATGGCGCTCGCCTCGACCACGCGACTGATCCACAACTCGGAAGGCGAGGACTACCAGGACTACCTGGTGCAGGTTTCCGCCGGCTACCGTTTCGACTTTGGCCTCGGTGTCGACGTCGGCTGGGCACGCGTGGAAGAAGAAAACGCCTCGAAGAACGTTCTGGGCGCATTGGTTTCCTACACTTACGAATTCTGAGCGGCCGAATTCTGAATAGCCGAATTCTGGATGGCGTGGTCGGGAGCTGGATATGACGAAGCGTACGATAGGTTTTTGCTCGCCGGGGAGTGCTCGCGCTTGTCGCAGCGGCTCCGGCCGGCGCGCAGCAGGCGCGAATGGAGTTGGGGCGTGACTTCCTTGGCTACAATGAGGACCACAAGCGCGAGGTGGTTGCCGAACTGATGCAGGGCGATCCGTCAGGTATGAAATTATGTGAACCGGGCATCGCCGCGGACGAGTTGGCAGGACGGTTCACCGCCTGGATCGAGCAAAATCCGGAGGCTGCAACCGAGCCTCTCTCCGTCGGGTTTACTCAGATGCTCGAGGATACCTGCGACAAGTAGTCCTCATCTCGCCTCCGGCCACCGCCGTCTCCGCAACCAGGACTGCGAGCGTTTGATGTCTTGCACCAGGCAGAGGCAAGGACATCGGTAGCGGGCGCCCTTGCCCGCGAACCGGGAGTCCTGCCTGTCACCCTGTTGGTCGGCTGGACTCCGGCTGCTTCGGGCTGGGCAGGAAAATCTGCGCCGTCAGCGGGCGGTGGTCGGAACCATGGGCAGCGGCGGCGTGCACGCTGCTGAGAATGGCGCCGCGAACCAGCACGTGATCGATCCCGAGGCCAAGCGGACCAGCGCCGGCAGGATATGTTGCGGGATCGAAATTCACGGTCTGCAGGTTAGCGTCGGCGACGAAGTGGCGGAAGGCCGGCGTAAAGCGGCTGGCATTGAAGTCACCCAGGACGATCACCGGATCGTCGAGCGCAGCGACGACCGGTGCCAGCTGCTGCAGGATCAGGTCGCGCATCGGCAGGTTGTGGCGATGCAGTGGCGAGGGAACGTGGACCACCACGATCCACGGTCGTACGCCATCCGGCAGCTCCAGTCGCGCCAGGGNCGACCTGCCAAGTTTGTGCCCATGGTTTGAGCCNNGTCGTTCCTCGATGATCGGATAGCGGGACAGCAGGGCGATTGCTTCGCTGGAATGCCAGCCGTGGTCGATGTAATCGTCTTCGGCAATCATTCGCCACGGATAGCCATCCTCGCCGCGACGAAGTCGTTTGATCATCTGTGGGTTGACTTCCTGCAGCGCGATGACGTTGGCGGGCCGACCAGCGAACCAGCGGATCAGCGCGTCCTGATCCGGGTTCTGGACGTAAACGTTGTGGGTGAGCAGCGTCAGCGCGTCGGCCCTGCTTGGTACGCTGGCCAGCGAGGTGTGTGCGGGAGCAAACGACGGTATCCCCCAATCGACTGCGAAGAAGCCCGTGAGCAGCAGTGCCACCACCGCCATCCGCCGATGACGGGTCAACAGGCAAAAGGCAGTGGCAAGTGCCGCCAGCACGGTCAGGTGCGGGACGAAGTGGTGCAGCAGCTCGAGTGGCCAACGGGTCACGCCCACGGCATGTAACAGTGCCGCGGCCGTCAGGGGCAGCAGCGCCAACGCGGCAATGGCCCCGGTCGTCACCGTGATGGGCCGTCGGAGCTTACGCTTCGAATGCGGGTTCATGGATATCGGCGCCGATCGCCGTCATCAGGGGAATCCGGGGAAGCTGGTGGCGATGGCGGTTCCGTCGTCGACCCTGACCGGCGCGCGTGCAGCCAGCCCCAGCACCAGGAACGACATGGCGATCCGGTGATCGAAGTGCGTGGTGACGATCCCGCCACCGGGAGGAGGTCCGTCGCAGCCGTGTACGGCCATCCAGTCATGCCCCGTTTTCACTTCGACACCGCAGGCGGCCAGCCCGGCGGCGACAGCGGCCAGCCGGTCGCTCTCCTTGACCCGCAATTCGGCGAGCCCGTTCATCCGGGTGGTGCCGCGGGCACACGCCGCTGCCACGGCCAGGATCGGAAACTCGTCGATCATCGAGGGCACGCGTGCGGCCGGGACATCCACGCCGTGCAGCGTCCCGGCGCTGACGCAAAGATCGCTGATCGGCTCGCCATCATCGCGGGTCCTGCAATCCTCGATCGAGGCGCCCATTTCGCGCAGTGTCGTCAGCAAGCCGGTGCGCAGCGGGTTGACGCCGACGCCTGTGAGCGTCAGTCGGGAGCCGGGAATGATCAGCGCTGCCACCAGCGGGAATGCTGCCGAGGAAACGTCGGCCGGCACCACCACGGTTTGCGCCATAAGTTCCGGCTGGCCCGTGAGCTCGATTCGTCGGCCGCCGTCGGGCAACGCGTCGACGGTGATTTCCGCACCGAAGTGGGCGAGCAGCCGCTCGCTGTGGTCGCGCGTCGGCTGCGGCTCCACCACCGTCGTTTTTCCCGGAGCGCTCAGCCCGGCAAGCAGGATCGCGGACTTCACCTGTGCCGAGGCCACCGGCAGCGTGTAGTCGATCGGCAGCGGCGCTTCTGCGCCTCGGATCGCCAGCGGCAGGCGGTCGCCGCCGCGTGCCCAGATCCGGGCACCGATGCGCTGCAGCGGTTCGATCACACGTCGCATCGGCCGGCTGGACAGCGATGCGTCGCCGCTCAGCATCGTCAGGATGGGCTGACTCGCCACCAATCCCATCAGCAGCCGGGCGCCGGTACCGGAGTTGCCGAGATCGAGCACCCGATCCGGCTCCGCCAGACCGCCGGTGCCGCGTCCGGCGACGCGCCATGTCCCGTCCGCGTCCCGCTCCACGCGGCAGCCGAGTGCGCGCACGGCATCTGCTGTGGCCAGGACGTCACCCGCTTCAAGCAGGCCTTCGATACACGACTCGCCGACCGCCGATGCGGCGAGCAGCAGTGCTCTATGGGAGACCGATTTGTCGCCCGGAATCGGCGGTGAACCGCTCAGTGGTCCACACGGACGGGCGATCATCGGCTGCATCTGTGGTTTCACGGAACGGCCTCGCGGGTCAGTCGGTTGGCGGGAGGACAGAGACGACGATAAGGTTTGCTTTTGACTCGCCGAAAGCAAACGTGGCAATTGGCGACCATGGATGAATGCACGTCAACTGCTGGAGGCTAGTCCGTGGCCAAACCCGAGTGGGGAACAAAACGATCGTGCCAGAGTTGTGGCGCGCGCTTCTATGATCTTCGTCGTGATCCGATCGTGTGTCCGATCTGTGGCGCTGTCCATGATCCGGAGCGCCAGCCGCGGCCGCGTCGGTCTGGCCCGGCGGCGAAAGAAGAGCCGGCAGTGGCCAGCAGCCTGGTGGACGACGATGCAGTCGAGGAGGACGCGGCCGAGGAGGAGACCAGCGACGCGGATCTCGACGAACTTGAGGATGACTCGACGTCGGATGACGATGATCTGGCCGACGAGAACGAAGAGCTGATGGAAGATACGTCCGAACTTGGCGAGGACGATGACGATATCGGCGAGGTGATGGAGCACGTGGACGACGAGTCGGACGACAAGTCCTGATCGGCCGCTCCCTGTTGCGAGCGGATTCGCCTCTGATGCTTGCGGGCGGTTCCTCGTGAGCGCGAGTCGCTGGGACAGCTATGGAGCGACCAGGCGTCGCCAGATCCGGCGGGGTTGATCGACGGCGGCGCCGATTTCCCTTGCCGGCCATGCCGTGGGACCATTACTTTCTGTCCCGGTTGTTGGCGCCCGGTCGGCGTGCCAACGCCCTTGGGGCCGTAGCTCAGTTGGGAGAGCGCCGCAATGGCATTGCGGAGGTCAGGGGTTCGACTCCTCGGCTCCACCAGTCCTCAAGCAACCCCACGGTCCATCGCTGCTGTCGGTCTGAAGGCTGGGAGCAGGAGCGGTATTAGGCTGCCCGTGGCAGCGAGCGACTCGCCCCCTGCCGAAGCGGCCTGCTTGGTGTCTCCCGTCGACAGCGATGTCGCTGTCATCAGAATGTTCCCCCGTTCCACCCCCAGAACGCACGCTCCACGTCACGGAAGGTGATGTAGATCCGGTCGGCTGGAATGGCGAAACGGCGTTCGATTACAGCACACAAGGAAGCGGCTAGGGCGGGCGTCTGGCTGGCGGTCAAGCCGATGCTGGCAACGTCGGCTGCGGCCGTGGGTGAGGCATTGCCGGAGAACATCAGTGGCGTGTCGGGGTGGAGAGAGACCATCATGTAGCGTTCCGGCTTGCCAAGGCTGTTGGCAACCGTCGCCGACAGTTCGGCCAGGGCGGACGCGTGTTCGTCCGCGGCCACGGACGTGTTCAGAAAAAGCTTCAGCATCGGCATGGGGGCCTCCTGGTCTGTGGTGGATTGCTGGTCTGGAGCGGATTGAAAAGGTCGAAGAACAGTTGCGGCCATTCTTCGATCAGCGTTATCGCAAGCGCGCTTTGGATTGCGTCAGACCGAATCGCCGAGAGCACGGTCGAGACTGATCGCAGCGCTGATCAGCGCCAGGTGGGTGAACGCCTGCGGGTAATTGCCGAGGCCTTCGCCGCTGGGCCCGGTTTCCTCGGCATAGAGGCCGAGATGGTTGGAGAAGCCCAGCATCCGTTCGAACATCAGGCGCGCTTCTTCCAGCCGCCGCCGGTCGAACCGTCCGGCATGGGCGAGCGCATCGACGAGCCAGAAGGTGCAGATGTTGAACGTACCCTCCTCGCCGCGAAGACCATCCGAGGTCTTTTCGACATTGTAGCGATAGACGAGACTGTTGGAGACAAGGCCGCCCTTATCTGGCGGCTGCATGATCGCATCCAGGAAGCGGATCGTCCGCGGGTCGGCGGGCGACAGAAAGAAGGTGAGGATCAGCATCAGGTTGGCCGCGTCCAGCGTGTCGCTGCCATAGTGCTGGACGAACGCGCCCAGGTCCTCGTTCCATCCCTTGGACATGATTTCGCGATAGATGGCATCGCGCGCCTCGGACCAGCGCGCCCAGTCGGCCGGAAACGAACGCTTCTGGGCTATTCTTAACGCCCGGTCGATCGCCACCCAGCACATGAGCTTCGAATAGACGAACTCCTGGCGTCCGCCGCGAACCTCCCAGATCCCTTCATCCTTGCCCTGCCAGTTGTCGCAGACCCAATCCACTAGGCGGCTCACGGTCTGCCAGGCTTCATGGCCCACCGGATGCGCGTGTTTGTTGAACAGGTAGATCGCGTCCAGCAATTCGCCGTAGATGTCGAGCTGCAGCTGATTGTAGGCGCCGTTGCCGATCCGCACCGGACGCGATCCGCGATAGCCGTCGAGATGGGTGAGGAGCTGTTCCGAGAGGTCCTTGCGGCCGTCAATTCCGTACATGATCTGCAGCGAGCCGTCAGGGTTCGGCTTTTCACACAAACTCCACAGGAAGTTGACGAAGTCTTCGGCTTCCTTGGTGAACCCCAGCCGCAGCAGGGCAAACACCGTGAACGCGGAATCGCGCAGCCAAGTGTATCGATAGTCCCAGTTGCGCTCGCCACCGATGCCTTCCGGCAGGCTGCAGGTGGGCGCGGCGACGATCGCGCCCGTCGGCGCGTATGTGAGCAGCTTGAGCGCCAGCGCCGAGCGATGCACCATTTCCCGCCAGCGGCCCTTGTAGGTGCTTTTCGAAAGCCAGGTGCGCCAGTAGGTGACGGTCTCGCGGAACGCCGCCTCGGCATCCTCGTCCGACAGCAACTCGCCGCAGCTTTCGCCTTCGGCGAGTTCGCGCAGCACAAAGGTCGCCATTTCGCCGGCATTCAGCGTGAATTCGGCCACCACCGCGCTGCCGTCGATGCTGAGCGGAACCGATGTCGCCAGACCGAGGTGCGCTCCAGACGCGTGGAATTCGGCGCCGCCCGGTAAGACAACGGCCTCGTGGCCATCGCGCGCATAATTGAATGCCGGCTGGCAGTCCATGCGCAGGGTCATCCGGCCGCGGACAACGGTGATGCGGCGGATCACCTGGCGAAACGAGGTGGCAAAACCGGAATCGTTCACGACCGGCATGAAATCGACGAGTTCCGCCGCGCCGCTCTGCTGAAGAAAGCGGGTGACGAGAACATTCGTATCCGGCCAGTAGAACTGCTTGCAGGTGCTGGCCTGCATGTCGGACGGACGAATGGCAAAGAAACCACCCTTCGTATCGTCGAGAATGGCCGCGAACACACTGGGCGAGTCGANTCGGGNGATGCACAGCCAGTCGATCGAGCCGTTGACGCTGACCAGGGCGGCACTGTGCATGTCGCCGATGATCCCGTAGTCGCTGATGGATTGGTAGGCCATGACGGCTCCTCCTCTTCAGTCGTGGACAGACGGCGCGTTAGCCTTCCGCTTATCACGAATGGCCGACCTATATCGATCCGTGGAAGACCGGGAGACGGGAGGAACGATCCCATGGCGTGATAATATGAATAACTCCGCCGCTTCTATTGGGACCATGGATCCCAAATGGGGTGTGGCGAGTTGCCGGCCTGTGCCTGCTGGTTCAGCAGACGACGCCGCAGGCCGGAGACTCCTCGCGACTGAACGTCCCGCGCCAATGGCGCACGCTGTCCGGATCGACCGAGGGAATCGTGCTTAGTCGAGCGGCCGGCCGAGACGGCCGGCCAGGTCTTGGATGAACTGCCAGGCGACGCGGCCGGAGCGGGCACCGCGGCCGGCAGCCCAGGCGAGCGCCTCACGGCGCAGGTCATCGGCCGGTTGCGTCAGGTTATAGTACTCCGTATAGCCCGAGATGATCGCGAGGTAGGTGTCCTGATCGAGACCGTGAAAGCCCAGCCACAGCCCGAAGCGGTCGGACAGCGAGACCTTTTCTTCCACCGATTCCGCCGGATTGATCGCGGTCGAGCGCTCGTTCTCGATCATGTCGCGCGGCATCAGGTGGCGGCGATTGGACGTGGCGTAGAACAGGACGTTCTCCGGTCGTCCCTCGAGCCCGCCTTCCAGCACCGCCTTTAGCGACTTGTAGGCCGCGTCGTGGCCATCGAAAGAGAGGTCGTCGCAGAACACGAGGCAGCGGCGTGCGCTGGTGCGCCCCGTCGTTCGAAGGCGCTCGAGCAGGCGGGGCAGGGTTGCGATGTCCTCCCGGTGGACTTCGATCAGCGCCAGGCTGCCCGGTTTCTCAGCGAGGATTCGTGCGTGCACCGCCTTGACCAGCGAGCTCTTGCCGGTGCCGCGGGCACCCCACAGCAGGGCATTGTTGGCCGGCAGGCCTGTGGCGAAGCGCCGGGTGTTGTCCAGCAGCACCTCGGCCTGACGCTCGATTCCCTNGAGCAGCGACAGGTCCACCCGGTTGACCCGATGGACCGCCTGCAGCCGGCTGCTCTCAGCGTTCCAGACAAACGCGTCGGCTTCGTTAAGGGCGGCATCGGGCGGCGGTGGCGGAGCCAGCCGCTCCAGTGCGGCAGCAAGGCGTTCCAGCAGGTTGGTGAGCTCGGTGTCCATGACCGGGCAACCTAAAGAGGTTTGCGATCGGGTGGAACTGCAGAGATACGCCCGCGGCCAAGCACGTATTCGCCACGCCTCTGGTGCGCACCGCAAACGCGCCAGAGACGCTCCCGAAACGCCCCTGAAACGTTCGGGGCACGCAAGCGTGTTGACTTCGGAGGGGTTCCGGTTTGAAAGCGGCATAACCGAGGCTATAGTTTCGCCTCCTTGCATTGTCCGGACACACGAGGAGTTGTTGATGTTTGTCTCAACCGCACTTGCGCAAGACGCAGCCCCGCCGCAGGTGCGCCGGACGCCCTGCTGCAGATGCTGCCCATCGTCCTGATCTTTGTCGTCTTCTATTTTCTGTTGATCCGGCCACAACAGAAGAAGATGAAGCAGCACAAGGAAATGCTGTCCGCGATCCGGCGTGGTGACCGGGTGGTCACAGGAGGCGGGATCATCGGCACTGTGAGCAAGGTGATCGACGAGAACGAGCTGCAGCTGGAGATCGCCGAAGGTGTGCGGGTGCGCGTACAGCGGCAGATGGTTTCCGGTGTGGTCGCAAAACCCGAACCCGCACCGCAGCCGAAGGAGCCCCGCGGTGGATCATCGCGCGGCAGCAGCGGTGAGAAAGCAGCCGGGGGCACTCCGGCAGCCAACGATGCGGCGGCCAACGATGTGGCGACCAAGGATGCGGCGGGCAGCGACGGCGAGGCCAAGCCGGCTGGTGCACGCTCCTCCCGCCTGACCCGGATTCTGGGCGGCAAACGCGACTGATCACGTCATCGAGGCGTTTGCGTCCATGTTGTATTTCTCTCGCTGGAAGACGGTCAGCGTTGTTCTGATCTGTCTCCTCGCTCTGGCCCTGGCATCACCGAACCTGCTCAGCCGCGAGGAGGCGGATGCGCTGCCCGGCTGGCTCCCCACNCGCCAGATCACTCTCGGGCTCGACCTGCAGGGCGGATCGCATCTGCTGTTGCAGGTGGATACCGCAGCGGTGGTCCGTGAGCGGCTGGAGGGGCTGGTCGATGGGGTGCGCGACGAACTGCGGAAAGCGAGAATTCGCTACCAGGGGCTGGGAGTAGACGGAAATGCCGTCTCAGTCACCATCCCCGATTCTGGACAAGTGGACGAGGCGAGACGCCTGCTGGTCGAGGTCGACCCCGATGCCCAAATTGAGGCCGGGGATAACGGGCGATTACAGCTTGAACTGAGCGAACAGGCACTTCGCCAGAGGGAATCCGCCGCAGTCGATCAATCGATCGAGATCGTCCGCCGCCGGATCGACGAGACCGGCGTGCGCGAACCCACGATCCAGCGGCAGGGAAGCGATCGCATCCTGGTGCAGCTTCCGGGCGTCGACGATCCGCAGCGGATCAAGGCGCTGATCGGCAAGACGGCGAAAATGACCTTCCACCTGCTCGACGACAGCGCCAATGTCAGCGAGGCTCTCGCCGGTCGCCCGCCGCCGGGTACCGAGGTGTTGCCGCTGCTCGATCGACGCGCGCAGCCTGGTCAGCAGCAGCGATTGGTGGTGCAAAAGCGGGTGGTCGTCAGCGGCGAAAACCTGATTGATGCCCAACCGACCTTTCAGCAAGGTGAACCAATCGTCTCGTTTCGCTTCGATGCGATCGGTGGCAAGCGGTTTGGCGACGCCACCAGCCACAACGTCGGCCGGCATCTGGCGATCGTTCTCGATGGACAGGTCATCAGCGCACCACAGATCCGTGAACCGATCCTGGGAGGCTCCGGCGTCATTACGGGCGGCTTCAGCGTGCAGGAAGCACAAGACCTCGCGCTGCTGCTGCGTGCGGGTGCGCTGCCGGCGCCGCTGACGGTGCTGGAAGAACGTACCGTGGGCCCGGGTCTGGGCGCTGATTCCATTGCGGACGGCAAGATTGCCGCTGCTGTCGGCAGCATTGCTGTCGTTGTCTTCATGGTCGTCTTCTACGGATTGTTCGGGGTGTTCGCCAACTTGGCGCTGCTGGTCAACGTCACGCTGATGATCGCGGCGATGTCGCTGCTGGGGGCCACGCTAACGCTGCCCGGCATCGCCGGTATCGTGCTTACCGTTGGCATGGCTGTCGATTCCAACGTGCTGATCTTCGAGCACATCCGTGAGGANGGGCGGAGTGGCCGGACGGCAATGTCGGCAATTGATGCCGGCTTCCAGCGGGCGATGACAACGATCATCGATGCCAACCTGACGACGCTTTTCGCCGGTTTGTTCCTCTATCTGTTTGGAACCGGTCCGGTGCGCGGATTTGCCGTGACGCTGTCGATCGGCATTTTGACGACGATGTTCACCGCGGTGACGGTCACCCGGCTGATCGTGGCCACCTGGTTGCGCCGGACGCGTCCGCGTCTGCTGCCTGTCTGAGGGCTCATCAATGTTTCGCGGACTGCGACTTGTTCCACCNNGGATACCAAAATCCGGTTCATGGCGATCCACAAGATCAACTTTGCCATTTCAGTGCTGATGGTCGTGGCCTCGATCTTTTTGCTTGCTTTTAAAGGGCTGAATTACGGTATCGACTTCAAGGGTGGCATCCTGTTGCAGGCGCATACGCAGGAGCCCGCCGATATGGCGGCGATACGATCCACGCTTGGCGCGTTGGACCTCGGCGAGGTGGCACTGCAGACCTTCGGGACTGATGATGACGTTCTGATCCGGATTGAAAAGCAGCAAGGGGGTGACGCCGCGCAGCAGCAGGCAGTGAACAGGGTCAAGCAGGCACTCGGTCCCGATGTCCATTACGAGCGGGTCGAGGTGGTCGGTCCACAGGTCAGTGAAGAACTGTTCTGGAACGGCATGTATGCGCTCGGCGCGTCACTGCTGGCCATCGTCGTCTACGTCTGGTTCCGGTTCGAATGGCAGTTTGGCGTTGCCGCAGTGCTGGCGGAGATTCATGACCTGATTTCGACGCTGGGCCTGTTTGCGCTGCTGGGCATGGAATTCAACCTCACCAGCATCGCCGCGATGCTGACCATTGCCGGATATTCGGTTAACGACACCGTGGTTGTGTTCGACCGGGTGCGCGAAAATATGCGCAAGTACAAGACGATGCCGCTGAAGGATCTACTCGATCTGTCGGTCAACCAGACCTTGTCGCGCACGACGATGACCAGTGCGACCGCGCTGCTGGCGCTGTTCGCGCTTTACATCTTCGGAGGCGAGGTGCTTCGTGGCTTCAGCCTGGCGATGATTTGNGGGGTTGTCGTCGGAACGTATTCATCGATCTTCGTTGCCTCGGCGGTGCTGCTGTATCTGCGCGTCCGGCGGGGTCCGGCCGAAGCCGACGCGACGGCAGTCACGGAACGGCCCTGACGCAAACAATCAGATTGAAACGATGCCGATCGATATCACACCGCGCGTCGGCGCCGGCCGGCAGATCATTGAGCGTTACGGCAATGGCGGGTTCAGAATCGCGGGCACCCGTCATGAGGGCTCGGTGCTGATCTTGGGCGATGTCACGCTGCCATGGCCTGTCATTTCCACCGATACGCTGGATGCTGCCACGCTCGCGTCCACGCTGGCTCCAGTGCTGAACCACGAGCGGCCGCCACGGATCCTGATCGTCGGCTGCGGCCGGACGTTCGGTCTGAAGCCGGCAGGTCTCGACGAGGTGGTCCGTGCCGCCGGAGTGGGGCTGGAGTGGATGGATACCGGTGCCGCCTGCCGCACCTTCAACGTGCTGCTGCTGGAAGACCGCGAAGTGGCGGCGGCGTTGATTGCAGTGTAACCGTGGGTTGAAAAGAGAATTGCGTTGAGAGCGTCGGGGGAACCCTTCGGTGGATTCCCCGCGTTCCGTGGCTGATTACGCTTTTGCCAGATTGGCAGCAACGAAATCCCAGTTGACCAAGCTGTCAAGGAAGGTCTGGACGTAGTCGGGGCGCCGGTTCTGATAGTCCAGGTAGTAGGCGTGTTCCCAGACGTCGCAGGTCAGCAGTGCCGTCTGGCCGTGGACCATCGGCAGGTCGGCGTTCGGCGTCTTGGAGATCTTCAGGGTACCGCCTTCGGAAACCAGCCAGCCCCAGCCGCTGCCGAACTGGGTGACGCAAGCGTTCTTGAACTCTTCGGCAAACTTCTCGAAGCTCCCGAAGCCTTTCTCGATCGCCGCAGCGACGTCGCCGGTGGGCTTTCCGCCGCCGGCCGGCTTCATACAGTTCCAATAGAAGGTGTGGTTCCACACCTGCGCGGCATTGTTGAACACGCCGACCTTGGCGGCGTCGCCGGCGACCGCCTGGATCACGTCTTCCAGGCTCTTCGAGGCAAGCGNGGTGTCCTTGGTGAGGTTGTTGAGATTGGTGACGTACGTTTGATGGTGCTTGCCGTAATGAAACTCCAGCGTGTTCGCGGAGATATGTGGCGCAAGCGCGTCCTTGGCATACGGCAAAGCGGGCAGTTCGAACGGCATGAGTCCCTCATTCCCTGGAGTGAGTAGCTAGAGCAATATCCGATTAACGGAGTCGCTTGATCGGATTTACTGGCTCTAGGATCAAACAGTTAGAGCATGGCCGCTCGATCGGATCGGATCGATCTGATCGAACCGTGCTCTAGCAGCTGCCTGAACATATGAGGCTGCCTGGTTAATGAAAAGGGCGGGCACGCGTTCTGGTTCCCCGACAACGCGGAGCATGGCGAAAACCATCACCGCCCGGGCAACACCCGGATGGCGGCGACCCAGCGGCAGAGCCTGCGTTGCCAGGCGGTCAGGCCGACCCGTTCGCGCAGGGGATCCCGTTTGCGGAACTGGCGGACCAGCTTGCGTGCCCGGCACAGAACGATGGTGGCGTGGGTCGCAAGGCCGTCGTCACGGATCAGTGCGGGCAGGGGCTTGGCCTCATCGAGAAGTCGCTCGACGCCGTCCAGCACCCGGTCGATCACCGCCCGTGTCTGGCCCTTAGCGGTTGGCGCGCGCAGATGTGCCGCCGTGATCATGGCGTCGTCGAGAAAGGATCGTGGAATGCCGAGGCGATTGTACTGTACCGCTGGGTCCTTGCAGTCCCGTAATTGCTTGAGGATGCGCAGCGCGGCGCATAGCGCATCACTGGCGGCGCCACATCGCTGCAGATCCTCACCGGCCAGCAGCAGCATGTAGCGTCCGATGGGCGCGGCAGCACGCCGGCAGTAGTGCATGAGCTCGGCCCACGTATCGGAGACCTGTCCCGTGGCGTCCTCACGAAACGCCCGCAGGATGTGCTGCACGGGTTCGATCGGCACGCTGGTGTGCTGCAGGCTCTGCCGGAGTTCTTCAGCGATCGCTCGTGCTTCTACCGACCACTGCGGTGACATCTGGCCTTTCAGTGCGAGCTCAAGCGCAGTCAGCCGGGCCACCTTTTCGGTCGTGGTCAGGAAGGTGTCGTCGGTGATCGCGTCGGCCAGGCGGACGAAGCGGCCGAAGGCACGGACGTGTGGACGCAGCCGTGCTGGGAACAGGTCGGGCATCAGCGAAAAATCGGGATCGGCGCCGACGCGCATGATTCAGCCTCGGGCGATGCGTTCGCTGACGACCGCGCTTTTGCAGGCATGGCCGCGCCTCGTATAAGACGGAAACATCGACGCGGACATCCGATGGCGCTCGCGACTCTTCCCTACTGCGCGCAGCAGATCAGGCAGTACGATCCCGACCGATTCCTCTGTGCGCAGTTTGCGCCGCCGGCGGAACGGGAGGCTCTGTACGCGCTTTACGCCTTCAATCTGGAACTGGCGCGCATCCCCGAGGTGGTGCGTGAACCACTGCTCGGCCACATGCGACTGCGCTGGTGGTCGGAGGCCCTTGATGCTGCCAGTGCCGGTCAGCCTCCGCAGCATCCGGTGGCAATGGCGCTGGACGAGGCAATGCGATCCTTTCCGATCGATCGGCAGCTTCTCGACCGGATGATCGAGGGCCGAGCCTTCGATCTGGACGAGGCTGCGCCGGCTTCGCTTGACCGGCTGGTGGACTATGTCGAGGCAACCTCGGCGAGCCTTTCGCTCGCGGCCCTGCAGGTGCTTGTGCCAGAGGGGACATCCGTGCGGGACAGCGGACGCGATGTNGGAATCGCCTGGGCGCTGGTTGGTCTTGTGCGCTCGGTTCCGTTCCATGTCCGTCTCCGCCGCCTGTATCTGCCGTCTGACCTGTGTCACGAGGCCAACGTGGATGTCGCCCGCTTGTTCGACCGTGGCGTCACCGACGGCATTCCGGGAGTGGTACGGCAAGTGGCGGACACAGCAGCCGAGCGGTTGCGCCAAGCACGCCGGTGCCGCCGGCTGATCCCGACATGCGCCTTACCGGTCTTGCTGCAGGCGACGCTGGCCGACCTCTATCTCCGCCGGCTGGCCGCCGCCGGCTACGATCCGTTCGATCCAGCGCTGCGGCGGCCCGAGGCGTGGCGCTTGCCTCGGCTGGCATGGGCGCGTCTGGCAAGACGCTTTTAGCTGTCGTCACCGCGTTACGTGCCGGAGAGCCTTCACTAGAGCCTTCACTGCGCGCTGGCCTGTGATGGGTACGCGAGCTGTGCGCCGGGAGCGGGCGTGCCTGGATCGAAGGGATTGGGCTTCCTGCTGGCCATTCGGTGGGTGCGGTTTCTTCACGCGCT
This sequence comes from Defluviicoccus sp., assembly GCA_013414705.1. Taxonomy (GTDB): domain Bacteria; phylum Pseudomonadota; class Alphaproteobacteria; order Rhodospirillales; family Defluviicoccaceae; genus Defluviicoccus. The sequence continues at coordinate 1,288,582 of CP058705.1, forward strand.
GCCGGCCGCGGTGTGGGAACCGGCTTGGTGTCCGGGTCGGTTTGGTGTGCTGGTACGACCTCCGGAGCCGGCGACGACCTCGCCAAACGAATCACCGCCCTGTGTGTCGACGGCATGCGCTTCGTGCGCGCGCTGTTGATTGCGCACTGAGACCAGGAAATGGGCGATTCGATAGTATCCGCGGTCGATGGCGATGTCGGTGGGGTCATCCCCCAGCGATCACGGGCATCGATGTCGGCACCAGAGGAGATGCTCGCCTGGGCTGCGGGCAGATCGTCATTCTGTACCGCCTGGAACAGTTGCCGGGTCGCCTGTTCGGTATTCGGGGTCGCGGCTTGTGTCGGGCCGGCCGGCCCAAGGAACATCACCGCAGCAAATCCAAGTCCAAGAGCGAAACAAAACCAAAGTCTAAAGCTGCGCATCGTGCGTCCCTTGTTTTTCCGGTCGTTGCCATTCTCTTTTCCGCCGGCATAGTGCCGCCGATCGATGGTTCCGGCAACCAGATGGCTTCGTCGGTCCGAGAAGCCGCGCCTGCTGCGCGCTCAAGTGTGTCTCTACGGCATACGCGCGGGCGTTGTTATCGTTGTGTGCGAAGTCGCTGGTTGCCGCACCCAACCAGCGATGGCATACCTAAAAAGGGCTCTGGTACGGATCGAGGGTGAGGGATGACTATAAACACCCAGGGGTGGCGGCCACTAAGGACGACAGCATTGGCAGCGATCGCCGCTTGCATGCTCGGGGATCGGCGCTGGCGGCGAGCAGTTCCGCAGGTGCGGCCTTCTGCGCAACGGATAAGGACTTGGCAGCACTCAATACGCGCGTTCTGCAAACTGAACTGATGGTGGCTGCACTGAGCTGCGGTCAGCGCCAACAGTACAATACCTTCGTTACAACTCATCAGCGGATGCTGGTCAACCAGGGACAGGCGTTGCAGGCATTGTTTAACCGGGCGCACGGGGCGCAAGGTGCGAATCGTATGAACGCGTTCGTCACCAAGCTCGCGAACGATGCGTCGCAACAGGTCCGCAGCCGGGACGATTACTGTCAGTTCATGTCCGGGCTGTTCGACGAGGCGATGGCAACCTCACCGGAGCACTTCAGCCAGCTTGTCAACAAGCCTTGGATCGTAAGTCGGCACGGCTATCGGTCCTGTGTTGTCGAGGCCAGCCGGCACCAGCCGAACTGATCCGGCGCCGGTTGCCCGTACTGTTCTGCTTTGGGCGGTTCTCGTCTGGGCAGCTTTGGTCAGGTGTGTAACGCGGCATTCCGTGGTTCTGGCGCGGTCCAGGCGCGCAGATCCTGCAGTGCGCGTTGCGCGAGCGCTTGCTTGCGTGTCGTGCCGCGCAATCGCCTGCGGCCGTCGTCGCCTGCCAGCGGCGGAAACAGACCGAAGTTGATGTTCATCGGCTGGAACGTCTCCGCCGAAGCCCCGCCGGTGATGTGGCCGAGCAGCGCGCCGGCTGCGGTTGTAGGTGGTGGCAGGAATGTCGGACGGCCGAGCCGCTCCTCGGCGGCGAACCGACCGGCAAGAAGGCCAACCGCCGCACTTTCTACATACCCTTCGCAGCCGGTAATCTGGCCCGCGAGCCGGATGGCGGGCGCGGCGCGGAGCCGCAGGGTTGCGTCGAGCAGCTTCGGGCTGTTGATGAAGGTGTTGCGGTGCAAGCCCCNCAGGCGGGCGAACTCGGCGTTCTCCAGTCCCGGTATGGTTCGGAACAGCCGGACCTGTTCCGCGTGTTTCAGCTTCGTCTGAAAGCCGACCATGTTGTAGAGGCTGCCCAGGGCATTGTCCTGGCGTAGCTGCACGACGGCGAACGGGCGTCGTCCATCGTCGTGCGGATTGCGTAGGCCGACCGGCTTCATCGGACCGAAGGCCAGCGTCTGGCGGCCGCGCTCCGCCATCACCTCGATCGGCAGACATCCCTCGAAGTAGGGCGTATCCCGTTCCCAGTCCCGAAACGTTGTCTTCTCGCCGTCCAGCAGGCCGGTGACAAACGCCTCGTACTCCTCGCGGTTTAGCGGACAGTTGATGTAGTCGCGGCCACTCCCCTTGTCCCAGCGCGACTGGAACCACGCCTTGTCGAGGTCGATGCTGTCACGGTGGACGATCGGGGCGATCGCATCGAAGAACGCCAGCGCATCTTCGCCGGTCAGTGCCTGCAACGCCGCAGCCAGGGGNNGAGAGGTCAGCGGGCCGGTGGCGATGATGACAGTGTCCCACGTGGGCGGCGGCAGCGCGGTCAGCTCTTCACGGACGATCGTGATCTCCGGTTCGCCGGCAAGCGCGTCTTCGACCGCGCGGCTGAAGCCGATTCGATCGACGGCGAGCGCACTGCCGGCGGGCACGCGGTGGGCATCGGCGGCAGCAAGGATCAGCGAGCCGAGCGCGCGCATCTCGGCATGCAGAAGCCCGACGGCGCTGGCCTCGGGAACGTCCGACCGGAAGGAGTTGGAACAGACCAGCTCGGCCAGCTGTGCCGTTGTGTGGGCAGGCGTTGGCTGCACCGGCCGCATTTCGTGCAGGATCACCGGCACACCGGCCCGCGCCAGCTGCCACGCCGCTTCGCAGCCGGCCAGTCCGCCGCCGATCACATGTACTGGTTCGTGCCCGCATCGCTTCATCGTCTCGCCGACGTAAGGCTCCGTCGCTGATAATGCAAGTCGGCTCAACAAGTCGGGTTGTCAAACCGGGTTGGGGGAATGTTCAGCGGCCAGCGGCTGCCTCGGGCGCCGGCACGGTCCTGGTAGACTCGGTGGTCGCAGCATCGTCCGAAGCGGTTGCGTCGATCCCTGGCGGAGAAGACCGGAACACGCGATCGATCGCGATCCGGATCACCGATCCGGGCGAGAGCCAGCCGATGCCGTAGACCGTCACTTTGGCGAACAGGGGAAACGCACCCGGATCATCGAGGCTGATTCGCGCCACCTGGCTGCGGTCGCGCGGCTGAAAGATCCGGCGGAATTCCTCCGGGAGTTGCTCCGCGACCGGCAAGACATCCGCGACATGGCCGGTCGACTGGATGAAGCCGTCGGTCAGCCGGACCCGGTCGCCGGGAGCAACCGAATACAGCGTGCCGGTTTCGAGGTAGGCGAGGACGTACCGCTCCGGGGNGTAGAGCAGCATCAGCGGCTCTCCCACGGTCAGCACCGAACCCGGCCGGGCGATGGTCAGCCCAACCATGCNCGTCGCGGGGGCGAGGACCTTGCCGTCACCGTAGGCTCGGTTGAGCGTCGACAGCGCCTGTGTGGCGTCCGCCAGCGCACTGTCCACAGCGGTGAGGCTCGTGTCGGCAACGCCGGCTTCTGCCTGCAGCTCCGCCACCCGCTCGCTGGCGACGAACCGTTCGGCCAGAGCCTGCGACCAGATGGCGAGCGAGATGTTGCCGCCGCTGCGCACGGTGCGGATCTGCTCCAGCGCCCGGTCCGCTTCGTGGGCGCGTTCGCGGGCGATCGGCAGCACCGCCTGCGAAATGCGGACGCGGCGTTCGATCTCCGCCCGCTTTGTCAGCAGTTCGGCGTTGCGTGCGGTCAGCGTCGCGATGTCGAGAACCCGGTCGACCGAGCTTACCCGCGCCAGCGGGTCGCCCAGGCGCACCGCAGCTCCCGGCGAGACGAAGATGTCCTCCACCTCGGCGGCAAACGGCACGCCGATGGACACCAGCTCGGCTACGACGAGTCCTCTGGCTTCCAGGCGCAGAAAGGGGCCGATGAGCATATCGGACAGCCAGACGAAGAAGCCGAACAGCAACAGCATGTAGACCCATCGGCCGGTGCGCGGCTGCACGGTGCGGGCATCATGGCCCAGCCGGTCGGCCCGCTGCCTGGTTTGCAGTCGCCGGATCAATACCGAGGTGCCTTTTCTGCGACGTGGGGAGGAACGAAGCCGTCACGATAGGAGCGGTCGAAGATCCATTCCTGGGTGTAGGCCACGAGCCGGATGGCCCGCATGACGAACGCGTTGAACGGTCCGATCAGCACGATGTATGGCAACAGCACCCGGCAGCCGGGACGGTCGATCAGGATCAGCGCGCACAGCGCGGCGAGCGTGTCGAGAGCCGCGTAGCAGAGTATGACCAGCACCAGAACGGTCGGTGTCGATGCTCCGAAGGTGACGATCAGCCACAGCAGGTACAGCGGGAAGATGAGCGTCAGAGCTACATGGCTGAACAGGAACTCGATCTGATGTCCGAGTTCAGGCCAGCCGCCGCGAAAGTCACGCGGATCGATGCTGTAGCGGTGCTTGCGCAGACGCAAGCGCAGTGCGTCGCGCTCCCATCGCAGCCGCTGGCAGACCAGTCCCGCAAACGTGGACGGAACGTCGGTGAGGCACCAGGCGCGCTCGGCAAAGCGCACGGCCCAGCCGGCGTTGCGCAGCCGCAGGGTCAGATCCAGGTCCTCGCCCGGTCCGACATCGAAACCGCCGATCGCCATGAGCGCTGTGCGACGGACGCAACACAGCGCGCCCGCGGCGCAACTGACCTGGCCGAACAGGTCGAGCAGGCGCCGGCCCAGCGACATGCTGAGCATGTACTCCAGCCCCTGCAGCGCTTCGATTACGCCATGACGAAGGTTGCGCGCACCGATGTTGGCGCATGTGGCGCCGACGCGGGGATCGGCGAACGGAAGGATGAGCTGCTCGATCGCGTCGCGGTCAAACGTGCAGTCGCAGTCGGTGATCACCACCAGCTCGCCGTGTGCCCGGCTGATGCCGAGGTTGAGCGCGCTCGATTTGCCGCAGCGCCGGCTGGTCGAGAGGGCTGCGTCGATCAGGGCTTCACGGCGCAACCGCTGCAGTTCCAGCCGCATGCCGTCGGTCGAACCATCGTCGACACAGATGATCTGCAGCCGGCGGTGGGTCTGCTCACGCAGCGACAGCACGCAGCGGCGTATGGCCGATGCCTCATTGTGTCCGGCAATGACGACGCTGACCAGGGGCGTCGGCGCGAGCGGGAATAGCTCGGGCCGGCGGCGAAGACACGCGCCCAGGACCAGCGCCAGGAACCCCAGCGTGTAGCGTGGCAGGTCGAGCAGCAGGACGAACCACAGCATGCCGAACAGGGTCACCTCGTCCAACCGGTCGATCAGCAGCGTCGGATCGAGTGCACTCACCGCGTCGGCTCTCCATCCGAGAGCAGTTCGCCCGGCTGGACGGTCTGGACTTCGACCCGAGGTCGAGCGAGAGAGTCGCGGTGAGCCGGCTCAGCAGGCGGTGGCGGGGATTGTCGATCATCGTGCCGTCCGTCTCGGGCATCACGATCAGCATTCCGTCCGCCGACTCTATCATGAAATCGGTTTCACGCAACTCGCTGCGGACGATCTCCAGCGCCTGACGCTTGGCATCCATCACCGCACGGCTGCCGACGGCCTGCTGCAACGCGGCGGCATGCGTGAAGGCGATGCGCAGGACGGTCGTAGGGCGTCCGTAGCGCGACTGGATCTGCATCCAGTGCCGGGCAAGTGCATGAAAGATGCGGGCTTCCGTCGGGCCACCGCTGCGCAGCGCACGCAGGTCACCGGCGAGCAGCCGTCGCTCGGCCAGTGGGGTCAGCGTGTAAACGTGCCAGTCGCGGGTGGCGAGTGCCTCGCCCGTATGCCGGCTTCTACAGTCCGTACAGACAACGCCAATGGCCGCTTCCGCATCCATGTGGCCGCAAGCCCGGCAGACGCTGACCGAGCCCGGCCGATCATAGTCCACTCCGAAGTGCCGCAGCTTTCGACGGCATTTCGNACAGATCAACGCGTTCGCGTGTCGGAACTGACGCTCGGGAGCCTGATGGGCGCAGCGGAAGTGGTGCAGGAGTGTTTCGTCGTAGATATCGGCGGAACGGCAGGCCGAGCACTCCTCGCGTACGTTGAGGCGCGAAGACCCGCAATCGGTGCAGACCTGCAGACGGTCGAAGAAACGGCGCTCGAACCATCCGTCTTCCGAGAGGCGCTCGGCAAGCGCGGCCGGTTCGGTGAGCAGGCCTACCACCGGCAGTCGCACAAGCTCCGGCGTGTTGCCATCGTAGACCGGATGCACAACGCCACCGCGGCTGTAGGATCGGGCGAGCAACATCGTCTGCGGATCGTCGGATTCGATGACGACTGTCGGCAACGTATGTAGCCGTGCCAGAATACCCAGCATTCCTTCGAGTGCATCGCGGGTGGAGACGGTACCGATCCAAGGCCACCTACATCGGCAAACCACAGGCGGTTGCCGGACAGATCGGCAATCGGACTCAGCCAACGCTGCTGCCGGCGCAACAATGCCTCAATTTGTCCGGCGCCGGCGGCATCAAGGGCGAGCAGGGCGTCGAACGGCTGCTCGGGGTCAACGACAAACACGCACGGCCACTCCCCGGCCGGCGCTCGAGGGCATCCCCAGCAACAGAACTCTCGGTGTTCCGGCTTCCGAGGCGATGCACGGCAACGGCATCAGCGACAGCGACGAGGGAGCGTTCATGCGACGGACGAAACGGCATGCGACGCAGGCATATGCGCCTCGATACACCGGTGGGAACGAAAGGACGAAAGTGATCTGTCACCCTTCACGACCGGCAATAAATTTAACCCTATTCAAGGGTGAAATACCCTCATATAGGGCTTTGTCAAATTGGTGTCGCCAGGAGGGACGATTGCGCCATTTAGGTTCGCCAGAAGGTGCGTGTCAGCGGGATGAACACGGTGAGAATTTCGAGCCGGCCCGCGAGCATTTCCAAAGTCAGTAGCCACTTGGCTGTGTCCGGCAGCGGCGCGTAGGTGCAGCAGGGACCGATCGTGGGTCCAAGGCCGGGTCCCACGCCACCCAGGGCCGTGGCCGAACCGCCCAGGCTCGCCTCGAAGGGTAACCCGCAGAAGGCGAGCGCGAGGGCAAAGATGGTGAATGTCGACAGGTAGACAAAGAAGTACAAGGTCACGCCGCTGCGCACCGCATCAGCGATCGGCGCGCTGCCGTAGGTAAGAACGAAAGTACCGTGCGGATAGATCTGCCGTCGCGTTTGGGCCCGCAATGCGCTGATGAGCACGCACAGTCGGAACATCTTGATGCCGCCGGCGGTCGAGCCGGTGCACCCGCCGACCAGCATCAGAACCAGCAGCAGCACGGACGCATAGCCGCCCCATTGCCCGAAGTCCTGTGACGTAAAGCCGGTGGTCGAGATGATGGAGACGACGTTGAACGACGCATTGCGCAGTGCCTCCAGCAGCGGGGCGTCGTTGGCGACCACGAGCCAAAGGAACAGGCTGGCAATTCCGCCGCAGATGATGCCGAGAAACAAACGGACTTGCGGATCGCCAAACAGGACATGCGGGCCGCGGCGAATTGCCTCGATGTGGAGAACAAACGGCATTGCGCTGAACAGCATGATCAGTGTTGCCGTCCATTCAATCTGCGGGCTCTTGAACCAGCCGAGTCCGGCATCGTGCGAGGAGAAACCGCCCGTGGCCACGGCCGCCATCGCATGGCCGACGGCATCGAAGCCGCTCATGCCCTCGATCCGGAAGGCGATGGCGCCCAGCACGGTGATCATCAGGTAGACGAGGCCGATCTTGGCCACCACGTCGATCATGCGTGGGACGAACTNTTCCGCCTGCGCCGACAGATCAAGAACGAACAGCTGCAAACCGCCGATGCGCAGAAACGGCAACACCAGGACCGCCAGCGTCACCACCCCGAAACCGCCGAACCAGATCAGCAGGAACCGCCACAACAAAAGCCCGGTCGGAGCGCCGTCGAGGCCGACGATGACCGTCGAGCCGGTGGCAGTGAGCCCGGACATCGTCTCGAACAGCGAATCGGTATAGGACAGGCGCAGGCTGGAAAACACGAACGGCAGGGCACAAAAGGCGGCGACGGTGAGCCAGGTGGTGGGGACCGCCAGCATGACCTCGCGTACTCCCATCGCGTAGCGTTGCCGGTGGAAGGCGAGCGCGGTGCTGAACCCTGCGAACAGCGTGATCGCCGAACAGGTAAGGAACACGCGATAGTCGTCGTTGCCGTCGAACAGGTCGACCAGCGCCGGGATGAGCATGGCGCCGCCGACAAAGCACACCATCACGCCGACGAAAAAGAAAACCGGCGAGATGTCGATCGCCGATGTCTTCCTGGGCCGTCTTTCAGAGTAGGCGAGGGACATGCAGCGTGCCTCTCATTGGCTGGCCTGCTAACGCAACCTCACGCGCGACTACCCCTTGGCCCTCGATGCGAAGGGACCCCGGGATATGAGTGACCGAGGGAGGCTCTCCGCTCAGTCCAGCGGTGTGACCTGGGGACCGGTATCTCCTTCGTAAACCACCAGATAGCGGCCTTGGGCGCAACGGACGATCCATCCCGGCCGGTCCGGATGCGTATCCGAGCGGTCCTCGACCGGGGACAGCGGCTGGTCGCAGGGAAACCCGCGGATCCGGATGGCGGCCGCCAGAGCGTCCGTATCGGGAGGCGCGCCGTCGGGCAGATCGGCGGCAAGCACCGTCGCCGCTGGCAGCAGCAACGCTTGGAGCAACAGCACCGGCAGCAATGGGATCATCCGTATTCTCCTCTCCTCTGCTGGAACATTGCCGTCAGTGGGCCGCTTCGACAATATGGACGTGTCCGAAGGACATGCGTGTGGCCGCAAACGGTTGATGGCGCAGCGGACGGAGGATCAAGGATGGAGACGATCAGGATCGGCAGCAGTGGGGAGATCACGGCTTCACGCATTGGTCTGGGGACCTGGGCGATCGGCGGCTGGATGTGGGGCGGCTCGGATGAAGCCAATGCCATCGCCACGATCCAGGCGGCACTCGATCGCGGCGTGACGCTGATCGACACCGCACCCGTCTATGGCTTCGGCCGCTCGGAAGAGATCGTCGGCCGGGCGTTGGCCGATGGCGGCCGGCGCCACCAGGCGGTGCTGGCTACCAAGTGCGGGCTTGACTGGGGTGCCGACGAAAAGCCGTTCCGGAACGGCTCTCGGGCGCGAATCGAAGGCGAGATCGACGCGAGCCTGCGCCGGCTTGGCACTGACGTGATCGATATCTATCAGGTGCACTGGCCGGACCTGGAAACCCCGTTCGAAGAAACGGCGCGGGTGCTGGACGATCTGCTGCGCGCCGGCAAGATCCGGGCGATCGGCGTCAGCAACTATTCGCCGGCACAGATGGAGACGTTTGCCGCGACGGTGCCGCTGCACACCGCACAACCNCCNTACAATCTGTTTGAGCGCGGCATCGAAGCCGACGTGTTGCCGTGGTGCCGGGACCATGGTGTGGTCACGCTGGTCTACGGCGCGCTGTGCCGNGGGCTGCTGTCGGGGCGGATGACGCCCGCAACCACGTTCGGCGGTGACGACCTGCGGCAGTGGGATCCGAAATTCTGCGCGCCGCGCTTTGTGCAATACCTGCGCGCGGTCGAGAAGCTTGATGCCTATGCCCGCGAGCGCTTCAGCCGGCGGGTCATCCACCTGGCGCTACGCTGGCTGCTGGACCAGCTAGGTGTTGGCATTGCGCTGTGGGGCGCGCGCCGGCCGGATCAGCTCGATCCGATCGACGGCATCGAGGGCCTGAACCTGGACGCCGCCACGATGGCCGAGATTGATCGTATCGTTGCGGAGTGCATCCCCGAACCGATCGGTCCGGAATTCATGGCACCACCGCTGCAGCGTCCACAGCCGGCCGGCTGACCGCCCCCAGGCGGCTGACTGACCGCCCCAAGTCGACTGACTGACCGCCCCAAGTCGGCGCCCTCCTGTCAGCGCCCTCCTGGTAGGCCCGGCTGCGGCTGCAGCAGGCCCGGGGTCGGGCGGCGGTTCAGGTTCGGCAACGGCGTTTGCGGTGCTGCTGGCGACGGTGGCGGCGGGCCCTGATGTATCCCCGGCTCCGGAGTGTTGGGGGCCGGAGAGATCGATCCTGAGGCTCCCCGCGGCGAGGAAAGCGGTGGAGCCGGCGTTCCTGCCACGGGAGGCTGCGCCGGGGCAATCGTCCGCCCGGCTGCGTGCGCCGATCCGCCATCCGCAAACAGCACAAAGACGAGGGTGGCAAGGCACAAACACCGCTTTAGAAAGCGCCGGTGCGTCGTCTCCTGTGCCAGCCGATGCGGATGCTGAGGGCACCGGCGCCTGCGAACTGCACGCGCCGGCGGCGTCGGCGTGCCGGTGGCTCAGGCCAGAGCCAGGCGAACATCGATGTTGCCACGGGTGGCGTGCGAATAGGGGCACACGATGTGCGCTTTGGCCATCAGATCCTCGGCCTGGGCGCGGTCGATGCCGGGCAGAGAAATCGCCAGATCGACATCGATGCCAAAGCCGGTGCCGTCGTCGCGTGGGCCGATGCCGACGGTAGCGGTAACGCTGGCGTCCGCCGGCACCTTCACCTTCTCCTTGCCGGCGACGAACTTCAACGCGCCCAGGAAGCAGGCGGAATAGCCGCAGGCGAAGAGCTGCTCGGGATTGGTGCCGTCGCNCGCCCGCACCCCCAGCTCCTTCGGCGTCGTCAGCTTGACGGCCAACGTGCCATCGGCGGTTTTGGCACTGCCATCGCGTCCGCCGGTGGCCGTTGCCGTGGTCTTGTAGGCGATCTTCATCTCTCCCGTTCCTCCCGTTGTGCGCACCGGATCACGATCCTGCGCGGTTAAGGTCATCCTATCCCATCTCCGGCGCGCCGGGCAGCAGGAAGGCAACGAAGCGGCTCTGCCGCGCTTCACGATCAGGTGCGGGTCGGGCATTTCTGGCGAGGCAGCGCGTGGCGTTTTGCCAGTTGAGACACGCAGGAGGGCAAGCGTGACAAATAAGGAAGGCCTGCTGCAGCACATCCGATGGCAGCGTCACAGTCTTTATGGGGGCATTTTCACGGCGTTTTGAGGATGCCGCCTGAAAATCGCGACGTTTTAATTCGCTATCGGCGGCAGCCTGAACCAATTAGTGGGATGTCTGAAAAGAGATCGGTCTGAGTTGCCTGTTCGGCAGCGAACCGCCATCAGCCAACCGAACCGCAACGCAACGCAACGCAATGTTGACCTGGCCCTGTAGTCGGTCGGCAACCGACGGAGCAGCGCTGCGTTTAAGGGTGTCGCTCCGGCGGGCAACCAGTCCGCTTTCATGACCGCTGGTGGATCACATCGAAATCGACAGGAGACGCGCCATGCGACCGACGATTGAAGGTGTTCAGGCTCACGAAATTCTCGATTCNCGCGGCAATCCGACAGTGCGAGTCCATGTCATCCTGAGCGACGGTACGGCGGTCACGGCGTCGGTGCCCTCGGGAGCTTCCACCGGCGAGAACGAAGCGGTGGAACTGCGCGACCATGATCCGAAACGCTACGGCGGCAANGGGGTGCTCAAGGCGTGCGCGAACGTCAATGACATCATCGCGCCGAAACTGATCGGCATGGATGCGAGCCGGCAGGGCGAGATCGACCGGTTGATGATCGATCTCGATGCGACGCCGAACAAGGCCAGCCTGGGGGCCAACGCCATCCTTGGCGTCTCCATGGCGGTGGCCCGCGCCGGCGCGACAGCGGCAGGTCTGCCGCTTTACGCCTATCTGGGAGGGCCGGGCTCGCGGCGGCTGCCGGTGCCGATGATGAACATCCTCAACGGCGGCAAGCATGCCGATAACAGCGTCGATTTCCAGGAATTCATGGCGATGCCGATTGGCGCGCCAAGCTTTGCCGAGGCGCTCCGCTACGGTGCCGAGACGTTCCACGCGCTGGCGGCAATTCTCAAGAAGCAGGGCTACTCGACCTCGGTCGGCGACGAAGGCGGCTTCGCGCCGAACCTGAAGAGCAACGAAGAGGCGTGCGAACTGATCGTCGAGGCGATCACCGCCGCGGGGTATCAACCGGGCAAGGACGTGGCGATTGCGCTTGATCCAGCGGCCAGCTCGTTTTTCGCCGACGGCGCCTACGACCTCGCCAAGTCCGGCCAAGGGCGCAAATCCAGCGCCGAGATGACCGAACTCTACCAGGGCTGGATCGCCCGCTATCCGATCGTTTCGCTGGAAGACGGTCTCGACGAGAATGACTGGGCGGGCTTCAAGGCGCACACCGAAGCCTTGGGCGGGCAAGTCCAGATCGTCGGTGACGACATTTACGTCACCAACACCCGGTTCATCGCCCGCGGTATCGCCGAGAACTCGACCAATGCGGTGCTGATCAAGCTCAACCAGATCGGCACCGTGACCGAAACCATCGAGGCGATCGAGCTGTGCCGCAAAGCCGGCTGGAGTTATGTCATCTCGCACCGCTCGGGCGAAACCGAAGACACGTTCATGGCCGACTTTGCCGTCGCCATGGGCGGTGGCCAGATCAAGACCGGCTCCGCGTGCCGCTCTGAACGCATCGCCAAGTACAACCGGCTGCTGGAGATCGAACGGGAACTGGGCATTGCAGCCGTCTTCGGCAATCTGTTCGCGTCGTAACCCGCCGTAGAAAGCTTTTCCGCAAAACGCGGGAGAGCAGGCCGCTGTTCGCGATTGGCGGTCGGCCCGACTGACCCGGCAGGCGCCTCGCTGGCGCCTGCCATGGTCGCGGTGTTTTTCGTTCGCTGACGGTCCTCTGCTCAGATGGGCATCGGACGGGCAAGGTGCAGGAAATGGACGTGCTTTTCGTATTGCGAGAGCACGTCGCTGATCACCTGTTCCTTGGTATATCCCATCAGGTCGTAGTGCTGTCCGCCTTCAAGCAGATGCACCTCGGCGCGCCAGTAATGCTTGTCCTCCGCGTCGCCCGGATCGGGGCGTTCCATATAGGCGAACGAGGGCATTTGGTAGGTGCGCGGCCGGACGGCGTACAGAAACTCCCGTTCCGCGCCGTGCGAGACGGAAAGGGCGACCTCTGCACCCTCGTTCCGCACCGAGGCCTCAAGCCCCGTCTTGCAGATTTCCTCGGACACTTCCGAGAGCGCCGGCTTCACCGTCTCGCGCAAAAAGGTTTCAACGCGATCTCGTTGCGGATGGCTGACGATGGCGCTCAATCGCTGCTGCCAGGGTACCTGCGCACCGCGGATCTGTACGGTCGCAGGCAGGTCCTGGCTGATCTGCCGCACGCCTTCCAGCCGCAAGCTGCGCAGCAGCCCGTAACACACGAACAGCATGATGATGGTGAACGGCAACGCGGCGGTGATCGAGGCCGTCTGCAGCGCCTTAAGCCCGCCTGCCAGCATGAGGACAGCGGCGACCGCTCCCTCCGTCAATGCCCAGAATACCCGCTGCCACACCGGCGTGTGATCATGGCCACCCGAGGTAATGGTATCGATGACCAAAGAGCCGGAATCCGACGAGGTGACGAAGAAGGTGACCACCAGCACCGTGGCCAGGACGGAGGTGATCCCGGACAGCGGCAGGTATTCCAGGAAGGTGAACAACGCCAGCGGGATGTCGGTGCTGACGGCGGCGGAAATCTGTCCGGCGGCCGTTCCCAGATCGAGCGCGATCGCGGAATTGCCGAAGATGGTCAGCCAGGCGAAGGTGAAGCCGACGGGGACGAACAAAACGCCCAGCACGAACTCACGGATGGTTCTGCCACGCGAGATGCGTGCGATGAACATGCCGACGAACGGCGACCAGGCGATCCACCAGGCCCAGTAGAACAGCGTCCAGCCGCCGATCCACTCATTGGGCTCATAGGCATAAAGCGTGAACGTCTTGCCGACGACCTCGCCCAGGTAAGCCCCGGTGTTCTGAACCAGTGCCCGCAGCAGGAAGATGGTCGGGCCGACGGCCAGGATGAACAGCACCAATCCCAGCGCCAGCACGATATTGAGCTCGCTCAGCCGTTTGATGCCGGCATCCAGTCCCGTCACAACCGATGCCGTTGCGCACAAGGTAATGATCGTGATCAGCAGCAGATGCATGCCGGTTGATTGCGACACGCCGAACAGGTGCTCGAGGCCGGCATTGATCTGCAGCACCCNCAGGCCCAGCGACGTGGCGACGCCGAACATCGTTCCGAAAACGGCAAAGATATCCGCCGCATGTCCCAGAGGGCCGTGGATGCGATCACCCAGCAAGGGAAACAGTGCCGAACGAATGGTCAGAGGCAAATTGTAGCGGAAGGAAAAGTAGGCGAGCGCGAGACCGACGACGGCGTAGATCGCCCACGCATGCAGTCCCCAGTGGAAGAAGGTGATGGTCATCGCCTCGCGCGCGGCGGCAATGGTGCCGCCTTCGCCGACCGGCGGATTGGTGAAGTGCATGATCGGCTCGGCAACACCAAAGAACATCAGGCCGATCCCCATGCCGGCACTGAACAGCATCGCGAACCACGAGAGGTAGGTGTAGCTCGGCCGCGAGTCATCCATGCCGAGGCGGATGCGGCCGTACGGGCTCGCGGCCAAACCGAGCGCGAAGACGACAAAGATCGCCACGGCAAGAACATAAAACCAGCCGAACGTATTGACGATCCAGGTCTGTACGGCCGAGAAAACAGTGCTGGTATTTTCCGGTGCAATCACGCCCAGCAGAACGAAACCGACAATCAATGCCGCCGATGTGTAGAAAACGGGTGGATTGATCAGCGCCCGAGGCCGTGCCTCGGTTGAGGTGTTTTGAGCATCCATTATTCCGGCACAATCTCTTGATCTGTTGTCTCTGCGGGCGATATCTGTCACCGCGAACGCTCATGGCGCCGCAGTGCCGACAGCGGGATTACAGAGGGTTTTTGGAGGCGTGCAGCGCCGTGGCCAAGTTGCGGTACTCCCTGACAGCCGCCCATCTCGTGCGCGCTGCCGAGCGTGCCTCTCCAACCCACACGCAAATGTCGGGTATTGCCGCCGACGTACGACCGCACGCCGAACAATCGCCTGCTAAGCGGAGGCTGCGACTGACATCGCTCTGCTCACCTCGCCAACATGGCAAGCAAGAGACCGCCGGAATTGGCGGAAACCAACCCGCGCAGGCCGATTCTCCCCGACCCACTGTAATCGACGATCAAGCTTAACAGCTTGCCGCTGTTGAGAACCAGTCAAAATGGCTCTGACGCGGGAGCGATGGCTCGGTTCGTTGCTGAAAGTAGCATCTGCCAACAACGGTTAGACCTACAGAGGACAACCATTTGTTGGTAAATTTCGATGCCGTCGGTGCAACTTGACTGCATCCTGGGAGACTCCCTCAGACGAACTCTACTCTGAAAGCGCACAGCTCGGTGACGATGTGCACGAGTGCCTGAGGATCATTGGCCTCGTGCTAGGGTCTGAACCTGATTAACATATTGAAATATTGTTATGAACGTGATTCCAAGGCGGTATTTGAGCCTTGGAGGTGGATATGGCGAACGTGTTCTGGCTGGACGACGACGCATGGGCGGCGATCGAGCCGCATCTGCCGAAGAACCAGCCGGGAGCACGGCGGGTGGATGATCGTCGCATTATCAGCGGGATCATCCATGTTCTGAAGAGTGGTGCCGCTGGCGGGATTGTCCGCCGGACTACGGTCCACCAACAACGGTCTACAACCGTTTCAACCGCTGGTCCCGCCGGGATCACGGGCGCCGGATCCTCAAGGCGCTGGCCGAGGACCAGTGGATCACCACCGCGGTGGCCATGGACGGCAGTTCTGTGAAAGCGCACCGCTGCGCTCACGGCGGAAAAGGGGGCGAAGGCTCAGGCGATCGGCCTCTCCCGAGGCGGGCAGACGACGAAAATCCACGCCCTGAACGATACACTCGGCCGCCCGGTGGTCCTCAAGGTCACCGCCGGCACTGTCTCCGACATCACGATGGCTGAAGACCTGCTGGCCGAGGTCGACACCTGTCGCCACGTTCTGGCCGACAAGGGCTATGATTGCGACGCCCTGCGCACCGCGATCCGCAACAAGGGGGCCACACCGGTCATTCCAGGGCGGAGATCACGCAAACGCAAGATCAGCTTCGACAAACACCGCTACAAGTTCCGCTGGATGGTCGAAGCCGTCTTCTGCCGCCTGAAGGACTTCCGGCGCGTCGCCACCCGATACGACAAACTCGCCAGAGACTATGCCTTCACCCTCGCCATCGCTACCATCGTCGCTTATTGGACCTGATTGAGCCCAGACCATAGCAAGAATCGAACAGCTGAGTACTTGCACGACGGTGAGTTTATTCGTGCGATCACTGGCGACGAACAGGTAAAGCTTACCCTCGGCGGTCTGCACTTCGGCACTATTGATGTGGAAATAGCCGATGGGATCGGTCTTGAATTTTTCTGTGCTGGCTTGTCTTCTGCGACATCGGGCAGTCGGCTGATGCCGTGGCGCTGCAGACACCGATGCAGCGACGAGCGCGTCAGATGCGGAATCGTCGGCTGAAGCGCAGACAGGCAATCGTCCAGCGGCAACAGCGTGTGGCGCCGGAAGGCAACAATAACCGCCTCATCTTCGATCGAAAGCACTGTCGAATGCGGCTCTTTTGGTCCCGTCTTCAGATCGGACGTTGATGTCCGCTTCTTCCACTTCGCAACGGTCTTGGGGTTGATCCCGTAGCGCTTCGACAGCGTCCTCAGGCTCTCTTGACTATTTTGTATCGCTCGACGCACCGCCTCTGTCGTGCGGGCGCACCCGTGCAGAACCTGTCCCATAGCAGCCCGTTGATAATGTGTCCGTCGTGATCACGTCGGGTTGGTGGTAATGGCTACGATGAGGAGGCCGCAGTCGCCACGGCCGTCGGCGTGGGGGACAGCGAAGAGCAGCGTCGCCAGGATTTCTGCGCTGTGAACAACGAACAGCACCACCCGGGCGCGAGCGGCGGTCTCCTTCGGGGTGCCGGCGCCGATCAGATGGCGCATCAGGATGCCGAGGTTGTGGCCGGCAACGTGGATCAGGGAGCGCTTGTGGACGTTTTCGCGGCCGCGCAGCCAAGTCCGGCGCATGCGGCCGCGCTCCAGAGTGTGCGCGAACGATCGCTCGACGATTTCGGCCCGTTTTCGCATCCCCGCCTTGCCGACTGCCGGGCGTAGCCGGCTGCGGTTGGCATAGACGGCGTCGCGCGCCTCGGTCTCGCCGTGCCAGCGAAGCAGCGCGGTGCGCTGCGGCCCGGCGATCCGCGTCTTGCCGCTTCGCGTCCCCTTCGGGCATCAGATGCCCCGTCGAGATCCTTCAGCACCGCGCGGGAGTGATAGCCTTTGTCGGCGACGAGATCGTCGGCCGAGGGCGTCTCGATACCGCTCTGTGCGTCCATCCGCTTCAGCATCTCGCGGTAGGTCTCGTCGGAGTCCCGGCGCACGATCGTCCTGAGCGCGGCGTTCGCCTCCATGGTCGAGGCATCGACGCCGATCCGCTCGCCCTTCACCAGGCCATGCTCGGCGATCCGCGCCAGCACCCAGCCGAACACCTCCTCGTGAACCTCATGCGGCAGGCGGCTCCCCGTTTTCGACAGCCAGGAGTGGTCCGGCACCCGCGCGGTCGTCCAGTGACAGCGAGTCCGCACACCGCCATTCGATCCCGCGCTCGGGTCGATGCCCTCGAAACAGCCGGTCAGGTGCATCCGGAAGTACCGACCAGGGGGAACCGACACTGCCCCCATCTTCGCCGCGTAGTATGGCTTGCACACCGTCTCGGCAAACGCATCGAAGCCAGCGTCGATCAACACCCGCTGCAGCCGATCGTAGAAAACGTGCCCAGGCGATCGCGGCATCTCCCGCCACGCCACCACCAGATCGCCTTGCCGATCCCCCTGCCGACCCAGCGCCACCCGGACACCCCCAAATCCCGGATCAATCCATAGAGTCAGAGTCGCCAGACTTTGTCAACAGGCTGTTATGGTGCAGGAGGTCGGGGACTGCCGCTCCCGGTGTCGTCGAGCCGGCCGAGAAACCGTGCCAGCCAGCGGGTGTCCTCGGAGGCCTCGAGCAGGCGCTTGACCACCATCGTCAGGGGAACCGCCAGCAGCATGCCGATCGGGCCCAGGATCCACCNCCAGACGATGAGCGAGATGAACACCCAGGACATCGACAGGCCCAGCCCGCGGCCGAAGATCCGTGGCTCGACGATATTGCCCATCAGGGTGCTGGCAACGATGAAGCCGAGCCCGGTGAGCAGCGCGTTGACCAGGCCGTTCTGTGCGAGTGCGACGACCGACGCGGCGAAGGCCGGAATGGCGATGCCGATATTCGGGATGAAGTAGGTCAGAAAGCTGAGGACCCNCCACAGCAGGACGAACGGCACACCGGCGACAGCCAGCCAGATCATGATCAGCGTCGCGTTCGCAAGGCTGGTAAGCGTTTTCAAGCCCATATAGTGGCGCACGTCCATTGCCAGGCGCTGGATGGTCGAGAGCGATCGTCCGCTCTTCGCTTCGGCGTCGCCGATCGCCCGGCGCGCTCCCGGCACTTCGATCAGCATGAAGATGGCGGCGAACAGAAACAGGAACATGTTGCCGGCGAGCGAGGCCAGACCGCCGAGAATGGCGTTGATCATCGGTCCCGCGGCATCCGTGCCGAAAGAGGCGTCCGGCGTTGTCGCGGGCAGTTTGATGCCGGCTCCGGCCAATGTTGCCCGCAAGGTCGCCAGGGCCGCGTCGACCTGAGCTTCGATGGTCCCCGTTTTCTGCGAGAGCTGTTCAAACGAGCCGGCAACCAGCACCGCGACACCGCCGATGAGGATCGCCAGGCTGAACATGACAAGGACGATGGCGANGGCCGCGCCCGATCCCCGCCGCGCCAGCGCGTCGACCAGCGGTGTCGCGGTGATCGCGAACACGAGCGCCAGCAGCAGCGGTGCCAGGATGCTGCTGGCCTCGCGGGCGACCATCGCAATGATGAAGATGGCGGCGACGACGATCGCCCAGCCAGGGTAGGTCCGGTACGGCATCTCGGGCATGGATGGCCCTCCCAAAGCGGATCACCCGGCCCTTATAGAACACCGCCTGATCGGATCGAACCGATCAGACTAAAGAGCTATGCTCTAATTTATTGATTATTCAGAGAAAAAGAAATCCTATGTAGCGACTCCGGCTGCTCGGATGCTGCTCCAGAACGTGGTGCTGCGAGCGACTCGCGAGAATGCGGCGCCGCCCCGGAGGTCCGGATCGGACGGGGATCCTCGCAGCGCGTGTTGGACGCCCTGCGAGGATCGTCAGAACGTCAATCGATGATCTGGAGGGTTTTCGTGTCGAAAGAGACGATCTTGATCGATTCGTCCGGCATTTTGACAACCGCCCGTCCCCGGTTGAAATCCAGCGCGAGGATTTTGTTCCCAGAGTATTTCGCCTCGATGTTGTTGAGCAACATCGTCTGCANAACCTCGTAGACCGTATTTCCATCAACCGCGCGTGCTTCGACCTGGGCGCGAACATCCGGGTTCAGGCCCGCGAGTTCTGCTTTCTCCAGTGTCGTCGCCATCTGCGCGAACGCTGCCGACGATCCCAGGAGCAGCGCGGCCACAGCCAGAGAGGCGACTTGCTTTCCTTTTTGAACATCCCATCGACCCTTCTTGATGTTGATCACGTCGATTTCACCAGGCGGGACTCCGCAACTTCCCCCTGCGGTTCCGCAGCCCGCAACGAATTCCGGTTCACCTTCAGACTCTCAGCAACGCGTACTTATGTAGACGCTGCACGCCGATCATGAAGTGTAAAACGGGCGCCGCGCCGTTCGCCTGTTCCTCAACGTCCGTGGGCTGCCCGTCACGCTATCGTCACGCTGTCGTAGGGTGCACCGAGCGAAGCGACGTGCACCAATCCACCGCCGATCGCGAACCGAAATGTGCATCGCTCCTGCTCCCGGCATCGTTGGCGGACGTCGCTTGCGCTCGGTCCGCCCTACGGCGCGGGGTGTCACCCCATTCCGGAGGATAAATGCCGGCGCGGATCAGGCGGGNGAGGGTCGAATACGGCCAGTCGGACGCACGGGTGACGTAGCCGTGCTTGACCGGGTTGAAATGCAGGTAGTCTATGTGCCGGGCAAAGTCGTCGTCGTCCCGGATCGCGTGCTCCCAGTAGCGCCGTTGCCAGATGCCCCGTTCTCCACGGCCGGCGCGCGCGGNAGAGCGCCGCTCGGTCGGCGGCAGATGTCGGGCGAGCGTCTTCTTGATCAGCATCCAGCGGGTGGAAAAGTCGTCGTCGCCGGGCGGCAGGGTCCAGATGCAATGGATATGATCCGGCAGCACCACCCAGCCGTCGATGTGGAACGGATGGTTCCGGCGTATGTGGCACACCGCCGCGCGCAGCAGGCCTACGTGCCGGACCAGCAGGTCATTCGGCCGGCGGACCTGAAGCCGGCGGACCTGGAGGTTGACGGTGAAGAAATAGCACCCGCCCGCAATGCGGAGACGGCGGTAATTCGGCATGGCACCCCGAAGATGCCACGGCGACGGTTAACGAGCGGTATCGCGCCAACACCAACGTACCGCCACGGTGCCGTAGGGTGCACCGAGCAAAGCGACGTGCACCACCCACCGCCGGCCGCGAACCGTATTATGCGTCGCGCCTGTCCCCGGCATTGTTGGCGGACGTCGCTTGCGCTCGGTCCTCCCTACACTTGCTACGCTTGTTGATCTATGCGAATATTATACATCACGATTTCAATCACCTCTATAAGTAACTTCGCGAGGTCAATCCGCAAATTAATTTCTTTNNTGTAGCCTTCCATTTTTTGTTTATCGAATGATGGGCTAATAAATAATGCCTTGCCATCGGCAAGGGAGATAACGCTTATTATGGTTTGATGCGTTGGGTGACTAAAATTATCATAATATTTCTTATTTTTGTCCAGAAAGACTATAGTACTATTTTTGATGTGAAGTTTATCTGCATCGCGTTGTATATCTCTTAAAGAGTTATTTGTAGAGTATTCGTTTTNTATAAATTGATCAAGGTAACGCATATTTTTCGNCGAGCATAAAATAGATAAGCACATCGACTCTATTGATTGCCTACATATATTGCCTGATGCAATTGTATGACCAGCTAAAAATAGCTTCATTGAATCAATATGTAATTTACATGAACAAAATACAATCGCTGAGGTAAGTTGAATTTTTCCCTTATTAGCGCAATATATATCAAGTGAACGCCAATTTCTTAATGCGCTGTTTATCAATTTTGAGACGTGCTCTAATTCAATTTGAAATGTCTTAATGAATTGTGCTCGAGAATAAGAATCATCAGAAATGAGTTCCTCATATATTTCTTTTGGGTTTTCAAAATCACCGTCCATAAATGCCTCTTCATTAAAAGTGATTGTAGCAGACAGAAATGAATCGGTGGAGTTGGCAACGTAGATGCTATTGGAGCTCGCTGCTCTCCATCTTGCCACTTGCTTCAAATTGTACCGGAAAAATCCCCGGCGCCGCTGCCGAAGCTGGTGCAGGCGAGGGCGCCGGGGAGGTGGCTCCGCGAGGGTACGGACGATTGCGGAGCATTGAGAGAGGAGATAGGCGTCAGGAGCAGCCGGTGGTACTGCCGCAGGTCATGCACTTCATACACGTTCCGTTGCGCACCAGCGTGAAGTTGCCGCAGTCGCCGCAGGAATCGCCCTCGTAGCCTTTCATCCGGGCGATCCGCGCCAGTTCCGCCGGGCTGTCCAGGTCGCTGTCCGCACTGGGCCGTGCATCCGGCATGCCAGCCAGCGCGGTCGCCCCTTCCATCACCAGCGTCGTCTCGGCGGCGAACACCGCGTGCGTCTCGGCGCGAACGCGCTCGCCGCTGGCCAGGCCACCGCTAGCAAGGCCACCGCTGCCCACCGCAGCGCTCCCGGTCGGACCGGCCGAAGCCACTGCCGCCACACCGCTGCCTGTGGCGCTGCCACTGCCGCCTGCGGCGCTGCCGCCTGCGGCGCTGCCGCCGCTGCCACTGCCGCCCGCACCCTCGTAGACCTTGAACCGCGAGCGGACGTAGCCGCGCGAGGCGAGCCTGCGGACCACCGGCATCGGATCGATGGCGTCGCGCCCGCCGCTGCCTTCCGCCGCACCACGGCCGACCGTATCGGGCGTGATGTCCTGCGGCTGGTTATGCGCGAGATCGAAGCGGCCGAGGTAGGAAACGCCGAGTTCGCGGAACAGGTAGTCGAGGATCGAGGTCGCGAGCTTGATCGNATCGTTGCCCTCGACCATGCCGGCCGGCTCGAAGCGGGTGAAGGTGAACGCGTCAACGAACTCCTCCAGCGGCACGCCGTACTGCAGGGCGATCGAGATCGCGATCGCGAAGTTGTTCATCAGCGAGCGGAAGGCCGCCCCTTCCTTGTGCATGTCGATGAAGATTTCACCCAGCCGGCCGTCCTCGTACTCGCCGGTGCGCAGGTAGACCTTGTGGCCGCCGACCTTGGCCTTCTGGGTGTAGCCCTTGCGGCGGTTGGGCAGGGTGACGCGGGCCATGCGCTGCGCCACGATCCGCTCGACGACGCGTTCCGCCACCCGCTCGGCACGCACCGCCGCCGGCTGATCGACGACGTCCGCCACCGCGTCGGCCACGTCGTCCGTATCGTCGCCCAGCAGCGATCCGGACAGCGGCTGCGAGAGCTTCGAGCCGTCGCGGTAGAGCGCGGTCGCCTTCAGGCCCAGGGTCCAGGCCAGCATGTAGGCGTTGGCGCAGTCCTCGATCGAGGCCGCGTGCGGCATGTTGATGGTCTTGGAGATCGCACCGGTGATGAACGGCTGGGCGGCCGCCATCATCCGGATGTGGCTTTCGACCGAGAGATGCCGGGTGCCGATCCGTCCGCACAGCGATGCGCAGTCGAAGACGGCCAGGTGCTCCGCCAGCAGCCCCGGTGCGCCTTCGACGGTCATCGCCCCGCAGACGTGGGTGTTTGCCGCCTCGATCTCGCTCTTGCTGAAGCCCAGCGCCGTGAGCAGGCAGAACGCGGGATCGTCGAGCTGTTCGGCGCGCAGACCGAGCTGTTCGGTGCAGAACGCCTCGCCCAGCGTCCACTTGTTGAACACGAAGCGGATGTCGAAGGCGTCGCTCAGCGCGGCTTCGATCTTGGCGATCACCTCATCGGTGAAGCCCTTGGCGCGCAGGGCGGCGTGGCCGAGGAACGGCGCCTCACGCAGGCTGCCACGGCCGACCGCCCAGAGGATGATGCGCTCGATCTGCTCGTCTTCGTAGCCGAGCCGGGCCAGCGCGAGCGGCACCATCTGGTTGATGATCTTGAAGTAGCCGCCGCCGGCCAGCTTCTTGAACTTCACCAGCGCGAAGTCGGGCTCGATGCCGGTGGTATCGCAGTCCATCACCAGGCCGATGGTGCCGGTGGGGGCGATCACCGTCGTCTGGGCGTTGCGGAAGCCGTGCTTCTCGCCGCTTGCCAGGGCCTGGTCCCAGGCCTCACACGCGGCCTCGGCGAGTTCCGGGTCGGGGACCAGGGCGGCGTTCAGCGGCACCGGCGGCACCGACAGCCNCTCATAGCCCTTCGCCTCGCCGTGGGCAGCACGCCGGTGGTTGCGGATCACGCGCAGCATCGCCGCGCGGTTCTCGGCGANAGCGGGGAAGGGGCCGAGGTGGGCGGCGAGGTCGGCCGAGGTGGCATACGCCACGCCGGTCATCAGCGCGCTGACGGCGGCGCAGAAGTGCCGCGCTTCTTCGGAATCGTACGGAATGCCGGCCGCCATCAGGTAGCCGCCGATATTCGCAAAGCCCAGGCCCAGGGTGCGGAACTCGTGCGACAGCTGGGCGATGCGGCGCGACGGGTACTGCGCCATCATCACCGAGATCTCGAGGGCGATCGTCCACAGCCGGACCGCGTGCTCGAAGGCCGGGACGTCGAACGTGCCGTCGTCGTTCTGGAAGGTGATCAGGTTGAGCGAGGCGAGGTTGCACGCGGTGTCGTCGAGGAACATGTACTCGGAGCACGGGTTCGACGCGTTGATCCGCCCGCTTTCCGGACACGTGTGCCACTCGTTGATCGTCGTGTCGTACTGCAGGCCGGGATCGGCGCAGCCCCAGGCCGCGCGTGCGATCTGGTCCCACAGGCCGCGGGCGCGGAGCCGCTTGGCGATTTCGCCGTCGGTGCGCCGCGTCAGCGCCCACTCGCCGTCCTTCAGCACCGTTTCGAGAAAGGCGTTGGAGACGCGCACGCTGTTGTTGGCGTTCTGGCCGGAAACGGTCAGGTAGGCTTCCGCGTCCCAGTCGGTATCGAAGACCGGGAAGTCCACCTCCGTTACGCCTTGGCGGGCGAGTTCGAGGGTACGCTGCAGATAGCTCTCGGGGATCATCGCCCGACGGGCGGTGCGGATGGCGCGCTTCAGCGCCGGGTTGCGCTTCGGATCGCAGCGGCTTTCGGCGTCGCCCGCGCCTTCATCCGTCTCCTCACCCTGGCAGGCTGCGAGGACCGCTTCCAGGTGCTGGCGGGTGAGCCGCGATCCCGCCACCAGGGCGGCCACCTTCTGCTCTTCGCGCACCTTCCAGCCGATGAACTGCTCGACGTCGGGATGGTCGACATCGACCACCACCATCTTCGCCGCACGGCGCGTCGTGCCGCCGGACTTGATGGCACCCGCCGCCCGGTCGCCGATCTTCAAGAAGCTCATCAGGCCGGAGGACTTGCCGCCGCCGGAAAGGCGCTCGTTCTCGGCACGCAGGCGGGAGAAGTTAGTGCCCGACCCGGAGCCGTACTTGAACAGCCGGGCCTCGCGGACCCACAGGTCCATGATGCCGCCATCGTTCACCAGATCATCGTCGATGCTCTGGATGAAGCACGCGTGCGGCTGCGGGCGCTCATACGCGGAGTTTGAGGCGAGGGTTTCGCCCGATGCGGAATCGACGAAGAAGTGGCCCTGCGCCGGGCCGTCGATGCCGTAGGCCCAGTGCAGGCCGGTGTTGAACCACTGCGGCGAGTTGGGCGCGCACCGCTGTGTTGCCAGCATGAAGCGCAGCTCGTCGTAAAACGTGCGTGCGTCGGCCTCGCTGCTGAAATAGCCGCCCTTCCAGCCCCAGTAGGTCCAGGTGCCAGCCAGCCGGTCGAACACCTGGCGGGCGCTGGTCTCGCCGCCAAAGCGTGCGGCCTCGGGCAAGTCGGCGAGCGCCTTGTCGTCTGCTGCGCTGCGCCGCAGCCATTTCGGTACGCCTTTTTCCGCTACCGGGGCCAGGCGTGCCGGCACGCCGGCCTTGCGGAAGTATTTCTGGGCGAGGACGTCGCACGCCACCTGCGACCACCCCGCCGGCACTTCGACCTCCTGCTGACGGAACACCACCGAGCCATCCGGGTTGCGGATCTCGCTGCTGGTGGTGCGGAACTCGATGCCGTCGTAAGGAGAGCGGTCCGGATCGGTAAACAGCCGCGAGATGTGCATCGGCGGGCCTTCCCTTTCTGATGGTGCTGCAGGTTTTGCTGTTGCTTTGCGGGCTGTGTCCGCTCACCACTAGATGGCGGGGAGTTCAGCCAACATCGTGACTATATCCGGTAGCCCCCAGAGGACGCAACAAGATGTGCGAATCTGAAGGGGGTGGGGCGCTACATGTGGGGTAAATGCCACGCCTGAGGCATTCTTGTCGGATCCGGTCCGGCACACGTCAGGCGGGGCTGGACGCCTTGAAGCCACGATGCCATAGTGCGCCGCGGCTCACTCGGACCCCGTAACGGGCTGGCCCTGAGCGAAGTTTTGCCGGCGAATCCAGACGCGCGAGAGACATGTCGACGATCGGAACGCTCCTTCACACCTGGCTTTTCGGGGAACGGGTCGGCACCGACGCGTTCGGTAACCGCTACTATCGCTCGCGCAAGCTCAGCCGCTACGGCCGCGAGCAGCGCTGGGTGCTGTACAAGGGCACCGACGAGGCCAGCAAGGTGCCGGCCGAGTGGCATGCCTGGCTGCACCACATCAGCGAAGCGCCGCTGAGCGAGGACGGGCCGAAACGCCGGCCGTGGCAGAAGCCGCACCTGCCGATCTCACCGGTACGCCCTATGCCTACCGGCCTCCCGGACATGAGCTGCGTGGCGGCAGGCGGGCGCCTGCGACCGGCGATTACGAGCCCTGGACGCCGCAGTGAGTGTACCGCCCCGGGCGGAAAGTACCGAAAACCCTCCGGTCAGACGCGAAGAGCTGCGTCAGTGGCTGGTGGGAGGCGGCACCGTGCTGCTGTTCGCGCTGGTGCTGTTTCTCTCCTATCGCGGTTATGCCAGCGGTGGTGCCGCCGGCTATCGCGTCTACGCCATCTTCAATCGCATCGATGGGCTTGCCATCGGGGACGACGTGCAAGTCGGTGGTGTTCCGGTCGGCGATGTGGAGGATGCGACGCTGGGGCCGGACTTCCGCGCCCGGGTGGCGCTGCGGATCGCCGACGATGTGCGGCTGCCGCGCGATACGTCGGCTGCGATTCACACCGACGGCCTGTTCGGTCGCAAGTTCGTCGTTCTGGAGCCGGGTGGTGATCTGGAGATGCTGGCGGACGGAGGCACCATCACCTTCACCCAGGATTCGCTGATCGTGAGCGAACTTCTGGATCTGATCATCTCCGAAGGCCGGGCGCAGCAGCACAAGGCGGCCACGTCCACGCCCGAGGGTGGTCCCGGGATGGGGGCGAGTAATGCGCCGTAACGCGATCGAGACGGTCATGGGGGCGGTGGTGCTGCTGGTGGCAGTCCTGTTCGTCTATGTGGCGTATACATCGGCACAGGTGGGTGCTGCGAACGGCTATCTCGTGCACGCGTCGTTCGGCAAGGTGGGCGGGCTTTCCGCCGGCAGCGACGTGCGGATCAGCGGCATCAAGGTCGGGACGGTTGCCGCACGCGCCCTCGATCCCCAGACCTATGATGCGATCGTCACCCTGAATATCGCCGACGGCATCAAGCTGCCGGAGGATACGATCGCCAGCATCGCAAGCGAGGGCCGCTCGGCGGACGCTACGTCCGCCTGGAGCCAGGCCATGCGGAAAAATCATTCCCGCGGAGGCAGCATTCGCGAAACGCGTGGATATCGATCGCTCGAAGATCAGGTGGGTGAAATCATCTTCCTCGCCACAGGAAAATCGGAACAACAATAGCAATGACAGGGACTTCTACGAACCAAGTGTGGGATCCGGAGCGCTATGCGCGTACGGCGGCCTTCGTCCCCGAGTTCGGACGGGAGGTGGTGGAGTTGCTGGCGCCGCAACCCGGCGAGCGGATCCTCGATCTGGGGTGTGGTGACGGGGTGTTGATGCAGGCGCTGGTCGACGCCGGTGCCGAGGTGGTGGGGGTCGATGCCAGTCCGGACATGGTTGCGGCCGCGTGTGCCCGGGGATTCGATGCGCGGGTGGCCGACGGGCAGCAGCTTCCCTTCGAGGCGGAGTTCGACGCGGTGTTCAGCAACGCCGCCCTGCACTGGATGGGCAACCTGCCGGCGGCAATCGGCAGTGTCCGCCGTGCCCTGAAGCCGGGCGGGCGTTTCGTCGCCGAGATGGGCGGCGAGGGTAACGTTGCCAGCGTCGTGGCTGCGATCGAGTGGGTGTTCGAAAAGCGGAAACTGGACGTCCTGCGGCTTAATCCGTGGGTGTTTCCCAATTTCGATGGCATGCACCACCTGCTTCACCAGCGGGCGTTCCACGTCGTCCATCTCGACTGTTTCGAGCGGCAGATCGAGCTGCCGGGCGACATCACCGATTGGCTCGGCACTTTTGCCGGAACGTTCCTCGCGGCAATCCCGGAAGACGAGCGGCCGGCTGTCTTGGCGGAAATCCGCGAGGAGCTGACAGACAGCCAGCTCCGTGAGGATGGAACGTGGTGGATCGACTACGTGCGGCTGCGCTTCGCAGCCATCCGCATGGATTAAGGAGATGCGACCGGCCATCGGCCGCGTTGCGCCGGCGCGTGTGGGGGTGTTGGTATCAGCCGCACTGCTGGCAGTGGCCCTGAGCGTGGTGAGTGTGCAGCCGGCCACAGCCGATCCCTTCCCGATCGTGAAGCTGCGCGCGCTCGACAAGGTGACCGCCCGGACGCGGACCCTGTACGCTCCCGTCGGCGAGACGGTGCAATTCGGCGCGCTGGAGATCACCGCGCGCAGCTGCGACAAACGCCCGCCGGAAGAAACACCGGAATCGGCCGCGTTCCTGGAGATCGTCGAGCAACGATCCGCGCAGCCGCCGGTCGACGTCTTCCGTGGCTGGATGTTCGCGTCCAGTCCCGGACTGTCGGCGATGCAGCATCCGGTCTACGACGTCTGGGTGCTTGATTGCGTGAGCACCCTGCCGAGTGCCGATGACAGCACCTCCGGGGTGGATCGGAATAGAAGCGGGCACGGCTTTGCAGTGCGCTGTCCAGTTGCTGCAGATACGTCGAGGCCGGCACCTCGTAGGCGCCGAACTGCTGCAGGTGGTCAGTGATGAACTGGGTGTCGAGCAGCACGAATCCGCCGAGCCGGAGCCGGGCTATCAGATGCACCAGGGCCACCTTGCTGGCGTCCGGTTCGGTCGAGAACATGCTTTCGCCGAAAAACGCGCCGCCAAGTGCCAAGCCATAGAGGCCGCCGACGAGGCGGTCTTCGCGGTACACCTCGATGCTGTGCGCGTGGCCGAGCTGATGCAGTTCGATGAACACCCGCGTGATCTCGGCGTTGATCCAGGTCTCGGGGTGGCCGTTGCGCGGTGCGGCGCACCTGTCGATGACGTGGGCGAAGTCGCGGTCGCAGGTGACCTCGAAGCGCTCGCTGCGCACCGTGCGCCGCAGGCGCCGCGGCACGTGGAAGCCCGCGAGCGGCAGGATGCCGCGCATCGTCGGTGCCACCCAGTGGACGGAGACGTCCTCGCGGCGGCTGGCCATGGGAAAGATGCCGATGGAATAGGCCCGGAGGATCATCTCCGGGGTCAGGTGCCAGTCGTCGGGGGCGTCTAATCGCCNGCCTCGCACGAAGCGCTCGAGCCAGTGGATGGTATAATCGCCATCGATGAATTCCGATGCCTGCAGCAGGCGCTGATGCAAGGGGATCGTGGTGTCGATGCCGCTGATCACGTACTCGTCCAGCGCGCGCTGGAGGCGCATCAGGCAGACGTTGCGATCGGGGCCATGGACGATCAACTTGGCGATCATGCTGTCATAATAGGGCGGCACCGTGTACCCGGTATAGAGCGCTGAATCGACCCGCACGCCAAGACCGCCCGGCGCGTGGTAGTCGCTGATGCGACCGGGCGACGGAGTGAACGTCTGCGGGTTCTCGGCGTTGATGCGGCACTCGACGGCGTGGCCGGTGAACTGGATGTCTTCCTGCGTAAACCCCAGAGGAGCGCCGGCCGCCACCCGCAGCATCTCGCGCACCAGATCCAGGCCGCACACCATTTCGGTGATCGGATGCTCCACCTGCAGGCGGGTGTTCATCTCGATGAAGTAGAACTCGCCACCCTCGTAGAGGAATTCGAAGGTGCCGACGCTGCGGTAGCCGAGTGCCGCGGAGGCCTGTGCCGCCAGCGTGCCGATGCGCGCCCGGGCTTCTGCGCTGAGCGCCGGCGATGGCGCTTCTTCCAGCACCTTCTGGTGGCGGCGCTGCAACGAGCAGTCGCGTTCGCCCAGGTGGACCACGGTGCCGTGCAGGTCGGCGAGAATCTGCACCTCGATGTGCCGTGGCTGCGACAGATATTTCTCCAGATAGAGCGCACCGTTGCCGAAGGCCGCTACCGACTCCGCCCGGGCCAGCGCCATCTGCGATGCCAGCTCGTCTTCGCTGTGCACCACCTTCATCCNCCGGCCACCGCCGCCCGCCGCGGCTTTCACCAGCACCGGATAGCCGATTTCGGCTGCGATCGCGTGCGCCTCGTCCGCGTTCTCAACCGGCCCGTCGGAACCGGGGACCACCGGGATGCCGGCCTGCTTGCACGAGCGCTTCGCCGCCACCTTATCGCCCATCAGCCGGATGTGCTCCGGCGACGGGCCGACGAAGGTGATGCCATGTTCTTCCACCATCGCCGCGAATTCAGCGTTCTCCGACAAGAAGCCGTAGCCGGGGTGGATGGCCTCGGCATTGCTGATCGCAGCCGCGCTCAGAATGGCGACCTGGTTGAGATAGCTCTCGGATGCCGGTGGCGGGCCGATGCAGATTGATTCGTCGGCAAGCCGGACGTGCATCGCGTTCGCGTCCGCTGTGGAGTGCACCGCGACCGAACGGATTCCCATCTCGCGGCACGCACGCTGGATGCGCAGCGCGATCTCGCCGCGGTTGGCGATCAGCACCTTGTGGAACATGTGCACGGCCGCCCGTCTTGTTTCACTCGCCGGTTTCGGAAATCGGTCTAGACGATCAGCAGCAGCGGCTCGTCGTATTCGACCGGCACGCCGCTTTCGACAAAGATCCGTTCGATCCGGCCGCTGCAGTGCGCCTTGATCGGGTTGAACACCTTCATTGCCTCGATCAGCAGCACCGTGTCGCCGACGGAAACCGCATCACCGATCCGGACAAACGGCGGGGCTCCTGGCTCCGGAGAGACGTAGACGACGCCGACCATCGGCGAGGCGAGCAGCCCGGGGTGACCGGTAAACGCATCCGTCTCCTGGCCCGCGGCCGCGCCGGCAGCGACCGGCGATGTCGGTGCGGCAACGGCGACCGCGGCCGGCGCAGAAGCCGGTGCCGACAGGGTCCGTGCCACCCGCACCCGGCAGTCGCCGCTCTGGTATTCGATCTCACTCAGGTTGGCGTCCGTCAGCACGTCGGCCAGTTGCCGAACCAGGTCGAGCCCGATCTCGGTATCGGGGGCGGAACGCTTTTGGACTGCATCATGGAGGCCCGGTTCGGATCAGTTCTCGCGCGCGGCACTGATCAGGCGCGCCGCAGCTTCCAGCGCCAACTCATACCCGAAGCTGCCGAAGCCGCAAACAACGCCGTGCGCGACCGTTGAGACGAAGGAATGGTGGCGGAAGCCTTCCCGGCGGAAGATGTTGCTCAGATGCACCTCGATGATCGGCCCGGAAAAGGCGCTGAGCGCATCAAGAATGGCGACCGACGTGTGGGTGTATGCGGCGGCATTGAGAATCAGTGCCGCACACTCGCCACGGGCCTGCTGGATCCAGTCGACCAGCTCTCCTTCGTGGTTGCTCTGTCGGAAGTCCACCTCAAGGCCGAAGTTGGCGGCGCGGCTGTGGCAGGCGGCCTCGATTTCGGCGAGCGTCGTCCGGCCATAAACCTCCGGTTCGCGGGTACCCAGCAGGTTGAGATTGGGTCCGTTGAGGATCAGGACCTTGGGGCGCATCCATGCCTCATGCAGCAACTGGCGCGGCTTATAGCATGGCCTCGCTCTTGTGCAACGCTGCTGGGCGAATATGTTTAATCAGTCGGGCGGCAGGACAGAGCGTCGCCCGGTCTCTTTCATTGCAGGCATTCGGGACGGCTCAGCGATCATGCTCGTGACCATCAACGGCGAAACAAAGACGTTCACCCGCCCGCTGACGGTGGCTGAGCTGTTGCAGGATTGCGGGATCGACGCGCGCAAGGTGGCGGTCGAACGCAATCTGGAGATCGTGCCACGTTCCGGCTACGGCGCGCAGCCGGTCGAGGATGGCGACCGGATCGAGATCGTCCACTTCATCGGCGGCGGCGCNCCTGATACGACTGTTGATGCAGCGGTCACCGCGGCTGATCCGCTGCAGGTGGCCGGCAGGGCGTATACCTCCCGTCTGCTGGTCGGCACCGGCAAATACAAGGATTTCGAAGAGACGGCGCGCGCGATCGAGGCCTCNGGGGCGGAGATCGTCACCGTCGCCGTCCGCCGGGTCAACGTCACCGACCGCAACCAGCCGATGCTGGTCGATTACGTCGATCCGCGCCGCTACACCTACCTGCCGAACACGGCTGGCTGTTACACCGCGCAGGACGCGGTGCGCACNCTGCGTCTGGCGCGCGAGGCCGGCGGCTGGGATCTGGTGAAGCTGGAAGTGTTGGGTGACCAGAAATCCCTGTTCCCGAACATGATCGAGACGCTCGCGGCGGCCGAAACGCTGATCGCCGANGGGTTCAAGGTCATGGTGTACTGTTCCGATGATCCGATCCTCGCCAAAAGCCTGGAAGAAATCGGCTGCTGTGCGATTATGCCGCTGGCTGCCCCCATCGGTTCCGGCCTGGGCATCCAAAATCCGGTCAATATCCGGTTGATCATCGAGCAGGCGAAGGTTCCGGTGCTGGTCGACGCCGGTGTCGGCACCGCGTCCGATGCGGCGGTCGCGATGGAACTGGGCTGCGACGGGGTGCTGATGAACACCGCGATTGCCGAGGCCAGNGATCCGATCCGCATGGCGCGCGCGATGAAGCTCGCGGTGGAGGCGGGACGGCTCGCCTATCTCGCCGGCCGGATGCCGAAGAAGCGCTACGCCGATCCGTCCTCGCCGCTGGCCGGGCTGATCTAGGTCGGTCCAGCTCGCTGTCATCCCGGTATACCCCGCGCTGACGTCAGGTTTCCAGTGTTTGAGGCAGGTTGAATTCGCAAGGTGGGGCCGACCTCTTTCCCCGTGTCCAACTCCGGTTTCCGGGCCGCGCGATCGGTCTGTTTTGACTGGTTGCGCCGAGCGCAAATCCGCTCCATAACGCCTGTGCTTGCGCTTCGTACGGGCAGGTCACGCAAAATGCCTAATAAATAGGCGGTGGCGTGCTTTGGAGCGTGAGTGCGCGCTGACTTGTTTGAGTTTTCGGGGCTCGAACCTCAGTCTGCGGCGCCAGAACCGCCGGAAGCAGAGGCGGGTCCGGGGTGCAACCGGTACCGGCAGCATCTGAAAGCGGCGGGTTGGGTTTGCGGATCGAGCATACGCTCGGCCGCTCCTGCGGCACCGTCTCGAATGGGGCGGGTCGCGGCACGAGCGGCGGCACGCGTTTTGCTGGTGACGGGCGTAAGTTGGAGGCCGTCGACAAAGGGCGGCGCGGGAGGAGCATGAAACTGGGCGCCGCATTCGATGAGATGAAGGGCCAGGAAGAAGGCGTACGGAACGCATACCAGGCCTATCAGGAGTGGCTGGATACGACTGCGCATGAGCGCCTGGTGGAAAAGCACCATCAGGCCGACCTGATCTTCCGCCGGTTGGGAATCACGTTCTCGGTTTATGGCAGCGAAGAGGGGACGGAACGGCTGATTCCGTTCGACATCATTCCCCGCATCCTTGATGCCGATGAATGGAAGACGGTCGCCACCGGGGTGTGTCAGCGGGTGCGCGCGATCAATGCCTTCCTCGATGACGTCTACCACGAGCAGCACATCATCAAGGCCGGCCGTGTTCCGGCGCATCTGGTGCTGAACAACCCGGGGTTCCGTCCCGAGATGCTGGGCATCGACCTGCCGCGGCACGTCTACGTGCACATCGCAGGCGTCGATGTGGTTCGCGTCTCGGCCGAGGACTTCTACGTGCTTGAGGATAATGCGCGCGTGCCGTCCGGTGTCTCCTACATGCTGGAGAACCGGGAGACGATGATGAAGCTGTTTCCGGAACTGTTCGCCTCGCACTCGGTGGCTCCGGTCAACCACTATCCGGAGGTGCTGCTGCGCACCCTGCGCTCGGTGGCGCCGCCCGGCATCAGCGATCCGACGGTCGTCGTGATGACNCCCGGCCATTTCAACAGCGCGTATTTCGAACACGCCTTCCTCGCGATGCAGATGGGTGTCGAACTGGTGGAGGGCCAGGACCTGTTCGTCGAAGAAGATACGGTGTTCATGCGCACCACCAGCGGACCGCGTCGCGTGGACGTGATCTATCGGCGCATCGACGACGACTACATCGATCCGCTGTCATTCGACCCGCATTCGATGCTGGGTGTTCCCGGGCTGCTGTCGGTGGTGCGCAACGGGCGCGTAACGCTGTCGAACGCGATCGGCACCGGCGTCGCCGACGACAAGGCAATCTACTGCTTCGTTCCCGACATGATCGATTTCTACCTGGGCGAAAAGCCGATCCTGAAGAACGTGCCCACCTACCGTTGTGCCCTGCCGGACGATTGCGCCTACGTGGTCGATCATCTGGATGAACTCGTGGTCAAGGAAGTGGGTGGCTCGGGCGGCTACGGCATGCTGGTCGGACCCGCAAGTACCACCGAGCAACGGTCCAACTTCCGTCAAAAGATCCTTTCCGATCCCGAAAACTTTATCGCCCAGCCGACGCTTAGCCTGTCGACGGTTCCCACGCTGATTGACGGCAAGATCGCGCCGCGGCACGTGGACCTGCGGCCCTACGTGCTGACCGGTGAGACGACGCAGGTGGTGCCGGGCGGGCTGACGCGGGTGGCCCTGCGCGACGGCTCGCTCGTCGTCAACTCCTCGCAAGGNGGCGGAACCAAAGACACCTGGGTGCTGGAGGCTTAGGCGCATGCTCGGCCGCACCGCCAATAACGTTTACTGGATGGCCCGCTATGTGGAGCGGGCTGAAAATCTGGCACGTCTGCTCGCCAGCACGTACCACATGTCGTTGATGCCCGTTGCCAGCGGCCGTACGCTGCAGCAGTGGGAAGCGCCGCTGCAACTGGCCGGCGACCGGGAGGACTTCGCGACCCGCTTTGGCGAGGCGTCCGGCGGCAACGTCATGTCGTACATGGCACTGGATACAGGCAACATCTCGTCGATCCGTTCGTGCATCCGGCTGGCCCGGGAAAATGCGCGTGCCACCCGGCCGGAACTGACCACCGAGGTCTGGGAGGGCATCAACCAGACCTATCTGGAACTGGAAGCGATGTCCTATCCGAAGATGGTGGACCAGGGTTTCCGGGAGTTCTTCGACTGGGTGAAGGAGCGCTCGCACCTGTTCCGCGGTGCCATCTACGGCACCATGCGGCGCGGTGACGCGTTCACCTTTTCGCGGCTCGGGACCTTTATCGAGCGCGCTGATAACACCGCGCGCTTCCTGGCGGTCAAGTGGGACATGCTGAGCCCCGCCGGTCGACCGATGGCCGCCGAGGATTACTATCGCTGNGGGGCGCTGTTGCGCGCGTTCAGCGCGTTCAAGGCCTACCGCGAGGTCTATTCGGAATCATCGAGNCCGCGACGGGTGGCGGAGTTGCTGGTGCTGCGCCGGGATATGCCGCGCTCGCTGTTCGCATGCAGTGGTGAGGTCAACGATATCCTGGCGCATCTGCGCGCCAACGCCGCCTGCACGCGCCTGTCGGGGCAGATTCACGAGCGTCTGCAGCGCAACCGGATCGATGGCATTCTCCGGTCCGGCTTGCCGCGGTTCCTCAATGGTTTCATCGCGCGCAATAACGAGCTNGCACGGGATGATCGGGCAGGAGTTCATGCTGGTCCTATGAGACTCTCCATCGAACATGAAACGCACTACCGGTTCGGTGCGCCGGCGCATCACAGCATCCAGTATCTGCGCCTGACGCCGCGTGCGGATTCCTGCCAATATACGCTGTCTTGGACATTGACCTCGCCGGGCAAGGTGCGGGGCTGGATTGACGGCTACGGCAATTTTGCTCACGTCACAGTGCAGAGCGGCGTCCATGACGAAGTACTGGTGACCGTACGCGGCGAAGTGGAAACCACTGACACGTTCGGCGTGCTGCCGGCGGATGATGGATTGCCGCCGCTGATGTTCACCCGGCCGACGACGTTCACCGAGGTCGAGGGGGATCGAACCCTGGTCAGCCCCCTGCTCGAGCGGAAGAACGATGAGGGAATCATTGCCGCCCTGCATGCACTGATGTGGACGTTGCACAATACCCTCGATTACAAGCCCGGACTGACCGACGTGGAGACCACGGCGGCTGAGGCACTGGAGAAGGGGGCGGGGGTTTGTCAGGACCATGCGCACCTGTTTATCGCCGGTTGCCGGGTGCTNGGGGTGCCTGCCCGCTACGTCAGCGGCTACCTCTACTGCGAGGAAGAGGACGGCAATTCCAGCCTCGCCAGTCACGCCTGGGCGGAAGCGTTCGTTGAGGAGCTGGGGTGGGTGTCATTCGATCCCACCAACAGCCGCTGCGCCACCGACGCCTACGTGCGGCTCGCAATTGCTCACGACTACGCCGGGGCGATGCCGATCCGCGGCATCCGCTCCGGCGGCGGCCTGGAGGAGATGACGGTACGCGTGCAGGTCGCGCAAGACCCTTTTCAGTCGCAGACCCAGAGCGGCCAGTCGCAGCGGCAAGGCTAGAGCACAATCCGATCAAGCAGAATCGCTTGATCGGATTTCCATGCTTTAGCAATCAGATGCTTGAGTGCGACTGCCAGCGCTTTCACGGGCAGAGCTTGGCAGGCACCGCGAGCGTTGGCCGTCGAGACTGCCTTTCCGCCGCTTCGTTTCCTGAAGCGTTTCCGAAAAGGCCTCCTCGACGGACTGCCATCAGCCCCGGCGTGGCGATCTTATTCGGATTCGTGCAGATTGGCCGGCGGCTTCGGTTTGCTGCCAGCGGAATCCGGGCCCTGCGGTTTCGGGTGGCGCATGTTCGGAGCGTCGGCGGCTGGCTGGCCATTACCGTTGTGGGGGTGGGCAGGGGAGCCTTCTTCTCCTGCTTGGCCTTTGGTTTTGCGTGCGAATGCTCCCTCGGCGGCGGTGCCTTGTGATCCTGCGGCATCTTCTGCTGATCGACACCGGTCTTGTGGGGGCACTGGGACTGTTCGGTTTGGGATGTTCGATCTTGGGCTGGCCACCGGCGGCTGGTTCCGAAACGGCCGGGGGCGGGGACGCCGGTCTGGCAAGATCCGGCGGTGTCGTCTGTGCGTAGCCTGTGCCCACACCGAAGGCGCCGAGAATCAGCACTGACGCTGCGGATAGAAGACGCACACTATCGCGCATGAAGAGAGTTCCTTCAAAGATCATTCGCGGCATTGATCGCCCATATCACACTCTTCCGTAACCGTTGACGGAAAGTAAAAGAGTGAGTCTGGCATCTGGTAATCATGACCATTGCGTGGAAACGCTACGTCGAAGCTTCTTCACGCGCAAATTAATATTAATTAATGCAGTATGCCCTGTTGCTCATCCAGGGTATGAATCACGAAAACGTGCTCAGGCGATGCAGGCTGCCCCGCAGCGGCATGGCTTCGGCTAGACGAAGCGGATGCTCATGCCGCCGTCCACGTTCAGCTCGACGCCGGTGACGTACTTCGCCTCGTCCGAAGCAAGGAAGAGGGTGGCATAGGCGGTGTCCCAGGCGTCACCCATGTGGCCCATCGGGCACTGGGCGTCGCGGGTGCGGATCAGCGTCTCGATATCTCCATCCTCGCCATAGACGGTGGTCAGTGCCTTGTGCACCAGCGGCGTGTTCATCAGGCCCGGGCAGATGCAGTTGGCGCGGATCCCCTTGGGCGCATACTGCACGGCAAGACTGCGGGTGAGCGAAACCATCGCCCNCTTGCTCGCGCCATAGAGCCCGTAGTTGACGCCGCACCAGCCCCAGGCGGCGATCGAGGCGTTGTTGACGATCGAGCCACGGCCGGCGCGTTCCATCACCGGCAGCACGGACCGGCAGGTGAGCATCACGCTCTTCAGGTTGACGCGCAGCACCTCGTCCCAGGTCGCCTCGTCCAGCTCTGCGGGCCCGCCGACCCGGGCGATGCCGACGTTGTTGACCAGGATGTCGATCCGCCCGAAGGCGGTGACCGCCTCCGCAACGACGGCATCGACCTGGGCGCCATCGCTCACGTCCACGACCCGGATGTCGCAGCGTCCGCCTTCGCCTTCGATGATGGCGCGCGTTTCCTCGGCGGCGTCGGCGTCGCGGTCGATGCCCAGCACATGTGCGCCTTCGCGGGCGAACAGCACCGCGATCGCCTTGCCGTTGCCCCAGCCCGGGCCGACCGAACCGCAGCCGGTGACGATCGCGATCTTGTCCTTCAGTCGGTCCGCCATCTCATCCCTCCCGTGTTTCGCCGGCCAGCCGCTGCCGCAAGGCCGTCTTGAGGACCTTGCCGTAGTTGTTCTTCGGCAGCGCATCGACGAACACATAGCGTTTCGGCCGCTTGAAGCGCGCCAAGTGATCGAGGCAGAGTGCGTCGAGCGCACCTTCACTGACGCGAGCCGCGTGGGCGCTGACCGGTGGCGCGCCGGTGCGGGCGACGACGAACGCAACGACGCTCTCGCCCCATTCCGGATCCGGGGCACCAATCACGCTCGCTTCGATCACGTCCGGATGGCGCAGCAGCACTTCTTCGACCTCGCGCGGATAGATGTTCGATCCGCCGCTGATGATCAGGTCCTTTGAGCGGTCCTTCAGCGTCAGGAACCCGTCTGCGTCGAACGACCCCATGTCGCCGGTGTGCAGCCAGCCGCCGCGCAAGCTGGCGGCAGACGCCGCCGGATCGTTCCAATACCCCGTCATCACCGAATCGCCGCGCACCAGCACCTCGCCGATCTCGCCCGCCGGCAACGGCCGGTCGTCCGCATTCGCCACGATCACCTCAACGACGCTGTGCGGCAGTCCCACCGAGGCGAGCCGCTGCAGGTAGCGGGNGTGGGTGGTTTCGGCGTGCCGCGATCGGGCAAGTGCGGTGATCGTCATCGGGCTTTCACCCTGGCCGTAGATCTGCACCAGCTTATTGCCGAGGAGTGCCAATGCGCGCCGGCAGTCCTCGACGTACATTGGCCCGCCGCCGTAGATGATCGTCTTCAGGTTGCGGGTATCGGCGCAGGCCGCCGCATCGCTGTCGATCAGCCGGCGGACGATCGTCGGTGCGGCAAAGAACGCAGCACCGGGCTGTGTTTCGATCAGGGCGAACAGCTCGTCCGGATCGCAGCCGCCCGAGGGCGGGATCACCTGGCGGGCCATCGCGGCGATGTGCGGCAGGATGTACATCCCCGAGCCGTGCGACATCGGCGCCGGATGCAGAATGCAGTCGTCGGGCGCGATGGGATCGACGTCGATGAAATAGCTGGTGGTCATTGCCATCAGGTTGCGGTGGCTAAGCATCGCGCCTTTCGGCCGGCCGGTGGTGCCGCTGGTGTAGAACAGCCACGCGGTCTCGTCGGGTGCCCGGTGGACGACCGGAAGCGGATCACAGGTGGCGAGTGCCGCGTATTCCGGGTCCGCCACGCAGACCATAGCCTGCAGGTCCGGAAGCTCCGCCTGCAGGCCCGCAATGGCGGACGCCAGATCGGCGGTGACGAAGCATACCCGCGTACCGGAATGGCCGAGGATGAAGGCGAGTTCGCGCGGGTGCAGTTTGGCATTCACCGGCACGGCCACGAAGCCGCCCCACCAGCAGGCAAACAGCACTTCGATATAGGCGGCGCAATTGCCCATCACCAGCGCCACCCGCTCGCCGGGAGCGAGCCCGAAGGTCGCGCCGAGCCCGGCAGCGATCGAGGCCGAGCGGCGGGCGAGCGTTCCGTAGTCGGCGACGACGTCCGTCCCGATGCAGACCGCGGGGCGGTCGGGGTCGGCGCGGCCGGCGCGGCCGGCGCGGGCGAGCAGGTGGGCGACGTTCATCGGTGCGTCAATCCGGCGGTCGATGCTGTCGTTCTGGGCCAGGGCATTATTTATTATGACATGCTCATCCACGCAGGACGATGGTGTCGTCTGGTTGTGGTCGGAATTTCCGGACAGCGATGACGGCGGCGTCGGAAGGATCGTTTCAGGCCCCTGCTTCCAGTGCCGCGTCGAGCAGCATCATCAACACGAAACCGCCGATGAGGCCGAATGTGGCGGGCGTCTCGTGGCCGTGCTCGTGTGTCTCCGGGATCACCTCATGGCTGATCACAAACAGCATGGCACCCGCCGCGGCCGCCAGCGCCCAGGGCAGCATCGCGTGCGAGATCGTCACCGCCGCCGCGCCGAACAGCCCGCCGAAGGTCTCGACCGCACCAGTGGCGAGTGCGACCAGCACCGCGGTGATCCGGCTGTAGCCCAGCGGCAGCAGGGCAAGGGCCACGATGAAACCCTCCGGCAGGTTCTGCAGAAAGATCCCCAGCGTCAGGCTCAGCGCATTCGCCACCTCGCCGGACCCGACACCAACACCGACGGCGAGGCCTTCAGGGAGGTTGTGCAGGGTGATCGCGAGTACGAACAGCCAGATCCGGCGGACGGCATGCGGCGACGGCCCTTCCGGACCCTTCACCAGATGCTCGTGCGGGACGAACCGGTGCACGAGCCACACCAGGATCGCACCGGCGAGAATGCCAAGGCCGAT
Source organism: Defluviicoccus sp. (assembly GCA_013414705.1). Lineage (GTDB taxonomy): Bacteria > Pseudomonadota > Alphaproteobacteria > Rhodospirillales > Defluviicoccaceae > Defluviicoccus. The sequence goes on from CP058705.1 coordinate 1,328,429, forward strand.
CAGCAGCGTGCCGCCGACAGCGCTGCCGGTGCGGCGGGTTGCGATCTCGAGTCCGGGCAGCATGAGCGCGAACAACGTTGCTGAGAGCATGATTCCGGCGGCAATTCCCAGCAGCACATCCTGGATCCGCCTCGAAACGGTGCGGATCGCCAGCACCGGCAGCGCGCCGACGCCGGTGGCAATTCCGGCGCCGAGGCTGGCGAGTGCCCNCATCCAGATCAGCGGCAGCGCACCGATACCCGCAAGCATGCTCCTCTCCCTCCTGTTGAAATCCGGCCGTGCTTCTGCCGGCGCGGCGAAAACGGAGCGCAGGGTAGCGTCTGTGGCGGGCGTTGCGACGGAGAAGATTAAGAAGATTAAGAGGTGGCGGTGTGAGCCAGGGGGCCGGAAGCGCAATGATCGGTGTGGGCCAGCCACTGGTGATGTGTCCGCTCACGACCATGCCGCCTATCTCTTGTCTCGGCCGGACCTGGTCGAACGCCTGCGTCAGGCAGTGAAGCAGCTTTAGGACGGAATACACGTGCTCAGAGAGTGAGATTGCGTGAGCGGCCAAGGCGGCAACGCGCCTCGTTCTCCCGCAGCAGGCTTCGCAGATACGATCGGCTGTGCGCTGCGGTTCCGCTGACAAGACCCACGCCTGATAGCGGATTGCCGGCACCGAACAGTTCCTGCAGTAGAAGCTGCAGGGTTCCCGCGTCGTCCACGTCGTACCACAGCGGCAGCATCTCGACCGGTGCGAGTCCGGCAGCGCGTGTCAGCGTCTCGGCAAGGACGTGGCTGGTGCTCCAGGAAATGTCCTGGAAGAGTGCAGGTTCGAGCTGCTTCAGGCCGATCAGGTAGTAGCCGCCGTCGATAGCCGGGCCGAGGACGATGCGATTGCCCGGCTGCGACAGGGCTGCCATCGCGGCACGCAACACGGCCGCAGGAAGCGTCGGACTGTCCGAATTGATCAGGCAGACGCCGCGAAAGCCCCAGGACAGCAGATCCTCGGTGGCGTGCAGCAGCCGCTGGCTCAAATCCGCGCCGCGTTGCGCGAGCATGCGAAACGATGCCGGCAGCAGGTCGTCGAACGCTGCGCGCGCATCTGCCGGCGTGTAGACGGCGACCCCGCTGCGCGGACTTACCGCGTCGATCACCGCTACCACGTCGGCGATGAAACAGCGCGACAGCCCGGCCGCCTCGCCGGCCGACAGCGGCGGACAGAGCCGTGTCTTGCAGGAACCGTCGGCCGGCGCCTTGCACATGATGGCGAGCGCGATATCGTCCTGGCGCATGCGCAGAGTGCCTGTGTCTGTTCACGGCGTGGGGTCGCGGCACCACCCAGACCCGGCAGTGACGACGCGAGATCGTTTTTAACGCGTTCGGCCCGCAACCGCGAATGTGATGCTGTGGCAGTAGGAGGCGGGCGCCGCTTCGGGTAGCATCGCAAGAAACCGACCTCTGATCCTTGTCAGCCATCGACAGCCGCATGCGACAGGTGCTCGACCGCTTATCCATGAGTTTCGCCGCTGGAGCGTTTGGCGGCCTGCTCAGCAGCCTCGCGATCTGGGCTGCCGGTGTGTATGACCTGACTGATCGTCTGGCGATCAGCTATGCCCCGGCGCTGACGCCAACCTGGCTGTACCCGCGGATTGTCTGGGGCGGCCTGTGGGGCTTTCTGTTCATGCTGCCGTTGAGTGGGCACTGGTGGCTGCGTGGCATCTTGCTCAGCTTGGTGCCGACGGCGTTTCAGCTGCTCTATGTCTTTCCGCAGGAAACTGGCGACGGTTTCTCGGGCTGCGCCTGGGGACGCTGATGCCCGCGTTCGTGCTGGCGGCGAATGCTATCTGGGGGCTTTCGGCAGCGTGGCTGCTGCGGATGACTGGCCGTGCATGAGGTGTCCGGTCCGCTCGCGGGGTCACCCGCGACTTGAACAGCAATGCGGGGGTGCCGTCCGCGGCAGACACCATGGAGGTTGCTATGCGTCTTACGATTGAACGGCTGAGCTTCAGCGAGCCGATGGGCAGCTTGCTTGTCGTCTGCGACGCGGAGGGAATCGTGCGCGCGCTTGATTTCGGTGCCGACGATGCCCGGCTGCTGCGTCGGCTTGATGCGCGCTACCCCGGCGCTGAGGTGGAATGGGGGCATGGCCCTGCCGGTTCACCGTGCGCTCGACGCCTACTTCGAAGGTGACTTGAGAGCAATCGACACTGTTCCGGTGGTGACCGTCGGCACACCGTTCCAACGCGCGGTGTGGGACGCTTTGCGCACGATTCCGCCGGCACGACAACCAGCTACGGCGCGCTTGCGGCTGCCATCGGCCGGCCCACAGCGGTGCGGGCTGTGGGGCTCGCCGTCGGTTCCAATCCGGTCTCGGTCATCGTGCCGTGCCACCGGGTGATCGGCGCCAATCAGACGCTGACCGGCTTCGGCGGCGGGCTTGCGCGCAAGCAGTGGCTGCTCGAGCACGAGGGCCTCGCGTTGCAGGGCGGACGGGTGCGACAAGGCGGAGCAGAGCGCGCGCCACAACTGGCACTCTGAGAACGGGCGGCATCTGCGCGGTTTCTCGTCGGCGGTGAGGTCAGGCGGTGCGGCCGCATCGGCTGTACGGGACGAAAGCCTGCGCTAAACTCGCGACATGTCGAACGTATCTCTGCCGCTGTCAGGCGTGCGCATTCTAGACGTCGCAACCTTCGTTGCCGCGCCCTATTGCGCCACCATCCTCTCGGAGTTCGGCGCCGAGGTTATCAAGATCGAGGAGCCNGGGCAGGGGGATCCTTTCCGCCGCTTCGGCACGGCAACGGAACGCGTGGACTCGACGCTGGCCTGGCTGTCGGAGGCGCGCAACAAGCGCTCGATCACTCTCAATCTGCGGACGGACGAAGGTGCCGCGCTGTTCCGGCGGTTGGTCGGCTACGCAGACGTCGTCTGCGAGAACTTCCGCCCCGGAACCCTCGAACGCTGGGGGCTGGGCTGGGACGCCCTTTCGCGCATCAATCCAAGGCTGATCCTGTTGCGGGTAAGCGGATACGGGCAGACCGGGCCGTACAAGGACCGGCCCGGCTTTGCGCGCATCGCGCACGCGGTGGGAGGCCTTGCCGCGCTTGCCGGCATGCCGGATGGAGCGCCGGTGACGCCCGGCTCGACGTCGCTGGGCGACTATCTCACCGGCCTCTACGGTGCGGTCGGTGTGCTGATTGCGCTGCTGCACGTGCGCGCCGGCGGAGCGGGGCAGGTAATCGACATCGGGCTCTACGAGGCGGTGTTCCGGGTTCTTGACGAAATCGCCCCCGTCTACGCGCGCCACGGCATTGTCCGGGAGCGTGAGGGAGCGGGGACCCGCAACGCCTGTCCACACGGTCACTTTCCTACCCGCGACGGCAAGTGGATTGCGATCGCGTGCACCACCGACAAGATGTTTTCCCGCCTTGCGCACGCAATGGGCCGCCCGGAACTCGCGGCGGCAGACGCGTACGGGCCGCAGGACCGCCGGCTGGCGGCACGCGAGACGGTCGACCGGCTGGTGGCCGCCTGGACCGGCAGCCTCACCCGGGAGGAGGTGCTGGACGTCTGTCTGGCCGGGGAAGTTCCGGCAGGGCCGCTGAATACCATCGAGGATATCTTCGACGACCCGCAGGTTGAAGCACGGCACAATCTGATGACGCTTGACGTTCCGGTNGTCGGTCCGGTGGTGGTCCCGAACGTCATCCCGAAACTCTCGGCGACCCCGGGAAGNATCACCACGCCCGGACCCGCGCTCGGCGACGCCAATGAGGCGATCTACGAGAAGTTGCTCGGCCTGAGTGCGCCCGAGATGAAACGGCTGCACGAAGCAGGCGTAATCTGAACGCCATCGCATCTGGAGTTGTGAACGCCCGCCCTTCGGCGATCGAACCGTGCTGCATCGCAAGCGGCTCCGCCAAAGAGGCGGAGCCGCCGCAACTGCCTTGCGTGTCCGGAGATCGCTCCGAACACGACAGCTCAGTCAGTTGGTAGGTGTAACCAAGCGACCGTCGGGTCTGGATTTAGAACGCCGCCGTCGGGATGCTCCGCTCGACGCGTTTCCAGAAGGCAAATCCGCCGACGTCGATGTTCGTAATCTGCTCTTCCGCCCGCTCGGCAGCAACCGCTTCGGACGTCGCGCCATGCTCGCGTATGAGGGCACGCGCACTCTCCACGTATCTCGTGTGATACACGTTCAACCTCCATGTGCAGTTTGCGTTTCCGATGCTCTCGGTTCGCGGCTCGGGTAGGAGTGGCCCGCAGCCTGTTGGCCGCCGTGGGCGTTGCGGCAGTGAGCCGCATGCGGCGCTGACGGCGCCGACCCTATCCGCGAACCGTGCAGGTGGGCCCTAGAAGCTCCACCGGTCGTGTGGGGACAACAGCGGCTGGTCCTCTTCCTCGGACCAGTCTTCCGCACGGCCCCAGTCGCGCACATCCGTTGTGACGCCGAACCTCTCCGTCATGAAGGAATCCGGCACGACGGCGAAAAATACAGGGTCGACAGTTTCGCCGTCCATATTGTAGACAATATTAGCCAAGCGTAAGCTCCTTCACAGTTACCGTCATGTGAGCTTGGGAACGGGGTGCGGCAACACCCCGTTCTTTCCCGTTCACGCCTGCCATCTGGCCACACGAGCCCACAAAGTCAATATGGCTTTGTAGTCGTATTTTTCGCGTGTTTCCAACGCCGGAAAAATGCGATTGCGAGCACGCTTATATTTCCAATTGATCAGCCACTTGTTGCGCTCCCATGAGGACCCGCATCACCTCGTTCACGGCGCGAACAAAAGGTGCGATGTCGGCGATGTGTTCCTTCCCTGCAACAAGCCATCCGTCTATGATACGCGATCCGACTCGCATTCCAGTGCCGATTTTCGTCACCGGTGCCGATGCAGGAGCATGCTGTTGCTGCACATGCTGACACCTTAGATAGAACTCCGTCGAAAACTATCGCCTTTTTAGATCATATTTTGCGCATCATATTCGCAAGTCAACATATTCTGACCGCCAGCGCCTTGCGCCGAGACGACTGCGGGACGGTAGTAAACAATCGCTTAATACTCCTGAAAAATAGAAACACGTCATAGATGTTCTAACTATAATATGCTTGCATATTTATGCCTCATATAGGTACTTAATTTCGTCACAGCGCAAACATATTCGCTATACAATGCGCAGAAATTGCTCATTTCGCTGGCGCGATCGCTGTAAAATCTACTTAATTTAGACACGAAAGTAATAACAAGGCCTCAAATTGCTTTGTTAGTATGTCAGAAATAGTAAAGGTCTGTCCCTACGAAATCCAACCTGAAGGCTTGCCGTCCGAAACAAAGTCATCGCGATCTTTGGAGATCAACATGAGACGCAAGGGGCTCGCGGCGAACCATTCCGTTCCGCCCGGGAAGGTTTTCTGCTCACCGTCGTGACGGCGTCGGTGAGTACGATGTTTACCTTTGCAGCCCCCAATTCGGCTTCGGCGGTGCCGGGTGATCCGTTGTCAGCCCTGAGCGCGCGCCCGTCGAATTCAACCTGCCTCGCCGGTGATGCCCCGGCACAAGGAACCGGAATCAAGATGGTTCCGGCGTTCCAGGAGGTAACCAGTCGACGACCATTCGATATCAAGGTCTCGCCGGTCGACATCAACCGTTATTTCTACATTACCCGTCCCGGTGCCATGGCAAGCTTTATCCGCGGCCAATCGGCAGTGGTCCAGGCGCTCAACATCTCCGCCAAGATCGGCATCAACGGCCCCGGTAACGCCTATGCACCCGGTGGATCCGAACATTATGGACTGGTGAGCTTCGCCTTCCATCCGCAGTTCGCGACCAACGTCGCCCGGCGCTGGGTATTCATTGTCTATAATGCCCGCAAGTCGGGCGAGGCGACGACCACGTCTTATCTTTCGCGCTTCACCTTCCGTCCCGGCAACAATCTTGTCGTCGATCCCGCGTCCGAAGTGGTGCTGCTGAAACAGACGCAGACATCCTCCTGGCTGCATCACTTCGGCAACATCGTCTTCGGTCCGGACGGCTATCTCTACCTTGGCAGCGGCGACGGCACGCTCAACGGCGGCGCCAACATTGCCACCATCCCTGCACAGCTCCTGGGCGATCTGCGCGGCAAGGTGCTGCGCATCGATGTCAACGTCCCTGCCGGCGCCAATCCGCCGTACAAGATCCCGCCCGACAACCCCTGGCGCACGACGGCCGGTGCACGCCCTGAAATTTACGCCGTCGGCGTGCGCAANCCCTGGCGCTTCGACTTCGATCCGGCGTCGAAACGGCTGTGGCTGGGCGATGTTGGGGACGCCACCTGGGAAGAAATCGACGATATCACCCGCGGGGGCAACTACGGCTGGCCGATCTTCGAGGGCAACGACTGCCGCCCGAAACGTCCGGCAGGCCAGGACTGCACACGCCCGCAGACGCCGCCGGCCTTCCAGGTCGGACACAACGGTCGTTCGATCGCCTCGATCGGTGGCCGCGTCTACAATGGCTCGCTGCTTCCGGCGCTTCGGGGACGGTTCATCTTCGGCATCTGGGGAGCGGGCGAGATCTACTCGATCGTCCCCAACGGAAACGCATACAAGACCGAGCTTCTGCTGAGCGGCGCCCCCAAGATCAACCTGTTCNNTTCACCGACGCGCAAGGAGCTGTACGGAACCGGTGCACAAGCGGGGACGATCTACAAGATGGAGCCTAACGGCACCAGTGCCGGGGGCGGCAACATTCCGCAGCTGCTGTCGCAGACGGGCTGTGTCCAACCCGGAAACCCAAAAGCCGCTGCGCCGGGACTGATCCCCTTCCAGGTCAACAATCAGCTGTGGTCCGACGGAGCGGCGAAGCAGCGCTGGCTGGCGCTGCCGAATGGGCGCGGCATCACCATCCGCGCTGACGGAGACTTCGCGTTTCCGGTCGGTACGGTCCTGATGAAAACCTTTACGCTNCAGAACAAGCCGTTCGAGACGCGGCAGCTCAAGCTGCACAACAACGGCCAATGGGCTGGCTACACCTACCAGTGGAATGCCGCCGGAACGGACGCCACACTGGTTCCCGCAGAAGGACAAACCATCCCGGTGCAGATGGCCCCGGGCCGTACGATCTCCTGGAAATTGCCCGGCCGCGGCGAATGCCTGATCTGCCATACGTCCGCTGCCGCCTTTGCACTGGGACCGGAAATCGCGCAGCTCAACAGCCTGTACACCTATCCCGGCGGCATCGTCGGCCACCAGCTGAAGACGTGGGATCACATCGGCCTGTTCACCAACGCCTTGGCGAAACCGGTAAAGGACCTGCCAGCGCTGTCACCGATGAATGCGGCGTACCAGTCAAACATTCAGCGATCGCGCAGCTACCTGCACGCCAACTGCTCGTACTGCCATCGACCGGGCGTGCCGCTGCGTGCCAACATCGATTTCCGCTACGGTACCGCCGTTACCGCCATGAACGCGTGCAACGCGCCGACACGCATCGACGACCTGGGCGTGGCGGGAGCGCAAATCCTGAAGCCCGGCGATGCCAGCCATTCGCTGATCTCGATCCGCATGGGCCGACGTGGCGCGGGCCAGATGCCGCCACTGGCAACGACGCTTGTCGACCCGGCACGGCTGGTAATCAACGCCTGGATCAACCGGGCAGATGCCTGCGCCCCGCTGGCGGATGCCGACGGCGACGGCGTGACGCTGAAGGCGGACAACTGCACCCAGGTCGCCAACGCCAGTCAGTGGGATTCCGACGGTGACAAGTTCGGCGACGCGTGTGACGGCGACCTGAACAACGACCTGCGCACGGATGCTGCCGACCGCAAGCTGCTCACCGCCGCGCTCAACGCGCAGCTTGGCAATGCGAAATACAAGAACGCTTACGACTTCAACCTCGACGGCATAATCAATGCCGCAGACGTGAAGTACTTCGACACGATGCTTGTTGGTCATCCGCCCGGCCCGTCAGGGCTACGCAAAGCGCCGTAATCCGACCGATCCGGCCGCCGGGCCGGGGCCGGGCCGGGGTGGGCGGCACAGACATGCATGGGGTGACAGTGTTCACCCCACTTTCGCTTGACCGGCGAGGGTGGCGGGTCCACATAAGAGCTGCATGTTGGATGCATTTGCCAACTCCCTGCTTTCCTTGACGCCTGTCGGTGATGGTTTTTGGATGGCCGGGTGCTTTGATCGTATGCGACAGGCTGACCAGCTTCTGCCAGATGCAGACGGCGGCCTTCTCCGAAGCGCGCGCAGCCATCCGACACCTGTTTCACAACTGAAAGCACGAATCACTTGAACACTTTTGCCGAACTCGGCCTTGCTGCGCCCATTTTGGAGATGCTGGCGGCCGAAGGATACGCTGCGCCAACGCCAATTCAGGCGCAGTCCATCCCCCACATCCTTGTCGGTCGCGACCTGCTCGGACTCGCGCAGACCGGCACCGGCAAGACCGCAGCCTTCGCGCTGCCGATCCTGCACCAGCTTGCGGCACAAAAGCAGCGTGCCGGCCGGCGGAGTTGCCGCGTGCTGGCCCTGGCCCCCACCCGCGAACTGGCGAGCCAGATCGCCGAAAGCTTCCGCGTCTACGGTCGCGGCCTGCGCTTGAGCGTCACCGTCGTCTTTGGCGGTGTCGGCGCTCAGCCACAGGTGCGCGCGATGGCCGGTGGCGTCGATATCCTCGTCGCCACCCCGGGCCGGCTTCTCGACCACATGGACCAGGGCAACATCGCCCTGAATTCTGTTGAATTCCTCGTCCTGGACGAGGTCGACCGGATGCTCGACATGGGCTTTATCGCCCCCGTGCGCCGCATCGTCCGTGCCGCTCCGAAACAGCGCCAGACGCTGCTGTTCTCGGCCACGCTGCCGTCCGAAATCCGCGCGCTCGCAGCCGAGATGCTGGACGATCCGGTCGAGGTGACGGTGAGCCCGGCATCGACTACGGTCGAAAAGGTCGACCAGCGGGTGATCCACGTCCCGCAGCGGGACAAGCCCGCGCTGCTCGCCTCGATGATGGGCGATGCGGCGATCACCCGGGCGCTGGTGTTCACCCGCACCAAGCGCGGCGCCGACCGCGTCACCCGGCATCTGGAAACGGCCGGTGTCGGCGCCGCTGCGATCCACGGCAACAAGTCGCAAGGCCAGCGGGAACAGGCCTTGGCCCGCTTCCGCTCCGGTCGGGCACGGGTGCTGGTCGCAACCGACATTGCCGCGCGCGGCATCGACGTCGACGGCGTCAGCCACGTGATCAATTTCGAGCTGCCGAACATTCCGGAAAGCTACGTGCACCGCATCGGGCGCACCGGGCGCGCCGGCGCTTCGGGTATCGCGATCTCGTTTTGCGATGCGGACGAACGGCCCTACCTGAAGGACATCGAAACCCTGATCCGTCGCCGCTTGGCGGTGCACAGTCATCGCGGCACGGTGGTGATGGAACCGGTCCGGGCGGGCGAGCCTGTCCCAGTATCGCCCCGTGTGGCATCNGCCCCACGCGGCGTCACCCACGTTGCTGCACGTGGCGGTCGCGCTGCCGCCCCGGTTGCCGGCATCCGCAATCCCAACGGCAACGGCAAAGCGAACGGCAAGGGTAAGCGGCCGGCGCAGGCTCAGCCGGGCAGATCAGCATCGGAGCCCCCGCATCCGGCAAGCCGTCCGACGGCCCATCCAACCGTCAGGCCAAAGCCGGACAGAAGCCCAGGAAGGCCGGATCGCCCGCACCGCAACGCCAGGGTCAGCAGGCGGCGGCAAACAAGCAGCGCGGCGGGAACGCTTCCCTCGACCGGCGACGCAGAAGCCCGCCGCCGCACCGTCGCGGCCGCCGCTGTCAGGCGCCCTCGCTGCCGAGTTGTCTCAACTGAGCTTCCTTGCGCCGCCAAGACCGAAACGCTCCCATGCGTCCGGATCCGGGCACACCGACGCGGCCACCAACCGCTGACACACAGGCCCGCGGACGGTGTGCATTGCTGCCGGGGCAGCGGCCGCCGTCACGACGGGACCGCTGGCGGAGACTTTCCCAGGCCGTAATCCTCGGTGCGGCCGTGTCAGTTACGGGGTCGGCGGCGTCTCCGCCCAAGGCAGCGCAGATGCCGCGACGGCAATGGTGGCTCCGATGCCCCGCTACACCACGATGGTGGTGTTCGGTGACAGCCTGTCCGACAACGGCAATGCTGGCCACTACTCCAACGGTCCGCCCTGGGTCGAGGTGCTGGCCAAGCGTCTGGGGTTGCCGTTGCGACCGTCGCGGTCCGGCGGCAACAATTATGCGGTCGGTGGTGCGCTGACCCACGGCAGTGCAACCGACCTTCGCGGCCAAGTCGTCCGCTACCTTGCCAGCCACGACGGACGCGCCGATCCGCAGGCGCTCTACGTGCTCTACGCCGGAGCCAACGACCTGCTGAGGGCAGGCTGCATGACCGGACGCGACACCGCCGCGCGCACCGCTGCCGCCGCGCTGGGCGCATCGGTCGCCGATCTGGCCAATGCCGGCGCGCGCACCATCCTGGTGCCCAACCTGCCCGACATCGGCTATGCGCCGGTGGTTCGCGCCCACGGCGCTGCGTGTACCGCCGAGGCCAGCCGGCTGACCCGCGTCCTTAATGCGGCGCTAGAAGACCAACTCCGCAAGGTCGAGAATCAGACGCACGTCCACATCCATCGTCTCGACGCCTACGGACTCATGGAGCGGCTGATGGCCGACCCCGAGGCAGCCGGATTCCACGACGTCACAACACCCTGCCTGCGTGATCACTGCGACGGACAACTGTTCTGGGACTACCTGCACCCAACGGCCGCAGCCCACGCCACGCTCGCCGCCGCGGCCCTCGCAGTCCTGCAGGCGGATGGTGAGCGTGAATAGCAGGCCGAAATTGCGGTCAGAAGAACGATACGCGGCTGACCACTGAACCGTGCCGAGCTTTCTGGAGGCTTCAACTGCTGAGAAGATGGAACCATCATGAGCGTGAGTACGCCGCTTGGGGGGTGGACAGATTGAGTAGGGTGAATTGACCGTAAGCGAAGCTTCGGAAGCACTAGGATTTCGCGTGCACGATGGCGTGGGGTTGTTCGTCGTGCCCTCACGGTTTCCAGTCCCGTGTCAATTCGCCGACGCGGCACAGAGCGTCGAAGATTGCAGCGCAGGCGACGAGCCAGGGAAATCGCCAGATGTTGCCGAGCCCCACCGCCGAGCCGGCGGCGGCCATGACAAAGCCCAGGCGCGACGTCCAGTTCTCCCGTTTTGCTGTGAACGGCTCCGAAGCCCGGGACGCTTTCTGCATGAGCGTCTCCCTGTACCAAAAGCCGGAGTGTCTAACCCTTGCCGAGGCGGCAGTCGACCGCAAACAAAGCTGCCTGGATTGGCTTACGTCCCGCAGAACGTCTGGTACGCCTCATCGGACGGCTCGGGTGGGTCGGCGTAAGCCGCCATCTGCGGCTGGTCCTCATAGGGTCGTTCGAGGACCGCGCGCAGGCGTTCGAAGGNGGCCAGATCGTCCTCTTCCACTGCGGCGTGCAGGGCTTCCTCCACCCGGTGGTTGCGCGGAATGAACGCCGGGTTGACCGAGCGCATGCCGGCCGCCCGCTGCTGTGACGACTGAGGGTCCCGTTCGAGGCGCGCGCGCCAGCGCACCGCCCAGTTGTCGAACGCCGCCGGGTCCTGGAACAGGGTGCGGGCCTCGGCATTCGTGCCGCCCGCGTCAGCGGCGTCGCACAGACGGCGGAAGGTCAGCGTGTAATCGGCAGCCTGCTGGTGCATCGCGTCAAGCAGGTCGCGGACGAGGACGAGGTCGTCCGGCTCCACGGTGACGAGACCGAGCTTGCGGCGCACACCGTCCAGCCAGACCCGCTGGAACTGTTCGGAGAACGCACCCAGTACCTCGTTTGCCCGTTCGACCGCTGTCTCCGGCTCGGGGTCGAGCAGGGGCAGCAGCGCTTCGGCGAGGCGCGCCAGATTCCAGGCAGCGATCTGTGGCTGCCGGCCATAGGCGTAGCGGCCGTCGTGGTCGATGGAGCTGAAGACGGTCTTGGGATCGTAGGTATCCATGAATGCACACGGGCCGTAGTCGATTGTCTCGCCGGATACGGCCGTATTATCGGTGTTCATCACCCCATGGATGAAGCCGACATGCATCCAGCGGGCGATCAGCGACGCTTGGCGCTCGGTCACTGCTGCGAGCAGGGCGAGGCAGGGGCGGTCGTGGCCGGTGAGGTCCGGGTAATGCCGGGCGATGACGTAATCGGCTAGCGCGCGGACGGCATCCACGTCGCCGCGGGCGGCGAAGTATTCGAACGTTCCTACCCGGACGTGGCTCGCGGCCACCCGGGTCAGTACCGCGCCCGGCAGGACCCGCTCGCGATACACCGGCTCGCCCGTCGTGACCGCGGCAAGCGCGCGGGTCGTTGGGATGCCGAGCGCATGCATTGCCTCGCTGATCAGGTATTCGCGCAGCACCGGACCCAGCGCCGCGCGCCCGTCGCCACGGCGGGAGAAGGNGGTCCGGCCGCTGCCCTTGAGCTGGATGTCCCGGCGCTGGCCGTCGCGGTCGATGACCTCGCCCAGCAGAATCGCCCGGCCGTCCCNCAGTTGCCGGACGAAGCTGCCGAACTGATGGCCGGCATAGGCCAGGGCGATCGGCTCGGCGCCTGCGGGCACAGCATTGCCGGAAAAGATGTCTGCGGCGTCGGCTTCGAGATGCGCAAGACCGAGAGCCTGGGCGAGCGGCCGGTTGAAGGCGATGAGACGCGGCGCCACCACCGGCTCCGGTGGCATGGCGACATAGAACTGGTCGGGCAGTCGCTTATAGCTGTTGTCGAAGCCCAGCCGGGTGTCATCCATCGCATTCGGTCCCTCGTCGTTCGTCATTGTTCGTCGTCGTCACGGATCGCTCCGGTGACGCTGTGTTTCCCGTTCGTACTTGGGCAAAGGTGGGAATGACGACTACCGAAATGCTATCACTTCTGTAAAGCTGCCCCTTGTGGCGGGCGGGCGCCCACTCTTCCAGTCCACACATGGTGAAGCACCATGCCGGCAGCCATGGCCGTGACGAAGACCCAGGTCTTGAGGACGCCCAGGCTCAGGCCGGCAATAGCGGGCCCCGGGCAATAGCCGCAGAGCCNCCAGCCTAACCCGAATAGCACGGCGCCGCCGATCAGACGGGCATCGATCGTCCGTGCGGTCGGCACCTGGAACACCGGAGCAGCGAGCGGTCCGGCGCGTCGAAACGCCAGTCTGTACCCAAGCCAGGTGACGCCCACCGCTGCCAGCATCACCAGCGCGAGGCTGGGATTCCACAGGCCGGCCGGGATCTGTGCCACATCCAGGAACGCGAGCACGACCGCCGGATTGATCATCTGCGACAGTGCGAGCCCGGCGCCGAACAGCAACCCGGCCAACAGCGCGAGTGTGAATCGCAGCAAGCCGCTCATCGTGTGCCTCCTCACCCTGGCCAAACAGATGGCGAANNCGAGAAAAACCACCACGACGGCCGTTGCCATGAACGCGAGCGTTGCGACGAGCGAGCGCGGCGACAGCCGGGCGAGGCCGCACACACCATGGCCGCTGGTGCAGCCGCTGCCGAGGCGGGTTCGAANGCCGACCAGCACGCCCGCGAGGATCACCACCGGAATGCTGGCGTCCACGTCGATCGGGGGCATCGGGGCGCCGAACAGCACCGGCACCCAGGGGCCGGCAACCAGACCGGCCAGGAAGGCCAGCCGCCAGCCGATGTCCTTGCGTTTCGCGCTCATCAGTCCGCCGACGATACCGGAAATGCCGGCGATGCGTCCGAGTGAGACCATCAGCAGCACCGCTGCCGCCCCGATCAGCGCACCACCCATCAGCGCCGCCGACGCATCGAACTCCTGCACGTTGCGACTCCTCTATATCTTCAGTCCCGGTTGTAATCTTGCCCGCGCTGTATGGCTCGGGAAATGCTCCGGCGTTTCAGCGGCGGACAAGATCGGCGGCGTGCTCGCGGAGCAGTTGGGCCGTCGGCGAGGAAAGCTGGCGGCGGGCGAGCACGAGCACCATCAGCAGTGTTGCGGCGATGAACACCAGCGGGTGGAGAAACCAGGTGGCGGCGGCAAACGCGAAGTAATACGCCCGCACTCCGGCATTGAGCTCGGCGACGGCGTGGGACATCACTGACGCCATCCGGTCTGCGCATGTCTCAACGTCCACCGTTTGCGTTCGCGCATCTGGAGCGCTGCCAACCACCGCGCAAAAATAATTGAACTGCCGCAGTGCCCAGGTGAATTTGAAATAGGCATAGATGAAGATGCCGATCAGCAGGACCAGCTTCCATTCGAACAGGCGCTGGCCGCTGCCGAGCAGAACGGTGATGTTCTTGATCGCGCCGTACACCTGCTCGGCCGAACCGAGCACGCCGATCAGCCCGGCAAGCACGAGCATGGTTGTCGAGGCCAGGAACGTGGCGCTGTTCATCGTGTGACCAACGAGAGTCGNATCGACGATGCGGTTATCGCGAGCCAGCAGCTGTCGCATCCAGGCGCGGCGCAACTGAGCCATCTGCGCATTGATGCAGTCCCGACGGCGCCACCAGCCATCGAAGAGCATCTGGTAGACAAACCAAACCAGGANAAAGATCGTGATGGCGACGACGTCAAGCGTGGTCAGATCGGACAGCATGCGACGGCGCTCCCGCGGCGTCCAAGGCGGCGTGTTCCCAGACCGTGCTCTCGCTTGGCGCGGCGAGCAGACGCAGCGATCATCCAGCAAAGTGATCACAACAGCAAGGAGACCCATGCATGATCCGTACGCGGTACCTGCGCTTCGCTGCATCAGTGTCGATGGGCGTCCTTCTGTTGGCAACGGCAGCATGCGACGACTGGCCGACGACGACCGCCGTGCATCCGATCGAGGATCCGTGGGCTCTTGCGCAGGGCGGAGGCCTGCTGCCGGTGATCGTGCGCGGACACCCGGCGTTTGCGTCGGACGAGGCGACGTCCGAAGCCGTCTTCCGCATCGTCGAAGGGGCAATGACCTGGACAGCGACGCCGCCGGTCATCCGCGAAAGCGATGGGGAGGCGCGGGTAGGGCGGCGGCTCGTCTACGTTTTCAATGCCGAAGGCTCGAACCCGTGTGCTGATCAGCCCGTCGGTGGCGATCCGCGGCCAAAGGAGAAGTCTCCCTGAACGCCGGCTTCTGCGACGGAACGCAACTGCTGTCGCGGGTGGACGGGCGTGTCGGCCGCAGTGCCGGCCTCGACAGCAGGCCACTGGTGCGGCTGATCGAACAGGCGACCTGGGATCTGCTGGCGCCGCCGCCCGCGCCCCGTCCGTGAGTTGTCGAACGAACTCCAGGGCGACGGAGCCGGTGCCGGGACAGTTGCCAGGTACTTTTCATCCGAACTTTAGATTGCCATGATGCAGCAGTGCAGGCGGAGGTGACAATGAGTTACCGCAAGATCCTGGTATCCGTGCAGGCTGGAAACGGCGCCCGAAGCGCTCTCGATAGTGCATTTGCATTGGCCAAGGAGTTTGGCGCGCACGTGGAGGGACTGCGTGCGCGTGGAACCGACGGAAGCGGTTCCTATGTCGGAGAGGGAATGTCTGGTGCGCTGGTGCAAGAACTGGTCGAGCTGACCGAACAGGAAAGCGCGCAGCGGGCGCCGCGCGCGCGATGTTCGAAGAAAGGCGTCATGCTGCCGGTNATACCGGATGCCGACTCACCAGGCACGGGTGGACCTTCGGCATCCTGGCTGGAAGAGATGGGGCGAGAGGCGGATGCGGTTGTGCTGGCCGGACGCCTGGCTGATCTGATCGTTGTCGGCCGGACCGGCAATGAGGTGCACGGCAGCGCTCCGGTGCTGACAGCAGCCCTGTTCGAGACGGGTCGGCCGGTGCTCGTTGCGGGCAAACGGGCGGAGGGACAAAACCCGACCGATCGCGCCGGTGCACCGCGGTGGGTCGTCGTTGCCTGGAACCAGAGCGCTGAAGCGGCCCGCGCGGTTGCGGGGGCCCTGCCGCTGCTTGCCCGCGCCCAGCGGGTGACGGCCGTGAGCGTCGGGGACGGTGACGAGACGGCAAGAGGTCTTGCGGATCTCGCTCGCTATCTGGCGTGGCATGGGATCAACGCCGAAACCGCGGTGCTCTCAGGTCATCCGTCGCCGAGTGAGGCACTCGCTGCCGCAGGCGCCGGCGCGGATTTGGTCGTGCTTGGCGGATATTCGCACAGCCGGCTGCGTGAACTGATCTTGGGCGGTGTGACCCGTCACCTGCTTGAGAAGACCAGCCTTCCGCTGCTGCTGGCTCATTGAGCTCCGGTCTGATCAGGCCCGGCGAACCGGCGCAGGCGGGCCTGATCGCGCACGGCATCAATGTCTGGAGAGCGGGATGACTGCAGCTGAGGACGATAATCGCCGTACTGTCATCGTCACCGGCGCCAGCCGTGGCATTGGGCATGCGACCGCGAGCGTGTTTCTGGAGCGCGGATGGCGGATCATCACCTGCTCACGGGAGGAGGCCCCGCCTGAGTGCAAGCGGGACCTGAACTGGACGGCGCATATTCCGACCGATCTGGGTGANTCCCGGAGTCTGGCGCATTTCATCAGCGAGGCAAACCGGGTGCTCGACGGCACGCCGCTTCACGCACTGGTCAACAACGCCGGGATGTCGCCAAAAACCCCGTACAAGGAGCGCCTTGGCTGCCTCAACGGTGACCTGGGGGCATGGCACGACGTGCTGGAAATCAACTTCTTCGCGCCGCTGAAGCTGGTGCGCGGTTTCGCGGCGGCGCTGCATCGCGGCAAAGGCGCGGTCGTCAACGTCACGTCGATCGCGGGTCACGCCGTCCATCCCTTCGCCGGGTCGGCCTATTCGATCTCCAAGGCGGCCCTCTCAGCGCTGACCCGCGAACTGGCGCACGAGTGTGCGGCGATTGACGTGCGGGTGAACGCGGTGGCACCGGGCGAGATCGAAACATCGATGATCCAGCCGGAATACGACGTGCTGATTCCGCGTATTCCGCTGGAACGGATGGGCAGNCCCCGCGACGTCGCCAACGCCATCTATTACTTGTGCTCGTCCGACTCCGGCTACGTCACCGGAACCGAGATCTGGGTGACCGGCGGTCAGCACCTCTATTGATCGTCCGAAGAGTGATGCTCCGAGGGCGTGCGTGCAGGGCTCAGACGGCGGCGCGGCCGCGTCCTGCCAGCAGCTTGCGCCGGAAGCCGGCCCACTGCCGGGACCCGAACAGTGGCACCGACACCATCAGCTGGGTGAGATCGAGGTTCGACAGGTGGGTGGCGAACTGGCGGGTGAACGGAAACGAGATCGCGCGCTCGCCCCATTCGCCGGCAAGCTGGCGCAGCAGGGCGGCGGTGAGCACCCGATCAGCGCGACAGGCGGGGGAAACGTCGGGAATGACGCCCTCCAGGGTCTGCATCACCTTC
Organism: Defluviicoccus sp.; assembly: GCA_013414705.1. GTDB lineage: Bacteria > Pseudomonadota > Alphaproteobacteria > Rhodospirillales > Defluviicoccaceae > Defluviicoccus. Next base: position 1,345,799 of record CP058705.1, read on the forward strand.
CGGTAGATCACCAGGTCGCCGGAAAACCGGCAGCGCGCTTGCGTCACCGCCGCGTCCATCAGCTCCATCAGCCAGGACATCCCGGGCCACGCGCCGCGGTTCAGGCCGCTCGTGCGCGCGGACACCAGCTCGGTTAGTGCACGCTCGTCGAAGCGTCCATCGGCGAGAACACCGATCGCCTCACAGATGCGGCCGGCATCGGCGGTCAGCGCGCCGATCAGGATCTGGGTCAGCGCAATGCGGTCCTTCTTGTGCAGCCGGCCGACGAGGCTCCAGTCGAGGATCGCCAGCCGGCCGTCCGGCATCGCGAACAGGTTGCCGGCGTGCGGATCGGCATGGAACAGGCTGTTGTCCACCTCCGACCACAGCGGCTGGGCGATCAGCGCGCGCACCAGCAGGTTCGCAAGCTTATGGCGGCCGGCGGCGGACAGCATCGGTGCGTCGGTGACCTTGGTGCCGTCGATCCGCTGCATGGCGGTCAGTCTGGGGGTCGAAAACGCGAAGACTTCCGGGATTACCACCTGCGGCATCGAGGCGTAGGTGCGCTTCGCCTCGCGCATATGCTCTTGTTCGTGCTCCAGGTGGATTTCGCGTGCCAGCAGCGTGCGCACCTCAAGGAACGTCTGTTCGTACTCGATCTGCGGCAGTCCGTACGCCTGGCAACGGTCGTCGAGCAAGGCGCCGATCCGTTGCAGCAGGTCCAGCTCCTCTTCCAGCTTTTCTTCGATGCCGGGTTTCAGCAGCTTGCAGACGCCGCGCAGCCAGCCATCGCCGTCGGTTGCCTTGTCGAGCGGCCCGGCGCTCTCCGCTGTTGCGCCGCAGGTGAATCCGGCGCGGCGATNGAACGGAACGACGACGGCGACACTCGCTTCCGCCAGCGGCGGTTCGTCCACGAACAGGCCGAGCGCGTCGAGCGGCCCCAGCTCCGCCTCGACCATCGTCCGGGCGTCGTCGACAGACAGCGGCGAGGCCATCGTCTCCAGGTGCTGCAGCAGGCTGCGGAACTGCGGCGGCAGGCGGCGATCGCGGGCGAGCACCTGGCCCAGCTTGTGCAGCGCCGGGCAGTGGCGGGCGATCGCCACCAGCCGATGTTCGACCGGCGTCTCGGTCGGCATCTCTGCCTGTTCCGCCAGCAGGTCGATGGCCCGATCCGCGTTCAGGTTCTCGAGAAAGAACGTCAGGCCGTCCACCACCGCTGGGCGGTAGACTTCGTACTCCGCCGGTACCAGGGCGCCCAGTTGCAGCGTTTCCAGAAAGTCGTCCCAGTCGCTCATCGCGTCTGCAGCAGCTCCATGCCCCAGTGCCTTGCCCGGGCCCCACATCCGAGCCCAGGATGCACCATGAGGAATTGGGCCCCTTGGATCAAGCGTGCGGGATCAATCCTGCCTGTTGCCCTGACCTGTTGCCTCGACGATTGCCTTGGCGACAGCCAACCGACCGGCGAACGTCTCCGCCGTCATAGTGCCTCCGTCACAGCGCGAGAATCGGCTGTGGGTTATGGTGATGCTCGGGGGAGACGTGGCGCGAGCGAGGCGGGGAGCAGAGCGATGCATGGCCGTAAGCCTAGGCACAGGGCGCAAGCGGCACCGTGGGTTGTTCTGCTCCTACCGGCCGTATTCGGGGCGGCCGTGTTCGGGCTGGATGCTGGCCAAGTGCAGGCTGGCACGTATGCCCGCTCGTGGCAGCCATACTGGACCGTGGGAACGCTGGACACTGACCTGAGCCTCGCGTGCCGGCGGGGCCGTTTCAATCAGCGCAGCGATCACCGGCGGCACATCGGTTATCTCGGCGAGTCCGGCGGCGGAACCACCGGCATCGCCCGGCAGAACTGGAACCTCCGCGATCCTGAGCAGCGCAGCCGGCCGGAGGAGACCTACCACTTCGCTGATGACGGCATGTCTACCTGTCGGGTCTACGTCGCCAAAGATCCCTGCCACGCCAGCGCTGACTTTGCAGGTACAGCCGACGCCGCCTCTCAACGGACGCCCGCAATTCGGGGTCGATTATTCAGCCGGGTGTGGTTCGTCCACTTTTGCCGCTTCGGATTCATACGTGTCACGCATTTCGCGCTTCAGCGTCTTTCCGGCAACGTTACGGGGAAATTCCTCGTAGAAGAGCACGTCAGAGAGCCGTTGAAACTTGGCATCGACCCGATCGTTCGTCCACTGGATGAGCGCCTCTTTCGTCAGCTGCTCTCCTTCCCGCAGCGTGACGGCGGCCACCGGCACCTCGCCCCACTTCGCGTGTGGTACGCCAAAGACGGCCGCCTCGCGAACCGCAGGGTGACGGATGACGATCCNCTCGATGTCCGACGGATAGACGTTCACGCCGCCGACGATGATCATGTCCTTGATCCGGTCGACGAGGTACAGATAGCCGTCTTCGTCGAGATAGCCGGCGTCTCCGCTGTGCAGCCAGCCGTCGCGGATCGTCTGCGCCGTGAGGTCCGGCCGCTTGTAGTAGCCCGGCATCATGCACGGGCTGCGGCCGCAAATCTGGCCGATTTCGCCGGGCCCGCACTCGCTGCCATCGTCCCGCAGGATGCGGATGTGCATGAACGGCGGCGGGCAGCCCACCGAGCCGAGCTTGCGGATCGAGTCGTGCTTGTCGAGCACGGTCATGAACCCTTCGGTCAGGCCGTACAGCTCATAGAACCGGCCGGGCAGCTCGTCGTTGATACGGCTCTTGAACCGCACATGCAGCGGTGCGCCAATGTTGTGGAGCATTTCCAGGCTGGCGAGCTTCTCCGGCGTATAGGACGGATGATCGAGAATGGCCGTGATCTGCGCCGGCACCAGCACGACGTGGGTGACTTTGCGGCGATAAATGTCCTCAATCACCCGGCCCGCGTCGAAACTCTCATGCAGAACGTAGGTCCCGCCGACGAACATCCACGGCATCAGGTCGACCATGCTGCCGTTGAACACGATTGAGCCCGCATGCAGCACGACGCTTTCCGGAATGATGCGGAAAGATGATGCAAAAATCATGCAATACATGGCACGAACGTAATGTGTGTGAACGATGCCTTTCGGCAGGCCGGTCGTGCCACTCGAGTACATGATGTTGAACATGTCCTCATCGACGATACCGGCATCGGGCGGTGCATCCTCGGAACCGGCGGCAACGAAATCGTCGTAGCGGCGGAACGCGTTCTGTTGTTGGTCCGCACCCTCGCCACCGACGAGAATCCAGCGGTCCGCGGCAATCGGCAGCTCGGAGCGGATCGCGGCGAACATCTTCGCAAACGATGCGTGGCCGATGACCAGGACACTGTCCGAGTCGGCCAGCAACGTCGTCAGTCCACCGGCCTGCAGCATCGGGCTCATCGGCACGATGACAGTGCCCGTCTTTGCTGCGGCCCAGTATGCGACCATCAATTCCAGGCAGTTGGGCAGGACCGTCGCGAACTTGTCTCNCTTGCGCAGACCACAGCCAAGCAGGGCGTTGGCCAGCTTGTTGACGACGCGGTCGAACGTGCTCCAGGTAAGTTCTCTGTCGCCGACGATCAGTGCCGGATGGTCGGCACGGTAGCGCGCATGGCGCGGGAGCAAGGCTCCGATGTCCATTGACGTTTTCCTCGATGCCCGAATTTTTGCGCAACATACACCGGAAGCGGTGAATGCAGCATCCCTGAAGTTGGCCGGACAAAGTTGCTGTCGGGCTCGTTGCAGCTCGGGTGAAAATCGCCCTGGACTGCGCGATGAGCGGCGCTACGGTGGCATGGCAGAGTGGCAATGGCCGCGGCATGGCCATTGCCGCACCGCAAAAAACAGGGCTGTCCCCACACGCCCAAGCGGTGCTACAACTCGCAGAAGCTCCATCTCAAGTTCAATAAGCGAAAAGGGGAATGGACATGCAGCTGAAGGTTCTCGCCTTTGTGCTCGCCGGCGGCGANGGAACGCGGCTTTACCCTCTGACCAAGGAGCGAGCCAAACCCGCGGTCCCGTTTGGTGGCAAGTATCGGATCGTGGACTTTGTTCTCAGCAACCTGATCAACTCCGGGATTTATTCCATCTATGTCGTGATCCAGTTCCGCAGTCAGTCGCTGTTGCAGCATCTGAGCGACGGTTGGCGGCTGGGCGGCATCATGAAAAACGAGTTCATTGTCCCCGTGCCGGCGCAAATGCGCTCCGAGGGCAAGGACTGGTACCGTGGAACGGCCGATGCCATCCACCAGAACATCAACCTGATCGAACAATCAGCGCCGAATATTGTCGCTGTGTTCGGAGGCGATCATATCTACCGGATGAACATCCGGGACATGATCGAGTTTCATGAGCAAAAACGCGCCCATGTCACGGTTGCGGCAATTCCGACGGACAAGAAGTACGCCAAGGACTTCGGGGTGATCGAAACCACCGCCGGTCATCGGGTGGTTGCGTTCCACGAGAAGAAAGCCGACGCGCCGACGATGCCGGGTGACCCCTCGAAGGTCTACGCGTCGATGGGAAATTACATCTTCTCGACGGACATGCTGCTGAAGCTGGTCGAAGAAGATCAGCAGGATCCCAACAGCAGCCACGACTTCGGAAGGGACATTCTGCCGAAGGCGATCGATCGTACCGAGATGTTTGCCTACGACTTCATGACCAACAACATTCCGGGAGAGCCGGAAGACAAGGAACCGTATTGGCGGGATGTCGGCACGCTCGACGCATTCTACGAAGCCAACATGGATATGCGCTCGATCTCGCCGGCCCTCAACCTGTTCAACCGGCAGTGGCCGCTGCGGACCGCCGGGTATTCCGATCCTCCCACCAAGTTCGCGTTTGACGAAGAAGATCGGCGCGGTCAGGCGATCGACTCGGTGCTCTCAGGCGGGTGCATCATTTCCGGCAGCTTGATCAAGAATTCGGTAATCGGCCGGCACGTCTACGTGCATGCCGGAGCCGAGGTTCACGATTCGATCGTGTTCGACAATTGCGACATCGGCCGGCGCTCCAAATTGCGCCGCTGCATCCTGGANAANAACGTCAAGATTCCCGAGGACACGGTCATCGGCTATGACCTCGATGAGGACAGGAAGCGTTACTTCGTGACCGAAAGCGGCATTGTCGTCGTCGAGGGCACGCGGACGGCCGTAGAATTGACGACAATGACACTGTGATCGAAGCGTGCGGCCGGGAGCCGGTTGGGCCATGAACGGGCCAGACCGGCTCGCATCCAAGCAGGAGCCTCCGTCAGACTTCAACTCTTCGGACGCACGGCCAGCCGGCCGCCGCTTCTTCGAGTGGCTGGACACGCACAAGCACCAGTTGGGGGTGCTTGTGGTGCTGGTTGTCCTGGCGCTCACCACCTGGGCGTTGTGGCGCCTCATTCATGGCGTGTCGGCGGAAGATGTGGGTCATGCGATCGCGCAGTTGCCCGGACGTGCACTGATCGAGAGCGCCCTCTTTACAGCCGGCGGGTTCTTGGCGCTGGTGGGCTACGATTGGTCGGCGCTGCATTACGTCGGGCGGAGGTTGCCGCTCCGCACGGTTGCCTATGCCTCGTTCTGCGGCTTTGCGATCGGCAACAGCGTCGGTCTTTCATTCCTGAGCGGGGGATCAGTGCGGTTTCGCATCTATTCGGAGGCGGGGTGCCGNAGTGACGAGATCGTTCGGGTCGTTATATTCTGTATCATCGCGTTCGGATTCGGCGTGTGTGCGGTTAGTGCACTGGGTGTGGCTGCACGTCCCGACCTGCTGGCCGAATGGCTTGGCATCAGCCGTTCGTGGCTCACGGCCGCAAGTGCGTTTGCCATTGCCGGGATTGCGGGCTGGATTGCGCTCTGCTCGCGTACCCGCAGCTTTGGCGTGGGCCAGATGACGGTGCCCATGCCGTCGGTAAGCCTCGTCGTCGTCCAACTGCTGATCTCGGCACTTGATATCGGCTTTGCGTCCGCGGCGCTGTATGCGCTGCTGCCGCCGCATCAGGAGTTCGGTTTCATCGGGTTTGTGCCGCTTTATTGTGTCGCTGCCGTAGCCGGTGTGATGAGCCATGTGCCGGGTGGACTGGGGGTGTTCGAGGCGGTCATCCTCTTCGCATTGGGGGACGTTGTGCCGCTGCACCAACTCGTGGGCGTGCTGACCGTCTACCGTCTGATGTACTATGGGCTTCCGCTGCTTCTCGCAGCTCTACTGCTGAGTGGCGGCGAGGTCCGTCGCCAGATCGGCCGNGCGGCGGTCGGTGGCACCCGGCGAGCAGCCGAACGAACGCTAACGGCGCCCTTAAATGAGGTCACCCCTCAGGGCAAAGCGCAGGCGATTGCCGGCCCGGCAGCGGGATGCGGGTTATCGGACTTCGACGGTGAGGTGTGACAGAAAATGCAGGTGTGCGAGCCGCGCCCGCACCGCCTCGCTATCGACCGGCTCACGATCGACCGGGCCCGTAACGCTGAGAACCAGGGCGTGAGCCCCGGGCCCAATGCGCCACAGGTGAAGATCGGTGATCCGAAGGCCGCGGTCGGTTCCGACGTGGGCCCGGACTTTCGCCTCCAGATGCGGGTCGTTGGTATCGAGAAGAACTCCGGCCGTGTCGCGCAGCAGGCTGAAAGACCAAGCCGCGATGACGATCGCGCCGGCAATGCCCATCACCGGATCGAGCCAAACCCAGCCGAGAAAGCGGCCGGCAAGCAAAGCCACGATTGCCAGCACGGACGTCAGGGCATCGGCGAGCACGTGCACGAAGGCGGCGCGTAAATTGTTGTCGCCGTGGTGATGGTGACCATGAGCGTGATCGTGGTCGTCTTCATGATCATGGCCATGGCTGTGTCCGCCGAGCAGGACGGCGCTCGCCAGGTTCACCGCAAGTCCGATTACGGCCACGATCGCAGCTTCGGTGAACGCCACATTCCGCGGCTCGAACAGCCGGCCGATCGACTCGGTGGCAATGCCGATCGCAACCACCCNCAGCACCAGTGCTGAAGCAGATCCGGCGAGGTCGCCAACCTTGCCGGTGCCGAAACTGAACCGGCGGCTGTTTGCATGATGGCGGGCGAAGGCGTAGGCGCCCGCGGCGATCGCAAGCGCCCCGGCATGGGTTGCCATGTGCACCCCATCCGCCAGCAGCGCCATGGAGTTGAAGACCATGCCGGCGGCGATCTCCGCCACCATCATCGTCGCGGTCAGCACGACCACCCACAGTGTGCGCCGGGCGTTGCGATCATGGGCGCTGCCAAGGAAAACGTGGTCGTGAGTGAGCGGGTCGTGAGGGAACGCTGTGTGCTCGTGGACATCCATCGTCATTTCTCACTTCCCGTAACGGCGGATCACCGCGATCAATTCCTCGGCAGCTTCCGCACGAGCGTTCTCATCCAGGCCGGGACGGGCGACATGCTCGCGGACATGCTCCTCGATGATTTCCTCCATCAGACCATTGATGGCGCCGCGAAGACCGGCGACCTGATGCAGGACGGCTGAGCAGCTGACCTCGGAATCGATTGCCCGCTCGACGGCAGCGATCTGGCCTGCGATCCGCCGCACGCGGGCGATGAGCTGAGTCTTTCCGTCGCGTGTATGTGACATAGTATCCCCCTATACTATAAGGATGGCATGCTGCCAACTGGTCATCGCCGATATCCAGGCCAATCGCAGTTGAGCGACAGGACATCGGGCAATGGCGTCAGTGCACCCGGCCGTGCCTTTGATTCCGACGCAGCCGGTGTCCGTGTTCGCAGAAGGTGAGCCGGGGCTTGCGTCGGCAAGAGCTCCAAGGCCTAATGATCTCTGAAGTGACAACCAGCCGCTCCAGGCGGCGGCGCGCGGAAAGGGCGGGCGGAACGCCCAACGCAGATGAGTCGACAGGGAATGCGGGGGCGAAGCGGCGAGACGGGGGCAGACTGCATATGCAGGCCTTTACGGTGCTGTTGACCTCGGGACTCACAACTGTAGATTGTTGATTGCTGGTGCAGGCCGCCAGAAGGGGTTACGCGTTGTCGATGCCCTGTCCTGTGCGGTTCGTCTCGGCGANGGGCTCGCCGGCAGCGGCCGGCTGAGTGATGGTGCGATGTCGCGTGCAATTACAGCACTGGCGCACTGCCAGCGGCGCATGGANTCGTCAGGGGTGGGGCGGGTGCGCGCGGTTGCCACCGAAGCCTGCCGGAGTGCTGCGAACCGGGGCGAGTTTTTGCATCGGGTGTGGGCAGAGACCGGACTCGATCTGCAGCCGATTTCACCGGCAGAAGAGTCAGGTTTGACGCTTGCCGGGTGCACACCGCTGTTGGATCCGGCACGACCGTGGACGCTGCTGTTTGATATCGGTGGTGGGTCGACGGAAGTAATCTGGGTGGAACAGACCGGAACGCGGGAGGGTCCGCACATTCATGACCTGGTGTCGCTTCCAGCCGGTGTGCTCACCCTGAGCGAAACCCTGGCGGGCGTCAACGGTATCGGAACCGCTGAACACCCGGACGTCATGACTGCAATAAATGATGAACTGGCCGCGTTCGAGGATCGTAACCGCATCGGGCAGGCNATTGCGCCGGGTGTCGTGCAGGTCATCGGTACGTCGGGAACGGTGACGACACTGGCGGCAGTGCAGATGGGTCTGCGCCGTTACCGTCGGTCGCTGGTCGATGGCATCGATGTTGATTTTGATCGCATCATCGAGCTGTGCCAGCGGCTGGCGGCAAGCGACCGCAAAACCCGCTCTGCGCTTCCNTGCGTCGGCACCGAGCGTGCCGATCTGCTGGGTGTCGGCTGTGCGATCCTGGCGGCACTGCATCGCCGCTTTCCGGCCGAGCGGCTCACCGTCGCCGACCGGGGAATCCGCGAAGGCATCCTGTTACGCATGCTGGCCGAGGATCGCGCGGTTTCTCTCCCGGCACCTGTTCCGGCATCGGTCTCGTGAGCGGCACTGGCAGCCGCCGGTTGACGAGCGGGCGCAAGCGCAGCCTGTCCTCGCGTCGCTGGCTTGAACGCCAGCTGAACGATCCGTACGTCCTTGAGGCCAAAAAGCGGGGCTATCGGTCGCGGGCCGCGTTCAAGCTGATCGAACTCGACGACCGTTTCCATCTGCTGCGCCGCGGCGCTCGGGTCGTCGACCTNGGGGCGGCACCCGGCGGCTGGACCCAGGTGGTGGTTGACCGCACCGGCGCCGGAAAAGCCAGCACTGGAAAAACCGGTGGGGGTGAGGTCGTGGCGGTGGATATCTCCCCGATGTTGCCGGTGGACGGCGCACAGGTGCTCGAACTGGATGCGTTTGAACCGGATGCGCCAGCGCGTATCCGATCCGTTCTCGCCGGACCCGTGGACGCGGTGCTCAGCGACATGGCGCCGCCGTCGAGCGGCCATGCCGGGGCCGATCACCTGCGGATCATGGGACTCGCGGAAGCCGCGCTGGCGTTCGCCGCGGACGTGCTCGCTCCTGGCGGCAGTTTCGTGTGCAAGGTCTGGCAGGGCGGCGCCGAGAGCGGGTTGCTGGCAGAGATGAAACGGATGTTTCGCAGCGTTCGCCACGCCAAGCCNAAAGCGTCGCGGCCGGAATCGGCCGAGCTCTATGTGGTGGCAACCGGGTTCCGTGGTACCGTCGGCGCAGATCCTGCCGAGGAGCGCGATTAAGCTCGAGAGCGTTGGCCAGGCCAGCCTGGCGTTGCCACCTACGTCGTTTCTTCATAGCGTAACCATTCGTTAAGGTCGTGAGCCGACAATCGCGCGCAAGTTATTCCCCGAACGGAGTAGCCGAGCGTGTCGGACAAACCGGATTCCTCGCAGCCATTGACACCACATGGCGTTGAGCACGAACCGGAGGTGCGGGCTGTTGCCGCCTATGAGTCGGCCGCGACTCTGATCGGACGTGCGCGCCGCCGCCTCGCCGACGGAACCGACGTCGATCTGTCGCCAATTCGTCCGGCGATCCAGGACCTGTGTCGCACGATCAAGGAATTGCCTTCCAAACAGGCCGCGGTGTGGGTCACTCACTTGCTGGACCTGCAGCATGACCTTGCCGCCCTGGGTCACGATCTCGCCGTCTGTCGGCAGCAACGACTTGAAAACAGCGGTGGGAAGGTCAGCGAAGCGGACGACACCGGTCCCTCGATACAGCAGGAGAGCTCCGCATGCCGCTGACCAGCTATCTGCAGTTCGCGGCTGCTCTGGTCTTCGTCCTGGCGCTGATCGGCGTGGCCGCCTTCGCGGCGCGCCGTCTCGGTCTGGCGCAGGGCGGACGGGCCGAGACGGGACGCCGGCGGCTCACGGTTCTGGAGAGTCTGCCGCTCGACGGCAAGCGGCGGCTGGTCCTGGTCGGGCGCGACGACATGACGCATCTGCTGCTGCTCGGACCTGCTTCAGAAATGGTGGTGGAGCAGGGGATCGTTCGCAGCACCGCCGCGCTCGCTGCCATGGCGGCCGACGGGGTAAGCCTGCCATCGGAGGCCGGACGATGAGCGGTCGCTTCCACACGCCGGGCATTCTCGCCCTGGTGCGATCCGTATCGCCGATGCTGCTCGGCGTCGCATTGAGTTTGGTGGCGGTCCCGGCGGCCGCGGAGAATCTTAGCATCAACCTGGCGGACACCGGCTCTGGTGCCACCGCCCGCATCGTCCAGTTGCTGGCGCTGCTCACCGTCCTCAGCTTGGCGCCGGCGATCCTGGTGATGGTCACCTCGTTCACCCGGATCATCATCGTGCTGTCGTTCTTGCGCACGGCGCTNGGGGTGCAGCAGGCACCGCCCAATCAGGTGCTGATCAGTCTCGCTCTGTTTCTCACNCTTTTTGTCATGCAGCCGACCTTGCAGCAGTCCTATGAGGAGGGCATCCGGCCGCTGATCGAAGGGCAGATCGACCAGCTTCAGGCCTTCGAGGCCGCAGCCAGGCCGATCCGTAGTTTCATGGCCGCTCAGGTGCGCGACCAGGATGTCGCACTGTTTGCCGAGATGGCCAAGCTGGCGGAAGCGCCGGTCGGTGTGGAGACGCCGCTGCGGGTGCTGATTCCGGCATTCATGGTCAGCGAACTGCGCCGCGCGTTCGAAATCGGCTTTCTGGTGTTCGTGCCGTTTCTGATCATCGACATGGTCGTTGCGTCGATCCTGATGTCGATGGGCATGATGATGCTGCCGCCGATCGTCGTGGCGTTGCCGTTCAAGGTGATCTTCTTCGTGCTGGTCGACGGCTGGTATCTGGTGGTCGGCAGTCTGGTGCGCAGTTTCGGCAGCTGAACCCTCACAAACGGAAAACAGAGACGTCAGCGCGGCGGCGGCGCTTCCGGTGAGGTCGTTGAGGGCGGCGTGTCGGGCGCGGGCGACAGTGACCGGCGGAAGGCCATTGCCTTTTCAACCAGCTCGCCCAGGGCGGCAGCATCTGCATCGGGGGCGGTACCGTTCCGGCAAGCATCCGGAAGGCGTCGCGCATCGGTGTGGCCGCCATCGCCGTTCCGTACTGATCGTCGAGCCTGGCCAGTTGCGGGTCACTGCCGGCGAGACTTAAGGCCACCGCCAGGTCGAGAACATCGCGCGCCTGCTGCTCGTCGAGCGGCTGCGCATCGCCGGTCCGTGCCGCATCGACAACCCGGCGCAGCGCCGCTGCGGCCTGGCTCCAGTCGCCGCGCGAGCGATACACCTGCGCGCGCAGCAATTGTGCCGCGAGGCCCTCATCCTGGCCGAGCACCGCCAGGGCCTCGTCACCCCGGTCGAGCGTCGCCAGTGCGCGGGCCTGCAGCAGTGCCCGCTGCCGCTGCAGCGGCTGAGGAAGGGGCGTGCTCTGCGAACGGGCGAGTGCATCCAGCGCAGGCGCGGGTTTGCTGTCGAGCAGGCGGATTTCGGCCAGCCGCGTGCCGAGCTGTGCTCTCTCCTCGGAATCGGACATCGTTGCCAGCTGTTTTTCCAGCAGTGCTGCGGCCTGATCCAAAAGGTCCATCTGCACCAGACGCTCCGCCAGACGGCGGATCATCGCGTCGCCCTTGTCGCCCGACGGAGTGAGCTCCTTGAACTCCTCGTACAGGCTCAGCGCCGTGATCGGGGCCAAGCGATCGGCGGCACCGTGCAGGTACAGCTCCTCGAATGCACCCGCCATGGCCTGGGTGATCTCCGCTTTTCCGGTGCGTTGGGAAGCGCNGCTTGCCGCCTGCTTCAGCGTACGCAGCCCGGCGGGATAGTCCCNCGCCTGAAGCTGCAGCCGGCCAAGCTCGCGCAGCACGTCAATCTCCAGCGCGTCGCCGCGCCAAGCGTAGCGTACCGGATCGAGCGCAGCTGCTCNCTCGGCGGCGGTCATCCGACCGGCTCTGGTCAACAGACGTACCCGGGCCAGCTCTGCCTGCGCCCGGCCGCGCCGCGGCTCGATGCGTGCCGCGTCTGCGAAGCGGGCGAGTGCTGCGTCGATGTCCCCGTNCGCCTGCTTGCGCAACCCTTCAAGGTAGGCGAGTTGCGCGCGTTCGGAGGGCGACGTCACGTCTTCGGAAACGGATTGGGTCAGCGCCGTCGCCACCCGCAGCGCATCGGCGCGGGTGGCAGCCTCGGCCAGCAACAGCGTGAGTGGCACCCGCACCGCCGACGGATAGCTGCCGAGAAGTGCCGCCCAGCGCCCGTCTTTCAGCACCTGAGGCAGTGGTGGTGTGGAGCCCTTGCCGGCGGAGGTGCCGACGTCCGCGTCCAGCGCGGTCTGTGCGGCCGTCGCCCACAGCGCCGCCTCGTCATTGCTGCTGGCCCCGGCCCCGGCAATGGCATTGGCCCGCTGGAAATCGTCGAACGCCAGCCGGTTGCGGCCGGCGAGAAGTTCGGCAGCGCCCCGCAGCGCGAGGAAGTTTGGATCGGCCAGGAGATCCGGCCGCTCGGTTGCCGCCAGAGTCAGCACACCGAGCGCCTCGGGCGCGAAGTGCTGGCCGATCAGGGGTTGTGCCAGCTGCAACCGGGNCCCGCGCGCCGCCGGATCGGGAGCATCGATTACCGCGCGCTCAAGGGCCTGCCGGCGCGCCGCGAACCCCGCAAGCGGACCATCTCCCCACTGCTGCGGGTCGAGCAGCCGCGTCGGCTGTGCGTCCGATGCTGGTGGGAATGCCGCGGCCTGTGATCCTTCAGCAGCTTTGTCCGTGGCCGCAGGGCGTGTTGTCGCTGGCGGCGAGAGCGCGAGACGCTCGGCACTGGAGAGCTCGACACCGTCGCGCAGCGATCGGACCTGAAGGGTTTCGATCCAGGGTTCGACGACGATGCCCTGCGCCGTCGCCGGCAGGCGGAACTGCGGATAGGAGATCGTCTGCGCGATCCGGCTCTGCAGCGGGATCAGCGGCACGACGACCAAGCGGTCATGGGCGTCCGGATCGGTAATGGCGAGCGGTAGTCCCGGTTCCGCCACGGGCAGCATCAACCGGGGGCCGTCGTCCGATCCGGGATCGGTGATCGCGTCGATCGGCTCGCCGGGCGGCGGAGCGCCGGGCTCAAGCTTCAGGATCCAGGCGAGGCCTTCCCGCTGCACGGATGGCTTCAGGTCGGACGGCAGGCGCAGTTTCAGGACTGTTGCACGCCCGTGCGGCCTCTGCTCGATGGCGGTGATGGCGTGGCCCGCGGCTTGGCGCAGCGCGGCCACATCCTGCTTCGAAGGCGCATCGAAAATCACCCACAGGTTCGCGCCGCGGCGGAACACGGCCGCGGCAACAGGCTGATCCCAGTCGAAGCGGAGTGTTGCCGGTGGGGACGAGGTGGTACTGTCGTTATTCGAAGCCCCCGGTTGGGCCAGGGAGGTGGCCGGTGTTACGGAAGCAGGTGACGCAGAGGAAGTGGCAGCCCCGCCGGGCATCTCACCCAGCGCTTGCGTCGGTTGCGCACTCGCGATGGGCTCCGGGAACCAGGCTGTGAGGACGAGGGTCCGGTGGATTGGCTGCAGCAGCGACGCTGGGAGGCGGTACGTAGTCGGNNGTGGGGGTTGGTAGACGTCGATGACGACCCGCCGGCCTTCGAGCGCATCGCGGACTTCGGAGCCCGGGCTGATCTGCAGCTGCACCCGCGTGCCCTGAGCCTCTTGGTCCACCGTGCCGCCTTGAATGTATTTCAGGTACTTCCGTTTGAGCTGCTGAGGATCGATACGGGCCGGGCGGTCGAAGATAAGGGTTACCGTTCCTTCGCCCGGCTCCACCGCATAGCCGACCGGCTTGTCCCAGTCGAACACCAGACGGCTGAAGCGGCGATGCTGGCCGGCGCGTACATCCACTTTGACGGCAGGCACTTCGACGGCGGATTCGGCAGCCTCTGCGACTTCAGGTGTCGTCGGAGGGACCGGAGCCGGGAGGGGCGGCGGGTTCCGCAGCAGCGGTAGGGGCTGNNCAGCGCTGGCCGCTTCGGGGTCGCCGCGGGCGAAGTCCAGCACAACCCGCGGTCCGTCGGCGTACGCGAGCGCGAGGATTCCCGGTTTCAGCGGGAAGGTGAGCGTTTGCCGATCGGGGCTCTGTACCGGCAGGCCTACGTAATGGCGCAGCTTGCGTACCGCCCAGAAGTCCGCCTCGACCGGCTGTGCGAAGCGAAGCGTGAGCCGGTCATTGGCTGTGCTGGCGGTGAACTCGACCGGTGCCGGCCATGAGAGGACGACACGCCCCACGTCTCCTTCGCGGTGCGCTTCCACCTGGATTGTCTCTGCCCCAACCGGGGACAGATCAATGAACAGCGCAGGCAGCGTGAGTATCAGGATCGCGACGAAATGCATCCATCCGGTATCTGGCTTTGCCCCCAGCGGGGAGCGGGAACGGTCGAAGCGGCAGGGTTCCATGGCTCATTTCGCTGCGCCCGCCAGGACGACGACCTGAAGTCGTGACGCTGGTGACTGGTGCCGATCTTGCGTTCCCACCGGTACCCGATCGACCGGCTGATCGGCAAGTCCGTAGCTCCCGACCGGTCGTTCCAGCCCCCTTCGGCCAGCGTTCGCGCGGCTGCCATCGCGCGTTCGACGCCAGCCGTCCAGGCGGTGGCAGATGGCGTTGCGCTCGCGTCGCTGGTGCCTGCGTCGACCGATTCTGTCGTGACTGTCCGTCCGTACACTTCCAGCCGGTTGCCAATGGTGTTCAGCGGGCGTGCCAGCGTGCGGAGCAGGTGCCGTTCCGCTTCGCCGAGAGCAGGTGCGTTCCTGCCGGGGTGACCGCCGGAGGCGGAGCGCGACAATCACCCGGTTGTCGTGGCGAAAAATCATCGGCCGTACCGGTTCATCGGCCAGCGTGGCTGCAAGCACGCCCTCAAGATAATCCAGATCCATCGCGGGAAGGCTGTGAACAGCCTTGGCGCCGTTGCGCGCAGCGCGGGTCGGTAGCTCGCGGTGCCAGTCGACCGTCTCGCTCAGTCTGTCGGTTCCGTGCCAGGCCGGGACATCGCGAATATCCGAGATGGCGTAGAGCATGACCATGAACGTCAGCAGCACCGAGATCAGATCGACGAAGCTGATCATCCAGGTTCCCCGAAGCCCGGACGGTTCCGTAATCTCCGCCTCGACGTCTGCGTTCAACGTATTTTCTCCCCGGGGTGTGTCAGGGAGGAGAGACGGAAGGATAGCCGGATAAAACCGCGCTCTACCGGACCGAGACCGACTGCCAGCGTGTCGGGCGGTGCCCCGCGCGCCAGTAGCGTAGCCGCTAAGGCGGCAGCACGCCCGATCGCCAGCTCGTTTCCCGCATCGTCTTCATCTCTGTTCAGCGTGACCGTCAGCAGCAGCCGCTGTCCGGTTGGCGGCGCACTAAGGGCGGCAACCGTCCGATCCAGCAGCGGGATCGCCATATCCCGTGGTTGCTGCTGACGTGGTGGGAAGAGTTCGGCCGCCGGGAGAACCAGCATCACGTCGCCGCCGCGGCTGGATCCCTGCACGCGGGCGAGGCGGATACGGGCAGCGAGATCGCCACCCAGCTCCGCCAGCACTGATGCGCCGGCTTCGAAAGGCCCTTCAATCCCGGGCGAAGTCCGGTGCGGCGCGAAGGCATCCCGCACGCTGCTAAGCGCAAGTTCCGTGCGGGTCGCATCGGGATGCGTCGTGCCCGCGAGGTAGACGAAGAAGACGAACAAGAACAGCTGCAGGCCGGCGAACACGGTCCACAGGCTGCCACGTCCCGGTCCCGCCCGAGGACTCGCCCTGTACCGTTGCGTTCTCCGCTTGCCACATGCCGCCTGCCGTCAGCCCGAATGCGTCGGACCGGTGTGTGAGGCCAGCTGGCGCAGCCGTGCCAGTTCCTCGGTGATCGTCTTCGCGCGCACCGGATTCATGCTGGCCAGAACCGGGGCCAGCTTGCGTTCCTTCATCCGCTCCACCACCGGCAGCAGGATGTCCATGTCCAGCTCTTCGAAGATCCGCGATGCATCCCTGGGCTTCATGTTCTCGTAGATCTTCACCAGGGAGCGCAGTTTTTCCTCCTGCTGCTCGTCGTGGGTTCGGATCAGCTTTGTCAGCGTCGTTTGCATGTCCTTCAGCTCGGCAAGCTGGTCATCGAGCCGGGCTTCAGCCGCCTGCAGCAGGACCGTGCGTCGGTCCAGCTCCTGAGCCCGCTGGTCGAGAGCCTCACGTCGCTGCGCCAGCGACTGCAGGATCTGCAGTTCCTGCGGGCTGGGGAGAGGCGGCTGATCGAGAGCTATTTGGCGACGGACGGGTGTGGCGTCCGCCAGCCCATCTTTCGCCTGGTTTCTCACACGTTCGTGCTCAATCGACGTCGTCGCGTCGGGCGCATGTGTCGTGCCGTGTTCGGCCTTCGCCGGTGCATGCTCCGGCTTTGACGTCTCGGCGTGGGCGGCTCCAACCGCGAGGCCGGACGTCAGAATTCGGTCGAAACCGTTCGCGACGTCGAAGAGCTTCGTTGTCAGGACCAGGGCCGAGGTTGCGACCACGATCGGCAGCAGCCGGAAGGAGCGGGAAGAACGTGGCATGCGGCTCCTCCTCAGGCTCGCGAGCGCAAGGCTGCCATCAGGTGCCGTTCCGCCTCCGAGCGCAGCTCCGCGCCCTCGCGCGTCCGGGCATTGGCTGCAGGCGGGGCCGCAACGGGCGCACCTGCCGTTACCCCGGCTGCTCTGCTCGCACCGGCGCTAGACACGCCAGCGGTGACGGCCGTGCGGCCTTCGGTGCGCCGGGCGGTGCGCACGTCCGCTTCCAGACGGTCGGCGATGGTGCTGCCGCGCTCGATCAGGAACTCCAGGTCGGAGGACAGTCCGCGCACCGTCTCGACGAGTTCTTGCAGCGACTGGGCCTTCATCTTCAGCCCGGCGACGCCCTCGTCGGCACGCGACGTCGAGGCCTGAAAGCGCTCGGCCAGGCTTTCGAGCTCGCAGCGGGCATCCCGCAGGCCATTGAGCCGGCGGTTGAGCATGATGGTGGCGACGATGGTTGCTGCCAGCAGCAGTGTCATCACCAGATCGAGAATTAGGGTCCAGGGCATCATCCGTGCTCCGGTCTTACGCGGTCGATGAGCTCTTCGATCTGCACCGCAATGCGGCTGCCGCGGCGGCCCATCTTGCCGCGGAACATCGGCACACTGCCGCAACGCATTTCGACGCTGCTGTCGGGTGTGGCGGCAAACATGATCCGGCTGCCGACTTGCAGCTCGAAGATGTCCTCCAGCTTCACCTGGCGTTCGTCCATCACCGCCGTGAGCTCGACTTCGGTGAACCACAGTTCCTGCGCCAGGTGCGTTTCCCAGATCGAGTCACGGCCGAACTTCTCACCCATGAACATCTGCAGCAGCAGCTCGCGGACCGGTTCCAGGGTGGCGTAGGGGAGCAGCAGGTCGAGGTGACCACCGCGGTCTTCCATGTCGATGCGCAACTTGGCGACGATGGCGGCGTTGGACGGCCGCGAGATGGTGGCGAAGCGGGNGTTGGTCTCCAGGCGATCGAAGCGGAAGGTAACCGGGCTCAGCGGCTCGAAAGCGGCGCTCAGGTCGGCGAGTACTACCGCCACCATGCGCTCGACCAGCGATCGCTCGATGGTGGTATATGGCCGGCCCTCGATGCGCATCGCGGCTGTGCCCCGCCGGCCGCCGAGCAGGACATCGACGATCGAGTAAATCATTGCCGAATCAATGGTGATCAGCCCGTAGTTGTCCCATTCCTCCGCCTTGATCACGCCTAGCATCGCCGGCATCGGCACGGCGTTCAGATAGTCGCCGAAGCGAACGCTGGCGACACCCTCAAGTGAAACCTCGACATTGTCGGACGTGAAGTTGCGCAGGCTGGTGGACAGCAGCCGGACCAGCCGGTCGAACACCACCTCCAGCATCGGCAGGCGCTCGTACGAGATGAGCGCGCTGTTGAGGATGGCCTGGACGCCGGCGCGATCGCCTGCGGAGCCGTCCGCTTCATCGAATCCCAGCAGACTGTCGATTTCGTCCTGGTTGAGGACGGGAGTACTCTCCTTCGGACCGGTGGCTGTTTCATTTACCGCTCGCTCGCCGGGTTCGCCATCCGAGGCGTTGGGCGCGATGGGTGGCTCCCAGGCGACAGCCATCTTGCTGATGTCGGGTTCGGCTTCGGGAGTGTTTGGCAACGGTTCGATCCTCGGCTCGCGGTCGGTGGCTCACTGCATGAACAGGTCGCTGAACAACAGGTCGCTCACCTGCGCGGGCGCCACGGCGACACTGATGCGCCGCAGAAGCTCCTCGCGTATGCGCGCACTTCCGGCCGAACCGCGCACTTCTTCGGGCCGCAGCTCGCGCAGGTAGACCTGACAGTAGTCAAGGATGCGGGGCAACTGCCGCTCCACCCTGGTCTGATCGGTCGGGTTCGGCAGCTCCAGGTTGACCCTGACCTTGAGCAGCGTCGATCGCCGCTCGCCGGTGTTGAGCGTGACCAGGATTTCAGGCAGCGCATAGTAGATCGGTTCAGGTGGAGGAGCCGCTTCTGTGCCGGCCGCAAGCTGTGGTTCGGCAGTATTGCCGAGCAGATCGTCCAGCAGTCCGCTGAGATAGGCCCCGGTGACGGCGCTCGCCAAAAGTAACGCCACGCCGCCGGCAATGATCAGAAGCTTGCCCAGCGCTTTGCCACGACTGGCTGCCTGCGCGGGAGCATTACCGTTCTCGGTCGGGTCTTCGTCGTCGCTCGCCGTGTTGGCCATCTTGCGCCTCGAAAGTTTCTGCGGGATGCCGCGGCCGCGCCGCAAGGGCGCCTTTCGGCACTCTAGACAGCGTCGGTTAACAAGGCGTTGCCACGGCGACCGCGGAGCAACGGGCGGCAGGAATTGCCGGGCAATCTTCGACCATGGGCGGCCTCATGCCTGCACCGGAAGCGCTAAGAATGCACGCATATCATTGAAATATATAAATATTAAAGGGTGGCATGACGGCTGCACGAAGATGGTCGGTCAAGGCGAGCGTGAAAGACGAAGATGGAAACTCCGATCCTGGTTGCTCTGTCCCGGCAGGACACGCTGCGACGCCATCTTGAGGTCGTCGCCAACAACCTCGCGAACATGGACACCACCGGCTACAAGGCCGAGCGGATGATGTTCGCCGACCACCTGGTGCGCACGCCTNNCGGGCGGGGCCAGATTGGCGAGTCGATAGCTTTTGTGCGCGATGCGGCGACCGTGCGCGACCCGGCGGCAGGCCGGCTCGAGCAGACCGGCGGCGATCTGGATATCGCTCTTGCCGACGACGANGGGGTCTTCGTCGTGCAGACCCCGGTCGGGGAGCACTACACCCGCGATGGCCATCTGCGGCTGGACGAAAGTGGCCAGCTGGTCACCAGCCATGGCCTGCCGGTGCTCAGCCAGCAGGGTACGCCGATTCTGATCGGGCCCCTGGACGGGCGGGTATCGATCGCCCGGGACGGCACGGTGTCAGCGGCCCAGGGCGAAGCGGGGCGCCTGCGGGTCGTTCGTTTCGATCGTCCGGAGCTGATGCAAGGCGTCGAGGGCGGGCTGCTGAGCACGGACCAGCCGCCGCAGGACGTGCAGACGCCGGTCGTCCTGCAGGGGATGCTGGAGCGCTCCAACGTCGAGCCGATCCTGGAAATCGAGCAGATGATCTCGGTTCAGCGTGCCTACGACCAGGCGCGGATGCTGATCGACCGGGAAGACGATCGCATCGGCAAGATGATGCAGGCGTACGTCGCCTGAGGGATTCGCCTGACCGAACCAAGCGTCAACCGCAGAACCTGGGCGAAAGGGAATCGGAAGAATGAGGGCACTGAGCATCGCGGCAACCGGAATGCTTGCCCAGCAGCGCAATGTCGAGGTGGTGTCCAACAACCTCGCCAACATGAACACCACCGGCTACATGCGCCGGCGCACCGAGTTTCAGGACCTGTTGTATCAGAATTTGCGGCGGGCCGGCTCGACCTCGTCGGAGAACGGCGAGGTGGTGCCGACCGGTGTCCAGCTCGGCCTGGGGGTTAAGTTGGCCGGGGTGTATCGCATCCATGCGCAGGGCAACCTGAGTGCCACCGACAATCCATTCGACCTGGCGATCCAGGGGCGCGGCTTTTTCCAGATCGAGATGCCCGATGGTGAGATCGCCTATACCCGTGACGGCAGTTTCCAGCTGAACGCCGAGGGCCAGATCGTCACCCACGATGGCTACATCGTGCAGCCGGCGGTCGCGATCCCGCAGGACGCGGTGGACGTGACGATCAACCAGAGCGGTGAGGTTCTGGTCAAGCTGCAGGACCAGGTGGACTTGCAGAATGCCGGCCAACTGCAGCTCGCCGTCTTTGCCAACGACGCGGGCCTGGAAGCTGTGGGCAGCAACCTGTTTCGCGAAACCCCGGCNTCCGGGGGCGCACTGATCGGAACGCCGCAGTCGAGCGGGTTCGGCGCCATCCTGCAGGGGTTCCTCGAGACCTCGAACGTCAATGCGGTCGAGGAGATCACCAATCTGATCTCGGCGCAGCGCGCCTACGAGATGAACTCGAAGGTCATTCAGGCCGCCGACCAGATGATGGCGACCCTGAGCAACACCCGTTAGCAGTGGGGGCAAGTCATGCGGTTTCCCGGACTTCTGATCTCACTGCTGTCAGTGTGCAGCGTCGCCTGCATGCCGGCTGTTGCCGCGGTGCCGATGCCGCCAAGATCAATACAGGCGGAAACGATGCAGGCGCCGGGCTCGGAGCACACACGCTCGGCGCGCGTGAGCGTCGGCGAGACCGCGGTCGAGAACATCGTACTGCGGGCTTTGGGCGAGAGGCGGATCGCAACCGCAGGCGCCCGCATCCAGATGACGGCGTTTTCCGCGCGCCTGCCGATCACGTTCGATACGCGGCTGTCGGTGGAGCGCATTTCCTACCAGCCGGCCGGCAGCCGCTTTATCGCGGTGTTGGCCGCCACCGGCGGCGACGATACTGCGCAACGGTTTACCGTTGCCGGACGCCTGCTGCAGACGATCGAAATGCCGGTGCCGGTGCGCCGCCTGCAGGCGGGTGAGATCATCGATGCCGAAGACCTGCAATGGGTGTCGCTGCGCGATCGCCGTGTGAGCACCCGGGCTGTACAGCAGAGCGACGATCTGATCGGCCGCGTGGCACGGCGCACGCTTCCCGCAGGGGTCCCGATCAACGCCACCGACGTCAAGCGGCCGGTGCTGATCGACAAGGGGGCGGCGGTGACGGTGATCCTGGAAGCACCGAACATGCAGCTCAGCGTGCGCGGTCGCGCCATGGAAGACGGGGCGGTGGGCCAGAGCATCCGCGTCGCCAACCTGGAGAGTCGGGCCGTCGTCATTGGCGTCGTCACGCCCGCGGGCCAGGTTGCGGTCCGGGATCTCATCACCCCCGCCGGCGGCGATCGCCGCCGGTCCCGCTAGAGCCCGCGGCAATGTCCACAGTCCGCCGCCATCTCGCCGTTGCCGGATCGACGATGATCCTGCTCCTCGCATCCGGCTGCAATACGTTCACCCGTCTCTCCGAGGTGGGCGACTATCCGCAGATGTCGAAGATCACCAATCCGCAAGCCCAGCCCGGCTACCAGCCGGTCAGCCTGCCGATGCCGGCGCCGATGCCGGTGGAGGACAATCCCAACTCCTTGTGGCGGCCAGGCGCGCGCGCCTTCTTCAAGGACATCCGTGCCAAGGACGTGGGCGATACGCTGACCGTGCGCCTCAAGCTCGACGACAAGGCGTCGATGAGCAACAAGACCAAGCGCAAGCGCGACGACAACGAGTCGCTGGGCGTCGATGCCCTGCTGGGATACGAAGCGCAATTGGGCAAACTTCTNCCCCGCGACCACGACAACCTCAACCTGTTCGCTTATGGCTCCAAGAGCAACACCCAGGGCGACGGCGACATCGGGCGCAGCGAGAGCATCGAGATCACATTCGCGGCGATGGTCATCCAGGTGCTGCCGAACGGTTCCCTCGCGATCATGGGCCGGCAGGAGGTGCGGGTGAACTACGAGCTGCGCGAGCTGATGCTCACGGGTGTCGTCCGCCCGCAGGATATCGAGGCCGACAACTCCATCTCACACGAGAGGATTGCGGAAATGCGCGTCGCCTACGGTGGCCGGGGCACGCTCAGCGACCTGCAGCAGCCGCGCTGGGGAACACAGATCATGGATATCGTGCTACCGTTCTGACCGGCGCCTGTCTGATTGTTCCGGGTCCTGGACACCCCATTGCGGGCCGCGGCCGGCAATCCCCATGTCTGCTCTCGCGCCGACGCGGCAATTGGTCGGCGCAGGAGAGCGGCAGCAAGGCGAGAGCGGATGATCGATCTGTACTATTGGCCGACGCCCAACGGGCACAAGATCACGCTGTTCCTGGAAGAATCCGGGCTCGCGTACCGGATCCTTCCCATCGACATCGGCAAAGGCGAACAGTTCGAGCCTTCGTTCCTGGCGATCAGTCCGAACAACCGGATGCCGGCGATCGTCGATCACGAGCCGGCTGATGGCGGTGGGCCGCTTTCGGTTTTCGAGTCAGGCGCGATCCTGCTCTACTTGGCCGAAAAGACCGGACAGTTTCTGCCCGCCGATCTGCGCGACCGCAAGACCGTCACCGAATGGCTGTTCTGGCAGATGGGCGGCCTGGGCCCGATGGCCGGCCAGAACCACCACTTTGTCCAGTATGCGCCGGAGCAGCTCCCTTATGCGATCGAGCGCTACGTCAAGGAGACGAACCGTCTCTATGGCGTGCTCAACCGGCGGCTGGCGGGGCGCGCGTTCATCGCCGGTGACGACTACACCATCGCCGACATGGCGTGTTATCCGTGGATCGTGCCGTGGACGCGCCAGCAGCAGAACCTGGACGATTTTCCCGACCTGCGGCGCTGGTTCAACTCAATCCGTGCCCGGCCCGCAACGGTGCGTGCTTACGCTCAAGGCGAGCCATACGCGTCGCGGCCGGTGGTCAACGAGGAAAGCCGCGGCATCCTGTTCGGCCAGACGGCGCAGCACGGCACCTGAACAGACCTGTGTACGTTCCGAATGAGTGGGGACACCAGGTCATCATGGCCGTGAAGCGTACGACCTGAGTCGATTGCCGCTTCATGGAAATGATGATCTAGATCTGCAGGCGCGAAGCCAGCGTATCGGTCGTGTCCTGCGGGTGGGCGATGATGGCGGCGAGCGCGGCGCGCAGGCCTTTGGCAGCCGTTTCGAGCGACATGCTGGGAGCACCGAGGTTGTGCTCCAGAGCCGCCACCTCGGGCAGGTGAGNGAGGTGCACCCAGCCAGCGCGCAGGCCAAGATCGTTGCGGGCGATGTGGTGCAGGATGCCGTACATCAGGTGGTTGCAGCAAAACGTGCCGGCGGCATCCGAGATGTCGGNTGGAATCCCGGCATCGCGCATTGCCCGCACCATCGCCCGGATGGGCAGGGTGGTGCGGTAGGCGACCGGCCCGTCGGGTGCCGTCAGCGTGTCCTGCAGCAGATTGCCGGCGTTGTCGCGCAGCCCATAGCGGGCACCGTCGTTCAGGTTCTGCGCGATCCGCTCCACCGTGATCATGGCGCGGCCGCCGTACTCGCCCATCATCACCACGGCGTCGGGGCGCACCTCGGCGATGGCGGCCTTGACGACCTCGATGCAGGTGAAAAAGGTGTTCGGAATGACCCGCGAGGTGATCCTCGCTCCGCCGATCTCCTCCCCGTCGAGATGCCGTGCAACCTTTTCAGCCGGATTGACGGGCGTGGTGCCGAAGGCTTCAAAGCCGGTCAACAGAATGCGGTGCATGGCCTGGCTCCTTTTCGTCTCGCCGCGCCCTTATCCCCAGTATGGAAGCATGGATATGAGGCTACCAGGAGAAGACAGCGCTCGAAATGCCGCTTCGGAGCGTTGTTCTACCGCTAAAGACATTGGGATAGCCGCTGCAGCCGTTGGTCCTGGCAGTGGTGCGGGGGCCATGTTGGCATCGATGAAGCCGTGCAGGCTGTGGTTGGAAAAATCCGCGCGCGCCCGGCCGGGTGCGCTGTCGCGCACCTCGAAGCCCTCGCAGACACCCGTGTACACGCTTCCAGGGGCAGGTCACCGCAGACAGTACTGATCCGTGTGGAGGAATGCCGTTGTTTTGCTGCGCCGCGGCAATCTGCTAACATCATCGTCACTGAGGGCTGAGGCAGGAGTGTTGGAGCAACCCAACCCAACCGATCCCCGGCTGATCCAAGAGGCTTTGCCATGGACGCCACCTCGCTTGCGCAATTTCTGAATACCTTTCTCGCCGTGCTGTCGGCACTGTTCGTGTTCGCCGTCGGGCTCGGTGCGCTGACGGTGGTGATTCTGTTCGTCATCGATATCCGGCAGACCCGGCACGCCATTCGCCGCAATTTTCCGGTGATCGGCCGGGTGCGCTACCTGCTGGAGCATCTGGGCGTCTTCTTCCGTCAGTACTTCTTTGCCATGGACCGGGAGGAGATGCCGTTCAACCGGGCGCAGCGGTCCTGGGTCTACCGGGCGGCGAAGAACCTGGACAACACGCAGCCGTTCGGATCGACACGGGATCTGCGGCCGGCCGGCACGATTCTGTTCGCCAATGCCACGTTCCCGAGCCTGGAATCCTCTCCGGTTCAGGCCGCACCCGTCGTGATCGGACCGGACTGTGCCAGCCCTTATGCGGCGCGTAGTCTGTTCAATGTCTCGGCGATGAGTTTTGGCGCTATTTCCGGCGTGGCCGTACTCGCGCTATCGCGTGGTGCACAGAGGGCCGGGTGCTGGATGAACACCGGCGAGGGCGGGCTTGCGCCACAACATCTCGCCGGCGGCGCGGATATCATNTTTCAGATCGGTACCGCCAAATACGGCGTGCGCACCGAAGACGGAGGCCTGGACGAGGACAAGCTGCGTCAGGTGGCGGCGCANCCACAGGTGCGCATGTTCGAGATTAAGCTCAGCCAGGGGGCCAAGCCAGGCAAGGGCGGCATTCTGCCCGCCGCCAAGGTGACGGAGGAAATCGCGGCGATCCGCGGCATCCCGGTCGGCAAGACGTCGCAGAGCCCGAGCCGGCATCGGGAGATCGATGACACCGGCCATCTTCTCGACTTCGTTGGCCGGGTTCGCCGCATCACCGGCAAGCCCACCGGGTGCAAGCTGGTGCTGGGTGAGCCGACCTGGCTCGACGAGTTCTGTGGCGAGATCCGCCGCCGCGGCATCGACAGCGCACCGGACTTCATCACCGTCGACAGTGCCGACGGTGGTACGGGTGCCGCGCCGGAAAGCCTGATGGACTACGTCGGTCTGCCGATCCAGGAAAGCCTGCCACGGGTGGTCGACACGCTGGTCGCGCACGGATTGCGGGATCGTGTGCGGGTCATCGCCTCTGGCAAGCTGATCACCCCGGCCGACGTCGCCTGGGCCCTGTGCGTCGGCGCCGACTTCGTCAACTCGGCTCGCGGCTTCATGTTTGCTCTGGGCTGCATCCAGTCGCTGCAGTGCAACAAGAACACCTGTGCGGCCGGCATCGCAACGCAAGACCCGCGTCTGCAGCGTGGCCTCGATCCCGTCGACAAGGCCGAACGGGTTCGTCACTACGCGGAAAACATGCTCAAGGAGGTTGGCATCATCGCGCATGCGTGTGGCGTGGACGATCCGCGGCTTCTCCGGCGCGAGCATTGCCGCATCGTCACTGCTCCGGGCCGCTCGGCCCTGCTGAGCGAGCTGTATTCAACGCCCGGACCTGATTTGGCGCGTCCGCGCGCAGCCTGAAGGGCGCGCGTTCCGGGCACTTTTTCCCTGGCTTCCGAACCATCAGCCTCACCAGAAGGGCGACCGGCGAGGCTGATGGCGCAATTTCGGTTGGGGGACTTCAGCCTAAGTGAAGGTGACGTGCCCTGTGCTCACATTGTACATGGCACCGGTGATCGCGATCGTGCCCTTGTCCGCCAGATCGCGCAGAATGGGGCTGCGCTCGCGGATTCTCTGCATTGTGAGCACGACGTTCTTGTCGGCGACGGCCTGAACGAAGGCCTCGTTCGACGATGTCCGGTCGGAATCAAATCCGGTTACCGCCGCGACCGCCGGCTTGAGGTTGGCCAGGGTCTGCGTCAGGTTGCCGAGGATGACATCATCGCACGCTCCTCTGATGGCACCGCAGTCGGTGTGGCCGATGACCACAATGAGCTTGGCGCCGGCAGCGCGCAGGCGAACTCCAGGCTGCCGAGAATGTCGTCGTTGACGAAATTGCCGGCAATGCGGGCACTGAAGATGTCGCCGATGCCCTGATCGAAGATCAGCTCGTTGGACGCGCGCGAGTCGATGCAGCCGACGATGGCGGCGAACGGAAACTGGCCGGGACCGGTCGCTTTCACCTGCTGCATGAGATCGCGATGCAGCATCTTGTCCTCGACGAAACGGGCATTGCCCTCCTTGAGCATCTTCAGGGCGTGCTCGGGGCTCATCGCGGCCTGAGTCTCTCTGGTCTGCGTGACCGCTTCGTCGGAGGCCGCAAAGGCGGGCTTGGCCGACGATGCCATGACCGATGCCGTGCCGGTGGCAAGCAGTGCGGTGCCGACGCCTTTCATGAAGGAGCGGCGACCATGTTCCAGACCATCCATTGTTGTTACCCTCGTCCGGATGACGTAAAACTTCAGCAATGGTTCAATCGGCTTAACAATTGCTGATTTAGAACCGTTGGACCAAATGATCCGCAACTCGTAGCACGGTCGTGGCTGACCCGCCAGCGTCTGCGTCGACATTGCCCAGGGGCCTCAATCGGACACCTTGTGGTGTTGTTGGTCTCTGGCCACTGTGGCGCGGCCCGCTGAGCGATGGTACAAGCGCCGCCATGACGACCGATCTCGCGCACATCCGCAACTTTGCCATCATCGCGCACATCGATCACGGCAAGTCGACCCTGGCCGACCGTCTGATCGAGGTCTGTGGCGCGCTCTCGGAGCGCGAGATGCGCTCACAAGTCCTCGATTCGATGGATATCGAGCGAGAACGCGGCATCACCATCAAGGCGCAGACCGTGCGTCTGGCGTACCGGGCCAAGAACGGCCACGTTTACATTCTCAACCTGATGGACACGCCCGGCCACGTCGACTTCTCGTACGAAGTCAGCCGCTCGCTTGCTGCCTGTGAGGGCTCGCTGCTGGTGGTAGACGCGACGCAAGGNGTTGAGGCGCAGACACTCGCCAATGCGTATCTCTCGATCGACAATGGCCACGAGATCATCCCGGTCCTCAACAAGATTGATCTACCGGCAGCGGAGCCGGAACAGATCGCCACACAGATCGAAGACGTGATCGGGCTGGACGCGTCTGCCGCGGTGCGGATTTCCGCNAAAAGCGGGCTGGGGGTACCGGACCTGCTGGAGGCGATCGTCACCCGTCTGCCGCCGCCTACCGGTGATGCCAAGGCGCCCTTGAAGGCGCTGCTGGTGGACAGCTGGTACGACCCTTACCTCGGCGTGATGATCCTGGTGCGGATCAAGGATGGCGTGCTGAAGAAGGGGATGAAAATCCGGATGATGGCCGCCGGCACCGTGCATCAGGTGGAGCAGGTGGGCACGTTTGCGCCGAAGTTGCGGCCGGTGGACGCGCTTGGACCAGGAGAGATGGGCTATCTGACTGCCGGCATCAAGGCGGTCGCGGACACCGAGGTGGGCGATACGATCACTGAGGAGCGCCGGCCTGCGGCCGATGCGCTGCCAGGTTTCAAGCCGTCGGTGCCGGTGGTGTTCTGCGGCCTGTTCCCGTCCGACGCCGCCGAGTTCGAAGATCTGCGCGAGAGCCTGGCCAAGCTCAGGCTTAATGACTCCAGCTTCCACTACGAGCCGGAAAGCTCAGCGGCACTCGGATCGGGCTTCCGCTGCGGCTTTCTCGGCCTGCTGCACCTGGAAGTGGTGCAGGAACGTCTCGAACGGGAGTTCGACCTCGACCTGATCGCCACTGCACCCTCGGTGGTCTATCGGGTCCATCTGACTGACGGCTCGGTCGAGGAACTGCACAATCCGGCCGATATGCCGGAACTGGTGCGGATTGCCGGCCTGGACGAGCCCTGGATCAAGGCCACCATCCTGGTTCCGAACGATTACCTCGGTGCGGTTCTGCAGCTGTGCACTGAGCGGCGCGGCGAACAGGCGGAGCTCTCGTACGCCGGTCCGCGCGCCATGGCCGTCTACCGGCTGCCGCTGAACGAAGTGATCTTCGACTTCCACGACCGGCTGAAGTCAGTCACGCGCGGCTACGCCAGTTTCGATTACGAGATGGACGGCTTCCGGCCGGGAAATCTGGTCAAGGTGCAGATNCTGATCAACAGCGAGCAGGTCGACGCGTTTTCGTTCATCTGCGACCGCGCTCAGGCAGAGAGCCGTGGGCGTGCCATTTGCGCCCGGCTGAAGGACCTGATTCCCCGTCAGATGTTCAAGATTCCCCTGCAGGCGGCGATCGGTGGCAACGTGATCGCGCGAGAGACGATCAGCGCCCTGCGCAAGGACGTCACTGCCAAATGCTACGGCGGCGACATCACCCGCAAGCGCAAGCTGCTGGAAAAGCAGAAAGCGGGCAANAAGAAGATGCGCCAGTTCGGCAAGGTAGAAATTCCCCAGTCCGCATTCATCGCGGCGCTGAAAATGGACGACGGATAAAATCGTCAACGACGAGCGATGGTTCAGCGGCTTTGCTGACCGAGCCGGCGCTGCACAACTTCTTGAACTGAACCGCCCTGAGTGCTGTGGACGCGTGCACACCGTGCTTGTGCACGTCCTCAAGCGTCTGAACAGACGTCCCGGGCACCGAGCGTCGTGGCTGGACTGTATGGTGCCCGGGGTGTTGTTCGTGAACGAAAGCCCCCACCGCGGTAAGGGCCGGGAGGAGGGACGGTGCAGCGGTTCTACGCGTCCGCCTGCTGCTCTGTTGACCACTTCCGGTCGAGGCCACGGGCGCGAATTGCCATCAGAATCAGCTCTACGACATCGTCCAGCCGCCGAAAGTAATCCGTGTTAACGACCAGATCGAAGTTCGTGGGATCGTTGTAGCGTGAGTGGAACAGGTCCCAGATGAACTTGCCACGCCGCTTGCTGCTCTCCTGAACCTTGCGCTTGGCCTCAGCGTAGGACGAGCCATCCTGATCGGAAATACGGGTTGCGCAGGCCTCGACCGAGCCCACGATCCGCACCCGCAGCACGTCGCGGCCGGCGAGGATGACGTGGCCACCGCGGCCGACGACGACACCGCCGGTGTGATACAGACCGCGGATGACGGTGGACAGAAAGTGCACGTACTCGTCGCGAGAGACGTGCTTGCCGAACACTGCCGAGTAGATCCACGCATCCACGGCGTCCAGCTTCTCGTTCAGTGTCTGCATCAGCGAGGTGCTGACGTTGGCTTCGGCAGCGATGCCGTTGATGATTTCCGAGCCGTACAGTTCGATGCCCAGGCGTTCGGCGACGGTGCGGGCAACATAGTCCCCGCCGGAGCCGATGGTGCGCGAGACGGTGATGACCGGCTTGCGCACCTGCCGCGCCTGCGCCGGGGNTTCCTCGAGCGCCCGAACGATCGCCTGGATGACGGCTTGCGCGTTGACGACCATGGTCTTTGCTCCCCTTCTTGCAATCTTCTTATCACCCCGGTTGCGGATGTGAAAGCTTCGGTTGAGCCGCTGGACCGTTCGCAGTGGCGAAGGCGGTGTGCGGCTGCGAGATTTATGGGGAGGTTAGCGCTTTCGCACGGTCAAGGGGGCAAATCTGTGAGATCGGAGCACGGGAAAATGAGTCGTCGAATAACAAAACAGCCTTTTGCGTGAAAGATGACGCAAAACAGCCGAGCTCAGTCCCGAGAGGGCAGGTTCGGACCTAGAGGAGGGGAGGACACGGAGCTTCACCAAGCCGACCGTTGGGGAATGAGGCAGATCCGAAGCACCGGTGAATACGTCAACATCCCCGAGTTTCCCCGGGGATGTCGTGCATTCTGGCTTCGATCGTCGATGCCGGAGATCGTAAAGACGATCGGACTTACGTGCGGTAGAACGACTCCATGTCGACCGGCCGTTGCGGCGCGGCAATGAACTCGCTCTTGTAGCTCTGCAGCACCTTGATGTAGTTGCCGCGCTCGAAGGCCGAGGNGTCTGCCACCTTGAGCTGGCTCATCGAGCCCTTCATCTGCGCAACCGAGCTGTACTGGCGCTTTTCCATCCAGATCTTCAGGCCGTCGACCAGCGTCGTGAGATGGCTGACGCCGTTGCGCAGCAGCGCCGAAGTGGTCATGACCGCATCCGCGCCAGCCATCAGGTACTTGACCACTTCGGTCGCGGATTGCACGCCGCGGGTCGCCGCGAGCGACGCGTTGATCCGGCCGTGCAGGACAGCGATCCACAGCAGCGGCAAGCGGATCTCGCTCGCCGTCGACAGCTCCATGTCCGGAACGACCTCAAGTTCGTCGAGGTCAAAATCGGGCTGGTAGAAGCGATTGAACAACACAAGCCCGTCGGCTCCGGCCTCGACCAGCCGTTGCGACATGTCGCCCATCGAGCTGAAAAACGGGCTCAGCTTCACCGAGATCGGTGCTTTGATCGACTTGCGGACTGCCTTGACGACGTCGAGGTAGCGCTGCTCCACCTCACGCCCGGTGACGGTGATGTCGGCGGGAATGTAGTAGACGTTCAGTTCGATGGCCTTGGCGCCGGCCTCGATCATTTCGCGGGCGTACTCGGTCCAGCCGGTATTGGTGATGCCGTTCAGACTGGCGATGATCGGTACTTCGCAAGCCTTGGAGGCGGCGCGGATCAGTTCCAGGTAGAGGTCGGGGCCGACCCGGTAATCGTTGACGGCCGGAAAGTAGCTCAGCGACTCGGCAAAGGACTCGGTGCCGGCTTCGCTGAGGTAATCGAGGGACTCCTGCTCATAGCGAAGCTGCTCTTCGAACAGCGAGAACAGGACAATCGCCGAAGCACCGGCATCTTCCATCCGGCGGATGCCGTCCAGCGTGCGCGACAGCGGCGACGCCGAAGCGACAATCGGGTGCTTCAGCGGCAGGCCGAGGTAAGTTGTTTTCAGGTCCATGTGATCAATCCTCCCATGCCGATCGCTTTGCATCGGCTGCATGACCAGGTCCCACCCTCCGGCGCGGTGAGCGCCGGAGGGACGGGAAGGAGTGTGACTTAGCCGAGCGCGGCCATTTCTTCGTAAAGCTTCCACTTCCGATCGACGGCGGCTTGTGCCAGCTGCATCAACTGGTCGGCGGCCTTCGGATTGGTGTGGCGAAGCATCCGGTAGCGCAACTCGTTGTCGGCATAGTCTCGCAGCTTGAGCGTCGGCCGCGGCGAGTCGAGGACGAACGGATTCTCACCTGATTGCCGTACGGTCGGGTTGTAACGGATGAGCGGCCAGTAGCCGGAGTGCACTGCCTTGAACTGCTGATCCAGCCCGTGCTGCATGTTGATGCCGTGCGCAATGCAGTGGCTGTAGGAGAGGATCAGCGACGGGCCGCTGTAGGCTTCTGCCTCACGGAAGGCGAGCAGGGCCTGTTGCGGATTGGCGCCCATGGCGATGCGAGCAACGTAGACGTTGCCATAGGAGATCGCCTGCAGGGCGATGTCCTTCTTGCCGACCGATTTACCGGCGTTGGCGAACTTGGCAACCGCACCGATCGGCGTCGACTTTGACGCCTGACCGCCGGTGTTCGAGTACACCTCGGTATCCAGCACGAGGACGTTGACGTCACGGCCACTGGCGAGCACGTGGTCGAGGCCCGACGAGCCGATGTCATACGCCCAGCCGTCACCACCGAGGATCCACACCGAGCGGCGAACCAGATGGTCTGCGACTGAGAGCAGCTGCTTTGCCCCCAATGTCGAGCTTCCGGCGAGGATCTTCTTCAGCTCGGCGACGCGCTGGCGCTGGCGGCGGATTTCCGATTCCGTCCGCTGCGGGCTGTTGATCAGCTCGCTGACAAGCTGTTCGCCGATGTCCCCGGCCATCTGGGTGAGCAACTCGATTGCCAAGCCCATGTGCCGGTCGGCAGCCAGCCGCATGCCGAGGCCGAATTCGGCGTTGTCCTCGAACAGCGAGTTGGACCACGACGGACCGCGCCCTTCGGCATTGACCGCCCATGGTGTCGTCGGCAGGTTGCCGCCATAGATCGATGAGCAGCCGGTGGCGTTCGCGACCATCATCCGGTCACCGAACAGCTGGCTGACCAGCTTCACGTACGGTGTCTCGCCGCAGCCAGCGCACGCACCGGAGAACTCGAACAACGGTTCCAGGAACTGGGTGCCGCGAATGGTCGAGAAGTCGACGAACGAGCGGTCGTTGACCGGCAGGGTTTCGAAGAAGGTGACGTTCTCCTTGGCCTGCTCAAGGATCGGCTCCTTCCAGGCCATGTTGATCGCCTTCTTGCCGCTTTCCTCCTTGCTTTTCGCCGGACAGACTTCGACGCACAAGGTGCAGCCGGTGCAGTCCTCGGCATAGATCTGCAAGGTGTAGCGGGTATCGGNGAAGCCGCGGGCGTCGATCGTTGCCGATTTGAAGCCCTCGGGAGCCGTCTCCAGCATCGACTTGTCATAGAGCTTGGAGCGGATGACCCCGTGCGGGCAGACAAAGCTGCAGTTGCCGCACTGGATGCAGATGCTGGGCTCCCATTCCGGTATGAACTGCGAGATGTTGCGCTTTTCCCACTTGGTCGTGCCGCTGGGATAGGTTCCGTCGATCGGCAGAGCGCTCACCGGCAGTTCGTCGCCCTTGCCGGCCATCATCATCGCGGTGACGTTCTGGACGAACGGCGGTGCTTCCGCCGGCACGACGCTCAGCATCTCGATGACGCTGTCGGCCGTCGCGGGCACCTTGACCTCGTGCAGGTTGGCGACGGTGTAATCAACGGCTTCGAAGTTCTTGCGGACGATCTCTTCACCCTTCTTCCCGTAGGTCTTGCGGATCGAATATTTGATTTNTTCGATCGCCTCATCCTTCGGCAAGACGCCCGAAATGGCGAAGAAGCTGGTCTGCATGATCGTGTTCGTCCGGGTGCCCATCCCGGAGTCCCGCGCCACTTTGGCCGCGTCGATGACGTAGAACTTGATCTTCTTATCGATCAGGCTGCGCTGCACCGGTAGCGGCAGGTGCTGCCACACGTCTTCAGGTCCGTACGGGCTGTTCAGCAGCAGCGTTGCCCCCGGCAGCGCGTGCTCGAGCACGTCGGTCTTGAAGATGAAGTTGAACTGGTGGCAGCCGACAAAATGCGCGGCGTTGATCAGGTAGGCCGAGCGGATCGGGTGCGGGCCGAAGCGCACGTGGCTGACCGTCTGCGATCCCGACTTTTTCGAGTCGTAGACGAAGTAACCTTGCGCAAAGAACTCTGGATTTTCGCCGATAATCTTGATCGTGTTTTTGTTCGCACCCACCGTGCCGTCGGCACCCAGGCCGTAGAACAGGGCACGGAACACTTCGTTCGGCTCAGTGGAGAACGACGGATCCCAGTCGATGCTGGTGGAAAACACGTCGTCCTTGATGCCGATGGTAAAGTGGTTCTTGGGCGTGTCCTTCTTCAGTTCGTCGAGAACCGCCTTGACCATGCTGGGCGGAAACTCTTTCGACGATAGACCATAGCGGCCGCCGACGATGCGCGGCATTGCAGCCGTCGGCATCGTGCCCTGCGCTAGGGCTTCCATGAACGTGGTCAGCACCGCGGTGTACAATGGCTCGCCCGGGCTGCCGGGCTCCTTGGTGCGATCGAGGACCGCGATCGACTTCGTCGTTGCCGGCAGTGCAGCGAAGAAATGCGGCGCGGAGAAGGGGAGGAACAGGTGCACCTGGACGACGCCCACCTTCTCTCCCTTGGCAGCCAGGAACTCGACCGTTTCGCGGGCGGTATCGGCACCGGAGCCCATGACCACGACGACACGCTCGGCATCCGGTGCACCGAAGTAGTCGAACAAGCCATACTTGCGGCCGGTCAGCTCGGCGAACTTGTTCATCGCCGCTTCGACCGTGCCCGGTACCCGCGCATAGAACGGGTTCACCGTCTCACGCGACTGGAAGTAGACGTCCGGATTCTGCGCCGTACCCCGGATGAACGGGTTGTCCGGATTGAGGCCGCGACGCCGATGCGCGATGACCAGATCCTCGTCGATCATCGCGCGGATCTGCGCGTCGCTCAGCAGCGTCAGCTTGTTGACCTCGTGCGAGGTGCGGAAGCCGTCGAAGAAGTGGATAAATGGTATGCGGGATTCGAGCGTGGCCGTCTGGGCGATCAGCGCCATGTCGTGCGCTTCTTGCACCGAGCTGGAGCAGAGCTGCGCAAATCCGGTCGGCAGGACGGCCATCACGTCCTGATGGTCGCCGAAGATCGACAACCCCTGGGTGGCCAGTGCGCGGGCGGCAACGTGGATGACGCACGCCGTCAGCTCGCCCGCGATCTTGTACATGTTGGGGATCATCAGCATGAGCCCCTGCGACGCGGTGAAGGTCGTCGTCAGCGCACCCGCCTGCAGAGCACCATGTACCGCGCCGGCAGCACCGCCCTCGTGCTGCATCTCGACCACGTCCGGGACACCACCCCAAATGTTGGTCTTGCCTTCGCTGGCCCATTGGTCAGCCAATTCCGCCATCGTTGAGGACGGGGTGATCGGATAGATCGCGCAAACCTCGTTGACGCGGTAGGCGACGTACGCGGCCGCCTCGTTGCCGTCGATGGTTGCCACGTTCAGCTCTTCGGCCATTGACTTCCTCCACTTCCAGAAAACCGAAGCGCAGCGCACACCATAGTGCCGCAGCGTCCGGCTTCCGGTTCGCCTCCTGCTTCGTTCGTTCTTGGTCCAGTCATGTCGTGACCGGATGGCGGACGTTCACGAGCGAACGTCCGCCCCCGAAAATCACGCGACGGGGTTCGGCTCCGGGATCATGGTGATCGCGTGACACGGGCATTGTTCGAAGCAGACGGCACACCCCGTGCACAGACTGTAGTTGTACTCGTAGCGCTTGCCAGGCCCGAGCTTGATGACCGCATCTTCGGGACACGCTCCGTAACAGCCATCGCACTCGAAACAGTTGCCGCACGACAGGCAGCGGCGCGCTTCGTAGACCGCTTCCTTTTCACCCAGTCCGCCAACCACTTCCTCGAAGCTGGTGCGCCTGCGATGCAAGTCGGCATGTGGCTGCGGCCGCTGCTCGACGTTGGTGTAGAACCACAGGTGCAGCTTGTCGAAGTCGGCGATGTCCTTCTTCGGCGCCTTGCTGTAGCTCTCGTCGCGCAGGAAAGCGTCGATGTTGCGGGCAGCCTTCTTGCCGTGGCCGACGCCGATGGTCACCGTCCGTTCCGACGGCACCATGTCGCCACCGGCGAACAGGCCGGGATAGCCGGTCATCATCGCTTCAGTGACGACCACCGTGCCGTCGCCCTTGAACTCCACGCCCGGAACGTTGCGCAGGAAGGCGGTGTCGGTGTCCTGACCGAGTGCCAGGATCAGGTCGTTCGCCTCCAGGGTTTCCAGCTGGCCGGTTGGCTTCGGGCGTCCGTTCTCGTCGATTTCCATCACTTCGACCGTCACCGAGCTGGCGTCGATCGACTTGATGGTGCGCAGCCAGTGGATCATCACACCTTCGTCCTCGGCCTCGACGGCCTCGAACTCGTGCGCCGGCATGTGGGCCCGGTCGCGGCGGTAGATGATCATCGGCTCATGGCCGAGACGCATGGCGACGCGGGCGGCGTCCATTGCCGTGTTGCCGCCGCCGTAGATGGCGACGCGGCGGCCGAGCTTGGGCGCCTTGCCCATCTCCACGTCCTTCAGGAAGCTGACCGCATCGAGGATCTTGCCGGCATCGCGGGCGGGAATGTCGGTCTTCTTGGCCAGGTGGGCACCGACGGCGACGAACACCGCATCGAACTTGCCGGCTTCCTTTTCGGCCACGAGGTCTTCGACCTTGTGGTTCAGGACGATCTTGACGCCCATCCGCTGGATCCGGGCGACTTCGCCGTCCAGCACGTCACGGGGCAGTCGATAGGATGGAATGCCAAAGTGCATCATGCCGCCGGCCATCGGCCCGGCCTCGTGAATTTCGACGGTGTGGCCCATCAATGCCAGATGGTGCGCGCACGACAGACCGGACGGGCCGGCGCCGACGACGAGTATCCGCTTACCGGAGGCCGGTGCGGTAATCGTAGGCGTCCAACNCTCTGCCAGCGCCTTGTCGCCCAGGAACCGCTCGACGGCATGAATTGAGACGGCGCCGTCCAGCTGGCTGCGGTTGCAGTTGCTCTCGCACGGGTGGTAGCAAACCCGGCCGTGGATCGCCGGCATCGGGTTGTCCTTGACGATCGTCTCCCATGCTTCCCGGAAACGCCCGGCGGTAACATGCGCCAGCCAGGTCTGGATATCCTCTCCAGCGGGGCAGGCATTGTTACACGGAGGAAGAATATCGAGATAGACCGGCCGTTGCGAACGGAGCGGACCGGTAAGGCCCTTGGTGCTCAAATCCGGCGGCTGGGTCAGGTCGGCGGGCTGCTGGCTCATCGAGAACTTCCTCCTCTTCTTTCTCTCTTGTCCCGGCTTGGCGACCTCTCGCCGCTGCCTGACAGGGCGCGGTTACATCCGGTCGGGCGACGCGCATGTGCCTGCCCAGTTTCGCGCGACTTTTCGTCAGCGCCGACCGTGATAGCCATGCAAAAACGTACTGCACTCAATCAATCTTCGGAGCCGATTGGGCATCGCGCTTGGTTGCGGTTGCTGCGCCCGTACCGGCTATGAAAGAACGGCCTTCTAAAGGCATGACGCCCTCGGCCGCTGTTGAAGCCCCTGTTGGCGGGAACCATAACGCCGAACCCCGGGCAGACAAGGGTAACGGATGCTTGCCAGGGCATGCGCAAAACACGTAACTGCAGAGCCCTTTTCGGCGGCCTAGCCGCTCCGGATCCGTGCCCGGTGTGGCGGCTGTTTCAGAAGGTGGGACACGATCCGTCAGGTAGCTGGGGCCCGTCAGGTGACGGGTCAGGTGGCGGGGGCCGGGAACCGGCAAGGACGATGAGCAGGGGACACGTTCATGGCTTCAGCAGCAGCAACGGATGTGAGCGGCGGTTTATTCACGCTTGCTCTGGCAATGGTGTTGTTCGTAGGCAGCCACCTTCTGCTTTCGGCACGACCGCTGCGCGCACCATTGGTCGCGAGGCTGGGTGAACGATCGTTCCGCATCGTCTATTCGGTCATCTCCTCGGTTTGCTGTTCTGGGTGGCCCGGGCGTACGGCAGCGCGCCTGTAATCCAGCTCTGGCTGCCGCCGATTGCGCTCAAGCATGTGTCCCTGAGCATCATGCCGCTGGCGTGCATCCTCGTGGTCGCCGGAATCAGCACGTCCAATCCGATGGCCATCGGATTTGCGCCACAGTCGGTGGCGGCACGCGGGCCAATCGGCATCACCCCGATCGGCATCACCAAGGTGACCCGGCATCCGGTGATGTGGGAATCGCGTTGTGGGTGTCGTGCACCTGCTCGCCAATGGCGATGCGGCGGGCATGATCCTGTTCGGCGGCATCACGCTGCTGGCATTGGTCGGAGCCCGGGCACAGGATGTAAAGAGACGAGGGCAACTGGGCGCTGCATGGAATACTTATGCGGCACAGACTCGTATCTCCCCTTCGCGGCCCTGCTCGCACGCCGTAGCCGGCTGCGCTGGTCCGAAATCGGCTGGCGGCGGCTTGTGTTCGGGCTCGCCCTCTATGGGCTCTTGTTGCGGGCGCATCCGGATCTGTTCGAGTTTCGGCGCTGCCGCTGTAGCAAAGAGACGGGCGCAGGTGGATCCCATGCGTCGGAAACGGATCAGGGAAGGAATTCCGCCAGTGTGAACAGCTCGTGCGGTTCACGCACGCCGCGCAGACCATGAAATCCGAGCGAAACCAGCTTCTCATCCGGCAACAGACGGGCGAGTTCATCGGAAACGATAAGCGGGCGTTCGAGGACCTTGCACATCGTCGCCACCCGGGACGCCTCGTTGCAGGCCGGGCCGATCACCGTGAAGTCGAGCCGCATCGGTGCGCCGACGTTGCCGTAGGTCACGTCGCCGACGTGCAGCCCGATGCCGTAGCGCAGTTCCGGCTCGCCGGCCGCTTTGCGAATAGCGTTCAGATCGGCCATCCGTAACTGTGCATCGCGGGCGGCCTTCAGCGCCGCCGCTCCGGCGCCTTGCAGGCACAGGTTCGGCAGCTCGCTGATGGCGCCGATGGGAAAGATGGCCAGCACGGCATCGCCGATGAACTTGAGCACTTCTCCGCCCTGTTCGAGCACCGCGCCCGCCATGCACTCCAAATATCCGTTGAGAAGTTTCAGGTACTCAGGGCGCGGCAGCGTGTCCGCCAGGCGGGTCGATCCGCGCAGGTCCGAGAACCAGATCACCGCATGGATATCCTCGCCGTCGCCGCGGTGAACTAGGCCCTGGAGGACCCGTTCGCCGGTGTGCCGGCCGAGATAGGTATCCAGCAGGATCCGCGCGGTGCGGCGCAGGGCGTGCATCTCCATCAGCCGGGTCAGCACCGGCAGCATGTCGTAGAGGGTTTCTAGCTNCTCCGTGGTGAACCCGCCGGGGCGGTCGGTCGCGAACGTCGCGGCACTGATCCGGCCGTCCGAAAACGTGAGCGGCATAGCCACGTAGTCGGTCGCACCTTCCATTCGCAGGTCTTCCAGGATTGGGAAGTCGATCTCCGCGTCTGGCAGGTCGAGCCGGCGGCGGATGGCGCCTGCACCTTCGATCAGCAACGCAATCGGGCTTTTCAGGAAGAAGGCCTCCTGCATCAAGGTGAGCGGTGGCCAAAATTCTTCCACGGAATCCGTCTCGCGGGACCAAGTGTGGCTGAGTCCCGCAAGCTGGGGATGCAAGGTGCGCAAGGTCAATCGCAGCCGATAGACGGGAATGCCAACGGCATTCATCGCCCGGCCGAAGCCGCCCGTGAGGTCGGGCAGTGACGGCAGTTCCCAGCCCTCGCGCCACAGCCATTCGGACAGCGGGTTTCCTGAACAAAAGTCACGGGTGAGCGGGGTGGCTTCGGTATCGTCCGGCATTACGGATCGATCCGCACGTGGTCAGGTCGTTAAACATCCGACCATATATAAACGAGGAGGCGCGTGCGCTCCATAACTGTAGCCCACAGGGACCGGACGACGAACCGCCGGCGGAGCTCTGTCCGCCGGCAAGGGCTGAAGCCCTGTCACCGGCAGACTA
Organism: Defluviicoccus sp.; assembly: GCA_013414705.1. Lineage (GTDB taxonomy): Bacteria > Pseudomonadota > Alphaproteobacteria > Rhodospirillales > Defluviicoccaceae > Defluviicoccus. Next base: position 1,385,218 of record CP058705.1, read on the forward strand.
TGTGATCTGCAGAGACTGTGATCTGCAGGCGGGACGGGGAGGATGTTCGATGTGGCTGGTGCCGGAGATTGTCGAAAGCGCACTGGAGATGCAGAGCTGGCGACGGCACCTGCATGCCCATCCCGAAACGGCCTTTGAAGAGCACGATACCGCCGCGTTCGTGGCCCGCAAGCTTGCCGACTTCGGGCTGCGCGTCGATCGGGGCTTGGCCGGTACCGGAGTGGTGGGGTCCCTTTCAGTGGGCGATGGACCGGCGATCGGATTGCGTGCCGACCTGGACGCGCTTCCGCTGCAAGAAGCCAACACGTTTGCGCACCGGTCGACGCGNCCCGGGAAAATGCATGCGTGCGGGCATGATGGACATACGGCCATGCTGTTGGGCGCCGCCCGCTATCTGGCCGCGACGCGGCGGTTCCGCGGCACCGTCCATGTCATTTTTCAGCCAGCCGAAGAGAACGAAGCCGGCGGCAAGGTGATGGTCGAAGACGGACTGTTCGAGCGATTTCCGGTGGAGCGGGTGTATGGCTTGCACAACTGGCCTGGACTACCCATCGGGCAGATGGCGATCGGGGACGGTCCGATGATGGCGGCGTGCGACCTGTTCGAAATCATTCTCGAAGGTCGGGGCTGCCACGCGGCGATGCCACACATGGGCGACGATGTCGTGCTGGCGGCAGGCTCGATGGTCCCGGCGCTGCACACGCTTGCCGGACGCGTGCTCAATCCGCACGACGCGGCCGTCCTGTCGGTGACGCAGGTGCACGCGGGGGATACCTGGAACGTGCTGCCGCCGCGCGCCGTGCTGCGGGGTACGGTTCGGACCTTTTCCGGTCGCGTCCAGGACACGCTTGAGCAGGCGATCGGGGCGACGGCCGAGGGCATTGCTGCGGCGCATCGGTGTTCGGCGCGGCTGCGCTACGAACGGCAGTATCCCGCGACAATCAATGATGCCGATGCCGCACGACGCGCCGCCGGGGCCGCGGCGGCGGTGCTCGGCGAGTCGGCGGTGGATCGTAAGCCGGTGCCCAGCATGGGGTCCGAAGACTTCGCCTTCATGTTGCACGCCCGGCCAGGCTGCTACGTGTGGCTGGGCAACGGGCCGACCGATGACGGGCGGGTGCTGCATAATCCGAGGTACGATTTCAACGATGATGTGCTGTCCATCGGTGCAAGCTGGTGGGCTGCCCTCGTCGAGCAGGAACTTCCGGTCGGCTGAACGGGCGCCAGTCGTTCCCGGAGCGGGCCGTTCTGGGAGGCGAGATGGCCAACATCACAGAGCTGCCTGTCTACCCGCGCCGTGATGGCGTTTCGCCGTGAACGCCAAGCGGACAGGGGAGATTTGCCCATTTGGCGAGCGCGACGTCGCGTTGTGCGACATCTCACTTTGCACGGTACAGTAAACTGCAACCCTGCCTCGTTCATTTGGCGGTTGATGTGCACAAATTGGCATCGATACTGTTTTGAATGCGCTGCACAAATGGGCATGGCGCTTGATCAGCAGCGCTCGTCCCAGTCCCGGCAGAAGGTAGCGAGGAGGATAATATGAACGGGCCAGCGGTTCGAGCGCGCTGCCGCTTGACGACGACACACTGGTTCACGAAGACACACCGGGCATGCAGAGTGGAGCCCGCCACGACCGGCAGGATGTGCCGGGTGACGGGTCAGATCTGCCTCCGGATGAGGATCCGCAGGACGAGACGCCGCGCGGGTTTCCTGTCGCGCTCTGGCGGGCGGTTGTCCTGGACTCAGCGCTCACTCTTGCCAAGTCGGCTGAGATCGCTGCCAGCGGTGGTCGGGTCTGGAACGCCGCCGTCTTTGCGTGTGCGTGGATGAGTGTCGAGGATGCATTCGAGGTCCATCGCGCACGGCTTACCTGCAAGTCGATCTTCGGGTTGCTGCGGCTGGAGCGCGATGCGGCGCCGCGTGCGGTGGCCGAATTATCGATGCGCAATGCGGTTCTGGGCCGCATCTGGGTTCAGATCGCGCAAGATATCGCCCATCCGCTGCAGCAACGGTCCGCTATGGCGTACGATGGGCTGTTTGGTGCACCGTCAGCATCTGGCTGCTAGGGCGACACCCTAGATACGTCCCTGAACGCTTCGCGTTGTCCGAGGTGGGCGAAGCGTGCCCTGGGGGCTTTTACCACGGCGAGAATCGAATATATTGGAAGGGTGAGGCCCCGTATCGACGGCCCGCGCCTTGCATAGCCAGTTACGCGAATTCCGCCGGGAGAGCCCCGCATCGATGAGCCAATCTGACAGGCGCAACAGTGACGGCACACCTTCGACAGGCGTCGTCACCAAACCGCGTGCCAAGACGAAGAAGCCGTCGATGTACAAGGTGCTGATGCTGAACGACGATTACACTCCAATGGAGTTCGTCGTGCACGTTCTCGAGCGGTTTTTCGCGAAGTCACACGAGGATGCCGTTCGCATCATGCTGCACGTGCATCACCGCGGTGTCGGCGTCTGCGGGGTGTTCACCTATGAGATTGCCGAGACCAAGGTCAACCAGGTGATGGACCTGGCACGGCAGCATCAGCACCCGCTGCAGTGTACGATCGAAAAGGACGGAACCGAATAGAGAGGGGCGAAGATGCTGTCGCGCAACCTTGAGCAAACATTGCATCGTGCCCTGGCGCTGGCCACTGAGCGTCGTCACGAATATGCCACGCTGGAGCATCTGCTGCTGGCCCTGACCGAAGATCAGGATGCCGTTCCGGTGCTCAAAGCCTGCGGGGTCGACATGGCTCAACTCCAGCAAGAGTTGACCAATTTCGTCGACAACGAGATGCAGAGCCTGCGTGCTGCTGCTGCGACCGATCCCAAGCCGACGGCCGGCTTCCAGCGGGTTGTGCAGCGGTCCGTCATTCATGTTCAGTCTTCCGGGCGGGAAGAGGTCACCGGAGCCAACGTGCTGGTGGCACTTTTCTCGGAACGGGAGTCCCATGCGGTCTACTTCTTGCAAGTCCAAGACATGACTCGCCTGGATGCCGTGAATTTCATCGCCCACGGCATCGCGAAAGTACCGGGTGAGCAGCGGCGTCGCGCCATACAGGGTGCCGACGACGAAGGCGGCAGCGAGAAGGTTGTTCGCAAGGGGCACGAAGCTTTGGAAAGCTATTGCGTTGACCTGAACCGGAAGGCCACAGACGGCCGGATCGATCCACTGATCGGGCGGGAGCTGGAAATCGAACGCACGATCCAGATCCTGTGCCGGCGCAACAAGAACAATCCCCTGTTCGTCGGAGATCCCGGCGTCGGCAAGACGGCTCTGGCCGAAGGTCTTGCCTGGCGGATCGTTCGTGGCGCGGTGCCGGAGGTGCTCAAGGAGGCGGTCATCTTCGCCCTCGACATGGGCACGTTGCTTGCGGGCACGCGCTATCGGGGCGACTTCGAAGAGCGTCTCAAGAACGTCATCTCCGAGCTGGAGGCGACGCCCGGCGCGATCTTGTTCATCGACGAGATTCACACCGTCGTGGGTGCCGGTGCCACCAGTGGCGGGTCGATGGATGCCTCGAATATCCTCAAGCCGTCGCTCGCGTCCGGCAATCTGCGCTGCATGGGATCGACCACGTACAAGGAATACCGCAACCACTTCGAGAAGGACCGGGCGCTCGTCCGGCGCTTCCAGAAGATCGACGTCTACGAGCCGTCGATCGAGGATAGCGTCAAGATCCTGCAGGGCCTCAAGTCCTGCTTCGAGGGCCACCACAAGGTCAAGTACACCAACGAGGCCTTGCGGGCGGCGGTCGACCTGTCATCGCGCTACATCAACGATCGCAAACTGCCGGACAAGGCGATCGACGTCATCGATGAAGTCGGAGCGGCGCGGATGCTGTTGCCGACGAACCGGCGGCGGACGACGGTCACGGTGCGCGACGTGGAAGAGGTGGTGGCAAAGATTGCCCGCATTCCTCCGAAGAGCGTCTCGACCGATGACCGGAAGGCACTGTCGACACTGGAGCGCGACCTCAAGACAGTCGTCTTCGGTCAGGACGGTGCGATCGCGGCGCTGGCATCGGCGATCAAGCTCGCCCGTGCCGGTCTGCGCGAGGTGGAAAAGCCGATTGGCTGCTATCTGTTCTCCGGCCCCACCGGTGTCGGCAAGACGGAAGTGGCCCGCCAGCTCAGCCACGTGCTGGGGATCGATCTGGTGCGGTTCGACATGTCGGAGTACATGGAACGGCACAGCATCAGCCGTCTGATCGGTGCNCCTCCGGGCTACGTCGGCTTCGATCAGGGCGGCTTGCTCACCGACGCCATCGACAAGCAGCCGCATGCCGTGCTCCTGCTGGACGAGATCGAGAAGGCGCACCCGGACCTGTTCAACATCCTGCTGCAGGTGATGGACCACGGGAAGCTGACCGATCACAACGGCAAGAGCGTCGATTTCCGCAACGTCATCCTGATCATGACCACGAACGCCGGCGCTGCCGAACTGGCCAAGCCGGCGATCGGCTTCGAGCGCGAGGAGCGGGTTGGCGACGATCAGGAAGCGATTGAGCGGATGTTCACGCCGGAGTTCCGCAACCGCCTGGATGCGATCATTCCGTTTGCCGCACTGGTGCCGGAAGTCGTGCAGTTGGTCGTCGACAAGTTCGTCATCCAGCTGGAGGCGCAGTTGGCCGACCGGCAGGTCACCATCGAGCTCACCGACGAAGCCCGGCTGTGGCTTGCCGACAAGGGCTACGATCAGCGCTTCGGCGCCCGGCCGCTGGCCCGGGTGATCCAGGAGCACATCAAGAAGCCGCTGGCCGAAGAGCTGCTGTTCGGCAAGCTGGAGAAAGGCGGTATCGTCCGCGTCAAGATCGAGGACGGCAAGCCGGCGTTCGACTATCCAGATCCGGATGAGTTCCCGGCACCGGCGAAAAAGCGCAAGGGCAAGCAGCTGGCACCAGTGCGCTGAGTTCGGCACACCGTCTGCCTCAATCGTCACACCTGGGCGCCGTCCGAAAGGGCGGCGCTCCTTTTTGTGCCTGTGGTTTGTGCCTGTGGGGACGTTTATGCCCGTGGGAGGGCATCCGCTGCGCCGCTGTGCACGCGGTGCACAAAACGACCGCGACGGATGCACAAATTCTGCTGGTGGTGGTCGCGCAGCGCGGTTAACTCGGTCGTGTTCGGGCCGGATATCCTTCAGCAGCGTTTTCTCAACCACCCCCGTCCACGCCTCTTCGCCCGCAACCGTGGTTTCCCAGGGGCATCCCAGGAGTCTCAGACCATGGTCCTTCGTGATTTTCTCGATGGCATCCGGGTGCTCGATCTGAGCCAGTACCTGCCGGGACCGTTCGCCACCCGCATGCTGGCCGACATGGGCGCCGACGTGGTGAAGGTCGAGCCGCCCGGCGGCGAGCCCGGGCGCTACTTCGATGCCGAAGGCCATCCTGGCGACTCGCCCTTCTGGATGGTCAACAATGCGGCAAAGACGGTGATCACGCTGGACCTGAAATCGGACGACGGCCGCGCCGCTTTGGCGACGCTGATCGGCGCCGCCGATATCCTGCTGGAGTCCTACCGTCCGGGCGTGCTCGACCGGCTGGGGTTCGGCGCCGAGGCGTTGCAACAGATGAACCCTCGGCTGATCCACTGCGCGCTGTCCGGTTACGGCCAGACGGGTCCGTACAAGCTCGCATCGGGCCACGACATCAATTACGAGTCGCTCACCGGCGGGCTCGATCAGTGCGGCGTACCGGAACGCCCGGTGATCCCGTTTCCGCCGATGGCGGATTACGCCGGCGCCCTGCAAGCGGTGATCAGCGTGCTCGGCGCCCTGCAGGGCCGGGCTCACACTGGCCTGGGCTGTTTCCTCGACGTCAGCATGGCGGAATCGCTGCTGTTCTGGAACACGCTGTCGTTCAACGCACCGATGGCGCGTGGCCGCGGGCTGCTCAACGGCGGCGCCGCATTCTACCGCATCTATCCGACCGCCGACGGTCGCTTCGTCTCCCTGAGCCCGCTGGAGCCGAAGTTCTGGGACAACTTCTGCGCCGCCGTGGGCCGGCCGGACTGGCAGAAGCGCCGCTACGAACCGCTGCCGCAAGACGGCCTGATCGCCGAGGTCGAGGCGCTGTTCGCAAGCCAGCCGCTGGCGCACTGGGACACGCTGCTGCCGGTCGCCGACTGCTGCTATCAGGCGGTGCTGAGGCTGGACGAGGTTCCGGGCCATCCGCAGATCGAGGCGCGCGGCCTGATCGACCGCTCCGGCCGCTGGACCGACGTGCTGTTCCCGACGCTGGTGGACGGCGGGGCGGCGGCACCGCGCCGTCCGGCCGATGAAGTGCCGGTGACAGACGTGCTCACCCGCTGGGCAGGCGCAACACCGCCGAGCGACGGTTCGGGCGACGGTTAACGGGTGTAGCGGGTCCTGGCGACCGCACTGCCGGGTGGGGGCGGGCAGGTGCGGTCGCCCACGACGCGGGTCCGCCCGGGGCCGCGGAAGGGGTCGGCGTCGCCGTGACGGGCGGCAGCATCATCTCGCGGACGTTCGGCACCGATGCGCCCGGCCGGCGGCGCGACAGCGTCACCTGCCGGCAGTCGCGGCAGCGGTTGATCAGCGTTTCACCACCGGCATCGCTCAGCAGCAGCACGCACAAATGCTGGGCGCCCATCGCCGGCGGCGGGCTGGCGGCGAGGCCCAGAACGGCGGCAACGGCAATGGCGGCACCGCCCACGCAGGACGGCAGCAGCGCTCTTCGGTTCGACATCGCACACCCCGGCAAGATTGCTTCTGACAGGTCGTGCGTAGTCTGCCTTCGCCGGGTTAAGGGCGGGTAAGCGGGCCGGCCTTCTGGCCTCGTGCGCTGTTCAGCCGCCCTCCTGTCAGTTCCCTTGCCGGAACGGCGTTTCCTGCGCCAGCGCCGCCATCTCTGCCTCTACCGCCGGCCGTTCGGCGGCCAGAAACCGCTCGACCGCCTGGCGCAGGCNCGCGTGCGCGATCCAGTGCGCGCTCCAGGTGGCGCACGGCAGGTAGCCGCGCTGCACCTTGTGCTCGCCCTGCGCGCCGGCCTCGACGCGGGCCAGTCCGCGCTCGATGGCGAAGTCGATCGCCCGGTAGTAGCAGACCTCGAAGTGCAAAAAGCGGTGCGCTTCGGCGCAACCCCAGTAGCGGCCATAGAGCGCGTCCGGCCCCAGCAGGTTGAGCGCGCCGCCGACCGGCGTGCCGTCGTTCGTCTCGGCGATTACCAATACCACCCGCTCGGCCATCGTCTCGCCCAGGCGAAAGAAGAAGTCGCGGCTCAGGTAGGCGTGCGCCCACTTGCGCTCGACCGTATCCTGGTAGAAGCGCCAGAACGCGTCCCAGTGCCGCTCGGCGATCTCGTCGCCGCTCAGCGTGCGCACGCGGACGTCCGCCGCCGCTACCCCTTGGCGCTCCTTGCGGATCGCCTTGCGCTTGCGCGACGCGAGCGCGCCCAGGAACTCATCGAAGGTCCGGTAGCCTTCGTTGCGCCAGTGGTACTGGTGGCCGAGCCGTGTCAGGTAGCCGCGCGCGGCGAACGTCGCCACCTCGCCCTCGTCCGGAAAGGTGACGTGCAGCGAGGAGACCTCCAGCCGCTTCGCCAGCTCGATCGCCGCCGCCGCCAGCCGGGNGGCCGTCTCAGCCGGCGCGCCGGGGCGGACCAGCAGCCGGGGGCCGGTCACCGGCGTGAACGGCACGGCCGCCTGCAGCTTCGGATAGTAGCGCCCGCCGGCCTGTTCGAACGCCTCGGCCCAGCCCCAGTCGAACACGTACTCGCCGTACGAATGGCTCTTCAGGTAGAGCGGCATGCAGCCATCGAGCTGCCCGTCGGCGGCTCTCAGCGCCAGATGGCGCGGCAGCCAGCCGCGCCGGCCGGTGGCCGAGCCGGAGTCCTCAAGTGCGGCGAGAAAGGTGTGGCCCACGAACGGATTGGCGCTGCCGGCACATGCGTCCCACTCGGCGGCCGTCACGTCATGGATCGAGCCCAGCACCGCCACCGTGCACCCGTCCGCCCCACCCGCCATCCGCTCCTCCGCTCGCCTGCTGTTGTCCTGGTTCCCCTGAGCGAGGACGTGGGAACCCGCCCCCGCCGGGTCCAGGGGCCGCGGCGCGACCGGCGTTTGAGAGATCGGCCGCGGCTGGATTTCTACCCGTAAAACGAGAAGCACGAGCGTTTATGTCGTCATCTGTCGTCAATTGTCGTCATTTTTCCAGTAAGCCATTGATTCAAAATGATACAAAATGACGACATCTGTCGTCATGCCCGGGGGCTGATGTCGTCATGCCCGGGGGCTGATGTCGTCATTTGTCGTCAAAAGTCGTCACGATGTCGTCATTTTGTCGTCATCAGCAAATCTACCGGAGGTGGCAATTCGCGAGGTCTCTCCGCAGACCATAGCCACCCGGCCACCGAAATAGGACTAACAACCTATTTTTGTCAATCCACCAAGTGCAGCGATCCCACGCCGCTCTCCACCGTTCTTGCGACCGCGAGCATCTGCGAAGTGGGAAGCAATCCACTGCAGTGCGTTGGGCGAGGAATCCAGCAATGGATTGTCCCTACCGCTTCGTGGCCTTGCGACGACCGTTGAAGAGCGGCAGGAGCGAACCGGTTCTACTCCAGCCGGTAGGATGCGTGGCAGGCGCGGCAGTGGGTCGAGATGCCGCGCAGGGCATCGATCGTTTTCTTCCAGTCGGCTGCCGTCGGTTCCGCCGGCACCGCATCAGCCACGTCGGCAAAAGTGGCGGCGGCGCGGTGCATGCCGAGACCGAGTTCACGGAATTCGACCGGCAGATAGCGGCCGAAGCCGGCACCGGATCCCGGCACCAGTTCGTCGCGGGCCACGTGCGCCGCGCCCTTGAAGTTGCCGTCCGCCAGTTCGGCAATGACGTCGTCCAGCGAGTCCATATGGTGGCGCATATGCTCCAGGAACGTGCCGCGCAGGTCGGCGGGCAGGGTGATGGGCGTCCGCGGATCCTCGTCGGCAGCGGCCACCGTACCGGCTGCGGCGGCTGTGATCAGAAGTGCGCCGAACGCACAGATGAGTGCACGCATGATCATCGTCTCCCACACCATGGCCCGCCGGTTGGGCGCAATCAGCAGCGGGTCAGGCTGCAGATACGCTTCGCGAGCCCGTAGCCGCCATAGAGGTTGCGGACGTCGGTCCAACCGTTGTTGCGCAAAATCTGCTGAGCGACATAGCTACGATAGCCGGTGCCGCAGTGCAGGACCACCGGCCGGTNCGCGGGGATTTCGGTCAGCCGATCGCGCAAGGATTGCAGCGGAATGTTGATGGAGCCAGTCAGGCGTCCGTCCTCGAACTCGCGCGGCGTCCGCACATCGATCAGCACCGGCGGAGCATCGCCGGACATCTGCGGCATGACCTCCATCGGCGAGGCGCCGGGGCTCGTCCCGCGCCACGCATTGGATGCGACGAACCCGCCCATGATCGCCACGTCCTTCGCCGAGCCGAACGGCGGCGCGTAACAGAGGTCAAGGTCTTCCAGGTCTTCCACCGTCATACGTCCCTGGATGGCGACGGCGAGAACATCGAGACGCTTGTCGATTCCGTCCTGACCCACCGCTTGTGCTCCCAGCAGCCGGCCGCTGGCGGGCTGGTAGACGAGCTTCAGCAGCAGCGGCTTGCTGCCCGGATAATAACCGGCGTGATTCGGGCCGACCACGTAGGCGACCGCTGTCTCGAGGCCGGCGCGGCGCGCGCCNNCTTCCGTCAGCCCGGTGCCGCCCGCAATCACCTTGCCGACGCGCACGATGGCGGTGCCGAGCACGCCCGGCATGGCAAGGCGGCGCGGATCGTCGGCGCCGGCGCCCAGGAGATCGAGGGCGGCATTCTGGCCGGCGATGCGCCCCTGTTTGTTGGCGGGACCCGCCAGCGGGATGTTGACCGGCTCGCCGGTGGGCAGAAACACCGCTTCGCAAACGTCGCCGGCGGCAAAGATCGCGTCGTCCGACGTGCGCTGGCGGGCATCGACGGCGATTGCACCGGTCTTGCCGAGTTGCAGGCCGGCAGCCTTCGCCAGCGCGACGTTCGGTCGAACGCCGGTGCCGACGATGGCGATATCGAACGTCACCTCGCGCCCGCTCTTGAGGACGGCACGCGACCGGTTGCCGGCAGCCTCGATGCGCAGAACGGCATCGCCGAGAATGACGGTGGTGCCTGCATCCTGCAGTTCGAGCTGCACCGGCTGGGCGATTTCCGGGTCCAGCGGGCCCATCAGCTGGTCCTGCGCCTCGACGACGCTGACCCGGAAGCCGCGCTGCATCAGCTGCTCGGCACATTCGAGACCGATGTAGCCGCCGCCGATGATCAGCGCCTGAAAGCCCGCGTCGCGGACGTTGATCGAATGGCCGCCTTCCATCTCGCGCGGCAGCAGCAGCGAAAGCCGCTGCATGATCGCGTCCACGTCGGGAACCGTCCGGCAGTGGTAGATGTTCGGCCCATCAAGGCCGGGTATCGGCGGGATGATCGGCACCGTTCCGGTGGCCAGCACCAGCCGGTCATAGTCCATCGATGCTTCGCCACCGTCGGCGCCGGCATAGACAATGCGCCGCTCGGCCGGAACGACGCTGATGACCCCGGTGTTGAGGCGGACGTCGATACGGAAGAAGTCGTGAAATTTTTCCGGACCAGCGACGAACAGGGCGTCGCGCGACGCGATCTCGCCGCCGACGTAGTAGGGCAGTCCGCAGTTGGCGAAGCTCATGTACGGTCCTGCCTCGAGCATGACGATCTCCGCCTGCTCATTGGTCCGCCGCGCCTTCGCGGCCGCCGATGCGCCAGCGGCGACTCCGCCGACCACAACGATGCGTTCAGGCATCAGATTGTCCCCATCTTGATCGCGTTGTTTCAGGCATGCTCGGTGCGCACCGATCCGCGCGCACCGAGATTCTATATGCTGGCACGGGCATGACGCGAGGACGTCAGAACGTCACGCTGTCGCCGTTGCCGAGGAACGCATGGCTGCCCTTGGCCTGCGCCGAATGCTTCGGATAGCTGAGGTAGGCATCGGTTCCCTTGATGATCGGCACGCCGTGGGTCGTTGCCTTCTCCGCCCACATCCAGCCGGTGCAGTGGTTGCAGCCCATCTTTTCCATGCCGAGCCGGGTGACGTCTTCGATGATCTGATCGAACTCCGGCTTCCAGGTATCGAAGATGCTCAGGTGCAGGCCGCCGTAGCAGCCATACAGCCCTGGAGACGCGATCCGGTTGCGGGCGAAATCCAGCAGGTTCATGATTCCCGGATGGCCGCAGCCGGTGACGGTGACGAGGCCCTTGTCGGCCACGTTGACGTAAATCACGTTCTCGCCGCGCACCTGCAGCAACATCGAGGCATCGAACATGTGCAGTGCTACGCCCGGCAGCAGCCGGTAGAGGCCGCTGCCGTCCGGCCCGGCCTCTTCGGTGAGGATCAGTTCGCCCTCGTGAGGGACATCGTTGCGGCAAATGGACACCATCCGGCCGCCTGCATCCTGCACCTGGATGTTCCCTTTTTCCTTCAGCAGCATCCAGTCCTCAGGCCGCCAGGAGGTGGGCGCGTAGAGCCGGATCTTCGGGTTGTGCTTCAGCGTCGACTCGATGCCCCAGAAATGATCCAGGTGCCAGTGCGACAGCACCATGCAATCGATCTCGCCCCGCTCCAGCATCCGGTCCACGCCGTGTCGTTCAAAGACATAGTCCATCCAGCCGGTGTTCCAGCCGGTATCGAGCAGGATCTTATGCTGATCGCCGTCGAGCAGGGTGATCGTCAGCAGCGCGGCGTAGCCACCGGCGTTCTCCGCATCCCAGGCGACCCGGTACTGAGTCTGATCGGGACCGCCGCCGACGGCCATGTCCGCCCGGAACCGTGCATCGTCGAACCAGCCGGTCTCCGTCAGCACGTCGATCTTCAGGCCGGCGACCGCACCGATGTCCTGCTTGTCACTCATCGTTCACCTCGCGCGCGGGCGGTGCGCCCTCGAGGATGCGAAAGCCGCCGTGCATCCGGCCACCACCCGGCCGGTGGCCGGACCCGCGCCCGCCATGCCCATGCCCATGTTCGTGCCCATGTTCGTGCCCGGACTCGCACTCATGATCGTGCGCATGCCTGTGGTGATGGCCATGCCCATGCCCATGCCCATGCCCGCCACAGGCGCCTTTCCCGGAGCCAAACTCTTCGCCCAGGCTCTTGCGCACCATGAATTCCTTCACCGCCGCGACCGGATCGATGAGATCGGTGGCGACGATGGTGATGCCACGCTGCGCCATGCGCGCGGCGAAGCCTTCGCCGAACGATCCGGCGATGATGAGGTCCATCGCATCCAGCGGATGCGGGCCGTCGCCGTGGAAGTCATGCATCGCCATCTCCTTCGGCATGTCGAGACGATCGATCTCGATCGGTTCGCCGCCTTCGGAGACCTCGTAGACGAGGAACCGGCGGGTCCGGCCCGCGTGTGGCGTGATGGTCTGATAATTCTGACTGGTAACAGCAATCTTCATCGTCTTCTTTCGCTTGTGGTTTTCGCCGAACAGCAGCTCAGTCGGTGATTAAGGTGTCGGCACGAACGCAAGGAGCGTCTGCTTGCTGTCTCCCTCACCCAGGTGCCGGTAGCGAACAGTGAGTGGCATGCCGATGTGAATGTCCTCCGGATGGGTCGGATCGACATCGTCGATGATCGCCACCACCCGGCCGCCTTCTTCCAGTTCGACAACGCCGGAGCAGTACGGATGCTGGCGGTCATATCCCCATACCTGCATCGTTGGCGGGATGATGCGAATGCAGGTGAAGGCCGCGAGCCGGCCGCGACCGGTGTATTCGATCCACTCCAGATCGGTTGCGTAGCAGTGGGTGCACAGCGGCCGGGGTGGGACGGAAAGCGTGCCGCACGCCCGGCAACGGCACCCCATCAGCTTTTCCTCGCCGAGAAACCGCTGGTACGAGACGTCGTTGAATTGTGCGTCAGAGGCATGTGCCCCTGAGACTTCTGCGTTGGCCATGGGATCACCTCCTCTCCAGGATGGTGAACGTGCAGGTCCNCCCGGTCCCGCCCAGGTTCTGTGCCGCACCAATGTGCAGGTCCGGCTTGGGTACTTGGCGCGCACCGGCTTCGCCGCGCAGCTGCGCCCAGAGCTCGCAGATCTGGCCGATGCCGGTGGCCCCCACCGGATGGCCCTTGCACTTCAGGCCGCCCGAGGTGTTGATCGGCATCGGGCCGTCCAGCCGCGTCGCCCCCTGCTCAACCGCCTTGAATGCCTGGCCCGGCTTGAAGAAGCCCAGATCCTCGATGTGGATCAGCTCGGCGATGGAAAAGCAGTCGTGCACTTCGGCGAACTGGATGTCTTTCGGCGTGAGCCCGGACATTCCGTACGCTTCCTGCGCGGCGTAACGGTTGGCCTCGAACGAGGTGAGCTCGGCGCTGGCATGCAGACCACGTCCACTGCCCTGGCCGATCCCGACCACATGCAGCGGCGCATCGGTGAAACTGCCGGCGATCTCGTCGGCCACCAGCAGGACGCACGCCGCTCCGTCGCTGATCGGACAGCAATCGAACAGGTGCATCGGCCACGCCACCGGCGGATTGGCGGCCGGATCGCGTAAAAACTCCTTCTCATTGGCCCAGTGCGGGATCGGTTTCCCTTTCCTCTTCGCACTCTCCACCTTGGCGTCCATGATGTCGCGGATCGAGACGTTGAACTGGGCGTTCGGATTGAGCTTGGCGTTGGTGTGGCTCTTGATCGTCACGTTCATCAGATGTTCACGGGTGGCGCCGTAACGGGCGAAGTACGCCGTTGCGATCGCCCCGAATACGCCGGGGAAGGTGAATCCGGCGCGGATTTCGTAAGGTGAGGCTGCCAGCGCCAAACCCTCTGCCACGTCTTCGGTGGTGCGCTTCGACATGTCCTCCAGGCCGCCCACGAGCACGATGTCGTAGAAGCCCGAGGCGATGGCGAACACGCCTTCGCGGAACGCCTGCGAACTCGATGCGCAGGCTCCTTCGGTGCGGGTGGCCGCACGGGGAATGAGGCCGATGACGTCGGACGTCAGTGCCCNCCAGTGCGATTGCCGGACGAAGAAGTCGTTGGAAAAGTTGCCGAGATAGAGTGCTTCGATGTCCTTCGGGTCGATCCCCTTGTCGACGGAGGATCGCATCTGGGTGAAGGCGTCGGCGAACAGGTCCTTCGAGTCCCGATCGGCGAACATGCCGAACTGTGACTTGCCAACCCCGACGACACTTACCCCGCGGCCAAGTTTCCTCTTCATGGCCCGAGCCTTCTCGCATGCGTGTATCAGAGCCACAGGCGGCAACTTCGGCGGCGGGCGGTGATGCCGTCAGGCTTTCGTGCCCGACCGCCGAAGGCCCCGGGCATGCGTCACACCGGTCGCATCACGTGAGTGTGGTGCAGTCTCCGCTCAGACGCGCAGGCGGTACTCGCTGATCGTCTCGTCGGTTTTGGCGCGCAGGGCATCAAGGAACAGTTCCGCAGACGCAAACGGCTCGTCTTCGAAGCCGTAGGCCTGCAGCAACTCCTCCTTGGCATCGCGATAGCGGTTCTCCGGCTCGCCTGCCGGTGCGCGCATCAGGTTGGCGATCTCCTGCTCCTCGCGGAACAGCGCCTTCAGTGCGGCATTGTCGGCTGGCAGAGCCTTGACCTGGTCAGCCAGTTGGCGCAGCGCCTTCTGGCTGTTTTCGAACCGCGGGTCGTTCGGATCGGCAATGACCCGCTCAGCCTGCCACGATGCGACCGTTTCGATCTCGTTGATCAGCGCCGCTTTCCAGGTTTCGAATTCCATAGCGTGTTTCTCCTACCCTCGTCCGTCTCGCGACACCCCGAAAGTGTGCTGCGAAACGTCGATTCCGAATGCCCGATCTCCGTTCTGAAGCGTCCGTCGGACCCGGCGCGTCGCCGGATGCGGGTGTCTCCGAGAGCAGAACATCGGCTGCTTGCTAGCCGCCTTTAAAACAGGTACATTATATACCTGTTTATTGCAAGAAGGAGTCCGATCGTTGCGGTTGACGCAGTTTTCCAACTTTGCCGTCCGGGTGCTGATGTACGCCGGTCTGACCGACCCGCGGCTGTGCACGGTGCGGGAAATGACTCGGGCTTATGACGTCTCCTACGATCACCTGAAGAAGGCGGCGGGAGAGCTGTGTCGCCTCGGCTATCTGGAAACCGTGCGTGGCCGCAGTGGCGGCTTCCGGCTGGCAAAGCGTCCGGAGGACATTTGCATCGGAGAGGTGATTCGACGCACGGAACGGGATATTCCGCTGGTCGAATGTTTCGATGCGCAAACCAACACGTGTCCGCTGATCACGCCGTGTCAGTTGCGCAGAGCGTTGCAGGAGGCGCTGGCTGCATTCTTCGGAGTGCTCGACCGCTACACGCTCGCCGATCTGATTCGTGCACCTGAGACGCTTATGCCGCTGCTGGCCCTGGATCGCGGTATCGCTACCGGCAGCGCGGATGATGTTCGCAGCATTTCCGCTCCTTGAGACATGTATTATGAGTCTGATATCTATGGCGCGTGCAGTGCGAAAAAGTGCGACTGGCCAGCACCATTCTTTCTGCTAAGCTAGCGCGATGATAGAAACAGTTAACCGGTCGCCCCGCATCCTTGCGTGTAGCTGGGGGCATGTGGATGTGAACGGGTATGGGACGGTGAAAGACGCCAAGCTCTATTCCGGCGGGGCCCGGNNGTGGGACTGGTCGGAAACCGGGACACGACATACGCCGGGTATCCAGCCGGCGGACGTTGTCGAGCTGCTTGATCACGGTGCCCGGGTGGTGGTGCTGTCGAAAGGTGTGCTGAGCATGCTGCAGGTTAGCCCGGAAACGCACGCCCTGCTCCGCGAACGGGGCGTGCGGGTGCATGTGCTGCCGACCGGCGAGGCGGTTACGACGTATAACCTCTTGCGCGAGACCGAGCCGGTTGGCGCGCTGATCCATTCAACGTGCTGAGACGCTCGCTGCACGTGCTGGTGCTGGCCGTGGGGCTGGTGATCAGCATGGGTTGCAGCACCGAGGGTGACAGCGAAGTCATCGGCAAGGTGCCGCCTCCGCTTGTCGATTCGACCTGGCTGGCTGACGACATCAGCGGTGCCGGCATCGTCGGCGGGGCACAGGCGTCGCTGGCGTTCCATCCCGACGGCCGAGTGGCTGGCTCCGGTGGCTGCAACCGTTACTCCGGAATCGTCTTCGGGGACGGGGACGATGCCCTATCCTTTCATGATCTGGGCTCAACCCTCAAAGCCTGCGATGTACTGATCGACGACCAGGAAAGGCGCTTCTTCGACGCGCTGAACGCAACCCGGTCCTACCGTTTCCAGGATCCAGGCCACCATCTCGTCCTGATCGGCGCCAACGGCTCACCGCTGATGCGACTCAGCCAGCAGGCGCCCTGAGCGGAGCAACGGAGTCGGCTTCGCCGCCTCGGCGCGCGAAGCTTTCGAGACGCTGGCGGATTCATCGCACGTGGCTACCCTCCCAGTACAGCCGGCCGCACGTGGGACACACGGTCACCGGCGCGCCGGATTGGCCGACGCCGGGTGGCAGGCGGGCTTGCATCCGGCGATCGGCCACCTGCAACTTTGTATTGCACAGCGTGCAACGGCTCAGCGGGCTGCGGGTCCAGTCGAGGGTCAGACGCCGTGAGAGCTCGGCGGCGCAGGTATCGATGCCATCCGCTGCGAGCACCAGGGTCCGGTCGCGTGCGCGGCGGATCTCGACCAGCCGACGGTCGCGGGTGAGCAGGATGCGTTCTTCCCGGCATGCTTGTGCGACCAGATCACGATCGGGACAGCCGCGCTCAGCGATCGCGGTATCGTAGCCGGCGACGCGCAGCCAGCGGCCCAGGCCCGCCAGCATCTCGTCGCAGAGAAAGCGGAGCTAGCGCGTCGCCACCGGACAGGGAGGTTGCGCGCTCACGTCCCGGAAGCGCTGGAAATGCCCGAGGTGTCGGAACGGTTGGCTGTGAGATGCTCGGCTGTAAGCAGGTCGGCCGCGAGCAGATCGCGGGTGATCCGGCGTCGCAGGGCATGACAGACCGCAGCACGGCCGCTATCGCCTGGAGCCATCCCCTGATCGTTTGCGGAAAGTCGGGACCATTCCGGATGGCTGCGTGCTTCCACCAGTTCTTCGGGGAGCGCGTCCGTTGCCCATCGTTCGTGACCAGCGCCGATGTTCGTGGCGATGTCCGTGCTGGCGCCGGCAGCGAGCCGCAGCGTCTCCTGGCTGGCGTGGCCGCGGCGGAGCAGCGCTTCGGCGAGTTCGAGCTGGCGCACCGCCAGTAGCCGCAGCGTTTCATCCCGCACCCTGAGCTGCGTATAGCCGCGGAAGACGTCGACCAGCCGCTGTCCGTGTTCGCCGAGGCTGCTCCACACGGCACCGATGGTCGCCCCCAGCATCGCGGCCGCTCCGAGAGAGAGGCCGCCGGTCATCGCATCGATTGCAAGCCCGGCGAGCCCGCCCGCCGCAGCACCGCCGCCGGCCTTGATGCCGAAGCGCCGTAACGCGGCCGTGCTGAACAGATCGAAGCCCCATTTGCCGTCGGTGATCGGCAGCGCGTCCGCCTCGAAATCGTCGGCGCGGAAACGGAACAGCTCCAGCAGCTCGGTGACGCACTGCTGTTCGCGCTCGCGCACCGCGTGTTGCATCGGGGCGACCGCCGTCATCGGGTCATCCTGCTCAGGCACGGTGCGCACGTAGGCCGCCACGTCGATCAGCAGTTCGGACACCCGTTCGGACGCGCCCTCCACCAGCTCTTCTCGCCTGCGGGTGCGATCGGCAATCAGCGCTTCAAGCGTCGGGCGGAACGGGTCCGACAGCGTCTGCATCTTCTCGAACAGCCGCTGCTCCGCCGCCTCGTTGAGCACGACGGTATCGAATTCGGCGATGGCGTGCAGGTTGAGGCGCGTCAGTTGCCGGCGCCAGTCCTCGGTGCGTGCATCGGGACTGGCGACGAAGTTGAGCACCGGGACCACCGGCCGGGCGCAGCGCGCGAGTATTTCGAGCTCATCCCGGTGCTTGCCCAGCACCCGGTCGCGGGCATCGATGACGTAGAGCGCGATGTCGCTGGCGAGCACCTGGCGCAGCGCCTTTGCTTCCTGCTCGAAGCGGCCGCGGCCTTCGGGACCGTCAAGCATCTCGCGGATGACATCCACCCAGTCGGTACGCCGGTCGGTGCGCGCGGCCTCCAGGGTCTCCAGCAGGCCGATCGAGTCCTCCAGGCCGGGCGTATCGTAAAGCTCGACCAGCGGTCGGCCATCTACGAGTAGAACTGTTTCTTCGACGTGGCGGGTGGTGCCGGGCCGGTCGGAGACCTCGCCGAAGCCGGCGTCTCGGGTCAGCGTGCGCAGCAGCGACGTCTTGCCGGTGTTGGTGTGGCCGACAACGGCGACCTTGAGCACCGGCAGACCCGACGTGCGGGGCGACGACGGGGAAGACGAGCGGGGGTCATGGTGTCGCCTCTGCCGTGCGCATCGCGTCGTCGAGGCGCCGCCGGACATCGTCCAGCCAGTCGTGCGCGGCCGCGGCGTCCGGCATCGGCGGCGGCTCGTCCGCGCCCAGAGCCTGGTCCAGCAGCCGGGTGATCGTCGCCTCAGTGCGGCCCTGCAGGTGGAGGACGAGCGCGTATAGTGCTGCGGCGCACACCGGCTCGCTCAGATCAGGGCGCACCGTCTGTTCGGGCTTTGCGGGCCTGCGGACACCGGCTTGTTGCAGCACCGCCGAGACCGCGGCCCCGACACCGGCCCAGGCAGGCAACGAGGCGATCGCGACCGGCGCCACCAGTGCTGCCGCTGCGACACAACCGAGCCCGCCGGCCAGCGCGCCCGCAGCCAGCCAGCGCGGACTGAGCCGCAGCCGGGCGGGCAGCAGGCCCGCCATCCGTTCGGCAGCGGATGTGATGCTTGCCGCATCCGGCAGCCCGTGTTGGGCCGGTAGGTGCAGCAGTTCGTTCCAGCGACGGGCGCCGCCGCGGTAGAGGGCTGCAATCGCGTGGTGCAGCGCCATGCGCTCTCGTTCGGAAGGCACGGCACGCCAGCCGTTTGCGTGTTCGACGATGAGATCGAACGCCGGAGAGATGGAAGAGGGGCGCGGCGCGGTCCGCACGTCACCATGCTGCTGCCCGTGCTCCGGCCCACTCTCCGGCCGCAGCCAGCGGGCCAGCCGCGCCGCACTCGCGTCGGTCAGATGGTCCAGGTCGGCTTCCAGCACCCGGTCGGCTGGTACACCCGCCGCCTCGGCAACGTGGCGCCAGTCCTCGATGCGCTCGGAGATCCGCTCCGGATGTCCGCGGTCGCGCAATCGCTGGCCATTGGTGAGCAGCATCAGTACCGCGATCCCGGTTCGCTGCTGCAGATCACGGATGAACATCCGATGGCCCCGGTCCGGTGTGAGGGTAAGGGCACAGACGATCAGCACGGCGCGCGGCCGGAGCGGCGTGGCGATCAGGTGATCGAGCACCCGATGACGGTCGGTGCGGTCGTTGACGAAGCCCAGATCCTCCCACGCGATCGCGCGGACCGGCGGCGGCCAGCCGCTTGTGGGTGCGTCGATCTCCAGACCGAATACCGCGACCGGCCCCACACCGCCCAGCGGCGGCGGCTCTGCCGTCACCGGCGCCGTCTCGGCGATTGCCGGCCGGTCTGGATCGACGATGCCTGCCTGGCGGGCCATCGGCATCAGCGTCCGGCGCAGCCGGGCGAACCCGGGGTGGCTGGTGTCGATGCTGATCCGGGCGGTGGCACGGCGGGCCGCCAGAACGCTAACAAGGAGTGCTGCGATGCGCGGCAGAGTGCCGTAGACGAGGAGGCAGCCGAGCAGCATCCCGGCCCAGGCACGGCGTGCCGCAACCGCGGCCGTCTCGCCGATCGTGCCTTCGAACTCCCGGCTGCTGGCGGCGACGGTATGGGCGTCCGGTACCGGAAATCCCAGCCAGCCGGGCAGGGTTCCCAACAGCTGCGTGGCGGCGAGGTAATGCTGCTCGGCGAGAATCGTCGTCTCCCAGTTGAAGCTGTACTCACGGGTGCTGAAGTGCAGCAGCAGCGCTGCCAGCACTCCCAGCAGGTAGGCGAGCCAGATCAGGTGACTGACGGTACTCGCCCACCACCGGCCGGCAGGGCTGGCACCGAACACCTGTGCTGTCGCGCGCACCATTATCAGCTGTGCCGGACTTCGATCGAACAGCCGCGCCAGCCGGCGGGCGAGGGCGAAGATACCGCGTCCGAGCATCCCGACGGCGGCGATCCGTCCGCTTCCCAGTCGGCGGCCCAGCGTGATGACCATCAGCCAGACCAGCAGGGTCAGTGTCGGCAGGCCGAGCAGGGTCGCCAGCGCATGGAAGACGTTGACCGGCCCGCCGGGGCTTGCCGCCAGCAGCGTGTGTGCCGCCCCGCCGCCGCCGGCAAACGCCAGGACGACGCCTGCGGTGAGCGCGAGCGCAATGGCTCCGCGCAGGTGCGCCAGGGCGGCGCGCAGTGGACCGGCTGCCGGCAGTGCTTGGGCGCGGGCGATGATCCGTGCTTCGAAGTCGCCACCGGCGGCAGTCGCGGCGGTGGCAGCATCCGCCGCCCCTCGGGNCGTCCCGCCGCCCTCTTCAAGCAGCCGGATTGCTTCGGCGAGGAGCACACCGTCCAGCCTTGTCTGCGTTCGATCCTGCATCGCCGCCCGTGGTCCGCTCACCGCTCACCGCAGATCGTCAGCTACAGCCGACCTGAACCTATGGTTGACCACAGACGACCTGGGCGCCAGCGAGAATCATGACCGGTGGGTGTCAGGTGCCGACGGGATGGCGTCGGAGCGCGCCGTGCGGTCCCGCGCGCAGATACTGCGCCGGCCAGGGCGCCTCGGCACCCAGGGCGCGCGCCGCCCGCAGCGGCCAGTACGGATCGCGCAGCAGCTCGCGCGCAAGGAACACCATGTCCGCCTGTCCGCTGCGGATGACGTGATCGGCCTGCGCCGGATCGACGATCATGCCGACGGCGCCGGTCGGCACACCGGTGGCCTCGCGAATCCGTTCGGCAAACGCTGTCTGATAGCCCGGCCCGACGGGAATCTGCGCGGCAGCGACGTTGCCGCCCGACGAGCAGTCCACCAGGTCCACGCCCAGGTGTGCCGCCAGTTTGACCAGCTCGATCGACTGGTCCAGATCCCAGCCGCCGTCGGCCCAGTCGGTGGCGGAGATGCGCAAAAACAGCGGCAGCCGCTCCGGCCAGACACGACGGACCGCCTCGATCACGTTCAGCGGGGCGCGCATCCGCCTGTCCAGCGGGCCGCCATAGGCGTCGGTGCGCTGATTGCTGAGCGGTGACAGGAATTCGTGCAGCAGATAGCCGTGCGCCGCGTGCACCTCGACGACGTCGAAGCCGGCCGTGAGCGCCCGGCCGGCGGCCGCCGCGAAGGCACCGACGACCGTGCGGATGTCCGCTTCGGTCATCTCGCGCGGCATCGGATAGTTCTCGGCGAATCGCAGCGCGCTGGGCGCGAAGACGTTCCACCAGCCGCCCTCGTCCTCGGGCACGACGCCGTCGCCGTCCCACGGCCGCCGGGTGCTGGCCTTGCGTCCGGCGTGCGCGAGCTGGATCCCGGCAAGGCAGCCCTGTTCGTGAATGAATTCGACAATCCGTGCCAGCGGATCGATCTGCGTATCGTTCCATAGGCCGACATCCTGCGGGCTGATCCGTCCTTCCGGCAGCACGGCGCTCGCCTCGACGAAGACGATCCCGGCGCCGCCGACGGCGCGGCTGCCCAGGTGGACGAGGTGCCAGTCGTTCACCAGCCCGTCCTCGCACGCGTACTGGCACATCGGCGAGACGGCGATCCGGTTGGGAAAGGAAAGCGAACGCAGCGTCAGCTCTTCGAACAGGTGCGCCATGGGGGACCTTCCGTCGATGGCCTGTGTCAGTGCCCGTGTGTGCCCGTGTGCGCGAGGCGGCTCAGAGACCGCCCATGCAGACGTACTTGATCTCGCAGTAGTCCTCGACGCCGTATTNTGAGCCTTCGCGGCCGAGGCCGGACTCCTTGATCCCGCCGAACGGCGCGACTTCGGTGGAGATGATGCCTTCGTTGATACCGACGATGCCGTACTCGAGTGCTTCCGCCACCCGCCAGATGCGGCCCACGTCGCGGGCGTAGAAGTAGGACGCGAGGCCGAACTCGGTATCGTTGGCCATGGCGATCGCCTGGTCTTCGGTCTCGAAGCGGAACAGTGGGGCGACGGGTCCGAACGTTTCCTCGCGCGCCACCTTCATCTGCGGGTTTACGTCCACCAGCAAAGTCGGCTCGAAGAAGGTGCCGCCCAGCGGGTGCCGCTTGCCGCCGACCACGATGCGCGCGCCCTTGGCGAGGGCGTCTGCGATGTGCTCTTCACACTTCTCGACCGCGGCTTCGTTGATCAGCGGCCCCTGGTTGACGCCCGGCTCCAGGCCGGAGCCGACCTTCAGGTCCTTGACCGCGTTCGCGAGTTTCTCGGCGAACGCGTCGTAGACCGGGCCCTGCACCAGGATGCGGTTGGCGCACACGCAGGTCTGGCCTGAGTTGCGGTATTTTGACGCCATCGCACCCACCACCGCCGCGTCCAGGTCGGCGTCGTCGAAGACGATGAACGGCGCGTTGCCGCCGAGCTCCAGCGACACTTTCTTGACCGTATCAGCGCTCATCCGCATCACCAGCTTGCCGATCTCGGTCGAGCCGGTGACCGAGACCTTGCGGACGATCGGATTGGTGCACAGTTCCTTGCCGATCTCCGAGGCGGACGCCGAGGTGACGACGTTGAGCACGCCCTTCGGCATGCCGGCACGCTCCGCGAGTTCGGCCAGGGCAAGCGCGGAGAGCGGTGTCAGTTTCGCCGGCTTGATCACCGAGGTGCAGCCGACGGCGAGCGCCGGGGCCACCTTGCGCGTGATCATCGCGATCGGAAAATTCCACGGCGTGATCGCCGCGGTCACGCCGATCGGCTCCTTGAGGACAATGATCCGGCGCCCGCTCGCGTTCTGCGGAATGACGTCGCCGTAGACCCGCTTCGCTTCCTCGGCAAACCATTCCAGGAATGAGGCGCCGTAGACCACTTCGCCGCGGCTCTCGGTCAGCGACTTTCCCTGTTCCGAGGTCATCAGCAACGCCAAGTCATCCTGGTTTTCCATGACCAGCTCGTACCAGCGGCGCAGGATCGCCGCGCGCTCCTTGCCGGTCTTCGCCCGCCACGCCGGATACGCCCGCTCGGCTGCCTCGATCGCCCGGCGCACCTCGGCTGTGCGCAGGTCGGGCACGGAGATGATCGCTTCACCACTGGCCGGGTTGGTGACCGGAAAATTTTCGCCCGAGTCCGCCGCGACCCATGATCCGTCGACATAAGCCTTGTTGCGCAACAGGCTGCGATCTTGAAGCTGCAGGGTTGTCATTGCGTCGTCCTCATCTTCCCGAAGCACTGCCCCGTTTTGGTAGCTCCGTCGCGGTATTTTTGTCATCTGGGGCAATTGGCTCATCAATGGAGGCTGGCTGCGTCATGTTCAATGATATTCAACAGCGATCATATGATTGGCTAAGACGCGATCTTCGATCCGTTCCCGGGCTCGGGATAACCCATATGCGCACCTATCGGAACGTAGTAGATATATTGTCTAGCGCTGGGAGACGTATGTGCTGTCGGACGGACGATTGCAGCACACTTTTCATAACATCGTTTGGTGGGGTACGAATGGACATCGACAAGAAGGAACTAAAGTATCGGACATATAGACTGGAAATTTGGAAGGCTTTACTTGCTACGTTGACGCCAATTATTCTAATAATATTGACGTTCGTGGTGAATAACGCGATCCAGAAAAGCGGGTCGTTGCTAAAACGTGAGGAGGAAATAGCATCTCAAATTTCAAGGCAGAAACGAGATATTTATGCAGACCTAGGAAAAAAATTAAATATTATATATATTTATGTACAAGATATCGGGGATTACAGTTCTTATACACCACAAAAATTCTGGAGTTTAAGCGACAATCCGACCGCCAATTTTTTAGTTATTTTCCTTATTGGAGCTGTGAAACTGAGATTAATTACAAAAATTTATGAATACAGCATTTAAAATGTATAATGCCAGCGGAGAATCTGCAAAAATACGATCTTATAGGCATGAAAAAGAAAAGGCATATGAAAATAACAACAAAGAGTGGAACGATCAATGGAATGATTATTTTACAGAATCGAGATACAAAAACACCGACGTAATTTACTATAATCTTATTCAGTCAATTCTAAAAGATACAGCGAATGCAGAACTTAGAAAGGTTAGTACAGAATGTAATAGTATAAAAGAATAATTTTAATTCTAATATTTGAAATAATAGTGTCTATTCCGACAAATAGTAAGGTTAATGCTGGCGCATAGCCGCCGCTCTCGTTGTCATTTGTCCTGCATTTTTGCCGCCTCCAGCGTCGGCAGGCGGGCCAGCATCGCGTCTACCTCCGCCTTCTGCTGCGCGACGTAGTCATAGTAGAGGCGCTCGACGCGGCGGTAGCGGGAGCCGCGGACGCTGGCAAGCATATCCGCTCGGGCATCCCGGCCGTCGAGAATGGCCGCATAGCGGTCGTGGAATAGCTGCAAATTGGCGCCCAGATCGACGTAAGCGGGGTCCGACAGCAGGTCGATCGCGGCTTGTGTCTTGCCCATGCGGAACGGCGACTGCAGCGTGAACAGGCGGAAGCTGGTGTCGTAGATATCGTTCGGCTCATGCACCGGCAGCGTCTTGACCAGCGCGCCGGGCTGCGTCGGGCGCCAGAAAAATTCGTAGAAGGCGTCGCGCGGCAGGTCCTCGCGCTGAATTTGCCGGTAATCGCCGATGTCCTCGCCACCCGTACCGGTACCGAGCTGGGCGAGGTTGACGAACTCGTTGGCGGGAACGGCGAGCTGGAACAGGTGCAGCAGCTTGACTTGGCGGACGGAGAGCGGCGACCAAATGTTGGCGGCGGCAAGTGCGTTGCGCAGCGTGTGCACGCAGTTGTCGGCGAACAGGCTCCAGTTGTAGTCGGCCTCGCCGGTCGCATATTCGGTGTTCTTGTCGTTGAGGAACGCGATCACCTCGTCCAGCATCGGTTCGGTGATCGGCATCCGGGCGCAGAATGACGAGCGGGCGAACTGCAGCGCGAAGTCGGTGCCGATCGAGTGCTGCGCCATGAACCCTCTGAGACTGCGGTCGCCGGTGGCGCTGGGAAAATCCTGCAGCTCGACGCCGCGGAAGACGCCGCGGTCGATCGCTTCCTGCAGCGTTGCTTCCCAATGTTCGCGGGTCAGCCGCTGGCCGGGCTCCAGGTTGCCCTGGTAGAACAGCTTGTAGCCGGGAACGGCCACCCAGTTGACGTTGCGGAACCAGCGGCCGACGCTGATGCCCGCACCGTGCTCGGGGTCGTCATATTCGGTTGCGATCCTCCGGCAGCGCCTGAGCTGCGGAAATGGTGCGTCGTCGTCCTTGCACGCCCCCTTGATATACATCACCGCGTGGCCGGCGACACCGCCAGCGCCTTTATCCTTCGAGGTCAATTGGCTCGTGGCACACAGCTCGACATAGTAGGGGAACAGCTTGTCGTAGGCGGGATCGGGGACACGTTCCTGGATGATGTGGTCCGGCTTCAGCATTAGGCGCGACAGCGGTCCGTCCGCGCCGCATCCCGAGAGCAGAGTGGTGAGCGCGCAGAGCACGACGACGAGGCCGGTCCTGACGGCATGGTGCCACGCTCTGTGATGGTGACACGGCCTGATCATCGAGGCCGTGCGGGTACGGCGCGGCGACAGGAGCGACATAGACGGCAGTTTCCCTCGTTGATGGGCCGAAAGGTGCGCAGTGTTGGCCGCCTCTGTGGCTGGCGCCACTGGTTTTTGCAACCGGATATCGTGTCGCATCCTGCTGTGCTTCGCTCGACGTTTCGCCATATCAGCAGTGGGAGCCTGGGAGCGCCGAAAGCGTTGGGGGTGAGAGACAGGAACGGAGACGGGCGAGATGCTGCTGCATGCCGATCTGAGCACGCGCGCGGTGAGCTTTGCCGACGAGGCGTTGTGGGTGCCCTCACCGATGCCGGGTGTGGAGCGCCGGATGCTCGAACGCGACGGCGAGGAGGTGGCGCGTGCCACCAGCATCGTCCGCTACCACGCACACAGCCGCTTCGAGCGCCATGAACATGCGCTCGGCGAAGAGTTCCTGGTGCTGGAGGGCCGGTTCGCCGATGAACTCGGGGAATATCCGGCCGGCACCTACGTCCGCAATCCGCCGGGATCGGCTCACGCACCTTACAGCGACGAGGGCTGTGTGCTGTTCGTCAAGCTGCGCCAGTTCCACCCCGACGACCGGGAACGGGTGGTGATTGACGCGCCCTCGGCGGAATGGTTTCCNGGACTCTCACGCGGTATCGCCGTGATGCCGCTGCACGGCTTCGGCAGCGAGCGGGTCTCTCTCGTCCGCTGGGCGCCGCACACCACCTTTCCGGAACATGTCCATCCGGGCGGTGAGGAGATCTTCGTCCTCGACGGCGCGGTGGAGGATGACGAGGGCCGCTATGCTGCTGGATCGTGGCTGCGCAGCCCTCCAGGCAGCCAGCATGCACCGTTCAGCCTGGAAGGCTGTTTGCTGTACGTGAAGATCGGCCACCTGCCGCACGTCATGGCGTGACGATGTCTGTGCAATGGGTCTGGAGCACGGTTCGATCAGAGTGAATCGATCTGATTCGCTGCGGTTGTGAGCGCTTATTGGGGACTCGGATGCGCGGCTACTCGTCGCGGTGGGTGCGCTCCATCCGCTCGTGGCGCTCCTGGGCTTCGAGACTGAGCGTCGCGATCGGCCGGGCTTCCAGCCGAGAAATGCTGATCGGCTCGTGCGTCTCCTCGCAATAGCCGTAGGTGCCGTTGGTGATCTGCACCAGCGCTTCGTCGATCTTGGAAATCAGTTTGCGGGCACGATCGCGGGTCCGCAGCTCCAGCGACCGGTTCGTTTCTGCCGAAGCCCGGTCAGCAATATCCGCGTCGGTGAACCCTCCATCCTGCAAAGAGTGCAGGGTCACGTTCGCTTCTTCCAGCAGCTCCACGCGCCAACGCAACAGCTTCAGCCGGAAGTACTCCAGCATGACTGCATTCATGAACGGCTCGCCGTCAGACGGCCGATACTCGGAGGGCACCGTGACGATCATCTCTGTCCGCACCGGTCCTTCGGCCTCTGCCCGAAACCGGCGCGCAATATATGGTCGGGGAGGGAGCCCGCAAGCAATAAATTTCTTCCAGATCAGCCTGGAAGGCATTGAAATGTCACTGGAAATGAGATTGCCCATCCTGCAGGCACACGTTGCGCGGCAGACCTAGCGAGCGTAACGGAGTTTCGCGAGCTCCACTTCGGCGCGCAATTCGACCGCTTCGACGATGTCATCGAGTTCCGGGTCGTGGGATCGCTGCTTGTCCTCGCGCAAGGCACGTGCGAGTTCGGTGAGCCGATCCGCCGGCACACGGCCGTCGAGCACGTCGCGGCGAACCTGTTCGAGCTGGTCGAGCAGATCGGACGCATAGCGCGCCGTCGCGCGGCGGATCGCCGGATCGCAGCCGCCATTGATCTCCTGCGCGCCGAGCAGCGCGTCGAGAGCAGATGCGGGGCCGGCAGCGGTGGCTGCGCCGAGGGCAGTAGAGTCGCCCGATTGCCCGCTTACGGAAGCGTCCGCTGCAATACCGTCTGTGAGGTGGCATGCAAACAGCGTCCTGTCAGAGCCGGCGGTGGCGGCCTTGCGACGGCTGGTAGCGGTCCTCCGTGACGGGTCGATTGGGGCTGCATGCATGCGGTGCGTATCCTGCGCTCACGGGCCGACGTGACCCCGCCAGTTCTCAGGGTGTCACGTCCAGCCTAACATCCGGTAAACCCGATCGCTTTTCGCTCCGGATCGGCCGCTTGCGTGCCGAGATCGGTACGATTCACCCGGCAAAAATTGCTGTGCACCCGGCCTCCCGGTGCCCACCGGGGCTTAGTATCGCCGGGCTCATCCAAAAACATCACTATTAAACAGCGCATTAGATGCAAGGATAGGAGCGGCCCGGGAGTTGCACCAGATCCTGCCCAGGAAGCGGTTCTGCCGTTCTCGTTTGTGCTGTTTTCGTCTGCTAGGGAAACGACCGATGCCGTTGGGAGCGTTTCAGCCGTCGGTGCTGGGGATGTCGGGCCAGAGCCACGCACTCGACGTGATCAGCGGCAACATCGCCAATGCCACGACCACCGGCTACAAGCGCACCGAGACCAATTTTCAGACGGTGCTGAGCCGCTCGGTCTCGATGTCGTCCGCTGGTCCGGCCTCCGACGGTCCGATGTCGATGCAGTCCGACCTGGGCGGCGTCCGTCCGTGGGATTGTACCCGGATCAGCCTCGCGGGCGAGTACAGCACCACCGGCCGTGATCTCGACGTGGCGATCGAAGGCCGTGGTTTTCTGGTGCTGACGACCGGGAGCGGAGAGACGGTTTACGGCCGCGATGGCAGCCTCTCGGTGGCGATGTCGTCGGGATCTGCTGGCGGCTCGATGACGACCGAGGAGGGATACCTCGTCGACAAGAACGGCTACCTGGTGCAGGGGTGGGCGGCGGCAGCAGACGGGAGTTTCCCCACCGGCAGTGCGCTGACGTCTTTACGGGTCGATCCCCAGGCGTTCACCTCGATCGGCCAAGCGACCACGTCTGCCTCGCTGGCGCTCAATCTTCCGGCGCAGAACGAGGTCGGGGACGTGGAAACCTACGCCATCGATGTCTACGATCTGGCTCTCAACGCGCGTTCGCTGCAATTGGCGTTTACGAAGCGGGGCTCCGATACCTGGGAGCTCACGGCGATTGGCGATACCGGGGATGTANNATCACTCACGCCCCTGTCGCCGGGAGCGCCTGTGACGTCGGTCACACCGCCACCGGCTAATCCGCTGCTTTTTGACAGCAACGGCGCCCTTCAAGGCCCTTCCGGCTACACAGTCTCCGTAGTTTTCGCAGATGATCCTGCAACCGCGGCGAACGATGCCACGACCGCCGAGTTCACCCTCGACCTCAGCGGGTTCACCCAGTTCTCCGGCAACATGCTGGCTTACGATTACACCCGGGATGGTTATCCGACGGGCTCGCTGAGCAGCATCGCGTTCAACGCGCAAGGAGAGGTGGTGGGACTGTTCGATAATAGTCGCAGCCGTCCGCTCTACCGGCTGGCGCTGGCGGACTTTGCCAATCCGGATGGCCTGGATNNCCTCTCCGGCAACGTCTTTGCGCAAAGCGCTGAGTCTGGCGCGCCTGTCCTGGGCGGCGCCGGCGAGAACGGCCTGGGACGGATCAGCCCGCAGACACTGGAAGCCTCCAACGTCGATCTGGCGCAGGAATTCAGCCGGATGATCCTGACCCAGAATGCCTACAACTCCTCGGCCACGGCGTTCCGCACCATCGACGAGATGACGGAGACCGCCCGCGACCTGCTGCGCTGAGCGCGGTAACGTCGCCTGAATGGTCGCCTGATATTAGTTGTTTGAGCAGCCGCAGGGCTGGTTTTTAGTGGCGATGCGCCGGCCCGGCGCTAAGGTCGACGCCATGGTATGCATCCGTCACCTCCTGTCGGCAGCAGCAGTGCCGGCACTTCTCGCCAGTGCTGCCGTGTCCGCGGCATTGCTGGCGCGTTTCCTGCTGATCGAGCCGCCCCAGTACGCGTGGGCCTGCCAGGTGGCGGTCCCGCCCGCATGGTGTCCGGTTCGAGCTGCTGCGATCATGGTGGTCCGCGCCGGGGCGCCCGGTTTTCTTGCGCTGCTCGCCGGGGTGTTCGCACTGTGGCGTGGCTCGAGACTTGCCGCGCTGATCGCCGTGGCCGCAGGCGCTGCGGGGCTGGGGCTCTATGTTCCGGAACCGGCTGCAGCCGGCTTTTTACTGGGAGCGCTTGTCCTGGTACGGGAGCCCGTGTGTCCTGCCGGCCGCCTTGGCCACAGCCACACGCCCGCAGCCAGCAGCAGACAGACGCCCGTCCACCCGAGCGCCTGATCATTGGCGAACCCTTCGTTGACGGCGACGGCAATGCCGCCAACGGCGAGGACGACCGCGAGCAGCGTTTCCTCCCGCAGATCGTCCGGTTCGTCGTCGCCCGCACCGCGCGCGGCAGACGGACGGGGCAGGATCAGGGCCAGCAGTGCGAGCGCCAGGGCCGGAACGGCATAGAGTGCCGTGGCGAAATCGCGATAGCGGGGATCGAACACCAGGCAGAGCGTGGTTGCGGCGGCTCCGAACAACGTCAGGCCGCTGACCAGGCCCCAGGCGATCGTTTGCCACGGCACGGACGGTCTCTGACGCTGCCGCACCGAGCGGATCAGCGCCCTGATCGGCAGTGGTGCTGCTGCGGATGACGGTGCGCCGAGGGCATCCAGCAGCAGCAGGGCTGCGGCGACACCAACGCCGCAGCGAACGGCCAGCACCGCCCAGTCGTAGACGGTGCGGCTTGCGTCCACGCCGTCGTTGACCCCCAGCACCAGCAGCAGGGCGGCAATCACGGCGCTCAGAGCGCAGCACAGCCAGCGTCCAGCCGACAATCGGCGTTTGCAACCGATCAGAATGGGTATAAGCAGCAGCAGGGATACTCCGGCGGTCGCGGTAAAATGCGCGAACCAGCCGGGATCATTGGAAACCGGGCCGGTGAGGGCGAATTTCTGCTGGCGGGCGGCGTCGAACAGCCCCCAATGACCGCCGACCGTGCCTTCCAGCGCCCGCTTCCAGGGCTGATCGAACGCCTCGATCAGGTTCAGGCCGATGTTCTCGCGTTCGGCAGCCACCATCAGCTCGCGGACGAAGCGGGCCTGATTGAGCAGGCTCGGCAAGGCGCCTTCGCGCATCCGCCCGGCCGACGGCCAGCCGGCTTCGCCGATGAAGACGGGCTTGCCGGCAAAGCGGATCGCCATCGCCCGCCAGACGGCAACGACGTGCGGGACGGCACGTTCGATCGGCCGCGGGTCATCTTCCCAGTAGGGCAGGGTGTGGATGGTGATGAAGTCAACCGCGTCCGCAACGGTTGGGTTCTGCTCCCAGAATTCCCAGACGTCGGCGTAGGTCACCGGCATCGGCACGGCACTGCGAACCCGGCGGATCATCGCCGAGAGTGCTTCGGCCGGTTGCTCGCGGCGCAACAACACCTCGTTGCCGACGACGACCGACGCCACCGTCTGCGGATAGCGGTTGGCGATGTCGATGGCCTTTGCCAGTTCCGTGTCGTTCCGCTTGGTATCGCGTCCGATCCAGGCCCCCAGCATCACCTTCAGTCCATGCTTTTCGGCGAGCCGTGGGACCGCTTCAAGTCCCTGATGGACGGAATAGGTGCGGATGCACGAGGTGAACCCGGCGAGTTTTTCCAGGTCGCGATCGATCTGCTCCGGCGGAATGACCAGGGTCTCGTCGAACGGTGTCTGCGTGCCCTGATACGGCGCATAAGACAGGCACGGCACCCGTGGCTGCGGTGCGTCCACCACCGGAACCGGATATCCCTGCCACCACCACAAGCCGAACGCCGGCAACAGCACCATCATCAGCGCCAAAAGCGCAAACCACGGACCGAACGACTGCTGGCCGAACAACCGCAAGCCCGACCGGTGGCGGCGCGGTTCCGGCGCTGGAGAAGAGGGAGCAGCGGGTGACATGTCAGCGCAAGGCAATGGTTTTCAACACAATGAAAGACAACCACCGGTCTAGCCGATCGGCGGGCGGGAGGAAAGTCCAGGCGAGTTGTAGCAGGGCACCCGTGGTTGCTCGACCATCATCATCGCCTGTCATCATCGGGGGCAGCCTTGCGGAAGCACGTCTTCCGCATTTCGGGCAAAGCCGCTAGTGTCCGCGCTTCAGAAACGGAAAAAGAGCGGTCCCGGAGCACCCGACATGAACTTGGAACTCATCACCCGCAGGCCGAAAGGGCAAGCCCGCGGCACTCCGCTGTTGTTCGTGCACGGTGCGTTTGGCGGCGCATGGATGTGGGACCAGCATTTCCTGCCGTATTTCGCCGACCGGGGCTGGGAAGTGCATGCGCTCAGCCTGCGCGGCCATGGNAAAAGCGATGGGGCCGAGCTGGTCCGGTTCGCCCGGCTGCGCGACTACGTTGCTGACGTGGAGCAGGTGCTCGATGACATGTCAGAACCGCCGGTGCTGATCGGTCATTCACTGGGCGGAATGATTGTTCAGAAATGCCTGCACAGGCGCAGCTTTCCAGCTGCGGTGCTGATGGCCTCTGCACCNCCGCATGGCACCATCGGAACGCTGTTCGGCATGGCGTTTACCAATCCGCACTTGTTGCGGGAGCTGAGCTTTGCGTTGGCGATCAACCCTGATCTGACGGAGGCGAAGGCAATCAGTCGGGCGCTGTTTTCCGAGGATACGCCCGAGGAGCTGGTTCGTCGCTACATGCCACATTTCCAGGAAGAGTCGATGCTGATCAACCTGGATCTGCTGGGACTCGACCTGCCGCCGTCGTTGCCGCTGCTGGACCTGCCGGTGCTGGTGCTGGGAGCGGAAAAAGACCAGTTCATCTACGAAGGCGCGCTCACCGCGACCGCTGCGACCTATCGCACCAAGGCCGAGATCTTTTCCGGCATGGCGCACGCGATGATGCTCGATCATGGTTGGGAAACGGTCGCGGCGCGCATGGCTGGCTGGCTGCAGGCGACGATGGATGCCCCGATCGTGGATACCCAGATCGGCGATGCACAGATGGGCAGCGTATCGGGTGCCGTGCAAACCGGCCAGCTCCGGATCGCCTGAACGGTTGCTACCCCGCTCGCATGACGGCCGCCGGCGGGTGTCTGAGCCTTCGCTCGATGCCGCCATGTGACACGGCTCATATGCCCAGGATACAATTGCCGAATTTTGGGCCGGGTTTTGCGCCGATGCGAGCGGTGTAGGCCCAACACCGCGCCCGGTTTTTTCGCCGAGGGCCGTGCCAGCCTATCGACTGGCCGTCGCCACGGCATCCTGAACGCTCTTGTTTGACGCCGGTGTGCGTTCAAACAGCTTGTTCAGGTGGCGCGCGCAGGGCAGTTCAATGCAGTTGTATGCAATGGCTGCCAGAATGACCAGGATGACGAGATAACAAAAAGTGAGTATATCCGCCTGCCACTGATTGAATAGAACAATCAGCTTTCCCGTTGGGACATGAATGGTTTCACCAACAGCGGCAACAGTTCTTGTAAGGATTATGTCCAGTAATTTTTCGACAAAATAAATGGGCCTATTCAATACATTCATTATTACAAACACATGAATTATGTATATGCAGTAGGAATATCGACCGAGTCGCTGCAATGCCGCAACACTGAGAATGCGTGAGACCATCCCCTTGCCGAAGGCGAACACCAATATCATAAGAGCAGCGGCGAAAGGCGCCAGGTTCGCGTAGATCGTGTATCCATAGAAATGAACGAAAGCAGAAAATGCGACGAGAGAAGTAATTTCGAGCAGTGTAAATGCGATAGACCCAGGCTGATAATCTGTTTTGCGACGACTGATTTGTTTCCAGATCAGATAAGCAATATATCCTGCGCCAAAGTCAACGATGCACCGAAACAGTCCATATTGTACATCCGTGTCAATGCCATGCACGGAATACCGCAACATGACGAAATAACTGATGGTTGCAACGGCCGTCATCAAGATCATGATCATCGGTGCACGCATCCGTGAAAAATTTGCGGTAAATACGATTATCCCGAATACGATATAGGTATAAAATTCTACACTCAGCGCCCAGCTTGGGATGTTCCATGTGTAGTCGTCGTAAATACCAAGAGAGTGAATAAGAAAGATATTTGGAATGATCGATGACAGGCTGTTGTGCCCCTGAAATGGGGCCGATTCTGTCGCCAGGGCGTTTCCGTTCAGCATGAACATCTTCGCTGCTTCGCAGGCGATAAACGCAGCGAGCATGACGACATGCAGTGGCCAGAGCCGTGAAAAACGCTTTCCAATGAACGTCGCCAGTTGTGGCGTGTTCCTCACCCGGTGCAGGTAGGCGTGGCTGATGACGAATCCGCTGAGCACAANAAAGACGTCTACGAGAAGATAAGCATTTCTGAGAATGGATGCTCCGTAGAGATGGCCGAGAACATTCAGATGGCAGAGGGCGATGATGCAGGCGATCAATCCACGCCATCCATCAAGAGCAGTGAACCGGACGTCATGAATTGAGCGTTCAGAAGACTGCATCTGTGGTGTCCATCGGTCAGAACAAGCAACGTTGACCTGCGGTTGGCGAATAAGCTCGACCGTGTGCAGGTTCCGCTGCTTCACTGAGCAGGACAATACCGATGCATGATCCTGTGTGCTGTGATGGCCGCCAGCGCGCGCAGCCGGTGCACTTTAAAGGCTGTTCAGGACCGAGAGCGCCCGATCGATATCGTCGGGACGGTTGTAGAGGTGGGGAGACAGCCGCAGGGCTCCGGCGCGCAGGGCGACATGCACCCCCGTCTCGGTCAGTGCCCGGTGCAGCGCGGGCCCGCGGCTCCGGTCATCGCCGGGCTGGATGAAGACGAGTGTCGAGCGCTGATCGCCTGCTTCGGGGCTGGTCACCCGGAAGCAGCGGCGGTCGAGCCCGTCGATGAGGCGCTGCACCAGCGCCTGGTCGTGCGCCTGGATGGTCTCGATGCCGAGGCCCGACACGAAGTCGAGCGATGCGGTCCAGGGAACGAAGTTGAAGAAGTTGGCGGGACAGAAGACGTCGTAGCGCCGGGCGCCGACGTCATCGCGCATCGCAAGGTCGATCGTCTCCCGGCCGAGATCGTCCGAGGTGAGCATCGCCAGCCAGTAGCGCTGGTTGTAGACGAGGCTTTCGCGGACGGACGGCGCGATCCAGCAGAACCCGGTGGCGTAGGGGCCCAGCAGCCACTTCCAGCCGGCCGCGATCAGCGCGTCGACCGGTGCGCGGCCGACGTCGAGCGGGCGCGCCCCCAGCGCCTGCGAGGCGTTGACGACGAACAGCACGCCGTGCTCCCGGCACACCCGGCCGATCGCATCCAGATCGATCGTCCAGCCGGACAGCGAGTGCACCCAGGTCAGGCAGAGCACGCGGGTGCGCGGGCTGATGGCGGCAGCGATCTCGTCCGCATCGGGGACCGGCCNGGCGGGGGTGAGCTGGCGGACGGTCACGCCGCGGGACTCGAGTCCCAGCCACGGCAAGATATCCGAGGNGAAGTCGTTGCGCAGCGTCAGCACCTCGTCGCCGTCGGTCCACAGCAGACCGTTGGCCAGCAGGTGCAGGCCGTACGACGCACTGTTGGCGAGGATGATGTCGTCGCACGGAGCCCCGATCAGCGCACCCAGGGCTGCGCGCAGCCGCCGCGGCACGCTCGAAAAGCGCTCGGTGGTCAGCTCCCACGGCGCCGATTTCCAGCCGATGGCGTCCATTGCCGCCGTACGCGCGCAGGCCGGTAGCGGTGCCTGATGCGCACAGTTGAGCCATACCCGTCCGGCAAGATCGGGAAACTGGTCGCCAAGATCGGGCAAGAGACATGTGTGCTGCATGACGGCACACTGGCGCCATGCCGCAGGCTTCGCAAGCGCGCACAGCGTGCTGCTGCGCGGGCGGCGGCAAAGCCTTGCTTCGCAAGCATGTATGCAGATTAATTCAATCCAGCCGGTGAGAAGCGACCGGTGTGATTGAATCGAGGGGAAGGTGATGCAGGTCTGGGAGTTGCGCGACGGGTTCGGGATCGAGCACCTGCAGCGTCGCGAACGTGCGGATCCGAAGCCGGGGCCGGGCGAGGTGCTGCTGCGGATGCGGGCGGCGTCGCTCAACTACCGCGACACGCTGGTGGTCCGCGGCGGCTACGGCCCCCGGTTCAAGCTGCCGCTGATCCCGGTCTCCGACGGAGTGGGCGAGGTGATCGAGGTGGGCGACGGAGTGGGCGAGGTGATCGAGGTGGGCGCGCGGGTCTGTCCGGTGTTCTTTCCGAGCTGGCTCAGCGGCCCGCCGTCGCAAGAGCGGTTCCGGATCAGCCTGGGCGGTGATGTGGACGGCACGCTGGCGCAGGGCATGTGCCTGCCGGCGGCACACGTGGTGGCGGTGCCGGACCACCTCAGTGATGCCGAGGCGGCGGCGCTGCCGTGTGCCGGGGTGACCGCGTGGAGTGCCGTCATCGGCCAGGGGCACGTCGGCCCGTCGGACACGGTGCTGGTGCAGGGAACCGGCGGCGTGGCGCTGTTCGCGCTGCAGTTCGCCAAGGCGGCGGGCGCGCGGGTGATCATCACCTCGTCCGACGACGGCAAGCTGGAACGCGCCCGCGCGCTTGGGGCTGACGAAACGATCAACTACCGGNNCAGACCGGACTGGGACCGCACGGTGAAGGCGATGACGGCCGGCGAGGTCGACCACGTGCTGGAACTGGGCGGGGCGGGCACGCTCGAACGCTCGATCCGCTGTGCACGGATCGGTGGTACGCTCAGCCTGATCGGTGTGCTGGCCGGTGCGCAGGCCGATGTGCCGCTACCTCTGGTGGTAATGCGCAACCTGCGCCTGCAAGGCGTGACCGTGGGCTCGCGCGACGACTTCGTGGCGATGATGCGCACAATTGCCGGACACCGGCTGCAGCCGGTCGTCGATCGCGTCTTTGAATTCGAGCAGGCGCCGGACGCGTTCGCCTACTTCGAGCAGCAGCGCCACTTCGGCAAGGTGTGCATCACGCTGTAAAGCGCATAAGGCAGGCCTGCCTCGCAGCCCGCGCACCGGAGCTCAGAAATCCAGATCTGCGTAGGTGCTGACCGGTGGCAGGCCGGGAATGGAGTCGGTGAGGATCGAACGGAAGCTGCGCCGCGATTTGACCCGCGCGTACCAGATCTTCGCTTCTTCGAAGGCATCCCACGGGACATCGCCCAGATAATCGATGCACGACAGATGCGCCGCGGCGGTGAGGTCGGCGAGTGTCATCTGTTCACCGGCGAGCCAGTTGCGCCGCTCGATGAGCCAGGACATGTAATCCAGGTGTGCCCGGACATTGGCATGGCCCTGGCGGATCGCCGCTGAGTTGGGCTGGCCCAGCCGCAGCAGCCGGCTCATCACCTTCTCGCCGACCAGATTCTGCGTCACCTCGGCGTTGAACTTGCCGTCGAACCAGCCGACCAGCCGTCGCACTTCGGCCCGCTCACGCGGCGTACCGGCGAGCAGCGGCGGCTCGGGATGACGCTCGTCCAGGTACTCGGCGATCGCCTGGGCGTCCGCAAACGGCGCTTCTCCATCTTCGATCAGCACCGGGAC
The DNA here is from genome assembly GCA_013414705.1 of Defluviicoccus sp. Classification (GTDB taxonomy): domain Bacteria; phylum Pseudomonadota; class Alphaproteobacteria; order Rhodospirillales; family Defluviicoccaceae; genus Defluviicoccus. The sequence goes on from CP058705.1 coordinate 1,422,414, forward strand.
CTCGCCCGCCGGGTTGATGGCGAGGAACTCCGGCCTGCATTCCCACACCGGCTCCAGCCGGAGCTCGCACTCCAGGCGCTTCTCGGCGAGCACGAGCCGCACCTTGCGGCAGAATGGCGACAGACACTGATGATAGAGAATGCGCATATGGGGTACCTACACTGAAATGCCTGGCGCGAAAACCGCGAAGCGTCCCGCATTCCGTTTGTCTGGTTCTGTTCTAGTTATAACCAGACGATGTGGCGACGGCACCTTGTGCAATAGGCCGAAACAGCCGTCGATACTCTGCCGTGGTCAGGCCGGTGCGGCGCTTGAACAGTCGGCGGAAAAACGCCGGATCCTCGTAGCCGACGGCAGCGCTGATCTCTTCGGCCGCCGTCTCGGTGGTCTCCAGCAGGTGCTTTGCCTCCTCGATGCGCAGATTCTGCACCGACTCGATCAATGTGGTCGTGGTCGCCGCCTTGAACCGTCGCTTCAGAGTGCGCTCAGGCACACCCACGGCCTCCACGATGCGTGTGACCGCATGCGGTTCGCGGAAGTGACGGCCGAGCCATGTCTCACAGGTGCGCACCAGCGAATCGGCATGCGGGATCTGGCGGATCAGGGCCGTGTAGGGGAGCTGTCCCTCGCCGTGCCACTTCAGGAGATAGACCTTGGCGANTCGCAGCGCCTCGTCGGGGCTGGTGTGCCGGGCGACGATGTGCAGCGCCAGGTCGTGCCAGGACGTGGTGCCGCCCGCGGTAACGATCCGGCCCGTCGCATCGGCGCACAGCAAAGCAGGCTCTGGATGGAAGCGCACGCGCGGATAATGCTGGCGAAACAGCGCGCCGTTTCCCCAGTGGGAGGTGGCGTTGCGGCCATCGAGGAGACCGCTTTCCGCCAGCATGATCGATCCGGAGCACGCGGCATAAAGCGATGCTCCGGCCGCGTAGCGCCGGCGTAGCCATGTCATCAGCTCCGGATACCGGCCGGTCAGCGGTTCATCGGGGGCGAGCCAGAGTTCCGGCAGAATGACGATGTCGGCAGCAGGGTCGTCGGCAACAACGCGTTCCGGGATGACCGGGATGGCGTTGCCGCAGCGGAACGGATCACCCGCTATCGAGCAGATGCGGGNGTGGATCAGCGGGCACCCGCTGCCGGTTCCGGTCAGTACCGGCCAGACGCAACCGGTTGCCGCCAGCACATCGATCATGCCGTACAGCGCCGAGCCGGCGGTCTCGGGCACGGCAACCAGCAGAGCTTCGAGGGCTCGCCTTCCGCGACTGTCATGGCTTTCCCGTGCAAGCAATGGCACGAACGAACCTGTTTTTCGAAATATATTTCTTATTCTGCTGTTGGTCCAATCTGATCCTTGATCTCCCGCTGGCTTCCCAAAGCTAGGTGGTGTGGACGGATTTCGGGAGGAGCAGGTTTCGCAATACAAGAGCAGACGACCATCCATCTGGAGTCGGGAGTAATCCGGAAACAAGTCCCAGATTACTCCACCAGTATTACCGGACATTCAGTGCGTAGGTGATGTTGAGCCCGAACGCACTCTCGCTGAACTGCAGCGTGTGCGTTCCCGCCGACAGCGGCTTCAGCATGATGTAGACCCCGTCATCAGCGACGAGATAGTCGCCGGAGCCGATCGATGGCTCACCGATCGCCTGCAAGAGGTTCTGCTGTCCAGCCGGGAAGCTCGGAATCACGATTGGAAATGCTGGACCTTGAACGCGGAAGTTCCACTTCAGGTTCGCGCCCAGCGGTTGCCCGTCCAGTGTACCCTGGATGCCTTGGGTCTGTTCGAAGATGCCGTTCGCCCAGGCCCGCATCTCTGCGAGGTTCAGCTTTGCAGGTGGGCACAGACCCTGCTTCGCTTCCTTGGTGTTGCAGCTGACGTTGACCACCGGGAAGAACAGGGCCTTGCCAGCGGGAACCGTACAGGTGCGTGTAGCAGAGCCTGCCGAACATCCCGAATCCGTAGCCTGGCAGAATTTGCCGCCCAGGAACCAGACCCGTCCCGACTGACCTTCCGAGCAGTCGGCGGTATCAAACAGCGGGTGTTTCTGCGCCGGCAGCGAGAATGCCCACTGCGCCCATAGTGCCGCCCAGTCGTTATAGCTGGTTCCGAGCGGATCGGAGCTGCGTGGATAAACGTTGGGATTGCTCGCCCCGTCGGCGGCCGCCCGCTGGGACAGTGTGCCGGCGAGCAGCATCAGGCCGAGAGCCAGCGCTGTGCGCGCAAGAGCGTGAAGCGTCGTGTGCATGAGAGTCCTCCCCAGGGTGCGGCATCGGCCGATAGAGCAGCCCACTCCCCATGGAGAGGCAGCCTGCCGGACACCTCGCTCTTCACCCTTCCATAAATAATAGCAAATAAATGAATATTAGTCTCTGCTATCTTACCTTGTTGCCGGGGAGCTCTATGACATCGCTGCCCGTTCAGCCCGGTCGACACCTGGTGTTCGATGGCTACTGATCCAGACCAATGTGAAAATGCGGGTGAATAACTTTGCTCGCGGCTGGGGCAATCCGGAATAAGACCGGATTGCCCCATATCGGGTTTCAAGGCAGGAGAGAGGTTGTTTTGCTCGTTGCTTGTGGGACCCAGTTTTCGTCCCAGGAGAATGTGAACTCGCCAATCACTGCAGCGGTGGGCAAACGCGCGTCGGCGATCAGGTCAGCTGGCTGATCCAGGACGCAATCCGATCGTTGGTCATCGAGGCCTGGTTATCCTGGTCGAGGACCAGGCCGACGAATTTGCCGTCGCGCACGGCCGTGGATTTCTTATAGGTGTAGCCATCCGTAGCGGTGAATCCCACAATCACGGCGCCCTGCTCGACCACTTGGTCGTACAGCGTGCCCAACGCGTCGGCAAACGAGTCCGGATAGTTCACCTGATCGCCGGTTCCAAACAGCGCCACCTTCTTGTCGGCGATATTCGCGGACTTGAGGGTCTGCAGGTGGTCTTCCCAGTCGCATTGCAGATCGCCCTCGCCGTAGGTCGGTGAGCCGAGGATCAGCAGGTCGCAATTCTCCAGGTCGGCAGGAGCCGCCGATTTGATGTCGAGTGCTTTTCCGTCGATCTTCTTGGCAAGACGCGATGCGATGGTCTTGGTGGAGCCGCTGTCGGTTCCATAGATCACGGTCACAGTCATGGCGTTGTCCTTTCTTCAGCACGTCTGATCGTCAGACGCAGGGTCAAAGTTCGGAGCCAAAATTCAGAGGCCGGAGTCCGACGAATGCCCGGCCGCTGGACCGAAAGGCAGAGATGACGCCCCGTTCCCCGAGTCAGTAATGCGATTGACTTGCAATTGCAAATGCTATGCCGAGGCCGGACGCATCCAGGTACACCCGGCGCTCGACCGGAACGTTGGCGACCTGATTGGGTTCCTCAGCTGTGACGTTTGGTCTGCGCCGCTTGCGGCGGCGCTTACGTCCGGTCGATGGTCAGGGTCAGGAAGTGGGTGGCGCAGGAGATGCAAGGATCGTAGTTGCGGATCGTCTGCTCGCACCGCCACTGCAAGGCGTCGTCGGCGAGTGTCAGGTTGTGCTCGATCACGCCGCGCAGGTCGTCTTCGATCTGCCGCTGGTTCTGCGACGTCGGCGGCACGATGCGCGCGTCCAGGATGTGCCNCTCATCGTCGATCCGGTAGGTGTGCCAGCAGATGCCGCGCGGCGCTTCGGTGACGCCGAAGCCGGTGCCGGCCGTCACCGGTGCGGCAATCCACGCGTGTTCCGGCTCCTCGTAGCGCTCGCACAGCCGCAGGGCCTCCTCGCACGCGAGGACGGTCTCCACCATCCGCACCAGAATGCTCTTGAACGGGTTGCGCACCACCTTGCCGAGGTCCAGCTCGGCCGCCAGCTCCCGGGCGAGCGGGGTGAGCTGGCCGTGGTTGTTGTTGTAACGCGCGATTGGTCCGACCAGATACGGAGCACCCTTGCTGGTCAGCCCATGCAGCGCCGTTGCGTGCGGTACGTGTTCCTCGCGGAAGTGGTCCGAAAATTCGGAGGGCGCGATGTCCAGGCCCTGACTGCTGACCAGCCGGCCTTCGTGGATCGCGTACTCATCCGGATGGTGCAGCGAGACACACAGATAGTCCTGCTCGAAATCCGGATACTNGAACCGCCCGAACGCACGGCCAAGCTCCAGGGCGAGGTCGATGCCCCGGCGCAACGGTTCCATCAGTGCCTGTACCGCAGTGGTCGTCGGTGCTTTGTAGAAGCCGCCGACGCGCAGGTTGACGGGATGGATGGCGCGACCGCCCACCGCTTCCATGATCCGGTTGCCGAGTTTCTTCAGCTCCAGCGCCTTGAGGACCAGCGCGCGGTCGCGCTGGGCGAGTTCGAAGGCGTCGGCGAGGCCCAGGAAATCCGGGGCATGCAGCATGGCTGCGTGCAGGACGTGGCTCTCGATCCACTCGCCGCAGTAGATCAGCCGGCGCAGGTCGCGCAGTGGCCCATCGACGGTGATGCCGAGAATGTCCTCCATCGCCTGGCTGGAGCTCAGGATGTAGGCGATCGGGCAGATGCCGCAGATGCGTGCGGTGATGTCCGGCGCCTCGGTATACTGGCGGCCGCGCAGCAGCGGCTCGANAAACCGCGGCGGCTCGTAGATGCGCAGCTTGAGCTCGCGGATCACACCGTCGCGGATGCGGACGTTGAGCGCGCCTTCGCCCTCGACCCGGGCCAGCGCGTTGACGCGGATGGTGCGGGTCCTAGCGTTGCTCATGCGTGTTTCTCAGGAGCGTTGTTCATGCGCTTCGCTCTCCCGGCGAAACGGCGTCGCCGCGCCATTATAGGTGCGGAACAGATTGCGGATCTGCTCGTCGGACGCCCCGCCCTGGGCGAGCGCGTCGGCGAGGCTCGACGTGTTGGGCGCTTCCATCGGCCCGAAGCAGCCGTAGCAGCCGCGACCCAAGGGCGGGCATAGGTTGCCGCAGCCCGCCTGCGTTACCGGTCCGAGACACGGTGTGCCCTGGCTGACCATGACACAGACCGTGCCGGCCCGCTTGCATTCGATGCATTCGCTGTAGTGGGGAATGTTGGGCCGGCGGCCGTTGAGAAACGCGTTCAGCACTTCGAGCAGCTGGAAGCGGTTGATCGGGCAGCCCCGCAACTCGAAGTCGACGAAGACGTGGTCGCTGATCGGCGTCGATTTCGACAGCGTCTCGATAAATTCCGGCCGGGCGTAGACCGAGCGGATCAAGTCCTCGATGCGGGCATAGTTGCGCAGCGCCTGGATGCCGCCGGCAGTTGCGCACGCGCCGATGGTCACCAGCCGTTTCGAGCGCCGCCGGATGGCGTGGATGCGCTCGGCGTCGTCCGGCGTGGTGATCGAGCCTTCAACGAAAGAAAGCGTGTAAGGCCCGCTGACGGTCGAGCGGCTGGCTTCAGTGAAGGATGCAATCTGCACCGCTTCGCTGAGTGCCAGCAGCTCGTCCTCGCAGTCGAGCAGGCTGAGCTGACAGCCGTCACACGATGCGAACTTCCAGACGGCAATCTTCGGCTTTTACCCGAAGTCACGTTACCCGGAGTCACGGCTCAGAGTTCCCGCACCTCGAACAGATCAGCGATGGCATCGAACCGGAAAACCGGTCCTTCGCGGCAGACGAAATGGCCGCCCCACTGGCAGTGGCCGCAGAATCCTGCGCCGCACTTCATATTGCGTTCCATCGACAGATAGATCCGCTCGTTGGGTACCCCGCGATCGGACAGCGCGTGTACCGCGTAGCGTATCATCACCTCCGGACCACAGACGAAGGCGATCGTGTGCTCCGGCTCGAAGCCGCCGCGGCCGATCAGCGAGGAGACGACGCCCACGTTGCCGCGCCAGTCGCTCGGTGCCCGGTCGACGGTGACGTCGACGAACGTGTCCATTCGTCCGCCCCAGCGCTCCAGTTGCTGGCGGAACAAGATGTCTTTCGGCGTGCGTGCACCATAAAGAATGACGACACGGCCATACTGTCTGCGCTTTGCCAGGATGGCGTAGATCGCCGGACGCAGCGGTGCCAGACCAAGGCCGCCGGCAATGATCACCACGTCCGCGCCGGCGGCCTCGTCCACCGGCCACGCGGTGCCGAACGGGCCGCGGACACCAACGACGCTGCCCTTTTTCAGCTTCTGCATCGCACTGGTGACCGTACCCAGAGCACGGATGGTGTGGACCAGTTGCTCCGGGTCCTCGGGATCGCCCGAGATGCTGATCGGCACCTCGCCCACGCCATAGAGGTACAGCATGTTGAACTGGCCGGGCTGGAACGGGAACGGCTGGCTGCCGTGCTGCGGGCGGAGCACCAGCGTAAAGGTGTCGCTTGCGTCCTGCGTCAACCGTTCCACCAGGAACGGACGTGGCTGCATCCGGTCTTCGAGTGCCGCTATTGCCATGCTGTCCTCCGATCGTCCGGACGGCCGTAGATGTCGATGATCTGCCGGCGCGCGGCGGCCAGCCGTGCTGCGATCACCGGCGCCATGCGTTTGTGCAGCGCATAACCGAACGCCGGGTTCTCCTCCATCTTCTGGCGCAGGCATTCGGCATCGAAGCTGATGACCCGGGTGAGCTCGAGTGCCCGGGCGTCGAAGTGCGTCCGGTAGGGCGGAATCAGCCACGACCAGCCCAGCGGCTCGCCCGCACGCAGGGAATCGACGATCAGCGGCGCCCGGCCGGGCACGTGCACCTCCAGCGCCACCCGGCCGTGCCGGATGAGGTAGAAGTGCTGCGCCGGCTCACCTTCCCGATAGATGTAAGCCCCTTCGTGGAACACCATCAGTGCCGCGCAGCCGGCGACCATCTCCTTCTGTTCGGCGGTGAGATCGTGGAAGTCCGCATGTTCCTGCAGGACGCGGCTCACCACATCGAGGGACTTCATGGGGCCGCCCCCTGTCGCTGTCGCGCTCCCTCTGCGCTTCGCTGTCATGGATGGCGCGCGCTTCTTCGGTGATGTCGATTCCGACCGGGCACCAGGTGATGCACCGCCCGCAGCCGACGCAGCCCGACATCTCGAACTGTTGCCACCAGAATGACAGCTTGTGTGTCATCCATTGCCGGTAGCGTGCCGCTCTGGATCGCCGGATGCTGCCACCGTGGATGTAGCTGAAGTCGTCGGTGAAGCACGAATCCCATTTCCGCCAGCGCTCCGTGACATCACCCGAAAGAGAGGTGGTGTCCTCGACCGTGGTGCAGAAGCAGGTCGGGCAGACGAGCGTACAGTTGGCACAGCCAAGACAGCGCTGGGCGACCCGATCCCAGTGCCCATGATCGAGATTGCGCTGCAGCAGGCTCGCCACATCGGGAACCATGCGACGGTGCTGTGCGGTTTTTGCTTCCTCGATCGCCGCAGTTTCCTGCGCCAGATCGTCAGCCGTTGCTTCGCGGTCCGCCAGACCGTCCAGCAGGGCTGCACCNNCGTGCTGAGCCGCTGCTAACGACATAGCGGACGACACCCCGTCGTTCACGAGTTCGGTCAGCGACAGGTCGTATCCCGCCGTGGCGCGCGGTCCTGTGTTCATCGAAGCGCAGAAGCATGCCGCGGTACTGCGGGTACAGTTGACGACAACCACCAGACATTGTTCGCGTCGGGCGATGTAGCGAACATNCGGCAGCACCTTTGTCCCGAGGGCCGCATCGAGTGCCTGGAGTGCTCTGAGATCACACGGCCGCATCCCGAACAGGACGTAGGCGGGTGAAGGGGACACCGGTTCAGGATCAACCGAAAATCCGTTCGGCTCCCGTCGCAGCCGCGACAGAAGTTCGTTCGAGGGATAGAGGTAACGCTTCCAGGAAAACGCCGGGGCACCATGGTCGAAGGCTGCGCTGGTTGCGCCGTCCGACGTCTTGTCGAAAAACAGCCGATAGGGTGCTGCGTCCTGCTCCGTGCTCGCACCGACCGGCAGATCGTCCGGGCTGCTTATTGTCCCGAGGATAACCGCTCCGCCCCGCACCGTAGGTCCGATAATCTCTCGATCGTCTTCGGCCAAGCGGCACATCAATTGGCGCAGGCCCTCGCGCCCGAGAATTAGTCGCGCGCCTGCTTCCGCTCCCACGTCCATATTCAACGCTTACTCCTCCGAGTTTTTAGTTTAGACTGCGGTTTGGCCGCAGACCGGATTACCCGATTTCTTTGAAGCTGATTATGCGCAATATCCGGAATGTTTTAAACACATTTTTTAATATTTATTAATACTGACTCGCAATATTGATAAGAACTAAGGTTCTTGAGTCTTTGATGCGTTGTTCTCCTGCTGAATTTTCTGCTGCATGGAAATCAGTGGCATACGCACTGGTCATGATCCGGTAGAAGTCGTATCGTCTGAAATGGACGGCAGGAGCGAACGGACCGTTTGCTCGCCAGCCGGCGCCGCCGCGGCCAAGTGGCGGAGCCTGTTTTCATGCCGCTTTTTCGAAGCCGTGGGACTGGCATCGCCGCTGGTTTCGGGTAAACTCTCGCTTCGCGTCGATCTCCAGGGGAAGCACCCAATGCCGAACGAAAATCAGAGCAAAATCGAGCAGCGCGCGTGCGAGATCTGGGAGCGGGAAGGGCATCCGGAAGGCCGGGCGGAGGCGCACTGGGTCCTCGCCGAGGAAGAAATCGCGCACGAAGAGGCCGAAGCCGCGAAGAAGGCGGCCGAGGAAGCGGCGGCGAAGAAGGCGGCCGAGGAAGCGGCGGCGAAGAAGGCGGCCGAGGAAGCGGCGGCGAAGAAGGCGGCCGAGGAAGCGGCGGCGAAGAAGGCGGCCGAGGAAGCGGCGGCGAAGAAGGCGGCCGAGGAGGCTGCAGCCAAGAAAAAGGCCGAGGAAGCAGCGGCGAAGAAGGCGGCCGAGGAGGCTGCAGCCAAGAAAAAGGCCGAGGAAGCAGCGGCGAAGAAGGCGGCCGAGGAGGCTGCAGCCAAGAAAAAGGCCGAGGAAGCAGCCGCGAAGAAGGCAGCCGAAGAAGCGGCTGCAAAGAAAAAGTTGCTGAGGCCGCACCCAAAACCAAAGCAGCGCCGAAGCGGGCACCCGCGAAGAAGAAGGTTTAGCGTTTCTGTCTTGAATCATTCAACAAATCATCCACGGCCAGGTGTCCCGATCGACGCCATCTTGGGCGCTGGACACGATAGCGAACACGGGTGCCCGGTCGAGGAGGGTCGTGCATCCTGGTCATCCGGCCAGCCGTTAACCGATACTAACAATGCAACGCCACGGGACGGGTCTAACCATGACAAAAGACAAACTGGATGCGGATATCGACCGCATCGTGCATGCTGACCATAGCGATCCGTTTTCCATTTTGGGCATGCATGAGGAAACGCTTGATGGAGCCAAGCGGATCGTCGTCCGTGCGCTCCTGCCGCAGGCGCGGAAGGTGGGTGTGGTTGAAGCCGCGACCGGCAAGGTCCTCGCCGATCTGCCACAGGTGCGCGACCAGGGGTTCTTTGCCGGTGCGGTGACCGGTCGCAAGGAGCCGTTCCGCTACCTCTTGCGCATCCTTCCGTTTGGCAGCGATGAAACCTACGACATCGAGGATCCCTACCGGTTTGGCCCGGTGCTGGGCGAACTCGATATCCATCTGCTGGTGGAAGGCACGCACCTGCGGATCTTCGAGAAGCTCGGTGCGCACGTGATGACGATGGACGACGTCTCGGGCGTGGGCTTCGCGGTATGGGCGCCGAACGCGCGCAAGGTCAGCGTCGTTGGCGACTTCAATGGCTGGGACGGACGCCGCCACCCGATGCGGTGTCGCTATGAATGCGGCGTCTGGGAAATCTTCCTGCCCGGTGTCAAAGCCGGCGACTGCTACAAGTACGAGATCAAGGACCGGTTCGGCAACATGCTGGCGGAAAAGTCCGATCCCCTCTCTCAGGAGGCGGAGGTGCCGCCGAAGACCGCCTCGATTGTTCCCGATCCCACCGAATACGCGTGGGGTGATGCGGAGTGGATGCGCTCGCGTGCCCATCACAACGACCGCGACGCGGCCGTCTCGATCTACGAGGTTCATCTGGGGTCGTGGAAGCGCAAGCCCGAAGACAACAACCGCGAGCTGACCTACCGCGAACTTGCCGACGACCTCGTTCCGTACGTGAAGGATATGGGGTTCACCCACATCGAGCTGATGCCGGTCCACGAGCATCCGTTCGATGGGTCCTGNGGGTATCAGCCGGTCGGCCTGTTTGCTCCGACCAGCCGCCACGGCAAGCCCAATGACTTCAGGTATCTGATCGACAAGTGCCACCAAGCCGGTCTCGGCCTGCTCATCGACTGGGTGGCCGGTCATTTTCCCAGTGATGCCCACGGTCTCGTCTACTTCGACGGCACCCACCTTTACGAGCATTCCGATCCCCGCAAGGGGAAGCACATGGACTGGGATACGCTGATCTACAATTATGGTCGGCGCGAGGTCAGCAACTTCCTGTTGTCCAATGCCCTTTACTGGATGGAAGAGTTCCACGTCGACGGGCTGCGCGTGGACGCCGTCGCCTCGATGCTGTACCTGGACTACAGCCGCAAGCAAGGCGAGTGGATTCCGAATATGTTCGGCGGCCGCGAGAATCTTGAAGCGATCGATTTCCTGAAGCGGATGAACGAACTGGTCTATGGCCACCATGAAGGCGTGATGACGGTGGCCGAGGAATCGACCGCCTGGCCGATGGTCTCCCGGCCGACCTACCTCGGCGGTCTGGGCTTCGGCTACAAGTGGAACATGGGCTGGATGAACGACACCTTGCGCTACATGAGCAAGGAGCCGATCCACCGCCGCTACCATCACAACCTGCTCACCTTCGGCTTGCTGTACGCGTTTACCGAGAACTTCGTGCTGCCGCTCTCGCATGACGAAGTGGTGCACGGCAAGGGCTCGCTGCTCAACAAGATGCCGGGTGATTCCTGGCAGAAATTCGCCAACCTGCGCTGCTATTACACCTTCATGTTCACCATGTCGGGCAAGAAGCTGCTGTTCATGGGTTGCGAGTTCGGCCAAGGCGAAGAGTGGCAGTACAACAAGAGCCTCGACTGGCACCTGCTCGAATACCCGCTGCAACAGGGGTGCAATCGCTGNGTCCGCGATCTGAACGCGCTCTATCGTTCCAACCCGTCATTGTATGAGACGGACTGTTTCCCGGAAGGCTTCCAGTGGATCGACTGTCACGACAGCGACAACAGCATCATCTCGTATCTGCGTATTGCCCGTGATCCGGAAGACTTCGTCGTCGTCGTGTGCAACTTTACTCCCGTCGTCCGTTACGGCTACCGCATCGGCGTGCCGAAAGCGGGACCCTACGCCGAGGTGCTGAATACGGACGCAGGTTGCTACGCGGGCAGTGGTGTCGGCAATGCCGGGCGGGTCGAGGCGGAACCGATTGAGGCGCATGGCCGTCCGGCCTCAGTGCTCCTCGATATCCCGCCGCTGGGGGCTTTGGTGCTGAAGCCCTTTCCGCAGCCGAAGCCGGTCACTGTTGTTGANAGAGGTCGAGGTCGTTGCCGAAGAGGCAGAAGCCGGGGCCGAAGTAATCGAACCAATTGAGGCGAAAGCGAGCGACGNATGACAACACCGCGACGGATTCAACCCGGTAGTCCGTCGCCGCTCGGCGCCGTCTGGGACGGTCGGGGCGTCAACTTCGCGCTGTTCTCGGAACATGCGGAGAAGGTGGAACTCTGCCTGTTCGAGCCCGGAGGCAAGCGGGAAAGCGAACGGATTACGCTGCCGGAATACACCAATCAGATCTGGCACGGCTATGTGCCGGGCGTGCACCCGGGCCAGCTCTACGGTTACCGGGTGCATGGTCCCTATGANCCCCGCAACGGCCATCGGTTCAACCCGAACAAGCTGCTGATCGATCCGTATGCGACGGTGATCGATGGCCCGGTGCTGCTCAACGACGCGCACTTCGGCTACCGGCGGGACACCGCCCGTGGCGAACCGGCGATGGACAGGCGCGACAGCGCCCGGTTTACGCCNCAGTGCCGGGTCGTCGAGGCCGGATTCACCTGGGGAGCCGAGCGGCTGCCGAACGTGCCGTGGTCGCAGACGGTCGTCTACGAGCTGCACGTCAAGGGGTTCACCAAGCTGCACCCCGACGTACCCGAAGCTCAGCGCGGCACTTTCGCCGGCCTGGGGTCGCCGGCGGTGGTCGACTATCTGGCGAAGCTGGGCGTTACCGCCGTCGAGCTGCTGCCGGTGCACACCATCATCGACGAGCAGCATCTGGTCAGCCGTGGCCTGCGCAACTACTGGGGCTATAGCTCGATCAACTTCTTTTCTCCCGACCACCGATTCATCAGCTCTGACCGGCTGCGGGAGTTCCGCACCATGGTCGCCAACCTGCACGCTGCGGGTATCGAAGTGCTGCTGGACGTGGTCTACAACCACACCGGCGAGGGCAACGAGTTTGGGCCGACGCTGTCGTTCCGCGGGATCGACAACGCCTCGTACTACATGCTTGAAGCGGACAAGCGCCACTACGCCGATATGACCGGCTGCGGCAATTCACTCAACCTNGCGTCACCCCGGGTGCTGCAGATGGTGATGGATTCCCTGCGCTTCTGGGTGCAGGAGATGCACGTCGACGGCTTCCGCTTCGATCTCGCAACGACGCTGGCCCGCGAAGCGCACGGTTACGATCCCGGGTCCGGATTCCTCGATGCGGTGATGCAGGATCCGGTGCTCTCACGGGTGAAGATGATTTCCGAGCCCTGGGATATCGGGCTCGGCGGCTATCAGGTCGGCAATTTTCCGCCGGGCTGGGCGGAATGGAACGACCACTTCCGCGACACGACCCGCCGGTTGTGGCGCGGCGATACCCACATGATCGGTGAGGTCGCCTCGCGTCTGACGGGCTCCGCTGACCTGTTTCAGCGCTCAGGCCGTCGTCCGTGGTCGAGCATCAACTTCGTCACCGCCCATGACGGCTTCACCCTCAACGATCTCGTCTCCTACAATCAGAAGCATAATCTTGATAACGGGGAAGACAATCGTGACGGGACGGACAACAACCTGAGCTGGAATTGCGGCGTCGAAGGTCCGACCAACGATGGCGGCATCAACCGGCTGCGCGAACAGCAGAAGCGAAACTTCCTGGCGACGCTGTTGCTCGCCCAGGGAACGCCGATGATCACCGCAGGTGACGAATTCGGTCGCACCCAGAATGGCAACAACAACGCCTATTGCCAGGACAGCGAGATCAGCTGGGTGCATTGGGACGGACAGAGTGATGCCGACCGGGCGCTGGCCGAGTTCACCCGCATGTTGCTGAAGCTGCGCCGGCAGCACCCGGTTTTCCGCCGCAGCAAGTTCCTCACCGGTGGACCGGTGGGCGATTCGGGGCTGAAAGACGTGACCTGGCTTTCCCGGACGGTCGGGAAATGACGACGGCAGACTGGACGATCCCGACACAGCGCTGTCTGGGCGCCATGGTCTTCGCGGCCAAGCAGCCGACGACCACAAGCGTCGAAAATGACCTGTTTCTGATGCTGATGTGCACAAATCCGGACCAGATCAATTTCGTGTTGCCGGAAGCCCCGCTGAGCGGGAAGTGGCGGTTGGTGTTCGATACGGCACGACCGGAGCATGGTTCCGGGAGGCGACCTATCCGGGTCGCAACGCATATCAGTTGTTATCACGGTCGTTTGTGCTGCTGCACGACCGGTGACGGAGGGCGCCGAAGGCGCGAAAGGGATAAAAAACAATGAACGACGGCGCCAATTTGAATCACTTGGCGGATATTGCCGGTGTCGAGCCTGAGTACTGGGACATCTGGGGTAATCACCATCCGATTCCGGCAGCAGCCAAAAAGAGCATCCTGGCAGCACTTGGGCTGGCGGTGGCGGACGACGAAGCGATCGCCCGAAGCATGCAGCAGCTGCAAGATGCACAATGGCGCCGCTGGTTGCCGCCCGTTCTGGTCGCAACCGTGGGCGAGACGCTGACGATTCCGCTCACTGCCGGCGGACCGCATCGACTGGCCGGTGACCTTCGAGATCGTCACCGAGAGCGGCGAGTCCAGCGAGCTGGTTTTCCGCCCGGGTGACGTCCGGGCGTCCAGCCGCGGCTGGATCGACGGCCGCGAAATCTTGCGCTTCGACGTGCCGGTGACCGATCCGCTGCCGATGGGATATCACGACGTGCGTCTCGCGGCCCGCCCGGACGAGCCGATGCGGCTGATCGTGGCGCCGCACCGCTGCTACCTGCCGCAGGAGCTGGAGCGGAACGCCGCCGTATGGGGCATCTCGGCACAGCTCTACAGCCTGAAGCGCCCGGAGAACTGGGGATTGGGGACTTCACCGATCTGGCGCAATTGGTGGATCTGGCAGCCACACTGGGGGCGTCGGTGATCGGCCTCAACCCGCTGCACGCGCTGTTTCTCGGCCGGCCGCAGGATGCAAGCCCGTATTCGCCGAGCAGCCGCATCTTCCTCAATCCGCTGTATATCGACGTCGAAGCGGTACCGGAATTTGCCATTTGCCCGGAAGTTGCGGATGAGATGGCGGCAATCGCAGAGACGCTGGCCGCTTGCCGGGCACGCAGCGAGGTAGCCTACCGCGATGTGCAGTCGATGAAGCTGCGTGTTCTGGGAGTACTCTACGCGCACTTCCTGCGGACTGCAGAGGACAGTGCCGCGACACGCCAGCGACATGCGGCCTTCAACGCCTTCCGCGAGCAGCACGGCGAGGCGCTGCGGCGTTATGCGATCTTTGAAGCGCTGTCCGAGCAATTTGCACCGGATCCGTGGCAGAGCTGGCCGGAAGCTTACCACAACCCCGATTCGCCAGAAGTTAGCGAGTTTGTGCGGACGAACACCGGGCGCATCGGCTTCTTCGAGTATCTGCAATGGGTGGCCGATGCGCAGCTGGGTGCGGCGCAGGAACGCGCCTTGCAGCAGGGGCTGTGCATCGGCATCTACCGCGATCTGGCGGTCGGGGCTGATCGCGCCGGAGCCGATGCCTGGTCCGATCAGTCGGTGATCGTTCAAGGTGGTCGGCTGTCCGCCAGATCCGTTCAACATGCTAGGGCAGGACTGGGGAATTCCACCGCTGCATCCGCTGGTGATGCGCGCCAAGGGCTACAAGCCGTTCATCGATATGCTGCGCGCCAATATGCGCCATGCGGGAGGGCTGCGCATCGACCACGTGATGGGGTTGATGCACCTGTTCTGGATCCCGGCCCACGGCGCGCCCGCGGACGGCGCCTACGTCAAGTATCCGTTCGACGAAATGCTGGCGATCCTGGCGTTGGAGAGCCAGCGCAACCGCTGCCTCGTTGTCGGCGAGGACCTGGGCACGGTTCCCGACGGGTTTCGCGAGCGGATGGCGGATTTGAACATCCTCTCCTACCGGGTGCTCTACTTCGAAAAGGAAGGGGATCGGTTCAAGCGGCCCGACGAGTATCCGTCGATGGCGCTCGCATGTGTCACCACCCATGACCTGGCGACGCTGATCGGCTACTGGCAGGGAGCGGACATCGATCTGAAACGCCGCCTTGAGCTGTATCCCTCTGCCGATGCGGAACTCGGAGAACGCGGTGCGCGGGTGCATGATCGCTGGCTGATGCTGACAGCACTCGCCGGAGAAGGGCTCCTGCCCCGGACCATGACCCGAACAATGTCGATGCCACACCGATGGGACCGGAGCTGATCGCTGCCCTGCACAGCTATCTCGCCCGCTCGCCGTCCCGCATCCTGCTGGTCCAGATCGACGATCTGACGCAAGAGGTGGATCAGATCAACCTGCCGGGAACGGTCTTTGAACGCCCGAACTGGCGGCGGCGGTTGTCGCAGCCGGTGAGCGAAGTTTCCGGTGGACCGGTGATGGGGGCGCTGGCACCCGCCCTGGCGGAGCGCTCCGCCCGCTGAACGGGGGCGTCGGACAGAGCCTTGTGGACGTGCCGATGACGCGAGATTGAGATTCGATCAGGCGGTTTCGCTTGATCGAATCGGCGTGTTCTGGAAATCAAGCAGCGCGGGCGCGGCGGTTGAAATCTGACCGTTTCGTGCCCTGGCGAACCCTGGAGGCTGTCGTGGTTCACGCTCCGAACGCGCTCGCTCATCACTGGATGCCGTTTACCGCCAATCGCGATTTTCAGCGTGATCCGCGCCTGCTGGTGCGCGCCGAGGGAATGTATTACTGGTCGGCATCCGGCCAGCGCATTCTGGATGGGGCATCGGGCTTGTTCTGCTGTGCTGCCGGTCATGGCCGCCGGGAGATCACCGACGCGGTCACCCGGCAGCTCCAGGAGCTGGAATACGCACCGCACTTCCAGTTCGGACATCCGGCGTCCTTCCAGCTCGCCTCGCGCTTGACGCAGATCCTGCCGGGCGATCTGGAGCGCGTCTTCTTCTGCAGTTCCGGCTCGGAGGCGATCGACACGGCGATGAAGATCGCCCTAGCGTATCACGCGGCACAAGGTGAGGGTCAGCGCACGCGCTTCGTGTCGCGCGAGCGCGCCTATCACGGCGTGAATATTGGCGGAACATCGCTCAGCGGCATCATGCGCAACCGCGAGGCGTTCGGCGCAACACTGCCGAACATCGTCCACATGCGCCACACCTGGCCGGGACCAGGGACGTTCGTCCGTGGCCAGGCAGCGGACGGCGCCGAACTGGCCGATGACCTGGAACGGTTCTGCGCCTTATATGGCGGCCAGACGATCGCCGCGTGTGTCGTCGAGCCCATCGCGGGGTCGACCGGCGTGCTCGTCCCGCCTCAGGGTTATCTGCAGCGGCTGCGCGAGATTTGCGATCGGCAGGGCATCCTGCTGGTGTTCGACGAGGTGATCTGCGGTTTCGGGCGAACCGGCAAGGCGTTCGGCGCCAACAGCTTCGGGGTCATTCCCGATCTGATGACGATGGCGAAGGCGCTCACCAATGGCGCGCAGCCGATGGGGGCGGTGGCGGTGCGCGAGCCCATCTGGCAGGCGATCAGCGGCGGAGCTGCAGAGCATGCGATCGAGCTGTTTCACGGCTATACGTTCTCGGCTCATCCGGCAGCAGCAGCAGCGGCGCTGGCGACACTCGACATCTACGAACACGACCGGCTGTTCGACCGGGCGGCGGAGCTGTCGCCGCACTTCCTCGATCAGATGTTCGCGCTTTCCGACATTCCGGCCGTCACCGACGTACGCGGCTATGGCCTGCTGGCGGCTTTCGATCTGGCCCCAGAGNNGGCACCCGGCGCGCGGGGTTACCGGTGTCTCAAGCAGTTGTTCGACCGCGGGCTGTTGATCAAGTGGACGGGCGATACCGGTATTGTCGCACCACCGCTGATAGCGACGCGTGCGGACATCGACGACATCGTCTCGACGGTACGCAGCGTTCTGACAGGCGTGTGATCATCTCCTCGCCGGCAACCGCGGGCCGGATCCAGATCAACGAAACCGCAATCCGACTACTTCTACTCCACAGGTGGCGTCCGTTCACGAGGGAGGAGCATGGTTGTCTTGTGCGACGGTCGTCGGCTGCCGATAGTAGATGTGCCGGCCGATCCGGACCACACGGACCATCACCCGCGACCAGGCAGGACGCACCCGCGTCGCATGGAAACAGAGGGCGCCTTTTGTCGGGTCAGGCGGCTTGCGGAACAGCGTGTTCAACGCCACATTCCTCGCGCTTCGCCAGGCCTTGACGTCGCTCGGGTGGTCGCTGCGGCCGTCGCACACCCAGGAAAACTGGCAGCGGTCGCGGCCGTACTCCACGCCCTGCAGAACAACCTGACAGATGGTGTTCGGGAAATCGGGGCTGGCGACCCGATTCAGCGTTACCGCCGCCACCGCATATCGGCCCTTGAGCGGTTCACCGCGTGCCTCGAAGTAGACATTCAGCGCGAGGCATCGCACTTCTCGNNCTTCAGACGGGTAGATAATGCCACTTTATGAATGTCTTGGTCTGCTGCATACAGCTCTTCCTGGAAAATATGCGGAAATAGATCGACTTTNTGCGTGTACATTGGAGACGTAAGGCAGACATATTGCGGCACCAAACAAGGCTGCATGAACAATGTTCCAGGTCATCCCTGGTATTCTTTTGCGTCCCATTGATCCTCCTCGTCGTCTGAGCCTTGCTTCGGCCCTTCCAACCTCCCGCAAAATGTGAATTCCGCGTTTGTCGCGAGCTTAGTAACCAGAGTAAGAAAGATATGGCACCTGCGAGACGTGTCAATGCAGTTTTGTACATATGAGGATGCCGAATCGGATTTATGCTTGGGCGCAATATAGATAACGATGATATGTGCTAAATATTTCTGTTATCTAGCGCATGAATTTGCAAATAACATTGGTGGTTGCTGTAAGTTAACGAAAAGTTGACAAATGGTTAAACCCGCAACATCTGGTGTGCAGATCGAGAGGCGAGATGCTCCGATGAAAATGGCACACGGTAGAGGATCGTTCACCGGCCTTTCACGGCGGTAGCATTCAAGGCAAAACGGGCACCACCCACCACGTGTCGCCTGAAATATCGGGGACGACGCGCGTCGGAGCGCAGAGAGGCCGCCATGCTGAAACCTCCTTATTTGTTGTTCGTCGGCGATGCTGCTGACCCGCTCGCAGCGAAGACGGCACTCGGTGTGCTGCAGTGGCGGCCGGAGTGGTGTATCGGCCAACTCCGGTTCCCCGGTTGCCGGGCAACGCTGTCGTTGCCCGAAATGACGCCTGAGGAGGCGGTCGAAGCCGGGGCGGGTACGTTGATCGTGGGTGTGGCCAATGCGGGCGGCTTCATTTCACCCGACTGGATCGACCTGTTGGCCCGGGCGCTGATCGCGGGTCTCGACCTGGCGAGCGGGCTGCACGAGCGGCTGAGCGATAGTCCGCGCCTGCGACAACTGGCCGAGGAGCACGGTCGCGGGTTGCACGATGTGCGCCACCCGCAACAGGCATTTCGGGTCGGAACCGGCGAGCCCCGGTCCGGCAAGCGCCTGCTCACCGTCGGCACCGACTGTTCGATCGGCAAGATGTACACCGCGCTTGCCCTGGCCAGGGCGATGCGCGAACGCGGCATCGATGCAGACTTCCGGGCCACCGGCCAGACCGGGATCTTCATTGCCGGTAGCGGCGTTTCGGTGGACGCGGTCGTCAGTGACTTTGTCAGCGGTGCCACGGAATGGCTGTCGCCGGCCGCAGCACCGGAGCACTGGGATGTCATCGANGGGCAGGGCTCGCTGTTCCACCCATCCTTTGCCGGCGTCAGTCTCGGCCTGCTGCATGGGGCGCAGCCGGATGCGCTGGTGATGTGCCATGAGCCCACGCGGACACACATGCGCGGCTTGCCGAACCGCCCGCTGCCCGACATCGAGGACTGCGTCGCCGCCAACGAGCACGCCGCACGCCTCACCAATCCCCGGGCGCGGTGCGTTGGTGTTTCGGTGAATACCAGCGCCCTTGAGCACTGCGCGGCAGAGCGCGTCCTGGCCGGCCTGGAAGACCGTCTCGGGATGCCGTGCGTCGATCCGCTGCGACACGGGGTGGGGCGGGTGATCGAGCGTCTGCTGTGACTGCGCGAAACGTGACCCGTCGGCTGCACGTCCGGATCGAAGCGTGGCCGCTGGAGCGTCCGTTCACCATCGCCCGTGGCACCAAGACCACCGCCGAGGTGGTCCTGGTGGAGATCGAAGACGCCGGCCATCACGGGAGGGGCGAGTGCGTCCCCTATCCCCGCTACGGAGAGAGCAGCACCAGCGTGGTTGCCGCAATCGAAGCGCTCAGCGAGCAGGTCGAAGCCGGTCTCGATCGGACCGCCCTGCAGCGCCTGCTGCCGCCTGGTGCCGCCCGCAACGCGCTCGACTGCGCGCTCTGGGATTTGGAGGCGAAGCAGACCGGCCGACCCGTCTGGCAGCTCGCCGGCGTTCCATCACCCCGGCCGGTCATCACCGCCGAGACGATCGCGCTGGACAGCGTGGAGGCGATGGCGGCGGCTGCGTTGCGCTTGCGCGACCGGCCGCTGCTGAAGGTGAAGGTCGGGGCGGATGATGTGATCGAGCGCATTGGCGCAGTCCGTGCAGCGGCACCTTCGGCGCGTCTCGTCGTCGATGCTAATGAGGGCTGGGATCTGGCCCTGCTGCAACGGATTGGCGGCATGCTGGCGGCATTCGAAGTGGAGGTGATCGAGCAGCCGTTGCCGGTGGGCGACGATCTTGCGCTTGCCGATTACGCCGCTCCGGTGCCGCTGTGTGCCGATGAATCGTGCCATAGCAGCGCCGACCTGGAGCATCTGCCCGCCGCGTATGGCATGATCAACGTCAAGCTCGATAAGGCCGGCGGTCTGACCGAGGCGCTGCAACTGGTGGCGGCGGCACACGCGCGCGGACTACAGGTCATGGTCGGTTGCATGGTGGGGACCTCGCTCGCCATGGCGCCGGCGATGCTGCTGGCCGCACACGCCCGTGTCGTCGACCTGGACGGTCCGCTGTGGCTGATGCACGACCGGGGGCCGGCGTTGAAGTTCGCCGACGGCTGTGTCTATCCGCCGGAGCCCACCCTCTGGGGTTAGCGGTCGCGCTTGGAACCGGTGGCGCGATCCTTCGCAGAATCCCCGCAGACGGGCTGTCAGTACCCTCATCCAGCCGCTTCAGGTTGCGTTGTGCTTCCTCGGCGGCGGGGGTATCCGGTGCGGCTGCGATCAGTGCTGTCCAGTCGGCGCGGGCACCGCATCGTCGCCCTGNCAGGCGGCGCAGAATACCGCGCTCCAGCAGCGCTTCGGGATGCTGCGGATCGAGCGCCAGAGCAGCATTGAGGTCGGTGGCGGCACGATCGAGCACGCCGTTCTGGCGCAGCGCGCTCGCCCGAAACACGTAGGCGTCCACCCGCTTGGCATCGAGCGTGATCGCCCGGTCCAGGTCGGCGATCGCGTCCGTCCACCGTTGCTGGGCGGCAAAGGCGCGCGCACGCAAGATGAGGGCGCNCGGATCGCGCAGTTGCAGCTTCGCCGCTTCGGTAGCCGCGCGTTCTGCCTCCTCCGGTCGGTCCGCAGCGAGCCAGGCCTGCGCCGCCTGAGCCCACAGCGAGGCCCGCAGCAGCTGGCNGGCTCTGGGGATCGGTCACCTCAATGCCGGGGGAACCGGAAGGGGGCCTGCAGGGCCGGCGTCGCGGGCCAGCGCTTCGAGGTCCTGTGCGGCATCAACAAACTTGCCGAGCGCAAAGGCCGCCGCGGCCTCGCAGTGGCCGGCGGGAACACCACCGCCCCATTTCCGCCAGGCTCGCGCCGTCTCCAGAGCCTGTTGCGGGTCCACGTTGACCTGTGTCATGCAGGCCTGATAGCGCGCTTCGGGCGATTGTGCGTCCTGTCGGGTGTTGTCCGCCCGCGCAGGCGCAGCGCCGATGAGCGCCGGCACGAACAACAAGAGGCCGGCGAGAACTGCGAGCACGACCCGGCGCACCGGTGTCCCCGTTCTGGCTGCCCGCGTTCTGGCTGCCCGCGTTCTGGCTGAATGTCCCATGAGGGCGTAAACTGGAGGATGCGATTGAGATCCGCAAGCCAGGACGAAACGGCACGCATGGAAGGCACCCGAGCCGATGCAAAGGCCGGTTGGAAGGCAGGTGCCGCAGAGGATCGGAAAGACGCATGAACGGCGGTGCGCCACACTTGTTCTGCTTCGGCTATGGGTTCAGCGCGCAAGCGCTGGCGGCGCGAGTCCAGCCGCAGGGCTGGCGCGTGTCCGGAACGGCGCGCGACGAGGCGACGTGCCGGACCATGCGCGAGGGCGGCGTCCAGGCCTTCCTGTTCGATCAAGACCGGCCCCTTGAGGAGCCTGCTGCGACACTCGCGGATGTAACGCATCTGTTGTCCTCGGTGCCTCCGGGGTCGGTTGCGGGCAGGACCGGCGATCCGGTGCTCGATGTCCATGCAAGCGCGATCATCGCCGCGCCGCACCTCCGGTGGATCGGCTATCTGTCGACCACCGGCGTTTATGGGGATACTGGCGGGGCGGTGGTGGATGAGACGGCTCCGCTGCAGCCGGGCGTCGCGCGCAGCGTCCGCCGCGCGGCGGCAGAGCAAACTTGGCTTGAGCTGTTCGATCAGCACCGCCTGCCGGTGCACATCTTCCGGCTGGCCGGCATCTATGGTCCTGGCCGCAGCACGCTGGATGCCGTGCGCCGCGGCGAGGCGCGCCGGGTGATCCGCCCGGGCCACCTGTTCTCGCGCATTCATGTCGACGATATCGCGGCGGTGCTGGAGGCGTCGATCGCGCAGCCGAACCCGGGCGCCGTCTACAACGTCTGCGATGACGAACCGGCCGCACCGGCCGACGTGGTCGAATACGTCTGCCGCCTGTTNGGGGTGGCACCGCCGCCGCCAGTGTTGTTCGAGCAGGCGGAAGCCGGGATGTCACCGATGGCACGCAGCTTCTGGCAGGACAACCGGCGGGTGGATAACGGCAAGATCAAGCGGGAGCTGGGGGTGCGGCTGGTCTATCCCACCTACCGCGAAGGCCTCGCGGCCATTCTGGGAGCTGAAGGAGCATGAAGCGACGCCTAATGAGGTGTCTGAGGTTCGTCCTGTTGCTCGTTGTGGGCTTGCTCGGACTTGCTGCGGCCACTTCAGCGACCCCGGGCGCGCAGGAGGAGGGATCGGCAGTCGGATCGGGGGCCGCCGGCCGGACCGCGATGGTGATCGACATCGACGGCCCAATCGGCCCGGCCACCTCGGATTACGTGCTGCGTGGCCTGGACAAGGCGCAGACGACTGGTGCCGGCGTTGTCATCTTACGCATCGACACGCCGGGTGGCCTGGATACGTCGATGCGCGAGATCATCCGCGCCATTCTCGCCTCGCCGATTCCCGTCGTCGCTTACGTTGCACCCAGCGGGGCGCGGGCGGCGTCGGCCGGAACGTACATCCTTTATGCCAGCCATGTGGCGGCGATGGCGCCGGGAACGAACCTTGGGGCGGCGACGCCGGTGCAGATCGGCACACCGGGGCTGCCCGGAGGTGAGGAGCCGAAGAAGGGCGAGGAAAAGCCGAAGAACAGCGAAACGCCCGCGGAACACCATCCGGGTCTCACCGAAAAGGCGACGAACGACGCGATTGCCTACATCCGCAGCCTTGCTCAATTGCGTGGCCGTAACATCGAATGGGCGGAGAAAGCGGTGCGCGAGGCGGCGAGCCTGCCGGCGGAGGACGCGCTGAAGCAGAACGTCATCGAGATCATCGCTCCGGACCTGCCGGCGCTGCTGCAGAAGTTGGACGGCCGCACGGTAAGCTTGGCGGGCCGAACCGTCACGCTGGCGACCTCAGGTGCTGCAATCGTGACCTACGAGGCGGACTGGCGCACCAAGCTGCTGGCGATCATCACCAATCCGAACGTCGCCTCGCTGCTGATGCTGATCGGCGTCTATGGCCTGATCATCGAGTTCTATTCCCCGGGGCTGGTGGGTCCGGGGGTGCTGGGNGCGATCTGCCTGCTGCTGGCGCTTTACGCCTTTCACGTGCTGCCGGTGGATTATACCGGTGTTGCGCTGATCGTGCTGGGACTGGGGCTGATGGTGGCAGAAGTGTTCATCGGCGCTTTCGGGGTGGTGGGGCTGGGCGGCGTCGCCGCCTTCGTGATCGGCGCGGTGATGCTGATGAAGGAAACCGGTCCGGGCTTCACCGTCGCCTGGGAGCTGGTGGGCGGCGTTGCCCTGGCCATGGGTGCCCTGTTCTTGCTGATGATGACCTTCGTTGTCCGGGCCCGTAACCGACCGGTCGTCGCTGGCCGTGAGGAGATGGTGGGCAGTCCTGGTGGTGTCCTGAACTGGCAGGACGGCGCGGGACATGTGCGCGTGCACGGCGAGATCTGGCAGGCACGCGGAACGGTGCCGCTGGTTCGCGGCCAGGCGGTGCGGGTGACCGGTATCAGCGGCCTGACGCTGGACGTCGAGCCGGACGAACCACGCAGGACCTGACAACCATCAGGCCTGCTGAGCGCAGCGCGTGATAACCGCTGGCCATGACGGAGGACGTGATGTTGGAGCTGATCTTCGGACAGGCGTGGATCGTGGTCGCCGTCATCGTGCTGATCGTACTCGCCAGCGCGTTGCGGGTGCTGCGCGAGTACGAGCGCGCCGTCGTCTTCATGCTGGGGCGGTTCTGGAAGGTGAAGGGGCCGGGGCTCATCCTGATCCTGCCGGTGATCCAGCAGATGGTGCGCATGGACCTGCGCACCCGGGTGCTCGATGTTCCGCAGCAAGATGTGATCTCGCGCGACAATGTCTCGGTGAAGGTCAACGCGGTGATCTACTACCGGATCATCGACGCCGAGCGGGCGGTGATCCAGGTGGAGGATTTTCAGGCGGCCACCAGCCAGCTGGCACAGACGACGCTGCGCTCGGTGCTTGGCCAGCATGAGCTCGACGAGATGTTGGCGGAACGCGAGAAGCTCAACATCGACATCCAGCGCATTCTCGACGAGCAGACGGTTGCCTGGGGATCAAGGTTGCGAACGTCGAG
Organism: Defluviicoccus sp.; assembly: GCA_013414705.1. Taxonomy (GTDB): domain Bacteria; phylum Pseudomonadota; class Alphaproteobacteria; order Rhodospirillales; family Defluviicoccaceae; genus Defluviicoccus. The sequence goes on from CP058705.1 coordinate 1,446,771, forward strand.
CTGAAACACGTCGATCTGGACGAGAGCATGATCCGCGCCATCGCCCGTCAGGCCGAGGCGGAGCGCGGGCGGCGCGCCAAGGTGATCGACGCCGAAGGCGAGATGCAGGCGGCGAAGCGGTTCATGGAAGCCGCCGAGATCTTGTCCTCGCAGCCGCAGGCGATCCAGCTTCGCTTTCTGACTACGCTGCAGGGGATGAGCGGCGACCGCTCGTCGCTGGTCGTCTTCCCGCTGCCGATTGACCTGTTTCAGGGGTTTTCAGGCGCGACGGGGACGCCAAACCTCCGCAGTCATGATGCTGTAGAAACTGGAACGCTTGCGCCGGACGCTGTTGCGGTCCCATGTTCAGGCATTGATTTCCGATATCGCTGCCGCGCTTGCTTATCCGCTCGCTGCTGGCGGCGGCCGTTCAGTCAGGAGGACGAGATGCGCGCAGAAACCGAAGCCATGGCCGATGCCGTCACCCAGTCGCTCGAGCGGCTGCGGAGGCATCTTNNTGACTACGACACGGCACGCACCCGGCTGGACGAACTGAACGCGCTGGCCGAAGACCCGGCATTCTGGAACGATCCGGCACACGCGCAGACGGTGATGCGCGAGCGCACCCGGTTGGAATCGCGCCTGGCGCGGATCGACACCCTGGATCGCGAACTGGCCGATACCCTGGAGCTGATCGAACTCGGCGAGGCGGAAGAGGACGAAGGTGTCATCACCGAGGCGGAAACAGCCCTCGAGGAGATGCATCGGACGGCGGCCCGTGCCGAGCTCGAAGCGCTGCTCTCCGGCGAGGCGGACGGCAATGACTGCTACCTCGAAGTGCACGCCGGTGCTGGCGGCACCGAGGCGCAGGACTGGGCGGAAATGCTGCTGCGCATGTACGCCCGTTGGGCCGAGCGGCGGCGCTTCAAGGTGGAATGGATCGAAGAAAGCCCGGGCGAAGAGGCAGGGATCAAGTCGGCGACGATCCGCATCAACGGCACCGATGCCTACGGCTGGGTGAAGACCGAAAGCGGGGTGCACCGGCTGGTGCGGATTTCGCCGTTCGATTCCAGCGGCCGGCGGCACACCAGCTTCGCTTCGGTGGGCGCCTATCCGGTGATCGACGACTCGATCGACATCGAAATCCTGGACAAGGACCTGCGCGTCGATACCTACCGGGCGTCAGGCGCCGGTGGCCAGCACGTCAACCGCACCGACAGCGCGGTGCGGCTCACCCACCTGCCGACCGGCGTCGTGGTGGCCTGCCAGAACGATCGCTCGCAGCACCGCAACCGGGCGATGGCGATGGCGATGCTGAAAGCGCGGCTCTACGAACTCGAGCTGCGCAAGCGCGAGGAGGCGACCAAGGCGCAGCACGACGCCAAGAGCGATATCGGCTGGGGCCATCAGATCCGCTCCTACGTGCTGCAGCCCTACCAGATGATCAGNGACCTGCGCACCAGCGTCGAGACGTCGGATACGCAGCGGGTGCTGGACGGCGATCTGGACGAATTCATGATGGCGGCGCTGGCCGCCACCCGGCAGTAGGTCAGCGCGCCAAGCGAGACCATTCAGCCTACCAACCCGGCAGTGGATCGCCACGCCCCTTCGGGGCTCGCGATGACGGTATTTTTGTGTCTTATCGTCATTGCGAGCCGAAGGCGAAGCAATCCACTGCCGGGCGTTTTGCGCCACCGACGGGTCATCCGTGCGTTGCACGCGTGTCGGCATTGCGGCAGCTCAGCTTGACGCCGTCGGCGGCGGCTCGCACCCTATTCTTCTAATTTACGATTCCAAGCCCGAGAGATCCGGATGACCCGCTTGTCGGTTCCGAAGGACCGAATTCATATTCTGTTGACCGAGAACATTCACCGGCGTGCCGCCGCCGCGTTCGCCGCGGCCGGTTACACATCGGTGCAGACGCTGTCCACAGCACCGAGCGCAGACGAACTGCGGGCGCTGCTGGCGGAGACGCACATCATCGGCATCCGTTCGCAGACGAAGCTTACGGAAGAAGTTCTGGCCTGCGCGCCCAAGCTGTTCTGCATCGGCTGCTTTTGCATCGGCACCAACCAGGTGAATGGCGACGCAGCAAAACGCCGCGGCGTTCCGGTCTTCAACGCGCCCTATTCGAATACCCGTTCGGTGGCCGAACTGGTGCTGGGCGAGATCATCATGCTGTTCCGCCGCATCCCGGAAAAATCCGTCCTCGCGCATGCCGGCGCCTGGCGGAAGACCGCGACCGGCGCCCACGAGGTCCGCGGCCGAACGCTCGGCATCGTGGGCTACGGGCACATCGGCTCGCAGCTCTCGATCCTGGCGGAAGCGTTGGGGATGCGGGTTCGCTTCTACGACATCGTCGACAAGCTTGCGCTGGGCAATGCCGAAGCCTGTACGTCGCTGGACGAGCTGCTGGAGGTGGCTGATGCGGTCAGCCTGCATGTCCCGGATACGCCCGACACNCGGGGCATGATCGGTGCTGGCGAGATCGCCCGGATGCGCGCTGGCGCGATCCTGATCAACGCGTCGCGCGGCAGTGTCGTCGAGGTCGACGCGCTCGCCGATGCCCTGCGCCGCGGACATCTGTCCGGCGCTGCCGTCGATGTTTTCCCGAAGGAACCGGCGGGCGGTGGCGAACGGCTGGACACGCCGCTGCAGGGCCTTCCGAATGTGATCCTGACACCGCACGTCGGNGGATCGACGGAAGAGGCGCAGGCGAACATCGGCAGCGAGGTGGCGGAGAAGCTGCTGAAGTACTCGGATAACGGCTCGACGCTGGGGGCGGTGAACTTTGCCGAGGTGGCGCTCCCCGTACAGCGCGGTGTCACCCGCTTCCTGCACATCCACCGCAACGTGCCGGGCGTGCTGATGAAGGTGAACGAGGTGTTCTCGTCGCGAGGACTCAACATCGGCGCCCAGTTCCTGCGCACCGACGCCGACGTGGGCTACATGGTCAGCGATATCGATGGGATGTTGGAAGAAGGCCACGGGATTCGCCGCGACCTGGAGGCGATCGAAGGAACGCTGCGCGTCCGCTTCCTGTACTGACGTCGCACGGCCGCAGCCGGCGCCTACAGATCTTCCGTGTAGGCTTCGTGGAAGAGGTTGTTGTTGGTGAACTGGGCCTGGATGGAGGCGATCTCGTCGCGGTGTGCGGTGAGCGCCGCCACGCAGTCCGGATCGAAGCGCCGGCCAGCCAGTTCGCCGAGCAACGCGAAGGCTTGGTCGTTGGTCCACGCGGACTTGTAACAGCGCTGGGTGGTCAGGGCATCGAAGACGTCAGCGACAGTGACGATCCGCGCCTCCAGCGGAATGTCCTCGCCGCATGAGCCGGCGAGATAGCCGCTGCCGTCGTAGGCCTCGTGATGGTAGCGGACGATGTTGCGCAGGACGTCCACGTGCAGGCCGCTGCCGACGTTAAAGCCGCTGGCGATGCTTTCGACGATGGCCATGCCGGCATCGACGTGGCGCTTCATGATGTCGAATTCGTCTTCGGTGAGCTTGCCGGGCTTGAGCAGGATCCGGTCGGGGATGGCGATCTTGCCCACGTCGTGCAGCGGCGCATAGAGGAACACGAACTCGACGAACTCATCGTCGATGTCATCAGTCGGGCTGCGGTCGGCGAGCGTCTTGGCGATCATCCGCGCATAGCGCGCCATGCGGTCGAGATGCGAGCCGGTTTCCTCGCTGCGGGTGCGGGTGATCTTGCGCGCCACATCGATCGCCGAGCGCAGCGCACTCACCCGCGAGACTTCGTTGATGATCAGCAGCGAGATCAGGTGCGAATACAGGGCCAGATGCTGCACGGCGGACGCGCCAAAGTAATNTCGATCGCGGGNATCGAAGAACAGAAAGCCGAAAAAGCGCCCATGGTCGTAAAACGGTGTCGTGTAGCTGGACCGGTAGCCGGTTTCCACCAGGCGCATCACATGCCAGCTGGGATGATCGCCGTCGCTCGTCAGGTTGCTGATGGTGCGAGCCTCTGAGGAGCCGACAAGCGTGTGCAGCGAGGGTACGCTGGCCAGTTTCGCTTCATAGTGGCTGAACGGTGGTTCGCCTTCGGTGGAATGAACGAACGTTTTCAGCAGATCCGTCTGCTCATCGTAGATGGCAACAGCCACCCGCCCGATTCCCGGCAATACAGCCTTCAGCGAGAGATGGATGTCCTCCAACTGACGCTGGATCGAGTCGGTATCGCTGAATGCTTCAATCACGTGACAGCCGCAGGCGGGTTCATTTGGACGTTACGTTACCCTTCGAGGCGCCGAGACGCCAGCCGTACGATGCAAAAAGCGCACGCAAGGTCCGGAAATCGATGTCGTCATAGTCTGAAAAAATGGTTCCTGGCCAATGATCTACACAAACGTCACGCCGCAACCGGGCAGAAAGAACAGCCGATGTTTGCTTATCGCAACACGTTCGATCTACGCACCCGGGTCTTTGCGGCTGGCATCGCCGCCGTTCCCATCACGCGCGTCCGTGTTCGGCGAGGACGCGGTGATGAACTTCCCGAGCAGGTTGGTATGATTGCCGATGCCGATGCCGATGCCGATGCTGATCCGGCCGGCCTCCCAGGCTGCGGCAGTCTCAACCTTTGCAATATTCTGCCAGGCATCGACGCAGGCATCTCAACAGTGCACGCAGACGGCGATCCCCTGCAGGTTGATTCGTGTGGCATGATCGATCGACTGTAGCCATGCGGCGGCGTTGTGACGGGCTAGGCAGAGATTCGTAGCCTGTTCGACGGAAGTGAGCCGTGTTGCTGGTTGCGTGCCTCGACGGCTTGGTGAATTGCCGCTTCGAGCCCGTCGGGATCGGCAAAGGTCTGATGGGCAGGATGATTTGCCTTCAGGTCGTGCCAGACCCGTTCGATATCGTTCAGCTCCGGGGCGTATTTGGGCAACCACTCGACGGGGAGCCCGTGAGCGCGATTGGCGAGCGCCGCCAGGGAACGCGTGCTGGTGTGGATCGGGCCATTGTCCTCGACCAGCACCACCGGTTTGACCGGCTGACCCGGCCTGGGACCATAGAGCCGGTCCAGGTGTTCGAGATGGGCGAGAAAGTCGCTGCTGCGCTTGCTACGGCTGATCTGCACGCCCTCGCGCGCCTCGATATCGCCGCGCAGCCGGGGGATCGTCCAGTTCGGGCGCTCAGCAACAGGCTCTGCCCGCAGCGGCAGGGCGACACGCAAGGCCGCCTCACTTTTCACCGGCGCCGGGCCAGAGGCCACTCACCGGCATCGGGCCAGGGGCCACGGTCGCCTTCAGCGCCGCGACACCGCCTTTCATGAAGCCGCTGCGCCAAAGCCGCACCGTATCTTCGCGCACGCCGAAGGCCTCGGTGATCTGCGGGCGGGTCCAACCAGCCACCGTCAGCAGCACCGCACGCGCCCGGTCCGCCTCGCCGCGCTCGCGCGAACGCGCCAGCACTTGCAGGTCAACCCGCTGTGCTTCGGTCGTGGAGAGCAGCGATCTTCCAGGCATCTGCAGCACCTCAAATTATTCTCGCTACAGAATCACCTCCCTTCGTAGGTCAACCCAGCGGATGCTGCTTAGCTCTACGGCCAGACGGAGATGGGCGGTGCATACACGGTACACGCACCGGGCGAGGTGGACTTCGATAGCGTCGGCACGCCGTTCGACAACGCCGATGTGCGGATCGATGCCCCCGACGACAACGGGGTGGGCGAGATCGTTGTGCGCACTGGTGGGATGTTCGCCGGCTACTACCGCAACGAAGAGGCGACGCGCGCCGATGTGCGCAACGGCTGGATGCACACCGGCGATGCCGGCTACTTCAAGCAGGAGAACGGCCATCTGGTGCTGATCTTGATGATCAAGCCGTACGGGCTGTTCGGCACCGAGAAGATCGAGCGCCTGTAGGCCTGGCAGCCGGCCAAGCAGGTGGACAAAGGGCAGGTCGGCAAAGGGAGGGAGGGCGATGGCGACGACGGGGCAACTGCCTTCGAGGTGGTCAGCGACCGCTGGATCGCCGTGCTGATCCAGATCAGCTATCTCGGCATCGCCGCACTCGGGCTGAACATCCTGGTGGGGTTCACCGGCCAGATCTCGCTCGGCCACGCGGCGTTCTTCGGCTTCGGCGCGTTCGCGTCCGCCTGGCTGAACAACACCTTCGCCATCCCGGTGATCCTGGCGATGCCGTTGGCAGGCGTGATGACCACGGCCGTCGGCATGGTGTTCGGCATTCCTGCTGCGCGCATCAAGGGCCTCTATCTCGCGATCGCCACGCTGGCGTCGCAGTTCATCCTGCAGGATTTCTTCGCCCGCGCCGACTGGTTCACCGGCGGTACGGCCGGCGCACTCGCCNNGCCCTTTTCGCTGTTCGGCTGGCGGCTGTCCGGCGACCGGCAGTACTACTACGTCGTCCTCGCCTGGCTGGTGATCCTCTACCTTGCCGCCACCAACCTGATGCGCACCCGCGACGGCCGCGCTCTGGTAGCGGTGCGCGATCATTATCTCTCGGCCGAGGTGATGGGCATCAACCTCACCAAGTACCGGATCCTCTCGTTCGGCATCTCGTCGTTCTTCGCCGGCATGGGCGGCGCTTTATACGCGCACTACCTGCAGTATGTTTCCGTGGAGGGCTTCGACCTTCTGCTGTCGATCCAGTTCCTTGCGATGATCATCATCGGCGGGCTGGGCTCGATCTCGGGAACGCTGATGGGAACCGCGTTCATGGTCCTGCTGCCAGAAGCGTTGGGCGGCATCGTTGGGCTTCTGCAGCAGACCGAATGNGGAAACATCCCGGCCATCACGTACGGCCTCGCGTTCCTGAAGCAGGCGGCGATTGGCCTTGCCATCGTGCTGTTTCTGATCTTCGAGCCGGACGGCCTTGCCCACCGCTGGCAGCTGATCAAAGCTTACTGGCGACTGTATCCATTTTCGTATTGAAGAATTTGCGGGGACCAGCGTGCCGGGTGAACCATCCGGCCAGAAAATGGACCAGCACAAAAAGAGACCAAGAACGGGTCGAACGATGACGAGGGAAAAACGGGTAAGCGGCGCAGGCAGGAGCGGGAGAAGTTCGATGCGGACGTATGCAGGAGTGATGATCGCCAGCCTGTTGGCAGCGGCGGGTGGCATGGATAATGCTGTAGCGGCCGAGCCGCTGGTCGGCAACTTCGCGGACTTCACCGGCCGCACGGCACAGATCAGTACNCCCTACAGCCAGGCGAAGATCGACGCGGCGAAGTGGGTGAACGCGCACGGCGGCGTCAACGGCAAGCAGATCAACCTGGAGACCTTCAACTACTCCTACGAGGTGCCGCGCGCGATCGCGACCTACAAGCAGTGGGTTCAGGAGGGAATGGTCGCCCTGCAGGCCTGGGGCACGGCCGATACCGAAGCGCTGGTGGGGTTCGTCACCGAGGACGAGATCCCGACGTTCTCTGCGACGTATTCGGCGCACCTGACCGATCCGATGGGCAAGGGTGCGGAGACGAAGAAACCGGCACCTTACAACTTCATCATGGGGCCGTCCTATTCCGACAGCATCCGGGCGTTGCTGCAGTGGGCGAAGGCGGACTGGGAGGCGAAGGGTGGCCAGGGCACGCCCAAGTATGTGCACATGGGCGATAATCACCCCTATCCCAACGCACCGAAGACGGCCGGTGAGGACTACGCCAAGGAGCTGGGTTTCGAGGTGTTACCGGCGATCCAGTATTCTCTCTCGCCGGGCGACTTCAAGGCGCAGTGTCTGAGCCTGAAACAGTCGGGCACCAACTACGCCTTTCTCGCCAACAGCGCGGAATCCAACATCTCGATGCTGCGCTCGTGCGCCACGGTGGGCGTCGACGTGCAGTTCCTGTCCAACATCTGGGGCTTCGACGAGACGGTGATGAAAGTCGCCGGCAAGGCTGCCGACGGCGTCGTCTGGCCGATGGGCGCGCAGCCGTGGACGGCGGACGTACCGGGCATGAAGCTGGTGCACGACATCGCACATGCGGCCGATCCGAAGACCACGTACAAGCCGGTGCAGTACGTTCGCGGCATCTGTGCCTACTACTTCATGAAGGAGGCGATGGAGTGGGCGGACAAGAACGGCGGCATCACCGGTCCGAACATCCGTAACGGCATGTACCAGAAGAAGGACTGGACGCCGGCCGGCCTGGAAGAAGCATGTCCGAAGGCGACCTGGACGCCGGAGGACCATCGCGGCATCAACCAAGTGCTGGTTTACCAAGCGGTGGTCAAATCCGATCCGCCGGCAGATGCCGACATCGCCGACCTCATCGCCGACGGCACCATCGGCATGAAGGAAGTGATGGACGTGCACATCCCGCGCCGGCCGGAGTGGCTGGGTTGGTGATCCTGTTCCGGCAGGCGAGCGTGCACAGGGGCGGTCGGTGACCGCCCCGCCATCGCACGCAGCCGCCACCTCTCCGCCGGACACCGCATCCGTTCCGGCTCCCCGCTGCTCGCTGTCAACAACATCGAGGTCGTCTATTAACGACGTCATCTTGGTGTTGCGTGGCGTTTCGCTGGACGTGCCACAGGGCGCGCTGGTGGCGCTGCTGGGGGCGAACGGGGCGGGGAAGTCGACGACGCTGCTGATGATCTGGCGGCGAACGAGGACGTCAAGGAATTCTACCTCGGCGGTGGCGGCGAACAACGCAAGTCGTTCAAGAACCTGAAATCATACAAGCGCCGCAAGCGCTGGCTTTGAATGTTGAAACGGCGTTGGTGCACGCGATGTTCGTGCCGAGTTCTGTTTTCGCGATTTGATCAAAGATTTAATACCTAAAAGTGTAAAATTGGGCAAAGGTATGCCACAATCTTGACATATTCGATTATTACTAAATTAGTTATAGACCTTACTACGAAAATGAACCGGACATTCCCCCGAAGGATCCGGTTAACCCGATCGGCACGTAGCCGGCCTTGGCGGCCAGTCCCCATCTGGCCGCCGCCACCTTTTCCTCCGCTCCGCGCTTGGTCCTGCGCGGCATTTGCCGGTAGGCTGCCAGCCTGCGTTCGCAAGAGGACGGCAATGTTTTCCGCTTCAGCTTTGGCCTGCGTACGCGGCGAGCGTGCGGTGTTCGCCGGCCTGTCGTTCACGCTTGCCCCCGGAGGTGCGCTGGTCCTCGTCGGTGCCAACGGCGCCGGCAAGTCGAGCCTGCTGCGGCTGATGGCGGGGCTGTTGAAGCCTGCGGCGGGGCATCTGGCGTGGGACGGAGCCGACATCGCCGATGACTACGAGGCGCATCGCCGGCGCTTGCGCTATGTCGGCCACGCCGACGCGCTGAAGCCGGCGCTGAGCGTCTTGGAGAACCTGAGGTCGTGGTCGGTGCTCTGGGGCGGACGCGGCGGCGCTGCGGAACGGGCCGAAGCGGCGCTGGAGGCCTTCGGCATCGGGCGGCTGCGCGACGTTCCGGCCCGATATCTCTCCGCCGGCCAGCGGCGGCGCTTGGCGCTTTCCCGCCTGCTGGTGGCCCCGGCGCCGCTGTGGCTGCTGGACGAACCACGGACGGCGCTCGACGTCGATGCGATCGCGCGCCTGGACCGGGAAGTGCAGCGGCACCGGCAGGCCGGCGGCCTGGTGGTGATGGCACTGCACGGCGGTGAGCGGCCCCGGAGGCCGCGACGCTCGATCTTGCGGACGCGGCGCAGGCGGCCCGTGATTTGACCGCCGACGGTCTGGCGACCGGGGGCTGGTACGACCCGCNNACGAGGCCGTCGAGCCCCCATGCTGAGCGGTTTCCTCGAAGTGATGCGCCGCGACGTCCGTCTGGCGGTGCGCCAGGGAATGGACAGCCTGATGGCGGTGGTGTTCTTCGTCATCGCCTGCGTGCTGTTTCCGCTCGGCGTCGGTCCCGAGCCGCAGACGCTGGCGCGCATCGCCTCAGGGATCCTGTGCGTCGCGGCGCTGCTGGCGGCGATGCTGTCGCTGGAACGGTTGTTCCAGGCGGACTACGAGGACGGGACACTCGAGCAGGTGGCGCTGTCACCCCTGCCGCTGGAGGCGGTGGTGGTGGCCAAGGTGGCGGCACACTGGCTGGTCACCGGGCTGCCGCTGATCGCGGCATCGCCGGTCCTGGCGATCCTGCTGCAACTGGATGCCAAGTCCTATCCGGCGCTGCTGGCGGCGCTGGCGCTGACCACGCCGACGCTGAGCCTGATCGGTGCAGTGGGCGCGGCGCTGGTGCTGGGAGCACGGCGCGGCGGCGTTTTGCTGGCGCTGCTGGTGCTGCCACTTTATATTCCGGAGCTCATCTTCGCCGTTGCGGCGATTGATGCTGCGGGCTTCGGGTATCCCGTGCAACCGCACCTGCTGCTGCTGGCGGGCCTGCTGGTGGCGGCGGTGGTGCTGGTGCCGTGGACCGCGGCGGCGGCCCTGCGCCAGGCGCTGGCGTAATGGGGCGCCAGGCACTGGCCTCGTTTCCCGTGACCGTGGAGCCCACGCGTGCGTGAAGGCGCGCCGGTGTGCCGGACTGGACAATGACGCGCGCCCCATCATAACGGGGACGCAGCGAACGAGATGGATGACGGCAACGAGATGAGTGAAGCGGGACCTGTCGTCCGAGACCGCCCCGGCGAGCGATGGGGCGGACGATGGAACGTGTTCAACAGATATGCCAATCCCACGCGCTTCATGCAGCTCAGTGCCAAGCTGGTGCCGTGGTTCGCAGGTGCAACGGTGCTGCTGATGGCGGCAGGGCTCTACTTCGCGCTGTTCGCCTCGCCACCCGACTACCAGCAGGGCGAGAGCGTGCGCATCATGTACGTGCATGTGCCGGCGGCCTGGATGGCGATGTTCTGCTACACCAGCATGGCCGTGGCATCCGCCATCGGCCTGATCTGGCGGCATCCGGTTGCCGAAATGACCGCCAAGGCGACGGCACCGATCGGTGCCTGCTTCACCTTCCTGGCGCTGGTCACCGGCTCGCTGTGGGGCAAGCCGATGTGGGGTACCTGGTGGGTGTGGGACGCCCGTCTCACCTCGGTTCTGGTGCTGTTCTTTCTCTATCTCGGCTACATGGCGCTGGAGAACGCCTTCGACGATCCGGCGCGCGGCACCCGCGCTGCCGGCATCCTGGCGCTGGTGGGCTTCGTCAACGTGCCGATCATCAAGTTCTCGGTCGACTGGTGGAACACCTTGCATCAGCCGGCGAGCGTCGTCCGCATGGGCGGGCCGACGATCGATTCCAGCATGCTGATCCCGTTGCTGGTCATGGCTGGCGCGTTTACCTGCTACTACTTCTGGGTGGTGCTGGTGCGCGTTCGCGGCGAGATCATTGCTTCCCGGATCCGAGGGCTGCGGTTGCGCCAGGTGCATGGCTGATGTGACCTCGACGGCAATGGACAACGGGATCGGGCGCACATGGAGACTGTGGTGACCTTTGTGGAGATGGGCGGCTATGCCGGTTACATCTGGCCTGCCTACGGCCTGAGCGCGCTCGTGCTGATCGTCCTGCTGCTGGCCAGTCTGCGGGGCCTGCGCAGCCGAGAGGCAGCGCTGCATGACCTGCAGCGGCAGGACGACTTCGCTGCTGTGCGGTCCCGACGGAGGGCGCGGACGTGAAGCCGAAGCACAAGCGTCTGATCTTCGTCGGCCTTGGCCTTGGCCTGCTCGGGATCGCGGCCGCCCTGGTGCTGACGGCGTTGCAGGACAAGGTGGTGTTTTTCAGACGCCCTCCCAGGTGGCCGAGGAGCACATCTCCGGCAATCAGCGCATCCGCGTCGGTGGTCTGGTGGAAGAGGGCAGCGTGCAGAAGGAAGCGGGCACACAGGTCCGGTTCGAGATCACCGATCTCGCCAACCGGGTGCCGGTGACCTACAGCGGCATTCTGCCCGACCTGTTCCGCGAGGGCCAAGGGATCGTCGTCGAAGGCCATCTGCAGGGTGGCGTGCTGGTGGCTGACCAGGTTCTGGCAAAACACGACGAAAAGTACATGCCGCCCGAGGTGGCGGATGCCCTCAAGCAGTCGGGCCGGTGGCAGCACATGAAAGACAGCATGGAGCAGGCCGGCCAGATGCCGCCCGGAGCCTCGACGGCGGGGACGTCGCCCACGAAAGCGTCGCCCACGGGGGCCGCGCAGTGAGCGTCGAGACCGGACATTTCGCACTCATCCTGGCGCTGCTGGTGGCCTGCGTTCAGGGCTCGCTGCCGATGATCGGTGCGCGGCGCGGCAATGCGGCCTGGATGGCGCTGGCAGATAGCGCGGCCCTGGCGCAGTTCCTGCTGATCGCGGTGTCTTTCGGCACGCTGGTGCATGCCCACGTCGTCTCCGACTTCTCGGTGCTGACCGTGGCCGCCAATTCGCATTCGACCAAGCCGATGCTGTACAAGGTTGCCGGCACCTGGGGCAACCACGAGGGCTCGATGTTGCTCTGGGTGCTGATCCTGACCATCTTCGGCGCTGCGGTCGCCGCATTCGGGCGCAACCTGCCGCCGGGTTTGCGGGCGCGTGCGCTGGCGGTGCAGGCCTGGATCGCCGCCGGTTTCTATCTGTTCATCTTGTTTACCTCCAATCCGTTCGCGCGGCTCGAACCGCCGCCGCTCGACGGCCGGGGGCTCAATCCCCTGTTGCAGGACCCTGGGCTCGCCTTCCATCCGCCGTTCCTCTACCTGGGCTATGTCGGCTTCTCGATGGCGTTTTCGTTCGCCGTGGCGGCGCTGATCGAGGGCCGCGTGGATGCGGGCTGGGCGCGCTGGGTGCGGCCGTGGACGCTTGCCGCTTGGATGTTTCTCACCTGCGGCATCGGACTCGGATCCTGGTGGGCGTATTACGAGCTCGGCTGGGGCGGCTGGTGGTTCTGGGATCCGGTGGAGAACGCTTCGCTGCTGCCGTGGCTGTCCGGCACCGCCCTGCTGCACTCCGCGATCGTCGTCGAGAAACGCGATGCCCTGAAGGGCTGGACGGTGTTCCTCGCCATCGTCACCTTCTCGCTGAGCCTCCTCGGTACGTTCCTGGTGCGTTCCGGCGTGCTCACCTCGGTGCATGCGTTCGCCGTCGATCCGGCGCGCGGCGTGTTCATCCTGGCTCTGCTGGTGATCGTCATCGGTGGCTCGTTCGCGCTGTTCGCCTGGCGCGGTCCGCAATTGCCGGCGGGCGGGCTGTTCCGCCCGATCTCGCGCGAGGGTGGGCTGTTGCTGAACAATCTGCTGCTGAGCACGGCCGCCGCGGCAGTGCTGCTGGGCACCCTCTACCCGCTGCTGCTGGAAGCGACCGGCGGCGGCAAGGTCTCGGTCGGTCCGCCGTTCTTCAACGCGGTGTTCATTCCGCTGATGGTGCCGCTGGTCATCGCCATGGCGATCGGCCCGATGCTGCCGTGGAAGCGCGGCGACCTGATGTCCGCGCTGTCGAGACTGTGGCTGGCGGGGCTCGCGGCCCTCGCAGCGGCGGCGCTCGCCTGGGCTGTCTACGATGGCGGCAGCCTGGCGGGCCTGTTCGGCATGGCGCTGGCAGGCTGGCTGCTGGTCGGCACACTCTCGGAGTTGGCCGGGCGTATCGGCCTGTTCTCGGCACCGCTCGGGGTGAGTTTGAGCCGTGCCGCCGGTCTGCCCCGCGCTGCCTGGGGCATGACCCTGGCGCACGCGGGCCTGGCGTTCGTCATCGCCGGCATCACCGCGTCATCTGTGTGGAAGCAGGAACGCATCCAGGTGATGCATGCGGGAGAGCAGGTGCCGATCGCGGGCTATGTCGTGACCTTCACCGGCGCCAAGGAGGTGCCGGGCCCCAACTATACGGCGCTGCGCGGACTGTTTGCGGTGAGCACGGACACGGGCGAGCCGGTCGCAACGCTGGCAGCCGAAAAGCGCTTCTATTCGGTNCGAGGGCAGGAGACCACCGAAGCCGCGATCCGCTCGACGGTCGGCGGCGACCTCTACGCGGTGATCGGCCAGCCGCAGGGCGCGAACGGCGGCTACGTCACCCGGCTCTACTTCGAGCCGCTGGTTCCCTGGCTGTGGAGTGGTGTCGGCCTGATGGTGCTGGGCGGACTGGTCAGCCTCAGCGACCGCCGCCACCGGGTGGGTGCCCCCGCGCGCCGCAGCGGTGAGGCGGGTAGCGGAGGTATCGTAGCCGGCACCGAGGGTGCCGCATGAGCGCACTTGCCCGTCGCGGGATCGCCGCCCGCCTTCCCTATCTGCTGCCTTTGGCGTTGTTTCTCGTTCTCGCCGGCTACTTCTGGATCGGGCTTGGCGAGGATCCGCACGAAATCCCGTCGCCGCTGATCAACAAGCCGGTGGCCACCTTCGATCTGCCGCCGATCGAAGGGCGGACGCAGGGCTTTGCGTCCACCGATCTGATCGGCCACGTCTCGCTGGTGAACATCTTCGGCTCGTGGTGTGTCTCCTGCAAGATCGAGCACCCGTTCCTGATGCGGCTCAAGCAGGAGGATNNTGTTCCGATCTACGGCATCGACTGGCGGGAGAAGGATCGGCAGGCGGGCCCGGCGTGGCTCGCGCGCCACGGCGATCCGTACACGCTGGTAGGGGACGACCCCGACAGCCACGCGGCGATCGCCTTCGGCGTAACCGGCGCGCCGGAAACCTTTATCGTCGATGCCAAGGGTGTGATCCGCTACAAGCACGTCGGTCCGATCACACCGGAGAACTGGCAGCAGACGCTGCTGCCGATTGTCCACAGGCTGCAGGCGGGCGGATGAGACGGATCTTCGCCGCTGTGGCAGTGGCCGTGCTGGTGCTGCTGAGCTCGTTTCCGGTGTTCGCCGTGCAACCGGACGAGATGCTGGCTGATCCGGCGCTGGAGGCGCGCGCTCGGGAGATCGGCAAGGAGCTGCGCTGCCTCGTCTGCCAGAACGAGTCGATCGATGAGTCCAACGCCGAGCTGGCGCGTGACCTGCGCTTGCTGGTGCGCGAACGGCTGAAGGAGGGCGACAGCGACCGCCAGGTGGTTGATTACGTCGTTTCCCGCTACGGCGATTTCGTCCTGCTGCGCCCGCCGGTCAAGCCCACGACGTGGGCGCTGTGGTTCGGGCCCCCGCTCATCTTCGTCCTCGGGCTGGTGGCGCTCGCGCTGTACTACCGGCGTCGCGGTCGTCAGCCGGCACCGGCGACAACTCCGCTCAGCGCCGAGGAACAGCAAAGGCTGGAGCGGATGCTCGAGGAGCCGAAGCCGTGACGACGTTCGTGATCGCGGCATCGCTTCTGACTCTGCTGACGCTCGTCCTGCTGCTCTGGCCGCTGGTCCGCCGGCGGCGCGAGGCGGCACCGGAGCGTGCCCGCTATGATCTTGCGGTCTACCGCGACCAGCTCGAAGAAGTGGAGCGCGACCTGCGCCGNGGAGTCCTGGGCGAGAGCGAGGCGGAGGCGGCGCGCGTCGAGGTCAAGCGCCGGATGCTGGGGGCCGCAGCAGCCGATTCCGTCGCCGCACGGCATGCCGAAGAGCCGCCGAAGGGTCCGCGATCCGCGCCGCGCCAGAGCATCCGGGCGGCGGCTGTGCTCTCGCTGCTTGTCCCCCTGGCCGCCGCCGTCCTCTACCTGGAACTGGGGGCGCCTGACACGCCGGACCAGCCGCTGGCCGAGCGCGGCAGTGAGCTGGCCACGGGCGGCGGTCGGCCGGCGTCCCTGGAGGAGGCGGCGGAGCGGTTGGCGAAGCGCCTGGAAGCCAATCCGCGCGATGCTGGCGGCTGGTATCTGCTGGGCCGGGCCTATCTGGCGATGCGGCGTCCTTCCGATGCGGTTTCGGCGCTCGCCCATGCGATGGCGCTGGCGCCGGAGGAACTGGACGTACTGGGTGCGTATACGGAGGCCCGGCTGGCGACCTCGGACGGCCAGGTCGATGACGAGACCCGCGCAGCGCTGCAAAAGATGCTCACACTCGATCCGACCAGCCCGCAGGCGCGCTTTCTGCTGGCGCTCGACCAGGCACAGCAGGGCGACCTGCCGGGCGCGATGCAGGGATGGGTGGACATGATCGCGATGGCGCCTGCGGATGCACGCTGGCTGCCGACGGTTCGTCAGCACCTGCAACAGGCGGCTGAGGCTTCGGGGATCGATCCCGCGTCACTGCATCCGTCTGCCGAGGCGCTGGCGCTGGCCGAACAACTGCGGGCGGCGGAGCGCGCTGAGGCGGATGCCACGACCGCAGGAGTAGCGAACGAGCAGGCCAGAGAGGCAGCAAAGGGGCAGGGAGCGGAGACCGGCAGTGGCGCGGCTCCGCCGGGACCGAGTGCCGCCGACGTTGCCGCCGCCGGGCAGATGAGCTCCGAGGAGCGGGCGCAGATGATTCGCGGCATGGTCGATCGGCTCGCGGCCCGCCTGCAGGAGACGCCGGACGATATCGATGGATGGCGCCGGCTCGCCCGCGCTTACGACGTGCTGGGCGAGACCGAGAAAGCGGCCCACGCCCGCAAGCGCATCGCGGCGCTGGAAGGGCGCTGACCCCCAGGGTTTGACGACGCCGAAATCACTGCTCAGAGGTCCCGAGTGCCGCCAGCCCGTCGCTACGCCTTTCAGCCGTTTGGAAACTCGCCGGCGAACGAGCGTTCAGTCGATTTCGTGTCCTCTGAGCTCTGCGCGTTCCCCTCTTTGGGCGACGCCGACGGGGAGAGCGGGGCACAGTCATAGTCCGGCCGCCACAGCCGTACCCGGTTCCGTCCGGCCCGCTTCGCCGCGTACATCGCCCGGTCGGCACGCTCGATCGAGGCTGCGATCGGCCGCTCGGCCAACAGTGAGGATATGCCCATCGATGCGGTCACCCGCACGGATGTGTCCTGGTCGAGGTGGATATCCAGCTCGGCGAGTCCGCGCCGCAATCGGTCGACAATCGGCACCGCCTGCGCCGGCTCGGTATTTGGCAGCATCAGGATGAACTCTTCGCCGCCGTAGCGGCAGACCTGATCGTAGCGTCGCAGGTTGTTCACCAGATGGGCAGATACCGCTTCCAGGACCGTATCGCCGGCCCGGTGGCCGTAAGTGTCGTTGATGGCCTTGAAGTGATCCAGATCGACCATGCAGACACTGCAGGTCAGCCCGGTTCGCTGCACCCGGCGGTGCTCCTCGCGCAGGCGGGGCAGCATGGCAAAACGCGTGGCGATCCCTGTCAGCGGATCGGTATGACGAAGCAGGTCCCAAAGCTCCTTGACCAGCGCCTCCAGGCTGCGGTCCAGATTGCTGATGCTTTCGGCGAAAGCCTGATACTTATCCGGCATGATCTGCCGGTTGTGGGCCACCGCCTCGCACAGCGCGCGCGCCCGGGCGTACACGTCCCGATGCCGCTCGAGCGCTGCGGCATAATCCGGATGCCGGCGAATGAATTCGTTGTTCTCGTCGGCGAACCACAGACCCAGTTCCGCCGTCGCGTGACCATCGGCGCGCAGATCGCTGTCCTCGGGAGGAATGCGGCACACGAGTATGGTGTGGATGTGCTGAATCCACAGCCCGTGCGCCTGCAACGCCGGCGCCAGACGCCGAACGATCTTCTCTGCGTCGTTCAGTCCGAACGAGGGTGTCGGATTTTCCCGGGCCTGGCCGGCTGCGTCCTGTGCTGCCATGCCTCCTGCTGTCCCAATGTCACCCCACACTCATAGATAGTTAATCTCTTTGCGTCTGTCGCGAAAGAGAACAAAGCCCGCAATCTTTCCGCCTGTGCGGGGATGAAACATTCGTGGCGTCAGATTTGCGGCGCTTGCCTTTGCGGCGGCTCTCTCCATTAAACAGGCTCGCAGGTCCGAGCGCAGTGCGACTCTCACACCCGTTCGGATTTTGAGCAGCGCGATCCAGAACGGTCGGCGACAGGTGGCGGTGGCGGACTTCTCACCCTTGGCTCGCCACCCTGCTTCCGGCTGTGCGATCAGAAGGGAGGGATGAGCAACATGGCGGGCTTCAGAACCATCGATGACCTCGACGTTTCCGGCAAGCGGGTCCTTGTCCGGGTCGATTTCAATGTCCCGATGAAGGACGGCAAGGTTACCGATACCACACGCATCGACCGCACCGTGCCGTCGCTCAAGGAGTTGGCGAGCAAAGGCGCGAAAGTCATCGTTCTCAGCCACCTCGGCCGGCCGAAGGGCAAGAAGAACCTGGAATTCACCGAAAAGCCGGTTGCGGAGGCTTTGTCTGCCGCACTCGGCGCACCGGTGGCGTTCGCTCCCGACTGCATCGGCCCCGAGGCCAAGGCGGTCGTTGACGCACTCAAGCCGGGCGAATTCGCCATGCTGGAGAACGTCCGCTTCTATGCCGAGGAAGAGAAGAATGACCTCGAATTTGCAAAGAAGCTGGCGGAAAACGGCGACATCCTGATCTCGGATGCGTTTTCGTGCTCGCACCGGGCGCACGCGTCGGTCGAAGCTTTGGCGAAGCTGATCCCGTCCGCCGCCGGCCGGCTGATGCAGGCGGAAGTGGAAGCCCTGTCGGCGGCTCTCGAAAAGCCGGCGCATCCCGCCGCTGCACTGGTGGGCGGAGCCAAGATTTCCACCAAGCTCGACGTGCTGGGCAACCTGACCGAGAAGGTCGACCAGATCATCATCGGCGGTGCGATGGCGAACACCTTCCTCGCCGCCCAGGGCAAGGACGTCGGCAAGTCGCTGTGCGAGCATGAGATGCTCGACAATGCGCGGGCGATCATGGAGAAGGCCTCGAAGGCAGGCTGCGAGATCGTGCTGCCGAGCGATGCCGTCGTTGCCGGTGAGTTCAAGGCCGGCGCGCCCTCGACGACGGTTGGTGTCGATGCGGTTCCCGCCGACCAGATGATCCTGGACGTCGGCCCGGACTCGATCACGTCGCTGTCGCAACGTCTGGCCGGCCTGAAGACGCTGATGTGGAACGGCCCGCTGGGTGCGTTCGAGGTCACGCCGTTCGACAAGGGCACCAATGCCGTGGCCCAGGAAGCGGCCAAGCTGACCAAGGAAGGCAAGCTGCTGAGCGTCGCTGGCGGCGGCGATACGGTTGCCGCCCTGGCGCATGCCGGCGTTCAGAGCGACTTCTCCTACGTCTCGACCGCGGGTGGTGCGTTCCTGGAATGGCTGGAAGGCAAGACCCTGCCGGGCGTCGCCGTGCTCCGCAAGTAGTCGCTGCTCGCGTGGCGTGAGGCGCTTTGCGCGCTGTCACGCCGACGCGCCGGCCCGGATCCTCTTTCGTCCTCTGCCGTCGGGAGAGGGTCCGGCTGCCGGGCAGCGGGCTTGTCTTGGTCGAGCCGCATCGCCACACTCTCGGAATGAGCGAGAAGCAGACCGGCGGGCCGTCGGTGAAGAAGGTGCCGGAAGGGGACAACCGGATGCGTCTGGTCTGTCCCGACTGCGGCTACATCGAGTACGACAATCCGAAGATCGTCGTCGGCGCGGTCTGCTGGTGGCAGAACGCGATCTTGCTCTGCAAGCGGGCGATCGCACCTGCGCGCGGGCTGTGGACCATTCCTTCCGGATTCATGGAACTGGGCGAGACGACCGCCGAGGGAGCAGTGCGCGAGGTGTGGGAAGAGGCGCAGGCCCGGGTCGTCATCGAAGATCTGCTGGGCATTTACGAAATTCCGCACATCAGCCACGTCAACGTCATCTACCGGGCGCCGATGACCGGACCCGAGTTCGCGCCCGGGCCTGAGAGCGAAGCAGTCGAACTGTTCGACTGGGAGCGCATTCCCTGGGAGCAGTTGGCGTTTCCGTCGGTGCGCTGGTCGCTGGAGCGATTCCGCTCGGGCCAAGGAGCCGCGGTGCAAGTCGCCACGCACCCGGTCCCGATCTGCTCGGCCCTGGGTTGACCAGCTTTTGCGCAGCGACGTTCATCATTTGTTAACCGTTTTCGTGACACGCTGCGGGCCATGATTCGGTCGATCCCGGCACCGGAGCTCGTGTTGCCTGTCACCATGGGCGACGCCCGCACCGGGTACGCCACGGCCCGGGACGTGCAACGCCGGGCTCGCAGTACCCGCTGCGCTCAGAATGCCGCCACGCGCACGGCACTGCAGCGGCTCGAACGTCTGTTGTCATCAGGCCTGCCGCTACGCAGCGATGTTCCGCCCGGCCATTACCTCGACGTTCAGCTCTGAGCAGGGGGCTCATGGCTTGCGTTCATGGCGTGACTGCCCGTCGACCGCGGGCAGATATTCCCCGTCGAGATACCCGCTGACGGCATAGACGCTGACCGGCTCGGCGCGGCCGCGGACCGGCACCATCCCCATCGGCCGACAGACGAACCGATCTCCGGCGGCCGTCACCGTCTGCTCGGTGGCGAGGACATAGGTGGCGAACTGCTTGTTGAGCTGTTCCAGGCGGGCGGCGATGTTCACTTCGTCGCCGTAGACGGTGAACAGCAGGCGTTCATCGGTGCCGATGGCGCCCGCGGCGAGCAGGCCGGTGTTGATGCCGCAGCGCGTATTCAGCCGGCTGCCGTCGCCGAACCGTCGTTCCGAGACCACTTGCTGGATACCGAGTGCCGTTCTTAACGCATTCGCTGCGTGCTCCGGATCAGGGCGTGCCGTATTGAACCCGATCATCATCGCATCGCCGTTATAGGCGGTGATCACCCCGCCGTAGCGGTCGATCACCTCGGCCACGGCGGAGAAATACGCGTTCAGCAACGGCATCAGCTCGTGGGGACTCATCTGCTCGGAGAGCGTCGAAAATCCTTCGATATCGGTGAACAGGATGCTCGCCATCTTCACCTCGCCGTGCCCGGGCTCGATCGCCCGGTCGGCGCCGACGATGTGGTTTGTTACTTCCGGGGCGACGAAGCGGCTGAGATCCTGGGCGACGGTGGCGTCGGTGACCGCCTGCATCAGCAGCCTGCGGGCGCGCACGATCGCCACCGCCAGCACGGCCGTGACCAGCAGGATGCAGATGATCTTGTCGACCTCGGCGCCAATCAGGATCCGGTTGGAAGTAAGGTAGAGGCCGTAATCGCGCGTTACCCGTGACGTCAACGACGGTTCGGCCAAGGCGATCGCCACCATGACTGCCCAGCCGGCGGCCGCGCTCAGGCCGGCAACCAGGACGTAGATGGGATCAAAGCGCAACGTCCGCAGGCCGATGAACAGAAAAACGTAGAGCAGGGTCGGCGCCTTCAGGTAGAACGCCGCCGGTTGCAGGTACTGGATGTGATAGGAGTAGATCAGCAGCATCAGCAGGCCGACGTCGATGATCACCGAACCAGCCAGGAACCAGGCGGCGATGATCCGCCGATAGGCCAGCAGCAGCCGGACGACGGTAAACGCCAGGTACGCGCCCAGCACCCAGGGCACCGGCTGGAACTGCATCGGGTCGGTCGGCTTGCGGGCGAGCGTGTACAGCGTGAAAAAGAACAGCACGAGGCCCAGCTGCACCCAGCCGATGAGGATTTCCGACTGCACCTGCAGGTGGGCAATCGTCTCCCGGATTCGCACCGGTGGCTGCCGGTTAACCGGCTGGCCGAAGACGAAGGCGGCGAGAGAACTCCACATGCGAGGCGGATCCCAAACGGCGGCGCCGAGAAGGTGCGTGTGCCAAGCCTGAACGGCGGGTCATGGTGCGCGAACGCACGAGCCCGCGCCAGTAAACCAGATCACATCACTCCGATCGCGCGTGCCGTTCGCTTGAGCCGTTCGGCAGATCGTGTCAGTCGTCCAGAGCGAGCAGGCTGCGGGCGTAGGCGCGGGCCTCGAAGGCGCGCATGTCGTCCATGCCTTCGCCCACGCCGATGGCATACACCGGAAGGCCGAACCGCTCGGCGAGCGCCACCACCACGCCGCCTTTGGCCGATCCGTCCAGTTTGGTGACGATCAGACCGGTGACGTTGACCAGATCCCGAAAGACGTCCACCTGAGAGTGCGCGTTCTGCCCCACCGTCGCGTCAAGGACGAGAATGCAGTCGTGCGGTGCCTGTTCGTCGACCTTCTGTAGCACGCGGGCCATTTTCTGCAACTCGGCCATCAGGTGCGCCTTGTTGTGCAGGCGGCCAGCAGTATCGATCAGCAGCACGTGGCAGCCCCGGGCCTTCGCCTCCTGATACGCTTCGTACGCTAGGCTGGCCGCATCGCTGCCTTCCGCGCGCGCAATCACCGGACAGCCGATGCGCTCTCCCCAGATCTGCAGCTGCTCGATTGCTGCCGCGCGGAACGTATCGCCAGCGGCCATCATCACGTCGAAGCCCACCGACTTGAACATCCGTGCCAGCTTGGCGATTGTCGTCGTCTTGCCGCTGCCGTTCACGCCGCAGACGAGGATCACGTGCGGACGGTGTGCTTCGTGAATGGCGATCGTCTGTGCCACCGGCGCCAGCAGCTTCGTCACCTCGTCCGCCAGCACCGTACGGACCTCTGCCGACGTCACTTCCTGGCCGAAGCGGGCGTCGGCAAGCGCACGGGTGAGCTGCGACGCCGTGCTGAGACCCAGATCGGCAGTGATCAGCAGCTCTTCCAACTCCTCGAGCGCCTCGTCATCCAGCTTGCGCCGGATGAAGACGTCGCCGATGCCCGAGGACAGCTTCGCCGACGAGCGGCCGAGGCCGCGCCGCAGCCGGCCGAGCCAGCCGGCTTTGTCCTCGCTGTCGGCTGCAAGTGCGTCCCGTATCTCCCGCGACCGGCGCTCGATCCATTCCCGTTCGGCGACTGTCCTGGGATCCAGACCCGCGGACGGTGTGGCGGAGACGGCTGTCAGTGTCTTCGGCAGGACGTCGCCGGCCGGTGTCGGAATTTCAGGCCCCGGCATCGGTGGTGGGCTTTCCGGTTCCGGGGTGCCGGGTGTGGGAAGCTCTGGCTGCGGCTCGGGAAAGGGGGCAATTCCGGCTGCGGTTGCGGTACTGCCGGCACCTCGGGTTCCGTGGGCACGCCCGGGCCGAGATGAGGGCTTGTGCCTCCGCCTCGTTGCCGCGGCTGAACATCCGCCCGAACCAGCGCCGGTTCTCGCCCGCTTTGGCTGTGGTTTCGTCGCTCACTCAGGCCATCTCCGCGTAAAGCGTGGTGCTGTCGGCTGCCGTGAATCGAACGCGCACCAGCGTCGAGGGTTCGCCGGCGAAGGCAAGCGTCACAGGCGCATACGCCGGACAGCGGCCGACCCGGGGTTCCTCTACCAGAATTTCGGCGCACGATCCGACCTGGCCAGCCAGGAAGTGAGCCCGTGCACGATCGCCTGCGGCGCGCAGCCGCGCGGCACGCTCGTGGCGCACCGGTCCCGGAAGCTGCGGCATACGGGCCGCCGGTGTGCCGGGCCGCGGAGAGTAGGGGAAGACGTGCAGCCAGGTGAGACCGAGTTCGTCTACCGCGCGCAAGGTGTTCTCGAACATCGCTTCGGTTTCGGTCGGAAAACCCGCGATCAGGTCGGCACCGAACACGATGTCCGGGCGGAGGGCCCGCGCGCGCTCGACCACCGAAGCGGCACCGGCACGGCTGTGGCGGCGCTTCATCCGCTTCAGTACCAGATCGTCCATCGCCTGCAGACTGAGGTGCCAATGGCCCATCAGCCGCGGCTCGGCGGCAAGCGCGTCGAACAGCGCCTCGTCGATGGCGGCCGGATCGAGCGTCGAGACCCGCAGCCGCGGCAGATCGGGAACCTCCGCCAGAATGGCGGCGACCAGCCGGCCCAGCGTCGGCGCCGCCATTCCATCGCTGGCGGCGAGATCGGAACCCCAGGAACAGATATCGACGCCGGTCAGCACGATCTCGCGGTAGCCGTTGTCGACCAGGGTGCGTACCCGGGCGATCACCCGATCTTGCGGTACGCTGCGGTTCGGACCGCGGGCGAACGGGATGATGCAGAAGGTGCAGCGATGATCGCAGCCCTGCTGGATCTCGACGAACGCGCGGGCCCGGCCTTCGATGCCGTCGATCAGGTGTGCCGCGGTCTCGCGGGCCAGCATGATGTCGGAGACCAGCACCCGGTCGTCCGGGGCGCCGACAGACGGGCGAAAGTTCTGCACATCGAGCTTCTCGGCGTTGCCGAGCACCCGGTCCACTTCCGGCATCGCCGCGAACATTTCGGGCTCGAGCTGTGCCGCGCAGCCGGTGACGATAATCGGCCGGCCGGGGTGGCGGCGGCGCAGCTTGCGAATCGTCTGCCGCGCCTGGCGCACCGCCTCGGAGGTCACGGCACAGGTGTTGATGACGATCGCATCCACACCGTTTTGCGCCGTCTCGCGGCGGATGACTTCGGATTCCAGCGCATTCAGCCGGCAGCCGAGGGTGACGACATCGGGGCCGGAGTGGGGAGGGCCGGATTGCCGGGAGCCGGACATATCGGGCCGCCCGTCAGCCGACCANNGCGAGGGATCGAGGACGCCGGTAAACGCGGTCGCCACCGGGCCGGTCATCAGCACGTGGTCGTCGCGCAGCCAGTCGATACGCAGTTCGCCTCCGTCGAGCAGGACGGTGGCCGAACGCTCCGCAAGCCCGCGCAGCACCGCGGCCGCCACCGTCGCACACGCCCCGGTGCCGCACGCCTGGGTGATGCCGACGCCGCGCTCCCACACCCGCATCCGCAGCCGGTCGCGGGCCAGGACCTGTACCGCCTCGACGTTGGTGCGCTCGGGGAACAGCGGATGCCGTTCCACCTGCGGGCCGAACACGTCAAGTGCCACCGCGTCCGCGTCGTCGACAAAGAACACCGCGTGCGGGTTGCCGACGTTCACCGCCACAGGATCACGCAACGGTCCGGCTTCAATGCCGAGGTGCTCCGTGTTGGTGGCTTGCGAAAGCGGAATGTCGCGCCAGTCGAAGCTGATCCGTCCCAAATCGACGCTGATCAGGCCGTGGGCGGCGGCTTCTGCATCCAGCAGCCCGGCTGCGGTCTCGATCACCACCTGCGTGCTGCCCTTCTCGCGCATCATCAGGGCTGCGACACAGCGCGTGGCGTTGCCGCACGCGGCCACTTCGCTCCCATCGGCATTGCGGATGCGCATGAAGGCGTCTGCCAGCCCGTTTTTGGGTGGCTCAATGACGACCAGCGTATCGCATCCGACGCCAGTTCGCCGATCGGCGAGCGCGCGCACCACCGCCGCCGACGGCGTGAAGGCCTGAGCGCGTGCGTCGACGACGATGAAGTCGTTGCCGAGGCCGTGCATCTTGATGAACGGAACCGCATCCATGATCCGCCTAATATGGCGAACCTCCCGCGTGCGTCCAGTCGCATCACCCACGTCTCTTGAACCTGAACGCTGCTTCCCTTCTCAACGTGTGTTTTTGCTCGGATGGAGAGACGCGGCAGGCGGAAGAGTGCCGGCTTCAACTCTTGAGGAAATATGCGACGGTCAGCACCGTGCCGACGGTGGTCACGAAGGCGCGCGCCCAGTGTCCCGGCAGCACGTTGCCGATCTTGCCGCCGACGAAGCCGCCGACCAGCCCACCCGTCATCATCACCAGCGCGTGCGGCCAGCTCACCACCCCGGCGAGAACGAACACGACAATGGCGATGCCGTTGCACAGCGTGGTGAACAGATTTTTCAGGGCGTTCATCGAACGGAGGTCGGTCAGTCCGAGCAGGGTCAGGCCGGCCAGTGACACCATTCCCATGCCGGCACCGAAGAAACCGCCGTAGACACCGATCAGCGCCTGAAAGATGTGCACAGCGATGCGGACGCCCAGGCGTTCGTGATGCAGATTGGCTTGGTGCATCTTTCGGACCAGCCAGGGGCCGGCGGCAAACAGCACGGTGGCGACCAGCAGCAGCCAGGGCACACAGGCGCGGAACCGGTCGTCGCCCAGCCACAGCACCAGCCACGCGCCAAGGGCGCCGCCGATCACGCCAAGGCTGAGGAATGATACGAGAAGATGGCGCGCCGCTGTCAGATGTCG
Source organism: Defluviicoccus sp. (assembly GCA_013414705.1). GTDB lineage: Bacteria > Pseudomonadota > Alphaproteobacteria > Rhodospirillales > Defluviicoccaceae > Defluviicoccus. The sequence continues at coordinate 1,472,431 of CP058705.1, forward strand.
GCGCATCGCCAGAAAGGCGGCAAAGCTCGACGGGGCCAGCGCCACGGTGTTCGAGGCGTTGGCGGAGACGGCACCTAGCCCGGCCATCAACATCGCCGGGAAGGTAAAGAAGGTGGCGCCACCGGCGATGGCGTTGATGGCGCCGCCGAGAAAACCGGCGCCGACGAGAAGGGCTATGGTCTGCAGGTCCATCGGCGGGTCCGGGCTCGATCGTGCCGCGACGAAAAGCGCCCGGCTGACGATGCTGTTAGAGCCCATACCCCGTCGGTGGCAAGTGCAGAGGTGAGGTGTCGCGCTTCAGTCCGCTGTCGGTGTGCCGCGTGTCTCGCTGGGGTCTGCCGGGATCGCATCCGATTTACGGGCGCCGCCGTTCGACCCGGTGTCGCTTTCGGCAATAGCCTTCACAATTTCGCGAACATTTCTGCGTACTGCCGGATCGTGCAGGTGGGTAAAGAAGTGGAGAAAACGGCGGGCTTCCGCGGCCTCGCCGGCATGTCGCCGTTCGGAGTTGTGCTTGCGGCTGGTGGGCTTTGAACCTGGGGAGCGCGGCTCGGAGGACTCCGGCTCGGTGAAGAACCAGTCGACCTTCACGTCGAAGACATGGGCGAGACGATAGAGATGGGAGGCGGAGATTCGGCTTTCACCGGCCTCGAACCGTTCGACGGTGCCATCGCGCAGTCCGAGGATCATGTCGAGCAGTGCCGGACTGAGCCCCAGTGCCCGGCGGCGCGCACTGAGGCGGGCGGCGACGCGGCGATCGATGGGGTCGGCCGTGAAGGCCTTTCTGGGTTGCCCTCCGTTGTTCCCGCGTCGCCCGCGTCGGTCGTGTTCCGGGTCTGCCATCGCCGCCATGGTCGTGGCCTCTGCTGGTCAATTCGCCGCAAAGGTAGCTGCACCCGTAACCGGGCGCTGTGACGCCGCTCGCAGGTTGTGTGGGAAAAGGTGGCGTCATCGGCTTGACTTGGTTGCGGGACACTCATAGAGTTTTGATTTCTTGCGAAAGCTTGAACGTGGCGGAGCCAGATTGCGGACGATGCGCGCTGGCTTTTTTATTGACCGCCCGGGGACGCATCCGGGAAACGAGGACGGCAGCGCGTGTTCGAGGGCCTGAGCGATCGACTGAGCGGCATATTCGAGCGGCTGCGCAAGCGTGGTGCGCTGAGCGAAGCGGACGTGGCCGAGGCGATGCGCGAGATCCGCATCGCGCTGCTGGAAGCCGATGTGGCGCTGCCGGTGGTCAAGGAGTTCATCGCCGGCGTCCGCAGCCGTGCCGTCGGTCAGGAGGTGCTGCGCAGCGTCACTCCGGGCCAGATGGTGGTGAAGATCGTTCACGATCATCTGGTCGATCTGCTGCGCGGCAGTGAGGCTGACGAAAACTGCGCACCNGGCGAAGGTGCGGGCATCAACCTTGCCGGCGCCCCGCCGGTGGCGGTGCTGCTCGTCGGTCTGCAGGGATCCGGCAAGACGACCACCGCCGGCAAGCTCGCCGTCCGGCTGCGCAAGCGCGACAAGAAGCGGGTGCTGATGGCCTCGCTCGACGTCTATCGCCCGGCCGCCCAGCAGCAGCTGGCGGTGCTTGGCAAGCAGACGGAAACGGCGGTGCTCGACGTGATCGCCGACCAGTCGCCGGTGGCGATCGCCGAACGGGCGATGCAGACCGCGCGCAAACAGGGCTTCGACGTGGTGATCCTGGACACCGCCGGCCGGCTCACCATCGACGAGCGGATGATGGAAGAAGCGGCGGCGGTGAAGGCCGCGACCGCGCCGGTGGAAACGCTGCTGGTTGCCGATGCGCTCACCGGTCAGGACGCGGTGCAGCTCGCTCGCGCGTTCAACGAGCAGGTCGGGATCACCGGCCTGATCCTCACCCGGGTTGACGGCGACGGCCGTGGCGGCGCGGCACTCTCAATGCGCGCGGTAACCGGCTGTCCGATCCGGCTGATCGGTCTGGGCGAGAAGCTGGACGCTCTGGAGGCGTTCCAGCCGGACCGCATCGCCGGACGCATCCTCGGCATGGGCGACGTGGTGGGGCTGGTCGAGCGCGCGGCCGAGGTGATCGAGCGCGAAGACGCCGAGAAGTTGGCGCAGAAGCTGGCGAAAGGCGAGTTCAGCCTCGAAGACATGGCCGCCCAGTTCAAGCAGCTGCGCAAGATGGGCGATCTGAAGGGGCTGCTCGGGCTGCTGCCCGGCATCGGCAAGATGAAGCAGCAGCTGAACGATGCCAAGATCGATGACAAGATGATTGCGCGCCAGGAGGCGATCATCTTGTCGATGACGCCGGACGAGCGACGCAATCCGAAACTGTTGAACGCCTCGCGCCGCAGGCGGATTGCGGCAGGGTCCGGAACCTCGGTGCAGGACGTCAACCGTCTGCTGAAGCAGCACCAGCAGATGGCGGGCATGATGAAGAAGGTGGGCAAGATGGGCAAACGCGGCCTGCTCGGTGGCAAAATGCCGCCCGATGGGCTGCCGCCCGGAATGTTTCCACCGGGGATGCTGCCGCCCCGCTGAGCCGGGGCCCGATTGGAAATGAGCAAGGAACGGATCGGATCGCGATGAGTGTAAGAATTCGCCTGTCACGGGGGGCGCCAAGAAGCGCCCGTTCTATCGGATCGTTGTCGCCGACTCGCGCAGCCCGCGTGACGGCCGGTTCATCGAGGTGCTGGGGACCTATAACCCGATGCTGACCTCGGACCATCCGGATCGGGTGAGCCTGAAACCGGAACGGATCCAGCACTGGCTGCAGCACGGTGCCACGCCCAGCGACCGGGTGGCGCGGATGTGCTCGGATGCCGGACTGATGGAGGCTCGTGCGCGCACCGAACAGACCAAGAAGCCACAGCCGAAGGCGAAGGCGCAGGAGCGTCTGAAGGCGGCAGCCGAGGCCGCGGAAGCGGCGTCGGAAGGCGCTGCCGGCTAAGCGCGCCGTTGGAGATGCTGCGGCCATGTCCCCGGTTCAGGATGCGGAGTCGGTTCAGGAGTCGGACGAGGTGTCTGCCGGCATGGTTGCCGGTCGCATCTGCGTCGGCCGGATTACCGGTGCGCATGGCCTGAAGGGCGAGCTTTCGGTCCGCAGCTTCACCGCCGAGCCGGATGACGTCGCGGCCTATGGGCCGGTGACGCTTCAGCCGGGCGGCCAGCAGCTCTCCATCCGTGTCGTCGGCCGCAAGAAACTCGACCTGATCGTCCGCGCCGANGGGGTTGGCGACCGCACCGCCGCCGAGGCGCTGCGCGGCTGCGACTTGTACGTTGCACGCACGGCGNNTTTCCCGCCGGCGGAAGACGAGTTCTATCACGTCGATCTGATCGGCCTCGATGTCTTCGCCGATCGGCAGACAGAGTCGGACGTGGCGGATTCGGTGCGGCTGGGGCGGATTACCGCCGTGCACGAGTTCGGTGCTGCACCGGTGCTCGAAGTCGACCTGAATGGGAGCCCGGAGCACGGTAAACGCACGGTTCTGGTGCCGTTCACCCGCGAGGCGGTGCCCGTGGTGGATGTAGCAGGTGGCGTGGTCCGGGTGGCGTCCCTGCCGGGGCTGCTGGAAGGCGAGCCGGTATGATGCTCGCCCCGCGACACCCTGGACGGCGCGTGTGCTGACGCTGTTCCCCGAGATGTTCCCCGGCCCTCTGGCCGCATCGCTGGCCGGCCAGGCACTCTCGGCCGGGATCTGGCATCTGGAGACGATGGACATCCGGGAGTTTGCGCGCGATAAGCATGCTTCCGTGGACGACACGCCGTTCGGCGGCGGGCCGGGCATGGTGATGCGGCCGGATGTGGTCGATGCGGCGATTGATGCCGCGTGCGCCCGCGAACTGGCGCTGCCGCTGATTGTGCTTTCGCCGCGTGGGCGGCCGCTCAATCAGAGCCGCGTGCAGGCGCTGGCGGCCGGATCGGGACTGGTGGTGCTGTGCGGCCGGTACGAGGGCATCGACGAGCGCGTGCTCGATGTGCATCGGCCGGAAGAGATCAGCCTCGGCGACTTCGTGCTGTCGGGTGGCGAGCCGGCGGCCATTGCGCTGATCGATGCCTGCGTCCGGCTGCTGCCGGGCGTCGTCGGGTGCGTCGGGTCGCTGACGGAGGAGAGTTTCGAGAGAGGCCTGCTGGAATATCCGCACTACACCCGGCCGCGGACCTGGAAAGGTCGCGAGGTGCCGGAGGTTTTGCTGTCCGGACACCACGGGCGGATCGCCGCGTGGCGGCGGACGCAAGCGGAACGGATCACCCGCGAGCGGCGGCCGGACCTGTGGGCGCGCCATCTCGCAGCAATGGCCGATGCGGGCGGCGTCTTCCAGGATGCGGGCCAGGATGCGGGCACGGTGTCCCGCAGAGCAGTGTCGGGGCGCACGCGTGATGACGATGAGGACAACGAAAGATGACGACGATCATTGAGGAACTCGAGCAGGAGCAGATCGCCAAGCTGACGGCGGACGGAGCGCCGCCCTGGTTTTCGCCGGGCGATACCGTGAGGGTCAAGGTGAAGGTGGTCGAAGGCTCGCGCGAGCGGGTGCAGGCGTTCGAGGAGTCTGTATTGCCCGCCGGAATCGCGGCCTGCAGTCGTCGTTTACGGTGCGCAAGATCTCCTACGGCGAAGGCGTGGAACGCGTCTTTCCGCTGTATTCGCCGTCCATCGCCGGCATCGAGGTCGTGCGGCGCGGCGATGTCCGCCGGGCGAAGCTGTATTATCTGCGCTCGCGGCGCGGCAAGAGCGCGCGCATTTCGAGAAGACCGACGGCTACGTTGCCAAGGTTGCCGCGAAAGAGCGCGAGGTCGCCCAGCAGGAAAAGCAGGCATCGCGTGAACGGGCGGCCGCAGCCGCCGCTGCAAAGCCGCAGCCGCGAGCGAGACGGCGGCCAGCGAAACGGAAAACGCCTGAGGGTCGTTGGAGGATGATCCGATCAGGCGGGCCCGCGTGACCGGATTGACTGGCTCCAGCCTGAGAGGCGCCCGCCCGCGGGCGTACGGCCTGCGGCGAGGGTGAGTGCGAGGAGGATGACGTGGCGAAGCCGCGGACGCTGTTCGACAAGATCTGGGACAGCCATCTGGTGGACGTGCAGGAGGATGGAACCTGCCTGCTCTACATCGACCGCCACCTGGTGCATGAGGTGACCAGCCCGCAGGCGTTCGAGGGCCTGCGGATGACGGGGCGGCAGGTGCGCCGGCCGGGTGCCACGCTCGCCGTTGCCGACCACAACGTTCCGACCACCGACCGTTCCCACGGGATTGCGGACGAGGAGTCGCGGATTCAGGTGGATACGCTGGCGCACAACTGCGCCGAGTTCGGCATCGAGTACTTCTCGATGGACGACCGCCGGCAGGGCATCGTGCACATCATCGGTCCGGAGCAGGGATTCACCCAGCCCGGCATGACGATCGTCTGCGGCGATTCNCACACCGCCACCCACGGGGCGTTCGGTGCCTTGGCGTTTGGTATCGGCACGTCGGAAGTGGAACACGTTCTGGCGACGCAGACCCTGTTGCAGAACCCGGCAAAGAACATGCGCGTTCTCATCGATGGAGCGTTGCCGCTCGGCGTCGGTGCCAAGGATCTGGTCCTGGCGGTGATCGGCACTATCGGCACCGCCGGCGGTACCGGGCACGTGATCGAGTATGCCGGCGAGGCGATCCGCGGCCTCGGCATGGAAGGGCGGATGACCGTCTGTAACATGACGATCGAGGGTGGTGCCCGCGCCGGCCTGATCGCGCCCGACGAGACGACGTTCGCCTACCTCAAAGGGAGGCCGATGGCGCCTGCAGGAGAGGACTGGGAGCAGGCGGTCGCATACTGGCGCACCCTGCCGTCCGATCCGGGTGCGGCATATGATCACGAGGTGCGGATCGATGCGGCGTCGATCGCGCCGCTGGTCACTTGGGGGACGAGCCCCGAAGACGTGCTGCCGATCACCGGCAGCGTTCCGGATCCGGCCGCTGCCGCCAGCGACAGCAAGCGGCGGGCGATGGAACGTGCGCTGCACTACATGGGCCTGCAGCCCGGCGTGCGGTTGCAGGACGCGNNGGTTGACCGGGTATTCATCGGTTCGTGCACCAACGGCCGGATCGAGGATCTGCGCGAAGCCGCAGCGGTGGCGCGTGGGCACAAGGTGGCGGACGGCGTGGGGGCGATGGTTGTTCCCGGATCCGGCCTGGTCAAGGAGCAGGCAGAGGCCGAAGGGCTCGACCGCATCTTCCGGGAAGCCGGTTTCGAGTGGCGGGAGCCCGGCTGCTCGATGTGCCTCGCGATGAACGCCGACCGGCTCGAGCCCGGCGAACGCTGCGCGTCGACGTCGAACCGCAACTTTGAGGGCCGGCAAGGCCGTGGTGGGCGCACGCATCTGATGAGCCCGGCGATGGCGGCGGCAGCGGCCATTACCGGGCGGCTCAGCGATGTCCGCGACCTNCCTCAACTGACGCGCCGATCCTTCGTCCAGGAGCACAGCATGCAACCGTTCACGACGCTCACCGGCACGGCTGCGCCGTTGCCGATGATCAATGTCGATACCGACATGATCATCCCGAAGCAGTTCCTGAAGACCATCAAGCGTTCGGGCCTGGGCAAGAGCCTGTTCTTCGAGATGCGCTACGATGATGCAGGTGCTGAAGTCGTCGAGTTCATCTTGAACCGGCCCCAATATAGAAACGCGAAAATCCTTATTGCCGGTGAGAATTTCGGTTGTGGGAGCTCACGCGAACACGCGCCTTGGGCGTTGCTTGATTTTGGCATCCGCTGTGTAATCGCACCCAGCTTTGCCGATATTTTTTACAACAACTGCTTCAAGAACGGTATTCTACCTGTGGTTCTGCCTCAGGACGAGGTGGACCGGCTGATGACACAGGCGGAGCGCGGCGCCAATGCCACGTTTACCGTCGATCTGGAGGCGCAGACGATCGCAACACCCGACGGCGGACAGATNTCCTTCGACGTCGATCCCTTCCGCAAGGCGTGTCTGCTCGGTGGACTGGACGACATCGGGCTGACGCTGCAGAAGGTCGACAAGATCGCGGCATACGAGGATCGGCAGCGCGCCGAGCGACCCTGGCTCGCAGCCTGAATCGGGCCGAAGCGAACAGGCCAGAATGAATTGGCCGAAACGGAAAACGCCGAACCCGTAACGCCGAGCCGGGAAACAGAAAGGGAGCACATGACCGACAACAAGAAGCGGCTGCTGATTCTCGCCGGCGACGGCATCGGGCCGGAAGTGATGCTGCAGGTGGTGCGGGTCATCGAGTGGCTTGAGAAGCGGCGATCGGTTTCGTTTGTCATCGAAGAAGGGCTGGTCGGTGGTGCGGCCATCGACGCTGAGGGCGCGCCGATCTCCGATGCGACCCTGGCGCAGGCGATGGCAGCGGACGCGGTGATGCTGGGTGCCGTCGGCGGACCGAAGTGGGACGCCCTGCCGTTCGAGCAGAAGCCGGAACGGGGCCTGCTGCGCTTGCGCAAGGACATGGATCTGTTCGCCAATCTGCGCCCGGCCACCGTATTCGATGCGCTCGTCGACGCCTCGCCGCTGAAGCCGGAGATCGTCCGCGGCCTCGACATCATGATCGTCCGCGAACTGACCGGAGGCGTCTACTTCGGCGAACCACGAGGCATCGAGACGCTGCCCGACGGCACGCGGCGCGGCGTCAACACTCAGGTCTATACGACCGAGGAGATCCGGCGGATCGCGCGCGTCGGCTTCGAGCTGGCGGCGAAACGGCAGGGCCGGGTGTGCTCAGCCGAGAAATCGAACGTCATGGAATCGGGCGTACTGTGGCGCGAGGAAGTCCAGGTCGTGCAGTCCGTCGAGTTCCCGGATATCGAGCTGACGCACATGTATGCCGACAACTGCGCCATGCAGCTGATCCGCGAGCCGAAGCAGTTTGACGTCATCGTGACCGACAATCTGTTCGGTGACCTGNNCTCGGACGAAGCGGCGATGCTCACCGGCTCGCTCGGCATGCTGCCATCGGCATCGCTGGGAGCCGCGGATGAGTACGGGCGCCGGCGGGCGCTGTACGAGCCGGTGCACGGCTCGGCACCCGATATCGCCGGGCGCGGCATCGCCAATCCGCTGGCCACGCTGCTGAGTTTCGCGATGTGCCTGCGCTACTCGCTCGATCTGGCCGAGGAAGCATCGCTGATCGAAACGGCCGTCCGCGCCGTTCTCGACGGCGGATTGCGAACAGCCGATATCATGCAGCCGGGCAAGGCGCGTGTATCAACCTCGGTCATGGGAGAATCGATCGTCCGCGAGTTGGACAAGCTCGCCGCCTGAACGGGACAGTGCCCAGTCGGTCAGGGTAACGGCGCTGCCCGCAGGTCGAAGCGGATCTGCACGTCGTGGCCGACCACCTGCGGGCCGGCCCACTGACCCTGGCCCACGCCGTAATCAACCCGGTTGATGGTGAGGTTGCCCACGGCGCGGGTGCCGGAGGGTGTGGTCTGCAGCGAAAACGGCAGTCGTACCGGCTTGGTGACGTCGCGGATGCTCAGTGTCGCGTCTGCTTCGTAGCGGTCGTCAGAAAGCGCCCGGATCTGTGCCGTCTCAAACCGGGCCTGAGGGAACTGCGCGACGTTGAACCAGTCGGCGCCGCGCACCGCCTCGTCGCGCGCGGCGTTGCCGGTCTCGGCACTCGCCATCTCGATGATGACGACCACTTTGCTGTGTGCCAGGTCCGCGGCATCGAACCGGATCTCGGCATCAAACTGCTCGAAGCGTCCCTCGAAGGGACTGCCGGCCTGTGTTCCGGCAGCCGAGCCGGCTGGCGGCGGATCGAGCTTCCACTCGGCGGCGCGTGCCGTGTGCGCGGTGATCAGTGCACCGGCGAGAAGCGTGGCGGTCAGCGCCGCAGCGTTGTGTCTGTGGATCATCTCGCCCGTCCGTGCTTCTCGGCGACGCGNGCGTCTGCGTCTCGGCAGCATGCGCAGCAGCGTATCGTCGCGCAGCACGAAATGATGTTTCAGCGCGCCAGCAACGTGGAGCACCAGCAACGCGGCGATCGTGATCGCCAGCCATTCGTGCACCTCTTTCAGTGCGTCTTCCACCGGCTTCTTGTTTTCGAGCGTGTCAAGAACCGGCAGGTGCGGCAATGGAACGGTCCCGTAGAGCACCGTCGGAATGTTCCAGGTCGAAGCAGAGACCATCATCCAGCCGGACACCGGCAGTGCCAGCATCAGTACGTAGAACCCGACGTGGGTGAACCGCGCCAGTGCCCGCTCCCAGGGGCGCAGGGTGACGGGCAGCGCCGGCGGCGGGTGTATCAGCCGCCAGCCGAGCCGCAGCAGGCTGAGGGCCAGCACCGTGATACCGACCGACTTGTGCCACTGGTAGAGCTCGAACTGCAGGCTGCTTCCCGGAGTGAGCCGTACCATGACCGTGCCCAGGATAAGGAGGCCCAGAATCGCGAATGCAATCAGCCAGTGCAGGACGATCGCCACAGACCCGTAGCGTTGTCTGAGCTGCTTCGCAGAAGCGGCTTTGGCTCTTGCTTCATCTCTGCTATCCACTTCGGGTAGCGGTCCGGGGTAAAGAGCGCCGATCAGCTCCCCGCAGCATCGCCACTCGCTCGTTAGGTGGCATCGGAGCGCAGGAATGCACCAGGATAACGTCCATTCAAAGCTCCGCAGGTATCATCGTGCGGCGATATGGGTGATCAGCAGCGCGTCGGCCTGCGTAACAGCCTGATGACGGCTCACAGAATCCTGCCCCTATGGACCGCAAGCGACGGTCATCCCGAAGGATGGAAGGCCAGACTGAGGTCATGACCCCGGGTCGTCGTGGCGGGCCGACCGCAGAGGTTCAGGTCTCCGTACCTCCGCTGTCCGACCCGGACGAGTCCAGCCGCCTGTGGCGTCGCCGATGGGTGTTAGCCCTGCTGGTGGGCGGAAGCATCACCTTGCTCATGGTCGCCGTGGCGATTCTCCTGCTCGCGGGCGGGCTCAGTATCCTTGAGGTGGCAATGCTGGTGCTGTTCGCCGCCAATCTGCCCTGGATCGTCGTCGGGTTCTGGAACGCGGTGATCGGCTTCCTGCTGCTGCGGAGGTGCCTCGACCCGCTGGCCTGCGTGCTGCCGCTGAACCCTGCGGCGCTCCCTGAGGGAACCGGGAGTACCGCGGACGCCCGCGTGGCGCTGGTGATGCCGATCCACGATGAGGATCCCGACGCGGTTTTCCGCTCGCTGAAGGCGACGTTAGCCAGCCTCGATGCCGCCGGGCGCAGCCACGGATTCGACGTCTTCGTGCTCAGCGACAGCCGCGACGAGATGATCGCCTTGCACGAACAAGCGCTGCTTGCCCGCTGGCAGGCGGATGACCCGCGGCCTCAGCGCCTGCATTACCGGCGCCGCGTCAACGTCGAGCGCTTCAAGGCGGGCAACCTGAGCGCGTTCTGCGAACGCTGGGGTCACCGCTACGATTACATGATCGTGCTCGATGCCGATAGCGTGATGACCGGACGCACCATCGGGCGCCTGGTCGACCTGATGGCGGCCAACCCGCGACTCGGCATCTTGCAGACGCTGACCATCGGGCTGCCGTCCACCAGTGCGTTCACGCGCCTGTTCCAGTTCGGCATGCGGCACGGCATGCGCGCGTATGCCATGGGCAGTGCCTGGTGGCANGGGGACGCCGGGCCCTACTGGGGCCACAATGCGATCATCCGCCTGCAGCCGTTCATCACCCATTGCCGCCTCCCGACNGTGCCCGGCGGCCCGCCGCTGGGCGGAGCCGTGCTCAGCCACGATCAGCTGGAAGCGGTGCTGATGCACAAGGCAGGCTACGAGGTGCGGGTGTTGCCGATCGAGGACGGCAGCTTCGAGGCCAACCCGCCGACGCTGCTGGACTTTGCCACCCGCGACCTGCGCTGGGGCCTGGGCAACCTGCAATACCTGCGTCTGTTGAGGCTGGCAAAGGGTCATCCTCTGGGCCGGGTGCAGCTCATCCTGGCGATCCTGATGTATGCGGCCGCGCCCTGCTGGTCGGGCATCGTGCTGTTCGGACTTGCGCAGCTGATGCTGCACGCGACGGGGATACCGGTCCCAATCCTGCTGCCGGAACCGTCCTGGCTGCCGGGTGGGGAGATGCTGTGGACGATTGGGGTCGCCCTGTTCGGGGCCTTCGTTGCAATCACGTTCGCTCCGAAGATGTTCGGACTGGCACAAGCGCTCAGTGATCCGAAGGAGCGGCAGCGTTATGGGGGCGGGATCCGCCTGCTCGCCGGCGGNGCACTTGAATTCGCCTTCTCCTGCCTGTTGTCGCCGACGGTAATCCTGTCACGGACGATTTTTGCCGCCGGTCTGCTGTTCGGCGGGCGGTCGAGCTGGGCGGCGCAACGACGCACCGGCCACCGCATCGGCTGGCGGGACGCGGCAAGACGGTTGTGGCCGCAGACGGTTGTCGGGTGCGTCATAGCCATGCTGCTCGCCATGAGCAATCCGGTGGTCCTGGCGTGTGCGATACCNCTTCTGGCCGGCCTGCTGCTGGCGATNCCGTTCGCCGTCGTCACCGCCAGTCCGTCGCTCGGCTATTGGCTNCGCCGCTGCCGGCTGTGTGCGCTTCCAGAAGAGCGCTCACCACCTGCCGAGGTGCAGGCGGTGTGTCCATGGCTGCACGAGTCGCCAGGCAAGACCTCACCCGCCGGCGCGCTCGGCGCCGAAGCGGCGGCAGAATAGCGTGGCATGATGCAGCGTGACGCGGCACCGGTGCCGGCGTGGCGGTGGTGGGAAGAGCTGAGCAGCGAGGAGGTGGCAGCGCTTGACCGCGACCGGGCGGTGGCGGTTCTGCCTGTGGCGGCGATCGAGCAGCATGGTCCGCACTTGCCGCTCGGCACCGACGCGATTCTGTGCGACGCGATNCTGTCCGCCGCGCTCACCCGTCTGCCGGAGGGTGTTACGACGGTGCTCCGCTTGCCGACACAGCGCATCGGCCACAGNCCCGAGCATACCCGTTTTGCCGGCACGCTGTCGATCGAGGCAGGCACGCTGCTGGCGGCNTTGACGCAGATCGGTGCGTCGCTCTCGGCAGCGGGCCTGCGCCGGCTGGTGCTGTTCAACACCCACGGCGGGCAGGGAGCACTGGTCGATCTGGCGGCACAGGAGCTGCGGCGCCGTTACGGGATGCTGGTCGTGCGCTGCAATTCCTGGCGNCTTCAGCCTGCCGGACGGCTGGTGTCGGCACGCGAGGCTCGTTACGGTCTGCACGGCGGCCAGATCGAGACGTCGTTGATGTTGCAGGTGGCCCCCGAGTTGGTGCGGCTTCAGCGCGTCGATGANTTTCCGCCCGCCGCCGAGGCGTGGGAGGCGGAGCATCCCGGCCTCGACGTGGAAGGACGCACCGCAGTCGGCTGGATGGCGGAAGATCTGCACCCCCAGGGCGTGACCGGTGACGCCACCGCCGCTTCGGCAGACCTGGGATGGCGGCTGCTGGATCACTATGCCGGCTGTCTCGCCAAGGTGCTGGCCGCAGCGGGCACGGCGGAATTGCTTCGCCCGGATTAGGTGTTTGATCCCGGCCTTTGATGGTGCGATCTTTTCACGGGAGTGGAAGGAGGCCCTATGGGACAGGTTCTGCACCGGGGCGCCCGGACGACAGAGGCGGTGCGTCGAGCGATACAAAATAGTCAAGAGAGCCTGAGGGCGCTGTCGAAACGCTACGGGATCAACCCGAAGACCGTCGCGAAGTGGAAGAAGCGGACATCACCGTCCGATCTGAAGGCGGGGCCGAAAGAGCCACATTCGACGGTGCTTTCGATCGAAGATGAGGCGGTTATTGTTGCCTTCCGGCGCCACACGCTGTTGCCGCTGGACGATTGCCTGTCTGCGCTTCAGCCGACGATCCCGCACCTGACCCGCTCGTCGCTGCATCGGTGTCTGCAGCGCCACGGCATCAGCCGGCTGCCCGATGTCGCAGAAGACAAGCCAGCACAGAAAAATTCAAGACCGATCCCCGGCTATGTTCACATCGATAGTGCCGAAGTGCAGACTGCCGAGGGTAAGCTCTCTCTCCGCCACCAGTGATCGCACGAGCAAATTCGCTGTCGTCCAGGTCGTCAGGAAAACCGGGCGCACGTCTGCATCCGCCTTCCTCTCAGCCCTCATCGAGGCCGTGCCCGACACGATCCACACCGTGCTCACCGACAATGGCATCCCGTTCACCTTTCCGCCGCGTTATGCAGACGGTCAACCGCCCGCCACATGACGCACATGTTCGACAGGCGATGCCAGGAAAACGGCATCGAGCATCGCCTGACAAAGGTGAAGCATCCGTGGACCAATGGTCAGGTGGAAAGAATGAACCGGACCATCAAGGACGCCACCGTCAAGCGCTTCCACTATGACGATCACGCCAAGTTCGAAACGCACCTCGCCAATTTCATCGCAGCCTACAACTTCGGCAGAAGATTGAAGACCCTGCGCGGCCTCACCCCATACGAATACATCTGCAAAGTCTGGACTTCAGAGCCAGAACGATTCACACTCGACCCAATCCATCAAATGCCGGGACTAAACATCTAACGGGGTGCCTTGAGGCAGCCGCTGCCGTCGGCCTGCATCCGCGCTTCGGACTCACTTCGTGGCTTCAGCGGCGTTGCGGCGCCCCTATATGAGGAAGCACGAACGGGCGCAGGCGCAGCCCTCCTCGCCCGCTGCGCGTTATTATTACTGTGACAGGGAGTGACATCGTGCAGCCTGCGTTGAATGAACCTTCGTCCGCCGACCCGTCTCTCGATCCGGAACTCGATCCGAGCGATCCTTACCTGCGNGAGGGGCAGACCTTTCCGCGGCTGAGCGCAGAGATGGCGGGGCGGGTTGCCGACTACGGCAGCGAGCAACGGCTGCCGGCGAACACGCTTGTCTTCGAGCGCGGACAGCGGGCAGTGGANTTTTTCCTCGTCCTCGAAGGCAGCATCGAGATTTTCGATATCGATGTGTGCGGAACGTCCAACGTGTTCGTGGTGCATGGCGAGCGGGAGTTCACCGGAGAACTTACGTTGTTCAACGACCGCCAAGTGCTCGTATCGGCACGAACGGGTGCTGACAGTCGAGTCGTTCGTATCACGCCCGCTGATTTTCGCCGGCTGATGACGGGTGAGCCCGATATCGCCGAGATCGTCATGCGCGCCTTCATCCTGCGGCGCGTCGGCCTGATCCGGTACCGGCAGAGCAGCGTCATCGTCTTCGGTCCGATGCACCTCGGCGACACGCTCCGCCTCCAGCGTTTTCTCGACCGCAACGGCTACCCGCACCGCCTGCTTGANCCCGAAACCGATCCGGAAGCCGCCGACTTTCTCGACTGCTTCGACCTGACGCCGGAACAGCTTCCCGTGGTGATCACGCCCGGTGAATGCGTGCTTCGCAATCCGTCAAACGCCGTGCTGGCCGACGAACTCGGCCTGACCGAGACGATCGACCCGGCGCTGGTCTACGATGTCGCTGTCGTCGGCGCCGGACCCGCCGGCCTCGCCGCCGCCGTCTACGCCGCCTCCGAGGGGCTGGATACCATCGTCATCGAAAGCATGGCGCCGGGCGGCCAAGCCGGCACATCATCGAAAATCGAGAACTATCTCGGCTTTCCGACCGGCATTTCCGGTCAGGCGCTGGCCGGCCGAGCGCAGATCCAGGCGCAGAAATTTGGCGCCCGCCTCGCGATTTCGCGCGACGTTCGCGGCATCGACTGCGACGTGCGACCCTATCGACTGCGGCTCGACGACGACCAGTCGGTACAGGCGCGCGCGGTCGTCATCGCCACCGGCGCGCGCTACCGCAAACTTGCCGTGACGGACATCGCACGGTTCGAGGGTCAGGGTGTCCATTACGCGGCGACCACCATGGAAGCGCAGCTGTGCGGCGGTGAGGAGGTAATCGTCGTCGGTGGTGGAAACTCGGCCGGGCAGGCGGCGATGTTTCTGTCGCGCACGGTGGCGCATGTGCACGTCCTGGTGCGGGGCGCAGGACTTGCCGCGACGATGTCCGACTATCTTGTTCGCCGGATTGCGCAGTCGGCCAAGATCACCTTGCACACGCGCACGGAGATTACGGCGCTGCATGGAGATGCGCGGCTGCGGGACGTCACGTGGCGCAATCTCGATACCGGCGCCAGCGAGACGCGGCCGATCTGCAACGTGTTCGCGATGATTGGCGCCGAGCCGAACACCGAATGGCTCGATGGTTGCATCAACCTCGACGCCAAGGGCTTTGTGGTGACGGGTCAGATGCAGAACGAAGCAGGAACCGTCTCGCCGTTTGCGACCAGCAGGCCCGGCATCTTTGCCGTCGGCGACGTCCGTTCCGGATCGGTGAAGCGTGTGGCGTCGAGCGTCGGCGAAGGGTCGGTGGTCGTGCAGGCGATCCATCGATTCCTGCATCCCGTGGAGGCGTAAGCGGATGGACGCGCACCACATCCTGTCGGCGCTCATCCCGGTCATCGTCCTGCTGGGGCTGGGTGTTGCGGTCGCGGTCGGCTCCCGGGCGATCAGGCTCAGTCCGATCGTCGGCTATCTCATGCTGGGCCTGGGCCTCAGCGCCGCTGACGTCACGCTGGTGTCCGACAGCGGGACGGTGACGACGCTGGCCGAACTTGGCGTCGTCTTCCTGCTGTTCGACATCGGTCTGCACTTNTCACTGAAGCATATTCGCGAGCAGGCGGGCGATATCTTCGGGTTCGGGCCGGTTCAGGTGCTGGGTGCGACGCTGGCGCTCGGTCTGGTGGCGATGCTGTTCGGATTGAGNCCGCCTGCGGCGTTCCTGGTTGGTGCGACGCTGGCGCTGTCGTCCACGGCCGTCGTCGCGCGCCTGATCAGCGAGCGCCATCAGCAGAATTGCCCGGTCGGTCTCACCGCCACCGCCATCCTGATTTTCCAGGATGTTGCCGCGATCTTCCTGTTGATCGTCGCGAGCGCACTCGGCGGCGAAACGGCGGTCCTGCCGGCAATCGGGCTGGCAGTCGTCAAGGCATTGGTTGCCTTCGGAGTGGCGGTCCTGCTCGCCCGCCTCGTCGTGCGACCGCTGTTCGACGCCATCGCCCGCAGCCGCAACGAAGAAGTGTTCACCGCGATAGCCCTGCTGGTAGCGCTGGCTGCTGGTTGGGCAACCGGCGCGATCGGCCTGTCGTTGACACTGGGAGCCTTCCTCGGCGGCATGACCGTCGCCGAGACACCCTACCGCGCCATCATTCAGGCCGAGATCAAGCCCTTCCGCGGGCTGCTGCTCGGGTTCTTCTTCATCTCGGTCGGGCTGTCGCTCGACCTCGCGATGCTGATGCACCTCTGGCCGTGGGTGATCGGAGCAGCCGTGCTGCTGGTCGCGGTGAAGATCGTCACCAACGCCGCGGCGAGCAGAGCCTTTGGCTGGTCGGTTCCCGGCTCCACCCAGCTCGGCTTTCTGCTGGCGCAGGGATCCGAATTTGCCTTCGTCATCCTCAGCTTGCCTCCGGTGCGGGCCCTGCTCGGCGAGGAGGTCGCAGCCGTTCTCATCGGGTCGGTGGCGCTCACGCTCGCAGCGACGCCCACCCTGGCCGAGGCGGGGCGGTCGCTCGCGGGAAACTTGCGCCGGCGTGCGACCCGCGCGGCTGATCAGGAGCTGCAGCCGAAGGATCTTGCTGCGCCGGTATTCATCGTTGGGATGGGCAGGATCGGCCGGACGCTTGCCGACGCACTCAACGAATTCTCGATTGGCTACGTGGCGATCGAGCGCGACGACCGGCGGTTCCGCGAGGCAGCGGCCGACGGTTACGCCGTCATCTTCGGTGACAGCAGCGATCCGCGCATCTGGGAGCCGGTCGCCCTGCACGGTCGCCGGTTGTTCCTTCTCACCGCGCCGTCCTTCGAGACCTCAAGCGCGGTCACGTCGATGGTCACGTCCCTCTACCCGACGCTCAGGCGGATCGCCGCCGTCCACACCGACGAGGAAGCCCAGCAGTTCCAATCGATCGGCATCGCGCCGGTGATCGAACGCGGCGTCCCGCGCGGCCTCGACCTCGCGGCGGCGGTCCTCAACGAAATGGGGATCAGCGATGATGCGATCGGCGACTGGATGCGCCGGCAACAGGAAAGAGCGCTGTCGACCGGTCTGGCCGTTGCAGCCTGACAGCGGTCTGTAAAGGTTCCGACGGCACTCTCCCGCATGCTCGACTTGATCGCCCTCACCCCGCCGGACATCAGGCGGTGCGACGATAACGGGCTTATTGGGGACCCGTTTCGTACCGCCTGCGGGACGATAGAAACACGTCTGGCGCGAACTTCGCAGGGCCCGCGATCACGTTGGCGTAGAACGGCGTCTACTTCTCGGCGAGATTATCCGCTCGCAACTGGGCAATCTCTGCTTCGAGGTCCGCGATACGTTTGTCGCGCTCGGCAAGGGCGACGGCGACGGCGGCGGCATCGAAGCGCTGCGGGATATGTTGTGGGCAATTGGCATCCCAGGCGACGACGGAGAACACAATCACCTGCTCGGGACGGGCTGTGTAGCCTTCGGGCATCAGTGCATCGATCAGCTNCGGAGTTCCCTCGACAATCCGCGCCTCGCCCCAGATCTTGATCCGCCGCCGCTGGGCATAGTCGATCAGGAAGAGTTGCGCCTTCGGATTCTCGTTGAGATTGCCCTGCGTGATGTATTGCCGGTTTCCGGTGAAGTCGACGAAGCCGATGGTCTTGTCGTCGAGCACGCGCAGAAACCCCGGCGGCCCGCCACGGTGCTGGACATAGGGCTGCGCCTCGGCGTTCGCCGTCGCGAGAAAGACGCTCGTCTGACGCGCGATGAAGCCGGCGAGCTCAGGCGTGATTGTGGTCTGCCAGCTGCCCCGTTCCTCCATGCGACTGTAGGAACGGCGGGAGCCCTTGCGCGTCTGCACGGCTTTGACCGAAGGCGAGAACGCGACGTCGCTGGAAAAGGTTTGGTCGGTGTCCATCGTCGCCTCCTAAAGGCCGAGATCGCTCAAGGACGGATGCTCGTCGGGGCGTCGCCCCAGCGGCCAATGGAACGTGCGCTCGTCTTCGTTGATCGGCGCATCGTTGATGCTGGCGATGCGCCGGCGCATCAGGCCGTGCGCGTCGAACTCCCAGTTCTCGTTGCCGTAGCTGCGGAACCAGTGACCGCTGTCGTCGTGCCACTCGTAGGCGAACCGCACGGCGATGCGATGGTCATGGAAGGCCCAGAGTTCCTTGATCAGGCGGTAATCGCGTTCGCGCTGCCATTTGCGCGTCAGAAACGCTTCGATGGCCGCACGGCCGTCAAGAAACTCGGCCCGGTTGCGCCAGCGGCTGTCGGTCGTATAGGCAAGCGCCACGCGAGCGGGATCGCGCGTATTCCAGGCATCTTCGGCGAGACGGACCTTACGCGCGGCTGTTTCGGCGTCGAAGGGGGCAGAGGGGGCGGTTCATGCCGGTAAGCCTCGGCTGGTGGGTGCGGCGGCGATGTAACCGCCAACGGCGCGCGGCGCCGCTGGCGGAGCCGGCTGACGAAACCGGCTGCCTGGGCACGTCAGTGCGTGCTGCGCGCAGTGACGACAGGAAAGTCGATATCGGTCTTGGCGACTTCGTTGATGTAGTTCGTCCACGTATTCAGGGCGACGTGCAGGACGATTTCGATTACCTGCGCGTCGTCGTACCCGGCGGCTTTGACGGTGCTGATATCCTCCTCGCTGACATGGCCGCGTTCCCGGACGACCTTCACCGCGAAGCGCACGGCGGCATCCGCCTTGGGATCGTTCGAGGCCCCGTTGCGGTTGGCGGTGATTTCGGCATCGTCGAGCTTGGCGAGGTGCTTACCGAGGTAAGTATGCGCCGACAGGCAGTAGTTGCAGCCGTTGATTTCGGCAACCGCCAGCGCGATCCGTTCGCGCGTCGGCGCCGGCAGGGCGCCTTTGCTGAGCGCTCCGGACAGGTCGAGATAGCTCTGCAGCGCGGCCGGGCTGGTGGCGACGAGGCGGAACATGTTCGGCACGCTGCCGAGCTGCTTTTCACGCCTTCCAGCAGCGGCTGGCTGGCGGGCGGAGCGGCCTCGATCGTTGTCGAACGAGCGCGTCGAGACGCCCTGGACGTAGGCCTCCTGCACCACTGCGGTGAGTGCCTTCTCGGCCATCCGCCGGGGCTCGAGAAAGCCGGGAAAGTAGGAGCCCTTGCGCAGCTTCGGGATCCGCAGCTCCACCGTTCCGGCCCGCGTCTCCCAGTTACGGTCGCGGTAGCCGTTTCGGTGCACGAGCCGCGCGGGACTTTTCTCACCCCAGCCGGCGCCGCTNNCAGCCCCCACCTCCAGCTCCATCAGGCGATGGGCGGCAAAGCCGATCATCTCGCGCAGCAAATCGGCATCCGCGCTCTTCTCCAGCAGGGCCCGCAGGCCCTTCATGTCGTCGGTCATCGTTCGGTCCTCGGTTCCGGTCGTGGGTGTGATGACCCGATCCTAAAACCGGAGATCGGCGATGACCCCGCTGTGGATAAGTGGCCTGCCGCTGCGACCGCTGGGAGTCTGGCGGCGGTAGGCCACTTATCCACAGCAGCAGCTACACTGTTTGATCCCGGCATTTGATGGTGCGATCTTTTCACGGGAGTGGAAGGAGGCCCTATGGGACAGGTTCTGCACGGGTGCGCCCGGACGACAGAGGCGGTGCGTCGAGCGATACAAAATAGTCAAGAGAGCCTGAGGGCGCTGTCGAAGCGCTACGGGATCAACTCCAAGACCGTCGCGAAGTGGAAGAAGCGGACATCACCGTCCGATCTGAAGACGGGGCCGAAAGAGCCGCATTCGACAGTGCTTTCGATCGAAGATGAGGCGGTTATTGTCGCGTTTCGGCGCCACGCTGCTGCCGCTGGACGATTGCCTGTCTGCGCTTCAGCCGACGATCCCGCATCTGACGCGCTCCTCGCTGCATCGGTGTCTGCAGCGCCACGGCATCAGCCGACTGCCCGATGTCGCAGAAGACAAGCCGGCACAGAAAAATTCAAGACCGATCCCTCGGCTCTTTCCACATCGATAGTGCCGAAGTGCAGACCGCCGAGGGTAAGCTCTCTCTCCGCCACCAGTGATCGCACGAGCAAATTCGCTGTCGTCCAGGTCGTCAGGAAAACCGGACGCACGTCCGCATCCGCCTTCCTCTCAGCCCTCATCGAGGCCGTGCCCTACAAGATCCACACCGTGCTCACCGACAATGGCATCCCGTTCACCTTTCCGCCGCGTTATGCAGACGGTCAACCGCCCGCCACATGACGCACATGTTCGACAGGCGATGCCAGGAAAACGGCATCGAGCATCGCCTGACAAAGGTGAAGCATCCGTGGACGAATGGTCAGGTGGAAAGAATGAACCGGACCATCAAGGAGGCCACCGTCAAGCGCTTCCATTATGACGATCACGCCAAGTTCGAAGCGCACCTCGCCAATTTCATCGCAGCCGACACCTTCGGCAGAAGATTGAAGACCCTGCGCGGCCTCACCCCATACGAATACATCTGCAAAGTCTGGACTTCAGAGCCAGAACGATTCACACTCGACCCAATCCATCAAAGGCCGGGATCAAATACCTAGCCCGTCTTATTCAGGAAGGCGGCGATGCGGTCAGGATTTTTGGCGACGGTTCTGGATGAGCGAGCGGGGCTTCCGAGTTTTCCCGGCTCGGCTGGAGTTGATATGATCGTGGCGTCGGGGGTTTCGGGAGGGTTCGGTGGGGCGCTGCCGGCCCCGGTGTTCAGGGTCCGGCGAGCGCGGTGGCGAGGTGGCGGATCGGCGACGCGTCCGGACAGGCAGCCTCGTCGACGAGACGGTCGAGTACCGTGTTGCCGGGCAGACCGAAGAGATAATCGACGCCGTTCGCCGCGCACCACTCCATTGCCTCGGGCCGGCCGCAGGCAAGCTTGAACGCTGGATCGAAGCGCAGGCTGTCCAGGTCGCAGGCATCCTCCCAGCCGCAGGTAATGGCGAAGAGGCGCGCCCGCAGAATGTCGGCCAGCGGGTGCACGACCCGGCTCGCGTCGCGGCCGTCCGGGATCGCGGTGATCGGCGATGACTGCGGCGAGCTTGCCGGCGATGCCCAGCCCACGCTCGGCTTGGGCCAGCAGCATCACCCCGCCGTCCGAGGTGATCCGGCCACCGTCAAAGGGTCGGATTCAGCAACCAAACCCTACGCCACATCAATTGCTTGCGCTACGTCCACCAGCCCGTTTCCGCAGCTCTCCTGAATAAGACGGGGTAGTGAAAGCGAGTGTGCAGCGGGACAACCCACACATCCCTTACTTCAACGGCCTGTTCCGCGGTTACTGCCTGTGCGACGTGGATGCAAATCGCTTCCGCACCACCTACCGTGCCGTCGGCGCTCTGACGAACCTGGGCCGCGCCGATCCGCTGGCGTTGGTGCCGCGCAACACCTCGCCGGTTGCGACCGACGCGGTCTACGACATCGAGGCCGGCTTCAACCAGTCCGGCAGCAGCAAGCGGATCGTCCAGCGGTTCGCCCGCGCCCTCCCCGCCCCTTCTGACAAAACACGGAACACATAGCGCAAAGGCCCCTCCCACGGACGCGGGAAGGGGCTGGAAGAGTAACCAGCCCGCCTCTCCTTCGCACCTGCGGACGAGAGGCGGACGGTCAACCGACTACTGCTCGAACTCTATGATGATCTGACCGACACTCAGCGTGTCGCCCGCGTTCGCGTGCAGCTTTGTCACCTTGCCGGAGCGTGCTGCGCGCAGGATATTCTCCATCTTCATCGCTTGGACGATCGCGAGTTCGTCGCCTTCGTCCACCCGCTCGCCGGCCTCGACCGACAGCGATTGCAACAGGCCCGGCATCGGGGAGACGAGATACTTCGACATGTCCGGCGGCTTGCGCTCGGGCATTTTCTTTGCCAGCTCCGCGACCTTGGCCGTGTAGACCATGACGTCGACCTCGGCGCCGAGGTGGTAGAGCCGGTAGCCGATACCGACGCGCTCCACCTTGAACGAATGTGGTACGGAGTTGATTGTGCAGCGTACGACAGGATCGTCCACCACCCAGTCGCTGCGGATCGACAGGATGCGGCCGTCGCGGGTGATATCGAACCCTTCCTCCGAGCCGCGGCCGGCATGCTCCTCGATCGTGACCGGATAGAATTTTTTATTGATTTCGGCCACCCAGTCCGGGTGGAAGCGTCGGCCGTACCCGGGCATCTGCCCGCTGACCTCCTTCGCCCGGAAGAGGTAACGCAGGTGCATCAGCATCGCGACGGCGACGATGCTGTCCACGTCCTGGGATTCCAGAGGTGCTGGAGCGAAGCCCTCCGGATATTCCTCGGCAATGAAAGCAGTGGACAGGCGTCCTTGCAGGAAGCGCGGATTGGCCATCAGTGCGGTCAGGAAGGCGATGTTGTGGTGCACGCCCTTGATGTAGAATTCGTCAAGCGCGCGCCGCATCAGCGCAATCGCGCTGTCCCGATCCCGTCCCCAGGTGGTGACCTTGGAGATCATCGGATCGTAGAACATGCTGATCTCGCCACCTTCGTAGACGCCGGAATCGACCCGCACCTCATCGCTTTCGATCGGCTCGCGATAGCGCACCAGCCGGCCGGTCGACGGCATGAACTTGCGGTTCGGATCCTCGGCGTAGACGCGGGCTTCCACCGACCAGCCATGCGGCTGCACGTCTTCTTGCCGGATGGTCATCTCCTCGCCGGCAGCAACACGGATCATCCACTCGACCAGATCGATGTTGTGGGTAAACTCGGTGACCGAGTGCTCGACCTGCAGGCGGGTGTTCATCTCCAGGAAGAAGAAGTTGCGCCGCTGGTCGACGATGAATTCGCAGGTGCCGGCGCTGTCATAGCCGCACGCCTTGGCAAGGTTGACGGCCCGCATCCCCATGTCGTGACGCGTCGCGGCATCGAGGAACGGTGAGGGCGCTTCCTCGATCACCTTCTGGTGCCGGCGCTGGATCGAACACTCGCGCTCGTCCAGATGGATGACATTGCCGAACTTATCGCCAAGCACCTGGATTTCAATGTGACGCGGCTGCTCGATGAATTTCTCGATAAACACCCGGTCATCGCCGAATGCCTGGCGCGCTTCGCTGGTGGCGAGCCGGAACGCTTCCTTGAGTTCGGCCTCGTCGTGAGCGATGCGGATGCCCTTGCCGCCACCGCCAGCTGCCGCCTTCAGCATGACCGGGAAGCCGATGCCGTTGGCGATCTCCACCGCCTCCTCGGGCGTCGGGATCTGGTCCCAGTGGCCGGGAACGGTCGGCACACCGGCTTCCTTCGCTGCCCGGTTGGCGAGGATCTTGTCGCCCATCAGCCGGATCACTTCGGCGTTCGGACCAATGAAGGTGATGCCCTCGTCGGCCAGCGCCTTAGCGAACGTCGTGCGCTCGGACAGGAAACCGTAGCCGGGGTGGACCGCGTCGGCGCCCGTCTGCCGGCAGGCGGACAGCAGCTTGTCGATGACGAGGTAACTCTCAGCGGCCGGCGACGGACCGATGTAGATGGCCTCGTCGCAGGCCCGTACATGGCGTCCGTACTTGTCGGCATCGGAATAGACCGCGACCGTCTTGATGCCCATCTTCTTCGCCGTTCGGGCGATGCGGCAGGCAATCTCGCCGCGGTTGGCAATGAGGATTTTTTGAACATTGATTTCTGATCCCTCAGCGGGCTGTCATCGGGTGGATGTCGGTCGAAGCACTCACAGCGGCAGGTTCGGGTGCTTGCGCTTCGGCAGCTCCACTTCCTTGTTGCGCAGCATCGCCAGCGCCTTGCAGATACGGCGGCGCGTCGAGTGCGGATGGATGACGTCGTCGATAAACCCACGGCGGCCGGCCGCAAAGGGATTTGCGAACTTCGCCTTGTAGTCCTCGGTGCGGTCGGCAATGCGCTGGGGATCGCCGAGTTCGGTGCGGAAAATGATCTCGACCGCGCCCTTGGCCCCCATCACCGCCACTTCGGCCGTCGGCCAGGCGAAGTTGATGTCGGCACGCAGGTGCTTGGAGCCCATGACGTCATAGGCACCGCCGTAGGCCTTGCGGGTAATCACTGTGATCTTCGGCACGCTCGCCTCGCTGTAGGCGAACAGCAGCTTCGCGCCATGGCGGATGATGCCGCCGTGTTCCTGGTTCACGCCCGGCAGGAAGCCCGGCACATCGACGAAGGTAATGATCGGGATGTTGAAGGCGTCACAGAAGCGGACGAAACGCGCCCNCTTGATCGAGGCGTCGATGTCGAGGCATCCGGCCAGCACCATCGGCTGGTTGCCAACCACGCCGACCGTCTGGCCGTTGATGCGCCCGAAGCCGGTGATAATGTTGCCTGCGAAGTCCGGCTTGACCTCGAAGAACAGCCCCTCGTCAACGACTTTGAGGATGAGTTCCTTCATGTCGTAGGGCGCGTTTGGATTCTCGGGGATCAGCGTGTCCAGCGACGGCTCGACCCGGTCGATGGAATCGAAGCTGGCCCGGATCGGAGGCGGCGTGCGGTTGGAGGACGGCAGGAAGTTCAGCAGCCGACGGGTGTAGAGCAGCGCTTGAACGTCGTTGTCGTACGCAAGATCGGCCACACCGGACTTGGTGGTGTGCACCGAAGCACCGCCCAGGCCTTCCTGGTCGATCTCTTCATGCGTCACCGTCTTCACGACATCCGGGCCGGTGACGAACATGTAGCTNNCGTCCTTCACCATGATGGTGAAGTCGGTGAGCGCAGGAGAATAGACGGCACCACCGGCGCAAGGGCCCATGATCAGCGAGATTTGCGGGATGACACCAGACGCGTCGACGTTACGGGCGAACACATCGGCATAACCGGCCAATGACGCAACGCCCTCTTGGATGCGCGCACCGCCGGAGTCGTTGATGCCGACCACCGGTGCACCGACCTTCATCGCCGCGTCCATGATCTTGCAGATCTTCTCAGCATGCGCCTCGGACAGGCTGCCACCGAAGACAGTAAAATCCTGGCTGAAGACGAACACCGGCCGGCCATTGACCGTACCATAGCCGGTGACCACGCCGTCACCGGGGATCTGCGTCTTCTCCATCCCGAAGTCGATGCAACGGTGCTCGACGAACATGTCCCATTCTTCGAACGAGTCCGGATCGAAGAGCACGTCGATGCGCTCGCGCGCGGTCAGCTTGCCGCGCTTGTGCTGCGCGTCGATGCGGTGCTGGCCACCGCCGAGCCGCGCCATCGAGCGCTTTTGTTCCAGTGCCTCAACGATCTCACGCATTACCCGGTCTCCTTATTTCGCAAATGCAGCATATTACGGAGCGCTGCAGAAAGTTCAACGTTCCGTGTGTCATCGCTGCACAAAAAGTCTCCGTCTGCGCGCGCCCCGCTCCAACGCACACGCATGGCTTCCAGGCTCCAGACCACCCCATCGGGGTGGGACAGTGCTGTTCCGCTTGATCGCCTCCCGAGCTTCGGGGAAGGTATGTGACGGACAATACGAACGCTGGCGAACGCCATCGAGGCTCGTCTGTCCGTGTGTAACGAGACCGAGGGAAAGCATGCGGCGGACGAGACGCGAGACCCTCGCACTGCTGGCGATGGCAGGGGCAGCGGCGGCGCTGAGCGGACAAGGACCGCTGCACGCAGCAGAGGAACCGGTATTCCCGGTTTCACCGCTCACCATCGAAACGGCGCGCGGGCGCTACCAATTCATGGTGGAAATGGCGGAGACACCGTCAACCCAAAGGCAGGGGCTGCAGAAGCGCCAGCAGTTGGCACCCGATGCGGGCATGCTGTTCAACTTCCACCAGCCGCGTCCGATCGCAATGTGGATGAAGGACACGCTGATCCCGCTCGACATGGTGTTCCTCGACGACCGTGGCGTGATCATCAACATTGCCGAGAACACCGTGCCCCTGTCGTATGACCAGATCCCTTCTAAGGGACCGGTACTGGCTGTTCTGGAGGTGAATGCTGGTACGGCAGCCCGGTTAAACATGCGGCCCGGCGACCGCGTCTACCATGCGATTTTTACCCAGGCGTCCCGCGCCAACGCTGTGCCCTGATTCAGGGCCGGCACTGGGAACGACCATCAGCCGCGGTATCGACAAACGACCGCCGATGCCGATCTCAACGGGGTGAGGGCGAAAGCGCTGCCGCCTCTCATTCCTTCAGCGTCGTCGTGATCCACACTTCCGAGTGCAAAGTGCGATGCACCGGGCATTTGTCGGCGATCTCCAGCAGCTTCGCCCGGGCTGCGTCGTCGAGCGCGCCCTCGAGACAGATCTCGCGATCAATCCGATCCAGCATGCCCTGCTTGGTTTCGCACGCGGCACAGTCTTCGGCGTGGGTCTTGGCGTGGCGCAGGGTCACGCTCACCCCATCGAGCGGCAAGTTTTTGCGTTCGGCGTACATGCGCACCGTCATTGCGGTACACGCTCCCAGGCCTGCCAGCAGGTATTCGTAGGGACCGGGGCCGGTATCGTCGCCTCCGAAGCGCTCTGGCTCATCGGCTGCAAGGATGTGCCGACCGCGGACATTCACGATCTGGGCAAATTTTCCCGTGCTTGCCTCAGCGACGACGACGGCATCTGCCGGCGCGACGGGTACGGGTTGTTGTGCTGGAACTCCCGCGGCGAGGTAGCGGCTGGCCCAGGCGGCGAGCACGTCGGCGACGTAGGTTGCGTCTTCGCGCCGGCTGAGCAGGTGGTCAGCGCCGTCGAGGGAAACGAAGCTCTTCGGATGCTTCGCCGCACCGAAGATGCGCGAGGCGTTGTCGATGCCGACGGTGATGTCACCCGGCGCGTGGAAGATCAGCAGCGGCCGGCGGAGTGCGGCGATGTCGGCCGCCAGCCGGTGCTCCTCGATGTCCTCCAGGAACGCCTTCTTGATGCGGAACGGCCGGCCGGCCAGCAGCACCTGTGCCTCGCCCTGTGCCTCGATCTCGGGCACGGCCGGCGCGAACAGCCGGGTGACGTGCGACGGCTCGGCGGNGGCCGCGATGGTACAGATCACGCGCGCCTCGGGGATCTGCCGGGCGGTGGCCAGCACCGCGGCACCGCCCAGGCTGTGGCCGACGAGCAGCGCCGGTGCTTCATGCTCCCGGCGCAGCCAGTCCGCCGCTGCCGTCAGGTCGCCGATGTTCGACGAGAAGGTCGTGTTGGCGAACTCCTCGCTGGCACCGAGCCCGGTGAAGTCGAACCGCAGCACGGCGATGTCGTGCCGGATCAGCCCGGCTGCGATGCGCGACGCCGCAAAGACATTCGAGGTGCACGTGAAGCAGTGGGCGAACAGGGCGTACGCCCGCGGACAGCCCGCCGGCAGGTCGAGGCGCGCCGCCAGCTGGCTGCTGCCGTCGGCGCCCGGAAACATGATCTTCTCGCTGTGCGCGTCGGCCATCGGAACTTCTCCTCCTCAGCGCTCCACCCCGCGTTGGCGTGGAGCGGTCTCTACTTCTCGGCGAGATTATCCGCTCGAAGCTGGGCGATTTCCGCTTCGAGGTCGGCGATGCGCTTGTCGCGCTCGGCGAGGGCGGCGGCGACGTCGGCGGCATCGAAGCGCTGCGGAATGTGTTGCGGGCAATTGG
This sequence comes from Defluviicoccus sp., assembly GCA_013414705.1. Taxonomy (GTDB): domain Bacteria; phylum Pseudomonadota; class Alphaproteobacteria; order Rhodospirillales; family Defluviicoccaceae; genus Defluviicoccus. The sequence continues at coordinate 1,499,878 of CP058705.1, forward strand.
CGTCCCAGGCGGCGACGGTGAACACGATCACCTGCTCGGGACGCGCTGTGTAGCCTTCGGGCATCAGTGCATCGATCAGCTCGGAGTTCCCCTCGACAATCCGCGCCTCGCCCCAGATCTTGATCCGCCGCCGCTGGGCATAGTCGATCAGGAAGAGTTGCGCCTTCGGATTCTCGTTGAGATTGCCCTGCGTGATGTATTGCCGGTTTCCGGTGAAGTCGACGAAGCCGATGGTCTTGTCGTCGAGCACGCGCAGAAACCCCGGCGGCCCGCCACGGTGCTGGACATAGGGCTGCGCCTCGGCGTTCGCCGTCGCGAGAAAGACGCTCGTCTGACGCGCGATGAAGCCGGCGAGCTCAGGCGTGATTGTGGTCTGCCAGCTGCCCCGTTCCTCCATGCGACTGTAGGAACGGCGGGAGCCCTTGCGCGTCTGCACGGCTTTGACCGAAGGCGAGAACGCGACGTCGCTGGAAAAGGCATGGCCGGTGTCCATCGTCGCCTCCTAAAGGCCGAGATCGCTCAAGGACGGATGCTCGTCGGGGCGTCGCCCCAGCGGCCAATGGAACGTGCGCCCGTCTTCGTTGATCGGCGCATCGTTGATGCTGGCGATGCGCCGGCGCATCAGGCCGTGCGCGTCGAACTCCCAGTTCTCGTTGCCGTAGCTGCGGAACCAGTGACCGCTGTCGTCGTGCCACTCGTAGGCGAACCGCACGGCGATGCGATGGTCATGGAAGGCCCAGAGTTCCTTGATCAGGCGGTAATCGCGTTCGCGCTGCCATTTGCGCGTCAGAAACGCTTCGATGGCCGCACGGCCGTCAAGAAACTCGGCCCGGTTGCGCCAGCGGCTGTCGGTCGTATAGGCAAGCGCCACGCGAGCGGGATCGCGCGTATTCCAGGCATCTTCGGCGAGACGGACCTTACGCGCGGCTGTTTCGGCGTCGAAGGGGGCAGAGGGGGCGGTTCATGCCGGTAAGCCTCGGCTGGTGGGTGCGGCGGCGATGTAACCGCCAACGGCGCGCGGCGCCGCTGGCGGAGCCGGCTGACGAAACCGGCTGCCTGGGCACGTCAGTGCGTGCTGCGCGCAGTGACGACAGGAAAGTCGATATCGGTCTTGGCGACTTCGTTGATGTAGTTCGTCCACGTATTCAGGGCGACGTGCAGGACGATTTCGATTACCTGCGCGTCGTCGTACCCGGCGGCTTTGACGGCGCTGATATCCTCCTCGCTGACATGGCCGCGTTCCCGGACGACCTTCACCGCGAAGCGCACGGCGGCATCCGCCTTGGGATCGTTCGAGGCCCCGTTGCGGTTGGCGGTGATTTCGGCATCGTCGAGCTTGGCGAGGTGCTTACCGAGGTAAGTATGCGCCGACAGGCAGTAGTTGCAGCCGTTGATTTCGGCAACCGCCAGCGCGATCCGTTCGCGCGTCGGCGCCGGCAGGGCGCNCTTGCTGAGCGCTCCGGACAGGTCGAGATAGCTCTGCAGCGCGGCCGGGCTGGTGGCGACGAGGCGGAACATGTTCGGCACGCTGCCGAGCTGCTTTTTCACGCCTTCCAGCAGCGGCTGGCTGGCGGGCGGAGCGGCCTCGATCGTTGCGGNGGTTGGAATGCGGGACATGGCTTTTCCTTCCAAAGTGTCGAGGTGCGTTACAGGAAGGAGGTTAGATGTTTCAGAATTCGACAAGAAGACGCTACGATTGAGAACGAGTCTTCCATAATATGGAAACTATCCGCGCTATGGATCGCTTTGAGTCGATGTCGATCTTCGTAACAGCGGTCGAGACCGGCAGCCTTTCGGCGGCGGCCCGCCTCCGNGGCACACCGCTGGCGACCGTCAGCCGCAAGCTCTCGGAGCTCGAGGCGCATCTCGGCACACGCCTCCTCAACCGCTCGGGCCGCACCATGTCACTCACCGACGCCGGCCGCTCCTACCTGATCGCGTGCAAACGCATTCTTGAAGACGTGGGCGAGGCAGAGCGCACCGTTTCCGGCGAATACCGAGCACCGAAGGGCGACTTGATTGTCACGGCGCCGATTGTCTTCGGCCGCCTGCGGCTCCTGCCCGTCGTGGTGGATTTCCTCGGCGCGTTCCCGGAGATCAATCTTCGCCTTCTGCTGTCGGATCGGGCCGTCAATCTTTTCGAGGATCAGGTCGACTTGGCGCTTCGCATCGGACATCTGCCGGACAGCAGTCTCATCGCCTTCCGGCTGGGTACGATCCGCCTTGTCGTTTGCGCCAGCCCGCACTACTTCGCCATGCGCGGGACGCCGTCAACGCCCGCTGACCTCAGTGCGCATGACTGCGTGACCTTCGAGTCGCTGATGGCCTCCGATGCCTGGCGCTTCCCGGACGGGCGGCCCAACCCATCCGTCGCCGTTCACTCGCGGCTCGTCGTCAATACCGCCGAAGCGGCCATCGACGCAGCGATGGCCGGCGTCGGGATCACCCGCGTGCTCTCCTATCAGATTGCCGATGCGTTGCGGGCTGGCACACTGGCCGTCGCGCTGCAGGACTTCGAACCGGAGCCATGGCCGGTGAGTTTCGTCCACACCAGCGGTCGCCTGCTGCCGCTGAAGGTTCGTGCGTTCCTCGATTTTGCAACGCCGCGCCTGAAGGCGACGTTGCAGCAGAGCGCAGCCTAAAATACGGCCATTCGATCAGATCGAACCGCGCTTGTCACCGGCGCGGCAGCGTCACCTCCCAGATGTTCTGGGATCCGCCGTACTCAAGCACATAGATCACGTTGCCGACGATCTCGGCGTCGATCGGATGATCGAAGTCGCTCACGATGCGTGTAGCCCGCATCTGGTAGGTCTGGCCGGTCTTGGTCAGATCGAGGTGCAACAAATCCTGGCTGGGATCGTGAAACGGTCCGGCGACGCGGTCGCCCGTGGGATCCCNCGTGGTCCAGCTCAGCATGAAGCCATCGCCACGAAATGCGGGAGCAAGCACACGCGCCGTATCGAACACGATCCCCAGTGGGCTGCGGTGGGAGGTGACGCTGCTGATCGTCAGACCTTCCGCGCTCGCATCGCGGATCGCACCGCTCACCGGATCACGAAAGCTATCGGCGTCCGGTCCCGCATTGGCGATCGGCTCGACCAGCGTCTTTCCCGCCGGACGGGGCGGAAACGTAGGATCGTTGCGGAAGTAGCCCTTCTTCACCGCATTGAACAGCGGATTGAGCAGTAGGTCTGCGGCGGGGTCATAGTCCGGATATTGCTGCGGATTATCCTGACCTCCGATCCGCCACGGAAACCCGTAGTGCCGGCCCTGGCGCAGCCAGTTCACCTCGTCCGACATGTCCCGGTCTGGACCGTTGTCGGGACCGATCAGGTCGCCATTCGGCGTAAACGCCATATCATAGGTGTTGCGGGTGCCTTCGGCGTAGAGGTAGCCCTTGCTGCGAAGCCAGTTGCGGTTGTTCTGGAGATAGATGTTGGTGCCAGACGTCGGCAGTTTCAGAATGCACGCCGTCAGCCCGACTTCGCGCAGTCCCGGATAAAGGGTACCAACGGATTGCACTTCGCCATGGTCGGTGCGTGCACCGCTGTTCACAAAGANGGCGTTTCCGTCCGGACTGACGACCAAGCCGTTCACCCGATGATCGTACGCAGTGCGGCTTTTCGGATACGGCGCAGTACGAGCCAGCACCGACCAGACTCGGGTGCCATTTGCCCGCAGCACACCCTTGACGATGGTTGCCTGCGTCTTGGTGCCCGGCACGTCGGCGTTCCCCACCAGGTACATCGTCCCGTCGCGACCGATCGCGAAGCCCTGGATACGGTGCAGCTTGTGTTGGGCGGTTGCATAAACGAGCGCGCTGGTCTGCGTCGCCAAGTCCACCTTGTAGATCCCGCCCGTGAGCTTGACGTAATAGAGCGTATTGGTGCGCGGATCCTTGGCGATCCGCGTCGCGGGCGTATTCGCCTGGGTAAAGGTGGACAGAACCTTGTGCACCTGGATGTCCGCGCGCAGCGGCTGCGGGATGGTGTCCGCCACCGAGATGCCCGTGCCAGAGACCGCACTTGCAAAGACCAGCGCGGCGAACGCCACGGCGCGGCCGCTAGCACGCGCTCTGGTTCTTTTTCAGCAGGAATTCGGCGTAACGCCAATTTGCCCGACATAACCCCCTCCTCTGTCACGGCACAGCAATTATCTCCTATTGCACGCCCAAACGCCAGAGGCTCGTCATCCATCATGCCCACAGTTGCTTCCCCCTTGCGACTTCCGACCGGGTCAGGCGCGACGGATGGTGGTCTTGCCAAAGTGCATGGCGAGACAGTGGCACAAGTTAAGGCGCGCCCACGCCGATTCACCTCAAATACGCGCCGGGAAGAAGCCGGAAGAGTGAGTCAACCGACGCAGTAATTCCTCGCGGCCGTACTCAAGGATGACCGCTTCACCGATCACCACGCCCAGGCGGGTCATGCGATCCCCAGCCATTTTGGCACGCGTCCACCGTGAAGCGGCAGATCGGCGCTGCCTCCCGCCGTGCCATCAATCTGTACCTGCCGCTGCGACGGTCGTCGCTGTACCAGGTTCCGGCGGGATCGTCCCAACGCGACGAAACAGTGGCAGCTCGTCAGCAGCTTCCGTGGACGCCCGATCGGACAGCTGATCGGGCGTTCGCGCGAAGTTGGAGACGGTGACACCGAGCAACCGGACGCTTCGACTGGTCGGCAGGAGCGTGTGGACGAGTTCGAGGCTCGCCTGGCGTAGAAGATCGTGGCGAGCGATGACTGTCGGTGAGGTCCAGCTGCGGGTCACCTGATGAAAATCAGCGAACTTCACCTTTACGGTCACCGTTCGCCCGAACGTTTCCGTCCGCTCGCACCAGCCCCAGACATCCTCGGCCATCGCCGCAACTCCCGCTTCAATGTCGGCGGAGGCGGTGAGGTCTCGCGCGAAGGTGGTCTCGGAGCCGGAAGACTTGCGTGGCCGCTCGGCGACGACCGGCCGATCATCTTGGCCGTTGGCGATGCCGAGATACCACGCAGCGGATTTGCCGAAGTGGTGCTGCAAGAAGCAAAGCGGCTTCGTTCGCAGATCGGCCCCTGTCTCGATTCCAAGTCGCTGCATCTTCGCAGCCGTAACAGGCCCTACGCCGTGAAACCTGGCAACCGGCAGCGCCGCGACGAAATCCCGGCCCATGTCAGGGGNAATGACGAACTGGCCCTTCGGCTTGCGCTGGCCGGAAGCGAGTTTGGCGAGAAACTTGTTGTAGGAAATGCCCGCAGAAGCGCTCAGCCCGGTCTCTTGGAGAATACGCGCACGAATTTCCTTCGCGGTGATCGAGGCACTCGGCAGTCCGCGCCGGTTCTCCGTCACGTCCAGATATGCCTCATCAAGCGCTAGCGGCTCGATCAGCGCCGCATAATCGGCGAAGATCGCGTGGATCTGGCGCGAGACGGCGCGGTAGACCTCGAAGCGTGGGGCGACGAACACCAGGTCCGCGCATCGCCGCAGAGCGATCATCGACGGCATGGCCGAGCGGACACCATAGGCGCGCGCCTCATAGCTGGCTGCAGCCACCACGCCGCGTCTGGCGCCATGGCCGACTGCAACGGGACGCCNCCGAAGCTCGGGGTTGTCGCGCTGTTCAACCGACGCGTAGAACGCGTCCATATCGACGTGGATGATCTTGCGCACCAGCATGACGGGATCATATCAAGGATCGAACAGAAAGAGAACACGGTTGCGTTCAGACCCGTTCCCGGTTCGGTCGCAAGGGACAGCAGCGGAACAGAGCAATGCTGATCGATATCGGTGAGGTCCGGCTCAATTGTGTGGAATGNGGAGCCGGCTCGCAGACGGTGGTGTTCGTTCATGGGAATCTGGCGTGCGGGATGTGGTTCGACCTCGTCGGACCGCTCGTCGCGCAGAAGTTCCGCGTCGTCGCCGTCGATTGGCGCGGCTGCGGCGACTCGGACAAGCCGGTGCCCTTGTCCGACTATTCCAATTACACAATCCGGCAACACGCCCAGGACATGCTCGCGGCCATCCGCTGCCTCGGCATCGATCGCTGTCATCTCGCCACCCACTCTACTGGCGGCCTGATCAGCACCTACATGCTGTTGATGGAGCCCGAACGCTTCGACAAGGTCCTGGCGCTCGACCCCGTCGGTCCCATGGGCCTGCGGTTTCCACCTGAAAGCTTCGCGCTGCTGCAGGCGATGAAGGCGTCGCGTGAGAACACACGCGCGACGCTGGCGATGGTAGCGCCGACGCTGTTTCGTCCGGAAACGCTGACGGGACTGCAGCCGATGTTCGCCGATCACGCCACTCCTGCTCAAAAGCAGTTGTTTGAACGGCTCGTCGAGCGGACAAGTCAGATTTCTGACGGCATCTGGTTCGGAACCGCGACTGATCTCGATCGGCACTGGCGAACCGGCGGCCTGCGCCCCAGCCAGGGGTCCATCGAACATCGGCATCTGGTGCTCTGGGGCGCCCTTGATCCATTTATACCGAGGCAGGACGTGGAAGAGATGTCGGCGCGAATGCCGCATTGCCATCTCACCATCGTTTCCGGCGTCGGCCACTCGATGCTCATCGAGCGCCCGGAGATGTACGCACGATATTTTGACGAGTTTTTCGCTCTGGTATCGAATAATGACTGGCGAAGAGCCCGTGAAATTCTCTCTTAATTAGCGGTTTTTGCAAATACTTCAGTCGAGTAGTTTGATTAACACGGATCAGACAGAGGTGTCCATCAGATGAATTTGTTGAGCCTCCTGCTGAATATTCTGTGGATCGTCACCGGCGGCCTCTGGATGGCGGTTGCGTGGTTGATTGCGGCGGTGTTGATGGCGATCACCATTATCGGCTTACCGTGGGCACGCGCCGCCTTCAACATCGCAGACTACACGCTCCTCCCATTCGGGCGCGTCGCAGTGCCGCGGGATCAGGTTGAAGGATCTCCGGATCTTGGCACCGGCCGGCTCGGCATGCTCGGCAATGTGATCTGGCTCCTGCTCGCCGGCTGGTGGCTCGCCCTTGGGCATGTCATTACCGCCGTCGGTCTCGCCATCACGATTATCGGCATTCCGTTCGCCTGGGCGCACCTCAAGCTGGCCATGCTTTCGCTTTGGCCGGTCGGCAAGGCTATTGTCAGCATCGAAGAAGCGGAGGTCCTGCAACGCCGGCAAGGACACACATGAGGCAGGGATGGGATGGCGATTGCGATCACGCGCACAGAACACGACGCGGCCGGCCTCCACCGGGCGACCTCATGCAGCACGGATGCGAACACGGCCCGGCAGATGTTGGCGCTGGCGCTGGTGATGGAGGGTCGCAGCCGTGCCGAGGCGGCGCAGAGCTGCGGCGGTTCAGGTTCCGCCATCTGTCAGCGCGGCCGCACACCCCGGCCCAGGATCCCGCAGCCATCGAAGCGTATAAAAACGTCACCGCCCTGGTCGCGGCAGCCATCGCGGCAGCCATCCCTGGGCACGCCCATGGCAAACCGATCGAGCCCTGGTGGCCGGACGAGGCCCGTGTCGGCCAACAAGGCACTCTGGCTGACACCTGGGCGGACCCAGGGGGCGGACAAGGGCAGCCGGCCGCCCGCCGCTCGGGATTGCCGCTACCGCTAGGCCTCCATCTTCGGGGGCTGGCTGGCCCGCGGCACCGGCGCAGGCCGGATGCTGCCCCATGCCGACGAGGATGCCATGACCCTGCATTTGGCCACAATCGGCGCCACGATCGGCGAGGCCGTCCCCCGGTGACCACGCCGTCGTCATCGTCGACGGGGCCGGGTGGCACAAACCGGGTGGCAGGCTGACACTGAAGAGGACCCGTTCCGTGGGACCACTGTGGCATCGGTTCTGATTGGATATTTGGCCGACTCCGTCTTCCTCGATCACGGCACGCGGAGCGTCTGTTGCGGCTGTTGTCGCGGTGGAGTGAAGTGGCCCCGGTGTTCAGGGTCCGGCGAGCGCGGTGGCGAGGTGGCGGATCGGCGACGCGTCCGGACAGGCGGCGAAGGCGAGACGGACGCGCGACGCGGTTTCGATGACGCGGGCACCGGGCTTCAGCAGCCGTAGCCGCAGGGTTGCGAACTCGGCTACCGCCAGAGGGTGCGTTTTCGGGATGGCGTCGCGCAGCGCGAGGATCAGCCAGTAGGCGGCAGTATGGAGGACCAGTCGCACCTGGTTTGCGAGCGGCAAGCGGCAACTGGTGCGGTCCGACGCGAGTTGGCTCTTGTGCCGCTTGATCAGGTTCTCGGCTGGCCGCGGGCGCCGGAGAGGACTTCGTCGGCATGCTCGGGCGAACCGGCGTCGAGGCTGGTGACGACGAAACGGATGTCGAGGCCGCGGGTCATGGCGTCGATGCGGGCGCAGGTGCGGCGCGCCCGCAGAATGTCGGCCAGCAGCATCACCCCGCCGTCCGAGGTGATCCGGCCACCGTCGAAGGCGGCGGTGACGTTCTTGCGTGCGACGGCTGGAAACGCGAACGGCAGCACCGTATCGTCGATCATGGCGGATGTGGCCAGCCCGGATGTCGTCGAAGGGTCGGCTTCAGCAACCAAACCCTACGCCACATCAATCGCTTACGCTACGTCCACCAGCCCGTTTCCGCAGCCCTCCTGAGTAAGACAGGATAGCACGTGCGACGAGCGCGGGTCGAGCTCAAGGAAGGCGGAGGAGATCGAGGTGCAGATGGGCGGCACAGCGCGCTCGCTATCTGATCTTCGAAACCATGGCTTCGCCGGTGATCGCTTCGCCGTCAGCCTGCTTCGCCGGATGGTGACGGTCCATCGCTTTGTCCTGTGTTGACTTCTCGGGAAGCTCGTCAGTCTGAGGTCGGGCGATAGCCGCGTCTATCACGGTTGAGCGCAGTGCGACGCCGATCGGTGTGCTTTGGTGATTTGTCCCAGTGCGCTGCATCACCGAACAGCAGCGTTTTCAGCAGTATGCTGTCGAATGAGAGATCCGGAAAGGAGGTCGGGGTGCCGCTTTTTGAGGAGCGACGACGCGCGCGTCCAACCCTGGAGCGGATGTGCGTGGTTGTCATGATGATGGGCGTTCTGTTGGTGGTGCGGGCAGGGGAGGTTGCTGCACAGCCGGCCGAGGCGGTGTCATCTCTGGATCAGGGTTCGTCAGCAGAAGGCGGCCTTATGCCACTTCCTGTTACACTGTCGAACATTGAGCCCTCCGGCGGTATGCGCGACGATCTGCCGCCGTCGATCCGCAAGGCACGGCCAAGTGGTTCAGTGCCGGCAGACTTGCCGGGGCGCACGCAGCGGGACTGCGCGATCTTGCGCTCGGTAGAAGTTTACCGGGGCATCGGTCGCCACACCGCTGTCGCTGTCTCACCAGCTGATCTGCCGGGCGTCACGCCGGATGGCCCTTGTCCGCCGGAAGAGTAGAGGAAGAGTAGAAAGGGAGGGGGACAGATCACCGTGTCCGTGGGGCCAGGACGCCGGGGGCGCAGAATTCGGGAGTATCGTCGGCAGGGCAGCAAGCCCTGCTGTGCCTGCAGATGTGCTGGCGTGCGCGCACCCGAACTTACGCCCGTACGCGTTGCGTCGACGTCCCAGACGTGCCACACAGGCCGCTCTGAACCGTGTGCGCGGACGGCCACTAGAACGCGCCCTGGACGCGTCTCAGAACACGTCTTTGCGGTGGCGGATTTCGGCAAACGCGGCGACGGCATCGCCGGTTGGAGCGCCGACCGCTCGCTGCAGCTCGGGGACATCGGCGCGCAGGAACGGATTGGTCGCCCGCTCGACGCCGATGGTGGAGGGCAGGGTCGGCAAGTCGCGGCTGCGCAGGTCGCACACCTCGCGGGTGCGTGCGCGTAAGGCGGCGTTGTCGGGATCGAGCGTCAGCGCGAACCGGGCGTTGGCCTCGGTATACTCGTGGGCGCAATAGATCCGCGTCTCCGGCGGCAGGTCGCGCAGCCGCCCCAGGCTCGCCCACATCATCGCTGGGTTGCCCTCGAACAGCCGGCCACAGCCGAGCGAGAACAAGGTGTCGCCGCAGAACAGCGCTGCATGATCGGCAAACCAGTAGGCGATATGGCCCAGTGTGTGGCCGGACACCTCGATCACCTGGGCGGTGGCCGAACCCACGGTCACGGTACCGCCGTCCTTCACGGCGACGTCGAGACCGGGGATGCGCGCCGCGTCGGGGCCATAGCCGACGATGGTGCATCCGGTCGCGGCCTTCAGCGCCAAATTGCCGCCGACGTGATCGTGGTGGTGGTGGGTGTTGAGGATGTGGGTGAGCCGCCAGCCCAGGCGGTCGAGTGCGGCGAGCACCGGCGGTGCCACCGCTGGATCGACCGCGGCGCACGCTTGCGTCGCTGGATCGAAGATCAGGTAGACGTAATTATCCCGCAGCACCGGGATCAGCTCGATCTGCAGTTCCGGCATCCGATTTCGCCCCGTCCGCGTGGTCCGAATTCGAGCATATTTTGATCGTTGTTCGGTCACCGCGGCTCGATCGCGGCGCATGTTGGGATGGAACACTAACACCGCGCGCGGCGCTTGCGCTAGATTGGCGTCAAATGTGGATGGATGCGGTCGACCTGAGGGATTTCTATGCCTCGATCCTCGGACGGGTGGCGCGACGGATGATCGGCCGCCGCATCCGGCTGTTGTGGCCGGACGTTCGGGGCGCGAGCATGCTCGGGCTTGGTTATGCGGCCCCATTTCTCGGCGTTTTCCGGGGTGAAGCGGAGCGGGTGATCGCACTGATGCCGGCCGCACAGGGCGTCCTGCACTGGCCGTCGGACGGGCCCGGGCTCACGGCGCTCGCGGACGAGACGGCGCTGCCGCTGGCCGACCAGTCAGTCGACCGGGCGCTGCTGGTACATGCTCTGGAGTGTGGCGAGCAGATCCGGCCGATGATGCGTGAGCTGTGGCGGGTGTTGGCCGACGGCGGGCGGCTGCTCGTCGTCGTGCCCAACCGGCATGGGCTCTGGGCCCGGTTCGAACGCACNCCCTTCGGTCATGGCCGGCCGTACACTCCCCAGCAATTGTCCTTGAGCCTGCGCGATGCGCTGTTTACGCCGTATCAGTCGGCGACCGCCCTTTACGTGCCACCGATTCGTTCACGCATGCTGCTGTCGTCGGCTGGGGCCTGGGAGGAAATCGGTCAGCGTTGTTTCCAATCGTTCGCAGGCGTGGTGCTGTTTGATGCCAGCAAGCAGATTTTTGCCAGCAAGATGGTGCCGGCACCATCCCGTCAACCGCGCTATGCGCCAGCGACGGCGCGGTGATCGGCGAGTGCGCACGCTCCCCGCAGTCCTGTTCGCTGTACTGTTCGTCGCCGGCTGTGAGTTGCCGTCGCGCGACTGGCGGGACGATCGATACAGCCGCAGCCGCGGCAGGAAGCCGAATCTCTGCAATCTGTGTCACCCGTGTCTACCCCGCTGGCACCGCCTGCCGCCACACAGGTGACGCCGACGGTCGTCTCACAGCCCCTGCCGCCTGTCACCACACAGCCCACTCCATCGGTCGCGCTGCCTGACACCCTGAGGCTGCACCGACCGTCGCCGTTGGGGCCACACCACCCACCACCGCTAAGCCTACACCGCCTGACACGTCACCTGCTGCCCCATCACCAGTTTCGGTGGCAGCGTCATCGCCAGCTCCATCGGCCGCGTCACCCGCCACCACACCCTCCGCTGCGCCGGCCGTTATGACGGCTGCTGCTATGTTCCCTCAGCCGGCTGCCCGCCCTCTGTTCCACACTCCGCCCCATCCGATCATCTTTTTGAAGCACAACGTCTTTTGCGAGCGCTGGGCTATGATGTAGGGGCGAGTGACGAGGCCACTGGCGATCACACACGCGAAGCGATCATGCGGTTTCAGCGTGACCATGGATTGGCTCCGACCGGCCAAGTGTCGCCGGCGCTTCTGACAGATCTGCGTCGGGTAGCCGTCCGTAATGTGAACAATCATCAGGCCGCAGACAGCGCCCTCTCTCCGGCGGAGCAGCCGGCCCGGCCGGCACCAGAACCCAGCACGAGCCCGCTGACACCTGCTCCTCCTCCCGCCACAACCGATGGCGATACGGCCCCGCTCGGCCGGCTGCCACGACAGTCACAGCCAGAATAGGTGGATGTGGGCGTGGTCACAGATGCGCGGAAAGAGCGCAGCCATCTTGCCGGTTTCGATTTAGCCTCGGTAAACTCCCGGCCAACATCGAGGGACGAGGTTCCCCGGCACCGGTAGGTGAAGAGGGATGGGGCTGAAGATCGCGGGGCGGGCCGATCGCGACCGGTGGCCGTCAGTGGTTGCTGGCGACTGCCAACCTTCCAGCCGGCGGGCCGCGCCCGATGGCACGGCTGCCGAGCAGGGGGCCAGAACCGGGAACACCGCTGCGCCAGAGCTGGCGGCTGTCTCCGCTTCTGTATCCTCCAGATTAGACATTGGTGCTCCGTCCACCGTTTCAGCGGACGCACCGTCAACCACATCGCAAACGGCGTCCGGTTCCGGCGGACGGTTGCGTCCCACGCGCGGCCGACTTCGCGGGCCGTCGGGACCTGTGGGACGGGCAGGGCGAATGGGCCAGCGCGTGTTGTTGCGGATCGGGATCCTGTTGCTGGCGATCGCCGTTCTCGGCTGGGCGGTCGCGCGATCGGCTTCGGGGCCTGGTGAACCGGCGGCGGTGGATGTCTCCGCATCCGCTCTGCCGTTGCCGATCGGCGGCGATTCCGAGATCGAGCATTCCGACCTGTTGCCCCCGGCAGGGATGTCACCTGGAAAGGCAACCGTGGAACCGGGCGGGAGCCCTCCAGTGGAAATCGTCGTCGATCCAAGGGGAAGAGGCGATGTGCAAACGATAGCGGATGCGCTCGCTGGTGCTCCAGCGGGTGCGATCATCCGCCTGCGGCACGGCATCTACAACTTCGGAATCGAGCTGGACAAGAATGTGCATCTGCTGGGATCCGGAACAACCGCAGATGGTCAGTATCATCGTTTCCGACCAGGTATGCCTGACGTCGCACGCGGCAAACGCGTCAGTTCGGGGTATTTCCCTGCGTAACGAGGGGTAGGCAGGAAACCGTGCGTTGCGGTGATTGCCGGGCGACTGCAGCTGGATAACGTGACCATCGCCAGTGGCAGCGGCAGCGCGCTTGCGATATCCGGCAATGCAGACGTAACGGGCCATGGGCTCATCATCCGGGACAGCGGCGAGGCAGGCGTGAGCGTGCGTGACGGCGGCCGGCTGGTGCTCGATGATTCGAGCGTCGAGACGTCCCGCAGCGCTGGCATTAGCCTAGTGAACAGCGGCGAAGTGACGTTGAGCAACGACCGGATCGTCGGCAGTGCCGGCACCGGCATCGTTGTCGCCGACAATTCGAAGGCGCGGCTGATCGACAATTTCGTAGCGGGCAATGCCTGGTCGGGTGTCGAGGTGCTGCGATCAGCGTCCGCCGAGGTCACTGGCAACGTCATCAGCGGCAACCGCGAGGCAGGTATTTATCTGAGCCGTGACGGGGGCGGCCATTTTCCCGCAATCGCATCTCCGAAAGCGGCCTGTCCGGGATCGTCGTTGACGCCTCGACGGGCACCTTCGACGACAACCAAGTGCAGAAGAACACCGAGAATGGCATCTACGTCAGTCGAGGCGGCAAGGCCAGCTTTATCGACAACCAGATCACGGGCAACAAAGGTCACGGTCTCGCGGTAGAGCACGGCAGCAGTGCACGGGTGAAGAATAACGAGGTCAACGGCAACGGACGGAAACCGCAGGTCATGGGCCCGGTGGAGCACATTCGTTAGGTGAGGGTCGTTTTGGTACGGTGGTCGCGGCCTCGCGAGCCCGTCGGCTCGGCAATCGTGTGTCAGCCTGTCGGAGTAGGTAAAGCCCCACTGGGTGTGGAATATGCATTGGACGCAATCGCTGCACGCGACCCGTTTGGCACGGACTTGGCGCAGCGAGCGGCTGCAGCGTCCAGATCGGGGGCAGGTGGCCTTCGGCCACGGCATCGACCAGCGCGATGTGTCGCGGCAGGCAGTAGCTCTGCAGGTCGTAGCGGGCAACCACTGTCTCGCGGGCGCGCTGCCGCAGCACCGCCATCCGGTTCGGGCTGTCGAGGGCCCGGTCGAGGGTCTCTGCCAGTCCCTGTGGCGAGAAGAAGTCGACCAACAGGCCGTTGTCGCCGTCGCGGATCACCTCCTGCACCGGCGGCGTCGCCGAGCCGATGATCAGGCAGCCGGCTGCCATCGCCTCCAGCATCGACCAGGAGAGCGCGAACGGGTAGGTGAGGTAGACATGCGCTGCCGAGACCTGCAGCATGCTGACGAAGTCGTCGTGGGGAATGCGGCCGACGAAGCGCACCCGCTGCATGTCCAGCTGATCCCCTACCTCCGCCAGCATCTTCTTGCGCCAGGTCTGCCCGTTCTCCAGCTTCTTGCCGTAGCTGACCTCGTCGCCGCCGACGATCAGCACGACGGCGTTGGGACGCCGCCGCAGGATTTCCGGCAGGGCGCGCATGAAGATGTGGAAGCCGCGGTACGGCTCCATGTTGCGGTTGACGAAGGTGATGACTTCGTCGCCGGGCCTGAGCACGACACCGCGTTTCGCCAGTTTGACCGATGCCGACGGGTCGGGACGGATGCGCGCGGTATCGATGCCGTCGTGGATGACGCTCACCCGATCCCGATAGAATGCGGGGACAGTCGAGCGCTGCCATTCGGTCGGGCTGACACACCAGTCGGCGACATCCAGGTTCAGCAGCGAATTCGCGTTCTTCATCCGCAGCCGGCAGCGGCCGGTTGTTCCGTCCTCGCTGAATTCCGGATCGAAGCCGAAATCGGCACCGTCAGCCTTGTACCAGAATTCGATGAACGCCAGCAGCCGCGCCTTCGGAAACACGTCCTTGAGGAACAGTGCCTCGCCCCAGCCGGGATGGGCGCAGATGACGTCGGGCTCGTAGCCCCTGGACTTCAGCTTCAGCGCCGCCTGAGCCGCGGCTTCGCCGCGAATGACCTTGGTCTCGATGTCGGTGACCCAGGGATGAATATTGGGACTTGAACCGCGCTGCGGCTTGTAGCGGAAAATGCGCACTCCCGGGATCGGCTTCTGCCCTCNGATGGCGAGTGCCGTGACCTCATCGCCGCGTGCCGCCAGCGCCGGTGCCAGATGCACGTACTGCGCAGGAAAGTTCTGATGGACGAACAGCACACGCATGGCTCACGGCACCCGCAGAAAACTCACCCTCGCTACCATAGCGCGTGCGGCCACAGGCGCCAACCGCAACGCCGGTCCTTCGGCTGCGGGGTGAGGGCTATCGGGTGAGTCGGATACCCTCTGCCGTCAGCGTGTAGGCGTCGGACTCGGAGTGGGAATCCAGCTCTTCCGAGAGGTTGGTGACCGCGTCGGCGCCCGACCGGCATGCTTGGCGGAGCAACTCCGGCATCGGTTCGTCGAGGCTTCGGCCGAGGAAATGGGTTCTGTCCACGTGCACGGTAATGCGCGAGACGACCGTATACGGTTGGCTCGGGGGCAGCGGGTAGACGTCGACGTGGCAGTCTTCCGCCCGTGCCGGTGCAGCGCCGTCGACCCGCGTGTAGCTGCCGTCAATGCTGGTGCAGCCGCCGAGCAGGCCGGACAGTACGACTGCGCTCCCGATACACCGGATCAATGACGTCATGGACAGCCTGTATCTCTACCGCACGCCGGGCACCGGGCGTAACGGATCATCGGTGCCCGGCCCAGGTCCAGACGCCAGTCTAGATCCGATTGGACATCAGATCATCGACCTAACGCGATGAGTTCACACGGCCGGTTGAACAGAGGGCTGAATGCCGGGCTGCAAGACGAACACACGGTCACCCTCCGCCAGGCGCAGTGAGGTTGGCCACAACCCTGCGTATTCGACGATCAGCTCCCACAGAACGCTGAACGGGGTCGGCAGCGGCAGTGTCATTTCCGCTGTCATCTCTCCGGCGTCGTTCTGGATGCTCATACCGAAGGCACGGGCCAGCGTGCGCATGGCCCGGTTTTCGCTGAGAAACACCAGGAACACCCGGCGAATGCCGCGGCAGCGCAGCCACGACAGGGCCTGTTCGAACACCGCCCGGCCCACACCGCGGCCTCGCCAGCGGCGATCGACCGTTACCCCCAGTTCGGCGGCAGCCGCCTCCAGGAGGGCGATGTGCACCGCGGCCACGACGCGGCCGAATTCGTCCAGCAACGCCAGGATCCGGTCGGCACGCTCGCGCAGATGCTGCACGTGCGCTTCGATACCGGCATTGTCGAGCGAGCTACCGAAGCGCATGCGGCGATCCTTGGCATCGAGGCGCAACAGGTGCTCCCGATACCTCGGCATCTCGGACTCGCGAAGGATTCTCATACAGCGCATCATGGATCTCTAAATTATGCTGCGCTGCAGAATTGCAAGGGGCCAGTTTTATTTTCCTTAATGTCATCACCGAGTGGTCACATTTCAAGTTATTGAACAAGAAAAAGTCCACATCTGGAGGGTTTGTGAGCATAAGGTAATGTGTCCGGTTTGTCGCAGATGCGAAATAGTTCCGAGGACACATTGATCGATCTGAGCGATGTACTCTGATTGCATATCGCGCTAAGCGCGCGCCTTTGACAAGCGGTCGGCGAGGCGTGTCGGTTCCGGCATGCGGAACCGGGGTGCGAATTGAAGAACCAGACGGATGGCGCTGGCCAGTGAGACCCGGTGGCCGATCGAGATCCACATCGGTGCGACTCCGGTGCGTGTGCGCAGGCAAGCGCCGATCACCTCTGTGTTATCGAGCAGCGGGGAGCAGGATCCGCGCGCCAGCCCGGGCTCGTCACAAAAGCCGGTCAGCCGCGACTTGGCGGCGCCGATCGACGGCAGATCGAGTGCCAGGCCCAGGTGGCTGGCGACACCACACCGCCGGGGATGTGCAATACCCTGGCCGTCGCAGACGATCAGATCAGGGCGGGCTGACAGCGCCTCGAGCGCCGTTATCGCCACCGGCGCCTCGCGAAAGGTGAGCAGGCCCGGGATGTAGGGAAAGGTGGTGGCGCACTCGACCGTTGCTTGGTCCAGCACCTCAAGAGTCTGGGCGTCCAGCAGCACGGCGGCGCCGCGTGCCCGGGTGGCGCGCCCGCGGGCACCGTAGCTGACGTCGATGCCGGCAACGGTGCGGATTGGCTCTGGCAGCCGATCCTCGCGCTCGACCGCCGCGGCGACGTGTCGCTGCAAGGCAATCGCTTGCGTGGGGTGAGATCCCAGCGGCAGAATTCGGTGGGGGTGGCGTCCGTCAGCGGCGCAGCAGCTCCGGGCTCAGCATGCAGCCGACCAACCAAGCACCGGTGGCCGGGCGGCGAACCAAGCCGACCAGCGTGCCGGGGTNGAAGTCCACAAGCTGCGGCTGCTCTTTACCCAGAACGAGGCGGGACGCCAAGCGGCCCAGAAACGGCTGATGGCCCACCAGCACCGTGTCCTCCTGCCAAGTGACAATGGTGTCCGACAGATACTCCGGAGAATCTTTCGGCAGAAGGCCGTGCTCCATGACCTCGATCGATGCATCTGCACCGATTGCCTCGATCAGGATGGCTGCGGATGTACTGGCCCGCAGTTTGCCGCTGTGCACCACCCGTCCGGCGCGAACACCGGCAGCAGCAAGAAAATCAGCCAGCCGTTGGATATCAGTTCGGCCGATCTCGGTCAGGGGCCGTTGCGGATCAACCGTTTCCGGAACGGCGTCGCCATGCTGAACCAGAAAAAGCTGCATCGTGTTGTCCGCAGGTTGCCCCGTTAGCGTTCACCATGCTCCAACTGTTTTCTTTCTGAAGCAAGAAAATCCGATCAAGCTCCGCTTGATCGGATTTCGCTTGCGCCCTACCTGGGTGATCCTGTCGATCAGTGGCCCTTGAGCTGAGTCCGCTCGTATTCGTCGAGTGCGGCCACCATGGCCTCGGCCGCACGCACGTCACGCTCGGCAACGGTGCGCACGTTCAGCGTCTCAGAGACCATCAGCGCATCGTGCGCCCGCTTCAACCGGTTTTCGGCTACCTCGCGGTCGATCTTTGCGACCGAAATGGCTTCTTCCGCCAGCACGGTGCAGCGCTCAGTGGTCACTTCCGCAAACCCGCCTTCGACAAAGTACTGTGCCAGGATCTTCAGTGTGCGATCACGAATCTCGATCGCTCCCGGCCGGATCGAGGAGAGCAGCGGCGCATGGCCCGGCATGACGCCGAAGTTGCCTTCGGCGCCGGGAATGATCACCAGTTCTGCGTCCTCTGACAGCATCCGGGCCGCCGGCGTGACGATCTCGAACTTCAGCGTGTCCGCCATCTCTTCGTCCTCGTCTCAGCCGCCGTGCCTTATGCCGCGTCTTGGGCGAGCTTCTTCGCCTTTTCCATCGCTTCTTCGATGGTGCCCACCATGTAGAACGCCGCTTCCGGCAGGTGGTCGTACTCACCGCTGACGATGCCCTTGAAGCCCTTGATGGTGTCCTCAAGGCCGACGAAGACGCCCGGCGTACCGGTGAACACTTCTGCGACGTGGAACGGCTGTGACATGAAGCGCTGGATTTTCCGCGCCCGGGCTACGGTCAGCTTGTCCTCTTCCGACAGTTCATCCATGCCCAGGATGGCGATGATGTCCTGCAGCGACTTGTAGGTCTGCAGAATGCGCTGCACATCACGGGCGACCGTGTAGTGCTCTTCACCCACCACCCGCGGGTCGAGCACGCGCGAGGTCGAGTCGAGCGGGTCCACCGCCGGATAGATGCCGAGCTCGGCGATCGAACGCGACAGCACCGTGGTTGCGTCGAGGTGGGCGAACGAGGTGGCCGGTGCCGGGTCGGTGAGATCGTCCGCCGGCACGTAGATGGCCTGCACCGAGGTGATCGAGCCCTTCTTGGTGGACGTGATCCGCTCCTGCAGCGCGCCCATGTCGGTGGCCAGCGTCGGCTGATAGCCCACCGCCGACGGGATGCGGCCCAGCAGTGCCGAGACTTCCGAGCCCGCCTGGGTGAAGCGGAAGATGTTGTCCACGAAGAACAGCACGTCCTGGCCTTCTTCGTCGCGGAAATACTCGGCGACGGTGAGGCCCGTCAGGCCGACGCGGGCGCGTGCTCCCGGTGGCTCGTTCATCTGGCCATACACCAGTGCTGCCTTCGAGCCCTTGCCGTCGGTCTGGATAACGCCCGATTCCATCATCTCGTGGTAGAGGTCGTTACCCTCGCGGGTCCGCTCGCCCACACCGGCAAACACCGAGTAGCCGCCGTGTGCCTTGGCGATGTTGTTGATCAGCTCCATGATGATGACGGTCTTGCCGACGCCCGCACCACCGAACAGACCCACCTTACCGCCTTTGGCGTACGGCTCGATCAGGTCGATGACCTTGATGCCGGTCACCAGAATCTCGGATTCCGTCGACTGATCCAGGAACGTCGGCGCCGGGCGGTGGATCGGAAACTTGGTGCTGGTAACGATCGGGCCGCGCTCGTCCACCGGCTCGCCGATCACATTCATGATCCGGCCCAGCGTTTCCGGGCCTACGGGAATCGAGATCGGCGCCCCGGTGTCAGCCACGGTTTGACCGCGCACCAATCCGTCAGTGGTGTCCATGGCGACGGTGCGCACCACGCCTTCGCCGAGTTCTTGAGCGACTTCCAGCACCAGCCGGCGTCCCTCGAGCTCGACTTCCAGTGCGTTCATGATTTTCGGCAGCTCGCTTTCGGCGAAGCGGACGTCGACGACGGCCCCCAGCACCTGGGTGATCGTGCCCACGGCGTTCTTGCTGTTCATTGACCTTAGCTCCTCCAACAGGTCCCGGTTCGCGCCTGTGAGCGACTACACTGCCTCGGCGCCGGAGATGATTTCGATCAGCTCCTTGGTGATGGCGGCCTGACGGCTCCGGTTGTAGGTGAGTGTCAGACGGGCGATCATATCGCCCGCATTTCGCGTAGCGTTATCCATTGCCGTCATCCGCGCGCCCTGCTCCGAAGCGGTACTCTCTAAAAGCGCACGGAAGATCTGCATCGACAGATTGGCCGGCAGCAAGTCCGCCAGCAGCACCGGCTCCTCCGGCTCCATCTCGTATACCGGCTTGCTGGCGTCACCCGCCGCATGCTCGGCGGCACCATGGCCACCTGCCGTGGCCGGTGTTTCGGTCTGCAGTTCGGCGACCGGGAAGGGGATGATCTGCTTTGCCGTCACCACCTGGCTGATCGCCGACTTGAAGGTGTTGAAGATGATCGTGCAGACGTCGAATTCGCCCTTGTCGAACATCCTCCAGGCGTCGGGAAATATCGCGTGCCGGGCCGAATTGCGCCCCGGCGCGGGTAACGTTCTCAATCGTATCGATGATCAGCTTGCCGTGATCGCGTTTCAGCGCGTCGCGTCCTTTGCGGCCGATCATCAGCAGCTTCACCGACTTGCCTTCACGCTGCAGCGCCGCCACCTTGCGGCGCGTTTCGCGGGCAATGTTGGCGTTGAAGCCGCCGCACAGGCCGCGATCAGCAGTGATGATCACCAGCAGGTGTGTCTGCTCGCTGCCACCGCCGGTGAGCAGCTTCGGTGCGTTGCCGCTGGCTGGCATGCTGGACAGCAGGTTGGAGAGCATGCGTTCCATGCTCTCCGCATACGGGCGGCCCTGTTCGGCGGCCGCCTGCGCCCGCTTCAGCTTTGCCGCCGCGACCATCTTCATGGCGGACGTGATCTTCTGCGTCGATTTGACGCTGGTGATCCGGACCCGCAGGTCTTTCAGGCTGGGCATGACGAAGGTGTCCCGTTCGCGAAGGTGTCCGGAAAGCCGTTTTACGCGAACGACTTGCTGAAGCGGTCGAGGAAGGTCTTCAGCTTGTCCTCGATCTCCGGCGTGAGATCCTTCTGCGTGCGGATCGCCTCCAGGATGTCGGCGCCATTGGCCCGGATGCTGTCGAGCAATCCAGCCTCGAAGCGGTTCACGTCGTCGATCGGCACCGCATCGAGATAGCCGCGGGTGCCAGCGTAGATCGCCACCACCTGCTCTTCCACCGCCAGCGGCTGGAATTGCGGCTGCTTCAGGAGCTGGGTCAGGCGCGAGCCTCGCGCCAGCAGCTTCTGCGTCGAAGCGTCGAGGTCTGAGGCGAACTGGGCGAACGCCGCCATCTCGCGGTACTGCGCCAGCTCCAGCTTGATGGTGCCGGCGACCTTCTTCATCGCCTTGATCTGCGCCGACGATCCCACCCGGCTGACCGACAGGCCGACGTTCACCGCCGGGCGAATGCCCTTATAGAACAGTTCGGTCTCAAGGAAGATCTGACCATCAGTGATCGAGATGACGTTGGTCGGGATGTATGCGGAGACGTCGCCGGCCTGGGTTTCGATCACCGGCAGCGCAGTCAGCGAGCCCGAGCCGTTGTCGGCGTTCAGCTTCGCGGCGCGTTCCAGCAGCCGTGAGTGCAGATAGAACACGTCACCCGGATAGGCTTCGCGTCCCGNGGGGCGGCGCAGCAGCAGCGACATCTGGCGGTAGGCCACCGCCTGCTTCGACAGGTCGTCATAGAAGATGACCGCGTGCATGCCGTTGTCGCGGAAGTATTCGCCAATGGCACAGCCGACGTAGGGCGCAAGGTACTGCAGCGGGGCTGCTTCCGACGCGGTGGCGGCAACGATGCAGGTGTAGTCCAGCGCGTCGTTGTCCTGCAGGACCTTCATGAACTGGGCGACGGACGAACGCTTCTGGCCGACGGCGACGTAGACGCAGTAGAGCTTGCCGTGCTCGTCGGTCGCCGCTTCGTTGATCCGCTTCTGGTTCAAGATGGTATCGAGAATGATCGCCGTCTTGCCGGTTTGACGGTCACCGATGACCAGCTCACGCTGACCGCGACCGACCGGAATCAGGCTGTCGATCGCCTTGAGGCCGGTCTGCATCGGTTCGTGCACCGACTGGCGCGGAATGATGCCCGGTGCCTTGACATCGACGACGCGGCGCTCGGCGGCGTCAATCGGTCCCTTGCCGTCGATCGCTTCGCCGACGGCGTTGATCACCCGGCCGAGCAGTCCCTTGCCGACCGGCACGTCCACGATGGCGCCGGTCCGCTTGACGGTATCGCCTTCACGGATGTTGCGGTCGTCACCGAACAGCACGACACCCACATTGTCTTCTTCCAGGTTCAGCGCCATTCCCTTGGTGCCGTCCGGGAACTCGACCATCTCGCCGGCCTGGACCTTGTCGAGGCCGTAGACGCGGGCGATGCCGTCACCGACAGAAAGTACAGTCCCAACTTCGGCAACTTCCGCCTCGGTCCCGAAGGACGCGATCTGTTGTTTCAGAATGGCGGAGATTTCAGCGGCGCGAATTTCCATCACCCGATCCCCTTAATCGCAAAGCTCAACCGGAGCAGTTTTGTTCTGAGGAGCTGTCTACCATGCGCGAGCCGAGTTTGACGACGAGGCCGCCCAGCAGCCCCGGGTCGACCCGTGTTGACAGCACCACGTCGCGACCGACCGACGACTTGAGCGCTGCGGCAATCGCCGCCAGCTGCTCGGAGGACAGCGGCGTCGCAGAGGCCACCTCCGCCGTGGTTTCGCCGCGCTGGTCGGCGAGACGCTTGACGTATGCGGCGATGATGCTCGGCAGCGCGAACAAGCGCCGATTGTGTGCGACCAGACCGACGAACCGACGCGTCAACGCGCTTGCCTGCAGCTTTGCCAGGATCGCGTCCATGGCGCGACGCTGTTCTTCCCGGAGATCACCGGCGAGCGGATGAGCCGCTGCATGTCCGGAGTGGCCGAGATGAGGTCCTGGATGGTCTGCAATTCTGTGGCGACCGCGTCGAGTGCCTTGTCCTGTTCGGCGAGATCATACAACGCGGTGGCGTAACGCTCGGCGAGGCCGGTGGAGCCTTGGGATGCGGATGTCACCGGAGAGCGCCCTCTTAAAAGTTTGTTGGTTGTCGGGCCAGTTGCTACGCGAGGCCCCAGATTATCCCGAACGCGGCTCTGTTGCGGATGGTCCCGGCCGCGCGGGAACCTTCTGTAACACACTCGATTTCGCCATGCAACATGGCTGGGGTTCCGAAAGCGTTCGCTAAAACAACAACGATTTCTGCATCTTAAATCATCGCATTGAGGGCTTGCGATTACTGGCGCAGCAGGACCTGCTGAGATGAGAGGCAAAGTGCTGCGGAAAGGGGCAGCAACGCCGCCACCGCCCAGATGTCGTGCTGCAAACGCGAATAAACGCACGCGATCGAAAGACAGGTGTCCGGGGAGATACTTGCGGTGGATCGCTTTGCCTGCGTCTCACGATGCCAGACGGTGCCGTGAGCACGGCAAGTGCTTACAAGAAGCTCTGTGGATCGATGTCGACCTGCACGCGGACCGAGGCCGGCTGTGGGGCGGCTGCGAGCCAGTCGCGCACCGTGGACGACAGCGGAAAGGCGCGCGGGGCGATCAGCAGCAGTCGGCGGCGGTGGCGGCCGCGCAGCAGCGCCAGCGGCGGCGGGGCGGGGCCCAGCAGGCGTACTCCGTCTGCTGTGGGAGCGGCCAGCGCCAGCGCCCGGGCCGATCNCTCGACCACCGTCTCGTCGCGGCCGGAGACGATGAGTGCGGCCAGCCGGCCGTAGGGCGGCATGCCGTCGGCACGGCGCTCGGCCTCTTCGACGGCGAGGAAGCGGTCGCGGTCGCCGGCGGCGAGTGCCCCGATCACCGGATGCTCCGGACAGCAGGTCTGCAGCAGCACCCGGCCGGGTGTTTCGCGACCGGCGCGGCCGGCAAGCTGGTAAAGGAGCTGGAAGGTGCGCTCGGAGGCGCGCAATTCGCCGCCGGCCAATCCCAGGTCGGCGTCGATCGCCCCCACCAGTGTCAGGCCGGGAAAATGGTAGCCCTTGGCAACGATCTGGGTGCCGATGATCAGATCGACCTCACGGCGTTCGATCCGGACGACCAGTTCGGCCGCAGCGGCGGGACCGCCCAGCGTGTCCGAGGTGGCGACGACGGTGCGCACTCCCGGCAGCAGCGTCGCCACCTCTTCGGCCAGCCGCTCCACCCCGGGGCCGCAAGCAGCGAGCACATCCGGCTCGTGGCACGCGGGACAGGCAGAAGGGAGCGGCATGGCGAAGCCGCAGTGGTGGCACTGCAGACGGCCGATCAGCCGGTGTTCCACCAGCCAGGCGGTACACGACGGGCAGCGCAGCCGGTGGCCGCAAGAGCGGCACAGGGTCAGCGGCGCGTAGCCCCGGCGGTTGAGGAACAGCATCGCCTGTGCGCCGGCATCCAGGGTTTCGGTCAGCGCCCGGTGCAGGCGGGGTGCGATGAAGCGGCCGCGCGGCGGCCGGTCGCACCTGAGGTCGACGATCTCCACGTGTGGTGGAGGGGCGGCTTCGGTGCGCCGGGGCAGGGCACCTCGCGNATAGCGTCCGGCGCGGACGTTCGCCACCGTTTCCAGCGACGGGGTCGCCGAGACCAGCACGCACGCAATCTCGCCCAGCCGGGCACGCACCACCGCCATGTCGCGGGCGTGGTACGCAACCCCGTCCTCCTGCTTGAACGAACCATCGTGCTCCTCGTCGACGACGATCAGCCCCAGGCGCGGATACGGCAGGAACAGTGCCGAGCGCGCGCCGACCACCACATCCGCGGTGCCGTCCGCCACCGCGCGCCATGTCTGCCGTCGCTGCGTGGAGCTCAGGTCCGAGTGCCACTCGGCGGGCGGCGCGCCGAAGCGATCATAGAAGCGTCGCCGCCACTGAGTGGACAGCGCGATCTCCGGCAGCAGGACGAGAACCTGCAGCCCGCGCGATAGCGCATGCGCTATAGCCTCGAAGTACACTTCCGTCTTGCCGGCTCCCGGGGTGCCGTCGAGCAGGCTGACCGAAAATCCGGTCCCGACGCCACGGCTCAGGGCCTGGGCGGCGTCCGTCTGTGCCGCCGACAGCACCAGTCCCGGGAGACGCCAGTCGGGCGCCGGCGGTGCAGGCGGCAGCAGGGCGTCCTCGATGAGCGCTCCTGCCGTCAACAGGCCGCGGATCACGCCCGTTCCGCAACCGGCGGCGCGCGCGAGCTCGGTTGCCGGCCGCGCCCGGCCGTCCGCGATTACGTCGAGCACACGCCTGCGGGCCGGCGTCAGCGCCAGACCCGCAGGCAGTGCCTCGGCGGGGCGCAGCACGCGTGCCGGTCGCGGCGGCTGCAGCGCGTCGGTGACGCTCATCGCCATCCGCAGCACGGTGCCGGCCGGCTGTACGGTGTACGCGGCCACCCAGTCGACGAATCGACGCGAGGCCGCCGGCAGCGGCGGTGCCGGCAGGCGGCTGCGGATCGGCTTCAGCCGTGATTCGTCCAGGCTGCCAGAACCCGGCCCCCAAACGACGCCAATCATCGTGCGACCGCCCAGCGGCACCAGAACGAAATCTCCTGCCGCCACCGTCTGATCGTCCGGAACACAGTAGTCATAGGGGGTTTGCAGTGGCAGCGGCAACAGCACGGCCACTTGCGCGCCAGCGCCCGAGGGTCGCGTCGTGCCGCCGGCTATGGTCTCGCTGTCTTCTGTTTGCGTCCGGTCGCGATCGCTATGCATGGCGCAGCGAGTTTAGCGCTTAGTCGCGGGTGGACGTATCTGCTATAGGAGCAGACATGAGCCACGAGAAAGAGAGCCGTTCGATCCCGTCGTTGTCGCAGGTGGAGCGTACCGATGAGGACGATGTGAAGGACGAAGCGGTTGCGGGCTATCTGCGCCTGCATCCGGAGTTCTTCGATCGTCACCCGGACCTGCTGCACGGCTTGGTACGGACGATGACCCCGCCGTCGCGGTTCAGTGGCGATACCGTGGTCGACATGCAGCGCTACATGGTCGAGAGCCTGCGCGGCGAGATCACCGGCTTGCGTGACTGTGCCAACGAAGTGATCGAGACCAGCCGGACCAACTTGGCAATCCAGTCCCGGACGCATGCGGCAGTGCTCATTCTGGTGGCGGCCCCGGACGTCTCGGCGCTGCTGCGCGCGGTGAACGACGACCTGCCGATCCTGCTCGACGTGGACGTGGTCACGCTTGGCCTGGAGCCCGGGCCGGGCGTGCAGCCGATGATCGACGGCATTGGCCGGCTGCGGACCGGCGACGTGGACCGCTTCGTCGGTATCGGTCGCGACGTGGCGCTTTACCGCGAAATGGTTGACGACGGCAGCGTCTTCGGTGCCGGCGCCGGTCTGGTGCGCTCGGCGGCGTTGGCGCGCATTCGCAGCGGCGAGGATTCCTCGACGGGTCTGCTGGCTTTCGGCTGTCGCAGCGATGAGGCCTTTCATCCCGGACAGGGAACCGAGCTGCTGCGTTTCCTTGCCAAGATCGTAGAAGTGTGCCTGTTCCGCCTGCTGCCGATCCCATCCTGACCGACCTTGCTGGGCTTGGCCCTGCTGCGCCTGACCCTTCGGCACCTGACCCCGGCGAGGCGGTTGCCCCGCGGGCTGTGGCCCTGTTGCCGGTGGCGGCCGATCTTGCGGCTGCCGTCGAGGCGTGGCTGGTGTGGCTGCAATACGAGCGGCGGCTGGCGGCGAATACCGTCGAGGCCTACCGGCGGGACCTCAGTGCTTTTCTGGAATTTCTCGCCGTCCATCTGGGGGCACCACCGGACTTGGCTGCGCTGACGACTCTGGTCCCGGCCGATCTGCGTGCTTGGCTGGCATGGCGGGGTGGTCGGGACTATCGGCGCACGTCGACGGCGCGCGCGCTGTCAACGGTGCGCGGTTTCGTCCGTTTCCTCGACCGCCGGTCGCTCGCACATGTCCCGGCCGTGCTGGCAATCCGCACGCCACGCCTGCCGCGCGCGCTGCCGAAGCCGCTGAGCGAGACGGACGCAGCGGATGCGGTGAAGGCTGTCTCCGATCTCTCGGACGAGCCCTGGATTGGTGCGCGGGACACCGCGCTGCTGATGCTGCTCTATGGCTGCGGTCTGCGCATCAGCGAGGCCTTGGCGCTTAACCGGCGCGATGCGCCGCGTAGTCCACCAGAAGGCCAATCAGGGCGCCAGGCTGGGAGCCAGGCGTTGCGGGTGACCGGCAAGGGCAACAAGGAGCGGGTGGTGCCGGTACTGCCGGTGGTGGCCGAGGCCGTGGAGGCCTATCTCGCCATCTGCCCCTGGCAGCCGGGATCGGACGGGCCTTTGTTCGTGGGCGCGCGTGGCGGCCGGCTTGATCCTGCGGTCGCACAGCGTCAGGTGCGCCGGCTGCGCACGCTGCTGGGGCTTCCGGAGACGGCGACGCCGCACGCGCTGCGTCACTCGTTCGCCACCCATCTGCTGGTTGGCGGCGGCGACCTGCGCACGATCCAGGAGCTGCTGGGCCACGCGNNTCTCTCGACGACGCAGCGCTACACCGACGTGGATGCCGAGCGACTGGAGGCGGTGCACCGCGCGGCTCACCCGCGCGCCAAGCGATAGCAGCGGCTCACCCGCGCAGCGCCGAGCGACCCTCAGCCGGCGTGGGTGCGGACGTCCTCGCCGGGGCGCAGGCCGATCCGGAGCGCCAGCGGACCGAGCACGCCGACGGTCGCCAGGGACGCGAAGCCCAGGCCCCAGGACACGGTGGTGGTTCCGGACCCGGCAACATCCAGCACCACGCCGAAGACCAGCGGTCCCAGCCCGGCACAAGCGAAGCCGACGAAGCTGTGCACGGCCAGCGTCGCTCCGCGCTGGCCAACCGCTGCAGCCTCGACGGTGCCGGCGGTCAGCGAAGCGGAATCCAAGTGCACCAGGCAGGAATACACCAGGATCAGCGTCACGACGAACGCATAAGCGAGCGGGGCGGTGAACCCGATCACCACGGCCGCGGCTGCGGAGACCAGCATCATGATCGTGATCATCCGGCGCCGGCCGTAGCGTACGCACAGCTCGTTGCCGGCGATGCTGGCGGCCATCGTCACCAGACCCGAGAGGCTGGCGACTACAGTCGGCGACAGCCAGCCGCTCTCACCGCCGGAGGTCGTATCCGTCTGCAGGCTCAGGCTGAAGACGAGGAACGCCACCATCCACGAGCGCAGGGTGAACAGCTCCCAGCAGTGTGCCCCATAGCCGAGCACATAGGCCAGCGCCGGCCGGTTTGCCAACACCGGCCGGAAGTCGAGCAGGCGACGCGAGCCGGCAAGCGGCGGTTCCGGCGTCACGCGGGTTACCAGCAGCGGCACCGCGGCGGCGAGCAGGGCGGCGGCGGCGGTGGCGGCGAACGCGGCGCGCCAGCCGGCGGCGGCAGCCATCTCGCCCACCAGCAGAAAGGACAGCGCCGTACCGAGACTGAAGCTGGACGTGTAAAGTGACAGCGCGCGCGACGGCTGCGGACCCTGGTAACGGTCCATGAGCACCCGCAGGCCGGGCATATAGGTGGCCGCCAGTGACGCGCCGGCGAGGCCGCGGAACAGCAGTGCTGACCAGAACCCGTCAGCGAACAGCGCGAAACCGCTCGACGCCGCCGCCGCCAGCAGCGCGCCGCCCAGATAGACGTAGCGTGCGTCGACGCGATCGGTCAGCGCCAGAACCGGCGGCGCGGTGATGGCATACGCGGCGAAATAGAGACCGGCGATCCAGCCGGCTTCCGTCTTGCTCAGTCCCCATTCAACGATGAACGACGGCAGCAATGCCGGAAAGGCAAACACGCCGGCCATCGTCAGCACTTCGGCAGTGCACAGCGCAAAGATCAGCAGCCGGTCGTTCATTAATGTTCTGAGCGTTTCCCTCGATCACCTCGTGGTGCTTGATATCCTGAATCGAGGTGAGCAGCCGGATCTTGAACGAGCGATGCGGAATGCACTCGTCGCCGATCCGGCCACGTAATCATCACTGTAACCCTCAGGCGCCGCGCCGGTGCGATCAGCCGGTGCGGCGTGCTCCCGGCAGCATGCGCGCGAGCGTGTTGTCTTTCTGCACGTAGTGATGGAACAGGGCGGCAGCGGCGTGGATGGCGACCAGGATCATCAACGCGTTGCCGAGCGTCTCGTGGACTTCGAAGATTTGGCCTCCCAGCTCCTTGTCGGGAGCGATCAGGGTCGGCAGGGNGATGCCGAACAACGCGACCGGCTTGTCGAAGGCATTGCTCATCAGGTAGCCGGCGATCGGCGCGGCGATCATGATCGCGTAGAGCGCCAAGTGAACTGCCTTGGCGGCGAACTGCTGCCAGGCCGGTGGTGCCGGGATGATCGGCGGAGTGGGCGTCGCCAGCCGGATCGCCAGCCGTATCCAGACCAGAATGAACACGGTGAGACCCAGCGACTTGTGCCAGTTGCGGACCTCGCCGCGGAACAGGGCGTCGTCCTTCGGAATGTATTCGAGCCACTCGACCAGCAGCAGCACTGCTGCCAGGAGCACCAGCATCAGCCAGTGCAGTGCGACCATCGACGTCGCGTAGCGGTCGGATGTAGGCGTCGCCATTGAAAACCAACCTCCCTCAAAAGCCGTCAGATGTGGATCGCGCGTCCCGAGACGGCGAGCGCAGCCTCCTTCAGCGCCTCGGAAAGACCCGGATGGCCGTGGCTGGACCTGGCGACGTCCTCGGCCGATCCCGAGAATTCCATCGCTACCACCAGCTCCTGGATCAAATCGCCGGCCTCAGGTCCGATGATGTGCGCGCCCAGGATGCGATCGGTCGTCGCATCGGCGAGGATCTTGACGAAGCCATCGGTCTCGGCATTGCAGCGCGCCCGGCTGTTGGCGGTGAACGGGAACTTGCCAACCTTGTAGGCGACGCCGTTTGCCTTCAGCTGCTCCTCGGTCTGCCCGACCGCCGCCACCTCGGGCCACGTGTAGACGACGCCCGGAATGGCCTCGTAGTTGACGTGGCCGGACTGGCCGGCAATCAGTTCGGCGACTGCGACGCCTTCCTCTTCCGCCTTGTGCGCCAGCATTTNGCCGCCGATCACGTCGCCGATGGCGAAGATTCCCGGAACGCTGGTCTGGAACTGATGGTCAACCGGGATGAAGCCGCGGTTGTCCGTCGTGATGCCGACGCTCTCCAGCCCGAGGCCCTCGGAATACGGCTGCCGCCCGGCGGAGACCAGGACCGTTTCCACGGTCAGGGTTTCCGCTTCGCCGCCCTTCACCGGTTCGATGGTCAGCGTCACGCCGCCCTCGCCCGGCTCTGCCTTCGTCACCTTGGTGCCCAGCTTGAAGCTCAGACCCTGCTTCTGCAGGATCCGTTGCATCGACTTGGCGACTTCACCGTCCATGCCGGCCATGATCTGGTCGAGGAATTCGATGACAGTCACCTTGGCGCCCAGCCGGCGCCACACCGAGCCCAGCTCGATGCCGATAAAGCCGCCGCCGATCACCACCATCGTCTCCGGCACCTTCGGTAGCGCCAGCGCACCGGTGGAACTCACGATCTGCTGCTCGTCGATCTCGATCCCCGGCAGCCGGGCGACATCCGAGCCGGTGGCGATGACGATGTTCTCGGCCGAGAGCGTGCGCTCCTCGCCGCCGTCGGCCGGACGCACCTGCACCGTATCCGGGCCGGTCAGCGTGCCGGTGCCCAGCAGGTGCGTGACCTTGTTCTTCTTGAACAGGCCGGCGATCCCTTGCGTGAGCTGCTGCACCACCTTGTCCTTGCGTGCCTGCATTGCGTCCAGGTCGAAGGCGACTGCATCGACCCGGATACCGTGCTGGGCGAATTCGTGCGCTGCCTCCTCATAGAGGTNGGAGGACTGCAGCAACGCCTTCGACGGGATGCAGCCGACGTTGAGGCAGGTGCCGCCCAGCGTTGCCCGTTTTTCGACGCAAGCGGTGCGCAGCCCCAGCTGCGCGGCCCTGATGGCACAGACATAACCGCCCGGCCCGCCGCCGATTACCACCACGTCGAAGCTATCGTCACTCATCGTTCCCGCCTCGTTTTGTCAGGTTGGACCGATCGGGCAAGAGACCTGACCGGCCGCCCGCGTCTCTGCAACATTCCCCGTAGCGGATCGGTGCCGGCAGTGCAATTCAATCCGTGTGCGGTCATTGCACGGACCGCATGGGTAGCTTTGCCCAGAATGCGCAGCGAGCTAAGCGTCGGAGCACATTGTCGGCTTCATTCAGAACGAAAGGATCGCGTATTAGGGGCAATCAGCTGCGCGGCGATGGCATCCGGGGTGGCCTGACCGACGCCCGCCAGAAGATTGCTGGACCCCATACTGCGGTTGGGCAGGTAGATGGCACAGACCTCCACCGGTGCTCCAGCCTGCAGGATCGTCTGCATCATCTCCCGGGGCTCTTGCCGCTCGGCTTCTGCGGTGCGATCGACGAGGCAGGGGGCGACTTCAGGGCCAGATCTCCACCGGGACCACAGAGCAAGACTCTGGCCGAGGCGCCTTTCTGCATCGCCTGCAGCGTCAGCGTCATCGCCATCATCTGGGTCTCGGGATCGTAGGTGGTGACGATGGTCACCAAGTTGGACCGTTGCGACGGGCTGGCTTGTTCTGACGGGCCAGCTTGCTGTGACGGACTGGGCTGTTCCTGCGGGTCGGCCGCGACCGTCTGGACGGCAAACACGCTGAGCACGGCCGCAGTGGCCAGTGCCGGAAGGAAACGGTTCATGGCGTTCACCTTGTCCTAACTCACGGGTTGAACATGGCGGAAGCCGCGGTGATTGCCAAGGTGGTGCACCGCTGGGTCGCTTTATCCATGCTTCACATGCCCGTTGCGTCGTGCGCATTAGCGTGATTGAGCATGAGAAGTTACATGTGATTGTCAGCTGCCGTAAGGATGAGGGCATCGGGGTCAGCGTAGTCGCCCGGATGCGGCGCCGAACGTGTCGCCCGGATGCGTCTACGAGGGTTGACGGTCAGACGCCCAACACAGGAAATTTACCCACGAGGGTATATCGATGTCCAACCTGTTGGCCAGTCCGCTGATCCTGCTGGGTGTAACCCTTGCAGTCGGTGCGCTGCTGGGGGCCGCCGAGCGGATACGGGTCCCCTGGATTACCGGCTGTATCATCGCTGGCGTCGTCCTCGGTCCCGGGTCACGGACGTACTGGACGATGGCGTGCTGCACGCGCTCGAGGGATTCACCCAGGTCGCGTTGGCGGTGATCGCGTTCAACATCGGCAGCCAGTTGGTTTTCTCCCGGCTGAAGGAGATCGGCCGCAGCATCGTGTTGCTGGCGACAGCACAGCTTCTCGCACCGTTTTTCGTGGTGCTGGCTGCAGAATCGGTGATGGGACTTGCGTTCCCGACGGCATTGGTGTTGGCAGCCGTCGCACCAGCCACCGCCCCAACCACCACCTATTCGGTGATCCGGCGGTTGAACGCATCAGGTCCTTTCGTCGACCGTGTGCTGGGTGTTCTCGCTCTTAACGACGCGGCGGCCGTGCTGATTTTCAGTGTTGCTTCGGCGGCGGCACTGACCCTGGTGAGTGCCGACGGCTCTGCCGCGACACTGACCAGCGCACTGGTCACGGCCACAACGAACGAACTGGTCTCCGTCGTTACGGGTCTTGCGCTGGGCGTCGCCTACCTGGGAGGGCGGAAACTGATCGAGGACGGCACGCCCGGCTGGCAGGCGCGGCTGACGGCGATGCTGCTGGGCCTGCTGGTCGCCAGCATCGGCAGCGCGGTGGCGCTGGGGCTCTCGCACCTGCTGGTGCCGCTCAGCCTGGGGGCGGTGATCGCCAACGGTATCGATGATGCCGAGCGTGGATTCCTCCACGAACTGATCCGGTCGTTCGAAGAGCCGCTGTTCATCGTCTTCTTCGTGCTCGCTGGCGCACATCTGCCGCTCAGCGCCGCCGCGCACGCGGCCATCCTCGCGGCGACTGCCGTCTATCTTGCCGGCCGGTTCGGCGGCAAATACGCCGGCATCTTCGCCACCGCCACGACGCTCAAGCTCGACCAGCCGACCCGCCGTTATCTGGGTCTGTGCTTTCCCTCGCAAGGCGCGCTGGCGATGGGACTGGTGCTGGCCTTCCGCAGTTCGCCCGCGGTGAGCGCCTGCCACCGGCAGCGCTGCAGCCGATTGAAGCCGCGGTCTCGATCATCCTGGTCGCGGTGCTGATCTCGCAGATGGTGGGCCCGCTGCTGATCGACATTGCTGTGCGCCGCGGTACGGCCAGCACCGCCATTCTACCGTAGCCACTGTTCGTCGTCGCCGATTTTGCCGGGGCCGTTCAGCACCCAGACGCCGGCGGAATTGCCGTGTACCCGGAACGAGATCGTCCCGCCGCCGACGTCGATCGTCCCGCCGGAGACCGCATCGGTGTAACGGCCGTTGCGGATGCCGCCGACGGTCACGTCCTGGTCGCCGCCGATGGCGAGGCCCACCACCGCGTAGCTCTCGCCATTATTGTAGTCGCGCACGAAGCTCATCCCGGAGCCCCACTCGTTGAAGTGGCTCATCGGCGCCTTCTGCAGCGCGGGAATCGAACGGCGGATGCGGTTCAACCGCCGGATGTGGCGGTAGAGCGGGTGGCTCTGGGTTTCGCCGATGTGCGCGTCGCTCAGGTGGTCGCCGAAATAGGCGCGGCCGGTCTGGTCCAGCGTGTCGTTGGCGCCGACCACGTCCTGCGGGGCGCCGCGCATGAACGCGATCTCCTCACCGTAGTACAGGCACGGGATGCCGCGCACCGTCCACAGCACGTTATACGCAGCCGCCGCCATCCAGTCGTCGCCGCGGAAGCGGTCGCGGAAGTCGTTATCGGGGCCGACGTCGTGGTTCTGCAGGAAGGTGATCAGCGTTGTCGGATCGCCATAGATCCAGTCCATCGACATCGCCTGTGCGATGCCCTGATAGTGCCCACGGCTGACGTTGTCGCGGAACGAGGAGAACAAGCCGAAGTCGAGCACCGCGAAGCCTGAGTCACCGCCGGAGTTCGGGTTACGCGGATCGTTGCCGAGCCGGGTGTACCACCACGGGCGGATCTCCGACGGCCCGTTGTCGCCGCCGCCCATGTCGCCCCAGCCGTAGCCCTTCACCAGGTTCTCGCCGAAGACGAACAGCCCCGGCTTGTGCGCCTTCCAGGCGTTGACGTACTCGAGCAGGTTGCTGCGCTCGACGTGCTTGACGGTATCGAGGCGCAGCGCGTCCACGCCCATGTCGAGGTAGCGGTTGATCGAGCCGATGATGTAGTCCTTGACGTTCTGCCGCTCGGTGGCGAGGTCGATACAGTCGCCGGCCATGTGCTTCTGCTGCAGCGGCCAGGCGCTCTCCCAGTCGCCGCCCATGATGAAGCCGTCCATGTGGTACCACTCGGGGTCGAGCGCACCGGCATCGATGCCGAAGAAGCGCCCCGGATTGTAGCCCGGCTTCGGCACCGTCTCGCCGGTCAGCGGGTCGACCAGCGGTTCGATGCCTTCCGGATCGCGCTCGTGCCGCTCCTGCCACCAGTCGGGGGCNNGAGGATTGTCGATGTCGTCGCGGTTCGGCCAGGCGTAGTTGCCGAGGTTGCCCTTGTAGGGCCCGTAGTCCTGCTGGCCCTGCTGGGCGCCTTGCGGGACGTAGTACTTGGTTGGCAGGTGGTCGATGTGCACCTGGCCGCGGATGCCGTACTGACACGAGTGGTTCACCACCACGTCCTGGATGATCTTGATCCCNNGCGCGTGCGCGGCGTCGATCAGGTCCTGGTAGGTGGCGTCGGGGCTTTCCAGGCGCGGGTCGATGCGCGTCCAGTCGTAGGCGTGGTAGCCGTGGTAGTCGAGGCCCGAGCGGTTCTCCACCGGCGGCGTGATCCAGATGGCGGTGAAGCCCAGGTCGGCGATGTAGTCGAGGCGCTCGATCAGCCCCTTGAAGTCGCCGCGCCAGTGCGGGTCTTCGGGCTGGCCCTGCGCGTTGAACTTGATCCGGTCGCGGCAGAAGAAGTTGTTGGTCGGATCGCCGTCGTTCCAGCGGGTAGTGATCAGGAAATAGATCGTCTCTTCGCGGAAGTCGGGGTTGCCGGCGCCNNCAGGCTGACCGGCGGTGTTCCCGGCGGCTGCGGTGCGGGATCCGGCGGCGGGGCAATGCCATCCGGGCGGACCGGGGGCGGAGCGTCATCCGCCGGCGGNTTCGCTGTCATACCAGTGGCCGTTGCGATACCAGCCATCCATGTCCCGCCACAGATCGAGGCTCTGGCGTCCGGCGCCGTCATGAAACAGCATGTTGGCGGACTGGATGCCGTCGAACCGGAACACCCACCAGCCGTTCTCCTCGGTCATCACCTCGCCCGGCCACTCGGTGGTGCGTTGCGCGGGCCACGAATTCCAGTAGTGGATGCGCACGGGGGTGGCCCAGTCGCTGGGTTTCTGGACACGCACGACGAGATCGGGCACGGGCGGGGACTCCTTGGACCTTGGATGGGCGGAAGCACAGGGGTGCGTGCGTCTTGTCCGGCGACGCCTCATTTGTGGAACGCAGTGTGACGGCGGGAACAGCCCGCGGCAAGCCCCGACGTGCGCGCGCCTGCACGCAGGGATGCGCAGGATGCTACTTAGCGGGCAAGGTGTGACGTCCCCTGGTCAGGTGCGGGTAGAGGACAGATGTCTGCGTGGGTGAGATTGGCGCTGATGGCCCACAGCCGGCGACCGGCTTCGATGTCGTGGGAGGCGTCCGAGGAGCGTGCGGGTTGTCCTTCGATGAAGTAGGTACCGCTCACACCGGCCAGATCGGTGTCGCTCGCCAGTCGCACGATGCCGGCCGCACCGCGCTCCGGGGTGATTGCGGCCAGCTTGCCGATCGCCCACAGCAGCGGGGGAACAAAACCGTGCCGCACGCCAATGTCGGTGGCCACAAAGCCCGGATGCAGGGCGTTCGCGGTCACGCGTTCACCAGTCAGCCGACGGGCGAGTTCATAGGTGAACATCAGGTTGGCGAGCTTCGAGCGGCGGTAGGCAATCCAGCGTCGATACCGGAGTTCACCCTGCAAGTCATCGAAGTCGANTGTGCACCCTCGGTGGGCTTCGGATGCAACGCTGACGATTCGTCCCGCGGGGGCGGTGCGCAGGGCGGGGAGCAGCAGGGCTGTCAGCAGAAAGTAATTCAGGTGGTTGAGCGCGAACGTCATCTCGATGCCGTCGGTGCTTTCCCGGCGTTGGCCGAACAGTCCGCCTGCGTTGTTGACGAGGACGTCGAGCCGGGGAGTTCGTTGCAGGTAGCGAGCGGCAAAGGCTCGGAGTTCCTGCTGATCGGACAGATCAGCGGACTCGAAGGCGATCACATCGTTGCCTGTGGCCGAACGAATGGCTGCCGCGGCGCCTTGGCCGCGGTCGGTGTTGCGGCCGACGATCGTGACATGAGCGCCCAGGCGAGCGAGCTCGCGGGCGGCGACGAAACCGATGCCGGCCGTGCCGCCGGTGACAAGACAGGCCTTGTCGGTCATGGGGTGCGTATCCACGGCAACGACTCCGAGCGCGATTCAATCGTAGAGGGTAGTACTGTGCCGTGGCGCCGACCTTAACACAACCGCAACCCTGTGCCTCGAATGACAGCGGGAATGTTTCCATGCATCCGCCATTCTGATGATTATGTGATATTATAATAGTGCACATTCTTGGTTGCTCCGGTCGGCGAACCGGAGCACCGTGCCGCTGAACAGGCCAGGTTATGTGGTTGTTGCGACATCGCTTGTATACCACAGCCAAGGGTCTATGGTGGCAGAGGACGTGTCGCCGGCGGGATCGGACCGGAATTCAATGTGGGGCAAGATATTTGGAAGTTTTGCCGGGTTTGCCATGGGCGGGCCCATTGGTGCCCTCTTCGGGGTGGCAGCCGGTCACGCTTACGACCAGATGCGCGACGACGGGGAACCGGGAAGCTGCCGNCCTCCCTGGGGCGAGGGATGGGGCGGATTTGGACCGTTTGCGGCGCTCGGCGCATCGAGCGAAGCCAGCCGGCAAATGATCTTTTCGGTGGCGGTTATCGTCCTCAGTGCCAAGATGGCAAAAGCCGACGGGGTTGTTAACCGCGCCGAGATCGACGCTTTCAAGGAAGTCTTCCGGGTCTCGACGCAGGACGCGCACAAGGTGGCCCGCATTTTCGATCAGGCGAAACGTGAGCCGGGCGGTTTCGAGCCTTACGCGCAGCAGGTGGAGCGGCTGTTTCGCCACGAACCGGCGGTGCTGGAAGACCTGCTTGCGAGCCTGTTCTATATTGCGCGGGCCGACGGTGAGATTGATCGTTTGGAGCTGGCTTTTCTCAAGCGCGTGGCTGCTATCTTTAATCTCGGCAACCTTGCGTTTGACCGCGTCCGCTCGATGTTCATCAAGGGGGAGGGCGATCCATACGATGTCCTCGGGCTGAGCGAGAACGTGAGCGATGAGGAAGTCAAACGCACCTATCGCAAGCTGATCCGCGAGCATCACCCGGATGTGCTGATGGCGCGGGGTGTGCCGAAAAGCTTCATCGAGATGGCGACGCAGAAGATGGCATCAATCAACTCGGCGTATGACCAGATCGAGCGAGAGCGAGGACTGAAGTAGCCCCACATGCGTAATCCGGTTGAGGAGGGACGGACGGCTGAGCCCTCGGCCGGAGTTCCGGCGCGTGACTGGTCGGCGGCGAGCGTCGTGGTTCTGATTTGGGCGATGAACTTCGTCATTGGCAAGGTCGGCGTCCAGGAACTGCCNCCGTTGCTGCTGATGGGGCTGCGGTTTGCTCTTGTTGCGGCACTGCTCTTACCGTTTCTGCGGTCGCCCGGGCGTGGCCGCTGGCCGTTGATTGCGGCATTGGCGGTGGTGCTCGGTTGCCTGCACTTCGGGCTGCTGTTCGTGGGATTGTCCGGCGTGTCCGCGGGGCCGGCGGCAATTGCCATCCAGCTGACAGTACCGTTCAGCGCGGTGCTGGCTGCCATCTTCTACCGCGAACGCCTCGGTCCGTGGCAGCTCGTTGGAATGGGGGTCGCCTTTGCCGGAATCTGGCTGCTGACTGGAGAGCCTGCGCATGCGCCGAACATGGCGCACCTGCTGATGGTGGTGATTGCCGCCTTTTCCTGGTCGGTCGCCAATGTGCTGATCAAGCGGCTGGGACCGATCAACGTCTTCACGCTGAACGGGTGGCTCGCGGTGCTCACCGCCCCGTTGTTGCTGGCGGCGAGCGCGCTGCTCGAACACGGCCAGCTGGCAGCGCTTTCTGCGGCCGACTGGCGTGCCTGGGGAGCAATTGTGTACATGGCAGTCGGGGCCTCGGTCGTCGCCTACGGCCTCTGGTATTACCTGATCGAAAAACATGAGATGAACCGGATTGTGCCGTTGACCCTGCTGGCGCCGGTGCTGGCGGTGTTCCTGGCGGCTTTGCTGCTGGATGAGCCGTTGACGACGATGCTGTTGATCGGTGGCGCGGTGACGCTCACTGGTGTGGCGATGATCCAGTTCCTTCGGCCGGCCCCCTGTGCCGGCGGTCCCGACATGAGCTGTGCTGGTGGTCCCGACATGATCCGCGCTGCTGGCGCCGGCGTGATCGCCGCGGAGTGGCGTTCGCCCAATTTCGACGAGCGTCCCGAACGTGGCGTGATCGACATGCTGGTGCTTCACTACACGGGCATGGAAAGCACGGACGCAGCGCTCGCACGGCTGTGCGATCCGCAAGCGAAGGTCAGTGCCCACTGGCTGATCGACGAGGACGGGAGACTCTTCAACCTCGTTGCGGANGGGTGTCGTGCGTGGCACGCCGGGGTCTCGTTCTGGCGGGGAGCGTCCGACATCAACGCCCGGTCGATTGGTGTCGAACTGGTCAACCCCGGCCATGAATTCGGTTACCGGCCATTTCCCGGACCGCAGATGGCGGCGCTGATCGATTTGGCACAGGACATCCTCGCCCGACACCCGATTCCGGCCCGCAACGTCGTCGGGCATTCGGATGTCGCNCCCCGGCGCAAGATGGATCCGGGAGAGCTGTTCGACTGGACCACGCTTGCCGCCAGCGGCATCGGCCTCTGGCCGTTGGAGGCAGAGGAGTGTGTGCTTGAGGACGACGCGATTCGCTCAATGCTGGCGACAATCGGTTATGAGACGATCGATCTGTTCGCCACCTTGAAAGCGTTTCAGCGCCACTTTCGCCCCGAGCGCGCGAACGGTCGCCTGGACTGGCAGACGGCACGGCTGATTCGGGGAATGACGGAGCAATGCTCCGGCTGAGGCTGAATCGCGCCGCCGGCATCCGTGTAGTGGGGCCAGCGGCGCGAGGCGCGTTGAAGCGTGCTGGTATCAGGCGCTTTCGTACCTGTGGAAGCCGCGGCCGGACTTGCGGCCGAGGTAGCCGGCGTCGACCATCTGCTTCAGCAGCGGGCTGGGACGATACTTGGGATCCTCGAAGCCCTGGTAGAGCGTCTCCATGACGTTCAAGGTGACGTCGAGGCCGATGAGGTCGGCGAGTGCCAGCGGGCCGATCGGGTGGTTGGCGCCCAGCTTCATCACGTCGTCGATATCATCCGGTCCGGCGAGGCCCTCGTACAGGCAGTTGATCGCTTCGTTGATCATCGGGATCAGCACCCGGTTGACGACGAAGCCGTANNGGTCCTTCACCAGGTGCGGCGTCTTGCCCACCTTGCGTGCGGCCTCCAGGACCGTCTCGCAGGTGGCGTCATCCGTCTGCAGCGCGCGGATCACC
This sequence comes from Defluviicoccus sp., assembly GCA_013414705.1. Lineage (GTDB taxonomy): Bacteria > Pseudomonadota > Alphaproteobacteria > Rhodospirillales > Defluviicoccaceae > Defluviicoccus. The sequence continues at coordinate 1,539,299 of CP058705.1, forward strand.
TCGACCAGCTGCATCACAGGCACCGGATTGAAGAAGTGCATGCCGATCACCTTGCTTGGGCGCTTGGTTGCCGCAGCGATCTTGGTGACCGAAATTGACGAGGTGTTGGTGGCCAGAATTGCATCCGGCTTGCAGAACTCGTCAAGTTCCTTGAACAGCTTCGTCTTGAGGTCGACGTTCTCCAGGGCCGCCTCGACAACCAGGTCGCACTCGGCAAGCGGGCCCAAGTCAACCGTTGTCGTTACGCGCGCAATCGCTGCGTCCTTCGCCTCGGCGCTGATCTTGTTGCGGGACGCCAGCCGCTCCAGGCTCTTCTTGATCGTGGCGAGGCCGCGCGCCACGAACTCCTCCTTGATGTCGCGCATGACGACGTTGTAGCCGGATACGGCAAACGCTTGCGCGATGCCGTTTCCCATGGTTCCGGCGCCGACAACGCCGACCGTCTTGATTTCCATCGGTCATCCTCCCGTGCAGCTTCTATCACCGATGCGCGTGCGCCCCCTTATTAGGGCTGCCCGCTGCATGCCCACGTTTGTCCCTTCTGTCGCACGCCACAGGTCCACAGCGAAAGCGGAAAGTGAAGGCTTGTTGCGTATCGCTGCACCATGGCTGGCCGCGGGGCATCAGCGCTTCAAAGGTGCAGATGTGGGGAACCAATCGTTAAGTACACGAAGAAGCTTGCTAAACGCGGGATCGGTTGTCGCGCTTCGATGTGCAACGGATCGCCACGTAACTGGCAAGTCCCGGCGGCGGTTTCCCGGCTTTGACGAGACGATCGCCTCGATGGTCGCCCGCGGCATGAGCATGCGGGAGATACAGGATCACTTACGCGAGTTGTACTGCCTCGACGTTGCTCCTGACCGGATCAGTGCCGTCACGGACGCGGTGCCGGAGGAAGTGCCAGAGTGGCAGAACCGCCCCAGACACCGTCACGCTGATCAGTTTCTTGATGTTCCTTCGTCCATATCCGCAGAATTCGGTGAATCACACAATCATGGCGCGCGCCAAAGACTTCTGGCTCGGGTCCTCAGAGTCATGAGGTCGCCGTGGAAGACGACGTCGAGGGTGCCGCAGTGGGGGTGGATTCCGTGTATCGGTTTAAACATGATCAGATAGCCGTCAGGTTCGGGGGCGTCTCCGAAGTCTGGCAGGTGTACTCTGCTGCACATCGGTCGAATGGCTGGAAGATTGGCATTGATCTTGCCTGCATTTTCCGGACGCGGCGTCTAAAAGCCACGCTTCTCCTCTACCAACTTCGCGTCACACTGCCCACCTAAGAGAAGGCGTATCGCAGACTGAACGCATCGCCGGAGGACCGAAATTGTGCGAGAATAAAGATACAGAGCAGGAATTTTTGAATCGAATTGCTGCGATTCAGGCAGCGGCAGAGATTCTCGATGATCACCAGGATCTTTCGAGCAGCGACCGTCGCGCCTTTCTGACGATTATCCAGGCGGAAACGGCGCGTCTGCAGGCTTTGGTGCGCTGCTTGGCGTCGCTTTTCCCGGATGGCCTGCAACTCAGGCCCGCTGCCTCCGTTTAGGACCGTCACAGAGCTGAGCCTGGGCATTTCGGGCGCTTGGCACGCATCGCCGTCGCCACGTGCAGCGCTAACGGCGATTTCCAGACGCGCGTCACACTCTACGGGCGCCGCGCGGCTAAGAGAGCCGCCTGCTTCTCCACAAGACGTTGAGCAGTCTGCGGGAGAACACTTTCCGATATAGCATTACGACGAGATGCTGACACTGGTGTTCCCGGCGCCGTGATGGCCCTCTTGGCGGCCTCGGCGAGCCAGCGAGCTGGCAGCCCCGCATCCAGCGACCGCCGTATCCAGCGCGTACCGTGCGGTACGGGCTTCTTGCCGTTGTGTGCGACGAGGGCTCACCGTCGATCTGCTCGCTATTTCGGCGTTCAGGCTGTATCGATAATCACGTTTGAAGGAGACGTGAGGGCGGGAGGACAGCGCGCATGAAGGGCTATGTTGACAACATCGAGAAGGCGACAGAGGAAAACAGCGACTTCCGGCGGGTTCTGTACACCGGGCACAATCTTCAGCTGGTTCTGATGGCGATTCAGCCGGGCGAGGAGATTGGCGAGGAGGTCCATGACGACCGTGACCAGTTTTTCCGCATCGAGGCCGGCAAGGGCGAGATCTGGATCGACGGGGTGTGCAACCCGGTGCAGGCCGATGACGGGATCATCGTGCCGCAAGGTGCGCTCCACAATGTGATCAGCACCGGTACGGAGCCGCTGCGGCTCTATACGATCTACGGGCCACCCGAGCATATCGACGGCACGATCCATCGCACCTGCGAAGAGGCGAGCGCCGCGCACGAACATTTTGACGGCAAGACGACCGAGTGACCTGAACGCTCCGGAGGAGGGCCCATGAACGCTCCGAGCAACCCTGCGAGCCCAGCCGTCCATGACGACGCGCTGAATACCTATCTCCGCCTCGCCAGCTTTCCGGTGGCAGTGACGTACCTGAAGAGCTGGGACGAGGCGCCGCCGAAGGCGCGCCGGCCGGCCCGCGACCTGGGCAACCGGTTCACCACCTGCCAGGCGATTTCGTGCTCCCGGCGCTATGGCTGGGTTCTGGCGCTCGGCCGGGAGGATTCCTCGTGCGTGCTGGGCGCCATGGCGCTGGGCCTGGAGAAGCGGCTGCCGCACTATACCGAGGGCAACCTCTGCGTCGATCTCTACACCGAGAGCCTGCAGGCGGGGCAACTGAGCGAGGAGAGTGTGCCGAAGCTGGGCGAAGGGGCCTGCGTCGGCATCGTCACCGCTCCGCTCGCCAAGGCCGCCGGAACTCCCGACGTGGTGATCATCTACGGCAACTCGGCGCAGATCATGCGGCTCGGCCAGGCGGTGCTGTGGAAGCAGGGCGGGGCGATGAATTCGGTGTTCCGCGGCCGGCTCGACTGTGCCGATCTGGCCATCGCGCCCACGATCACCGGCGCGGCGCAGATGGTGGTGCCGTGCACCGGCGACCGGATCTTCGGCCAGGTCCAGGACCACGAGGTGGCGTTCTCCTTCCCGTATTCGATGATCGACGACGTGATCGCGGGCCTGGAGGCGACGCACAAGGCCGGCGCGTCCCGCTATCCGGTCACCAACTGGCTCAACTACACCGGCGGTTTTCCGCCGTCTTACGAAAAATACCGGGCCATGCTCGACGAGGCGGGGCCTCCCGAGACGGCGTAAGTCTTGCCCGGGGTGCTGCCCGAATGGCAGCGGTCCCGGCCGACGGCCTGCTGCCGGCTCCGGTGACTCGTATCGCTAGCGCCGTCGACGATGCGATAGCCCTGATGCGCAGGGCGCCGGTGCTTGACAAGGCGCAGCGCGTGTCCGCCATTACCGCTCATGCTGTGTGTCCGCGACCTGTGTCGGCCCGGCCTGATCCAGGCGTCATTTGATCTCGCCGAAGGAGACTGCGTCGCTGTCCGTGGCCCGTCCGGCTCCGGCAAGACCGTGTTGCTGCGCGCCATCGCCGATCTCGACCCCAATACCGGGATCGTCGAACTGGACGGTCGATCGCGTGCCGGAGTGCCGGCCCCGTTGTGGCGGCGCCTCGTCACCTACGTGCCTGCGGAACCCGGCTGGTGGGCGGAGAGCGTGGGCGAGCATTTTCCGACNTGGCCCAGTGCCGCTCCCCTGATCGACGTCCTGCGGTTGCCCGCCGGCTCGCAATCATGGCCGATCCTGCGCCTGTCGACNGGGGAACGGCAGCGCTTTGCCCTGGCGCGCGCCTTGCTGCTGCACCCGCGGGTGTTGTTGCTGGACGAGCCCACGTCGGGGCTCGACGCCGAGGCGGCCGCGGCGGTCGAACAGCTCATCCGCGCGCGCTGTGCCGAAGGGGCCGCAGTGCTGTGGGTGACCCACGATGCCGCGCAGGCGGCACGGGTCGCCCGGCGCTGCCTTTATGTCGCGCACGGTCGTGTCGGTCAGGATCCGGCNATGACCTACATCAGCATCGGATATGGCCACCTCGCCCTGGCGGCGGTGTTCCTGGTTGTGAACGGCGGCCTCTCGATTGCCCTGAATCTCGGCCTTGAGCGCCAGCTCGCCGTCGCCACCGTGCGGATGACCGTCCAGCTGCTGCTGGTCGGACTCGTGCTCACCACGCTGTTTTCCCTGGTCTCACCGTTGTGGACCGCCGCGGCCGCGCTGGCGATGATCCTGTTTGCGGGCCGGGAAGTCATGGCCCGGCAGGTGCGCCGGCTGGGTGGCTTCTGGTCCTATGGCCTCGGCACCGGCTGCATGCTGGTGTCCGGAAGTCTGGTGACGATCTTTGCACTGCTGACCCAGATCCACGCCGATCCCTGGTACCATCCGCGCTACGCGCTGCCTCTGCTTGGCATGATCCTGGGCAACATGATGACCGGCATCAGCCTGGGCCTGGATACGCTGACCACCGCCGCGGTGCGAGACAGAAGCGCCATCGAGGCTCAGCTCGCACTCGGCGCCACCCGCCGCCAAGCGCTGCGCGTCTCCACGCGTCTGGCGCTGCGCACCGCGCTGATGCCGATCATCAATACGATGGCGGCAATTGGGCTGGTCTCGCTGCCGGGCATGATGACCGGCCAGATCCTGGCCGGTGTCGCACCGATCGAAGCCGTCAAGTACCAGCTACTGGTCATGTTCCTGATCGCGGGCGGCACGGGGCTNGGGGCCGTCGCGGCCGTGCTCTCCGCGGGCTACCGGCTGACGGACAACCGCCACCGCCTGCGTCTCGACCGATTGGCGACATCCAGGAAGGTGTTCTGACTGTATGATGGCGCGCAGTCGCGATGATGCGGACTGCGCGACGCAGGGATGACGCCGATTCAGCGCCCCGGCCGTGCATGCCGCCATGGCCATTTCCCCTGCCATGACGACACCCGTTCCCGCCCCAGCCACCGTGACCTGGACGCTCGGAGTGCCCACGTTCGATGCGCAGGGGTGCGATAGACGGGCTTTCGACAGCCGTGCGGTCCCCGGCAGGCGCTGCGGCATCGCGCTTGTGCGCCAATGCCCGTCGAAACGCCGGCAGGTGGTTGTCCCGCGAAGCGCGGCGCAGATGATCGAACACCCTCAGCACGCGAGGGTTGGTGGTCGCCGCCAACAGCCGGTCGTACATGGTCTTGTCGGCGATCTCGCCCTCAACACTGGCGGCAAGGGCGGCTGTCAGGCTTTCCGGGGCGGCGACGTGGCCGAGCCACCGGTCGGNGGGCACGGGAAGGCCATGGTCGACGAAGATCCGCTCCAGGGCGGCCGCATGACGATCCTCGGCCTTGATGATGTTGGCGAACGGCCGCACCGGGCCGAATGTCTCGATCACCGCGGCATAGCTGGCGCGGACCTTGTATTCGTCCTCCAGGGCTTCGGTGAGGGCGGCGACTGTCTTGGAATCGAGGCTCACGTCAGGTCCGGGCGAAGGCGGCTCGATAAGTGGCGCTGAGACCGGTCTGGACCACCTGTTGCAGAGCCACCTTGAAGGCGGCCTGGCCGAACACGACCGCCATCTGGCGGACGGACCGGGCGATGGGATCTCCCTGAAGATCCCCGGTTCAGCGCCCTCGAACCTTTCGGCCCTGGGCTCCGGCTGCGCGTCCATCTTGCCGCCGTGCAGGAAGGCGATCAGGGCGTCAACGTCGGTGCGGCGGGGATCGTAGTGGACGATGATCGAGCCGGACGCGCGCCGCACCTCGACACAGCGCACACCCTCGCGCATTTCCAGCCCGCTTTGCAGGGCACAGGCGAGGGTCTTGCTGCCACGCAGATCAGGAATTCGGAACCGGATGCGCCCGGGAATGTGTGAAACACTGCGGCCCATCTCGACGGGTCTCCAACCGTAGTATATTAGATGTACAGCAATTAATAACAGTTATCAGATGTGTTGCCAAGTGGAGATTTCTTCATAATCCGTCATCGAGTTCGCTCCCGTTCGAAGCGCGCATTGCGCGCGGGCCATACTCGCCGAATTGGAACGGAAACGGAGCGAGGGTGGGGGCGCCGGCGAGCTCGGCGGCTGAAACCATGCGTCGGAATACGCTGAAATGGGCGATTTCTAACTACGAGTTGCTGCTATCTCCGGCGAAATTTTGAAGATCTTCAGGCCGCAGTATCGCCCTCCGGATAGAACGATAGTCATCGGCAGGGACATCGACATACCCGTCGTCATCTGCTTCGAAAAGGCCTTGCGGTGCTTTTTGGGTGTTAATCAAGTCGACGTAGCAGCCATAGTCGATCTTAAATACATCGTATCTCTTTCCAGGCTCCTCATTAGAGGAAATATTTCTTTTAGAAGATGTAGAACGCGAGCATCAAAAGGCGATCGACTATCTCATTTCTGATGTTCGAGGAAAATAGGAAAGCGCGGGCGCGGCGTTGGCCAATGACTTTGTCTATGAGGTGGCTTAGAGCGGATTCTGATCAGTCTGGGTCATAGCCGCACGAGCTGAAGTAGTTGGCGCATTCGGCGGGCTGGAAGAAGTCGAGGAGTTTGCCGATGAGCTCCCAGAGGCCCTGGACGGTTCGCTCGGCGGCCTTGCGGAGCATGGCTTTGAGGCGGGCGAAGGCTTTTCGATGGGATTGAAGTCTGGGCTGTAGGGCGGGAGGAACAGCAGGGTTGCGCCGGCGGCCTCGACCAACTCGCGCACCGATGCGCGCTTGTGGCTCGACAGGTTGTCCATGATGACGATGTCGCCGCGACGCAGATCGGGCGCGAGGACTTGGGCCACGTAGGCTTCGAACCACTCGCCGTTGATCGGTCCGTCGAGCACCATGGGCGCGACCATGCCGCTCTTCCGCAGCCCCGCGACCAGCGTCGTGGTCTTGCGGTGGCCGTGCGGGAAGCCCATCCGCAGGCGTTCGCCCCTGGGGAGCGGCCATGGCTGCGTGCCATGTTGGTCGCGGTCCACGTCTCGTCGATGAACACGAGCCGGTCAGGATTGAGGTCGAGCTGACTGTCGAACCAGGCCCGGCGCTGCTTCAAGACGTCGGGACGGTCCTGCTCGACCGCGTGGCCGGTCTTTTTTCCGCGTGATGGAATGGCGCACGAAGAAGCGGTGGAGCGTCGAGTTCGCCACCGTCAAGCCGATGCCGGCGAGGTGCTCGCGAAGCTCATCGAGCGTGATGTCCTTGCGCGCTTCCCACAGCGCCAGGATCTCCTCGCGGCGTTCCTCGACGCGATGCGAGCGCATGTCGCCACCTTGGCGCTTGGGTACGGCGTTGCCAGTCACGAGCCGCTGCGCCTGCCACCGGATCGCCGTCGAAGGTGCCACGCCGAACCGGGCCGCGGCCGCTCGGCAACTCATCCCCGCATCGATCGCCGCTAACAGCCGCGTGCGTAAATCTATCGAAAGAGGCTGACCCATCCATGCTGGCCTCCTTGCCCCAGCCAGAATCCTGAATCAGATTTTCAGCCCTTTGTGAATCCTTACGATTCATACCGATCAGAAACCGCTCTAACGTGCGATCCAGAGTCGGGTTTGCACGAATTGCAGACGCTTTATCTTGTTGGTACCAGTCGCGTGCGGCGTTTCTAACATCGCTTATTGCGATAGTTTTCCCGTAGGCTTTCGTTGCAACTTTTGCTGCTAAATTAAGGGCATCCCGAGGTACGCCCTCAACCGCTCTCACGAATTCCTGGAAAACGTTAGCCTGCGTGAATACCAACTTAATAAGCTGATCAGGTCCTTCTAATGACGAGTTTCCTGCTACAGCTTTGTAGTGATTGAATAGAAGCTTCCTAAAAAATTCGACAGCTTTTTCCTGATCATTATCAAATACTAAGAAATCATCCAAATTTAGATCTGCTGATAAATCAGCCCCCAATTCGAGACCAATATACTCGCCGCCCAATTTGTGCACAGAAAATCGTGACCTATGTTCAATTGCGGCAAGCTTGATTATAAAATTATCAATTGGGATAATCGTCCTCCGTAATAAATCGGCAAGATACGGCTGCAAATCAAGTGGTACTTCACTCCACTCATCAATAAGTATCCAGATATATGGTTCTCCAAGTACAGCCAGTAAATTTCTGAAAGTCCCTTGGACGCGTCCAAATTCGATGTGAAAGTTTGGTTTCCCAGAGACACTCCCGCTAGTCTCGCATGTTTGCATTTGCCGGTTTGCATTCAATAAGCTGGCATTCGCAGTAGCTGTTAAGCTGACCCCGTCCTGTACAATCCCCAGATTTCCCGAATGATCATTCTTCGCCTCAAGTTCCTGCCTTTCCTGCCAGTTAAACCTGTAATCTCCTACAATACGTACATCTGAAATTGCTTTATATAGATCGTCTATTCGATCTGTAATCTGATCGGGGTGCGGAGCATCAGATATCAACTCACAAGCAATTGCATAAAGTTCATCTGCCACCACGCCAAGAACATCTAAAATTAACCTAACGCTTCTCTCGGCAATAGGTCTTGCTATATCGTGGTATAATGCTCCGTCAGAACCAACTGAACGAAGGTCTATATAAACTGAATTAATGTTCTTATCTTTTAAAAATATAGATAAATATTTTAGTGCATGTGTTTTCCCTGTACCTCTTCTCCCATAAATTACCTGAATATTCCGAGCAGATAAAATATCGAATAACGGTTCGCTGTCAACAAACGTTGTATATAAAATCTCTTCTGTGCTCTTTTCTGCGCGTTTTGTAAATCCGATAAACGCCTTATGAACACCGTTCAATAAGTCACTCATGCCACCCCACACACTACCTATAAAATACATGCCCACATTTTCTAACTTGTAGGAGTGTGATGCGCAGCCCGCGTAGGCGATAATAGCTGAGAGCTTATTCTGACGTATGCCTGTTGCGATAAATCTGCCGGATTATGGGCATAGTCCTCATCCACCCTGCGATGCTCATCCCACGTCGTTGACCGAGCTTCCGACCCCTCCACACCTCACAACAGCACCAGGCTGAGCAGCCAAAGGGCGATGGCGGCGGCGGTGCCTTCGCACAGCGTGCCGAGGGTCTGCAGGCGGTAGCCGGTGGGGACGTTCATGTTCGAAAACCGGGTAACCACCCAGAAGTAGCTGTCGTTGGCATGCGAGACCACCATCGCGCCGGCGCCGATGGCGACCACGACCAGCGCCTTCGCCGTTTCGTCCTCCAGTCCCAGCGAGGNGAGCAGGGNGGCCATCAGGCTGGCGGTGGTGATGATCGAGACCGTCGACGATCCCTGGGCGGTCTTGATGCCGGCGGCGACGATGAACGGCAGCCAGATTCCCAGCGGCACGCCGGCCAGTGATTGCCCGATCACCTGGGCGATGCCGGAGTTCTGCAGCACCTTGCCGAAGGCGCCGCCGGCACCGGTGATGATGATAATGGTAGCGGCGGCGACGATCGCGTGGCCGACCCAGCCGGTGGACGAGATCATGTCCTTGCTGAGCTTCTTCGGCAGCAGCATCGCGAGGCCCACGCCGATCAGCAGCGCCACCACGGGCTGGCCGATGAAGCTGATCAGGGTGATGAGGGTGCCTTCGCCGAACGGCTTGCTGGGCAGTTCGACGAAGGAGCGGATCACGATCAGGACGATCGGCACGATGATCGGCGCCGTCGACTTGCCCAGGCTGGGCAAGGGGCCGGACGGCTGGGCGACGGTCTCCGGTTCCTCCTCGCCCGTGTCGGGNNAGAGATAGGTGCGGGACGCCACCAGCACGGCGAACAGCCAGCCGGCGATCAGGGCGACGAAGCTGACGACCAGGCCCCACAGGATCACCAGGCCGAGGTCGGCGCTGAGGATGCCGGCGGCGGCCACCGGTCCCGGCGTCGGCGGCACCATGGTGTGCGTGGCATACAGGCCGAGGCTCAGCGCGATGGCGCTTCCGGCCAGCGTGATGCCGGCTTTGCGGGCGAGCGCCTTGTTCAGCGGCGACAGCAGCACGAAGCCGGAATCACAGAACACCGGCATCGAGACCACATAGCCGACGATGCCCATTGCCGCCGGTACGTTCTTTTCCCCGGTCAGCTTCAGCGTGCGCTCGGCCAGCGTCAGCGCGCCGCCAGATTTCTCCAGGAAGGTGCCGATGATCGAGCCGGCGAGGATGACGATGCCGATGTAGCCGATGGTTCCGCCGAACCCGTCATTGACCGACTTGACGACGTCCAGCAGCGGCATGCCGGCCAGGATGCCGAAGCCAAACGCGGTGATCAGCAGCGCGAGAAAGGGGTGAAGCTCGAACCGGGCCGTGGCGACGATGATGAACGCGATCGATAAAATCAGCAGGGCCAGAAGCAGCATCGCACCATCCCCTTTTACGGTGAAGCCGATCGCCGCTCGGCGGCGAGGAACAGTCGGACGGCCTGCTCCGTGGATGCTTCGAGCAGCGGCGCCGCGTCGGACATCGCGGTGTCCAGCGTCATCGGCCGCGAACACAGGCTGAACACGGCAACAATGCCGACCTCCGCCAGGGTGCCGATGTTCTCGCCGATGCTGCCGGCGATGGCGACGCAGGGGATGCCGCGGCGCTGCGCGGCCGCTCCCACACCCGCCGGCGCCTTGCCGTAAGCGGTCTGGAAATCGATCTGTCCTTCGCCGGTGAGCACCAGATCGGCGCCCGCCAGCTTTGCCTCCAGGCCGACGAGGTCGAGCACCACGTCGACGCCGCGTTTCAGTTCGGCGCCCAGGAAGGCGTGCAGTCCGGCGCCCAGGCCGCCTGCGGCACCGGCGCCGGGGAGATCGAGGACGTCGATGCCGAGGTCGCGCTGGATGACATCGGCGAGATTGGCGAGTCCCGCGTCGAGCAGCTTGACCTGCTCGGGTGTCGCGCCCTTCTGCGGGCCGTAGACGTGCGCCGCGCCGTTCGGGCCACACAGCGGGTTGTCGACATCGCATACCGCTTCGATGCGCACGTCGTGGATCCGCCGGTCGAGCTGCGAGATGTCGATCCGGCGAAGCCGCAGCAACTCGCCCCCGACGGGCCGCAACTCCGATCCGTCGGCATCGAGAAACCGCACGCCGAGCGCCGTGGCCATCCCGATCCCGCCGTCCGTCGTCGCACTGCCGCCGATGCCGACGCCGATGCGGACGACGTCGAGATCGAGCGCGGCCGCGATCAACTCGCCGGTGCCCAGAGTGGTGGTTTGCGTCGGGTCTTTCCGGTCCGCAGGCACCAGGGCGAGGCCGCTGGCCAGCGCCATCTCGATGGCGGCGAAACGCTCGCCGTCCACATAGCAAAACGGCGCATCCCGGCGTTCGAACAGCGGTCCGGTTACGGTGACGCAGCGCAACTCGCCGCTGAGCGCTTCGATCGCCACGTCCACCAGACCGTCGCCGCCGTCGGCAACTGGCACGGCAAGGACCTCTGCGTCGGGGCACACGCGGGCGACGCCCGCCGCCATCGCGCGCGCCGCGTCACTGGCGCTCAGGCATCCCTTGTACGCATTGGGAGCGACAACGATCTTCATCTCGTCTCTCAAGCTCTCCCAAGCAGACGACTTGTCCGTCTCGCGAATAGACTACTCCAGCCGAAGTCCTGTTGGGAGACAGGATCTTGAAAAGGTGTTGGCGCTGGCACGCCCGTTCGGCCTGGGCTCTCTCGCGCGTGTTGCACCATGCGGGGCGGCGGATCCGGCGGGCCGTCAGCTCCCGGCCAGGACGGCCATGCCGCCGATGTAGATCAGGATGAGCCCCGCGCTTTCGAAGCCGATGTTGCCGATGCCGTGTTTCTCCCGGCGAAGCAGGCCGAGCAGCAGAACCGCCGTCATCGCGATGCTCATCGCCACCACGAACAGCTGCCGGTCGGTAATCGCGTGGTAGATCGAGCCGTCACGATACGCCACGTCGGCAAATGCAACGAACAGCACATCAAAGGCGTTGCCACCGAGGATTCCGCCCACGGCGAGCGTCAGCGCACCCCGGCGCACTGCCGCGAACGTCGTCACCAGCTCCGGCGTGGACGTGGCGACGGCCGTCAGCAGGGTGCCGACGATGGCCTCGCCGATGTGGGTTTTCGCGGCGATCGCGAGCCCGGCCTGCGCAATGGCGTATCCCGCGATCGCGATCAGGATGGCCAGTACCAGAAAAGAGCGAAGCAGCGGCCACAGTGTCCGTGCGTCGCCCGGCTCTTCGTCCGGAACGTCCTGCTTCGTCTCGGAGGTCAGCCGCGGTCCCCACATCGGCTGGTTCTCGGTCCGCGAGGCCAGCCGCAGACCGAACAGGTATGTTGCCACCAGCAGCGGCGTTGCCGGATGAATGCTGAACACGGTCACGGCTGGAGACAGTTGGGCGAGCAGCGGGATCGTCAACAGCAGGACGAGCATGGTGCCGCTGATCAGATTGGTCGCCGAGGCGGCGGCGTGTTCGAGATTGGCCCTGCGGTAGGCGAAATCGGCGAGTGCGATGAACAGCGTCTGCGCAGCGATGCCGCCGATGGCATTGCTGACCGCGAGCTGAGGATGTCCGAAGTACGCGGCCGAGACCGAGGTGACGATGCCGGAAAGCGAGGTGCTCGCGCCAAGGAAGACGGCGCCGGTCACCGCTTCGCCCAGTCCCGTAACGTCGGCAAGCCGATCGGCAATGCGGGACATGCGCACGCCGACAACGGTGATCGCGGCGGCGGCGGCGAGAAACACCAACAGATCGCCCCACAACGGCATATTCGTCGGATAAGCCATTTCGCCTCGAACTCAGATTATCTCAAGAAATAGAGGTGATTTTGTTCACATGAAAGATCAATGACGATTTCCAATTTTGGAAATACGTTATTTGTCACAGAAAAATGTGAAAAGTATGTCGGTATATCGTTTTGACAAGTGGACGTTCTGTTTGTGGTGACTGATGAATAAAGATGGCTTCAGTATTTGCCATCAATAACCGGTCACCAAGACAGAGAACAACGCATCGCTCCCCGCAAGCTGGTGGTATCCGGTCATCCAGGCTGTCGTGATACACGCGTTAGCGGCGCGCTCTGCATCCTGAAGCACGAGATTTCAGGATTACGATCAACTGCAGCGCAAGACACCACCCTCATCCAGGCGAAACCAAGGAATCTCCTTGCCTTCACGGCTGCAATGCCGCATTGCTGCCGCACCAGGGTAAGAGGGGTGCGCGGATGGAGTGCACGGATCTCGGGTTGGGGGGCCAAAGTCGTGGTTCCCGACCGGTTTGGCGACTCACGCGGGTGGTTTTGCGAGACCTGGAACCGACAGCGCCTTCTGGGCCTCGATATCGACATCGAGTTCGTCCAGGACAACCAGTCTTATTCGCGTGACACGGGAACGGTGCGCGGTCTGCATTACCAGAGTCCGCCGTTTGCCCAGGACAAGTTGGTGCGTGTCATCCACGGGCGGATCCTCGATGTGGTTGTGGATGTGCGTCGTGGCTCGCCCACTTACGGTCGCTGGGCCTCCGCCGAGCTGTCGGCGGAAAATGGACGCCAGCTTCTTGCCCCGATCGGGTTCCTGCATGGGTTCGTCACGCTCGAACCGGACACCGAAGTCGTTTATAAGGTCAGCAATTACTACTCGCGCGAATGCGACGGCGGCGTGCTGTGGAACGATCCGGACTTGGCCATCGACTGGGGTATTCCAGCGGATGCGGCACAGCTGTCGGACAAGGATGCCCGCGCCCCGCGCTTCGTTGACTTCGCATCTCCGTTCGTTTGGGAGGAATAGCTTTTGTCCGGGAATCCGGCAGCGTCTTCGAATAACACTGCAGTACGTTAACGCGCCCGCGGAGCTCTGCTGAGGAGACAGCAGCTCGGGAGATTTTGAAGTACGAATTTTTATTAGGAAAGGTTAGCGATGAAGTTGCTGGTGACTGGCGGAGCCGGATTTATCGGCTCAGCAGTGGTTCGGGCTGCCATCGGGCGGGGACTTTCCGTCGTCAATGTTGATGCCCTCACCTATGCCGCCAACCTGGACAACCTGCGCGACGTGACGGGCGCGTCCGGCTACGCGTTTGAGCACGCCGATATCTGTGATGGCCCGGCGATGCGCCGGATCTTCGAGACCCACCAGCCGGACGCGGTGATGCATCTGGCGGCGGAATCCCACGTCGACCGTTCGATCGATGCGCCCATGGCCTTCGTACATTCCAATGTGGTCGGCACGACGACGCTGCTGGAAGCGGCCACGGCCTGGTACGAGGCGGCACCGGCGGCCGTGCGACACCACTTCCGTTTCCATCACATCTCCACCGACGAAGTATACGGGACGCTGGGGTCGACCGGACTGTTCACCGAGGAAACACCCTACCGGCCGAACTCNCCTTACTCTGCCAGCAAGGCCTCTTCCGACCACTTCGTGCGTGCGTGGGGCGAGACGTTCCGGCTGCCGGTAGTCGTCTCCAACTGCTCCAACAACTACGGGCCGTACCAGTTTCCGGAGAAGCTGATCCCCGTTGTCATCCTCAACGCCATCGCCGGTAGGCCGATTCCGGTCTATGGACAGGGCCTCAATGTCCGCGATTGGTTGTTCGTCGACGACCATGCCGAAGCCCTGCTGCTGATCGTCCGNCGAGGGGCGATCGGCGAGACCTACAACATCGGTGGTCACAACGAAGCTGCCAACATCGATCTGGTGCGCACGCTGTGCGCCATTCTCGACGAGCTGCGACCGGATCGGCCCGCTTCCGCGCGCACGTCTTACGCCGAGTTGATCACCTTCGTCACCGATCGGCCCGGACACGATCTGCGCTACGCCATCGATGCGTCCAAGATCGGCCGCGAGCTAGGCTGGCGGCCGTCGGTGACGCTGGAACAGGGCCTGAAGCGGACGGTTGCCTGGTACCTGGACAACGAATGGTGGTGGCGCCCCATCCTTGAGCGCGGAGAGGCCGGCCAGCGCCTCGGCCTGCGCCAGGCGAGCTGAGGGAGGCAGCGTTGCCGACANATCCTGCAGTTCGGCACCACCGGTCAGGTTGCCCGGGAGCTGATCCGCCGCGCTCCAGCCATGGGGGTGCAAATCACGGCGTTGTCACGGGAGGATGCCGATCTTACGCACCCGGAGATGTGCGCCGATGCGATCACACACGCAGGCGCGCTGGATGTCGTCATCAATGCCGCCGCATACACCGCGGTCGATCAGGCGGAGAGCGACGAGGCGACGGCTCTGCGCGTCAACGGCGATGCACCNGGGGTGATGGCGCGGGCGTGCGCCAGCCGTGGCATCCCGCTGCTCCACATCTCGACCGATTACGTTTTCGACGGCAGCGCGCGTGATCCCTATCCGGAGGACACGCCGGTCAACCCTTTGGGAGCTTACGGCTGGACCAAGCTGGCCGGCGAGCAGGCGGTGCTGGCGGCGGACGGGCCCGCGGTGATCCTGCGCACCGCCTGGGTGTTCTCGGCGTTCGGCAAAAACTTCGTCAGGACGATGCTGCGGCTGGGCGCCGAGCGCGACGAGCTCAGAATCGTCGACGACCAGCGGGGCGGCCCGACGGCAGCTGCCGACATTGCCGATGCGCTGTTGACGATCGCTGCGGCGTGCGCGGCCGGTCATGGTCAGTGGGGTGTCTTCCATTTTTGCGGCGCGCCGATCGCCACGTGGCGGCAGTTTGCCGAGGCGATCTTCGAGCGCAGTTTGCCACCTGACCGCCGACCGCGGGTTCGGCCGATCCGCACCGAAGACTATCCGACGCCGGCCAGACGTCCGGCCAACTCGGCACTCGACTGCCGCAAGATCGACGCAGCGTACGGGATTGCGCAGCCATCCTGGGAGGTTTCGCTGGGCCAAGTCATCGAGGAACTGCAGAGAGGGGGATAAGGACATGCGCAAAGGCATCATTCTGGCCGGCGGGTCAGGGACCCGCCTGCATCCGTTGACGATGACGACGTCGAAGCAACTCCTGCCCGTCTATGACAAGCCGATGGTGTACTACCCGCTGTCGGTGTTGATGCTGGCGGGCATCCGCGAAATCCTGATCATCAGCACGCCGCGCGACCTGCCGGCGTTCCAGGCGCTGCTGGGGGACGGGGCGCAATGGGGGCTGCGTTTCGCCTATGTCGAGCAGCCGAGCCCGGATGGCCTCGCTCAGGCGTTTATCCTCGGCGAGGAGTTCCTCGACGGGCAGCCAAGCGCGATGGTCCTGGGCGACAACATCTTCTATGGCCATGGCATGGTCCAGTGCCTGCGCGCTGCGGATCAGCGGACGGCCGGTGCTACGGTCTTCGGCTATCGGGTGGCTGATCCTGAGCGCTATGGGGTCGTCACTTTCGATGAGATCGGTCGGGTGATCGATCTTGAGGAGAAGCCGGCAAACCCGAAATCTAACTACGCCGTGACCGGGCTCTATTTTTATGATGGGGATGCGAGCAAGATCGCCCGGACGCTGACCCCGTCGGCCCGCGGCGAGCTGGAGATCACCAGCCTGAACCAGGTCTACCTGGAGCGCGGCACACTCAACGTCGAGCTTCTCGGGCGCGGTTACGCGTGGCTGGATACCGGAACGCATACCTCGCTGCTGCAGGCTGCCGAGTTCGTGCAGATCATTGAGGAACGTCAGGGCCTGAAGATCGGCTGTCCGGAAGAGATTGCCTATTACCAGGGGTGGATCGACCGCACGGCCCTTCTTGACATGGCCGGGTTGCAGGAGAAGTCCGGATACGGAGCCTATCTGCGCCAGATTGCCGCCGAGTCGACGACCCGCGACGGCATCAGCCTGATGTCCGAGCTGCGAGCCGGAGGCCGGCAGGCAGCGTAAGCTCTCTTCGCCGCAAATACGATGGACGGCCACCAGCGTTAGAGCACGGTTTGATCAGATCAGTGAGGTCTGATCAAACCGTGCTTTGCCTGTTTTAGTTGGCGCGCAGCGCTTCCTGCGGCAGGAGGTGAGGAACAGGGCGCAGGCCTGCGCAACCCGTGCAGGCGTAAGGTCGATCAGGCATTCGAGATCGCGCGGACATTCTGCTACCTGCTTCAGATAGCACGGCGAACAGGCCATATCTCGTCGCAAAGCAACCGTGCGCGGTCCCCGGGNGCCATGCTCCCTCGGATCGATGACACNCGAATGAATCGCGACGGTGGCAACGCCGAGCTCGGCTGCGAGATGCTGTGGCCAGCTGTTGTTGCCGACGAACAGGACACAGCCTGCAAGCAACCGCGGCAGGTCAGCAAGCGCCACTTCTCCGGCGAGTAAGAACACGGAAGCCGGAGTCTTGACCTGTGCGCGAATTTNTTCTGCCAGCGTCGCCTCGTCGGCACTACCGATCAAGGCTACATGCACGTCATGCGTACCAACCAAAAGATCGATCAAAATCGCAAAATGTTCCGCTGGCCACTGCCGCATCGGAGTCCCGGCACCTGGGTGCAGACAGACGATCGGCCGGCTCAACAGTGCTTCTGGCAGCCCGGGCATTATCGCACCGGTCAAGCTGCGGCTTCCGACCGATACGGCACCATCATCCGCGCAGGCATCAGCGACCGCATCGACCAGGGCAATCAGGTCGTCAGCAACGTGTCGCCGCTTGCGCTGCGCCCACCGGTCCGCCTCCCATTCGAGTGCGATATCGAGCCAGGGAAACCGGCCATCGTGATCGAAGCCGGCGAGCCACCGGGCACCGCTGCACAGAACAATCGGTCGCGTATCCGGCGACTTGCGCAAATCGATCGTGAGATCGAACCGCGAGGGAGCAAGACGCTTGGCCAGTTCCACCAAGTCGCTGTCGGCAAGCATCCGCTGCCCGTCCTTCGATCGCTGGCGGAAGAGCTCGAACTCGATGAGCTCATCGATTGCCGGCTCCAACGCCCAGACGGGCTGCGACCAAGGTGCGGCCAGAACGCTGATCCGGGCGTCCGGGAAATGGCTTTTCAACCGCCGGATGGCCGGCAAGGCCGTAATGCAGTCGCCAATATGGTCGATCTTCGTGACCAGCACGCGCCGGATTGTCTCGTGGCGGATCAGCGGCTTTCCGCAGAATACGGTTTCAATCGCCTCGCCTTCCGGGGACGGATGCTCCGCACTCCTCGCCAGATTGGGGCTGAAGAAGGGATCTCCGTGGCCGAACAAACCGCCCCAACGTTGGAGAAATGCCGGCACGTCGTATAGATCGGGAAGTTCCCGGCGGCTCGCCATTTCGTGGTGCACGAGCCGCACATGCGGCGTGTACACGGTCCACAGACCAGCGTCCCACACCCGCAGGCAGTAATCGACATCATTGTAGATGACGGTGTGTCGAGGGTCGAACCCGTCCAGTTGCTCGAAGATGTCCCGACGCGTGCACAAGCAGGCTCCGGTGACTCCGATAACGTCGCGCTGCGTCTGTGCCAGCCCGAAATAGCCCAGGTGTTCGCCGGAACCATAACGGAACGTGTGCAGGACCGTGCCGTGGGTGTGCGACAGATGCAGTCCTGCATGCTGGATGGTGCCGTCGGGGTAGAGCAGCATCGGACCGATCACCCCCACCTCCGGTCGCATCACCTGTTCGACGAGACGCGACAGCCAGTCGGGGTCAAGCACCTCCACATCGTCGTTCAGAAACACCAACACGTCGCCACGGGACTGGTTTGCCGCCGTGTTGTTGAACGCGGACCAGTTGAAGGGCTCGGTCGTCGATATCATCTGGTCGGCGTTGCGGGAAACCCACGATCGCTGCTCGTGCGCGTCTTCGGGAATGTTTTCGATGCAGACGATCTCGTAGTCGGAATAGTCGGTGAGTTTGCGAATGCTCTCGATACAGGTGCGGATCAGGCCGCGTGCGGCGCAGGTGGCGATGACGATCGAGACCCGTGGACGCGCGCTCAGCTGCCGCCGCACATCAAAGGTGCCGGAGACTAGGCCCGGATCGACCGAACCGCGGATTCCCCGCCGTGCAAGCGCTCGCACCAATGCGTTGCGCTCGGTGGCCTCCGTGTCGATATGGTCCGGGCCGCGCTGGCACAGCACGTGCGGGATGTGCCGAATCTGCTGCGCCTGCTCCGCGCATCGCAGCACCAGGTCATACTCTCCGTATTTCAGCACCTCGCCGATTCCGACGCTCGTGCGTTGCCAGACGTCTGCTGACGCGCACCACAGGCGGCCAAAATAGTTTCTGGACATCAGCAGGTCCGGGGACCACTCGGGCTTGAAAAAGACATCCAGGCGCCGTTCGGTCGCATCCCAGCAACGCTCGTCGCTGTAGAGCAGATCAGCCTCGTTATCGAGACCGGCGGCCACGGCCAGCCGCAACAGGGCGTCGCACCCCAACTGATCGCCTGCCTGCAGCAAGCCTATCCAGGACGATTCGTCGAGGACGGTCCCAGCACTGCCGTTCCGTGACGATTCGGATTGTACAACGGATACCAGAGATTGCCCCTGGGTTTCGCCGACGACGGTAATCTGCTCTGAGATTTCGGGAAACGCCGACAGGACATCGTGTAATCCCTGGCGGAGCTGGCCTGGGTGGGACGGAACGATAAATGCCTGCCACCACGCGTATGTCTGATCGCGGAGCGTTTCCAGGGTTCGCCGCAGCCGGTCGAGTGCGTCGCCCGCGCCGACGACGTAGATGAACAGCAGAAACTCGGCTTGCCAGCCCAGGTCTGAGAGCACAGCCTCCCAGAACGCTACTTCTGAGGCCGGGATCTTCCGGCGAAGCGTCCACGGCCCTTCCCCTGGAGNGCTGTCCTTCACCTCCAGCCGGAAGTTCGCTGATGCAACAACGCCGCGCCGGTCAACGGCCCTCACTGTTATCGTTCGCGTGCCCCGTGGCAACGACCGCTGCGGAATCAAGAGGTTGAATCCGCCGTGAAGTGAGCCGGACCAATCCGGCAGAGCTTGGTACACGTCGTTACGTTTAATGCCAAGACGCGCCGCACCAACCCGCACGCCATCCACGGAGACGTCTACGGACGCGACGCCGGCCCGGGCGACGGCCCAGCCGTTCAGATCCAGAGCGCCGCGTACCGGAGCCATTGCCGCCCCGTTCACGATCCGTGGCGTGTCGATGAACATTCTGAAGTCGGCGTCTGAGAGAGGATCGACGATCGACGGGACGGACGACGTCGCAGGCAGGGCGGCAACTTCCGTGCTCGAGTCGCGGCGCGTTCGCAAACCGCGCTCCGCTCCGGATAGAATGAAATGAAGCAGCGGATTGGCGGGTCGCTCGCCGACACGCTCGCACTGCGTGAGATAATATGCGACATCGAAATCAGGGTGCGGTTGCCTCCCTTCCGCGGCTCCCTCTCGAGATAATGGGTCAGCGGATCGGCATTCGATTGGGCAACATCCGGATGTGTGATGCGATAGAATTCTGCATCAAACAACCCTGAAGCGTTGACTGCGTCATATTGCTCAAAAAAGAAGGCATCCGTCCTGTTTCCAGATCGTGAAACCCTGCGTACAAAATTGAAGCGGGCTTCGGTCGTCGACCGATGTGCCCAGATTTCAAGCGCCAATGTCGCCCAACATACCCCTGTTGTCCACGTTCAGTGACGACCCGTTGGTGACATGGCGATTTTACGCGCTTTGGTTGCGGATCGGCCAAACGCCGTGCCGCATAACCCCGTGTCCACTTTTTCGGGAGAGGCTTATACGGTTGCTTCCGGTTTGATCAGGATATTGTCAGTACGCCCCTTGGCGGCGGTCTTTAACACGCCGCCAAGGGGCGTACTCCAGCGGCAGCTGCCGCCTTTTCGCCGTTCTCAAACTGACCCCGTGGCCCTGAATTGCGCCAGGACACTGCGCGTTTTCAGCAGCCTGCTAGCGTTTCCAGATCTCGTGATCGATGCCATCGCCCAGCTCGGGATAATCGCGGGCGTGAAAGACCGGTTCCTGGCCCGCCTTGCGCTGCGCGAAATAGTCCCGGGTGAGTTTGGCTACGGTTGCGGACATCAGGACAATGGCGATCAGGTTGATCGTGGCCATCAGCCCCATCGACGCATCCGCGGTGTTGAACACGGTTGCAACCGTCTGAATGGCTCCCCAGACGACCATTGCCAGGGTGGCGATGCGGAGAAGAACCAACCTGGAAATATGGCCATGTCCGAGAAAGATGATGGCGTTTTCCGCATACGAGTAATTGCCGATGATCGACGTGAACGCGAAGAAGAAGATGGCAATGGCGATAAAGTACTTGCCGACCACGCCGAAATGGACACTGAGAGCAGCCTGAGTGAGCTGGGTGCCGGTGACCCCTGATCCGGGTTCGAGTGTACCGGACAACAAGATCATGAACGCGGTGCATGAACAGATCACCAGCGTATCGATGAACACGCCGAGTGACTGGACGAACCCCTGTGAGGACGGGTGATGTGGGTCCGGCGTTGCACAGGCGGCGATGTTCGGCGCCGAGCCCATGCCGGCCTCATTGGAGAACAGCCCGCGCTTGACGCCGTTGAGCATCGCTGCGGCAACACCGCCGGTGATTCCCCNCGCCGCTTCATGGAAGCCGAAGGCGTTGGCAAAGATCAGTTCAATGACGCCGGGAACCAGGGTGATGTGGGTTATCAGAACGTAGATCGCCAACAGCAGATAGCCGACGGCCATGAACGGGACGACGAATTCGGCAACGCGGGCAATCTGGCGCAAGCCACCAAAGATGATGACGCCAGCGATGACGGCGACGCCGATGCCGACCGCCACCTTCGGTACGCCGAATGCTCCCTGCATTGCTTCGGCGATCGAATTCGCCTGCACCGCGTTGAAGACGAGGCCGAACGACAGGATCAGACAGACGGAGAAGACGGCACCAGCCCACGGCGCCTTGAGGCCCTTGGAGATATAGAAGGCGGGGCCGCCGCGATACTGCCCGGCGTCATCGGTGACCTTGTAGAGCTGGGCGAGCGTGCTTTCCGAATAGGCGGTTGCCATACCGACGAGGGCAACCATCCACATCCAGAAGATCGCGCCCGGTCCACCAAGATAAAGCGCTACGGCGACGCCGGCGAGATTGCCGGTCCCCACGCGGGACGCGAGGCTGACGGTCAGCGCCTGGAAAGGCGAGATGCCAGCCCGGTCGGTGCCCCGAGAACCGCGAATGACTCGGAACAGCTCGCCGAAGTGGACGATCTGCAGCACACGCAGCCGAATCGTGAAGTATACGCCGACGGCAAGCAGGCCGTAGATCAGCACATACCCCCAGAATATCGTGTTCAGAAAGTCTATGACCGCGTCCATCTTGTCCTCCCCGCTGTTCGAGGGATGCGCGTTTGCATCAAGCGCCATCTCCCCAGTCTGTTGAGACTCGCGCAGGTTTGAACGAGACGCAAGAGCAGTGCCACAAACCGGGATTCGCGTATGCCGGGATTCTCGTCCGGGGTATCTGCATGCCATGGTTTCGGCCCGGCAGTCCGCTGGTCCTGTATGCTGGTGCCCGTATCAGGGGCCCATCTCAAAGGCCTGATTCAATGGAAGGCGAAGGAGATTTCGAAGGTCAGCGGCTGTGGAGCGAGCGCTGGCGGCGGCGGCGGGTAGGGTGCCGCGGCGTGCACGGTGTGCAGGGCGAGACGGTCGAGCTCGGCGTTGCCGCTGGGCCGGACGATCTGTGTGGCCTGAAGCGTGCCGTCGGACTCGATGGTGAAGGAGACATCGGTGTGGCCCGCAAGCCGCAGGCCCTTTGGCCTGTGCGCCGCAATCCGTGCCCAAACGAGGCGGCTGTAGGCGTTCAGAACCTGCGCGCGCCCTGCAGCAGAGACTGCTCCGCTGCGGCCGGCAGAGTTGGCCGTGTGTCCCGCATCGTCCTGTACATCGTTGAGTTTGTCCGCGGAGTTGGCCACCGGCTGCGTCGCCCCCGCCTCGCTGACCTCAGCTGGAGGCGGCACAGTGTCGGCAGAGGACAGGAGGCCGCCAGTTCAGGGCTCGAAGCGCGCTGCTCTGAGTGTTCCGGCTGCTGATGATGCGGCGCAGCGGAGGAGGATGGCGCGTCCGGCCGTTTGGGAGGTATCGGCACCAGCAGCGGTTGAGGTGGGAGCGGCTGAGGCGTCGGTTGTGTTTCTGTTGGCTCGACGGCGTTTTGCTCCTCCGTGGGATCAGCCAGGGACGCGGTGCTGGTGGCGGCGGGTTCGGGGCCGGGTGCTTGCTCCACGGCTCCCCGTCGTTCCTGCGTTGGATCCCGACGCCGGAACGGACGAGGATGTGGTGGCGAGAGAGGCGGTGATCGGAGCGTCAACGACGATATCGACCGAGAATGCGTCCGCCAGCATCGGATCCTCTGGGGCCTGGGCGAAGCCCTGAACGGTTTTGCCCCAGAACAGTCCGCCGATCCCGATGTGCAGAGCGGCGGAGAAGACGATCGCTCCGATCAACACCCCACGGCGGTCGGGCGAGGGTGGCCGGCGATCTTTGCCGGCCACCTGAACACTCTCTGCCGATTCCGCTTCCGCGGGCAGTGTTTCGACTGGTGTCACCACTGCAGCGACAGGCCAACGATGAACGACCGCCCCGGGCCCCATACCTGCTCGCGCTGGCCGCCGTTGTAGTCGAGCTGGCTCAGCGCGATACCTCCGAGTGGCTCGTCGTAGCCGGTATCGAACACGTTCTCGATGGCGAAGTAGAGACGTGCCGGGCCGAGTCCGTAGCTGGTCCGAAGATTGAGCAGCGCATACTCATCCGTGCGCAGCTCGTTGCGTGTCGAATCGACCTTCGACTTCTCGGCAACGACGACGACTTCGGCTGCGCTCGTCCAGTGATCGAGTTCGTGACTGAGCGTCAGCCGGGAGTTCAGAGGCATCTGCTGGTAAGCGTTCGTATTCGTGGTCAGGTCGCGTCCGCGGACCCAGCCCAGCGTGCCGGCGAAGGTAAAGCGGCCGGCGTCTTCGCTTTCCCAGATTTCGGCACTCGTGCTCAGATCGACACCGTAGAACTGGGCATTGTGATTGGCGAACTGCAGCTGCACGAAGCCGGTCGCTTCGCCGTCCGCGTTGGTGAAGTCCTGGATCTTGTCGACGCCGATGTAGTTATCGACATACGTGTAGTAGGNGGTGAGCTTGATCTGCCAGGGGCTTCNGCCGCCGCCGTGCCAGTCGGCAGTGGCGCTGACGGTATGGGCGACTTCCGGCTTCAGGTCGATGTCGCCGACATAGCCGTTGCCGTCGCCGAACCAGCCGACCATCCGGCTCGACATGCCCCCGTTCCNCCAGGCGTAGCGCTCGTAGAAGTTCGGCGAGCGGGTCTTGCGGGCATAGCCAAGCTCATAGGTCTGGTGCTCGTCGGCAGCGAAACGGCCGAGCACGGTCCAGTCGAAGTTGACGTCGGTCCGCGCGTGGCCACGGGCATTGAACGCTTCCGCCGCTGCCGCGTCCGGGTTCATCATCGAGGNGACCGGGTTGTAGGCTTGGACGTCGCCGGTATTCATCCACACCGTGTCGTTGCGCACGCCCACCAGCGTGCTCCACTGCGGATCCCAGCGCGCTTCCCATTCGGCGAAGGTGCCGAGCCGGGTGCGCCTGCCGTCATTGATATTCACGTACTCGTTTGGGCCCATCATCATGCTGTTGGGAACGGCAGGCCAGTGGTCATCGAGCCAGTTGTAGTAGAGCTCGTTGCCGACGTTGATCGTATCGCGCTCATTCAGCGGGACGGCCGCCGCGACGCGGTAGCCGGAATTCAGCGCTTCGGTCTTCATCGGCATGCCGCCCTCGCCGTTATCCGTGCCGCCCTTGTCGTTGAGGAAGTTCATCGTGTGATCGACGCCCTGGACGAAGGCGCGTGCGGTCAGCTGTCCCCAGTTGTAGGTCCGCTCGAAGGCGGCATTGCCGACGTTCGAGACGTTTTCGGTCATGTCCATGTATTGGTTGGGAAACCCCTGATAGGGGATATATTGCTGGCCGAACTGTAGCGTCGCCAGAGACTGGTCACCGCGCATGCCGCCAGTGATCAGCTGGTTGTAGGCCCGGTACTCGCTCGAGCGCATCTTGCCGTTGTTGCCGCCGCCGCGGTAGTTGCCGGCGGTGGTGAACGATCCGGCGTAGTTCATGCTGTAGGTGTCGTCGGCGGCGCTTCCATTGATCGCGGTGGAAAAGTTGTCATTGATACTGCGGTAGAACCCTTCCGTTCCGCCGGTCACCCGGAACGTCTCACCGGGGTCTGCGAACTGTGGCAGCGCTGACTCCACGTTCAGCGTGCCGGCAATACTGTCGCCTCCTTNGCTGACCGGCGTGATCCCGGCAATCGCGGAGAACTCCCCGACGCTCGAGGGCGGGATATAGGACAGCGGCGGGTTCATGTGGTTGGAACAGGCCGATGGCAGCGGCATGCCGTCGACCAGCGTATTGATCCGGTCGTCGGCGAGACCGCGGATCACCGGCAGTCCGGAAACTCCTCCCGTCTGATAGACACTGGTGCCGGGAGTCGACTGCAGCATCTTTGTCGTATCATCGGTTTTCGTCTGCCAGGTGCGGACCTTCTGCGGGGCGAGCGAGGTGCTGTTCAGGGGGCGTGATCAGGGGGCCGGCGATTCCACGTCGATCGGCGGCAAGGAGAAGGCTCCTTCGCTGTTCTCAGCGGCGATGCCCGTCTCGGGGCTTGCCGCCGGACTTGGCTCAACCGGATCTTCGGCGAAGGCAAGGGACGGGATAAGTGTGCAGGCAGCAGCATTGAGCGCCGCGCAGACGGCGCGTCGGGCGAACGGGGACGACATCGGACGTGGCCTTCCTGTCAATAAGCGAACGTGACGGTGCAAGCCGTCAGCGGTTTCAGGCTCTGGTTTCGCTCATCGACAGGAGGGAGGACCGCGGCTCGGGGGCCGCGCCGCAATCCGCAGGATCGGCGCCTCGCGATGGAAGGCGAGAGCGGGCGGATGCGGCCGCTCGGCCGGCAGTGGCAGAACAAGGATTGACAGCGGCACCATCGCAAGGCCGTGCGCGGCCAGGCACAGGGGGCAATCGATGCTCGCCTGTGACGGCTGCGCCGGAGCGTCAGGATCGATCTTCAGCCATTTCAGGCCGTCGGCGGTGCAGATCGGGACCAGCACGGCGTCCGCCGCAGCCGGCGGCGGTGCCATCGGAATGGCCGCCAGCATCAGCCGGAAGACAAACATGCCGAGCGTGATCGCGCTGATGGCAGCGCGCCGTGCCGGCAGATTGGCCGCCCCGGTAAAAAGCCCAAATGTGGCCGAACGCCTCATCGGTGCCGCGATGCCCCGCTCGATTGTTTCTGCCGTATTACAGAATCAGGACTGGTAGAGAAACTCGTGCAGCCACGCAATGGCGTGCAGCGCCGCGAGGCATTCGCCTGAGGGCGCGGCGCGGGAGTTGAGGCGCTTGCGGCAGACGACACCGCCTTTCCATCGGCCGGCCTTACGAATGGCCACGGATCATCACCACCAGCGATCGGGCGGCGAGTTCGAACTCCTCGGCATCGGCGAAAAACGGTGATCGGCGAGACCGCCGTCGCCCCTTACGTAGGCATCAGTATCAACCAGACGCTCCCAGCCGCTGCCGATGGGAATGGACGGCATTACCCAGGGAACCGGTTCGTAACTGGCGTTCAGCGCGACGAGGAAGCTGTCGTCAGGCTGGGGTTCGCCTCGTGCGGTGAGGTGATGTCGTCCGGCCTCGCCGCGGATGAGAAAGCCAAGACACCGCGTTTCGCCATTGCCCCAGTCGCTGCCGGTCATTTCGCTGCCATCCGGATTCAGCCAGGTGATGTCCTGAACGTCGGTGCCAGGGATGAACCGGGCGTGGACGAAGCGCTGGCGGTGGAAGACGATGTGATCCCGTCGCAGGTGAATGAGCGCGCGGACGAACTCCAGCATCTGTCGCTCGCCGGCGTCGATCGGCTGCCAGTCGAGCCAGCTCAGTTCGGTGTCCTGGCAGTAGGCGTTGTTGTTGCCGTGCTGGGTGTGACCGAACTCGTCGCCCGCGAGCAGCATCGGCATTCCTTGTGACAGCAGCAGAGTGGCGATCAGGTTGCACCGCTGCTTGAGCCGCAGACGCCGGATTTCGGTATCGTCGGTTGGTCCCTCGATGCCGCAGTTCCAGCTGTTGTTTTGATGGTGGCCGTCGCGGTTGTCTTCGCCGTTCGCCTCGTTGTGCTTTTCGTTGTAGCTAACGAGGTCAGCCAGGGTGAATCCGTCGTGTGCGGTGATGAAGTTGACG
This sequence comes from Defluviicoccus sp., assembly GCA_013414705.1. Classification (GTDB taxonomy): domain Bacteria; phylum Pseudomonadota; class Alphaproteobacteria; order Rhodospirillales; family Defluviicoccaceae; genus Defluviicoccus. Next base: position 1,566,255 of record CP058705.1, read on the forward strand.
GACGCCCAGGGGCGGCGGCCGTGGGTGTCGAACAGGTCGCTGGAACCGGTCATGCGGGTCGCAAGCTCGGAAACCTGCCCGCCGTCGCCCTTCCAGAAGCGCCGGACGGTATCGCGGTATCGATCGCTCCATTCCGCCCATCCGGGCGGGAAGCCGCCGAGGCGGTAGCCGCCGGCGCCGACATCCCAGGGTTCGGCGATCAGCTTGACCTTCTTCAGCACCGGGTCTTGGTGGACCGCATCGAGAAAACCGCAGTTGACGTCGAAGTGGCCGCCTGCCTCGCGGGCGAGCGTCGTCGCCAGATCGAAGCGGAAGCCATCGACATGCATCTCCTCGACCCAGTAGCGCANGGAGTCGGTCACCAGCTGCAGAACATCAGCATTGTGCAGGTTGAAGCTGTTGCCGCAGCCGGTGACATCCATGTAGTAGCGCGAATTGCCGAGGACGAGGCGATAGTAGGAGGCGTTGTCGATGCCGCGAAACGACAGTGTTGGCCCCAGTTCGCTGCCCTCGGCGGTATGGTTGTAGACGACGTCGAGGATGACCTCGAGACCGGCGGCGTGGAACGCCTTGACGAAGGTCTTGAACTCGTTGGCGTCGCCGGAGGCGAGATAGCGCTGCTCCGGGGCAAAGAACGAGAGCGTGTTGTAGCCCCAGTAATTGGCAACGCCGCGGTCGAGCAGGTGACGCTCCTGCAGGAACGCGTGGACCGGCAGCAGTTCGATCGCGGTCACGCCGAGCCAGCGCAGATAGTCGGTGATCGCCGGATGCGCCAGGCCGAGGAAGGTGCCGCGCAAGGCGTCCGGCACGCCCCGATGACGCATCGTCAGACCGCGGACGTGCGCCTCATAGATGATGGTGTCGTGCCGCGGGTGGCGCGGCGGGGCATCGTCGCCCCAGTCGAACGCCGGATCGGTGACCTGGCACTTCGGCATCCNAGCGGCGCTGTCGCGGCGGCTGAACGAGAGATCGCCTTCCCGCGCACCCATCCGGTAGGCGAAATGCGCGTCGCGCCAGCGGAGATTGCCGGCGAGCGACTTCGCATAGGGATCAAGCAGCAGCTTGTGCGGATTGAAGCGGTGTCCGCGTCCCGGATCGTACGGCCCGTAACAGCGGTAGCCGTAGAGCTGGCCCGGCCCCACATCGGGCAGATAGCCATGCCAGACCTGGTCGGTGTACTCAGGCAGGGGAATGCGGGCCGTCTCCCGGCCTGCAACGCTGTCGAACAGGCAGAGCTCGACACGCTCCGCATGCGTCGAGAACAGCGCAAAGTTGACTCCCTTGCCATCCCAAGTGGCGCCCCGCGGGTAGGGGAGCCCCGGCCAGACACGCCGCTTCTCGCTCATGCCCCCTCAGCCTGTGTCGGTTTCAACAGTATCCGCTGGGCTTAAGCAAGAACCGGGCCTCGGATGGGGTGGATGGTCTGGCGCGAGCGGACGGCTGATGGCACCGTCCGCTCGCTCCAGCCGGCCCGCGGCCGCGTGCTTACGCGGGGACCTCGCTCAGATCGATGCCGAGTGCGTCGGCGACGCCCTTGCCGTAGGCCGGGTCGGCCTTCAGACAGTTGCCGATGTGCCGGATCTGGATCTCGCGCGGTGCGTCGCCGATGGACCGCGCGGTGTTCTCGAACAGTGTCTGCTGCTGCTCCGGGGTCATCAGCCGGAACAGCATCCCCGGCTGCGAGTAGTAGTCAGAGTCCTCGCGGTGGTTCCAGTGGTCTGCGGCTCCTTCCAGGCTCAGCGGCGGTTCGCGATAGTCCGGCTGCTCCTGCCACTCGCCGTAGCTGTTGGGCTCGTAGCCGAGCCGGCCACCGTAGTTGCCGTCGGTGCGCATCGCGCCGTCACGATGGAAGCTGTGCATCGGGCAGCGGGGCGCGTTCACCGGGATCAGGTGGTGGTTGACGCCGAGCCGGTAGCGCTGCGCGTCCCCATAGGAGAACAGCCGGCCCTGCAGCATCTTGTCGGGCGAAAAGCCGATGCCGGGCGGCACGTTCGCCGGGTTGAACGCCGACTGCTCGACCTCGGCGAAGAAGTTCTCCGGGTTGCGGTTCAGTTCCATCACGCCGACCTCGATCAGCGGATAGTCCTTGTGCGGCCAGATCTTGGTGAGATCGAAGGGGTGATACGGCACCTTCGACGCATCGGCTTCCGGCATGATCTGCACCTTCAGCGTCCAGCGGGNGAAGTCGCCGCGCTCGATGCTCTCGTAGAGGTCGCGCTGGTGGCTCTCCCGGTCCTTGCCGATCACCGCCTCGGCCTCGGCATCGGTCAGGTTCCTGATCCCCTGCTGCGACTTGAAGTGGAACTTGACCCAGTAGCGCTCGCTGGCGGCGTTGATGAAGCTGAAGGTGTGGCTGCCGAAGCCGTGCATGTGCCGGTAGGTGGCCGGGATGCCGCGGTCGCTCATCACCACCGTGACCTGATGCAGCGCTTCCGGCAGCGAGGTCCAGAAGTCCCAGTTGTTCTTCGCACTGCGCAGGTTGGTGCGCGGGTCGCGCTTCACCGCATGGTTGAGGTCGGGGAACTTCAGCGGGTCGCGCATGAAGAACACGGGCGTGTTGTTGCCGACCATGTCCCAGTTGCCTTCCTCGGTGTAGAACTTCACCGCGAAGCCGCGGATGTCGCGCTCGGCATCGGCCGCGCCGCGTTCGCCAGCCACGGTGGTGAAGCGTGCGAACAGCTCGGTCTTCTTGCCGACCTCCGAAAAGATCTTGGCGCGCGTGTACTGGGTGATGTCGTGGGTGACGGTGAACGTGCCGTAAGCGCCGGAGCCCTTGGCGTGCATCCGCCGCTCCGGGATCACCTCACGATCGAAGTGCGCGAGCTTCTCCAGGAACCAGACGTCCTGCAGCAGTTGCGGGCCGCGCGGACCTGCGGTCAACACGTTCTGGTTGTCGGGTACCGGAACGCCGGCGTTGGTGGTGAGCTTTGGTTTGTCGTCCATGGCTTTCATCCCCTCTTGGCAGCCCTGCCACAGGGCCCGGATTGACGAAGGAATGTCGATCGCCGAACGCCGGACGCATCGGCCGCGCCTGGCAACGACGCACATTCCAGCATTTCGAAAGCACTATTCGCCAGACCGGATGCGAATGGAAATCGATTGTCGCAATGACGACGATTGATGGAAGAAATGGTCCGAGCCGGATACGCGGATCAGACGGGACGGACGGCGGGTGGCAAATGCTCGCGCACGAGAGTGACGATCAGGCCGAGATCTCCGGCCTTCGGATACGACTGGCGCCAGACAAGGCCGATGCGCCAGGCTGCGCCGCTGGCCAGTCGGCAGACCGCGAACGGCTGTTGCTCGGGATGCGGGATGGCGAGCGCCGGCAGCAAGCTGCATCCCATTCCGGCGGCGACCATCTGGCGCAGCGTCTCCAAACTGGTGGCGCGGAAATCGGCGTAATCGGCCTCGACCGCCAGGTCGTGGCCACCACAGATCGCAAGTGCCTGGTCGCGCAGGCAGTGGCCGTCAGTCAACAGCAGCAGCCGCTCCTGCAGCAGTTCGTCATCGGTCACCGCCGTGCATCCGGCAAGCGGCGACTGGTGCGGGCAGACGAAGAAGAACGGTTCGTCGAACAGCGGCTCAAACGTCAGGGTCTCGGTCGGTATCGGCAGCGAGAGCAGGGCTGCGTCCAATCGGTGCGAGCGGAGCCGTTCGATCAGGGTGTCGGTCAGAGCCTCGTGCAGGACCAGGCGCAAGTCCGGATATGACTCCTTGAGCAGTGGCACCAGCCACGGCAGCAGGTAGGGGGCCAGGGTGGGGATGATGCCGAGCATGAGCGGACCGGCTANGGGTGCCGCCGTCCGACGCGAGAGTTCAACGATCGCATCTGCATCGGCCAGCACCCGACGCGCCTGAACGATGATCTGCCGGCCGATCGGTGTGACGTGCAGCGCCTTGTTCGTTCGCTCGAACAAGATCACGCCGAGATCGTCTTCAAGCTTTTTCAGCTGGGTGCTCAGTGTCGGCTGGCTGACGTGACAGGCCTCTGCCGCACGGCCGAAATGACCGTGATCGGCCAATGCGACAAGGTAGCGGAGTTCGCGCAAGGTCATCGTGCGGCAGCAATAATACAAATCGATCGTCCGCGCACGGATGATGCAATCCGGCGCGCAAACAAGCTGGCGCTCGCCATCGGCGCGCGACGGAGAAAGGCGCTTTCAGGGAGCTTTTGCGGTGCTCACGGGCCGGTGTTTCTGCGCAACGCCCGCCGAGCCAGGCTTCTGTCCGAACCGTGCACGATCTGTCGGCGGGCCACGTGTCGGGCTTTTGCCACTTGACACGACTTGGATTGTCGGTCAGCGTACTGCAAATGAAAGTCACTCGCACTTGCATCTAGGCCATGACACCCTCCGATCTCACTCTCCTCGTCGTCCTTGGTACCGCCGATAGCGGGCCCGCCACGATCGAAGACATTGTCGGGGTGGCGCGATCGCTCGCGCCGCACCATTGGAATCCGACCCCGGAGCAGGTTCGCCGGTGTACCGAGGACGCACTCTCCTCAGGACTGCTGCAAGATCTGGCCGCAGGGGGCCGGCTGGCGGCGTTTCGCCTGACGACGTGCTGCCGGGCGGCGCACTGCAGACAACGCTGGATGGCCAGGCCGTCATTGCGGAGCTGCTGCGCCTGCCGATCGGCTCGTCGTGCGGTGAATCGATCCGCGCCTGCATGAGCGCGAAGCTGTGCTTCCTGCACCATCTTCCGGTCTGCGAGCGTGGCCACCACAGCCACGATCTGGCGCGGCTTTACCATGACGAACTCAGTCGCCTGGCAGTTGCGCACGACGGGCAGTGCGACTCTGCGCCCTGCTGTCGGCAGCATCCTGACGTCATGTGCCTGCAGTCTGAACTCGCCTGGCTCGACGCCATGCGACGGAGCAGCCCGCATAACGGGCCGCTCGGGGACAGCGGTGCCGTCGAGACCACGATACGATGCTGATCTGGCGCAGCCTCGACACCAAGCGCCTCGCATCCCTCGTGATGCATGCGAGGCGCGCCATTCCCGGCGCGATGTCGCGCCGCTCCAGGCGGGGATCGGTCCCGGAGGTCGCCCAGAACACCGAAGGCACTGGTTCCAACGCGGGGAGCGACGAGATGACGAGCAGAAAATCGGCGAGCTTAAGGCAGGAGTGAGCGAACACGCCTTTCTGTCAAGAGCGGTTCAAGTTTCCACGTTTGTTGTTCTTCGAGACGGTTTGCGATGCTGGTTCCTTTTCTGATCATGATGCGCGAGGGACTTGAGGCGGCGCTGGTCGTCGGCATTGTCGCGAGCTATCTGAAGCAGACCGGCCGTAGTGAATGGATGCCGGCGGTCTGGGCGGGAATACTGCTCGCTGTTGCCGCATCGCTGTTTGCCGGGGCGGCCCTGCAGCTTGCGAGCGCCGAGTTTCCGCANAAGGCGCAAGAACTGTTCGANGGGATTGTCGGCCTCGTTGCCGTCGTCGTGCTGACGACGATGGTGTTCTGGATGCGCCGGGCGGCGCGCTCGATCAAAACCGAGCTGCACGCTTCGATCGATGCTGCACTCGCACGATCCGCAAGTCGCCAATCCGCGGGCCAGGGCTGGGCGCTGGTCGGGATGGTGTTTCTTGCGGTTGCGCGCGAAGGGCTGGAATCCGTTTTCTTCCTGCTGGCCGTTTTTCAGCANGAGCCGGGGGTGGCAGCACCGCTGGGCGCTCTGCTGGGGGTCGCAGTCGCAGTAGCACTGGGCTGGGGCATTTATGCCGGTGGCGTGCGCCTCGACTTGCGACGCTTTTTCCGCTGGACCGGCGTCTTCGTGCTGATCGTCGCTGCCGGCATTCTCGCGGGCTCGATCCGATCCCTGCACGAAGCCGGTGTCTGGAACCTGTTGCAGGCGACAGCCTTCGACCTGAGCCAGGTGCTGCCGGTCGCGAGTGTCGCCGGCACCATTTTCTCCGGCCTGTTCGGCTACCACGACACGCCTGCCGCAGGTGAGGTCATCGCCTACGTTGTGTTTCTTGCGATCACCCTGCTGGCGTTTCTGCGACCCGCTGCAGGCCTGCGGCCTGCCGCCACACCAGCTCGCCGTGCACAGGCGCACCGCGCACAGGGAGGGAAGGCATAGACGATGGAATCCATCTCCCCATCTCCTGCCAACCCGTCCCCGTCGCCATCATCGGCCCCGGGTCATAAGCACCCGGGGCCGATGATGAAGCTGGTGGTTGGTGCCGCCGTCGTGCTGGTGGCTGCGGGCGGTATCGCCTTCTACCTGGCATCGCAGTCGGCGCAGCGGACCGCGCAGGACAAGGCCGCGGATGCGGTGACGGTCACGGTCACCGGGAAAGCTTGTGAACCGAACACGCTTGTCGTGCCGGCCGGGCGGACGACGTTCCGCATCGTCAATACCTCCGATCGTGCCGTGGAATGGGAAATTCTCGACGGGGTGATGGTGATCGATGAGCGCGAGAACATTGCGCCCGGCTTCACCCAGACGCTGGCCACCAAACTCGCTCCCGGGACGTACGCGATTACCTGCGGTCTTCTGAGCAATCCACGCGGTACGCTTGACGTGACGCCCACTCCGCAGTCCGCATCGGAAGCGGCCGCTGCTCCGACGCCGGTCGCTTTTATTGCGCCGTTGGCCGAATACAAGGTGTACCTGGCGCTGCAGAGCCGCGAGCTGGTCGACGCGACACGCGGTCTGAGCGATGCGATCAAGGCAGGCGATCTGGACCGGGCAAAGGCGCTGTATGCGCCGGCCCGCCTGGCCTACAAGCGCATGCAGCCGGTGGTCGAACGCATCGGCGATCTGGATGTGGCGATCGATGCCCGCGCTGATTATTTCGAGCAGCGCGAACGCGATCCCGGTTTCACCGGTTTCCATCGGATCGAATACGGCCTGTTCGCGCTGAATAGCACCGACGGCTTGGATGCGACCGCCGAGACCTTGCTCGCGAACGTCACGAGCCTGCAGCAACGGCTGCGCGATGTCCGGCTCACGCCGGACATTCTGGTGTCGGGTGCGGCGCGGGTGATCGCGATGATCGCCCAGCAGAAGGTCTCGGGCGACGACAACCGTTACAGCCACACCGATCTCTCCGACTTTCAGGCGACGCTGGAGGGCAGCCGGAAGATCGTCGATCTGCTGCGACCGCTGGTCGTGCCGACGAACCCTGCGCTGATGGAGACGGTGGAGGCACGGTTTGCGGCGATCGAGACGACTCTCACGCGCGACCGCACCGGCGACGGGTTCGTCAGCTACGACCAGCTCGATCCCGACGATCGCGCCGAAATCGCCCAGCAGATGCAGGCGCTTGCCGATGAGATCGCGCAGCTCAACACCGCCCTCGGGTTGAGCTGAAGGAGGCCGGCGCGATGAGCGAGCACAAACGCATCATGCCGCCGCTTTGTCCCATGCTCGATCCCGTGCTCGATCGTCGTCGGCTCCTGGCTGGTTTGGGCGCCGCTGGTTGTGCTGCGGTGAGTGGTGGCGCCGTGGCCGGTGCTGCCGAGGTGCGCGCGGATGACGCACGCTCTGATGCACCGCGCTTCGACGAGCACGCGAACGTGGCGCGCGCTCCCGCAGCGACCATACCCAGGACCGCCAGCCGTTCTATGGCGAACATCAATCGGGCGTGGTCACGCCGCGGCCCGAAACCGGCATGGTGGCAGCCTTCGATGTGCTCGCCTCGACACCGGACGACCTGATCCGTCTGTTCCGCACGCTGACGGCCCGCATCGCCTTCCTGATGCAAGGCGGCACGCCGCCGACGCTCGATCCGCGGTTTCCGCCCGCGGACTCCGGTATCCTCGGCCCCGAGATCATTCCCGACAACCTCACCGTCACCGTCTCGCTCGGGGCGTCGATGTTCGATGAGCGGTTCGGGCTCGCCGCTCACAAGCCGCGTCATCTCGTTCGCATGATGAGCTTTCCGAACGACGCGCTGGATGCACCCCAGTGTCACGGCGACCTGTCGCTGCAGATCTGTTCCAACACCGCCGATACCAACAATCATGCGCTGCGCGACATCGTCAAGACCATGCCGGACTTGTTGCTATTGCGCTGGATGCAGGCGGGCTCCGTTCCGGTGCTGGCGGCCAAGCCCGGCGAGCCCCCGGAGAGCGCGCGTAATTTCCTCGGTTTTCGCGACGGTTCGGCCAATCCGGACGCGGCTGACACGGCACTGATGGACCGGCTGGTTTGGGTCGGCGCCGCACAGGACGCAGAGCCGTCGTGGACGCGCGGCGGCACGTATCAGGCGGTCCGGATCATCCGCAACTTCGTCGAGCGCTGGGACCGCACGCCGTTGGGCGAACAGGAGCGGATCATCGGCCGCGAGAAAGCGAGCGGTGCGCCGCTTGCGGGCGGCAGCGAGGCCGATATGCCCGACTACGCCGCCGATCCGACCGGCGACGTCACACCGCTCGATGCGCATATCCGCCTGGCCAATCCCCGAACCGCCGAATCGGAAAATCATCTGATCTTGCGTCGTCCGTTCAATTACATGAACGGTGTCACCAGGGCAGGGCAGCTTGATCAGGGGTTGTTGTTCATCGCCTATCAGAATGATCTGGAGCGCGGATTTACTTCCATTCAACGGCGTCTCGATGGCGAGCCACTTGAAGAATACATCAAGCCTGTTGGNGGAGGATTCTTNTTTACATTTCCAGGAGCACGCAGGGAAGGTGATTTCTTAGGCCAAGGATTGCTTGCCGCCGCTGGCATCAAAGCAGCCAGCGGCTGACCGGTTCAGGAGAGGAGAATTCCGCCCATGCACCAAAACGCCTCACGCCGCGCGCACGCCTGTGCCCACTCCGGCTCCCATTCCCACCGCCCGCGGCGTCCTCACGTGGCGCTGCTCCTCGCCGCTTCGCTCCTGGCTGGCACGGCGATCGGACCCACCGCTTTCGCCAAGGTCGCGCCGTACGAGCTGGTCGAGCCGGTTGCGGAGTACAAGATCTACGTCTCCGAAAACACGCAAGAGCTGGTCAAGGATACCCGGGCGTTCACCGATGCGGTCAAAGCCGGCGATATCGACAAGGCCAAGTCTCTGTTTGCGCCGACGCGCACGCACTATGAGGCGATCGAGCCGATTGCCGAGCTGTTCAGCGATCTCGATGCCTCGATCGANCCCCGTGCCGACGACCACGAGCACGCGGAGCAGGATCCGGGTTTCACCGGGTTTCATCGCATCGAATACGGCCTGTTCGAGAAGGGGAGCACCGANGGGCTGGAGCCTTACGCTGATAAGCTGATGGCGGATGTCATCGAACTGCAGAAGCGGGTCGCCTCGCTGACGTTCCCGCCAGACAAGGTGGTGGGCGGTGCCGCAGTGCTGATGGAGGAAGTGGCGGCGACGAAGATCTCCGGCGAGGAAGATCGCTATAGCCACACCGACCTGTGGGACTTCGAGGCGAACTTTGCCGGATCGCAGAAGATCTACGAGCTGTTCCGGCCGCTGGTTGCCGAGGACGACGAGGCGTTCGTCAGCAAGGTGGACGCCAACTTCGCCAAAGTCGATGAGATCCTGGCCAAATACAAAACGTCGAACGGCTTCGAGACCTACGACAAGCTGACCGATGCGGACCGGAAGGTGCTTGCCGGCGCGGTCAACACGCTCGCCGAAGACTTGGCGACGCTGCGCGGCCGGCTGGGCCTGGGCTGAACCGGCTAGTGTAAACCCGCGCTGGCGCTGCGTGCGTATAAACCAGAAGCAGGTGGTACTTGACCGCTATCTGAGCCATGCATCAGGGCATTTCGTGCCCTTCAGATCGGGGCACGAACCTGTTATGCCCTGACCCTTCGCTTCCCCGAGGTTTCACGGGATGCAGACGCCCGATCGGATATCGCGGTGGCGGTTCGTTCGGTGGCGTCCTCCTCCTGTGAACGCCTCGGGGATAACGACCGATAGGGACGGGGAAAATCGAGGATGTCCTGCAGGATAGGCGCGGCGCTGCTCGCCGGAGCGCTGGTCGTTTCCGTTGCGTGCATCGCGGGCGCGGCGACTGCCGGCGCACAGGATCTCCAGTCCTGGCTGAACGGCGACTACGCCACCGGCGACTGGGGTGGCGCCCGAACAAAGCTCATCGACGCCGGCATCACACCAGAGGCGTCCTATACGACCGATATGATGGCGGTTAGCAACGGCAACGCTGGCAGCGGCGATGGCTGGGCCTATGCGGGAATGCTCTTTGCCGGCCTCGAGTTCGACCTGGAGAAGCTGGCGGGCTTGCCGGGGCTGAGCCTTTACGCAAGCGGATCCTGGTCATCCGGGTCGGACTTGTCAGAGCAACAGGTCGGCAACCTGTTTGCCGTGCAGCAGATTTATACCGGCGATGCGGTCCGGCTGTCGGAGCTTTATCTGCAGCAGCAGGCCCTGGATGACATGCTGACGTTCAAGATCGGCCGGTTGAGCGCTGAAAATGATTTTCTCGCTTCTGACATTTACGGCGAGTACGTCAGTGCGGCGATCAACGGCACGCCGATGAACATCTCCGACAGCAATCCCGGATTTACCGGTTCGCCGTCTGCGCAGTGNGGGGCTGTGGCCGCCTACGAGCCGGTCCGGGACCTGCGTCTCGCGCTCGGCGTCTACAATGCCGACGACACCGTGAACGAAGACAAGCAGCATGGCGTCGATTTTTCGCTCGATGGGGACGCCGTGATGGTCATAGGTGAAGTCGGCTACGGCTGGAACCAGCCGCCAGACGACGACACTGCAGATGCGGACCATCCGGGAGCAGGTGACATGGACGCCTCTCCCAGAGGCCTGTCGGGCATGGCCAAGGTCGGTGCGCTGTTTGAAAGCGGCAACCGCGAGGATCTCGGGAACGGGCGCAAGAAGGAAGGCAGCCCCGGCTTTTACCTCTCCGGGCAGCAGATGGTCTATCGCGAGAACGATGACGACAACCAGGGACTGACACCATGGGCTGCCGTCAGTTATCTGCCGCGGCAGTCGATCAACCAGATNCCGGTCTTCTTCGCAGGCGGCTTCATCTACGAAGGGCTGATTCCGTCGCGTGACCAGGACACGACCGCGATCGGCTTCTTCTACGGAAAGCTCTCCAGTGACCTGGAGCCCGGTGGCTCGGAAAAAGTGCTGGAAGTGGCGTATTCGGTGCAGCTGACACCCTGGTGCTACGTCCGGCCCGACGTGCAGCTGGTCTTCGATCCGGCCGGCGACAGCAATGCCGATACCGCCCTGGTTGGCGGCGGCGAGATCGGGATCCTCTTCTGACGCAATTCGGTTTCTGAAGCAATGTGGACCGGGGCGCACGCCGTGGACTGGTTTTCCGGTCCACCGCGTTCAGCCGGCCGCCGTTCCGGCGTCCTCTGCCGCCAATTGGCTGATCGCCGACCAGTCGAGCTCCTCGTCCCCCTGGGCCAGCAGTCGCAGCAGGCGGTCGCGCAGCAGGCTCGCCAGCGGCAGCGGCACGCGCAGCTCTTCCGCGGCGGCAAGTGCCAGCTTGATGTCTTTCAGCCCAAGCGGTGCTGCGAACCCCGCAGGCTCGAACGCGCCGTCGGCGATCAGTCCGCCGTAGATCCGGTAGATCGGGGCGCTGAACATGGTCGACGTGAGAAGATCAAGGTATTGGTGGCGGTCGACGCCGGCCTTGCCGACCAGCGCCATCGCCTCGCCCAGGCTCTCGATCACGCAGGCGATCAGGAAGTTTCCGCTGAGCTTGACCAGGTTGGCGACCTGCGGTGTTTCCGAAACGACGAAGGTCCGCTGTCCGATTGCCTCGAACAGCGGCAGGGCTGAGTCGAGCGCGGACGCAGCACCGGCGGCAACGACGAACAGCTTGCCGGCCGCTGCCGCATCGGGGCGGCCGAACACCGGGGCCGCGACAAAGCGCTGGCCCGCTTGCGCGTGCGCGCGAGCCATGCGTTCCGAGAGCTCGACGCTGATTGTGCTGCAGGAGATGTGCAGACCGCCTGGGGCCAGACTGTCGAGTACGCCGCCGCTTGCGAACACAACGCTGTCCACGGCAGCATCGTTCGCCAGCATCGTGATGACGGCATCGCCGCGACACGCATCCGCGATGCAGCCGGCGGCCTGGGCTCCTTGTCCGATCAGCGCGTCTGCCTTGCCCGGTGACCGGTTGTAAACGACAACATGGTGGCCGTTTCGCAGCACATTCGCGGCCATGCCGGAGCCCATGTTCCCCAGCCCGATGAATCCGACCTGCATGTTCATGCTCCTTATTCCGCATCCCCGTGTGTTGGAAGGACGGGTTTGGGTGTGGTCAACGCGAGCCTGCAGACCGCTCCCGGAGGCTATGTGGGGGCCGAACGGCTCACGATGATGTCGGCTTCACGAAATCTTGGTCTTGCGGTGCCGGGACGGTGCAAAAGCCCTGAGGCGGGACGTCGAGCGCCGCGTTGAACTTGCTGGACAGGTTCTGGAACGCGATCAGGCCGGTCAGCTCGACGATCGCGTCGTCATCGAAGTGGCACCGCAGACGTTGCATCATTGCGTCGTCCACCCGCTGTTGCGAATCCGTCATGGTCTCGGCGTACGCCAATGCCGCGCGCTCGCGCTCCTCGAACAATGCGCTGGTCTGCCAGTGCGCCAGGTTCTCCACTTTCGCCATCGATGCGCCGCGTTTGAGCAGGGTGGCACTGTTGATGTCGACGCAGAAGGCGCAGCCGTTGATCTGCGAGACGCGTACCGTGATCAGCGCGCGCAACGGCGGATCGATCGGCGAGGATCGGCGATCGAGCGCGCCATAGAGCAGTGCGACCGTTGCGAACAGCGCAGGCGAGCGCGCCCACGCCAGCGCCGGTTCGAGCACGGCACCGTACTTGCGTCGCTGGTTCCAGAAGAACGGGCGGAGATACCAGGGATACTGAGCGAGGCGTTTCGCCTTGATACGCACAAGCCTGCCCTCGTTCAGTTTCAAAAGCTCCGCGATCGTGTTCTGCGGCTTGGTTCAGGAGCGCGGGCTCATTCGATGTTTCCGGCGGGTTTCGCCGGAACGGTCATGCGGCCACGGCGGGCAGACCGACGATCGGATCGTCGCTCAACGGAGCGATCGTTTCCAGCGTCATGTCGCACGCTCGTCGAACGGCCCCTTCATCGTTTAGCTCGATCGGGATCGCACTGACGAGCCGAGTGGCTGCCTCGTCGTTGTCGATGAAAGTGCAGACACCGCGCCGACCCTGCGTGCAGCACGGGCAGGACCTCGCGCATGTCCACAGCTCCTACGTCATTCCCAGAGATATGGTCGATCGCCAGGGAGGTGAGGAGTTACCGGCATGTCGTTTCGGAGGGTTCATCTGCTGCTGGACGGTCTGAGCGTCGCTTCAGGCAGTGTATTGAAAATGAAGGTGTGTATCGACAGCTCCCTTATCTCTTGAGTATAATCTTAATAATATTTGAAGGCATCTAGTCAAAATGGCATCCTGATATGGGTGCGTTTGTGATCAAAGGAAAATTAAATGGCGTATTTCCAGATGTTTTTCAGGGTGTATGAAATGAAAATAAGGTTGATTTTTGCTCGTAGTGTCGGCAAGATATTTCATCTGTGAATGTGGAAATTCTATAAATATTAGAGTATTACATTAAGGGGTGAGCGTTATCGTGTAGAGCGCCGCTCAAGGGGAGGGATTGTGCCACAGGATCAATCGACATCGCTGGCGGTCGTCATCGAATCCAAAAATTACATCATTGGCGAGCCGCTTGACCCTGCGGATCCGCTCGTCGTCCAGGTGCGGCGCACGGTCTCTGAAACGCTGACCGTGGCGCAGCTGATCAAGGAAATGACGCGTGCGGCGGACTTGCTGAACGTGGCGCACTTGGCTGCTGCCAACTACAACCGGATTCAGAATTCCATCTGGCAGATCCTGGCCAACCTGCAGGCGGCGATCGGCCGGTCGGATGCGACGATGATCGTCATCGGCGATCAGGCGGANAACGTGCTGTCGATCCTGGCCGACGTGTTCGACTACCTGTTCTATGGCGACGCCGACTTGGCGATCTCGACACTGAAGGAATGTGCCGACTGCGCCGGGCGGCTCGCCGATGCGGCCGAGAAGATGGCAGCGGAATTCGATGGGCTGGCGGAAGCAACGAAAGTCGTCGTCGGCGATGCGCAAGGCACGACGGCCGATGAGAAGACGCGTATTGCTGCGCTTGCCAGCGAGATCGTCGAGCAGCAAGCCGAAGTGGATGCGCTGAAAGAGCTGACGACGTCCTACAAGGCGCAGAAGGAAAAGGTCGTTCAGCTGTACGAAGACGCCAAGCAACGGGCGGAGACCGCGGAGGAGCGCGCGTTCNNATCAGTGAACTGGTGGGGGATCTTCAGCGCCGTCGGCAGTGGCCTCGCCGCCTATGCGTCCGCACGAACGCCGCAGATCAGCATCGGCTCACAGCCCGTCCCCGTCGGCGAAAGCATCGGGAGCCGACCAGCAGCCGGGCAGGACGAAGCGGACGCCGATCCGGTGATTGACCTTGCCCAAGCCGATCTAGAGCCCGTCGTGCCTGACGGCGAGGTGGCCGCCCCGGCGGGGCAGGGCGACGAAGGGACGCCCGACGCCGTTGCGACCTCCGGGAATGACGCGCAGCCGGCTTCCGCCGCCGACGTCCCGACAGACCAATCCCCTCGCAAGCCCCGGCCACCACAACGGCGCAAAGCGATGCGAAGGCCCAGGCGTTGCAGCAGAACAAGGACGCGGAGAATCTGGCTCGGACACAAGCCGCTGCTGCCGCTGCATCGGATATCTCCGCCAAGGCGGATAAGATGGCGGCGCAGAGTGCGTCGAGTNGCGGTCGAGCTTCGCCGCCAGGTGAGCGAGCTGCTGAACCTGCAGTTCGAGATCGAGGAGAAAATCGCNGACGCCCTGGCCAAGATCGCCCGGTTCACGACGCTGATCGAAGGCAAGGGTGTGGAAAAGTCGGCGATCGAGATTTCCGTTGCCTCGCTGTCACAGTCGATCGGCGCCCTTCAGCAGGTCACAGCGATTCTGCTGGCCGCCGCGACCTACTGGCGCGGCATGGAGGCGGTGTGCCGCCGACTCGACAGCGAAGGCGACTTCCAGCGCAAGATCGAACGGCTGGGCACGATGACCGAGGCACAGCGCACCCGCGAGTTCCAGCGCCAGAACTTTCTGCGCGCCGCGGTCCAGTATTGTGCCGGCTGGAAGGCGCTCGAGTGCATCGCCAACGACTATCGCCGTGAACTGGCCCAGCTGGGCACTCAGGTGAAGGGATACGTCGGCCTGCATCCGAGCGAGGAGAATGCGCGCAAGGAAGCGACCCGCCTGGCCCAGGAGCTTGGCCTGGACGTGGGTGAGGCGTTGAAGGCCAAGGAAGCGAAACTCAAGGAGATCGCCGACGCCAAAGCCAGCGTCGCTGCATCCGCCGCAGCCTGAGTTGGGGTGGTGCCATGGCTGAGGATGTAGACGGGCGCTTCTTCGATGCCACCAGCGGACTGATCGATACGCTCAATCAGGTCAACCATGCCTTGGCCGAGCAGCGCCTGCCAGATGCGCAGGCTCTGCTTGAACAGGCGGCGCCGGCCGTGGTGCGCTACCTCGCCGAGGCCGATGGGGTCATTGCTACCACCGATGCGCAGATCACCGAGCTCAAGAAGCGGGCGACGAAACTCAGCGACGAGATTGCATCAGACAAGGCCGAGCTCGACAACCTGGAAGGCAAGCTCGCCGCCGCTGATGCCAAGATTGCCGATCTCGATACCCGGAAAGCTGATCTGGCGCTGAAGAACGCCACCCTGAGCCCCCTTGTCACGACCCTGAATCCTCCATCCAGGCCCGCAAGGAGAAGCTCGACGAGCTCAAGAAATGGTTCTGGGTGCCGGGCTATGGTCAGTACCTGGCGATCTGCACCCTCGTCGACGAGGACATCACGAAGCTGCAGAGTTCGCAGCAAGAGTTGCGGGACAACGCGCGAATGCTCGCGCGCAATGAGAACGCGCTGAGCGCGGTGCGCAAGACTCTGCAGGGCCTGTCCGATCAGGTGGCAGACATGCAGTCGAGGCTGTCCGACCTGCGCCGGCTGGCCGATCGCGCTAACCTTGAGCTGGCACGGGCCAAGAGCCGCACCGCCTTTCTGATCGACGCGCGGTCGTTCATGGCGGACCTGCGGGCGATGGCGTCGAATTTCGAGACCTTCTCGCTGCCGCACCTGAGCACGGTGCTGTCCCGGCTTGCGAACCGGGGTCTCGACAGCCGGATGAGTGTCCTCAATCGTCAAGCGAATACCTTTGCCGGCGACTTGCGGAATTCGCGATGGCGGTCGATGCCCGTGAAAACTTCCTGACTTACGCGCCGGCCTCAGGAAATTTCGTCGAGATTGCCAACCGTGGGGCGTACGTGATGAAGGCGCGGGTCGTCGGCTCGAACAGGTCCGAGCACGAAACCCGGCAATCGCCGTGGAGCAAGAATCTGGCGCTGGGCCGGCGCGAACGGATCGACGTCCGGCGTCTCGGACTGGCAGACAACGCCTTGTTCTGGATCGAAGTGGCCCTCGTCCTGGGGCCGACCATCCGCAGCGCCGATATTCGTTATATCGAACAACCGGCTCCCGAAATTGCCAGCTTCACCGCAAGTGGGACGGTGTTTGCTGCAACACTCGATCATCAGCCGTAACACCGGGGGTGGTGCGCGCGTGCACTGCCGGCTCACGCCGCACCTGTCCGTTCACACAGCCGGCGCACGGAGGCCAGCAGAATGAAGCTGTTCGGCAAGAAGAAGCCGAAAGTCGTGCAACTTCCGGAATCCGGAAATGCAAAGCCGGTTCTCGTCGTCGATCTGGCCGCCGACAAGGACGGCATGCTGACCGGCGATATCGGGGGTGCCTGGTGGCGATCCTGCTGTGGAACCCGGACAAGAAGGGCCGCTATCAGAACATGCGCGGCCAGCACGGGTCCGGCGGGATGCTCGATTGGAAAACACTGCTGGCAGGCGTTCCGAATGACACGGGAACCAAGCTGCTGTTGATCTGCATGAAGAGTGATGTTGGAAGCTTCACAAGAAGACTAGACGACGCCATAGACGAGAAAGAGATCATCGGTAGTGATGCAAAATCGTTGGCAATCAAACCGGAGTTTTTGGGTATTCGGCGGCTCTCGTCGATCGAGCGGGTTCTGTCCAGGAATTGAAAGAGATAGGGTATCAGAAACATTACGAAGTCGAGACCCTGCGCTTCCGCGCCGGTGAACGGGCGTCACGTCATGCCAACCACCTACGGGAGAACTCTCGGTGCCAAAAACAAAAATCAAGATCGCGAAACTCGTGCAGTCCGGCGGGACGGCGAATGATCCAGCCGTTATCGTCAATCTCAAGGCTGATCAGGAGGCGATGGCAACCGGACTGATGGGCGGATGCTGTTCGGCGATCCTGCTGTGGGGATGGGACGCCCAGCGGGGCCGGTACCAGAATATGCGGGGACACCATGCGGATGCCGATCCGGCGTACATCGCTTGGCAAGGCCTGATCGCCGGTGTTCCCAACGACCCGCGACAAGCCAAGCTGATCATCGCGTGTGCCAAAGACAATCTGGATGGCACGTATGGCTATCGAGGCAAGGTGGAGAAGGCGCTGCGAGCGACGGCAACACCGCTGATCCGCTTTGGCGACGGCCGGCCGTGCGCGCTGACACCGAGCTTCTACGGCTTTTCGGACGTTCTGGTGTTCCGAAACGGCATCGTCATCGCGCTCACATCGCAGGATTACGCTCAGTATCAAGTCGATTAAGCGATGCGGCAGACGGCTTTTCGATGGCCGGAGGGGCGGTCGAGGGCTCGATATCGGTTGCGGCGGGATGGATGCGGAAGAACGCCTGGGGAAGGTGTTGTGGAGGATGACGGGGATGAGCGACGAACAGGATGACCCCAAAGGAGCGGACAGCAAGCTTTCCAGGTGGACAGCGCTGGTCAAGGCAACCGGGTCTCCGCTGAAGCTGTTCGCGCTGATGGTCCTCGTCTGCAATACCGCTTTCGGCATCACGTCTGCGGTGGCGTTCGGACCCGAGATCTTCGTCTACACCCTGCATACGTTCTTGGCTGTTGTTGCGTCGTTCGTCCTGATCGCGCTGTGGAGCCCCGGTCATTCTACACGCCGCTGGAA
Source organism: Defluviicoccus sp. (assembly GCA_013414705.1). GTDB lineage: Bacteria > Pseudomonadota > Alphaproteobacteria > Rhodospirillales > Defluviicoccaceae > Defluviicoccus. Next base: position 1,584,306 of record CP058705.1, read on the forward strand.
CTGCTGACCCTGGTCGAGCTGGAAGAAAAGAAGGGGGCCAGAAGCCGGTCTTTCCCGAATCCAAGCCGCTGGTAGCCACCGTCCTGCTCGCACTCGGCGTATTGGGCTATCTCCTCTATCAGCTCAGCAAAGGAACGTAGCGCGCCGCACGCCCCCGCACAGGGAGCGCTGTCGCGTTTGTTAGACGAGAATTCAGCGTTTTGACGGTCGCGGATGCGGCGGGCGTTGACAGCGGCCAAGGGTCGCCTATAGTGCGGGCTTCCGGCGCGCGCTCGTGCGGGGCCGGGATCCTATTGAGATAATGGTTGGTCATGTTCGCAGTGATTTGCAGCGGCGGCAAACAGCACCGCGTCGCAGAGAACGATCGTATCGTCATTGAGCGCTTGGCGGCCGAGCCGGGCGACGTGGTGACGTTCGATCAGGTGCTGATGCTGACGGAAGAGGGCAAGGCTCCGCTGGTGGGCCAGGCCGTGCCGAAGGATGCCCGTGTCTTCGGACGCGTGCTTGACCACCCGCGCGGCCCGAAGCTCATCATCTTCAAGAAAAAGCGGCGCAAGAACCACCGTCGTACCCGCGGCCACCGTCAGGATCTGACGGCCGTGCGCATCGCCTCGATCAGCCTCTCCGGTGAGCCTCCGGAGGCGGAAGCCGCAGAGCCGGTTCCCGCAGCGGCCGAGCCGGTGGTGGACGCGGTCGCGACGGCAACGCCAGAGACACCAGCCGAGCCGGCCTTGGAGCCGGCCCTGCAGGAGTAGAGCCATGGCACATAAAAAGGCGGGCGGCAGCTCGCGCAACGGTCGCGACAGTCCCGGCCAACGGCTGGGGGTGAAGAAGTACGGCGGCCAGCTGGTGATCCCCGGCAACATCATCGTCCGCCAGCGTGGCACCCAATTCCATCCGGGTGCAGGCGTTGGCATCGGGCGTGATCATACGCTATTCGCGCTCGGCGAGGGACGCGTCGCGTTCCGGCGCACCGCACGCGGGCGGACGTACGTGGACGTGAAGCCCGCTTCTTAGTCGGCCAGAAGGCACGAAGGGCCGGGCTGGACCGGCGTACTGTATTGGGGCGGCCGGCATCCGGCCGCATTCCCCGACGGCCGCCAGCCCAGGAACCCGCGAGCGTGCGCTTTCTCGACGAAGCGAAGGTGATGGTGAAGAGCGGCGATGGCGGCAACGGCTGCCTATCGTTCCGGCGTGAGAAGTTCATCGAGTTCGGCGGTCCGGACGGCGGTGACGGCGGCGCCGGCGGCGATGTGGTCTGCGAGGCCGTCGCGGGTCTGAACACGCTCATCGACTTCCGCTACCGCCCGCACGTCAAGGCACGGCGTGGCGGAGATGGCGCGGGCAGNAATCGCACCGGTGCCCGCGGTGCGGACGCGGTGATGCGGGTGCCGGTCGGCACGCAGGTGCTGAGCGAAGACCGACAGACGGTGCTCGCCGATCTGACCGAGGTCGGTCAGCGGGTGGTGATCGCCCGTGGCGGCTCGGCCGGGGTTGGCAACGCGCGATTCAAGTCCTCAATCAACCAGGCGCCACGGCGCACCATCCCTGGTGGTCCGGCCGAGGAACTTACCGTTATCCTGCGGCTGAAGCTTCTGGCGGACGCGGGCCTTGTCGGCCTGCCGAACGCGGGCAAGTCCACCTTTCTGGCTGCCGTGTCCGCCGCCCGGCCCAAGGTNGGGGACTATCCGTTTACCACGCTTTATCCGTCACTGGGCGTGGTCGAGGTTGGCGACGATGGCTTCGTCCTGGCCGATATTCCCGGGCTGATCGAAGGTGCGCACGAGGGCGTCGGTCTCGGCACGCGGTTTCTCGGCCACGTCGAGCGGTGCCGGGTGCTGATCCACCTGGTGGATGGAACGCAGCCGGGCGTCGCGGATGCCTACCGGACGGTTCGCGCTGAGTTGCTGGCGTACGGTGCCGAACTCGCGGACAAGCCGGAAATCCCGGTTCTGAACAAGGTGGATGCACTTTCGGCGGACGAGACGGCGGAGCGCTTGGCGGCGTTGAGCGACGCCGCTGGTCAACCAGCACTGGGCGCTTCGGGCGTTGCCGGCATCGGGGTTGCCGAGATTCTGAAGGCAGCTTGGCAGCAGATCCAGGCGGCGCGCCTGGCTGAATCCCCACCAGCGAGTCCTCTTCCGATAAATCATGGTCCCCGCCACAGCTGGACGAAGCGGAGAACTCCGTCGACGCCGGTGAGGAGAGACCATGACGGCCGCCGGCGAAGGACGTGCGGTGAGTGCTGTTGCGGTGCCAGCGTCAGGCCTGACAGCCAGTCGCCGGTTGGTCGTGAAGATCGGCTCGGCGCTGCTGGTGGACGAACGCACGGGGACGATACGGCACGCCTGGCTGGAAGCCTTGGCTGAAGACGTGGCGGCGTGTCGCGATCGCGGTCAAGACGTGGTTCTGGTCTCGTCCGGGGCAATTGCCGTCGGTCGTCGGCACCTGAACCTGNNCCGAGGTGTGCTGCGGCTGGATGAAAAGCAGGCGGCGGCGGCCACGGGGATGATCCGCCTCGCGCACGACTATCAGGAGGTGCTGGCGCGACACGCGATCACCGTTGCCCTGGTGCTGCTGACGCTCGACGACAGCGAGGACCGCAGGCGCTACATCAATGCGCGCGGAACGCTCTCAAGGCTGCTGCGGCTGGGGACGGTTCCGCTGATCAACGAGAACGACACAGTGGCGACCGACGAGATCCGCTTCGGTGACAACGACCGGCTGGCGGCGCGTGTGGCGGCGATGATCTCGGCTGATGCGCTGGTGCTGCTGTCCGACATCGACGGGCTGTACTCGGCCGACCCGCGCAAGGACGCGACAGCCCGGCTGATCCCCGAGGTCCATGAGATTACGCCAGAAATCGAGGCAATGGCCGGAGACTCCGCNTCGGCGGTCGGCAGTGGTGGCATGCCGACTAAGCTTGCTGCCGCCCGCATCGCGCTCGCGGCCGGCTGCCGGATGGCGATCGCTTCGGGCACAGCACTGCATCCGCTGGCGCGTCTCGATGGCGGCGAACCGTGCACNTGGTTCCTGCCGGCGGCCAGTCCGCAGGCGGCGCGCAAGCGCTGGATCGCCGGCACGCTGAGGCCGGCGGGCACGTTGATCGTGGACGAGGGCGCGGTTATGGCACTGGCACGCGGCAGNAGCCTGCTGCCGGCGGGCGTCGTTGCCGTCGAGGGCGACTTCAGCAAGGGAGCGCCGGTGAGCGTGCGTACCCGCGACGGCCGAATCCTTGGCTGCGGATTGATGGGATACTCGGCCGCCGATGCGCGGCGCATTATCGGGCACAAAACCAGTGAAATAGAGGCGTGCCTCGGCTACCGTGGTCGCGATGAAGTGATTCATCGTGATGATCTCGCGCTGGACCGAGAACTGCACCCATGAGCACGCTGAGCGCCGAACGCCCTGTCGACCTGTCGTCCAAACGTGAAGATGGACCTAAGGCTGAGGAGAGGCTGGGTCAGGTCATGCACCACCTTGGCACGTCGGCCCGGGCCGCAGCCGAGGTGCTGGCGNNCGCGAGCACGGCGGCGAAGAACCACGCGCTGCACCAAGCCGCGACGAACATCCGCACGCGTGCTGCAGACATTTTGCATTTCAATCGTCGGGACATCGAGCGGGGGAAAGTGCGCGGACTGAGCGCAGCACTGCTCGACCGGCTGCGGCTCGACGAAGCGCGCATCGAGGCGATGGCCCGGGGGCTGGATGAGATCGCCAGCCTGCCCGACCCGGTGGGGGCGGTGATGGCCGAATGGGATCGGCCGAACGGACTGAGGATCAGCCGCGTGCGCACGCCGCTGGGCGTCATCGGCGTGATCTACGAGTCGCGTCCGAACGTCACCGCCGATGCGGGCGGGCTGTGCCTGAAAGCCGGTAACGCCGCGATCCTGCGCTGCGGGTCCGAGAGTTTCTTGTCGTCTTCAGCCATCATGGAGTGCCTGACGGCCGGACTGATCAGCGCCGATTTGCCGGAAACCGGCATTCAGCTCGTGCCCACCATCGATCGGGCGGCGGTGGGCGAGATGCTGAGGATGAGCGAGTTCATTGACGTGATCGTGCCCCGCGGCGGCCGGTCGCTGATCGAGCGGCTGATGGCGGAGAGCAAGGTGCCGCTGTTCAAGCACCTGGACGGCATCTGTCACACCTACGTCCATGCCGCGGCCGATCCGGAGATGGCGCGGCACATCGTCTTCAACGCCAAGATGCGGCGCACCGGCATCTGCGGCGCCACCGAGACGCTGCTGATCGACCATGCGATCGCACCCGACGTCTTGCCGCCGATCCTTGACGATCTGATCACGGCCGGATGCGAGGTGCGCGGCGATGCGCAGGCGTGCAGCATCGATAGCCGTGTGCTCCCGGCCACCGACGCCGACTGGGACACCGAGTATCTGGACAAGATCCTGTCGGTCCGGATCGTGGACGGCCTCGAAGAGGCGATCGCGCACATTCGCATGCATTCCTCGCAGCATACCGAGGCGATCATTACCGAGGATGCGGGCGCCGCCGAAGCGTTCGTGAACGGTCTCGACAGCGCGATCCTGATGGTCAACGCGTCCACCCAGTTCGCGGACGGCGGCGAGTTCGGCATGGGAGCCGAGATCGGCATCGCGACNGGGAAGCTGCACGCCCGCGGACCGGTCGGAGTCGAGCAGCTCACCAGCTTCAAGTACGTCGTGCGGGGCAGCGGCCAATGCCGCCCGTGATGGTTTCCGTGATGGTTTGTGAACGGCTCCGCAGACTTCTGCTCCTGCGTCCGCCTCTCTCCGCCCGGATTTGATCCTTGCCCGCACGTCGGATCGGACTGCTGGGGGATCCTTCAATCCCGCCCACGAGGGTCACCGCCACATCTCGCTGCTGGCGCTCAAGCGGCTGCGACTGGACGAGGTGTGGTGGATGGTCGCACCTCAGAACCCGCTGAAAAGCAGTCGCGGCATGGCGCCCTTCGAAGAGCGGGTGAAAGCGGCAATCGCGGTCGCGCGGCATCCCCGGATCCGCGTCTCCGATGTCGAGAGGAGACTCGGCACGCAGCACACGGCGGATACACTCGCCATGCTGATCCCGCGTTTTCCAAGTACCGCTTCGTCTGGTTGATGGGAGCCGACAATCTTTTGCAGATCAGCGACTGGAAAGACTGGCAACGGATCTTCCGGCTGGTGCCCATTGCGATCTTCTCACGACCGCCCTATTCTAAGGCTGCTGTGCTGGCGCGCTCTGCTCGAGTCTTCGCCGACCGGCGAATTGTCGAGGCACGAGCGCGTTCGCTAGCAACGCTGACGCCGCCGGCCTGGGTATTTCTCAATACGCCTCCGCATGCGGCATCGGCCACTCGGATCAGAGCCCGGCGCACAGGATCGCTCGGGGAACGGGCACCGGTGCGGAGACGGGCGGCACACTGCTGAGAGGGAGACAGTCGCCATACTTCAGACACCCCGGGCAATGCCCTCCGCCGACGACGTTCTGCACGCGATCGGCCAGTCACTCGACGACGACAAGGCTCAAGACGTGGTCGTCATCGATCTTNNTAGAAAATCCTCCCTTGCCGACTACATGGTCATCGCTTCGGGGACGTCGAAGCGGCATCTCGGCTCGATGGCGGATCACGTTGTCGAGAAGGTGAAGGAGGCGGGTGCCAGCCCGGTGGCCGTCGAAGGTGCGGGGAGCGAGGACTGGGTGCTGATCGACGCGGGCGACGTGATCGTGCACCTGTTTCGCCCTGAAGCGCGCAGTTTCTATGCCCTCGAACGGCTGTGGGGTGGCTTGGCACCGGTCAAGCCGCTACCGCACACGGTGGGGCAGGCATCGTCGCTTAGTAGGCTCGGCCCGCCTTCGGGACAGCGGAAGATCTGCCAACGCAACCCAGCCACTTGGCAGCGGCATGTGCTTTTCGCTAATGTCCGGCCGCCCGGAGGCTGGGGAGTTTCGGTCGTCGGGTAACGCGCCAGTACGAGCGCGCCGTCGTGGGACACTGCAGCAGGTCATCCGGACGCCATGAAGATTCTTGCCGTCGTTGCCGCTCTTGCGGTTCTTGTTCTGGTCGGGCTGCCGTTCCTGCCCGCAGTGCTGCCGTCTGCGGACCAGTTCGGCATCGCAATGCATGCGGAGCAGTTGCAGATCGGAGCGCTGGTCGCGGCCGCGATCACGCTGATCGCAGTGCTCTTCGTGGGTGGCGGGAAGGCCGCACCCGAAGCACCGAAGCCGGCCGTGGCCGAGGTGGCGAAACCGGCGCCTGTGCCGGTCGCCCGCAATCAGGCGGAAGCCGAGGTGGTCAGCTTCCTGGCCCTGCTGCAGGAGAAGGGTCGGTTGGTCGATTTCCTGATGGACGACATCACGCCGTACGCCGATGCTCAGGTCGGCGCGGCGGCGCGTGTGGTCCACGAGGGCTGCCGGTCGGTGCTCAAGGAATACCTGAACGTGAAGCCGGTGCGCGAGGAACAGGAAGGGGCGACGGTCACCGTCGAGGCCTCTGCCGCTGCCGACGAATACCGTCTGACCGGCAAGATTGCCGGCGCCGCCCCCTTCACCGGCCGGCTCGTTCACCGTGGCTGGCAGACCGGACAGGTCAAGCTGCCGCGTGTACTGCGGTCCGACGAGGACCGGCTGCCGACCCTCGCACCGGCCGAGATCGAACTGTCGTAAGCAACAGTATCCGGAGACGGGCGGTAACGCGCAGCCGCGGCGCCCGTTTCTTCGCATGTTTTCGTTCCTTTGATCCAACGCAACTGCCCCTGAAGAGCCATGACCCTCCGCTACAGCCTCGGCATCGACCTCGGCACCACCAACAGCGCGATCGCGATCACCGATCTGGAGACCGACCAGACCGAGATCGTCGAGGTGACGCAAATTCTGGCGCCGAACCGGATCGGCGAGAAACAGACACTGCCTTCGGCTCTCTACCTGCCGCACACTGACGAGTTCCCCGGCGAAGCGCTCGCGCTGCCGTGGCTGGACGGCGAGGAGACGACATCCATCGTCGGCCATTTTGCCCGCGACCATGGCGCGATGGTGCCGGACCGGCTGGTCACCTCGGCCAAGTCCTGGCTGTCCAATCCGCACATCGATCCGAAGCAGAAGACGCTGCCGTGGAAGTCCGGAGAGGGCGTCGAAAAGCTGTCTCCGGTCGAATGCTCGCGCCTCTACCTGGAACACCTGCGCGAAGGGTTCCTCTATGCCGAGCGGCTGCAGGAACGCGAGTGGGACCTGGATGAGGGACAGATCGTCCTGACCGTGCCCGCCTCGTTCGACGAGGTGGCCCGCAACCTCACCGCCGAGGCGGCCGAGGCGGCCGGGCTCGGCAAGGTGACACTGGTCGAAGAGCCGCTGGCTGCCTTCTATGCCTGGACGGCGCAGACCGGCAAGGAATGGCGCTCGCAGGTCGCCCCGGGCGACATCGTGCTTGTCTGCGACGTGGGCGGCGGGACCGCCGACTTCAGCCTGGTCGCGATTTCCGAGGAGGACGGCGACCTGGATCTGGAGCGGATCAGCGTCGGCGAGCACATCCTGCTCGGTGGTGACAATATGGATCTCGCCCTGGCCTATGCGCTGCGGATGAAGATCGAGGCCGAGGGCAAGTCACTCGATGCCTGGCAGTTCCTGGCGCTGACCCATGCGGCGGCTGCTGCCAAGGTGGCGCTGTTCGACGATCCGGATCTCGACGAAGCACCGATCGCACTGCCATCGCGCGGCTCCAGTCTGCTGGCCGGCACGATTTCGACCAAGCTCGACCGGGAGACTCTTGAGCAGGTGGTGCTCGACGGTTTCTTCCCGATCACCGAGCCGGACGACTTGCCGAAGCAGGCGCGCAGCGCCGGGTTGCAGGAGCTCGGCCTGCCGTACGCATCTGATCCGGTGATCAGCAAGCACCTGGCGCGCTTNCTCTCCCGCAGCCTGACCAACGTCAGGGCGAGCGAGACTTTGTCCGCGCTGGTAGACGAGGACCGGGTGGCGCATGACCTGCTGATGCCGTCGGCCGTGCTGTTCAACGGCGGCGTCTTCAAGTCGGACGCCATCCGTGGCCGCGTCATCGAGCTGCTGACGTCCTGGAATGACGACACCGAGGTGCGCGAGCTGGAGGGCTTCCAGCCGGACCTGGCCGTCGCCAANGGGGCGTCCTTCTATGGCCGCAACCGGGTCACCGGCAAGGGCATCCGCATCAAGGCCGGTGCGGCGCGCTCCTACTATATCGGGCTTGAGACCTCGATGCTGGCCATTCCCGGCTTCCGGCCGCCGGTCAAGGCGCTGTGCGTCGTCCCGCAGGGAATGGAGGANGGNACCGAGCAGCTGATCGAGGACCAGGAGTTCGGCCTCGTGGTTGGCGAGCCGGCCGATTTCCGGTTTTTCTCCTCCGAGGTGCGCAGCGGCGATGCGCCGGGCGAGATTCTGCCCGATGCCGAGAAGGAACTGGAAGAGACCAGCCAGCTCGAGGTGACCTTGCCGGCAGTAGAAGACCTTCCGGTCGGCCAGCCGGTGCCGGTGCAGCTCAACGCGGTGGTCACCGAGTTGGGGACGCTGGAGCTGTGGATGGAGCACACCCGCTCGGACCGGCGCTGGAAGGTCGAGTTCCAGGTCCGCACCGAGTAGGCCCCGGTGCCCGGCAGGCGTTACGCGCGAAAGACCGCTCATGACCGGCGGGCATCATGACCGCACGGTTCAGCATCGGTATTGACCTGGGCACCACCAACTCGGCGCTCGCCTTCGTCGCATTGGACGGCGACGGCGGATCCGATGTGCTGCAGGTTCCGCAATGGGAGGCGGCGAGCCGGCTGATCGAGGCGGCGATCCTGCCGTCATTCCTGTATCTGCCGGAGGACGAAAGTGAACTGGCCGGCCGGGAGAGTGGCCGTGGCCAGTGGGTGGCGGGACGGCTGGCGCGCGCGATGGCCGGCGAGCGGCCCGGCCGGGTGGCGCAGTCCGCCAAATCCTGGCTGTGCCATCCGGGCGCCGATCCGTCGGCGCCATTTCTGCCGTGGGGCTCGGATGAGATCGCGCCTGATCGCAAGATCTCTCCGGTCCGCGCCTCGGCACTGGTCCTGAATGCGCTGCGGGGCGCCTGGGACGGCCGCTTTGCGACGCTGGGCGCCGACTTCCGCTTCGACGCTCAGTCGATCACCGTCACCGTGCCTGCGTCGTTCGACGCGAGTGCGCAGCAGTTGACGCTGCGGGCCGCGGGCGAGGCCGGGTTTCCGTCCGGCGTCCGGTTGCTGGAGGAGCCGCAGGCGGCATTCTACGCTTGGCTGGAAAGCCATGACGCCACGTCCGAGCTGTGGCGTCGTCTCTCCCCGGCCGAGGGCGAGTCACACCACATCCTGGTGGTCGACATCGGCGGCGGGACGTCGGATTTCAGCCTGTTCGAGATCCGGGCCGTTGCCGGCAGTCCGGAGCCGGCAATCCGGCGCATCGCGGTCAGCGACCACATCCTGCTGGGCGGCGACAACATCGATCTCGCGATCGCCCACAAGGTCGAGCGCCGGCTGGTCGAGGCGGGCGGCACACTTTCCGGCGCCCAGTGGGATTTCCTGGTTGCCCGTTGCCGCGATCTGAAGGAACGGGCACTGGCTGGTGANGGAGGCCAGGAAGGAAGCCGGTGAGGGAAGGGCGAAGCGGAGCCCGATGACGTGTTTCCGATCGCCATTCCGGGCCAGGGAGCGGGGCTGATCGCGGGAACCCTGTCGGCGCAGATCACCCGGGCGGAGATCGACGCGATCCTGTTCGACGGCTTCTTTCCCACCTGTCCGCCGGACGCACGCCCATACAAGCCGGCGTCGGCGCTGCGCGAGTGGGGGCTGCCGTTTGCGGCCGACGGCGCCGTAACCCGCCACTTGGCTGCCTTCCTCGCCGGGCGGCCGAAGGTAGACGCGGTGCTGTTCAACGGCGGTTCGCTCAGCCCGCCGCGGCTGCGCACCCGGCTTGCCGAGCAGATCGGTGCCTGGCAGGGCACTGGGCAGAGTGGAGCGGTGCCGCTGGTGCTGAACAACGCCCAGCCGGATCTGGCGGTTGCCCGTGGGGCGGCGCGCTTCGGAGCCCTGGTGCACCGCAAGGGCACGCGCATCGAGGCCGGCGCGGCGCACGGCGTTTTCCTGGCGCTGCATCGGGCTGGCCAGGATGGCGGCAAGGGGGAAGGGAGCAAGGGCGAGCCATCGCTCGTCTGCGTTCTGCCACGCGGTGCCGCGCCAGAGGTGATGCACGAAATCTCCGAGCCGGCGATGGAGCTGCGAATCAACCGGCCGGTGCGCTTCCAGGCGTATACCTCGACCCGCCAGGAAGGAACCGGCGCCGGCGCGGTCGTCGCCTGGAACGCGCGCGACTTTCGGCCGCTGCCGGCGCTGGAGACCCTGGCGCGGATCGACGACGGCCGGTTCGACGAAACGCGGCACCGGGATGCACGCCGCACGCTGCCGGTGGCGCTGACTGCGAGCCTGAACGAACTGGGCCTGCTGCAGGTCTCGCTGGTCAGCACCGATCCCGCCGTCCGCCAGTCCTGGCCGCTCGACTTCAACCTGCGCCCGCGTGAGCAGGGCGATGCGCTGCAGGACGGCGACGAGACCGCGCGCTCCACCGAGCCGAACGTCTCTCTGCCGGCGATGGACGCCGCACGTCAGCGGTTGCAGGCACTGTTCGCNGCCCCGCCGGCCGGCAAGGGGAAGTCTTCCGGCAAGCGGGGCCTTTCGGACAAGGCGAAGGCCACGAAAGTCACCGGTGCGCGGGCGTTCAAGGATCTGGAAACGGCGCTCGGCCTGCCGAAGGCGGACTGGAACTGGGTGGTGCTGCGCGAGCTGTGGCCGACGCTCGAAGACTGCATGCCCGGCCGGGCGGTCTCGGTCGAACACGAGGAGACGTGGCTGATCCTGGCGGGCTTCCTGCTGCGCCCAGGGTTCGGTGCTGCCGGCGACGAGGCGCGGATCGACGGCCTGTGGAGGCTGCACGAGGCGAGGCTGTGCTTTCCCGGCAAGCGGATCCGTCCGCAGGTGCACATCTTGTGGCGCCGCGTGGCCGGCGGTCTGTCGCGCGAGCGCCAGGAGCAGCTGTTCGCCGATGAGATCGAGGATNNCCGCCAGCGCGGCGATGCGACACCGGAGCTGATCCACCTGCTGGGCTCGCTGGAGCGGCTCGGCCACGAGGCAAAGATGGAGATGATCGAGCGGTTCATCGAGGCTGGCTTGGCGCGCGCGCAGGCGCAGAAGCACCCGGCGCCGTACTTCACCGCGCTCAGCCTGCTGCTGAACCGAGCACCGCTCTATGCCGGGCCGGAGACGGTGGTTCCGCCCGAGCAGGTGGAACGCGCGTTCGAGGCCTTTGCCAAGCTGGACTGGCGCGATCCGGCCAACGCCGAGCTCGCGACGCTGTTCCTGCGTGCCGCCCGTGTCGTCGACAACCGCAGCCTCGACGTCTCCCGTTCCGTCCGCCAGAAGATCGCCTCGAAGCTGGAGAAGGCAGGGGTGCCGACGCTCAGGGTGGCGAAGGTGCGCAACTTCATGCCGATGGAGCGCAGCGAGCGCCTCAGCCTCTACGCCGAAGCGTTGCCGCCCGGCCTGCTGCTGCGCGCGGACGCATAGGTACCGCCCCCGGTCATTGCGAGGCCGTGCAGCGGCCGCGGCACTCCACTGCCGGGCTCCTCGCACAGCGCCTGGCAGTGGATTGCTTCGCCTCCGGCTCGCAATGACGACGGGGTGAGTGCAGGCCGGGGTCGGCGGGTTGCACGACTCTCGTCGCGTGTCATACTGAAGACACCGAAGGGGGAGGGGCGGTGCCGAACGCACCCAGGGTGTTCATCAGCTACAGCCATGACGACGAGCCGCACAGGAAGCGTGTGCTGGCGCTTGCCTATCACCTGCGCGATCGCGGGATTGATGTGATCATCGATCGCTTCGAGCCGGTGCCGCAAGTGCGTCGGCCGCTGTGGTGCGAAAAGCAGATCGAGGACGCAGACGTCGTGCTCCTCGTGTGCACGGAGACCTACCACCGACGAGTCAAGGGAGAGGAAGCGCCTGACACCGGACTCGGCGTGCTTTGGGAAGCGGCCGTGATCTACCAGCTTCTGTACGAGTCCGGCCCGGTAAACGGAAAGTTTCTGCCGGTCCTGTTCTCCGATGGATCGCTGAAGCACATTCCGACGCCCGTACGGGGCTTTTCGCGCTTCGTCGTCGATACACCGGATGGGCAAGAGGCGCTTTATCGCTTTCTGACCGATCAGCCGGCAACGCCAGCCGGACAGATCGGCGAGCGCATCGACATGCCACCCGCACCGCGCCCCAGGCTGGAGACTGACGCCCGCCCGGCGGCGCCTGCCGCCCCCCCCGCGCCGAGCCGGCGTCGCAGGCGACTCGGCTGTTCGTAGGACGTGGGGAGGAATTGGCAGCGTTGGCGGCGGTGCTGCTTGCGCCGGGGCGGCTGCCTGTCGTGGTGTCTGGGATGCCGGGGGTGGGCAAGACCTACTTGGTGGACCGGGTGTTTGCCGACAACCGGGTAAGGTTTCCCGGTGGCTACGTGCGGCTGTCGCTCGATCCCCAGACCCAGTCGGGCGTGACCCTGCCCGGTGTGGATGAACTGCTGGCGGAGATCGCCGACCGGCTGAAGCTGCCGGGCGCGGAGGTTGGCCCGGTGCTGGCGCGACTCATGGATCCGCTGACGCTGCTGCATCTCGAGAACGTCGATACGACTGAGGCCGGTCGGCTGGCGGGGATCTGGCAGCGGTTCTGCCGCAGGCCGCACTGGTGTTCAGCGCCCGGCTGCGCGGGCTCGGCACCGCATCCGGCTGGGGCCAGGTGGCGCTCGATCCGTTCGGGGACGACGACGCGCAGGCGCAGCTTCGCGCCGAGGTCGGCAGCGATGCACAGCACCAGCAGGACTGGCCGGAGCTGGCGAAGGCGCTGGGCCGGCTGCCGCTGGCGCTGCACCTGGCAGCCGGGTACCTGAAGCACGGCGGGGAGACGCCCGCGTCGTTCCTGAAATGGCAGCGGGCGAAGGGACTGGCGTTGCCGCCCTATGACGCCAATGACCTGGCTTTTCGCGAGCGCAGCAAGGCGCTGCTGAGCGCCACCTTCGATCTGTCGCTGGCTGCCTTGCGCCGCGACGGCGAGGCGGCTGGCGAGGCCTGGGAGCGGGGCATGCTGGCGCTCGGCTGGGCGGCTGCCGCCGGGGTCGGCGAGCCTGGGGGCCGCAATCGCCGGGCTGAACGACGAAGCGTTCGCCGACATGGCGCGCGCCGCCGTCCGCCTGTCGCTGCTGGAGCGGCTCGCGCGCCCGGACGGTCCGGCCTTCCGGCTGCACCCGCTGCTGGCCGAACTGGGCCGCAGCCGCGCGGACGGCACCGCTGCGATCGCCCGGATGACCGACTGGTTCTGTGCCCGCCTGCCGGAGCCCTCCGACGGTGAGCAGTGGCGCTGGAACGAGGTGCACGTCGAGACGCCGGCGCTGCTCGACTGGCTGGGCCACGTGCCGGCGGCCGAGCGGGTGCGGGTCGAGCGCGCCGGAAGCTGGTTCGCGATAAACACCGGTCCGTTCCACGCCTGGCTGCGTTTCTGCGAAGCGGCTCTGGCGGGCGAACTGGACGACGAGGAACGCTCTAACGTGCTGTGGACGCTGGGCCAAGTGGCGTTGCGCGCCGGTCTGCCCGACCGGGCGCTGGCAGCGGCGGAAGAGAAGCGGGAGGTCGACCGGCACCGAGGGATGACCGCGAGGCGGCACTTGCCGCCGGCCTGATCGCCGACATTTTGCAGGCGCGCGGGGAGCTTGACGAGGCGCTGCGGATCCGCCGGGAGGAGGAACTCCCGGTCTACGAGCGGCTGGGCGACGTGCGCTCGCGCGCGGTGACGATGGGGCAGATCGCCACCATGCTCAGCCGTATGGGGGACGTCGACGAAGCTATTCGCCTTCGTCGGGACGAAGTGCTGCCTGCGCTCATTTCGCTCGGAGACGCCGATGAAATCGTAAACAGCAGGGCTTGGCTAGCATCCTATCTGCTCGATCGAGGTTCTGAGGCCGATTGTCAAGAAGTCCGCGAACTCCTCTGCTCTGCGCTTACGGATGCGCGGCGGATGAAGATCTCAGTCGCGCAGGAGATCGAGGGTTCATGGCAGACCACGGCCTCGCCTGCGATTAGAGTGGTTTCTGATCGGTATGAATCGTAAGGATTCACAAAGGGCTGAAAATCTGATTCAGGATTCTGGCTGGGGCAAGGAGGCCAGCATGGATGGGTCAGCCTCTTTCGATAGATTTACGCACGCGGCTGTTAGCGGCGATCGATGCGGGGATGAGTTGCCGAGCGGCCGCGGCCCGGTTCGGCGTGGCACCTTCGACGGCGATCCGGTGGCAGGCGCAGCGGCTCGTGACTGGCAACGCCGTACCCAAGCGCCAAGGTGGCGACATGCGCTCGCATCGCGTCGAGGAACGCCGCGAGGAGATCCTGGCGCTGTGGGAAGCGCGCAAGGACATCACGCTCGATGAGCTTCGCGAGCACCTCGCCGGCATCGGCTTGACGGTGGCGAACTCGACGCTCCACCGCTTCTTCGTGCGCCATTCCATCACGCGGAAAAAGACCGGCCACGCGGTCGAGCAGGACCGTCCCGACGTCTTGAAGCAGCGCCGGGCCTGGTTCGACAGTCAGCTCGACCTCAATCCTGACCGGCTCGTGTTCATCGACGAGACGTGGACCGCGACCAACATGGCACGCAGCCATGGCCGCTCCCCAGGGGCGAACGCCTGCGGATGGGCTTCCCGCACGGCCACCGCAAGACCACGACGCTGGTCGCGGGGCTGCGGAAGAGCGGCATGGTCGCGCCCATGGTGCTCGACGGACCGATCAACGGCGAGTGGTTCGAAGCCTACGTGGCCCAAGTCCTCGCGCCCGATCTGCGTCGCGGCGACATCGTCATCATGGACAACCTGTCGAGCCACAAGCGCGCATCGGTGCGCGAGTTGGTCGAGGCCGCCGGCGCAACCCTGCTGTTCCTCCCGCCCTACAGCCCAGACTTCAATCCCATCGAAAAAGCCTTCGCCCGCCTCAAAGCCATGCTCCGCAAGGCCGCCGAGCGAACCGTCCAGGGCCTCTGGGAGCTCATCGGCAAACTCCTCGACTTCTTCCAGCCCGCCGAATGCGCCAACTACTTCAGCTCGTGCGGCTATGACCCAGACTGATCAGAATCCGCTCTAGGGCCCGCCGCCGCGGTGCCGTAGGGTGCACCGAGCGAAGCGACGTGCACCAACCGCGCTCAGGGTCGCTGCCCTGCGGATCGTTATCGGGCCGCCCTTCCGTCGGGCGAGCCCCCGTCGGCCATCGGTCCGGGGATGTGGTGGACGTCGCGTGCGCTCGGTCCACCCTACGGTGTACCGGCCGGTGCGGGCGCGGGAGGTTTCCGTTGCCGTTCGTCCGTGAGCCGGCGATAGTTTCGAGCGGGAGATGTTCCGCCACTGCATCGTCACCCCGGGCTTGGCACGGGGTCCACGTGGATGGCCGGGACAAGCCCGGCCATGACGATGGGAGGATAAGGTCGCGGCGGCTCGAAGGAACTGATCGGGAGGGTGATCTGGCGACAAGCAGGCCTGTGCTGTGCGGCTCGATCGCGGGCCGGCCGGGGCGGTTCGGGGTGGCGATGCATTCGGCGGCCTTCCGGGCGCTGGGGCTTGATTACGCCTACGTCGCGTTTGGCTGCGAGGACACCGCGGGGGCGGTGACCGGCATGCGCGCGCTGGGCCTGCGCGGCCTGGGCGTCACCATGCCGCACAAGCAGACCATCGCGGCCTTCCTCGATGACCTGGCGCCGGACGCGCGCGCGATCGGTGCCGTCAACACCGTCGTCAACGACGGTGGCCGGCTCGTCGGCCACAACGTCGACTGGGCCGGCGCGATCGAGGCGTTCCGTGAGGTGGGCCTCGAGCCGCGGGGGCTGAACGCGGCGGTGGTCGGCGCCGGCGGCGGCGCACGCGCGATCGCCTACGGGCTGGTGCAGGCCGGAGCCTGCGTGCGGATCTTCAACCGCGATCCCGCCCGCGGCCGCGACGTGGCGGACGCGCTGGATTGCATCTACGCCGGTCCGCCCGAGGAAGTCGCCTGCTCCGGCCCGCTTGATCTGCTCGTGCATGCCACGCCGGTGGGCTTCCACGATCCCGATACGATGCTGCCGCTGGCAGGCGCCCTGCGCGACGGCGTGTGCGTGTTCGATGCGGTGCCGATGCCGATCGAAACCCGGCTGCTGCGCGAGGCCAGGGCGCGCGGTTGCCGCACCATTGCCGGCGTGCGCATGCAGCTTCACCAGGCGGCGCGCCAGTTCGAGCTCTACACCGGCCGCGCCGCACCGCTGGCAGTGATGGCCCAGGCACTGGCGAACGCCATCGCCCAGCCCGGCGGCTGAGGCTGCCGGCGCAGCCGGGCGGCTGGGGCGCAGCCACTGGGCTGGGCGATAGATTTTGGACGGAGGCTGGGGAGGGAGGACCCATGCAGGGCAAGATCGACAAGCGGCTGGTCCAGCTCGGCATCACGCTGCCGCAGCCGGCGGCACCGGCAGGCGCGTACGTCCCGTTCGTGCTGACCGGCAAACTGCTGGTGGTCGCAGGCCAGTTGCCGATGGTGGACGGCGTCATCGAGCACCACGGCCGGGTCGGCGTGGAGTTGAGCGTCGAAGAGGGCATGGCGGCGGCGCGGCTGTGCGCGATCAACCTGCTGGCGCAGGCGCGCGACGCATGCGACGGCGACCTGGACCGGGTGCGCCGGGTGGTCCGTCTCGCCGGTTTCGTGCACGCCGAACCCGCGTTCACCGAACATCCGAAGGTGCTGAACGGCGCGTCCGAGCTGATGGTGGACGTGTTCGGGCCACCCGGCCGGCACGCGCGGATCGCCGTCGGCGCCGCCTCGCTGCCGCTGGGAGCAGCCGTCGAGATCGAGGGGATGTTCGAGCTTAGTTAAAGTGTTGACCCCATTTTGAGAGCGCTACTAGTGCTGACTAGGTCGCCATGGTTGCGGTTGTCGCGGTGGTTCGCCCGCCGTGGCTGCAAATTGCGTCTCCTCTGTCGAATGCTTTGACAGCAGGGCCGGCACAGCCACCTGTGGACGGGAAAGGGGCGACAGCACGCGACGGCCAATGCTCAGGCGCGTGCTGTCGCCCCACCTTGTGTCGGAGACAGGTGCCTTAGGGCTGTGTGGCGGTTTCAGGCGATTCGCAGACGTTGAAGTCGGGAGTGTAACCGTAGAGCAACCGGCTCAGGGCGTATATGTCACCTTGTGGAGCACCAGAGTAGACGGTGCTGCCGGTGTCGGTGTTCGAATAGGTGCTGGAGCAGTTCTTGAAGAAGCTGCGCTGGCACGGGTAGGGGCCAGGAATCTGATAGCCGGAGGCCGCCCCAGGCGAGGCCACCGTGACCGGACAGGCGCAGATAATCTGATTGGGCCGAATCGGCTTATTGTAGCCGGGAAATGTCTGCCCCTGCGAGCTGCGAAAGCAGACGCCGCCATCGCACTGGGCGTAGACCCCTGAGGACGTTTCGCCCGGGCAGGTGTACATCGCCTTGTTGCCGCGTGGGCCGAGGAGCACCAGCGGCAGGCTGTATAAGCTCACCATATAGCCATTGCGGGCACCTTGCGCATTGATCGTACAGATATTCTTGTTACGGCCATAATCAAACGATCCGCTGATGCTTTTTCCATGCTTCACGTTACAGGTACAGTAGGCAATATCATTGAGCATGAAGCAGCGCGCAGTGGCGCACAAAGCGTACGTTTGATTATAACAAATCTCAACAGGAGAGTTGCTTGAATTGTTTGATGAGCTTGCTGTGCTGTTTGCGGTAGCGCGAACGGAGTACGGGATCAGGATAGCAACTGCCAATAAGAAGCACAGCATTCGAGAATAACGATAAATGCGATACATTTCACTTCTCCCTCCTCGTCACAAAGCGTATTTCTAGTTGAATGTGATTGTGTACGTTTGCACAAATAGGCAACTCATTATCCCGCTTAGGGTAGCAGTTAGCAAGAGAGCATGATTTGTATTTCTAGATAAAAGTTTCTGTGACTTGCTCTGTTTTCGGTCCACGTCATGCTCTGGGGGTGCAGCAAAGCCGGGTCAGGAGTACTTGCTTATGAAGGACGTTCGCGTCCGTTCATTCGACGCTGATGGCGCTTCCAGACAGAATCGCGAACATCGGTGCGGGGAAAAATACCTGCGCTGGGATTGAACGGTCGCGCGATCGGGAGCACCTGCTATGGGGACATATCCCCATCTGGTCCAAATCGCTGATCAAGATCAGGCGGGCCGGATGGGTAGGCGAGGAGCGTGGGCATGGCGTCAGGCGAGCGTGTGTGGCTGATCACCGGCTGTTCGACCGGCTTCGGCCGGGAGCTGACCCGCCAGCTTCTCAGCCGCGGACAGCGGGTCGTGGCCACGGCCCGCAATCCGGCAGCACTGGACGAATTCGCGTCGCATCCGGGCGCCGTCGTTGCCCTGCTTGACGTCATCATTCCGGAGCAGATCAAGGCCGCAGTCGCCCTGGCCGAAGCGCAGTTCGGCGGCATCGACGTTCTTGTCAACAATGCGGGCTACGGTTACCTCGCGGCCCTCGAAGAGGGTGAGGACGAAGACGTCCGCGCCATGTTCGAGACCAACGTGTTCTGCCTCGTGAACATGACCAAGGCGGTGCTGCCGGGCATGCGGGACCGCCGCTCTGGCCACATCGTCAACATCTCCTCGATGGGCGGGCTGATCGGCTTTCCCGGGATCGGCTACTACAACGCCACCAAGTTTGCTGTCGAAGGACTGTCCGAGGCGCTGGCGAAGGAGGTCGAGCCGCTGGGCATCCGGGTGACGATCATCGAGCCGGGACCGTTCCGCACCGACTGGGCCGGCCGGTCGCTGAAAACGCCAAGTCTTCCGATCGACGATTATGCCACCACCGCAGTTGCCCGGCGCGACGCCATCCGCGGCTACAGCGGTACCCAGCCGGGTGATCCGGTGCGCGGTGCCGCAGCGATCATCGCGGCGGTGGAGTCCGAGAAGGCGCCGCTGCACCTGCTGCTGGGCAAGCCGGCCTATGACCTGTTCAGCGACAAGCTGAGGGCCTTTGCCGATGAACTCGCCACCTGGCGCGACGTGACGCTGAGCGCGGACTTCCCGGCTCAGGAGTAGGCGGCGGAACAGGACGGCGTCGCCGGTCCGTCATGCCCGCCGGCCGGCTGTTTCTGATCTCTGAGACGCCGGAGGGCGGTCGCTGTCTTTCGCTTGCCGTTGCAAGGCGAATGATTTCTACTCGTATGTCAAAATATGGTGAAAAGAGCGACACTCAAAAATGCGTGTGTGGGCCGTAATGGCGATGGCAAGCATCACCGTTCTGCCGACGAAGGAGCCCGGGGCAGGCTTCTGGGCTGCCAGCGTCCGCAACGGCTACGAACCGGAACTGCTGTGGACGATGGCGAGCCAGGCGATTGCCCGGGCGTTCGCGCTGACACCCGCAGAAACACGCGATTTTCTCGACGGCGCGGGCGGTCGCGCTCTGGCCGATGACATCGATTTCATCGTCGGCGGCGCGATCGACGCGGAGGACATCGAGGCCCTGATCGAGGCTCGGCTGCGCCATCTCGGCTGGCGGCGTCTGTATGCACAGATGATTGACGAGGTCCGGGAACGCCATCATATCCCTCGTCCGATGTGACGCCGGCCCCATGTCCACGACACTGCCCGCGAAACACGATGCCGACGGCGGGCTTGAGTCGCATCGGATTCCCATCCGCAACCAGCCGATCGAGGCGCAGCATACGGCGCTGATAGTCATCGACGTTCAGAACTGGGCGGTGCAGGAGCAGGTGCGTGCCGCTAACGCCTATTTTCAGCAGCGTCTGCACGGCCTCGTGCTGCCGAATCTGCAACGGCTTATTGCCGCCATGCGCGAGGCCGGCGCGGACGTGATCTACACGGTTATCGAGAATCTGACCGGCGACGGCCGCGACCGCAGCCTTGATTACAAGCTCTCGGGCATCTTCGTTGCGAAAGGGTCGTGGGAGGCGAGGGTGATCGACGCGGTCGCGCCTGCGGATGACGACATCGTGCTGGCGAAGACCTCGTCGAGCCTGTTCAACTCCACCAATTGCGACTATCTGCTGCGCAACCTCGGCATCGAGCATCTGCTCGTCGCGGGCCTGCTGACTGATCAGTGCGTCGACCACACCATCCGGGATGCGGCCGACCGCGGCTACCGTGCGATCTGCGTGGCGGATGCGTGCGCAACGCTGACCGCGGAACGGCACGACAGCGCGCTCGCCCTGTTTGCCGGCTACTGCCGCACCCTGAGTACCGACGCGGTGNNATTGACGAGCTTGCGCGGTCCACACGCGGACCATCGGCTGATCTGTAAACTTGGCTGGGTAGCTCAGTAGGCCTCGCGGTAGCGGCGGCAGCGTTCGTCGCGGTCCAGTTCCGCCATCAAGGCCACTTCGCATCGCTTGTGGGCGAGATAGGCCGCACGCAGCGCCGGCGGAAACCACGTCTGCGTTGCCTCGTCGGCTTCGAACGCGTCGAGCGCCTCGCCCAGCGAGTGCGGCAGTGGCCTGATGCCGCAGCGTTCGCGTTCCGCCTCGTCGAGCAGCCCGGGATCGGTGGTCGTGACCGCAGGTGCGGGCATCTTCCGCCGGATGCCGTCGAGCCCGGCGTAGACCAGGGCGCCAAGTGCCAGATAGGGATTGGCTGTGGCGTCGGCGGCGCGGAACTCGACGTTGAACTGCGGTGCGGCAGCCGCGCCCGCGTGCTCCATCACCGGACAGATGCGCACGCACGCCTCGCGATCGCGAAAGCCGGCGTTGGTCCAGGCCGCACTCCAGCGGTGCGGCAGCAGCCGCAGATAGGAGACGACGCTGGGAGCAGTGACTGCGCACAGCGCCGGCGCATGCTGCAGCAGGCCGGCGACGAACTGGCCGCCGATTTCGCTCAGACCGTAAGCCGCGTCGGCGTCGTACATCACTGGCCGGCCGGCACGATCGACCAGGCTCATGTGGACATGCACGCCGTTGCCGACGACGTCGGGCGTAACAGCGGGAGAAAAGCTGATCCGGTGTCCCAGCGTGCGTCCCGCCGCGCGCGCGAGTTCGCGCACGATCACCGCCCGGTCGGCCGAGGTCACGCCGCTGGCGGTGGCATAGGTCACCTCGTATTGGCGGGGGCCGTATTCGGGCAGGTAGGACTCCGGCTCGACGCCGGCCCGGTGCAGGGCATCGATGAAGACCTCGCTGAACAGGGACTGGCGCCGGATGGCATCGAGGTTATAGGCGGAGCCGATCCGCTCATCGGCGCCTTCGTCGTAGAATTCCTGTTCGAAGGCACTGACGAGGCGCAGGCCGGCCTCTTCCTCAAGCGCCGCGAGCGCGCGCTTCANAAAGGTGCGCGGGCAGCACTCCCACGGCCGGCCATCGGTTTCCAACACGTCGCCAAGCAAGAAGTGCTCGCGCGGATGCTCAGCGCCGAAGTCCACGTCCACCTGCGTTGCCGGATCGGGCAGCAGCACGAGGTCGCCGAACGGCCCCCACGGGGTCTCGGCGATCGGCCCGAAGCCGGTGAGCATGATGTTAGTGGGCGTCCAGCCGATGCCCGTCTGCAGGCGCCGGTTGAACTGCGCCGAAGGAAATCCTTTGCCGCGCACCTGCCCCGCAATATCGCAGTAACAGACCATGACGACATGCTCGCGCCCCATCGCATCCTCCGTCCGGCTTCTGTCAGGCGGGAAAATCCCCGCCAGGACTGTCGGCATCCACTCCGGTTGGCCTATGACTCCCCATCCTGATGGTTTCGTTTTTCTTCGCCAACGGCCGATTTCTCTGAGCGCGGTCCGGTGCGATGCTGCGCTGCTCAGGGTTTCGTCGGCACCAGCACGCCGTCTGCGTTGCGTTTCAGCGGGTAGGGTTGTTTCGGCAGCGGCGCTCCGGGAGCTTCGCTGATCGACACCCCGTGGGGCCAGTCGGCGGGGGCGATGGCAATGTAGCGCGCATAGCCGCCGGTGCCGCCCTGCGGCTTGGCATAGCCGATGGCGATCAGTGCGCCCGCTTCGGGCACCTGGTCGAGGTTGGCAACCCCTTCGGCCTGGGTGAAGTCGTGGTGCATCAACCAGGATTCGCCTTCGAGCGTCGGCGTGGAATCGGTGTCGAGCGGCTCGTGGCCGTGAAACAGAATTTTGCGTTCCAGATGCAGGAACTGCAGCGCCGCCAAGCTGACGCCGGGAAAGGGCTTGGCGGTGAACCGCGCCACGTCATCCCACTTCTTCGACCAGTCGGTGCGGATCATCACCACTGATCCTTCCGGAATGCGTCCGTGGCGCTCTTCCCACGCCCTGATATCGTCGACGGTGGCTGCGTAGCCGGGGTCGGCGGCCACCTTGTCGTGGGCATCGATGACCACCAGCGGCCGGACGGCATAGGTCGGCGGCAGGTCGCTGATCGTCGCGCCCCATTCGTCCCAGTGCGCCGGCGGATCGAGCTGGGTTCCGTACTGATCGGTCGGCAGGTCGTAGGCGCTGGCGACAAAGCCGTCCTTGGCATACGTAAACTCCTGCCCTTTATTGACCTCGCCCGGGATCGCGGCCCCGGCTGTAGCGGCACGGAACTGGGCGTGTCCGAAACCGGGCCAGACCGGAATGGTCGGGCTGAAGGCGTGTGTCAGGTCGATGTACTTCGCGTGTTTGAGCGTGCTGTCGTACATCTCCCACAATCGCGTGTCCTGCCGTGTTTCCTGCGCCGATGCGGAACAGGGAAGTGTACCAGACAGCACCAGGAGAGCAGCGGCCAGGATGGAAGTGCGCATGCTGGTCCCTTTCTGCAGCGAAGGTGAACATTCAGCCATGTAAGGTTTCGCACCGGCCCCTGGGGAGATTTCCTGCCTCGGGCCCATATAATAAGTAGCATATCCGGTTCCGGCGGGCACCGCCCCGCAACCGCACGCCAAGCCTGCTGCGGTACCCGGGGCGTGGCATGGGCTTTTGCATTCTTCTCGCCTGCTGCGCACATCACAGCTGTGGCATTTGCCTCACACGGTGCATTTAGTTCAGGCAATGCCGACGGCGATGGTAGCTTCTTCGTGTACTGTGTGAGGAAAATTGCGTAAACTGCTGACGTTGGCTATTTTCTCCGCTGCGTCGTAAAGGGAGGGTGGTAGCGGATGACGCAAGAATGGACACCGGAACGCACGGCAGCGTTGATTACGTTGTGGAATGATGGCGTGTGTGCCAGCGAAATCGGTCGCCGGTTGGGCATCACCAAGAATGCCGTTATCGGCAAGGCCTTCCGCCTGCAGCTGGCGAAGCGCCGCCCTTCATCGTCCTCGGCATCGTCTGCGGCTCCAGTTGATGATACGGGCATCATTCGCCTGGATCGGCTCGGCGCAAACATGTGCAGTTGGCCGATGCCGTCGCCTGAGAACGGGGACTATCATTTCTGTGGCGCGCCCACCGAACCGGGCAAGCCCTACTGCGCGGCGCACTGCCGGGAAGCCTATCTGCCGGCCCCCGCATGCGAAAGGCAGCCGTCGGCGCCTGACGCGGACGGCGACAGATGTGAGCGTAGTGGAGGGAAAAGCTTTTCCAATCCAGAGGTGTCTCGCGGTCTGACGCCGTCCGGCAAGCAACGCTATGATCTATGATGCCGCGGTGCTGGTTGGATTGCGCCGCTGGTGGCGGTCTTGCGGTATTGTTCGCAGGCTCTGCGGCGCGGTGTTCCTGGAGAAAGACGCCTGATCTGACCTGATACCGGGCAGGGCGGTGGCGAAGACAGCCCGAGGGGCATTGCGGCGGACTGCATCGCAGCAATGAACAACATCCATCTGGGTGCGTTTCATCACCGACACCCTGGACTGGAGGCCGCCAATGCTGTTCCTGCGCAGCCGCCTCATCGACCTGTGGGACCGGATGCGGTCTTCCTACTGGTTCGTGCCCTCCATCATGTTCGCAGGGGCCGTCGCAGCCGCGCTGCTGATGGTAAGCCTCGACCTGCATCTCTCGCGCACCGATGCGACNGGCCGAGGGCTGTGGTTCCCGAAGTTCGGTGCGGACGCGTCCCGCTCGATCCTGTCGACGATCGCCTCAGGCATGCTGACCGTCACCGGCGTGGTGTTTTCGCTGACGATCGTGGCCCTGCAGCTCGCTTCCAGCCAGTTTGGGCCGCGACTGCTGCGCACGTTCATGACCAGCCGGGGCACGCAGGTCGTTCTCGGCACGTTTCTGTCCTCGTTCATCTTCTGCCTGCTGGTGATCGGCAGCGTGCGCTCCGACCTCGGCTTCGTGCCGCAGCTCTCCACCGCCGCCGGCATCATGCTGGGCGTGCTCAACATCGCCGTCCTCATCTATTTCATTCATCACCTGGCGACTTCGATCCGGATCGAATCCCTGCTCGCCACCGTCAGCGGTGAGCTGCGGGAGGTGATCGACAAGCTGTTTCCCTCCCAGATGGGCGAGGAGCCGCCGCAGCGGGCAAAGGTCGACCCATCGGTCAGCCGTGCCTCGTTCGACGCCATCCCGCCGGCCGGGCACGTCTGTGCTGCCGGTGCCGGTTACGTCCGGCACATCGACAGCGATATGCTGATGTCGGCAGCACAGGAGCACGACCTGGTGATGCGCATCGAGCAGCAGCCGGGCGCGTTCGTCGTCGAGGGCACACCCCTGCTGAGCGTGTGGATCGAGGAAGAAATCCCGGACGACCTCGAAGGACGTTTGCGCGCGAGTTTCGTTCTCGGGCAGAACCGGACGACGATGCAGGACGTGAACTTCGCGATCAGCCAGCTCGTCGAGGTGGCGTTGCGCGCGCTGTCGCCCGGGATCAACGATCCGTTCACCGCCATCGAATGCACCAACCGTCTNGGGGAGGCGCTGTGCACCGTCGCCCGGCGACCGCGGCCTTCGTCGGACCGTTATGATACCGAAGAGCGGCTGCGCATCATCGTTGAGCCGATGCACCTGAAGGCGATGACGCACACGGCCTTCGATCCGATTGCGCGCGCCGGCGGGAGCAACGGCGACGTCGCAACCCGGATGCTGGAAACGATCCTGATCGTGGCCACATGCTGCCGGCACCGCGATGACCGGAGGTTCCTGCTGCAGTTTGCCCGCGAGCTCGAAGAGCAGGTGCAGGGCCAGCTCCCGCTGGAGCGCGACCGCCGCGCTGTCGCCGAGCGGTTTCAGACGGCGCTGGAGACCATGCGGCGCGGCTGCCCGTCGGAGAGCCTGTTGGACGAGAGCCCGCTGCAGGCTCCTCAGGAGGGGACGGTGGCGGCGGGCGAGGGTGCCTGACGGCGGGTGTTGCCGTTCACTCAGTCTTCTTCACCGGCTTCCTTGCGGCCCTCATGGATCCGCTCCTGTGCACGGCGCTGCTCGTCCGGACCGGCCGCGGGCGGGTCCTGTCGGCCTGCCGTCTCGGGCTGGTGGCACAGCGCGATATAGAACGGGAAGTGATCCGAGCCGATGTAACCCAGCCGACGCATGTCGAGCAGTCTGAAGGCGGGATCGAAAAAGACATGGTCAAGGGGCCAGCGCATGATCGGCCAATTGGCATTGTAGGTGCTGAAGAAGCCGCGGCCGATCCGCGGGTCCAGCAAGCCGCTGATCTGCTGAAACAAACGCGTCGTGTCGGACCACGCAACGTCGTTGAGATCCCNCGCCACGATTGCAGGCGGTCCGGATCCGTCACCGATCTGTCGGCCGACGATCAATAATTCGGCGTTGCGCTGCTCGGTGTCGTGCAGGGGCGGCGGCTTAGGATGCACGCCGTGAAAAGTGATGTCGTCACCGGACCGCAGCCGTACGCCGGTTTCGATCGACGGCACGTAGTTGTCGATCCGGAAGCGGACGCGCGGATCGATCAGCGGCAGACGGGAGAACAGCAGCATGCCGTAGCCGTCGTCCTGAGGCTGTTCGACGACATGCGAATAGCGCGTGCGCAGGCTGCTTATCTGCTGTGCCCACCAGCCGTCTGTCTCCAGCAGCAGCACGAGGTCGGGATCGGTATCTGCGATTTCGCGCATCACGGGCGCAGACTGACGGTTCGACTGGCGGACGTTGGCGATGAGCAGCCGCAGTTGGCCACCAGCGTCGCAACCCGCTGCCTGCGTCGTCGTCTTGATCGCCTGGATGCCGTGCGCCGGCGTGTACGGATAGATCCGGTAGAGCTGATAGCCCAGGGCGATCGCCAGCAGGCCATGCCAGAGGATCGCCCGCCAAGCGGCGACGCCGAAGACGGCAAACGACGCGACGAGCACGACGGCGAGCAGTACCGCGATCTGCAGACGCGGGAAGTCCCAGGCGCGGATGAACCGGTCGTCGACGGGCAGAAGCGGCAGCGCCGTCACCAGCAGCAGCAAGCTGCCCGCGATCCACAGTACCACCGTCACCGACCCGCTCCTCGTTCGCGCGCCCTCCTGATATCGACGACGGAAGCCGGCCGGAGTTCCATCGCGGTCTCTCGTTGCCTCGATATTCTGCACACCAGCATCAACCTGCGCGGCGGCGAGCCCACCCTGGTGCGGCTGATCCCGGTCAACCGCCCCCGCTCGCTGCAATGGCCGATTGCCGGTTACGCCTGTTGCGGTTCACACGGTGCGGTTTGAGGCTGCGCAGCGGCGCGCGCCGTCTCTGTTTCAAGGCGTGCCTGGGTGGCGAGATCGATGCCGGAATCGCGGGCGAAGTAGGTCGTCTGGCTAGGGAACGCGAAGCCGGTGCCGGCGGCGTCGACGGCGCGCATGATCTCAAGCAGCAGCTGCTCCTGAATCTTGAGGAATTCCGAAAGATCGGAAGTGAGCACGTGGGTGCGGACCTGAAGGTTGATCGACGATGCGCCGAAGCCGATCAGGACAACGCGCGGAAAACCGGNGGCCTTTTCCACTTTCGGATGTGCCGCCAGCAGATCGTAAATCTTTGCCACCAGCCACTCGATTTGTGCCGGCGAGGTTTCGTAGCGGACGCCGATCTCATGCAGGAACAGGCACTTGCTGCGCATGGAGAAATTGTTGATGTGCAGGTTGGCGAGATCGCCGTTGGGCACGGTGGTGAGCGTCCCGTCGAGCGCGCGGATGCGGCTGGACCGCGAACCGATGCTCTCCACCCAGCCGCCCTGACCGCCGCTGCCATAGTTGATGAAGTCGCCCACCCGGAACGGGCGATCGGCGAAGAGGGCGAGGCCGCCGAACAGGTTTTCCAGGCTTGGCTTTGACGCCAGCGCAAAGGCAAGGCCGCCAATGCTGAACCCGGCCACGAGGCCGAGCGCAGNGATGCCGACCGCGTTCGCTCCGTAAACGAGTAGCGCTCCGGAGGACAGCGCTGCGGCGAGGCGTGCGGTGAGGCGCAGGAGATGCGCATCGTAGCTGTGGTCCGGAATCTTCGGCGACGCGATGATTGTCTCGACGACGAAAANACAGGCAACCCACGCGGCCCAGGCACCGACGCAATACAACAGGACGGTGGAGACATAGTCTTCGCCGAGCGCGAAGCTGCCGGACAGGTTGACCTGGCTGCGGATGAACACGATGGCAAGAGAATAGAGCCCCAGGAAGAACAGCGGGATCGACAGGCGCCAGCCAAGCCGCCCTGCTGCGCCTGCATGTCGCGCCAAGCGCCGCGCGAGCTTGGCCCAGGCCCAGGTGAGGAGCAACACGGACAGCACCACGAAGAAGGAGAGCACCACCTTCCAGATTGGCGTGTCGAATACGGTGCGCCTCAGCGGCTCAGGCAGTTGCTCGAGGATGCGCTGAGAGAAGAACGGCCCGGTGAAGTTGATTTGCTCCCGGTGCCAGTTCGCAAAGCGCACCGGCCGCAGCGGTGGTTCATCGATGATCAGGTCATGGAAATGTGCCAAGCGCTTCACGGTATCCGTGGTGAACAGGTATTCACCCGCGCGCGGTCCCTCCTTTACCCGGGCGATGGTGATTGCCGTGCCGGGGATACGCCATTTGTCGGGCAGCTTGTCCCAGTCGCGCCCGGGCGCGCCAGGGATATTGGCGGCAGCCACTTCGGGCAGGCGGTTGAGGATGTCCGCAAGATAGCCGAAGGCCGCGCCGCCCGCCTTGAAGCGAATGGCCGGCGGCAGGGGCTCAAGGTTCAGAAGTCGGTGCAGCCGGCCGATGTCAGCGAGTAAGGCCGCGGCCTTCGTCGCGGTTTTGTGGGCGAGATAGTCTTCGTAGGCCTGCGCCAGGGCATGTGTGCCCGAGACGAAGCTCTGATAGGTGGCGCTGGGGCTGGAGGTGTCGAGGCCTGAGGATCAGGGGCGGCGGGTGGTTGTTCCGTGTTCGTTGCCGCGATGGTGGTTGCCGGCACAAGCAACATGGCGACGACCAGAGCGAGCGCACGGAAGATTGACGACATCGATGCGGGAGCCCCCAAGGCCGAGTTCGCTGTATCGTAGCCAACAGCAGTGTCGCGGACAACGCGAATGGAGCTGCCGATACATCCGATGATAGAAGATTGGACCGGAAGACACGAAAAATGGCCCGCGTCCGAAGCTTGGCATGAGAACGCAGGCTGCTTCTCCCCGGCTTTCACAGGCCTGCGCCTGGAATTGCACCTGAACCTGCGTCTTCTGGGCGCGATCATAAACCTCCGGGCCACAGCGTTACCGGCTCAGGGCTGCGCGGACGCGCGCACCTTCTCGATCTCCTGGTTGCGCAGGATGAAGCGCTGGATCTTGCCGCTCGGAGTTTTCGGGATTTCGGCGACGAACTCGATCTCGCGCGGATAGGCATGCGCAGCGAGCCGTGTCTTCACTAGGTTCTGCAGCTCTTCGGCCAGCTGCGGCGAAGGTTTGGCATTCGCACGCAGCACGACGAAGGCCTTCACCAGCTCGGTACGCTCCGGGTCCGGCTTGCCGACCACCGCAGTTTCCGCTACCGCCGGATGCTCGATCAGCACGCTTTCGACGTCATAGGGACCGATCCGGTAGCCGGACGAGGTGATGATGTCGTCATTGCGGCCGATGAAGCTGATGCTGCCGTCCGGGTTGCGCTCGACCGTGTCGCCGGTCAGATGGTAGTCGCCAACCCAGTTGAGTGTCGGCTGCCGCCAGTAGCCGGGAAACCAGAACAGCGGCGAGCGGTTGCGGTCGACGGCGAGGATGCCCGGCGTTCCGGCTGGAAGTTCGCGTCCCGCTTCGTCCACGACCGCCAGGTTGAAGCCCGGCATCGCAAAGCCGGCAGCCCCAANGTGCACCGGATGGGCGAGGCCATGGTGGTTGCACAGCACCATGCCGACCTCGGTCTGGCCATAGTGATCGCAGGTCGGGCAGTCCAGCGTGGCCGCGAACCAGCGGATCACCTCGGGATTGAGCGTCTCTCCGGCGCTGCTCGCCACCCGCAGTTGGCCGCGGATCGGCGCCGCCGCATCCTTGCCGGCCGCGATCAGCAGCCGGTAGGCGGTGGGCGCGCCGGCGAGGTTGGTGATGCCGTACTTGCGAATGACGTGGTAGGTGCTGTCGACGGTAAACGGCCCGTCGTAGAAGGTCGTCGCGTGGCCCATCAGCAGCGGGCCGATGACAGCGTAGTAGAGGCCATAGGCCCAGCCGGGATCGGCAATGTTCCAATATGCATCCTCGTCCCGCAGGTCGAGACTCCAGCGGGTGTAGACGTAGAACGACAGCAGTGCTCTCAGCGGCACCGCGACGCCTTTCGCAGGTCCAGTGGTGCCCGACGTGAACAGCATCACGAACGGATCGTCGCCGCTCCGCAGCACCGGTGTGAACGTCGATGGCTGCGCCGCCAGCTCTGCCCGGAAGTCGCTTCCGTCCGTACTCTCTTCCGACGCATCGACTGTCACGACCGGCGGACAGCCGGCCACGTCGGCAAGCTTGTGGCGGTTGGCCCGGTCGGTGAAGAGCAGCCGCGCCGCGCTGGAGGCCACGCGGTATTCGATCGCCTGTGGACCGAAGGCGGTG
This sequence comes from Defluviicoccus sp., assembly GCA_013414705.1. Lineage (GTDB taxonomy): Bacteria > Pseudomonadota > Alphaproteobacteria > Rhodospirillales > Defluviicoccaceae > Defluviicoccus. Next base: position 1,614,175 of record CP058705.1, read on the forward strand.
AACAGCGGCTGGTAGACCGCGCCCGCCCGCCACGTCCCCAGAATCACGACCAACAGCTCGGGCGTTCGCGGCAGCAGCCCCGCGACGCGGTCGCCCGGCTGGATGCCGCGGGCACGCAGCAGGTTGGCAAGCCGGGCGGAGCGCTCCCGGAGTTCGGCAAACGTGATCTGTTCGCTGCGGCCGTCCCGGCTCTCCCAATTGAGCGCGACTCGGCCCGGCTGTGCGTGCCGGTCGCAGCACTCGACGCACGCATTCAGCCCTCGCTNCAGACTGCCCTGCAGTTCCGCTTCGACCTGCCCGGCGGTGAACCGGGCGATGAACTTCTCGTAGTCATAGTGCGCAACCGATTGTGACCCGCTGGGGCTGCTCTCCCGCATCGTCGCGACCTCCCTCCCAGGCTCCGTGCCGAGCTATGTCGCCGGTGGTTCTGCCGGGCGCAGTTGCTCTGCGCTCAATCGTTGCTGCCGTCGGTGCAACGGCTTAACCTCGGGCCGTGTGCAATTCGCGTACGACAAGAGCTCCCTTGATTTCTACTCTACTTCAGGACGAGGATTAAGCGCCATCTGGCGGAGGTCGGCGGACGGGAACGGGGTCTGACCGGGCACGCCGGGGCTAACGGGACAGGAGACAATGCAGATGACGAAAAAGTTCCTGATCGGAGCACTCGGCGTGGCGGCATTCCTCTGGTCACAACAGGCCGGCGCCTTCGAATGCCCCCGCCCGGAGATGGCGTCTGCCGGCGTTCTCAAGGAGACCAAGCAGGACGATGCGGCGCTGGCGCACATGTTCGGCAGCCAGGATATCGAAAACCAGATCGGGATCGCCGTTGCCGACCTGCAGAAGAAGTATCCGGACGCGAGCGATACCGAGCTTGCGAATTACCTGATCGGCGGCTACTGCCCGGTCGTTGCCGGCATGCAGGGTCTGACAGACGCCCAGAAGACCGCCAAGGTCGAGCACTTTGCCGCTACCCTGTACGAACTGCTGGCGGAGCAGAAGCTCTAGGAGCGTGGAGCAACAGTCAGTCAAGCGGCATCGCCTGATTGAAGTTTCTTGGCCGCGGGCGGCGTCCGCGGATGCGGCCAAATATGGCCTGCCCGTCAGCGACGAGACCGTCCGCCGTTCGAGCAAGGCGTGCAGCGTCCCTTACGCAAAGCGGCTCAAGGCCGGGCATTCCAGGCCGGCCGGATGGTGGTACTGAGACATAGTCCTGCGATGAGATGAGTCAATTTCGGACAAGTGACGGGATCAACCTGCACTACCTGGACGCTGGCGCCGGTCCGTCGCTCGTCCTGTTGCATGGCTGGTCCGGATCGGCAGCGTTGTTCAAACATCAGCTTTCAGCGCTGCGGCAGCATTTTCGAATCATCGCGCTTGACATGCGCGGGCACGGACACTCCGAGAAACCGTCCTACGGTTATCGGATATCGAGGCTCGCNAAAGATTTACGCGAACTCCTTGAGTTCCTCGACTTGAAGCATGTCCGATTGCTCGGACATTCCGCGGGTTGTTCGGTGATCTGGTGCTATTGGGATCTGTATGGCGCCGAACGGATCTCCAAGCTCGTTCTGGTCGATCAACATCCAGTCATTGTCGCCCATCCGAGCTGGACTGCGTCGGAGAGACAATCTTTCGGGGCCATCCTCAAGGCCAACGAGCTTTACCGGCTCGCTGACGATCTTGCAGGGCCGAATGGAGTGGAATTAACCGAGACGTTGTTTTCGGGAATGATGACCGGCGCGATATCGGACGAACAGAAGCGGTGGATACTCGACGTCGCTCTCCAGTTCCCGCGCACATTTGCGGCGCAGCTGATCGTCGACGTCGCCACCCATGATTGGCGCGATACCATCGCCCGACTTACCGTTCCAACTCTGATCGTATCGGGACGTGCGAGCCAGGTGCCGTGGCAATCTCAAGTATGGATGCAAACGCAGATTGCTGGATCGCGCTTGGAAACTTTTGATGAAACAGAAGGCGGGCGGCACTTCATGTTTCTGGAAGCGCCAAACAAGTTCAATGCTGTGCTGGCAGACTTCCTCGGCTGACTGGAAGCCCGTGCGCTGAGAGCATGACCGCTCGATCAGATTGTTTCCCTCTGATCGAACCGCACTTGAGCGTCGCAGACGACGCGCGCTTTTCGCTTTCGATCGTACACTGTTTGTCAGCGCGTTCACTCGACCTCGAAACGCGACTCGGCAAGCACGCTTCCGGTCTTGGCGTCGATGGCGGATACCGTCCACCACCCCGGCGTATCGCCGGTGATCGGCAGGCCGGAGTAGGCCCGCCAAGCCTGCGAATGCGGGTGGAGTTCCCGCCGGTGGATCACCCGGCTGTTCCATTCCCACTGATGAATGATCGTCCGGCCATCCAGACCGCGTAATTCGGTGAAGTAATAGATCGTGCGCTTCTCGCCCGATGACAGCCGGAGTGGCGAGTCGATCGTGGGGCCGGGTTCGAGGTTCGTTACGCTCATGGTCACGCGCATGCGGGCAATTCCGGCCCCTCGGGCATCCCGGCCACGGGTGGCGGGGTCTCGGCGGCAGGCGTGTCGCGCAGGCCTGGAGCTGACGCAGGAGGGCGCGTGTTTCGGCCGCCGGTGGTGGTGGCGCCGATGCCGTTTCCTTCGGTGTCGTTTCCACCGGCGTCGGTGCTGCGGGTGTTGCCGGCGCCGGCGCTGACGCTACGGCTGTGCCTTCATCCGACACCGGCTCCGGTTCCTGCACTGTTTCGGGCTCGTGTTCCTGCGCGGTGTCGGGTGCCGGTTGCTGTGCAGCATCCGCTGAAGACATCGCTTCAGACTCGACGGCCTGAGCCTCGACAGATGGAGCCTCGACAGCCGGAGCGGAGTCAGCTGCCGATCCGGCGGGCGGCGACGCGCTCGGGAGCGGCGCGTGAGGCTTTGGCGCGGGCGGGACACTCTCACCCGCCACCCGGGGAGCCGATGGCGCCGCCGTCGCGGGTTTGGGCGTCGAAGCGACCTTGCTTGACCGGCTTTCCGACAGTTCAGTGTATGACGGTGGTTCGGGAGGCGGCCGGGATGCCAGATCGGGCAGCATGCCATGGCTGGCAGCGGAGGTGCTGGTCTCCGCGCGCGCGCGGAGACTGGATCGCGGTGCTTGTTGCGGCAGGAGATGAGGCCGTTTTACGCGGGCCGCTGGAAAACATGTGAAGAAATAACAGCATCATCAGCGCTCCTGCTGCAAGAAGCGCCAATACGACAAAAATCCTGCCGATCACGATCCAGTGTTGGGATGCCCGCGAACGCTCCTCGGGTGGGTGCCATGACAGCTGACCCGAGTTCTGATTAATTAACACTGTCTTCTCTCTAGTTCCTGCAGGGGCCAATCGATCCCGAGTATTCTCAACGGGAATGTCAAAGTTTTGGCAGCCCGCATGGAAACCCTACACCCAGCCAAGCGGGTGTTTCAACTCGGCGCAGGGCAGATAGCCCGTGTCTTCATTTCCCGGACGACCCTGGTGACGGTCATTTCAGCTTCGCTTCTCACCGACGTGATGATCGGCCTGTCCGGCGTCGGGGAATAAACGGATGTGGTCGCTCGACACTCCTTCCGGGCAACAACAGGTCGGCAAGGGCGGCCGCGACGCCGTCGAACCTCTTGCGTACGTTCGCAATTCCGTTCACTCATGGTATCAACCTCTGAAAAGCGCGTCGGCGGTTACGACGAGGATGCCGTGGCGCCAACAAAGGAGAAAGAACCGGATGCAGGAACGGCGATTGCTGGTTTGCGACGACGAGCCTGCCTTCGGGCGTCTGGTGCGAAAAGTTGCCGAGGCGATGGGGTTTGATGTGTGCGTGACGACCCAAGGTCACGACTTCATCGAGGCCTACGGATCCTTCGCGCCGACGACCATTGTGCTCGACATGATCATGCCAGGCATGGACGGTAACGAGCTTGTGTTGTGGCTGGCGGAACATCGCTGCACCGCGCGGGTGATCATCATTACCGGGTTCACCCCGGATTACGCCGCGCATGCGAAGATTTTGGCCGAGTACAAGGGGCTGGGGCCGGTCCTGACGTTGCAAAAGCCGATCGAAGTTGCCGCGCTGAGAGACGCCCTGGGATCTACGCTGGGATCCGCGTGATGGTCGAGGCGGTGGGCGAAAGCACACGTCGCCTCACTTTGGCTTCCTGGGCTAGGACTTCCCGGACTGGCCGCGAACGCCGATGGCTTGTCCTCGCTCTGCTCTCCGGCGTCGGGGCGACACTCTTTGGTGGTGTGGCGCTGGGCGTCGGTTTGGGTGTTGTCCGCAAGCTCGACAAGGCCGCAGCGATCGACGCGACCGCGCTCGATGGGCACGCGCTGGTTGCTGTCCTGGTCACCGGTCTCATCTCGTTCGCTGTCGCCGCGGTCGCTGCTGTCGCAACGTTTGTGCTTGGAATCGGCCTTATCCGGCGCACGCTCGACAGCGAGCGCCGTTATCGAGCGCTGTTTGACAACGCAGAGCTGGGGATCGCCGTCCTCGCGGCCGAGGGCGAAGGGTTCGTTTTTGTGACTTCAACCCCGCCGCGGAACGGATCGCCAAGGTCAGCCGGCAGCAATTGCTCGGCCAGCGGCTGACCGACGAGTTTCCGGGCGTCGAGGCGTTCGGCATCGTCGAACTGATGCGCCGCGTTCGGCAAACGGGAACACCGGAGCGGCTGCCGACACAATATTACCGCGATCAGCGGATCGAAGGCTGGCGCGACGTTTCTGCCTACCGGTTCTCTGGTGACGAATTGGTCATGCTGTTTGCCGACGTGTCTGCCCGCGAGGTGCAGGCACGGGCGTTGCAGCCCAGTGAAGCCCGTTATCGTCTTCTCGTCGAGGAGCAGCCGCATCTGGTCTGCCGGTTCTTCCCGGATACGACGCTGACCTTCGTCAACCGCGCTTTCGCCCACTTCTACGGCTCGGAGCCCGACGCACTGGTCGGTAAGCGATGGCTCGATCTGGCACCGCANGGGGAACGGCCGCGGCTTCTCGATGATCTCTCCTTGTTGACGCCGCAACACCCGGAACGACTGGAAGAAACACGCTCCACCGGAACGGGAGGACAGGTGCGCTGGCACCTGTATCACGTCCATGCGTTCTTTGATGAGGCGGATCGGATCGTCTCCTACCAGGCTGTTGCTACGGATATCACGCCGCAGAAGCGGGCCGAGGAACAGCTGAGCCGGCAACTCGCCATGCTGGCCGCAATCACCAACAGCGCTGCCGACGCCATCTTCGTTTCCGATCGCGAGCAGCTTATTACCTTCTTGAACCCCGCCGCAGAGCACACCTTAGGATGGTCCGAGGAAGAACTAGTCGGCCGTCCGCTGCATACAGCGCTGCATGGCAAGCACGACGACGGCCGGCTCTTCGCCGCATCCGAATTTCCGATCGGACGCGCGCATGCTGAAGGACAGACTCTGCTCGGTCACGAAGACATCTTCTTTCGCAAGGATGGCAGCTCCATTCCGGTTGCGTGCTCCAGCGCGCCGCTGATCGTCGATGGCGAGGTTGCAGGCTCGGTCCTCGTCGCCCACGACATCACCGAACGCCGGGCGGCTGAACAAGCGCTGCGCGCCAGCGAACAGCGGATGCGCCTGTTCATCGAGACCGCTCCTGTGCCGATCGCCATGTTTGATCGCGACATGCGCTATCTTGCCGCGAGTGCTCGCTACTGTCTCGACTATCAGCTGGATCCGACCGCGCTTGTCGGGCGGAGCCATTATGAGGTGTTTCCGGAGCTTCCGGAGCGACGGCGCGCGGTGTTCCAGCGCTGCCTCGCGGGCGCTGTCGAACGCTCGGACGGCGAGCGGTTCGACAGCGCGGACGGGCGTTCCGAGTGGGTCCGCTGGGAGGTGCAACCGTGGCGCGGCAGCGATGGCAGCATCGGCGGGGTGATCCTGTTCAGCGAGAACATCAGCGAACGCAAGCGCGTCGAGAATGCATTGCGGGAGAGCGAGGCGCGGTACCGCACCGCTGGCGAAGCGATCCGCTACGGCTTGTGGATTTGCGATGCCAAAGGCGGTGTGGAATACGTCAGCCGGTCATTCCTCGAACTGATCGGCAGATCGCTGGATGAGGTCCGGCCGCACGGATGGTTGGACCTGATGCCGCCGGAGGAGTCCGCTCCCACGCTCCGCGCCTGGCGGGAGTGCGTGCGGACCGGAGCGGAGTGGGCGCGGGAATACCATGTCCGCGGCACCGACGGGGCATACCGTACGATGCTCAGCCTGGCTCGCCCGGTGCGGGACGAGGATGGGCTGATCACCTCGTGGGTGGGCTATAATCTCGACATCAGCGCGCGCAAGCGGGCCGAAGAAGCGTTGCAGGCGAGCGAGGCACGGCTGCGCAGGGCGGTGGAGAACGCGCCGTTCCCGATCATGGTGCACGCCGAGGACGGCCAGGTGGTGCATCTGAGCCAGGCTTGGCTGCAGCTCAGCGGATACACGCGCGAGGAGATCGCAAGCGTCGCCGACTGGGTGGAACGGGCCTGCGTCGGCGGCAAGGATGCGATCCGCGCCGATATCGACGAGCTTTATGCGCTCGATCGTGCGGTGGACGAGGGAGAGTTCCTGATCCGCTGCGCCAGCGGTGAGACANNCGCGTCTGGGCGTGTTCGTCCGCGCCGCTGGGAGCCGACGAGCGGGGGCGGCGGCTTGTGGTCACCATGGCCGCCGATCTGACCGCGCATAAGCGCGCCGAGCGGCTCTGCGCGAGAGCGAAATCCGCATGCGCGCGCTGCTGGANNCGCCAGCCAGGACGAAATCCTGCTGTTGTCCATCCGCGGCGAGATCCTTGCGATCAACAAGGCGGCGGAGCGCCGGCTTGCCCGGCGTACGGGCGGCACCGACCTGCTGGGCATGCCGATCGAACAGGTGCTGCCGGTGGTGCAGGCGCGGCGGCGCATGGCCATTGCCCGGCAGGTTGCGCGATCCGCGATCGCGGTTCACAGCGACGTGCCGGTCGGATCGCGCTGGTTCGATTTCTGGTTTTATCCGGTGATCGAGCCGGATCAGCCGGTGACTGAAGTGGCGATCTACGCGCGCGAGATCACCGAGCAGAAGAAGTCGCAGGCGGAGCTGAACAAGCTGCTCGAGGCGGTCCGCCAGAGCCCGATGTCGGTGGTGATCACCGACCGGAATGGCGTCATCGAGTACGTCAATCCGGAATTCAGCAAGGTTTCCGGCTTCACTCCCGCCGAGGTCATCGGCCAAACCCCACGGCTGCTCAAGTCCGGGCACACGCCGCCCGAACAGTACACGGCGTTGTGGTCGACGATCTCGCAGGGTCAGGTGTGGCGCGGCGAGTTTCTGAACAAGAAAAAGAGCGGCGAGCTTTACTGGGAGCTGGCTTCGGTGGCGCCGGTCAGGGATGGCGAAACCATCACCAGCTACGTCGCGGTCAAGGAGGACATCACCGCGCGCAAGGAGATCGAGGAGCAGCTTCGCCAGTCCCAGAAGATGCAGGCGATCGGTCAGCTCACCGGCGGCATCGCCCACGACTTCAACAACCTTCTCTCGATCATCCTCGGCAATCTGCAGTTGCTGGCGGAGAGCATCAAGGATGATGAGGCACTGCGCGAGCTGATCGACGATGCACAGTGGTCGGCCCGCCGTGGCGGCGAATTGACCCACCGGCTGCTCGCGTTTGCCCGCCGGCAGCCGCTCAAGCCCGCCGCCACCGACCTCAACGACGTGGTGCGGAGCATGGCGCAGTTGCTGCGCCGGACGCTGGGCGCCCGCATCCGCATCGAGGAAATGCTGACGCCCGACCTGTGGGAAGCCTTCGTCGATCGTGGCGAACTCGAGCGCGCCGTGGTCAATCTCGCTGTCAATGCCCGCGATGCCATGGACGGAGAGGGCGTGCTGACGCTGGAGACCCGCAACGTGATGCTCGACGAGCTGTACGCCGAGCAATACGACGAGGTGACACCGGGCGAATATGTCATGCTTGCCGCCACCGATACCGGCACCGGCATGGCGCCTGACGTGGTCAAGAGGGCGTTCGAGCCGTTCTTCACCACCAAGGCGGTCGGGCAGGGCAGTGGGTTGGGCCTCAGCATGGTCTACGGCTTTGTCAAGCAGTCGGGTGGCCATGTCAGCCTTTACAGCCGCGAGGGCTACGGAACGTCGGTGAAGCTCTACCTGCCGCGCGTCGCACACCCTGCGTCGACATCGACGGACGACGGAGCAGAAGACCTTCCCCAAGGGCTCGACGGGAAGTTGGTCCTGGTCGTCGAGGACGAGCCGAAACTGCGCCGGGTTGCGGTCAAGATGCTCGAGCAGCTCGGTCTGCGCAGCCTGCAGGCGGAAACAGCCCAGGACGCGCTGGCACTGCTGGCTGATACGCGCGTCGATGTCCTGTTTACCGACATCGAACTTCCGGGCGGGATGAACGGCACCCAGCTCGCCGATGCCGCGCGCACCATCGATCCCGGCATCAAGCTGCTATTCACCACCGGCTACGCCCGCGAGGCCGTCCTGCATGATCGATGGCTGCGGGAAAAGGTGCCATGGCTGCTCAAGCCCTACGCGCACCAGGATCTGGCGCGCGAACTGAAGCGGCTACTGCTCCTCGTTGTCCTGAGCTGCTGCTCTGCGCGAAGTACCACATCGGAATTCGCAGAGGTGTGGCTGCGGTGGCCGTTGCTTTCAGTCCGGCGGCGCCGAGGCCGGCCGGGCCAGCGTTTCGCGTGCTTTCGCGGCCAGTTCGACCAGCACCGCACGCAACCCGTCCACATCGGTGACCGGAGTGGGAAAGCCGAGGCGGGCGATGCTGGAGCCTCGGGCGAGGTCGCAGCCTTCCGGATCGATGGCGACCAGCCGCCAGCCGGAACCGGCGCGGCGCAGCAGCCGGGTGGCGTAAAGTGCGATCGCCTCGCTGTGGTCGGCGTTCATGTGTTCGAGTACTGAAGGCTCGGTTTCCGCGATTGCTGCCGCGGCCGCCGCATCGCTCAGCAGCCGGTCGGCTGCGATCCAGCGTGCGCGGGCGAAGCCGCCGACCCAGTGGCCGCGCTCCACCGTCATCCGGAAGATGCGGAAGTCGGGAAATCGACGTAAAGTGAGGCCCCGGATGGCGGGCGAGGAACCGGCGGCGCAGCCGGGGTTCGGGATCGGGCGCAATCCGGCCGATCAGCGAGAGCCGCGGGCCGGTCTGCGGATTGGCGCGGCGGCTGGCATCTTCGATCAGCAGCGAGGCACGACCGTCGGCCGCGAGGTTGCAGGTGTGGTCGGCAAGGGTGGAGAAAAGGAAAACCGGGCTGCCGTCACCATCGCACGCATAGGTGACCAGCGAGGCGTACGGGCGGCTCCCATCGTTGGCCAGCGCCGTCGCCAGCGTACCGGAACGCTGCCGACGAAGCAGTGCACGTGCCGGGGCTGCCGCATCGGCGCCATGAGTGTCAGCGGCGTTGTCTGTGTCCGTCACGTCACCTACTCGAACTCTCCGGACGAGCCGTCGCGAAGCACCAGGTCGCGCAAGGTGACGATGCCGACCGGCGCCCGCTTTTCGTCCACGACGACGGCGCGCGAGACGTTGAACTTCACCAGCAGGCGCACCGCGTACTTGCTCTGCATGTCCTCCGGCAGGCTGAGCACCGGCTTCGACATGATCTCGTAGACGTTGACCCGCTCCGGCGCCCGGTCCTGGGCGATCACGTCGCGTGCGATATCGCTGAGGACGACCAGGCCGAACTCGTCGTCGTCATCACGCCGCCTCACCACCAGCGAGCTGACGCCGGCCTCACGCATGGCGACGATCGCATCGGCGACGGTGGCGGTCCGGCCGATGATGCGCACGTCGCTGCTCATCACGTGGCGCACCCGGATGGGTGGCGGGGAGGAGAAGCAGGGCTCATATCCGCTCCGTGATTTCGTGCAGCAGCGCCGCCTGCTGCGTGCTGAGTCCGACGGCATCCTCGATCGTCAGCTGGAAGGCGATGCCGGTACCGGGATCGCTATCCATCCGGCCGGCGGTAGCGATCGTCTCAAGAATCTCCGCGACTTCGGACCGGCCACCAGGAACAGCAGCATGTCCCGCTGTGCCGACAGCTCCAGTCCGAAGAAGCTGCGGCCCGGCTTCAGGCCCTCGCCGCGGACGCCGGGGATCACCGTCGCGCCGGTCGCACCGGCGGCCCGCGCCGCATCCAGCACCGAGTCGGTCAGTTCGTCGGCGACGAGGGCGACGATCAGCTTCAGGTTCATCCGTCGCGTTCCTCGGAAGTCTCTACCGGTTCGTGCCGCCGCCGCTGGCGCCTGCGTTCCAGCCCCGGGCGGCAGTCGCAAAAGCGAGCACGAACATAATGGGGCACATGCAGGTAAATGCAATCAGTCCGAACCCGTCGGCGAGCGGATTGCGGCCGGGGATGGCGGTGGCGAGACCGAGGCCCAGCGCGGCCACCACCGGCACGGTCACCGTGGACGTGGTCACGCCGCCGACATCATAGGCGACCGGCACCATCATCCGCGGCGCCAGTGCCGTCTGCACGGCGACGATGGCGTACGCGATCGCCAGCAGCAGCGGCATCGGCCAGCCCAGAACCAGGCGCAACACCCCAGCACCACGCCGGCGGCAGCACCNAGCGGCGACGGCCAGCCGCAGGCCGAGCGCCGGAACGGTGCCGCCCGAGACCTGCTTGGCCTTGAGGGCGACCGCCAGCAGTGCCGGCTCGGCGATTGCCGCCGCAAAGCCGATGGCGGCCGCAAACGCGTAGACCGGACCGTACGCCCACCAGGCACTCGCATCGCCGCCGAAGGCTGCATCCGCCCGCATTTCCAGCGAGGTGAGCTGCAGGGCCATCGTCCGGCCGATCGGGAACAGCGCTTCCTGCAGGCCGACTAAAAACAGCGTCAGGCCGAGGAACATCCACAGGCAGCCGAGCGCGATCCGGCGCGCGTTCGCCAGCGGCCGGCGCAGCACCAGCAGCTGAAATCCGAACAGCACCAGGACAATCGGTGCGGCGGCAAACGCCGTCTCGGCGGCGGTGTCGAGTGTGACCTGCAGCAGGTGCATCGCGCCGTCCGCCTCAGGGACCCGTGCCGCCGGTGCGGGCGGCAATGANNTACCGAACGTAAGCACGAACAGGATCGGCAGCAGGCTCGCGAACGCGATCAGCCCGAAGCCGTCGGCCATCGGGTTGCGGCCGCGCAAGCTGGATGCGAGACCGACGCCGAGTGCGGTGACCAGCGGGACGGTAACGGTCGAAGTGGTCACACCGCCGGAATCGTAGGCGATGCCGACCATGTCCGGCGGGGCGAGGTGGGTCAGCGCGATGACGCAGAGGTAACCCGCGATGATCATCCCGGGCAGCGACCAGCCCTTGAGGATGCGCAGCACACCGATCATCAACGCGATGCCGACCGAAGCCGCGACGGTCAGCCGCAACGTCAGCGCATACGCCTGCCGGGCGTCCGCATCGCTGGCAATCTTGCCCGCGTCTGCTGCCAGCCGGGCGGCTTCGGCAGCAACCGCGATCAACGCCGGCTCCGCCACCGTCGAGGCGGCGCCCAGCGCGAATGCAAACGCCAGCAGCGCGCTCACGCTGCCCTTGCGGGCGAACGCCTGTGCCATCGCTTCGCCCAGCGGGAACAGCCCGGTCTCCAGGCCGGCCACGAACAGCCGCAGGCCGAGGGCCACAAAGACGATGCCGATCAGCACCCGTTCGAGGTTGGGAAACGGCTGCTGCAGGACCACCAGCTGGAAGAAGGCGACAACGGCGACGAGCGGCGCCAGGTCGCGGAGCGGCGCGGCGAGGGCTTCGAGCAGGTGGCGGAGGACGGGCAGCATCGGCGTGCGATCGGACGTGAGCGACGGCAGGATCGGCGGCGGGTTCGAACGGCGCAGGCAAGCCTGTGCTGGCGCCTGTCGCCAACCGTTCCGCCGCCTGTTTCGCCGGCCGTCTCGCCGCAGGTCCCCTCAACGGGGGCTAGCGGCATTGTCGGCTGAAACGGCCATAAAGGCCAGTGCCGAACATGACCGGCCGGAGCGTATTCCCGCTAATATTTCTTGTAGGGTAGGAACTTGCCGTTCAGGGTGACCTCTTCGCGCTTCATGCTCCTCTTCTTACCTCCGTGTGTCCGTGTCTCGCGAGCCTGCCGGGCAGGCCGGGGCATTGTCGCCGCTCGGCAGCAGGCGTTCAAGCGTGGGGCCGATCTCCTCGTGCAGCACCAAATCCGCCAGACCATCGAGATCCGTCGGTTCCCGGTTGAGGATGACGAGGCGCGCGCCGGCTTNTTTCGCCAGCACCGGCAGTCCGGCGGCGGGATAGACGACGAGCGAGGAGCCGATGGCGAGGAACAGGTCGCACGCGCGCGCCTCAGCCATCGCCCGGCGCATTTCCTCCTCCGGCATCGCCTGGCCGAAGGAGATCGTCGCGGTCTTCACCAGCCCGCCGCAGTCCGCGCACACCGGCAGCGTGCCGTCGGCCAGAAACGCCGTGCGGATCGCCTCGAGGTCGTATTCTTTGCCGCAGCTCAGGCAGTGGGCATAGGTCGTGTTGCCGTGCAGCTCGATGACCTGATGGCGCGGGATCCCCGAGGCCTGATGCAGGCCGTCGACGTTCTGGGTGATGACGGCCGCGACCTTTCCCTGCCGGACGAGGCGCGCGATCACCCGATGCCCGGCATTGGGTCGGGCCTGCATCACCGTGTCCTGCGTGTGGAACTTCCGCCGCCAGTACTCGCGCCGCGCTTCTTCGGACGCCACGAACGCCCGGAAGTCGATCGGCCGGTACTGCGACCACAGCCCGCCCGGGCTGCGGTAATCGGGGATGCCGGACTCCGTGCTGATGCCGGCGCCGGTGAACACCACGGCCTGCCGGCTCGCCTGCAGGACTTCCCGCAGCCGCCTGCTTGCTGAGGTGTCTGCACCGGGAGCGGTCATGCGCCGCCTCATGCCACAAGTTTAGAACCAGCCGGATCGACATACCCTGCGCAAAGGCCGCGCCCGGAGGCAAGTCCCTTTGTCTTTCGCTCCCGGCGCACCCCATATTGCTGTCGATGCATCTGCACATATCGTCGTGGCGGACGCAGACAGCAAGTTTACGTGCCGCCCGTCCGGAAGTGCCGGGTTGGCACGAGCGGGCGGACCGATGAGGAGGGGGCGATGAAGACGCAGCGGCAACGGGGCACATCGACGGCGTGCGCCGCCTGGGGCCGGCGGGCCGCGATGGTGGCGATACTGGCCGGACTGGCGGCAGGCTGCGGACTGCATCCGGACCCGCCGCCACAGATCCCCGCCTCTGCCTATGGTGGCGAAGGCGACCGCATGGCCCAGTGCATGGAGTTCGCCTCGGAATCCTACTGCGAACAGAAGATCTGGGGCGGCCCGTAAACGCCGCACCGGCTGCGTCAGAGGATTTTTGCCCGTATTGCGCGAAGCGGCAGCGATTGTGTCGTCATCTGTCGTCAAAAGTCGTCATTCTGCCCGTAACTCATTGATTTTCACCATCTCGAAATGACGACACGTGTCGTCAGCTTGCGCGCCGGATGTCGTCAAAAGTCGTCATGTGTCGTCATGATGTCGTCATTTTGTCGTCATGGCCTGTTCTATCTGTGGTTGTGTTTCGCGCGCTGATTGCCTGGCGGTAGTGCTCCGAGCGCTGAAATAGGACTGAGAGCCTATTTTTGTCAACCCGCCGACCGGCAGGAGGCCTCGTCCCACACCGTCATTGCGACCGCGAGCGGAGGCGAAGCGGGAAGCAATCCACGGCCGGGCGCCTCGCCCAACGTCCGGCAGTGGATTGCTTCGCCTCCGGCTCGCAATGACGACGAGGGAGCGGGCGCGGAAAGCCGGGGCTGGTGGTTGCACGACGGGTGTTTCATGGCATACTGGATCCCACCAAACGGGGAGGGGTGGTGCCGGTCGCACCCAGGGTGTTCATCAGCTACAGCCACGACGATGAGCGGCACGAGGACCGGGTTCTCGATCTGGCCAACCGGCTGCGTGCGGACGGCATCGATGCGGAAATCGATCAGTACGAGACGTCGCCGCCGGATGGCTGGCCTGCCTGGTGCGAACGGCAGATCAAGAAGGCACACTTCGTGCTGATGGTCTGCACCGCAACCTACCTGCGCCGGGTGGATGACGAGGAGGAACCCGGCAAGGGGCATGGCGTGCTGTGGGAAGCGCGGATCATTCGCCAACTCCATTACGATACGGGTTCGAAAACGGCCAAGTTCGTCCCGGTGCTGTTTGCGGACGGCTCGCCTGAGCATATCCCCACGTCGGTTAAGGGCGCCGCACGCTTCAATGTAGATAAGCCTGATGAGTACGAAGCGCTCTACCGGTTGCTCACCAATCAACCGCGCGTGCTGAAGCCAGAACTCGGAGCAATGCGCGCGCTGCCACCGCGCGAACGGCGATCTGCCGTCGAAGCTGATCCGCCCGCCGATGGCGCTGCAGGTCACTCCCGCCCGGCGGCGCCTGCCGCCCCGGACGCCCCGGCCGAGCCGCAGTCGCGGGCGGAGTGGGTGTTTGTCGGGCGCGAAGAAGAGCGGGAGGTGCTGGCGGGGCTGCTACTGCGGCCGGGCGGGCGGCGGATGCCGGTCGTGGTGTCGGGCATGGCGGGGGTGGGCAAGACCTACCTGGTGGACCGGGTGTTTGCCGACAACCGGGCAGAGTTTCCCGGTGGCTACGTGCGGCTGTCGCTCGATCCGCAGAACCTTCCGGAGGTGGCGGAACTGCTGGCGCAGATCGCAGACCGGCTGAAGCTGCCGGGCGGCGGGGACGCGAGCACGGTGCTGGCGCGGCTCATGGATCCGCTGACGCTGTTGCATGTGGAGAACGTCGATACGCCCGAGGCCGGCCGGCTGACGGGGATCTGGCGGCGGCGTGTCCGCAGGCCGCGCTGGTGTTCAGCGCCCGGCTGCGCGGGCTGGGCACGATGTCCGGCTGGGGGCAGGTGGCGCTCGCTCCTTCGGGGACGATGATGCGCTGGCGCAGCTCCGCCGCGAGGTGGGGACGGGGCTCCGCACCAGCAGGACTGGCCGGAGCTGGCAGCCGCGCTGGGCCGGCTGCCACTGGCGCTGCACCTGGCGGCGGGGCATCTGAAGGACGGCGAGACGCCGCAGCGATTCCTGCGGCGGCTGCGGGCGAAGGGCCTGGCGCTGTCGCCAGTCGATGCCGCAGATCCGGCCTTCCGCGAGCGCAGCAAGGCGTTGCTCAGCGCCACCTTCGATCTGTCGCTAGCGGCGCTTAATCGGGACGGCGGTGCAACGGGTCCGGCCTGGGAGCAGGGCTTGCTGGCGCTGGGCTGGGCGGCCGCAGCCGGCGTCGGCGAGAGCCTGGGGGCGGCGATCGCCGGCCTCGACGAAGACGGGTTCGCCGACATGGCGTCCGCCGCCGTCCGCCTGTCGCTGCTGGAGCGCCTCGCGCGGTCGGACGGCCCCACCTTCCGCCTGCACCCGCTGCTGTCCGAACTGGGCCGCAGCCGCGCGGACGGCACCGCCGCGATCGCCCGGATGAGCGAGTGGTTCTGCGCCCGCCTGCCAAAACCGGGCGAAGGCGAGCCGTGGCGCTGGAGCGAGGTGCACGCCGAGGCGCCGGCGCTGCTCGACTGGCTGAGCCAGGTGCCGGCAGCGGAGCGGGTGCGGGTGGTGCGTACCGGAAGCTGGTTTGCGATCAGCACCGGTCCGTTCCACGCCTGGCTCCGCTTCTGTGAGACAGCGCTGGCGGGTGATCTGGGAGATGCCGAACGCTCCAATGTGCTGTGGACGCTGGGCCAGGTGGCGCTGAGTGCCGGCCTGCCTGACCGGGCCCTTGCCGCGGCGGAACAGAAGCAGAGTCTGGACAGGCGTCGCGGAGAAGAGCGAGGGCGGCACTGGCCGCTGGCCTGATCGCCGACATTTTGCAGGCGCGCGGGGAGCTTGACGAGGCGCTGCGCATTCTCCGGAAAGAACTGCTTCCTGCCTTCGAGCGGCTCGGCGACGTGCGCTTGCGCGCGGTGACGATGGGGAACATCGCCGACATTTTGCAGGCGCGCGGGGAACTTGACGAGGCGCTGCGGATCCGCACGCAGGAGGAACTCCCCGTCTATGAGCGTCTGGACGATGTACGCTCGCACGCGGTGACGATGGGAAAGATCGCCGACATTTTACAGGCGCGCGGGGAACTTGACGAGGCGCTGCGGATCCGCCAGGAGGAGGAACTCCCCGTCTACAAGCGGCTCGGCAACGTGCGCGAGCGCGCGGTGACGATGGGGAAGATTGCCGACATTTTGCAGGCGCGCGGGGAAATTGACGAGGCGCTGCGGATCCGCCGGGAGGAGCAACTCCCCGTCTACGAGCGGCTCGGCGACGTGCGCGAGCGTGCGGTGACGATGGGGAAGATCGCCACCATGCTCAGCCGTATGGGGGACGTCGACGAAGCTATTCGCCTTCTTCGGGACGAAGTGCTGCCTGCGCTCATTTCGCTCGGAGACGCCCCTGAAATCGTAAACAGCAGGGCTTGGCTGGCATCTTATCTGCTCAACCGAGATCCGAAGCGGATCGTCAAGAAGCACGCGAACTCCTCTGCTCTGCGCTCAAGGATGCTCGGCGGATGAAGATCTCAGTCGCGCAGGAGATCGAGAGGTTCATGGCAGATCACGGTCTCGCCTGCGACGAGCCGCCCGCCGCTGCGGTGCCGTAGGGTGCACCGAGCGAAGCGACGTGCACCAACCGCGCTCCGGATTAATGCCGGGCGGATCCTCGCCGGGTAGACCCCGTTGGCCATTGGTCCGGGGATGTGGTGGACGTCGCTTGCGCTCGGTCCACCCTACGGACGCAGGCCCTTCGCTCTGGCTGGTCGCCACGTCTGACGCGCGGACGGCGGACGTTGCCCGGACGTCTCAAAAACGCCCGGTCGTCATTGCGAGCCCGCGTTGCGGGCGAAGCAATCCAGTGTTCGCGAGAGGGGCGGGGAGTGGATTGCTTCGCTGCGCTCGCAATGACGGGGTCTTCGAGGTCTCCGTTTGCGACTCAGGCAGCCGAGGTGCTTGCTCCGTGGCCCGCGTTGGGTCCGGGTGGTTGGGTGGGTGGCGGACGTCGCTTGCGCTCGGTCCGCCCTACGGGGCGGCTTGATGTTCGCGCAGGAGACTCCCGCGGGTGCGGAGGGCCGCCCGCCGGGGTGGGCGGGGCGATCCTCCGGTTGGTTGTGGGCGTTCGCTTACGCGCCGTAGTCGTTCTTCACGATGTCTTCGGCGCGGCGGCAGATTTCCTTGCCGTAGTCGACCCACACCCNCTGGCCCCAGTAGCGGTAGCAGCTCGTCTCGGCGGACATGACGTGGAACAGCGCGTTGCGGAAGCGCGCGTCGTCGGTGCTCAGGTCCTTCTTGGTGAGCACCTTGTTGAACTCGATGCTCATCCGCTCCATTGGGCCGAGCAGGTTGTCGTAGCCTTTCACCCAGGAGATGTCGTTGGTCCACGACCCACCGTCCATGTGGAACTGGTGGTCCTCCTTCTTGCACTCTTCGATCACCTTGGCGAGCTTCTCGGAGCCGGCGCCGGGCTTCATCTTGTCCCAGATCTTCTTCTGGTGGATCGGCTGGATTACCGGCAGGTCGGACGGCTTGATGCCGGACGCGAACAGGTATTCGAGGTATTCGGTGCCGCTCATCATCGGGGTCTCGGAGTGCGAGGCCTCGTGCACGCACTCGAAGAACTTGCCCGGGAACTCGTTCATCATCACCCCGCCGTTCTCGCCGTCGGCGATCTGGGAGACCAGCGGCGGCACCTGCTTGCCGGCGAGCTCCCAGCGCGAGAGGCTCTTCGCCTCGTAGTAGGGCTGCATCTGGGCGACGAGCTTGGTATCCGAGCCTTGCGTCTTGATCAGCGCGATGATCTCCGCCGTCTCGCCGTCGGAGTTGGTCACGACCAGGCGGTGCGGCAGGTGCTTCTTCTCCGGGCCGTGGCCGTTGGCGGGCTGCTCGACGGTGTGTTCCTGCACCAGCACCCAGGTGTAGCCGCACTCCCGCAGCGTCTTGACGAATTCGTAGGCGACGTCCGGGTGGTTCGGCAGCGCCATCTCCGAGGGCGAGAAGCCGCGCACGCGTTGCAAAGCCTCGACGCCGAAGATGGCGGCGAAGTGGTGCTGCCACGCCTTGACGTGCAGCCGGTAGTCCTGCACCGGGGTCGAGGNGGCGACGGCGTGGCCCCACGGGCAGCCGAGCCACTCGACGCCGCGCCGGTAATTGGGATCACACGTGGCGCGCTTGAGCGCGTCGAAGACGTCGTTCAGCCCCATCTGGCGCATGCCGTGGAACAGCGTGCCGGAGTATTCCAGCATCACCCGGGGTTCCTTGCCCTCGTCGATGAGCTGCGGGACGAACTCGCCGATCCGCTTGTAGCACCAGACGAACGCACCGGCGTTGTAGTTGTCGCCGATGTGCTGGTTGTCCATCATGTACTTGAGGTTGCTGATGATGGCCGCGGTGTGCAGGTCGTGGCCGCCGGCCGGGATCAGCGGCTGGTGCATGTGCAGGGCAATCGCACACGCCGACTTGATGCGGCCGAAGTCGATCTTGCCTTCCGGCCGGAACACCTCCTGCTTCGCGGCGGCGGCGATCGCCTTGTCCAGTTCGGGTTCGTGGCCGACGATGTTCGGCAGGCCGTCGACATATTCGGGAAGGGCAAAGGTCATGGGCGTGCGTCTCCCTTTAGTACGCCTCAGGTTGGAATCAGGATCGCCGGTCGCTTTCCTCTTGCTGTGTTCTTGCATGCGTAAGGGCACGCTGACCGACCGGACGCGCCTGCATAGAAGCAATGCTGGCCTCGTCGCGCAAGGCGATAAACCGCAACCCTGCCGCGCTTTGGGTGCGCTCGCAGACAGGCAGCAAACGGCATGTTTTGCGGGTATTTCCTGCATAATACACATCTTTGAAGATGTCGTCTGCCGTCGTCGCTGCCGGCAGGTGGTGGTGACAGTGCGCTAAAACCCTATCTGAAGCGAGGGGAATGCCTTGCGTGCCGCGGGTGGCTCTGCCATATCTGCGGGGTGACGGCTGCACCCGCGAAACGAGAGGCCTGGATCGCCGGCAGGCATCCGCCAGGTTTCTCCCCGACATGTGAGTGGTGGCTATCACGGCGCGTTGGCACGTCTGGCCGCGCGTGACCCTAACTGTCAGGATTCCCGTTTCATGCAGACTGGTACCGTAAAGTTCTTCAACACCACCCGTGGCTTCGGCTTCATCGCGCCGGATGACGGCTCGAAGGACGTGTTCGTGCACGTCTCCGCCGTTGAGCGTTCGGGTCTGGGTTACCTCTCTGAGGGTCAGCGCATCAGCTTCGAAGTGCAGCGCGACCCCGTGGCCCGAAGGCGGTGAACCTGCAGGCCGCCTGATCTCTCCGGTTTCCGGATTTGAGAGCGAGGCCGCCCCGAGGGGCGGCCTCTTTGTTTGTGCGCGACAAAGACCAAGCGGGCAGGTTCGTCACGAACCAGCGGTCGATCCGGGTTCTTCGGTGGAGTCGTTCCGCATAATCGCCCGGCGGCGCGTGAGACGGCCACTGCTCAGGCGATCCACGAAGACCTGGACGGCGACATAGAATACCGGCACCAGAAGTGTGCCGACAATGGTGGCGGCCAGCAGGCCGGCAAACACCGTGGTGCCCAGCGACTGCCGGCTGGCGGCACCCGCCCCGGTCGCCAGCAGCAGCGGAACGACGCCCAGGATGAACGACAGTGCCGTCATCATGATGGCGCGGAAGCGCAAGGTCGCTGCGGTGGTGGCAGCGTCGTGCGCGCTGACCCCTTCCTCGTGCCGCTTCTTCGCGAACTCGACGATCAGAATGGCGTTTTNTGCCACCAGCCCGATCAGCAGCACCATGCCGATCTGGGCGTAGATGTTGTTGGTCAGCCCCGTCAGGAGCAGCCCCGATACGGCGCCGAGTGCTGCCAGCGGCACGCACAGCATCACGGATAAGGGAATCGACCAGCTTTCGTACAGGGCGACCAGGAACAGGTAGGCAAAGATCAGCGACAGCAGGAACAGGATCGGCGCCTTCTGCCCGGCCTGCAGCTCCTGCAATGTCACGCCCGACCACTCGTACGCCATGCCGTCCGGCAGCACCTGCGCCGCCAGCCGCTGCATCGCTGCGACCGCTTCGCCGGAGCTGTGCCCTGGCGCGGCTTCACCGTTGACCTGCGCGGTACGGAACAGGTTGTAGCGGCGGATGTTCTCCGGGCCCAGCGTCGAAGAGAGGGTGACGAGGGTACGCAACGGCACCATCGCGCCCGCTTCGTTGCGGACGTAGAGGCTCAAGATGTCGTCGGGATCGGCCCNGGTCGTGGAATCCGCCTGCAGCATCACCCGGTAGACGCGGCCGAATTTGTTGAAGTCGTTGACGTAGAACGATCCGAGCTGAGCCTGCAGGGTTTCGAAGATCTCGTCGAGTGGAACACCCTGCTTCTTGGCCTTGTCACGGTCTACGTCCACCCAGATCTGCGGCACGTTGGCCTGGAAGGTGGAGAACACGTTGCGCAGCTCAGGCGTCTGATTGGCGCGGATGATCAGGGCCTGCAGCGCCGCAGCCAGATCGCCTGGTGTGCCGCCGCGAATGTCCTGGAGCTGGAAGTCGAAGCCGCCGGTGTTGCCGAGCCCCCGGATGGCGGGCGCATTGAACGCCACGACGGTCGCTTCGGGGATGGCGGCCAGCTTGCCGCGCACGCGCTGCAAGATACCGTCCACGTGCAGCTCGGATGTGGTGCGCTCAAACCAGGGGTCCAGGACGGCGAACAGCACGCCGCTGTTGGACGCGTTGGTGCCGGTCAGGAAGCTGAAGCCGCCGACGGCGACGACGCTGTGGACCCCGGNGGTCGCTTGCAGGATGTCCGCGACTTCCGTCATCACGTCACTGGTCCGGGTCAGCGCCGCAGCCGGCGGCAGCTGGACGTTGACAAAGAAGTAGCCCTGGTCCTCGTTGGGCAGGAATGCGGTGGGCAGCCGCTGGAAACCGAAGGCGGTCAGGGCGATCAGGCCGGCAAAGACGATAAGCACGATGATCACGTGCCGCAGCAGCCGCCGCACCGCTGCAGTGTAACGGGAGAGGATCGCATCGAAGCCGCGATTGAAGGTGCGGAAAACCAGCCNGTGCGCCTCCATATGCGGTCGCAGCACCGAGGCGCACAGCGCCGGGCTCAGCGTCAGCGCGTTGATGGTGGAGATCACCACCGCGACCGCGATGGTCAGGGCGAATTCCTGGTAGAGCCGGCCGGTGATGCCGGGAATGAAGCCCACCGGGACGAACACCGCCAGCAGGACCAGGGACGTCGCAAAGATCGGTCCGGTGACTTCGCGCATCGCCTGCACGGCTGCATCGCGGGGCGCCAGGCCATGGCTCAGTTTCCGCTGCACGTTCTCGACGACGATGATCGCGTCATCGACGACGATGCCGATCGACAGCACCAGGCCGAACAGGGTGATGACGTTGATACTGAAGCCAAACGCGTTCAACGCGGCAAACGTTCCGATCAGCGAGACCGGGATCGCGATCGACGNGATGACCGTCATCCGCCAGTTCTGCAGAAAGACAAAGACGACGAGGACAACCAGGCCGAGTGCTTCCAGCAGCGTCTTTACCACTTCCCGGATGGATTCATCGACGAAGCGCGTGGTATCATAGAGGATGCTTGCCTTCAGGTCGGGCGGGAACCGCGCTGACAGGCGATCGATTTCCGCCTGGACATTGCGTGCAACCTCGAGAGCATTCGAGCCGGGAAGCTGGTAGATGCCGATGTTGGCCGACGGCTTGCCGTTCAGCAGGCCGAACGACGAATAGTTGCGCGCCCCGAGCTCGACCCGGGCGATGTCGCGGATGCGTACGCTGGAGCCATCGGGCCGGGCGCGGACGATGATGTCCTCGAACGCGGATACATCCGAAAGCCGGCCTTGCGTGCGCACCGTGTACTGGAACTGTTGGTCCGGCTCGCTGGGCGCCCCGCCGATCTGACCTGCCGCCACCTGCACGTTCTGCTCGCGCACCGCATCGATGACGTCGCCGGTTGTGATGCCCAGGCTCGCCATGCGCGCGGCGTCCAGCCACATCCGCATGCTGTAGTCGCGCGCGCCGAAGATCGTAACCTGCCCCACGCCCGGCACCCGCGCCAGCGTATCGACCAGGTTGATGCTCGCGTAATTGCTGAGATAGACGCTATCGTGGGTTTCGTGCGGAGAGGTAACGTTGATCACCAGCAGCATGTTGGTGGACTGCTTGCGGACCGAAATCCCCTGGCGGATGACGTCTTCCGGAAGTTGCGGCTGGGCAAGCGCCACCCGGTTCTGCACGTTGACCTGCGCGATGTCAGCGTTGGTGCCGACTTCGAAGGTCACCTCCATGTTCAAGGTGCCGTCATTGCCGCTGGTGGATGCGAGGTAGAGCATCCCNNCGACACCGTTGACCTGCTCTTCCAGCGGCTGTGCCACGGTCTGTTCGACGGTCAGCGCATTCGCGCCGGGATAGCTGGCCTTGACCTGCACGACCGGCGGCGTGATGTCGGGGTACTGGTCGACCGGCAACGATGCGAGCGAAATCAGTCCGGCGAGCGTGATCACGATAGAGATCACGAAGGCGAGCTTCGGGCGATCGATGAAGAAAGTGCTGAACATGGTCGGCGATCAGCCGGTGGGCGCGGTGAGGGGCGGGCCACCGGTGCGACGACGGCGCCCGGTCGCGCCTTCTGAATACCCTCGTAGATCACCTGTTCACCTTCGTTCAGTCCGGAGATCACTTCCCACTGCACACCGATGCGCGCGCCCGTCTCGATGTGCCGGATTTCCACCGTCTTGTCCGCGCCGACGACGAGGACGAAGTGGCCGCCCTGGTCTTCTTGCACCGCGGCCTGCGGGATCAACAGCGCTGACTTCGATTCCGTCGGTTCGAGAAGGACGGTGACGAACAGTCCCGGTACCAGCAGCTTTTCCGGATTTGGAAATTCGGCACGCACCGCAATCGTGCCGGTGCCGGGGTCAACCTGATTGTCGACGAAGGTCAGCCGGCCGGTGTGTTCATAGTCGGTGCCGTTCGACAGCTTCAGGCGGGGGATATACTCGGGTTTCGGCTGGCCCTCACGCATCGCCTGTTCGACCCGCTGGCGGTAGGTCAGGCAGCTGCGCTCGCTGACATTGAAGACGACGTAGATCGGATCGAGCTTGACCAGCGTCGCCAGCACGCCGCTGTCCGGTCCCACCCATTGGCCGGGGCTGTAGGTGGAGCGGCCGATCCGTCCATCGAAAGGCGCCGTGATCCGGGTGTAGCCCAGGTCGATCTGTGCCTGGCGCAGCTCTGCCTCGTTCTTCCGCAAGGTGGCTTCGGCCTGTAGTTGGTCGGACAAGGCCCGGTCGAGCGCCTGCTGGCTGAGGTTTCCCTGTCCGGCCAGCGTATACGCGCGCGTGGTCCCGCTGGGTGCGGGTGACCATCGCGTTCGCTTCGGCCACCTGCGCTTTCGTCGCCTCGACCGCCGCTTCGAACGGTTCGCGCTCGAGTTCGAACAGCAGTGCGCCTTCGCGCACATCGTCCCCTTCCTTGAACAAGCGTTTGACCAGGGTCGCTTCCACGCGGGCGCGGAGATCCACCGTATCGACCGCCTTGGTCTGACCCACATACTCGATGTGCGGATTGATGTTGGCGCGTTCGACCGGGGCGACCATCACCGCTGGCGGTGGGGGCGCAGGTTGGGCGTTCGTCTGCTCATTGCCGCAGCCGGAGAGCGCAAGAACGGAGATGAGTACTGCAATGCAGCCAAAACGCGCCGCAGGGTGAAGCATGCGAATTCTGAGCAGGATCAAGACACGACCAGTCGGGAGCGACGGTACGACACAGCACGCATCATATCGCTGTGCCGAGCATGTCGCCAATGACGATTTTGGCATCCCGCACACACTGTGACCAATGTGAAACGGGATTTGGGAATGCAGGTCTCGGACGCTCTGCGCGTGACCGATGGACATGAAGTGAATGGACGCGAGATAGGGTGATGCGGGAGGATAAGCGCAGCAAGCTGCGGATCGCACCCGACACCTCGGAGCGGCCGCAACCACCCGGACCCGCATTCTCCCGCACAACGCAATGTCCCAAGCTCTTCGTCGTCCCGGCTGGATTGCCTTCCAGCATCGCGACTTCAGCCTCTATCTCCTGTCACGCCTGATTTCGGCCACAGCGGTGCAGATGCAGGCAGTCGCCGTCGGCTGGCTGGTCTACGACATCACCCGCGATCCGTTCGCGCTCGGCTTGACCGGGCTCGTGGCCTTCCTTCCCGCCGCAGGCCTGGCCCTGGTTACCGGTCATGTCGCCGATCGGTTCGACCGGCGTCGGATCCTGATTGTCTGCTACGTGCTGGCGAGCCTGTCGGCGGCGGGTTTGCTGGTGCTTGCCGTTTCCGGAACCGCGAGCGTGCTGCCGATCTACGGGCTGGTGCTGCTGTTCGGGATCAGCCGGGCCTTCGCCAATCCGGCGGGCCAGGCACTCGTTCCCAACCTGGTGCCGCGCGAACACTTTGAGAATGCGGTCGCCTGGAGTTCGTCTGCCTGGCAGTCGGCCTCGATCGTGGGCCCGGCACTGGGGGATCCTCACATATTCGGTCCGGTCGTGGTCTTTGCTACGGTGGCCGGATGTTTCGCCGTGACCCTGGCACTGCTGACGGCGATGCGCCATCGCAGTGACGCGCGTGCGCCGTCGCGCACGGACTGGACCACCTTGCTCGCGGGCATCCGGTTCGTTCGTGCCAAGCCAGTGATCTTCGGAGCAATCTCGCTCGACCTGTTTGCGGTGCTGCTGGGCGGGGCAACGGCGCTGCTGCCGATCTACGCCCGTGACATCCTGATGGTCGGGCCNGTGGGGCTGGGTCTGTTGCGCAGCATGCCGGCTGCGGGCGCGGTGGCAACGGCGCTGCTGCTCGCCTGGCGGCCGCTGCGCAGGCGGGCCGGGCGGCGGATGTTCTGGTCGGTGGTGCTGTTCGGCCTCGCCACCATCGGCTTCGGGCTGTCCGAGAGCCTGCCTTTGTCCCTGGCATGCCTGTTCGTGCTGGGGGCCGCGGACATGGTGAGCGTGTTCGTCCGCCAGACGCTGGTGCAGATCGAGACACCGGACGACATGCGCGGACGGGTATCGGCCGTTAATGCCGTGTTCATCGGTGCGTCCAACGAGCTGGGCGAATTCGAATCAGGAACGCTGGCCGCACTGATCGGCACCGTTCCGGCCGCCGTTGCGGGCGGTCTCGGCACACTGCTGGTGGCCGCCCTGTGGGCGCGGTGGTTCCCCGAGCTCCGCGACCGCGACCGGCTGGTGTCCTGACGAAGCCAAGACCAGCCGGACAAGGACCACCCGGGCAAAACCGGCCGGGTCGATCCGGCTGCCTTGACCGGAAATGTGGCCGAGGCCTTCAGGCGTAGATGCGGAAATCGATGTTGGGAAAGATGTTGTCCATCGCTTCCAGGGCGGCGAGCCGCTCTTCGTCCACCGTGCCGCTCTCGATCGCATCGGCAAGCCAGTGGAAGCGGGCGAGATGGTCGCGCACCCGTCCTTGCGCATACTCCACCGCGGTGCCGGTCTTCATGATGAACGCCCAGTCGGACGCTTGCGCCAGCAGAAGCGAGCGCGCCGCCTGGTTGAGCGCGCGCTCTTCCGGCGAGCGGTGCGCGGCGTCCTTGTGCGCGCGAGCGATCGCCTGCATCCGCCCGGCCGCTTCGTGCAGGTGGCGATAGATCCAGTCGTTGCCGGGATTGAGCCAGAAGGAGCTGTAGCCCTTGTCGCCCCAGCTCGATGCGGACGGCTCGGCGCGCTGCGGCGTACCGTGGCGCGACAGGTAGTCGCCCGGCGTTGCCAGCTCGACCGTCTTCTGGTCGTAGACCAGCTTGCGGATCAGGAAATCAAGGAATTGCGGACCCTCGAACCACCAGTGGCCGAACAGCTCGGCGTCGTAGAGTGCGACGATGACCGGCGGCCGGTCCATGTGCGGTGCGGTGCGTTCGATCAGTTCCACCTGCCGGCGCAGGAAATCGGCGGCATGCACGTCCGCCCGCTTGAGCGCAGCATCCGGCTCGTACGGCTGCTTCTGGTCGGTGCGGCCGGTGATCCGGTGGTACTTGAAGCCGGTGAAAATCCGCGTGTGGCCGTCGAGGATGTACGGCCGGATGTACTCGAAATCGAGATCAAAGCCGATATCGCGGTAGAAATCCCGATAGGCGGGATCGCCCGGGTAGCCTTCGTCGGCACTCCACACCAGTCGCGACGAACCCGGATCGCGGCCGAAGGCGGCGACGCCGTCGTCGCAGCCCAGCGGCGCCAGGTAGCCATATCGCGGCCGGGTGCTGGCGTTCATGATGCCGTGCGTATCGACGAAGAAGAACCGGCCGCCCGCCTCGGCGACCGCGTGTTCAAGCCCCGGATAGTAGCCGCATTCCGGTAGCCAGAATCCCGGTACCGGCCGCCCGAAAGCCTCGAAATAGGTATCGGCGGCGACCTGGAGCTGGGCGCGGACCGCCGCCGGCTGGGTTTTCAGGATCGGCAGGAAGCCGTGCGTGGCGCCGGCGGTCGTGATCTGCAGCACGCCCTTGTTCTGCAGCGCCCTGAAGGCGCCGATCAGATCGCAGTTGTAGCGCTCGACGTACCATTCCCGGGTCTTGTACAGCAGCCCGCGGTACATCCGTGCCACATCGAGGAACTGCGGGTTGCCTTGCGTGCGCAGGATTTCCCGATCGCCCAGCGCTTCCATTTTCGTCAGGTGCGCCAGATAGCGCTCCTGCAGGAACCGGTCCTGCAGCATGGCGATCAGCGGCGGCGAGATCGACAGCGTGACGCGGAACGGCACCTCGTCGGCCACCAATCNCTCGAAGACGCGCAGCAGCGGGATGTAGGTGTCGGTGATCGCCTCGAACAGCCACGTCTCTTCGAGGAAACTCTCGTATTCGGGATGCCGGACGAACGGCAGATGCGCGTGCAGGACGAGCGTCAGGTAACCGCGGGCCGCGGGCGGTACTCCCATAAGCGCGCTCCTTAGTCGGAAGGGCCGTCGTCGCTGCCGTTGACCAGCAGCGAGGACAGAACCAGGGCGCCGTTGGGCAGCGGCCGGGAGATCGAAAACGTACCATCGGGACGCAGGGTCACCTTGCGGCCGAACAGATGCAGCTGGGTTCCCGCCTTGGCGCGGCCAAAGATGTGCAGTTCGGCATTGATCTCGAATTCCACCTGTTCGCGACCCAGCGCAAAGCTGGACAGCGACAGCACGTTTTCGAGCGGCAGGGGCAGCGGCTCCCCGTCGTCCGGCGGCGGGGCGGCTTCTCCCCTCGGCCCCTCCTTCGGCGGGCGGCTGATCGGCTGCGGCGTCCTGGGTCGGTTCCCCGGCCGCCGGCTCCGGCGAGGGTGTCAGGAGGCAGGAAGCCGCCGATCAGCCCAGGGTCGTACTCGCCGGATCCCATCGGCGGCAGCGGGAAATCGTAATGCACCGGCTCGGGTAGTTCGTCTGCCGTTACGGCCGGTGGCACCGCGTCCGAAGGTGCAGAGGCGGGCGGGCCGACATCCGGCGAAGCACCCGGTTCGACGGCCGCTTCGTGTCCCGTCAGCAGCCCGGGGTCGAATTCCCCGTCCTCCGCAGGGGGCAGTGGGAAGTCGTAGTGCACCGGTTCGGGCAGTGCTTCTCCGATACCCGGGGGCAAAGACGCCTTGGCAGCCGCATCGCCCGCCGTTGCAGGAGCGGCTTTCAGAGCGCCGTTCCCGGTGTTCAGTGCTGGTTGTTCTGCAGTTGCGGCCGTCGTGTCTTGCGGAGGCTGGCCCTCGCTCAGCAGCCCCGGATCGTATTCACCGGCCACGGTGGGCGGGAGCGGAACGGGTGGCGCAGCGGCTCAGCCGCCAGTCCAGCCGTCTTCTCAGCTGCCGCTGATGGGGCAACGGGCGTTTCGGTGGGCTTTGGCTCTGCGGTCCGAGCGCGTGCATCCTGGGCGGGAGCCTTTGCGGGCGCCTGGGCTGGAGACAGCGCCGGCAGCGCGACCGGAACCGACGCCACCAGCGGCACGAGGCTGCCGGCATCTGCGCGTAGACCGAGCGTTGCCCGGTATTCGCGGGCCTCGCTCCAGACGTCGATATAGCTCTGCCCCTGCAGGCCCACGACTTCGACATCGAAGGCCGCACCGGCGTGGTCCTCGGACCATTCGTGTACACGCAGCACCAGCGGAGCGGTATCGCCTGTTCCCGCGAGCGTCTCGCGGGCCGCTGCCACGGCTGTCGGTGGCACTGTCCAGAAGGCATGCAGGTGGTGCGGATCGACATCGATCAGCACCAGCTCATGTCCCTCGCTCGGGCGCGGAAATGCGTCTCGCACGTCCTCCGCCACCTGGCGCAGACGCTCGGGCGCCAGCGGATCACCGCCCACAACGGGGCTGTGGCCGACGGCTGGCGCCTCTGTCGCGCTGTTTGAAGCTGCAGGGGTTTCCAATCTCGCGTCCACGCTTTCCGCTGTTTTATCGTCTCGCCGACCGGCGCCTCGCGGCAGATCCGCGTTTGATAGCCGATCAGCCCTTGTCCGCATCCCAGAATGACATCTGATACACCGACTTACCGCTCGTGAGCAATGTTCGCCGAGGGAAAGCCGCGGCGCAGTGACCGCGAACGTCTGTTTCGGCACATTAGGAAACGCTCGTGGAGTGCTGCGGTTCCGGCCCGCCTCCTTATTCGATGCGAATGTTCTGCGCCGCCCGAATGTTCTGTGACGCCCGGGCGGGTAGCGCGGCACTTCCGTCGTGTTGCCGAAGCTGACACACTCTTCGAATGGCGGTGATGAGCAGACTCGAGGGGATATCCCAAGCATGCTGTCCAGCTATGTTCTAACGGCCGGGTCGAGCCGGGGCTGCGGTTCGCCTGCGTACTTGACGGCCGGGGCGGGTGTTCCGAGCTCGACTGGCACGGCGTTGGGCAGTGGCGCCCCGATGACGGCTTNTTATGGATTCACCTGGAATGCGATGTCGAGGAGGCGCGCACCTGGGTCCGCGAACAGGCCGGGCTCGACCCGCTGGTCGCCGAAGCGCTGCTGTCCGACGANTCGCGCCCGACCGTCGAGAGCTTTGATCATGCGCTGCTGCTGCTGCTGCGCGGCGTCAATCTCGCCGAACAGAACGAGGTCGAGCTGGTTCCCATCCATATCTGGATCGATTCCCATCGGGCGATCACGCTGCGCGATCAGAGCCACGCGCTGAGCGCGCTGCGTGATATCCGCATCACCCTGCAGGCCGGACGCGGGCCGCGCCGGCCCGGGACGCTGCTGGTGCAGATCGCCGAAAAGATCGTCCGCGATGTGGCGCCCAACATCGAGGAGATGGACGAGGAGGTGGAGCAGCTGGAAGACGCGCTGATCGGCCGTGCGTCACAGGAGCTGCGCCGGACGCTGGCGGAACTCCGCCGCCGCGCGGTGCATCTTCGGCGCTACCTGGGCCCGCAGCGCGAAGCGCTGATCCGCCTGCAGACCGAAGATACCCAGCTGCTGGAAAAGGCCGACCGGCTGCGGTTGCGCTGCGTCGTCGACAACGTCATCCGCTATCTGGAGGACCTGGACGCGCTGCGCGACCGCGCCACCATCCTGCACGAGGACCTGGCGGCGCAAATCTCGGAACGGATCGCGCAGACCTCCAACCGCCTGACCGCCGTCGCCGCCCTGCTGCTGCCGCCGAGCCTGGTGGCGGGGATGCTGGGTGCCAACATCGGCGGCATTCCCGGCCAGGGCAGCCCGGTGGCGTTCTGGGAGCTGGCGGGCGTATTTGTCGCCCTGATGGCCTGCCAGTGGTGGATCCTGCGCCGCATCGGCTGGTGGTAGCGCTGATTTGGATCGGTGCGGCGCACGAATGCACTCGCCGCTGAACGCTTGCGCGGGAAAATCGTCTCGCCAATACTTCGCGTATGCGGCGAAACGACGCGATCAGCATTCTCAGCCGGCACGAGGCAGACATTCGCGCCCGTGGGGTGACCCGGCTCGCCCTGTTCGGCTCGATCGCCCGGGACGACGCCCGGTCGGACAGTGACGTCGATCTGCTGGTCGATTTCGAGCCTNNCCCGGGTGGCTCCGGCCTGGACTACTTCGGACTGCCGGAGTTCTTCTCCGGACTGCTGGGTCGAGACGCGGAGGTCGTGCCCCGCGACCATCTCAAGCCGTTTCTGAAAGACGCCATTTTGGGCGAGGCTTTGGAGATCTTTCCCGATCCGGCCCGCCCCCTTACTACCCGAACGGAGTTCCCGTGGTCAGGCGCAGCCCGCGACAGGCGCTGGAGNGATATCCGCACCGAGATCGATGCGATCGAAGGCTTCGTCGCCGAACGGTCGTTCGACGATTTCTGCCGCGACGGCATGCTGCACCGCGCCGTCCAACGAGGTGTAGAGATCATCTCCGAAGCGTCCCGCAAGCTGCCCACCCAGCTCACGGACGCCCATCCGGAGGTTCCATGGCGTGAAATCCGCACCATCGGCAACATTCTCCGCCACACCTACCCGGACGTGGACGCGGCGAAACTCTGGGACATCGCNCACCATCCATATCCACCCCTGCGCACCGCCATCGCGGCGATGATCACCCAGGTGGACCAGGAGGAGGGCGAGGATAGGCCGCGCTGGCAGGCGGGGTGCGGCCGTGGCGGTCAAGCCGGTCACCACGCCGGACTTTCGACTTTGGGTCTTGCGGGGGAGCAAGAGGACATATATGTCCGATATATATATGTAAATCTGCGGAGGGCAGGCGGTGCAGCGCACGCAGGTCTATCTTCGCGACGAGCAGAATGCCGGGCTCAAGCGTCTCGCCCAGCGCACCGGGCGCGGGCAGAGCGCGCTGATCCGCGAGGCTATCGACCTGCTGTTGCGCCGGGAAGTGGCGGAGGACTGGCGAGAGGCCTTCCGCGGCGCCAGCGGCATGTGGGCCGGCCGCGACCTGGATGCCGAGATGGCCCAGGTGCGCACAAGCGTTTACGCCCGCTTCCCGGTCGAACTCACTCCTGAATGACCGGGGTTCTGCTCGATACCTGCGTCCTGATCGATGCCCTGATCGCGGCGTCCGCGCTCTCGGTCCAAGCCCCCTCGCGACCCTGAACCGCAAGCATTTCCCGATGCTGATGCAGTTGATCGTGCCGTATTCGTGAGCAATCAAGTTTATAATCCATTAAAATATCGCGTATATACTTGAATCTGAGACGAAAAGTAAGTAAAAAAATAAACATAGTAGAAATGCGAGTTTTTAATTATGTCTTTTCCTCCATTTGTTCGGGTTTCTGTGTGTTTTGTTTTCAAAATAATGTTTATAATCCTCTAACCGTTCATCGGTATCTGCATCTAAAATCTCAAGTCGTAAAATAAAAGATCGAAGTTCGTATGGCGTGGGGTTTCATCTAATCCTTGATGTGATTGATTAAATGCCTTCCAGCTGTCAGAGTGTTTGTAACCTAGTGTTTCATTAATGGGATCTATAACATAATCATAATACTCTCGACACACCCATTTAAATTCTACATCAATTACGACGGAAATGTCGGTTTCTGAAAGACCAGTTTCTCTCAAGCATTTCTCAAGGTTTGTGCGAATCTCGAACTTATCTAAGTTACCGCGGCCCCGTCTACCTTGCGCATGGAGAGAAACAAGAAAGAACTTTCCATATTCCATAGCAATTTTTCGAAGTGGTTTAATAGCTTCTTCCTTAATGGATTGAGCCTCTCGGTCGCTTATCCTGCTTTGGAAATAGGTAAGGAGGCCAATAAAGACGACGACCATGCCGATTACGCTCCATAGCGTTGCGAAAATGCCGTCCTGAAACTCCCGAAGAGCTTGGTTCTGAGCCTTGAGCACCGCGTTTTGTTCGCGCAATGCTGTCACTTCATCGTTCCGGATCGATGTACGGGTATCTTCTTGCATTCCGGATTGCTGTGGAAAATTTTTTCAACGGTTAATTCATCCGCTTTTGCGGCAGAAAGACATGCCATGAGCAACGCAATCGACAGCGTTATTGAAATGTGCACTGGAGAACCCCAAGATCGCGATCAATAAGACTAGCAACAATGTCGAATGATCGGCAAAATCTAATTTAATCAGTTTCAAAGCGATAGAGCAGCCACTATGCCGTTGACTATTCGGCCTCCCACCTCAGCGGCGAAAGTGCAGGCGCATCGGGCGCGCCTGCGGGCCGTNGGTCTCCGGCCGATCCAGATCTGGGTTCCCGATACCCGGCGACCAGGCTTTGCCGAGGAGTGCCGCCGGCAGTCGCGGCTGGTACGCGAAGACGTCCACGAGGCCGACGTGCTGCGCTGGCTGGAGCAGGCGGCGGATACGGGCGGCTGGGAATGACGGGCGGATACCCGCTACCGATCGTTCTGTTGGGCACGGATCATCACGAAACACGCGCAGCGCTCGCCATGCAATCGCCTTCGTTCGTCGAGCACTCGTCGGTCAAGGTTTCCTCCAGGCGCAAACCGCGCTAAGCCTTTGGCGCTGAGAGAAGCGTCAAGGACGGCGGCGCCGGGGAGGAGGAGCGGGATGAAGGAAGTTTTCCACGCGCTGGTGCTGAACATGCATCAGCCGCCCAACAATCTGGACGACCTGCTCTACACCAACCCGTGGGAGGTGAAGGAGATCCTGTTCGCCTACGACCGCATGCCGCGGACCCTGTGGGCGTACGAGGATGTGGCGCGCGTCCACCTCTCGTTTTCCGGCACGCTGCTGGAGACGCTCAGCCATCCCGATTTCCAGCGCCGGGTCTATGGCACGGTTGATTGCGGCACGCTNTTGTGGTCGCTGCAGAACACCCGGATTTTCGAGATCCTGGGCACCGGCTACTACCATCCGGTGCTGGCGCTGATCCCCGAGGCCGACTGGGACGAGCACATCGCCCGCTGGCAGGGGTTGGCGCGGCACGTGTTCTGGCGCAACCGCTTCGCCGGTTTCTGGCCGCCGGAGATGGGTTTTGACGAGCGCCTGATCCCGCATTTGAAGAAGGCCGGCTACCGCTACGTGATGGTGGACTGCGAGTACATCGATCCGGTCGACGCGATGAGCTGGCAGGAGCTGCGCTACCGGCCGCACATCGCGTCCTACGAGGGCGAAGAGATCGTCGTCGTGGCGCGCGACCGCGACCTGTCCAACGCCCAGCTGTCCGGCATGGACTACGACTGGTTCGTCTCCGAGATGGTGGAGCGCACCCGCTGGTGCGACTTCCCGCCGCTGGTCGCGACCGTCTCCGATGGCGACAACGGCGGCTGGTTCCGCAACGTCAACCCGCTCGCCAACTTCTGGAACTATTTCTACCAGCGCGAGCTGGACGAGGTCCGCGCCGGCAACTCGCCGCTGCGGCCGACCTTCATCGACGCGTATCTCGACCGCTTCGGTGCGCACGGGCGGGTGACCGTGCGGCGCGGTGCGTGGAACACCGACACCCACCACGGCTGGGACTTCCACCAGTGGCAGGGCGGCCAGGCGCAGCGCGACGCGCTCGCCCGCATCTACGAGATCTCGGCGGACTACCACCGGCTGGCGGANCCGGTCCCAGGGTGCCTGGGGGACCTGGAGCGGGTGCTGAACGAGGCGCACTGGCACCTGCTGCGCGCCGAGACCAGCTGCAACCTGTACTGGGGCGACGCCTGGGTGTGGAAGGTGCACAAGGATCTGGACGACGTCGCTTGGCACCTGGGCGAGGCGCGCGCGATCCTGGGCCCTGAACCTCTGCCTGAGCCGGAACCTTTGCCCGAACCCGAACCTCAGCCCGAAGCAGCGCCCGAGGAGCCGGAACCGGAAGCAGCGGAAACTGAGGTGCCCGAAGCTGAGCCGGCAGCCGATGAGCAGCCGAAGGCCGAGCCGGAAGCGAAGGCGGTGTCATCGAGTCCGTCCGGTACGCCAGCCTCGTAGGGGTGGCGCCGGCTTTCTCGCTGACAAATTGCACGCACGTGGATCACAGGCCTGTTATCGCAGGCCTGTGCCGTGTCGGGCTTCTGGCGCGTCAGGCTTCGTGGGAGAGCAGGAACGTTCCGATCAGGCAGGCCAGCGCCACCTTGGGCGCCCAGGCCGCGAACCAGGCGGGCAGGAGGCCGGATTCACCGAGCGCCAGGCAGATTCCGTCCAGCGCGAAGAAGGCAAAACCGATAGCGAGGCTGGTGAGCAGCAGCGTGCCGAAGGCGCCGGAGCGCCGGAACCGCTGCGCCAGTGAGATCACCAGATAGATCATCAGCCCCGGCAGGAACAAAGACGCGATGCGGGCGTGCAGCCAGGTGCGGTAGCGGTCCGGCGGCCGCTGCCCGAAGGCGTCATTCTCGATCAGCCGGACGAGGTCCGAGGAGCGCAGCTCGCGCATGTCGCTGGCGACCAGCGGCAGTGCTTCCAGTTCGATCCGGCCGCCCCAGAACAGGTTGTCTTCGTGCCGGGTGACCGCCGGATCGATCAGGTTGAGCGTGACGCCGTAGAACATCCAGCCGTCCTGGCGCGGCTCGGCCCGCTCCGCGTCGATCCGTTCGATCAGCCGGCCGTCGGCGTTGCGGCGGAAGACACTGACTTGGTGCAGCGCGCCGTTGGCGTCGGGGTTGGCGGNCGTACGGATGATGTCGTCGCCGCTGCGCAGCCACACGAAGCTGTGGTCTTCGGCGAAAAAGCCGGTCTTGCGGGCATCACTCACCCCCAATCNCCGCAGCTCCAGGCGGGTGACCGGCACCGCCAGGTCATTGTTCGCGAGATGAACGGCGGCGAGAACGACGACCACCGGCAGCAGCGAGAGCATCATTCCTGCCGGCGAGACACCGCTTCCCCACAGCGCCACCAGTTCGTTGTGGCGCAGCAGCTGTCCCAGAACGAACAGGGTGCCCAGCAGGGCCGCAATCGGCAGCATCTGCGACGAGATCTCGGGCAGCCGGAGCGCGCTGTACAGCAGCAGGCCGGGAATGCCGCCGCGTGACGACGCCAGCACCCGGTCGGCTTCTTCCATCAGATCGAGGGTGAGCGCCAGCAGCGCCAGCCCCGCCAGCATCAATGCAAAATAGGTGAGAAAGCGTCGGCTGAGATAGCGGGCGATGATCGACATCAGGACCGCCGTCCGAAGCGGGCGAGTCCGAGCTCGAATGCGCGGGTCAGCGGGCGCAGCAGCGACCACACCCAGCCGCCACTGCTGGCAGAAAGCCGCGTCGAGGCGCGGACGAACAGGAATGTGCTGACGCTTGCGAACGCCACGAACGGCAGCCAGAGCCCGAGGAGAACGCTGATTTCACCCGTTTCGGCCATATTTTTGCCAAGGTCGAGAATCTGATTGTAGACGATGATCGCCAGCAACCCGATGGCGATGCCGTAGGACCGGTCGCTGCGCCGCCGCCCGAGTGCGAGCGGGATGCCCAGCAATGGCAGGAAGGGTACGGAAACGATCCGTGCCAGCCGGGCGTGGAACTCGGCGACCATGTCGGACACGCGCACCCCGGGTGGAGGATCGTTTTGCCGGCGCCACAACTCGCTCAGTGTGAATTCGCGCTCGTCGATGCCGCGCGGACGAAAGATCGGCTCGGTGTCCTGGCCAAGGCCCATCCTCAGCTCGGTAAAGCGCAGAACGCCCGGTGTCGGCCCGCTGGTGCTCGTTTCCGGCCGGCTCGCCGTCTGCTGGTCATCGCGCAGGGTCAGCCGGATGCCGTCGAACAGCCGGAGCAGCGGCGGCCCCAGTTCGCCACTGCGCACCAGGTCGCCGTCACGCGCGGTAATGACCGTCGATTCCGTCGGGCTGTTCTGTTCGTAGAGGAATACCTTGCTGAAGGTCCCGGTTTCTGTGCCGATGCTGTCGATCAGGAACGTCTTGTCGCCTGCTTCGATAAACACTCCGGGCCGTATCAGCGACTGGAAGGCGGCATTGCTCGCGGCGAACACCATCGACTGGTAGGCATAGCGGCCGAATGGCTTGAGGTAGCCCAGCGTTGCAGCGGTGATCGCGGTGACCAGAAGGGCCACAACCATCGTGGCCGCCGACTGTCGCGCGAGGCTGATGCCGGCGCACTGCAGGGCATCAATCTCGTCATCGCGGCTGAACCGGTTGAACGCGATCATCACCCCGAACAGCAGGCTGATCGGCAGTGCCAGAGCGATGTAGTGCGGCACCAGGAAGGTCATGATCTCGAACATCAGCCTCAGCGGCCCTTCGGCGCCGAGCACCAGGTCGAGCAGGCGCAGCATCCGTTCGATCAGCAGCACCGCAAGCGCGACGACAAGTGACAGGATCAGGGGCTTGAGGGTTTGCCGGAAGACGTAGACGTCGAAAATGTACATTCAGTGATCCCGCCGGGATCGGTCTCGGAAATGCATCGCCACGCCGCTGCCGGCGGCGAAGCCTGTGGAAGCCGAGCGGGACTGCGAACCAGCGCCGACTATCCCGCGTTGCGTCGGGCACCGCCGCGCCAAGGGGATGTATCACACTGCGCCCGCTGGTGTCGAACCCGGTGATGCCCTCGAACCCGGTCATGTCGCGCAATTATTCGTTTCAGGTAGATCGCGCTGCAGCACGCGGTGCAGCCGGTGCGTCTCGACGAACTGGTGGTGATGGGCGTCGAACGAGCGCACGTGCGTCTCGATCGCCCAGCCCTCGGGGTGGCGGCTGATGTAGTGCAGGTGATATTGGCCGGCCGCCCTTTGCGCCTCCCGGGGCAGCATCGATGCGGACGCGACGCCGAACACAGGCACCGGCCCTTCCGGCCCCGCGAGATCATGCATCCTGAGACGGTGTTCATGGCCGTGCAGGACCAGCTCGGCGCCGTGCTCGGCGATCACCTGCTGCAGGTCGTGGGCGTCGCGCAGCCGCTTGCCGGGCGGTGCCCCTGCTGGGTGCGGCGGGTGGTGAAGCATCACCACCCGGAACCGCCNCTCGCGGCCCAGGTCGCGCAGGTTACCGGCCAGTCGTTCGAGCTGGCCACAGCCGACGGTGCCTGAGGATCGGCCGGGTGCGGTTGGATGGGCGGTCGACAGGCCGAGCAGCGCGAGGGGCCCCGNCCGGCGGATCACCGGGAACCAGCCGTCGGCGGCGCGTTCGTTGCGTGGGTCCGTGCCCGCCGAGCTGCCATTGCGCGCCGCGCCCTCGTCGCTGTCCATGAACTCGATCCAATGAGCCCACGACTGCTCCCAGCTCACATGCACATAAGCGTCGTGATTGCCCGGCACGACGGTGACGTCGGCGGGGGCGCCCAAGGTGCGCAGCCACTCACCCGCCCGGCGGAATTCCTGCGGCAGCGAGATGTTGACGACATCGCCGGTGACCGCCAGATGATCCGGACATGACCGGTGCAGGTCCTGGCGCAGCGCGTCCAGAACCTCCGTGCGATGAATGGCGGCGCGGCGTAGCCGCCACGACAGATAGCCGAAGACGCGCTTGTTGAGCAGCGCCGTCGGCCATCCGCCGAGCCGGCTCGGCACGTGCGGATCGGACAGGTGCGCCAGCGCAGATCGGGGTGGCGATTCGTCCGTCTCTTCGGATGGCCGTGCCGTTTCGCCGGGGCGGGGTCACGCTGCCAGCGGGGTCGTCCGCTCGAGCACCTGAAAGGCGTCGTGGCGGACGTGATTGCGGCTCATCTCCTCGCGCAGCATCGCCTCGGTGACGATTCCCTGGTCCATGCACTCCCGCAGCAGGCCGAAGAACAGCTTCTCCTGGTTGCCATCCGGATGCCGCCAGTAATGCCCGATCAGCTTGTTCGGGCCGAAAAGCGACGGCCGAANGCGCATCAGCCAAGCGTACATCGGGATCGGCTTGAATGCGTCGGNGGGCTCGAAGTCGATCGGCAGCCCGGTTTTCCATGGCTGGGTCATGCGCCGGGTATTGTGCAGCATCTTGGTCTGCGGGGTGAGCCGGTCGAAGTCGTTCCACTCGTCTTCACAGCGCCCGATCGTGGCCGGGTCCTCCAGCTTCAGCGATACCCAGTCCATATAATCACGCTTGAAACTGAACAGTTCCTCAAACTGCTCCTGACAGTGCCAATGCCGCAGCTTCGCGCAGTCGAGCAGCATGACGCTGGATGCATAGTAGCCGAACTTGCCCTTCGGGCCGTTGCGCATCCGGCAGACGATCGCCTTGCCCTGCATGTCGCGGAACAGCAGCTCGCAGACGTCGGCGACGGCGAAGATGTCGGGATCGATGATCAGTGCCCGTCCCTGGTAGTCCATCAGCTCCGGCGGGATGAAGCGCAGTGGCGTGAACGACTGCAGGTCGTCGTTATGCCAGATCCGGGTGATGCCGTCGCGGCGGAACGGCTGGCCTTCGCGCGCGGCAAGGAAGGGGAAATCGTGCGTCTCGATGATTCGCACCTCGAACGCGTCCGGCGTGCGGGAATTGCGCTGCAGGGCGTGACGGGCGACCAGCGCGCCCACGATCTGGCGCTCGTTGGTGTGGATGAAGACCACCGGTTTCAGGTTGGACGTCACGGCGTTCACTTCTCCCAGGCTGCCGTCTGCGGCGCGCGGCGCAGAACGGTCCGCAGATTTGTCCTCAGAAGTGCCCTTAGAATTCTCCGGGCTGACCATCAGCCGGCGGCGCCGGCGCGCTTCGCTTCGGCCTCCGGTCCGTGGGCATAGCCAAATACCGGCACCATCCGCTGCTCCACCAGGGAATCGATCGCCGCCAGCTGCTCCGGCGTGAAGTCGTCGCGGTAGCCGCCCACCTTCGCCCGGCGGACCTTGTAGGTATTCAGGTTGCCGCGATCCTTTGCCAGCATCCGCCGGCCGGCGAGCCAGAACACCCGCTTCTGCTCGAGCTGGCGCATGTTTTCGACCGATGCAAACTGCACGGCTTCCCGGAGTTCCTCTGCTGTACCAGGCGTGCCGACGAACTCCAGGATTCGGCGCAGCATCGCTTCCGGATCGGCGCGCAGGTCTTCGTAACGCACCACCAGCAGATTGCGGAACCGGTCCAGTTCCCGGCCCCAGCCGTTCATGAAGTCGATGATCTTCGGCAGACCGCACTCCGGCATCATCACGAAATCGTAGAGCGAGACGTCCGATCCCGGAGCAGGGTAGTTGTTGATCTTCTTCTTCCGGTCCGTCATGCGGAATTTCCACTGATAATACTGTGATACGGCAACATCAGCCGGATCACGCACCATCAGCACCAGCTTCTTGTCGTAGTAGGCCGACTTGCTGCCTTCCTCCTTGATGTAATCCTTCAGGTAGTTGTCATGGGTGAAGAAGATCCGCGGAATCTCGGGCACCCGATTGTGCAAGTTGTCGAACGCCAGCAGGTGACGTTGTGACAGACCATGACGCACCTGATAGAAGCGCGACATCATTACCCTGAGCCATGTCCGGCCGCTCTTGCCGAAGGAGACGATCACGCAGTCGGCCAGCGCCAACTTGCGGAAGTCTTCGTGGCCGCGCAGCCAGCGCTCGATCCGCACTTTCTGTTCCGCCGGCAGGAAGAACAGCAGGTACATGATCAAGTGCCGCAAAGTTGTTCTCAGAGCGATGCTCATCGCAGAAAGTCCCGGTACAGTGTTTGGTGCAAGTGCACACAATCAGCTATAGCGATCGGAATCACGCCGTGCAACGGGGTGGACACCGCTGCACCACAGGTGTGGCTCCACGGTCGCTTGCCTGTGGCACCAGGCCGCACCGGGACTACACCGGGCCGCCGGGTTCGGGGCCGGGATTGCCTGAAAGATACAGGGCAGATCTGGGGCAGATCCGGGTCTTGTTGCACCGTTGCCGCATGCGCGCGCACGGTGGCCGGTGGGATGGCGAGGGGGATGGCCGGCCGCGCCGCGTAACATACGGAAACAATGATTGACTTGAGTGTCGTTCGCAGGCGAGCCCACAGTTACGCTTTGAAGACGCGTTTGATTGCCCGCCATTCTCTGGGCTCGCGTTTGTGAGGTAACAACAGAATGCCGCATGGACTGACGTCGCCTGAACCTCTGACCTCCGCTCCGCGGGTGTGGGTGCTGACCGGCAACAAGGCCGGCGACAACTCGCAGGTGTTGGCGCTCGCCGAAGCGCTCGGCTGGCCGTTCGAGGTCAAACGGTTCGTCAACCGGCGCTACGAGTTTATCCCCAACATGGTGCTCGGCACGACGCTGGTCGGAATCGACCGCGAACAGTCGAGCCCGCTCGAGGCTCCGTGGCCGGACCTGGTGCTGTCCGCTGGACGCCGCAACGAGCCGGTCGCGCGCTGGATCAAGGCGCAGGCGCCGGATCAGGTGCGCATCGTGCACGTCGGCCGTCCCTGGAGCAGTCTCGACAGCTTCGATCTGATCGTCACCACCCCGCAGTACCGTCTGCCCGTCCGGCCGAACGTGCTGCACAACCAGACGCCGCTGCACCGGGTCACGGCCGAGCGGCTGGCACGCGACGCGGATCGCTGGCAGGAGCGGCTGGCGCATCTGCCGCGGCCCTACGTTGCGGTCGTGGTTGGCGGCAGCTCCGGTCCCTACAGCTTCGATGTTCGCGCCGCCGAGCGGCTGGCGCGCGAGGCTTCGGCGCAGGCGGCGGCCTGCGGTGGATCGCTGTTGATCACCACCAGCGCGCGGACGCCGCTGCCGACGATCGATGCGATGGAAGAGCACCTGAGCGTGCCGGCGTGCTTGTACCGCTGGACGAAGGACGCGCCGGACAACCCGTATTTCGCCTTCCTCGGCCTCGCCGACGAGATCATCGTCACCGGCGACAGCATGTCGATGCTGACCGAGGCGTGCGCCACCCGCAAGCCGGTCTACATTTTCGACCTGGGTGAAGGCGAGAACGCCATGCGCCCGTCCACCGTGCAGGCAGCGGCGGCGAGCCGACGCGAGTCCCGTTCGGGGCGGCGGCACATCGAGGGCGTACACATCAAGGCGTTCTTGTATCGCCAGTTGATGCGGTTCGGACCGGAACGACTCGGTCGCGACATCCGCATCATCCACAAGCATCTGGTCGACAGCGGCCGGGCAGTGTGGCTGGGTGAGCGCTTTCCCGAAGACCGGTCGGTGCCTCCTCTCGACTGCCTGAGCCGTGCGGTGACGCGGGTGCGTGCGCTCGTCGAGCAGCCGGTCAGTCTGCCGATGAGCGATGACCGCACCGAAGTTCGGGTCTTGCAGGCCGCCCACCATTCGGCTGTTTAGAGCACTATCTGATCAAGCGGAATCGCTTGGTCAGATTCACGTGCTCTAGAAATCAAACAGTTAGAGTATGACCGTTCGAGCAGATGAGGTTGATCTGCTCGAACGGTGCTCTAATTACGTTCCAAGTTCCCATTGCGGCTACAGGCCTGACGTGCGGTCCGATTGGCTCGACGCCGTGTCCCGCAGGCTTCCACCGGCAGTGACGACAGCCGGTTTTGGTCCGGCGCTCGCAGATGGCTGGAATGCGGTTATCTTCTTTACCGTTGAGACCACGCACAAGAACCGTCGATGCGGTGGAAACGCAGGAATAGCAATATCGTGACATCGACAAACTCTCAGTTGCAAATCGTTACTGGACCAATGTTCCCGTCTGTTGTGGCGCCCTGAGACTGACACTCAAAATTAGCTGACTGACCCTTTGCTGGCCCGTTCGCAATCGGTTTGCGGATTGGCGTCTACGACCAAAACTGGAGCTGTGCTTGCGGCCCTTGCGCGCCTATGGTAACAGCCGCCCTTCGTTCATATCCCCCAGGGTTGCTCGCAGCCACGATGTCGGCACGGGCATCTGTCTTAGGAGCCTGACGTGCGCGTTGCGCTCTACACCCGGTCAATCAGAATCTGCACGCGGCGCCGAACGGGCGGCGGTCAATCTCTTGTTGGGGCTGTCAGCGCGTGGCCACGACATTGCGCTGCTGCTGGAAGACCAGAGAGGCTGGCTGATTGACGAGCTCAGATCGAGCTGTCCTGAAGCCACGATCGTGAATCTGCGCGCTTCAGACGTTTCATGGCTGTCTCAGCGCCTGTATCAGGCACGCGCGTTTGTCTCG
Source organism: Defluviicoccus sp. (assembly GCA_013414705.1). Lineage (GTDB taxonomy): Bacteria > Pseudomonadota > Alphaproteobacteria > Rhodospirillales > Defluviicoccaceae > Defluviicoccus. The sequence continues at coordinate 1,656,007 of CP058705.1, forward strand.
ATGATGATTGACAACGCCATCACCGCAAGCCGGGACTGGTGCATTCGGCCGCTGTTCGATCTCATCTTCAGTGACAACGCTCCGATCGCCGCGCTGTGCCAGTACATCAAGGCACAGCAGCCGGATGTGATCATTTCGTTCCTGAATTCTCCGAACGCCGTTCTGCTGGTGACCAGCCGGGTCGATCGCCGCAGGACGCGAAAGGTTGTGAGTGTTCACAACACCATTTCCGTCGTCGCCAACAAGAACGCCTCGAAACGCAATCAGGTCATGCCGCGACTGATGCGGCGGCTGTTTCCGTTCGCCGATGCGATTGTCGCACCGTCAAGCGGCGTCGCTGAGGATTTGGCGAAGGTCTCGGGACTCAATTCCGAAAAATATCGATGATCTATAACCCGATTGTCGGGAACTCGTTGTTGAAGCAGGCCGAAGCGGACGTTGAAACCGATATATTTGCGGCGAATATGCCCATTATCGTCGCGTCGGGTAAGCTGAAACCGCAAAAGGATTTGAAACGCTCTTAACGGCGTTTCGCGAAATCAGGGACCAGCTGCCGTCCCGACTTGTCGTACTGGGCGAAGGCCCGGATCGCGAAAGCTGCTCGAAATGACGGAAAAGCTCGGCCTGACGGATGACGTGTCGTTCATCGGCCAGGTTCGCAATCCGTTCGCGTACTACCGCCGGGCTTCGATTTTCGTGCTGTCTTCCGAATGGGAGGGCTGCCGACCGTGCTCATCGAGGCGATGGCCTGCGGGTGTCCCGTCGTCAGTACGGACTGCCCGAGCGGACCGAAGGAAATCCTCGAAGACGGCCGATTTGGCCCCCTTGTCCCCGTTGGCGATCCTCGGGCGCTGGCGCATGCGGTCCTGCAGGCGCTGGTCAATCCGGTGTCGAAGGAGCTGCTGGTCGAAAGAGCGCGATGCTTCTCCATCGAAGAATCCGTGCGAAACTTCGAACGCGTTCTGACCGGTCGCAAGACGGATGCGCTGAGCAGCGGCGCCGAGTAGACGCCCGCCACGCCGGTGGTGTTAGCCGATCGGCGCGGCAGAGCAGGTGGAGAGGAGGACGGGTGCTGGCGTGTGTGGAATAGCCGGACTTCTCGGGACCAGCGGGACACCATCCGAGGCGTTGCGCCGCGATGTATCGGCGATGACCGATGCGATCGCACACCGCGGCCCGGACGACTCCGGAGCCTGGATCGACGCCGAAGCCGGCGTGGCACTGGGGCAGCGGCGGCTGTCGATCCTCGATCTTTCGGCCGCCGGCCACCAGCCGATGCTGTCCGAAGACGGACGGCTGGTGATCACGTTCAACGGCGAAATCTACAATTTTCAGGACCTGCGGCGGGAGCTGGAGGGTCTCGGACATCGCTTTCGCGGCCATTCCGATACCGAGGTGCTGCTGGCGGCGATCTTAGAGTGGGGCGTCGACGAGACGCTGAAGCGCGCCAACGGCATGCTGGCGTTTGCCGTCTGGGACCGCAAGGAGCGCACGCTGACGCTGGCGCGCGACCGGATGGGCAAGAAGCCGCTCTACTACGGCTGGTTCGGCAACACGCTGCTGTTCGGCTCCGAACTCAAGGCGCTGATGGCCCANCCGGAGTTCTCCGCCGGCGTCGACCGGGACGCGCTGGCGCTGTTCATCCGCTATGCGTGGCTGCCGTCGCCCTGGAGCATCTTCGAGGGCGTGCGCAAGCTGCCGCCGGCCTCTTACCTGACGCTGCGTGCCGGCACGCACCCGTCCGAGGCCACTCCGGTTGTCTACTGGTCGGCACGTGCGGCGGCGGAAGCGGGGCGCCGACAGCCCTTTGCGGGCTCCCTGGAAGAGGCTACGGACGACCTGGAAACGCTGCTGGCGGACGCCGTCAAAAAGCGGATGATCGCCGATGTCAGTCTCGGCGCGCTGCTCTCGGGCGGCATCGATTCGACGACGGTGGTCGCCCTGATGCAGTCGCTCAGCGACCGGCCGGTGAAGACCTTCTGCATCGGTTTCCATGAGGCGAAGTACAACGAGGCCGGCCACGCTGCGGCCGTGGCCCGCCACCTCGGTACCGATCATCATGAGCTGTTCGTCACGCCGCGGGACAGTCTCGACCTGATTCCCCGCCTGCCCGAGCTCTACGACGAGCCGTTCGCCGATCCGTCGCAGATCCCGACCTTCATCGTCTCGCGCCTGGCGCGTTCGCAGGTGACGGTGGCGCTGTCGGGGGACGGCGGCGACGAGCTGTTCGCTGGCTACAACATCTATTTCCGCTGTCTCAAGCAGTGGAAGAAGTGGAAGCGCTTCCCTCCTGCCGTGCGTCAGCGTCTCGCCGCCTGGATGCGTTATGCCGCCACCCGTCCCTGGCTGGCCGACCCCGCTGGCGACAGCCTTCAGCCGCGTTGCGGGCGCAAGCAGCAGCATGCGGCGAAGCTGGCGAAACGCGCCGCGCTGCTGCGGGGTGCCACGCCGGTGGAGATGATGGCGGAGAAGCGCGGGCACTGGGACCGCATGGCGGAACTGGTACCGGGTGCTCGTGACTTGGCGTGCGTGCTCACCGCACCCGAACGCTGGGCAAGCACCGATGATCCGCTGCAGCAGATGATGCAGGCGGACATCGAGGGCTACATGACCGACGATATCCTGGTGAAGGTGGACCGGGCGAGCATGGCGGTTGCCCTCGAAGTGCGCTGTCCGCTGCTCGACTGGCGCGTCGCCGAGTTCGCGCTCACCCTGCCCAACGCGATGCGGATCGGTGCCGGCGGCGGCAAGCGGGTGCTGCGCGCCGTCTTGGCCCGCCACGTACCGACGGCACTGACCGAGCGGCCGAAAGCCGGGTTCGGCGTGCCGGTGACCCAGTGGATGCGCGGCCCGTTACGCGAATGGGTGGAATCGCTGCTCGATCCCCGTGTCATCCGCGAGGCGGGCCTGCTCTGTCCGGTTACGGTCGGTCGCATCTGGCGCCAGCATCTCAGCGGATCGCACGACCACGAGCAGTTGCTGTGGAGCATCTTGATGTTCCAGGCGTGGCACGCGCACTGGTCAGAGTCGATCCGGCCGGCAGCGCTGCTGCGCGCCGCCGGTTGACCAGCGGACGTGATGCGCGAGCCGCACATCGCCTTGTTCATGAACTCGCTGATGGTCGGAGGCCGAGCGCGTCGTGCTGTCCCTGGTGCGGGGCCTAGCGCGCTGTGGGACGTACCGTGGGACGTACCGGGTCGACGTGGTCCTGGGGGCGCGCAAGGGGCCGCTGGTCGCCGACGTCCCGCCCGATGTGCGGGTTGTGGAGCTTGGCACGGCGTCGTCCGCGCTCGCGTGGACCTCCCTGCTGCGTCTGCCATGGACCACGGCGCGGCGGCTGCCGGCAGCGCTGCTGGGACGCAAGCTGCCGTCGGCGCTGCGCTGCCTGCCGCGCCTCGTCCGCTATCTGCAGGACGAGCGGCCGGACGCCGTGTTCACGACGCTGCCGTACAACAACATCGCCCTGCTGTGGGCGGCGGCCCTCGCCGGCACGCCCACGCGCACTGTCGTGCGCGAGGCCAACATGCCGTCGATCGATATTCCGCGCGGCGCGCGGGCGTTCGACCGGCTGCTGCCCGATCTGATGCGTGCGTGGTATCCCGCCGCGCATGGCATTGCCGCGGTCTCGGAGGGGGTGGCGCGATCTTGCCCGGTTCACCGGAATGGATGCGCAGCGGATCACGGCGATTCCCAATCCGCTCGATCTGCAGCGCATCCAGGCGCGGGCGGGCGAACCGCTCGACGACGACTGGTTTTCTCCGGCGCGCCGCCGGTGATCGTCGCTGCCGGACGGCTGGCACCACAGAAGGACTATCCGATGCTGCTGCGCGCCGTCGCCCGGCTCGCTGCCGGACGGCAGGTGCGGCTGCTGATCCTGGGCGAGGGCTCGGAGCGTCCGGCGCTTGAGCACTTGGCGGAATCGCTGGGTATCAATGAGCAGGTCCGGATGCCGGGGGCGGTGGACAACCCGTTCAAGTTCGTCGGCCGGGCGGCCGTCTTCGCGCTGTCGTCCGCCTGGGAGGGTGGCCGAACGTGCTGGCGGAAGCGCTGGCCTGCGGCTGCCCGGTGGTCAGCACCGCGTGCCCGAGCGGGCCGGACGAGCTGCTCGCCGGCGGGACGTGGGGACGTCTGGTGCCGGTAGGCGACGACGCGGCGATGGCCCGCGCGCTGTCGGAGACGCTGGATGATCCGCGGGACCCGGGCCGGCTGCAGGAGCGGGCCCGCGCGTTCTCGCTCGACGCGGCGGTGGACCGCTACCTCGACCTGCTTCTCGACCGGGGCTCCTGACCGGCGTTCCTGAGCGGGCTCAGGGACGCCACAGGCGTATCCCTGCGGGCACGTTGCTCCGGCTGAGGCAGGCGCGGACGTCGACCACCAAGCCCCCACCATTGCGCAGCAGGCCCTGAAGCAGCGGCCAGCCGCCGCGGCGGAACGCCTCGTGCGGTACGGCCAGCACCACGCCGTCGGCCGGCGCCAGCTCATGCGCTGCCAGCAGCCGCACACCATAGGTAGCCGCGACCTCGGCCGCATCGGCCAGCGGATCGATCGCCTGCAGGTGGACGCCGAACGCACCCAGCTCGTCGATCAGGTCGACGACGCGGGTGTTGCGGACGTCCGGTACGTCCTCCTTGAAGGTGATCCCCAGCACCGTCACCGTCGGGGATGCCGATGCGCCGGGCGTACGGTAAAGCCGTTTGACGGTCTCCTGGGCGATCCAGCGGCCCATGCCGTGGTTGATGCGCCGCCCGGCGAGGATCACTTCGGGATGATAGCCGGCGCGCTCCGCCCGGTCGGTGAGGTAGTAGGGATCGACGCCGACGCAGTGGCCGCCGACGAGGCCCGGCGAGAACGCCAGGAAGTTCCACTTGCTTGCCGCGGCGTCGATCACATCGCGGGTGTCGATGCCGAGCCGGGTGCAGATCATCGCGAGTTCGTTCATCAGCGCGATGTTCAGGTCGCGCTGCGTGTTCTCGATCGCCTTCGCCGCCTCGGCGGTGCGGATGTCGGGCGCGCGGTGCACGCCCGCCGCAACCACGCTGCCGTAGACCCGCGCCAGCAGTTCGAGCGTGTCCTCATCCTGCGCCGCCACCACCTTGACGATGGTCTCGAACCGGTGCTGCCGGTCGCCGGGGTTGATCCGCTCCGGTGAATAGCCGATGCGAAAGTCACGGCCGCACACCAGGCCCGAGGCCTGTTCCAGGACCGGCACGCAATCCTCTTCGGTGGCGCCCGGATAGACGGTCGNATCGAAGACGACGACCGCACCCGGCCGGAGCTGCTCTCCGACCGTCCGGGCGGCGGTCAGCAGCGGGTGCAGGTCCGGCTTCCGGGCATCGGTCAGCGGGGTGGGGACGGCGACGATGTGAAAGTCGGCGGCCGCAAGCGCGCCCGGCTCGGCGCTGAAGCGCAGGTCTGCCTGCCGCAAGGCCTCGGCGTCCACCTCGCCCGTCCGGTCGATGCCGCGCGCGAGCTCGGCAATGCGCTCGGGATCGCGGTCATACGCGACGACCGGCGTCCCCGCACGACCGAAGGCGACCGCCACTTGCAATCCGACGTAGCCGAGCCCGGTGACTGAGAGCGTACGGCCGTGTGTCATGGGTAAGTGCTCCGGCGTGGACCGGTCTCAACCAGACAGGTGAACAGGCATCGGGCCCCGCAAACCCGCGAGGGATCGATAGATATTTGCAAGGGGACGTTGTAAGTCCTGAGCGTCGCCCGCCGCCGCCTGTTTCCGTGCCCGAGGAATCGCACCCGTGCCCTCCACCAGCGCCCCGGCGCTTCCGAAAATAGCCATTCTGCTGCAGTCCCTGCCCATGGGCGGCGCGGAACGATCGATGCTGACGCTGGCGGACGGGTTCTGCCGACAGGGGTGCCAGGTCGACCTGCTGCTGGTCGTCCGACGTGGCGCCCTGCTGGCCGAAATNTCCCCCGCCGCCCGCCTGATCGAACTCGGAACGGTCTCACGGTGGAAGCTGCTGACCTCGCTTGTCAAGCTTCCCTGGGAGACCTTTCGCTCGCTGCCCAAGGTGCTGTGGCACAATCGCCAGCCGAAGGTGATGCGCAGCCTGCCGAAGATCGTGCGCTACCTGCAGCGCGAGCACCCCGATGCGCTGCTGACGACGCTGCCGAACAACAATCTCATGGCCCTGTGGGCGAAATGGCTGGCGCGAACCCCGACCCGGGTGGTGGTCTGCGAGGGCAACACGATTTCGAAGGACATGCCGCCGCCGTCGCATCTGTTCGAGGGGCATTGGCCCCGCTACATGCGCCCGTGGTATCCGCGCGCGGATGCGGTGGTCTCTGTCTCCGACGGCGTGGCAGACGACCTGACGGTGGTGGCCGGTCTCAGACGCGAGCAGATCACCACCATCTACAATCCTCTCGACCTGGATCGCGTGCGCCGGCTGGCCGCGGCGCCGCTCGATCATCCGTGGTTCGCGGACGGCGAACCGCCGGTGATCCTGGCGGCGGGACGGCTCGCACCACAGAAGGACTTCCCGACGCTGCTGCGCGCGTTTGCCCGTGTTTGCGGGCAGCGCGATGCGCGGCTGGTCATCCTCGGCGAGGCCNNTGAACGGCCTGTGCTGGAACGGCTGGTCGCGGAACTCGGCCTTGCCGACCGTGTCGCCCTGCCGGGCGTGGAGGCGAACCCGTTCGCGTTCATGGCGCGGGCCCGCCTCTTCGTCCTGTCGTCCGCCTGGGAAGGGCTGGGCAACGTGCTGATCGAAGCACTCGCCTGCGGCTGCCCTGTCGTCAGCACCGACTGCCCGAGCGGTCCGAGCGAAATCCTGCAAAACGGGAGGTTTGGCCGCCTGGTGCCGGTCGGCGATGACGCTGCGCTCGCCGAAGCGATCATCCGGACCCTCGATGAGCCGGCCGATATTTCAGCGCTTCGGGAACGCGCACAGGCCTTCGATATCGGGATCGTGTGCGCGCGCTACCTCGAGCTTTTCCGCGGACAGACGCCGGCACCGTCTCCGCTCAGAGCTTGACCTGCCAGAGTTCAAGCGGGTCAGGATTGCGGACCGGTTTGCGGCGAAACCGGTTCTTGAGCCATCCGAGAGCTGTTCGGTTGCGGACCGCCTGCAGCTTGGCCGCCGCCGCATCGAGTTCGTGCTTGCGTTCCAGACACATCCGGCATGCGCTCTGCCAGCATCGCTAGGCGATGTCCGCTTCGTCGTCCACTTCCGGGACGAGATATTTCGCAAACTCGGGCCTCGACAGCAGGGCAGGGGGAGATTGAGCGTGTGCGGATCGACGAACGCCCAGACATTCAGCGGGTACATATCGTCATAGGGTCCCCGGCGCGCCTGCGTCAGGTCTTCGATCGACATCTCGTGAGCCTGTTGGACCTCACGCTCCCCATGCGAGAACGACCTGAGCTTGTAATGAAATTTTGACGTGTCGCCGAGATAGCTGAAATGCCATCCGGCATCGGCGACGAAGGACGCCGTTCGCGGATAGGTCCATGCGCTGGACATCACCGCGCGCCGCATCTCCGAAACCGTGGTGGCGAGTGAGCCGACATTGGCCAGAAAGGGGCCCGGCCATTCCTTGAACGGGCCGAACACATTCTGATAGTTGGTGTGGAAGTAGAAGTTGTTCAGCAGGAAGCGCGCCGGTTCGCGCCCGCTCACCGTTGTCCGTGTGGCTTCAAGTAAGTCCGGACGGATAAATTCATCGACATCGCTGGCGAGGAGCAAGGCGTTTGCTTCGGCGTTCGCCAGACCGCGCACGATCGCATCACGCTGGAAGTACTCGCGCTCCCACGGATTGTCCGTGTTCGGCATGTCATCGACGATGACGTGAATGATCTTGTCCAGGAACGGCGCGAAGTCGTGGCGGTTCTCGGCAAAGTGCAGCGGCTTTTGGTTACCGGTGAACGTCTGGGTAGATTCAACAAGAATAAAGTAATCCACAACCGGATGCAGCAGCGTCAATCTGAGCTTCAGAATATCCAGCTCGTTGAAGAACGTGAATCCGTCAAACAGTTGGGCCTTGTGTGCCATCGAATGTACTTCCACCGCGCTGTGCCGGCATGAGAGGCGACGTCCGGACCATCAGCTAGCATGCCCGTCACACCGGCGTCGCCTGCCTTCATCCTTCTGGTGAAGAGCTACGCCGTGACCATTTCCGCAGGCTGCATCGGATGGACATGATCCGCAATGTCGATCCAGGCCTGGCGGTGCGAGATGGCGAGCACCGTCATGTCCTTGGAAATGCTGCGGATGTTCCGGCAGATCTCCTGCTCCGTCTCGATATCCAGCGCACTGGTCACTTCGTCGAGGATCAGCAGCTTCGGCCGGTGGACGAGTGCGCGCGCCAGCGCGATCCGCTGCCGCTGGCCGCCGGAGAACCGGGCCCCTTTCTCGCCCACATGTGTGTTCAGCTTCTCAGGGAGACACTCGATGAAGTCGGCCGCCCCGGCGACCGCGACCGCGTGCTTAACGTCTGATGTCGTAATGGCGGGATCGCCCAGCGTGATGTTGGCGTGGATGGTGTCGTGCAGCAGGATCAGTTCCTGCGGCACATAGCCGATCATGCGGCGCCACGAGCGCAGATCGATGTCGGCCATCGGCACGCCGTCGATAAAGATCTCGCCCTGCTGCGGCCGGTAGAATCCGAGCAGCAGATCGGTCAGCGTCGTCTTGCCGGTTCCAGACGGGCCGATCGCGAGCGTCAACTGCCGCGCCGGGATCGACAGGCTGAAATCGCACAGAACGGGGACCGTGCCGTAGGCGAAGGTGACGGAGCGGAACTCGCAGCCACTGTCCAGCGTCGCCGGACGTTGTCCGGTGTGCGGTTCACGCTGCTTCCTGGCTTCCCGGGTGAGGCTGCGCACCGACTGGTAGGCGCTCTCCGATGCGATCGCTTCCTGGAACTGCGTCTGCAGCTTGCCGATCGAGTTGACGGTTCGCTGCAACAGCACGCCCATCACCAGGACGGTGGCGATCGGCAAGTTCACCCAGGTGATCAGAACGTAGAAGCCAGCGGCCAGCATCAGCATCAGCAGCGGCTCCTGAAGGTTGTTCAGGATATTCTTGCTGCTGATCTCGCGGGTCATCGCCTTGCGAATCTGTTCAATCTTGTGGCGGAACAACCGGGCGAAATCGTCCTCGCGGGCCATCGCCTTCAGCGGCTTGATCCCGATGATGGCGTCGCTGAGGCGGGTGACGAGCTCGCGTGACCGCTTGATGTTGTGCCGTCCGGCCTTCTCGGCCATGCGAACGAAGAAGTGCAGCGCAAGCGCAATGAGGCCACCGATGATCAAAGAGGCGGCTGCAAGCTTCCAGGAGACGGCAAATGCGACGCCGACGTAGATCACGGTCTGAATGACCGTCGCCAGGAAGCGGAGAACATCAGGTAGACGCCTCCCGAAACCGACGACCTGNNAGCCGACCGCATTGACGAGTTTGCCGGTGGGCTTGCTCGTATAGTATCCCCAGCGGACCTTGAGCAGGGCGTCGATGAGTTCCGCCCGCAGCGTCGTGGAGACATGCGCGACGGCGCGGGCGACATAGATCATGGCCAGAACGGTCAGCAGCGACTTCAGCGCGACCGCAATCACCACCACGACCAGCAGCACTTCCAGTTGCGGCTGCAGGCCGACCATGTGCAGCGTGTCAATCACCATGGTGCTGGCAAAGGACTGGTGCTGGGCGGTGCTGTCTCCGACCACGGAAATCAGCGGCACCAGGCTCGCGATGCCGAAGCCCTGGGCGATGCTGGCGAACACCAGGCACAAGATAACCATCCAGGGGTTGGCGCCCTTGGTGCCAAAGAAGAATCTTAACAGCCGCATCATCGCGTGTCGGGTCCTGCTCGTCTGGCGCACGGGTCGCATTGTGCGGTCTGGTTGGATGTCGGCAAACGCACCACGGACCGCCACGGATGGACCCGCGCCGAGGGCGGCGCATGAGTTAGCACCCGCGCCGAGGGCGGCGCATGAGTTAGCACCCGCGCCGAGGGCGGCGCATGAGTTAGCACCCGCGCCGAGGGCGGCGCATGACTTAGCAGAGGAGTGCTGCCACGTCCAAGCCTCAAGCCTCGTTCGCACACGTCGCAACGGCCTGCCGGCATCAAGTGGCACTTTGTGTTACGCGGCCGGTCCCTCGTAGCGCATTCGCTGCTATAACCTCACGGCCGCCGGCTCCGGCCGGCCTGTCCTCAGGAAAACCGATGAGTCTCAAGACCGTTCTTCGCCTGCTTCGCCGCACCCTGCCGGTTCTGCCGCCGCCGCTGCGCCGTGCCCTGACGACGTTCGTGCCGTCCCCTGTCTCGCTGCAGGAGCGGCTGGCGGCGTTCCCGACCGANGGGCTGCCGGTCGAGCGCACCCTGGTGATCCGGTGGAACGATCATCAGGTTCCGTTCATCGAGGCAGAGACCGACCGGGACCTGGCGTTCGGTCTTGGCCTCGTGCACCAGCACCTGCGGGCCGGGCAGATCGCTTTGTTCAAACGCTTTTTCTACGGCCGGCTGTCGGAGATGGCGGGGCCGGTCGCGCGCGATCTGGACCACGCCATCCGCATTCTCGATTACGGGCACGCGGCCGACGAGTGGGAGCGTCGTATGCCGGCGGAAACGCACACCTGGGTGCAGGCGTTTGCCGACGGCCTGAACGCCTATCAGGAGCGGACGAAGCAGCAGCCGCCGGAATTCGCGCTGCTGGGCCTGAAGCCCGAGCCGTATACGTTCCGCGACATTCTGGTCGGCTCCCGCTTCGCCGGCACCGACTTCACCTGGCTGAACTACTTCCCGCTGCTGGAGCGCCGCGGTCAGCCCGGATTCGCCACGTTGTGGAACCGGACCCTGGAGACCGGTGAGGCGCCAACCTCGAGCCTGCGGCCGGACGCGCCGGAAGGCGAGCTTCAGGACCTGTTGCTGGGCACGCCGCGCTCGGGCAGCAACTCGTCGGTGGTCTCGCCGCGGCGCAGCGCCAGCGGGGCGGCGATGATCGCCAACGACCCGCATCTCGGCCTGTCTTTGCCGAATCTGTGGATCCTGCTGGGCATGCGGTCGCCCAGCCATCATGCGGTGGGACTATCGATCGTGGGCCTGCCGATGCTGGGGCTGGGGCGTAATCCGGATCTGGCATGNGGNGGGACCAACCTGCGCGCCGCCTCCAGCGACCTCTACGATGTCTCGAAGCTGCCGGCGGATGCGATCACCACGTCGGAGACGGTGATCCGCTGCCGCTTCTGGCGACCGATTCGGCGCAAGATCCGCCGTTCGCCGTTCGGGCCGATCATCTCGGATGCCAAAGTAGCAAAGTGCGGCGGTGGCGGGACGATCGCGCTGCGCTGGGTCGGTCACGACCCGAACGACGAGATGTCATCGTTCATCCGTTGCGCGCGCGCCGCACTCCTNGAGGAATTCCGCCAGGCGTTCGCCGGCTACGGAGTGTCCGGACAGAACATGCTGTTCTGCGACCGGGCGGGCAACATCGGCCACATCCTGGCCGTTACCACGCCGATCCGCCCGCCGTTCCCGAAAGACGACCTGGTGCTCGATGCGTCGGATCCGGCGACCCACTGGCAGGGATTCGCCGACTGCACCCAGCTGCCGATGACGCTCAACCCGAAGCACGGCGTGCTGGCCTCGGCCAACGACCGGCCTGCGGGAACCGATCTGCCGATCGGCTTTACGTACGGCTCCGAGGATCGGATTCGCCGTCTTTACGACCTGCTGGCGAAGCAACAGCGGCTGACCTTCGACGATCTGTCGGTGATGCAGGTCGATACCTACGCGCCGGACGCGGCCGGGCTGGCGCAGGCACTGGCGGCGGAGCTGGCGCCGTTGGGTGGTGCGTGTGCAGAGCTCGCGGGCCGTCTGCTCGAATGGGACGGGGACTACGCCGCCACCTCGCCGGGACCGGTCGCCTTCGAAACGTTCCTGCATCACGTCGTTCTCGGGATTTACGGCGGCAAGCGGCCGGCGGACCTGCCCGATCTCTACAGCCAGTGGACCTACCTGACCACCTATCTGATGCCGGATCTGATGGAGCTGCCGGCGCAGCGGCGCACGGCCCTGCTGCGCAGCGCCACCAGTGCCGCCGGGAAGGACAGCGACCGATACGCGACCTGGGGCGACATGCACCGCCTGCGCCTGGCGCACGGGCTGGCCCGCCTGCCGGTGGCACGCGGCGCCTTCATCGTCGCCAACCTGCCGGCGGGAGGATCGCGCCAGACGCCGATGAAGATGGCGCACGGCCTGGTCAACGGCCGGCATGCCGCGACGTTCGGCTCGATGGCCCGGCACATCTCGGATATGTCCGACCTGGACGCCAACTGGTTTGTCCTGCTCGGCGGCAACGATGGCTGGCTCGGCAGCTCGACGTTCTGCGATCAGCTCGGCCAGTGGCGGGAGCGGCAATACCTGCGCATGCCGTTGCGTCCGGAAACGGTGGCGGCGGAGTTTCCGCATACCAAGGTGATGCGGCCGGCGGAAAGCGAGGCCGGCAGTGGAGAGGCCAGTTCGGCAGCGGAAGCCGCCGAATCCCCAGCGCCTGCACCCACGGACGATCAACCTGGAGTGAGGGCGGATGGAACCCAGCCGGCGGCCGTGCCGGCGCCTGACTCCACACGGGGCGGGCAATAGCCCGCGCGTCAGCGCTCGCCGATCAGCGCCAGCCAGTCGTCCTCGCTGAGCGTCGTCACGCCCAGCGCGCTCGCCTTCGCCGCCTTCGAGCCGGCATCGGCGCCGAGGACGACGAAATGCGTCTTTTTCGACACCGAACCCGCGACGTTGGCTCCCAGAGATTCGGCCCGCGCCTTCGCCTCGCTGCGCGTCATCCGCTGCAGGGCGCCGGTAAAGACGATCGTCTTGCCGGCAAGCGGTGACGCCGCAATGGTGGTGGGGCCTGCGAAGTCCTGCACCTCGACCTCGCGGCCGAGGTCATCGAGCACAGACTGGTTGTGCGGCTCGGCCGCGAATGCCGTCAGATCGGTGGCCATTGACGGACCGACGCCATCGATCGAGACCAGCTCGCGGTAGGCATCGGACTCGGGATCGGCGGCATCGGTCATCGCCGTTTGCCACGCGGCGAGAGATCGGTAGTGGCGCGCCAGCAGCTTGGCCGTCGCTTCGCCCACTTGGCGGATGCCGAGCGCATAGATGAACCGCTCCAGCGCGATCTTCCGTCGCGCCTCGATCGCCGCCAGCAGGTTGTCGACCGACTNTCGCCCCCAGCCCTCGCGCGTCTTCAGCTCGGCCTCCCTGGCGCGCAGGCGGAAGATGTCGGCGGGGCCGGCGAGCAATTGGTCGCGCCAGAAGGCTGCGATGTGCTTTTCGCCGAGCCCTTCGATGTCGAACGCGTTGCGGGAGACGAAGTGGCGCAGCCGTTCGACCGCCTGCGCCGGGCAGATCAGCCCACCGGTGCAGCGCCATGCCACTTCGCCCGGCTCGCGTACCGCGAGGCTATCGCACTCCGGGCAGTGGTCCGGAAAGGCGAACGGGACGGAATCGGCCGGCCGGTCCTCCGGCACCACGCCTACCACCTGCGGGATGACGTCGCCCGCGCGCTGCACGATCACCGTATCGCCGACGCGGACGTCCTTGCGTTTGATCTCGTCCTCGTTGTGCAGGGTGGCACGCGAGACCACCACGCCACCCACCGTGACCGGCGTGAGTTCGGCGACCGGCGTCAGCGTGCCGGTGCGCCCGACCTGGATGCGGATGTCCTGCAGCGTCGTGCGGGCCTGCTCGGCCGGGAACTTCTGCGCGATCGCCCAGCGCGGCGCCCGGCTGACGAAGCCGAGCCGCTCCTGCCAGTCGAGCCGGTTGACCTTGAAGACGATGCCGTCGATGTCATAGGCGAGGCTGGCGCGCTGCGCCTCCAGCTCGCGGTAGTAGGCGAGCATGGCATCCGCATCCGCGCACAGCCGGGCCAGCGGATTGACCGGAAAGCCGAACGACTGCAGCCAGTCGAGAAAATCCCGGTGCGTGGCGGGCAGGGAGCCGCTGATCTCGCCCCAGGCGTAGGCGAAGAAGCGCAGCGGCCGCGACCGGGTGATCTTCGGGTCGAGCTGGCGCAGCGAGCCGGCCGCGGCGTTGCGCGGGTTGGCGAACACCTTGCCGCCGGCCGTCCGCTGCCGCTCGTTCAATTCCGCAAATTCGGCGCGGGTCATGTAGACCTCGCCCCGCACTTCGAAGACGTCGGGCGCCCCGTCGATCCGCTCCGGGATGTCTGCCATCGTCTTGAGGTTGGCGGTGACGTTCTCGCCGGTGAAGCCGTCGCCGCGGGTGGCGCCGACCGTGAACCGGCCGTTCTCGTAGCGCAGCGAGATCGACAGGCCGTCGATTTTCGGCTCCGCCACCGTTTCCAGCGGCATCTGCGGATCCTCGCGCAGCTCCTTCAGGAACCGGCGGACGCCGGCGACGAACTCCTCCAGGTCGGTGTCGCTGAACGCGTTGGCGAGCGATAGCATCGGGCGCGCGTGTTCGANCCTGGCGAAGCCGGCCGCGGCCGGAGCGCCCACCTTGCGCGATGGAGAATCAACACGCACCAGCTCGGGAAAGCGCGCTTCGATCGCGGTGTTGCGCTGTCGCAGCGCATCGTATTCGGCGTCGCTGACGAGCGGTGCGTCCTCCTGGTAGTAGGCTTGGTCGTGGGCGGCGATCTCGGCTGCGAGCGCTGCCAGCTCGTCTGCCGCCTGTTCGGCGCTCAGGTCCTCGACCGGCGTTTCGCGCACACTCATGCCGGCTGACCCGCCAAAAGGCTGCGCGCTGCCGCCCGTGCCTCGGNGGTGACCTCGGCGCCGGCCAGCATGCGGGCGATCTCCTCGGTTCGTGCCGGCGGGTCGAGCACGTCGACTTCGGTCCGCGCGCCAGTGTCATTGACCTGCTTGGCGATCCGCCAGTGGTGGTTGCCGCGCGCCGCCACCTGCGGCGAGTGGGTCACCACCAGGACCTGAACGTCGTGCGCGAGTGCCGACAGCCGTTCGCCCACCGCCGCTGCCACCGCGCCGCCGACGCCGGCGTCCACCTCATCGAAGATCAGGGTGGGCACCGGATCGGCGCTGGCCAGCACCACCTTCAGTGCCAGCGTGAAGCGGGCGAGTTCGCCGCCGGACGCGATCCTTGCGATCGGGCCGGGAGGTGTGCCGGGGTTGGTCGCGACTTCGAAGGCCACGCGATCGCAGCCGTGCGCGCCCCACTCGCGCGCGTCCTGCTGTGGTGCGACGCAGGTCACAAACCGGGCCTTGCCCAGCCGCAGCGGTTCCAGTTCGTGGGCCACGGCTGCATCCAGCCTGGTCGCCACCGCCTGTCGCGCGGTGCTCAGTGCCGTTGCGAGTGCCCGGAAGCGTTCGGCCGCCGCCGCTTCCTCGCGTCTGAGCCGCAGGACGACGTCCGTGCCGTCCTCCAGGCTGGCGAGCCTGCGGGCGATCTCGTCTTGCAGCGCCGCCAGCTCGTCCACCGGCAGCGCGTGCTTGCGCGCCAGCGCCCGCAGTGCGAACAGCCGTTCCTCCACCTGCTCCAGCGCGCGCGGATCGAGATCGGCCGACGCCATCGCCCGTTCCAGCAGGGCCTCGGCCTNCGAGAGTTTCGCCGAGCGCCCGGTCGAGCGCCTCGATCGCGCCGTCGAGCTGACCGGCCATCTTGTCGGCGATCCGCTGCAGCGGGCGTAGCGCCGTTCNNTCAGCGCGTCCGCAACCCCGCGTCCTCCGGCGCCGCCGGCGAGCGCGCGCGACGCCTCGTCGATATCCTGGGCGATCTTCTCGGCGTGCATCATCCGTGCCCGGCGCTCCGCCAGCTCGCTTTCCTCACCCGGCTGCGGCGCCAGCTCGGCGAGTTCTTCCGCGGCGTGCCGCAGGAAATCCTCGTCGCGTTGTGCCTGTGCCAGATCGGCTTCCGCGCCTTCGCGCGCCGAGGTTGCCGCGCGCCACGCCCGCCAGGCAGCCGCAACCTCCTCAGCATGCGTGCTCAGTCCGCCGAAGGCGTCGAGCAGGTCGCGGTGCGCGGACGGATCGAGCAGGCGCTGGTTGTCGAACTGTCCGTGC
The DNA here is from genome assembly GCA_013414705.1 of Defluviicoccus sp. Lineage (GTDB taxonomy): Bacteria > Pseudomonadota > Alphaproteobacteria > Rhodospirillales > Defluviicoccaceae > Defluviicoccus. The sequence continues at coordinate 1,672,005 of CP058705.1, forward strand.
ACCTCGACCAGGGTTTCGCCCAGTTGGCGCAGCAGGGTGATGCTCACCGGCTGGTCATTGACGAACGCACGCGAGCGGCCGTCGCCGCCGATCACCCGGCGCAGCACCAGCCCTTCGTCGCCGCCGTCGAGGCCCTGTTCGTGCAGCAGGACGAGTGCTGCGTGTCCCGGCTGAAGGTCAAAGCGTGCTGCCACCGACGCCTTCTCGGCACCATGGCGGATCAGCCGCGCATCAGCACGTGCCCCGAGGCTCAATCCCAGTGCATCCAACAGAATCGACTTGCCGGCGCCGGTCTCGCCAGTGAGCGCGCACAGCCCACGCGGAAACTCCAGCGTGAGCTGATCGATCAGGACCACGTCGCGGATGGTCAGCGTCGACAGCATGCCCCCGTCCCGGTCACGGCCAGCTGAGGTTCACCGCTGGCTGAATGAGGAACTCCCTTCCGTACGCGCGCCGTGTTTGCCGAGCAGCTTGTAGGCGTCTTCATACCAGTCGGACTGTGGGTAGTTGTAGCCGAGCACGGCTGCGGTCCGCCGGGCCTCTTCATCGAGACCGAGCGCCGTATACGCCTCGGTCAGACGCAGCAGAGCCTCGGGGACATGCGTCGTCGTCTGGTACTGGTCGACCACCGCCTTGAACCGGTTGATGGCGGCAAGATAGTAGTTCCGGCGCAGATAGTAGCGGCCGACAACCATCTCTTTGCCGGCCAGGTGGTCGTTGGCGAGTTCGACCTTGAGCTGGGCGTCGCGGGCGTATTCGCTGTCCGGATAGCGGTTCACCAGTTCCGAGAACACCTGCTTCGCCTTCTCCGTCATCTCCTGGTCGCGATGAATGTCGGAGATTCGCTCATAGTAGCACAAGCCCTTGAGGTAGTAGGCGTACGGAACGTCGGGACTGGCCGGGTGCAGTTCGATGTAGCGGTCGATGGCGGTGATCGCATCGTCGTATTCGTTGGCCTGGTAGTAGGCATACGCGCTCATCAGCTGCGCCTTGGTCGCCCAGCTCGAATATGGGTGCTGGCGCTCGACCTCGTCGAACAGCTTCGCGGCCTTCTTCTCCTGGCCGGCCTGCAGGTTGTCCATCGCGTCGTTGTAAAGGTCGCCCACCGGCCGCTCGACATACGGCTTTTCCTCGCTGCTGCAGGCGGCAAGCAGCACCACCAGACCGCCGGCGACCAGAGCCGTCCGCAGCCATCCGGCGTGGCTTGCACGCTCCCTGCACCCCTGCTGCTGTTCTGCACGACTTTCCGATCTCCAACGCTGCCGGGGCAATCCTCGACCGTAGTGGAGAACTATAGCATGCCCGCGCGCGGCCGGCGCAAGGCATGGTGTCGCCTCGGCTGCAGGACGTCGATGAGGAGTTCCACCAGCGCGATCACTTTGGCGCGCGGCCCGTCCAATGCAGCGTTTGTGCAGCCTTTTTGCTTGCCAGTGCTGTTCACGAGTGGGCACCGTTTGCGCATGCGACCCCTGCCGACGCTTCGCCAGCTGCGTTATCTCGTGGCGCTTGCCGAACATCACCACTTCGCCCGCGCGGCCGAGGACTGCCGCGTCACCCAGTCGACGCTCAGTGCCGGCATCCGCGAGCTCGAAGAAGTGCTCGGCGTGGTGCTCATCGACCGCAGCCGCCGGCAGATGTCGTTCAGCCCGGCTGGCGATGCGATCATCGGCCGCGCCCGTGCACTGCTGGCTGCGGCCGAGGAACTGGTCGAGGCGGCGCAGGCGGGTGGTGAGCCGCTGACCGGCCTGCTGCGGCTGGGCGTGATCCCGACGATCGCCCCCTACCTGTTGCCGCGTGCCCTGCCGGCGGTGCGCACAGCCTATCCCAATCTGCGCCTCTACTTGCGCGAGGAGCAGACGGCGCGTGTGCTCGACCTGCTGGGGCGCGGCCGGATCGATGCCGGCCTGATCGCGTTGCCGTATGCGACCGGCGATCTGCGCACGCTGGTTCTGGGCAAGGATCCGCTGCGCATCGCGTGCCCCGTCGGCCATCCCTTCGCCACCGCGGATCATGTGAGCGAACAGGAGTTGACGCAGCAGCAGTTGCTGTTGCTGGAAGACGGGCACTGCCTGCGCGAGCACGCGCTGACCTCGTGCCATCTGTTGCCGGGCCAGGCGAACGAGGACTTCCAGGCGACCAGCCTGAGCACGCTGGTGCAGATGGTGGCGAGCGGTCTCGGGCTGACGCTGGTGCCTGACCTGGCGGTGGAGGTGGAGGTGCAGCGCGAGCCCGGCGTCGTCGTCGTGCCCTTCGCCAATAATCGCGCGTCCCGCCTGATCGCGCTGGTCTGGCCCGCCGGCTCGATGCGNGGGCACGACCTGCACCTGCTGGGCGACATTCTGAAGAAATTCGTGCCGTGCCCGGAGGGGAGGAGTGCTGCGGCAGGCGAAATGCCGGACGGCTCCGAGTGTCAGCCCAGCACCAGCCCCGCCGGCAGCGGATAGCCGCGCAGGAACGCCGACGTTTCGGTCGGGCCGCGCCCGGGACGCTGCAGCAGGCGAGGGCGTAGCGCACCGTCGCCACACGCCACGGTCAGCCGGTCGTCCAGCACCGTGCCGGGGACGTGCGCCAGGGGAACGCTGCTGAACAGGTCGCGCTCGCCGGGGACGTGCGCCAGGGGAACGCTGCTGAACAGGTCGCGCTCGCCGGTCTCCAACACGCCGGTTTCCAGGTCGGCCGCGAGAACCTTGATCCGCTCGCCTGCGTACTCGAACCACACGCCGGGCGACGGGCTCAGTGCGCGCACCATCCGGTGCAGGCGGAGGGCTGGCTTTGCCCAGTCGATACGGCCTTCGTCCTTGCCGAGCTTCCTGGCGTAGGTGGCGCCGTCCGGGGGCTGCGGAACCGGCGTCAGGGTTCCCGACGCGAGGTCGGCCAGTGCGTCCACCAGCAGCCGGGCGCCCAGGTCGGCGAGCGCGTCGCGCAGTTCCGCGGCGGTGGTTTCGAGGCCGATCGGCAGCCGCTGCGTCGCCAGCATCGGCCCGGTGTCGAGGCCCTCATCCATCTGCATGATGGTGATGCCGGTCTCGGTGTCGCCTTCCAGCAGCGCGCGCTCGACGGGTGCTGCTCCGCGCCAGCGCGGCAGCAGCGAGCCATGGACGTTGATGCAGCCCAGTCGCGGGGCCTGCAGGGTCGCTTTCGGCAGGATCAGCCCGTAGGCGGCCACGACTGCTGCGTCCAGTTGCAAGTCGGCGAAGCGCTGCTGTTCAATTTCGTCCCGCAGGCTCGTGGGCGTGCGCACATCGAGGCCCTGGCTCTCCGCATACGCATGTACCAGCGAGCGCTGCGCGCGGTGCCCGCGCCCGGCCGGCCGTGGGGGCTGTGAGTAGACCGCCGCCACGTCATGCCCTGCTGCGATCAGCGCCAGCAGCGTCGGCAGCGAGAAGGCCGCACTGCCCATGAAGGCGAGGCGCAGCGGNNGATTGCAAGCGGCGGTGTGCCGCGGGCGGATGTGGGAGTATCGCTCATGATGGTCTGCGCGGGTGCGGTGCCGTCAGCCGGCGGCCGCCAGCCGCTTGGTCTTCGCCATCCGGCGCAAGATGATGTTGCGCTTCAGCGACGAGAGGTGGTCGACGAACAGTGTGCCTTCGAGGTGGTCCATCTCGTGCTGGATGCACTTGGCGAGCAGGCCGTCCGCCTCCAGTTCGCGGCTCTCGCCGTTCTCGTCCAGGTAGCGCACCCGGATCGCGTTCGGCCGGGTGACCTCGCCAAACTGCTCCGGCAGCGACAGGCAGCCCTCTTCGCCGGTGAGCGTGTCTTCGGACTGCCAGAGCAGCTCGGGGTTGGCCATGCGGTAAGGCTGCGGCGTGTCTTCCGGTCGTGACACGTCGATGACGATCACCCGCTTCAACACCCCGACCTGCGGTGCTGCGAGACCGATGCCGTTCGCATCGTGCATGACCGTCATCATGTCATCCATCAGCCGGCGGACGTTCCGGTCAACCTGCGGCACCGCCTCGGCACGCCGCTTCAGGCGCGGGTCGGGCGCAAGGAGGATGTCGAGCTGTGCCATCAATCGTCTCTCTGCAACGTCATCTGCGTGACATAGGAGTGGTGAGCGAAGGTCGTCAAGCATCTGCCGACACAATCCCCGTCGATCCCGCCCTTGTCTCCGCGATTGGGGTAGGGTAGTCGGCAGAACGGGCGGTGGCGCTGGACAGTGCAGCCCTGGGCAATGCGAACGACTGCGGGAGTGAGGGATGGAGTGGCAGGGCGTTCTGGGCATCGTCGCGTTGCCGGCGCTGGCCTGGGCGATGGGGAAAACNCGCAGGCGGGTACGCTGGCGGCTGGTGGCCGTGGCGCTCGCGCTGCAGGTGGGTCTGGCGCTGATGCTGCTGCGTATCCCGCCGCTGCGTGCCGCCCTGCAGGGGATCAACGACTGGGTGGTGGCGCTGCAGACAGCAACCCGCGAGGGCACGGCGTTCGTGTTCGGCTACCTGGGCGGCGGGCCGCCGCCGTTTGCCATCACCGAGCCGGCGCACGCCTTCGTCCTCGCCTTCCAGGCACTTCCGATTCTGCTGCTGATGAGCGCGCTCTCGGCGCTGCTGTTCCACTGGCGCATTCTGCCATGGCTGGTGAAGGGCTGTTCCGTCGTCCTGGAGCGGACGCTGCGTGTCGGCGGCGCGGTCGGTGTTGCTGCGGCCGCCAACGTCTTCTTCGGCATGGTCGAGGCGGCGCTGATGATCCGCCCGTACGTGGCAAAGCTCGGCCGCGGCGAGCTGTTAATGGTGATGACGTGCGGCATGGCGACGATCGCCGGCACTATGTTCGTGCTGTACGCGACGATGCTGGCACCGGTGCTGCCGGACGCGGCCGGCCAGCTNTTGGTGGCCTCGGTGATCAGCGCGCCGGCGGCGCTGATGATCTCGGAGCTGATGCTGCCGGCGGGCGGAGATGGCACGGCAGCCGAGGTGCTGACAGCACCGTCGCACGACGGCGGCGCGATCGAGGCCGTGCTGGCCGGCACGTCCGCCGGTGTGACGCTGCTGATCGACATCGTGGCCCTGCTGCTGGTGCTGGTGGCGCTGGTCAGTCTCGCCGACGCGATTCTCGCCCTGCTGCCCGAGATGGCCGGCAAACCGGTGTCTCTCCAGGGGCTCGTTGCCTGGCCGATGCGCCCGATTGCCTGGCTGATCGGCGTGCCCTGGAGCGAAGTGCCGGCGGCAGCGCATCTGCTGGCAACCAAGGTGGTGCTGAACGAACTGGTGGCCTACGCTGAACTGGCGGCGCTGCCGGCCGACGCGCTGTCACCGCACTCGAAGCTGATCGTCATCTACGCGCTGTGCGGCTTCGCCAACATTGCCAGCGCCGGCATCATGATCGGCGGCATGGCGGCGATGGCCCCGGAGCGGCGTCCGGAGATCGCCCGGCTGGGACTGCGTTCGATCATCTCGGGTCTGCTCGCCACCTGCCTCACCGGTGCCGTCGTCGGGCTGCTGGCGTGAGCCGCAGGGGGCGCTGGCCAGACGCGCTACTGCTGGATGCGGATGCGGTAGGTGAGCTGGGCGGAGCCCTTCGCCGGTACCGGCAGCGTCCAGACGATCCGTTCCGCGGTCTCCTTCGCGTGCGCCAGGCTTTCCGCCAGGATCGTCCAGTCGCCGGACGCGATCTCGACGAGGCGTACCGTTGCCTCCTTGTCCCCGGCGTTCGATACCTCGATCGACCAGGCACTTTCCGAGACGTTTTCGGGCAGGCCCGCGCGCACGAATTCGGTCTGCCGGCGCCGCACCGTCAGATCGAAGGCTTCACCCGGGATCAGTGAGACCGGTGCTCCTGCCGGTGTGTGGTCGATCCGATCCTCGCCCAGCAGCCGCGGCGTGCCGTCGGCGCTGTCGGCGTAGATCCTGACCAGGCCGGCCGGCAGCGGCGCTGCCTGCTGTTTGGTGTTGCCGGCATTGTCGAACTTCAGCCGCAGCTCCGGGTGCGTCGGGCGTGGTTCGCCGCCCTGTCGATAAGTGGCGACCCGATCGCTAACGAACTCCGGCTTCACCGGGATCGGGGGCGTCGTCAGCAGCGTGACCTGGCGGGTCTGCCGGTCGGCAAGGTCGACCTGACCCGGCACCGTATACAGGTGCAGGGCCGCGAACTGCTCGGGCGCCGGCATCGCCTTGGCGTCGGCCATCATCGGGGCCGCCGCGACGCGGCCGCGCATCATCTCGGGCGTCGCCACCGGCGGCTGTTCCCGGTTGACGGTACCGGCCACCAGCACCACGTCCGCGCCCGGGAAGTCGGCCCCGCTGGTATTCGACAGCGTCGCGCGGCCGGTAAGTGTGATCTTCGCCTGCGCCTCGTTCCAAAGGGCGACGTAATCCGCCGACCAGCCCAGCCCGCTGGTCAGGTAGCCGAGCGTGACGTCGCGCCGTCCCGCCTTCGGGCTGTCCACCGTCGCCAGCAGCGCCGGGTGCGCCCGGAGGTCTGCCGGCAGGTCGAAAAAGACGAGGTGTTCCGGATCCACGGCCTCGATGCGATCGGGGTACTGCACCACCGGTGCTGCCGCGACGCTCAGCAGGGTCACGTTCTCGACCGTTTCCTCGCCGGTGGTCGGGTGGACGCGCAGCACGCCGACCGTCTTGCCGAGCGAGCGGCGCAGCAGCGCATCGGGGGTCAGCAGCGCGAAGTCGTAGACGATGTCTTCGAGCCGGAGGCCATCGGCGCGAATCATCGCGCTCGACGCCAGCATCTGCTTACTCACGCCCTCGAACGCCAGCCGGTTGCTGCCTGATGCGAGCGATGCGCTGCGGGTGTCCCAGACCAGAGCCGAGCCGTCGCCATAAAGGGTGAGCGACAGGTGGCTGCGCTGGTCTGTCGTCACCGTCACATCGGTGGGGACATCCTCAGACGCAGCGGAAGCGCCCGGGGTGGCGATCCCTCCCGTGCCGATGGTGGCGGTGATGGCGAGTACGCAAGCGGTGATCGGATGGCGTTGCATGGTCGATCTCGGCCGGGTGGTTATCCTGACGAGCGGTTATCCCGATGGTAGCAGAATTTGCGTTCGACGCACCGTTGGTGCAAGGTCGCGCGTATGCATGATTTGTTCTCCTCGATGTTGCCGTCCGGTCCTGCCGCATGGGTGATGCTGATCGCCGTCCTGGTGGCGGGAGCCGCAGTGGTCGCGCTGATCGTTTCGGTGTTGCGCGGCGATCACGCCAGCAGCGACACGGCGGCCCAGATGGCGGTGCAGATGGCGCGGATGAGCGCCACCACCGAACAGCTCGCTGCAATGCAGATGGAGCTGGCCGGCCGGCTGCAGCAGACCCAGTCGAGCCTGGATCGGCGTCTCGAAGCGTTGTCGGATCGGCTGGGTGANGGGCTGCTGCGCTACAGCGAGCGGACGCACGAGACGCTGCGCACCTTGCACGAGCGCCTGGCGCTGATCGACAGGGCGCAGCGGACGATCGCCGAGCTTTCGGCCGAGGTGAGCGGCCTGCAGGATATTCTTGGCAACAAGCAGGCCCGCGGCGCCTTTGGCGAGGTGCAGCTCGAGTCGCTGGTTGCGTCGATGCTGCCCGCCGATGCGTTCCGGCTGCAGGCGACGCTCGGCAACGGCAGCCGGGTGGACTGCCTGCTGCAGCTGCCCGAGCCGCCGGGGCCGATCGGCGTTGATGCCAAGTTTCCGCTGGAGAGCTACCGGGCGCTGTGCGAGGCGCGAGACGACGCGACGCGGCAGCGGGCTGGCCGGGCGTTTGCCCGTGACGTTCTGCAGCATGTGCGCGACATTGCCGACAAATACATCCTGCCGGGCGAGACGGCCGACTCGGCGCTGCTGTTTCTGCCCTCGGAGGCGGTCTACGCGGAACTGCACGCGCGGTTCCGCGACGTCGTCGAGGAGTCGTTCCGGCGCAAGGTGTGGATCGTCTCCCCGTCCACCCTGTGGGCGATGCTGAACACCCTGCGCGCCGTGCTTCGCGACGTCCGGCTGCGCCAGCAGGCCCAGCAGATTCACACCGAGCTGGCTGCGTTCGCGCTTGAGATGGGCCGGCTCGGCGAACGCGCGGCGGCTATGCAGCGGCACTTCGAACAGGTGAGCAGCGACACGCGTACGCTCCGGCAGGGCTGCGAGGCCTTGGCGCACCGCGCCGCCCGTCTCGACCTGGGGATGTTGGCCGAGGGGGCTTGGCCGAAGGGAACCTGGCAGACAAGACGGTCTCCCCGGACCTGCATCCCGCCGCACCTGTCCCGGGGCTGCGGCCTGTTGCTCCCGTTCCCGATCTGCAGCGGACGGACGAAGCCCAGGCCTGAGCCGATGTCACCATCGGGCTGATCGGCGCTGCTTCGAGCGGCCCTCACGCCGCCGGCACCGGCCACAAGATGTCACTCAACTGACATCGACTCATCATCCAGTTGTCTCGCCCACCCGGCTATCTGAACCCCGATCGCGGAGGGAGCACAGGCGTTCGCCGTGATCCGTCGATCAGCAAAGGTCAGTCGATCAGCAAAGGTCAGTCGATCAGCAAAGGTCAGTCGATCAGCAAAGGTCAGTCGATCAGCAAAGGTCAAGGGAGTGCCGAGATGAAACGGGTGGCAATTCTCAGTGCGTGTTGTCTGTCCCTGATGATGCATCAGGCGTGTGCCCAGGGGTCTGGTGGGAGTGCAGAACTGGTCGGTTTCGCCTCGCTGCCGGCCGATACATTCGCCGCAGGGCCGGACGCGGGGGCCGGCATCAGCGCCAATGGCCGCACCGGTCCTTTCCCGGGCCAGCCGGTACAAGGGTTCAGTGGCGTACAGTTCGCCCCGAATGCGCCGGGGCGGTTCTGGTTCCTCACCGACAACGGATTCGGCAACCAGACCAACAGTGCCGACTACCTGCTGCGGATTTATCAGCTGCACCCGAACTTCAAGACGGTTTCCGGCGGCGACGGCAGCGTCCAGGTCGAATCCTTCGTCCAGCTGGCCGATCCGGACCACATGGTCCCATTCCCGATCGTCAACGAGAGCGCGCGCCTGCTGACGGGAGCGGACTTCGACGTCGAGTCGTTCGTGCTGCCCGGCACCGACGACCTGTGGGTNGGGGACGAGTTCGGGCCGTTCATGCTGCATTTCGACCTGAACGGCCGGCTGCTCGAAGCGCCGATCCCGACCCCGAACATCCATGCCAACCGCCAGCTCGACCTGAGCTCGGAGGTGCGCTCGCCGCAGAACCCGTACCTCAGCGATCCGGCGGACGCCAACCTGGGCGGCTCGAAGGGGTTCGAGGGGATGGCGTTCCATCCCAACCACGAAGTGGCGTTCCCGCTGCTGGAAGGCACGGTCGAGGGCGANTCCCGAGGGGCTCTGCGGGTCTACGCCTTCCGGATGAAGCAGGGCGCGTTCAAGCGGCTGATGGGCTTTTACCAGCTCGAGGATCCGTCGCACGCGATCGGCGACTTCACGCCGATCAACGGCGGCCAGTACTTGGTGATCGAGCGCGACGGTGGCCAGGGAGCAACCGCCAAGTTCAAGAAGATCTTCAAGATCAGCCTCGGCAATGTCGACGCCAACGGCTTCATCAAGAAGCAGCAGGTCGTGGACCTGATGAACATCGCCGATCCGCATGACCTGAACGGGGACGGCAAGACCAAGTTCGACTTCCCGTTCGTCACCATCGAGGATGTCCTGGTCATCGACCCGTGGACGATCCTGGTCGCCAACGACAACAACTATCCGTTCTCGGTCGGCCGCGGCCCGGACATCGACAACAACGAGATCATCCTGCTGAAGACGAAGTTCCGGCTGGTGGTGGATTCGCGGATCGGCGTGCAGCGCTGAGACGCAACTCCCTACCCAAACAGAGCCCGGCTGGTTGCATTGCTCCAGCCGGGTTTTTTAATGAAGGTTCAGTTTCAGGGAGTAGGGGCATGAGCAGCTCTCTCGCGGACAGCGTCGATATGGCTGAGGTAGGCAAGGTCGACGGGCGAGCCGACTTTCTGGGAGCGGTGATCCTGCCCACCGGCTTCACCTTCGAGGGCACGCAGGTCGGCGGCCTCTCGGGCATCACTTACGACAGGGCTAACGACCGCTACCTGGCGATTTCGGACGATCGCAGCCAGGTCAATGACGCCCGCTTTTACGAACTCGGTATCGATCTGTCGGGCGGCGTGCTGCACGGTGTGCAGTTCACCGGCGTGACCACGCTGAAGCGGCCCGATGGCACGCCGTTTCCAGAGCGAAGCCTGGATCCCGAGGGCATCGCGCTGAGCGGCGACGGGACGCTCTACATCTCCTCGGAAGGCGATGCCAGCCGGCTGATCAATCCGTTCGTCGATCACTTCTCGCTTGGTGGCAAGGACCTCTCGAGCCTGCCGATCCCGGCGGAATTCCTGCCGAGTGCGGACGGCGAGTCCGGCATCCGCAATAACCTTGCCTTCGAGAGTCTGACGATTACGCCGGATGGGCGGACTTTGTTCACGGCCGTCGAAAACGCGCTGATCCAAGATGGTCCTGCCGCCTCGCTCAGCAACACAAGCCCGTGCCGGATCGTCCGGTACGATCTCAAGACCGGCCAAGTGGTCGCCGAGTACATTTACAAAACCGACGCTATCCCGTTCGCGCCTCAGCATGCAGCCGAATTTGCCAACAATGGTCTTGTCGAGATGCTGGCGCTGGACAACACGGGCACGCTGCTGGCGCTTGAGCGTTCGTACGCCAGCGGCGTCGGCAACTCGATCCGGCTCTACGAGGTGCACACGCAAGCGGCGAGCGATGTTTCCGGGTTCGAGGCGGTGCATGGTCTCAGCATCGACGCCGTCGCCGACAAGCGTCTGCTGCTCGATCTGGCCGACCTGGGCATCACGCTCGACAACGTCGAAGGCATGACGTTCGGTCCGGTGCTGGAGGACGGGCGCCAGTCGCTGATCCTGGTCAGCGATAACAACTTCTCGCAATCCCAGAAGACCGAGGTGATCGCGATCGCGCTGGACGTCGAGAAGATGGCCGCCGTGCCAGCGAGCGGGGAGGATTCGCTATTACCGGCTCCGAGGCAGCGAATCCGGCGCTGCTTTCCGACCAAGGCGACGCCCTGTTTTGGACCTCAGGCGAAGCGATGCCAGGCTCGCTGTTCGGGTTGATGCCAGACCAGGACGCTCACGCCGTCACCAGCTTCGAAACCGGGTTCTGCGACGGTTTCATCAAAGATTCTGGCGAACAGGTTCTCCCAGGGAGCGATGATTCCCCAGGCAGCTATGATTCCCTTGTTCCGGACGCACAGAGCGACCTTGAGGGTATTGTGGGGTGACGGTGGATTGGCCGGATCTGGCAGCGGCGACGTGCCACTGCTTGTGTAGTGTTATTTGAATACCCGAAATACGGCACGTCTGCGCCGGAATGGCTGAGCGCACGGGTTCTCTCGTCGACATGTGGACAGGTGTGCTGACAGCGTTCGTGCCATGCGGCAGTGGCTGTAGTGACGGACGCGACGATGCTAAGGTTGCGACCGCGGCGGGGACCAGGGGACCCGCGGACAGTGGCGCGGATAGACACAGATGCATTTTGGCCCGGATGCCGACCCGATTGTTCTTTTTCGCGCTTGGATGGAAGACGCCGAAAAGTCGGAGCCGAACGATCCAAACGCCATGACGCTGGCGACGGCCGATGCCGAGGGCCGACCTTCGGCGCGGATGGTGCTGCTGAAGGGTGTCGATGATCGCGGCTTTTCGTTCTTCACCAATCTGGAAAGCCGCAAGGCAAACGAACTGACGGTCAACCCGCACGCGGCTCTGTGTCTGCACTGGAAGTCGCTGCGCCGCCAGGTGCGGATCGAAGGACCGGTCGAGACGGTCAGCGACGAGGAAGCGGACGCCTACTTCGCCACCCGGGCGCGGATCAGCCAGCTCGGCGCCTGGGCGTCGCGGCAGTCCCGTCCACTGCTGGGCCGCTTCGAACTCGAGGCGCGTGTTGCCCGCTACACCGCGAAATTCCATGTCGGCCCAGTGCCCCGGCCGCCGCACTGGTCCGGTTACCGCGTGCGGCCGGAGAGCATCGAGTTCTGGGAGGACCGGCCGTTCCGGCTACACATGCGGTTCGTGTTCCGTCGCGCCGAAAACAGCTGGTCGACGGAAGAGCTGTTTCCGTGAGTGAAACGCTCGAAACGCAAGGTGCGCCGGGGAACGCGGCGCCGATGCCGGCGGGCGGCGAACAAAGCGGCTGAAGACGATCGCGGCGGTTGCGGCGGTCTGTGTCGCGGCAATGCTGATTGCGGGTAAGGCCGTTGCCTATTTCGCCACCGGCTCGGTGAGCCTGCTGTCGACCCTGGTGGANTCGCTTCTCGACCTCATGGCCTCGCTCATCAACCTGATCGCGATCCGGCACGCGATCACACCGGCTGACCGGGAGCATCGCTTCGGTCACGGCAAGGCGGAGCCGCTGGCGGGTCTTGGGCAGTCGGCGTTCATCGCCGGATCGGCGGTGTTCCTGCTGATCGAAGCCGGCAAGCGGCTGATGCAGCCGGCAGCCGTCGAACGGGAAATGATCGGCATTGCCGTCATGGTGCTGTCGATGGCGGCGACGCTGGGTCTCGTGCTGTTTCAGCGCTGGGTGATCCGGCAGACCAACTCGGTGGCGATCGGCGCCGATTCGTTGCACTACAAGGGCGACTTGCTGGTCAACGCCGGTGTCATTGCGTCTTTGCTGATCACAAAGCACTTCGGCTGGCCGCTGGTCGATCCCGCCTTTGCTGCGGCAGTCGCCGTGTACATCCTGATCAGTGCCTGGTCGATCTTCCACAGCAGCTTCAACCTGCTGATGGACCGGGAGCTGCCGGAGGAAGACCGGAAACGCATCCGGCAGATTGCCAAGTCGAACCCGTCCGTCATCGATATTCACGACCTGCGGACCCGTTCTTCGGGAACACAGCAGTTCATCCAGTTCCATCTGGAGGTTGACGGTAACCTGACGCTGATCGACGCGCATACCATCGCGGATTCGGTGATGCGGGCGGTCGAGCAGGCCTTTCCCGATGCCGAGGTGCTGATCCACGAGGATCCCCACGGCGTTCCAGAACGGCGACCGGTATTTGAGTAGCGGTGTACGATCGCGGGTGCGACACGCTTTGCCCGGGAGTTGGCCCTGAACTTGAAGGGGCTCCCCACTTAATCGCGTTCCCCGCGACCGGCTTCGGGGCGGTGCGGCTCGGTGGCGCCGCGTTCGTGCGAGCCTGATGACAAGGAGGCGACAGGGTGATCGTCGAGGATCAGAGTGAAGTCATCGCCTTCTTGTCCCGCCCGGACACGTGGGGTCCGGGTGGCGGGGCGGTCGGGCGCAACGAGACGCACGCGTCGATCATTTTCCTTGCCGGCGGCCGCGCCGTAAAACTCAAGCGTGCGGTGCGATTTCCCTATCTGGATTACTCCACAGTGGAGCACCGACAGCAGTTCTGTCAGGCGGAGGTCGATATCAATCGCCGCACTGCACTGCAGATCTATCGCGGCGTGCTGCCGGTGGTGCGCACTGCGGCGGGGACGCTCGTGCTCGGCGAGAACGGTGTGCCTGCGGATGGTGTCCCGGTGGACTGGGTCATCGACATGGTGCGCTTCGAAGAACAAGCGCTGTTCGACAAGCTGGCTGAAGCCGGCAAACTCGACCGGTTCGCGATGGAGAGTCTGGCCGACGAAGTCGCGCATTTTCACGGCGAGGCCGAGCGCNNTGCGACCTTCGGCGGCTCCGAAGGGTTGCGGGCGGTGCTCGACAGCAACCGCCGCAGCTTTGCCGANAGTGCCGGAGGAATTCTGGATGCGGCGGACATCGACCGGCTGACCACCGCATCCGATGCCGCCCTCGCCCGGCTGGCCCCGCTCCTCGACGAACGACGCCGGGAGGGTTTCGTGCGCCACTGCCACGGCGACTTGCACTTGCGCAACATCGTGGTCATCGACGGCCGGGCGGTGCTGTTCGATGCGATCGAGTTCGATCCCGGCTTCGCAAAGATCGATGTCCTGTACGATCTGGCCTTTCTGGTCATGGACCTGCAGTACCGNGGGCTTGACCTGCTGGCCAGCATCGTGCTCAACCGCTATCTTGACGCGACAGGCGATGCGGCAGGCCTGCCGGCACTGCCGCTGTTCCTGGCAACGCGGGCGGCCATTCGGTGCCACATCGATGCTGTCGCTTCGGGAAATCAGTCGCAGAGCGAAACAGCACGGACACTCGCCGAACGTGCCCGGCATTACCTCAACCTCGCGCTTGCGTTCCTGCAGCCGGTTCAGCCGTGTCTGGTGGCGATCGGGGGACTGTCCGGGGCGGGAAAATCGCGCCTGGCGCGCGAACTGGCGCCGCTGAAGGGAGCGATGCCCGGAGCACGGGTGGTGCGGACGGATCGACGCGCAAGCGGCTGGCCGGGGTCNTCTCTGGCCACCCGTCTGGCATCACAGGATTACAGTGCGGAGATGAGCCGGCGCACCTACGAGGCGGTCTACGACGAGGCGGCGACGGCGCTCGCCGCCGGTCGCTCGGTGATTGCCGACGCGGTGTTCGCAACGCCGGACGAGCGCGCGGCAATCGAGTGCATAGCGGTGAACGCNGGGGTTCCGTTTCACGGTATCTGGCTGCAGGCATCGCCGCGCCTGCTCGAACAGCGGGTGATCGGCCGGCGCAACAACGTCTCCGACGCCACGCCAGAAGTGGTGCGCCTACAGCTCTCGTTCGATCTCGGCGACATCACCTGGCACCGGGTCGATTCCTCCGGTGAGGGTGATCAGACGCTACAGACGGCCGTCGCGCGTCTCAGGGCATGATCGTGCGGCTGCAGCCAGACCCGGTTCAGGCGATCGGGGATCAGGCAAAGCCCTCGATATGGGTGAGGTTCAGGCTTTCCTGCCACAGCTTCCGGCGTGCGTCCGGGTCATAGGCCTGAGGGTTCGCCCGCGCCGGGTGCGTGCGGTCGAAATACTGGCCGCTGATGCCGTCCAGCTCCGAAGATGTGGCGAGATAAAGTTCGGCCTCGATGCCGATATCGACGGGCCCCAGCGGCGCCCCAAAGCCCTCGTGCACCATCTTGGTATCGAGCAAGGTTCCCGGATGCAGGGCGTTGACCGTGATCTCGCCGGGGTCGAGCCGCTCGGCAAGCTCGAAGCTGGCCATGATCATGGCCAGCTTGCTCTGGCGATAGGCGCGCATTCCGTCGTAGCTGTGCTGCAGCATCAAGTCGTCGAAATCGATCGGCGCTTGGCCCACGGACGCAACGTTGACGATCCGTGCCGGTGCTCCCGTCCGCAGCAGTGGCAGCAGCCGGTGTGCCAGCAGCAGCGGGGCCAGATGGTTGACCTGCAGGCGGAGTTCGTAGCCGTCGGCGCTGATCTCGCGTCGCTGCCTGCCGCGCGGCCCGGCGCCGATGCCGGCGTTGTTGAGCAAGACGTCAAGCCGGTCGTGGCGGGCCGACACGTCCTCCACCAGGCGGTGGACGTCGGCCAGCGAGGCGAAGTCCGCGACATATGTTTCCAGCCGATCGCTGCCGGTTGCCGCCGCGATTTCGCCGCGAACCGCAGCCAGCCGTTCGGCGTTGCGGCCATGCAGCAGCACGCGGGCGCCGAGCCGCGCAAGCGCGTGCGCCGTCCCCCGGCCGATGCCATCGGTGGCGCCAGTAAGCAGGATCGTCTGCGCGTCGAGCGGCCGGCTCATCGGCGTTCTCCCCTTCCGAATCCGCGTTCATGAGGTCCGCTGCAATCGATGCGAATTCTTCATCCAGAGAAACCGTCGCGGGATCGCGGCCGGCGCGGCTGTACCAGTAGCGGGCGTTGGCAAGGTCGCCCTCAACCCGGTGCAGATGCGCGTGCACCCACGCGGCATCCGTGTCGTTCTGCGTCTGGGCGAGCTGATGCGCGCGTTCCCAGTCGCCTCGGGCCAGATACCAGAGCGCCTGCAGGGCAGGGGACCAGCTCTGCGGCGCAGTCTGCTGCGACAGGGCTGTCCGGAATATATCGATGCTCACGCTCTGCGCGGCCTTCGTGTCATCTTCTGCCGTGGCGACAGGCATGAATCGAGTATGCACGTTCTGCCTGCGCGCCTCCGTTTGAGCGTGAGGTGGACTCCCGTGCGTCCCGGCGCAAGTGCGCCGCGTCAGGGAACCGGCAGCCTCAATGGGCCAACAGCACCGGCAGCGTTGCGTTCTGCATCACATGTGCGGTCGCTCCGCCGAAAATCACCTGCCGCAGCCGGCTGCGGGTATACGCACCCTTCACCAGCAGATCGGCGTGCAGGCGCTCGCTCTCTTCGAGGATGGCCGTGCNCGGTGTCCCGCCCTCCGGGTGCACGATGATGGCTTCGGCGGCGATCCCGTGGCGCACCAGGTGACCTGCCATGTCACGGCCCGACGGGCCGGGCATCATCGCACCGTCCACCGACAGAACGACCACGTGCGACGCCGCAGTCAGCAGCGGCATGGCCAGCGCCACCGTCCGCGCGGTCTCGGTCGAGCCGTTCCAGGCAATGACGATGTCGTCGCCCACCGTGTTTCGTGGCGGGTTCTGCTGGGCGTCCTGCGGGGTGTCCCGTCCCGTCAGCAGCACCGGACGGCCGCTGTCGAACAGCGCCGCCTCGCAGGTCTCCTGCCAGCGGCCGGTTGCCGCAGCCTTGGTGCGACCGATGACGATCAGGTCGAACAGCCGTCCGTACTCACCGACGACCTGGCTTTCGCGGCCTTCCAGTTCGATCCAGCCCGCCAGTGGCCCCTGTTCCTCGGTTTCCAGCTCGCCTGTCGCAAATCCCTCGTGCGTGATCGCCTGGAAGTGCTGGCGCGACGCATCGGCAAAGTNCGCGCCATTGCCGTGCGTAGTCGGAGAGGTACTCGGCCGGAACGGGATCCTCCGGTCGAAGCTGATGCGCGGCGCTTCTTCGACCAGCAGGCCCATGAGAAAGCTGCTGAACCGGCGGGCGATGACGGTGGCCACCTGAAGGGCGGATCGCCCCGCATCCTCGTCGTGATAAGGCAGCAGGATCGTCTTCATCTGCATCCTCCCGCGGAGTTCGCGCCGGATGCGCCGCCGATGGCTACGCCCGGCGATCATTTCCCATAATCAGTATACCCGAGGACGGCCCTCAACCCAAAGGATACGACAAATTATGCTCATACGCGTCAAGGGATCCGGCGGTATCTACACAGACAGGTTGCCGGATGAGCGTCAAATACGACGGGCGCCAAATGGTGCGCGGCAGGCGCATGTTGCCCGGGCCCTCGTTGCCTGATACCAAGGCTGTGAGCGGCACCCGCTGTCCGCCGCTGCTTGGCCTCAGGATCCATCGATGCTTCAGAACCGCCACCGTCCTTCCTTCCTCCTGGCCGTGTGGCGGGGATGCGACGGCGCTGTCCGAACTGCGGTCGCGCACCGCTGCTGGCCGGCTACCTGCGGCAGGTTGATCACTGCGCCGCGTGTGGCGAGCCCTTCGGTCACATCCGCGCCGACGACGCTCCTCCGTGGCTCACCATCCTCGTGGTCGGCCATGTGGTGGTGCCGCTGGCGGTCACGGTTGAAAGTTTTGTGACATGGCCGGTGTGGGTCGCAACCGCGGTCTGGGCATTGACCGCCCTCGCACTGTCGGCGGTTGTCCTGCCGCGGGCCAAAGGGGTGTTTCTGGCCGCGATCTGGAGCTTGCGGGCGCCCGGCTCGGAGATGGGCCCTGAGACAAACGTAGGCGCGGGCTCGAAGGCCGGCTGAGCGTCTCATCGATATCGGGCTGCCGACCCGCGCTTGCGCCATCCTTGCCTGGGCGGTATGTGTGTGCGCCGCACTCGCGGCCGGCAAGTCGGAATCCGGGCGGGACCGGTGATGGCGCCGGAAATGCACTGTTTCCGAGGGAGAGGAGCTTCAAGGCATGAGCGAAATCATCGATGTGACGGCACGCGAAATTCTCGACAGCCGCGGCAACCCGACGGTCGAGGTGGACGTGACGCTGGAAAGCGGCGCCATGGGGCGTGCGGCGGTACCGTCGGGTGCGTCGACCGGTGTGCACGAGGCCGTCGAGCTGCGGGACGGTGACAAGAAGCGTTACCTGGGCAAGGGCGTGACCAAGGCGGTTGCTTCGGTCAACGGCGAAATCTTCGACGCGATCTCCGGCATGGATGCGGCCGACCAGATGGCCATCGACCAGACGATGATCGATCTGGATGGCACGCCGAACAAGGGCCGGCTGGGTGCCAACGCTATTCTCGGCGTCAGCATGGCGGTCGCCAAGGCAGCAGCGCAGGATGCAGAACTGCCGCTCTACCGCTACATTGGCGGTACGCAAGCTCACGTGCTGCCGGTGCCGATGATGAACATCGTCAACGGTGGCGCGCACGCCGACAATCCGATCGACTTCCAGGAATTCATGATCATGCCGGTGGGTGCCGGTACGATCGCCGACGCGGTGCGGATGGGCGCCGAGGTCTTCCATGCGCTGAAGAAGTCGCTGAAGGACGCGGGCCACAACACCAACGTCGGCGACGAGGGCGGCTTTGCCCCGAACCTGAAGAGCGCTGATGAGGCACTCAGCTTCATCATGAAGTCGGTCGAAGCCGCTGGCTACCAGCCGGGCGAGGACGTGCTGCTGGCGCTGGACTGCGCGTCGTCCGAGTATTTCAAGGACGGCAAGTACGATTTCGCCGGCGAGGGCAAGGTTCTGGACTCGGCGGCCAACGCCAAGTACCTGGCGGATCTGGTCTCCCGCTACCCGATCGTCTCCATCGAGGACGGCATGGCCGAGGACGACTGGGACGGCTGGAAGATCCTCACCGAGGAGATCGGCTCGAAGTGCCAGCTCGTCGGCGACGACCTGTTCGTCACCAACGTCGTCCGGCTCTCCGACGGCATCGCCAAGGGCATCGCCAACTCGATCCTGGTCAAGGTCAACCAGATCGGCTCGCTGACCGAGACGCTGGCCGCCGTCGAGATGGCGCACAAGGCGTCCTACACCGCGGTGATCTCGCACCGCTCGGGCGAGACCGAGGATTCGACGATCGCCGACATCGCGGTGGCGACCAACGCCGGCCAGATCAAGACCGGCTCGCTCAGCCGTTCCGACCGCATCGCCAAGTACAACCAGCTGATTCGCATCGAAGAGCAGCTCGGTTCGGCGGCCCGCTACGGCGGCAAGGCGGCGCTGCGTCGCTCGTAACGCGGTTTCCCGGCACGACTGGAATCGGTTGGAGCGGGCGCAAGCCCGCTCCCCGTCTGGAGCAAACGCGGATCAGCTGCAATCGCTTAATCGGATTTGTTTGCTCCAGAAATCAAACGCTTAAAGCGCGGCCGCTCGATCAGATCAGGTCGATCTGATCGAGCCGTGCTGTTGTTTTTGCGGACTTTTTGCCCGCAGCGGGGTGCCGCCGCTGCAGCCGCCCGCCGTTGCGTTTCGGGCTCATTCCCGCATCTCCCGTAGATTGCTAGTCTCTGGCGGACAGCAGCCGGCGGCTGCTGCGTGCACTATCGTTCGGCCGATCGGACTCGGGATCGTTCATGACCCTTTCTCACGAGTTGCGCAGTCGCGCCCCGCAGGCACTGCTCACCGGCTTCGGGATTTGCGCTGTCATCTATTTTGCCTATCACGGCATCAGCGGCGACCGCGGTCTGTTTGCCTGGAGGGCGCTGGAACAAGAAGTGGCCGATGCGCGTACTCAGCTCCAAGAGGTACAGGACGAGCGCAAGGCGCTGGAAGCCCGTGTGAAGCTGCTCTATCCGGAGAGCCTGGACGCCGACATGCTGGAGGAGTGGGCGCGCCGGCTTCTCAACTACGGCCTGCCCGACGAGGCTGTTGTCCTCGACGGTGACGACGACGACGCTGCCTTGAAGGAACCGGCGCTGCAGGCTCCGGCACTGCAAGTTCCGGCCGGACAATAGAGCACGACCATCAGCAGAGCACGACCATCAGCGTGCGGTCGGTGGCGGCTCCGCTAGGACCAATGCATCGGCGTCAGCAGCATCCGGTTCGCTGCATAAACGCAGAACGACGCTCCGCACACGGTCGCGCAGGGCGAGCGCGCTGGCCCACCGTGCCCCGTTGGCTCCTGTCTCGCGAGCTTCGGCTGCCAGCGGTGTCGCGATGCGCACGGTGATCGAACCGGGACGCGGAAACCAGGAGCCGGACACCAGGATTTGGCGGGTACCGATCAGCGCCATCGGGACGACCGGAAGGTTTGCATCGACGGCGCACGCGAACGCGCCCATCCGGAACGGCATCAGCCCGGGCGCACGGCGGAAGGTTCCTTCGGGGAAGAACAGCGCAGAGCGACCCTCGCGGGCGACGGCGGCAACGCGCCGGTAGTCCTGCAGCCCCCGCTTGCGGTCAAAGCGCTCGACGAAGCAGGTGCCGATCCGCCGCAGCGGCAGGCGGACGTACCAGCGGGCCTGCAACTCGGCTTTGGCGACGAACGCGACCGGCCGGGGCAATGCGGCGACCAGGGCGAGCACATCAAGATAGCTGCAGTGGTTGGACACCAGCACGCTGGGCGTCGCTGGAAGGTTCTGCAGACCCTCGACGCTCAGCGGCACGCCCGCCGCCCGGAACAATGCGCGTGCGGCAAGCCGCAGGCCGCGCCAGCGCCAGTCCTGCGACGGCAGGGCGAGCGCTGAAAACCAGGCAAGGGGAGCTACGGNCGACCACGGCCCCCACGCGCGCGTGGCGAACAGCAGGGCTGCGGCCGTCGTCTTCGTCCGGCCGAGCCAGGCGGTGACAGGTTTCAGCCGTTGGTGCAGTGCTGACGGCGCTGCCGACGGGCGCCGCCGTGGCCGGCCTGNCCCGGCTTGCCAGACCTCGCGGGTGGCGGCACGCCGGATTTTGCCGCTGGAGGTGCGTGCAATGGTGTTCGGCTGAGCCAGCACCACGTCGTCGGGCGGCGCCCCCAGCAGGGCTGCCACCGCTTCGTTGATCTCGCGTTGCAGCGCCGTGCGGGCGTCCGGATCCCGCTGGCGGGTTTCGGCGAGCACAATCAGCCGTTCGCTGCCACTCACCGGGTCCGGATCGCCGAAAGCAGCCACGCGGCCCGGCTGCAGGCCGGACAGCGCGCCCACCGCATCTTCGACGTCCGCAGGGTGAATGTTGCGGCCGGCACGGATGATCAGGTCCTTGGCGCGCGCGGTGACGAAGATCTCGCCGGCCGCCAGATAGGCGAGGTCGCCGGTGTTGCGCCAGGGGCCGTCGAGCAGCGCGCGTGTCGCTTCCCGGTTGCGCCAGTACCCCCGCGTGGCGGACGGGCCGCAGAACTGCAGCCGTCCCTCGTGGCGCTCGGGAAGCTCGAAGCCGGCGTCGTCGACGATCCGCACCTCGTGGCCGGGAAGGGGCTGGCCGCAGGCGACCACTTTGGCCGTATCCTGCGATGGCTTATCGGTTGTCGGTACCGCGCGGTGGCGGCTGGCAAGCGCTTCGCGGCTGATTGCCTCGATCCGCGGGCCGCGCCCGAGCGGCGGAAACCCCAGGCCGACGCAGTTCTCCGCCAGGCCGTAGACCGGCATCATCGCCTCGCGGCGGAAGCCGCAGGCGGCGAAGCGATCGCAGAAGCGCTCAAGCGTGGAAGCCGCGACTGGCTCGGCTCCGTTGAACGCGACGCGCCAGGAGCTGAGATCAAGCCGCGCCAGCGTCTCGTCGCTGATGTGGCGTAGCAGCAGTTCGTAGGCGAAGTTGGGGCCGCCGGACAGCGTTCCCCGCCAGCGGTGGATGGCATCCAGCCAGCGGACCGGACGTGACAGGAAGGCCAGCGGTGGGAAGATCACCAGCGGCGTTGCCTGCAGCATCGAGCCCAGCCAGGCGCCGATCAGCCCCATGTCGTGGTAGAGCGGCAGCCAGCTCACGAACACGTCATCAGGCCGCACCTGCAGGGCGGCTGCCATCGCGCGGATATTGGCGAGCAGGTTGGCGTGGCTGAGGGTCACACCCTTGGGCGCGCCGGTGCTGCCCGAGGTGTATTGCAGCAGGGCGACGTCGTCGCCGTCGATCTCCGGGGCGTGCAGCGTGCCGGCGGTCTCCGTGATCTCGTCCACCGTCGCCACCCGCCGCAGACAGGGCAAACCTTCGCGCAGTGCGTCCGCAAGCGCGGTGACTTCGGGCGGCGCGATCAGCACACGGGCTTCGGCGTTGGCGAGGATGCCCTGCTGGCGCTGCAGGTGTTGCTGCAGGCGGGACGGGCGCGCCGGCGGGTAAATCGGCACTGCAATCGCACCCGCGTAGAGCACGCCGCAGAAGGCGGCGAAGTAGTCCGGGCCGGTCGGCAGCAGGATCGCCACCGCGTAGCCCGGTTCCACGCCTGCGGCCTGCAGCCCCGCGCCAACGGCCCGTGCACGTTCGTCGAGGGCGGCGTAGGTGAGCACGTCGCCCTCCGAGTCATCGTCGTAGAAGCGCAGGTGCGGACGCGCGCCGTGTCGCTGCACATGCCAGGTCAGCGCCTCGCCAAGGGTTGCGATGGAACCGGGTGCGGCGATTGCCGGTCCCGGTTGATCACCGAGGGCAGCCGCGAGATCGCCTGCACTGATGGTTGATGATGCTCCAGCGGCCTGCAACAAACTCGCGAGAAGATCGCGCGGCTGCTCGGCGGTCGCGAAGGTCTCGTCTGGCAGCCGGACGGCGAACACCGTCTCCATGCGGGCGGCGAGTTCCGCGCGCGCCAGACTGTCGAAGCCCAGGTCGCGATCGAGCGAGGAGTCCAGGCCCACCGACAGTGCCTCTGCTCCAGGTTTCATCTCCCGCGCGACCGCCTCCACCAGGGCCAGAAGCCGCTCGGCCGCCGCCTCTGGCGGCAGTGCAGGGTGGTCATGCGGCTGTCCTCCGTCGATCGGGCAAAGCAGGGTAGCGGAAGCAGGAAGCTTGAGTTTCGGGGGCATCGCAATACGATCGCAAAACGAATAATTCTCAGCCACCACATGATTTAACGCGTTTTGCGGTGGCGAACATCCGACACGGAGGAGCTGCGGAATGGCAGTGGACGCAGCCGCGCAAGGCGGCAGCAAGGCGAAGGCTCAACCCGACAGTAAGCCCGATGCTGCGGAACTTCTCAAGTACTACCGGGAAATGTTGCTCATCCGCCGCTTCGAAGAGAAGGCGGGTCAGTTGTATGGCATGGGACTGATTGCCGGCTTCTGCCACCTGTACATCGGTCAGGAGGCGGTGGTCACGGGGCTGCACGCCAATGCGACCGAGGCGGACTCGGTGATTACCACCTATCGCGACCATGGCCACATGCTGGCCACGGGCATGGATCCGAAGGGCGTGATGGCGGAGCTCACGGGGCGTATCGGCGGCTACTCGAAAGGCAAGGGCGGCTCGATGCACATGTTCAGCCGCGAGAAGAAGTTCTACGGCGGACACGGCATCGTCGGTGCGTCGGTGCCGCTCGGCACCGGGCTGGCGTTCGCGCACAAGTACCGCGAGGACGGCGGGATCAACTTCTGCTACTTCGGCGATGGCGCCGCCAACCAGGGCCAGGTCTACGAGGCCTTCAACATGGCCTCGCTGTGGAAGCTGCCGATCATCTACGTCATCGAAAACAACCGCTATGCGATGGGCACATCGGTGCAGCGCTCGTCGGCGACCACCGAGCTGTTCCGGCGCGGCGAGGCCTTCGGGATCCCGGGAATTCCCGTCGACGGCATGGATGTGCTGGCGGTTAAGCAGGCGGGTGCCGAAGTGGTGGCGAAGGTGCGTGCAGGTGAAGGCCCGTACGTGATGGAGATGAACACCTACCGCTATCGCGGACACTCGATGTCCGACCCGGCCAAATACCGGTCGAAGGAGGAGGTGGCCTCGTATCGCAAGGAGCATGATCCGATTGACGGTCTGCGCCACTACATGGAGCAGAACGGCATGGGCGACGAGGCGTCGTTCAAGGCGATCGATCGCGAGATCAAGGAAATCGTCAATCAGGCGGCAGAGTTCGCCCAGACCAGCCCCGAGCCCGATCCTTCCGAACTCTGGACGGACATCCTGATCGAAGCCTGAAAAATCCGCGACGAGAAAGCTTCGGCGCTGACGCCGATCCGGGAGACTACCCATGCCTATTCAGATCCTCATGCCGGCGCTTTCGCCGACCATGACTGAGGGAAAGCTTGCCAGTTGGTCAAAGAACGTCGGCGATGCCATCGCGTCGGGCGACGTGATGTGCGAGATCGAAACCGACAAGGCGACGATGGAAGTGGAAGCGGTTGACGAAGGCACGCTTGGCCGCATCCTCGTTCCCGCCGGTACCGAAGGCGTTGCCGTCAACACTCCGATCGCATTGCTGCTGACCGAAGGCGAGGACGAAAGCGCGCTCGATGCTGCGGTTCCGCCCACCGCCGAGGCCCCGAGCAGTCGGTGAGCGCGGCGCCCGCGTCCACCCCCGCGCCGCAGGAGTTGCAAGTCGCCGCACCGCCGCCGGAAGAGGAATACACCGGTCCGACGGAAAAGATGACGGTGCGCGAGGCGCTGCGCGACGCGATGGCGGAAGAGATGCGCCGCGACCAGGACGTGATCCTGATGGGAGAGGAAGTGGCCCAGTACCAGGGGGCGTACAAGGTCAGCCAGGGGCTGCTCGACGAGTTCGGGGCGAAGCGGGTGATCGATACGCCGATCACCGAGATGGGCTTTGCCGGCCTGGGCGTGGGCGCGGCGATGGCCGGCATGAAGCCGATCGTCGAGTTCATGACCTTCAACTTTGCCATGCAGGCCATCGACCAGATCATCAATTCCGCCGCCAAGACGCTGTACATGGCCGGCGGTAAGCTGGGAGCGCCGATCGTCTTCCGCGGCCCGAACGGCGCCGCCGCGCGGGTGGGTGCCCAGCACTCCCAGTGCTACGCGTCATGGTACGCCCATTGCCCCGGCCTCAAGGTGGTCGCCCCGTGGTCGGGTGCGGACGCCAGGGCCTGCTGAAGGCGGCGATCCGCGATCCGAACCCGGTGATCGTGCTCGAGAACGAGATCATGTATGGCCAGCACTTCGAGGTGCCGACCGATCCGGACTTCGTGTTGCCGATCGGCCGCGCCAAGATCGAGCGGCCGGGCAAGGATGTCACCATCACCGCGTTCTCGCGCATGGTGGGCGTGGCTCTCGAAGCCGCCAAGGCCCTGGAAGCGGAAGGGATCGACGCCGAGGTGATCAACCTGCGCTCGCTGCGTCCGCTGGACGTCGAGACCATCACCGCCTCGGTGAAGAAGACCAACCGCATCATCAGCGTCGAGGAAGGCTGGCCGCTGGCCGGCATGGGCTCGGAGATCGCGGCCCTGATGATGGAGCACGCGTTTGACTGGCTCGATGCGCCCGTCACCCGCGTCTGCGGTGCCGACGTGCCGATGCCGTACGCGGCGAACCTGGAAAAGCTCGCGCTGCCGCAGCCGGACGCCATCGTCCAGGCGGCGAAAGCCGTGTGCTATCGCTGAGCCGGGAGATCCGATCATGCCGATCCAGATTCTCATGCCGGCGCTGTCGCCGACGATGACCGAAGGCAAGCTGGCCAAGTGGTCGAAGAAGCCGGGCGATGCGGTGGCCTCCGGCGACGTCTTGTGCGAGATCGAAACCGACAAGGCGACGATGGAAGTCGAAGCGGTGGACGAGGGGACTCTCGGCCGCATCCTGGTGCCGGACGGCAGCGAAGGCGTCGCCGTCAACACGCCGATCGGGCTGCTGCTGGAAGAAGGCGAGGACGAAAGCGCGCTCGACTCGTTCACGCCGACCGCGCCCGGTGGTGCTGCGCCTGCAGCCGAACCCGCAGCGCCTCCACCGGCAGCGTCCCCAGAGCCAGCATCGCCCGCTCCCACGCCGTCCCCCTCAACGGCACCCGCCGCGGGCCAGGGCAAGCGGGTGTTCGCAAGCCCGCTGGCGCGCCGGCTGGCGAAAGAGGCCGGCCTCGACCTCGCGCAGATCAGCGGTTCGGGTCCGCACGGCCGCATCGTCAAGGCGGACGTGGAGAAGGCGAAGGCCGCTCCGAAGCCGGCAGCTGCGCCCGCACCGGCACCGGCGCCCGCCGCAGCACCGGCCGCACCGGAGGTGGGCCCCGCCTACACCGAGGTGCCCAACAGCAGCATCCGCAAGGTGATCGCCAAGCGCCTGGGAGCGGCGAAGCGCGACATCCCGCACTTCTATCTCACCATCGACTGCGAACTCGACGCCCTGCTCAAGCTGCGCGAGGAGCTGAACGGCCGTTCGCCGGAAGGCGACGGCGCCTGGAAGATCTCGGTCAACGATTTTGTCGTCCGCGCGGTCGCGCTGGCGCTGCGGGCTTATCCCGACGCCAACTGCTCGTGGACCGACGAGGCGATCCGCTACTACCAGGCGGTGGATATCTCGGTTGCGGTGGCGACGCCGAACGGCCTGATCACGCCGATCGTCAAGAATGCCGACCAGAAGGGCCTGGCGGCGATCTCCAACGAGGTGAAGTACCTGGCGAAGCGGGCGCGCGACGGCAAGCTGATGCCCGAGGAATTCCAGGGCGGCTGCTTCACCATCTCCAACCTCGGTATGTACGGCATCAAGGACTTCGCCGCGATCATCAACCCGCCGCAGGCCTGCCTGCTGGCGGTGGGGGTGCGGAGAAGCGGCCGGTGGTCAAGGACGGTGCGCTCGCCATCGCAACGGTGATGAGCTGCACGCTGTCGATCGACCACCGGGCGGTGGACGGAGCGGTGGGCGCGGAATACCTGCAGGTATTCAAGAAGCTCATCGAAGATCCGATCCGGATGATGCTGTAGAGGACGCGCAATATGGCTGACACATCGTTTGACGTGGTGGTCGTCGGCGCCGGTCCCGGCGGCTACGTCACCGCGATCCGCGCCGCCCAGCTCGGCCTGAAGGCGGCGGTGGTCGAGGAGAAGCACCTGGGCGGCATCTGCCTGAACTGGGGCTGCATCCCGACCAAGGCGCTGCTGCGCACCGCGGAGATCTTCGAAAACATCAAGCATGCGGCCGACTTCGGCATCGCGGTCAAGGACTACACCTTCGACGTCAAGAAGATCGTCGAGCGGTCGCGCAAGGTGGCGAAGCAGCTCAATGGCGGCGTCGGCCACCTGCTGAAGAAGAACAAGGTCACCGTCTTCGATGGCCGCGGCCGGCTCGCCGGTGCGGGCAAGCTTGCGGTAACCAAGGACGGCAAGCCGGTCGCCGACCTGCAGGCCAAACACATCATCCTTGCCACCGGTGCCCGTCCGCGCTCGCTGCCGGGCATCGAGCCGGACGGCAAGCTGGTGTGGACCTATTTCGAGGCGATGGTTCCCGAGAGCCTGCCGAAGTCGCTGCTGGTGGTGGGCTCGGGCGCGATCGGCATCGAGTTCGCCAGCTTTTACCGCTCGCTCGGCTGCGAGGTGACGGTCTGCGAAATCCTTGACCGCATCCTGCCGGTGGAGGACGAGGAGATCTCGGCGTTCGCCCATAAGCAGTTCGAGAAGCAGGGGATGAAGATCCACACCTCGACGACGGTGAAGGGTCTGAGCAAGGCGGGCGATACCGTCACCGCGAAGCTCGAGGGCGGCGGCAAGAGCTGGGAGGTCACCGTCGACCGGGTGATCTCCGCCGTCGGCATCGTCGGCAACGTCGAGGACCTGGGGCTCGAAGGCACCAAGGTGAAGGTGGACCGGGCGCACATCGTCATCGACGAGTGGTGCCGCACCGGCGAGCCCGGTGTCTATGCCATCGGCGACGTGGCTGGCCCGCCGTGGCTGGCGCACAAGGCGAGCCACGAGGGCGTCATCTGCGTCGAGAAGATTGCCGGCGTTAACGACGTTCACCCGCTGGATACGTCGAACATCCCCGGCTGCACCTACAGCCGGCCGCAGGTGGCAAGCGTCGGCCTGACCGAAAAGGCGGCGAAGGACAAGGGCTACCAGGTCAAGGTCGGCCGCTTCCCGTTCATCGGCAACGGCAAGGCGATCGCGCTCGGCGAGCCGGAAGGCATGGTGAAGACGGTGTTCGACGCCAAGACCGGCGAACTGCTGGGGGCGCACATGGTGGGTGCCGAGGTTACCGAACTGATCCAGGGCTACGCGGTTGCCCGCACCCTGGAGACGACGGAAGCAGACCTGATGCACACTGTCTTCCCGCATCCGACGCTCTCGGAGATGATGCACGAGTCGGTTCTGGACGCTTACGGTCGCGCCGTCCACTTCTGACGCCACCAGATCAAATCCGATCAAGCGGTTGCGCTTGATCGGATTTGCTTGCTCGAAATCAAACCGATAGAGCACGGGTTGATCTGATCGAACCGTGCTTCAGCATTCGCTTGCCCGGACGCCAGAAGGGTTGCGGTTGTAATGGCTTGGGCTGGCTGACTCCCTGAAACAGGCGTGCCAGGTCGTCAGTCGATCGGTCTGTCCGCATAAGGTTTGCGGGCGAATTTCCGCAGCTCCGCGTCGCGGGTCATGATGTGCCGCAGCAGCCAGTACTTGAAATATTTAACGATGGCCTGCCCGTCGGGCAGCGTCAGGGCGCCGTTCAGATTTTCCATGAAATCTTCCGCGTCCTGTAAGACCCGATCATGTTCCAATTTGTGCTGGACATAATCGTCATAATGTATCTTTAACATGTACTCTTCTTCTTGTGCGAAATGATGCTTGGCGTAGCTTACAAAGCTGCGAAGTCTTTCGCAAATACTGCGCTCGTCCAGCTCTTGTTCACACACCAAAACAATTCTATTGTAGAGATCAATGAGTTCCTTGTGACCGTCGTCAAGCTGACGCACCCCTACACCGAACTGCTCAGACCATTCGAGAAAGTTGCAGTTCATACGTCCCTCCCCACGGCTCAGGAACGGATGAATTTGACGTCCAACCTCTCGCGCTTGCGGCCGATTCCCCGGTCACAGTACTGCTGCGCGTATCGTCGGTGACGCCTCCCGCAAATGATTATAATCTGAATGAGAGAATAGTAGAAGCTCAAAATATCCATATGAGTTATAAAAATCGCGCGAAGGTTGTTCTATTTGAAATGATATTCTAATATTACTCTTATATCAGGGTGATAAGCTGGCTGTGGGAGCGCGTCCGAAACGAAACGGAGCACAGGTTATCTGGGTCGTGGGGCTACCGACAGACAGGCCGTGTCGAGAGTCAGGCCACCGGCTCCCAATCGGCGAACATCGCGGCTTGGCCGCAGGGCGTGCCGGTATCGTCCACCAGGTTCCAAACGGTGGCGCGGCGGATGCAAAAACGCCGGCCGGTACGCGAGATGCGCACGCCGGCGTAATCGTCGATGAAGCCGCGCGCGGCAACTTCTGTCAGCAACCGTGCCCGTTCCGGCTGATTCACCGGTTCGGCGGACAGCCGGGACGGGGTGGCCAGAAGCTGGGGCCACGTCAACTCGAACAGGCGCAGCGCCGTCCGGTTGGCGTACTTGAAGGTGGGATCGGAACCCACGCCGTGCGACAGCAGTGCGAACGGGGCTTCGAACAGCCGCCGGCCAATGTCGTCGCCCGTTATGGGCTCACTTGAGGGAGTCCCGCCAGTGAGCGCGGGAGCGGCGTCCAGCAGGTCACATCCGGTCCACCTGCGCAGGCTGTCGCGCAGCAGGCGGGCATGGCCGGCGCAGAAGTCGTTGTCGGGCCCCGGCTCCGGCAGTGCTGCTGCGTCCGTCATGCGTTCCTCCTTCGATCAGCTCTGCTTTGGCACCGAACAAGTCCTGAGCCCGACCAGCCGATACAGGGGGCACCAGCCGATCAGCGCCGTGGCAAGTGGAATGATGCCAATCCAGCCCCAGGGCGTCTGCGGCCCCACGAACACGAGTGCGATCAGCACGATTCCGATCACGATGCGAAGCACACGATCCAGCGTGCCGAGATTCTTGCACATGTCTCTCTCCTTCGGCGAGCGGCCTACGGATGCAACATCCATCCGGAGCAAGGAAAGCACATGGCCCGTGCGCGCGTCGGTGACTTGCTCACCAAGTGATCTTCTCGCGGAGAAGTGGACAGCGGGTTATGCGGCTTGAAGTTTTGCTTGTTCGCGCAGTGCTTCCGCCGCGAGCTGGCGTCTGCGCCGACAGAGCCGCCCCTGATCCAGTCAAGCCGCCAGTCGCGGATTGAGGATGCTCGTCAGCGCTGCTCGTGCGTGCTGGCTGTCTCTGTCTGAGATTGATGCCGAAAACAGCTCTGACCCACCGGCTGCTCACGGTCCTGCTGGGCGGGGACCAAGCGTGGCTGCGCCCGCCACCGGCGTTCCCGACAGCGGGCGCGAAACGACTGGATGCGCCGGAAGCGATCGGGAAGCTAATGCTCTTTCGGCCGCTCCGAGTCCAGGCCTCGGGCTTTCGCCTTACCCTCAAGCTCTGCCTGTTTGAGTGCGTCCGCTTCGCTTCCGTCGACAGCGACACGAGCCTCCGCCGCCTTGGTTGCGACATCGTTCTTTTCGATAAACGTGCGAGTCCGCTCGTCGTATTCACGCGCCGCACTGCGGCTGCCCTCACCCTCGTTCTTTGTTGCTGTCGTCATGCGATTTACTCCTCGATTCTGACAACTCTCCCTTGACCGTCTCACCGATCTGGCGGGCGACACTGCTGAACTTCGGCATTTATGCTGATCGGAAACCCCGCACCGCCGAGGCAGTCGCCATACATGGCGGTCGCGGTGGCCGTTCGATGATCCCGCACTCCGAATTACGGGATCGATCGACTGTATTGCGAAACGGCTACAGCCGCTTTTCCCAGTCGGAAACCTGTCGTTCAGCGTCTTCGCGTGCAATACCGTAGCGGGCCTGAATCTTTCCGATCAATTCATCCCGATGACCTTCGGCGACCGTCAAATCATCGTCAGTGAGCTTACCCCACTGCTGCTTTGCTTGTCCGCTGACCTGCTTCCAGTTTCCCTTGATCTGATCCCAGTTCATTGAGATGCACTCCGCTTATTGGCAACGTCACTTCAACGCCGCTGCGGCGCAATAGGTTCCTCACTCTTTCCAACTCTCTCCCCATCGCCCCCTTTCCTCGATGACAATCCCGGCGAACGGCCCTCAGGCCACGCAGGCGGAACAGGTTGCAGGGGTGCACGTTGCTTTCTAAGAGCGCCTCTCAGGCGTCTCTCTGTTGCAAGGAGGAAATGAAATGATCGGTGAGACGAAGCAGCGCAAAGAGCAGCTTCAGGATCAAGAACAGGTCCACGAGACAGAAGAGCAATGTCTGGATGAAATCGGTGACGAGTCGTTCCCCGCAAGCGATCCGCCCGCTCTTGGTGGAGGCTCCGCTGGCGCGCCGAAGCGAACCGGCCAGACAAAGCCGTAAACAGGCTGCCAACTCCAGCTCTTGATCAAAACAAGGCTGATTCTGTCGTGATATACGGAGCAGTTGATGAAGAATGTCTTCCGTAAAAAGCGAAGGAACTGCAGATCCTAATGCACCGTCGGTTGCGCGGTGGCAACCACCTTGATCGGCGCCGGGGAGGTCACCGGTGAACGTTTGAGCAGCGGAGAAAGCGCTGGTGCCAGGACCTTAAACACCTGCGTCGGCAGGGCACTGGTAAACTTGTAGTGCCGGGCTTGGTCGCCCGGCACGTGTGCGGTGATGACGCCGAAGAACTGGTCGCCGATATAGAACGCGAACGCGGCGCTGCGGCTGACATCGCGGTTCTTGGTGTGGACGGTGTCGGCCAGTTCGTCGCCAGTACCAGTCTTTCCACCGACCGGAAGAAGACGCCCGCCGGCATCCTGGAACGCATCATAGGCGCGTCTGGCGGTACCGTTGGCAACCACGTCAGCCAGCGCTCGACGCAAGGTGGCGGCAACCTCGACAGGGAATACTCTTTCGCCTTTCTGTGCCGTCCGCTCCAGGTGCGTCTCGTAGGNGGTGCCCTCACCGAGGACGATATCGTCGATGCGCACCGTCGGCTGACGGACCCCGTCGTTCAAGATAATGCCCATCAATTCCGCCAGCGACGCCGGCCGGTCCGCCGAGCTGCCGATCGCCGTGGCATAGGACGGGACCAGCGAAGGGAACGGGTATCCGACCCGCACCCAGTCCTGGTGCAGACGGTCGAACGCGTCATCCTCCAACATGATCCGGATGCGCCGATCCACAGTTTGCTTGCGCGTCGATTTGAACAGCCATGTGTAAACTTCCTGCCGTGCTTCGGCGCTGGCCTGGATGAGATCAGCGCGGGGTGCACGGGGATGGTCCTGGAGGTAGCGGACAACCCACAGCTCGAGTGGGTGGACTCGTGCGATATATCCCCGGTCATGCAGGCTGAACCGGTCGGGGCCGTAGCGGATGTAAAGCTTCAGCAGGTCCGCTTCACTCAGAGCAGCATCAGGCAGCCGCGTCTGCATGAAGGTGCGGAATGCGGCGAAATCATCGTCGGGGCGAACGGAACGGTAGAGGGTGGCCAGTCGGTGTGCGACCGGCTTGCCGCGTGCGGCGAGCTTTGCCAGGGCGTCCTGAGGAGAGCGGCCATGGTAGCGCCGGTAGAAGCGGTTCAGGAATACCTTGCCTTCCATGTCGGCGAAGCGCTCGAGGTACGCCCGGCGCGCCGGATGCGTGCGGTCGGCGAGAANTGGCTTTGCAGGCTCCGGGCCTTCCGCCTGATAGTAGCGGATGATGTCGCGCATCATCCGGATGAATACCAGATTGACCGAATGGCGAAACGCCTCGCGCACCGGCATGATCCGCCTGTTGAACGTCTTGTCGAAGTTGGCGAAGACGTGCAGGCCACGGCCGGTGAAGAAGGCCTCGCCGGTGCTGGCGGAATATTTCCGCTCCATTGCCGCATCCAGCATCGGCTGCAGCTGGCGCTCGGTGGTGCTGGCCAGGTACGTCGCCGCCCACTTCCGCAGCGGGTCGGCTGCCTGTTCGGCGGTCGTGGTCAGCTCGCTGCGCGATAAAAGCGCATAGTGTGCGTGCAGATCGGCAATGATTTCCAGATAGGTAACCAGGGTCCGCAGTTTTGCGGTCGAACCCAGATCGAATTTGCCGCCTTCGTTGAGGTCGAGTGCCTGGTCCAGGTTGTCGGCCTGAACGCGCAGGTAGTTCACGTGCGCTCCGCGTTCATAGAGCGTGACGCTGTAGATGACGCCGGCCGCATCTCCTTTCGACAGCAACCGCTCTCCGACCAGTCCCAGTCTCGCCGCTTCGCCGTCGTCGGTCAGCAGCTGCAGCGTCTTGACCACCTGGCGCTGCGCCTCTCTGTCGAGCGTGGCGCGGGCGTTCACGTCGAGCCGGTCGAGCTCGTAGAACTGCGGCACCTTCAGCAACGAGGCCAAGTGCACCCGCATCACGTTTGTTGCCTTGCGGTCGAGATACGAATTCTCTATCGCGATCGGTGAGTCTTGCGGTGAGTCCTGGCGAAACTCCAACGGGGCGGCGATCGCCAGATCGCGCAGTTCCGGCGAAATCAGCTCGTCGCGTGCCATCAGCCGCAGATAAGTGTTCGCGAGCGCGTTCAAATCCTGACGGCCGCTCAGCAGATAATGGGATGGTCGGCGCTGTGCCAGCAGCAGGCTGAGCACCTGCTTGTAGACGACCGCCGCCTGCTGGCGCTCCGCCTCACCGTTGTTGAGACCGTGCAGAAGCCGGGTGGCGGCATCCAGGTCGGTGCCGTACCATGCCCATAGCCCGTCGCCCAGCCCGATCACCTCGCCGAAGCCGGTGCGCGCAGACAAAGGCGTCGAGTTGAGATAATCGACGACGATGCGCTCACGGGCCAGCGTCGTATCCGGTCCGCCCTGATAGGCGCGGACGCTGGCGGTGGTGATCTGTCGCAGCTTGTCCTCGACGCCATTCGTCCGCCCTTGCGACGAATGGCGGTATTTCTCGATCTGCGTTGCCAGTGTCGAGCCGCCGAAGCGCCGGGCCTCACCGTCGAACTGTCCGGTCACGACATTCGCAGCGGCGGCGGCAAACCGGTCCCATTCCACCGCCGGATTGCGGGTCGGATACCGGCCGTCCAGCAGTTCGCGGTTCTCGACAAACAGCAAGGTGTCAACGATCAACTGCGGAATCGACATGAAGTCGGCGAAAATGCGCTCGGGGTGGCGCGACTGGTAGAGCACCGCGCCGCTTCGATCGGTGAGCGTCAGGCCGGCCTGCGCCTTTTCGCGGAAGACGGCAAAGCCGCCGTTGTCGATGAAACGTGCAAGATCCGGGGACATCCGGGCCTGCTGCGCGATTACAAAGCCCTTGTCCTGCAGTGCGGCCAGAAACGCCGGCATCCGGGCATAGCCGAGCCGCTCATCGTAAGGGCCGGATTCGGNAAACCGCAACGCGGGGTTGGGGCCCGGCTCCATCTGGTAGGTAAAACCGCTCGCCAGCTTCGTGAACAGCCGTGACTGCAGCGGCGACGCCTCGATCTCGAGGCTGGCTCCCCAGGCAAGTGCGCCAACGCCGGTGGCGATGGCCGCTCCTGCCAGGATCCGATCCCATGTAGTCCGTCTTCTCGCCCGGTCTTGCCGCATGATCTGAGACGTCCGATCGCTCGCGTTGTCTTGACGATCGTCTCGTGCAGTGGCACGTCACCACAGTTGCACGTCAATAAACCCCCAGAAAACGGTAAGTTGATAGTGTCTGGAGACTTTTCACGCCGCAAGTCCCGCGTGGGCTCGCGCCGCTGGGTGTCACGCCTCTGTGATATAAATGCGACTGGTTAACATTCTGCGAACAAGAGAGACGACGCCGCCATCGTATTGCCGTCATGTCGCCATCGTTGGTCAGAGTTGTGCAAAGGCGGCCAGCGCGCGCCCGCGCCTGAGTGTGGTCAACGATCGGCTCCGGGTAGTCGATCCCGAGCCGGACGCTGGCGGCTGCCCGTTCCAGCGCCGTCGCCTGCCACGGCTTATGGATCCACCGGTCCGGCAATGCCGTCAGCTCCGGGACCCACCGGCGCACGGAGGCACCGCGGGGATCGAATTTTTCGCCCTGCAGCACCGGGTTGAAGATGCGGAAGTAAGGTGCGGCGTCGGTCCCGCAGCCGGCGACCCACTGCCAGCTGCCGGCGTTGTTGGCGAGATCGGCATCGACCAGCGTGTCCCAGAACCACGCTTCTCCCATCTGCCACGGGATCAGCAGGTGCTTGACCAGGAACGACGCAGTGATCATCCGCACCCGGTTGTGCATCCAGCCGGTGTGCCACAGCTGCCGCATCCCGGCATCGACCAGCGGATAACCCGTCTGCCCGCGTTGCCATGCCCGCAGCGCCGCTGTGTCCTCCTCCCAGGGAANAGACGCGAAGCGCGGCTGCAGCGGCTGGTCCGGGAGTTGCGGAAAACGATCGAGCACGTCGATGTTGAACTCCCGCCACGCAAGCTCGCGCAGGAATGCTTCGCCCGCTGCAGTTTCATCGGGGACGGCGTGCATGTGATCACGGACGGCGTGCCAGACCTGTCGTGGCGAGACCTCACCAAAATGCAGATATGGCGACAGCCGCGAGGTCACCCGGGCTCNCGGCCGATCGCGCTCGCTCCGGTAATGACGCAAATCCTCGTCAATGAAGGACGCGAGGCGGGCATTCGCACCCGCCTCGCCCGGCTGCCAGGTCTCGCGCAGGCCCTGCGCCCAGTCCGGCGTGGTTGGCCGCAGCTGCCAGTCGTCAAGCCGATCGCTTGGCGGCAGCGCCACTGGCAGAGACTGCAGCCGAGTGGGTTCCGACACCGGCTCAGGGGCGGCGGGGCTGCTTGGCANGGCGCGCCAGAAGGNGGTGAACACCCGCAGCCGGCGGCCGTCGCGCCCGGCAATCGAGCCCGCTGGAAACAGCGTGGCGCCGTCGTGCACGTGTAGCCGGATGCCCAGGTCCTGCAGCCGGCGGGCAAGCCGTGTTTCGACCGGCTGCCAGAACGGTTCGTTCTGCCGGATCGCGTGCACCGCCACGGCGCCGATCTCGCGGGCGAACGCCACCACCACGTCTGCCGACGCACCACGGCGCAGGCAGAGCGGCACGCCGCGCGCCGAAAGCGCCTCGCTTAACGTCGCGAGGCTGGCATGCAGCCACCAGCGGCTCGCCCCGCCCATCCGCCAGACGCCCGGCGTTACGTCGTCGAGAACGTAGAGCGGCGCCACCGGCCCGCCCGCGGCTGCCGCCATCAGCGCCGGATGATCGGCCACGCGGAGATCCTGGCGGAACCAGACGACAGCAGCAGGTGTGGCCAACGGCGGATCCCGAGCCATGAACATTGCGGACAAGGGCAATACGGCCGTCGTGGCTCGACGGATCGCAGCCTCGCGCACTCGTGTCGAGGATCTGGAGGTCGCTGTCTGCGGTGCTACAACACTGGCACCTTTGTGACATCAGGCGGCCACACTCGACGGAGAAAAATCATCCTGACCGGGACGAAACGGAGCATGGCAGCCGCTGGTGGCGGCGGTCCGTGATCGAAGACACAGACGCAGTATGCGCCCGCTGCCATATGCGGTGCACACGCTTCGCGTGCGAGCTTTGCCTTCTCCCGGTTTCTGCTGCCCCGGTCCCCTGACCCGGGTGTCGGCACTCTGCCAGGGGAAGGTGTCAACGGCTTGGAGTCCGGAAGGAATGAACACGCCAGTCTATTATGGTTCGGTCGGGATCTACGGTGCCCTCATCTGCCGCGGCGCAGATGGTTCGCCAGCCGTGTCGCGATGCGACTGGCGGTGTGGCTCGTGGCTCCGTTCAAACGGACCAGAAAAAGCGGGCGGGAACGGGGGCAGGGGCTCTTGAGCGGCCGACGGGCCTGCTGTTCACAGGCCGGCAGCCGAACCTGAAATGCGACACAGTTCCGAAAGAGGCACAGAGCATCGCGTAAGGCCTGCGTGCGTCCTGCGCGCGGGATGACCGTGGCTGGCGGCAGCACTGGAGCCGGCACACGTCGCCGCTCCCAGTAGACGCCCCGCAGCTCTCTTCAACACCATCACTGCGCCCGGTGCCCACCTCAGGCTCAAGACGGCAAGGTGCCCCGTCGCCCCAGGCGACCTCTCACAGCCGTCGATCACGACAAACGCCCGCCGCTTGTTCTGCGGCGGGCGTTTGTCGTGATACACCGGATGATTGAGTCGCATTTATGGTATTTCGCTCACAGAAGTGGTTGACAATGCGGCACTGAAAAGGCGAAAGTTGTATCAGTGTTAAAATTCCCGTAATACGGGAGCATGCTTAAATGGAGAAACTTGGCGATATTCTTGCTTAAGCATCTGGGAGCGTTCGACAAACATGCCAGAGGGCTATTGCGCACTTTAGGCATGCAGCGGTCGGAGGAACGATAATGGGTAGGATCGCCAAACGACTTCTCGCGCGCTTCGGCATCTGGCGCAGTGACAACGTTTCGACGGTGCCGCCGGAACTGGCTGCCTGCGAATACGGTTGCGTGCACAATGAGTGCGCCGAAGACCGCTTCGAGACCTGTGAGCGCCGCCTGCGCACGGCTGCGGTTCTGCGGGCCGAAGCGGCGAACAAGGATCCAGCCACCGGCAGTGAACGCCCTGAGCCGTGCATCACCCCGCCGGTCGCCGCCAATGATGGGGCTGCGGCCCTCAGCCGGACCGAACCGCCGCCCGCTGAAATCGGGCTGATCGTACCCTGAAGCGCACGGGTGCGGTTTGACACACTGCGGATCGTTGGTCGTTTCCCGCACCGCCACCGTTCGGCAGGGTGAATAGCGGCGCCGGGCTGCTGCGTCCCTTGGATCTCGCTGTGGACTGAGGGAGGCGGGGCAGCGTAACCTTGTCGTGAAAATACCGCACAGGGGGCAGGCAGCGAGAATGCGCCGGCGGGTGCGCGGCGGCTTCGAGCCGCCGGCCTATATCGAAAGCCTGATCCAATCGATCAACGACGGGGCGAAGGCGGCGCAGACCGGCGCGCTGACCATGCTGGCGGTCGCCGTCTACCTGATGGCGACGGTGATCTCGACCACCGACGAGGTGCTGCTGCGCGGCACCTTTGTCGAGTTCTCACAGCTGGGCGTCCGCGTGCCGGTGGTGGCGTCCTATGCGCTGGCGCCGATCGTCTTTGTTCCTGCACGTGCACACGCTGATCCGCTACGATCTGCTGGCGGAGAACCTGCGCCTGTTCGACCGCGAGCTGCGCACCCGCGTGCCGCGCGACGAGGACCAGGAGCGCTGCCGCCAGCTTTTGGCGAACGTCGAGTTCGTGCAGTACTGGACCCAGGACCGCAAGCCCTTCCGCCACAGCCGCATCTTCAAGATCGTCGTCGTGGTGATGCTGGTGGTGATCCCGATCTCGGTGTTCCTCGCCACCCAGATCAGCTTCCTGCGCTACCAGGATGCGTTCGTCACCTACGTCGTGCACATGGGCTGCCTCGCCCTCGACCTGCTGGCGCTCGCCTACTTCTGGTACCGCCAGGCCCGCCGCCAGCGCGACTGGCGCCCGCTTCCCTGGCGCGCCAACGCCGCCGTGCTTGCCCGTGCCGGCGGGTTCTATGCGGCAGTGTTCGCCTTTGCGGTGACATACCTGGGCATCGCGCCGGTGGACAGCACGACGACGGGGCGTGGAGCGAAGTGGAACTTCAGGCTTGGCTGGAATGTTCACCCGCTCGACTCCGGTACCTGCCGGCTGCTCGGCTGGGGCTGCCGCTACCTGCGCCTCGATCACCGGCTTCTCGTCGCGGAAAAACCGGATGGCGAGGTGCTATTCAAGCTACGCACTGGCGACGGTGATGCGAAAAGCTGCTCGTCCGCGTCGAGGCGCTTTTCCTAGAAGGGCGTAGTTTCCGCTTCGCGGATTTTTCCGACAGCGAGTTTTACGATGCAGTTCTGTCCGCTACCGATCTGCGTCACGCATTTATTCGATCTGCGAGCCTGCAGGGCGCAAACTTGGAGGACGCGCAGCTGCAGGGCGCAAACCTGTGGTTCGCGCAGCTGCAGGGCGCAGACCTGAGGGACGCGCAGCTGCAGGGCGCAGACCTGTGGTTCGCGCAGCTGCAGGGCGCAGACCTGGGGGCGCGCAGCTGCAGGGTACAACCCTGGAGCACGCGCAGCTGCAGGGCGCAACCCTCGAGCACGCGCAGCTGCAGGGCGCATACCTGGGGACGCGCAGCTGCAGGGCGCGAAGCTAATGGGCGTGCAGCTGCAGGGCGCATACCTGGCGCGCGCAGCTGCAGGGCGCAAGCTCGTGGAACGCGCAACTGCAGGGCGTGTATTTTCTGTTTTCGCAACCGAATCTGTCGGGCGCTCTGTTGCCGGTCGAGAACCTGTCGGGCGCTCAGTTACAGGGCGCGGAGCTGTCGGGCGCTCTGTTGCCGGTCGAGAACCTGTCGGGCGCTCAGTTACAGGGCGCGGAGCTGTCGGGCGCTCAGTTACAGGGCGCGGAACTGCGGTATGCGCAGCTACAGGGCGCGAACCTGTCGTACGCGCAACTAAATGGCGCGGACCTATCGGGCGCTCAGCTACAGGGCGCGAGCCTGTCGGACGCGCAGCTACAGAGCGCGGATCTGCGGCGCGCAGGGCTGTGGCAGGTCAAATTCAATCAGAAGTCGGATCTATCACTCGCGAACTTGCATGATGTTGATCTCTCACAACTGTCCGCCGAGGCTGTAGAAGAACTAGTTCGAAAGTTCGCAAGCATCCCTTATGTGACAGAACGTCAATACACGATTGAGAGGATAAAGGAGGCGCTCCGCCCGCAGGGGCTCTCCGATATCCTGCCAAATATCCGCATTGACGATGGCCAGCCCATTCTTGTCAGTTCACGGGAGGATCACTACTTCGCCAATGTAGCGCAGCACCTGACGACGGATATTGCCTCGTACGACGTGACCCTCGCTTCCTACCTCGCTGACCTCGCACGCACTGACCCGTATGTGGCGCGTGGTATCGCGGCCCGGTGGTCGAATCCCAACCCCGGGGAAATCCTGAAGCGGAGAAGGAGCGTTCCCTCTGGCCCGATCTGGCGCGCCGGCTGCTGGCGGCGGAGAAGGAGGGCCTTCACCCTCGACCTCAACGAAAGAGACCGGAAGACGCTGCAGGACCTCGCCGCCCGGGCCCCCGCTTTTGTGTCCGCCCCATCGGCCGCCCTGCCTTTCCCCATCCGCCGCCCCGTCGTCCCGCCGCCCCGCCGTCCCCCTGATCGTCATCGCGAGGCCCCGCGGGGCCGCGGCGATCCACTGCTGGGCCGTATGCCTGGCGCCCGGCACTGGATTGCTTCGCGCTGCACGCTCGCAATGACGATGGGAGTGGGGCTCGCTGTTGGGATGGCGGCGGAGCGAGGCACAACGTATCCAGCACCCACGTATCAGCCGACGTCATCGCGAGGCCCCGCGGGGCCGTGGCGATCCACTGCCGGGCAGTATGCGCAGAGTCTGGCAGTGGATTGCTTCGCGCTGCGCGCTCGCAATGACGATGGAGGAGCGTGGTCGTAATGACGAGTGAGGGCGTTTACGTTTGGCAAAGGCTGAGGGAACTACACTCTCGCAAGACGTTGCGGGGTGGAGCGGTCGCGTGGTCAGGCAGCCTGCGGTTTACATCATGGCGAACCGGAAGCGTGGGACGCTATATACCGGGGTGACCTCGGCGCTGGTGCAGCGGGTGCATCAGCACCGGACGCTGGCTGCGGGTGGTTTCACTGCGCGCTACGGCTGCCGGATGCTCGTCTACTTCGAGGTGCACGCGGACATGGCGGCGGCGATCACTCGCGAGAAGCAGATCAAGGCCGGTTCGCGGCACAAGAAGATCGCGCTGATCGAGCGGCTGAACCCGGACTGGCGCGACCTGTTCCGCGACATCGTGTAGCCAGGCACCCCCATCGTCATCGCAGCCCCACTCCCTTCTCTGTCATTGCGAGCGCGAAGCGCGAAGCAATCCACTGCTGGGTACTGTGCACCCCGCCCCCAGTGGATCGCCACGGCCCCTACGGGGCCTCGCGATGACGACGGAGGAGAGCGGTTTTTACTTCAAAAACAGGCGATAGCGGACATAGTCGTCGGCGGGGGTGAAGCGGTCGTAGAGATGGCGGGCGGGGGCGTTGCCGGCTTGTGTGTGCCAGTAGAGGCGGGACCAGCCGTGGGTGCGGCAGAGCTCGATCAGGTCTTCGATCAGCGCCCGGCCGGCACCTTCGCCGCGGGCTGAGGGATCGACGAACAGGTCTTCCAGGTAGCAGANGGGATCGAGACTCCAGGTGCCGGCGTGCAGCACGCAGACGGCGAAGCCCACGATATCTTCATCTTCTGCAGGCGCGGCCTGTCCGCCTTGGCCGCCCTCGGTGCACCGGATCGCCAGGCGGCCGAACAGCGGCTCGGCCGGATCGAGCATCCGCCGCCAGGTTGCGGCCGTGACCGGCTCGGGCACCTCCGTCTCGTAGAACCGGGTGTAGCCGGCCCACAGACGGCGCCATGCCGCCTCGTCTCGTTCGTTCGGATCCCTGAGCGTGATCACCATGCTGCCTCCTGCCCCGCGCGAGTCCGCCGGCACGTTACATGCTGCGGCGCTGGTAAGGGATGGTGCCGGCACCAGCCGTGCCATGCCGGGGTGCTCGCGTTAGCATGGCGGTGCAATCCGTCCCACCAAGCCGGAGCGATGCCATGCCGCCCGAAGCCGCGATCCGCCCTGCCCCTTCCGCCCCCAATCTTGCGTGCGATCCGGCCCTGTTCACCGATCTCTACGAGCTCA
Organism: Defluviicoccus sp.; assembly: GCA_013414705.1. Taxonomy (GTDB): domain Bacteria; phylum Pseudomonadota; class Alphaproteobacteria; order Rhodospirillales; family Defluviicoccaceae; genus Defluviicoccus. The sequence goes on from CP058705.1 coordinate 1,713,393, forward strand.
CGATGATGCAGGCCTACGTCGAGGCCGGGATGGCGGAGACAGCGACGTTCAGCCTGTTTGTCCGCCGGCTGCCGAAGCGGCGCAACTACCTGCTCGCCTGTGGCCTGGACGACGTGCTCAGCTATCTGGAGAGCTTGCGCTTCTCCGAGGACAGCCTGGAGTACCTCGCCTCGCTCGGCCAGTTCAGCGCGCGGTTCCTCGCCTGGCTGCGGGACTTCCGCTTCACCGGCGATGTGTACGCGGTGCCCGAGGGCACACCGGTGTTTGCCAATGAGCCGATCGTCGAGATCACCGCACCGATCGCCGAGGCCCAGCTCGCCGAGACGTTTGTCGCCAACCAGATCCATCTGCAGACGATGCTGGCCTCGAAGGCGGCGCGCGTGGTGGCGGCGGCGCGCGGCCGGCCGGTGGTGGATTTCGGCGCCCGGCGCATGCACGGCACCGACGCGGCTCTGAAGGCAGCGCGCGCGTTCCACATTGCCGGCGTTGCCGCCACTTCGAACGTGCTCGCGGGGCGAATCTATGGCTTGCCGGTCACCGGCACGATGGCGCACAGCTTCATCCAGTCGCACGAATCCGAAGCCGAGGCGTTCCGCGCGTTCGTCGGGATCTACCCGGAGACGGTGCTGCTGGTGGATACGTACGACACGCTCCGGGGCGTGCGCCGGGTCTGTGCGCTGGCACGCGAACTCGGTGACGGGTTCCGGGTGCGCGCGGTACGCCTGGACTCAGGTGATCTGGCGGCGCTGTCCCGCGAAGCCCGGGCGATCCTGGATGAGGCGGGGCTGGGCCACGTCGGCATTTTTGCCAGCAGCAGCCTCGACGAAGATGCGATCGACGCCCTGCTGCGGGCGGAGGCACCGATCACGGGCTTCGGCGTCGGCACCAAGATGGGCGTGTCCGAGGACGCGCCCAGTCTCGACATCGTCTACAAGCTGTGCACCTACGCCGGCCTCGGCCGGGTGAAGCTCTCGACCGGCAAGCCGGTGCTGCCGGGGCGCAAGCAGGTATTCCGCAGCGAAGACGGCGGAAGGGCCGCAGGCGACGTGATCGCCCGCGCCGACGAGAGCCTCAAAGGACGGCCGCTGCTGCAGTTGGTGATGCGAGGCGGCCAGCGCACCGATGCCGGCCGGGACACGCTCGACGACGCGCGCGCACGGGCTGCCGACGAGCTGGCGAAGCTGCCCGGTGCGCTCAGAGGTCTGGCGCCCACCGATCCTCCCTATCCGGTTGAGGTGAGCGCGCGGCTGCGGGCGGACCAGGAGGACGTGATCCGGCGCGTGCGGGGCTGAGGCAGCCAATGGTGCCGCGAGGCCTGGCGCGGGGCAGGGCACGGCGCTGACGCGGGGCAGGGGTGCATGGAACGCAGGCGCGAGGTCTTCCGGTCGCTCGCTCCAGGTGCGATACTTCCCGGTTACGGCGATCGCAGGGCACGATGGCTGCAGGCCGTCGTCCCGAACGATCGTCAGGCAGTGCGGAGGAGAAGATCAACATGCAAAGAGCCTTGCAGGTTGCGTTCCGCAACATGGATGCGTCCGAAGCGGTCGAAGCGGATATCCGGGAGCGGGTGGAGCGGCTGGAGCGGTTCTGCGATCGCATTACCGGCTGTCGTGTCGTCGTCGAGGCACCGCATCGCCATCATCACAAGGGCAATCTTTACGACATCCGCATCGACATCGATGTGCCGGGCGAGGAGATCGTCGTCAAGCGCAGCGGCCCGGAAAATCAGGCGCACGAGGATATCTATGTCGCTGTGCGCGACGCCTTCGGGGCGGCGACGCGCCGGCTGCAAGATCATGTGCGCAAGGTGAGCGACGCGTAGAACCGCGTTAGAACGGGGCGTCAGCGGGCGGGCGGGCTGCACACGCCCGCCAGTGCCGCCAGCGGGCCGGCCTGCTCGAGCAGTGCGAGTTGTTCCGGAGTGCGGACGAAGATCAGGCCTGCGAAGTTGAGTGCGTTGACCGAGATGCCGTTGAAGCGCTCGGTCGCGCGCGGCACCATCAACAGCCAGCGCCGCGTCATCACCAGGTTGTAGGCCTGGGACTGGCGCAGCGCAGGGCCGTCCGCGACCGCCGCTATTCCCAGGACATCCAGCATCGCCCGGTAGAGATGCAGCGTTTCGGCCGCGGCCGGCTCGGGTGGCAACTCTGGATCGAGGGCTGTGAGCGCGTGGCGGAACGGCAGCCTGCTGGCGCGGGTGATCTCTCCAGGAATACCGGTGGCGCCGATGTCGGCGAACGCTGCTTCGATCGGCACCCGGATGCCATCGGGTCCGGGTGGTGGCAGCGGGGCGAGCTGCAGGTGTTTGTGCGGCTGGCTGGCGCCGGCCGTCGTACCCGCGTTGTAGAAGCCCAGGCCGTCGATTTCCGCAAGGCAGCGCCAAAGCGCTGCGAAGTCCTCATAACTGATCAGCGTCTCCTGATCTTCGTAGTCACGGGTGACGATCAGCAGGTGATGGTCGAGGACGTTGTACTTGTTGAACAGGCAGAAATGCGTGGGCGAAAGCCCGCCTACCACCAGCTCCGGCTCGGGAGGCTGGAACGGATCGACCGGCCTGCCGTGGGCGCGCCCGGCCTCTTCCTGCTGCGCGCGGGCCGCGTCCTTGCGCTGCAGGTTGGTGGCGATGCGCACCGCAAAACGGATGCCGTCCTGCTCGATGATCTGCATCCGGGTTTCGATCGGCTGCAGCGCGCCACACCGCAGTGCCTCGCGAAAGCGATCGTCGACAACGCTCTGCAGCAGTCCCGGTTGCAGCTCGCGCATATGATCTCCCCTGGTGGCGGCCCGTGTGGTGATCGGTGTGGTGATCCGTGGCGCCGCACTGTAGAGGCTTTGCTGGCGCCCGTCGCCCACCTCTCTTTGGGTGGACGGCATGGCAAGACGAGGCGCGGGGAAGCGTGTAAGGTCTTCATTGGGGACGGGGCTGCTGCCGCGACCCTGCCATCAGGGGCTGCCACCCCCGTTCAGCCGCTCGGGACCAATGACGTGAGCACGATCAGGTTCGTCGCACCAGGATTCAGTCACACGGTGCAGCTTGAGGCCGGCGCGGTTCGCAACCGGACGCTGCTCGCGATTGCTCAGGAGCACGGCATTCCGATCCTGTTCAACTGCGAGGCGGGCGGCTGCGGAGCGTGCGTCGTGCATGTCGAGCCGGCGTCACCGGGAGGCTGCCGCGCGCCGCTGACCGAAGACGAGGCGTTTCTGCTCGACGCCATGGGCAAGCTGGACGAGGGGCTGGAGGATGACGATGCGAGCGCCCCGGGTCCCCGATTTCGCCTTGCCTGCCAGTACCTGCTGTCGGGTGACGACGACATCGTCGTCGACTTCACCAACGATATGACGGGTGCGTGAGAGAGAACGGTGGCAGGGGGCGCGATGACGCAAGCAGCAACGCGGGTGCCAGAGGAGACTGACCTCGCGGCAGCACGTGAAACGCTGCACCGCGTCTTCGGTTTCGCGGATTTTCGCGCCGGCCAGGAGGAGATCGTCGGTGCGGTACTGTCGGGTGCCGACGTGCTCGCGGTGATGCCCACCGGCAGCGGCAAGTCGCTGTGCTTCCAGCTTCCGGCGCTGCTGCGTCCGGGGCTCACGATCGTCGTCTCGCCGCTGATCGCGTTGATGCGCGATCAGGTGGCGCAGCTTCAGGCTTTGGGCGTCGCTGCCGGCAGCCTGAATTCGGGCAACGANGGGAGCGAGAACGCGGACATCCGCAGGCGGCTGCGCGCGGGCGACCTGCGCCTGCTGTACGTCGCCCCGGAACGGCTGCTGCGCCCGGAGATGGCAGACCTGCTGCAGGACTCTCACGTCCGGCTGCTGGCGATCGACGAGGCGCACTGCGTGTCCCAGTGGGGGCACGACTTCCGGCCCGAATATCTGGCGTTGGGTGAGGTGCGCCGCTGGCTGCCGGGAGTGCAGGCGCTGGCGCTGACCGCGACCGCCGACGCTGCGACCCGGGCAGACATCGAAGGCAAACTGTTCGCAACTCCGCCATGCACCTTCGTCCGCTCGTTTGACCGGCCGAACCTGCATCTGGCAATGCGGCCGAAGGCGAATCCGCGCCGCCAGCTCGCAGCGTTCATCGGCGCGCGGCGGGAGCGCAGCGGTATCGTTTACTGCGCGTCACGCAAGCGCACCGAGGCACTGGCCGACGCGCTCGCCGCCGAAGGACACCGGGCACTGCCCTATCACGCAGGACTCGATCAGCCGGTGCGCGCCCGTCACCAGGACCTGTTTCAGCAGGAAGACGGGGTGATCATCGTCGCCACCGTCGCTTTCGGAATGGGCATCGACAAGCCGGATGTGCGCTTCGTCTGCCACGCCGACATGCCATCCAGCATCGAGGCCTACTATCAGGAGATCGGTCGTGCCGGGCGCGATGGTCTGCCGGCGGAGACGCTGACGCTGCACGGCCTGGAGGATGTCCGGCTGCGCCAGATCCAGATCAACGAGAGCGAGGCGCCCGACGCGCGCAAGCAGATCGACCGGGCGCGGCTGAACGCACTGCTGTCGTTGTGCGAGGCGCCCCGTTGTCGCCGGCAGACGTTGCTTGCCTACTTCGGNGAAGCGTCGGAACCCTGCGGCAACTGCGATTTGTGCCAGGAGGGTGACGCTNNGTTCGATGGGACCATCGAGGCGCAGAAGGCGATGTCGGCGATCCTGCGTACCGGTGAGCGGTTCGGCAGCGAGCATCTGATCCGCCTGCTGACCGGGGTGGCGGACGAAAAGATGCGCCGGTTCGGACACGATGCGCTGCCTACCTTCGGCGTCGGGCGGGATCATAAGGCCGAGGCGTGGCGCTCGATCTTCCGCCAGCTTTACGCTGCGGGACTGATCTCACTCGACATGCTGGACCATGGTGCCTGGAAGCTGACGGAGCAGGGGCGCGATGTGCTGCGTGGCCGCGAGAGNATCCAACTGCGTGCCCCCGCGGAAGAGAAGACAGCNGGTCCGAGGGCGAGATCGGGGAGGGAAGGGGGCAAGCACCCGCCTGCTTTCTCACAAGCTCCGGCTGACGGGCCGCTGCTGGCAGCACTGAAGGCGCTGCGGCTGCAGCTCGCCCGCAGCCAGGGCGCACCGGCCTATGTGGTGTTTTCCGACCGGACGCTGATCGAGATGGCAAGTCTGCGTCCGACGACGCCAGCGGCACTGCGGGAAATCACCGGGGTCGGTGAAGCGAAGCTGGAGCGCTACGGGGCTGCTTTTCTGGACGTCTTGTGCCGGCACATACAGGCAAGCGAGTCCGTATCCAATGCCATGGGGTCGGACGACGTCTGACGGGAAAGGCGCGCCGGTCGTTCAACATGCGGCGTTCACGCCTGCTGGTGCACGGAGCTTCGTTTGTAACGGCTGTGTTTTCCCGGTACATCGCCCGATCGGCCACGCGGTGCAATGTTGTCCAGTCCTCACCGTCGTCTGGATAGAGGGCGATTCCGATGCTGCATCCGACCAGGGCGAGGCCATCTGTCACCGTATAGGGACGCGAGACTTCGTAGACCACCTTGCGTGCGATCCGCTCGGCATCGCTCCAGGACCGGAGTCCGGGGAGGACAGCGACGAACTCGTCGCCGCCGATCCGGGCAACGGTGTCGGTCTGTCTGACGAGGAGCGTGAGCCGCGCCGCGACGTCCTTCAGCACCTGGTCGCCCGCCTCGTGCCCAAACCGGTCGTTCACATCCTTGAAGCCATCAAGATCCAGCAGCAGCAGCCCCAGTTTGCGGCGGCTGCGATGTGCATGCAGGATTGCCTGGCTGACCCGGTCCTGCAGCAGGTGGCGGTTGGCGAGGCCGGTCAGGAAGTCGTGCTGCGCCAGATAGCGCATGCGTTCTTCGGTGCTCTTGCGGTGTGTGATGTCACTCATCATTCCGATGTAGCGGCGGATGCTGCCGTCATCGCTGCGCACGGCGCAGATCGACATTTCGACGACGTAAAGTTCGCCGTTCTTGCGTCGGTTGATGATCTCGCCGCCCCACGAGCCGTCGTTCCGGATTGACCGGAAGATATTTACGAAGAACGCACGTTTGTGCTGCCCGGACGTCAGCATCCGGGCATTCTGGCCGATCGCCTCCGCAGCACTGTAGCCGGTGATGCGGGTAAACGCGGTATTGACGTTCAAGATAATGCCGTGATTGTCGGTGATCAGGATGCCTTCGGCGCTGTGCTCGAACACCTCGGCGGACAGCCGCAGCATGTCTTCCGCCCGTTTGCGCTCGGTAATGTCGGTGATCACACCGACCACTATATCGTTGCCGCTTGCGTCGGTGCAGGCAGCCTTGCGGCTCAAGATGACATGTATCTCGCCACGGGCGTCGGTAAGCGCTTCTTCGTGAAGAGTGCGATGCGTGCTGCCGAGGACCTCTCCATCTCCCGCGACGAAGCAATCGGCCTGCTCCTTCGGAAAGAAGGTGTGGGAACTGCGGCCGAGCATGTCCTCCCGACGATAGCCCGTCATCTCGCAAGCCGCATCGTTGAGAAAAACGTAGCGGCTCTGGCGATCCTTGACGAAGATCGGTTGTGGCACCGTATTCAGGATCCGTTTTAGAAAGGCATTCTGGCGGCGCTCCGGATCATCTGCGCTGTCGAATGAATTGGGATGACGGTCCACATCGCTCAGTGTGTGTGAAATCCCTTCGAACCGGAGACGGCGAGTGCTTCTGCGGGCGTACGCGATGCCCGCAATCCCCAGAAGACCTGCAGCGATGAGGCCGTATGCAATAATCGGCGTTGCCTCCCGGAGCGGATCGAAAGGACGGAAGATGACCGTCTTCAGCACTCCGGTATTGCTTCCCGCTGGGGTTTCCGGCGGCTCCAGGAAGTTCCCTGGCCGCGAAGAGGACGTGGGCTCCGGTATACGAGAGTTGCGAATGCATACTCGCCACCGGCAGTTCGTACATGGCCGTCGCCGTCTGAGAACAGCACCGTTGAGACGAGAGCAGAATCGTCGGACAGCTCATCGTTGGCATCACTGCCCAGAAGAAGCTTTCCCCGACCATCCAACAATAGGGATTGTCCGAGATCAGCCCCGGCACGGCGCAGCCCATCGAACATCTGCGCGAGCTGGAGGTCCAGGGTCACGCGTCCGAGGTAATGCCCCTGCATGTCGGTCACGACGATAGACAACGGCAGGATTACGGCCGGTAAAGCGCCGTTGGTGTCCATCGGGTGTCATTGCGTATCGGCAAGATCGACAGTTCGCCGTGCAGGACAGCCGAGAACCATTGATCAGTGAATCCGGGTTGCCGGACCTCAGGTGCGCCGCCCGAAGATACGCTGGCCGAAACGACCGGCGCACCGACGCTGCCGCCGCCGTCGATACAGATCAGCTGATAGCCGTGTCGGTCGAGCACACGAATCCGGTCGTATTTCCGATTGACGTCGAGCAACGCCAGCAGTGTTCGTATCAGCGCGTCCCTGTGGGCCGTCTTGCCCTCGGTGAGCAGCGCGCTTAAGTCCCCGTCTGCGAGCAATGTCGCGAGATCCGCTTCCGTCAACCGCAGTGCGTCATCGATGATCATCCGCTGTAAGGCCAGCGCATGGCTGACTGCGGATCGACGCAGCGCCTGGTCATGCTGGTATACGGTGATGGCTGCGATCACCATGACGCACAGCATCGCGACCACGGGGACGAATTGCAGCAGGAACGACCCACGTAACACACGCGCCAGCCGAGCGGCCATCGATGCCGTCGCGTGCGTACTGTTGACCCACGACAAGCGCGTTCCCTTTCTTCGTATGTGGCGGCATGCTTTTTGGTTGTCGCCGGTCTCATGCCTCGATAAGGGCACAGTTTCCGGATTAGTCCTGCAGACGACCAGAGCAGCCACCTGCCATGCCCGTTGGCATGACGTCCGCCATTCTAACCAATTCGGGGTAGTTTGTCGAATTCAGGCTTTGCCCGTTATGATATTGCCTGCTTGGTCAGGGCATCCCGGAGGGTTACTTCATACTCCGAACGGGATGGTTGGTAACTGCGCGGGTCGCGCCCGAGGAACCAGTCCAGAGAATCATCCCAGTAAAGAACGGTCCAGTGGGGAGGGCGCGCTTCACGGCGCGCGCAATGTCAAGGCCCTCGGTGGCGAACGCGACAAAATCGAAGCGCTGCCCGCCGATATCTTCGAAGTCACTCGGATCGCACGCCTCGAAGCGCCCGGCCCAATCGGCCAAGCGGTCAAGCAGCGACTCATCAACCGGCAGAGGAGAATTTCCGTGCCTCATCGCAGGCGAGCTGATAGCCCGGGGAGCAATAGTCGGCGACGATACGGACTTTCGGCACGGCAGCGGGCTCTCCAACGACAGCAGCAGGGAGCCACTGTTGCGCAGAACCAAGCGAACGTCCATTGGCGGACGTTCTCGTTTGATCGGATTGACCTGCTCGATATCAAACGGCTCAAGCACGACTGTTCGATCAGATCGACTGGATCTGATCGAACCGTGCGCTAATTCAGTCTGGTCGGCAGTTCCTTGATCGCTGTGTCAATCAAGGCATCAGCCTGGGACGGCGTCAGGCGCTCAACCATCAGTTTGCGGGTGGCTTCGATGGCCACATCCACGGCCTTTGCCCGGACTTCGGCTACCGCTGCCTGTTCGGCCTGGGCGATCCGCTCCATCGCCTGAACCTCGCGCCGCTTCAGCGTTCGCTCAAGCTCCGCCTTGGCTTCGGCAGTCAGCCGCTGTGCCTCGCGCCGCGCATTGTCAAGGATCGTTTCTGCCTCTTCAGCAGCATCTCGCTGCTTGCGCTCGTAGGTTGCGAGCAGCGCCTGCGCCTCTTCGGCCATCCGGGCGGCGTCGTCGATCCGGTTCTTGATCTTGAGCGACCGGTCATCGAGTGCAACGCCCACCAGGTTATAGGCGCGCTTGCCGACGAAGAACACGAACAGCGCGAGGCCGATCGCAACCCAGAACTCAGGTGCCGTAACGAGCGAACCGCTTTCGGCTGCGTGTGCCGTAGCGTGCTCTGCCGTCTCTGCAGCCCACGCCATCATCGTGTCTGCTCCTTCATGGTTGAATCCACCGCGGCTGCGACAGCAGCCGGCTCGACGCCGGTGCCCAGCAGTCGTTCGACGGCGGTGCCGGCAACGGTGATGGCCACGTCGCGCAGACCGGCGATGGCGGCAGCGCGGGCCTGATGGATGCGATGTTCGGCCGCGGCGATGTCCTGTGCCAGTCGCTCGCTGAGCTCCGCATGCTGGGCTGCCGCTTCCGCCGCTGCCTGTTCGCGGGCGATCCGGACCTCTTCAACCGCCTTCTGGCGGACGTCGGCCATGGTTTTCTCATAGGCGGCGACAGCCTGTTCGGCATGCGACTTCAGCCGGTCGGCCTTGTGCAGGCTCTCGCCGATACGCTCTTCACGTTCCTCCAGGACCTGACTGACGCGTGGCAGCGCCACCTTCGCCATCAGCAGGTAGAGGACGCCAAAGGTGATCGCGAGCCAGATCAGCTGCGGCACCCAGACGGCGGGATCGAATTGGGGCATGGCTTGCTCACGAACGGGCGGTCCGGCCGGGGCCGGCCCGCCGCCGTTCGAACTCAGAACACGAACATGATGATGAGGGCGACCACCAGCGCGTACAGCGCAATGGCTTCAACCAGCGCGAAGCCCACCCACATCGGCAGCTGGATCAGCGGCTGTGCCGCAGGATTGCGGGCCAGAGAGGAAATGGTGTTGGCGAAGATGTTGCCGATACCGGCACCAACGCCACCGAGACCGATGACCGCGAGACCTGCGCCGATGAGTTTTGCTGCTTCAACTTCCATCGTTTTATTCCCTACCCACGGGTTTTGAAGAACTATTGCTCAGAGCCGGACCGCCGTTGCGATCCCCTCCTCAATGCAGGTGCAACGCGTCATTGAGGTAGATGCAGGCCAGGACCGTATACACATAGGCCTGCAAGAACGCGATCAGTAATTCCAGCCCCGTCAACGCGGTGACGGCAGCAAGCGGAACGATCGCCGGCAGCACGCCTACGACACCCAGGCTGGCGATGAACCCCGCCGCGAACCCCGCGAACACCTTCAGCAACGTGTGCCCGGCCGTCATGTTGGCGAACAGTCGCAAGGCCAAGCTGATCGGGCGGAAGATGTACGACAGTATCTCGATCGGCACGAGCAGTGGTGCGACGTACCACGGCGTGCCGTGCGGCAGGAAGAACGAAAAGAAATGCAGGCCGTGCTTGGCCAGCGCGATGATGGTGCAGCCGATGAAGATCAGCAGCGCCATTCCCAGCGTCACCACCAGATGCGATGTGAAGGTGAACCCGCCGGGAACCATGCCCAGCATGTTGCCGAGCAGGATGAAGAAGAACAGCGAAAAGATGAAGGNGAAGTATGGTTGACCGGCATTGCCCACGTTGGTTCGAAGCATGTTGGCAACGAATTCGTAGGCAAGTTCCGCCACCGATTGTAATCGCCCCGGCACCAGTGCACGAGTCTTGACGCTGGTCAGAAGGAATACGGTGATCAGGACCACGGCGATGGTCATGAACAGCGCGGAATTGGTGTAAGTCGCGTCGATGTTACCGATCTTGATCGGGATGATCGATTGGATCTCGAATTGATGGAGTGGATTGGCCACGGTGGTCTCCGCCTCGTTCTTCCGACCGCGCGCCGGCCGGTTGCTCCTCATCGTCCCGCGTTCCGGGCGGTGGCGTCGGCGGGCGACTGAACCCGAGGGTCATGTCGTAGCCGCGGACCGTCCGATAGGCGTTCCACATTCCGGCTGCGGCGCCCAGAAAGAAGAACGCGATCAAACCCAGCGGGAAGACTGCAACCACCGATCGATGAGCCAGCCGATGCCCGCTCCGCCGATCAGCCCGCCGACAAGATCGGCGGTCACGGTAAACGCCATGCCGTACCCGCTTACCGGCTTTGCCGGCTCGCGCCCCAGGCGTCTGGACTGCTCGTCCTTCAGCCGGTTAATGCGAGCTTCAAGATCGCTCAGCCGATCGTCCGGGGCGTGCCCGTTCACCGCACGCTCACTAGTCATCCCTCTGGCGCGCCCTGCACCGCAGGATCGCAGGACGATAGTGAGCGAGTGCGGATGCTGTCAAGGGCGCAAACAGAACCTGTGTCGGCGCCGCAGGGCCGGCCGGAAGCGCTTGAAAAAGAACCGTCTCTGCGGCTGCATCCGGACTGCGGTCGCGGTATGGCCGGGCAGGGGTCATCTTCGCAGGTGCCGCATGTTGCTTCGAGGACAGCGTCGTGTCTGGTGCAACGCACCATCATCACGGTGTTGGGTCGTTGTCCTCAACCGGAACGCGGCAGTTTTGCCGCGGCCGACCGCTTGAAAATGCCGTTGAGCGTGTTGCGAGATGCTTTCGGCGCCGCGCCATCAAGCGCGGCGCGCCGATGCGAGCGGGCGGGCTGCTGCTACTTGTCGTTCTTTTCGTTCAGCAGATCGGCGTCGAACACGTAGACGCCTACGCCGGGATCGTTCTTGATGTCCGGGATCAGGTGCAGCTGCTTGATCTGTCGCATCTCTTCCGGATTGGCGGGATCGACGATGACCACGCGCTTGTCCGACCCGTCGTAAGGGAACGGGAAGATGATGTACTTGATGCGACCGTCCGGCAGAACCTTGGTTTCCACGTGCCCGCCGAACATCTTCTGCGGGTACATGTTGTAGCGCCGCTGATTGGGGTTCGGCTCCTCCGGTTCAGCCGCGTGCCGCTGCGCCCACTCCGGCGCCTCCTTCTTTCGGGGTCGTCCGTCATCGCTGTTCCGTGTATCCGCCAGTTCCGTGGTGTCGTGTTCGTCTGGGTGTCGTCTTCGCCTGCGGCGGATCGTACCACACTCCTTCGGGGATACCAGCTTTGCTGGCCGATCCGCCACCGAAGCCACCACCAAAGCCTCCGTCACCCGACCCGGATCGGATCGCTGCACACGACATGAACTGAGTTAATGGACACATGGACCCGAGCGGCCGGGATGTCAACGCCACGGGCTCGTGTCTCGGTTTGACCCTGCGCCGCCATTGGGTGCAAGCGCTCTATCCCAATCTCAGTCGTTCGGAGGCCGGTCTCGTCGGAGCCCGTTGTAGTGCGCCTTGCGATGGTGAGCGACCCGGATCATCGGCGGTTGACTGGGTCACCGTAGGGCAGGTCTAAAGCGCAGCATGACCTGCCGAATGTGCCGGTACGACCAACCGCATGCGGCGGGTTGCGCTTCGCTTCAAACCCGCCCTACGAAGTTACCGGGCTACGCGCTACGCTTGCTATCCCATCAAAAGACGTGGCGGGTGCCCGAACGTGGCGGTCGCGAGCGTCGGGGTCGGGGTCGGGGTCGGGGTCGGAGGAGAAGCGGAACCGAGCAGTGCGCGGCGCATCAACGGGATCCGGGCTACTCCCCAATATTTGAGCTTAGCCACGTGCGAAGGCCGCAGGCCGTAGCACGTCGGCCGGAGCGCTTCAGATGTCCCATATCTCCCCACGCGCCAAGTGTTCCTCAATCTCTGGCGGGTTGCGACGCACCTTTGGATGGTTCGCAAAGACAAGGCGCAACGTACGAAGCACGCAATAGGCATCGATCATGAGTTTACGCTGCTCTTTGAAGTAGGCGAGGTCAAAGACGTTCTCATTCACGGCATGGGCTGGCTTCTGCCGCAAGCGGCGAACCGTTCGGAGCGTCTTGAACATATCTTCAAAGGGCTCCGGCTCTGCCGGTCGAAAGTACTTTCGAAGCCACTCCTCCAAGAGCGCGAGAGTGCCTTTTTGGCGGACCTCGATTTTTCCATCAGGCCGCATCTTGTCTTCTTCAAGAGGAAGGTCGTTCGCGAAGAAGTCCTTGTTTATGTTGTCGGATAGCATCTTGTCCAGTAACAAGACAAATGCATTGAACTCTGCAAGGGTAGGACGAAGCANAANATCAAACTCCGTCGGCCGCTCGGACTGAAACGCTTGACGGAAGACCGTTGGCTTTCCAATTATCGCGCACATTTGATTGATAACACTTAGTTTTAGTATAAATGCTTCGAATATTGATATTTTTGTTCCCCAGTCACCAAGAATACTATTTCGGTAGTAGTCTGGGTGTAGATCGTATTCGCCAGGTAGCATCTTTGCATGCCATACGCGCTGATGCTCTGGGCTCAAGTCAGCCAAGTAGCGGAGGAAGACAGCAACTGCGCGATTCAGATCGCCGTCATATGCAANATCAAAGGACTGCATAAGCACTTGGTCGTGCTGCGGCATCGATTCGTTCTCGAAGTACTCATTCCTGATTGAGATTGAACCATTGATAGAGTCGGTCTCGTAGTAATACCGTGGATCGTTCCGATAGTGCTCTAGAATGGAAAGATCAAATGCGCGGTGCTCCAACTGCCCGTAGCCTCGGGCTAGCTCCAGGTCGAATGGGCGGCCCTCGAATCGTGTGTCGAGGGNGAGCCTTGCGAGATACTTCTTGCCCGGATACACGCAGACGGNGTCAGTGAGACCCAACTCCTTCAGAAACGCAAGTTGCTGCGCATGAGTGATGTGGGAGAAAGCCTTAATGTGAGGGTTCGGGTGTACGTTGCCGAATAGTAGATCAACCTCTTCGGCCTTGACCAATCGCTCAAGCAACTCGTTCGCAGCGAGCATGTCGAGTCCGAGATGCTCGCGAAGTGTCCGGACTGGCAGGCCGTTGAAGTTGTGCGATGACAGGTAGAACTCGGCAATGTATTCAAGGGCTGTCGGGTCGTCCATCATGTTGCTTTCTAAGGTTGAACAATGATTAGACGGATCTGCATAAGATGCGGAACAGGGTATCCGGTCCGGACAAACTGCCGTCAGAACGGCGCATGCGACAGCGATAGTTCCTTCATATTCAGCCGAGTACCCTCTCTTACCCCTTTTATTACAGCTCGCGTAGGGCGGGTCTAAAGCGCAGCGTGACCCGCCGGATGCGTTATTCGCCCCACTCCCCGTTCACAATAGCCTCGGCATCGGGTCCAAGCCAGGCCGCCGGATAGAGCCCACGTCGAACGCTCGCCTGAAAGGTCGAGTGTGGCCAGTCCGCGACGTGCCGAACGTAGCCGTGCTTCACCGGATTAAAATGGATGTAATCGACATGGGCTGCGAAATCATCGTCGTCGCGGATCATGTGATCCCAGAAGCGGCGCTGCCAGATGCCGCGCTCGCCGCCGCGGACGCGGGCCTCGGATCGCCGCTCGCCGCCGGGCAGGGCGCGAGTGAAGATCGTCTTGATCAACCGCCAGCGGGTCGAAAAATCGTCGTCGCCGGGCGGCAGCGTCCAGACGCAATGGAGGTGATCGGGAAGTACCACCCAGGCGTCGATGGCGAACGGGCGGCTGCGGCGGGTAACCCCTACCGCCTCGCGCAGTCGGTCGACGTGGCGAACGAGGAGGTCGTTGCCGCGCCGCTCGAGCAGGTTGACGGTGAAGAAATAGCATCCGCCTTCGACGCGATGGCGACGGTAGTCGGGAATGGCGCCTCAGCTCCGGTTGGGTTTCATCAAGCCCACCCTTTCGGCGGGTCACGCTTCGCTTTAGAGCGGATTCTGATCAGTCTGGGTCATAGCCGCACGAGCTGAAGTAGTTGGCGCATTCGGCGGGCTGGAAGAAGTCGAGGAGTTTGCCGATGAGCTCCCAGAGGCCCTGGACGGTTCGCTCGGCGGCCTTGCGGAGCATGGCTTTGAGGCGGGCGAAGGCTTTTCGATGGGATTGAAGTCTGGGCTGTAGGGCGGGAGGAACAGCAGGGTTGCGCCGGCGGCCTCGACCAACTCGCGCACCGATGCGCGCTTGTGGCTCGACAGGTTGTCCATGATGACGATGTCGCCGCGACGCAGATCGGGCGCGAGGACTTGGGCCACGTAGGCTTCGAACCACTCGCCGTTGATCGGTCCGTCGAGCACCATGGGCGCGACCATGCCGCTCTTCCGCAGCCCCGCGACCAGCGTCGTGGTCTTGCGGTGGCCGTGCGGGAAGCCCATCCGCAGGCGTTCGCCCCTGGGGGAGCGGCCATGGCTGCGTGCCATGTTGGTCGCGGTCCACGTCTCGTCGATGAACACGAGCCGGTCAGGATTGAGGTCGAGCTGACTGTCGAACCAGGCCCGGCGCTGCTTCAAGACGTCGGGACGGTCCTGCTCGACCGCGTGGCCGGTCTTTTTCCGCGTGATGGAATGGCGCACGAAGAAGCGGTGGAGCGTCGAGTTCGCCACCGTCAAGCCGATGCCGGCGAGGTGCTCGCGAAGCTCATCGAGCGTGATGTCCTTGCGCGCTTCCCACAGCGCCAGGATCTCCTCGCGGCGTTCCTCGACGCGATGCGAGCGCATGTCGCCACCTTGGCGCTTGGGTACGGCGTTGCCAGTCACGAGCCGCTGCGCCTGCCACCGGATCGCCGTCGAAGGTGCCACGCCGAACCGGGCCGCGGCCGCTCGGCAACTCATCCCCGCATCGATCGCCGCTAACAGCCGCGTGCGTAAATCTATCGAAAGAGGCTGACCCATCCATGCTGGCCTCCTTGCCCCAGCCAGAATCCTGAATCAGATTTTCAGCCCTTTGTGAATCCCCTTACGATTCATACCGATCAGAAACCACTCTAGACCCGCCCTACCGCGTTGCCCGGCATCAAGCCGGGCGCCATGGCAGTCCGTCGGCCTCTCAGGCGGTCTGTCGCAGCACTTCGGCGCGGCTGAGGTCGACCGAGACCAGACGCGAGGCGCCGCGCTCCAGCATGGTGACGCCGAACAGCCGGTCCATCCGCGCCATCGTCAGCCGGTGGTGAGTGATCACCAGGAAACGGGTGCCGCTGCCGGCGAGATCGCCGAGCAGGGAGCAGAAGCGGTCGACGTTCGCGTCGTCGAGCGCCGCGTCCACCTCGTCCAACACGCAGATTGGTGCCGGCCGGATCAAGAACATCGCGAACCGTAAGGCCAGCGCCGTCAGCGTCTGTTCGCCGCCCGACAGCAGCGTCATCAGCTGCAGCTTCTTGCGGGGGCTCGCCAACACTTCCAGGCCGGCGGACAGCAGATCGTCGGAGTCAACCAGCGACAGACGGGCCTGGCCGCCGCCGAACAGGCGTCCGAACAGCGCCTGGAAGTGCCGGTCGATCTCGGCAAAGCTGGCGGCCAGCCGCTCGCGGCCTTCCTTGTCCAGTTCGGAGACACCACGGCGCAGCTTGGCGATCGCCTGTAGCAGGTCCTCGCGCTGGGTCTGCAGGTCGGTGACCTGCGCCTGCAGCGCTTCCATTTCCTCGGCGGCCCGCAGGTTGACCGGTCCCATCAGCTCCCGGTCGCGGCGCAGCCGCTCCAGCCGGCGTTCCTGCTCTCCCAGGTCGGCCTCTTTCAGCCCAGTTCCAACCGTCGCTTCGCCCCGGCCTGCTCCGCCAGCGTCTGCAGCACGGAGTCGGGCAACGAATGCGGCCGCGCGTGGGGCGATGCGGTGGTGCGCACGTCGAGCCGCTCGCAAATCAGCGCCGCGACCGCTGCTGCAGCGTCCGTTGCNCTGGGAGTCGGCCGCCTCGGCGCGGATCCGGTCTTCGCGTGCGGCGGCCAGCGTGCGGTCCGCGAGCCGTCCCTGCCGGTCCGCCTCGGCAAGGCGGGCTTCCGCCTGGCTGAGCGCGTCTGCGGTGGTCTTGCGCCGCGCATCGGCTGCCTCCAGGCGTTCGAGCAGGTCGTTCCGGCGCTGGCCGATTTCTCCAGGAAGCGCTTGCAATCGGGCGAGTTCCGCTTCGGCGTGCTGCAGGCGGTCGGCCAGTGTCTGAACCTGCTGGCGGAAGCCGTCGAGACGGCTGGTCCAGGCGGCGATCTCGCCGCCGATTGCCTGCAGCCGGCGCGTGCGGCCCTGCTGCTCGCGCTGCAGGGTATCGATGCGACCCTGCTGCTGCATCTGCTGGCTGCGCAGCCGGGACAGCTCGGCGCGCAGACCGTCGAGTTGGCGCTGTTCTTCGGCATCGTCCGGCAGCGTCACCCACTCGGCGGCCAGGGNCCCGCAGACGGCCTTCGGCCTCGCTGCGTTCTGCGGCAAGCGCAGCGGCGCTCTGGGTGAGAGTTGCCAGGCGATCGTCGATGCGCGCGCGCTTCACGTCGGCTTCGGCCAGGGCTTGGCGGGCTCGCGCCAGCGCCGGCTCTGCCGTGCGCAGTGCGGCGCGTGCCTCGTTGTCCCGACGCGCGGCATCTGCGGCTTCGGTGCGGACTGCCTCATGCCGGGCTGCGACCTCGCTGCGCGCGGCTGCAGCTTCTGNNCGACCTGCGGGCGCAAGGCGTCGAGGCGGGCGCGCTGGCGCAGCCGGACGGCTGCCGGCGTCTCGGCGCNCGCCCCGTCGCGCAAACCGTCCCACCGCCACAGCGCTCCGTCGCGGGTGGCCAGCCGCTGTCCGGGATGCAGCGACGGCTGTAGACGGTCGCCTTGCGCTTCGTCATCGACCACCGCGATCGCCGCCAGCCGGCGGGCCAGCTCCGGTGGAGCCTGGACGTGCCGGGCCAGCGAGGGCAGGTCCTCGGGCAGGGGGCGGCTGTGGACCCGGCACTGTCTTCGGGCTGCCGNTCGCCAGCGCGCCGGCGCCGTTTCGTCGGTTGTCGCCAGCAGATCGTCGCCGAGTGCGGCCACCAGCGCGGTTTCCAGTCCCGCATCGACGCGGAGCATGTCCAGCAGCGCTGGCCCATCGTCGCCCGCACCGTTGCCCGGGAGGCCGCCAGTACCTCCGCCAGCGCTGTCTCCTCCGCGGTCAACCGCGCATGTGCGGTTTCGGCCAATCGCAACGCGGCTGCGGCGTCCGCCTGGCGGGCGGTGGTGTCGGCACGCGCGGCCTCGGCCACCGCCGCAGCGCTGCGCGCTTCGGACACGGTGGTCTCGGCGGCGTTCACCGTCGCTGCGAGGGACGCCGGATCGGCCAGGCGCGCCAGCTCGTCCTCGGCTGCACGGTGCTGGCGGGCGAGTTCTTCGTCGCGGCGGGCAAGACGTTCGGCCGCACCGGCCGCTTCGTTGCGGGCGCGGACAAGTGCGTCGCGTCGGGCCCGGTTGCCGGCCAGCCGCTCGGTCAGCGCGGTCGCCTCGCCGTCAAGCGTGGCCACCTGCTGTACGGTTGCTGCCAGCGCCTGCTGNCGCTTGCGCGAGGACTGCCGGCTCACCCTCGCGCAGCGCCGCCAGCCGGGCGCGTTCTGTTGCCAGCCGCTCGATCGTCGCAGCGGCCTCATCGGCGCGGCTACGTTCACGGCGCAGGTNCGTCGCCCGTCTGTTTTACCTGCGCCGCGCACACTTCGGCATCCCGTGCCACCTGCCGGGCTTCGGCGTCGAGCGCGTCCCGCTCGCTGGCGAGCTGCTGCAGCGCTGCTGCTGCGTCTGCATCCGCCGATCGCACCGTCGGCAGTTCGGCCGCCGCGGACGCCTGCTCGGTCGCGGTGCGGGTGACCGCGGTATTTGCAGCCTCCACCGCGTGGCCGGCCGCCGCCAGACCTTCCCGCGCAGCGCGCAGTGCTGTGTCGGCTGCGTGCCATTTCAGCCACAGGGTTGCCGCTTCCAGCGCCCGGATGCGCGCCGAGACCTCCCGGTAGCGGGTCGCCTGGCGGGCCTGGCGGCGCAGCTGCTGGCTCTGTGCATCAAGGGTCGNNCGAGCACATCGTCCAGGCGCTGCAGATTGGCTTCCGCCGCCTGCAGCCGCAGCAGCGCTTCATGGCGGCGGGAATTCAGCCCGGTGACGCCGGCAGCCTCTTCCAGCAGCGCGCGGCGCTCCACGGGCTTGGCCGCAATCAGCTGCGACACCTGGCCTTGCGTGACCATCGCCGCCGATCGCGCACCGGCGGCGGCGTCAGCAAACAGCAGCTGGACGTCGCGAGCGCGCACTTCGCGGCCGTTGACGCGATAGGTGGAGCCCTTGGACCGGTCGATCCGCCGGCTGACGTGCAGTTCTTCGTGCTCGGCCCAGGGCGGCGGCGCGGATCGCGCGCCGTTGTCGAGTTCGAGGATGACCTCGGCGATGTTGCGGCTGGCACGCTCGCTGCTGCCGGCGAAGATCACGTCGTCCATCTCGCCGCCGCGCATCTGCCGGGCGGAGCTTTCGCCCATCACCCAGCGCAGCGCTTCGATCAGATNTGACTTGCCGCAGCCGTTCGGCCCGACGACGCCGGTCAGTCCCGGCTCGATCAGCAGTTCCGTCGGGTCGACGAACGACTTGAAACCGGCGATCCGCAACTTCGTGAACTGCAGCACTGTGCGGTATCGCCCCTTGTCGCTATTTCGCCTTGGCCAGCGCCGCGTCGATCGCCGTCTGGAAGGCGGAGAATGGCTGGGCGCCGGACACTTCGGTCCCGTTGATCAGGAACGTCGGGGTGGAGTGGATGTTGTGCTTCTGCTGCGCTTCGGCGGAGCGCGCCTGGATCGCGTTGAGCAGCGCCTTGTCGGCGAGGCAGGCATCGACGTCGTCCCCCGGCAGCCCTGCAAGCTGCGCCAGCACCTTCAGGTCCGCGACCGGATCGGGGCTGCGCGCCCAGGTCTCCTGATCGCGGAACAGCAGCCCCACGAACGCGAAGTACCGTTCGGCCGGCACGCACCGGGCGATCATCGAGGCTGCCATCGCCCGACCGTCGAGCGGGAATTCACTCAGCACATAGCGCGCCAAGCCTTTGTCGATATAGGTCTTCTCGATCTCGCCGAGAGTCTCGCGATGGAAGTCGGCACAGTGCGGGCAAGTAAACGACGAATACTCGACGATCGTGACCTTGGCGTTCGGATCGCCGAGCGAGCGTTCGGCCATCATGCTGGCCAGCGACGGCAGACCCGCCTGTGCAGCGACCGGCAGCAACAGGGCCACGAACAGCAACAAGAGTACCAATCGTCGGATGCGAGACATCACTACCTACCAGATGTTGTTGAACCTTATCGACGGGGGAACTCAACTCAAGCCGATGCCAAAAACACGGAGCAGCGAAGGGCCGCATGTCGGGTGTGCGGTGATGCCTGGGAGTCACTGGCCGGACCGGGCGCGGGGTGCATGCACGCATCGTCCCAGCGACACAAGAACTTGTTTCAATTGCATATCTTCGATGCCGGCAACGGCGGTGTCGATCTGCGCCGCAGCTTCCGGTGACGGCGGTGCGAGAGGCGGCGGGGTGAGGGAGGTGCCAGCAGGGGCCCCGCCCCGGATGGCGCGGAAACCGAAATAGCGGTTGANTCGTTCGATCAGCTGCGGTGTCTCATGTTGCAGCTCAAGCGCCATGGCGCCCGAGGCAACGCGGATCTGCAGCGTGCCGTCACCGTCGCCGCGCCGCCGGGTGCTCACGCGCTCCGGGCGGGTGCGGGCCGCGATGCGCTCGCCCACGATCAGCGGCCACTCGATCATCATCCGGCCTTCGACCAGGCCGCGGCGGCCCAGCAGCGGTGTCGTCAGCTCCGCCACCGTCCGTGCAAGCGGGCTGAAGCCGAACCAGCCGGATCGCCGGCCAGCGGTTGCCCTCGTCCCGGCCGATGCTGCAGAAGGTGGTTTGGACATCAGGCGAACCCGCCGTCACCAAGGTGATGATCTGGATATTATGATCGTTGCTCGGCGCGTGCAGCGCAACTCCCGGTCAAATTTATGCCGTCTGGACCCTGCCCGGGACGAGGACGATGCAGCGCACATCGACAATGTCCACCTAAACTAAAAGTTGCATCTCGCGGATTGGAGCGGTGACAAGCTGAAGGACCTGGACGCTGGGAGCCCGGCGGCTGAGCCATGCGTCAGATTACGCCTGCAGCTAGGTGTTTGATCCCGGCCTTTGATGGATTGGATCGAGTTTGAATCGTTCTGGCTCTGAAGTCCAGACTTTGCAGATGTATTCGTATGGGGTGAGGCCGCGCAGGGTCTTCAATCTTCTGCCGAAGGTGTAGGCTGCGATGAAATCGGCGAGGTACGCTTCGAACTTGGCGTGATCGTCATAATGGAAGCGCTTGACGGTGGCCTCCTTGATGGTCCGGTTCATTCTTTCCACCTGACCATTGGTCCACGGATGCTTCACCTTTGTCAGGCGATGCTCGATGCCGTTTTCCTGGCATCGCATGTCGAACATGTGCGTCATGTGGCGGGCGGTTGGACCGTCTGCATAACGCGGTGGGACGGTGAACGGGATGCCATTGTCGGTGAGCACGGTGTGGATCGTGTAGGGCACGGCCTCGATGAGGGCCGAGAGGAAGGCGGATGCGGACGTGCGCCCGGTTTTCCTGACGACCTGGACGACAGCGAATTTGCTCGTGCGATCACTGGTGGCGGAGAGAGAGCTTACCCTCGGCGGTCTGCACTTCGGCACTATCGATGTGGACATAGCCGAGGGATCGGTCTTGAATTTTTCTGTGCCGGCTTGTCTTCTGCGACATCGGGCAGTCGGCTGATGCCGTGGCGCTGCAGACACCGATGCAGCGAGGAGCGCGTCAGGTGCGGCAGTGTCGGCTGAAGCGCAGACAGGCAATCGTCCAGCAGCAACAGCGTGTGGCGCCGAAACGCGACAATAACCGCCTCATCTTCGATCGAAAGCACCGTCGAATGTGGCTCTTTCGGCCCTGTCTTCAGATCGGACGTTGATGTCCGCTTCTTCCACTTCGCAACGGTCTTGGGGTTGATCCCGTAGCGCTTCGACAGCGCCCTCAGGCTCTCTTGACTCTATTGTATCGCTCGACGCACCGCCTCTGTCGTGCGGGCGCACCCGTGCAGAACCTGTCCCATAGGGCCTCCTTCCACTCCCGTGAAAAGATCGCACCATCAAAGGCCGGGATCAAACATGTCGAGCTCCGCCGCGCTCGGGCTCGCGTCGCGGCCCTGCTGTTCGCGCAAGGCCGTGTGCAGTTCCGCCCGCATGTCGGTCATCCGCGGTCGGTCGTCCGGGGTCGACCGCCACGCTTCGCCGCTGGGATCAGTGGCCGTAGCTCCTCCCATTCCGCATCTGTCAAAGTGCTCGGAAACTGGCCGCCGTCCCGCCGACAGGCCCCTCGATGTTCGTTCGTCCACATCCCACTTCACCGTCCCTGCTCATGGAATTCGGTGAATCACACAACCACAGCGCGTGCAAGAGGCTTTTGGGTCAGGCTCTCAGCCTGATGTATAAGCCTTCCTGAAATTGTCGGATGGCATTTAGTATCGCACACATCAATAATATTCAGTGTCATCAAATTTCAATCATGGAACTGGTAATTTGGTAATTAGCGTACTGATCAGTTGCAATTGCTGTTGCTGAACTGCTGCCAGTTTCGCGAGAACGGCTGACGAATCAGCATTATCTGCAGTATATTTAATATTCGTGCCATCGACACGAGTTACCTCGAATGAAACATTGGTTTCATCCTTGCCGCCTGCAATCTTCCAGTGTTCGCCATCAGGGAGTATGGCTTCGCCATAGTTCACGCCGGCATACTGGCTGTTTGCACATCCAGATAGAAGCCCGATGGCCAAGAATGCTGCAGATACCCGTTTAAGAGACATTGCCTGTGTCCTCCTAAAGCTGGTTACGATGTCTGTTTCAGGATCGGTTCCACGTCTGACTCCACCGATGCACCGCGGTCGTTGCCCCGGTGCAGCAGCTCTCGAATTTCTCGCAACATGAGGCGGACGCTTGCCGCAGAGTTCGGGATGAGAAAGTTCCTCTGCCGCTCTGGCGTCGCCAGCGTGCGGAGGGTCACATCCTTATGAAGGACTAATCGGTCATTCATAGAGACACTATGCATTATAATAGGTTTTTTCAACATTTATTGCGTGTGATCCTATGGTGGCCCTCCGCACACGGTCACTGGAGCGCAACCGTATCGCCGCCAAGATTAGTCAGATACCGCTTTGCGTGTAACTTCGACGGGCGAGGCCTCGCCAGACTAAACAAAGTAAACCAAAAACTAGAACTAACACCACACCAAGTGCACGCACACCTTCAGAGCAGAGTCGAATGCCAGCGGCAAGCATGTTTTCCGTCAGGTGGGCGACGCCGGCGGTACCGGGGATCCGCAAAATCACCACGAATGGACCAGCTCAGCCCGTTAGGGTCTGAACCTGATTAACCTATTGAAATATTGTTATGAACGTGATTCCAAGGCGGTATTTGAGCCTTGGAGGTGGATGTGGCGAACTTGTTCTGGCTGGACGACGACGCATGGGCGGCGATCGAGCCGCATCTGCCGAAGAACCAGCCGGGAGCACGGCGGGTGGATGATCGTCGCATTATCAGCGGGATCATCCCTGTTCTGAAGAGTGGGTGCCGCTGGCGGGATTGTCCGCCGGACGACGGTCCACCGACACCGCTCGACAACCGTTTCAACCGCTGGTCCCGCCGGGATCACTGGCGCCGGATCCTCAAGGCGCTGGCCGACGGCCAATGGATCACTACCGCGGTGGCCATGGATGGCAGTTATGTGAAAGCGCACCGCTGCGCTCACGGCGGAAAAGGGGGCGAAGGCTCAGGCGATCGGCCTCTCCCGAGGCGGGCAGACGACGAAAATCCACGCCCTGAACGATACACTCGGCCGCCCGGTGGTCCTCAAGGTCACCGCCGGCACTGTCTCCGACATCACGATGGCTGAAGACCTGCTGGCCGAGGTCGACACCTGTCGCCACGTTCTGGCCGACAAGGGCTATGATTGCGACACCCTGCGGATGGTGATCCGCAACAAGGGGGCCACACCGGTCATTCCGGGGCGGAGATCACGCAAACGCAAGATCAGCTTCGACAAACACCGCTACAAGTTCCGCTGGATGGTCGAAGCCGTCTTCTGCCGCCTGAAGGACTTCCGGCGCGTCGCCACCCGATACGACAAACTCGCCAGAAACTATGCCTCATCTCTCGCCCTCGCCACCATCGTCGCTTACTGGACTGATTGAGTCCGGACCCTAGAAGCCACATCTTCCTAGAGGCAAAGAGAAGAGGATGGGGAGGACGTCGATGTCTGCTGTTCTCGGAAATGGGCGGCGCCTGCAAGGATGACGGTCCTTGTCTCGGCGATTCTGGTCATTGCGGTGATGATCGCGACGGCTCGTGCCGACGATGCGACCATCAACAAGACCGCCGATAACGTCGCCATCAAGGGCTACGATACCGTGGCTTACTTCACCGATAGCAAGGCGATCGAAGGGTCCGCCAAGCATGAGGTGATGTGGCAGGACACCCGCTGGTATTTTGTGAGCGAGGAGCACCGAAACCTGTTCTTGGCAGCTCCGTCTCGCTACGCGCCGCAATTCGGTGGCTGGTGTGCGGCAGGTGTCGCGGCTGGAAGATACTACGCCCCAGATCCGGAAGCCTGGGCCATCGTCGATGGCAAGCTCTACTTGAACAGCAGCCGCGCGGTCGCCGACGAATGGCAGCAAGAGCGGGCAGAAAAGATCGCCCGAGCTGAGCAGGTCTGGTCGGGGCAGGCGAGTACGAACTGAGTCGCGTCAGTGTGACCGGCGAGCCGCTGACACCATACAGCTGGCGCCACAGCTGGTGACGGTCAACCGAGCCCGGCCTTGCGCAGGTCGTCGGCGATACGCTCCTGATCTTTCGGATCACGAAACTGCCGGGCGAACGCGCGGGGGTCGAAGAATGGCCAGGCGCGCAACGTTTCCCTTCCCGCCGCTTTTGCTTTATCGGCATCAGAGAGTTCGGCATAAGCGATTGCCAACGCCGCGTAATAGAAATGATCGCGCCGCTCGCCGCCGTATTTATCGAGAAACCGGATCGCCCGTTCCGGATCGCCGCTGAGAACATAGGCCAGCGCCAGGATTGGNNGAACGACCTCGAACTCGGCAGTGCGCCGAGCGATGCGGCTCTCTCCATAACCCGCACAGCGTCCTCGGCATGACCGAGAAAGGTCAACGTGTTGCCGAGTCCCTGAAGGGTGCCGAGGCTGTTGGGGTTGAGTTCGATCGCCCTGCGCAGNTTCAGCCTCTGATTGCTCATATTCGCCGCGCAGTAAGGATACATAGCCGAGAACCTCAAAGGCCTCGGGCAGCAGGGGATCCAGCCTCAGTGCTCGCCGGGCCTGGGCTTCCGTCTCGGCAACATTGCGGGACATGAACTGGCTCCAGCCGCGCGTCGCCTCAAGATAATACGTCCAGGCGAGGCCGACATGGGCCAGGGCGTAGTGGGGATCCTTCTCGATCGCCAGGCGAAACAGATGGCGCGCCTCGATGTTGTCTTCGCGGGTTTCACGCGCGGTCANGGTGCGGCCGCGAATATACAGATCATAGGCCTCAAGGTCCGGAATCGCCTTGCCGAAAACCCGCTCGCTTTCGATCCGTCCCAGAGTAATCGCTGCTTCGCTGGCAACTGTGCGAACGATTTCGTCCTGCACGGCGAACAGCTTTTCCAGCGGCCTGTCGTACCGCTCCGACCAGACTTGCTGGCCGGTTGTGGCATCAATCAGCTTGACGATCAGGCGGACGGTGTCGTCATCCCGCCGTACACTGCCGCCGAGTAGGTAGGCGACGCCGAACTCCCGGTGGATGTCCCTGGGTTTCGCAATCGCATTGTCGATGCCGGCAAGGGCTTCCTNGGCGACGACGCTAAACTCGGCGAAGCGGCCGAGGGCGTTGGTCAAATCCTCGGTGAGCGCACCGGCGAAATAGTCCTGCGCCGGATCACCACTGACATTGCGGAAAGGCAGAACGCCGATCAGGGTTGTCACAACCCTGGCCGTTGGCGCAGGTCCGTCGCCGGAAGGCACCGTCGTCGTCTGGTTATAGGTCCAGAGGCCGATGACGGTGGCGCCGAGTGCCGCCATGCCGACACACAGTGCAGCAACGATTCTGTTCAGCCGCCTGCGGTTGACACTCGACGCGCTACGAGGAGACGGTCCGGTACCGTCGGCAACGATGCGAAACGCCTGGACGGGTGTCGGGATGTTCTTGACCCGGCGCTGGCCCATCGATGCGAAACCAATGGCAAGCGCGTGGTCGACCTGCTCCTTTGCGCGCCCGGAGATGGTGATCTGCCCCGGCTCGGCGAGCGCTTGCAGGCGGGCCGCGACATTCACGCCTGTGCCATAGATTTGGCCGTCTTCGTCGGCCATGACTTCGCCAAGGTTGATGCCGATGCGTAGGTCTAGACGCTGGTCCGCCGGGGTGTCGCGGTTCAGTGCCGCAATCCGGCGCTGGGTGTCGATGGCTGCCGACACGGCGGCGCTCACGGAGGGAAACTCGGCAAGCACGGCGTCACCAGCAGTATTGCAAATCCGCCCGCTGTAACCGGTGATGATTTCGGTCAGCAGATCGAGGCGGCTTTTGAGATCAGCGAGCGTTCCCTGTTCATCGCCGGCCATCAATCGGCTGTAGCCGGCGACGTCGGCATGAAGGATGGCCGCCAAGCGTCGCTGCACAGTGCTGCCCGTTTGTCTGCAGTTTCCAATGGTTCTTTGAAATTTCCGAAGCCTTTACGATACGCGCATGGAAGGCTCGGAACCAGAACCAAACTCGGTGTGCGACTCGCCGAAGCTTGCGCCGGGGTTTGTCCTCTGATTTCGTGCCGGCGTCCGTTGCCGAGCGCGTCGCGGTGTGTCAGGGTCCGGGGATGCAGGATGCACGGATTGCCTATGCCGGCTCCACACTCGATCGGGCCAGCCATCGGCGCATTGATGCGTCGTGGCTGGACGCGCGGTTGCGTGATGAGGCGAGTGTCGTCGTTCCTCTGTGGCGCGACCGCAGTCTGATTGCCGAGGATGCGCGACCGCGGGCGGTGACGCTGAATGCGGAGCGCGCGGCAGCGGCTCTGACGCTGGCCGACGAGCCGGTGTTCCTCGGGCTCGACGAGGAGGACCGGGCGTGGTTCGCGTGTGATCTTTCGCGGCACGACGAGGATCGGCTGACGGGCTTGTCTGACGGTGCGCGCTTCCAGGATCTGGGGCGTGTCATCACCGTGCTTGGTCGCGGCGATGGCGCGCGTCTGGCGTACGCGCGGGCGATTCTGCACTGGCACCGCCGCCACCGGTTCTGCGGCGCCTGTGGGCAGCCCACGCGCTCGTCTCAGGGCGGCCACATGCGTGAATGCGATAACCCGGACTGTCGAACCCAGCACTTCCCGCGCACTGATCCGGTGGTCATCATGCTGGTCACCCGCTCTGACGTAGACGGCGGCGCCTGCCTGCTGGCCCGTCAGAAGCAGTGGATGCCGGGTTTGATGTCGGCATTGGCGGGGTTCGTCGAACCTGGCGAGACACTGGAGGAGGCGGTGCGGCGGGAAGTCCGGGAGGAAACCGCGCTGGAGTTGGGACAGGTGCTCTATTGGACATCACAGCCCTGGCCGTTTCCGTATTCGCTGATGCTGGGATTTCGGGCCGAGACGACGAATGCTGACGCTCTGTTGCCGGACCGCACCGAACTGGAGGACGCCCGCTGGTTTGGTCGTCGCGAGGTTGCCGAGATTCGGGCTGCCGGCTTCCGGCTGCCATTCCGCGGCACGATTGCACGCGCACTGATCGAGGCTTGGCTTGCCGAAGCGCCAGCGGGCGGCGAGGCGCGCGACAAACAGGTTCTGCACCCATAAGCGAACACAGGAACGGGAAGACTGTAGCCCCGCACACAGCCGGCCCGCCCGAGGAGAGGGAGATGTTGGTTCCGCCGATCGTGCGCATCCGGCCGGCAAGACCGGCGGATGCCGAGTCCATCGCGACCGTTTACGTCGACGCGTGGCGCTCGGCCTACGCCGGGCTGATTCCCAACACGGTGCTGGTGCGGATGTCGCACGGCGCTCAGGCGCGCGACTGGGCGCAACAGCTCTCNCGCCGTCCGTTGACCGACAGCATCCTGGTTGCTGATCTGACCGGTCACGGGGTGATCGCGTTCGGGAGCTGCGGGCCGGCACGGCACAGTATCCTCGCCCACGCTGGCGAGATCTTTACGCTCTACGTACAACCCGAACATCAGGAACGGGGACTTGGCCGGGCGCTGCTGCTGGAGCTGTTNCGATCGCTGATCGATCGGGGGCTGAACTCGGCAGTGGTCTGGGTGTTGGCTCAGAATCCGGCGCGATTCTTTTACGAGGCGATNGGGGGTCGGCGGGTGGCCGAGAAGAAGGAGCGGCTGTGGAATGCCATGCTGCCGCAGATTGCTTACGGCTGGGACGATCTGCGATTGGTCCGAATCGACTGGAATGCGCCTGGATCCTGAGGTCGGCGATGGTGCAGGTGGATTACTCTGAAGGCTATTCATACCTGGCATGCAGGGGGGCCAGGGTATAAACTCCATGAATGGGGTACAAGAAGCGGGCGTGACATCTCCTCCCGACGTCTGGAATTGGCTCTGAGCCGGTTCTTGCCGCCGCTTCGCCAAGATTGAGCGCAATACGGGCCGTCGAAGCAGGGCCGGGCACTTCGCCTGCCATGGCCCTCGGCTGCATTCCGGCGGGCCACCTGCGCGAAGGCGTTGTCGTGGCTTGTCGGTAACAGGCTTTGTCTTTCATCTGAAGCGTCTTGAAGCTACTGGTATACTGATCGTGACAATCAAAATAACGAAAAGGCGTGGCAGGAACGCGCGCTGTAGGGGTGGGGAGAGGCTGTGTGCCGTTCCTCGCAATGCCGCAGGCGGAAGCGTGGGCCTGTTGTTCGCTGCAAAGGATCGGGTGTGGTTTCGCCCGTAGAGTCGGGCTCGGCGCTGGTTGGCAACAAGAGCTGAACATGATCCGCTTTCTGGTCTGCTTTGAGTGCGTGCTGCTCGCCCTTGTCCTTGTCGGACGGTTGGGAATCGTGCCCAACACGCCGGAGGTTCTTCCTGCAGTTGCGAGTTCAGGTGCTGGCTCTGGCGCCGGTTCCACGACCGGCTCGACCGGCGATGGTCCGGCCAACGCAGCGGAAGGTGCCGCTGAGGATCCGTCCGGTACGGCACGCCCGGCGCATCCGCTGGGAGCCCGGACCTGGGCGATGCATCATAATGACCGGCTTGAGGATGACCGACGCGCGAGTGCGCACGATCTGCTGAGCGTCGGCGCTGCGCCAGCTCAGCCGCATTTCCAGGTCCAGGTCAAACCCCAGCCGGAAGAGATTGCGACCGTACAGCGGCTGCTCATCGAACTGGGATATCAGCCGGGACCAGCCGACGGTGCACTGGGCTTGCAGACCGAGCAAGCGATCCGGGCCTATCAGCAACGCTCCGGCGAGCACATCGACGGCCAATTCAGCGAACAGCTGCTGTCGCGCCTGCAGCGCGACGCGCATCAGCTTGCATCTGTCAGCCGCAACGGCGCGTAGAGTCCGAGTGCCGCAGACAGCGGGAGGTGGTGAGGAAGAAAGGGGGCGCCGTGACTGTGCTGCGCAGCGGCTGAAGCGTTGTTGCGGGCCGTACACGAGCACGGCATTTGGGCACTCGCGGTAAGCCCCTTGTCGGGCCTGCCGATGTCTGGTGGACATGCTGCCAAAGTTCTGGCCGTCGTTGCGAACCCTGCACGAAAAGTGGTCGAACGGCACATTGAGGGATGCCGGTGCAGTTCCGGCGTCCTGCACGACTTGCGGCACAGGGTGTGCGGATCCTATCATTCCTCGCCCCGCGCGTGAGACAGGGTGTCGTTCGCGCACTTTATCGTTCGGAGACCAGGACAAGATATGCTCGATGCCATTCGCAAACGTGCGGGCTCGTGGGTCGTCAAGCTGCTGTTCCTGCTGCTGGTGCTCAGTTTCGGCGTCTGGGGAATTGGGGATGTCGTCTCACCGCGTGGTGGTCAGGACTGGGCGGCGGAGGTCGGCAGCGAGACCATCAGTCGCCAGGCTTTCCAGGAGGCGTACCAGCAGACGCTGAACAGGGTCAGTCAGGCGCTGGGCAACCGCATTGATCCACAGCAGGCGGAAGCGCTGGGTCTGAAGCAGACCGTTTTGCAGCGGATGATCGGCGGTGCGCTGCTGGATCAGGCCGCGGCGGATCTCGGGATCATCATCGGTGACGACACCATTCGTGATGTGATCCGCAACGATCCGCGCTTTCGCAACGATGCGGGGCAGTTCGATCCGCAGGTCTTCCGCACTCTGCTGCACCAGAATGGCTTCACCGAAGATCGCTACGCGCAGTTGCTGCGTGGCGAGCTTCAGCGTGAACAGGTGATTCGTGCGCTGAGCGATGGATTGGTGCCGCCAAAGGCGCTGGTGCAAGCGGTCGCGCACTATCAGGGTGAGCGGCGCATCGCCGAGTTCGTGCTCATCCCTGCGTCCGGCGATGCGGATCTTCCGGCTCCGGACGAGCCGCAACTGCGGCAATTCTATCAGGATTTCCCGGGTCTGTTCACCGCCCCGGAGCTGAGAGCCGTGACCCTGATCGTCCTGAGCGCCGATGCGCTGGCACAGCAACAAGATGTCAGCGACGCTGAGGTGGAAAAGGCCTACCAGGAGCGGCTCGACGAGTTTTCCCGGCCGGAGCGGCGGCGCTTCCGCCAAGTCGTGTTTGCAAGCAAGGAGGCGGCCGAGCAGGCCCGTGCGCGTATCGCGCAAGGAGAGCCCTTCGCGAAAGCGGCGGCGGAGGCCGGTGGCGGGACGGACGAGCCGGCAGAACTGGGGCCGGTGACCCGGGAGCAGCTTCCGTCCGAGCTGGCCGCGGGGGTCTTCGATCTGCAGTCGGGCGGCGTGAGCCAGCCGCTCCAGAGCCCGCTCGGCTGGCACCTGATCGAGGTCACGGCGGTGGAAGCGCCGACGGTGGAGCCGCTTGCGGACGTCCGTGACCGGCTCACAGTCCAGCTCAAACGGGAGAAGGCTGAAGAGCAACTGATCACGCTCGGCAACAAGCTGGATGACACGCTTGGCCGTGGCGCGACCTTGGAGGAGGCGGCAGCCGAGTTGGGGTTGACGCTGCGCAAAGTGGATGCGCTCGATTCCGGTGGTCGCGATGCCAGCGGAACTCCGGTTGCCGATCTCCCGGAAGGATTGGTTGCGACCGCGTTCGAAACGCCCGATGGCAGCGAGAGCGTTCTCACTGAAGCCGGACCGGACACATCGTACGTGGTACGGGTGGATCGGGTGACCCCGTCCGCCGTGCGTCCGTTCGAGACGGCGCGCGCGCAGGTCGAAGAGGCATGGCGCAAGCGGCAGCGCGATGATCACGCCCACAAGCAGGCAAACGAATTGGCGGAGAAGGTGCGTGGCGGTGCGACATTCGCGGCTGCGGCGGGCGCGCGTGGCGTAAACGTCCAGACAACGAAACCGTTCGATCGCAAGGGCGATGGTGCGCCCGAGGGCTTGTCTCCACCCGTCATCGATGCGCTGTTTGCCGCCAAGCAGGGCGAAACCGTGGTGATCTCGACAGGAGACGGCTACGCGGTGGCGAAGCTCACTTCGGTTGTGCCTCCGAGCGAGGACGCTACAGCAACCGCGAGCGTGCGCGATGAATTGGAACGGGAACTGCAAGGGGACGTCCTTGTGCAATTGACGGCAGCCCTTCGCAAGCGATATCCAGTTCGCGTCAACGTCTCCGCGGTCGAACAGACTCTCTGAGCGACGCTTTCCACTGACATTCCTGGCCCAACGGCGATGGACATTTACCCCGACGCTTCACGCTTTGCCGACGCATGGCAAAAGGGCCGGCCGCTCGTCGTATGGACGACGCTCGCAGCTGACCTCGATACTCCCGTTTCGGCAATGCTCAAGCTGGCACGACGTCGGCCCAACAGCTTCTTGCTGGAATCCGTGGAGGGTGGCTCGGTCCGAGGCCGTTATTCCTTCATCGGTCGCGATCCTGACCTGATCTGGCGCTGCCACGGCAACCGGGCGGAGATTGCCCGGCCGCAGCCGTTTGGCGACGGGGTGTTCTCCGCCTGCCCGGTTGGCGAACGCGATGGCGCGCTGGCCTCGCTGCGGGCGGTCGTTGCCACGTCGCGGATCGACCTGCCACCCGGCCTGCCACCGATGTCGGCGGGGCTGGTCGGCTACATGGGCTATGACACCGTCAGGCTCATGGAACGGCTACCCGACGACAACCCCGATGTTCTCGGGGTTCCGGACGGGATGTTCCTGCGGCCCACGATCATCGCCGTATTCGACAACATCGAAGATTGTCTGACGCTGGTCACACCGGTATGGCCGGACGCGGCGACCGGGACACATCCGGGCGAGTCTCACCGGGATGACAGAAACGCCGCGCCCGCCTACGCGGCCGCCTGTTCGCGTCTCGAAGCGGCCGTGGCTGACTTCGCCCGCACCGTTCCGCGTACGACACCGCAGAGCCCGACATCGATGCCCGAGCCCGCATCGAACATGGATCGTGCCGGCTACCATGCGATGGTGGAAAAGGCGAAAGAATACATTTTCGCTGGAGACATTTTTCAGGTCGTGCCCTCGCAGCGCTTTCGTGTCCCGTTCACCTTGCCACCGTTTGCGCTTTATCGGGCGCTGCGGCGGATCAACCCATCGCCATTCCTGTTTTATCTCGACTTCGGAGCGTTCGCGGTAGTGGGGTCCAGCCCCGAGATCATGGTTCGATTACGCGAAGGACAAGTCACCATTCGGCCGATTGCCGGAACCCGTCGGCGTGGAACATCGCTGGAAGAAGACAAGGCGCTCGCGGTCGAACTGCTTGCCGATCCGAAGGAGCGGGCAGAGCATCTCATGCTGCTCGATCTCGGACGCAATGACGTCGGCCGGGTGTCCCGCATCGGGACTGTGTCCGTGACCGAACACATGGTCGTCGAACGCTACTCGCATGTGATGCACATCGTCTCGAATGTCGTGGGCGAACTGGAGCCGTCGCGGGACGGTATCGATGCCCTGGTTGCCGGCTTTCCCGCCGGGACCGTCTCCGGTGCGCCAAAGGTCCGCGCGATGGAGATCATCGACGAACTGGAGCCGGAGCGCCGCGGCATCTACGGCGGTTGCATCGGCTACATCGGTGCTGACGGGGAGCTCGACACCTGCATCGCGTTGCGCACAGCCATCATCAAGGACGGATTGCTTTACGTACAGGCGGGAGGCGGTGTGGTCGCTGACAGCGATCCGGAAGCGGAGTACCAGGAGAGCTGCAACAAAGCCCGTGCGCTGCTGCGTGCAGCCGAAGAAGCACACGCGTTTACCAGTGACGAAGACTAACCAGCAGTGCTTGAGGGCAACAGACACCTTACCCTCTCGCCGCCAGGATCACGTTCAGTAATCCGGAAACGAGAGGGCGGTGGTCGATCCGCTTTTTAAGTGTTCCTACTCGGACTTCAGGATCTTGGGCACCCTGTTCATCCGCAGCCGCGAGATTTCCGGCATGCCGGATCCCAGCAGCGGGCGGAGATAAAGCAGGAACTTGTCGGTCACGTCGTGGCCGTTGTCGGCGATGAACGCGTCGGGCATCACCTTGGTCTTCGCCGCGATTTCCTTCAGGTCGACCAACTCGTAATCCACCGAATAGAAACCGGTGCGCCGGATCGTCACCGATCCGGAATGATTGCCATTTTGATCGCCGAAGTGGGCGTACTGCACTGCCTTCTCACCCACTTCACGGGCTTCACGCTGGTCCACATCGGAGACGCAGCCAAGGAAGGAGCGCTGTAGATAGCCGAAGGTATCGCCGCGCACGCGCTTAATGTTGGTGTTGTTCTTGATGTAATCCGTGAGCAGGTCGGCCAGCGCGCCGGTGCCGGAAAGCTGGACATTGCCGTGCGCGTCCTTCTCGACGTTCTTCGCGAGCTTGGCTGCGATCGGCTCACCCGTCTCGTCGTGGACACCCTCGGACACGGCGACAATGCAGCGGCCAAATTTGTTGTAGATCTCGCTGACATCCTTGACGAACGAGTCCAGATTGAACACGCGTTCCGGCATGTAGATCAGGTGTGGGCCGTCATCCTCGTACTTGCGACCCAGTGCCGAGGCTGCCGTCAGGAAGCCCGCATGCCGACCCATGACGACCGCCACGTAGACGCCGGGCAGCGCCCGGTTGTCGAGATTGGCTCCAGCGAAGGCGAGAGCGACGAAACGCGCCGCCGACGGGAAGCCGGGCGTGTGATCGTTGATTACCAGGTCGTTGTCGATGGTCTTCGGGATATGGACGCAGACCAGAGGATAGTCGGCAGCACGAGCCTGTTCGTGCAGAATGCGCGCTGTATCGGAGGAGTCGTTGCCACCGATATAGAAGAAGGTTTCGATCCCGTGCGCCCGCAGGACCTTGAAGATCTCTGCGCAATATTTTTCGTCGGGTTTGTCGCGCGTTGATCCCAGTGCCGACGTGGGCGTGTTGCCGACCATCTCCAGGTTATGAGTGGTCTCGCGCGTCAGATCGAGGAAGTTCTCATTAATGATGCCGCTCACGCCGTGATAGGCACCATAAACGCGCTCGACTGTCGGAATCTTGCGACTCTCGATGACCGCACCCACCATCGACTCGTTGATGACAGCCGTGGGGCCTCCGCCTTGCGCGACAAGTACTTTGCCGTGCAACATGGTTGCTGCCTCCGCTTTCCCTGTGGATGAGAATGTTGTGATGTCGGTTTGTTGACTGTTTATAAGTGCGGCTTCCCTCTCTCGCGAAGCAAAACCGCTCTAAGTTGCGGTCAACCTACCATGGTGACTCTCTGCGTCAAAGGTGAAAAGGCACAGCGCTTGGTTCTGCTGCTGTTCCGCTTGCCAGTTCCGTGAGTCTGCAGCCCACGGCCCGCGGGTGTCCGATGTTCCACGCGGGCCGCGATCCGATCAGTTGGCGCTTGCGGCTGCTCCGACCGTCGTCGGCAGGGGCTCCGAGACCGCATCCACCAGGTAGACGATCGACCGGTAGGGCACGCCGGCATGCATGCTCAGGCCGATCTCGCAGGTCCGGCTGTTCGAATAACCGTCGTCGCATCCCGGCGGGAGCTGTGCCGCCAGCGTTCGCAGCGCATGGGCATTGAGTTCCGGCGTCGTGAATCNCTTGTCGCCGGCCCAGCCGCAGCACTCGATATGCTCCGGGACGATCACGTGTTCGGCGCATGCCTTGGCCACCGCCAGCATCTTGCCCGTTATGCCCATCTTCTTTGCCGAGCAGGGAACGTGCAGAGCAACGCTACCAGCCCGCTTGCGGATGCGGACGCGTTCGAGCAGATGGTCGTGGATGAACTCGGAGATATCGAGGGNGCGCAGCCATTCCGGCAGCTTCTGCTTCAGCCGGTACGAACACGGGCTGGTATCGGAGACGATGGGCAGGTCGCCATCGCCGCTGGCATCACGGAGCGCTTCGCCGACTTCCACAGCCTTGCGGTCCGCCAGTTCCAGCAGGCCCTTGCTCTCGAATGGCTGGCCGCAGCAGAGGTTGGCGAGGTTGTGCGGGTAGATGACCCGATAGCCCGCCTTTTCCAGCAGCGCCGTCGTCTTGTTGGGCAGCGCTTCGGTGCCGTGGTCGTCGCAGGACGGGCCCATGGTTCGGGACACACAGCTCGGCAGATAGACGACACACGGCCGTCGGGCGCCCCCGCCGGACGCGGGTCGGGGAGTGAAATCAGTGCCGCCAGGAAATGATCGTGACCAGGCGGGGATCCGTTCGCCACTCCATCGGCGAACCGTCGAGGTCACCGTTTCCAGCGTCCCTGCGCCCACCGATCGCTGGGCCAGGTCGGCAAGGCGCAATCCCTGCCGTGTCGCCCAGGTGGTGGCAGCGAGGTGGTCGGCGATGAAACCGGCCACCTTGCGCTCCGGCTCGGTGCGCCGCTTGGCGCGCAACGCCTTGGTCAGGATGCCGGTTTCGATGCTGAGCGGGCACGCGGTGGCGCACAGCCCGCAGGCCGCACAGGTGTCGATCCCCTGGTAATCGTAGAGGCCGGCAAACTCTGTTCGAGCCTCCGCCTGACCGGCGGCGGCAAGGCGGCTGATCTCACGCATGCCGACGATGCGTTGCCNGGGTGTCAGCGTCAGCCCCTTTGATGGGCACATCCGTTCGCAGAAGCCGCACTCCATGCAGGAATCGACAATGTCGCTCGCTGCCGGCAGGGGCTTCAGGTTCTTGATGTGCACTTCCGGATCATCGTTGAGGATGACGCCCGGATTGAGCAGGTTGCCGGGATCGAGGAGCGTCTTGATCTCTTGCATCAGCGCGTACGCCTGGCTGCCCCACTCCAGCTCGACGAATGGCGCCATGTTGCGGCCGGTGCCGTGCTCGGCCTTCAGTGAGCCATCGTAGCGGTGGACCACCATCTCGGTCACCGCGTCCATGAACTTCCGGTAGCGATCAACCTCTGCCGGACGACCGAAATCGGGCGTGATGACGAAGTGGAGATTTCCTTCGAGCGCATGGCCGAAGATGATCGCCTCGTCGTAGCCGTACTCAACAAACAACTTCTGCAATTCCAGCGTGGCATCGGCGAGGCTGGCGATGGGGAACGCCACGTCCTCGATGATCACCGTCGTGCCGGTCGGGCGCATGCCGCCGATCGAGGNGAACAGGCCCTTGCGGATGTTCCACAGCTGCTCGTATTCGGCCGCGACATCGGTAAACGTGATCGGACGCAGTGTGGCCAGGCCGTCGANGGAGGCCGTCACCGTGTCCACCTGCCGGGCGAGCTGTGCAGCGTCTTCGGCGCGGGTTTCGACCAGCAGTGCTGCAGCCGTCGGGCCGAGTTCGCGAATGTATCCGGGGATGCCGGGCTTGGTTTCGATCGAGCGCAGGCTTGCCCGGTCGATCAGTTCGACAGCGGAGACCGGTGTCTGCTTCATCCGGATGACAGCACGACACGCCGTCTCGATGTCCGGGAACAGCAGCAGCGCACTGGCCTTGTCGGCGTACTCCGGTACCGTCCGGTAGGTGACGGAGGAGATGAAACCCAGTGTGCCCTCGGAGCCGATCATCAGGTGCTGCAGGATCTCGAACGGATCGGTGAAGTCGATGAGTGCATTGAGGCTGTAGCCGGTGGTGTTCTTGATCGCGAATTTGCGGTGGATCCGCTCGGCGAGCGTGGCATCGGCGCGCGTTCGTTCGGCCAGCGCCGAGAGGCCATCGAGCAGCCAGCCGTGGCTGGCTTCGAAAGCGGCTCGGCTGGCGGCGTCTGCGGTATCCAGCAAGGTTCCGTTGGCCAGGACGATGCGCATCGAGGCCACCGTCTGGTAGCTGTTCTGCGCCGTCCCGCAGCACATGCCGCTGGCATTGTTGGCGGCGATGCCGCCCACCTTGCAGGCGTTGATGGAGGCCGGATCAGGACCAATCTTGCGGCCGAGCGGTGCCAGGTGGCGGTTGGCGTCACTGCCAATGACGCCGGCGCAGAGACGGACGCTGGCGGCATCCGCGGCAATGCTGATGTCGCCCCATCCATCGCCCAGGATGCACAGCACGGAATCGGTGACGGACTGGCCGGAGAGACTGGTGCCGGCGGCACGGAAGGTGACCGGCAGATCGAAATGGCGGCATTGCGACAGCAGCGCCTGAACCTCTGACTCGCTTTCTACGATCACCACCAGATTCGGGACCAGCCGGTAGAAACTCGCGTCGGTGCCGTAAGCGAGCAGGCGGAGCGGATCACGCACGATGCGTTTTTGCGGAATGGCCGAGAGCAGGGCCTGTTCCAGTGCAGTGTAATCAGCGGCCGTAGCACCGGCCGTGACAGGTGTGGCAACTTGTAACATCGACGTTCTTCTCCCTCATGCGCGCGTCCGCTGGTCCTCGTTGTTTTTGGACCCGTCGTGGCGGGTGGGGGAGAAGGAGACGCGAGCTGCTCCCCATCAATGTGCACCCGCTGGGGTTACCGCCCTTCCTGGACGGCTCTGGTCAAGCCCTCTAATGCGTCGCCATCGGGATCACCCATGGGACGATGTATGCCTGAACATATGTGATCACGCCGATCAGTGCTGCAAAGAGCAGGCTGTGCTTCAAGGTGAAGCGGAACAGATCGGACTNCTTGCCGACAAGGCCGACAGCGGCGCACGCGACGGCAATTGACTGCGGCGAGATCATCTTGCCAGTGACGCCTCCGGTCGTATTGGCTGCAACCGTCAGCACCGAACTGACGTCGATCTGCTGGGCTGTCACCGCCTGAAGGTTGGCGAACAGCGCGTTGCTCGATGTGTCCGAGCCGGTGAGAAACACGCCCAGCCAGCCAAGGAAGGGCGAGAAAAAGGGAAACAGTGCGCCCGATGCGGCAAACGCGAGCCCCAGCGTCGATGAAAGCCCGGAGTAGTTGGCGATGAAGGCGAAGCCAAGGACAAGGCCGATGGTAAAGATCGGCTTCAGCAAATCTCGCACGGTTTCGATAAATGTTGCGGCGAACATCTTGGGGCCGACCCGCAGGATGAAGGCCGAGATGATGGCTGCGACCAGAATCGAGGAGCCCGTGGCGGCAATAATGTCGAACTTATAGACGGCCGCGTACGGGATCGGCGTCGCGACGATCGGCACATCGCGGATGACCAAATTGTCCAGGCCGGGGATGTGCCAGGATAGCGTCAGGGCTTCCAACGTTCCTTGTGGCGCAAAAAGAGCCTTGAACTCCGGTAACGTCCAGATGGTGACCATGATTGTCAGCACGATGAACGGGGACCATGCCCGGATGATCTCACCCAGGCTGT
Organism: Defluviicoccus sp.; assembly: GCA_013414705.1. Taxonomy (GTDB): domain Bacteria; phylum Pseudomonadota; class Alphaproteobacteria; order Rhodospirillales; family Defluviicoccaceae; genus Defluviicoccus. The sequence goes on from CP058705.1 coordinate 1,751,710, forward strand.
ATTCCGGACCGATGCCCGACCGCACCACCGCGTTGGTTCCCGCTGTTGCGAAACTGAAGACGTTTGCCGGCTGCCATACCTTTAAGAACAGCGACAAGGCGATCAGGCTGGCGAGTGCCGAGGTGATGTCCGGGAGCTCATAGGCCCAGAAGTTGGACGTGATGAACTGCACCAGGGCGAAGGTCAGGCCGGCGACGAGCAGCGCGGGCCAGGTTTCCCGGATGCCCTTCAGGCCATCCATGATCAGCACCAGCCAGAAGGGAACGATCAGCGACAGCAGCGGCAGTTGCCGGCCTGCCATTTGTCCGATGAGGAACGGATCGATGCCGGTGACCTTGCCAGCCACGGTAATCGGGATGCCGAGCGCGCCGAACGCCACCGGCGCGGTGTTGGCGATCAGGCATAGTCCGGCTGCGTAAAGGGNGTTGAATCCAAGTCCGACGAGCAGGGCGGCGGTGATCGCCACCGGGGCGCCGAAACCGGCCGCACCCTCAAGAAAGGCGCCGAACGAGAAGCCGACAAGCACCATCTGCAAGCGCTGATCGGCAGTGATCGAGAGCACCGAAGATCGAATGATTTCGAACTGCCCCGTCTTTACCGTCAGCTTGTACAAGAACACTGCTGCCAGGATGATCCAGGAGATCGGCCAGAGACCGTAGAGGAAGCCGTATCCGGTGGCGGCGAGCGCCGTGGAGACCGGCATTCCATAGATGGCAACCGCGATCAACACCGCCAGTGCCACGGTAATCATGGCGGCGATGTGCCCTTTCATCCGTAGCGCTGCAAGCGCAATGAAGAAGAAGACGATCGGTATGACGGCGACTGCGGCAGATAGCCACAAGCTACNCCCGAGTGGCGTGTAGATTTGGGTCCAGGCTGTCATTGGCGTTCCTCCCGCCGATGCTTTGGTTTCCTAGGTTTTCGTGACAGCCAAGGAAGAAGGCGCCATGGAATGCGAGCGTCGTTCTGCAAACGATCGTTTTTCGTGATGTTGTCCGTCGCCTTCCAAGTACTTCCTCCCAGGCGAATAGGTCGAATTGCGCCTTATGTCTGGCAATTGTTGATGCCGACCGGATCGCATTTCCGCTTTGCGCTGTTTTCTTTGGACAATCACCCGTAGCGGCGGGCGACGCCGATCCTCTTGCACTGTAAGGACAGCTAGCAATAAATGGAAAAGAGGTCAAGTGGTAAAGTGTTATAACCAAAATTGTGTATTGCAGGTTGCATGGGTGGCGGGCGAACAACACGGTACAAAATTCAGCCGAGTGGTGGTGTAGTCGCGGCATCTCACCGATGTGATTGTGAGGGAGTCGCTCTTGCTGGCTGCGGATGTGTGTGCTGCTCCGCACCGACGTTGCGAAGGTCCACTCATCATGCCATTTTTCCAGTAGACCATTGGCGGACTAGGATTTTGGGATGCGGGCGCAATGACGTTTACGAAGGTCAAGCAGGAGAGACTGGCCGACGCGATTACCCGGCAGCTGGAGAGCCTGATCCTCGAGGGCGTGCTGCGGCCCGGAGACCGATTGCCGCCGGAGCGCGAGCTGTCACAAGAGTTGGACGTCTCGCGTCCGTCGTTGCGTGAAGCATTGCAGAAGCTTGAGACCGCGGGCCTGGTCGAGACGCGGCACGGTGGCGGCACGTTCATCAAGAATGCGTTTGCTTCCGTGCTCAGCGATCCGCTGACCGATCTGTTCGAACGGCATCCCGAGGCGGCGCTCGATTTCGTCGAGTTCCGGATGACGCTGGATGGAACGGTGGCGTACTACGCGGCATTGCGCAGCACCGAGGAGGATCGTGCGATCCTCACCCAGCGGTTCCGGGCGATCGAAGCGAGCCATGCCGGCGACGACCCCGCCCGGGATGCGGAGCGGGATGCGGAATTTCACCTCGCCATTGCCGAGGCGTCGCACAACGTCGTGCTGCTGCACGTCATGCGGAGCCTGCTGGAGTTGCTGCGCAAGGGCGTAATTTTCAATCGAAACGTGCTCTACGGCCAGCAGGGCGCGCGCGAGCTGCTGCTGGAGCAGCACCGGCTGATTTACGAAAACATCATGAAGAGAGATGCCGAAGCGGCGCGGGCCGCGGCGCAGGCGCACATGCGGCATGTCGACAAGGTGCTGCGTAAGGAAAGAGTGACGGAAGCACGCGCGGATGTCGCCCGTCGGCGGCTCGCCCGTTATGCGGCCGATGTCCCGGAGCTGGATGGAGGCGCGCAAACGCGCTCATGAGGACCGATAGCCGGGGCAAGGGCACGGCCGGTTGCCTTGTCGCGTCTGCCTCGTCAGAGGTCTTGTCAGATCTGTGCTCGTCTTCGCTCAGCGTGCCGAGCGGGTCTCTTCGGCGGAGGCAGACCGGTCAGCATCCGCGTTCAGTGTTGCTGCCATCGATGCAACGCACCCGATCACCAGCAAGGTGGGCCCGGCGCGTTCGAGAGTGGCCACGGTTGCGGGGAGGTCTGCCAGGCTGCTCAGCCGGCAGATTTGATCCGGGCGCGTCCCGTCGACGATGACCGCCGCAGGCGTGCTGGCCGGCAGGCCATGGGCGATCAATTGTTCAGCGATGCGGGCGACGTTGATCCGGCCCATGTAGACGACCAGCGTGGTGTCGGGATCGGCCAGACTTGCCCAGTTGAGGTCGAGCCGTCCATCTTCATCCTGGGTGTGCCCGGTGACGAACCGCACGCCGTGGGCGAGCCCGCGGTGCGTGAGCGGAATTCCGGCGTAGGTCGCGCAGCCCGACGCGGACGTTACGCCAGGAACGACCTCGAACGGGATGCCGGCCGCCGCCAGGGCTTCCGCCTCTTCTCNCCCGCGGCCAAACAGGAATGGATCGCCTCCCTTCAGACGGACGACACGTCGGCCGCTTCGCGCCAGGTTGATCAAAAGCTCGTTAATCTCGGCCTGCGGCATGTGATGGTTGCGGGCCACTTTGCCGGCAAAGATCCGCGTTGCCCCGACCGGAAGCAGCGCCATGATCGGAGCAGACACCAGCTTGTCGTAAACGACGACATCGGCGGCTGCCATCCGGTTGAGCGCCTTGATGGTCAGCAGTTCGGGATCGCCCGGCCCGGCACCGACGATCTGCACCGGATGGATCGTCTGCGCAGATTCCGCCGTCACAACCGCTTCTCCTTTTGTCGCCGGAGGACCAGGGTGGAAAGATCACACCTAGCCAGCGCAAGCTCGGCACGCAAGCGCTGCTGTACTTGAGGCCATCAGGAGGCGCTTGGAATCAGTCGCGGTGGCGACGATACTGCTGCGCCAAGATGCCGAAACCGAGAACGGCGAGCGGAGAAAAGGAAAGCGGGACATTGAAGCAGGCGTGTGACAGCACCGGAGCGCAAGCGCAACGCCGATTGATCGGCTATTGGCTGCTGGTTCTGGTGGGAATGGTCTTTGTCATGGTCGTCCTGGGCGGATTGACCCGGTTGACCGAGTCCGGCCTGTCGATCGTCGAGTGGAAACCGGCGACAGGCTGGTTGCCGCCGCTGTCAGCGGAAGCCTGGGACACCGAATTCCGGGCGTATCGGGCTTACCCGGAATACAAGAAGATCAATGCCGGCATGACGCTGGCGCAGTTTCANGGAATCTACTGGCTGGAGTACGTGCATCGCCTGTGGGGCCGGCTGATCGGCCTCGCGCTGGCATTGCCGCTGATCGTTTTGCTGATCCGCAGGCAGGTCGACCGGAGCACGGCGTGGAAGCTGATGGGCGCGTTTGTTCTCGGTGGTCTGCAGGGCGTTCTGGGCTGGTACATGGTCAAGAGTGGCTTGGTTGACCGCCCGGATGTCAGTCAATACCGCCTGGCGGCGCATCTGGGGCTGGCACTCGTTATCTACGCATACCTGTTCTGGGTTGCTTTGACCTTGCTGCGCCGACCGCACGGGACATCGGAGACCGCGCTAAAGCCCGCGCCCGTGCCGCGCGCGTACATTCTATCGGCCACGGGCATCGTGGTGATGGTCATGGTGACGATGATCGCCGGCGCGTTCGTTGCCGGGCTCAACGCCGGATATGCCTACAACACGTTTCCGTTGATGGACGGCGAGCTGATCCCGTCAAATCTGTTCGCGATTACGCCGGCGTGGCGGTCCCTGTTCGAAGACGTCACGACTGTGCAGTTCGTTCACCGGCTGCTGGCAGGTCTGACACTGATCGGCGTCCTCGTGTTCCGGCTGACGCTGATCAAGGTGGCGTTATCGCCCCGGGCGCAGATGGCGACCAACCTTCTGGCGCTGTGGGTGCTGGTTCAGTTCAGCCTGGGGGTCGCAACCCTGCTGTCGTTCGTGGCCCTGCCTCTTGCGGCGATGCACCAGGCGAGCGCCGTGGTGCTGTTCACTCTGGCTTTATGGTCGTTGTTCGAGCTGCGTCTGCGCACCGCTGTGCCGTCCGGAGAAACGGCGTTGTCTGCAGCCTCGTCCCGTATTTCGGGAAATGCTGTCGTTTGATGATCGCCGATCGGTTGCGATTGCGCTTCGGCGGACCATATGCTTGGGTGAGATCGACCCCGATATGAGTGCTCATGCGCCTGCGTCGGGTGAACGGAGTACGCGTTGAAGTTTCTTGCAGATATGCGGACATTGCTTGTGCTGGCGGTACTGGTCGCCTTCGCTGCGAGCATTTCCCCAGCCCTCAATGGGTGTGCCACTGACACTGGCAATTATCATGCATCCGAGACAGCCGCCGCCCAGCATCACCGCGCGCAGGACGACGATTCCAGCGAACTCGCGCGCTTCAATGCGGTGTTCATAACCTATGCCAGCGATCCTCAAAACACCCGGCAGCTGGCGCACTTCCGAGACGCCTACAGGCGGATTCGGTCGGCTTATGTCGAGGAGGTTCCAGGGAACCGGTTGATCGACGCTGCCATAGACGGCGTGCGGGCGAAGAACCCGGAGCCGGGTTCGCTGCCGGCCTCGCAGGTGGTGGAAGAGGCGCTGGACGCGATGACGACATCTCTCGATCCGCATTCGGCGTATCTCAATGCCGAGGAATTGCGGGAATCCGAGATGGTTACATCGGGCGAGTTCGGTGGTCTCGGTATTCAGGTGACGCAAGAAGACGGGCGGATCAAGATCATCTCACCGATCGAGGGCACGCCTGCCGACAAGGCGGGTCTGAAGCCGGGAGACGTCATTACTGCCATTGATGGCCGTCCGCTGGATGGCATGAGCCTCCGGGACGCCGTGAACGCGATGCGTGGCGAGCCGGGCAGTCGCATTCGGCTGACCATCCAGCGGGAAAAGGTACCGCCACGCGACGTCACGATCGTCCGTGCGATCATCACGATCGAACCCCTGCGCTGGCGATTGGAGGGAAATGTCGGCTACCTGCGCATCGTCAGCTTCAATGAGAAGGTGGCCGACGGTGTCGAACATGCCATCCGCGACATGCGCCGGCAGACCCATAATCGGCTGCAGGGGCTGGTGATTGATTTGCGGAATAACCCCGGNGGGCTGTTGGACCAGTCGCTGGCTGTTGCCGATGACTTTCTCAACTCGGGTACCATCGTCAGCATCAAAGGCCGCGAAATCGGCAGCGATCGTGCGTTCCGCGCTGAGCGTGGTGACCTGATGAAAGGGTTGCCGGTCGTCGTGCTGATCAATGCCGGCTCGGCGTCCGCCTCGGAAATCGTTGCCGGCGCACTGCAGGACCATCACCGTGCCACCATCATCGGGACCCGTTCGTTCGGNAAGGGGTCCGTGCAGACCGTGATGCGGCTGCCCGTGGAAGGNGCGTTGAAGCTGACGACAGCCCTGTATTATACGCCGTCCGGCGAGGCGATTCAGGCGCGCGGCGTGATCCCCGATATCGCGCTCACCGGTGCCGACACTNNGGAGGATGACTCGCACGAAGCGGATCTGCCGGGGGCGCTTCCGGCACAAGGTGCAGCGCAGCACGTCTCCCAGGGCTCGGTGGATGTGAAGGTGTGTCCGGCGGTGGGCGAAGCCGATGACCGTGAACTCGGCTGCGCGTTGACGCTGTTGCAAGCGGGCTCNGACAGCCGATTTCTCGCTTCGCTCGGCGCGAATACACGGCTGTAGCCTGTCTTTCAAACTACCCCCAGAGCCGTTTCTGAGATGCCCGTATCCGTCCTCCCGTCGAGCGCACTTGACCTTCGTTTCGCTGCTGTCTGGAACGGCTCGCAAATCGGCGCGCACTGTGTGAGTGTGCGACCTGCCACCGACGGCGGACTGACCACGGTGCGGACGGAGATCGAACTGGACGTCCGATGGGGCCCGATCACGATGTTCCGCTATCGGCACGAGTCGCTGGAGTACTGGCAGAGCGACCGGCTGCAGGCGATCACGAGCCGCACCGAAGAGGGAGTTCGACCTATATTGTCGAGGGGAACGGGAAAGGGGCGGATTTGCCCTGCGCGGCCCCTGGGCGAGAACACGTCCGATCAAGTGCTGCTGACCAGCAACAACCTGTGGACCCGGGCGATCACCCGCGAGCAGCAGATCATCGACGCGCAGTGGGGAACCATCGTGCCCTTGGCCTGGGACGAGGCAGAGCGTCAGCAGATCTCGGACGGACTGGACGTCGATCACTTCCGCTTCAGCACGCCCGAGTGGCGGGGCAGCGTGTGGTATGATGGCCCGACCTGGGTACGGGCGGCTCACGCGCAGTGATCACACCATCATGCTTGAACCCACCGATTGAACCGACAGTAACTACCGATTTGTTCCGGCGCACTGTGCCGAAAGCGCAGACGCTACAACGTCTGCATGTCGTCGACGGTGAGCGCCCGGCGGATCTCGTCGGTGAGCACGCCGAGCGCCATCGGTCGAACGGTGTCCGGCAGCAGCACGGCGTCGTAGAGCTCAGCGATGTCGCCCTCGATGTGCAGGAAATGCACCAGGTCGCCTGACGCGAGGTCGATGACGACGATGCCGCAGCGCGGCTCGGCGTCCCGCTCTGCCAGGTTGGCATCCAGGGCCAGACCGGAAAACGCCTGATCCCGGCGTGGCTTCGACATGCCCGCGATCGCAAAGCCCTTGTGGAAGGCAAGCCCGCGCAGATAGCCGGGGCAGAAGGTCATCCTTTCGAAGGCTCCGGTCGCCGGATCGACGAAACCAAACCAGCCGGTGCCCGACTCCAGCACCCACAGCCGGTCGCGGTAGAGGCGCGGCGAGTGCGGCATCGACAACCCGTNGGTGACGATGCGGCCGGTGGCCACCTCGATCAAACAGCCCCNCTGGTCGCGGCGGTCGCGCCAGCCCGACGGCACGTCGGCACGGCTGATCGTGCTGACGTAGGTTGGGCGGCCATCTCCATCCACCGCCATGCCGTTCAGGTGGCAGCGGTCTTCTGCCGCCAGCTTGCTGACGAACGGCGGTCGCCACAGCGGTGCAAAGCTCGCGTGCTCGCTCGCCGTTGCGAGGCAGGAGAACAGCGTGTTGACGAAGACGACGCGGCCCGTCGCATCCGGCGCGATGTCGTGGATATCAAGATCGCCCGTCGTGTACGCGATGCGCGGGACGAACAGCCTGTCCAGCCCGTCCCGCGTCTCGCCGGGCGCGAGGATGTTCTGAAAGCGCCAGAGCTGGTAGAGCGAACTCATCCACAGCGTCTGCCCGTCGCACCACATCCCCATGCAGCGCGGAAAGCTGCGGTTGGCGAAGTGAAAGCGGCCATTGTCCTGCAGCCCCACCAGGAACATCAGCCCGGCCTGATAGGTGGTGAAGCCGATACTCACCCGGTGCTCGGCCATCCACGCCGCCATCTGCCGCGAAGCGGAGAACCGGAACTGCGGCACCGGCTGCCCGCCCGGCAGGGTGGGCGCAGGCGGTGGGGCAGAGGCAGAGGAGGGGCGAGCTTGGCTGGTCCATGGGCAAACCTTAAACGGGAAAAACAGTTGTGCTGACGCCGGAACACCGGGAGGGAATGTCCCTCCGGCGCTGCCGTCAAGCGCCGTCGCGTTGCAGGGTGTTCAAGCGATCAGGATCACGCCGTCGTCGACAAGTTCCTCGACGCTGAGCGTTGTGGTGAAGTCGCTGAGCACCACCATATCGCCGGAAGAAGAGGGTAACGAAACCGAGATGATGGTATCGCCGCTGTCGGAGCGCAGCGTGATATCCTCTGCCGTGAATGAATAAGAAGAAGCACTGAACTTGGTGAAATCAAGGACATCGTCAAGGGAGAAGTCGGTGATCTCATCGACGACCGAGATGAGCTTTCCACCATCGTACTGTCTCACATCGTTTCGCATCCAGGAGAAACGGTCGCTGCCGGCTCCGCCGGACATCTGATCGACGCCCATCCCACCGTCCAACATGTCATCGCCGGCTCCGCCAAGCATCAGATCGGTGCCACGGCCGCCGCTCAGCAGGTCGTCGCCGTTGCCGCCGAGCAGTGTATCCGCGAACACAAAGTCGCGGCCTTCGAAGTCGCTGGATATTAGATTTGAGGAGACAGTGCTGTCCTCTCCGGCATCGCCGAACAGGGAGTCGTTGCCGACTCCGCCCAGCAGGATGTCACGGAACGCAGAAATGGTGTTGTCATTGCCACCTTCGATCTCAGCTTGGGAGGCTCCCGTGCCGAGGACGTCACCGACCAAGAGGTCGTCGCCGTTGCCGCCAATCAAGGTGTCGCAGAACGCGCTGACAACATTGCCAGTGCCACCTGCCGCTCCGCCATCGCCATCGGTGCCTACGTAGATTTCGGGCCTATAGTAGAAGACTTGGGTCGACACGGCAGAGTGGTCGCCGATGAGCGTATCGTTGCCAGCGCCGCCCTGCAAAACGTCGCTGAATGCGGTGACGACATTGTTGTTTCCGCCGGAACCCGCCGGCAGATCGTCGTCGTCTCCACCTGTGCCGACCTCGACCGTGGCAGAAACCCCACCGGAACTTCCTGTTTGGTGAAGGTCCCCGACCAGCCAGTCGTCGCCATTACTGCCGGTGAGCGTATCGGAGAATGTGGTAATGCGAGCATTGCTGCCGCCGTTGCCGCCGCTGCGTGACGTGTCATAAACCTCAATGTTGCCGTTGCCGCCGTTTCCGCACTGCACGCTGAGCGCGATGTTGCCTTCAGAGTCTACCCGCGAGATGTCGCCCACGATCAGGTCATCGGCGCCACCTCCGTGCAGCGTGTCTGTGAAACTGCGGATCGTGGTGTTGGAACCGCCATCGCCTCCGTCAAACGAATGAAAATAACTTGACCCCAAGCCTCCCCGCCGGTTCCAGCTTCTACAGTGAGCGCGAGAGTGTCGCGCGTGAGCTGCTGCAGGATATCGCCCACTATCGTGTCGGTGCCGTTTCCGCCGATGCCGATGTCGTTGAACGACATCGCCATGCTGGACTCGCCGCCGGGACGTCCGTCATGTCTATTGTAGGAACTTCCAGTCCCACCTCTACCCCCGTGGCGGCAGAGACGTCCACGGTAACCTCACCGGCGCTGGAGGTGCGGGAAATGTCGCCGACGATCGTATCGCCGCCGTTGCCGCCAAGCAGGTGGTCGTTAAAGGATTGAGCGGTATTAGCGTCGCCACCTACACCACCGAACGCGAAGTCACCCGCGCGGCCGGCTACCGTGCGCAGTGTGAGGTCACTGAGATCGCTCTCGCCACGAACGTCACCGACGACCGTATCGTTGCCGGCGTTCCCCGCGAGTCGATCGTTGAAAGCGCCGATGGTGTTAGCACTCCCGCCCGCGCCACCCGTCCGAGAAGTGGATTCGCTAATGCCGTTTCCTGCGTCTACCGAGAGCACGGATGTATCGCCGATGGTTCGGCGCAGCAGTGCATCGCCGACCAGAAGGTCGGTTTCAGCACCACCGGATACCGTGTCGCTGGCAGCCGCGACCATATTACCGCTGCCACCGGCGATTCCGGCGGAAGCAGCGATGCTCAGCGTACCACGGCCCTCACGGAGTGTGTCGCCGACCAGCGTATTCAGCCCGGCTGCTCCGATGAGCAAATCGTTAAAGGCAACACTTCGATTATTGTCACCTCCCTTGCCAAAAAGTCATAGGGTTCATCGTGATGACCAAAATATACTGGAGATAGATCTCCATCTCCGGCCGTCGCTAGCAGATCGGCGTCGCCGCCGACTTTTCTTACGTCGCCGACGATGACGTCATCTCCGGCGCTGCCGAGGGCGGTGCTGTTGAATCCTATAGCTGTGTTGCCATCGCCTCCGATCGGACCGTTCCGTTCACCGGAAACACCGCCTCCGCCGGCGTTGACCTCTAGTTGTGCGTCGTCATTTCCGCTGGAAAACACATCGCCGATGAGCTGATCATCACCGTTGTTGCCTAAAAGGCGGTCATCGAAGCCGCGGGCGGTGTTGAACGATCCACCGTCACCGGCGTCCGACGCCCGGGGATTGGAAATGAACCGCAGCACTTCAGCTGCGCCGGCGAGAACCTGTGCGGTGATCGGCCCGCTGCCGTCGCCGATTACGTCGCCGACGAGAATGTCGTTGCCGGCAAGGCCGACGAGCGTATTGGAGCCGCCGGTTGCCGTCTGGCCGCTGGCGCCGTCCACCGTGCCTTGGCCGCTGCCTGCATTGACGAGCAGGTCGACCGGGTTGGGCGCAAGCTCAAGCGCATCGCCGGCGATGGTGTCGTCTGCAGGCGTTCCCAGGATATCGACGCCGGTAGCGAGCGGGAGCGCGACATTTGCGGTATGTGTATCTGGCATTCCGACCTCCAGTCACTGTGTCAAGAAACGCTTAGGTGTTTGATCCCGGCGAAGTGCCACAGGCAGGGGTTGCACAGGGGACGGCACGCCCCTTGCCGAGCAAGCGTAGCGCTGCGAGCCAAGATAGCGCGATAATACCGCGCACATCTTGCGTGCGTGCGCTCTCTCTCCCTCTCCTTTCCATGCACGCAAAACGCTTAGGCATTATAGGGGCACCCTCTCAGGAGTCCGGAGTTCGTCCGCTTCGGGTGCAACAGCCATCGTGACGTAGAACACCGACGGTTATCCTAGGTGTTTGATCCCGGCCTTTGATGGTGCGATCTTTTCACGGGAGTGGAAGGAGGCCCTATGGGACAGGTTCTGCACCGGGGCGCCCGGACGACAGAGGCGGTGCGTCGAGCGATACAAAATAGTCAAGAGAGCCTGAGGGCGCTGTCGAAGCGCTACGGGATCAACCCCAAGACCGTCGCGACGTGGAAGAAGCGGACATCACCGTCCGATCTGAAGACGGGGCCGAAAGAGCCGCATTCGACAGTGCTTTCGATCGAAGATGAGGCGGTTATTGTCGCGTTTCGCCGCCACACGCTGCTGCCGCTGGACGATTGCCTCTCCGCGCTTCGGCCGACACTGCCGCACCTGACGCGCTCGTCGCTGCATCGGTGTCTGCAGCGTCACGGCATCAGCCGATTGCCCGATGTCGCAGAAGACAAGCCGGCACAGAAAAATTCAAGACCGATCCCCTCGGCTCTTTCCACATCGATAGTGCCGAAGTGCAGACTGCCGAGGGTAAGCTCTCTCCGCCACCAGTGATCGCACGAGCAAATTCGCTGTCGTCCAGGTCGTCAGGAAAACCGGACGCACGTCCGCATCCGCCTTCCTCTCAGCCCTCATCGAGGCCGTGCCCTACAAGATCCACACCGTGCTCACCGACAATGGCATCCCGTTCACCGTCCCACCGCGTTATGCAGACGGTCCAACCGCACGCCACATGACGCACATGTTCGACATGCGATGCCAGGAAAACGGCATCGCGCATCGCCTGACGAAGGTGAACCATCCGCGGACCAATGGCCAGGTGGACAGACTGAACCGGACCATCAAGGACGCCACCGTCAAGCGCTTCCACGATGACGATCATGCCAAATTCGAAACGCACCTCGCCGACTTCATCGCAGCCGACACCTTCGGCAGAAGACTGAAGACCCTGCGCCGCCTCACCCCATACGAATACATCTGCAACGTCTGGACTTCAGAGCCAGAACGATTCAGACTCGACCCAATCTATCAAAGGCCGGGATCGAACAGGAACGGACCTGGAGCCACAGCCCACCACCATCCCCGTACCGTCCCCGCTCAGTGAGTCCGCGAATTCGTGCTGCATTGAGTGTGCCTGTGACCATCTTTATATTCACACACATATACGCGCGTCTGTGTGCGACTCAGTGCAACTGGTGCCACACTGGCGAGGCGATAGAATCAATGATTTCAATGAGAACACGACGACCTGTGATCTCGTGCGTTCTATATGCGGCGGACACTACCTCCGCCACACGTATCCTTTTGATATATAAATTTTTGGCGAAATCTTGCACGCAAAGTTTTTGTGCGCTTGCTCGTCCTGGCGCTTGTCCGGGCTGCGTGGAAAAACAGGCCTATGTTCGCAGTTGCGCGCGCAAGCATCAGAGTCGATTCTTCCTCCCTTAGTGGATGGAATCCAACGTTTGGTGCCCGCGTTTGACGGCGGCGATGATGCGGTTTGGGTCGGCGGTCCAGACGAAGGGTTTGGGATTGTCGTTGGTTTCGGCGAGGAAGCGGTTGATGGCGGCCTGCAGTTCGACCAGCGAGCGGAAGACGCCGCGCTTCAGGCGCCGCTTGGTCAGCTTGGCGAAGAAGCCCTCGACGGCGTTCAGCCACGACGCCGAGGTCGGCGTGTAATGGAAGACGAAGCGGGGTGTCGGTCGAGCCAGGCGCGCACCTTGGCGTGCTTGTGGGCGCCGTAGTTGTCGAGGATGACGTGGACGATCCGGCCGACCGGGACGGCGGCCTCGATGCCGTTGAGGAAGCGGATGAACTCCTGGTGCCGGTGGCGCTGCATGCAGCGGCCGATCACCGTGCCCTCCAGCACGTTCAGCGCCGCAAACAGCGTCGTCGTGCCGTTGCGCTTGTAATCGTGGGTCATCGTGCCGAGGCGCCCCGGCTTCATCGGCAGGCCGGGCTGGGTGCGGTCGAGCGCCTGGATCTGGCTCTTCTCGTCGACCGACAGCACGACCGCGTGGGCCGGCGGATCGACATAGAGGCCGACGATCTCGCGCAGCTTCGGCACGAACTCGGGATCGCGCGACAGCTTGAAGCGGCGCACCCGGTGCGGCTGCAGGCCGTGCGCCCGCCAGATCCGCTGCACCGAGGAGACGCTGATGCCGGCCGCCCTGGCCATCGCGCCGGCGGTCCAGTGCGTCGCCTCGCCCGGCGGGTCGCTGGTCGTGGTGAGCGCGACGACGCGCCCGGCGACCTCCCGGCCCAGCGGCGGAATGCGCGACGGCCGCGTCTTGTCGCGCAGCAGGCCGTCGACGCCGGCCCGCATGAACCGCTCCTGCCAGCGCCAGACGGCGGTCTTGCTCTTCGCCGTCCGCCGCATGATCTCGCAGGTGCCGTGCCCTCGGCGGTCAGCAGCACGATCCGCGCTCGCCAGACGTGCTTCTGCGGGCTGTTCCGATCCGCCACCACCGCTTCCAGACGGACCCTGTCGGCAGCCGAAACCTCGACGACAATCCCATCGCGCATGCCCCAGACTCGCACGCGCGCCAATCACGGGGAATCCCCAACAGGATTCCTCCGTCAGACTTCATCCATTAGGTTCTGTCGATTGCTGGGTTTTTGGGGAGTGATCGGGATTAAGTAAGCCTCTTGCGCGGGACCAGCTTGGTTCACCCTTCCACCCAGGCGTTCCCGTCGCCCGTGCCGTGTCAAGCTCGTGCCGTTGCGTCCGGATCACGCAACAGGGTCACTGCAGCCATCGCATCGCGGCTTCACCCCGCCACAGGTGGACAACGTTGGACGCACGGGGATAAGCCGTTGCGTCAATGAGCGAGTGGCGAGTGATCAGGGGAACGTGATGCGGATTACGATGGTGGGAGCGGGCTACGTCGGTCTCGTTTCCGGGGTCTGTTTTGCCGATTTTGGCCACAGTGTCATCTGTACGGACAAAGACGCTGCAAAGATCGCCGCCCTGGAAGACGGCAGGATTCCGATCTATGAACCCGGATTGGATGATCTCGTCGTCGCCAACCGGCGACAGGGCAGGTTGTTGTTTACGACCGATCTGGCTGAAGCGGTCCGCCAGTCGGAGGCCGTGTTTATCGCCGTCGGTACGCCCTCGCGCCGCGGCGACGGCCATGCCGATCTCTCGTACGTTTACGGGGCGGCCGTGGAAATTGCCGCGGCCATCGAAGGATTCACCGTCGTCGCCACCAAGTCGACCGTTCCGGTGGGCACGGGTGATGAAATCGAACGGATCATTCGTGAACATCGCCCGGACGCGGATTTCTCCGTCGCCTCCAATCCCGAATTTCTGCGCGAAGGCTCCGCCATCGGAGACTTCAAGCATCCTGATCGCATCGTCGTCGGCATCGAGGACCATCGAGCGCGTGAACTCATGGCGGAGGTCTATCGGCCTCTTAATCTGAACCAGCCGCCGCTGTTTTTTACCGACCGGCGGACCTCGGAACTCATCAAGTACGCAGCGAATGCGTTTCTCGCCACCAAGATTACCTTCATTAACGAGATTGCCGATCTGTGCGAGCAGGTTGGTGCAAACGTTCAGGAGGTCGCCCGGGGTATCGGCTCCGACAATCGCATTGGTCCGAAGTTTCTGCACGCGGGCCCGGGCTACGGCGGATCCTGCTTTCCCAAGGATACGATGGCGCTGGTCAAGACGGCACAGGACCATGGGGCTCCCGTTCGCATCGTCGAAACCGTGATCGCCGTCAACGACCAGCGCAAGCGGGCGATGGCGCGAAAAGTGATCGCGGCCTGCGGCGGCTCCGTGCGGGGCAAGCGCATCGCGCTTCTGGGGCTCGCCTTCAAGCCCAATACGGACGATATGCGTGATGCTCCCTCGATCTCGATCGTGACCGCACTCGAAGACGCCGGCGCACGCGTTTATGCCTACGATCCCGAGAGCATGGAGCAGGCGCGCCCGCTGATGCCAAACGTGGTGTTCTGCGAGGATGCTTATTCCTGCACGGAGGATGCGGAAGCGTTGGTGATCTGCACCGAATGGGATGCCTTCCGCGCGCTTGATCTCGACCGTATCAAGCGCACCCTTGCCGCCCCGGTGATCGTCGACCTGCGCAACATCTACCGGCCCGAGGACATGGCCAGACGTGGCTTTACGTACGTGGGCGTTGGACGGAGTGCCTAGAGCAAGATCTGATCAAGCGGACTCGCTTGATCAGATTGACTTGCTCTAAAATCAAACAGTTAGAGTGCGGTTCAATCTGATCGAACCGCGCTCTAGGCGGCGACCTCCATCCCGAACTTGCGCCGCTCCCGGTCGATGATCCGGCGCACGTGGCTCGGCACCTGGCGGGCGGATTTGGCACGCGGGTAGTCCATCTCCGGGATGGACTCCAGCTCACCGAACCGCTGCAGGTGCTCTTCCCAGTTGTCGAAGGACATCCGGTCGACGTTGTCGACGAACGTCTCCACGGGTGCTCCTTCGGCGAGGATCAGCGCGTGTGCTTCGAGCTCGATGTGGTAGTAGGTGAAACTTCCTGGCGCACTCCACTCGCGGACCACGGAGCAACCGTTGACCAGTGCTGCGGCCTGCACGAGGGTGCCGTCGATAAACACGGCATGATCGGGAGAGACCAGCAGGTCGCGGGTGGGGAGGTTCTCGCCGAGCGCGCCGGCGCGAATGCGGATCGGCAGGATGCTGAGCTGATCCGGCTGGTAGCGGCTGATCCTGGTGTGGCCGATCCAGCGGATGGGGTTGCTGCNGCCGTCGGCGGTGACGACCAGATCGCCCGCCCGAAGATCTTCGACCGGGCGCTCTCCATCCGGCGTTTGCACCGACGTGCCTTCGAGCAAACACACCGGTTGATTGCTTTGGAGATCCCATGGTTCACCGGACGACTGCGAATAATCCACCGGTGTCGAGTCAATCGGACCGGTAAAATTCGGCAGAAAAACAAACAAAACATTGCTGCTTGTATTTGCTGCGACAAAACCAGTCATAAATTCACTTGGTGAAACTTCCACGGTTGTAGGCGCAAAATAGACAAAAGTTTCACTGCCAAGCATGAATTGCTCATTCGCATTCAAGAGATTTGGTTCGCTGTCTTTCTCTACTATATTACCAGAATAGGAGGAGTCGCCAGCTGTCGTGACAAGTTCACTGCTAGCATTTGTTTCAGTCACGTAGGCATAGTAAGTAGCCATGACTATTGATCCCGCTCCACTGTTGTGTCAGCCATTTTTTTGGCTCACTGTCTTGCAGTCTGCTCGCGAGGCCAGCTTGCGAACGACTGATTTACCATATACTGATAATGATTATCGTCTTGTGGGAAGACGATTAACTTCAACATCATCTTTACCAGACGATCAAGAATGGAGTGTCTGTGGGGAAGAAAAAACAGCCACGACCGCCAGTTCTGCTGGTCATACCGTGGGTGTTGCGGATCGGAGGGTGCTGAGGCGATCTGTCGATTCAGAGGGAAACCACGGTCGCGATCGCGTCCTGCACGTCAGCGGCACAGGCACCGCCTTCAGAGATGCGTGCCTCGTCGCCAGACCGGTACTTTCCGGTCTTGACGAGGATGGCGTGCAGGCCGGCGGCGAGTGCGCCGTTGACATCGGCTTCGACGTCGTCGCCGATCATCACCGTTTCGGCGGCGGCGCAGCCGAGATCGGCGAGGATGGCCTTGAGGAAGGCCGGCGCGGGCTTGCCGAACACCTCTGCCCGGACTTGCGCCGCATACTCCAACGCGGTGACAAAGGGGCCTGCATCGAGGCTCAGGCCGTCTGCGTCCTTGAAGTAGCGGTTGGTCGCAATCGCCAGCAGCGGCGCACCGTCGATCAGCAGCCGGAACGCCGCATTCAGGCGGTCGTAGGTAAAGCGATCGGCGGCATCGCCGATCACCACCGCGTCCGGCGTCCCGCCCGTCAGGTCGGCAAAGTCGTCTTCGAGCGCCGGATGCACCAGCAGAAACGGTGTCAGGTGATGGCTGCGCAGATGCGCCGCCACGGCTTCCGCGCCAGTGAACACGTCGCTCGGCGCGACGTCGAAACCGAGCGTTCGTAACTGTTCGAACACCGCGCGCTTCGATCGGCGCGAGGTATTCGTCACCAGCCGGAACGGCATCCCTTCGCGGCGCAGCGCGTCGACGGCTTCAAGCGCGCCGGGGATCGGCTCGGCGCCGTCCACCAGCACGCCGGCAATGTCGAGCAGGACGCCGCGGATCATCATCAGCCGCACCGGGGTCTCCCAACACGCTCTGGCGAGATCCGGGCTCCCATCGGTGCGCCGGCCGTGCCATCAGCGCCAGGGCTGCCAGCGTCCCCATTCCAATGACGGCCATCGCTCGCTCGCGACAGCCGCATCGCCCCATGTCGCTGGCTGAAGTTCATGTTGCTTGAGCCCCTGAATTGCCGCCAGTAAACGACGATTGCAGCGGTGTTGCCAACCCTTATGGACCAGATGACCGCAGCGGTTCGGATGTTTTTTCAGCCCTCGTCCGCCTGGGTGACCCACGGGAGACCATTGTCATACGCGGGTAACCATAGTTCTCTATGCAGCCTGCAGCGGAAGGCGTTGTGCTTCCGGAACCATCAGGTGCAGAACAGGAAGAAGGGATGACGTCATGAGCGATCTGGTCGCGATTTCGTTCAAAGGGGCTGATACGGCGGAAAAGGTTCTGGCCGATCTCGTGCAAATGCAAAAGGAGTATCTGGTCGAATTGAACGACGCCTGCATCGTCACCCGCGACGCCAAGGGTAAGCTGCAGCTTCACCAGATGGTGAACACGGTGGCCGGCGGCGCGATCGGCGGCGCGACCTGGGGCGGGTTGTGGGGGCTGCTGATCGGCGTGCTGTTCATGAACCCGCTGATCGGCTGGGCGGTGGGCGCGGCAGCCGGTGCTGCCGGCGGTGCGCTTAGCGGCAAGCTGAAGGACTACGGAATCAACGACAACTTCATCAAGGAAGTCGGCGAGGCGGTGTGCGAGGACAGCTCGGCGCTGTTCGTTCTGTTCAAGAAGGTGACGCTCGACCGTGTCCTGCCGGACCTCGAACAGTATCCCGGGACGGTGTTGCGCACCTCGCTCTCCGAGAAGCAGGAAACCGAACTGCGCCAGGCTCTGGCCGGTCACCTCGCGGTACCGGCGTAAACCTTCGGGCCGGCCCGCCTTGCGGGCCGCCTGAGATGGCAGTGGGGTCTGGGGTGATCTTTGAAAACGCGCCCCGACGATCGCGGCATTGTTCACCAGGTCACCGCCAGATCCCCTTGCCAACCCCTCTGCCGACCCAGCGCCATCCGCCCCGCGCATCACGGATCCCCCATGGAGGGAGAGACAGCGCACGTCGTTGGCGTGCGGCTAACGTTTGTCTGAGCCAAACAGCGTGTGGCGATATTCGTTGAGCGTGTCGAACAAGACGGCGCCAGGGCTCGCACGCAGACCGGTCAGGCGATACAACGTCCAGGCCATCGTGCCGCTGCTTGTGAGCGAAACGACGAGAGAACTCCACGCGGCACCTTCTCGTCCCATCACCGGGATGAGAACAAGGTTGAGCCCGATATTCCCGAGTACAGCCAGCACCACAATGCGACAGGCCGCGCCATAATGACCGGAAACGGTCATCAGCAAGACCAGGTTACCGGCGAAGGCACTGATGCACTGACCGGCGAGGAGAATGACCAGGACCCGGTATCCGTCCACGAACTCCGCGCCGAACAGCGAGAGCACGTTGCGTCCCCACCACAATCCCATAATACAAACGATGATCGCTGAAAAAAATGTTATTGTCGATGTCTGGTAAATAAGCTTTTGAAGATCATCATATTTCTTAAGTGTAAATAATTCGACCATCGTTGGTGCGGTTATGGCGCCTACGGAAATGACAGGAAACAGAACAAGCGACGATATGCGCCATGCGGCAANAAACAATGCAACCTCAACGGTGGTCGACATATGCTTGAGCATGATGATATCGACCTGACTCTGAAATAAGAAAGCGGCATTCATCAGCATGAGAGGAACAGCCGTCTTTGTCCATTTTCTGGTATTATACTTGGCTTCTTGCAATCTGAGGGACGGTGGAAGTGACCTGAAAAGAACCACGCTGCTGCATACGAGAGCGGCGAGAGCGCACAGCGTGCTGATCCACATTCCCTGGTCTGCACCGCTCAAGCGTCCACCAAAGGCGAGCACGACGAGAAGTGCACCAAGCGAGAACAAGGATCGGAGCCCGGCTCCCGTATCGACCAGCTCGGCAATGATGAATCGTTTGAAACCACGCAGAATGCCGGACTCGACGACCGCCAGGGCGCCAAAGAACACAACGCCACTGCCCACCAGAAGAGTGAGCCGCTCGTTCGCATCAATTTCGACGTAAGGCTGTTTCGTCACCAGGATGAGGCACGCGGTGACGGCGCCGCTGATCAAAGTCACGCGGATCAGTGCCCAGCGGAGAAGTCCTGACAGGAGGGCCCATCGCTGTTCAATTGCGTAAGCGGCGACAAACTGGACCGTCACCGTGTTCAGCCCGGACGCGGACAACACGGAGAGCATCGCAACCAGAGTAATCGCATAGGTAAACAGGCCGTAATCGTCGACGCCGAGCTGTCTGGCCACCAGGACGTTGAAACTGAATCCGGCACCAGCGCCGGCGACTTTTGCCGCCATGGTAAAGGTCGCGCGTGAAATGACGCGTTGAAGCCGCGAGTCATGCAGAATATTTTTGCTAGAGTGATATAATTTTGTTGTTCCAGAACGAAATGCTTTAATCTTCGTATGGAATATCAAGTCTGGACTCCCGGTGGCGCATAGTAGCGCTGGTATTTCCGGTTACAATATCCTGCCTCTCCTTCGGTGTAAGACGCGATCTTCGCCTCACTGACCCGGTTCAGGAGGACGCCAAGGGNTCCGGACCCGGCCGCACGCAGGGTCTGAACCACGGTCCGCACACTTTTCCTCGATGTCCGTCCCCAGGCAACAACCATGAGTGTGGCGTCGGCGGACGCTGCGACGACCTGCGCATCGGCGAGGATGGAAACCGAGGGGCTGTCAATGATGATGAGATCGTAGTGGGGCCGAAGGGCGGCGAGCACTGCGCGAAACCGGTCTGCATGCGCGCTCAGCGCGTCCGCGTCTTGCTCATAGAGGCTGGCGCCTCGCGCGATNNAATCACATCGACTCCGGTCAGTGTGTTCCGGTGGACGGCCGTATCCAGAGGCACGACCTTGAGAATGACGTCGGCCAGTCCGCTCCCAACGACTATTCCCAACGCGCGCGATCCCGGACGTCCGCAGGTCGGCATCGAGCAGCAGAACCCGGCGACCGGCGCGCGCCCCAGNGGCGGCCATCGCAATGGCCAGCGTGCTCTTTCCTTCCTTTGGCTCGGAAGAAACAACCGCGATGACTTTTGGCGCCGGCTCAACGGTGGCGAGGCGAACCCGAATGGCGCGGATGGCTTCGCTTGCAGCCGAGAACGGCTCTGTCGCAATCCGCTGTGGCGGCACGACGCGTCTGCGGGGCAGTTTCGGCAGGTAGGCAAGGACCGGAAGGCCGAGTTCCTGTTCAACCTGCGCACTGCTGCGGTAGCTCCCGTCGAGAAGCTCAAGCAGAAATGCGAGGAGGATGCCCAGCAGTGCCGAGCCGACCGTTGCGAGAACGAGCAGCAGGGATTNTTTCGGCGTCACCGGCGTTATGGGGAAGGCCGCATCTGAGATCACGCTGGCCTGCGGTGACTGGGCGCCGGGTGAGCGTTCTGCGTCCTGTGTCATCGCGTCGGCCATCATCTTCTGCAGCATCTCGCGGCTGGCATCGGCGTCTTGTTCAAGAGCCCGCAGTTCGACGGAATGGATGTTCGCCTGCGCAAGTTTCTGCTTCAGATCGGTGAGCTCCGCGCTCAGCGATGCCTCCCGTTGCGCCGCCGCCACTTGGTTTTCCAGGGCGCGCGCAACCTTGGCGATTTCGGCCCTGATGTCCTTGCGTGCTCTGTCGCGCTTTGCCTGCAGCTGCAAGATGTAGGGATGGCGCGGCCCCAACTCTTGCGACTTTTGCGCGTATTCCCGTTCGATTTCGAGTTGCTGATCGCGCAGACGCACATAGAGCGCAGAGTCGAGGATTTGCTGGGCGCTGCTGAGGTCACTGCCTTGAGCGATCAGCCGATTGACCTGCGCCAAGTCGGCCTCCGCCTTCTTCTTCTCGCCTGAGGCGTCAATCAGGCTCCCGCTGACTTTTGAAATCTGCTCAGCGATCAGCGAGACGCGTTCGCCCTCAAGCAGACCATACCGATTGCGGTATTCCTCCACCGCCTCATCGGCTTTGCGGACTGTCTCCGACAGCTGATGAACACGGGTGTCGAGCCATGCGTTCGCTTTTTCTGCCCGTACGGCATTGTGTTCGACCCGCCAGGCGAGAAAGTCATCGCCAATCGCCGTCGCCACCTTCCACGACGTTTCGGGCGAGCCTGAGCTGAATGACACAGAAATGACGTTGGAGTGGTTCAATTGTTCTACATATAAACGATAAAGAAATGCATCAATAGCATTATCAGATTTGATTCTATTCCGAAGCTTAGTATCAATACCCATATCTTGTTTTTGAGATTGGATGATTTCACGTACGCGATATAACAATCCATCGATCAAAGATGATCTTGTCTGGAACTCCGGATCGGATATTAAATCTAATTGTTTAATGACGCGGCGTGCTAGTGCGCGAGACCGAAGAATTTCGATAGAGTCATCGATATCAGTTTTGTTTTCAACCANTGTTATTATTATTTTTTCCATGGCAAACAGAGGGCCAGAAACGCCCTCAATCATGATTTTTATATTTGATGTATATCGCGGATTTGCTGTAAATAAATAAAAATACAAGACAATACTGANTACGCTAATTAGAAAAATTATAAGCCATTTACGCCTATTGAGAATGCGGATGATGTCGACAGGACTAACCGCATCTGTCTTGGCATCAAAACGCGAAAACATGCTTCTATCAAGGGACGGATTGTCTGAGGAGCGTGTAAGCTATCTTCGGATAGACTTGCAGATTGCCCGTGTCAATCATACGAGCACTATATCAATGGCCGCATCCTAATGCGCGCGCATTACCGATCGTCCATTAGCTCGATAATTCCCCGAACAGCCGAGGAAAGCAACCCATGTATCCGTATGGGCTTGCTTTCCTGCGATGCCTGATCGTAGCGGTCGCACCTGTTTGGTTGAAAAATGCCTTCAGCAGATCTCTATTTGATCCGCCCAGCTCAGGTAGCCGAATGCGCATTATCAAGCGTTTTTTCCAGCGCTTCAACTTCCAGGCTCATCCGGGACAGCAGCACTTCAAGGTTGGGCTTGGGTCCTCTGCCCTGAGTAGGACGCAATAGAAGAAGTACATGGCATCGACGGTATATCGGCGCCAGAGCCGCTTCGGCTCATGGACCAGGCGATGCAACCATTCGAGGCGTGCTCGGCGAAGCAGTGATGGGGNCCGGGTTGCGGTTCCTGACAGGAAGTCGAACAACGCCCCTACGGCCATCGTGACCGGTGCCTTGAGTTCCGAGCCGTATCGCGCGATCCAAAGCTCCTGAAACGGATTGCCGAGCCCGACAAGAACCACATCGGGATTGGAGTCGTTAATCTCCTTCACCAGCCCGGGCATGTCATCCCAGCAGGAATATCCGTCCCTGAAGCCGCACACCTCAACGCCGGGATAGGCGCTCAGCGCCTTTGCCGCCCCTTCGACCGACTTCGGCTTTGCACCGAACAAGAACACGCGAACCGGGCTCGACGCATTCTTCAGCAGATAGGGGACGAGATCCGTTCCGTTCAGGTTTTCCGGAAATTTCTCTCCATGCCGGGCGAGACAGGCGAGCTGCATGCCCACGCCGTCATTGATGACGTGGAAGCGCCGCAAGGCTGCATGTAGAGTAGAGCTGCGGTTTGCAAAGGTTATCAAGTTCGTGTTGGCGAATGCCAGCCAGAACTTCTCACGGTTCCGAATGCTCGAAACGAACCTTGAGAGAACCTCCGACCGCGAGGATACCTCGACATTCACCCCCGATCGACCGTACACTCTGCACTTCTATGCACTCCTCTGACGATGGGCAACAACTACCCACTATGGTGCGTTCAGCGCACCATCTAATCCGCAACGACATGCTACGGAGTACTAACGCGGCGAATACCGAAATTAAGACAAATGAAAATACCAGCTACGGTACGCGTTTATGAGCAGTTTACTACTTTTCTACTGCAAACCATGCAGCCTGTGAGCGTTTAAGCTACCGCCCCCGGACATGGTTCCTTCACAACCGCCCCACGCGTTTGATGGGAACTACCGTCTCCTGATACGTGTGTTGAGATACACGTTAGCTTCGTATGAGGCAATGTGTCTGTGCGCAATACAGCTATGCATCAGCGTCCAAAATGCGAGATCGATCATGAAGACGTGTTATGGATAAGCAAAACGACCTAACGTTGAATATCCAGCTCAACACATATTCCAATATCTACAGCTGATGGTGTAATGAATACTCCGGAGTATTTTCTGAATAAAAGATAAGATTTTAACCATTAAAACTCGAATGGCGTAGCGAATACGTAGGAGATGCGACCGTGCAAGATCGACCGGAAATCAGGCGTCGAGTCAGCCAATACCGCATAAATGCTGGTCGTAGCATGTCCTCACAGCCGACACGCCAGTGCTTGGCGAGTTCATCGAGAAAATAGTTGAGGAAACTAGTTGGAAAAAGTAGCTGAGTGACACCGTGGGAGATGGTGCCGGGAAGGATCAAGCCGTCCGCAGTGCTGGCACAACGAGCGCGGACTGGCGCGCTATCCACGCGCGGGGATCCCTGCAGCGGCGACTTGAGCAGGTCAGCGCCTGTTCGCAGGACTGAGTCGGACCCGTTAACCGTATACGTTCATGCGTTTGCTGGTTTTTCCCGTGACCAGCTTGTCAGCGGGCCGCGAGGCGGAAGGCAATCAGCATGATACCGATGGCGGTTACCCAGCTACCGAGCGCCCGCAGCGCGATGCGTCGCCACGCGTCGCCACGCAGGAAGGCGACCGTTGACGCCGTCACCAGTGCAATGACGACGTACCCCACGCAAGCAACTCCGGAGACGAACAGCAGCGTGTTGGTCTCGGCCGTCATCGCCGTGCCGTTCTCGTAGCCGTGGGTGAGCCCCAGAGCCACACCGAGCACGATCAGCACCGATTGCGGCAGCCGCCAAGCTGCGGCGACGAGGGCGCCCACGAGCACGAACGATGCGATATTGAGCGTCGAGACCAGCGGCTCTTGGTGAATGACGAGTGCGAACGTGGTGCCGACGGCGAGCCCGAACGGAAACGCCAGCAGGATCCAGCGTCCGCATTTTGGCCCTTGCATGCCGGCAAGGATGCCCATCGCCAGCCAGGGCAGCACGTGCTCAAACGCGGTCAGCGGATGCAGGACGCCGCCGTAGAAATCGCCGAAGCGGGTGCTGACCAGATGTGCCTGTGCCGTCGTCGGCCCTGCGAGCAGCAGGGCCAGACACAGCACCGCCAACAGGTGCCTCGAAGGCGGGCGCGACGGCGACAAAACCGACGAGAGCAGGGTGGTGGGGGTCACGCGCCCGCCCCAAACTGGCCGTAAAGGAAATAGCAGCCGAGCAGGGCGATCACGACACCGCAGGCGCGCACCAGCCGCTCGCCCATCGGCCAGGCGATCAGCAGGCCAATGACGATGCCCAAAAGATGCAGTAGGCCGGTGGCGAGCACGAAGCCGACACCGTAGGCAACCGGGTTGGCGGCTTGCGGCAGCTCCTGTCCATGGGCGTAACCGTGGAAGATCGCGAAGATGCCGACCAGGACCGCTGCGATCCAGAACGCGGCGCGGACCCGCAGGGCGACGACGAGCCCGAGCACAATGGCCGATGCGGCAATTACCGGCTCGACCGCGGGGAAAGGAACGTTGAGGACTCCCAACAGGCCGCCGAACGCCATGACCAGGGNGAAGGTGATCGGCAGGATCCAGANTCCGGGCTTGCCGAGCTGGGCGCCCCACAGGCCGACCGCAACCATGGCAACCAGGTGGTCCGGCCCGAAGATCGGATGCGAAAAGCCGCTGATGAAGCCGCCGGCGACCCCTTCCTGCTGGTGAGCGAGGGCCGGCTCGGCGAAACCTGAGGCAGCGAGCGCAAGAATAAGAACCTGCCAGAACAGGCGTCGTGATGGCATCATGACACTCTTCCTCCTCTTATCCTCTGGTGCACGGTGATCCTGCCGTGCGGCAGAATTGGCGAGGATCATCGCGGCGAAGCGGGCTGCGACTTCGTGCTGCGACTTCGTGCTGCGACTTGGAGCAGGAATGCACGGCACCGGCGCGCGTATATCGGCGCCCAACGCCGAGCAGAGCCCCGTGATCTCCATGTCTCCATTTTTCATAGAAGAACAGCCAGCCCGACAGTGGACCAGACATCCATCACGCCGTGTCCGGGACAGAACAGAAGCCGGAAAGAGAGTCAATCCTGCCGCACTGCAGCAGCACACTCTTCCGAAAACCGCAATAAAACCGTCATGATAATTTCATCTTCGCGCGGACAGACGGATTTTCGGCGGGTTATGAGCCCGATGGGCTCGACTCGTTGGTGAGGGACGTGCTGGCAAAATATTGCCGGCCACTTGAGCAGCCGCAGCGATTTTGGGTGGCTATGTCCGGGCCTTGGCGACCCCGGTACAAGGCCGGGGTCGCCGGAGTATTCAAGCGTCCTCTATATATCCTTGTGTGTGCAAGGGCGGCGTGATCAGTCCGCCAGCGCGTACCCCAGACCGCGCACCGTGCGGATCAGGTCCGGCTCGCCCGGCCCGTTCAACGCCAGACGGAGACGACGAATGTGCACGTCAATCGTGCGCATCTCCACCGACGGGCGGAGCCACACCATCGACAGCAGCTGGGATCGGGACAGGACCGCACCCCGGCAGCGCATCAGCGCATAGAGGATGCGGAACTCCGTCCGCTTGAGCTGGATCGGCCTGCCCCGGCGCGTCACCCGGCAGCTTCCGGGATCCAGCTCCAGTTCACCTTCGGCCAGGGTTGTCGGCCGGTACAGGTCATCGCGCGGGCAGCACGCAACGGCATGCTTGACGCTGCGGGTCTCCATGCGGGTCAGGTTGAGCGCCGAACCCGTACCGGCCTCTGCTCGTGTCGGCACGGTTCCGTTGCTGCCGCCCGGAACAACGATGATCTGCAACGCTTCGTTGGTCGGCATGAGATGGGGACTCGCGCACAGGATCTCGCCAAGCTGCGGCAGCTGGCCCCATGTGCAGACAATGACACCGAGAAAATTGTGGCACGGCCGACGGTTGCCGGGATCCTTGAGGAGCGTCAGCAGCAGCAGAACCTTGATGCGATATCCGTGCGTCCGGACATTCGCGTCCGATCCGCCCTTGGCGCGCCGGCTCGCACGCCGGACCGGAGGCAGGGGGCCACGCTTCGGCGATGGTCTGTCCCGCCATCTCGCCGCTGCTGCCCGGTGTTGCGTCACGATCTCTTGGAGCCCAGTCCGTCACGGTGCACTATCCAATTCGTTGCTCTGTGGTCTTGCTCACTGGAATGCATTTCATGTGCCGAAATGGAACTCCTCTTCTGGTTGTAGCAGCAAGCACAGTCCGATTTTGCCCACGATAGTGACTTTAATATATTGATATAATGATATGTTTATTGCCTGCTTGTGAGGCGGACGTTGCGCTCTTGCGTGGTGTGGCAAACGGCCAAGACCGTGTAAAAGCAGCGATAGACAACCAAAGGTTCGCGACCGTGCGGCAGTGCGCTGCAAAAAATGCGCCTGATATGACAGCAGTTGCAACAAAATAAATCGCTATCCCGCCTGATGTGCCACGCCGCCGGAGAGGCAGGATTTGTGACAATTTGATGCATTAGTCATGTCTTAATCGGCTGCTGAACCTGATATCTGTGGATTAGACAATTGCCGAATGTTTCCAACCTGGATCCAATCCGATTTCTGATGTTGCGTGGTCATTGCTTTCCTTAGCAACATGATGACCTAATGTAGTGGTCGCGCGGGTGCGGGGAACGGGGAGCAACGGCGCACCACATCCGCACGCGCGAGCGAAGGCATAGGACGATGGTAAGGACGGTCCGGAACCGAACGACCGGTTGGCTGCTCACGGAGAGCGGATCGTCTCGGAGGGCCGCAGCTCCTCGGGGCGGACACACGTGCGCCTCGACGCGACCGCACGGTGCGGCAAGACCTGCCGGGATCCCGTAGCACCGTCGTTTTCAGCCGGGCGTTTTCAGTCGGTCGGGCGGGGGTCGGTAGACTGGTGACGGGAGGGCTGGCGCTCAGGTGGCCGAGCGGCCGGTCGGGGGCGATACGGTCACGCAGCCGCTGCTTGAGTTCCTTGAGCTCCGGAAACCGGCCTTCCGCTGCCCGTGACCAGAGTGTTTCACCGCCCAGCCGCACCTCGAAGATACCGCCGCGCCCAGGGATCAAGGTAACGCCGCCGAGCTCGTCCTCGAACGTCACCAGCAGCTCCTGCGCCGTCCACGCCGCGCGCAGCAGCCAGCGGCACTGGGTGCAATACTCGATCTCGATTTGTGGTTTCGAGTTCATTGCCCGCCCGCCTGTTCCGCCACCTGCTCGGCGATCGCGAGAGACGAGGTGAGGCCTGGCGATTCGATGCCGTAAAGTGCGATCAGGCCCGGCACGCCGTGGGTTTCCGGCCCCTGGATGACGAAGTCATGCGGCGGCTCGCTCGGCGACTGGATCTTCGGACGCACGCCGGCGTAGTCAGGCGCGAGCGCACCGTCGCGCAAGCCCGGCCAGTAGCGGCGGATCGACGCATAGAAGACGTCGGCGCGGCGGCCATCGACGTCATAGCTGATCGCATCCACCCATTGCGCGTCGGGTCCGAAGCGCCCGCGCCCGGCGAGATCACGGGTGTAGTGCAGGCCGACGCTGGCGTGATCGGGAGGAGGATAGACGAGCATGCCGAATGGCGGCCGGCCGGCAAGCGAAAAGTAGCAGCCCTTCGAATAGTACAGCGGCGGCACCGTCTCCGGCGCAAGACCCCGGATTGCCCGGCCGAGCGCCTGGGCACCCAGCCCGGCGCTGTTGATCACGGTGCGGCAGGACAGCGTAATCTCCGCACCGTCGTTCAGGACCGACAGATCAATGCCGTCCTCGTGCACCCGACCGCCGGTCACCGTGGCCTTGAAAGCAAAGGACGCTCCCAGGGTTTCTGCTGCGCCCTTCAGGCTCAGCATGTAGCCATGGCTGTCGAAGATGCCCGTGGNAGGAGACAGCAGCGCCGCCCGGCAGCGCAGCTCCGGTTCCATCGCGCATGCTTCGGTGCCGTCGATGCGGCGCAGGTCCTCCACACCGTTGGCCCGCGCCCGGCTCTCGATGTCGTGCAGCTGCTCTTCTTCGGCTTCGTCCGTCGCCACCACCAGCTTGCCGCAGCGCACGAACTCGATGCCGTGTTCGACCAGCCAGGCATACAGCAGGTTCCGTCCGCGCCGGCACAGCCGCGCCTTCAGACTGCCGGCCGGGTAGTACAGGCCGGCGTGGATGACCTCGGAGTTGCGCGAGCTGGTCACGGTGCCGAACGTCTCCGCCGCCTCCAGCACCAGCACATCGCGGCCGGCGGCTGCCAGTGCCTGCGCCACTGCGAGCCCGACCACGCCGGCACCAACCACCACGGCATCGCAGCGTTCCGCCATTACCACCCTCCGCAGTTATTCCGGCCAAGCCGTTACCTGCGTAGCATAGATAATCCGCGCCAACGCGCTATGTTTGGCAGGAGGGAGCAGGGGCGGATCACGACCTCGGTCCGGGGTGATGACGCGCAAGGACAAATCACTGACGACGAGCGCATCGGAGGCGGACGTCGCGGCCTTTCTGGAAACGCTGAAACGGACTCCGGCAGCCGCTGCCGGCAAGGGGCGCGGCCGGCTGCTGTTCGCGCTCGACGCGACCGCCAGCCGCCAGCCGACCTGGGATCGCGCCGCACACCTGCAGGCCGAGATGTTCGAAGCGGCTGGCAGTCTGGGCGGGCTTGCGATCCAGCTCTGCTTTTATCGCGGACTGGGAGAGTTCCGGGCAAGCCGCTGGCTGTGCGAGGCATCGGAGCTGGTACGGATGATGGGCAGCGTGCACTGTCGTGCCGGCGAGACACAGATCGGCAGNGTGCTGCAGCACGCGATCAACGAGGCTTCGCGGGAACGGATCGGTGCGCTTGTGTTCGTTGGCGACTGCATCGAGGAGAATGTGGACCGGCTTGCCAGCCGGGCAGGGGAACTGGGTACGCTGGGGGTGCCGGCCTTCATGTTCCACGAAGGCTTCGATCTCAGAGCCGAACTGGCGTTCAAGGAGATCGCCCGTCTCAGCGCCGGCGCTTACTGCCGTTTCGATACCGGCAGTGCCGATGCCTTGCGCGCGCTGCTGCGTGCCGTGGCGGTCTATACCGCCGGCGGCCGCACCGCGTTGGCACGGCTGGCTGAGGACGGCAACGGTGCCGCCAAACAGATCGCCTTTCAGCTGTCCCGTCGGTGATCGCTGTGATTCTCTGGCTCCTCCTCGGTGTCCTGCTGTTTCTGGGCATCCTGACGCTGATCCGCTGGTTCGTCGCCGCCGACCCACGGACGCTGGCCGTCGCAGCGCGGACCGCCGGCATTATCGTCCTGGCCGTCATCGCCATCCTGCTGGTGTTGAGCGGGAGGATTGCCTGGCTGCTTGCGGTGCTGCCGCTCGTACTGCCTCTAATCTGGCGCCGCGGCCTNCTGGAGCGGGGAAGATGGACCGGTGCGGGCAGTTTTGGCGGCGGCGGCCCGGCGTCGTCCGGCATTCGCACCGCGTACCTCGACATGCAGCTCGATCACGGTTCNGGGGTTCTGGATGGCCAAGTGCTGCANGGGGCACACGCTGGACAACGTCTCAGCCAGTTGTCGCTTGGAGAGGTGCTGGGGCTGCTGCAAAGCCTTGCCGGTATGGACCGAAAGTCGGCCCTGCTGCTGGAGGCATATCTGGATCGCCGCTTTCCCGACTGGCGGCAGGCAGGTCCGGCGGCGGGAGGCGGCTCTGCCGGGAGCGGAACGGAGGAAACGACGGGAGCCGAAGGCGGCTCCCCCGGGATCCGANNCGGCGGCGCGATGAGCCGCGACGAAGCGTTGCGCATTCTCGGGCTTACCCCGGACGCGGATACAGCAGCGATCAAGGCCGCACACCTTCGTCTGATCAACAGCGTTCATCCTGACCGGGGCGGCTCGCCCTTTCTCGCCGCACAGGTTAACCGGGCGCGCGACGTGCTGTTGGCCGGCAGCCGGGATGCGTGAGGGGGCTCGATCGGCCTGACCTTTGGCCGGACGGTCTGGTTGCCAGTGAGGGAGAGTGGTACAAATCACGCGCGCATCGGTCTCGCGCGATGGCGAAACAGCCGGGGATGTGCTATGCGCGTTCCGGTTCGGACGAACACGGCTCGTTCGGAATACAGCAGGGGAAACTTTCATCTCCGTGGCCTGACGGACGCGCTGCGGATCTTCCGCAATCATTTTTCCTCGTAATCCGCTGACCAAGAGGTCGATCAATGCCCAAACCTGTTCGCAAGGCAGTGTTTCCGGTGGCCGGTCTCGGCACGCGCTTTCTTCCCGCGACCAAGGCGATGCCGAAAGAAATGCTGCCGATCGTCGACAAGCCNCTCATCCAGTACGCCGTGGAAGAGGCTCAGGAGGCCGGAATCGAGGAGTTCATCTTCGTCACGGGTCGGGCGAAAAGTGCGATCGAAGACCATTTCGACCACAGTATCGAACTGGAGACAGTGCTGCGCGAACGCGGCAAAACAGAGTCGCTGCAGTCGGTCNNCTCGACTGGATGCCGCCCCGGACACATCTCGTACACGCGTCAACAGGTGCCGATGGGCCTGGGGCATGCCGTCTGGTGCGCACGCAACTTCGTCAGCGACGAGCCGTTCGCGGTGCTGCTCGCCGACGACCTGATCATGGCGCAGCCAGGGGCCCTGAAACAGATGATCGAGGCGCACCGCAAGGTCGGCGGCAATATCGTTGCCGTCGAAGAGGTGGATGCGGACAAGACAGATCAGTACGGCGTGATCGATCCGGCACGCGATGAAGGCCAGCTCGTTCCGGCTAAAGGTGTGGTCGAAAAGCCGAAGCCTGCTGACGCCCCGTCGACATTGGCGGTGATCGGTCGCTACATCCTGGAGCCGATCGTGCTCACCATCCTGGAGCACCAGGAAAGNGGCACCGGCAACGAAATCCAGCTGACCGACGCCATGGCGAAGACGATCGGACTGATTCCGTTCAACGGCTTTCGTTTCGAGGGCCAGCGGTTCGACTGTGGCAGCAAGGTCGGCTATCTTGAGGCGAACGTGGCGTTCGCTCTGCAGCGCGAAGACATGCGCGATCGGGTCCGCGGTATGCTGAATAAGNNTTTTGCTGACCCAGCCGTAGGGTGGGCGGCGATGGAAGGCCGCCCTTGCTCTCAATCTGAGATGGCTGGCGGTTACCCTGCGGAAACCGCTGATCGGCGATACACGGAAGTGTTACAACCTGTCACAGAGGACCGGTGGCGGTTTCGGCTATAGTTCTACCGGCCGGCAGGTCCAGTAGTCAGTCGCAGTTCCGGCAGGCGACAGCACTTCCAGTTCGTGGCACAACTCAGCATGCTCGATCCAACCATACTCCGTGAATACGACATCCGCGGAATCGTCGGGCGCACCTTGCATGAAGACGACATGCGTGCGCTCGGCCATGCTTTCGGCACGCTGGTGGCGCGCAACGGCGGGCGCCGCGTCGCCGTCGGCTATGACGGGCGGCTGAGCTCGCCCCTGCTGGAAGCGGCGCTGGTNCGAGGGCTCGTGGCGGCCGGCGCCGACGTGCTGCGCATCGGGCTCGGCCCATCGCCGATGCTGTATTTCGCTGTGCACCATCTGAATGCGGACGGCGGGATGATGATTACCGGCTCGCACAACCCGCCGGACTACAACGGCATCAAGATGATGCTGGGTGGCAAACCCTTCTTTGGAGAGGACATTCAGAACCTGGGCCGGATGGCGGACGAAGCGGATTTCGTCTCCGGCGCTGGCAGCGTCACCGATCGGTCGGTGACCGAAGCCTATGTTAGCCGGCTTGCCGCCGACATGCAGCCCGGCCGTCCGCTCTCGGTCGCCTGGGATTGTGGCAACGGCGCGTGCGGGGCGATGCTGCGCCCGCTCACCGAGCGGCTGCCGGGCCGCCACGTGCTGATTCATGACACGGTGGACGGCACCTTTCCGGCCCATCATCCGGATCCGACGGTGCTCGAGAATCTGCGCGACCTGCAGCAGACGGTGAGCGCCGAAGGCTGCGATCTGGGCATCGCATTCGATGGCGACGGCGACCGCATCGGCGTCATCGACAGCCGCGGACGGGTAGTCTGGGGCGATCAGTTGCTGATCATTCTCGCCGGACCGGTTCTGGCGGCGCATCCTGGGGCGACCATCCTCGCCGACGTCAAGTCGAGCCAGGTGTTCTTCGATGAGATCGCGCGGCTTGGCGGCCGGCCGCTGATGAGCCGCACCGGGCATTCGCTGATCAAGAACATGATGAAAGAGACCGGCGCGCTGCTGGCCGGCGAAATGAGCGGCCACATCTTCTTCTCTCATGGGTACTACGGCTACGACGATGCGCCGTACGCGGCGGTCCGGCTGCTGTCGGTGCTGGCAAATTCGCCGCGATCGCTGGCAGACATGCTGAGTGCGCTGCCGGCGATGGTCAACACACCGGAGCTCCGCATCGACTGCATCGAGGAGCGCAAGTTCCACGTCATCGAAGAGGTGCGGGATCGGCTGCGCGTCCTTCCCGGCATCACGGTGAACGACATCGACGGGGTGCGTGTCTCGACCGTCGACGGCTGGTGGCTGCTACGCGCCTCCAATACTCAGCCGGTGCTGGTCGGACGCTGCGAAGCGGCGGACGAAGAAGGCCTGAGACGCCTGACCGAACAGCTGATCGGTCAACTGGCGTTGAGCGACATTGATGCGCGTCATATCGTTGCCTGAGCCGTTGATACTTCCTATGTCTAGGGGATAGGCAGAAGAGGGAAGGGACCCGACAATGGACTCAAGCGAGGCAAATCCCACCACGGCGCTGATCGCCGGGCTGCAGCGGGAGATGCCGGTGTCCCCGAANCCCGTCTCGCTTGCCGGGCGCGCCGCCGGGCTTGTCATTATCGACGTTCAGAACGGGTTTGCGACCGTCGGTGCCGGCGCACTCGCGCCGCCGCAGCCGAACACGCAGGTGGCACGGATGGTGGACGAGACGGACCGGCTGGCCCGTCGATTCGCTGCGGCCGGAATGCCGATCGCCGTCTTCCTCGACTGGCACGATAGTGCCCGGCCGGAGCCGCCCTATCCGCCTCACTGCATCGTCGGCTCCGGCGAAGAGGATTTGGTGCCGGCGCTCACTTGGCTGACCGAATGCCCGCAGGCAACGCTGCTGCGCGCCGACTGCATCAACGATTTTGTGGGTTCGATCGATCCGGCGACAGGTCGCAATGCCATTCTTGAGTGGATCAACCATCACCAGCTGGACACGATGGTGGTGGTGGGCATCTGCACGGATATCTGTGTCGGCGAATTCGTGGCGACGATGCTGTCCGCCCGCAATCACCAGATGACGCCCGGCCTGCGCGACATCGTCGTTTACGAGCCGGGCTGTGCCACCTACGATCTGCCGCGCGCGGCGGCCGAAGCGCTCGGACTGCCGCCGACGGCCGCGCATCCGCAGGACCTGGCGCACCACATGGGCCTCTATCTGATGGCTTCGCGCGGCGCGGTGCTGGCATCGGCCCTGGACTGAAGCCGCGGGCGGGACAACCATGCGCTACTTCTTCTATGGCACCCTGCTGGATGCAGTCGTGCGCCGTGAAGTGCTGCGCCGGGACGTGGCGCAGGGTCACCTGTGCCGGGCGGTGCTCGCCGGTTACCGGCGGGTCTATCGCATCGGCGCCACCTATCCGGTGCTGGTTCCGGAGCCAACGGGACGGGTGGAGGGCCTGCTGGTCCGCGGGCTGAGCGTTCGTGACGCAGCGCGGCTGGCCACCTACGAAGGCCCGGAATACAGCCTATTCAAAACTGCCGTGAGGGCTAACGACGGAGCCGTCGTTAGCGCACGCACCTTCCTGCCGCGCCGGACGGGGCTCGGCAGCAGCGAAGAGTGGTGTTTCGAAGACTGGCAGCGCCGCTTCGCGGAGACATTCCGGGCACAGGTCACCCGGCGGCGGCAGGCACCTTCACCGCTCGTACGGTGAGGGAGGCTGACGCGATGACCATACCAAACACTTCAATCTGTTCGTAACAAAGCCACAGCGACCGCGCGAAGACAGACACGCGCGTTTACCGCGCGGAGACGAGCACACGTTTATTGCGACGGACCGTGGGTTTCGTTTTCGGTTTGACGTCAGAAACCAGCTGCGGCTTGGCCTTTCTGGCTGAGGATGTCGCCGAAGAGGCGAGCGTGCGCGTGGCAGAAGCAGAGCGCTTGGCTTTCGCGGCGGGTTTCGGCGTTGCCATTGCGAACGTGCTTGACGCCGACTTGGCCGAGCGTGACGTCTTCGTGCTACGCGCGGCACCGCGCGTCGGCGCAGTGCTCACAATCGCCCGCTTGCTCGCCTGTGATGACGCCCGTGATGAGGCGCGTGATCCCGTCCGGGCTGATGACCGGGCTGTTGTCCGGGTGGCCACCATCTGCGGGCGCTCATTGCGTGCCAAGGTCGGCATTGGCGGCGTTGACTCACGAACTTCGATCACGCGCTCATTCCCGAACGCCTGATTGAGCAGGCTGGTCATGATCAGGCGGCGGTTCGAAGGCGAGCGCGCGCCCATCACGACGCCAATCAGCCGGCGACCGTCCTGCTGCGCGGAGGCGACCAGATTGAAGCCGGAGGCTTGAGTGTAACCGGTCTTGATGCCGTCAAGCCCGCGATAGACACCCAGCATATGGTTGTGGTTGGGATGGATCGCGCCACCGTAAGAGAACTGCTGGGTTGAAAAATACGGGTAGTACTGCGGAAATCGTTCAGCAGCGCCAGCGCCAGGATGCTCATGTCCCGCGCTGTTGTCGTCTGTGCTGGATCGGGCAGCCCCGACGCGTTCATGAACACGGTGCGGGACATTCCAAGCTTGCGTGCCCTGGTCGTCATCATCCAGGCGAACTGCTGCTCGGTGCCACCCAGTGCTTCGGCGACCGCGGCGGCAATGTCATTCGCCGACTTGGTGATCAGGGCCAAGATGGCGTTCTCGACGCTGATGCTCTGGCCGGGTTGCAGCCCGATCTTGGTGGGGGCTGCGAAGCAGCATGCAGCGAAATCGGCAGTTGCTCATCCAGCCGAAGCGTCTGGTGATCCAGGGCCTCGAACACCAGATACAGTGTCATCATCTTGGTCAGCGACGCCGGGTAGCGGCTAAGGTCAGCATTTGCCTGCTGCAGGACTTGGCCGGTGCCGGCATCCATGACCAGTGAAGCAAATTCGGCGCGCGCCGCGGATGCAACGCCCGGAATTACATAATTCAGCAGTGCAATAAGCAGCACTGCGACAGTGCGATCGAGCAGACAGCGTTTCCCCCGGCGATAAACGAAAATGCCCGCATCGGCGTCTTCCTGTCTGGAGCAAAACCTTACGAACAGACAACCCCGGCTGGCTGCCCATTCGCCTACCTGTCAAGTCCCTGGCATGCGCCGTTACTGCGGTACCTCTCCTGGAGCGGCGAGTTCACTCGCAACATTTCGTTACCGCATGATTAACCTTCGGGCTTGGGGTGTCAAAGACAACCGACGCTTCCCCGATGCACGACCCTCGGTGTGGCAATCGATTGACGGTCAAGGGTTTTATCTGCGGGCACCGCACGGCAAGGCGATTGGCGGGCCGGTTTCGACCTGCTAGGGTCCAGGAAATTCCGAAGACTGATTCGTTCTGCGAGCAGGGAGGGTCATGACCTCGATTTCCGTGCCGACGACGCCCTACGAAGGTCAGCGACCGGGGACGTCAGGGCTGCGCAAGAAAGTCGCCGTATTCCAGCAGCCCAACTATCTGCAAAATTTCGTCCAGTGCACCTTCGACAGTATCGACGGCAAGGCGGGCGCGACGCTTGTCGTCGGCGGTGACGGACGCTTCTTCAACCGGCAGGCGATCCAGATCATCCTGCGCATGGCGGCCGCCAACGGATTCGGCCGTGCCCTCGTCGGCCANGGGGGCATCCTGTCCACCCCCGCCACCTCCTGTGTCATTCGCAAGAACAAGGCGATTGGTGGCATCGTGTTGTCCGCCAGCCACAACCCGGGTGGTCCCAATGCCGACTTCGGCATCAAATACAACATCAGCAACGGTGGCCCGGCGCCGGAGACGGTGACCGAGGCGGTGTTCGCACGCACCGCCACCATCGATCACTACACGACGATCGAAACGGCCGACATCGATCTCGACACGCTCGGCAGCACGTCGCTGAACGGCATGCAGGTCGAGATTTTCGACTCCGTCGCCGACTATGCGGCGCTGATGCAGACGCTGTTCGATTTCGATGCGATCCGCACGCTGTTCACCTCCGGTGGTTTCCGGATGTGCTTCGATGCCATGCACGCGGTCACCGGTCCCTACGCACACGCCATCCTGGAAGGTATGCTGGGTGCCGAGGCGGGCACAGTGATCAACGGCACGCCGCTGGAGGACTTCGGGGGCGGCCATCCGGACCCGAACCTGGTCTATGCGCACGAGCTGGTCGAGAAATTGGAACGTGCGGACGGACCGGACTTCGGCGCCGCGTCGGACGGCGATGGCGATCGCAACATGATCCTCGGCAACCGCTTCTTCGTCACCCCGTCCGACAGTCTTGCCGTCCTGGCCGCCAATGCCTCGGTCGCACCCGGCTATCGTACCGGCCTGAGCGGGATCGCGCGCTCGATGCCGACCAGCCAGGCGCCCGACCGGGTGGCGGCGGAACTGGGCATTCCGTGTTTCGAGACGCCGACCGGCTGGAAGTTCTTCGGCAATCTGCTCGACGCCGACAAGGCGACCCTGTGCGGCGAAGAAAGCTTCGGCACCGGCTCCAACCACGTACGCGAAAAGGACGGGCTGTGGGCGGTGCTGTTCTGGCTGAATGTGCTGGCGGCGCGCAAGCAATCGGTGCAGCAGATCGTTCACGAGCACTGGCAGCGGTTCGGCCGCAACTTCTATTCCCGCCACGACTATGAAGGCATCGACCTGGGGGCGGCAGAAGAGCTGATGGCGCACCTGCGTCAGATGCTGCCGGACCTGCCCAAGCGCACCTTCGGCTCCTACGAAGTCGCGATGGCAGACGATTTCGCCTATACGGATCCGGTGGATGGCAGCACCAGCAGCCGGCAGGGAATTCGCATCGGCTTTACGGATGGCTCGCGGATCGTGTTTCGGCTTTCCGGAACGGGGACCGAAGGGGCGACACTGCGCGTCTACATCGAGCGCTTCGAACCCGATCCGGCCCTCCACGACCAGCCGACCCAGGAGGTTCTGGGCGACCTGATCGGCATCGTCCATACTCTGGCCGAGATCGAACGGCGGACCGGCCGCTCGGCACCGACCGTCATCACCTGAGCGCAGCGGTGCGAGACGGCGACGCCCCGTTCGTCGTCTCGCGCCTGTCGGCGGTGCAATCTCCGCCGAAGGACGGACTATCTGCACCTGTCACGAACAATCCGGCGCGCCTGACAGCGCGCGGTTCTGGTATACTGCCCTGCCCGGAGCGGAGGCAGCGAATGACCGAAAACGTGTTGGCCATGATGCAAAAGCAGATGGTCGAGATCATCGGGCTGCATGCGTTTCACGCACGCGAGCATCTGGGCAAGGACGAGATCGACGCGCGCGTCCTGGAAACAATGGTCCAGGTGCCCCGGCATGAATTCGTACCGCCGGAGCTGGTCGCCTATGCCTACGCAGATCAGCCGCTTCCGATTGGCTACAACAAGACCACCTCGCAGCCGTTCATCGTGGCACTGATGACCGATCTGCTNGGGGTGCGCAAAGACGACCGGGTGCTCGAGATCGGCACCGGCCTTGGCTACCACGCGGCCGTGCTGGCCACTTTGGGCGCACGGGTTTTCAGCGTCGAGATCATCGAGGAACTGGCGACACAGGCGAGCCGTAAGCTGAAAGGCATAGGCCTGTCGGCAGTATCGACAAAAATCGGTAATGGAGAGTACGGCTGGCCGGAACATGGGCCGTTCGAACGCATTCTCGTCTGTGCTGCCTCAGAGCTCATCCCGGCGCCGCTGCTCGGCCAGTTGAAGCCGGGAGGCGCAATGGTGGTGCCCACGGGTGTCGCCGAGGCGCAGGTTCTGACGTTGGTTGAAAAGGCGGAAAGCGGCAAGATCAGTGTGCGGGAAATCATGCCGGTGCGCTTTGCGCTCCTCGAGACCGCCAGCTGATGTCGGCGCTGCCCCATATGCTGCCAATGCGGGATGATTGTGCACCGCAACAAATGTTTGAATGGCCGAAGATTCAGATGACCTGAAAAATGACTTTGTGAATAATGCCCGAATTATGCTTAGATTTCAGTTGAGTTCCGTTTGAGTGGAACGATGGAGGAGGGACCGGAGCCTTTTCGGGGCGAGGTAGGCGCGTTAGGACACGCGCCAGCTAGGGTCGAAGATGATGTTGCATCTGCCAAATAATGGTTACAAAATTTACCAAGTCGAACTGTACAATAAAGACGTCCGGATGATGACCAAGCTGCGGCAGCGGCACTGTTTTTGATCGGTCATGGGCCAATCTTCAGGTCCGGGACGTCGTGGCACGAAACGAACAGGAGGCTTGGTCGCTGATCTCCGAGCGCTTTCCCCGGAGGATGGCTTCGTCATCGAGAGCATCACTCCAGAGCGCTTCTGAGGGGCAGCTCCATAATCGCCGTTGCGCGAATCGCCTGCCTCCATGTTCTCGCGAGGGCGGGAGGGGGCGTGAGGCGGTCTTCGGGAGACGGTGCGTGCCAAACCGGCATTTCCGCTGCGCTAATGATTTGAAATCCGATATCAATATCGTGCTGTAGGGCCCTGCTTTTCAAGGATAAAAACACATCGGCTGGATGTCTGTGTCGGAAGGCGATCTCGCCGCTGCGACATCTGGTGCCGCTGGGCGCTCCGCTGCGATTGTCTGCCTCCGAGCATGTATGGCAAAACAAAGGCCTTGTTGGTGTCAGCTTCACACGGCTACGAGGCGGCGGACTGAAACGGTGAGCAGACACAGACGCGGAAAGTTGAAGCTGCTGGTACGCGCTCTGGGGGCGGTTGCGGTTGTGTGCATCCTCAGCAGCGCGTCGATGGCGGCCGATTTTGACGATTGGCTTGCGGGCGTTCGCACTGAGGTACGGGCGCGCGGCCTTACCAACTCGGCGACAACCGACGCCTTGGATCAGGTCTACTACATCGATCGGGTGATCGAGCTGGACCGCCGGCAACCTGAGTTCACACAGACCTTCTGGCGCTATCTGGACGCCCGGGTGACCGATGATCGGATCGCTCAGGGACAGGCATGGCTCGCCGCTTACGGACCACTGCTGCAGGAGGTCTATCACCGTTACGGTGTGCAGCCGCGCGTTCTGGTCGCGATCTGGGGCCTGGAAACCAACTACGGGCAAATTCAGGGCGACTACCCGGTCGTCTCGGCGTTGGCGACCCTGGCCTACGAGGGTCGACGCAGTGANTTTTTCCGTCAGCAACTGTTCTCGGTGCTGACGCTGATCTATCGTGGAGATGTNGCCGCCGGACGTACGGGGTCCTGGGCGGGGGCGATGGGTCAGCCGCAGTTCATCCCGACGACATGGGAGCAGTACGCCGTCGACTACGACGGCGATGGCGAACGTGACCTCCGCAACAGCCTGCCCGACGTGTTTGCGTCCGCGGCCACCTACCTTTCGGCAGCCGGCTGGAAACCGTACGGGACGTGGGGGCACGAGGTGTTGCTGCCCGCCAACTTCGATTACGCGATGACCGGGCTGGAGAACGAGCGGCCGCTGTCCGATTGGCAGCGGCTGGGCGTGCGGCAGATGGATGGCAGCCGCCTTCCGGACGGGGATCAGCCGGCGAGCGTGCTGCTGCCGGCCGGCGCTCGAGGGCCGGCATTCGTCGTCTACAGAAACTTCCGCGCTATTTTGCGCTGGAACAACTCGATCCTCTACGCGCTCGCCGTGGGCCATCTGTCCGATCGGATTGCCGGAGCAGGCCCGCTGCTGACGCCGCGGCCGGCGGAGGTCGCGCTGTCGCGCTGGGATGTGGTCGAACTGCAGTCACGGTTGTCGAGCATGGGCTTCGAGGCGGGCGAGCCGGATGGCATCGTCGGAGCAAAGACTCGCCAAGCAATCCGCCAGTTTCAGAAGAGTGCAGCGCTGCCGGCGGACGGATATCCGGATGCGGACCTGCTGCAGCGGTTGCGCAACCCAGGGATACAGCCCGCAAATCAGTAGGTTTGGGGCCAGTAAGCGCCGGAACGGGGAAGGGGAGGCGATGACGCGAGCGGCGAACCGACGGGTGGTTTGGGGTGCAATCACGGTGGTCGCCGCCCTTTGTGCCGGCTGCTCCAGCACCAAAGGAACACAGAGCGCATCGGGTGCAGCGCCCGGCTACAAAGTCGGAAAGCCGTATAAAATAAAAGGGATATGGTATTATCCTGAAGTTGATTATGGTTATTCGGAGGTCGGCGTCGCCTCCTGGTATGGTCCCGGCTTCGAC
This sequence comes from Defluviicoccus sp., assembly GCA_013414705.1. Taxonomy (GTDB): domain Bacteria; phylum Pseudomonadota; class Alphaproteobacteria; order Rhodospirillales; family Defluviicoccaceae; genus Defluviicoccus. The sequence continues at coordinate 1,792,335 of CP058705.1, forward strand.
GGAAAAGCGACGGCCAACGGCGAAACCTATGACATGAATGACCTGACGGCCGCGCACAAGACGCTGCCGATGCCGTGCGTCGTCCGTGTCACCAATCTGGAAAATGGTCGCAGCATCAAGCTGCGGGTGAATGATCGTGGTCCGTTCGTGGGCGATCGGATCATCGATGTTTCGCGGCGTGGCGCGCAGCTGCTGGGCTTCTATACGGCCGGTACGGCACAGGTGAGNGTCGATATCATCGAGGACGAGAGCCGCGTTCTTGCGGGCGATATCCCTGTGCCGGCGCAACCGGGCGCCGATCAGCCGGTCGAGCAGGCAGTGGCGTCACGGGAATCGGAGCCCGAGATTGGCCAGGTCTCGCCGGCAGTTGAGCAGCAGGCGACGACGGCTTCGCCGGCCGACACGTCCACACAACCGTATTCCGTATCCGGATACGCTGCGACCGCCGATGCGGCACCCGCCTATACGGTCAGTGAGCAGCCTCCTTCATACACCACTGCGTCATATGGGAGCCCCACCACCCCATACAACGCCTCGTATACAAACGACACGACGGCTTACGCCCCTGCTACGGAGACGGCTTACAACGCCCCGGCGGCCGATTACTATCCCCGGCAGGGGACCGCTGTCGCCACGCCACGAACGGCCTCGTATGAACACGTTTCGTCGGGCTACTATGTGCAGGCGGGTGCCTTCTCCGAAGCGTGGCGAGCCGATCGCGTCCGGCAGCAGCTGTCGGCCATTGGTCCGACTCAGGTCACACCGTCGCGCGTGAACGGCCACGAGCTGCTGAGGGTGCGCATGGGACCGTATGACGCCGGTGCCGATGTCGAACGGGCACTCAGCCAGGCGAGCCGGGCCGGCTTCCCGGAAGCGCGCATCGTCGCCGACTGAACACCGGTTGTCGTGCTCGGGCCGCGACGCCAACCAGATTGAACAAACGAGGAAGACGCAGCATGTTTCCTGCTTCGTGTCGTCGAATTGGTGCGGCCATCCACTCAGCCGTCCGGTCAGCCGCAGTTCTGCCCCTGCTGCTGGTCGTTGTCGTCATGGTTGCGAGACCGGCTTTGGCGATCGAAACCATCGCACGCGAAGCGATTCTGATGGACTTTCAAACCGGAGCGGTGCTGTTCGAAAAAGATGCCGATCTACCGATGCCGCCGGCATCGATGAGCAAGATCATGACGGCGTATGTGGTCTTTTCGCATCTGCGCGACGGCCGTCTCTCGCTTGATGACACCATGCCGGTGAGTGAGCACGCCTGGCGGACGGGTGGGTGTGTCAGTGACGGCTCGACGATGTGTCTGAAGCTGGGCGAACGCGTGCGGGTCGAAGATCTGATCCGCGGAATGATCATCCAGTCGGGCAACGACGCCTGCATCGTCCTCGCTGAGGGAATTGACGGCAGCGAAGAAGCGTTCGCCGAAGAAATGAACCGCAAGGCGAAGGAAATCGGGCTAACGGATTCGGTCTTTCGCAATGCGACCGGCCTGCCTGACCCGGAGCACGTGATGACAGTGCGTGATCTGGCGCATCTGGCGAGAAGGATGATCGAGGATTTTCCAGAATATTACTCGTACTACAGCGAGACGAGCTTTACCTGGAATGACATCAAGCAGGGCAATCGCAATCCGCTGCTGTACAAGAACATGGGTGCGGATGGCTTGAAAACGGGACACACCAAGGCAGCCGGCTACTGTCTGACCGCTTCGGCAAAGCGGGACGACCGGCGGCTGATTCTGGTGGTGACCGGTCTTCCCAGCATGCAGGCGCGCTCCGATGAATCCGAGCGCCTGATCGATTACGGTTTCCGTGAGTTCGAGAACGTGGCGCTGTTCAAGAAAGGCGAACAGGTCGAAACGGCCGAGGTGTGGATGGGCAAGCAGGAGACCGTGCCGCTCGACGTACCGCAAGATGTCGTGGTCACTTTGCCGCGCCGCGCCCGCGACGAGATGAAGGTCACGGTGGTCTACGACGGGCCATTGCAAGCTCCGGTCACGGCAGGTGAGCCAGTGGGCCAGCTGGAGATTTCCGCGCCTGGTGTTCCGACGACCGAGGTTCCGCTCGTTGCCGGCGCCGACGTCGCCAAGCTCGGCTACGTCGGCCAGGCCTTCGCGGCGCTGAAAAGATGGTCTACGAGGCGATTCCCTGATCGGCGCCGTCCGTTGGGCACACGCGGCCGGTTCATCGTCTTCGAGGGCGGGGAAGGGACCGGCAAATCCACCCAGGCGCGGCTGCTGAGCGAAGCTCTGCAGGCGGCCGGTATCGGTACACTGCTGACACGCGAGCCGGGAGGAACGCGGGGCGCCGATGAGCTGCGCCGGCTGCTGCTGGAGGCACCCCAGCCCGGCTGGTCGCCGCTCGCCGAATCCCTGCTGCACACGGCAGCACGTGCGGAACATCTCGACAAGGCGATCCGTCCGGCACTCACCGCCGGCCAGTGGGTGGTGTGCGACCGGTTTGCCGATTCGACCGCCGCCTACCAGGGAGCCGGTCTCGGGGTGCCGCTCGCGTCCCTGGCGACGCTCCGGAAGCTGGTGGTGGCGGGCGACGAACCCGATCTGGTGGTGGTCCTCGATGTCCCGGTCGAGGTGGGGCTCGGCCGGGCCGCGGCGCGCTCTCCCGATGGCGATCGGTACGAGCGACTGGATCACGCCTTTCACCGTCGTATCCGGGATGCGTTCCGGCTGATTGCTGCGGCTGGCGGCGAGCGTTACGCCGTGATCGACGGCCAGCCGGAACCTGCCGAAGTGGCAGCTGCGGTTCGGACGCTGGTCTCGGCGCGACTGGATGTGACGTTGTCCTGAGACCGGAGGCGGGAAGGGATGCCGGCAGAGGATTCGGAAAAGCCAAGCAAGGAACCGGCCTGTCCGCCACCTCGGGCCAACCTGCGGCTCGAAGGTCACGGCACAGCGCAGGCGCAGGTGCGCCGCTGGTTTGCCTCGGGCAGTCTGCCGAATGGTCTGATGCTGACCGGCCCCTGGGGGATCGGCAAGGCAACCCTGGCATTTCACATTGCGCGCATGCTGTTACGCCAGGATTCTGAGAAAGTGGATGAAGCCGATCGCTGGATCGCAGCCGGCAGCCACCCGGACTTGCTGACGGTCGAGCGCAAGTTCGATGCACGGCGTGGGCGGACCACCACCGGGATCGTGGTGGATGACGTGCGCCGCATCGGCGGCTTTCTGGCGACTTCGCCGGCACGCGGCGGCTGGCGGGTGGTCATCGTCGATGCTGCTGACGAGATGAATCGTAATGCAGCTAACGCTTTGCTGAAGGTTCTTGAGGAACCGGGTGAACGTTCAATGCTGATCCTGGTGTGCCATCAGCCGGCACTGCTGCCGGCAACAATCCGCTCGCGCTGCCGGCGTGTGCTGCTGCGGCCTCTGTCGGGTGCGGTGCTGGCGCAGTTGGCTGACCGGCTGCTGCCGGAGATGCCCGCGACCGATGCGGCGGTGCTGCGGCCTCTGGCCGAAGGCAGCATCGGCCGGCTGCTGCAGCTGGCCGCGCATGACGGACTGACGGCGCACCGGTGGTTTGCCGAGGTGTTCGCAGCGATGGCAGCAGGGAAAGGAGACCAGCTGCCGGCTCTGATCGCCGAAGCGCGGACCGGTGGCGACGAGGACAGCTTCCGCGTCGTGGCACACGTGCTGACCTGGTGGCTGAGGCAGATCACCCGCATGGCATCCCAGACCAGCGACGCAAGGCGCAGCGAAACGGGCGGTGAGGCGGGAGGTGGAACGGGGGCAGGGCCAGCAGAGGCGGGAAATGCCCGCCAGCACCGCCGTGGTTGCGCCGCTGGCCACGACCGCTACGCTTGATCGGTGGTTGAAGGTGTGGGAGAAAACGCAGCATCTGGCTGCGCACGCGGCGGTCGGAAACCTTGATCGCAAGCAAGCCCTGACCACGATCCTGCTCGACATGCAACGTGAGTTGCAGCCGGCAAGCTCTTGAGTCCGGGCCCAGCGTTCGACCGATCAGCGGTGGGAAGATGACGGGACGACCTCGCTACTACATCACGACCCCGATCTATTACGTGAACGACGTGCCGCATATCGGACACGTGTACACCACGCTCGCCTGTGACGTGATCGCCCGGTTCAAGCGGCTGGACGGATATGACGTGCGGTTCCTCACCGGCACCGACGAGCATGGTCAGAAGGTGCAGAAAGCGGCTGCGGCCCGGAGCATCGCACCGCAGACATTCACCGACGAGGTGTCGGACAATTTCCGCCAGATGGCGGCGCTGATGAACTTCTCCAACGACGACTTCATCCGCACCACTGAAGAGCGGCACAAACGCGCGTGTACGGCGCTGTGGCAGCGGCTGGTGGAGCAGGGGCACATCTACCTCGAAACCTATGCCGGTTGGTACGCGGTCCGCGACGAGGCATTCTACGCCGAAAGCGAGCTGCTCAAGGCCGACGACGGAAGCTGGCTGGCACCAACCGGCGCACCGGTGGAGTGGGTAGAGGAGCCCAGCTACTTCTTCCGGCTGTCCGCATGGCAGGATCGCCTGCTGGAACTCTACGAGCGCGAGCCCGAGTTCATCCTGCCGCCCTCCCGGCGCAACGAAGTCGTGAGCTTCGTGCGCGGCGGTCTGCAGGACCTGTCGATCTCGCGGACGACGTTCGATTGGGGGATCCCGGTGCCGGGTGATCCGGCGCACGTGATGTATGTCTGGCTCGATGCGCTCACCAACTACATCACCGCCGTGGGCTATCCGGACACCGACGGGGCGGAGTTCAGCACCTGGTGGCCGGCTGATCTGCACATGGTCGGCAAGGATATCCTGCGCTTTCATGCCGTCTACTGGCCGGCCTTCCTGATGGCGGCCGACCTGCCGCCGCCGCGCCGCGTGTTCGCCCACGGCTGGTGGACCAACGAAGGCCAGAAGATTTCGAAGTCTTTGGGCAACGTCATCGACCCGCGCGAGCTGATTGAGCGCTACGGCCTGGACCAGGTTCGCTATTTCCTGCTGCGCGAGGTGCCGTTCGGACAGGACGGCGACTTNTCGCACCGGGCGATCGTCGGCCGGATCAACGGCGATCTTGCCAACGATTTTGGCAATCTGGCGCAACGGGTGCTGTCGATGATCGGCCGCTACTGTGGCGGTCGGGTGCCAATTCCGAGCGGATTTGCCGAAACCGATTCTCAGCTCTTGGACTCCGCATCGGCGCTGCTGCCGGGAATGCGGGCACATATTGATCGCCAGCAACTCCACCTGGCGTTGATCGACATGTGGGAGGTGGTTTCCGCCGCCAACGGCTACGTCGCCCGTCAGGCTCCGTGGACCTTGAAGAAGAACGACTTCGCGCGAATGCAGACGGTGTTGTTCGCGCTCGTCGAAACGGTGCGCCGTCTGGCGCTGCTGGCGCAGCCGTTTATGCCGGACGCCGCGGCACACCTGCTGGAGCAGCTGTGCGTNGCCCCCAATGAGCGGACTTTCGACGCGATCAGCGCGGATTGTGCGATGCTACCAGGTACCGTGCTGCCGCCGCCGATGGGCATTTTCCCGCGGTTCATCGAACGCCCGGCCGCGGGCGCGAAGGAGTCGTAAAGGGGGCAGGGCATGCTGATCGATAGCCACTGCCATCTGGATCACGAAGCGTTCGCGGGTGAGATCGAGGCGGCGATCGGCCGGGCACGCGAGGCCGGTGTCGGCCTGCTGCTGACCATCTGCACCAGCATCGCGCGCTTTCCGCAGGTCTTGGCGGTGGCCGAACGCTACCCGGACGTCTGGTGTACGGTAGGCGTCCATCCGCATGATGCAGAGGCCGAAGCGGGCGTCACGGTCGACGAGCTGGTTCGCCTGTCACGCCACCCGAAAGTGGTGGGCATCGGTGAATGCGGCCTCGACTTCTTTTATAACAACAGCCCGCAAGATATTCAGATCGCGGTGTTTCGGACCCACGTCGCGGCGGCGCGCGAGAGCGGACTGCCGCTCGTCGTGCACACCCGCGATGCGGATGCGACGACGGCCTCAATCCTCACCGAAGAGCAGCAGGTGGGGCCGTTCACCGGCGTTCTGCATTGCTTCAGCTCCGGCGCGGCGCTGGCCGAGACGGCTGTCGGACTCGGCTTCCGCATTTCGTTCTCCGGGATCCTGACGTTCCGCAAGAGTGAGGAGCTGCGACGGATCGCCCGCAGTCTGCCGGCCGAGAGCCTGCTGGTGGAAACGGACGCACCGTACCTGGCGCCAGTGCCTGTGCGTGGCAAACGCAACGAGCCCGCATATGTCACCCATACACTCAAGGTGCTAGCCGAGTGCCGCAGCGCGGATCCGGATGCGCTCAGGGCGACAACCGGCGCCAACTTCTTGAAGCTGTTCGCCAAGGCACGGACGGACTGAAACGGACGGCCAACGCGCGGGGTTAAGATGTGTGGCGTGAGCCGTTGGGGGGCTTAGCGACATGAGAGGTTCCAAGGGAATCCGCATAGTCTTTTGCCGCATAATGTATATTATGATAAATAATGTGCCGGATCCGGCAGAGCTGGTCACTGCACATTGTTCATAAAGCTCGTTATCCATACCTCTAGCGGATGTGCGCCGTTCGGCCGCTCCATCCCGCGACCAGGTGTCGGGAGATGCCCATCAGCATCGCCACCAGCACGTCGATGCGTTCGATGCTCTTGTTCTTGCTGGGCCGGATATCCCCATACGGATCGGCATGCGCCACGGCGTTGCCGGCACACCAGCGCAGGATCGGGTGGCCGCCGTGACGCAGCGTGCCGTTGGCAATTACCCGTTCAAGCTCGCGTGACGGACCGTTCATCGCGCTGTTTCCTGTGCCACCGGNAACGCACGGAATGCCGTCGCTGATCAATTGTGTGATCAGCATCGAAGAATTCCAGCGGTCGAACGCCAGTTCGCGGATTCGATAGGTCCGGCTGAGCTCGAGAATCTTCTGGCGGATCGCCAGCTGATCGACGGTGTTGCCCTCGGTGGCGATCAGGTGGCCCTGTTCATGCCAGGCTATATAGTTCACCCGGTCGCGACGTTGCCGTTCTGCGATCGTTTCTTCGGGACAGAACGCGTACGGCAGCACCGAGTAGCCGCCGTCACGTTCCCGAAACACCAGAACCAGGGCGGACAGATCGGTGGTCGTGCTCAGGTCGAGGCCGGCACGGCATTCGCGTCCGGCGAGCGCGGACAGATCGAGCGGTGTGCGGCCGTTCTGATCCCATTTCTCCATGTCCAGCCAGCGCGAGCGCTCCTGTCCCCAGACATTGAGATACAGCTGGCGGAAACTGCCGATGAATCCGGGAGTCTGTTCCGCCCGGCGGCACTCCTGGCGCAGAAACTCCTCCGTGATGCTGACGCCGATACCCGGATGCGCACGCCGCCACACCTCCGGATCCGTCCAGTCCTCATCCGAGCGTGCGCCGAACAGAGCGACGAGCCAGTCGGGATCGTCGATCTCTCCCGCGCGCACCCGTGTGGCGTACTCGTGAATTTCCCATGCCAGCGACGCGTGATCAGCACCGGCTGTCGTGGCGTAGACGGTCAGCGGCTGGGTGCGTGCGGCGACGCTGGTGATCAGCGCGTCGTGGAGTTCCCGGTTCTGCTGGCGCGCGAAGTCATCGAACAGAAGACACGAGATGTTACGACCGCTGCTGGATTCGTGACGCGACGAAATGATGCGCAAGTGTGCATCCTTGTACGTCAGCGTGCGCCGCGAGACGCGACAGACAGCCGACATGTCGCGGTCTGAGTGCACCATGGTGCGCAGGATATCGAAGCACAGATTGGCATGCTCGGCACTGGCGGCAGCGACAACAATCTCGGCGCCGGGTTCGGGATCAACCATCAGCATGTAGAGGCCGATGGTGACGAGCAGCGTTGTCTTGCCCGCCTTGCGTGGAACCTCAATCCACGCATACCGGTAGCGTCGCCGCTGATCGGCGCGCTTGCGACCGAACAGGTTGCTTACGATGTCATGCTGCCACGCCTCCAGCCGCAGCCGCTGGCCGGCCAGCGGCCCCTGGGCGTGACGGCAGAACTCCTGAATGAAGAAGCCGGCCCGGTCGGCCTCCGCGTGGTCGAACCAGTCGCTCGTGCCGGATCCGATGCTGCTTCTGCTACTTGAAGACTTTCCGTCGTGCGCCCGAGTGTGGCTGGTCACTCAGGGGACCTCCCGTGATGCCGAGTTGCTTAGCGAGGTGGCGCGCTGCCGTCCAACCGTGTTCTGCGTCGTGGGCAGCCGGATGACGGCGGCGCATGACCGAACCGCCACGGGTCCGCGTCTGATAATAGCGCCCTCTTTCGCCAGGATCTGCTCTGCGCGCACCGCTCGGGCAACCGCGTTGCAATAACCGGCAAGCAGCGAACACTGCGCCATCGACAGTTCCGCGTCGCCAAACAGCGCCGAATGAACACGCCGCCATTCGTCGCGAGCAATCTCGTCAACGACGAAACTGGGCGGAAGCGCACTTGTGGGGAAGGAGCTCGAGTGCAGCGCTCCCTCTCCCCGTTTTTCCACCTGTTCCGGGCTGGCGTCGAAACAAAGACACCGCCCCCGTCATCTGCAGTCTCAGGGCCTCGGCAGGCTCGTTGCTCATCTTGTTCTCCTGTTCTTTCTGAACGAAACGGAGTGCCACACCGTTGTGGCGGCAGTTGCCTGGACGGCTAAAATTCCCTTAGCAGTTTGCGATACGGCGGATTTGTGTGCGCGCACCGCCACCGTAACAGCCGGTGGCGATCAGGAGGTTGTGCGACTCTCTGTTGTCCACCCGATACAAGCTGGACCACCTCAGACCAGGTGGGGCCACCCGGATCCATGCCTGCGCCTGTGACCACCGCTGTCTATCCCCCGCCCTGAGGTGCCGCCGACAGGGGCACAGATGCCCCAGCTTGTCTCTACCAACGCCAACATATTGACATACTTAAGAAATTGAGACAACAGCATCTTATTGTGTTATATCAATATATTAAAGTGGCAAATATACCCATTTGGGTATTTTTAGGCGTCGCGTTCTTCCTCCTCTTTTACGTCAAGCGACTTGTTCTGCGCAGCGGGTAGCAGCTCGGAGATGTTCCGGTGCCAGGGATGTCGAAATGTGCTAGACGTGGCGCCACTTGAGTTTGCGCACGCAGGACCCTCCGTTCCGATGTCTGTGGTTACCCGTTTCGCCCCGTCGCCGACCGGATTCCTCCATATTGGCGGTGCACGCACGGCCTTGTTCAACTGGCTGTTCGCCCGCCACCACGGTGGCCGTTTCCTGCTGCGGGTCGAAGATACGGACCGTGCACGTTCGACCACCGCAGCCGTCGATGCGATCCTTGATGGTCTGCGCTGGCTCGGCCTCGACTGGGACGGCGACGCTGTCTTCCAGTCAGCCCGCGCCGTCCGTCATATCGAGGCGGTTCACGCCTTGCTGGCGCAAGGTTCCGCTTACTACTGCTATGCGTCGGTCGAAGAACTGGCGGCGATGCGCGAACAGGCCCGGGCTGCGGGCCACCCCTTTCGCTACGACGGCCGATGGCGGGACCGCGATCCTGCCGAAGCCCCCGGGGTGGCGCCGGTGGTGCGTCTGCGCACGCCTGAGACCGGCGAAACCACGCTGCATGATCTGGTTCAGGGAGACGTGACCGTCGCCCATGCGCAGCTAGATGATATGGTCCTGTTACGCGCCGACGGAACNCCCACCTACATGTTGGCGGTGGTGGTGGACGATCACGACATGGGGATCACCCACATCATCCGCGGTGATGACCACCTGTCGAACGCCTTCCGGCAGCATAGCCTGTACACGGCATTCGGCTGGTCCGTACCGGAGTTCGCGCACGTGCCGCTCATTCATGGGCCTGATGGAGCGAAGTTGTCGAAGCGCCATGGTGCACTCGGCGTCGACGCCTATCGCGACCTCGGCTATCTGCCCGACGCGCTGTGCAACTATCTGCTGCGGCTCGGCTGGAGCCATGGCGACGACGAGATCATTTCCCGCGAGCAAGCGGTGGCGTGGTTCGGACTTGAGGCAGTCGGACGATCAGCAGCCCGTTTCGACTTTGCCAAGCTCGATAACCTGAACGCTCACTACCTGCGGTCTGCCGACACCGAGCAGCTGGCCGATCTGGTCATGAAGGCCATGCCCCTGCAGTCGGGCGAAACCCTGTCGCCGCATGCCCGGCAACGGATTGTGAACGGTCTTGCCGGCCTGCGTGAGCGGGCAAAAACGATTACCGATCTGGCGCGCAATGCACGTATTTACGCGCTCGATGCCCCGCTGCCGATCGATGCTGCGGCCGCAGCGCTTCTCACCCCGGCCGTGTGCGACAACCTGCGTGAGTTGCGCCCGATCCTGGCGAACATGGAGCCGTGGTCGGCGGACGCACTGGAGAGCGTGGTCCGCGACTGGGTCAAGGCGCGCGTGGCTCCCGATGGCCGTCCGCTGATCCGCCTCAAGGATGTAGCCCAGCCGCTCCGTGCGGCTCTCACCGGGACAACGGTTTCACCACCGATTTTCGCTGTGATGCATACACTGGGACGCGATGAATCTCTGGCAAGGCTCGATTTCGTGCTCGAAACGAAGGACACGAAAGCGCCAGTAGATCATACTGCACAGTCGGCCTGCGGGACATAAACAGGTTCGCATATGAGAAAAATTTGGGTAAATCTTGAAGGGATCGCGACTGATGACTGAGACACCGGCTGCTCAGACACCCAATCATACGGTCACGCTCGTCGATAATGCCAGTGGTCGACGCTATGAGTTACCGGTACTGAAGGGGTCCACAGGGCCCGATGTCATTGATGTCCGGAAACTCTACCAGGAAACAGGATACTTTACTTTCGACCCGGGCTACACCTCGACAGGCAGCTGCGAGTCGGCCATCACCTATATCGACGGTGACAAAGGTACCCTGCTCTACCGCGGCTACCCGATCGAGCAGCTGGCCGAAGGCTCAGACTTCATGGAGGTCTGCTACCTGCTGCTGTACGGAGACCTGCCCACAGCCGAGCAGAAGCGCAAGTTCGAGCACGACATCACCTATCACACGATGCTGCACGAACAGATGCACAAGTTCATCGACGGGTTCCGCCGCGACTCTCACCCGATGGCGGTCATGGTCGGCCTGGTCGGTGCGCTTTCGGCCTTCTATCATGACTCGACCGACATCACCAATCCGCGGCACCGGATGATCGCGTCGTATCGGATGATTGCCAAGATGCCGACGATGGCCGCGTGGGCCTACAAATATTCGCTTGGCCAGCCATTCATCTACCCGCGCAATGATCTCCGGTACTCGGAGAATTTCCTGTACATGATGTTCGCCACACCGTGCGAGCCCTACAAGGTCAATCCGGTGCTGGCGAAGGCGATGGACCGGATCCTGATCCTGCACGCCGATCACGAACAGAACGCGTCGACTTCCACGGTCCGGCTGGCGGGCTCATCCGGCGCCAATCCGTTCGCCTGCATCGCTGCCGGCATCGCTTCACTGTGGGGTCCGGCGCACGGCGGCGCCAACGAAGCGGTGCTCAAGATGCTGGAGGAGATCGGTGACAAGAGCCGGGTCAGCGAATACGTCAAGCGCGCCAAGGACAAAGACGACCCGTTCCGGCTGATGGGCTTCGGACACCGGGTCTATCACAATTATGATCCCCGCGCCCGCATCATGCGGCAATCCTGCCACGAGGTTCTCGAAGAACTCGGCGTGCGGGACGAGCCGTTGCTTGATATGGCGATGGAACTCGAACGGATCGCGCTCGAAGACGAGTATTTCGTTTCCAAGAAGCTCTATCCGAATGTGGACTTCTATTCGGGAATCATCTTCCGGGCGATGGGCATTCCGGTGTCTTTGTTCACTGTCCTGTTCGCCGTCGCGCGGACGGTCGGCTGGGTGGCGCAGTGGAACGAGATGATCGAGGATCCGACGCAGAAGATCGGTCGGCCGCGCCAGTTGTACGCGGGCCCGACGTCGCGCCCGTTCAAGCAACTGGCGGAACGGGTGTAGATAAGGCCCGCCAAAGCTCCTCCTCCGTCTGCGGTCCGCGCCCCGCGATTGGCGGCGCCCGGACCGCAGCGGCGTGCGGTCGTCAGCTACCGGTCGCGAATCATGGCAGTATAGACTGCATCAGCGACAAGGGTTCCGTCGACCATTGCACGGCCGCTGAAGCGCCAGACGGATCCCCGATGGCGCTGCTTCTCGACGTGAATGTGAATCACGTCACCCGGCACCACCGGCTTGCGGAAGCGCGCCTGATCCACCGACATGAAATACGTAAGACTGCCTTCCTTTTCGGTACCCAGCGTGGCGACGACGAGCACCGCTGCTGTCTGCGCCATTGCCTCGATGATCAGCACTCCGGGCATCACCGGTTCGTCAGGAAAGTGGCCCTGAAAGAACCATTCGTTGATGCTGACGTTCTTCACGCCGGTGGCCCGTTCATTTGGCACCACGTTGATGATCTTCTCGATCATCAGCATTGGATAGCGATGCGGGATCATCTTCTTGATGCGGTGCAGGTTGAGCACTGCGCCGTTGACCGTCGCGTCCGAATCCATTCTGTTCTTACCCTCGCAACCTACCGTCGGCGTTCCGCACCCGACAACCTTTTCGGCGGCGCCTCGTCCAACCCTCTCCAGCCGACCGATTGCACACAAACCGGTTCCCGTCGCGCGATGGTCGTCTAAAGCTGCGCTGGTGCGCCGTGGCGGCGGTTATACATCACCCGTCGTCAGCTGCGGAATGGATGTTGCTCTTGAAGGCCCCGAACATTGAGGCGTCCGGTCTGCGTTTCTGCCTCAGCCGCCGGGATCGGAGATCCGCACGCTCGGCAGGCGTGCATCCAGGCGCCGCAACACCTCGTCGGTCACATCCAAGTCCGGTGTCGCAAACACCAGCTGCTCCTTGCGCAAGATCACCGTCAGTTTGCGCTCGGCCGCGATTTCGGCGACGATTGCTTCAAGGGCCTGCTTAACCTGCTCCATCGCCTCCATGTTGATGCGCTCGAGTGCCTGACGCCGTCCTTGCACGCGCGCCTGGGCATCGGTCAACCGGGCCTCAAGCTTGCGCCGTTCCTCGGCATACCCTCTGGCGAGAGGGTCGCCCGCTTGCGGGTCAACTCGTCCTGCGCCTCGCGGATCTCTTGTTCTTCGTTTTCGGTATCCGTCCGGTAAACCTCAAGATAGCTGCCAAGCTGGGCGCGGATCATCTTCACGGCTGCGGCATTGCGGCGCACACGCTCGATATCGAGAACGGCAATACGCAATGGCAAGGCGTCAGCCGCATGGGCGGCCGTAGGGCCGGGCGTACCGACGCGCATCGCCAAGAGTGTGACCGCCACCAGCAGCAGGGCACGGAGCGCGCGCACGCCTCAGAACCGCGTGCCGAAGTTCAGACGGATGAGCTCCGTCTTGTCGAAGTCCTCCTTGATCAGCGCCCAGCCCAGGTCGATGCCCAGAGGTCCGAACGGCGAGACCCAGGTCAGGCCGGTGCCAACGGACAGACGCGGATTGGAGGAGTCGTTCACCAGGTACCCCATGCCCTGCTCCGGCATCTGCCAGGAGCTGCCGACATCGGTGAACGCGCGGCCCCGGATATCGAATTCCTCCGGAAGGCCCAGCGGGAAAGACAACTGCAGGGAACCGGCATAGTAGATCTCGCCGCCAAGCGCGTCGTCCGTCTCTTTGTCGCGCGGACCGATACCATCGGTCTTGAAGCCGCGAACTTCGTTGCCGCCGATGTAGAAGCGGTCGAGCAGCTTGACGTCCTCGCCAAGCCCGTAGATGTAGCCACCGGAGCCGCTCAGGGAGAGCACCCACTTGTCGGCTACCGGATAATAATATCCGGCGTCGAGCCGGTTGCGGATGTATTTGGCGGTGCCGCCGAGGCCGGCGATGTCGGTGGTCAGCTTGCCGAAGTAGCCCTCAGTGGGGTTGATGCGGCTGTCGCGGCGGTCATATGTCAGTCCGTGCGAGATCTCGGAATAGGTTTCGCTTCCCTTGGCATCCTGCACGAAGATCGACGCATCGCTCGGAACATTGGTCAGGTCGGTCTGCTTCAGCGTGTATCGCCAGCTCTGGCTCAGATGCTCGTTGATCGGATAGCTGGCGCGCAGGGCGCCGCCGAAGGTCGTGGTATCGAATGAGCTTTCGCTCTGCCGGTCGGTCTGGACGAAGAATGCGTCCACGCCGGCGGCGATCGGGTAGCCGAGGAAATACGGTTCGGTGAACGATGCATCCACCTGCTGCTGGCGCTGACCGATCAGTACGCTGGCACGCAGATCCTGGCCGCGCCCCAGCAAGTTGCGCTCGCGCACGCTGATGTCGCCCAGGAAGCCGCTGCCGGTGGAGAAGCCGGCACCGAGTGAGAGTGAGCCCGTCGACTTTTCCTCCACCGCGACCTTGACCACGGCCTTGTCCGGCGCGGAACCGGGGACCTGTTCGACCGTCACCTTTTCGAAGAAGTCCAGGTCCTGGANTCGCTGCCGGGAGCGACGCAGCTTCGCGGCATTGAAGGCATCCCCTTCAACCAGCCGGAACTCGCGCCGGATCACTTCGTCCTTAGTGCGGACGTTGCCGTTGATATCGATCCGCTCAACAAAGACACGCGGGCCTTCCTGGACATCAAAGACGATGTCGATCGTTCTTGTCTCACGGTTCCGGCTGAGTCGCGGCCGGACTTCAACAAACGCATAACCCAAGTTCGCAACCTGGTCAGAGATCTTGTCAATCGACTTCTCGACGGCGTTGGCGTCGTACCAGTCCCCCTTCTCCAGCTTAACCGCGTCTTCGAGATCTTCGGTTTTCAGCCCCGGAAGGGTTGTCTGGACCTTCACCGAGCCCACCCGATAACGCTCCCCTTCCTCCACCGTGAAGGTGAGGAAGAAGCGATCCCGGTTCGGCGTCAGTTCGGCCGCGACCGACTGGACACGAAAGTCAACGTAGCCCTCGGACAGATAGAAGCGACGGAGCAGCTCCCGGTCCAGGCCCAGCCGGTCCGGATCATAGGTATCGTCAGTCGCCAGGAAGGCCCACCACCGTGTCTCCTTGGTCCGGATGACCTCGCGCAGCCGCCCATCGCCAAAGGCATGGTTGCCGACGAACTTGATCGATTNGATCTCTGTCGTCGGTCCTTCGTTGATCTCGAAGACAACGTCCACCCGGTTCTGCGGCAGCTCGATCACCTTCGGTTCGACCGACGCGGCGAATCGGCCGTTCTGCCGGTAGAGGGTCAGGATGCGCTGAACATCGCTCTGTGCCTTGCTACGGGTGTAGATCACCCGCGGCTTAAGAGTCGTTTCCGATTCCAGGGCTTTGTCGTTAATGCGTTTATTGCCCTCAAAGGCGACGCGATTCACGATCGGGTTCTCGACAACGCGCACAACCAGCACATCTCCGTCCTGGTGGATGCTGACGTCGCTGAACAGTCCGGTGGCGTACAGGCTTTTCAAGGAGCGATCGACTCGGTCCGGGTCGAGTTCATCACCCTCCCGCACCAGCAGGTATGAGCGAACGGTATTGGGTTCGACCCGCTGCACACCCTCGATCTTCACTTCGCGGACAATCGGTCCGATTTCCGCCGCAGCCACGGCAACCGGGTTTGCCAGCGCGAGAGAAACGCTGGCGAGCATCCCGAAGACGTGCGCTCTCACCCATTTCCTCCCTGAAAGTCTTGAACACGCTTCGATCAGATCAAAGCAACCTGATCGAACGGTCGTGCTTTAACCGTTTGTTTTTCAGAGAAATATCCGATCAAGCAATTCTACCTGGCCGAACATTGCTCTAACTGACAAGCCTCCGGAAGAACTCCACGACTTGCAGGCTGACCAAATCGTTCCACGTCGCCAGCAGCATCAGGGCGAAGACGAAAANCAGCCCGCCCCGGAACGCATACTCCACGACACGCTTGTTGAGCGGCTTGCCGCTGATCGCCTCCACGCCATAGAGCATCAGGTGCCCGCCGTCGAGCACCGGAATGGGCAGGAGGTTGATGAGAGCCAGATTCACCGATAAGGCCGCCATGAAGAAGAGCAGATTGATCATGCCGTCCTGCGCGACCTGCCCCGACATCTGGGCAATGCGCAGCGGCCNCCCACTTCGTCCAACGGNCCGGGCGCCACCAATGATGCCCGCCAGCGTATCGAAGATCTGTGTCGTCAGATTCCAGGTCTGGCTGAATGCCGCCAGAACCGCTGTCGGCAGCGGCAGAGCTTCGTAGCCGATCTTGCCCATGTCCGGACGAACGCCGAGCAGGCCCACCGAGCGGGTTTCACCGTCGACGGTCTGTGTCACCGGCTTCGGTGTCGCCACCAGCTCCATCTCGCTGCCGTTCCGCTCGACGACAAAGGTCAGCGGAACCTCCGGGTGGGCCAGGACAATGCGGCGGATGTCCTCGAACCACTTCGTTGGCTCGCCATCGATTGCAAGGACAGTGTCGCCAATTTCGAGGTGAGCAGCAGCGGCGGCACTGTCCTCCTGTACGGCACCGATGACGGCGAGCGGTGCCGGTGCGCCCGCGAACACGAACAGTCCCACCAGGACCACGAGCGCGAAGACGATGTTGGCTAATGGCCCGGCAAAGACGATCGCGGCGCGCTGCCGCAGCGTCTTGTGACGGAACGAGACCTGCTGCATCGCCAGCGGCATCTCTTCTGCGTGTTCTTCTTTGAAGTTCCGTGGAGNATCGCGGCCGGTTGCGTCGGCCGACTCATCGGTTTCCTCGCCGAACGTTTCTTCGCCGTACATTTTGACATAGCCGCCAAGCGGCACGGCGCTGACCTTCCAGCGGGTCCCGGAGCGATCCGTCCAGCCGAACAGCTCCGGGCCGAAACCGATCGAAAACGTCTCAACCATCACGCCGCAAAAGCGGGCAACGAGATAATGACCCAGTTCATGAACAAAAATGAGGACGCTAAGAACGACGAGAAAGGGCAGGATCCAGTCGAGAAAATAGGTCATGGAACTCCTCGTCGGGGTGGCGTCCTGTTCTGCAGTGCCTGCAGCCTGCCGCCCTCAGTGGGAATCGCGAAGACGCGAGGCCGCCTCTTCACGCGCTTCACGGTCAATCTCGATCACGTCCGCAAGACTGCCAAGCCGGCCGGCCGGCATCCGCTGCAGCGTTCCTTCGACGACACGGGCGATGTCGAGAAAACCGATCTGACCATCGAGAAAGCTCGCCACCGCTACTTCGTTGGCGGCGTTCAACACGATCGGCGCAGCACCGCCGCGCTGCAGCGCTTCGCGTGCGAGCCGCAGCGCCGGAAAACGCTGCTCGTCCGGCGATTCGAACGTCAGCGTGCCGATCTCCGCCAGCCGGAGTCGCGGTGCCGGTGCCGCCATACGCTCCGGCCAAGCGAGCGCATAGGCGATGGGGGTGCGCATGTCCGGTGCGCCGAGCTGTGCCAGGACGGAGCCATCGACATAGGAGACCATGCTATGGATCACCGACTGCGGATGGACGACGATCTCGATCTGCTGCTCTGCGACCGGGAACAGGTGAAAGGCCTCGATCAGCTCCAGGCCCTTGTTCATCATCGTCGCCGAATCGACGGAAATCTTCGCCCNCATGTCCCAGTTCGGATGCGCGACCGCCTGTGCCGGAGTCACCGAGGCCATCTGTTCGAACGGCATGGAGCGGAAAGGCCCGCCCGAAGCGGTGAGAATGATCGATTCCACCTTCTCGGCGTTTTCGAAGTCGAACACCTGATAAATCGCGCTGTGCTCGGAATCGACCGGCACCATGGTCGCGCCATACTTCTTGATGTCCGCCATCATCAGCTCGCCGGCGCACACGAGGCACTCCTTGTTGGCTAGGCCGATGATCGCGCCGCGGCGCACCGCCGCCATCGTCGGCTCCAGACCTGCGGCACCGACGATCGAGGCCATCACCCAGTCCGCCGGCCGGCTCGCCGCTTCGACCAGCGCTGCGGGTCCTGCGGCCACCTCGATCCCGGTTCCAGACAGCGCGTCCTGCAGATCGCGGTAGAGTGCGGGATCGGCAATCGCCACCATCCGCGGGTGCAGCGTCCGTGCCTGCTCCGCCAGCAAGGAGACGTTGCGATTCGCCGTCAACGCTTCGACGACAAAGGCATCCGGCTCACGGACCAGCAGGTCGACGGTATTGCAGCCGACAGAGCCCGTAGAACCCAGAATGGTGACGCTCCGGCAGCGGGGCTGCGGATGCGGTTGCTTTGCCGTCAGAGCCATCGAAACATGTTCCCTTCACCCGCAGCCGCAAGACAGGACACCAGCAGAATGCCTGCCATCAGCGCATCCACCCGATCGAGCAGGCCGCCGTGGCCCGGGATCAGCCCGCTCGCGTCCTTCACGCCAAAGCGCCGCTTGACCCAGGATTCGCCCAGGTCGCCGGCCTGCGAGACCAAGCCCAGCAACGCGCCCAGAGCCGCCGGCGCCAGCAGCAGGTCCGAGTGGCCGTCGATGCGGGCAAAGACGATACTGACCAGTGCCGCAAGCCCAACGCCACCGATCAGGCCGGCCCAGGTCTTGTTCGGACTGATCGTCGGCGCCAGTTTCGGTCCGCCGATCATCCGGCCCGTGGCATACGCACCAATGTCGGCGGCCCAGACCACGGCCATCAGCCAGAAGACCAGAGTGTATCCCAATTCCGGGTCGTTGCGCAGCCAGACAACGGCAGCACAGGGCACGCCCAGGTAGAGTACCCCGCGGTCACCCACGGGTGGCCACGGCTGAGCAGCCCNGACCGCCAGGACACCGGCCGCCAGCACGCATAGCGCTGCCCCGATACCGGCACCGGCAACCGTGATGACGCCCAGCAGCAACACCGCTCCCAGCAGGAGACCCACCGCCCTCGGCTGGCCTCCGCCGCACATGCCGAACCATTCCCACGACAGCACCATCGCCGAAACCGCGACCATCGTCTCGAACAGGGGTGTGCCGACGTGCACGATCATCAGCACGGGCACTGCGAGTGCCACAGCCGAGAGGATCCGGACCAGCACGCCGTGCATCATGGTTGNCCGGGATCAGACCGAAATCGCGCCATAGCGCCGCTCGCGCTGGCAGAATTCGCGGACCACTTCTTCGAAGTGTTGCCGTCCGAAGTCTGGCCAGAAGGTATCGATGAACACCAGCTCGGCATATGCGATCTGCCAGAGCAGAAAGTTACTCAGCCGCTGCTCGCCGCTGGTGCGGACCACAACGTCCGGATCAGGCATGTCCGAGGTGTAGAGAAAATTGGNCAGGGCGCTCTCATCGATCGCAGCGCAGTCGATGAGACCGGATGCTGCCGCCTCCGCCAGGCGGCGCGCCGCCATCGTGATCTCAGCCCGGCCGCCGTAGCTCAGCGCGATCGTCAGCGTCAACTGCCGGCCGGCCGCGGTTGCGGCCTCTGCGGATTCAATCGATGCGACGATGTCAGGGGCCAGCCGCGTCCGGTCACCGATCACCCGCAGTCTGATCGAATGCTCCTGCAGGAAGCCCACCTCGCGCTGCAGGTAGTAGCGCAGCAGGCCCATCAGGTCCCGGACCTCGTGGTCCGGGCGGGTCCAATTCTCCGAAGAAAAGCCGAACAGCGTCAGATAGTGAACGCCGAGGCGGATCGCGCTTTCGCAAGCGATCTTGACCGCGTCAGCGCCGCGCCGGTGACCGGCCGCGCGTGGCAGCCCTCGTGCTGCTGCCCATCGGCCGTTGCCGTCCATAATGATCGCCACATGTTGTGGCGGGCGAACGTTTTCGGCCTTGAGCGGGACAGCCGTCATGGATTTCTCATACTTGCAGGATCTCCCCTTCCTTCTTCGCAAGCAGGTCGTCGAGGCTCTTGACGTGTTGGTCGGTCAGATCCTGGATCTGCTTGGAGAGGTCACGGAACTGGTCCTGCGAGACGGCTCCTTCTTNTTNCAGCTTTTTGAGTTCATCCATCGCGTGACGACGGACATTGCGCACGGCGACGCGTGCTTCTTCGGCATAGCGCGACGCAATCTTGGTGATTTCTACGCGTCGCTCTTCATTCAACGGCGGAATGGGAATACGGATAGATTGTCCTTCGCTGGCCGGGTTGAGGCCCAGATCTGCTTCGAGGATCGCGCGCTCGACCGCTTTTACCATCCNCCGGTCCCACACCTGCACTGTCAGCATCCGGGNGTCCGGGGCGGAGACCGTAGCCAGCTGCGACAGCGGCATCTTCGAGCCATAGGCGTCAACGGTAACCGGTTCCAGCAGGCTGACTGAAGCACGACCAGTGCGCAGGCCTGCAAATTCCTTCTGCAGCACTTCGACTGCAGCATTCATCTTCCGGGTGGTGTCCTTCTTGATATTCTGAGTGTCGATTGTACTCACCTGGACGTTCCTCAGCGAATGATGGTGAACCGCCCGGTCCCGCAGACCGCTGAAGCAAACGCGCCCGGGCTGTGGATGGAAAACACCGCAATCGGGATGCCGTTGTCGCGCGCCAGCGCCACAGCGGAGGTATCCATCACCCGCAGATCACGCACCAGCACATCTTGGAACGACAGCTCCTCGTAGCGTTCCGCATCCGCGACTTTCTTCGGATCGGCACTGTAGACACCGTCCACCTGCGTGCCTTTCAGCAGCACATCGCAGCCCATTTCCACCGCGCGCAAAGCGGCCGCCGTATCGGTGGTGAAGAACGGGTTGCCCGTGCCAGCGGCGAAGACCACGATCCGTCCCTTTTCCATGTGCCGGGCGGCGCGCCGCCGGATATACGGCTCGCACACCGAAGTCATCGGAATAGCCGACTGTACCCGGGTATGCAAACCACAACGTTCGAGAACGCTCTGAAGTGCCAAAGCGTTCATCACTGTTGCAAGCATACCCATGTAGTCGGCGCTTGCCCGTTCAATTCCGGCGGCAGCGACCGAAACACCGCGGAAAATATTGCCGCCGCCCACCACCAGGCACACCTGAACGCCGAGATCGTGAACGGCTTTGATGTCTTCGCACATCCGCTCGACGGTGGCGAGATCAATGCCGTACGGCTGTTCGCCCATCAGCGATTCGCCGGAGAGTTTCAGCAGCACGCGGCGAAACATCGGAGTGGCTGCCATGACCCTGCTCTCTTTCCTGCTCGTTCAGGCACAGATCTGCGACCGGAAGCAACGCTCACCCGCGGAAACGGTACGTTCTTCCGGCCTTTCCTCCGTCTTCCGGGACGCGTATCCGAGAACGGNCGTTTGCGCAGCATACCCCGTCAGCGCCAACTACGCGGCCTGCGGTGCGTCGTCCTCCTGCTTGTCGATGCCTTCGCCCAGGGCATAGCGGATAAACCCGGTTACCCGCAAGCTGGTGCCCAACTCCTTTGCCGAAGCCTCGATCAATGCCGCGACCTTGGTCTGCGGGTCCATAACGAAGGGCTGTTCCAGCAGGCAGACGTCTTCATAGAACTTGCCGAGCCGTCCTTCGACCATCTTCTGAATCACCGCGTCGGGCTTGCCTGANNCGCGCGCCTGTTCGACCAGCACCGCGCGCTCGCGTTCCAGTGCGTCCGCCGGCAGCTCGTTGCGTGACAGTGACACCGGATTCGAGGCCGCGACGTGCATGGCGATTTTCTTGCCCAGATCCTGCACGGCGTCGTCGGTACGGTCGCTCTCGATGCCGACGAGCACACCGATGCGACCGATGCCCGGTGCCGCCGCACTGTGCATGTAGGCCGCGATGAGGCCATTCTCGACGCTCAGCGACGCCGCACGCCGGAACGTGATGTTCTCGCCGATGGTGGCCGCGAGCTGAGTGACCTCATCGGCAATTGTCCGGCCGCTGGCCGGCCACGTCGCGGCCTGGATCGTCTCGGTATCGCCTTGCTGAGCACAGGCGATTTGTGCCACTTCGGCGACGAAGTCACGAAAGATCTGATTGCGGGCCACGAAGTCGGTTTCCGAGTTGACCTCGACCACGGCACCCCGGCTGCCGTCGACGGCAATGCCGATCAGCCCCTCGGACGCGACCCTGCCTGAGCGCTTGGCAGCGGCAGCCAGGCCCTTCTTGCGCAACCAGTCGACGGCCGCTTCGATGTCGCCATCGGTTTCGGTCAGCGCCTTCTTGCAGTCCATCATCCCGGCGTTGGTCTTGTCTCGCAGCGCCTTCACCAGGCCCGCACTGATAGCGGCCATCTAAAGCTTCTCCTCGCTTGCGTTTGCCCGCCGCGCCATCGGCAACGAGCAGGATTGTTCGATGCGATCGCGCTGAGCAATGGTTCCCGATGATGGGGTCAGTGCGTGGGCTCGGTGGGCGTTTCCTCGGCCGGCACCTCTCCAGCAGATGTCTGCTCAGCAGGGGTTTCTTCTGCTGGCGTGTCCTCTGCTGGTGTTTCGTCGCTCGGGCTCGCTTCGGCCGATGCATCGGCTGCAGCCTGCTCAGGAGCCTCGGCGTCGCCGATCTCGTCGTCTTCGGCATCCACCTCTTCGAGCAGCTCTTCCGAGGCGCCGATGTCGATGCCGGCGGCCACCATCTCTTGCTGGATGCCGTCGAGCACGGCGTCCACCACCAGATCGCAGTAAAGGCTGATCGCGCGCAGCGCGTCGTCATTGCCGGGGATCGGGAAGGTGATACCATCCGGATCGCTGTTGGAATCAAGGATGGCGACGACCGGAATGCCCAGCTTGTTCGCCTCGGCAACGGCGATCGACTCCTTGTTGGTGTCGATGACAAACAAGATGTCCGGCAGGCCGCCCATTTCCTTGATGCCGCCCAGCGAGCGCTCCAGCTTGTCGCGCTCCCGCGTCATCACCAGCGTCTCTTTCTTGGTCAGCCCCTGNNGATCCTCGTTCAGCCGGCCGTCCAGCTCGCGCAGCCGCCGAATGGAATTGGAGATCGTCCGCCAGTTGGTCATCATCCCGCCCAGCCAGCGGTGATTGACGTAGTACTGGCCGCAGCGTGTGGCGGCGTCGGCCACCTTGTCGCTTGCCTGGCGCTTGGTGCCGACGATCAAGAGACGTCCGCCAGCAGCGACGACATCGCGGACGGCGTGCAGACCGCGGTGCATCAGCGGCACGGTGTCTTCCAGATTGATGATGTGCGTGTTGTTGCGCACGCCGAACAGGAAGGGGGCCATCTTCGGGTTCCAGCGCCGGGTGCTGTGCCCGAAGTGCACGCCAGCTTCCAGGAGCTGGCGCATCGTGAATGTAGGCAGGGCCATCGTTCGATTGTCTCTTTTCCGGTTGAACCGCCGCGGTGCATGGCCCGGCCAAACCGGACACCGGAGCGAACGCGCAACACTATATGCACGCCCGCGCTGCCCGCGTGTGGGATGGGCAGGCTCTTACCTTGGCAAGCCCGAATTTGCAAGCCCGTCCGGACGTGAGCGGCGTTACGCAGGTCAAGGTCGGAACCTGGGACGACGCCGATCCGCATCCTCGGTTTCGCATGGTTCGAGGATCACAGACCTTACCAGCCGATTTTCAAGCCGCTCGGGGTGAGGCGCTTGCGCACCCGCCAGGGCCGCTCGTGTGACCGCGGTCGTTTTGCTTAATGGTTGTACACGCTAGCCTTGAACACTCTTTGACTGAGGCTGGGCGTATTTCTTCCCCTGATCCCCGAACACCCGATCGATTGCGAGTTCAGGCCATGATTTCAGTGCTGATGAAAACGCGCACTTCGGCATTCCCTGCGGCGAAGACGCGCGTTTCAGACGGCCTTGGATTGAGCTCACCACGCTGGAGCGCGCCACGTCCGAAACTGAGCACTTCCCCTTCGCCGCCGCACGGATGGCGGAGGCGGCATGGTATCTCGCGGCGCTGCTGATCATTCTGGCTGGCGGTCTGACGAACCTGGCCGTGCCGCTGCACGGCGACGAAGCACTGTTCCTCTCGTACGCACGCGGCATTGAGGACGGGGCACGGCTCTACATCGACCTTTGGGATGTGAAACCNCCTGCAATCTATGCGTTCTACTACCTGGGCGGCAGACTGTTCGGTTTTACAGATTACGGAATCCATCTGTTCGAACTCTGCTGGATGCTGGTTCTCGCCGCATCGATGATGATCGGGCTGAGACCGTTCCTGCGACACGGATGGCTTGCCGCCGTTGCACCCGTCGCTGCACTTGGCACCTATTATGCGCTGACGTCTCCGGCNGGAAAGACGCAGGTCGAAAGCCTCGTCAACTTGCCGATCTTTCTTGCTGTCCTTGCGCTTGTGGCGGCCGTGCGCCCTCTAATGTCCGCCCGTGGTATNGCCCTCCTGGCCGGTGTCGCCGCTGCGGCGGCAACCGTCTTCAAGGTCATCTTCGCACTGATCTTCATTGCCATGATGGTGGTCGCGACGATCACGCTGCTGCGCGCGCACGGAATGAGGGCGATTGGCAGGATCGCCATGCGCTTGTGGCTGCCGTTTACGGCCGGAGTCACGCTCGTGTGGGCTGCCGTCACCGCCATATTCGTGGTCTCGGGTACCGCAGATGTGATGCTATGGACCATTTTCGGATTTCCACTCGCAGCACTCGGAAGTATCGACCAGGCACCGATCAAACAGCTGATCATTAACGCCCGTCTGTTTCTGGGCGACTTCGCACCGTGGCTGATCTTCGTCGCCGTATGCCTGCCGCTGCTGTGGCGCCGCGACAGTTCGCTGTTTGTCAGACTCCTGTGGACCTGGCTTATCGTCGGGACACTGGTTGTTCTGCTGCAAGAAACGTCCTGGTGGTACTACCACTGCATGCTGCTGATCGTGCCGATCGGATGTTTTGCCGCCATCGGGATCGATCACATCGTCTCTTTCCTGCGTGTCCGGGGCAAGCTTTCGACGGCGATGGCGATGACCGTATCCTGCCTGCTGGTCGTCCCTGCGGTCGGCAGCTTCGCCGATCCGATGGGCGCAAAGGCCAATCTGCTTTTCCCTCCGCTTGTGCTCCACACAAAGTCAATCGACAGCTTCAAGTCTACGTTTGAGAACTACCCGGAGGTCTCCGCCGCGGCCTCTTTTGTCCGTGATCAGCCGGCTCAAGGGCCAGTCATGGTGTTCGAAACCCCACTGATCAACCTTCTTTCCGGTCGCAAGCAGGCGACGCCGATACCGGGGTTTATNTTGGGGTGGATTCTGCCGCGCCATTACCAACAGACAACGCAGCAGTTGATCNNGCCGCGCCCCCCTTTCATCTTCGTCGGCCACTACTATGAAGACCGGGTTCACCGTCTGTCCCCCGGGGTTATCGACTTGCTTGAGCATTCCTATCGCGTCGTTTGGAGCAGTTCATTCGGCCGCTGGTATGCGCTGCAGAAGCCCCGCACTGCCGGCGGAAGAGTCCGTACGACATTATCCGAGCACGAATGAAGCCGATGGACGCGCTCTACATCATGGCGGCAGCGTCGTTCGGCCTGTCACTGAAGGCATAGCCGACGCCTCGGACGGTCCGGATCACGTCCCGGCCGCCCTCCGCACACAGCACACGGCGCAAGCGGGAGACGTGGTGTCGATCAGCCGCTTGTGGGCGTGGCAATGCTCGCCCCGCATCCGACGAATAAGATGCTCGCGCGTGCATACCTGCTCGGGTCTCCATCAGCGCCAGCAGGAGGCGAAAACAGCTCAGCGAAAGATGCAGCGGCCGCTTGTCGCGACAGGCGCGATAGGTCGTCAGGTCGACCTCGATGTCGCCGCGGGTCAGCACCGATCTGCTCGTCGCCTTGGTGTCCTGATCGGCGTCGAAACCGCTTGCTGTCGGGCATTCATCACACCCCTCACTCAGGCACTCAGCCGAGTTCAGCATCATCGCAAGCCGGCTCATCTCGGGATCGGCTCTGCACTTCGGCATCAGCAGAACGATCAGCGGACGGCGTGACTGCGCCGACGATGGTCTCTTACGGGGATCCTCAGCCAAGTCGGATCTGGTCGAAGACGAGCCATCAACAACATGCAGCGTATCTCCTGCGAGGGAACTCCGGGCCTGATTGGCATCCTCGGCGATGGCGAGATCACACCCATCTCGAGCGATTTCGCGGCGGATGTGTGCGGCATCCGGTCCGCTGACCTGGATGAAGACGAGACGCGCCCGGTCGCAATTTCCGGCGTTTCGTCCCGCGGACCCGGATGTGCTGATATCAGAGTTGATGTCCGTGGCGACGGACATAGTTTTCGCTGCGGACATGACGATACGGCCGGCCTGGTGGCGTGTGTCGATAGCCGTCATTGCAGGTTCTCCTTCCTCGGGCGAAGCAGGCACCTGACCTGCGAATAATTCTTAATAACTATTATAATTACCTGAACTCTGTTGCGGGATCAAGTTGAACAGCGACGCAGGCCACAGTGACCGGGGAGCCCCGCGTCGGAAAAATATCACGACAAATCAATGTGTTGATAATTCGGAAAAGTAACTGCGAAGGATGCGCACAAGGCAGGAGGGACACCCTCTCTACTGTGCTGGAGCGAGCGTCCGCTGGGCGCGCAGCACCGGGATGGCCAGCAACAGCAGTGCCATCGGATAGATGGTGGAAACACGGTAAAGGGACTCGAAGGACAGTGCGTCGCGCAGCGCGCCGATGGTGAACGAACCCACGCCGATGCCGATCATCAGGGCGGCGATCAGCATCGAGGACACCCAGGCCACGTGCTGTGGAAAGCGGTGCGAGGCCAGGGTGATGCTGAGCGGCAGGAAAGCCGAGCAGCCGAGGCCGGCAAGGGCGAACAGCGCGATTCCCTGTGCGCCGCTGGCCACGTCTGGCATCAAGACAAAGGCGGCGATCATGATCAGCGGTAGTGTTGCCCACAGCGTCGTCGGAGGCATACGTGTCACCAGTACAGACGCCGCCAGACGCCCAGCCACCACCGCCCNCCAAAATGCCGAAAGAGCCAGGCTCGCGGNTGACCCCGGCAAACCTTTAGCGTCCCGCAGATAAATGATCGCCCAGTTCGAGAATGTTCCCTCGGCAAACGCGTACAGCACGACGACGGTAAAGAAGATCCAGAACATCGGCGCACGTACGGGCACCCGATCCGAACCCGCTGCCGGAGAACTCGCGTCAACAGCCGCGTCTCCATAATGACCGCGGGGCAGGATCGGGGCCGCGCTTGCCAGTGCCAGCACACCGGCGAGCGCCACCAACAGCAGCGGGAAAACGGCCCAGGCGTCGCGTTTCACCAATTCTGCCGCCAGCAGCGGGCCGACGCACAGGCCAACCCCGACTACCATATGCATGGCGACGACGGCGCCGTGCGGGTGACGGGNGAACAGCAGTGGCGGGAAGCTGTTCATCGGCGCTCCCGAAATGCCGAACCCCAATCCCAGGGCTGCGGTGCTGGCAAGCACGCCTGCAAACGCCACCGTGCCCGGAAGGATGGCAAGCGACGCCAGCAAGGCCTGCGAGACGGCGGTAATCGCCAGCGACAGCGCCAGCANGGGCTTCAGGCCGACCCGTTTGGCGAACGTTCCGCCCAGCAATGCTCCCAACACCGCGCAGGCCACCTGCGGCAGGAAAACGAACCCGTATTGTGCATCGGTGAGCCCGTAGGTTTGCGTCAACATCGCGCTCAGCGTGGGCACGCTGACCAGCGCCATGCCCTGCACCAGTGCGCCTGCGTAGACCACCAGCACGGCCGGGTACAGGCCACGCAGCGTCGCACCGCTCGCAGGCTCGGTGGTCATCATCGCCACGCGTTCTTCCTTACCCCTGCGCCGCGCGGTGCCTGTCGGCCCCCATCGGCTTCCCTACTCCGCGGCCTGGCGTGCCGGCGACCGGCGGCTCCAGTATTCCGGGATATCCGTGCGGTAGCGCCGCAGCACCAGATTGGCGAGCAGCCCGGTCCAGCCGGTCTGGTGCGAGGCGCCGAGCCNCTGGCCGGTCTCGGCATGAAAGTACTCGAAGAACAGCAGGTGGTCCTGCCAGTTCGGGTCGTCGCGGAACGGCGCCTTGCCCTGCAACGCGGCGACCCGGTGGTCGCCTGCGGCGCGATAAAGATCAACCAGCCGTTCGGCGATCAGGGTTGCAATCTCGGCGAGCGTCAATTCCTGGTTGCCGAGACAGGGCACCCGATAGCGGAAGGCATCGCCGAGAAAGCGATGGAACTTCTCGATCGCCTGGATCAGCAGGTAGTTTACCGGCATCCAGATCGGTCCGCGCCAGTTGGAATTGCCTCCGAACAGCGGCGAGTTGGATTCGCCCGGCACGTATTCGATCATCGCCGCGCCAATCCCCGGCAGGTTGCCAAGATCGCGCTGCTCGGCGTGGATGCGGCTGACGCTGCGCACGCCGTAGCGAGAGAGAAACTGCCGCTCGTCCAGCAGGCGCATCAGGATCGGCTCCAGCATGTGGTGATCGACCAGCGACAGCAGCCGCTCGCCGCGTTCGTTCTCCCACTCCGGACACGCGCAGACGTAATGTCCCCGGAACAGACCGCCCTTGTGTTCGCGCAGCCGGGTGCGGAAGCGCGGCACGTTTTCCAGCATCCGCGCGTCGATCACCTCGGTTGCGAACAGGGGGATCAGGCCCACCATCGAATAGACGTCGATGCGGTGATAGCTGCCGTCTGGGGTAATGATCAGGTCCTTGAAGAAGCCGGCGTCCGGATCCCACAACGAGACGCCGGTTCCTGAATTGCCGCTGATGGTATTCGCGATCGCCAGGAACTGCTCGTAGGTCTGGATTGCCATATCCTCGTAGTTCGNATCCTGTGTCGCCAGTTCGAGCGCCATCATCGTCATGTTCAGCGAGAACATCGCCATCCAGCCGGTGGCATCAGCCTGCTTCAGGCTGAAGCCCGGCGGCAGCGGCTGGGATCGGTCGACGACCGAGATGTTGTCAAGACCGAGAAAGCCGCCCTCAAACACGTTCTGACCATCCGCATCCTTGCGGTTGATCCACCAGGCGTAGTTCAGCAGCAGCTTGTGGAACACGCGCTTCAGAAAGCCGAAGTCGGCCTGGCCGCGCTGCACCCGCTCGGCGCGGAACGCCTTCAACGCGCCCAGCGCGTGCACCGGTGGATTGACGTCCGAGAAGTTCCACTCGTAGGCCGGAATCTGACCGTTGGGGTGCAGATAGGTCTCGTGCAGCATCAGCTCGATCTGCTGCTTGGCGAAGTCCACGTCGACCAGTGCCAGCGCACCACAGTGAAACGCCAGGTCCCAGGCGGCGAACCAGGGATATTCCCAGCTGTCCGGCATCGAGATCACGTCCGCGGCCTTGAAGTGCCGCCACTGCCGGTTGCGCCCGTACCGGCGATTATCGGGCGGTGGCAGCAGGTCACCTTGCAACCAGCGCTCGACGTCGTAGTGGAAGTACTGTTTGCACCAGATCATCCCGGCCAGCGCCTGACGCGTGATCCGGTGATCTTCCGGCGACGCTTGCGGCAGCAGACCGTCGTAGAAGGCGTCGGCGTCCGCGCGGCGGCTCGCGAACACGACTTCGCTGCGGGCAAACGGTGTCGACAGTGGCTCGGCGGTCAGCACCAGATCGATGCGCACCTCCTGACCCGCCGGAATGTCGACCGTCTGCCAAGCAGCGAACTTGGTGCCGTGGCGCGCGGGATTGACCGCGTCGTGCTCGCTGTTCACCACCAGCCGGTGGATGGCATCCTTGGCAAAGCGTCCACCCTTCGGGTCTTTCCACAGCCGGGCGCCATTGCTCTCGTTCTCGCAGTACAGTTCCCGCGCCGGCTGGCGGCCGTAAAGCCAGTAGCGTCCCAGTTCGGGATGCTCGGCGCGCACCGACCAGGCGGCCCCGAGCGGAGCACTCTCACCGCGAATCTCGGGGCGCACCGTATCCGCCTGCCAGGACCAGGTGTTGCGGAACCACAGCGTCGGCAACACGTGCAGCGGCGCGGTTTCAGGCCNCCGGTTGGCGGCGAGGATCCGGACGTGAATCTCGGTCGCCGACGCCTTGGCGTAGTAGACGTCGATGTCGAAATACCGCCCGTTCTCGAACACACCGGCTTCGAGCAAACCGAAGGGGGCCTCGTCGCGCGACCGTCGGGCATTTTCCTCGATCAGGCGCGCGTAGGGGAACTCCGCCTGCGGATACTTGTAGCGGTAATGCAGCCAGCTTTGCGACGGAGTGGCATCGACGTAGAAATAGTAGTCCTTGACGTCCTCACCGCGGTTTCNCTGCGCGCCCGTCAGTCCGAAGGCGCGTTCCTTCAGAAACGGATCGCGGCCATTCCACAGCGCCAGCGCCAGACAGAGGTTCTGATTATCGTCACTGATGCCGCCGAGTCCGTCCTCGCTCCAGCGGTAGGCCTGTGAACGGGCGTGGTCGTGCGGCAGGAAGTTCCATGCATTGCCGTCGCCGCTGTAATCCTCGCGCACCGTCCCCCACGCCCGCTCCGACAGATAGGGCCNCCAGAGCCGCCAGTTGGCGCACCCAGCGCGCTGATCCTCAAGCCGTTGGCGCTCCGCATCGGGTCCGCTTGTCTCGCTCATCGCTTTCCGCTCCCATGTCTCCACCCTCGTGTCTCCGCCGAGTGTCGAGGCATCCTGGAGATCAACTCGGCCAAACCGGAAATGCCGCCTTGCGATCACTGCGATAGCACCCGCGCATTACTCAGCCACTCGCCGCGCCGATTCTTGCGCCGATCGATAGCGCCGACTGGTAGATAGCGCAGGCTTCTATAGTGTCGATGCCGACGCGGTATTTTCTTCCCTGCCGATGACAGAGCATAGTCAAATGGTGTCGGCAGGGACAGCGGCACGGGCGACCTGCTTCGAACGGCCAGCCGGGGCGCCTGCGAGCGGCCACATGTCATGGACTGGGGACCACGGGGAACGGCATCACGGGAGAGGGCGTCAGATGAGCGAAGACTTGGACGTGATCGTCATCGGATCCGGAGCGGGCGGTGCATCCGCCGCCTATCAGCTCGCAACCGCTGGCAGGCGGGTACTGCTGCTGGAGAAGGGCAGCCGTCTGCCGCGCGACGGCTCCACTCTCGACGTCAAGCAGGTGTTNCCGCGAGGGCGGTTCAAGAACAAGCAACCGTGGATCGACGGCCACAACAAGGAGTTCATCCCGGGCGAGTACTACAATGTCGGCGGCAAGACCAAGTGGTACGGTGCGGCGCTGCTGCGGTTTTCACCGCACGAGTTCGAGCCGGATGAAGCCTACGGGTGCCTCGGCTGGCCCATCGGCTACGATGATCTGGCACCTTGGTATGACACGGCCGAACGGCTGCTGTCGGTCAACTACTTCGACAACGAGCCCGAGCTGCAATCGCTGCTCGACCAGATCACGTCCGCCGATCCGGCGTGGCGGGTGGAACCGCTGCCGCTGGGCCTCAAACGCGAGATCCTGAATGACGAGGAGGAAGCCAAGCACTTTGACGGCTTTGCTTCCGCCTGCGGCTACAAATCGGATGCCGAGATCAACCTGATCGAGCTGGTACGCGACGCGCCCAANTTTTCGCTGCTCGACGACAAGGTGGTGGATGAGCTGCTGTATCAGCCGGGAGATGCGTCNAAAATCATTGGTGTGCACTGTTCTGATGGCTCCAGCTATATGGCGACGGCAGTGGTGCTCGCCGCGGGTGCAATGAGCTCGCCGCGCATCCTGCAGGACCATCTGGCAGCGACTGGCCTGGATACGTCGCTCACCTCCGCGCCGCTGGTCGGGGCCTATTTCAAGTTCCACATCAACAGCGCGCTGATGGGGTTTTCNCCGTTCCGCAACACCGACGTGCTGCGCAAGACGGCAATCCTGTTCAACGACGCCTTTCCGCACTCGACGGTACAATGCCTGGGCTGGATGGACGGCGAATTGCTGGGCACGCAGTTGCCGGCCGCGGTGCCGAAATTCGTCGCCAACGCCGCAGGCGCACGCGTGATTGGGTTCTTCGTCACCACCGAGGACAGCTCGGACAAGGACAACCGCATCGTCTCCGGCGGCAACGTCACCTTGCCGATGATGAATTACGACTTGCGTCGCCTGCCGGCTGCCGACAAGGAGCATCGCCGGCTGATCCGGGCGTTCATGGGCCGGCTGCTACACGCGGGCGTCATCGGCGTCGACCGCTACGTCGGCATGGCCGGCACGGCGCACGCGCTGGGCTCGATGGTCACCGGCAGCGATCCCGCCGCGAGCGTTGTCGATGCGCACGGCCAAGTGCACGGCATGCAAGGACTGTGGGTGGCCGACGGCAGCGTGCTGCCACGAGCCTCGCGGGTCAATCCGGCGCTGACCATCTACGCCTGGGGCCTCAGGCTCGGCGATCATCTGGCAAAGACACTTCCGGCGTAAGCCGTCCGTTGCGGATCATTGCCGTCACACGATCTGGCTCCGGAAGGCCCGCGGCGGCTGTCCGGTCCAGCGGCGAAAGGCGCGCGTGAAATTTGCCTGATCAGCGTAGCCGAGTTCGCAGGCAATGTCGGCCAGCCGGGCTTCCCNGTCATGCATCAGGCGCATGCAGGCTTGGTAACGGGCTTCATCGACCAGATGCGAGTAGCTTTCTCCGGCGGCTGCCAGATGGCGCTGCAAGGTCCGCACGCTGAGGCCGACGGCCTGGGCGGTACGGGCGATATCCGGGTATCCATCGACCAGCAGCGTGCCGACGACCTGCCGGATGGCGCCAGCCAGATCGCTGACCGGAGAGGTTTCACGCAGGCGGATGTGCTCGTTCAGGTCTCNCTGCGGGCGCCCGCCCTCACTGGTCCGATAGGCCCGGTTCGGCGCATTCAGCAGTTCGGCCGGAAAAATGACCGCTGAGGCGTTCCCGCNGGCACCGCACAGGATCTGGAGAATTGCTTCACAGTCCTTTTGCCAGGCTGCTGTTGCAGCCGGAAGCCAGACCTCGTCTGGCGTCCAGGTCGGTCCGATCGCCGCACACACGGCCCCAATCATGAAGGACACGGAGAGCATTTCGCCCTGCATCCGTCCGAACGCTGGTCCTGCAAGCCGGCTACCGGCAAACCGGTGGCAGAACGCGGCCTGAGCGCCGCAACGCGACAGCCAAAGGACGTCACATGAGCTGTGCAGCGAGATAGAGTCGATCAGGACGCGCAAAGCATGGTGCAGGGTCGGGCTATGCCGGATCAGCCTTGCATAGACGCCAAGCTGCTCGAACTGCGCCTGCCTGCCGGCGACCAAGCCAAGTTGGGGAAGGTTTTCGCGCTGGGCAGCGTGTTCGAGAAAATCAGNGCAGGCATGCAGCGGCAACAGCCGTTCGCCATCGCCAATGATGCCTGGCGACAGACCTGTATCACACAGCAGCCGTTCGACAGGAGAACCGATTCCTTCCAGAAAGCCGATGCAGGAAAGCAGGGCGTTCGCCCGAACCAGTTCGATCTTCGACATTCTGGACAGATGTCCCCTGTTGTCCAGTGGCCGGCAGATGGCCGAGATGTACGCATATTTTTTCGCATCATGGCGCAGGATGACAAGAACAACGATGCTCATTTTACTATCGGTTTCTGGATGGGCCGATCCTGGCGAAAGGTCTTCTGGAGGCCGAACAGGCAGCAGCGCTGTCCGGTCGCAATGCAGCAGTGCGTCTCAAGCAAATCTGGTAAAGTATGCTCAGCGTTTCCTCCTGAAGCCAGTCCGGCAAAGCAGGCCGAAAGCCAACGTCTCGAACGTTACGGTGCCGTTTTGGGGTAGTCAGCGGCAGCAGTGGGGAACGGCTTCAATGATCGTCTCAAAGAAGGTAGAGGGTCGGCGGTGGACAGTGCGGCAGTCAGCGACAGCGTTCCGGCAGCCGAACTCCCCGGCGGCGCGGTGTCCATTAGTGCTTAAGGAGATCGGCATGAGTGCGTCCGAGATGAAACCCTGCAGTCGCGGGGACTGAAAGTGTCGCTGTGTGGTGCGGTGACGGCCGCGGCGTTGCTGCTGGCATACGTGCCGAATGGCTTCGCGCAATCGTCCGACGAACAGGCGTCTGATGAGCAGTCGTCCGGGATGTTCGGAATGGAGCAGTCCGACACGATCAGTCTCCGCGCGACCGTCAAGTCGGTGGACCTGAAGAAACACACGATCGTCCTCGTCGGCGACAGCGGAGAAACGAAAAANCTCAAGCTGGGCCCTGACGTCCAAAACCTGGCGCAGGTGAAGCCGGGTGATGTTGTCGTCGCTCAGTATTATGAGTCAGTTGCCTACGTGGTTGCTGCAGCGGGAACGAAGACGCCCGAAGACATGCTGGCGCTCGCCGCAGCACAGTCCGAACCCGGCGAGAAGCCGGCAGGCGGTGTCGCGAGCAAGGTGGTCGTGACCGGACTGGTCGTCGGCGTCAATCCGATGACGAGCACGCTGTCGCTGGTCAATCCCGAGGGCGGCGAGGTGCACACCTTCGTCGTCATGGATCCGGACTATCAGGAGATGCTGCCCGACGTGAAGGTGGGCGACACCCTCACCGCCGTGATCAGCGATGCCATGGCCGTTGCGGTCGAGCCGGCAAAATGATCCAGCCGGGCGCCGTCAGGCATGCATCGTTGCAGACGCTTCTGCCGACGGCGCCCCGGCACTCGCAACCAAACCGCCGGCGCACCACCGGGTGCACCATCATCTGGGAGCACCGGCAACGTTTCCGCTTTTGCGTGCGATTCTGGTGGCAAGCGTGGCGACGTTTGCGTCGCTGCATGTCGCACACGCCGGCGGACTCTTTCTTTACGAAATGGCAACGCCTGATCTGGGCACCGCGTCCGCCGGCCGGGCGGCGCTGGCCGAGGACGCCTCAACTGCCTTCGGCAATCCTGCCGGCATGACGCGCCTCGACCGTTCGCAGATGCTCGTGGGACTGCAGGGCGGGTACGGGATCAGCGAGTTCGACAAGGACAGCAGNCACCACCGTACCGGGGGCAACGGTGGCAATGCGCTGGGATTTATCCCGGGTGCCGGCAGCTACTTCGTCTACAGTGCCACTCCCGACCTGAAATTCGGGCTGACACTGGGCTCGGATTTCGGACTCTCCGCCCGTTACCAGAGCAACTGGTCCGGCCGCTACTACGCGCTACAGGAGGAAATCCTCACTCTGGGCGCGTTTCCCACCGCCGCCTATCGCATCAACGACTGGTTGTCAGTCGGTGTCGGGGCACAGATCATCTACGGCCGGTTGAACTCGAAGACCGGCGTCAACGATCCGCTTGGCGGCGGCAACGCCAGCATCGACATCAGTGACGACGACATCGGTTACGGCGGCATGGCGGGCGTGCTGATCGAGCCGATGGAAGGGACGCGCATCGGTGTCACTTACATCTCGCAGGTGAAGCTGGACTTCAAGGACCGGCCGAAGACCAACAACCTCGAGCCCGTTCTGAACGACGTGCTGAGTGGTGGCAGCAAGGTCGATCTCGGCCTGAAGATNCCCAACCAGGTGATGCTCAGCGGCTACCATGAGCTGAACGACAAGGTGGCGCTTGTCGGCAACGTGGTCTGGCAGCAGTGGAGCGAGTTCGGCAAGCCCGACGTCGAAGTGGCCTCGACAACCAGCAAGGATGTCACCGCCAATCTCGACTACGACGACACCTGGGGCTTCGCGCTCGGCACCCGCTACCGGTTCCTGCCGGACTGGCTGTGGATGTTCGGTGTGGCGTTCGATACGTCACCGATTACGAACAGTAACCGCGGCCCGGCGCTGCCGCTCGACCAGCAGATCCGCGTCGGCACCGGCGTGCAATACGCGCTCTCCGACCGGATGACGATCGGCTGCGCCTACGAGTACATGAACATGGGCGAAGCAAACATCGACCGGAGCCGACCGCTGGCCGGTACCCTCTCCGGAAACTACTCGACCAACGAGATCCACTGGTTCAATGCCACGCTGAGCTGGACGTTCTGAATCCGCAAGAGAGAGCGTCGAGCGCTCGCGCGCAATCGCCTATGCAATCGCTAAAAATAGTATCCGATGCGCCCTTCGATCTGCCATTGATACGGCTCGAATCCGCTATCATGATAAATCGAGCGTGAATATTCCAGCGATGCAACGATGGTATCAAAAAGTGTTTTTCCAACCATCAGATCGAATGGAACAAAAAGCTTCCCATCATCAGCATAGTTAATTTGAATATTTTCGCTTGCGTAGGCGGTCAAGAACCAGTCACTTGGCAGCGTAACGTTGATCTTCGGCTGGATTTCGAGCTTGTTGATATCTGAACGTCGGCTGTTCTGATTGCGGCTTGCAACACTGTTCACGTAGGTCACCTTTGGCAAAACGAAGCTGCCGGGGCTGATTTCCGGCACGCTCACACGGATGCCGGCGACGGGCCCGACCTGGTATTTACCGTTGCCTGTTTCGTTCAGACCGGCGGTCGGCCAGACGATATGCACGCCGGCACCGTAACCGATGCGCGCCGNTAGGGGCGGCGCAATGATGGCGATCTCGGTCAGCAGGTCGCCCTGGCCGAGCCGGCTGTGGCCGTTCGGGTTGAAACTGCTGGTGACGTCATTGGAATAGACGAACGGCTGGTCGATTCGCCCATAAAGTTTCCACTCATCGCCCAGGCTGGTCCAAAGGTCGGCGCGCAGCGTTGTCGTCCACTTCTCGGGCTCCCGTCCCGCGTCATCGGGCAGGCGCTGGTAGCGCTGGCGGACCTGGACCAAGTTCCTCGGCCGGGTCACATCCTCGCCGTTGTTGAATGACACGTGCATGGCGGCATCTTCGCCGTCAGCTCCGGCCGACACCGCCCTGTCACCGAGCGAAACTCCGGCTGCAATCAACCCTGGCAGAACCATCCAACCCAAAAAGGGACCGATTTGCATCGCGTCCGGTGTCCTCTCTCCATCCTTCGACCTCTTACACGGACAAAGTCCGCGTGCAAGGTGTCACAGGCAACTCTGGTGCCTCAGACGCCACTCGCAACTCTTGCGCCGGCTCACGCGCCCATCGCGGAACTCCACGGCAGACCAGCCTGGACGGCAATTGATCACAAATTAAATCGATCGTATTAATATATTTCATAAGTTATATTTGTTAATTTGCACAGTTTATGGTGACGATCGTTAAACGCCTGGAGGGAGCATGCCTGATACGATCGTTTCCGCTCCGGCACCTGCCGGAGCCATCCCCACTGCCGTGAACGCCGAAATCACGGCACCGCATCCGCCCCGATCCCCCATCGCCGCGCTGTCTCCGCTTGTTCCGGGGCTGCTGCTGACATCGGTCATCGCCGGTCTCGGCTTCGTGCTGCGCGAGTGGATCGGGCTCGTTGCGCTCAGCCCGCTGATACTCGCCCTCGTACTCGGAATCGCATTCCACAATCTGGTGGGAACGCCTGCACGCNNGCGTGCAGGGGTGGCATTCTCGCTGCACCGCATCCTGCGCTTCGCCATCATTCTTTTGGGCCTGCAGCTCACGCTGCAGCAGGTGGAAGCGGTTGGCGCAACGGGGCTCGCCATCATCGCCGTAACACTTCTCGCCAGCCTAGTGATGACCAAGGTGCTCGGACGGTTGCTCGGTGTCGAGCGCAAGCTCGCCGAGCTGATCGCCGCGGGCACCTCGATCTGCGGTGCCTCGGCGGTGATCGCCACCAACACGGTAACCCGCGCCCATGATGAGGACGTGGCCTATGCGGTCGCCTGTGTCACCGTGTTTGGCTCGCTGGCGATGCTGCTTTATCCGGGCATTGCCACGCTGATCGATCTCGGTCCGCGCGCGTTCGGGCTGTGGTCCGGTGCGTCGATCCACGAGGTGGCACAGGTCGTTGCCGCGGCATTCCAGCACGGCGAAGAGGCCGGACACTTTGCGACGATTGCCAAGCTGTCCCGGGTCATGATGCTGGCCCCGGTGGTCATCGGGCTCGGACTGCTTGCGACAGCGCGCGCGNNGCGCGAAGGCGGAACGGCCGGCCGGGCGAAGGTGCCCGCTCCNTGGTTCGTGTTCGGCTTCCTGGCGATGATCGGCATCAACTCGCTCGACGTGATCCCTGCCGGTGCGAAGGATGGTCTCGTCCAGGTTACGCCGTTCCTGCTTGCTGTCGCGCTGGCGGCGATGGGTCTCGAGACCGACGTCCGCAAGCTGCGGGCAAAGGGGTTGCGACCGCTGTTGCTTGCCGCCGCATCCAGTCTGTTCATCGCCGTGTTCAGCTTGGCTCTCGTATTGCTGACGGCGTAATAGACATCGCATGACACTCGACCAACTGCGCGTATTCATCGCCGTCGCCGAGCACCTGCACGTCACCCGGGCGGCGCAGGCGCTCAACATGACGCAGTCCGCCGCCAGTG
The DNA here is from genome assembly GCA_013414705.1 of Defluviicoccus sp. Taxonomy (GTDB): domain Bacteria; phylum Pseudomonadota; class Alphaproteobacteria; order Rhodospirillales; family Defluviicoccaceae; genus Defluviicoccus. Next base: position 1,830,337 of record CP058705.1, read on the forward strand.
CGTCGATCGCCGCCCTGGAAAGCCGCTGTGACGTCAAGCTGTTCAACCGGGTCGGCCGGCGGATCGAGCTGACGCGCAGCGGCGCGCTGTTTCTGGTCGAAGCACGGGCGGTGGTGGCACGGGCAGAGCAGGCACAAGTGGTGCTGGCGGAAATCTCGGGACTGCAGCGCGGGCAGCTTACCCTGCATGCCAGCCAGACGATCGCCAACTACTGGCTGCCCCGCCATCTTCACCGGTTCCGCCAGCACTATCCGCGCATCGGCCTGAAGCTGATGATCGGCAACACCGCTCAGGTGACGGATGCGGTGCTCGCCGGCAGCGCCGATCTCGGCTTCGTCGAGGGCGAGGTCGACGATCCGCTGCTGGTCCGTCTTGCCGTGCCGGGCGACCGGCTCGTCCTCGTCGTCGGTGCTGGCCATCCGGCGGCGCAGCGACCGGTGATCGCGGTCGGTGAACTTTCCGAACTCGAGTGGGTGTTGCGGGAGCGCGGCTCAGGCACGCGGCAGGTCTTCGAGGCGGCGCTGCGCGGCTACGGGCTCGATCCGGAGCGCTTGCGGGTGGCACTCGAAATGCCCTCGAACGAAGCGGTACGGAGCGCGGTCGAGGCCGGCGCCGGAGCCACCGTCATCTCGCACCTGGTGGCGACTCTGGGTCTACAGGCCGGAACGCTTGTTCGTTGTGAACTGGGGTTTCCGGAGCGAGCATTTTTCGCCATTCGTCACCGCGACCGGGGGCGGGGCAAGGCAGAAGAAGCCCTTCTCGACCTCGTCCGGGCCGAACGCCGCGCGCCTGGTCCCTAACGACCAGACACTCAACGCAGCCACCGCCGCCTTCCGACCCGCCATCTCCTTGCGACACTGCACACAGGCCGTGTGTCCGGTCCCAAACCCGCAATGAATGCACGGCAGATCAGCAGACCAAGTTCGCTGGTGGTCTTGTCGGCCTCCTCCCCGATCGCGTACTCTTGTCACACAAGCGGTACGCGTATCACAGATGTGCCGAAGCTGTTTGCTCGACTCTATTCATCCAATGCAGGCAACAGCCACGGCGTCGCATGGTGCAACGGGTAGATGAGCGCATGCCAAAAGCCGATCACATTTGCCAAGCTCCTGACGCGCAAACATCCGAAACTGATGCGCAAGTGGCGCGAAGAGGGAGGTGGTGATTACCGCATCAGTGTCGATGGCGGCATCGAGGCCCCTGCAACGGTGACGGTGCGTCTGGTATTCAAAAGCGGCCGCATCGAGGATATCGAGCTTACCCTCGATTGAAGATCCTCGCTGAAGACAGGCCTCAACCGAGGCCTGCGTGCTCAGTTGCCGCCAATCCTGACAGCGCTTCCTCAACAGCCCGGATGGTACGGCCGATTAAGCCCGGAAGTTTTCGGCGTAGCTCTTCGGCCGAACGTGGAACGGGTTCGGTTCCTGGACGACATACGACAGCCCGTTGCGCTCGGCAAACGCCACAGCCTGCTCGCGGCTTGCAAACGTCAGCCGGAGCTGGGTTCGGGTGTCGGCCGAGCCAATCCAGCCCATCAGCGGATCGGTCACCTTCGGGGCGTCGGGCTCAAATTGCAGCATCCACCTGTGGGTCTTGCGGCGACCGGACTGCATGGCGGTCTTGCTCGGCTGAAAGATGCGGACGTCGGTCAACGGTGAACTCCTTGCGCTCCGAACGGGCTGGCTGCTCGACACAGGGCAGCGAATTCATACCGGCTTTGCGGGGCGCTGCAAAGGTGCTCCGGTACACGACCGGCGCATACCCGAAAGCAGGAGTTAAAGCAGTGGTTCAGGCAGGACAACCCTGGTAGTACGCTGAAAACTGCCTTTATGTCGCAACCTCGACGTAAATTCTGATCATGGACGCCGGACTTTGGCAGCAGCTTCAGGCACTGGCGCCGGCGCTGCTGGCAACATTCCAGCTTTTGCTCGCAGCCGTGGTGTCGGCGCACGTCATTCTGCACAAGCGCGACGTTCGCGCCGCGATTGGCTGGCTGGGGCTGATCTGGCTGGTCCCGCTTGCCGGCTCGGTTCTGTACGCTCTGTTCGGCATCAACCGTATCCGCCGCCGCGCCAGCGGACTGAAGGCGCACCGTTCGCCCCTGCGCCCGGATGCACGTCACGCTGCAGCCGCGCCCGCTTCCGTCCCCTGCGGCGGACAGCAACTCCGGGATGCCGCCCCGCCGCAGCCGCTGCCGGCACTGGCGCGGCTGATGGACAGGGTGGCCGGCATGCCGCTCGTTCACGGCAATCATATCCTCCCGCTGGCNGGGGGCGTTGCTGCCTACGCGGCAATGCTGCATGCGATCGAAACCGCGAACCGGACGCTGGCGCTCAGCACCTACATCTTCGATGCGGACGCGACTGGACGCCGGTTTGTCGACGCCCTCGCGGCTGCGGCCCACCGCGGCGTTGCGGTACGGGTGCTGATCGATGGGGTCGGTGGCCGTTACTCCCGGCCGCTCGTGCTGACGCTGCTCAGGGAGCGNGGAGTCACGGCAGTGGAGTTCCTGCCCAGCCTGTTCCCGCTGTCGCTCCATTACGCCAACCTGCGCAACCATCGCAAAATCCTCGTTGCCGACGGGCGGATCGGGTTCACCGGCGGAATGAACATCCGACAGGGGCATTGCCTTGACGAAGGCCGCGATGCGATCGACGACATTCAGTTCGAGCTGCACGGGCCGGTCGTAGGCCATCTGATGGATACGTTTGCCGACGACTGGGCGTTTGCCAGCGGCGAACTGCTGAGCGGCGAGGATTGGTTCCCGCGCCTGCCGGCCGCCGGCCCGGTCACGGCACGCGGTATTGCTGCCGGACCCGATGAGGCGGCCGAGCGGATCCGCTGGGCCATCCTCGGAGCGCTGTCAGAAGCACGGCAGCGGGTGCGAATTGTAACNCCCTACTTTCTTCCCGACGCCACCCTGTCGACTGCGCTGAACCTCGCGACGCTGCGCGGCATCGCGCTCGATATCGTGCTGCCGGCGCGCAACAATCTCAGATTGATGCAGTGGGCATCGTGGGCCAAGCTGGCGCGGTTTCTCATCCACGGCTGCCGGGTATGGCTGACTCCGCCGCCCTTCGACCACGGCAAACTGATGACCGTCGACGGCGCCTGGAGCCTGATCGGCTCGGCCAACTGGGATCCGCGCAGCCTGCGCCTGAACTTCGAACTCAATGTCGAGGCCTACGACGTGTCGTTCGCGTCCAAGCTTGATGACCTGATCGATGCGCGCATCGCACGGGCACGCCCGGTGACGCTGGACGATGTGGAGAGGCGACCACTGGCGTTCAAACTGCGCGACGGCGCCGCCTGGCTGCTCTCTCCCTACCTGTAGATGCAGACGAACAGAGCACCATCCGATCAAGCAGAATTGCCTGATCAGATTAACTTTCTCTAGAAATCAAACGGTTAAAACACGGTCACTCAAGCAGATCGTTCCAATCTGATCGACTCGTACCTTTGGGACATCCGAAGGCTCGCGCACTTCTCGGGCGAATGCTCTCCAACGCTTCAGCGTCATCGCCTTGGAAGCGCGACCCGGAAGCGCAACTTGGGAGCACGGCTTGGGGCGGCGACACCTGCTTGGGATCGATTGTCAGAGGAACGACACCTCGAACGGCCGACGCGCCTCGGGATGCCCCAAAATTGGGAAGACGCCCTCGCGCTTTCCCGGGGACAAGCCGGGCCATTGCGGCCCGGCTATTCCCGCTCGGGGAAGCGCCAGAGGTGGGGAGCCCCTGGCAGCCCTTGTTTTATGCGCTGTATCAGACACTGAAGCAGTGACAGCCGTCACGCACAACACCAAAGCCGGGCCTATCGGGACTCACGAGAATTCATGACGGTGGTGGCGAGATGAACGTTCGCGTTGACGCTTGATCGGTATTGTTGGCCCGCATAGGAAGGCGCATGAGCTCTTTGAGCTTGCCGAATGGGGTCTCAATGAGATCCGGATGTGATTGAGAATCCCGTGCCGCGAGCCAAATAATGCACCTTGATCTAGATATAGCAGGTGTTCTGGGCGATGCGGCGGCACGCATCAGGCACGCGTCGGTTCGCCCAGGCCTTATAACGGGACCGTCTGCGGATGTGATCGAAGAGGCTCAGTTGCCTCACGGCCGCCAGAACGGCTTATTGAGCTCGCGCCAGATATCGGCTCGCGCGATGCCGATGTCACTCAGCATCCGTTCGTCGAGCTGTGCCAGTTCGTGGCGCATCCGAAGCCGCTCATGCCAGATGGCAGGAGCTTCGATCGCCGCCGCCAGTGCAAGTGCCAGCTTGCGGATACCGACCGCCGCCCAGGCCCGCCAAGTCGGCAGTGACTCAGGGGACAATGGTGATTTTGTTTCGATACAATCTGAGTAGAGCACGGTGCGTCTCCCGGATTGTTACTGTTTAAGTGAGCAAGCAGTGTCGATTGACACCGTCAAAACGTCAATGTATTTATTGTAACGATGACAATATGGTTGCCACAACTGGATGGCCGCACGGGGCCGCTTTATCGCCGCATCGCTGATGCGCTCGCCGATGACGTCGCCACCGGGCGGCTCCCTCCCGGCAGTCGTCTGCCGACGCATCGCGATCTGGCCTGGCAGCTTAAGGTAACCGTCGGCACCGTCAGCCGGGCCTATGCCGAAGCCACTCGGCGCGGCCTGATCGGTGGCGAGGTCGGGCGCGGAACGTTCGTGCAGCAGCCGCAATGGCCGGTGCCGGCGGATGCCGAGTGCCTGCCGGAGTTGTCCTATCCCTCCTCCGGATCCGGCTCCTCAGGCAGCCAGGCGTCCAGCCAAGTGTTTAGGCAGACGTTCCTGCAGCACGGCGCTTCGGATGCCGACAGCAGCCGGAACGGACCGCTCGATCTGAGCCTCAACTACCCGTTCGAGGAACCGGTGGCCGAGGCCCTGGCCGCGGGGCTCCGTGGCCTGAGCGATCCGGCACTGCTGACGGAGATCGGCCGCTACCAGCCCGCCAACGGCATGCACCGGCATCGCCAAGCCGGGGTGGACTGGCTGCAGCGACAGGGCGTCGTTGTCGACGCCGANCACCTGATGATCGTTCCCGGCTGCCAGGGGGCNCTGTCGACTGTCTTTCTCGCCTTGTGCCGGCCGGGCGACGTGGTTGTGCACGAATTGCTCACTTGGCCGGGTCTTCTCGCCACTGCAGCTCCGCAGGGCGTGCGCACCATCGGACTGCCGATGGACGACAACGGCTTGTTGCCGGATGCTTTCGACGCCGCCTGCCGGGAGCATCGACCACGGCTGCTCTACACCATGCCGACGCTCCACAATCCGACAACGATCATCATGCCCGAGGAACGGCGCCGGGCGATCGCCGCGGTCGCCGAACGGTACGGCGTGTTCGTGGTCGAGGACGACGTGTATGGCTTTCTTCCGGATGTCGCTTCGGCGCCAATTCGGTCATTTCTCCCGGATCTCGGCCTTTATGTCACCAGCCTCTCGAAGTGCCTGGCTCCGGCGTTGCGGATCGGCTACCTGAGTGCCGCTCCGGCGCTGATGCCACGGCTGGCGACCGCGATGCGGACCAGCGTGCTGATGACGTCGTCCGTTGCCGCGGAGGTGGCCAGCCGGGCGATCGCGTGTGGTGCTGCAGAACATGCCGCCAACCGACAGCGGGAGGAAGCCCGCGCGCGCCAGAAGCTGGCGCAGACGCTTTTGCAGGGGTTGGAGTTTCGCAGCCATCCGACGGCCTTTCACGGCTGGCTCGCCGTACCGCCATCCTGGGGGACGGATGATCTGGTCGCGGCCCTTGCCGCCCGAGGCATCACCGTCACCCCGGACGGGCGTTTGCCGGCGACGCGAAGGATGTGCAGGNNGGCAGCACATGTCCGTCTGTGCCTGTGCGCGGTCCGCCAGCGTGAACGACTGGCGGCGGCGCTTACCATCATCGCTGAGCTGCTGCGGACAGGAGAACCGCAACGCCTTCCAGTTGTCTGACCGTTTGGATATTGAACGGTGTCTGGTCGCGTGACCATGCCGCCACGGACGGCATCGTCAATCGGCGGGAGATGTACCGCCCGGAAAGTACGATCGCACCGTATGGCCGTGGTTCAACGGACCATGGCCGCTCCCAANGCCAGGGGCGGNTGCGATCGCTTCGTACACATACAAGCGGGCACGCACCACGGCATCGCGGGTGCTCAATCCCTGCGCCAGACCGGTGGCGATCGCGGATGCAAGCGTGCAGCCGGTGCCGTGGGTGTGGATGGTTGAAAGACGCGGGCTTGCGAAGCGCTCTGCCGAACGGCCTGACTCGGCAAGGATATCCACCACCATACTGCCTTCCCCGTGGCCGCCTTTCAGCAAGACGGCGTGCGAGCCCAGTTGCAGCAGCCGGCTGGCGAGACTGTCCTCCGGCAGGTCTCCCCCTACTCCCGTCAACGTCCCCGCCAACGCCATTGCCTCGGGCAAGTTGGGGGTGAGCACGCGCGACATCGGAATCAGCCGGTCACGCAAGACGGCGGCAGCCGGCGCGTCGAGCAGCGGCTGCCCTCCCGTTGCCAGCATCACCGGATCGAGGACGACCGGTATCGACGTGGCACGGCGCACCAACGTGTCGCAGACCACGTCCACGACCTCCGCACGGTGCAGCATGCCGATCTTGATGCAATCAGCCCCAATGTCGTCCAGAACCACCTCGATCTGGCGGGCGACAAAATCGGCGGGCACGGCGAACACGCCAAACACTCCCCGAGTATTCTGTGCCGTCAGGGCTGTGATTGCCGTTGTCGCGTAACCGCCGAGAGCGGTAACGGTCTTGATATCCGCCTGGATCCCCGCTCCACCGCCGGAATCCGATCCAGCGATGATCAACACCCGACTGCCCACGCCGCCGCTCACCGCTGGCCCGCAGCAGAGGAGGTGGTGCCATCACTCAGGACAGCGTCACGGTAGCGCTGTCGCACGTGCGCCCGCACGTCGCCGGCTGAAGCGTCAGGCTTAAGCGGCAACAGCGCGGATCACGCCGCAGATCTCTTCGACGATGGCATCCACCAGCCTCCGATCCTCGCCCTCAGCCATCACCCGGATCACCGGCTCGGTGCCTGACGCGCGGATCAGCAGACGGCCACTGTTGCCGAGCCGACGCTGGCCGTCATCGATCGCTTCCTTGACGCTCGCCTCTTCCAGCGGCTGCCCGCCATCGAAGCGGACGTTGCGCAGCAGTTGCGGCAGCGGTTCGAACGCACGGCAGACCTCGCTCGGGCGGCGTCCCGATGCGATGACCACCGCCAATACCTGCAGCGCCGCGATCAGGCCGTCTCCCGTCGTCGTGTAGTCACTGAGGATGATGTGCCCCGACTGTTNCCNCCCGACATTGAAGCCATGGCGCCGCATGTACTCGACCACGTAGCGGTCGCCCACCTTGGTTCGCTCCATGGTCAGCCCGAGTCCAGAGAGGTAGCGCTCCAGTCCCATGTTTGACATGACCGTGGCCACGACGCCGCCCATCTTCAGCTGGCCACTGGTCCGCCAATGGTTGGCGATCACCGCCATCAACTGGTCGCCGTCGATCAGCTGTCCGGCTTCGTCGGCGATCAGCACCCGGTCCGCATCGCCGTCGAGCGCGATGCCCAGATCCGCGCGGTAGTCCCGCACCGCCCGGCACATGGCATCGGGAGACGTCGAGCCACAATCGCGATTGATGTTGGTGCCATCCGGGGCGACTCCGATGGGGATCACTTCAGCGCCCAGCTCCCAGAGGATCTCCGGCGCGACCTTGTAGGCCGCACCGTTCGCGCAATCCAGCACCACACGCAGCCCGGACAGGGTACACCCCTTCGGAAACGTGTGTTTGACGAATTCGATGTACCGGCCGTGAACGTCGTCCAGCCGCTTCGCCCGTCCCAGTTTCGCCGATGGCGCCAGATACTGGTCGAGGCCATTGTAGACGTACGCCTCGATCGCCTCTTCGACTTCATCCGAGAGCTTGAAGCCGTCCGGACCGAACAGTTTGATCCCGTTGTCCTCGAACGGATTGTGCGAGGCCGACAGCATCACCCNCAGATCGCAGCGCATCGACCGGGTCAGGGTCGCCACCGCCGGTGTCGGCATCGGCCCCACGATGATCACGTCCATGCCGACCGAGATGAAGCCCGCGGTCAGCGCCGCTTCCAGCATGTACCCGGAAAGCCGGGTGTCCTTGCCGATCAGGACCCGATGCTGATGATGGCCACGCCGGAACTGGCAGCCCGCCGCCATGCCAACCTTTAACGCCACTTCGGCAGTCATAGGATCACGGTTCGCCCGACCGCGAATGCCATCAGTTCCGAACAGGCGCTTTTGCATCGTCACATCCTACCCCCGTGCTTCCTCTCCATGGAGCAATTTAGCATGTGCTAGACGCAGCTACAGTGACGGTGCATACACAACCGCTGCGGCTGCGCAAACTCACCTTACACCCTAATCGTTCCGCCTGGGTCCGGCAATGGCCTCCCAGACGGCGATAGCAAGTCGTGTTTCCTCCACGTCATGCACTCGCAAAATGTGCGCCCTCCATGGACCGCAGCCAATGCTGCCGCGATTGACCCTCCCAGCCGGCGATGAGGCGGCTGACCGCTGCCGATCCGAGCAATAAAACTTTTGCGAGAAACCCCACCACCAGAGGCCGGCCCAACGTTTTATAAAACGGCAGCCGGGCGAGGATATCCAGATTGTGCTCGACGGTCTTGCCGAAACCGATGCCCGGATCCACTGCAATCCGTTCAGCGGCAATGCCGGCTGCGATGCACTCAGCCGTGCGCGCTGCGAGCCACGCCTGCACATCGGCAGCGGCGTCCTCATAGTGAGGATTGGTCTGCATCGACTGAGGTTCGCCCTGCATGTGCATCAAGATCACAGAGGCCTCACTTGCCGCAACCAGCGGCAGGGCATCCGGGTCGTGCGTCAGGGCGGATATATCGTTGATGATACGAGCGCCAGCCCCGATGGCTGCAGCCATGACGGCAGCGTTGCGGGTATCGACAGAAACCAACACGCCATCGGCCGCAAGGGCACGCACCACCGGTTCGATACGGGCGATCTCGACCTGCGGCGGCACGGGCTTCGCTCCCGGTCGGGTGGATTCGCCACCCACGTCGAGAATGTCGGCGCCGTCCCGCACCATTACACGGCCGCGTTCGATCGCCGCCAGTGCGTCGAAAGTCTCACCACCATCGGAAAAGCTGTCGGGCGTGACATTGATCACGCCCATCAGTCGCGGCCGGTCGAGGCGCAAACCGGCAAACTCCAGCAATGCACACTCCATGCCCTTAGACGTACTCAGTCACCCGCCCTGCCGGTCGATCACTAGAGCACGCGGTTGGAGCACAACGTTCCGATCAGATCGTCGGCGAGCTAACTTCCCACAAGCATGCCATCATTCCTGACAGCCCATAGTCCGCCTTTCGCGCCTTTGGCGGGTAGCTGCAAAACCCCGCCCGTTACCGCCGCCACCTCAGTTCGGCTGCGGTTCCAGACCGCCGTGCGGCTCCTTGCCCACCTTCTTGCCGCTGCTCGGCACCGAGGCTCGACGACCAGTCTCGCGCGGCTCGTCACGCGGATCCACGCGCACCACCGGTTCTCCGCGCAGCAAGGCCTCCACTTCGTCCCNCGACAGGGTTTCGTATTCCAGAAGTGCCGACGCCAGAGTTTCCAGATCCGAACGATGGCTGTTGAGGATCGAGCGTGCCTTCTCTTCAGCGTCGTCGATCAGCCGCCGCACTTCTTCATCGATCAGCCGCGCCGTCGCATCCGAGACGTGCTTCTGCTGCGTCACCGCATGACCAAGGAAGATCTCCTCCTGGTTATCGGTATAGCGCAGCGGCCCCAACTTCTCGCTAAAGCCGAACTCCGTAACCATGCGCCGCGCCATGTCGGTTGCTTGGCGGATGTCATTGCCGGCACCGGTGGTGACGTTGTCCGCCCCGAAGACGATCTCTTCGGCACCGCGCCCTCCGAACAGCACCGCGAGCTTTGATTCCAGCTCCAGCTTCGAGTAGCTGTGCCGGTCGCGCTCCGGCAACGACATGGTGACGCCCAGCGCCCGGCCACGTGGAATGATTGTCACCTTGTGCAGAGGATCGTGCAGGGGGACATGCAAGCCGACCAGCGCGTGTCCCGCCTCATGATAGGCGGTCAGCCGCTTTTCCTCTTCGCTCATCACCATCGAGCGCCGCTCGACACCCATCAGCACCTTGTCCTTCGCCGCCTCGAAGTCGAACATTGTCACCAAGCGTTTGCCGGCACGCGCAGCGAGCAACGCTGCTTCGTTGACCAGGTTGGCGAGATCAGCGCCCGAGAAACCGGGTGTGCCGCGGGCAATAACGCGCGGATCCACGTCGGCCCCCACCTGCACCTTGCGCATGTGCACTTTCAGGATCTGCTCACGACCCAGAATGTCCGGATTGGGCACCACCACTTGGCGGTCGAACCGACCGGGGCGCAGCAGCGCCGGGTCGAGCACGTCGGGGCGGTTGGTGGCCGCAATCAGGATCACCCCGTCGTTGGATTCGAACCCATCCATCTCGACCAGCAACTGGTTCAAGGTCTGCTCGCGCTCGTCGTTGCCGCCTCCCAGGCCTGCTCCCCGGTGCCGGCCAACAGCATCGATTTCGTCGATGAAGATGATGCAGGGCGCGTTCTTCTTCCCCTGCTCGAACATGTCACGCACCCGCGACGCGCCGACGCCCACGAACATTTCGACAAAATCGGAGCCGGAAATGGTGAAGAACGGCACGTTCGCTTCGCCGGCGATCGCCCGCGCCAGCAGCGTCTTGCCGGTGCCCGGCGGGCCAACAAGCAGGCAGCCCTTGGGGATCTTGCCCCNCAGACGCTGAAACTTCTGCGGATCCTTGAGGAAATCGACGACCTCTTCCAGTTCCTGCTTCGCCTCTTCGATGCCCGCCACGTCCTCGAAGGTGACACGGCCGGTCTTCTCGGTCAGCAGCCGGGCGCGGCTCTTGCCAAATCCCATGGCCTTGCCGCCGCCTGCCTGCATCTGACGCATGAAGAAAATCCACACGCCGATCAGCAACAGCATCGGGAACCACGAGATCAGCACACTCCAAATGGTCGGCGAACCGTCATCGGCGGGCGTGGCGGCAATCCGCACACCATGCTTTTGCAGGTCGCTGATCAGGTTCGGATCTTCCGGCGCGTAGGTGGTCAGTGAACGTCCATCGCGATAGACGCCGGTGATCTGCCGCCCCTTGATCGTCACCTCGCGGACGTCGCCGGTCTCCACCTGGGACAGGAAGTCGGAATACGCGAGCGGCTGCTGCGTACCACGCGGCGTAGACCCCTGGAACAGGTTGAACAGGGCGAACACCAACAGCGCGATGATCACCCAAAGTGCAAGGTTGCGGCCGATGTTCACGATTTCGCCCTACCTTCCCGTCTGACTTACTGCCGCGTCGTACTGACCCATAGACCGGAGCCGAAACAGACCGGAACACCCCGCTGCTTCCAGAGCCCGAGGAAACTCGCGTCAGTGCCGATCGCTACGGCCTGCACGTATCTACACCGCAGGCCGTTTTCGGTCTTGCGTTCCCGCTCCCCGATAGGTCCACGACAGATATAGTAAAATTTTCGGCATTCCGATGCCCAATCCGGAATATTTTATCTGCACGTCGATGCAAATATATGCGAATCTCCCTCAATCAGGAAATACCCGCCTCCGGCAATCCCGATACGGGAGACCACAACGCTTCGACAACGAGCGATTGAATGGTTTCGAACCGTTGCCATCCGACCACGGGCGCAGCCAGCAATCCGGCATCATCTTCCAGCACCGGGAGGGTAAAGCGAACCGCTGGCGGCAGTGCTGCCCACCTGTTGCCCGCCGACTCCTGCAGTGTCCGGACGTCGTTTGCCGCCACCGGGCGCAGTATCAGCCGCGACTGCTGACCCGGTGTGGCGCCATCGCGCGTCATGGCACGATCCTCGTACCGCACAGCGATCCGGAACCGCCCGTCCCACAGCAGACGGGTGCCTGCCTCGATGCGGATCGGGATCGGTAGCCGCCGTGTCTCGCGACACACAAGCACCGTTTCGCCTTGTGCAAGCAGTCGACAGCGACCCAACGTCGTGCTCACCGCTTTGCCGTCGCTCAGTGCGGCAAGCGCGCGACAAGCCCGCTCTCGATCACATGGCCTGGATCCGCCGCCGACAGCCGTCACCACCCGGGCGAGCGTCTGCGCTGCCACCTCGGGTGCCGCCGCCATCAGTGCAGCCCACGTAAGGCGGACATAGCCCGCCGGATGCAGTTGACAGCTGCGGGCAATCAGCGCCGCAACCGCGTCGTCCAGCGCCGCCCGTGCCTCGGCCATCCGAGCCGTGGCCCGTTCCAGCATCGCCACCGTCAGTCCAGCTTCTCCCAGCGCTGGCAGCAAAACCCGCAGCCGGTTGCGGGCGTATCGCGGATCCCGGTTGCTGGGATCCTCAATCCACGATTGCCCCCGCACTTTAAGCCAATGTCGCAAAGCTGCCGGCTGCTCTGCCAGCAGGGGTCGCAAAGCTGCAGCTCCCGCGTTCGCAGCAGGGGGACCATTCCAGCCAAACCGGCAAGGCCACTGCCCCGCAACAGGCGGTACAGCACTGTTTCCATCTGATCGCCAGCATGGTGGCCGAGCAACAAGTGCAGCACCCTAGCACCGCAGCACCAGTCGATGAGCAGCCGGTAGCGGGCAATCCGTGCCGCCTCCTGAATACCGGCCGCAGGCTTGCTGCCGGTCCACCGCAGCACCTCATGCCGGATGCCATGCTGCGCCAGCCAACCCCGACCTGGATGGCTTCCGCAGCGGCTTCCGGCCGCAGACCGTGATCGACGGTCAGCGCAACCACCGATCCGCCGTGTCGAGTCGCCCACGTGTGGGCCAGCAGACACAGCGCCATGCTGTCAGCACCACCAGAGACGGCAACCGCAAATTGAGGTGCAGTTTCGAACGGACCCAACGCGCGCATGACGACGTCAAAGCGTCTGCTCAGGCATGCACCCCGAGTCTGCGCGTCACTCTCACCCAATCGGGCGGACGAAACGGCCGCTGGTGTCAGCTGCAACCGATCCGCTTGCTTTCCTGGGCGGCGCGTTCGCGAACCGGATCCGGAGCACTCGGAAACACCTTGCTCAGTTCACGAAAGGTGGCGCAGGCTTCCTTTGTCTTGTTGAGCGCCGACAGCGACAGGCCAAGCTTCAGCAGCGTATCCGGCGCCTTAGGCCCCTTCTTGTCTTTCTCGTACCCTCAAGAAAGGCCTGCGCTGCCTGCGTGTAGTCGCCGCGCGCATAATAGCTTTCGCCAAGCCAGTAGCGGGCGTTGTCGGCCAGCGGATCGTTCGGGTTCTGTTTCAGGAATTCGCTGAAACCGGCTGCGGCATCCTCGTAGCGGCGCTTCTCCAGCAGGTTCAGCGAGCGCGCATACTGCTCGCGCGGCGGAAGCCCTTCGACACTGGTCGCCGAAGGTGGCGCAGGCCGCGCCGCGCCGATGGATGCACCAGTAGCCAGTGCCCCAGCAGTCCCCGCCGATCCTCCGCCCGTCGACGTTCCAGAAAGAAGCGAGTTTGTCTCGGCATCACCATCAGGCCGCGTCTGGCCAAGCCGATATTCCATATCCGCCAATGCCTTGTTCAGCCGCTCATCCAATTTGCGGACCTGATAGGCGACCTCTTCAAGACGGCCCGTTACCGTCCGTAAATCCTGTTCCAGCTGAGTGATACGCACATCGAGACGCGCCAGCGCTGCCCCTGAGGGCGGCGCAGCTGTCACCTGCGGGATCGTGGAGGTCGGCGGAGGGATGGCAGGCGGTGACGACGGCCCGGTCCCCGTGCCCGTCGGCGGAATCAGCAACCGCGGCTCCGATCCTTGTGCCCAGGCCACGCTGAACCCCACACAGGGAAACATCACCGTTGCCGCAACCATCAGACAGGCCGCACGCCACCCCGCACGGCCCCGTCGTCGTTCACAGCTACCGGGCGCACTCTCCGCGAGAAGCCCTGAGCCCAACGAAATGGCCCTCACAGACGCCGCCCGATCAGCTGCCGGCAACACTACCGACGACGACGGTCACCGCGCGTCGGTTCTTCGCCCAAGCTTCCTCGTTGGAGCCGATCACTGCCGGCCGCTCTTCACCGTAGGAGATGGCGCGGATCCGGTCGGGAGCGATTCCGAAGGCAACGAGATAGTCCTTCACAGCCGTGGCGCGGCGCTCACCCAGCGCCAGATTGTATTCGCGGGTACCCCGCTCGTCCGAGTGTCCTTCAATAATCACATCGATCTGGTTGCTGCGCAACAGCATCGCCGCCTGCTGGTCGAGCATTTGCTGCGCCTGAGTATCAAGCGCAAAGCTGTCAAAAGCAAAGTAGACGGTGTCGCCAATCGATGCGAGCTCCTTTTCCGCTTCGGATGGCGCAAGACCACCTCTGCCGCCGGGAGAACCAAGAGGCGACAGGCCGGACGAACTGACACCGCCCGGCGGTGGCAACGTCGACATCGTCGACTGATCACCCGCTCCGCCGCCGGCTGCGCCTCCCATGGATGCGGACCCATGATCGTCAGGCGCCGTTTCGCAGGCAGCGATCAGCAAGACCAGCGCGAAGACCGCCAGCAATCTCCTTAGCATCGCTGTAAATTCCTCCTCAGGGTTTCTCCTCGACCGGCACTCGCAACAGGCTTGGCGGGTGCGATTGGCCGAGTTTGCCACGAACACGGCATTATCATGACGTAATGGATGGTGCACACTGCACTCTCGCTGCCCGCCCCGCAAGCCCGGCCTGCTGGCCCCTAATCCAACCCCGTTTCCGACCCTCCGTTCCCCCTGCACCAACCCCGCACCCGGGGTCAGTCTACGGATGCAGAGGCGACCACGCGGGGTCGGATGCGTNCTCCGGCGTCGGTACCTCCCGCTCGTTGCGGCCGATCAGATCGACCGCGTAAAGTCGGGATCGCCCACCGCTTCCGTCAGCATTCGCCGGATCCTTACGAAAGAACATCAAAACTCGTCCGTTCGGGGCCCAAGTGGGACCTTCCACATGGTATCCGTCGGCAAGGATGCGCTCGCCACTTCCGTCCGGATACATCACGCCAACCGAGAATCGGCCCCGAGAATCTTGGTGAATGCGATCAGGTCGCCACGCGGCGACCACACCGGCGTAAAATACCGCCCCTCGCCGNNTGGCTGATTCGCCGTACGTTGCCGCCGTCGGCATCCATGACGTAAAGCTGCTGCGAGCCGCCGCGATCGGAGTTGAAGACGATCTGCCGGCCGTCAGGCGCATAAGAGGGCGAGGTATCGATTCCGGCGTTATTGGTGAGACGCCGATTCGCTCGCGTACGCAGGTCGATGGTGTAGATTTCTGAATTGCCGCCCTTCGCGAGGCTGAGAATCAGCTTCTCACCCTCCGGTGAGAATCGCGGCGAGAAGCTCATGCCGGGAAAGTCGCCCACGGACTCCTGCCGGTTGCTGTCGATATCGCGAATGAATACTCGGGGTATCCCGCCATNNCGTAAGACAGATAGGTGATTTCCTGCAGCGACGGCGAGAATCGCGGCGTCAGGACCAGAGCGCGGCCATCCGTCAGGTAGCGGTGATTCGCGCCATCCTGATCCATGATGGCAAGCCGCTTGATGCGCTTGTTGAGCGGTCCTGATTCGGCGACGTAGACGATCCGGGTATCGAAATACCCCTCCTCGCCGGTGATCCGCTTGTAGATCGCATCCGCGATGATGTGGGCAATGCGCCGCCAGTTGGCGGGAGCCGTAAAGTACGCAACCCCGGCCAACTGTTGTTCCGCGAACACGTCCCAGAGCCGGAACTCCACCTTCAGACGGCCGTCGTCCACCATCGCCGAACGGCCGTAGACCAGCGCCGGAGCGTTCAGCGGCCGCCAGTCGCTGAACCGCGGCAGCGTATCCATCGCGATCTGCTTCTGGATGAACGCCTTTGGATCGATCGGGCGAAACAGCCCCGACTGTTCCAGATCGGCGGAGATCACCTCACTGATGTCCTGACCTGTCCGCGATGTCTCCGCGTTGTTGCCTTCAAATGGCAGGACAGCGATCGGCATCGGTTCGGCGATACCACGGGTGATGTCGATCCGCAGTTCGGCTACGGCCGGCCGCAACCAGCCCAGCAGCAGTAGCAGCGCGAGAGGAGAGAAGAACCAGCCCTCTCATGGGCCGGAATGCTGCCGTCATGTCCCAAGCATCTCCTTTGGATTAAACACTAATGTCAGGGTCCGCCACCGATCATACTTGTCCGCAGGCAATTTGAACGGCTGGCAGCGCGGGTTCAAGACAGCACGTCGGGCGCTCTCCGCGGCCGCCTGGAACGCCGGATTGCTTCGGCCACGGCTGTTGCTGTCCACCACCGCCGCGCGGGGCGTGCCGTCAATATTCATCTCGACCCGAATCGAAACCTCCAGATCGCCCGCATCCTTGACAGCGGCTGGCGGGTTCCAGCACTGCTCGATCTGCCGACGCACCGCATCAATCTCGCTTGACGTCACCGGCAGCGACGCATTGTGGCCGGCCGGACCTGCGCTGCGCAAAGCTTGCGCAACTTGCGAGGAAAACGAGTCCTCATCCTGTGTGGTGGAGGCGGATGCCTTCGGTGCTTTTCCCTTCAGTTCCGCCACCATGTCGCGTACCGAAGCGAAATCGTTGGCCGATTCGGACTCCGTTTTCGGCTTTGCCGCTGACTTCGGTGGCACGGGTTTCGACTCGGTCTTCGCCGATTCCGGTTTGGTGTCGGGCTTGGGTTCCGGCTTTGGCTCAGGCTTTACCTCTGGCTTGGGCTCGGGCTTCGGTTCAGGCGGCTTTGGTTTTGAGACTGGCTTCAGCGCCGGCTCTGCCTTCGGTTCCGGTTTTGGTTCGGGCTTCGGTTCGGGTTTGGGCTCAGGCTTTGCCTCCGGCTTGGGCGCGGGCTTGGATTCAGGCTTGGGTTCAGGCGCCTTGGGCTTGGGTTCCGACTTTGGCTTTGGTTCGGGCTTCGGTTCCGATTGGGGTTCCGATTGCGGTTCGGGGGCACGACCGGCTGCGGCTCGCGCGGTTTCGGCGGTGCCGGCCGTGGTGCTGCCGGCTCAGGCTTTGCCTCGGCCTGCGCAAGAGCACGCGCCGATGGTTTCGCCGGTTCGGCAACCGGTGACGAGCGGTCCGCCGGCGGCGGATTGGTTTTCTCCGCCAGCGTGACCAGTTCCACGGACATCAGCTGCTCTTCCGGAAGCGGCTGACGCCATGTCGGCAAGCCGAAGCCGATGATGGCAATGACCACCACGTGCAACAGGAGCGAATAGGCAAACGGTCGACGCATGCTGTCTCGGCGCTGAAGAGGGCCTCAGGGCTGCTGGTTCTGCGAACGATCCGGCGAACGATCCGGCTGCGGGGCGGGCGGGCTGTCCAAGGGTTGGGTCAACAGTGCAACCTTGGAGAAACCGGCCGAATGCACCGTACTGAGGACTGTCATGACCTCACCGTAGGCGATCCCCTGATCTCCGCGGACGAAGACTCGGGCGTCATGGTTATTCTGGGTAATCGCGGCCAGCTGCGGCGCCAGGCTGTCGAGTGTGACCTCGGTATCCTGGATAAAGACCTTGCCGTGGCGATCAATCGTCACCGCGATCGGCTTATCCTGATCCTCAATCGCCGAAGCCTCGGTCCGCGGCAGGTCGACCTGCACGCCACTGGTCAACAGCGGCGCCGTGATCATGAAGATCACCAACAGTACCAGCATCACGTCCACGAGCGGCGTGACGTTGATATCGCTCATCGGCCGGGTTGCGCGCTGCCCGAAGCGCCCCTTGCCACCACGGCCGGGAAGGCTCGCTGCCATCTCAGCGCCGATCCTCGATCTGCCGCGACAAGATCGCCAGGAACTCCCCGGCAAAGCCGTTCACCCGTCCGGCGTAGCGGTCCAGATCGCGTGACAGCTTGTTGTAGGCAAGCACCGCCGGAATCGCCGCCAGCAGGCCAAGCGCGGTTGCGAACAGGGCTTCGGCAATCCCGGNGGCGACGACGGCGAGGCTGGTATTCTTGGTCGCACCGATGGCCTCGAAGCTGTTCATGATCCNCCAGACGGTGCCGAACAATCCCACGAACGGCGCGGTTGAGCCGGTCGAGGCGAGGAACGTCATGTACCGCTCAATCCGCTCCAACTCGCGCCCGGCGGTCAGCTGCATCACCCGCTCAATGCGCTCGCCAACCGTATCGAACGGCGCGTTATCACCGGGGTGACGCGCCGTCACTCGCCGCCACTCGCGCATCGCGGCAACGAACACCGCCGACATCGGATCCGGCGGCTGACCGCCGATCCGGTCATAAAGGTCGTCCACCGCTCCGCCCGACCAGAACGCCTGCTCGAACCGGTTGGCCCGGTTGTTCAGCCGATGCAGACTGATGGTCTTTTCGAAGATAATCGCCCAGCTCCACACCGAGGCCGCGAGCAGCATGAGCATCACGGCCTTGACCACCCAGTCGGCATTGAGAAACAGCGCCCACGGCGAAAGACCGTGCGCAGCGGTTCCGGCGAGAGTCACCGTGTCGACGACGTTAGCTTCCATGTTCGATCCTGAAGGTTTCTGCAAAGTCCGCAAGTGCGGTTCGCACCTGCGGCGGCAGCCGCGTCGGCCGGCCGTCGACAGCGATGCACGCAATTCTGACCTGTAATCGTACCAGCTCCAAGTCGTCGCGATGCATCGTCTGTTCAAGATCCAGCGAGGCGCCGCGCAACGCCTTCATGCGCGTCACCACTTCCAGCCGGTCGTCCAGCCGCGCCGGAGCAAGGAAATCCGCCTCACAGCGTCGGACGACAAAGGCAATCCCGTCTTCGGCCAGCAGCCGCGACTGCTGCAGCCCCAGCGAACGCAGCATCTCGGTGCGCGCCCGTTCGGCGAACTGCAGATAGTTGCTATGATAAACGACACCGCCGGCATCCGTGTCCTCGTAATACACACGCACCACCATGCGGTGAACGGCATGGACGCTTTCTACGTTCCCCGCACCGCGGCCAACCGATCCGGTACACGGTGTTCAACGGCCATCGTCGAACCCCAGAGGCAACTGCGGACCAGATGCCTGTTCCGGCTGTGGCAGGCCAAGGTACGCCCACGCGTGTGCGGCAAGTGCCCGGCCCCGCGGCGTGCGCTGCAGGAAACCCTGCTGGATCAGGTAGGGCTCGATCACGTCCTCGATCGTATCCCGCTCCTCGGCCAGTGCGGCGGCCAGGGTTTCCACACCCACGGGCCCGCCGCCATAGAATTCGGCGATGCAGCGCAGATAACGCCGGTCGGCGGCATCGAGGCCCCGTCCGTCCACCTCCAGGCGGCCGAGAGCCGCATCGGCCGCCTCCCGATCCANCCGCGTCGACCCCGCAACCGCGGCAAAATCGCGAACCCGGCGCAAAAGCCGGATCGCGACGCGCGGTGTGCCGCGCGAGCGTGCCGCGATCTCACGGGCACCATCGGCCGTCAACACCATGCTCAACACGCCTGCGCCGCGCCCAATGATCCGTTCGAGATCATCCACATCGTAGAACTCCAGCCGCAGCGGAATGCCGAAACGCTCGCGCAACGGTGTGGTGATCAGGCCGGCCCGGGTGGTGGCCGCGACCAGGGTAAACGGCGGCAGGTCAATGCGGATGGTGCGCGCAGCCGGACCCTCGCCGATGATCAGGTCGAGCTTGCCGTCCTCCATGGCCGGATAGAGGATTTCCTCGACCGCTGGCGACAGACGGTGAATCTCGTCGATGAACAAGACGTCGTGCGGCTCCAGGTTGGTCAGGATTGCCGCCAGGTCGCCCGGCCGGGCAATCACCGGACCGGACGTGGCGCGAAAGCCGACCCCCATCTCGTGTGCCACGATCTGTGCCAGCGTCGTCTTGCCGAGCCCCGGAGGGCCATGCAGCAAGACATGGTCGAGGGNTTCGCGTCGGGCGACGGCGGCGGTAACAAAAACCCGCAGGTTGCGGCAGGCCGCGCGCTGGCCGACGAAATCATCGAGCGACGCCGGACGCATGCGTGTCTCGCCCGCGTCCGCCTCGCCGCGCGCACCGTCCAGCAAGGCACGCCCGGGCGCTGCATCACCGGCGTCCGCAATGGCGCTGACGTCACCGCTGCGCGCCGCATCACGGCCGCCATCGCTCATGCGCGCAGCTCCTTCTGGGTCAGCTGGGCGAGGCCGCCGCGAATCAGCGCTTCGCACGACGCCTCACCGGCGATGTTTCCGGCGGCTGTCGCCACCGCTGCGTGCGCTTCTGCAGGCCGGAACCCCAGATTGATCAGCGCTGAGACCGCATCCGCGATGATACCGGTATCGCCAGACGGACTGCCCATTCCGCGGCTCACGCCGGAACCGCCACCGGTTCCGGCAGGCAATGCTGCGACCTTGTCCTTCAGCTCGGTGGCGATACGCGTCGCCAGCTTCGTGCCCACGCCGGCGACGCGCGTCAGCACCGCCCGGTCGCCAGCGGCGATCGCGATCGCCAGGTCGTCCGGCGCAACGGTCCCCAGCATTGCCAGCGCCACCTTGGAACCAACGCCAGGGATGCCGACCAGCAGGCGAAACCAGCGCCGCTCAGNGTCTTCCGAAAATCCATAGAGGTGCGGACCATCCTCGCGCCACTGCGTTTCCACCAGCAGCGTGCAAGCTTGTCCCTCCTCCAGCCGTCCCAACGTTCGCGCTGAACACGCAACCAGGTAGCCTACGCCGTTGACGTCGATCACCACCTGGCCTTCGGTGAGACTCTCGATCCGGCCGCTCAGACGAGCAATCATCGCCGCGCAGCCAGCGCAGTGGTGGGATGCCGTGCGGCGTCCAGCCGCGCCTTCGTCTGCCGGTGATGGGCGTGGCAGATGGCAACTGCCAGCGCATCCGCCGCATCCGCGCCCGCGGACGGCGCTCCTTCAGTGCGCAGACCGGGCAGCAGCATCCGCACCATCATCTGCACCTGTTCCTTTGTCGCATGCCCGGTGCCGACCACTGTCTTCTTCACCAGGTTTGGCAAGTACTCCGCCACCGGCAGCCCGGCGCGGGCCGGCACCAGAAGCGTGATCCCACGCGCCTGACCCAGCTTCAGGGTCGAGAGCGGATTGCGGTTGACGAACGTCTCTTCGACCGCCGCCTCCTCCGGCCGGTGGGTCACCAGCACCGCCTCCAGGCCGTCTGCAAGCTGCACCAGCCGTTCCGCCAGCGAACGCGTTCTGTCCGTCAACACCACGCCGTGCGCCACGTGCGAAAGCCTGCCGTGCTCAAATTCGATCATGCCCCATCCGGTCGCCCCCAGCCCCGGATCGAGTCCCAGCAATCTCATCTTGCCTGTCGCGCGGCTCCACTACCGCGCCGGTTACCGCGCCGCTCAGCGGCTGAGCCGTTCCAGCACATCATCGGAAACCTCGAAGTTGGCGCACACGCGCTGCACATCATCGCTGTCGTCGAGCGCATCCAGCAGCTTGAACAACGTCGTCGCTTCATCCTCGCCGACCGGTACGCCGTTGCGCGGCCGCCAGTCCAGCCGTGCCGCTTCCGGCGCGCCGAACCGCTGCTCCAGCGCATCGCGCACCGGCCCCAGATTGTCCGGAGCGCAATAGATATCGTGGCCGCCCTCGCCCGACTGCACATCGTCCGCTCCGGCGTCGAGCGCGGCCTCGAACATCGCCTCGCCGTCAGCCACCTCCGCGGGAAAATGCACCAGACCGACGCGCTCGAACATGAACGCCACACTGCCGCTTTCGCCGAGCGTACCGCCGTGTTTGCCAAACGCGGTCCGCACCTCGCTCGCGGTCCGATTGCGGTTGTCGGTGAGCGCTTCGACGATCAGCGCCACGCCGCCCGGGCCATAGCCCTCGTACCGCACTTCTTCGTACTGCTCGCCGTCGCCGCTGCCAGCGCCGCGCTTGATCGCGCGCTCGATGGTGTCCTTCGGCATGTTGGCGTTGCGCGCGGCGATGACCGCCGAACGCAGCCGCGGATTGCCGTTCGGATCCGGAAGACCGGCGCGCGCTGCCGTCGTCAGTTCGCGAATCAGCTTGGTAAACGCCTTGGCGCGCTTCGCGTCCTGCGCGCCCTTGCGGTACATGATATTCTTGAATTGGGAATGACCCGCCATGACAACCCGACTACAACTGCAACAGATGGGGTGGACGACCCCCTGCGCTTCTACCACATCTGGCGCGCGAGCAACACTGCGGCACGTTGCTAGGGATCATTGCGCAACACCCGCCACCGGCGGCGCGCCTGTTCATCACTCTATCATAACGCAAACACTGTATCCTGGGACTGCTTTCGGATGGGACATCAGCAGGGAGCACCCCTGTCGATGAGCCGCCGATCACGCATCGCAGCCGGTATCGCAGCCAGTGTCATCGCCTTCGCGATGCTCGCTGTTGTTCTCACCGCCTTCTCACACCCGTCCATCGCTCCCGAAGACCTGCTGCAAGCGATCGCAGCGGCAAAAGCTCCCCTNATCATCGATGTCCGCACCAGCCGGGAGTATCAGGCGGGCCACATCACAGGTGCGATCCATATCCCGCATCTCGAAGTGTGGTTCCACCGCCGGGAGTTTCCCGCTGCCAAGACCGATCCCATCGTCGTCTATTGCTCGCACGGTCCCCGCGCCTGGATCGCGGCATTCCAGCTATGGACGCTCAGCTACCAAAACGTCGCCTCTCTGCAGAGACACATGTCGGGCTGGGAACGCCAGGGGTTTCCGCTCAGAACCGGCGCAGCGCCCTGACCCGGGGCCCGCTCCCCGCGGGGCCCAAGCCAGTCGGCCGGTGGTCGTACCGGAAGTGCAGAGGCTCTGCCACGAGCAACCACGCCCCATGCGGTCTGCCGCAGAGAGGACGTTGAGAGACTTGCCTGAATGACAGGGTGGGTTGAATGACAGGGTGGGTTGAATGACAGGGTGGGTTGGTTAGGATTCTGTTGGCACTGCAGGACCTGGGCGTGTTCGAACACGCCACACATTCATCGGAGACCGCCGTGGCAGAAACAGACAGAGAAGGCGCGTCAACCCCACGACCTGTCCCGGGCCCACCGCCAGCGACGCAGACCGCTGCCACGCAGACTCCGCCAAGCACGTCTCCCTCTACCACGGCCCTCGACCGCGGCGGAGGCGCCCACGCCACCCAGCCAGCCCAAGTCACGTTCCGTCCATCACTGGACGATGGCCGTTCTGGCCGTGTGCATCCTGCTGTTCGTCTATCACCTGTTTGCGGACCGGCTGACGCCGTTTACCGGACAGGCAGCGGTCACCGCNTTTGTGGTGCCCGTCGCTCCGGAGGTGGCAGGTGTGGTCACCGCCGTAGAGGTGATCGATAACCAGGCTGTCGTGGCGGGTGACGTGCTGGTTCGGATCGACGATACCCGCTATCAGCTCGCGGTCGCAGAAGCGGAGGCGGCGCTGGCTCAATCCGGCCAGAATGTGGGCGCGGAGGCCGCCGACGTCAGCGCCGCGCTCGCCGCACTGGATGACGCGCGTGCACACCTCGCCCATATGCGCAAACAGGCGGCCCGGGTCGATCGCTCGTTGCGCAACGGGCGATGGCGGCGNGCGCGACTGGATCAGGCGGAAGCCGCGGTGACGCAGGCGCAGGCGGCCGTCGTTGCAGCCGAAGCCAACGTCCAAAAGGCGAAAGAACGGCTGGGTCCAGGTGGGGCCGACAACCCGCAGGTCCGCGCCGCGCTGGCCGCACTGCAGCTTGCGCGCCAGCAGGCACAGGACACGGTGATCCGCGCGCCATCGGCCGGNGTGATCACCAACCTGCGGATTGCCGCCGGCAACTACGCCACCGTCGGACAGCCGCTGATGACCTTCATCGCCACCGACGACGTCTGGATCGAAGCGGCCTTGCGCGAAAACAATCTCGGCAGGCTCGGGCCCGGTGATCGCGCAGAAATCGTGCTCGACGTCGACCCGGGACACGTGCACGCAGGCCGCGTCGCCAGCATCGGCTGGGGCATCGCCCAAGGCGGGACAGACACCCGGGAGAANCTGCCGACTTTGCGCCCGCAAACCTCGTGGATCCGCGACGCGCGGCGCTTTCCCGTGCGGATCGAATTCGCAGAGCATCCGCTGCCGGCGGGCGTACGGGTTGGTTCGCAGGCGAGCGTGATTGTCTATACGGGTGAGTACCCGGTGCTGGCGGCACTGGGCTGGGCGCGCATCCGCCTGGCAAGCCTGCTCTCCTATGTCTACTGATGTCTGCTAAGGCGTTGCCGCCTGCGGCTGTTCCGGCCGGAATGCAACGGCGGGCCTTACGGCTTGCCGTTGGCACCGCTGTCGGATTTACCGCCGCCAAAGCACTGGATTGGCCGATCGGCTTGCTGGCACCGATCTTGTTCATTCAGCTTTCGGCCGGTCTTCCAGGCTGCCCCAGCGTCGGCATGGCCGTACGAACCATTGCCGGCGTCGCCGGGTGCACGCTCATCGGCTGGCTGGCAACGTTCACCATCGCGATGCCCATTCTCTGCGTGCTGGTGGTTAGCCTGCTGCTGTTCACGGCATTCCGGCTGCAGGCGAGAGACCGCACCGCGCTTGCACCCTTCATCCTGATGATCGCGGTCTGCGTGCTTCCGGTCATCGCGATCAAGGCGCCGGAGCTTGCTACGCTGCTCGCGATCGAACTGATCCGGGCGAGCGCTGTCGCGTTCGTGCTCGTGTGGGGAACCTGGGCGCTGTTTCCTGATCCCTTGCCGCAGGCCGGTGCACCACCCGCATCCGACGCGGCACCNAACCAGTCAACCTCCGCGCCCCCACTCCTCAGTCAGCCTGGCAGCAGCGAGCGGGCGCGGATCGCGCTGATCAACACGCTTGTGGTGATGCCTGTGGTGCTGATGTTTCTGCTGTTCACCCCCACCAGTGCCGTGATTGCACTGATCACCACGTTGGCGATCGTCCGAACCCAGACGCAAGGGGTCCAGCTCGACATGACCGGAGGGCTGATCGAGGGCAATCTTGTTGCCGCGCTCGCGGCCGTGCTCGCGACAGCCGTGATCTTCGCGGTTCCGTCGATTCCCATGCTGTTCCTGGTGGTGCTGCTGGCCGTGCTGATTTTGGCCCGTCGGATGATCGCGGACCCACCCGCACGGGCGCCGGTGTGGATCGCCGCTCTTGTCGCCACCGTGGCGTTGCTCGACGGCAGCCTGTCTGCGCTCAGCGACGGTGCGGGCACCGCCGCATGGTCACGAGTCATCAACCTTGCTGCCGCGATTCTCTACACGACCGCAGCATTACGGCTCACCGCGGACCTGCGCCATCAAGACAGCACCGCCGCCGCCCCACATCCAAGCAATCCGCCAACGCAGCGGCACCGTAATCGTACTGACTGGTATGGAAACACCGAAACTCTTACCAACGCTCCAGCACTGGCGAGAAGCGCTGCCAAGCACGTCGGAGCAAACCTGAAACGCTGGCGCGCCCGAGAGGACTCGAACCCTAACCTTCTGATCCGTAGTCAGATGCTCTATCCGTTGAGCTACGGGCGCTGGCGCGCGGCATATGCTGGGCGGTTTTGAGCCCTGGTCCGCGCGAGCAGCCACCCTAGCGCATTCCCCTCCGCTCGCAACAACAACCCCCACCGCAACCGGCAAAGCGATCCTGGCGCGACATGGAACTCACGGCGTCGCCGGACGCTTGTGAATGCGCGCCACCCGTCAAGAGGGTAAACGATGTCGCAAGGATTGTAAGAAGCGGGCATTTCTCAATATTGTCATGTTAGGATTTTAGGTGACTTCCTTCATTCAGGCCGCCTGAGTATGGCCGTAACGTGTTGTCACGTCTCAGAAATACGGTGGCGCTTACACGATAATAGTTTCGCCTGATTAGACTCGGGGTATCGCACAGGAGCCAATGCATGGGATGGACTTTTCTGACCAACCACAGCCACGTGTTGATCTGCATCGCGCAAGAACCCGAAGTTCTGTTGCGCGACGTGGCCCTGAAGGTTGGGATCACCGAACGGGCAGTGCAGAGGATCGTCACTGACCTGGAGGAAGGAGGATACCTGACGCGGATTCGCACCGGACGGCGAAATCAGTACGAAATCAACCCCACCCGGCCGCTTCGGCACCCCGTGGAAGCGCATCGTAGCGTGGGCATCCTGCTGGATCTGGTGAAGACGTGATCGGATCGTCAGGGCACGTCCTGCAGCAGCAGCCGGGATCGATAGCGATCCCGGAAGGGGACGAGGACGAGCGGCCAAGCGCTCCCTTTGGGCCCAGTGTTCCGTTCAGAGCACGCGTTCTGCCTGGCCGGTCAGTCTGCGGTGGTAAAATAGCGCCCGACGACTCGCTTTGCGCCGGCAACTGCTGTCAGAGCGAGTGCACCAGCAACAATTCCTGCCACACCGTTCAACACGGTGGGCGCAGCCCAGCGGAAAAAACACCCGCNCCCGCTTTCATCCGACACCATGGCGGCAAGCTGTTCGACCCAATGATGCGCGATGGGGATACCGTGAACCAAGATGCCACCACCGACCAGGAACATGGCTGCCGTTCCGGCAACCGCCAGCGCTTTCATCAGCCACGGAGCAGCGCCAAGGAGACCGCTGCCAAGGTGGCGTTGCAATCGACTTAAAACATTGTCTCCAGGGCGCCGGCTGAGATACAGGCCGGCGTCGTCGAGCTTGACGATCCCGGCGACGATGCCATAGACGCCGATGGTCATGATCACGGCTATTCCGCTCAGCACCGTGAGCTGGCTGAGGAATGGTGCGTTCGCCACCGTACCCAGCGTGATCGCAATGATCTCCGCCGATAACACGAAATCAGTGCGGATCGCCCNCCGGATCTTGTCCCGCTCCATCGCCACCAGATCGATCGAGGGCTCGGCAAGAGCCTGCATCCTCTCCGCCCGATCGGCGACCTGCTTTGATTGTCGATGCAAGAATTTGTGTGCGAGCTTTTCGAAGCCTTCGTAGCAGAGGTAGGCGCCTCCCACCATCAGCAGCGGGGTGACCGCCCACGGCGCAAACGCGCTGATGGCGAGCGCGGCCGGAACCAGGATCGCCTTGTTGCGAAACGATCCCTTTGCCACCGCCCAGACCACGGGGATCTCGCGTTCAGCGCGGACTCCCGCCACCTGCTGCGCATTCAGCGCCAGATCATCGCCCAGCACGCCGGCGGTCTTGCGGGCGGCAATCTTGGTCAGCACCGCCACGTCGTCGAGCACGGTGGCGATGTCGTCGAGCAGCACGAGCAGGCTGGTTGCCATCGCAGGACTCCGGTTTGTGATGATCTCCGCCCGTGGTCCGGGCGGAGATCACATCAGTCGCATGTCCGCATCCGCTCTATGTCTTCGCCAGCACACGCAACTCGGGCCACGTCAAGCAGTGGGGCGTTTCCCGTCTGCACATCAACGATCTCGGAGCGGACCGGTGCCCAAGCCACGGGCGTGGTCCGACACAATAGGAACTCCCGCTCCGGACCACGCAAACAGGCTGCTGAGCAGCCGCTAGTTCCCACTCCTGGCGTATTTAGAGAATTTCGAGAACCGACTCCGGCGGGCGACCGATTCGTGCCGCCCCGCCAGCGATGACGATCGGGCGTTCGATGACCTTCGGGTGAGCAACCATTGCCGCAATCAATGCGTCGTCGTCGAGATCAACGTCGATACCGGCGGCTTTCGCGTCGACGGTTCGCAGCAACTGTTGGGGCCTAAGTCCCAGCAGCGCAAGGATACGGCGCAGCTCCGTCTCATCAGGCGGCGTCTGCAGGTATTCGATCACGTGGGGCTCGATTCCGCGTTCCCGCAACAGGGCGAGCGTCGCCCGGGATTTGGAGCAGCGCGGATTGTGATAAATGGTAACAGGGCTCACGGTTTTGGTTCCGGGGTTGGGGAGCATGCAGAAAGCGTGAGGCAACCTTGCGCCTCGACTGCGCCCATTCTCACACCATCACGGTCACGTTGGCAAAGCAGGAAGCAACCATGTCCATTCCTCCCAGGCAGGCATCCACGACCACGGTGGCACGCGCCCGGAACGGGCTGGCACGGACGGTGCTCGTCGCTGCACTTCTGACGGCGGTGCTGCTCGGTCTCGCAGCGGTTTCCGAGCGCGCTTTCGCGCAGGAACAAACGCAGGCGTCCAGCGTACCCCGCTGAACTGCAGGCTCTGGAGAAGACGCTCGAGGACGAGACGAAACGCAACGACCTCCTGCAGACCATCCGCGCCCTGATCGCGACGCAACAGAAGACGGACGCGGAGACGGAACGGCCAGAGAACTACGGCGAGCAGGTCCTGGAGTATGTGGCCGATATCGCACGTGACACGCACGCGTCCATGACCGAGGTCTCCCAGTCCTTCCACAACTGGCCTGTGTTGATGAACTGGCTNCGAGGGGTGTGGTCCGATCCGGCAGCACGCGCTCGTGGGAAGGACGAGGCGATCGCCTTCATAGCCCTGTTCGCCGCCGGCTCCGCCGCGGAATGGCTGCTGTGGGCACTCTTCGCCCGTCCGCGACGCAGGCTCGATGCGAGCAGCGGGTTGCGCGGAACGCAGCGCGTTATGCCGGTCATCATGCGGACGCTGATCGACTTCGTTCCGCTGCTGGCATTCGCGGGCGCCGCTTACGCAGCGGCCATCCTGATCGAGCCGACTCCGCAAGTCCAAGCCGTCGGCCTCAACTTCGTCAACGCCTACGTCGTGGCCCGTGCGCTCATCGCCGGCGCACGCCTGCTGCTGTCGCCGAAGTGTTCATCACTGCGGCTGCTGCCGCTTTCAGACGCCACCGCACGCGATCTGCTGGTGTGGTTTCGCCGCTTCATCGTCGTCGGTGTGTGCGGCTACTTTATTACTGTCGCTGCTTTGTTGCTGGGCTTACCGCAGAGCGGCGCCGATGCACTGCTCACCATCCTCGGTCTGGTCTTGGCGCTGCTCGCGATCGCCTTCGTGCTCAGCCATCGCCGGCGGGTGACAGAATGGCTGCGACACCAGGCAGCGATCGCATCGAAGCGTCTCGGTAGTGCTCCGCTGCTATACGCCCTGGCGGCAGTCTGGCACGTCCTCGCCATCGCTTACATTGTCGGTTTCTTCGTCATCGCCGCCTTTCGCATCCAGGGCGGCTTCGCCTTCGTGGCGCACGGCACCGGGCTTTCGGTGCTGATCATCGGCGCCGCCTGGCTGCTGATCTATGGAATTCAGCGTGCCGTCAGCAGGCTCCAGCAACTGGCAGAAGATGGCGAAACCGAACCACACCATCGCAAGCTGTCCGTCAGGCTGATGTCATATCTGCCACCGGCTGCGGTGGCGGTGCGCGCACTCGTGGTGTTCGGCGCAGCCGTTCTGCTGTTCCAGGCCTGNGGGCTGGATGCAGTGGGCTGGCTCAACCAGTCCGCGGGCAAGCGGGTACTCGGCGCGCTCACCAGCATCGCGCTCGTGCTACTGATCGCAATCCTGGTGTGGGAGGTGACCAGCGCTGCCATCGAGCGCTACCTGCGCCCGTCAGGCGGCGAAGGCGCCGCACAGCATAGCGCCCGCGTCCGAACTCTGCTGCCCTTGTTGCGCAAGGCTCTGTTCATCTTCCTCACCATCATGGTGGTGCTGATCTCCTTGTCCGAGATCGGCATCGACATCGCNCCCCTGCTCGCCGGTGCCGGCGTCATCGGCCTTGCCATCGGCTTCGGTGCCCAGAAACTGGTTCAAGATGTGATCACCGGCGTGTTCATGCTGGTGGAAGACGCCCTCGCGGTTGGCGACGTGGTCAACGTCGCCGGCATCGGTGGCCAGGTGGAAGACATGTCAATCCGCTCCATCCGGCTGCGCGACCTGTCCGGCTCCGTGCACACCATCCCGTTCAGTTCCGTCAGCACCGTCACCAACATGACGAAGGACTTCTCGTACGCTGTGCTGGACATCGGCGTCGCCTACCGGGAGAACACGGACAACGTCGTCAAGGTCTGCCTCGAACTGGCGGAGGAGTTGCGCCAGGACCCGACCTATTCTCTCGATATTCTCGAACCGATGGAGGTGCTGGGCGTCGATGCCTTTGCCGAATCCTCGGTCATCATCAAGGTTCGCATCAAGACACGGCCCATCCGGCAGTGGGCGGTGATGCGCGAATTCAATCGACGCATGAAACAGCGCTTCGACGAGCTCGGTATCGAGATTCCGTTCCCGTATCGCAGTATCCAGTTTGTCGGCCAAGAGGATGGCCGGCTGCCCTGGATATCGACCGACAGTGCATCGGCAGGCACACCACCGCCCGCCAAGACGTCGGACGCGCCGCCACCACCACCGCCTGCAGAATATCGTGAGCCGGAAGAGGTTGCCAAGGAAGCGAACACCAAAGCTGATGGTGGTCGTCGCCCATCGAAACAATCGCCCGCAGAGCTGCCGGAGTAAGCTTCTGAAGCCCCCAGCCGTCAAAAAAGCACCGCGGGACCGCGGTGCTGCTTTAGACGAGCGGGGGTACCGCTGCATGTTTTTGGCGCCCTATCCGTTCTCACGCCCTGCCTATTTTTCAACTACAGGCATACGTCCCACGGGCCATGTTGGCGTCCATCTGTATTTTGTGCAGTATATGAGACGTTTGTGCAGGAAACAATCATTACCTTTGGCCCAACAAGTTATGGCAGGGTGGCGGACGCTTCGGTGTGACCCGCCGAAGGAAAGGAAATCGGGATCAATGCTCGCCGATGGTGCTTCCAATTGGTTGGGTTTATGGACCCTCTACGCGCGCGAAGTGCGCCGATTCGCGAAGGTCTACAACCAAACGATCATCGCTCCGATGGTCACAACGCTGCTTTTCCTCGCCGTGTTTGCCCTTGCGCTGGGAGCCAACTCGGACCCTGTCAAACATGCGGAATATTTGCAGTTTCTTGCTCCAGGCCTTGTCATGATGGCAATCGCGCAAAATTCATTTGCGAATACATCGTCCTCGATCGTCATTGCCAAGGTCCAGGGAAACATTGTCGACACGCTGATGCCGCCTTTGAATGCGCATGAGCTGACGTTCGGCATGGCAATGGGTGGAGCGACACGCGGCATGGTAGTGGGCGTCGTCGCCTCGCTGGCCATGACGGTCTTCGTGCCGCTTCACATCTACGACATGGCAGCTATGCTTTACTTTGCGTTCACCGCATCGCTCTTATTGTCGCTGCTCGGCCTCGCCGGAGGCATCTGGGCGGAGAAGTTCGACCATATCGCCTCGGTTACCAATTTCATCGTCGTGCCGCTGTCGTTCCTCTCCGGCACCTTCTACTCTGTCGAGCGGCTGCCGCCCTTTTTCCGGACGCTGGCGCATTTCGACCCGTTCTTTTACATGATTGATGGCTTCCGCTTCGGCTGGACCGGAAACGCCGACATGGATCCGACGCTTGGCGTGGTCGTGCTGGCAGTCAGTTGTGCGGCCCTGTGGTGGCTGTGCCACCGGATGTTCGCGACCGGCTACAAGCTGAAAGCATGAGCAGTCGGCCCCGATAGCAGTCAGTCCAGGGCGGCTCCCCGTTCGCTCAACAGGCCGGAGTAACGGCGGGATACCGCTCGATCAGCCGGCGCGCCAGCTCACACGCCTGTGGATCGAGGATCTTCCGGTTCAGATCCAGGGCTTCGATCGCGCACACTAGGGATGCGACCGCGCGGGTAACGTTGCGGAGCTGTGCGAGTCGGAAGTCGCCCGGCAGCGGGTTGGTTGGATCGACGCCGACAACGAGCGCACGCAGTCTTGCGATCCGCTGGTTATCGGGTTCTGCAAAGAGGGTTTCGAATGCCCCGTAGCCAATCACGTCGTAGCGGCGCAGACCACCGTCGCTCTCCTGGATCATCAGATCACCGATCGCCTGCTGCCAGTCCCGATACATCCACGCCTGATTGACTGCCGCAACCGACATCGCTTCGCTGCAGCTTTTGAGCAGAGTGTCTTCAGGCACCGGCTCCAGCCCCAGCCGCACCGTCAGTGAATCCGCGATCCGTCGCGAGATCACCAGTTTCTGCGGGTCCGCAAGCTCCGGCAGTTCGCGATAATGGGTCAGGCCATGCACGGACAGGCCGTACTGCATGTCCGCCACCACTTGCGCCGCCAGCCGGGCACGATGATCGGCTGACGGTGGCAGCGCAATGCTCCAAAGCTCCGCCACCTGCTCCAGAACATGCACTTCGACGTGCGGGCCGTCGGCGAGCGCCGACTCGAAGGCGATCACCGCGGCACGCAACGCGTCCACCGACGTGTCCTCACCATAGAGCAGATACGACTGCTCCCGCTTGATGGCCCGGATCCACCCCAGCACCGCTCCGATGCGAAAGCACGTGCTCGTCAGCTTGTACTGGTTGAACGGTGTCGCCGGTGCGCCTTCGTCCAGGTACTGGCCGCGCTGCTTGACCAGTATTTCATCGAGGCGCCACAGCAGATTGACGGCGTCCGCTGCCAACGGCTGCGCATAGCGCTCGTAGATGCTGCGCCGGCGTTCGGCCTTTCCTGACGCTTCTGTACGTACGGGATGATGAAACTGGTGACCACGGCGCTGAGCAGCCCGGCAGTCGCGCCCAGCAATGTGATGATGAACTCGTTGCTCATGTCCCCTCGCCCCCTGCCGCCTGACCTCGGCGGTTTCTCCACTATTCCGTCATTCTGATGTAAAAACGTCTTCGAAGCAGCGTTGACAAGCTGCAAAGACCGCTCATAAAGTTCTGTTTTTCCGTCACGGCCGGTGCCAGTCACTGGCCGATCTTGTTTTTGAGCGCACCTTCGTGCGGGAGAATTGCGATGAGCGCCGCCGTCATGGCGACCTACGACCGGTTCAAGATCGCTTTCGAGCGCGGTGATGGNCCCTGGCTGGTCGCTACCGACGGTCGCCGCTACCTCGATTTCGGGGCCGGTGTCGCTGTCACCTCCCTTGGCCACTGCCACCCGCATCTGGTTCAGGCCCTGAGCGACCAGGCACAGAAATTCTGGCACTGCTCCAACCTCTACCAGATTCCGAGTCAGGAGCGTCTTGCGACGCGCCTGTGCGACGCCAGCTTTGCCGATGCGGCGTTCTTCTGCAATTCCGGAGCCGAGGCCGTCGAGTGCGGCATCAAGCTGGTGCGCAAGTATCAGCATCTGGCGGGCACGCCTGAACGCTACCGGATCATTACCTGCACCGGCGCCTTCCACGGCCGTACGCTGGCGACCATCGCCGCCGGTGGCTCCGAAAAGTATATCGAGGGCTTCGAGCCGAAGGTGGACGGCTTTGATCACGCTCCGTTCGGTGATCTCGCGGCGGTTGCGGCGGCGATCGGACCCGAGACCGCCGGCATCCTGGTGGAGCCGATCCAGGGTGAAGGCGGCATCATCCCGGCCCTGCCACCGTTTCTGCAAGGGCTCCGCAAGCTCTGTGACCAGCATGGTTTGGTGTTGTTTTTCGACGAAGTGCAGTGCGGCATCGGCCGGACGGGCCGGCTGTTTGCCCACCACTGGATGGACGTGACGCCGGACGTCATGGCCCTTGCAAAGGGACTNGGGGGTGGTTTTCCGGTTGGAGCCTGTCTCGCGACCACCGAGATCGCCCGAGCCTTCTCGTTCGGCAATCACGGTTCCACCTTCGGCGGTAATCCGCTGGCGATGGCGGTCGGCAACGCGGTTTTCGACGTGATCATGGCCTACGGGTTCCTGGATGACGTCTGCCGGATCGCCGATCTGCTGCAGCGTCGGCTGGTTACACTGTCCAGCCGCTTTCCCGGCGTGATCTCGGAAGTCCGTGGCCGGGGACTGATGCTGGGGCTGAAATGCGTCATTCCCAACCGGCTGCTGATTGAACGGCTGATCGAGGCAGGCCTGCTGACAATCCCGGCGGGCGACAACGTCGTCCGGTTGCTGCCGCCGCTGATCATCGGCGAGCAGGAGGTCGATCAGGCCTGCCAGATGCTGGAGTCGGCGTGCGCCGCGCTGGCGGACAAAGCAGCGTGATATGACGGCACCCCGGCACTTTCTCGATCTCGACCGCTTCGACCGGACCACGCTGCGCCGCATCCTTGATCTCGGCTCTTCGATCAAGCGCGGGCGCGCACTCTCCGACAACCGGCTTGCCGGGCGGACGCTGGCGATGATCTTCGAAAAGCCGTCGACGCGCACCCGCGTGTCGTTCGAAGTGGGCATGCGCCAGCTGGGCGGGCACGTCGTCGTGCTCAGCAATGGCGAAACCCAGCTCGGCCGTGGCGAGACGATGGCGGACACCGCCCGCGTGCTCTCCCGCTACGTCAATGCGATCATGATCCGGACCGACGAGCCACGAAAGCTGACCGAGCTGGCGCAGCACGCGGCTATACCGGTCATCAATGGGCTGACTGACGACTCCCATCCGTGCCAGTTGATGGCCGACGTGATGACCTACGAGGAGCACCGCGGCAGCATCGAGGGCCGCACCGTTGCCTGGAGCGGCGATGCCAACAACGTCGCGCGCTCGTGGGTGCATGCCGCGGTCCGTTTCGGCTTTCGGCTGCGGCTCGCCTGCCCCCGCCCGTTCCGCTCTCCAGGCGCGCTGCTGGAGTGGGTGAAGGCGGAAGGCGGCGACGTGAACTTCACCGAGACTCCCGCGGAAGCGGTGCGCCATGCGGACCTCGTGGTCACCGATACCTGGTGTCGATGGGGATGAAGCAAGCCGAGCGGCGCCACAACGAACTCGCTCCCTATCAGGTGAACGAGCAACTGATGGCGCTTGCGAAGCCCGATGCGCTGTTCATGCACTGCCTGCCGGCGCACCGCGGTCACGAGGTCACCGCCGCCGTGATGGACGGACCGCAGTCGGTGGTCTGGGACGAAGCAGAGAACCGCTTGCACGCACAAAGGGCATCCTCGCCTGGTGCCTCGGGTGAATTCTCGGGCAGACGGGCAGCAGGGTGCGGCCGCCACGTGGGCAGGATGACGGCAAGCGGCGACGTGATCGATCATATACAGCCCTTTCAGATCGAGCGGCCGGGGCTGCGCGGCCGTCTGGTGCGGCTCGGGCCTGCCATCGACCGAATCCTCTCCGGCCATGACTATCCGGCTCCCGTCGCAATCGCGCTCGCCGAGGCATCGGCGATGGGCGTGGTGCTGGCCAGCGGCCTCAAGTACGACGGCATCTTCACCTTGCAGCTACAGGGTGACGGTCCGGTCGGATTGATGGTCGTCGATGTCACCAGCGATGGCGATCTGCGCGGATATGCCCGCATCGACACGGACCGGCTGTCACAGACCGTCGATAGCTCCAAGGACATTGTCCCGCGTCTGTTCGGCGCCGGTTTGATGTCGTTCACCGTCGATCAGGGCCCCGATACGGACCGCTACCAGGGGATTACACCGCTGGAAGGGGCGACGCTGGCCGAGTGCTGTCATACGTATTTTCGCCAGTCCGAACAGCTGCAAACGGCAATCTGCCTCTGTGCCTCGGACATGACCGCACCGGCAAGCGGCGGCCGGCGGGCGGCGGCGCTGATGCTGCAGCGGCTTCCACCCTCAGGCCCCGTCACCCCGGAGAGATCGGAACGCGAGGAGGACGATTGGCGACGATCCGTCGTCCTGATGAGCAGCGTCACCGACGCCGAGCTGCTGGCTCCGCAGTTGAGTTCGGCAGACATCCTTTACCGCCTGTTCCATGAGGACGGCGTCCGCGTCTACACACAACGGCCCGTGCGACACCGGTGTCGGTGTTCGCAATCTAAGGTGGAGCATACACTGCGAGCATTCCCACTTGCAGAATTGCGGGAGTTGCTGGAAGAGGGTGTACTTCGCGTTTCCTGCGAGTTCTGTGGGGCCCAGTACGTCTTCAACGAAGAAGCTTTGCGGGAGCTCACCGCGTCCTGACCCCATCTCCGCAGGAGATGCGCTTTATATAAGGTGTTTGCAATGAAAACCCTGAAGCGCATCACTGCCGGTGGCCAGTTCGCGGTCGTGCTTTCTCTGTGCCTGCTGACGGGCTGCGTCGAGAACCCGCCGCCGACGCCAGAGCTGACGTTCGCGCATGCGTCGCCGATCATGCTGAAGGTTCGGGTGGCCGAGATCGATTCCGCTATCGCTCGTCCACGACGCCGCCGAACATCGACCAGACGCTGAGCCCGACCCCGAACAGGCGCTGATCAAGTGGGCCCAACAGCGGTTGCGCTCGGACGGCACCACGGACGTTGCGCGCTTCACCATCCTCAATGCTCCGGTGACAGCGACACCGCTGGCACGGACCGGCGTCCTTGCCGGACTCATCGACAGCGAGCCTCCGGAACGCTGGACCGTTACCGTCGAAGCGCAGCTCGAATTTCTCGACGACGCCGGCAAGCGCCTCGACGGTTTTTCCGCCAAGGTATCCCGCACCCGTGATCTGGAGGGTGGCGTGACCTACAATGAGCGTCAGCGCTTCTGGTACGACCTGCTTTCCGCGACGATGAAGGAATTCGACCAGCAGATGGATGCAGGCCTCAGCAAGCACGCCAGGCGGTGGATGGATTGACGGCGCGCGCTTGACTTCGCGCGCCCTCGACAGGATTTTGCCCTGCAGCCGTCGATGCCAGGGTCCTGAAACCGATGATCGCCTCCTTGCGGCAGTCCGCCGAGAGCGGCGCCCCCGCGTCTCCCTTCCGCCTGATCTCCCCGCTGCGGCGGTGGGCGTCCTCGCCGGACTTGCCGCGGCGCTGTTCCACTTTGGCGTCGACAAGGGCTTCGCCGCGTTCCAGTCGATCGCCTCCGGCGCTGCGGGGCTGCCGGTCCCCGGCTGGCTGGCCGCCGCCGTTCTCGGTGCGGCGATGACGACTCTGGCCGTGTACCTGGTGCGCCATTTCACCCCGGAAGCAACCGGCAGCGGCATCAATGAGGTCGANGGAGTCATGCACCACGTCCGACCGGCACTGCGCTGGCGGCGGGTGATCCCGGTCAAGCTGATCGGCGGCCTGGCGGCCATGGTCTCCGGCCTCGTGCTCGGACGCGAGGGACCGACAATCCACGTCGGCGCGTCGTTCGCGACGATGATCGCNGGCGCGGCGGGGTTCGCCACCGGGGATGCCAACCTGCTCGTTGCCGCGGGCGCGGGAGCCGGACTGGCGGCCGCCTTCAACGCGCCTCTTGCCGGCATCCTGTTCGTCTTCGAGGAGCTGGACGACCGCCTGCTCGCCAGCTTCGCCGCCATGCAGGCAGCGGCGATCGCATCGGTCATCGCTGTGGCACTGAGCGGAACGCTGCTCGGCCAGGGGCCACAGTTGCAGATCGGACCGTTTCCGATACCCACCGCAATCGACCTGCTCCTGCTGCTCCCACTGGGGGTTCTCGTGGGCGTCTTTGGCGTCTTCTTCAATTGGGCGCTGCTGAGGGCATTGGACGGCCTGCGCCGCGTGAGCCGGGTGAGCTGGGTGGGAGTCGCCACCGTCGTCGGCGGCGCCATGGGCCTGATTGTTGCTTTCTACCCGGATGCGGCCGGCGGCGGCGAGGGACTGGTGGTCGACCTGCAGCAGCAGCCGCTGGCGCTGTGGGCGCTGCTGGCGCTGCTGCTGGCCCGCTTCGTGGCGTTCCTGGCGAGCTACGGGTGCGGCACNCCCGGCGGGCTGTTTGCGCCGCTGCTGTCGCTGGGCGTGATCATCGGCCTGCTGTACGCGGGCGTCCTGCAGGACATGGCGCCCGGCATGATCAGTTCGACGGGACCGTTTGCGCTGTCCGCGATCGCGGCGCTGCTGGCCGCCACGGTGCGGGCGCCGCTGACCGGCATCGCGCTCGCCACCGCGCTCACCGGCGATTACAACCTCGTGCTGGCGATGATCGCAACCAGCGCCGCCGCCAGCCTGGTCGCCGAAGCGCTGGGCGGCCGGCCGATCTACGCGCAGCTCCTGGAACGCACGCTCCGGATCCAGCAGGAAGAACGCGCGGCAGCCGACCAACAGACCGCCCTGGCACAAGTCCGCGACGGCTGACGCACCCCTGAACCGCCCGGGAAGATTACTCGCGCTCTCTAACCTATACGGGGCAGCGCGGGCGGGCAAACGCGTGATCGGGGCGGCGGTTCAGTGCGACGGGCTCTCCACGTCGAGCGCGTAGCCGGTGCCGCGCACGGTGCGGATCACGTCCTCGTCGCCATGCGTGCCCAGCGCCTTGCGCAGGCGGCGGATGTGCACGTCGACGGTGCGCAGTTCGACGTGGATGTCCCGGCCCCACACCTTGTCGAGAAGCTGCTCGCGGGTGAACACCCGGTGCGGGCGTTCCATGAACAGGCGCAGCAGCCGGAACTCGGTGGGGCCCAGGTGGATGTGCTTGCCGCGCCGGGTCACCCGATGCGTCGCCAGGTCCATGACGATGTCGGCGCAGACCAGCCGCTCCTCGCCCAGCGCCGGGCGGCTGCGGCGCAGCACCGCGCGCACGCGCGCCACCAGCTCGCTCGGCGAGAACGGCTTGACCACGTAGTCGTCCGCGCCCGCGTTGAGGCCGTGGATGCGGTCGCCCTCCTCGCCGCGCGCCGTCAGCAAGATGATCGGCAGGCCGCGCGTTTCGGTGCGCGCCCGCAGCCGCTGGCAGACGGCGATGCCCGAGGTTCCCGGCAGCATCCAGTCGAGCAGCACCAGATCCGGCTGGTGTTCTTCGACCGCCAGCATCGCCTCGTCGCCATCAACGGCAACCGAGACGTCGAAGCCTTCGCGGTCGAAATTGTAGCGCAGCACTTCGGCTTGCGCGTCCTCATCCTCTACGATCAGCACGCGCGGCTTGCCGGACAGGGTCATGGGCGCCAACTGCATCAGGGTTCTCCTACTGCTGGACGACGGTAAAGCTGGTGACGTCGTCCTTCTGCCGGTCGAGGGCAGNNGCGTGTGACCCTCGACCATGAAAATGATCACTTCGGCGATGTTGGTGGCGTGGTCGCCGATCCGTTCGATGTTCTTGGCGATGAACAGCAGATGCGTGCACGCGGTGATGCTGCGCGGGTCCTCCATCATGTAGGTCAGCAGCTCGCGGAAGATGCTGGTGTGCAGGGCATCCAGTTCCTTGTCCTGCTGGCGGACCGCATCCGCCTTGTCGGCGTCGCGGGCGATGTACGCGTCGAGCACGTCCTTGATCATCTCTTGGGCCAGCAAGCCCAGGCGCACCACCGTCTGGACCGACGGCACCGGCGGCATTTCGGCCAGCGCCGCGGTGCGCTTGGCGACGTTCTTGGCGTAGTCGCCGACGCGCTCCAGCATGCTTGCGGCCTTCAGCGCACCCACGATCTCGCGCAGGTCCTNGGCCATCGGCTGGCGCAGTGCCAGCAGTGCCACCGCCTCCTGGTCGACCAGCAGTTCGAGATCGTCGATCTTCTGATCAGCGGCGGTGATCCGCGCCGCGCGTTCGAGTTCCCGGGTACGCATCGCCTCGATGGCATCGGCGAGCTGAACCTCGGCCAGCCCACCCATCTCGGCAATGAGATTTTCCAGCCGCTTCAATTGGTCGTCGAAGGCCTTGACCGTGTGTTCCGAGGCCATTGCGTGCGTCTCCTCCCCCTTGCGCAGGCCGGGTTCAGCCGAACCGCCCGGTGATGTAGTCCTGCGTTCGTTGTTCGACCGGATTGGTGAAAATCTGCTCCGTCGGCCCGGTCTCAACCAGGACGCCCAGATGGAAGAAGCCGGTGCGCTGCGAGACGCGTGCTGCCTGCTGCATCGAATGCGTGACGATGACGATGGTGTAGTTCTGCCGCAGCTCGTCGATCAGCTCCTCGATCTTTGCCGTGGCAATCGGGTCGAGCGACGAGCACGGCTCGTCCATCAGGATCACTTCCGGCTGCACCGCAATCGCGCGCGCAATGCACAGGCGCTGCTGCTGCCCGCCCGACAGGCCTGTGCCCGGCTGGTGCAGACGATCGTGCACCTCCTTCCACAGGCCTGCCCGCTCCAGGCTGTGGTGCACGACGACGTCCAGTTCGTGCTTGTCCCGGCACAGGCCATGGATGCGCGGTCCGTAGGCGATGTTCTCGTAGATCGACTTCGGAAACGGGTTCGGTTTCTGGAATACCATGCCGACCCGGGCCCGCAGGTGGACCACATCCATTGACTTGGCGTAGATGTCCTCGCCGTCGAGCTGGATGCTGCCGGTGACGCGGCAGATGGGAATGGTGTCGTTCATCCGGTTGAGGCAGCGCAGGTAGGTCGACTTGCCGCAGCCGGACGGGCCGATCAGCGCAGTGACCTGATTTTCGAAGATGTCGAGCTGCACGTCCTTCAGCGCCTGCTTGTTATCGTAGAAGACGCTGACGTCCCGTGTGCTGATCTTGGTCACCGTGGCGTCGGCGGCCATGCTCGCCGGGCTTGCCGCCGTTGCCAGGCGCCGCGCCTCTAGATAAGCCATTGTTGCGTCTCCTTGCGCCGGCATGCCGGCCCTCCCACTGGCACTACCATTTCCGCTCCAACCGCCGGCGCAAGATCATCGCGAGCAGGTTCATGACGATGAGGAAGCCCAGCAGGACGACAATCGCCGCCGAGGAGCGTTCGACAAACGCCCGCTCCGGCGAGTCCGCCCACAGGTAGATCTGCACCGGCATCACTGTTGCCGGATCGAGTGGACTTGCGGGGATGTCGACGATGAAGGCGACCATGCCGATCATCAGCAGCGGCGCCGTCTCTCCGAGCGCGTGCGCCATGCCGA
Organism: Defluviicoccus sp.; assembly: GCA_013414705.1. Lineage (GTDB taxonomy): Bacteria > Pseudomonadota > Alphaproteobacteria > Rhodospirillales > Defluviicoccaceae > Defluviicoccus. The sequence continues at coordinate 1,870,843 of CP058705.1, forward strand.
GGATAGCTCCGGTGAGCATGCCGGGCATCGCCAGCGGCACCACGTGATGGAACACCATCTGCACCTTTGATGCGCCGACCCNCAGTGCCGCCTCGCGGATTGACGGCGGCACCGCCTTCAGCGCCGCACGGCTGGCGATGATGATGATGGGCAACGTCATCAGCGCCAGCACCATGCCACCGACCAGCGGCGCCGAGCGCGGCAGGCCGAAGAAGTTGAGAAACACCGCGAGACCGAGCAAGCCGAAGACGATCGACGGCACGGCAGCGAGGTTGTTGATGTTGACCTCAATCAGCGCCGTCCAGGNGTTTTTCGGCGCGAATTCCTCCAGGTAGATGGCGGCCCCGATGGCGAGCGGGAACGAGATCGCCATGGTGACCAGCATCGTCCAGAAGGTTCCCACCAGTGCGCCCCAGATGCCCGCCAGTTCCGGCGAGCGTGAGTCACCGGCGGTGAACAAGATGGTGTTGAAGGCGTGGTGAACAAGGCCACGCTGCTCCAGGCGATCGAACCACGCGATCTGCCGGTCGGTCACCCGCCGGTCGCTGGCCGCGGACTTCCGGTCGATGCGACCCTTCGCCAGTTGGTCGATGTCGTCCGAAAACGGCACCTCGATGCGGATCCGCTGGCCGATCAGTGACGGATCCGCCATCACCTTTTCGCGCAGCAGGTAGGTGGCGCCCGGGCTGATCAGATCCATCAGCTCGCGCCGTTCCTGGCGGCTGGTCACCTNGGGAAACAGATCTTCGAGCGCATCGCGGATCAGCTTCCGATAGTCGGCTCTCGAAAGCGTCTGCGGATCGCGCGTCCCCGCCGGATCGATTTCCTGCGGCCACAGCGTCACATCCAGGCGGATCATCGTCTGGGTGAACGCCGGAGCGGCGGTGCGGACAATGGTGAACACCAGCACACCCAGGCACAGGGCGGCAAAGCAGATTGCGGCCAGACCATAGAGACGGAAGCGTCGTTCCGCCGCATAACGCCGTTTCAGACTGTTGGCGACCGCGGCCGATACGGCGTTGCGGTGCGCGGCGTCCGAAGCGGTCTGGTCGACAGAAGGCTTACTCATACTGTTCCCGATATTTGGTGACGATGCGCAAGGCGATGACGTTGAGCACCAGCGTAACGCAGAACAGAACCAGGCCGAGCGCGAATGCCGCGAGGGTCTTCGGGCTGTCGAATTCCTGGTCGCCGACCAGCAGGGTAGCGATCTGGACCGTGACCGTCGTCACCGCCTGGAACGGGTTGGCGGTGAGATTGGCGGCGAGGCCTGCGGCCATCACCACGATCATCGTCTCGCCGATCGCGCGCGACGTCGCCAGCAGAAAGCCGCCGATGATGCCCGGCAGGGCCGCCGGAATGACCACCCGCTGAATGGTTTCCGCCTGAGTCGCACCGAGGCCCAAAGAGCCCTCACGCATCGACTGCGGAACGGCGGTCATCACGTCGTCGGACAGCGACGAGACGAAGGGAATGATCATGATTCCCATCACCACGCCGGCGGCAAGCGCGCTTTCCGACGAAATCGCGAGCCCGGCGTCGTCCCCCAGGCCGCGGAAGAATGGTGCTACGGTCAGTGCGGCAANAAAGCCGTAAACCACGGTCGGGATGCCGGCCAGGATTTCCAGGATCGGCTTGAGTGCGGCGCGCACCCGCGGATGGGCGTACTCGGACATGTAGATCGCCGCCATCAGGCCTACCGGCATGGCGACGCACATGGCGATGCCGGCGATCAGCATCGTGCCGACGAACAGTGGCACAGCACCAAACCTGCCGGCCGCCCCCACCTGATCGGCGCGAAGCGCGATCTGCGGGCTCCATTCCAGCCCGAACAGAAAGTCGAGTGGCGAGACCTGCAAGAAGAACCGGCTGGCTTCGAAGATCAGAGACAGGACGATGCCGATGGTGGTCAGGATCGCCACGATGGAGCTCGCAACCAGAAAGACCGTGATCACGGCCTCGACCTGGTTGCGCGCGCGGAACCGGGGCGCGATGCGCGAGCGGGCGAACAGCAGACCGCCGATCGCCAGCACCAGCGCCAGCACGACCATCGCCATCCGGCTGAGCCGCACCATCTCGGCATACCGCGCGGCGGCCTCCTCCATCTGGGGATCAGCGGCGCGGCTGAGGATTTGTCCCGACGCGAGGTTGCGGATGTCGTTGAGCAGCAGACTGAGGCGTCCAGCCGACAATGCCCGGGCTTCCGGCGGCAGTGCATTGATCAGCAGGGCGCGGAGAATCTGCGGCTCGAATGCCAACCAGCCCGCCACCACCAGCAGTGCCGGGATCGCACACCAGATGGCAACATAATACCCGTGATAGCTCGGCAGCGAGTGCAACGCGCGCGACTGGCCATCGACCACGACAACGGCGCGCGCGCGACCCAGGTAGTACCCAAAGACTGTCAGGACAAAGAGTGTGGCGACAAGAACAAGAAGCTGCATGGCAAGACAGATGCGATCGGTGGATTGGTGTGTGCCNNGGCCGGCGGCCTTAATAAGCCAAGTCAGCAATAAGCCAAGTCAGCCGGCCGCCCGAGCTCCGTTCGGTTTAGAGCCNNTTCCCGGCGACGGCACGCACACCGCTCCCTAGCGAACGTTGTTGACAAGCTCGATGGCCTGAGCGCGCCACTTGGCACGTTCGGCCTCAGGCATGGCGATCAATCCCTTGTCGGCAAGATATCNCTCCGGCCCCCACGCCTTGTCTGAGGTAAACTCGGCGATGTATTCCTTGATTCCGGGAATGGCACCGACGTGCGCCTTCTTGACGTAGAAGTAAAGCGAGCGGGAAATCGGATAATCGCCGTTGGCGATGTTGTCGTAGTCGTCCTCGACACCGTCGATCAGGCTGCCTTGGATTTTGTCCCGGTTCTGATCGAGGAAGCTGTAGCCGAAGATCCCGAAGGCGTCCGGATTGGCTTCCAGTTTGCGAACGATCAGCACATCGTTCTCGCCGGCTTCAACAAACGCGCCATCCTCACGGATGCCCTGGCAGACCGCCTTGTGCTTGTCCGCGTCAGTTTTCTGCAGTTCCGCCATCCCCGGCAAATTCTTGCAGCCGCCTTCCATCGCAATTTCGTTGAACGCGTCGCGGGTGCCAGAGGTTGGCGGCGGACCCAGCACCTCGATCTTGACCTTCGGCAACGACGGGTCGACGTCGCTCCACATCGTGTGCGGGTTTGGCACAAAGCCACCCTTGCCGTCGGGTACATCCTTGGCCAGCGCCAGAAAGATCTGCTGCAGCGTGATGCTCATCTGCGGTGCCGCCTTGGAATTGGCCAGCACGATCCCGTCGTAGCCGATCTTCACCGCAGTGATCTCGGTAACGCCGACGCTGGCACAGGCCTCGATCTCCGACGTCTTGATCGCCCGCGACGCGTTGCTGATATCGGGCGTGTCCTCGCCCACACCACCGCAGAACAGCTTGAAGCCGCCGCCGGTGCCGGTGCTCTCGATCACCGGCGTCTTGAAGTTGGTCGTTCTGCCGAATTCCTCGGCGACGCGGGTCGAGAACGGAAACACCGTCGAAGAGCCAACGATGCGAATTTGGTCGCGCGCTTGAGCTGTCCCGGCGACAGCGACGGTCATCAGAACCGCCACACTCAGAGACTTTCTGATCATTGATCTCTCCCGATCCGTCCCCCGGGGATGTGTACACCCTCTTCGTTGCAGTGCCGGGTTCCAGAACCGCAAGGCACCACAGTAGGGTGGAAGCGGGTCGACCTTATTACAGTTACGTTACATTTTGATGACAGGCGCGCCCGGGCCTGTTTTTCAGCTGCCCCTGGGTCCGTCCGTAAGTCCGTCTGAGGGCATGTCCGTGGCAACGGGCCGGGGTCCGGGAAGCGATGGCAGAAAGACGGTAAAGGTACTGCCAACGCCGACGGAGCTATCGATCGACAGTCGGCCGCGGTGACGTTTGATGATGTGCTTGACGATGGCGAGCCCGAGCCCCGTGCCACCCAGCCGGCGCGATCGTCCTTCATCGGCACGGTAGAATCGCTCGGTGAGGCGTGGAATGTGGATCGACTCGATGCCGTCGCCTTCGTCCGAAACCGCGATCGATACTCCTGGTGTCTGCGTCGACGGCAGCCGGTCGACCGCAGAAGCAGTGATGCGGATGACCGTTCCCGTGCGGGCGTACTTGACGGCGTTGTCAATCAGGTTGTGGAACACCTGCGTCAACTGGTCCATGTCGCCGACCACCGCCGGCACATCATCCGGCACATCGAGCAGAAGGCTCATCTGCCGCTTTTCGGCGCGCACGACGAGCGTATCAACGACGGACGCCAGGATCTGCCGCAGGTCGATCCGTTCGCGCGGCGGCACATGTTCATTGATCTCGACCCGCGACAGCGACATCAGGTCATCGACCAGACGGGCCATGCGCCGCGCCTCCGTCTGCATCACCCNCAGAAAGCGCTCGCGGGCGGGGGCGTCGTCGCTGGCCGGGCCCTGGAGGGTCTCGATGAAGCCGATCAGCGCCGACAGGGGCGAGCGCAGTTCGTGGGTGGCGTTGGCGACGAAATCCGCCCGGCTCTGTTCCGCCCGTTTCGCGCGTGTTTCGTCACGCAGCACCAGCACGATGCGCGGCGACCGCTCGTCCGCCGGCAGCCTCAGATCACCGACACGCAGATCACTGGCATCCAGAACGCCGGCATGCAGGGTGAAGGTGCGGGTCACCGGCACCGGAAGGATGATTTCCTGAATCACCGAGGGCACGCCGGAGAGAACGGTTTCCACCGCCTCCAACACGTCCGGGTGGCGAAGCGACAGTGCCAGATCGCGGCCCAGCATCCCCACTCCCAGCACATCGCGGGCGATACGGTTGACGGCAACGATTTCACGCGCACCGTTGAGCAGGATAACCGGGTCGGGGAGCCGTTCGAGAAACTCCTGAGGGACCAGCTTCGACGTGGCCGGAGGCGGGACCGCTGCGCCGAGTGGTTCACGACGCTGGCGAAAGACGAGCCAGAGGGTGCCACCGATCTGCAGCGCGGCAATGCCAGCCGCCGCATACGGGCCGACCAATCCGCTCGCTGCCAGGATCGCCAGCAACAGCAGCGCTGGTATCATCGCCAGCACCGCAACCCGTCCTGCACTCGGCCGCTTCAAGTTTTCGGGCACGTCCCGGTCCGGCTGCCATGCCCGCATCGCAGGCGACCCTGTGGCACGCGGCCACCCGCGCCGAGGAATGCCGGCTCAGAGGTTCGACGCAATTGAACTTTGCATGTCGTCATCGGCGATGACCCGGTTGCGCCCCGTCCGCTTCGCAAAATACAGCGCCTCGTCGGCGCGCTCGATCGTCCGCGACACTGGCTCCACCGGGAGATACCCGGCAACGCCGATCGACACCGTGATTGTCGCCAGCTTCTCGCCCGTCTGGCGATTGTACAGTTTTTATCNCGCAATCTTGCGGCGGATGTTATCGGCCACGCGGCGCGCATCGCAAGACCGCGTGTCCGGGAGAATGACGGCAAACTCTTCGCCTCCGAAACGCGCGGCAAGGTCCAGGCCTTTAATATTGTCCTTCAGGACCACGGCCAGCAACCGCAGCACCTGATCGCCGATGACGTGCCCGTACTCGTCATTGAATTTCTTGAAGTTGTCGATATCGAGCAACAGCAACGACATCGGCAAGCCTGATTCCGATGATGCCAGGGCGGCCGCGAGCATCGCTTCGTCAAAGCGCGCACGATTGGCGAGACCGGTCAGCGGGTCGGTCAAAGCCTGCTTGCGGGCCCTCTCAAGCTCCGTCTTCAGCCGCTTCGTCTCCTCGGACGTCGTGGCAAGCTGCCGCTCGACCGTCCGGCTGTGTTCCACCATCGCATGCGTGCGCGACAACAACCGGGTGAAGAGCCGCAACAGCCGATCTTCGGCCTGCGGCATCTCCGCCTCGCCCAGGGTCTGCTCCAGCAGCCGGGTATAGTCCTGCGCGTTCCGGCCGGCACATGCCAACGCTTCGAGCACCACGTTGATCTCGCGCTCCATGCTCTCCGCCATGTCCTGCAGCGAGACCGGCGTGCTGTCGTTCAGGCAGAAGGCTTCGAACAGCTCCTGACACCGCCGTGCGTCCAGCGGCTCGCCGCTTCGCATGAGCGCATCCAGAGCGATGCGGACCTCTGGCTGGTCTGCCGCATAGCGGTACCACAGGGCAAAGTTGTTGGGATGTGGCGGGATCTGCCGTCCATCCATCAGCTGCCTTGCCTGATCAGCGTACGCTGCCGCCTGCTGCAGGGAATGCTCTGAATATATCATCCCCACCTTCCGGATCGGATCCCCGCCATTCACACCAGCCATCCGTCGCATCGACGTCTCTGGCTAGGTGGTCATGGTAACCGTCCTTGGTTAAGGATCCGCAACTATGCCAGCAGCGATCTTTCGCTCTCGCGGGTCGGGCGCTATGCGGGCAGTCGCACCGAACGTCCCGCCAGAAGCGGTGGGGAATCGCGACCGTCGGCAGCCAGCGCCCGGTCAAGTGAGGCCGCGCCTTCCTGCGGCCACGGGGCTGAGCGCCGTGTCGCGAGATCGACGTGAACGCACAGCACCTCGTTGCTGGCAACCACACCATCTCCACCGTTGCTGCGCATTTCGTGAAACAGGATCAAGCGCTTGGCATCGCGTGCCAGCAGGCGCGTCGTGACGATCAGAGCATCGCCCGCGCCCACCTCCTGGCGGTAGGTCACGTGCATGTCGCCGACGAAGACCGAGCAGCCATGAACAATCCGGTACGTCTCGCCCAGTCCCAGGGCATCAAGGGTGGCGTCGGTTGCGTGATCAAACACCAGCACGTAGTACGCCACGTTCATATGGCCGTTGTAGTCCACCCACTCGGGCCGCACCGTCTCGTGGTAGGGTTGCAATCGCTCACTCATGGCCGGACAGACTGGCTGAGCGCCTGTTCCAGCTGCGATTTCTGCTTCTGCAGCGCCTCGATCTGCTGTTTTTTGCGCGGCAGCACTTCCGGATCCCGCTCCGGTGTCGAGCTGCGCGGCAGCGGCTTGGAGGTTGGCCTTGCTCACTTCCGATTTCAGACGCCGATACTCTGCCTCAGAAATCGCGTTGCGCCGGCGGGCTGCATCCAGTTGCGCCGAGATCGAATCCAGATCGCGGGACACCTGTTGCAGTTGCTGCTCCGCTGCTTCGAGTTCCTCGCGGGCCGACGCCGCGTCGCTTTCCACCGCCTGACGCTGGTCGAAGAGTTGCCTCTGCTTATCCTGGGCTGCCTGCTGTCGCGCCAGTGCATCGGCTTCACGGCGCTGTGGGCCACCCGACTGCAGATCGGCCTTCTGATCCATGTACGTGCAGCCGACGAGCGTGCCCGCGAGTGCTGCCGAAATCACCAGCCGTCGTCGCTTCATCATCGCCAATCCTCTCCCTCAAACCCTGGAGACGGCAAGCGCCTGGTTCATCGCGACGACATTCTGCTCCAATGCGTCAATCTGCTGGTTGAGCACATCGATCTCGGCATCCAACGCACTCGTATCTTCCTGCCACTGCAGTCTGTCGGATGCCTGCTGGTAACCATCACGCCGTTTCTTGAGTTCGGCGAGTTTGTCCGTCATCAGATTACGGCTTTTCTCGATCTGCGCCTTTTCGGCGCGCGCAGACTCGATACTCGTCTGCTTATTGGCCACCTCGGTATTGATCTCCTGGATGCGGCGATCCGCCGACTCGACAAAGCGTCGGGAGCTCTCGATCAGCTTTTCGGATTTTTCATTATCCTGCTGCACATCGCGGGTGATCACGTCGATTTGCCGAACCCGTTTGCGGCTCGCTTCCTGCGCCGTCGCCGTCATGTAGCCATCGACACCGCCCAGGACGCCGCCGGCGAGCCCGCCCGCAACACCATACTGGATCACCTTGTCCAGCCGTCCGGTCGTAGCTCCGATCAGTGCGCCCGCCAGCAAGCCAAGGCCCGCTCCCATCGCCGCACCTCCGGCAACCGTCGAGTTGAACAGGTCCGCATCCTCGCGCAACGCCGCCTCGTCGGCAGCAAGCTCTGGATCGGTGATCGCACCAGACGTTGCCACCGTATTGCCCGCTTCTGCGCCGGGATTGCCTCCCGGTAGTTGAACACCCGGAAACAGCCATCGTGCCGGCCAGCAGCAACGCCACTGCCTGGCTTGACCACAATCGACTCTTGGGCTCCATCATTGCCCGCACTCGTTGCTCGCCCAACGTGTCTGCTCGCATCAGGTTGGAATGTCGGCCAATACAGCCTTCCGGTCCAGTTTTCCGGTTTTTCGCTGCTGCGCCTCGTGATGCAGGAACGCGTCGAGATAAGGCAGCAACGGCTCCAGCTTCCGCGCCTCAAACTCCCGTTTCAAGGTGTCTGCCTGCCCCGCCACGATCGATTCCGGATACTCAGTGGTCAACTGCATAACCGTATCAATATAGTACGACAGATTGAAATCGAGAGCATTCTTGTCATCCCCAAGCTGCTGGTAAATCGTGTCCCGCAATTTCTCGTTCACGTCGGTGAGTGTCTTCAGCTGGCTTTCGCGAAAGGCGATGAGGCGCTTGTCCTCGCTCAGCTTCTTGGCGAGGTAGGCGCCGACGCGAATGCCGCTGCGCACCGCCCGGTCGCGCTGTTCGTTGCGGGTCTGAATGTTCGCCTTGATCACCGTCGCCAGATTCTGCACTCGCTGGCGCAGCGCCGGGTCATCCACCGCCTTGGCGAGCACGTCGACCTCCTTGACCGGATCGTCCTGCGGCTCGCCCAGCACAGCCGGCGCGGACGTCGGCAGGTCGGCCCAGGCGCTGCGGATCGCCGCCAGCCGCTTCGCGCTGGGCAGCCCGGGTGCGACAACGGCGAGGCGAAACCCGGTCGTGCGCGACCGGCGCTCCCCTTTGGCGTCGATCGGCGCAAACTCCTCGCGTTCCGCCGAACGGATGTCGTCGAGCGGTGTCATGTAGTCGCCGCCCTTCACCATCGCTCCGCCCGCCTGGCCGTGCAGCCGCGACAGCTTGTTGAGGCGATACGGGTCGAGCACGAACTCGCCCACATTTCCCAGCATGTCGTGCAGGCCCAGCGGATTGGGTTTGAGCAGGCCCACGACGTTGAGTTCGTTGTTGGCGCTGTCGGTACCCTGGTACCAGACGTAGCGGGCGGCACCTTCGGGCATCGGGAACGTCGGCTCGACGAACACCGCTTGCGAAACCGCAACGCCACCGCGCGCCGCGAATTCCCACTCCGCCTCCGTCGGAAGGCGGACGAAGCCGGGCGCCTTGTCCTCGGTTGGCAACTTTGCCAGGGCGTTCTGGGCCAGCCAGGCGCTGTAGCGTTCGGCGAACCCGACCGCTTCGGCCCAGGTTACCGACACCTTCGGATAGCGCCCTTCGGGGTNTGCGGCCGGGCAGTTCGATCCGAGCGCATCCCACTGCAGGGCCGTCACCTCGTACTTTCCCAGCCAGAAGTAGCGCTGGTTGGGTTTTGCGGTATCGGTGAAGCCGCCGACGATCCAGTCGGCGCGGCTGTTTTCGGCATAGGCAAACTGCTCGTCGGCGCCGCCCAGCGTCACCTTGCGATCGCCGAGCACCCCTTCAGCCGGCACGTCGATACGGCGGAACGCCATCGAGCCGCCGCACGGCATCGGCAGCACGAGATCGCCCGCCGCCGGCTGCGGGTTCCACAGCTTCTCCGGCCACGGCTGTGGCGCTGNCCCAGGAGACCGCCGTCGAAGTGAGCCCAATAGCCACCCCCAGCGTCATCGCGAGGCCGCGCAGCGGCCGTGGCGATCCACTGCCGGATACTCTGCGGAACCACTGACACTGGATTGCTTCGCCTTCGGCTCGCAATGACGAGAAAGGGGGCCTTCTAGACATCGCGCAGTTCCTCGCTCACCTCGAGGCGGCCGTAGAACAGGCCGGTGATGATCGCCGGCAGCAAAGAGATGATCAACGTCGCGACGACGCACGCGCCGATCTGCCAAACCGCCAGCCGGCAGGCGCTCTCGCCGGTGGTGATGCTGGCCGAAAAGTAGAGATTGATCGCCGCCGCCACGATACCGAACAAGACGACCGCGAGCATCGATCCCGCAAGCGCGATCGCCCCGCTCTGTGCCAGCGGAAAGCAGGTCCGCCAAGCGGGTGGATAGCCGATCAGGCCGAGGACAGCAAGCTCACGGCGCTTACGGTTGGCGTTCGCCCATTGGTTTGCCGCCAGCGACACCGCGTAGCCGGCAACCGCCAGCGCAGCCACAATCAACAGGATCACCGTCAGGTTGCGGCTCAGCGCCAGCGCCGAGGCAATCTCGCCCGCATGGGTCGAAACGGTGATGTTGTGCTGCTGCAGGTATTCCGCCAGCGGCGCCACGTCGCGGATGCTGCGCGCGTACAGCCGGAACAGCGGGTAGGAACCGGTGACCGGCGCCGGCCCATCGCCCGTCCAGCCCAGGACCGGCACCGCGAAGCCGTCGCGGTAGTCCTGCACCGCCTGCAGCAGCGGCAGAGTGACGAAGGCGGCAAGCCCGTCGCAGCGCTCCGACGGCACGACCCCGAGCACGCGCAAGCTCAGCGATACTGGTTCTATGCGCCCACCGCGTACCCGCTCGATGCCAGCCAGAACCTTCTCGCCAGCTTTCACCCCCAGCTTCTCGGCCGCCCGCGCACTCAGGCTGATCGCATCCAACCNCCTCCGCAAGAGGGCCGCTCCTGGCAGCGGTAGGGGCAATGCTTTATCCTCAACGCTCTCTGCCGTGTCCGCCACCGAATTGCCTGCGACCGGATCCCNCGCCGCCGTCGGCAGCCAGGAGACGCGCACCGGTGCCGCCGCCGTACCGTCCTTCGGCAGCAGGTCGACCTGGCCTGCGATGGCGCGCGTGTTCGGCATCACGAACGCCACGTCCGGGCGCGCACGCATTGCCTCGAACCAAGCGGCGTCAAAACGGTTGGCGCCCGCAACGTCGGGAATGATGGCGCGCATCGCCGGATCCCGGTCCATCCGCTCCAGAAGTGTGCCGATCACCCCTTGCTGCAGCCCGTAGAGGACCAACAGCGGCGCCAGGATCGCCGCCACCGCGGTGACCTGACAAAACGTGATCGCCCACTCGTGCCGCAGGTCGAACAACGCGAGGCGGATGAGCTGCAGGGCGCGGCCAGAATCCACCAGGTGCCACAGCGCTCACGGCTGAGTGTCCCGGATGACGGTGGCGTCGTCTTCGACGACGCAGGCAATCGGCCGCAGACCGTGGCGCTCAACCATCTCCCGGTCGTGCGAAACGACGATGAGCGTGATCTTGAGCTCGGCTGCAAGCCGCACGAACAGCGTCATCACTCGCTCGGCGTTGTGCGGGTCGAGCGAGGCCGTTGGCTCGTCGGCAAGCACGATGCGCGGCTTATGCGCCACCGCACGCGCGACCGCCGCGCGCTGCCGCTCGCCGATCGATACCTTTGCCGGCAGCCGGCCGGCCAGGTGGCCGATGCCGAGGAAGTTCAGGATCTCCGTCGCCGGCCCCGGGCACGTAAGCCCCAGCAGACGGCGGGAGACCAATGCATTCTCGACGATGCTGAGAAACGGCAGCAGGCCGCCGGTCTGCAGCACGTAGCCGAAGTGCCGCGAGCGCAGCGCCGTCATCCGCGCCCGGTCGCCCGCATTCCACAAACTGGCGATGTCAATTTCTGACTCGCCGGGCAGCCTGAGCCGGAAGTGGCCGCCCGCGCTCGGGCGCAGGGTCATCGCCAGCAGGTCGAGACACGTGCTCTTACCGCAGCCGCTGGGCCCCAGCAGTGCAACCCGCTCGCCGTCGCCGATCGCCAGCCGCTCGATGCGCAGCCGGAACCGCTCAACCCNCGCGCCGCGCTCCCGCTCCACACCCCGCAGGTCGATGGCTGGCAGAGTCATGTACGAAACGACGTCATTGCGAGCCGGAGACGAAGCAATCCATTGCCCGCAGTTTCGCATGGCTTCGTGCAGTGGATCACCACGGCCGCGTTCCGCGGCCTCGTGATGACGAAAAGGCCCATACTTGCACGCCTTGACCTACGGCAGTGTGTCGATGGGAATCGGATACACCGCATCGCCGGGAGCCCCTTGCGGGTTGAGCTGCACCCAGCGGTCCACGTCGTCGTGGAAGCGCTGGTAGAGCGCGATCTTCGACTTCACGTCGTCGATCAGCGCCTGCTGCTGGCCCACGCCCATCCGCGCCCAGGTGTCCTGGTCGAGGCCCATGATCTTGCTCTGATACGGCAAGCCTTCCAGGTACTCGCCCATCAGGCCGATGTCCTCGAGGTTGCGCGCGCCGGCCTGGCCGACCCGGTTGGGATCGCGGCTCATGGTGAGTGCCGCACTGCGCAGCTGGTTGAAGAAGTCGGACGGGTCGAGCTGTCCCTTTTCGCCGGCTTCCACCACCTTGCGCAAAGTGGCCTGCAGGTCGCTAAGCTGGTTCTTGGTCAGCAATACGCGCACACTGAACGATGCCGTGTCCGGATTGCGGAAATCACGGTCCGACGCCCAGGCCTCGAACATCCGCGGTGCCTTGGTGCCCTGCACCTCGCCCAGCCAGGCAAGCTGCATCGCCCGGCCGACTGCTTCGGTCGCCTGCTCCATCTTGTCTCCGCCGGCCGATGCCGCCGGCTTATCGGCCGGCTTCTCGGTGGGCGGCTTCTGGCCCGCCGTCTTCACCTGCTCGACCAGCGCCTCGGCCAACTTCTTCACCTGGGCCTTGAAAGCGGCCTGATCGCCGGCTTCGACCGGGTAGTACAGCGAGCCCACGTTCGGGAATTTCGACAGCCTCTCATACTGCCGCTTGGCGGCGGCATGGTCGGCCTTGCCCTCCGGCGTCAGCAGATGCAGCACGTAGGTTGCCACCCGGTTCTCTTCCGCCAGCTGGCGGACCTGATCGGTGCCGAGACCGGTGTTCGAGAGCGGCGAGTTGCCCTCGCGCGAGCTGGCGTCGGTGATCATGATCAGATAGCGGCCGCCGAAGCCGGTCCAGTCGATCCCCTGGATCGCCTCGACGAGGCCGGCATAGCCATCCTCGGCGTATGCCCGGGTGGAGATCTCGGACGCCTTCACTCCTTCCGCCGCTTTTTCGAACTGCTGCTCCGTCATGACCTTGTTCGGGTCGGCAAAGGTGCGCACCAGGTACTCGATCCCCTTCACCTTGGTCGGGTCATCGCGATAGGCGACCATGCCGAAGCGCACCCGATCGTTCAGCTTCGCCGCATCGATCTGCTGAAAGACCTCGGCCATCGCCTCGCGGGTGAGGTCGATGTACGGCTGCATCGATGCGCTTGCGTCGATGACGAAGACGACACCGGAATTGAACTTGTTGAGATCCGGATTGGCACGCTGCGTCGTCGCCTGGCTGACCGCGTCCAGCCCCTNTTCCTTGGTCACCGAGGCGATGCGCACCGTGCGCACCTTGAAGCCCGAGTTCAGCATCGCCGTGTTCGCCTCCAGGATCGGCAGCAGATAGAACTGCTTCTGCATGTCGACGAACGTCTCCGGCTCGATCGAGACCACCGGGCTCGTGGGCGGCAGCGTGTTCTGGGCGATCTGCTGGCGGATCTGCTCGGCGTCCACCAGCAGCTTGTCCGAGTTCAGCATGTCGAGCAGCGAGGACCGGTCGCGGTAGAACAGCACCCGCTCGCGGTTGGCGGGGTTGGTGAACGCGAGCACGAGGCTGTGCCGCCACGGAATGGTGTCTGCCTCGGGCACGAAGCCGATCACCTTGCCCTCGCTGTCAGCCCCCACTTCGAGCCAGTTCGTGCTGCCCTCCTGCTGCTTGCCGTAGACGAACAGCAGCGTCATCGGCGCTACCTCCTTGCCGCCGGATGCACCCGGCTTGGCAACCACCGCGGCGCCGGGCCGGGTGAGCACCCGCTGGTAGAGCGTCTGCTTGCCCTCGATCAGCAGCGGCTTGCGCGCACCNNCTGTCGCCGGCTGGGCGAAAGCCGGACCAACGATGGCAAGCGCGCAGACGAACGCCAGCAACAGAACCGACAGCCACCGGCCGCTCGGCCGGATCGAGATCGGGCTCATTTCGGCAGTGCCTCCTTCGCCTCGGCCAAGCCCTGATCGGCCGCCTTGCGCAGCCACGATATTCCCACCTCCGGGCCATTCGGCTCATCCGTCTTGCCGCTCATCAGCAGCATGCCGAGCCGGTACTGGGCCTGTGCAATCCCCGCCTCGGCCGCCTGCCGGTACCACGCGGCCGCCTGCGCCGGGTTGGGTGCCGGCAGCGGACTGGTTTCCGGCGTATACGTCGCGGGATCGTACATCTCGCCCAGGGCGAGAGCCGCCGGTGCGCTGCCCTTCCTTGCGGCCTCGCGCAACAGCAGGAACTCGCCGTCGAGCTGCTGCGCCGCCTTGAACTTCTCGGCCATGCCGAAGCTCTCGTCGGCACCTGGATTGCGAGCCAGGAACGCGCGCGCCGTCCAGCGTCGTCGGCACCACCGGCGCCGTCACCGGTGGCGGTACGCTCGGAGTGAACAGGTCGTCCTTCATCATGTAGGCACCGCCCGCGATTGCCAGCAGCACCGCCACCGCAAGACCACCCAGCATTGCTTTGCTAATGCCCTTGCGCTCGCTCGACACTTCCGCCAGGGCGTACTCTGCTCGAGCTGTTTTCTCGTCTTCCCGTTTCAGTCGCTCGTCTTCGACACGGCGGCGGCGCTCTTCGTCCTGGCGACGCTGCTCGGCAGCGGCAGCCGCCGCACGTTCGGCGGCCTCGCGCTCGGCGACGGCTCGCTCCATTTCAGCCGACATCGCCGCCGCTGCATCGGCATTCGGTGCCGCTTCCGGCGGCGGGGGATCAGCCGCCGCCGGTCGCGCAGCTGGCCGCGCAGTGGGCCCCTTGGGCGGCACATAGCCCTCCGGCGCCTGCGACGGCAGACGAATGGCGATCCAGGTCAGCCGTTCTTCGCGCTTGGGGCCCTTGGCGTCGCGCATCCTGAGCACGTAGGGCGCATGCGGCCGCAGGTGCCAGGTCACCGCGGGCAGCAGGTCGAACAGCACCGCCGGTCCCTCGATCCGCGGGTTCTCCGGGTGGAACCACACATAAGTGGTGGTCCAGGCGTCACCGGTCAGCCGGGGATCGAGGTGCTTCTCGACCCCATCCCGGATCCCGGAAAGACAGATTTCCAGGGTTTCGAGATCGATCTCTCCAGCACCGACCACCTGCACCAGGGCTTGTCCGGCGGCAGCTCCCGCCGGTTGTGTCGCGCGTGCCGGCATGACCTACCCCTCCGCCGCTTGGGCACGGACAAATGTGGTGGGCTCACCACCCGCATGATTCCAAACCCACTCCACGTCATCGCGAGGCCGCAGAGCGGCCGTGGCGATCCACTGACCGTCGCCGTACAACGCCCCCAGCAGTGGATTGCTTCCCGTTTCGCGAGCACTCGCGCTCGCAATGACGACTGGAGGGTCGCAGGGGAAAACGAAAGACCTTTCCTGCATCACGGCTTCGTGCTCATCCCTGCGCCGCCAGTGCCTGGCGCACCAGGGGCGCGATGGCGATGGTCTNCAGGATCGCGCCGAGCGCGCGGTTCTGCGCTTCGTCGACCTCCCGCCCACCGGCAAAACTCACATTGTCGAGGCCGAGCTGGCGCAATGCCACGCCCCAGTCGAGAAACAGCTCTTGTTCCAGCGGCAGCCGCGCTGCGCCCAGCGCCGGCAGGCCATCATCCATCGGCGGTGCCGCGAAGATCGCGCGCGTCGGCGGCTTCGGTGGCTCCGGAAAGCCTGGCCGCTGGTCCTCGGGAAGCCCGCCGAAGCCGAGATAGGCGACATAGTCGTTGATCGCCGCCGCCGCTATACCGCCAGCCTGATCGGCAACATCGTCCCAGCGCACGTTCGCCGACTGCACCTGGGCGCGCACACCGGCGGCGATCGTGGTCGCGATCTCCTGGCGATGGGCGCCAACGATGAGTTCCTGCACCAGATCGTCAATCAGCCGCGGCTCAAGACCCAGTGCCTGCATGGCGGACGCATTCTGCGAGACGCGGCGCAGACCTTCCGTCCAGTGGTTCATCACGTGCGTGGCAAAGATCGCCGGCCGGTCGGCGGTCGGCACCGCAGGCTGTACCGGCTTGTCGGCTGCGGCCTGCGGTGCTGCCCAGGGATCATCGGCCCAGGGTTCCGCCTCCTTCGCGTCAGCCGCGAGCACCGGCGCATCGACGATCCGCATCGCAGCCACGTTGAGAAAAATCTCGCGCACGTCGCGCTCGCGCACCAGCAGGCATTCGGTAAGGTGGGCAAAGCTCTGGAACTTGCGCACCCGGATCGCACCATAGAGCTGGCGGCGCAGCTCCATCAGCGCCTGCTCCTTCTCCCGGCGCGAAGCATCGTCGTCGGCGTGGTAGAACCGGCGCAGGCTGTCTTCGAGCTCGCCCGCCTGTTCGTTCAGCCGCTCGGCGATCTGCTGCTTCTTCAGGTTCGGATCGAGCACCTCGGTCAGCCGTTCGACCAGGAAGCCCACGCCGCCGTCGTTGGGCTGGAAGGCCGCGTCCCAGGTCTCCTGCTGGCGGTGGAAATGACGGGCGACCAGCTCGGAGCCGATGAACGCGTCCCGGTACTCGCCGATCAGCGCCGCACTTCCTTCCGCCGGGCCGGCCTCGATCAGCCGCTCGCTGCCGTCCGCCTCCTTGACGATCTCGCGATAGTCCATCAGGTGCTTCTGCTTCATGCCGGGATTACGCAGGAACAGCGTGTTGCCGAACGGCTTGCCGTCCCAGTTCCCCACCCACTCGTCCTTGCCGTAGAGCTCCAGCAGAGAGGCATGCAGGCGGCGGTCCCACTTGCCGCGCCGCGACTCGGCCGTCTCCCCCCCTTNTTCCAGGAACTCCAGATCGAACTTGGTCAGGATCAGAAACAGGGCATTGCGCACCTTGGCGCGCAGCGTCGGGCTGGGACCGTGGGTGAGATCGATCCAGCTCTTCACCATGCTCGCCAGATCCTTCACCTCGGCGACGCTGGGCGGCATGCACAGCAGCATGGCGGTCAGCTCGCGCTCCTCGGTGAAGCGTTGGAACAGATAGGCGATCTTGCCGCGCAGCAGCAGCTCGCGCACCTGCGCACCACGTTCTGCCACATCGGCCGGGAGATTGGTGAGCTTGAGCCGCGAGCGGGCGCCCGGGAAGTCGAGCAGATCGGTGTGCTCGAAGAACGGCCACGGGCTGTCGGTCATCACGATCTTGAGCTCGGCGACCAGCGCGGTCAGCGTCGCCCGCGGCAGCTTCACCGGTGCGGTGGGCTGGCCGTCTTGCAGCGGCTGGACACTGATCGCATCCGCCTTGTCCTCCGGCGTGCCGAGGAAGCGCAGCACGGCGACATCGATGATGCTCTTGTCGCGCGGCACGAGCGCACTCAGTTCGGCGCGTGCCTCCTGGGCAAAGCCCAATGTCTCCAGCGCCCGGGCGAGGTCGATGAACAGCTGCGTAAAGGCTTCGATGCCGCCCCACAGCATCGCGTACAGCCTCGCCCGCTTTTCCAGTGGCAGCCGGCCGGCTGTGCTGATCAGCCCGTCCCAGTACTCGGCCCGGTTCAGGGCTTCGACGCGCCGGCTGAAGTTGCGCTGGAAGTATTCGCCCAGGTCGTAAAGCGTGATCTCGTCCAGATGCGCCGCCGCCGCCCCGCCCGCCTCGGCATCCGCGTTCGCCAGGGCCTCGCGGATCGCCGCCTCGTCTGGCAGCTTGAAGGTCATGTTGTTGGGATCGAAGTCGGAATAGAAGCTGTTGGCGAGGATCTTCACCAGATCCGTTTCGCTCAGCAGCCGCAGTTCGACCGGATGCGCCCGGTCCACCGGGCTCTTGTGAGCGGTGAAGCGGGTGACGAGGCCGGTCGATTCCCGGTCGCCCGGCGGGTTGATCTGAGTCAGAAAATCGTACGACTCGCCGCCGAGATCCGCCGTAAGCGACTCGGTCGGCCGGCGTGCCAGTGCCGAGACCAGGTACGACTTGCCGGCCTGGCTCGGCCCGAACACGCCGACGCAGTTGCGCCGTCCGGCCGCCCCGGTCAGCTTGCGCGCCAGGTTCTCCGCCTTGCGCGCCGCCGTGGTCAGGCCGTGCGCCTCGTTGGCGACGCTGACCGCAGAGGCACGCACCTCGTCGATCCACAGCCGCGTCCGCCGGCTGCCGTCGGCCAGCCGCTTCGCCGCCGTGACCAGCTCGCTGCCGGTATCAGTCACGCGCCTCGTACTCCTTTTTCATCCGTCGTCATCGGTCGAGCAGGATGCCGGTATCGAGCCAATAGCCCTGCTGCCGGTCGATGGTCTGCAGCCGCAGACGCAGGTTGTTGCTTGGCACGCTGCGGCCTTCCCTGTCCTCGATGCGCTCGACCACCAGCGCATCGATGATGTCGCGCGCCTCGCCGCGGGTGTTGCGCTTCAGCTTGATTGCCAGCGGCGTCTTGGCGTTCAGCTTCGCCGCCAGTTCGGGACTGGCATAGTCCAGGCTGTAGAGCCGGGTGCTTGGCCACCAGTCCACCGGAAACTGCCGGAAGCCCAGCGGCATCGGGCCACGGAAATCGAATGTCTTTTCCGGCAGCTCGTATTCCGGATCATCGAGGTCGAGGCCGTCGAAGTATTCGTCGTCCTTGTGCATCCGGTTGTTGTCATCGAGCTTGCCGAAATAGCGGGCGGTCGAGCGCGGCTTCAGTTCGTCGGAGCGGAAGTTGAAATTGTGCAGCTGGCCCTCGCCCAGCAGGCAGAGCATGGCGCCTACCGATGCCGTCGTCTTCGGATCGGCGATCATCGCCTGATAGTCGCGGAACGGATACCACTGGCCGACCCGGTACTGGTGCAGCGGCAGGATGCGGTGCGGCGGAAGACAGCCGCTCTCGCGCAGGATATCGCGCACGGCAGGCAGCCGCGACGGCCGCCCGGAGAGCAGCAGCAGGTCCGTCCGGCAGCGCCACACCACCTCGCCCAGCGCCTGCAGCATCTCGGTGAAGACGCTGCGCACCGTCCGGTCGATCTCGGCCAAATCGAGCGGGAACTCAAGGGCGGCAAGATCAAAGCCCTCGGCTCCCAGCTTCTCCGCCTCCTGGTTGACGTAGGCGATCACCATGTCGTTGGCGATCGCACTGCCATCGAAGAACGAGGCGAACGACCGCATCACCGGCGGCTCCGGCGCCAGGCTGTCGTAGTCCTCGTACGCGGCCAGCATGCCGATGGCGATCGGCGTCGCAATCTGGGCCGCAAACTGCTGGCGGCGGAGCTGCTCGACGACGTTCATGTCGCCGCGGTCGCCGCCGAACAGCCGGTTCAGCAGATAGTCGGTGCGATTGCCGAGGCCGGACGCCTGCAGAGCCTTGCCGATCGGCTCCAGCACGTGCTCCCGGACCACCCGAAACACCGCGTCGTCACCGGCAAGGTTGAAACCCTCGCGGAAGTCCTGCTTCGGAAAAAGGGTGACGTTCGCCCCCTGGCCCTCGACGCGGAACGCGGTGATGACGAGATCGGTTGTTCCGCCGCCGACGTCGAGCGTTGCCAGCCGGAATGACCCCACCTCCTTGCCATCCGCCGTGTTCGACGGGTGGCGCAGGATGTTGAAGAAGGTCCGTGCGTCGCCCGAGTAATTCAGGGCGATCTGGCTGTAGAGGAACACCGCCTGGGTGGCGCTCGCCTCGTCCCATTTCAGGATCACGGATGGCAGCAGCGTATCCGGGTGCGGCTCGATCTGCGAGGCCGAAATGCCGTCGGCGGGCGGAATCGTCTCGGCCGCCCCCATGCACAGGTAGACCAGGTCGCGCGCCGTCTCCGCCTGTCGCTGCATGATCTGGCGCTCCGCCAGCGGCATCGCCGTGGGGATCGTCATGATGATGCGGCGCAGCCGGCGCGGCAGGTCGGCGTTACGCCGCTTCAGCCGATGCGACGGTGCATTCATCATGCAGATCGCCTGAACGAAGATTTCCGACAGCACAAACGACATCAGGCTGCGCCGCGAATAGAGCGCCCGGATCGAGGGAACCAGCTCTCGTCGTGCGCCGGCCGNGGCATGGGGAATCTTGTGGATCGCGTCGCCAACGTCGTTGACCAGCGTGGTGAACGCGACGCCGGTGGCCAGCCCGCTCTGTTCGCCGTGCGCGGTGGGACTGTTGAACCGCCAGCTGTCGCGCCGCGGATCGTCGTCCCACAGATAGCGCTTGGGGCTCGAAAGGCCGGTCGAACCTTCGCTGCCGCGGCGCAGGCTCGCGAGCCGCACCGCCTCCGGGCCGACGCGCACGATCGTCGGCCACGAGAACGCCTCGGCGCGGCCGCTGCGCAGCGACAGGTGATCGCGGCCGAACGACGCGCGGCTGAACTCCATCCGGCTGTCGAACGGGTCGCTGTACACCTGCTCCGGCTGGCTGAGATCGCGCAGCTGCAGCTTGACCGCCTGGGTAATGTCGGCACCGAGCTGGTCCGGCTGTGCTTCGATCAGCAGGCCGCACGTCCGCGAATTGCCGAGGTCGATGACGATGTCGACATCCACCGGTACCGGCCGCGGCTCCGTCGTCCGGTCGATCAGGACGAACTTCGGCAGGATGTCGAGGGCGAAGATCAGCTCCAGAAACGCCTTGTAGCGGGCGAGATGCTCGTGCGGGCCTTCCATCCGGTCGCGCAGCTCGCTCAGCGACAGCGGCCGGACGTGCCGGGAACCGGCGCGCTTGCGATCATCCGCCTCGATCATCTCCTTGAAGGCGTCGAGGCACCATTCCTTCACCCAGGCCTCGCGCAGGAACCAGTCGGTGGGATCGAGCGGCGACGGCAACGAAAACGCGCGGCCGTTGCGGGTGTCGATCGCCGATGGCGCGAGGTAGGCCTCGTCGTCGACAAAATCGATCAGGCTGGTATCGAGAGCGATGACCAGACGATAGTCGTTACCGTCCACATCCGGCTGGTCGAGCTTCACCAGGTAGGCCCGCGACCAGTTGGTCGGCCCGCGGAAATAGCCGCCGCCGAGCTCCTCACGGAACAGCGGAAACGGCATCCAGGTGCGGTCGAACGACTGGACGATGCGCTTTAAGTCGACGGAATAGGTTTCGGCAAGCTCGGTGTTCTCGTCGCCGCGGCGGACGACGATCGGCATCGCATCGTCGTTCAGCTGGCCTTTCGGATCGTCGTAAAATCCCCAGTCCTTCGGTACCGGCGTCTGCTTGTCGACGACGAAGCCGAAGTCGAGGAACTGCACCCCGCTTTCCGGGATGACGGTGACGATGTTCGGAAACTGCGTCAGTTCGTTGAGCGGCATGGGGCGCTGACTGTCATCCGGAGTGATCAGGGCTGGCGCTGGATGCCGACCCGGTAGGTCGACCCGTCAGGATTGCGCCCGACACAGACCGTCTGGCCGGACGGCGTGCGCGAGCATTCGGTCTGCGAGCGCTGGACGGTGGTGCCATCGGGACACGTGGCGTTCGCCATTTCCTCGATGCTGAGCGTGCCGTTCTGCATCCGGGCCTGCGCCGCCGCCTTGCATTCCGAGCCGTCGGCACGGTGCAGCGTCACTTCGCCCTTGCCCTGCTGATCGAACTGGTAGCTCTGCTGCAGCGGCTGTCCGGTCTTCTGGTCGACGAGACCGGAATCGGATTTCCAGGTCTCGCCACCGAGGAACCCGGCCGGACCGCTCTTCGGCGCATCCGGCGGGATCTGCAACGCGTTTTGCTGACCTGCCTGCGGAGCGTCCGGCTGTTGGCTGCCCGGCGGTGATCCTGGTTGCGCGCCGGGCGGCTGCGGCGACGCGGGAGACTCATCGGGCTTGGGTGCGTCCGGCTTCGGCGGCTCGTTCTGCCCGGATGTTTCGTCGGGGTTCTGTTCGGGCGGCTGTTGCTGATCCTGCTTCGGTTCGTCCGATTGCGGTGGCTGTGCCGATTCTTCGGACTGGGGTTTTTCCGTTCCCGGAGCGGGTTGGCCAGATACATTACCAGACACTTCGCCGCCCGTTGTGCCTTCCAGAGTGCTTTGAGCGTCGGGACCGACCGATCCCTCGCCACCCGACACGAGTCCCGACAGGCCCAGGCTGTGCAGCGTCCGGGCGAAGAATCCCTGCTCTTCGAGCGGCTGTTCCTTGCGCGGTTCCTCGCCGAACACGATCGCCTGCTCGTCGGCGGGCAGGCAGGATCGCAGCAGCCACAACAGCAGCAGCAGGAGCAGCATCGCCAGCAGGGCCCACAGCAGCCAGCGCCACCAGGGCCGGCGTCTGTCCTCCACCGNCGGCGAGCGCCGCGTCTGGACCAATCGCTGCAGCAGCGGGCGCTGCGGGCGCCGGTGTGGGGTCTGAAGAGGGTGGAACGGGGCTGCGGCGGGNNGTGCCACCCCCATCGCATCGAAACCAGCGGACTCGAAGCCGGTGAACCCCCAGAAGGAGACGACAGGCTGATCGCCGACGAAATAGAGATGGCTGTCGTCCGGAACCAGCAACGCCTGTTCCAGCAGGCTCGCAAACGCCGCACCGCCGCTGCCCGTCCCGGACGTCGGCTGCTGGCGCAACTCTTCCAGGTAGTGCAGGAAATCGCTGCGCATTGCCTGCAGCTCGAGCGCACAGACCGCTTGTTCTTCCGGCGCGAGATCCACCCAGCGCCGCGCCGTGCCCGGCACCTCGGCAATCCAGTGGATCGACTTGTTCTGCGGATCGCGGTCCGGACGGGCGAAGTAGCGCGCGTGCCGCGGCCCCAGCTTCTGCGCCACTGCGGCGCGCAGCTGCACATGGCTCAGGTAGACTGGCTGGCCGAACGCGCCCAGCGGCTGGTACTTGTCGACCAGATCAGTGGCAAGGACGGGGCCAGTTCGCATGTCTGCTTCCGATCTCAGGGCTTGCAGGCGCGGATGTCGGGCAGGCGTGTCGCCTGCTGCATCTTGATCTTCATATCCATTGCACTGTTCGGCGTCAGCACCTNTCCGCCCCCGGCCGACGCGATGCACTGTGCGGTCGCGCTGTCGGCACCGCCACTGACGTCGATGACGTTGATCGTCACGTTGGGCTTCTCCTGCTTCACTTGCCGGGCGACGGTGCACGGATCGCCACGCCCTGGACATGTATCGTCGCCGTCGGTGACGACGACGATCGTGGCTTCGCGTCCGCCGCGGGTCGTCATCATGTCGCCGGCGCGCTTGATGCTGTAGGCGAGCGGCGTGCCGCGCCGCGGCGTCATCGCACGCACCTGCCCCAGCATGCGCTGCCGGTCGTCGTAATAGTAGCGGCCCTGATTGTTGACGGTGTCGCAGTCGCTGAAGTCGATCAGTCCCAGCTCCACCGGCGGAGCAAGTCCGCCCACCACTTTCTCGACCGCATCCTTCGCCGCTTCCATCCGCGTCGAGCCGCCCGGGATCGAATCGCGCATGCTGCCCGAGCCGTCGACGACAAACACCACCATCGGCTTCTTGCCCGGCGGATACTCGGTGGGGCAGTTGGAACTGGACGGCGATGCGGGCTTGGGCGGCACGGGAGGCGGCACCACAGGCGGTGCCACGGCCGGGCTTTTGTGCTCCTGTTTCGGAGGTTCTTTTTCGGTGTTTCCTTCTTTGCAGGCGGCTTGGCCTCCGCTTTCTCGTCCGCTTTCGGAGCTTCCGTCTTTGGTGGCTCGACCTGGGTCACCTCTGGTGGCGGGGAATGACGGGTGTCGNNGCGGCTGAGGCTCCGGCTTGCACAGTGCCAACCGTTCGTCGCGCTGCTTCGTCAGCTCGGCAATTTGGTCACGCAGCATCTTCTCCCGTTCCTGCTCAACGGCCAGCGGGTCGTCCGCGGCAGGAAGAGGCGGCGACGGCTTTTCGACGATGACAGGTTGCAGCGGCTGCATCGCCTTCCACACCAGCCAGGCGAGCAACAACGCCAGCAACAGGGGCAGCAGCCACGCGAGCCAGCCACCGCGGGTACGGGCCGGGGTCGCCCCCAACGCCGTCGCTCCCGCCGTTTCCGAAGGCGGCGGTTCGCTCGTCGCAGCCGGCGCGGCGGCGCTGTCGGCGTCATCTGCGACAGAGTCCTCGCCAGCCTCGACATCCGCACCAGCCTCGTCAGGCGAAGCGTCGCTGGCGGGACTTGCAGCCGGCGCTGCAGCAGCCACCGCTGGAACCGCGGACGCAGGTGACGGCATCACGGCGGGTCCGTCGGGCACTGCCTGTGTTTCGTCGGCGTGTCCCCAGAGCACGAGGACCGGCTGGCCGTCGACCACCCATACCGGCGTCCCGGTAGGCACGATCGTCGCCAGCTCGAGCATGTGGCCGGCCAGTTCGGCAGATCCGCCCTCCCGCTTCATTTTGGCGGCGAGCTGGCCGATTTCGGCCCGCAGCTGCCGCAGCAACGTCTCCACCGGCTGGCGTTCGGCCTCGGGCAGCTGGTCGAGCGGGTGTGCCGTGCCAAACCGGGCTGCATACCAGTCGATGCTGTCGCCGCCGGGGCCAACATCCGGGCGTGCCAACAGCTGCGCATGCTGTCGACCCAGGCGATTGCCAAGGATCGTCGTCAGCTGCCGGTGCAGGGCGATCACATGCTGGTCGTGCACCCNCAACCGGCGCAGACCGGCTGTGGGCGTGGTGGCAAGACGGACTTCGGCCATCAGTGGATAATCACGAGCAGCACCAACCGGACGGGACAACCGTCAATACGTGCAATATGTCCCTGTCCCCGGCTGCGCAACGCCGCTTCACCCCACGCAAGACCTTGGCAGCGAAGCCATACCACAATAATTTAACATAGTGTCCGAGGGACTCAACTCTTGGACGTGCGATATCACCTTCGGAGCGGGTGTGAAGCAGAGCGCACGGAGCCTGGATGACGGAAACAGCACAGCAGGAGATGGACTCGACGGGTGAGACCGGCCCCGGGGCACCAGTCGCAGAGCCGCGTTCACGGCGCGTGATCGCCTTGTGGCCGCTGTGGATCGCCAGCGTCGTGCTGCTGTTGCTGGCGATAGCCGGCGTTGGTGCCTACCTGCTGAGCCGTGAGCCGAATGTCGCCGAGCGGATCCTGCCGCCGTCGCCACCCGAACAGCCTTCAGCGGAAACCGTGCGCCGGGCAGAAGCCCTGCGCGGCCTGAACGATGCGCTCGAAGGCCAGATCAGCGATCTGCACAAGCAGATCGAAACGCCGCAGTGTCCACCTGGCACCGAACTCGACCCGGCGGCGGCGGGCAAGACGACGCTCGACACCACGCCTGATCCCGTCTTAGATTCCGGCTCCGGTCCGATCGTGAGATCCGCGCTGTTGACCGGTGCTGCAGCTGATCAGGCGCCACCACCACCGTCACCGATCCCGCGGCTGTCTTGAAATCGGCGAAGTCGCCGATTCTCTTCGATCTGCACCCCCGCATTGCCGAGAACGTCCCGGTTGAGGCGGTGCCAACGCTCCAATGGTCGGCTGTACCCAGATCCGCGCCGGGTCACCGAATACCAAACTCATATTCGGTCCCACCCTTGACAGCACGCATTCGCCCGCCTAGCTGATTGGCACTCGCCGGGAGAGAGTGCTAATAACCCGGTGCTTCATATGCGTATCCCTGGTCCTAAGGAGGAATAACAATGAATTTCCGTCCGCTGCACGACCGCGTCGTCGTGAAACGGCTCGAACAGGAAGAGAAGACCAAAGGCGGGATCATCATCCCGGATACCGCCAAGGAGAAGCCTCAGGAAGGCGAAGTGATGGCGGTCGGCCCCGGTGCTCGCAACGAAGCCGGTGAGCTGGTTCCTCTCGATGTCAAGGCCGGAGACCGGGTGCTGTTTGGCAAGTGGTCCGGCACCGAGGTCAAGATTGACGGCGAAGACCTGCTGATCATGAAGGAATCTGACCTCCTCGGCATCATCGAGCAATAGGCACACACCGAATTCTTTTGTGGGAGACCGACAAACATGGCTGCTAAAGACGTCAAATTCGGTTCNGACGCCCGTGCACGCATGCTGCACGGGGTGGACGTACTGGCAAACGCGGTGAAGGTGACGCTGGGCCCGAAGGGGCGCAACGTGGTGATCGAAAAGAGCTTCGGCGCGCCGCGGATCACCAAGGACGGCGTGACCGTCGCCAAGGAGATCGAACTCAGCGACAAGTTCGAGAACATGGGCGCGCAGATGCTGCGCGAGGTCGCTTCGAAGACCTCCGATGAGGCCGGTGACGGCACCACCAGCGCCACCGTGCTGGGCCAGGCGATCGTGCGCGAGGGTGCGAAGGCGGTGGCCGCCGGCATGAACCCGATGGACCTGAAGCGCGGCATCGACCTTGCCGTCGAAGCGGTGATCAAGGACCTGAAGTCGCGCTCGCGCCAGGTTGAGACCAACGCCGAGATCGCCCAGGTCGGCACCATCTCCGCCAATGGCGAGAAGGAAATCGGCGACATGCTCGCCCGCGCCATGGAGAAGGTCGGCAAGGAAGGCGTGATCACCGCCGAAGAGGCGAAGAGCCTGTCCAGCGAGCTGGAAGTGGTCGAGGGCATGCAGTTCGATCGCGGCTACACCTCGCCCTACTTCATCACCAACGCCGAGAAGATGAACTGCGAGCTCGAGAGCCCGTTCATCCTCATCCACGAGAAGAAGCTCTCCGGCCTGCAGCCGCTGCTGCCGGTGCTGGAAGCGGTTGTCCAGTCCACCCGTCCGCTGCTGATCATCGCCGAGGACATCGAGGGTGAGGCACTGGCGACGCTGGTCGTCAACAAGCTGCGCGGTGGCCTGAAGGTTGCTGCGGTGAAGGCGCCGGGCTTCGGCGACCGCCGCAAGGCCATGCTGGAAGACATTGCCATCCTGACCTCCGGCCAGGTGATCTCCGAGGATCTCGGCATCAAGCTCGAGAACGTCAGCCTCGAGATGCTGGGCACGGCGAAGAAGGTGGTCATCACCAAGGAAGAGACCACCATCATCGAGGGCTCCGGCGAGCACGACGATATCAAGGCCCGCTGCAACCAGATCCGGGCGCAGATCGAGGAGACGACCTCGGACTACGACCGCGAGAAGCTGCAGGAGCGCCTCGCCAAGCTGGCCGGCGGCGTGGCGGTGATCCGCGTCGGTGGTGCGACCGAGACCGAGGTGAAGGAAAAGAAGGACCGGGTCGAGGACGCCATGCACGCCACCCGCGCGGCGGTCGAGGAAGGCATCGTTCCGGGCGGCGGCGTCGCCCTGCTGTATGCCAGCCAGGCCCTGGANCCGCTGACGGCGGCAAACGACGATATCAAGCACGGCATCGAGATCGTCCGCAAGGCGCTGCAGGC
Organism: Defluviicoccus sp.; assembly: GCA_013414705.1. GTDB lineage: Bacteria > Pseudomonadota > Alphaproteobacteria > Rhodospirillales > Defluviicoccaceae > Defluviicoccus. Next base: position 1,897,954 of record CP058705.1, read on the forward strand.
CCCGGTGCGGCAGATCGCCGAGAACGCTGGCGTTGATGGCGCCGTCGTGGCCGGCAAGCTGATCGAGAAGAACGAGCTCACGCTTGGCTTCGATGCGCAGAGCGAAGAATACGTCGACATGTTCAAGGCCGGCATCATCGACCCGACCAAGGTCGTGCGCACGGCGCTGATGGATGCGGCTTCCGTTGCCTCACTGCTGATCACCACCGAAGCGATGGTTGCCGAGAAGCCGGAGAAGAAATCCCCGGGGATGCCGGGCGGCGACATGGGTGGAATGGGTGGAATGGGCGGCATGGGCGGCATGGATTTCTGATCCTGCCTGTCCACTTCGTCCGGTCCGGTTCATCCGGACACGACGCATCGAGGGCCGCGGCGCAATCCGCGGCCCTTTGCGTTGTGGGAGCAATGGTCCGCAAAAAACGGAGGGAGCCTCAAATGAGCACATGCGTCGTCCGAAAACGTTCGGGAAAGACGATGGGGCATGATGGCTGAGTGTCGCTCGGCGATGGACGTGCCCTGAACGACACCGGCTCGGTGAGTGTCGATGACGGCTACCGTACGCAACGTCCGGCCGTCTACGCCGCCGTCCACATGGGGGCCATCGCGGCCGCGGCGATGGTGCTGGATCTCTCCGACATCCCGACCATGTGACAAACGCCCAGTTTCGGCGCCGGGACGGCTCATTCAGGGCTCGCTCAGGGCAATGATGCACGACTCGGCCCTGATAGACCGCATACTTCCTTCAGTTGGCGCGAACTGACAAGAACTCGATCGGTTTAAGCGGCAAGCTCAATGCTTGGAGATGTTCGGGTCCGGGAGGGAGCTCGTCGATGAAGCGGCTGATCATAATCGTTACGGCGCTCGCGTGTTGCGCCGTCATCAAGGCTGCCCCTGTAGCGGCCCAGGCAATCCAGACCACCGGGACGCCGGGATCACCGGACGCGACGACGACGATCGACGGTCGCTACCTGCCGCCGCCGCCGCAGAAATTCGGCGGCCAGATCGAACTGAACGCCGCGCAGTCGAAGCCGTACTGGCCGGCTACCGTGGTGCCGCCGAAGGACGCGCCCAACATCCTGCTGATCATGACTGACGACGTCGGATTTGCCGCGCCGTCAACCTTCGGAGGNGTAATTCCGACGCCCGCCCTCGACCGCATCGCCAATGACGGCCTGCGCTACACCAATTTCCACTCCACCTCCCTGTGTTCTCCCACCCGCGCGGCGCTGCTCACCGGGCGCAACCACCATTCCGTGGGCTTTGGCGTCATCGCCGAGCAGTCCACCGGCTTTCCCGGGTATAACTCCGTCATCGGCAAGGACAACGCCACCATCGGCCGGATCCTGCAGGACAACGGCTACCGCACCGCGTGGTACGGCAAGGACCACAACGTCCCCGACTGGGTCGCGACCCAGGCCGGNCCCTTCGACCAGTGGCCCACCGGCCTTGGCTTCGAGCATTTCTTCGGCTTCGTCGGCGGCGACACCAGCCAGTGGCAGCCGAACCTGTTCAACGACACAACGCCGCTCTATCCCTATATCGGCAATCCCACCTGGAACCTGACCACGGCGCAGGCGGACGACGCCATCCACTGGCTCTCCATGTTGCATGACCTCAATCCGAACATGCGCTGGTTCGTCCACTACACGCCGGGCGGCACCCATGCGCCGCATCATCCGACGCCGGAGTGGATCGATAAGATCACCCAGTTGCACCTGTTCGACGACGGCTGGAACAAGCTGCGCGACACCATCTTCGCCAACCAGAAGAAGCTCGGCGTGATCCCGCAGGACGCCACGCTCACNCCNTGGCCGGACGGCTTCCTGCGCCGCTGGGAGACCCTCTCCGACGAAGAGAAGAAGCTCTACATCCGCCAGGCCAATGTCTATGCCGCCTATCTCGCCTACACCGATCACGAGATCGGCCGGGTGATCCAGAAGGTGCAGGACCTCGGTCAGCTCGACAACACGCTGATCATCTACATCTCCGGCGACAACGGCGCCTCGGCCGAGGGCTCGCCCAACGGCACGCCCAGCGAGGTGATGCAGTTCAACGGCGTCGAGCTGCCGGTCGCCGACCAGATGAAGTGGTATGATGCCTGGGGCTCCGACCAGACCTATCCCCACTTCGCGGTGGCGTGGTCGTGGGCTTTCGATACNCCCTTCAAGTGGATGAAGCAGATCCCCTTCTTCGGCGGCACGCGTCAGGGCATGACCGTTTCCTGGCCCGGGCATATCACCGACAAGGGTGGCATCCGCAACCAGTTCCACCACGTGATCGACATCGTGCCGACCCTGCTCGAGGTCACCGGCATTCCGGCACCCGTGATGGTGGATGGCGTGGGGCAGAAGCCGATCGAAGGCGTGAGCATGGCCTACACCTTCCCCAAGGAAGGCGCCGACACGCCGTCGACGCACCACATTCAGTACTTTGAGATGATGGGCGTGCAGGGCCTCTACAACGACGGTTGGATGCTCAGCGCCGTACCCCTTCGCGCGCCATGGGAGCTGCTCGGCAAGGCCATCCTCGACCCGGCCAGCGCCTACAAGTTCGAGCTTTACAATGTGGCCAACGACTGGACACAGGACCACGACCTAGCCGCCGAGCAGCCACAGAAGCTGCAGGAGATGAAGGAGCTGATGTTTGCCCAGTTCGCGAAGTATCAGGTCCTGCCCCTAGACGCCTCGGTGGCGACGCGCCTTGTCAAGCCGCGGCCCGACCTGACCGGCGGTCGGCTTGTCTATGATTATTCGGGAACGCCGGTCACCGGCATTCCGCATGGCGGCGCGCCGCAAGTCCTCAACACCTCCTACACCATCACCGCCGAGGTCGAGGTGCCGGAAGGTGGCGGAGAGGGCGTGATCCTGACGGAAGGCGGCCGGTTCGGCGGCTTCGGACTTTACCTTCTGAAGGGAAAGCCCGTTTTCACCTGGAACCTGCTCGACCTGAAGAAGGTNCAGTGGCAGGCGCCNGGGGCGCTTACTGCCGGCAAGCACACCCTTGTCTATGATTTCAAGTATGACGGGCTGGGCTTTGGCACCCTCGCCTTCAACAATCTGAGCGGCCTCGGCCGGTCGGGCACCGGCACCTTCTCGGTGGACGGCAAGGTGGTGGCCACCGAGAAGCTCGACCGCACCGTGCCACTGATCCTGCCATGGGACGAGACCTTCGATATCGGCTCGGACACCGGCACGCCAGTCGACGATAAGGACTATCAGGTCCCGTTCGCCTTCGCCGGCACGATCGATGCCCTCACCGTCGCGCTTGACGAACCCAAGCTCACGAAAGCGGACATCGCGAAGCTGCAAGAAGCCAAAGCGAAGGCGAACGACCAGCGCTAACAACCGGCGCTGACAATTTTGCCCACGCGGTTATCGGCGATCCGTACCGCAGAGAGCCGCGAAAATCATAGGCAGGGGCGTCCCATCCGGGGCATCCCCGTTTTTCTCTTCTTATCGCTGTATCTAGAGCATTCTCCGATTAAGCGGAATCGCTAGATCGGATTTACTTGCTCTACAAATCCAACAGTTAGAGCACGGTTCGAGCAGATCGAACTGTGCTCTAGTGCACTCGTGACGTTACTCCCGCGCGTGTGATAGGCTTAACGAAAAGCCGGGACCGGGGGAGCGGTTTGGCGGGCTCGTTTGACGTTTTTTCAGCTATTCAACGCACGACCATGTAGCCGTCGAGCGGGTCGCTCGCGTGTTGCACGAGCGTGGCCTTCGAGTATTTCTCGACCGCTGGTATTTGAAAGGCGGAGACCCGTGGCCGCAGGCGCTCGAACGCTCGCTGGCCGCGTGCAAGGCTGTCGCGGTGTTCATCGGCGCTGACGGCCTTGGTCCCTGGCAGCAGCGCGAACGCGATCTGGCGCTCGACCGGCAAGGACGCGAGCCGGGCTTCCTGTCATTCCGGTACTGCTGACCTGCAGCGATCCCGGCCTGGGGTTTCTCCGGCTCAATACCTGGGTCGATCTGAGCGGAGCTATCGACGATCCCCAAGCGCTCGCGCTGCTGATCGCCGCCATTCGTGGTGAGCCACCGGGATGGATCGATCAGCAGGCGAGCAGCGCCGTACGCGCCGCCATCTGCTCGTACCGCGGGCTGCGGCCGTTCCGCGAAGAAGACGAGCCGTTCTTTTTCGGCCGCAGCCAATTCAGCGACACGCTGACCACGATCGCGCTGCGCCAGCCGTTCGTCGCCGTCGTGGGTGCTTCCGGCAGCGGCAAGTCGTCGGTGGTTCGCGCGGGGCTGATTCCCCGGCTGCGGCGCGGCGCCGGCAGACTGGTTTGGGATGTGCTGACCCTGGTGCCCACGGATCGGCCGCTGCAAAGTCTCGCCGCGGCCTTGTTGCCGCTGCTGGAGCTCGATTTATCCGAAGTCGATCGGCTGGCCGAAGTGGGCAAGCTCGCCGCCCACTTCGACAACGGTACGGTGACGTTGCGCGACGTGGCGACACGCGTCCTCGCCAAACAGCCCGGCACTAACCGGCTCATGCTGTTCGTCGACCAGTGGGAGGAACTGTACACGCTGTGCGCCGACGAGGCGGTGCGCAATACGTTTATCGAACAATTACTTCAGGCGGCTGGGACGGACTGGCTGCGGGTCGTGCTCACCTTGCGGGGCGACTTCATGGGACACGCGCTCGCCAACCGGGCGCTCTCCGACCAACTGCAAGACGCGGTGGTTACCATCGGCCCGATGACCCGCGCGGAACTGGCGGAAACGATCACCAAGCCGGCGGAGGCGGTCGGCCTCGACTTTGAGCCGGGCTTGGACGAGACGATCCTCGATGAGGTGGGCGAGGAGCCTGGCGCCCTGCCGTTGCTCGAGTTTCTGCTCGAAGGACTATGGGCCGAGCGCCGCGGCACCCGACTCACTTACGGAGCCTACACCCGGCTCGGGCGCGTCTCGGGTGCGATCGCGCATCGGGCCGAAGCAGTGTTCAGGGACTCCTGAACGAGGCGGAACGGCAAGCGGCGCAGAAGCTGCTGGTGCGCATGGTTCGCCCGGGCGAAGGCGTCGACGATACGCGCCGGCGCGCGGCACTACCCGAAGCGGACGCTGTTGCGGCATCCACGATCCGCAAGCTGGCGGCTGAGCGTCTCGTCGTCACCGAACGTGATGCGGGTTCGGGCACTGTTACCGTCGAAGTCGCACATGAAGCGCTGATCCGCCGATGGCAACGCCTGCGCACATGGGTCGAACGCGACCGGGAATTTCTGCGCCGACGCGAACGAATCACAGCTCAGGCCGCCACCTGGGAAGCGGACGGCCGCCCCCGACCGGCTGCTCCCCGCGGACGCTGGCTCGCCGAAGGCAAGGACCTGCTGGAAACGCGCAAATCCGATCTAGAACCGATCTTGGTCACCTACATCGAGGCCTCGGTGGCAGCCGAAGACGCGGAACTCGGTGCAGCACGGAACAAAGAAGAGGCAGAACGTGTCGTGGAGCGACGGAGGACGGTTGTCGCCCGCCGCACTGCCTTCGCAATGGGCATCTTGTTCCTTCTCGCACTTGGCGGCGCCGCCTTCGGCTTTCTGGGATGGGGCGCCGCTACGCGCAGTGCTGAAGAGGCGCAGGTCAACGAGTCGCGAGCACTCGCAGCGCTCGCAAACGCGGAAGCCGATAACGGTTCCCCGGCGACAGCTCTGCGCGTGGCGCTGGCAGCACTTCCCAAGAGTTTGGCAGAGCCGAGCCGGGCTTTGTGCTCGATGCAGAAGGCGCAGCAGAGCAGGCGCTGGGGCAGCTTCATGAACGCCGGCGTCTACACCACGAGGACGGAGTGTTGTCGGTTGCCGTCAGTCCCGACGGACGGACGCTCGCCACGGGCTCCCGGGACAAGACGACGCGGCTGTGGGAGATCGCGAACGGGAAGCAGATCGCCGTTCTGCACGGTCATGAGGACGCAGTCTCCTCCGTTGGTTTCAGTCCCGACGGGCGGACGCTCGCTACCGGTTCCGGGGACAAGACGGCGCGGTTGTGGAACGTGGCAAACGGAGAGGAAATCGCCGTCCTGCCCGGCCACGAGAACGACATTTCGTCGATTGCCTTCAGTCCCGACGGTCGGACGCTCGCCACGGGCTCCCGGGACAAGACGGTACGACTGTGGGATGTGGCGACCGGCAAGCAGATTGCCGTGCTGTCCGGCCACGAAGACGAGATCTATTCTATTGCCTTCGGTCCCGACGGCCGGACGCTCGCCACCGGCTCCGGGGACAAGACAGCACGGTTATGGGACGTGGCGACCGGCAAGCAGATTGTCGTGCTGCCCGGCCACGATTACTGGGTCTCTTCGGTTGCCTTCAGTCACGACGGTCGCACGCTCGCCACCGGCTCCGGGGACAACACAGCGCGGCTGTGGGATCTGGCAAGCGGAAAGGAAATCACCATCCTGCGCGGTCACGAGTACGGGATCTGTTCCGTTGCCTTCAGCCCCGACGGCCGCACGCTCGCCACTGGCTCCTGGGACAAGACGGCCCGACTGTGGGACGTGGTGAGCGGAAAACAGATCGCCATTCTGCGCGGCCACGAGGACGGAGTCCTGTCCGTTGGTTTCAGCCCCGACGGCCGCACGCTCGCCACTGGCTCCCGGGACAAGACGGCCCGGTTGTGGGACGTGGCCAGTAGCGAGCAGATCACCATCCTGCGCGGTCATGAAGATGGGGTCTTGTCCGTTGCCTTCAGTCCCGACGGTCGGACGCTCGCCACCGGCTCCTGGGACAACACGGCCCGGCTGTGGGAGATCGCGACTGGCAAACAGATCACGATCCTGTACGGCCACGAGGACGCGGTCCATTCTGCTGCCTTCAGTCCCGACGGTCGGACGCTCGCCACCGGCTCCCGGGACAAGACGGCCCGGCTGTGGGACGTGGCAAGCGGAAAGCAGATTGCCGTTCTGGCCGGCCACGAGGACTGGGTCTTTTCTGTTGCCTTCAGCCCCGACGGTCGCACGCTCGCCACCGGCTCTTGGGACAACGCAGCGCGGCTGTGGGACGTGGCAAGCGGAAAGGAAATCACCGTCCTGCGCGGCCATAAGGATGGGGTCTCTTTTGTTGCCTTCAGTCCCGACGGACGAACGTTGGCCACCGGCTCTTGGGACAAGACGGCCCGACTGTGGGACGTGGCAACCGGCAGGCAAATCACCGTTCTGCGTGGCCACGCGGATGAGATCTATTCGGTTGCCTTCAGCCCCGACGGGCGGACGCTGGCCACCGGCGCAGGTTCACCCTCTATGCGGAGGACAACTCGGCACGACTGTGGAGGTCGCCAGCGGCAAAGAGATCGCCGTCTTGCGCGGCCACGAGGACTGGGTCTCCTCCGTTGCCTTCAGCCCCGACGGGCAGACGCTCGCCACCGGTTCTGGGGACAACACGGCGCGGCTGTGGGAACTCGCGAGCGGCAAGCAGATCGCTGTCCTACGCGGCCACGAGTATGGTGTCTCTTCCGTTACCTTCAGCCCCGACGGACTGACGCTCGTCACCGGCTCTCGCAACAAGACAGCGCGGATTTGGCCCGTCGGCCAAGGCCTGATCGATCTCTCCTGTGCCCAGGTCCATGATCTGCCTCTGAGCGGGCGGGACAAGCAGCGGTTCGGCATCGAGAACGAATGGTGCACCCCGAGGTTTCTGGCGCACTGCGCGCCAAGCTTGGCCTGGACACGCTAAGCGCCGAGCTTGCCGCCATCAGGACCAACGCACAGTAACGTCCGGATCAGCCGCCGTCGTCTCTTCTCTGATCCCCGCTCACAGATGAACAATCGGTAATCTGCGGGAAAGCGGGTGGTAACCTCGTTTGCCCCATCTTTCCGCTTGAGCAGACACGGGAAGGAACGACATGCCGACGAGAGTTGCAACAGGCCGCACAGAACGGCGGACATTCAAGGCGACGGTGAGCGCGCTGGCCCTGGCGGGCGCGATCGCGGTGGCGCCGATGGCCGCACCGTTGCCCGCCTTTGCGTATGCCACGCCGGAGAGCTTCGCCGGACTGATCGACGAGGTGGCGCCGGCGGTGGTGCAGATCACCGCCAAGCAGGTGTCCGAAAGAGCGAGACGGCCGGCACACCGCAGTTGCCAGAGCAGCTTCCGGACGGGATGCGCGACTTTCTCGAGCGGTTCTTCGGCCAGCAGTTCCCCGACGGCCTCCCCGGTGGTCCCGGCGGCCGCCCGCACGGCCGGATGCCGGGACACGAAACGGCGGCACTCGGCTCCGGCTTCATCATCTCCTCGGACGGCATCGTGGTGACCAACAACCATGTGGTCGGGGATGCCAAGTCGATCGAAGTGACCCTGAAGGACGGCAGCACCTATACGGCGAAGCTGCTGGGCAAGGACGAGAAGACCGACCTCGCGGTACTCAAGATCGATGCCGACCGCTCTCTGCCGACGGTGTCCTGGGGCGANTCGTCCGACACCAAGGTGGGCGACTGGGTGGTCGCGGTCGGCAATCCGTTCGGTCTGACCGGCACCGTGACCGCCGGCATCGTCTCGTCGCGTGGCCGCGATATCGGCGCGGGACCCTATGACGACTTCATTCAGATCGACGCGCCGCTGAATACCGGCAACTCCGGCGGACCTCTGTTTGATCACGACGGCAAGGTGATCGGCGTGAACACCGCGATCTACAGCCCGAACGGCGGCAATGTCGGCATCGGCTTCGCCATCCCGTCCGACATCGCCCGCAAGGTGGTGGCGGAACTGGAACAGAAGGGCTCGGTGGAGCGTGGCTGGCTCGGCGTTGCCATTCAGCCGGTGACCCCGGACGTTGCCGAAAGCCTCGGCCTGAAGGAGGCGGAAGGTGCGCTGGTGGCGACCGTCATGGACGACAGCCCGGCAGCCAAAGCCGGCATCCAGCAGGGCGACGTGGTGCTGAAACTGGACGGCAAGGATGTCGAGTCGCCGCGCGATCTGAGCCGCGCCGTTGCCGACACCGCAGCAGGCACGAAAAGCAATCTCGTTGTCTGGCGCGACAATCGTGAGGTCTCGCTGAACGTCCATATTGGCGAAATGCCGAAGCAGCAGGAAGCGTCACTGTCGCCGGACCGCTCGGACAGCGGTTCCCAGACACCGGGCGTCCAGTTGGGCGCGCTGGGCCTGACCCTGGCACCGCTCGACGACGCGGCGCGCAACCGCTTCGGACTGAGCGAGGACCTGCGCGGTGCGGTGGTCGCCGCCGTCAGCGATGACGGGAACGCTGCCGAAAAGGGACTGCGTCCGGGCGACGTAATCACGCGCGTCAACCAGGAGAAGGTGAGCGCGCCGTCGGACGTGGTGAACGCGGTGGACCGGGCAAAATCCGAACACCGCAAGTCGGTTCTGCTGCTGATCGATCGCGAAGGTGACCAGCGCTTCGTTGCGGTGGAACTGGCCACCGCCTGAGAAATAAGCAAGAGGACCCAACCACTCAAGGTTGGGCACCAGAACACGGATAACGACGAACACGGATAGACACGAGCACGGATAAGGAATTGACAGCTGTCGCCCCACTCCCTCCTCCCCAGGGCGACAGCAAAGGGGCACCGGCCTTTCGGCGGGGTCGGCGCCACGAGGGCCTCGTTCCATTGCTCCCGGGAACGGGGCCCTTCCTTATCGCCTCCCGCTTGCTGGTGGCGTATACCATCTGATCATGCGCATCCTGCTGATTGAAGACGACCAGGAGACGGCGGACTACCTGCGCAAGGGCTTGGCCGAGAGCGGGCACGTCGCCGATCATGCGGCGAGCGGACCGGATGGTCTGGCCCAGGCGCTGGCCGGCCGCTACGACGCGCTGATCGTCGACCGGATGCTGCCCGGCATGGATGGCCTGTCGGTGATCCGCGTCCTGCGCGAGGAAAAGCTGACGACGCCGGTGCTGATCCTCAGCGCGCTGGGGCAGGTAAACGACCGGGTGCGTGGCCTGCGCGCCGGTGGCGATGATTACCTCGTGAAGCCGTTCGCCTTTTCTGAGCTGTTGGCGCGGCTTGAAGCACTGGCGCGGCGCAGCAGCAGCGATCCGAAATGACAACGCAGTTGCGCGTCGGCGATCTGGAGATGGATCTGCTGCGCCGGACGGTGAACCGCGCCGGCAAGCCGGTCGAGCTGCAGCCCCGCGAGTTCCGGCTGCTGGAATATCTGATGCGGCGGCACGACCAGGTGGTAACACGCACCATGCTGCTCGAAGGCGTGTGGGATTACCACTTCGATCCGCAGACCAACGTCATCGACGTCCACATCAGCCGCCTGCGGGCCAAGATCGACAAGGGACACGATACGCCGCTGCTGCACACCGTGCGCGGCGCCGGCTACAGCCTGCGCCCGCCGGACTGACCCGGGCCGGGTGTCCTCGTGCCACGGCTCNAATCTCTTCCGCACCACCGCCTTTCGCCTGACCGTACTCTACGTGGCGCTGTTCACCGCCTCGGTGCTGGCGCTGCTGGGCTTCATCTATTGGTCCACGGTGGAGGTGATGGACCGCCAGACCAACGCCACCATCGAGGCGGAAATTCGCGGGCTGGCCGAGCAATACCAGCAGCGGGGCCTCTCCGGGATGATCGACGTCATCCACGACCGCACCGGCGACGGCGGCAACCGCGACAGCGTCTATCTGCTGCTCGACCCTCAGAGCGGGCCGCTGGCCGGCAACCTCGCCGCCTGGCCACCCAGCGCCACCGGACTGAGCGAGTGGGTCAGCCTCAACCTGATGCGGCGCGAAAACGACCGGATGATCGCACACGAGGTCCGTGCGCGCACTCTGGCGCTGCCGGGCGACTACCGGCTGCTGGTCGGCCGCGACATGTACGAAAAAGCGAAGCTGCGCCGCCTCGTGGTCGAGACGCTGACGTGGTCGCTGGCCGCCACCGTCTGCCTCGGCCTGCTGGGCGGCATCTTTCTGAGCCGGCGCATCCTCGCCCGCGTCGAGGGCGTCACCCGGACCAGCCGGCAGATCATGCAGGGCGACCTGTCGCAGCGGATCGAGGCCGGCGGCAGCGGCGACGAGTTCGACCGTCTGGCTGAAAGCCTGAATGCGATGTTCGAACAGATCGAACGCCTGATGTCCGGCATGCGGCTCGCCACCGACAGCCTGGCGCACGACCTGCGCGGCCCGCTCACCCGGCTGCGCGGGCGGATCGAGCTGGCACTGATCCAGCCTCCCGATCCGACCCGCGACCGGGAGGCGCTGCTGGACACGCTCACGCAGGCGGACCAGGCGCTCGCCACCTTCGACAGCCTGTTGAAGATCGCCGTCGCGGAAGCCGGTGCCGCCGCCACCGAACTCAAGCCGCTCGATCTCGCGGATCTCGCCCGCGACGCCGCCGAGCTGTACGAACCGCTGGCCGAAGACAAGGGCGTGCAACTGGCGACAACGACCGAATCCGCACCACGCATCCTCGGCCAGCGCGAACTGCTGGCGCAGGCGGTCGCCAACCTGCTCGACAACGCGGTCAAGCACACACCCGAGGGTGGGCGCATCGACGTGCGCGTCGCTGCCGGGGCGGGCGAAGCGGTGCTGGTGGTCACCGACAGCGGGCCGGGCATCCCGGAAGCCGACCGGGCCCGCGTGCTCGAACGCTTCGTCCGCCTGGAAGAAGCCCGCAGCGCACCTGGTGCCGGCCTGGGCCTGAGCCTCGTCGCCTCGGTCGCCCGGCTCCACGGCGCGCACCTGAGCCTTGGCGACAACACCCCGGCCTGACGGTGGAACTGCATTTCCCGGCGTCACAGTAGGAGCGGGCCGACCGTCCTGGCCGTGAGGAACAAGCTACTCCGGGCGATCGGAACATGGCTCCCACCGGTCCGCCGCAGCATCGTCCTCGGCCCGCGCGTCGACCCAGCGGCGGCCGCCGGNGGTTTCTTCGGCCTTCCAGAACGGTGCGGCCGTCTTCAGGCGGTCGATGAGGAAGCGGCAGGCCTCGAATGCCGCGTGGCGGTGCGACGAGGTCACCGCGACCAGGACGATCCGCTCACCGGCCTGCAGCCGGCCGTGGCGGTGGACGATCCGTACTCCGGCGAGCGGCCAGCGTGTGTGGGCTTCGTGTTCAAGACGCGCGAGTTCGCGCTCGGTCATGCCGGGATAGTGCTCCAGCGTCATCGCCGCCACCGGTGCGCCGTCGTTCAGGTCACGCACCAGACCGACAAACACGCACAGGCCGCCCACACCGGGGCTGTCCGCGCTCAGCGCCGCGATCTCGGCACCGACATCGAAGTCCTCCGCCTGCACCCGGATCATCGATCTCTCGGCTCAGCCACCCGTCACCGGCGNGAAGAAGGCGACTTCGTCGCCTGGGCCGATGGGGTGATCGAACGCCACGTGTTCCTGGTTGACGGCCACCCGCAGCCGGGAGAGGTTTGACAAGGCCTCGGCGGGCCCACCACCGCGCGCGCGCAACCAGTCGATCAGCCCATCGATATCGCGCACCGCCGGCGGCAGTGCCACCTCCTCCGTCGCCATACCCGCCTTCTCGCGCACCCAGGCAAAATAGAGCAGCCGGACCGGCCGCGAGGCGGACGTCGTCATCGCGTTTCTCCTGCGGGGTCCACTCGCTGCATCGGGGGCGAACACGCAGACGGCTGGGTGGACGCAGTGGCTTTGGTTTCGGCAGCGATGTGGTGCAGGCCGGCACGCAGATAGTCGTAACCGGTGATCAGGGTCAGCAGCGCTGCCGCCCACAACCCCGCAACGCCGACGTCGGTGACCGAGAGTCCCTGCAGCGTCGCAGNGGCGTCGCCCGCAACCAGGAAGCCGATGGCGACCATCTGGATGGCCGTCTTCCACTTGGCGAGTCGTGTCACCGGAACGCTGACCTGCAACTGCGCGAGGAACTCACGCAGCCCGGACACCAAGATTTCCCGGCACAGGATGATCGCCGCTGGCAGGATCGAGACGCCCGTCAGCCGATCCGCGCCCACCAGGATCAGCAGCACCGAGGCAACCAGCAGCTTGTCGGCGATCGGATCCAGCATGCGGCCGAAGCTCGACTGCTGCTGCCAGGTCCGCGCCAGATAGCCATCAAGAAAGTCGGTGACGCACGCATACACCCACAAGGCCAGCGCCAGCCAGCTGCTGAACGGCGTGCCGAAGAAGATCAGCACACAGATGATCGGAGTCGCCACAATCCGCGACACCGTGAGCACGTTTGGCAGGTTGGCTTGCATCCTTCACCCGCTGCTGAACCGCTGCGGCACCAGCATACTAGCGCTCGGGGTGGAACCAGTCATAGATCTTCTTGGCCATTGTCCGGCTGACGCCCGGCACCACCTCAAGATCGGCAAGCCCCGCCCGCTCGACCGCCCGGGCGGAACCGAAATGGTGCAGCAGCGCCTNTCTGCGCGCCGCTCCGATCCCTGGAATCTCGTCCAGCGGCGAGATCGAGATCTTGGCTGAGCGACGGGCGCGGTGACTGCCGATGACGAAGCGATGCGCCTCGTCGCGCAGGCGCTGCAGAAAGTAGAGCACCGGATCACGCGGTTCCGGCTGCAGCGGCGGCCGGTCCGGCAGGAAAATGCGCTCGCGCCCGGCGTTGCGGTCCGGACCCTTGGCGATCGCCGCCACAGCAACGTCATCCACACCCAGGTCTTGGAGAACCTGGCGGACCGCCGTGAGCTGCCCGGCACCGCCATCGATCAGCAGCAGGTCCGGCCACTGCCCACCGCTGCGGTCCGGATCTTCGGCCTGCACCCGGCTGAAGCGGCGCGTCAGCACCTCGCGCATCATCGCGTAGTCGTCGCCCGCCGCAGCTCTGTCGGCGTTGCGGATGCGGAACTTGCGATAGGCGGATTTGAGCAGGCCCTCGGGCCCGGCGACGATCATCGCTCCCATCGCCTCGCTGCCGCTGACATGACTGTTGTCGTAGACCTCGATCCGCTCCGGCGCCGACTCCAGCCCCAGCAGATCGGCGAGGCCCTGCAGCAGCCGGCGCTGCGATGCGCTCTCCCNCAGCCGCCGGGCCAGTGCCTCGCGCGCGTTGTCGAGCGCCTGGCGAACGAGCGCCAGCTTGGCGCCCCGCTGCGGTGCGGCCACCGAGACCTTGCGGTCACTGCGCAAGGACAAGGCCTCCTGAATCAGTTCCTGGCGCGGCAGCGGATGGCTGATCAGCAGCAGCGGCGGCGCCGGCCGCTCGTCGTAGAACTGGCCGATAAAGGCCTCCAAAATAGCATCCTCCGTCTCTCCCGCCGCCTGATCGGGATAGTAGGCACGGTTGCCGTAGTTGCACCCCGCCCGGAAGAAGAACACCTGCACGCACGCCACGCCACCGGACTTGTCGAGCGCGATGACGTCGGCGTCGCCGAGTTCGGTGAGGTTGATGTCCTGGTGCGACTGCACGGCGGTCAGGGCACGGATGCGGTCGCGAAACTTCGCCGCTGCTTCGAAGTCGAGCCCGTCGCTCGCCGTCTGCATCCGCTCTGCCAGTTGTTGCTGGATGCGCTGGCTGCCGCCGGCAAGGAACGCACGCGCCTCGTCGACCAACCGGCCATAGTCCTCCTTGCTGATGCGGCCGACACACGGCGCTGCGCAGCGCTTGATCTGGTAGAGCAGACACGGACGCGTCCGGGCGGCAAACACCGAGTCCGAGCAGATCCGCAGCAGAAAGGCGCGCTGCAGCACCGACAGCGTCCGGTTGACGGCCCAGGTGGAGGCGAACGGCCCGAAATAGTCGCCCGGACGCGACTGGGCACCGCGATGCTTGAGCACACGCGGGAACGGATGATCGCCGGTCACCAGAATGGAAGCGAACGATTTGTCATCGCGCAGCAGGATGTTGTAGCGCGGCCGCAGGCGCTTGATCAGGTTGGACTCCAGCAGCAGCGCTTCCGCCTCGGTGTGGGTGACGACGAACTCCATCGACGCCGTCTCCGCCACCATCCGGTGCAGCCGGGGACCCAGCCGCCCGGGACTGGCGTACGCGCTGACCCGCTTTTTCAGATTGCGCGCCTTGCCGACGTACAGAACTTCGCCGCCAGCCCCCTGCATCCGGTAGACGCCTGCCGCCGACGGCAGTGTCGCCAGACAGGCTTCGACGACCTGTTGTCCGAGCCGCGGCGGGACAGCAGCAGCCGGCACGGATGCATTCAGTGGGTCAGAAGACGGGGTTCGACGGGCTGCGACATTCGTTTAAATGTGACCGCAACGCTCAGCGCCGTCAACGCGCGGAAGTAGCACCGCCAGCATCATATACCCCAAATGGGATATCCCCGGATCTGTGGATAACATTGTTGATAAACTGCTGCCAAACGCCTTTTTGCCCTTGATGGCATGAGGAGTTAACGCCATCGCTGCCTGATTAGGCAAACCTTCTGGTGCCTAATTTTCCCGCAATATAAGGGAGTTGCGAAATATCCATAAAAATATAGCGGATATCTGGCGCCGGTGTGCCGGCAAGCCATTGATTCTGGGACTTTCAAGTATCTCTGTGCGCAACTCTTACTGATCGGGGCGCGCCGTGTACTCGGATACCTCGCGTTTCACGCGGAAAAGCGCTCGATCTCGACCCNCACGCTGGCCGCATCGGGAAGAATGTCCAGCTTCTCGACCCGCACGCGCACCGAGCGGACCCGCCCGTCGGCGAGACAGATGTCGGCGATCTCCTCCGCCAACGTCTCCAGCAGCCGGATGTGCCGGGCGGCCACCTGCTCGCGAACGGCGTTGGCGATGCGCTCGTAGCAGACAACATTCGCCAGATCGTCCTGCAGGCTGCGGCCCTCGCGCACGGCGAGATCGAGATTGATCCGGACCCGCTGCACCTGGACTTCCTCGTGCCGGTGCACACCGATACGGCATGACAGCACGAAGTCCCGGATAAAGACGTGGCGAATTGCGTTACGCGCATCGGCGATACGCAGCGGCTGAACGGACGGAACACGTTCCGCAGTCAAGGACGCACCTCCTGGAAACGGCCGGACGCATCACTCGTCGGCCGTTGCAGCCGTCTTCGCCGCCGTCCAACCGAGGTGCTGACCCGCATCGACCGCGATCATCTGCCCGGTGACCGATGGTGCGTCAAGCAAGAACCTGACTGCAGCGGCGATTTCCTCCGGTGCCACCGGATGGGCGAGCGGAACGTTCCCCCACTGCCGGGCGAAGTGTTCCGACGACTGCCGCGCGCTCCGTAGCGTCGGGCCAGGGCCCACGGCATTGACGCGCACCTGCGGTGCGAGCGCCATGGCCAGGGTCTGCGTCAGTGTCCACAACCCGACCTTGCTCACAGTATAGGACGTGAAATGCGGCGTGAGGTTCCACACCCGCTGGTCGAGAATGTTGATTATCGATCCACAATCGCCTTCACCCAGCTGGCGAACCAGCGCCTGCGCAAGCACCAGTGGGGCACGGAGGTTGACCTGCATGTGCCGATCCCAGCTCTCGCGCGTCGCCGTCATCGCCTCGTCGCGCTCGAAGATAGAAGCGTTGTTGATCAGACAGCGCACCGGTCCCAGTGCTGCCGAGGCTTGTTCGACCAAGCCTTCCACCTCGCGTTCCTGCGCCAGATCGGCCTGCACCGCCGCAGCAGAACCGCCCGCGGCAACAATCTCACCGACCACCGCTTCGGCATCGGCTTGCGAGCGTGCATAATGCACCGCCACCGCCCAGCCGGCTGCCGCCAAATCCCGTGCGATCGCAGCACCGATCCGTCGGGCGGCACCGGTAACCAGCGCCACGGGGCATTCCGGGGAACGTTCCTGGGAACGTCCTGGAGAACATTCTGCCGCACTCATCGCCTGCGCCTTAAGCTCCGCGTGCTTCAGCGTCCGCTGTCCTGCACGGCGCAGCCGCCGTCACCGGCACCGCCAGATGCCGGAATTCGGCGACGAGTTCCACATAAAGGAAGCGCTTGAACGTCACCGCCAAGTCGGGCAGAGCCGCGATGGGCACCCACCGCCATGCGTCAAACTCCGGATGCTGATGCGCCGCAAGATCGATCTCGGAGTCGGAACCGAGGAACCGCAACGCGAACCACCGCTGTCTCTGGCCGCGATAGCGACNCTCCCAGACCTTGCCCAGCAGATGATCCGGCAACTCGTACGTATGCCAACGGCGCGATTTGGCCAGGACTTCCGCGTTGTTGGTGCCGATCTCTTCTTCCAATTCGCGTAGCACGGCCTGGCGCGGCTTCTCGCCCTCGTCCACTCCGCCCTGCGGCAGCTGCCAGGCATCGCCCGGCGTATCGATGCGCCGGGCGGCGAACACCAAGCCTGCACTGTTGAACAGAACGGCGCCGACACCCGNCCGGTATGGAAGCCCGCTTTTCTTGTCAGCTTTCACGGCCCGTTCCCCGTCGCTGTCACCGCCGAAACCGGCGCCACCACGTAACGCGCTTCGTCCAGACGGGCAAGAAAAGACCGCACCTGCAGAAGGATCAGCGGGGTCGGTCGCCCGAGTGCGACGGCGACGGAACGCTGGCTGGCAAGACTCAACAGACCGTCGAGCTGGTCCATCATAGCGGCTGCCGACGCATCGGGGTCGATCACCACATCGATCGCACGCCGCTGCAGATCATCCGGAGCTGCGCGTATCATCAGGTGTCCACCATTCCCGGCAACCGTGGCATCCGCCAGCAGCAGCCCGCGATCTTGCAGGGCTGTTGCAACCGGCCGAAGTAGCTCGACCACCTCGCCGGAAGCGGCTCCGCCAACGGTGAGCACACCGACATAGCCGGTGAAGCGGCCAAGATCGGTTGCCAATTGCCGCATCGTCTGCGTCGCGTCGGCTGCGGGACGTAGCGCCGCCGGACCCAGGTCGTCCGGTGGCGACGGCTTTAGTGGCACCGTCGCCAATACCTCGTGTCCGGCCTGGCGCGCGGCGCGTGCCCAGTCCTCGGGGTGAGGTGCGTCGGCATCGATGGCCAGCACGACGGGTGCCGGCAACAGGTCGATCGCCGCCTGGCTGGCGACGGGCGAAAGCCCGATCCGCCGATGATCAGCACCAGCCGGAACCGATCGTCACGCCGATCGAACGGCCGGGCGTAGGCCTGCTGCGGTGTTTGTCCATCGTCCGCGATCCGTGGCAGCAGACCAAATTCGGTTTTGTCCATAAGTGCCGGATCGGGGGCCTGGGGCAACGGCGGAACCGGTGCCGGTGCCGTCAGCCCGGCCAGGGCTGCGCGCACGAACGGCTGAACAACCAGGGCCGAGTCGCCTTCGGCGACGGCGGGACGCTCGGCCGCTGGTGGCAACAGCAGATGGACGCCCTCTTCCACCGACGGCGGGGCCGCCAGCATCATCAGCGCCAGCGCAGCACCGGCGACAAACAGCACGGCGGCTGCAATGATCCCCAGCAAAGCCGGCTTGACCAGCGGATGCCGGCCGCTGCCCACGTGCCCCGGGACGGCACGAGCGTAGGGGCCGGCAAGAGCGCAGACGCGCTGAGCAATACGAACGGCGAGTTCGACCAGCCCGGCGGCCTTGCCGAGGCCGTGTCTTCGCAGCGGTCCGGCGCCTGCAGCCATATCCGCCGTGCTCCCGTCCTCAGACTGTCGTCACACCGCCATCCACTGTGCCATCACGCCCGCTCAGTGGGCGGTCGCCGCCGCACCGGTACGATTGGCGTACAGCGACAGTCCCCGCACCAGGTCGAGAGCACGGGTGAGCTGATAGTCGGCGTTCTTGTCAGCAGCAACATCATCGCCCTCGGCTGCTGGCTTCGGAGCTGTCGTTGCCGGCAGATCCAGCGCGCCACGCAGGTCCGCTTCGCGACGCTGCGCTGCAGTTTGCTCCACGGTCTCAAGTCGCGCCTGTTCGACGACGATGTCCGGCTCGATGCCGACCGCCTGGATCGAACGGCCAGACGGCGTGTAGTAGCGCGCGGTCGTCAGGCGCATCGCCCCGTGTCCGGCCAGTGGAATGATCGTCTGCACCGACCCTTTGCCGAAGGACTTGGTGCCGAGGATGATCGCGCGCCCGTGGTCCTGCAGCGCACCGGCCACGATTTCGGCCGCCGAGGCAGAGCCACCGTTGACGATCACCACCACCGGCAGACCTTCCACCAAGTCGCCCGGTTTGGCGTTGTAGCGCTGTGCGTCTTCCGGAGTGCGGGAGCGGGTGGACACGATTTCACCTTGGTCCAGGAAGTCGTCGGAGACGGAAACCGCCTGGGTCAGAAGCCCGCCGGGATTGTTGCGCAGATCAAGAACCAGCCCCTGCAGCTGTCCGTCCGCTTCCTTCTTGAGTTTTTCGACCTCTTCCTGCAGGCCGATGTCGGTCTGCTCGCTGAACGAACTGATCCGGACGTAGCCAACCTTGCCGTCAAGCCGGGACCGCACGGACTTGATCTTGATCACCGCCCGGGTCAGCGTCACATCGAACGGCTCCCGCTCTCCGCGGCGGATGGTGAGCTTGATGTCGCTTCCCACAGCTCCCCGCATCTTGTCCACCGCTTCCGGCAGCGTCATGCCCTGCACCTGCTCGCCATCGATGTGAGTGATGATGTCACCCGGCTGGATACCCGCCTTGAACGCCGGCGTGTCATCGATGGGAGAGACCACCTTGACCAGACCACTGTCCATCGTCACCTCGATACCGAGGCCTCCGAACTCCCCTTGCGTCTGCACCTTCATCTCGTTGAAGCGCTTGGCATTCAGGTAGCTCGAATGCGGGTCGAGCGAGGTCAGCATGCCGTTGACCGCCGCCTCAATCAGTTCTTCGTCGCTGGTCTTCTCGACGTAGTCGGCCCGCACCCGCTCGAAGACGTCGCCGAACAGGTTCAGCAGTTCGTAGGTTTCCGCTTTGCTCTCCGGCTTCTGCTCCTGGACGTCCGCCGCCGCTGCGGGCCGCGCCAGCAGCGACGTTGCCGGTAATCCACACACTGGCAACCCGTACAGAACCGCCGCCGCTGCGGCAGCGAGAACGCCACGACTGCTCATCCGTTTTCCTTCGCCTCGATGAAGCCAAACCCCGGCAGGGAAAGAGTCCGCTGATGATGCCTTCAAGACTCACATGATGCGCTCAAGACATCGATCCGATCATCCGGCCGGTGATGGGACCAACGACTGCGCCCGCCTGCTCCGGGGTCGCCGACGTCACCTCTCATGCAGCCGATAGTGAAGATGATACCTGTCGCCGCGATCGGCGATCAAGAGCAGGCACTGCGCGCGCGGAAGCGAAGTGCCACAACACGACCACACTGGGGTCACAGTTGCGTGTGGCCGCTCAAGCCTCTGCACGCCAGCCGCGGTGGCGCTCGCGGTATGTTTGTGGAACGCTCCCGGCGGGGTCACCGCCGGGATGCGAACCATTCGCGGCCTGATCGTTTTGTTAATCGTTTACCTGATCATTATCCGGCTGCATCGGCGCAACGGAGTACGCCGCGTGAGATCAGGCCTTCCCGGCGGAGGCCTGCGCCGCCACTGCCGCGGCTGCCGCTGCGACTGCGTCGGCATCGCCGAGGTAACGATCGCTGAGAACGTTCAGATCGGCGTCCAGCTCATAGACCCGCGGAATGCCGGTCGGGATGT
Source organism: Defluviicoccus sp. (assembly GCA_013414705.1). Taxonomy (GTDB): domain Bacteria; phylum Pseudomonadota; class Alphaproteobacteria; order Rhodospirillales; family Defluviicoccaceae; genus Defluviicoccus. Next base: position 1,918,366 of record CP058705.1, read on the forward strand.
TGAGCTCGATGATGTCCTCGTTCGAGATCTTGTTCAGATGCTTGACCAGGGCCCGCAGGCTGTTGCCGTGGGCGCCGATCATCACCGTGCGGCCCAGCTTGATGTGCGGCACGATCTCGTNTCGCCAGAACGGCATCACCCGGTCCAGCGTCAGCGCCAGCGACTCGGTCGCCGGCAGCACTACCGGATCCAGGTGAGCGTAGCGGCGCTCGAAGCGGGGATGCATCGGATTGTCCATCTCCAGCGGCGGCGGCGGAATGTCGTAGCTGCGGCGCCAGACCTTCACTTGATCTGCGCCGAACTTCTGCGCCGTCTCCGCTTTGTTGAGTCCTTGCAGATTGCCATAATGGCGCTCGTTGAGCTGCCAGGCACGGACCACCGGCACCCACATCTGGTCCATCACATCGAGCGCGATCGCCTGGGTACGGATGGCCCGCTTGAGCACCGACGTGAAGCAGATGTCGACTTCGAAGCCTTCGTCCTTCATCTGTTGTCCGGCACGCTTGGCCTCGCCGACGCCCTTCTCGCTCAGGTCGACGTCGACCCAGCCGGTAAACCGGTTCGCCAAATTCCATTCGCTCTCGCCGTGGCGCAGCAAAATCAACGTCGCCATTATCCCTTCTCCCCTTTGGGTGGTTCAGGCCGGATGGGCCCTCGCAGCTCTGCCACCTCACGGCCAGGATCGGCACCACGCCGACGCCGCGGGCGTCTTGATCGCGCGCAGTCTATCGGGTTCCCCGCCAGCAGCAAATACCGTGGAGCCGCTCCGCTCACGTTCGTCGCTCATGTCCACCGGTGATGCTCGCCAATGATGTTCGGTCATCTCCCGGTCGTTCCCAGCCGCCGGCCGGCCCGATCCTGGACTAACCGTCGGCCAGCAGCTCTGCGACACGGGCGCTCAGCGCCTGTGCATCGAACGGGGCCCGCACCTTGGCGTCATTGTCGAAATAGACAAAGACATCGCGACCAGCGAGGGACGGGGNCGTGCCCTCGACGACGCACGCAGCATCCGCTGGCTGGCTGCCTCTGGCCCATGCGACAACGCGCGCCGCCCACGCATCAATGGCAGGGGCGTCGTAGCCGCTGGCATAGAGCTCCTTCGATCCATGCAGGCGGCAGTAGACGAAGTCAGCCGTGAGATCCATCAGCCGCGGCCAGGCGACGCTATCGGCACAGACGAGAGCCACCTTGTGTGCACGCAGGAGCGTGACGAACTCCGGCACGGCGAAGCTGACATGCCGGATTTCGAGCGCGTGGCGCACGGGCCGCAGAGCGTCCGGCTCGGTGAACGCGCGGCCTTGCATGCGCTCATCGTGCCGTCGTGCGAGCACCGCCGCCGTTTCCGTATCATGCGGCAACAGTCTCATGAACGCGGCAAGCTGGGCGGCATCGAAGCGCAGGCCCGGCGGCAATTGCCAGAGGACAGGCCCCAGCTTACACCCCAGCGCAAGGACGCCCGATGCGAAGAAGTTGGCGAGCGGGGCCTCCGCGTTGCGCAACCGCAGATGATGGGTGATGAAACGCGGTCCCTTCACCGCGAAGACGAACGATGGCGGGGTCTCGGCTGCCCAGTGCGCAAAGTTCTCCGGCCGTCGCAGGCTGTAGAACGTGCCGTTGATTTCGATCGAGCCGAAGATGCCGGCGGCATGCGCGAGTTCCCGCTTCTGCGCCAGACGGGGCGGATAGAAAACGCCGCGCCACGGCGCGTACGTCCAGCCGGAGATGCCGATGCGGATCCGACCCGCCCCGCCACCACAGGGCGGCGGGTCCCGGGTGGGTTATGATCTTCATTCATTGCCCACACGTTCCGGCGGCCGGCCGCGGCTACGCCACGCGTCCCACTTGCGCAAGCCCCACTCCAGTGCCGGTGCCATGTAGCGCTTCAGCGGCGGAACATCACAGGCAAGGACGACGCATCCGACCGGCGCCATCCAGAAGCCCAGCACCGGCAAAAATCCGAGCAGCCCGCCTGCAATCAGCAACAGACCCGCCGGCAACCAGATCCAGCGGCGCTTCGGCTGCAGCAGGGATCGGATTCGGCGCGCGACCGGATCAGGCATGCGCTGCAACAGTTCCCGGACCACCGCGTCAAACCGCGCGTCCGCATTCCCCGCGCCAATTGCGTCCACTTCAGAAGCGTTCGCTTCAGGTGCACCCATTGTGTTCTCCTGCAGATTGAGCCTTTGGCAGAACGCCTCCCGCCGGCTCGCGGTTGCCTTCTGCCGCCACAGCACGCCTTCGCTGTGATGCTGGTCACCCGGTCAACATGGTGCCCTCAATCTCAGTTCCGCAACCGCCTGCCCTGCTCCAGCTCAGAACGCGAGAGACGCACCAGCCGACCAGCCGGCGACTTCCTCGCCGAGAATCAGGACGGCCCGCAGGCTCAACCCCGAAATTCCCGCGGCGATGCCCCGTCGATGATCGCGAAACCGCCATCAGGTTGAAAAATCATCGAAACCGAGCGGGTCGGTGTGAGCCTCGGACAGGCAGGTCGCGCCGATTAAACTGATCCGGTGCGTGATCCAGCGCGTCTGGCGCCCGAACAGCGTCAGCGGAATCGGTCCATCAAGCTCCGCGTGGCCGGTAGGCACACCGAAATCATCCGACGTTTCGAGCACGCAGTCGGACGCAATGAAATTATGCGCCTGGACGTAATTATAGCGTACCTCGGTGAAAAACTGGATGTCCCTCCCCGGATCGTGATCGCACAGCCTGCACGCTCCGCCGAACAGTTCAGAGACCGCAGACCGCTCGCGAGCTCTGAGTCCTTCGCCGTCTTGCGCAGATCGGTCCGTCAGCGTCTATGTCGCCGCTCGGGTATCACGAGCGACACAAAGACGACCGCCCACACACCGGCAAAAACCTGTTATCGTGCCGCGCTACCTCTCTCCTCCAACCTCGTCCTGCAACTGGTTTCCGCTGCTGCCGGCTGGACGCCGGCGCGCCTTCACCGTTTACGCCGCCTGCCAGCACGCCTAGGTTACGCGCCGCGCGCAAGCCGCCGGTGTCTGCAGCATGAGTTGGGAAACGATACAAATCGTCTTGGTCTTCGTCGTGCTTGGCGTCGTCGTCGCCGGCATGATCCGCGAACGCCTGCCGGTAGACGTGCTGGCGATAGCCGGCGCAGCGTCGCTGCTGGCCATGGGGATACTCAAGACCGATGATCTGCTGAAGGTCTTCAGCAACCCGGCGCCGATCGCGGTTGCCTGCCTNTTCGTGCTGTCGGCGGCGCTGGAGCGGACCGGGGTGATCAACTGGCTCGGAATGAAGCTGAGTCAGGTGCCCTGGAAGTCGGCGAAACAGGCCATGCTGGTGATGATGATCCTGTGCCTGTTCCATTCCCTGTTCTCGAACAATACGGCGATGGTGGTCATTTTCACACCGGTGGTCATCCGGCTGGCCTATACGCTNGGGGTGGCGCCATCGAAGATGCTGATGCCGCTGTCGTTCGGCACCATTCTGGGCGGGACGTGCACGCTGATCGGCACGTCCACCAATATCGTCGTCGACGGCGTGGCTCAGGCGCGCGGGCTGCCTCCGTTTCACATGTTCGAAATCACTCCACCCGGCATCATCTACGGGGTGATCGGCGTCCTTTATCTGTACTTCATCGGCAGCCGGCTGCTGCTGACCGCGAAACGCTGTCGAACACGCTGATCGACCTGTCGCAGCGGCGCNTTTCTGACTGAAATTCTGATCCCGCACCACTCCCCGCTGATCGGCAAAACGCCGACCGAAGGCGGGCTGACGCGCGCCCGCGGGTATCAGGTGCTCGGCATCGAGCGCAACCACGTCAGTTTTGATCCCGAACATGGCGAACCCACGCTGGAAGCGGGCGACCGGCTGGTCATGCGCACCAGTGTCGCGGAGTTCGTCGGGCTGATCAACGAAGGGGCAGCTTCCGAAGCGGTGTCACCGCCGGTGGAGACGATCAGCCGGCATAGCATGCGAATGATGGAAGGCATCGTCGGGCCNGGATCCACCTTTGTCGGCCTCTCGGTGCGCGAGCTCGATTTGCGCGGCGCGTACGGCACCACCATTCTTGCCATCCACCGCCGCAACGAGAACCTGTCGTCCAACTTTGACGAAGTGCACCTCGCCTTCGGGGACACGCTGCTGCTGGANGGCCCACCCGACGGGCTGAAACGGCTGTTCGACCGCCGCCAGCTCATCAACCTCACCGAAGTGACCGAGCAGCCCTTCCGGCGCAACAAGGCGTGGATCGCCATCATCGCCGTTCTTTCCGTCATGCTGCTGTCTGCATTTGAACTGCTGCCGATCGCAGGCGCGGCGTTCATGGCGGTGGCCGTCGTCATCGTCAGCGGATGCCTAGACCCGCGGGAAGCCTATCGCTCGATCCACTGGCCGATCCTGATGCTGATTTTGGGCATGATGGCCGTGGGCACGGCGATGGAGACCTCGGGCGCGGGAGCGCTCCTCGTCGATTCGCTGTTCGATGTTCTGGGACCGCTGGGACCGGTGGTCGTCCTGTCTTTGATCTACGCCCTGACCTCGCTGCTCACCGAGTTCATGAGCCACAACGCGTCTGCGATCCTGATCACGCCGATCGCCATCGACATCGCCACCAGGATGGGCGTGGATCCGCGGCCGTTCCTGGTCGCGGTGATGTTCGCAGCCTCCGCCAGCTTCGCCACGCCGATCGGATACGCGACCAACACCCTCGTCTATGCCGCAGGCGGTTACAAGTTCACCGATTTCGTCAAGGTCGGCCTGCCGCTGAATGTGCTGCTGTGGGCGGTGGCGACCGTGATTCTGCCGATCTTCTATCCCCTGACCCCGATCGCCCCGCAGTGAACGACAAGAAGGGGCAAGGCAGGCCGGGGAACAAAGCTGGAAGGGGTGGGTCGCCGGGCCTTACACCCGCTCGGCGAGCCAGATCGACGCCCGCGAGCCGGCACGGATGACGGTACTCAGCGCCCTGTAGGCGGGTGCCTCTTCCGCGCCAAGCGCCAGAGCTTCTTCGCCATGCTCGACTTCGTCGCGGCGATAGCGTTCGCACTGCTCGCGCAGTTCCGCTTCGTCGTCGCCCAGCTGTTCGACCTGCTTGGCGTAATGGGTGTCAATCACCTCCTCGACGGCAACGGTGCACGCCATCGCCGCCTTCGGGCCCAGCAGCGCGGTTGCGGCGCCGAGCGCAAACCCCGCCACGTGCCAGATCGGCTGCAACGCCGAAGGGCGCGCCCGGCGCTTCGGCAGCAGCGCTGCGAAGCCGGCCAGATGCTCGCGTTCGGTCTCAGCCATCCTGCGGATGATTGGGCCCATGCGGCTGCGGCCGAGCACGGCGAGTTGCCNCTCGTAGATGCGCACGGCACCATATTCGCCGGCGTGATCGACCCGCAGGATGCGCTCGATGAGCTGGTCTTTCGTCAGGTCGCCCGGCAGACGTCCCGAGCGCGGAGTGGTGGTTGCGGTCACGATGCGCATGTCCTTCGCAACAGGAATTGAAGCGATGCGACGCAGAACGCGGCTGCGCCGGCGGACAGCAGCACATTCCAGCCGGCGAGCGAAAGCCCGAACAGGCGGAAATCCACCCGGTCGCACGGTTTCAGCGGCTGCGCCGNCGCCTGCGGGCTCAGGTCGTCGATGCTGAAGGTGCCAGCGCCCCCTTCGCAACCCGCGGCCGAGGCCCACCAGTGCGCTTCGACGCCGACGTGATAGAAGGCGAGCACGGCCCCCGCGGCGAACACCACCCCGCACCCCCAAGCGCCACCAGNCCGCCAGTGCCGGCTGCGGCCGGCCAGGCCAAGCACCGCGATCACCGCCGCTGCTGCCCACGGTATCCGTTCGTACAGGCACAAGATGCACGGCTCGATCCCGAACAGATACTGGCCGGCAAACGCCGTCACCAGCGCCGCCACGCCCGCCGCCAGCACCAACGCCAGTGGCGTCCGGGATCTTCAAATCTGGTTGGCCACACCCCAAGCATGGATGCTGATATAGCGCCAGTATCCTGCCAGAGCCACTGTTGCGGCAGTGCCGTCGCGATTACTGTCGACATTGACCCGCAGCCCCGCCGGATTATGATTGCCACCAGAGCCCCTGTGGCGGGATCGGCAGACGCGGCGGACTCAAAAACGCCCCACATCTTTTGGTTGTAGTAAGTTAACATTTTACACGACATTTACAGAGCGTTAAGCTGCAGCAGTGTAAAAGAGTGCAAACGAAGAATTCGAAGACTGTTTAGTTGGAAGGGGAGAAGTAGCGGCAAATTAGAGGCGGATTTTCTTATAATTTTAGTCAATTTTTTAATAGCCCGGATGGCGGAATTGGCAGACGCGCTGGACTCAAAATCCAGTTCCCGCAAGGGAGTGTGGGTTCGACCCCTCTCCGGGCACCACAGCAGCCAGTGATGGCTGCTTTTTGCTCGCGACTACAACTCCAGATGGTCTACACCGGAAAAACACGCCTATTGCAAGACGCGTTGTTGTTCAGGAGGTCCACGTCCCCATTCTGGTATGTGCGAGGCAAGAACGCGAAGGGCGATTGGAAAATATATTCTACCAAAGAAAACGATCCCAAAGGCGCGCCCAAAAGCGTTTCCGCTGCTGATGCAGGATCGGCATTCCAGGACAACGAAATTTGGCTATTATTCGGCCATCGAGTATGAAGACCTATTGAAGAAGGGCAAGCCAATACACTCCGCATACGCGAATGTGATCCGTGTATGGCTAGAGCATCGTGCGGTTAATTGGACGCATATCCTGCGGCGGTGAGGTAATTGCGGCATTCACCGGAAGTGTAGAGGTCGCAGATATTGCCGACGGCTTGCCAGAGGGCATCGATGGTTCGGGTGCCGAGGGGACCACTGGGGCATCGGTTTTGATTGGATATCTGGTTGGCTCCGTTCTCCTGGATCACGCCACGCGGGGCGTCTGTTGCGGTTGTTGACGCGGTGGGCAGGGGGCGACGCGGCAGCGTCGTTCAACCCCGGCCAGCGTGCTGGGGTCATGTCCAAGGCGTTGCCGGCGAGGACGCCGATGACGCCATCGCGCCACACCGCCATCGGCGCTCGACCGGCCAATGTCTGATGAGAGCGTCCTGCGTTGTAAAAGCGGATCAAGCAGCGATACCGGTGCGTGCCTCGCAGCCGTCGGCATAGCCCTTCAGGGAGACGTCTTCGTCCTTCAGCGACCGCCACGTAACTGCTCACTAGGTTGGCATTTTCGGATTGCACGGGAGGGCTGGATGTGAGTCAAGGTATGGATGCCTCTGCCGTTTCAGTACCGCCTCAGCGACCGGGAGAAGGATGCGCTGCTCACCGAGCAGTCGTCGCTGATCGATCGGCTGACGGCGCGGGTCGCGGAACTCGAGGCGCGGCTGGCGAAGCCGAAGAAGACGTCGCGGAACAGCCACACGCCGCCGTCGCAGGATCGCAAGCCGGGCGTGCCCGGGGACAAGAACGATGGCAAGCGGCGCAAGCCGCGGCCGTCGCGCCCAGGCTCGGCACGGCCACTCGCCGACGCGCCGGATGAGACGATCGAACGGCGGGCCAGCGCATGCCCGCACTGTGCGGCAGACGTCTCGGGGCAGAGGCAGGCCTGCCGCCATCGCTACGATCACATCGACATCCCGCCGATGGCGCCGGTGGTGACGCGCATCGAGCTGTTCGGTGGGCGCTGTGCCGCCTGCGGCCGCCGCTTCCGCGCCGAGGCACCTGAGGACATGCCGCCGGGAACGCCGTTCGGCGCCTCGATCCGGTCGCTGCTTTTGTATCTGCACCACAGCCACCACGTCAGTTTTGAAGGGCTGGCGCGAATGATGGCGGAGTTGTTCGGGCTGAAGATCTCCGAAGGCGCCATCGCCAACGCCTTCCGGCGTGCCGAAGACACGATGACGACGGCGTGTGCCGCGATCAAGGCGAAGCTGCTNGGCCGCCCGGGTGATCGCCCCCGGATGATCGCCTCGGACGAGACCACCAGCCGCATCGACGGCGCCACTTGGTGGCACTGGGTGTTCGTCTCGTCCAAGGCGGTGCTGCACACGATCGCGCCGCGCCGGGCGAAGGCGGTCGCCGAGGAGGTGCTGGGCGAGCACCGGCCCGCGGTCTGGGTTTCCGACCGCTACGCCGGCCAGCAGGACCTGGCGCCTGCGCACCAAGTCTGCCTCGCCCACGTCCTGCGCGATGTTCAGTACGCCATCGACTGCGGCGATGCGGTCTTCGCGCCAAGGCTGCGCGACCTGCTGCGCTGGGCGATCCGCATCGGTCGACGCCGACACACGCTGCAGCCGACGACGCTGCGGCAGTACCACGCCCGCGCCGAACGCCGCCTCGATGCGCTCGTTGCCATCCCCGCGGCACACCCGGCCGGCCGCGACCTCCAGACCGCGGTCAAGGCTTGGCGGACCAAGTTCTTCGTCTTCCTCGAAGACCCCGACGTGCCGGCGACCAACAACGCCTGCGAACGAGAAATCCGGCCATCGGTGGTGTTCCGCAAGGTCACCGGTGGCTTCCGCTCCGACTGGGGCCCCCAGACCCATGCCGGCTACCGCTCCGTCACCGGCACCGCCCGGCTCCACCGCCAAACCGCCCTGCAGGCCATCGGCCACCTCCTCGCCGGAACGTTCGAGCAAACCCTCCTCGCCTGATCGCCAGGGAGGTGAGCAGTTACACCGCCACAGCCGTTCGATGAAGACGTTATCAATCCAGCGGCCGCGGCCGTCCATCGAGATGCGGATACCGGCGCTCGTCAGCCGTCCGGTGAACGCGGCGCTGGTGAACGGGCTTCCCTGGTCGGTGTTGAAAATGTCCGGTCTTTCGAAACGGGTCAGTGCCTCGTCCAGCGCGTCGACGCAGACTGCGGTATCCATGGTGTTCGACAGCCGCCAAGCCAGCACCGCCCGGCCCGCCCCGTNTCTTCTTCATCAAAGGGCGATGATCGCCACCAGGTAAAGGAAGCCGCGACCAATCGGACTGTATGTGATATCCGCCGCCCACACTGGGTTCGGCCGGTCGATCACCGCGTCGCGCAGGAGGTAGGGAAAATCTTGTCGCCCGATCTTGTGGTCCGGTGCCGGCTTCGTCGTCTTCGGTTTTGGCCCCAGCGCGGCGATCCCCATCCGCCGCATCAATCGTTGCACCCGCTTGCGATTGATCGTGATCCCTTCGGCGCGCAGCATCGTCGTCATCCGCCGCGAACCNNCCAAGATGCTCCTGGGAAACGGCCAGGCCATGAACAGTGTGTCGATCCGCCGCATCAGCGCCAGGTCGACGTCGTCGTTCGCCGGAACAGGGCGATAAACTCCCGACCGGGCAATCCCGAGCAGGTGACACTGGCGGCGGATCGAACTCTCCGCNNAATCGCCGCGCTCGAGCATCGCTCTGTGGTCCGGTCTGCTCATCGCCCGGACCTCCGCGCTAAAAAGAGGTTTCCACCGTCAACTGCCCGATCTTGGCGTGCAGCTTCTCGATCTCCCGCTCGTGTGTCTGTTCGGCATCAACGCCCATCCCGGAGTCGACGGCGCGCGCCGCGTTGTCCAGCAGCTGTTTCCAGAGGCTGCGCCTCGCTGCGCGCACCAGGCGTAAATCTGGTTGGGATGAACCTCATAACGTACAGCGAGATCCGCCACCGTCGCCTGCTCCCGCAGTGCCTCCAAGGCAATTTTCGCCTTCAGACCTGCATCGATCTTCCGTCTCGGTTTCTTCATCATCGGCTCCGTCTATCACCACGGAGCCGACCCAGATCCAATCAAGCCCTCGTCCCAAAATCGGGGGCCTCTTCAATGCCCCAGTGGTCCCACGGAACGGGGCCACTTCATCCGAGTTTTCCCGGCTCGGCTGGAGTTGATATGATCGTGGCGTCGGGGGTTTCGGGAGGGGTTCGGTGGGGCGCTGCCGGCCCGGTGTTCAGGGTCCGGCGAGCGCGGTGGCGAGGTGGCGGATCGGCGACGCGTCCGGACAGGCAGCCTCGTCGACGAGACGGTCGAGTACCGTGTTGCCGGGCAGACCGAAGAGATAATCGACGCCGTTCGCCGCGCACCACTCCATTGCCTCGGGCCGGCCGCAGGCGATGGCGAAGAGGTGCGCCCGCAGAATGTCGGCCAGCGGGTGCACGACCCGGCTCGCGTCGCGGCCCTCGTGAATAAGACGGGGTAGAAACGCATCGTTGACCTGGGCTTGATCCGTCTTGCGGTCATCGCCGTTGACCGAAATGGCATCCGATGTGTATCAGTGATGTGGCTCAGGGTGTGAAAGCCCGGTTGCTGGTTAAGTCGTTGATTTGGAAAGCTAAGGCGTAACAGGGACTTCACCGAAAGCGGATCTCCCTTCGCGTTGGGGTCGCCAGCACAGTCTAAGTGCCTGCCGGCACGGCGTTTCCAGCACGATCATCGCCCCATAAGCCCCCTGCCGACAACGGCCGTCGACAGAGGCGCGCGCGACGATGCTCTCACCACGCTGAGCGCAGCGCCGCCGGCGCGGCGACGCACAAGACGGCTGGTGCCATGGGCAAAGCCGGATCGCCCCTTCACGTTTCGCGCAACCGACAACGCCGCCTGGATCGTCGAGCGGCGCGGCGAGATCCGTATCGCCTTCAAAACACTGCCTCATCGGCGACAGGAGGCATGCCTCTACGTCACAGTCCCGCAAGCCGCGACATACACTTCAGCCTAAAAGGGGCAATTCAAGCGGAAAACCATTGATTATGGAAATCAGTATACGTACCCTGTTGGGAGGGGTGAGAGGGGGCTGAGGTATGTCATTGTCATGACTACCTTTTTCAATACCAAGCAGAACGCAAGTTATCACGATCATAGGTCTGGTCGCTGCGACCGGTCTGCTTGGTGTTTTAGTTGATTTTTGGCAGCAGGCGGAAGGTTTTCATCCTCAAAACAGGTGGAACACAGGCGCTCTCGACGCAAATCCTGCTGTCGATTATCGCTCCCTGGTATGCCGACTTCGACGATTCTGCGGACGAGGTGGGAGATTCAATCTCGATTGTCCTAATCGATGATCAGTTTATCGCAGAACGTAATGGGGTGTATCCGCTGCCCTATGAAGAGCAGTCGCAGCTGATCCAGCGGATCACCTTCCGCAGAACTGAACACGACCAAGAAATCAAGCCGACTGCGGTGTTCGTCGATCTTATTTACGCCGACGACCGCGGCGTACGCGAACGCGCGAAGCAGGAGCAAGTCTGGCGAGAGGCTTTCAGAAATATTGATGCTGAACAGCCCCCGTTACCGCAACAGCTCGTATCCGATAGCATCGCCACGCTGGGAGGATTTCGAATTCGCAGCGCAACTGGGCACGCAATTCGGTGCTGCTGATGGGCAGACAACGCACGTCTACCCGCCGCTGGCGACAGGTTATACTGGGGTTCTGGTCGCTGACCATCTCCCGAGCGGAGCACGCCCGTCCCTGGGCCAATTCCCTTCTGCCAGCATCGCGCCTCCGGGCAGCCCTCAGACCGCTTCGCTCTACGGATTCGTCAATCGCCTGAAGGCACCCGCAGCACCGACGCTGTTTGCCGACGGCCCCTTGCGCTATGCGCTGGCTCCCGACGGCATACTATCTCCGGCTGCACTCCTCGCCTTGTGGACGTGTGCTGCGAAGTCCTTCATCCACCGTCCGCCAGGCTGCGCTGAAGGTGGATTCCTAGACAAGCAGGATATTTTCAACGCTGCGAGAGCCGCCGCCATAGCGGATGTCGCCAGGGAATGCGGCGCGTTGAAAGGACGGCTTGGCGATACCCGTAGCTGGCGCGGAGCCTGCAAACAGGCGGCCTTCGATCACGCGGCGCAAGCCGGGTGGGCTCCTGACGTCGCCCAAAACTGTCAGGGCAAGGCGTGCGTATCGCAGGTCGATGCAGCCATCCGGCTGCTTGCGACTTATGCAACAGCCAAGCGCGACGGCCACTTTGAAGGATCGATGGCCGCACTGCACTGTTTCGAGGATAACGGCCCCGCTCCAGGCCGGAATTTTGTTCTGACCTTGAGCGCTTCGACGACGATCGCATCGGTCCGATGATGACGGTGCTCTGGGGAACAGCACCGCGCGACGGCTACGCCGACACAGAGTCTAGGCCAAGCTCGCACCTCTCGAAGGCGAAACGGCTCTCGCAATCTGCCCTCCGCACCCCGCACCATACACGTGGGCCAGGCGGGAGGACGGTCAACCGGTTGACGATCCTTGTAAGGCCTTTCGAGACTACGATTTTTCTCAAAAAGTCTTCGCGTCACTTCGCAGCTTCAACTCTGCATTTGCGCAGAAACCGAGTTCGGAGCCCGCGCTCTGCACCTACCACCCGCAACTCAGGCCGAGCTAGTGGATGAAATCTGACGGAGGAATCCGCTGGGGATTCCCGCGGGCTTGCGGCTGTGCGAGTCTGCGGGATGCGTATGGAGATTAGCGTTGACGTGAGTGCCGCGGATCGTGCTCGGCTCGAAGCGATCGTTGCGGACCGGAATAGCCCGCAGAAGCTCGTCTGGCGGGCTCGGATCGTGCTTCTGACGGCGGACGGCGCCGGCACGAACGAGATCATGCGCCGGTGCGGCAAGAGCAAGACCTCCGTCTGGCGTTGGCAGGAGCGATTCATGGTGAAAGGCGTCGCCGGGCTGCTGCGTGACAAAACGCGGCCGTCGCGCATCCCGCCGCTGGGCGCCGAGGTGGCCGCACGGGTCGTCGAGCTGACGCAAGGCGATCCGCCGGGCGAGGCGACGCACGGNACGGCGCCGGCCATGGCCAAGACAGCCGGTATCAGCGTCTCCTCGGTGCAGTGCATCTGGCGCGCGCACGGGCTTCAGCCGCACCGGGTGCGCCAGTTCAAGCTGTCGCGCGATCCGGAGTTCGTCCCGAAGCTCCGCGACATCGTCGGCCTCTATGTCGATCCGCCGTCCCACGCCGTCGTGCTCTCGGTGGACGAGAACAGCCAGATCCAGGCGCTCGACCGCATCCAGCCGGGCCTGCCACTGAAGCCCGGCCGATGTGGGACGATGACGCATGATTACAAGCGCAACGGCACGACGACCCTGTTTGCCGCGCTGAACGTTCTCGAAGGCAAGGTGATCGGCCGCTACATGCAGCGCCACCGGCACCAGGAGTTCATCCGGTTCTTGAACGCGATCGAGGCGGCGGTGCCGGTCGGCAAGATCGTCCACGTCATCTTCGACAACTACGCTACCCACAAGCACCCGAAAGTCAGGGCCTGGCTCGACCGATATCCGCGCTTCGTCTTCCACTACACGCCAACCTCGGCGTCGTGGCTCAATGCCGTCGAGGGCTTCTTCGCCAAGCTGACAAAGCGCCGCTTGAAGCGCGGCGTGTTCCGATCGCTCGTCGAGCTCCAGACCGCCATCAACCGCTTTCTCGTCGACACCAACGATGACCCCAAGCCCTTCGTCTGGACCGCCGACCCCGACAAAATCATCGCCGCCGTCAGACGCGGGCATCAAACGTTAGATTCAATCCACTAGCTCTATTCAGACAATCCAAGGACCAGCCTCTTTTCGGACTAGTCTATCGATGAGCGTGTGGTAAGGATCGGCGTATCAGTCGCTGGTATTGAAGATACACATAAGATGCGCGGTGTCCAGGCACCGGGAGTATGGGCTCACGCTATGGCACTCGACAATATTATTACCTTCTGTTCGGACTATCATCACGTAAACTTTGGTCTTGGATTAAATCCTGACGTTCAGTATGTGACTTTAATAACCATATTCGCGAATCATTCATATCAATATTTATTACATTTATTTTTACATTTGTGTGCAAAAAAAGATACTATAGAAAATTTTATTGATAATCGAATTCCACGCTATCTGCACGAAGCAACATCAAAATTGTAACTGCTCACGCAGGCTGGCATCACGGCCTCAGACGGCTAGACGAATTCGTGTCTAAATGGTTATACAGGCGGTAATCACGGAAATTGTTACCGCTTAGCGCGTAGTTTTCAAGTTCGTTGGCGTCCAACAGCCAACCACGTGAGCAGTTACAACGGATTCGAATCACAAAGTATAGATGGCGCCGGAGCCACAAGGGTAAGCCTTTATAGATAAATGTTATATACGATACAACGTCTGCGGATATTGATGGAGACCTGCAATGAAACTTTGTTATCTTGCTTTGTTACTGTTGCCGTTCCTTGCCTCCTGTCAGACACCACCTACGACCCATGAGGAGTTAGTCGAGCGGTGCAATAAACAAAAAAGTACCCCAGCTGCCATCACAGCGTTTGGAAATCTGCCCGGCGAAGCTATTGCCGTCTGGATGATGACCAATGATGATCGGATGAACGCATACCACCCCTGTGCTGCTTTAAACATGGAGAAGTACGGGATGAATCCCAATGTTCTTCCGTCTGCGGCAGGCGTTTCTCCTGCCTCTGACGGAACAATGGTAAAGCAAAAGAAATAAGGGTAACTGCTCACGTCCCTGGCGATTAGGCTGGGAGGGTTTGCTCGAAGGTTCTGGCGAGGAGCTGGCCGATGGCCTGCAGCGCGGCTTGGCGGTGGATCCGGGCAGTGCTGGTGACGGATCGACATCCGGCGTGGATGCGCGCGCCCCATTCGGGCGAAAGCCTCCGGTGACCTTGCGGAACACGACGGACGGATTTCCCGCTCGCGGGCGTTGTTGGTGGCTGGCACGTCTGGGTCTTCGAGGAAGACGAAGTACTTCGTCCGCCACGCCTTGACTGCGGTTTGCAGCTCGCGGCCGGCGGGATGCGCTGCGGGTGTGGCCACGAGCGCATCGAGGCGGCGCTCGGCACGGGCGTGATTAGGTGGTGAGGGTCGTCGGCCGCAGAGCATCTCGCCGTCGGCCGATGCGGATCGCCCAGCACAGCAGGTCGCGCAGCCGGGGCGCGCCGGGCGCGGCTTGCTCTCCTTCTCGCCTCCGCCCGTTTTCCGGTCCTGCGACGGCGGCGTGTGGCTGTTCCGCGACGTCTTCGGGAAAAGCGTCTCCAGCATGCAGGGACCGCTGATCGAAACCACCTCCTTCGAAGCAGGCGCACCCAGCACAGTCGGCACGCAGCGCCCGCCGCGAACCTTCTTCNTATTCCGGTGCAGCTGACGACCCGAATGCCAATTACTGGATGAGAGAGAAGAGCAAGGCTGCCATTCCGGATGCAAGCCGGGTCATCCCTGATGCGAACATTCGTGCCTACCTGCACAGCATCGCCCAGCGCCTCCTCGCCCACGCACCGCCCGGTGCGCCGGAGGTGCAGGTGCATGTCTTCGCCGATACCGCCTACAGGGCGTTCGCGCGCGAAAGCGACGATGTCTACGTGAGCCTCGGCGTGCTCGCACAGGCCGATACGGAAGACGAGGTAGCCGTGCTGCTCGGCCACGAAATCGGCCACCTGCTGCTCCGTCACCATGACAAGGACCGGATGTTCGAAAAGCAGCGCAAGGCGACTTCCCTCGCGCTGCAGGGTACCCTGATGACCGTGGCCGTGCTCGCCAAGTTGAACGAACGCGGCATGGTCGGCACCGACAAACAGTCGCTCCTTCAGGATACCGCGGCGGCCACAGCTGCCAAGATGGCCGCGGACTTCGTCGCCACCGACATCGTCAATGCCAGCTGGAACCGCACCCAGGAGAATGATGCCGATCTGATTGGCATCGATCTTGCGGTTCGCGCCGGCTACGATCCGTACGCATCGGCTGCCGGCTTTGCCCATCTCATCGAAGCCGCACAGAACCGCAAGACTCAGTTGAGTGCGCTTGCTGACAAAGCCGAACAGCGCCTGCAGGACCTCGAGACGACGATGACCAATTCGGTAGAGGTCGGTCGGGTGGACTTGCAGCCGGTCCTCCAAGCGGGCGTCGATACGGTCAGCGACGCCGCCACCGCGGCGGTTGAGGACAGCTATACCTTTATCAGCGGCAACTATCAGTCCCCCGTGGATCGCAGCGATCGCGCCACAGAATATCTCGACCTGTTCTATNNGCAGAGGTCGATCAGGGCTCGGACANNCAGACTATGCCACCAAAAAGAACGGCTGCGCATCGTGCCGATCAACAATGCCTATCGCGAGGTTGAACGCGCATTGGTGGCGATCGCGGACAAGGACTTCAATGAGGCCTTGGCGATCATGCAGCAGGCCTATGCGAGTGGCTTGATCAACGATCATCCGACGCCGCGATATGTCGAGGCGCTCGCTTACCGCAGCCTTAACCAGCCCCAAAAGGCTCTGAGTGCACTTGACCGCATCTCCCCGAGGATTCCGTTGCCTGTCGAAGGCTACATTATGAAAGCCGAGTTGGAGGCNCGAGCTGAAATCGGAACGGGGCTCTTCCCGAGGGCGATGGCGACGCTCGACAAGGGAGCGGAGATTTATGGTGCCGAAGCAATGCAGCCGGCGCGGATCACCGTTCTTGCCGCGCTTGATCGCAGCAACGAGGCGGAGGCAGCGCTCGAAGACTGCAAGGAACTGTCGTCGGTAACCTTGAAGCAGTGCAGGCTCGCGGCAAAGGAAAGCGGCATTGGCGTGCAGACGGCAGCGACGTCCACTTCCGAAGGCGAAGGCGGGGTGGCAGGCAAGCTGCGTGGCGTGCAAGAGTCGCTGGGCGAGTCCCTCGGCTTTTGAGCGTTCCTATCCGGGTTGCCGCAGGCGCCGTCCTGCTACTGTGTCTCACTGTCCTGGGACCCGGCAGCCGGGCCGGGCCTGCGGCAACGGTCCCGCAGCCGCGTTACCTGACCATCGCGGCGGCGGAGCCGTTCGGCGCCTATTATCGTCGTGCGCTCGCGATCTGCCGCGTCGTGAACGAAGCCTACATGGCCGAGGGCCCGCGCTGCGTCGTCGAGCCGACCGAAGGCTCGCAGCAGAACCTGACGCTGCTGAAAGACGGGACTGTCGACTTCGCCATCGTCCAGTCGGATCTGTTGACGTCGGATTTACGCAGCAGCGCCTGCCCATCGATGCGTGGGAACACGGTCTGTGGTGCCGAAAGTTTTGCGGCGTCCAGCAATGCCAGCGCCATGCCGTATCAAGAGGCCCTGTTCGTGTTTGTCCGCGCTGAAGAGAAGGCTCTGAAGCTCCTGGCCTTTCTCCGCAAGCAATCTCGTTCGATCAGCCTCGGACCGGAGGCATCGGGTACACGTGCCTTTTCTCAGAAACTCTTAACCAGTGCACAGAAGCTCCTGCCCGGTGTCAAGATCCGTGAGGATCGGGCGATCCAGTTCGACCAAGGCATCCGCGCCCTGTGCCAGGGCGAGATCGATGCCGTCTTCCGGGTAACCGATGCGGCCGCCCACACGCTTCCCACCGCATTGCTGGGAGGCTACTGTCACGTCAAGCTGTTGGCGATTGACGCGTGTTTGGTTAAAGCGCTCGTCACAAAAAGAACAAAGCTACTGTCGCGCGGAAATCCGCTTCGACATGCCAACGCCCGAAGAAGGCGAGCCCGCGCAGCACAGTTCCCCGTCAGTTCGCTCGGGCCCCAGGCGATCCTGGTTGCGAGCCGCAAGCGACTTGATCCGAACAGCGGTACCGTTGATCTCGTCTGCCAGGCTGCCAACCTGCGCGAGGATGATACTGCAGACCGCGCTGGCCAGATTGAGCGGCTGCAGACGTCGTGCGATGCAAGCCGTTCGCCTTGATAGCTCGGCACCGGCTTCCACGCTACAAACAAGAGCACGATCAGGCCGGCTGGAACATGCGTTCGAGATGCCCCGCAGGGCGGCAGGGACAGTGGAACGCAGAAAAATCCGAGATGCCCGTCGGGCCGGACCAGGAACAGACTTGGCTGGTCGGCATCCGGGTCAGCACCCAGCCGCGCATGCACCTGCCCGTCCGGATCGAGCAGGACCTCCCCGCCCAAAAGCGCAGGCGGCCGCTGCGTGCCGGGCACGACAATTTGCATGCTCAGGCGGCAGTGAACATCCTGGATCGCCGCGTCCAGATCGGCAAGAGTCCCCACGACTTCGGTGGGCGGGACCGCCCCAGGAGAATGAAGAGGGTTGGATTGGTGACGGCAATGAGCTCGTGAAGGGTGGAGGTCCGCCCCGCCTGGATCAGCCTCTCCACATCGCCCACCCGAAAGCCGATACGGGTGGTGCGCGGCGTGGTCGCAGCCACCTCCCCGACCGCNCTCGACGATCGGGCTGTGCTCGTAGCCAAGCGCGAGTTCGGACTCGGCCAGCGCCGCCGCATCCTGTCCTTCCGGCGTGTCCACAAACGCGTATAGGGCCTGCAGCGCCTCGGCGCCGGACGGCAGCATCCGTGCGTAGGACTGCTCCCCGGAGCCGACGATGGCCTCAGCCGCCGGCCGCCGCTCTGCCTCGTAGGACCCGACCAACGCTTCGGTCGCCTCGCCCGAGGCCATCGCCGCCAGCTTCCAGCCGAGGTTGTAGGCATCCTGCATGCCGATGTTCATGCCGTGGCCCTCGATGGGATTCGAGACGTGCGCCGCGTCCCCGGCGAGGAACACGCGGCCGGCTCGGTAACGGCGCGCGATGCGGGAGGTGGAGTGGAAGAACTGCGGCGGCTGGGGATCGAGCAGTTCAACCGCAGGCGAGACCACCCGCAGCCGGTCGAGGACGCGGGAGACAATGTGGTCGTCGGCGCGACCCAGCGCCCCGGTCCAGAAGTAGATGCGCCACAGGTCCGCACCCAACGGGAACGGAATGACGACCGGGGGCGTGAGCTGTGCACACACCGCATCCCTCTGGTGGCTCCAGTGGGCGAGACCGGTATCGAAAACACCCCAAAGTTCGGAAAAGTCGTGGCCTTCGAAGTCAACCCCGACCGCCTCGCGCACGTCGCTATGGCAGCCGTCTGCGCCGACGACAAGGATTGCATCCACGTCGTGATCGCCGCGCTCTGGACTGTGCAGGGTCACCCGCACCTGCTGCTCGTCCTGCTGGAGAGTGACGAACGCAACACCACGCTCGACCGCTCCGCCGAGGCTCGCCAGACGGTCGGTCAGGATGCGGATCGTCTCCTCCTCCGGAACCGACAGGATGTGGGCAAACGGCGTGTCGAGCGCAGCGAACTCGTACGATGCGCGCCGTGCGTCGTCGGCATGCAGGTCCACCCGGTTGATGATCTGGCCCCGCTCGTAGAACGGGTCGCGCACGCCCAGTGCCGCCAGAATTTCCAAAGTACGGGACTTGATGAAGATCGCCCGGCTCCAGGCCACCGGCTCCGGGCGCCGGTCGATCAGGCGAAACGGTATTCCCCGGCGCGCCAGTTCGATCGCAACGACAAGTCCCGTGGGCCCAGCTCCCACGATCAGGACCGGAAGCAGGCGATTTTGCGCCATCGTCCTCTCCCTCCCCGAACTGAACCGCTCCGTGAGGCCCGTTCCTTTAGGCCCACTTAACAACCCGGCTGCTGCTCCGTTGGTTCGCGATGTGTCTGCCTCGCAGGACTTCGGGGTCGCAGCATGAGCCGGAGCATTACAGATGATCGTATGAAGTTCGTGATGCCACAGCAATCTTCCATCCTGGCGATCGCATCCCCGAAACTCCGGCGAACCGCGCTCCACGACACCTTTGGCGAGAGGGTGCGCTGTGGTAGGGAGGGCGCCAAGGGTAGCGGGCTGGGCGCATCATCCGGGGCGAGCCGAAACGCCGCACCTCTCACGGGGACCGGAATGCTTGATCCGACGGCCGAAGCAGAGCTGAGCTGGACCCGCTGCGGGCCCGGCGAGTTCGACCGGGATAACCAGCGGACCATCGATGCGGTGAAGCGCCTGATCAAGGCCAAAGATCGCGCAACGCTGACCGCGCAGCTCGCCGCTTGNGCCCCCGAAAACATCATGGACCTGCTGGTCCATCTGCCGATCAAACACGCCCGCAAGGTGTTCGACTGGCTTCCGGCCGGGCCGTCGCACAAGGTGCTGGCCGAGCTGCGGCCGGAATTTCGCGCCATGCTGATGCAGGACGCGACGGTCGAGCGGCTGGCGGCACTGCTGGACAGCATGGCCGTAGACGATGCGGCGGACACCTTCGCTGCCCTGCCCGATGAGGTCCAGGACAAGGTGCTGCCGCGGCTGTCGGCGGCCGATCCGATCGTGAGCGCCGCCGAGTATCGCCACGATACTGCCGGCCGGGTGATGACCAGTCGGATGGTGGCGCTGCCGGAAGACAGCACGGTGGGGGCAGCCATCACCGAGATCCAGCAGAATGCCCAGCTCATCCAGAAGCTCGACGACGTGTTCGTGGTCGACGGTGAGCGCCGGCCGATCGGCTCGTTCAGGCCGAAGCGGCTGTTGCTCGCGTCGCCGGAAACGAAACTCTCCGAAATCATGGCCCCCGACATCATCACCGTATCCGCGGATACCGACCAGGAGGAGGTGGTCCGCATCGCGGCGCGGCAGGACGTGCGCTCGGTTCCCGTCGTCGACCGGGACGGCCGCCTGGTTGGTCAGGTCACTCTCAAGCAGTTGCGGCGGATCGTGCACGACGAGAGCGTCGAGGACCTGCTGCGCATGGGCAGCGTCTCTGCCGAGGCCACGTCCACGGACTCAATCCGGCGGATCATCACCGGACGGCTGCCGTGGCTGCTGGCNGGGCTGATCGGCGCCACTGTTGCGGCTTTGGTGATCGGGTCCTTCGAGGAGCAGCTGGAACAAGCGGCGATCGTTGCCGCCTTCATCCCCGTCGTGATGTCGCTGGCAGGCAACTCCGGTCTGCAGGCCTCGGCGGTGACGGTACAGGCCCTGGCGACAGGAACGGTGTGGACAGGCGACGTTGGCTGGCGCTTCGTCCGTGAGCTGGTCGGCGCGCTGATTAACGGCACCGTTGCCGGAACCATCCTTGCCGCACTCATCCTTGTGGGATCGCAGATCTTCGATATCGAAGCACCGGTGCGCCTCGCGGCCTCCGTATCGCTGGCGCTGCTGACCGTCACCACCATCGCGGCGCTGGTGGGCGCCTTCGTGCCGATGGCGCTCGACCGCATCGGCATCGATCCCGCCACCGCGACCGGCGTGTTCATCACCACCAGCAACGACATCCTGGGTGTGCTGGTGTTCTTCGTCATGGCGACGATGTTCTACTTCGCCTGACGGGACCCCGTCGGCGCACGGCCCCTGAACGTCACGATGTAAGCAACATCGGAGACAGGCCGTCGATATTCTCCAATATCTGCTCTGCGGCACATTCTATGGCATTGTGTGCATACGGCAGTCGGTAAGATGGAGAACGGATCATGCAACGGCGAAAGGTGGGTGTTTGGGCTTCGATACTTGCCAAGACCGCTGCGGTGTTGCTGCTGCTCTCGAGCGCTGCTCTGGCAGTGGACAGTGAGCGCACCGACGAAGAGATTGCCGCAAACTTGGCAGAGCTGTTGCGCGCGGCCCGGGGGTGATTTCCGCCAAGCAGGATTTGATCAACGATCCGGCCGTCGACAACAAGGGAGTGACCGGCCAGGTGGTCCTCGACGAAGCCTTGCAGCGCTACCGGGAAGCGACCGACCACGATCTCGCCAATCTCGACGATTCAACCCGCTATGGCCACGCCATGTCGGTCCTTAAGACGTCGATCGTCGAGGTCATCAACGAGCACCAGTCGACCATCAACGCCCCGAACGTCGGCTTCAAGGGGTTTATCCCCGCCGTATTCGCTCGGCTCGTCAATGAACGCTTCGACGAGATGATGCAGGGATCGGCGGAAATGAAGGTGACCGCACCGAAGGATCTGGTGCGCAACCGCAAGGCTCTGCCCGATGCGTGGGAAGAAGACGTCATCAAGACAAAGCTCCTGTCGCCCGACTGGCCGGCCGGCAAGCCGTTTGAGGAGTCCGTGACCGTAAACGGCCGGCCGGCATTCCGATTCCTGATCCCGGAATATTACCAGCCCTCATGCCTCGCGTGTCACGGCAAGCCCAAAGGTGAAATGGACATCACCGGCTATCCAAAAGAAGGCGGCGACGAGGGAGCTCGGAGCGGTGATCAGCGTCACGTTGTATCGTTGAGGGCGCGAGCAGAAAGCACCAGCAGATGGTTTGCAAAAGCGGCCGTGGCACAACATCAGCATAAACGGTGCATCGATGACGCGGTTTTCCATACGAACGAGACTGATCATCCTGGCCGGGCTCGGCCTTCTGGTCTTTCTTACGACCACGTTCTATCTGACCCGGACGCTTGTTCACACCACCAGCATACAGGCGGAACAGGCCAGACTGGTCAACGATCTGGAGACTGCCTATCGGGCGAGCCGGGAATTCAATGACATGAAGTATTGGCTCACCGACCTGGCGGTGAGCCTGCTGATGAACGCCGAGCAGCGTGCGCGCGCCGCGCGCCAGCAACTCGATGACGAACTGGACAAGCTGGCCGTGATCGATCCCGACGCGGCGACGTCCATCCGTGCCGACGCCGATCGGGTCATGCATCAATCTTTGCTGGCAGTCGATGCCTACACCCGCGACCAGCGCGTGCTGGGAAATTCGTTGATGGCTCCGGTGCGGACCGACATGCATGACGCCGATCTCAAGCTGGCGTCACTTGTCTCGCGGCTGCGCGATGATTCACAACGGTTGCGTGATCACGTCGATGCGGAAACCCAGCGCGCCCTGAAGCTGGCGGGCACCGTCGTCTCTGTCGCACTGGTCGTCGGTCTCGTTCTCACCGCATTGTTGCTGCGATCGATTTCACTGCCGTTGGGCCGCCTCATCACCGCCATCAACGAAATCAGCTCCGGCAACCTGCGGGCCGAAATACCGCCGGCCGGCAAGGACGAGATCGGCGCCATGACGCGGACACTCGGGCTGTTCCGGGACAGCCTGATCGAGCGCGAACGCCTCAGCCGGGAGCGGGACGAACAACGGCGCACGATCGAAACCGCGGTCGAAACGATCACCGATGGGATCGTGCTGTACGACGCAGACGACCGCCTGGTGCTGTCGAACAGCCGGTTCCGGGAGCTCTATGCCGGACTGAGCCAGCACCTCGCCCCGGGCGTCTCGTTTGAGCACATCGTCCGTGCCGCCCTCGAACTCGGGCTTCACGATCCCGGCGACCGGACGCCCGACGAATGGCTGCGCCATCGGCTCGACGAGCATCACCACCCGTCCGGGTCCCACACCCACCGTCACAAGGACAATCGCTGGATCCGCGTCACCGAGCGCCGGACTCCGGACGGCGGAACAGTCGCTGTTTATACGGATATCAGCGAGCTGAAGGAGCGCGAAGAACAGCTTCAAGCGGCGAAGGAACGGGCCGAACAGGCGCTGCAAGACCTCAAGAAGGCGCAGAACAGCCTGGTGCAGGCGGAGAAGCTCGCCCTGCTGGGCCAGCTGGTCGCGGGCATTGCCCACGAAATCAAGAACCCGCTCAACTTCGTCAACAACTTTTCCAGCCTGTCGGCCGAGCTGCTGCAGGAGCTGAAAGAGTTGCTGGAGGCTGGCCCCGAACAGCAGGACGCGGCAACGCGCGACGAAATCGACGAACTCATCGCCACCTTGACGGGTAATCTGAAAAGATAGCGGAGCACGGTGCCCGTGCCGACTCGATCGTCAAGAGCATGCTGGCACATTCGCGCGAGGCCGGCGGAGCTCCGGCCGGTCGATATCAATGCGCTGGTCGAAGAAAGCCTCAATCTCGCCTATCACGGCGCCCGCGCCCAGGATAAGAGTTTCAACGTCACCTTGCAGCGCGACTTCGACCCTGCGGCGGGGACAATTGAGATCATTCCCCAGGATATCAGCCGTGCGCTTCTGAACCTGTTTGCAAACGGCTTCTACGCTACCCAGATGCGTTGCAAAGCTGTCGAGAGCGATTCCGCCTATGAGCCCGTGGTGACGGCAACGACCCGGCGAGATGAGGATGCCGTTGAAATTCGCATTCGCGATAACGGCACCGGCATCCCCGCGGATGTCGTCGAGAAGATTTTTACCCCTTCTTCACCACCAAGCCGCCGGGTGAAGGCACGGGCCTCGGATTGTCCTTGAGCTACGACATCATCGTTCACGCCCACAAGGGAAGCTTCGACGTCCGCTCCGAGGAAGGGGAGTTTACGGAGTTCACCCTGCGCCTGCCCTGCGGTAAAATAGTGCAATCCACGCGGGAGGCGAACACATGACGGTCGACGTTCTGCTCGTCGACGACGAAGTCGATGCGATCGACCTGTTCCGGCAATCGTTCCGGCGCGAGATCCGTCGCGGTGAACTGCAGTTCAAGTTTTCGACTTCTGCGGACGAGGCATTGTCCCTGCTGGTCAGCAGCGAGGCTGCCGAGCGATTCCTGGTCCTTTCCGACATCAACATGCCGGGCATGACCGGTCTGGAATTGTTGCAGGAGGTCAAGCAACGGTGGCCGAACATGGTGGTCATCATGGTCTCGGCCTACGGGGATGCCGACAATCGGCGCCGCGCAATCGACTATGGCGCCAGTGATTTTGTCACCAAGCCGGTGGATTTCGGTCTTCTCAAGCAGACGCTCGGGACCTATGTCGCCGGAGACGGCATTTGAGAGCGAGGAAAATTCTCGTCGTTGACGATGAACCTGATCTGGAACTGCTGGTCACACAGAAATTTCGCCGGCGAATCCGTGATGGCGAATACACCTTCGTGTTCGCGCAGGACGGCGAGCAGGCGCTGCAGCGGCTGAAAGCAGAAACCGATATCGACATCGTCCTGTCCGACATCAACATGCCGCGGATGGATGGCCTGACCCTGCTGTCGCATCTGCAGGAGCTCTCGAATACGCTGCGGACGGTGATCATCTCGGCCTATGGCGACATGAAGAACATCCGCACCGCCATGAACCGAGGCGCCTTCGACTTCGTGACCAAACCGATCGATTTCGACGATCTGGAAACCACCATCACCAAGACGATCTCTGATCTGGAAGCCCTGCGTCAGGCTTATCGTCTGCGCGCCGAAGCCGAGCGGGCACGGGCGACGCTGGCGCGCTACTTCTCGCCTAATCTCGCCAATCACTTGGCAGAAAACCCCGATGCCCTCGAACTGGGCGGCGCACGCCGGGATCTGACGTTCCTGTTCACCGACCTTGCCGATTTCACCCCGCTGGTCGAACGCCTCGACCCGTCGATCGTCGTCGGTGTGATGAACGAGTACCTTGCAGAGCTCTGCCGCATCGTCTTCGCGCACGGCGGCACCATCCACACCCTGGTGGGCGACGCCGTGCACGCGATGTTCGGTGCTCCGATCGAGAGCCTGGATCACGCCGCCCGCGCTGTTGCCTGTGCCCTGGACCTGGATGCCTTCGCCCAGGCGTTCGCGGCGCGGAAAATGCACAANGGAGTGCCGATCGGCCATACCCGCATCGGCGTGCATACCGGNGGTGCGATCGTCGGCAACTTCGGTGGCGACACCTATTTCCACTACACCGCGTATGGCGACGCGGTGAACACGGCTGCCCGGCTGGAATCCGCCAACAAGCACCTGGGCACGCGGGTGTGCGTCAGCGGCGATACGATGCGGCTCATTCCCGATTTCGTCGGCCGGCCGATCGGCACACTGCTGCTGAAGGGCAAGGAACAGGGCATCGAGGCTTTCGAACCGCTCTCGCCTGCCATCAGCCAGTCGAAGGGCATGGAGAGCTATCGGGAAGCCTTCGAGCTGTTGGCGAACGGCGACCCGGCNGCGGTGCAGCGTTTCGCGACCTGCGTCAGCCTACATACCGATGACATGCTGGCCACCTTCCACCTCAAGCGCGTGCTCGCCGGACAGACCGGCATCGTCATCGCCCTCACCGGCAGTTGATTGTAGCAAGATCAAGGTGGTAGCGAGGGCACGGTTTGATCCGATCCAACCGTGTTCTAATGAAAGCAGTTGCCCTTCATGGCCTCGAACAGCGTGTGATTGTCCCTGTAATCGACATGGACGCCGACGATGACGGGGCCGGGCGTGTCAAACGCGCTCTTCATGACCGGTGTGATGTCCTCCGGAGTCTTGATCATGAAGCCCGTGGCGCCAAAAGCCTCAGCATACTTGATGTAATCGACCGGGCCGAAGTCCACGCCGGAGGTTCGGCCATATTTGAGCTGCTCCTGCGTTGCGACCATGTCGTAGCTGCCGTCGATCCAGACCATATGAACAAGGTTGGCCTTGAGCCTGACCGCTGTTTCGAGCTCCATCGCCGAGAAGAGAAAGCCGCCATCGCCGGAGATCGACAAAATCTTCTCAGACGGGCGAACGAGTGCAGCAGCGATCCCCCAGGGCAGCGCAACGCCAAGCGTCTGCTGGCCATTCGTAATCAGGATCTGGCGCGCCCGGAAACTGTAGAGATGCCGCGCCAGCCACAAATGGAACGAGCCCATGTCCAGACACACCGTTGTGTCCGTGCTCAGGAAGTACTTGAGCTCGTAGACCAGCCGCAACGGGTGAATGGGTACACCGCCGCGTTTCGCTGCGTCTGACTCCAAAGCACNGCGTTCTGCGGCAATGGCATCAAGGATGCTGCTCGACAGCACGGATTCGGACGATCTTTCGATCTTCGGGGTGAGTGCATCCAGCGTCTGCGCGATGTCGCCGGTCAGTTCGACATACGGCTGATAGCAGTTGTCGAGATCAGCCGGCAGGAGATCGATGTGAATGATCTTTCGATNCGAACCCTCATTCCATAACGACGGCCAATACTCGACGGGATCATAGCCGATGGTAATGACGAGGTCGGCTGAATCGAGCAGACGATCGGCCGGCTGATTGGCAATTTGTCCCACGCGGCCGCCGAAATTGGCAAACAGGTGGGCGCCTACGGCTCCTGCTGCCTGGAACGTTCCGACGACGCCAAGGTTGCCGGTCGTCAGGAACGATTGCAGGGCATTCGCATGCGCCGGCCGGCTCGCCAGCATTCCGAGGAAAACGACCGGATTATCGGCACGATTGATGAGCCTCGCCGCTTCGTCGATGGCCCTGCCATCCGCAGGACNCCGGCCGGCAAACGCCGGCAGCGCAAGCGGGCTCTGCGGACACGGCGCGCTTTGAACATCGAGAGGCAGATTGACATAGGCCGCACCCGGCCGGCCGCTCTCAGCGGCGCGGAAGGCACTGGCCATCACTTCACCGACTTGATGCGGAGACCCGACGGTCGCGCTGTACTTGGTGACCGGCTTGAGCAGCGAAACGGAATCCATGGATTGGTGGATTTTCTTGAGCACCTCGTCCGTCGCCACGGCACCGCCGATCGCGACCACCGGGTCGCCTTCGGTGTTCGCCGTGGCAAGGCCGGTCGTCAGGTTGGAGACGCCTGGCCCGGACGTTGCGATGGCAACACCAGCCTTGCCGGTCATGCGTCCGATGCCTGCGGCGATGAATGCGGCATTCTGCTCGTGGCGGCAGACGACCGTCTTGATCGTCGAATCCACAAGAGCGTCATAAACGCGATCAATTTTGGCGCCGGGAATACCGAAGACATGGGTCACGCCGTGCGCTTCCAATGCGCGTACGACAAGTTCAGCGCCGGTTTGGGGCACCTTGCGCACATCCGTCATCGCAACCCCTAATGGGCTTTTTCGGCTTCGGCGAGTTCTGCCGCGGTGTTCTTGCTGAGATCGGCCTTGAGAAATTCTTCGGTTTCCGGAAGGGCGAGATGAAAGTCGGACAAGGCCTCGACTTTGAGCTCAAGCGTGTCTGCCTCAAGGTCGAGCAAATGACCGCCGTGCTGGCGATCCGCCGAAAGAAAATGCAGGTGGTACCCCGGCACGCTGAACGCACTTGAGAAGCTGGGCGACCACAATCCCACGAGTGTTCCGTCCAACTCCATAAACACGAACTCGCTCTGCGCTTTTGCGGCCTCGACCAGCCGGGTTCCCGGTTCTGGCGGATTGACCACCCTCGTCCTGACTTTCGTGAAATGCCCATCAAGTCGAAAGGCATAGAAGATGTTTCCCGAGCCCCGGTACGCGTCGCACCGCGTTTCGAGATCGCCGAAGCTCCGCACGTCCGCAATCGAGGCTTCCGTCTCCGGCTTGAACCAGGTGACGACGGCATAGGGAGCGCCCGCGTCGCCAGAAGCCTCGATGACACGACCAGAACCCTGAACCTGGTAGGCCCGACCATCGACAACGACCATCTCGCCATCGAGACCGGCAAACGTGCCCAGGCCGAAATTGCCGTGATCCAGGATCGCTCGAACGCTGACCTCTCGATCGTAAACACCAGCCACGAGCGCACCCGACGTCGAGACCTGAAACACGGTCTTGATGGGCGTATTCAGGTAGCGGGCGACCGCTTCGACAATGACGGAAGAGCGAGTGCGTCCGCTCTGGCGTGCTTCCTGATCAAGCCCAGCGATCAATGAGGCTGGAATGTCAATCGTTTGCTGTGGCATTCGTTGACTCCTGTCGCTCCGTCAGAGGGCTTTCACGGGTTCAGCCGATCACGTCCTGGAAATTTGGTGTAGGCGCTCCGGAACCCACCTCCGAAAAAGCCGACACCATGCGATACTGCTCGACGTTCCGTCTGCCCTGTCAGCGAGACGAACAAGGGCGCCAGCGATTGTAACCGCCCTCAAGGTAAGCGAACAGCGCGCCTGTCGCGAGAGAACCTTCGCGTACGCTGGCAGGGCGACGTCAGGGTCAAATTTGCCAGCATACGCCAGAGATTGCAGACGCTGCGGAACCGGAACGCTACTCAGCTGACTGCGGCGCCGGACCGGGGGAACGGACGAGGATCCGGCTCAGATTGAAGATTTCGCGGCCACCCGCCTTGTCGTTCGGCAAAATCAGCCGCGCCANTCNCTCATCCGTTCCGAGCGGCACCCCATCCCCATCGGCATAGGCCACAATTGCCTGCTCACCGCCGAACGCGGGCAGAATCTCCCNCAGCGCGACCGTCGTCTGATAGCAGTCCGTGGCCGTCGCGACGAGGTAGAACCGCAGGATATCGTTGTGTTGGTTCGGATCGACAATAACATCGGCCTCGTCGAGCAGATCGATCAGCGGCACACCGGTGTAGGTTTCGGTGACCATGCCGTCCCGGCCGCTGTACCAGGACACGGTGAGCCGGCTGCTCGGCAGGCTCTGCAGCGCTTCCAGTGAGTACGTGCGAGGATTGTGCACCGCTCCTGTCAGGCGGAACGTGCTCGCGTATCCGCCTGCGCAGGCGAGGGAGTTGGCGGATGAAGCAACATCCGCCGCGTCTGCACCGGGAGATGCAAGGACCAGCAGGGAAACCAGGGGGATCACACGAAGCGGGATCATACGAGCTGTGGACATAAGGC
Organism: Defluviicoccus sp.; assembly: GCA_013414705.1. Classification (GTDB taxonomy): domain Bacteria; phylum Pseudomonadota; class Alphaproteobacteria; order Rhodospirillales; family Defluviicoccaceae; genus Defluviicoccus. The sequence continues at coordinate 1,947,463 of CP058705.1, forward strand.
GCTCCTCAAGCAGCAGCCACCGTCGTTCGATGGCAGGCTTGCAAGACGAAGAATGGAAACGAAGCGAATGGTGCGACTTCTCACCTCTCCCCGAAGGGAAGCCGCAGACGTGATCAGAAACTCAGTTTGATCGCGGTGGCACCGCCGACCCCGTGCCGGTTCTCCGACATCCTGTTCTCTTCCTGCCAGTCGTAATAAAAGAAGCCACCGACCAGCCGGATGCCCGGTCCCACAGTATAGGTACCACTGATCGCAGCTTCTTCGAGCCTGTCCTTGCCGCCACTGGTGGTCTTGTTGTTGGTCCCGTTGAAGTACTGCAGGCCTACCAGGTAAGGCCCGAACTCATAGGACGCGCCGACTGAATAACTGCTGCCATTGAATCGGGTCGTAGACGTGCGCTGACCCTGGGGAACCAGCATCCAGCCGCCGCCGATAGCAAATCCGGCGTAGCTAAGCTGGGCGCCAGCGTTGTACGCGCGCAGATCGCTGTTGGACATGTTGGAGCCACCTGAATAGCTCTGCGCCCATACCGTTCCTGCCGATGCCTGCAACTTAACGTCATCAGCCAAGTTTCCCTTATAGTTTACGCTGGCTGCGACACCATCATGCTGGCCCGAGGCGCGTCCGTTATCGCCGGATCCGGCCCTGGTCAGTGCGCTGTTGTTATCGCCGCCGCTCGACGTGAAGATCGGGATATAGGAAAGGCCAACCTGAAAGCCCTCCAGCCGGGGGCTGATATAGGTGAACTTGCCTGAATCGTTATCGTTGACGCGCAGATTGGTCGTCGCCAGCGGTGAATCGAAGAGCACGCCGCCACCGGTCTCGAACATCCGCACCTTGACCATGTCACCGGAATCGACCGAGATGCCTCCATCCGGTGCTGTGACATGCAGAAGGTAGGCCGCGTTGTCTTCGTCACCCACAATCAACTGGCCGTACGTCGGCGACTGTATGTAAAGGTACGNATCGTCGATGCTATCGCCTTCGCTGTTTGCCTCGATCTGAATATTGACGCCAATTGTCAGCCCAATATCGAGGGTCGTTTCACCAATGACACAAACTTCCGAGTTGTGCTTGTTGTCGAGGAAAACGGTCTGCTGGTATCGCAAATCACTGTCGGTGTCGCCCGGGTCCGATAGTGCTGGTTGGTACCGACCGCCCACTGCTGGAAGTAGCCACTGAGTCCAAGCTTGATTTTCTCTCAGGCTGACCAACCGGCGTGGTGACCATGGGTGGCGGCACCTCCCTCGGCGTGGTTTGCGCCGCCGCCCTGTCGATGGGCAATCCGGTGAGAGCGACAACGCTCAAAGCAGTCGTCGCGTATAAGACCTGTTTCATTACTCTCTCCCCATTTTTAATCATCGAGACGCTTGTCGCGTTCACATGAAAGAATAATTTCTTTCATTATTGCGAATATTACAAAATATGAAAACTCTGATAACATTGATGATTGCCGCACATATATGCGGCATTACGCCAACATATATTTATAACAACCATACTTATGGTCGCTTGTCTGTTTCTATATTTACTTATTGCCGCTGGAAATTGGTTATATGCTATACTTCATAACGCATGCAACAGGGTCTCTCTGGGCGAAGCTGCATGCTTGCTACGCACAGAAAGCGGCCCGACCCGTTCAGTCTTGGAACGAAATATGCATTAAGAAGGCATTGCCTTGACGGAAACAGCCGCATCATCTGCGGAGCGAACCGCCCATACCAAAGGGCGCATCCCTGACTCAGGACGCGAAGGACACCATGAAACTCAGCGCACAGAACATTTTTTCAGGGAAGGTCACCGAAGTGTCGCTCGGACCGGTCAACAGTCGTGTGAAGGTCGATATCGGTGGTGGCAACATCGTCACCTCCGTTGTCACCGCTGGGGCAGCGGAAGATCTCGGAATAGCGGTTGGTGACGAACTCAGCGTGGTGATCAAGTCCAGCGACGTGATGCTGGCAAAGTAAAGTAGAGACCGGCTGTCCGGCGGGCGGGAAGGATTGGCCGGCGGTTCAGATGCATGAAGGCAAAGGCATCGGACGGAAGCCCTGCTCGCCCGGCTGTCCCGATGTCTTGGCTTTCATAGAATTCAGCGACCCGGCGACCGCCATCGACCCGCGTTCAGCGGGTGTTTCGAACAGCCAAGCTCTGGCCGTTGAGAGATGAGCGCCAGGGCTTTTCGACGGGCGCGAAATCGATGCAGAGCGACAGCGCCGCCGTTGCCTCCCTCACACCAGCCGCGACTGCTCCAGCGCAGCACGGATGAAAGAGGCGAACAGCGGGTGCGGCGCGAACGGTCGGGAGCGCAGCTCCGGGTGAAACTGCACGCCGATGAACCATGGATGGCTGGGGATCTCCACCATCTCCGGCAGCAGCCCGTCCGGCGACATCCCCGAAAACACCAGCCCGCAGCGCTCCAGCGTGCCGATGTAGTTGTTGTTCACCTCGTAGCGGTGGCGGTGCCGCTCGTGCACGCGGTCGGCCTGGAAGATGGTGTGTGCCCNGGTGTCGGGCTTGAGGACGCATTCGTAAGCACCCAGCCGCATGGTGCCGCCCAGATCGCCACCCTCCTGGCGCTGTTCAACCCGGTTGCCACGCATCCACTCGGTCATCATGCCCACCACCGGTGCGGCGCACGCGCCGAACTCGGTGGAGCCGGCGCCGGGGATACCGGCCAAGTGCCGGGCCGCCTCGACCACCGCCATCTGCATGCCGAAGCAGATGCCGAAGTATGGCACGCCGCGTTCGCGGGCGAACCGCACCGCTTCGATCTTGCCCTGCGCACCGCGCTCGCCGAAGCCGCCGGGCACCAGGATGCCGTGAACGTTTTCCAGCCGCGCGACCGACGTGCCGTTCTCGAAGGCGACGGAGTCGATCCAGTCGATGGTGACGCGCACGTTGTTGGCGATGCCGCCGTGGTTCAGCGCTTCTGCCAATGACTTGTAGGCATCCAGCAGGCCGGTGTACTTGCCGACGACACCGATCGTTACCTCGCCCTCCGGACGGACGACACGGGCAACGATGTCGTGCCAGCGATCCAGGTTCGGCGGCGGTACATCCAGGCGGAAGTGCCGGCAGACCTCGTCGTCCAGCCCCTGCTCGTGATAGCTGATCGGCACCGCGTAGATGGACTCCACATCGAGCGCCTGGATGACCGATTCGTAGCGGATGTTGCAGAACAGTCCGATCTTGCGCCGTTCACTCTCAGGGATCGGCCGGTCGGCGCGGCACAGCAGCAGGTCCGGCTGAATGCCGACGCTCAGCAGTTNCCTGACCGAGTGCTGGGTCGGCTTGGTCTTCAGCTCTTTCGCTGCCGGCAGGTAGGGCACCAGGGTGGCGTGGATATACATCGCCTGTTCGCGCCCCAGCTCGTTGCCGAGCTGGCGGATCGCCTCCAGGAACGGCAGGCTCTCGATGTCGCCGACGGTTCCGCCGATCTCGCACAGGCAGAAATCCTCGCCGTCCAGATCCGCGCGGATGAACTCCTTGATCGCATCGGTGATGTGCGGGATCACCTGGATTGTGGCGCCCAGATAGTCGCCGTGCCGCTCGCGGGCGATGACCTCGGAATAGATCCGTCCCGTCGTCACGCTGTCGCTGCGCCGGGCGGGAACGCCGGTGAACCGTTCGTAATGCCCCAGGTCGAGGTCGGTCTCGGCACCGTCGTCGGTGACGAACACTTCCCCATGCTGATAGGGGCTCATCGTCCCCGGATCGACGTTGATGTAGGGATCGAACTTGCGCAGCCGGANCCGAAAACNCCGCGCCTGCAGCAGAGCGCCCAGCGCCGCCGAAGCGAGACCCTTGCCGAGGGAGGAGACCACGCCGCCGGTGATGAAGATGAACCGCGTCATGGGAAGAACGGTATAGCGCATTCCCGCCTGCACGCGATATGCCCAGTATTGCAGTACGGAGTCACGTCAACGCACGGGGTTGCGAGCACGCTTGAATTCGGCGGATCATCAAAGGTTTTGCGGCTTGATGGAGAAGATCGACGCCGCCGGCCATCCTGGCGAAGAGGCGCTTCGGACGCCAGTGCGGACACCGGTGCGCCTGCCTGGCTGCCCGATGCAGAGAATCGACGGCAGCTCCAGATTGGACCCAAACGGGCCCGCTGCCCTTCGCGACGACGCTGCACGCTCTTTGACCCCGCCCGGATTTAGTGGGCGATCGGCGCTGCAGGCTCGGCCGGCTGCTCCGGTTGAGGTTGCGGTTCAGGCTCCGGCTGCGGCGCGGGTGCCGATTGCTCGACCGGCACGGGTGTCGTTCCCTCGAACAAGGACCCCCGCCCCGGTGCTCGCCCGCCAGACGCGCCAGCGTCAGGCTGGTGAGGAAGAACAGCACCGCCAGAACCGTGGTCGTCCGGGTCAGCAGATTGGCGGTGCCACGACCGGTCAAAACCACCCATCCCGCCGCCGCCGCCGATGCCAAGTGCGCCGCCCTCGCTCTGTTGGAGCAAGATCACTCCCACCAGACCAATCGCAAGCAACAGGTGGATGACCAGGATGACGGTGATCATCGCGAGCGCAACTCTGGCAAACCGACGGACGAACGGAACGGGATTTGGGTCATGATCAGGCGGGCGCGCCTTCCGCAACGGCCATGAAGTCGTCCGGCTTCAGCGACGCACCGCCGATCAGGCCGCCGTCGATGTCGGGCAGCGCCATCAGGTCCTTGGCATTCTTCGGGTTCATCGATCCGCCGTAAAGGATACGCATGCCGTCGGCCGTCGCCTGGCCCAGCTTCGCCACCAGTTCGGCGCGCAGCATCGCGTGCACTTCCTGCGCCTGCTCGGGCGTCGCCGTACGGCCGGTGCCGATCGCCCAGACCGGCTCATAGGCGACAACGGTATTTTCGGCCGTGGCTCCTTCGGGCAGCGAGCCCAGCAGCTGGGTGCGGTTGATCTCGAGCGTCTTGCCGGCGTCACGCTCTTCCAGCGTCTCGCCAATGCAGACGATGGCAATCAGTCCGGCCTTCAGCGCTGCCTCGGCCTTTGCCTTGATGATCGCGTCCGTCTCACCGTGATTGGTGCGCCGCTCGGNGTGGCCGACGATGACAGAGCTGCAGCCGAGGTCCTTCAGCATCCAGGCGCTGGTGTCGCCGGTATGCGCACCCTTCTCGGTCATGTGGCAGTCTTGGGCACCGACGGCGATGCCGCTGTCAGCAACCGCATCCACGACGCTCGCAACCAGCGTGAACGGCGGGCAGACCAGCATGTCGTAGCGCGTCGCACCAGCGGCCTTGATCCGCTTTGCGAGCTCGGAGGCGAGCGCGAGACCATCCGCGCGCAGGCCGTTCATCTTCCAGTTGCCAGCGATCAACTTGCGTCGCGCCATTGCTGCTCTCTCCCCTGTCGGATTATCCATTGCCGCGGTGTCCTCTTCTGCCGCCTATCATGCCGCCATGTACCGAGGGCATGCGGCAGCGCGATCGACCCCGCAGGACGCGGCTTCTTAGCACAGCCACAGCCTAGGTCCAACCCTGACGTGGGCACGCGGCAGCCCACCCGTGCAGTTGTCTGGCACAGGCCCGCAGCCGGGTTGGTTTGGGTGTGCAGACCTCCTGAGGTACCGGTCAGTCTTCGTCTTCATCCTTGTCCGGGACTCCGCTGCGGGCGATCAAGTCAGCCAGCGCTGCAGCCCCGATACGGTCCTGCGGGTCAAGACTGGCGGCCTTGCGCAGCAACGCCTCGCCCTCTGCGAGGTCGCCGATGCGGGCCTGGCAGAAGCCGAGCGCCATCAGCGATTTCAGATACACCCGTTGCGACTGCTCCAGGCCACTGAAATCGGCGCTGTCGGGGCCAACCTGGCGCCAGTCCTCAGTGATCCCCAGCGCCCGGGCAGCCATGCGCAGGCATACTTCCGCGTGCGGGATCGCCTCATGCATCCGGTTGGCATAGAAGTAGAACGTATAGGTAGCGATGCGCAGCGCCAGATTGTCTGGCGCCTTCTCGACCGCGGCGCGAAGGACCGCTTCAGACTGTTCGAAGTTGCTGTACGGGTTCTCGGCATCACCCAGGAGCGCCAGAATCTCGGCCGGCATTTCTGTTTTGAAGGCGTCCATATCGAAGGTCATTGCAAGGTGGTATCCGCTCTGGGGGTTTCAGGACGGCACGGGCCGGACGAGGTCCGAACGCGCGACACACGGTCGTAGTCCGTTTCGGGGCCGCTTCGGGGCCCATTTCGAGGCCAGGAGGCCACCAACGCCGTTGATCAGCGCAGGCAGCAGGATGATGAGACCGCCGGCGAGCCTACCCGCGACCCCCTTACGGTACCTTCCGGTTGGCGGCAGCGGCGAGGTTTTTCAGCATTACCCGGGCTCTGCCACCACTCACGCAGTTCGGCCCAGTTCCGCTCGAGCGCGGTTCGATCAGATCGAACCGCGCTCTAACTGTATGATTTTATGGAAAGTAAAGCCGATCAAGCGATTGCGCTTGATCGGATAGTGCTCCAGCGATCACGCACCGATGCGGCGGACCTCCGTGCTGCTCGGAACGTGACCGCAGCCGTCTGCATCGATCACATACTGCGCCGGCAGCCCACATGCTCCGTGCAGCTGTGCCAGCATCAGCAGCGCCGCCGGGTAGCCGTCGGGCGTCGTCCGCGCAGTGATGAAGGGACCGTCCGCCACCGCCATGTATGGGCTGCCGTTGCGGGAGATGAAGCCGCCCTCGGGCCCGGTGTACTGCTTGATCATCTGCTCGAGCGTGATCGGCGCCGAGCCATAATTGGGACCGTAGCCGCCCTCGACGGGAACGTCGGTGGTGCCGTCCGTGTAGTCGTCCTGCTCCGAATGCCCGGTGGCCAGCCGGCCCCAGACGAGCGGCACTTTCGTGTGCGGGTCGGTGGCCTGGATCAGCACCTGAACGCCGTAGCAGATCGCCGCCACCGGGCGTCCGAGGGCGGCAAAGAGCTGGATCAGCGGACGCACCGAGGTGTTGCCGCCCAGGTCCATGTACGCGCCGGCCCCGCCGACGATGAACGCGCCGGCGTACTGCGCCGCCTCGCGAAGGCCGGCTTGCAACGCCTGGCGGAACGGCTCTCGGGAGGCCTCCCGTGCTGTGGACGCGGCGTTGGCGGCAGCCATTCGTGCAGGTTGCGCGGCGCGTTCAGCCGTTGTCCTTCGGTCGTGCTCGGGTCGTTGTAGCGCGCGCCGAGTGCGGCTTCGCCCGGCGAGACCTGGGGGCATTCCACGCCTGATCCCGGAAGGTGGTATCCAGGCTCACCCCGAACGCGAATGGACGCTCCCCGCGCGGGGTGACATAGTCCACCTCGTAGCCCGCGGCGCGGAACACCTGATCGGGCAACGTCAGTTCGGCAGCCCAGTAGCCGTGCTGCGGGATCACCGCCAGAATCGTTCCGGGATTTTCGGGGATGTCCACCCGCACGCCGGTAAAACGCTCGACCTCCGCCGTGAGGAACGTCTTGTCGAACTGCCCGTCCACCATGCGCCGGGCGATCCGTCCGATCGGTGCGTCTTCTGCCATCGACATGGCCAGAAACTCGACGGCAGACGCGTGAGCGTCTGCTATCCTGGTGGCAACGGCGTCGGGAGAATCCTCGCTCTGCGTTGCGTTCTGCACCATCACAGCCTCCTCCTGTAAGCGGATCATCTCACGATGAGACTTCGCGAGAATCGGTCCTTTGTCCTCGATCGTGCCGGAACTGACGACGAGGCGCCGGTCTTGATGCTGTGCCAGCGTTTGCTCTTGCTGTCCGCCCCTGCTCAAAGCTCCCAATGCTTCAATATTCGAGCGCGGTCTGTGAAATGGCACTCACTTCCGCGTTCAGCGTGCTGATTTGTTGAATTCGTGCTCAGCAGCACGTCCTCGCGCGACAGCCCCTTCCCCCGTTACGCAGCCGCCGCCAGGGCCCGATCCAGGTAATCGTCGATAGCTTTGGCAAGTGCGGGCATGTGATCGGCGANAAAGTGGTCGGCGCCGGCAATCGCCCGATATTCGACGGTGATGTTCTTCTGCTGGGTGAGCTTCTTTGCCAGCTTCTCGGCCGCCTCTGCCGGAACAACATCGTCGCGCTGGCCGTGCAGGATCAGACCCGAGGCCGGGCATGGCGCGAGAAACGAGAAGTCCAGGTTGCCGGCTGGCGGTGAGATGGCGATGAAACCATCGATCTCCGGGCGACGCATCAGCAGCTGCATGCCGACCCAGGCCCCGAAGGAATAGCCGGCGATCCAGCAACCCGAAGCACTGCCGTTGATGTTCTGCATCCAGTCGAGCGCGGCAGCGGCGTCACTGAGCTCGCCGGGCCCGCTGTCGAATCGCCCCTGCGAGCGGCCAACGCCGCGAAAATTGAACCGCAGGACAGAAAAGCCACGCTTCTGAAACGCCTGGAACAGCGCGAAGACGATCCGGTTGTTCATCGTCCCACCGTGCAGCGGGTGCGGATGCAGCATCAGTGCGATGGGTGCGGCGTTGCGCTTCANGTGATGATAGCGCCNCTCGAGCCGCCCCTCGGTACCATTAAAGATGACTTCCGGCATTCGCTCCACATGCTGTTGCGCGCTGTCCCGGCTATTTACCCGAGATCAACGATTGGATAAAAAACAGCCCTCTTCAGAGGTATCCTGGTTATTCTTGATCGGCCTACTCGGACATCCTATATACGAGTTCGCAAATAGGAGTGTTCAGGGGCTGCGTCTCCCGCCGGATACAAGGCGGAGAGGACCGAGAAAATATCGAAGGACACATGGTTTTCAAGCATCTTCGCGAAGATCTCGATGCGTTCATGGCCCGCGACCCGGCGGCGCGCTCGCGGCTGGAAATCGTGCTGTGCTACCCGGGATTTCACGCGCTCTTGCATTTTCGACTCGCAAGCGCGTTGTGGCACCGCGGACTGTGTCTTCCGGCGCGGCTCGTCTCGCAGATCAGTCGCCTGATCACGGGGATCGAGATTCATCCGGGGGCCACGATCGGCAGGCGCGTCGTCATTGACCATGGCTTCGGGGTGGTCATCGGCGAGACAGCAGAAATCGACGACGACGTGACGCTGTACCATGCCGTGACGCTCGGCGGGATTGCGCCGTCCGTCGATTCCCGCGCTCAGGTCAATGTCAAGCGGCATCCCACCCTGCGCTCCGGCGTAATCGTGGGGTCGGGCGCACAGATTCTCGGACCCATCGTCATCGGCGAGCGGGCACGGGTGGGCGCCAACTCTGTGGTGACGCGCGACGTGCTGCCGGGTGAAACCGCCGTCGGCATTCCGGCACATACGATCAGAGCGCGTGACCGGGGCGAACGCTTTTCTGCCTACGGAACGCCGGCCGGCGGCTGTCCCGACCCGGTTCAGGCCACGGTTGATATCCTGAGCGCCCAGGTTTCTGTATTGGTGGAGCGTGTCGAGCAGCTGCAGCACGAACTCGAAAAGGGTTCTGTTGTGCGATCCACCCCCATCGACGGAAAACGCCCGAATGGGGCGATTCCGGAGGCGGCTGACGACGAGGCCATGCGCGGCGCCGAGCGCCCGAGTAGGATCGTTGTCGAAGGCGAGCGGGCCCAGAATTGACCGAACACGCGATTGAACGAGCGACACTGATGAGCAGCAGATCCAGCGACCGGGCGCGCCGGCAACCGAGGCAGGGAGACAGGCAGTGAAACTGAGCACGAAGGGTCGGTATGCGGTCATGGCAATGGCGGACCTGGCGTTCCACAGCAAAGGTGGCAAGCCGGTGGCGTTGGCGGAAGTCGCCGACCGACAGGAAATCTCCCTGTCCTATCTGGAGCAATTGTTCGGCCGGCTCCGCCGCAGCGGCTTGGTAAACAGTGTTCGGGGGCCCGGCGGTGGCTACATGCTGGCGCGCGATCTGACGGAACTGCGAATTGCCGACATCATTCTCGCGGTGGACGAGCCGATCAAGGCGACCCGCTGTACCCCGGGCGCACCAACCGGCTGCCATTCCCATAAGGGGCGTTGTCTGACGCACGATCTTTGGGAAGAACTTGGCAACCAGATCTACCTCTATCTGAGCTCGGTGACGCTGGCCGATGTGTGTGAGCGCCGGATCCTCGGCAGCAGCCGGATGATGTTCGGCAGCCCCGTCACCGACCGTGCGCCGGAACGGCCGGTTGACCGGCCCGTTGAGCGGACTGCAGACCTCGAAGTGGAGCGGGCGGCGGCGACTCGCTGATCCGGAGACCGGGATGACGACAGGCCTCTACCTTGACCATAACGCGACATCCCCACTGCGGCCGGAAGCTGCGGCGGCGATGCAAGCGGCCATGGCGATCACGGGCAACGGCTCCTCGGTGCACCGACACGGCCGCGTGGCGCGCCGCCAGATCGAAGATGCCCGCGAGCAGGTCGCCCTATTGGTCGGGGCAGAGCCGGGCGAGGTGGTGTTCACCGGCAGCGGCACCGAGGCGAACGCGCTGGCGCTGCACGGCTGCGCTGGTCGTCGCCGGCTGGTCTCGGCCATCGAGCACGCTTCGGTGCTGCAGAACGCCCCGGGGCCGAGCGGCTGCCCGTGGACGAAACAGGTGTCGTCTGTCTGACCACGCTGGAAAGGATGCTCGGCGCATCAGGCGAGCCGGCACTGGTTTCGATGATGCTCGCCAACAACGAAACCGGGGTGATCCAGCCTGTGGAGGAGATCGCCCGGATCGCCCACCACCACGGTGCGCTGGTTCACTGCGATGCGGTACAGGCACCAGGGCGCATCGAGGTCGACGCGCAACGGCTGGGAGCCGATTTCCTCAGCCTGTCGGCGCACAAGATCGGCGGTCCTGCCGGCGTCGGCGCGCTGATCGTGCGCACCCCGAGGCACTCGCTCCCCAGATTCGGGGCGGTGGCCAGGAACGGGGCGTCGCGCCGGCACCGAGAACCGGATCGGCATTGCCGGTTTCGGGGCAGCGGCGGCAATGGCCGCCGACCGTAACGGCATGCAGCGCATTGCGGAGCTTCGCGATGCGCTCGAACGCCGGTTGCGCCGCACGGTGCCTACGATCGTCATCGCCGGTGCGCGAGCGCCGAGGCTGCCGAACACCACCTGCATCGCCATGCCCGGCGTGACGGGCGAAACGCAGGTGATTGCCTTCGATCTGGCCGGTGTGTCCGTCAGTTCCGGCGCGGCCTGCTCGTCTGGCAAAGTTTCCCACAGTCATGTGCTGGCGGCGATGGGATTTGGCGAAGAAATTGCACTGTCTGCTATCCGGGTAAGCCTGGGATGGACGACGACAGGCGCAGATGTGGAACGGTTTTGTGAGGTCTGGACCGGCGTTTACGCCCGCCTGCACGGCTCCGGCAATGGCTCGGAGACAGTGGCGACCATGGCGATGGTCCACTAGAATCNNCTGTCGGAAAGGTGACAGAATGAACAATTTCGCGGGTTTTGCGACCAACGAGCGGCGGACCAACAGCGCGTCACCGATCTACCTGGACTACCAGGCGACGACGCCGACCGACCCGCGCGTGGTGGAAGCAATGCTGCCGTACTTCACCACCGTCTTCGGCAACCCCCATTCTCGCAACCACGCCTATGGCTGGGAGGCCGAGGAAGGGGTCGAGAAGGCGCGCGCGGAGATTGCGCATATCATCGGCGCCAACGAAAAAGAGATCGTCTACACGTCGGGTGCTACCGAATCGAACAACCTCGCGCTGAAGGGCGTTGCGCGCTTCTACAGGGACAAGAAGCGCCACGTGATCACGTGTGTGACCGAGCACAAATGCGTGCTTGACAGTGCCCGGCACCTGGAGCTGGAAGGCTTCCGCGTCACCTATCTCCCGGTCCAGAAGAGCGGCCTGATCGATCTCGACCAGCTGCGTGACACGATCGCCGATGACACGGTGCTGGTCTCGATCATGGCGGTGAACAACGAGATCGGCGTCATTCAGCCGTTGGCCGAAATCGGCCGCATCTGCCGCGAGAGGAAGGTTTTCTTCCATACCGATGCGGCGCAGGCGACGGGTAAGATCCCGCTTGACGTCCAGGCGATGAACATCGACCTGATGAGCATCTCCGGCCACAAGATCTACGGGCCGAAGGGTATCGGTGCGCTCTACGTCCGCCGCCGGCCGCGGGTGCGCCTGGAGGCGCTGATCAGCGGCGGCGGCCAGGAGCGCGGCATGCGCTCGGGAACACTGCCGACACCGCTGTGCGTGGGCCTGGGCGCCGCATGCCGCATCGCGGAAGCCGAGATGGGCGCGGAAGCGGAACGGCTGCGCGGCCTGCAGACACGCTTCCTGGAGAGCATCAACAGCCGTCTGCCCGAGGTCTACGTGAATGGTGACCTCGAGCACCGCATACCGGGCAACCTCAATCTCAGCTTCGCCTACGTCGAAGGCGAAGGCCTGATGATGGGGATCAAGGACTTGGCGGTGTCGTCCGGATCGGCGTGCACGTCCGCTTCGCTCGAGCCCTCGTACGTGTTGCGTGCGCTGGGCGTGGACGAAGAATTGGCGCACACCAGCCTGCGCATCGGCCTGGGTCGGTTCACCACCGAAGAGGAGGTGGACTATGCGGTCGATCGCATCGCCAAGCAGGTCACGCGGCTGCGCAGCATGAGCCCGCTGTGGGAAATGGCGCAGGAAGGCATCGACCTGAAATCGATCAAATGGGCGGAACATTGACGTTCTGCCCAAGCAACGCAGGCGGAACAACGACGAGGTAACGAGGAGAGCACGAACATGGCCTACAGCAACAAGGTGGTCGACCACTACGAGAACCCGCGCAACGTGGGTGCGTTCGAAAAGGCNGACGACGGCGTCGGCACGGGCCTCGTCGGCGCACCGGCCTGCGGCGACGTGATGAAGCTGCAGATCAAGGTGACGGCCGAAGGCATTATCGAAGATGCTAAGTTCAAGACGTTCGGTTGCGGCTCGGCGATCGCGTCGTCTTCCCTGGTGACCGAGTGGGTGAAGGGCAAGTCGCTGGACGAGGCGCAGACGATCAAGAACACCGACATCGCCGAACACCTGGCGCTGCCGCCGGTGAAGATCCATTGCTCGGTGCTGGCCGAAGATGCGATCAAGGCGGCGATTGCCGACTATCGGAAAAAGACCGGCGAGCCGGCGACGGCGGGCACCGAAAAGGCCGCTGAGGCGCCGGAGCATGAAAAGGTCGCCTGAACTCTCGAACGGAGGACATCGGACACCCATGGCCGCACCCCAGCAACCCATCAGCGTCACACCAGCCGCCGTCGAGCGGGTAAAGGCCCTGCTNCGATCAACGGGCAAGCCCTCGGCCGGTGTGAGGATCGGCATCCGCGCCCGCGGCTGCTCCGGTATGTCCTACACGTTGGAATACGCGGATGAACAAACACCGTTCGACGAAGTTATCCAGACGGACGGGGTGACCATCCTGATCGACCCGAAAGCAACGATGTTCATCCTCGGCACGGAAATGGATTTCGTCGAGGACAAGATGGAGTCCGGCTTCGTCTTCCGGAATCCGAACGAGAAGGGCCGCTGCGGCTGCGGTGAGTCCTTCCACGTCTAGGGCGTGACGGTCAGCGCACGCACCATCGGCGACGCGACGGATCGTTGCGCTGCGCGCGCGATGGGAGTGCGCCCGTGGAGACGCTCGAACGCGGGAGAACAATGGATACTTCTGAGCACCGCCAGGCACCCGTGGAGCCCACCTCTGCCAACAGCGCCGGGCCCGCTACGGCCGCAAGCGGGTCCGCACCGCCGCAGGCCGCAGTGTGCAAGGCACCGCCCACAGGCCTCGCTCCCTGCTGGTCGTGCAGTGGGCCGCTTGCCGGTGCACCTTTGTTCTGCGCCACGTGCGGCGCGGTCCAGCCCCGGGCAAGTGGACCATTATACCCGCCTTGAGCTGCCGAAAAGTTTCGCAGTGGATGCCAAACAGCTCAATCGCCGCTACTTCGAGCACCAGCGGCTGCTGCATCCGGACCGGTTCGCCACCGCGTCGCCGCGTGAGCGCGCGCTGTCTCAAAGCCAGGCAACGGCGCTCAATGAGGCGTACGAGACGCTGAAGGATCCGCTCCGGCGGGCCGACTACCTGCTGACCCTCGGCCATGACGGTTCAGAGTCCGTCGACATGAGCCGTGTCAACGACATGGCGCTGCTGCAAGAAGCACTCGAACTGCGTGAAGCGTTAGCGGAAGCCGAGAGCGTGGACGACATCACAGCGCTTGCAGCGCGCACCACCGCCGATATCGAGCGCTGTTCCGACGAACTCGCCGAGGCATTCGCCGGCGATGATCGAAACCGGGCCGCCGGGGTGATCACACGCCTGAAGTACCTGCGCAAGCTGGCCGATGACTGCCGGGCCCGCCGGCAGCAGTTATCGCGATCCTGAGGACCCTCAAATGACCGAACTGCTGCAGATCGTCGAGCCCGGTGCGTCCATTGACGAGGCTCGGGAGCCGGAATCGGTCGCCGTCGGCATTGACCTCGGCACCACCAATTCGGTGGTGTCGTTCAGTCGAGATGGCGAGGCGCGGGTGCTGCGCGACGAGGATGGCGGCGGCCTGGTTCCATCAGTGGTTGCCTACGCCGCGGACGGCAGCGCCGTCGTCGGTGAACTGGCGCGCCGCCTGATCCTCGACCGGCCCGAGGCGGTCGTGAGCTCGATCAAACGGCTGATGGGCCGGGGTGCCGAGGACCTGAAAACGCTGGCGGGTGCCCTGCCCTACGAAATTGCACCCGCCGGAGACAGCGGCGGCATGGTGCGTGTGGTGATCGCCGGCCGCACCCTGTCGCCGGTGGAAATCTCCGCCGATATCCTGCGCGCGCTGCGTGATCGGGCGGAAACACTGCTGAACCTGCGGGTCGATCGCGCCGTGGTCACGGTTCCGGCCTACTTCGATGATGCCGCCCGCACCGCAACCCGCGACGCCGCCCGTCTGGCCGGCCTCGACGTGCTGCGGCTGGTCAACGAGCCGACCGCGGCCGCCCTCGCCTACGGCCTCGACGAAGAAGCCGAAGGACTTTACGCTGTCTACGACCTCGGCGGCGGCACCTTCGACGTCTCGCTGTTGAACATGCAGAAGGGCGTGTTCCAGGTGCTCGCCACTGGAGGCGATGCGGCGCTGGGCGGGGACGACTTTGATCACGCGGTGGCTGAGCACTTCCTCGCCGAACGCAAGCAGACACTGGGCGAACAGCGCCTCTCGACCTCGGAGGTAAAGCTTGCCTTGATGGCCGCGCGCATCGCCAAGGAGTGCCTGAGCGGCCAGCAAGCGGGCGAGTGGTCGATCGAACTCGACGGCCGGCGCAGCCTGCACCGGCTCGATCGGGCAACGCTGGAAACGCTGATGTCGCCGCTCGTCGAGCACACCATCGACATCTGCTCGCGCGTCCTCGACGATGCGGGCTACGATCCGAGCGAGGTGCAGGGCGTGGTGCTGGTCGGCGGCTCCACCCGGGTGCCGTTGGTGCGGCGGCGTGTCGGCGAACTGTTCGGACGCGTTCCGCTGTCGCACATCAATCCGGATGAAGTGGTGGCGGTCGGCGCCGCCCTGCAAGCGGAAGCACTGACCCGCGGCTCGGACACGCTGCTGCTCGACGTCACGCCGCTGTCGCTCGGCATCGAGACGATGGGAGGCCTCGTCGAGAAAATCATCCCCGCAACNACTCCGATCCCGGTCGCCAAGGCGCAGGAGTTCACCACCTACCAGGACGGCCAGCAGGCGATGGCGATCCACGTGGTCCAGGGCGAACGGGAGATGGTCGACCAGTGCCGCTCGCTCGCGCGCTTCGAACTGCGCGGCATCCCACCGATGGCCGCCGGCGCTGCACGCATCCGGGTCACCTTCGCCGTCGATGCGGACGGACTGCTCACCGTGGGCGCCCGCGAGCAGACGACCGGCACCGAACAGACGGTCGCGGTCAAGCCGTCCTACGGTCTGAGTGAAGACGAGATGGCGCAGATGCTGTATGATGCGTTGCAGCATGGCGCCAATGACATGCAGCTCAGAGTGCTGACCGAAGCCCGGGTCGAAGCCGAACGGGTGCTGACGGCGCTTGCGGCGGCACTGATGGTCGATGGCGATCTTCTGAATCCGCAGGAGCGCCAAGCGTTGGATGATCAGGCAGCGGCAGTCCGCCGCGCGATTGCGGGAGAGGACCGGGACGCCATCAATGCAGCCGTCGAAGACCTGGAGAAGGCATCGCGGACGTTCGCCGAACGGCGGATGGACCGGGGCATTCGCGCCGCGCTCAGCGGCCGGGCACTCGACGAGCTCGATACCTCTCACGCGCCGGAGGAACATTCGGCCGGGGAACCAAGATAGGGTCACCTTTAAACCAAGACAAAAACGAAGACTGGGTCTCGCTTGAGAGGAAGATACAGCAATGCCGAAAATGACCTTCGTGTCCGCGGACGGGAAGACGCGGACCGAAGTGGAAGCNCCTCTGGGCCTGTCCGTGCTTGAGATTGCGCACCGCAACGGCATCGACCTGGAAGGTGCGTGTGAAGGCTCGCTCGCCTGTTCCACCTGTCATGTGATCGTCGATCCGGATTGGTTCGACCGGCTGGATGAATCCAGCGAAGAGGAAGAAGACATGCTCGACCTGGCGTTCGGGCTGACCCATACCTCGCGCCTCGGCTGCCAGATCAAGATGACGGAAGAACTCGACGGACTGACCGTCACCCTGCCGTCCGCAACCCGCAACATGATGGTTGATCGCTGAGGCTATAGCCGAACGCCGCAACGCGTCACCGTCGCCATATCATCGGAGAGGAAACCGCATGCGCCTGCGCTGGACCGACGTGCACGACATCGCGATCGCGCTCGACGAACAGTATCCCGATGCGGACGTCGTCAACCTGCGCTTCACCGATCTGTGGCAGTGGGTTCAGGCGCTACCCGACTTTGACGACGATCCCAACAAGTCGAACGAAAAGGTCCTGGAAGCGATCCAGATGGCTTGGCTCGACGAGCGGAGCTGAACACGACAAGCTACCCCTACCCCGGTCTGCCACCTGGGGTCGATGATGTCTGGGGTCGATCATGTCTGGTCGACCCGTCAGGAGGCGCCGAAACCAGAGGGCCACATGAACGACCCTGGCGTTATTCAGCCCATTTGACCGCAATCAGCGATTTGGGCGGAAGTGGCCCAAGGTATTCGTAGTGCATGCGTGCGTCCGGGAACAGGCGCTTCATCTGTGCGATGTTGAGAAGATGGGCGTCCTTGACCATCACCATGGCGTCTTCAAAGCTGTTGGCGCGCGGGTAGTTTCCAAGGGTCATGCGAGTCAGCAACTGGGCGCGCCAGCTTTCCGGAATCCAGTGCACGAATGGCGCCACATAGTGGGGCTCGATCGGGAACCAGTAATAGGGCGTCTGGATGAAATATGACGGTGCAAGACGGCGCACTTCGTGCGCAAAGCGCTGCATATTTTCCCAGGAGCCAAGATGCTCGATGGTGGAGTTCGAGTGAACAATATCAAATGAGCTGTCTGCATACTCATTCAGATCGCAGCCATTGCCTGTCGTAATGGTGATGCGCTCGCTGTTCTCATCCAGATTGGCTTCGCTTGGCAGATTGACAATCGTGATATGAACGTCGCGGGCAGCAAGGTATTCCGCAGAGAGCAACTCCCAATAGTAACGCCGTCCACCGATGTCCAAAATTTGAATGGGTGCNNCTGTTTTTTCAAATCGGTGGTCGATCAGCCGTTTCAGCAGCTTTTGACGCCGCCTACGAAGATAAGAACCAAGAGAATGCGGATTCTCGTACGTTACAAGCGAGCGCAGCATAAGTCTTCCTCACAATTAAATTAAATGAACTCACATCTGAAAGATACTATTCGCATGAGCAAGTTCCGCCGAGTATGCATGCTCTGAATACAGAGAAGAAGCGTGTGGCGGTCAGGGATGGGGGCATGAAAACGCTGCAGTACTCAACGAAAAAGCGTGCGATCATCAAGACGGATGCGCCGGACGATAGGCCGGGAGCGCATCAGGCTGTCTCCCACTGGCGGTCCGCGGGCGCCTGTCTGTCCGAAATGGCGGCTGCAGTGTGCCGAACAGGAACCACAACAGACCGGCCGTCTTGATCGTAAACGTCGCCGAGCTGACGAGCCACGAGAGGCTCAGGTAGAGACAGATCATATGCGCGAAGCGGCGCTGGGGAACGTTGTCGTAGCGTGCAAGACTGCAGAGACTGCACCACACCAGAACGGTTCCGAACAAGCCGATGCTGCCGATCAGATAGGCAATCCCGCTGTCTACCACGGTGGAACTGGTGAAGCCGGACCCGCCCGTCACCACGCCGAGATCCATGCTGGCAAGCAGCTGTGCCGTCGTACCCAGGCGCCCGACAATGTCGTCGCCGCCCTGTCGCATCGTGCCGACCCCGAAAGCAAGCGCGACAGCCGCGGGCAGGTAGAGAAACAGTGACAGCTTCGGCAGTCGATAAAGAACAGCCCAGACAGCGACCGCGGCAAGGCTCAAACCCATCGCCAGCCGCCCATCGGTCATCACCAGCAGGATCGCAGCCATCACCAGCAGCGCCATCGAGCGCAGCCGGCTGATCTCATCGAACACCGAGAGCGTGTAGAAGATGACGATCGCCGCGAACATCGCCGACGACACCGGTTCGAGGAAGATCGAAGAGACCCGCTGCTTGCCGAGAAAATCGCCCAGGATGCGCCCGTCCGTTCGGATGCCGCTGACGAACAGCGAGGTGCCGTTGTACGCCGCCTGCTCCTCCGGGGTGGCGCCCTTGGCGATAAAGTAGCGGATGATATCGAAATACCGAACGTAGGCGTCGGTGAACGCCGCCTCGAACACGCCCAGCGTGACGACGACAGCACACAGCACGATCAGCGGCTTCGAGAGGTCACGGCAACCGTACTGCATGCCGAGAAGGACAAAGGTAGGGATAATGATGAGGTCGCGGACCGTCTTTGCCAGCACCTCCTCGCGCAGGAACATCACCAAGATCGAGCAACAGACGACAGCAAGGGCAAAGCTGAGCCAGCGCAGATCAACCGGCCGGCGGGACAACAGCAGCGCGCCCCAGGTCGCCGCCATGACCATCGCTTCCGCCAGGATGACCTGCCNCTCGCCCACCGTGGCAAACCGGGTGTTGATGAAGCACAGCGCGTAATTGAAGAAAAGAGTCGCGGCAATCAGCCCCAGGACACTTGCATCGTACGCCGTCCGCTCCCGTGCTTCGGTGGTCAGCACGCGGAGCGCTCTTGCGCCGCCGCCAGCCGAGCTGCCAACGAGCGCCGGTGTCCGCTCAAGAGCTTCTGGTAGATGAGCAGCACCTTGTTCGCCAGTTCCGGCCAGGAGAATTGCAGGGCAAACGCCCGGACTTGCTGCTGATCCTCCTCGGTGACCGAATCCTCGAGCCGGACGAACTGTTCCGCAGCGCGGTCCGGGTCGGCAAAATCGGTGAGCGAGTGCGGCCTCGTCTGGCCGATCAGCTCCGAAAACGAGTCGTTTACCTGGACGAAAGGAATCAGTCCGGCGGACATCGCCTCGATCATCGACATCCCGAACCCCTCGTACCGGGAGGCCGAGACGAAAAACCGGCACTGCCGCAGCAATGCCTGCACGTCATCGCGGGACAGATAGCCGTGGAGCACGACGTCATCAGCAACACCGTGCTGCCTGATCCGCGCCACGAGCGCAGGCGTCATCTGGTCGAAGTCATCGCCAACAATGTGCAGACGCCGCGGGCATCCCCGCCGCCTCAAGGCGCCCGCAAAATCGATCAGCTTCTCGACCTGCTTATTCACCGCGAGCCGGCCGATGTAGATGAGGTCCGGTCCCGTTGCCATCTCGCCCCAGGAGACGACGGCATTCGGAATCAGCGTCGCCTCGATACCGATCCGCCGCATCATCTGCTGGTCGCTCGAACTGCACGCGATCACCGCACTGGCCCGATTCAGCGTCAGCCGCGAAATCGTCTGGAAATAGATCCGCTTGATCATCGCCAGGGCAGGCGTGTGGAAGAACCCGCCGTGGGTGGTGACCACGATCGGTCTGCGGAACATGAACTGCGACGCACAGACCATATCGCACAGCTGATCGATGGCGTGCATATGCACGAGATCGTAGTCGCGCAGACCCATCGGGTTGAAAAATGGAACAATCAACCTTCGGTTGCCGCGAAAAGGGATGCGTTGGACGACAAGACCGTCGATCACCTCGCGTTCTGGCAGCCTTGTCTGCGGTTTGTGGAAAATACGGTTGAGCGTGAGGACCGAAGGATCGAGACCCTGGCGGCGCTGTTGGGCACATAACGCCTTGACATAGCTCTCGATTCCGCCCTGCATCGGGTCATACTGACGCACCACGTGTACGATGCGTAACGTGTCGGACATTAGAAGCCTCGGTGGTTGCTACGCGCTGCTCCCCGTGGCGTCTAGCGCCCCACGACGCACGCCTCTCTGCAGAACTATATAAACACGCCCTGCTACCGTGACAATAACACCTTGAGTTGCACAACTATGTTGATTTTTTCCGTGCATCTATTAACAGGCAGCGAGACTCGACACATTTGCGGCGGGCACAGGCCGCTGCCTGTCTTCGCAAAGGAGGTGAAACTGCCCTCGCTCAGGACAAGCCTGCAACCAAAAGGACCATATCGAGACGATCTTATCCACCTTAGCCCAATGCATGCATCGAACACCACGCGCAAATGCTGTCAAAAACGTGTCACATTCGCGCAATGCGTTAATAACATGACACATTAACGCCGCTAACACGCGACGTATGGTTGCGCATTCGCTCATGAGATGATATAACCCCAAGAATCAGTATTATATGCATGTTAAGGGTTAGTTTAGAAGTTATCCAAATTCATAATATTTCTCTCGGGGAGAAAGTTATGTCTACAAAAATGGAAACAATACCCATTATCTTCGAGAATCTTGTTAGAAAAGATGCCCAAATAAAACGCAACCTCGTAGCAAAATTTGCAATAATCCTGTTGCTCTTCTTCCATATTTTGTTGCCGAAACCGGCATTGTCGAGCGAAGAGTTGCCGTTTCTCGGTGGTGTAAATTTGGCGAGCGGTGGATTCGGGTGGGATCTCAGTCCACGACAATACGGATATCAGTATATTTATGCGGATTCATCGAGCGTCGACTACTATCGCTCAAAAGGAGTTAAAGTCTTCCGGATTCCTTTTGCTTGGGAAAGCATGCAGCCAAACTTGTTTGGTGCTTTGTCAGGCACAGAACTTGGGCATTTGGATGACCTTGTCTATTACATCACGAGCAAGGGGCTGTACGCGATCGTCGAACTTCAAAACTTTGGTCGATATGCTGGTGGAGTGCTCGGAAGTGATGTTCCGATCGCAGCGCTGGGCGACGTTTGGAAAAAGCTCGCACAACACTACAAAGCCAATCCACACATTCTGTTCGACATCATGAATGAACCTTATGACATGCCCATGCAAACTGTCGTGAACATGTCACAGCAGACTATCAATCAGATTCGTTCAACTGGCTCGGAAAACTACATTTTGGTCGAAGGTAATGGCTGGTCTAGCGCCTTATATTGGAGCGCCAGTGGTAATGATGTGCTGGCCAATCTCAACGATCCGGCCGGGAACCTGATTCTGCANCCGCACCAGTACCTCGANCCCGACGGATCGGGCACATCAGCGACCTGCGTGAGTGGGAGTATTGGTGTCCAACGTATTACCAACATTACCAACTGGGCACGAAGCCATCAGGTCAAACTGTTCTTAGGGGAATTTGCCGGCGGCGCGAACGATGTCTGCGAGACCGCGGTGAAGTCCATGCTGACATACATGCGCCAGAATTCGGATGTGTGGGTTGGCTGGACATGGTGGGCCGGCGGGCCCTGGTGGGGTAACTACTACTATTCCGTCGAACCTGAAAACGGTGTCGAGAAACCACAGATGGCGTGGCTGGTCTCATTCTTGACAGGAGCAGAGGGTTTTTAAGAATCCCTCACCTACTCTCGGATTTGGCCCACGGATCGCGAACGCAACGGTTGAATTAAGCAAGCCACGGGGTTTGGACGGCTCCAGCCCCGTGGCTTGTGGTTCGACCGGCGCGGTTGCAGCGTCTATCCCGCTTCGCTGGTGCTGTGGTTCATCTCTCCCGCACCGCGCATTGTCTGTGGGCGGAAACTGTCTGCGTGACAACACTGCTGAAAGCCGCTGGCAGACAGCTCCGCTTCCTCTCGGCGTCGCCGGACGTGCGAACAACCGCGAAACCCGCACACGCCCCTGTGCTCAATCAGCAGGCGTCAGGGACGCCTCCTCCGGCAGTCCCGGTTTGCGATTGGGAAATTTTTCGAGCATCGCAAGGTGGCTCTTAACCAGGGTCTGGAAGGGACTCACGGTCCACAGGTAGGGGTACATCGAACAGTATTTTTCGCCCGGATCACGCACGATGTTGCACATGGTGATGCCGGGCAGGCCGCCATGGCCCGGTCCTTCGATCAGCGCCTTGATGTTCATCCAGCGCACCGCGGCGAGCTTGGGACCACTGTAGTAGAAGATATAGTTGCGGTGCGAATGGCCCTCGCCGAGCAGCAGCAACGCCGTCTGGTCAACGCCGTCGACCACCCGATCCGAAGGGATCTTTTCGGTCGCACCGGCCAGCCGGGCAGCGGTGGTGTAAAGGTCGGTGAGGTGGATCATGTCGACCGGGTCCTGATCCGGCGCGATCATCCCCGGCCACCAGGCCATCGCCGGCACCCGCACCCCGCCCTCGGTCACGCCCCNCTTACCGCCCTTCAGCCAGGAATAGCCGGACGTGGGCCAGAATGCGTACATCGGGCCGTTATCGCTCCACCAGACGACGAGTGTGTTCTCGGCGATGCCCTCCTGCCGCAGCGTATCGAGCAATTGGCGAACATGGGCATTGTGCATCGCCATAAAGGAGGACTGCGCGTTGGCGTGATCGACGAACGGCGCATCCTTGAATTCTTGCGAACCTGAGACCTGCTGCGCGTAGCTGGCCCAGTAGATGAAGAACGGCTTGTCGCTGTTGGCCTTGTCCTTGATATACGCGGTGATCTGGCGGATCGACTCCGTCTCGAACGCCTCCTGGCGCTGTTCACCCAGGATACCGGCAACGCCCTCGATCGGCTTGCGGCCCTTTCCCGCTCGCCNCACATAGCCGGCAACGCTGAGGTCGATACCGGTGAACTCCTTGTATCTGGCATTGCCGGGGAAGTCATACCAGGCGGGCGTCGTCGGCTGCGGCATGCTGTTGTTGTAGAAATTGAATGCTGATGGCCAGCCATCGGCGGCACCGTTGAACAGACCGTAGTAGGCGTAGTCGTAGCCCTGGTTTTCCGGGGCGTGTTGCGGCAGATCGCCCATGTGCCACTTGCCCCACATCGCCGTGTGGTAGCCGGCATCCGACAGTACCTCGGCGATGGTGACTTCCTCAGGCGCGAGCCCTTCGTTCGATCCCGGCCACAACACGCCAGTCAGCCCGGTGCGGACCGGATGGCGACCGGTGTTGATGGCGACGCGGCTGGGCGTGCACGACGGCTCCGAGTACGCCGCCCAGAACCGCATGCCTTCGTGGGCGAGCCGGTCCAGTTCGGCCGAAGGGGTGCCGCGGTGCTTGCCGCCGCCCTGCCAGCCCAGTTCGCCCCAGCCCACGTCGTCGGTCAGGATGTAGATGATGTTCGGCCGCTTGCCGAATTTCTGCTGCAGCGCGGCGAGCTTGCCGTCGATCTGCCGGTCCTCCTCCGACCAGGCAGCGCGCTGGCGTTCCTGAAGGGCCTGAAACGGCGCATCGGGCTGAAGCGCCGATGCTGCATGCGGTGCGGTCAACAGCGATGCCGCGAGCACGGCGCCAATCCGCAGAGGGTTTTTCCATTGCGTCCTCCCACGAGTCCCGGTCGGCGCTTGATCGCGCACGTTTTATTACCATACATATTAGTATGGATTCGCCATTTTTGTCAATACCAATTCGTATGGTTATAAGGACGATTCATGTCTCCCAGAAACGGCACGGCAACACGCCTGAGCCGCGACCAGTGGCTCGCCCAGGCGCTCGACATTCTGGCCACCGAAGGACAGGCCAAGCTTCGCATCGAGGCGATCTGCAAAGCCCTCGGCGTGACCAAGGGCAGCTTCTACTGGCACTTCAAGGATCGTGACGATTTCGTCCGCAGCCTCGTGCTGTTCTGGAGTGAACAGTTCACCGATCCGGTGATGTCGCGTGTCAGCCAGTCGGCGGACGACGCCGGCGAACGGCTGCGATCGCTGCTGCGGGTGGTCTCCGAAGGAGGATACGCACGCTACGAGGTCAGCATCCGCGCCTGGGCCGCGCAGGATCCGCACCTGGTGGCGGTCATCGTCCGCGACGTGGACGCGCGCCGCCTCGCCTTCGTCGCGTCACTGTTCACCGAGCTCGGATTTGCAGGGCCTCAAGCAGACATGCGGGCGCGAGCGTCTATCGCATTCCTCAGCTTCGAAGCCGCCATCCTGGTCAAGAGTCCCGATGAGGATCGATCAGTGATGCGCGATCTGTTCTTCGAGATGATCACACGCCGGTGATGCCCTCAGGCTGCAGCGCGCGACCCCTATGCCCTTCAAAGAATGTGATGCGCACTCACATCAATTTGAGATCTCTCAATTCCTTGCAGCCGGACATTATGGATCGGCCACCAGCGGTTGGCGGCCTCGCGATCTCCGCGTTCCTTCACGGGCGCTCCTTCGCGAGAAGGCGGAGGGTTTCGAATGGCAGTACGCGGATGGATGTTGATCGCGTTGGCAGCGGCAGGCTGGCTCTCGGCTCAGCCTGCAGAGAGCGCGCCACTGCTCTATCGCATCGAGCCCGGTTACACGACCCTGGAATTCGACGTTGAAAACATGTGGGGCACCTTCAGCACCACCGGGAGCTTTTCCCACTTTTCGGGCGATTTGCTTCTCGACCTCACGGCACCGCAGAACAGTCACGTCGACGTCACGGCGGACGCCGCTTCAATTCATACCGCCTGGGACACAGCCAACCAGATGCTGGTGTCCGGCGATTACCTCGATCCGGCCCAGTTTCCGACAGTGCATTATGTCTCCGATCGCGTTGATCAGCTGGCACCAGACCATGTCGTTCTGCATGGCTACCTGACGCTCCGCGGCATAACGCGCCCGCTCGACCTTGACGCCCGGCTCAGGATCGTCACGACGAACCGGGTGTCGGTCCCGTCGCGGACTTTGTGGTGAAGGGACAATTCAAACGCGAGGACTTCGGCATGACGGCCGATTACCCGCTGGTCGCCAAGGAGGTGTCCTTGAGAATCAATTCTTATATCGTGCTCACGCCCGCGGACAGCAATGGCTAACAGCCCGCCCGCTTCGTGGAGCGCGGCGCAGCGGTGGCTGCATTGGCTGGTCGCGTTCGGCGTTCTCTTCGACTTCGCGCTGTCGTGGGTGATGACCCGAGTGGGTGACAACCAGGCCCTGCTCAAGTTCGCGTTGTATCAGGTCCACAAGAACGTGGGAGTGTTCGTGCTGGCAGCGGTCCTGGCACGCCTCGTCATGCTCGCCTGCCGCGGACGACCGGACTTGCCCGCGGATCTCTCCGCGATGAACAAGCGATTGGCGCTGATCGGCCACGCCACGCTGTACGCCCTGCTCGTCATCGTGCCGGTCCTCGGCTACCTTACCAACTCCACATCGCCGTCACGCATTCCGGTGCTGTTCCTGCTGGCGATCCCTGTGCCCAATCTGACCCCGCCGTCCGAGGCGTGGTACGATCTGCTGGTCCAGCTCCACCGCCTCACCGCGATCGCCCTGTTTCTCACCGCCCTCGCCCACGCACTGATCGCGGTCATCCACCACCGCCGCGGCTCGCCGATTCTGCGCCACATGTGGCGCGGATAGGGCAATATCCGATTAAGAGTCAATGCACCTGACCGGCAGGCCGGGCGCTCTGGCGTCGGTTCGTGGTGCTTTTCTCAATGTGACAGGAAGGACCCTCGCGGACGATCGACGGCGTGGTGACCGGGAACCGCACCAGCGTTCCGATGACGCGTGCCTTATCCCATCGATCCCGGAAGGATTTGGTGGGCGCACAAGGACTCGAACCTTGGACCCGCTGATTAAGAGTCAGCTGCTCTACCAACTGAGCTATGCGCCCGCACCTGATTTTTCAGGTACTTAGCGGCAGGACATCGGGCGGTTTCTCAATCCGGTCACTGGCGGTTTCTCAATCGCCGTTCCCGTGACGTTTCCGCGCCCTGTTCACCCGCGCCGTGGCCAAACTAGCAAGTCGCTTTCGCCGTGTATAGGTCCTTACCATCGCGACGACAGAATGCCCGGTGATCGAGGCAATCGTTTCCTCATCACAGCCGAGTTCCTTGAGCACCGTCGCGGCCGTGTAGCGCAGCCCGTGCGCTGTGACGCCTACGAGACCGGCGGCTGTGAACGCGCGTGCCATGACGTGCCGAAAGTGGTCGATCCTGAACGGCCGTCCGGTTCGCGTGGTTAGAATCACCATGGCGTTCTGCGAAGCAATCCAGGGCTCCAGAACCGCCCGACACTCATCCGAGGCCGGCACCCACACCCTGGTTCCGGTCTTGAGCTGGCAGACCGAAAACGTGCCCTGGTGGTAGTGCTGGCGCAGCATCGGCGCCACGTCTTCGCCTCGCTGCCCGGTCGAGAGCAGGATCTCGAATGCGACGCGCTCAACGGTATCGGCCGACCACCGGTCCCGGAAGACTGCAATCTCCGCCTCTTCCCATGGCCGGTGCTTTTCGTTCGCCGTCTTTAGCTTCTCGACGCCGGAGGCCGGGTTCCGCTCGACGCCGCATACCTGCCGCGGAACCGCCCAGCCAAACAGGACGCTGAGGACGGACACGAAGTAATTCGCCGCCCGGGGCGTTGCAGAAAGCGCAGCCTGCCGTTTGTAGGCCGCACTTGACGGGAAGCGCTTCGCCGGCAGATCGCCCCAGCGGTCCGCAATGTCCACGAGAATGCGTTCGTAGTCGCGCTTGGTCTTGGGCGCCAGCTGCCCGAACTGTGGCGACGCCCGGTAGGCTTCGACAAGCGCAGCAACTGACCCCGGCACGACGGTCGGCCGCGCGTTGGTCTCGCCACGTTCCGATCGCTGCAGCGCTTCCTGGTAGGCGGATTCAAATCCGGNGCTCCCCGGCAGCGCCGGAAGTCGTTCGCACATGCCACCGCGGCGGAAGTAGGCGTAGCGGTATTCCCTACCCCGCTTCCGCCGCACGGCGATCCAGATGTAGGGAAGGTCCGCCTTACCCATGCGCCCGCCGGTCGAACTCGTTCGCGTCGTCATTCACTGGCGCTGCCCGGCCGGCTCGCTGGTCAGCCCATTGCTCGAGGTCCACGCGCCGCCACCGTGCCGTTCTTCCCCGGCCGTACGCCGGCGGCGGCAGCGCGTCCCTGCGCTCGCTCACGTAGGCGCACGCCTGCCCTTCGTCGAGCATGTACGGCCACGCCGGGATCAGAACAGCCGGGTGCGTCACGGATTGCCGTCCTTCGCCGAGAGCGAATCGAGAAGGCTGTTCTGCAGAACGTTCAACGCGACGTCATCTGCGAAGCGCACTTCAAGCCCCTTCATGCGCCGTGCGGCTGCCCGGATCGGCATCGAAAGATCAACCCATACGCCCGCGCGGCTGTGAGAGTATGCGGATCGGCAAACCTGCACTTCAGACCGAAGCCGCTCGGCTTCCGGGCGTCCAACCCTCGCCGCGACACCCTCGAAGACATCATCATCTTCAAGCTGAAACGACACCGGAACGACAGCATCGCCGGAGAAAGCCGCGATCGGAAATTCCTGCCGCACGGCGCCGACCATTTTGCACGTCGCTTTTGGCACCTTGAGAAAAACAAAACGTGCGTCGTGGATCGACAGGAACCAGTCACGCTTCTCCCGCCGGATCATCTTCGCAACGGGTTCCTCGGGCGGGTCCACGGGGTCCGACAACGCATCGAAAACGAGCGGTTGCACGGCGCCCTTGAGATCGCCACCGAGCAAGAGCATCCGCAGAATTGCGGATGCCTTGGCGATCGACCAATCGAACTGGCGCATAAGCTCGCCGGCAACCGCGGCGAAGTAAACCATATCTTTTCGCCACATCCGGCGACCCACTCCGGGTTTTCCGACCGAGGCCTTGTCGGCACGGATCAGACCCTCGGCTTGAAGCGTACGCAGGCTTCGGACCGTTACTACCGCGGCGATTTCCGCTTCTTCGTCCGTCAACCACGGGCGGTTGGCTTGCGGAACGTCAAGAATGATCCGCCATTGCTCTTGCGTTGGAACTTCCGTCATCACGGCCGCGCGCTGTTGTGGTGTCAGCATCGTCCATCACCAGTTTCTGAGCGGTTATACAATATGACGCATGTCTCGTCAAATACAAATTGCCGCGCGTCGCGTCATATTGTATGGTGGCTCCATGATGATGACACGCCCCACCTGCTCCGACATCGCTTCCCGCCTCGCAGAGCGCACCGAGGTACTGGTCGCCGAATTGCTCCCCGCCGCTCGCCGGTACGGATGGGAACTAGCTGTCGGCTCCGTCGATGGCGAGGCAGGGCGTTCGCTGCGGATCGCCATCGACGGCCCGCACTGCGGCCGGTGGCGCGATTGGAGCACCGACGAGGCCGGCGACCTTCTCGACTTGGTTGCAGCGACCCAGTGTGGCGGCGACCTGCGGCAAGCTCGGCAGTGGGCTCGTGCGTGGTTGGGCGAGGACGCGCATCGCCCGCAGCCGGCACGTCCGGTTGAGCGCGTACGGCCGGCACCGGCGCGCAACGGCCCGTACTGGCACACGCGGGACGCACCGCCCGCCACTCAGCGGGCGTGCGACCTCTGGCGGCAGCACTGCGGCTCCTTCGGCGCCGATGCCCCGGCCGGCCGCTACCTGATCGGCCGCGGCATCCCCGCCNNATGGCCGGAGACGCTGGCGGCCGGAAGGCTGATGCACCCCGAGACGTGCGCGGTGGTTGACGCCCTGATCNNGTCGCCCGTCAGTGCCCCGTCGTGAATCTGGTCCNNGGGGATACAGCGGATTTTCGTCACACCGGACGGCCGGAAGTACACGGCCGGCACCACGAAAATGAGCCTCGGCAGAATAGCCGGCGGGCGAGCGGAACTGACCGGCGGCTACCCCGTAACCGAGATCGCCCTTGCCGAAGGCGTCGAAAGCGCCCTGTCGGCGTGGCGGCTGCTGGGAATCCCGGCATGGGCCACCTGCGGCGGCTTCCCACCGTCGCTCCCGCTGCCGAAGACGTGCCGCCGCGTCGTGCTGGTTGCCGACCACGACGAAGACGGCGGCAGCGAGCGCAAGGCCCGCCTGCTGGCGGCGTCGATCCGCGAAACCGGCGCATCTTGCACCGTGATCATGCCGCAAGCCGTCGGCACCGACGCGAACGATGTTGCAAAGGCGGCCTGCTGATGCACCCCGGCTTCAAAGTCGTTGAAGATGATCCGCCGCATCCGCTTGAGCGGTTCGGCATGGCGAGATGGCTGGAGCGCGATGTTCCGGCGAAAAGCTACTTGCTGGGGCATTGGCTACACACCACCGCTCGCGTCTTGGTTTCTGGCGATACAGGCATCGGCAAAAGCCTTTTCGCCCTGGAAATTGCGTTCCGGTGCGCTCGCGGCATGGGCTTCCTGCATTGGCCTCCCGGTCGCGTTTGCCGCGTCGTCTACGTGGACAGCGAGATGGGCGTCGAAGAGGTGAAAGCTCGGCTGGTTGAGCTTGCTGAACGGCATGGCGGCCCAGCAGGTACCCTCAGCATCATCTGCCTCGAAGACTTCCCGGACGCACCACCTCTCGACACTCCTGAGGGTCACAAGTGGGCCGTCAAGTTGATCGATGCTGCCAAGGCAGACTTGGTTCTGTTTGATAATTTAATGAGCCTCGTTAAGGGCAGTCTGAAGGACGATGAAACCTGGAAATCAGTTCTGCCACTGACGAACGCATTGTCGGCCAAAGGCGTCGGCCAGATCTGGGTACATCACACGGGACACGACGCATCCCGTCTGTACGGCAGCCGCACCATCATCTGGCAAATGACTGCAGCGATCCACTTGGAGCGGACGCCGGATAGCACTGCACCGGTCGCCTTCAAGATATCGTTTCCCAAGGCGCGAGGGCAGCGGGCGGAAACCCGCGATGAGTACGCAGACATGGCGATCAGCTTCGACGGCCGATACTGGATATCGGACGCATCGTCCGCCTCAAGTGCCCAGCGCGGCGGCCTGCAGCAGCAGTTCGCCGAGGCGTTGATCGACGCGATCGACAAGCACGGCGAGCCGCTGCCAGCCACACCTGAATTTCCGCAACGCCGTGGCGTGCGCACCGAACGCTGGAAAGATGAGTGCCGGCGCCGTGGCCTGCTTGATCCTGGAGGCGAGGGCGATAAGCGCGATACCAAGAAGGAAGGCGCCCTTTTTCGACGCTACAAAGCGCTTCTGATAGATCGGAACCGGGTCCGCGAGAAGGACGGACTGGCATGGTTGTGCTAGTCGCCGCGAACACAACCGAACGGGCTTTGTTCGCCCCTTTGTTCGCCCCCAGCGAACAAGCGAACAAGCGGAGGCGAACAATTTGTTCGCTCGTACTTTCAATGACTTACCAGACCAGCGAACAAGCGTTGTTCGCACCTGTTCCCTCAGCGCGAACAAGCGAACAAAACCCTATATAGGGTTTGTTCGTGTTCGCTCGGCGCTGCCCTTCTGGAGACGCCACGTGAACCCGACAACAGCAGACCAACACATCCTTCCCGAACGGCACGACCGCGCGACCCGCCTACGCGACATCGCATCGCGGCTCGCTCTGGCGAGCTTCGAGAATTGGCAGACGCCATGCGATCGGAGCGGCGAATTGGCAAATCCGCAGATCGCGACAACAGGAAGGTGAAGGCATGATCACGCAAGGCAAGTCCGGAACCAGCATGGTTTCACTGAACCCCGACACGAACAAGATCCCGCCGCATCACGTTGCGGTAATGCTCGGCGTGCAGGGCCATGGTGGAGCATTCGGCCTCCTGTGGTCCGCAGACCTCACGAAGACGTTGCAGAACTTCGATGACGAGGCGGCGTCCCACCCGTCCGACCTGACCGCGGTCGATCTCGTTGACGCGATCATGCAGATAGCGAGCGCAGAACTTGCGGCCGGCAACGCTACTTCGCTGCCCGTTGAAGCGCTGCTGTGGGCCTTGTGCAGACTTCGCAGCGATCCCGATCGCGACACTGAGGCCGCGTTGCGTGACGTCGTGCGCCGCGACGGAACTGCGAACCTATGTGGCATCGTCACCGACCGTCACGAAGGCATGATCGCCGTCTGGGTCACCCCGTCGCTCCGGAAGACGTCGAGCGGTTCCACTGACCTCTGAACTGGCGTCACCCCTTCCCGGCGAGCGTGTTACGGTCAAGATCCTCGACGGGAGGGGAGGGTCGCATCTCTACAACAACGGGGTGGCGAGCGCGTCGGGGCATTTCTCCGCAGTTTCGCGAGAATTGAACCGCCGAATCAGCCCCTGAAGCCCGCCTTTCGGTAAACCAGCCCGAAATCGCGTGCAACGAAAGGTTTTTCTTGACATTTGAAAATGCCAGAATAGCCTATCGTTGTAATCTCGTCTTGGTGCGAGCAAATCTTCCCTTCCCCGGAAATCGATATGTCATTTTGGCGACGCCTTCGTGGCGGCGAGCGTAAGTCAACGCCCGTCGAAGGGATCATTGCGGCTGCGCTGTCGGACATGACGCGCGACCTGGGGAACGTGCGCGTGTCGCCTGAGACGGCGATGAGATGCGCCAGCGTTCGCGCGTGCGTGGCGCTAATCGCCGAAAGCGTCGCCGGCTTGCCGTTGATCCTCTACGCCCGCGGCCTTGACGGCTCCAAGACGCGCGCCAGCGATCATCCGCTGTACGTCGTTCTCCACGATCAGGCGAGTGACCTGGAAAGCTCGTTCGAGTGGCGGCGTGGCATGATGGCCGACTTGCTGCTGTATGGCCGGGCCTTCAGCTTCGTCAACCGCCTCAGAGGCATGGTCTACGAGTTGATCCGGCTGCCGGCGCAGTCGGTCACTGTGGAGCGGGATGCGGACGGCACGCCGCGATACCGGGTCACGGACAGCAACGGCGCGCAGCGGGTCTACGACCGGACAGAGGTCTTCGCTATCGAGGCCCTTGGCGGCATCGCGCCCGTTGCCTCCGCATCCGAGGCGATCCGGCTCGCGTTACTCCTGGAAACCCACGGCGCCCGCCTGTTCGGTGCCGGCGCCCGNCCCGGTGGCGTCCTGGAGACAGACAAGATGCTGACCCCGCAAGTAATCGAGCGGCTCAAGGCCAGTTTTGAGAACGGATTTGCCGGCGCTGCAAATGCAGGTAAGACGGCAATCCTTGAAGACGGGCTGAAGTTCAAGCCGTTGACGCTGAACTCGGTTGACAGTCAATACTTGGAGCTACGCAAGTTTCAGGTAGAAGAAATTGCCCGCGCGTTCCGGGTGCCATTGCACAAGATTGGTCAGCTTGACCGAGCCACGTTCAGCAATATTGAGCATCAAGCGTTGGAGTTTGTCACCGACTGCTTGATGCCATGGATCAAGCTTTTGGAAGGCGCGATCCGCCGTTCCCTGCTGACCCAAGAAGAACGCGGGGAGTACTTCGCTGAATTCTTGGTCGATGACTTGTTGCGGGGCGATATCAAGTCTAGGTACGAAGCCTATTCGCAGGGAATACTTAACGGCATCTTGTCGCCGAACGAAGTGCGCAGCCGCGAGAACTTGCCTCCCTACGACGGCGGCGACGAACACCGGCTCCCGCTCAACACGGCGCCGGCCGGCAGCACGCCGACCGCCTGAACTCCAGACTTCCCGAGGTGATCATGCCTGACGGCACCGCTCTCGCGGTCGAACAGTCGCGCCCTGTCGCGCTCGAAACGAAGTTCTCGACGGACAGCACCGGCGAGCTCTCCGGCTACGGCGCTGTGTTCGGCAACCTGGACGCGGCCGGCGACGTGATCGCGCCTGGCGCCTTCGCCCGGTCACTGGCGGAACACCGGGCAGCGGGAACAGCGCCAGCGATGTTCCTGCACCACGACGTGACGCGCCCGGTCGGCGTGTGGACCGATCTGCGCGAAGACGACCGCGGCCTGCTCGTGGCGGGCCGGCTCACCCTCGACGCCCGCGACGGCGCCGATGCACACGCGCTGCTGCGATCCGGCGCTCTCAACGGCCTCAGTATCGGCTACCGCGTCCGCGACTTCGATCGTCGCCCTGGCGGCGGCCGGTTGTTGAAAGACATCGAACTAGTAGAAATCAGTATCGTTTCTCTTCCCGCAAATACTCAGGCGCGGGTTACTTCTGTAAAGGGTGTAGACATGGAAGACGTTGAAGTGAAGGCCGCGCCGGAGAGTGAAGGTGCGGACGTTGCCGCCGCGCTGGCGGAAATGAAGAAGATATCCGACCGTTTGGACAAGATCGAGATCCGGGCAAATCGCCCCGGCGCGGCGACCGTCGAGACCAAAGCGGACGATGGCATGGCCGTGTTCGCCAAGTTCGTGCGCGCCGGCAGNGAAGTGTTGGACCACGTCGAAGCGAAAGCGATGACGGTTTCGGATGACACGACCGGCGGCTTTCTGGCGCCGGAAGCGTTCGTCGGCGAGCTCTTGAAGAATGTCGTCCTGTACTCGCCGATCCGCCAGCTGGCCCGCGTGATGCCGATGAGCACCGGATCGACTGTCCTGCCGCGGCGCACTTCCGGGTCTACCGCGCATTGGGTCTCGGAAACGGAAACGCGCACCGGGACGCAGGCAGCGTACGGACAGGTCCGATACACCGCAAGCGAAAGTGCCTGCTACGTCGACGTCAGCAATGTCATGCTCGAAGACGCGGCGATCGATGTTGCGTCTGAACTGTCGCTTGAGTTCGCCGAAGAGTTCGGAAGACTTGAAGGCGCGGCGTTTGTGAATGGTGATGGCGTCAACAAGCCGTTTGGCTTCATGCAAAACAGCGACGTTGCCTATACGCCCTCCGGCTCCGCGTCGGCCATCGCCGGAGACGCGCTGATTGACCTCTTCCACGCGATCCCGGCCGCGTACCGTGGCAACGGAACGTGGCTGATGAACTCGACCACGCTTGCCGCGGTTCGGAAGCTCAAGACCGGCGACGGACAGTATCTGGTCACGCTGGGCGGCCTCGCAAACGCTCCGGCAACGACGATACTCGGTCGGCCGGTAGTCGAAGCGCCGGATATGCCAGACGTCGGCGCGGGTACTTACCCGATCGTATTCGGGGACTTTCAGCAGGGCTATCGCATCTTCGATCGCGTACAGCTCGCCGTGCTTCGCGATCCTTTCAGCGTTGCCACCAGCGGCCTGGTGCGCTTCCACGCTCGCCGTCGCGTCGCCGGCGGCGTCGCCAAGGCAGAGGCGATCCGCAAGCTGAAGATTAGTGTTTCCTGATGCTGACCATCGTCACACCCGCACAGCATCGCAGGCTCACGACGCCGGCGGCGGTGCGGGAAGCGCTCGGCATCACCGACGAAGATGCGGAGCTTTTGCCGGCAATCGAGCGGGCCAGCGCGGCAATCGAGGCTTGGTGCGGCAGGGTTTTCGCCCGCGAGGTTGTTCGCGAGACCTGGCTGCCGACCCGCGCGCAATGGTCGCTGCAGCTGTCTCGGTGGCCCGTCTTCGATGTGGTCGAGGTGATCGAGGACGGCCGCACGGTGGCTTCCGCAAATTACGAACTCGACGCCGCGACCGGGATCCTTCGGCGGTTGTGGTGCGGACATCACGCGAGTTGGATGGCCTGCAGGATCGAAGTCGAGTACGCGGCTGGCTATGTGCTGCCCGGGGATGATGGCCGCGACCTGCCGGCGGACATCGAGGATGCTTGCGTCCGGACAGTTGCCGCCGCCCGTGAAGGTATCAAACGCGATCCTGCTGTTCGGAGGATTGGCGTCGGGGATGGCGGCAAGATTGACGTGACCTTCGACACTTCTGCCGGCGCGCTGCCGCCGGCCGCCGTTGCCTTGCTGCAGCACTACCGCTGCCCCGCGCTTGCCTGATGCGCACCGGCGGCATCGGCAATCGGAACTGGCGCCGAACAGCGGCCGCGATCCGCAAGGCTCGCGGCAGCGTGTGCGAGGCGTGCGGCGCGTCGGGGGCATGCCACGTTGACCACATAGTGCCCCGATCGGCCGGCGGCGACAACAACCCGAGCAACCTTCAGCTTCTCTGCGCGTCCTGTCACTCGCGAAAGACGGCTGCGGCTGATGGCGGCTTCGGGAACGCCCGCCGGGCCGGCCCCGTCCGCGCGCCCGGCTGCGACGCCAGCGGCCGACCGGTAGACCGTAACCACTGGTGGAACCGCTGACATGGGTGCGAGAGGGCCAAAGCCGAAGCCGACCGCGTTGCGGGTGCTGAACGGCAACCCGTCCCGCCGGCCGCTCAACGACACAGAACCGCGGCCGATCGGTGAGGCGGCGATGCCGCTACATCTCACGCCCGAGGCTCGGGACATCTGGTTGACCATCGTCGGATCGATGCCGCCCGGCTTCTACACCGCGGCGGACGAACCGCTGTTGACCGCCTTCTGTGAGGCGGCTGCGGATCATGCCCGGGCGACGGCCGCACTCAAGGACAGCCCCGAGCTCGTCATCGAAGGCAAGCCGAACGCCTTGCTGGCGATCCGCAATAACGCAGTGAGGGCAATGGTGCCGCTCGCCACTCGGCTCGGGTTGTCACCTGCAGACCGATCGGGGATCACATGCCAAGGAAGCGGAAACAGCGGCAACCGGTGGGCGGCGCTGATCGGGTCTGCACGTTCCTCGAAGGGCTGACCGTCCCGGCCGGCTTCGGCGCCGGCCAGCCGTTCCGGGTCCGACCATGGCAGCGGCGGATCCTCGAAGGCATCTATGGCCCGACCGACGCCAACGGCAGGCGGATCGTGCGGACGGCGCTCATCTCGCTCCCAAGGAAGAACGGCAAGACCGGCCTCGCCGCGGGGCTGGCGCTGTATCACCTCCTGGCCGACGGCGAGCTGAACGGGCAGGTGATCGCGGCAGCGTGTGATCGAAACCAAGCCGGCCTGATCTACGGCGCTGCCCGGGCGATGGTGGAAGCCGACCGCGACCTCGCGGCCCTGGTGAACATGGTCAGATCGCAGAAGCGGATCGTCCATTACGGCAGCGGTTCGTACCTCGCCACCATCGCGGCCGACGCCGCCCGAGCGCACGGCTTGGGCCCGTCGTTCGTCATCTGTGACGAGGTGGCGCAGTGGCCGAAACGGGATTTGTTCGACGCGCTCAGCACCAGCATGGGCGGCCGTGAACAGCCCCTCATGATCGTCATCAGCACGCAATCGGCCGATCCGCATTCGGTGATGACTGAGCTCACCGATTACGGTCGGAAATGCGCCGCAGGCGTGATCGATGATCCCTCGTTCGCTGCATTCATCTTCGAGGCGCCGCGCNNGACGGACCCGTGGGACGAAGCGACCTGGCACGCCGCAGATCCAGCGCTGGGCGACTTCCGTAGCTTGGACGAGTTCAGGGTTGCGGCCGCGCGGGCGAAGCGGATCCCGGCGCAAGAGGCGGCCTTTCGGACCTTCTACCTCAACCAGCCCGCAGAAGCCGACAACCGTTTCGTTAGCGGCGTGGACTGGGACACCTGCGCCGGCGACCTGGACCTTGATGCGCTCGAAGGGCGGCCGTGCTGGGGCGGGCTGGACCTGTCGTCAACCCAAGACCTCACCGCCCTGGTGCTGGTCTTCCCGGATGACGAAGACCCGACCGGCTTCGATGTTGTGCCGTTCTTCTGGACCGCGGGCGACACCCTGCAGGACCGGGGCGACCGCGACCGCGTTCCCTACGCCCTGTGGCGCGACCAAGGCTACCTGCAGGCTCCNCCGGGCCGGGTGATCGACAAGGGCGCCGTCGCCCGGACCATCGGCGAGGTGATGCCCCGCTTCGACGTGCGCGGTATCGCTTTCGATCGGTGGGANATCGAGTCGCTGAAGCAGCATCTCGCCGGCCTTGGGATTGATGCACCGCTGGTCCCGTGGGGGCAGGGGTTCAAAGACATGTCGCCCGCAGTCGACGCCGTAGAGTCGGTGATCCTCAACGCCCGGCTGCGGCACGGCGGGCATCCCGTTTTGCGATGGAACGCCAGCAACGCTGCAATCGAGATGGACGCGACCGGGGCCCGCAAGTTCACGAAGCCGAAAAGCACCGGCCGCATTGACGGCCTGGTGGCGCTGGCGATGGCCCTCGGGCTCTACGAGCGCACCGGCGAGGCCACGGGCGCGTCGGTCTACGAGCGGCACCGGCCGGAAGGCTTGCTGTTCGTCTAAGGGTGTGCACGGCCCGGCTCTATTGCGGCTTTCACTTTTGGGAATTCCGGACATGGCATCGCGATCTTCATCATTCAAAATCAAAATCGAAACGCACGGGCTTCAAAGTGTCCAGGCGCATCTCGAACGCCTGCGTCAGGGCACGACCGACATGACGCCCATTATGGAGGATATCGGCCGGCGGCTGTCGCAGCGGATGCGGGCCAGCATCGTCTCCGGCAAGACGGCAAGCGGCCGGAAAGCACCGCGACCCCACGACGGACGGGCGCTTTTCGACTCGGGCGCGTTGGCGGACAGCATCACCTACCATGCGTCGCGACGACGGGTCAAAATCGGTTCGCCGCTTGACTACAGCTATTATGTCAACTGGGGTTCGATCCATAACCGCCCCGGCCTGTTCCTCGGCACGGCCAAGGGACGACTTGCGGCGAAGGATAAGCGCACCATCGGTGAAGTCATCCGGGCACATATTCTGCAGCTCCAGGCCGAGACCGATGCCGCCGACCAGTCTCTCACTGTTTTTCACCGCGTCATTGCACGGATGCTCCGCGGAAGGTAACCCAGCGCGCCGTTTCCAGGGCCGTACGCGAGCAGCCCGTTTTCCCCGCCTCACAATCCTACCCCTCCCTCAGCCTCGCTCACCAGCGCCCGTCGCTCCCGCGTCAGCGAGGCGTTCTCTCCCCCAAGGGTGCCGCCTGGGCACCCTCCCGCCTCAGCTTCCTCCGTGGCTCAAAACCGTTCTTGATCGTGGCGTTCCAAAACGACCAGGAAGCGACGAGTTTCGAGAAGGTCTCACCGCTATCCAGTTCAAGTGCGGCCTTTTCTCCGCCGAGCTCGCGGGTAACATCTCCAGACGCTCCTCGCCAAAAGCAACCGTTTCTCGAAGAGAAAAGTGAACGCAGATGGCGTCCGTTTAGGAAGATTTCCGGAAATCGTAGAGTATTAGGAAGGCCGCTGACCTGCCGGATTCTCGAAATGGCGAAAAGCGGAGATAACCCAGGAAATATACTTCGTCCAGCCCCTGGTATCGCCGGCAGCGGTAGCCCGCCAAACGCGCGCAAATTCCAAAATTCCCGTAGCTTATGATCAGGCCGTCTTTTGTTTTGCGACTTGGCGGTATTCTCGACGAAACACCTCCTCGTCCGGTATAACGCTTCTTTTGCTTAGTATGCGTTCGGAAATCGATGTCGTTCCTTTGACACGCACAGGATTCCGAGCGTGCGACTTCGGAATCACCGGCGATGGCATTAGCATCTCTTTCTTCACAACACTATCTCCTTACCCGTAAACCTGCTTAGCGCGCATGAAGTACCTGGGATTAAGCTCACCATTAAAATAATGCTTTCGCTTGATCCAGACCACGCCGTCGCCTCTGGTAACCACGGCCACGTCAATCGGGCCGCTGACTGACTCGGATGGCGCTGTCACCCTCTCCTTCAACGACTGTAACGAGACTAGGGTTTCGGCCAAGTGTGCCATATCAGGTATCGGCAGGTAAGAAATTACCCGCCACAATGGCCGGGAATGTGCGTTGAATGCTGCCTCAAGCCAAGCATTGGCGTGCCGCTCTCTAAATTCATTAATCGTTTCCTCAAGTCCGTCCACCGCAGAAACGCCAAGTTTAGTGCATATAGCCTGAGCAAAATCACTCAAGCACTTCTCGGTTTCTTTGTTAACTGTTGCATAAACGTCAAATCCTACACCACGCTCAAACGTATCTATCATATCACTTTGAGCGAACGCCTTAATATAAGCGAGATTGCTAGAAGTTATTGCAGATTTATGTTCTTCTGTATACATTAATCGCGACAGCAAAANACCATAACAACTGTATTCACACACGGATGGAAGGTACTCATGATCCCCAAAGCCCGCTACGACGATTCCAGTACTTTCAAGACACTTATCGTAATGCTTATATAGGCTTTCCACCGACAAACGGCAAAGGCGCGTTAAGTCCATAGCGCCTTCAATCAGAGATCCATCAGTGAATTCCTTCGCGTCACTGAGGATAGTATTACTATGTGCAGCCAAAGAAGCCGCAATATCTTCGCTATCAAAACCAGGCGGAAGCTCAGCAGCGCCTAAATTGCCTTCATACTCTGCCAGTATAGCAGCCGCTGCACCAGCTCTTTCACTCGCTCCTGCGGCGGTTTTTACTGTCTCATTCTCCGTTATCATCAATACAATCTCAAAAATAACGCGTCTTACATGAGATAGAAACTGCTCTTTTCGATGGCTTTCGCTAAAGAATGGGACATTTGAGGATATAAAATCGAACAGTTCGCAAGCATACTCATGTGTCTCATTGAACGATTTCTGCTTAATCGTGTTTGCAAATTCCTTTGTTATTGTCTCCCATGGCAATCCCTGGAGGTCTGCAGAGCCGTAAGTCATCAATGCGACGGGCTTGTGATGGGAGAGCAGCAGAATTTTGTTAGCGCCTTTAAAATAGCGCGGCTGGTATTTGCCATCGATCCATTCAGTGACGGTAGTGGCACTATCCGCGGCAAGCACGATGCCGTGCCGATTCATTATGCAAACTTCGCAAGTCATCGAGCCTGATCCTCCGCTCTACGGGCGGCCCTCACCAGGTCTCGCACTCCGTGCTGCGCCGGTAGATGGATCCGACCGTGCCACAATCCGGACTGGAGCGCGAGGCGTAACTTCTCTGCCCCCGGACAACGGCAGGAGGAACCCCGAATCGACGCAAGTGGGATGACACGTCGATCTCCCTCATCGTCGGATGGTCGATCGTCTCAAATAAAGAAAGTAAGCGCGAGCGTCAGGCGGGGGGCAGTCGCGAGGCTGCCCTTCTGCGGCTTTAACCGATCCTCAACCCCGCTGCGGTATCCCTGCCGTCGTGTTCGCCGATCGCAGGGGCTCCCATGGACGCCGGTCTTCGCTGGTTCCTGTGCTGCTTCTTCGGCGAGTGCCTAATCATTCAGGCGCCGGTGTGGCTGATGCTGCTAACGCTGTAAGCGCAAAGCACCGCTCAGTCGCTGACGTAATAGTTGAAGCCATCGGATTTTTCGGGCTCCGGCACATCCCAAACCTCGCAGACGATCTCCGCTGCAATGGGCGGCTGGTTTTCCAGGTCGCCGGATGCATCTACAACAGTCGCTAGCCATCGCATACGCCTAACGCACAACGTGCGTTCTAATCCGTCCACGCTGATACCCACCAGATCACCCGCTCTGGGCACCTCGGCAACGTCAATGACATACGTTTGCGCTCTTGGGCGCCGACGCCTGCCGCAGGGTCCAACTCGGATTGCGTCGTGTCGATTAGCTGTACTCGCATGGATACCCCCGTGCTGCGATTCAGGATATTGTCTCGCTCTCGCTTTGAGTGCAACCGCCTCCCTTAAGCTCCCGCGCATCCACAACCACTCAACCAGCGGACGCATGCAAAAATCGCATATCGAGGCTCTTGGCGGTTTCTCAGTCGCTTTCTAAGCCATTGACGGCAAACGACAAGAACGTCGGGAGAACGGATGAGAAACCGCTTGATTTTAAAGGAGAATCAGGAGCTTAAGAGTCAGCTGCTCTACCAACTGAGCTATGCGCCCGCACCACCGGTGTGACCGGAAGACGGCGGCAGAACAAAGGGACACGCCCTCCGCTGCCACGAGGGTCCTGCCGCTGGCAACCAAGACCATACGCGAACCCGGCCCGCCGCGCGGCAGGGCGACAACTTAGCGGCTCGCTTGCGGCCTGTACAGCGCAACGTGCACGGAAGTTCGCTTCGGCGTCCGGTCAGCAGACGGCGAACCAGAGGATCGCGAGCACAAACGACAGCAGGGTCATCGGCACGCCGCAGCGGGCATGCTCGGCGAAGCGCAGCTTCACACCCGCGTGGCGCGCCCGCTCGACGACGATGATGTTGGCGAGGCTGCCGACGATGAGCAGGTTGCCGGCGAGCGTCGAGAACACGGCGAGCCGGAACAGCGTTTCGGCGGGTAGCGCGCCGAATACGGCCAGCAGCAGGATCACCGTCGGAACGTTGCCGATGCTGTTGCTGCCGGCGAGCGTCAGCGGCACCAGCGCCGGCAGGCCGCNGGGATCGATCCCGGCATCCCGTACCGCCGCCAGCATTTGCGCCGGCAGCCCGGTTGCCGCAAGCGCGGCGGTGACGACGAACAGGCCCGCGAACAGCGCCAGCAGGTGCCAGTCCACCAGCCCCAGGATCTCGCGGGTCGCAAGCCTGCGGCTGATCAGCAGGACGGCCGCCACCACCAGCACGCTCGCCACGTGCGGCAGCGAGGTGGCGAAGAGCGCGAGCAGCGCTGCGGTGGCGAGGATCGCCTTGCCGATGCCGANTCCAGTGCACCTGCGGAGCGGCAAGGGCTCCTCCTCCGCGCCGTCGCGCATCAGCCCGCTCTCGAAACGCCGGCGCCAGACGAACCAGACGACGAGGAAAACGGTGGCGAGTGCTAAAATTGCCGGCGGCGCACAGACGCGAGCGAAGTCCCAGAACCCGAGGTTGCCGGACTGGCCGATGAGGATGTTCTGCGGATTGCCGATCACGGTTGCCGCCGAGCCGGCGTTAGCACCGCCGGCGAGCCCGATCAGGAACGGCCGCGGATCGAGCCCGCNGCGCGAGCAGCCCCGAATCAGCATCGGCGTCATCGCAAAGACGACAACGTCGTTGGCGAGGATTGCCGACAGCACGCCCGCCACCGCTACTGTGAGTGCCAGAATCGCCGCCGGATGCGCCCGCGTGCCGGCGATCCTCGCCGAGCACAGGTCGTAGAAGCCGCAGGCGGCGAACTGCGCCGAGAGGATCATCAGCCCGAACAGCACCAGGATGGCGGGCCAGTCGATGGCGTCCAGCACCTGCTGCGGCGTCACCGCCTCGGCGAGATAGAGGACGATCGCGCCCAGGATGGCGATACCGGACCGGTCCACCTTCAGCCCCGGCCAGCGCCCCAGCGCCATCCCCAGGTAGACGAGGCAGAAGACGGCGACGACGAGCGGCGTTGCGTAGGGCATGGCGGGCGGTGACTCAGGCGGCGCTAGCCCACAAGGCCAGCATAGCGGCGTTTGGCGACGTTAGTGAAGGGAACGACGATATTCCCACTGCCTGTGAAAGCCGATATATGAAGGGTAAGATTACGCGATTTTTGCTCCAATGGGGGCCTCAGGCAGTCTTCGAGCAGGCAGGCATTGACTGAAGGTAAACCTTAATAAAACTGCAATCCTATAGAGGATTTTTACGCCGCGCGCGAGACGCCCGACTAGAACAAAGGGGGTGGAATGGGAGCATGTCGGTTCTGTGGCGACCCAGTCGGGATTTTTAGATCGGCGCACAAAGAATGCAAAGAAAAGAACGCCTTAGGGAAACGAGAACTCTCTGCTTTGATCGCCCAAATGGCGCGCGCAGGCGAAAATTCCGAAGAAGACACCGCATTGCTGCACACCACGTTAACAAATCTAAAACAATCACATTGGCTAGATGACGCTAGCGCCGCTAAGATTGCAATTAAAGAATGTGAAACAGCTATCACTCTGGCGTTTGAAGATGGTCTGCTGTCAAAAGATGAGGAGACAAGAATAGAAAACATTATGCATTTTTTTAACCTGAATCAGGAAGTGATGGATCAACATGGTGCTTACTC
The DNA here is from genome assembly GCA_013414705.1 of Defluviicoccus sp. Classification (GTDB taxonomy): domain Bacteria; phylum Pseudomonadota; class Alphaproteobacteria; order Rhodospirillales; family Defluviicoccaceae; genus Defluviicoccus. The sequence continues at coordinate 1,990,282 of CP058705.1, forward strand.
AAAACTCGTAAAAGGTGCGGTGATACGAGACATTTTGGATGGAAATGTCCCGCAAAGGATAAATATTATAGGGCAGTTGCCTTTTAATATTTTGAAAACTGAACAAATTGTTTGGGTATTCCCAGACACTAAGTACGTTCAACAAAAAACTCGCATGCGGCGTGTCGGACGGTCTCAAGGCGCAAGCGTGCGTATATATAAGGGTGTTTATTGGCGTGTAGGCGCTTTTGAAGGAAGATCTGTTCCTTATTTGGAGACAGATACGCATATAGGTTATCTTGGCGTCACAAACAAGCACCTATATTTTTCCGCCTCTGGAAAGAGTTTCCGAGTACGTTACGACAAAATTGTTTCCTGGGAGCCTTATCGCGATGGAATCGGCTTTGTGAGGGATAAATCAAACGCCAATAGAGAATACTTTATTACAAACGATGGATGGTTTATCTATAATATGGTTATAAATTTATCTCAAATTTCATAGCATAGACTACGACGTATTATGGACTACTTGTAGTAACGGGGTCCTCCCGACCGGGCCGCCGGGTCAAGCAGCGACTGAAATCCGCTGTACTCCGACGAATTCCANGGGTTCGTGAGCATCGCCACGAACCTCCAGGTTGGCCTCGATCGCCTCACGGATGCGGATCATCAGTTCGTCGAGCGAAGTAGCCTGGGTGTAGCAGCCCGGCAGTTCCGGCACCGAGGCGACGTAGTATCCCTCGCTGTCCTGCTCCACGATGACGCTGAAGTCCCTGGCCATGCGCGTTTCTCCGTAACTGGCGCGCATCATAGCAGAAGGACGCGCCGGCTCTTACCCGTCGCCGCCTTGGCGAGCGCGCGGGTGAATCGCGCACGCCCTTGAGGCGGTCGGGAGGCGTTTCCCAGTCGCGGCGGAAGACGAGGCGCTGGTCGGGACGCAGTTTGCAGCCCGCACCCTGGCGGGCGATGAAGGCGACGAGGCGCGCCGGATCGGCGATCGCCCCCTCGCGGAAGGCGACCACCGCGCCTTTCGGTCCGGCCTCGATCCGCTCCACCCCGCCCTGGCGGCAGAACTGTTTGATTGNCAACCACTTCCAAAGGTTGCTCACCTCGTCCGGCAACGCACCGAAGCGGTCCACCAGTTCGGCCGCGAACGCATCGATTGCGGCCCGGTCGGCGAGATCGCCCACCCGCCGGTAGAGCCCCAGACGCACGCCGAGGTCGGGCACGTAGGCTTCGGGGATCAGAACCGGCAGGCCCAGCGAGATCTGCGGGCTCCATTCCGGTGCGTGCGGCGTTGCCCCGCCAGCGTTGCGCGCTTCGGCCACGGCATCGTCCAGCATCTGCTGGTAGAGCTCGATCCCCACCTCGCGGATGTGGCCCGACTGCTGGTCGCCCANAAGGTTGCCGGCACCGCGGATATCGAGGTCGTGGCTGGCGACGGTGAAACCCGCACCCAGCGCGTCGAGCGCCTGCATCACCGACAGCCGCTTTTCCGCCGACTTGCCGACCTTGCGGCGCGGCGGCAGCGTCAGGTAGGCGTACGCGCGCAGCTTGCCGCGCCCCACCCGGCCACGCAGCTGGTACAGCCCCGACAGCCCGAACATGTCGGCGCGGTGGATGATGATGGTGTTCACCGACGGCAGGTCGAGGCCGGATTCGATGATGTTGGTGGACAGCAGGATGTTGTGCTTGCGCTCGTAGAAGGCGCCCACCGCCGCCTCCAGCTCGCGCGACGACATCCGGCCGTGCGCCGTGATGACCGAAACCTCGGGGACCAGCGCCGCCAGCTTCTCCGCCACCGCGCCCAGGTCCTCGATGCGCGGGCAGACATAGAAGGTCTGGCCGCCGCGGGCGTGCTCGCGCAAGATCGCCTCGCGGATCACCACCGGATCGTATTCGAGCACGAAGGTGCGCACCGCCAGCCGGTCCACCGGCGGGGTGGCGATCAGGCTCATCTCGCGCACCCCCGTCAGCGCCAACTGCAAGGTGCGCGGGATCGGCGTGGCCGACAGCGTGAGCACGTGCACGTCCGTCTTCAGCTTCTTCAGCCGCTCCTTGTGCGCGACACCGAAGTGCTGCTCTTCGTCGACGATCAGCAGACCCAGGTCACGGAACCCGATGTCCTTGGCCAGCAGCGCGTGCGTGCCGACGACGATGTCGACCGTGCCGTCCTTCAGCCCGGCCTTGGTCGCCTTGATGTCCTTGGCGCTGGTCAGCCGCGACAGCTCGCCGACACGCACCGGAAAGCCCGCGAACCGTTCGGCAAAGGTGCGCGCATGCTGGCGGCACAGCAGCGTCGTCGGCACCACGACCGCCACCTGCCGGCCGTCGATGGCGGTCACGAAGGCGGCGCGCAGCGCCACCTCGGTCTTGCCGAAGCCGACGTCGCCGCAGATCAGCCGGTCGGCCGGCCGGCCGCTGCCCAGGTCGTCGAGCACGTCGGTGATCGCGCGCGCCTGATCCTCGGTCTCGCTCCACGGGAACCGGGCGCAGAACTCGTCGAACAGCCCTTCCGGCGGGACCACCGANNGGGCTTCACGGACGGCACGCGACGCGGCGATGCGGATCAGCTCGCCCGCCATCTCGCGCAGCCGCTCCTTCATCCGCGCCTTGCGCGCCTGCCAGGCGGCGCCGCCCAGCTTGTCGAGAACGATCCCNNCGCTCTCCGAGCCGAAGCGGCCGATCATCTCGATGTTCTCGACCGGCAGGAACAGCCGGTCGTTGTCGGCGTAAACGATTCGCAGGCAGTCGTGCGGCGCGCCGCCCGCCAGGACGGTCTCGAGCGCGTCGTAGCGGCCGATGCCGTGATCGACGTGCACGACGAGGTCGCCCGGCGCCAGGGACGAGGCTTCCATCAGGAAGTTGTCGGGCCGCGCGCGGCGCAGGCCGCGGCGGACCATCCGCTCGCCGAGGATGTCCTGCTCGGCGATCACGGCGAGGCCCTCGGCGACGAAGCCGGCGTCCAGCGGCAGCACGGCGAGCGCCACCTGCTTCGGTGCAAGCGCAGCCGCCTCGGTCCAGCCGTCCACCGGCTGCACGCCCTNGATCTTGTGCTCGCGCAGCACCGTTGCCAACCGGTCGCGCGAGCCGCGGCTGACGGCGGCGATCAGCACCTGTTTGCCGTCCGTGTGGTGCTGGCCGATGCGTGTCGCCAGCGCATCGAAGACGTTGAGGTCCGCCCGCTGGCGTGCCTCGGCGAAATCGGTTCCGGGCCGCCCGCCGGCATCGATGACGTCCGCAGCACCTTCGGGAGCGGCGAACGGGCTCAGTTCCCNCACCGTGCGCGGCGCCAGCGCGTGTTGCCAGTCGTCCTCGCCCACGAACAGGCTTTCGATCGGCACCGGGTTGTAGGCACTGGCCTGGTCGGCGAAGCGGCCGCTGCCGACATCGCGGCGCGCCGCGTAGTACTCGGCAATCATCTCCATCCTGCCCTCGCGCACGTCGTCCGCCTGATGGTCGAGGATCACCGATGCGTCCGGCAGGTAGTCGAAGATCGTTGCCAGCCGCTCGTAGAACAGCGGCAGCCAGTGCTCCAGGCCCTGGTAGCGCTGGCCGGCGGAGACCGCGGCGTACAGCGGATCGGTGCTGGCGCTGGTCCCCACCAGCGCACGGTAGGCGACGCGGAAGTTGCGGATGGTATCGTCGTCCAGCAGCACCTCGCTGACCGGCAGGATGACGCAGCGCTTCAGGCGCTTCGTCGTCCGCTGGCTGGCGACGTCGAAGGTGCGGATGCCGTCCACCTCGTCGCCGAAGAAATCGAGGCGCAGCGGCTCGGCGGCGCGTGCCGGGAACAGATCGACGATGCCGCCGCGCACCGCGTAGTCGCCGCGATCGGAAACCGTCTCGGCGCGCACGAAGCCCAGGTGCGCAAGCCGGCTCAGCAGGACCTCCGGCTCCAGGCGCTGTCCGCGGGAAATGACCAGGGTGCGGCGGCGGATTTCGTCCGCAGGCGGCATGCGCTGCAGGGCGGCCGTCATCGTGGTCAGCAGGATGCGGGGCGCTGTCTCGCCGGCGCCTGCTTCATTCGCTGCACCGGTCCTGGCTGCCGCCCCGAGTCGCGCGAGTGCGTCGATGCGCCGACCGACGATCTCGGCGTGCGGCGAGACACGGTCGTACGGCAGGCAGTCCCAGGCCGGCAGCTCGATCCGCTCGACCTCGGGCGCGAAGAACGCAAGCGATTCTGCCAGTTGCGCCAGACGCACGTCGTCGCGCGCGATCACGATCAGCGCGCCGGGGCGCCCTGCTCCGCTCGCTGCGTTTCCCGCGCCATGCTTTGCGGTCGCAAGCTCCGCCAGCACCCGGCCGTCGAAGCCGGGCGGCGCGCCCGCGATCCGGTACCGGCCGCTGCCGGGAAGGAGATGATGATCGAACGGCAAGGGGCTAGGCGACGTACTTGAATGCGATCAGGGCGCGCATCACCGGATGCTCGAGTTCCGGCGGAACCTCCTTGCGGCCAGTGATCCAGTAGTTCAGGTCGATGTCGTCGTGGTTCATTACCAGCCACTCGAGCCATTCGACGTCGGCATCGCTCATTGCCGGCAGGTTGCGGTCGGCGAATGAGCCGATGAGCAGGTCGTTCTCCTTCATCCCGGTGTGGTGGCACCGGAACAACAATCGCTTGCGCCGGACCTCGGCGGCATCCTCGGTCATGTGTTCTCTCCGCTGGCGTGGCCCCGCGGGGCGACACGGATTAGCATATAGCGATGGGCGTGAAAGCTGTCATGCCGGCCGTATCGCCCTGCCCCGCATGTGCTGCAAGCCCACCACTGATGCGACCGACCATCCTGTTCCCCCTGTTCACCGCCACCAGCCAGCTTCCGGGCGTCGGACCGGCGCTGTCGAAGACGCTGCGCAAGCTGGAGTGCGAGCGGACCATCGATCTGTTGTGGCACCTACCGCACGGCCTCATCGACCGCACGCTTGCGCCCGCGATCGCGGCAGTACGGCCGCCGTGCACGGTAACCCTGAAGGTCCGCATCGGCGAGCACGATGCGCCGCGGAGCCCACGGCGCCCCTATCGCGTGCTGGCCACCGACGCAGCCGGGGAGCGGCAGGAGGTGACGACCAGNATCGTCCTCGTGTTCTTCAACGCCCGGCCGGACTGGGTCTTGCGGATGCTGCCGCCGGGCGAAATCTGCCTGATCAGCGGCACCGTCGAACGCTACGGCGACCTGCTGCAGATGGTGCACCCGGACCACATCGTCGCCGAGCAGGACGCGGACGCGCTGCCGCGGATCGAGCCGGTCTACCCGCTCACCGCCGGCCTGACGCCGAAGACGTTGCGCAAGGCGATCCGTGCTGCGCTCGACCGCGCCCCGGAGCTCGACGAATGGCAGGACCTGGGGTTCATCGCCCACAACCGCTGGCCCGGCTGGCGGGCGGCGCTGACGGCTGCGCACGCCCCACAGAGCGCGCGCGATCTCGATCCTCGCNNGCCTTCCCGCGCCCGGCTCGCCTACGACGAGCTGCTCGCCAACCAGCTGGCACTTGCCGTCGTCCGCCGAACGCTGCGCGTGCGCGCCGGCCGGAGCACGACGGGGGATGGCCGGCTGCGGACACGCGTGATCGAGCACCTCGGATTCGCGCTGACCGAAGCTCAGCAGGCGGCGCTGGCCGAGATCACCCATGACATGAGCCAGCCGCAACGAATGCTGCGGCTGCTGCAGGGCGATGTCGGCAGCGGCAAGACGGTCGTCGCCCTGCTGGCGATGCTGAGCGCGATCGAGGCCGGCTGCCAGGCCGCGCTGATGGCGCCTACCGAGCTGCTGGCCCGCCAGCACCTGGCGACGATCACGCCGCTGGCAGAGGCGGCGCAGGTGCGGCTCGCGCTGCTCACCGGTCGCGAGAAGGAGGCAGCGCGGACACAGACATTAGANGGACTCGCCGCCGGCGACATCGATCTGGTGGTGGGCACGCACGCGCTGCTGCAGGACGGCGTGGCGTTCCGCGATCTGGCGCTGGCGGTGATCGACGAGCAGCACCGCTTCGGGGTCGAACAACGTCTGGCACTGTCCGCGAAGGGTGCCGCGTGCGACGTCCTCGTGATGTCGGCGACACCGATCCCGCGCACGCTGACGATGACCGCCTACGGCGATCTCGACGTCTCGCGGCTGACCGAGAAACCGCCCGGGCGGACGCCGGTGGACACCCGCGCCGTCTCGACCGAGCGCCTGGACGAGGTGGTGGCCGCGGCCGGCCGGCTGCTGGAGGCCGGCGGCAAGGCGTACTGGGTCTGCCCGCTGGTCGAGGACTCCGAAACGCTCGATCTGGCCGCGGCGGAGCAGCGGTTCGAGCATCTGAACGCCGTCATGCCCGGTCGCGTCGGCCTGGTGCACGGGCGGATGAAAACCGCTGAGCGGGACACGGTGATGCGCGCGTTTCGCGACGGGCCGCCCAGCGTGCTGGTAGCGACGACGGTGATCGAAGTCGGCGTGGACGTGCCCGACGCGACGCTGATGGTGATCGAGCACGCCGAGCGCTTCGGCCTCGCGCAGCTGCATCAGCTTCGCGGTCGGGTCGGGCGCGGCGACGCNCCCTCCACCTGCATCCTGCTGTACGCCCCGCCTCTGGGCGATGCAGCCCGTGCCCGGCTGGCCATCCTGCGCGAGACCGACGACGGCTTCCGCATCGCCGAGGAGGACTTGCGGCTGCGCGGTGCGGGCGAACTGCTNGGGGTGCGCCAGAGCGGCCTGCCCGCCTTCCGAGTCGCCGATCTGGCGCACCACGCCGAGATGCTCGCCACCGCGCGCGACGACGCGGCGCTGATCCTGCAGCGCGACCCCGAACTCATGAGCCGACGCGGCCAGGCCCTGCGCACGCTCCTCTACCTGTTCGAACGCGACCAGGCGGTGAAGACCCTGCGCTCGGGGTGACGGCGGGCATCTACTAGTAGATACCACGCCTTCCTCGGCTTGCCCTGGATCACGTCAATCAATGTTTTTCGTTATCGGCATTAAGCCTACCCGCTCAAGGGCGAGGCCACGCCAGATATCTACTAGTAGATTTTCACGGTCAACCTTGCCGCTGCGTCCGCATCGGAGCGGTTGACCACGCCCGCGCCGGGCTGCATGTGTGTCCGGCGAGTCCGACCGACGCGTCGGTCGCATCCCGTCCCGTGGAGTTCGCATGCCGAAGACTGCCATCGCCATCCGTCATCTCGCGTTCGAAGATCTGGGGGCGTTCGAGCCGGTGCTGGTCCGCGAAGGATTTGAGGTTCGCTATTGGGACATCGGCCTCGACGATCTCGCGCAGCTCGAGCCGCTCGAACCCGACCTGCTCGTCGTGCTTGGGGGCCCGATCGGCGTCTACGAGGAAGATGCATATCCATTCCTCGCAACCGAGATCGCCAAGCTGCGGGCTCGGCTTGCGGCAGGCCGGCCGACGCTCGGCATCTGTCTCGGCGCCCAGCTCATCGCCCGTGCCCTGGATACGGCAGTCTACCCCGGCCCGTGCAAGGAGATCGGCTTCGCACCGATCGCGCTGAGCGCGGCGGGCCGAACGTCATGCCTTGCCGCGTTCGACGGTGCGCCGGTTCTGCACTGGCACGGCGATACCTTTGACCTGCCACCGGGTGCAGAGCTGCTGGCCTCGACGGCGAGCTGCCCGCACCAGGCGTTCGCGCTTGGCCGCTCCACGCTGGCGGTGCAGTTCCATCCCGAGGCCGGCGGCCCCGGCTTCGAGCGCTGGCTGATCGGACACACCCTGGAACTTTCGCAGGCAGGCCTCGATGCGGCTGCCCTGCGTGCCGAGAACGCACGCCTTGGCCCGGGCCTACGGCAGCGTGCCGAGGCCTGCCTCCAACGGTGGCTGCTGCAACTGCCGGCGTAACTTCTCCGCCGCCTGGCCCGCCTAAGCGTTCTGGATCCCGGCTTCGGCGTGGGTTGGTCGTTCCGCTTCCTGCGGGGTGACGATGCCGCCGGAGACGATCATCTTCAGTGCGTCCTCGACGGACATGGCGAGTTCGATCACGTCGGCGCGGGGAACGAACAGCAGAAAGCCGGAGGTGGGGTTGGGCGTGGTCGGCACGAAGATGTTGATCACCTCTTCGCCGGTTACCGTCTGCACCTCACCCTTGGTGACGCCGGTCAGAAAGCCGATCGTCCAGATGCCGCGCCGGGGATACTNGACCAGCACCGCCTGGCGGAAGGCGTTCGACTTGTTCGCCAGAACCGTCTCGAACACCTGCTTGACCGCCCGGTAGATGCTGCGCAGCACCGGCATCCGTGCCAGCACGCCATCGAGGACACGGGTGATCAGCCGTCCCAGATACCCCGCGGTCAGTGCGCCGATGACGATCAGTGCGCCGCCGACCATCAGCAGCCCCAGCCCCGGGACCGCGAACGGCAGGTAGTTCTCGGGGTTGAACCGCGTCGGCAGCAACAGCGATACCCGCGAATCGACGAAGGTGACGAACAGCCAGGCGAGATAGATGGTGATCGAGACCGGCGCCGTGATCAGAATGCCGGCAAAGAAGTACGCCCGCAGGCGTGCAATCAGTGCCATGCGCATGCGCTCGTGGCGCCGCGGAGCCGGCCTGTTTTCCGGAGCAGCCGGACTCACGACCTGCGACCCTTCCGCCGCGACGATCCGTCGACGTTACCTTGACCGTTCCGATACATCGACCGCCGCCTCCAACGCCATCCTTCACTCACCTCCCGCGGCGGCCAGTCGCCTGCTCGCCACGACAGACGTATAGATACCACGCGCACCGACCAAAACGACGCATTCCGAAGGAGAGCACATGTCGAGGGAGTTCCCGTCGCAACCTTTGGTCGGCATCGGCGCCGTCGTTTTCCGCGAGGATCAGGTGCTGCTGGTCCGCCGCGCTTGCCCGCCACGGGCCGGCGAATGGAGCCTGCCGGGTGGCCTGCAGCAGCTGGGCGAAACGGTGTACCAGGCCGCAGCGCGCGAGGTGATGGAAGAAACGCGCATCGTCATCCGGCCGCTGGCGCTGATTGACGTCGTCGATCTGATCGAGCACGCACCGTCGGACGGGCGCGTGCGCTGGCATTACACGCTGATCGACATTCTGGCGCTGTGGGAGAGTGGCGATCCGCAGGCCTCCGACGACGCGGCGGCCGTGCAGTGGGCCGACGCAGCACACCTCAAAAGCCTCGATCTGTGGCCGGAAACGCTGCGAATCATCGCTCGCGCCCGCCAACTGCTAAGCGATCGAGGCGCGGCGAGCGCTGACGTGTCGGCAGCCCACGCATCGTCTGGCCGCGCCGGGAAATCGCATTCAACCTTTTGATCCGGATCGCTCTTCCCGGTAAGGTGGCGTTGCGTTCCTGCGCCGCCGGACTGCCGGCATCGCGCCGGTCCGTACATTGCCGGAATTCGACTTACAAACCCCAGGCCACCCGAACCCAGGCCATCCAAGCCCTGGCCACCGTGGCCAGCCTGAGCCGAGGACAGCGCGGTCGATGGACATCTATCTTCCGATCGCCGAGATGGCGGTTGATGTCTTCGTTCTTCTCGGACTGGGCGCACTGGTCGGGTTTCTCTCCGGGATGTTTGGCGTCGGCGGCGGCTTCCTGACCACGCCGCTGCTGATCTTCATCGGCATTCCGGCACCGGTCGCGGTCGCCACCGGCGCCAACCAGATCGTCGCCCCTTCGATCAGCGCCGTGCTGGCGCACTGGCGCCGCGGCAACGTGGATTTCCGCATGGGGATTGCGCTGCTGGCAGGCGGCCTCGTCGGCTCGGCAATCGGTGTTGCCGTCTTCGCCGTGCTGCACCACATGGCGCAGCTGGATGTGGTAATCCGTCTCGCCTACGTGCTGTTTCTCGGCGTCATCGGCCTGCTGATGCTGAAGGAGAGCGTGCAGGCGATGCGCCGTTCGCGCCACCCGGTGGTCCGCCCGAAGCCGCCCCGAACCTGGCTGGACAAATTGCCGTTCAAGGTGCGTTTCCGCCACTCCCGGCTCTATATCAGTGCGCTGCTGCCGATCGGCATCGGCATTCTGGTCGGCATTCTGGCGGCGATTCTGGGCGTCGGCGGCGGGTTCATCATGGTGCCGGCGATGATCTACCTGCTGGGCATGCCGTCCAGCATCGTCGTCGGCACATCTTTGTTCCAGATCATCTTTGTCACCGCGGCGGTGACGATCATGCAGGCGGTCACCACCCAGACGGTCGATGTCGTCCTCGCACTGCTGCTGATCGCCGGTTCGGTCATCGGCGCCCAGTTCGGCGTCCGCGCCGGCACACGTCTGCGCGGCGACCAGCTCCGCGGGCTGTTGGCGCTGCTCGTGCTCGTGGTGGCCGGCAAGCTCGCCTACGATCTGATCGTCACACCGGCCGACCTCTACNNTCGGTTACCGGCCTGCCGGAGGNNTGCGGTGACCCGAATCCCGCTGGTGATGCGCGCCCTCGCACCGATCCTNGTTCGCGGCACTCGTGCTGCTGACGGCCCCCGCTCCCCGCAGCCCGGGCCGAGCTGGCGGCAGCGCTCGAATCACCTGGTGGCCGTGACCACAGGCTTCAGCGGCACCAGCGTCTTGTTGTTCGGCGCCACCGGCGGCCACGGCGACGTGGTGGTGGTGGTCCAGGGTCCCCGGCATNNTGCCAGCGTCCACCGCAAAGGACGGCGCTGGGGAATCTGGGTGAACGAAGCCGATATGTCGTTTGCGAACGTTCCCGGCTTCTGGTCGATCGCCAGCAGCCGGCCGATTGCCGAAATTCTGCCGGACGCTGCCGCGGACTTTCACGGACTGGGCGTGCAGTGGCTCCGACTGGTGCCGTTGGAAAGCACCAGTGAGCGCCGAGCCATGGAGTTTCGTCAGGCACTGATCCGCACCCGACAACGCGAGGGACTGTTCTCGAAGGAACCGGGCTCAATCACGTTCGTCGGTCAGCGGTTGTTTCGCACCGACATCTGGATTCCCGCCAACGCTCCGATCGGCACCTATACCGTCAGCGTCTTTCTGATCGAGAACGGCGATGTGGTCAGCGCCGAAACGACACCTCTGGTTGTCGGCAAGGTCGGATTCGAGGCTCGGGTCTACGAGTTTGCCCAGAACCAGCCGCTGGGCTACGGCGTTCTTGCGGTGCTGCTTGCCGCGCTGGCAGGATGGCTGGCCAATCTCGCCTTTCGCAAGGGCTGACGGGTGAACGTTCGACAGCAAGACAGCGCGCCGGGTGCCGGCACCACATCGGCCACCACCTCAGCTCCGGGCACCGAACCGCCGGGGCGCACCTTNTTGTGCGTCGTGGACGAGAGCGAGGAGCTGCATCAGGCGCTGCGCTACGCCTGCCGGCGCGCACGCGCCACCAGCGGCCGGGTGGCGCTGCTCTATGTGATCGAGCCGGTGGAATATCAGCACTGGATGGCGGTCGGCCACCTGATGGCCGAGGAGCGGCGCGAGCAGGCGGAAGAGATGCTGCAGGTGGTCGCCTCGGTGGTCCAGAAGCTCTCCGGACGCACGCCCGTGGTGTTCATCCGCGAAGGCGACCTGACCGAACAGCTCTCCAAACTTCTCGATGCCGAGCACGATCTGTCGATCCTGGTGCTGGGCGCCGCCGCCGGATCCGGACAGCCGGGCCGGATCATCGGCCACGTCATGAAGCGGATCGGACGGCTGCCGATCCCGGTGACCATCGTTCCCGGCGGACTGTCCGACGACCAGATCGACGCGATCAGTTAGCCATCTCGTGCCGTGCCGCGACCCGCACCACGACCTCGTTGCGACGCAAAGCCGGGATGGTCCAGGGCGGATCGTAGAACCAAGCAGTGGGACTCCNCTCAGGCTGCCACGGCGACTCCTCCAGAGCATGCAGTAGCTCCGCCGTGCGCTCCTTCACAGCCGCGTCGGACCTCGAACCGCTGAACCGCAGCACCGCCATGGTTTCTTCCGGCTCCGCCAGCAGCCGGATGCGCGGATCGGTTGGAGCCGGGGCAGTATCCAGCGTGAACGAAGACGGCAGGAAGAAGCGCATGGCGTACCGTCCCTCGCCGACGGGGCCGGTCTGAACGGGCACGGTCATGGCGATCGCCTGCGATCCCCTGTCCCGTTGCTCATCATCCACCTGGACCGGTGCCGTCATGGCGATCGTCTCCTGCGCCCGGTTGGCGCCGGAGATGTAGTCGAACAGCGCCCGAAAGGCAGCGTTCCGCCCGGCGTCTTCGTCTGGTGCATCCACGACCGCTTCTGCGGCGATGCGTGGCCCGTAGGTGCGGATCTCGACATCCCCGTCGAGCAACTGGTCCACCGTATGCGCAGGTTCCTCAGTACCGGAGCGCACGCCGAACACCGTACACGCCGATAACAGCAGCGTTGCCAGGAGGGCCGGCAGTCCACGCATCGTTCATCCCCGTTCTTTTGCACGACTCGAGACGGGGAGAAATACGTGGATAGATCGGGTTGTGGTTCACTCGGCAGCCGGACGAAGTGCGGCTATGGTCGAGCGATAATCCTCACCGCGGAAAACCGCCGACCCCGCGACGAGGACATCGGCACCGGCCTCGACGACTTGTGCGGCGGTCTGTGGATTAATGCCGCCGTCCACTTCCAGCGCGATCTCACGATCGCCGATCATTCTCCTGATCCGAGTGATTTNTTCGAGCTGCGAGGGCAGGAAGATCTGGCCACCGAAACCGGGGTTAACGCTCATCACCAGCACCAGGTCGAGGCGGTCGAGCACGTACTCGATTACCGTCTCCGGAGTGGATGGATTGAGCGAAACCCNCGCCTTTTTCCCCAGCCCGCGGATCACCTGCAGCGCCCGGTCCAGGTGTCGGTCGGCTTCGGCATGCACGGTGATAATGTCGGCGCCGGCCTCGGCGTAGTCGGCCAGATAAGGCTGCACCGGCTCGATCATCAGATGCACATCGAACGGCTTCGCCGAATGCCCCCGCAACGCCCGGATCACTGCCGGACCGATCGTCAGGTTGGGCACGAAGTGGCCGTCCATGACGTCGATGTGCACCCAGTCGCACCCTGCGGCGTCGATGGCACGCACCTCCTCCCCGAGACGCGCGAAGTCGGCGGACAGGATCGACGGCGCAATTCTGACAGTTCGGGTCATCGGTCGGCTTATCGGTTCCTGGCCTCGCACAACTTCACCTGTTATTTGAACAAGGTTCACTAACTTATGGCAAATATTAATTGATTAGCGCCATGCGTTTGGAATGGGAAACCTCGGTGAACCAGTCCTGCGCCTGCCACCAGCCGCCGCTGGAATCAGCTCAATACCAGACACAGCTTTGATACACCGCAACATCCCGGACGTCAGCTGTGCACCTGTGTCCGCCACTCGATGGACTGCAGATCAAGGCGAACGACCTTGGCGCCATCATACGTCTCACAGCCAAGGATCATGCCGCGCACCGTAACCGTCTGGCCAGGCGGCAGCTCGGAAGCCTGCGGCAGCGGATCTGGGCCACCACCTCGGGCTCGGCCCCAGGATCGCTGCCATCGATATCCAGCAGCAGCAGACCGGGCTGCACGGACGACGTGCCGGCGTCCTGCTTCGCCTGTAAGACAGTTGCGGTCCAGAGCACCGTCCGGCCCCGAACCTGTTCACAGAACTGGCGGAATCCGGCCAGCCCTCGGCACGGGCCACCGCCACCTCAGAGGCTGACGGCCCGGTCACCGCTTCCTGAGCGTCACCATCGCAGCCGCCTGCCGCAAAGGGCGAAAGCAGCAGGCTAACCAGCAGAAGAGCTGGCACCTGACGCCCGGCGGCGGCACATCGTCCGGCGGACGGCAGGCGCATGAGGCTGCCTATCGATAGGGATAGCCGTAGGGGTTGCGGCTGCTGGTGCTGTCGCGCCCATAGGTCTCATGGCGGTTGGTGGTGTTCCCCCAGTACAGGTGAGAGTTATCGCTCCCCTGGTCGCGTACGCTCGCGCCCCCTGCATACTCGGACCGGTGACACTGAAGGAAAACGGTGAATCTTGGCCACCGGCCGACGTGTCCTCGCCAAGCGCCGCGCCGTTGAGCCGGGGTACCGCGTCCGATCCAGAAACCGGTTGCCGCCACTGCCGCTGCCGGTCGTACCGCTGATCGGCTCCTCACTGAAGGCAGATGCAGGCGACGTCGTCAGAAGGCCGAGCGCGAAGACCGCAACGGCCAATCCTGAAACAACCAACAAGGAGCGATGCATCGGAACCTCGCAAGCATAGATTTTATCCGATAGCGGAGTCTATCGATCGTCTCAAAGCCACGCCATGGCATTCTCGCCATAGCCGTGTTTTCACTCTCAGGTGTGTTCGGCACGTGCTTTCGACAAGGATGCACGGCGGATGACTTGGCCCGGGGACGGCCCTTATTCAGTTATTGTTCAGCCATCGGCCAGGCGGTGTTGAGCGACTGCCGTGTCAGTCACCAGACGCCCGCCCTCAAGACGTACCGTCCGATCCATGCGGGCCGCCAGTGCCGGATTATGGGTGGCGATGACCGCCGCCAGGCCCGCCTCGCGGGCAAGGTCGAGAAACAGCGCGAAGACCTCTTCGGCGGTGGCAGGATCGAGGTTTCCCGTCGGCTCGTCGGCGAGCACCACCTTCGGCTGGTTGGCCAGCGCGCGGGCGATCGCGACACGCTGCTGCTCACCACCGGAGAGCTGACCGGGTCGGTGAGAAAGTCGGTCCGCCAGTCCCAGCGAGCCCAGCAGGGCACGTGCCCGCTCCCGGCTCCGGCGGCGCCCGGTACCGGCGATCATCTGCGGCAGGACGACGTTCTCCTCGGCGGAGAACTCCGGCAGCAGATGGTGGTACTGGTAGACAAAGCCGATGTTGGAGCGCCTGAGCGCCGTCCGCTTTCCGTCATCGAGTGCTCCGCACTCCTGGCCGTTGAGCCAGACCTCGCCCTCATCCGGACGCTCCAGCAGGCCTGCGATGTGCAACAGCGTCGATTTCCCAGAGCCCGACGGGCCGACAAGCGCAACCAGTTCGCCTACACCCGCCACAAGCTCGGCACCGTTCAGCACCTTCAGGGTCGATCTTCCCTGCCGATAGGCGCGCACGATACCCTGCAGCCGGAACAGAGGCGCCGCCGCCTGCCCGCCAACCGGTTCGATGACCCGGTCGGCAGAAAACGACCCCATCGTATCATTCATAGCGCAGTGCCTCGGCCGGTTCGATCCGTGCCGCCCGCCAGGCGGNNGATAGATGGTGGCCAGAAAGGACAGCGCCAGTGCCATGCCCGTGACCAGAGCCACTTCGAGCGGATCGACCTTCGCCGGCAGCTGCGACAGGAAGTAGATCTCGGGTGCAAACAGCTGCGTACCGGTCAAGCCCTGGATCACCTGACGAATGCTTTCGATGTTGATGGCGAAGGCAAGCCCGCCTACGAACCCCAGCAGCGTGCCGACGACACCGACGCTGGCGCCGGCAATGAAAAAGATGCGCATCACCGATCCCCGCGTCGCCCCCATCGTCCTGAGGATGGCGATGGCGCGGCCCTTGTCCTTTACCAGCATGATCATGCTGGAGATGATGTTGAAGGCGGCAACGACGATAATCAACGTCAGGATCAGGAACATGACGTTGCGTTCGACCTGAATCGCGTTGAAGAAGCTGGAATTCGCCCGCTGCCAGTCGTGCACCCGACCAACACCGGCAAGCGTGCGTGCGATCTCGCGTGCAAACTGCGGCGCTTGATCGGGATCGTTGATGAACACCTCAAGCGTCGTGACGGCCCCCGGCATGCGGAAATAGGTTTGCGCTGCTTCGAGCGGCATGAAGATGAAGCTGCTGTCGTATTCGAACATGCCGACGTCGAAGGTGCCGATAATGCGGTAGCTGCGCATCCGCGGCACCGTACCGAAAGCGGTGATGTTGCCTTTCGGAGAGATCAGGGTAATCCGGTCCCCCACCCCCACCCCCATGCGCTCGGCCATCCGGGCGCCGATCAGCACCGCGTCGTCGCCCTTGAAGTCGTCCAGCGAACCCGAGCTGATGTTGTCAGCAATGATCTCCCGTGCCCGCAGGTCGACGGGTGCGAGCCCGCGCACCACCGCTCCCCGGGAATTTCCGTTTGCGGTGACCATGACCTGGTTCTCGATCATCGGATCGACGAGGGTCANCCCGGGTATGCGGGCGACCGCCTGACGCATCGGGTCGTAGTCGGTGAGATCGGTGCCCGGAAGACTGTAGACGCTGAGATGACCGTTCAGCCCCAGGATTCGCCCCAGCAGTTCCTGGCGGAAGCCATTCATCACCGACATGACGATGATCAGCGTGGCTACGCCGAGAAAGATTCCCAGCAGCGAGAACAGGGCAATGACGGAAATGAAGCCCTCCTGCCGCTGCGGCCGCAGGTAGCGCATCGCCACCGTCCATTCGAACGCCTTGAACATCCGCTGCTCCGTGGTGAACGTCCGGTGTCTGTACCGAGACGGATTGCGAGGCTGAACTCAGGCGCCGAAGCGCGCCAATGCCGCTTCGACCGGCAACTCCTCCCGCTCACCGCTGCGCCGCACTTTCAGCTCGACCGTGCCAGCCTTGGCACCGCGCGGGCCAACGATGACCTGTTGTGGCAGGCCGATCAGATCCATTTCCGAGAATTTCACCCCCGGTCGTTCGGCCCGATCGTCGTAAAGCACTTCATGGCCCGCGGCGGTGAGTGCCGTGTAGAGGCGCTCGCACAGCTCTGAGCTGGCGGCGTCATCGGGTTTGAGGTTGATCAGCCCCACGGCGAACGGCGCCACGCTGTCCGGCCAGATGATACCGGCGTCATCGTGCGACGCCTCGATCACCGCGGCCACCAGACGGGAGACGCCGATGCCGTACGACCCCATCTCGACCGCTACCGGCTCGCCATCGGGTCCGGTAACCGTCGCACCCAGCGGCTTCGAATACTTGGTACCGAAGTAGAAGATGTGCCCGACTTCGATCCCGCGCCCGGTCACCAAGTCTTCACCCAGCGCCGCCTCGGCCGCCGCATCGCGCTGCTCGTCGGTCGCCGCGTACTTGGTGGTGAACTGATCGACCAGCGGCTGCAGGTCACCCTCGAAGTCGATATCCGAGCCGATCCAGTCGATCTTCTCGAAGTCGCGGTGATAGGCGATCTCGCTCTCGCCGGTATCGGCGACGATGACGAACTCGTGGCTGAGATTGCCGCCGATTGGCCCGGTCTCCGCGCGCATCGGGATCGCCGTCAGTCCCATGCGCTGGAAGGTGCGCAGATAGCAGACGAACATCGTGTTGTAGGCACGGATGGCACCCGCCTGGTCGAGGTCGAACGAATACGAGTCCTTCATCAGAAACTCCCGCCCGCGCATGACACCAAAGCGCGGCCGGATCTCGTCACGAAACTTCCACTGGATGTGGTAGAGCAGTTTCGGCAGCTGGCGATAGCTTTTCACCGTGCCGCGGAAGATTTCGGTGATCAATTCCTCGTTGGTCGGCCCGTACAGCATTTCCCGCTGATGCCGGTCGAGGATGCGCAGCATCTCCGGACCGTAGGCGTCATAGCGCCCGCTTTCCTTCCACAGCTCGGCCGGCTGAATGGTCGGCATCAGCAGCTCGTGGCAACCCGCCGCGTCCTGTTCCTCGCGCACGATCTGCTCGATGCGCCTCAATACCCGCAAGCCTAGGGGCAACCACGTATAGATCCCGGCGCTGGACTGACGGATCATGCCGGTGCGCAGCATCAGGCGATGCGAAACAATTTGGGCTTCGTTGGGGTTTTCCTTCAGCGTTGGAAGGAAGTAGCGGGACAATCGCATGCTGTGGTTGACCTTATGGCTTGAATCAACAGCGGCCTGAAGACTGTAGGCGATGCCATGGTTCGCATCAATGGCAGCGCCTGTAGAACAGTTATTGCACCTGCGCACAATAATAATTTGAAGCATTCAATCTACATGCTTGTGACTCATCACGAGAACCGGGAATTTGGGGATCACAAGCGAAAAAGCGTGACCCGGCACGGCGAGTTCTGTATTCTATTGATGGCCGAGCGTCGTTTCGGAGTGGCGTACGTGCGGCGGCCTGGGTTAAGGGAAACATCCAAGACAACGATAAACTGGGTCATCGGGAATCGAGACCTCCGCAGTATCTGTAAGAGAAGGCGAAGAAATCGCCTCGATTGCTAGGTGCAAAGCAGCAGAGACGCGAAATCCCTAATAAAAACGGTCGCTTTCGCGACCGTTTTCATGTATTGGGCAGCGTGATTGGCTTTTAGGCCAGTTGGCAGGATGGGCCACGGTCACTGTGAGAAGCTGATCAGCCCGCTGTTGATCACCCAGTTCACCATGAGCCAGATCACGCCGGAAATCACCGTCGTTATCGCAAACTTGAGCAGGATGCGGGGTTTTGNTGGCGCGCTTGCCGCATGCCCCTTGCGGACATCCTCCGCCGCAATCGGCTGGGAGCCCCACGGCAGCACCAGAAAGATCACCATCCACCAGATAATCAGGTAGACGGCCGCACCACTGACCCAGCCCATGCTCAGCTAACCTGCCTTGCTGTTGCGACGCCCACTGTTGCGATGCTCAATTGCACTGCTCAGGCGTGCTTCGCTTGTTCCAGTTCCACCAGTGTCCCGTAGAAATCCTTCGGGTGCAGGAACAGGACCGGGTTGCCATGCGCGCCGATCTTCGGGTTGCCGTCGCCGAGGACCCGGGCACCGGTCGCCTTGAGCTGTTCGCGGGCAGCGAGGATGTCATCCACCTCGTAGCAGATATGGTGAATGCCGCCGTCCGGGTTCTTGTCCAGAAACCCTTTGATCGGCGACTTCTCACCCAGCGGATGCAGCAGCTCGACCTTGGTGTTCGGCAGCTCGACGAACACGACCGTAACGCCGTGGTCCGGCTCGTTCTGCGGTTCGGATACCTTCGCTCCCAGGACCTCGCGGTACTTTTTCGTCGCCGCTTCCAGGTCCGGCACAGCGATCGCGACGTGATTGAAGCGACCGATCATGTTGTCCTCCTCTGTTTTTGACTACAGTCTTACCACGTGAACCTCGACGACGGGTCGCTTGCCGACCAACTGCCGCGACAGCCGACGAATTGCCAAGCGAACCGTCTCGCGCACGGAGTCGTCCTGAACGAATTGCTCTCGGCCCAACTCGCTGACAGCACCCCGCGCCGCTCCGCACAGTCCCTCGATGATGGCGTCCTCTCCGCTTTCGATCAGCCCGAACGAAGACAGCTGCACGTCCTCAACAGTCCTGCCCACAGCGCTGCCCTGGCCCGCCAAGACGACGGTAACCACGACTGCCCCGTTGTATATGGCCTTGGCCCGCCCCCGCACAAGCGCACCGTCAAGCGGAACGGTCCGTCGTCCGTCCAGCACCAGCCGGCCGGCGGGGACATGATCGACGACACACGACGACCCCGGCGCCAGCCGCACCACAGTACCGTTCTCGGCGACAAGCACGTCCGGAACCTCCAGGTCCCGGGCGAGCGCCGCGTGCTCGACCATGTGGCGCAATTCACCGTGCACCGGAACCGCCACCCGTGGCCGGACCAACCGGTACATCTGCCGCAGATCATCGCGCGCCGGGTGACCGGAAACGTGGACCAGTCCATCGCGCTGATCGCACATCCGCACCCCCAGCCGCAGCAGCGCGTTTCGCACCCGGGCGATCTGCGGTTCATTGCCGGGGATCACCCGCGAGGAAAAGATCACCGCATCTTCCTGCTCCAGCGTCAGATAAGGATGATCGCCATGGGCAAGGCGGGACAGTGCCGCGCGCGGCTNCCCTTGACCTCCGGTACAGATGACCAGGGTCCGTTCGCGCGGCAGGTTCCGGCCCAGTGCGTCATCCAGAAACGGCGGGAGGTCATCCAGGTATCCGCATTCACGCGCGGCCGCATAGGTCCGCTTCACCGACGCGCCGGCCATCACCACGTCGCGGCCGTTGGCGCGTGCCGCGGACGCGATGCTGTGCAGGCGGGCAACGTTGGTGGCGAAGCAGGTGACGACGACGCGGCGCTCGCAGCGGCCGACGAGTTCGGTAAGCGACGCGCGCAACGGGCCTTCCGAACCCGTTGATCCCTCCTCGAAGACATTGGTGGAATCACAGATCAGCGCCAGTACGCCCTCGTCGCCCAGCCGGCGCAGCGCGTCTTCGTCCGAACAGGGGCCAATGACCGGTGCCGGGTCCAGCTTCCAGTCACCGCTGTGCAGCACCACACCCGATGGCGTACGGATGACGACGGCGTTGGCCTCCGGAATGGAATGCGTCATCCCGATCAGCTCGATGCGGAACGGGCCGATCTGCAGGCCGCCTTGCTGTGGAATGCCGCCCGGCCGCAACCGGCTGCTCAACCCAGCCTCATCCAGCTTGCGACGCAGCGCAGCGAGCGCAAACGGTGTCGCATACACCGGACAGAGCAGTTGAGGCCACAGATGCGCCACCGCCCCCAGATGATCTTCATGCGCGTGGGTGAGCACAAGTCCGTCCAGCCGGTCCCGCTGCTCGGCAATGAACGCCGGATCGGGCATCATCACATCGACGCCGGGCAGGCCATCGGTGCCGAACGTTACCCCGCAGTCGACCATCAGCCACCGGTGCGCTCCCGGCGGGCCGTAGCCGTACAGATTGAGGTTCATACCGATCTCGCCAGCACCGCCGAGCGGGACGAACAGCAACTCGTNCGGCCGCGTCCGTGCCCTCATCGGGCCGTGTTTCGCTGCCAGATGAGATACAGCCCCTTCAGCGTCAACTGCGGGTCGGCAACTTCCAGCGTAGCCGAGCACTCGGTGAACAGCGAGGCCAACCCGCCGGTGGCGATGACGCCTGTCGGCTTTCCCAACTCGTCGCGCAGGCGCGCGATCAAGCCGTCGATCATGCCGACATAGCCCCAGAAGATCCCCGAGCGCATCGCCTGCACGGTATTCTTGCCGATCACCCGCTCGGGCCGGCCGATGGCAACACGCGGCAACTGGGCCGCAGCCTGGCGCAGCGCTTCGAGCGACAGGTTGACACCCGGTGCGATCGCGCCGCCCAAATAGCTGCCGTCGTCATCGATGACGTCGAACGTGGTCGCGGTGCCGAAATCGACGATGATCTGCGGTCCGCCGTACTGCTCAAACGCAGCGACGGCATTGACCAGACGGTCCGCTCCCACCTCTTCGGGACGGTCAAGCAACACGCGGATCCCGATGTCCACATCAGGCGTCCCAACAACAAGCGCCCGAAAACCGAAATACCGGCGGAACATCCGCCGCAGGCCGAACACCGCGGCCGGCACCACCGAGGCCACGATACCGGCGGTGATGTCCGTGCGCTCGATGCCTTCGAGCGCAAACAGTTGCGACAGCCAGACGGCATGTTCGTCGCCGGTCCGATGCGCGTCGGTTGCCGCCCGCCACTCCCCGTGCAGCTTGCCGGCATCGTCGAAGACCGCGAAGACGGTGTTGGTGTTGCCGGTGTCGATCGCAAGCAGCATCGGCGAGCCCGTCCTTTCCGTCAGCCCGCCTGTGGAAAGACGTCGCCGGCGAGAACCAGTTGCCGCCGCTCTCCTTGCTGCAGCACCATGGCACCGCTCGGGTCCAGATCGGCGAACACGCCGTTCAGGGTCTCCGTGTCCAAACGCACGCTCACCGCCTGGCGCAGCTTCTCCGCCCGGCCCAGCCAGCTTTCGCGCAGCGGCTCAGATCCGGCCGTCTGCCAACGGCGGTACCAGTCGAGAAAGGCGGCGCAGAAGCGCTGCAGAACATCGCCGGGCAACACGTCTGGTGCTCCTTCAGCGGCCATCGACGTCGCCGGATAGAGCAGCGTTTCGGTTGACGGATGCGAGCCCACGTTGACACCGATGCCAACGACGAGGCTGTCCACCATCCCGGTTTGGTCAACCGAGGATTCGAGCAGGATGCCGGCGATCTTGCGCCNCCGGACCAGCACGTCGTTCGGCCACTTGCAGGTGACCGTGGCCGCCTCCGGTAGCAGCGNCGCCAGCGTCTCCGCCACCGCCACCGCGGCAGCAAACGTCAGTTGCATCGCCTGGGCCGGCGGCCGGTCCGGACGCAGCAACAGGGAAAAGTACAGGTTGCCGGCAGGCGAAATCCAGCTGCGGCCAAAGCGTCCGTGCCCGTTGGTCTGCTGATCGGCCCAGACCAGTGTGCCCTCCGCCGCGTCCAAACGGCTCAGCCGTCTGGCCTCGTCGCTGGTGGAATCGATCGAGGCCAGCCGGATCAGAGTGTAGAACGCAGGCAGATCGGGCGCGGGCGCGATCCCCATCCTCCTAGCCGCCAACGAACAGCGACGCGGCTGCAGTCCCCGCTCCCGAGAGTATCGGCTCGGGATAGAGGAAGAACAGGACGATGATCACCGAACTCGCGAGAATGACCAGACGCAGCTCCGGGCCAAAACCCAGGTCGAGCGGCTCGTCTGCGGCATCGAAGTACATTACCTTGACGATCCGCAGATAATAGAACGCCGCCACCACGCTGGAGAGCACGCCGACAATCGCCAGTCCGTAGTACTGCGCATCCACGGCAGCAAGAAAGATGTACAGCTTGCCGAAGAAGCCTGCGAGCGGCGGGATGCCCGCCATCGAGAACATGAAGATCGCCAGCGCCAGCGCCATCATCGGGTTGCTGCGCGACAGGCCAGCGAGATCGGAAATCCCTTCGACCATCTGCTCTCGGCGGCGCATGCACAAGATGCACGCGAATACGCCCAGGTTCATGAACAGGTAGATCGACATGTAGATGAGCACGCTCTGGATGCCTTGCTCATGCAACAGCGCGGCGTGTGCATCTTCCGCCCCGTGGGACGTCGCACCGGCAACGGCAAGACCGATCAGCGCGTAGCCCACATGGCCGATCGAGCTGTACGCCATCAGCCGCTTGATGTTGGTCTGACCCAGGGCGGCGAAGGCACCAAGCACCATCGAGGCGATCGAGATGAAGACGATGATCTGCCGCCACTGCTCCAGCAGGCCGCCGAACGGATCCACCATGACGCGCAGCAGCAGCGCGATCGCCGCCAGCTTCGGAGCAAGCGAAAAGAACGCGGTGACCGGCGTCGGTGCGCCCTCATAGACGTCCGGCGTCCACATGTGGAACGGCACCGCCGAAACCTTGAACGCAAGCCCCGCCAGGATGAACACCAAGCCTAAGATCACGCCTGTCGGCGGCACGCCACCTTCAAGCGCGGCGATCACCTGGCTGATCGCTTCGAAACTGGTGGTACCGGAAAAGCCGTACACCAGCGAGATGCCGTACAGCAGCATTCCCGAAGCCACCGCGCCCAGCACGAAGTACTTCAGCCCTGCCTCCACCGAGCGCACGTTGTCGCGGTGGAATGCAGCGATCACGTACAGCGCCAGGCTCTGCATCTCCAGGCCGAGATAGAGGGCAATGAAATCGTTGGCGGAGATCATCATCATCATGCCGACGCTCGCCAGCATGACCAGAACGGGATATTCGAACCGCGCGATGCCGCTGCGTTCGAAGTAGTCTTGCGAAATGATCAGGATCAGCCCGGCGGCGAGCAGCACCAGCACCTTGAAGAAGATGGCGAACTGATCGACGATGAACATGCCGCCGAAGGACACAATCGGGCCCTTGGCGGAGATCGTCACCACCAGCAGCAGCGTGAGTGCGAGCGCCACCGTCCCCAGTCGGATCGACAGCCGGCTCAGGCGCGCCGACGCATCAACGCCCCCTCCCGCTGGAACACGCCCAGCAGCAGCAGGGCCATTGCCGCCAGCGCCAGAAAAATCTCCGGAATCGCCGCGATCAGGTTGGGAACTTCGGCGTCGGGCATGGGGTTGTTTCCGCTCCTTGGAACTCGAAACGCCGGGACACTCGATACGCCGGCGGGACCGCCGCCCTAGCGCGCGACCAGAGTGGGTTCGTTAAGGTTGGCCCGGGCCACCTCAAGGCGACCGACGATGTTCTCGACCGAGGCATGCATCACCCNCAGCACCGGCTGCGGGTAGACGCCCATCCAGATGACCACCACCAGCAGCGGCGCGAACACCAGTGCCTCGCGCGGGCTGAGGTCGAGGATGCCTTTCAACGAGTCCTTGGTCAGCATCCCGAAGATGACCCGGCGGTAGAGGTACAGCATGTAGGCGGCGCCCAGGATCACCCCGGTGGCGGTCAGGGCCGCCACCCAGGAATTGCGCTGGAACGCACCGACCAGCACCAGGAACTCGCCGACGAAGCCGCTGGTCCCCGGCAGCCCGATCGACGCCAGCATGAAGATCATGAACACCAGCGCATACTTGGGCATCCGGTGCACCAGACCGCCGTAGGCGGCAATCTCGCGGGTATGCTTGCGGTCGTAGATCACGCCGACGACAAGGAACAGCGCCGCCGAGACGATGCCGTGGCTCAACATCTGATAGATCGCGCCCTCGACACCCTGCTGCGTCATGCTGAAGGCGCCCACGGTGACGAACGCCATATGCGCCACCGACGAATACGCAATCAGCTTCTTCATGTCCTCCTGCGCCAGCGCCACCAGCGAGGTGTAGATCACGGCGATGATGCTGAGCGCAAAGATCAGCGGCGCGAAGATGATCGACGCCTCCGGGAACATCGGCAGCGAGAACCGCAGGAAGCCGTATCCGCCGAACTTCAGCAGCACGCCGGCCAGCACCACGGATCCCGCGGTGGGCGCTTCGACGTGCGCATCGGGCAGCCACGTATGCACCGGCCACATCGGCAGCTTGACGGCAAAGGCGGCGAGACACGCCAGCCATAACCACTGCTGCAGGCCGACGGGGAAGTTGTGCTGCAGCAGCGCCGGAATGTCGGTGGTTCCGGCATCAAGGTAGATGGTCAGCAGCGCCAGCAGCATCAGCACCGAGCCGGCGAGCGTATAAAGGAAGAACTTGAACGCCGAGTAGACCCGCCGTGGCCCGCCCCACACCCCGATGATCAGGAACATCGGGATCAGCGTGCCTTCGAAGAAGATGTAGAACAAGATCAGGTCGAGCGCACAGAAGGTGCCGACCAGCATCGTCTCCATCACCAGAAAGGCGATCATGTACTCCTTGACGCGGCTGGTGATCGACCNCCAGCTGGCCAGGATGCAGATCGGGATAAGCAGCGTCGAGAGCAGCACGAACGGCATCGAGATGCCGTCAACGCCCATATGATAGGCGATGTTGAACGCAGGCATCCACAGCGCCCGCTCTTCGAACTGGAAGGCGGCGGTGCCGGGATCGAAGTTGAACCAGATCCCCAGTGACAGCAGGAAGGTGGCGGTCGAGGTCAGCAGCGCCACGTTGCGCGCATTGCGGGCAACGACATCCGGCTCGCCGCGGATCGCCAGAATGAATACGGCGCCCAGCAGCGGCAGAAAAGTGACCAGTGACAGGAACGGCAGATTGCCCATCTCAGCTCCCTCAGACGGCCACGCGGAACAGATACCAGGTCACCAGGATCAGCACGCCGACCAGCATCGCGAACACATAGTGAAAGATATACCCGCTCTGCAGCCGCATGACGCTGCGTCCGATCCGGGACGCGGCGGCCGCCACACCATCGGGTCCGACGCCATCGATCAGCGCGCCGTCGCCGCCCTTCCACAGCCCGCGGCCGATGCGGAACGCCGGCCGCACGAAGATCGCGTCGTACAGCTCGTCGAAGTACCACTTGTTCAACAAGAACAGGTAGACGCCGCGGAACCGGGTGGCGAGCATCGCCGGAATGCCGCTGGTGAACATGTAGAGCGCGTAAGCGAGCGCAATGCCGGTGAGGCCCACCGCCAGCGGCGCCAGCTTCACCCAGCCTGGGACCTCGTGTGCGTTGGCCAGCGCCGGGTGATCCGGCAATACCTCGATCGAGGACCGCCAGAACTCGTGCCAATGGTGCCCCACCATCGGCTCGTAGCCAATGAAGCCAGCGCAGATGGCACCCAACCCCAGCACCATCATCGGGATCAGCATCACCTTCGGCGACTCGTGCACCCGCGCCATGACACTGTCCTCGCCGCGTGGCTTGCCGTGGAAGGTCATGATCAGCAACCGCCAGGAGTAAAACGCGGTGAGGAAGGCAGCAGCCAGGCCAAGCCAGAACGCGAAATGCCCCGGCAGCGTTTCCGCACCCCACGCCGATTCCAGGATCATGTCCTTGGAGAAGTAGCCGGCGAACGGCCAGATGCCGCCGAGTGCGAGCGAGCCGATCCACATCAGGGCATAAGTGACCGGGATCATCTTCCACAGGCCGCCCATCTTGCGCATGTCCTGCTCGTCGGACATCGCATGGATCACCGAACCGGCACCCAGGAACAGCAGCGCCTTGAAGAACGCGTGCGTCATCAGGTGAAAGATGCCGGCGGTATACGCCGAGACACCGCAGGCGAAGAACATGTAACCCAGCTGCGAGCAGGTGGAATACGCGATCACCCGCTTGATGTCGTTCTGGGTGCAGGCGATGGTGGCGGCAAACAGGCAGGTGAGCGCGCCGATGATGGTGACCACCGTCAACGCCACATCGGAGTATTCGAACAGCGGCGACAGGCGGGCGACCATGAACACACCGGCCGTCACCATCGTCGCAGCGTGGATCAATGCCGAGACCGGGGTCGGACCTTCCATCGCGTCCGGCAGCCACGTGTGCAGCCCGAGCTGCGCCGACTTGCCCATCGCGCCTACGAACAGCAGCAGGCAGATCACGGTAAGCGCGTGGAAGTCACCACCGAAGACGTGCAGCGTCGCCTGAGCCTGATCCCCGGCGGCGGCAAAGATGGTGTCCAGATTGATCGAGCCGAACAGCACGAACGTCGCAAGGATGCCTAGCGTGAACCCGAAGTCGCCCACCCGGTTGACGACGAACGCCTTGATCGCAGCAGCATTGGCGCTCGGCCGGTCGTACCAGAAACCGATCAGCAGGTAAGACGCGAGGCCGACACCTTCCCAGCCGAAGAACATCTGCACCAGATTGTCGGCGGTGACCAGCATCAGCATGAAGAAGGTAAACAGGTTCAGGTACGCCATGAACCGCGGGATGTTGGGATCATGGTGCATGTAGCCGATCGAATAGACGTGCACCATCGCCGAGACCACGGTGACCACCAGCATCATCACCGCGGTCAGCGTATCCACCTTCAGCGCCCAGCCGAACTCCAGCGCACCGGAGCTGATCCAGCTCATCAAGGGCACCGTCGTGGCGTTGCCCTCGATCGCCACGCTCCAGAACACCAGAATGGCGAACACCATCGAGGCGAGCAGCGCGCTGCACGAGATGCGCTGCGCCGCCGCATCGATGCGATGCTTGGCGTGCTTGTCCTCGGTCTGGATGAACGCCAGTGCTCCGGTGATGATCGCGCCGAGCAGCGGCAGGAAGACGACGGCAACCGACATGTCCCGCTCCTCAGCCCTTCATCAGGTTGATGTCTTCGACCGCGATCGTGCCGCGGTTGCGGAAGTAGATGACCAGGATCGCGAGCCCGATGGCTGCTTCCGCCGCTGCCACGGTCAGCACGAACAGAGCGAAGACCTGACCGACCAGATTGCCGAGTGCGACCGAAAAGGCGACGAAGTTGATGTTGACGGCCAGCAGCATCAGCTCCACCGACATCAAGATGATGATGACGTTCTTCCGGTTGAGGAAGATGCCGAAGATACCGATGGCGAACAGGATCGCCGCGACCAGCAGATAATGGGTGAGCCCGATCGTCAGCATCACACGCCCTTCCCCGTCGGAACTTTGCGGATCTCGATGCTGTCTTCGACCCGCCGCGCGACCTGCCGGCTGATGTTCTGCCGGCGCACCCCGGNGCGTTGGCGGTGGGTGAGCACGATGGCGCCGATCATCGCAATCAGCAGGATCACGCCGGCCGCCTGGAACAGGTAGATGTAGTGGGTGTAGATCAACTGGCCCAGCGCGTGCGTGTTGGTCACGTCACCCGCGGCCGGAACCAGTGCACCCGGTTCGGCCGGAACCACCCNCGGCGCCAGCGTCCAGCTGCCGAGGATCAGCAGCAGCTCGACCAGCAGCACCAGTCCGATCAGGCCGCCGACCGGCAGGTAGCGCAGGAAGCCCTGGCGCAGCTCGACGAAGTTGATGTCGAGCATCATGACGACGAACATGAACATCACCGCCACGGCGCCGACATAGACCACCACCAGGATCATCGCCAGGAACTCCGCGCCCATCAGCACGAACAGCCCCGCGGCGTTGAAGAAGGCGAGGATGAGGAACAACACCGAATGCACCGGGTTGCGGGCTGAGATCACCATCAGCCCGGACAACACCGCGATCGCGGCGAAGACGTAGAACGCAAGCGCTTGGACGAGCATCGGCGAATCCGGATGGAACAGGTGGTGCGGCGGTTACGTTATCGGCGTGTCCGGTGAACGGATGTGCCGATAAAGGACGACCCTTTCTGTCCGATCATGACCGAACAGTCAACGGTATGGCGCGTCGGCTGCCAGATTGGCGGCGAGTTCGGTTTCCCAGCGGTCCCCGTTCGCCAGCAGCTTCTGCTTGTCGTAAAGCAGCTCCTCGCGCGTTTCTGTAGAAAATTCAAAGTTCGGTCCCTCGACGATCGCATCCACCGGGCAGGCCTCCTGGCAGTAGCCGCAGTAGATGCACTTCACCATATCAATGTCGTAGCGCGTCGTCCGGCGGCTGCCGTCGTCCCTCGGCTCGGCTTCGATGGTGATCGCCTGCGCCGGACAGATCGCCTCGCACAGCTTGCACGCGATGCACCGTTCCTCGCCGTTGGGGTAGCGCCGCAATGCATGTTCGCCGCGAAAGCGCGGGCTGAGCGGACCCTTTTCGTAAGGGTAGTTCAGCGTCACCGTCGGCTTGAACATGTATTTGAACGTCAGTGCCAGCCCCGACACCAGCTCGGTGAGGAAGACGGTACGTGCGGCACGGTCGATAAAGCTCATGTGTGAACCCTCTCAGCCGTCTCAGCCGCCCGTCGTGGGCAGCCAGCCGAAGGCAAGCAACGCACCCGCGACGACGGCGACAGCTATCAGCGAGACCGGCAGGAACACCTTCCAGCCCAGCCGCATCAGCTGGTCATAGCGATAGCGCGGGAAGGTGGCGCGCACCCACAGAAAGACGAACAAGCAGGCGGCAATCTTGAGCGCGAACCAGATCGGACCGGGGATCCAGGTGAACGGTGCAAAGGGCAGCGGCGGCAGCCAGCCTCCCAGGAACAGCACGGCGGTCATCCCGGACATCAGGATCATGTTCGCGTATTCGCCGAGGAAGAACAGCGCGAACGTCATCGCCGAATATTCGACGTTGTAGCCCGAGACCAGCTCCGCTTCCGCCTCCGGAAGGTCGAACGGATGCCGGTTGGTCTCCGCCAGCGCCGAGACGAAGAAGATCACCGCCATCGGCAGCAGCGGCACCGCGAACCAGTGCAAGAACCCGTAAGGACCCGCCTGCGCCTCGATGATGTGCGACAGGTTGAGCGACCCCACGCACAGCAGCACGGTGATCAGTACGAAGCCGATCGAAACCTCGTAGCTCACCATCTGCGCCGCCGAACGCAAGGCGCCGAGAAACGCGTACTTCGAGTTGCTGGCCCAGCCGGCCATGATGATGCCGTAGACGCCGAGCGATGAGATCGCGAACAGGTAGAGAATGCCGACGTTGATGTCGGCGACCACCATCGGCGAGCCGTCGCTGTGCTGGCCGAACGGAATGACCGCCCAGGCCACCAGCGCCAGGATGAAGGTGAGCATCGGTGCGATGACGAACACCGCCCGGTTGGCACCGGTGGGGATGATCGTCTCCTTGAGGAACAGCTTCAGGCCGTCGGCCATCGGCTGCAGCAGGCCGAACGGGCCCACGACGTTCGGTCCCTTGCGCAGGTGCATCGCAGCGATCACCTTGCGTTCGGCATACGTCAGGTAGGCGACCGCCAGCATCAGCGGCAGCACGATCACGACGATCTGCAGNNGACGATCCACAGCGTCGGCCAGAGATAGCCGCTCCACATCTCAGCCATGGGTGCCGGTCATCCTTCGCGCCTGGTTGCCGAACGCCTCAACACACTGCGCCATTGTCACCGACGCACGGCAGATCGGGTTGGTGAGATAGAAATTGTCGATCGGCGACGTGAGCGGCGCCTCGCCGATCGGACCGTCGTCGCCGAACGCTCCCCAAGGTGCCGGCGTGAGCGCATCGATGTCCGCGAAGCTGGCGTGCGCACCGGCAAGCAGGCGCTGCACGTCGGCCAGCGAATTGACCGGCAGGGTCCGTCCCAGCGTCTCCGACAACGCGCGCAGGATCGCCCAGTCGGGCTTGGCATCGCCCGGCGGCTGCGAGGCGGCGAATGCCCGCTGCGCCCGGCCTTCGGTGTTGACGTAGGTGGCGTCCTTTTCGGTGTACGCGGCGCCGGGCAGGATCACGTCGGCGCGATGCGCTCCGACATCACCGTGATGGCCCTGATAGACGACGAAGGCGTTGCCGAGCCGGCTGGTATCGAGTTCGTCCGCTCCCAGCAGGTAGACGAACTCGATCGCGCCCGTCTCGGTGCCTTCCAGAATGCCGGCCAAGCCCTTGCCCCAATCCTTGGGTACGATCCNCAGGTCGAGACCGCCGACCCGGGCGGCCGCGGTGTGCAGCACATTGAACCCGTTCCAGCGCTGATCTGCGCCGGCGATGCCGGTCGCTTCGGCGAGCTGACGGGNCAGCCCCAGAATCTGTGCACCGTCCGGCCGCGTCAGCGCNNCCATGCCGAGGATCAGCATCGGCCGCTCGGCCTCGCGCAGCACCTGCGCGAACGGGTGCTCGCCTGCGATTAGGCTGCGCAGCAGCCGGGGATCGCAGCCCAGATCCTCGTAAGGATACGTGAGATCCGCCTGCGGTCCGAGCACCGCAATCGGGAACTCACCTTTGANAAAGCGCTTGCGGATACGCGCGTTCAGCACTGCTGCTTCTTTGCGCGGGTTGGAGCCCACGATCAGCAGCGCATCGGCCTGTTCGATGCCGGCGATGGTCGAGTTGAACAGATACGCGACGCGGGGTGCGGTCGGCAGCGCCGCGCCATCCTGGCGACAGTCCAGGTTCGCGGCACCATAGCTTTCCATCAGCGTCTTCAGCAGCAGCATGGATTCGGCACACGCGAGATCGCCGGCAATCGCCGCCATCCGTTCCCCGGCCAGTCCCTGCAGCCGCTGTCCGATGGCGGCGAACGCCTCGGCCCAGGTCGCCGGCCGCAACCGGCCATTCTCGCGCACGTAGGGCCGGTCCAGGCGCTGGCGCCGCAGTCCGTCGCAGGCGAAGCGGGTCTTGTCGGAGATCCACTCTTCGTTGACGTCTTCGTTCAGCCGCGGCAGCACCCGCAGCACCTCGGCACCGCGCGCATCGACACGGATGTTGCTGCCGACCCCGTCCATCACATCGATGGATTCGACGGGCACCAGCTCCCAGGGACGGGCGACAAAGGCGTACGGCTTCGAGGTCAGCGCGCCGACCGGACACAGATCGATGATGTTGCCGGACAGCTCCGAGGTCAGCACCTTCTCGACGTAGGTGCCGACTTCCATGTTCTCGCCCCGGCCCGTTGCGCCCAGCTCCGGGACGCCGGCGATATCCTCGGCGAAACGGATGCACCGGGTGCAGTGAATGCACCGGGTCATCGACGTCTTGACCAGCGGGCCCAGGTTCTTGTCGCGCACGGCGCGCTTGTTCTCGTGAAAGCGGCCGCGGTCGAAACCGTAGAACAGCGCCTGATCCTGCAGGTCGCACTCGCCGCCCTGGTCGCAGATCGGGCAGTCGAGCGGATGGTTGATCAGCAGGAACTCCATCACCCCTTNGCGCGCGGCGTGCACCTGCGGGGTGTTGGTCTCGATCACCATGCCGTCGGCCGCCGGCATGGCGCACGACGCGATCGGCTTCGGCGAGCCTTGCATCTTCACCAGGCACATCCGGCAGTTGCCGGCGATCGCCAAGCGTTCGTGGAAACAGAACCGGGGAATTTCGATGCCGACGGTCTCGCAGGCCTGCAGCACCGTCAGGCCTGCGGGAACCTCGACCTCCCGGCCATCGATCGTCAGTTTCGGCATGGTTGCGGCCTCACGCGGCTTGCCTATGGCTTTCGGCGTACTCCTTGATCCGGCGCTCGAATTCAGGCCGGAAATACCGGAGCAGCCCCTGGATCGGCCACGCCGAGGCATCGCCGAGGGCACAGATGGTATGGCCTTCGATCTGCCGGCAGACTTGCTCCAGCATATCGAGTTCGTCCATGCGTGCGCGGCCCTCGCACATCCGCTCCATCACCCGCCACAGCCAGCCGGTGCCTTCGCGGCACGGCGTGCACTGACCGCAGCTCTCGTGCTTGTAGAACTTCGACAGCCGGGTGACGGCCCGGATGATGTCCACGGACAGATCCATCACCATCACCGCGGCGGTGCCTAGGCCCGATTTGGCCTGCGCCATGCCGTCGAAGTCCATGCGTGCCGTCTCGCACACCGAACGCGGCAGCGCCGGCACGGACGAGCCGCCGGGAATGATTGCCAGCAGGTTGTTCCAGCCGCCGCGCACCCCGCCGGCGTGGCGCTCGATCAACTCCTTCAGTGGAATGCCCATCTCCTCTTCCACCGTGCACGGATTGTTCACGTGGCCGGAGATGTTGAACAGCTTGGTGCCGGTGTTCTTCGGCCGGCCGATGCCGGCGAACCAGTCGCCGCCGCGCCGCATGATGGTCGGCACGACCGAAATCGTCTCGACGTTGTTGACCGTGGTCGGGCAGCCGAACAGGCCGACGTTCGCCGGAAACGGCGGCTTGAGGCGGGGCTGGCCCTTCTTGCCCTCGATACTTTCGATCAGCGCCGTTTCTTCACCGCAGATATACGCGCCTGCCCNCCGGTGAATATAGACGTCGAACGCCCAGCCGGACCCGCAGGCATCGGGGCCGAGCAGGCCCGCCTCGTGTGCCTCGTCGATCGCCCGCTGCAGAGCCTCGGCTTCGCGGAAGAACTCGCCGCGGATGTAGACGTAGGCCGCGTGCGCTCCCATGGCGACGCCGGCCAGCACGCAGCCCTCGACGAGCTTGTGCGGCTCGTGGCGCATGATCTCCCGGTCCTTGCAGGTGCCGGGCTCGCCCTCGTCGGCGTTGACCACCAGATAGTGCGGGCGGTCGGTCACTTCCTTCGGCATGAACGACCACTTCATGCCGGTGCCGAAGCCGGCGCCACCGCGCCCGCGCAGGCCCGACTTGCGCACTTCGTCGATGATTGATTCCCGGCCCCTGGCGATCAGGTCCTTGGTGCCGTCCCAATCGCCACGCGCCCGACAACCGGCGAGACTCAGATCGCCGAGGCCGTAGAGGTTGGTAAAAACGCGATCCTGATCCCGCAGCATCANTGTGTCTCCGCCGGGGTTGCTGGGTTTCGTCGGGACCTCCTGGTAGAACTCCGTCAGGCTGGTCAGCTCGCCCACGGGTTCCGCTCCCTTGCGGCCGATTTGCGAGCCTGCCTTCGGTTGCTCGCCGCGCGCCAGGGCATCCAAGATTTGCTCGGTGCTTTCCGGGGTCAAATCCTCGTAATAGTCGTCGCCAATCTGCATCATCGGCGCATTCACGCACGCACCCAGGCACTCCGCCTCGGAGAGCGAGAACTGCCCGTCAGCCGTCGTCTCGCCGAGATCGATGCCAAGCTTCTTGCGGCAGGTCTCGACGATCTCGTCCGAGCCGCGCAGCCAGCACGCCAAGTTGGTGCACACCTCAACGTGATGGCGGCCCATCGGCGAGTTNNTGAACATCGTGTAGAACGTCGCCACCTCGTACACGCGGATCGGCGGCATGCCGAGGTAGGTTGCGATGTAATCCAGAGTCGGCAACGTCAGCCAGCCGCCGTTCTGGCGCTGCGCCAGGTGCAGCAGAGGCAGCACCGCGCTCGCTTGGCGGCCTTGGGGATATTTCTGGATGATCCGTTGCGCCTCGGCCTCATTTTCGGCGGTGAAAGTGAACGCCGGACCGTCGGGAGCGATTGGCGGCGTGGAGCTCATCGGTCGATCTCCCCGAAGACGATGTCAAGCGAGCCCAGCACGGCAACCACGTCCGCCAGCATGTGCCCCTTGCACAGAAAATCCATCGCCTGCAGATGCGCGAACCCCGGCGGGCGGATCTTGCACCGATAGGGACGGTTGCCGCCATCGGCAACAAGGAAAACACCGAACTCGCCCTTGGGCGCCTCGACAACGGAATAGGTTTCCCCTTCCGGCACGTGGAAGCCCTCGGTGTACAGCTTGAAGTGATGGATCAGCGCTTCCATCGAGTGCTTCATCTCCGCGCGCGGTGGCGAAGACACCTTGCGATCATCCACCTTCACCGGCCCGGCGGGCATCTCGTTGAGGCACTGGCGAATGATCTTCAGGCTCTCACGCAGTTCGTACATCCGCACCAGGTAGCGGTCGTAGCAGTCGCCGTGCTTGCCGATCGGAACGTCGAACTCCATGCGGTCGTAGACGTCGTACGGCTGCGCCTTGCGCAGGTCCCACGCGACCCNCGCCGCCCGCAGATTGGGGCCGGTAAACCNCCAATCCAGCGCCTGGTCGGCGTTGATGGCGCCCACGTCCACCGCCCGCTGCTTGAAGATGCGGTTCTCGGTGAGCAGTTCTTCCAGGTCGTCGATGCACTTCGGAAACTCGTCCGACCACTTCCAGATGTCCTCGGCGAGGCCAGCCGGCAGGTCCAGCGACACGCCGCCGGGGCGAAAGTAGTTCATGTGCATGCGCGCACCACAGACGCGCTCACAGAATTCCATGAGGATTTCGCGCTGCTCGAAGCCCCACAGCATCGGCGTCATCGCGCCGATGTCCATGGCGAAGGCGCAGACGGTGAAGATGTGGTTCAGCACCCGGCCGATCTCGGCATACAGCACCCGAAGGTACTGACCGCGCAGCGCCGGCTCCACCCCGAGCAGCTTCTCGACGGCGATGCAGAACGCGTGTTCCTGATTCTGCGGAGCCACATAGTCCAGACGGTCGAAGTACGGCACCGCCTGCAGGTAACTCTTGTATTCGATCAGCTTCTCGGTGCCCCGGTGCAGCAATCCGACGTGTGGATCGGCACGCTCGATCGTCTCGCCGTCCATCTCCAACACCAGACGCAACACACCGTGCGCCGAGGGATGCTGTGGGCCGAAGTTCAGGGTGAAGTTCTTGATCTGCGTTTCGGACATCAGTGCTTCTCGCCCTGCCCCGCCTTCTCGTCACCGGGCAGGAACGACTGCATCCCTTCCCATGGGCTGAGAAAGTCGAAGTTGCGGAAATCCTGCACGAGTTTCACCGGCTCGTAGACGATCCGCTTTTGCTCTTCGTCCCACCGCACCTCGACGTAGCCCGTCAGCGGGAAGTCCTTGCGCAGCGGATGACCCTCGAAGCCGTAGTCGCACAACATACGGCGCAGGTCCGGATGATCGCTGAAATAGACCCCGTACAGGTCCCAGGTCTCACGCTCCCACCAGCCGGCGGAGCTGAAGACACCGGTGACCGTCGGCACCGGTGTCCGCTCGTCGGTGGTCACCTTCACCCGGACGCGTCGGTTGTGCGTCAGGCTGAGCAGATTGTAGACGACCTCGAAGCGCTCGAGCCTGCCCGGCCGATCGACGCCGCAGACGTCCATCAACTGCGCAAACTGGCAGTTGGGGTCGTCGCGCAGGAACGTGAGCACGCGCACGATCTGGTCGCGCTGCACGTGCAACACCAGTTCACCGCGATGCAGCCGGTCGCATTCCTTCTCCCCGGCCATTCGACAAACTGGGGCAGGGCCGCCTGCACGTACTCTCCGAGGTCGCGAAGCGCTAAATCCATCGATGTCTCACGGAGGTTCGGGCGAAGGTTATCGCCACAGGGTTCCGGTACGGCGATCTTCTTCTGTAACAGCATGATGCCGTAGACCAGCGCCTCCGCCGTCGGCGGGCAGCCGGGTACATAGACATCCACCGGTACGACGCGATCACAGCCGCGCACCACCGAATACGAATAGTGATAGTAGCCGCCGCCGTTGGCGCACGAGCCCATTGAGATGACGTAGCGGGGCTCGGCCATCTGGTCATAGACCCGGCGGAACGCGGGCGCCATCTTGTTGGTCAGCGTGCCGGCAACGATGATCACGTCCGACTGGCGCGGACTTGGCCGCGGCACGACCCCGAACCGGTCGAGATCGTACCGGCTAACGTAGGCGTGCATCATTTCGATGGCACAGCACGCCAGCCCGAAGGTCATCGGCCACAGCGAGCCGGCGCGCGCCCAGTTGACCAAGCTGTCGAGCTGGGTGAGAAGAAATCCCTTCTCCTGGATTGCATCGCCAACGCCCTTCCACAGAGCGTCCACGTCCGCATCAGCGGGCACCTGCATCGGGTCACGCGTCGTGTCCATCATTCCCACTCCAGCGCCCCCTTCCGCCACTCATATATGAAACCGACAGTCAGGACTGCGAGGAAAAGCATCATCGACCAGAAGCCGAAAGCCCCGAGATCGCCTAGCGAAATCGCCCAGGGAAACAGAAAGGCCACTTCGAGGTCGAAGATGATGAACAAGATGGCGACGAGGTAGAACCGCACATCGAACTTGCCGCGGGGTCTTCGAACGCATCGAAGCCACACTCATACGCGGCGTTCTTCTCCGGATCGGGGCGCTCTCCGGCAACGATGTAGGAAGCGCCGATGGCAACCGCCGAGATCGCGACCGCGATACCCAGAAAGATCAGAATGGGAAGGTATTCTGCGAGCAGCGGGCTCACGCGATCGCTCCTTCTCCGGTATCCGGCCGGACCACTCCGGCGCCGCACCGTTCTGTGCGGCACTTGTTGTTGCGGGCGACTGGCGGGAGTGACGGGACTCGAACCCGCGGCCTCCGGCGTGACAGGCCGGCGCTCTAACCGACTGAGCTACACCCCGAGACGTCGCCGCCCGGTTTGAGAGCGAGGGTTTATCGCCCGCCCCGTGACGTGTCAAGGAACACCGCTGCATCGCAGTGGCCGCAATGCTGCGATTGTGACCCGTGGCATCCTGGCCGCCCCATCCGCGCACCCCCTGCCAGAGCCCGCTTCGATCCGATCGAGCCGATCGGATCGAATGGTTGCGCGCTAACGCTTTGATGTGTGCAGCAATACTCTATCCAACCCAGCCCGACCCAGCGAGGCCGCTCGATCGGTTCCTGCTCTAAGCGTGCACCTCCACCAGGACGGCGACCGGGAAGGTCGCGAGGAGCTCGGAAACCGCCAGCGAGGCGGATCCATCTTCGTACTGATGTGCTTCGATCCTGCGGCCGGTGAAGGCACATTCCCAGGGCCCTCCACCGCCTTCCGCCAGGATGACCTGGGTGTCGGCCCAGACCTCGGCTCCGCACGGCCAGGGTGCTGCGTTCCGCCGCAGACGCAACGGCAGGCGCGGGACCACCGTCAGCACCCGCCCCGCCTCGTCGCCACGCAGGTAAGCACACAGGTGATCGGCGTGCTCTCCCTCCACGTCGAGCGGCTCGTAAGGAGCCGTCTCGAACAGTTCCACCTGCTGGCGTCGCAGCGTCAGCAGCCTCCAGGTGACAAACAGTTTCACCATCCCGTCCGGCCAGCGGGACAGCAGCTCCGGCGCCAGATTCTCGCCTTGGCGGGCAAAGTCTTCGGCAAGCTGGTACAGCATCGCTTCCCGTGCTGCGAAGTCTACCGGCCGCCGGTTGTCGGGATCCACGAGGCTGAAGTCCCACAGCTCGCAGCCCTGATAAATGTCGGGAACACCCGGCGCGGTCAGCTTGATCGTCGTCTGCGCCAGACTGTTGACCACGCCGGCCAGCGCGATCGGACGGTGAAACTCCTGAAAATCGGCGAGGAAGGGGTTGACGCGCGAAGCATCCAGACACCGGCCGATCAGCGTCAGCATTGCGTCTTCGTAGTCGGCTTGCGGATTGAGCCAGCTCGACCGGATCTTCGCTTCGCGCACCGCCTTGATCATGTAGCCGCACACCCGCTCGCGCAGCACGCCGAGCGCCGCCTCGTCGATCTCGGCCGCATCGTGAAACTCTGCCGGCCAGACCCCCACCAGCGCCTGATAGAACAGATACTCGTCGTCAGCGATGGGAGCCGGGATATCGTTGACGATCGGCTTGCGGCGCTGGTTGAGCGTTGCCCAGCGGCGAACCCGGCGTCCCCACTCGAACGGGATCTCGGACAGGGCGTCGATGCGCACCCGGGCATCCTCGCCGCGTTTGGTGTCGTGCGTCGCCGTCGCCAGCATGGCATTCGGCCACCGCCGGGCGGAGTCCTGGGTCGCCTTGTGGAACGAGGAGACGGACATCCCGAACCGCACCGGCTCGCCCCNCACCTCGTTCAGAGAGACCAGACGGTTGAAGCGGTAGAAGGTCGTGTCTTCAACGCCCTTCGCCATGACCGGGCCGGAGAACTGCTGGAACTTCATCGCCAGCCGACGCACCTCACGGCGATTGTATGGGCTCGGTCCAGCCACCAGGTCCGTGCTGAGCACCTGCTGCAGGAAGTCGAACACCGACTTGTCGGCGCGCAGGCTGCGACGACGCGCATGCGCAATCGCCCAGTCGATGTCGCGGCGGTCCTGCTGCGTCGCCCCGCTGACGTCGACGTAGGTCCGGTAGACCGGGAAACAGGCCACAACCTCGCGCAAGGCCTGACGCAGCCCGACGAGGGTGTAGTCGCGGGTGAGCCAGCTCGATTCCGTCAGGCGATCGAATTCGTTGGCCAACACCCGCAATTCGCTGGCGAGCTCGAAGTCCATGACCTGGTGCTTGCCCTCGTAGACGATCTCTTCGAACGGCTCGGCATGGCCAATGAACCGATCGTAGAGGCGCTGCAGACCCGTCTCGCCGTCGGGGTCGACGAGCAACCGGTTCACCCGGTTCAGGAAGTCGTATCCCGTGGTGCCGGCGATCGGCCAGTCCTCGCGCAGCCGCTCGTGCGCCGCGAGAATCTTCTCGACCACGATCCACAGTGGCGGATGCTGCAGCGCCCCGGCGCTGCCCGGTTCGCCACCATCACCCTCGGGGCCT
Source organism: Defluviicoccus sp. (assembly GCA_013414705.1). Lineage (GTDB taxonomy): Bacteria > Pseudomonadota > Alphaproteobacteria > Rhodospirillales > Defluviicoccaceae > Defluviicoccus. The sequence continues at coordinate 2,029,100 of CP058705.1, forward strand.
TCACCCTTGTCGCCGCCACCGTCACTGACGGCACCATCCCGGGCAGCACTGGCCTCGCTCTGCAGGCGATCGAGATACTGTTTGGGATCGAACAGTCCGTCGATGTGGTCGATCTGCAGGCCGTGCACGCGCCCGTCGGCGATCAGCTTCAGGACCAGGCGGTGCGTTTCCGCGAACACTTCCGGAACCTCGATGCGGATGCCGGCCAGTTCGTTGATCTGGAAGAACCGACGGTAGTTGATCTCCTCCGCCGCCACTCTCCAGTAGGCGAGGCGGTAGTGCTGGCGATCCAGCAGATCGTTCATCCACTCCAGGCTCTCCGGATCACCGGGACGGCCATTCAGCTTGCCGAGCGTGATATCGATCACCTCGGCCATGCTGGTCGACTGGGCAAGCGCGCTGAGTTGCTGCTTCAGCTCCACCGCCTCCCCATGACGGCCTGCATGCAACCGGTGCAGCGCCGGCGACCAGTCCGCCAGATCCCGNNGAAGCCGACGATCAGATCCTGCAAGGCGATGACGGTCACATCGTCCCGGTCGTCCAATCGGCCGTATTCGCTCAGCACCGAGCGGAGGATGAGGATAATCGGAGGGCGTGATCGGAAAGCGATGATCGTAATACCAGATGCTGAAGCATCCGGCGGCGGGATCGAAGCCCAACCGCAGCTCTCCCGCTTCCAGCACCCGCCCATAGTGGTCCCCCAAAACCGGGACAAGAACTTTTCCGTGCAAGGTCGGCTTCGCCGGCTGCCAGTCGATATCGAAATATCCGGCGTAGGGTGNACTCCTCCCCCACTCCAGCACATCGAGCCACCAGGCGTTGTCGGCATGACCAATACCCATGTGGTTCGGGACAAAGTCGAGGATCTGTCCCATCGCGTGCCGTGCCAGGGCATCCGAGAACGCGATGAACGCCGCCTCGTCGCCGATCTCCGGGTTCAGCGCGTTGTGGTCGATGATGTCGTAGCCATGCGTGCTGCCCGCCCGGGCCTTCAGATAGGGCGAGGCGTAGACATGGCTCACCCNCAGCCGCGACAGATACGAAACGATGCCCTCGGCATTGCTGAAGGTGAAGTCCTTGTTGAACTGAAGCCGGTAGGTGGCAACCGGCGTTGTCCTGATCTCGTTCACGCGAGAGCCTCCGAAGCGGTCGTGTCNGAGGAACCAGGCAACGCTCCAGGGCGGAAGCGGACCTGACACCGCCTCCGCACGTTCTGCAACCGCCGCTTCGTGGGTGGCAAACAGCAGCGCCCCTGTACTCGGTGGCGCGCCGTCCGGCACCGCCACCGTTTCGGGCGAAAGATTGGCCAGCAGGGTCAGCCGGGCGCCTCCCGCCAGCCGCCACAGGACGGACAGGCTGCCATTGCCCTGAGCGCCGCCGCCGGTCCAGAGCACACGTCCGCAGTGCCCGTCGATGCCGGCGAGCAGCGGGACGAGGCGTTCCAGACGGAGCTTGAGCAGCCGCTTGGTGAGTGCAAGCACGGCCGCGCCCCGACCGCTCTCGGCTTCCGCCCAGTCGAGCATGCTGCGTTGGAACGTCTCCGCATCCGTAGGATCCGGGATCCGCTCGCGCATTGCCGGATCGGCGAATTCCGGAAACGATGCAAATTCCTTGCGCCGTCCGTCACGGATCAGCGGCTGCAAGTCGGCTCCCAGATCACAGAAGAACAGAAACGGCCGGCGCGATGCCCATTCCTCGCCCATGAACAGCAGCGGCGGCGACGGCGCCAGCAGCAATGCGGTCAAGCCCGCGCGCACCGCCTCGTCGCAAACGAGACTCGCCAGCCGGTCGCCCATCGCACGGTTGCCGATCTGATCGTGATTCTGCAGAAAATTGACGAACGCCGTCGNGGGCAGCGCGGCGCTGGGCTCGCCGCGCAGCACGCCGTCGCGGTGCTCCGAGGGTTCGCCCTGATAAGCAAACCCCTCGCTCAGGCAGCGCGCCAGATAGCGGGTCGGATTGTCTGCGTAGTCCGAATAGTAGCCGCGGGTTTCACCGGTCAGCAGGACATGAAAGGCATGGTGGATGTCGTCGTTCCATTGCGCGACATACTGGCGCGGCTCACCCGCCGCGGTGCGCGTCAGGTAGCGGGCGGCATTATCGTCGTTTTCCAGAACCAGATGCACGATGCGATCCGGCGGCAGCGACGAGCGAACCGCTGCGGCAATGTCTTCGAGGATGTCGAGGCTCGAACCATCCTCGATCGCATGCACGGCATCCAGACGCAGGCCATCGAAGAAAAATTCGTTCACCCAGTACAGCGCGTTCTCAACAAAGAAACGCCGAACGTGGGATGAGCCCTCGGCATCGAAGTTGATCGCCGCGCCCCAGGGCGTGTGCTTCGCCTCATTGAAGAAACGCTTGGCGTAGACGTGGAGATAGTNTCCTCNCGGCCCGAAGTGGTTATAGACGACGTCGAGGATGACCATCAGCCCGAGCCGGTGCGCCTCATCGACCAGCGCCTTCAGATCCTCCGGACGGCCATAGCGCGAATCGGGCGCAAACAGCGAGACGCCATCGTAGCCCCAATTCCGGCTTCCGGGAANATCCGCAACCGGCATGAGTTCGACGGCGGTGACGCCCAGATCGACCAGGTACGGCAGCTTTGCCAGCGCCGCCCGGAAGGTTCCTTCCGGGGTGAAGGTGCCGACGTGCAGTTCATAGACCACCGCCTCTTCCCAGGGGCGACCGCGCCAGTCGGTCGTGGTCCAGCGGAAGCCGCGCGGGTCGATCACCTCGCTGGGGCCGTGAACGTCTTCGGGCTGGAATCGCGACGCCGGGTCCGGAACCCACAGCCNCCCATCGATGGCGAAACGGTAGTAAGCCCCGGCTCTGATTCCTCGACAAACAGCTCTCGCCAGCCGTCGTCGCCACACGCCGGCATCGGACGCTGCTCTGCGCCGGATGCTTCCCCGCCCGGTCCTTTCGAGGCAGAGAGTCACGTCCGCCGCATTCGGGGCCCACAGGCGGAAGCGCACACCTTCGCCACCGTCCACGAGCTCGGCACCATAAGCCATCGTCTGGCGGCGGCTGACGGCCACCGACCCCGGCGAAACACGAGTGTTCATTTCCTCCCCGTCAGCAACGGTCTGGCTACGACCCTTAATCCGGGTCGCCCCCACCGGGTTCCCCAGGTTCGGGCGGAAGTGGCAGGATTTTGGGAACGCCGACGGGGATGCCTTGAGAATCAGGTGAAACGGCGTCGGTATCTCACAGGCTGGCAGGACCGTCAATGCTCAGCAGACAGCCCTTGGTGGGCGGTGACGGGCTCGAACCGCCGACATCCACGGTGTAAACGTGGCGCTCTACCGACTGAGCTAACCGCCCCCGAGAACCAAACCAGATCAACCCGAACCAGCCGGCCGGGCGCCGGTACGGCCTTCGTTAGCGCAACATACGTTCAAGCGGTTTCGCTTGAACGTATGTTGCTCTTACAATCCAACACTCAGAGCACGGCTGTCTGATCTGATCGAACTGTGCTCTAGTTCAGCGTGTCCTTCAACTGTTTGCCAGCCCGGAACTTCGGGAGTTTCGAGGCCGCAATGCTTATGGTTTCTCCGGTTCGCGGATTGCGGCCCTGCGAAGCAGCCCGCTCAGCGACACTGAAGGTCCCAAACCCTACCAGCCGCACCTCGTCCCCACCCTTAAGGGCGCCGGCAATGACTTCGAAAACGCTGTCGACGGCCTTTGCGGCATCGCGTTTTTCTAATCCGGTTTCGTCGGCAACGGCAGCGATCAACTCATTCTTATTCACGGTATCCCCCACGCCAGGACAACGATCCACCTCGGTAGTGAAGCACAATGTCGCTTCACCAATAAGGTAAAACGGTCACAATCTCCGCGTCAATTGCTGTTGCGACCGTCACACCTCAAGGCAGCGCATTCGCGCTCTTGCTGCATCCGTTCCGGTGATGACTGCCTCTAGTGGGTAATTACCCCACCAACATCATCCTCGTCAGCGGCGCTTGCGACCGTTGCCTGCAGGTCGGAATTCTCATCCCATTCGATCGGTGTCAAATCGCTGACGAGCGCATTCTTCAGCACCTCATCCACCGTCGCCACGGGCACGATGTTCAGGTCCTTCTTGATGTTGTCCGGAATCTCCGAGAGCTCGCGTTCGTTGTCGTGGGGAATCAGCACCGTTTTCAGACCGCCACGATGCGCCGCCAGCAGCTTTTCCTTCAAGCCGCCGATCGGCAGCACACGACCCCGCAGCGTCACCTCGCCGGTCATCGCCACGTCCTTCTTCACCGCGATACCGGTGAGCACCGAGACGATGGAGGTGACCATCGCCACGCCCGCCGACGGCCCATCTTTCGGTGTGGCGCCTTCCGGCACGTGCACGTGGATGTCGCGCCGGCTAAAAATCAACGGCGAGATGCCATAGTGAATCGCCCGCGACTGCACGAACGACTTCGCGGCTTGAATCGATTCCTGCATCACGTCGCCAAGCTTGCCGGTATAGGTGACCCGCCCTTTGCCCGGCACCATCACCGCCTCGATCGACAGCAATTCGCCCCCGACCTCGGTCCACGCGAGACCGGTCGTGACGCCGACGATGTCTTCTTCCTCCACCTCGCCATAGCGGAACTTCTTCACGCCGGCATAGGTGCCGAGGTTGTCACAATCGATGTGCACCTCCTGGCGCTCACCCATCATGATGTCCTTGATCGCCTTGCGCGTCAGGTTGGCCAGCTCGCGCTCAAGATTGCGGACACCGGCTTCCCGTGTGTAGTAGCGAATAAGGTCGCGCATGGCGTCGTCGGAAATGGACCACTCGCCGTCTTTCAACCCGTGTGCCTCGACCTGTTTCGGCAACAGATGCCGGCGGGCGATCTCCACCTTTTCGTCCTCGGTGTAGCCAGAGATACGAATGATCTCCATCCGGTCGAGAAGCGGCGGCGGCATGTTCATGGTGTTCGCGGTGGTCACGAACATCACGTCCGACAGGTCGTAGTCGATCTCCAGGTAATGATCGTTGAAATTCGAATTCTGTTCCGGGTCCAGCACCTCCAGCAGCGCCGAGGCGGGATCGCCACGCCAGTCGTGTCCCATTTTGTCCACCTCGTCGAGGAGGAACAGCGGGTTCGACGACTTCGCCTTCTTCATCCCCTGGATGACCTTGCCGGGCATCGAGCCGATGTAGGTGCGCCGGTGCCCGCGGATCTCGGCTTCATCGCGCACGCCGCCGAGCGACATCCGCACAAAGTTCCGCCCCGTGGCGCGCGCGATCGACTTGCCGAGCGAGGTCTTGCCGACACCCGGAGGACCCACGAGGCAGAGAATGGGGCCGCGCAGCTTGTTTGTCCGGTGCTGCACCGCGAGATATTCCAGAATGCGCTCTTTGACCTTTGACAGGCCATAGTGGTCGGTATCCAGGATCTCCTGCGCCAGCTTGATGTCCTTCTTCACCCGGGTCCGCTTCTTCCACGGAATGGTCAGCATCCACTCCAGGTAGTTGCGGACAACCGTGGCTTCGGCCGACATCGGGCTCATCGAGCGCAGCTTCTTGAGCTCGCCCAGCGCCTTTTCGCGCGCTTCCTTGCTGAGCGGCATCTTCTTGATGCGCTCTTCGAATTCGCCGGCCTCATCGCGGCCGTCCTCGCTCTCGCCGAGTTCCTTCTGGATCGCCTTCAGCTGCTCGTTCAGATAGTATTCGCGCTGGGTTTTCTCCATCTGCCGCTTGACACGGTTGCGGATGCGCTTTTCCACCTGCAGGACGCCAATCTCGGCCTCCATGAACGAATACACCCGCTCCAGCCGGTCGGAGATCGAATCCAGCTCAAGCAATTCCTGCTTGTCCGAGATCTTCAGCGCCAGATGGGAGGCGACGGTATCGGCGAGCTTGCTCGAGTCCTCGATCTGGTTGATCGAGACCAGAACTTCGGGCGGAATCTTCTTGTTCAGCTTAATGTACTGTTCAAACTGGCCGACCACCGAACGTGCCAGCGCTTCAAGTTCCTGGCGCTCTCCGCCACGGTCGGGCAGGACCGTTGCTTCCGCCTCGAAGAACTCCGCGCGGTCGGTAAACGTATCGATGTGGGCTCGGTGCCCGCCTTCCACCAGCACCTTGACCGTGCCATCCGGCAGCTTCAGAAGCTGGAGTACGGTCGAGATGGTGCCGACGGAGAAGATATCGTCCGGCGTCGGGTCGTCCTGAGCGGCGTTCTTCTGGGCTACCAGCAGGATCTGCCGATCGTCCTTCATCACGTCCTCAAGCGCGCGGACCGACTTTTCCCGGCCGACGAACAGCGGCACGATCATGTGCGGGAAAACGACGATATCGCGCAGCGGCAGGACCGGGAAGAGAGTGGACTGACTGCTCACGGCATGGAGATCCTTATAGGTTTCGGCGCGCCCCGCTCGCCGCCGATTCGCCTCATCGGCGATCGGCAGCCCGCGCAGCTTCCTCTAAGTTGGNNTCGGGAATAGCGACCCGGTCAAGAGACCCAGTCCACGGACCCGGTCAAGGCGACGGGACCCAAGGCTGAAGGAGGCAAAGCCAGCAGGATTCTACGCGCTGCTGCCGACATCTCCGCGACGGTCGGCATAGATGAACAGCGGCTTGGCTTGTTCATCTGCGACCTCACGGTTGATCACCACCTCTTCCACACCTTCGAGCCCCGGCAGATCGAACATGGTATCGAGCAGGATGCTCTCCATGATCGAGCGCAGCCCGCGCGCGCCCGTCTTGCGCTGCACCGCCCGCTTGGCGACGCTGCGCAGTGCGCCATCGGTGAAGTCGAGCCGCACGCCCTCCATCTCGAACAACCGCTGATACTGCTTGACCAGCGCATTCTTCGGCTTGGTCAGGATCTCGACCAGGGCGTCCTCGTCCAGATCACCGAGCGTCGCAATCACCGGCAGTCGACCGATAAATTCCGGGATCAGCCCGAACTTCAGCAGATCCTCCGGCTCCACGTCCTTCAGGATCTCGCCGGTCTGGCGTTCATCGGGCGCGCGCACATCGGCTCCGAAGCCCACGGTCGTGCCCTTGGTGCGTGCCGAAATGATCTTGTCGAGCCCCGAGAACGCACCACCGCAGATGAACAGGATATTGGTGGTATCGACCTGGAGGAATTCCTGCTGTGGATGCTTGCGACCGCCTTGCGGCGGCACCGAAGCGATGGTGCCCTCCATGATCTTCAGCAGCGCCTGCTGNNCACCTTCACCTGAGACGTCGCGGGTGATCGATGGATTGTCGGACTTGCGGGAGATCTTGTCGACTTCGTCGATGTAGACGATGCCGCGCTGCGCCCGCTCGACGTTGTAATCCGCCGACTGCAGCAGCTTCAGGATGATGTTTTCCACATCTTCGCCGACGTAACCGGCCTCGGTCAAGGTCGTCGCATCCGCCATGGTAAACGGCACATCAAGGATTCGCGCCAGCGTCTGCGCCAGCAGCGTCTTGCCGCAACCAGTGGGACCGATCAGCAGGATGTTCGACTTCGCCAGCTCGACATCGTTGCTCTTTGCCGAGTGGTTGATGCGCTTATAATGGTTATGGACCGCAACCGAGAGGATCTTCTTCGCCCGCGCCTGACCGATCACGTAGTCGTCAAGAACCTGACAGATCTCAAGCGGGGTTGGCACACCATCACCCGATTTGATCAGGCCCGACTTGTGCTCCTCGCGGATAATGTCCATGCACAGCTCGACGCATTCATCGCAGATGAAGACCGTCGGACCCGCAATCAGCTTGCGGACCTCGTGCTGGCTCTTGCCGCAGAATGAGCAGTAGAGCGTGTTCTTGGAATCACCACCCGCCGACTTGCTCATGGCCTCTTCCGTAATCGCGCCGCAAAGGCGCTATGTTATCCATTTGCGAGCGCTTGGCACAATCCCAAAACGCCCACGCGTATACCGCTACTCACTGCAAACCGAAAACTATCCGGTTCGAATGCTGCAGGCTTCCCTGAACTTCCCTCGATGTCCTGCAAACACGATGCCGCTGGCAAACATAATGCCGCATCGAGCACGGTTCGATGTCTAGAGCACATAAATCTGATCACGCGAGTCCGCCTGATCAGATTTTGCTCTAGGTCCGCTGGGGTTTCGTCCCCTGCGCATGGTCGTCTTCTTCCGTCCGCGGCCGACTCGCCACCACCTCATCGACGAGGCCAAATTCCCGCGCCTCGTCCGGGCTCATGAAACGGTCGCGCTCCACCGCTCGCTCGATCACATCGATCGTCTGTCCGGTATGATGGACATAGATCTGGTTGAGACGTGCGCGCAGCGACAGAATCTCGCGTGCCTGGATTTCGATGTCGGTCGCCTGTCCCTGCGCACCGCCGGACGGCTGATGAACCATGATCCGGGAGTTCGGCAGCGCGTACCGTTTGCCGGCAGCACCGGCTGCCAGCAGCAGCGAGCCCATGGACGCGGCCTGACCGATGCAAACCGTGGAAACATCCGGTTTGATGTACTGCATCGTATCGTAGATCGCGAGCCCGGCGGTGACCAGCCCGCCCGGAGAATTGATATAGAAGGCAATGTCCTTGTTCGGATTTTCCGATTCCAGGAACAGCAGCTGCGCACATATCAAGCTGGCGACCGGATCGTTTACCTGCCCGGTCAGAAAAATGATCCGTTCCTTGAGTAACCTGGAATAGATGTCGTAGGCGCGTTCCCCCGGTTCGTCGTCTCGACGACCATCGGCACCAACGCGTTCATGTATGTTTCCACAGCGGATCCTTTCGTGCAGGCCGGTGCCGCCCGGTCATCTGATATGCTTCTTCTAACGTCTCAAGCATGACTGCGCAGTGATGGTGCGCGAAAGACCGGTTTATGGTGCCACCGTTTCATCCCCAGATGTGGTCTCCTCGTCGGGATCACGCAACAATTCGTCGGGCGTTACCACCCGCTCGCTCACCTGCGCCATCTCCAAGATGAAGTCCACCACCTTCTCTTCCAGAATCGGTGCCGCCAACGCCTCACGCGCCTGGGGCTGATTGCGCAGGAACTCCAGTACCTGCTGCTCCTGGCCCCGATACTTTTGCGCCTCGGCGATCATGGCCTTCGCCAGCTCATCCGGTGCCACCTGCAGGTTGTTGGCACGCCCGATCTCCGCCAACAGCAGTCCGAGACGAACCCGGCGCTCGGCCAGCGTCTGATATTCCTGGCGCTGCTCCTCACTCAGAGCTGCGTCGACCGGTGCGTCCTCCTGCCCTTCTGTGCCAGAATGATCATGGTCATGCTCATGATCATGGCCGTGATCACAGTGCTCATCATGCACATGACCCGGCTCCCCATGGGCGGGCTGCCCTCCGGATTCCGCGGTCACCTGCCGGGCCAGCTGCTCGTATTCGCGGGCCACGAGCCCCTTCGGGACCGGGAACGCGTACAGCTCCGACAGCCGGTCAAGCAATGCCCGCTTGATACGCATCCGCGCCGCCGACTTCAGCTCCGTTTCGTGCTGCTGACGCAGCCACGCCTTCAGATCCTCGAAATTCTCCCAGCCGCCCTTCTCCGCCAGCGAGTCATCCAGCGGAGACGGTGTGCGTACCCGCAGCTCCTTGATCTCCACGTCGTAGGTGCGCGTCGTGCCGGCATAGTCTCCCAGCGCAGGATCAGGATCGACGCTCACGGTGACATCGAACCGCTCCCNCGGTGACCGGCCCGTCAACTGTGCGAGGATCCCGGCAGCGGCCCGTCGTCGTCGCCGACACGCAAGCGAACGCCTTCCGCCGTCCCCTGGAACGGCCACCGNGTCCTCCGGTCCGTGGACGTCGATGACGGCAATGTCGCCCTCTGCCGCCGGGCGCACCTCTTCAACCAGCGCCTCTTCGCCCAGCAAGTCGGCGAACCGCTCCAGCCGGCGCTGCAGCTCTGCTTCGTCCGGCTCGGCCACCAGCCGCTCAAGGCTGATCTGCGAATAGTCCGGAGGCGTGATCTCGGGCAGCACTTCGACGGCGAGCGTGTATTCCAGGTCACCCGCTTCGGCGAACCCCGTCTGTTCCACCTTTGGCGGCATCGCCACCCGCAGCCCTCGCTCGCCGATCACCGACTGCGTCGTCTCGTTGATCGCCTCTTCCACCACTTCGCTCTTCACCGAGTCGCCAAAGCGCTTGCGCAGCAGCGATACCGGCACCTTGCCGGGGCGGAAGCCGGGCAACCGTGCCGTACGCGCCAGTTCGGCCAGCTTGTCCTCCACCTTGCGCTCCAGCTCGGCGGCAGGAACGGCGATGTGGAAGGACCGGGTCAGTTCGTCGATCTGCGTTTCGGTGACTTGCATCGGCTCACATGCATGGAAGAGGGAACGATTCGCCGCGCTCCGCGCGATTGGCGGTGGTACGCGGCAGCGGCTGTTCTTTGGCCCGGGTCTGCGTGCATCCCGGTTGGTGCGGGCGGAGGGATTTGAACCCCACGACTTTCGTCACGAGATCCTAAGTCTCGCGTGTCTACCAGTTCCACCACGCCCGCCCCGGACGCAGCTCCCGCCAGTAAAGCCGCAGACTTTAGATGAGCGTGGCGCGCTGTCAACGATGAAGCGCGCTAGAGCAATATCCGATCAAGCGGAATCGCTTGATCGGATTTACGTGCTCTAGAAATCAAGCGGCTAGAATGCGGCGGGCCGACGCCATACGGCTCCCGCGCTTGCGTTCTGCTCGTGCGCCCCCGCTCGCGAGGATCGGTCGCCTCAGTCGTCCAGCAGACTCTTTACTGCCGGTGCCAGCGCGACCTTACCGGACGAGCGGTATCCTTCGTGATGGTCGTCGATCTTCGCTAGGTCGTAGCGATAGTTGATCATCAGACCGGCGGACTGCTTCAGGCCTTTCGCCGAGCGGTCGGCCATCCAGTTCAACCGCTCCATGCGCGCACCGTTGCTCAGGTGAAAATGGGCGACCGGGTCGAGCACACGGCCGTTCGGACGTTTTTCGCGCACCAGATAGCGCGCGGCGAGCCGCATCAGCATCGGCTTGAGCGCCTTGGCAAGCGCATCGTCCTCATGCCACGGCGTGTTGAACAGCGTCTCCTTCAGCCAGCCCTTCGCCCCTTTCTGCACCCCGGACACGGCCCCCAGCGCCTTGCGCTCGGCCGGCAGCAACAAGTGCTGGTCACCCTCGGCCATTAGCTGCTGCAGCCAGGACATAAACCCCGNGATCGGCGACAAGGTGGCAAAAATCTTCAGGCTGGGGAACTCGTGGCTCAGCCGGTCGACCACCCGCTTGATCAGGAAGTTGCCGAAGCTGATGCCGTCCAGCCCGCGCTGCGCATTGTTGATCGAATAGAAGATCGCCGCATCCGCCGTCTTCGGATCGTGCACCGGGGCGGCGGAATCGAGCAGTTCCTGGACGTTGTTGGCCATGCCGTCCACCAGCGCCACTTCGACGAAGATCAGCGGTTCGTTCGGCATCCGTGGGTGAAAATAGGCGAAATAGCGCCGGTCGTAGTCCAGCCGGTTCTTCAGGTCGTCCCAGCTCTCGATGGCGTGCACCGCCTCATAGGTGATCAGCTTTTCCAGCAGCGCACCCGACGCCGTATCCCAGGTGATCCGGCGCAGCTCCAGGAAGTCCACGTCGAACCAGGTGGCGAGCAGCGAGCGCAGGTCGTCTTCCAGCAACGCCAGATCGGGGTTGGCACGGACCAGCGGCAGCAGTTCGGCACGCATGTTGACCAGAATCTTCACGCCTTCCGGCAGGCTGTTGAACTGGGTGAGCAGTTTGGTGCGCGGCGATTCCAGCGCCTGGCGCAGCGCGCGGCGGGCACGGCGGCGCTGCTGCGGGTCGGTGGCGGCATGCACCGCATCGATCGCCGCTTCCAGGTCTTCTTCGACCACGTCGAAGTCGTCCGCCAGCAACTGCAGGAACCGCTCGCGGCCCCTGGCGTCGAGCGCCAGGTACGCCTGACCGAGGGCAGCCGTGCGNNCGCGCGCCGAAACCTCGCCACCACGCGCCTGCAGGCATTCGCGCATCTGCTTGCGCAGCCGCTCCAGGTCGTCTTCCGGCAAATCGGGCCGGGTGCTCGCCTGACTGGCGTCATATTCGGTACCGGCGATGTTCTGCCAGCGGGCGCGCAGGTTGCGCAGCGCCTGGCGCAGCAGATTGCCGCCATCTTCCGGCTTCGCGGCAATCCGCGCGTCCGCCACCCGAGCGTCAATCGTTGCCACCCTCGCTTCCATCACCGCACCTCGCCTTTCTTTACCGTTCGTCCCGTTGTTCTCTGTGACGTCGGCCTCGCTGCCGTCCGCCTCACTCCCTATTCAGGTCGGCATCGCCGAAAGCCACGCAACCCCAACCCCGGCTGTCACCGGTCGTTACCGGCCGCCGTTGCCGGCCGCTCAGTGTCCCGATGCGTTCCGCCGCAAGGCGCAAGTACCCCGGCAGTTGCGCCGGCAGGTCCTCGGCGATCAGACCACAGCCGAACGTGGCCGCGGCACGCGCATGCATCCACGCGGCCGCCGCAGCTGCCTCGAACGGCGGGATTCCCTGCGCCAGCAGCCCCGTGATCATCCCAGCCAACACATCCCCACTGCCGGCCGTCGCCAGCTCTGGCGGGGCCGAGGCGTTGATCGCCGCCCGGCCGTCGGGTGCGGCGATCACCGTGTCCGCGCCCTTCAGCAAGACGACAGCACCACTCGCCGCCGCCGCNNGCTGGGCCCGCACCAGCTTGCCGTCCGCCTCGCCACCGCCCTCAGCCTCCGCCGGAAACACCCGCGCGAACTCGCCCTCGTGCGGCGTCAGCACACAAGGCCCCCGGATCGCGCGCAACAGGGCGGGCGGATCGTCGCGGAACACGGTGAGCGCATCGGCATCGAGCACGCAGGCCCGCAGTGGAGCGACGTTCTCTCCTGTTCCACCGCCCCCAGTCCCGTCACCCTGCGGAGCAGNCGCCAGGGCCGCCAGCACCCGCGCGCGTCTCTGCACTCGCTNCCCGCGCCGGGGCCCACNCAGCACCGCGTTGCGGCGCGGATCGGCAAGCAGTGCCTGAAACGCGTCTGCGTCCGGGGCCTCTGCGATGATCGCTCCGGGCGCGTCAGCCGCGATCTCGCCGCGGGTGCGCGGATGACACGCGACCGTCACCAGCCCGGCGCCGATCCGCCGCGCCGAGTCCGCCGCCAGCCGCGCCGCACCGGTCATCATCGCGCCCGCCGAGATCAGCACATGGCCACGGGAGTACTTGTTACCCGATGCTTGCAGCCGCGGCAGTGTTGGCGCCCACAGCGCCGGAGCGTTCACCCACGTCTGCGGGCGGATGTCGTCCAGAACCCGCTCGGGAATGCCGATGTCGGCAACCACCAGTTCGCCCACCCGCTCGCGCCCGGGCAGCAGCAAGTGGCCAGACTTCGCGCGGAAGAAGGTCACCGTCAGCCGGCAGTGCGGGGCGGCACCCAGCACCTGGCCGCTATCGCCGTGCACGCCGCTGGGGATGTCGATGCCCACACAGTCCAGGTCGCGCCGGTTGATCTCCTCGATCACCTCACAAGCCACGCCGTCGAGCGGCCGGGCGAGGCCGGCGCCGAACAGCCCGTCGATCACCAGCGGACCGCCCGTCGCCTGCGGCCAGCCGTCCAGCAGCGCTGTTGCCAGCGGCCGGACCGGTTCGTGCCAGCGGGCCGCGTTCACCGCCGCATCGCCCTTCAGCCGCTCGCGCGCGCCCAGCAGCCCGACGCGCACCGGCCATCCCCAGAGGGTCAGGTAGCGTGCGACGACGAACCCGTCGCCGCCGTTGTTACCCGGCCCGGCGAGGACGAGCGTCGGCCGCGGCCGGANTCGCTGGCGGATGGCGGTCGCGATCTGCCATCCGGCCGCCTCCATCAGCGCCAGCGACGGCACGCCGGCTGCTGCTGCCGCGGCATCCGCCCGGTACATCTCGTCCACGCCGAGAACAGCCAGTGACTGCATGCGAGCGCCCTCGAAAATGACAGCGTCCGCGACGATGATACCGCCCGACCTGCACTGGCGTGAAGGGTGCGCCGCACCTATAACCTGATGGTTATCGACCGATGATCCAGACCCCTGCCCGTTCGCCGATGACCGGCCCCCATCTCGCGCCCCGCGCATCGTCTGCGACGAGTGCATCCGATCCCGCCATGCGGGCGGCGGAGAGCGCTGATGCACGTCCTGGTGCTGGGCGCCGGCGTCGTCGGCATCACCGCCGCCTACAACCTGGCGAAGGATGGCGCGCAGGTCACCGTGCTCGACCGCCAGCCGGGCCCGGCGCTGGAAACCAGCTTCGCCAACGGCGGCCAGATCTCCGCCAATCACACCACGCCGTGGGCGACACCGGGCACACCCTGGAAGGCGCTGAAGTGGCTGGGACAGGTCGACGCACCGCTGCTCGTGCACCTGCGCTTCGATCCCCTGCTCGCGGCCTGGCTCGCCCGCTTCCTCGCCAACTGCCGCACCCGCCGGGTGCAGCTCAACGTCGCGCGTGCGCTGCGCATCGCCCTTTACAGCCGCGAGCAGCAGGCGGTGCTGCGCGCCGAGACCGGCATCGCCTACGACCACCTGGAGCGCGGCATCCTGCATATCTTCCGCAATCCGAAAGATTATGCGGACTCACTGCCGAATGTGGCGCTGATGAACCGGCTGGGGTGCGAGCGCCACATCGTCAGCGCCGCGGAGTGCGTGGCGCTGGAGCCCGCACTCGTACGTGTGCGCGACCAGCTGGTCGGCGGCAGCTTCAGCCCGTCGGACGAGAGCGGCGACGCGCACGCCTTTACCGCCGGCCTCGCCGCGCGCGCCGAAGCACTCGGAGTGCGGTTCCGCTATGGCGTGACGATCCGCCGGCTGCTTCCGGGCGAGCGCGTGCAGGCTCGGGCACCGGCCGGACGCCGCCGCAAGCCGGCCCTCCGCATCCGGGCGGTGGAGATCGAGGCCGAGGGCAGCGGCGGACGCGAGGAACTGGCGGCCGACGCGGTGGTGGTGGCACTCGGCAGCTTCTCGCCGCTGCTGCTGCGCCCGCTGGGACTGTCGCTGCCGGTCTATCCGGCGAAGGGCTACTCGGTGACACTGCCGGTGAGCGATCCGGCGCAGGCGCCGACGCTGAGCCTGATCGACGACGAGTTCAAGATGGTCTACAGCCGCCTGGGCGAGCGGCTGCGCATCGCCGGCACCGTCGAACTCACTGGCTATGACGCGCGCGTCGTCGAAGCCCGCGCCCGCTCGCTGCTCGACCGGGCGCTGCACCTGTTNCCTGGCTGCGGCGATCCGGCGCGCGCCGAGTTCTGGGCCGGGCTCCGCCCCGCGACGCCGGACGGCGTGCCGGTGATCGGNCCGCGCCCCGGCTTCGACAACCTCTATCTCAACACCGGCCACGGCGCCCTCGGCTGGACGATGGCCGCCGGATCCGCCCGGGTGACCGCCGACCTCGTCCTCGGCCGCCAGCCGGAGATCGCACTCGACGGCCTCGGCCTGGAACGCTTTCGCTGATGCTCAATCCTTAACTTCCGACACCCGCCGGCTGCCAAACGCCCTCGCCAGACTTGTGGATAACTCCGCCGATAACCCCATCCGGGCAGCACTCCGCGTTTCTTTACAGGAACATACGGCCTCTTCTTCCCATAAGACGTAACGTGCGAAGCCTTCGCCATTCCAAGCAGCCTCCTCCCGTCTGCCTGGTCAGCGCGCCGACCTTGCCCCCTGGCTTTCAAGCTGCAGGCTCCGCCTTCCCCGACAGATCGGAGTGCGTGGCCCAGATGCACCGGCTGCACCGAAAGGGTGTGAGGCCCGGCTTGATGCGGCAGCCACTGCCGGTCAGTGAACCCCTGTGAACCGTACGAGGAAGTGAGAGGGCTTTGATTCGCTGGCGCGGAGCGTCGGGAACCGTGCGAAAAGCGAGGACCATTCAAGAACGAGCAGCGAGCGAAGCTCGCTTAGCCATTAATAGCGGGTGGCGGAAATTGGACGTCCGTAGCGGCCGAGACCTGGGGAGGAGCTCAACCGTGCAACTTCGGCTACATCAACGTTATCCGCTCTACTCTCTAGCATCTGAGATAATCGGCGGACAATAGTGAGCAGCGCCCGCCGACCTAATTGTGCATTATGATTAAAATGGCAAGTCGTCTTCATTCTTTTCAGTGCGAGTTAGAACGAACTGAGCTTCGTTCGCATCAATCCACTCCCAGCCCAGATCAGCAACGGCAAGCCCAGCAAAGGAATCTTCGATTCCGTTTTCATGAACGTCTTGCTCGCAAATGAATTTCTTTTGCAAGAGTCTCCGAACGGCGAGGTTAAAACCCATGTTCGTGATGCCGGCTCGTTCAGCCGCATGCTTTGCGCTGTATACACTGGTAGACATGTTCGGTAGAAAGACATCACCCGCGATTACGGCGAGGACAACGATTTCGGGGGACGACAGGCCATGAATAGACGTGACCGGACTCTCCTCCGCTATCTTCTCCAGAACGGCATCTTGCTTGATGATCGCCGCCATCTTGCTTGTGAGACTCGCACGGAGCTTATCGAAGTCACTCGGGGCATCTGCCAAGTACGGGATGATACTTCTATGCTGAATGTCAAAGGGATACTTGTTTCCCGTTCTCTCTTCCGAGCAGACCATCACCACCGGCTTGCCTGCAGCGTAGGCGAAGCCGAGTTCGTACCAAACATTGGGATTGTCTGCCGTGATATCCGCAAGACAGACTGCGGCCTGCCGAATCCNCTTCTCGATTGAGTCAATCGGGACCTGTANCCCGGNGTCTTGGTCAACCCGATACGCCTCCAGGCCTGCAGCTTCAATCGCAGGCTTGTAGATGTCACAGTACCGCTTATCGAACTTGCCCGAGTCAAACGGCTGAATCATAAAGCAGGTAGCCATCGATCCCCCTCTGAGGCAAAAATCCTGAATAAGAGCCTATAATCTTACTAAACTGCCGCAGAATGGTACATCAAACGGCATGATTTCCTTTATCCTCAGCCTTATCTCTTCTCTTGCCCTTCTTGTAACGGTGCTTCATGCGAGTCGGCAAACATCCCTTCTCCTAAAGAACCGCATAATTGGCGCAGCTGCATACTTCGCGAATCCATCGCAAACGTGAGCACACCGAATACCACTCCAACTTTCACAGATCGAGGGCAAGCGGACATCAAAAGCGTATCCCGTCAACTTCCGTTCCTAGGATAGAGCGTCCGCTCTACCCAAACCGCGGACATTTCACCCCACCACCGCCAAGCGAACCGCCTCAGACGTGAGAACCGGGGACGTGGCGCCGTGCGATGGGACAACCCATCGCCCGTAGCGCCAAAATTGTCGTGTGCGTCTGCACACTAGCCACCTCCCGCGACACGCCTGTCGTGGTGGCCAGTACCCTCGCTTTGGCCACACCCGAAAGCACGCCTCCACACCAACACATTGAAAAGACTGGTGCCCGCTGGGGGACTTGAACCCCACTCCCTCGCGGGAAACGGATTTTAAGTCCGTTGCGTCTGCCGATTTCGCCAAGCGGGCCCTTCTGCCGGTTCCGGCACTGATCAGATGCGCCGGTTCATGCACCGGCTCATGCGCAGGTTACGGTTGTTGTGCCGGGTTCGGCAATATCCAGGGCTGCCGAACCCGGACGAAATACCCGTTTCACCGGAACCTGAAGGCGCTTGCGAACGGGCAAGGCTTGCGCCGGACCCGCCCGCCGCTAGAGTATCGGCGCATCATGATCGATCCCGTGCCCTCGACCGACCGCCGCGTTCCGCCGCAGTTTCGAGGGCTGCAATCACCGGTCGCTGGTCACCTACCTGTGCGTCGGCTGGCCGGACGAACAGCACCTCAGTCCCACATGAGGAGCGGAGAAACCGATTGGCTCTGCAGGCGTCACGTCTGTGGACGTCCTGGCATCCGACGGTCTAGACTGTTCACCCTTCCGTTCCCATTCCCGCAATGCAACCGGGCCCATCTGAGAGAACGTCATGAAACTGGTCCGTTACGGTCCGGCGGGCGAAGAAAAGCCCGGGATCGTTGATCAAGATGGCCGCATCCGCGATGCGTCGGCCTACGTTCCCGACTTTCAAGGCGATGCCCTTCACCCGCGGCGCCTGCACGCGCTCCGTGTGCTCGATATCGGCTCGCTGCCGCTGGTCGACGGCGCGCCGCGGCTGGGGCCGCCGGTTGCCGGGGTTGGCAAGATCCTCGGGATTGGCCTGAACTATCGCAGCCACGCCGAAGAAACNGGGGCCACGCCGGGCGCGGAACCGCTGGTGTTCTCCAAGGCGGTCAGCGCGCTCAGCGGGCCAAACGACCCGATCGTCATTCCCTTCGGTTCGCTGAAGACCGATTGGGAAGTGGAAGTCGCCGTGATCCTCGGCGTGCGCGCGCATCGCGTCGAGGTTCAGAATGCGCTCGATTACGTCGCCGGCTACGCGGTGATCAACGATGTGTCAGAGCGCAGCTTTCAGAAGGAGCGCGGCGGCCAATTCGTCAAAGGCAAGAGTGCCGACAGCTTCGCACCGCTCGGCCCCTGGCTGGTGACCCCGGACGAAGTCCCGGATCCACAGAACCTCGACCTGTGGCTGGACCGCAACGGGCAGCGGCAGCAGACCGGCCATTCGAGCGACATGATCTTTTCCGTCGCCGAGATCATCAGCCATCTCAGCCAATTCATGAGCCTGCTGCCCGGCGACGTGATCGCGACCGGCACGCCGTCGGGCGTTGGCGCCGGCTGCAAGCCGCCGGTGTTCCTACAGCCGGGCGACATCTTGCGTCTCGGCGTCTCAGGGCTGGGCGAACAGACCCAGACGGCGGTCGCTTACGAGCCGTCTCGCTGAGGCATCGGCGAGGCCGGCTGCGGCGGAATTGAGACACCCCGTTTGAACGATCGATCTGTGGTATAGTAAGCGCGGGTTCCGGCGCGTTCTTCGCGTAGATGATCACGCGTCCAAAGCCTGAAGAACGGTGCGGCAAAGAGGCGTGTTGATGAACGCAGTCCAGCTGGCAGAAAAATACGACCTCAGGGTGCCCCGCTATACCAGCTACCCCACTGCNCCTCACTTCTCCGCTGCCGTAGGCGAGCAACAGTACGCTGAGTGGCTCGCTTCCCTGCCCTCCCACGACCCAGTCTCCGTCTACATTCACATCCCGTTCTGTGACGAGCTGTGCTGGTTCTGCGGCTGCTACACCAAGATCGTGCACCGCTACGAGCCGATAGCGTCGTATCTCGCAGCGCTGCACGCCGAAATCGATCTGGTCGCGGACCATCTGTCGGACCGGCTGGCGATCCAGCACCTGCACTTCGGCGGTGGCAGCCCCACCATGCTGGCGCCGGCAGACTGGCAGGCACTGCTGGAACGGCTCAGGAACCGGTTTGAGTTCTGCCCGGATGCCGAGATCGCCGTCGAGATCGATCCGCGCNNGACATCCCGGTCCTATGTCGCCTCGCTGGCCGCCGCTGGCGTCAACCGGGCCTCGATCGGCGTGCAGGATTTCGATCCCCAGGTGCAGAAGGCGACGAACCGCCTGCAGCCCTTTGCCGTCGTCGAACAGGTCGTCGGCTGGCTGCGCCGGGACGGCATCACCGCGATCAACCTCGATCTGATGTACGGCCTGCCGTTGCAGACGGAACAGACATTGCGGGCAACGGTGACCCAAGCCTTACAGTTGGCCCCCGAGCGGGTGGCGCTGTTCGGCTATGCGCACGTGCCGTGGATGAAGGCGCATCAGCGCCTGATCGACACCGANGCNCTGCCGGACGGCACGGTTCGCCTGCAGCAGCTCGACGCCGCGACGGACATGCTCGACGCTGCAGGATACCGTCGCATCGGTCTGGATCACTTCGCCCGCCCCACCGACACCCTCGCAAAAGCGCTGGACGACGGCCGTCTGCGGCGGAATTTCCAGGGCTACACGCCGGACGATTCGAGCGCGCTGATCGGATTCGGCGCCTCGGCCATCGGCAGCACCCCGCACGGCTATGTGCAGAACGTCTCTGCGCTGCCGGACTACCGCCGCCTGGTCGCGGCAGGGCACCTGCCGACCGCGCGCGGTCTGGCGCTGTCGGCGGACGATCGGTTGCGCCGGGAGATCATCGAGACGCTGATGTGCACGATGCAGGTAGATCTTGCCGCGGTGTGCGCGGAACATCATGCGGATCCCGGTCTGTTCGCGCCCGAGAAGGCGGCATTGCGCCCGTTGATCGCGGACGGGCTGGTTGAACGCGACGACGAGCGCATCGTGGTGACGCTCCGCGGCCAATCATTCGTCCGCGCCGTCGCCGCCGTTTTCGATGCGTACCTGTCTGTCGGTCAGGTGCGCCATTCCCGCGCCGTCTGACGTCCTCAGGCCATGATCCTGTTCCGTGTCCTCGTGCTCTGCGCCGTGTGCGCAAGCATGCTTCGTCCCGCAGCCGCGCTTGAGGTGGCGGGCACCGTCGAACGGCTGCAAGGCACCGCAACGGCGACGAGCAGCAAGGGCCTCAGCAGACCGCTGCAGGCCGGCTCGAGCATCCTGGTCGGAGACCGCCTTGCCACCGGCAGCAACGCCCGGCTGCGCCTCAGAATGACCGACGGGGCTGTCCTGACCCTGGGCTATGGCAGCGAGGCGACCATCGATGCGTACAGCCCGGACGAGACGGCCGGACAGGCGATCGTGAACGTCAGCGAGGGCACATTCGAGGTGACAAGCGGCGTCATCGCGACCCTGGGCCCAGGGCGATTCCTGATCGCCACGCCCACGGCCATCCTGAGCATTCTCGGGTATCGGGGAACGGACGTCTGGGGCCAACAAATTGGCGACCGCCTGGGGTCGTGATGCTGTCCGGCACAGCCGTACAGGTGACGACACCCGATGGCTCGGTCGACCTCAACATTCCGGACAGCGGCGTCGATCTCGCCCCCGATCAGGCGCCGCCACCCCCGTCATCTGGAGCCCCGACACGCTCTCCGCCGCGCGCGCCGCAACCGCCTTCGAGTAAGCGGAAACAGAGCCCGGCACGGTGCCTACGACTTGGTGATGGTTACGGTGCTGTTCGCCGCCTGGACGGACGTGTTGTCGTTGCCGGTCACCTGCATCGCCTGGCGCGCTTCCGTCTCGGCCGCCGGCAGCAGGGCCATGAGTTCCCGTGTGAGGTCCGGATCGGCCGTCAGCGCCTTGCGGAGCTGCAGGCGCGCCTGGCCCTGCACGTCGGGCTCGGAGGGCGCAGCATGCAGGTCTTCCAGTGCGCCTTGCGCCACCGTGCCGGTCAGCCGGTTGCGCAGCAGCGCCCACAGCTTGCCGCACTGCGCAAAGGTCGCCTCGCCCGCCTTCGTCGCCAGCCCCGTGCCCGCCGCGGCGAGATAGGGCACAAGCGCCGCCACCACACCTGTCGCCACCGTCACCGGATCCATGCTTCATCCCTCCCCGTCTGCCTGGGCTTCGCCTTCACCCGCATCCGCCTGCAGGCGCTGAAACACTTCGATCACCGGCACCAGCAACGCCTCGTCCGGCGCCACCTCCGCCGCCTCGCAGCGGCGCAGGTAATCCCGGCAGACCGCCGACATCAACCCCACATAGCTCTGCGGCCAGCGCGCAAAAACTCGGTTAATAATGCAACTGATTCGCAGTCCATAAGCAGCGCCCCGGCCGTATCTCCTACTGCCTCCAGACAGTCTGCCAACACGGACAGCGACGTCGCCAGATCCGGGCGAAACGCGTCCGGGCGCAAACCGGCAAGCTCCCGACGGATCGTCACCGCCTCCTCAGCCGCCGACAGCGCCTCCTCGCGCCGCCCGAGAGCACTCAAGAAGTTCGCATAGTTGTTCAGCGATAAAGCCAGATCCGGGCGAAACGCGTCCGGGCGCAAACCGGCAAGCTCCCGATAAACCGACACCGCCTCCTCAGCCGCCGACAGCGCCTCCTCGCGCCGCCCGAGAGCACTCAAGCGAACGGAAGCGTTGTTCAGAAGGAGTGCGCGTGTGGCCTTGAGCTCTTCGTCATCAGACTCGGAACCAGCCAACCGAACTGCCAGCGCTGCGGTGGCTGCCGCCGCGCGTTCGCGCAGAACAAGCGTCTCGTGTGGGAAAGCGTCGTGGAGCTGCATCAACGCCAACGGCGTTTCGCAGCGCTCCGTTAACGCATCCAGCCAGCGCAAAGATGGATGCTGCTCGCCGTCGGCGAAGTCCTGGGCAATCCGCATCACCGACGCCAGCGTCGGCTCAGGAGCGCGGCCGCGGCTGCGGGCGACGACGTCGGCTTGTTCGCGAGCGCTAAGGCTCCTGTCGGTGAGGACGGCGATCACGAACGCCTCGCCGATCAGGTCCGGGACGATCGCAGCGAGCCGTCCGCCGTCCGCCGCCGGCAGCGCCTCGCGCAGCGCGGTGCGCAACGGCCGGGCGGCGGTGGCGAAGCCGAGCGCTGCGTTCTCCTCCTCGATCGCCGCCTGCGCGCCATCGAGATCGGCGCCGCCCTGCAGCGTGAGCACCGCAGTCATGTGCGCCAGCGCCGTGCGCTCCACCTGCTGGTCGTCGGCGAGCCGCTCCAGCCGCCGGCGCTCGCGCTCCGCCAGCGCTGCCGCAAGCCGGGTGCGCGCGACCGGCGTGGTGCCGTGCGGCGCAACGAGGTTGCGCGCCACGACGAGGCCCGCCATCAGCTCGTCCAGGGCCTCGCCGTTTTCCGTTGGCTGCGAAAGAGGCTCGGCACGGCCCTCGGCCTCCCCGGATGTGCCCTCAGCTTCGGGCGAGGCATCCTCGGGCGAGGAGGTGTTTGCCACCGCCCGGCGCAGCGCTGAGCGGTCGTCGGCCGAGAGCACCGGCAGCGGTTCCGGCTCCGGCGGGTCGAACAGGTCGAGCAGGCCGGCCTCGCTGAAGCTCACCCGGGTGAGATCCGCCCACCATCCCGTGCCCGCGTCGGCAAAGCGCTCCAGCAGCAACACGCGCAGCGGCGTGCCATCGCGGCTGCGGTTGAGCGCCAGTTCCTGCAGCCACGGGCGCAGCGTCCGTGCTGCGCCGGCCGCGTAGTCGATGATCACCAGCGTCGGCCGCCGCCAGCCCCAGGTGCCCAGGTTCTGCTGGCCAAAGAAGCGGGCGAGCTCGATGTGGGTGGCGAAGCCTGCGTCCCAGCCGCCCAGCGCCTCCACGCGATGGCACAGCTCGATCGCCAGCCGCGTCTTGCCGGCGCCGGCGCGGCCGGTGAGGCAGCGCACGGAGATGGGTGCGGGACCCTGCAGCCAGTCCTGCAGCCGCCCGAGTTCCGCTTCGCGGCCGACGAACGGGATCGCCGCGGTGAAGGGGTCAAGCAGGCCCACGTCGGATTTGACCGGCCGCGGCCGCAGGTGCCAGGGGACCAGGGTGAGTTTCGGCGGCGTGGCACCGTGGATCGTGACGGTGCTGTCCACCGCCTGGACGACGATGTTGCCGTCCCCGTCTTCGATTCGCGCTGTCTGGGCCGCCATGCCGCCCCCACCCTACCGGCAGGGCCACCCTAACACACCATTCGGGTGGATCACACGCGATTGCTCCGCGCGGCGCGGACGAACGCGGCGACGGCTGCCGAGGCGTCGCGGCGGCGGCGGACGAGGACGACCGGGGCCGAGGCATCGGTGCCGATGAGCGGCCGGTAGGCGACGCCGTCGAGCCGGACGCGGCTGAGTGCGCTCGGGATCAGCGCTACTCCCAGACCCGCCGAGACCAGCCCGATGATCGAGGTGAACTGCGGCGCCTCCTGCACCACCCGCGGGATGAAGCCGGCGTCGCGGCACGCGGCGATGATCGTGTCGAACACGCCGGTGCCGACGGTGCGCGGAAACAGCACGAACGGCTCGGACGCCAGGCTGGCGAGCGCGACCGCCTCGCTTGCCGCCGCCGGGTGGCCGGCCGGCAGGGCCGCGATCAGCGGCTCCTGCAGCAGTTCGAAGGACAGGAACTCCTGATCCGGATCGGCGAGCCGGGAGCGGATGAAGGCGAGGTCGATGCGGCCGTCGGCGAGCGCGTCGAGCTGCTGGGTGGTGTGCATCTCGGCAAGACTGAGCACAACGCCCGGGTGATCCTCGCGATAGCGGCGCAGCAGGTCGACCACCGTCTGGATGAAGGTGCAGCCGGTCGTGTAGCCGATCCTGAGGTTGCCGGCCTCACCCCGCCCCGCCCGCTGCGCGGCGATTACCGCCTGATCGGCCGCGGCGAGCAGGCGGCGCGNATCGTCCATCAGCACCCTGCCCGCCTCGCTCAGTTCGACCCGCCGCTTGCTGCGCCAGAACAGGGCTACGCCCAGTGTCCGCTCCAGCTTGCGGATCTGCTGCGACAGCGGCGGCTGGGCGATGCCGAGGCGCTCGGCGGCGCGGCCGAAGTGCAGCTCTTCGGCCACGGCGAGGAAGTAGCGGAACTGGCGAAGCTCGATCATTAAGACGATTTCGATATTAATCAGGCGTGATCGATATATTGGACCTGCACACCGTCCGGCACCAGGTGTTCTTGAACACGTTTCGGGAGACCACCATGGACCATCGGGCCCGCCGCATCGCCGTCATGCTGGCAGGAGCGGCCGCCTTCTTCGATCTCTATGCCCCACAGTCGATCCTGCCGCAGCTCACCTCGGCGTTCGGCGTCGGCGAGCACGCTGTCGGCTGGGTCGTCACCGTGACGACGCTGGCGGTCGCCGTCGTCGCGCCGTTCGCGGGCGCGCTGGCCGATACGTTCGGGCGCAAGCGGATCATCGCGTTCGCGGCCCTCGCGCTGACCCTGCCGACGCTGCTGTGCGCCTTTGCCGCCTCGTTCCCCGAATTGCTGTTGTTCCGCGGCATCGANGGGCTGTTCATGCCGCTGATCTTCTGCGTCACCATCGCCTATATCAGCGAGGAATGGTCGGCCGAAGAGGCGCGCGAGATCACCGCGTTCTATATGGCCGGCGCCGTCGCCGGCGGCTTTCTCGGCCGGTTCTTCACCGGCGTGGTCACCGACCTTGCCGCGTGGTGGATCGCGTTTGCCGCGATGGCCGGGGTCAACCTGATCCTGGGACTGGTCTTGTACCACGCCATGCCCACCGAACGCGGATTCCAGCCGTCGACAGGACTTGCCCGCTCGCTTGCCGAGATGCGCCACCACTTCGCCAACCCGAAGCTGGTCGCAGCGTGCGTGGTCGGCTTTGCCATCCTGTTCGCCCAGGTGGGGCTGTTCAGCTTTGCCGGCCTGCTGCTGGCNCGCACCCCGTTCGGCTTCGGCCCGGCAGCGCTGGGGACGATCTTCGCCGTCTATCTGGTCGGCATGGTGACGACGCCGGTGCTCGGCCGCCGGCTGCGCCGGTTTCCCGAGCAGCTGCCGCTCGCGGTGGGTGCGGGGATGTTCATCGCCGGCGTAAGCCTGACACTGCTGCCGTCGCTGGCCGCGATCGTCATGGGCCTGGCGCTGGCGTCGGCGGGAACCTTCCTCAGCCAGTCGGCGGCGACCAACTTCGTCGCTCAGCAGGCGCCGCGCGCCCGCTCCGCCGCCGTCGGCCTGTACACCACCTGGTACTACATGGGCGGCAGTGCAGGCGCGGTGGTGCCGGGCGTGCTGTGGCACTCGGCGGGCTGGCCCGGTGTCGTCGCCCTGATGATCACAGCCAGCCTTGCCGCGGCAGGTGTTGCCATCGTCTTCTGGCGGGTGCGCAGTCCGGTGTGTTCCCTCACGACGGCGAGCGCCGGGTCGGATCTATGCACGTGAGACTCTATAATGTCTTCGACGGTCTGAGCTTCTGGAATCGCTTGGAGGGCAGTCCGCAACCAGTTCCCAGGACAGCGGCGTGCCGCGCTCGATCCGCTTGGCGGCGCGGCAGCCGAGGATCGTGTCCAGATGTTTCGGCGCGAGGCCGTCCGCCGGGCGGATCGAGCGGATGGCATCAGAGGTGAACACCTCGCCGGCCGCAACGTCGCGCACGACGAACAGCGAGCGACGTAGACGCCGGCACGCCGCCTCCGCGGCCGGTCTCGTCCCATCGAGGGTGTGGGTCGCCTTCCAGACGTCATGACAGTCGCGCACCAGAGCCGCGAACTCGTGCGGCTCCATCGAAAAGCCGGCGTCCGGTCCGCCGTCCGCGCGGGCTAGCGTCAGGTGCTTTTCGATCATCACCGCGCCCAGCGCCACCGCGGCGACGGCGACCGCCGTGCCCAGCGAGTGATCGGACAGCCCTGCGGGAGCCCCTGTGCGCGCGGCCAGCGCCGGCATCGCGCTCAGCAGTGCGTCGCCGGGATCCGCCGGATAGGCGCTGACGCAGTGCAGAACAACCAGCTCGCGGCAGCCGGCATCACGGGCGGCGGCCACCGCGTCGTCGATTTCGGTGGGCGTCGCCATGCCGGTGGAGAGGATCAGCGGCCGGCCGGTTGCGGCGACGCGCCGGATCAGCGGCAGATCGACGAGTTCGAACGACGCAATCTTGTAGGCCGGAGGATCGAAACGCTCGAGGAAATCGACCGCGCTCGCATCGAACGGCGTGGAGAACGCCGGCAGTCCCAGGGCCCGGCAGCGGGCGAACAGCGCCTCGTGCCACGCCCACGGTGTCGCGGCCTCGCGATAGAGATCGGCCAGCTGCCGGCCCTTCCACGGGCCGTCGGTGATGTGAAACCACGGCCGGTCGCACTCGAGCGTGATCGTCTCGGCGGTATACGTCTGCAGCTTCACCGCATCGGCGCCGGCCGCCTTCGCCACATCGATCAATGCCAGTGCGCGCGACAGCTCCCCNNTGTGGTTTCCCGACAACTCGGCCACGATCAGCGGCCGATGCCCCACCCCAGCAAACGGCCGGCGAAAAGCACCGGCGGCGGCATCATCGGCACGTCTCCTTGCTCGCACCAAGGGCGCACGACCGGTGCCGGCGCCCCATCGCCTCGACGACCGAAACCGGCGTTTCCCACCCGAGCGGAAGTTCCGCCATGAACACCTCCTTGTCGCAGGCACGATGCGTCGAGCCAGTGCCGTGTTGCGGTCCGCCCGCGAGCGCACCCGTCCGCAACCGCGGCCATGCGTTCGTAAAGAGCGTCTCGATCGCCTCCTGTAGCCGGGCGTAGGAGGACGCGAGCGTCTCCGTACCGGAGAAAAAGCTGTTTCTGGGCGAGGATGTCCCCGTATCGACGCCGTGGTCGATGCAGTGAAGCGTCACGCCCTTCGGCGTGTCGTCAAAGAAGCTCCAGAAATTCGGATCGCTGCCCCGGTTCCACGGCAGTAGGGAAATGTGCAGGTTGTAAATGTTTGGCGTGTACCGATCGACGATGTCGCGTCTCAGGATATGCCTGTAGCCGTAGCTGACCAGGATATCAGGCGCGAACCGCGCGAGGGTATCGGTGCTCAGGGGTTCGCTGGTTTGTGCGACCTCATCGCCGCACGAGCAAAGCACCGACCTCAGTGCCGCAGGATAGGGGAAAGCACGAGGATCCGCATGGCCCGCCTCCTACGCCGCCTGTCCGATGCCAGCACCCAGAAGATCGGTCAGGCGCTCCAGCCCCCGCCCGTCGCACATCTGCGCCGCTGCGGCGGCCATGCTCTGCCGCTGGTGGTTGTCGCGGGCGAGCGTCCGGATGGCCGACGCGAGGTCGAAGGCCGACACGCTATCCGCGCACCCGAGGTTCAGTGCGGCTCCGGCTCTTGCCAGTGCCGCGACAATAAGACGCTGGTTCTCGGCAATCTCGAGAACGACCGACGGAAGCCCGACACAGCAGCGCTCCCAGGCCATGCCGCCGCCGGCTCCGATCGCCAGATCCGCCGCAGACATCAGCCGGGCGATTTCATCCGGCGCTGCACCGATGTGAACCTTCGTCGGTTGAGGCAGGCTGGATGCTAGCGTCCGCACCGCGTCCGCATGCCGGCAACCGGCTCCGAGAACGACGTCGATCGTGACCGCCAGTCCACTCACCGCGATCGCCCGCAGTGCCAGCGCAGTGGCGTTGTCGGGATCGGTGGCACCGAAGCCGATGAGGATCCGCTGCACGCCGTCCGCCTGGCTGCGCCGCGACAAGGCGCACTCGCGCAGCGCGGGGAAGGCGGGGCGGATCAAGGCATGGCGAGACCCGGCCAGAACCCGGCATGCGGTGGGGACGAGGTGACCGTAATCTGCAGCCGTGTGCCCGCACGACGGATCAATGAGAATGTCCGCATCGTGCGCCCGGTCGGCGAGGTCATCGATGACCGCAATCCGCTCTGCCCAGGCACGGCAGTGGTGCTCGAAGCGAACGTCGCGCTGATAGTGATCGACCAGCAGCAGATCGGCATGACCACAGACCCATTCGCCGATCACGAGCGCTTCTTCTTCCGGATCCAGATCGCCGGCAGCAGCGAGCGACAGCACCGCACTCGTCTCCCGAAGCAGGCGCGGGACGACCTGAGCGCTGCGTGCATCGCTGGCAAAGCCGCACCACCAGCCCGCTGCCCACAGCCGCTCCGCCACGCTCAGACAGCGCATCACGTGTCCGCCGCCGATCGTGACCGATGCATCGCAACGGAAGACCGCACGCAATGGAGAACGCTTGTTCAGGAAAACGCTCANTGCGGCGTCGGCCATCGACTTCTTGAGCCCCGCCAGACGCTCGGCGCCAGCATTGAGGGCGAACAGCGCCGGATCTGCGTCGACGATCGCAAGCGGCACCTTCCAGCTCCAACCGTCCGCCCCTGCCGGTAACCGCGCGACCAGAGCGCGCAGGAAGGCGAGATCCTGTGGCGTGTCCAAGGTCCAGCGCTGATGCACTGCGGCCTCGCTTACCGTCGGCGCCATCGCCAGGTTAGCGCGGGCAATGCAGGGATGGTTCCGCAGCCAGGGCGTGACGTGCTCGCGCTGCCACGCCCGCTCGGCGAGCCGGGCGGCGCGGGCGAGGACGCGGGTGGTCATCACCTCGCAGTCGAGACCATGCGGCCAGCTCGGCGGTGCGTTGTTGCAGGCATAATCCGCGCCCACGGCGCCCCGCAGCGCGAGCACCGCCGCGCACACGTCGGGGTCGATCAGCGGACAATCGGAGGTCACGCGCATGACCACATCGAGATCGAGCGTGTCCGCCGCCAGGCGATAGCGCTCGAGAACGTCAGCCTCCGGTCCACGAACGACGCTGGCTCCCCAGCGTTGCGCCGCTTCGGCGACCGGATCATCAGCGGCTCCCTCGGGAACCGCGCAGCACACCACATCGATGCCCGCGATCGCCCGGCAACGATCGAGTACTTGTGTCAGCACGCTGCGATCACCCAGCGGCAGCAGCACTTTGCCCGGCAGCCGAGAAGATCCAGCACGCGCCTGGATCACCACGCCGGTGCGCATCAGGCCGCTTCCTCGAGGTGCAAACAGCTCGCCAATACGTCCACCACCCGATCCACGTCCGTTGCCGTCATCGCGGGGAAAAGAGGAAGACTGAGGCACCGCGCGTAATAGGCCTCGGCGCCGTGCAGGCTTTGCGCGCCGTACCTGTGGCGGAAACAGGGTTGCAGGTGCAGCGGCACATAGTGCACCTGGCTGCCGATGCCGCAGGCCGCCAGGTAACGCATCANCGTCCCCCGACCGATGCCGGCTGCCGCAAAGTCGATCATTGCCACGGCAAGATGCCAGGCCGGGCTGCACGACGGCGCCCGCCCGATCGGCGCCACCACTCCNNCCAGGCTCGCCAATCGTTCCTGGTAGCAGCCGGCGAGCCNCCGGCGCGCAGCAACGAAGTGATCGAACTTGCGCAACTGGCTGAGGCCCAGCGCACACGCGATGTCCGTGGCCCGGTAGTTATGGCCGAGGTCCTGGAACTCGACATACCAGGNGTTTGTCCTGCCGTTGGCATCGAACGCGAGATCGGTATTCTCGAAGGCTGCCGGCTCACGGACTGCGGCGTGATTGCGCAGCGCGCGCAGCCGGGCCGCGAGCACCGGATCAGCAGTGGTGATAGCACCGCCTTCGCCCATCGTCAGTGTCTTGACCGGGTGGAACGAGAACACGGTCGCCGCCGCATGCTGGCACGCCCCGACGCGCACCGACTTCCCCGTTGAATCGCTGTATTCACTGCCCACGGCGTGGCAGGCATCATCGATCACCGTCAGGTCCAGCTCGCGAGCGGCGGCGGCGATGGCCGGCATTTCGCACACCTGGCCGTTCAGGTGGACCGGCAGCACCACCTTCGGTCTCAGCCCACCCAGGCGCGCACGCGCGACAGCCGCCCGCAGCGACTGCTCGGTCAGCATTCCCGTCTGTGCGTCGACATCGGCCAGAACGACCTCGGCGCCGCAGTAGCGGGCGGCGTTCGCGGTGGCGATGAAGGTGATCGCGGGAACCACCGCCGCGTCACCCGGCCCCAGACCGAGCGCGCGGCAGGCAAGATGCAGGGCAGCGGTGCCGCTTGAGCACGCGACGGCGTGTGCAGCCCCGACAGCGCCGGCCAAGGCGTCTTCGAACTGCTCGACGACGGGACCGCAGGTCAGCCAGGGCGAGCGGAGCACGTCGACAACGGCGAGGATGTCGTCTTCGTCCACGGTCTGGCGACCATAGGGGAGACGGGGTTGCAACGCGTTCATGCCACCGTCCCGACTTCACTCAGCATCGCCTGCAGCCGCGCCGCATCGATCCAGTCGTTGTTGCGATCACTGGAAAAGACGAAATCGTCGGAAACCGGGAGGCCTTCCGGCGCGTCATCGGCCTCGGTTTCGTCTTCGCGGCCCCAGAAGCGGAAGGCCGGCCGGATGACGAAACGGTCGTCGAGCTCGACCGTCGTGCGCGCCTCTTCGGCGGTGATCAGCACCTCGTGCAGCTTCTCGCCGGGGCGGATGCCGACGACGCGCACTGGCAGATCGGGTGCGAGGCAAGCAGCGAGATCAACCATCCGCATACTGGGGATTTTGGGCACGAAAATCTCGCCGCCGCGCGCCGTCCGCAGACACGACAGCACGAAGTCGACACCCTGCTGCAACGTGATCCAGAACCGGGTCATCCGCGGATCGGTGATCGGCAGGCTCGCAGCCCCGTCCCGCTTCAGCTTCTGGAAGAAGGGAATGACGCTGCCGCGCGAGCCGACGACGTTGCCGTAGCGGACGACAGCGAACCGGGTGCCGCGACTGCCGGCCAGGTTGTTGGCGGCAACGAAGATCTTGTCGGCAGCAAGCTTGCTGGCGCCGTACAGGTTGACCGGGTTCGCGGCCTTGTCGGTCGACAGCGCAATGACCCGCTTCACGCCGCAGCTGAGTGCTGCGTGCACGACGTTTTCGGCGCCGAGCACATTGGTGTGGATGCATTCGCCGGGATTGTATTCGGCGACCGGCACGTGCTTCAGCGCAGCCGCGTGGATGACGTGGTCCACGCCGC
The DNA here is from genome assembly GCA_013414705.1 of Defluviicoccus sp. Taxonomy (GTDB): domain Bacteria; phylum Pseudomonadota; class Alphaproteobacteria; order Rhodospirillales; family Defluviicoccaceae; genus Defluviicoccus. Next base: position 2,060,222 of record CP058705.1, read on the forward strand.
GCATCGCCATTTCCAGGCGCTGGCGGTCGCGGACGTCGCCGATGAAAAAGCGCAGGCCCGGATGACGATCGCCGCCCAGATCCTGCTGCATCTCGTACTGCTTGAGCTCGTCGCGCGAGAAGATGATCAGACGTTTGGTCTGGAAGCGCTCAAGGACAGTACGCACGAAGCGCCGACCGAACGACCCGGTGCCGCCGGTGACGAGAACCGACTTTCCGTTCAGGTCGGGCAATTCTCGCCCGGCGGCAAAACGACCGGCAGCAGTGACCAAGGCCGCAGCGGCAGCGGCAATGCTGTCGTCAGCGTGATCGGGTGTTTCGGGAAGTGTGTTGAGCTGGCGCATCTTCTGATCCGATGATCTCGACTACCATTCTGGTCCGAGCGCCAGCGTAGGCCGAACTCCTTAAGGCAAAGTTATTCAAATGGAGTATTTTTGGCTGTTATCCGGCCACGGCGAGCGGTGCGTCTCGTACGCCAAAGTCGCCGTCCTCGCCCTCGTCATCAAGCGCCAGGAGGAATGCGCAGGTCTCTTCGCGCATGCTCCAGCACTGTCGGCGGAAGGCATCAGCGAACTGCACCCGGAAGGCCATGCGGAGCTGTTCGTCCGCGATCCGGCTGCCGAAGAACGATCCCAGCCGCAGCATCGACATCAGCGAGCCGCGCAGCATCGCGTGATACCCGGAATACGCGTCGAGGCGGCTGCACATCTCGTCGACCAGGCGGCGTTCGAGCTCGAAATAGCTGTCGGTGGTCCGGAGCCATTCCTCGATCACGTCCTCGACGACACGAAGGTGCACATCGGCGCTGTCAACATGTGCCTGCAGGTCGACCTGTTGCAGCAGTTCGCCCGCTGCCGTCCGGCGCAGCGTCTCTTCGAGGCGGAGCACAACCTGGCTCTTTGGCACGGCGGGTGCCGGCAGATGCACCGACGAGGCGACCCTCGGCCGGGCGCCGTCGATGCGCGCACCGTCGCTGCAGTTGACCAGCGTCACGCCGAAGAAGCGACACGCCGCGGCGATCCCGTGGCGACCGGAATCGAACGCCCAGAAAGTGCGCACCTCTCCGCCGAAGTTGCCGGGCACGACGCGGTCAAAGCGGCGACGGTAGATGTCGTCCCAGTCCTTGTTTTCGGGCTGATAGTAGACGGAGTCGGTGGCATGGTGTCGCCCCTCCTCCTTCTGCGCCAAGTCGAGTCCGAACAGCCAGATATTGCGGAAGCCGAGTGCGGCCATGCTGGCGAACGCGGCGTTGCAGCACAGCGGATCGACGTGCGGCAGCTCGCGGATCTGCGGGGTGAGCACCGGCAGCGCGCTCAGGCCGCCACGCACGAAGAACCAGCGCCGCTCGAACAGCGAGGGCACGCGCGGGTCGACTGTTGTCGACGCGATCAGCGTGATGCCCTCGAAGCCGTGCTCCGCGCACACCTTCGACAGCAGCGTGTACACCAGTTCGCCGCGCTCGATCTCGCAATGAAAATCCGGGCGGATGCCGTTCTTCAGCAGGATGCCGATCGATGTGCCGCACGACACGATGATCGCGCGCTCCTGCAGCGCCTTCAGGTGCGGCAGGTCGGCATCGAGGGATGGCCCCGCGCCCACGAGAATCACCGGCCAGGCCTGTTCACGCCGCAGCCTCGGTTCGATGAAGCGCATGTCCCAGCGGCGGAGATTGGCATGACAATTCCGGATCATTTCGATTTCGTCTTCGAAGAATCCGGCCGTGATATAATAGTTCTTAAGTCGTTCCCGCAGCATCAGCATGGTGTGCCGGAACGTCGAATAAATGTAATGCTGAAAGAAATAGGAACCATCGAGAAAGACATTGCCCAGCCGGGAGACGAGGTGTTCGACCTGCTGGCAAATTTNTTCTGGTGTGTCTTCGAGGATGAAATGCAGCTTGATGTCGCGGCGGTCGGCGAGCGCGATCAGGCGGCTCCAGTCGGTGGCGGCAAGCGAATGCAGCAGCAGCTCGGCGACCGGTTCGATCAGCACAACGTGACGGGCGGGTCTCCNCGNCAGCAGTTCGAACAGGTGGCCGCCGAGCCCGACGCCGAACACGAACAGATAGCCTACGTCGCGTAGCGGATAGGGGGCGAGCGTGGCCGTATTCTCCCGCTGCCGCAGGAAGTCGATCAGGTCGTGGGTCAGCGCAAGCGAGACTGGCGACAGGTTGCAGTGCGTCGGATTGGCGAAGCCCAGCCGGTCCGGATTCTCGCGGAACGCTTCAAGCTGCGTTTCGAGCCACGCGGGTGCAGGCTGCGGATACAGCATCGCACCGCCGAGATCAATGTTGACCACCCGGCCTTGATCCTCAACCACCCGGCTGATCGGCGTCGTGATCGCACTCAGGCGGTTCCAGACATCCGGAAAGCGCCGCGCGAAGGCGCGCGCGCCGCTGGTTTGCCGTGGTGTTCGGCGGCCTCGCGATGCGCTGATCATGCGGCTTTTCCTTCGATCCGGTCCTGGCGCTGCTGCGTGTCCTGCCACATCCGCTCGATCGCCGCTTGCAGATCACCCGCGCGGGCCCGCGNCGCAACCGGGTGGCCTGGAAGCTGCTCGTGCAGCCGCTGCCGAAAGGCGCTCCGCCGTTCGGCAGACACCGCCCAGGCGACGGCGCACTCGACGTAAGCCTGTGGCGTTGCCACCACGGTGTGCGCACCAAGGCCCAGATGATGCAGGACGCTGGCGGCGAAACGGCGATNGCCGCCCTCACCCGCCGGACAGACGATCGGGATCCCGGCCGACAACGCTGCCGACACCGATTCCGGGCGCGGCATCGGCGGAGCCAGCAAAGCCACGTCAGCCTGCGCAAACAGCGCGTGCTCGCTTGCGGCATCGACGATCGCCACCCGGTGGCTGACGCCGAAATTGCCGAACCGGGCGATCAGCTCCTGGGCGGTCGCGTCGTTGCGGAAACCGGTGTCGCGCAGCAACAGGGTTGCACCCGGCACCTGGCTCAGGATGTCCGCCCAGCATGACAGGAGTCCGGGCTGAAGCTCCGCGAGCGTCACGTCCGCGGCGAAATCGATGCCGCCATCGGATCGCACGGCGCCTGCGTCCAAGTCTGGCGCCCGGATTGCGCACGGCACACAGCCGAGTTCGAAGTAGACGGGCCGCTCGCGATACGGTGTNNTTCCGCCCTCGCCCCCGCCCCCGTCCGCATCCACGAACCGGTCGGTGAGCAGGAAATCCATGCCGGCGAGGCCGGTGCCNNGAGGAGCGTTCAGCCAGGACGCCTGGCACGGTGCCAGCCGGCCACCGAACGCACGCAGCAGCGACGGATCGGTGAACCCGGCAAGGTCGATCAACACATCGATGCCTTCGCCGCGAACGATCGAGGCGAGCGTCGCCGGATCGATGTCGTCGGTGTTCGCCCAGCGGTCGAGGCACTTCTGGAAGCCGATGTTCCGGGAATCGCCTAGGTGTCCCCGGCCGAAGCCGACAAGCCGGAACCTCTCGGCATCGCAGTACGCCAGCATGTCGGCGACCGCCGGTGCCGTCGGCGCCGATCCCTCGCCCGCGATGACCAGCCCCACCGTCAGCCGGCTCCCCTGCGGCGCAACGTGCGACGTCCGCGGCGATGTGTTTTCGACCCCGAACCGCTCCCNCCAGCGCCTGAACTCCGCGATCAAGCCCGCGGCGTCGCGCTGTAGAGACGCCAGGGCATCGAGCCGTGCTGCGGCATGCAGGTCAGGATCATCGGGAGCCCGGGTCTCCGCCCAGCGGTGCAGCGTCTGAGCCGCATCCAGGTTGCCGAGCCGGGTAAGAGTGCGCGCGAGCAGGCTGGCGATTCCCGCGTCGTCTGGCAGGCAGTGCCGGGCGGCGCGCAGCGCATCTGCCGCAGCGCCCGCATTGCCGCTCTCCAGCAGACACAGCGCAAGGCGGATGTGAGCGTCACGACTGGACGGATCAAACGCCAAGTGCTGGCGCAGCCAGTGCTCGGCGCGCTGTCCGTCGCCCGCTCCCATGGCCGAGGTGACGCGCGCAAGCAGCGGCGCCTCGCTGATCCGCACCAGCACTTCGACGAAGTCGGGAACGCTCGGCGGCACCAAGGCAGCCAGTTCAGGTGCCGCAGGCACTGTCGCGGCCAGCTTGGCCCAGTAGGCCGATGTTCCCAGGTCACCGGCGAGACCGTAGACGATGGCGGCGAGATCGCAGACCTCGCGCCAGTGCCCGCCGCTCTCGAACAACTCCGTTGTCCGCATCGCACACGCGACCAGGTCATCCCCGATCAGCGCCGCAAGCGCGAGAACGAAGTGTCCCTCGCGCGCGTTCGGCCGGCGCTTGAGCCACGCAAGCGCCTTGGCCTGGGCCCGCGCGCCATCGCCCCTGGCCAGCAATCGCGCGCAAGCGGCCAGAAACCGGCGCAGCGGCTCGTCCCCAGTGAGCTCGTCTGGAGTGGGCTTGTGCGCAGATCCTGGGGCGGGCGCCGCCAACGTGGTCACGGGTGCCCTCTTCTTCACGTGGTAATCCTGACCGGCTCCGCCGCAGCCAGCACAGGACCGGCGGCAGCGACGGAGACGGGCGCTTCCGGTCCGCCATGCGCCGGCGTCTGATACAGCCCCGCCGAGAGCTGACGATCGATGTTGATCAGGACATCCAGGCTTTCCGGCTGAGGGTCGGAGAGGACGCTCACCGTATGCTGATCGATGAACCGCGCCAGCGACAGCACGTTGCCGCGTATATCCGACGGCACCGTGCACTCGGGATCCAGCAGTTCGGCCTGGATGATCGTCCACAACTTCCAGTTGAGCCGTGCCGCGGCACGCATTTCCTCATGGTCCGCCGTGTCCTGCGCGGATTTGAGGCGGAGCGCCGCCTGCATCAGCGCCCAGGCTTCAGTCAGACGCGGATTTCCCGGCTGCGGGATCGTGCTGTAGGTTTTCGACAAGTCGGTCATGGACATGTCTCAGGATCTTTCCTTCGTGTTGGATGAGGGATTGCGCATGTTTCAGGGCTGCGTAGTCGTTTCCGGCCGCAAGAGCGGCACGCACCTCGGCGGCAATCGGATCAGCACTGGGGACTGCCTGGCGGAAGCTTTCAAACAGCTCTGCGAACTGCGCCGCGTGTTCGTTGCGACGATGGGGAAACAGATACATGCACTGGAGCGCGAAATAGACGCGCGTCGCCGGCGTCGTCGCCTCCTCTGCCTTCAGAATGTCTCGGTCGCGCAGGATGGCCGCGTCGTTCTTCACGCAGAACGAGATGGTCCGGCCGCTCAGGTTTTCGAGAACGGCGCCATTGATGATGATCTGTCCGTTTCGTTTGAGGTGAATAACCAGCGCCATTGCATGCACTCCGCGTCCCGATCCGGCTGAGCCGGCCCCGATGCCTCGACCCTGCGCGGCAGATGCCCCCAAGTCATCGTCGGCCCTTCGTGTTTAGCGCAAGGGTCTTAAGAAACTGCAAAACCTGCCGTCTCGAAAAACCGTCCGACAAAAAACATCTGGCAGAAAAATAAAAAGAGGGGCCGAAGCCCTCCGTTAGACAAGTCATGATGTTATCGTTTACCGGAACAGCGACAGGACGCCCTGTTCGGACTGGCCGGCAAACGACAGGGCCTGAATGCCGATCTGCTGGCGCGTCTGCAGAGCCAGTAGGTTGGCACCTTCACTGTTCAGGTCGGCGAGTGTCAGCTTGTCCGCGCCGGCCTGCAGGACATTCGTGTACTCGCTGGTGAAGTCGAGCCGGACCTTCAGGATGTCCGAGTTGGTCGCCATCGTGGCGGCCTTGGCACGGACACTGTTGATCGTTGCCTCGATCTTCAGGATCGCCGCATCGGTCCGGTTGTTGAACGACGCAACCTCGTTCGGGTTGGAGAAGAGGTACGCGCTCAGGCCCTGGGTAAATCCGAGAGCGGTGACATTGGTCGAGCCCACGGACGACGCAGCGAACGCGCCGGCCGACAGGATCTTGTTCGCGTTGAGGTCCACGCCGTTCACCGTCAGCTTCGAGGTGGACTTCTCGCTGAACCGAACCACCAGCTTCGAGCCGGTGCTGTTGAGCAGATTCAGACCCTGATACGATGCGTCGTCGACCAACTTGTCCAGCTGGCTGATCAGCTCGTTGATCTGCTTCTGCGTCGCCTTGCGATCCGTTGCCGTCTGGCTGCGCGACGCATCGAGTTTACCCTTGATGCTCTGCAGCATCGTCTCGATGCCGTCCGTCGCTTTCAGGGCGGCGTCCAGGGCGCTGACCCCCTGGTTGATCGAGTCCTTGCGTTCGGTCAGGTCCTTTGACCGGCTGCTCAGCGATTTCGCCTGAAAGTACTTCACCGCATCGTCCGTGGCACTTTTGACCGCGAGGCCCGAGGACAACCGGTCCTGGGTTCGCGCGATCAGGCTGGCCGTATTCTGCAGCGTGAGCAGGTTGGTGCGGGACGACGCGGACAGGCTGATGTCGTTGTAAGACATGACAGTGACCTCTTCTGAGCGTGAGGGAGCAATGGCGAAATTCTATCGCCGTCAACTACCATTGAGGGTGCACGCCCTTTATGCGTGTGTCGAATGTTTTTTCTACCTATTTTGCGCGCAATATGCCGACTGCGGGGCAGGGCTTGCGACGGGGCCGACGACAGGGCCGACGACACGGCATGATTGACCGGCCAACCCGGCAAAACCTGCCGACCGATCGCCACCGCGTCGCCACGGCAAAGAAAATCTCGTTTTATTTCAGTTGATTGTGCGCAGTGCCCGGCTGGCGCGCCGTTTGCGTCGGCGCTGACGACCGATAGGAGGTGTCACCCGTGTCCTGCGATCTTGCAGCCAGCGCCCCGCTTCCGCGCCCCGCAACACACGAAGCGCGCCGCGACCGCTTCGCCGGCGATCTGTATGGCGAGGGCGTTCCCTGACCGATGCGAAGGATGCCTCGATTGCGTCCGCCGCCGGTGGATTTCGCGCACTCTTGCGGATCGCACGCAATGCGAACGATGCGATGCCGACGCTGCTGCGCACCCGCCCGGTGGCAGCCGACCGGCGGCCTGTCGAAGCCAACCGGGAACAGGCACGTTACGACTCAGGTCGCGCCGACCGTCAGCAGAACCGGGCAGAGTTTTCGAACACGTCAGACACGACCGCCTCGACGTCCTGGAACGAGACGTCTGCATCGGCTCCTCGGCGCACGGAACAGCGCAATCCCGATCAGGAGGGATACGACGAGGACGGGATCGAAAAGGACGAACCACGCGAGACGGACGCATCCCTGGTCATCGCACTGCCGGTAGCGCCGTCCGTCCCGTCCGTCGTCCCGGCGTCTTCCGCCTCCGGCGATGTGCTCACGGAAGGTTCGCCGTCTGCCGGCTTGCCGGCAGACGGATCGATCCTCCTCGGCAACGCCGCCGATGCCGCCAGAACTGCGGCGGACGCCGCGGATCAGACTCCCATGACACCGCCTCTTGTCGCGGGCGCCCGCGTGCAGTCGGTGGGCGAGCCGATCTCATCGGTGCCGACGCATGCCCTTCTCGCGGGCGTCGTGCCTTCCGAGGCGGGTGTAGAAGAGCCGGTACGATGGCTTCCCCCAGACTGGCGCCGCCGAAACCCGGCGCAGAACGCCGCGCAACATCCTGCGTCGGCGGCCCCCGCATCGGCGACCACGGGCGGCACCGGCCAAGCCGCACCGGTTTCTGCAACCGAAGCAGCCGGCACGAGCGCAACGGCCGGGACCGGAGCGGGTGCGCTCGCCGCTGCCACGTCACCAGGCCTGGTCACTGCAGAGGGTCGTTCGGCGGTGGCATGAACGACGGTCAGCCCAGTGGCCGGGATGCCCGTTCAGCCGCAATCGTCCCGGACGGGACTCAAGACGGAAACCTCGCACGCGGCGACACGGAAGACAGTTTCGCCGCGGTTGCAACACCGGTCACCCGGAGCGGTACCTTGGCCCGGACTGCCGGGAGCAGCACGACGGCCGCCGCCAACCCGGCCTCACCCGCCGCGCAGATTGCACAGCACCTGGGCAAGGCAGCCAACTCCGGGCTGCAGCGGGTGGAGATTGCGCTCGAGCCGGCGGCGCTCGGCCACGTCGATGTCCGCCTCGACTTCGGACGCGACGGCCGGATTGCCGCACATTTCATCGCCGACACCCGCGAAGCGCTCAACGCCCTGCAGGCGGACACGCACTCCCTGCAACGCGCCCTCCAGGATGCCGGCGTGCAGGCGGATGCCGGCAGCCTCGGCTTCAGCCTGCGCGGCGAAACCGGCGGCGAGCACCGGTCTTCCTTCGCGTCACGAGCCACCCCCGCCCCCGCTCGCGCAAGACATGAGTGAACGGACACCGACGCAGAGCAGCGCGCACACCGGCGCTATCGCCCCCGACGGACGGCTCGACGTTCGCGCCTGACCCACGCCCCCANCCCTCCTTCAGACTTGGAGCAGGGCACTGGAGTACCGAGATGATTCTGGACAACGTTTCTTACAGCACCTCTTCCGCCACCGGCGGCCGTGCGGTCGCCGATGGACAGCAGCTCGAGACCGATCTCAACCGGTTCCTGACCCTGCTCGTCACCCAGCTGCAGAACCAGGATCCGCTCGAGCCGCTGGACGCCAACGAATTCACGTCGCAGCTGGTGCAGTTCGCCAGCGTCGAGCAGCAGATCTATCAGAACGCGAACCTGGAGACGCTGATCGCGGCACAGAACACCTCGGAACTCAGCGCGAGTGTCGACTATATCGGCCATCTGGTGGAGGCCGANGGGAGCAGCCTTCCGTTGCAGAACGGAACCGCACAGATCCTCTATCAGCTCCCGATAGATGCCAAAACCGCCACGCTGACGATCCGCAACCCGGACGGCCAGATTGTCTTTTCCTCCGACGTGGATACCAAGGCAGGCGAATACAGCCTCATCTGGGATGGCCACAACCAGAACGACGATCTGTTGCCGGACGGACTTTACGTTNNCCAGGTTCAGGCGGCCGACAGTACCGGCAGCGCGATCAGCGTAACCCAGGGCTTTGCAGGTGTCGTCACCGGCATTGCCAGCAGTGATGACGGTGCCGTCCTGCAGCTCGGCACGATGCAGCTGCCGCTTGCCAGCGTCACGGCGATCCGCGACCGACCCACAACGGTAAGCGATGCGAACTGAACCCCTGTTCCCGAGAACGGAAGCGCAGGACCGGAAGAGCACACACGTCGTGTTTTAGGCACACGCGGGTTTTGAAGCGCCCGCCTGGACGCCGCCATTCTCAGGAGGAGTCGGACATGAGTCTTTTCGGTGCGATGAATGCCGGTGTTTCCGGGCTCGCTGCGCAGTCCAGCGCGATGGCGGCGATCTCCGACAACATCACCAACGTCAATACGACCGGTTACAAGGGCACCAAGGTGGATTTTCAGACCCTGGTGACCAAGCAGTCGACGAACTCCCTGTATTCGTCCGGCGGTGTGCAGTCGCGGCCNGCGCAGCGTGTCGATGTCCAGGGGCTGCTGCAGTCCACGTCGTCCGCAACCGATCTGGCAATCTCGGGCGACGGCTTCTTCTTGGTGAACGAGGCTGCACAGCCGGGTACGTCCGACCAGTTCCTGTTCACCCGCGCCGGCTCGTTCTATACGGACGCTCTGGGATATCTGAAGAATACTGGCGGCTTCTACCTGCAGGCTTGGCCCACCGACCGCGAGGGCAACGTCATCCTGCCGGATGGCCAGACGGGGCTGACCAACCAGAACATCATCTCCAGCGAATTCCTGGAAACGGTCAACCTCAACCGGGTGGGCGGGACCGCCGACGAGACGACGAACATTTCGATTGGCGCCAACCTGCCGGCGAGCGACAGCGTCGGCAGCACGCACGACGTCGACGTGCAGTTCTTCGATACCCTGGGCAACACCAACGCCGTCGCCTTCCAGTTCAGCAAGTCCGACACCAACCAGTGGGATCTGACGGTCGAGCCGCCAGCAGACACCGGCGCCGTAACCCTTTACGACGGCAGTGCCACCCCCGGGTCNTACAAGAGCATCGGCCAGATCGAGTTCACGACCCTGCCGACCGCGGGCGATACCATCACCGTCAACGGCACCACCTACACCTATGGCAGCGCCAACTGGCCTGCGGGCACGAACCTGAACGCGGCGGTGAGCAACCTTCTCACCCAGATCAACACCGACGCCGCCTTCGGGACGGCTGCCAGCGGCAGCAACACGGCAGAGCTGAAGTCCGGCAGCACGACGACGATCCTGCTGACCGGCGGCACCGATGCGGCGGGCACCACCTTCAGCATCGATGCGTCCGGATGCGCCGCCACCCGGCAGAGCCTGCTGCAGACGCCGGCGTTCACCGTGTACAAGCAGGGCACGCCCACCGCACCGGCAACGAGCATGGATCCCGCGATCAGCTTCAACAGCGACGGGCTTCCGAGCACGTTCGGGGTCGCCAGCATGGCGGTCGAGGGTTCGTCAGCGGTNGCCGCCTCGATGGATGGCTCGGTGGTCAACATCGCGCAGATCAGCCTGGATTTCGGCTCCGCCGACGAGGCGGACGGCATCACGCAGCTGAGTGCCGAGTTCACCCCCAACTTCATCGAACAGGACGGCGCGCGCTTCGGCGTGTTCAGCGGCATCACCATCAGCTCCGACGGGCTGATCTCGGCGCTGTTCGACAACGGCGAGCGCCGGCCGATCTATCGCATCCCGATGGTCACCTTCGTCAATCCGGACGGACTGGAAGCGCAGAGCGGCAACGTCTGGCATGCGACCGAGGCATCCGGCAACCCGACGCTGCGCACGGCCGACTCAGGTCCGGCCGGACAGATCGTGCAGCAGTCCCTCGAAGCCTCGACCGTCGATATCGGCGAGGAGTTCACCAACATGATCGTCGTCCAGCGCGCCTACTCCGCAGCGACGCGGATCATCAGCACCGCCGACGAGATGCTGGAGGAGCTGGTGCACATCAAGCGGTAATTCCCTCTTCGGGTACCTTTTCGTTAACCCGGCGTTCACCAGCGCTCTTCTAGGGTGCCCGCCAGACCTCGGGTGGTCCGGCTCGATCGGACCTTGCCCGGGTGGAAGCGGGAGACCCGATGGAGACGTTGCGCAATTTTGGCCGCACGATGGGTCCGGTGAGGCTGGCGGTGCTGGCAGCCACGGCACTGCTGCTGGCCGGCTTCTTCGCCTGGATCGTCTCTCAGGCCTCGACGGCACCGCAAGCCCTGCTGTTCGGTGATCTGGATGCGGCCGATGCGGCACGGGTGGTGGCACAGCTCGACGCGAGCGGCGTCCCCTACACCCTGGGCAGCGGCGGGACGGCGATTTTCGTCGCCAGCGACCAGGTGGCGCGAACCCGGTTGACGCTGGCCGAACAGGGGCTGCCGGCCGGCGGTTCGATCGGCTACGAAATCTTCGATACCAGCGACATGCTGGGGGCCAGCAGCTTTCAGCAGAACATCAATCTGGTGCGCGCGCTGGAAGGCGAACTAGCGCGCACCATCCGCTCGATCGCAACGGTGAAGGCCGCGCGTGTACACTTGGTGCTTCCACGCCGCGAGGTCTTCAGCCGCGACAAGGCGGAGGCGAGCGCTTCGGTGCTGCTGCAGATGCGCGGCCGCGCCCGGCTGACGCCGGCACAGGTCGCAGCAGTACAGCAGCTCGTAGCAACTGCCGTGCCGGGCTTGGCGCCTGCCCGGATCTCGATCATCGACGGTCAGGGCACCCTGCTGAGCGAAGGACAGGACAGCGGCGATCCCGTCGCCGCCCTGGGCGCCAAGGCGGATCACCGCCGGCGCGAGCTGGAAAGCCGCCTGTCGCGCACCATCGAAGAACTGGTGGAACGCACCGTCGGACCCGGCAACGTACGGGCCGAGGTTTCCGCCGAGATGGACTTCGATCGCGTCAACACCAGCGAGGAAATCTTCGATCCGGATGGCCAGGTGGTGCGCTCGACACAGACCGTGGAGCAGAACACCAGCAGCCACGACGGCAGCAGCGCCNNCCCCGTCAGCGTCGCCACCAACCTCCCGGATGCCGTCACCGAGAGCACCGCTGAGAACACCAGCGCCAGCACCGACACGCGCAACGAAGAGACGGTCAACTACGAGATCTCGAANAAGGTGATCAACCACGTCCGCGAAAGCGGCGTGGTCAAGCGCCTGTCGGTCGCGGTCCTGGTGGATGGCACCAGCGTGACCGCCGAAGACGGCACGCATACCTACCAGCCCCGCTCCGCCGAGGAACTGCAGCAGCTGACAACCCTGGTGCAGACCGCCGTCGGCTTCGATGCCCAGCGCGGCGACACGGTCGAGGTCGTCAGCATGCGCTTCGCCGCCCCCGACCTGCCACCCGAAATCGACACCAGCGTGCTGCTGGGTCTCGAAAAGAGCGAGGTGATCCGCATCGGTTCATACATCGGGATCTTCGTTCTGGCGGTGCTGGTCCTGCTGCTGGTCATCCGCCCGATCGTCGCCCGCGCCGTGCAGGCGATCCCGGTCGTTCCCACCGGTGCTGCTGCCACAAGAAGCGCCCTTCCCGGAACGGCCGGTCAGCCGGCGTTGTTGCCGGGCCAGTCGGCGCCCACTCAGCTCACAGCACCAGACGGTGGTGATGCATCTGGAGCAGCTCAGATCGCCGGTGAAACAGAGCCTGAGGACATGATCGACATCCAGCGGGTCGACGGTCGCGTGCGAGCGTCGTCGCTGAAACGGGTCAGCGAAATCGTCGACAAGCACCCCGACGAAACGCTCGCCATCGTCCGCAACTGGCTGCACGACCAGAACTAGGAGCCGCGCCGTTGTCCACCCGCACCGAGACCTCCAGCAGCATTTCCGGACCGGACAAGGCCGCGATCTTCATGCTGGCCATCGGCGAGACCCAGGCCGGGCACCTGCTGCAGCTGATGGACGACGAGGAGATCCGCTCGCTCTCGCAGCAGATGGCACACCTGGGAACGATCAGTTCGGATGTCGTCGAGACGCTGCTGCTGGACTTCAGCCAGCACGTGTCTTCGACCGGCGCGCTGGTCGGCACCTTCGAATCCACCGAGCGCCTGCTATCGAAAACCCTGGATGAGGACCGGGTCCGGCAGATCATGGAAGAAATTCGCGGCCCTTCCGGCCGGACGATGTGGGACAAGCTCGGCAACGTCAACGAAGCGGTGCTCGCCAACTATCTGAAGAACGAGTATCCGCAGACCGTCGCCGTCGTCCTGTCCAAGATCAAGCCGGCGCATTCGTCGCGCGTACTTGGGCATCTACCCGAGAACTTCGCGCTCGAAGTGCTGATGCGGATGCTGCGGATGGAGACCGTCCAGAAGGAGATCCTGGATCAGGTCGAACGCACCCTGCGCACCGAGTTCATGACCAACCTCGCCCGCACCCAGCGTGGTGATCCGCACGAACTGGTGGCGGAAATCTTCAACAATTTCGACCGGGGCACCGANGGGCGCTTCATGAGCGCGCTGGAAGAGCGCAATCAGGATGCCGCCCAGCGGGTGAAGCAGCTGATGTTCACCTTCGAGGATCTGGCGCGACTCGATTCCAGCGGCGTGCAGGTCCTGCTGCGCCAGATCCCGAAAGAACAACTGACGATCGCGCTCAAGGGCGCGTCGGAGCGNCTGCGCGATCTGTTCTTCAAGAACATGTCGGTGCGCGCCGGCAAGATGCTGCAGGAGGACATCGCCGCCCTGGGACCGGTGCGCCTGCGCGACGTGGACGAGGCGCAAGCCGCGATCGTCGCCACCGCCAAGGCGCTTGCCGATGCCAACGAGTTGATCCTCAGCGCCGGTGCCGGCACCGACGAGATGGTGTTCTGAGATGCACGACCAGGCCGCCACCGCACCCCGGCGCTTTCTGTTCGATCGGCGCTTTGACGTCCGCATGATGCAGGAGGATGCCGATGTTCCCGCGGCCCCCTGCTCCGGCCTTCTCGTTTGCCGATCTGGAGCAGGCACGCGACGAAGGCATCGCCCAGGGACGCGCGGCCGCGCTGGCCGATGTTCAGGTTCAGATCGACGCCGAGCGAACCCGGGACACGACGCTGCTTGCGATCGCCGAACGGCTGTCGACGATCCAGGACGACGTCAGAGCGGCAGCCGACCAAGCCGGTCGCGACGCAGTCCGGATCGCCGAGACGATGGTTCGAACCCTGATGCCGGACCTCTATGCCCGCCACGGCGCAGGCGAGATCGAGGCCATGGTGGAGACTGCGCTGGCGCAGCTGCCGACGGACCAGATGATCACCGTCCGCATCGCACCGGCGCTGAGCGAAGAACTCGCGCCGCTGCTCAAGCAACGCGCGGAAGACCACGGCCTGGGAGAGCAGTTGCGAGTCTGCGGCGATGGCGCCGTCGCACCGGGCGACTGTGCACTCGAGTGGGCCGGCGGCGGCCTGCTGCGCGACCAGAACAGCCTTTGGCGCGACATCGAAGCACTAATCGAAGAGACCGTCGAAGAGACCAGCCGACGGACCGGTGTGCCACAGATCGGGTCCGCAATGCCTGCGGCAGGAGAAAGCCATGACTGAAAACCGTGACCTGGAACTGCAGAACCTGGGCGACCGGGGATCGGGAACACACAACCTGGACGCCGAGATCGTCGAGGCGCCGCACACCGCTCAGGACCTGGAAGCGGTGTACGAGATCCCCGTCCAGGTCTCGGCCGTGCTGGGCCGAGCGACGATGGAAGTGGCGCAGCTGCTGAAACTGGGCCGTGGCGCCGTCGTCGAGCTGGACCGCAAGGTCGGCGAGGCGATCGACATCTACGTCAACAACCGCCTGGTTGCCCGCGGCGAGGTCGTTGTCGTCGAGGATCGCCTCGGGGTGACAATGACCGAGATTGTGAAGGGCGAGCGCGGGTGAAATCCCTGACCGCACACATCGGGCCGGGCCGGTCCACCGGACGCCAGCGTCGGGGCAGGGCGCAAGCACCGACGCTGGCTCACGACCGGAAGCCCCGCCTCGACGCTGCAGCGTTCCTGGGCGTGTTCGCCGGCATCGCGTTCCTGGCAATTGCCGTCGGCATCGGCGGCGAAGTGCGTGCGTTCCTCAATCTGCCGTCGCTGCTGATCGTTCTCGGCGGAACGTTCGCCGTCGTTGGGCTGTGCTTTTCGCTGGGCGACGTGGCGATGATGCTGCGCACGGTCGCAGCGACGTTCACGCACGCCATGCCGCAGCCGGCGAGCGAAGCGCTGCGCGTCCTCCGGCTTGCCGAGGACGTCCGACGCTTCGGTATCCTGCACCTGGAAGGCCGGCTCACCGAGCACGCGTCGAGGCCCTTCCTGCACAAGGCGCTGTCGATGGTGATCGACGGCCTGAGCGACAGCGAGATCGAAGCCGTGCTGCGCTACGAGCTGCAGACGACACCGCAACGCCTGCGGCGCAGTGTGGCCGTCCTGCACAAGGCGGCCGAGTACGCCCCGGCGATGGGACTGATCGGCACGCTGATCGGCCTGGTGCAGATGCTGGGACAGCTGGACGACCCGCAGCACATCGGACCGAGCATGGCGGTGGCCCTGCTCACCACGTTCTACGGCGCCGTGCTGTCGAACATGGTGTTCTCGCCGCTGGCGGTGAAGCTGGACCGTCTCGCCCGCAACGAGGAACTCGTGTGCACCCTTTACCTGCTGGGGGCGACATCGATGAGCCGGCAGGAGAACCCGCGCCGACTGGAGCTGCTGTTCAACAGCGTGCTGCCGCCGGAGCAGCGGTTGAGCTACTTCGACTAGAGCGCCGAAACGAGAGCGCCGGAGGTACGAGCGCATGCGACTGATGATCCTGGGATCCCTGGCCGGACAGCTCGGCGCCGCGAGCCGTGTCGCGATGAGCCGCGGGGCCAAGGTGCTGCACGCGGAGGACGCCGAAGCCGCGCTGCACGCCCTGCGCACCGGTGCGGGTGCCGACCTCGTGCTGGCCGACGTGCGTCTCGACGTCGCACGGCTGATCCAGAGCCTGGAAGCGGAACGCATTGCGGTGCCGGTGGTGGCCTGCGGTGTCGCCAACGATGCGCGCGCAGCGGTCGAGGCGATCAAGGCCGGCGCACGCGAATACCTTCCGCTGCCNCCCGATCCGGAGCTGATCGGCGCCCTGCTCGCCACCGTCGCCCGTGATCATCACGCCGTCGTACATGCCGATCCGCGCACCGCGTCGATCCTGGCAATGGCCGAGCGCGTTGCCGCCAGTGAGGCCAGCGTGCTGATCACCGGCCCGTCGGGGACCGGCAAGGAAGTCCTCGCCCGCTTCGTCCACGCCCACAGCCGGCGCAGCGCCGCACGCTTCGTGGCCGTCAACTGTGCTGCGATCCCCGATGCGCTGCTGGAATCCGAGCTGTTCGGACATGAAAAAGGCGCCTTCACCGGTGCGCTTGCCCGGCGCATCGGCCGCTTCGAGGAGGCAGACGGCGGAACGATCCTGCTCGACGAGATCAGCGAGATGGANCCCCACCTGCAGGCGAAGCTGCTGCGGGTGATCCAGGAGCGGGAAGTCGACCGAGTGGGCGGCTCGCAGCCGGTCAAGATCAACGTCCGCATTCTCGCCACCTCCAACCGCGACCTGGAAGACGAAGTGGCGCGCGGGCGCTTTCGTGCTGATCTCTACTTCCGTCTCAATGTCGTCAACCTACAGGTGCCACAGCTCAGCGAGCGGCCGGCCGACATTCCGGTGCTCGCCCGGCATTTTGCGGACAAGTACGCGCGTGCCAACGGCCTGAGCGCGATGCCGGTGAGCGAGCAGGCGATGCGCGCCCTGTGCGTCTACTCCTGGCCGGGAAACGTCCGTGAACTCGAGAACACGATGCACCGGGCGGTGCTGCTCTCAAGCGGCCCCAGCATCAATGCCGAGGCGATCGTGCTGCAATCGGGCGCGCTCGGGGCGCCCCGCGCGGCTTCCNNGCCGGAAGCGGTGCAGTCGGAAGCAGCACAGCGGGGACCGGCGGCNCTCGTCGGGCGCACGGTGGCCGATGTCGAACGCGACCTGATCATCGATACGCTGCGCCACTGCTTCGGCAACCGCACCCACGCCGCCAACATCCTCGGCATCTCCATCCGCACGCTGCGCAACAAGCTGCGGCAGTACATGGATGAAGGCATCGCCGTACCTCCCGCGGGCGACCGGTTCGACGCGGTCGCCAGCTTCGGCGTGTGATCGGGAAGGACACCCTAACGATGAGCGCCCAGGTGGCAGAATCGCCCGGCTTCGGTCTCGGAACGCTGCTCGACAGCAAGCTCGGCTCCGCCGGCCGGCACGGCGACATCATGCTCGCACTCGGCGTCGTCGCCATCCTGATGGTGCTGATCCTGCCGCTGCCGCAATGGCTGCTCGACATCTGCCTCGCGTTTTCGATCACGCTGTCGGTGATGATCCTGCTGACGGCGCTGTTCGTCGAAAAGCCGCTGCAGTTCAATGCGTTCCCGACCGTCCTGCTGCTGTCGACGATGGTGCGCCTGGCGCTCAACCTGGCGTCGACGCGACTGATTCTGTCGCACGGTCACGAGGGCAAGGCGGCAGCCGGCCACGTCATCGAAGCCTTCGGCGGCTTCGTGATGGGCGGCAACTTCGTCATCGGCATCATCGTCTTTGCCATCCTGCTGATCGTCAACTTCATCGTCATTACCAAGGGATCGGGACGGATCGCCGAGGTCTCCGCCCGCTTCACCCTGGATGCGATGCCGGGCAAGCAGATGGCGGTGGACGCCGATCTGTCGGCAGGGCTGATCAACGAGGAGCAGGCACGCGCGCGCCGGCGCGAACTCGAGGACGAGNNCAGCTTCTTCGGCGCCATGGACGGCGCGGCCAAGTTCGTCCGCGGCGACGCCATCGCCGGGCTGATGATCACCTTCATCAACGTCATCGCCGGCATCATCATCGGCATGGGCCAACGCGGCATGCCGGCACTGGACGCCGCCGACGCCTACACCCGGTTGTCCGTCGGCGACGGCTTGGTCACGCAGGTACCGGCGCTGATCGTGTCGACCGCAGCCGGTATCATTGTCACCAAGGCCGGCCTGTCCGGAAAGACGGACCGGGCGCTGTTCTCGCAGCTGGCCGACAATCCGAAGGCGCTGGCGATGAGCGCCGGCCTGCTGACGATGCTGTCTTTACTGCCGGGCATCCCGCTGCTGCCGTTCCTGCTGCTGGCCAGCCTCGTCGCCGGTCTCGGCTATGCCGCCAGCCGCCGCCGCAAGAGCGCCGAAGTCGCCGCCGTCGAGGCGAAAGCGGAGGCTGACGCGGCACCGCCGCCGGAGGAGCCAATCAGTGCCGCGCTCAAGATGGACGACATCCGCCTCGAGCTGGGTTATGGCCTGCTGCCGCTGGTCAACGGCGATNNGGCGAGGCCGCGCCTCACCGACCAGGTCAGGGCGCTCCGCCGCCAGATCGCCGCCGAACTCGGCTTCGTCATGCCCAGCGTGCGCATCCAGGACAACATGCAGCTTCCGGCGAACGGCTACCTGCTCAGGATCCGGGAAATCGACGCCGGCCGCGGCGAGGTGCGGCCGACGATGCTGCTCGCGATGGACCCACGCGGCGAGGACATCGGCCTGCCNGGGGAGAAGACCAAGGAGCCGACCTTCGGCCTGCCGGCGCTGTGGATGGATCCGGCGCACCGCGAAGAGGCGCTGTTCCGCGGCCTGACCGTCGTCGATCCGGCGACGGTGATCACCACCCACCTGACAGAAGCGGTGAAGGACCAGATGCCGACGCTGCTGTCCTACGCGGCGACGCGCAAGCTACTCGACGAGCTGGACGACGATCACCAGAAGCTGGTCACCGACCTGATCCCGGCGCAGATCTCCTACGGCGGCGTGCAGCGCGTGCTGCAGAACCTGCTGGCGGAGCGGATCTCCATTCGCGATCTGCCGACGATCCTCGAAGGNATCTCCGAGGCGTGCGGCCAGACCCGCAACGTCACCCAGATCACCGAGCATGTCCGTGCCCGGCTCGCGCGGCAAATCAGCGATGCGTTCACCAACGAACTGGGGTTCATCCCGCTGCTCACGCTGGCGCCGGAATGGGAGCAGGCGTTTGCCGACTCGCTCATCGGCACCGGCGAGGACCGGCAACTGGCGATGGCGCCGAGCAAGCTGCAGCAGTTCATCACCTCGGTGCGCACCACGTATGACCGTCAGGCGCAGGCCGGCGAAGCCCCGGTGCTGCTGACCAGCCCCGCGATCCGCCCCTACGTCCGCTCGATCGTCGAACGCTTCCGGCCCTCTTCGCCGGTGATCTCGCAGAGCGAGGTCTGGCCGAAGGCGAAGATCAAGACCATCGGCCGCGTCGCGTGAGCGGGACGACACGATCATGCGCCTGAAAACCTTCACCGCTGCCAGCATGGTCAAGGCGATCGCCGCGGTTCGCGACGAACTGGGCGAGGACGCGATCATCGTCTCGACTGAAGCCGGGCGAAACGGCCGCAACGCCCGGGTCGTCGTGGCCATCGACGACGGGGACAGCGATGCCGACGCCATCGGACACTGGCACGATACGGCAGACGGCGGATGGGCGGTCTCCGCACCACCGGCTGAGCCGGACGCGGTCCGAGCNGCGCTTGCCTACCACGGCGTGCCGACGGCACTTGCGGATCGGCTGTGCCACGCGACGGCGATGGTCGAGGCGGCGGAACCGGCCCAGGCGCTCGCTGCCGCGCTCGATGGCACGCTCGCATTCCAGCCGTTTGCCGACCGACAGGCACAGCGGCCGGTGATGTTCGTCGGCCCACCCGGTGTGG
This sequence comes from Defluviicoccus sp., assembly GCA_013414705.1. Lineage (GTDB taxonomy): Bacteria > Pseudomonadota > Alphaproteobacteria > Rhodospirillales > Defluviicoccaceae > Defluviicoccus. The sequence goes on from CP058705.1 coordinate 2,079,852, forward strand.
GCAAGACACTCACCGCGGCACGGCTGATCGTCGACGCGCTGCGCCGCGGCCGCCCGGTCACGGCGATTTCGTGCGACTCGCGCCGCGCCGGCGGCTGCGAACAGCTCGACGCCTTCATGCGCATTCTGGGCGTGCCGCTCACGATGGCCGAGACCCCGGAAGCACTGGCTGCCGTAATTCAGGGCGACAGCGGCAGCGCGATCTTCATCGACAGCCCTGGCGTCAATCCCTACGACGGTGGCGAGATGCGCGAGCTTGCCCGCCTGGTCGCCGCGGCCGGCGCCGAGCCGGTGCTGATACTGGCCGCCGGCACCGATGCCTGTGAGGCCGCCGAAATCGGCGCAACCTTCGCCCGCCTCGGCTGCCGCCGCCTGGTCGCAACCCGGCTCGACATCAGCCGGCGGCTGGGCGCCCTGCTGGGNGCCGCCGACGGCGGACGGCTCGCCTTTGCCGGCGCAAGCCTCAGTCCGCACGCCGCCGATGCGCCCTCCCCGCTCACCCCGCCGTCGCTGGCGCGACTGCTGCTCAGCACAACACCTGCCACAACTCTCGCCACAGCGCCATCTCCTGCCGTCCCCGACCCGAAAGATATCCGCCGATGAGCACCGCGACATCGCCTGCTGCCGACCTGCCGGCCTCCTTGCCTCGGCCGAATGCAAACAAGCTGCTTGCCATCGCGTCCGGGAAGGGCGGTGTCGGCAAGACGTGCCTCGCGATTTCCATCGCCCACGCACTTGCCCGGCGCGGCCGGCGGACGCTGCTGTTCGACGCCGATCTCGGTCTCGCCAACGTCGATATTCAGCTTGGACTGATGCCGTCGCGCGACCTGGGCGGAGTCGTCACCGGCCGGCTGACGCTGGCAGAGGCGACGACGCCGTTCGATGCCGGCGGTTTCGACATCGTTGCCGGCCGCTCAGGCTGCGGGCGATTGGCCGGCATGCCGCCCGCGCGTCTGGCGCTGCTGGGCGAACAGCTGCTGGCCACGGCAGAAACGTACGATCATGTCCTGCTCGATCTCGGCGCAGGTCTGGAGCAGACGGTGCGCCAATTCTCTCAGCTCGCCGGCAGCTGCGCGGTGGTAACCACCGACGAGCCGACCGCAATCACCGACGCGTATGCCTTCATTAAGATGGCGCAAGCCGACCGCACACCGTCGGCGATGCGGATCATCGTCAACATGGCCACCTCCCGGCGCGACGGTGAGCGCACCTTCGGAGCCCTGCTGCGAGCGTGTGAGTCTTTCCTGAAGGTCTCGCCGGAACTGCTCGGCATCGTCCGCCGCGACCTCAGGGTGCGCGAGGCAATCCGCTGTCAGACGCCGCTGCTGACCCGCTTCCCCACCTGCGAAGCCGCTGCGGACGTGGAAGCCATCGCCGCGCGTCTTCCGGCAGCATAGAAGCCGGAAGGCGCGACGCAGAACTCAAGTGGCTGCTGGATTTCGTCCGGCGGATCCCAACGGTTGCTACCGGGCCGCGGCATCCGCCCGCGCGCGTGCGATGACTGCGATTTCGTCGAGTTGCCGTTGCTCGCGCCGTGCAACCTCCTGCTCGTGCCGCTCGCGCCGGCTCTCCTCGGCAAGTTCGAATGTGCGCAAGGTCCGCCATGCGGTCGTCAGACTCGCCCGGCGTTCAGCAACCGCCGCTTGCGCGTTCGCCACCGCCTGTGCCGCGACCTTCGGCGCGCAACCGTCGCAAGCACGTAGCTGCCATAGAAAACGGTGGACTCAAAGGCGTCGCGAGCGACCTGTTGTTCGAGTCCAACTTCTTCGTCCAGTGCCCGGACACACCGTTCGGCGGCTGCAAGCTCCCGGAGGGCATCGCCCAGGAGGCGGCGCTGCTCATCGAGTCGCCAGCGATGCAGCCGGACGAGGGTGGCGAGCTTGTCAGTCAACGACGCTTCTCCCCTACCCGCCGCGCGCGGATTGCCTTAGGCCGGCCCTGACGCCGGCGGCGCCTCACCCAGCAAGGCCGCCAGAGCGGCATACCCTTCAGCCATCGAAACGCTCTCGGTGCGGCCCTGCGCCAGAAAGGCTTCGAGCTGGGGATAGAGGCGCACCGCCTCGTCGACTTCCGCGTCCGTGCCGGTGCGATAGGCACCGAGCCGGATCAGCTCGGCCATATTTTCGTAGACGGCGAGCAGCCTGCGGGCGCGGCGGATGAGCGCGTTCTCATCATCCGTGTTGCAGCCGGGAAGGGCACGCGAGACGCTCTTCAGGATGTTGATCGCCGGATACCGGCCGCGTTCGGCAATCGAGCGGTCGAGAACGACGTGGCCATCGAGAATGCCGCGCACGGCATCCGCGATCGGCTCGTTGTGATCGTCGCCGTCGACCAGTACGGTGAACAGCCCGGTGATACTCCNCTGATGCGCGGTTCCGGGACCGGCGCGCTCCAGTAGTCGCGGCAGCTCGGCGAACACCGAGGGCGTGTAGCCCTTGCTGGTCGGCGGCTCACCAGCGGCGAGCCCGATTTCGCGCTGCGCCATCGCGAAGCNGGTGACGCTGTCCATCAGGCAGAGCACACGCGCACCCCGATCGCGGAAGTACTCGGCAATGGCAAGGGTCGTATAGGCCGCGTGCCGGCGCAGCGGCGGCGCCTGATCCGAGGTGGCGACGACGACGACGCTGCGCCGCANTCNCTCCTCGCCGAGGCTGTCCTCGATGAACTCGCGCGCCTCGCGGCCGCGCTCGCCGATCAGTCCGATCACGGTAACGTCCGCCTCGGTATTCTTCGCCAGCATCGACAGCAGGCTCGACTTGCCGACACCGGAGCCGGCGAACACCCNCAGCCGTTGCCCACGGCAGCAGGTGAGAAACGCGTTCATCGCGCGGATGCCCAGGTCGAGCTTACCCGCCATCCGCTGGCGCGCGTGCGCCGGCGGCGGAGTGGCACGCAGCGGGTAGCGGACCTCTCCCAGCGGCAGCGGCCCGGCGCCATCGACGGCTTCTCCGAGCGCACCCACGACACGGCCGAGCCAGCCCTGATCCGGCCAGATCGCGTCGTCGTCACGGCCGATCTCGGCGCGGCAACCCGGCCCGATACCGTCCACCGCTCCATAGGGCATCAGCAGGCTGCGGCCGTTGCGAAAGCCGATGACTTCGGCGGTCGTGCGCTTGCCGCCGCGATCGACCAGGCGGCAGCGGTCGCCGACGGCGAGCGCATCTGCAAGGCCGTCAACCTCCACCAGCAGGCCGGTCACAGCGCAAATTCGCCCAAACCGGGTGGTCGCCGACAGACGATCGAGCCGGCGAACGAGAGTCGCCGCGCGCGCCGAGATCCCTGCGCTGCCATCTGAGGCGGAGAACAGACGGGATCCCGGCTGAACGGGCAACTCGGAGCGACGGGACACGTTTATACGCTTTCGCTGAAAGGGCTGTTGGCGTCGCGTCAAGGATCGCGCCGCACCGGTTAACGGCGGGTGAATATCGGCGGCCGAATGGCTCATTTCCGGCCCCATCTGTGGTATACCCGTATAACGGGTTTGTGTGACGAATATATACATTTTATCGTTGCAATACTCCCCAAATGAGACTATCTTGGCGTGGATAAGGCAGTTTAACACTCTCTTAACGTGTAGACGGGGTTAGACAGATGCGTGTACTCCTGGTAGAAGACGACACATCGATCACCCGCACGATCCAGCTGATGCTGAAGTCCGAGGGCATGGTCATCGACACCACCGATCTCGGCGAAGATGGTCTCGAAATCGCCAAGCTGTATGATTACGACATCATCCTTCTTGATCTGGTTCTTCCGGATATGGATGGCGTCGATGTCTTGCGGCGACTTCGCCAGGCCCGCGTCGAGACCCCGGTCCTGGTGCTGTCGGGGCTGTCGCAGTCGGAAAACAAGGTCCGCTGCCTCGCCGGCGGCGCCGATGACTACCTGACCAAGCCGTTCGACAAGCGGGAACTGGTCGCGCGCATCCAGGCCATCGTGCGGCGATCGAAGGGGCACGCGCACTCGGAAATCCGCACCGGCCGGCTGGCGGTCAACCTCGCCACCCGCACCGTGGCGGTCGATGAGCGGCCGTTGCATCTGACCGGCAAGGAGTACGGCATTCTCGAACTTCTCAGCCTGCGCAAGGGCACCACGCTGACCAAGGAGATGTTCCTCAACCATCTCTACGGCGGCCTGGACGAGCCCGAGTTGAAGATCATAGACGTCTTCATCTGCAAGTTGCGCAANAAGCTGGTCGCGGCAACCCGTGGTCATCACTACATCGAAACCGTCTGGGGTCGTGGTTACGTCCTGCGCGATCCGGACGTGCGCGGCGCGGTGGAAACCAGCGTCGCTGCCTGATCTTTCGCCGCCCCCAAAGCCGTTCCCACCGGCAGCGGATCCAGCAGCCCAGACCGGGAACCGGATCCGCTGCGGGGAAAGGATGACCGCCCCTCCTCTGCACAGGCGCGGGCTATCGAACGGCACGCCCCTGGCGGGCACGGCGACTCTACTCGCTGGAACTCTCAGCCCGGTGGAAAAGTCTGGTCTCCTGCGCAAACGCGACCTGTCGTTGGGCATCTTCCCGGGTAACGACGCCATCACCGATGCTTGCGACAGCGCCTGGAGCCCTCTCCTCGCCGATGACAGCCACAATCGTCGGCCGCACAAGATCGAGAGGCCTTTTCCGTTCAGCCCGTTCCGCTATGTTCGCCGGTCGGAACCATCAGCCGATGTGCGTGAGAGACGGGCCAATAACGCAATAGAGGAGAAGAGCCGACATGAGGATTTTGCCGTACGCGCTTGCGCTCACCAGTTTCGCCTTGATCGGGGTGGTCCACGCCGACGACATGCCGACGCGCAAGCCCGGCCTGTGGGAAATGGTGATGCAGCAGGAGAACGCAAAGGCNTCTCCCTCGCATACGGTCCGACAGTGCATTGATGAAGCGACCGACGCGGAAACCAGAGACTTCGGCATGACCGCCGCCAAGGGTGCCTGCTCCGAGCAGGACCTGAAGGTCTCCGGCGATGTGATGACCATCAACGCCGTGTGCAAATTCGGCACATCGACACAAACCACGCGTGCGACGACAACGTTTTCCGGCGATACCGCCTACCATACCGACATCGTCGCACAGTTCGACCCGCCCATGATGGGCAAGTCCGAAATGCATTCAACGATGGACGCAAAGTGGGTGGGCCCTTGCCCTTCGGACATGCGCCCAGGTGACATGATGCTCGATAACGGCTTCAAGATGAACATGAAGGACGCCATGGGCGGCAAAGGCTTTATGCCGCACCAGTAAAGCAGGATCCGATCAAGCCATTCCGCTTGATCGAATTTCCGTGCTCTCGACATCAAGCGGTTAGAGCGCGACCGCTCGACCAGATTGGCTCCATCTGATCGAACCGCGCTCTAAAAAGCCGCCGGTGGCCCGGTTCAGGCGGCCAGGCTTGCCTGTTCGGCGGGAACCTTCAGGTTCACGTGCAAGCACTGGCCTTCGACCACGTCGATGCTGAATGCTGCGCGTGTGCGGCGGACCAGTTGCGACAGGTGGAAGGCGTGGATCGTGCGCGCAGTGACCCCGCGCGCGTCCGGGCACTGCAGTGCCTGGAGCACCGCGGACTCCAGGCGCACCGTCGCTCCCGACGCCTGCACATCGATGCAGATCTCGCCACGATGACGATGCAACCGGATGCGAACGACACCGCCGCGCGGCAACGCATCGCACGCCAGCATTGCCATGCCCAACAGCAGCCGGACGGGATCGCTACCCAGGAAATGATCGTCAGCAGACCCCGCTTCCCGATCGAGGTCCGAGGCGAGATCCCAGTCGAGTGAAACCCGGCTGCCAAGCAGGAAGCCTTCGACCAGTGCCCGTGCGTCCCGCACGCTCGTTCCGGCAGTGGAGCCCTCCGGGCTGAACAGGGCACGGAAGAACGACAGCCGCGCGGTCAGCTGACGGGCGCTGTCGGCGATCAGGTCGCGTGCCTCCGCACCGTCGTCCCCGTCGCGGATCAGTTCCTCGCCGGCGTTGATCGCCGCGGTCGGCCCGATCAGGTCATGACAGAGACGCGAACACAGAAGCTGGCCGAAGATCAGGTCGCCGATCCCGCTGCTGTCAGTGCTGCCATCATTAACACTGCCACCCGCACCGTGCGCGCCGCCGGAAACCGGGTGTGCCAGCCTCGGGAGCACGATGGTGTCCGCCGCCTGCATCAACATCTGCCGATCTCCGTTCTACACTTAAAACGAGCATCACTATGTTATAGACACAACCTTAAACAGTTTCAGAGTTATCGTAAAGAGGGTTTTTATGCGAAATAATGCACTCATTAGATGTGTTTAGACTGCGGTTGGGGACCGCGCGCCCACATGCGGTGCCCAAATGCGGTGAAGGTGCGGTAATGGTTGCATCCAGCGGACAAAAAAGACCGGCATATGCCGGTCGATCTCAGTGGGAAGACGGGCGCTGTCGTTCCGACCGCAGCCCCGTTCAGCTCAGGCGGCCGCCTGATGCTCTTTGTCCCTATGCTGTTCACCGGTGCCCGCTCCGGCGCCGATCGGAATTCGGCGCTCCTTCCTCTTCGCCGCCGGGCTTTTCGGCAGGGTCACCGTCAGCACGCCGTTGGTCATGGCCGCGGTGACCCGTTCGCCTTCGACCTCGATGTCGAGCGGGATCCGACGCTCGAAGGACCCGAAGCTGCGCTCGCTGTAGGTATAGCCCTTCTCCTTCTCCCGCCGTTCCGACTTCTTCTCGCCACGGATCAGCAGGGTCGACTCGTTCAAGGTGACCTCGACGTCCTTCTCTTCTAGCCCGGGCAACTCGGCACTCACGACGATCGTCTCGTCCGTCTCGCGGACGTCGATCCGCGGCGCGATCATCCCGGTCCGTTCGCCGCGGCCCCAGCTCGGCAGATCAAGCCCGCGCCACAATTCGTCGAAGACCCGATCCATCTCGCGCTGCATCGTTGCCAGCGGATGCTCCGCCCGTTGCCCCGGCTCAAGGTCGCGGCCCCGCGACCAGGGAATCAGTTCACGCATGCTCAACATGGTGCGCTCCTTCCCGCAATCGATTCAGACCCAGTGGGCAATCCGTCTACGGTGCAACAGCCCGTTCGGCCGTCCTTACCGCAGTAGCTTACCCGCTATTTCACATATGCGAAGATGTATAACCGTCAAGTCCCCTATCGGGGATGAGACGGCAGCGGGCGGCAAGACCCAACCGGACTACCCCACTCAGCCCGACACCGCTGACCCTAATAGTCCAGCTTCCACTTCAGGCCGAGGCTTCNCTGCGCCCCATTCGCCTGATCCTGGCCGATCTCGCTCTCGATGCTGATGCCCGGCAGGATTTCAACCTCGACCGTGCCCGAGTGTGAATCATCCTCCAGTCCCTGCTGCGCGCCGATGTACACGCGATCGCCCACATACCGGCCGACGGCGATACTGCTGCCCTCATCTCNCCCGGAGCCAGGCTGCACGGTCAGCGTGTCGAGCCCGAGCATCGTCCGGGCGAAATCGAGAATATCGTCGCTCATGCTCTCGCCGCGAGCGAGGGTATCCATCGCAGCGGCGAGCTGCACCGCCTCGACCGGGCCCAGCTTCGCCGAGCTTTTGCCGAACAGCACTTGAGACAGGATCTCGCTCTCGGGCAGCGGCGGCTGAGACGTCATGCTCAGCTTCGGATCCGACGACAGGCCTGTCACCGTGATCCAGGCCGTCAGCTCGGACGCCCTGTATTCTGCCTGTGCGTCGATGTACGGGTCCGGCCGCTTGTCACCGTCGAACCGGGCACTGCCACGCTGCAATTCGAACCGCTTGCCTGCGAAGACGAAATTGCCGCGCACCAGGTGTATTTCGCCACCGATTCGGGGTTCGGCGGTGGTTCCGGAGACACTGAGCGCTCCGGCCCATTCCGATTCCAGCCCACGGCCCCGAACGAACACGCGATTGGGCAAACGGATTGTCAGGTCCAGGGCGGCAGACCAGGGTTCCCCGGCCGCCTCCGCATTACCGTCGTCCTCCTGCGGGCCTCCGATTTCGCGCACCGGCAGCTGAACCACTTGCGGTGGTAACCGGTCAAGCAGGCGGACCTGAACGTCGGTCGTCTCTACGTCACCGGTCAGCCGCCCTTTGCTCCCCTGCTGAGCGTAAGCGAGGCGAGCGTTGGTGGTCACGGTCGCATCGTCGCGCCGCACCAGGGTCGCCCTGTCCGCACTGATATCTGCATCGATGACGGGCTCTCCCGCCTCGTTCAGGCTGGCCCGGCCGTCGGCAGCAATCCGTCCGCTGTTGCCATCGGTGCCCGTCATCTGCAGGCGCAGCGCCCGCGGGCCGTCCGCCTCGATGGCAATGGCAATGTTCTGCAGCAGCGTGCCGACGACAAAGTTCTCGTAGAGCCCGTCGCGGACGTCTACGCCGCCGTCGACGCTCGGTGTTCGCAGGCTTCCCCNCAGCCGCACATCCCCGTCGAGGTGGCCTTCGAGCCGCTGATCGTGGAACGCGAGGACGTTCGCCAGAAGGCGCAGATCGGAGGCAAGCGTCAGCCTCCNCTCCATGGGCCCATCCTGATCCACAACCGGATCAAGTGTGCCGGCGGGCAGACGAACCGGAGCGCGTCCCACGACCGTCGCCGTCGCCCCTTTGCCTGCGGCATTGCCGTCGAGCGTCAGCCGGCCGCCCCCGAGGCGGGCAGCAACGCTCAGGTCAACCTTGGTGTAGTCCTCGACGGGGCGATTGTTCGCCGTGCTGCCCGAACTGTTGCCGGTGCCGGCAGCATTCTCCTGCCAGGTCAGGCCCTGCACGCGAACATCCGTCTCGCCCGCCGTCTCCCGCCCCACCGTCCACAGGGTGACGCGGCTCTCCAGCGTGCCGTCCGTCGGAGCCTGGGGCGAAATGGCGCGACCGAGAGCCACCGGCACGTCCTCCGCATTGAAGGACAGCGCCGTTTCTCCGGGTTGCAGGCGGCCGTCGGCTGAAAGGCGCGCCGGCCCCAGGGTCAGCTTCAGACCGTCGAGCTCCATACGGCTGCCCGCCAACAGCAGCCGCGCGCGCTGCATCAGCGCCAGAGGCTCCCGGGCCAGGGTGCCGTCCAGTTGCTGCAACTCGATCGCAATCGCGCCATCGGCGATCGCGACGTCGCTTCGCGCCTGCACCTGCAGCATCTCGGCATCAGCCGCGGTTGCGTTGAGCGCAATCTGTGCCCGTCCATTGCTTCCCTGCAGCGTTCCCTCGGCCGTCGCGTCCGCTGTCGCAAGGCGCGCCCCACCGGCACCCGCATCGGTGAGTGCAATTTGTGCGGTAAAGCGCGGCGTGCGCAGCACATCAACGACATCGACGTCCGCGCGCAGCGCCCCGACCGCCAGCGCTTCGGCCTGTCCCTCACGCAAGGTCAGGGGGCCACCGCGAAATCTCGCCTGCACCTGCTGGCCGGCGGCATCCGGCCGCAACCGGAGATCGAGATTGAACGGGCCGATTACGGCGGTGCTGCCAAACCGGACACCCGCCGACGGTGTTCTCGGCCCGGCATGCAGAGCCCCGAAACGCTGCTGAGCGAGCGCCGCCTGTATCTCGCCCTGCGCCGCAATGCCCAGCCCGTCGGCACGCAATCCGTCAAGACGCAGGTGATCCCCATCGGTCAGCGCGAAGTTGGTTGCAGCCGACAGAGGACCCAAGTCCGTCTGGGCATCCGCTTCGAGCCGACCTTGAGCGCCGCTGACGACCTGACGGGCTCGGACGTCGAGCCGGGCGTGCGGAATGCCGGTCTCCCCAACACGCGCATCATCGAGGCGAAGCTTCGCCACCGCTTCCGGATCGGCGACATCGCCCGATGCAGTCACCTGCAGCCGCGCAGCGCCCTGCATCGGCGTGCCGAGCGCCACCGACAGCGGCTGCAGGGAGGGAATCTGCAGATCGAGAGTGCTGTCGAGCGCCTGCCCATCCGCCGCCACGTGTGCCCGGGCTTCGCCCTGCATCGCCTGGCCGTTCAGGCGCACCTGGGGAACCGTGATCCCGTCGAACGCCGACCACGAGAAGCTCGAGTCCAGCGTCGGCTGCGGCCCCAGCAGGGCATCAACGGCTGGCGTGCCACTGGCAAGTCCCTGCGTCGTCATCTGCAGTGTTCCCGTTGCGGTCTGCTCCGNACGGATTCCCTCGACATGGGAGGTCAGCTCGGCCCGTCCGGCCATCCCCGGCATGCCGGTCCGCGCCAGATCGGACAGGATCACGCGGAGATCGGCCGCGGCCGGCCCTTCACGCGTGGCCGCGGCACCGTTCGCAACCAGCGAGATTGCCTGTCCGTCGACCTGCAGGCTGTGCAGGGTCACGTGCTCGCCACCCGCGTCCGTTTCTGCCCGCAACGACAGCGTCGGCTGGTCACCGACCAGTCCCGAGGCCGGGGCTGCCTCCAGCGCAAGCCCGTGAGTGCGCACGTCGGCCTGTACCGCCCAGCCCGGGACCGTTTCGGCATCGGCGCTCACGTCTGCCACCGGAGCGAGCGCTGCGGTCCAGCTCAGCGCGCTTGCCGTCACACCGGGCGCGCGCATCTGGTCGATCCGGCCCTCCGCCTCCACCTGCGGGGCGGACATCGGCCCCGACGCCGTCGCCATGACGCGGGCGTCCGTGAAGCCGACCGGCCCCAGCGCATCGGCCGCCAAGGCGTCGCGTGCGACCTCCGCCTCTGCCGTGGCGGTAAGCGTCGAGCGGTCCAGATCAACGGCTCCCGATCCCGCGATGCGGGCGCCGGTCGCGTCCAGCGCCAGGTGCTCCAGCGTCACCGTATCGGAATCCGGTTGGGAGAGCTGTGCCTCGAACCGCAAACCCTGGGCGAGTGCCGGCGCCAAGGCCGGCACCAGTCCCTCCGCGAGCGTGGCGTGACCGGTGATTGCCGCTCTGCTCGTTTCGCCTGCGCGCAGCGACAGGTCTGCCTGCACGGTTGTCAGCCGGTCGACGTCCGCGGCAAACGTGCCGTGCCAGTCGGCAATCGGTCCGCGGCCGGCCAGCATCACCGACAACGCCGGCCGATCGGCAAGACCCAGGATTGCCGATAGCGGACCGCCGGCCGGTTCGCGCACCAGGGCATCGACGACCAGGGATTGCGCGTCGGCATCGAACGTGGCGGCCGCGTTGGCGACGAGTCCGCCCGCGTCTCCCTCCAGCGGCTGGGCGTGGAGTTCCGACGAGATGANTCCGCCCTCCTTCGCCGCCAGCCGCCCGTCGATCGCAAGCGCGATCGGCTCACCGGCCACCTCGCTCGAAAGCCGCAGCGCCCCCACCGTCAGCCGGTCGATGCGGACAGCCATTGGCAGGCGGGGGATGTGGAACGATGCCTGCTCTTCTTCCGGAGGTGGTTCGGCCGGCTCGGCAGCGGGCGCCGGCGGCCGCAACACGCTCACGTCCCCCGCCCCGATCTCCTCGACGTGCAGCCGTCCGGCCAGAAGTGCCCACGGCCGCCACCCAAAACGCAGATCGCGGATCTGGAGCCACGGACCCGCCGCATCGGCAAGGACGACATGCTCGACGCTCAACCGCCGCGGCAGTCCGGGCCCAATCCCTCGATGCGCACCTCGGGTCTCCGGGAGTGCTCGCCAATTTGGAAAGAGTCTGTGCCAGCTCCAGGCGCCCGGTTTCCGTCTGCGTCAGCACCGCGAATGCAACAACGATCAGCACCAGCGCTGCAACCAGAGCCGAAACGCTCACGATGAAGAAACGCATCAGCCATCGCCACACTTGGGGCCACACTTGGCTCCGCATTTGGGGCCACATCCCTAAAACGCCTGTCCGAGACTGATGTAGAACTGGAAGAAGTCGTCACCGTCTCGTCGGTTGAGCGGAAACGCCACGTCCAGGCGCACCGGACCGATGGCTGTGTGATAACGGGCACCAAGACCCGCTGCCCACCGGAGATTCTCCGAGAGGTCGGGGAAGACGTCTGTGTACGCATTGCCGCCATCGACAAACGGCACCAGAGCAAAGTTGCCCCACACCCGGGCGCGAAACTCGGCGCTCACTTCCAGCAACGAGCGGCCACCCATCGGATCGTTGTCAGAATCGAGCGGTCCAACCTTCTGGTAGGGATAGCCACGGATGGAATCGCCGCCACCGGCGTAAAAGCGCTTGTTCGNGGGCACGTCACCGCGGGACTCACCAATCAGCGAGCCGACCTTTGCCCGGCCGGCGAGAACGAACCGACGCTCACGGTCAAGCGGCTGATATCCCGACCCGGCGACGGTCGTGACCAGGAAACGCGTCGTCTGGTCGTACCAGCCGGCATAGGGCGTCGCATCAACCCGCAACCGCATGCCGCGCTGCGGGTCGAGCCGGTCATTGGTGGTATCACGGACCAGTTGCATCGGCAGACCCACCAGTGTCGAGGTGCTGGTGCCATCCTCGTCGTGCAGCTGCGCCCACTCCAGAGAGGTGCCGATCGTACCCGTCCAGGTCTCCGACAGCGGCCGTCGGATTTTTGCCGAGCTGGATACGCCGATTTCATCGAACGCATCCGTCTGCTGTCGCTTGACCTGCACTTCACCGAGAAAATCCTGATCAGGCATTTTGTAGTCGGGTTTGACGAAGTTCATCGTCAGCTGCTGACGGATTGTCCCGACCTCCAGCGACACGCGCAGATCCTCGTTTGCCCCGAAGAGATTGCGGTGCTCCCAGAACACTTCACCGGCTGGTCCTTCGCTGGTGTAGTACTTGGCCCCTAGACCGACCGACCGCTGCTTGCCCTCGATGACCGTCACCGTCATCGGCAGCAGTCCGTCGTCCGCGAGGTGATCCGGCCGATCGATGATCACGGTGGTAAACAAGCCCGCCTCAACCAGTTTCTGCCGAAAGGCGTTCACCTTTCGCTGGTCATAAGGTTCACCCTCTTTCCACGGCACCAGGGTCCGGATGTAGCTCTCGCGGACGTCATTCAGTCCCTCCAGCTTCAGCGGTCCGAACCGGCTGAACGAGCCCGGATCCATCTGGACGTGAACCCGCATGCTGCGGTCCCGGTGATCGACGACGGCATCCCGATCGATGAGCTGGGCGAGCGGATGCGCCGTTTCGGCCAGATACGCCAGCGCGCGGTTTTCGGCGGCGATGATGTCCGCCGAACGCGCCCGCTNCCCAAGCTGCAGCCCCAGGCGCGAAAGCGGCGGGGGCTCCGGTGCCTTTTGCCTTCCGCGTTNCTCGCCAACATAGGTCAGGTCGTAGGTGGTCAGCGTGTAGGCCGGCCCCTTGTCGATGACAACCGTCACCGCCTGTGGCTTGGCTTGCGCGTCAATCTCATAGTTGACCGTGGAATCGTAATAGCCTTCCGAGCGCAGCACGGCCTTGAACCGCTCGTAGTCGCCTTCGATCCGGCGCACCAAGCCCGCTTGCGTCGGCGGTGGACGGTCGGCAAGGGCGATGAGCTGGGAGCTGCGTTCCAGCAGCGATTGGATCGCGCTGTCGTCCACCCCGGTGATCTTCACCGTGTAAGCAGCGGACGACTCGGCCTGCGGCGCTTCTGGGGATGTGTCCTGGTCGGCTGAAACCGGAAACGCCGGCAACAGACTGCNCGATCAAACCCCGCTGCACGTAAGCACAAGGAATAGCGGCGGGAAAAACCGCAAGGCAGGTGTTTTCACACCTCGCCCTGCCCAACGCGTCCGGAACCGTCCCGCCTCAGCCGGCTCCGGGCCCGCGTTACGCCGGGGCACGCTCGGGTGGTGGTAAGGAAACGTCCGCCAATCCCAACGCGGGCTCGACGGATAACGCTATGACCTGCCCACTATGCGCCCCACGGGCCTGCATCCAAGGGGCCTGCATCCAAGAGGGATGATCGGGCGGAGCAGTTGGAACGGGACGTTCACGGGCAAAGTCAGGCAGCGGTTCGAGCCGCTGTGCGACCGCTCGCAGCCTGCCATTCCCACATCTGCCGTCTTCCGTCAGAACAATTGCCCTGCGAACGATGCTCTTGGCGCGTTGACCGCCTTCGGCGCCGGCTTTGCGAGCGCACCTTGACATCTTCACTCCCTGGAATCGAGCGTCCCGGAGACAAGCGTTCGGGCGCCCTTTGTTCCTTCACCATAGCACAACCGGGTCACCGGAAAGCGCCTGCCTGCTGTTCAGGCAGCTGTTCAAGCGTGCTGAGGCAACTCGCGACGCAACAGCTTGCCGCTGCGGTTTCGCGGCAACTGATCAACGAAAATCACCTTGCGCGGACGCTTGTAGGCCGCCAGGTGCCGGGTTGCCCATAGCAAAAGCGCAGCTTCGTCGGGAACACCGTTGGGCACCACAAACGCCGCCAGGATACGGACATCTTTCGCAACCGACATCTCGCCCACGGCCACGTCGTGCACGGACGGATGCTGCCCCAGCACGCGCTCGATTTCCAGCGGCGACAGCCGGTAGCCCATCGGATTGAGGATGTCGTCGTGGCGCCCGTGGTACCAGACGTAGCCGTCCGCGTCGATGTGGGCGAGGTCGCCGCCGCAGAACCACTCGCCGCGAAACACCAGCGCTTCCTCTTCCGGACGGCGCCAGTATCCCAGCATCAGGCCGGGGTCCGAGCGGTGGACGGCCAGCAGGCCAGTCTCCCNCGCAGGCAGCAGCCGCGGCTCGTCTTCGTCCGCGGCAAGGATCGCCACCCGGCGCCCTGGCTGCGGTTTGCCGGGACTTCCAGGCCGGATCTCCATCCCCGGGCCGGTCGAAATGTACGTCGAGATCTCGCTCATCCCGAGCGCCTCGTAAAGTTCGCGCCCGGTGGTGGCACGCCAGGATTCAAGCAAGGTTGACGGCAGGGCTTCGCCCGCAGTCAGACCGTGCCGGAGCGACGTAAGCGCACCGACGTCACTGGCGGCATATTTCAGGATGCGCCGGTAGAGGCTGGGTACGGTGGCGAAGATCGTCACCCGATACCGCTCGATGAGTTTCGGCCAGATTCCCGGGTCGGTCGGCCCATTGTACAGCACCGCCGTCGCGCCATTGGCCCACGGATCGATCAGGCCGACACCCAGGGTGTAGGTCCAGTTGAAGGCACCAGCGTGCAGCACCACGTCGGCCTCGCCGATGCCATACCAAGCGCCATACATCGGCCGGCGACCCCAGGCGGTGCGCTGCGCGTGCAGCACGCCCTTCGGCCGTCCGACCGTCCCCGACGTGTAGATCAGGAACGCCGGATCGTCGGCCGCGGTCTCCGCATGGTCTTCTGCCGCACGGCTGGCCGCCAGTTGATCGATGTCGCGCGCGCGCAGCAGTGCCACGCCATCGGGCAACGCGTGCGCGAGCGCGAGATCTTCCGACAGGACGATCGCGGCAGCGCCGGAATCCGCGAGCAGGAACTCGGCCTCGTCAGCCGTGAGTGCGGCCGATGACGGCAACGGCACCAGTCCAGCGGACATAGCGCCGAAGAAGGCAAGGATGTAGCCGATGTCGTTGTCCATGCGGATCATCAGCCGCGAGCCGGGCGCCACCCCTGTTTCCGCAANGCCATGGGCAACGCTGCGGACCAACCGGTCCAGTTCGCCATATGTCCNAACTGCGTGACCGCCCTCGCCTCCGGCGATGATCAGTGCGGTTTTGTCGGGCGGCCGGTTTGCCGACGGACCAAGACAGTAGCGGGCGATGTTGAACCGAGGTGGTGGTGGGGCAGCAATCATGAGTTCGGACATAGGTGGGAGTCTGGTCAACCTTCCGTGCGGCCGTGCCGGGCAGTGGCACCCGATTGCGGCAGCAGGGTTATCGGGTCGATAGCCTTACGGCTTCGTCGGATTTCGAAATGCAGCTGTGGTTCGTCGACCCCCTGTCGTGCCGACCCGCGCCACTGCCTGGCCGCGCCGCACCTGCTCGCCACGATGCACCAGAAGCTCGCTGTTGTGCGCATACGCCGTAACCCAGCCGCCTGGGTGCTTGATCAGCAGCGTTCGGCCGAACCCCGCAGTTCGTTGCCGGCGTACGCCACAACCCCGCTCTCGGCCGCCCGCACGACGGTTCCCTCGGGTGCGGCAATGTTGATCCCATCATTGTATCGTCCTCCCCTTTTGAGCCGAAGGTGGAGACAACACGACCACTGACGGGCCAGATGAATCCTCCGCTTGAAGACGATGCGTCCGAATCCGACTTGTTCTGCGGCGGCACCGAGGCCGGACGTCCGGCGGCAGGCTCGAATGCCCGAAGCACCGCAGAACGTTCGTCTTCCGAAGGAGCGCTCGCGGCCTGCGTCCCAGAAGGCGGGGCACCGATTCCGGAATCATCACCACTTGACCTGCGTTCAGTTCAAACGGCGGCTGAAGGTTGTTCGCGACGGCAATGGCATACGCGTCGACTTGGTACTGGCGCGCAATGTCATAGATGTTCTCGCCGGCGGCTACGGTATGCGCCGAGCCCGACCGGGTTGGAACCGGACTGACCGGACTTGTCGAAACCTGCAAAGCAGGCCGCGGTTCCGCCGGGGAAACAGCTCGGAGATCGGCGACGCCGTCCCCTGACCAGCCCTGGTGTTCGAACACCGCTGCCGCTGGTCTCGCACGCCGCAGCAAGTACCAGCACCAGCGACACTACAAGCCCGGTCGCAAGCGCAGATCGGCTGACGAGATGCGTACGCATGCCGCTGGCCTGAATGTTGGTTAGAGTCGACCTCTTTTTTATCACGTTCGACCGGGAGGTGGACAGGCGATCAGCGGGACAAACCGGATCGGGCCCAGGTCTTGTGTTTCCAGTCCCTCTTCGGTCCGATTTACGCGCAACAATCGAGGATCTCCAACACCGTCGTCCACCGGCACAACCATGAGACCCCNCATGGCGAGCTGAGAGGCAAGGACAGGAGGAACGTCGCTGGCAGCCGCTGTGACCAGGATTCGCTCGAACGGCGCCTGCTCCGGCCAGCCGAGGGTGCCGTCACCGGCTTTCGCGGTAATGTTCGTGATGTTCAGCTGTTCAGATCGTTCAAGCGCCTGACCCAACAGCTCCGGATGCCGCTCGATGGTATAGACGCGCCGACACATCTGCGCCAGAACGGCCGCGTGGTAGCCGGAGCCGGTACCAACCTCAAGCACCTTCGTCCGGTCTGTCAGTTCGAGAGCCTGCGTCATCCGCCCGACAACCGCCGGCGCGCTCAGTGTCTGGTGGCAGTCGATTGGCAGGGCAATGTCTTCATACGCCTGATCTTGAAACGCGGCGGGGACGAACAGTTCGCGCGGCAATCGCTCGATGGCGGCACAGATCCGGGTATCCGTCACCCCGCTGTGACGGAGTTCCAGGATCAGCCGGATCTTGCGCGATCGGGGTTCACGCCGAGAGGCTCATGTCTGGGTGCTCATGTCGTCTGGGCGCTCACGTCAACATCGCCGCCAGAGGGCGAGGCTGTCCCGGTGCGTCATGTCCAGGCAGAGTGGGGTTATCGAAACCGCCCCCGCGTGCACCGCCGCAAGATCGGTTCCCGCGATGCCGTGGTCTTGTTCGCGTTCGCCGCCGATCCAGTAAAAGTGCTGGCCACGCGGATCCAGCCCCTCGATCATCATCGAGCCGATCTTGTGGCGGCCTTGCGTTGTCACCGCGATGCCGCTCACCTGCTGCGGCGGGACATCTGGAAAGTTGACGTTGAGCATCACCCCACGCGGCCAGGCGAACGCATCGAGCCGCCTCAGCACGTTTTCCGCGTAGGCTTCGGCCGTCGCCCAGTGCACATCTGTCCGATCGTTATACACTTGGCTGAGTGCCACCGAGCGGATGCCCAGCAGCGTGCCCTCGAAAGCGGCTGCGATCGTCCCGGAATAGGTGGCGTCCTCACCCAGGTTACCGCCGAGATTGATGCCGGAGAGCACCAGATCCGGCGGCCGATCCTTGAGCAGCTGGTGGATGGCGATGAGCACGCAGTCGGTGGGCGTTCCGTCCACGGTATAGCGCCTGCGGCCCACCTGCCGCAGATAGAGCGGCCGGCGCATCGTCAGCGAGTGGCTGGCGGCACTCTGCTCGGATTCGGGGGCGACGACCCAGACCTCGCCGAAGATCCGGCGTGCCACCCGTTCGAGCGAGCGCAGGCCGCGCGCGAGAATGCCGTCGTCGTTGGAAATCAGAACGCGTGCGTGCCGCAGGTCAGGTTGCCGGTCCGGCATCGCGCTNNCGATCACCTCCAAGCCATGCATGTAGGGTCGAAGCGCGGCGGGCACGGCGATCGACCCGTCGGCATTCTGATAGTTTTCGAGCACCGCGATCAACGTCCGGCCCACCGCCAGCCCCGATCCGTTCAGGGTATGGACGAAGCGTGTGCCTTTTTCGCCGCGCTTTCGGCAGCGGGCCATCATCCGACGTGCCTGGAAGTCGCCGCAGTTCGAGCACGACGAAATCTCGCGATACCGCCCCTGGCCCGGCAGCCAGACCTCGATATCGTAGGTCTTGCGGGCGGAGAACCCCATGTCGCCGGTGCTCAGCACCACCACCCGGTAGGGCAGATCGAGCCGTTTCAGCACCTCCTCGGCACATCCGGTCATCCGCTCGTGCTCGGCCTCGGAAGTTTCGGGCGTGGTGATGCTGACCAGCTCGACCTTGGTGAACTGGTGCTGGCGAATCATGCCGCGGGTATCCTTGCCGGCGGCACCGGCTTCGGCACGGAAACACCAGGTCATCGCTGTGCGCCGCAACGGCAGGGTGTCCTCGTCGAGAATCTCGCCGCCGACCAGATTGGTCAGTGGCACCTCGGCGGNTGGAATCAGCCAGAATCCCGGTTCGACGTGGAACAGATCCTCCTGGAACTTTGGCAACTGGCCGGTTCCGAACATCGCGGCGTCGCGGACCAGCGCCGGCGGGTTCACCTCGGTGTAGCCGAATTCGCGGGTGTGCAGGTCGAGCATGAAGCTGGCGAGTGCGCGTTCCAGCCGCGCCAACGCGCCGGTCAGGACGACGAAGCGCGCACCGGACAGCCGCGCGGCGCGCTCGAAGTCCATCATGCCGAGTGCATCACCCAGCGCATCGTGCTCTTTCGGCGAAAACTCGAAGGCGCGCGGCTCGCCCCAGCGACGCAGCTCGACGTTGGCGGTCTCGTCCGGCCCGTCCGGAACGTCGGCGCCCGGAAGATTCGGCACCAGCGCCAATGCCGAGTCCATCTCGGCGGCGGCCTGCGCGGCGGCCGCTTCCGCGTCGGCCTCCTGTTGCTTCAGCGCGGCGACCTCGGCCACGATCGGAGCAACGTCCTCGCCCTTGGCTTTGCGCCGGCCGATGTCCTTGGCGATCGCGTTGCGCTGTGCCTGGATCTCCTGCGCGCGGCTCAGCGCATCGCGCCGCACCTGGTCGAGCGCGAGCAGCGCGCTTGCCTGCGCCGGCATTCCGCGTCGCGCCAACGCGGTGTCCAACCCATCCGGATCGTCTCTGATTGCTTTGATATCAAGCATATGCCGCCCCAGGCGATCCCCTTTGCGACTCAACGTTCCCGCCTGTGTCCGGTCTGCCTCACGTCAGGCGACGGAATGACACCGCCCGCGAATGCACTGAGCCGGGAAAATCGAGGAAAGGTTCGCGATGATAAAATGGTGCGGTCGAGAAGAGTCGAACTTCCACGGGGTCTCCCCACAGCGCCCTCAACGCTGCGCGTCTACCGGTTCCGCCACGACCGCACTCTTCGATTGGCTTATTTCACCAAATAGGCCGACAAGGGTGCCTTTGACAATATGTGTCTGCAACACGCTACCGGCCCTGCCGTCCAGAACGCGGAGCCTATAGGAAGGCAGCAATTCGATCAAGTTGCACCGGCACCCCGCCACAGGCGCTCCGGCTGTGACACCGCCCAGCATCCCATCGATCCTTTCTGTCCGCCGGTGCTGCCTCCAGGGCAGCCGCCTGCAGAAAATATTAAGGGTTATTGTGCCAGGATCTCCGGGCTCGACGCTTGGAGACATCGGTCGTGGACGGACTGAACCAGGATCCTTCTTTCGCACCTTCTTTTCGCGCATCCGGCCGGAGGTGGCCGGCAGTTTCAGCGCCGAACAGCTGGACGCGATCCGCCTTGCCTATGGTGCCCGCACACCCGGCGCGCATCTGGTCGACCTGCGGCTTTCCGTCCCTTTGGGCTCGCGATCGTTCTATGTCGTGCTGCTGTGTGGAAAAACCAGCGTTCCCGCGAACGCCGGTCTTTGGAACGCCGCTTGCGGCCGATCTGGTCGTTCACCACCGCCGTGCTGTTCGTTGCACTCCTGACCATGGGCGCCGGCGCGGTGTTCTCGACTCTCTACGTCGTCAAGCGCGCGCTGCACATTAACGTCGTGCCCGGCGTCGATGTGCTTCCGGACCGGACGATCGAACGCCTGCTTCCCTGAGCGCCCACACCCGAACCATGCGAACCGGCCGCTCTCACTGCCAACACAGAACGGCAGGGATCGGTTGCCGGCATCAAGCAGGTGTGCGTATCTACTGCAGGTGTGACGCGCCCGCATTGAAGTCCGCGCGAAACTGTTCGGATACCGATGATAGGAACGCCGGAAGATTCCCGTGATGTCCTGGCGCAGGTCGCCCGCTGGCAGACGGACGGCCTGCAAGTCGCGCTGATTACGGTCACCAATACCTGGGGATCCTCGCCGCGGCCGGTCGGAAGCATGCTCGCCGTCGCAGCGGACGGGCGCTTTGCCGGGTCGGTATCCGGTGGCTGCATCGAGGCGGCGGCAATCGAAGAAGCGCATGCGCTCATCAGCACCGGCGAGCGCAAACGGATCGAATACGGGGTTACCGACGACACCGCATGGCAGGTCGGGCTTCCTTGCGGCGGCCAGATTCAGGTGTTCATCGAGCCCCTGCCGCCGGTCGACACGGTTCGCGAAACGCTGCTGGAAACACTCGCCCGCAACGAGCCCGCGGTGCTGATCAGGGATCTGCAGTCCGGCGACCGGTTGCTGCTGCGGCCGGATGAGGACGCCTGCTCGATGTCGGCCGACGTGCGCGCACACGCGCTGGCGTTGCTGCAGCAGGACACCAGCCGGACTCTCGAACTCGATGGCCGGGAGCTGTTCTTCCAGGTGTTCGCGCCGCCGATGCGGCTAATCATCGTGGGCGCCGTGGACATCGGCAATGCGCTGGCGCAGATGGCCGGGCTCGCCGGATACGACGTGTGTTTCATCGAGCCGCGGCGCGCGTTTGCCGCCCGCGAGCCGTTCCAGTCCCGGGCCGTGCAGAGCGACTGGCCCGACGAGGCCGTCCGCCGCCTCGCACCGGACAACCGGACGGCGATCATCACCCTCACCCATGACCCCAAGCTCGACGATCCCGCCCTGATCGAAGCACTGCGCTCGCCGGCATTCTATGTCGGCTGCCTNCGAAGCCGGCGCAGCCATGCGGCGCGCCGCGAACGGCTGGCCGCGATGGGCGTCCCGACAGCCGACCTCGACCGCCTCCACGGTCCGGTCGGATTGGCGATCGGCGCGAAGTCGCAGGCGGAAATCGCCGTCTCGATCCTGGCCGATCTGATCCGGGTGCGACGGCAGACATGAAACCGATGGCGACGTCGTGGCTCACGGCCGGACGGCCGGGCGTTGCCGCGATGCTGGCGCTGCTGCTGGTGACGGCAAGCGCGCTGGCGCAAGACTGGGGCAGCGTCGGCGGACCAACCCGCAATCCGCCACACGTCTTCGGCGGGCATGCGGCCGGCTGTCTCGACGGCGCGGCAACGCTGCCGCAGGACGGCTTCGGCTATCAGGTCATGCGTCCGTCTCGCAACCGCTTCTACGGCCACCCGATGCTGATCGGCTTTATCGAAGATCTGGCCACACAGGCCCGAACGATGCAGATCGAAGGGCTCCTGATCGGCGATCTGGCACAGCCGCGCGGNGGACCGATGACATCCGGCCATCGCAGCCATCAGGTCGGTCTCGATGTCGATGTCTGGTTCCGCTTTGCGCCGCCGCGACGGCTATCAGCGGACGAGCGGGAAACACTGTCCGCGACCTCGATGGTGCTTCCCGATGGGTCCGGCATCGATCCGCAGGCGTGGTCCACGCTTCACATCGCGCTGCTGCGCACGGCCGCCACCGACCCGCGAGTCGACCGGATCTTCGTCAATCCGGCGATCAAGCAGTCGCTCTGCACTTTGGTCACGGGCGATCGGGAGTGGCTGCGCCGTGTCCGTCCCTGGTGGGGTCACGAGACCCACTTCCATGTCCGGCTGCGCTGCCCCGATGGCGACACCGCGTGCCACGCCCAANNACACCCCGTCCCCGGTGAAGGCTGCGATGCCTCGCTCGACTGGTGGTTTTCTGCCGAGGCGGCCGAGGAGCTTCGCAAGTCCGCGGCGATGCCGCGCAAGCCACTGACGCTGGACGACCTTCCGCCGTCCTGCCGCGCCGTTCTCTTCAGCGAGTAACCAGGGGCGGCTATCCGAGCACGACGACCGCATTCAACGCGGGGAAATTGACAATGGATCGGTGCTAAGGTCGGCGCTTGTAATGCGGATGGAGGTTGATGGTGGACAGCAAGACGTTTGAAAACGTGGATGCGGTGCTATGGGAGCGCGTGCGGACGATCGGTCAGCGGGAACACGGCACGACGTTCGAAGAAGCCCAAGGCAACGCCGGTACGGCAACGACGCCGACGCCGATCGGCTCGGTCGTTCTCGGCTATGCCTTCGATCCGGAGACGTGCTCAATCACGTATACGATCGTCCGCAAGCCGATGCTGGCGGCAAGCGGGCTGATCTGGAACGGCATCGCCACAACCATCGAGCGCTGCCGCCAGGAACCGTCCGGGACCGCCTGAACGAATTTCCGTGATGACGTTCGCATGCGCGCCGCGAAGGGGAAAGCGTGTGCGAACGATGCCCATTCTCCTTGCAGGAGCGGCTACATGCACTAGTATGCGCCGGTCCTAGCCTGGGCTACGCGGGGACTGCGGAATTGGCGGCCGCGGCGTCGACCAGGGATGAGCGGGAAAACTGCGCGGGAGGAAACGCAACCGCCGCAAGCGCAGGCGGCGTCAGATCAGCAAATACATCCTCATCGCGCGACGAGGCAGGTCAATTTCGAGGGTCAAGGAGAGTTACATGGCGCAATCAGATCCCGTGGTCATCGTCGGTGCGGCTCGCACACCGATGGGTGGCATGCTCGGCGACTTCGCTGGCGTTCCGGCCACTGAACTTGGCGGTGTCGCCATCAAGGCGGCCGTCGAACGCTCCAAGGTCGACCTTGCCGACATCGGCGAGGTGATGATGGGATGCTGCCTGATGGCCGGCCTCAAGCAGGCACCGGCGCGGCAGGCGGCCCACTTCGCGGGCATTCCGTGGGAAGCCGGTGCGACAACGCTGACCAAGATGTGCGGCTCGGCGATGAAGACCACCATGCTCGGACACGACAACATCCTCGCCGGCTCCCACGACGTCGTCGTCGCCGGCGGCATGGAGAGCATGAGCAACGCTCCGTACCTGGTCCTCAAGGGCCGGACCGGCTATCGGCTGGGCCATGGCGACCGGCTGATGGACCACATGTTCTATGACGGCCTTGAGGATGCCTACGAGGCTGGGCGTTCGATGGGCACCTTCGCCGAAGAATGCGCGGAAATGTACCAGTTCACCCGCGAGGCTCAGGACGCGTTCGCGGCCGAGTCGGTGACCCGTGCTCAGAAGGCCTCGAACGACGGCATTTTCGACGCCGAGATCGCGCCGGTAACCATCAAAAGCCGCAAGGGCGAGACGGTGATCGGCAAGGACCAGGCACCGTTCCAGGTCAACATCGCCAAGATCCCGACGCTGAAGCCGGCATTCCGCAAGGACGGCACGGTGACGGCTGCGACCTCCAGCTCGATCTCCGACGGTGCTGCGGCGCTGGTTATCTGCCGTCAGTCGTATGCCGAGAAGAAGGGTCTGACGCCGCTGGCGGTGATCCGCTCCCACGCAACGAACGCACAGGCACCGAACCTGTTCACCACCGCTCCGGTGGGCGCGTTGAAGAAGGCACTGGACAAGGCCGGTTGGAAGAACACCGATGTCGACCTGTGGGAAGTCAACGAGGCGTTCGCCGTCGTTACGATGGCGGCGATGCGTGACATCGGCATTCCGCACGACAAGGTCAACATCAACGGCGGCGCCTGCGCGCTCGGCCATCCGATCGGCGCTTCGGGCGCCCGCATCATTGTCACCCTCCTGCACGCACTGCAGAAGCAGGGCCTGAAGAAGGGCGTTGCCGGCCTGTGCATCGGTGGCGGCGAAGCAACCGCGATGGCGATCGAGCTCGTCTAGAGCCTCAGCCGATACCGCCGTCCCGGGCGGCGGTTTCGCGACCCATGCCGTGCTGGCCTGCCTTCGCTGCAGGCCAGCTGGCATTAGTCGCACAACTCCGTGAGAGCGCTGGACAGCCATCGGTCGGCCAAACGGCATGGCGGGCGGTCCAGACATAAACAGGGGACAACAACGATGGATATCAAAGGTCAAGCGGCAATCGTCACCGGCGGCGGTTCCGGTCTCGGTGAGACCACCGCGCGGGCGCTTGCGGCTGCGGGCGCGAAGGTCGCGTTGTTCGACGTCGTCGCCGACGCTGCCGAACGTGTCGCAGCCGATATCGGTGGCGTCGCGTGCGTGTGCGATGTCACCAACGGCGAGTCGACGGAAGCGGCGGTCGCCAAGGCACGCGAGGCGCACGGCGCGGCGCGCATCGTCGTACAGTGCGCCGGCATTGCCCCGCCAGCCAAGATCGTCGGCCGCAAGGGTCCGCATGCCCTTGAGCTTTACAGCAAGGTCGTCAGCGTCAACCTCATCGGCATCTTCAATGTGATGCGTCTGGCGGCTGCCGACATCCTCCCCCTGGAGCCGCTGGCGACCGGCGAGCGCGGCGTCATCATCAACACCGCGTCGATTGCCGCGTTCGAAGGGCAGGTCGGACAGGCCGCTTATGCGTCCTCGAAGGCGGGCGTCGTCGGCCTGACTCTGCCGTCAGCGCGTGAGTTCGCCCCGGCGGGTCTGCGCGTCGTGTGCATCGCACCGGGTATCTTCAAGACGCCGATGATGGCCGGTTTGCCGGAAGAGACGCAGAAGTCGCTGGGTGCGGCCGTGCCGTTNCCCTCGCGCCTTGGCGATCCGAGCGAATATGCGAAGCTGGCGATGAGCATCATCGACAACCCATACCTCAACGGTGAAGTGATCCGGGTGGATGGCGCGCTGCGCATGCAGGGCTGATCTCCCGACACATCGCACCGTTCCGGTCGAAGCTGCCCGCCCAATTCTGGCGGGCAGTCTTCGTTCGGAGAGGCGGCTTCGCGCAAACATGAGCCGACCGCCGTCGGGAAAATACCTACCGACCAACCCTGTTCCGGTTATCATTTTCAGAACTGGTTGCGACCTTCTCTGATCGGCAGACTGAGTAGCGTCTGCTCGCGACATGGTGCGAGAAGGTGTCGCAACGACGTTAAGAGCACCCTCCCCACAAACGTCGTTCCGAACCCGTTTGCTTAGCCTGGTCTGGCTGTTTGGAGTCGGACGGCGACCGCAATGGCTGATCCGGGACTTCTCCCCGACCGTCACACCTTGGTCAGGTTTCGTGCGCCCATTCTCCCGGCGGACGGATCACGCCCCGCCCTTTGCAATCGGGACACGGCACCATTTCGGTGTGCGCTTCGACGTTGCACATTGCTCCACACCTCCATGACGACGTCGGCAGGGCAATGCCCGGCGCTGGGCCGGCGAACTTGAAGTGCACCAGTGTGGAGGGAGACCGGTGCGCGCTGAACGCGCACACCGGTCTCCCTGCCGACCGTCATGTCTTCGATTAGTGTTCCTTGAGCCACTTGGCAACGCTCGGCGCAACGATCTTCTGTGATGCGCCGCCGGTGTAGATACCGATGTGACCGGTCTTGATCGGAAGCTCCGAATAATCCTTCTTGTTTCCGACATACTTGCCCAGTGCGACCGTGCTCGGAGGCGGCACCAGATGGTCGCGCTCGGCATAGACGTTGAGCACCGGCATGGACAGGTTCGCCAGATCAACCTTCTGGCCGCCAAGCTCCAACTCGCCTTTGACCAGATTGTTGCCCTGCAGGAATTGCTTGACGAACTGCCGGTAGGCCTCGCCCGGAACGTTCGGTCCGCCGAACAGCCACTTCTCCATCCGCAGGAAGTTCAAAAGCGCTTCCTTGTTGTCGAGGAGATCGACGGTATCCGCGTACTTGCCGAACATCAGGGTGAACGGTGACGCCATCAGGAAGGAGACGTTGAGCACATCGGCCGGAACGTTGCCGAGCGCGTCCACCATCGCATCGACGTCGACCGTGCGGCCCATCTCGAACAGCAGGCCCACGTGCGCTTGGCCCGGAACCTTCGTCTCATGGAAGTCGATCGGGGTTACCGTCAGCGCCAGATTGCGCACCTTCTCGGGATGCAGCGTCGAGTAGCAGGTGGCCAGGGTGCCGCCCATGCAGATGCCGAACAGGTTGATTTTGTCGACACCGGCCCCTCGATNGATGTGGTCAACGATGTCGTCGAGGTAGTCGGTGACGTAGTCGTCAATCGTGTTGTACCGGTCGCACCGCTTGGGGTAGCCCCAGTTGATCATATAGACATCGATGCCCTCGTTCAGGAAGTTGCGAACGAGGGAGCGGTCCGGTTGCAGGTCGGCGACTTCATAGCCGTTGATCAGCGGCGTCGAGATCAGCATCGGGATCGGATGGATCTTGTCGGCCGGAACCATCGGCTTGTAGTGATAGATCTGGAAGGTTTCACGGGCATAGAAGACGTCCTTCGGCGTGCTGCCAATATCGACGTCATCGTCCTTCATGCTGGTCAGTGTGCTCATGCCCGCCGAAAGCTTGGCTTCCATCTCAGCGAGTTCATGGGTCACTTCGTCCGAGCGAAACTGAATCGGAAATTGCATCATATCGTTCTCCTCGAGCGCAGGCTCAATCCCTGAATTTTCGATGCGGGTTGATTAGGACGAAACTGCGTCACCCGCTGTTTTCTTCGTCTTCGCTGCCGGAGACTTGGTCGTTGCGGTCTTGAGCGCCCGCTTCAGCGCACGAACTTCCCGCTTGAGGTCGTGGATATCCCGATAGGCTTCGTCGATTTCGCTGCGCGTCGGGATTTCCATCTGCGCGTAGATGACTTCGAGCGCATCACGCTGCGCCTTTTGTGCTTCATCAGCGCAACNGGTGAGCTTATCCTGAACGCCGAGAAACTCCGTGGTGTTGAACTTCTCCATCAGGGTCTTGTCAGCGATCGAGAACCACGTCCGCATCAGGTCGCGGGCGCTGGTCACCTTCTCACCCTTCTCCGCCAGCTTGGCGAGATGCTGAATCGTCCGTTCGACCGCGGTGGCAAGCCCTTCGCCGAGCGCTTTCTTGTAGCTCTGCTGAGCTTCCTGCAGGTCCGCCAGCGCGTCACCCACCTTCAGAAACACGCCCATCTTTTCGCGTGCGACGGTGGCCCGCGGCATCTCGCCCATGTTGAGCTGGCTCAGCGGCCCCTGGAACATTTCGGCAAATCCCGCCAGCTGTCCCATGCCAGCCGTGCCGCCGAGGAATGNCCGCCCCGGATGGGCCTCCGAGGCCTGGCCCAGCATCGCCAGCCACGGAGCAGTGATCGGCGTCCAGCGCTCGAACAGCGACTTGGTCAGCTGCGCGAAGTCGCCGCCCATCGAGGCCGCGCGCTTCGGCATGTTGGTCAACTCGCCCTGCCACTGCTCCATCAGCTTCTGCAGGTCGGGCTGCCACGGCTTGCCCGCTTCGACCTTCGGTGCCACCGTCTGCCAAGCCTGCATCAGCAGGTTCATGCTGCGAGTCATCATCTCCGGCGTACCGAGCACATTACCGGCAAGACGTTGCGCCGGGCTGTCTTTCGCGCCTGACCACGTGTCCACGCCCATGCGCAACCACTGGGTGGGGTCGAACATCTGACCACCTTGTCCCATCTGCGAGGCGCCCTGCGCCCAATCCATCCAGCCGCTCCACAGGCGCTTCTGCGCATCGCCCCAGGTTTTCATGATGTCGTTTGTTTGTGTGGTCCAGTCCATTCCGAATCTCCTCCGAGTTGGGTTCCAGCCGGACTGCGCCCGACCATGACGGTGCCGGCCAGCTTAGGACTTATAGGCGCTCCGATGTCTCCGTTCCCCGTTGGACGAGCGGGGCGACCCAGTGAGCGCGTTTTATAACGATAATCGGCTGCGAACCCACCAAAACAGGGCACCCGAAGGTGCCCTGTCCTGCTTTCGCGGAATGGATGCGGTGATGCGGGTCAGGCGGCAGCCATATCCAGCATGAACTTCACCGGGCCACGCACCTTCTTCCCGGTGGCATCGGTGAACTCGCCATTCACCGGTGCCTTCTTCGAGTACGGGCTGGTGAGGATGGCAACGTGGCCGCCATGGAACGCCACCGACTCGATGGTATCCGAGCCATTCAGGAACTTGTTGCCGGCGGTCGCACAGTCCGGAGTGACCAGATCGTCTTTGATTGCGTAGTTCTGGTACCACTTCACGCCGAGCTTCTGCAGGTCGCTGATCTTCAGCGGCTTGCCGAACAGGGTGACGGGCAGTGCGCCGTCCTCGCTGATCGGCTTCTGGAAGGTGCACGAGCTCATCTTGGCGATCTCAATCGGCAGGTGTACCCGCTCTTTCAACAGCCAGCGGAACAGCGCCGCCGGCGTCTTGCCCGGGTTCCCGTCCGTTGCCTTGTGCATCGACGCCTGATCCAGCACCTTGACCAGCGGCTGTTCACGGTCGATGGCGACGAAGCGCATGCCGAGGCTCAGCAGGTAGCCGTTGGCCACGCTGTTACCGTTAGCAAGCGGCTGGGTGATGAAGTCCGAGTGCAGCTGCGGCATGCCGTTGATCGCGCTGCTGTAGGTGCCGTCGATCGGCGCAACGTTGGTGACCAGCGTGTCACAGACGTCCGTCAGCTTTCCGGACAGCACGTTCATCAAGGAGATGTAGCCGCCCTGGCAGGTGCCGTTGAGCACCACCTTCTTGCCGTGGATCTCCTTCAGCTTGGTGCACAGCTCAAGCGTCTGCAGGCAGTCCTCTTCCGGCGTCGTCAGCTGCACCTTCTCGTTGCGCATGATGTCTTTGACCACGCGCACGTAGGTCGGAATGCCCTCGTTGGCGAACGAATGAGCGTAGCTCTTATTGTCGTACGGCAGGAACGACAAGATGTGCACGCCCAGCATGTACGGCGGGACCAGCAGCGTCGGCGGCACGTCGTCGCGAACCTTGACGCCTTTCTTCAGCGGCAGGACCTGATACATCAGGAAGGTATCGGTCTCGTGCACCAGCTTGTAGTTCTGCGAATTGAAGTGGAAGCCGAAGTCGTCCTTGATCTTCTCGATCTGTTCGTTGAAGTTGGCGACCGACTCCATGATGTCCGCTTCACGGCGCATGAAGCCCGACAAATTCTCGCCGTTGCCCTTGTAATCGTAGATGGTGTTGACCAGCGCCTGCATGCCCTCTTCCATCTGGTCGAAGACATAACCGGTCATCTTCTCCTGAGCGCTCAGCAAGCCCTTGGAGATCAGCTGCTGGTTATGTTGCATCACCTGCAACGTTTCCATCATGCTGAGCGGGTTCTCCCGGCTTGCCCGCAGCGCCACTTGGCCTGCGATCAGGCAGCTTTCCGTGAACTCGGTCATCTCGCGGTTGGTGGCGCGCATCAGCGCGAGCATATAACGCCCGAAGTTGGTTCCGAGCTCGGGCAACTCTTTTGCGAGTGCGTACACCACGTTTGATGACCTCCTGACCGAAAAACACCGAATTAATTTAGACGCTAACGCTCACCAAAACTGGATCACACAAGTCTACAGGGGACAACTCTGTAGTTGAATACCCTCGCATACCTGCATGCCCTTTTCTGCATCCACCCGAGGCAGCTTTCGAGCCCCCGGCTCCGTGTCCGCAACTTCGGCCCGCTCACGCCATACTTAGCCTTCCTTCCTAAGAAGGCCACAATCTCAATAAAAAACTATAGGCCAAAACCGTTCATGCAGCAAGTGTAATTTACCGCACTGCAGCAATGCAATATTCATGCATCGCGAATCTGACTTCAGGATCCCGGCCATGGCTTGCAGAGGGAGTTCGTGCCCTCGCCGCATGGAGGAACACATCGGCCGACGCGCACGTCCGGCGCCCACGGTCGTGCGGTCTCATCCATGTAGACTCTCGGGTAGCCGGGCCGGACCCAGCGGCTTCCTTGGGGCGGGATTGGCGGCGCGGAATGGGAGGTGCTGTGAACGGGAGGTCCTGCGAACGGGAGCACGAACCCTGTTGCGTCGCCTGTCAGTCGGCCGCCAACTGGTCCCGATCAAGCTTTGCCAGCTTGCCGATGACCGCTGTCATCACGTCGCACACGGACTGCATCTGCGATAAAGGCACGATCCGCTCTTCATCAAGATAAAGACACCGGTTGACCTCGATCTGCAGCGTATGCAGCCCGTCCGCCGGACGGCAGTAATGCCGCGTGGTGTATCCTCCGGCGTAGGGAATGTTGCGGCGAACTCTGAGTCCCTGCTCCTTCAGGGCACTCTCGGCCAACGCAGTGATCTGCGGCGCACACGAGGTGCCGTAGCAGTCGCCCAGCACGATATCCAGGCGACGCAGGCCCGGATCCGCATCCATCGGCCCGCCGATCGACGGCATCGAGTGGCAGTCGATCAGCAGGTAACAGCCGAAGCGCGCGCGCGTCGCGTCGAGCAGCTGCTGTAATGCGTGATGATAGGGAAAATAGTGTGCCTGAAGCCGTTGCAAAACTTCAGCAAAGTCGAGCTTGTCGCGATAGATCTCTGCGCCGTTGGTGACGACGCGCGCAACGGTGCCCAGCCCGGCCGCCACCCGGGGAGAGCGGACGTTGACATACTCCGGCAGCCTGTCTGCGAACATGGTCGGATCCAGCTCGAACGGCTCGCGGTTAGGATCCACATACGCGCGCGNGAAGCGCGCGCGGANGAGAGGCGCACNCAAACCGGGGGCGGCGGCGAAAATGCGATCGACGAACGCATCTTCCGAGCGGCGGAGCGCCACCGGATCAAGCCGTGCTGCGGAGACGAACGCTGCAGGATACTCATCCCCGCTGTGCGGCGAGGCAAAAACGAGTGGGACTGTCTGCGTCACCGGCTCCGCAACAGAATACGGAGCATCCACCGATTGCAGCTCCCTTTCGAGCCAGCAGAATGTGCGTCGTCTGGGACCACAATATCCTCCGGTCGGCTGTTTGCCCCGGCCAGCACAGTCCTCGGTCGGGCCGCCATCCGACCATACGTTCTTTTACCCTCTCGGCAATTAAGCCGTTGTGGGCGGAACGGCAAGCCCCAGCTTGCCAAGACGGCACGGTCCGATTATGAGTGGCGGCTTCGGGATCGCTGGTGTCGGGCGCGTAGCTCAGCGGGAGAGCACTACGTTGACATCGTAGGGGTCACAGGTTCAATCCCTGTCGCGCCCACCAGCCGTTTCCCGCCAACAGGGGCCCTGTCCGGCCGGTTGCAGCCCGGTCTGCCCTTACTGGTACGCGATCAGAGGACCGTAGGCCGCGTCATGGTGTCCGCAGCAGGAATGCCACCCACCGCATCCCGCCGCTGTCCGCGCCTGCAGCGAGGCACCACGTCCGAAGCCCCGTCCTGTCGCCCCAGCCTGTAGCCTGACCCGTGGAGTATTCACAGAACAGGCGACACGTCTCGGTCAACGACGCCAGGAGGTAGCGGAACGCATGCAAATCCGATCGGTATGTGTACTGTGCGGATCGAACGAAGGGGCCGACACGGTCTACCGGGACTCGGCGGTTCGTCTCGGCCGCCTGATCGTCGACAACGGCATGCGGCTTGTCTATGGCGGCGGGTCGGTCG
Organism: Defluviicoccus sp.; assembly: GCA_013414705.1. Lineage (GTDB taxonomy): Bacteria > Pseudomonadota > Alphaproteobacteria > Rhodospirillales > Defluviicoccaceae > Defluviicoccus. The sequence goes on from CP058705.1 coordinate 2,111,539, forward strand.
GCCTGATGGGCGCCGTGGCAACCGGCGTGATGGACGCCGGCGGCGAAGTGGTCGGCGTCATCCCGGAGTTCCTCATTCGCGCCGAAGTGGGGAACCCGAACGTCAGTGAGCTGATCGTTACCGAGAGCATGCACGATCGCAAGCGCCGCATGTTCGAGATGTCGGATGCGTTCGTGGTGCTGCCGGGCGGGCTCGGAACACTCGACGAAACCTTCGAAATCATCACTTGGAAGCAGTTACGTTTGCACCTGTCGCCGATCATCGTTATCGACGTGGCCGGCTACTGGGCGCCGCTGTCCGTACTGCTGGACTCGACGGTGCGCGCCGGCTTCGCCGATCCCTCGGTTCTTGATCTGCTGCAGGTGGTCGCATCGCCGGAAGACGCGGTGTCCTTGCTTGCCGTCACCGGTCGGACGGAGCGGACATGCGTATCGGATCAGTTATAGTGTGGTGGCGATGCTTCCAGGCGACGAGCTGTCGTCATGCTCGCAGGACCTGTTGACGGCAAATCCACCAACAGACAATCCCCGCACATGAAGTCGGGATTTTTGTGCTTTTGGAGTTCCACGAAATGGCGAAGATAAAAGTCAAAACTCCGGTCGTTGATCTCGACGGCGACGAGATGACGCGCGTCATCTGGGCGAAGATCAAGGANAAACTGATTCTCCCGTATCTCGATATCGATATTCAGTATTATGATCTCGGAATCGAATATCGGGATGCGACCGACGACAAGGTCACCATCGACGCGGCAGAGGCGATCCAGAAGTATGGCGTGGGCGTGAAGTGCGCCACCATTACGCCGGACGAAGCGCGCGTCGAGGAATTCGGCCTGAAACAGATGTGGAAGTCGCCCAACGGGACGATCCGCAACATCCTGGGCGGCACCGTCTTCCGGCAACCGATCATCTGCCGCAATGTTCCTCGCCTGATACCGGGCTGGACCAAGCCGATCGTCATCGGCCGTCACGCTTTCGGCGACCAGTACCGGGCGACCGATTTCGTCGTTCCCAGCGCCGGCAAGCTCACCATCACCTTTACACCGGACGATGGCAGCGCGCCGATCCAGCGCGAGGTCTACGATTTCCCGGATGGCGGCGTGGCGATGGCCATGTACAACGTCGACGAGTCGATCCGGGGCTTCGCACGTGCCTGCATGAACTACGGCCTCGATCTCGGCTGGTCGGTTTATCTCTCGACCAAGAACACGATCCTCAAGGCCTACGATGGCCGGTTCAAGGATCTGTTCGCCGAAATCTACGAGAGCGAGTTCAAGTCGCGCTTCGAGCAGCAGGGCATCGTCTACGAGCACCGGCTGATCGACGACATGGTGGCCTCGGCACTGAAGTGGGAAGGCGGCTTCGTCTGGGCCTGCAAGAACTATGACGGCGACGTGCAGTCGGATTCGGTGGCGCAGGGCTTCGGCTCACTGGGCCTGATGACGTCGGTGCTGATGACCCCGGACGGCAAGACCGTCGAGGCCGAAGCGGCCCACGGCACGGTGACCCGCCACTTCCGCGAGCACCAGAAGGGCCGCGTGACGTCGACCAATCCGATTGCGTCGATCTTTGCCTGGACGCGCGGGCTCTATTACCGCGGCCAGTTCGACGGCACGCCGGACGTGGTCGAGTTCGCCCACGCTCTGGAGCAGGTCTGCGTCGAAACCGTCGAGAGTGGCTCGATGACCAAGGATCTCGCGCTGCTGATCGGACCCGACCAGCCGTGGCTGACCACCGAGCAGTTCCTTGATGCGCTCGACACCAATTTGCAGAAGCGGATGGCGGCGTCCTGAACGCCCCCACTTGCTGAACAGGCTTGACCCGCAGGCGTTTCTTGCGTAACTGACGCCCTCTCGGAGCGCACACCCGCGCTCCGAAAGTGGTTTCTATTGGAGTTCAGGGTTCATGGCACGGCGGTGTCCCATCAGCAACAAGGCCGTCATGACGGGCAACAACGTCAGTCATGCCAACAACAGGACGCGCCGCAGGTTCGAGCCGAACCTGCAGACGGCTTCGCTGATGAGCGAAGCACTCGGCCGGCCGATCCGCATTCGACTGTCGACCAACGGCCTGCGCACGGTCGAGCACCGGGGCGGCATCGATGCCGTACTGCGCAAGACGCCAGCCGCCAAGCTGACGCCCGAACTGCGCCGGCTGAAACGTGAGCTGAAGCGGGCGGAAAAACCAAGGAGAGTTAGGGCGGCGCTGCTGCCTGCCGCCGCTCCGGTTTCTCCGCCGCTCGTCCGTCGTCGCTCGCCTGTCGGACATCACATTCCGTGAGCGGATCGTGGCTCGCCACCTTCCCCGGCCTTGAGGCTTTGTCCGAGGACGAGCGACAGGCTCTGGAGTCTTCCGTCCGCCGGGTCCGTCTGCCGGCCGACGTGCATCCCTTCCGCTCCGGGGACCACTGCGAGCATTATCTGTTCGTGCTTTCGGGGCGCATCCGCGTGCAGATGGTGGCGGAGAGCGGCCGCGAGATCGTGCTCTACCGGGTCGGTGCTGGCGAGACCTGCGTGCTGACCACCGCATGCCTGATGTCGGGCGAGGTGTATCCGGCCGAGGCGCGGAGCGAATCCGAGCTCGATGCGCTGATGCTGCCGCGCCAGACCTTCCGCGCGCTGCTCGACCACTCCCCGCCTTTCGTGACTTCGTCTTCCGCGCCTATGGGCGGCGCATCGCCAGCCTGATGGCACTGATCGAAGAAGTGATGTTCCGCCGGCTGGACGTTCGGCTGGCCCAGTGGCTGCTTGAGCGTGCCGAGGCAGAGGGCTCTCACCTGCGGGTCACCCACCAGCAGATCGCCCACGAGCTGGGCTCGGCACGGGAAGTGGTCAGCCGCCAGCTCAAGGACTTCGAGCGGCGTGGCTGGCTGGCGCTGGGACGGGGAGCGGTTGACATCGCAAAGCCAGAGGCGTTGCGCACCTTTCTCCACACTGAATCCCGGTAAGCTGTCACATCAATTGAATGAGATTGGGCGGCTTGCCATCAATTCAGCTATTTGGTGGCGTTTGGATTGTCGTATTCTAGCTTCAACCTCTTCGTTCCACTTATCTCCAAGCTTCCTGGTCGCTTCCGATTTGATAAGATTGAAATCTATATTTTTCTATTCCTAGATGATTTTGAACTAGCTCTAAGGCCAGACGCGTGTTCCCGGCAATATCCTCATAAACGAGATCAACGCAGGGAAAATTTCTAGATCTTAATATCCAATCATTCTCTTGTTCTATCGCCATAATATGCTTCATCCAGAAAATTATTTTTTCTTCATCTACATTTCCCGGATCCACAATTTTTCTCCCACTTCGGTACTGTGAAAAACGCCAGTTTCAGTTGCACGATAAAGCGAAATTGCTTGTGCTACAATATTTCGCCTACGCACATTAAAATATTTTGCGTTCTTAAAAGCACGGAAAAATATTTTTCTCCCAAACAATTTTATATCAATAGATCGTACCTGTATGCCAAAGACACCATTTTCTGATTTACGCACCTTTCGCAACGTTTCGATAAGATTCTCAGGATCTTTAGTTCCCATCGAAATAGAAACATTTTTTACAAGTTCAGGATTTATATATTCTTCAGGATAACCAAAATATCCAGATAAAATACTTGTAAGCCAAGTGCTTCCAGAGCGTGGTGTAAAAATCATTACATAATCTACTATACTTTTTGTATTTGTTGCATGATAGTGTACATTAATATTTATGTCTGGTGTAATATTTCTAACTATATCTATATAGCGATTTGACATCTTGCTCTCGTGTTTTCAGCGATACACTCGACCCTCCGGTGGTCCTCAAGGTCACCGCCGGCACCGTCCCCGACGTCACGGCAGCCCCTCCCATTCGGCATCCATCAAATTGTTCGGACACTGCCCGCCGCTGCGCCGATAAGTCCCTCGATGTTCGTTCGTCCATATCCCGCATCACCATTCCGACACTACAGAATCGGTGAATCACCTGATCATAGCGCGTACAAAGACTGCTGGGTCAGGCCCAATGGGCCAACGCGGGCCAACCAATATAGTCACCACTCGCCACACCGCCCTCCCCGCTATCTTTTATGACTTCGCGTGATGACCTTGTCTCGCGAGGCGTTGACCATCGCCGTTACCTTCGCCATCGTCCCGGTCATCGAGAAGGCGGCCTGTCGCCCCGGCTGAGGGCTGCGAGCTGCGCAACGTCCCAACGCTCGCGGTGCTCTCATGGACGAAAACGCCGCCACGTGGCAATTCTGGATCGATCGCGGCGGCACATTTACCGACGTGGTGGCGCGCGCGCCCGATGGCGGTATCGTCAGCCGCAAGCTGTTGTCGCAGAACCCGGAGCGCTATGCGGACGCGGCGGTCGAGGGTATTCGCGAGGTACTCGGACTCGCTCACGGCGATGCGATCCCGGCGGAGCGGATCGCCGCCGTGAAGATGGGGACCACGGTTGCTACCAATGCGCTGCTGGAGCGGACCGGCGACCGGGTGGTGCTCGCGATCACCCGCGGCTTCGCCGATGCGCTGCGCATCGGCTACCAGAACCGCCCGAAGCTGTTCGCGCGCCAGATCGAGCTGCCGTCGATGCTCTATGAGCGGGTGATTGAGATCGACGAGCGGGTCAATGCGCATGGCCACGTCCTGCAGCCACTCGACGAGGCCGCGGCGCGCCGGGACTTGCAGCAGGCGTTTGCCAGCGGCATCCGTGCCGTCGCCATCGTCCTGCTGCACGGCTACCGCTTTGCCGATCACGAGCGTCGCCTGGCGGCGATCGCCCGCGACGTCGGGTTTACCCAGATCTCGACCAGCCACGCCACCAGTCCGCTGATGAAGCTGGTCTCCCGCGGCGATACCACCGTCGTCGATGCCTACCTGTCGCCCATTTTGCGCCGCTATGTCGACCAGGTGGCGGGCGCGCTGGGAGACACACGGCTGATGTTCATGCAGTCGAACGGCGGGCTGACCGACGCGGGGCTGTTCCAGGGCAAGGACGCGATCCTGTCCGGCCCGGCCGGCGGCGTCGTCGGCATGGTGCAGACGGCTGCCGCCGCCGGCTTCGGCCAGGTGATCGGCTTCGACATGGGCGGCACGTCTACCGACGTGGCCCACTTCGACGGCGCATACGAGCGCGCGTTCGAGACGCAGGTCGCCGGGGTGCGGATGCGCGCGCCGATGCTGCGCATCCATACCGTCGCCGCCGGCGGCGGCTCGGTCCTGCACTTCGACGGCAGCCGCTTCCGGGTCGGTCCTGAGTCGGCTGGCGCCGATCCCGGTCCCGCCTGCTATCGTCGCGACGGGCCGCTCACCGTGACGGACGCCAACGTGCTGCTGGGCCGCATCCAGCCGCAGCACTTTCCAGCGGTGTTCGGTCCGGGCGGTGACCAGCCGCTCGACGCGGCCGCGGTGCGCCACCGTTTCGAGGCGCTGGCAGCTGAGATCGCGGCGGCCACCGGTGAGGTACGCACGGCGGAAGCCGTGGCCGAAGGCTTTCTCACCATCGCCGTGGAGAACATGGCGAATGCGATCAAGCAGATTTCGGTGCAGCGNGGGTACGACGTCACCGGCTATCTGCTGAACTGCTTCGGCGGCGCAGGCGGTCAGCACGCGCTGGCGATCGCGGACGCACTCGGGATGACGCGCGTGCTGATCCATCCGCTGGCGGGCGTGCTCTCCGCCTACGGCATGGGGCTGGCGGACATCCGCAGCCTGCGCGAAGCGGCGGTCGAACTGGTACTCGACGAGGCGGCCGCGCCCGAACTCGAACGGCGCCTCGATGCGCTCGCGGCCGATGCCCATGGCGAGGTGGAACGCCAGGACGTGCCGGCAGCGCAGATCACCGTCCACGGCCAGGCGCACCTGCGCTACCAGGGTACAGACACGCCGCTGCCGGTGCCGTTCGGCACGCCCGCAGAGATGATGGCGGCTTTCACCGAAATGCACCGCCAGCGCTTCGGCTTCGTCATGGACGGACGGCCGCTGATCGTCGAAGCACTCGCGGCAGAAGCCGTGGGCGCGATGGCCGATGCGCAAGCCTTCGACGGGGCAAAGACGGCCGACGCCGGCCGCGTCCCGCCACCGCCGCTGGAAACCGCCCGCGCCTGGTTCGCCGGCGGCTGGGCGGATACGCCGATATGGGACCGGGCGACGCTTGCCCCGGGTGACCGGATCAGTGGCCCCGCGATCATCATCGATGCGAACGCGACCACCGTCGTCGAGCCGGGCTGGCGGGCGGACGTTACCCGGCGGTACGACCTGCTGCTGGTCCGCGCCCTGCCCCGCCCGGCCACACAGTCGATCGGCACCCGGGCCGACCCGGTGATGCTGGAGGTGTTCAACAACCTGTTCATGTCGATCGCCGAGCAGATGGGCATCGTACTGGCGAACACCGCCCAGTCGGTCAACATCAAGGAACGCCTGGATTTCTCGTGTGCCGTCTTCGATGCCGCGGGCGGCCTGGTGGCGAACGCGCCGCATCTGCCGGTGCACCTGGGCTCGATGGGCGAGAGCATCGAAACCGTGATCCGCCAGCGGGCGGGACGGATGCGCCCGGGCGATGTCTACGTGCTCAACGCGCCCTATAACGGCGGCACGCATCTGCCCGACATCACCGTAATCACGCCGGTGTTCGACAAAGCAGGCCACGAAATCCTGTTCTTCGTCGGCTCGCGCGGCCACCACGGCGACGTGGGCGGCATTACGCCCGGCTCCATGCCCCCGTTCAGTGCCAGCATCGAAGAGGAAGGGGTGCTGTTCGACGACTGCGTACTGGTCGACCACGGCCGCTTTTGCGAACACGAGATCCGTGACCAGCTCACCTTTGCCCGCTGGCCAGCGCGTAATCCGGAGCAGAACCTGGCGGACCTGCGCGCCCAAGTCGCCGCGAATGAAACCGGCGCCCGGGAGCTGCGCAAGATGGTGGCGCACTTCGGCCTCGACGTGGTGCACGCCTATATGCGCCACGTCCAGGACAACGCCGAAGAGCAGGTCCGGCGCGCCATCGGCGTGCTCAAGGACGGCACGTTCACCTGCGAGATGGACGGCGGCGCCGTGATCCGCGTTGCCGTGCGCATCGATCCCGCCCAACGGGCAGCCACGATCGATTTCACCGGCACGTCGGCGCAGCAGCCGGGCAACATCAACGCGCCGCCGGCAGTGACCAAGGCCGCCGTCCTCTACGTCTTCCGCACCCTGATCGACGACGACATTCCGCTGAATGCCGGCTGCCTTAAGCCGCTCACCATCATCATCCCGGAAGGCTCGATGCTGCGCCCGGTCTTTCCAGCCGCCGTCGTCGCCGGCAACGTCGAGACCTCGCAGACGATCACCGATGCGCTCTATGGCGCGCTCGGCGTGATGGCCGCCGCCCAGGGTACGATGAACAACTTCACCTTCGGCGACGCGCGCTACCAGTACTACGAGACGATCTGCGGTGGCTCCGGGGCGGGGCCCGGCTTCAACGGCACCGATGCCGTGCACACGCACATGACCAACACCCGGCTGACCGATCCGGAGGTCCTCGAATGGCGCTTTCCGGTCCTGCTGCGCGATTTCCGCATTCGTCGGAGCTCCGGCGGCGCCGGCCGCCACCATGGCGGCTGCGGCGTCGTACGCGCGATCGAGTTCCGCGAACCGATGACCGCCGCCATCGTCTCTGAGCGACGGCGCATCGCCCCCTTCGGCCTTGCCGGCGGCGAACCTGGGGCGCGGGGCGTCAACCGCGTCGTCCGCGCCGACGGCACGACCGAGCCGCTACCCGGTACCGCGCGCGTCGAGATGCGCCCGGGCGACACGTTCGTCATCGAAACTCCGGGTGGCGGCGGCTACGGCCCTGCGTCCTTCTCAAGATGACGGTGCGGGATCACCACCCGGAAAACAGGTCGTTGAACTGAGCGATTTTGAGGTACTCCGATCCCGGTCGATGAAGACCCACACAAACAAACGAGTATCTTTTGGGTTGCTTATACCCCTAATGAAGAATTTTCTTGCACTGCGCGCGCAGACGATCAGACTTCGTGCCAAACGTTTATGCCCGGGATCGGTCGCATTTCGCGGCCCGTTCGTAATCTGCGTGGCGTTGCTCTGGCAGGAGCCCGACGGACGTGTCCATCGCTGCAGACATTCCGGCGCCGGTTACGGCGAGCCGCAGCGGGCTCTGCCTGCGGATGTTCTGTACAACTCTCCAAGCGCGTGTCGGGAAATCGGGTTTCGCCATCCTGCTGCTGTGTGTTGTCTGCATCAGCGCAACCACGAGCCCGGCAGCGCGCGCAATCGCTTGAAGAAGAACTTGCAGGCCTGCTGCACACGCATCCGGAGATCCGTGCGCGCGAGAAGTCGGTCGAAGCGGCGCAAGAAGGTATCGATGTCGCCTACGCCGGCTACCTGCCCAAGCTCGATATCTTCGGCGAGCGGACCACAATATATCGACAGTCCGGTGCTGCGCAGCGAAGGCGGTGGCACCTGGACCAGTATCGCCGAAGTCGGTGGCGTACGTCTGACCCAGAACGTATTCGACGGTTACGCCACGCCAGCCCAGGTGAAGAGTGCGCGGCTGAATGCCGAGGTGGCCGAATTTACCCTCGCCGCAACCATCCAGAACGTGTTGTTCGAGGGCATTTCAGCTTACGTGGACGTGCTGCAGCAAAACCAGCTTGCAGTGCTCGCCTGGGAAAGCGAACGGACGATCATGCGCCAGCTCCACCTCGAGGACGAACGGGTGCAGCGCGGCGCGGGCATTGCTGTCGACGTCCTGCAGGCGAAATCACGGCTGCAGGTGGCCAAGGAACGCCGTGTCAGTTTCGAGGGCCGGCTGGCAGACGCCACGACCCGTTATATCCAGATCTTCGAGCACCCACCTGAACTGGCGTCGATGCGCGAGCCACAACCACCGACACAGCTCCTTCCGTCAGACATGGCGGCAGCCGTGCAGACAGCACGCAATGAAAACCCGGTGGTGGATGCCAGCCTGGCGACCATGGCCATCGCCGACGAGCGCAAGCGGCTGGCCCGCGCCGGCTATTATCCGCAGCTCGACGTCATCGCACGGGCCAACCGCCAGAACGACACTGATCTGGTGCGGGGCACGCGCGATGACATGTCGGTAGTGCTGTCCGCCACCTGGAACCTGTTCGATGGTTTCGCCACCACGGCCGGAGTGCAGCAAGCGGCCGCCGAGTACAAGGCCGCGCGGGAAAATCATCACACCGTCGCCCGCAAGATGGAGGAGAAAACCCGTCTCGCCTGGCAGGAGTGGACGACGGCGCAACAGCGCGTCGCGTTGCTGCGCAATGCCGTCGACATCGCCTCGGAAGTCTTCGAGGCGCGCCGCAAGCTGCGCGAAGCCGGACGTGAAACCGTCATCAACGTGCTGGATGCCGAAAACGAGGTCTATAATGCCCGCATCGGCCTTGTCGATGCACAAGGCAATGCGCGCGTGGCGCAGTACCGGGTGCTGCAGAGCATGGGACGGCTCGGCCCGGTTGAGCTTGGCCTGCAGGCACCCTGACGAACAAAGCAGAATGCCGCCAACAGGTTTGTTTCGAGTGTCCCGCTGCACTTGACCGACACGATGCACCTCACTATGGTTGCGCCTTCATTCGGCTGGGCGTCTCAGCCGGTGATGCGCGACCGTTTTTGGCCACGGCGCGGTGGCGGAGTGGCTACGCAGCGGCCTGCAAAGCCGTGTACACCGGTTCGAATCCGGTCCGCGCCTCCATACTGTTCCGGAGTAGCTCAGTGGTAGAGCAAGCGGCTGTTAACCGCTGGGTCGGGGTTCGAATCCCTCCTCCGGAGCCACCTCTTCGTAACCGGCGGCAGCATACGAGCGCAGCTGGGACAGCGGCGCGAAGCGGCGGCACCCATTTCCCTGAATTCGACCACTTATGGTCCGAGCGCCGAATCAACGCCAAAAAGCGCGGCGATGAGCTGGTGTGCCCGCAGTTGGATTGAACCGATGCGGGACGCAGACGCATGCAATGCCCACCACTCATCTTTATTGGCCCATTCGGAGAGCCTTATTGAGGATCAACACGAGAAAGGATTACCCTGAATTACCAAAAGCGCTTGTCGGGCGGAGGGGCTGTGACCCGTGGCAGGTGGGGCTGTCGCGATACTCCTGTCCTCTCATGCGCCGGGATCGGAAGCAGGTTCGTAGATGACCATTGTGGTGATCGTTGGCGATCAATCCACCAGCTTGAAAAATCTGGGCCGTTTAACACGGTCCGCTCAGCCGGACGTGATTGTGCACACGTTCAGGTCAGCATCTCAGGCACTGGAGATGATGGCCCGGAAACACCGGACCTGATTGTCGCCGATGTGATGATGCCCTCGATGACCGGCGAGCAGTTCATCCTCCGCTGCCGGCAACTATCGAATATCCGCGATGTGCCCATCCTTGTGATTACCTCATATGAGGACCAGGCCTATTGCGATCGCGCCCTTGATGCGGGCGCCAGCGACTTCCTGATCAGCCCCATCGACCGTTCTGAATTCCACACCCGGACACGCAACCTCCTGGCCCTCGGGCACCTCCGCAAATCCCTGCAGAACGCAGGAGGCAATTCCGAGGGCGCGTTCGAACCACGCGCCAGCCGCTGTGTGGAAGCCGGTGGCGAGCACGAGGAGCAGCTGCGACGAGTCCTCAACACTCTTCCTGCGCTGATCCGTGCCACAGACGAAGACGGACGGATTGTTTTCTCCAATGCCGGCCACGAGAGTTTCTTCGACGTCGATGCCAACCACCCGGCACGACCCGGCCGCGCTCGCGACCTGCAGCAGCGGTATCACCAGAGACACGCGGCCCTTGAGCAGCAAATCCTCGTCGACGGACAATCCGGTTGCGAGATCGAAGAGCACCTGACCGACCGGATGGGCCGACAAAAAGTGCTGCTGACCAACAAGGTGCCATTGGTCAATGGCAACGGACGCGCCGATCAGATCGTCACCGTCTCCTTCGACATCACAGAGCGAAAGCGGATCGAGCAGGGCGTGCGGGAAAGCGAAGAACGCTTTCGCAGCCTAGTGGANGGGTCGGTCCTGGGTTTCGTGATTGAACGCGACGGCGTTCCCCTCTTCGCCAACCGCACCTTTGCCCGGATTTTTGGATATAAGTGCGTGGAGGATATTCTGGCCCTGCCTGATCTCGGGGTGCTCTTCGCCAGCGGTGAGGGTCCGCACCGGCGTGAAGTGTTGTCGCCCTCACCAACAGCCCTGATTCAGACGACGACAGTGGCGACAACAACGGAGGAGCCGCGCGAGTTCAAAGGCGTGCGTCGCGACGGAACGTTTGTCTGGCTCGAGATCCAGACTCAGGACGTGATGTGGACGGGGCTCCANGCCCGGCAGTCCACCGTTGCCGATGTTTCCCTTCGCAAGGCCTACGAACTGCGGCTACAGCGGCAGGCAAACTTTGACGAACTGACCGGCCTGCCCAACCGGACACTGGCGCTTGACCGGTTGCGCAGCGCGGTGGTGAGCGCTGTTCGCCACCGCCATCGCGGTGGCGTATTGTTCGTTGATCTGGATCAGTTCAAGAAGATCAACGACACGTGGGGACATGCGACAGGCGATCAGCTGCTGACGATGGCGGCAAAGCGTCTGCAGGATTGCGTTCGCGAGGAAGACACTGTCGCCCGTCTCGGCGGTGACGAGTTCACGGTCATTCTGCCGAATCTGGGTAGTGGTGCGAGCGCAGAACCGGTCATTCAGAAGATCCTGGCCGTATTCTCCAACCCGTTTGCCCTCGGCCGAAAGGAGGCCTTCGTCACGGCCTCGATCGGCGTCAGCGTCTTCCCGGATGACAGCGAAGATCCGGCAACCCTGCTTCAGCATGCCGATGCGGCGATGTACCAGGCAAAAGAAGAGGGCCGCAATACGTATCAGTTCTTCACACCGGAACTGAATGAGCGTGCGCTCGAACGCATGCAACTGGAAGGACAACTGCTGCATGCCATCGAGCGGAACGAATTCGTGCTGCACTTCCAGCCCATCGTGGACGTCCGGTCACGACAACTGGTGGGAGCGGAAGCATTGTTGCGCTGGCACAACCCCGAACTGGGAGAGATCAGACCGGACCGGTTCATACCGATGGCCGAAGATACCGGTCTGATCGTGCCGATTGGACGCTGGCTGCTGGACGCCGCCTGCCGCACGCTCGCCGGCTGGCGCCAGGCGGGGCTGCCACAGATGTCCCTGTCCGTCAATGTCGCGGCGCGTCAACTACGCGGCAAGGGGCTACCGGAGACGGTCGCGCAAGCGCTGCAGCGTTACGCCCTGCCGCCTTGCTGCCTGGAGCTGGAGATCACCGAAGGCTGCCTGATGACCGAGTTCAACGACACGGCAGCCGCACTCGCTGCACTCGACCGGCTGGGGGTACGACTGGCACTCGACGATTTCGGCACCGGATATTCCTGCCTGAGCTATCTCAAGCAGTTGCCCGTTGACACGTTGAAGATCGACAAGTCCTTCATTCTCAATGTCTCAAACGACCCCGGTGACGCGACCGTTGTCGAGGCGATCATCGCCATGGCGCACCGTCTGGGCATCCGGGTGATCGGCGAAGGGGTGGAGACGGAGGAGCAGCTCCGGTTCATCCGTCAGCGCGGTTGCGATCTGGCACAGGGGTTTTACTTCAGCCGCCCGCTCGCCGCCGAGGCCTTCCAGACGTGGTGCGAGACGTGTCTAGCGCTCGACCGCAAAGCCCAATGACAGCGCTCCGCCATCCGGACAACCACCTCCGGATTGGCCGAACACCATTGCTGCCTTCCTCTTCTAATGAGAAGTTTCGAATGCGTCGCCAACCAGCACTCGATGTACGATGATGGACCTATGTCCTTAGGATTGCGTGAATACCGCAGGAAACGCCAACGGCAGCGCCTCTGGACACTGATCCGGTGGCTACTGGCCAGTGCGGCCGTTCTCGCAGCCGGCGCCTACGCCTACCAGACAGGCAGCCGCCTTGCCGCGCGCAACCTCGCGTCACTGGAAGAGCAACTTGCGCAAGCAACGTCAAAGGCCGCCGTCCTCGACGCACAATTGCAGGCGCAACGCGAGCAGGCGAAGGCCAGCATCGATGCCTGGCGCGAGCGTTACGAACGTGATGTACCAACGGGCGAACTCAAGGGCCTGCTTGAGCTCGTACGCCGCAAGATCGAGACGGGGCCAACCCCGGACCGGCTGCGGTTCGTTCTTGAACACATGGAAAACAAGCAGGACTGCGCCCCCGATCTGCAGAAAAGGCGGTTATTGGTGGAGACTCCTTTGTCGCGTGGATCGCGCCAGCCAGCGGCGTTCGCCAACGGCAGTGTCTCCATCAGCCTTGCCGGCACGCCGGCGCGAGACGACTCTGGAAATCCGGAAGCGTGGTTCGATCCGTCTCAGCCGGTCACCGTGCGGCTGACCCCACGGGACGGCGAGGCAAGCGAGGCCGCCGGGCCGTTGCCTCTTCAGGCATCGCTGGTTGCGGGGGATCGCGTGTACCATTTCAGCATTGGTACCAGCATTCGCGGCTTCGCAGAAGTGTCGATGCAGCGCTGTCGATTCCCCTGAATAACGCATGGACGCGCCAACGCCTTGGAAAAGTGCAGATGGTGTTCATCTGTCCTGCGCATAGGGATTGTACAGCCCACCAACAACGGTCGCAAAGACTTGACGAATCTGTGCTTCGTCGCACCCCATCAACAGGGCGTCCTCAAAAGCGTCCTGACACATCTGCCGCAGTTCCGCCAAGTTTTCGTTGAGAACCTTCAGCTTTTCCTCACAGGCGACGGCACTGCCATCCACTTGCCGCCACCTGACAGCGTCATGCGCGGTCATGATCCTTGTCGCTCCATCGTTCCTTACATGAGTTCCTTACACGTGGCGTGCACTCGCACACGAAGTCGATTCGACTCCCAGTGCATGAATTCCACCCTGTGACGAAGCCTCAACACCCTTGTTTCAGTGGTCTGCTGATTTTTCTGAGGCACGCACGACTTCGCTTGATAGATTGGGGTGCGTTCTCGCTATTGTCTACAGGGCCTGACACCATGAGCAATACGCTACACGAAATGACGAAGGACATGCAGGTGCGCATCCGTGAACTCGCCTACCTCATGTGGGAATCCGCCGGGCGCCAGCACGGGATGGCAATGGAGTACTGGCTGCAGGCAGAACAGGAAGTCGTATCGACACTGCAGGCCGCAGCAGAGCGGATGATGCCCGGCAACGCCTCTTCGCCCGAACCAGAACCCGAACCCGCCAAGAAAAAGCCGGCCAAGGCTGCGCCCCAGGCCGCTGCTCCTGAACCGGCGCTCACCGCGCCCGCCCCTACCCCTGCGTCTACACCCGCTTCCTCACCAGCTCCAGCGCCGGCAGAGCCGAAGGCGACAGCGCCGGCAGAGCCGAAGGCGACAGCGAAAGCATCGGCGCCGGCCGCAACCCAAAAACCTGCACCGCGCAGGCCGGCGGGCCGCACAAAGAAGGCTTGAGACTCAGCCTTCAGGCGGACGGGCGCCGGTGCTGCTGTTCAAGGTGCTGCTGTTCTACAGGTTCAGTCGACAGCGAGTGGAAGCACTCCGGAGCTACGCCGGATGCGGATGAGCTCCAGGATGTGACGCCGCCAAGCGTCGTCGGCGTCCCGCCACATGCCAATTTCCTGAGCCGTACGCAAGCAGCCGACACAGAGCTTCGTGCGCTCGTCCAAACGGCACACCTTGATACACGGCGATGGGGCGCTGCCTGTCGCCGGGTCACCCGTCTCTTCCACCTGTCGGCGTTTCCCTGTCCATTCGTGATCGCATCGGTTCTAGCCGGCACGGCCAACACCGGCAACCAGGAATGGACCTGACCACGGTCCGTCTTTCCTGGCCCTGCTCATGCCGGGCGTGACACGCAGCTCAGAGCGCGCGCGCGGCAAGCACCTGGGCCGCGTGTCCCGTCACCTTCACCTTTCGCCACACCCGGCGCACCACGCCCGCTTCGTCGATGAGAAAGGTGGCGCGTTCGACCCNCATATACTTTCGGCCGTACATGCTCTTCTCCACCCACACGCCGACCGCTTCGGCCAGTGTCTTGTCCGGATCGGAGATCAGGGTGAACGGCAACTGGTGCTTGCTCTTAAATCGGTCGTGGCTGGCGGGCGCGTCGGGAGAGACGCCAACGATAGCGATACCCGCCGCCTCGAACTCGGCGATCGTATCGCGAAACGCCTGTGCCTCCTTGGTGCAGCCAGACGTATCGTCCTTGGGATAAAAATAGAGGACCGTCTTGCGACCCTTCAGCGCATCGGCGCTCAGGGTGCCGCCGCCATCCGTGGCGAGTGAATGCCGGTAGTGCGTCACCGACGTCGATGGACATGAACGGATCCCCTTTCCTGGCGATGGGCGTCGATCAGCCCCGATGCTGATCACCCTGACGATACGACGAGTGACGATACGGCAAGCGACGATACGGCAAACCGGCTCGAAGATCGCCGCACAATGTCACACGGCGGCGGTTCGGTCCCATGCCCCGGCGGGCCGAGTGTGGCGTACGGCGGCGGCGGGAACGTCGACCAGCGTCCGGAACACTTCATACACGCGCTCGGCTGTCGCCTGCATCCGTTCGAAAAGCGCCGGAAAGGATAGCCCCGCGATCCCGTCGACCGCCAGGCGCACCGCCTTGGGAGCGTCATCCGGGCCACACGGGCCGATCGTTTTTCCCAGATTGAGCCGGATGCGGTTCTGTACGGTATGCCAAAGCTCCAGTGCTGCGATCAGCTCCCCGCNAACCTCCGGTGCCAGCACGCCTGCTGCCTGCAGCCGCGCCAGCGCGTCTGCGGTGTTGGTCGAGAGCACGTCCGGGTGCCGGTGCGCGTGTAGAAGCTGCAAGTACTGCGCAATAAACTCGACATCGACCATGCCGCCGCGCAGATGCTTCACCTCCCAGATCGAGGCCGCCCGGTGTTCCTCGGCCATACGGGCCCGCATGTCGGCAACCTCGACGACGAGCGCCGCCGCATCGCGCGGGCGAGCGAGAACGCGGCGGATGACGGTTTCGATCTCGCGAACCAGTGCTGGCGGCCCGGCGACCACCCGGGCACGGGTCAGGGCCATCTGTTCCCATACCCAGGCCATATCGCGCTGGTAGTGGGCAAACGTGGTGGCGCTGACGGCGATGGGTCCAGCCTTGCCCGACGGCCGCAGCCGCATGTCCACTTCGTAAANGGCGCCCTCAGTCGTGGGTGCGGTCATTGCGGCGATCAGCCGCTGACTCAATCGTGCAAAGTACTGCTGTGGTGCCAGGGGCCGGCGACCGTCCGACTCCGCAACCTCGTCCGTCGTCGTGTAGACGAAGATCAGGTCCAGATCGGAGGAGGTGGTCATCTCCCGTCCACCCAGCTTGCCCATGCCGATGATCGCCATCCCGCAGCCTTCGATGCGGCCGTGAACGTCTGCAAACCGCTCCTCCATCCGTGGCAGCAGGCAGTTCAGCGCCGCATCCGCCACCTGGCTCCACGCCACCTCCGCCTGCGGGGTGTCCAGCATGCCCTTCAGCGTCTGCACGCCCACCTGGAACCGGCGGTCGTTGGCCCACCGCCGCGACAGGTCGAGAACATCCTCCTCGTCCCGGGCGACCGACAGGGCATGGTTCAGCTCGGCGATCAGGTCGGGCAACGGTGGCGGTGGCTCGAAAAATCNCGGCGCAGACAGCACGCTTTCCAGCACTGAGGGATGGCGAGCCAAGTGCTCTGCGAGTTGCGGGGCCACGCCCAGGATATCGGTGACCAGACCCAGCAACGGCCGGTTGGCGCAGAACATCGAAAACAGCTGAATTCCCGCCGGCAACCCCTTCAGAAAGCGGTCGAAAGCGAGAAAGGCGATGTCCGGATCCGGCTTCTCGGACAGCGCGAGCAGCAGTTGCGGCATCAACTCGGTCAGCAACTGCCGAGCGCGGACACTGCGCGTCGCGCGGCTGCGGCCATGATGCCAACCGCGCACCGCCGCATCCACCGTCTCGGGGTGTGCGAATCCCAGCCGTTCCAGTGTCGCCAGCGTCTCCGGGTCGGGATCGGCGCCGGTGAACACTAGATTGCCGCCAATGTCGCCCTGCAGCGCCAGCGCCGGTGCGTCCTGGAACAGCTCGGCGTAGTAACCGGCGACCCGGTGCAGCATCGCCATCAGCTCCGCCTCGAACGCGCGAACGTCGGGATAGCCAAGAAACGTGGCGAGCGCAGACAGCTTGCCAGGATCGGTTGGCAGGGTGTGGGTCTGCGCATCGTCGATCATCTGCAGCCGGTGCTCGATCCGACGCAAAAAGCGGTAGGCGTCGGTCATCTCGGTCGCCACCGCCGCGTCGATCTTGCCCGCGCGCGCCAGCGCGGCCAACGCGTCAACCGTCCGGTTGACGCGGACCATCGGAATGCGCCCGCCCCAAATCAGCTGCTGTGTCTGGGCAANAAACTCGATCTCGCGGATCCCACCCCGGCCGAGCTTGACGTTGTGCCCACCGAGCGTGATGCGTCCACCGCCGCGATGGGCATCGATCTGCCGCTTGATCGAATGGATGTCCTGGATGGCCGCGAAGTCGAGATGCTTACGCCAGATGAAGGGGCGCAGCCAGTGCAGGAAGGCTTTGCCGGCGTCCCGGTCTCCGGCCACCGGCCGTGCCTTGATCAGCGCGGCGCGTTCCCAGTTCTGGCCCAGGGTTTCGTAGTACTCCTCGGCCGCGACCGTCGAGATAGCAACCGGTGTCGATCCGGGATCGGGCCGCAGCCGCAGATCGGTGCGGAACACGTAGCCGTCGACGGTCCGTTCCGCCATAAGCCGAACCAGCCCGCGGGTAATGCGCGCCGCGTGTTTCTGTTGCTCGTCGATGTTGGCGGTGCGGAAGCGCTCCGGGTCGTAGAAGACAATCAGGTCGATGTCCGACGAATAGTTCAGCTCGCGGCCACCGAGCTTGCCCATGCCCAGCACGATCACCCCACAGCCCCGCAGCGGATCATCCGCATCCGAGATGCTGATCACCCCGCGGCGTGCGGCATCGACCAGCAGGTAGGCAAGCGCCGCATCGAGTGCCCGCTCCGCACATTCGGACAGCGCCTCCGTCACCTGCTCCAGCGTCCAGATTCCGGCGATGTCGGCGAGTGCCACGGCCAGGAGAGNCCGACGCTTTGTCCGCCGCAGCGCTGCACCGGGATCGATACCGGCAAGCGCACCTTGGTGCGTTTCGGCGAGCTCGTCCCACAGCGTGGCCATCACCCGGTCCGGGCCACGACACAGCAACGACACGGTAAACGCCGGCTCCCGTTCCGCCACAAAGGTCACGAACGGGCTGTTGCCGAACAGGGATTCAAGCAGTCGTACTGCCTTCGGGTCCGCACGCAGGCATGCAGCGGTGTGCGCGACCGACGGATCGTTTATAGCGTCTACCGCAACCTGCCATCGTTCCGCGCCGCACCGCGCCAGCTCACCGCTTGCCGGCAACGGAGCGTCCGCCGAGGCAAGCTCTTCCGCCAGTTTGTTTATGTTCATCGGCTCATCAATGCAGCACACTGCCGCCACCAATAAGACAACGGGACCGGGCATAGGGATAGCGCGAATGTGGCGAGGACTTCACCTGCTTGTTCGCGCGTCCGCAGCTCTGGTCGCCCTTGTCATCGTCATTCTGGGCCTGCTCGCGGCACGTCTGTCCGCCGGACCACTCTCCTTGACCGTTCTCATACCCGCCCTCACCCGGGTTGTCGAAATGACAACGCCGCTGGATCTCCAGATGAGCGACCTGCGTCTCACCTGGCGCGACTGGCGTGCTGGATTGCTGCTACAGGCGCGAAACGTGCAGCTCCGCGCTGGAGACGGCGTTGGTGGCCACGTCAAGGATGTCGGAATCTCGTTCAGTCCGGAAGCCATCCTCACCGGCATCCTCGTACCCAGCATCGTGGTCGCGCATGGAGGCGACGTCATATTGGTTCGCAACGCCGATGGCACGCTGGCACTGCCGGGCGGTCTCAACACGTCGGACGATTCGTCCTCAACGGATGCGTGGACGCCCAGCGACGACGGCGACAGCTCGCATACGAAAGGCCCGCTCGCCTTCCTCCAGGAGGTAGATGTGGGCGACATCAACTTGCATGTGAAGGACCACAGCATCGGCAGCGACTGGATCATGCAGCTCGACAGCGTACGGGCAACACGCCGAGAGGAGCGGTTGCAGGGCCAGGGCGAGGTCGCCCTCGTGTTCGCCGACCAGCGGGGAACGGTGCAAGGGAGCATCGAGGAGGCGGTGGATGGCAGTGGCACCATGCAGGCGAGGCTGCAATTCGGCTCGGTGCGACCAGCAACCCTGGCCCCCTTGCTGGGCTCGCCACCACCGGCAATGGCACTCGATCTGCCGCTGAGCGGCCAGATCACGCTGCGCCTCGCGGCCGATGGCACTCTCGCCGCCCTCGACGCCGTCATTGACGGTGGCGAAGGAACGCTGGTGGTCACCCCGGCGCTTGCCCAGGCCGCCGGCATGCCGGAGATCGAACAGAAAGTGCCCGTTCGCTCCCTCGCTCTGCAGGGCTCGTACGCGGCATCCGGCCCGCAGATCGACCTGCGGAAATTCGATCTCAGCTTCGCCCCCGACGCCGAAATCCTCTTGCCGTCTCCCATCGATCAGCCGTACCGGCTGGCGTCGCTCAGCGCCACCGGCCGCTACGGGGGCGGACGACTGGACCTGACGGCGCTAAACCTGGATCTCGACGGACCGCAGGTGACGGCAACGGCCACGCTCGATGATGTCACTGGCGCCCCGTCCGGCACCGTCGATGTCACGGCGACCCGCATCCCCACCAACGACCTGCGCCGGTTGTGGCCATCGACGCTGGCGCACGATGGTTATGTCTGGGTGACCGAGCACCTGCACGACGGCATGGTGCCGCGCGCGACCGCGCATGCCGAGCTGACCACCAAGGACGGTGTGACCGACGTCAGCGCCTTCCGCGCCAATTTCGACGTCGAGGGACTGACCGTCGATTANCAAGCCCCCATGCCAGTGGCGCGCAACGTTCATGGCAGGGCGCAGGCGGATCTGAAGAACCTGACAATTACCGTCGACGGCGGCGAGGTCGAAGGGCTTAGCGTGGGCGGCGGAACGATCACCCTGCTCGATCTCACGCGCGACGTCCCGGACATCGCCATCGACCTGCAGATTTCCGGGCCGGTCCGCGACACGATGAAGGTGCTCGCACCCGCCCCCATCGATTATCCACGAGACATCATTCTTCCCGAGCAGGTTTCCGGCACCCAGTCCACCCGTCTGCGGATGACCTTCCCGCTGCGCGACGACATCGATGTCGAAGACCTGCAGCTGCTGGTGCTGAGCGAGATAAAGGACCTGAACATCACCAACGTCGTTCCGGGCCTGGACGTGTCCAACGGTCATCTGAAGCTGTGGGTTGACCCACTGATGCTGACGGTGCGCGGCCCCGTCGAGGTGGGCGGCATCGTCAGTCTGATCGACATCCGGCAGGCGCTGGACAGCGATGCGGATCCCCCGACGCAAATCGAACTCATCACCGAAAACGCGTCCGTCTCGCAGCTCAAACGCCACATTCTCAGTCTGAGCGATATCGATCCGGCCGAGATCGATGACTATCTGCTGCGCGGCACCTTCGACGCCCTGCTGCGTGCTCGACTGGATGCGCACGGCAGCGGGCAGATCGATGGCACCTTCGATCTTGGTGCGACCACCGTAGCACTGCCGGAGCTGAACTGGCGAAAGGACGCCGGCCACCCTGCGACCCTCGAAGTGAACGCCGCCATCGAAAACGAAAAACTGCAGTCTATTCCCCGCCTTCGCCTGACGGCACCGAAGTTGAACGTGGACGCCGGGATCACGCTGAACAACGAGGGCGGGCTTGCGCACGCCGACGTCAGGAGTTCACGNTTCGGCCGCACGGCGCTATCGGCAACCATCAGCCAGATTCCACAAAATGGCTGGGATATCCTATTGACGGGCGATGCGCTTGATCTTGGCCCGCTGCTCGACCAGGCCGAACGCAGCGGCGGCGACAGCGCCACGTCGCTTGCCGACGTGCCGAAGCTGACCTTCGCGGCAGACCTGAAGAAGGTCTGGTTGCGGTCCGCCGATCCGATCACCGACGCAGCAGCAACCGTCGTTCACGACCATGGCCTGTGGTCGCTGATTCAGATGCAGGGAACGCTGAAACAGGGCAGCACGGTCGAGTTCTTGATCGCCCCGGATGCCTCCGAAACCGGACGGTCGCTCCTTCTCGAGGCAAACAATGCGGGCGAAACGCTGCAGGTGTTTGGCCTGAGCTCCGACGTCGTCGGCGGCCGAATCCAGGCCGAGGGCCACTTCGACGACACCGACCCGGATCATCCGCTGTCCGGCCGGCTGCGGGTCCGCAGCTTCCACCTGATCAATGCACCGACGCTCGCCCGTATGCTCAATTTGATCTCGCTCAGCGGGATCGGCGATGCGCTGACCGGCCGCGGCATTTTCTTTAACGCGCTGGATCTGCCATTCGGTGAACGTCGGCGGGTCATTAGCATCTACAATGGCAGAGCCTTCGGCTCGATGCTGGGCATAACCGGCACCGGCACGATCGATCTGAACGCCGGGCAGGTTGATATGCGGGGCGAACTGGTTCCGTTTTACACTGTCAATGCCCTATTCGGCCGGATTCCACTGCTGGGTCCCGTGCTCACCGGCGGTGAGCGGGGCGGCGGCGTGATCTCCGCCACCTACCACGTCAGCGGCACCGCCGATAATCCACGGGTGCGTGTCAATCCGATCAGCGTGCTGTTCCCGGGCTTCGTGCGCTGGATCCTGGAGACGTTCCAGGGGTGGATGGGAATCGGCAACAACCCGGTCAGCGAAACCCTCATCGGTGAGCCGTGAGACGACACGGCTGACGTGCGCCCCGGCTGATGAGCGCCAGACCAGGACCGTCAGGATGCGCTCAGACGGCACGCACCAGGGCGTGGCGCTTGCGACCGGCGGACAACTTCAGCATCCCGTGTTCGTCCAGGTCGGACAGGGAGATCGGCTGCGTCTCGACCGCAATCGGCTGGTTGTTGAGCCGGCCGCCGCCGCCCTTGATCAGGCGACGTGCCTCGCCACCGGATGCCGCAAGACCACAACGCCGGAACAGCTCGAACGCCGGGACGCCGGCCTCCAGGTCCACCCGTGCCACGTCCAGTGTCGGCAGGTCGCTGCCGGCACCGCCTTCGGCAAACGTCCGGCGGGCGGTCTCGGCTGCTGCCGCACGCGCTTCTTCGCCGTGCGCGAGCCGGGTTGCTTCGTCGGCCAGCACCACCTTGGCGCCGTTGATCTCCGCCCCTTCCAGCCGCTCCAGCCGCTCGATCTCGCCGATCGGCAGCTCGGTGAACAGACGCAGGAAGCGGCCAACGTCGCTGTCCTCGGTATTCCGCCAGAACTGCCAGTAGTCGTAAGACGACAGCAGCTCGGCATCGAGCCAGATCGCACCGGCCGCTGTCTTGCCCATCTTGGCGCCCGACGCGGTGGTGATCAGCGGCGTCGTCAGCCCGTAGAGCGGACGGCCATCGATCCGGCGCGCCAGTTCGACCCCGGCGACGATGTTGCCCCACTGGTCCGATCCGCCCATCTGCAAAACCACACCCAGCCGCCGGGCAAGCTCGAAAAAGTCATAGGCCTGCAAAATCATATAGTTGAATTCGAGGAACGACAGCGGCTGTTCGCGTTCCAGGCGCATCCGTACACTGTCGAAGGTCAGCATGCGGTTGACTGAGAAGTGCCGGCCGTAGTCGCGCAGGAACGGGATCAGCGCCAGCGAGTCGAGCCAATCGGCATTGTTGACCATCACCGCGTCGGTCGGCCCGTCTCCGAACTGCAGGAAGCGGGCAAACACGCGCCGGATACCGGCCATGTTGGAGGCAATCTCCGCGTCGCTGAGCAGCTTGCGCGACTCGTCGCGCCCCGAAGGATCGCCGATCCGGGTCGTCCCGCCCCNCATCAGCACAACCGGCTTGTGTCCGGCCCGCTGCAGCCGGCGCAGCGGCATGATCGAAACCAGGCTGCCCACGTGCAGACTGGAGGCGGTGCAGTCGAAGCCGATGTAGGCAACAATCGGGGCGGCGCCGGCTGACAGGCCGGCCGCGAGATCGTCCAGCCNCTCCAGATCGGTACACTGGTGCAGGTAGCCGCGTTCGACGATCGTCCGGATGAACTCCGAGCGGGGAGACGTCATGACTGGACTGCCACGCGGCTGCGCCGGCCACAGCCGTGGTGGAGAATTTTTCGGGTGTTCGTCATCGCGGCTTCGACGTACCACGCAGCGGACGGACCGACAACAGCTCCCCGACACAGTTTCCCGGCAATATCTCCCAGAAGGAACACGCGATGCAGGCTTCTGCGGACTCCCGCCCGCTTCACGCCATTGGACTGATGAGCGGCACCTCGCTCGATGGCATCGACGCAGCTCTCGTGGTCACCGACGGCGAGCGGATCGCCGAACGCGGGCCATCGGTCACCTTCGCTTATCCGGAGAACTTCCGCAGCCGTCTGCGCGCGCTGCTGGGGCGCATGCCGGAACCGTCCTGGGAGCCGGTGATCGACGAACTGACCGACCGGCATGCTGACGCGGTGCTGGAACTCCTTGATGCAGCACACATCGCTGCCGAAACGATCGATGTGGTGGGCTTTCACGGCCAGACCGTCCTGCACCGCCCGAACCGGCGGCGGACGGTGCAGATCGGCGATTCGCAGCGGCTGGCCGACCGGCTCGGCATCCCGGTGGTCGCCGACTTCCGGCAAGCCGATGTAGCGGCAGGAGGCCAGGGCGCGCCACTGGTGCCGCTCTATCACGCCGCACTCGCCGAACCCCTGGAAAAGCCGCTGGTGGTGCTCAACATCGGCGGTGTGGCCAACCTCACCTGGATCGGCAGCGACACGGACGAGCCACCACTGCTGGCGTTCGACACCGGGCCCGGCAATGCACTGATCGACGATTTCGTGCGCACGCGGACCGGCGCCGCTTGTGACAAGGGCGGCCGGCTGGCGGCAGCCGGCCACAGCGACGGGGCACGGGTGATGGCTTGGCTGCGTCACGACTTTTTCGTCGCCCCTGGNCCGAAGTCGCTCGATCGCAACGAGTTCGCCTTCGCTGCCGAGGCGGTTGCCAGCGTGTCGGACACGGATGGAGCGGCAACGCTGAGCGCTTTCACGGCGCGCGCCATCATCCTCGCCCTGCCGCTGCTGCCCGCACCCCCGCGACGGATTCTGGTCTGCGGCGGCGGCCGCCACAATCCGGTGCTGCTGCAGATGATCGCCGACGGCAGCGGCGTGCCGGTCGAGCCGGTGGAGACCGTCGGCTGGCGCGGTGATTCGATCGAGGCGGAGGCATTTGCCTTTCTTGCCGTCCGCTCGCTGCGCGGCCTGCCGCTGACCCTGCCCGCAACCACCGGCGTCTTAAGCCCGCTGACCGGCGGCTCTCTCTATCGACCCGCCTCCAGGGTGCCGTAAGCGTCCCTGAACCTCGCTAAGTCGCAGTCTGATCTTCCCCGGAAAAGTGGACGCTGGGTTATGCGGCCTGAAGCTCTGCCCGCAGCGGCAGGGCGACACGCAAGGCCGCCTCACCAAACCCAAGCATCCCTGGACCAATGGACAGGTCGAGCGCATCAACCGGACGATCACAGAAGCGAGCGTTAAACGCTTCCACGACGAACCCCATGACGCGCTGCGAAGCCACCTCGCAGACTTTGTCAGCGCCGACAACTTCGCCAAGCGCATCAAAACCCTCAAAGGCCTTACCACCTACGAGTTCATCTGCAAGGCCTGGACAAAAGAGCCCAACGATTCACGCTTAATCCGCTCCAGAAAATGCCGAGACTAAACAGCTAGCCGTGGCTGGCGTAGCCGACCGGCGACCGATAGCCGCTGTGGACCATCCTCGCCCGGTGCATCGCCTCCTCGCCTTCGTGCGCCGTGATCAGCACTGTCGTCTGCAGATGCGTATTACCACCCGCCCCAGAAAGCGTCAGGACACACGCGACACAGCTCTCATGGTCGGGAAATTCGACGATGGCGATACCGTCACAGTCACCGAAGGCAANAAAGAACTGGTGCACCGTTCCGCCAAACGCCTGAACGGCTTTCTCCAGTTCGGCGTGACGATCCTGCGGTGTCTCGATCATCGCCTGGACCGCCGGATCCTTGTAGACCCACTTGTAGAGGTAGAATGACATCGTTGGCCTCCCTCAGCTGATGCAAGGCCTGGGCTGGTGCAAGCAACACCGCCTCGTTTCTCAAAAGTTGAGAAACACCATGATTGTATCACATCAGAGCGACAACGACGAGGAGCGGTCACACGCTTCGACAAACTGCCGTTTGTGTTGCCGGGTTAACCTGACGTTATCCGCCGTGTGCCAGCATCGAGACATCGTCGAGGGCATCGGTAACGCGGAGCGGACGGAACCATGAGCGGCGCAGACAGGCGCAAGGAAGTACGCTACGTCGTCGTCGGCATCGAGGCGCTGCTGAACGGCACGCCGTGGCCAATCATCGACATCTCGCGCTCGGCGGTCCGGCTGCTGAAGCCCGCGGGCGCCCCGGTGAACGCATCGGCAGAGATCGTCTTCCGGCTGAACGCGATCGGCCGCGGTCGCGCGCGGTCCTACCCGGTTGCGGCTAGCCTGATCCGTGCCACCGATCTCGAGCTGATCTATGGCTATCCCCTGCCGTGTACGCGCTGGGAGGAGAGGCTGCGTGCACGCGACACGTTCCTCCAGACCCGGCTCACCGCCCTCTGAGTCGGACGGGATCGCGCCATGGATCGGGACGTCCTCAAGCTCTTCCTACGCGCCGGCCCGGCCCGCCGCTTCGACGTCTGCTATTTTACCCAGCGGCTGCTGAAGGCGGGAGAGAGCGAGAGCTTCCTGTTCACCACTCCGTTTTTGAACAACGCCATCTTGTTCAAGTGCGTCGACTTCAGCCCGGACAAACACCGCGAGGAACACCAGACCGTCGGCACCCTCGTCTACATGCCCTATGACTCATCCAAGGCGGGCGATGGCGGCGAAGCGTTCTTTTTCACCGAAGCGAATTTCCTCCGATATTATGAATACAAGGCATCCAGCATCGAGACGATGAGCAGCGAGCTGGAAGCGGACTGCCACAAGCTGCGCATCCTCGATTCCATCCCCACCTTCAGCCCGTTCGTCATCGAACAGGCCTTCCAGCGCGCCGAGACCAGCTTTCCCGACAGTTACCTGCAGTTGACGCCGGACGTCCGCGCCCGGGTCACGGCGCACCTCAAGGGCCGGCTGCGGCCGCTGATCGTCGCCGCCTACAAGCACTCGACCAAGAACGTCGAACGCGCGGTCGAGGACCTGACGTCCAAGCTGTTCTGCCTCAGCGACGACCTGCGCGACGTCCTGCCGCTGATCACCGCCTTGCGCCTGCCGCCGGAACTGGCGAAGGAAGTCCTTACCTCGTGGCTCGGGATCGCATATTTCGAGTACGAGTATTCATTCCTTCAGCCGAAGCTGAAGGAGTTTGCCGGCTGGATCGGAAAATACAGCCAGCCGGTCGAGGTCCTCGGCCGGCGCGAGCACGAATTTCTCGTCAGTCAGGTCAATGCGATCAAGCAACGCATCCGCAGCGACTGGAACGATACCGTCTCGATTTCGCACGGCTACCGCGCGTCCTACGAGAGCATGGTCTACCAGGGAGACCTCGAGCCGTTCGTGAAGTTTCTCAAGAACGCCGAAACGTTCTACTGGCGGATGGGCGAAGTCCTCGGCCGCCTCGAACAGACGGTCGCCGTCTGGCGCCACTTCGTCCGCCACTACCCCGAGCGCCGCCTGCCCTTCGCCCTGCTGTCCGAACTGCTGGATGTCCTGCGCAGTATCCACAGCACCCAGGACATCCTGGGCGCGACCGGCAGCGAGTCCTATCACTGAGCTGCTGGTGACGGCGAAACGGGAGCCCTGCGTTCGCCGACTGTAACGGCCGTCACATGTCCGAAGTCCAGACTAGGTGTTTGATCCCGGCATTTGATGGTGCGTGACAGCGGCAGCTGGGCGCTTGGACATGCTGCATATCCGATGCATCATCTGTCGGGATCTGAGTGCTCGGACACGAGCGTTCGATCAAACCGGTTCAATCTGATCGAACCGTGCTCAAGTGGTGCCTGCCTTTCCTTGCCGGACACTGGACAAGGATCACCAAGCGTTGTCAGCCGATGTGTGCGCCGCCGCTGACGCGGGCCGTGATCACCATCCGCACGAGGTGTGAGAGGTTCGTCGACGCCATTTTCTCCATCACCCGTGCCCGATGTATCTCCACGGTCCGAGGACTGATCCCGAGATCATAAGCGATCTGCTTGTTCTGCTTGCCCGCAACGAGAAGATCGAGGACTTCGAGCTCGCGGGGCGTGAGCGTGGCAATGCGAGACGCCACGAGCGCCCGTTCGCCTTCATCGCTCTCCTCCTTTTGCTGGTGTGCCAGCGCGTCGGCGATGCTCGCCAGCAGGTCCTCTTCCGCGTACGGCTTTTCGAGAAAGTCCACCGCGCCAGCACGCATGGCCGAAACCGCCAGCGGCACGTCGCCGTAGGCGGTGATCATCACCACCGGCAGGCGCACTCCGGCCTCCGACAACGTCTTCAGCACCTCGATCCCCGACAGCTTAGGCAGTCGCACATCGAGCAGCGCGCATCCTCGCGAGTGCGGCGTGGCCGCACGCAGAAAATCCTCCGGGTGCCCGAAGGTCTCAACGGTGTAGCCATGCGACGACAAAAGCGCCGCGACGGACTCGCGCACCGCCTCGTCGTCATCGACGATATAGACAACCGGCGTATCGCTCATTGGAGGTGGCCTCCAGGATCGGGACCCGCGACCCGCGAGGCCNNGGCAGGGTAAAGCGGAAGGCGGTCCAGCCGGAAGTGGCATCGATCTCCCACCACAGGCGCCCGCCATGGGCCTGAATGATGCCGGAGCAGACCGAGANNGTCCCATACCGATGCCGCCCGGCTTGGTGCTCACGAACGGCTGAAAGATCTCCGCAGCCACCTCGGACGACAAACCCGGGCCATTATCCTTCACTGATACCTCGATCTGATCGCCAGGCACAATCCGCGCCTTGACGATGATGAAGGGCGCATCGACGTCCTCCATCGCCTCCACGGCGTTGCGCAGCAGATTGATCAGCACCTGCTGTATCTGCACCACATCGATGTGCACCAGCGGCAGGTCGGGATCGTGTTCGAAACGCGACGCAACCCCAATGCGGACGCCATCCAGCAGTGCCAGATCGATCGTCTGCTTGATCAGCGGGACAATCGGTACATCCGTGAACTCGGCGTCGCGTTTCTGCATGAACTCGCGCAGCTTGCGAACGAACTGATCGGCGCGCCGGATCTGTTCCGCGGCCTTGCCCATCATTGCCTCATGGTGCCCCGCCCGTCCGGCGTCGTCGCCGGACCAGCGCCGCGAGGCATTGATGTAATTCAGAGCCGCGGTCAACGGCTGTTTGAGTTCGTGAGTCAGGACCGAAATCATCTCGCCCAGGATGTTTGCCGTGCTGATTCGACGCAACTGGTCGAGCAGTTCGCGTGTTTTTGCCTCTGCAGCCACCCGCTCGGTGATGTCACGAATAATGTCATGCCGGAACTGCCGTCCGTCGAGCTCGATGAGACGCGAACTGACCTCGACTGGAAACCGTGATCCGTCGGCGCGCCGATGCCAGGTGTCGTAGATGACACCGTCGCCGGTCTGGTCTCCGGCGTGAAGCAGATCGACCCCGGTTCCGCNGTGCCTCCCCACGACGCCGATGTCCATGCCCAGCAACTGATCGCGTGGATATCCATATTCCCGCTCCGCCCGGGCATTCGCCTCGACGACCCGCCCGTGTTCATCGATCATCAGGATGATATCGTTGGCGTATTGTGACAGGAATTCGAACTGGCGGATCAGCGCCTCACGCTCCATCCGGTCGCGGAGTTGCTGCGCCTGAAACAACGCCTGCTGCTGCCGCCACCACAGGAGAACCCCAATCCCCGCCGAGGCAATGAACAGGCCGACGACGACGCCGATCAGCACCGAAACGCGACGGATCGGACCATAGACCTCGGTCGTGTCCACCTTGGCGATCAGCCGCCAGTTTGTACCCGGGACCGGCCGCGAGGCAGACAGAACCTCGACGCCGCGATAGTCGGTGGCACTGACGATGCTCGATGTGTTCTGCAGAGCCGCCGTGCTCAGGGGATCGCGCTGCAGGGGCATCCTGAGTTGCATCGCCATGCCGGGTTGATTGCGCAACTCGTTCATGTAGAGGATGTCGTTGCCGTCGAGACGGACAAGCAAGAACTCGCCGGTCGTGCTGGGCGAAGGCCAGCGGAGCAGCATTGGAAACAGCGTCCGTGCGGCATCGATGCGAAACAGCAGTGTTGCCGTCGCATCAGATCCGGAGCCGCTGCCAAGCCCTCTGAACTCCCATCGCTCTCCCTGCCCGCCGAGCGGGTAACCGGTGCCGCCATATCGACCGCTATCATTGTACCCTGTGGCCCGACCACCCGGTGCAGGTCGGAGACGATCAGCCGTCCCGTTCGCCGGGCACGCGTCGCCAGTTCCCGTTCTTCCGGATGGTCGCCGGTATGCGGTCCGCTCAGCAGCAACGGACGGCCGTGCGGATCAAAAGAGATTGCCCCAAGCCCCAGGGCTTGACGCGCTGCCTCCAGCCGTGTCTCCAGCAGCACCCCTTGGCCTCGTCGGTCTCAGGATCGCTCTCGATCCAGCTCACCACCTCGCGGGCGAAAAACGAGCCGCGCGCGATCAGCTCCAGGGTCTTGCGGTGCTGTTCGACCCAGCCGGCAATCTCATCCGTCTTGCGCTGCACCGCCCCTTTCAGCTCGGCATCCGTGTCTCCCTGCAGCGCGTCCGTCTCGTGGCGATACAGAAGATAGCCCGTGAGTGCGATTGCGCTCGCCAGAAGAACGAAGATCAGTAGCGGTGTGAAGGCGTGACGCCACAAGGCAGGCTGCTTGTCTCCGTCATCCGAATTGACGTGCGGCGTTTCGATACTCGGCGCGTCGCGCCTTCGATTCGCGCGCCCTTTGAGTAAGAGGTAGAGCAGACCGGCCGAGCCAACGATGAAGATCCAGCCCTTGATCGTCTGCAGGTCGATCAAGAATGAGTACGGGGAAGCTGTTTGATGAGTGTGTCGGAAACGTAAATCCAGAGACCGGAAAATATTACGTAACCGACACAGATGTGCGCAGCGCTACCGAGCCGGAACCTGCGCTTCGGATCAGATGCGGCCATGGACGGCTCTCACCAAACGGCTGGACAGCCGCACCGCCCTACGGTGCAGAAAGCCGAAGCCCAGGTACGTGTGTGCTGGTGCCATTCCTGACAGTGTAACCGCATTGAGGCGATGAACACGATGCCCCTTCTGCCGCTGACGGAAGGCCGCCAGGGAGGTCACGATGGGATGTGACCGGACTACGGTGGAACTCCCCTCTTTAATACGATGGGGCGGGAGCGCCGTGACGGCGCCCCCGCCGGAAAACAGTGTTAGGACTGACCGGGTCAGGCGGCGTGACGCGCCTCTTCGAGCTGCTGCACGCTCTCGCTACCGACCGCAGCCTGTTCGCCTGCCTTGATCTCGATCCGCCGCGGCTTCATCGCCTCGGGGACCTCGCGAACCAGATCGATGACCAGCAGGCCGTTCTTCAGCTGCGCACCCGTGACCCGGACATGGTCGGCGAGCTGAAACTGCCGCTTGAACGAACGACCAGCGATACCGCGATAAAGGAAGGCACCGGCCTCGGTTTCCTTCTTCCGCCCTTCGACCAGCAGCGCGTTCTGACGCGCCTCAATCGTTAGTTCATCCTCAGCAAAGCCGGCAACGGCGATGCTGATTCGGTACTGATCATCGCCCGTCTTTTCGATGTTATACGGCGGATAGCCATTGCTCGCCTCAGACCACTGGCCCGAGCTCTCAAGCAAGTTCATCAGCCGGTCGAATCCGACGGTGGAACGGAACAAGGGAGAAAAATCGAAAGTGCTCATCACGTCACATCCTCCAGAAAGCAATGTGCTGTGCCGCTCACGGCCGCGTCGCTGTTTGGGCCGCGCGGCGATGAACCCCGTACGGGCATCCATCGATGTGTGAGGTAGGATGGAGATCCGGGCTCTGCAAGTCCCCTGCCACGCCGGAATAACGTCAACGAGCAGGTGGCGCCTCATGCAGGCGGCCCGGAGAGAACGAGCCGCCTGCCCTCGTCCCAGCGGGTTCCAATGGCGTGGAGCCGCGGTATCCGGGATGAGGCATCAAGGACTACTGGCTAATGTCATAGCGGAACGAGACGTGCACACGTGCCCGGTACTCCACCACCTTGCCGTCTTCGAGACGCACGTCGAGCTGTTCGACCTCGCCGATACGGAGTTCATGCAGATGCTTCCCTGCTTCCTCGACCGCGTTCTTTGTCGCTTCCTCCCATGAGGTGGGGCTGGAACCGATGATACGGATGACTTTGTAGACGCTCATCTCAGTCGCTCCTCCCATTTTTCACCCCGAACGGGCGCAGACCGGAGAGAAGCGCCCGAACGGGCGGTGCCGTACCCTCGTCGTCGGGAGTTGCCTCCGACGGCTGGGCATCCACTAAAAATGATACCAATCTCCGGAACGATTTTCTACCCTGGGTTCCGATTTGCGGTACACATCAGCGGTGGCGGCGCCCGGTCGGGCGCCCGCCGGATGCTGCCTGGAACCGCTCCAGTTGACGCGTGAGGAGTGGGCGCGTGAGAGTCCGTTCGGCGTCAGTGTGTGCGCAGTGCCGGGTTCAGCGTGTACGTCCCGAGCCACTCGCCCTTCGCCAGCACGTACTTTCCGATCTGTGCCAGCGCCTCCGCACCGCCAAAGCGGCCGGTCAGCCCGAGGCTGGGCACGTCGAGCGCATAAACGGTGAAGTGGTAGTGATGGATGATCGCGTCGTTCCACGGCGGACACGGGCCATCGTAGCCCCCGTAATCGCCACCCATATCCGGATCGGAGCCGAACCAGTCGGTGTAGGTGTTGATGCCACGCAGCCCGCACGCGCACGCCCCGGNCGCCTTGCCGCGCGGCGTAATGCCGTCTGAGTCTGCGCCTTTCGCGATCTCGCGAGCCTCCGCCGGAATATCCACCAGCACCCAATGGAAGAAGTCGATCCGCGGCAAATCGGCTGGTACCGTCATGCCTTCCTTGTTGACCGCATCGGGCTTCGAGGGAACGTCCGGATCGTGGCAGATGATCGCGAACGACTTGGTTCCCGAAGGAACGTCGTCCCAGCGGACCGCGGGATTGATGTTCGTGCCCATCGCGCAGTGCCCTTCGTCGGCGGGCACGCAGAATGCGTACTCTTCCGGGATCGGATCGCCGTACGCCCAGGCGTCGATGGTCACCTTGAGTTGCTTGCTCATCTCCCTCCGTTGTTCGACTTTCGGATTGCGGCGCTTT
This sequence comes from Defluviicoccus sp., assembly GCA_013414705.1. Taxonomy (GTDB): domain Bacteria; phylum Pseudomonadota; class Alphaproteobacteria; order Rhodospirillales; family Defluviicoccaceae; genus Defluviicoccus. The sequence goes on from CP058705.1 coordinate 2,143,958, forward strand.
GGCCGGGCGCCTTCCTCCGTCAGCGCCTTTGCTGCAAGGCTGACGGTAATCGCGGGAGGCTAGCACATCGACCCCGTGTTCACGAGTTTGCATCCAGTGTTCACAATGCTGTCCAACCGCTACATATGCTGGGCACGATCGGCAAGCCGGCCGCCAACGCCGCCGGCGCCCGCGAAGGGGACACGGAGCGGATGTCGCAACGACGCGGACGATCCTGGAAACGGATGGCAGCGCTGCTGTGCAGCAGCACACTCGCCGGCTGCGCGTTGTTCACGCCACTGCCAAAGCCCTCGACGCTCGATGAGCGTCTGCAGGCGATGCCGAGCCGGGACCTGCCGCTGCAGGGAACTGTCCGCGTCCACTGGGATGAGCACCAGATCCCGTTCATCGAAGCCGACAGCGACGATGATGCGGCGTTCGCACTGGGACTCGTGCATGCGCACCTGCGGCTGGGCCAGATGGCAGTCTACCGGCGGATCGCGCAGGGCAGGGTCAGCGAGATGGGCGGCCCGCTCGCCACCGACATCGATCACGGCATCCGCATCCTGGATTTCGGCCGCGCCACTGCTGCGACCGAGACGGCGCTGCCCGAGCCCACGCGCCGCTGGCTGCAGCGCTTCGTCGACGGCGTCAACCACTACCAGGCGACCGCCAAACCCCTGCCGCTCGAGTACCGGATCCTGGCACTCGAGCGCGAGCCGTGGACGGTTGCCGACGTGCTGACCTTCGGCCGGCTGGCCGGCACCGACGTCACCTGGCTGGTCTGGTTCAACCTGTTGAAGCTGCGCCACCGCTCCGACTGGCCGCAGATCTGGGCACGGCTGGTGCGGACCGGCGGGGACCGGACCAGTCCCGTCGGCAGCGAGGAGCAGCAGGACACTGCCGCCGATGCCGAGACACTCGGCACGCTGCTGGGCGGCATCGGGCGGACAGGCAGCAACAGCCTCGCTATCGGTCCGCAGCATACGAAGACCGGTGCTCCGATCCTCGCCAACGATCCGCATCTGGGCCTCAACCTGCCCAACAGCTGGCTGATCGCCGGCCTGAAGTCGCCGTCCTACCACGTCGTGGGCCTGATGGTGCCGGGCCTGCCGCTGTTCGCCATCGGCCGCAACCCGCAGATCGCCTGGGGCGGGACGAACATGCGCGCGGCCACCAGCGATCTGATCGACGTCTCAGAGCTGCCGCCTTCCGAGATCGCCAGCCGCAGCGAGACGATCCGCGTGCGCTGGTGGCGGGACCGGACGGTTCCGATCCGCTCCACCCGCTTCGGCCCGGTGCTGTCTGACGCACCGCAACTCGAAGACCTTGAACTGCAGGACACGTCCGTGCGCTGGTCGGGACATCAGCCGAGCGACGAGATCTCGGCGATGCTNGGGGTCGCCCGCGCCGGCAGCTTCGATGAGTTCCGCGCCGCCTTCGCCAGGTTCGCCGTGCCCGGCCAGAACATGCTGTACGCGGATGCAGACGGGAACATCGGACGTGTGTTCGCGGTGCGTGTCCCCGACCGCGGCGGCCCGCCGCCGAACGACCTGATCCTGAGCACCAAGGCGGCGGAACGGACGTGGCAGACCCTGCGCGATGCGGAAGACCTGCCGGCGACCCTNCAACCCGCCCGAGGGTTCATTGCGTCCGCCAACAACCGGCCGCGCGCACACGGCGCCGACGTCGGCTGGTTCTTCTCGCCCGAGGACCGCATCGAACGCATGGCGGCGCTGCTGGACGACGCCGGCACAGTCGACGTGGCCCAGGTCAAGGCGTGGCAGCGCGACGTGCACGTGAATTCGTCCGCCGAGCTGAACCGGGTGCTGGTCGATGCCCTCCGCACCAGCGGCGTGGCCGGAACCGCCGCCCCGAAGCACGCCGCGTCTACGAGCTGATGGCCGGANTGGGACGGCGACTATACGGCAGACAGCCAGGCGCCGGTCGCCTTCGAGCTGTTCCGCTACCACATCACCCGCGGCTTCTACCACTCGGTGTTCGGTGATGCCGACTGGTCGGCATTCGCCGGCGTCGGCGAGATCAAGACGCTGCTGATCGAGGACATCCGCCGCCAGCCGCCGGATGCGCTGCGGCCTGCGCTGCAGGCGAGCCTCGCCGCCGCCGGCAAGGCACTCGACCGGTTTGCGACCTGGGGCGGCATGCACCGGATGGTGCTGCGCCATCCCCTGGCGTTCCTGCCGGTGATCGGCAACCGTTATGTCTTCGCCGATTACCCGGTCGGCGGCAGCTCGGACTCGCTGATGAAGACGGCGCACGCGGCAACCGACGAGAAGCACCAGGCGCGCTACGGCGCCAACGCCCGGCACGTCTCCGACCTCGGTGATCTGGATGCCAACTGGTTCGTGCTGCTGGGCGGCCAGGACGGCTGGCTGAACAGCTCGACCTTTCTCGACCAGGTGCCGTCCTGGCGCAAGGGCCGCTACATCCAGATGCCGCTNGCGCCTGGAGAGCGTGCGCCGGCAGTTCACCCGGGTCACGGAGTTGCGGCCATGAGCACGACAGCCCGCAAGCGCATCGACGCCACGCCGCTGCTGAAGCTGTACACGAAGCGGCGCGCCCGCCAGCTCGCCCGCCAGAACGCCGTACAAGCGCAACGGCGCGAGCTCACCCGGCTGCTGGCGAAGGCGCGCGACACACGCTTCGGGCGTGACTACGGCTTTGCCCGCCTTCTCGATTCAGGCATCGACAGCCCCGATGCCTTTCGCCGCGCCGTCCCCTTGCGCCGTTTCGAAGCGCTGTGGGAGGAATACTGGAAGCCGGTGTTTCCGCACCTCGTCGACTGCACCTGGCCCGGCACCATCCCGTTCTTCGCCCAGACGTCCGGAACCACGACGGGTGTCACCAAGCACATTCCGTGTTCGCGCGAGATGGTGGCGGCCAACCGTCGTGCGACGCTCGATCTCGTCACCCACCACCTCAGCAACCGGCCGCACAGTGCGCTGTTCGCCGGGCGCAACTTCATGCTCGGCGGCAGCACCAATCTGATCGAGCTGGCGTCCGGCATCTGGAGCGGCGATCTGTCCGGCATCGCCGGCAAGACGGTGCCCGCCTGGGCGCGGCCGTTCTACTTCCCGCCGCGCGAACTGGAGACGATCGCCGACTGGGAGGAGAAGATCGCCCGCCTGGCGCCGGCCTCGCTCGCCATCGACATCCGCGCACTCGGCGGCACGCCGAGCTGGATGCTGCTGTTCCTGGAGAAGCTCGCCGCCTTGCGCCCCGAGGCCGGCCGGCGGCTCGCCGCGTTCTACCCCGACCTGGAGATGGTGGTGCACGGCGGCGTCAGCTTTGCCCCCTACCGCGCCGCGTTCGCCGAATGGCTCGCCGGCAGCCACGCCGAAACCCGCGAGGTCTATCCCGCGAGCGAGGGCTTCATCGCCGTGGCCGACCGGGGCGACGGCGAGGGCCTCAGGCTGGTGTGCGACAACGGCCTGTTCTTCGAGTTCGTGCCGGTGGACGAGCTCGACAGCCCCACCCCCACCCGCCACTGGCTGGGCGACGTTGAGCCGGGCGTCAACTACGCGATCGTGCTCAGCACGTGCTCCGGGCTGTGGGGCTACGTGATCGGCGATACCGTGCGCTTCGTGGACAAGGAGCCGCCGCGCATCCTGATCACCGGGCGCACCTCCTACAGCCTGTCGGCGTTCGGCGAGCACCTGATCGGCGAGGAGGTGGAAAAGGCCATCGCGGCTGCGGCCGCCGCGATCGGCGTGGGCGTCGCCGACTACGCGATGGGCGCACTGTTCCCCGCGCGCAGCAACGAGCCCGGCCGCCACCTGGTGATTGTCGAGTTCTCCGGCGGCATCCCCGAGCAGCCCGCGCGCGCCCGCTTCGCCGAGACCCTCGATCGCACGCTCGCCCAGCTCAACGAGGACTACGCCGTGCACCGCGCCAACGACTTCGGCATNGCGCGGCCCCTCATCCACCCGTGCCCCGCCGGCACCTTCGCGGGCTGGATGAAACGCCGCGGCAAACTCGGCGGCCAGAACAAGGTNCCCCGCATCATCACCGACGCGGCCCTGTTCGACGACCTGAAGGTGTTCGCAGGGTGGGGATGAGGAAGATCAAACGAAGCAACAGTGAGCGGACGCCTCGCGCTTAAGTGCCGTGACGAGGTATAAAGCAAAACGTAACGTGCGAGGAGACGCCGGTTGCTTCAGTTGGAAACCGAGCAGGAAGAGGACGGCCGCTGGATTGCCGAGATCAGGGACCTTCCTGGTGTCCTGGCCTACGGCGCTACCCGGCCCGAGGCCATCGTCCGGGCCGAAGCCCTGGCGCTGCGGGTGATTGCCGATCGCCTCGATCACGGAGATCCCGTCCCCGACCTTGAGGGACTGTTCGCGGCGTGAGCCGTTGGCCGGCGACAAGAGCCTCGGATTGTGATTCGCTTCATCCAAACTATATTTGCTATGCGCATATATTGAGGAATTCATTTATGAACGCGTTATCTCCATCTGAATTACTTACTTACAACACGTTGCGACTTGAGTGCACATTGAAAGACGGTGGAACGTCAACGGGAACAGCTTTTCGTTTTGACTTTCTAAAAAATGAACAATCACGAGTTCCTGTATTTGTAACCAACATACATGTGGTAAAGGGAGCTGAGACTGGGACTTTCGTCCTCCACCTCGCAGATACTGAAGGGGGCCCTAGGAAAGGATTGGGTCCTTCAATTACGCTTGACCAATTTGAAGAACGCTGGATTCCACACCCTGACACAACGGTCGATCTTTGCGTTATGCCTTGTGCACCTTTACTACAAGAAGCCTGTAATAGAAATATGGATATATTCGATATATCATTAGATAAATCATTGATTTTATCACATGATGATTTAGAAAATTTAACCGCAATAGAAGAAATTATAATGATTGGATACCCAGTTGGAATCTGGGATTATCATAATAATTTTCCAATTACAAGAAGATGAATAACCGCAACACATCCATCAAAAGATTACAATGGTCGCAAAGAATTTCTAATAGACTTGGCATGTTTTCCGGGATCTAGTGGATCACCCGTATTCCTATTTAATATTGGCAGTTATCCAAGTGAAAATAATACAATAACTATTGGGAGTCGGATCAATTTTCTTGGTATATTATATGCTGGTCCGCAATTTACAGCAGACGGACATATTAAAGTTGTGGATGTCCCCACTAAACAAGAACCTATTCCTGTATTTAATATACCATGTAACCTGGGTGTTTGCATAAGGGCGGAGCGTTTGTTTGAGTTTGAAGTTGTCCTACGCAATTTAATGCAAGCAAGTTAACAAGCATAGCCCAGATGAAGCATCACCCGGGTTCGCCTGCCATGGAGAGGGTTGCGCATTTCACCTCGCTGTACGCGGGCTACGAGACGCGAAACAAGTGATCCGTGTTGTCGTGCCCTTCCAGCTTGTCTCGGTCGCACCCATCTACTGCCCGCGCCACGGCGCCAGCCTCGGCAATTCGGCGGGGTGACGACGGGTGGGACGGCACGGCATGCTGTTTGCCGCCGGACAAGGCTTGGTGGCCGCACGGCGTGGCCGAGGCGCGTCGGCGGTGCAAGCGGACCACGGATGACGACACAATGACGACAAATGACGACTTTTGACGACATCCGGGGCCCGAAATGACGACAGGTGTCGTCATTTCACAGTCATATGAATCAATGGCTTGCGGAGAACATGACGACATTTGACGACAGATTGGCGATCAGGCGCCGCGCACACCCGCTCCGTGCCGTCCGCAAGCCGCTGCGTCCGGCGGGTTGACCGGGCTACGCGGCGAGGGCAGCGACCGTCAGGCGCGACGCGTGCTCAGCTCCACTGCGCGAGTTCGACGGTGATGCCTTCGGGGCCGGTGAGGAAGAATAGCTGGCGGTCGTGGAAATCCTTGAGTTCGCCGCGCACCTCGATCCCGTTCGCGCGCAGGTGGGCGATCATCGCCTCGATGTCGTCGACCGCAAAGCAGATATGGTTGAAGCCCAGCCGGTCGAGCCGCGCGCGCTCAGGGTCGCTCGCCGGCTCCGGGTGGCGGTAGTGCAGGAGCTGGATCTCGAGCCGCAGTGAGGCGTCCGGCAGCACCAGCGTCACATGCTCCGCCTCGATCCCGTCCACGCCCATGTAGGCTGCGAACGGTTCGCCGGCAATCACCACCGCCTTGTCTTCTTCGAAGCCCAGCAGCGCGAAAAACCGCCGGGCGGCCGCAAGCTCGCGCACGCAGACGGTCACATGGTCGAAGTGCTTGACGCTCATCGGACGATCACCCCTCTCAGCAGGCACCCCTCTCAGCAGGGCCCTTCCCTGTTGCAGGGAACGGCGCCGGTTCTGCGTGTTGGATCGTCCGTATTCTGCGTATTCCGCGCGGACTTGAGTCTATTGAAGCACCGTAGAAATGCGCCGTTCAAGATCAAACCACCCGTCGGCACACCGTTTGGTGCGTCCGTGCTCACAGCAGGCGGATCGCGCTCCGGCGCAGAGGTGACGCCAGAGCCGGATGCAGGAGCCGGATGCAGGAGCCGGATGTGAACGAAACCGATTCGCGGCTTCGCGGCGGTCTGTGGTAGGATCGGTCAACAACCTGGGGGCGAAGCAGGGGGCATGGTGGAAGCGGGACCATGCCGCAGCGCAACCAAACGGCGGCCAGACACGTCGCAACCGCCCGATCAGGCGCCCCACGCCACGCGATAGCGGGTGCGCCGTTGGGCATATCGGCGGCTGCAATCGTCATGGCCATGCTCCGTGCCGCACTTTGCGTGCTCCTGTGCGCCGGAGTGCTGGCGGCCTGCGCCGGACCGCGGGAGCCCGCAGGCGTACCACACGTTTTCGAACCGCCGCCACCGCAGGTCCGCGATCGGACGGGAACGTTCGAGGTGGCGGCCGCAGCGCCCGAGATGTCCGTCGCCACACCACCTACGACGTGATCACGCCGGTACGCGGTGCCGAGGAAGGGGCCGGCCAGGGCATCCGGTCCCTCGGCGATGTCGGGCAGATGGCACAGATGGTCCAGATGGTTCATCCGCTGGCCACCCTGGCGCTGATTTCCGGCGCGGCGATCGTGGGCGCGGTGATGGCGCATGACACCGACGAGGTGAACGCGACCGAAGTGGAATTGCGCCAGGCGCTGAGCGAGGCCCGTCCGCAGGAGCAGTTCGCCGACATGGTCGCCGCCGCCGCGGCGCGGCTGTCCCAGCCGCCGCAGGTTCGCCGGGCGCGCAGCGACGCCGACCTCGAGAGGCTCGTCGTCACCGACCCCATCACCATCGGCAATACCAGCGTCGGAGCCACCAGCTTCGGCGTTCTTCTGGCCAGCGCCTGGACGCTGGTGCCGGAGGAGGATGAGGCGTCGACGCTGCTGGAAACCGGTCTGCCCGAACTGACGCTGACCGGCGAACGCGGCTTCGATCCGGACGTCAGCCTGTTCGTCGAGGCCTCGGTGCGCCTGCTCGATGCGAAGGACCGCGCGCTGCTGTGGCAGCGCTCCTACGTCTATCGCAGCCCGCCGGTGGACTTCTTCGAGCTCGGCCAAAACGACGCGGCGAAGTTGAAGGAGATGCTGCACCGGGGCTTGGCGAAGCTGGCGTTTGCCGCGAGCTTCGATGTGTTCGCGGCCCGGCATCCGGAAGTGCATCCCGATCCGATGCACTGGTCCTCGGTGCCGCCGGACGAGGTGTGGGCGATCCGGCGCACCGCCACTCGGCTCCCCCACCCATCACCTTGCCGACCTCCCTGACGACCTCTCTACCGGGCACGCTTGCCATCGCCAGTGCCGTGAATACTCCCGCCGCTGCTTCGCGCTGCTGCAGTCCCTGATCACCGGAACAGGCGCACACCGGCACTGGCGCCGGCAGCGCCCAAGCAGCAGTCACCCAGCAGTCGTGGCCCGGTTAGCGGCAGATGCCCCAACGGCCCATGTCCAGGTGAAAGTGGTCGGCGTGCGCGGCGTTGTATTCGGGACTGAGGACGGCACGAAACAACCGGCAGCTGCCGTCGCGCACGTCGTGCAGGAAGGGGCCGCCGGNACCGTCGCCGTTCCAGTTGCGGGCGACGGTGATCCGCCGTCCGTTCGCCAGCCGGAAGCCGGCGACGTCGATGGCATTAGCGGTGGCATGCTCGCTCGGCCGACCGCCCGATCCGCTGCCGGACGAACCACGCACGGTCCGGCAGGCATAGGTGCCGAAATGGTCGATCCGGGTCACCGTCGTGCCGAGGTGACGGGCGGCGGCGGNGGCGACCACCTCGCGCTCCCAGACGTAAAGCGCGGCGGCGAGCGCACAGGTGGCGCGCGGCGGCGTCGACCAGGGGATAGAGGATCGCTCGATCTGCACCACGCCGTGCAGCCGGCAGAACCCACCCAAGTCGCGGTCGGGCAGATGCCTCGCCACCAGCTTCGAGCGGGCGACGGCGTCCTGGCAGGCGCCCAGATCGCCACGCAGCCCTGACAGCTTCATGCCGGTGGCAAACCCTACCGGGCGTTCCAGGTCGACGCGAATGAACGGCACATCTTCGGGCGGCAGCCGGTCGATCAGTACCGCCGCCGCCACCGCGCACACGATCAGAATGACGGCGGCGGCGCGGAACACGGAAGAGCGGCAGGATGAACGTCACGCATCTGCCGGATATGGGGCGGCCCCGCGGCTCCTGACGTTGCTGCCGTGCTCCAGTCACCCCGACGTGATCACGGGCCAGCAGCCCCCGCCGCCGCCGCTTGCGTCAGACGACGAGGGGCCCGACGGTGGGGCGTCGTGCGCGCACCGCCACTGACTTACTTGATCTCGCCGGTCACCCAGTAATGTACCCGATCCGGATTTTCGGCGATGAACGCCTCGACCGCCTCGTCGACCGAGGTTTCCGAGGCCTTGAACATGTACGTCTCGACGTCCTCGATCGGCAGGTTGATGCGCGCGATGACGGCCGCAACCTCGGGATGGTCGGTGAAGAAGCCGGCTCTGGCCTTGGCATCGACGTGCTGCTGTTTGCCCAGCGTGTGCTTGGGATCCTTGAGCATCCGGAGCTTCCAGCGCCCGAACATCCAGTGCGGCTTCCAGGTGGTGACCACGATCGGCTCTTCGCGGCGGATGGCACGCGCCAGTGCGGCCGTCATTGCCGCATCCGAAGCGGAGACCAGTTCGAAGTTGTCGAGGTCGTAGTCCTTGATGGCGTCCGCGGACAGGCGCATCAGACCGGCACCGGGATCGATCCTGGATTTTGCCGTCGAACAGCTCGGCGTGATCTTTCAGATCCTCGATGGACTGGATTTTGGGATCGACATAGTCGGGCACCGCCCATCCCAGTACCGCGTTGGTGTACAGGATCCCCAAGGTAACCGCCTTCTCCCGCGCCTTCGCCCAGTAGTCCTTGTGGGTATCCGGCAGCCAGGACATCATCATCAGGTCGAGATCACCGTTCGAGATCCCTTCATACTGGATGCCAATGGCGGCCATCGATGACTCGACATCGACGGACATGCGGTCTTCGAGGATTTTTTCGTCAGGTTGGTAATAAACACGGCGTCATCCCACGCCGTCCACCCAATGGTGATCTTTTCCTTATCCTGGGCCACGCTGGGGCCGGCCATGAAGACAAGAACGGTGGCCGCGAGTATTGCGCCAATCAACTTGCGACGTGTGGTAATCATGCCAACTTCACTCCCTCCTCGATTCCCATCGTGTTCGTTGCCGTCAGGTTTTGCCGGCCGCGCGGCCTTTTTGGTGCAGCAGAGCCTTCAGCGCGGCACCGAACGGCGATTTCTCTTTCGAAGCAAAGCTCTGCGAAATCCGATCGAGGATGATGGCGAGGATCACCACGCCCAGCCCGCCTTCGAAGCCCAGGCCCACATCCAGGCGCTGAATTCCCTGCAGGACGTCGTTGCCAAGGCCGCCGGCTCCGATCATCGAGGCGATCACCACCATCGACAGCGCCAGCATGATGGTCTGGTTGATACCCGCCATGATTGACGGCATCGCCGTGGGAATTTCGACCTTTGCGAGGAGTTGAACGGGCGTGCAGCCGAATGCCGTTCCAGCCTCGACCATCTCGCGCGGTACCTGACGGATGCCGAGGTTGGTGAGGCGGACCGAAGGCGGCATAGCGAAGATGATCGTCGCGATAATCCCCGGCACCTTGCCCAATCCGAAGAACATCGCCGCCGGAATCAGGTAGACGAAGGCCGGCATGGTCTGCATCAGATCGAGGATCGGGCGAATGAGCGTATCGGCGGCATCGCTCTTGGCCGCGAGAATGCCAAGCGGGATGCCCAGCAGCAGACTGACCAGCGTTGCCGATAGCACCAGGGCGAGGGTCGAGACGGTCTGGTGCCATAAATCCATGCCCAGGACCAAGATCAGGGCGGCAGCGACAAACACTGCGAACCGCCAGCCGACGCGCCAAAGCCCGAGCAGGACAAGGATGGCGATCAGCACCACCACCGGAATAGACTGCAGCGCCGCTTCAATGCCGTTGGCAACGACACCGATGGCCAGCGCCAGGGCGTCAAATACCGACTCGAAGTGATCGAGCAGGAACTCCACCAGCCAATCGATCCATTGTCCCACGGGAATACGAAAATCCATCTCGGCTACCCCGTACCGCTTAAGGTTTTNGAGCAGCACCGCCTTGGAAATCGCCCCGAGGTAACGACCCTTCTCATCGACAACCGCGACCGNGGAAGGATCGTTCGCAACGACATCCAGGATGTCGCTCAGCAGCGCATTCGGTGCGACGGTTTCACCGTTCGGCACGGTTGCTTCCGCCAGATTGGGATTGCCGCTGCGCTGACACTGCCGAAGACTGTCGACGGTGACGATCCCGTGAAACCGGCCCCNCTTGTCGACCACGAAGCCGAAGTCACGATCATACTCCTGGAGCCGCTTGGTCGCGGCCGCAACGCCCTGGTGATGCCTCTCGATCACCGTCACCTGTGCCCGGCGGCAGATATCCTTGGCCGTCAGCACCCGGGAGACATCGACCCNCCGGAAGAAGGCGTGCACGTAATCGTCGGCCGGATTGTTGAGGATTTCGTCGGGTGTTCCGACCTGCACGATCCGTCCATTCTCCATCACCGCAATGCGGTCCCCCAGGCGCATGGCCTCATCGAGATCATGCGAGATGAAGACGATGGTTCGCTCCGCCTGCTCTTGAAGCCGCAGCAACTCGTCTTGCATCTCGGCACGAATGAGCGGATCGAGGGCGGAAAACGCCTCGTCCATGAGCATGACCGAAGGATTGACGGCAAGGGCGCGGGCGAGACCGACGCGCTGCTGCATGCCCCCGGACAGCGCACGCGGATAGCTGTCGCCGTAGCCCGCAAGGCCGACCTGTTCCAGGGCATCGAGCGCCTTCTTGCGGCGCTCCGTCTTGCTGACGCCAGCGATCCCCAGTCCGAACGCAGCATTTTCGGCGACCGTCAGGTGCGGCATGAGGGCGAACGACTGAAACACCATCGCCATGTCGCGACGACGCAGGTCGATCAGGTCCGCGCGGTTCAGCGCCGCGATGTCGCGCCCATCGACCAGGATCTCGCCGCGCGTGGGGTTGATCAGCCGGTTGAGCAGCCGCACCAGGGTCGATTTTCCCGAGCCCGAGAGGCCCATGATGACAAAGATTTCACCCTCGCGAACGGAAAAGCAGGCGTTCTGCACGCCAATACTCTGACCCGTTCGTTCGAATATCTCCGCTTTGTCCAATCCCTGATCGAGAAGTGCCAAGGCCTCCTCGGGTGCGTTGCCAAACACCTTGGTTAAATTCTGGACAACAATCTTTTCCGACATCCGCTCTCGCGCTTCACAGCGACCACAGCCGCCGCGTTATTGTTGTGGTTTCTGGAAATGCAGGATACCCCAGGCGAGATAGCCACTATCGGCCGCCGTCACCCAATTCTCCAGACCGAGCAGCATGCGATCCATGTAGTCGGTGCTGACCGTCGCGGACAGCGTGTGATAACGCGCCTTAAGGTCTTCCCCGACACGGTGATAATGGACGCGCAGTTGCGGCGTCAGATCGATCACATCACGCTCATCGAATCCGATTTCCGCCGCAGTCCGCCGGTAATAGGCAAACGATCCGAGACTTTTCAGGTGGATGCGGTCGTAAACCGGCTGCAGAACACCCGGCGGACAATCATCGGCCTGCATTGGGTCCGTAAACACGAACCGACCGCCCGGCTTGAGAACCCGGAAGACTTCGCTGAACACCCCTTNGCGATTCCCGCTATGCAGGATCGCATCCTGGGACCACACCACGTCGAAGCAGCCGTCGGGTTCCGGAACATCCTCGAAACTGCCGTGCACCACCTTGATCTTGTCGCTGAGCCCTTGTTCCGCATTCAGCCGCCGGTTGGTCGCGTTCTGAGTTTCGCTGATGTTGAGGCAGTGGACGGAACAGCCGGAATCCTTGGCGAGGTAACGCGCCGCACCACCGTAGCCCGACCCGACGTCAAGCACCTGGGTGCTGCCGCCCAAATCACCCAGCACGGATGCCATGCGCTCCACGGTCAGGCGGCTTGCCGCTGCGATATCGCTGGTCTGATCATAAAGGCCGATGTGGATATCCTCGCCGCCCCAGACCCCAAAATAGAAACGATCCGCGTCGCCGCTGTCGTAGTACGCTTCGGCAACAGCATCCGCAGTTTTCACCGCCACCTCNNAGTCATTGCAGAACTCTTTTTCTGCGACATGAATGAAGAAATCCGGCTCGTTCTCCTGATATGTTTCCTGGAAGTCTCCATAGGTATGAATACGCTGAAAACCAGCCTCCCGGAGGAGCTGGCACAGGTAGTTCTTACGCAACGGGAACATGTTCAGTTTGTACTCGGCGCCATCCGGGAACTGATAGCGGAAGCGTGCCAGACCCGGGTCCACATATTCGGGCTCGGCAGAGACTTTGTTGCCGCAGTAGTAGTACTTGTGCTTGGAATCGAATCCCTGATCGAGGATGGAATCGTAGTTGCGCTGGTCGATGATCAGCACGCCATCATGTTCCAGCGCGGCATAGAATTCGGCCAGCGCACGACGCCGGTCGGCTTCATCAAACAGGTGCGTAAAGGAATTGCCCAGGCAGATGATGGCATCATAGGTGCCGTGGACGTCCCGGTTGAGCCACCGCCAGTCCGCCTGCACGGTTTTCAGGATGTAATTGTGGCGTCGGACATTTTCGAACGCCTTGGCCAGCATCGCGGCACTGCCATCGGAACTGGTGACATCAAACCCTGAGCGGATCAGGCGCAGCGAGTGGAAGCCCGTGCCGCACGCCACATCCAGGATCTTGCGCTTTTCGCGGGCCTTGAGCGTCTCGATGAAGAACGACCCTTCGCTTTCGGCGCGAGCCTGCCAATCGATCAGTTCGTCCCATTTTTCGACAAAGCTCTGGACGTACTCGGCGCGATATTGATCTGTATTCCGCACTTTAAGTGGATCATGGCCGTATATTTGCTGTGTGGCGCGCAAATCCGGATTGATCACTGATAATCCAGCCACTATAATTCCCTCTTATCACGACCCAATGATTAGGATACGATGATTGGTTTTGATATCTGATTTGATAACGACAGATATCGAGCCGTCAAAGCAGGTGCCTACGGCGCGTCGATCGAAATTTGATAACAGGGTATGCGGTCTTCGATGTGAATCCAACCCTTAATCCGGCTTATTGGAGCTGGATCACGTTATCTTTCAATTATCAACTGGTGATCTGAAGTGGGCTCGTGCGCATAACCGATTGTGTCGAAAGCCCCGAACCTGATCGCTAGTCTGGTCCAGAACCGCACGATACGTTTCGCATTTATTCGATTAGAGCGGTTTCTGATCGGTATGAATCGTAAGGGATTCACAAAGGGCTGAAAATCTGATTCAGGATGCTGGCTGGGGCAAGGAGGCCAGCATGGATGGGTCAGCCTCTTTCGATAGATTTACGCACGCGGCTGTTAGCGGCGATCGATGCGGGGATGAGTTGCCGAGCGGCCGCGGCCCGGTTCGGCGTGGCACCTTCGACGGCGATCCGGTGGCAGGCGCAGCGGCTCGTGACTGGCAACGCCGTACCCAAGCGCCAAGGTGGCGACATGCGCTCGCATCGCGTCGAGGAACGCCGCGAGGAGATCCTGGCGCTGTGGGAAGCGCGCAAGGACATCACGCTCGATGAGCTTCGCGAGCACCTCGCCGGCATCGGCTTGACGGTGGCGAACTCGACGCTCCACCGCTTCTTCGTGCGCCATTCCATCACGCGGAAAAAAGACCGGCCACGCGGTCGAGCAGGACCGTCCCGACGTCTTGAAGCAGCGCCGGGCCTGGTTCGACAGTCAGCTCGACCTCAATCCTGACCGGCTCGTGTTCATCGACGAGACGTGGACCGCGACCAACATGGCACGCAGCCATGGCCGCTCCCCAGGGGCGAACGCCTGCGGATGGGCTTCCCGCACGGCCACCGCAAGACCACGACGCTGGTCGCGGGGCTGCGGAAGAGCGGCATGGTCGCGCCCATGGTGCTCGACGGACCGATCAACGGCGAGTGGTTCGAAGCCTACGTGGCCCAAGTCCTCGCGCCCGATCTGCGTCGCGGCGACATCGTCATCATGGACAACCTGTCGAGCCACAAGCGCGCATCGGTGCGCGAGTTGGTCGAGGCCGCCGGCGCAACCCTGCTGTTCCTCCCGCCCTACAGCCCAGACTTCAATCCCATCGAAAAAGCCTTCGCCCGCCTCAAAGCCATGCTCCGCAAGGCCGCCGAGCGAACCGTCCAGGGCCTCTGGGAGCTCATCGGCAAACTCCTCGACTTCTTCCAGCCCGCCGAATGCGCCAACTACTTCAGCTCGTGCGGCTATGACCCAGACTGATCAGAATCCGCTCTAATGTCACCCAGTTTGGCGACTCGACTGCCTTTCCGTTCCCGTGAAGGTTGGTGTTAGTCGCCGGTTCCCAAACCAACTCGGATATGCATCGAGTTCGGCGGGCGGGGCGGCGGCGACATGTCGGCAACCTGGAGGAGCGCACCATCAAAGGCCGGGATCAAACACCTAGTATTCCTGAGTCATACACGACGTAAATTGCTGAAAAAGAGGGCTGGCGGGGCGGCCCTGCCCCCTAGGGTCGGGCGGCAGGGAGAGGGAGGGAACATGCGCGCCACGCAAAGCCGTTGGGTCAGCGGCCACGCCAGTCGAGTCCTGATGGCTGTGGTGGTCGGGGTCTTGTGCATCGTCGCCGACGCAGCCCCGCTGCGGGCGGAGACCGCCCCGCCGGCAGCGGAAGACCGGGTGCTGACGCCCAAGGACACGACGCTGCCGGACAGCGTGCTCGACGATCGGCTGCGTTTTCTCAAGGAGCGTCTCGATGACAGCCGGACCCACGGCCAGATCTGGTACTGGAGCTGGATGACCATCGATTCCGTCTCGATGGTGTGGCTGGGCGTCCTAGCAGGGGTCGACGACAAGACGGACAATCAGGTCAACAATGCCGTCAACGCCGGAATGAGCGCGATCGGCATTGCCGATCTGCTGTTGCGGCCACTTGAGGCCCGCCATGGCGCCGGCCCGATCGAGGGCTGCCCGATGAAACGCGCGAAGAAAAATCGCCAAGCTGCGTGCCGCCGAAAGCTGCTGCACGGCAATGCCGAGCGGGCGGACGAGCGCACATCTTTCGCCACGCACGCCGGCAACGTCGGCTTGAACGCCGTCGCTGGTCTGATCATCGGCCTCGTCGGGCGACCATCGGACGCGATCATTACGTTTGCCAGTGGCACCGCGGGCGGTGTGATCAACATCCTGAGCGCTCCCTGGCGGCCCGCCCGCGACTGGAAGGACTACCAGGCGATGGTGCACGATTCCGGAAAACAGCAGCCGGGCGGCGTCGATCTCGGTATCGCGCCGATGGTCGGTGGGGCGCATCTGGTGTTCCGAGTCTCCTGGTAGGCCTTATCTGTCATCCGATACGAGAGAAACCGCACGCATCACTATCTGCGGTTTACAAAGCACCGCATCGCGGCTATGCGGAACCCGCGAGCCATTCTCAACCCACCAACCGATTCTGAGGGTCGGGCATGGTCGTGGGCGTGCCTCTCGCCGGGGAAGTCATCCGCCGGAGCGGGCGCCTGTGTAAGGGGGCAAATCTGCGATGCCGACGCCTGCCCTTGTCCCGGCAACGGTCGTCTCGCGGTCCATATTTCTAGGGGAGTTTACGAGTACATGAACAGCATGTCTCAACGTCTGGGGGCTGAATTTCTCGGCACCTTCTGGCTGGTGTTCGGCGGCTGCGGCAGCGCCGTGCTGGCGGCAGCCTTTCCGGAACTCGGCATCGGATTCACCGGCGTGGCGTTCGCCTTCGGTCTGACCGTGCTGACGATGGCGTACGCGGTGGGCCACATCTCCGGTGCGCACTTCAATCCGGCGGTAACCATCGGCCTGTGGGCAGGCGGCCGCTTTCCCGCAGTCGACATCATACCCTATATCATCGTTCAGGTCCTGGGCGGTATCGCCGCGGCGGGCGTGCTGTATCTCATCGCCAGTGGCAAGGCGGGCTTCGATCTTTCCGCCGGCTTCGCTTCGAACGGTTACGGCGACCATTCGCCGGGCGGCTACACGATGACATCGGCGTTCCTGGCCGAAGTCGTGCTGACCTTCTTCTTCCTGGTGGTGATCCTGGGCTCGACCCACGGCCGCGCGCCCGTCGGCTTCGCGCCGATCGCCATCGGCCTGGCACTGACGCTGATCCACCTGATCAGCATCCCGGTTACCAATACCTCGGTGAACCCGGCCCGCAGCACCGGCCCCGCCGTCTTTGTCGGTGGCTGGGCTTTAGCCCAGCTGTGGATGTTCTGGATCGCACCGATCCTGGGCGCACTCCTCGGCGGCTTCGTTTATCGGTGGCTCGGCGCCGACGTACCGACAAAGATCGTGGGCGAACCGATCAAGCGCTAGCAGGCTGCAGAAGAAGCCGCGCCCACGCGCGGCTTCCATGCAGGCCACGCCTTGCTGACAACAGGACGGCTGTCGCGAAGGATTTGCTCAGCCGATAGCCCGCCTCCAGGCGGTGAGTGCGCGGTGCAGGTCGGCAACGGCGAGCCTGAGTGGAGCGAGATGTTCGTCGTAGCCGTTGCGCAGTTCGGCGACGTCCGGCCCGGCCTGCAGCGCATAGAGGTTGCCGGTCGCCTCGAAGCAGCGACCGCCGCGCGCCTCGTCCAAGCCCTGCAGCAACTCCTCGCACCAAGCAGGATTGTCGCGAACATCGGTTTCGAGAAAGTCGGCAAGCATCGACGGGAAGACATCGACAGAGGCGCGGAGACGATCGCGGCGATCGCGGTAGATGCCACGCTTCATTTCTTCTTCTCCTGCCACCCATCCCTCCCCGGTATCAACAGGTGGCGTGTCGTCAGTTGGGGAATGCCGTGTTGATCCGGCCATCCGCAAGCACTCCAAGGCGAATTTCGAATGGTTTGTTTTCATTGTCCAGACAGAACGTTTCGTGATCAGCCCGATTGTGGTCACGAATACTGTCTAACTCCGGACCAGATAAGCCGATCTTCCCCCACTGCTTGTGTGAACGCTTCGGATTGGACGCGGCATATTCGATTGACTGGACGATCTGCTCCGCTGTGCAACGATCAGGAAAAACGTCGAGAACTTGCGCCGGCCGCCCCGGAACACGGCGATGGTGGAATAAATCCCGCCCCCTTCCTCCTGGCGTCGCTCGATACGGCGCACCACCGTCCAGGTTGCCGCCAGGCGTGTGGAGTGCAGTCCCTTCGGATGGCCGTCGTCGACTTCACCACAGAACAGGTGGCGAAGATTGATTTTCGGCCTGCCGTGACTCCAGCGGAACCGTGCATCACGGCAGTCAAAGGCGAGCCCGTCGCCAGCGTTGGCGCTGGCCGCGGGCGGCGGCGGCAGAGCCAATGCCAGAGCGAACACCACGGCAACCACAAAAATCACGGCTCGCGCGCCGCGCGATGCCCCACTCCGATCTCGCACATATGGGAACGTGTCATTCCCGCACCATGTTATCCTGACAGACGACGGCCGGAAAACAGGCCGCCAACCGGAATATCCGAGGAGGACGCGATGAACGAGACGACGCAGCAACCACGCGCCGGCCAGACCGTCCGTGCCGCGCGGGTCGTGCCGGCCACGCCGGCGGTGGCATATCAGGCGTGCACCGATGCAGCTTCGATGCCGACCTGGTGGGGTCACACCGAAAACGCGACACTGTACCTCTGTGAGGCGGATGTCAGGGTTGGTGGGCACTATCGTTACGGGATACGCTCCGCCTCGGGCAAGGAAGAGATGGTGGGCGGCAGCTTTCTGGAAGTCTACCCCGGAAGTCGGCTGGTGTTCACCTGGTCCGACACGGTCGCCGGAAAGGACGCAGCCAAGGACGCCGCCGAGCTCGTACACGAAAGCCGTGTCACCCTCGACCTTCACGATCTGAAGGACGGGACGACCCGGGTTGTTATCACTCACCAGGGCCTGCCGGCGGCCGAGGCCAACCGCTACAACGCTGGCTGGCACGACCTGATCCAGGACCTGACGCTGCACCTCGCCAACCAATGAGGGCACCGCGTGCGTCGAAAGAGGAGGGGAAAACAGCAGCAACGTCGGTGATGGCATCGGCTCAGCCCTTGACGCACAGCACCTGCTTGAGGGTGTGCACCACCTCGACCAAGTCGTCCTGGGCCGCCATCACGGCGTCGATGTCCTTGTAGGCCATCGGCGTCTCGTCGATCACGGCCGCGTCCTTGCGGCACTCCACGCCCTCGGTGGCGTAGAGGTGGTCGGCGACGGTGAACCTGCGCTTCGCCTCGTTGCGCGACATCGCCCGGCCAGCGCCGTGCGCGCATGAACAGAATGACTCCGCGTTACCCAAGCCACGAACGATGAACGAGCGTGCGCCCATCGAGCCTGGAATGATGCCGAACTCGCCGCGGCCGGCGTGCACCGCGCCCTTGCGGGTGATCCACCGGGCCGCGCCGAAATGCTCCTCGCGTGCCACGTAGTTATGGTGACAGTTGACGGCGACGGCCCCCAGCCGGAAGCCGGTGACCGTGCGGCGGAGAACGTCGAGGACGCGCCCCATCATCACCTCGCGGTTGGTTCGCGCGAACGCCTGCGCCCAGCCCACCGCCGCCACGTAGTCGGCGAACAGCGGCGAGTCCTGGGTGAGCCAGGCGAGGTCGGGATCGGGCGGCAGCACGCCCGCGCGCTCCAGCTCCGCTTTCGCCTGTGCGATGAACCAGGTGCCAATGCGGTTGCCGATGCCACGCGAGCCGGAGTGCAGCATCGCCCACACCCAGTCGTCCTCGTCCAGGCACAGCTCGATAAAGTGGTTGCCCGTTCCGAGCGTGCCCAGGTGCGGCAGGGCGGTGCCAGAAGCCAGCGGCGGGTGCCGGTCCACGATCGTCTTCAGACCGTCCTGCAGCGAGCGACCGTCATGGGCGGATGTCCGCCAGGCGTGCACCACGTCGTCCGGCGGATCCCGCCAGGCGCCACGGTCGTGCGCCACCTTGCCCTTACCGGTGCGCCCGTGCGGCACCGCGCGCTCGATCTGCGCCCGCAGGTCTGCGAGGCTGTCGGGGAGCTGTGCTGCGCTCAGTGCCGTCTGCACCGCCATCATTCCGCAGCCGATGTCGACGCCGACCGCCGCCGGAACGATCGCCCCCAGCGACGGGATCACCGAGCCCACGGTGGCGCCGATCCNCCAGTGCACATCCGGCATCGCCGCCACCCAGGGCCNCACGAACGGCAGCCGGGCGACGGTGCGCAGCTGCGCCAGCGCCGCGTCTTCCACCGGCACGCCGCGGATCCAGGCGCGGATCGGCACGCCATCGCTCTCGATCTCCTGCCAGCCGCCCATGGCGACGCGTGTTCCCTATTCCACGCCCTCCGCAACTGGGGCCCGGTCCGGATAAAGTCCGGCCAGCCNCTCGACCGACGCGAGACAGCAGCCCCGCTCGGTAATAAGGCCGGAGATCAGCCGGGCGGGAGTGACGTCGAAGGCGTCGTTGCGCGCGGGACTGCCGTCGGGCGTCAGCTGCACCGCGACAACGGAGCCGTCGGCGGTGCGGCCGCTGATGTGAGTCACTTCGGCCGAATCACGCTGTTCGATCGGGACCTGGGCGAGACCATCGTCGATCGTCCAGTCAATGGTCGGACCTGGCAGCGCCACCCAGAACGGCACGCCGCAGTCCTTTGCCGCCAGCGCCTTCAGGTAAGTGCCGATCTTGTTGCAGACGTCGCCGCGCCGCGTCGTCCGATCGGTGCCGACGATGCACAGGTCGACCAGCCCCCGCTGCATCAGGTGGCCGCCGGCATTGTCGACGATCACCGTGTGCGCAACCCCGTGGTGGCCCAGTTCCCAGGCGGTGAGTGCCGCCCCCTGGTTGCGTGGCCGCGTCTCATCGACCCACACGTGCACCGGAATGCCGCGATCATGAGCGGCGTAGACCGGCGCCAGCGCGGTTCCCCAGTCGACGGTGGCGAGCCAGCCGGCGTTGCAGTGGGTGAGCACGTTGACCGGTGCGGATTCGCCCTTCGCCCGGTAGGCGTGCTCGATCAGTTCGGCACCGTGCCGGCCCAGCGCGGCGCAGATCGCCACGTCTTCGTCGCAGATCGCAGCCGCGCACCGCCACGCCGCCTCGGCGCGCCCCTCAGGCGCGAGCGGCCTCGTCACCGCTGCCACCTCGTCCAGCGCCCAGCGCAGGTTCACCGCCGTCGGCCGGCTCGCCAGCAGCAACGCGCGCGCCTGCGCCAACCCCGCGTCGGAGGGATCGTCACGCAGCGCCAGGGCCAGCCCGTAGGCGGCAGCAGCGCCGATCAGCGGAGCACCGCGCACCTGCATGCTGCGAATGGCGTGCGCCGCGTCTTCGGCACTGTGCAGCCGGATGACGACAAACGCGTGCGGCAGCCGCGTCTGATCGATGATTTCCACCGTCCTGCCATCGTCGGATGGCCAGATGGTCCGGTAATGCTGCCCGTCGATGCGCATTGGTCCGGCTCCGCTCTCTCTCACCTTCCAGAGATATAGCAAACGGAACCGGTTTGGCGCAGAAGATCAGGCGAAGCTGGTGTGAGTGGGTGCCAGCAGCCCCAGAGCACCAGTAAAAGAACGACGATCACCAGTCCCACCTCAGCAATCCGGAACAGACGCGACGGATACCAGGGAGGTCTCTCCGGTCGGGGCAGCCAGCGCTGTCCCTCCAGCGGCGCAAACATGAAAACGGCGAGACCCAGCACGAGCGCCTGGTCCACAGCAGCGCCGCCCGTGCCGAGAAGCAGCAGCCAGATGGCAGAAACAGCAAACCCTATTCCGGCCAACACCATGGCACCGCCAACGGCCAAACTGCGCAGTGCGAGATGCCACGTAAACGCAGGGTTGCGCGCCCTGTCCCAGATACTGACCGTTGCCGCACCGATCAGTGTCGTCGCGAGAATAGCAATAAGCAGAAATTCAGTCATTCAAATCACAGTTGCGACGCCTGCTAGAACTGCACGGTAACGGCGACTGCTGCATAATGAGCCCGCACCGCACAGCGAGGTGTGAGCGCCGACACTCCCCATTAGCCAACCAGGAGTAAGATTTAGACGGTTGTTTTCAATTTCGTCAACCCATCCACGGGCGGAAACGGGAGCAAGGAGGCCCCCATGCGCGACAACGATCCTTCGGCCTACGACGGCACGGCGCAGGACCTCCAGCGGGAAGCCAGCGGCGTCACTGCCGGAGACCTGCCGCTGCTGTTTGCGGCGATCGTCATCGGCGGCGTCGTCGGCCTGTTCAACCGCCTGCGGCGGCACAAACCGGAACAGCCGCAAGCAGAGCCGCAGCCCGCTGCCCCAGCCCCGGCCTCTTCCCATGCCCCTCTCCTGTTTCCTCCCACGCTCCGGCAACCACCCATCCCGTCGAGTACCTGCACCCGCACGGCTGCTGAGAACGAAGCGGACGCCGCTGCGCAAGCCCTCCTCCTGCACGCTTGATGCGATCGCGCTGCAATTCCCTTCGCAGGCTGTTTCCGCTATGTCGCATTGGAGCTGATTTTCCCGGACCAGCAGCCGGCTGGTACCGGATGCCAATGGTACCGGGGCGGTACGGGGCGACAGTGACGCTGGATTGCCAGCAGGAGGGCATCAGCCATGCAGCTGCAACGGATCATGGCCGACGACGGCGAGACGATCGCCGTGCAGGTCAGTGGCCACGGCCCGCCGATCGTCCTGCTGCACGAGTGGGCATCCAGCCACCGGGTGTGGGAGCCGATCGCGCATCGGCTGGCCGATCGCTTCACCGTCTATCGCTGGGACGCGCGCGGCCATTGCGGGCACGGCGATCCTCAACCGCAGCGCACGCATCCGGTCACCGTCCAGCGGATGGCGGATGACCTGCGTGACCTGCTCGATCACTTCCGCCTNGGGAAGCCGCTCGTCGTCGGCCACTCGATGGGAGCGCTCACCTTGTGGCAGCACATCGCACGGCATGGCTGTCACCGTCTCGGCCGAATCGGGATCATCGACCAATCGCCGCGGCTGGTCACCGACGCGCACTGGCGGCTCGGGATCTATGGTGACTGGCCGCCGGAACGGGACGCCGCGTTCGTCCACGGCATGCGCACGGATTTCGTCGAAACGGTGATGCGGCTGATCGCTTTCGGGCTCAATTCTGCCGCACGGAGCCGCTACGAGGAGAACCGCCCCAGCCAAGCGCGGCTGCGCACCTACTTCGGCATGCTGGACGCCGCGCCGCTGATCGAGGTGTGGACGACACTCACAGCCGCCGACTTCCGTCCGGTTCTGCCCGCGATCACCGTCCCGGCGCTGTTGGTCTACGGGACGCACAGCAACTTNTATCCTCCGGCGACCGGCCCCTGGGTCCGCGACGCCACGCCCGGCGCGGAGCTNGAGATCTACGAAGGCGCCGACCACTCACCGCACGTGGGCTTCCCTGACCGCTTCGCCGCCGACCTCGTGGCGTTCGCCGAGACCACCGCCGCAAACGGTTGAGCCGGCCGGTTTCACCGACGCTCAGCTGGCGGTCAGCCGGCCGCTCGCACGATCGCGCAGAGCCCAAACACCAGCCGTTCCGCAGGGCAGGTATGATCACGGCCAATCCCCTCGAGTGGGGATATTCGTGGACCAGCCCTTCAAGCGATTCAGCCTTGAATTGTATAGAATTGACCGAACGACGCTCAAGACACACGATATAGCTGTTGAACCGTGGTAGCGGCCACCATCACGCGTCCGACAGCGTGTTCACCGACAGCCCACGCGCGCATCGCCCGTCCCGATTCGACTCAAAGCCAGGGCTAGTACACGTTTGCTCGCCTTTATCGATGGGGGCAATATGCACGGAGAGGCGTGTGGGACAGTGACCGAACAGACTACGGGGGTATTTGCACTACCGCCACCTTACCGGATGATCGTAGACCAGATGCTCCAGGGAAATGTCATTCCTTTCCTGGGTGCCGGTGCGTCCATATTTCATCGCAAAGCAGCAGCTGCAGCTNNGGGCGTTGCCCCCTCTGCGGATGAATTAGCGTCGTTGCTGGCCGATAAGATCCCGGTTCCTGCACAGCCGATGGAGTTCCAGCGGATCCGCGAGGATCTGTCGCGTGTAGCCTCGGTGTTCGAGCACTTGCGGTTTGACCGGGTGCTGCTGAACAATGAGCTCAAAGCGATCTTCGATAGGGATTTTGCACCCAACATCCTGCACATCACACTTGTTGCGATCGCGGCACGCTCAGGCAGGCCTTTCCTGATCATCACCACGAACTACGACGACATGATCGAGAGGGCCTTCGATGACGCCAAGCTTCCTTATCACCTGCTCATTACGTCGGTTCAGGAGAGCCTGCTGGTCAACTACAAGGCAGCGGGAGAGTCCGACTTCGAACAGGTCGATCCGTCCCAGCTCAAGCGGATTCCACAGAATGCGCCGATCATCTACAAGATGCACGGCAGCGTGGAACGCGGCGATGGCACGGACGACGGCAGTTACGTCATCACCGAAGAAGACTATCTTACCTTCCTGACCAACACGGTCGCCGTTCCGGCCGTCATCTCGGCCATGTTCGTGAACAGGAGATTTTTGTTTCTCAGCTACAGTCTGCGAGATTGGAATTTCCGCGTCATGCTGAACCACAGATTGCAGGAGAAACGCCAGGTCCGGTCCTGGGGCATCCAGTTTCAGCCGAACGATATCGACAGGAGGTTGTGGGAGCGCAAGCAAGTCGACATCTTCGACATGGATCTGCATGACTTTTCGAAACAGCTTGCCGAGACGCTGGCATCAAAGCCGTCTGAGTGAGGACGGCTACCAATGGACCGGTCTGACGCACAGTCAATGGCTGTCGATTGCCCGTACATTGGGCTGTCGCCCTTCGATCCCGAGCATGAGCCCTACTTCTTCGGACGCGACGACGACGCGCAGCTAATCGCCTCCCACGTGGTGTCCGGGGTGTTACCGTCCTGCACGGCGCGAGCGGTGTCGGCAAAAGCTCCGTTCTGGGTGCCGCGTTGCCGAAGGCACTGCAGGAGATTGCTCCGGGCACCTTGACCATCTCCTTCCGCCGCTGGGATCTTGGGTTCTACGACAACCTGCTCACGACAACCGCCGAGCAGGTTGCCAAACGAATGACAGAACAGCCGGCGCGAACGATGGCAGTGCCGGTGGAAGAGGAGGCAGCCGCTCGCTCCGGCGCAGTTGCCGGGACGACGTCCGACCCATCACACCTTGCCAGCCTGGAGACGCTCGCGCGTAAGTGGAGCCGGGTGCCGGGCTCGCTGCCGCTCGTCTTCGTCTTCGATCAGTTCGAGCAGTACTTCACCGGCCAGGACTACGGCACTGCCCGAGACGACAAGCGCTTCGAGGCGGATCTTGCCCGAATCGTCCGACGGCGCGAGCTGGGCGCTCACGTGCTGATCAGCATCCGGGCGGACGCCCTCTATGAACTCAAGCGACTCCAGCCATTTGTTCCCGATATCTTCACCCGTTCCGTTCTCCTGGAATCCCTCGACCCGGAGGCCGCCCGGGACGCGATCACGGGCCCGCTCGGAAGGTGGAAAGAGCAGGGCCGCGACGGGCCGATCGAAGCAGAACCGGACGTGGTGGAGGACCTGCTCGCACAGGTGCAGCAGGCTGGAACGCTGCAGATCGAGACACCGTACCTGCAACTCGCACTGACCCGGCTGTGGTGGTGGGAACGGCAGCAGAATTCCCCAATCCTGCGCCGGGAGACGCTGCACACGCTGGGCGGAGCGACCGGCATTGCCAGCGATCACTTCACGCAGATCATGAACGGGCTAGACGTCGACGAGCGCCACTTGTGTGCTGCGATGTTCGACAGACTCGTCACCCCAGCGGGATGAAGATCGCGCTCGCACCCAGCGATCTCGCCAAGACGCTGGAGAAGAAGTCGGAGGACGTCGAAGCCGTCCTCGGCAAGCTCGACAACGGACCGTCGCGGATCATCCACCGCGTGCAGTCACCTCCGGGAGGGCCCGCGCGGTTCGAGATTTTCCATGACGTCCTCGTTCGGCCAATTCTCGACTGGGTTGCGACTGAAGAGGAACGCGCGAAGCACGAGCGCGAACTAGCGAGAGCAGAAGAGAATCTGGCGCAGGAGCGAAGCAGGAACAAGTTTTACCGGACAAGGGCGTTGCTGGTCTTCACGCTCGTCATCCTGGTCGTCGTCCTGGGAGCAGCGGGCCTTTGGTAGCAATGTTCAAGGAGGTGCGCGCAGCGGAGCCGTATGCTTGCGGTAGTGGCGGAACGCCGCCTGGAAGCGGGTGATCAGCGAACGGCGTTGCTGTTGGTGCTGGAAGCGCTCCCCCACCGGCAGATGCCTCTCAATACCGTCTGGACCTGGCTCTACTGGCCGGACAAAGAGTATGCGCTCGACGTGCTGGATCGGGCCATCCGAACACCGATCCCCACGAGATTCAGTTGAGCGATCAGCTAGGTTTCAGCGCTGGGCGCATCACGTTCGCAGGGTTCGATCCGAACGGCGGCATGGTCATCGGCACGAACACGGGGGCGGTCGACCTGTCGTCGGCAGATGCCGTGGAGAAGCTGACAGAAAGGGCCGGCCCACGGAAAGTGCCACACACCCACCTTCAACCCAGCACGTTTTGGGGGACGACGACACCGGATGGATATTCGGTCGGTCGACTTCGACCGGACTGGCCGACACATGGTCACCTCCGATCGAAACGGTGTCATCCGGTTCTGGAATATCGGCGAGCCGGCCCCCGCCCTGACATGGTCGGTCGGAGACCGGACACCGGCTTTTGCCAGCATCAGCCCGGATGGATCCTCTGTGGCGACCGTGGCCATCGGAGACCGAAGGCCCCGACTCTGGAGGATCAGTGGGGATGGAGGCGAGGATGGTGCCGTCAGGACCATCGAGGTGCACGTCCCCTGGCAGGCATCGCATCGCGCGGGGATCAGTTCCATAACCTTCGATCCGGAAGGCGAACGCCTGGTCACGACGTCGTTCGGTGGGGTGGCTGCAGTCTGGAACATCGCCGATGGTCGCCTTTACAAACCTTCCAGCACGGTGGAGGCGGCATCTTTGATGCTCGCTTCAGCCCCGACAGCCGCCGCCTTGTCACAGCGGGCTGGGACGGGAATGCGCGATCTGGAATCTCTACGCGCAGACGGCGCACCCCGATTGCGGATCGCCGTGTGTTGTCGAGGATAGCAAGCCCACGAAGGCAAGCCTCGCACTGGATCACGACGGACAGGCGGTCATCTCGGCGAGCTTCGACGCGAGCGGCCACGAGGTTGTAACGACGTCGCGAGACGGTGTCGTTCGTATCTGGAACGCGGAGACCGGCGTTCTGTTGCGCCGGATCAAAGTCCCATCGCCGCAGCCGGGTAGCTGGTTCACCGAGAGCTCCCTGAGCCGATATGGTCGTCGGCTGGTCGCCATTTCGGGCCCCGACCGAGTGCTGCTTTGGCAGCTCTATGAGCCGAGCGAGCTCCCGAAGGTCCGAAAGATTCCTAAGGAGGTGGTCGCGATCTCGGCAAGTGCTGACGGCAGCCGGGTCGTGGTGGCATCGCAGTCCAGCCTGGAAATCACCGGCAGCGCGGGCGAAACGCTTCGGCTGGTCGATCTGGATACCCCGCCGCTCGGGGTCGCGATGACTCCCGATGGCAACCGGGTCGCGCTCGCACTCGGCGACACGGTTGAACTCCTGAGCACCGACCACAGCGGGCGGGATATCGATCTGCCGCACACCGGCCGCCTCGTCCTTTCGCTGGCATTCGATCCAGACGGACAGCGGCTCGCGACAGCGTCACAGGACGGTTCGGTCCGGCTATGGACGGCGGCCGGCAAATTGATCGGAGAGCTGCTCTCCACGCCCCACGATCCGATCACGGCGCTCGTGTTCAGCATCGACAGCCGTCTGCTCTATGCGGGCTCGACGAAGGGCCGCATTCACATCAACGACGTCGCGAGTCGACAGACTCTGCCAAGCCCGGAACTCTCGCAGCCAGCAGACCGTGCCATCCTGGCGCTGGGCTTCGCGCCCCAAGGGCGCTACCTGGTGGCCATTACGGCCGGCCTGAACGACGGAGTTCCGGCGGCACCGGTCATTCTCGACACCGCGCCGCCCCACGCCGCCATGGCTGCGGAAGGAAGCCTGAACAGGTATCTGGAGACGTTGCAGGCCGCAAACGTCCTGGTCCTCGCTCCCGCCGGCCAGGGCGGCGATCGGAGCAGCCAGACCATGGGCAGCGACGGACAGCCAGACCGCGTTGTCGTGGTTCCCATCAACAGGATGCTCCGACCTGGAGTGCTTCCCCGCCGCCCGAGGACATCTACGGTCGCATTTCGTACGCGATCAGGCTCCTCGAGCGTCTGCCGGAGCAGGACAAGACACTGACCCGATTGGAACGCTGTGAACACGGCCTCGAGCTGACAGGATGCGCGTCACAGGGCGAGGCACGGTGAGCCTCGACCAGTTGTGACCTGGTTCATGGACTTGCGGCCGCCGGTGCGGCACACTAGGTCCCGGATGTAGCCAGTGGAGGTGCGCGGATGTACGCTGATCATACGCTGACCCCCAAGGAAGCAGTGCGGCTGTGTGCGCTGGGATCGCTGGCATTGCAGCCGATGCGCTACGGTGATCTTGCAATCTCGATCCGGCACTTCATCAGCCGGGTGATCGGGCCGACGCCGGAGATCATGGGCCATTCCATCGAGCTTCTGAAGTACGANGGGCTGGTCGAGGGCGTCGAGGGCAGTGGCGAGACCGAGGTATTGCGGATCACGCCCGAAGGCGAGGCGGAGATGCGTTCACTGCTCACCGCCAACCTGCGCCCGTCGAACACCGAGCTGAACACGCTGATCACTGCACTCAAGTTCCGCTTCCTGCACCTGCTTGCCCCGGACGACCAGGCGACGCAGGCCGATCTGCTGGTTGCGGCGGTCGAACGCGAGATCGCCCGGCTGGATGATCTGCGCGCCCATACGAACAGTCATGCCGGCTTCCTGCCCGATTGGCTGGACCATCATCTCACTGAATTGGAGGCCCGGCGGGCGTGGCTGGAAGCGTTCCACGACCGGCTGTCGTCTACCGCCTGAACTCCCACTTGTGCCCAGGTTCGACACGACGTCCGGCCGCCAAGATCCGTGGGTCTGAAAACGGTATATCCCATCGGTGGCGCTTCATCGGTTCCCCGTCTTGTCGACCTCGCAAGCCCGAAGCGCTGTTCCCCCTGACAGAAAAATCGGGCGGTGATGCGGCTGGAGACATCACTGCCCGTCGGAAGGTGTGGGCGACGTCCTGAGGGCTGCCTGACTGTCGGTTACCCGAGCAGGAAATAGTCGTGCGGGTGGACGGCATCGTGATCGTCGCATGTGTCGTCCTGCGTAACAGCTTCCGAAACTGACGCCGTCGCAACATTGCTCGTTCCCGGGCTCGGGGCGTCGGCACTCCCGGCAGATCGCCACCATCGACGAACAAGAAGTTGTCCTCGAATGGGAAGCCGCCGTCACCCTGACCGCCCCAGCCGCTCTCCGCGGGCTGAAACGCGAGCTTGAAGGACTCATCGGCGTCCGTAAGGATGATTGTCTGGCCGTTCTTCAGCTCGATCGTGACATCGTGCGTCTGCATGTCGATGTTGACGTCCTTGATGGCGCTCTGGTCGAGGTCAGAAAAAACGATCTTGTCTTTCTCGCTTTGGCTGAAATCGGTGATGGTGTCGGACCCACTCTCGTCGGCACGGAAGACGAAGTAGTCCGCACCACGGCCACCCGTCAGCCGGTCGTTTCCCGGGCCGCCGGCCAGTACGTCGTTACCCGGGCCGCCGCTCAGAGTGTCGTTGCCAGACCCCGTCCAGCGTGTCATTGCCACGCTCCCCACCAAGACGTCGTTGCCGGCACCTCCGAAGAGCCTGTCGGCGCCGCCGCTGCCATGCAGCGTATTGTTGCCGGCCAGGTTGTCATCGCCGAGCGTACTGAGGAGTAAGTCCTTGCTGTCGTCGCCCGACAGATGGTCGTCATGGCCCCCCGAGAAGACATCGCTGCCCTCGCCGCCGCCCATGATGTCGCTGCCGTCCTCGCCGCGCAGCCCGTCCCCGCCGCCGCCGCCGACGGTGAAATTCCTGCTGTCGCTGCCGAAGAGGGCATCCGTGCCGCTGTCGTCCGAACTGCCCTCAGCCCGTTCGTCATTGCTGGGAGTCTACGGCTACCCTGCGGGCTGTCGTCGATGAGGTCGTTGCCGGTGGGACCAATGTTCTCGTGGTCGTCGGCGGTATCCTTGCCGGGGTAGCGGCCCCCAAACGTCTGGTCGTTGCCGTCGTCCGCACCGACGCCATCGTGCTCTTTGCCGGGGGATATGCTTCGCATCACTGCTGCAGATCGCGCCTGTGCTGCCGAACGCGGCAATCCACTCGTTCTCGCTGGTCGCATTGCCCCGTACACTGCGGGATGAGTGGTGGTTAGGCCTGTCGTTCCAGTGAGTTCCGGTCCGCAGGGTGGGAAACCGGGGTGCCATTCGCTCTCGCCTCCTCGACCACCGCTTGCCTGCCGCATCCCGACCCGGCTGCGGATCCGCAATCACATCTGCAGAGCAGACTAAACCCCACGTTGAGAAGCAGCTTTCCTCACCTGCATACCGCCTGATACCGGGATGGATAGGCGGATTTTCCTTGTCTGAGCACGGTTTGAGCAGATCGACTCATGCTCTAACAGTCCGGCGGGGAGCGCCGGCGTTCGACATTCGATTGCCGCGGATCAGCGCCGGGCCGGCGAGCAGCAGACGGATCAGCTTCGACTGGCGCGCCACGCCGGCCTTCCAGAAGATGCGCTTGAGGTGCGCACGTACCGTATGGATGCTGGCATGCATCCGTGCCGCAATCTCGTCCGGAGCACAGCCGCGTGCCAGCGAGACCGCGATTTCGGCATCCACCCGTGACAGTCCGTACCATTCGCGCAGCCACGCCTCGTTCGGTCCGTCGATCCGGTCCTGGTCGCACAGGAATGCCGCCAGCAGAATCTGCTCGGGCTGCTGCTCTCCGGTCCGGCGATCAACCCGGCACAGCACCATCGGCAGCATCGGCGACTCATCGGTGCGATGCACCGACAGCGCCACGGTCTCTGTGCGATCCGAGCCAGGATCGACCGCAACCAGGGCATCGATCGCTTGGCGCAGCCGCCCGGCATCGCGCGCGTGCACGCAACTCAGGAAGTTGTTGGTGATCGTCAGGCAGGTGCGGCGGTCAATGATCTCACGTCCCGCCTGATTGGCATTCTGCACACGGCCAGTGCCGTCGAGCAGAACCACCCCAACCGCAAGGGCATCCAACGTTCCCCATGCAGCCACCGACTGATACCGCGTCGCCCGCAGCTGGCGTTCTGTCCGCCAGACCAGATGGGCGCCGCCAAGTGCGCCGAGCAGAATGGCCGCATCGCTATCGCTAAACCGGGGCTGACCGCGC
This sequence comes from Defluviicoccus sp., assembly GCA_013414705.1. Classification (GTDB taxonomy): domain Bacteria; phylum Pseudomonadota; class Alphaproteobacteria; order Rhodospirillales; family Defluviicoccaceae; genus Defluviicoccus. The sequence continues at coordinate 2,174,855 of CP058705.1, forward strand.
CGTCGTCCGAATATTAGCAAGATGCACTGCTCGCCCTCGCCGGTCACCAGACCGCACAGAATGTCGCCGAGTCCTTGCGGGTCGGCCCATTCGCGGCGGAAGCGCTCCGCCGCCATCTGATCGACGTAGGCCTCCGACGAACCATCCCGGATCACCACTCCGGAGGTGAATGCGTTTTCCGGGCGTCGAAGCACCGCGTGCAGCAGCGGTGCGATGCTGTCGAAGCGGACCGTGAACCCCGGTTCGACGTTGATGGCTTCGCAGAGCCTGCTCTGGCCGTGCGCGAAATCGTGCATGACCCGCGCTGTCGAGACGGCACCAAGCTGCTCCGCCAGCCGCTGCAGGTACGTCAGCCAGAGGCTGTCCTTGACGGCGCTGATCCTGGCCGAACCCGCGAGTCTGGTGGTGACGTCCTTGTTCCGCGTCAGAACTCCGTCCATACTGCCCCCTTCCCTCCTTCCTGCCAGCACCGTCTGATGCCAGCCCTCGGCGTGCGCTGATGCCGTCAAAGCCATCCGCTCGATGGCGTTCGCTCACGGCCACGCGCAACCCTCGGGCGCAATATCTGGCTTGGCCGCTTGCGACATTTCGGAACCGGATGGCGTGTCCGGCCCTGAAACCAACAAACGCTAGGGGAATATCACCAAAGTAAATATATCCATATTGGTAAAATTAATTTACCCATTGAGGGTAAATTTCCTGAATTTCATCATTTGGGCACTTGTTCACGTTGTGTTTACTTCACGGATCGCTACCAAAACGGGTTATCAGGATGCGAAGCGCGTGATGCTCGTAACGCGAGCACGCGGCTCCTGAAACACGGGTCGAGCAGATCGAACGGCCGCGCTTTAGCCGCTTGACCTTAAGGGTCCGGACTCAATCAGGTCCAATAAGCGAGGGTTGAGGCATAGTTTCTGGCGAGTTTGTCGTATCGGGTGGCGACGCGCCGCTCCGCATCAATTTGACAGAATCGTTCAAACCAATGTGATCAGCTGCCTCCCAGTACTATCGCCGTAGCAGACGCCGCGAGGGCCAGAACGCTGGGATAGAAGGTAAGCGCAAAGCCGAAAGCGCGTCCTCTGGCGCCGTGCCGGTAGCCGATCCAGAAAAGCAGGCGGCCGACGGCGAACAGGCAGACCAGCGTCTGTATCGGTGCAATCGATCGATCGAAGGTCGCCGCCACGACGAGATGGGTGACGATCGCCAAGCCGACCTGCTCGAACGTATTCTGCAGGATCGCGTTCGCCTGCCGAACCTTTTCGCTTCCCATCTCGGAGGCACTGCCGGCAATGTCGCTCTCGGAAAAGAACCGCATACGCGCGACATTCGCGATCGCGGCCGCGAGCCAGACGATCACGAACAGATCGGCGCGGAGGGCGGATTGCAGGCGTATCGCGANAAGCGGCGGTGTCGCCGCGCGGTCAACGACGACGACGATGCTGAGAACGAGAACCGTCACGACGAGCGCGCTGACCATTCCGGCCGCTACAAATTTCTGTTCTCGTCTGAACTCCGACGTCACCTTCACACAAGTTCTTTCAGCGTCGACTCGATTGTCTTCACAGTAGCACCTTCGCCAAACCGTTGCTCGCTATGGCGAGCAACGCCCCGATCTTTGCCCCGATGAGCCGTGAACCGCCCCGGCCGGGCGAGCGCTCAGCCTGCCAGCGGGCGAAAGCCTCGCTCAAGATGGGCAGGATGATGCCGCTCGGCAGACAGAGGTTGAACACGGTGCCGAACTCATCATCGGCACTGCCGGAGACCTCGCTTCCGGCAGCCCAACGGCCGCAAGGAGACCAATCATCGCCTTGTTATGGATGGGATTTTCTGGGTTGCGCGGGCCAGTGCGCCATGGCATGGCCTGCCGGAAGATTTCGGAAAGTGNGCGCCCGTCTACCGTCAGCTGCGGCGCTGGACGTTCGACGGCCTCCGGGAGAAGATCATGGAGGCGCTGAACCACGCTCGGCTGGTCCCGGAAAAGCTTCAAATCATCGACACCACGATCGTTCGGGCGCATCACCCTGCGGCCNNCGCGCAATGGGGGACTCCGTAGGAAGATTTTGGCTGCTCAAAGGGTGGTCTCACCACCACGATCCGCCTCCGCATCAACGGTGTCGGCCTGTCCATGAGGACCGAGATCACGCCCGGCCCGGACTCCCACTATGCCGGCTACGATCTGGTGATAACCGACGATCTGCCNAAACCGGCCATGTGCATGGCCAACAGGGGCGATGACCCTGATAGAATTCGGGAAAACATCAAGCGGAGCAAGACCTCCGTTGGATGAGTTCCGGTCGGCCTGCCCCGGTTGCGGGCAAGGATCGGTTATCCGTCAAGCGTCNNGGTCAGTCGTCGCCCTGACGCGGAGCGGAAAACAAAGACGAACCAACCGCGCCACCCGCCGGCGGCGGGGCAAGACGAAGCCTGCGAGCCAGTCCTCGGTGCGGCGACGCAGGCGGGGCAGGCGCAGAACGCCTTCGAGACGCCGGTCAAGAAAGTCCCAGGTATCCATGGAGGCGTCTGAGCGATCCTCCAGCCAGTAGAGCACCGTGGCGACATAGATCGCCGCCAGCGTCGCGCGCTTGCTGTAGTAGCTGACGTCGGTCGAGACGTCACCGCACGCGTACCAGACGGCATCGACTGTGGCAGAGGTGGACCGGGCGGCAAGCGGCACGTTCATCGGCAGTGTCAGATAGCTGACAGTGCGCCGAACCGCCTCGCGCCAGAGGGCATTCACCTCGATCCGTGCGCGAATCGCCGCGGCGACGCGCGCGCCCATGCCGCCGCCCGCCCCCGAGGCGCTCTCGGGTGCCGGATCAGCCGCGTCGTTTGCCTGTTCCTGGAGTGTCAGCAGCATCTGCCGGTCGGCCCATGCCGACCAGTGGGCGATCATCTCCGGTGCTCCGCCGGTGAAGGCGAGCGCGGCATCGGCCTCCGGCAGACCGCATTCGGCGATGCCCGCCCGCAGCGCCGCCTCGCTCCACCCCTCGAACGCCACCTGCGGCAAGGTGGCCAGCAGCACTTGGTCGCGAATTTCCTGCAACTCCATCAGTTCGCCTCCTCAGCCGGCACCTGGGACATCTCCTGGTCCGGTTGCTCCGCCGCCACAGAGCGTGCTTCCTCGTCTTCGCGCATCCGAACGCTGCGCTGCAGTTCGTCGACGAATCCGAAGTGCCGCAGGTCGCGCATCCGGGCAGGATAAAGGATGCCGTCGAGATGGTCACATTCGTGCTGCACCACCCGTGCGTGGAACCCTTCGGCAATGCGGCTCACCGCCTGACCTTCGGCATCGACGCCGGAATAGCGGATGCGGCGAAAGCGGGGAACAAGCCCCGTAAGGCCGGGAACCGAAAGGCAGCCCTCCCACGACTCCTCCATCTCCTCGCCCAATGGCTCGATCTCGGGATTGATCAGCACCGAAAGGGGCAGCGATCCACCGGGCGAGCCGGCCGGTGCATGCGGCTCCGCAGCCCGCACCGCCGGCACCATGAACATCACGACCCGCAGCGGGACATGGACCTGCGGCGCCGCCAGCCCGATACCGCCCGCATCCGCCATCGTTTCCGCCATGTCGGCCAGCAGCCGGACAATCCGGGCCGCACTCGGATCAGCCACCGGCAAGGCCGCGCGGCGCAGCACCGGATGCCCCATGCGCGCGATCTTCAGAAGCGCCATTGCCCCTTCCCTTTATCGACCGGATCCGATATCCATCGACAATGTCGTACGCACCGGCTGCGGCGACAAGCTTTTCTGCGGCCCGTATCCTATGGTAGAAACGGGACTTTCCCGTTATTCTATGTCCCTTGCGTCATTCAAAAGAGAGAGTGAGAAGGCCCCGTGCAAGTCATTGTCCGCGACAACAACGTCGATCAAGCCCTGAAAGCGCTGAAGAAGAAGATGCAGCGCGAAGGTATCTTCCGGGAAATGAAGCTCCGCCGCTCCTACGAAAAGCCCTCCGAGCGCCGTGCCCGGGAAAAGGCGGAAGCGGTCCGCCGGGCGCGCAAGCTGGAGCGCAAGCGTCTCGAACGCGAAGGCTTCTGAGACCTCCATCCCTCTTCCTCTCCTCGTTGCCCCTCGCAACCTTGCGGTGCCCCGCACGCTGGTGAGTGGTCGTGATTTCGTCGCCGGACCAATGCCCGGCGACGTCCGGGCAAACTCGACCAAGCCATTCCGCTACGGCAGCGCGATGGCGTAGGTAAGGTAGAGTTCTTCCGCACCCGGATTGTAGGCGTGGATGCCGGCATTGGAGATATGGGCGACGCGAATGCCCACGAGATCGCCGTTCTGCAGCGGCCAGGCGGCACCGGCCCCGAGCCGGAACTGGAACCGCCCGCCGAGATTGCTGCTGTTGCCGCGTGAATATCCGCCCATGCCGGCAAACGGTGTGAGGATGAGGCCGCGGTATCTCAGGTCCGCATACGCCGAGGCATAGGCGAAGACGCCGCCACGGCTGCTGGCGACGACGCCGATCGCGGGGCCGATGCCCCGGAACTTCTCGCCGAGCCGCACTTCCAGTTCCCNCGCCGCGGAGGGACGTGCGCTCCGGACCCGATCGAGAATGTCGAATCCGCCCACGCCGACGTGTACGTAGGACGGTGTCTGGCCGAGCAATTCAACCCCGCCGATGCGCAAGACAACATCGTCGTCCGCAGCACCGACCCGTCCTCCGGCACATAGAAGCGCAACCGCTCCGGCGAGACCCCGCCAAATCACCCTGCGCTGACGGCTGGCCGCGCCGCTCCCGGCTCGTGCCAGCCGGCCGCGCGCAGACCTTCGACGAGACGGTCGACGATCGCCTCGTCAGCCTGATGAATGCGATACCAGGCACCGGGATCACGCGCTAACGAAGGAGACACCGCCGCCATTTCGGCGAGCGCCTTTGCCGCTTCGTCCTTGTTGCCGAGCGCCGCCTGGATGATGGCGTAGAGGGACCAGCCGGCGCCGAATTCATCCTTTCTCGCCTTCGTCACGGCTGCCAGCGCCTGGTCATAATTGCCGAAGACGTAATCGTGTATCGCGAACGAGATAAAATACCACGGGGGCGGGTCGCTGCTCCGACCGATCGCCTGGGTCAGATAGCCGAGCCNCTCATCCCACCGGCCGCGCACGGCAAGCCGCCAGCCGAGCTGCGCCAGCGTCTCCGGATCGTTCGGGTTGAGCGCCAGCGCCTTGCGCTGGATCCGTTCCGCCTCGTCGAATTCGCCCCGGTAAAACGTGATGGCCGCAAGCGACTGCAGACTCAACACGTTCTGCGGCGCGAGATCGACGCTGCGTCGGGCATCCGCGAACGCCCCGTTCATTTCGCTTACCACTTCCGCCGGCGTCCCGTTCCCGAAACGGGCAGCGTCGAGACGCATCCATCCCAGCAAAGCCCAGGCATCGGCATAGCCCGGATCAAGACGGACCGCGTCTTCCAGGCAAGCGCGGGCCGGCGCATAGAGCACGTGGGCGAAGGTGCGACGGTAGGTATATGCCTGCAGCACGCATGCGTAGGCCGCCATCGTCCGCGGCCGGCTTTCGTCGAGCTGCTCGGTGATCGCGCGGCGCACGACACCGTAGGGCTGGCCGAGCCGGGTGGCGATGCGCGTTGCCAGATCTTCCTGAACGTTGAGCAGGTTGTCCGGCGTGGAGGNGCGGTCGTAGGTCTCGCTCCACAGCACCTGGCTGCTCTTGGCGTCGAACAGTTCGACGCTCACGCGGATACGGCCTGCATCGGACCGAACGCTGCCGTTGACCACGTAAGCAACCGGGAGATCCCGCCCCAACGTCGCCGGGTTCGCCATCGGACTCTGTCGCAGGCTGGATGGCACCGAGTACAGCTTCAGCCCCGAAAACTGCATCAGCTCGGCAATAAGTTGCTGCGCCAGGCCCACGGCGAGGAATTCGTCATCCGCCGCCGGGCTCAGCGCCTGGAATGGCAGCACGATGACTGTCGCCCCATGCTCCTGCGGAGCGAAGGTTGCCACCGCCGCCCCCTTGCCGAGGAACTGGTATGCGAGCCATCCGCCGATCGCGACCAGGATGATCGCCGCTCCCACCAGTGTTGGGACGAGCCGGCGGCGAACACCGCGACGGGAGGTCGCAGGCTCGACCGCCTCCGCAGTTGGCCCGGATGGTGCTCCCGAGGAGGCGGCAGCGGTGGGCGTGCCAGTAGGCTCGGATGACGCAGCCCCCGACGCTGCCTCCGGTTCAGCCGTGATCACGGGACTGCTCGGCGACAACGCGGGCGTGCCCTCCTGCCACGTGAAGGACGGGATATAAGCCCCTTTCGGGATGGTGATCCGGACCGGATCATGCGCGCCGGCGGTGCCGTAGTAGATATCGAGATCCCGCCGCAACCGCCTTGCTTCCAGACGGACGACAGGATCGGATTGCGGATCGAACGTTTCATCACGCCCGAAGACCGCGAACGCGATCGCGAACCCTTTCAGTTTATCGCCGCGACCGGCGAGCGCTTCTTCCACCAGATAGTGGAGGAGTTCCTTCCGCTGCGCATTTGCCGCAAACGCCGGGCTTGCCTGGATGCGGTCGAGCTGATCGCGGGCTTCGGCCTCAGTCGGCTGAACCTGATGGCTCGCGCTTCGGTGTCGCCACCGCTCCCCTTTCCCTCCCGTTGGTTGGCGTATGTCGCCACAATCAATCACGATAGTGCCTAAAAATACGATAAATTGAATACACTTGCTCGCGCAGCGATTGTCGCGAGGCGCGCCTACCAAACGACGGTCGTTGTCAGGGTGCCGCAAACAGGCGTGGCAAACAATCGCCGAGACGCCGGATCGCTGACGACCCTGCGATCGCCAGCAACATGTTCGAACATGTTCGAACCTTACAGGATCTGACGGCGGGACTAGCGTTTCCGGGGTTGGGGAACACGGGTCGCTCGGGCTTAACCTGTCCGACGAGGTGGGGTAAGGGCGGGTGCCGCACACCGCAGCAGTCGTACGCCGTTTTCCAGGGCATGAACTGGCGATCCGTCGCCTGTTCCAGTGCGATGCGACGTTTCGCGAGATCTGCGCGGACTATGACGATGCCCTGCACGCCTTGCAGCACTGGCAGTCGGCCGGAGGTCCCACCGACCCACGGGCGGAGCAATACCGCGATCTGGTGAACGAGCTGGAAGGCGAACTCGCAAGCTTGCTCAAACGCTCCAGCAGATCTGCATCGGGCTAGAAGAGCAATCGGTCGCCGTGGACGCGACTGAAGTCTGCCGGGTATCTCGCACAGGAAAGGGATCGAGAGGATGAGGGAACTGAAAAGGCACAGTATCTCCGCCAAGCTTGTCAGAGGCGGGGCAGCGGCGGCCGTCGCTGTCGGCGTGCTGTCGGCGAATGGGATGCTTGCCCCTTCCGCGGCTGCGGCCACGGAGGAAACGAAGCCGAACGTCCTGTTCATCATGGCCGACGACATCGGCTGGATGCAGCCGAGCTACTACCACCGCGGGCTGATGGTTGGCGAAACACCGAACATCGACCGGATCGGCCGCGAGGGCATGGCATTCACTGACTACTACGCCATGCAGAGCTGCACCTCGGGACGGAACGCGTTCTTCACCGGCATGTATCCGCTGCGGACCGGCATGATCCCGCCGCAGCTTCCCGGCAGCCCGTCCTGGCTGCGGCAGGGTACGCCGGCCATCGCCAGGTTCCTCTATGATCTCGGCTACACCACCGGCGAGTTCGGCAAGAACCACCTGGGTGATCACACCGAGTCGCTGCCGACGGCGCACGGCTTCCAGGAGTTCTGGGGCTATCTGTATCACCTGGACGCGATGCAGCAGGTGAGCTTCCCCGACATCAACAAGTCCACCACCGAACAGGGCATCGCACCGCCGTGCAAGAACACGCCGATTCCNGGCATGGCGGAAGTCCCGGGTGCGGTGGACCCGAAGACGACCATCTGCCTGACGCCGCCGCGGCCTGTCCTCGCGTGCACGTCTTCGGATGGCACGATGAAAAACCAGACGTGCAAGGACGCAGGGCCACTAACGCTTGAGCGATCGAAGACGATCGACGAGGAGATCTCGGCGAAGGTCATTGACTTCCTCGATCGCAACGATCCCGCCAAGACCGACAAGCCCTTTTTCGTCTGGTACAACCCGGCGCGCATGCACGTCACCACCATGCTGCCGGACAAGTACCTGGCGATGGTGGGTGAGCCGGGCGGCAAAGATTGGGGCGTCAACGAAGCCGGCATGAAGCAACTGGACGACAACATCGGCTACGTGCTGAAGAAACTGGAGGATATGGGCCAGCTCGACAATACGATTGTTGTCTTCACCACCGATAACGGTGCCGAAGCGATCACCTTCCCCGATGGCGGCGTCACCCCGTTCAAAGGCCAGAAGGGCGAGTCCTGGGAGGGCGGCTACCGAGTCCCGATGGTCGTGCGCTGGCCGGGACACATCGAAGCCGGCATGTGGACCAACCAGATGTTCGCGGCACTCGATTGGCTCCCAACGCTGGTCGATGTCGCTGGCGGCCCCAAAGGGGACGAGCTGAANAAGGAGATCGAAGCCGGCAAATACCCAGGGATCGTCAAGACGACGCTCGATGGTTTCGACCAGGCAGATTTCCTACTCGGCAAGTCGGAGAAGTCGACACGCGACCACTTCTTCTACTACTCTGGCTCGACGCCGTCGGCGGTGCGCTACAAGAACTGGAAGATGTCCTACAACATGGCACAGCCGGGCGCAGACGGTTGGCTGTTGCCGCTTATTCCCTTCCATTGGACCCTGGTCCAGAACATCAAACGTGACCCGTTCGAGCAAGCGGTCGGCACCAGTCAGAAGACGACGATGAGCTTCGGCGGTGCACTCGCCAGTCCGTCAACCGCTTACCTGTACGACTGGAACATGCTGCCGATCGGCCAGCAGCTCTGGCTCAAGGAACTCGAGTCCTACAGGGAATACCCACCGCTGCAGGCACCGGAAGCCTACAATCTTGACGAGATTATNGAAGCACGTAAAAAGCAGAGTCATCCGAGCGACTAGCGCGACACCCACGGGGAGGACTGGATCGGAGGTGCATACCGCGTTCCACCCTCCTCCCGGATCACGCGTTGCGTGTCTCGCCCCGGATCCGGTTGTGTGGTCGCTGCCGAAAAGAACGCTTTGGGATCGACGGCCGAAGTGAACGATGTATGCTGGGAACGCAAAAATCATACGAGGTCGAAACGGGCAGAGGGAAAAATAGCATGAGTCGATTTGGTCTATCGGTTATTGCCATCGGCATTCTTGCTCTCGTATCGCTGTCGGCGCAGGCCCAATCGGTTGCCGGCAGCAAGCCAAACATCCTGCTGATCGTCGGAGACGACGTCGGATATGGGGATCTGGGTCCCTACCTCGGCGGCAAGGCGCGTGGCATGCCGACGCCGAACTTCGACCAGCTCGCCGCTGACGGGATGACGTTCTCCACCTTCTACGCGCAGCCGAGCTGCACCCCGGGCCGGGCGGCAATTCAGACCGGGCGCATCCCGAACCGCAGCGGCATGACGACGGTCGCGTTCCAGGGGCAGGGAGGCGGTCTGCCGGCGGCCGAGTGGACGCTCGCCTCGGTGCTCAAGCAGGCGGGGTACCACACCTACTTCACCGGCAAATGGCACCTCGGCGAAGCCGACTACGCGCTGCCCAACGCGCAGGGCTACGACGAGATGAAGTATGCGTTCCTCTATCACCTGAACGCCTACACCTACGGCGATCCGAACTGGTTCCCGACCATGAGCCCGGAACTGCGCAAGATGTTCCAGGAGGTCACGAAAGGCTCTCTCTCCGGTAAGGCAGGCGAAAAGCCCACCGAAGACTTCAAGGTCAACGGGGAGTATGTGGACACCCCGGACAAGGGTGTCGTCGGCATTCCGTTCCTCGACGCCTACGTCGAAAAGGCGACGCTTGAGTTCCTCGACGAGGCCAAGAAGTCCGGGGCGCCGTTCTTCATCAACGCCAACTTCATGAAGGTGCACCAGCCGAACCTTCCGGCGCCGGAGTTCGAGCACAAGTCGCTGTCCAAGACCAAGTATGCCGACTCGATGGTCGAGCTCGATACGCGCGTCGGCAACATCCTGAAGAAGCTCGATGACCTGGGTCTGCGGGAGAACACGATCGTGTTCTTCACCACTGACAACGGTGCTTGGCAGGACGTCTATCCCGACGCCGGCTACACGCCGTTCCGCGGCACCAAGGGCACGGTGCGCGAAGGCGGCAACCGGGTGCCGGCGTTCGTGCGCTGGCCCGGCAAGGTCCAGCCGCACTCCAAGAGCGATGACATGGTGGGCGGTCTTGACCTGATGGCGACCTTTGCATCGCTCGCCGGCGTCGAGCTGCCGAAGAAGGACCGGGACGGCCAGCCGATCATCTTCGACAGCTACGACATGACGCCGGTGTGGACGGGGACCGGAGCGTCCGACCGCAAGGCCTGGTTCTACTTCACCGAGAACGAGCTGTCGCCNGGGGCCGTGCGCGTCGGACAGTACAAGTTTGTCTTCAACCTGCGCGGCGATGACGGTCAGCCGACGGGTGGGCTTGCTGTTGACGCCAACCTCGGCTGGAAAGGCCCCGAAAAGTATGTCGCGACGATNCCGCAGGTGTTCGATCTGTGGCAAGATCCACAGGAGCGCTACGACATCTTCATGAACAACTTCACCGAGACCACGTGGGCCGTAATTCCGGCCAACGAAGCGACGAAAAAGCTGATGCAGACCTACATCGACCATCCGCCGCGGAAGCTGCAGAGCGAGACCTACACCGGTCCGATCACACTCACCCAGTATGAGCGCTTCATGAACGTCCGCGAGGCGCTGAAGAAGGACGGCTTTCGATCCGTTGCCTTCCGGCAACTGATCATGAACCCGGTGGCTCGCCCCGTTTTGCGGCGGGGCGAGCCGCTTTTTCAGGCGCAATCAGACGGGGCCACCGAGATATGCGACAACACTCCATCCGCTCAGTCATTTCGACAGGCGTCATCGGCCTGTTTCTCTTCGTATCGCTTTTCTTCGCCGCGAATGCCCGCGCGCTGGACGATCCCCTGCCGGCCTGGAATGACGGGGCCGCGAAGCAGGCGATCGTCGATTTTGTCACGGCGACGACAACCGAAGGCAGCTCCACGTTCGTAGCACCCGAGGACCGAATCGCTACCTTCGATCAGGACGGCACGCTATGGGTCGAGCATCCGATCTACTCGCAGGCGATGTTTGCACTGGACCGGATCAAGGCGCTGGCNCCTGAACACCCGGACTGGAAGACCGAGGAGCCCTTCAAATCGGTGCTGGCTGGTGACCGCGAAGCGATGGCCAAATTCACCGAAGGCGACTGGGCGAGAATCATCGCCGCCGGTCACGCCGGGATGAGCACCGAGGATTTCCTCGCCATCGTCAAACAGTGGCTGACGACGGCCGAACATCCCCGTTTCAAACGGCCGCCGACCGAGCTGATCTATCAGCCGATGCTCGAGGTGATGGAGTATCTGCGCGCCAATGGCTTTCGGACCTATATCGTCACCGGTGGCGGCCAGGAGTTCGTGCGCGTCTATAGCGATCGAGTTTACGGCGTTCCGGTCGAACAGGTGGTCGGCTCGAGCATCGTGACCAAGTATGAAGAACACGACGGCAAGCCGGTGCTGATGCGCGAGCCGAAGATCTTCTTCATCGACGACAAGGCCGGCAAGCCGGTCGGCATCAACCTGTTCATCGGCAAACGGCCGGTGGCCGCGTTCGGCAACTCCGGCGGCGACCGCGAGATGCTGGAGTGGACCGGGGCCGGCAACGGTGCACGGCTGATGATGCTGGTGTTCCACGACGATGCCGAACGCGAATATGCCTACGGTCCGGCCAACGGCCTGCCGGACACCAAGGTGGGGACCTTCTCCCAGGCGCTGATGGACGAGGCCAAGCAGAAAGGCTGGGTCGTGATCAGCATGAAGGACGACTGGAAATCGATCTTTCCGGAAGAGCCCAAGTGAGAGGCCGTGCGCGGGCTCCGAGCTGACGTGACAGGCGGCGGGCCTGGTGGGCTACCGCATCGGCCTGTTCGGCGACGACAATGCGCGGATACAGGCTGGCTACCGGGCCCTGTACCAGGACTACTCATCGGGCAGCGGCAACACCAAGCTCAAGTGGGACATGACGCTGCACGAACCGACACTGGCCTTGGCCGCCGATTCTTCAGGCACGGTTCGGGCAGATCGGAGCGATCTGATCGAACCGTGTTCCACTGACTTGTTCCAGGCACTCAAACCAGTTGTGCGTGCTATCGTTGCAGATTGTCCACGTGCCGCCTGAGCTCTTTCACCTGCCTGCGGAGTGACCCACCTGGTCCAGCAGATCCAGCGTCACGGCAAGGCCGGGAAGATTGAGATCGAGATCCCGCTGCAGTCGCAGCGCCTTGCGCGACCGGACGATGGACCGCGCGGAAAACCGCCAGACCGTGGGCCGTTCTCCCTGCACGTCGAGGATCCCCGCTTCCACCATCTCGACCAGCTTCTCGGCATGCACACCACAGACCTGGCACATCTCCTTCAGACTGTAGTGAGCAGATTCGTCGACGATTTCGCCGGCGACGGTTGGTCTTGGTTCAGGCATGGCGTCAAACCTTCAGCTGTTCGCGCGGGTTGAACGGCATCTGCTGCCGCATCGTCTCCAGCAGCGCGCGATCCTCGTCAGTCTTCACCGGCGGCAGGACGATCTTGATGGTCACATACTGATCCCCGTTCGGCTTGCCGGGAAGGCCGCGACCCTTCAGCCGCAGCTTCTGCCCACTGTTGGTATTGGGCGGTATCGACAAATTAACCGAGCCTCCCAAGGTCGGAACTTCCACGGTGGCGCCGAGAGCAGCTTCCCAGGGTGCCACCGGCAAGACAAGCGTCACATCCCGCCCATCCAGACTGAACATCGGGTGCGGCTGCAACTCCACCTCCAGGTAAAGATCTCCGTCCGGCGCCCCGCCGAACCCTGCTCCGCCCTTGCCCCGTAAACGGATTTGCTGCCCTTCGATCACGCCCTTCGGAATGCGGACATTCAGGGTCTTGGTCTCCGGGATCAGCTGACCGCGTTCATCCAGCTTATGGGACTGCAGCGAAATGCTGCGGGTTCCGCCGTGGTAGGATTCTTCGAGGGTAAGCGGAATCCGATAGTAGATGTCTTCGCCGGGCATGGCGAACGNACGCCGTACGCCGCCTCGCCCCGAACCTGAGCCCGAATCCGCGGCACGCGCCCCGTGCTGGCGATACAGCGCCTCGAAAANATCGCTGAAGTCGGACGAGCCGGTCGAGGTATAGCCACCGTCTGCAAAGTCTGCACCAGACTGCCAACCCGGAGGAGGCCGGAACTCTTCGCCCGGCCCGGTGCCGTATTTGCGCACCTGGTCGTATTCTTCGCGCTTCGCCGGGTCCTTGAGCACTTCGTAGGCTTCGCCCACTTCCTTGAATCGTTCGCTGGCGTCGTCGTCCTTGTTGAGGTCGGGATGATATTTTCGCGCGAGGCTTCGGTATGCCCGCTTGATCTCATCCGACGAGGCCGCTTCGGACACGCCGAGGATCTTGTAGTAGTCCTTGAATTTCATGGCCCTTCAATCCACCCCGAACTCTGTGACGTCAGTCGATCCAGCCGAGAACGTTGCGGATGATCGACCAGCGCGGCGGCTGCGTTTTCGCGATCTCGCCCAGCATCCAATAGCGATAGAGGGTATCGATCATGCCGTCACCGGCGGCGTTGAGCAGCCACGTGTCCAGATATAGCAACAGATCACTGTTTCCGCGCGCCACCGCATAACCGAACGGAAACAGCCGAGGCGGGGTCGGAGTCACCAGATTGAACTGCGGATGCAAAATGGTCCGCACGGCCTCCTCCGCTGCCGCAAGCACCGCATCCGCGTCCGGAAGCCCCGCCGAAAGCTCCTGATCGAGTTCCTGCTTGTCTTGGTAGATGATCGGAATGGCGTTCGGCAGCGTGCGCTTCAAAAGAGCGGTGATTGCCGGCATGTCTGTCACCATGACCCGGAAGTCGTCCATGTCGCGGACCCTGTCCCAGGTTCGGAACTCCTGTCGACGATAGTCCGGGACAATCAGCCCGATCGGCATGTTGCGGACCGGCGATGTCATCGCGGCAAGAACGGTCAGTTCCGGCGCAATCGGCATCAGTGACATAAACACGTCACAGTAGCGGGTGTTGACCCGCCGCATGCCGTCATTGATCGAGCGGACGGGGACGAATTCCAGATCCACGCCAAGCTGACGGGCAAACTGGTGCGCCATTTCCACGTCAAAGCCAACCAGTTCTCCGTCCTTGTTGAAAAACGCCGATGGGTAATCGTCCAGAGCGTAGCAGTTTCTGAGCACGCCCCGGCTCTTGATCTCGGCAAGGCTCCGTGGCGGTCCGCTTTCGTCGAGGATGTTCTGTGGCGCCACGCGATAGACGGTGTGCGGCTGCTCATTCTTGATCTTGTGCAGGCTGGCGAGAAGCTGGTCTTTCGTATAGTGCTCGACGAAAACATACGTATAGAAGGCACGGATGCCGATCACGGCACACGCGATCAGGGCGACCGAGATGGCCGCAAAGCGCAAGATTGGGACGAGCCGGAGCTTGACGGCCCCCTGCATGGCATAGGTGCCGATCAGGGCGATGCCAATGATGTGCATCGCGGCGAGCAGGGTCCCGAAACGGCTGCCGAGGACGTCGACGGTGATAAACACCCGAAACAGGTCGGATGGTAAGCGCAGCAGATCGAACACGAACGGCAGCGCCAAAACGGTGCCGCCGAACAGGCTGGCAATCCCCGCGATCGCCAGCGTGGCGTACTGACTGAGCGGCACGGACGATCCGATGTACCAGCCGCCGAACAGGACAAACATCAGCGCGAGGATGCTGCCGAGATTGGGAAACGGGAACGCTGCCGGGATCAGGATATCGACCGAAGAGCCTTCCTGCCGCGTGGGATAGTCACGATGCGGCGCTGTGCGGGCAAGCAGTTCCTTGCTGTCGGCGGCGAGGACCGGCAGGACGATCAACACATTCCCGGTCGCGAACGCCGTGGCCAGGGGACCACGGAAGGCCCGCAGGATGTCTGCGTACCTGAGCGGCGTCAGCATCGCGATCAGGCCCGNGATCAGCCACAGGCTGAGAATCAGGACCATGACCACGTAGACGACGATATACACCTGCAGGCGCCCCAGATCGGCGATATCGATCGTTCCCGCTGCACTCGCCGTAATCGCAAAAACACCATAGGGCGCCAGCTTGCCAACGAAGCCGGTAATCACCATCAGGCCGTCGCCGACCGTCGTGAGAAAATCCAGCACCCGGGCCTTACCCGGTACGTTGATCAGCGCCAGACCGAACAGGATGCTGAAGACAACAATCGCCGGCACGATGGCGTTGGACAGCGAGTTGAACACGTTTGCCGGAATGTAGAGCTTGACAAAATCAACCGGCGCACCTTGTTCGATCTGGCTGGTGCTGAAGAACGAGGCGGACGGCCAGTCCGGAAAGGCGAGCGGACTGACCAGGACGACCACCAACCCCACAGCCCACAGCACGAGCAGGATGCTGCCGCCTTTCAGCCCGAGGGATTTCGCGTCCGCCAGGGTCAGGCGCCCGAGCGAGGTGATGAGGGCAACCATCACGTAGGGGATCACAGTGATCTGCAGCAGGGCGATGAACGCATCGCCGCCGATCTTCAAAANCGCCACCTCGTCGCCGAAAAAGATGCCGACGAGCAGTCCGAGACCGAGGCCGATAAACACCTGCGTTGCGATACCGAGCTTGCGTTTCTTCGGTGCAACCTCAGTACTCATCGTTGTTTACTCCCCTGTCGTGCATCGTCTCTCGCCTCAAGGTTTTTCGGTTGACCGTTTTGTCCAGAGCCATGCTCTATCAGAAATTCGAATCTGCAAGCCAGCATCTACTTGGATATCGTGATTGGAATTCCGACATCCTGGGTTTCGCCAACAGCAGTCTGAAACAGGACGTTAAGTATTGAAAAAGTACCTCGATCCCATGGCGTATTATTAACGGAATAATATTTCTTTTCATAAATAACAGTTGGAACATTGTCTTCAGGGAGATCTTCCGTTACATTTATTTTGAGCGTGTTCGTGAAACCAAGGCGGACACCTCCAGTCCGAGGGTCGGTTGTAATATCAAATTCCTGAGATGAGCGAATTCCTCGTCCGATAAATGCCAGTATCTGAAACATGCTGCGCAGTTTAATCGCCCCTTGAATTGGGAAGTCCCCACCGGGCGCATCCGGTCTAATATCAAGATAAACAAACCCTGCTGGATTTTTCCTAATTTTTTCATTTAATTCGAATTTATCCTGGTCAGAAAGAGCCATCGGGTCAACGTTTGAAATAATAACTCGACCAGCCTTCAATCTGGTCACTTCGTAATTACCGTTTTTNNTCTGTCGCCAACGCAGCCCCATATTGAACCCATTATTGATGTCTTCCGCACGTGNGGATTCCTTAAAATCGGCGATCAACGTCTCATTAAAAACGAGCGAGCGGACGAACAGCTGGCGGTTGTCGTTCAGCCACTGCAAGTGCGCGGCAATACGCCGATATTCCGCATATTCGATCGGGAATCGAGGATCGTTATCGATGAACCGGACAAACGAGCCGTCTGGATTTTGCACCTCAATTCCAGCGCCCATCAGTCGCATGACCTGATTGATACCGCCCCNCTGGAAGACAAGGAATTCGAAGGTCCCGTCCAAAAACGGGGTCACAATTCGCTTGGTGAAGTCTTCACCCGAGACCGGAAGAATACTGAAGGTCGGATTTTCCGATGCACTGGCCCCAAGGCTGAGATTGAAGAAATCGATGCCCTTTGGCTCCTCGATCTGACCACCGACACCGATCGTCGTCGTCCAGTCAAACGTCGCCGCGATGCTCGACGTCGATGTGAAGTGAACAGTTTCATAATTGGCGACGCGGGCAATGTTGAGCAGCAGCAGCTTTTCATCGAGTGCCTTGGTCACCTCGTCGTAACCAAGCACCTGTTGCTCAAGCACCGGTGGACCGGTGCAACCGCTGATCGCAACAGCACAGATACCACCCAGGAGGCTGGCAAGAATTGCACGACGGTGCACAGTCAATAAGCTTTCCTCCAAACCGTCGAGCGACGGTTCCCACGTTTGAGTTCCCAGTTGCAAATCCGGGGTGAGAATTTGCGAGCGCACCCGGCCCCAGAACATCAGGATCGCACTGCTGTCAGCATAGCAGCCGCGTCATCCCGAGGAAGGTGCTCTGCACGAACCACGCCAACCCTGCCCCACGGCCTGTTGATCGGAGAAGAACGACACCACCGATCGGCACGCGGGGCACAGACGCCTGTGAACTGTGAGCGCTCCGCCATCGCGGGTGTGCTCACCGGTCACCCTCGCAAAAAACGGGGCCCGAAGGCCCCGTGTCATTGGGTCTATGGCAAGTATTATTATGGTTGTTCTGTTCCTCCCGAGACCGGCCCGCCCCAAATCCTGGCGAACCTGGTCCCCGTTGTGATCGCAGCAGATCAGCCCAGCGCCTGGACGATTTCTTCCGTCATCTTCTTGGCGTCGCCGAACAGCATCATCGTTTTGTCGCCGAAGAACAGCGGATTATCCACACCGGCGTAACCGGACGCCATCGAGCGCTTGACGAACAGCGTCGTGCCGGCCTTGTCGACATCCAGAATCGGCATGCCGTAGATCGGCGATGACTTGTCGGTCCGTGCCGACGGGTTGCAGGTGTCGTTCGCGCCGATGACGTAGGCAACATCGCAATTGGCGAACTCGTGATTGATCTCCTCGAGCTCGAAGACGTCGTCGTAAGGCACGTTGGCTTCTGCCAGCAGCACGTTCATGTGCCCCGGCATACGACCCGCCACCGGGTGGATGGCGTACTTCACCTCGACGCCCTCCTCCTTCAGCTTGTCCGCCATTTCGCGCACCGCATGCTGCGCCTGGGCGACCGCCATACCGTAGCCCGGCACGATGATCACCTTCGACGCGTTCTTCATGATGAACGCCGCGTCGTCGGCGGATCCCGCCTTCACCGAGCGATCCGCACCGCCGGCCCCCGCACCTGGCACAGCACCTTCACCGCCGAAGCCGCCCAGCAGCACGTTGAAGATCGAGCGGTTCATCCCCTTGCACATGATGTAGCTGAGGATGGCACCGGACGAGCCCACCAGCGCGCCCACGATCACCAGCGCCGGGTTGCCGAGCGTGAAGCCGATGCCGGCTGCCGCCCACCCCGAGTACGAGTTGAGCATCGAGACGACCACCGGCATGTCTGCGCCGCCGATCGGTATGATCAGCAGGAAGCCGATGGCAAACGCCAGCAGGACGACCGCCCAGTAGGCGACATACGCCTCACTGAAGCAGAACCAGACGATGCACGCCAGGATCAGCAGGCCAACCGCAGCATTCAGCGGATGCTGGAACGGAAAGGTGATCGGGTTACCGCTCATCAAGCCCTGCAGCTTGAGGAACGCGATTACCGAGCCGGAGAACGTGATGGCACCCACCGCCACGCCCAGCGACATCTCGACAAGGCTGCCGCCGTGGATATGGCCGACGGTGCCGATGCCGTAGGCTTCCGGGTTATAGAGCGCTGCGGTCGCGACGAACACCGCCGCCAGACCAACCAGGCTATGGAAGGCCGCAACCAGCTGCGGCAGCGCCGTCATCTGGATGCGCAGCGCCACCACGGTGCCGATCGAACCGCCGATCAGCAGACCCAGGATGATCATCCAGTAGCTGACGACGCCCGGGTGCGCCAGCGTCGTACCGACGGCGACGACCATACCGATGATGCCGAAGATGTTGCCCTGGCGGGCCGTCTCCGGATTGCTCAGCCCACGCAGGGCGAGGATGAACAGAACGGCGGCGATCAGATAGAGAAAGCCGGTGAGATTCTCGGTCATGGTTCCGGCCCCTACTTCTTCACTTTTTCTTGAACATCGNNCCAGCATGCGCTGGGTGACGATGAAGCCGCCGAAGATATTCACCGAGGCCAGGATCACTGCGAGAAAGCCCATCACCTTCGAGAAGTCGAAGTGCGCCGGGCCGGCAGCCAGCAGACCGCCCACGATGATCACCGACGAAATGGCGTTGGTCACGCTCATCAGCGGCGAATGCAAAGCCGGCGTGACGCTCCAGACGACATAGAATCCGACGAAACACGCGAGAACGAAGACGGTGAACAGCGCCAGGAAGTGGCCTCCACCAGCAGNCAGCCGCTGCCTCCGGCACCGCCATCTGCGTCGCCGATGCGGCGAGTTGCCCCGCCTGCTCGGCCAGCCGCGCCGCCTCGTTGGCGAGGTTTACGGCTTGGTCGACAATGGTCGCATTCTCCATGATTACTTGGCCTCCCCTGCGAGCAATGGGTTAACCACCTTGCCGTCGCGGGTGACGAGCGTTCCGACAACCGTTTCGTCGTCCCACTTGAAGCTCAGCGCCTTGCTCTCTTTGTCCACGTGCGGGCTCAGGAAATTGAAGACGTTGCGGGCGAACAGTGCGCTCGCGTCCTTCGGCAGACGGCCGGGGACGTTGAGATGTCCGATCATCTTGACGCCGTTCTTCACCACCACCTTGCCCGGCTCGGTCAGAGCGCAGTTGCCGCCCGCTTCCGCCGCCAGGTCGACGACCACCGAGCCGGCCTTCATGCTCTCGACCATCTCCGTGGTGACCAGCAGCGGTGCCGGCTTGCCGGGGATCAGTGCGGTCGTGATCACAATGTCCTGTTTCTTGATGTGGTCGGCAATGACCTGCGCCTGCTTCTTTTNGAAGTCCTCGGACATCTCCTTGGCGTAACCGCCGGACGTCTCGGCATCCTTCATCAACGCTTCGTCCACCATGATGAACTTGCCGCCCAGACTTTCTACCTGCTCCTTGGTCGCCGGCCGGACGTCGGTCGCCGTCACCACCGCGCCCAGACGCTTGGCGGTCGCGATCGCCTGCAAGCCAGCCACACCAACACCCATGATGAACACCTTGGCCGGCGGCACGGTGCCCGCCGACGTCATCATCATCGGCATGGCGCTGCCGAACTCGGCGGCACCGTCGATCACCGCCTTGTAGCCGGCGAGGTTGTTCTGCGACGACAAGATGTCCATCGACTGCGCACGCGAAATGCGCGGCATCAGCTCCAGCGCAAAGGTGGTCAGGCCCGCCTGCGCATACGCATTCACTTCGTCGGGGTGAATGAGCGCCGCCAGATGCGCGATCAGCACCGCCCCCGGCTTGAGCATCGTGACCTCATTCAAGGCACCGTCGATTGCCGGCCGTTGCACCTTGATGACGATGTCCGCATCACCGATCGCCGCGGCCTCATCCTTGGCGATGACGGCACCGGCCTGCTCGAATTCGGCGTCGGTCATCGCCGCATCCTCGCCGGCGCCCTTCTCGACGACGACATCGAAGCCTAAGCCCACGAACTTCTTGACCACGTCGGNGGACGTCGCAACGCGCGTCTCCCGGGNCATGCGCTCCCTCGGTACGCCAATTTTCATTTCGGATTTCCCCGCCGTTGTCCTTGGTCGTTTTGCCGCGCGTTTATGCACGCTTGGTGCTCGCGGCACAAGCACCGCCGTTTGTTGCACTGCATCAAAACGTTACTTTCGCTTGTGACAGCATCAAGCACCTGGATCATCACGGCCCACCACCACCGCGCGGCCCATTCAGCCCACCTCCTTTATTCTTCTACCTTTGAGAGAAAACAATTCCCGGAAGGTGCTTATTAAACCGAGACTTTTGAGAAAGCCCCACCTGTAGTTGCATTCGTATCAGGCAACCTCGGCGCGATTTTTGATAATGAAATGAAAGTTATGATCACCACGACGCATAGATGCTGCGTTCTATCTGGATGATAAAGCGTCAGTTGATGATGAGATAAAGACATATTCGCGAGTCTAATAAAATCATCTGATGTCACAATGTGACACATTTTCAACAAAATATTTTGGGTAACCAGCGTCATAACCCAGACACATTTAACTTTCAAAAGAGCTGCGACCGACAAGCGTCGAATTAACGCGAGGAGAACCTTGGAGGATGTGGTGAACATGCAGAGTAATCATCTAAAAACTATCGTAACTAGTACACTTATGTGCAGTATTCTAGGTGGCACTATCGCCTATTCAACACCAGCCGATGCAAAAGCCGTAAAGCTTTGGCAGCCCACAGGTTTGTCAACGCAGTGGGCGTCTCGACCCACTTCACCTGGGGCCCTCGCCTTATCGGACCAGGTTCGCACAAGCGAAGGCGGCACTCGCCGAACTCGGCGTCCGGCACATCCGCGACGCGGTCGGCAACACATCGGCCAACGCGGTTTTCCGGAACCTCGGCTCCAGTCTGGGCGTGAAGTTGTGCGCCGTCGTCGATGCGCGAACCGGCTCGGGCGCAAGGACACGGCTGAGCAATGGGGAATCCCGGCCGTCCTCAATCGTGCCAAGACCCAGATCGGCCGCGGCATGCTGAGCGCGATCGAAGGCCCCAACGAATACAATCAGATGCAGCGGGATTACGGCTATAAAGGTTGGGCACAGGAACTGCGCTCATATCAGGCCGAACTCAGAAGGCGGGTAAAAGCCGATTCAGCCCTGAAATCCCTGCCGGTCATCGCACCGTCGCTGGCCGACCCGATGCAGGCCAGCTACTATCGCCAACTCGGCAATCTCAGCGGCTCGATCGATCGTGGCAACGCCCACGTCTATCCGAACTGGCTATCCTGGGATCAGAAGATCAAGAAGGTCATCCCGTACGCGCGGATCTCCGCACCGTCACAACCAATCTGGACCACCGAGACCGGCTGGCACATGGCGTTCAACAGCGGCGCCCAGTGGGTCCCGGAAAGTGTGCTGATTAAGTATCTTCCCGGGCGATGGCAACTTTCGTCTCCACCGCCGCGGTGGAACGGGCCTACATCTATCAGCTCATCGACCCGCACAACAATCCGGCGAAGACGAAGACGACGGCTCACTTCGGTCTGATCAGCTATAACATGCAGCGCAAGCAGTCGTTCTATGCCGTGCGCAACACGATGCATGTCATGTGCGACAGCCCACGCCCGGCCACGCAGAGTCTGCGCTACAGCCTGTCGGGAAACCTCGCCAACGTGCGCACGCAGCTCTACCAGAAGCGCAACGGTGCTTTCTATCTGGTCGCGTGGGTGGAAAAGCAGAGCTTCTTCCGCAACAAGGTGATCAACAATGCACCACAGGCGGTGAAGATCCGCTTTGAGCAGCCCATCTCTCGTGTGCGGGCTTACCAGCCTTCCGACACGGCCGGCGGAATCGCCCGCTCAAATCAGCCGAAGCAGACTTACACCCAGCCGAGTGTGATCAACCTGAGCGTCAAAGATGCGCTCACGATCCTTGAAATTGTCCCGAGAGGCACCGCCCTGCCCGGGGTTTCCACAAAGTGCTCGTTCGCCGCGAGCTAACCTTCGCTCCACTCACACAACACCGTCACGCTTTGACGCGCGCTTCCCGTGTGTGGACCCACGGGAAGCGTTCGCGTTCAAACCGTCACGCGCCGTCGTCGCACCGCGCTCACGGGCCTCTCGGGTCACCCGAATGCGTCGCAAGCCATCACCTAAAGAGAGCACAACATTCAGATCAACACCTCTATACGGGCACTTCATGCCATAGCATACGTTTTTTTGCAGGGCAACATATTGGCGTCTCCCTAGAATATTTAATCAATCACAAATTGAAAAATCAATAAAAGTCGCCATTGAATCAAACTCCTAAATCGATGACACAGTGTTGTAATTTTTCAACGAGAAACTCTTGAGTAACGATGCGTCATATCCTGGCCACATTTGCTTCCTCAAAAGAACATAACTTTCGAAAAAACAAATCTTGGTCACGGGCAATTTGGAGAACGATGATAATGCGAGAAGGTTCCCTAAAATCCATTATGAGAGGCGCTATCGTGTGCGGGGTTGTGGGAGCGCCGCAGCAGTTCCGGGAACAGCTACGGCCGGCCAAGTCCGCGCCATGTCGGCGTTCCAGTTGGTCAACGCCGTGGGTGTCTCGACCCACTTCACCTGGGGCCCCTCGCCTTATCGGACAAAGTTCACACAGGCGAAGGCGGCACTCGCCGAACTCGGCGTCCGGCACATCCGCGACGCGGTCGGCAACACATCGGCCAACGCGGTTTTCCGGAACCTCGGCTCCAGCCTGGGCGTGAAGTTGTGCGCCGTCGTCGATGCACGAACCGGTTCCGGCGCAAAAACACGGCTGAGCAATGGGGGAATCCCGGCCGTCCTCAATCGCGCCAAGACCCAGATCGGTCGCGGCATGCTGAGCGCGATCGAAGGCCCCAACGAATACAATCAGATGCAGCGGGATTACGGCTACGCAGGTTGGGCACAAGAACTGCGCTCATATCAGGCCGAACTCAGAAGGCGGGTAAAAGCTGATCCGACTCTGAAGTCCCTGCCGGTTGTCGCACCGTCGCTGGCCGACCCGATGCAGGCCAGCTACTATCGCCAGCTTGGCAATCTCACCGGCTCGATCGATCGTGGCAACGCCCACGTCTATCCAAACTGGCTGTCCTGGGATCAGAAGATCAAGAATGTCATCCCTTACGCGCGGATTTCCGCACCGACGCAGCCAATCTGGACCACCGAGACCGGCTGGCACATGGCGTTCAACAGCGGCGCCCAGTGGGTCCCGGAAAGTGTGCTGATCAAGTATCTTCCGCGGGCGATGGCAACATTCGTCTCCACCGGCGCCGTGGAACGGGCCTACATCTACCAATTCATCGACTCTGAGAATAACCCCGCGAAGACCAAGACGACGGCACACTTCGGCCTGATGAGTTACAGCATGCAGCGCAAGCAGTCGTTCTATGCCGTGCGCAACACCATGCATATCATGTGCGATAATGCGCTGCCGAACCCGCAGAGCTTGCGCTACAGCCTGTCGGGAAACCTCAGCAACGTGCGCACGCAGCTCTACCAGAAGCGCAACGGTGCCTTCTACCTGATTGCCTGGCTAGAAAAGCAGAGCTTCACCAAGAACAAGGTGATCAACAATGCACCACAGGCGGTGAAGATCAGCTTCGAACAGGCCATCTCGCAAGTCCGGCCTACCGGCCGTCGGATGCGACCGGCGGTATTGTCGGATCGAACAAGCCGAAGCAAACCTATGCCCAGCCGACAACGATCAATCTCAGCGTTGGCGATGCGCTCACAATCCTCGAGATTGTCCCAAAAGGTGTCGCCGTGCCGAACGTTGCCACCAGCTGCTCCTTCGCCGCAAGCTGAACGCGGTTTCACCCTCGCATAAATCACGACCTCGCCCTTAGCGCGCGCTTCCCGTGCAACGACACGGGAAGCGACCGTGTTTAGGACGCCCTATACACTGGGCCGCATTGGCATGCGTGCGTCGGTGGAACAACAGAAGATCAGAGCATTCTTCCGAGCGCTGCAGCAACTGCTGTCGCCCTCGCAATGCGCTTCATCTCCTGATCTCAGGTCCAGGGCGGTAGAAGCCGGACGCCCACGCTCTGGGCATCAAGACCTCCTACCCCAAGGGCTGCCAACCCGCCGGTCTCTGCCTTCCGTTCCGGGCAAACGCATCGCCGTTTCGGGTCGCCTGAACACGCGCGGCCGGCTGCCGGCATGTGCAGCACGTCATTCATCAGCACATTTTTGCGACTGCACACATTTTTTTGCGATGCACCATATTGGCGTCGTCAGAGGACAGATAATCAATCTTAAATTGAATTGAGAATAAAATTCTACCTTGAATCAAATTCATAAGTTTAAGTCACAGTGTTGCAATTTTATAACAAGAAACGCCTCAATAACCGTTCGCCATATCTCGGACATATTTGCCACCACAAAAGAACACAACCATCGAACAACGAATTGTGCTCACGGGCAATTTGGAGACCGACAAGTATGCGAGATTATTGCCTCAAAACGATTGTAAGGGGCGCCATCGTGTGCGGGGTTCTGGGGAGCCGCGATCTGTCCGGATATCGCCAAGGCTGGACAGGTGCGCGCCATGCCCGCCTTCCAGTTCGTCAACACCATCGGCGTAGCGACCCATTTTACCTGGGGCCCTCGCCCTATCGCACGAAATACGCGCAGGCAAAGGCAGCACTCGCCGAACTCGGTATCCGGCACATCCGGGATTCGGTCGGCAACACGTCGGCGAATGCGGTCTTTCGCGATCTCGGCAATAACCTGGGCGTAAAGTTATGCGCCGTCGTCGATGCCCGGACCGGCTCGGGTGCAAGCACCCGACTGGCCAATAGTCAGATTGCGGCAACGCTCAGCCGTGCCAAGAGTCAGATTGGCACCACGATCCTGAAGGCAATCGAAGGCCCGAACGAATATAATCAGCTTGAGCGGGATTACGGCTATCAAGGCTGGGCGCAGGAACTGCGCTCGTATCAGACCGAACTCAGACGTCAAGTGAAGGCCGATCCGGTCCTCAAGTCACTTCCGGTCATTGCACCATCGATGGCCGACCCGATGCAGGCCAGCTATTACACGAAACTCGGTAACCTGAGCGGTTCGATCGACCGCGGCAACGCTCACGTTTATCCGAACTGGCTGTCCTGGGATCAGAAGATCAAGCAGGTCACGCCGTACGCGCGGATCTCCGCACCGACGCAACCAATCTGGACCACCGAGACCGGCTGGCATATGGCGTTCAACAGCGGCGCCCAGTGGGTCCCCGAAGATGTCCTGATCAAATATCTTCCCGGGCGATGGCAACGGTCGTCACCACTCCTGGCGTGGAACGAGCCTATGTCTACCAATTCATTGATCCGTCGTCCGACCCCAATAAGACCACGACGACTTCGAATTTCGGCTTGATTAGTTACAGCATGCAGCGCAAGCAGTCATACTATGCCGTGCGCAACACCATGCATATCATGTGCGATAATGCACTTTCGAGCCCGCAGAGCTTGGGCTATAGCCTGTCTGGGAATCTTAGCAACGTGCGCACGCAGCTCTACCAGAAACGCAACGGGGCCTTCTACCTGATTGCTTGGCTGGAAAAGCAGAGCTTTACCAAGAACAAGGTCATTAACAATCCGCCGCAGGCGGTCACCATTCGCTTCGAGCAGGCCATCTCACAAGTGCGGGCCTACCGGCCGTCGGATGCGACCGGCGGTATTGCCGGATCGAACCAGCCGAAGCAGACCTATGTCCAGCCGACAACGATCAATCTCAGCGTCGGCGATGCGCTCACGATCCTCGAGATTGTCCCAAAGGCGTCGCCGTGCCGAACGTTGCCACCAGCTGCTCATTTGCCGCAAGCTAGCAGCCAAATTCTCACATCCCTTGCAATCTCGCCTTATTGCGCGCCTCCCGTGTAAAAACATGGGAGGATGCGCCTTATAGGCACGATGCATAGCTGCAACACAGCCGCATCATCGTGTCGGCGCAGCCTCCTGCCATAGCCTGCCTTCGATTGGCTTTGCACAACATACGCGAACGAATGATTTCAATTAACCCGTTTAGGTATGTAAACCAGCATATATACGCTCTTTACGCACATATTTTAACTTATAATATACTTTTTATGGATATTTGTGCTGTTGGCGTTTCTAATCCACGCCACAAATATGACATTTTTCTAGATATATAGGATGAAAAAATGAAATTTCATATTGCCATGAACTGGAGTGAGCAATGCTTGTGCGCAGATACTTGCTCATGCTCTTAGTCTTTTAGTGCTCTTCTTCAGCACAATCGTACCAATCCACGTGTCGTGGGTCTCCAACGCCGATCAGCGCCTAAGCGCCGGAGAGGTAGGGGCCAAGATCGGCACGTCCGTCCTAGTCGAGGCGGCATCCCCGGCACACCTGCCCTCTGACGCCACCTGCGATACCGCTCTAGCGCGCCCCGACCCAGTCCCGACGGCTTCTGGCCTTGGGTCCTCCAGAACGGTTTTCTCATTCCAGTCACGGGAGGCGCCCCAGCCCCGATCTGCTGTCACTGCCGAAATTACACATCAGAGCACTCCAACGCGGGTCTCAGCTTTTACTCCTGAAACAAA
Source organism: Defluviicoccus sp. (assembly GCA_013414705.1). Taxonomy (GTDB): domain Bacteria; phylum Pseudomonadota; class Alphaproteobacteria; order Rhodospirillales; family Defluviicoccaceae; genus Defluviicoccus. The sequence continues at coordinate 2,201,852 of CP058705.1, forward strand.
AATAAAATAAAAGGTATCATCAGCCTAATAACAACAAACGCACTTGTCCGCTCGCAAAATAACAATGCCTTGCGCAACCATGTTATTTGGAGAGAGCGATGACAATGAGCACAACTACTCAACGATACCTGATAGCGAAGGCTGTTTTGCTCTGCTTCACAGCAATAGCAGCCTGCCCACCTGGCTCGGCGTCGGCGGGTGCCGTGTCGGCGCGTCCGGCTTACGACTTCGTCAACTCCATGGGGTGTGCACCCACTTCAACTGGGCCCGTTCCCCCTACCGCACGCGCTATGCACAGGTGAAAGCCGCGTTGAGCGAACTCGGCGTGCGCCATATCCGCGACCACATCGGGACCACCGGTGCGACCGCCACCTATCGCAACCTGAATACGTCACTGGGTGTCCGCCTGACCGGCGTTATCGACACCCGTACCGGGGAGGAGCCCGGCAGCGCCTCGATGACGCGAGGATACCGGCCAAGGTCGCGCAGGCCCGCAAGGAACTTGGCCCGAAGATTCTCGCGGCGATCGAAGGTCCAAATGAATACAACGTGCTGGAACGCGACTTCGGCTACAAGGGCTGGGTCGCCGATCTCCGCCGCTACCAGCAGAAACTGTACAACGCCGTCAAGTCCGATACCGGCCTCCGCGGCGTTCCTGTCATTGCTCCGGCCCTCGGGGGTCCGAATGACAGCCTGTACTATGCGAAATTGGGCGATATCAGCACGTTGATCACCTACGGAAGCGGTCACATCTACCCCAACTGGCTGCCCTTCGCCCAGAAGGTCGACGAGGTGCTTCCAGGCATCCGTCGTGCCGCGCCGCGCCAGAAAATCTGGGTTACGGAGACGGGTTGGCATCAGGCGTTCAACAGTCGCGCCCAGTGGGTTCCGGACAGCGTGCTGGTCAAGTATGTGGGGCGTGCAATGGCGTCCTACGCATCGCATCCGGCACTGGGAAGAGTCTATTACTACCAGCTCCTCGACCCGATGAACAATCCCGGCAAGACCAAAACGACCGCTCATTTTGGTCTGATGGATTATTCACTGCGCCGCAAGCCGTCCTACTACGCCTTCCGCAACACCATGCACATCATGTGCGACAGCACCCCAGGCCTCACGCCGCAGAGTTTACGCTACACGCTGTCCGGAAACCTCGGCAACGTCCGCAGCCTGCTGTATCAAAAGCGCAATCGTGCCTTTTATCTGTTGGTATGGGTGGAAAAGCAGAGCTTCACGCGCAACACGCTCATCCATAATCCGCCGCAGGCGGTGACCATCCGCTTCGAGCAACCGATCCGACAGGTCCGGATGTATGCCCCATCCGACGTGGCCGGCGGCATCGCGAAGAGCAATCTGCCGAAGCGCACTTTTGCCCAACCGACGACACTCCGCCTGGACGTCGTCGACGAACTCACCGTGCTGGAGGTCGTTCCCAACGGTACAGCTGTTCCGCCGGTGTCCACCAGTTGCGACTTCAACGCAACCTGAGACTTCGGACCTGAGCAATCGTCGCGCACTTGCCGTACGCACGACCCGTTCCGCTCTGTCGGAACGGGTCGACCGGCGCTTTACCCCACCCCGTACGGCATCAACCGAGTTGATCACGTCCGGGCTCAACCAAGCTTCACGGCTGTTCCGTTCGCCGTCACCATCAGCATCGAACGGTCGCCGGTGCCGATGTGCTCGTAGTCAAGATCGACTCCGACGACGGCATCGGCTCCCAAATCCTTCGCCTGTTCCGTCATCGCCTCGATCGCCACCTCCTTGGCCCGCCGCAGCTCCTNTTCGTAGGAGCCGGAACGGCCGCCGACAATGTCCCGGATGCCGGCAANAANATCCCGGAAGATGTTCGTACCCAGCACCGCCTCACCGCTGACGATACCGAGATAGATGCCGATGCGACGGCCCTCCACACTGTCGGTCGTGGTGACGATCATCTGACGTTCCCCAGTCTATGAGTGTTGTGTCCGATACCGGAGACCCGCGCACCGCGCCGTCCATACGCCCGATCAGGTCACCGGAGGCAAGTCCACCGCTGACAACGCTTCGGCCTGCCGCTGCGCAATCGTTGATGGATCGAAGCTCGCGATCAGTTCATGGAACATCTGGTGCCAGTTCATCTGCACACGCAACCGAGTGAACACCGAACCAAGCCCGATCGCTGCCCGGTCCATCAGCACGAACTCACGCGGCGGCGCGACGCCTCCCGCCTCGCGCAATTCCCGCTGCACCTTGCCGGCAACCTGTGCGCCGTAGGCCGGTCCCCCGTCCTGCTGGATCGGCTGCACCCGGTCCTCCATCAGCGGCCGGTAGAGGAAACGGGCCCACTGGTTGAGGATGTCGATCACCGTGCGATCGAGATTGCGGAATCCCCAGGTCTCGTAGGCACTGACCGCCAAGTCCGGATCGTCGTTGCGCAGTGCCCAGTAGAGGTCGATGACCGCGCCAATGAACTCCGGGCGAAAAACGCGGATGCAGCCGAAGTCCAGCAGGTTGATGCCGCCGTCCGGCCGAACGGTGTAATTGCCGAGGTGCGGATCGCCGTGCAGCACGCCGTACTCGTAGAACGGCACGTACCAGGCGCGGAACATGTTGCGGGCAACGCTGTTGCGCAGCCCCTCATGCCGGTCGACGAAGCTCAGCAGCGGTTCGCCGTCCAGCCAGGTCATCGTCAACAATCGCTCCGAACACAACGCCTCGACCGGCTCCGGCACGAAGACCGCCGCCTCGTTCGCCAACATCCGCCCGTAAAGGCGCATGTGCTTTGCCTCGCGCCGGTAGTCCAGTTCCTCGCGCAGCCGCTCCGTCAGTTCGGCATGGATGTTCGACGGATCGATCGCCCGGTCATAGCGCCGGTAGATCCCGAAGATCACCTTCAGCTGCGACAGATCAGCTTCCACCGCCGAGCCCATGTCCGGATACTGCAGCTTGCACGCCAGCTTGCGCCCGTCGTGCCCGGTCGCCACATGGACCTGACCCAACGAGGCGGCCGCCGCCGCAGTGTGCTCGAAGCTCGCAAAGCGCTGCTGCCAGTNCGACCCCAGCTCCGCCTGCATCCGCCGCTTGACGAACGACCAGCCCATCGACGGCGCATTGTGCTGCAGCTGCGCCAGTTGCGACGCATATTCTTGCGGCAGCAGGTCGGGAACGGTTGACAGGATCTGCGCCACCTTCATCAGCGGGCCTTTCAGTCCACCAAGCGCTGCCGTCAGTTCCGCCGCATGCTCCGGCTGGTCGATGTTCAGTCCGAGCAGCCGGTTGCCGGCGAAACGCGCGGCGAGGCCGCCGACAGCGGTACCGACACGGGCATACCGCCGCAGCCGTCCCCGAAGGAATCCGCATCCCCGAACCCATCTTCTGCACCACGCTCAGGCTCAGCCATGGCACCCGTCGTTTCTCGCATGCCCCATCATCCCCTTTGGCCGGCCCGTCCGGCTGCCGGGGATATGGGGGTGCCGCCGCAACCCGCCAACGCTTCTGAACGCGCCGTCCACGCGCATTGCTATCAGCCCATCGCTTCCAGTTCGTTGATGAACCCGACAATCACGTCAAGACCGCGCCGCCAGAAGCCGGGATCGCCGGCATCCAGTCCGAACGGCCGCAGCAATTCCCGGTGACGGAGCGTGCCGCCGGCAGACAGCATCTCGATGTACTTGTCCTGAAATCCCGGAATACCGGCGCTATAGGCCTGGTACAGCGAATTCACCAGGCAGTCGCCGAACGCATAGGCATAAACGTAGAAGGGTGAATGCACGAAGTGGGNGATGTACGACCAGTAATACTGGTACTCTTCGTCGAAGCGGAACACCGAACCGAGGCTGTCGCGCTGTACGTCTAGCCAGATCTCCCNCAGTCGCTCGGCCGAAAGCTCGCCCCTGCGGCGTTCGTCGTGCACCTGCTGCTCGAACAGATGGAAGGCGATCTGGCGGACGACAGTGTTCAGCATGCTCTCCACCTTGCTGGCGAGCAGCCGGCGGCGGCTGGCCGGGTCCGTCTCCTGGTCGAGCAGGCTGCGGAACACCAGCATTTCCCCGAACACCGAGGCGCTCTCCGCCAGTGTCAGTGGCGTGTCCGCCATCAGCGTCCCTTGCGGTCCGGCCAGCACCTGATGCACGCCGTGTCCGAGTTCGTGCGCGAGGGTCATCACGTCGCGCGGCCGGCCATAGAAGTTCATCAGCACGTAAGGATGCACCGACGGCACCACCGGATGACAGAAGGCGCCGGAGTCCTTGCCCGGTCGCGGTTCGGCATCGATCCAGCCGTGCTCGAAGAACTGCCCAGCGACCTTCGCCATACGCGGATCGAAGCGACCGAACGCTCCCAGCACCGTATCGCGGGCTTCCTCCCACCCGTAACGCCGGCCGTCGTCGCCTGGCAGCGGTGCGTTCCGGTCCCAGTAGTCCAAGGTGTCGCGCCCGAGCCAAGCTGCTTTCAGCCGGTAGTAGCGATGCGCGAGTTCGCCAAATCCCTCACGGATTGCGGCTACGAGCGCGTCCACCACTTCATCTTCAACCCGATTGGTGAGATTGCGGTAGGACACCGGGCGGGGGTAATGCCGCCACTTGTCTTCGACTTCCTTGTCCTTGGCAAGCGTGTTGGTGATCAACGTCAACACGCTGATGGCATGCCCAAGTCCGCCGCCCAGCGCCTTCGCTGCGGTCCGCCGCACGTCGGCGTCGGGATTGTCGAACCGGTTGAGCGTATCGGCGAGTGTCAACGTCTCGCCGTCGATATCGANTCGCATCTCCGCCATCGTCTGATCGAACAGCCGCCGCCAAGCCGACGCGCCCACCACCGATTTCTCATGCAGCAGCTTTTCCATCGCATCGTCCAGCTGGTGCGGACGGTACATCCGGCTGTCCCGAATCCACGGCGCGTAATGTCCCGCTGCCGGATCCGCGATCTGACGCTGAACCACCTCGTCGTCGAGAAGATTGAGCTCGAGGGTGAAAAACAGTGTGAGCGTCGAGATCTCGTTCGCCTGTTCCTGCAAATCCTGCAGGAAGCGCCCCGGTCGGCNAGCACTCATATCGGCAGCGAACTGCAATTGAGCAAAGCTGAGAAGCCGGTGCAGGCGTTCGATGATGGCCTCGTACCGGCGGATTGCTTCTCCCAGCGCCGCGCCATCAAGACCAGCGAGCTGGCGAGAGTAGTCCTGCTGGAACGCTTGCGCCTCGCCGCGTGCCCACGCCAGATCACGCGCGATCGCCGGATCATCAGTCCCGGCGTAGAGGTCGGTCAGATCCCAGATCACGCCGCTCGACGCCTCCAAGGTATCGTTTGCCATGTCCGGACATCGGGCCACACGCGCGCCGACCTGTGTCATCACTGTTCCTCCAGATTTCCCATCTGCCTATAAGGGTGACTGGATACCTTCCAGCCGGCAAGCTCGGCGTGATAACGGTTCGACGATGCGCGAGTTCGATCAGTCCACCCAAATTGCGACGGGCGAGCCCTGGCCCAACCTGGTGACGATGTTCTTCCGCCAGGCGGACCGCTTCGGCGAACGTCCTTTGCTGTGGCACAAGCGCGACGGCCGCTGGCAGCCGCTCACCTGGCGCGAGGTGGCGGTACGCATCTGCATGCTGGCGCGTGGCCTGCGCAGTCTCGGCATCGGGCCCGGCGACCGCGTGGTCCTGATCTCGGAAAACCGCCCGGCGTGGTTCATCGCAGACTTTGCGATCATGTCGTTGGGCGCGATCACCGTGCCGGCGTACACCACCAATACCGAAGCCGACCATCAGCATATCCTCGACAACAGTGGGGCGTGTGCTGTCATCCTGTCGACCCGAAGGCTGGCGAAACGACTGGTGCCGGCCGCCCTGAACAGCTCCGATGTCCGTTTCGTCGTCGCCATCGACAAGCTCGACATCAAGCAGCAGAGCAACTTCGAGGTTTTCACCTGGCATGAGGTGATGGCACGGGGCGAGACCGATCATTGCAACATCCGCGCTGCCGCCACCCGTCTCACGCGCCGCGACACCGCCTGCATCATCTACACGTCGGGCACCGGCGGAGCGCCGAAAGGTGTGATGCTGGCGCATGGGGCCATTCTCGCCAACGTCACCGGCGCGACACATGTGCTGTCAGCACTGCCGCCCGGTGATCACGTGTTTCTGTCACTACTGCCACTTTCGCATGCCTACGAGCATACCGTGGGCCAGTTCCTGCCGGTGGCGCTGGGTGCGGAAATTTACTACGCGGAAGGCATCGACCGCGTGGCTGCGAACATTGCTGAAGTGCGGCCGACGATCCTGTCTGCAGTNCCCCGGTTCTATGAGATGCTGCATCAGCGGATCGTGCAGGCGGCGCGCAAGCAGGGCGCGCTCCGGCAACGTCTGTTCGACCTCGCGCTTGAGCTGGGGCGAAAGCGGCATCTGCAAAACGCTCACCTGGGGCTCGGCGCCCGTCTCGTCAATCTGATCCTCGACCAAACGGTGCGAACGCAGGTGCAGGCGCGCTTCGGCGGCAGACTGAAGGCGATGGTTTCCGGCGGTGCACCGTTGAACCCAGACATCGCACTGTTCTTCCGTGCCCTCGGCATACCGGTCTTCCAGGGCTATGGGCAGACCGAAGCCGCACCTCTGATCAGCGTCAACCATCCTCTGCGAGCAAAAGTGCATACGGTGGGTCCACCCATCCCCGGAGCGGAGGTGCGGATAGCAGACGACGGGGAGATCCTGGTGCGCGGCGAGATTGTGATGCAGGGATATTGGCGCAACGAGGACGCTACCCGTCAGACGATCCGCGAAGGCTGGCTGCACACCGGCGACATCGGCCAGATTGACGCGGATGGCGACATCATCATCACCGATCGCAAGAAAGATCTGATCGTCAATTCCGGTGGAGACAATCTTTCGCCCGCGCGTATCGAAGGACTGCTGGCCCTACGCCCGGAAATCTCCCAGGCCATGGTGTGGGGCGACCGCCGACCGCATCTGGTGGCGCTGCTGGTGCCGCGTGACGACTGGCTCGCCGCCTGGGCGAAGCACGCCGGAAAACCGGCAAACCTAGCGGAGGTCGCGGACGATCCGGCGCTAATCAAAGCACTGTCTGCCGCCATCGACGAAGTGAACAGAAGCCTGTCGGTGACGGAAAAGATCCGTCGTTTCACCGTCGCCCGCGAACCGTTCAGCATTGACAACGAGCAGATGACGCCAACGCTGAAGATCCGTCGCCACGTCATCGGCAAGGTCTACGGATCCACGCTCGACGCCCTATACGACTGAGTACGACTGACGCCGCTCTCTTCACATCCCGTAGTATCGGCGGTACCAGTCGACAAAACGGGNGATACCGTCGGCGATCGATGTCGACGGATCAAAGCCGAGATCGCGGCGAGACTCCTCGATATCAGCATACGTCTGTTTCACGTCGCCGGGCTGCATCGGGAGCAGGTCGATCACCGCCTTGCGGCCGATCGCCGCTTCCAAGGTGGCAATGAACTCGAGCAGCGGCTCCGGACGGTGGTTGCCCAGGTTGTAGATCCGATGCAGGGGTTCGCCCGCCGCCGCTTCGCCCGCTCCCGGCCGGTCGAGGGCAGCCACCACACCGCGGACAATGTCGTCGATGTAGGTGAAATCGCGCCGCATGTCCCCCTGGTTGAAGACCGGGATCGGCTCGTCGGCAAGGATCGCGCGGGTGAACAGAAACGCAGCCATGTCGGGCCGACCCCACGGTCCATAGACGGTAAAGAAGCGCAGCCCCGTCAGCCTGAGACCGTACATCGCGGCATAACTGTCGCTGATCACCTCCATCGCCTTCTTGGTCGCACCGTACAGAGAGACCGGGTGGTCGGTCCGATCGTCCACCGCAAACGGCATCTTGCGGTTGGCGCCGTACACAGAAGAACTGGAGGCATAGACAAAGTGTGTCAGCCGGGGCAGCCGGCGCGCGTGTTCCAGCAGAACGACGTGACCGTCGATGTTGCTGCTGAGATAAATGTACGGGTTGATCAACGAATAGCGGACGCCGGCCTGCGCCGCCAGATGCACCACCCGGTCGATGTCCGGGCGTTCGGCAAACAGCGCGGCAACCGCTTCGCGATCGGCGACATCGGCACGCCGAAAGCTGAAACCCGCCCGTCCATCAAGCTGCGCCAGTCGTGCCTGTTTCAGCGAGACCTCGTAGTAGTCGTTGAGGTTGTCGAGCCCGACCACGGAGTCACCACGGTCCAGCAGCGCCGCCGCGACATGGTAACCGATGAACCCGGCTGCGCCGGTGACGAGTACCGCCATCTCATCCTCTTTTCGCCTGCAACGGGTCGCCCGGCCGCAATAATGTGTGACCGTCACACATACACGCCGGCCTCAGCCGGCGTCCATACTGCTCTCCGACCAAACACGGGATCCGTCCAAGCCATACGACAACCTCAATAAAACCACTTATGAGGGTATTACGCATATTTTACACTCGCAGTATGGATTAAGATCGCGTATGCTTACGAAGCGTGCTGGTTACGGAGTGCTCTGGGGAGAAAAGGATGAGCGGCGGTGGATCGGATGACGGCTGGACGCATGCAAACCACCCGCGCATCGAGTTGGATACGGTCAGCCGTCTGCACGCGCTGGCGGCGCTGTTACGCGGCCAGCTGACGTTACTGGAACAGACTGCACGTGAGGACGGCAGCCATCCCAGTTCGTTGATGGAACGGCTGGATGGTTTGCGGCTCACCACGCACCGACTGACCGATGCGCTGCAGCGACTGGCGAAAGAAATAGCCATCGCAGCAGCACCCGAAGCCGGACCCGACGCAAGGCATAGCGCGCCCTCGCAGATGCGGTCTCGCACGGCATGTCCAACAACTCATGCTCCGCGTTCAGTCGACAACACCATCAGCATCGACCTTCGCCAGCCGCATATGCGGGCCCTGGTGGAGAGCGGCGCCCTGGCACCTCGAGATGCCGGCGATCCGGCGAAAGTCCAGCGGGTGGTCCAGCTGCTGCTCGACCGCTGGAGCGGCCTTTACGGCAATGCACGGATAGCAGCGACGCCCCCCGGAACGGCGGAGCGGCAGGGATCGGAGGCATCCGGCACCGCGGGTCAACTGTCTGCTGAGCTACATCACTGGATCGCCACTCGATCGCCGTAAGGACCGCGAGCGCCGGGCGAATGCATCCACGCCTTCCAACGTCAACTCGTCCGCCACACAGCCTGCCGAAACCGGGAAGACGCTTCTACACGATGGCACGCAGCAAAACCTGATCCGCCTCGCCGAGGTGCGCTCTCGCCGCAACGCGCCCCGCCCGTTGGCCGAGCTTGGTACCGGCGCAATATTGGTTCCCTTTCGGACAGCGGCCGGAAAAGGCCTAGCGGCNNCGGTACTTGTGCGCAACAGATCTCCGGTGTAGAGCGCAAGCGCCATCCAGATTCCGACAAACGTGATCAGGGTCGCGTGCGAGAAGGGTTCGCCATAAAGGCCGATAGCGAGCAGGAAATGACCAGTCGGTGTGATGTACTGCAGCAGCCCGACGGTCGTCATGCGGATGCGCCGGGCCCCGGCGACGAACAGGACCAGCGGTAGCGTCGTCAGCGGACCGGCAAAGGCGAGCAGCAGGTCAAGACGCACGTCGCCGCGGCCAAACGCGCCGCTGCCGTCAATCGCGAGGAAGAGCAGCAGCCCCAGCGCCGCCGGGCTTAGCAGTGTCGCCTCGACGAACAGACCGCCCAGGGGATCAATGGGTGCCGTCTTGCGCAGCAGTCCGTAAGTGGCAAAGCTGACGGCAAGCGTCAACGCCACCCACGGCACCGAACCGTAGACGATCACCTGATGGGTGACGGCAGCTGCCGCCAGGGCCACCGCCAGCCACTGCAGCGGGCGCAGCCGTTCCCNCAGGACAACGACCCCGAGCAGCACATTGACCAGCGGGGTAATGAAATAGCCGAGGCTGCACTCCAGCAGCCGGCCTGCCGCAACCGCCCAGATGAACACGCCCCAGTTGACCGCGATTGCCGCAGCCGAGCAGGTCAGGGTCACCAGCAGTCGACGTGACCGGAAAGCGGCAAAGATCACTGGCCAACCGTGACGCAGCCCCACCAGCAGTGCGCAGACCGCAAGCGACCAGACAATGCGATGGGCCAGCACCTCGAGCGCGGGCACATTCGCCACCGCCTTGAAATACAGCGGAAACATCCNCCACAGGGTGTAGGCTCCGACGGAGTATCCGACCCCAGCCGCTGCAGCTACTGCGTGGATGCGCTGGCACGGACCGCACCGGATCGCTCATCGTTACCTCTGCGGCAGGAGCGTCACCACGCCACGACGCGAGCGACCGCTCCTACCACCAGTGACCTGTCACCCGTACCGGGCGGTACAGCAGGCAGGGACAGCGGCTGCCGTCAGCCGATCTCGAAAATGCGCAGGGTGTTGACCGAGGAGCCGACCGGGAAACCAGCGAGAAACACGATTGAGTCACCCGATTCCGCGAAGCCTTCGGCGACGGCAATGTGTTCCGCACTCGCCACCATATCGCGGAAGGAACTCGACGGGCCCACGACGACCGGATGCACGCCCCACGACAGGGCCAAAGAACGTGCCGTCGGTTCATCGTAGGTGATGGCCAGGATCGGCATCGCCGGACGTTCGCGAACGGCGCGCAGCGTCGTGTCGCCGGAACTGGTGAACGTGACGATCGACGAGGCGCCGATGGTCTCGGCGGCCTGACGGGCGGCAACGGTGATCGCATCCGATACTGTCGCCTCCGGAACCGCTTCCTCGACGTGGAGCGTGCGCTGATACGCTGGATCCTTCTCGGCGCGCATGATGACACGCTCCATGATCGCCACCGCCTCGATAGGATAGGCGCCAGCGGCCGTCTCCGCCGACAACATGACCGCGTNCGACCCCTCGTAGACAGCATTCGCCACGTCAGACGCTTCGGCACGAGTGGGCGTCGGGGCCTGCACCATGGATTCCAGCATCTGTGTCGCGACGATCACCGGTTTCCCGGCATGCCTGCAGGCGCGCACAATCCGGCGCTGCAGCACGGGAACATCCTCGGTGGGCATTTCCACGCCCAGATCGCCGCGCGCCACCATCAACGCATCGGACAGATCAACGATGCGATCCAGATGCTGGATCGCCGACGGCTTCTCCAGTTTCGCCAGGATCCGGGCTTGGTCGCCAACCAGCTCGCGCGCCTCAAGGATATCCTCCGGCCGCTGCACGAAGCTGAGACCGATAAAGGTGACATCGAGGGAGAGCGCGAACGCGAGATCGGCCCGGTCCTTCGGTGTCAGCGGCGAGATGTCGAGACGGGTATTGGGAAGGTTGACCCCCTTGTGGTCGGAGAGCCTCCCCGGTACCAGCACCTTTGTATCCGCATACTCGGTGCCACAGTCCGTGACCTCCAGGCGCAGCTTGCCGTCGTCGAGAAGCAGTACTGCTCCCGGTCTCAATGCGGCAAAGATTTCCGGATGCGGCAACTCCACCCGTGTCGCATCGCCCGGCGCACCGTGCAGATCGAGGCGGAACGTGGCATCGGCCTGCAGCGCCACACTGCCGCCCGCGAATGTTCCAACCCGCAGCTTGGGCCCCTGCATGTCCGCCAGAATGCCAATCGGCCGGGAAAACTGCTGCTCAAGGCCGCGGATGATGCGGACGCGCTCTGCATGCTCTTCGTGCGCACCATGACTAAAGTTGAGGCGGAAGACGTCGACGCCCGCCTGGAACAGCTGCGACACGATTTCTTCGCTGCTGCTACTGGGCCCGAGGGTCGCGACAATCTTGGTATGAGTCAGGCGGCGCATGATGCCTACCATACCGGCAAGCCTGTGCGCGAAGCCAGCAGCGAATGCACGTGCATCACACGAAGGCCTCGGCTAGGCTGAGCGTTCCGGCGGACGCTCCGCCGCACCCGCTTCGCCGCCCTGTGTGGCGTCCTCGTTGCACGCAACCTTGTGAGGCAGCCCGCATGCGCATCCTGACATGGCTGATGGGGATTCTAATGGCCAGCCTGATTTCCAACGCTGCGAATGCCGCAGCCATCACCGATCCCGAGAACACCTTGCTGATGACGCTGAAGGACGGCGTCGTTGTCATCCAGATGCGGCCCGATCTGGCGCCCAACCACGTGGCACGGATCAAGGAACTGACCCGCGAAGACTTCTACAACGGCCTGGTGTTCCACCGGGTTATTGAAGGTTTCATGGCCCAGACTGGCGACCCCAAAGGGAATGGCACCGGCGGTTCAGGCGTCAAGCTCCCGGCCGAGTTCTCCAAGCAGCCTTTTCTTCGCGGGACCGTCGGCATGGCACGTGCCGCCGATCCCAATAGTGGGGACTCGCAGTTTTTCATCTGCTTTTCCCCGGCACCGTTCCTCAACGGACAATACACTGTCTGGGGACAGGTGACGGACGGCATGCAGTTCGTGGACGCGATCAAGATGGGCGATGCAAACCGCAACGGCCAAGTCACCGATCCCGACCGCATCATCAAGATGCAGGTCGCGGCTGACGTGAAGCAGTAGGCCTCGTAGGCCCAGGGAGCGCCCCAACGTGTGGCGACCACACAGGCACTCCGTCCGTTTCTGGCATTCCGCCCGTTTGAACACTGTTGTGGACCGGATATTGCGTTAAGATTTGCAGCCATGTGCGGAGTGTGCCGACCGCCGCTGGCCCATTTCGGCCGGCGGCGGTCGGTTTGCATGCAGCTTTGCGTTCATCGTGCGCAAACGTTATCCGCACATGGAGGCTTGTGCCCCGTTTGGGGCAGCCTGGTACACGTTACCGGAGTTCCTGCCGATGCAATCCGATCTCTCCGACCCATCGGCCTGACGCAGTACCGAGGATTGTTTGCATGCGTTACGTCATTGTTCCGGTCACCCCGTTTCAGCAGAATGCAACGCTCCTTTGGTGTGAGGAGACGATGCGCGGCGCGGTGGTCGATCCAGGAGGCGACATCGACCGGCTGCTGAAGGTTGCCGACGACAACGGCGTAACACTGGAAAAGGTGCTGCTGACCCACGGTCATCTCGACCATGCCGGTGAAGCGGATCAGCTTGCCCGCGCGCGTCAGATCCCGATCTGGGGGCCGCACGAAGCGGACGCGTTCTGGCTGGANGGAATGCAGCAGCAGTGCCGCGTGTTCGGTCTGCCGACGACGATGACAGCCGTGACGCCCGATCGATGGTTGAACGCAGGCGAGCAGGTCAGCGTCGGTGCGACGATTACGTTCGACATTTTTCACTGCCCCGGCCACACCCCGGGTCACATCATCTTNTTGAGCCGNAAGGCGCGCCTGGCGCTCGTCGGCGACGTACTGTTCGCCGGCTCGATCGGGCGAACCGACTTTCCGGGTGGAGACTACGACACCTTGATCCGGTCGATCCGCGACCAGCTGTTCAAGCTGGGCGACGACGTCACTTTCATCCCCGGCCACGGTCCGAAGTCCACCTTTGGCGAGGAACGCAAGAGCAACCCCTTCGTCGCCGACCGCTCCGCCGGCTGGCGCTCACGGCTGTAACTCAGAGACTGTGCCCACAGAGTTCAGGCAGCAGCGTGCCGGAGTTCGGCCGTCCCGACACTGCGGTACATAGACGTCGGCAAGGTTAGGGGTGCTGGACGCCCATCCCCACCGCTCCGCTGCGGAACGGACCGTCGCCGATCTCCACCTCACGCTTCTTGGTGTAGAGAAAGCGGACCAGGTCATACTCGAACGGCGAGCCACTCTCGTAATAGCGGAACGGCTGGATGTAGCGGCTGTTTGTCACGTCGAACGCCAGGATCACGGGGTAGCGCATCTGTACCGACGACGCCCCGAAGGGATCGACGATTGCAAAAGCAGCGGAATCGGTCGCCATCCCGGCCGTATCACGCGCGTTCGACGGCCCCAGGATCGGCAGCACCAGGTATGGTCCGCCGCCCACCCNCCAGAAGCCCAGGGTCTGGCCAAAGTCCTCGTCATACTTCGGCATCCCCATCGCACTCGCCACATCGACAATGCCCAGCATTCCGAACGTTGAATTCGCTCCGAACCGCAGTGCCGTATTGAGCGCGCCTTCGAACTTGAGCTGCAGGATCTGATTGGCGAACGTGACCATGTTTCCGATGTTCGAAAAGAAATCCGAGACCCGGTCGCGCAGGACCATCGGCAGCACGAACTTGTAGGCATCGACAATCGGCAGCAGCACGTAGCGGTCGGCCTGGGCATTGAATTTGTAGATGCGGCGGTTGAGCCCTTCGAGGGATCGTTCACCGCCAGCAGCATCGAGTCGTCCTGCCGCTCCTCGACGGCCNNGGTTCTGCTGAACCGGTTTCCGGCCCAGAGCCGGACGACGCGCAGGCCGACAGCGCCAGCAGGACGACGGCACATGCGGCAATGACGTGGTGAGCGCGGTGGCGCATGCGGTGTCTCATTCCACGAAAAAGCGGACATAGGTCGTAGCGACGTGCGGGTCGCGCATGTTGCCGCAGTGGCCACCGGTGGGGAAGATGGTCGCCCGCTCGCCGAACACCCGGCGCAGGAAGTCCAGATCGCCGGGAGCAAGAATGATGTCATCGGCACTGGTCACGACCCCGATGTTCTTGGCCCCCGCAAGGAACGGCTCGATGCTCTCCAGGCTCGCCTCGTCCACCATCTGCTGGCGGGTCAGAGCCGGCTGGCGCTTTGCGTAAAACGGGTAGAGCAGATGGTCGAAGTAGTCGAGGAACCCGCGCTGCATCGCCGCATCGAAGTAGGGCGTCAGCGACGTGGACACTGTGAGTTGCCGATCAGGTGCGACCAGGTACCCTGAGTGACTGAGCACGTCGGCGGTAAACGCAATGTTGGCAGACGACAACCGAAAGGCGACACCCACCATTGCGGCGAGCTGCTCCCGTGTTGGCTTCAATGCCTGATAAGCCTGGTACAGGAAGTCGTGTGAAAAATCCGGTGGTACGCCCCCGCCGANAATTGCCTCCATGATCTTTCGAAACGCCCGATTAACGAAGGCTTCGATGCCGGTAATTCCGTCTGGAATGTTGTCGGTCAACAGCCGATCGAGCGCGATCGACGAACGGTAGAGGCTGACCGGCGGATTGATCATCAGAACCTTGCGCAGCCCCAACGCCTGCTGCTGCGCGTCGATATGAGCCACGAATGCCGACTGCCACCCGCCGAGACTGTAGCCGACCAGATATCGGTCCCCCACCTCCACCCGCTGCTTGACCCGCGCCAACGCCATCTGCAGTGCGTGGTAGAGATCGGCGGCATCCTGGGTAACCCGGCCCGGTACGCCGGTTGTCGATCCCTGGACGATGAAATTGGGGAATGTCGGCGAGGATACGGAAACGACGTGGAATCCTGCCATGAAGAACAGCTTCTGTAGAAACACCGACAGCCGCGAGCTATAGCCGGCGTTGGTCCCGGCAATCACGAACATCAGTGGTGCAGGACCGCGTTGCGCGGCCAGTGAGAAGCGGAAGGTGTTCTCGTACCAGAACACGGCGGGGCTTGNGCGGAGATCCATCCGGATACTGATATCCTGAATGGGGATCTCGGGCGGAAGGGATAGCTGGTCGGAAGGAGGTGAACCGACCACCGTCGCCGTCAGCGGATCATCAAACGGGAACGCGTAAGGAGCCGTATTGGCGAGCAGAGCGTCGCGATCCGGATGAATCGCCGGGTGGCAAGCCGTAAGCACGAGGACCAGCAACCACGACAACACCGTGAGCGGCCGGAACCTCATCGATCAGTATCCTCCCCTGTCGTGCGCACGGGTTTTGCGCCACGGAGTCGCGCAAGTCAACGCGATGCAGGCATCGGCGGGGAATTCCGGGACACTTCCGCAGCATTCCCAGGCGTTCCTGCCCGCTCACCTTCACTTTCGATGTCAGCATATTGCAAGTGCAGGAGATATTGTGGTGCGGCGACCATATGCAGTGATAGCGAGACTGGACCCGGTTGTTTTGGGCGGAAGAAGACACGGATGATCATCGACCTGGAGAAGCCCCCGTCACCACCAGCACACCTGTGTTCCGGCTGCTGTCCGAAGCACTTGGTGTCGAAGCGCTCAACATCGATGCGTCACAGCCGCAGGAGGATCACGTGATCGCGTCGCTGGTGGCCGCCCTCGACCAGCATGGTATCGTGCTGATGCGGGGCCAGACACTCAGCCCCGATGAACATATCGCGTTCTCCCGTCGCTTCGGCCCGCTGCAGGAAGTAGCGCAGAAGCAATATCAGATGCCGGGCAAGCCGCTTGTCTACGTCATCGGCAACGTGGTCGAGAACGGCCGTGCGGTCGCCGACCCCAGCGTCGGCCGGCTCTGGCACTCCGATCAGTCGTTCCTGCAGCACCCGGCACTCGGCTCCATCCTCTACGGTCTGGAATGCCCACCGGTCGGCGCGGACACGCTGTTCGCCAACAGCTACGCCGCCTACGAGGCGTTGCCGCCGGATCGCCAAGTCTACCTGGAAGGGCTGCGCGCGGTGCACAGCTTCGCCGATTACTACGAGGGACTGCGGCGGCGGGATGCGACCCAGCCGATGCTGACCAGCGAACGCAAGGCACTGTATCCTGATGTTGTCCATCCGCTGGTTCGCCAGAATCCGCGCACCCGGCGCAAGGCGATCTACTACAATCCCGGCTACGTGACCCAGATCCTCGGTGTATCCGACGAAGAAAGCCAGTTGCTGATGCGCGAGCTGGCCGATCACTGCACGCGTCCGCAGTTCGTCTATGCACACGAGTGGCGCGCCGGTGACGTTGTAATGTGGGACAACCTCGGTGTTGCTCACAAGGGCACGCCGTTCGACACCGAGCACTACATCCGCCGGATGCATCGCACCACGATCGCCGGGAACGCCGATGTCTACCGTGCCAGCCTGCTGCAGTAGGAGCAGAATTCCTGTCCTGATTGGAGAGCCGGCCGTCTCCGCCCTCCTCGATTAACCCACACGAGACGTCTGCTGCCGTTGAGGTCGTGGTGAACATGTGGGCGACGTGGCAGCGTCGTCCAGGCGAAGCGTCAAGTCCACGGTGTTGCCGCCATCCTGTCGCGGATGGCGGGGGCAAGCTCAGCCAAATGCTCAGACGAGACTTGTGCCGCGTGCGGTTTCCGAACACGCCTCACACTGTCGGCTGCCCGAATACGATCGCGGCCAGCAGCAACCAGCCAACGGTGCGGTTCGACTTGAACGCGGCAAGGCNATTGCCGGGGTCGTCGAGGTCGAGACGGACGATCTGGTGGGCAAAGTGGCCGCCAACCAGTGCCGCGCCGAGGTAGAACGGCCAACCGAGACCTGCGAGCGCGCTGGCGAGCACGAACAGGGCAAGCCCGCCGCCGTAGAAACCCCACAGCCAGGGTTTCGTCGCTGATCCCAGCCTGAGCGCGGTCGAGCGCACGCCCACGATCGCATCATCCTCCTTGTCCTGATGGGCGTAGATGGTGTCGTAGCCCAGCGTCCACAAAAGGCCGCCTAGGTAGAGGATAACCGGCGGCCAGGCGAGGCTGCCGTGCACCGCTGCCCAGCCGAGCAGGGCCCNCCAGTTGAAGGTGAGGCCGAGGACCGCCTGCGGCCAGTCGGTCACCCGCTTGGCGAACGGGTAGACCGCCACCAGCAGCAGCGACGCCGCGCCCAGGCCTACCGCAAACCAATTGAACTGCAACAGCACGACGAGCGCCGCGAGGCACAAAGCACCCATAAAAACGACAGCGCGCCGAACGCTGATCTCGCCGCTCGCGATCGGCCGGGTGGCGGTGCGGGCGACGCGCGCATCGTAGTCGCGGTCGGCGATGTCATTGAGCACGCAGCCTGCCGCGCGCATCAGCACCGCGCCGATACCGAACAGGATCAACAGTCCCGGATCGGGCACACCGGNGGTGGCGAGTGCCACGCTCCACCAGCAGGGGAACAGCAGCAGCCAGACGCCGATCGGCCGGTCGAGCCGGGCCAGCCGCAGGTAGGGCCGCACCGCCTGTGGGATCACGGTGTCGATCCAGCTTTGCGCCGGAATGTCGCTTGCTGTCTTGCTGAACTCGCTCATCTCGCGCTCTGTTATGCCATCAGCGGCAGGATGGAGGAACCGGGATCAATGGCGCGCCGCAACGACATCCGCGACGGCGGTGGAACGCCGAAGGTACGGCTCTACGTACAGCAGCCCTCGCCTCCGGTCTGAATATCGCGATTGACGGGCCGCCCGCCCACTACCTCGGCCATGTGATGCGTCTGGCGGCCGGTGATGCGGCGGCGCTGTTCAACGGTGCCGACGGCGAGTGGCGGGCGCGCATCGAGGCGATCGGTCGCGGCCGCGCGCATCTTAGACTCGATGTCCTGCTCCGAGAACAGCAGCCGGAGCCGGGCCCATGCCTGCTGTTCGCTCCAATCAAGAAGGCTGCGCTCGACGTCCTGGTGCAGAAGGCGACGGAGCTGGGGGCCAGTGCCCTCGATCCGGTGCTCACCCGCTTCACGACGGTCGAGCGCGTCAACCAGGAGCGGCTGCGCAGCCAGGCGATCGAGGCGGCCGAGCAGTGCGGCCGACTGACGATCCCTCAGTCGCCGCACCCCGTCCGCTCGCCGAGATTCTGAACGACTGGCCGGACAGCGCTGTGCTGCTGATGATGGACGAGCGCGGTGGTGCGCCGATCGTGGATGCGCTCGCGCACCTGCCCCGTTTTTGCCCCGATACGCACCCGCCGGCTCTGCTGGTCGGTCCCGAAGGCGGCTTTTCCGCTGAAGAAGCGGCCGATCTGGCATCCCGCCGCTTCGTCGTCCGCGTCAGCATGGGCCCACGCATCCTGCGCGCCGAGACGGCGGCGATCGCCGCACTTGCGTGTTGGCAGGCTTTCGCCGGAGACTGGCGCCAAAGACTGGCGGGCAGTCCAACGGCCAGTCCTGGCGCGACGCCGGATCAACCAAGCGAGAAGTTCAGACATGTCGGGACCGAGTGAGGCGTCAGAGGCGCCGGCGACGGAGCGCCACCAGCTGATCGAGTATCTGGAATCCGGCTGCAAGCCGCGCGAGCTTTGGCGGATCGGCACCGAACACGAGAAGCTGGCCTACAGCCTGCAGGACTACCGGCCGCTGCCGTATGATGGTGAGCAAGGCATCCGTGCCATCCTCACCGGACTGATGCGTTTCGGCTGGCGACCGGTGATGGAGGACGGCAACGTCATCGCGCTTCTCGACGACACCGGCTGTTCGATCACGCTGGAGCCGGGCGGCCAAGTGGAACTCTCCGGCGCACCGCTCGCCAGCATCCATCAGACCTGTTACGAAATCGGCCGTCACCTGAACCAGGTGAAGGCGATCGGCGCCGAACTCAACGTCGGCTTCCTCGGTATCGGCTACCAGCCAAAATGGCCGCTTGCCGACCTGCCCTGGATGCCGAAGGGCCGGTACGCGATCATGCGTCGCTACATGCCGACGCGCGGCTCGCTGGGCCTCGACATGATGCAGGCCACGTGCACGGTGCAGGTCAACCTGGACTTCGATTCCGAAGCGACGATGGTGCGGATGTACCGGGTCGGTTTGGCGCTGCAACCCGTGGCAACCGCGCTGTTCGCCAATTCGCCATTCCGCCGCGGCCGCCCATCGGGCTACCTCTCCTTCCGCAGCCATGTGTGGACCGATACCGACCCGGATCGCACCGGCATCGCTTCGTTCGTGTTCGACGACGGCTTCGGCTTCGAGACATACGTCGAGCGGATGCTCGATATGCCGATGTACTTTGTCTACCGGGATGGCCGCTACCACGATGTTTCAGGCCAGTCGTTCCGCGACTTCATGAATGGCCGCCTGCCCGGCCTGCCGGGCGTGTGGCCGACGATCAGCGACTGGACCGATCACCTGACCACCGCGTTTCCCGAGGTCCGCCTGAAACGGTTCTTGGAGATGCGCGGCGCGGACGGCGGCCCGTGGAACCGGCTGTGTGCGCTGCCGGCATTCTGGGTCGGGCTGCTCTATGACCCCGATGCGCTGCAGGCCGCGTGGGACCTGGTCAAGGACTGGACGGCAGAAGAACGGGCGCAGATGCGTGCCCAGGTGCCGGCAACGGCGCTGAAGACACCGTTTCGCAACGCCACGTTGCGAGAGGTCGCCCTCAATGCACTGGCGATCTCCCACAACGGCCTGCGCCGGCGAGCAGTCGAAGATCCCGTCTGCCGCGATGAGACACAGTTCCTCAATCCGCTGTTCCAGATCGCCGAAGCCAATTTCACNCCCGCGGAGGACCTGCTGTGCGCCTACCACCGACGCTGGGGCGAAAGCGTCGATCCGGTGTTCCTGGAATATGCCTACTAAACGCGACGGCCAACTCTGAACAACGACAGTCCTGCACGGCTCGGCCGCTGTATTTTACGGACCGATGCTGGCTTTATGGCTGCACCTGCGATAGTTTTTGATGTCGGGGGACCAGCCGGTCCGTAATGACGGACGGACGAAATCATGCGCAGTGTAACAGCTCTCATCCTGTCGCTGATCCTTTTGGCCGGACATGTGGAGCGTGTGTCCGCGCAATCGGTCGAGACCTTGCGCAACAAGGTCAACGAAGGCACTGTTTCGATCATTTCTGGAGGTGTCACCGGCACCTACATCCGCATCGCCAGCGACTTGGCATCGGTGCTCGATCAGCCGGGCCAGCTGCGAATCCTGCCGATCGTCGGCAAGGGATCGGTGCAGAACATCATCGACCTGCTGTATCTGCGTGGCATCGATATCGCGATCGTTCAGTCGGATACGCTGAGCTACAGCCAGAAGCTGAACCTGAGCCCGAACATTGCCCGGCGGATCCGCTACATCACCAAGCTCTACAACGAGGAAGTCCACATCCTTGCGGGCCGCGACATTCACCAACTCTCCGAGCTGAACCATCGCAAGGTCAACGTCGACATCATGGGCAGCGGTACGGCGATGACCGCGTCGACCCTGTTCGGAACGCTGGGGCTGGAGATCGACGCGACGCACGATGACCAGGCGCTCGCCCTGGAAAAGCTCAAGAACGGCGAGATCGCCGCAATGGTCTACGTCGTCGGCAAGCCGGGCGACCTGTTCCGGAGGATCGAGCCCGGCTCCGACCTGCACTTCGTACCGATCCCATTTTCGTCGGAACTACTGAAGACTTACCTGCCGTCTTCCCTGTCGCATGCCGACTATCCGGATCTGATCCCGGAAGGNGAGTCGCCGGACACGGTGGCGGTCGGCGCGGTAATGGCGGTTTACAACTGGGATCCGAACAGTGAGCGCTATCGGCGTGCGGGCGATTTCGTCGAAGCGTTCTTCAACAATTTTAGTGCATTTCTGAAGGCACCCCGTCATCCGAAATGGCAGGAGGTGAACCTCGCGGCCGAGGTTCCCGGCTGGACCCGCTTCCAGCCGGCTCAGGATTGGCTTGACCGGCAGTCGAACACGGTCGGAGCCGGCTACGACGTCGCGCTGAAGAATTCCTTCGACGCGTTCCTGGCGTTCATGCAACAGGGCAGCGAGGGCACGAGCAATGGCGGAACGCCACAAAGCAGCGAAGCGCTGTTTGCCCAGTTTCTGGAGTGGCGCAAGCGCCAGGGGCAGCAGACTGGTCTGCGATCCGGGCAGCAGCGGGACATCAGCATCCTTACCGGCGACGAGACCGGCGTCTACTATCCGCTCGGCCAGGCACTCGCTGCCATCTATCGCCGCGCCTTTCCCGGCTCGACAATCACGGTGCAGACCACCCATGGCTCAGTGCAAAATCTCAACCTGCTGCAGTCGGGCCGCGGCGAGGTGGCGTTTGCGCTGGCCGANTCCGTAGGCTTTGCGTGGCAAGGCGTGACCAACATCGGCTTCGCCGAAAAGCTCGACAAGCTGCGTACCATCGCCGCCATCTATCCGAATTACATTCAGATCGTCGCCTCCCGCGCGTCAGGCATCGACAGCCTGGAGGACCTGAAAGGCAAGCGCGTTTCGGTGGGCGCGCCACGCTCGGGCACCGAGGTCAACGCGCGCCGGGTGTTCCAGGCCGCCGGCCTGACCTACGACATGATGGACGTGGAATACCTGCCGTTCAGCGAATCGGTGGCGCTGATGAAGGAGGGGCAGCTGGATGCGACACTGCAGTCCGCCGGCCTCGGTGTCGCCTCGATCCGCGATCTCGCCCACGCGCTGCCGATCGCCATCGTCCCGGTGCCGCCCGCCGTCGTGCAGCGGATCGGTGATCCCACCTACCTGTCCCGCCCGATTCCCGCCGGCACTTATCTAGGCGAGGACCGGGTACGGATGACGGCGGCGATGAACAACCTGCTGATGACGCGCGAGGGCCTGCCGGACGAGGTGGTGTACACCATGACCAAGAGCCTGTTCGAGAACCTGCCGGAACTGGTGGCCGCACATCCCGCCGCCCGAGACATCGCGCTCGCTACGGCAGCCCAGGGCTTGCCCGTCCCCTTGCATCCCGGCGCCGCCCGCTACTACCGGGAG
The DNA here is from genome assembly GCA_013414705.1 of Defluviicoccus sp. Lineage (GTDB taxonomy): Bacteria > Pseudomonadota > Alphaproteobacteria > Rhodospirillales > Defluviicoccaceae > Defluviicoccus. The sequence continues at coordinate 2,224,221 of CP058705.1, forward strand.
CAGGGTGTGTTGAAATAGCAGATTAAAACGACCGTACGATCAGATCATAGCGGTCGGGTCGAGCGGTCGTTTTAGTTCGGCTCCGAGTCCAGTTCCACACCAAACGGCTGCAGAACAACGCCTTGCGCCGAAGCGACACCGGGCGTACCGCACGCCTTCCGCACGCGCATGGGCGCAGATTGTCTACGCGACAATCATGCAACACCGGCGCGTACCGCAAGGTGCCCCCTTGTATTGTGCGCACGCAGCACACAGATCGTCGGCATCAGGCAGCCGTACCAATGTTGCGGTGCTAAGGATCACAGGATTTGAGGCGAAGAATAAACTAGAATACCGCCATTAGACCTGTGGAGGCTTTCGATTCATTCCACTGCATGAAGATCACATGCTTGGAATATTAGGAGACAAAAATGGAAAACTTGTATCTGCGTCCCGACCTGAAGCGGGCCAAACAGGTTCACCTTTCGGACCTGGCGCTCCAGGCGGTGTGGACCGCCGACGATGAAACACACCTGGATGCCGACCACGCCCGCGCCCTGTCGGACTTGGGCTTCGGCTTTTCCGGCGGCCGGTTCCTGGTTCACTAGAGCAACATCCGATCAAGCGGAATCGCCTGGTCAGATGGACTGGCTCAAGAAATCATACCGTTAGAGCACGACCGTTCGATCAGATCGGTTCGAGGGGGATGAGTCGTGCTCTGATCTGAACCGGCGAGAGAGAACTCCGGCCGTCAGCGGTGGGCCAAAGCCCGCCACCCTGCCCTACCCCAAGGAGCCCCGGCACTTCCGGGGCTCCACCTCCCCAGCAACGTCCGCACGCACCCCGCTCCGCAGCTTCTTCGCGAACACCGCTAAGCGTTGCTCCCGCCTGAGTCGGCAGGTTGGCCGGTTCGGCTGGCGGACGTAGCCTGTCGCTGCGGTTGGGATCACCGTGCGCGCCGTATCGGCCGCAGTGTAACCCACGCGTGTCCACGCAAAGACCCCGCCGCTCTTGCCCTCTCCCCACGCTTGACCGGTATCGACGCCTGTGCCGCACAGGCGCGGCCGGACCTGCGTCTGCGCCAGGAACCCTGTTGATGACGATCGCGGTTACCCTGCCCCAGGTCCTGCACCTCGCGCCCAGCGCACGCTCCAGCTACCGTGAGGCGTTTCAGAACGGCCAGCCGGTCCTCGACCGGTACGGCATCTCCGCCAACCCGCTACGGGTGGCCCATTTCATGGCGCAGGTTCTGCATGAAAGCTGTGGCCTGATGATCCAGTTCGAAAACCTCAACTATAGCGCCCGACGCCTCGCGAAGGTCTGGCCCCGCCGCTTCCGGCCTCGCGGCCCGCTCGATCCGAACGCTTACGCCCACAATCCGCGCAAGCTGGCCGCCGAGGTGTACGGCGGACGCATGGGCAACACCGAGATTGCCGACGGCTACACTTATCGTGGACGCGGCCTGCTGCAACTGACCGGCAAGGCCAGCTACGAGCAGGCAACGATATGCCTGCACCANACACGACCCGTCGACCCCGATCTGGTGGCCATGCCGGACGAGGTGATCAGTGCACGCTGGTGCCTGGAGGTCGCCGCATCCGAATGGGCACGGCGGGGATGCAACCGGCTTGCCGACACCAATTCGGTTCGTCGCGTAACGCGGGCGATCAACGGCGGGCTGATCGGCCTGGCCGATCGAGGCGAGTGGACGCAGCGCGCCCGCGCAGTCTGGCCATAGAGACTGTCTGGCCGTAGAGCAGGTTGCCTTTCCATGCATTACAGCGCTTGCGGCCGACGGGTGGGCGTGCCACATCACGCGACGATGCACGCAGGAGGCAACAATGATCGGCAGTCTGATCTCGTTTCTCATCATCGGTCTGATCGCCGGTTGGGCCGCCGGCCAACTGGTCAAGGGCAGCGGCTTCGGTCTGCTGGGCAACCTGCTGGTCGGCGTCATCGGATCATTCGTCGGCGGTGTCGTATTCTGGGTCCTTGGACTGACCGCGCACAACCTGATCGGTCAGATCGTCACAGCCATCATCGGCGCGATCATCGCCCTTTACATCGCAGCAAAGCTGAAGAACCGGGCAGCGTGATGCGGGTGACAGGATTACCACCGTCGTCAGCGCGGTGGTGCGGGTGATGGTGGTGAGCGTACACAAGCAGTCCTGATCGGGCTGCATCCCTTCTCTGCGCACCCTCGCGTGCCGCGTTCATTGCTCCTATCTCTGTTGGAGAATTGCGACCGCAGCCGGCATTCCGCCGGCGAATAGCGGACCGCAGCAATGGATCGTCGTGTCTCTGTTCTGCTTGCTTTGCCGGGCGTTCGCCAAGCCCTTGTGGACGACGCTTACTGTGGCCGTGGTGATGGCGATGGCCGCTGCCGGCTGTGAGCAAGTCAGCTGGCAGCGCCCGGCTACGGATGCGTCTACCGCCGATGCCGATCGTACCGAATGCCAGCGCATCGCGCGCAATCAGGCCGCCCGTCTGAACGAGATCCCGTTTCTCGTGCCCTATTTCGTCACCGCTCGCGACGATCACGGCCGGGTGCGCAGCATCCCGGTCGTTCCCTTCCAGCAGTTCGGGCCACCGGTGTGGTGGCCGAATGCGCCGTCGCTGGCGATGGACCAGCAGATGCTAAAGTACGACCTGTTCCGTGACTGCATGGAGGCGAAGGGCTACGCGCTTCTACCCGAGGAGGCGGAATCGGGCGAGGGCAGCGTGGGGTCCACAGAACCCGCCACGGACGGAGAACAGACGGCACAGCCAGCAGATGATGAGAGCCCACCAACCCAGGCTCCATCTGTGCCCGAAGCGCCTGAGGGACCTGAGGGCAGGAGATGCAGCGTTAACGCGCCGCGCCCGGTACCGCAATCCTGACAAGTGCGTCGCCGGCCAAGTGCAACGCTCAAACAACCAGCGACCTCCTCCAAATTCAACTCAGCCACGCAACATCTGCGCGCCCCCTTGTGGTGGCGGGGACCGATCCATAGTTACAGGAGAGGGAGCCCGTACCACGGTCCCAAGGCCGAGCGCGATGCCGGCGAACACAGCAAGGGAGGCTGATATTTCGCCCGACGGCCAAGACCGTTCCCTACGCGCCCTGCTGGCCGACTGCGGCTCGACGTTGGACGAACAACAGCTTCGCCAAGTGGTCTCCGGTGTTGCCGCAGCCCCTCCCGGCTACGAGCAGGATGCCTGGATGCACCTCGTGGCGGACGAGCCATCGCCGCAGTTGCGATTGGCCCTATCGCTGCTGCTGGATCAGGCGCGGACTGCGCGAAAGCCACCTGCCCTGTCTCAGGGCGGCATGCCAGAAGAAGTGGCCCACCGGCTGGTGGCGCTGCGCGAAGAACTGTCCCGACGCGGCTTGGCCGGCTTTGTTGTTCCACGCAGCGACGAGCACCAGGGCGAATACGTCGCCGCCTATGCCGAACGGCTGGCATGGCTGACGGGCTTCACCGGTTCTGCCGGCACGGCGGTCGTCCTCAACAACCGTGCGGCACTCTTCGTCGATGGCCGTTATACCGTGCAGGCGGCCGCAGAGGTGGACGCATCCTGGTTCACCATTCATCATTCCACCCACGAGCCGATGTCCGACTGGCTGGCGCGAGAGTTGCCCGCCTCCGCCGGAGTGGCATCCGACGAGAGTGGGTCAACGGGGAAGTCCGCCGGTCTGGGATATGACCCCTGGCTGCACACGCCTGCCCAGGTGGAGCACCTGCGGNNAGCGCTTGCGCGCGCGGGTGCCCGGGCAGTGCCGGTTACTTCCAATCCGATCGATCGGGTGTGGCGCGACCGCCCGCCGCCGCCAATTGCTCCCGTGGTCCCGCATCCGCTGCAATTCGCGGGCGAGAGCTCAGTTGAAAAGCGGGCACGTATTGCGGAAGAGTTGCGTCAGCAGCACCAGGACGCGGCATTTCTGGCGCAGCCAGCCGCGATCGCCTGGCTGCTGAACATCCGCGGTGGCGATCTTCCGTACATGCCGACACCGCTTGCCTTCGCCATACTGCACGCAGATGCCCGCGTCGAGCTGTTCCTCGATCCAAGAAAGCTGACGGCAGCGGCACGGATGCACCTGGACGACAGCGTCACAGTAGTGCCCCCGGATAGCTTAGCCGCAGCACTCGACCGGCTGGGTACCGACCGCCGCACCGTGCGAGTCGATCCGGAAGCGGCACCGGAATGGGTCGCGCGCCGGCTGCGCCGCGCCGGCGCGACAATTGCTGAGGCCGCGGACCCGTGCGCGCTGCCAAAAGCGACGAAGACGCCCGTAGAAGTGAGAGGCATTCGTGCCGCGCACGTCCGCGATGGCGCCGCACTTACCCGGTTTCTGGCCTGGCTGCCGGCGGCGGCAGCCAGCGGTACTCTGACCGAAAGTGCGGCGGCAGACCGCCTTGCGGCGTTCCGGGCCCCTGGCGCGCATTTCCGCGGCCTCAGCTTTCCCACCATCTCCGCGGCTGCCGGAAACGGCGCCATCGTCCACTATCGGGTGTCCGCCGCAACCGACCGCAGGCTCAAGCCTGGCTCGCTCTACCTGGTGGATTCCGGTGCCCAATACCTGGACGGCACCACCGACGTCACCCGGACCGTTGCCATCGGGGAGCCCTCGGCAGAGATGTGCGAGCGCTTTACCCTGGTCCTGAAAGGTCACATCGCTCTCGCCCGCGCCCGCTTCCCTCGCGGGACCACCGGCTCACAGATAGACGTATTCGCCCGGATGGCGATGTGGCGGGAAGGCTTCGACTACGATCACGGCACAGGGCACGGCGTCGGCATGTACCTCGGCGTGCACGANGGNCCGCAGCGGATCTCGAAACTTCCCAGCCGCGTTGCCCTGCAGCCGGGGATGGTGATCTCCAACGAGCCCGGCTACTACAAGCCCGGCGCGTATGGCATTCGCATCGAAAATCTGGTGACGGTCAAGTCGGCAGAGCAGCCGGAGGGCGCAGAAATCGACCTGCTAGAGTTTGAAACGCTGACCCTGGCGCCGATCGACCGCCGCCTGATCGTCACCGCCCTGTTGGGCGACGACGAAGTCGGATGGCTCGACGCCTATCATGCACGGGTGCGCGAGACGCTGGCGCCCCTGCTGGATGCGGCAAGCGCCGCCTGGCTCAGCGAGGCGACACGACTGATTCGTGGCTAATCTAGCGGCGACCACCGCGTAAGACGACCGGCCGACCGGTCGGACGTACCAGCTTCAAAGTCAGAAGTGTGGAAGCAGACATTCTGGATCCTTCCATAGCTATCGCTGATGACACGTCAAATTTCAGGCTTCGCATAATCGCCTGATTAGCTAATACTACACCACGATCACGCAACCATTCCGTTAAACATTTCTTGCGTCCGCGAGACAGTTTGAAGACTGCTGAATTCGAGAGGTTTTTCAGCCTGCCTGGCCGTCCCGGAGACTGGCAGCAACACCGTATCACGCGAACAATCGCAGACGTGATTCGCCTACCGAACTCAAGCTTCCATGAATCCCGTGATAGGCTTAACCGCAAGGCGGCCGATGGCCCCTACCGCACACCGTCCTGGCAGTGGATCTCGAGGCGCTGACGGCAGGTTTCGCCACACAATGCCTGAAGCATTCGGATCTGAGGACACGCAAGGACGCAAACGGGAGTCCCAGGAGCGACATGATCTGATTGGCGACAGGGACAAGCTGTTCAGCCTTGGGTCCCGGATGGTCAGATGACACCGTTCACTGTATCGTCGGCCAGATGCGATCGCCCTGCGCGCCACCGGCGGTGGTGCTTGCTGATGCTTCAACCAGCGCTTAGACTCAAAGCGCACATAATCCGTTCTCAATGACGGCATTGCGGAGGCGAACTGGTGTCAATCTCGCGTCTGTTGCGGTTGCTTGTGACCGGAGCGGTTCTTGTTCTGCCGATCTCAGTGCCTGCTGTGGCGCGGGCGGATACCGAAGCCAGCGTCGTCACCGATACAGCCAACGCGCTCGCACTCGGGCGCGTCGGAGACTGGTCGGAAGCTCGGCGCATCGCAGCAGGCGCCCGCTCGCCACTGGTGGCCGCTCTCGTGGTGTGGGTGGACGCCACCCGGCAGCCCACGGGCGGAGGCAGCTTCGAGGAGATTACTGGCGTCATCATCGACCACCCGGACTGGCCGCGGCAGCACACCCTGCGCAAACGCGCCGAGCTGGCGCTTGACGGCAGCGAATCCGACGCCGCCATTCTGGGCTGGTTCGATCGCCATCCGCCGGTGACCCTCGCGGGCGCACTGCGCTACGTTCAAGCATTGCAGGCGGCCGGAAAGCACAAGCGGGCGGCCAAGGCCGCGCGCAACGCATGGATCAATACCGACGCGCAGACCGTGGAGGAAGAAGACGGCTTCTACGCTGCCTATGCCGATCTGCTCATCAATGACGATACCGTCCGCCGTCTCGACCGGCTGCTCTGGGCGGGCCGCACGACAGCCGCTGAGCGGCTGCTGGTGCGGGTCGACAACGCGCACCGGGCGGTGGCATCCGCGCGGATCGCCCTGCGCCGACGGAGCAGCGACGCGGAAACCGCCTTGGCAGCGGTCCCCGATGCCATGCGGTCCGATCCCGGCCTGATCTACGAACATGCTCGCTGGCTGCGACGCAGCGACAACGATGCCGCGGCCCGCCAGCTGCTGATCGCCCACCCGGTGGATGCAGCCAACCCTGACCTGTTCTGNGGGGAACGTTCACGGCTCGCCCGCAGCGCCCTGACGGACGGAAACGCCGACGAGGCCTACCGGGTGGTGCGTGCGCACGGCATTATTTCCGGCAGCGAATTCGCCGATGCCGAATGGCTGGCCGGCTGGATCGCGCTGCGCTTCCTGCAGCAGCCGGACACGGCGGCACGCCATTTCCTGACCATGTTCGAGAACGTCAGCCACCCCGTCAGCCGGGCGCGCGGCGCATACTGGTCAGCGCGCGCCGCCGAACAGGCCGGCGACCACGTCGCTGCGACGTTATGGCACCGGGCAGCAGCACAGCACGGAGTGGCGTTCTACGGCCAGCTCAGCGCCGCCGAGATCAGACCCAATGAGCCGTTGGTGCTGCCGCCGGAACCGTCCACGACATCTGACGACGTTGAGCGCTTCCAGGCCCACGCGCTGACACAGGTCGTCCGCCTGCTGGCGGCTGCCGGCGAAACCGACGCACAGCCAAGCTTCGTGCTCCGGCTGGCCGCAGTCGAAAACACNCCCGGCTGGAAAAACATGACGGCCACGCTCGCCACTCAGATCCGCCGCCCCGATCTGGCGGTTGCCGTCGCCCGCAAGTCGGTTGGCGACGGAAGGCCGCTGATGCGCAATGGCTATCCGATCACGGCCTTGCCGGATGACAACGCCACCCTCGCGCAGCCGGTAGAAACACCGTTGATCTTCGCCGTCATTCGCCAGGAGAGCGCGTTCAACGCCCGGGCCCTGAGCCCTGCCGGCGCGCAGGGCCTGATGCAGCTGATGCCCGGCACGGCACGCACCGTCGCCACAAAAGCGGGAGTTGGTTACGCTCCCGCTTCTCTCGTCAACGACCCGGAGTACAACATCAGCCTCGGCCGCGCCTACCTCGGCTCCCTGCTCAGCCGGTTCGACGGCTCCTACGTGCTCAGCCTCGCAGCCTACAACGCCGGTCCCAACCGCGTGGATCAGTGGTTGCAGAGCAATGGCGATCCGCGCATCGGCAAGAATGCGGCGGTAGACTGGATCGAACTCATTCCGTTCAACGAAACCCGCAACTACGTGCAGCGTTGCCTGGAGAGCCTGCAGGTCTATCGTGCCCGGACGGGCAGCCTGCAGTTGGCACAGACGGGTGGACTGCTGCATTAGCCACGCCGCGACGGAAACAAGACGACAATGATGGCCGACCCCGCCTCCCTTACCGATATCCGCGCCTGCGTCTTCGATGCCTACGGCACCTTGTTCGACGTTGCCGCCGCGGCGTCACGCAGCAGCCCGGCACTCGATGGCCGCCACCAGGAACTCAGCGCCCTGTGGCGCAGCAAGCAGCTCGAATACACGTGGCTGCGCAGCCTGCGCGGCGATTACGTCGACTTCTGGCACATCACCGGCGAAGCGCTGGACTTCGCCATGGCAAGCCTCGGGTTTGAGGACCCGGCGCTGCGCACCCGGCTGATGGAGCTGTACTTCACCCTCGATGCCTATCCGGAGGTCCCGCACACGCTGCGACGCCTGCGGGCCGCCGGATTGCGCTGCGCCATTTTGTCCAACGGCTCTCCCAGCATGCTGATCGCAGCGGTGCAGCAAGCCGGGCTTGAGGACGACCTTGACGAGGCTATCTCGGTCGATCCGATCGGCATCTACAAACCGCACCCGAGCGTCTATCAACTGGCGGTGGACCGGCTGCGGGTCGAGGCGCGCCAGATCTGTTTTCTCTCCTCAAATTACTGGGATGTCTCCGGCGCTGCCTACTTCGGCTTCCGGGTCGTCTGGATCAATCGCAGCGGAGCCCGGCGCGACCCGACACCCGGCGAGCCCGAATTCGAGGTCACATCACTGGATGCCCTGCCGGCGCTGCTCGGGATCGCGGAGGGAGAGGCGAACGATGTTTGACGCAGAGCAGGTGTCACTGGCCGAGGACGTGCTCGCCCGCTGCCGGGCCGGCGGCCTGCGGCTGGTCACCGCCGAGTCCTGCACCGGCGGGCTGATCGGCGGCTGCCTGACGGCGATCGCCGGCTCGTCCGACGTCTTCGATCGCGGCTACGTCACTTATTCCAACACCGCCAAGACGGCGATGCTGGCGGTGCCGGCCGATCTGCTCCGCCGTCTGGGAGCGGTCAGCGAGCCGGTGGCGATCGCCATGGCGGAAGGTGCGCTGGCCGCGTCCGGCGCTGATCTGGCAGTGGCAGTCACCGGCATTTCGGGTCCCGGCGGAGGCTCGGCCGCGCGGCCTGTGGGACTGGTGCACTTCGCAGCCTCACGCCGCGCCGCTGCATCCCTGCACGAACGCCACGTCTTCGCGGGCGACCGGCACGCGGTGCGCATGCAGACGGTGACCGCGGTTTTGCGGCTACTCTCCCGGGTCTCGGCTGAAGCAGCCGACCCGGCTTGCACCTTGGGGCGCCGGAGTGGCATCGGCGCGTACAGCTGCGCTGCGCGCCGCTCGAACGCGCTCACCATCCGCTGCACCGCCTCATTGAACAGCCGGCCGATCAGCTTCTGCAACGTCTTCGAGCGAAACTCGAAGTCGATGTAGAAATCGATCACGCAGTGACCGTTCTGATTGGTGGAAAACGTCCAGTGGTTGTTGAGGTAGCGGAACGGCCCGTGCTGGTAGACGACATCGATCCGATCCGGCCGCGCCAGGGTCACCTGCGAGGTAAACTGCTCGCGGAACACCTTGAAGCCGATCATCAGGTCGGCGACGAACGTATCCGGTCCCAGGCGGCGGCGAATGCGACACGCCAAGCACCAGGGCAAGAACTCCGGATAGCTCTCTACGTCCGCAACAAGGTTGAAGATTTGTTCCTGCGTGTGCGGAACGACGCGTTTTTCCGCATGCGTTGGCATGACGTCATAACCACCTTGCCCGCTTACGATCGGGCCAACAATTCCTGCCGGGCTTGCCGAAGGGCCGCAAAGTCCCGGTCAGCGTGGTAGGACGATCGGGTGAGCGGCGACGAAGCAACCACCAGGAAGCCTTTCGCCCGGCCGATCTCCTTGTAGTCCTCGAACTCTTCCGGAGCAACGAACCGATCGACGGCAGCGTGCTTCTTTGTCGGCTGCAGGTACTGGCCGATGGTGAGGAAATCCACGTTCGCGGAGCGCAGATCGTCCATCACCTGCAGCACCTCGATGCGGCTCTCGCCCAGACCGACCATGATGCCGGATTTGGTGAACAGCGACGCGTCGAGCTGCTTCGCCTGGTCCAATAGTCGCAGCGAGTGATAGTACCGGGCGCCGGGCCGGATTCCCGGATAAAGTCGCGGTACGGTCTCCAGATTGTGGTTAAAGACATCCGGCCGCGCCTCGACGACCTGCTCCAGAGCGCCCTGCTTGTGCCGGAAATCCGGGGTCAGTACCTCGATGGTCGTGCCGGAAGAGGTGTCACGGATACGCTGAATGCAGCGGGCGAACTGATCCGCTCCGCCGTCCTCCAGGTCGTCCCGATCGACCGACGTGATCACCACGTGGCGCAGCCCGAGCTTTTGAACCGTTTCCGCCAAGCCGTCCGGTTCGTGCGGGTTGACGGCGCCGGGCTTGCCGGTGGCGACGTTGCAAAACGCACAGGCACGGGTGCAGACGTCGCCCAGAATCATCACCGTCGCATGCTTGTGCGTCCAGCACTCGCCGATGTTCGGGCACCCCGCCTCCTCGCAGACGGTATGCAGGCCGTGCTCGCGGATGATGCGGTGCGTCTCGCCATAGCCGCGAGAGGTGGGAGCCTTGACCCGGATCCAGGCCGGCTTGCGCGGCGACGGGTTGTCGGCGCGATGGGCCTTTTCGGGGTGGCGCGGAACGGTGTCTGTGGTCATGACCTGCATATGGACGGTGCCAGGAAACCCGTCAAGCACAGCTTCCTGAAGGCCAGCGGATCTTCCCCTGGAAGGACGGACACAGAATCTAGCGCAGCAGGCGGATCAGGCTGGTGTAGTCCCAGCGGCCACCGCCGCGCTGCTGCACCTGGCTCAGGAACTGGTCCACCAGCGCGGTTGCCGGCAGAGCCGTACCATTGCGGCGCGCCTCGCCGATCGCGATGCCCAGATCCTTGCGCATCCAGTCCACCGCAAAGCCGAAGTCGAAGGCATCCGTCAGCATCGTCTGCGCCCGGTTGTCCATCATCCAGGACTGGGCCGCTCCCTTCGAGATCGTTCCCAGCACCTTCTCGGCGTCGAGGCCGGCGCGGTCGGCGAAGTTCAGCGCTTCCGCCAGCGCCTGCGTCAGTCCGGCAAGGCAGATCTGGTTGACCATCTTGGTGAGCTGGCCGGAGCCGGCCGGACCGATCAGCGTGATCGCCTTGGCATACGCCCACATCACCGGTTCGGCGCGGGCGAATGTCTGCCCGTCGCCGCCGACCATCACTGCGAGCTGCCCGTTCTCCGCTCCCGACTGGCCGCCGGACACCGGCGCGTCGAGAAACCCGAACCCGCGCTCGCCGGCAACCGCCGCGAGCTCGCGGGCGACCTCCGCCGACGCGGTGGTGTGATCGATGAAGATCGCTCCGGATCCCATGCCGGCAAACGCGCCGTCGGCCCCGAGAACAACGCCGCGCAGGTCATCGTCGTTGCCGACGCAGGTGAAGATGATCTCCGCCCCGTCCGCAGCAGCCGCCGGGGTCGCGGCCGCTTGGCCGCCGTACTGTTCCACCCACGCATCAGCCTTGGCGCGCGTACGGTTGAACACGGTGACCGCATGTCCTGCGCGCTGCAGGTGACCTGCCATCGGAAAGCCCATTACGCCCAGACCGATGAATGCCGTGCGCACGCCCATGGCTGCCGCCGCTCCTCTTCCTGCTGTTGTAATCCCGCCATTCAGCACGCTGCCTGTTCAGCGCCATCTGTTCAGGGCTACCCGTTCAGGGCACCTTTCGTTCAGCGAGCCATCTGGCCGCCCAAAACAATCTCCTGGACACCGGCCGAACCGCCGGTGCCGGCACGTGCCAGCAAACGATCGAGCGTCTGCCACGTCGGCAGGTCCGGCGCCAGCAGCAGTGTATCCTCGACGATCTGTGGCTCCGCCCGGTAGGCCGTACGCGCCCTGCGCAGTGCGCCCATGCCGCCCGCCTCGCGATGAATCAGCACGCCTGCCGCATGATCCCACGGCTTCAGCCGGGCATACTGAGCGAAATCGAGAACGCCGCGGCACACATCCATGTACTCGCGACCGACGCAGCCATACCNGGACCCACGAGGGAGCATGTCCCCGGCTTCCGCACCGCCCGCTTCCGCCGCGAATGCCGCCACCAGCCGTTCTCCCGCCCGTCGGCTAAGCGAGCCCCGCATTGCCGCCAACGGCCGGACGGCCGAAATCTGCAGCCGTGCCCGGTGACCGGAGACATCGTCGATCCAGGCCCCCCGTCCGCNGATCGCCCACATCGTCTCGCCGACCAACGGATCGTAGATCCAGCCGGCACGGGTCTCGCCGCCGATGCACAAGGCGACGATCACGGCAAAACATGGAATGCCGGTCGCGAAGTTGACGGTACCGTCGACGGGGTCGAGCAGCCAGACCGGCGTTGCCTCGCCGAGTGCCGCCATGACCCCGGGATCCGCCTCGGCCCNCTCCTCGCCCACCACAGCGCTGCCGGGCAGCAGGGCCTGCAACCGTGCACTCAAGTGACGTTCAGACTCCATATCGGCGATCGTCACCAAGTCGCCCGGGCGACGCTTGTGTGCGACATCGCCCTCTCCAAGGTTTCCAAAACGCGGCAAAATCTCGCGCGCCGCCACCTCACGAATGATGCGGATTACTGCTGACGGCTCAGGTATCGTGGACATCGTTTCGGTCTGCACAGCTGCTGCTGTCACGGGTTACGGTCCGGGCAACGGGATCGGTAGCAGACACTGCGCTGAAGCAACGGACGCTCTCAGGCCGAGTGCAGATCGGTCCCGGTGATAGCCGAGCGCCAAGTCGTCCAGCATCTGCGCTGCTTCAGGGCTGTAATCGGCGCGCTGGATCAGCGCCCGGGTGACGAAGCAGGCGAATGCCACCGCCTCGCCCTTGCCGCGCAGGCAGAAACGCTCGGCGAACTGCGCCAGTGCCGCGTGCGTCTGGGTACGCGCCATGACGTTCAGCTGGCGCTTGACAAAACGATGCTTTCGGCGCCAGCGGTGCTGGACGATCGGATCGGCCATACAGGGATAACTACGCTTACTGGCCTCAGTGCACAAGTGGGGAGCCGCATCGCGCTTCATTCCCCGATCGCATGACACCTCCACGTCTTACTATGTCTTACGATCCGCTTTCCCGCCCCGCCACCATTTCGGCCTCCCCTGCCGTTGGGTAAACCGTGCCGCATTGTCGGGAGAAAGGCGGACCTGCAGCCGAACCCCTGTATCCTCTTCGTTGCGGGCCAGCACCTCACCGTGCCGGTACAGCCAGGCGAGTGTCGCTCCGTCTTCTGCCGCAATACGGACGTCGAGCACCCGCATCGATGCGGCCAAACGCTCATCGATCACCGCACACAGATCTGCGCATCCGTCGCCGCTGGCCGCCGACACCAGTATCGCCGGGCGGCTGCGCGCCGCCCGGTTGGCGAGCGCGTGCCGATCCTCGGCGGTCATCAGGTCAATCTTGTTCAGCACCTCGATCACACCGCCGCTGTCCAGGCGCTCACCCAGCCCCAGACTGCGTAGCACCGCCTCTACGTCCTCGCTCTGGGCGCCGCTGTCGGGATGCGCGGCATCGCGCACGTGTACGATGACATCGGCGGCGACCACCTCCTCAAGCGTCGCCCGAAAGGCTTCGACCAGCTCGATCGGCAGGTCCGAAATGAACCCCACGGTATCGGACAGGATGACGCGCCGCCCCGATGGCAGATCGAGGCCACGCATCGTCGGATCGAGGGTGGCAAACAACAGGTCCTGGGCGAAGACTTCGGCACGGGTCAGCCGGTTGAACAGCGTCGACTTTCCAGCGTTGGTGTATCCCACCAGCGCCACGATCGGATAGGGCACGCGGCGGCGGGCCGCGCGGTGCAGTTCACGGGTCCGGCGCACCTGCTGCAGTTCGCGCTTTAGCCGGGCGATCCGCTCGCGGATCAGCCGCCGGTCGGTTTCGATCTGCGACTCACCGGGGCCGCCGACGAAGCCGAAGCCGCCCCGCTGCCGTTCGAGGTGCGTCCAGCTACGCACCAGCCGGCTCTTCTGGTAGGTGAGCGCCGCCAGTTCGACCTGCAGCTCACCTTCCTTGGTCCGCGCCCGCTCGCCGAAAATCTCCAGGATCAGGCCGGTCCGGTCGATCACCTTGGCCTTCCACGCGCGCTCCAGATTGCGTTGCTGCACCGGCGTCAGCGCGGCATCAACAATGACCACGCTGATCGCCGACCCCGATATCGATTCTGCTACGGAATCTGCCCCCAACTCGGACTCCGGCGCGTTTGCCTCGCTCCGCTGGCGGATCAGCTCGCCGATGCGTGTTACCGTACCGGAGCCAAAAANGGTCGAGGNGTGAGCCGCAGCGAGACCAACAACCTCCGCAACGACGACATCGAGGGCAATCGCACGTGCAAGCCCAACGGCTTCGGCGAGGCGGACGGCCGGATCTCGGTCGCTCCGTGCCGCCCGAAAGTTCGGATGAACAACGATACACGCCTTGCTGGAGGCAGAATCGGTTGCTGTTTCGCTCTCGTCCGGACGCACCCGACGATCTACCCGGCAACGGCTTCCTTGTCCGGATCGAACAGCTGAATCTGCACCGACGGCATAACCGTCGAGATCGCATGCTTGTAGACAAGCTGCGTGTGGCCATCGCGGCGCAGAAGCACGGAGAACTGGTCAAACCACGTGATGATCCCCTGCAGTTTTACGCCGTTCACCAGGAAGATGGTTACCGGCGTCTTGTTCTTCCGGATATGATTCAGGAATACATCTTGGACATTTTGTGATTTTTCAGCGGACATCGGTCCATTCCCTGTTATCGTTTTGTGGCTGGGAGAAATCGGCTGATCCACCCGCACAATGTGGGGATCACGAGCGGCGTTGCACCCTGAAGCCGCATCGCAGACGTGACCTACTGTCTCCACCCCCGCTCACAGATTACAAGCTCCGGACAAGGTTTAAAAGCATCCTACAGCCTTTCGCGTGTACCGCTGGCGGATGGGGTCNGAATTCGCCCGGCAACGGCGGCTGTTCGCGCACAAGAATCGGCACACAGCCAGCGTTAGCGGCGCATTCCAGGTCGATATCGGCATCGCCGGCAAACCAGACAGTTGGTCCGGGATCGATACCACTGCCGTCAAGCGCGAGCACCACCGGATCGGGTGAGGGCTTGTCCCGGATGGCATCACAGGCCCCGACGATTCGCCCGAACAATCCATCCCATCCCAGATGCTCCGCCTCCCGACGCAGCAAATCGCCCTTCTTGTTGCTGACAACCGCCAGATAGAAGCCGTCCGCATGCAGCTGATGGAGCAGCTCTTCAGCATCCGGCAAGGGTTGCAACGTCTGCATATGCCGCTCGGTGAACCGCCTGTAGAACANCCTCCCCGCCTCCCGCCAGCGATCACCGAACAGCACCGGAANAGTGTCGCGCATCGATCCGCGTGTTCTTTGCTGGGCCTCTTCCATTGACCACAGCGGGAGGCCGAACGCGGCGAGAGTATGGTTCTGCGCATCCAGGATCGAATGCCAGCTGTCGATCAGCGTGTTGTCCCAATCGAAAATCACGGCTTGCGGCCGTGACGACCAGCCGGTCGAAACGACCGGTTGCTGTTCGGGCGGCAGGCTGTCCGGCGGCAGGATCACCGAACAGTCCCGGACGCTGCTGCACCGATCGCCGCGACACGGTCGACGTAGGAAGAGAGCAATCGCTCGCTCAACGGTCCGATCCGGCCGTCGCCGATCACCGCATCGTCGATGCGCACCACCGCCTTGAGCCACGAAGTGGTGCTGGTGAGGAACGCTTCCGCCGCGTTTTGCGCTTCCGCGATATCAAAGGGCCGTTCGACCAGGCGAACGCCGTGGGCACCAGCCAGGTTGATCAAGGCGCACCGCGTGATGCCGTTAAGGATGGCCCGGTCGGCCTGACGGGTCACCAGCTCGCCATCGCGCGTGACGATCCAGGCATTCGAGGCTGTCCCTTCGGTGATCAAGCCTTTGTCGTCCACCAGCCAGGCTTCGTACGCTCCCGCCTCAACGGCCTGCTGCTTTGCAAGCACATTCGCCAGCAGAGAAACGGACTTGATATCCGGCCGTTTCCAGCGCTCGTCGGGAAGCGCGATCACCCGCACGCCACGCCGCGCCGCCTCGACATCGAACGGAGGAAGCGGCCTTGCGGTCATCACCAGGGCAGGCTCAACACCGGCTGGAAACGGGTGATTGCGCGGTGCCACGCCGCGGGTGATCTGCAGGTAGATTGCCCCCAGGCCGCTCAACCGGTTGCGACGGATGAGTTCACGCACGACGAAACGCAAGGCAGCAGGCGTCATCGGCCAGCGCATCCGCAGAGCTGACAGCGAACGATCCAGACGCTGCAGATGCGCCTCTTCGTCGACCAGCCGGCCCCGGACGGTGGCAATCACCTCGTATACCCCGTCGGAGAACTGGTATCCCCGATCTTCGATGTGCACGGCCGCCTGCCGGTGCGGAACATATCGACCATTGACGTAGGCGATGCGGCTCATTGCAGGAAATCCGTTCCGACTCAGAAATATTCCAGGCGGACCGAGAACATCTTCTCGACCTTGCGCACCGCATCGGTCGTTGCAANAAGAATGACCCGGTCCTTCCTCTGGATGACAGTGTTGCCGCGCGGGCTGATGACCTGATTGCCGCGGACGATGGCTCCGATCATCACACCGGCGGGCAGGTCGATATCACGCAGCGGCGCACCCACCAGACTTGAAGTCTCCAACGCCTCAGCTTCGATAAGTTCGCCAAACCCCTCGCGCAGCGCGTGAACGGCGTGGATGCGCCNCCGTCGGACATGTTGCAGAATGGTCGATGCGGTGATGCTGCGCGGGCTGACCACGACGTCAATGCCCAGCGAGGCCGTCAACGACTCGAATGTGCTCTTGTTCAACAGCGTGATCGCGCGACGCGCGCCATGCCGCTTGGCCAACAGCGACGCAAGAATGTTGGTATCATCGTCATCCGTGACAGCGAGGACCGTATCGGTCGCGCTCACGCCTGCCTCGGCCAGGATATCGGGGTCGAGCACGTCGCCGTGCAGCACGATCGTCCCGCTCAACAGGCTGGCCACCGCAGCAGCGCGATCCGCATCCGCCTCGATGATCTTCACCGTAACGCCGGCACTGTTGGCCTCGATCTCTTGTGCCAGCAACAGCGCGACGTTGCCGCCGCCGCAAATCAGCAGGCGTCGGGCTTCCGGCTCTTCATAGCCGAACGCCGCCATGGCACGCGGTAGCTGGGTCGTTTCGACGACGAAATAGACATCGTCACCAATCCTGAGTTCGTCCTCGCCGGTCAGCCGCACCGGCTGGTCTTGCCGCAGCAGCCCGACGATGACGATGTTGAGGTCCGGAAAAAGCTGCGTCAGCTGCTTGATCGGCGTGTTGATCAAGGGACAGTGGCGATCGCAGCGCACGCCGATCAGGCGAACCTTGTCATCAGCGAGCGGAATCATCTCGAACGATCCCGGCACCTTCAGTCGGCGACCGATGGCACGCGCCACCTCGACCTCCGGCGAGATGATGACGTCGATCGGCAGATGATCGCGCGAGAACAGATTGGACCACGCAGGATCGAGATAGCTCTGCTCGCGCACCCGGGCGATTTTGACCGGCACCTCAAACAGCGAATGCGCCACCTGGCAGGCAACCATGTTCACTTCATCGGTGTGGGTCACCGCGATGATCATGTCGGCGTCTTCGATTCCCGCACGCTCCAGCACGTCCGGGCGCGATGCATGGCCCACCAGACCCTGTGCGTCCAGATTGTCGTTGATGCGGCGGATGAGTTCGGCAGATGTGTCGATGACGATCACATCGTTGCCTTCCATCACCAAGTGCCGGGCAATGTTGAACCCGACCTGACCCGCGCCGCAGATGACGATCTTCATGCCCTCTCCGCCGTTACGGCGTTTGCAGGAACAAGATGACTACTCTCCCGTCGGACGCGGCTTGTCCTCGCCCTGGATTCCCAATGACTTCAACTTGCGATGCAACGCGGAGCGCTCCATGCCGACAAAAGCAGCGGTGCGTGAGATGTTCCCGCCAAAGCGGCTGACCTGCGCCAGCAGATATTCGCGTTCGAATATCTCCCGTGCATTCTTCAGCGGCAGCCCCATGATCTCGCTCGACCGGTCCGACCGGCTCGCTCCGGCGAACTTGGCGTCGAATTCCGCCGGCAGCATGTCAGCACGGATCGGCTCTTCCGCCCCACCCGGCGCCATGATCAGCAGACGTTCGATGATGTTGCGCAGCTCGCGGACGTTGCCCGGCCAATCGTACGTCTGCAGCGCCGCCATGGCATCCTCGCTGATGTCGCGCAACCGCTGCCCGGCACTCTCGGCTGCCCGTTCCATGAAATGGCAGGCAAGCAGCGGGATGTCGTCGCGACGCTCACGGAGTGCCGGAACGCGGATCGGCACCACGCTGAGCCGGTAGTACAGGTCCTCGCGGAAACGCCCCTGGCGGATCTCCTCGGTCAGGTCACGCGTCGTCGTGGCGAGGACGCGGACATTGACCTCGACCTTGGTTTCTCCGCCTACCCGCTGAAAGGTCTGCTCCTGCAGGACCCGGACGATCTTGCCCTGCGTTTCCGTCGGCATGTCCGCCACCTCGTCGAGCAGCAGCGTACCGTTGTGCGCCGCTTCGAAGGTGCCAACCTTGCGTGCGGCCGCCGTATCCGTAGACTCGACGCCGAACAGCTCCATCTCCATGCGCTCAGGCGTCATCGATGCGCAGTTCAGCACCTCGAACGGGCCGCCCGCGCGACGCGAATGGGCATGGATCAGCCGTGCCACCACCTCCTTGCCCGAACCAGCAGCCCCTGAGATCAACACCCGGCTGTTGGTGGGGGCAACCCGGTCGATCGCCTGGCGAAGCTGATTGATCAGGGTGGACTGACCGATCAACTCCGGCGCGAAGCCAGTGCGCAGCCGCAGCTCCTCATTCTCCCGCCTCAGCCGCGCTGCTTCAATCGCGCGTCGGATCACCAGAATCATCCGGTCGGCCTTGAACGGCTTCTCGATGAAGTCATAGGCGCCAAGCTTGATCGCCTGCACAGCGGTCTCGATGTTGCCATGACCGCTCATGATGACCACCGGCAGGTTCGGATGTTCCTGCTTCAGCAGATCGAGCATCTGCATGCCGTCAAGCCGGCTGCCCTGCAGCCAGATGTCGAGCAGCACCAAGCTCGGCCGGCGCGCTGCGACCGCGGCAAAGGCGGAATCGCTGTCGCCCGCCTCCCGAGCCTCATAACCCTCGTCATCGAGAATCCCGGAGACAAGAGCGCGGATATCGGCTTCGTCGTCGACAATCAGGATATCTTCGATCATTGCAGAAAGATGACTAGCCATTGACATACAGCTTCGATGCAGGCGNNGCAGCGGCTCCGCCTCCACTGCCGGGCGGCTCTCTTCGAAGACCAGCGAGACGCGCGCGCCTCCGCCCTCCCGGTCTTCCAGCAACAAGTCGCCGTTGTGGTCTTCCATGATCTTCTTGACGATTGCGAGCCCCAACCCCGTGCCCTTGATCCGCGTGGTGACATAGGGTTCGGTCAGTCGGTCGCGATCTCCTGNCGGCAGACCGCGGCCGTTGTCCTCGACAACGATCAGCACCCGACGCTGCGGAGCACCCATGTCGTCCATCCGGACACTGACCCCGACCCATCCTTTGGGACGCGTTGTGGCGGCGTCGGGTTCGGCATTCGGTGTTTCGCCCATCGTCTCGCGACCAACGACTGCCTCGGCGGCATTCTTGAGAACGTTGATCAGCGCCTGCGACACCTGGCGAGCATCGCAGTGCAAGATCACCGGCTGGTCGGGCACAGCCAATTGCATGTGGATATTGGGGAAACGATTCCGCTCCAGGAAGACCGTCTGGCGAACCAGTTCGGCCAGGTTTTCGCTCTTGAGCTCGGGTCGTGGCATCCGCGCGAACGCGGAAAACTCGTCGACCATGCGGCCGATATCCTCGACCTGACGGATGATGGTTTCGGTGCACGCGATGAAGGTATCCGGGTCCGACTTGATTTGCCGCGAATATTTTCTCTTCAGGCGCTCCGACGCAAGCTGAATGGGTGTAAGGGGATNCTTGATCTCGTGCGCAATGCGCCGCGCCACGTCAGCCCAGGCAGCCTTGCGCTCCGCCTGAACCAATGCGGTGATATCATCAAAAGTGACCACATATCCAATCACTTCGCCAGCCAGACGCTCGGCCGCAATGCGAACATTGAGCGTCCGGGGCGGCTGCCACGAATCAANCCGGATTTCCGCCTGCCACGAGCGTTCCGGGTTCACCATGGCATCGCCAATCAGGACTGCCATTTCCGGTACTACCTCGGCCAGCGGCGTTCCCCGCACCGTTCCCAGATTGAGCCCCAGCAGTTCGGACGCGGATCGATTCGGCAGGTTCACGGTGGCCTGGGCATCCAGACCGATGACGCCAGCGGACACGCCGCTGAGCACCGCCTCGGTAAACCGCCTCCGTTCGTCCAGGTCGCGGTTGGCCAGCAACAGCCCCTGCTGCTGAGTATGCAGCTGACTGGTCATCCGATTGAAGGCGCGTGCCAGCATCCCGAACTCGGCGATCGCGGTTGTCGGTTTTACACGTGCCGCGAGATCGCCGTCGCGGACCCGCTCGGAGGCCGCAATCAGCCCGCTGATCGGCCGTGAGAGATGTGTCGCAAGTGTAAGCCCCATCCACACCGCGGCCAGCAGCAGCAACAGCGCCACGATGACGAAGATCATCACGAAGGTGATCAAGATGCCCTCGCGACTCTGTTCCAGCCTGCGGTACTGGGCAACCGCCATCTCGGTCCGGGAAATTTCTCCCAGCACCTGCGGATCGATGAAGCGTCCAATCACCAGGAAAGCATCGACAAACCGGTTCAGTTTCACCGCCGCGCGCACCCGGTCGTCCCGTTCGTTCGGAAGCAGCACCACGTGTCCATCCGCCGCCTGCTGAATTGACTCCCACGGCACCAGATCCAGTTCCAAGGTCAGGCTCAGCGGCGCCCGCGCCACTACGCGTCCGCTGCCATCCACCACCACCGCCTCGGACAAACCGCGCAGCGCCGCCTGGTTGTCCAGAAAGTGGTCGAACAGCATGCGATTGCTCATCAGTGCGGATGCCTCGCGGTTGATGTCATTGGCCATCGCGAACGCTTCGGCCCGGATGCTCTGCCGGTGCTCGTTCAGGTAGGCCTGTGCGACCGCACTCGACGACTCAACGGCGGTCCGCACCCGCTCGCTGAACCACGCCTGGATACCAAAGTTCAAAAACAGCGCCGAGAAGACCGCGACCAGGATCGCCGGCGTCACCGCGACCAAGCTGAACAGGATGACGATGCGGACATGCAGGCCTGAGCCGGCCAAGCCCCGGCGGCGCTCCAGCCACACCCGAACCAGCTGACGGACGACGATCGCGCCCAGCAGCAACAGCAGAATTGTGTCGACGTAAAGGAGGACGACGACAACTTCTGGATCGGGCCCGAACTCAGCCGCACCGGTCCAGGCAACAACCGTGACAACTCCGGAAATGACTGCGGCGATCACGACAACGAACGCGAGCTTACGTTCGAAGCCGTAGCGGCGATCGAGCAGCTTCCAGAGTAAAAATAAGCGGCGGAAGAGGTGTTGGCGGCGGGCTGATCGATCCTCTTTGCCGCCCTTGTTCAATCCATCTGCCGCCGCATCGGTCACCGACCGCCCCCGCGAACCACCGGAATGCTGAATTCGCGAATCTTCTTACGCAAGGTATTGCGGTTCAGTCCCAGCACTTCAGCAGCCCTGATCTGGTTGCCACGCGTCGCATCGAGCGTCAGCATGATGAGCGGTTTTTCCACCTCGCGCATCACCCGATCAAACAGCCCGGGTGACGGCAGGGTTTCCCATGGGCCGAAAAGTAGGTCTTGAGGTGGCGCTCCACCGAATGGCTGAGCCCGTCTCCGTCCGGTTCCGGCGCCGCCGGGAGACATCGGCAAGCTCGGCTTCAACCACGTCAACACCGATGACTTCTTCAGAATACAGCGCAGCCAGCCGACGAACGAGATTTTCCAGCTCGCGCACGTTCCCCGGCCATCGGTACACCTTCAGACGCTCCATCGCCGGGCCGTCCAGCAGCTTCGGCGGCAATCCTTCGTTCGCTGCCCGTGCCATAAAGTGGCGGGCCAGCTCTGGAATATCCACCGTGCGCTCGCGCAGCGGCGGCAGTCGGATCGGCACGACATTGAGACGGAAGTAGAGATCCTCGCGAAACAGTCCCTGGGAGATCAGCTGGCGCAGGTCGTGATGAGTCGCCGTGACGATACGAACGTTGGCGCGGATCGCCGTCCGTCCGCCGACGGTGGTATACTCCCCTTCCTGCAGGACACGCAGCAGCCGGGTCTGCGCCTCGGGCGGCATGTCGCCGATCTCGTCCAGGAACAACGTGCCGCCCTCGGCCTGCTCGAAACGACCGGCGCTGCGGTGAGTTGCTCCGGTGAATGCCCCCTTCTCGTGACCGAACAACTCGCTTTCAATCAGCTCGCGGGGATTGCCGCCATGTTGATGGCAACGAACGGCCCCGAACGGCGCTTGCCATAGTCATGCAGCGCCCGCGCAACCAGCTCCTTGCCGGTGCCCGACTCGCCGGTGATCAACACCGTCAGATCGGTGACCATGAGCCGGGCCAGCGTACGGTAGATTTCCTGCATTGCCGGCGAACGGCCGATCAGCGGCAGTTTCTCCTCCGGCGCCTCTCCCTCGCCTCGCGGCGGCGCCGACATCTGCCGCGGCGCCTCAAGCGCCCGCCGGACGACGCCAATGAGTTCGTTGAGGTCAAAGGGTTTTGGCAAATACTCAAACGCGCCACGCTCCGTCGCCTTCACCGCCGTCAGCAGTGTGCTCTGCGCGCTCATCACGATCACCCGCAGCTCCGGCCGGATCTTGCGAATGCGCGGAATCAGGTCGAGACCGTTCTCGTCCGGCATTACCACGTCGGTGATGACGACGTCGCCCTGGCCGTCCGAGATCCACCGCCACAACGTGGCCGCATTGCTGGTGACCCGCACCTGGTAGCCTGCACGTTCCAGAGCTTGGCCGATAACAGTCCGGATTCCGGCGTCGTCGTCAGCGACGAGCACGGTCGAGGTAGTCAAGACGCGTCCTCCGTGGGTGAATGCATGGGAAGCATCACCCGGAACACCGTCCGCTTCGGTTCGCTCTCGAACTCGATCACCCCGCCATGATCGCCGATGATCTTGGCGACCAGCGCCAGCCCCAGTCCGCTGCCCTTGGGTTTGGAGGTGACGAATGGTTCGAACAGATGCGGCTTCAGGTCCTCCGGAATGCCCTCCCCGTTGTCCTGGATCGAGATCATGAGCGGCAGTTGCATCCGCGCATGATTACCGGATACGGCAAAGCGAACGCCGTGCCAGAACGCGGTGGAAATCACCACCTCACCACCGTCGTCAGGAGCCGCCTCGGCAGCATTCTTGATCAGATTGAGAAACACCTGCACGAGTTGGTCGCGGTTGCCATGCACCGGCGGCAGGGAGGGATCAAAGTACTCATGCACGCGCAGGTGGCGGCCGAAGCTGTTCTCAGCAAGAGCCAGGACGCGCACCAGCACTTCATGAATGTTGACAGCTTCGCGCAACAGCGGGCCGCCATCCGTAAACACTTCCATCCGGTCAACCAGCGAACACACCCGATCCGTTTCGTCACGGATCAACCGGGTCAGCGCCCTGTCCTCCGAGCGTGCACTCTGCTCCAGCAGTTGCGCCGCGCCACGGATGCCTGCCAGCGGGTTTTTCACCTCGTGCGCCAGCATCGCCGCCATCGCCCCCACCGAGCGGGCCGCACCACGGTGAGTCAATTGCCGGTCAATCTTGGCAGCAAGCGAGCGCTCCTGCATCGAGACGACAACGGCACCGTCGATTTCCGGCAGCGGTGACGCCTGCGCGTTGATCACGTGATGGCCAATTCGCGGGCTGGCGAGCGTGATCTGGTACTCAACCACCGGCCCACCCGCCACCAGGGCTTGGCGGATTAACGAGAACAGCGGGCTGTCGGCCGGCAGCAGGTGGTCGAGCTTTTGCCCGTAAAGGTTGCCGGCGCTGCTCTGAAAGAACTGTTCACCCGCGTTGTTGACGTAGAGAATGGCGAACGCCTCATCGACGACCACCACGACGGCAGCGAGTGCGCCGAGAATGAGATCCGGATCGATGTCGGCTTGCCAGGGCTGCCTGCGCAGTCTCGATACTCCTCAGCTCCGAGTCTATTGCCTGGATTCCCGGCACGATGCTGTTGAGAGAGCATCCTGGCACGCGGAAAAACCAGCACGTGCGCACGCCGTGGACCAAGGAACGCTCCGCGCGTGCGCATTCATTTGCTCATTAGATAGGCAAAAACACCGAAAATCAAGGCCGTGCCTGCGGAGCGGGCATGCACCAAACGCGGGTGTCGCGCTCAGCCAATCAGCACCTCGGTCACAAACTTCACCCCGGNGTAACCCAGCGTCAGCAGCAGGTAGGCCAACAGCACCAACCGGGCCGCACGTCGGCCTCGCAACCCGGCGCGCCAATGCGCCACCAGCAACGCACCGATGACGACGAACGCTGACAGCGTCAGCACCGTTTTGTGGTCGAAAATGAGGAGCTGACCGGTTTCGCGGTACTCCAGGGCCATGCCGGTCGAAAGCCCGATGGCTAACACGCCCCAGCCGAACTGCAGCAATGTGCGTTGCAGAGCGTCACAGTCGTTGATCGACGGCAGATTGCGCGACAATGCCGAGCTGCGCTTGCGTTTCAGGGTCCATTCCTGCAGCACTGCCGCCACCGCGGCGACAGCGGCGATCGTCACCAGACCGTAGGTCACGACGGCAGTGGCGATGTGCACCCCAATCCAGACGCGCTCTGCCTCACCCGCGTGGAGCGGATAACCGCCAGCATGCCGCCAAACGATCGCGCCAATGCCGAGCAGCAGCATGTAACCAGCAAGCAGGGACGCCAGCCGCCAAGCCTGCGGGAACAGCACCGCAACAACGATATAAAGGGCCATCGTCGCGGCAATGGTCACCCACAGTGTCGCCGCCAACCCGGTCTGCCAGGCATCCGCGCTGTGCAGGGCGATCCAGGCGAGCGGTCCGGTAACGGCTACCACCAACGATGACCAGAACATCCCATCCCGACCAGCCCGCGGGCGAAATGCTTGCGCCACCGCCGGCACGATCGTCAAAAGCACAATCAAGCTCAGCCACATTCTCAACCGTCTCCGAGGCACGTACGGCTGTGTCAGAGCCCTCGACCCGCCAGCGACTGTCATACCCTGCGACCGTCATACCCGGCAGCCGTCATTCCAGGCATGGGATTCGCTGCACTGACAGAATTGTCTTAACATCAAGTCCAATGGACGGGGCAGGCGTTATGGGGGCCAGGGATGTCAGAACTGCCGTTGCTCGTCGATGGGCATGCGCAAATCGCCGCTGCAGCAGTCGCAAAGGCGCTGACCGACGGCGAAACGATTCCCTATCGTCTCGAGGACTGCGTTATCGAAGGTGACCTCGATCTGCGCTTTGCCCGCATCGGCCGATGCGTTGACTTCAGCGGCTGCCGGTTCACCGGAAGCATCGATCTGCGTAACGCCACGTTCGAGGCGACGGCGCAGCTCCAGGCTTGCGAATTCGACGGCGAGGTCAACGCCGGAGATCAGGAGCTTGCGCACACGATCTTCAAGTCGGACCTGAACTTCGACGGCAGCACGTTCAACGGTTTTGTCTCGTTTATCGGCTTTCATTGCGCGGCGAGCGTTTCTTTGAGGCACTGCCGGTTCAACGCGACGGCGAGCCGCCCCGGCGAGTTCGGCCCACGCCGGTCGGTGGAGTTTATCGGTGGCAAGGTCTTCAAGGCCTTTTCCGTCAACGCTTCAGTATTCGCGGGAAGCGCCAGCTTCAACGGTTTGGCATGCGAGTTCGCGGGATTCTTTCACGACACTCAATTCCATGACCAGGGCAATCTACCGGTCGATTTCGTCGCCTCCTCCTTCCGCATCGGCTGCGATCTCAGCCGTGCCCGTTTTGCGGCGGTGCGGACTTCACGTCGATCGACTGCGGCGAGAACCTGTGGNCTGGGTCTGGCACGNATCGTCAGTCCTGCCCACGACATACGTTTTGATTTCGCCACGACCCGCTGGCTGCAGGGCAACGGTGTCATGTTCTGCGGGCCGGTCTCCTTCTCCGGCCTGCAGTGCAGCGGTGATGCATTCTTCTCCCCTTTTTCNAGCATGCTGGACGTGCACGAGAGTGCGTTGGCATCTGCCGGCCCCATCTCGCCGGCGCTGCGCAGCGCGCTGGAAACCGCCCGCTTTCCGGTGCCGGAAAACGCCAGGTTGGCGCGCTTCGGCGAGACATGTGAGGTCGTCGCTACAAGTAGCGACGGTGACCAGCACTGGCGTTGTCTGCTCGGGCGACTCGACAACGGCATTGCGGCGTGGCTGACAACCCAGTTCCGCGGCTCCGAAACGACATTCTCAAACGCGGAGTTCAAACGAAACCTGGATATGTCCTATGCCACCTTCGTCGGTTCCGCCCGCTTCGAGTCCCTGGCGTGTACATCCAACGCCAACTTTCAGCGTGCACGGTTCGACAGCTGGGCAGACTTTTCCAATAGCCGGGTCGGCCTGGAACTGCAGTTACGGAAAGCGACTTTCCGCAGTTCGCTGCAACTCGACGGCTGTCGGGCCCAGGGCGTGCTGGCTGAGGGCATCACCGTCCTGGGCTGGCTCTCCGCCCGACACATGGTCGTGGCGCGCAACATTGACTTCGGGCCGTTTTCGGAGCCGCTTCAAATCGAGCCGGCCGATGTTTTACGTTCGCCCTTGGCCTCCCCGCAGTTGCGTTCCGAGCTTGCAGGACTGAAGCTCCGGTTGCCGTCCCAATCTAAGTTGATTCCCGACAAACGCACGCCCCAGCACCTGCACTTTGTGTGCAACCGGACATACAGTCGCTCCTACCTTCTCGTCCGGTCTCACACCATCCGGCTGCAACAGCCTTCCGTTCTGGGCGATACGGTGAACTTCGGGCACGCCGATGCCCGATCCCTGATTCTCAGCGATGCCCTGATTGTCGGCAGGATCGAGATCAATGGCTCATCGCTTCGAGGCGGCGGCTTCTTCCGGCGCACGATCTTCCGCGGCACGATGGATTCGCGCTTTACCAGCTACGGTGTGAACCTGCAGGCGGGCGGCGCCGAGTTCCGTCACGATGCCCTGTTCAGATCCTGCAAAATCGGCAGCAGCGTCGTCCTCAGCGATGCCCGATTCCTNCGGGAAGCCAACTTTTCACTGTGTCGCATGAACGAGCTCGGCATGGGGTATGGCTCTCCGTTTGTCTCCCGGCGCGCCGTGTTTCGCGGTTGCACCTTCGATCGCTTCGACACGCTCGACACCACGACGCAGGACAGACGGCAGGCCGCGTGGCAGCGGCTGATCGATTCTCAGGATTCCAGGCGGTTCAGCCTCGATCCCTACCTGGCACTGGAAAAGTGCTACCGCACCGAAGGCCGCCATCAGGAGGCGGATGCGATCTATTTCGAGGGTCGTGCCGCGCAGCGGCGCGAGCGTGGCAATCCCCGGATCCCTCCCCTTCGCTGGGTCATGGACACCTTTTCGCAGGTCCTCACCGGATATGGTGTTCGGCAGACGCGGCTCTGGCTCTGGATCGGCGGGGTCCTCCTGCTGAGCACCCTCATCTACTGGCCGGATAGAGCGCTGGTGCCGAAATCCCCGCTCCGCCGCCATCGGCCACCTCCACCACGGCCGAAACCGTCCTGGCCCGGGCTGACAATACCGTTCCCGCCGATGGCCTGAAGCCGCTTACTCCGGATGCCGGTCCGCCCGCGGCTCCGGAGGCCCCGATCCCCAGCCCCTACCTCGACCCCGGTTGAACGCTTGATACACAAGGCGACCGTCCGGCTGATGTACAGCATTGACGAACTGGTGCCGGTCGATCTGCAGTTCGCAAAGAACTGGCGGCCAGAACCATTGTGGCGCCAGATTTACGCCGCCCTGCACACGCTGGCCGGCTGGATTCTGATTCCGCTCGTGGTCGCCACACTCACAGGCTTTCTCGGCAAGCGCTGAGCAGCTACAAGAGCGGTCCCCGCAGCTTGGATTTCGCACCTATGACGGCGTGCATCGCGCTTCTGGTCGCCGCCGGTCGCGGCAGTCGCCTCGGACCCGGAACACCGAAGCAGTACCGACAGCTGGGCGGCATGCCGATCCTCCGCCGGGCCGCAATGCGGTTCCTTGCCCATCCCCGCATCGACCACGTGCGGGTGGTCATCCACGCTGACGACGGCGATGCCTATCGGGAGGCGGTGGGCGATCTGGCGCTGCTGCCGCCGGTTCCGGGCGGGGCGAGCCGGCGGGACTCGGTCCGCCTGGGGCTGGAGAGCATCGAGGCGATGGCACCCGGCCAGGTGCTGATCCACGACGCGGCCCGGCCATTCGTGTCCGCAGCCGTTCTCGATCGGGTGATCGATGCGCTGGAGTCCTGGGANGGNGCGATCCCGGCCCTGCCCGTCGTCGATACGCTGAAGCGGCAGGCGACGGCACCGGGCGAGGCGAATGCTGCGCCTGAGATCGACGGCACGGTCGAGCGTGCCGGCCTGTGGCGGGCACAGACACCGCAAGGCTTCGCTTATTCGGCGATCCTGGCAGCACACCGCGCGGCCACCGGNAAGGCGCTCACCGACGATGCGGCAGTGGCGGAAGCGGCCGGCTTGCGCGTGGCCATGGTGGCAGGTGACGAGGACAACCTGAAGGTGACGACGGAAAGCGATTTGCTACGCAGCGAGCGGCTGCTGGCGGGCGGCGATGAGATCCGCTCCGGCATGGGATTCGATGTGCACCGGTTCTGCGACGGCGATCACGCCATGCTGTGCGGGATCGTTGTTCCACACACCCACGGTCTGCTCGGCCATTCCGATGCGGACGTGGGCCTGCATGCGCTCACCGATGCGCTGCTGGGCGCGATCGGAGCCGGCGATATCGGCAGCCATTTTCCNCCCAGCGATCCGAAGTGGCGCGGCGCGCCGTCGGACGTCTTTTTGCGGCACGCGGCCTCGCTGATCGCTGATGCGGGTGGGCGGATCGTCAACGTCGACGTGACCTTGATCTGCGAACGGCCAAAGATCGGCCCGCATCGGGATGCGATGCGGGGGCGTATCGCCGAGCTGCTTGGCTGCGCACCCTCGCGGGTAAGCGTCAAGGCCACGACCACCGAAGAACTGGGCTTCACCGGACGGCGCGAGGGCATCGCCGCGCAAGCGATCGCCTCGGTACGGATGCCGTCGAACAACTGAAACACCGGTTCACGCGTCTTCGGTGGTCTCGGCGCCAATCCAGGCGAGAAAATCCGCGTTGCCACCCACGATCGGCAGGGCTACGACGCAGGGGCATTCGTAGCTGTGCAGCGCTTTCACCCGCTCGGTCAGGGACGGAACGAGGTCAGCGCGGGTCTTCAGGATCATTGCCACTTCGGCGTCGTCGTTCACCTGGTCCTGCCACCAGAAAACCGAGCGGATGGTGCCCAGAATATTGGCACACGCAGCGAGACGCTCGCCGACGACAGAGCGCGCAATACCGAGCGCCTCGTCCTCTGAGGCTGTGGTAACATAGAGAAAACAGGCGTCCATGCCTGACTCGGGCGTCGATGACGTTCCATGTTCGACATAGCGCGTCGTGAAGACGACATACAGACGCATGATGCTGAGTCCGACAGAAAAAGAGGGTCCGCTGTTCGCGGACCCTCGGAGTTTCCGGGTCTCTGAGGGGCAACGCGGCGGCCCGTCACCAGAAGGGCGATCAGGCGGAGGGTAGGGAAACACCCTGGTTGCCACTCTTAGATATGCATGCAGTATGCCAACTTGGCGATATCGGTTGCCCGCACGCAGGCATCGTGGAACCGGAGGGGCTATTGCAAAGCTGTCGCCCTCCTCCGGTGCCGGCTCTGCGGTTCGACGGAATCAGGTCGCAGGCTCCGCGCTGCGCTCGCAGGACTGCTGGCACTCGTCGTAGGCGTGACTCCCCGGCCTGTGGCCGCCGCGGATGATGCATTTGCCGCCCAGCGGGCGGCGATGGTGACGGCGATCGAAGCACATGCCTTGGAAGTAGGCAGCATTGACGGCCGGACCGGCATTTCACCGCAGATCCTTGCTGTCATGGGGGCCGTTCCCCGTCATCTGTTCGTACCTGAATCGCTGCGCGATCTGGCATACACGGACGCACCGCTGCCGATCGGTGCGGGACAGACGATCTCGCAGCCCTTCATCGTGGCACTGATGACCGATCTGTTGCGGCTTTCTCCGGACGTGATCGTGCTCGAGGTGGGTACCGGCTCTGGCTATCAGGCCGCAGTGCTGGCGATGCTGGCGGCACACGTCTACAGCATCGAAATCATCCCGACGCTGGCGGCAGAAGCATCCGAGCGCCTTGTCCAACTCGGATACACGAACGTCAGCGTGCGCACGGGCGACGGCTATGCCGGCTGGCCGGACGCGGCTCCGTTCGACGGAATTCTGGTGACCGCCGGTGCGCGGCATATCCCGCCACCGCTGCTCGATCAGCTGAGGCCCGGTGGACGCATGGTGATTCCNGAGGGTGAAACGCCCTCGGCGCAGCAGCTGATGCTGGTGGAGAAGCAGCAGGATGGCACGATAACCAGCCGCCCGCTGTTGCCAGTGCGGTTCGTACCGTTCACACGCCGATGATCGCCGCACTGCGACCTATCGGCGCTGGTCGGAGCGGCCGGATTCGAACCGGCGACCCCTAGACCCCCAGTCTAGTGCGCTGCCAGACTGCGCCACGCTCCGTCCAGGCTGGGCACTATACAGGCGCCCACGAACCCGGCGCAACCGGCGCCGGCATTCTGACGTGATGGGGTGGCCAGCGCCCAACGATATCCGAGCGTCAAAGATGGTGTCATCGAGCAGCGCCAATGAAGATCGCCGGACACCCCATCCCGTCACTCGGAAGGCCCCACGGTGGTCACGTCGGCCTGCTGCACAGTGGTTCGCACAACAGCAACCACACGCCGAAGGTGTCGTGGAAGCTGTCGGGCCGCCGGCTGCGGTCGCCCTTTGGCTCAGGCCGGATGGCTGAGGACGGCCGGCACCGGCCGCCGGGCAAAATGGTGCAGCAGCACGCGGATCAGACGTTCGGCCCAGCCGTCCCAGGTGAACTGGCGGCCGCGAATGAGGCCGCGTTCGCGCATCTGCTGTCGCAGCGCCGCATCGTCCGCAAGCGCCGCAATCCGTGCGGCGAGTTCGTCCGGTTGGTGCGGATCACATACCAGCGCCGCGTCACCACAAGTCTCGACCAGCGCCGGTGCGGTGGACACGATCGCGGGGCAACCGCACAGCATCGCTTCCACCGGCGGAATCCCGAACCCCTCGTACAGTGATGGCAACACAAAGCACAGTGCGTTTTCATAGAGTGCACGCAGTGCAGCATCGGAGATGTAGCCAAGGCGGACTAGGTCGGCACTGTCGGCCAGGTCGACGTTGGCAAACACGCTGGCGTTCTGCCCGCCTGCGACCGCCAGTGTCAGGTCGCTGCGTCCCAGTCGATTGAACGCTTCGACCACCAGGCCGAAGTTCTTGTTGACGCTGATACTGCCCAGCGCAAAGACGTAGCGCTTTCCGGAGAGACCATACTGTGACAGCACCGAAGGATCGGAGGAGGTACGCAAGATGTGGTCACNCCCGTTACCGATCACATCGAACTTTTCCTCGCTGACCCGACAATAGCGGGCCAGCTCCCGTTTCGAGAACTCGGAGACGGTGATCACCCGGCGTGCCGTCTTTGCCAACAGCGGCACCATTACCGCATACGCGAGGCGAAACCGGGGCGTGAAGTTCTGCGGATTGGCGAACGGAGCAGCGTCGTGAAGCGCGATCACGTGGCGGGGATGCGCGATCGGCCCCGTTCCGCACAGACTGAGCAGGACATCACCCAGTGTGTGCCGCGGCAAGTCCAGCTGATCCCACGCATGTCCCTGCAGCAAGCCCACGTGACGCGCACTGATATGCGCCAGATTGCGCGGCAGCGGAGCGCCTTGCGGCGCCAGCAACTGGACCTGGACGTCGCCGCGCATCTCGGGATGATGGCCCAGCCACCGGTCGATGCCGGCCACCAGTTCAGCAGAAAAGCGCTGCTGGCCGGTCATCTTCTGCGACAGGAAACGGCCGTTGATGGAAATCGTCAGCATGACGGCGGGGTCTCCCTGGCAGGCTGGGACGCAATGGCGGATGACGACAGCAGCCGGCCCAAAGCCGTGAAGGCATGCGTGCTGATGTTGAGGCGGCGACGGATCAGAATGGTGAGTGAGACCACCATGACGGCCGTGCAGAGCGTCGTACCCAACGCCGCTCCCTCGATCCCCCATTGCGGTATCAGCACCAGGTTGAGGACCGTCTGCAGGACGACGATACCGGCCCAGACGAGGGCGCAGCGGTCCTGATGACCGGTCATCGTCAGCAGGTAGGTGACCGGGCCGCTGGCGACGCTGATCAGGTGTCCGAGTATCAGAATGGTGAGAGCCCCGTGCCCGGCGGGGAACGCAGGGCCGAACAAACCAAGAATTAATCGACCACCGAAAATCGCCAGCAGACCGCCGGCCAGCGCCGGCCAGAACACCAACTGTGTCGCCCTGCGCACCGCCCGCTGCAGTTCGTCGAGGCGGTGCTCGGCATGCAGCCGGGCAATCATCAGGGCGACCAGCGCATTCAGTGCCAAGATCGGAAAGGAAACGAGCGCCGCAGTGCGGGATGCCGCCTGATAGAGCGCAACCTGGTCGGCCGTGAGGAAGGCACCAACCATCAGCAGATCGCAGTGGGTGAGCAGGCCATAACAGACGGCGATGAACAGCAGCGGCATCGACAACCGCAACCACTCGCGCAACGCACTTTCGGAGGATGCAGTGCAGGCTTGCTCCGGCAAGCGGCGAAACAGCAGCACCGTCTGCAGCAGGGCAAGAGCACCGGCAGCGGCAACCACGACGGCGATCAGATGCAGCGCGTCGGGCGGCTTACCTGCGAGGAAAAACACCGCCACCGCTAGCAATACGGCCATTGGCAGACCGATCGCGCGCGGCAGGAAAGCCACCAGCACACTCCCCAGGGCACGACCGACGCCTTGCAGGAATGCCAACAGGCCCAGCAATGGTGTGGCGATAAAGGTGAGCAGCAGCGGTAACCGGTAGTGGTCGCCGACCCTGTCGCCCAGCAGCAGCAGGGCACCTGCGGCAAGGAGGCCCGTGGTACCCGCCAGCAGAACCACCAGTATCGGGCCACGCTGCACCAGTCCGCGCAGTTTTGCCCACGCGCCGTGCGCGGCATACGCCGGGATCAGCCGCAAGGCCGTCTCGTTCAGGCCGAAAGCCGCGACGAGAAACAGAACGTTCATCCACGTCCATGCGTAGGCAAACAGGCCGAATTCGAAGGTGCCGGCCTGGCGCGCGATCGTGACCTGCATCGCATACGCGAGCCCGATCCCGACGATCTGCACCCNCATCAGCACCACGGAGCCTCTCAGGAGACTCTGCAGTCCTCGGTCACCTCCGAGCAGGCGTCGCAGAGGCCCAGTCAAACGAGCGAGCACGTCAGCAACGCCACGGATGGCGGAAAACCAACCTCGTCTGGTCTGCTTCCACATGATTTGATCGATCGATCCCGTTACCTTACCGATCAGCTAGTCATTTACCGACGGCTGATCACGGTCACTGACCACGATGCGGTGCCACGACAATTGGCCTCGCTGTGCGGTTGCACTGACTACTCATGCAGACAAGTCTGCTCATGCAGACAAGTCGAGCGCTTCGAAGCGTCGGTCGAGTTCCGTCGCACATCTCAAGAACGATTGTGTAACAGATGCACTATATTCGGGCTGTGATGGGTCGCACCGACGCACCTACTTGCCCATGCTAGAAATCAACTGCTGGTCCGGTGAGTGACCCGGGCGGTACAATGTACCGAAGATGATTGGGCACCATGGCAACCATCCAGGATACACAGCCGCACTTTTCGCTGGTAATGTCGACCAAGGACCGGACGGTTGAAGTCGTCCGGTTTCTTGAAAGTCTCGGTCGACAGAGCGATCGTTCGTTCGAGCTGATCGTCTCCGACCAGAATAACGATGATCGGCTGGCTCCGTTGCTGGCGCTGTTCGCCAAGCGCTTTCCGCTTAGGGTCGTGCACAGCACAGGCGGCATCTCCCGTGGCCGTAACGCCGCCCTGCCGCTGGCGCGCGGTAAGATCATCGCTTTTCCTGACGACGACTGCTGGTATCCACCGCACCTGCTCGCCGCTGTCCGACGGCTGTTCGAAAAACATCCCGCCTGGGATGTCGTCTCAGGCCGCTCCGTGGACGAGGCCATGCACGACACCCAAGGCCGGTGGCTTGACCAGGTGACGGTTGGCGACCGCAGCAACGTGCTGCGCATGGGTATTTCCTACACGATCTTCGCTCGCGCCGACGTCGTGACCGAGGCGGGGCCTTTTGACGAAACCCTCGGCGTCGGTGCGGGAACGCCCTGGGGCAGCGGTGAAGAGACCGACTTCCTGCTGCGCGCGCTGGCTGCCGGGCGGAAGCTGATCTACACGCCCGAGCTGTTCGTCCATCATCCCGAAAAGGTGGCGGACTATTCGCGCCGCGCCCGCGACCGTCAGTTCGCCTATTCGCGCGGACTGGGCCGGGTGCTGGACAAGCATCGCTACACACTCGCAGAGGCGTTCAGCCCGCTTGCCCGTCCGCTCGCCGGCGCCGCCCTGTTCATGGCCCGTGGTCAGTGCGACCGTAGCCTCTGTTATCTTCGCGTGTTCTTCGGCCGCAGCCTGGGCTTCCTCGGTCATTGATCGCCGGAGACGCGGCTGGTGCTGACAGAGAACATCGGCCGCTTTGCCGGCACTGATCGTTCCTGCTCCCGCGCTGTTGAGCAAAGCTGCCGGAGCACGGATGTCCTTGCATTGTCGCTGGGAGAGTAGCTGGCGATCGTATCGTGGTGAGCGATCGTTGTGGGTTGTCCCTACCCAGAGCAGCACGCGGGATCAGGCACCCCCTAGATTACCCCCTACATCACAGCGCCGTCATCTCCGGATCAGTCTTCACTTCGCACTTTCCGCGTGCTGCGGATTAGCGATAATCCGCACGGCGAGTCACGGAGAGGTGCAGTCCGGTCGTCCCGACGCATCGCCCAATGTGAGGCTACGACCGCCACTAACGACACTGTGCACGCCGAGACTTTCCTGGTGCGTGCTTGATCGGGATGAGGAGTGGACTTCCCCTTGAGCTTCGGTGACGGCAGCCCAGACGTGGCAGGGTCGGCTTATCGACCCTGGAGGATGCGGGTCGGCGGCTTCGCTGGCCAGATCATTGGCAACAAAATTTACGATTTCCTGTCGCTGCTGGTCATTACAGCCCTCGTCATTCTGGTCTGCAGTACGTTTCGCGACTACGGCATCACGACAGACGAGTACGTGCAACAAGTCTACGGCGAGAAACTGTTAGCTTTCTACTTGTCTGGTTTTGCTGATCGAACGGCGTTTCATTTCGATAACCTTTACCTTTACGGCGGCTTGTTCGACATGGTCGCGGTGGCATTGCAGCATCTGCTACCCATGGACACCTACGACGTTCGCCACCTGTTATGTGGACTCGTTGGAACGCTGGGAATTGTCGGCGCCTGGCGGCTGGGACGACAGATCGGTGGCCCGAGGGCGGGTTTCCTGGTTGCCGTCATGCTGGCGCTGAGTGCGTCCTGGTACGGCGCAATGTTCAACAATACGAAAGATATCCCGTTCGCCGCCGGCATAACGTGGATGCTCTATCTGATCTGCCGGATGCTGGAAGATTTGCCGCGTCCGCAACTCCGCCATGTGCTGTGGTTCGGCCTCGTGACGGGGGTAACTCTCGGACTGCGGTTCGGCGGCGTACTCGCGTTCTTGTACCTGGGGATAGCGATTCTGGCGTATCTGGTTTTGACGGGTCGCGAGTGTGGCCTGTCAACGGCACGACGCCAAGGCGTTCGGATTGCCGTGACAATGCTNCCCGCAATTCCCGTCACCTACGCAACGATGGGACTTTTCTGGCCATGGTCGCTGCTGTCTCCGCTCAATCCAATCCGCGCTTTAGTGCAACTGACCCAATGGCCGTTCCGGACCGAATTTGACGGGATCTACTATTCGGCCAACAACTTGCCCTGGAGCTACCTGCCGACCTATCTGGCAATCAAGATACCGGAAGCCGTTCTCTTCGGCCTTGTTTTGTTCATCGGCTTTCATGCTGCAGCCGGGCTGCGACATCGTCCGTTCACCCCCACAGGCCGGGTGCCCTCAGTCGTGGCAGTGATCTCAGCGGTGATCGTTCCGTTCCTCTATGTTCTGATCGCACATCCGGCATTCTATAATGGTCTGCGCCACTTCTTCTTTATTCTGCCGCCGCTGTATGTGCTGGCGGCGCTTGGGCTGGATCAGTTGTGGCGCGAAACGGAGCGCTGCCCGCGCTGGGTAACAGCGTGCCTCGTGGTGCTGCTAGCAGGCTCTGCGGTGCAGGAGGTTCGGACCATGGTCAAACTCCACCCGCAGGAATACGTGTATTTCAACTCGCTTGTCGGCGGCCCCAGTGGCGCATTCCGCCGCTATGAAATGGACTACTGGTCCAATTTCCTTCCCGAAGCACTGAAGCAGCTGGAACACCGTCTCAGCAACGAGCACCAAGGATCGACCAAGCATCGGCACTACACGGTCGGTCTGTGCACCCGCGAAGAAATTCTTGCCGAATACGCTCCGCCGTTTCTGACGGCAACCAAGGACTGGAAGCACGCGGACTTTGTTATATCCACCACCAACGTGGACTGCGACCACTCCGCCAGCGGCCGAACCATCATCGAGGTGGTCCGGGACGGAGCGGTTCTTGGCGTGGTTAAGGATCGACGACCGGGGATGACGGCGCAGGGCGCAACAACGGCGCCACCGATCCGCTGATCGTCGCGCGCGGATCGACAGAAACGGCCAGCACCTCCTCGACGCTGACTCCATCGCTTGCGACGACGGGCCGTAATCGCCTCGACAGCGATTGCGCCTCCTGCCCGCTGGCGGCGGTCAGCACTGACGGTTCGAAACCGATTGCCTCGCGAACAACGAACAGGGGACGGCGTTTGACCTCGGTGAACACACGGCCGAGATATTCGCCAATCACCCCAAGCCCGATGAGCTGCACGCCGGCGAAAAAGGTGATCGCCACGATCAAGGAGGGATAGCCTGGAACATCTCGCCCCAGGACCAGCGTCCGAATGATGATGAAGCTGCCATAGGAGAGTGCGAGCAGCGAGATTGCGCCACCCAGGTACGACCAGACCCGCAGTGGCATCATGCTGAACGACGTGATCGCGTCGATGCCGAACTGCCAGAGCATGAACAGGCTCCAACGGGAGTCGCCGGCAGCGCGCGGGGCGACCTCAAATGGAACAGCGATCTGGCGGAAACCAACCCATGCGTACAGCCCCTTGCTGAACCGACTGCGTTCGGGACACGCGTTCAGCACGTCGACCACCCGTCGGTCGAGCAGGCGGAAATCCCNCGCTCCGCGGGGCAGATCGGTCCTGGCCAGCGTCGAGAACAGACGATAGAACGCTGCAGTGGCGATGCGGCGCACCAGCGTCGGGCGGCGCCAGTGCTGGTGGACGCCGAAGACCATGTCGTAGCCGTCGCGCCAGTGGCGGACGAAGGTTTCGATGAGCTCTGGCGGATGCTGCAGATCAGCATCGATCATCACCACCGCATCGCCGCTGGCGTAAGCCAATCCGGCGGCAAGCGCGACTTCCTTGCCGAAGTTGCGGCTGAGACGGAGAATTCTCAGGCGGGGATCAAAGGTCCGATGATGCTGCAGCCGGCTGACCGTGCCGTCGGTGCTGCCGTCATCGACGCACAGCACCTCGACCGTCATACCGATCCGCTCGAGCACCGGCATCAGCCGTGCGAGCAGCAAATCAATGTTCTGCTCTTCGTTATGCATCGGCACGACGACGGACAGCAGTGCTGTGGGATCCGTGCGGCGGCTTGGTTGCGGAAGGGGCTCGCATCCCGCAGCCTGCCTGCAAGTGGAACGGCAAATACCATTGCCGGATCATCCTTACTGATCGGCTTCATGTTCCTGTTAGTAGAGCAGGAATTGGGCAACATTGCGACTTCGGCGACGATCAAACTTCAGGGAACCTCGCGCATGTCATCGGCCATCCAGCGCCCCGCTCTCCGCAATTCGGTCAAAACTAGCGAGCGTCCCTCGGACACATCTCGAAAATTTGAATTGCGCGCCCTCTTGCTATGCGCCGACGACTTTGCGCTCAGCGAGGGCGTGAGCNNGAGGATCATCCGACTGGCCGAAGCCGGCCGGCTGAGCGCCATCAGCTGCATGTCCGCAAGTCCGCTGTGGCCGTCGCTGGCTCCGCACCTCAGGGCGATTGCGCGGACCTGTGACGTGGGCCTGCACCTCACACTCACGGATCAGACCCCGGCGGGCTCCCTGCCCCACCTTGCACCCGGCGGACAGTTGCCGAGCCACCGCCGGCTGCTGGCATTGGCTGCCAGTGGACAGCTTGGCGCAAACGGGCTGGCAGAAGATATCTTGGAAGAGATCGATCGGCAGTGGCGCGCTTTCGTCGACGTTTGGGGTCGGCCGCCCGATTTTATCGATGGTCATCAGCACGTGCATCTGCTTGCCGGGG
Organism: Defluviicoccus sp.; assembly: GCA_013414705.1. GTDB lineage: Bacteria > Pseudomonadota > Alphaproteobacteria > Rhodospirillales > Defluviicoccaceae > Defluviicoccus. The sequence goes on from CP058705.1 coordinate 2,262,754, forward strand.
TCCGCAACGTCGTGTGCAGCCGACTCGCAAGTCTACCGGTGCACGAGCGCCCCTATCTTCGCCTCTGCTGGGATCCGTTCACCGAAATTCTGCGCAGACAGGTTGCTGCCGGCAAAGCGCTGCTGCTGGCGGCGATGTCGCGACCATTGCGCCGGAAACTGCCCGCCTTGGGATCACCNACCAACGACAGCTTTCGGGGCGTCCATGGCTTTGATGCAACAAAGCCATTTGCACCGCTGATGCGCCGCTTCCTCGGTGGAGCGGGCCAGCGGCCGCTGGTGATGTGCCACCCGGGATTCGTGGACGCCCGTCTGCGTGCCCTCGATCCGGTGACCGATCAGCGACGCGTGGAGTACGACTACTTGTCCTCAGATGGGTTCCTCGAAGATCTTGCCAAAGCCGGTCTCCGCCTCGCGCGTTTCCGCAACCTTCAGCTCCAAACACGACAGGAAAACGCTTCGCAAGCTGACCACACCTCTTGTATGATTAATACGTTATATTATATTTATATAATTCATTGATTTACGTAGTTGATGGCGATCCGTGCGGTCTACTATCGGCGCAAAGACCAAACCAGAATGTCGACGGCATAACTGGACTACTGTAAGGCCATGTTTGAATGGAGAAACCTCCTTGTCAGGCATAGGCATGAGCGCCCCGGATCGAGTCGCGATTGAGAATCGTCGCCGATGTTCCGCCGATCACGGCATGAGCCGGGCGATCACTATCGTGACGGGAGCAAAACTTCGTGACCTGACCAAAAATGAACCGTCCGCCAGTCAGACCTGCCCGTCATCCAGCCACCTTGCCGCAGCCGCGAACGGGTTGCGCGATGCACCATGCTTTTCCTTGAAAGCCCCACGGAAATGCTTAATTTAGGGTGGGTTTACGAGAATAATCCGGGACAACCCTGGACAAATTGTACTTCCCGCTGAGCGCTGGGCCTGTCGAACGGGTCCGCGGGCGAGGGCTTCGGTCATCTAACTGCTGCGAGGGACCCCATCATGTCAGCTACCGGACAGGATCGTACGAAAAACGCCAAGCTGTTGGCGTGGGTGGATGAGTGGGTTGCACTGTGCAAACCGGACAAGGTGTACTGGTGCGACGGATCGCAAGCCGAGTACGATGCGCTGTGCGAGGAGTTGGTGCAGGGCGGAACGTACACCCGTCTGAACCCGGAAACGTATCCGAACAGCTATCTTGCCCGTTCGCACCCGTCGGACGTGGCCCGGGTCGAGGACCGGACCTACATCTGCGGCAAGTCGGCAGAAGAAGCCGGGCCGACCAATAACTGGGAAGACGCGGAGAAGATGAAGGGCATCCTTCGCGGCCAGTACGACGGCTGCATGAAGGGCCGTACCCTCTACGTCATTCCGTTCAGCATGGGCCCGCTGGGCTCACCCATCGCCAAGATCGGCGTGCAGATCACCGACAGCGCCTACGTCGCCACCAACATGAAGATTATGACCCGTATGGGTCAGGCGGTGCTCGACGTGCTCGGCGACGACGACTTCATCCCCTGCGTGCACTCGGTCGGTGCGCCGCTGGAGCCGGGTCAGCAAGACGTCGCATGGCCGTGCGAGCCGGACATCAGCCGCAAGTACATCTGCCACTTCCCGGATACCCGCGAGATTTGGTCGTACGGCTCCGGCTACGGCGGCAACGCGCTGCTCGGCAAGAAGTGCTTGGCGCTGCGCATCGCTTCGACGATGGCGCGCGACGAGGGCTGGCTCGCTGAGCACATGCTGATCCTGGGTCTGGAATCGCCGCAGGGTGAGAAGACGTACGTCGCAGCCGCCTTCCCGTCGGCTTGCGGCAAGACCAACCTCGCCATGATCCTGCCGCCGGACGGCTTCGAGGGCTGGAAGGCCTACACCGTCGGAGACGACATCGCGTGGATCAAGCCGGGGCCGGACGGCACGCTGCGGGCCATCAACCCTGAATACGGCTTCTTCGGCGTCGCCCCGGGTACGTCCTACGACTCCAACCCGATGGCCATGGACACGATGAAGCCCGGCAACTGCATCTACACCAACGTGCTGCTGACCGACGATGGCGGCGTGTGGTGGGAAGGCATGGGCCCGGCACCGAAGCACGGCATCGATTGGAAGGGCAACGAGTGGACGCCGGAAAGCGGCACCCCGGGCGCCCACCCGAATGCGCGGTTCACGGCGCCGGCCGGTCAGTGCCCGACGATCGACCCGGCATGGGAAGANCCCGCAGGTGTGCCGATCTCGGCGTTCCTGTTCGGNGGTCGTCTGTCGAAGACCTTCCCGCTGGTCTATGAGGCCCGCGACTGGAACCACGGCGTGTTCATGGCGGCGACCATGGGCTCCGAGGCGACCGCGGCGGCCATTGGACAGGCCGCCATCCGTCGCGATCCGTTCGCCATGCTGCCGTTCATTGGCTACAACATGGCCGACTACTGGGGCCACTGGATCAAAGTGGGCACCCGGAGCGACCTCAAGCTGCCGAAGATCTTCCGGGTCAACTGGTTCCGCAAGGACGAGAACGGCAAGTTCATCTGGCCGGGATATGGTCAGAACATGCGCGTCCTGAAGTGGATCGTCGACCGGGTATCCGGCAAGGCAGGCGCGGTCGAGAGCCCGTTCGGTATGATGCCGACCTACGAGGAGATGACCTGGGCCGGTCTCGACTTCTCCAAGGACAAGTACCTCAACATCATGAACATCAGCCGCGATGGCCTGCTGGCCGAGGCGGCCGAGATCAAGGCCTACTTCGAAAAGTTCGGCAGCCACCTGCCGCCGGAACTCGAAGCGCAGCGCAAGCTGCTGGAGGATCTGGCAGGCAAGGCACCACAGACGTGGAGCATGGCTGGTTAAGGCCAACTGCCCGAAGCCAACCGAGAAAAGGCCGGCCTTGTGCCGGCCTTTTATATCCGCACCGGCGTTTCTTGGCATTGCCCGCGGAATTTGCGGTGAGCATGGGATGCACAGGGGTGCAGCTCTGCCAGCAGCCCGAAAATGGGGCCACCAAGGCACAGAAACAGAACGAAGACAGTAACAAGGGATGCGTACAGCAGACGCTGACCGCGCGAACCGGTGGCTCTCAGCGAACCGGATCGAAAGGCGTCCGTGGCAGCTTCAGTCTGCGTTCTACCTTGTGCGCCAGCCGCGCACCGCACCCCACATCAGAGCCAGCCAGCCGGCCATCATCAGCATGCCGCCCGTGGGCGCCGCCCCGGCGACCGGCACCAACCCCGCGACCCCGAACCAGTAAAGCGCGCCACAGAACAGTGCGATGCCGAGGGTGAAGGCCGCCCCGCGATGTTTTCGGCCGTGAGCCAGCCGCCAGCCTCCGCCGATCGCGAAGCCAGCCACGCCACGGCCAGCAGCGCGAGTCCGTGCGCCATCTGGTAATGCGAGGCGATCGCAAACATCTCCCGACCCGCCGGATCCAGAGCGCCGTGCCGCCCGTAGGCGCCTGCCGCCACCGACAGCAGTCCGTTCAGCGCGCCGACAAACAGCCAGATGCGCGTTGCGATCGGCATCACTCAGACCGTTAGAAAACCGAGAGGAAAACCACGGCTGCGGTGTCTCAACCGCCCATCCCGCACATGCCGCCACTGCTGCCGCATGGCATGCCGCAGGGTCCCACTGCGGGTGCCGGCGCGGCGGCACCGCCATTGACGCGCGGCGCCGACANGGCCCTTTCGACGTGCGTATCGCCGCACTCGGGGCACGCAAGCGCGTGAGACGTCACCTTTTCATCGTACTCAGCAGACGACGCGAACCACTCCTCGTAGGTGTGTCCGCCAGCGCACTTCATATTGTAGACGATCATGCGTTTCCGCTCCGCTATGCCGAGGCCAATCTCGCCAACAATTCCATAAGTCCCTGCTTGGATTTGTCAGGGCAATCCTGTCTACGGTTACCGCGGCAGCTCCGAGTAGCCCATCAGGAACTGATCGACGGACCGCGCACACTGCCGTCCCTCGCGGATCGCCCAGACCACCAGCGACTGGCCGCGGCGCATGTCGCCGGCCGCAAAGACGTTCGGGATGTTGGTCTGGTACGAACCGGGATCGGCCTCGGTGTCCGCCTTGACGTTGCCGCGCGGATCCAGCTCGACGCCGGTCTCCTGCAGCAGCGCGTCGTGGACCGGATGCACGAACCCCATTGCCAGCAGCACCAGGTCGGCCGGGATGGTGAATACGCTGTCGTCCAGCTCCTTGAGCTGCCAGCCGCCATTGCCGTCCTTCACCCAGTCGACACGCACCAGTTCGAGGGCTTCGATCCGTCCGTTACCGGTTGCCCTACGGGTCGAAACCGACCAGTCGCGCTCGCAGCCCTCCTCTTGTGAGGTCGACGTGCGCAGCTTGAGCGGCCAGTTCGGCCACGTGAGCGCCTTGTCTTCCCGCTCCGGCGGGCGTGGCAGGATCTCCAGCTGCGTGACCGACTTCGCGCCTTGGCGGATTGACGTGCCGACGCAGTCAGACCCGGTATCCCCACCGCCGATGACCACCACATGCTTGCCGGTCGCAAGGATTTCCTGTTCTTCCGGCACCTGCTGCCCGGCGCCCCGCGCGTTCTGCTGGGTCAGGAAGTTCATCGCAAAGTGGATGCCGCCGAGTTCGCGGCCCGGCACAGGAAGGTCGCGTGGCGCTTCCGCACCACCCGTCAGCACCAGCGCATCGTAGTCCTCAAGCAGGCGGCGCACCGGAACGTTAACCCCGACGTGGCTGTTGGGCCGGAACTCCACGCCCTCGGCCTGCATCTGCGCCATCCGCCGGTCGATCAGATGCTTTTCCATCTTGAAGTCGGGGATACCGTAACGGAGCAAGCCACCGATCCGGTCCCGCTTCTCGTAGACGACCACCGCATGTCCGGCTCTCGCCAATTGCTGGGCACAGGCAAGCCCGGCCGGCCCGGAGCCCACCACGGCAACCCGCTTGCCGGAACGATGCTTCGGGATCTGGGGACGGACCCATCCCTCCTCCCAGGCCTTGTCGATGATTGCGCACTCGATCGACTTGATCGTGACCGGCTGGTCAACGATGTTGAGCGTGCACGATGCCTCGCACGGCGCCGGGCAGACGCGGCCGGTGAATTCCGGGAAGTTGTTGGTGGAATGCAGCACATCGAGTGCCTCACGCCACCCACCACGGAACACCAAGTCGTTCCAATCGGGGATGATGTTGTTGATCGGGCATCCGGAGTGGCAAAACGGGATGCCGCAGTCCATGCAGCGCGCACCCTGTCGGCTCAGCTCCTGATCCGGCAGCGGCAGCACAAATTCCCGCCAGTGATGTACCCGTTGGCTGATCGGCTCATACGGCCGTTCGCGACGGGAAATTTCCTTGAAACCGGTGGGCTTGCCCATGATTACACTCCCACCGCGACGCTAACGCTTGGCCGTTCTGTCGGCCGCCAGCTTGCCTGCATCTGTTCCAGAGCGCGCCGGTAGTCGACCGGCATGACCTTGACGAACTTGCGAACGTAGTCGTTCCACTGCTCGATAATCACGGTCGCCCGCCGGCTACCGGTATACCGCCGGTGATCGTCGATCATCGTGTACAGGCGCTGAGCATCGTACCGGCTCATGTCCCGCATGAACTCGACACGGCCATGCGTGGGGAGATCGCCACCTTGATGGTACATCTCTTCCATCCGTTCGTCCTCATCGGCGATCGGTTCCAGTGACACCATCGACAGGTTGCAGCGCTTCTCGAACGTGCCGTCCTCGTCCAGAACGTACGCAACCCCGCCGCTCATACCGGCGGCGAAGTTCCGTCCGGTGCTGCCGATGACGACCACACAGCCGCCGGTCATGTACTCGCATCCGTGATCGCCGACGCCTTCGACGACCGCAAACACACCTGAGTTGCGGACCGCAAAGCGTTCGCCGGCAACACCGCGGAAAAACGCCTCGCCGTCGACCGCACCGTAGAGCACGGTGTTGCCAATGATGATGTTGTGGTGTGGATCAAACTGGCTCTTCTTCGGCGGATAGACGATCAGCCGTCCGCCCGACATGCCCTTTCCGACATAATCGTTGGCATCGCCTTCCAGCTCCAGGGTCACCCCGCGGGCGAGAAAGGCTCCGAAGCTTTGGCCAGCCGTGCCGGCGCACTTGACCCAGATGGTATCGTCCGGCAGGCCTTCGAGGCCATAGCGCTTCGCCACCACGCCGGACAACATGCCACCGACGATCCGGTTGGTGTTGCGCACCGGCGTCTCGATGCGCACCGGCGTACGGTTCTCGATTGCCTCGCGGGCCTGCTCGATCAGACGGCGGTCGAGCACGTCCTCAAGACCGTGGTCCTGCTTCTCGCAATTGTAACGGGCGATCTCCGGACCGACGTCGGGCTGCTCGAACATCCGAGCGAAGTCCAGGCCCTTGGCCTTCCAGTGTTCGATCGCCGCCCGCATCTCGAGGAGGTCAGAGCGTCCGATCATCTCGTCGAGCGTACGGAAGCCCATCTCGGCCATGATCTCGCGCACTTCATCAGCGACGAAGCTCATGTAGTTGACCACATGCTCGGGCTCGCCGGTGAACCGCTTGCGCAGCTCCGGATCCTGCGTCGCCACGCCTACGGGGCAGGTGTTCAGGTGACACTTGCGCATCATGATGCAGCCGGCGGTGATCAGCGCCGCGGTGGCAAAGCCAAACTCGTCCGCTCCCAGCAGTGCGCCGATGATCACATCGCGCCCGGTGCGCAATCCGCCATCCACCTGCACGGCGATCCGGCCGCGCAGGTCGTTGAGCACGAGCGTCTGATGGGTTTCCGCGAGGCCCACTTCCCATGGCAGGCCGGCATGATGGATTGAAGTGACCGGGCTGGCCCCCGTTCCGCCCTCAAAGCCGGAAATCGTCACATGATCTGCGTGCGCCTTGGAAACGCCTGCCGCAACCGTGCCCACCCCCACTTCGGAGACCAGCTTGACGCTGACCCGTGCGGCGGGATTGACGTTCTTCAGGTCGTAGATCAGCTGCGCCAGATCCTCGATCGAATAGATGTCGTGGTGCGGCGGTGGCGAAATGAGACCGACGCCCGGCGTCGAATGGCGCACGCGGGCAATCCACTCGTCCACCTTATGACCCGGCAGCTGGCCACCCTCGCCGGGCTTGGCGCCCTGGGCGACCTTGATCTGCAGGTCATCGGCGTTGACCAGATACTCGGTGGTGACACCAAAGCGCCCTGAGGCCACCTGCTTGATCGCCGACCGCATCGAATCGCCGTTCGGCATCGGCTTGAAGCGGGAGCTTTCCTCGCCGCCCTCGCCGGTGTTCGACTTGCCGCCCAGGCGATTCATCGCGATCGCAAGCGTCGTGTGCGCCTCCCACGAGATCGATCCGAACGACATCGCCCCGGTTGCGAACCGCCGCACGATCGCAGATGCGGGCTCGACCTCCTCCAACGGCACCGGCTGGGCCGCCTTCTTCAGCTCGAACAGACCACGCAGGTTTTTCAGCTTCTTCGACTGGTCGTTCAGCTTGCGGGTTAACGCCTTGAACTTGGCGTAGTCGCCCGAGCGCGTCGCGTGCTGCAGAAGCCCAATGGTCTCCGGCGTCCACAGGTGCTCCTCGCCCCGCAACCGGAACTGAAGTTCGCCGCCGACATCGAGTGCGTTCTTCAATACCGGGGCAGATCCATAGGCGAGCTCATGGCGGCGCATCGTTTCCGTTGCGATTTCCGGCAGGCCTACGCCCTCCACCGGCGTCCGCGTGCCGGTGAAATAGGTATCGATGAACGTCCGGTTCAGACCGACAGCATCGAAGATCTGCGCCCCACAGTACGACTGGTAGGTCGAGATCCCCATCTTCGACATCACCTTCAGGATGCCTTTGGAAACGGCCTTGATGTAGCGCTTGTGGAGTTCTGCCTCGCTCAGATCCTGCGACAGTTCGCTGCGCAGATTGGAGAGCGTATCGAATGCCAGGTACGGATTGATCGCCTCGGCGCCATAGCCGGCGAGCAGGCAGAAGTCGTGTACCTGCCGTGCCTCGCCCGTCTCGACCACCAAGCCTACGGATGTGCGCAGCCCTCNGCGGATCAGGTAGTGGTGCACGCCCGCGGTGGCAAGCAGCGCCGGAATGGCAATCCGGTCGGCGCCGATGCCACGATCGGAGAGGATCAGGATGTTGTAGCCCTCGTGGACCACCCGGTTGGCACGGGCAAAGATCCTCGCCAGCGCCACGTCCATCCCTCNGGCACCGTCCTTGGCCGGATAGGTGATGTCGAGGGTGTAGGTGCGGAATGCGTTGTCGACGTGGTTCTCGATCCGCCGTACCCGCTCCAGGTCGACGTTGGAGAGGATCGGAGTCCGCACTTCCAGCCGCTTGTTACCCGCCACCCCCANCGGCTCCAGCAGGTTCGGGCGCGGGCCGATCAGCGAGACCAGCGACATCACGAGTTCTTCGCGGATCGGATCGATCGGCGGGTTCGTCACCTGCGCGAAGCACTGCTTGAAATAGTCGTACAGCATCTTCGGCCGATCGGAGAGCACCGCCAGCGGCGTATCACGTCCCATCGAGCCGATCGGATCCTCGCCGGTCAGCCCCATCGGCTGCAGGAAGAACCGGATGTCTTCCTGGGTGTAACCGAAGGCCTGCTGCTGATCGAGCAACGTCTGCGGATCAGGCGTCATCGGCCCAACCTCAGGCGGCAGCTTCTCCACCCGGATCTGCGCTGCATCCAGCCACTGCTGATACGGTTTCGCCGCCGCAAGCTGTTCCTTCAGTTCGGCATCATCAATGATGCGTCCCTGCTCCAGATCGATGAGGAACATCTTGCCCGGCTGCAGGCGCCACTTCTTGACGACCTTCTCCTCCGGAATCGGCAGCACGCCTGACCNCGACGACATCACGCACAGATCGTCATCGGTGATCAGGTAGCGCGCCGGCCGCAAACCATTGCGATCGAGGGTGGCGCCAATCATCTTGCCGTCGGTAAACGCGACCGCCGCCGGACCGTCCCACGGCTCCATCAGCGCCGCGTGGTACTCGTAGAAGGCGCGACGATTGTCGTCCATCAGCGGATTGTCGTCCCACGCCTCGGGAACCATCATCATCATCGCGTGCGGCAGCGAGTACCCGCCGGCGAGCAGCAGTTCCAGCGCATTGTCGAACGTGGCGCTGTCCGAAGACCCGTCACCGATCAGCGGCCACAGCTTGTCGAGATCGTCGCCCAGCAGCGGCGACTTCATCGTCGCCTTGCGCGCCGCCATCCAGTTGATGTTGCCGCGCAAGGTGTTGATCTCGCCGTTGTGGCACAGAAAGCGGAACGGATGCGCCAGTCTCCACGACGGGAAAGTGTTGGTCGAAAACCGCTGGTGGACCAGCGCCAGTGCCGAGACCAGCCGGGTATCTCGCAGATCCCGGTAATAGTTCGACAAATTCTCGGCCAGGATCATTCCTTTATAGACGACCGTCCGCGTCGACAGTGACGGCATATAGAACTGATCCCAGTCCGGCACGCTCTTGTCCCAGATCGCATGGTGCGATTGCTTGCGGATGACGAAGAGCTTGCGCTCGAATGCCGCCATGTCGGNGGTATCGGCGCCGCGGGCAACGAAGAACTGCCGGATCACCGGCTCGATCGGCTTGACGCTGAATCCGAGCACCGAATTGTCCGTGGGAACGTCCCGCCAGCCGAGCAGAACCTGGCCTTCTTCGGCGATGACGCGCGTGATGGCTTCAATGCAGGCCTGCCGGGTTGCTTCGTCGCGCGGCAGGAACACCATGCCGACACCATACGTGCCCGTCTCGGGCAACGTTACACCCAGCGCCTCGCATTCTTCGCGCAAAAACGCGTCTGGAATTTGAATCAGGATGCCCGCGCCGTCGCCAGCGAGCGGATCGGCACCAACGGCACCACGATGGCGGAGATTGCACAGAATCCCCAACCCTTGGCGCACAATATCGTGGCTCTTGCGGTTCTTGATATTCGCAAGAAAGCCGAAACCGCATGCGTCATGTTCGTACTGCGGGTCGTAAAGCCCCTGCTTCGGCGGCAGAGCACAATTGTTCATTTGGCGCATCCTACGTCGTGGTCGCCCGTCTCCTCTCACCCGATGCCCGTCAGCAAATCCCGAGTCCACCTTTATATTCTTGTGGGCGATCAACAGCCGGTGTGCCCTTCAATACCCTGGCCAACCGACACTTGACGCCCATCGGCCCGCGGGCTACTCCACCACGCGCTCGGACAACATCGGACCTCGCGGCGGAGATTACAAGCTCGTCCAACCGAGGCAACCGTTTCTTTACTCGTCGCGCGCCAACCTGTCACCTTCCGCCGCCCGGTCACGTTCTGCCGGACGGTTTCACCAACGACCAAGCGCCGGCATCGTGCCGCGCTGGACGCCTTTCAAGGCCGGAGAAACGCCCCGTGGATGCCATCTCCTACCTGACCGCAGCGCTCCTTGGTATCGTCGAGGGTCTGACCGAGTTCATCCCTGTCTCCTCCACCGGCCACCTGATCCTGCTGGTGGATCTGCTGGGTTTTCAGGGGCCTGCCGGGCACGTTTTCGAGATTGCCATCCAGTTCGGCGCCATCCTCGCCATCTGCTGGCTGTACCGGCACCGGTTCTTCCATGTCGCGACCGGGCTGATGAACGACACCGAGTCGCAGCGGTTCGTCGTCAACATCCTGCTCGCCTTTCTGCCGGCGATGGTCATTGGTGCGATCGCGCACGATTTCATCAAGTCAGCGCTGTTCTCTCCGTGGGTCGTCTCGACGATGCTCATCGTCGGCGGCATCATCATTCTCATCATCGAACGATGGCATCCAGCACCACAGGTCAGCCACGTCAACCAGATCAGTCCCGGACTGGCGTTGAAGATCGGACTTTGCCAGTGCGTGGCAATGATCCCGGGCGTTTCGCGTTCCGGCGCGACCATCATGGGGTCGATGCTTCTGGGCTGCGGCCGCGCCCCGGCGACCGAGTTCTCGTTCTTTCTCGCCGTTCCGACCATGCTGGCGGCAACCGTCTACGACCTGTACAAAAACTGGAGCATTCTGAGCTTCGACGACTTCCCGCTGATCGCCGTCGGTTTTGTCTGTGCGTTCATCGCCGCGATGCTAGTCGTCAAGACGCTGATCGCCTTCGTCTCGAAGAATGGTTTTGCACCCTTCGCCTATTATCGACTCATCATTGGAGCACTGATGCTGGTCCTGCTGTTCGCAGGCAGCTGACGAAGGTCGCTCGAATTTAAGACGAATGATCGTTTCCGAGGCGGGAACCGGCCGCGCCGATTGGTGTTGGACAGTCCATTAAATCCCTGTCTTGTGTTGCGATGAACGGTGTCGCAGTCGCCCGCGTCGCAAATTCGCCGCCTGCGGTTGTAGAATTAGAGACGCTGTTCGTACACAATGCACGAGAAACTTCCGTCCATCAGCATCCGAGCGATGCGCGGTTGGCACGCGGGAGATAAACGAGACGAATAGGGAAGAGCTTTCGGGACCATGCCCGCTGCTGAACCGTTCGCCCCCTTCCTGGCCCGCAGGCTGTGGCCCGCACGACCAAAATCCGGCTGGCATGGCCGCCTTCTGCCGGCGGGTCAGATCGCCTATGCGGTGGTCCGCGATCTGGCCCAGGGTCAGCTGAACACGCACGCTGCAAGCCTCGTCTACACCACCATTTTGTCACTGGTGCCAGCACTGGCACTGGGATTTTCGGTGCTGAAGGGCTTTGGCGTTCACCACTCCTTCGAGCCGATGCTGTTAAAGGCGCTCGAACCGCTGGGCGAGCAGGGGGTGGAGATCGTCCAACGACTGCTGGAGTTTGTCGACCGGATGCAGGTCGGTGTGTTGGGGGCTGTCGGCCTCGCCCTGCTGTTCTACACCGCCATTTCCGTGGTGCAGAAGGTGGAGAACGCCTTCAACGAAATCTGGCACGTCAATCAACCGCGCCCCATGGCGCGCAAGTTTACCGACTATCTGAGCGTGCTGCTGATCGGCCCGGTGCTGCTGTTCTCGGCAATCGGCCTGGGTGCCTCCGTTCTCGCCAGCGACCCGATCAAGCAACTTTCGGAATACCGGCCGATCTGGGTGCTCATCGATACCGCCACCAGCCTTGCACCATTCGTGCTCGTCGCCGGCGGATTTACCTTCATCTACAAGCTCCTGCCGAACGTCCGCGTCCACCTGCTCTCGGCTGTCATCGGGGCTCTCGTCGCGACGGCAATCTGGGCGTTTGCCGGCTGGGCATTCGCGACCTTCGTGCGCGATTCCACCAGTTACACCGCGATCTACTCGGCGTTTGCGGCACTGATCTTGTTCTTCATCTGGCTGAACGTGAACTGGCTGGTGCTGCTCATCGGCGCCAGTATCGCATTCTACCACCAGCACCCGCAGTACATGCCGATCGGTTCGCACACGCCGATCCTCAGCATCCGCAGCCGCGAGCGCCTGGCGCTGTCGATCATGGCGCTGATCGCCGAGGCGCAGTACCGGGCGGAACCGCCACTGTCCACGGACGACCTGCGCCGCCGCCTCCGCCTGCCCGAGGAGACCGTGAGCCGCATGCTGGATGCACTGGCGGGTGGCGGCCTTCTGGCNCCCACGACCGGCGAACCGCCGCGATGGCTCCCCACCCGGGCACTGGAGACGACCAGCCTCACGACCCTGCTGGAGGTGGCGCGGACGGCCGGCGAACAGCCGGGGCTCGAATTCGCGCGCATCCCCGCCCCGCCCTCCGTGCTTGATGTCGAGGGCCGGGTACAATCGGCAAGCGAACGGATACTGGACGGACTTCATCTGAAGGATCTGGCGGCAAGACACGAGGAACGCGAAGATGAACGAGCCGCCTGAGGTGCCCACTGCCCAACATGATGGCTCTGCGAGTCACCCCAGTGGTACCGCACGAACATCCCCGGCAACCGCACCCCGTCGGCGTCGTCGCCGGCTCATCATTGCCGGCGTGGTCATCCTGGTCATCGCGTTCATTGTGGCGTTTCTGGCCATCGCCCCCGATACATCGCCCGCTATGTCGCCAACCACTACCTGACCGGCATGCAGATCGATGTCGAAGGGGTCAAGACGATCGACATCGATCTCTTCAACGGCGAAGTCTCGATCGGCCCGGTGCGCTTTCATTCCGGCACCGCCGATCCGGGCACCATTGGCCGTCTGGGTGTGAAGCTCAGTCTGAGCAACCTGATCCACCGTCAGGCGCTGCTGTCGGCGGTGGTGCTCCGCGACGTGGACGTGTCGATCCGCCAGACGCCAGACGGCGAGATCCTCGTCAACGGCATCTCGCTGCGCCAGATGATGGCCGAGAAAGCCGAGCAGGAAGAGCAGCCTAAGGCACCTGATGACACCGAAAAATCGGGTTGGGGCGCCGGGATCGACGACCTGAGCGTACGCAACACCCGTGTCCACTTCACCAACCGTACCGGCGGCACGGCAGCGGTCACGATCAATCGCCTGGACCTCCGCGGTTTCCGCACCTGGGAGCCGGACCATCCCGGCACCTTCGTGCTCACGGGCGACGTCAACGGCGCCGAAGTCACCGTGTACGGCCGCGCCCAGCCCTTCGGCGAGAAGATCACCGTCTTCTCGGAGTTGACCGTCAACGGAATCGATCTGACGGGAATTGAGGAATTCACCGGGCCGCTGCCGCTCACGCCCGCCGCCGGCATGGCCACGGCGTATGCCCGGAACACAATCGACCTCGAACCCGACGGGCATCTCAGCGGCAACACCACCGGCACGGTGGTACTGAGCAATATCGACGTCACCGATCCGGAGAAAGCCACCATCAAACTCGATCAGGTGGCAACCGATGTGGACCTACGCTTTGCTCTCGACCCTGAAGGAGCTGCGCAGGGTTCGGGACGGGTGCAGGTGAGATTGAACGAGGGCAGCAGCGCACTTCCCGACGGGACCAGCCTGACGCTTCCGTCCCTCACACTGAACCTGTCCGATCTGTCGTTCAACCGGGCAGCCGCGGGTGCGATCGAGGCCGCAACGCAGGTCCGCGTGCAGGTGGACACACCGCAGGTGAGCGGGCCGGCCGATGTGCGCGCGGAGCAAGTGGTGCTCAGCGTGCCGCAGATCGAAGCCCAGGTGACGGCGGACGGGACCACCACGGTTCGCCTACCCGAAGGTGAGAACGAAGAAGCGACATCGGAGGACACCAAACCGGCGGAAACCCAGCCGGGCAAGGAGGAGACACACCCAGCCGGTGCCGAGCTTTCGATTGAGCGTGGATCCGTGGCACTCGCCGATGCGAGCGGTCGCCCGGCGACAACGCTCGATCTCGCGACATTCACGGCAACGGTCGCAAATCTGAGCGCAACCCTGATCGATGACGCGATCACCGCCAATGGTACGGTGGGCGCCGGTATTGAGGGCTCGTCGCATCTTTGGCGGGTGAGGGGACAGCGGCTCAAAGCGCCTTGCCTCCGACAGACTTCAGTTGAATCTGGACCCCTCTCCGTCACCACCCAGCCCAACGGCGCGACGCTGGTCACCTCCGGAGCACTGCAGCTCGCCGGGCTCTCGGCTGCACTGCCGGCAGCCGGCGAACAGGCGGCGACGCAGATCGACAGTCGCGACGCCGAACTGAACTTCCGGAATATCGAGCTCAAGTCCGACAGTGCCAACGGAGCACAGATTACCGGGACACTGGACGGCGCCCTGCGCAATCTCGAAGCGCGCGTGCCGGTGGCTCCGGATGATCCGCCGTTCGAGATCACGCTCGCCAGCCTGCGTGTCGGACTGTTGGACACAACGGTTTCGTCACGCGGCGCCGACGCCGATCTCACCGCAACGCTGGAAACGTCGCTCGATAAGTTCGACGCGGTGCAACCGACGCGCGGTGGCTCGGCATCGAAGGCCGGCGAACGGCTTCGAACAGCGCTGGACAGCCTCCGCCTGACACTCTCTCCACTGGACATCAAGACGCGCGGCGACCAGTTGTCGGTGTCCACCAGCGGCACGACCGAGGCGCAGGCCTTGACGCAGGAGCTGCCAAAGTCGCAGCAAAGCCGGCTGCGAAAGCGACGATCGACAGCGTGCGTGCCTACCTGAACGACATCACCGCCAACGTGGCGCCGGATGCAATGCGCTGGCAGGTCGATCTCGACGCACAGGTCGATCAGCTGGCGGCGGCTGCGGAAGACGGCAAGGCCGCGTCGCTGACCGTCAAGACGGTCAGCATCGGCGATCTCAGTGCCAACAGCGAACAACAGGTAAGCATCGGGCGGGAGGTGATCGACCGATTGCAGGCGTTTGTGACCCGAGACTACCTCCAGGGCAGCGCCGAAGCGCCTGAAAGCCGTCCCAAACAGGCCGCTCAGGCTGTTGAATCAGCCACCCAGGAAGGCTGGAAAGTGCGCATCGGCAGCCTCAGCGTCACCAACGACAGTGCCATCCAAGTTCGCGATACGACCGTCGAGCCGAACGCGAATTTCAATATCGCCATCAAGACACTGCAGGTGCAGAACATCGATATGATCGATCCGACGCAGCACACGCAAATGCGCCTGGACGCCTCGATCAACGAATTCAGCGAACTGGCGGTCGCGGGCTGGGCTGCGCCGTTTACGAGCAATCCGGACTTTGACCTGAACGCCCGCCTGCACCGTCTGGAGCTTCCCCGTTTTCGCCCTACGCAGCTCCGGCGGTTGGCGTCAATGTCGAGAGCGGACAGTTGAGCGTTGATGCCACCGCGGCGGCCAAGTCGGGCGACCTGAATGGCGACCTGGATTTGACGCTGCGGGATCTGAACTTCAGCACCCTTTCGGCCGAAGACGCCAAGCGACTCTCGGCGGCAGTGGGCGTGCCGATCGAGACCATCGTCGGTCTGCTGCAGGACGACCAGGGACGCATTCGTCTCAATATCCCTATTTCCGGGAATCTCAACAGTCCGTCCTTCGATCCGAGCGACGCCATCGCCCAGGCGATGACCGGTGCCGTCCAGGCGGCAGTCCTGGCGCCGTTCCAGCTGGCTTTCGCTCCCGTCGCTCTGATCGCCAACGCCGCGGGCGGCGGCCCCATGACCTTCCAGCCCATCCCGTTTGTCCCCGGAGAAGCAGAGCTGACTTCGGAGGGACGCGACATGATCGCCGGCCTTGCCCGTGTTCTGCAGGAGCGCAACAAGCTGCAGATCAAAGTCTGCGGGCAAGCAACCGCGGCCGACCTCAATGCGCTGGCCGGCGGCAATCTGCCTCCGTCGGGACCGGAACGGGAGGCCCAGGTGCAAGAGCTGCGGCCGAAATTGGAGGCGCTTGCCTCCGAGCGGACAGCAGCAGCACGCCGGGCGCTGATCAGCGACGGCGATGTCGGGTCGGACCAGGTCGGCGAGTGCCGGTGCTTTCAACCCAACCGATCAGAAGCCGCCGCGGGCCAACGTGGGGCTGTGATATTCCTGTTCACGGCGATCCCCGTCGTGAATGTGAAAACGTCATGGGGGAGCGGGAAGGTTCGGCTGTTGTGGTGAAATAGGCATTGCCTGCATCTGTGCCCGGGAACCACAGTCTCTCAACGACATTGCTGTCCTATCAGCGACCGCTTGTTCAAGGAGGGACAGCATGTGGAAGCTCGCCGCTCTTGCTTTTTACCCATCGCAGCGACCCTTTTGCCTGCTGGCGCTCGGAATCATCTTCATCTTCGGAAGGACGCACGACTTTGAGCTCGGAGCCGCACTGTATTATGGAGCCGCGGTCGTCAGCGTACTGCTGGCGGCGCCTGCAGCATGGCTCGTTGCCCGCCGCATGCTGACCCGGCGCGAAAAGCGCCTGCTCGACGCTCATGCCGGAACTGGCCGGTAGCAGCGAAAGGCGGTGGACGGTTCGGGTTCGGGCGAGCACACAGTCAGACGCGCGTTGCATGCCGGCGCAAGGCGCCCGCTGACCGCAGCCTTATTCCGCTGCCTGCAGCTGAAACGCCGCTGCCATCAGGGTCCGCGTGTAGGACTCGCGCGGCGCGTCGAAGATCTGCTCGGCCGGCCCTTGTTCCACCACCTTGCCGGCGCGCATCACCAGGATGTCGTGGGCGAGCGCGCGGATCACCTTCAGGTCGTGGCTGATGAACAGGTAGGCGAGACCGTGCGCCTGCTGCAGGGCGCGCAGCAGATCCACGATCTGCGCCTGGACGGACATATCCAGCGCGCTGGTCGGCTCGTCGAGCACGATGAACTCCGGCTTGAGCACCAGGGCACGCGCAATCGCGATGCGCTGGCGCTGGCCGCCGGAGAATTCGTGCGGATAGCGGTCCTGCACCGCCGGATCGAGGCCGACCTCGGTCAGCACGTCCGAAACCATGCGGCGACGATCGGCCACATCGCCGAGCCGGTGGATCTGCAGTCCCTCACCGATGATCTGGCCGACGGTCAGCCGGGGGCTCAGACTGCCGTAAGGATCCTGGAACACGACCTGCATCCGCCGGCGCAGCGNCCGCAGCGCGCCCCACGACAGCCCCTGCAGTTCCCGGCCGTCGAAGACGATCGAACCCGTGCTTGGCCCGAGCCGCAGCAGCGCGCGGCCGAGCGTGCTCTTGCCGGACCCGCTTTCGCCCACCACACCCAGTGTATGCCCGCGCTTCAGGCCCAGTGTCAGGCCGTCCACCGCCTTGACATACGCCACGGTCCGCCGCAGAACGCCGCGCCTGATCGGAAACCACACCCGGACGTCCGCACCACGCACCAGTTCCACGGCACCGGCAGGGCCCGGCTGCGGGCGGCCTTTCGGCTCGGCGTCGAGCAGGCGTCGCGTATACGGATGTGTCGGGCGGGCAAATACGTCGCTCACCCGCCCCTGCTCCACGATCTCGCCGTCGCGCATCACGCACACCCGCTCGGCCATCTTGCGGACGATGCCCAGGTCGTGCGTGATCAGCAGCAGCGCCATCCGCATCCGCGCCTGCAACTCCTTCAACAGCGCCAGGATTTGCGCCTGGATGGTGACGTCGAGCGCCGTCGTCGGCTCGTCGGCGATCAAAAGATCGGGTTCGTTGGCGAGTGCGATCGCGATCATCACCCGCTGCTGCTGGCCGCCGGAAAACGTATGCGGCAAATCACCGAGCCGGCTTTCCGCCTCGCCCAGCCCGACCTGATGCAGCAGTTCAACCACCCGCGCGCGCCTNNGCGCGGCACTCATCTTGCGGTGCACCAGCAGCACCTCGGCGATCTGCTTGCCGATCGGATGCAGCGGGTTGAGCGACGTCAGGGGCTCCTGAAAGACGATTGCGATCCGGTCGCCGCGCAGCGCCCGCACCCGCGCGGTGGAGGCCTGCAGCACATCCTCGCCCCGAAAGCGGATTGCGCCACTCGGGTGCCATGCCTGCGGGTACGGCAGTAGCCGCATGCTGCTGAGCGCGGTGACGGATTTTCCCGAGCCGCTCTCGCCCACCAGCGCCACCGTCTCCGCCTCGCCGATGTCGAACGAAATGCCGCGCACGGCACGCACCTCGCCCGGTCCCCGGCCGAAGGAAACCGCCAGATCCTCGACCGACAGCAGCGACGGGGTGGTGGTGGCGCGGTTCACCGACGGTGTCTCCGGCTGACCTTCATNTGGCGCGATCAACAGCCACCTGCCCTTCAGCGCACGGCACGTGCAACGGGATCGTTCCGCCCCGTCAGGAAACAAAAGTCCGGGTAAGGTTGTTCCCATCATCTCTGCCGGCTTAGGTGCCTGTTGCGGCGGCTGGTGCGCCGGCTCGGTGATGCCGGCGGAAAAGCCGGGGCTGGGCGGCAGACCGGCGGTTGCCTTGCGCGGATCGAAGGCGTCGCGCACCGCCTCGCCGATGAAGATCAGCAGCGAGAGCATCAACGCGATGACCACGAAGCCGGTCAGTCCCAGCCACGGCGCCTGCAGGTTCGCCTTTCCTTGCGCGAGCAGGTCGCCCAGCGACGCAGAGCCCGGCGGCAGGCCGATGCCGAGGAAATCGAGGCCGGTGAGCGCGGTCACCGAGCCCGCGAGAATGAACGGCAGGAAGGTCATCGTCGCCACCACCGCATTCGGCAGCACGTGGCGGACGATGATCACCGGATCGGACGCGCCCAGCGCGCGCGCGCGTACGTAATCGAAGTTTCGTGCGCGCAGGAACTCGGCGCGGACAACGCCTACGAATCCCATCCACGAAAACAGCAGCAGAATCCCCAGCAGCCACCAGAACGTCGGTTCGATGACGTTGGTGAGGATGATGACGACGTAGAGGATGGGAATCGCCGACCAGACCTCGATGAAGCGCTGGAAGCCGAGATCGACCCAGCCGCCGAAGTAGCCCTGAACCGCACCCGCTGCCACACCGACAATCGCCGAGATCAGCGTGAGCGTGAAACCGAACAGAACCGACAGCCGGAAACCGTAGATGGTCCGCGCGAGGACATCGCGCGCCTGATCATCGGTGCCGAGCCAGTGCTGCGCGTCCGGTGGCGACGGCGCCGGCTCCGGCAGGTTCCAGGCGACGGTGCGATAGCTGAACGGGATCAGCGGCGAGAGCATCCAGCCCTTCTCGGCGATCAGCCGGTGGACTTCGGGATCGGTGTAGTCGGTCTCGGTGGGAAACGCGCCGCCGAAGGTGGTCTCGGGATAGTCGGTCAGGAACGGGAAATAGGCGGTGCCCTCGTACCAGACGATGATCGGCCGGTCGTTCGCTACGATCTCGGCGAACAGGCTGACGGCGAACAGGGCGGCGAAGATCGCGAGCGACCAGACGCCGCGGCGGTTGGCCTTGAACGCCTCGATCCGCCGCCGGGTGAGCGGCGTGATCGGCAGGCCGAGAAAGCGGTCGCGGCGGGTCATGCTCATGCCGGCTCCCTCATGCCTGCCGAGCTCCGAAGTCGATCCGCGGATCGATGATCGTATACATCAGGTCACTCACCAGATTGAGCACGAGGCCCACCAGCGAAAAGAACCAAAGCGTTCCGAACATCAGCGGATAGTCCCGCTGGAACGCGGCCTCAAAGCCCAGCAGGCCCAGGCCATCGAGAGAAAAGATGATCTCGATAAACACCGTGCCGGTGAACAGGATGCCGACGAACGCCGCCGGAAAGCCGGCAATGATGATCAGCATCGCGTTGCGGAAGACATGGCCATAGAGCACCCGGCGCTCCGGTAGCCCCTTGGCGCGGGCGGTGAGCACGTACTGCTGGTTGATCTGGTCGAGAAACGAGTTCTTGGTCAGCATCGTCAGCGTTGCGAAGCCGCCAACCACCATGGCGGTGATCGGCAGCACCAGATGCCAGAAATAGTCGGCGATGCGCGCCGGCCAGGACAACATCTCCCAGTCGTCGGAGACCAGGCCGCGCAGCGGGAACCACTGCACGTAGCTGCCGCCGGCGAACAGAACCAGCAGCAGGACGGCGAACAGGAAGGCCGGAATGGCGTTGCCGACGATCACCACCATCGACGTCGCGACGTCGAAGCGGCTGCCGTCGCGCACCGCCTTGGCAATACCGAGCGGAATCGAGATCAGATAGGTGATCAGTGTCGTCCACAATCCGAGCGAGATCGAAACCGGCATCTTCTCCAGCACCAGATCGACGACACGCTGGTTGCGAAAGTAGCTCTCCCCGAAGTCGAAGACGATGTAGTGCTTCAGCATCAGGAAGAAGCGTTCGTACAATGGCTTGTCGAAGCCGAACTGTTTTTCCAGCGAGGCGATGAACTCGGGATCGAGGCCGCGCGCGCCGCGGTACTTGCCCGCCTCCCCCGGCGCGCCACCGCCCGCCTGGCCACCGGCGACCTCGCCCGCGCCACTGCGGGTGACCCGCTCGGTGATCGCCGCTCCCTGTCCCGTGACCTGGGCGATGATCTGCTCCACCGGCCCGCCCGGCGCCGTCTGGATGATCACGAAGTTGATCAGCATGATCGCCAGCAGCGTCGGAATGATCAGCAGCAGCCGCCGGATGATATAGGCGATCATCGCCCTCCTCCGNNGAGCGGTCACGTCGGCGCCGGAGCGACCCATCGCAGCGCCCAACCGGGCCGCCTTCACGGCGTCATACCACCAGGTATCGACCTGCACGCCCTGCGCGGGCGAGACCTCGGGATACGAAAACTTGTCCCAGTAGAGCACCCGGTCCTTGTTCAGATACCAACCGGGAATGACGTAGAAACCCCACAGCACCCGGTCGAGTGCCTGTGTGTGGGCGATGAGGCTCTCCCGATCGGGTGCGGAGATGATGCCTTCGATCAGCTGATCGACCACCGGGCTGTTGATACCGATGTAATTGCGCGACCCGGGCTGGTCGGCGGCGGCCGATCCCCAGAAGTCGCGCTGCTCGTTGCCGGGCGAGTCCGACTGCCCCCACACCAGCATCGCCATGTCAAAATCGAAGCTGCGCAGCCGGTTGATGTACTGCGATTCGTCCACAAGGCGGATGCGGGCGTCGATCCCCAGCCGGCTGAGGTTATGCACGAGAGGCAGCATGATCCGCTCGAAGGTGGGCGAGACGATCAGGATCTCGAAACGCATCGGCTCGCCGGTCTTCTCGCTGACCAGGCGCATGTCGCGCACCACCCAGCCGGCCTCGTTCAGCAGTCTGAGGGCCTTGAGCAGATTGTCGCGCGGCCAGCCTGAGCCGTCGGTGGTCGGCACCGTGAACGGCTTCGTAAACACCTCGGCCGGAACCTGAGCGCGGAACGGCTCGAGAATGTCCAGTTCCTGGCCCTCCGGCAGACCGCTCGACCCCATCTCGGAATTGCTGAAATAGCTGTGTGAGCGCTTGTATTGATCGAAGAACAGAACCCGGTTCGTCCACTCGAAATCGAAGGCGTAATTGAGGGCTTCGCGCACCCGCCGGTCGGCGAACATCGGCCGCCGCGTGTTGAAGACAAANNCGCCTGCATCCCGGCTGGGCGTTCGTGCGGAAACTCGACCTTTTTCAGCCAGCCGTTNGCGCACCGCCGGGATGTCGTAGTCGAGCGCCCACGCCTTGGCCTGATTTTCGATGCGGAAATCGAGCACGCCGGCCTTGAGCGCCTGGCGTAGCACCGTCTCGTCGCGGAAGTAATCCCAGCGCATCTGCTCGAAGTTGTTTTGGCCGATGTTTACCGGCAAATCCTTGCCCCAATAGTCCACGACCCGTTCGGCCAGCACGTAGCGCCCCGCCTCGAAGCGAGCGATGCGGTAGGGGCCGGAGGACAGCGGCGGTTCCAGCGTCGAGCGCTCGAAGTCCCTGCCCTCCCACCAGTGCTTCGGCAGGATCGGCATCTCGCCCGCGATCAGCGGCAGCTCGCGGTTTCCGGCCTCCTTGAACACAAATTTCACCGAGCGTGGCCCCACCTTCTCGGCGTGGTCGATCGTCCCATAGTAGAAACGGAAAAATGGCTGGCCTTTGGTCTTCAGCGTTTCCAGCGAGAAGATGACGTCGTCGACCGTGATCGGCTGTCCGTCGTGCCAGCGCGCCTCCGGCCGCAGCGTGAACGTCACCCACGAGCGGTCGTCCGGCCATTCGATCGTCTCGGCGATCAGACCGTAGCGGGTGAACGGCTCGTCCGCGCTCGCCGTCATCAGCGATTCCGCGCCCACACCAGCCGCTGGATTACCCCTGATGGTGTAGGGATTGAAGCTGTCGAACGTGCCGACCGCCCCCAGCCGCAACGTTCCCCCACNCGGCGCGTCCGGATTGACGTAGTCGAAGTGCTTGAAGTCCGGACCGTACTTGGGTTCGCCATACATCGCGATGGCATGGCCGCGGTGGATGATCTGCTCGGCCGCACATGCAACATGCATGACCGGCAGGCACAACAGCACGGCAAGAATGACTCGCCAGACTGTTGCGCTGCGCTTCCTTCCGACACGCGATCTGCTGCCGGGCGTCGCTTTCGGAGCAACCGGGATCAGGGGTGTGCTGACATTCATGCTCCGGCGAGGGCTGACAGCGCAGCCGCATGCATGCGTGGATCGCCAGCGGCGATCACCCGGGCGCCGGAGTTGAGGCCAAGCGGACCGCCCTGCCAGTCGGTGATGACCCCGCCCGCACCTTCGATCACCGGCGCCACCGCGCAATAATCGTAGGGCTGCAGCGAGGCCTCGCAGACCAGATCGACCCGGCCACGCGACAGCAGTCCGTAGGCATAGAGGTCCGCCCNCCACACCGTCGCGTAGCAGCGCGTGCGCAGCCGCTCGAACGCGTCTGCATCCGCTCCTTCAAACATCTGCGGCGAGGTGGCATAGAGCCAGGCGTTTGCGGGATCGGCGCAAGTGCGGGCCGAGATCGGCGCGCCGTTCCAGGTCGACGNTACACCCTCAACGCCAACAAATCGCTCGTCCAGCGCCGGCATGTCGATCACGCCCACGATGGGACGCCCGTCACGCAACAGCGCAATCAGCGCTCCGAACAGCGGCTTACCGGTGACGAACGATTTGGTGCCGTCGATCGGATCGAGCACCCAGACGTAACGCGCCTCCAGGTGCTCTGCCCCGTGCTCCTCGCCAAGGATCCCGTGATCGGGAAAGGTCTCGGCAATCAACCGGCGCATCACGGCTTCCGATTNCCGGTCCGCCACCGTGACCGGGCTGGTGTCGGCTTTCACGTCCCAGCCGACGCCTTGCTGGAAGTAGCCAAGCGTAACCGGCCGTGCCGCGTCAGCCATCCGTTGGGCGAGTGCGACAAACGCCTCGACCTCGCTCATCGCACCTCCCCGCCCGGACCGCCCCGACGTTACGGGAGCGGTACCGGCTGATCGCTCTGAGAGCGCAAGTAGGCGATCACGTTCGCCCGATCTTCCGGATTTTTCAACCCGGCGAATGTCATCTTGGTCCCAGGGACGAAATCCTTCGGCGATTCCAGGAAGACAAACAGGTCGTCATAGGTCCAGGTCTGGGAATGGTGTTCGGCCATCGCACTCGAATAGGNGAATCCTTCCATGTGCGCTCTCGGGCCGCCGACGACGTTATACAAATTCGGACCGACGCCATTCCTGCCGCCCTTGTCGGCGGTGTGACAGGCCTTGCACTTGTTGAACACCTTCTGGCCAGCAGCCGGATCGGCCGAGGCCATGAGCGTCTTGATATCGGCCGGGGCAGCGTCTTCGGCCGGGGCAGCCGCCGGCGCGGCAGCATGTTCCTCTGCCGGAGCTTCAGCCGCCGCGACAGGCGCCGCCTTCGGTGCCGGCTCCGGCAGCGGTGGCGGGTTGACCGTATTGGCGCGCAGGTAGTCGATCACCGCCGCCCGTTGCGCCGGATCCTTCAGGCCGGNGAAGCTCATCTTCGTGCCGGGCACGTAGTCCTTCGGACTGGTGAGGAACGCGTTCAGGTTCTCATAGCTCCAGGTCTCGCCGTGCCGCGATGCCAATGCATCCGAATAGGCAAACCCTTCCATGTGTGCCTTCGGGCCACCGACAACATTATACAAATTCGGGCCGACACCGGCTTTTCCACCCTCTTCGATCGTGTGGCAGGCCTTGCACTTACCGAAGATCTTTTGTCCTTCTTCCGGCGTCGCGGCTGCCAGCAGCGTGCCCAGGTCGGTCTCGACCGCCGGCTCGGGAGCCGCAGCCTGTTGCGCGTGTGCGCCTTCCTCACCACCGGCGGCATGGTGTTCCTGCACGTGCACCAGGGTGTTGCCCATGAAGTTCGCGCCGTAGATCAGCCATGCGCAGATCAACACCGACGCACCGATTTTTCGAGCAAAGAGAAGTGCATTCTTGGTCCCTTCCGGCCCCGGGCTCACCCTTTGCGCGGCACAATAAGCCCAAGGTGAGTGTGCCTTCAATGGCCTGACATAAGGAAAATTGCAAGAACGAGACCGCAGCTGCACACAGCGTCGACGCCCGTTCTCGCAATTGCAAAAATATTAGCCCCACCTTGTGGCAAACCGGCCACAGATACCGGCCATCAGCACTGGCCATCAGCACTGGCCGGTGCTGGCGTGCCGACGCCTGTCCGTGCTATCTGCCCCAGCTATGAGCAAGCCTTTGTCCCCCATCGTTCTCGTGCCCGCACGCATGGCGTCAAGCCGGCTGCCCGGCAAGCCACTCGCCGACATTGCCGGCGCGCCGATGATCGTCCACGTCTGGCGACGGGCAACGGAAGCNGGAATCGGCCCCGTGGTCGTCGCCTGTGCCGAGCCGGAGATCGTCGCCGCCGTTGAAGCGGCAGGCGGCCATGCGGTGCTGACCCGTCCCGACCATCCGTCCGGCTCCGATCGCATCTTCGAGGCGCTGTCGATCCTCGACCCCAAGCAGCATCATGACGTGGTCGTCAACCTGCAGGGCGACCTGCCGACGCTGGATCCGGCAGTGGTGCGCACCGCACTGGAGCCGCTCTCCGATCCGGCGTGCGACATCGCCACTCTGGTTGCGCCCATTCAGGATCCCGGCGAGCGGGACGACCCGAACGTAGTTAAGGTCGCCCTGTCGATGCCGGCGTGTGCCGCATGCGGCCGGGCGCTCTATTTCAGCCGGTCGACCATTCCGTGGGGAGAGGGCCCGCTGTTCCATCACATCGGGCTTTATGCGTACCGGCGGCCGGCACTCGCCCGCTTTGTCTCCCTGCCGCCCGGAATTCTGGAACAGCGCGAGCGCCTGGAGCAGCTGCGCGCTCTGGAGAACGGCATGCGGATCGACGCCGCAGTGGTCGGAACGGTGCCGCTNGGTGTCGACACCGAGGCCGATCTCGCCCGCGCTCGGGCACTGCTGGCGGTTGCAGCGCGATGACCGAAGACACTCCGATACCGGCAACGGCGAGCGATCCCNAGCCATACCATTGCGTTCCAGGGTGCGCCGGGTGCGTATTCCGACCTCGCGTGTCGGACGTCGCGCCCGGAACTGGCCACCCTGCCCTGCCGGTCGTTCGAGGATGCGTTTGCCGCCGTAACTGACGGGCTGGCAGCGCTGGCAATGATCCCGATCGAGAATTCAGTCGCCGGGCGGGTCGCCGACATTCACAACCTGCTGCCCAACTCGGGCCTGCACATCATCGGCGAGCACTATCAGCGGGTGAACCATCACCTGCTGGGCCTGCCCGGCGCCCGGATCGAGCGTCTGACGCACGTGCACAGCCACATCCATGCGCTCGGCCAGTGCCGCAACCTGATCCGCGAGCTGGGGCTGGAAGCGGTGGTGCGACTGGACACCGCCGGCGCGGCTGCCGAAATCGCTGCGGCCGGCGATCCGACACAAGCGGTTATCGCCTCGGAACTCGCAGGCGACATCTATGGCCTGGTGTCACTGCGCGCCAACATCGAAGACGCAGCCCACAATACCACCCGCTTCCTGATCATGGCACGCGAGCCCCGGATCCCGCATCCAAAGGCGGTCCCCGCGATGACCAGTCTGGTCTTCCGGGTGCGCAATGTCCCGGCAGCGCTGTACAAGGCGCTGGGTGGCTTCGCCACCAACGGCGTGAACATCACCAAGCTGGAGAGCTATCTGGTGGGCGGCCACTTTCACGCCGCTCAGTTCTATGCCGAAGTCGAGGGCCACCCGGAACACCACAACGTGCGCCTTGCTCTCGAAGAACTCGACTTCTTCTCCCGCGAAGTCCGCATCCTCGGCGTCTACCCGCAACACTCCTACCGCTGGGAAAGCGACAGCGACAGCGACGATTAGGCGCTCGTCCTACTGGGGGTAGGGAGTACCAATGGTACGAGAGCGCCCCCAAGGATGCTTAGAAGCTGGGACAGTGCACTGCAAACTTGGCTTTGGTACCCGTCTCATGCTATTTTGGAATGATTCCTGTTTGCGGCTACGGGGGTGGCCGCGACAATAGCATCGCTGGGGGCAGCGGCCATGCTTGACCTTACGGTCATCTTTCTCTTCGCCGGATTCCTGTTCGGGGCGTCACAAGACAAACCAGAAGGCGCTACGCCGAAGGACAACGAAGCATCCCCGGGGTTTCGGGACGCTTTTACGGCTCCTCTTGCGGCTTGGTCACAACAAACCCGTGTCCAGCCTGCGGTCCGCCTGCAATGGATACTATGCGGAGTCGTCGTTTTACTAGGCATTGTCTACGCGATCGTCTACGTCGCGACAAACCCGTATTATGAACGGTTCTCTTTCGGTACATCCCGGCTGATGCTGGTCAAGTTGCTGCCATCAATGGCGTTGGGGTTTCTGGCCGGTGCAATCGTGCGGATCGGCCTCCGGTCGATGAACCCGTTCTTTCTCGCCATGGGCGCGATTTTCTTTGTCCTGCCGTTCCTGCTCATGAACGGCATAGGCGTGCTCAAGACCTTTAACAAGATCAAGGTCGGGCCCTGGTTCGAAGCAGAGGTTAACAGTACCGAGGAGAAACGGCCCGTTCAGCTGCAACTGCAAGCTCTGGTTGACCGATCGGTCGAATCAGATTTTTCCGCCCTCAGAACAACTGAAATCGACAGACTTGTTGAGAAGGCCGGCATGGCACAGGATTTTTGTCGCTATTTGTCGTGCCGCGCGGACAACGAGCAGTCTACCGGCCTTATTGCGTCGCGTGCTGAACAGGGTATTCCTGCAATGCCGTCAAACTTGAGTGGTGCCGGCTTTTACAGGACATATCTTGAGCAGTTTGTGACCCAGATCAGCGCTGTAGATGATGGATCGCTATCAACAGAACGGACAATCAGAGAGGTTGTGGATCCCGTTGCAAAGGCCGGTGAAAGCCTGCTGCACACGGCGCGAACCTCTGAAAATGACTGGCCGAATGCATGGTGCAAATTTCTGAGCGAGCTTCGCAAGGCTGAGCTGAGTCTGGGCGCGTTAAGCAGCATCGGTGAGACAAATCTTCGTCCGTTTACTGATGACATGTCAGGGTGCGATGGAGCCGCCGCCGCTGACGCAACGCTCATCCCGACCGAAGACTTCACCACCGCGGCACTGCCACACATCTTGATTGCCCGATTGTACCGCCGTGCCGGCTTCGACGCGCGCGCCTTGAGGGTGCTTGAACAAGCCGATGGACTCGACACAGAGAAAGAACTTGCGTCCGACAACATCACTGCCCCTCAAAAGCCAGCGAATGGGCCGAGCTGCTCATCGAGCGAGGCGATCTGCGTTACAGCCTGGGCGACAGCGCATGGGGAAGCGATTGGCGAAATGCCATCGACCTACGGGAACAGATCATTGCCAAGCTCTGGTCCGCCAATAGCTGGGCACTTGCGGAAGGTCAGATATCAAAATCCTGCCAACAGAACCGACCGAGCGAGCATTCGCTCCAGGCGGTCGTGGCGCGTCTCGAAGTCGACACCGCACAACTCCGGAATCGCTATGTCTTCAGCTTGATCGGGGACAACCAGCAGCGCCGCGCTGTCACTCTGAATGAAGATCGTCTTGAGGATGTGGTGGCAACGGCACGGCAGAATTATCTCAACATCGACAGGTTGTCGGTTTTGTCGCGCTGCCTTCCGGATACCAATTATGCGGCCTGCATCGAGGTGATCTATCCCGATACATATGCGCTGGCGCTGATGGCGGCAGCTCAGCAACAAACTCCTGCCGACCGGCAGAACACATCGGTTCGGATCGAGGGACTTCTGGAGCGGTCGCTGGAAGCCGTCCTGGGACCTGCAAACAAGCGGTGTCCGCAGTGGAAAGATTTCCAACCCATTATCCAGAAACATCGGAAGCTTGCACGGTCCCTGGCCTTATAAAGGCTCCAGCAGCCAGCCGTGTGGCCGCAACAGGCGGTTCGGCCCCTACAGGCACTGCGCCTTGTGGCGCAGCAGGTGGTCGGCGAGGACGAGCGCCACCATCGCTTCGGCCACGGGAACGCCACGGATGGCGACGCAGGNGTCGTGCCGCCCCTTGGTCGCGATCTCCGCATTTTCGCCGTGAAGGCTGACCGTCGGCTGCGCTACCCGCACCGAACTCGTCGGTTTGATCGCCAGACGCGCGACGATGTCCTGACCGGTGGAGATGCCGCCCAGCACGCCTCCGGCATGGTTCGACAGGAAGTGCACGCTGCCATCTTGCATGCGCATCCGGTCGTTGTGCTCCAGGCCGGAGAGGGCCGCTGCGGCAAACCCGTCACCAATCTCGACACCTTTGACGGCGGGAATGCTCATCAAGGCTTTGGCGAGGTCCGCGTCCAGACGATCAAAGACAGGCGCACCCAACCCGGCCGGCAGGCCGCTGGCGATTACCTCGACGATGCCACCGGCGGAAGTGCCGTCCTTGCGCACGGCATCGAGAAAATCCGTCCAGGTACGCACCGCCTCCGCATCCGGGCTCCAGAACGGGTTACGGTCGATCTCGTCCCACTCCCAGCGGCTGCGGTCGATCGGGTGCGGTCCCACCTGCACCAGGGCACCGCGGATGCGGACCGCCTCGCCCAGCACCGTACGGGCGATGGCGCCTGCGGCGACACGCATCGCGGTTTCACGCGCACTCGACCGCCCGCCGCCGCGGTAATCGCGAATCCCGTACTTCATCTGGTAGGTGAAATCGGCGTGGCCCGGGCGGAACAGGTCCTTGATGTCACTGTAATCCCTCGACCGGGCATCTTCGTTCTCGATCAAGAGCCCGATCGGAGCCCCGGTGGTCCGGTCCTCGAACGTACCGGAGAGAATCCGCACCCGGTCCGGTTCGCGGCGCTGGGTGGTGAAGCGCGACTGGCCCGGCCGGCGGCGATCGAGATAGACCTGAATATCGTCTTCGGTGAGCGGCAGGCGCGGCGGCACCCCATCAACGACACACCCAATCGCAGGGCCGTGACTCTCGCCGAACGTGGTAACCCGGAACAGCTGGCCGATACTGTTACCGGTCATCCGGGCGCTTCGGACTGAAATTTTCGAGCATGTCCCGCACGCCCTGCGCCGCATCCACCGCCAGCATGCCGACAACGTTGTAACCGCAGTCGACGTGATGGTTTTCTCCGGTCACTCCCGCCGCGAGATCGCTCAGCAGATAAAGCCCGGCGTTCCCCACTTCTTCCAGCGTGACGTTGCGGCGCATCGGCGAGTTCAGCTGGTTCCACTTCAAGATGTAGCGGAAATCGCCGATCCCGGACGCCGCCAGGGTCTTGATCGGCCCGGCAGACAGCGCGTTGACCCGAATGTTTTGTCGCCCCAGGTCCTCGGCCAGATAGCGGACACTGGCCTCCAACGCGGCCTTGGCGACGCCCATTACGTTGTAATGCGGCATCACCCGCTCCGCACCCATGTACGTCAGCGTCAGCAGACTGCCGCCTCCGCTCATCAGCCGCTCCGCCCGCTGACAGACGGCGGTGAAGGAATAGCAGGAAACGAGCAGGCTGGTGCTGAAGTTCTCGGGGCTCGTGTCGACGTAACGACCCTTCAACTCATCCTTGTCGGAATAGGCAATGGCGTGCACGACGAAATNCAATCCGCCCCAGCGCTCGCCCAGGTCGTCGAAGACGGCATCCAGGCTCGCGGCATCGGTCACGTCACACGGCAGCACGACCTCGCAATCGATCGACTCGGCCAATGGCCGCACCCNTTNTTCCAGTGCGCCGCCCTGATAGGTCAACGCCACCTGCCCGCCATGCGCATGCACCGACTGAGCAATCGCCCAGGCAATCGACCGGTCGTTCGCTACTCCCATGATCAGGCCCCGTTTGCCTGCCATCAGCGGTCCGCTTCCCATGCCCGCTCCCTCTCCGTCCGTCTTCTGCCCGCTCACCCGACAGCACCGCCCGCCGCCCCTTGCGGCAGCGCGCGCACCAGTGGCGTGTAAAGTCAAGAGGTCAAGGCCATAATAGAAGGCCCGCAACCCGTCAACCGCACATGATCTGGCAGCCGCCAGTCGGCACGGTGAAGACCGCATCTCAAAGCCGCAACAGTGTGAGCACGAAAAGGTCCCAGGTTTCAGGTGAAGGCCGCCGGCCGCCCGACACCGAATCGAGACCGTCGGCCCGCATCATCGACGCACCCGTTTTCGGAAGAAATCCGTTTGTGGCCCCACAGCTCACGGGATCCGGCGCAATTCATCGATTCAGTAACTATCACATTCAAAAATTATTCGCGTGCGTCGATGGAGCGGGCGACGCATGTTTCGGGCAAGGACAGTTCACCCAAACATGTACAGCTGACCCAGAGGAGATCAACATGCTGACCGTTGGCGACAAATTTCCTGATTTCGAACTCAAGGCCGTGGTATCGAGCGACCCGGCCAGCGCCTTCACCACCGTGACCAACGCCTCCGAGGCGGGCCAGTGGAAGGTGGTGTTTTTCTGGCCGAAGGACTTCACCTTCGTCTGCCCGACCGAGATCGCGGCCTTTGGCAAGATGAACGGCGAGTTCAACGACCGCGACACCGTGGTCTACGGCGCGTCGACCGACACTGAGTTCGTGCACCTGGCGTGGCGGCAGAACCACGCTGATTTGCACGACCTCCCGTTCGCGATGCTTGCCGACATCAAGCGCGAGCTGAGCGAGGCGCTGGGCATTCTCGACAAGGCCGAGGGCGTGTGCCTGCGCGCCACGTTCATCGTCGATCCGGATGGCATCATCCGCTTCGCTTCGGTCAATGACCTCAGCGTCGGCCGCAACCCGGCGGAAGTGCTGCGGGTTCTGGACGCCTTGCAGACCGACGAGCTGTGCCCGTGCAACTGGCAGAAGGGTGAGCCGGTCCTGCAGGTCGCCNNTGATTTTTTGATCGTGTTGCGTGGGGCCGGCGCTCGCCGACCCCTCCCCTGCCACCTGCCGATGGAGGTTACGATGTCGCTGGAAACCCTGAAATCCGCCCTGCCGGACTACGCCAAGGACCTGAAACTCAATCTGTCATCGTTGGCGTCCGAGCCGACCCTGACGAAGCAGCAACTGGCCGGCACGTTCGTCGTCTCGGCGATCGCGTCACGCAACCCGCAGGTGATCGCTGCCCTCGTCGAGGAATTCGGCCCACAGCTGGAGCCGACAGCTTTGGAAGCGGCAAAGGCAGCGGCCGCGATCATGGCGATGAACAACATCTATTATCGCTTTACGCACCTGGTCGCGAACGAGGACTACCGGAAACTGCCGGCGAAGCTGCGGATGAACGTCATCGGCAAGCCGAACGTCGACAAGGCGGACTTCGAACTCTGGTCGCTCGCGGTCTCCGCGATCAACGGCTGCGGCATGTGCCTCGATGCACATGAGCGCCAGCTCCGCGCGGCCGGCCTGGGCACGGAACAGGTGCAGGCGGCGGTTCGCATTGCCGCGGTGGTCCACGCCGTGGCCGTGACCCTCGCCGGAGAAGATGCGCTTGCAGGCCGTGCGCTCAATCCGGCGTAAGTGACTGTCTGCCGAGTGAACAACACCAAACGGTGCGCAAATCCTCCGCTGAGAGTAACGGCGGAGTAGCCCCAGGGTTGGCGAGCATGCCGCGAGCGGAACAACCGCCCGGTCATGTTGTCCCCCATTCGGCAGGCCAAGCCGATGCCGACCCTGGTGGGCACCGAGCAGACTATGAAATGGCTCCCGGAACTAGCTCCGGAACAAACGCCACGCCAAAGCATCGATTGCGAAGCAGGGTTATCGCATTTGAGAGAGCGGCGTAGCGCTGGGTGCTGAAAGGGATTCTTTGGGAGGACTCTGCGGTAGTGAGCGAGGGGTCCTTCGATGTGGGTTTCGTGGTTCGAGCGCGCATTTGTGGCGCTGCCTGATCCACGGACGTGCAACGCCAAGTGGCATGATTTTCTTGAGATTTTGGCCATTGCGCTGACCCCGTGGCGATGGCGGGCCTCGCTGTGGCGGAAACGACCGATGCCGACCACGGCCGCATCGAGATGCGGCACGCCCATGCCAGCCACGATCCTCTGTCGTCCCGCCCGCTGACGGCCGCGGTCTATTTTGCGGCAGACCGCTCCCACTGGTCGCTCGAAAACGGACTTCACTGGGTGCTCGACATCACCTTCGACGAGGATCGCGCCCGAAGCCGCAAAGACGAAGCCGCAAGGACCATGCGCCGGAAAACCTGACCACGCTGCGCAAACTCGCCCTCAACATGCTCAAGCGCGCACGCCCCACCATCTCCATCCGCCGCAAACGAAAACGCCCCCGATGGTCCGACGACTTCGTATGAACCATCATCGGCCAAATACGATCGCCTAATTGCAAATGATCAGCACTTGCATTTTATCCCGAGACATCCCATGATTCAGGCAGATGGCATCGTAAGCATGCCTACGCCGATCGCAACAAGGCCACCAGAACATGATGATGTGGCGCGGACTTTCTCCGAAACTGCTGGCATCGCTGTTTGACCGTCGTTGGCAGACCTGTGAGGAGAAAGCCGCAGCGGGCAGCATTCGTAGGGATTTCATGCGAGGCAGAGACACGCATCAACAGCCGGCGTCACGGACATCAGCCTCCCTCGCAGTCTAGCAACGCCGCAACGCTAGATGCTCTGGACTCTTGGCCATTTGAGGGTGGGAATTCGCAGAATAGGAAAAGCGTGATTCAAAGCCGCCTTTTGGATGTGGCTGATGGGTGTGCTGGACCGTCTGATGCCGAGTGACGCGGCGTGGGGGCGTGCTGCGTTGCGACCCAGAGATCGACCATTTCCCGGGTCATCGGGCCATCGATGATCCAAGGAGCAGTCAAGCCGTCGCAGCGGCGTGCGGCGATGACCGTCCGGGTGTGCCAATGACCGAATGGCACCCGCGCTCACAGCCGCTGGTGACGCTCGCTGGTGACGTCGGGCGGACGATCCTGGCGTGCCGGCGCCGTCGATCCCGACCCCCACCCGGCGCACCAGCTTCACCGCAAAGCTCGGGCTCACGCCAGACCGCCGCGACGCCGAACGCCGCGACTGACACGCCTCGATATCCGCCTGAACCCGCTCGCGAAGATCTGCCGAATAGGGTCGTCCCATGATCCACCTCCCATCACGGTGAACCACAAAACACCGCCCAGGGGAATCCCGATTCCGCCTGCACGCTCGATGCGCTGGCCGACGCGAATGGCGAAATCCAACCCTGCATCAAATCTGACGACCGGTATTTCCACCGCAGCGCGGAGCGCCTGATTTTGGCGTCCCGGCCGGTGACGGAGCCGCGCCTCTGCGGCGGGCGGGCGGCGGAAGTCGGGGTCAGCCGATGCGCATCGATAATTCGACGTCTGCGGCGGACGGCACAAAGAGGTAGCGGTCGGCGGGGGCGCGTACGTAGGCGAGGTACGCGGGGCTGTAATCGGCGTTGTCGGCGACGATGAACGCGCCCGGGCGAACTCGGCTTTCCACCCGGGCGAGGATCTCTGGATAAAGCGCCTTGGCGCCGTCGAGCAGCAGCAGGTCGACGCTCTCGGGAAGATCGGCGCTCAGCGTCCGCAGCGCGTCGCCTTCGCGGAACTCAGCGAGCGTCTTTCGCCAGGAGTACGGCTCACGGCCATTTCGGGCTGTATTACCGATGACATCTATACCACGTTACAAGTAAATAATATCAAATTCAATAAATAAAAATCGAAAAACTCGCGTGGAGATCAATTCATCTCCGTCTCTATACACCTTTGTCACTGGGAATTGGTACGGGAGGAACCGGCAACCTATTTCCTTGTTTTTGTCATGGTCCTGCATTGATTTTGATTTGCGCCCGCGTAACATCGGTGATGAGCGGCCTTGCGGAAGGAGATCGGTCGACGAAGCCTGTAGAGGCGGCCCGATTATCGGCGGGTCTTGCCATCGGCGTGCTGCTGTGGTCCGCCGGCAGCGTGATGCCCAAGCTTGGTTCGATGGCCAGCTCGATCTCGACCCGGAGCGCCTGGTGTTCATCGACGAGACCTGGACCGCGACCAACATGGCCCGCAGCCATGGCCGCTGCGCCAAGGGCGAACGCCTGCGGATGGGCTTTCCGCGCGGCCATCGCAAGACCACTACACGGATCGCCGCACGGCGCACGAGCGGGATGGTTGCGCCCATGGCGCTCAACGGGGCGCTCGACGGGCCAATCAACGGTGAATGGTTCGAAGCCTACGTGGCCCGCTTCGTTTTGCAGCCCGCAAGTGCCATGCTACGGTATGCACAGCGCTGTAAAACCTGACACAGGGATGGATAACCCTCAAACAACGGGAGTGGCGCACGGGCGGGGAACGGGATGGTCAGTCCAGAGGCAAGCGAATTTCTGCAGACTGTTGCGCCATTCAATCAGCTTGGTCGCGAAGAATTCAACCGCATCGCAGTGTCGCTNGACACCGAGCACTACACCCCCGGCGAAACCATCCTGGAGCGNCAAGACGCACCCTCGGCGCTGTTCATTGTTGCCAAAGGGGTGGTCGAAGAAGCCGATCTCACGGGCAGCGTGGCGCTGTATGCGGCCGGTTCGTGCTTCGATGCGATCGGGCTGATCAATGGCCGCAGTGAGAATACCTTTGTCTCCCGCGACCGGAGCCTGTGCTACCAGCTTCCCGCACAGCTGTTCCATGCGCTGTCGCGCAGCAGCAGCCAGTTCCGCGAGCATTTTCATCTCGAACTGCAGCGGCGCCTGGATGCCCTGGTCGCCGTGCAGCAGCAGCGTGAGGCCTCATCGTTCCTGCTGGCGCGGTTGAACGAAGGACCGCTGCATCCGCCGGTGTTCGTTGCACCGGAAACGACGATCCGGGAAGCGGCGGAAGTCATGCAGGATCGCGAGGTGACGGCGTTGCTCGTCCGCCGTGGCGATCGGGTNGGAATCTTCACCGAGCGGGACATGCGCGAGCGCTCGCTGCTGATGGGATTGCCGGACACGACCGCGATCGGCGATCTCTCCACTTATGATCTGCAAACGCTCGATCGGGAGAACTTCCTGTTCAGCGCGCTGATGCTGATGACCGAGCGCTCGATCCGGCACGTGGTCGTCACCCGCGAGGGCGAGATCGATGGTGTCTTCGAGCAGGCCGACCTGCTGGGCTATCTGTCGAACTCCTCATACGTAATCGCGAGCCGGCTCGACCGGGCACAGACGCCAGCCGAACTGCGGGAGGCAAGTGCTGCGGTCACAACGCTGATCCGCTCGCTGTTCCACCGAGGCGTCAAGCCGCGCTACATCGCCCGCATCGTCACCGACTTGAATCGGAAGTTGTTCCGGCGCGTGTTTGAGCAGGTTACGCCACACTCGCTGCGCGACGATCTGTGCCTGATCGTCATGGGCAGCGAGGGGCGTGGCGAGCAGCTGCTGCGCACCGACCAGGACAACGGGCTGATTTTCCGCCAAGAGGCACCGAACGGCGAGCGGACGGCGATTGCCGAGCCGTTCACCCGGATGCTGATCGAACTGGGCTATCCGCCGTGTCCCGGCGACGTCATGGTTTCCAACCCGGACTGGTCGAAATCCTATGCCGAGTATCGGATGGCGCTGCGCAACTGGGTGGCCCAGCCCTCGGGAGACGCCCTGCTCAAGCTTGCGATCCTCTATGATGCCAGCACCGTCGCTGGCGACGGCGGGCTGCTCACCGATCTGAAGGAGTACTTATTCGAGCTGCTGGGTCAGGAGGATGCCTTCACCGGCCATTTTGCCAAGGCGACGCTGGCGTTCCCGACGCCCCTGGGCATGTTCAACCGGCTCGTTCTCGACGAGATGACGGATGGCCGCGGCATGGACATCAAGAAAGGCGGCATATTTCCGATCGTCCACGGGGTACGCAGTCTTGCCCTGGAATATCGAGTGAGGGAAACCAACACCATCGCTCGCATTCAGGCGCTCAGCGGGCGGGGGCCGTTCAGCGAGGAGTTCACCGCCGACCTGATCGAAGCCTTTGACTTCATGTGCATGATCCGTCTGCGCGAGCAGCTCGCGGCCCTTGATGAGGGCAACAGCTACGACAACGTGCTGGATATCGGACATCTGCGCAGTTCCGAACGCAGTTTGCTGCGCGATTCGCTCAAGGTCGTCAAGCACTTCAAGACCGACATCGCTCACCACTTCCGCCTCAATCTGCTGGGGTGATGGCAGCGGGGTATTTCCCTCGACGCCTCCTCGACGCCCCCGTGTCATTCCCTTCGGCTCCCTTTTGGGTCCTGGGCCGCGACGGCATCTCCGACGCCAGGGGAGCAATTGCGTGCGCATGGCAGCGACGGGGCACAGTGACGGGGCGCACTGCCGGATACCTCTTGAGGGGCATCATGAGTACAAAAGGGTGTGTCGCGTGTAGCCTGACTCAGCAGTGGCAGCTACTCCTCCCGACCATCCGGCGCACGAACAATCGGCGAGGTTCCTCACTCATGTTCATCGACGCGCGTCGCCTGCCGGGCGGCATCGAGATCCGGGCCGATGTCTGCATTATCGGGGGCGGTGCCGCGGGGATCACGCTTGCTCACGAATTNGAGGGTCACGGATTGCGGATCTGCCTGCTGGAGAGCGGCGGGCTGAACATGGAAGAGGCGACGCAGGAGCTGTATGCAGGCGAAGTGGTCGGCCTGCCATATGACTTGCAGACCACGCGATCACGCTTCTTCGGTGGCAGCAGCAACTGCTGGGGCGGATTTTGCCGGCCGTTCGAGCCCTACCACTTCGAGCGGCGATCGTGGGTGCCGGACAGCGGCTGGCCGTTCGGGGCCGAGGAACTGCAGCCGTGGTATCAACGGGCGCATGCCCTGTGCGGGCTCGATCCGCACGCCTACGATCCGGCGTCCAGCCTGGGAGCGGTGCACAAGGTCCGCAAGCGGACCCTGCGGCCGCTCTCACTGTCGTCGCCTCACGAGGAAGACCGCCTCGTCACCAGTATTGCGCAGTTGAACAAGAAGCGGCGGCGATTCGGCAAGGTCTTGAGGGCNGCGCTGCGGGGCGCGGCCGATGTGGACGTCCTGCTGTACGCGAATGCACTTGAACTCGTTCAGACCCCGAATGGGGCCGGCATCGAACGGCTGCGGGTGGCCGCTCTTGGGGGCGAGCCCTTTGTTGTCCGTGCCGGAACCTACATCCTTGCCTGCGGAGCGATCGAGAACACCCGGCTGTTGCTGGCATCGAACCGGGTGGAGCGTTGCGGTGTCGGCAACCGCCATGACCGGGTGGGCCGCTATTTCATGGAGCATCCGACGCTGGCGGTCTCGGATGTGGATGTGCCGAAGGCGGAACGGGTGGCGATGCTCGGCTACATCGACCGTTTCGCCATGATGCGCTTGCCAGTGTGTGCTGAGGTCAACGTGGCATTTCCGGTGCAGCGGCGCGAACGGCTGCTGGATTCGGCGATGCACCTGGAACTGACGCTTGCCGGCGAAAATGCGCCCAGCGCCGAAGCCGCCAAGGACATATTTGGCGACGTCTGGCGCGGACGGCTGCCGCGGGAGCCGGTTAGGCGGCTCGGTGCGCTGATCAGCTCACCGTTCGCCGGTATTCAGTTCGCGGTCGGTCTGTTCACCTGCGACGACCGGCTGGTCAAGCACCGCCGGCTGGTCGTTTCGATCGAGCAGTGTCCGAATGAGGACAGCCGAGTGACGCTTGGTGCTACGCGCGATGCACTCGGTCTGCCGCGGGTCCGCCTCGACTGGCGGCTGAACGAGATCGACCGCCGGGCGATGCGTCATACCGCCGCGATTCTGGTCGAGGACCTGCACCGCGCCGGAGTGATCGAAGGTGCGCGCGGCCTGCTGGATACCGCCGAGGCGGCAACGCCGCGCTGGAACTGGCACCATATCGGTACGACGCGGATGCACACCGACCCGCGCCGTGGCGTCGTCGACGCCCAGTGCCGGGTGCACAGCATGGACAATCTCTTTATTGCCGGCAGCGGCGTGTTTCCCACCGCCGGCAACCACACGCCGACGCTGACGATCATCGCGCTGGCCGCCCGGTTGGCGGAGCACGTCCGTCACCGTATCGTTCGCAGCCGCGTTCTGGAGATCCGCGGGCCGGCATTGGCCGCGACATCGTTCCCTGTCGCGGCTTTCTCGCCTTACGAAAACCCTTCGCCAGTCTGATCGCATTGCGGCTCGAGCCGCGAACGCTACATCTGAGATCAAGCGGAATTTCTTGATCACGCGTTCCGGGGCCATACGCAGCTTCGTCATGGCTCGGTCTGTTGCGTCAGACCTGTCGTTCTGTCCGACAATGTGCGCAATGACAGATATGCGACGTGTGCTTGTTCGGTTGGACGGGGCAGAAGTGATTGGCTCCAGAGCATGCCCGGTGGCACCATTCACGCCGTCGGAGGCGGAGGCCCGGTGCATGCGCAGCAACCTCGTCACGTTTTTCGCAGCAGGGCTTCTCGCCGTCGGCATTGCGGCGGGAGGCTGGTTCGTTGGCCACGGCTTCATTGCGGCGCGCGCTGGTGACCGCTTCGTTACCGTCAANGGAGTGGCCGAGAAGTCGGTAGAGGCCGATCTTGCGCTGTGGCCGCTGCATTTTGTCACCACCTCGAACCAACTCGCTGAGGCGCAGGAACGGATCGTCCGCGATGCGCAGCGCGTCCTGGAGTTTCTGGCTGCCAACGGCCTGCCGCGCGATGCCGTGGAGGTCCAGAGCCTGCAGGTGAACGATCTGCTTGCCCAGGCCTATCGCTCGGCGCCGATTGAAAGCCGCTTCATCGTCTCCCAGACGCTGATGGTGCGCACGTCCGACGTCACCAAGGTGGCGCAGGCGAGTCAGAAGATGGGCGATCTGGTCGCCGCAGGCGTGGTGCTGAGCAGCGAAGGGCAGCCGTCGCCCGGGCCGGTCTACCTGTTCACCCGCCTGAACGACATCAAGCCCGGCATGATCGCCGAGGCGACACAGAGTGCGCGCGCCGGTGCCGAACAGTTCGCCAAGGATTCCGGGAGTCGCATCAGTGGCATCCGCCGGGCGAGCCAGGGGCTGTTCCAGATTCTGCCCCGGGACCAGGTCCCCGGAATGAGCGAAGACAAACAGATCGCGAAAACAGTGCGTGTCGTCTCGACCATCGACTACGCGCTCGCCGATTGACACGTCGTCACACCCACGGGCGCGGCGGCGGAAGACCAGAACGTGATTTCCGTTACTCCAACATGGGTTTCAGCCGCACCACAGGTTGACGTATAGTGGCAACAAATGGTGCTGGCGCGCGCATGCGTGACCGAAACAGTCAAGTGCACCGAGCGTTCCGGGAGGCATCCGTCGATGACCCGCAGTGCGTGGGTGATCCTGATCGTCGCGATCATGGCGCAAGCCGCGGCCGTTGGGCTGATCGGCTGGGCGGTGTGGGGCGATCTGGACCCCGAGCAGAAGGCACAGGCAGCAGGCCTGATGCAGGCAGCGGGTGGGCTGCCGTTGCTGGGGGTNCTCGTCGTGCTCGGCCTCACCGCCGGCATCGTGCATCTGATCTTCGAACGCTGGGTGAAGTCGCTGCGCACGCTTGTCGAAGATGCGCGGCTGATCGCAACCAGCAATCCCCGGCATCGGACGACTGCCGACGGTGGTGCTGAAGTGCGCGCCGTTGCCCAGGGAGTAAACCTGCTGGCTGAACGGTTCCAGGCGCTGCACGAGGAGGTTGAACACCGCATCCAGGAGGCGAACGCGCGGCTGGAGGAGGAGAAGAACACCCTTTCTACCCTGATGTCGAAGCTGACGCAGGGCGTGCTGGTCTGCAANTCCAGAGGGCGCATCCTGCTCTATAATCCACGCGCGCAACGGCTGCTGGAGGCCGGCGCGCAAGAGCGGGCTGCCGACTGGATCGGCCTTGGCCGCTCGATTTTCGGCATGATCGACGAACTGCTGATCCGCCACGCGCTGGGCAACGTCCACCATCGCCTCGACAGCGGCGACAGCGACCTGATGGTGCCCTTCGTCGTCACCCGGCCGGGCGGGCAACTGCTCAGCGCCCACCTCGTGCCAATCCTCAACCACGACCGCAGCCTTCGCGGCTATATCCTGACCTTCGAAGACATTACCAGTCGGTTCGGCGCTGAACGCCGCCGCGGCAGCTTGCTGCAGTCGCTGACCGAAGGCCAGCGATCGGCGATCGGTGGCATCCGGGCGGCGATCGAAACGGTGCTCACGTTCCCGGACATGGACGAGGGGGANCGCCAGCAGTTTTTCGAAGTGATCCGCGATGAAGCTCTCAGGGTCAGCCAGAATCTGGATCGGCTGGAAGAGGAATACGGCCAGGAATTGAAGATGCAGCTGCCGGTGGAGGAGGTGCTTGGCAGCGACCTGCTGGCAGCGGTCGATCGGGCCGTGCAGGACAGCCGCGGCCAAGAGATCGTCGTCAGCGCGCCGGTGGAACCGGTTTGGCTGAAGGTCGAGAGCTTCGCCATCATCCAGTGCCTGCTGTTCCTGATCGACCAGGTGCGAGAGTTCTGCCGTGCCCGGGACTTGACGTTGAAGCTGGAGACGCGGCGTTCACTCGCCGCCCTCGAGTTGCAGTGGTCAGGCGCGCCGGTGGATATGGAAGCTCTTCGCCACTGNGGGTTGCGCAACGTCGCCAACGATGGGGGCGATGCGAAGGTGACATTGTCCGATGCCATCGAGAAACACGGCGGCGCGCTTTGGGCGGCTCGGGCCGGCAGCGACGGTCAGCCGTGTTTGCGGGTCATTCTGCCGATCAGCGAAAGAGACGTTTCCCGGTATGAGGCCCAGTCGGATGATGACTTCGGCCACGATTTTGATTTCCACCTGTTTGACCACCGCAGCGGCACGCGGGATCTGATGGCGATACCGCTTGAGCGCCTGGCGGTCACCGTCGTCGATACCGAGACCACCGGTCTCGATCCCGANTCAGGAGATGAAATCATCGCCGTCGGCGCGGTGCGTGTCGTCAACGGCCGCATCTTGCGCCAGGAAATCTTCGACAGCTTCGTCCGTCCGCGGCGCGTCATCTCGGCGTCGTCGCGTGCCATCCATGGCATCAGCGACGCGATGCTGCATGCTGAGCCGCCGGTCGAGGACGTGCTTCCCCGCCTGCAGCGGTTCGTCGAAGATACGGTGATCGTCGGTCACAACGTCGCCTTCGACATGCGTTTCTTTGCGGCCGCGTCGCGCGTCTCCGGTGTTGTGTTCTGCAATCCGGTCCTCGATACCTTGCTGCTGGAATGCACCGTCAACCTCAACCAGGAGGATAAGAGCCTGGAGGCGATCGCCGGCCGCCTCGGCCTCAGCGTTACCGGCCGGCATACGGCGCTCGGAGATGCTTTGACGACGGCCGAGGTGTTTATTGCACTGCTGCCTTTGCTGGCCGAAAACGGCATCCGGACCCTGGGAGAGGCGGTGCAGGCATGCGAGACCAGTCCGTTTGCACGACTGACCGGCTGACACCATGGTGACGGCGGCCCGTCGTCCGCGCAGCCTGCACCGGGCGGCACTGCCGGTGGCAGTGGCGGTGCTGGTGGTGTGTTCAGTGCTGGCGATCGCGAAGCCATACCTTTCNGATGCGCCGCCAGGAGATTACCAGACCCGCCAAGGGGATATTCTGCTGGGCGACGGCCATTGGGACGAGGCGATCGAGCGGTTCGATGCGGCGTTGGCGGTTTCTCCCGGCCATCGNGGGGCGCTGATGGGCAAGGCGATCGCGCTGCTGCAGGGTGGGCGCAACGATGCTGCTGAGGCGCAGTTCGGCGCCCTGATCGCCGAACTGCAGGGGTCTCTTGCTGCGGACGACGCCACGGGGCGCGGAGTGCTGGCTGGAGCATACGCCAACCGCGGTATCCTGCGTGACCGTGAGGGCCGCTACGAAGCGGCGCTCGCTGACTACCGGCAAGCGCTTGCCATCGATGCCGAGGCTGTCGANGGGCCGGGGCTGATGCACCGCATTCTCTACGGCAATACGCGGCCATCTACGGTGCGCGAGCGCGCCGCATACCTGGAACACCAACTGGCTCTGCCGGAGGACCAGCGTCTGCTGCACGTTCCCGAACTCGACGCCCGCCAGCGCATGTACAAGCCTTGAGGCGGAAACGAGATCAAAGACGGCTCCGTCGTGCGCCGGGCACGGGCTGAATCCCGGGACTGATTTTCGAGGATGAAAAAGCCAAAGTGTTGAGCGTGCGGCTTGGATCCGCTGCGACCCTCAGCCTGCCGCAAAGTGTTTGCGACCCGCAAAGTGTTTGCGACAGGGGGAGTGGACAGAGCCACTCCCCGTCAAGCGATGCACTCAGCCGGCTGACTCAATGGTAGAGTTCGTACCGGCCTTCGCGCCACCCCTGCATTTGCATTTCGCAGATGAAACGACATCGTTCCATGAATCTCCGAGATAATAATAATCTCCAGATCGTAATCTCAAATACCGGCCCTCATAGTTAGCATGTTCATAAATGATCAGCTCGCAATTATAAGGTACACTGGCGGATGATGCCTTGTCATTGAAATGCGTGTTATATGAATTGTAGACAAAGCCATATTGATAGTTGCGTCCTATTCTAAACTCATCCTCCCAGTAGGAATGCTCGTATAGAGAGCACCCGTTGAAGGCATGCGCAGGAGCAATGCCGTACATTACTGCGCAGAAAGCGAACACGCTTAAGCAAAGTTTGCGCATTGTCGATCTCCCCATTCCGCCATGGAGGCTGAA
The DNA here is from genome assembly GCA_013414705.1 of Defluviicoccus sp. Classification (GTDB taxonomy): domain Bacteria; phylum Pseudomonadota; class Alphaproteobacteria; order Rhodospirillales; family Defluviicoccaceae; genus Defluviicoccus. The sequence goes on from CP058705.1 coordinate 2,305,953, forward strand.
CTCTCCCGTTGGTGAGAGTGTATCTCAATCACTGCGACGGATCAACGTATAAATAGAATTATAAAATATAATAAGAACGTATCAGTTGATATCGATGCGCGGTTACCGGAGTGGGGACACGCCCGCTTCCAGACGATCGAATGGTGTCGGGGCAGCTACGGCAGCGGAGAGCGACAGTGCCGTCCCGGCCAACTTGGAGAGCCGGTGAGTGCAATGGGCAGACATCTGATGCCTGCCGGGTACGCAGTGGCTATCGCTCAGCACTGGGTTCAGGACGATCGACCGGAAGAATCCGGTCCGATCAGATTGCGCCGTTCCAATCGAGTGACTGTGCTCTAAGTATTTGATTTCTTGAACAATAGCCGCTCAAGCATTTCCCTTGATCGGCTATTGCTCTAGCCTGCCTGCAGGGCGAATTGTCCCGAACCAGTGGCGCGTGCATGGATTCGCTCACCGCACAGCGGCCAAGAGGGTCCGAGGGTGCACACNNAGGATCAGGCCAAGAGCAGATGGAGAATGTCTCCGCCGCCAATCAGGTCATCTCGACCGACATTCCGGCACGGCTCGACCGGCTGCCGTGGAGCCGGTTCCATGTGCTGGTCGTCGCCGCCCTGGGGATCACCTGGATCCTCGACGGGCTGGAAGTCACGCTCGCGGGCGCGCTCACCGGCGCACTGCAGGATAGCCCCATGCTGCGCCTCTCTGCTGCTGAGATCGGGTTTGCCGGCAGTGCCTATCTGGCCGGTGCGGTGCTCGGCGCAGCGTTCTTCGGCTGGCTGACCGACCGGCTGGGGCGCAAGCGGCTGTTCAGCATCACGCTGGGCCTGTATCTGCTCGCCACCGCTGCCACCGGTCTCTCCTGGGACATCTGGAGCTTCGCCGCCTTCCGCTTTCTCACCGGGGCCGGCATCGGCGGCGAGTACACGGCGATCAACTCGGCGATTCAGGAGTTGATTCCGGCGCGGCTGCGCGGCCGCACAGATCTGATCATCAACGGCAGCTTCTGGGTCGGTGCGGCCCTGGGCTCGCTGGGCTCGATCGTGCTCCTCGATCCGCGCCTGTTTGGCGCCGATGTCGGCTGGCGGCTGGCGTTCGGCATCGGCGCGGCCCTGGGGCTGGTCATCTTGCTGCTGCGCCACTGGGTGCCGGAGAGCCCGCGCTGGCTGATGACTCACGGCCGCGTCGGTGAAGCGCAGCGGATCGTCCGCGACATCGAGGTTCGCGTCCGCCATGCGCACGGCCGTCTGGCCCTTCCGGGCCCGGAACGCAGCATCATCCGCCCGCGCACCGGTACGCCGATCCGCGACGCGTTTGCCACCATTCTGGTGCGCTACCGCCGCCGCGCACTGCTCGGCTTTGCACTCATGGTCTCGCAGGCGTTTCTCTACAACGCCGTGTTCTTCAGCTATGGGCTGGTGCTGATCCGCTACTATGACCTGCCTACCCAGTCCGTCGGGCTCTACCTGCTGCCGTTTGCGATCGGCAACTTCCTGGGGCCGCTGTGCCTCGGCCGCCTGTTCGATACCATCGGCCGCAAGCCGATGATCGCCTTCACGTACGCCGCGTCGGGGATTCTGCTGGCGGTCACCGCGATCCTGTTCCACCAGGAACTGCTGAATGCCACCACGCAGACGATCGCCTGGATGGTGGTCTTCTTCTTCGCCTCTGCGGCGGCCAGCTCCGCCTATCTCACCGTCAGCGAAAGCTTTCCGCTGGAGGTCCGGGCGTTTGCGATCGCCTTGTTCTACGTGCTGGGGACCGCGGTGGGCGGCATCGCCGGGCCGTGGCTGTTCGGCTGGCTGATCGAGAGCGGTTCCCGCGACAACATCGTCACGGGCTACCTGTTCGCGGCCGCGATGATGGTGGCTGCCGCGATCGTCGAGCTGCTGATCGGGGTGCGCGCCGAACGGCGCTCGCTGGAATCGGTCGCCGCGCCGCTCTCCAGCCATGGGTAGGCGTTTATGTCGCTACAGCGCTCAGAAGCGAGTGACGCCCAGGATGTCCTCGAACAGCACCTTGAGGAAGAACACCGCAGCGATACAGCCGAACAGCAGGCGGACGCCATCGATCGCGCCTGTCTCGTCGCGAAAGCGGATCGCGTGCCAAGCGATGGCGCCGGTTACCACCAGGAACAGCCAATCGATATAGGGAGCAAGCGCCTCATGTGGTGCCATGGTCAGCCGCGCAATGCACCGCACACACCGCTGTCGTGCGTTGCGCGTTGCGGAGTGCGCCGTTCCTGTATCGGGCTAGCGTTCTGCACCAAGCATCCCCTTGCTGCTGTCCGACGACGCTGCCAGGCGCTGCCGGTTTCTCGTGTTCCAAACTCGCACAGTTGCAACGGCGCGCCATCCGCGGCGGTGGATTGGCGCGGCACCGCTCACTATGGTGCCACAGCACCAAACACCTTGGGAGTGCGAGTTGCGATGCGGATGTTTCTGATCCTGGCGTGCGTGTTGCCGCTCGCTGGGTGTGGTGCCACAGTGCTCGGCCAGAATCGTGATGGCATCTGGTTCCGCGAGCCGTACATCGGCGGCGGCTGGATGCAGAGCCAGGCGGAGGAGCACTGCGCCGAGTACGGCAAGACGGCCGTCTACGCGGGCACCCTGGATCCGACCAAGGGTTACGCACTGCCGGTGGTTTCCTACAACTGCCGGTAACTGCGATCCATGGTGAAGTCCAGCCAAACCGCTCCCCGGCGGCCCCTTATCCCGTAACACGCGTGCGGCTCCTGCTTGTCAGTAGGCCGGCAAGGCGGCTATAAGGCGCGCGCTTCGGCCCGAGGGAGAATCGGCTGAGGGCATCGAGGTGTGCGGGCGCCGAAACACCCGCTAATCGGATGCCGCCGATTGCAAAGAGGAGCAAAAGGGACCCCATCATGGCCATCGAACGCACGCTGTCGATCATCAAACCGGATGCCACCGCCCGCAACATCACGGGCAAGATCAATGCCTTCTTCGAAGAGGGAGGGCTGCGCATCGTCGCCCAGAAGCGGGTGCTGCTGACCAAGGAGCATGCCCAGAAGTTCTATGACGTCCATGCCGAGCGCGCGTTCTACGACGAGCTGTGCGACTACATGTGCTCCGGCCCGGTGGTGGTGCAGGTGCTCGAGGGCGAGAACGCCGTCGTCCGCAATCGCGAGATCATGGGCGCCACCAACCCGGCCAATGCCGACGAGGGCACCGTGCGCAAGGCGGTCGGCCTGAACGTGCAGGAGAATTCGGTGCACGGCTCCGACTCNCCCGAAAACGCCGCGAAGGAAATCGCGTTCTTCTTCAGCGAAACCGAAATCGCCGGCTGATCTGCTGCCGGCCGTGATCGCGTTGCTGCCGGCGGCGGGACTGCCTCCGTCGGTCGCAAGGCGAGCGGCAATCGGCGCGATCAGGCCGGTTGCGGATTGAGCAGCGCCTTGCCCGGCGCGCGCGCATTCTGAACGATCACCCGCTCATCTTCGATTTGCAGCCGCCCTTCGGCGATCAGCCGGACGGCAAGCGGGTAGATGCGGTGCTCTTCTGCCAGCACCCGGGCTGCCAGCCGGTCGGCATCGTCGTCGCTGTGCACCGGCACCGCCGCTTGGGCGATGATCGGGCCGTCATCCATCGCCGGGCGGACGAAGTGAACGGTGCAGCCGGAAAACCGGGCGCCGTACTCGATCACTCGCTCGTGGATATGCAGGCCGCGGAACGCCGGCAGCAGCGACGGGTGGATGTTGATCAGCCGGTCGTGCCAGCGTCCCACGAACGTGTCGGTCAGCAGCCGCATGAAGCCCGCAAGGCAGACCAGTTCGACACCGGCGTCGGTCAGTGCAGCGTGCAGCGCCTCCTCGAACGCGGGGCGGTCGGTGAACGCTTTGTGGTCGATCACCGCGGTCGGAATCCCGGCGCGTACCGCCCGGTCCAGTCCAGCCACACCTGCGACGTTCGAGATCACGACGGCGATCCGGGCCGGGAAGCCGGGCTCGGTACACGCATCGATCAGCGCCTGCAGATTGCTGCCGCGCCCGGAGATCAACACGCCCAGCTTCANGCGGCGCCATGCCTGCTCCGTTCCCTGCAGGTGGACCCGCGGCCCGTCGCCCACCTCGATAATGTGGCCGATCGTAAACACGCGCTCGCCCGCTGCTTCGAAGGCCGCGCGCAGTGTGTCGGCGCGTTCGCCGGCAACCACCGCCGCCATGCCGATGCCGCAGTTGAACGTCCGTGCCAGCTCGGTGGCATCGAGTCCGCCTTCGCCGGCGAGCCAGGCGAACACCGCAGGCAGCGGCCAGCAGGTGGCGTCGATCTCACAGCCGAGCCCGTCGGGCAGCACGCGCGGGATGTTCTCCAGCAGCCCACCGCCGGTAATGTGCGCGAGTGCTTTCAGTCCACCCGCCGCCAGTGCTGCGAGACACGAGCGGACGTAAATGCGGGTCGGCGCCAGCAGGGCTTCTCCCAGTGAGCGCTGCGGATCGAACGGGGCGGGCTGCTGCCAGTCCAGCCCGGTTCGCTCGACGATCCGGCGGACCAGAGAGAAGCCGTTGGAGTGCAGGCCGCTGGACGCGAGCCCCAGCACCACATCGCCGACGCTGACGTTGCGGCCGGTCAGCAGTTGGTCGCGTTCGACAGCACCAACGGCAAATCCGGCGAGGTCGTAGTCGTCGCCGGCGTAAAGGCCCGGCATCTCGGCCGTCTCGCCGCCGATCAAAGCGCACTGCGCCTGCCGGCAGCCTTCGGCAATGCCTTTCACCACCGCTTGGCCGTGCTCCGCACGCAGCCGGCCGGTGGCAAAGTAGTCGAGGAAGAACAGCGGTTGCGCGCCTTGCACCACCAGGTCGTTGACGCACATCGCCACCAGATCGATGCCGACGGTGTCGTGCCGGTCAGCCGCGATCGCGATTTTCAGCTTGGTGCCGACGCCGTCAGTGCTCGCAACCAGCAAGGGGTCATGAAATCCGGCAGCGCGCAGGTCGAACAGAGCGCCGAAGCCGCCGATCTCGTCGACCACGCCCGGCCGGCGCGTCAACGCTGCCAGCGGCCGGATCGCGCGGACCAGCCGTTCGCCTTCATCGATATCGACGCCAGCGTCCTTGTAGGTTAGTCCGGGGTAGGTTAGGCCGGGAATGGGTTTCTCTCGTCTGACGTGGTACGGTGCGTTCAATCCAACGTGTGACGGCCAACGTAAGCAAGCCAACGCAGGAAAGCATCCGGACAATACTGAATAGGGACGCTTACGCAATGTTGCTGTGCTGGTGCAGGCTGCGGGCGGGACTGCTTGCGTTGCTGCTGATGGTGATCGGGCTGCCGTTTGCCCGCACGCCCGCGTTCGCCGGCGACGATCTGTTCGAGGTGCTGGACGTGCATGTCGATGAAACCGACCAGACGGCGGCGGCGGCCCGCGACAAGGCGCTCGCGATCGGCGAGCAGCGGGCGTGGGATATCCTGATGCATCGGCTGGTCGATCCGCAGGCAAAGAAGATGCCGGAGTTCTCCGCATCTGACATCAGCGACGCGATCAAGGATTTCTGGGTAAGCGAGGAAAAGACCTCGCCGGTCCGCTACATCGCCACGCTGAACTACAACTTCCGTCCGACAAGGTGCGCGCGCTGCTGTTGCGGCGAAACGTGCGCTTCTCGACCACCCAGTCACCGCCGGTGATGATCGTGCCGGTCTACAGCGCCAACGGCGAGGTGCTGCTGTGGGACGATCCGAACCCATGGCGGGAGACGTGGCAGAACGTTCCCTCCCACGGTCTGGTGCCGCTGCGGGTGCCGGTGGGCGATCTGACCGATCTGTCGCTGGTCAACGCCAGAATCGCGCTTTCCGGGGATGTGGCCAGCCTACAAGAATTAGCGGAGCACCACAATGCAGGCGCATCACTGGTAACGGTGGCGACGCTCGAGGGAAGCGCTGCGGCCCGGCAGCTGAAGGTGAGCAGCACCCGCTACACGCAAGGCAACGCAGAGTCCCTGCCCGACAGGACGTTTTCTGTGCAAGGAGACCAGCCGAGCCCGGAGCTACTGCAACAGGCCGCGACTGAGGTGGCCCAGGACATGGAGATCGCCTGGAGGCAAGGCACGACGGTGATGGGCTCCCCACGTCGACCACGAGCCGCCTCGTCGTGCCGGCGCCATCGCTGGCGGACTGGGTACGGGTACGTAGCGTGCTCGACTCGGTGCCACAGATCGAGCGCATGACGGTCGATTCTCTCAGCCGCGACGTTGTGAGGGTCACCATCGTCTATGGGGAGACATTGATCAGCTGAATTCGGCTTTGGCAGACGATGGGCTCGCTCTGCACCAAGAGGACGATCACCTGGTGCTGGGTCCGGCCAACGCTTTTGTGCAACCACCACAGTTCGAGCAACCTCTGCAATAGGGTCTGCCCGGAGATGGACGACGATCTGAAACTGAGCCGTGAACGCCGGCTGGTTCTCTGGCTGCTCGTTTTTGCGAGTATCGGCTTTGCGCTCTATCTGCTGCGCGCAGCGCTGCTGCCGTTCGTTGTCGGCATGGCCGTGGCCTACCTGCTTGATCCGCTCGCCGACCGCCTGGAGCGCCTCGGCTGTCCCCGTGGATTGGCAGCGTTCGCGATCGTCCTCACCTTCCTGCTTGTGATCGCGGTGGCCCTGGTGGTGCTGGTGCCGGTGCTGAGCGATCAGGTGACCGGTCTGATTTCTCACGTGCCGGAGTACATCGACACCTTGCGCNNCGGAATCCGCACCGTTTCTAAGGCGGATCCGATCGCACCTGACGCCCGGTCAAGCCAAGCAGATCGACGAGGCAATCCAGTCGCATGCGGGGACGTGCTCTCGTGGGCCGGACAAATCCTCGGGAGCATCATCACCGGCGGTGCAGCGGTGCTGAGCGTGCTGGGGCTGATGTTCATCATGCCGGTGGTCGCGTTCTACATGATCCGTGACTGGGACCGGATCATCGCCTACCTCAACTCGCTGCTGCCGTTGCACGGCGGCGAGACGGTGCGCACCTTGCTGATCGAAATCGACGACCGGCTGAGCGGCTTCGTTCGCGGCCAGGCGCTGGTCTGCCTGCTGCTGGGTGTCTGGTACGCTACCGGCCTTACGCTGGTCGGGCTGGATTTCGCGTTGTTGCTGGGAATCGGTGCCGGCATCCTGTCGATCATTCCTTACGTTGGCAACATCGTGGGGCTTTCGACCAGTGTGCTTTTAGCGTTCGCGCAGTTCGATACTTGGCTGGGACCCGCCCTGGTGGTCGCCGTCTTCCTCTCCGGTCAGGTGCTGGAGGGGAATTTCGTGACGCCGAAGATTGTCGGCGACCGGGTGGGGTTGCACCCGGTCTGGCTGCTGTTCGCGGTGACCGCCGGCGGCACCCTGCTCGGGATCACCGGCGCCCTGCTGGCGGTGCCGGTGGCTGCAGCGCTNGGGGTGGTCGTCCGGTATGCGGTGCGTCGCTATCAGCAGAGCGCGCTCTATCGGGAAGGAGCCACCCGCGCTNNGGCGTCACGAAACCAGGAATCGAACCGCGGCCCGGCCCGGACGCTGGTTTCGGGGCAGTGAGTGAACGAATGGCGTCAGCTACCGCTTGCGCTGTCGCATGCGCCGTCGCTGGCCGATGAGGACTTTCTCGTCGCCGCCTGCAACGCTGATGCTGTGCGCTGGCTCGATCGCTGGCCGGACTGGCCGTCGCCAGTCCTTGTCCTGTTTGGNCCCCCCGGTTGTGGCAAGACGCACCTGCTGCATTCCTTTCTCGCCCGTTCNACGGGGATGCTGATCGCGCCGGAGGTTCTGGCGTCCGATCTTGCCATTGACGTCGCCGGCCGGGCGCCGACCTGTGCCCTGGACGACGCCGACCGGGTCATTGTCGACGGCTTTGAAACACCGCTGCTGCATCTGTACAACGGGGTCTGCGAGGCCGGTCGCCAGATGCTGCTCACCGCCGAGACGCCGCCGTCCCGCTGGGCAACACGTCTGCCCGATCTGCGCTCGCGCCTGAACGCGGTGGTTTCAGTCGGTATCGGCGAGCCGGACGACGAGACGATCGCGGGCGTGCTGGTGAAACTGTTCGCCGACCGACGGCTGAAGGTGGACGACGACGTCATCCTCTATGCCTTGCCGCGAATCGAGCGCTCTTTCGATGCAGCGCGCCGTCTGGTGGCCGACCTGGATGCGGCGGCTCTGGGGGCACGGCGCCGGATCACTGTCGCTCTGTTGCGCGAGCTGCTTCGCACCAGAGCACCGTTCGATCAGATCGAGCCGGTCTAATCGAACGGTCATGCCTTAACTGTCCGATTTTTAGAACAATGACACGGGCTGAAGACATCCGGACACTGAGCCCGGAAGGCGTGTGGCCGGTCCGCAACACCTCCAGCTTTAAATTCACCTATATAACCCATTATTGCCCCAAAAAGGTAATAACGTAGTGTGGCTGCCGTCATCCGCTGATAGCTAGACTGATGAAGCCCGGCAGCGTGCCGTCGTGCTCGACAGACGGCGACGCGTCCGGGAAGGGGGCGCGGATATGTACAGCCAGACCAGAAGGTGGAGAGGCCGGACCAGCGCCTGCGGGCGTGCTCTGGCGGTTCTGCTCGCCATTTTGCCGACGTCTGTTCGCGGTGCCTCGACCGAGGTGGTCCGCGTCGAAGGCCTGTCAACGCCGGTGCGGATCGAACGCGATGACAACGGCATCGTGGGTATCGTGGGCGCGCGCGAGCGGCAGCTCATCTTCGCACAGGGCTGGGCGCACGCGCGCGATCGCCTGTTCCAGATGGACGTATTTCGTCGGATGGCGTCCGGGACACTCGCCGAGTTGCTGGGGTCGGCGGCGCTTGCCGATGATATCCAGTTGCGCACCATCGGCTTGCGCCGTGCGGCAGAGACGTCGCTGCCGGCTCTGTCGGCGGACATGCGCGCCGCGCTTGAGGCTTACGCTGCCGGCGTCAATGCCTGGATCGCCGCCAATCCGCTGCCACCTGAATATGGAGCGCTGAGCATTGGCTGGGTTGCGCCATGGAAGCCGCTGGACAGTGTGGCGATCGGCAAGCTGATCGTTTTTCAGCTGTCGTTCGAGCTTGGAGACATGCAGCGGACTCTCGACCTGCAGGCCTACCAGGGCGCTCTGGGAATGGAGCGTGGCAGTGCTCTGTTCTTTGAGGACATTTACCGGATTGCGCCGTTCGAGAATGAAGCGACATTGCCTGGCGCCAACTCGAGACGCGTTGCCAGTCTCCTTTCGCCCCAGGCGGTTCAGGCGCCCCAGGCAGGGCAGGTGGCTGTGTTGTCGGCGCAGTCGGGCGCCTCGTCGTTGGCGCGGCGCCTCGAGTCGGTTAAACCCGCGACGGCGGAGCTCGCTCGCACCTATCTGCGGCGGCTGGACCGCACCGATGTTGTTCGCCGGCTGGTTCGCACCCGAGAAAGCGGCGGCGGCAGCAACGCGTTCGTGATCGCCGGTCACCTCGCGCGCGGCGGCCGACCGCTGCTGGCCAATGATCCGCATTTGGACTTATCCGCGCCATCGATCTTCTACCCGCTACGGTTGCGCGGTCTGAAGGACGGCTTTTTCGTCTCTGGTGTCGGCTTCGCCGGCCTGCCGTATGTGATGTTGGGGTTCAACCGGTCGATCGCCTGGGGTGCCACGGCAAGCGCCGTCGATGTCACCGATGTTTATCTGGACCAACTCNNAGAAACGATTCGTCCGTCCTCCGGCCTCGACCTGTTGTATCGGGGTAATTGGCGGCCGGTGACCGCCATTCCGCAGACGTTCTACGCCAACGTCGGCGGCCGATTGCAGAAGATGGACGTCGCGCCGGAAAGCGGTGGTGTCACCCTGGTCACNCCCCGTCCGGATGGAGGACCCATCGTGCAGCACCGGCCGGGAGGACGGGCGCTCAGCGTGCAGTGGGTCGGCTATGCGCCCACCCGCGAGTTGGAGGCGTTCCGCGACATCAACCGGGCGCGTGGTTGGCGGGAATTCCGCGCCGCACTCGAGCACTTCGATGCCGGCTCCGAAAACTTCCTGTATGCGGACCGGTCCGGCACCATTGCCTACGTATTGTCGGGCGAAATNCCGCTGCGCGAGGACCTGCAGGCGGTTCGGGCGGGCGACGTCAACGCGGCGGAACGGCTGATCCCGCCGTTCCTGATCCGCGAGGCTGGCGGCCACGAGTGGCAGGCGCTGGCGGCGCACGCGGCGGAGGACCAGGCGCTGGATGCGGCGATCCTGCCTGCGAACGAGATGCCGAGCGTTGTCAACCCTTCGGGCGGTGTGCTGGTCAGCGCCAACAACGATCCTCTCGGCGATACGTTCGACAACCGGGCGCTGAACCAGTTCCGGCCCGGANNGGGCATCCGCTACATTGGTGCCGACTTCGATTCCGGAATCCGTGCCCGGCGCATCGCCCGGCTGATCGAGGACCGGCTGGCCGCAGGCCGTCTCGATCTGGTCGACCTGCAGCGTATCCAGGCAGACACCGTACTGCCGGACGCGATGGTGTTCGTGCCCCACATCGTCGCCGCACTCGCTGACAGGCAGGCGGTGGCACGACTGGATCGACCGGAAGCGGTGGCGGACGCGGTAGCGCGTCTGGCACGGTGGAGCACGTGTGACGGCTGCGACAAGCAGCCGCGTGCACCGACGGGGCTCCAGGAGGGCTATGATGCCGGTGACGATCCCGGCGGCCCGAGCCGGCAGCCGACGCGCACGGACATTGCGGACAGTGTCGCCACCAGCATCTTTTCGATGTGGCGGGCGCAGATGGTCGCCGATGCCATCGACGCGCCGCTGGCGAAGCTGGGTCTGTCCAAGCCGCCCAGCCGTTACGCCCACCGGGCCCTGCGCTGGTTAATCGAGAAGGGCGGCATCGGTGCATCCGGTGTCGATTTCTTCGCCGCCGCAGGCCAAGGAGACACCACGCTGCGGCGCGACGTGATGATCCTGCGCAGCCTGGAGAAGGCGCTGGCGCAGCTTGCCGCTGGGTTCGGTTCCGCAAATCCGGACGCCTGGCGGTGGGGGCGGCTGCATCGGGTGCAGATGGTGCATCCCTTGGGAGACTCCTTCAGTCCGATCGGGCCCGATTCGCCCTTTGTGCCGCCATATGCTCCGTTGGCGGGTGTCCCGGTGGACGGCGGATTCGAGGCGGTGGACCGTTCCACCCACGACGTCCGTGCCGGCCTTACCACTCCCCTCAGCGACTTCGTGTTCAGCATGGGCCCGGCGCAGCGGTTCACTGCGCGCATCGGGTCCTCCAGAATCGATGCTCAGACGGCGTTGCCGGGAGGTGTCAGCGGCGATCCCGACAGCCCCTGGTTCGCCAACCTGCTGGGCGATTGGCTGGTCAACCGGGCGGTGGCACTGCCCGGGATCAGCGGTGGAGGCGGGCGTGATCGTATCCTGCTGATTCCGAATTAGGCCAGTACGCACAATCGCCGACCGATAGTGTGATCTTCCCCTGGGAAAGGGAACACCGGGTTATGCAGCGTGACCCTCTGCCTGTCCGGTGAAAGATCAGATCGGAGGGACTCGAGAATCAGGACACTACCCCGTCTTATTCACGATGGCGCATACAGCGGGCTGGTTCGTTGTCCGGCACGTGCACGAGAAGCTGACGTGCCGGTCGTGCGAGGCAACCAGCAAAGCACCGGCGTCGTTCCAGTCGATCGCCCGGGCTTCCCCACGCGATTAAAGCGGTGCCGGGTGGCCGGTTTCGGCAGGCGTTTCATCGTGCTCCTCCTGAACGACGATCGGATCGTCCCGAGAACTTCGTCGGACACCGCACTTGATCAGCAAGTGATGCAACTCGCTCAGGCCCGCTGTCGCCACCTGCGGCGCGCCACCCCGTTCAGCAATCCGGTGATGTTCCGCCAAGCCGCGGGATACAGCTGCGGGGACCGGGCGCACGCAGGAGCGTGAACGTGCTGAGCCCAAGGAGTGGATATCTGCAGCCTGTGAGAGAACGTCAACACTCAGAACACGGTTCGATCAGATCGGTTCACTCTGATCGAACCATGCTCGAAAGGCGGCCGCCAAGCCATTTCCCTTGTGCTCGAGGCTGGGAATTACCGCTTGATCGGCGTGTACTTCATGCCACCGAACGATGCGTCCACCATCAGGCCCTTTTGACCAAAGATAAATCCCACGATCGGAGCCCCAGCATTCAGGGTGCTAGAGGCATCGCCTGCGCCGACATCGACGCCAACCACCGTACCGTTGATACCTGCCTCCCAGCCGTTGCTGGCCTGAAACGCCTGCAGCGCTTCATCGGTCATGAACATGATCACCTGAGAGTAGGCCTGCGCACCGAGCGTCACGCCGANGGAGCCTGAGCTGACGCTGTAGTATCCGACGGGCTTCCCACTGACATACAGCACGCCTTCGCCGTACGACCCGCCGATGCCGATGCCGGCCTTGGTAATCTTCGGAAACACCAAGATGCCCTTGGCACTGCGGCCAAGCTGGCGGGCCACCGGATCCAGGTTGTAGAGCTGCGTGAGTGCCGGTTCGGCTTCCACCGTGATCTCGTGCGCGGTGGCGGCGACCGCTTGCGTCGACACCAGCGTCGCTGGGGCGATGCTGCCCAGCAGGGCAACCAGGGTAACCGTCGTCAGTCCGGTTCTGCTCATCCTCTTGATCTCCCTCCCTTCGCCTGCCCCGTCGGCGTCGCGCGCACCCCCATCATGGTCGTCGCAGCCAGTGACAAGGTAACGCGCGGTTGTGCCACCGGTTCCTGGCCAAAATACGGGCACACCCGCCAAACAACTATAATCCGCCTTAACGTGCGAGCCTAACGCGCAAGACGCGCGGCAATGTCCGCCACGTGCCGCCCCTGGAAGCGGGCAGCGGCCAATTCGTGCGCACTCGGCCGGCGCGAACCGTCACCTCCGGCGATGGTGGTTGCCCCGTAGGGCGATCCGCCGACGATCTCATCCAGCGTCATCTGCTCCTTGAAGGTGTAAGGCAGACCGACGATGACGAACCCCAGATGCAGCAACACCGTGTGGAACGACAGCAACGTACTCTCCTGCCCACCGTGCTGGGTGGCCGAGGACGTAAACACCGAGCCCACCTTGCCGACCAGCTTGTCCTGGAACCACAGGCCGCCGACTTGGTCGATGAACTGCTTCATCTGCGCCGCCATGTTGCCGAAGCGGGTCGGCGTGCCGAAAATGATCGCGTCGTATTCCGGCAGCTCTTGAACCGTCGCGACCGGCGCCGCCTGATCAAGCTTGTAGCCTGACTTCTTGGCCACCTCCTCGGGCACCAGTTCCGGCACCCGCTTCACCACCGCCTCGGCACCTGCTTCGCGTGCGCCCTCGGCAACAGCAGCTGCCATCTCTTCGATGTGTCCGTAACTGGAATAATACAGCACCAGAACCTTGGCCATTTCGTCGCCTCCATTTCCGCGACCCGCATCAGTGCCACGGGTCGTGCCGATAAGCAGGTGGGGTGGCGGTGCGGCCGACAACACCCTTCCGTCGGGGACAGCGGTGTTCCATATGGACAACGCAGACCCGGTGGAGCACGCACGATGGTCGATCTGAACCGCATGGCCTTGTTCGTTCGGGTGGTCCAATCGGGTAGCTTTTCCGCGGCGGCTCGCGCCTTGGCGATGCCCAAATCCTCCGTCAGCCGCCAGGTGTCGGCCCTGGAGCAACGCCTCGGCACTCCCCTGCTCCGCCGCAACACCCGCAGTCTCAGCCTCACGGAGGCAGGCGATGCCTTCTATCAGCGTGCAAGCCGCATCATCGCCGAGGCTGAAGCTGCCGAAGCGGAAGCGATCGCCGGTGCCGAAGAGCCCCGCGGCCTGCTGCGGATCACCGCCACCGTGGGCTTCGGCCAAGCGGTTCTGCAGCCTATTCTTGCCGACTATCTTGCCCGCTTCGGCGACGTACGAATCGACGCCTACCTGACCGATCAGCGGATCAATCTGATCCGTGACGGCTTTGACCTTGCCATCCGTATGGGCACCCTCGACGATTCCGAACTGGCGGCGAGGAAGCTGGGCGCGTTTGACCGCGTGGTGTGCGCCAGCCCGGATTACGTTCAACGTCGCGGTGAACCTGAGACACCCGACGATCTCACCGCACATGATTGCCTGATCATCGACCGCTCGCTGGCAACCTGGCGGTTCGTACCGGAACAGAGGGCCTCAGACAGGCCTGCAAAGGGAGAACACTCGGTGCGGGTCCGGTGGCGGCTGTGCATCAACCATGTCGAAGCCGTTCGTGCCAGCGCACGCGCGGGACGCGGCGTCGCCAATCTTCCCTGCTATCTGGTGGACGCCGATCTCGCCGCCGGCACGCTGCTGGCGCTTCTGCCCGGGTATACGCAGCCCAAGGTCGAGATCACCGCCGTGTATCCAGCGTCGCGCACCTCCCCCGCTGCGCGCGCTGCTCGACCTGCTGGCCGAGCGCCTGAAAGAGATGTGACACGCAACAAGATGTAAACTCTGATCATTCACCCGGCCATCCGGCAGATCGCCTCGCCAATGCGGCGCGCCGCTCGCCGGAGCAGCCCTGACCTCACCGTTGGCTCGGGCTGAGGATAGACAAGGAACGTCGGCGCGCATGTCCGTCTGCTACGAGCTACTGCGGGGTCTGACAAGCGCGAGCACGGAATATTCTCGCCCACAGCAAGCCGCCGCTGAACACCAGGCAGATTGGCGATTCCACAAGTTTGCACAGTTCGCCCCTGACCCCACATCTTCGCTGCTATCTTCGGGCGGCGACGGCCGTAATCTTTGCATGTGCCGCCGAACAACGAAAACTTATACGTGAATTGACCCGGCCTTGGGCCGCGGCAAAAGCTTAATTGGGTCCGGTGCGACAACGGTTCCGCGATCATTTTTACAATCAGGGAGAACATCATGCGACGCCGCGACCTGCTGATCGGTCTGAGCGCTTTTGCGGCTGCGCTCGCCGGGTGCAGCCCGGTCGGGCGACATCGGGCCGGCGCCGCCGAATCACCGGTGTCGGCGGCTGTGCCCTCGCCTGCGCCTTTGCCCGCCGCCACCCCACAGACACACACGACCCTGCCTCCATTCTGGGGAATCAATACCAACATCAAGTTTCGTCGCAACGACGAGAACTACCGGAGGACAGTGATCGCGCTGACGCGTGACCTGCATATGGGATACGTGCGCGAAGCGGTTTTCCAGGTCGGCGGACGCGACGTTGATGAGCCCTTCAACTGGGACTGGCTTGACCGGACGATGGCGGACCTGGAAGCGTCCGGGCTGGGCTGTGTGCTGGCGATCCGCACCGAAGACTGCCGCAACCCGGACGGTTTCGGCCCCCTGTGGGAGCGCAACGTCCGATACCGGGTACGCAGCGCCGCCAAGCGCTATGGCCGCAAGATCCTCTGGTACACGCCGTGGAACGAACCCGACCTTGAGCCCGTGGACATGACGACGATCCTGCGGGCGCAGTCGATCGTCTGGAGCGAGCTCAAAGACGTGGACGACGCCCTGATGCTGGAAAGCGCGCCACTGAGCACACCGCGCGGCGAGGGAAACATGATGTACCGGCTGTGCGATGCCGGGATGACCCGCTACTGCGACTATCTCGGCTGCCACTCGCATCACGGCATCCAGGATCAGTCTCCCAACAGCCTGAAGCATGCCTGGCTGGCGCAGCAACAGGCGAATGCGTCGTCGGGGTATCCGATCCGTCCGGTGGTACTCTCGGAAAACGGATACCGCTGGACCCGCGTTCGCTATTCCGATGAACATTTGCTGCGCGCCTGCTGGGCCCGACTGAACCAGGTGCAGGTGAAGCGCTACGGATACGACAAGGGCATCGTCTACTCGCTGGCCCTGTCCCGCGCGCAAGGCGGAACGTTCAATCTGGTTGACCCGGACGCGGGCTACACCCGGTTCGAGCCGACCTACGATGCCTATCGCGATGCCTACAACCCCGACACCTGGTCGATCAGCCGCGGTTTCAATGGTGGTTTCGAAGACGAGCAGACCGACCCGACACGCGGCTGGGTGGTTCACTACAACCCGCTCCGGCTGACCGGTCAGCACCAGCCTTTCGCGGAATGGGAGCGGTGTCGTTTTGCACCGACGGCCGCGGCGCACGGACCGGCAAGGGGTATTGCCGGATGACCTCCGGTGGCGAGAACAAAGTCCGACGCCTGGTAGAGGGCTTGACGCTTGGCCGCACCTATACACTCACCGCGTGGGTGCGATTGAGCGGCCCCGGAGCCCAGGCACAGCTGGCCGCCATGGGCCACAACCGGATGAACGGCCTCGACGACCAGATCAGCCCAACCTCCGACGTCGATCGCTGGGTCGAACTGCGCACCCAGTTCACCCCCAGCCACCCCTGGGTGGTGATCGGTCTTGATCACAACGGCCGCGGTGAGGCGCTGTGGGACGACGTGACGCTGGAGCCCGTTTCGGTCTGAGAGGGTTACAAGCCACAGCCGATGGCAGGTTCCGCCACCCACCCCTGAATGCATATGCTCCTGGACTTGCCGCAACGCCTTCCGCATAGTGCGGGCCGAAACGCGCCACGACGATCTCCGCCATTTCTGTCGAAGGCGCGATCGACAACAACAGTGCATCCTCACCCCCAGATCAGTCATGCCCGTCGATCGGAGAGTTATTCTTGTGACCGGTTGCCCCCGGTCCGGCACAACGCCGGTCGGATCCAACCTCTCCCTGGCAGCCGGCGCACGCTATCTTTACGAGCCGTTCAATCCGAATTTCGGACTGCAGGCCGTTTCGCGCTTCTACGAAGTGCCCGGCGCCAACGAATTTTCACTGTCTCGCTTCGACAGCTGTGTCGAGGCGATCCGCACGGTCCGTCTCGATCTCAAGCGCTTCAGCTATCCGCGTGAGCGGGGCGTGCGCCGGATCGTCAAGCGGCTGATCGGCAGTCGCTCGCACATGGCCTACCGCATGTGCCGCCTGGACTGGACGCTGCGGACGGTGATCTGGAAGGATCCGACGGCGTGCTTCACAAGCGCAGCCGCGATCGACCGACACAACATTCCGGTCGTGGTCACGGTCCGTCCAGCGGCCGCGGTTGCGGCCAGCTACAAGCGGATGCAGTGGGACAGCAGCCTGCCGCAACTACTCGACAGTCTGGCGCAAGTCGGCATCTCCTACCCTGAACTGGTCTCCGAGTATGGACCGCACGCCGACAGTCTCGCCGTGAGTGCCGCCATGCTGTGGTGGGTCGCCTATACGACGCTGCTCAATTGGGCGTCCAGCCGGAGCCAGATTTATTTTTTTGATTTGCAGCGGAGCATCGAACAGCCGGTCGACGCCTATCGGACGCTTTACGGCGTGCTCGATCTTCCCTTCACACCGGCCATCGCCGAAAAACTGCGACGCGCTTATGCGACCGGAACGGAAGGACGGAATCCTCGACGGACGCCCTGCCGCAGNCGCGCGCACGTCAGCGGACGCAGCTTCAGCGACATCAACACCTATGGCCGCAAACTGCTGAGCGACGAAGAAAGCGCTTTGATCGAGACCATGACCACAGCTCTGTGGCATCGGCTGCAAGCGGCCTGTCTTCCGCTCGATGGAACCACGATGTCCGGAGGCGGTACGGTGCGGACACCGACGCCTCCACCCCCAGCCTCGTAGCGTAACGGTCAGACCATGCCGTTCTCTTTCTTGACCCGGCGTCTGGAGCGGGCACTCGGAATTCGGCCAACGATCATGCGGGTGATCGAGACCATCGTCACCTCCGGCGTGGTGATCGGCATCAACCTGGTGACGGGTGTGATCGCCGCGCGCATGTTGGGGCCGCAAGGGCGCGGCGAGTTGGCCTCGATCCTGATCGGATTGCAGGTGGTCGGACAGCTGTCGATTGTTGGGCTCCCGGCGGCAGCGATCTTCAATGTCAANAAATACCCGGAACAGGTTTCGGAATTCGTCGGCGCTGTATTCACGCTGGCCATCGCTTGCTCGCTGATCACAAGCGTCCTCGGGGCCCTCATCATCCCCTTCTGGCTTGATAACTATACCCCGCCAATTGTTCACGCCGCACAGATAACGATCCTTGCCGCAGTATTCTGGGCGGTTCTGCAGGTTGCGACGCCGGTACTCCGCGCACGTGACGACTTTTTCGTCTTCAACAGCATGCGCATTTTGCCGCCGACCGCGACGATGGTCTGTCTGATCGCGATGATGATTGCCGGTATCGACTCACCAGTGCTCATCGCAATTCCCTACGCGCTGTTCAATTGCATCTTCGTTTGCTGGCCACTGTGGTGGATCTGGCGNCAGTTGCAGCCCCGCTTTCTTGGCATCGGCAAACAAATTCGCGCGGTTCTGTCCTACGGGTCGCGGTCGCTCGCGGTTGACCTCATGCAGACAGCCAGNCCGATTCTCGACCGCATCCTGCTCGTCTATCTTCTTGCACCGTCGGCCGTCGGCCTTTACGTGGTGGCAGTCAGTATGGCGCGCCCACTGCAGGAACTTGGTACCGCCATCACGCTGGTCCTGCTGCCGAAAGCGTCTGGCCACGAAGACGCCATGGCCATTGATCTGAGCTGCCTTGCAGGACGCGTCGGCCTGTTCTGCATGCTGTTGATCGGTCTGCCCATGCTCGTGATCGCGCCTGTGCTGCTGGGGGTGTTGTTCGGCAGCGACTTCCTGCCCGCAGTCCCGGTATTCCGGCTGCTGTTGATCGCGGTCATTCTCGGCTGCACTGCGGATATCTTGTCGCAGGCATTTCTCGCCACGGGAAAGCCAGGAACGGCCAGCATCCTGCGCAGCATTGAAATGATCACGTTGGTGGGCCTGCTGTTCTATCTGGTGCCACAGGATGGGATAGCCGGCGCGTCAGAAGCGATTCTTGCCTCATCGATCATCCGCTTTGCCTTCACCCTCGCCTGCTTTCCATTGATCTTGGACAAGAAGTTGCCGAGGCTTTACATCAATCGTGCCGATCTGCAGCAGATCCGCAAAGCTCGCCAGAAACCTGTCGCCCCGGCACCGGTCTCGGATTAGACGGCAGCAGTCTGGGCCGGGATATCGGCTCTGCAGCTGCAGACGGTGACCCGTTTGTTATGTGTTATACTGCTGGCCTCTGAGCGACATCGGACCAGTGCAGGCTAAGGCAGGAACGAGTGACGATGCCGACACTTCCTCAGCACGCTGCTGCCGTCAACTTCTCACCAAAGCTCTCGTATCAACAACTGGTGGCGCAAAGCGCTATTTTTATCTTTACCTTGGTCTTCGCCATGCTGCTGATCTTGGGTGCGGCTGCCGTCGTTCGTCCCCTTTATCCGGCGGCCGCACTGCTCACAGCCGCAGCGCTGTTCGCAATCCACCGTGGCCAGTATGTCGCGTTTGTCATCTGGCTGTTCATGGTCACGCCGTTCGTGCGCCGGGTGGCCGACTACCATGCTGGCTATCAGGAAAGAAGCATCATCATGCTGGCGCCGCTGCTGGCAGCCATGGTGGCCGCGATCGTGTTGTTAAAGAAGTTGCCACTCCTTTACACTATCCCGTTTCTGCCATTTTTGGTTGTTCTGCTCGGTCTTCTCTACGGGTACTTCGTCGGCATCGTGAATGCCGGTCCAATTCCGGCTTCGTATGACCTGCTGTTGTGGGTTGTGCCGCTTTCTTTCGGCTTTGCCATCGCGTCGGACTGGCGGTCGTTCCCGATGTATCGGGATTCGATCTTTCGCATCTTCCTGTGGGGTGGTGCCGTTCTCGGTGGATACGGCGTTTATCAGTATTTCTTTCTGCCAGGCTGGGACTCCTACTGGATGCGGAATGCCATCGTCGGCGGCTTCAACTCGATTGGCTATCCATTCCCCCTGAAAGTCCGCGTCTTCTCGACGATGAATGGCCCGACCGCGTACGGCGCGATGATGGTACCTGTATTGCTGATCGTGCTTGTCGCCCGCGACTGGATGCGGTTTCCAGCGGCGTTTCTTGGCCTCGGCGGCGTGGCACTCAGCATCGTCCGCACCGCTTGGTTGGGCTGGGGGTTGGGGTCGCTNGTTCTGCTCACCAAACTGCGGGGCGGACAGCGCCTCAAGCTGGCGGCAGGGCTCACGGCCATCGGCCTACTGGCGTTGCCGGTACTGACCACAGGCGAAATCGGCGAACGGTTTACGGACCGGCTGCAAACCTTCAGCGATATCGAGGGCGACAAGAGCTATCAGGCACGCCAGAAGCTTTACGCTGTCATGACCGAAAAAGCCCTGACCAACGTGGTCGGTACCGGCGTCGGTGCGGTCGGTGTCGCCACCAAGCTGTCGAACCGAAGCGGTCGCGTCGAGTTCAATATCGACAGCGGCCTGCTGTTCGTGCCTTATACGCTGGGCTGGCCAGGGGCGCTGCTGATGTTGCTTGGCATCACGGCACTGCTGATCCGACCATCGGGAACAGTGAACCGCCACGCCGAAGCAGCAGTACAGGTGTCGACAGCGGTCTGCATCGCGCTGATCGCCATGATGGTATCCTATAACAGCATGTATGGCGTCGGAGGCATGATCTTCTGGACATTCATGGGATTGAGGCTCTGCGGTCGGCTCTGGTCAGCAAACCATTAATCCTCCCGATTCCTACCGCCGCGGCGTTCGGTTGCGGCCGGGCAAGCACGGAACATCAGCCGCTACTGTCGCATTATGGGGTGGAGCACAGTGAAACAACGGCTCTTTTGGTCAACTGGCGCGGCTTTTGCTGTGAGGGGAGCACCAAAAGCAAGAACACGGCAAGGAGTTAAACGAGACGACATGAATATCGTCGAAACAGGTAAACGCGTTCAGACATGGGTGACGGAGAAAATTTCTGGGCATCCCGTCGTCTTCCACCACGTGCCAAAATGTGCGGGAACATCGGTCGCCCGCGCCCTGCGGATGCGCTACCTGCCGTCGCAGACGGGGATTGTCTCGGGAGCAAGTTTTACNGCCGCAAAAGCGCTCCATCCCGATTATGCCGCCTTGCAAACCGGCCACGTCGCACCGCATGTGCGCGATCTTCGCGAGCAGATCCTCGTTTACCACATGTATAACGGCGTACGCTGCATCGCTGCTCACGTACAATTCAGTCCGCGTGCTTACGACCTTTTTCANGACACTTATAAATTTGTTACCGTCCTACGCGAACCGGTATCCCGATATATATCTCATTATTTCTGGGATTTTAATGGTTCTGAAGAATGGGCGCGGATCACCGTCGACTTGGATGAATTTGTCGAATCCGAAATGGGCGCCCAGTACGGCACATTATTTGGAGAATTNTTTTCCGGCCTTGCATCGAACAGCAACTTTGGTTCTGCTGAGGCCGTCGAAGCTGCAAAGCGCAACCTGGACAAGTTTGCTGTCGTCGGCTTTCTTGACGATATGGAACGCTTTCGGCAGAACCTGACGAAAGAACTCGGCGTTTCTGTTTCCATCCGCCATCAGAACAAGAGCAGGGTTGANGGATCAGACAAAGAAAAGCTGGTCACCCCTGAATTGCGGCAGCGGATTACCGAGCTGTGCGCCGCTGACATCGAAATCTACAACTACGCCAAGGCGAAGTTCGCCACCCGTTGACCCGCGCCGCCTCTACTACGATGCAACACCGTTCGATCAGATCGAACTGAGCTGATCGAACGGTCGCGCCTTGACCTTTGATTTCTCGAATACGTAAAATCTAGCGGGGTGCGCCAGATCACCCCCTGCCTTCATCGGAGCACAAGACACCAGCGGCTCGGCAGGGGGCGATCACGACAATGGCGCCGAAACCTGCTTAACGAAGATTCGCACTACAGGGTTCTATTCAGCAGGCGCGGGGATGCACTCGCCGGCCGCCGGAACCTTGCCCGGCATCGGTTCGACGTCGAGGCCGATGTCGAGGATCGGCGCGCTGTGGGTGAGCCAGCCGAGCGAGACGATATCGACGCCAGCCTCCGCCACCGCGCCGAGATTCGCCAGCGTGATGCCGCCCGAGGCCTCGGTGACCATCCGGCCGTCGACCATGCGCACTGCCTCGCGCAGTTGCTCGGGCGTCATGTTGTCGAGCAGCACCGCGTCGGCGCCGACCGAAAGCACTTGTCCCAGCTGCTCCAGCGTGTCCACCTCGATTTCGATCTTGACCATGTGGCCGAGGCGCCGACGGGCGCGCGTGATTGCTTGTTCGATGCCGCCGGCGGCGACGATGTGATTGTCCTTGATCATCACGCCGTCATCGAGGCCGAAGCGGTGATTAACACCGCCGCCGGCCCGGACCGCGTATTTCTCCAGTACCCGCAGGCCGGGCGTCGTCTTGCGCGTGCACACGATCCGCGTCCGCGTGCCGGAGACCACCTCGACCGCGGTACGGGTGGCGGTCGCGATGCCGCACAGCCGGCACAGGATGTTGAGTGCCGTGCGCTCGGCGGTCAGGATCGGCCGTGCCGGTCCTTCCACCGTGGCGATGGTGACGTTGGAGCCGACGTCATGGCCGTCCGGATGGTCGACGACGATCGCGAGCTGCGGGCAGAGCATGCGAAAAGCCGAGAGCGCCGCCGGCAGCCCCGCCACCCTGCCCGGACGCCGCGCCACCAGCCGGGCGCGGATGCACGCGTCATCCGGCACCACCGTATCCGACGTCATGTCGCCGGCAAGGCCGAGATCCTCTTCCAAGGCGCGGCGAATGATCGGCTCNNATACATCAGTGGATAGAGCAGTCCGGATCAGGCATGGCAGGTCCTTGGAGCGAGCGACGGCCCGGCGGCCACGCCGGCCCGTATCCTATCGTTATCTTATGTTACCGTGACTCGAACCGCGATTTCGAGCCGGACGCTATTCCGCAGCGTTGACGAACGGCCGGACCGGGCTCTCGATCGCCCCCTGAAGGTCGGCGAGCGTCAGCGGCAGCCTTCGCTGCCACGCGTNCGAGGGCTCCGGAAAGTCGCTGCGATAGTGCGCGCCACGGCTCTCGGTGCGCGTCAGCGCAGCCAGCACGACCAGACGTGCTACTGTCAGCATGTTGCGCAGTTCGCCGCTACNGGCGCAGGGTCGCGTAGTCGAGCGCCAGCCCTGCCACTGCTTCACCCGCAAGCTGGTCGAAGCGCTGCTGCAGCTCTTCCAGGCCGTGCACCGCCTGCTCCAGCCCTCGCCGGAGCGCACGATGCCGACGTGGGTGGCCAGCAGCGTGCGCAGCCGCTCGCGGACCTCCTCGGCTTCGGCCGCCGGCAAGGCTGCGGCTGCCGGCGGGGCATGCCGCGGCTCGGCAGCAGGCACGGTGGCCGAGCCCATGGCGAGGATGTCGAGCGCCACCCGGTGTCCGAACACCAGACCTTCGAGCAGCGAGTTGCTGGCGAGCCGGTTGGCACCGTGCACGCCGGTCATCGCCACTTCGCCGCAGGCCCACAGGCCGTCGATGCCGGTGCGACCGTTCTCGTCGGTGATTGCACCGCCCATGTGGTAGTGCGCCGCCGGCGCCACCGGCACCGGCTCCTCCAGCGGATCATAGCCGCCAGCCCGGCACAGCGTGAGCGCCTGCGGGAACGACGCCGTGCCCTTCGCCGCCAGCGCCGGGCGCAGGTCGAGCCGCACCGGCTCGCCGGCCGATGTGCGCCGGGCGATCGCCCGGGCGACGATGTCGCGCGGGGCGAGTTCGGCCAGCGGGTGTTCGTCCTGCATGAACCGGCGGCCTTCGCTGTCAAGCAGCTGGGCGCCGGCCCCACGCAGCGCTTCCGTCAGCAGCGGCAGCCGGGCGCCGTCGCCGTGGCCCTTCGGCAGCAGGGCGGTCGGGTGGAACTGCACAAACTCCAGGTCGGCAAGCCGCGCGCCGGCACGGGCCGCGAGTGCGAGGCCGTCGCCCGTTCCTTCGACCGGATTGGTGGTCTCTCGCCACAGGGCACCGATACCGCCGGTCGCCAGCACCACGTGGTTGGCGTGCACCTGCACCCAGCCGTCCTCGGCGGTGAAGGCCAGCACACCCGCGACACGGCCATCGCGCCGGGCGATATCGACGACAAAGGCTTCGCTGACAATGCGGGTGCTGGGCGTGGCCGCCGCCATCTGCAGCAGGGCTGCGGTCAGGTTGCGGCCGGTGAAATCGCCGCCCGCGTGCACGATGCGCGCCGCCGAATGCGCCGCTTCGCGCCCGAGCACCACCTCGCCATCGGCGCCGCGATCGAACGGCACACCAGCCTCGATCAGCCCGCGGACCACCTNCGGCCCCTCGCGCGCCAGCAGCAGCGCCCGCTCGCCATCGACCAAGCCCGCACCGGCAGCGACGGTATCGGTGGCATGGCTCTCGGCCGTGTCCTGCGCGCCTACCGCAGCGGCGATGCCGCCCTGGGCGTAAACGCTGGAACCGCCCTGCGCGCCGGCCGTCTTGGTCAGCAGCAGCACCGGCGTCGGCGCCAGCGCCAGTGCACACGCCAGTCCGGCAACCCNCGAGCCCACCACAACAACACTGGTCCGCCAGTGCTGGACTGGCCGCTCACGAAACGAATCGGGCATTGTCTGAACTCCTCACCGGCTGTTCTGGCCGGCTTTTCGGCCTCTTACCGGCCGACGGCGAGCATCCGCTCCACGGCGCGCCGGGCGCGCTCGGCAACCATCGGATCGACTTCGACCCGGGGCTCGAGCGTTTGCAGCGAATGCAGAATGTTATCGAGCGTGATCCGCTTCATGTGCGGACACAGGTTGCACGGGCGAACGAATTCGACGTCGGTTACCTCGGCGGCGATGTTGTCGCTCATCGAGCACTCGGTCACCATCAGCACCTTGGGTGGCCGCTTGCTGCGGACATAATCCAGCATCTGCGCCGTCGAGCCGGCGAAATCCGAGGCCTCGATCACGTCGGGCGGGCACTCAGGATGCGCGATCACCACCAGATTCTCGTTGCCGGCGCCACTGCGATAGCCGCGGATCTCGTCGCCGGTGAACCGCTCGTGCACCTCGCAGTGCCCCTTCCAGGTGATGATCTCGACGTCGGTCTGCGAGGCGACGTACTTGCCCAGATACTCGTCCGGAATAAACAGCACCCGGTCGACACCGAGCGATTCCACCACCTTCACCGCGTTGCCCGACGTGCAGCAGATGTCGGATTCCGCCTTCACCTCAGCCGAGGTGTTGACGTAGGTGACGACCGGTACGCCCGGATAGGCCTCGCGCAGCAGCCGGACGTCGGCACCCGTCACCGATTCCGCCAGCGAACAGCCGGCCCGGTCGTCCGGGATCAGCACGATCTTGTCCGGATTGAGCAGCTTCGAGGTCTCGGCCATGAAGTGCACGCCAGCCTGGACGATCACGTCGGCATCGCTGTCGGCCGCCTTCTGCGCCAGAGCGAGCGAGTCGCCGACGATGTCGGCCACGCAGTGGTAGATCTCCGGCGTCTGGTAGTTGTGCGCCAGGATCACCGCATTGCGCTCCCGTTTCAGCCGGTTGATCTCGGCCACCAGCGGCGCCATCAGCGGCCATTCCATGCTGGGGATGATACGGCTGACCCGGTCGTAGAGCGGCTGGGTGGCGGCAGCCACCTCCGGAGTGTAGGAAAGTGCAGCGCTGGCGAGTGCGGTCATCGGTACCCTTGGCTCTGTCCAGATTATGCTCATTGGGAGCATAATTCGCCTCTACTATTCCTGCTCAAGATAGGGTTGGTCAAGGCGCATTCACGCAACTGCAATGGCTCGAAACATTAAGTGAAGCCGCGACGCGTTCGCGTCCGCCGGTGCCTCTGGTGCTCCCGATATGTGTGCAGTGTCCCGGCAACCGCCTCTGGCGGTCACTCTCGTGCCTGCTCTGGTGCTGGTGCAGGTCCTGCGAACCGCACCGGCAGAACAAAATCGGCCAGTTGCCGCGCCATCCTAGCGCGCTCTCTCACCCCCATTTGCGCAGCAAAAGTCTCGCGGCAAATAAGTTCAAAATCCTAATAATCAACAATTATAAGATTATATATTAATTATTCCCGATTTTTAGGATGCTTATGGCAGCAATTCAGCATCACCTTGAGATGATCTGCGGCGCCACCTTTCCAACACCCTTCACTTGCGGCGCATAAATACGTTAAAACACCCCTAATGGGTTAAAGCTGGGGGTCACTCCGCGGGAACGACTGCCGCCCCTGATACGGCTCATACAGGGCGCGGCTCACACAATGAGTGTTGCAAATTCGGAGATGAAACAATGGCAACCCTGACGGTCTCGACGGGTGGATTTCACACGGACACCTGGTATCCGTTCAACCAGATCAAGACGTTCTCGTGGAGCATCGACGCTCTTACCGGTGACGCCATCGGAACCAAAGGCAGCTACACGATCACGCTCGAAGGCACCGGCCTCGCCGTGACTGATGGAAAGCTGTCGGCCGGCACGATCGATTCATGGACCTACGCGAAGGAAACCGATACTCTTTTCACGCTCACCGATCTCAGCGGCTTCGATCCTCTCGATTCTGATCTGACCAACAGCGCCGCATTTCGCGAAGCTCTGTTCGCAGACGCCGATACGCTCGCGGGCGATGCGGATGCCGCCAACGTCATTTACGGCTATGACAGTGACGATGCGATCACCGGCGGCAGCGTCAAGGACACGCTGAAGGGTGGCGATGGCGTCGACAGCCTTGATGGCGGCGACGGTCGCGACAAGCTCTTCGGCGAAGACGGCAACGATCAGCTCGATGGCGGCACCGGCATCGACACGCTGATCGGCGGCGATGGCGACGACACGTATGTCGTGGACGAAACCAAGGACAAGGTCGTCGAGTACAAGGATCAGGGTACCGATACCGTCAACGCGTCGGCCACCTACACGCTGTCCTACAACATCGAGAACCTGACCCTAACCGGCAGCGCGAACATCGACGGCACCGGTAACAACCTCGCCAACACGATCACCGGCAACGACGGCAACAACCTGCTGAATGGCGCCGCTGGCGCCGACACCATCGATGGTGGGCTCGGCGATGACACCCTGCGGGGTGGCAACGGAGACGACAGCATGACCGGCGGTGACGGCACCGACACGGTGTCCTACGCCGGCGCCAATAAGGGCGTCACCGTCAATCTCGGCACCGGGATTGCCACCGACGACTCGGGTGCCAGCGATACGCTGGCCGAGATCGAAAACATCCTCGGCGGCGGCCACGCCGATGCGCTCACCGGCGATACCGGCGCCAACTCCATCGACGGCGGCGACGGAAAGGACACGCTGATCGGCGGTGCGGGTGATGACACGCTCGTCGGCGGCAAAGGGATCGATACCGCCGACTATTCCGGCGCGGCCGCGGGCGTCACCGTCAGCCTGCTGGTGGGCGAAGCGTCCGACGATGGCGACGGTGGCGCCGATGAGCTCTCGGGGATTGAAAACATCATCGGCAGTGACACCGGTGCAGATACCATCCTGGGCGACAGCAACGCCAACCGCCTCGAAGGCGGCGAAGGTGCTTTGACGACAGCCTGTCCGGCGGCTCCGGCAAGGACACGCTGATCGGCGGTGAGGGCAACGACAGCCTCGACGGCGGCTCGGGCAGCGATTCCATGGTCGGCGGTGCGGGCGACGACACCTACGTTGTCGACAGCAGCTGGGACAAGGTGGTCGAGGCGGCCGACGAAGGCACCGACACGGTTCAGGCCTGGGTAAACTATACCCTGGGCGCGAACGTCGAGCGCCTGGAACTGCAGGGCATCACCAACATCAAGGGCTACGGCAATTCCGGCGACAACACCTTCGTCGGCAATTCCGGCGACAACTTTTTCGACGGCAAGGCCGGTATCGATACCATCGATTATTCCGGCGAAACCGACGCCGTCTTCGTCGATCTTTCCACCGGCAAGGCGATCGGCAACAGCATCGGCACCGACACGCTGAAGAACATCGAGAATATCATTGGCAGCGACCAGGCCGACGACCTCACCGGCAACGCGGTCGCGAATGTCATCGATGGCGGAGCCGGCGACGACACCATCGACGGCGGCGCAGGCCTCGATACCATCGATTATTCCAGTGCAACCGCCGCCGTCACCGTCAACCTCACCACCGGGGAGGCGACGGGCAGCAGCATCGGCACCGATACGTTGACGAGCATCGAGAACGTGATCGGCAGCGACCAGGCCGACGATATCATCGGCACCACAGCCGCGAACGTGATCAGTGGCGGCGACGGCAACGACACGATCGACGGCGTCGACGGCGCCAACAGCATTGACGGCGGCGCCGGTGTCGACGCGCTCTACGGTGGCGATGCAGCAGACACCATTTTGGGTGGTGACGGTGGCGACGAACTCCGGGGTGGGGGCGCGGCAGACAGCCTCACCGGCGGTGAGGGCGAAGACACGATTATTGGTGATGCAGGTGCCGACCACATCGATCTGACCGAGCTCACCAGCGCCGAAGATGTCGTGCAGTTGGACGATTTCTCCGCGGCTGACATCATCACCGGGTTCAACGCCACGGAAGGCGACGCAACGGAAGATTATCTGGATATCAGCGTTGCCCAAATGGCGAGTGGAGGTGCGTTCGTCACCCTCGATGACCCAACTACGTCCGTGACTGCGTCCGACGCTCCGGTGTTTACAACCATCACCGGCGCCACCGATCTCGACAGCGTGACCGCGGATGCCAACACCCTGATCGCCGACCTGGCGGACAATATCGCCGATGCCGCAGCCCTGGAGGCGGCACTGGAAACCGGCGGTGCCCTTGAGTTGACGGCAAGCGGGGCCTGGAACGTCGGCGACAGCTTCCTCTCGGCGTTCGACGACGGAACCGACACCTTCGTCGCCCGGGTCGTCGTCAATGAAGCTGTCGCGGATGACGAAACGTTCAGCGACGTGACGGCCACGGTGATTGCTCAGCTCGTCGGGATCGACGATGTGACCGAGCTCGCGGCCACGAACTTCGACTTTATCGTCTGATTGTTCGTACATCCTCGCCGCGGCGAGGAGTATCCCAACGCCGGCCAGCCCCGTCTGCCGAAAGGCAGGCGGGGTTTTGCTTGTCTGCAGCAGACTGAAATAGTGCCCGGCCCTTACGACCGTGCTTGCTTCGCGGGCTCCGGAGCGTTTGTGCTGTCTCCGTCTATCGATCTTCGCCACCGAGCGGAGATCCCTCCCCCTCTTCACCATCAAGGGCGTCCGGGTCGTCCTCGACCACCGGGATACGGTAGGACTCGGAAAGCCAGCGGTGCAGATCGACGTCCGCGCAGCGCTTCGAACAGAAGGGGCGCAGGCGCGCATCCGCCGGCTGGCCGCAGATCGGGCAGGCCCGCGGCGTTTGTCCGCCCGGTTTTGCTGTTCTGACAGGTCCTGCGCTCATCGCTGCTCTCCGGACATTGGCAGGAGCGGATCGGTCGGCTGCTGTGGAGCGTGCACACGCCCGCAGCCCGCACACGCCGGGCACACGCCCAGCAGGCGGGACGCCAGCGACGGGCCGCGTTTCTCGCGCGTGAGTTCCACCAGCCCCGTTCTCGTCCAGCCACCGATCTTGAGTGCACGCTCGCCATCGTCCAACACCGCCTGCAAAGCAGCGAGGATCTTCGCCCTCTCCGCCGGCCGGCGCACCGGGATGAAATCGATGACGATCCGCCCGGCAAGGTCGCGCAACCGCACCTCGCGACCAATGGCAGCCGCCGCGTGCTGGTTGCACGCGAGCGCCGCCGCCTTCGCCGAGGATCCCGCCTCGCTGCCGAGATCAACGTCGATAGCCACCACGGCCGCCGTCTCCTCGATGATCAGCTTACCGCCACCGGGAAGCGGTACCCGCGGCGACAGCGCGGCCTCGATCGCCTCGCTCACCCCTTCCGCCTCAAACAGCGACGCCTGACCACGCCATGGCTGCAGGCGGGACGCGAGCGCCGGCCACGTGGCGCGCAGACGCACCAGACGCGCCGGATCATCGACGACGATGCTCCGCAGCGCGCCTCCCGCGTCGGCGTGCTGCAACAGCGCTTCGATCGCATCGGGACCGCGGGCAAGACGTCGCGGTATTGGCCCGGATGCGAGCACCGACGCGAGATCGCCAAGCGTTGTGTCCGCCAGC
The DNA here is from genome assembly GCA_013414705.1 of Defluviicoccus sp. GTDB lineage: Bacteria > Pseudomonadota > Alphaproteobacteria > Rhodospirillales > Defluviicoccaceae > Defluviicoccus. The sequence continues at coordinate 2,335,837 of CP058705.1, forward strand.
CGAGCATTGAAGTTCCCGGGGATCTCTTCCGTAAGCTTCCCCGTCAATTTCCCGGTCAGCTTCGGCCCCTTGTCGCCTTCGGCCACACGCAGCACCTGGACGACCACCGTCTCACCGTCCGACGGCAACCGGCCATCAGCCGCGTCGGCGGCCATCAGCAAACCGGACCGCCGCTGGCCAATGTCGACGAACGCCCCGCCCATCGCCGGAACCCGTCGGCTCACCCGGCCAAGAAAGACGTCACAGACCCGCAGATCGTCGACGTCGAGCGCCAATGCTACCAGCATCCCGCGCTCGCGGCCGGCGGCACACGCGGTGCCCGCATAGCTCGAAATCAGCACCTCATCGATTGGCATCGGAATTGGCATCAACCGCAGGATCAGCCACAGGATCAGCTGCGGGCCTGAATCGCCGCAGGCCGGCACCTTGCAGCAACGCGCAGGTCTCGAACAGTGGCAGACCGACAACATTGGAGTAGGAGCCGACAATCTGGCGGACAAACGCTGCCGCCAAGCCCTGGATGGCATAGCCGCCGGCCTTCCNCCGCCATTCGTCAGAGGCGACGTAGGCGTCGATCTCGTCGTCCGACAGGCGCTTGAACGCCACGGCGGTGACAACGACGCGGAGCGCCCTGCGACCGCCCGGGCCCATGAGGGCAACGCCTCCCCATACCCGATGGCGAGTCCCGGACAGCATGTGCAGGCAGCGGGCCGCCTCGGTGGCATCGGCCGGCTTCGGCAGGATCCGCCGGCCGCGCGCAACGACCGTATCGGCTCCCAGGACGAGTGCGTCCGGATACTCGCGGGCGATCGTCTCCGCCTTGGCAAGGGCAAGCCGACGCGCGTGATCGCGCGGCAGTTCGCGGGACAGGGCCGTTTCGTCCAGGTCGGCCACGTGCACCACATCCGGCGGATGGCCGACCTGTCGCAACAGCGCCANGTCTTCGCGGCGAGGCAGAGGCCAGCACAAAGCGCGGGGTCGCCGGCCCTGGCGAACCCAGCCCTGCGGGGGCAGATGACTCAGGCTCGGCAGAAACGCTCACTTGTAGCGGAAGGTGATCCGCCCCTTGGTCAGGTCATNAGGAGTCATCTCGACACTGACCCGGTCACCCGCCAGGACACGAATACGATTCTTGCGCATCTTGCCGGCGGTATGGGCGAGAATTTCGTGGTTGTTTTCCAGTTTCACCCGAAACATGGCGTTGGGCAGCAGTTCAGTGACGACGCCGGTGAATTCGAGTACTTCCTCCTTGGCCATGCCATCTCCTTGGTGGGGGAATTGTCGGCGAAGACATGTACGGCCACACCCCTGCCGTCAAGGAGTTTTGCTGCACACCAGCCGTGACGACCCGGGTGACAGGCCGGGTGACGGTCCAGGTGACGTCGGGATGGGCAAACGGGCGGCGACCCATCGACAGCGCAGTGTGGCTGACCTGCTGCTAATCCGGGGCTGTCGAGGGATTAATCCGAGACCTCACACGTGATCCGGGCCCGACGGAACAGCCATGATGCCCCCATGTCCCCGCTCGCATGTCCCGCTCACAGCCACCCGAGACCCTGTGAAGGGCGTTTCCGCCTAATTCAGGCAGCTGCCGGCTGTGGTCCTTCCGCCGCCGTAGTGGGAAACACCGGCTCGCGCCGAGGTAAGTCCCGATTCTGGACCCCGTCCACGTAGCGACCCATCGGCAACACCTCGAACCGATGAGTGAACGCCGCGAGGAATCCGTCCAGCCAGGCAAGCTTGCGCGCATACGGAATGTTCANTGCCGGGAAAAACTGCAGTGGCGCGAGCCCGTCGTCGGCACCCAGGAAATCCAGTGGGTGCAGCAGCAGCGACGGCTGTACCCCTGTCCAGCGACTGAGCGTCAGCGCGATTGCGAAGTACAGCTTCGCCAGCGGCGGCGACAGTCCGGCAAGATAGTTCAGATAGCTGACATGGATCGGCAGCCGGAAAATCGGCATCGTCGTCACCGGCAGCTCCAGCAACTCGCCGCCGTCCAGTTGCCAGCGGTAGGGTTTCAGTGGCCGCAGCCCGTCACGCAAGCCCCCGAACAGCGCCTTACGCTGTTCCTGCTCCTGCCGGTCGAGGCGGGTGACGAAAANATAATAAGCGCGGGCGATGGGGCCGAGGAAAGTGGGAAAGGTGGACGCGTCATAGCGATAGCCACGGCGCTGCAAAGTTGCCAGCACCGATTTCGACAGGCTGAACCCGGGACCGCGGAAGCCCGTGGGGCGCTGGCCGGTGGCGGCCAGGATCGCCTCTTCGGCCCGCGCGATCTCCGCCTCGATCTCCGCATCGGCATAGAGGTGGAGCCACGGTTCGTGGTTGAAGGAATGGTTACCAACCTCGTGTCCAGCGGCGGTGATCTGCGCCAGCGCCGCCTCGTTTTCTGGTCGCTCGGCATCCTGCCCAACGACGAAGACGGTGATCTTCAGGCGGCGTTCGTCGAGAAAGCGCAGGATGCGGGNGATGACCAGGTCCAGGTACGACGGCAGCTGCTCCCAGGCAGCATCGCCGCGAGTCTTCATGTACGACCACTGATTGTCGAGATCGAGCGACAGGCTGGCAATTGGCTTGCCCTTGGCTGGCATGCTCGGGGTCCTCCGGTACGGCTCGAATCAAGCGGCGACACGGGCTCCGGGAGCAGAAGCCGGCCCGGCATCCATTGCCAGCAGTGCCGGCAGCGCCGATCCCGCCAGTGCTACCGTTTCGTTGACGGCAAGGCTCGCATTGACGATGTGAGCCGAGTTGACGACGGCCAGTCCCGGCACTGACGTGACCATCGGTGGCAAGCGGTCAGAGTATCCCAGCGTGGTGACCGCGTACACCTGTCGTGCCCGGGCAACGCGGAACGCCGCCACGTGGTCTGGCTGCAGATCGGGATAGATCTTGCGCAGCCCGTCCAGGAACCGGCGTTCGATTTCGGCATCATCCAACTGCCAGAAGGCATCGTCACCGGTAACGTACCGCGGCAGATAGACGAGCGTTCGCCCCTGCAGATTTTGCCCCGCGTCCACCAGCGACGACATCTCGATGACGGTGGTAAACGGGATCGACTGATCGGTGATATACGTCAGGTAGTAGCCGCCCAGCGGCCGGGTGAGCAGCAGTGACGCACAGATGACGCCATTGTAGGTCACGCCTTGCAGGCGCGCGACCTCATCGGCATTCAGTCCCTCGCACACCTTGGTAGCCAGCGGTGCCGCAGCGGTCACGACAACACGATCGGCCTCCAGCATCCCGTTGGGGGTCGTGATCTCGAAGCGGCCATCCAGGCGACGAATGCGCTCGACCGGATGGCCCGTGCGGATCGCAACCCCTTCGCTTTCGAGCAACGCGCCAAAGCGCTCCAGGATGCGAGCATAGCCGCCCGGAACATAGCCGAACATTTCGGTCTTCTGCGTCCCCTGCCGCGCCTGGTAGAATCGTCGCGCGTAGGACCAGATGAACGAGGCCGACGCCTTGCGATAGGCATCGCCCAGCTTCGCACTCAGGAGTGGTCGCCAGAGCTGCTCGAAAACACGCCGACCGGAGAGCTTCGTCAGCCAATCGGAAAGTGGGACCGATTCCAGGTGCCGCCCGTCCTTGATCCGGCCCATGTAGACAATGGTGAGCCCGAGACGGATCTTGTCGATCAGACCGAGTGCCGGAAACTTCAGGTAGTCGATCGCGTTATTCAGATTGTACAGACCGCTGCCGGTAAAGAAACCGGTACGCGTCGTCTTCCAGTCAATTCCCGCTTCAAGATCAAGCTCGGCCAACAGCCGACGGAGGTGCTGATCGGACAGCATGATGACATGGTAGTATCGATCCCACGTGACATCGCCGACCTGCCATGCGGACGCCAGACNCCCCAGCTCCGGCGCCGCCTCCAGCACCGTGACCCGTTGACCTGCCTGCGCCAAACGATGGGCCAGGGTCAACCCCAGCAGCCCACCCCCGACGACGCACCACGCCTTCGCCGTGTTTCCGTCCTTCATTGATCTCCGCCTCAGAGATTACGAATGTTGCCGGCGTCCCGGAGGCGTCTCACGCGAAGACACGCTCTCTGCAATTCGTTCAGAAGCGAGATGCCCGACGAGCTGCAGGTGTCCCCAGATTGTTTTGGCGATTTTCATTTTCGACTGACCGAGCAGCCGCACCTCAAGCACCGCCGGGTATTCGACGATCTTCGAGCCTTGCATGTCGAGCGAACTCAGGATCTCGGTGATGCCCACGTAGCGCTCGTCACGCAGCCGCAGACCGGCGAGCGCGCTCTTGCGGTAGACGCGGAAGCAGCTGGTGTAATGCGACAGCTTGTTGTGCAAGACCGCCCGGTACAGCAGCGATGCCCCCTTTGACAGCGCCATCCGCCATCCGGGCACATTCATGATCTGCCCCTGCTCGTGGAAACACGACGCCGTGACCGCATCCACTCCCGGCTTCAGCATCGGGATCATTTCCTTGAGCTGATGCGGATCGAACGTTCCGTCGGCGTCAATCGCACAAACAATCTCTGCCCGGCTGTTCTCGATACCCGTCAGCGTCGCGGCAGCAATTCCGCGGTTCTGCTTGTGCTGCACCACCAAGCAGTCGGCACGTTTGCCGAACAACTCGTTCAGCCGCTCCCAGGTATGATCCCGGCTGCCATCATCGACAAATACGTAGCTCACATCATAACGGTTGCGAACGCTGTTCGAAAAACTCTCAAGAGTATTGGCAAGATAGCCCAGCGTATCTTCTTCATTAAAGCACGGGATGACAACGCTGACCGGAANCAATCGACTGGCCCTCGATCGCGGGGCTGGTGACCGGTCGACCAGCTTTGCCGATGGAACCGGCTGATGAGTCCTGATCCGCGCCGGATCGAATTCCGGGTAATCCAGTTGCAGGTGCCCGGCAACCGTCCCGAAAGGCAGCTCCTTCAGGTAGTGCCGGATCCGCGACCCCATCGCATCCAGATTACGATACTGGCGAATCCGCTCCATCCGCGAAACCGCATTGATCCGCGGCTGTTCCGGATCGAGTTCCCAGACATGAAAATAGAACACCAGCGGCGCCGTCTCATTCTTCACCCACTGGCCAATCGCGTGGCGGATGAAGCTGTGCGGCAACTGACGCAGAAAATTACCTCCGGAGATCGGCAGTGTCAGCGGGCCCAGCTTGCACGTTGACAGTGGCACTTCGACGATGCTGTGACTGCCATGCTGATGCGTGTGGACAAAACGGCGGAACGGCTCTTTCGAGAACTCAAGACCAACCGGCCGCAAACTCGAGTCGTAGGCGAACCCTTCTTCCGCCAGAATGTCGAGCGCCCACAGGTCGTCCTTGTCGAAGCCACCGCGCGGAACCCGATACCCCCGCACCGGCATACCGGATGCATTTTCTAGCGCCTCGCGCGAGTGCCGGATGTCCTCACGAAACTGCTCCGGCGTCATTTCCCGGACTGAACGGTGAAAGAAGCCCTTACTGGCGATCTCGTGCCCCCGTTTGGCAACCTCAGCCACCACCTGCGGCTGATTTTCCCCAATCCAGCCCAGCACGAAGAATGTTGCCTTGGCCCCCACTTCGTCCAGCAAGTCGAGCGTCAGATGAGTGTTGCGTTCAACCCGACTTTCGAAGCGGTGCCAATAGTCGGNGGATACGAAACGACTGACCGGTCCGACATGGCAATAGTCCTCAAGCACCACGGTCAGGATATGCCGGCGGCCAGAAACCTCGCCCTGCGCAGACATCGGAAAAACCTCCTCAGCTAGGGCAATGCGCGGCCCCGGTTCCGTAACTTGCGTCGGCCAATACGCCACCTCGGCGCCGATCGCGAGAGAGAATTTATCCCGGTGGCCATATCGTCTTCTATGATCACCGTCACCTGCACTGCTGTCCCATTATACCGCACAGAATCACCCTGAGGCTCGCCTGGCGCTTCGCGGCCCGCACATGCCACCAATCTAACACGCCTGCCGCTGCGCTCGCCTCAGCTATCCCTGATCCATGCCGAACACCACGGACGACCCTAAACCCTAAGGCTGACACATATCTGGTTCGCGCCCCTACAGCACTTCCGCAACCTCTAAACAGCCGCCCCCGAGCAGGCAAAACACGCGCCTACTCATAACGACAGCCCCCTGCAACAGTTCCAAGTTTTCTTAGCATCGTGCCGCAGCAAACTCAAGTGGCGGTTGCTGTGATGGCCATCACGCCTTACGGTTGCAGCCTCTTGAAGTTGCCTGAATGGGTTACATGAATTCCAGTGCGTAACTTGCGTTATTCATCAATACTTATTCCCCCACGCGATCCAGAAGCTGACGCACGCGAGTGATCAGTTCACTGCGGCGATACGGCTTCGGCAACAGATCGGGCCCTCGNNCCAAGCTGCCCTCGATCGTCGGAATTTGTTGGGCATAACCGCTCGTCAAAAGCACGCGTGTTCCAGGTCGGCGACACAACACCTGATGCACGAGTTCGGATCCATTGATGCCATTTGCCAGGACAACATCACTAAACAGCAGATCGAGACGCGGCAGCCGATCGACCATGCGCAGCGCCTCGCTCGCATCACTCGCTTCGACAACCTCATAGCCCTGTTTACGCAAGATATTGGTGGCCGTCTTGCGGACACGGCTGTCGTCCTCGACGACAAGAATGACTTCGTGTTCGGAGGGGCGCTTTTCCAGTGCCCGCGCCGCTTGCATGTCCTCTACGTCGACCGCCTCCACCTCGGCCCGCGGCAGATAGATGCTGACCGTGGTCCCGCGCCCGACGGCGGATTCGACACCAATATGTCCGCCGGACTGGCGCACAAAGCCATAGACCATGCTGAGACCGAGCCCCGACCCTTCACCAAATTTCTTGGTGGTGAAAAACGGCTCGAAAATCCGCTCGAGCACCTCGGGTGGCATACCAGTGCCCGTGTCCGTGACCGATAATACAACGTAATTCCCCGGCACCAGATCGTCAGATGCATTGGGAAGATCGTGGGGCAGAACCGCAGGCCGGGTCGCGATCGTCAGCGCGCCCCCATTGGGCATCGCGTCGCGGGCATTGACAACGAGATTCAGCAATGCGCTTTCCAGCTGACCACGATCGATCATCGTCAGCCAAGCGCCAAGCGCCAGATTTTCACGCACGGCAATGCGCTCGCCAAGCGTCCGATGCAGCAGCCCTGCCATCTCCTCGACGACGAGGTTGAGATCGGTGATCTTCGGATTGAGCCTCTGGCGACGGGCGAACGCCAGGAGCCGGTGGGTGAGTTGGGCTCCCCGTTCCGCGGACCAGATTGCGTCGGCAATCAGCTCGCGCCCTTCCCGATCCAGCGCCGGGCTTTCCTCCAGAAGCTGAAGGTTGCCGAGGATGATGGCGAGAAGATTATTGAAGTCGTGTGCGACCCCACCCGTAAGTTGGCCGATGGTCTCCATCCTTTGTGCGCGTCGCAGCCGCTCTTCGGTTGCCTTGCGCTCGGAAATATCCTCCTTGACGGCGACATAGTGGGTGACCTTGCCGCGCGCGTCGCGCACTGGCGCGATGGAGGCCAGCTCCCAGAACAGCTCACCATCCTTGCGCCGGTTTTTGAACTCCCCGCGCCACACCTGCCCGGCGTTGATCATTTTCCAGAGAGTCTCGTATTCTTCGGATGAAGTATGGCCGGACTGGAGAAATCCGGGCGTCTTGCCGACCACTTCGGGATAGGTATAGCCCGTCGTTTCCGTAAATTTTGGATTGACGTACTCGATGCATCCCTCGACATCGGTGATCATCACCGATGCCGGGCTCTGCTCGATGGCCTGGAACAACTTGCGCAGATCGCCTTCCGCGCGCCGATGTGCAGAGACGTCCTGGATGATCAGCAAAAAGCTGTCCTGGCCGCTCCACCGCATCGGGATCGCCCGCATTTCGCCATAGGCAATGCCGTGCCCAGGCCGAATGATTTCGATCTCGGCCACATCACCTTGCACCAGAGGAAACCCGAATGGAGCGCCGATCAGGTTTGGTGCCGCCTGTCCGAACAACGTTTCCGCCGCCTTGTTGACAAACCGGATCTCGTGCTTCTGATCAACAATGACCACGGCCTGCGTATGCGCCTCGATGATCGAGCGCCAGCGCGCCTCACTTTCCTTCAGCGCCTCCTCGGCCTGTTTCTGATCGCTGATATCATTCACCAACACGGCGATTTCGTCGCCCGACAGGCGGAGCACGTCGTAGGCAAACCAACCGCCGCCAGCCTGCGCTGCGCTGCCAGCCTGCTTGTCGGAGATGGCTGACAGACGTTCCGGCTGGCCGCTGCGCTGAACGCGGTGCACCACCTCGGACAAGCGTCCGCCGTGTCCTTCATCCGGAAACGCCATGGACAGCGGACGTCCCGACATCTGCTCCGGGATGATTCTCCGTAGACGTCCAAAGGCACGGTTCGCCCGCGTGACGACAAACTCGTCGCCCGCGCGGCGCGCCATGAGTCCCCTCCCGCAAATTGTCGAAGAGTTCACCGAAACGGCTCTCACTCTTCTGTCCTCGACGGACAAGTTCGCGGCCGAGCATGAAGAAGACGCCGGCGGCGATAGCGATCAGCGCCAGCAGAGCGCCGATCGTGAGCCTCGCGGTGTGGGCAAAGGCCGCATTGACCCCGACGAGCGGCATCGACGCAACCACGCCCAGAGACTGTCCGGGCACGGGGCAAAAACCAAGAGAACACGCTCACCGGCAGCATTTTCGCTAACCATACTTCCCGTTTCGCCGGCAAGCGCGCGCCGCAAGGATCGACCCAGCGCGACGTCGACGACGAGTGGCGCCAGCGTGTCCGGCAACCATGGATTATCGAGAAAAACCGGGGATTGGCCTTCGCTGCGGCCGATGACCATTGTGGCATCGCGGCCGAGAAGACGATGCAGGTGCGCCGAGTCTGCAAACGCCTGGCTACCCTGTTCACCCCGGGTTACTTCCCCGGTCGAGCGCCCGATCGAGCGACGGGGGCGCTTCCTGCAACAGCTTCGCCTGAAGCATCGCTGCCTCGGCAAGACGGCCGCGGTCATCATCGAGCTGTCGCTGGTATGACGCGCCCAGCGCGACGACGGCAATCAACACGGCGATGACCGTCGTGGTCAGAAACAGGACGACCAAGTCGCGACGATCACGCACCCCTGTTCTCCGGCGGCGCTGGCGGGTCGCGTCCCGGCGGGACGAGTGCCTCGCGCAACCTGGCGACACTGACCGGCTTACTCAGGGTTGCCACCGACCGCAACCCTTTGAATTCAGCCAGAAGCCGGGCGTTCACCGCATAATCGGGGTGATATCCGGTAATGATGATGATGTCAGCAGCACACTGCTGATCCACCAGCCACAGGACAAGCTCGTTCCCGTCAATATCCGGCATCACCATGTCGATGACGACCACGTCGGGCACTTGGCGCCGGTAGGCGGCCTGGAACTCGCGGCCGTGGTTGGTGACCTCCACATCGTAGCCGAGCGGCTCAGCCACCCGTTGGACGAATGCCGCAAACCGCGGTTCGTCATCGACGATCAACAGGCGTTTCGAAGTCATCGGCGTTTTCGTTGCTCGGTCCACGGTTGCAGGACATGCGCAAGTCTCGCTGGCATGCCCTTCGTTGTAAGACATTTTCGCATTCGCATCCAAGGTCCTTGGCCAAGCTTGCATATGCGATTACCTTTAAGTTGCATATACGCACAACATGACCCATGTGTCGGTATTTTCCGCAAGTGATGCCCGTCGTTTACAGTGCAGACTTGACGAATCACCCCCATGCAGGGTGTACATGGTGACTCGACTCAACGGCCCGAAAGCAGCATATGGTCTGTGGTTGTCCCCGCAGACGTTGGGTACAGTGACGCCCCCGCAACGGGCTGTTGTGGGTGTGGCGTGCGTGCATGGTGAGGCTGGCCAGCAACACGGACTGTCTTGCCTCCCCTGATCAAGGAGAGGCGCAGACAGAGGAGTGGGGATGATCGAGCGCCCGCAGAAAATCCTGTTGATCGGCGGCGATCTGACCGATTCCGCTCGTATCGAGAGTGCCCTGCGCTCCGGAGAAACGGGAATTTTTGCTGAGGTGACGGCAGCCGCGCCTGAGGCGGCCTGGGATCGGATTTCGGAACACAAGCCGCTGCTGGCGTTCGTCGACCTCGATGCATTGGGGAACGAGAGCATCCGCATCATTGCGCATCTGAGCCGCAGCGCCTCCGACGTGCCGCTGATTGCAATCAGCGGCATTAGTGAAGAAACCCGGGCGATCCAGGCGCTTCAGGCTGGTGCACAGGACTGTCTCAGCGTCGCAGACATCGACAGCTTGCAGTTGCGGCGCGCCGTCCGCTATGCAATTGAACGCAATCGCTTCCAAAATGTGCAAGAAGAGACACGTCAACAGGTTTCACGGGAGCATGAGTTCGGGGTCTGAACGCCATGAGCGACCGGACGCCGACGCCCATCACGGAACGCAGCCTGGGCACGATGTCGCTGATGCAACGCGCACCAGAGCAGTTTGGCGAACTGGTGCATCGATATGGGGATCTGCTGGACCGCTCGCTGATGGGTCGATCCAACCAGGAATTGGCTCGCCTCATTGAGGATTTGAGTGAGATTTCCGATTGCCTGGGCATACTCGGCGCTGGGCCCCGAGACACGGTCGACCTGCACAAAGCGGCCATGACGACCCGCCTTGAGGTATGTTCGGCTCACAAAACCAAAGGGTACGTGGAGGAGGGGCGGCTGCTGCTGCTACAATTGATGGGCCATCTCCTCTCCTTCTATCGCCGCTTGTCGTGGGGTCGCGGACCTGCCTTCCGGTCACGCCCGGAGAACCATACCGAAACCTTGGCCGCACCGGGCGACACAGGGAAACAGCCGTAATGAAGCAGTTCGTCCTGAAACTCTACATCGCCGGCCGCACGCCGCGAACCGAACAGGCCATATCGAGCCTGAAGGAAATCTGNCGAGAGGATTTGTCCAGCGCCTACGAACTCGCGGTTATCGACGTCCTCGAACGGCCNGCAGCTGGCGGAGAACGAAAAATTCTGGCGACGCCCACGCTCGTAAAGNNAACTTCCCCACCCATCCGACGCGTCGTCGGAGACCTCTCCGATCGCGAGCGGGTGCTGGTGGGGCTTGATCTGGCGATTCGCGAAGCGCGTGCAGAAAGGAAACAACGATGAACAGGCCGGAGGGCGCCAAGGCGGGACAAACCTGGCATGTGGGAAAAGTTACAACAGGCATTCCAGGGTTCGACTACATCGCCGATGGCGGTCTGCCGAAAGGCCGTACGGCACTGGTTGCGGGCTCTGCCGGCTCGGGCAAGACGATCTTTGCCAGCCAGTTCCTCGCCGCAGGGATCCGACAACATGATGAGAACGGCGTCTTCATCACCTTCGAAGAGCAGCCTCTCGACATCCGGCGCAACATGATCAGCTTCGGCTGGGACATCGCCCGCTGGGAAGAAGAAGGCGCGTGGACGTTCGTCGATGCCTCGCCGGAGCCCAGCCACGAGATGATGGTCGTGGGCGACTATGACTTCGGCGCCCTGCTCGCCCGGATCGAACACGCCATCCGTGCCGTCAACGCCAAACGCGTGGTTCTCGATTCAATCGGCGCCGTGTTCAGCGTCTTCGACAGTTCGAGCCGGATCCGCCATGAGCTGTTCCGGATCGCATCCGCCTTGCGCGAGATGGGGGTCACCACCGTGCTCACCGCCGAACGCAAGGAAGAGTATGGGGGCCCAATCGCCCTTTATGGCGTCGAGGAGTTTGTCGCCGACAACGTGATCATTCTGCGCAATGTGCTGGAGGATGAAAAACGGCGCCGGACCATGGAAATCCTCAAGTTTCGCGGCACCACCCACAAGAAGGGCGAGTACCCGTTCACCATCATGCCGCACGACGGCATCATCGTCATTCCGCTGTCGGCCATCGAGCTTAAGCAGCGTTCGGGCGACATCCGGGTGACCTCAGGCAACACTGACCTTGACCGGATGTGCGGCGGCGGACTGTTCCGCGATTCGATCATTCTTGTTTCCGGCGCCACCGGCACCGGCAAGACCCTGATGGTGACGCACTTCGTGCATGGCGGTGCCGCGGCGGGTGAGCGCTGCCTGCTGTTCGCCTTCGAGGAAAGCCGCGAGCAACTGGGCCGCAACGCCATCGGCTGGGGCACCGACTTCGACGCACTGGAAGCGGAAGGCAAGCTCCAGGTTGTCTGCGAGTATCCCGANTCCGCGAGCCTCGAAGACCATCTGGTGCGGATCAAGGGGTGCATCGAACAGTTCAAGCCGAACCGCATCGCCATCGACTCGGTCTCGGCGCTGGAACGCATTTCGACCGTACGCGGCTTCCGCGAGTTCGTTCTTGCCGTCACCTCGTTCATCAAGTTCAAGGAAATCACCGGGCTGTTCACCTCGACAACGCCGACGCTCACCGGGGGCACGTCGGTCACTGAGGCGCACATCTCGTCGATCACCGATACCATCATGCTGTTGCGCTACGTCGAGCTGTTCGGCGAGATGCGCCGCGGTCTGACGGTGCTCAAGATGCGGGGCTCGACGCACGAGAAGGACATTCGCGAGCTCGTCATCGACCACCAGGGCATGCATATCGGCTCNCCCTTCCGCAACGTCGCCGGCATCCTCGCCGGCAATCCCGTGCAGATCGGTGCGGCCGAAATCGAACGGCTCGACCGACTGTTCCCGTCTGACACGGCGTTTTAGCCGATCTTATTCACGACGCGGAGCAGAGTGACAGGATATCGGGGGCGGATCACGGCCGTGAGCAGCCCTTCCGGGACCCTGGAGACCAGCAACCGAAAATCCGGCTTTGATGAGAGGCCGGCACGGTCGCCGGAACCAGCTTCAGCGTTTGCAGAAGCTGCGCCTTTCACCGATCTCGATGGCCGGCTTGCCCGGCCTCAGCTCGATCCGCCTGCTGCAGTAACGCAATTCGAGCATGAGTCTACCGACCCCGGCGGGCCGTAGGCGGAGAGGAGAGTGCGAGGGAACGGATGTAGGGTGGTAGCGGAGGAGGGACTCGAACCCCGACACGCGGATTATGATTCCGCTGCTCTAACCAGCTGAGCTACTCCGCCGCGAAGGCGGGCAAATCAACCTCAGGCGCGCGGTCTTGTCAAGTGCTTGACGCTATGAGCCAGAGTTCCGTCGGCAATCATTCGGTCGGCTCCAATTCGAGGACGCCACATCGATTCAGAAAAACCACCTCTCTCCTGTCACATGAGTTCGGGGCCCTGCCCGGTCCCCAGGGGATCGCATTTGGGAAATAGCTCTGGCGTGGCGGGTTGAGACGGATTCTTGTGTGGTTCCCTTGATGCTTTGGGAGCCTGTGGGTGTCGCTGTCCTGGTTTGAAGCCGCTTTTGATGCCCTGCCCGATCCGCGCACCGGCAACGCCAAACGCCATGATCTGCTGGAACTCCTCGTCATTGCGTTGACCGCAGCGGTGTGCGGTGCCGAAAGCTGCTCGGATTTTGCCGACTTCGCGGTGGATCGCGAAGGCCTGTTCGGCGCGTTCCTGCGGCTGAAGAACGGGGTGCCCAGCCACGACACGTTCAGCCGCGTGTTCCGGCTGCTTGACCCGGAGGCGTTCGCCCGCTGCTTCACCCGCTTCGTCGAGGCGCTGGGCGCCGCCGGCGAAGGCGTGATCGCGATCGACGGCAAGACGCTTAGGCGCTCGTTCGACGATGCCGCCCGCGGCAACCCGCTGGCCGTGGTCACCGCCTTCGCCTCCTCGACCCGCCTCGTGATCGGCCAGCGGCGCTTCCGTGCCGCTGACGGCGACAGCGAGATCCTGGCCGCCCGGGCGCTGCTCACCTGCCTTGACCTCGGCGGCCGGCTGGTCACCGCCGACGCAATTCACTGCCAGAACGAAACCGCCGAGCTGATCCTGGCGCGAGGCGGTGACTATCTGCTGCGCCTCAAGGCTAACCGGCCGGCCCTGCACAAGGAAGTAGCGGCCTACTTCGCCGATGCCGAGACCCTGGCCGGCCTCCCGACCGCCGTCACCACCGACGCCGAGCACGGCCGTATCGAGACAAGGCGCGGCTGGGTGAGCCACGACCTCGACTGGCTCCGCGGAGCGAAGACGTCGTGCGCCGAGCTGGTATTACTGCCGCAACGCGCCTGTCTCGGCGTGATCGAGAGCACGGTCGAGTGCCGCGGCAAGCGCACCACGACGCGCCACTATCACGTGAGCTCGCGGCCGCTCGAAGCCTCCGCCTACCTGCAGGCCGCGCGTGCACACTGGTCGATCGAGAACGGCCTCCACTGGCTGCTCGACGTCGTCTTCGACGAGGACCGGGCCCGCAACCGCAAGGACCACGGACCGGAAAACCTCGCGATACTGCGCAAACTCGCCCTCAACGTCCTGCAACCAGCCCGACCCGGCATCTCCATCCGCCGAAAACGCAAACGCTCCGGATGGTCCAACGACTTCGCCAGATCCATCCTCGGCCAAATGCGATAGCCCTGCCCCGGTCCCTGCCTTCGCTTGACCGGCACGGCAGAGAATGCTAGCTGCGGCGTGTGATTGTGCGAAAGGTCGCGCCGATGGGTTCGACGATGAGTTCGCTGTTGTGTTTCAAGAAGCGACACGCGGCGGTGATCGCCGGCCTTTTGCTGATCTTGGTCTCGGCATCCGCTCGCGCAGCGGACGATGAACCACCGCCGAGCAAAATTCCCGCCTCACAGGTCCTGGAATCCATCGCCAACGCGTGTAACGAGCGACGTTATACGGACGTGGACGAGCTCTTGTACCCAGCACTGCGCGAGACGTGGGTTGAAATCGGATACGCCGTGAAGGACTACTGCGATGGCCTCACCCACGACGGGACGCTGAAGCAGGTCCGCATCGACAAGGAGGAAGAGGTCGGCAAGTACACAGCAGTGTACGTCACCTATATCTTCCGCGACGGCTCCGAGCAAATCGACCGGGCAGCATTCCTGCGCGAAAAGGGATTCTGGAAGTTGGCCGGCTGAACAGACGTTCGGCCAGTGCGCTTGTGTTCATGACGCACGTTTAGGATGCGCGTTCAGGACTGGGGCTCCTCTTCAATTGACGGCAGCACACACGGCGCGGCCGGGCCGCGATCGTTCCAGTCGTCGTCCTCCGTCTCCGGTGTTGCCGCGCGACGCAACCGATCGTTGATTGCGCACCCCAGGCCGTGCGCGTGGATCGGGGCGATGGCCAGTGCCCGGTAGCCCGGCGCACGGTCAAGCGCGCGCAGCATTGCGAACAGGTTGGCTGCGGCTTCGATCAGATCGCCCGTGGGGCTGAGATTGAGCGCAGCGCCCTCGAATCCCGGTCCGAACCCCAGCAGCGCTTCGCCCGGCTGTGCGGACAGGGCGTTCAGCCGCAGCGGGCGTGCTGGCGCATAGTGACGCCGCAGCATGCCGGGCGACCGCACCGGCCCACCGTCCGCTCCGGAAGCGGCCAGCGGTCCCACCAGTGGGATCAAAGCTTCTTCGGGCACGCCGCCCGGGCGCAGCACCACCGGCCGAGGTCCGCTCAGGTCGAGAACGGTGGACTCGATCCCCACCCGGCACGGCCCGCCGTCCAGCACCATTGCCACCCGGTCTCCGAGGTCCGCGGCTACGTCCGCTGCCGTCGTCGGACTGATGCGGCCGGAGGCGTTGGCCGAGGNGGCTGCGACCGGCAGGCCGCAGGCTTCGAGCAGCGCGCGGGCAACCGGATGGTCGGGCGCGCGCACCGCAACCGTATCCAGCCCAGCGGAGACCAGCAGCGACAGGCGGCTGTCGGCCCGGCGCGGCAGCACCAAGGTCAGCGGTCCCGGCCAGAATCGTTCAGCCAGCGCACGGGCGCGTTCATCCACCTGGATCAGCCGGGCCGCAGCCTCGATGTCGGGGACATGGACGATCAGCGGATTGAACCGCGGCCGTCCTTTCGCCTCGAAGATCGCTGCGACCGCCGCCTCGCTGCCGGCATCGGCCCNCAGCCCATAGACCGTCTCGGTCGGAAAGGCGACGAGTTGGCCCGAGCGGAGCAGTGCGGCGGCATCTGTAATCGCTGCCGCATCCGCCGGCGCAATCCGGTGCCCGTCGGGGATCACGCGGCGGACGGCGCGCCGCGGACGATGAAATGCGGATTATCGAAGCCGGGCTTGCCGTAGGTCAGGTCATTGCCAGCGAAATCGGTGACCGAACCACCGGCGAAGATCACGACGGCGTGGCCGGCCGCCGTATCCCACTCCATCGTCCGGCCGGTGCGCGGATAGAGGTCGGCGCGGCCCTCGGCCACCAGGCAGAACTTGATCGAGCTGCCGGCCGCAATCGATTCCGCCAGATCGTACTGGGCGAGAAACTCTTCGAGCTCCGGGTTGCGGTGTGACTTGCTCGCAACCGCCACCAGCCCCGTCGCCGGCATCGGCCGGCAGGCGATCGGTTGCACGCCGCTGCCATCCTTTTCGGCGAACGCGCCCAGCGGGCTGCCCCAGTAGGTGACGTTCTTCGCCGGTGCGTGCACCACCCCAGCTTCGGNGCGGCCGCTTTCGATCAGCGCGATGTTGACAGTGAAGTCGCCGCGGCGCTTGATGAATTCCTTGGTGCCGTCGAGCGGATCGACCAGCCAGAACGGCCGATCGCCGACATCATGCAGCTTGCCGGCCGCCATCTCCTCTTCGGCGACGATCGGATAGGCGTCGGTCACCTCGGCGCGCAGCGCATCCAGGATCAGCACTTCGGCGCGCCGGTCGGCTTCGGTGACCGGCGAGGTGTCGTCCTTCTGCTCGACCGCGAAGTCGGAGTTGTAGACGTCGAGAATCTCCGCACCCGCCCGCAGCGCGATCGCACGCACGCGTTCGACGGTATCGGCATCGATGTCGAGGCTCAAGGATCGCACTCCTCAGGGTTCAGGACACAACAGATTGGGGCAACCGACTGCATACGCAGGACGACGCCCAGCACCGGACGCCGGCAGGGGCACCGGCACGGCGGATTGTCGTCGTCGCCACCGTCGTGTCAACAGCTGTCGATCTGCTACGGCGCGTCGCTCGAAACGCTGCCGGTGACGAAGCGCCAAGCGCGGAAGTCGGGTGACCAGTGGTTGGCAGGCAGGCCAGCCTTCTCTTTCAGATGGGTCATGAACAGCGCCGGTTGCGGAAGCTGCTCCCAGACCTGCGGCAGGAAGACGGCGCGGCGGCCCTGGCTGCGGATGATCAGGCCGTCCTCACCGGGTTGGAGCTGGGCGAGCAGCTCGGCTTCGGAAGCGAACGTCATCGGCTCCGGTTCGCTCAGCACCGAAACCGAGACCTGCAGCTGCGACCATTCGGCCACTTGCAGGCGGGGAAAGCGGCTGTCGTGGAACGCGGCCGCGTAGCCGTTCGCCGCTACGTCCTCGGCCAGCGGACGATGGGCGTCGACCGAGCCGATGCAGCCGCGCAGCCGGCCTGCGCACTTGAGGGTCACGAACGACGCCCNCTCGCCGCGCAGCGGTTCCGAATATTCACCCACGGTGACCGGCAACGGCCGGGCGTGCTGCAGGCCATGCCGGATGCTGGCCGCGGCCAGTTGCAGCAACGTCAGGCCGTGCTGCTCTAGCAGCCGGCTGATGGCCACGCGACCGTCCTCTACTGCAGATCCGTTATCCACAGCGACCTCAGGCGGCCGGATCAGGCGACCGGNAAGGGCGCTGTCGGCGCGCGCCGGGGCCTCGGTGAACATCCAGGCGCCGTAGCCCACCACGCGGCGGCGGTCACCGGCGGTATCGCCCGAGTTCCTGAGGTCCAGTGTCGTCGGCCGCAGCCCGCGCCGGCGTGCCACCTGCAGCAGGCCCGCGATCGGAATGCGCCCGCAGGCACCGTCTGCATCGATGTGGGCGTCGTCCAGCGCCTCGATTCGTCGGCATGTCTCGGCATCGCGCCGCTGCGCCGTCGCATAGTCGAAATAATGAGTCAGGTCGGAACTGATGACGATGCGCGTCTCCGGCCCGCCCCACAGCCGGTCGAGCACGTCCGCAACCACATCTCCGCTCGCAAAGCCCACGACCAGCGGGACGAGCGAAAACTCACCCAAGATCGCCTGCAGAAAGGGCAGCTGCACTTCGAGTGCGTGCTCTGCGGCGTGTGCCAGATCCGAGACGACAACGCCGGGTACGGCCAATGCCGCCTCCACGCCCGCCCGGTCGATCGGCACACGGCCCAGAGNGGATTCGAATGCGTCGACGGACGGCACGGCGAGGCCATCCAGTCGCACCCGGTGGCACGGGCCGATCAGGACCACCCGGCGGACCTCGTCGGCGGCCGCTGCCAGCCGCCGGTAGGCGGCAGCGGCGATCGGCCCGGAATACACGTAGCCGGCGTGTGGGACGATCACCGCCTTCGGGGNCTCTGTGGCAGCAGACGGCACGTGCGCCGCCGCCTGCGCCAGTTCATGGCGGACCATCGCGTCGAGGTCGCGGGCGCGAGCGGGATAGAAGCTGCCGGCGACCGCGGCCGGTCTGACTTGTGTCATCCTGACCTGTGTCATCGCGATCCCCCATGAGCATATAATTTCAGCATATAATTGTAGGACATCTGCGCACCGCTCACCACCGGCGATGCGCGCGCAAGGTCGACACGAGGGTGTGAAGCGAGGGTAGAACGAGGGGGACACGCAAGGACACGGGAGGTGCTCCTATGCCGGACGGCGTCCATGATCAGAGCCTCGAGAACGGATTTCCAGGGCGGTACTGGCATCGGCTCGACGACGGGCGGGTGCAGTGCGACCTCTGCCCGCGCTTCTGCCGGCTGCACGAGGGACAACGCGGCCTGTGCTTCGTCCGCGCGCGAGCAGGCGACGGAATGGTGCTCACCACCTACGGCCGCTCCAGCGGCTTCTGCATCGATCCGATCGAAAAGAAGCCGCTCAACCACTTCCTGCCGGGCACGCCGATCCTGTCGTTCGGCACCGCCGGCTGCAACCTCACCTGCCGCTTCTGCCAGAACTGGGACATTTCAAAGTCCCGCGCATTTGACCGGCTGGGCGAGCAGGCTTCGCCGGAGCAGCTTGCCCGCGCGGCGCGCGCNGCCGGCTGCAGCAGCATCGCGTTTACCTACAACGATCCGGTGATTTTTCTGGAATACGCGGTGGACGTGGCACGAGCCTGCCGGAGCGCTGGCATCCGTACGGTGGCGGTGACCGCCGGCTACATCTGCCCCGAGCCGCGCGCCGAGTTCTTCCGTCACATGGACGCCGCCAACATCGACCTGAAGGGCTTCAGCGAGGACTTCTATCAGCGGCTGTGTACCGGCCACCTGCAGCCGGTGCTCGACACGCTCGTCTATCTGAAGCGCGAGACTTCGGTCTGGTTCGAGATCACCACCTTGCTGATCCCGGGCGAGAACGACTCGGATGCCGAGCTGGATGCGATGACCCGCTGGGTCGCAACGGAACTGGGACCGGACGTCCCTGTGCACTTCACCGCCTTCCACCCCGACTGGAAGATGCTGGAGACCCCGCCTACGCCGCCCGCCACACTGTCCCGGGCGCGCACCATCGGGCGCGCCAACGGCCTGCGCTACGTCTACACCGGCAACGTCCATGACGAAGCGGGCGGATCCACCTACTGCCACCGCTGCGGGGCGCAGTTGATCGGCCGCGACTGGTACCAGATCACCGCCTGGGCGCTGAGCGACGACGGCCATTGCCGGAACTGCGGTGAACCGTGCGCCGGCGTCTTCGAAGGAGCTCCGGGCGAATGGGGGCGGAGGCGGATCCCGGTGCGGATCGGGCGGTGAGATGAGCTGCGCCGCGTCCGCGTCTTCTCCATCCCTCCCTCTATCGACGAGGTGCCGAATACCGCATATGTTGGCCCTCGTCCGCGAAATGCAGGGAGGGCGGGGATGAAATTCTACGACTGCAAGCCGGCACCGAGTCCGCGACGGGTTCGCATCTTCCTGGCCGAGAAGGAGGTGACGCTGCCGACGGAGCAGGTGGATCTGAAGGCGGGCGCGCATCTGCGGCCGGAATTCGCAAAGCTCAACCCCTGGCGCACCGTGCCGGTGCTCGAACTGGATGACGGAACGACGATCAGCGAGGCAGGCGCCTGCTGCCGCTATCTGGAAGAGATCTATCCCGAGCCGGCACTGCTGGGCCGCGAGGCGAAGGACAAGGCCTTGATCGCAATGTGGGACCATCGCTGCGAGATCGATGGCTTCCTTGCCGCCGCCGAGGCCCTGCGCAACTCGACGCCGGGGATGAAGGGCCGCGCCCTGCCGGGTCCGGTAGGCTATGAACAGATCCCCGCGCTTGCCGAACGGGGAAAGTCGCGTCTCCGCCACTTCTTCGAGGTTCTGAATGAGCGTCTGGCCAGCAGTGAATACATCGCCGGGCCCACCTACAGCATCGCCGATATCACCGCCTTCGTTACAGTCGAGTTCGCAGGCTGGATGAAGCTCGTACCGGCGGAAAACCAAATGCACTTGTTGCGCTGGCTGGAGGCGATGCGCGAGCGGCCGAGCTCGGCGGCGTAGTCCGCCATCAACCTGCCGGATCGGAGAGGTCAGCGCGCGCAGCAAAGCTGATGCGCCGCGGTGATCAACGTACGCCGCTCACCCCGTCTTCGGTAACATCCGATGCCGGGGAGCGATCGTGCCGCGTCGCTGCAGCCAGAGGGCCGCGCTCCAGCACAGCGCGGCCCAGCCGGCACCAGCACACCAGCCGGCGAGCACGTCCGTCGGCCAGTGCACGCCCAGAAAGACCCGACTCGCGCCGATCAGCAGCGTCAGCAACACCGCGACGCAGACGAGGTAGATCCGCACGCGGCGCTGCGACTGCATGCGGGCCAGCAGCACGCCCAGCGTCAGGTAGGTGACGGCGGAGAGCATCGCATGGCCGCTGGGAAAGCTCGATGTGTAGACGGCAACATCGTGCGGCACGAGCTCCGGTCGCGGCCGTTCGTAGACGCCCTTCAAGGTCGTGCTCAGCAGCATTCCGCCACCGATCGAAACCAGCACCAGCAGCGCGGTCCCGCGCCTGCGGACGATCAGCAGCAGGCCCACGGTCAGCAGCGTGATCAGGGTAAGCACCGGATAGCCGCCGAGACTGGTGATGTCGCGGGCAGCGAGTTCCAGCCACAATGGCCCGACCGGCTCGGACAGATCGCCCGGTTCGCGCATCGCCAGCAGCACCGACTGGTCGAAACCATGAAGCTCGCCCTCGCTGACATCGCCCGCGAGCATCAGGAACGCCAGCACGGCAGCCGCGACGGCCAGCAGGGAGACGAACAGGGTTCGCACGCGGCGGCTTGGCCACGCCGATCGTGTTGCAGGAGCCTTTGGGGCCACTCTGGTCATGTTGGATTTCTGCATCTCAGAAGAGAGCTTCGTTCCTGCCGTCCATTCGCTGTTCGAAAGGCGGCAGTACAGCAGTTGGAGCACGGCTCAAGCCGATCGAACCGATCTGCGCGAACGCTCGACACCCTGTCGAGCCTCTCCGATTCAGCCATTCAGACTCACAGGCGATCGAGCAGTTCTGCCTTCTTCGCCGCGAACTCCTCGTCCGAAAGGATACCCTTGCTGCGCAGGTCGGCCAGCCGCTCGATCTTGGCAAAGATGTCGTCGGCCGAAGCCGGTGACGCCGCCGCTCCCGCTACCGGTGCAGGCGGTGGAGGAGCAGACAGTGGTGGCTTTGCCGCTCCTGTGTCCGGCGCAAATCGAGCTGGAGCCGATTGATCCGGCTCAGGTTTCGGCGGCGATGCTTCTGCGACCGGTTCGGCTGCTGGTTCCGCGGTTGGCATGGTGGGCGCAGGCATATCTGGCGCGGCCGAAGCCGGAGCCGGTGCCGGAGCAGATGATGGGACTGCTTGCGGCGCGGGGGACGCTGACTCGACGACCGGTAAGGCACTTACTCGAACGAGGCCGTACTGGCTGGTGAATGTCAGCGAGGCGTCTCCACTCTGCTGCTGCGAGANCCCTCCGATCTGGTGGTCCAGGGTATCGTATATCTTCGTCCGATCACCGATCTGCACCGCGAGTCGCCGCGTCGCCGGGAAAACGGCGTAGCGGATGTCGTTCTGGGATCCGACAGAGCTGGGCGTCCCCAGCTCCGGCGGCCACCNATCCCCTCCTCCGCTGCCGGTTTGTGGGACGAACAGGCTCACGTCGCCGAAACCGCCGCCGCTGGCGAAACCACCCCGCCNCTGGCTCTGGCTTTGCGACTGAACAGCGGCCGGACGGGCGAACAGCGGCTCGCGGCCCAGAAGCGCCGACAGCTCGCTACACAGTCCGTCCACCTTCGCCTTCAGCGCGTTGTTGAACATATCGCCGACCATGATCATGCCGCCCTGTGACCACTGCCCCATGCCTCCCAGGTCGGGATGGCTGAACTGGGCCATGGTGCCGCCTCCGGCCGCAAGGCTGTGCAGCAGCGTGACCACCGCATCGACGCTGACACCGTAGCGCTGCGCCAGGTCCTCGGTGACCCGCTGTCCTTCCGCCGTCAACTGGCGCATCTGTTCTTCTCCTGTGGGAAATGCTTGCGATCGGCACAGTGCGCCTGCGGATGAACGCTGTCGAGTCGCGGGACGTTCCCTCCGGTGGGCACCAGCACTGCTATGCCTTCAATAGCCGACCGCCATCAGACACAGGCCGTGGGCCGGTGCGGTCGGACCGCCGCGTGCGCGATTGCGCGCCGCAAGTGCCGCCGCCACGTCGGAAGGCGTCCAGGCCCCTCGCCNCACCCGCTTCAGCGTGCCGGCAAAAATGCGGACCTGGTTGTGCAGGAACGATCGCGCCTGCGCTTCGATCCGGATCTCGGCACCATCAGTACGGACGTCGAGCCGGTCCAGCGTCTTCACCGGACTGTCCGCCTGGCACATCGTCGACCGGAAGCTGGTGAAGTCGTGATGCCCGACAAGCAACGCCGCCGCTTCAGCCATCGCCGCCGGATCGAGCGGTGTCCGCACCCACCAGACACGGCCGCGATCGAGCACCGGCGGGGCCGGACGGGCAAGGATCCGATACCGGTAGCTTCGGGATCGTGCCGAGAAGCGGGCATGGAAATCGCCGGCAACGCGGCGCGCCTCCAGCACCGCAACCGGCGCCGGCCGCAGGTGGAAGTTGAGGGCGTCGCGCACCGTTTCGGGTGCCCAGTCGCGCTGCAGGTCCAGGTGCACCACCTGTCCCGCGGCGTGCACGCCCGCGTCGGTTCGCCCCGCGGCATTCACCACCGCGTGTTTGCCGCAGAACCGCACCACAGCTTCTTCCATCGCCTGCTGCACCGACGGGCCGTTGTCCTGCCGCTGCCAGCCGACAAAGGGTTCGCCGTCATATTCCAGGGTCAGCCGATAGCGGGGCACGTTGTTTTCTCCCGATGACCAACGCTCTTCCACGAGCCGTACCCGGATCCGAGCGGTCCCCGAAACCCGAGACGATGACTTGCGGATCGGCCGACGATGACACCCGCTGCCACATCCCTGCTGGAGGGTGCGTTGGCCTGCTCATCCCGTCATGGCGGATCGTGCCGCAGGACATAGTGTATTTATGCCGCCTGCGAACGGCACGTGACGTGAAACAGCACTTGCACCCTGCGGTCAAATCGGGAAATGTTGCATTGCGGGATAAGGCAATCAGGAGGATATCGATGCCCGATGTGGGACGCTGGGTTGTCGGCTTCATGACAACGATAATCGGCCTGTTCGCGCTGTATCTCGCCTCGCGCGCAACCGATCCGGTGATGTACTATACAGGGATTGGATTCTTCGTCGGCAGTGTCCTGTTTAATTTCTATCAGATTAAACAGGTTTACGACGAGAAATCCCATCACTGAGGCCACGGCAGCGTCGCGGGAACAGGACCACTGGAGCCCGCAAGTTTATCGCACGTTCGCGTGGGAGCGTCTGCGGCCGGCCATCGACCTGCTCAATCGTGTCGATCTGTCGGTCCCCAATATCGTTTACGATCTCGGGTGCGGTGCTGGCCACATCACCCGGCGGCTGTGCTCGCGATGGCCAGGCGCGCGTGTCAGCGGCGTCGACGCCTCGCCAACGATGCTGGCCGAAGCGCAGAGCACGCGCAGCAACATTGCCTGGATCGAGGCCGATATCGCCACGTGGGAACCAGACGAGCCCGCCGACCTGGTGTTTTCGAACGCGGCCTTGCAGTGGCTCGACAATCATGAGGTCGTGCTGCCACGACTGCTCTCCTATCTTCGGCCGGGCGGCGTGCTGGCAATGCAGATGCCGCGCAATCACGGCGAGCCATCACACACTGCGATCGTCGAGACCGTCGAAGACGGCCCGTGNGCGGAGCGTTTGCTACCGCTGTTGCGACAGCACCCGGTCGCGCCGCCCGAGCACTACACTGACCTGTTGCTCCCGCTGATCCGGACCCTCGATGTCTGGGAAAGCATCTACCTGCACATCCTGCCGGGCGAAGCCCCGGTGGTGGAGTGGACCAGCGGCACCGGTCTTCGACCTTTGATGGCTGCACTCGAGCCTCGCGAGCGCACGGAATTTCTCGCCAACTACGGGGCCCGCGTGAGCCGCGCCTATCCACAGCGTTCCGACGGACTGACCGTCTTCCCCTTCCGACGTCTGTTCATCGCCGCAACGCGCTAGTGTCCTGATTCTGAAGTGCCTATTCACGGTGCGACCGACACCCCGGCCCAGGATCCCGCCGCCATCGAAGTTCATAAAAAGCGTCACCGCCCTGGTCGCGGCAGCCATCGCGGCAGCCATCCCTGGGGCACGGGCGGTCTGGCTGGCCCGCGGCGCCGGCGCAGGCCGGATGCTGCCCCATGCCGACAAGGACCCCATGACCCTGCATCTGGCCACGATCGGCGCCACGATCGGCGGGGCCGGGTGGCACAAGCCGGGCGGCAGGCTGACACTGCCCGACACCGTCAGCACCGTGATCCTGCCGCCCGACAGTCCCGAACTAAACCCGCAGGAAAACATCCGGCAGTACCCGTAGGGTGCACCGAGCGCAGCGACGTGCACCATTCCCGAAAGGTCATCACCCGCTGCCGACGGACTTCGGCCACGGCCCTTTTGGTGCACGTCGCTGCGCTCGGTGCACCCTACGGGGATCCGGTCACATTCGTCGATTTCGAGTGATGCAAAACCTGTCCTGTTTGGGCTACCACTGACGATCCTGGGGCCGTGGGTGCCAGTTGAGGTGCGGGGGCGATCGAGCGAATGTCTGATGGAGAGCGACAGGAACGGCCGATCAGCCTGTTCTACTCCTATTCGCACCGAGACGAGGAACTGCGGCTGCGGCTCGAAGATCACCTCGCGGTTCTGCGCTGGAACGGCCTGATCAAGGAATGGCACGACCGCAACATCGACCTGGGCGATGAGTGGGCGCGCGAGATCGATCGCAACCTGGCCTCGGCCGACATCATCCTGCTGCTGGTGAGCGCCAGCTTCCTCGCGTCCAAGTACTGCTGGAGCGTGGAGATGGCGAAGGCGCTGGAGCGGCACGCCAAGGGCGAGGCGAAGGTGATNCCGGTCATCCTCCGCCACTGCCGCTGGGGCTCCACTCCCTTCGCTAGGCTGCAGGCGGCGCCGAGAGATGCACGGCCGGTGGCCTCCTGGTCCGATCAGGACGAAGCGCTCGATGACGTGGCGGGCAAGATCGAGCGGGTGGTGAATGAATTGCGGGCCGACCGAGCGGCGTCTTCGCCTGCTGCCGCGCCAGTCGCGGCGATCTTTGCGCCGTCCCCGTCACCCCCGGCCTCGCCACGGAAGATCGCTGACTTCGAGGTGTTCCGCGATGTTGACGCGCCGTGGTGTCCAGAGATGGTGGCGCTGCCGGCGGGCGAGTTCCTGATGGGCTCACCGGCGGACGAAGTAGACCGCAGGGACAACGAAGGACCGCAGCACTTCGTGACGATCGGCTACCGCTTTGCTCTGGGACGCTACCCGGTGACATTCGCGGAATACGACCGTTTCTGCGCAGCGACGCGGCGCGAGCCGGCACGCGACGAAGGCTGGGGCCGTGCGCGGCGGCCGGTGATCAACGTCAGCTGGCAGGATGCGCAGGCGTATGTGGCGTGGCTGGCGGCGGAGACCGGTTTCCCGTACCGGCTGCCATCAGAAGCGGAGTGGGAGTATGCCTGCCGGGCGGGAACAACCACCCGCTATTCCTTTGGCGATGTGATCACGCCGAAACAAGCGAACTACGCTCACTCGAAGCACGGCAGGACGACGGAGGTTGGCGGGTATCCGGCCAACCCGTGGGGCTTGTACGACATGCACGGCAACGTCTGGGAGTTGGTCGAAGATGTCTGGCACGACACCTACCAAGGCGCGCCGCCCGACGGCTCGGCGTGGACGGACAATGAAGGAATAACTTCCTCTCGCGAGCGCGTCATCCGCGGCGGATCCTGGCTCTACATTTCGAGGAACCTCCGCTCCGCGTTCCGCGGCAGGAACTATCCCGTCGACCGGGTCGACTACTTGGGGTTCCGTGTCGCCCGGATGCTTTCTTAGGACTTGAATCTTTACAGCTTTACCTCTTAGGTCCAGGGCGAAGCCCTGGTCAATTTTTCTTGGTTAGCGGACCGCCCCCTCATCATGCTTCGCGGTCGAGCAGGCCGATGAGCGCGTCGAGCAGCCAGAAGACGAGGACGGCGAGGAAGATGCCGGCCAGGCGGTCGATGGCGGNGGTCAGCGACAGCGCCGGGCCGTTGCCCTCGACGAAGGCGATGAGAAAGGCGAAGCCGGCCTGCATGCCGCCATACGCACTGGCGGCCGAGCCCGAAGCGAAATAGCCGAACACGGCGCAGGCGGCGAACAGTGCGATCAGCAGGCCGGGCAGCGTGTCGATGCTGAGCCAGACGCACGCAAGGCCGGTTGCCGCCCCGATCGAACACCCGACCAGCCGCAGAAAGCCGCGCCGGCGGCCCAGCCGCGGATCGGGATCGGCGATGCGGGTCATCGAGACGGCCGCACTGCTGAACCCCGGCAGGTCGAACGCGTCGTAGAGCAGGGTGACGGTGACGATGCCCATCCCGGCCTCGATCGCCGCCACCGCCGCCACCATGCGCGAGTGCAGCGCAGGCTCGGCGATCAGCGCTTTGTCCTTCTCCGGATNCGAGGATTCGGGCAGCACGAGCTCGCCCACCAGCCAGGCGACGGCAACGCCGGTGACGATCTCGGCTGCCCGGTAGCCGGCGGCGTGCAGGCCGGCGTCCGGCTCGGCCATGGTCGTCAGCAGCACCAGGCCGACGGTGATTGCACCCAGCAGCCAGGCGTAGAAATAGCGGCTGAGATAGGAGCGGTAGAGCCCGTAGCTGATCGAGGCGAACAGCGCGACCAGCAGGGCCACGTGGCTCGCGGCGATGAAGCCGACCAGCAGGATGCCGATCAGCGCGCCCGCGATCGTGCCTGCGATGCGCAGCAGCCCCTTCAGCGTCGTCGCCTTGACGCTCGCCTGGGTGACGGTGAACGCCGTCATCCCCGACCACAGCGGATAGTCGAGGTTGAGTGCGACCGCAACGATCACCGACAGCGCGCAGGCGAGCCCGGTTGCGATCGCGCGGCGGGTGCGCGGTCCCTCCCACGAAAAGCCGCGGATGTCGTCGGCCACCGAGGCACAGAACTCGCTCCAGTGGCTTCCGATCGCCCACGGGTGTGGCTGCGTCGGGGCCGGCTCCGGTGGGGATGCGGGTGACGATGCGGGTGACGATGCGGGTGACGATGCGGGTGACGATGCGGGAGGGGTGGGCACGGGGACGGCTCCCCTACCAGCCGTAGACGACCAGCGTGCGCGTTCGCCCCCATCAGCAGGCGCACGTCGTCCGGCAGGTCTTCGAGGGTGATGCGCACCGGGAAGCGGCGCTGGAAGCGAATCCAGCCGGTGGTGGGCGCGATCTCCGGCAAGATCACGTCCTGGCGGTCCTCCCGCGCAATTCCGCGCGCGATGCCCTGCACCCGGCCGCGCAGCGAGCGCCAGGGGTAGAGGTCGAGGTGGACCCACACCGGCTGGCCCTCGCGCAGGTGGCGGATCACGTCCTCCTTGTACAGCGCCACCACCCACCAGGTGTCGGACGCCACGAGGCCCACGCGGGNGATGCCCTCGCGCGCGTAGTCTCCGATCCTGAGCCACAGGTTGTTGATCTGGCCGTCGACGGGGGCCACGACGTGGG
Source organism: Defluviicoccus sp. (assembly GCA_013414705.1). GTDB lineage: Bacteria > Pseudomonadota > Alphaproteobacteria > Rhodospirillales > Defluviicoccaceae > Defluviicoccus. Next base: position 2,363,896 of record CP058705.1, read on the forward strand.
TCTGCTCCAGGTTGTAGGCGGCGAGATCGGCGGCCCGCCGGGCCACGACGATCGCCGCTTCCGCCGCCACCGCCTTCTGCCGCGCTTCGTCGAGGGTGGCCTCGACCGCGCGGACCTTCGCCTCGGCCTCGGCGCGGCGCGTCTGTGCCTCGTCGAAGATCAGCTGCGAGGCCGCTCCCTGCGTCACCAGGTCGGCGTAGCGCTTCTCGGTACGCCGCGCGAGCCGAGCGCTTCGCCGGCCGTCGCCCGATCGGCCTGGGCGCGGACGATGGCGCGCTGCGCCTCCCGNCTCGTCGGCCTCAGCCTTTGTCAGCTCCGCCCGGCGCAGCCGCGCCTGCAACTCGTAGGGCTCGGGGTCGAGATCGATCAGCGGGTCGCCCTGGTGCACAAACTGGTTGTCGTGGACGTGCACGGCGACGATGCGGCCCTCCACCTCGGGGGCGACCATCACCACGTCGGCGGCGACAAACGCGTCGCTGGTATAGGCGAAAAACTGCAGCGAGATGACGTAAAGCAGGTAGGCGGCGACCAGGACCGCAAGGACGAGCAGTGCCTTGGTCCGTCCGGAAAAGCCGCGGCGGGCCTCTTGCGGCGTTTCGGGCGTCGGCGCGGGCGCGCCCGCAGCCGGAGTGCCGGCGGACTCCGCAGGAGAGGGACGGGTGAACCGGTCGGCGCGGGCGGCGCGGTCGAAGGCGGCATCGTCCCCTGCTGTCGGTTTGTGTAAAATCAAACGGATCTGAACGTCAGAGGTCCCGCAGCGTCAACAGCTATCGTCAACAGGGTTTCGTGGGCACCCGAAGCAACGGCGCACCCTGCCGCTTGACGGCCGGCACTTTGCGGGTCGGTAATCTCCGCAAGGACGGGAGCGGGCGATGGTTGATATACGCGAGGAGAAGGGGGACGAAGCCGACGGGCGGGCGGTCGTGCTGTTTTCCGGCGGGCAGGATTCGACCACCTGCCTCGCCTGGGCGCTGGCGCGGTTCGCGCACGTGGAGACGGTGGCGGTGGACTACCGGCAGCGGCACCGCATCGAGCTCGACTGCCGCAAGCAGGTGCTGGCGGAACTGCACCACCTGTCGGACCGCTGGCCGGGCCGGCTCGGCACCCACCACCTGATCGACCTGGCAGCACTGAGCGATATTTCCGAGACCGCGCTCACCCGCGCGCAGGAGATCGCGATCGGCGCCAGCGGGCTGCCGACCACCTTCGTGCCCGGCCGCAACATCCTGTTCCTGGCCCTCGCCGGCGCCGTCGCCTGGCGATCGGGGGCGCGGCACATCGTGGGCGGGATGTGCGAAACCGACTACTCCGGCTATCCGGACTGCCGCGACGACACGATCAAGGCGATGCAGCTCGTGCTCAACCTCGGCATGGACGCGCGGTTCGTCATCCACACGCCGCTGATGTGGATCGACAAGGCGGCCACCTGGCGGCTGGCGGCGGACCTCGGCGGCGAGGCGCTGGTCGCGCTGATCCGCGAGCACACCCACACCTGCTACCTCGGCGACCGGGAGCACCATCACGACTGGGGATGGGGCTGCGGCGCGTGTCCGGCGTGCCGGCTGCGCGCCCATGGCTGGGACCGTTATCAGGCGAGCCGTTCCGTTTAGGGTCCGGACTCGATCAGGTCCAGTAAGCGACGATGGCGGCGGCGGCAGAAGACGGCTTCGACCATCCAGCGGAACTTGTCGCGGCGCTTATCGAAGCTGATCTGGCGTTTGCGTAATCTCCGCCCCGGAATAACCGGTGTGGCGTCCTTGTTGCGGATCGCGGTGCGCAGGGCGTCGCAATCAGAGCCCGTGTCGGCCAGATCAGGACCGGAGCGGACCAGTGCCGCCAACTCGGCCTGATGCTCCTCTGTTTCAATGAGTTGCCGGATCATCACCAGAGCGGCAAGATGATCTATCCGCATCCTTCACCCGATTCCCCTGGGTCCTACTTTGCTGACGCGCTCAGAAGTGTCAGAAGCCCGCTCAGAAGTTGCATCGGTGAGGGTGGGCAGCCGCGGATGTGCAGATTGACCGGGACGACGGCGGAGACGCCGCCGGTGACAGCATAGCTGCCGGCGAAGAGGCCGCCGTCGAGGGCACAGTCGCCGACGGCGACGACCCATTTCGGTGCGGGTGTGGCGGCGTACGTGCGTTCCAGTGCCTCTTGCATGTTGCAGGTGACCGGACCGGTAACCATCAGCACGTCGGCGTGGCGGGGCGAGGCAACGAAGCGGATGCCGAACCGCTCCAGGTCGTAAANTGCGTTGTTCAGCGCGTGGATTTCCAACTCGCAGCCGTTGCACGAGCCGGCGTCGACTTCCCGGATGGCGAGGCTGCGGCCGAGCCGTCGTTGCGCGGCAGCGTCGAGCTGCGATGCGAGTTCGGCGAGCGCCGCGTCGCCCGGCGGCGGTGCCGGCTCGGTCAGTGGCTTCTGGAACAACGTGCGGACGCGGATCGTGCTCATGGGCTAGAGGTCGTGGCCGGAGTAGGAGCAGTTGAAGGATTTATTGCACAGCGGGAAGTCGGCGACGATGTTGCCCTCGATCACCGCTTCCAGCAGCGGCCATTGGAACCAGGACGGGTCACGTGGATGACAGCGATCGACCGTCCCGTCCGGGCGCAGTCTCACCCACAGCAGGATATCGCCGCGGAAGCCTTCGACCAGTGCTATGCCCTCCACCGGTGTGGCGCCAGCGGGTGCGCTGACCTCTTGCGAGACCGCTCCAACGGGCAGTCGCGCGAGGACCTGCATGATCACCGACAGGCTTTTCTCGACTTCCAGGAAGCGGAGGCGCACGCGCGCATCCACATCGCCGGATTGCAGAATCGGAACGTCGAAGGNGATCTGGTTATAAGGGGCGTAACCCGGCTGCCGCCGGACGTCGAATGCGCGTCCCGAGGCGCGCCCGATGACGCNCCCGCAGCCGAACCGCCGGGCAAAATCGGGGCGCAGGATGCCGGTGCCGACGGTGCGGTCCTGCAGCGATGGCGTCTTGTCGTAGAGTTCGAACAGCTCGGGAAGCTGCGCGCGCACCTCGGCGACCAGCCCTTCGAGCGCCTCGCGACCGGCAGCGTCCAGGTCTGCGGCGACCCCGCCTGGGATCACCCGGTCCATCATCAGGCGGTGGCCGAAGCATGCTTCGGCCGTGCGCAGCACACGCTCGCGCAATACGCCGCACCGGGCGAGCATGACCGCGAATGCGGCATCGTTGCAGATGGCACCGATATCGCCCAGGTGGTTGGCGATCCGCTCCAGTTCGGCCATCAGCGCCCGCAGCCAATGCGCACGCTCCGGTGCCTCCGACTGGGTCGCGGCTTCCACGGCACGGGCGAACGCAATGGCATAGGCGACGGTACTGTCGCCGGAAATGCGCCCGGCGAGTCGCGCCGCCTTGTCCAGCGGCGCCCCGGCCATCAGAGCTTCGATACCCTTGTGCACGTATCCGAGGCGCTCCTCCAGCCGCACCACCGTCTCGCCGCTGGCGGTGAACCGGAAGTGGCCCGGCTCGATGATGCCCGCGTGCACCGGACCAACCGGGATTTGATGCAGGCTCTCGCCGTCTGCCGGCAGGAACGGATAGGGCGCATCAGGATCGACAACAGGAGTATCAGAACCCGCTGGTAAAACGGGCCATCGTCCGTGATCCAGCCATGGCCGCGGATCGGNGGTGCCCGTGGCCTGCAGACCATGGAGGTCCCGGATCGTCCGCTCCAGGCGCGCGGCCGGAGAAAAGACCGCGGCCACCGACGGGAAGCGGCNCCCGGGGCAGTCGAGGCTGAGGACGCAGACCTCGCCCTCGTGGGGATCGATCAGTGCCAAGTTGACCCGGCCCGGCTCGCCCCAGTAGCCCGACAGGCAATAGGCGCCGTCCCTTAAACCGTCTGCAGCCCTTGACCAGGATGCGTCGTCGACAGCGAAGCGGGGCCATGGCCGGAGGTCGGCACACCGTGCAGCTCCCTCGGTGATCGCGGCGAAAGGTGATGTTTCGCTCATCCCGCTCCTCCGTCAGCCGACCATTGCCGCAACCGCCTGGAACCAGGAGACGAGTGCGGCGGGAAGGAACAGTCCGGCGGCGAGCACGATTGCCAGATGCACGAACAAGGGCACGTAGGAGGCGTGAACCGGGGCATTTCCCGGTGAAGGAGCGCCAAAGGCGAGGCCCTGTATCCGCACGATCAACGCACCGAGTGCCACCAGCAGCCCAAGGACGAGCGGAATGGCCAGCAGCGGCTGGCGGGCGAACGTCGAGGTAATGATCAGGAACTCGCCCATGAAGATGCCGAACGGCGGCAGGCCGGCGATGGCGACCACCCNCAGCACCAGTCCCCAGCCGAGGATCGGGTGGCTCTCGGTCAGGCCGCGGATATCAGCGATCTTCTGCGTGCCCTTCGCCTGGCTCACGTGGCCCACGGCGAAGAAGATCGCCGACTTGGTGAGGCTGTGCATCGTCATGTGGAACAGGCCGGCGAAGCTGGCGATCGGCCCGCCCATGCCGAAGGCGAAAGTGATGATGCCCATGTGTTCGATCGAGGAATACGCGAACATCCGCTTGATGTCGCGACGGCGGTACAGCATCAGCGCGGCGAACCCGAGCGAGATCAGGCCCATCGCCGTCATCAGCGCGCCGGGGGCCAGCGCCGCGGCGTTCGCGGAGAGCAGAATCTTGAAGCGCAGCAGCACGTAGAGAGCGACGTTGAGTAGCAGGCCCGACAGCACGGCCGAGATCGGAGTCGGTCCTTCGGCGTGCGCGTCCGGCAGCCACGCGTGCAGCGGCGCCAATCCCACCTTGGTGCCGTAGCCGAGCAACAGGAACACGAACGCGAGGTTCAGCAGCGCCGGATCGAACGACGGCGCATGCGCGACCAGCAGCGTCCACGCCATCGCCTCCAGCCNCTGACCCATCGCCGGACGGGCGGCGAGGTAGATCAGGATCGTGCCGAACAGGGCAAGCGCAATGCCGACGCTGCCGAGAATGAAGTACTTCCAGGCCGCCTCCAGCGCCGCCGGGGTGCGATAGATGCCGACCATCAGCACGGTGGTCAGTGTCGCCAGTTCGATCGCCACCCACATCAGCCCGATGTTGTTGGCGAGCAGCGCTAGGTTCATCGCCAGCATCAGCACCTGATACATGGCGTGGTAGAAGCGCAGATAGCCGGGTGTCAGCCGGCCCGTTTCCAGTTCGTGGGCGATGTAGCTGGCACTGAACACGCTGGTGGTGAACGCAACGAACGTGTTCAGGATGATCAGGAAGATGTTGAAGTCGTCGACGTGCAGATAGAGCGACGGCGCCGGGCGGACGAAAACCAGCAACGACGCGGTGGCGAGGGTAAGCCCAGTCGCCAGCACATTGAGTGCGGCACCGAGCCAGTACGATGACACGACGGCCAGCAGCCCGGCTGCGATCGCCGGGATGATCAGCACACACGCCGTCGCCGTTTCTCCCGAGAGGATCACGGCTGTTCTCCGCGGTAGCCGTCGAGCACCTGGACATCGACGGTGTCGAACCGCTCCCGGATACGGAACAGGAAGATGCCGATGACGATCAGCGCGATCAGCACCGAAAACGCGACGCTGATCTCGACCACGAGCGGCATGCCCTTGGCACCGGCAGCCGCCAGGATCAGGCCGTTTTCGAGTGACATGAATCCGACCACCTGCCCCACCGCGTTGCGCCGCGAGACCATCAGCAGGAGCCCCAGCAGCACGACCGACAGCGCAAATGCCAAGTCTTCCCGCGTCAGCACGTCGGCCCGCTCGGTGATCGGCAGCATCACCATGATCGACAGCGCCACCAGTGCGATCCCGCACAACATGGTGGGGCCGATACCGACGACCGTTTCAATCTGCCGGTGGATGCCCAGGCGCTGCACCATCCGGTAAAGCACAAACGGGATGACCATGCCCTTGAACAGCAGCGCGATCGCCGCGGTAACGTAGAGATGCGGTGCTGCCTGGATGAACGCCTGCCAGGCGACGGCCAGACCCAGAACCACCGCATGCGTTGCGAAGACGTTGATCAGGCTGTAGAGGCGAACCTGATATAGAAGCATCAGGCTGATCAGCACCAGCCCGCCGGACAGCAGATGCGCGATATCGAAGGCGAGACCGTGCATCAGACGCTCCGGGTGACGAACAGCAGCAGCGTGCCGAGAAGCCCCAGCATCAGCGCTGCGCCGAGAAACTCGGGTACGCGGAACACCCGCATCTTGGCGATCGAGGTCTCGAAGATGGCGAGCAGAACGCCCATCACGGCAAGCTTGAGCAGATAGGCGCCGATCCCGACCAGATAGGCCAGGGNGCCATCACCGGCGGCGGTCATTCCCCACGGCGCGAACACGCAGGCCAGCAGCGACGCATAGAGAACGAGTTTCAGGAATGCGGCCGCCTCGATCATCGCCAAGTGGCGGCCTGAATATTCGAGCACCATGGCTTCGTGGACCATCGTCAACTCCAGGTGCGTCGCCGGATTGTCCACCGGGATGCGCGCGTTCTCGGCGATCGAAACGATCAGCAGTGCGACCAGCACCAGACCCAGTGAAATCCGCAAGCCGACGGACTGGTCGAGCATGAAGTTGGCCACGGCAGAGAGCTGGGTGGTCCCCGCGAGCAGGGAGAGGGTGAACACCGCCATCAGCATTGCCGGCTCGGCGACCGAGGCGATCATCATCTCGCGGCTCGAGCCGATGCCGCCAAAACTGGTGCCGACATCCATGCCTGCCAGCGCCAGGAAGAACCGGGCGGTGCCGAGCAGGGCCACGATCGCAATCATGTCGGCCGACCAGCTGAACGGCAGCCCGGTGGCGAACGTCGGAACGAGTGCCGCGGCAACCCAGATCGCCGTGAACACGAGGTAGGGTGCGGCCCGGAACAGCCACGATGCGCTGTCGGCCAGAACCACTTCCTTGCGCACCAGCTTGAGCAGATCGCGATAGGGCTGCAGGGGCGACGGTCCACGCCGGAGCAGCAGCCGCGCTTTCACCCACCGGACGAGGCCGGTCAGCAGCGGGGCGATGGCGAGCACCAGGGCCATCTGCAACCCCTGGATCATCCAGTCGGCGGCTACTGCCATAGGGCAAGTCCCGACAACAGGATCACGAGGGTCGCGAACACCAAGGTGAGGTATCGCCGGATGGTCAGGAATTGCAGCGTGTTCAGCCGCGTTGCCGCCCCGTCCACCGCGCGCGCGATGGGAGAAAAATNGTATTCCCAGACCAGATCATGAAGCTGCAGGTGCAGTCTTGCCGGTGCCAGGCTGCCCGGTTCGGGCATCTCGACCCGCTCCTCGGCCCGGAAGGCGGCAGCACCGAAGACACGGCGGATTGGTTGGGCAAAGCTGCCGGCGGTGTACTGAGTGGCGGGGCTGGGGTCCGGAAACCCGCAATCCCAGGCGGGGGCGCGACGCACCGCGTGCGAGGCAAGCCGCCGGACGAAGAGCGCGATGGCAATCGAGGTCACGGCGAGGAAGACCAGCAGTATGAGGCCGTTATAGGAACTGCGCTCCGGCGAGAGCGGGACCAGCGACAGCCACGGCAGGGTGGACTGTGGCGGAAGGCTGCCGGCCGTCAGTTCGCGGACGACGCCTGAAAGCCCGTCGACCACAAATCCGGGCAGCACACCAGCCAGAACGCACAAGAGGGCGAGTACGATCATCGCCGCACAGGAAAAGGCATCCACCTCCCGGGCTGCCTGCGCTTCCGGTGAGCGTGGCCGGCCGANAAAGCTGATTCCGTAAGCCTTGACGAAACACGCCGCCGCCAGGGCTGCCGACAGTGCCAGCGCTGCCCCCACGGCCGGAACGAGAAACTTCAGGCTCCAGTGGGGCAGGCTCGGGCTGATGAGGATGGCCTGAAAGGTCAGCCATTCGGAGACGAAGCCGTTGAGCGGCGGCAGTGCCGATATCGCCGCGCAGCCGATGAGGAACGTGGTTGCCGTCACCGGCATGCGGTGGATCAGCCCGCCAAGGCGCTCCATGTCGCGCGCGCCGGCAGCACCCAGCACCGCGCCGGAACCGAAGAACAACAGGCTCTTGAACAGCGAGTGGTTGAGCACGTGAAACAGGGCAGCGGTCAGCGCCAGAGCCGCGCCGGTTGTCATGCCGTTCGCCTGGAAGGCCAGCGCCAGGCCCAGCCCGATGAAGATGATGCCGATGTTCTCGACCGTATGGTAGGCGAGCAGCCGCTTCAGGTCGTGCTGCATCAGGGCGTAGAGGACCCCCAGCACGGCGGTCACGGCGCCCACGACGAGGACGAGGATGCTCCACCACCAGGCGGGCGGTCCGGCGAGATCGAAGACGATGCGGATCAGCCCGTAGACGGCGACCTTGGTCATCACGCCGCTCATCAGCGCCGAAACGTGGCTGGGCGCCGCCGGGTGGGCGAGCGGCAGCCAGACGTGCAGCGGAACGATGCCGGCTTTCGATCCGGCGCCGAGCAGAACCAGGACCAGGACGAGCGCCTGCTNGCCAGGAGGACAGGTGCTCTCCCGGATCGCCGCAAACGCGTAGCTGCCGTCCGCGCCTGCCAGCACTCCGAACGCGAGCAGCAGGCAGAGCGTGCCAAATCCCGCCATGACCAGGTAGACGTTACCAGCCCGACCGGTCCCCTCGGTGCGATGATGCGCCATCACCAACCCCCAGGAGGTGAGCGACATCAGTTCCCAGGAGAACAGGAACGTAAATGCATCGTCAGCGAGAACGACCAGGTTCATCGCGGCGAGAAACGCCGGAAACAGTGGCAGAACCCGCTGCGGCGCGTGTTCGTGGCGCCCGTAACCGATCACATACAGGCTGGCCGCTGCACCGCCGAGATTCACCACCACCAGAAAGAACGCGGCCAGGGNATCCAGGCGAACGTGCGCTCCAATCCACGGTATTCCAAGCGGTAGCGAGCGTGTGACGGCCCCGGCATCATCGACCAGCGTGCACAACGCCGCGGTGAGGCCCAGCGCACAGGCCGCGAAGGAAACTCCATAGAGTGCCGTCCGTGCCGCGGGGCGCCGACAGAAGGGAACAACGACGAACGCGGCGAGGAACAACACTCCGCTCGCCCACAGAAGTGCACTCAGCACCGGGGTCTCATGCCATCTTGTCCTTCTCGCGATGCACTGGTTCTGATGTCGATGCCCCGGTGTATCATTCCTGTAGCCGCACCCCGTCGCCGCCACTCTTGCTTCTCGCGCCTGCGCCGATCACTTCGATCCCGAGGATGTCGAGAGCGCCAGTCCGCTTCGTCGGCGACCCAACATCCTCTAACGATGCCGTCGTGGGCTTCCATGCGTTAGACGACCAGCAACGACGGCCCCAACGCTTCGGCCAGCCGACGCTGATCGATCCCAACGAGACCCTGTGCGGCTTTGAACTGAGCGGCCACTATCAGACTTGATACGTCATTTTTCCAAGAAAATTCCGCATATTCCAAAGTCTGGTATCATGCCAACGGCCGGTATGTAGTAGCACTGTCTCATTGCGAATTCGCCAGAAGCCTTACTTCCGCGGGTTCCCGTTTGATCCGCCTGTTGCGGGTGGTGGGCATTCTGGCGACGGCGGGCGGGAAGCGGACCCCGTCCGACCAACGCGCCCGCAGCAGAGACTCGGCACACGCCCGCTCACCGGCAAAGCGCCGCTGAAACTCGATGAGCGAGCGGGAGAGCGGCACGGCGCGGCTGGAAGACGCCGTCGCGGCCTTTCGCGCCGCGCTTCAGGAGTACGCCCGGGAGCGCGTGCCCTCCAGTGGGCCATAACCCAGAACAACCTTGGCGGGGCGCTGTGGACGGTCGCGTTACGGACGGACGATCCGGCGATACTGCAACACGCCCGCGCGGCCGTGAACGGCGCCTTCGATGTTGTCATGCAGACCGGTCAGGAACACCACCGCCCCTACTTCGAGCAACGCCTGCAGGCGATCGACCGGGACATCGCCACGCTGTCGGCGCCCCAGGCGCAGCGGGTCGGCCCCTAGGCAGCCCAGGGACCGCGCTGGGACCCCGCGCCGCTCGGCGGGTTGACGCATATAGGTCTTTCGTCCTATTTCAACAGGCAAGCGGCCAAGACCTGTGGGGTCACCCCGCGAAACACAACCGTGAAGTGATTTTCCGATGACGACAAAATGACGACATCATGACGACTTTTGACGACAAATGACGACATCCAGCGCGGCAAATGACGACCGGTGTCGTCATTTCCAGCAATGTAAAATCAATAGGTTACGGACAAAATGACGACATTTGACGACAGATGACGACACATTCGCTGCCGGTTCGCGCCATACGGGTGCCGGGACCGGCGGCGCGGAGCCGGCTTCGGTCGCGCGGCGCGGTGCGGGAATTCGCCCTATAGAGGAAAAATACCATTCACATTGAACCATATGCGCGCTACTCTCGGCACGTGGGGCAGCGTGAGACGGTGGAGAGCAGCATGCCGACGTATGCCTACCGCTGCGCGCAGTGCGGCAAGACCTTCGAGCATGATGAGAGGATCGCCGAGCACGAAAGCAAAAAGCCGGCGTGCCCGAACTGCGGCGGGCACGATGTGGTTTCAGTGCCGGTGCCGGTCATGGTGAAGACGTCGCGCAAGAGCTGAGAGCCCCCACTCTCGCACTCTCCCCGGTGCCCTTTCCCGCGCCGTCCCCGGCGCCCTGCCCGCGTTCCGTTCATCCGTGTTGCACGGCTGAAAACACCTTGGCGACACCGCGGGCTACGGCGGCTACAGCGTGAATTCCGCCATCACCGGAGCATGATCCGGCGCCTCGGCGGCGGCGCGTTCGCCCGGATCATCGCCGATCGAGGGGTGCCGGAGAACTGCGGAAACGTATCGACGCGNGTCCGGCAGCCGCCGCCGTCCGTGCGCATCTTCGGGCAGCAGTTCTTCCGAGACCAGGATCTGGTCGAGGAGTTCCGGCACCTGGTTGTGCACCCGGGAGAACCGCCGCGCTTCGGGAATGAGCGGCGCGAGGTTGAACAGCCGCGTATCGTCCCCGCGATCGCGACGCTCAGACGCCGTCGTGCCGATCTGGCTGCCTTCCGGCCCGTTGAGGATCTGCGACGTTTGCGCCTTCGGTTCGTCGTTCAGGTCGCCGAGCACGATCAGCCGTTGCTGCGCGGTGCCTTCCAGCCGGGCATTCACGAAGGTGCGCACCGTTGCCGCCTCGGCGGCGCGGCGCATCAACGCGATTCCGGCTTCCTGGGTGCGCTCGTTTTCGTTGCGTGGGCTGAAGCGGCTGCCGCGACCCGGAAACGGCGGATAGCTGAGAAGCTTCGATTTCAGGTGCACCGTGATCAGCTCGACGCTGTCGTCCTCCACATCGACGCGAACACGCAGCGCGCCGCGCCCCATGCGGGTGACCGGCACGGCGTTGCCATCGAAGTCCACCCGGTTGATCTTGAGCGACGGGATGTCCGGGAAATCGACGATGTCCTGGGGCTCGGCCAGCGGCCACTTCGACAAGAACGCCACCCTGATCTGCCGTGCATCGGAACCNNCCAGCGCACGATGCGGGTGCGTTCCGCCCAGCGCCTGCTGGAAATCCGTAAGCGCCGCCTCGCTACCGATCTCCTGCAGTGCCAGAACATCCGGATCGACACCGCCAACAAAGCGGGCCAGAAGGTCGATCTTGCGCCAATAAGCGGTGCGCTCGTCGTTTCGGGCGTCCGCGCCCGGCGCGAACAGATTTTCGACGTTCCAGGTTGCTACTCTGAACGTACCCGGCATTCTTTCCCCACCCCCTGTCCTCTGCCCATGGGCATCAGGACGTAAGTATAGATTATTTCCTCATCCTGCTCCGTTCCACGAACTTTTTGTGACAATGCCCCCATCAGCGTAAAATGCCCCATTAGCGTAAGAAGTACGCCGCAAGCGACACGGAGGATCAGGCCCTCTTTCGGGCGGCAGGACTTCCGGCGCCAGGATGGTGTCGATCAGATGCGGTCGGCGGATATCCATCAGATGCGCGCGCTTTTCGTCCGCGGTCAGCCGCGTGCCGATGCCCTGGGTCATCAGCAGCACGATCGACCGGTCGCTGAGATCAAGCCAGTACGAGCGCCGGATCAGCTTGTCGTCGCCGTCGCGCATGAACGGATCGTCAGCGAGGCCGTCCAGCGGCGGCTGGTAGAACTGGGTCATGTCACACTCCTTGTGTCAGCGGCAGCCTCGGGTCGGGTCGTGATGCACCCGCGCCACCTCGATCTGCTTCCCCGTCGCTCATCTCTCGCATAGACGACGCCCGCGTGTCCCGCGTGTTAAGGTGTCGCGGTTGAGCGTCTCAGCCAACCGGCAGATGGAGAACGCTGTGCACTCCGGCACCGCCGAAATCCGGACAAGCGGGCGGATCGATCCGGCAGACGATTGCGTTCGCGCTCTCAGCAGCCATCTCTCGTTGCAGAGACAGCCCAGGGCGGGAGCCGCCGCGTGATGCGTGAACCGATCCACACCCTCCGGGTGGCACTGACGACGCTGCTGCTCATCGCGCTTTCGATGCTGGGCTCGATGCTGGGGGTGCACCGGCGATGGGAGCAGCGCGGCCGGCGTAACCACCAGCCCGGCGCTTCAAAGCCCGCAGGCCCGCACATCCGCCGAAGATGCAATGGCACGCGGCCCCATGCTCGTTGTCGTCCAGGGAAACCCCTACACCGTAGCGGACGACGCGTTCACGGCTCGTGTCCTTGAGGACGTACGAACCGCAATGACATGGACGGCAACGCCGCGCCTGACCTTGGATCCGGCAGCGGCGACCGTGCCATCCGTGCGCGTGGTGATGACCTTCAATGCCGGTGCCGTCGGAAGCAATGCTCAATGCCTGGGCGGCACCCACGGCGGCGCGCCGCGGACTCATAGTGCGGTTCGGGTCATCGCGAGCCTCTGCAGTGCCGGCGATGCACTCTCAAGCACCTCCGGGCGCATCAATCAGTCCTCGGGGATTGATGATCCGCTGTTTACATCCCTTATTTCCCAGGTGACCGACGATCTGTTCTCGCCGCCTCCGTCACGGTTTCCGGAGGTGGGAATTGGCATCGGTGGCAGCTTCGGAGTGGGAAGCAGCGGGGCCGCAGTGGCGGTATCGGGGTCGGAGTCGGTTTCTGAGGCGGCACCGCGGTTGCTGCGCTCATAGGCAATTCAGCCGTGAGTGCTCACGAATATGCCACCCAGACCTCTCGCTCTCTGTTGGCTAAAAACGCAACACTCTGGAGTATAAGAGAAACTTTTCCGCCGATACATGGCACACGTCTTGCGTAGAGTTTAACAGTAAGTTAAAGAAAAAAGGGGCGGGCGGCGACCGAACGGCCGGAGAGGATACATACTGCATGCTCGAGTTCGATATCCTGCCGGGCAAACCGCCAGCAGGTTTTTTGTTTGCAAAACAACTAATATAAATCACTGCACCAGCAGCGCAGCGTCTCCGGCAACGCAAACGGCATCGGGATTGCAGCGAGGTCAGACATGAATGCGATCACGCGCCGGCGCAGCGATTCTGCCTCACTGTCTCTGGTGACCATCTACGAGATCAGCAAGATCCTCAGCACGACGGTCAACCTGGAAAGCTCGTTGCGCGCTGTGCTCAACCTCATGTCGTCATACATGGAGATGCGTCGCGGCGTCGTCGCCATTACTGGGGACGACGGGGCACTGTCTGTGGTCGCCGCCGCAGGCCTGTCGCCCGCGGCGATCGAACACGGCGCAGCCGATCTGCCACACGAGCTTGCCACGCGTATTCTGTCCGGCCAGATGCCGTTCGTCACCGAGGATGTCGCCGACCACCCGTTGCTCTCAGACTACGTGGGCGCATCCGGCGCCATCGATGATGAGCGGGTGTCCTTCTTCGGCGTGCCGATCAAGACCGTAGGCCGCCCCTTCGGCGTGCTCGCGGTTGCTCGTGTCTGGAACGACGTAACAGAGGTCAGCTTCGGAAACGACATCCGCTTCCTGACCATGGTCGCCAACCTGATTGCGCAGACGGTGAAGCTGCATCAGCGCCCGCAGGTCGAAACATCTTCCGGATGCCCGGCCAGCGCGCCAGCACGACGACAGCGGACGCCAACCGGACGTCAGCTCGTTCCGTCGAGCATCGAGACCATCATCGGCTATTCGAAGCCGATGCAGGAGGTGTTCGCGCAGATCCATCTGGTGGCACCAACACGCTCGACGGTTGTCCTGCGAGGTGAAAGTGGCACCGGCAAGGAATTGATTGCGCGAGCCGTGCACGCACTCAGCCCGCGCAAGGACAAGCCCTTCGTCAAGGTGAACTGCGCCGCACTNCCCGATACGTTGCTCGAATCCGAATTGTTCGGGCACGAAAAGGGATCGTTTACTGGTGCCACCCAGGACCGCAAGGGGCGTTTCGAACTGGCGGATGGCGGCACACTGTTCCTCGACGAAATCGGCGACGTATCATCCGCCTTTCAGGCGAAACTGTTGCGGNNGCTCCAGGAACGGGAATTCGAGCGGGTCGGCGGCACGCGCACCTTGAAAGTCGATGTGCGTCTCGTCTGCGCGACCAATCGGAATCTGGAGGAAATGGTCGCGAAGGGAGACTTCCGCGCCGACTTGTACTACCGGATCAACGTCGTTCCTGTATTCATCCCCGCGCTGCGCGAACGCCGCGACGACATTCCGCCTTTGGCGCTCCACTTCCTGGAGATGTTCAACAAGGACAACGGTCGCGAACTGCGGTTCTCCGAGCGCGCCTTGGACATCCTTGCCGGCTGCACCTTCCCCGGCAACGTTCGCGAACTCGAAAACTGCGTCAGCCGGGTGGCAACCATGACCAAGGGCGACGTGATCGACGAGATCGACGTGCCCTGCCAGACAAACCGCTGTCAGTGCACGGTGCTGATGGCCCAGCCGGCATTTGGCAGTCCAGCCCAATCCACATCCCAGGCCACATCCCAGCCGGCTGCTTCTGCTCCTTTTGTCGCTCCGCCGGCCCGTCAGCCGACGGATACGTCGTCNACAGGGAGTGCCCCCGCGGACGGCCAGGACGAAGGCACTGCAGACTGGCATGAGGTGGACGATCTGGCCGATCTGAGCGCACTCCCGCAGCGCGAACGCCTGATCCGCGTGATGGACAAAACCGGGTGGGTCCAGGCCAAAGCTGCCCGCCTGCTGGGCCTCACNCCTCGGCAGATCGGATACGCGCTGCGCAAGTACAATATCGAGATCAAGCGCCTCTGAGGCGCGGCTCGCGATCAGACGGGCGGCGAACAGCCGTCGCCCGAAAGAGTTTACTGGCCCTATGCCGAAGCCCCCGGAAGGGCGCTTCTCGCGGATTTTATATCCACTAACAACCGAACTCCTCGCGCGCCCGGGCTTCGAATGCTCCGATGATGCTGCGCGCCGCGGATGGCAGGATGCGGTCGACGGCGCACTGTAGCGAGGGATAGCGAGCTGCCACTGCAAGGCCACCGAGATCCGGCATCCAAGGCCGATGGTGGCGAAGTCCCAGTGGATGTAGAATTCGTGGAACAGGGGATCGCTCGAGCTGACCTCGATGCGCAGCGGCGGGATCAGCACCGTGCGGGTCTGGAAGTGCTCCTGCAGCAGTCCGATGCCGAGCGATTGCTTGGTGTGGTAGACGTTGCCATCGCGCTCAAGAACACGCGCCTCCCGCCACATCGGCAGGAACGAGGGATAGCTCTCGACGTCGGCAACCAGATCGAACAGGCGGTCGCGCGGGGCGATCATGATGCGGCTTTCCGCAAACACCGTCATCGTCCGCCGCCCCTCCCCTGCACCTGCCCCGGTTCCGGCCTCTGCCGTTACCGTCCCGCCAGTCGCGGCGGACGTCGTGTTCAAAAATCGCGGCTCAACGTGGTGGCTATAGCGCCACCGGTCAATCCCGCGATTGCAGGCCTACAATTGCAGACCCAAAATTGCAGGCTGGCGCGACCGTCCGCGATCATCACCGATCCATCTTGCACCAGCCTTGTGTCTCGCTGGTTGACAGTACCGGTTCGCTTCTCTAGGAGTGCGCCGGGCCACGGCCCCCGACGGGCCGCGACCCATCTGCAAGGATGGGAGCACTTCAGCCATGACCACTCCGCCGCGGCCACAGGTTCGGCCGGCCAANCCCCTGTTTTCGTCAGGCCCCTGCGCCAAACGTCCCGGCTGGTCGCCGGCGGCGCTCGACGGCGCCGTCCTCGGCCGCTCGCACCGGGCGAAGGTCGGCAAGGCCAAACTGCAAGAGGTGATCGACCGCTCCCGGGCGCTGCTGAGCCTACCGGCCGACTGGCGGCTGGCGATCGTGCCCGCATCCGATACCGGAGCCATCGAGATGGCGATGTGGTCGATGCTGGGCGCGCGGNNCGTCGACATGCTGGCCTGGGAAAGTTTTGGCTCGCAATGGGTCTCGGACGCNAAAAAGGAACTGAAACTCACCGACATCCGTGCCTTCCAAGCTGGATATGGCGCCTTGCCCGACCTCGCACAGGTCGATCCGGCCCGCGACGTGATCTTCACCTGGAACGGCACCACGTCCGGCGTCGTCGTTCCCGATGCCGACTGGATCGCGGACGACCGGGAGGGCCTCGCCCTGTGTGATGCCACGTCGGCTGTGTTCGCTTACGACCTGCCGTGGCCGAAGCTCGATGTGGTCACCTGGTCCTGGCAGAAGGTGCTCGGCGGCGAAGCACAGCACGGCATGCTGGCGATCAGTCCGCGCGCAGCCACACGGCTGGAGACCTGGACACCCACCTGGCCGATGCCGAAGCTGTTCCGGATGACCAAGGGCGGCAAGCTGATCGAGGGCCTGTTCAAGGGCGAGACGATCAATACGCCCTCGATGCTGGCGGTCGAGGATGCGCTCGACGGGCTGAAGTGGGCGGAAGCCGCGGGCGGCCTGCCAGGCCTGATCGCACGCTCGAAAGCCAACCTCGCTGCCCTCGAACGCTGGGTCGAAGCCACCCCTTGGGTTGATTTCCTTGCCGAGAGCGCAGCCATCCGCTCGCGCACGTCCGTGTGCCTGAAGCTGGTCGATCCCTGGTTCCTGGGCCTCGGTCCGAACGACCAAGCCTCGGTGGCGAAGGCAATCGCCGCGGCACTGGACAAGGAAGGGGCCGGCTACGACGTGGGCGCCTACCGCGACGCCCCGCCGGGCCTGCGCATCTGGGCTGGCGCCACCGTCGAGACCGCCGATCTGGAGGCGCTGTTCCCCTGGCTCGACTGGGCCTGGGCCAGCGTGCGGGCCGAGCGCGCCGCCGGCTGACCCAGCCCGGCCNNTCAGCCTCACAGACCTGATCTTTGTCCGTACCTGACTGACGGAACCCCTGCCATGCCCAAGGTTCTGATTTCCGACAAGATGAGCCCGCAAGCCGCTGCGATCTTCCGCGCCCGCGGCATCGAGGCCGACGTCAAGACCGGCCTGGAGCCGGACGCCTTGAAAGCGATCATCGGCGAGTACGACGGGCTCGCCGTGCGCTCGGCGACGAAGGCGACTGCCGACATCATCGCCGCTGCAACCCGGCTGAAGGTGATCGGTCGCGCCGGCATCGGCGTCGACAACGTCGACGTGCCGGCGGCGACGGCGCGCGGCATCGTGGTGATGAACACGCCGTTCGGCAACTCGATCACCACCGCCGAACATGCGCTGGCGATGATGTTCGCACTCGCCCGCCAGATCCCGCTGGCGAACGCGTCGACGCATGCCGGCAAGTGGGAGAAGTCCCGGTTCATGGGCGTCGAGCTCGCGGGCAAGACGCTGGGCATCGTCGGCTGCGGCAACATCGGCAGCATCGTTGCCGACCGGGCGCGCGGCCTGAAGATGAAGGTGATCGCCCACGACCCCTACCTTTCGGCCGAGCGGGCGGAAAGCCTGGGGGTGGAAAAGGTGGAGCTGGACCAGCTCTGGGCACGCTCCGACTTCATCAGCCTGCACACGCCCGCCACCGAGAGCACGCGCGGCATCATCAACACCGAGACGTTGGCGAAGATGAAGCCCGGCGTGCGCATCATCAACTGCGCGCGCGGCGTGCTCGTCGTCGAGGCCGAGCTGAAGGCGGCGATCGAGTCCGGTCACGTGGCCGGCGCCGCACTGGACGTGTTTGCGGCCGAGCCTGCGAAGGACAACGCACTGTTCGGGCTCGATCAGGTGGTGGCGACACCACACCTGGGCGCTTCGACCGTCGAGGCGCAGGAGAAGGTGGCGCTGCAGGTCGCCGAGCAGATGGCCGACTTCCTGCTGACGGGTGCGGTCGTCAACGCGCTCAACATGCCCTCGGTCAGTGCTGAGGACATGCCGAAGCTGAAGCCCTACATGACACTCGCCGGCCAGATCGGCTGCTTCATGGGACAGCTCGTCGAGAGCGCCGTGCGCTCGGTGAGCATCGAGTATGAAGGCCAGGCCGCACAGCTGAACCTGAAGCCGTTGACGGCGCTGATCCTGGAAGGCCTGCTGGCGCCGCAGATGGTGAGCGTCAACATGGTCAACGCGCCAACGGTGGCGAAGGAGCGCGGCGTCGCCGTTTCCGAGGTCACCCGCGAGCGCGCCGGCGTCTACCAGACGCTGATCCGCCTCGTGGTGGAGAGCGAGGTTCAGACCCGTACCATCACCGGCACCCTGTTCAACGGCGATCAGCCCCGGATCGTCGAGATCAATGACGTTCCGATGGACGCCCGGCTACGGCCCAACATGCTGCTGGTTACCAACCTCGACCGCCCGGGCCTGATCGGCCATCTCGGCACCATCCTCGGCGACGCCGGCATCAACATCGCCACCTTCAACCTTGGCCGCGACCAGCCCGGAGGCAAGGCGATCGCCCTGATGGAGATCGACGAGGCCCCGAGCGAAGCGATCCTGGAACAGGTCCGTGCGCTGCCGAACGTGATGCGGGTCAAGTCGCTGCAGTTCTGAGAGATTCGGGACTCCCTCTGTAAGCCGCATCAGCAACCACGCCTTCGGGCGTGGTTGCATGCTCGTTCAGGAATTCCTTCTCCCATTTTCGCAGCTACGCCGCTTCGCGGCGCGAAAGGCCACGTACCACGGCGATCGCAGCGGCTGTGCGCCTCCTGTTTGTGCCCGCTTTCCTGGTTGCCAATCGGCGGAACACACCCCTGCGTACATTTGGCGCAATCCACACATCTATTTCGCGACTTGCGTCTGATCGTATTATAGAATTTGCGATGGCAGGTCGGCGAAGGTCCCGGGGGAAGATGAATGGACGCATACCAGATACTCTTCAGGCGGCTCCAGGGCCGCATCATGCGCCCGCTCCTCGCGACACGGATGCAGCGCTTGGCCCAGTCATACCTGATCGCTGGGCGATATAAGCGCGTTTACCACTATCATATCCGCAAGACGGCGGGCACGAGCTTGAACAGTGCATTCCAGGGCTTGGTCGGTGCGGGACTTCAAGATATTGCGCAACGAAATTTCATAATACGGAACAATTTAGTATTCGTTCAACACGATACAAATCTGATCGAAGGCGGCAATTATTTTTATGGAAACTCGCATATACCGGCTCACGCACTGAACATTCCGGATAATACATTTACGATCACGATCCTGAGAGACCCGCTGGAACGGTTAATCTCACATTATTCCCATCTGACCTGGGTGCGTGATGACCCGCAGGCACCGCAGCACGAACCGGCAATCCGGCGCCTGCGCCGCGAAGTGGCGTGGATCGGCTCCGGTTTTGGCGAGTTCGTGACACGGATGCCGCGCTCACTGCTGCTCAATCAGCTGTTCATGTTCTCGAACACCTACTCCGTCACCGAAGCCGCAGAGCGGATTGCCGGGTGTTCATACGTCGGCTTCATCTCGACCTTCGCCACTGACATCGCCGCGCTGGCGCACACTCTCGAACTGCCGCTGACGCTGCGCTGGGAACGCCGCTTCGGCACCAAGGCCACACCACCCGCAACGGACCTGGAGATCGCGCGCGAGCTGCTGCAACCCGAATACGACCTGCTGCGCTTGCTGCAACCCCGACTGGAAACTGCCGCAAGCACGAACGTTGCACCCGCTGCTTGAAGCCCACTGAGGATAGTCAGGAATGGGCGCCTTCGTTCGTCTGTTCCAAACCTTGTGACCCGCAGTGCCGCGTCTCATGCCTGGGATGCTGCTGGTCGTCGCCCCAGGGCCAAACCTGTTTCGAAGATGATCCACTTGCCCGCTCGGAGCGTTACGCGACGATGCCATATGGAAAGAGTGGATGGACCGAGACGGAGGCTCAAGAAATGGCACGATTGACAAGGAGGGCGGCGGTCGTCACCGGGGGCAGCCGCGGGATCGGAGCAGCCATCGCAACGCGGTTGGCCTCCGAGGGAGCCGACGTCGCGATCACGTATTCTGGCAGTGCCGAGGCGGCAGACAAAACCGTCGCGGCGATCTGTTCCGCCGGCGTGCGCGGCATGGCAGTACGCGCGGACGCCGCGGATGCCGAGGCGGTCAAGGCCATCGTGCCACAGGTGGTTGCGGCGTTCGGCCGTCTCGACGTGCTTGTCAACAATGCCGGCATCTTCGTCATGGGACCGCTGGCCGAGTGCTCCGACGAAGACTTTGAGCGGATCGTTGCCATCAACGTCCGCGCCGTGTTTCTCGCCAGCCGCGAGGCGGCACGGGTGATGGGCGAGGGCGGACGCATCATTACCATCGGCAGCGTCAACGGCGACCGGGTGCCGTTTCCCGGATGCGCCCTGTATGCGATGTCCAAGGCGGCGCTGATCGGGTTGACGAAGGGCTGGGCCCGCGACCTCGGCCCGCGCGGAATTACCGTAACCTGCGTCCAGCCGGGCCCTGTCGACACCGACATGAACCCGGCAAGCGGCGATCTGGCAGACCTGCTGATCCCCGAAACCGCACTTGGCCGTTACGGACGCGCGGACGAGGTGGCGGCATTGGTCGCGTTCCTCGCCTCATCCGAAAGCGCCAACATCACCGGTTGCACACTGAATATCGACGGCGGCTTCGACGCGTAACGCCGGATTCGTTGACGTGAGCTAAGTTACGGTTCGGGGCCCGCTGCTCAGAACCCGAACTCGACCCGCGGCGGGCCGGAGTCCGCCGCCGCGATCGCCGGCTCCGCACACAGCGGCAGGCGTGACGGTGCGATGCCGCCCTCGATCAGCGCCGTCTGCACCGCCCGCATGCGCTGATCTGCCAGATCGAGCAGCGCTGGCCGCGCCTTCGCCTCGTCCTCAGGAGTCGGCGCCAGCGGTGCTATCGGCGCGGTCGGGGCCGCCGTCCCCGTCGCCGTGCCGGTCGCGGTGGCGGGCGCCGGCAGGAGGCCGAGCGCGGTACCGTCCGCCGGCGTGGCAACGCCGCACAGCGTGAGCCGCATGCGCGGGTGATCCATCATCACCTGCTGCATGCCGGCGAGCATCCCTTTGCTTCGGGCGGAATCGTGGCTGCACCCGGCGCAAACGCGATCGGCATCGGCCCCGGCGGTGCGGACGCATCGGACGCTTCTCCCTTTTCCCGTCTCGCAGCGGCCAGGTCCATCGACGCCGAAATCAGCTTGAACGGGGCGACGATCAGCGCCCGCAGCACGCGGAAGAGACCGCTCCACAACATCTCGGAATAGTCGAACTCCGGCGACAGCAGGTCGCCCTCGAACGGCAGCGTCAGGTCGATCGAGCCATCGGCATCCTGCAGCAGCTCGACAATGGTGGTGAGCGGCACGCCGACCGACTGCGAGATCCGGTCGCTGCCCGCCTCCGGCCGGTCGGCAAAGCCCAGGTCAACAACCCGGGCGCGGATTTCGCCCTTGAGCTGGCCATCTTCGGCCCGGGCGTCGGCCCGGGCAGTCAGCCTGCCGTTGACGACATCGAGGCCGACCTCCGGACCGACGTACGGGTTGACGCTCGGCAGCCGCAGCTCGTTGACGTTGGCCCGCAGCTCGAAATCCGGCTTCGGCTGGAATGGCAGCGCCCAACCGTCGGCGTTCAGCTCCGCATCGTCCAGCAGTGCGGCCAGGCGCAGGCTGCTGCGCGCGGCGGGATCGGTCGTGTCGACGTTCTCGAGTGAGAGCGAACGGATCTGCGCGACGGTGGTCGCCGGCGGCGAGCGGGTTTCGTCGCTGACGGTGATCTTCGCCCCATCGAGAAGCCCGAAGCGGCCGATGCGGATCACCGGCAGATCTTCCGGCGGCCACGTCCGCGCTGCTGGTTTCTCCTCCTCCTCCTCCGTCTCCACCTTCTCGCTCGTGGGCGCGGGAGCCTGTTCGGCAGACACGTCGCCGCCGGACCTTCGCGTCAGCGAGGCGTCGACGCGCCCGATTGCCACCTGCTCGACGGTGTACTCGCCGCGCGATGCGGCCGTGCCACGCACCAGGTCGAAGTCCTTGATGTCGAGGAGTGTTGCCAATTCGCCGGGAACGGCAGCAGAGAGCGAGGCCAGTGCCAGATCGAGGCCGCGCGCGTGCCACTGCGGGTCCGGATTGTCGATATCCATCGCCGCATCGTCGACGGATACGCGCAGACGCCCGAGATCGACGAGGCTCGCCAGTCCATCCGCGCCACCGGCAAGTCGTGCGTCGGTGCCCGCGGCCTCGATGTTTCCTGGAACTCCAGGCTCGAATTCGGCCCCTGTTCGCGATAGGCGAAGTGCTTCGGATCGAGTGCGAGGTCCGCGAGCTCGACCGACGATGGAGCGCTTTCCGCGCCGCCGATTTCGACCGTGAACTGCGGCGCGCCAACCCTGCCGTGGCCGGAAACGTCCAGGGTTGCGCCATCGAGGACGTCAATATCGGTGGACCTCAGATCCAGATCGGGTGCGACAAGGCTCATGGTCGCGCCCGGCGCCACGGGAGCGGCGAGGCGGAAGTCATCCAGCACCAGCGACGGCCCCGCCACCTTCACCTTGGTGGCCACACTCTGATCGTCGAGCGTCAGCGGTGAAAGCCGCCCGGCCAGCTTACCAGCGGTGATTTCCACCAGCGGCAACAGGACATCAGGAGTGTCCCCGTGCTTGGTGACGGCGAAGTTGACGTCCGAGAGGTCCAGCGCCATTTCGCCGTCGATCATCGTGCTGTCCGGCCCGAAGGCGAAGCGCATCGTATTAAGCGCCAGATCGGCGCTGCCGGCACCGATCCGGATCGGTTTCTTCAGCGGCAGCAGCAGGGCGAGCCCCCTACCTCAAGCGTGCCGGTCGCTGTCATCGGCATCTCGGGCGCGCGGGTATCGACGTCGAATTCCGGGAGCTGAAGCGCCACCCTATCCACTGTCCCTTCGACCCACTTGGTTCCCAGCCGCAGCGCCCGGACGTCGAGCTGCGGTGCGATCTTCAGCGAGGGCGGATCGGAGGAGGCAGCAGTGCCGAGAGCGCGGGCAGTCCGACATGGGCGCTGTCGACGCCGACATCGATTCCGTCCTTCAGGCGCAGCCCCAGGGACTCAAGATCAAGCGCCGCGTTGCCGGCAAGCTGGATCGTCCCGCTCACGTCATACTGCAGATGGATGTCGTCCAGGTTCAGTGCGCCAGTCTTGAGCTCGACACCGCCGAAGTCGGTGTGCGCCAGATCGATGCCGTTGAAATCGACTTTGCCGGCAAGCTTGGCATCGACGCGGCCATCCGACAGCACCTTCGAGCCTGTCGTATCAACCGTCACATCGATCCGGCCGGAGTCCCGGTCCAAGCCCAGCGGCCCTGCAAACAGCTCGAGCTTCCCGGCCTNCGATTCCGTGACCGACAGTTGCGCATCAACCGTGATGCTGTCGGCGAATGGTCTCGCCGTACCGGACATCGCGACGTGGACCTGGTTCAGGTCGCCATCGAGCAAGAAGCGGCCGGGATCGTCCGGTGCCCAGGTAGCGAACCCCTGCAGGTCCAGTTCGTTCACCTCAACCACCGCCTCGCCGCCGCGCGCATCGGTGAAGACGACGCGACTGTCGCGCAGGCGGAGCGTATCGAGCCCCGCCCNCCACGCCTCGGCGTCCTCTTCGACCTTCGCCTCCTCCTCNNTTCTTCCGCGCGCTGCCTGATCGGCCAGGATCTGTGTCAGCGGCACGCCATTGATACTGATCGCCCCGTCGGCGGCCTGACGAATGTCAATGCGGATACCCTCGATCTCCGCCGACTCGATGAGCGCTTGCCGGCTGAGCAGCCGTCGAAGGTTCACCTGCACTTCGATCCGCCCGACCTGGCCGGCTTGGCCGGCCTGCTCGCCGCTGCCCCGGAAGGACACCGGTCCAAAGCCGATACGACCGCGCAGCGGGTTGATCTCGATTGTCTCGACGCCATCGGTGTCGATGGCCAGGCCCTGGAAATAGGTGCGCGCCAGATAGCGGGCGATGTATTGCGGTGCATAGGATACGGCAGCGTAGCCCAAAACAGCGATTGCCACCGCCACCGCCGCCACAATCCACGGCCAGCGACGACGGTGACGTTCCGGCTTTTGGAGAGTCTCCTGCTCGTCCGGGCGCAGCGTCTCCTGGTTCGGATCTTCTTTACCACTTTGTCCGTCCGTTCCGGTCAGCGGCCAGCGTCCGCTGTGGATGCGGGCATGGGCGCAGGCGTCGGGGCGGGCATCGCGCGCAGGAATTCGCCGGCACCGGTTCCCCACTTCGAAAACACGCCGATGGCCTTGGCAAAGGGCATGTCCACCGGATGCACTCGCTCGCGCGACACGATGTAGATATTGCCGGCCATCGGCGTCGGTGCCGACGGAACGAGGATCGTGTACGAGCCGTTCTCGAGTTCCTCAACAATCAGCGCCGGGACCAATGCATCATCGAACGCGACAAGCGCCGGCTGCAGCGTATGCTCATCGCCTCGGCCGGTCAGTCGCTTCGCCAGTCCGCGCAGGAAGGTATAGCCGGGAAGCTTTTCCAGCACGACCCGCTCGAACGCGTTTTTCGCCCGCAGTCCCGGTCCAGTGCGCACGACCAAGCCGACGACAAAGCAGACCGCGATCAGCAGAACGATCGCGATGATCTGGCGGAACTGCAGACCTGCCGGCACCTGAGCCGTGACCGGCGCCAGCAGTGCCAGCATCCCCTTGATGGTCTTCGCCAGCAGCAGCACGGCGATGTAGATCGGCAGGATGACCAGCACCCCGCCGATGAGCGTGGTCTTGGTAAACTCCGCGAGCGTTTTCATCGATATGCCACCTCCCCGACGCGTCCCCTTCCCGCTAGAATTGATATGCTGCACCGATGATCGGGCCGTGCTGGGTGACGTCCCATTCGAAATCACCGTGTTTGTATTTCTGGTGCAGGGCGCGATATCCAAAGTGCAGGATGGTCGGAATTCCGAACGTTGTCATCCGGTAGCCGACGTAACCCTGGACATTCCAGGAGTAGTCCGAGCCGACGTTGAAACCACCAACGTCGGCGGAGACCAGCGCCAGCCAGTTTTCGGATAACCCGCTGCCGAGACGCACACCCACGATCGGATCGAAAAAGCTTTCGCTGCGATCAGCCTGCGGCAGATTGGTGGCACCACCGCCGCTGAACTCGATCTCGGCCCGCAGGTAGCTCCAGCGCACACCCGCCAGCGGTTCGACCGCAAATCTCAGTGGCGCGCCCTCCCCGTCTCGCCCCACTGCCANGTCGAGCACACGATAGAACGCGCCGAGTGCCACCTGAGCGCTGTCGCTTTTAACGTCCGTATCGACGGCGCCGCTGGAGGACTCATCCTTGGTGCGGACGAAGAACAGGTTGGTGAAGACCCCGTAGCGAGCCTTGCGCGCCTCCGCATACAGCATGCCGCCAAAGGCAAAGTCCTTGAGGATGTCGATGAGGTTTACGTCCACATCTTCGCGGACCGGCCCGATCTTGACATCGCCGTCGAGACTGGCCCNCCACAGGTACGGTGCAACGGTGAAGCGCCAGCGATCATCGTCGGGAACGTTGGGGCGCCACCCGGCGAAGGCGGCGGCGGATCAGCAGCACGCAGCCCGCTCGGAGAAACACTGCCGCACAGCGCAACACCTGCCAGCGCCAGGAGCCGTGCTGATCGTCTTGTCCGTAAGGCGTTCATCTACGTCCGCGCCGCGCCCTCAGATTGACGAGATCAAGGACGCCGCGGTTGAACAACCGCGGCGTCCGTGCGTCACTGAGGATACTCGTGCGCGGTTCGCTGCGCACGAACTATCCAGACCGCGCCCAGACTGGGCCTAATTACCCATTGCCGCACCGCTTTGCATCGATTCCAGCACCTGATCGATCGAGAAGCTCGCCGGCTTCATCCGCGGCGGATACTCCTTGAACGTGGCGAGGAACTTGGCGACGTACTGCTGCGCCGGAACCAGCATGAAGGCGTGATCCATCATCCAGTCGTAGTAGGTGTTTGATGTCACGTCAGCCCGCTCATACGGATCGGAGCGCAGATTGAAGATCTTCGGCAAGCGAAGCCGGACGAACGGCTCAGCCCAGATCTGCAACGTGCCGGTCGCCCGCTGTTCCGCAAAGACGAACTTCCAGTTGTCATAGCGCAAACCGGTCAGGTCGCCGTCGTCGGAGAAATAGAAGAAGTCGTCGCGGGGACACTTCTGCTCCTGCCCGGACAGGCAGGGAACGAAGTTATAGCCGTCGAGATGCACCTTGTAGGTGGTGTTGCCGACCTTGTCGCCGTCCAGCAGCTTCTGGGTCAGGCCGGGCTCGCCGGCGGCGGCCAACAGTGTCGGCATCCAGTCCAGATGCGACATGATCTGGTTGGAGACGGTGCCGGGCTTGATGTGGCCCGGCCAGCGGACCAGCGCCGGGATCCGGTAAGCCCCTTCCCAGTTAGAATTCTTCTCGCTGCGGAACGGCGTCATCGCCGCGTCCGGCCACGTGTTCATGTGCGGCCCGTTGTCGGTCGAGTACATGACGATCGTGTTGTCGGCGATGCCGAGTGCATCGATCTTGTCGAGGACGGTACCGACGTTCTTGTCGTGATCGATCATCGCGTCGGCGTAGGGCCGTTNCCAGCGCCCCGCCTGGCCCACGCTTTCCGGCTTGACGTGGGTGCGGAAGTGCATGTGGGTGAAGTTCACCCAGACGAACATCGGCGTGCCTGCCTTCGCCTGCTTGTCGATGAACTCGGCCGCGCGCGCGGCGATATCGTCGTCGATCGTCTCCATCCGCTTGCGCGTCAGCGGACCAGTGTCTTCGATCTTCTGCGTGCCATCGGGATTGGCCCAGCTGTGAATCACGCCGCGCGGGCCGTATTTCTTGCGGAACTCCGGGCTCTTGGGGTAATCGGGAAGTTCCGGCTCCTCCTCGGCGTTCAGGTGATACAGGTTACCGTAGAACTCGTCGAAGCCATGCGCCGTCGGCAGGAACTCGTCCTTGTCGCCCAAGTGGTTCTTGCCGAACTGGCCGGTGGCGTAGCCTTGCGCCTTCAGCATTTCGGCGATCGTCGGATCTTCCTTGCGCAGGCCCACGTCGGCGCCGGGCAGACCCACCTTGCTGAGCCCGGTGCGATAGACGCTCTGGCCGGTGATGAAGGCGGACCGGCCGGCGGTGCAGCTCTGCTCGCCGTAATAGTCGGTGAACAGCACGCCTTCCTTGGCGACCCGATCGATGTTCGGCGTCTCATAACCCATCAGGCCGCGCGAATACGCACTGACATTGGTCTGACCGATGTCGTCGCCCCAGATGATGATGATATTCGGCTTCTTGTCCTGCGCACTGGCGGTGGCACAGAAAACCACCGCACCAGCGAACACGATCGCAGCAGTGCTGCGCCTGAACCCGGATCTGCCCATTATCACTGCCTCCCACGCTCCCCATTCTCGTGACCGGCTGCTGCCGGCACCCGCCCGGCTGCTGCCCGGTTCCCGGCCGAGCTGCGGCGGGCGCGCAGGGTGCGCTACAGCCGCTGCTATCATCCCGTTTCGGAGCAGATCGAATGCAATACGAGCGGCATTGCGCATGACGCCCCAGCCGCTCCAAGCCAAAAGATGCTCCCGGGCAGGAGGATTAGACGGGCATAACCATCATGCGCATTCATCGCGCGTTATTCAACGTACGAATGATAGCGTTTCGCGATTCAACCAGGTGCGCCGGCCGGTAAGCCGGCGTCTCCGGTCCGGGCTTCGAGTCCCTGCAATGCACGAGCCCGCGCCAGCGTCTCTGAGGGCTTCTCGCCGAACCTCTGCCGATACTGAACGGCGAAACGACCGAACTGGAACACCCGCACTCCATNCGCCACAGCCGCTACGGTCACCTGCGGCTCTGGAGCCTGCAGTAGCTCCCGTGCCCGATCGAGTCTGCGGCTGAGGACGAACTGCATCGGCGTGCAGCCACGCCGCCGCCGGAAGACGCTCTGTACCGTCCGGGCGGAGACATCCGCGACCGCCGCCAAATCCTCGACCCCGATCGTCTCGCTCAGGTTTTCCTCCACCCAGTCCTCGATCTGCGCCAGCTGCCGATCAACCAGATCCTCCGACGAAACGCACAGCGACGGATACTGCGCGGCCATCAGCTCGACGAAGAAGGCGAGCAGCGTCCGCTCCATGCTGTCGATGACCTGTTGATCACTGTGGAGCAGGCTCTCGGGCCGACTCAATTCCCGTGCCAGCCAGTGGCAGAAGGAACAGAGGGTAACAGCTGCAGGGCTATCGAGCGGGAACACGCTCGCCCACATCTCAAAGGACGACAAGCCGACAAATCGGCGAGCCAGCGCCTGACGCGCAAAATCACCGTCGATCTCCACCAGCAGCAGCCGAGACGGATCAATCTCCAGTCCCAGATCCTGATCCGGCGTATGCAAGACCGCCATCACCGGCGTCGCTACCGTCGGCGCAGCATCGGTGCGGTTCTCAACCCGCTCCTCGCGCGGCAACAACAACCGGAAGGAATCACCGAGCGNGTTCTTCCCGGACGCATCCGCCGCACAGGGATGACCAGGATGGTCCACGTAGGCAAGCGTGCAGCGGCGCGGCCTCAGCTCGTGCCTTTGGAGCACATAGTTATCCATGATACCTCCCACATCCGGTCGACGACCACCCACGCCGTCTGCCCCTTTTTTCGGGCATGCACAGGATAACAGCACTGTACCTGCAATATTCGTGGAAATACAACCCGTAGTCTTTTCTTGGCTCGGGTGAGACGCACCGATACGAGTATGATGTTCACTTGCATCTCGATACCTGCGCAAGTGTTATGCCTCATATGGGGTAAAATACTGGCGAACGACATTACGTGTGCGTTGAGCATGCGAGAGGGCTGTCGCGTCGACAGTCATCGCAGGCAACCATACGGATCGCAGCAGATCGAAAGCATCGCAGCCTCGCTGACTTCCCGAGTCACCCGCATCACGACGCGCGCGCATCACTGACACCGCCCTGACTATCAGGTCTGCCCGGCTGAGACGTGAGCAGCGGAGGCTTTACCGGTGACCTTCAACGACAAAGACAGCTCCGAGTAGAACGAGAGCGTTCCCCAAGGACGAGCTGGGATGATCTGCAGTGGCTGATTGGATCAGCTGCCCCTGGCGGATGAATTTCCTCTCTCACCAACAACGACTTCAAAGATTGCAAGACGTCTGTTCTGCATCCGAATGCCGGTGCCATTTCATCAAAACTTCATACGGCTCCGTCTCGTGCCTCCACTATCAGGTTAGCCGCCGCTGACGGGCGCCCGAACACACCGTGCCGCCCAATGGCCGACAGCGCAGCCACACATGGCAGAGATGAGGCAGGGGACGAGGGATGACAAAGTCGATCGCACAGGTTTGCCGCCGGCTGGGCGCCACCGGCATTGCTGCCCTTCTGGGCTTAGCCGTCGCAACGCACGCCGATGCACAGGACAAACTCACCGTCTACACGGCGTTCGAGAACGAGCAGCTCGCCCCCTACAAGCGGGCGTTCGAAAAGGCGAACCCGGACGTCGAGATCGAGTGGGTGCGGGATTCCACCGGCATCATCACCGCCCGTCTGCTGGCGGAGAAGGCCAACCCGCAGGCGGACGTGGTCTGGGGACTGGCGGCCTCCAGCCTGCTGATTCTCGATCACGACGGCATGCTCGATCCCTACGCCCCGAAGGGCCTGGACGCGATCAAGCCGAAGTTCAAGAGCGACAAGACNCCTCCCACCTGGGTCGGCGTCGACGCCTGGATGTCCGCGGTCTGCTTCAACGCCATCGAAGCCGAGGCGAAGGACCTGCCCAAGCCCACCTCGTGGGCCGATCTGGTTAAGCCCGAGTACAAGGGCATGCTGGTGATGCCGAACCCGGCGTCATCCGGCACCGGTTTCCTCACCGTCTCCGGCTGGCTGCAGCAGATGGGCGAGGACGCAGGCTGGGCCTACATGGACAAGCTCAACGAGAACATCGCCGCCTATACGCATTCCGGCTCCAAGCCGTGCAAGCAGGCCGCCGCCGGTGAATACCCGCTCGGGATCTCGATCGGCTACACCGGCGCCTCGCTGAAGACCAAAGGNGCTCCGATCGACGTCATCCTGCCGAAGGAAGGCTCCGGCTGGGACATGGAAGCGACGGCGATCATGAAGGGAACCAAGAACCTGGACGCAGCGAAGAAGCTCGCCGACTGGGCGGTGACGAAAGAAGCCAACGAACTCTACAACAACTACTACGCCGTCGTGGCGATGGAGGTCAGCAAGGATGTCCCCAACTATCCGCCCAATGCCGAAGCGCACATGCTCGCCGACAACAATTTCACCTGGGCGGCCGCCAACCGCGACCGGATCCTGGCTGAGTGGACGAAGCGCTACGACTCCAAGTCGGAGCCCAAGAACTAGCTGCCCGCAACGACCAAAGAAACAGGAGTTACGAATGCTCGACGGTGCCAGCGGAGCGGCAGGCGACTACCTGCAGATCATCGATGTCAGCAAGTCGTTCGGTGCCTTCCAGGCACTGAAGAACGTCTCACTGTCGATCAAGGAGGGCGAGTTCGTCTGCTTCCTGGGGCCGTCGGGCTGCGGCAAGACGACGCTGCTGCGCGCAATAGCCGGCCTCGATCCGCAAACCTCGGGTCGAATCATCCAGGCGAACCGGGACGTCTCGGCGCTGCCGCCGTCAGGCCGCGACTTCGGCATCGTCTTCCAGTCGTATGCGCTGTTCCCGAACCTGACGGTGGCGCGCAACGTCGGCTACGGGCTGGAGAGCCGCAAGGCGAAGCGGGCGCAGATCGACAAGCGCGTCCGCGAACTGCTCGATATGGTGGGCCTTGCCGATCAGGCGCAGAAGTANCCCGGCCAGCTCTCCGGCGGCCAGCAACAGCGCGTCGCACTTGCCCGCGCACTCGCCACCTCGCCCGGCCTGCTGCTGCTGGACGAACCGCTCTCGGCGCTCGACGCCAAGGTGCGCACACACCTGCGCAAGGAGATCAGNGATCTGCAGCGCACGTTGGGCCTGACGACGATCATGGTCACCCACGATCAGGAAGAGGCACTGACCATGGCCGACCGGATCGTGGTGATGAACCGGGGCGTGATCGAGCAGGTGGGCGCGCCCGCCGACATCTACCGCGAGCCGGACAACCGTTTCGTCGCCGACTTCATCGGCCAGATGAACTTCCTGCCCGGCACGGTCGTCGGCGATGCCTACGTGCGGCTGGGCCAGAAGCGGTTCCGCCACCGCGGCACCCGCGAAGCGCTGCAACCCGGTGCCAGCGTAACCCTCGGCGTGCGGCCCGAAGACGTTGTGGTGCAGGACGATGCACCGGCAGAAGCGGACAACTCGTTCCCCGCCCGCGTCGCCGAGCTCGACTTTATCGGCAACTTCTTCCGTGCCCGTCTGGCAGCGGACTGCCTGGACGGCATGATCCTCGCCGCTGACCTGTCGTCCGGTGTCGTNCCGCGACTGCGGCGTCGAACCGGGCCGTCCGCTCGCCGTCTCGCTGCCGCAAGAGCGGATCCGCGTGTTCCCGGCATAAAGAGGCAGACGATGGCCAGCAACGCAGCCACCACCGCCGCCGTGGCGGGCCGGCGCGCCGGGTTTTCCAGCGAATCCGTCGTTACCTGGGGCAGCCTCGCCACGATTGCACTGTTCCTGCTGATCACGATCGTCCTGCCGCTGTACGCGCTGTTGTCGAAGAGCTTCGAGGACCGGACCGGCGCCTTCATCGGGCTCGCCAATTACATCGACTACTTCTCCAACCCGGCGCTGTTCCAGTCGATCGGCAACAGCTTCTTCATCGCCATCGTCTCTACCGCGATCACCACCACGCTCGCCTTCCTCTTCGCCTACGGGCTGAGCCGCACCTGCATTCCAGGCAAGGGACTGTTCCGGGCGATCGCCGCGATCCCGATCCTCGCNCCCTCGCTGCTGCCGGGCATCGCGCTCGTCTACCTGTTCGGCAATCAGGGGATGCTGAAGAGCTGGATGATGGGCGAGAGCATCTACGGGCCGATCGGCATCATCATCGGCATGGTGTTCTTCACCCTGCCGCACGCGGTGATGATTCTCTACACCGCGCTGTCGCTGGCTGACGCAAGGCTCTACGAAGCGGCGCAGGTGCTGGGCGCCGGCCGGCTGAAAACCTTCTTCACCGTCACCCTGCCCGGTGCGCGGTATGGACTGATCAGCACCGTGCTGGTCGTCTTCACCCTGGTGATCACCGACTTCGGCGTACCCAAGGTGATCGGCGGGCGGTTCAACGTGCTTGCCACCGACGTCTACAAGCAGGTGGTGGGGCAGCAGAACTTCGAGATGGGCGCGGTGGTCGGCATGATTCTGCTGCTGCCCTCAGCCATCGCGTTTGTCGTCGACCGGCTGATCCAGCGCCGGCAGATCACCGCGTTCTCGTCGCGCGCGGTGCCGTATACGCCGAAGCGCAGCCGTGGCCCCGATACCGCCTACCTGCTGATCTGCCTTGCGATCAGCGCTTTCCTGATCGGTATTCTGGGAGTGGCCGCCTACGCCTCGTTCGTTCAGTACTGGCCGTACAACCTCAGCCTGACGCTGGACCACTACAATTTCACTCTCGTCGATCCGGAGGGCTGGAGTGCCTACTTCAACAGCCTGAAGATGGCGACACTCACCGCCGTGATCGGCGGTACGGTCGTGTTCACCGGCGCGTATATGGTCGAGAAGGGGCGCGGCTGGGGCTGGCTGCGCGGCCTCGTACAGCTGATGGCGATGGTGCCGCTGGCGGTGCCCGGCCTGGTGCTCGGCATCGCGTACATCTTCTTCTTCAATCATCCGGCCAACCCGCTGAACGGACTGATCGGTACGATGGCGATCCTGGTGCTGTGCACCATCGTCCACTTCTATACCGTCAGCCACCTGACCGCGGTCACCGCGCTCAAGCAGATCGATCCCGAGTTCGAGTCCGTCTCCGCCTCGCTGAAGGTGCCATTCTATAAGACCTTCTGGCGAGTCACGGTGCCGGTGTGCCTGCCGACAATCCTGGATATCGCGCTCTACCTGTTCGTCAACGCGATGACGACGGTCTCGGCGGTCGTGTTCCTGTACAGCGCCAGCACCAAGCTCGCCGCGGTCTCCGTCCTGGCGATGGACGACGCCGGATCGACCGCAGGCGCGGCGGCGATGGCAATGATGATCGTCTACACATCGGCGTGTGCCCGCGGCCTGCACGCCGTCGCCAGCCGGATGCTGGAACGGCAGACCCACGCCTGGCGCAAGCGCTAACCTCGACACACCCCGGAAGGCCTTCATCATGCAGGATCCATGGTTGCTGACACCNGGACCGCTGACCACGTCGATGTCGGTCAAGCAGGCGATGCTGCGCGACTGGGGCTCGCGTGACACAGAATTCATTGCGCTCAACCGCCGCATCCGCGACCGGCTGGTCGCGATTGCTGGTGCTAACCGCACACACGTCTGTGTTCCGGTGCAGGGCAGTGGCACCTTTGCCGTCGAGGCCACCATCGGCACGCTGCTGCCGCGCGACGGCCGGCTGCTGGTGCTGGTCAACGGCGCCTACGGCACGCGCATGGTGCGCATTGCCCAGGTGATAGACCGCAATGTCACATCGATCGAGACCGCAGAGAACGTTCCCGTTTCGCCGTCAGCACTCGCGGACGCACTCGCGGCTGATCCCACGATCACCCATGTCGCCGTCGTTCACTGTGAAACCACCTCGGGCATTCTCAATCCGGTATCCGAGGTGGCGGCGGTCTGCGCGCAGGCGGGCAAGCCGCTGATCATCGATGCGATGAGCAGCTTCGGCGCGCTGCCGCTGGATGCGGCGCAGATGCCGTTTACTGCCGTTGTTGCCAGCTCGAACAAGTGCCTGGAGGGTGCCCCCGGCTTCGGCTACGTGATCGTCCGCCAGGACGCGCTGGAGGCCGCGCGCGGCAATGCACATTCGCTGAGTCTCGACCTGGAGGACCAGTGGCAGGGTCTCAAATGCAGTGGGCAGTGGCGCTTTACACCGCCGACGCACGTGCTCGCCGCCTTTGACCGGGCGCTCGGCGAACATGAGGATGAAGGCGGCGTCACTGGCCGNCGGTGCCGCTACCGCCGCAACCACCAGGTGTTGGTGGACGGCATGGCGGAGTTGGGCTTTGAAACACTGGTGCCCCGCGCGCTGCAGGCGCCGATCATCGTCACGTTCCTGATGCCGGCCGATCCGCGCTTCGTCTTCCAAACGTTCTACGACGCCCTGCGCCAGAAAGGCTTCGTCATCTATCCCGGCAAGCTGACGATCGCCGACAGCTTCCGCATCGGCTGCATCGGCCGGCTCGGCGAGGCGGAGATGCGCGGTGCGCTGGCCGCGATCCGGGAGACAATGGCAGAGATGGGCGTGTCGTCCGGGGCTCCCGCACCTTCCCTCA
The DNA here is from genome assembly GCA_013414705.1 of Defluviicoccus sp. Taxonomy (GTDB): domain Bacteria; phylum Pseudomonadota; class Alphaproteobacteria; order Rhodospirillales; family Defluviicoccaceae; genus Defluviicoccus. The sequence continues at coordinate 2,398,500 of CP058705.1, forward strand.
CCCCAGTTCCCACCGGCACCTAAACTTGCAGGNNAGATGTTCGGATGACCTTCGTCTATCGGCGCAGCTACCGTGGTCGACTGAGTGCTGCCATCCTCGACTGGGCGGGCACCGTCGTTGACTACGGCTGCCAAGCGCCCGCCTCCACCTTCATTGAGGCGTTCGCCGGCTTCGGCGTGCCGGTGACGGTGGCCCAGGCGCGCGCGCCGATGGGGATGGCGAAGCGCGCGCACATCCAGGCGATCACGGCGATGCCGGAGGTGGCGGCGGCGTGGGAGGAACGGCACGGCCGTCCTGCGACGGAGGCCGATGTCGATGCGATCTACGAGCGCTTCCTGCCGCTGCAGGTCGCGATGGTCGAAAAGCACTCCGAGATGATTCCGGGCGCGCTAGATGCCGTAGCCGCGATGCGCGCCCGCGGCCTGAAGATCGGCTCGACCACCGGCTATCCGCGGGCGGTAATGGACGTGGTGGTGCGCGCTGCCGCCGATCAAGGCTACATCCCCGACAGCATCGTCTGCGCCGACGACACGCCGCAGGGACGGCCCGGCCCCTTCCCGGCGCTGAAGTCGCTGATCGAGATGAGCGTGCACCCGGTCGAAGCCGTCGTGAAGATCGGCGATACCGTCGTCGACATTGAGGAAGGCCTGAACGGCGGGATGTGGACGATCGGTATCGCCGTGACCGGCAATGAAGTCGGCCTGAGCCTGGAAGAGTGGTGCGCGATTCCGGACTGGGAACAGGCCCAGTATCGAAAGGCCGCCAAGCTCCGCCTCGCCGCCGCCGGCGCCCACTACGTAGTGGACGCGGTGGCCGACGTGTTGCCGATCCTCGATGACATCGAAGCCCGGCTGGCGCGCGGCGAACGGCCTTGAGGTCGCACGCGCAGCACGCGGTGGATGAGCTTCCGTCCCAGCCGACGGAGGGTGACACCAATCTGGGTGCCCGTCGTGCCGCCTGGCAGGCGGAACACGTGGGCCCCACCGGAGCCGACCTGCTCGCCCGCGACAACGCGGCTTTCCTGAAACAGTCCCTGTCCACNCCCTGCCTCGGCACGGTACGGCGCGCCGAAGGGATATGGATCGAGGATGCCGACGGCCGGCGCTTCATGGACTTCCATGGCAACAGCGTCCACCACCTGGGCTATGGCCATCCGCGGGTAGTGGATGCGATCTGCCGCCAGCTCGCTGACCTGCCGTTCGCACCGCGCCGCTTCACCTGCCAGCCAGCGATCGAGCTGGCCGAACGACTGCTGGCGCTGGCGNNCCCCGCTGTTCCGNNCGACGGCCGCGTGCTGCTGGTCCCTGGCGGATCGGAAGCGATCGAAGTCGCGCTCAAGCTCGCCCGAATCGCCACCGGCCGTTTCAAGACCCTGTCGTTCTGGGACGCGTTTCACGGTGCCGGCTTCGGGGCGTCGAGCGTCGGCGGCGAGGCGCTGTTCCGCAGCGGCGGCATCGGACCGCTGCTACCAGGCACCGAGCACGTCCCGCCGTTCGCCTGCTTCCGCTGCCCTTACGGTTTTCCGCAACCAAGCGGCCGGCCGGATCTCACCGCCTGTCGGCTCGCGTGCGCGCGCACGCTGGCCTACACGCTCGGCCGNAGGGGCGACGTTGCGGCACTTGTCGCGGAGCCGATCCGCGCCATCCCCTACCTGCCGCCACCCGGGTTCTGGGATGCCGCCTGCACAGCGTGCGATGACCACGGAACACTGCTGATCTTCGACGAGATCACCACCGGGCTCGGCAAGACCGGCCGGCTGTTCGCCTGCGAGCGTGCGGGCGTCTCGCCTGACATCCTCGTTCTCGGCAAGTCGCTCGGCGGCGGCGTGCTGCCGCTCGCGGCCGTCATCGCCCGGCCCGGCCTCAACGTTGCGGGTGACCTGGCACTCGGCCACTACACGCACGAAAAGAACCCGGTGCTGGCGGCGGCCGCGCTGGCCACGCTGGATGTCATCGTCGAAGACGGACTTGCCGAGCGGGCGGCGGAACTGGGCACACACGCACACGCACGGCTCACCGAGATCGCCCGCACCCGCCCACTGATCGGTGAGGTACGGGGGCTCGGTCTCCTGATCGGCATCGAGCTGGTGCGCCCGGACGGAAGNCCCTCGGTGGATGCCGCCGAAGCAGCGCTGTATGCGGCACTTTCCCGCGGCCTCAGTTTCAAGCTGACGATGGGTAGCGTACTCACCTTGTCGCCGCCGCTGATCATCGAACGGAACGACCTCGATCGGGCGATCGACATCCTCGCCGAAAGCATCGACGAAGCAGCCGGAGCTGCGCGGTGACGCATGCCGACGTGCTCGTCGTCGGCGGCGGCATTCTCGGCTGTTCCATTGCCTGGCACCTGACGCAAAGGCTGCCGCAGGCGCGCATCCTGGTCCTGGAGCATCAGCCGGCGCTCGCCACCCAGGCGACCAGCCAGGCGGCAGCGCTGCTGACCCGCGCCCGACCGAACGAGGAAGTCATGCCGCTGGTCGCCCGGACGTATGCAGCAATCGACGAACTCGCAGACATCCTGGAACAACCGCTGCCTCTGCACCGCAACGGCACCCTGCATGTCGCGGCATCCAAGGCTGCAATACGCGAGCAGCAGGGACTCGCAGACGTCTGCGCCACGCACGGCCTCCGCGCGGAAACGCTCGATCCGACCGAGGCCGCNCGAACTCGCCCCTGGCTCGACCCGGAAGCGGTGCTGAGCGGCCTGATGATGCCCGATGATGGCTTCATCGATCCCTATCTGCTGGCCGATGCCTACGCACAGGCCGCGCGACGCAGCGGCGCCCGCTTCCACTTCGGGATCGCGGTGGATGCGGTTCTTGCGGACGGCGATCACGTGCTGGGCATAACTACGCCAGAAGGCGCGCTACACGCGCCCACTATCGTGATCGCCACCGGCGCCTGGGCCAACCGGCTGGCGGCTCCACTGGGAGCCGGTCTGCCGATGGCGCCGGTGCGCAGCCAGTACTGGCTGACGCAGACCGATCCNCTCTTCACCCGCGACCATCCGGCGGTCCTGCTGCCGGACGCACGCGCGTATAGCCGGCCGGAGGTGGGTGGCCTGCTGTTCGGCCTGCGCGAGCAACACTCGGTCAGCGTCGATCCGCGCCTTCTTCCGGCCGACACGACAGGCTTCCGCTTCGACGATGATCCCGACGGCTGGCACTCACTGGAGGAAGGGGCGCCCAGCCTGCGCCGCTTGTTCCCGGCGCTCGACTATGTGCCCGTCCGCCGCCACGTCACCGGCTTTTCCACCTACACGCCGGATGGCCAGTTCGTCATCGGNGAGACGCCCGGCCTGCGCGGCCTGTTCGTCGCCAGCGGCTGCTGTGGTGCCGGGATCGCGGCGTCTGGCGGCTTCGGCGAGGCGCTGGCGTCGCTCGTGGCAGGCGAAGCACCACCATTCACGATCAGCGCCTTCCGCCCTGAGCGGTTCGGGCCGATCGATCCGTTCGACCCGGCCTTTCGCGCCCGCTGCGCCGCCGCACGCTCTCGCAAGACAACGGGCTGATCCGTCCGAAGGCAGCAATCGCGGTAAAGCACCCCGACTCGCTCAGCTTTTCTGCTTCGCGTCGTCCGCCAGCAGCTTGCGGAGTGTCCCATGTGGATCGGTCGTCAGCGGCGCACCGTGCGCCAGGCACAGCACAGAGAACGGCAGCTCCAACAGCCGCCGCACGCTGTCGCGGGTCGCGGTGGGATCGTCGTGATATTCGCCGGGAATGAAGACCAGCGCGCCGTCGTCGCTGCACATCATCAGGTCCGGACAGAATAGCACCGCGGGCGCCGTCTCGCGCAGAAAAGCGAAGTGTGCCGCCTCCGGCCCCGGTGTATGGACCGCTTTCAAGCCGCCCGGCAGCGTCTCCCCGGNCCGGTAGGCGACGTCCGGCGTTTCGTCCATCTCCCGGCAACCGTCAGGGGCGTACACCGGGACACCATAAGTCCGGCGATAGCGCCAGGCGGAACGCTGATGGCAGGCGGCGGTGAGACAGATGGCCTGGATCGGCTCCAGGATTTTCAACGCCGCTTCGCGGAGCGGCAGCGGATCGATCAGCACCGTGCCGCCGTCGGCTGCAACGGCGTAGGCATCGCTTTCGAAATCGATGCGATCGTCCCAGACGTACCAGCGCCAGACGCCGGATACCACGTCCTCGATCGCTTCGGCCACCACCCTGGGCTCGCTCATTGCGCCCTCGCTGCAGAGTGTTGATTCCGGCAGCATCGCCGGCCTCGCCGGATACAACGTTCGTCAGCGCACCGGGGATCCATCCGCGGATCCACCCGCCCGCCTCCATCACGAGGCGGGCGGTCCGATTGAGGTGCTCCCGATCAGCTCTTCTTCGGCATCACCTTGGCAGCGAGCGCTTGCGAATAGGTCAGCTCGACCAGATCGCCAATCTTCAGATTCTTCATCCGCTGCTGCATGTCCGGGTCCTTGACCGCAATCGTGTGCAACTCGTTGTTGGCATCGCGCAAGGTCACGGTGTGCGCATCCAGATCGATGGCAGTCACTTCGTTGACGACCACGAGCTGCTGGCCCCAGGCCCGACCTTCCGGCTGACCCGGCTCAGTGCTGCCGAGAGCAACGACCGCCCCCAGCGGCGCCGAATTCGGCGGCAGCACGCGAACCGATAGCGTCCGCAAGAGGCCGATCAGCACCGTGTCGCCCTGCTTCAGGCGGCTGAGGTCGACATCGTCCGGCACCTTGACGGTTTCCGAGCGGTTCTGCGCATTGCGCAGGATCACTGTCCGGTTGACCGGATTGACCACCTGCACCACCGCCTCGCCCTCGGCGTACTCCTCCGCGAGGATGCGCGGCTCNNGGTGGGCGTCGTCCGTGCCACTTGCGGTGGCGGTGGTGCATCCTTGTCGTGGTTGCTGGAACACGCCGCCAGCGCGAGAAGCAGACTGCCGCCAATGAGGACGCCGAAGCGCCGTGAAGACCCGTTCATCGCATTGTTTCCCTTTTGCCGCGAAATCCCCGCGTGCAGCCTCGCAGGACTGCGTCACCCCGCCCGGACGCGAAAAAGCCCGAGACCGTAGCGACACCCTACACGTCTTCCATCGTGACGGGAACCGTCTGGCTCTGCTGCCCGCTGCGGCTCGCGGTGCGCCGGCGGCAGCAGCGTGTTGATCGAGAGGTGAAGACCGGGAGAGAGTGTGATCCGCACGTTCGATCCGGGTGGCGCGGTCAGCAGCGCACAGTTGCCGTTGCCGGACACACAGAACGAAGCTCGAACGCAGTTCTACACCAAAACGGCACTGGATCCGGTATACTGGGGCTCGATACCTTGGCCCTATCGACACCCTAGCGACGGCGCATTTCCAACACCTCCATCGGGCACTCATGATCCGGGTATGCCGTTGAGTGTCCTGCAAGCCTCCGGCGAGGAGATGACGATGCATCAAACGGATCGGAACTCGCGCCTGACGGCATACTTGGCACCCTGGAGCGAAGCCTGGGACGACGCGAGACGCCTGTCCACCTGGTTGCTGGCGCCCTTGGTCGATCTCGCCGCCCGCCTGTGGCTGGCACACACCTTCTTCGTCTCCGGCATGCTGAAGACGATGACGTGGGTCACTACCGTGTGGCTGTATACGGCCGAACATCCGGTGCCCGGCGTCGCCCCCACNACCGCCGCCGTGGTCGGCACCGGCATCGAGCTGATCTGCCCGGTGTTGCTGGTCTTCGGATTCGCAACACGACTGGCCGCCTTGCCGTTGCTGCTCACCGCCGTCTTCCTGCAGTTCACCTATCGAGAGCTGACCGATCACCTGTACTGGATGGCACTGCTGGGGCTGTGGCTGGCGCGCGGTGCGGGCCCGCTGTCGCTTGACCGGATGATCGCACACNNCCTGGCGCATTCGGCTGTGCCTGGCGCAGCGGCGCTGATGCACGTCGCCCGCTTTCTCAAGCGATGGGTTGCGCCAGTCTGGCTGGTGGTGGTGCGCTGTGGACTGGCGTGGGTGCTGTGGAGTGCCGGTTTCGCGCAAGCCGGACTTGCACTGCAGGTCGCGGGCGCTGTCTTCTGCCCACTGCTGGTACTTGGTCTGGCGACCAGTCCCGTCGCGGTGATCCTGGCGCTGCTGAGCACGGCAGCGCTGCCAACGACGGTCGAACTGGGCGACCCGGTACTCCGCCTGTTGCTGCTGCTAACCCTCGCCACCCAGGGCGCCGGGGCGCTCTCGATGGACCGGCTGCTCAGGCTGCGCCTGATCCGGCTGTTCCCGGGGCTCGCGGGCGACACGACGTGGCTGGCGGATGCACCGCGCATCGTCATCGTCGGCGCCGGCTTCGGAGGGCTTGCCGCCGCCCAGGCGCTGCGTCACGCCTGGGCGCGGGTCACCGTCATCGATCGGCGCAACTACCATCTGTTCCAGCCGCTGCTCTACCAGGTGGCGACGGCGACGCTGTCGCCGGCCGACATCGCGGCACCGATCCGTACTCTGCTGCGCGACCAGCCCAACTGCCGGGTGCTGATGGGCCGCGTCTCCGGCGTCAACACGCAGGATAAAGCGGTCATGATCGGCGAGCAGGGAATACCCTATGATTACCTGGTGTTGGCCACCGGCGCCCGGCACAGCTACTTCGGCAAGGATGACTGGGAGCAGTTCGCCCCCGGACTGAANAAAATCGACGACGCGACGGCCGTCCGCAGCCGCATCCTGAGCGCTTTCGAACGCGCTGAAGCGAGCGACGATCCNGCCGAACGCCGCCGGCAGATGACCTTCGTCATCGTTGGCGGCGGTCCCACCGGCGTTGAGCTGGCGGGTGCGATCGCCGAACTGGCGCGGCAATCCTTGCGCGAGGAGTTCCGCACCGCCGATCCGCGCACCGCCCGCATCATCCTCGTCCAGTCGCCGCACCGCATCCTGCCGGCAATGCCGGAAAGTCTGTCCACCGCCGCCGCCCGCTCCTTGCAGGACTTGGGAGTCGAAGTAATGACCGGCAGCCGTGTNCGAGGGATCGACGAACACGGCGTCGTCATTGGCGACGAACGGATCGAAGCCCGCACGGTCCTGTGGGCGGCAGGCGTGATGGCATCAGCCGCCGGCCGCTGGATCGACGCTGAGCGTGACCGTGCCGGACACATCGTCGTCGGCCCGGACCTTGCTGTACCGACACTACGGGGCGTATTTGCTATCGGCGATACCGCTGCCTGTCCGGGTCCGGACGGCCATCCCCTGCCCGGCCTCGCCCCCGTCGCCATGCAGCAGGGCCAGTACGTAGCGAAGGCGATCCGCGCGGCAACGGAGGGCCGGCGCGCACCAGGACCATTCCGCTATCGCGACCTGGGCACGATGGCGACGATCGGCCGCAAGTCGGCAGTCGCCAATCTGCAGGGCCTGAAACTGAGTGGCAGCATCGCCTGGTGGCTGTGGGGACTGGTCCACGTCACCTTCCTGGTCGATCTACGGACGCGCATGGCGGTTCTGTTTGACTGGTTCTGGTCGTATCTGACCTACGGTCGCAGTACGCGACTGATCACCGGCGCCGAGCGGGGTGGCGATTAAGAGACGTCCGTTTCCCGCTCGCGTGCGCCGCGAAAACGGAGCGGATGCCCTGCCACTTGTGCTAGCTTTTGCGCATTGGGTGCCGAGGCTCCGAGCCGACCAGAAGAAGTCGGACCAACCCCGTCCTGCCGGCATCCCGAAGGGGAACAGGGATGGAACTCTACCAGGTCCGGTACTTTCTGGCGCTGTGTGACACGCTGAACTTCACCCGCGCAGCGGAAAAGTGCAACGTCTCGCAACCCAGTCTGACGCGCGCCATCCAGAATCTGGAAGCCGAGTTCGGTGGCCCGCTGTTCCATCGCGAGCGTCAGCGCACCCATCTGACCGAACTCGGCCGGGTGATGCGTCCCTACTTCGAACAGGTGTACTCCCAGACACAGGCGGCACGGGATGCCGCCCGATCCTTCACAAAGCTGGAAAACATCCCTCTCAAGATCGGCGTCATGTGCACCATTGGCCCCGGCATGCTGGCCGATTTCTTCATCTCCTTCCGCAGCCGCTATCCCGCAATAGAAGTCGAAATGCTGGATGCGACCGGCATGATGCTGGGCGAATTCCTTCTCAACGGCGACATCGAGGTCGCACTCTACGGGCTACCGGAAGGGATCGACGACCGCTTTCACGCGCTGCCGCTGTTTCAGGAACGGTTCGTCATCATTGTCCCGCCGACGCACCGATTTGCGGCGATGGACGTGGTGCGGTGCGCCGATCTTGACCANGAGTCATACGTCAATCGTGCCAACTGCGAGTTCGGCGCTTACGCTGGCGGAATCCTGCGCGAGCGGGGAATCCAGGTGAAGCGGGTGATGAAGAGCACCCGCGAGGACTGGATTCAGGGGATGATCAGCGCCGGCTTCGGCTTCGGCTTNTTTCCCGAATATTGCGTCACCATGCCGGGTCTGGAAGCACGGGTGCTGGTGGAACCGGAGATGACGCGCACTGTCTGCCTAGTGACGATGCGCGGCCGGCCCCATTCACCCGCCGTTGGCGCCTTCGTGCGTGCCGCCCGCGCCTTTACCTGGCCTGGCGCGAAACAGACCCCCGCGATTCTGAGCAGCAAGCTCAGACGGAGACGGTTCAGCACCCCGTCGAGCCAGCGCCGGGCGGGTAAGCGCGGGGCGGGTAAGTTCCGGTCGGGCCCAGGCATAGGCGGCAGCGTCGAGAGTGCGCCCAGCACCTGAGCACACGAGATCCGCCTCCGCGGATCGTCGGGCACGAAGGCCATCTGGGCAATGCCGTCGGGGGTAACGACAAAGGCGGCCGGCAGCAGCACGTCGCGGGTCGGCCATTCCACGCCCGGTTCAAGGCCAATCAGCGCCAGCCAGTCGGCTGTGGCCAGCGGCAGCGCATACGCGATTCNGAACAGCGCGGCGAGGCGCCCCGCATCATCTGCCAAGAGATCGAAGCTCAGACCCTCCCGATGGCGGAGCGCCTGCGAGGTCGCCGGCAGGTCAGGCGTAACGGCAACGATCGATGCTCCCCAGCGCACGATCTCATCCACGCCTGCTTGCAGGTCACACAGGGCGCGGCGGCAGAGAGGAGAATAGTGGCCGAGGGTAAAGACGATTACAACAGGCCCGTGGTCGAGGAGCGTTTGAAGGCTCACCCGGTTACCGGACGTGTTCTCCAACTCGAAATCCGGGATCATCTCGCCGCGGCGGATGGCTCCCTCGATCACTCCCGAGGATGCGAGCCAACCCGCCGCATCGGCGACGGTGAGCAGTAAGGACGCGTTACTGGACGCTTCGGTCGAGAGCACGGGTGCGGACCGGAGCGAGGTGAGTCCGAGTGTGGCGGCGCAGTCATGACGGCGCGTTCCTCCACGGATTGCGAAGCGCGAGCGCGTTGGTCTCCGCCTCAGTTCGGCAGAAGGCCGGGCGTTCACATCGGCTCGTGGCGGAACTGACGGCCGATCAGATGGTCCAGCGACAGCGCGCCGGCACCGCGCGTAACCAGATAGGCGAGGATTGATCCCCACAGCAGGTGATCGGGCCAGTTTTCGGGATAAACGAAGGTCTGAATCACCAGCGTCATCCCCAGCAGCGCCGCGGCAGCAAACCGCGTGCCGAGGCCGAGAAACAGCATCACCGAACCGCCCAGTTCCAGAGCCGTCGCCAGGTAGGCGGCAACAACCGGCGGCAGCACCGGCACCATGTACTCCATGCCGAACAGCGCGACCGTCAGATCCCAGCTGGCGATCTTGGTCATGCCCGAGCGAAAGAACACCGTCGCGACGGCAAGCCGGAACAGCAGGGCCAGAATAGACGTTGGAACCCGGCCAAGAAGTTCCAGGACCGTGCTCAAAATCGACTCAGACGTGTGGGGCACGCGCGCCGGATGCGAGAATGTGGTGCTCATCGACAAGGCTCCTTGCGGCTGTCGTGGTCAAAAACGCGAACGAAGCCGCCGTCTATCAGGGCGGCAACGAAAGGAACCGGCTCAAAGGCACTGTCCAGCACACGCGCATGGGCGAGCGCATCGGACAGGCCAGCTCCGGCGATCAGATGTGCGGCAAAGTCCGCCTCGGCTTCCGGCAGGCGGATCCAGCCCACGGACTCGTCAGGCTTGCGGCCGACCAGCAGGTGAACGGGCCCCGCGTCTACGTCAACGGCAGCGACGCCGCCGTCTTCGGATTGGTGCGCCTGCCAGATATCATCGATGGCAAACGGCGAGCACACCATGCAGCAGGACGGATGCACCCTAAAGCCATCCGATCCGCTCGGGCACTGCGGGATGATGGTTTCCGGATCGGGCGCCCGCGAGGCGTGATTGATCGCCCACTCCAGCCGGGCGATATCGGCGAGGAACGGGACGCTCGCCGCCTCTGGCACGGCTGCCAGGAAGTCGGGAAAGTCGCAGCCGTATTCAGACACCACCGGCTGGCACGGCGGCATCTCGCGCACGTAGCGGCGCGCCACAGCACCGAAGAAATCATCGCCGACGAGACGCACAACGACCGGAAACGTGGTTGCCAGCGCCTCGATCAGCGTCACCCGGTAGTGGTTGGCGTAGATCGCGATCCGCGCGACGGCGCCGGGAGCGTCGTCGACGATCATCGGCAACACCGCTGCCGCATCGCGCGCTCCGGTCACGACACCGGCAAAGCGCCGCTGGAGCTCAAGCAGCCCGCGNNCATCACCCACCTTCTCCACAAGCGCCACGTCGCGCCGTCGGTCCGCCTCCGACGCCTCGGCCAACAGAACCGGCAGCGCCGGCAGGTTGCAGTCCCATTCGATGAGCGGTACGGCCTGCGGAAAACGCCGCACCGCGATCTCGTAGAGCGCCCACACCGGCTCGGATACCGCGCTGCCGTGGTCATCGATCAAGATCGGCACGCCATCCGCATCGTTGACGCAGTGGCCAGCCAGATGGATTTCGCAGACCGCATCGGCCGGCAGAGACGCGATCCAGGCTTGCGGATCGCCGCCGACGTTGGCACAGCTGACGAAGATGTTGTTGACGTCGGCAAGCAGGCCGCAGCCGGTCCGCCGCACCAGTTCGCCCAGGAACTCCGCCTCGTCCAACGTGGAGTGGACGAAACGCAGGTAGACGGACGGGTTTTCGATCAGGATCCGCCGCTGCAGCCGGTCCTGTACGCGCACGATGTTGTCGGCGACAACCGCCAAGCTTTCTTCGGTATACGGCAGTGGCAGCAGGTCGTTGAGACAGGCATCGCCAACGACGCTCCAGCTCAGGTGCTCGGAGACGAACAGCGGCTGTGTGTGGTGCACGAGTGCCGCCAGGCGATCGAGATGCTGGGACGACANCCCTTCGGCACTGCCGAGCGACAGGCCAACGCCGTGAATACTCAGCGGCCAGTCGCAACGCAGAGCCATCAGCCGCCGGCTTGCTGGTCCTGCGCCTCGACTAGCTGCCATGTAATTTTCAGCATGGACTTCCAGAAAGCCCACCCGCGGACGGGTTGCGACGATCTCGTCAAAGTGCGGCGTCCGGAAACCGATACCGGCATCGCACGATGTGCGTGCAAACGAGACTGGCTGCATGATCGTCGCTCCCCTTCCCTGCGCTCGGGGGTGCTGCGAAGGGTTGCTTACGACTTCGGCGTCGTGCTGCCGCCGACGAGCTTGGCGCAGGTGCCGGAGGGCACGTAAACCCACGAGTCAGGCTGCGCGTCACGCTTGGCGGTACCGGCGCACGAGTTTGAGGCGGTCTGACAATCGTTGTGAGCCGCCTTCACCACGCCGTAACACTTCTCGAACGTGTAGGTCGGCTGCGCCGCCGGGCCAGCGAGCGCGGCGCCGGTGACGGCAAAGCTGCCAACCAGAGCGGATGCGAGGGCAAGGGCTGATGTCTTCATCGGGTCTCTCTCCTGAAACAGACGTTCACTCTTTCGCAGGTCCGCCGACCGGTCCCGGTGCCATCCGCACCACATTCCGCCCGCCGACCTGGAAACCATGATCCTGCGAATGCGTCTCGGACTGAAATGCCGGAGCGGTATGGCGTCGATAGCCGGTCGCTATCCCTCGCGGTGGATCGCCGAGCGGTAGCGGCCGCGTCAGAAAACACCCGGGAGGGAATGAGGTTCGGTGGCAAGCCCCGAGAAAAGGCGTTCCCGGGGACGAACGCCCCGCCTACCGGCNNCGATCCAGTCGACCGTGCGGCGTGCCAGATAGGGGTAGAAGGGGTTGTGCCGCAGCCGGATCAGCCAGTCAGCCGGCAGCAAGAGCAGGCCGCGCTCGCCCTGCACCGCGACTTGTCCCAGAAAAACAAGCTGACGGTCGGGCGGCGGCCNCGCCCCGTAGAGAGGGTCGTCGGGGGCGAACGGCAGTGCGACGTGCGACAGCGACAGCACGCCGGCCGGCCAGGCGAGATCAAGCGGCTCGATGGTCTCCTCCGCCGACCGGGGCGGCTTGTGAACGCTCATCACGCGCGCACTGCCGGTGTTCTCGTTGGCGATCAGCGTCAATGCAAACGGCAGCGTCTGCTGATCCATCAGCCGCGCCGTGAGCGGCCCCGGATCAGCGATCATGACCGAAGAGGTGACGTCGCGGCGGTTGAGATCGAACAGCACTAGCTCGTGACCCTTCGGCGCCAGGTGCTCGAATAGGTTGTCCACCACCGCTGCGGCCGAGACGGTGGCATCCACGGTCGACAGGAACGCAATCGTCGGCGGAAAATCCTCGATAAGACCGCCCGCAGAACGGGCGGCGCGGGCCTCGATCCGCCCGGCGACCGACCGGGTCAGCCGGTGCACCTGATCGGCGGCATTGGCAGTAAAGGAATTGTACTTGTATGGATCGAACTCGGGCAGCACCTGGGTCCAGGCCAGTGTTTCCAGCCCCGGCAACTGCGCAAGCCACGTCATCACACCTGCGAATGCCGCCGCCGGGCTGACACCGATGGCTGGCGAAACCAGCACCAGACTCGCCGGTTTCGGCGAAACCCGCCCGTCCATCGCATCGAGCGCGTAGTCGAGCGCGAGTGGCGCGCCGGTTGAATAACCCACGATGTGCACCGCAGGCTGCCCGGTTGTTGGTGACGGCGGAACCCGGGACGCCAGATGGGCAACGCCGAGGCGGACCACCGCCTTCATGTCCCNCCAGGTCACCGTCTTCATCCCCGATGGAACCGTGCCGTGTCCCGGCATGCGCAAACCCACCACCCAGTAGCCGCGGCGGTTCAGCTCTTCGCCGAGCGCATGCAGGCTGTAGGGAGAATCGGACATGCCATGCAGCAGCAGAACGCCGCCGCGCGCCGCTTCGGCGGGCAGCTCGAAGCTGCGGTTCCAGTCCGGTGAGCGACGGTGCGGATCGGCAGCACTGCCGCGGCTGTAGCGAACCAGCGCAAACGCAGGCCCGGTGCCGACCTCTGCGTAGACTTTTTCGTCCAGCTCGGCGAACAGCCGATCCTCGAGCCGCTGGTAATCCTCGAACGTACGGACCTCGTCGCTGCGCGCCGTTGTGTATTCCCCGTCCAACTCGACGGTGTGCCACAGCTGCAGCGGCTCGCCCGGTACGGAGGTGACGACGACCACTGCGAGTGCGCCCAGCAGCAGGCACACGACCGCACCTGCAACGAGGAGAAGAACACGTCTTGCCCGGGCCGTAAAACCAAGGGTCATGGAGATGATCCCGACATCCGGGCGGGCTTGCCACAGGCTGGGTGCGGAGCGCAAGCTTCCGTGATCATCCGCGTCCGATGCACTCTACCAACCGACCAGCTACCAGCACGAGTGATGCTAAAACGCAAAAGCTGCGGCGAAATCGTAGCCTTGAAAGCAATTCTTAGGACAATGTATCAACAAAAGGGTGGACTTGTGATCAGCCGCTGGTAGCGTAATCGCAGGCTTCGGCAGCATGGGAGGCGGCCGGCCGGTGTCATTGTTTAGCCGAGCAGGGAGACGCTGCGTGATATTCCGCATCCGTCATGGCGCGGCTCTGCCGCTTTTCCGATACTGCTGTTAGTGTCTCTGCTGTTATTGACAGCAATTTCCGTGCAGCCATCACTGGCCGCAGAAGCGACTTTCGTGATCGACGCCAGAACCGGCCAGACGCTGCAGGCGTCGCATGCCGATTCGCGACGCTACCCGGCGTCGCTGACCAAAATGATGACCCTGTACCTGCTGTTCGATGCGATCGACCGCGGCAAGGTCAAGCCCGGCACCCGTATGCGCGTCTCCCGGCGCGCGGCACAGCAGCCGCCAACAAAGCTCGGCCTGCGTTTCGGCCAGACGATCACGGTCCGCAACGCCATTCTGGCACTGGCAACGAAATCGGCGAACGACGTGGCCGTGGTCGTGGCCGAAGCCCTTGCCGGCACCGAATGGTCGTTTGCCCGTCAGATGAACGCTAAGGCCCGCGCGCTCGGGATGAAGCACACCACCTTCCGCAACGCCTCGGGCCTGCATCATCCGAAACAGGTGACGACGGCGCGCGACATGGCGCGGCTGGGCCGCGCCCTTCTGCGCAACCATCCCCGCCAGTCCCGGGTCTTCGCCACCCGCAGTTTTCAGTATCACGGCAACCGCTACGCCAACCACAACCGCCTGCTGGGGGTCTACGGCGGTATGGACGGGATCAAGACCGGATATACCAATGCCGCCGGCTACAACCTGGTAGGGACGGCGCGCCGCGGCAAGACGCGCATTATCGCCGTGGTTCTTGGGCAGCGCTCGGCGGCTGCCCGCAATACCCGGATGACCGCGCTGTTGAACTCCGGGTTCCGCAAGGCGGCAACGGTAGCGAAGGTCGCCGAGACCAAAGCTAGGACCAAGGCCGGAACCAGAGTTGCCCGCTGGAAACCGAAGGCACGCGATACCATCAGCGTTGAACGGCTGCCGACGCCGGCGCGTCGCTCCACCACGGCATTAGGAGGATAATATCCTCAGCGACTCCCCGGCAGTTTACGCATGACCCCGAACGGCGTCTCGACCAGAGTAGAAGGCCGTCGAGATCAAGCCGAGATCAAGCCAGGGGTTAGCGCCGATGACCAAACCTGCCGCCGAACCTTCCCGTATCGCCCGTGACGACGGCGAGGTCATCGCCTACCACCGCACGCCTGCTGAAACGCCCGGCCGAACGCCCGGTGTGATCTTCCTCACCGGATACATGTCGGACATGACCGGCCAGAAGGCGGTGCTCCTAGAGGCGTTCTGCCGGGAGCGCGGCCGGTCATTCGTCCGCTTCGACTACCAGGGACACGGAGCATCATCCGGAGCGTTCACCGACGGAACCATCGGCCGCTGGGCAGACGATGCGGTCTTCGTGCTCGACCGGCTGACCGAAGGGCCACAGGTGCTGGTCGGCTCGTCACTCGGCGGCTGGATCATGCTGCTGGCGGCTCTCGCCCGCCCGAAACGCATCGCAGGGCTGGTGGGTGTCGCCGCCGCCCCGGACTTCACCGAGGACCTCATTCCCTCGCGNCTGTCACCGTCCGACCGCGAGACGCTGGAGCGCGACGGCGTTGTGCCCGTGTACAGCCCCTACGATCCGGAACCGACGCCGGTCACCCGGCTGATTCTGGAAGAAGGGCGCAACCACCTGCTGCTGCGCGACGCCATCCGCCTCGACTGCCCGGTGCGCCTGATCCACGGCATGGGCGATCCGGACGTGCCGTGGGCAACCTCGCTGAAGCTCGTCGAGCGTCTGCGCTCGGACGACGTGGAGCTGACGCTGGTGAAATCGGGCGATCACCGGCTGTCCGGCGAACGCGATCTGGACCGCCTGTGCGAGACCCTGGACCGCCTTCTCAAACAACTCGATCCAAGTAACCCGAGATAAGGGCTCCGCCCCGCGCGGGGCACGAGAAACCCTGCGCAGGATGCGAGAAACCCTTATGGTTGCGGAGCGTTCAGCGTTATTCTCGGCCTTAGAAGAGTGGAGGTTACAACCTCCCCGACCGAAACCGGAGCTGAACCGGCGGGCGATTTGAGGAAGCACCAATGACCACGGCGACGGATGCATTCTTGCAGGCGCGCAAGTTCCTGCTGACCAACCGGGATAATTACGACCGGGCCTACCAGGGTTCCGCTGGCCCGAGTTGGAGACTTTCAACTGGGCGCTGGACTGGTTCGACGTCTACGCGCGCGGCAACAGCCGCCCGGCACTGTGGGTGACGAGCCGGGATGCGGGTGAGATCAAGCTCTCCTTTCGGGAACTGTCCGAGCGCTCCAACCAGGTAGCGAACCTGCTGCGCGGCCACGGCGTGCGCCGCGGCGACCACATCTTGCTGATGCTCAGCAACGTGGTGCCATTCTGGGAAGTGATGCTGGCGGCAATCAAGCTGGGTGCTGTGGTCATCCCCGCATCGACAATGCTGTCGCGCGACGAAATCGCCGACCGGTTCGAGCGCGGCGATGTCCGCCACGTGGTGGTGGGGGCGCCGACGCCGGCAAGTTCGCCGACATCCGCGGCGACTACAGCCGCATCGCCGTCGGTCATACGCCTGCCGGCTGGAGCCGCTACGAGGACGCTTATCGCGCCACGCCGGTCTACACGCCACACGGTCCGACGCCGGCGAATGCCCCGCTGCTGCTTTACTTCACATCGGGCACGACCGCGAAGCCGAAGCTGGTCGAGCACAGCCACGTCAGCTATCCGGTCGGCCACCTGTCGACGATGTACTGGCTGGGGCTGAAGGAAGGCGACGTTCACCTCAACATCAGCTCTCCCGGCTGGGCAAAGCATGCCTGGAGCGGTTTCTTCGCGCCCTGGACCGCCGGCGCCACCGTCTTCGTCTACAACTACCTGCGGTTCAACGCCAAGACGATGCTGGACGTGATCGTCCGCCATGGCGTCACCACGCTGTGCGCGCCGCCGGCGATCTGGCGACAGCTGGTGCAGGAGGACCTGGCCTCATATCCGGTCCGGCTGCGCGAGGCGGTAAGTTCCGGCCAGCCGCTCAGCCCGGAGATCGTCAGCCACGTGGAGAAGCGCTGGGGGCTTAGCGTGCGCGATGGCTTCGGACAGACCGAGACGACGGCGCTGATCGGCAACACGCCGGGGATGAAGGCGCGCCGCGGCACCATGGGCAAGCCGCTGCCGGGATACCGGATCGCCCTGCTCGATCCCGCCGGCAACGAGGCCGACGAAGGCGAGCTTGCGGTGCGCGTCGACCCGCGTCCGGCCGGCCTGCTGCTGGGCTACCAGGACGACTGGAAGAAAACGCTCGATCCGGTCAGCGGCGGCTACTACCGCACCGGCGACATGGCGATGCGCGATGGGGACGGCAACTACGTCTACGTCGGCCGCAGCGACGACGTATTCAAATCCTCGGAGTACCGGATCAGCCCGTTCGAACTTGAAGTGGTGCTCAACGAGCACGAGGCGATCGCGGCATCAGCGGTCGTGCCCAGCCTGGATGCCAACGGCGTGCAGGTGCCCAAGGCGGTGGTCGAGCTGGACGAGGACTTCGACGCCAGCCCGGCACTCGCCGAGGAACTGCTCCGCTTCGCCCGCGCCCGGCTCGCGTCGTACAAACGCATCCACCGGCTGGAATTCGCGTCGCTGCCGAAGACCCAGACCGGCAAGATCCGCCGCGTCGAGCTGCGCCGCCGCGAAGCCGATCTTCGCCAGCAGCCCGACCGCGCCCCGCAGGAGTTCTGGGAAGAGGACTTCCCGTCACTGGAAGAGGTCCACGCTTAAGTCCGGAGCCCGGACGGGGCGTCTGCCCGAGGCCCGCGTCCGGCTCCAGAGCCCCCGACGTCATCATCACCGCACCCGTTATGGTCGCGGGCGTGCGTTGATAAAATTGCATCAAGGCGCCTTCGAAGCGGACACGACGAGGATGCAGTCCACAGAACCGAAACCGACCGGCAAGCTGACGTCCGAAGACAACCGTGCTCCCGGCGGCGCTGAGGTCGTCGCCATTCGTTCCCCAGCCGAGATCGCGACGGCCGAAGTCATGACCCGGCAGCGCCTGCCCTACTTTCTCGGCATTTCGGCCGCGACCGTCGGCGCNCAAGGGCTCGCCATGCATCTCGTCAGCATCCCGCCCGGCGCATCCTCCGAGCCGCACATCCATCGAGGCTACGAGACGGCGATCTACGTGCTGCAAGGCCGCGTGGAGACCCGCTACGGTGCAGGCCTGGCCCGCTCAGTGATCAGCGAGGCCGGCGACTTTCTGTTCATNCCNCCCGACGTTCCGCACCAGTCGGTCAACCTCAGCACGACCGAGCACGCACACGCCGTCATCGCGCGCAACGACGCCCGCGAACACGAACACGTCGTCCTGTATTATCCGGACGCGGAACCACCCGGCTCGTAGCCCGCCGGCAGCTCAGCGGACTGCAGGACGGGCGCCCTCGCCCTGTGCAGAACCTGTCCCATAGGGCCTCGTTCCATTCCCGTGAAAAGATCGCACCATCAAAGGCCGGGATCAAACACCTGGTCTCTCAGCATCTGGCGGTCCATCAGACCGAGCACCGCAGCCGTGCCGCTCGCCGTCAGCCACCGCCGCGAACACCATCAAGCGGTGGACTTGGTCTCCATCCCACACTCTCGCCGTAACCCTTCGAAGATCTTCCCCGCTATAACCGTCGCGCAGGTGCACCGCCGCTCCCATCCTGTCCTCTCCCGCAATACTGGCAGCGACAGAACAGAATCACGCCTCAGAGTCAGACATTTCGTTCAGTGGTGCTGTGCGCAGCCGGGGAACGCATATCCTCAGCCCTCTCTGTAGAAGAGAGAGGGGAGCGACAGGGGTTGAAGCGGAAGGAAAACCAACTCTGGCAGGGACATGCAGCGCATTGGTCGGAGTGAGTGGATTCTGAACCACCGACCCCTGCCTCCCGAAGACAGTGCTCTACCAGGCTGAGCTACACTCCGATGGGTCGCGGGTCGCTATATAGACCCCGGCAGTAGTGCATAGCAAGCCACTCTCCTGCTCCAGCCGCAGCGAGGCCCGTACGAGGCCCATAGCGAAAGGGGCGCCCATGTCTGAATGCCCGTGAATATCAGTAGGCGCGTTCGATGCAGAAGTCGGCAACATCAAGCAGCGCCCGCTTCGCCGCCCCATCGCTGAACTCGGCCAGGGCCTCATCGGCGGCGTCGATGTAGCTGCGGGCCCGTTCGACCGTGTCGGTGAGCGCCCGGTGCTTGCCGAGAATAGCGATCGCCTGTTGCAGGTCGTCGTCCTGCTGTTCCAGCTTTTCGATCGTGCGCAGCCAGAACCGGCGCTCGGAGTCATCTCNCCGGCTCAGCGCGAGGATGATCGGCAGTGTCATTTTGCCGTCGCGAAAGTCGTCGCCGATGGTTTTGCCCAGCGTGACCTGCTTCGCCGAGTAGTCGAGCACGTCGTCGATCAGCTGGAACGCGATTCCCAGGTTCATTCCGAACGCCTGCAGTGCGTCGGCCTNCGCTTTCGGCCGGTCGGCCACCACCGCGCCAATGCGACAAGCGGCGGCAAACAGCTCGGCGGTTTTCGAGCGGATGACCTGCAGGTAGGACTCCTCTGTGGTCTCGATGTCGCTGGTGGTGATCAGCTGCATCACCTCGCCCTCAGCGATGACCGAGGACGCGCGCGACAGGATCGCCAGCACCTCCAGCGAGCCGTCTTCCACCATCAGCTCGAATGCCCGGCTGAACAGGAAGTCGCCGACCAGCACGCTGGGCTTGTTGCCCCACACCGTGTTCGCGGACGCCAGTCCGCGCCGCAGCGATGAATCGTCCACCACGTCGTCGTGCAGCAAGGTCGCGGTGTGGATGAATTCGACGCAAGTGGCGAGACCGAGATGGCGGCGCCCGGAATAGCCGCACAGTTGTGCTGCGGCCAGCGTCAACATCGGGCGCAGACGCTTGCCGCCCGCTGCGACCACATGTCCGGCCAATTGCGGAATCAGCGGCACCGGACTGCTCATCCGCTCGATGATCAGCTCGTTGACCGCACGCAGATCATCGGAAACGAGGCGGGTCAGGGCCTCAAGCGACGGCTGACGATCGTATCTGCCGTCAATGCCCACGGCCATTCCCACGCACGCGTCCTCCACCGACATTCATCGGCCGCTTGACGGCCGCTTCACGAAGACTGAGCATATGAATCCCGGCTGGCCGGGGTCAAGCCCGCCGCCGTTCTCGTATGACCGAATCCGACGGGTTCCACGGGCGGGTATCCTCGCCGACGATGATTGAGCTGATTCGTACCGACGACCCGGTCTTTGCGTCCTGGCTGGAATCGCGCCTCGCCGGCGCGGGTATCACCGCGTACGTGTTCGACGCGCACACCAGCAGTCTCTATGGCTCGGCTCTGGGCGCGGTCCAGCGGCGGGTGTTGGTCGAAGAAGCCGATCTCCCTCGCGCCCGTCTCGTGCTACAGGAGGCGGAGAGCTTCCGCGATGGATGAGTCGCTGACCGACGACCGGCTGCTGGACGGCCGGGTCGTTCTGCGCCAGCCGGCAAACGGCTTCCGGGCGGCGATCGATCCGGTGCTGCTGGCGGCCGCCGTGCCGGCGCGCGACGCAGACAGCGTGCTCGACGTCGGCTCGGGNGCGGGCGCGGCGGCACTCTGTCTCGCCGTGCGTGTCGAAGGTGCGCTGCTGACCGGCATCGAGGTGGACCGGGCACTGGTGCGGCTTGCCGGCGACAACGCCGAGGCCACCGGGGTCGGCGCCCGCACCCGTTTTTATCTGGGTGACCTGGCGGCGCCGCCGATCCGTCTGTCGCCGGCGTCGTTCGATCACGTGATGGCGAATCCGCCGTTCGCTGCCGAGGGACAGGGACGGGTTCCCGCCGATCCGGGCCGGGCACGGGCGATGGTGGAAGGTGAACTCGGGCTGGCGGGCTGGCTCGATTTCTGCCTGAAAATGGTAAAACCGGGCGGCACGGTGACGGTGATCCAGCGCGCCGACCGCCTGGGCGAGGTCTTGGCGCGGTTCTCCGGCCGGCTGGGAAACCTGGTCGTCCTGCCGCTGTGGCCGGGCGCGGACAAGCCGGCGAAGCGCGTGCTGGTCGCCGGCCGCAANAGCTCGGCGGCCCCGCTGACGCTGCGGCCCGGTCTGCTGCTGCATCGGCCGGACGGCCGCTACACGGCCGAGGCTGAGGCAATCCTGCGTCACGGTGCGCCGCTACCGCTTCTGACCTGAGCCACGGAAAACCTGAAACAGTCCTGCCGCCGCTTGACGACGACCGCTACCACCCCATGTCTCGCCGATGAGACTCAAATCCCTGCTATCCTGTCTGCCGTTCAAATGTTGCCGCAAATGCCGTCCGGTAGTGGCCGTGGTGCCGCTCTCCGGGATCATCGGCGGCATCGGTGTGTTGCGCCATGGGATGACGCTGCAGAGCGTGGCGGGTGTTCTGGAACGGGCCTTCAAGCTGCGCAACGCCAAGGCGGTGGTGCTGCTGATCAACTCGCCGGGCGGCTCGCCGGTGCAGTCGGCGCTGATCGCGGGCCGCATCCGGGCGCTGGCAGCCGAGCACAAGCGACCCGTCTATGCGTTCGCCGAGGACGCGGCGGCCTCGGGCGGCTACTGGCTACTCACCGCCGGTGACGAGCTGTGGGCCGATGCCAGCTCGATCGTGGGCTCGATCGGCGTCATTTCCGCCGGCTTCGGATTTCCGGACGCACTCAAGCGCTTGGGCGTCGAGCGGCGGGTGTACGCCTCGGGCGCGCACAAAGGAGCGCTCGATCCGTTCCGCGAGGAGGATCCGGACGAGGTCGCCCACCTGAAGCGACTGCAAGAAGACGTGCACGAAACCTTCCGCCAGCAGGTGCGCGCGNNTCGTGAAGGCCGGCTGAAGGCGGACGAGGAAGAACTGTTCTCCGGCCGGTTCTGGTCCGGGCGTGCCGCCCTTGAACTCGGGCTGATCGATGGGCTGGGTGACCCGAGGACGGTGATGCGCGAGAAATTCGGCGACAAGGTCAAGCTGCGCAAGATCGCCGACGGACGGCCGTGGTGGCGCCGCCGCCTGCATGCGCTGGCGTTCCGACCGGCGGCAGCCGGCATTGATGACCTGCCGGAGCGGCTGCTGTCGGCGGTGGAAGAGCGGCTGCTGTGGAGCCGCTACGGCCTGTGATCCGGCCCGCGGCGTCCCCAGAACTCCGATCCGAAAGCCTGATATCGGGCGCGCCCGTTTCGCCGCTGCCGCCGGCCCGGTTTCCGGTGCGCGCCCCGCTGCAGGGGCGCACGGTATGCCTTGAGCCACTCGACGCGGAGCGGCACGGCCGTGCGCTGTACGAGGCGTCGCACGCGGACGAAACAGCGCGCGCCGTCTGGACCTATCTGGCGTCCTCGCCGTTTGCTGACCAGGACCAGTTCCAGAGCTGGTTACGGGACTGTGCGGCTGCCGCCGATCCGGTGTTCTTTGCTGTTTGTGATGCGACTGCGGGCGAAGCATGCGGCATGGCGTCGTTCCTGCGTATCGCACCGAAGGACGGGGCACTGGAGATCGGCCACATCTGGTTCGCACCGTCGCTGCAGCGCACGACCGCCGCGACCGAAGCGCTGACACTGATGATCCGCCACGCTTTCGACGCACTTGGCTGCCGGCGCGTCGAGTGGAAGTGCGACGCGCGCAACGGGCCGTCGCGGCGCGCGGCCCTGCGGTTGGGCTTTCGTTACGAGGGCATCTTCTACCGGCACATGATCGTCAAGGGCCGCAACCGCGACACCGCGTGGTTTGCGATCATCGAAGATGAATGGCCTGAGGTGCGCGCCGCCTATGACCGCTGGCTGGCACCCGCCAACTTCGATGCCCAGGGCCGCCAGCGCAGCCGGCTCGATATCGCCGGATCAGCCGCTCGATCCGCTTGACCGACACGGTGCACCGTCGCACGTATTGAAGATGTTGCCTGCATTGCCCTCATCGTCGTCGGAGTCGCTGCCGCTGCTGCCGGCTGGGCCAGTGCCGGATGGTGGAAGCGCCTGCAGCATCGAAAGGAGGCCGCCGGCGATGAGTCGTCGTCCGCCGCCGGCCGCTTTCGGTCGTCGCCATCGAGCGGCGCAGAGGCAGCGTCACGCGCCCAGGCCAGGCCGCTGGTCTGGTGTTCCACCTGCCGCACATATGTCGTTGCTGCAGTGCCGCATGTCTGTCAGGATCCTGAGTAGCCGCGGCTGAGGTCGGACGACGCAGGCGCGCTACGGATGCTGCTCCACCCCGCCGGTCTGATCAGGCTGCTGATCAGCGACCGGGTGGGCTGCGTCGTCTTCTTGACCGGCCTCGGGGCGGGCAGTATGGTCCCGGCTCCGAAAAACACGGCGAAAAATTCGCAAACTCACTCGGTCTGGGATGACCCGAAACGTCCATCGTTTCAATCGCTGATCTTGTCGCTGCAGACGTTCTGGGCGGAGCGNGGGTGTGTCGTCCTGCAGCCGTTCGACATGGAGGTCGGTGCCGGCACCTTTCATCCGGCGACGACGCTGCGCGCACTGGGGCCGAAGGCTTGGAAGTGCGCCTACGTGCAGCCGTCGCGCCGGCCGACCGACGGCCGCTACGGTGAGAACCCGAACCGCCTGCAGCATTACTACCAGTACCAGGTGCTGCTGAAGCCCTCGCCGCCGGACTCGCAGGATCTCTACCTGCAGAGCCTGTATCACCTCGGCATCGATCCTTCGGTGCACGACATCCGCTTCGTCGAGGACGATTGGGAGAGCCCGACGCTGGGCGCCTGGGGACTCGGCTGGGAGGTGTGGTGCGACGGGATGGAAGTCACCCAGTTCACCTACTTCCAGCAGGTGGGCGGCTTCGAATGCAGTCCGGTTGCGGTCGAGCTGACCTACGGCCTGGAACGCCTCGCGATGTACATCCANGGAGTCGAGAACGTCTACGACCTGGACTGGGACGGCTGCGGCACCACTTATGGCGATGTCTTTCTGCAGAACGAACAGGAAGGCTCGGCCTATAACTTCGAATACGCGAACACCGAGCAGCTCTTCCGCCACTTCGCCGACGCGGAGGCCGAGTGCCAGGCGCTGCTCGCATTGCCAAAGCCGCTGGTGCTGCCCGCCTATGACCAGTGCATCAAGGCGAGCCACCGCTTCAACCTTCTGGACGCCCGCGGCGTGATCGGTGTGACCGAGCGGGCCGCCTACATCGGCCGGGTCCGGGCGCTGGCCAAGGGCTGCTGCGAAGCGTGGCTCGCCAGTCCCAGGCACGCGGGCTAGGGGGACGAGAACCCAGCCCATGCCGGAACTGCTGCTCGAACTGCTGTCNNCGAAGAAATCCCTGCGCGCATGCAGGCGCGTGCGGCCGACGACCTGAAGCGGCTGGTGTGCGAGCGGCTGGGCAAGGCGCAGCTCGCATATACCCGCGCCGAGGCGTTCGTCACGCCGCGGCGGCTGGCGCTGGTGGTCGACGGCCTCCCGGAGCGCCAGCCGGACGTGCGCGAGGAACGCAAGGGACCACGCGTCGGCGCGCCCGCGAAGGCGGTCGAGGGCTTTGTGCGTGCCGCCGGACTCACCTCGATCGACGAGGCAGAGGTACGGGAAACAGACAAGGGCGCATTCTACTTCGCGATCCGCGAGAAGCCCGGTGCCGAGACCGCCCAGGTGCTGGCAGATCTTCTCGGCGAGGTGTTGCCAGGCCTGCCGTGGCCGAAGTCGATGCGGTGGGGATACAGCAGTTTTCGCTGGGTGCGCCCGCTGCAGAACATTTTGGCTGTGTTCAACGGTGCACCGGTTCCCTTCGCGCTGTCCCTGGGCGAGAACGCTGGCGAGGTAAAGGCCGGTGCGTCCACCCGCGGCCACCGTTTCCTGGCGCCGGGCGAGTTCGTCGTCCAGGACTTCGCGGATTATCAGGCGAAATTGCGCGACGCGAAGGTGATGCTCGATCCGGCGGAGCGCCGCGCGCTGATCGCCGAGCGGGCCGCGGCGCTGGCGGCCGCCGAGGGCTCAGCGTGCGCGCCGACGAGGCANCTGCTGGACGAGGTGACCGGCCTCGTCGAATGGCCGGTGCCGATGCTGGGCTCCATCGATCCGCGGTTCATGGACGTGCCGTCCGAAGTGCTGATCACCGCGATGCGGGCGCATCAGAAGTACTTTTCGCTGCTGAACGCGGACGGAACGCTGGCGCCGCGGTTCGTACTGGTCGCGAACACCGAGGCCACGGACGGTGGTGCCGCGATCGTCGCCGGCAACGAACGCGTGCTGCGTGCCCGTCTCTCGGACGCCAAGTTCTTCTGGGATGAAGATCGCAAGAAGACGCTGGAAAGCCGCGTTGCCCGGCTGAGCGAACGCGTGTTCCATGCCAAGCTCGGAAGCGATTTGCAGCGCGTCGAGCGCATGAAGAAGCTGGCATGGAGACTTGCAGGTCCCTGTGGCGTATCGGATTCGGCCTTAGCGGGGCACGCAGCCCGGCTTTCAAAGGCGGACCTAATGACTGCTATGGTTGGGGAATTCCCCGAACTGCAAGGCACTATGGGGCGGTATTACGCCTTCAATGATCGCGAACTTGCCGAAGTGGCCGATGCAATCGCCGACCACTATTCGCCGCTGGGACCAGCAGACCGCTGTCCAACTGCTCCGCTTTCTATAGCTGTCGCACTCGCCGACAAGCTCGATACGCTCGCGGGCTTCTTCGCGATCGGCGAGTTGCCGACCGGCTCCAAAGATCCATTTGCCCTGAGGCGAGCTGCTCTCGGTGTATTACGCATTATCATCGAAAATAAGCTGCGCTTAAATCTGTTACCTACGTTTGCACGGGCGCTTGAACTTTACCCTGCCTCAATTGCAGGTGATCGTGCCCAGGCGATCACTGCGAGTTCACTCGCCTTCCTTGCCGACCGGCTGAAGGTGCATTTGCGCGAGGAAGGCGTGCGGCACGACCTGATCACGGCCGTGTTCGCCGACGGCGGCGAGGACGACATCGTCCGCCTGCTGGAGCGGGTCGCCGCTCTAAGAGCTTTTCTCGATACGGATGACGGTGCTAATTTGCTCGTCGCCTATCGACGGGCGAGCAATATCGTCCGCATCGAAGAAAACAAAGACAACAGGCACTACGAGGGAGAGGCAGACAGTACGCTTCTGACGGAAAACCAAGAAACCGAGCTGCATCGAGCGCTCGCCGAGGCACGGCCGAAGATCGAGCAAGCCGTGAGGGAGGAGCAGTTCGGGGCAGCAATGGCGATTCTTGCCAATTTACGCGCGCCCGTCGATGCTTTCTTCGACCACGTCCAGGTCAACTGCTCGGACGCACGGACAAGAATCAATCGGTTGAAACTGCTCTCGCAGATCCGCTCGGCACTCGGGGGTCGCAGACTTTTCGCAAATCGAGGGGTAGGAAGCACGTCATGACAAAATGGGTTTACACGTTCGGGGATGGCCAAGCCGAGGGCGGCGCAAAGGACAAGAATCTCCTCGGTGGCAAGGGCGCAAATCTGGCCGAGATGAGCAGTCTCGGTATCCCGGTGCCGGCCGGTTTCACGATTTCCACGGAACTTTGCACGTATTATTACGAGAACGGTCAGACCTATCCCTCCGATCTGAAGGAGCAGGTCGCGGCGGGCATCGCTCACATCGAAAAGACCATGGGCGGCAAGTTTGGCGCGACCGAGGGCCCGCTGGTCCTGGTTTCGGTCCGTTCNGGNGCGCGCGCGTCGATGCCGGGCATGATGGACACTGTGCTCAACCTGGGCCTGAACGACGAGACGGTGCTGAACCTGGTGAAGCTGACCGGTGACGAGCGCTTCGCCTACGACAGCTATCGCCGGTTCATCCAGATGTATTCCGACGTGGTGCTCGGCGTCGGCAAGCACGAGTTCGAAGTGCTGATCGATCACTACAAGGAAAAGGTCAACAAGGTCTACGACGTCGACATGAGTGCCGACGACTGGAAGGCCCTGATCGAGCAGTACAAGGCCGAGATCCAGAAGGAGATCGGCAAGCAGTTCCCGCAGGATCCGCATGAGCAGCTGTATGGGGCGGTCGGCGCCGTCTTCGGCTCGTGGATGAACAAGCGCGCCATCACCTACCGCAAGCTGAACAACATCCCGGACCATTGGGGTACGGCGGTGAACGTGCAGGCGATGGTGTTCGGCAACATGGGCGACGACTCGGCGACGGGCGTCTGCTTCTCGCGCAATCCATCCACCGGCGAGAACCTGTTCTACGGCGAATACCTGGTCAACGCACAGGGTGAGGACGTGGTTGCCGGCATCCGGACGCCGCAGCCGCTGAGCCTTGCCGAGAAGGCGGCGATCAACTCCGACCTGCCGGCGATGGAAGAGGTGCTGCCGCCGCTCTACACCGAGCTGGTCGGGGTGCGCGACCGGCTGGAAAGCCACTATCACGACATGCAGGACATGGAGTTTACCATTCAGAAGGGTAAGCTCTGGATGCTGCAGACCCGCAACGGCAAGCGGACTGCCGCCGCCGCCCTGCGGATCGCCGTCGAGATGTGCGAAGAAGGCATGATCGACAAGCGGGAAGCGGTGAAGCGGGTGGATCCTGCCCAGCTCGACCAGCTGCTGCACCCGATGATCGACCCGAACGCAAAGAAGGAAGTTCTCGGCAAGGGCCTGCCGGCCTCGCCGGGCGCCGCATCGGGCCAGATCGTCTTCACCGCCGAGGACGCCGAAGAGTGGTCGAAGGCCGGCAAGAAGGTGATGCTGGTGCGCGTCGAGACGTCGCCGGAAGACATCGGCGGCATGCACGTGGCCCAGGGCATCCTCACCACCCGTGGTGGCATGACCAGCCACGCGGCGGTGGTGGCCCGTGGCATGGGCACGCCGTGCGTCGCCGGTGCCGGAGAGCTGCGCATCGATTACAAGGCGAAGACGGTCACCGCCGGTGGCGTGGTGCTGAAGGAAGGCGACGTCATCACCGTCGACGGCTCGACCGGTGCGATCCTGAACGGCGATGTGCCGAAGATCATGCCGGAGATGACCGGCAACTTCGGCAAGCTGATGGAATGGGTGGACGAGATCCGCACCATGAAGGTGCGTGCCAACGCCGAAACCCCGCTCGATGCGTCGACCGCGCGGAAGTTCGGCTGCGAGGGCATCGGCCTGTGCCGGACCGAGCACATGTTCTTCGATCCGAAGCGCATCATCCATGTCCGTGAGATGATCGTCGCCAATACCGAAGACGAGCGGCGCACGGCGCTGGACAAGCTCCTGCCCTACCAGCGGGACGACTTCATCCAGCTGTTCACCATCATGGCCGGCCTGCCGGTGACCATCCGTCTGCTCGATCCGCCGCTGCACGAGTTCCTGCCGCACACCGAGGCCGACATGGCGGAAGTGGCGAAGGCGGCCGGCAAGACGGTCGATGACGTCAAGAGCAAGGCATCACAGCTGCACGAAGCCAACCCGATGCTCGGCCACCGTGGCTGCCGGCTGGGCGTCACCTATCCCGAAATCTACGAGATGCAGTGCCGCGCCATCTTCGAAGCCGTCGTCGACGTGAAGAAGAAGGGCGAGACGGTGCTGCCGGAGGTGATGATCCCGCTGGTGGCGGTGAAGGCCGAGTTCGACCGGCTGAAGGGCATGGTCGACCGCGTCGCCAAGGAGACGATGGAGGCAAGTGGCACCACCTTCGAGTACATGGTCGGCACGATGATCGAGCTGCCGCGGGCCGCGCTGATTGCCGACAAGATCGCCGAGGGTGCGCAGTTCTTCAGCTTCGGTACCAACGATCTGACGCAGACCACGTTCGGTCTGTCGCGCGACGACGCAGGTCCGTTCCTCGTCCAGTATCAGGACCTGGGCGTGATCCCGAACGATCCGTTCCAGGTGCTGGACCAGGAGGGCGTCGGCCAGCTGGTGCAGCTGGCGGCGGAGCGCGGCCGCAAGACCCGTCCGGACATCAAGCTCGGCATCTGCGGCGAGCACGGTGGCGAGCCGTCGTCCGTCCACTTCTGCCACAGCGTCGGCCTGAACTACGTGTCGTGCTCGCCCTACCGGGTGCCGATTGCCCGGCTGGCAGCAGCACATGCGGCGATGGACACGGGGCTGGTCAGCACGACCGCGTAACCTGTTTCACCGCTCAGTACTACGGCGAGGGGCTTCGGCCCCTCGTTCCGTTTCGGGACCTGTGGTCTGCAGCTTGAGCACGATCGTGGGTATCACTAAACTAGTCTTCATCTAGTCTGAATTGGAGGGCAGACGATGGCGGCAACGGTCGGGACGTTCGAAGCAAAGACACATCTCTCCGAGCTGCTCGACCGGGTGGTGAAAGGCGAAGAGATCACGATTACCCGGCATGGCACCCCGGTCGCCCGGCTTGTGCCGGTGACGCAGCGAGACCAGCGTCGCATCGACGAAGCCATCGCGCGGCTGAAATCGTTTCACAAGGGTCGCGTCTTGGGTGACGACCTCACCATACGGGACCTGATTGACGAGGGCCGGAAATGGTGATCGACGCATCGGCAACTCTCGTCTGGTGCTTTCAGGACGAGATCGGTGAAGCGGATCTGCATCTGCTCGACCGGCTTCGTTCAGAGCGGATCGATGTGCCTGGTCTCTGGCTGCTGGAACTCGCCAATGCGCTTGCGCTGGCCGAACGCAAGCGGCGGATCACCGCGGCCGATACAGCAGGCTTCCTCAGCCTGTTGGAGCAGCTTGACATCGACGTCCATGCGGAGACGTGGCGGGATGTCTTTTCGACAATCCTGCCGCTGTCCCGGGCTCAGACATTGACAGCCTACGACGCGGCCTACCTGGATCTCGCCATGCGTCTCGGTGTGCCGCTGGCGAGCAAGGACCGGGCGCTGTGCGCGGCCGCTGAGCGGGTCGGCGTTGAGGTGGTCGCCGTCTGACTGGAACGGAGAAAGAGAATCCCGTCACCCATATTTGCGGGACCGCCGGTGGCGCGCCAACCAGCCCGCTTCCGCAGGCCGATCTTCGCGACTATGTCATCGGCCAGCGACTGAGATGGGGGCCGGATGTTTCGACGGGTATTTCTGGGTGTGTGCGTTGCCGTGGTGATGCTCGCGGGATGTGCGCAGGCGCCGATGACCGGACGATCGCAGCTGATCTTGGTTTCCGACGACGAAATGAAGCAGGCCGGAGCGCAGGCGTATCGTCAGGCGATTGCGAAAGAGGGCGTCGCGTACGATCCAGAGCGGCAGCGCAGGGTGGAGACGGTCGGGCGGCGGATCGCGGCGGTCAGCGGGGCGCCGGCGGATCAGCAGTGGGAATTCACCGTGCTCCGTGACGAAACACCCAATGCCTTCGTGCTGCCNGGGGGCAAGGTGGCGGTGAACTCGGGGCTGTTCAAGGTCGTCCAGAACGACGCGCAGCTGGCCGCCGTGCTGGGCCACGAAGTCGCCCACGACCGGGCGCGTCATGGCGCCGAGCGTGTCAGCCAGCAGATGGTGCAGCAGGGCGGACTGGCCGTGCTGGGGGCGACCACCGGCAGTCCCGTGCTCACTCAGGCTGCTTCGGCGGCGCTGACGGTAGCGGTCACGCTGCCCTATTCGCGCACGCAGGAATCCGAAGCGGACGAGATCGGCCTGATCTACATGGCACGCGCCGGCTACGATCCACGGCAAGCGATTGTCCTGTGGCAGAACATGGAGAAGGCCGGGGCCGGGGGTGGAATGGAATTTCTCTCCACCCACCCTCGGCCNAGCACACGCATCGAACGTCTGCAGACGCTGATGCCGAAAGCGCTGGCAGAATACCGGCGGGCCGGCGGGAACGTATAATACCAAGCGTCGCGGTGGATGACTCTCACGCGGGGATTTCCTGGCGGGTCGGTTTGTGATTATGGGATGTTCCGCCCCTTTCTGCGGCGTCCGGTAGGATGGCGCCTTGAGGAAGGAGGACGGGCATGGACATCGCGGTTCTGGGGATTGATCTCGGTAAGAACGTCTGCAGTGTTGTGGGGCTGGACGGGTCCGGTCGGGTGATGCTGCGGCGGCGGGTGCGGCGCGAGATGCTGGAGCGGCTGGTTGACGGGTTGCCGCGGTGCGTTGTGGCGATGGAGGCCTGCTGTGGGGCGCACCATCTCGGGCGGGTGTTTGGCGGCCAGGGCCATGAGGTTCGGCTGATGTCGCCGGAATACGCGCGTCCGTACGTCAAGGCGCAGAAGAACGACGACCGCGACGCCGAGGCCATTGCGGAAGCGGCGACGCGGCCGACGATGCGGTTTGTGCCGGTGAAGAGCGTGGCGCAGTCCGACGTGCAGGCGCTGCATCGGGCGCGCGAGCGGTTCTGCCGCGTCTCGCCGATCAGCCGACGCCGCTGGGAAGATGGGCGCGGGGCTTGCTGACGCGGGCGCCGAAGAACGTCGCCATCGTCGCCTTGGCCAATAAGCTGGCGCGGATCGTCTGGGCGGTGCTTGCCCATGGCCGGGCTTACGACGCGGAGTTTGCCGCGGCATGAAGATCCGGAGGACGGTACGCGCGTCACAGTGACGACCGGCCGACGGTGTCTGCGGGTGGTGGAAAGGAAGATGGCCTGACAGTCGAACGGCAGCCTGTAACCAGGGGAATCGCATTTGGNGAAATAGCTCTGGCGTGGCGGGTTGAGACGGATTCTGTGTGGTTCCCTTGATGCTTTGGGAGCCTGTGGGTGTCGCTGTCCTGGTTTGAAGCCGCTTTTGATGCCCTGCCCGATCCGCGCACCGGCAACGCCAAACGCCATGATCTGCTGGAACTCCTCGTCATTGCGTTGACCGCAGCGGTGTGCGGTGCCGAAAGCTGCTCGGATTTTGCCGACTTCGCGGTGGATCGCGAAGGCCTGTTCGGCGCGTTCCTGCGGCTGAAGAACGGGGTGCCCAGCCACGACACGTTCAGCCGCGTGTTCCGGCTGCTTGACCCGGAGGCGTTCGCCCGCTGCTTCACCCGCTTCGTCGAGGCGCTGGGCGCCGCCGGCGAAGGCGTGATCGCGATCGACGGCAAGACGCTTAGGCGCTCGTTCGACGATGCCGCCCGCGGCAACCCGCTGGCCGTGGTCACCGCCTTCGCCTCCTCGACCCGCCTCGTGATCGGCCAGCGGCGCTTCCGTGCCGCTGACGGCGACAGCGAGATCCTGGCCGCCCGGGCGCTGCTCACCTGCCTTGACCTCGGCGGCCGGCTGGTCACCGCCGACGCAATTCACTGCCAGAACGAAACCGCCGAGCTGATCCTGGCGCGAGGCGGTGACTATCTGCTGCGCCTCAAGGCTAACCGGCCGGCCCTGCACAAGGAAGTAGCGGCCTACTTCGCCGATGCCGAGACCCTGGCCGGCCTCCCGACCGCCGTCACCACCGACGCCGAGCACGGCCGTATCGAGACAAGGCGCGGCTGGGTGAGCCACGACCTCGACTGGCTCCGCGGAGCGAAGACGTCGTGCGCCGAGCTGGTATTACTGCCGCAACGCGCCTGTCTCGGCGTGATCGAGAGCACGGTCGAGTGCCGCGGCAAGCGCACCACGACGCGCCACTATCACGTGAGCTCGCGGCCGCTCGAAGCCTCCGCCTACCTGCAGGCCGCGCGTGCACACTGGTCGATCGAGAACGGCCTCCACTGGCTGCTCGACGTCGTCTTCGACGAGGACCGGGCCCGCAACCGCAAGGACCACGGACCGGAAAACCTCGCGATACTGCGCAAACTCGCCCTCAACGTCCTGCAACCAGCCCGACCCGGCATCTCCATCCGCCGAAAACGCAAACGCTCCGGATGGTCCAACGACTTCGCCAGATCCATCCTCGGCCAAATGCGATAGCCCTGAGCCTGTAATCCTGGCCCATTGAACGGTCGATCGAGGCCGTTGTAATTATGAGGACCGGGCTGCGCGGATCTCCATCTTGGCCGGGCAAAACCCGAGTCCGGATACGTTGACGCAGACTGGACAGCGCCAAAGTCCGAAACAACCCCTTGCGGACGGGGCGGGCCATACGTTCACCGAATTCCGGTTTTGGTCGAGCCGGAGGCGGCGATAGGTTGGCGTCGAGGGCAGTCGTATTCGCAGGACCTGCGCGAGCGGGTGCTGGCGGCGGTTGATGGCGGGATAACGGCGTCCGACGCGGCGGCGCTGTTCCGGGTGAGCGTGTCTTACATCGACAAGGCGCGGCTGCGGCGGATGCGGACCGGCGAGACGACGGCGCGGCCGCAGCGCTGCCATCTTGTCCGCACGCTTTCGGTCTACCCCGAGGCGATCAGCGCTGAGGTCGCGGCGCGGCCCGACGTGACGCTGGCCGAACTGC
This sequence comes from Defluviicoccus sp., assembly GCA_013414705.1. Lineage (GTDB taxonomy): Bacteria > Pseudomonadota > Alphaproteobacteria > Rhodospirillales > Defluviicoccaceae > Defluviicoccus. Next base: position 2,431,533 of record CP058705.1, read on the forward strand.
GCGCCTGGCTTTCGGAAAAGCACGGCGTTACGACCAGCGTCGGCGGACTGTGGAATACCCTCGACCGCCTCGGGCTGACGCTCAAAAATGTGGGGTTCGGTGACATGCTTTCACTTTTTGAGCTTCGGTCGTATGCTGTTTCCAGATTGTAAATCGCTTATTGGTTGATGATGCGGTTGCGGCTGTGGATCTGATGGACGGCAGTTGCCGCCCATCAGATCCACAGCCATCCGGACGTTGCCGGAGACCTCATGGATGCAAAAACGCGTCTCGGCTGGGTTCAGCTTTACGAACAACTTGGCGACGCTGGCGTGGTTTTCCGCCGGTGCGGCATTTCGCGGCCGACGCTGCGGAAGTGGTGGCGCCGGTACCAGGCCGATGGCGTCGCTGGACTGAAGGACGAGAGCCGGCGCCCACAGCACTTGGCAAAACGGAAAGTGTTCGCCGAACAGGAAGCGCTTGTTCTCGAACTCAGGCGTTCTCGNCCCCTCGGCATCAAGCAGTTGCGCAGCGAACTGTTGCGGCAGCACGGGCTTGGCCTGTCGCTGGACACGCTGCATCGCATCTTGGTCCGCCACGGCGAGCAGCATCTGAAACGACCAAGGCTGACGCGTAAGGGCAAGAAGCGATATAACCGGCCAGTACCCGGCGACCGGGTGCAGATTGATGTCTGCAAGATCGTTTCCGCCGTCTATCAGTACACGGCGATCGACGACTGTTCACGTTACAGGGGTCTCGGCGTCTATTCCCGCCGCACCGCCGCCAACACCCTGGACTTCCTGGACCGACTGATCGAGGAGTTGCCGTTTCCGATCCAGCGCATCCAGAGCGATCGCGGCTTGGAATTCTTTGCCGAAAAGGTGCAACAGCGGCTCATGGATTGGGCCATCAAGTTCCGCCCGATCAAGCCGCGGTCGCCGCATCTCAATGGCAAGGTCGAACGATCGCAGCGGGCCGACCTGGAGGAGTTTTGGCCGACCGTCGATCCGCACTCGCCCGACGTTGGGGAACGCCTCGCCGAATGGCAACACTTCTGGAATTGGGAAAGGCCCCACACCGCGCTCGGTGGCAAGACGCCGATCGACCGGATCTGCGAGCTGCTGGCGAAAATCCCATCAGCCGAAGCCGTCGAAGCCGATTACGACCCCGCCAAGGAACGCATCCGCGTCGCCGACGACACCATCGACTCAACCCTCGCGCGGGTGAAATGATGTGTGCAGACCCTACAGCTGACGCATGCCTTTACTATGCGATATCACCTCGGTAGAACGCGGGCGTTGCCCTAGCCGCCGGACTTATAACCACGAGCTGACGGTTCCGAAAATCCTGACCATCTTCCTCCTGCCGTCGTGCGCGCCGGAGTTGAACCCGGTCGAGAATATCTGTCGGTACCTCCGCCAGACTTGGCTTTCCAACCATGTCTTCGAAACCTACGACGACATCATCGACGCCGGATGCGATGCCTGGAACAGGCTTATCGCTCAGCCTCACACCATAATGTCCATCGGCATGCGAAACTGGGCACACATCGGTCATTAATTATCACCGTTGGTATTATACCAGCCTTCATGGATTTTGACCGATGGTGGCCCAGGTTCTGGAGGCGATGGTTTGGATGCGGCCTGCCTCGGCTGTGAGTTTGCGCCATACCTGACAGCAGGCTTCGCAGATGGCCTCGTCGCTCTCGAACAGGCGGTTCGAGAGGTAGGTCTGGCGCAGGTACTGCCAGATGTTCTCGGCTGGATTGAGCTCGGGGCTTGCCGGCGGCAGGAAGACGAGGGTGATGTTCGCGGGCACCCGAAGCGTGCCGGTGGTGTGCCAGCCGGCGTTGTCGAGGATCAGCAGCGCCTGCGCGCCGGCCGCGACGGTGAGGCTGATTTCCTCGAGATGCTTCTGCATGGCCTCGGTGTCGGCGCGCGGCATTACCAGGGCAGCGCCGGTATCGCGGGCCGAGGTATCGCGGACCGGACAGACAGTGCCGAACACGTAGGCGTTGGCGTAGCGTTGGTCTTCCGGCTGGCGCGGGCGCGTGCCCTTCTTCGCCCACGGGTAGACCAGACTATTCTTCTGGCCGACCCGCATCTCGTCCTGGAACCAAACCTCGATGGGTGTGCCGGCGGGAAGGTCCTTCAGCGTCCCGTCGATGCGCGCCCGGAAGTTTTTGAACGCCTCGATCGCTGCCGGATCCTGTGCCGGATGCCGGGGCCTGGCGCTGACGTGCGAGAAGCCGAACGGCCTGAGCAGGCGACCGATCGAAACCTCGTCGAGATCGATGTTCCAGCGTTTCTGGATGACCCGCTTCAAGTCCACGCAGCGCCAGCGCACGACACCGTCCGTCTCGGAATCCGGACCGGCCTCGACCAGCTTGCGAAGCTCCTCCTNTCGCTCCGCCGAGAGCTTCGGCTGCGGTCCCGGCGCCTTCGTATTGATCAACCCGTCCGGCCCCTTCGCATTGAACCGGTGCACCCAATCCCGCAACGTCTGACGGTTCATACCGCCGATCCGGGCAGCGGCCTGGCGATCCCGACCTTCGCGCACCGCCGCCAACGCCAAAAGCCGCCGCGCCTGGTTCGCATCCTTCGTCTTTCCGGCAAGTCTCCTCAGATCCGCCGCGTCGAAATCCTCGCGAAGCTCAATTGCCGTTCCCATCCTGATCCCCGCCAATCCGTCTCTCCCGCCAGGCGGAAACGTATGGCCCTCCCCGTCCGCAAGGGGTTGTTTCGGACTTTGGCGCTGTCCAGTCTGCGTCAACGTATCCGGTCTCGGGTTTTGCCCGGCCAAGATGGAGATCCGCGCAGCCTGGTCCTCATAATCACAACGGCCTCGATCGACCGTTCAATGGGCCAGGGTTACAGGCTGCCGTTCGACTGTCAGGCCATCTTCCTTTCCACCACCCGCAGACACCGTCGGCCGGTCGTCACTGCGACGCGCGTACCGTCCCCGGATCTTCATGCCGCGGCAAGCTCCGCGTCGTAAGCCCGGCCATGGGCAAGCACCGCCCAGACGATCCGCGCCAGCTTATTGGCCAAGGCGACGATGGCGATGTTCTTCGGCGCCCGCGTCAGCAAGCCCCGCGCCCATCTTCCCAGCGGCGTCGGCTGATCGGCGAGCCGCGGCAGAACCGCTCGCGTGCCCTGTTGGTGGTCGCCCAAGTCTCGTCGATGAACACCAGCCGCGCCGGGTTCAGGGTCGGCTGCTGCTGTCGCCAGGCGTCGCGGGCGGCGGCAACGTCGGCGCGCTCCTGTTCGGCGGCATGCCGCGTCTTTTTGAGCGTCAGCCCGAGACGCCCAAGGGTATTCCACAGTCCGCCGACGCTGGTCGTAACGCTGTGCTCTTCCGAAAGCCAGGCGCGCAGCTCGGCCAGCGTCAGATCGGGACGGGCCGCGACCTCAGCGCTGATCACCTCGTGGTGAACCGAAAGCTTGCGGACAAGATGGCAGCGCTGCAGCCGCGCCGTCGTCTCGCCTGTCCGCCGTCGCCGCAGCCGAACCTTGTAAATGTAGGACACGCTGACCCGGAACAGCGCCGCCGCCTCGGCGACCGCCATGCCACTATCGACCGCCGCCAACACCCGTTCGCGCAGATCCTGCGAATACGACTGCCCCCGACGCCACCCCATCGCTGCCTCCGGCTCCACCAAACCGGAGCCCTATGAATCACCAAAGTCAGCCCAGGGGAATCCCGATTCCACTCACCATGAAAATCGCTCTAGAGCGCGACGAGATGCTTCTGACTCGAGCAGTATCCGATCGTAGCCTTTCAGGTCTATCGGTCTCCCGCCAAGTTACGTTCCGCTTCGTGCAGCGCAACCGGCGGCAGGTGGGGTGGAATGTTGTTTCGCTCAAACCATCGGCCATAGGGCGTGCTCCACACCACTCGGTAGTGGTCATGCAGCAGTGCAGCCGTCTCCGGACTTATCTGCTCGACGGTTGGGCGCGACAGCTCCTCCAGAAACACCCAGACCGGTGTTGAGGTCCGCAGCGCGTCCGGTAACCGCCGCCATTGATCCGGGAGGTAAAAACCCCAGGCACTCCCTTGCTCCGGAAGCGCGCTCGAGCGACCGGAGAGCAGCAGGATCGTTGGATCGCCGAAGACGTAGACCGGGCCGTCCGGTGCGTGCGCGGATAAAAACGCCGCGGCATCGGCCGCTTGCGTATAATCGGAGCTGACCTGTCGCTGGTAGCGTTCCAGCCCGTTTCCAGGCTGCAAGACGTTGATCAGCACAGCATGCGCCGTTTTCGCCATCTGAAAGCCGTTAGCGGCCACCAGTGGTACCACCAGGAACGCGGCAATCACGGGCGCCCCAAGGCCACGATGAGCAGGCGTGATCGCCACCTTGGTACCGCCCGAGGTAATCCGCTCGAGAATCAGATCGAGTCCGCGGGCAGCCAGCACACCAACCGGCGCATACAGAAGGAGCATATGGTAGGCCCACCATGAGCTCTTTTGCAGCAGGAAGACCAGCGTCCCGGTCACAAACCAGACCACCATCTGCCCGAACAGCGCCGGTCCTTTCTCCCGCAGCTGCACCACCAGCCCCCAACTCGCGTAGATCAGCCACGGTGCCATCGCCACGACAAATATCGACACCGAAAGCGCGAGCCGGCCCAGCGTCGCCGAGGGCACCGCACCCAGCGNCCGCGAGGGATACAAAAAGGTTGTCGCCAGGAATGGCTCCAGCGCCCCCAGCCGCCAGAATGCCAGCGTGATGCCACCCCAGACCAGGACGACGCCGGCTGCGAATGGCATCCAGGTATACAGCAAGAGACGGTGCCAGCGGTTTGCCACTGGGGAGCTCCCGTCCACATCGCCACGACGCAAGACCGCAACCGAAGCGGTGAGCACGAACGCCACCGGGATCGGCGCAAGAACATGCTTGAATGCGGTGGCAACACCGGCTGCGATTCCGGCTGCGAAGAACCCCGCGGCACGCCGGCCCTCACCATGCCAATCGACCGTCGACATCCAGGCGGTGATGAACAGCGGCAGCGCCACCAACATTTCCAGCTGCGTTTGCTGGTATGGCTCAAGATACACGTAGTACGGGACCAGACACGCCACAGATGNCCACCGCGGCAATCCAGGGTGCCGCATCAACGGCCGCAGAGCGATGATGGTGACAACGGCGAAGGTTAGGTTCCAGGCAAGTCCGAGCACGTGCAGGCCTTGGGCTGTAAACCCGAAGAGCTTTCCTGCCACCCAGGCGAACACAAACACGCCCGGCTGCTTGACATCCCAGACATCGGCATAGAGCACTGCGCCATGGTCGAGCTGTGTCGCCATCCACATGAACGTGGCAGTGTCCCGGTGCAACGGCAGGCCAAGCTTGAGAGCACCGACGCTGGCAATCAACAGCAGCGCCGCGATCGTCCAGGTTAAATCGGTGATCCATCGGGACGAGGCGCGCGGACGGGGAAACGGAAGCGTGCGCTTCAGGCAGTGGGCGCTTGCGGGTGAAATCTGTGGGCACCGATGCCCCGGCGGGAATGTCCAGCACCGTGTTGACTCCTTGGAGCAAGAATGCCGAAGCGTGCCGGCACCAGCCGGTCATCGCGCTGTTCAGGCGTTGTGGTTCGGAGCGTTCTCGCAATGTGTGCTGGGTCGTGGCGCCTGCCGATCGGGCGATGGACACGACACGCCCGGCGATTCTCGCTAGGCGGAAGACGGCTCAGTAGGCGTTCTTGTGAATCCAGCCAGCGAACGCCGTGAGGATGATGATCTTGATATCAAGCCATAGCGACCAGTTCTCGATATAGAAGATGTCATGCTCAACCCGCGCACGCATCTTGTCGAGCGTATCGGTTTCGCCACGGAAGCCGTTGATCTGCGCCCAGCCGGTGATACCCGGCTTGACCTTATGCCGACCATGGTAGCCGCCGATCAGTGCGGCGTATTGCTCATTGTGCTCGACCGCATGCGGACGGGGCCCGACCATCGACATGTTGCCCTGCAGGACGTTGAAGATCTGCGGCAACTCGTCGAGGCTGGTGGCGCGCAGGATGCGACCGACGCGGGTGACGCGTGGATCGTTGCGGGTCGCCTGCTTGACCCCCACCTCCTTCGGCCGGTTGTGGTACATGGTCCGAAACTTGTAGACGACGATTTCCTGATTGTTGAAACCGTAGCGTTTCTGCCGGAACAAGATCGGGCCAGGACTGTCCAGTCGCACCGCGAGCGCGAGCATCGCGAGGAACGGGGACAGCAGCACCACCAGCGAAACTGCAAAAACTTTGTCCTCGATGTTCTTGATCAGGCCGCTCCAACCGGTGAGTGGCGCAGATGCGATCTCCAGCACCGGCACCCCTTCCAGCATCTGCTCGCGATGCCGGGGAAAGTGGTAGCCGATCAAATCGGACCCCAGATAGATGTGCACGGGCAGCGCACGCAGCTTACCGATGATGCTCACCAACCGTTCGTCGGCACTCCACGGCAGGGTGATCACCACGTCGTGGATCTTGCCCGCACGCACGTAACGCACCAGGTCATCAAGACTCCCCAACACAGGAAAGCCGTTGACGTCGCGGCTGATCCGGGTGCGGCGATCATCAAAAATGCCGACGATACGCTTCCAGGGCGCATCTTCTAGCCTCAGCCGCGAGACGAGATGCTGGGCTTGGCCGCTGGCGCCGACAATCGCGACGTTACGGACCAGCATGCCAGCCGTCGCTAACTGGCGAATCAGCAACTTGGCGCAGCCGCGCAACGTGAAGATGAGCACTGATGAGGTCAGAAAACTGGCGAAGAACCACATCTGCGAAAACTGGTCAGAGATCCGCAAGGCGAGCGCCAGAGTCAGCAGAATCAGGGTGACAAGGGCGCTGAGCAACACCATCTGCCGCATCCGGCTCGGCCAGGAGACGATAGTGTTACAGTCGTACAGTCCGGCGTAGTGAAAGACACTCAGCGTCAGCCCAACATTCACCGCGATCTCGGTTAAGTAGGTCTGGTAGGTTGCTGCACTCCATCCTGGCAGCACAGAATAAAACAAAAGGCCGACCAGTGTGATCACCAGAGCATCGGCTGCCCCGACCAGTCCGGAAACGATGCTTTCCGACCAGGAGATGCTGCGTCGGGAGGCGGCCGGAAAATCCGCAATGCGGACGCCTGGATCTGCCGAGTCGATGGATCTCGCGATCTTGTCAGAGCCCCTGAACCTTTTCTGGGCGTCGCCACTCCGTCCATCATACGTCCGCATCCCTCGTCAAGCGCCACGCACGTGCATATGCCGCGCGCAATCGATCGCTTGACGTGTGCCGCACATCATCGCCTGTCTGCTCATATTGTCGATCGGCCAAGGAATCCCGTCAGTCATAGAATACCGACACTCACCCGCCTCCACAATCAGCTGTGGAATCGCATCTGATGCCTAGACTGATTACGCGCATGCTAGAGTGTGTTTATCGCACGAGTGCCCGCACCGGACGGTGATGACGAACACATCGGAAAGAGAATTAAGGCCGGACCCCAGGGAGCGAACCATTAGAGCCTTCCTCGACACCGGCCGCTGGGCTGCTCGTCCAGAGCCACGACGCACCCGGAATTGTTAAGACCCAACCCGCGCCTAGCCGGCCTCTCTGTGCCTGTCAAGCCGCGTTTTCTGGATCCTCTGTGTCTCTTGGAACCTTCCGCCAGCGGCTGCTTGTAACCGTGCGCCCAACCTCATGTCCACTGCATTCTGGCCACCGGCTGATCAACCAAGCAGCGGTATCTTCCGGGCACACTATAATCCTGCTGTACCCCGATGGGCAAATTTGGACGAGAGAACATAATCTGATGAAGCATCTGTAACGGACCAGAATCCGCTCCGTTCCCTCTTAATTGATGCTGATAGGGCATACCCGGCTCCTGCTTTCAGATTCTTTGCTTCGAAGAAATTCTACTTTAACGTGCGACTCTGACGCTGGCTGAACTACTCCGCAATTCTGGTCACACCGCTCCTCCAACTACAACGGCTCCGGGGTACCGTGCCCAGGCACCACTGTGCCGAAGGCCATCATGCCCGGCGAGCTCACATCGGCGAGCGGCAGACGCACCTGCCGGATGGACAGGGACGTGGAACTATGGTCTACCGGAGTTGCGTCCAGATCTTGACATTCGCAGGAGCTTGACTCGTGTCCCAGTTCGGCACCGACAGCCTTGGAACCCGCCGGACGCTCAGCGTCGGCGGCAAAACTTATGACTATTTCAGCCTCGCCGCTGCCAGCGACGCCGGCCTCGGCAACCTGTCCAGGCTGCCGTTCTCTCTGAAAGTTCTGCTGGAGAACTTGCTGCGCTGGGAGGACGGCCGAACGGTAACGGTCGACGACGTAAAGGCGGTCGCCGCGTGGCTGACGAACCGCTCCTCCGACCGCGAGATCGCGTTCCGCCCGGCACGCGTCCTGATGCAGGATTTCACCGGTGTGCCCGCGGTGGTCGATCTGGCGGCAATGCGCGACGCGATGGTAGCGCGGGGCGCCAGTCCGGAGAAGATCAACCCGCTGGTGCCGGTCGATCTGGTGATCGACCACTCGGTGATGGTGGATGCCTTCGGTAACGCCCGTGCCTTCGGTGAGAACGTCAAGGTCGAATACGAACGCAACCGCGAGCGTTACGAGTTCCTGCGCTGGGGACAGCAGGCGTTCGAGAATTTCCGTGTCGTGCCGCCCGGCACCGGGATCTGCCACCAGGTCAACCTGGAATACCTGGCGCAGGTGGTGTGGACCGCAACCGACAACGGCAGCGTCGTGGCCTATCCGGACACGCTGGTCGGCACCGACAGCCACACGACGATGATCAATGGCCTGTCGGTCCTCGGCTGGGGCGTGGGTGGCATCGAGGCGGAAGCGGCGATGCTGGGCCAGCCGATCTCGATGCTGCTGCCGCAGGTGATCGGCTTCAAGCTCACCGGGAAGATGAAAGAAGGCACGACGGCCACCGACTTGGTGCTGATGGTCACCCAGATGCTGCGCAAGAAGGGTGTGGTCGGCAAGTTCGTCGAATTCTACGGCCCCGGCCTCGATCATTTGACGCTGGCAGACCAGGCGACGATCGCCAACATGGCCCCAGAGTACGGCGCGACTTGCGGCTTCTTCCCGATCAGCAGGGCGACAATCGACTATCTGCGCTTCTCCGGCCGCGATCCGGAGCGCGTCGCGCTGGTTGAGGCGTACGCCAAGGAACAAGGCATGTGGCGCGACGCCGAGACACCCGATCCGGTGTTCACCGATACCCTGGAACTCGATCTGGAAGCGGTGGAGCCCTCGCTCGCCGGCCCGAAGCGGCCGCAGGATCGTGTGCCNCTCTCCCAGGCTGCTGGCGCATTCAAGGAGTTCCTGGCCAAGGAGAGCAAGGGCCGCGAGACACGCGAAGTTCCGGTCGCCGGCAGCAACTACGCGCTGAAGGACGGCGACGTGGTGATTGCGGCGATCACCAGTTGCACCAACACCTCGAACCCGAGCGTCCTGATCGGCGCCGGCTTGCTGGCCCGCAACGCGCGGCATGCCGGACTCGCCGTCAAGCCGTGGGTAAAAACGTCGTTTGCCCCCGGATCGCAGGTGGTCACCGAATATATGGAGGCGAGCGGCCTGCAGGCGGACCTGGATGCCTTGGGATTCAACCTGGTGGGTTACGGCTGCACCACGTGTATCGGCAACTCCGGCCCGCTGCCGGAGCCCGTTGCCAAGGCCATCGACGAGGGCGATCTCACCGTCTCGTCAGTACTCTCGGGCAACCGCAATTTCGAGGGCCGCATCCATCCGCAGACGCGCGCCAACTACCTGGCGTCGCCNCCGTTGGTGGTGGCCTATGCGCTCGCCGGCTCGATGCAGACCGACCTGCTCAACGAGCCGCTCGGCACCGGGGAAGGTCAGCCGGTGCACCTGCGCGATATCTGGCCCAGCAACCACGACATCCAGGAGACGATGACCGCAGTGCTGTCGCCGGAGATGTTCCGCCAGCGCTACGCCGACGTCTTCCACGGCGATCAGGATTGGCGGAGCCTGGAAGTGCCCAGTAGCCAGACCTACAGCTGGGCCGGTGAATCCACCTATGTCCGTCACCCCACCTTCTTCGAGCAGCGCGACGGCAGCGGTTTCGCCGACGTCATCGGCGCCCGNCCGCTGGCGCTGCTGGGAGATCCCGTGACCACCGACCACATCTCGCCCGCCGGCGCGATCAAGAAGGACAGCCCGGCCGGTCGTTACCTGATGGAACACGGCGTGCAGCCCTCGGACTTCAACTCCTACGGCTCGCGTCGCGGCAACCACGAGGTGATGATGCGGGGCACGTTCGCCAACATCCGCATCCGCAACGAGATGGCGCCCGGCACCGAGGGCGGCGTCACCCGTCATATGCCGGATGGCGCCGTGATACCGATCTACGACGCCTCGATGCTCTACCAGAAGGACGGCGTGCCGCTGGTGATCATCGCCGGCGCCGAGTACGGCACCGGCTCCTCGCGCGACTGGGCCGCAAAGGGGACCCGGCTTCTCGGCATCAAGGCGGTGATCGCCGAGAGCTTCGAGCGCATCCACCGTTCCAACCTGGTCGGCATGGGCATCCTGCCGCTACAGTTCACGGACGGGGTAAACCGCAAGACGTTGCAGCTGGATGGCAGTGAGACGTTCGATGTCACCGGGCTCGGAGGCGAGATCAAGCCGTTGATGACGGTGACGCTCACCGTGCACCGGGCGGACGGCAGCAGCGAGAACATGCCACTGCTGTGCCGGATCGATACGCTCGACGAAGTCGAGTACTACCGTAGCGGCGGCATTCTGCAGTACGTACTGCGGCGCTTGGCAGCAACTGAGCGTTCCGTCGTTTCCCGCCGTACGAATACTCGTGCGGCGGGCACCGTACGGCGGGTCGGTGACATGCGCCCGTGCAATTTCCTGCTCGTTGGGTCGGGATTGCCATGAATTGCCGAACCTCACTTCGGTTTGATTGGTCAGGCCCTTCGCGGCAGCGTACCTCTCGCCCATGCAACTGACTTGGTTCGGACTGTTTACTGTACTCCTGGTCCCGCTCAGCGCAGCGGCGCAGACGGTTGCGGAGCGCCTGACGGTCGTCGAATTGTTTACGTCACAGGGATGTTCGTCCTGCCCACCGGCCGATGCTCTCCTCGGCGAACTTGCCAAGCGTCCGGACGTTCTGGCGCTTTCCGAAAACGTCGACTACTGGGACTATCTCGGTTGGCACGATCCCTTCGCCAGCCATGAGAATACCCGACGGCAACGGGCATACTCCCGGCATTTCGGCCTCAGCTATGTCTACACACCACAGATCGTCGTGCAGGGCGCCATGCACACCACGGGAACGGATCGGGAGCAGGTCCAGCGTTTGATTGCACGTGCGCATTCCCTGCCCATGATTTCCATTGGCATTCACCGTGACGAAACGGGCAGGCTCGTCGCAAAGCTGAGCGATGTCTCCCTGCCGGAGGTGGTGGACGTCTGGCTGGTCCGCTTCGACCCCAGCCACGCCACAGCGGTCGCAGACGGCGAAAACAGTGGTCGTCAAATCATCAATTACAATGTCGTCCGAACGTTCACGCGCCTTGCCTCCTGGGACGGATCGGCGATGACCGTGCCGCTTCCAGAGCCACAGCAGGCATCGGATGATACGGACGAGGCGATCTTGGTGCAGCAGCCGTCGGCCGGGCGCATTCTGGGCGCCATACGCATGCAAGTTCCTGTGCACTGACTGTGTCCAGGGGTGCGCACGACGCAACGAATATCTACCATAGCGCTTGTTTCTGCGAAGATGAGCCGCTATACTGGCTTATAAGAGAATAAATACGGGGAGAGGCGAGTGGATCGCCGGGATAACAGACATTCCGGTGTAAAGCTTAGCCACGACCGCAGCGGCCCGTGACGGGTCGGGTGCCAAAGCCGTAGCAGGTCAAAATTCCGAAGTAACTCCATGGGGCAACTGCGCCGCGTGGTGCAGTTGGAGTTGGCAAGGACAACAGGTAGAGCACGTCCGCTCGGGCGATGTTCAGGCTTGAAGGGAGGTACGTGTGCTGGAATTTATCTCGGACAGCAAGCCTCTGAGAACGGTCCTAGCCCCGTCGGTGTGTGGCAGACGGGCACAGCCACCGCGGCGTGAGCCCTATGCCGAAGGCGGAATAGAACCTCGGCTGGAGGAGCTTCTGGCCGATCCGGTTACCGAAGCTCTGATGCGCCGCGATGGCGTCAACCCGTCGTCGCTGCGTGAACTGATCGTCCGTACCCAAAAGGTCTGCGCGACCGCGTAGCCGCTTAAGAACCTGCCCTGAGGCGGCGCTGCCCTCCGCATGACCGGCGAAGGCAGCGCCGCCAGGGTTTATAGCCACGAGCTCTCAATCCTTCATCCCAGTTCCAAGGTGTCGTCCTCAGCGGGCGAGAAGCGCGGCGGGCCTGCGCGGTGAGGCAACAGGCACGCCTCGCTGGCCTTCCGTAGCCGGTTAGACAGCTGGCTCTGTCGTTGGCGAAGCGTCCGTTTGCTCGCCAGAACCGGTCTCATCCTCGTCGTGCGACGCGGCTCCCTGTCCGGCTTCGGTCGATTCAGACGCAACCGACACAGGCTTAGCCGATTGGGATTGGGTTGGCGGTTCGGTCGTGACAGCGTCCGGATCGCCCGCAAGGCCGCGCGCCATCATCGCCGACAGTCGCCGCGCGAAGGCCACCGGATCGGTCAACGCGTCACCCTCGACGATCCGGGCCTGGTCGAGCAGCAGCCACGCGGCATCGGCCAGCTCTGCAGCGCCGTCGCCGGCCGCAGCGCGCGCCGCTAACTTGCGGATCAGCAGGTGGCCCGGGTTGATCTCCAGGATGCGTGGGGTGACCGCGTCCGCCTCCAGCCGGCGGTGCTGGCGCAGAAGGCGTTCCATGTACATGTCCATGTCGCCTTCGCCCGCCACCAGACAGACGGCACTGTCGGTCAGCCGGCTGGAGACTCGCACGTCCTTCACCGCCTTGTCCAACACCACCTTCAGCACCACCACCAGCCGGTCCAGGTCGGTCGCAGGCACTGTCTCTTCGGCGGGTTTCGCCACCTCGGTCTCGGCTTCCGGCGCCTCGATCTTGCCGAGATCGGCATCAGCGCCGGTCGCCGAGCGGAACGGCTTATCCTTGTAGGTGCGCACCATCGGCACCCAGAACTCGTCGATCGGATCGGTGAGCAGCAGCACCTCGACGCCCTTGGCCTTGAAGCCTTCCAGCTGCGGGCTGCGCCGCAGCGCCTCCACCTGTTCGCCGGTGATGGTGTAGATGGCGTCCTGCCCCGGCTTCATCCGCTCCAGATACGTATCGAGCGACACCAGCCCGTCACTGGCCATCGAGTCGCTGGCCGTCGAGTCACTGGACGTCGAATGGAAGCGGGCGAGGCCGAGCAGCCGGTCGCGGTTCTCGAAATCCTCGTAGATGCCCTCCTTGAGCACCGCCCCGAAGGCCTCCCAGAACTCGGCGTACTCCGCTGGCGCGTCTTCGACCTTCTTCGCCAGTTCGTCGAGGGTGCGTTTGACCAGACCGCTGCGGATCTTCGCCAGCCGTGGATCGTGCTGAAAGCTCTCGCGGCTGATGTTCAGCGGCAGATCCTCGGAATCGACAACGCCGCGCACAAAGCGCAGGTAGGCGGGGAGTAGCCCTTCACAGTCGTCGGTGATGAACACGCGACGAACGTAAAGCTTGACGCGCGCCTTGCGCTCCGGATCGAACAAATCGAACGGCGCCTGCTTAGGCACGAACAGCAGGTTGGTATACGAGACGACGCCCTCGACGGTGTTGTGCAGAATGAGCCACGGATCGTCAAAAGCGTGACCGACGTGGTGATAGAACTCCTTGTATTGCTCGGCCGTGATGTCCTTTTTCGGCAGCGTCCACAGCGACGAAGCGGCGTTGACGGGGGCTGCGCTGTCGTCCGCCCCGATCCGGATCGGAAAGCCGATGTGATCGGAATATTTCTTGATGATATGCTGCAGCCGGCTTTCTTCTATAAACTCGTCGGCGTCATCAGCCAGGCGCAAGATCACGGTGGTGCCGCGCTCCGGGCGCTCCGCGTCTGCGATGGTGAACGCGCCCTTGCCGTCGGACGACCAGCGCCAGGCACTCTCCTCGCCGGCCTTGCGGGTCAGCACCTCGACCTCTTTCGCCACCATGAACGCCGAATAGAAGCCGACACCGAACTGGCCGATCAGGGAGACGTCCTTTTTCGCGTCGCCGGTCAGCCGGCCAAGGAATGCCTGGGTGCCGGACCGGGCAATCGTGCCCAGCGTCTCCAGCAGGTCATCCCGGTTCATGCCGACGCCGTTATCGATTACCGTCAGCGTCCGCTGCTCCCGGTCGACTTCGATGCAGATGCGGAACTCCACATCGCCCTCGGTCAGATGCGGCTCGGTCAGCGCCAGATAGCGCAGCCGGTCGCAGGCATCCGATGCGTTGGAGATCAGCTCGCGGAGAAAAATCTCCTTATGGCTGTAAAGTGAATGCGCGACGATTTCGAGTAACCGCCCGACCTCGGTCTGAAAAGTAAACGTTTCTTGCGTCATGGCTCGCCGTCGTCTCTCCACCCCGGTTACGAGAAAATCATCCCACCAAGCGGATAGGCTCGATCGGGTTGATCTGCACTAAAAATCAAATTGTTAGAGCACGACCGGTCAATCTGACCGAACCGTGCTCTAAGGCTGAAACCCGGGCGATGATATGTACGATGAGCACATAGGCTGCAAGACCGGCCGGCATACGCGAAGTCGGTGTACGCGAATGAGGTCAGTCTTTGCGGGAACGACCGTAGGTTCCGGTCAACACCGCCTCGGCCAGGATGTNGCGCCGCCGCCGCTTTTCCACATCCCGGATGGGCGCCTTTTCCGGCAATCCGAGCGTCGCCACATCAAGCGCCATCAGGTGAAACCGATAGTGGTGCGGCGCGTGGCGCTTCGGCGGGCACGGGCCGCCGTAGCCACAGCGGCCGAAATCGTTGATCGCCTGGCGGCATCCCGGAGCGCATGCCTCCGGTGCGGCACCTTCGTCCAGCTGACACACCGAGGACGGCAGGTCGTAGACTGCCCAATGCTGCCAGGTTCCAGCGGGTGCGTCCGGGTCGGAGCAGACCAGCACGAAGCTGCGGGTCCTCGGCGGAGCTCCCTGCCATTGCAATGGTGGCGATACGTCGTCGCCGTCACACGTATATAGAGATGGGATTGTCGCCCCTTCGCCAAAGGCAGACGACGTCAACATCAAACTCATGGCTCACCTCAGGTGTTGTGTCATTGTGTGGCCTCGCACGCCTGCGCAAAATTGCATAGGCACACGATCAACCCTCAGGTTAACGCGCGACGGGGCTTAAATGTCCGAGGCTGAATACGAATCAGCACGCCACCTGTTGCTGGAGCAGATCGCGCACGAAGCGGCGGAAACGGCGTCCCTGACCGGGCGTCCCCGGTTCGCACCGCAGGTCATGTCAGCACTCGCCCGCGTCCCGCGTCATCGGTTCGTGACCTCGTTCGACCGCTCCTTCGCCTATGACAACCGGCCGCTCGCCATCGGCCACGGGCAGACGATCTCGCAGCCTTACATCGTCGCGGTGATGACCGACCTGCTGGACCTGGAATCCGGAGACCGGGTGCTGGAAATTGGCACCGGCTGCGGCTATCAGACGGCCGTGCTGGCGGAACTGGCGGCCGAGGTGTTCTCGGTCGAAGTGCTGGCAGCGTTGGCCGATGCGGCGCTCGAACGGCTCGCCCGGCTGGGATACACGACGGTGCACGTGCGCCACGGCGATGGTTTTCGTGGCTGGCCCGAAGCCGCCCCGTTCGACGCGATCATCGTCACCGCCGCCCCGCTGGAGATCCCGCCTGCGCTTTCTGAACAACTGAAAACGGGCGGCCGGCTGGTGATNCCGGTCGGCCCGCGCGGCGGCACCCAGACGCTGCTGCGCTGCGTCCGCCGCCCCGACGGCACGCTGGAGCGAGAACGCAAGCTGCCCGTGGCCTTCGTGCCGATGATCGAGGGCGATTGAGCACCTTGGCAGGCTGAACACCGGCCGTTCACGATCGCAGAATTTCGTCGGAATCGACCTTCAGCCGGGGCTTGCATCCGACACGCACACAGGCCGCCCGGTGGCGCATCTTTTTCTTCATCTGAAGCGCTGACCACTCGACAGCTTACCCTGTGCTCTGCGAAACACACCAAAAATAATTGATATTATATCGTATATTATGCTCGTAATAGGATCATAATATGGCTTTTTCCTGTCGATGACTGGTCATTTTTCTGCCATTGTTGGGTCCGCGTGAGACTGGGGCAGCACGCGATTTCACATTTCGGCACGCGCGCACCCTTTCTCAGCGCAGCAGTCTCGCTGCGGGATCGGTAATCAGCCCAGCGATAAAATCTGATGTTATGGGAAGGACTTGCGGAGATGAGCCGCAAATTTCGCAATACGCGCGGCTGCCCTGATGACGGGATTGAGGGTAGCTGGAATCGGCATGGCAGCATTCGGGATCGTCGCATTCGGGGACACATTCGCCGCGTCTGCCACCGAACCTGGATGGATCCGGCAATTCGGAACGGGCCTGGATGATTATGCGCGGGCGGTGGCTACCAGTCCGGACGGCCGGGTGCATGTGGTGGGGCTCACCTTCGGCCATTTCGGCGCCGCGAAAAGTACCTCGAAAGACGATGCGGATGCCTTCGTGATTACCTTCGATCGCAATGGCACCGAGCTGTGGCGGCGCCAGCCGGGGACCAGCAACTGGGATTCCGCCGAGGGCGTGGCCACCGACGCCGACGGCAACGTTTACGTGGTCGGCGAAACCATCGGCCGTCTCGGCGGTGCCAAGAAGGGCAGCAGCGACGTCTTCGTCATCAAATTCGACCGCGACGGCCAGATTGTCTGGAAGCGCCAGCCGGGCACACGCGAGTGGGATACGGCATTCGGCGTTGCCGCCCACGCAGACGGTACGGTCTTCGTGGTCGGCGAAACCGATGCCGCACTTGCCGGCCCATACAAGGGCAGCAGCGACGCGTTCGTAATCAGCTTCGATCGCGACGGCCAATATCGGTGGAAACGCCAGCCCGGCACGAGCGGCTTTGACGCCGCCTTCGGCATCGCCGCCGGCCCTGACGGCAATATCACCGTTGCGGGCGATACGGATGGCCGGCTCGGCGGTTTCTACAAGGGAGGCAGCGATGCCTTCGTCGTCAACTACGGCCCGGACGGCCGGACCCTCTGGACACGCCAGCCGGGCACGATCGAGTGGGATAATGCCCAGGGTGTCGCCACCGACCCTTACGGAAGTATTTATCTGGTCGGCCGCACCGAGTTTTCACTCGGTGGCCGCAACAAGGATACGACGACGCCTACGTCATCAAGTATGACGCGCACGGGCGAAACCAGTGGCGGGACCAACCGGGGACCACGGGCAGTGACGAGGCGACAGGCGTTGCCACCGATCGCTACGGCAACGTTTTTGTTGTCGGCAATACGGCAGGTCCGCTCGGCGGCACCGACAAGGGGTTTGGGGACGCCTTTGTCATCTCGTACGACCGCAACGGTCACATCCTGTGGAGCGATCAGCCTGGCACAAGCACCTACGACAGCGCCGTCGGCGTCGCCACCGACACGAGCGGCAATGTGTACGTGCTCGGCAACACGTGGGGATCAATGCCCCACACGGCCCGCCAAGGCGGACAGGACGCCTTCCTGATCAAGTACGCAACCGTCAACGTTCAATAGTGCTGCCGCATGCTGCTACGACCTGATGTCCGGGCGCCGCTAACCTGGCGCCCGGTACTTTCCGGTCGAAACACAGAAAGATGATAATGCTAGACAACTACTTTGCATGAATTTTTTCACGCCGCATTTTGACTCGACTACATCATAATTCTCATCGTGTTTCAGTGAATCGTGTTATATTACCGGCTGCGTGAGACTGGGGGCCACCCCGCGCCGGCGAGTGCGGGTGACACGCGTTCATCTTTGCTTTCATCGGCGTTCCCGTTTCATCGCAGGCAGTACAGCCGCGGGATCGGCAACCGGTCCGCCCGCAGCATCATCAGATCCGGGGACAAGGAACGACATAGATGAAAAGCGCAGTGCGGAAGACGTGTGCGGCTTTCCTGGCCGCGGCCGCGGTAGCAGGCGCAGCGTCCTCCGCTTTCGCGGGCCAGCCAGAGTGGATCCGGCAGTTCGGGACACGCACTGACGAAACCGCTCGTGGGGTTGCGACCGGTCCAGACGGTCGAGTGCATGTGCTTGGCTTCACACAGGGGAGCTTTTTCGGTGCCGCAAAGGGCGGATACGACATCTTTGTCATAACTTTCGACCCTGACGGCAAGGAGCTGTGGCGCCGTCAGCCCGGCACGACCGAAGGTGATGTTCCCTACGCCATCGCCACGGACGTGAACGGCAATGTCTACATCACAGGCGTCACCACCGGTTCACTCGGTGGTGCATACAAGGGGTTCAATGACGCCTTCCTGATCAAATTTGACCGCGACGGCCGCATCCTGTGGAAACGCCAGCCGGGAACGGCCAGAAGTGAGTGGGGAAAAGGCGTTGCGACCGACGCCGACGGTAACGTGTACCTCGTGGGTTATACGGACGGACCGCTTGGCGGCGCCAGCAAGGGCTCGCTNGACGTCTTCATGATCAAGTTCGACCGCAATGGGCGTATTTTGTGGAAGCGCCACATGGGTACGTCACTAAGAGACGAGGCCAGCGCCGTTGTCGCCGACGCCGACGGGAACGTTTATCTGGCGGGCCAAACCTCCGGTGCTCTTGCTGGCCCGAACCGGGGCTCTTATGACACGTTCATTGTCAAGTTCGACGGCGGCGGCCGCATCCTCTGGAAACGCCAGTTAGGCACAAAAGCTTTTGACACGGTCACCGGCATAGCCACTGACACGAGCGGAAACGTCTATGTCGTCGGCAGGACCGATGGCGCCCTCGGTGGTGCCAGCGCGGGAGGTGCCGATGCCTTCGTCATCAAGTTCGGCAGCACAGGCGACGTCCTCTGGAAGCGCCAACTGGGCACAGCTGGGTATGATGCAGCCCACGGTACCGCCACCGGCGCAGACGGCAGCGTCTACATCGTCGGCCAAACCTTAGGCGCACTCGGTGGCTCCTCTCTTGGCAACGTAGACGGCTTCGTCATCCAGTTGGATGCCGATGGCATCACTGTCGGAAGCGACCAATTGGGCACGGCGCTGTTCGACGGTGCCAACGGCGTCGCCACAGACACCGACGGCAACGTCTTCGTCGTGGGCGGGACCGACGGTGCGCTAGCCACCAATGCGGGCGGCGGTTACGCCTTCCTGGCNCAAGTACGCAACCATCAACGCACAATAGTAACACTGAATTTTTTGCAATACGATACCCTGGCGCCGATAAAACGGCGTCTGGAACTTTCCGCTCGAAACATANNGAAAGATAATAATACTATAAAACTACCTTTCAGTATTTTTGCGCACGCCCATTTTGACTCTACAATATCATAATTCTTATCGTATTTTACTGAAATATGTTATCTTTTCGGCTGTGTGAGACTGGGGAGTTAACCCACGCCGGCGAGTGCGGGTGACCCGCGTTCATTTTTGCTTTCATCGGCGTTCCCGTTTCATCGCAGGCAGTACAGCCGCGGGATCGGCAACCGGTCCGCCCGCAGCGTCATCAGATCCGGGGGACAAGGAACGACACAGATGAGAAGCACAGTGCGGAAGACGTGTGCGGCTTTCCTGGCCGCGGCCGCGGTAGCAGGCGCAGCGTCCTCCGCTTTCGCGGGCCAGCCAGAGTGGATCCGGCAGTTCGGGACACGCACTGACGAAGACGCCCGTGGGGTTGCGACCGGCCCAGATGGTCGAGTGCATGTGCTTGGCAGCACNACAGGGAATTTTTCNGGTACCGGAAAGGGCGGGTTCGACAGCTTTGTTGTCACTTTCGATCCTGACGGCAAGGAGCTTTGGCGCCGTCAGCCCGGCACGACCGAATCCGATACGCCCTTTGCCATCACCACGGACGTGGACGGCAATGTCTACATCACCGGTGTCACTAGCGGTTCACTGGGCGGTGCGAATAAGGGGTTGGTNGATGCCTTCCTGATCAAATTCGATCGGAACGGCCGCATCCTGTGGAAGCGTCAGCCAGGCACGGCCAAGTACGATTGNGGGAAAAGAGTTGCGACCGACGCCAACGGCAATGTGTTTCTGGTGGGCGATACGGAAGGCGCGCTTGGCGGTGCCAACAAGGGGCTCGTCGATGTCTTCATGATCAAGTTCGACCGCAATGGGCGTATCCTGTGGAACCGCCATATGGGCACGTCACAGAGAGACGAGGCCAGGGCCGTTGTCGCCGACGCCGACGGGAACGTTTACCTGGCGGGCCAAACCACCGGTGCTCTTGCCGGCACGAACCGTGGTTATTACGATGCGTATATTGTCAAGTTCGACGGCAGCGGCCGCATCCTCTGGAAGCGCCAGCTGGGCACAACCGCTTTTGACGGGGTCGATGGCATTGCCGCTGACACAGACGGTAATGTCTATGTCGCCGGCACCACGAATGGCGCGCTCGGCGGCGCCAGCGCGGGAGGCGTGGATGCCTTCGTCATCAAGTTCGAAAGCACAGGCGACATCCTCTGGAAGCGCCAACTGGGCACAGCCGCGTATGAGACAGCCCTCGATGCCGCCATCGGCGCAGACGGCGGCGTCTACATCGTCGGCTATACCATTGGCGCGCTTGGAGGCTCCCCTCATGGCAATACGGACGGCTTCGTGATCCAGTTGGACCGCGATGGCAACACTGTCGGCAGCGACCAGCCAGGCACGGCCGAACTCGACTTCGCCAACGGAGTTGCCGCGGACACCGAGGGCAACGTCTACGTCGTCGGCTTGACCAACGGTGCACTTGCTGCCAGTTCGCGCGGCGGCAGTGACGACTTCCTGATCAAGTACGGACCCGGCGGACTGGAATAGCGCTGCTGTTGCGTCTTGGCGCGCGGGTGCTGCCGTGCCCGCGCGCCTCTGCCCGTCCCGCACCAAGCCATGAATGCCTGCAACACCCCCACCGCTCTCACGGCTTGCATGCGGGCGCGGTTGCGGCGATATGGTGGGGTCCATGGCGAGGTACGACGCGTCCGTCGCCGGCCGGGGCCGCATCGTCGCCGTGCTGGGCCCGACCAACACCGGCAAGACGCACTTGGCGATGGAGCGCATGCTGGGCCACGCGTCCGGCATGATCGGCTTTCCGTTGCGCCTCCTTGCACGCGAAAACTACGACCGGGCGGTCAAGATCAAGGGCGAGCGCCGGGTGGCGCTGATCACCGGCGAGGAGAAGATCGTCCCACCCGAGGCGTGCTGGTTCCTGTGCACCGTCAGATCGATGCCGATCGACCGCCGCGTCGCATTTCTCGGCATTGACGAGATCCAGATGTGTGCCGATCCCGACCGGGGGCACCTGTTCACCGACCGGCTGCTGCACGCCCGCGGCGAGCTGGAGACGATGTTCATGGGGGCGGAGACGATGCGTCCGCTGCTGCGCCGTCTCGTCCCCGAGGCCGAGTTCATCACCCGGCCGCGCTTCTCGTCGCTGACGCATGCCGGACCTTGCAAGCTCTCCCGCCTGCCGCCGCGCAGCGCCGTCGTCGCGTTCAGTGCGGCGGACGTCTACACGCTTGCCGAACTGGTGCGCCGGCAGCGCGGCGGGGCCGCAATCGTATTGGGGGCGCTCAGCCCGCGCACGCGGAACGCCCAGGTGGCGATGTATCAGGCCGGCGAGGTCGACTATCTCGTCGCCACTGACGCCATCGGCATGGGCCTGAACATGCACGTGGACCACGTGGCGTTCGCCGCCACCCGCAAGTTCGACGGACGCGGCCCCCGTCCGCTCACCGCCGCCGAGCTGGCACAGATCGCAGGCCGTGCCGGCCGCTTCACCAAGGACGGCAGCTTCGGCACCACGACGGAGATCGGCCCGCTGGACGAGGAGCTGGCGCAACGCATCCAGAGCCATCAGTTCGACGCGATCACCGCCCTGCAGTGGCGCAATGCAGACCTGTCGTTCGTCTCGCTGGCAGCACTCAAGGCAAGCCTCTCCCGCCTGCCGGAGCGGCGGGGGCTGATCCGTGCCCGGGAAGCCGACGACGAACGGATCCTCGCGCACCTCATGGCCGATCCGGAGATCGTGGCGCTGGCGCGCGGGCCCGCCGCCATCGCGCTGCTGTGGGATGTCTGCCGCGTTCCCGACTTCGGCAAGGTGGAGAGCGAGGCGCACGCCCGGCTGCTGGGCCAGATGTATCGCTATCTCGCCACCGACGAAGACGGTGCGGCGACCGGCGCTGGCCGGCTACCGACGGATTGGGTGGCGCGGCAGGTGGACCGGCTGAACCGCACCGACGGCGACATCGAGACGCTGATGCAGCGGATCGCCGGCATCCGCACCTGGACCTACGTCGCCCACCAGGGACGCTGGCTGGACGACGTCGCCGGCTGGCAGCAGCGCACGCGCACCATCGAGGACAAGCTGTCGGACGCCCTGCACGAACGCCTGATCCAGCGCTTCGTTGACCGCCGAACGGCATCGCTGGTCGGCCGGATGCAGGACGGCAGACGNCTGCAGGCCGCGATCGGTGCGGACGGTCAGGTCCTCGTCGANGGGCATTTTGTCGGCCACCTGGAGGGCTTCCGCTTCGCCCCCGATCCCGCGGTGCGCACCGGCGGCGACGCCGGACGCTCCGTGACCGCGGCCGCACTGCGCGCGCTCGGTAGCTCGATTCGTCTGCGGGTGGACGAGTTGAAGGCGGATGTAGACGACTGTTTTACGCTCGACGATCACGGCCGCGTGCGCTGGCACGGCGCGCCGGTCGGCCGGCTGGTTCGTGGCGTGGATGTGTTAAGTCCGCAGGTCGAGGTGTTTGCCAGCGACCTGCTGGACAACGAGGCGCGGACACGGGTGCAGGAGCGGCTGACGGCGTTCGTGCGTGCTTACATCCGCCGCCGCCTGTCGCCACTGTTCCTCGCCCGCGACGCCCTGCTCACCGCACCGGCACGAGGTCTGGTCTACCAGGTGGCGGAATCCCTCGGCTCGCTGGCGCGCCACCGGGTTACCGCCCAGATCGCCACCCTTTCGTCCGACGACCGGGGTGTGCTGACACGGCTCGGACTGCGAACGGGCCGCAACTGCGTGTGGTTTCCCCGCCTGCTGAAGCCGCGAACACTGGCGCTGCGCTCCTTGCTGTGGCGGGTGCACACCGCGGCGACAACACGGCAGCCGGCAGCCGGGGCGGAAACCGCACCTGTGGCAGGAGTGGATGGTCTGCCGCGGCTGGGGCCACCCTCGCTGCCCCGCCGTGCCGGTGTTCCAGAAGGGTTGTGGGAAGCCACCGGCTACCGGCTGCTGGGCTCCCGCGCGGTGCGGATGGATGCAGCCGAACGGCTTGCCACCCGTGCCACATCGCTGGCGCGGGAGGGACAGCCGGCTGCCATGGGTGAACTCACCCACCTGCTCGGCTGCAGCGACGACGATGTCGCCTCGGTTCTCGCAGCGCTTGGCTTCCGTGCCGAGAGCAGCGAGGCGGGACTGGTGATCGCGGCCGGACACCGCCGACACCGCCAAGGCGGCAAGCGGAGCCGGCGCCCGGACGCGGGTCATAGTAATGGCAACAATGATGGTAACGGCGACGACAATCATTCGCCCTTCGCTGCCCTGCGGGTGTTGCGTGCCGGACGATGACCGAAGACGAACCATCCCGCACTGAGACTCTGCGGCTCGACAAGTGGCTGTGGCACGCGCGGATGTTCAAGACCCGAACGCTGGCGGCGAAGGTGTGCACCAGTGGCCGGGTGCGGGTAAACAGCACCCCGGTGACAAAAGCACACTATGCCCTGAAGCCGGGTGACGTGCTCACCCTGCCGGTCGGCGCACACATCCGGGTGCTGCGGGTGCGCGCGATGGGCACCCGCCGTGGCCCAGCNCCCGAAGCACGCCTGCTGTACGAGGATCTGTCCCCGTCGCTGCGCGACGATCCCGTGGCGCCACTGTGCGACGATCCGATTTCCGAAGAAGCCCGCGAGCAGGTGGACGCGCAAGGCGGATCGCAGAGGCCATCAGAACCAAGGCCAGCTTCCTCCCTGGCGGATTGTTCCAGCGGCCCGCCCCGGCGCGCGCCCNNCGGTTCGGGCCGGCCGACGAAGGCAGAACGCCGTGCCGTCGACCGCCTGCGAGACCGGGACTAAGCCGGGAGCTGAACCAGGGACAGGGCGGAGTGACAATCACCGGATTCGGCAACAAAAGACCCTGAACATCATGGTGTTGAGGCCGTGCCGAAGGGTATGCTACCCATTGACATGTTCGATCGTCTTCTCGCCCTGTTCGATACAAGCAGCACCGGTTCGCAGGCGAAGCCGGAAGCGGATCCGCTCCAACTTGCGGCGGCAGCCCTGCTGCTCGTTGCCGCCCGTCTCGACGGCGAGATCATGGAGGTTGAACGATCGAGCATCCTCAAGGCGCTGCGCCGCCTGCCGAATGTCACCGACACAGAGGCACTCGTCCGCGAAGCCGAGGATAGCGCAGCCGCATCGACCGACTTCTACCAGTTCACCAGCGTGATCCGGAAAAACGTGCCGTACGAACAGCGGGGCACGATCATCGAGATGCTCTGGGAGGTGGTGCTGGCCGACGGCGTCGTCGACGATTTCGAGGCGAACCTGATCCGCCGCGTCGCCGGCCTGCTGCACGTTCCGGACCTGGACGTGGGAGAGGCTCGGAAGCGGGCGGCCGCCCGATCATCGACTGAAACACCGGGTTGAAGAGCTGCCGTCCCGGCTGCGGCAGAAAGTACAAGAACGGAGCAAGCAATGACTTATGTGGTGACGGAAAACTGCATCAAGTGCAAGTACATGGACTGTGTCGAGGTCTGCCCCGTGGACTGTTTCTACGAGGGTGAGAACATGCTCGTCATCCATCCGGACGAGTGCATCGACTGCGGCGTGTGCGAACCGGAGTGTCCGGCAGAGGCAATCGTACCGGACACCGAGCCGGATACCGAAAAGTGGATGACCCTGAACGCCGAATACGCCGCGTCGTGGCCAAACATTACCCGAAAGGGAGAACAGCCGGCCGACGCCGATGAGTGGAACGGCAAACCTGATAAGGAAAAGCTGCTCAGCCCCAATCCCGGTTCCGGAAGTTGATACCCGAGGATGGGTCGGGAGAGTTGATCCGGAGCGTCAGGATCGTCGTCGTCCAGGTGTGCCGACCCGGAGACCGCCCAACAGTCATGCACCCTGCCCGCCTCGATTGAGATGGTTGCGACCAGAAACGTTGCACTACGGTCGCATGCAGTTGCGGGTGTCCACGCGGCATTTGAAATATGGCATGTACACGTGGTATAAATTGGGACTTCCGGTCAATGATCAGGTCACAAGGGTCGCCAAGTGTGTCAGGGTCCGCGCGGGGTGGCGACCGCAAAGATCAAATCGGGTGCTTGTCATATCATCTTCTCATTCCAAACGATGATTGCTCCTATCGAGGAACAATATTGAGCGTTTGCGAGCACCCCAAACTTGTGGAGAGAGCGGAGACAATGCGGGAAGAACTGGCTTTCGGGTCCGGTGACTATGTGGTTTATCCCACTCACGGTGTCGGTAAGGTCATCGGGATCGAGTCTCGAGAAATCGCAGGACAAGAACTGCGGCTCTTCGTGATCGCCTTCGATCGCGACCGAATGACGCTGCGGGTTCCGATCGGCAAGGTATCGCATGCCGGTCTGCGTCGTCTCAGCACCCANAAGGTCATGGAAAACGCACTCGCCAAGTTGCGCGGACGCGCTCGCATCAAGAAGACCATGTGGAGCCGGCGTGCCCAGGAGTACGAAGCCAAGATCAACTCCGGCGACCCGGTGTCGATCGCCGAGGTGGTCCGCGACCTCCATCCAAATGTGGGGCAACCCGACCAGTCATTCAGCGAGCGCCAGATCTACGAGGCTGCCTTCGACCGGCTGGCGTGTGAACTGGCAGCGTTGGAAAGCATCGACAAAGACCGGGCGACCGAGAAGCTGGAGGAGCTTCTCAGCGCCGCGTAAGCCCTTCGTGGTGGTCGGGGCTCTCCCGCCCCGGATCCCCGCACCCCAGGCCCCGCGCGAGTAGGGATATCGTTGCATGAGCGATCCGGCGGTGTTCGCGGTCTTGCCGGAAGGACGCCGCAACTGGGCAGTCGCGTCGATTCATGGCGAGGCGGCGCGCTTGGTGACGCTGCATGCGCTGATTTCCGAGCGCTTCCGGCCGGAAGACAATCTGATCTACCTGGGCAACTGCCTTGGTCGCGGTGATGTCACTGCGACAGTACAAGAACTGCTGATCTTCCGGCGTTCCGTTCTGGCAACGCAGCTCGACGAGGGCTGCGGCGAGATCGTCTACCTGCGTGGCAGCCAGGAAGAGATGTGGCACAAACTGCTGCAGGTGCAGTTTGCGCCGAACCCGGGCGAAGTGTTCGAGTGGATGCTCTCCCAAGGTGTGGGCTCCACCCTTCAGGCCTATGGCGGCAACATCGCCGACGGCCGAACCGCCGCGAAGCTGGGCTCGGTGGCGCTTTCTCGCTGGACCAACCGCCTGCGCGCCAGCATGCGCGCGCTGGACGGACACGAAAANCTGTTCAGCACCCTGCGCCGTGCCGCGTACACGCGCGACAATACACTGTTGTTCGTCAGCGCCGGCGTCCATCCAGCCCGCCCGCTGTCCCAGCAGCGGGATTCATTCTGGTGGGGAAGCCGCGATTTCGAAACGCTGGAGGGCCCCTATGACGGCTTCACCCGGGTCATCCGCGGAGCAGATCCGCGCCGCCGGGGCGTGATCATCAATCCAGGCACAACCTCGATCGACGGTGGCTGCGGCTTCGGCGGACCTCTGCTGGCAGCCTGCTTCGACAGCGACGGAACACTGATCGAAACCCTGGAAGCGTGATGGAAATGCAATGACCGACGGAGCGGCGCCATGGCCCCCGCCACCACACGTGCCGCCGAGCAGTCCGACGCGCAGTCGAATGACCGCAACACCAAGCGCATCGTCGACCTTATTGTTTCGGGTGGCCAGACCGGCGTCGACCGGGCCGCGCTGGACGTGGCGCTTGCTGCCGGCATCAAGAGCGGCGGCTGGATNCCCCGCGGGCGGCGCGCCGAGGACGGCCCGTTGCCCGCGTGTTACCCGATGCGCGAGACCCACGGCCGCGATTACGCCGAACGGACCCGCCTGAACGTCCGCGATTCAGACGGCACGCTGATCTTGTGCCGCGGAGCTCCCAGCGGCGGCACCCGGCTCACGGAGATCCTCGCCGCCCGCGCGCGCCGGCCGTATCTGATCGTCGATCTCAGGACCACCATCGACCCCGCACGGGTCTGTCGCTGGCTGGCTGGCCAGCACATCCGGGTGCTCAACGTCGCCGGCCCACGGGAAAGCGGCTGTCCTGGCATCTACGCGCAGGCCCGCGCGTTCCTGGAACGATTGCTGGACGAGACGGGTAGCTCCTGAGAGAGACACGGTGAACGGCGGCGCACGACGGCCGCTGCTCAACCGGCGTCGCGGCCGCTGACGCCGGCCGATCTGAAGGTTGCCATGCCCCGATAGCAGGCGACGGCGGCGCGCACCAGGGCAACGGCGAGCACGGCACCCGACGCCTCACCCAGCCGCATGTCGAGCGCCAGCAGCGGCCGCAGGCCGAGGTGGTGGAGCAGCAGCCGGTGGCCCGGCTCGGCAGAGACGTGCGCAGCCCGGCAATGATCCAGCGCTTCCGCCACCCGTGCCGCCAGCGGTGCCGCCGCCGCAGTGCAGACAAAACCGTCAAGCAGCACCGGCACCCGCATGAGGCGGGCCGCCAGCACCGCACCCGCGATCGCTGCCAGTTCCCGGCCGCCCAGCCGGCGCAGCAGATCGAGCGGATCATCGGCCGCATTCCGGTGACGCTGCACGGAGGCAGTCACCGCCGCCCGCTTCGCCGCCAGCCGCTCCCCGTCGACGCCGGTACCGGGCCCGGTCCACGCCGCTGGCAGACCGCCGTGCAGCGCACAGGCCAGTGCCGCTGCCGAGGTGGTGTTGCCGATCCCCATCTCACCCAGACACAGCAGATCGACGCCCGGTTCGACCGCCTCGTACCCCACTGCAAACGCTGCCGTAAATTCGCCTTCCGACAGGGCCGGACCGCACGTGAAATCCTCCGTCGGCCGGTCGAGATCCAGCGCGCAGACCCTGAGGTCGGCATCGAACATTCGGCAGAGCTGGCTGACCGCCGCCCCGCCAGCTTCGAAGTTGGCCACCATCTGCCGGGTCACTTCCGCCGGATAGGCCGACACGCCACGGGCGGCAACGCCATGGTTGCCGGCGAAGATCGNTACCGTGATCCGCTCCGCCGCGGGCGGATNCCGCCCCTGCCAGGCGGCCAGCCACGACGTCAGCTCCTCNNGCCGGCCAAGCGAGCCCGCCGGCTTGGTAAGCGTGGCTTCGCGCGTAGCGACCGCTCGCACGGCTTCGACGTCCGGTCCCGGCAGCCGGTCCAGCAGACGACGGATCTCATCCGTGGTGCGAGGCGTCGGAATGGCGGAACCGGCAGCAGAAACCCTGTCTGGAGACATCCCAAATCCGCGTTTTCTTTCGGTAACGGTTCACCTATAAGGCAGCCTCTTAACGCATTCGCCGGCCGATCGGAACAAGAGCGTGGCGACATCCTACAAGCACCCGGATGTGGTGGATATTCCCGGAGCGCTGTTCGCCTGGTGGCACAAGCTGCGGTTGGCGGCTTCGTTCCTCACCCGCTTGCCCGTGGCGCCCCGCTCCGTCCCCATGGCGAACGCGAAAGACGGCGAAGAGCCAGCAACAATGGCACCCGGCGATCTGGCCCGCAGTGCCGCCCTGTTTCCGGTGGTAGGCGCAGGAATCGGCGTGGTCAGCGCACTGGTGCTGCTGATGGTCTTCGAACTGAGGCTCGCACCGCTGGCGTGCGCCCTGCTTGCACTGGCGGCCGGCGCTGTGATCACCGGTGCGCTGCACGAGGACGGCCTCGCCGACTTCGCGGACGGGCTCGGTGGCGGGCACGCCCGGAAACGNCGGCTTGCCATCATGCGCGACAGCCGCATCGGTACTTGCGGCGCGCTTGCGATCGTGTTCAGCGTCGGTGTCCGTGCGGCGATTCTGAGCGGTTTGTCATCCCCTGACGTGGCCGCGCTCGCGCTGATCGCCGCAGCGGCCGTCTCGCGGGCGACACTGCCTGCGGTGATGCGCTGGCAGGCCCCGGCACGTCCCGACGGGATGGCTGCTTCGATCGGTGCACCGCCGTATCGCCAGGTCATGGCTGCGGGCGCACTGGCGCTGATCATCGCCCTCTTGACACTGGGATTCTGGGCGGCGCTCGCCGTGTGCATCGCCGCCGGACTGGCGGCGGTGGGTGTCGCCGCCGCCGCCGAACGCACGCTCGGCGGGCAGACGGGCGACGTGCTGGGCGCCGCGCAGGTCATCTCCGAACTCGCGGTGCTGGTGGCGATCGCCGCCATGGAATGAACCCACTCTTGGCGCAACCCTGGCGTAACACCTTGGCGTGAAGAACCTCGGCATGAATACTGAGGCATGAGTACTACCGGCCACACTCCCACCTGCTGGTGGTGGATTCGCCACGCTCCGGTTCCGGACGCTGCCGGCCGGCTGAACGGCCGCCTCGATGTCGACTGCGATGTGTCCGATACCGCCCGCTTCGCCGCGCTGGCGTCGGTGCTGCCGGCGGATGCGGTCAGCGTGGTCAGCCCGCTGCGGCGTACCCGGCAGACGTTCGAGGCGCTACGCGCCGCGGGCGCCCGGCTCGCCGAGCCGCTGGTCGAGTTCGACTTCGCCGAGCAGAGTTTCGGACGCTGGGAAGGGCTGCGCTGGGCGGAAATGCAGGCGCGCGAACCAGACGCATACGCCGCCTTCTGGAGCGATCCGGTGATGAACGCTCCGCCCGACGGCGAGTTTCATTGCCCTGATGCAGCGAACGGCAGGTGCGATCGAGAAGCTGAGCAACGCCTTTATCGGACGCCACATGATCTCGATCAGCCATGGCGGCACGATCCGCGCCGCCGTCGCACATGCGCTGGCGCTGTCCCCTGTAAGCGCGATGGCGATCGTCGTCGACAACCTGACCCTGACCCGACTCGACCGGCTGGCTGAGGGAGCGCTGCACGGAACCGGCCGGGTGTGGCGGGTGCAGAGCGTCAACGCGCCGGCGGAACCAGCCCGCGGTGCTACAGCGCGCGTCTGAGGTAGCGAACGTCGGCACCGTAGCCGGCAAGCGATGCCCGCCCCTCCTCCGTCATCGCGCCGGCGGGAACGTCCTCGAAGCCGAATCGGCGCCACAGCCGGTCCGAGCCGTAAGCGGCGATCAGCGCCAGCGCCGACAACCGCCGGGTCACGGCAACGGCGGTGATGTGGGCGAGCAGCGCGCCCGCAGCGCCCCGTCCGCGCGCCGCAGGCAGCACCGCCACGTCGTGAAGGAACAGGCAGTCGGCCGGCTCGGGCAACGCCCCAGCAGCCGGTCGAGCTTGGGCGGCCGGGCGAGCGTCCATGGGTGCGACAGCGCGTACCCCTGCATCGGACCCTCGGGCATCGTCCCCTGGGACATCGCAGCACTCCAGACAAGCCGGCGGCAGCCGTCCGGGAACAGTCGGAGCTTCTCGGCGAAAACGATCGTGCGTTCGGGCAGGCTCGGATGCAGACGCGCGGCGATCGCCGCCACGGTTTCCAGGTCGTCCTCCGCCAGCGGCTGCCAGGCGAGGTCCGGATCCGTCCCACTGAGCTCGGACTGAGGCATGGCAAGCGTTTAGCCGTTTCGTCTGGTAGCGTCGAGAGCGGCAACCGCACCGGCTGTTTCCGACAATCTTGTTGACAACTAAAATCATCCCATGTCTCTTGATGGCAGGTGCGGGTTCGGAGGATGGGCATCGCACCGGCGCTCCTGCGGGGACGTGTTCGGACGGAGCAGTTGAACGGGCGATGAACGCAGCAGATGACATTCACGGGGCAGCAGGCAACCGGATGCACATCCGGGCCGGCGGTCTTGCGTCTGCGCTGTGCACGTCGGCTCTCTTCCTGTCCGGCGGTTGTGGGACCCTACGACTTAGGTGCCCCTGAACCTCGCTCGAGCCGGTACCGGCGGTTAGCCCCGGTTTTCAGGTTTCGACTTTGTTCAGGGGACACGAGCACGGCAGCTACCGGTTTGTGACACCGAGTTTCGCAGGAATAATCCATGACCAAGCAGATTGACCCCAACCGCGTCGTTATCTTCGACACCACCTTGCGCGACGGCGAGCAATCGCCCGGCGCGTCGATGAACCTGGAAGAAAAGCTCCGCATCGCCCAGGTGCTGGAGGAGATGGGCGTGGACGTGATCGAGGCCGGCTTTCCGATCTCGTCGCCCGGCGATTTCGAGGCGGTGCACGCCATCGCCCAGAAGATCAAAACGTCGAGCGTGTGCGGTCTGGCGCGCGCCGTGCGTGGCGACATCGAACGGGTGGCGGAAGCGATCAAGCCCGCTCCACGCGGTCGCATCCACACCTTCATCTCCACCAGTCCGCTGCACATGAAATACAAGCTGCAGCTGGAGGCGGACCAGGTGCACGAGCGCATCATCGACAGCGTCACCTACGCGCGGCGGTTCACCGACGACGTCGAATGGTCGTGCGAGGATGGCTCGCGCAGCGAACACGACTTCTTGTGCCGCTGTATCGAAACCGCAATCGCCTGCGGAGCAACGACGATCAACATCCCCGATACCGTCGGCTATGCAATCCCCGACGAGTTTGCGTCGCTGATCCGCATGGTCCGCAACCGGGTGCCGAACATCGACAAGGCCATCATCTCGGTGCACTGCCACAATGACCTGGGCTTGGCGGTCGCCAACTCGTTGGCAGCCGTCGACGCCGGCGCCCGGCAGGTAGAATGCACCGTCAACGGCCTGGGCGAACGCGCCGGGAATGCGGCGATGGAAGAGATCGTCATGGCGCTGCGCACGCGTCACGACCGCATGCCATACGTCTCCGGCGTAAAAACCGAGAACATCATGCGCGCATCGCGCCTGGTCTCGGCGGTTACCGGCTTCGTGGTGCAGCCCAATAAGGCGATCGTCGGCGCGAATGCGTTCGCGCACGAATCCGGAATTCATCAGGACGGCATGCTGAAGCACGCCGGCACCTACGAAATCATGACCCCGGAATCGGTCGGCGTCTCGAAGTCGAACCTGGTGCTGGGCAAGCACTCCGGCCGGCACGCCTTCAAGGAAAAGTTGAGAGACCTGAACTACGAACTGGGTGACAACGCGCTTGAGGAGGCATTCGCCCGGTTCAAGAGCTTGGCCGACCGCAAGAAGGACGTCTTCGACGAGGACATCATTGCCCTGGTGGACGACGAGCTGGTCCGCGCACATGACCGCATCAAGCTGGTCAGCCTGGAGATCGAGTGCGGCACGCGGGANAGCCGGACGCGGATGGTGCTCGACGTGGACGGCGAGCACCGCGCGTGTGAAGACGTCGGCTTTGGCCCGGTCGATTCGGCCTTCAAGTGCATCAAGCGGCTGTTCGAATCGCAAGCGCGCCTCAAGCTGTACCAGGTGCACGGGGTGACCGGCGGCACCGACGCACAGGCCGAAGTGACGGTCCGGCTCGAAGAGCACGGCCGCACCGTCAATGGCCAGGGCGCGGACACGGATACCCTCGTCGCTTCGGTGAACGCCTACCTGAACGCCCTGAACAAGCTGCTCGTGAAGCGGGAGAAGCGGGCGCCCTCCGCACTGTCCGCTTGAACCGGGCGTTGAGAGCAGGCATTCTCCCGCGGTTTAGACGAGGGACCATTCGGGTGACGGAAGACTCCGTCCGTCACCCCTTTCCCGGCACAGCACGCTCAGACAGTCGTCGATCCAAGCGAGGGCGATGTTCTCACGGCTTTTCGAN
Source organism: Defluviicoccus sp. (assembly GCA_013414705.1). Lineage (GTDB taxonomy): Bacteria > Pseudomonadota > Alphaproteobacteria > Rhodospirillales > Defluviicoccaceae > Defluviicoccus. The sequence continues at coordinate 2,464,438 of CP058705.1, forward strand.
TTCCTGTCCGCCGACATGGCGATTGATCTGGGGACCGCCAACACGCTGGCGTACGTCAAAGGCAAGGGCGTCGTGCTCAACGAGCCCTCGGTGGTGGCCATCCTCGATCAGAAAGGCCGCAAGCAGGTCCTCGCGGTGGGCGAAGAAGCGAAGATGATGCTGGGACGCACNCCCGGCAACATCCATGCGATTCGNCCGCTTCGCGACGGCGTGATCGCCGACTTCGAAGTCGCCGAAGAAATGATCAAGTATTTCATCCGCAAGGTGCACAACCGGCGCAGCTTCGCATCTCCGCTGGTGATCATCTGCGTTCCGTCCGGCTCAACGCCGGTCGAGCGCCGGGCGATTCAGGAATCGGCTGAGCAGGCAGGTGCACGACGGGTATTCCTGATCGAAGAGCCGATGGCGGCGGCGATCGGGGCCGGCCTGCCGGTGACCGAGCCAACCGGCTCGATGGTGGTCGACATCGGTGGCGGCACCACCGAAGTCGCGGTGCTGTCGCTGGGTGGCATCGTCTACGCGAAGAGCGTGCGCGTCGGCGGCGACAAGATGAATGAAGCGGTGATTGCCTATATTCGCCGCAACCACAACCTGCTGATCGGCGAAGCATCCGCCGAGCGAATCAAGGAAGAGATCGGCTCCGCCTGCCCGCCCGACGATGGCGACGGCCGGATTATGGACATCAAGGGCCGGGATTTGATGAACGGCGTGCCGAAGGAGCTGGTGATCAGCGAACGCCAGATCGCCGAGAGTCTCGCCGAACCAGTGGGCGCGATCATCGATGCGGTGAAGGTGGCGCTTGAGCACACTGCGCCCGAACTGGCGGCCGACATCGTCGACAAGGGAATCGTGCTCACTGGTGGCGGCGCGCTGCTGGCCAACATCGATTACGTGCTGCGACACGCAACCGGTCTGCCGGTGACGATCGCCAACGATCCGCTGTCCTGCGTTGCTCTCGGCACCGGCCGGGTGCTGGAGGAGATGAAGAAAATGAGCAACGTTTTGAGCGCAATGTATTGAACGTTTTCTTTTCCGATCCTCACCGTATCCTTCATCCAAGCTTCTGCGTTGATCGACGGCTGGGTGGTGCCGTGAAAAGGGGCGGAGCCGTCGCCGCAGCGCCAGACAACGCCAGGGTCCAATCCACGGATGCCCGCCGCCTTCAAGTCGTTGCTGCAATGGCTGGCTTATGTCGGCTTGGTGGTCTTGGCCGGCGGCTTGATGCTGCTGGGTAAGCTCGATCAGCCGTTTGTCGAGCGGCTGCGGCTGCAGGTGAGTGACGCCGCCGTGCCCATCCTCAGCGTGCTGTCGAAACCGGTCGACGGGCTCACCAACATGCTGGAAAGCGCGCAGCAGCTGCTGTGGGTGTCGGAAGAAAATCACCGCCTGCGCGCCGAACGCGATGAACTTTTGCGCTGGCAGGCGGCAGCACAGCAACTGGAGGCCGAGAACGAGGCACTGCGCCAGCTGCTGAACGTCGTCCCGGGTCCNGAACGTCCCTCCCGGGCGGCACGCGTTGTGGCCGATCCGACCGGAGCTTTCGCCCGCAGCCTGCTGGTCAATGCCGGCCGCAGTGACGGTATCGACAAGGGTCAGATCGTCATGACCGGCGATGGGCTCGTTGGGCGGGTGGTCGGTGTCTCGCAACGGGCAGCTCAGGTGCTGCTGATCACCGATCTCAATTCCCGAATACCGGTGTTCGTGGGCACGGGGCGCGTGCGCGCCATTCTTGCTGGGAATAACAGCGATCGGCCACGGCTGGTCCATGTGCTGCTGGAAGGAGCGATCGCGCCNGGGGACACAGTGGTCACATCCGGGATCGCCGGCGTGTTCCCGCCCGGATTGCCCGTGGGCGTGGTGCGCGATGTAAGCGATACCGGGATCACCGTTCAACCTTACGCGGAGCGCGATCGGATCGAGTACGTACGGGTGGCTGATTACGGAACATCGTCGCTGCTGAACGACATGCCGACCGCATTCCGTGATGGACGCACGGTGCTGCATGAGTCGGAGCAAAGCAAAGGTGTGTGCCAAAGCGGAGGCACTGGCACGAACAGCGTGCGCGCCGACGCCCGATGACGGCAACCTTCTGGCGCCGGATGGACACGCTCGCACGCCACCTCGTCCCCTGCCTGTCAATCTTCACGCTGATGCTGCTGGGCGTCGTGCCACTGCACATCCCGGCACTGCCGGCGATCGTCCCCGCCCTGCCGCTGATTGCCGTCTTCTACTGGACGCTGTACCGTCCCGACCTGGTCCCGGCACCGGCGGTATTTGCCGCCGGCCTGCTGCAGGACATCCTGTTCGGCCTGCCGCTGGAATCAGCGCCTGCATGCTGGTCCTGGTGCATGCAGCGGTGACGACTCAGCAGCGCTTTTTCATCGGCAAGTCGTTCGGGATCATCTGGCTCGGGTTTTCGCTGGTCGCGGTGGTGGTGATGGTGCTGACTTGGCTCGTCACCTGCCTCTACCATGCTACAGTCATCCCTCTGGACGCGGTTGCCTTCCAGACAGTGACGACCATTGGCGCCTATCCGATCGTGTGCTGGCTGCTGCTGCACTGCCAGCTCGCCCTGCTGCGAAACGTCTGAGCGATGCGCCGCGACCTGGAGCGTCAACGACAGTTCAGCCGCCGGGCGCTGCTGCTCGGTGGCGGCAAGGCGCTGCTGCTGGCGACCCTCGCCGGCCGCCTCTACGACCTGCAAGTGGTCGACTCCGAGCGCTACCTCACACTCGCCGAGGACAACCGCATCAACCTGGTGCTGCTGCCCCCACCCCGCGGCCGGATCTTCGACCGCAATGGCCGGCCGCTGGCGCTCAACCGCAAGAACTACCGCGTGCTCGTGACCGCAGAGCAGGCAGCCGACCTGGACACGACACTCACCGCCCTGGGCACGCTGCTGCCGATCAGCGACGCCGACCGCATGCGCGTACTGCGCGAGGTAGCCCGGCACCGGCATTTCGTGCCGGTCACGGTGCAGGAGAACCTGAATTGGGAAGACGCCGCCCGAATCGAGGTCAATGCGCTGGATCTTCCCGGCATCTCGGTCGAAGAAGGCGAGCAACGCGAGTATCCCTACGACGGGATGCTGTCGCATGTGCTGGGCTATGTGGCGGCGGTCTCTGAAACCGAGATCAACGACGATCCGTTGTTCAGCCTTCCGGACTTCCGCGTCGGCAAGGCGGGAATCGAGAAGTTCTACGAGAAAACGCTGCGCGGCAAGGCGGGCAGCTCGCAAGTGGAGGTGAACGCCGTTGGCCGTGTGATCCGCGAACTTGACCGCACGGACGGGCAAGCAGGCCAGGATCTGACCTTGGGCATTGATCTCGATCTGCAGCAGCTCGCCGTCGAGCGCCTGGGAAACGAGAGTGGCGCCGCTGTCGTCCTCGACGTGGAGACCGGCGAGATCCGGGCGTTGGCGTCCACGCCCGGCTACGATCCGTCGGCCTTCGATCGCGGCCTGACGTCCACCGAGTGGACGGCATTGACCTCCGATCCGAAGTCGCCCCTGATCAACAAGGTCACCGCCGGCCAGTACGCGCCGGGGTCGACCTTCAAGCCGGTGGTGGCTTTGGCGGCGCTGGAGCAGGGCGTGATCAACGCCGGCACCATTGTCCACTGCCCGGGGTGGTATACCCTCGGCAGAACCGTGTTCCACTGCTGGCGGCGAGGCGGCCATGGCAATGTCAACCTGCGCAAGGCGCTGACGGAGTCCTGCGACTGCTATTTCTACGAGGCCGCACGCCGGGTTGGGGTGGACCGCATCGCCGCCATGGGCCACCGACTTGGCATGGGCGTGATGCTGGACGTCGACCTGCCGCACGAGCGCCCGGGCCTGCTGCCCACCCCGGAATGGAAAGCGTCCCGGTTCGGGGGCGCCCGCTGGTCGCTCGGTGAAACGGTGATCGCTGGCATCGGGCAGGGCTATGTGCTGTCCACCCCGCTGCAGCTGGCGGTGATGGCCGCGCGCATCGCCAACGGTGGGCGGGGCGTGGTCCCGCATGTGGTGCGCGATGTCGGTGACCCGGCACAGGCCGCTCCGCCCCTGTTTGCGCTTCCTGCCGATCTGGGCATCGATCCGGAACATCTCAGGCTGGTGCAGGACGGCATGGACCGGGTCGTCAATGACAAACGTGGCACCGCCCGAACATCGGCGATCCAGGTTCCCGGCTTTGAGATGGCGGGCAAGACCGGAACCGCGCAGGTCCGCCGCATCTCGAAGACCGAACGACAGTCGGGGGTGATCAAGAACGAACACCTGCCGTGGAAGCAGCGCGACCACGCACTGTTCATCGGCTACGCACCCGTGGCACACCCCGGTATGCGTGTGCCGTCGTCATCGAACACGGCGGAGCCGGCTCGCAGGCGGCAGCGCCGGTTGCCCGTGACATTCTGCTGGCGGCGCAACAGATGGACGCGATGCGGGTGGCCGAAGGCGGTCCACCGGCGGTGCTGGGAGACATCCGAACCGACGGACAGCCCGCCAAACCGTCCGCCAAAACACCTGCCAAACAACCCGACAAACCATCCGGCGGGAGCCCCGGTTCACGCACCAGTGGGCTGGTCTTCGGACGACCCGAACGACGTCCCGGCCGGGAGGGTGAGGCATGGTGAGCTGGCAGCCGCTGACCCCGACCACCCCCGGCCTGTTGGAGAAGTTCCTGTCGATCCGCTGGCTGTTCGTACTCACGATCTGCCTCGTCGTCGGCATCGGCATCGGCATGCTGTACTCGGCGGCCGGCGGCAACATGGAGCCGTGGGCCATCCGCCAACTGGCCCGCTTCATCGTGGGCCTTGGACTGATGCTGCTGGTCGCGGTCTCGGACATCCGACTGTGGCTGCGTTGGGCCTACCTGATCTACGTCTTCACCCTGGTGCTGCTGGTGGTCGTCGATGTCGCCGGCAGCATCGGCATGGGCGCGCAACGCTGGATCAACCTGGGCATCATCAACCTGCAACCGTCAGAACTGATGAAGATCGCCCTGGTTCTGGCACTGGCCCGCTTCTTCCACGGCATGACCAACGAGGATGTGGGCCGACCGTGGCGTCTGGTCGTACCGGCGTTTCTTATCGCGGCTCCGGTTGCCCTCGTTCTCAAGCAACCGGACCTGGGAACCGCCGTCATGCTGCTGCTAGGAGGTGGGGCGATGTTCTTCGCTGCAGGCGTACGGCTGTGGATGTTCGCGGTGGTGGCGCTCGCGGGTGCGGCCGCCGCACCGATCGCTTGGGGTGTCCTGCACGACTACCAGCGCCAACGGGTGCTGACCTTCCTTGATCCCGCAAGCGATCCGCTTGGCTCTGGCTACCATATCCTGCAGTCGAAGATCGCTCTCGGATCGGGCGGGCTGTTCGGCAAGGGGTTTCTGCAGGGCACGCAGAGCCACCTGAATTTTTGCCCGAGAAACAGACCGATTTCATCTTCACCATGCTGGCCGAAGAGTTCGGGCTGATGGGCTCACTCGTGGTGCTGGGCTTGTACGCGGTGATTCTCGCCTACTGCTTGGCGATCGCGCTGTCGTCGAAGAGCCAGTTCGGCCGGCTGCTGACAATCGGCATCGCCACTACGTTCTTCCTCTACGTATTCATCAACATGGCGATGGTGATGGGGCTAATCCCGGTGGTGGGCGTGCCGCTGCCGCTGGTGTCGTACGGCGGCACGGCAATCGTCTCGCTGATGATCGGCTTTGGCCTGGTGCTGTGCGTCCACATCCACCGCGCCGTGTTCATCCCGCGCCACGCCACCGGAGAAAGGCACTGAGATACCGAACGTTCCCATCGTCCTTCCCGGGGACCCGTTGGACACCAACTCATTGCCGCCGGAATTGTTTTGCCAGCTGCAGTCCCTGGCGCTGATACGACGATCCGATACCGATGCCGTACAGCTTGTCGGGAACGGCGGTCAGCCGCTCGTAGACGAGCCGGCCGACCAGCTGGCCGTCGCGCAGCGCGAACGGTACCTCGAACGACCGGATCTCGAGAACCGCCCGTGAACCGCTGCCACCACTGCCGGCATAGCCAAAGCCCGGATCGAAGAATCCGGCATAGTGCACACGAAATTCGCCGACGCGGGTATCGTAGGGGCGCATCTCCGCGGCATGGTCTGGCGGAACCGTCACCGCTTCCTTCGATGCAAGGATGTAGAAATCGCCCGGATTGAGAACGACGCAGCCGCCGGCATCCGGGAACACCGGCTCCCAGAAGTCATCGCGCCGGTAGTGGTCGACCAACGCGAGGTCAATCAGGTCCGCGTGCCGGCGGGCCCTCCAGCCGACCGGAGCGCCAGACTCGGCAGGGCTCAGATCGACGGTCACCGCGATTCCCTCGTATCAGCCGCGACGTCGCCTGCGGCGTCTGGCTTNCTCGCCGCTGGCAACACCGGAAGCAACCAAAGGTACGGTCCGGTGCAGGCGCCGCAGGGCCGCATCGGAGGACAAAGNGTTGCCGCGGCGCAGCCGGAGCTGGCCGAGCCGGGATCCACGACGCACCACCACGCCGAAGGTGCGCGGGCTGATTTCGGCGTAGAGCGGTCCCTTGTAGCCCGTCGCCACCTGATCGAACACCGGTGCGTAATCGGTGATCAGCCGGGTAAAGACATCCAGGCGACCGGTCGAGCTCTTGGGATTGGCGATGCCCGACGTGCGGTGGCGCAGTGCCACGCTTTCCAGCAGCGGGACGATGTAGACGCAGCCTTNTTCGAGCACGGCCGGTTGTGTCAGGTCGATCCGGTGCATCCCGAACGCTTCAATGCGTTCACGAACCGTAGCCCCTGGTCCCGGCAGGAAGCTGGCGCGCACTCGGAACGCTTCGCTGCCCAGGCGAAGATCGAGGCTGGCCGGCTGGATTTGATCTTCGCCGATCGCTTCCGATGCCGCGATTTCCTGCGCGCACACCATGGCGCGGATGTCCTGCGACGGCAGTAATCCGGTCGACCGCGCACTCACTGTCGCTACTGCACCCTGTTCAACGCCGTTCGCCAAGTGCTGGTCCGGCCGGTCTTGCGCTTCCACCCGCCCCTCCCTGCTCCGGTGCGCTCGCGCTCCATAAAGATAAGGTCCGATCAATCGATTGATCGCATTTGCTTACTCCGGATATCGGACGGTTAGAGCACGATCGTCCGTTTTGATCAAACAGTGCTCCTCCAGGCCCGCCGGCTTCCGACATTCGAGGCCATCATTCGAGGCAATGTCGCGGCCCTCAAGAACAGCCCACCTGGGTACCTTGCATCACGAATACGTGATCTACGCCCGGTTGTCGGATAAACGTCTATCAAAAATACGTGTAATCGCGATATGCCTAGACTGAAGATCACGTTGACGTGCGCAGTGGGGTAGAAGTACGCAGTGACATTGCGAGACCTCTCGCAAGGCAGCCATGTCGTGTTTTTCCAAATAGGGGTGACGATATGTCCAATTTGACCTCTCATGATGCCGCTATTGCAGCTTGTGATACGGTACGTCAGGCAGAATTACACTTTCTGGAGATGTCAATTCAGAACGAATACACGGAACTATCAACAGAAATGCTGCTGGCGGAAGCGTCATGGTTGCGGGCAAGCGAACAGTTCGCCGATACGGTGCCCACAACCACGGCGGGCGCCATCACCAAGATCCTTGCGGTTGAATCTTTGCTGTCCGATATTCCTTTGGCGGTAAATAGCCTTGAAATTCGCCATCTGCGGGCCGTTATCCGGTTCCTGCAGCGTCGTCCAACGGCGCCGGTCACGAAACGCCACAGGGCTCCGGCCCGCGCCGGGTAATGCGTTCCCGCGCGATGCCGCTTCGGCAGCCTGCGCGCAATTGAGTATTTCGGGGCAATCGGGCTTTCCTGCAGTCGCGTCCGGGATTACAGTCCGCGCGCACTTCAGGAGAGTCGATTGTGAGCGTCCAAGGCCGGCAAAAGCGGATGACCGTGCCGCAGATCACGGCGATGAAAGGCGGTACCCCGATTGTATGCCTGACCGCATACACATCGCTGACCGCAGTGCTGCTGGATAATTCTGTGGATCTGCTGCTCGTCGGCGANTCCCTCGGCATGGTGCTCTACGGCATGGACAGCACCCTGGGAGTGACGCTCGACATGATGATCGCCCATGGCCAAGCGGTCATGCGCGGCTCGAAGCGAACGTGTGTCATCGTCGATCTGCCCTTCGGTACGTATCAGGAGTCGAAGGAGGCCGCCTTCCGCAACGCGGCGCGGATCATGAAGGAAGTGGGGTGCGCCGGCGTCAAGCTGGAGGGCGGCACCGAAATGGCCGAAACCATCCGCTTTCTGGTGCAGCGTGGGATNCCGGTTCTGGGACACGTCGGACTGCTGCCGCAATCGGTGAACACGGCAGGCGGCTTCCGTTCCTTAGGACGCGGCGAAAAGGAAGCGGCAGAGATCATCGAGGACGCCAAGGCGGTCGATGAAGCCGGCGCCTTCGCCATGGTGGTCGAGGGCACCATCGAGCCGCTCGCCCGACAGATCACCCAGACGGTGGGTGTGCCGACGATCGGAATCGGCGCGTCTCCGGCCTGCGACGGTCAGATTCTTGTTACCGAAGACCTGACCGGATTGTTCTCCGACTACAAGCCGAAGTTCGTCAAGCGCTACGCAGAACTTGGCGAAGGTATCGCCGAAGCCGCCCGTGCCTACGCCGACGAAGTTCGGTCGCATCGCTTTCCGACCCTCGATCACTGCTTTGGCACCAAGGCACCCAAGCGAGAACCAGCCTGAGGCGGCGACCGATCAAGNATGGACTCACCGGCCGACATCCAGATCGTTCGCACCGTCGCCGACCTGCGGTCGTGCGTGCACAACTGGCGACGCTCCGGCGAAACCATTGCGCTGGTGCCAACCATGGGAGCGCTGCATGCCGGGCACCTGCAATTGGTGCAGCACGCGCAGACACAGGCAGATCGCATCGTCGTCTCGGTGTTCGTCAACCCCACGCAGTTCGGCCCCAACGAGGATTTCGCGGTCTACCCGCGCGACGAGGCCGGTGACACCACCAAGCTGAGCGCGCTGGGCTGCGACCTGATGTTCGTCCCGCCGGTGGAAGAGATGTATCCGCCGGAAGCCCTGACCCGGGTCTCGGTACCCAGCCTCGGTGACCTGTTGGAAGGTGAATTCCGTCCGGGGTTCTTTACCGGCGTGGCAACCGTCGTCTGCAAGCTGCTGTTGCAGGCCTTGCCGGACGTGACCGTGTTCGGCGAGAAGGACTACCAGCAACTGCTCGTCGTGCGCCGGATGGTCGCCGACCTGTGGATCCCGACGCGCATCGAGGGCGCACCGACGGTGCGCGAAGCGGACGGCCTCGCACTGTCGTCTCGCAACGCCTACCTGTCCGCCGAAGAACGCTCCATCGCGCCAACGCTCAACCGCACCCTCTGCCAGATTGCAGCCGACGTCACCACCGGCGCCGATCCCATCGTCCGTGGGGAACTGGGTGCTGCGGACCTGCTGCGCGCGGGGTTCACCGTGGTGGATTATGTCACCGTCCGCGACGCCGAAACCCTGCTTCCCTGGTCCGGTCCGGCTCGTCCCGGCCGGGTCCTGGCCGCCGCACGCCTGGGCAAGACCCGGCTGATCGATAACATCCCACTGCCCTGACACAGCGCACGCACCGCGATGTAATCGCAGCCCTTCAGGGGGATCGCGTCAAAGAGGCCACTGCGGTGACAGGCGGCCTCCGATTCGCAAGGGTGCCACGTGACGTGCCAGCCCGGTGGTATCGTCCGTTTCCAGAAAGACGGCGCACAGTGTGGCGTCGCCGTCAGCCGGTTCCAGCCGGCCGGTCGGCAGCTTCGAGACGAAGCGGGCAACCGCCGTTTTCTTTTCCATGCCGATGACGGAATCATAATCGCCGCACATGCCAACGTCCGTCATGTAACCAGTGCCGCCGCGCAGGATGTGCGCATCGGCGGTGGGGACGTGACTGTGGGTGCCGACAACCAAGCTGACCCTGCCGTCGAGCGTGTGCCCCATCGCCATCTTCTCGCTGGTCGCCTCGGCGTGGATATCGGTAACGATGCAATCCACCGAATTGCCGAGCCGGTGATTGCGCAGCGCCTTTTCTGCCGCGGCGAACGGATCATCAAGCGGGTCCATGAACAGCCTGCCCATCACCTGCATCACCATCACCCGCTGCCCGCCATTGGCCTGGTAGATGCCCGCCCNCTGGCCGGGAGCCCCTTCGGGATAGTTCAGCGGCCTGAGGAGCCGATCATCGCGTCCGATGTAATCGAGGATTTCACGACGGTCCCAGGCGTGATTGCCGGTGGTTACCACATCCACGCCCACGTCGTAGAACTCGCGGCAGATCTCCGGACTGATCCCGAAGCCGTGCGCGGCGTTCTCCCCGTTAACGATGACGAAATCCAGCTCGAGATGCCGGCGCAGCTGACGGATACGCCCACACACCGCCTGCCGGCCCGCCCGGCCGACGACGTCGCCGCAATAGAGTACCCTCATGGCTCCGTTTGCCTCACCCCTGCTAGGTCGACTTCTCCAGTCCCTCGGGTGTGAGGATCCAGTCCATCGGTTGGTCATTGGGCCCCGCCGGTACCCGGGCAATGCGTTGTACGTGAAATCCGACGCCGATCGCGCACGGCCGCTGATCGCGGCGCAGCGCCACCAGTGTCCTGTCGTACCACCCCTTCCCCTGCCCCAGCCGGTTTCCGGCAGCATCGACAGCCAGCAGCGGAACGAACAGCGCGTCGGGCACCACTTCGGGCGCCGAGGACGGCGGCTGGCGGGTGTCCAGCGGGGCTTCTTCCAGGTCGTCGGTGAGCCCCCAGCGGCGAAACGTCAGCACGTCGCGTCCGTCCTCGATTGCGGGAAGCGCACACACAAGCCCCTGCGCCTCCAGCCGCGCCATCAGCGGACGGATATCGAGTTCGGTGATGATAGGCCAGTAGCCCGCGACAATGCACCCCGCCGTGAGACCCAACTGTTCAGCACGAGGCAACATCTGGCGAATGATGGCAAGCCCCGCGTCGGGTCCTTCCTTTTGGTCGGCAACCAAGCGCAGTGCACGCATCCGCTTGCGCAGCCGGCGCTTTCGTCGTCTAGCTCGGTTGGGTCAAGGGACTCAGTCATCCTGCGGCCGGACCTTATCAGCGCTATCGCCAAGCGCCGTATTTATCTGTGCGGCAATGCTCGGGCGGCGCCGCGAAAGTCGTTGGTCGAGTGATCCTCTCTGGCCTGCTCACGCAGGTGGGTGCCGTGTACCGAACCCTGAGTCCGACAGGGACAGCTCCCTGGAGTCCACTATTGGCCGGAGGGATATGGGGACCTGACGGGCCCCGCAGCAACCGCCCGGATCAAACCTAGGAGCTTTCCGCTCCCTCGGCAATGCCGTGCACCATCTCGGCACTCTCAGCCGGGGTTTCGGCTTCGGCCGATGCAAGTCGGTGCGCCACGGCTTCGATGCGCATCGCCAGCCCTTCCAACTGTGAACAGAGTGCCTCGTCATCAAAGCCTCCGGATGCGGTGCCGTCGGTCCCGATACCGTTGGCGGCAGCCGGAGCGCTGGACACGGACGGACTCTGCTCCAGCTCGTGGGCCATCAGCAGGCCCGTCATCACCAGGAGCCGTGCATCCCCCACCTGGCCGACCGTTGACGCCATCGCGGCAACGCGCCGATCCAGCTCGGCCGCGAGACGACGGACATCATCCTCCTGGCCGTCATCGCAGCCAATGTTGTAACGCCGTCCGTTGACGGTGACCGGAACGTGAGCCATTGCCGTCAACCGTCCATGTCTGACTTCAGACGCGCGATTGCCGCGTCCAGCCGATCGGAAAGAAGATGTTGCAGCGAGCGGAGCGCCTCCGCCTCGGCATAGATACCAGAAGTCAGATCACCACCCTCCACCAACCGCTTCGCATGAATGTCGGCAGCGGCTTCGAGACGGGCAACCGCATCCTCAAGACGCCGCAACGCCTGGCCAGCCCGGCCCCGCTGCGCATGTTCGCCCTGGCTTGGTTCGTGCTCGCCAGGTTTGCTCTGGCCCACCTCGCCCTGGGTCGGATCGCTCACGTCAGCCCCTCCCCGCTGTCAGCCTGTATTGCATCACACCATCCCCGGCGCCTCTCCCTCGCCGATGTCCACAGGCCCGCATTCTGAGGACAGCGATCCTCATTCCTGCGCAGGATAAGGGCGATTTTTCCACTCCGTCAACGCCCCGAGGGCGGGAAAAACCGTTGACGGGGCCGTCCGATCCGACGATTGTGCGGCCGGAAACTAACGAACGACGCCTCTCCGACGACGGCGGGGACGCTGCGGCCGACTGATCCGGTCAGCCCGGAAGGAAACCTCGAAAAGCTAACGATTTCAGCACGAGGCGTCGCGCTCATCGCAAGGAGGTTAGGAATGGCGGTTCGAGTTGGCATCAACGGGTTTGGGCGCATCGGACGGCTCGTCCTGCGCGCCGCGATGGAGAAGGGTCGCAACGACGTCGAGTTCGTTGCCATCAACGACCTCGGCGACGTCAAGACCAACGCCCATCTGCTCAAATACGATTCGGTCCACGGCACCTTCCCCGGTGACATCTCGGCCGACGAGAGCAGCGTCACCGTGAACGGCCACACGGTCAAGGTGATGGCGGAGCGCGATCCGACCAAGCTGCCCTGGAAAGACCTNGGTGTCGACATGGTGTTCGAGTGCACCGGCATCTTCAGCGACCGCGACAAGGCGGCCGTGCATCTGGAAGCGGGTGCGCCGAAGGTTCTGGTCTCTGCACCGTCGAAGGGCGCTGACAACACGATCGTGTTTGGGGTCAATGACAAGACCCTGACGCAGGAGCAGAAGGTCGTCTCCAACGCATCGTGCACCACCAACTGCCTCGCCCCGCCAGCCTACGTCCTCGACAAGGCCATCGGCATCGAGCGTGGCTACATGACGACGATCCACTCGTACACCGGCGACCAACGGATCGTTGACACCCTGCATAAGGATCTGCGTCGCGCCCGCGGTGCGGCCCTGTCGATGATCCCGACCTCCACCGGCGCTGCGAAGGCGGTCGGTCTGGTGCTGCCGCACCTCAAGGGCAAGCTGGACGGCTCGGCCATCCGCGTGCCGACACCGAACGTCTCGGTCGTCGACCTCGTCTTCATCTCGAAGAAATCGACCACGGCCGATGAGGTGAACGCGGCGATCAAGGAAGCCTCCGAGGGTGAGCTGAAGGGGATCATGGCGTACAACACCGCGCCGCTGGTCTCGATCGACTTCAACCACGACGAGCACAGCTCGACCTTCGATGCGACCCAGACGCAGGTCATTGACGGCACGATGGTGCGCATCATCTCGTGGTACGACAACGAGTGGGGCTTCTCCAATCGCATGTGCGATACGGCGAACGCCTGGATGGCTGCAAAGTAGGACTTCGGTTCTGCATCCGGAGCGGGACGTCCACGTCCCGCTCCGTCAGGCCATCTCACAAGCCGTTCGGAGCGTCATGCTCCATGCAGCCAAATGCCGACGTCCCCATCTACAGCCTTGACGATGCTATCGCGGCTCTGCGCGCGGCAAAAGTCGAGGGACGGTGGTGCGGCTTACAGTTCCCTTCCTGCAGCAGCGTCTTTCGGTCCGGTGTCGTGTGCCAGATCATCCGGCAGGCGCGATCGCTTGTGCCGGACGTCGCCGTCGACTGGCTCGTCCAGTGCAGCGACGAGGCTGGCCTCGTGCTGGCAATGTTGCGCGCTGGCGTGCCCCGCGTGCAGTTCGACGGACCGGACGCGCTGCGGCACTCCTTGAACGACATCGCCCAACAGTATTCCGCAGTCGTCGAACCATCCTCTCTGTCACGAGTTCTCCAGACAGCCGTCTTTGGACGAACCGGGGACAAACCGGTGGACGAACTGGTGCAGCGCTGAACGTCGAGCGCAGCGTGCGCGCCATGCCGGACGGAGACGATCCAGAGGCCCCCGTTGTTGCCGGCGGTCACCCGTGACTCGCTGCAACGAGCACCCCAACAGGCCAGAGAAGCCTGCATCTTAAACTTTTTCGGCTCAGACACCGCAACTCAAGGTGTCATCCGGTAGAGTGGGGAGACCGCACATGAGGGTTAGTCAAAAGGTCAAAAAGATTCTGCAGAACTACGAGAGCGATTCTCCGGCCGTAAAGGCGAATCTTGCGCGGATGCTGTGTACCGGCCGGCTTGCCGGCACCGGCAAGATGGTGATCTTGCCAGTCGACCAAGGCTTCGAGCATGGCCCCGTGCGCAGCTTCGGGCCGAATCCCGCCGGCTACGATCCGGAGTACCATGCGCAGCTGGCCGTCGATGCCGGCCTGAACGCCTATGCATCCGTGCTCGGCATGATCGAGCAGGTCGCCGACAGCCTCGCCGGCCAGATNCCCTTCATCTTGAAGATGAACAGCTCGAATACGCTTTATCGCAGCAAGGAAGCCCCCAGCCAGGCGATCACCGCCTCGGTGGACGATGCCGTTCGCCTCGGCTGCACCGCCATCGGCTACACCATCTATCCGGGATCGGATGCGGCGTTCGACATGTTGAACGACCTCCGCGAGCTAATCCGCGAAGCGAAGTCGAAAGGGCTGGCGAGCGTCGTCTGGTCGTACCCGCGCGGCGGTGAGCTGTCGAAAAACGGCGAGCTTGCCATCGACATCAGCTGCTATGCGGCGCACATTGCCGCGCTGATGGGTGCGCACGTGATTAAGGTGAAGCTGCCGACCGACTTCATCGAACAGACCGATGCCAAGAAGGTCTACGAGAAGGAAGGGATCGACATCTCCACCCAGGCAGCGCGCGTCAAACACGTGATGCAGGCGGCGTTCAACAGCCGGCGGATCGTCGTCTTCTCGGGCGGCGCAATGAAGGGATCGGACGCGGTGTTCCAGGACGCCCAGGACATTTTTGACGGCGGCGGCAACGGCCAGATCATCGGCCGCAACACCTTCCAGCGGCCGCGTGCGCAAGCGCTGGAGATGCTGGACAAAATCATCAACATCTTCCTTGGCAAGGTCCGGCACGGCCGGGTCCTTGAAGCCGCAATGTGACCACACAGCCTTCCTGTCGGATTTACCTGATCACGCCGCCGCGCCTTGATGACGCGGCGGCGTTTTCGAGTGTGCTCGCATCGGCACTCGATGGCGGCGACGTCGCCTGCGTGCAACTCCGCCTAAAGGACTGCGACGACGATATGCTGTGCCGCACGGTCGACGTGCTGCGGCCGATAGCCCAGGAGCGCGACGTGGCGTTCCTGCTCAACGACCGCCCCGACCTCGCCGCCCGGACTGGCTGCGATGGGGTCCACGTCGGACAGCAGGACACTTCGTACGCCGAGGCCCGCCGAATGGTTGGCAAGGACGCGATCGTCGGTGTCACCTGCCATGCCTCCCGCCACCTGGCCATGGAAGCAGCCGAGGCGGGTGCCGACTATGTGGCGTTCGGCGCGTTCTTTCTCACCCTGACCAAGGATCCTGCGGCCCATGCCGATCCGGAGATCCTCGCCTGGTGGAGCGAACTGATGACGGTGCCGTGCGTTGCGATCGGCGGCATCACCCCGTCCAATGCCGCCCCGCTGATCGAAGCCGGGGCTGACTTTCTCGCCGTCTGTGCCGCCGTCTGGGACGATCCGCATGGCCCCGCTGCAGCCGTGCAGCGGTTCAACGCGCTCATCGCCGGCCTGCAGAGGCCAGACTCCGGATAGAAACTCCGCGCTTTCAGGGAGGGACACATGCAGATTGCAGGCTCTCGATGGCCGAGGGTGCCACCGCGGCCGAGGGCACGGCGGTGATCATCGACGTCTTCCGGGCGTTCACCTGCGAGCCGATGATGCTTCATTTCGGCGCCCGGCGCGTTCTTCTCGAAGGTGATCCCGCCGCCGCATTGGCGTTCCGGCGGCAGGTCGATCCGGACGCCATTCTGGTCGGCGAGGTAAACGAGCAGCCGATCGACGGCTTCGATCTCACCAACTCGCCGTCGCTGATCCTCGCTGGCGGCAGAGGACAGTTTGCCGGGCGCACCGTCGTGCATCGCACCACCTCGGGCGTCACCGGCGCGCTCACCGCGCTGGCCCGGTGTGACGAGGTGCTGCTGGCGTCCTACGCCACCGCGCGCGCGACGGCTCAGCACATCCTCGCCCGGCGCCCCGACGTGGTCAGCATCGTGGCGATGGGCATCCGCAGCACGGCCAAGGCGCCGGAAGACGAAGCGTGCGGCGACTATATCGAAAGCCTGCTGGGTGGCCGGTCCTATGACCACCTAGCGGCGCTGGACACCATTCTGGCGCACGAGACAGCACAGAAATTCCTGCGCGGCGACAAGCCGTACCTGCCGCGCGAAGACGTCCCGCTCTGTCTGCAGCGTGACCTCTTCGACCGGAGCCTGCGCGCCGAGCGGCGGGGCCAGCACGTGGAAGCCGTCCCCTACCCGCGCCAACCTGAGCCCGCCCGATTGGCATGACAATTTCGCATACGAGTCTTCGCACGAACGCGTAGCCCGGGCGCATGTAGCTATTCTTATATGCGTATGTAGTTATGTTGCGCTGCGTAATCGGGCCTTCGCCCGTTCCTCGCTGCTCTGACATATTGGGGAACGCATATGACCATTTCCGCCCGCCGGACAAATGCTCCAACCACCACTCGCAGCCGCCTGGCCAGCCCCGAACGCAACCGTTCGAGCCGGTCACGCCCGCTGACAGCCGCCACACCATTGCCGGCACAAGAGGTTGCCATTCCGGCGCCGCGGAGTCTGCGCTGGGGTCAGGGCCCGCTTTTGGATGCAATCAATCTGCAGTGCAGCACCGACCCTCGCGACCTGCATCGTCGGCGCCGGAGCTGAAGGGCGAGACTTGGCCGCAAGGTCAGCGGGCCGCGAACCCTGGGGGTGCCGGCAGGTTTGGCGCGCACACCGCCAGAGCCTTGAACAGCACCCCCATCCGGCCCGGATGGACGAGACGGCGCACCGCGCCGGCAATCGCGTCCGCCTCGGCCGCCGAACCGGCCGCGGCCATCAGCGCCTCGGCGCGCGCCGCGATGCCGAGACGGCCCAGGAACAGTCCCTGTGCCAGCGGCCCCANGGTCCGGGCGCCGGCAGCGGTGGCTGCACGCGCCAGCCGCTCGAAGTCGACGTGAGCCGACAGGTCCGCCTCACCGGGATATGCCAGTGGATCTACCGGGCGATGGTCGCGAAGCGCCTGCAGGGTTTCGCCCAGTTCGCTGCGTGCCGGCCCGTAGTCGATGAACAGCGCCGCACCGCCGCCTCCTGAGACCCGCGCCGCGATGCGCGCCACCAGTGCTTCCGCCTGCGGCGAGCGCTCGGCGATCTCGCCGTGTGCCGCGTCCGGGAGGTCCGTAAGTTCGGGCCGCTGCCGGCAATCGACCGGCGGACCGGNCGCAAAGGCGAATCTCTCCCCATCCTCGGCCAGATCCACGTGGCGTTGGCGCCNAGAGGTTCCCTCGCGCACGTACTGCTCGACCGGTAATGCGTCCAGAAACTCATTGGCGAGCAGGATGATCGGGCCCGCCGGGATGTCGCCCGCACTTTCGTGCCACCGTACGGGCGGCGACGGCGACAGCGCGTGGATTCTCGCCCGCTGCAGGGCCGCAAGTGCCGCGCTCGTTTCTACCAGGTGAAGGTGCACGGCGGCCGTGAACTCGGNGGCAACCGTGCCGGCAGCGCGCCATAGATCTGCGAGCAGGGTCGCCCGCCCGGGACCCAGTTCGACCAGTAGGACCGGTTGCGGCGCACCCATCGCCTGCCAGACGCCGACNNGCACCACGCGACCAGCAGCTCGCCGAACACTTGGCTGATCTCCGGCGCGGTAACGAAATCCCCCCGCCCGATGATGCCGCCCTCTGGCGGAACGGAGCGCCGGTAGTAGCCATGATCCGGGTCGCCCGCCGCTGCGGCCATGAACGCGGCGACGGGCAGCGGACCGTCNGGCCTCGATTCTCGCGCGCAAGCGTCGCGCTAACGGCGTCATCAGGATGTCCGCATAGAGCCCGCGCCCGCGCCCTCAATCCGTCGCCTGGGACGGTGGCTGATCGTTCGGACTTGTAATCTGGCGCGGCCGGCGGAAGGCCCAGACGACAAATCCCACGCCGAGCAGGACCATCGGCAGCGACAGCAGCTGGCCCATGGTGAAGCCGCCGATGATGAATCCCAGGAACGCATCCGGCTCCCGGAACAGTTCGGCGATGGAGCGGAAGGCACCGTAGCCGATCAGAAACGCTCCGGTCAGCGCGCCCGGCCGCTCGCGGATCGCCCGCACCCGCCATAGCGCAAACATCGCCGTGAACAGCACCAGGCCTTCCAGTGCCGCCTGATACAACTGGCTGGGATGGCGCGGCTCCGGTCCGTGCCCCGGGAACACCATGCCCCACGGTACGTTGGTCACGCGTCCAACCAGTTCGCCGTTGATGAAGTTGGCTACACGGCCGAGCCCGAGCCCGATGGNGGCTGCACAGAAGATGATGTCGGNCAAAGCCGCCGTCGGCAGCCGGCGCCGCCAGCAGAAGGTGATCCCGGCAACCACGACCCCAGNCAGGCCGCCATGAAACGACATCCNCCCGTGCCAGAGCTGTAGCGCTTCGAGAGGATGAGCGAAATAATAGCTGGGCTTGTAGAACAGCACATAGCCGAGCCGGCCTCCGAGCACGACGCCGAGCGTCGCCCAGAGCAGGAAATCATCGACCGCCACCGGCGGAATCCGCGCAGGCGACGCCTTGGCCAGTGTGCGCGCGTACCACCAGCCGAGGAGCAACCCCGTCAGATACGCAAGCGCATACCAGCGATCGCNAAACGGCCCGATCTCGACCAGAACCGGATCGATGGCGGGATAGGCGAGAGCAAAGGTCACGAGGAGCGTGCCCGTCCTGGCCGATGTGGCTCGCGAGTCTGAACTCTCTGACTCGCGAAGTTGCTTTGCAGGCCGGACGCACGGCGCCCGACATCGTGGCGTCCTTATACGGCCGCCTCCCCCGCCCGGCAACCCGCCACACAACATGGCTCACGGCGCTTGCCGCAACAGCGCCAAACCGCCTAGAAGCCTGTATATGAGCAAAAGCGAGCTCGGGACTGTGCTGATACGACTCCCACCGGGACATGCCGCCTGGGGCACAGGGTTGTCAGCCGATTCCACGGCGCGCCCGACCCCGTCGCACAGCACACCCCGGTGCGGGGCGGCACGCGATGAGCCAGGAGCGCGGGCGCGCACGCATCCGCACCCGGAATCGCTGCCCGTCAGCGCTCTGATCACGGCGCTGGTTGCGCTGGGACAGATCTCGACGTCGATCTACATCCCGTCGATGCCATCGATCGTGGCCGATCTCGCGACCACGCCGGAGCGAGTCAACCTGACGCTCTCCGGATTCCTGCTGGGCTTCGCCATCTGCCAGCTGGTGTTCGGCCCGGGCTCCGACCATTTCGGACGCCGCCCGGTACTGTTCGTCGGCCTCGGTCTGTATCTGCTCGCCACCCTGCTCTGTGCACTCGCGCCGGACATCGACACGCTGATCCTCGGCCGGCTGTTGCAGGGCATGGCCGCCTGTGCCGGCCCCGTGCTCGGCCGGGCGATCGTTCGCGACGTCTATGGTGCCAGCCGCACAGCCGCAGCGATGGCCTGGATCGGTGCCGCCCTGGCCATCTCGCCCGCCGTGGCGCCGATCATCGGCGGTTATCTGCAGGAATGGTTCGGATGGCGGGCGTCGTTCATCTTCCTGATGATCGTGGGCCTCGTCATCGCAGCCGCCACCTGGCGGCTGCTGGCGGAAACCAGCCCCGGCATAATGGCAGCCATAGCAGCGACAGGACCACCACGGNNCCACCGCCGACTCGATGCGGGCGCCGCAGGAGATGATGGTCAAGACCGGGGCCAATGGGGAGCTGAGATAAGCGCCAAGCCCGCGCCGATGGCCGGGTCCGACACTCCGCGGCTGCTGGCTGCCTTCGGCACGCTGCTCGCTGAGCGCAGCTTCGTCGGCTACACGCTGTGCGTCGCCTTCATTTTCGCCGGCCTGATGGCCTATGCTGCCGGCGGCCCGTTCGTCTTCATCACCCTGCTCGGTCTCACCCCGTCGACCTTCGGCATGCTGGCGGTGTTCACCGTTGCCGGCTATCTCGCAGGCTCGCTCGCCGCTGGGCGACTCAGNCAAAGGATGCCCGCGCGACGGCTGACCGCAGCAGGGCTGGCGCTGTCACTGCTTGGCAGTGCCGGACTGGTCGTTCCTGCCCTGACCGCCGCTCCTTCGGTGCTCGCCGTGGTGGCACCGATGGTGCTGTTCACTGCCGGCCTCGGCATCGTGCTGCCGGCCGGCATCGCCGGCGCCATGGCGCCGTTTCCGCGTATTGCCGGTGCCGCATCCGCCCTGCTGGGATTCGTGCAGATGCTGGTCGCCGCCGCCGCCAGCTTTACCACCGGCCTTCTNCCACGACCCTCGGCGCTGCCGATGTCAGGCGTGATCGCAGCCTCGACCGTACTCGCGACGATCTCCTTCGTGGTGCTGGTTCGCCGTGAACCGTCTGCGGGTCGTCAGAGCACGATTTGACCAAGTGATTTCTCGCGCAATATCCGATCACGCGATTACGCCTGATCGGATATTGCGCTCAGCGCCGCCAGCCGGCCAGCCGCGGTGCGCGCGAAGCGCAGCAGCAACGCCTTGCGCCGCGCCGGCACGAGCGGCAGAACCGCTGCGTTGCGCACAAGCGCGCCGGCAAACCGGTCTGCTATGATCAGCCCCGCGTCTTCCGGCAACACAGCGCTCGGAAACCCCGGATCGACCGCAAAGAAGAACGCATCGCACCACGCACGGTAGTGCGGCCACTTGCCGTCAGCCCGGAAATCCGCCAGCGACGACTTGACCTCGACAATCATAAAGCCGCCTCGCGCATCGACGGCAGCGACGTCCACGCGGCGTCCGTCCGGCAGCGGAAACTCGACCAGCGGCCGATAATCGAGACCGGCGAACAGCCGCAGCACCCCCGCACGATCCCCGCTGCCCCCCGCCGAGGGACCAGAGATCTGGCCAGCCTCCGAACCGGCTCCCGGCCCTCCCGCCGGCTCCGTCCCCTGCCCGCTCGCGAGCATGCCCCAGTTGCCGGACGCCAGACCAGTGTTCTTCATATGTTCCATTGCGGCAGCTTAAACGATTGCGACACCGCTTCGCAACCGCCGCCATCACACCGCAGCCGTAGTCGTCTAGTGCTCAGACGCCGACAGATGATTCACCGGATATGCAGCGTGTCCAAGCGCTTAGCTGTCACTCTCCCGCACCATCCGAATAAGTCAGTGTACTAGGCGTATGATTCCGGCATTTGATGGATTGGGTTAGGTCTGAATCGTTCTGGCTCTGAAGTCCGGACGTTGCAGATGTCTTCGTATGGGGTGAGGCCGCGCAGGGATTTCAGTCTTCTTCTGAAGGTATCGGTTGTGATGAAATCGGTGCGGTGCGCTTCGAATGCGGCATGATTGTCATCGTGGGCGCGCTTGACGGTGGCCTCCTTGATGGTCCGGTTCATTCTCTTTCCACCTGACCGTTGGTCCACGGATGCTTCACCCGTCGTNNCAGGCGGTAGCGGCAGCAGCGTGTGGCGGCGAAACGCGACAATAACCGCCTCATCTTCGATCGAAAGCACTGTCGAATGCGGCTCTTTCGGCCCCGTCTTCAGATCGGACGGTGATGTCCGCTTCTTCCACGTCGCGACGGTCTTGGGGTTGATCCCGTAGCGCTTCGACAGCGCCCTCAGGCTCTCTTGACTATTTTGTATCGCTCGACGCACCGCCTCTGTCGTGCGGGCGCACCCGTGCAGAACCTGTCCCATAGGGCCTCCTTCCACTCCCGTGAAAAGATCGCACCATCAAAGTCCGGGATCAAACACCTGGTCTCTCAGCGTCTGGCGGTCCATCAGACCGGGCACCGCAGTCGCCCCAACCTCTAGGCGTGTAATTTGAGCACTTGATCGCGTCTCAGTTTTTTAGACAATGCGGCCCACTTTGGTGCTGCTAACGACCAAAAGTAGGCGGCCCAATCCAGGAATATTGTATACCTATATGGGTAAATATTGGGTGGATGCCTGCAAACATTTCAAGGAGTGCACGAAGGTACTTATTTGTTAGTTTGCATACTATAAAAACGCATGCCATAATATAAACATAAACTCGCAAAAATTATCATAATTTAAAATTAACTTATTTTATAAATACATATAATTAACTATATAGAAATAAAATTAACAATATTAATTAGAATAATAGTGGCAAAAAATGATCATTTTATTTAAATCAGCAGAAAATAAAGCATAATATACGTAAAATATACAATATATAAATATATAATAGGCATTATATATTTATATGATAATAATATGTGAGGAATTTTACTGAATTGTATTGTCAGTAGTTCTCAGAAGCATGTCCTGGAGAGGAATACTGATGCCTCGACTTCTCGATAAATCGAAAAGCGTGGGGATGATCGGTTGTAGTTTGGGGGAGGGACTCAATGACCGGCATNNGATATCGTCCAAGAGCGACTGCTCAGGCGACCATCCTTATGAACGGCAAACTGTGTTACGGGTGCAACAGGGAAAGTTGACGGTCACTGGCTTAGCAGAACGTGAAAGCAACACTTATAAGCCGCCTCTTGTCTTGCCACCTGTCATCATTCTGATCGATTCGCGTCCGCTGACCCGACACTCGATCTCCCATCTGCTCGAGCAGCACTTGAGTGAGGTCAAGGTCATTGCCTTCGCAACAGCAGATCAGCTCTTGGAAATAGACCCGAATGAAAGCTGTGAGGTCCGACTCATTATCCTCAACATCGGTGCCGTGGATCTGCGCAAGGACGAATTTCTGCACGAGTTGCACATTCTTCGCGTGCGGCTGCCGGACGTGCCGGTCATCGTTTTTGCGGACCACAGCCACCTCGAGGATGTGAAGGACGCGTTACGGCAGGGGATTCGCGGCTACGTTCCCACATCTCTCGATCCGTCCGCTGCCATCAGCGCACTCCGGTTTGTTCAAGCTGGCGGCACCTACGTTCCCGAGAGCGTCCTGTTACAAATGCTGCAGCATGAAGCGGTGGCCGCTGACGTGGTCGCACCAACGACTCCGCAACTCTTAGACTTCACCCCGCGCCAGAGTGAGGTTCTCAAATTACTCCGTGAAGGCAAGTCGAATAAGGTGATCGCCCGCGAACTCGACATGCAGGAAAGCACGGTCAAGGTCCACCTTCGCCAGATCATGCGCAAGCTCAATGCGCGAAACCGCACCCAGGCGGTCATCATCGCCTCGGCACTCGACAGGGCCGAAGCGGGGCCTGACCAGCCCTCGCCCCTTGCTACCGACCCGGTGCTACTGGCCCGGTGCTACTGGCCCGGTGCTACTGGCCCGGTGCTACTGGCCCAGCCTGGGAACCGGAACCGGGAAGCGGATAGGCAGCGCCACCGTCACCGAATAGTCCGGGGCGTCCTTGGTGAGGCCGACGCCACCGCTGACCAGCAGCAGGACGTTCTGCCCCAGGATGGAGGAAATGCCGAGATTGAGGGTGCTTGCCACCTGATCTGAATCTTTCACCACTCTGCCGTTCACCTTCACATCGTCGGTGAAGGACTGCTGCAGGGAGAGCTCCAGGGAGGTATCGGGGCTGGTCGCGAGAAAGGCGCCGAGGTTGAACGAGAGTTCATCGCCCGGTTCGATGTTGTTGTTCTCGAATGTCTTCTGGTAGGAGGCGCTGGCGGTGAACGCCAGCGGGTCCTGACGCTTGAGCGCCACCAGCTGGCCGGTGACCGAGCTGAAGCCGCCGCTGAGCGGCACGTTGTTGTTCTTCATGTCGCCCGAGCCCGTATTGTAGGTTACCCGCCCGATCAAATCCGGCCGCCAGCCTTGCTCGCGGACGATGGTCTTGGCAATGCCGATCGAGAAGTCGCCGATTCCCGATCCCGTATCGCTCTGCGAGCGTCGGCCTCCTGGCCCGGCGTTGGTCACGTTCTGCTGCTGAGCGATGTTGTACGGCAAGGCGGCCTCCAGCTCCGCATCGAACGGCAAGCCGAGGCGCGCCGAGACGCTTGGCTGGAACTCGTTGCGCTTCACGTCCTGATCGAAGGGAACGACGACGCCGTTGATATCGGTATAGGACAAGCTGTCGCTTCGCCGCACATAGCTGAACTGGGGCTGGACCTCGAGCGCTCCGTAGGGGAGCAGCAGGGCGCCGGTAGCGGTCAGTGTCCGCTCCAGCGCGCGCTCGGCTTCCGCCTCGGTGGCGCTCACCTCCGCGCCGCTTTTTTCGCGCCACCTTCTCCGTTCGGNCGCCTTGCCCTCACCGGTGGGCTTCGGAGCTGGCGGCGGTGGTGGTGGCGCTTCCGCCTGTGCGCGCTTCACCGGTGCCGCGGGCTCGGCGGCGGACGGTTGTGCTGGTGCGCCGTCGACCTGGCCCATGAGCGCATCCAGTTTGCGCTGCAGATCCCGGATCAACGCGTCCTGCGCATCCAGACGACGCTTCAACTGTTGGATGGTTTGATCGCTGTTAGCCGCTTCAGGGTAACGCGGAAGGAGTATAATAAGGGCACATCCCAACAAAAATGCCCGGTATAGGGTGCTTATGGAGAGATGGTAACGCTCTATATCATTATCATCCATCGCAACACCCCTATTTTTCTCAATCTACCTTAGCGTCAGAAACTCCTCTGGTCTAGGAATGAGGCGATTTTCAGGAGTTATTTCTGGATGGCTAGAATTCACGACGAATCCAACTTTTCCAACCGTGGGAAATTCGAGCCATATGTCCTCAAATTGCTCAACAAGCATGGTGCGATTACCCCATGCAGGGTCGGCAAGGAGCACTCTATCTTTCCAGATCCCGCGGAAGATCACGAAATGATTGTAGCCGTTCGTCTTGATCGGCACCATGATCGGCGCGCGCTCGACCAGATCCTCAAGTGTCAGCTTGCCGTAGCCGATCCCTTCGTAGCCGCGAGCATCCACGTAGCGCTTGAGATCTAGCAGCGAGAATCCTTGCCTCACCTTGATCCAATCCGGATTTTCCAGGTACTCTTTTCGATCGATCAGTGCCTTGGCGATTTCGCGCTCGGACACTGGATCTCCGTACTGGTAGTTGAGCAGCGTGGCGAGCGCGGCTGTTCCGCAGCTGAGATCCCACTTTTGCACAACGACGTGCTCGTGCCGCATTTCCAGCATCGAGCGCACCGGCTGCGCTTCGGCTGCAAGCGATGATTGGGCCAGCGCCACCCATAGCAGGCCGATGAGCCCAATTGCGTAATATCGCTGACGTTGGCGCACCTTCCCTCCTCCGGTCCGTCACCGAAAGTAGACCGCGAGCCGCGAGGGAAGCATGCGTATCGCGTAAAACGCAAGTAATATTTTATATTAATCTACCAATAGTCTATATGGAACAGGTGTTAGCCCAGACGGTGCATTATTGCCGAGCACCGACTCTAGTGCCGGTCCAGTCGCCTACGTCCAATGCTGGCACAGTCACCATAAGCGACTCAGAGCGACCTTTCGTAGTACGCCAAGATTCTATGGCTTAGGTTGAATCATCCGCCATTTGTGGAATATCAGAATATTCGCAGAAATTTCGCGACTCATTTCAATACAAAAGGAGTAATAACGAGCCAATATTATTTATGCGCTTTCGCGCATTTGAATTGATGGAGCTACCTGTGTTCTATCGAGATACCGGAGATTGATGATCTTCGGTAAGATGCAATGTTTTTGAGGGCACATGTTATGAAGACCAGCATGCTTTCTCTGCTCGCAGCAGCGGCTCTGTTCTCCGGCGTCGCGGTTGCCAACGCGGCTGAGCCAGTTGCACTCAGCAACTCGCAGCTGGACCAGGTTTCGGCGGGCCGTATGGGTGGCGGCAACTACAACAGCGGGACTGTCGTCTATGCCATCCAGTTCGGCGCCGGCAGCACGGGGAGGCGTATGGAGTGCTCCCGGCTTCGACCACGACAGCGTCCAACGCCGCTTTGGGCGCGGTTTACTCGACCGGCTTTGCAGGACTCGTAATCACCCCTGGCTGCTTGTCTTGCGGCGGCGGTTCCCACTAACGCTACTTATGGTGAAAGCCCCGAAATAGGGGCTTTCACTTTGTTGCTAAATATCTTCGCGTAGCAGGTCGGGAGATGATCTCTGATGCGAAAAATTCCACTATTTGTTGCCACCATGGCTCTGGTCTTCGGTGTGCAAGTCGTTCACGCGGATGACATGGTTCGGCTGAGCGAAAGTGAAATGGATACAATCTCTGCCGGGTGGACCTTGAATTTGTTAACGACCGGAACGGCATCGGGTGGTTGGCGGCTAGCGCCAGCAGCTCTGCAATAGCACTTAATGGAACAGCCACGACGACGGGGAGAATAAGGTTCCGTCACTGAGGGAGAAGAGCAATGAGGGCATCATATTGGCACGGAATTCCTCATTGGGAAAGTGGAGCAGCTATGCGCTTTTAGCTCTGGGGGTGATTGTCTGTCCTGTCGGTCTTGAAGCAGCAAACGCCGCTGATCCATTGATCCTATCTCAGACAGAACTCGACTCCGTCACGGCGGGGGCATGGGCGTACACGGACGTCACGCTGGAAGGAAGTGGTCTGCCGGCGGCTGGAACGTCTAACACGTTCACTTACGCGAACAGCCGGAATTACGGACGTATCAGCGTCGATATTGCGCTTTCTTTCAGTATGGGCTTACTTATTGCTCCCTCCACTAGCGGCGATGCCAATGCCGATGCGGACGGAACAATAGTCAACAAGTCGTTCACGAGGGTCGTAAACAGCGGGGTGGCCGGTCGCAGAGAAGTGACCCATACAGTCGCGTTCGCAATTGGGGTAGATATATCCAAGTCGGGATTATGACCGATGACATACGGAATGAGATCAAGCATCATCGCTATGGCGTTAATTTCTACCAGCCTTGCGAGTGGCACAAGTCACGCAGATGCGCCACAAGTACTCTCACGATCGATCTTGACCTGATAGCTGCGGGTGCGTTCGCGAACTTCAGCCTTACGTCTGGAGGAGAGGCAGTTGCAACTCGCGACTACTCAACGGTAGCGTCCATCACGTCTGTCGACGTGAAGCTTCAGGACAACGATTTTTCGTTGGAAGGCAGTTCGACGAGCATCTCTGCCGCCCTGTCCCCTGCAAACACCAGATCGGCGTCCGTCCGGACCCGCGGAAGCTTCTCGCTTTATCGTGGGCGCTGAATGGAATGGGCGGCAATTGGAGATGAATTGTCGAAGGGGCCGCCTGACTGTCAAGCATGACCCCGGATGCAAACCCGGGGTACTTTTGACCGCTCTGCAGACTCGCCTCGTTTGCGTGTGCTTCTGGAGCGGCTTGAAGTTGCGAGAAATTGGTGGTTCTAATTTCAAAACGTCAGTTGAGCAGTGAAACTATGATGACAGCCAAGAAATGCTCTAAAATTCAAATGTTCATACTCTAGGCGAACGCGTTCTTCTCTGAAAAAGCTTTAGGGTATCGTGGATACCACCGCCGCCAACGCGACAGCGCTCCCACGACTTGATTAGAAGGCGTGCCCGGAATCACCTTGGTGACGCCATCCTGAACGGTGATCGTGCACGGTGTCTGGCAGGTCCGTTGCGTAACTTTGCCATCGATTACAGTGACGACGCTAACTTGACCGTTCGTGCCGGTCGCGCTGCCAGCAACGACAAGAGAACTTGCGTCCGTTCCGGCCGATACACTGTCCATGACGTCGGTGGTCAGGGTTACTGGCTCGGCGCTCGCTGGCGGAAACTGTGCGATTGCCAGAACGGAAAGAACGCCCCACTGCAAGGCGTCGCGGAACACCGTCTTGTCCATGCTGCTCTCCTTACCTACGCAGGGAGGACCTACACAATCTCAGGACAGCCCTACGACGAGTATATTCTCGCTTGACGCCCTCGAATTGTCGATTTTGCCTCCGGCGGAGCTGCTTTGGAGTAGTTCAATTATCCAACTGCAGGATCTACGCCGAAAGTAGCGGATTTCTCCTCTCCCTGGCGTAGATCGCACACCAATCTGAAATGGTCTCCCGATTTTGGGATCAGCGGCTTGATTGGATTGAACCGGGCCGGGTTTTCCGAAGGCTCCAGCGCAGTCGGTAAGCGTCCGGGGACGCCCACAGCCGTGATGGCCTGAGGGTTGCTCAGGCGGCTTGTGGTTGGGCGGCGCGGACCGCCCAGTTCCATGGGAGGAGTTCGTCGATGCGGCGGATCGGGTGCCGGGCGATCCGCGCGAGGACGTCTCTCAGCCAGGCGAACGGGTCGATGCAGTTGAGTTTGCAGGTTTCGATCAGGCTGTAGACGGCGGCGGCGCGGGNCCCTCCGGCGTTGGAGCCGGCAAACAACCAGTTCTTTCGGCCCAGGCTGACGCCCCTCAGCGTGTTTTCGGCGCGGTCGTTGTCGATCTCCAGCCGGTCGTCGCTGACGAAGCGGGTCAATGNCGGTCAGTTTCCGAGCACGGAGCGGAACGCCTGGGCGAGGCCGCTCTTCGGCGGCAGCCGGTTGAGCTGGGCTGTGAGCCAGCCGTGCAGGCTTGCGAGCAAGGGCTTGCTCTGCTCCTGCCGGACGGCACGGCGCTGGTCGGGCGGCCGGCCGCGGACCGTCGTCTCGATGCGATAGAGCGCAGCGATCTTCGCCAGCGCCTCGGCGGCGACCGGCGACTGCGTGCTCTCGTGCACCTCGAAAACCTTCCGCCGCGCGTGCGACCAGCAGGCGACCTCGATGATCCGCTCGCCGTAGAGCTTGTCGAAGCCGGTGTAGGTATCCGCCTGCAGGAAGCCGCGAAAGCCGGCGAGGTGACCGGCCGGCCGCTCGCCCTTGCGGCCGGGGCTGTAGAAGAACGCCGCCGCCGGCGGGCTGGCCTCCGCCCACGGCCGGTCGTCGCGGACGTAGACCCACAGCCGGCCGCGCTCGATGGGCAGTGACGGCATCGTCGCCTGGTGAATGCTCTCGCAGGCCCGGCAGGCGAAGCGCGGCCGGACATGGCGGATCACGCGGACCAGCGTCTGCAACGTCGCGGCATCATCGGGCAGGTGGGCGAGATCGAAGCGCATGCCCTCTGGTAGCCGGCCGGAGCCCGCCTTTCCAGAGAATTTTCAAAACGGAATCAGGGATCTAGCTTACATCGCCGTCGGCTTCGGCGGATCCTCCACCAGCACCGCGCGGCGCCAATCCAGGCCCTCGATCAACATCGCCAGCTGTGCCGGCGTCAGCGTGATCGCGCCGTCCTCCACCCGCGGCCAGACGAATCGCCCCGTCTCCAGGCGCTTCGCAAACAGGCAAAGCCCGCTGCCGTCCCACCACAGCAGCTTCAAACGATCGGCTTNTTTGGATCGGAACAAGAACAGGTGCCCGCAGAACGGGTCACGCGCCAGGATCTGCTGCACCGCCGCCGCGAACCCGTCGAACCCCTTGCGCATGTCAACCGGAGCCAGCGCCAGATGGATCTTGGTGCCGGGGGCCAGCGCGATCGGCATCAGTCAGCCGACTTCAGCACCGTCACCAGCCGGCGCAACCGGACCGCATCAATGCTGGCCGGAACCCGCAGCACGCAGCCGTTCGGCAGTGCGATCCCCACCGTCATGCCTGTTGCCGGGGCGGGCGCNACAGACGACCGTGTCGTCCGCCGTCGCCCGTTCATCGGCCGGCGGCGGCAGAGAGACGGCTCCGCCAGAAGCCAGACCGGCACGATCGAGAACCCGTTGTCGTCGCTCAGCATCGGCCCCAGCGCACCCTCCCCGCGCCAGGCGCCGCCATTTGAACAGCAGGCTCGAATGCACGTTATGCGCCCGCGCCACCGATGACACCGTCGCCCCCGGCCGCGCCAGCTCGCCGACGATGCGCAGCTTCTCCGCCACGCTCCACCGCCGCCGCGCCGCCACCCCGGTAATCACCTCAACCCGTTCGTAACGCCTCGTCATACGCCTAGGCCTACAACTAGTGGTACAAATCAGACGGATGAGTCCGGCGAGATATCAATCATAACAATGCGTTGGGGCGAGCTGATCGGTGTGTAGCGTCTGATTCCGACCACTCGAGCGGTTTCACGGTGACTGGCGATATCTGCAATTGGTGATGTCGTTTGTGCATTCCTTGGGGGAGAAGCCGTCGAGAAGGGTGCCGATTTTGGCCCAGAGGTCGGTGATGGTGCGGGCAGCGACAGTTTTGAGGAGCTGCTTGAGTTTGGCGAAGACCTGCTCGATGGGGTTAAGGTCCGGAGAATAGGGTGGCAGGTATAGAACGCTGGCGCTGCGGGCCTCGATCGCTTGGCGGACGCCCTCGACCTTGTGCGCGCCGAGGTTATCCATGATGACGACGTCGCCTTCGGCGAGGCACGGAGCCAGAACCTCCTCGACATAGGTGCGAAAGACGCGTCCGTTGATGGCGCCGTCGATGACGAAAGGGGCCGTGATGCCGTTGCTGCGCAGGGCGGCGACGAAGGTCGACGTCTTGATGCTGCGCATCCCCTGCGGGCCCCAATGGCCGTGCGGAACAGCGGCGCGCAGCCGTTGGCTGCGGCGGCAGCGCCCGCAGAGGCGTGCCCTGTTGGTGGTCGCCCAAGTCTCGTCGATGAACACCAGCCGCGCCGGGTTCAGGGTCGGCTGGTGCTGTCGCCAGGCGTCGCGGGCGGCGGCAACGTCGGCGCGCTCCTGTTCGGCGGCATGCCGCGTCTTTTCGAGCGTCAGCCCGAGACGCTCAAGGGTATTCCACAGTCCGCCGACGCTGGTCGTAACGCCGTGCTCTTCCGAAAGCCAGGCGCGCAGCTCGGCCAGCGTCAGATCGGGACGGGCCGCGACCTCAGCGCTGATCACCTCGTGGTGAACCGAAAGCTTGCGGACAAGATGGCAGCGCTGCAGCCGCGCCGTCGTCTCGCCTGTCCGCCGTCGCCGCAGCCGAACCTTGTAAATGTAGGACACGCTGACCCGGAACAGCGCCGCCGCCTCGGCGACCGCCATGCCACTATCGACCGCCGCCAACACCCGCTCGCGCAGATCCTGCGAATACGACTGCCCCCGACGCCACCCCGGGCCGGCCTGCATCAAGCAGCTTCGTAACTAGAATTCACCCAATGTTTCATGGGGTGTCACACTGTTCAACTGGGTCGAGGGAACAATTTACAAGGGTAGAGTTTAGGGTCTGCTCAAGTTCATCAACACCCCAAACCGGCAGCATGTCGCCAAAGTTCTCGTTGTACAATGTGACAAACGCCTGCAGCTGCGCGGCGGCAACGTCTGGAGACGCGCTAGGTGTTTAGTCCCGGCATTTGATGGATTGGGTCGAGTTTGAATCGTTCTGGCTCTGAAGTCCAGATTTTGCAGATGTATTCGTATGGGGTGAGGCCGCGCAGGGTCTTCAATCTTCTGCCGAAGTTGTAGGCTGCGATGAAATCGGCGAGGTGTACTTCGAACTTGGCGTGATCGTCATAATGGAAGCGCTTGACGGTGGCGTCCTTGATGGTCCGGTTCATTCTTTCCACCTGACCATTGGTCCACGGATGTTTCACCTTCGTCAGGCGATGCTCGATGCCGTTTTCCTGGCATCGCCTGTCGAACATATGCGTCATGTGGCGGGCGGTTGGACCGTCTGCATAACGCGGCGGAAAGGTGAACTGGATGCCATTGTCGGTGAGCACGGTGTGGATCGTGTAGGGCACGGCCTCGATGAGGGCTGAGAGGAAGGCGGATGCGGACGTGCGCCCGGTTTTCCTGACGACCTGCACGAAGGTGAATTTGCTGGTGCGATCAATGGCAACGTAGAGATAAAGCTTACCTTCGGCGGTCTGCACTTCGGCAATGTCGATGTGGAAATAGCCGAGGGGATAGGTCTTGAATTNTTTCTTTTCCGGCTTGTCTTCCTCGACATCGGGCAATCGGCTGATGCCGTGGCGCTGCAGACACCGATGCAGCGACGAGCGCGTCAAGTGCGGGATCGTCGGCTGAAGCGCATACAGGCAATCGTCCAGTGGCAGCAGCGTATGGCGCCGAAAGGCGACAATAACCGCCTCATCTTCGATCGAAAGCACTGTCGAATGCGGCTCTTTCGGCCCCGTCTTCAGATCGGACGGTGATGTCCGCTTCTTCCACTTCGCGACAGTCTTGGGGTTGATCCCGTAGCGCTTCGACAGCGCCCTCAGGCTCTCTTGACTATTTTGTATCGCTCGACGCACCGCCTCTGTCGTGCGGGCGCACCCGTGCAGAACCTGTCCCATAGGGCCTCCTTCCACTCCCGTGAAAAGATCGCACCATCAAATTCCGGGATCAAACACCTAGAGCCGCTCTCGTCGGGCGCGCCGGTGAGGCCGGCGTAGCGCGCCAGCGCCCGTCGGTCCCGCAGGTTGCGGGACAGGACCTCGTGAACCAGCATATCGGCCATTTCGACGCCGACGCCGACGCCAACGCCGATGATCCGGGCAAGATGATCCGGGCAAGATGATCCGGGCGAGCAGCCGCACCATCGCATGCGCTCTCCCACCAGGGTTTCGCGTTCGCGGCCCGGACGCCTGGCGTCCTCCTCCTCGATCGTCGGGATGGGGACCATCCCGCAATGCCCGCGCTCCCCGCGGAGCCAGCCCAGGAACACCCGCATCAGCATCGCCGCGTCCAGCCGGTCCGTCTTCGCCCGGCGGTGCTCGCGCGACACGGCAACGCTCGTCGAATGAATCACGTGCGCTTCGATCCNCCGCGCCTGCAGCCAGCGTGCCAGCCAGAAGCCGTTGCGGCCAGCCTCGTAGGCAAGGGCCAGACGGCGGATCGTCCGGCCCATCTTCGTCGCCTCGGCCCGCCAGCGATCCAGCAGATGCAACAGCGCAGCCGGATCGGGCTTCAGCGTCTTCAGCGGTCGGCGGTCGACGCCCGGCGGCAATCCTGCGACCAGCCAGCTCGACTGGCTCAACTCAACGACCACCGTTATCGTGGTCTCCGGATCCATGCTGACAACCGAACGGCTCAGATCATCAATGCGGGTCATCGCAGCACCTCCATCGGCTCAATCCAGCGGCGATGCTGCCATTGTCTTGCCGCTTCGCGTCCCCTTCGGGCACCAGATGCCCCGTCGAGATCCTTCAGCACCGCGCGGGAGTGATAACCTTTGTCGGCGACGAGATCGTCGGCCGAGGGCGTCTCGATACCGCTCTGTGCGGCCATCCGCTTCAGCATCTCGCGGCAGGTCTGCCTCTGCCCCGAGACGTCTACCGCACAGTGCGGGCATGCGCTGGCCCGCCTTTTGATCGTCTCATCCGGCGCGTCGGCGAGTGGCCGTGCCAAGCCAGGACGCAGGGGCGCGGCTTGCGCCGCGTGCTCTCCTTCTCGCCTCCGCCCAATTTCCAGTCCTGCGACGGCGGCGTGTGGCTGTTCCGTGACGTCTTCTTCGGCCGCGCCAGCAGCGCCTCGAGTTCCGCAATCCGCGCCGCCTGACGTTCGATCAGTGCTGCCTGCTCGCAAAGCAGCGCGTCTTTCTCATCGTCGCTCAGGCGGTATCGGAACAGCGGAGCCATCCATACCTTGACTCACATCCAGCCCGACGCCGCAACCCGAAAATCGCCACCCCGGTGAGCAGTTACCTGTTCGGGTTGCGGGTCAGCCTCGGGGACAACGTTGCGATCGGAGCGCTGTTTACGATCGCATCGATGGCCAAAAGCTACATCCTTCGAAGACTATTTGAATCGATCCGAATGATTGGATGCGAATGATTATATGGTATCGATGACTGTATCGATTTCTTGCAAAGGGACGTGTTTTTCGATTATTTTCGCGATAGTGGGTTTCTCGCGTTTCTCTGATTGATCAAAGTTTCGCCCACGTGGCGCATTTTTCTCGAAAAACGCGCTGAAGCTACGTTGTGCTGCGGCGTGTTGCCCGGTGCGCCATTTTTCGACCATGAGGCAAGACGTGAAGACCGGAATTGTGAAGTGGTTCAACGCGACCAAAGGTTATGGCTTCATCCAGCCGGAGAGCGGCGGAGCCGATGCCTTCGTGCACATCTCTGCCGTCGAGCGGGCCGGGCTGCAGAGCCTGAACGAAGGGCAGCGGGTCCAATACGAACTTGTTGCGGGCCGCAACGGCAAGAGTTCCGCCGAGAACCTGACGCTCGTCTAGCCTGATCGGACGTCACAACTGAAAACCCCTGGGGAAACCCTGGGGGATTTTCTTTGGTCCGGGTGGATGTCGAGGATGCGTGCGCGTCAATCGGCTATTCGGTAGGTGCGATTGCCGCCAGCAACCTTCTCCGAGCTGACGGTGAGCCCGAGCCTTTCTTCAGCGCGCCGGCCAAGGCGCCACGGACGGTGGTGCAGGCCCACCCCATCGCCTCGGCGATCTGCTTGACGGTCGCCCTCCGGCCGTTTGAGCATCTCGATCATGCGGGCCTGCTTGGTGCTCCGAACCTCCTGCGGCCTGCGATCCGGCCGACTGCCGGAGAGCCGATGCGCCGTGACCGCGGGCGCCTCTGCGTTCGGCTTGGGGTGAGCCTCCGGCGGTTCGCTGGCTGGCGCTGCTTCCATCGATCCTTCGGTGAGGACCGTGGCAGACCCGCAGCCGCCGTCGCGCAGTTGCGCGCGCCACGCGGTGGCGCTCAGCCGGCCGCTGAGCAGACCGTCGGCGGCGTCGAAGACGTCCTCGGCGGAAAGACCGATCTGCGCGGCGTTGCGCTCGATCGCCTTGATCGCGTTGCGCCTGGTATTGGGGTTGCGGCGTTCGTTCTCCAGCGCGCTGAGGATCTGCGCCAGCTGGGCGAGGCTGAAGGGGTACTCGATGCTCATTGGTAGCGTCCTCTCATCCGGGGCGCCGTGAAGGCGGCGCTTTCCATGTCCCTGAGCCCCGCGCCCAATGGCGGTCGGGGCTGATGCAAGAGGAGCGTTCGGTGCGTTCATAAGGGCTTAACCCGACCACAACATCAACTCTAATCGCTTGTTTCTAAATTGTTTTATTGTGAGCGTTCGGATCACCTGATGATCGCTGCGAGGAAGGATGAGCGAGCGCCGAAGCGAGCATTTTCGCGACCGTGCGGGCCTGAGCGAACGCGAATACGCGGCGCACGTCGGCATCTCGCGCGGCGCGGTACAGAAGGCGCGGGCCTCGGGCCGGCTGGTGCTGCATGCCGATGGCTCGATCGATGCCAGCGCGTCGGATGCCCGTCGCACGCAGGCCACCGATCCCGCGATGCGGCGTGGCCGGCGCGAACCGCCGCTGCGTCCTGTTCCGGACGCCACCGTTGGCTCGGTTGCCGAGACGCTGCGCGAGCAGGGCTTGCCGGCACCGCAGGCTCCCGCCGACATGACCTACCTGCAGGCGCGCACCGCCAACGAGGTGCTGAAGGCGCAAGAGCGGAAGATGCGGCTGCAGAAGCTGAAGGGCGAGGTGATCGAGCGGGCCCGGGCGACGGCACTGGTGTTCCGCCTGGCGCGGCAGGAGCGGGACGCCTGGGCCGGCTGGCCGGCGCGGGTGGCAGCGATGATGGCCGCCGATCTGGGTATCGGGGCGCACACGATGCAGACGGTCCTGGAGACCCATGTCCGCCACCACCTCGGCGAGCTGGCGGAACTCCAGGCCGAGTTCCGGTAGTGATCGAGCGTGTCCTGTCCGAGCGGTTTATCCGCTCGAATCAGCTCATCTCGACCGGACGGGTTCGACCGATTGCGCCTTGGTCACCTCAAGGCGGACCAACGTCGTGCCGGCGTCCTTCATGCCCAGCCGTTCTGCTGCCGCCTTCGACAGATCGATGATGCGACCGCGAACATACGGGCCGCGATCGTTGATCTTGACCTCGACGGTCTTGCCATTGTCGAGGTTGATCACCGTCGCCTTGGTGCCGAGCGGCAGCTTGCGGTGTGCGGCGGTGAGGTCGTGCTGGTTGAATCGTTCGCCACTCGCCGTCTTCCTCCCGTGGAAACCGGGACCATACCAAGAGGCTTGGCCGCGCTGAACGTAGACCGCTCCAGGCCGTCCCATCTGCGCCTGAGCCGGGCCGTCCGTCGTCAGAATCGGCAGCAGCGCCACGGCGATGGCGATACTGGCCCACGTGATTCGCTTGAGCATCGTTTCGACCTCCCATGGTTCATTCCACGCGTTGTCGAATGAATGCGATCGGTACTCGCTACATTCCACCTACGACGGCTGAAACGAATCACAAGAGGTGCGGGTTCCACAGGGATAACGGCATGTTGTATATATGGCACCCTTAACGGTTCTGCTCACCACCGATCCAGATTGGAAATCATCTTGCGCCTATACGTTCAAAATAGGCATCAATACATCATATTACTTGTGAACTGATACTCATCCTCTCCCAGACAGAACATAGGGATCGTATTGGAGACGCATGTCCGCCACCACCTCGGCGAACTGGCGGAACTCCAGGCCCAGTTCCGGTGACATTATCGACCTCGGCTTTGATGGCGCCGATGCGCTGCTGCATGCGTGGCGTGACGGACTCACGCCGGATCCGGATCTCACCGTCTCGGCATGGGCCGACCGGCATCGGATGCTGAGCCCGCGCGGCGCCAACGAGGCGGGGCCGTGGCGGACCAGCCGCACGCCGTACCTGCAGGAGCTGATGGACGCACTCAGCCCCCGGCATCCGGCGCAGCGGGTGGTGTTCATGAAAGGCTCGCAGCTGGGCGCCAGCGAGAGCGGCTGCAACTGGATCGGCTTCGTCATCCACCATGCGCCCGGGCCGATGCTGGCGGTGCAGCCGTCGGTCGAGCTCGCCAAGCGGTTCTCGCAGCAGCGCATCGATCCGCTGATCGAGGAGAGCCCGGCGCTGCGCGAGAAGGTGGCGCCGGCCCGTGCGCGCGACAGCGGTAATACCGTACTGTCGAAGGAGTTCCCGGGCGGCATCCTGGTGATGACCGGTGCCAATTCGGCGGTCGGGCTGCGCTCGATGCCGGTGCGCTACCTGTTCCTCGACGAGGTCGACGCGTATCCGCCGTCGGCCGACGACGAGGGCGATCCGGTGGCGTTGGCGGAAGCGCGCACGCGGACGTTCTCCTGGCGGCGCAAGGTGTTCCTCGCCTCGACGCCGACGATCAAAGGGCTGTTGCGCATCGAGCGGGAATTCGAGGCCTCGGATCAGCGGCGGTACTTCGTGCCGTGTCCGCACTGCGGCCAGGATCAGTGGCTCAAGTTCGCACGCCTGCGCTGGGAAACCGGCCAGCCGGAAACGGCCGCCTACGTCTGCGAAGGGTGTGAGCAGCCGATTGCCGAGCATCACAAGACGCGGATGCTGGCAGCGGGAGAATGGCGGCCGACGGCGACGCCGGCCGATCCGCTCTCCATCGGCTTTCATCTGTCGAGCCTATATTCGCCGGTCGGCTGGCTGTCGTGGGAGCGCATCGCGCGAGACTGGGAGGCGTGCCAGTCGTCGGACGAGGCCAAGCGGAGTTTTATCAACACCGTGCTGGGCGAGACTTGGGCCGAGACCGGCGAAGCGCCCGACTGGCTGCGCCTCTACGAGCGACGGGAAGACTTCGTTCGCGGCACCGTGCCGCCGGGCGGACTGTTCCTCACCGCCGGCGCCGACGTGCAGAAGGACCGGATCGAGATCTCGGTCTGGGCGTGGGGGCGGGGACTGGAGAGCTGGCTGGTCGATCATCTGGTGATCGAGGGCGGGCCCGGCGAGGCGGCAACGTGGGCACAGGTATCGACCCTGCTTGGCGAGACCTGGC
Source organism: Defluviicoccus sp. (assembly GCA_013414705.1). GTDB lineage: Bacteria > Pseudomonadota > Alphaproteobacteria > Rhodospirillales > Defluviicoccaceae > Defluviicoccus. Next base: position 2,502,056 of record CP058705.1, read on the forward strand.
CGCATGTGTCNGGTGTCCGGCTCGGACTGGCGCGGCTTGGCATCGACACCGGCTACGAGGCGCCTGCCGTCTACGCCTGGGCCCGTCGGCAGGGCTGGGGCCAGGTGCTGCCCGTGAAGGGGGCCGAGGGCTTCAACCGCTCGGCACCGGTCTTGGGGCCGACGCATGTCGATGCCACCGAGGGTGGGGTGAAGATCAAGCGCGGGGCACGGCTGTGGACGGTCGCGGTCGCCACCTTCAAGAGCGAGACCTACCGCTTCCTGCGGTCGGCAGCGCCGACGGGCGAACAGCCAACAGATCGGTATCCTGCGGGTTACATCCATCTGCCGCGTGGCGTCGACGCCGAGTGGGTAAAGCAGTTGGTCGCCGAGCAGCTGGTCACCGTCAAGACCCGGCGCGGCTTCACCCGCCTCGAATGGCAGAAGCTGCGCGAACGCAACGAGGCGCTTGATTGCCGGGTCTACGCGCGGGCCGCCGCCTGGATCGCCGGTGCCGATCGCTGGCATGAGCGCAAATGGCGGGAGCTGGAGCTGCAGGTGATGCCCACGGCCCGCGACGAAGAAACAGCCGCAGCGCAACTCCAGGCCGACGAGCGGTTGCCGACGGCAGGAAGACTGACCGCGGTTCCCCGCCGCGGCCGGCGCGTGTTCCGCTCCAGCTACATGAGCTGATCGATGACGCTCGAAGAGATGACGGCGAAGCGCGAGGAGCTGCTGGCGGCCCGCTATCGTGGTGTGCGTACCGTCGAGTACGACGGCAAGCGCATCACCTATGCCACTGATGCCGAGATGGCGGCAGCGCTCGCCGATCTGGAAAAGCGCATCGCCGTCACAGAGATGGGCACGCCGCGCCGGCGCATTTTCACCACGGCGAACAAGGGCCTGTGATGCCGGGGATGCTGACGCACTGGCGCCGTCGCATCGGTGCCTTTATCGGCGGCTTCGAGGCGGGGCTGGCGAACCGCCGGCTGAAGGGCTTCCAGCCGAGCCGGGCACACCTGAACACGCTGATCGCGGCCAGCGGCGCTGACATCACCGCGCGCGCCCGCTGGCTGATCCGCAACAACGGCTATGCCGCCAACGCCATCGACAGCTGGGCCGGTAATGTCGTTGGTGCCGGGATCAAGCCATCGTCGCTGATCGCCGATGCCGGCCTGAAGGCTGCGGTGCAGAAGCTGTGGCTGGACTGGACCGACGAGGCCGACGCCGATGGCTTCACCGACTTCTACGGTCTGCAGCGCCGCGCCGCGCGCGAGGTGTTCATCGCCGGCGAGGTGTTCTTCCGCTTCCGGCCGCGGCGGTCCGAGGATGGCCTCGTGGTGCCGCTGCAGCTGCAGATGCTGCCCTCGGAGATGCTGCCGCTGACCCGCAACGAGGTGCTGCCGGGCGGCACCGTCATCCGTCAGGGCATCGAGTTCGACCGCATCGGCCGGCGCGTCGCGTATCACTTTCTGCGCCGCCATCCGGGCGACATAACCGATCCCGGTCTTGTGGGCGAAACGGTGCGCATCCCGGCCACCGAGATCATCCACGTGATCGATCCGGTCGACGCGGGCCAGCTGCGCGGTGTGTCGAAGTTCGCTCCGGCCATCGTCAAGCTGTTCCTGCTCGACCAGTACGACGACGCCGAACTCGACCGCAAGAAGGTGGCGGCGATGCACGCGCTGTTCATCACCACCCCGGCGCCGGCCGAGCCGTTCGACGTCTCCGAGAGCACGAATGACAGCGGCGAGCGGACGATGGATCTGCAGCCGGGACAGATCGTCATGCTGGAGCCGGGCGAGCAGGTGCAGACCTCCGATCCAGCGGATTCCGGCCAGACCTACGAGCCGTTCCAGTACCGGACCCTGCTGCAGGTCTCGGCCGCGCTCGGCATTCCCTACGCGTATCTGTCCAACGACATGATCAAGGCCAACTACTCGAACGCCCGCCTCGCCTTGCTGGAATTCCGCAGGCGCACCGAAGCGTATCAGCACGCGGTGATGGTCTGGCAGCTGTGCCGGCAGGTGTGGGCGCGGTGGATGGACAGCGCCGTGCTCGCCGGCGCGCTCGCCATCCCGGGCTACGAGGCGAACCGGCGCGGCTATCAAAGCTGCGCGTGGCTGCCGCCGAAATGGGACTGGGTCGATCCGCTGAAGGACGCCAAGGCGGAGATCGAGCAGATCGCGGCCGGGCTGAAGAGCCGCACCCAGGCGCTGGCCGAGCGCGGCTACGACGCCGAGCAGGTGGACGCGGAGATCGCCGCCGACCAGGAGCGCGAGCAGGCGCTGGGACTGAGCTTTGGCGGTACCGGCGCGAGCACCGACGCAAAGCCGGGCGACGCTACGGCAGCGGAGCAAACGGATTGAGGGTGGACACGCCGCACGGGGCAAAGTCCGTGACGTTGCGCGTGACGACGGTCAGGCCGTGTTCGAGAGCGCTTGCTGCGATCATCAGGTCGGCGCTGGTGTTGCCGATCGCCGTGCTCAGCCCTCCCCAGCGCCGCGCCGCGTTCAGATCGAACGGCAGGATACGGTCCGCGTAGAGGGCGAGCACTCGATCGAGCCATACCGCCAGCGCACGGGCAAAGGTCGCATCCCTCGCCAGCTGCAGGGCAATGCCCCGCTCGATCTCGCCGATGCTGACGAACAGGTCAGTCGACCGCTGATGCTCAACCCAGGCCACGACACCGGATCGCGCTGCCGCTTGCGCAGCTCCGAGAGGATCATTGTATCGAGAAGATACATCAGAACCCAGGATCGCGGGGCCGGATCGAGACGCTGGGAAAGGCCTCGTCGTCCTGGGGCATCGCCAGCAGCAGGTCGGCGAACGATGGCGCGCGCGCCTGGAAAGCCTGCTCGGAGGGATTGGCACGCTCGGCATCGAGTCGTCATCGCCCTCCTGGCTACCGGAGCCGACGCTCCCGCATACCTACTCAGTGACCGAGAGCGGCATCGCCGTCGTCCCGGTACTGGGGCGGCCTGTTCGATGTAAGTGCTCACGGGGGTGGCATATTTGGGTTGCGCGGTTGAGCTGGATGTGAGTCAAGGTATGGATGACTCCGCCATTTCGGTACCGCCTGAGCGACCGGGAGAAGGACGCGCTGCTTTGCGAGCAGGCAGCGCTGATCGAACGTCAGTCGGCGCGGATTGCGGAACTCGAGGCGCTGCTGGCGCGGCCGAAGAAGACGTCACGGAACAGCCACACGCCGCCGTCGCAGGACTGGAAATTGGGCGGAGCGAGAAGGAGAGCACGCGGCGCAAGCCGCGCCCCTGCGTCCTGGCTTGGCACGGCCTGGCTCGGCACGGTCACTCGCCGACGCTCCGGATGAGACGATCAAGAGGCGGGCCAGCGCATGCCCGCACTGCGCGGCAGACGTCTCGGGGCAGAGGCAGGCCTGCCGCCATCGCTACGATCACATCGACATCCCGCCGATCGCGCCGAAGATGACGCGCGTCGAGCTGTTCGGCGGGCGCTGTGCCGCCTGCGGCCGCCGCTTCCGCGCCGCCCCGCCGGAGGGCATGCCGCCGGGAACGTCGTTCGGCGCCTCGATCCGGTCGCTGCTTTAGTCTCTGCACCACAGCCATCACGTCAGTTTTGAACGGCTGGCGCGAATGATGGCGGAGTTGTTCGGGCTGAAGATCTCCGAAGGTGCCATCGCCAACGCCCTCCGCCGTGCTGGAACAGCGATGACGGCGGCGTGCACCGCGATCAAGGCGAAGCTGCTGGCCGCCCGGGTGATCGCCCCGGATGATCGCCTCGGACGAGACCACCAGCCGCATCGACGGCGCCACCTGGTGGCCCCCACTGGCATTGGGTGTTCGTCTCAGCCAAGGCGGTGCTGCACACGATCGCGCCGCGCCGGGCGAAGGCGGTCGCCGAGGAGGTGCTGGGCGAGTACCGGCCGGCGGTCTGGGTCTCCGACCGCTACGCCGGCCAGCAGGATCTGGCGCCGGCGCACCAGGTCTGCCTCGCCCACGTCCTGCGCGACGTCCAGTACGCCATCGACTGCGGCGATACCGTCTTCGCGCCCCGCCTGCGCGATCTGCTGCGCGATCTGCTGCGCGATCTGCTGCGCTGGGCGATCCGCATCGGACAACGCCGACACGCTGCAGCCGACGACGCTGCGTCGCTATCACGTCCGCGCCGAGCGCCGCCTCGATGCGCTCGTTGCTCTGCCCGCGGCACACCCGGCCGGCCGCGACCTCCAGACCGCGGTCAAGGCCTGGCAGACCAAGTTCTTCGTCTTCCTCGAAGACCCCGGCGTGCCGGCGACCAACAACGCCTGCGAACGGGAAATCCGTCCGTCCGTCGTGTTCCGCAAGGTCACCGGAGGCTTTCGCTCCGAATGGGGCGGACACATCCATGCCGGATACCGATCCGTCACCAGCACCGCAGGGCTCCACGGCCACACCGCCCGGCAAACCATCGCCCAACTCCTCGCCGGAACCTTCCAGACCACGCCCACAGCTTCATAGTCAGGGAGTGAGCAGATACTGGTACTGGGCGTCCGGGCCGGACGGGACGAAAGACGTTCTCGGGCTTGAGGATCGAGCAGAGGGAGGGCGCAAAGTTCTGGCTGCGGGTGATGAATGAGCTGAAGAGCCAGCGGCGTCGATGACGTACGGCTCGCCCTTGTCGATGGCCTGCAAGGGTTGGCGGAAGCGATCATCCCCCTCAATTGTCGTCAGAATGTCGTCATCGTGTCGTCAGCACCTCCGAGCGGCCCATGGCCTCCAAATAGGACGCGATCGCCGCCACCAGACGGCGCCACCCGCCCATGCTCTCGCGACGTCCCCGCCCGGTCAATCCGCTGAAGCAGGCAGGTGCCGTCCACACGTGCCAGATCAGGGCGCGCGCGTCATCCGGAAAGCGTCATGACGGCCGACGCCGCCGGACGTCGTGGATCACCTGGCGCAACACGTCGAGGCGCATCGTCAGCACGTCCGCACGCCGGTCGCGGAGCGTTACGGTGAAGAAATAGGTGGCACCGGGGACACGGGCACGACGGTAACGGACCATGCCACACGGTATCGCGGCGATGGTTTATGCCGGATTTCGCTTGCGCTCCATCCAGGCTACGCTTGCTTATGATCGGTCCTTTAGAAGACCTGCTAACCGCGCCTTATGAATCAAATACGACACGAACGCCGCACAAGCTCCGATCATGAAGAGCGCATCGGCCTCGTCAACGTCTGCCTCGGGAGCGTCTAGAAGTGGGTGACGGACTCNCTGCTCGTCGCTCGTATAACCGTAAATTTTTGAGAAACCAGACTGCAGGGAGGGATGGATGCGTGAAGAATTTTGAAGTTCGGCCAGCGCTTCTTTCAGTGCACCGGATGGCGCGAGGGAGCGCGCCACTGACTCCACAGAATGAATGCTCTCCCGCACACTCGCCGGATAATCGCCTGCCGTCAGGTGATCTCCTGCAGCGCGCAGATGGCTCCGAGCACCATGAATTTCGGTCTTTCCCAGATCGGCGAAAGCACGCTGGAGGGTTATCAGTTCGGCATCGGAACCAACAGGAACAATAGTTCCTCTATCCAACACACGGTAGGCAGCTTGCCCGTCTGTTAGCGCCCACTGAACTTTCGAATCGAAACCAGGAGGACAGGCAGGGTGGCGGAGCACAAACTGCAAGAACCCAAGGACGCGCGTGTAAGGGCCGTTTGCGAATTGCACCTTTGTCGTACTAATTATCTTGTTTGGATCATTTACGAAGTCATCTGCCATTAGGTCCAAATGGATAGTATGAAACGAATAAAAATATCTCGNCCACGGTTCGGCTAAGTAATAAATTCGTTGTAGCTCGTTATAGACGCAATGTTGACGAATCTCCTCGTAAACAACTTTCCACAAGCGGGAGCGCAGCTTCTGCGACAATTGCTTAGTCTTAAGCTGGGCTGGCAGTGGATCAACACCTTCTGCTTGTTCGAATGTTAAACGCCGGCGGTCTACGTAGGGATCACTGTTCATTGGCGCCGTGTCCGTTCTGTAAAATAGTATCCCGCGTAGGTCAGATTAGCCGAAGGCGTATTCTGATGCATATCTTTTGCGATGTATCCGGCGGGTTACAGACATTGCCCTAATCCGCACTACGATGTCGCGGCTGTATCTAAGGGCTTGCGGGCGCCAACCACGCCCAATTATCGCGCCCGCTGCCCCCGCCGATCACCGCACCTTGTTCAGCGTCGCGGCGCTGGCCGTTCCGGCGGGCGTCATCTACTTCATGATGGCGACGTCGTTCAGGTCTATAGCCCATACAGCGCAGCGGCGGCGGGAACAACTACCGCGGCAGGCAAGCCCGTATTGCATTTTGCTCCATACGGGCTACGCGTGCTACACTCGCTTTCCGAGAGTTTTTAAGGTTTGTTGTCAGAAATAGGAAGGTAAAGGTGCGGCACATTCTATTCAGTGCAGCTATTGCGCTAGGTTGCGCAACTCATGCGATGGGGGCGTTCCCAACGCTGAGGAGGTTACACCCGGGCCGGAATACGAAATGTACTCAACCGACAATACTGCTCCCTGGGGTTGCATCCATGAGGCTGACACGAAGCGACTCATGAAACTTCCGACGAAACAGCGCGTGGATGCAATGCTTCTGCTTATGCATGATACAAAATGCAGGGTTTGGTCCGATGGCGACGTGGTCGAACTTGAAAGTGGAGCAACGAAACCTGGAAAGGTCACTACAGAAATAGTCGATCCATCTAACTATAAGCTTCCTTTCTGGGTTGTTCCATCAAACCAACTCAAGAAGCGCTAACGACCACAATAGCTGACCGATCTGGCGCCCGATAATCTTGTCGCATCGGCGCTCCTCGCCGATCACCGCACCTTGTAATCAAACTCCTCGCGCAGGAAGCCCACGAAGCAGACGAGCGTGGCGGCGGTCACGAACACGTAGAGCGTCCACATTGGCCAGGCCGACGGGGCCTGCAGCTGCGAGGCGAGTGCGGTGAACAGGGCGCTGACAACGATGAACAGGCCGCTGACCAGCGCGTTGGCGCTGCCGCCGGCGTGCTGGAAGCGCCCCAGGCATTTGGCGTAGCCGTTAGGCCAGATCGTCGCCATCAGGAAGTAGATGATGCCTGCCGGAACGGCCAGTGCTGCGATGCTGAACACGCCGTTCAGGTCCAGGACCAGCATTGCCAGGCTGATCAGCAGCGAGATCCCGGCGGCCACGGTGATGATCCGGATCACGGCCACGTGCGGGCTCACGACGCGGTTGAAGAAGTTGCCGGCCAGCCACAGACAGCCCAGAACCAGTTGCAGGTGGCCATAGAAGACGGGTCCCTGGTGCAGGTCGGTCTGCACATAGAACGGCGCCAGCACCTCGAAGCCGTACATCACCGAGATCAGGCACGCCATGCCAAGCGCGGTCGGAAGGTAGACGCGATCCGTCGCCATCTCGCCATAGAGCCGGAAGGCTTGCGCGAACCGCACCCGCAGTTCCGCCGCCCGTGTTTCCGGCAGGACGAAGAAGGCCACGAGCACGACGACGATGCCCCAGCCGGCGAGAAACCAGAACGACGCCGTCCAGCCGAACCACTCCTGCAGGTAGCCGCCCAGCGCCGGCGAGAGGATCGGGCCGGTAGCCCAGGCGATGGTCATCCAGTTCGACGCCTTGGACCGCTCAGCGCCCTCAAAGCAGTCGGCGACGATGGCGCGCGCGCCAACGGCACAGCACGCGATGAACANCCCTTGGACGCCGCGCAGCGCGATCACCAGCCACAGCGGTGGTGCGAGCGCGATGGCAACCGAGGCGAGCACGAACACCAGCGTGCTCAGCAGCACCGGCGCCCGCCGCCCCAGGCTGTCGGTCAGGGGGCCGGCGATGATCTGGCCCAGCCCGTAGCAGGCCATGAACACCAGCAGCGTCGACTGGATCGCGAACCGCGAGGCGTCGAATTCATGTGCCATCGCCGGCAGCGAGGNGATGTAGATGTCGGTCGCGGCCCCGGCCAGCGGCACCATCACCAGCATCGCGAAAAACGCGCGCTTGCGTTCTGCAGCGGTCAAGTGCTGACCGTAGGCCATGACGTACCCCCAACCGCTCCGTTTCGCAGACAAAGACCCCGATTGGTGCAGAATAGGGCAAGCTTGCGCCCGACGAAGCGGTTCTTCGCCCGGCGCAAGCGCCGATAGACCAAAGCCGCCCGGGACGCGCCGCCGGACCAGCCGAAGCAGGTCGTAGCGCGAACCCGGGCGGCCCGCCGCTCAGCGCCCGGGTGCGGAGAGTTCCGGCACCCGGTCGGCCGGCGGCGTATTGCGGCTGCGCTGGGCGCGCACGATGCCGCCGATCACCACCATTCCAATTCCCGGCAGGTCGCCCAGGGTAACACTCTGCAGCAGGTTTGTACCCGCCGTGTGCTGCGCCCGGTCGAGGAACACGAAATCCGCGTCACGGCCGGGCTCGATCAACCCGCACGTCAGGCCATGGATGCGCGCGGTATTGCCGGTGGCGAAGCAGAAGGCCTGTTCCGCCGGAACCTCGCCCAGGCTCGCCAACTGGGCAATCATCCTAAGCACCCCCAGCGGCTGCACGCCAGAGCCGGCCGGTGCGTCGGTGCCCAGGATGACGCGTTCGAGCTGGCCCAGTTCCTTCGCTGCCCTCAGCGCCACCAGCGCCGAGCGGAAGTTGCCGTTGTGCACCAGTTCGATGGCGCGCGAGCAGCGTTCGCACAGGCAGCGGATCTGGGCATCCGGCAGCGCGGTGTGGCCGCCGTTGATGTGGCCGATCACGTCCGCGTCGGCGGCGAGCACCACGTCCGCGTCGATCAGCCCGGAGCCCGGAATCGACGGACCACCGGTGTGGATGGTGCTGCGAATGCCGTGCTTACGCGCCCAGGCAACCATCTTTTGCGCTTCGTCCGCCTCCTTGACGCCGCCGAGCCCCACCTCGCCCAGCATCGTCACGCCGGCCGCCGCCAGTTCGGCGAAGTCGCTTTCCACCATCCCCTTCTCGATCACCGGCGCGCCCGCCAGCACCTTCACCCCGCCGGGGCGNNAGGCGTCGAACGTCCGCTGCGCGGTGATCGCCAGCGCCTTGAGCCCCAGAATGTCCTTCGGCCGGCCGGGCAGGTGCACTTCGCCCGCCGAGATCATCGTCGTTACCCCGCCGTGCAGGCAGCTGTCGATCCAGCCGAGCTGGTTCTGCCGCGGCGTCCAGTCGCCGAACACTGGGTGCACGTGGCTGTCGATCAGCCCGGGTGCGACCGCGGTGCCGCGGGCATCGATCACCAGCTCGGCGCCGTCGACATCCAGGTCCTTCTCCCGGCCGACGGCAGTGATCCGCCCCGCCTCGGCGAGGATCGCATCGGCATCGAGAATCGGCTGTGCCAGATCGCCCGACAGCAGCAGGCCGATGTTGCGTACCAGAAGCTTGCCGGGTGCTGTGCCCGCCTGAAGATCCGCCATGGCGCCTGCCTTTTGCTGTCCTGCTCCGAGCATCACAGTAGGGCGCAACCGGCCGCCGTTGCGAGCCATTGTAACCCTCGGTAACGAAACGTGAGTTGGCCGCCTTGCCCGCGTCTCTTTAGAAGCGCGGCCGGCGGATGCTATATTAGTAAGATCAACCGGATGACGATCATGAGCACTTCTTCCAGCAGCAGCACCACCCTTCCGGCCGGCCCGGAGGGATTGTGGCGCCTCCGCCGTCGCGCGTGCCCCTGCCCGGAACGCCATTCATCCGGCTTTATGCCTGGAAGCGCTGGCGGGAGCTGGCGCATCAGAACGCGGTCGAGGCACAGCAACGTCAGTTGATGGCGCTGGTGAAGGCAGCGGAAGGAACCCGCTTCGGCCGCGACCACGACTTCAGCCGCATCAGCGGCGTCGTCGGCTACCAGTCACGCGTGCCGCTGCGCACCTACGGCCAGCACTGGGACGACTACTGGAAGGACAGCTTTCCGAGCCTGATCGACTGCACCTGGCCCGGCAAGATGCCGTACTACGCGGTCTCCTCCGGAACCTCGACCGGCAAGGTGAAATACATCCCGTGCTCGCAGCAGATGGTGGAATCGAACAAGAACGCGGCGCTCGACATCTTCGTCCACCACCTGCGCAACCGGCCGCAGAGCCGGGTTTTCGACGGCAAGTCGTTCGTGCTCGGAGGCTCCACCGACCTGACGGAACAAGCACCCGGCGTCTATAGCGGCGATATCAGCGGTATTGCGGCGAAGAACGTGCCGTGGTGGATCCGCAAGTGGTACTTCCCGCCGCAATCGCTGACCTTCCTCACCGACTGGGAAGAGAAGATCGAGCGTCTGGCTCCACTGGCGCTCAAGGAGGATATCCGCTTCATCTCCGGCGCGCCGGGCTGGCTGACGTTGTTGTTCGAAAAGCTCGCCTCGCTGCAGCCGGAAGGCAAGCGGAGGATCGCCGACATGTTCCCCAACCTGGAGCTGATCACGCATGGCGGCGTCAGCCTCAATCCCTACCGCAAGCGCTTCGAGGCGATGCTGGAGGGCAGCCGGGCGGAGATGCGCGAGGTCTATCCCGCAAGCGAGGGATTCGTTGCCGTCGCCGACCGCGGACCGCAGCAGGGGATGCGGCTGATTGCCGACAACGGCCTGTTCTTCGAATTCGTTCCGGTCGAGGAGATCGGCAAGGCGAGCCCGACCCGCCACTGGCTGGAGACGATCGAAACCGGCGTCGATTACGCCATCGTGCTCACCACGTGTGCCGGGCTGTGGTCATATGTGATCGGTGACGTGGTGCGGTTCGTCGACCGCAGCCCGCCGCGGCTGGTGGTCACCGGACGCACGTCCTACATGCTCTCGTCGTTCGGCGAGCATCTCACCGGCGAGCTGGTGGAGAACTGCGTGCTCAAGGCCGCCGAGACGATCGGCGCCGAGGTGAGCGAATTTTCCGTCGGCACCCGCTTCGGCGAGGGCGGCGGCGCCGAGCTCGGCCACCACGTCTACGTCGTCGAGTTCCGCTCGAGCGTTTCCGAGCGCCCCAAGATGGCGGCCTTCGAACAGGCGATCGACGCGGCGCTGGCGACCGCCAACGAGGACTACCACGAACGGCGCGTCATCGCGTCCGGCGTCGGCGCGCCAGAAGTCCATGTCGTGCCATCCGGCACCTTCGCCGCCTGGATGAAGAGCCAGGGAAGGCTCGGCGGGCAGAACAAGGTGCCGCGTGTCATCAGCGATGCGACGGTGCTGCAGGGGCTGCTCGACCATGTCGGCCGTCTGCCGACGGATCAAACCACGGAAAGCTGAGCCCCTCCCTCAGGCGGCGGAAACCGCGACCGGTTCAGGCGGCGGGAACCGCGACCGGCACAAGCGGCGTGTGGACCGGAAGCTGGAAACAGATCGAGGCACCGACGTCGTTGAGGCCGGATTCGACCCNGATCCGTCCGCCGTGCGCCTCGACGATGCCGCGGCAGACGGCGAGCCTGAGACCGGTGGCCGACGAGCCGGTTTCGCCTTCAACCCGATAGAAGATGTCGAACACCATTGCCCGGTCGGCTTCGGGGATTCCAGGCCCTTCGTCGCTCACCTCGATCAGAACCTTGTCATCCCGCTGTCGCGCCCAGACGGTAATGCGACTGTCGGCAGGCGAATATTTGCAAGCGTTGTCGATCAGGTTGAAGAACACCTGTTCGATCAATACGGGATCGATCAGCAGCGTCGGCATCGACGGATCGACATCGATCTGCAGACGGCGATCCTTGACGATGCGCTTGGCACGCTCCAGTGCTGCCGCAAGCACGTCGGTGAGCGCCGTCGGAGCTGGCCGAGGCTGCAGCGCACCCGCGCCGAGCCGTGTCATATCCTGCAGGTTGCGAATGAAGCGGTTCAGCCGTTCCGCTTCGTCCTGAATGCTGAGAGCCCGTTCACGGCGCTGGCTGCGCGACATTTCGCCGGCAGCCGCCAAGCGTCCGGCATCCTCAAGGATGCCATCGATCGGTGCGCGCAGTTCCTCTTGCAGCGATGACAGCAGTGCCGTGCGCAGCCGTTCGGTCTCGCCAGCGATCCTCGCCGCCTCGACGTCGGCGAACAGCGCCGTTCGTTCGAGCGCCAGCGCCGTCTGGTCGGCGAGGGCTTCGAGCAGCCGGCTCTGTTCGGGCGACGGGAGCGCGTCCTCGTCGCCTTCCGCCTGCATACCGAGCACGCCGACCGGCCCACGAGTGGTGCTGAGCGGCAGGAACAACCAACCGGCGGACGGCAGGGTCGCCGCCCCTCGACCGGTGGGCGTGCTGCGAGTCCAGGCGGTCCGTGCCGCTTCCCAGTCGTTGTCGTCCAGGCGATCTTCGGGCGGATAGCCGGCAGCGATTTCGAGGTCCTCACCGCGCGGCAGCAGCACCAGGGAACGGCCGCGAACGGCCGCGGCCACGTGGTGGACAACCGCCCACAGCACATCGTCCTGCATTGCCGCACCGGCGATCTTGCGGCTGAATTCGTAGAGCGTGGCGGTGCGCCGCGCTGACGCCTTCATCGCCCGCATCTGTCGACGGACGCGCCCAGCGAGATTGCTGGTGATGACGGCGGCGGCTAAGAAGAACAACAGGGTGATCGCGTTCGCGGCGTTGTCGACGGCGAACGTCAGGCGTGGCTCGGTGAAGAAAAAGTTGAAAGCAAGAAAGCTCGCCACCGAGGCGACGATCGCATGACGCAGCCCCAGCCGCATCGCTATCAGCAGCACCATCAGCAGATAGGCAACGGCCACGTTCGAAGACGGAAGCCACGAGCCCGCATACCAGCAGGCCGCCGTAACCGCAGCGACACCGGTCAGCGTCGCCAGGACGCCGCCCCAGTTGACGCGCTGCTTTTGAACAGACAGCTTCCACCGGCGCGGCGACATCTCGTCCTCGCCGCGACCAACGACGAGAACGTCAACCTCTCCCGCCCGCGCCAGCAGTTCGTCGGCGATCGCCCGCGCCAGCAGCGGCCGCCTCAGCCGCCTGCGACGCTGCCGGCCAACGATGATCAGCGAGATATTGTGGGCCAGAGCGTAGTCGAGCAGTTCGCCCGCCACCTCATCGCTATGCAGGATACGGGTCTCGCCGCCCAGCTGTGACGCCAGACGCAGCGCGTCGTTGATCCGCTGCTTCGCTTCGGCAGGAATGCCATGATGGTGGTGGGTTTCAATGTAGACGGCAACCCAGGGTGCGCCGCGCCGGTCGGCAACCCGCTTCGCGGTCCGCACCAGCCGACTCGCTTCCTCCCNCTGACCGACGCAGACGAGAATACGATCATGGGTCGGCAGCGGCCCTGNTATCTCGTCGGAGCGCAGGAAATCCAGCATCTGTGCATCGACGCGCAACGCCGCCTCACGCAGCGCAAGTTCCCGCAACGCCGTCAGCTTGCCGCGGGAGAACAACGCCGATACCGCGTCCGACGAGGACTCGGGGACGTGTACCTTGCCTTCTGCCAAACGGGACAGCAGGTCGTCCGGAGACAGATCAACGACTTCGATCTCGTCCGCGCGGTGCAAGACGCTGTCAGGCACCGTTACCGTCGGGCGAACACCGGCGATCCGCTCGACCACATCGCTCAGGCTGGCCAGATGCTGGATGCTCAGCGTCGTATAGACGCCGATGCCGGCGTCGAGGAGTTCATCGACGTCGTGATACCGTGCCGCATGCCGCCCACCCGGCGGATTCACATGCGCCAGATCGTCGACCAGCACGATGTCCGGCCGGCGCGCAATGATCGCGTCCACATCGAGAGAACTGATTGTGCCCGCAACGCCAGCCGCAGTCACAGCCGCTGGCAGCCGATCCAGCTCCCGCAGCAGCACCTCCGCCTCCGGCCGACCGTGGGTATCGACCAGCCCGGCAAGCACGCGGGCGCCCGCATGCTGGCGCTCGCAGGCGCTTTCCAGCATGGCGAACGTCTTGCCGACCCCAGGAGCCGCGCCGAGGAAGATCTTCAGGTGGCCACGGGTGGGGGCCGTTTCCTCTGCCGGCTTACGGTCGTCCATCGCGTACGCCGTCGGAAGCATGTGTCGTCAGAGACGGGGCAGAAATCCTGCGCTCCTGTGCCAGAAGATAGGGAGGGACAAAACCTAGCGACGGTAAAACGTGCAAACGAGTCCCGATTTTTTCGCGATGATGGTTTTCGCGGTGTTGTTCATCGAGCGCTGACGGAAGGCCCCGCCCACAGTGGTGATGGAAAACTCCGTCATCGGAACGAACCCACATGCCGCTATTGAGCAGGGTGCCGTTCACTCCTTGTCGATGTCATCAATATCGTTCGTATCATCAATGCCGTTGAGCGAGATCGGCACCCCCGGCTGCAGCTTCGACGTACGGATCGACAGAGCTGATTTAACATGCGTGACGTTCGGTGCCGGCGTCAACTGAGTGGTCAGGAAGTGCTCATAGGCGTCCCAGTCCTCGGCAACCACCTTCAGCAGAAAATCTGTTTCACCAGCCAGCATGTAACATTCCCGCACCTCGGGCCAGTTGCCCACCAGCGATTCAAACGCCTGCAGGTCGGATTCTGCCTGGCTCGAGAGCCCCACGTGAGCGAACACGGTCACGTTGAACCCCAGCGCCTTTGGCTCCAGCTCGGCATGATAGCCCCGTACGTAACCGGCACGCTCCAGCGCACGGACCCGTCTGAGGCAAGGTGGCGCTGAAATACCGGCACGCCGCGCCAGCTCCACATTGCTGATCCGGCCGTTCGCCTGCAGGTCATGCAGGATGCGCTGATCGATCTTGTCCAGTTTGACCCGCCGCACGATTTGCTTCTCTCTTCGACCCTGGGAGCACCGTTAACGAAATTATATTACTTGCCGTCGTCCAGACCTGGAAGCGCGAATGGACCGCAACGACGGTGTCTTGCTCCGTTCAGCTCTGGCTCCTATGCTATGCGAATTCAGCAGAGCTGTTCTGCCAACATCTCAATCATGGATCGCTCGATGCCGTTGCGGCACACAACAAAGGTTCTCATTCTGGGGTCCGGGCCGGCCGGGTACACGGCGGCCATCTATGCAGCGCGCGCCAACCTCGCCCCGATCCTGCTCAAGGGGCTGCAGCCGGGCGGACAACTTACCATAACCACCGACGTCGAGAACTTTCCCGGCTACGCCGATACCGTGCAGGGCCCCTGGATGATGGACCAGATGAGCCAGCAGGCGGAGAAGGTCGGCACCCGGATGATCGACGATTTGGCGGTCAGCATCGATCTCTCCCGGCGGCCGTTCACGGTCGTCGGTGACCTGGGAGAGNNCTACATCGGTGAGACGCTGATCTTGTGCACCGGTGCCCAGGCGCGCTGGCTGAACCTGCCGAGCGAGGCTTTCTATCAGGGATTCGGCGTATCCGCGTGCGCCACCTGCGACGGATTCTTTTTCCGCGATAAACACGTCGCGGTGATCGGCGGCGGTAATACGGCGGTTGAAGAAGCGATCTACCTGACCAACTTCGCCAGCCGCGTGACCCTGGTTCACCGACGCGACCAGCTGCGCGCGGAGCAGATCCTGCAGGACCGCTTGTTCCAAAATGCCAAGATCGAGGTGCTGTGGAATCACGTGGTCGAGGAAGTCATCGGCCTCGACCAGCCGAAAACGGTGGAGGGACTGCGTTTGCGTCACGTGACCACCGGCGCCACCCGGACACTCGCGTGCGACGGCGTGTTCATCGCCATTGGCCATGTCCCCAACACCGACCTTGTGCGCAGTCAGCTCAAGATAGACACCGAAGGCTATGTCGTGACCAAGCCGGACAGCACGGCCACCAGCGTCCCTGGTGTCTTCGCCGCTGGCGATGTGCAGGACAAGGTCTTTCGGCAGGCGGTTACCGCGGCGGGCACCGGCTGCATGGCCGCGCTAGAAGCAGAACGATTTCTCGCCCGGGTGGGCGAATCCGAGGCGGATTGCGCAGCGGAATAACCGCTGCTGACAATCAGAAACGGCATCCGCCTCTGTACCACGCGGAGAGACCAGCAACAAAAGCGCTGCTGGAATGGCTGCAAACTGAGGGTAGGTCGGGCGATGGCGATGGATTGGGACAAGCTTCGGGTGTTTCACGCCGTGGCCGAAGCCGGCAGCTTCACGCACGCAGGTGACACGCTCAACCTCAGCCAATCAGCGGTCAGCCGCCAAGTCAGTTCGCTGGAAGAAAGCCTGCAAGTACCGCTGTTCCATCGACATGCCCGNGGGCTGATGCTGACGGAACAGGGCGAAATTCTGTTCAAGACGGCGCGCGAGATCCTCTCAAAGCTCAACATGGCCGAGGCGCGAATCAGCGAAAGCCGGGAGCGGCCGAAAGGTCCGCTGAAGATCACCACGACTATTGCCTTCGGCTCGATCTGGCTTGCCCCGCGGCTGAAGGAATTTCTTGAGGACAACCCGGACATCGAAGTCTCGCTGGTGCTGACCGACAACGAGCTCGATCTGACAATGCGCGAAGCCGACGTGGGCATCCGGATGACCACGCCCACCCAGTCGGATCTGATCCAGCGCCGGCTGATGACGTTGAAGTACCACGTATTTGCCGCACCCGCGTACCTTCAGAAGCACGGCATGCCACGCTCACCGGCGGATCTGGACCAGCACCGGCTGGTGATCTTCGGCGAGGACGCCCGGCCACCGGTCCCCAATCTCAACTGGCTGCTGGAAGCCGGCTGCCGCGACGGCGCCAAGCGGAAAGCGTTCTTAAGGGTGAACTCCACGTATGCCATCTTCCGCGCCGTGCAGAACGGCATCGGCATCGGCGCGCTGCCGCACTACCTCAATCATGAAGCCAGCAATCTGGTGGAGATTCTGCCGGAGCTGCGCGGCCCTGACCTGGACGTGTACTTCGTCTACCCCGAGGAGCTCCGACATTCCAGCCGCATCACCTTGTTCCGCCAGTTCATCCTGCGGAAGGTGGAGGAACTGACGAACTAACCTCTGCGCGGCGACTCTGTCTGAGGCAGCCGCCTTCCTTCGCTATCGCAGCACACACCCTACACCGCTGTTCGTCCGCGACGCGCGGCGCGAATTGGTATGGAAACAAAGCTTTCACAAGCGTTCAACCATATATGCAAGTGCCGCATGGGTGGGCTGCGCATTTTTTTGCTGGCTTCGGATCAAGGACCTGCTTATATACGCGATGTTGCTGCTGCATTGCAGCATTGAGTTTCAGAGTTTCGGGTGCAATGCCCGAAAGAGGGCTCGTTCCCAACGAGTCCTACGTCTCCCAGACGTGAAGCCTCCCTGTTGGACTTGCCGGGCCGGTCATCGGCCCGGCTTTTTTTCTTTCTGGCCTCGAAAAAAAGCCAAGATGCTTCAGATCATCGCTAAATACTGTCAACAGAGCGAATAAGACTGCTGTTACGAAGCAGCCGCACCCGCCATCCACACCCACCGGTAGAGAAGCAACTCCGACGACACCGATCCCGCCACCCGACAGCGCTCTCAGCCGTGTAAGAACGAACAGGCTGAAATTTGTTGCACCTGCGAGTGCACCGCCGCCCCGCCAGGAAAGAATTTACCGGGCGGTCGATCTCAGCAGCGGGCGGTTGAAAACCCGCTGCTGGATCATGAACTCCACCACCACCGGCACACCGCGTACCAGGCAGAAGGTGACCGACAGCAGGACCAGCACGGCCGTAACCGCGTGCAGCGGCTCGGACCACGCCGCCCAAATGTCAGGCGCCATCGCGGGCAGCGGTTGCAGTGCCAGGACCCAACCGAAAGTGAGCGCCTTGACCGCACCATAGGTGCCACGCATCCACCGTCCCGCCACCAGCGCCCGCGACACTGGCGATCGCAGGCCGCCAAAGCTCGTCTCACCGCACGAGATGGCGGCGTAACGCACCGCATCGACGATGGCGCCACGAACGATGAACACGATTGCCACCCAGATCGGGATCAATCCCAGGTCACCGAGCACGATCCACAGCACATTTTCAACCACCCGGTCGACCGCGATGTCGAAGATCGAGCCGAACATCGACGTTTCGCCCCGCCGCCGCGCCACCCACCCGTCCACGCCGTCGAGCGCGATGATCAGAACCAGCAGCGGTGCGTTGACGAACTGCCACGGCGGCGGCGCCCAATAGGCGAGAGCCACCAGCAGAAACAGCAACAAGAATCGCAGCAGCGTGATCAGGTTGGCCATGTCTGCCTCCCCGTGCCCGCCTCCTGATCGGAAGCACTTTGCGGACCCTGCCCCCGCAGCGCGCCGGAACGGCCGCTGTCGAAGACCGGCCCGGCCACGACCAGACATCGGTCATTCAACCGTCTGGGACGTCATCGTTTATGAACGAAATCATACCGGTGAGGGTTCACGGCAGGCAAGAAAAGAGATCGTAATGCAACTCAGTTGCGATCTGCTAGATGCCGCTTCCCGCTTCGAGGATGCCGGTCAGGTGCTCGATCCGGCGCAATAGCCGATACAGCTGTTCGTCTGGAAATCCCTCCTTTTCCAGACGTCGAACGGTTTCGATCAGGTAGTCGCGATTAAGCCCGGCGGTACCCTGGGCGCCGACAATGATTTCGGCCGCCCGGTCAAGGTCGAGCTCGCCTGCATACTGCGGATGCGCGGGATCGGCCACGAACGTATACGCCGAAACCGGACCTTCCGGCGTTTCCACCGGCAGGTAGGCAGAAATGTAGGCGTAGCTGACCAGCTCACGCTCGTCGAGGTAGGCCCGCGCAGCGGCGAATTCCGTGGCAGCGACACGGAATGCGAGGCCGTGGCACGAACCGCCCGGCGCCAGCCCGAGAACCAAACCCGGCCGTTCGGAAGTGCCGCGGTAGTAGCGGGAATAGACACAGAACGATCGATGGTAGTCGTGCAGCAGCGCCGGCATGACGTCACGATAGACAAATCCCGGACGCCACATCAGCGAACCGTAGCCGAAGACCCAGCCGTCGACGGCGGCCGCGTCGGCATCCTGTCCGGACACCTCGCTTTCTCCGGGCGCTTCGCTCTCCTGGTACCTGTGCATGCCCTACGCCTTCGCTCCGTGCTCGTGGCATACTGAAGACGAGATTTGCCGCCCGCTCAAGGGAGACCTGCGATGACCGATGGCACCGCTGGCCAAGTACACCGCCATGTGCATACCCATTCCCATCGCCACAGCCACCGCCATGCTCACAGCCACGGCGGGGAGAAGCACACGCACGAGCACGTCCACGAGCACGCGCATGAGCACATCCACCAGCACACCCATCCCATGGCCGCGGGTGCAAGTGCCGATGTGCCCGGAAGCGACGAGCACGCTCACGAGGGTCCGGCACACACAATGAAGCCGCACGACCACGCCCATCGCCCTGATGACCTACCAGAACACGAACACGGTCACTCCCATCCGCAAGTCTCTGCCGGCCACAGCGCCGGTTAGAGCGATATCTGATCAAGCGGACTCTACAGCCTTGCCACCGCTGCGCCCGCACTTGCACATGCGGCAGACGAAGGCCGCTTGAGCCGGAGCCGGCGCTGGTCTAGCGTCAGGCTCACATTTCGCCGACCCGCTGGTGTCCTGATGAGGAACCCGGATCAGGAGCCCTGATCAGGACACCGGCACCAGAACAGGATCCCGGTCACCCAAACGCATGCGCAACAGTATCATCGGCCTGATCATTGGCGTGGTTCTCGGCGTGGTGCTGGGGGCTACCGTGATCGCTCCCCGCCTGCAGCGGACACCGCCTGCGGACGACAACGCCGCCGTCCCGCCCCCAACGGCTGCGGACATTGCCAAACAACTCCCGCGCGCACTCGTGGCGCGACCGGCGGTCTCGCTGAAGATGGCCAGTGCGTTCCCCGCCGAATTCCCGATCGCGGGCGAGCTGGTGTCCCGCATCGACAGCCGTATCTGGGCAATCTCACGCGGGCATGTCGAGATCCGGGCGTATCAGCCGGGCGAGCTGGCGATGGTCGACTCACTGTTTGAGGCCGTGGGCGCAGGCTCCGTCGACGCCGCCTTCGCCTCGCCCGGCATTGCAGCCGACGAGATTCCGGCACTCTGGCTGTTCACCGGCTTCCCGTTCGGCCCGCCGGCCGATGAATTTCTCGCCTGGATGCAGACGGGCGGCGGTACGGCGTTGCTCGACGAAATCAATGCCGCACACCAGGTTCATGGCATCCCCTGCGGCCTGCTCCCGGCCACCGCGTTTGGCTGGTTCCGCCATGAGTTACAGGCGCCGCAGAATCTGAAGGGCCTAAACATGCAGGTGGACGGCCTCGATGCCTTGGTGCTCAGCCGCCTGGGCGTCAACGTCGTCGACTTTCCCATGGGTGAGTTGATGCTGGCGCTCGAGCAGGGAAGTATCGACGCCATCGCCTACGGCGCGCCGGCGGTCGACCAGCGGATGCAGTTCGGAACCTGGCTCAGGTACTATTATCCGCAGGGCTGGAGCCAGTCGCTGACCATGCTCGAACTGATGATCAACCTGAAGCAGTGGACGCAGCTCACGTCGGACCAGCAGTCGCAGATCGAAACGGTGTGCGGCGACAACATCCAGTTCTCGCTTGCCAAGGGTGAAGCGACCCAGTTCAAGGCGCTGCAGGACATCCAGGCTGCCGGCGTGCAGATGAGCCGGCTGCCNCCGTCCATCCGCGACGCCCTGGAACGCAGCTGGCAGCAGGTAATCCAGCATCAGATCAGCGAGGACGCCGAGTTCCGGCGGGTCTGGCAGTCGCTAACCGCATTCCGTGCCGACTTCGCCGTCTGGCGAGACCTCAGCCGACGGTGACGGCGCCGCCAGCAACATTGCGACAGTAACAATCCGGGAGCAACCGACGGGTTGCGGATGCGCGGGGTGTTGATCAATCGGCCGCAGGTGGCCTGCTTGCGCCACTTGGCGTGCTCGGCGATACTGCGTCCGGTCCCGTGACCGACGAGCGATCCGCTCCACCACGCCAACCATCCAAACAAATGATGAGAGGTCGACATGAGGATGGCCGTACTTCTTCCGCTCGCGGCGGCAGTCGCACTCGCTACCGTCAGCGGACCCGCCCTGGCCGCCGGTGACGCCGCGGCTGGTGAGCAGGTGTTCAAGAAGATGTGCACCGCCTGCCACAGCATCGAGCCGGGGGTCAACAAGACCGGACCGTCGCTCGACGGCGTCTACGGCCGCAAAGCCGGCTCGTACGACTTCCCGCGTTACAAGGGACTCGTCGGTGCCGATTTCACCTGGAACTCCGAGAACCTGAACGAATATCTGTCCAATCCGAAGGCCTTCGTCATCGCCCACACCGCGAACAAGAATACGGCCATGACCTTCTCGCTGAAGAATGAACAGCAGCGCGAGGACGTCATCGCCTATCTCAAACAGGAATCCGAGGCGAAATGAACCGGGCGTCGCTTCCCGCACGGGAATTGAGATGCCTCGCCAACGTCGGCGCTTAGGCCGGCTTGTGGCAGGACCCGCCGCCGCCTTCGGCTTCGCCGTGGCGGCGACGGTTACGCCAGCCCGAGCGGACGATGCTGCCCTCGGCGCCAAGCTGTTCCAGGCGCAGTGCGCGGTCTGCCACACCACCATTCCGGAATATCACAAGGAAGGTCCGTCGCTTGCCGGCGTTTACGGCCGGCGGGCTGGCACCGCGCCGTTCTTTACCGGCTACAAGAGCCTGAAAGGCTCGAGCGTTGTCTGGAATGACCAGACCCTCGACGCCTGGCTTGCCGATCCGCGGACTTTCGGAGATGGCAAGGACACCAAGATGACGGTGAAGATCGACGACCTGGCGCAGCGCGCCGCGCTGATTTCCTACTTGCGAACGCTGCGCTGATCACACCGGATCCCGGAAGCCCTTCGACCGATGGCCGATGGCCGATTTCACCCCGTTCTTCCTGCCCCGTCCGGAGCGCGCCGATGAACCTCAAGGAGCACATTCGCAGCATCCCCGACTTNCCCAAGCCGGGTATCCTGTTCTACGACATCTCGACCCTGCTGGCGAATGCCGACGCGTTTTCGGTGGCGATGGGTCGGCTGGCCAGGGCGATCGGCCCGCAGGCCCCCGATGTGCTGGCCGGGATTGAATCCCGCGGCTTCCTGGTGGCGGCACCGCTGGCACTGAAGCTCGGGCTCGGCTTCGTGATGGTGCGCAAGCGCGGCAAGCTGCCGGGACAGACGGTCCGCTACGAGTACGCGCTCGAATACGGCACCGATGTGATCGAAATCCAGCAGGACGCCGTCAAGCCGGGCCAGCGCGTCGTCGTCATTGACGACCTGCTCGCCACCGGCGGAACGATGGGCGCGTCGATCGACCTGTTCCGCAGCGTCGGCGCCGAGGTGGTCGGTGCCGCGTGCATCATCGAGCTCACTTTCCTCAGCGGCCGCAAGCGCCTCGACGTCCCCTGCACCTCGCTGATCGCCTACGACGCGTGAGCGGCCCGGGCGAGCCGCGCCACCTTCTTCATCAGCGTCGGCAGCGCCAGCGCATCGAGGTCGCGGGCGGGCCACCAGAAGCCCTCCGCATCCGGGCTCCGTTCGTTTCCCGCGATCTGCCCGGCGATCTGCCCGGCGGCAACACGGCCGGCCCACAGCCGCAGTTCGAGGCGGAAATGGGTGAAGGTGTGGCGGACGGTGCCGTTGAGCGGAGTCCACGAGACTGCCAGCGGTGCCGCCGCGCGGGTTTCTGCAGACGTCCACGCCTCCGGGCGCCACGGGGTTGACGGAAACTCGATCATGCCGCCGAGCAGGCCGGCAGGGGGACGGCGGCGGACCAGCAGCCGTCCGTCCGCGCGCTCGATCCAGAACACGACGCCGCGGCGCAGCGGCTTTGCCACCTTCTCAACGCGCCGCGGATAGGCGTCCGGCTGACCGGCAGCGAACGCGGCGCACGCCCCTGCCANCGGACACACGGCACAGCGCGGGCTGCGCGGCGTACACACCGTGGCACCCAGATCCATCATCGCCTGGGCGAAGCAGCCCGGACGCACCGCTGGCGTCAGCGCTGCAGCACGGGNCTGCAAGGAGGTGCGCGCCGCCGGCAAAGGCTCGTCCACCGCGAACATCCGGGCAATGACCCGCAGCACGTTGCCATCGACCGGCGTCGCCTGTGCGCCATGGGCGATGGCGGCGATCGCGGCTGCGGTGTACGCCCCGATGCCGGGCAGCGTCCGCAGTTCCGCCTCGCCGGCCGGCATCCGCCCGCCGTGCTTCTCGACCACCGCGCGCGCGCAGGCGTGCAGATTGCGCGCCCGGGCGTAGTACCCCAGCCCCTGCCAGGAATGCAGCACGTCATCCAGGTCGGCGGCCGCCAGCTCCTGAATGCCCGGGAAGCGGGCCAGGAACGCCTCAAAATACGGAATGACGGCGGCAACCGTCGTCTGCTGCAGCATGATCTCGCTGATCCACACCCCGTAGGGATNCGGCCGCCTCCCCGGCGGCGCCCGCCACGGCAGATGGCGCCGCTCCCGGTCGTACCAGGCAAGCAGGGCCCGGGCGAGGAGATGGGGAGCGGGATCGGGGGCAAGATCGGGTGCTGGGGCTCGGGACATGGCTGAGCGTTCCGCAGAGGCTTCGAGCAACGCCACGCAGATCCTGCCTCTGGCTGTTGTTCGCGGGGAGTTCTGAAAGAGAGACTGTCCGAAAGTTCGTGTGTGGGCCGGTGTCATGACGCCGGGATGAAGCGGCCTTCGAACTCAACGGCGCGTTCGGTCGTCGCCATCACCCATTCCCTGGGCAGCATCTTCCACGCCTTCGTCGCCCGGTTCAATACCCGGAACACCCGCTTCGCAGCAGCCTCGTCGGCGGGGACCACCCCAATTGGCCCGCCCCGGACGTCGGCCTTGTTCGGCGGTGGGCGCCTGAAGTAGGACTAACAGCGTTGCGTCAGGTACGCTAACGGGGGCTCGCGACAGTGTCGGGCAACGGTGCAAACGGCGGAGCGGACGGTCTCGCGATTGCGAAGGCCAGGATTGCCGAAGAGGCGGCGACGCGCAGCGGCAGCCTCGATCTCGGCAGGCTCGGCCTCGTGGGACTGCCCGACGAGCTGTTTGCGCTCACCCACCTGCGGCGGCTGAACCTCGGCTCGGGGATGGTCGCTCAAAATGGCGACTGGACCGAGAGCAAGTCGGACATCGCAGCCAATCAGCCCGCTTCGTCGCTCGAACGCCTGGCCGAATTTCCTGAACTCGAGGCTCTGTCCATCGTCGGCTGTACTCTGGCCAGTCTCGAGGGAATGCGCGGTCTGCGGCATCTGCAAACGCTTTATTGCAGCTCCACCCAGGTCAGCGATCTGGCGCCGCTCGCAAACCTCATCGCTCTGCAAACGCTCGATTGCAGCGACACCCAGGTCAGCGATCTGGCGCCGCTGGCAAACCTCCCCGCTCTGCAAACGCTCGATTGCAGCGACACCAGGTCAGCGATCTGGCGCCGCTGGCAAACCTCCCCGCTCTGCAAACGCTCGATTGCCGCTCCACCCAGGTCAGCGATCTGGCGCCGCTCGCAAACCTCCCCGCTCTGCAAACGCTCTATTGCAGCTACACCCAGGTCAGCGATCTGGCGCCGCTCGCAAACCTCCCCGCTCTGCGATCGCTTGACTTAAGTGGCTGTCGCCTCGCCGACCTTCCATTCGCACTCCTGCACCAACCCGCGCTCAAAACGCTTTCTCTCTACGACTGTCATGTCCCCGGTATTCCGACCGCAGCCTTGTCACAACAACCAGGTGACAACTGCCTGCAGGCGCTGCGCGACCACGTGCGTGATCTGGGCGCGGGGACGGTGGCCGTCACGGACGTGAAGCTGATGGTGCTGGGCAACGGGCGGGTCGGCAAGACGCAGGTGTGCCGGAGGCTGCGCGGCGAGCCCTATGACGAGCAGGTGTCCTCCACCCATGGGGTGATCGTGACCACCGCGGCACTGCCGCCGCCGTGCGGGACGGACGGGCGACTGCACCTCTGGGACTTTGGCGGGCAGGACCTCTATCACGGAACCCACGCGCTGTTCATGCGCTCGCGCGCCATCTTCCTGCTGGTCTGGGCCCCCACACTGGAGAATTCCCGCGAGGACACGGAGGCCAGCCTGACCTTCCGCAACCACCCGCTCGCCTACTGGGTGGACTATGTGCGCCATCTCGGCGGCGCCGGCGCGCCCGTCATTGTCCTGCAGACCCGCTGCGATCACCCCGAGGACGACGCACCATGCCCCGTGCCAGAAGCGGAGCTGTTTGAGGCCTTCAAGCTCCGGTGGGTGTGTCGCTACAGCTCCCGGAAAGATCGCGGCCGCGCCGCCCTCAACGAGGCGCTCGCCGAGGCTGTTGCCCGGCTGAGANNGCAGGAAGGGATCGCGGTGATCGGCGCCGGCCGGCACCGNGTGCAGCGGCGCCTGGAGGAGATGCGGGACGCCGACACCGCTCGCCCCGCTCACGCCCGGCAGTACCGGACCTTGACGCAGGAACACTTTCGCCGTGTGTGCGCCGAGGCCGGCGGCGTCAGCAGCCCGGACAGCCTGCTCGCCTACCTGCACAACGCCGGCATTGTCTTCTACCGCCCCGGCCTGTTTCGCGACGATGTCATTCTCGACCAGGGCTGGGCGCTGGATGCGATCTACGCAATCTTTCATCGTGAGAAGTCGGTCAGGAACATCCGCCGCAACCAGGGCCGTTTCTCTCGCGCCGACCTGGACGACTGGCTCTGGCGGGAGCTCGGCCACGACATCGAAGAACAAAAGCTGTTCCTCAGCATGATGCAGTCCTGCGGCATCTGCTTCACGCATCGCCGCCTGGGGCCGGACGAAGGCGACGAGCGCGAATACATCGCCCCCGAGCTGCTGCCCGATCGCGCCGCGATCGAGGATGATCTGGCGCAGCGGTGGGAGGAAAGCTTGCCCACCGAGGAAATGGCCTTCACCTACGCCCTGCTGCATCCGGGCCTGATTCGAAGCATCGTTTCGCGCATCGGCAAAATGGCCGGACTCGACGCCCGCTATTGGCGCGGCGGCGTCTACGTCTATGAGACCGAGACCCGCAGCCGCGCCATCATCGAACAGGAAATGATCGACGACTGGCGCGGCCGCATTCGCCTGCAGGCGCAACGCGGCCAGGCGGCGCTGCTGCTACAGCGGCTGCGGAAGCTGGTCGAGGACGAACAGAACAAGGCCGGCATGACCCCGGCCGACGTCACCAGCACGGCCGAAGCACGTCGAGCGGACGCAGTGCATAAGGCCGGCATNCCGGGGGAAGGAGAAGAAATGCCAGCAACGCCAGCGCCATCGTTCGGCCAGGAACCGTCCGCTCAGCCGGAATGGTGCGTCTCCTACGCCTGGGGCGACGCCACACCGGAAGGCCGGCAGCGGCAAGAGATCGTCGATCGGCTGTGCGCTTCGGCGCTATCGAACGGCAAGCGCATCCTGCGCGACAAGACGGACGTGGGGCTTGGCGAAGAGATCTCGCGGTTCATGCGCCGGATCGGCAAGGCCGATCGGGTGTTCGTCGTCCTCAGCGACACGTACCTGAAGTCACCCTTCTGCATGTTCGAGCTGGCGGAGATCTGGCGCACCGCGCGCCAGGAAGACGCCGAATTCCGCCGACGCATCCGTGTCTGGACCCTGCCGTGCGCCCGCATCTGGTCGCCCCTGGATCGCGCACAGTACGCGATCCACTGGAAGCAGGAGCACGACAGGCTCGAAGTGCTCGTCAGGGAGCACGGCTACGATATCCTGGGCGAGAAGGACTTGCCGCGGCTGCGCCGCATGCGGGATTTCTCCCGCAACGTCGGCGACATCCTGGCGAGCATCGCCGACACCCTGCTGCCCCGGAGCTTCGAGGATCTGGAACGCTACGGGTTCGCCGACTGACACCCCCGCCCTCTGCCGCTCACCGCACCACGCAATCGCACTCGTGGCAGTGGTGACGCATCCTCGCGATCCGGATTTGCCGTGGTGTCCGCCCATGATCGTCTCGAGATCCTGGCCCGGCAGTTCGAAGACCAAGTAGAGGGGCCGACATCGATATTCTGCGCCAATCCGCGTCCGCGACGATGTCAATCTTGGCAGGCTGTCTGACCCGGGAGAAACTCCGCCATCATCTCATCGGGGGTACGCTCAGTCGTCTCGACCAGCCGCAAGAAACCGGCTACGGGTCTCGTCCCGGATCCTATTGCGGCCGTCGCTTCGCGCCGTTGCGCGTGCGCCAGTTGCAGGTACGACTGCTGTTGCGTCTGCGCAGCATCACGCACCACTGCCCAGAGCAACCCCGGTTCTTCGGCCAGCAGATCGCGCAGCACCCACGACGGAAACCCCAGCAATTCGCACGCGCCATTACAGCGCGCAGACACGTTATGCTGTTCGACGTGGGTGAGAGCGGACAAACCAAGCAGTCCGGTGCGTTCCCGGCGGTCGACGACACAATTGCCAACCAGCAGATCGACGCAGCCACTGCGCACCACATAGACGCGAGNCATTTGGTTCCCGGGAAACGACACGCGGTCGCCAGCATTCAGACGCACGGACTCGGCAGTCGCCGCAGCCCGGACCAGACTCTCGGGCGGCAACTCCCGGAACAATGGCACGGTTTTCAGAAACAGGACGGTTTCCAGCATTTCGGCCTCTTGGGGTCGGAAAGGAAACGGCTTCAACTTCGTCAACAGTGGCGTAATCAGATGACGCAACACCGGGTCGTCAGCAGCAGCGGTCCACAGAATGCTGTCGTTGTCGGGTTCGGCCGACAGCGGGCATGCTCCTGTCCTTGTCGTCCGATCGCGAGCGTGTGGTTCGAGGATGGGCAGCAGCGGGCGGATCAGCGGGCCAGTGGGCATGTTCGTCAGCGCTTCGATGGCGTCCGAACGCTCGACGGCCTCGCCTGTTTCTGCGATACCCTGAAGTAGCGCGACATCCCGGCGACGGCCCAGTGCCGCCTTGATGCCCAGCACGCGACGCAAGATCGCCCGGTTAGCGTCCTCGAACACCGACGATGCCGCCTTGGCTGCCGCCGTACGCTCTGGCTCCTGTGCGATGACTTCGAGCACCTGGATTGCCGCCAGATTGCGGCGTGCACGGTCGTACAAGAGATCGAGGTGGAGACGAAGAATGCGCCGGGCACGCCGGCTGCGCATCGCGGCGAGTGAGCGGACCGCCGCCTGCACGGCCCGGAAATCACGCCCTCCAGGTCTTGTCGAGGCACCGGCAGCGCGCGGTTCCCGGACCCGGCCAGTTGACGCCGGGCAAGCCGACGAATGCGCGGATCGGTGTGGCGCAAGCGGGACACAAGGCCCTCATTTCCTTGCGATNNCACGGCGGCTGCGTGTGGACTGCCGCCGAAGCAGCTTTCGCATCGACCGACGGCACCGATTCAGTCGGACGTGGGCAGCGCTTCTTCGGCGTCTTGCTCCGTTGCCGTGCAGCAGTTCTGGATAGCGATCTCGAGCGAGCGCCTGCCCGAACTCCCGTACAGCGGCGTCCGGATCTCGCAGCAGGCGCCGGGCGACATCGCGCGAAAACAGCCACGTCCCGGCGCAAAGCTTATAGCGGCTGGGATGCAGTCTCCGCACACGGAGCCCCCGGATCATGCTGGGGACGAACAGCACGCCGACCACGCCGGACGCCGCGAGGAACAGCAGACTGAGCACCACCGAAACGGCGGCAATGCTCCTGAACTCGACGCTCGCCTGCAGGACCAGAAGGGCGCCACCAGCAAGCGCGATGCCCAGTGGGTAGATGCTGCCCTCCAGCAGCATCCGCAGTGGCGGCAGAACAGCATGCGGGACGACCGCGTAATTGATCGTCTTCACCGGCTCAAAAACGCCGTTTGAAATGGAATTGGCGTTCAGACTGAGGAGCACGGCGACGGGAAGGACGCAAGTCCACAACAACGGCAGCAGACAGGCCAGGGTCGTCAACGGGAACAGGAGGTTTCTGGCGAACGGCCTCACGTTGTCCAGGAACTTGCCACACACCAGAAGGATGAGGATCTCCAGACCTTGCTGCCCGGCAGACACACCGGCCAGAAATCTCCCCAGTTCATCCTGACCGGAGAGCGACATCGAAAAGATGGTCATCGCCAGGTAATCCTGGAGACAGAACAGCGCCGACATCAAAAGAATGCTCAAAGCGATCAGCACGGAGATGGGGAATGCTTTGAAAACGCTCCATGCAGAGCGGAGTGCGTCCAGATATCTGGGTTCGTCGTCTGCCGCTGCGGCCACCTCCAGGCGCTGCAGCCGCCGCAAGATCCGGCCACACTGGCAATATGCCAGTGCCAGCGGGACAACTGCCAGTAAAACTAGGTAATTAGACGTCAAAAGGCGGCAGAACACGCTGGCCAGCACGCCCGCAACGACACCGCCGATGCCGAAGGATATCGCCAGGGCCGGCGTGTGTCGCTTGAGATCCCGTGTCGCCAGATGTTCGGTTGCCACGAGCCAGAACAGGGTATCGAAGATGATCTCGATCACATAGCCAATGACGCACGTGGCCTCCGNCGCCCCCTCCCACCGCGCTGCCATCGCAACCAGCAGCAGGACACAGACACCGATAGCGAGCAGGGACGCAACGCGGCAGACCACAATCGCCGGCCACCGGCCCAGCGCCGCCGAAAGCACCGACGCCANGGGAACCCCGACCACCGCCAGCAGCACGTAGACGATGGGAAGCGTCCGGCCGCCCTCATTCGACAGCACACCAGCCGCACCTGCCGTCGTCACGACGACAACCGCAGCCGAACACAGCCCACCCAGGATCCCAAACTCGCGGACCGCAACGGGTGTTCGCAGGAACGCCCACATGCTCCTGTCAGGTGCCGGCGGCAGCAGCGATCGCAGTTCGAGCGGCGGTGGCGGCGAAGTCGGCAACGATATCGAGAGCGAGGTATCGTTTCTGCAGGGAGGCCGGCAGCGTGGAAAACTTCGGACCACGCCCCGACAGCAAGGGACCCCACACTGGCAGACCATGTCCTCCAGCGGGTGCTCCTGGTGCGTGGAATAGTCGTACGTGAGCTCCTCATGCGCGGCAATGTCGCGCAAGGCGATCATCGCGAAGCCGTCGGACCACACGCGCAATCCGCAGTTCGGCTCGCAAGAGTGGTTGGTGAAATCGTCTGGAGCACCGAGCGGGGAAGAAACGCGTCCAGTCCCACCTGCAGAATTTGTGCGTGGGTAAAACCGAGTGCTCTGATTTCGCTATAGGGCCGCGCCGGCCTGAGATAACCTGATTTTCGAACCCGAAGCACGATGCTGCCAGCTGCACATGAGTGCGCTGTGAACAGACCGATTCCGGCGATCTCGCTTGGGGCGAGATACATATACAAATACTGAGAATAGAGGGATGAGCAGGTCCCCTGTTCGTAGCCTACTTTGGCAAACAGCATGTTCATTGGCGTTTGTCCAGTACCGAAATGTTGACAAACGTCCCGTTCTTGACAGCGCCACGCTCAAGAGCACACTCCGGATCCAAACAGCAGTCTCTTAATCTTACCTGATTTTATTGTTTCTTCTTGCATTTTTGTTGTTCATTGTCCGTATTTTGCCGAACCCATTTTTCAAAATCTTCGCATTCGAGAGCCGGCGCGAACAAATAGCCCTGCGCTTCATCGCAACCGTGCACGCTGAGGAAGTCCAGTTGGCCCCGCTCTTCCACCCNCTCAGCGACGATCTGCAGCCCCAGGTCATGTGCCAGACCGATTGTCGCCTTGATGATGGCCGCCCCGGCCGGGCTGCGGCAAACATCCTGGATCAGCGACTGATCCATCTTGACTGCATCAAAGGTAAAATTTTTGAGGTAACTCAAAGACGAATAGCCGGTTCCAAAGTCATCAATTGAGATTCTGACGCCGATATCCTGCAAATTAGCAACAATATTTTTCGTAGCAGGCGTATCATCAATAATCATGCTTTCGGTAAGTTCAATCTCCAATAGTCTTGAATCAAGATCGTGTTTCAAAAGTACGTCCTGAATCAAATAAACTAGGTCTTNTTTCCTAAATTGCATTGTCGACAGATTGACCGAAACCACCAGCGGAGGCAGTCCTTTGCGGAGCCATGCAACGTTCTGGCGGCATGCCTCATCGAAGACCCATTCGCCGATGGGCATGATGAGACCCGTTTCCTCAGCAATGGGCACGAACTCCGTGGGCATGACACAGCTACCGTCCGGCAGTCGCCACCGCACCAGAGCTTCCATTCCGATCGGCTGGCGGCTCCGGAGGTCAATGCGCGGCTGATAGGACAGGCTCCGTTCCCCCTGCTCCAGCGCTCTCCGGAGGCTCGATTCGAGAGTGAACCTGCGGGCCGCGCGCTGGCTGATCGCGCCATTGAAAAACGCATGACAGTTTCTGCCCTGCTCCTTCGCCTGATACATCGCGGTGTCAGCATGTTTCAGCAGCGTCTCGACGTCGTCACCGTCTTCGGGAAAGACGCTGATGCCGATGCTCACACTGACGGTGACTTCCCGATCCTTCAGTCTGATCGGATCGGACAGGATGGCCGCGAGTCGACTGGCGACGTTTGCGGCATCCTCGGCATCACTAATCTCCGGCAGGATCACGACGAATTCGTCGCCGCCATGGCGGGAGATCATTTCCAGAACATTCGTCGGCGCAGCACCCTCCCCACCGGAGTCGTGGAACAATCCGTCACCAAGTCGGATGCACCTGAGCAGGCGCTCGGAGACGGTCCGCAGCAGCTGATCACCGACGGCGTGCCCCAAGGTATCGTTGACACGCTTGAACTGGTCGAGGTCGAGAAACAGAACCGCTAGATAACGCCCGTGCCGCTTGGCTCGCGCCAGGGCTTGATCGAGCAGCTCACACATCAGGAAACGGTTGGGCAGGCCCGTCAGTCCATCGAAGTAAGCGAGGCGCCGAATTCGGTCTTCCGCCTGGCGACGATCGCTAATGTCGATCAGACAACCGACCAGCTGCTTTGGCTGCCCGGAAGCATCGCGCAGAAGTTTCGCCCGGTCGCTGACCCAGCGATAGCTTCCATCCTGGAGCCTGAGCCGATATTCGATGGCGATCTCACCGTGCGCATACAAGCCGTCGATCGCNNTTCTTGCACGCTGTTGCGTTCATCGGCGTGAACTCGGCCGAGCCATGGAGATGACTCGTCGAGAAACGTCAATTCGTCGTACCCGAATTTTTGCCGGACGTTGCTGGTGACGAAGGTTGCACGATAGGTTGGCGACGCTTCGCGGCAATACACNGACAGCCGGAGTGGAATTGATGATCTGTTCGAGCTGCTGCTGCGTTGCCTTCAGATGTCGTTCCGCCGTCCACTTGGCGGACAGGGCGTGCGCGAAATGTCTCAACTCGCTAGCATGCAACGGCTTGTGGCAATAAAGGATTTTATCTGGCGGCGGGACCCGCGCCACGATATCGGACAAACCGATGTCCGAGTAGGCGGTCACGAAGACGATATTGATATCCGGATCGAGCTTGCGAATGCGCTCTGCCGCGACCGCGCCGTTTGCGCCCGGGGGCATCCGGAAATCGATAAAGGCAACGGCGAACGGCTGATCATCGCGCAAGCTCGTCTCAACGGCGGCGACCGCCTCGTGCGTTTGCCGACACACGCAGAGGTCGAACGTACTATCATAACCGTTGCTGGNCTCCCCGAAGAGTTCCTGTTCCAGGTCGTTCAATGCCTGTCGCTCGGGGCTGTTGAAATCCGCTCCCTGCAAAATCTGCTCATACTCTTCCAGGATGCGAGGTTCGTCATCAGCGAGCAGGATGCGAAGAGGAGAAGCTGAGGGCATCGCACTCACGCCTCACGCCGCAGCATGCATATCGGCGACCGCCAACGGCAGCAGGAGGTGCAGGACCGCACCACGATCGATACCGGGGCTGGTTGCAAACAACTCGCCGCCCATCTTCGCAACGCTGTTGGCACACCAGTGCAGACCGGTGCCGCGCCGTTCCCCGATTTTCGTGCTGAAGCCGCGCGTGAAGACCGTGTTCAGCTGATCCGGCGCGATACCAATGCCGTTGTCACGGACCTGCAGATCGACACGGTTACGGTCGCCGGAGGTTTCCAGGATTTGTACGACCTCGATCCGACCCTGCGGTCGATTGGCGGCGACGATCGCTTCGCACGCATTTACCAGAAGATTGTGGAGGATATGTTTCAGAATGAAGGGCGTAGAGAGCACTGCCACGTTACTGCCCAGATGGCAGCTGATTTCAATGCTGGTATTAGATACAGAACAATCCGGAAGCTGAGCAATGACCTCTTCAACGACCTTGCTGACCAGGATCGGGGTATATTGATTGCTGGATTTTCCGAAACGCTCAAGCTCACTTAGGGTGCTGTCGAGATGACGAAGGTCATCGGACACCCGCTGCAACCACTGCACGATCTGTTCGTTGCGAAGGCGGCAATCTTGAAGTGAAAGCTTGATGTACTGATCCAGTTTTTGTTTGCGCTCGGCATCCGGGCATCTCGTCGTCAATTCCTCATAGGCCAGGGATACGTTGGCACCTGGAAACCGTAACAGATGTTCGCGGAACCTGCCCACTTGCATGCTGAGCGGCGTGATGTGATTACGAAGGTTGTGCAGGACGCCGACGGCCATCTCGGCCAGGCCAGTGTTGTACGAGCGTTCCAGCGACTGGTCGCGCGCGTTTGCGAGCCTCTCCAGCATCTTTCCAAACTCGCGGCTCAGGGTACCGATCTCATCGTTTCGCTCAAGTGCGACACGCTGTCCCAATTCGCCGGTCCGGCCGATGTCGACGACCTGATCGGTAAACGTCTCCAGGGGTTTGATCAGCAGCCACCGCAACAACAAGACGGTCACCCCCATCACCAGCATGGCGGAAACCGCGATGCCGGCCATGGACGCCAGAAGCACTCTGCGGCCGATGGCTGAAATATTACGCGCTCTCGTCGATCTTAGGACGAGAACGGGCGCTCCCATAAAATCGTTCAGCACCGAGTAGGTCAGCAGCCGGTCACCTTGAGCGTCCCTGGTCACCACCGGCGTTTCGGACGCAACCAACTCGTCCAGAAACCCACTATCGAGATCCGGGTGTTCATGTGTGATATCGATTAGATCAAAATTTATTTTGGTTTTTTGTTTAATATGATCGATGACTTCTTGATCAAGAATACGAGAAAAACAAAATAACCAGATCTAGGCCCTCACCATTTGTTTTTAACACGGGCCGTACCGCAAACATTAAAATTCCTTCTGGTGTTGATATTATTCCTTTATTTTCTGATGCATCGTATCTTAAACTATTTATGATATCTGGATACAGTGAAATAATTGTTGATCTTGGAATATACTTTTTTGACTTATTTTTGTCGAAAAAATGAGAGATTTTTCTTCATCATACGCCTCCAGCCAGTCGATAGAAAATTTTGATAAATTATCTGCATTCAGATTTTCACCCGCAAATGAATTATTCATGTATTTAGTATATTCATATGCATCATCCCAATTGCAGTAATCCCAAAGCGTGATACTGATATTGTTAATCTCGCCGTTGATTTCAGCCCGCACCACCTGGTTATTCTGTGTGGCACTTTTCCGTTCGAGACTGGCAAAAGCAGGATACGCCAACTGATCTAGCACGACCCAGTTTGCCGCTGCAGATACCAGCAGGGAAAACGCGATGATCATGAGGATCTTGTCTTGGATATTCATGGCGCGCTGACGTGAAGCGGTGAATCGCTTCTGCTTTCGGTGAGTCGCCCGCCGCAAGCGACCACGCCGCTGCGTTCATGCCTCCGCCGTGCCGATCCTCGTGGCGGATATCGGGAAGGTCGACATCGGAGAATCCGGGCGGGCGAGCAGGCCTCGCAAACCAGGAAACCGTTTTCGGCTACGGCCAAACCCTGCGGTGCCATGACCGCTCCCACGGCATTTGCAATGCACCCCCTGCAATGCACCCACATCCCAAACAGGGCCTTAGCATAGCTTACCCACAAACGTCTAGCGCGAATTTCTTGCGAGAGATTTTGGTCATATATAGATGCATTGACCCCGAAATGGGTTGTAATACGCGCACATGAGGATTGAAAACCGAGTGGCTGGTGACGGAGCATCGGACTCTTATGGCGAAGGACAGTCCCACCCCATTACACCCCAAGGCGGGAATAAGCATACTGCCCTTGTCGCTGCTGATCGCAATCGGTCGCTGATCAACGCGATGCATCACTGGCGACATCGGCGAAGGCGGGACTGGTACGCTCGTGCCGCGCGTGCGATCGTCGTGTTTGGTGTCTGCGTTACCGCCCCTGCCGCGTTCGGCGCCGACGCGCCAAGCGCGCCACATGCGCCAAGCGAGCCCTCCGAACCCAGCACTGCCGTCGAGTCTGGCGATACGGAACAGGATTGGCTACCGGGCGAGATCTCGGTCGAAGTCGGTCTCGTCTCCGACTATGTCGATCGAGGCATCACCAACACGGACCACAATCCAGCCATCCAGGGCGGTCTTTCGTACTCCGTCGACGTCGGACTGCCCGATGCTCAGCCCTACGTTGGGTTCTGGGGATCGAACGTGGACTTCGACGACGGCGGAGAGGCCCACCTCGAACTCGACCTGATGTTTGGTTTTCTGGCACAACCGCGGGAATTGATTGGGATATAGGTGCAGTTTATTACTGGTATCCGGGCGCAAACTCAAATCTGAATTATGACTATTGGGAAGTTCCCTTGCTGCTAAGTTATGGACTGGACTACGGTTTCAGCCTGCTCGGAGAGTATTACTACTCACCGGACTTCTTTGGCGGCTCCGGCCAGGCGCATTACCTGCTCGGCGGTCTTCGCTGGGAATACCCGATCAGGGGATCACACTCGGCATCGAGGGTGCGACAGGTCACCAGTGGATCGACGACAACGAGACGTTCGGCGCGCGGGATTACCAGGACTGGCGCATCGCCGTTTCAGTAACCATGGAGCCGATCACGCTCGGCCTCGCCTACACAGACACCAATCTCGACAAAAACGACTGCTTCGGCGGTACCAACCAGTGCGAGCCACGCGCTGTCCTGTCGCTGACGGCAGCCTTCTGAACAGGGGCAAACTGGAACGCCTGTGTGCGGGCTTCGAAGCCCCTTCACCGCGCCAGCAGCGCGATCCAGGCCACAGCGATTGCCATGCACGCAAGGCCGACCGGAACGCCGGCGCGGCAGAACTCGCCGAACGAAATCTTTACGCCGTACTTCGCCGCCGCCTCGACGACGATGATGCCGGCAAGACTGCCAAACACGATCAGATTGCTGGAAAACCCGGTACCGAGCGCGAGCGCGGCTCCTATCGCGTTCACCGGGCCACTGCTATCGAGCGATGGCACCAGCAACATCACCGCCGGGTTGTTCCCGACCGTGTTGCTCAGTGCCGAGGCGACGACGAACAGCCACAATGGCTGATGCAGATCGAAGCCGGCCGAGCGCAGATCAGCCAGTAAGTGCTGAGGAAGGTTGGTTGCGGCGAGTGCCGCATTGACGACGAACAGCCCCATCAGCAGCACGATCAGATTGCCGTTCACGTGCTTCATCATGTCGGTCGACGCGATCCGCCGATTGATCAGCAGCAGTGCTGCGGCGGACAGCGCAATCAGCTCGCGTGGCCAGTCACTGAAGACGAATGCCATGACGACCACGATCGTGACGACCGCCGCCTTGAGCGTCTCCCAGCGATCAACGGCGACGGGAGCAGCAACGGACGCATCCGCCGGGACAGGCGAAGCGAGCTGCCAGCGTCTCCGGTACAGCATGGCAATAATTCCCCAGACAACCGGCAGTGACAACAGCGCCGGAAGTCCGGCGACACGCAGAAAGCCGATAAACGACATGTCCAGGCCTTGCGCCACGATCATGTTCTGCGGACTGCCAATGATGGTGCCGGCCGCCCCGGTATTGGTGGCGAAGCAGAAGCCGAGCAGAAACGGCACCGGGTTCAGGCCGCGTGAAAGCGTGATCGCAACCAAAAGCGGCGTCATTGCCACCACCACCACGTCGTTGGTCAGCACCGCCGACAGGACACCGCCAACGACGACAAGAATGGCGAGCAAAATGGGCGGGGCGACGTTAAGCGTGGCAACCCGCGCCGCTGTCCAGGCGTAAAAGCCGGATACCACGAACGCGGAAGAGACCACCATCAGGCCGAACAGCAGACCGATCGTTGAATAGTCAATCGAGTTCCAGGCCGCTTGCGGTGCAATCCGCCCGGCTCCCAGCATCGCCAGCGCGCCGATAAGAGCAGCGCCCGTCCGGTCGACCTTGAAGCCGGGAAGATGGCCAAGCCCCATCGCCAGATAGACGGCGAGGAAGATGAGCAGCGTCAGGTCCATGCATCACCCCTGGCTTGGTTCCCAATGCCGGTATGAACTGATTAGAGCACGGTTCGAGCCCGTGATTCCGCATGATCGGATGTTGCTCTAGCGGGCTTCAAGCGTCCGCGAAAGAGATGATTCCATGATCAGCGCGTACAGCAGCGCGAGAATCGTCGGACCGACGAACAGACCGAGCAGGCCAAACGCAAGGCCACCGCCGAGAACCCCGAAGAAAACCAAAAGCATCGGCAGGTTACTACCGCGCTTTATGAAGTAAGGCTTGATGAAACTGTCGAGGTTGGCTGCAAGAACGCCGCACCACAGCGCGATGAAAATCGCCCCACCGGTCGAGCCGGTGAACAAGAGCCAAAGCGAAACCGGCAGCCAGACAACAACGATGGCGCCCGGAATGACAGCGATGATCGCGGTGACAATGAACAAGAGAGCTGCCGCGGGAACACCGACGATTTCGTAGCCGACGAACGAAACGGCCCCTTGCGCCAGAGCGGAGCCGATGACGCCGTAAACAACGGCACGAACGGTCGCATAAGCAATCTCCAGGAAGTGCGGCGCCCGCTCGCCAAACAGGGCCTGCATCGAGGAGGCTAGGCGAGCAACCCCGGACTGACCGTCACGATAGAAGAAAAAGAGGCAGAAAAAGCTGAGGAGAAGGTCGATGAGACCGCTGGCAATGCCGCTCACCAGCTTCTCGAGGTTTCCAGCGACCAAATCCAACCGTGCTTCGAGCTCCGCGGCAAGAAAGCTCGCGATCCGTTCGCCGCGGCGCACGAGAGCGGCCCGCACTTTCGTCAGCGGTTCGCCGACGACCGGCAGTCGGCTCATCCAGTCAGGCAGTTGCGGAACCTCTTCCTGCAAGGCCGATTGAAGTTGCGCGGCAAGCTGCGGACCATCGGTTCGCAACTCGTTGCCGATAAGCGCGACCGGCGCAAAAAGAGCAAGAAAGACAATCGCAGTGGCAAGACCGGCAGCAAGTGTCCGCCGACCGGCAAGCCGGTGGACGAGCCAACGGAACATCGGCCAAGTCGCGATTGCGAGCACCCCGCCCCAGATGAGGACGACGATGAAGGGCTGCAGCACAAGGAACGCGCCAGCGACAAGCGCAAAGACAAGCGCCAACGCAAAGAAGCGCTTCAGCGATGCCTGCAGCCTCTCCATTGTCGTCGGTTAACACTCAGCTGGACGATTTGCCGAGGCCCGGCACATGCGGCTGCAGCGAGCGGGTGACGATTTCGGCGCTACGGCGGTGCCGAGCGGTCCGATGATCGACAAACTGCTCGGTGGCAAGACGGACACCGCCAAGGATGAGCATCCAGACGAGGTTATAGGCCCAGACCCAACCGATCATCGCCCATGAGATCGGCGGCACCAGCCAACCGAAACCGCACATCAGCACGGCGAGCAGCTGCGTCGCCAGGATCGCCACGAACAGCGGCATCGCCGGGAACGGCGGCCGCAGGAACCAGCGCTCGGTGCGGGTGACGAACAGCAGCAAGTGGCCACCGGCAACCAGCTGCAGGAACATCACCGTCTGCAGGTGGCTGTGATCGAAGAGCTGGAAGAACGTCTGCAGCTGCGGGTTCGACAGCACCTCCATGCCGATGAGCAACAGTCCGAACGATTGCACGACCGAGAAGAACCCGAGCACCGCCGAGATGCTCAGCAACCGCGGCATCTTCCAGCGGATTGGCCGCTCGCTGACCGGCGTGTTGTCATAGGCGATGGTCATGATCGGGATGTCGTCGAGCAGCGACATGATGACGATCATGATCGCCGTCAGCGGCTGGAAGCCGAGAAAGATCGTCGACAGCACCACCAGGAACATGATGTCCATGGTCAGCGCGACCCGATAGACGGTGTAGCTGGTGATCCGGCCAAAGATACGCCGCGCCTCGTCGATGGCGTTGTTGATCACCGACAGGCCGGGCGCGGTCAGGATCAGCGCCGCGGCACCGCGCGCCGCATCCGTCGCTCCCGAGACGGCGGTGCCGCAGTCCGCCTGCTTGAGTGCCGGCGCATCGTTGACACCGTCGCCGGTCATCGCCACCAGATGCCCCCGCTCCTGAAGCGCCTTGACGATAGCGTACTTGTGCTCGGGGAAGACGCGGGCAAAGCCGTCCGCGGTTTCGATCGACTGGGCGATCTGCGCCGGGACGTGGCTGGGGTCCATGTCCTTTGGAAAGGCGTCCGCCGCCGGAATGATGTTGGTTCCCATGCCGAGCTGGCGTGCCGTCTCGCGGGCGATGGCCGTGTCATCGCCGGTGATCATCTTCACCCGCACGCCCTTGGCGTTGGCAAGGTCGATCGTCTGTTTCGAGTCATCGCGCGGCGGATCGAACATCGGCAGCACACCGAGCAACGCCCAGGTCGCACCGCCGTCCTCCGAGCGGGCAACCCNCAGCGCGCGATAGCCCTTGCCGGCGAGTTCGTCGACCGTCTGCTTCACCTTCTCAGCCACGTCGGGCGCGGGCTTGGCCAGGTCGACAATCGCCTGCGGAGCACCCTTCGAGACGACGATCGTCTTGCCCTGCGCATCGCTCACCGTGGCGACGGTGCGCTTGCTCACCGGATCGAACGGCACAAACTTGCCCTGGGTGTACGCTTTCAGGGCACTCTGATCCTTCAAAGCGTCGATCACCGCGGTGTCGATGGCATCTTGATCCTCGATTTTCGAGGCGAGCGCCGCCGCGAGGATCACGTCCTGGGNGTCCTTGGCGGCCAGCAGGATCGGATCACCCAGCTTCAGCTGGTNTTTGGTCAGCGTGCCGGTCTTGTCCGAACAGAGGATATCGACGCCGGCCATTTCCTCGATCGCCTCCAATCGTGAGACGATCGCCTTCTGCTTCGAAAGCGCGAGCGCGCCCAGCGCCATGGTGATCGAAAACACCGCCGGCATCGCCACCGGAATCGAGGCCACCAGCAGGATCAGCACGAACTGCAGGATGTTCAGCGCATCTGCGAGGCCCCAGTTATCGGCGATCACGATGTCATGATAGATGCGGAAGGCGACCATGATCGCTGCCAGCACCAGGGCAACGATGATCAGGAAGTTGCCGATCTGGAACATCGCCTTCTGGGCGTGGCTGACCGCGCCCGCGCCGGCAACCAGCTTCGCGGTACGACCGAAGAAGGTGTTGCCGCCGGTGGCGATTACCACGCCTTCCATCTCACCCTGCTTGACGATGCTGCCGGAATAGGCTTGGTCGCCCACCTTCTTCGCCACCGGCAATGACTCGCCGGTCAGCGCCGCCTGATCGATCGACGCGTAATCGCCCGAAACCAGCCGCAGGTCGGCCGGCACGATGACGCCCAGGCGGATTTTGACGATATCTCCGGGCACCAGGCTCGCGGCGTCGATGCTGCCCCATGTCTTGTCGCGCAGCACCGTCGCTTCCGGGGCCAGCCCCTTCTTCAGCGCCGACAGCGCGTTCGACGCCTTCATGTCCTGCCACAGGTCGAGGATGGCGTTGAACACCAGCAACGCCATGATGATGATGAAGTCCTGCCAGTGACCGAGGATGGCGGAGACCAGTGCCGCGGCCTCGATCATGTAGGCAATCGGCCCCATGAAGTAGCCCGCGACCTTCGCCAGCAGGCTCTTCTCCTTTTCGACAATCGCGTTGGGCCCATACCGGGCAAGGCGGTTTTGCGCTTCGGCACTGCCGAGACCCTGGTCCGGCTGAACGTCGAGCGTCTTCAGAACCTGATCGACGGGGACCTTCTCCAGATCAGCCGGCTGCGCGCTCGTCACAGCCGTTGATGCGGTTTGTCGTTCGACCACCGGCACGCTCATCGTTCCCCCTCCCTCAATGCAGGTTCGATCCGTCTGCCCGGTGAGCAGACCACTGCCGCTCAAGAGGCAGGGAAAGTCGCGAGCCAATCGGTGGGGGCTTACGGTTCATTGCCCGCTTGGCCCCACCGGCTCGTCGTGACTTCAGCGCTTAGCGTTCGTGGGCGAGCGCCGCGGCGATGGGCGCCAGCATCTTGCGATCCGGCTCCATGCGGCTGCGATGCGAGATCGAAAGATATTCGGCGATGAGGGCATCCATCAGCAAGGTGAGATCACGATCCCAGGCGTACTCGGTCTGTGCAAGCACCTGGATGCCTTCACGAGCCGTCTCAAAAGCGCGAATAAAGTCGTAATGCTTGTCCAGGGTCTGGCTGAACTGCAGCAGTTCTCCCGCCAGTTCGGTGAGGATGGCGGGATCTTTGCCGTCCGCCTTGGCGCGCAGCTCATCGAGCCGGGGGTGGGAACAACGTGGCCGAGCTCTATCATGGCGTTTATCCGCTTTTCTGTTTGGGCTGAAACGGCGCGCAGCCTGTCGGGATGCGCACAGCGCGATCGGCCGTGACGTTCCGGCGGAGGCCCGTCCGGTTCGCCGCGGCGACGTCACGTTACCACCAGTGATCGGGGATTCCCTTGATCTTGCAGCCGCCTTGCGTGTGCAGGTTGGAGATCTCGCAGCCGGTGGTTACAGAGACATACAGGGTGCCGCTATCGCAGGAGGCTGGTCTCCCGGAAAACTGGTAGCCGTTGATCGGGCCATATTCGTCACCGCGTGAGGGCCATCGAGAGGTCTGCCAGGACGAATCAGCAATATCGCTCATCTTCACGCCGTACTCGGCAAGCACTTGCGCGACATTGGATTCACAAACATTTTGTTGTGCCTGCACAGTACCGGAGCCCGTAACCAAAAGCCCTACAGCGATGACCGCAGGAAACAATTTAATCATGACCTCCTCCACTCCAAGCTCTATTATTACCACAAACTCCTAATTTTACATTTTCTTGATGGCTGAAAACTAAAGACCCTTGCCCTGCGATATCCGCTCACCAATCCTGTCCGGCAGAGACACTCTCCGCCTTGTTCATGCAGCAACAAAACTTGCTCATTTCGTGCGCACCATACACAACCGATACGCGTATAAGGCGTCATTATATATCATACTACAGCGGAATCGTGGTTATTTTTGTCCAGATCAAGAGGATGTGTCGCAACCGGTCAGCCGAATGCGAGGATTAGTCCCATGACCCCAGCCAGAACCAGATAGAAGGCGATGATATAGTTGAGCAGTTGCGGCTTGATGAAAATCAGGATGCCGGCCAGGATCGAAACAACGGACTGCAGAATAAGAAGATTCATGACCTGCCGCTCCAGTGATGGACCTTGAAGACGAAACGCCGTCCTCGCGATGGTACGGATAGAGGTCACTCCCGCGCAGATCGGTAACGCCCTTCCCACGCGTATAACGATCGTCTGCTGTTGGCAACCGCATCGTCGTGGGGCGCAATGACATTTTTCGCCTCCCGTCGCGTCATAGCGTGACGGAAACAGACCTGAATCAACCGGCACTCCGTGCGGGCAGAACGACTCTTCGGGGACGGCGGCGCGCACCAGCCTCAAGAGAAGAGCATCAATACGGGTAGAAGACGAAGAACAGTGCCGAGAGTGCTGCCAGGACCCACAATCCCGTCTTCACCTCGCCGGCCCGACCCGCGAGAACCTTGAAGATTGGATAGAGTACGAAGCCCGCCGTCACGCCAACACCGATATTGTACGTGAAGCTCATCAAGGTGATCACGGCAAAGGCGGGTATCGCCTCGCTGGGATCGTCGAACGGCACCAGCGTCACCGGCGCCATCATGAGCAACCCGACGACGATCAGCGCCGGACCGTAGGCGTAGGGTGGGACGATCGCAAGGACCGGCGCAAAGAACAGTGCCGAGAGGAACAGCAGGGCCGTCACCACCGCCGTTAGCCCCGTCCGGCCGCCTGCCTCGATACCGGTGGCGGACTCGATGTACGCACCGCTGGTGGACGTCCCAAGCAGCGGGGCTATGGTCGTCGTCACCGCATCGCACAGCATCGGCCGTTCGATGTCCCGCATGGTGCCGTCCGCGTCAACCAAGCCGACCTTGTAGCCGAGGCCGATCAGCGTGCCGATGGTATCGACGAAGCTCATAACGAAGATCGTAAGCACCACTCCGA
Organism: Defluviicoccus sp.; assembly: GCA_013414705.1. Classification (GTDB taxonomy): domain Bacteria; phylum Pseudomonadota; class Alphaproteobacteria; order Rhodospirillales; family Defluviicoccaceae; genus Defluviicoccus. The sequence goes on from CP058705.1 coordinate 2,545,141, forward strand.
ACATGCCCCAGGTCAGCGCGCCCACCACGTCGAGATGCAAGAACAGCGGCGAGAGATCGGGCGGCAGAGCAACCCAGCGATCGGGCATCGACACCAACCNCAAACCCAGCGCCATCGCCGTGACCACGGCAATGCCGGCGAGGATGGCGATCGGCAGCCGGAGGATCATCATCATCCAGGCGATCAGCAGAAACCCGAAGATCGCCAGCAGCACCGAATGCTCCCCAAAGTCGCCCACGTGCACCGGCGCGCCGGGCACGCCAAACCGCACGATGCCCGTTTCATTCAGACCGACGAAAGTCAGGAACAGGCCGACACCGACCACAAACGCGATTTTCAGCGACGGCGGGATGGCATCGGCGAGCCAGCTCCGCAGCTTGAGCACCGTGAGCAGCAGGAACAGCACGCCGGCGATGAAGATCGCGCCCAAAGCCGTCTGCCAGCTGTATCCGAGGACGTGAACGACGGTAAACGCGATGAACGCATTCTCCCNCATATAAGGAGCGATCGCGAACGGACGCTTGGCGTAGACCCCCATCAGCAGCGTGCCGAAGCTGGCGGTGAGAATGGTTGCCACCATCGCCGCACCGAACGGCATCCCGGCAGCTTCGAGAATTTTCGGATTGACGACGATAATATATGCCATCGTCACGAACGTCGTGACGCCGGCCATCGCTTCGCGCCCCAGCGTCGTTCCATGCCGATCGATTTCGAAGAACTGCCGAAGTGCTCCGAACATTCCGCCCCTCCCGATACACGGGCCGGACATAGCACCGGATCCCCCGGCCAACCAGCGTTCGTGAACTCTTCGCGAAACAACGCGTGTCATAAAACCGTAATGCCATGTTGCACTGCGGGAGAGGATAAAGTCTCGCCCGCAGCAGCACCGGCGCACAAACGACCGGGATGTTTGGTGTGCTCTGAAAGGCGGAGGAGTATAAGGATGAGCTTAAGATCGCAGATGCGTATTGCATTACTGTCACTGGCGATGGTCTTGTTCGTCGTGACGTCGGGCAAGGCGGAAGACGTACGCCTGATTGGTTCCGGGGCCAGCTTCCCGTTCCCGATCTATTCTGCGTGGTTCAAGCAATTCAGCAAGGAAACGCCGGGCGTTACGATCGATTATCAGGCCAAGGGCAGCGGCGCCGGCATCCAGGATTTTATCAATAAGACGGTCAATTTCGCGGCCAGCGACGCGGCGATGACCGATGAACAGATCGCCAAGGTGCCTGGTGGCGTCGTACTGCTGCCGATGACGGCCGGCGAGATCGTCCTGGCCTACAACCTGCCGGGCAACCCGAGCCTGAAGCTGGCGCGCGACGTCTATCCGGATATTTTCGAAGGCAAGATCACGATGTGGAATGATCCCCGCATCGTCGCCACCAATCCGGACGTCAAGCTGCCGGACCTGCCGATCACCGTCGTGCGCCGGTCGGACAGCAGCGGCACCACCTTCGTATTCACCAAGCATCTGGGTGCCATCAGNCCCTCCTTCGCCGAAACCGTCGGCCAAGGCACCACCGTGCAGTGGCCGACCAGCGACAAGTTCGTCGCCGCACCGAAGAACGACGGCGTGACGGCAACGATCAAGCAGACCCCGGGCTCGATCGGCTACATCGAGTACGGCTACGCCAAGCTGACCAAGGCGGTGACGGCGGCGCTGGAGAACAAGGCCGGCAAGTTCGTCGCGCCGGGTTCGGAGTCGGGTGAGGCGGCGCTGGCCAGCGCCGAGCTCGGACCCGATCTGCGCGGCTGGATCGAGGATCCGGCAGGCGAGGACGCCTACCCGATCGCCACCTTCACCTGGATGCTGTTCTACAAGGACCAGGACGACGACAAGGCGGCAGCGCTGCGCAAGATGGTCGAGTACGCCCTGACCGAAGGTCAGAAGATCTCTGACAGCATGGGCTACATCCCGCTGCCCGAGAGCGTGATCGAGAAGGTCCGCGAAGCATCCGCGAACATCCAGTAGTGCCGAGACAACTCCGACAAAGCCGGATGGACATTGGTCCATCCATCGGGCACGGTGAAATGAAGCGACGGGCGGACAGCCCGTCGCTTTACGCCGTGCAAGAAAAAGCGGGACCAACACTTGAGCGGAAGACCCTCTGACGATGCCCCAGAATCCGTTTGCTGATGCCGCGCTGAGCCAGGGGATTACTCGCCCGCCGTCAGCGGCTGAGCACCTGTCCGATCGCGGATTCCGGTCGCTGGCCTTTGTTGCCGCCGGCCTGATTATCCTTCTCGTTGCCTACATCCTGTATGAGATCGGTCGCCAGGCATTGCCGGCGGTCCAAAATTACGGCGCCGGGTTCCTCGTCTCCTCCACGTGGAATGTGCAGAACGGCGACTTTGGTATCCTGCCAGAAATTTGGGGCACGCTTTACAGCTCGTTGCTAGCGCTGGCGATCGGCGGCTTCTTCGGGCTGGCGGTGGCGATCTTTCTCACCCAGGATTTTCTGCCACCGCGTCTCGCCGTCGTGTTTCGGACGATCATCGAAATGCTGGCAGCCATCCCGAGCGTTGTGTTCGGCCTTTGGGGCATTTTCGTCGTCATCCCGGCGATCCGCCCCTTGGCCAATTTCCTCAATGAATACCTGAGCTGGATCCCGTTCTTCAGCACGTCGTTGAGCGGCCCTGGCCTGCTGCCGGCAACGCTGGTGCTGGCGATCATGGTGCTGCCGACGATCGCCGCCATCTCCCAGGACGCACTGCGGCTGATCCCCTACCGGACGAAGGAAGCAGCCTACGGAATGGGCGCCACCCGATGGGAAGTCATCCTCAAGGTGATGGTGCCGACGGCGGCGGGCGGCATCGCCAGTGCCATGGTGCTGGGGTTCGGCCGGGCGCTCGGCGAGACGATGGCGCTGGCAATGTTGATCGGCAACTCCAAGCAGATCACCTTGTCGCTGTTCTCGCCCGCCAGCACTTTGGCGTCGCTTCTTGCATCTAACTTCCCGGAGGCGGGCGCGATCGAGGTGCAGGCGCTGATGTACGCCGCACTGGTTCTGCTGGCGATCACCCTTCTCGTTAATATTGCCGGNCATCGGAATCCTGACGATGACGCAGCGCAAGTTCGCGGGGAAGAAATGAGCACCCAACCCGTTCTCACTACCGCCGGATCGTCGGCACCCATCCATGATCTGCGCCGATCGATGACCGAGGCGCGGGCAATACGCAGCGCTGCGCTGACCGTCGGTGCCTGGATTGTCGCCCTGGTCGCCAGCGTGCCGCTGTTTTCCGTGCTCTACATGCTGATCATCAAAGGAGGCGCACGCCTGAGCCCGGCCCTGTTCACCGAACTGCCGCCGGCCGGCTTTGAAATGGGCGGCGGTTTCGGCAATGCCATCCTCGGCACGCTGGTGATGGTCGGCATCGCGGCACTGATCAGCATCCCTGTCGGGATCCTGGCCGCCGTCTATCTTGCCGAATTGCGCCCGTCCAGCCGCATCGCCTCCACCACCCGGTTCCTGGCCAAGGTGCTGACCGGCTTTCCGTCGATCCTGGCCGGCGTGTTCGTCTATGCGGCGGTCGTACTCACAATGGGTTCGTACTCGGCGCTCGCCGGCGGTATTTCGCTCGCGGTGCTGATGCTGCCGACGGTGATCCTGACCGCTGAAGAAGCCATGAAGATGGTGCCGCGCAAGATGAAGGACGCGGCATTGGGAATGGGGTGCACACGCACCCAAATGATCTGGAAGGTAGTGCTGCCGACCGGTCTGCCCGGCATTCTGACTGGTGTCATGCTCGGCGTGGCGCGGGTTGCCGGCGAGTCGGCCCCGCTGCTGTTCACCGCCCTGTTCAGCAACTACTGGCTCAGCAGCGTGCACGAACCGACGGCATCCCTGTCGATCCTGATCTACAACTTCTCAAGCATGCCATTCGAGAACCAGATCGAACTGGCGTGGGCAGCATCACTGGTGCTCGTCCTCATCGTGCTCGTCTTCAACATTCTGAGCCGTCTGATTGGCCGCCCNCAAAGTCTAAAATCGCAAATAGACCGCAAGTACCCGATAGGCGTTAAGAAGGGACACTTCGATGACTGCAATGCAGCCCAGCGTGGCTGAACACTCTGCAGCAAAAATCGCATCCGCTGCTGACCTTGCCATAGACTGTGTTGTCCAAAAATCTTCTATGGCGATTTTCTGGCAGTTCGGGACAGCAGCGTTCCGGTNGCAAAGGGCAAGATCACCGGCTTTATCGGCCCGTCCGGCTGCGGCAAAAGCACGGTGCTGCGCAGTCTGAACCGCATGAATGACATGATCCCGGGCTTCCGGCTCGAAGGTCAGGTCCACTTCATGGGACAAGACGTGTACGCGGCCGACGTCGATCCGGTGATTGTCCGCCGCTACATCGGCATGGTGTTCCAGCAGCCGAACCCGTTCTCGATGAGCATCTACGACAACGTCGCCTTCGGTCTGCGGCTCAACCGCTACAAAGGGAACATGGACGAGAAGGTGGAGCACGCCCTGCGGCGTGCCGCAATCTGGGACGAAGTGAAGGACAAATTGAAGGCGAGCGGCCTGTCACTGTCCGGCGGTCAGCAGCAGCGGCTGTGCATCGCGCGAGCGGTTGCCACCGAGCCGACCGTGCTGCTGATGGACGAGCCGTGCTCGGCACTCGATCCGATTGCAACGCGCCGGATCGAAGAGCTGATGCTCGAACTTAAGGACGATTACACGATCGCGCTGGTGACCCACAACATGCAGCAGGCGATGCGCGTTGCCGACGTCACGGCGTTCTTCGGCGTCGACATCTCGCAGGGCGGACGCACCGGCTACCTGGTCGAGATCGGGGAAACCAAGCAGATCTTCGAAGATCCCCGCGAGCAACTGACGAAACAATACATCCGCGGCGAGTTCAGCTGAGGACGTACGTTAAAGACGCACAAGGGGCACCCATGAAGACCCGTCGTTTCGTCATTGCGGCGGCGCTTGCCGTTGCCGCCGCGCCACTCCTGACGTTCGGTCCCCTGTCCACACAGGCGGCTGCGGAGCAAATCTCGCTGTACGGTGCCGGCGCCACCTTCCCGGCACCACTCTACAAAAAGTGGATCGAAGTCTACACCGACACACACCCAGAGGTCGCAATCTCCTACCAGGCGGTCGGCAGCGGTGAGGGCATCAGCCAGTTCGTCTCCCGGTCGGTCGATTTCGGAGCATCCGACGTTGGGATCAGCGATGCCGATGCAGCAAAGGTTGCAGACGGCGTCGTGACGGTACCGGGGACAGCCGGCATGATCGTCCTCGCCTACAACCTGCCCGGCCTGGACGGTGCACTGAAGCTGCCGCGCGACGTCTACGCCGACATCTTCGCCGGAACGATCACCCGCTGGGACGACCCGAAGCTGGTCAGTGCCAACCCCGGGCTCAACCTGCCGCACGCGAACATTGCGATCGTGGCACGCATCGATTCCAGCGGTACGACCGCAGCGTTCTCCGGTCACCTCTATGCCATCAGCAAGACGTGGCAGGAGCGCAATATCCACCCGGGCAAGGTCGTCAGCTGGCCGGGCAGCGCGATGCTCGTGCGCGGTAACGAAGGTGTCTCCGCCCGGATCAACATCAGCGAAGGGTCGATCGGCTACGTCGAATACGGCTTTGCCCACCGGCTCGGCCTGCCGGTGGCCGCACTCGAGAACCAGGCGGGACAGTTTGTCCAACCCTCGCAAGAAGCCGGCGAGACAGCGCTCGCCGAAGCCACGGCGGCGACACCGGGTGGCGCGCGTCTCTCGGTCACCGACCCCGTAGGAGACGGCTCCTATCCGATCGTCACCTACAGCTGGCTGCTGCTATACAAACAGTACGCGAACACAGCAAAGGCAGAAGCGATTCGCAGTTTCATCGGTTGGGGCTTGACAGACGGGCAGGAATACAGCCAGAGCTTTGGATACATTCCGCTGCCGGAAAACCTTGCTGCGCGCGGAGAAGAGGCTCTCGCCAGCATAAAGTGATGACCCTGCGGGGCATGGTCCTCGCTGGTTGTTTGAGTTTGCGCTATGTTCGCGTGGAACCGTGCAGGATGCGTTGCGTTTCCTTCTGATGTGCTTCGCGGAGATGCAGAAGCCGATGGACCAAACGCCCGATCAGCCCCATCGGCTCAACCTGCCGGCAATTGAGCATACTTTGCGGATCGTTCGGCAGCGCTTCGATGTGATCAATCGGGCGCTGCAGACCCGTCGCGATCCGATGGACGATCGGGTCGTCCGCAACATCATGGACGGATACGCATACGTCGATCGCGCGATCGCAGGCAAGATCGACTTCCTCGCACCAGGCAATGCCCGTCATCTGCTCGAACTGAACGCGCTGGTGCTGTGCGGCGCTGATCCAGCCGAGCGGGCCAACCACGCAGGTCATCTGAGCGCCACCGAAGAACGGTTCTATGATGATATNGTTGGGGGAATCCGCGATATCGTCGAATGGTACGCGCTGCATCGCGAGGAATCGGTGTGGAGGCGCGCGGCAGGAACATACGTCCGCATTCTGAGCGAACCGCAACTGTTCATCGAAGGCAATCACCGAACCGGCGCGCTGGTGATGAGTTACCTGCTCGCCCGGGAAAGCAAGCCNCCCTTCGTGCTGACCGTCGACAATGCCAAGGGCTATTTCGACCCGTCGAGCGTGATCACCAAGACCAAAAAATCCACCATTTCGACGATGTACCGCCTGCCGGGCATCAAGAAACGCTTCGCTACCTTCCTTGAACAGCAGGCCGACCCCGCTTCCTGCTCGACCACCCAGACGCTGGTCCCGGACCTGGTCCCAGAAACGGTCCCACCAACGGTTCTGGCCTTGAGGACTGGAATTCCGCAGCCGGATCACCAGCCGCGTCGCTGCTCAACTCTTAGGTACTGCAATCGCGCCAAGCGATAGTCCTGTAGCGGGACCGTTGCCTGGTCGGCCAGATCCCGCATCTTTGAGATTGCCTCCGTGCGCAGCCGCTCGCGCGCTTCGGGAGAGCGCAACAGCATTTCCTGTTCGATCTCCGTGATCGCCGCCGAAGCCTGCTCGAAGCGCTCTACCCGCAGCCGCATGGTCTCGGCGGTCATGACGCGATGGCGCCAGCGCTTCCATTCCTGGAGCGCCACTTCCAGTTCCGCATAATCCATCCGGGAGAGTTCGGGCATTCCTGACCGACTCTCCGATCCGTGTGCGTTCATCATCGCCCCCCAATATATTTCAAAATTGCTACAGCCGATAGGCCTTGCTTTGCGCTTTACGCGTTCTCACGGGTCACAGATCATAACGGACGGCGTTCGTCTGTCATCACCGACACTGTCAGCCCGCCGCCGCCGCAGCCAGGAAGTGTGCGTGGCTGTCAAACGGTGTTTCTCCGGCGTCCGGGGTACGCAAAATGTAGCTGCCGTCGGCGCGTAACGTCCGCGCGTTGACCGTGTCCGCAAGGCAGGCATCAANGATCTCGTCCTTGAGCCGACGCACCAGCCGCGGATCGCGGAGCGGAANTACCACCTCGACGCGGTGATCGAGATTGCGCGGCAGCAGATCGGCGCTGCCGGCGTAGACCTCCTCCTGTCCGTCGTTGGCAAACCAGTAGATGCGGCTGTGCTCGAGGAAGCGACCGACAATGCTGGTCACGGTGATGTTCTCGCTCACCCCCGGCAAACCCGGCCTGAGGCTGCAGATGCCGCGGACCAGCAGGTCGATCTTCACGCCCGCCTGCGACGCCTGATAGAGCTGTTTGATCATCTCCGGGTGATCGACACCGTTGACCTTGGCGATGATCCGCGCCGGCCGCCCAGCCCTGGCGTGGTCGATTTCGCGCTCGAACAGCTCCGCCAGCTGCGGCCGCAGGTAACGCGGCGCCACCAGCAGCTCGTGATATCGGACGTTGCCCTCGTAGCCGGTCAACCGGTCGAACAGGGCCACTGCATCGTTACCGATTTCCTCGTCACAGGTCAGCAGGCCGAGGTCGGTGTAGATGCGCGCCGTCGATGCATTGTAGTTGCCGGTGCCCAGATGCACGTACTTGCGCATCGCATCGCCCTCGCGACGGACGACCAGGGCGGTCTTGCAGTGCACCTTCAGACCGACGATGCCATAGACGACGTGCACACCCTTGGCTTCCAGCGCCCGCGCCCAGTCGATATTGCTCTCCTCGTCGAAGCGCGCCTTGAGCTCGACCAGGACGACCACCTGCTTGCCTTCCTCGGCCGCGTCGAACAGTGCTTCGACAACAGGCGAGTTCCGCCCGGTCCGGTACAATGTCATCTTGATCGTCAGGACGTCTGGATCGAAGGCCGCGCTGCGCAGAAAATCGACGACGGGCTGAAACGACTCGTATGGATGATGCAAGAGGACATCGCCTTCGCGGATTACCGAGAAGATGTCCTGCTTGGGAGACAGTCGCAGCCGCTTCGGCAGTACCGGAACCAGCGGCTCAAACTTCAGATCCGGACGGGGCAGTCCCACCAGCTGCCACAGGCGCCGGACGGCCATCGGCGATTTGAACGGATAGATGTCATGTTTGCTGAGCCCGAGATGCTCCACCAGGGCGCTCAGCACATGGTCCGGCAGGTCTTCCGCGACCTGCAGGCGTACGGCACCGCGGAACCGCCGCTTCCAGATTTCGACCTCAATGGTTTCCAGAAGGTCGTCGCTCTCCAGCTCCTTGATCGCCACTTCCGCGTCGCGCGTCACCCGCACCGGATACGCTTCGACAACCTCGAGACCCGGGAACAGTTCGCCGAGGTTGGCCTTGACCACCTCTTCGATCCACACGAGCCGCACTGCTCTGCGGCCGGCTTTCGATGCGACATGCTTGCGTCCATGCTGCTCCTTTCCGGGTGGCTCCGGGACGTTGAGAAGCTGCGGCAAACTGTCGGGGACCTTGACCCGTGCCAGCTTGATGTCGCCCCGCTCATCCCGTACCAGGGCGACGAGGCTGACGCTGAGGCCCGAGATGTGCGGGAACGGCCGTCCGGCATCGACGCCCTGTGGCGTCAGCACCGGATACAGCATGCGCATGAAATAGTCCTGCAGCCCTGCCCGTTCCTCGCCGTTCAGGGACTCGTAACCGACGATGTGGATGCCATCCGCCGCAAGGCCCGGAACCAGATGCTGGTGCCAGCAGGCATAGGCCTGATCGGTGAGTTCGATCACCGTCTTGCGGATCGCCTTGAGCTGCTCGGCCGCCGTCTGGCCATCGAGACTGAGCTTTGGCGAGCCCGCCGCCATTTGCTGCTTCAGCGCCGCCACGCGGACCATGAACAGCTCGTCCAGATTGGAGCCGAGGATCGCGATGAAGCTCACCCGCTCCAGCAATGGCTTGTCGTCTTCCATTGCTTCTTCGAGAACCCGGCGCTGGAACTCCAGCAGGCTGAGCTCCCGGTTAAAATACAACCCAGGATCGTCGAGGGACGGCGCGGAGGCGGACGCAAGGTCCTGCACGTCGGGTTCTTCCACCACGGCGTCGTCTGGTCGGTTTGTCATCAGCACCCCGTCGATCATGCCGCAGCCGGAACCGCGACTGGAAGCGCAGTTTTAGACCGGACAACCGCGCCAAGGAAGTCCATCACGGCGGAACATCCGCAGCGCTGGTCCGAAAAACAGAGCCAGAATGCCATGTCGACGTGACCTTACGGGTGCGGCATGTTCTTGCCGTGTGCAGGGCTCCCCTGCTTGTGCATCTGAGCCCCCTGCTTCGCGGTTCGGTGCCTGCGTTCGTCCTCCACGGCGTGCGCGAGTGCGCGGGTCGCCACCGCGATGATAAGGCCGGTAAACACCACACCGAGAAAGCCAATCACGACGCAGACGGCCCTGCCCACCGTCGTTTTCGGAGCGATGTCCCCATAGCCGACCGTCAACGCCGTCATGGCCGAAAGATACAATGAATGGCCGAATGTCAGATTCTCCCAGAACGCCAATAACGCTGCACAAAAAAGCACAATTACAAACAGGATTACCAGCACTCCACGAACGAATATGAGCAAACGAAACAAATTTTTTACAAAATAATAAAACTCGTGCATAGCAATATGCTCCGTTTTTGGCACTGGGGATACTTTTTCATCCCAGAGCGAGCAGATGGACCGGCCAGGTGCGATCCACCTCTGGACGCGACCAGATCACCGGCGGTGGCGCCGTCCCTTCGCGCCGTGCGATCAACACCGCCAGTTCGGCGGTTTGCCCGCAGTAGAAACACCGGGTCGGGGGTTGACGCAGCGCGCAGGCTGAACAACGCTGGAGAGTGTTCGCTTGATGTTGGGGCGCCGAGAAGGACGCACACAAACGCACTCGCGTCCCGTTCTGGCGTGGCCGACGCACGCCGGCCTGCAAGAACAACCAATCCGGTCCACGAAGGAGGAGGTCCCATGGTCTTTGCAGCATCAAGTCTCTCGAAACGGATCCGGATATGCGAGGAGTTCTGCACGCCGTACCGGATCACCGATGGCAGCAAATTCAAGCTGAAGGACATCAATCCCGGCGATACCGGCGATTTGGAGGCGGAGGACAAACCGAAAGCGAAGGAACTGCTGTCGCTCGGGGTCGAAACGCTGGCCGAACTGCAGGAGCGGCTGTATGCGGATGACAGCTGGGCTCTGCTGATGGTGCTGCAGGCCATGGATGCCGCCGGCAAGGACGGCACGATCAAGCACGTCATGTCGGGCGTGAACCCGCAGGGTTGCCAGGTTTCCTCGTTCAAGGTTCCGTCGGCGGAAGAACTCGACCACGACTACCTGTGGCGGTACGTGCAGCGGCTGCCGGAACGCGGCCGCATCGGCATCTTCAACCGTTCCTATTATGAAGAGGTGCTGGTGGTTCGGGTCCACAAGGACGTGCTGGCGCGCGCGAAGATACCACCCACGCTCGTCGACACGTCGATCTGGGAAGAGCGATACGAGACCTTCCGCGGATTCGAGCACCATCTGAGCCGCAACGGCTATGTCATCTGCAAGTTCTTTCTGCATCTGTCAAAGAAAGAGCAGAAAAAGCGGTTCATGGCACGCCTCGACACGCCATCCAAGAACTGGAAGTTCTCCACAGCAGACATCAAGGAACGCGACTACTGGGACGACTACCAGCACGCGTACGAGGAGATGATCCGGGCGACGGCCGCAACGCACGCGCCGTGGTTTGTCGTTCCGGCGGACAACAAGTGGTATTCACGGCTGGTCGTCGCGTCCGCGCTGATCGCCGCGCTGGGTGCGCTTGACCTCAAGTTTCCCGAGATCGACGACGCCAAGAAGGCAGAGCTTGCCGCGGCGCGCGCTGCGCTCGAGAAGGAATGAAGCCGGGCCCCCAAAGCAGCACTTCCCTTGGCGTCCTATTCCGGCGCGCCGCCCCGATCCAGCAGGTCGGGCCGGCCGCGGCGTTCGCGTTCGACCACGGGATCAAGAGACGGATCGCGGTCGGTCGAAACGCCTGGAGTCTGCACATTTGCAACCGGCGCGGGGCCAGCCGGGCCTGAAGCGGTGGCCGGCTCCGCNNGCGTCGCTGCGCCGGTGTTCCGAGGCGATCGCTCCTCCCTCGGCAACCCCTTGGCCAGCCTGCTCGCCAACCCCTCACCGAGGCGCGCGACAACGACGCGGATCGCCTCGCTGCGGACCCGCAGGAAGTCGTGGCTGCGCTGATCCATCCAGCCGCTCACCATCAGGCTGACACTCGACGACTGTCCTCCGCTTGACATGCTGACGCTATCATAGAGCGCCAAGGGGGNCGGATCCGACAGCACGCCCGGCACGCTGCTCAGCGCCTCGATCGCCGTACGCTGGACCCGGCCCAGATCCTCGGTGGGGCCGATGCCGAGCTGGAAGGTGAGCCGGCGGTGCGGATCGGCAGTAAAATTGATGATCAGCCCCTTGAACACGGTGGCGTTGGGGATACGGACCTGATTGCCGTCGAGCGTGAGCAGAACCGTGGCCCGCGGTGTCAGACGGGCGACCACCCCTTCGTAACCCTCGATCCGCACGTAGTCTTCCGGCTCGAAGGGCCGGCGCACGCTGAGCAGAATGCTGGCGATGTAGTTCTCGACCGTATCGCGCAGGGCGAAGCCCAGCGCCAAGCCGACGATCCCGGCAGCACCGAGCAGCGTGTTGACGATGCCGGTAGCATCGAGCAGCAGCAGCGTCAGCGCCGCGCCGGCAATCACGACAGCGCCTTGCGCGACCTGGGCGAGCAGACTGGCGATGAAGTCGTTGGCGGCAAGCCGGCGATAGAGCGCACGCCGCCGCGACAGCCACCCGCCCAGGACAATGGCGCCGGCCATGATGGCGAGCCCGACGATGAGCACCGGCAACAGGCGGATAAAGCCGTTCCAGCCGTCGACCAGCCGCTTCAGAGCCGGCGTCAGGCGTCCTTCCAGGTCCTGGGCGACGACGATGCGGTTTTCCACCTCGACCACGCCGCGCACGGTGCGGGCAAGCCGCACCGCCTGATCCTTCAGCGCCTGCTCGCTCACCTCGCCGCTGAGAACCACAACCCCGGACGCGGCCTGAACCTGCACCGGCCCCAGTCCATCCACGATGGCGTAGATGTTGCGCAGACGCTGCGCGATCGCCGCGTCCTCCTGCGGATCGGTGCCGGGATCGATCACAGGAACCGCAACTTCGGGAGATGGAGACGATGCCGGATTGCCACCGGTCAATGGCGCCAGCAGATCAGTCTGCGCGGCAGCCGNGCAGCCCCAGGGCCAGCAGGCCCGAAAGTAGCACCGAAAACAGCACCTGCAGCACAACGGCACACCAGATAAACCGCCCCCGAGGCTACCCGGATTGGGCGCGCAAGCTGAACTCCGTCGCGTCGCCTTCAGCCTTGATGTCGCAGCGGAAATCGACGGGTCTCCTTCGAAAATCGGGCACGCTGAAATCAACCGCTTTCATTCTGGCTCAAATTTTCAGCCGCGCTACCGTTACATGTCTGAACCCGGCGGAAATTCGTACCAAAGCTGCATATCGGCCGGCAGAACAGTACCATTTTCATCCTTGGAGGTTCGCCCTTGGGGAACGAATCTACCCCCGGAAGGAAAACGCCCGATGAGCGAACAGGCGCATACTGTCGGCCGCTATCTTGCCGAGAGGCTGAAGCAGCTCGGCGTGGGGCACGTCTTCGGCGTGCCGGGCGATTACGTGCTGACCTTCATGGACCAGATCATCGACAGCGGCATCGCGCTGATCGGCACCTGCAACGAGCTCAACGCCGGCTACGCCGCCGACGCCTACGGGCGCATCAACGGCCTGGGTGCACTGTGCGTCACCTACGGTGTCGGTGGCTTCAGTGCCCTGAACGCTGTTGCCGGTGCCTACGCCGAGCAGGTGCCGGTGGTGGCGATCAGCGGTACACCGGAACTGGCCCATCGTCGGCCGTCGATGCTGCTGCACCACAGCGTCGGCGACCTCCGGGCACAGCTATCGATCTACGAACACGTTACCGTCGCCTCGGTCCTGCTGACTGACCCGGACCAGGCGCCAGCACAGATCGACGCCGTGCTCGCCGCCTGCCTGATCCACAAGCGACCGGTGATGATCGAGATTCCCGTCGACCTGGTGCAACGCCCCTGCGCCGCGCCTGGTGCGTTCCAGCCGGTGCTGCCGGCAAGCGATCCGGCGGCGCTGGACGAGGCACTGGACGAGATCACCGGACTGCTCAGAGCGGCCGAGCGGCCAGCCATCCTCGCCGGCGTCGAACTCCACCGCTTCGGGCTCCTGGAGGATTTCGAGAAACTGGTCGCCCGCACCGGCATCCCCGTCGCCACCACGCTTCTCGGCAAGACCGTGATCTCCGAGAGGGACGCGTGCGCCGTCGGTGTCTACGAGGGAGCGATGAGCCGGCCCGAGGTGCGGCGCGTCGTCGAGAGCGCTGACGCACTGCTGTGCCTGGGCGCCTGGATGAGCGAAATGGACCTCGGCATCTACACCGCGCATCTGGATGAGCGCAGGATGGTGAACGCCAACTCCGGCCGGGTGCGTATCCGATACCACTCTTACGAGCCGGTCACATTGCGCGATCTGCTGCAGGGCCTCACCGGGCGCATTGAAGCCAACAGCCTCCGCCGCAGCCAATTTGTACCGGCCGCCACGGCACTAAAGCAGGACGTCCTCACCACGAACGCGGACCGGGCGCTCACCGTGCGCCACCTGTTCGCCCGCATCAACCGTCTGCTCACCGATGACACCATCGTCATCGCCGATGCGGGCGATGCATTGTTCAGCAGCGCCGATCTGGTCATGCACCGCGAGGCGGACTTCATCGGTCAGGCGTTCTATCTATCGATCGGTTACAGCGTTCCCGCCGCTCTCGGCGTGCAGCTGGCCGCCCCCGGCCGCAAGGTCATCTCCATCGTCGGCGACGGCGCCTTCCAGATGACGGCCCAGGAGCTGAGCACGATTATCCGACACCGGCTGAAGCTCACCCTCTTCCTGCTCAACAACGACGGCTACAGCACTGAGCGGCTGATCCACGAAGGGCCGTATAACGACATCCACGGCTGGCAATACCACCGTCTGCCCGACGTGTTCGGCGGCGGACTCGGGCTGTGCGTGCGCACCGAGGGCGAGTTGGAGGCGGCATTGGAACGCGCCGAGGGCTTCGAGGATGGGCCCGTGCTGATCGAGGTGATGCTGGAACGCTCCGATTCGTCCGACCAGCTCAAACGGCTGTGCGACGAAATCGCCCGCAAAAGCTCGCCCCCGCTTCGGAACGCTGAGTGAGGCGTGGATAGTCAACTCTCCAGTGCATCCTCCTGGAAAGTGCCGCTCCCCTACCCTATCCAGCCCGGAACCGCTCGATCTTGCCGGCAAGATCGAGCGGAACCAAGCCCAAGCAATGCTTATTGAGGTCGACGATCACCTCGCCACGCATGCGGTACAGGAGCACCGAAGACCCTATAATTCCATTCAGAGCGAGAACGGCGTCAGGTCACCCGGTTGCCGGAGCATCTTCTCCACCTCGCTGGAGTGTTTCGATTCCGCCGCGATCATCGTGCGGGCGTACTCCTCCAGCATCACGTTGCGGCCCTCGACCAGCGGCAGCAACGCCTCATAAAAGGACAGGGCCAACTGCTCGTGGGCAAGCGACTCGCGCAGGATATCGCCGATGTCGTGACTCTCGCCCTCCAGCAGCTTGCCGATACCGAGCGACGGGTGGCCGCCCAGAGCGGTGATGTATTCGCCGGCTTCCTGGGCGTGCAGCAGGGACTCGCTCGCCTGGCCGCGCAGCCAGTGAATGATCGGAATACGGCTGTAACCGAACACCATCAACGAGTAATGCGTGTACCGCACAACGCCCGCAAGTTCTGCTTCGAGAATGCGGTTGAGCACGTCGATGACCGCTGGTTTATCGATCTCGCCAGACATACAGCCTCCTTGTGATATGGGTGGCCCGTGGGATCGGGCATTGACAGCCTTGGCATGCTTACTGTGTGCCAATTGGTATGCAATTGCGTATCAGAACCCACAACATCCGGCAACGCGCGGACTGCGAATGCCTGCCTTGCGCAAAACCACCGTCTGCTGTTGCGGTGATGGGCAGCAACCGTACTGGTTGATCGAGCGCGATGATCCCCAGCTCAGATAAAAGATCGGTCTCGGCCACGATGAGGCGTGTGGCTGACGTGGCTTTCATCATCATACGGCCCTGCGCATCACCGGCTATGGATTCCTGGTGGCCGTGAGGGTGGCAATCGCGCTGTCGAATGCTCATCTGATGAGCGAAGTTGAAGACATGCAGAACAACCAGCCCTGCATTTTGCAGTCAATATCGAACAACGTGCTGTCGGACAGCAGGTCAGCAGGCCAGTGCGGCGATCGCTCTGGACAACATGGCTTGGCAGAGGCGCGCCCGAACAGCGAACACCCGCTCCCTCGACCCGCACACCGTGAAGACCGCGTGTTCCAGCCCCGCGTGGAACGCTGCCGGATATTCCTAACAACCCGCCCCCAGGCGGCCGCATGACGCCGGCCGCTGCGAACAGCAGAACCGGCACGCGTTTGTGCATTGCACCATTCGCAGTTGCGCAAGCACGAGCGCAGAGTATCATGTTTGAAAAATAGCGAAGGCGGGCGCGCCCGGCGTGGGCGAGTGACGCGGAGCAGACTCAGGGGACGGAGACGGGCGGGAAACAGGCACGTGCCGCAAGGCGACATGAACAACTATGAGCCGGTCGATTCCTGATGCCGATCCTCAATCTTGACAAGATGTTCTATCCGCACTCCGTCGCCGTCGTTGGTGCCACCAACCGCGATGGAGCCCTGGGCACGTCNGTCATGCACAACCTGCTGCACGGCGGCTTNCGAGGGCCGATCATGCCGGTGAGCTCCAAGGATCGAGCCATCGCCGGAGTGCTCGCGTATCCCGACATCAGAGAGCTCCCGATCACCCCCGATCTGGCCGTCGTCTGCTCACCGCCGATGGCGTCTTTGGATCAGATCCGCGCGCTCGGCGACCGTGGCACCCGCGCCGTCGTCCTGGTGGCGCAGGAGCCGGAGATGAGCAAGGGCAACGGTCACGCCGCACCGGCGGATGCCTTGATGCTGCGGCGGGAAGCGCACCGCTTTGGCGTGCGCATTCTCGGTCCGGANTGCCCTGGGGTCATGGTTCCCGGCATCGGACTCAATGCCAGCACCGCGCACATCCCCGCCGCGCCTGGTGGCGTGGCGTTCGTTTCCCAGTCCTCGACCGTGTGCACCGCCGTGCTCGACTGGGCGGCGGAGCGTGACATCGGCTTTTCACACTTCATGTCGTTGGGACAGACCGCCGACATCTGCTTCGGCGACGTGATCGACTACCTCGGCAACGACGCGATGACGCGCGCCATCCTGTTGTATGTCGAGTCGATCCAGAACGGCCGCGCATTTCTCTCCGCCGGCCGTGGTGCCAGCCGCAACAAACCGATCCTGGTGATCAAGTCCGGCCGCACCTCTCAGGGCCAGCTCACCGCATCCGGCGGCAAGCTGGCCGACGGGGCGGATGACGTCTATGACGCCGCTATCCGGCGTGCCGGCATGCTCCGCGTGAACGGGTTCAACGAAATGTTTGCCGCCGTGGAAACGCTGGCGCGGACCCGGCTAGCGCGGGGTGAACGACTGGCCATACTCAGCAATGGGCGCGGCATGGCCGTCATGGCGGTCGATGCACTGGTCCTGGGTGGTGGCAAACTCGCACAAATCAGCGAACAGACGGTTGCAACACTCAATGCCCTGGTGCCGGCCGGCCGGTCGCGGCTCAATCCGGTCAACTTCGACGAAGCGGCACCGCCGGAACATTATGGCGCTGCCGTCAAGGCGCTGCTGGCCGATTCGAACGTCGATGCGGTGATGGTGCTGCACGCACCAACGGCCTCGGTTTCCAGTACACAGGCAGCGGAAGCCGTCATCAAGGCACAAAAGGAGACCCGNGGGACGGTGCTCACCAGCTGGATGGGGGCAACCGCNGTCGAGGAAGCGCGGCACCTGTTTGCCAACGCGAAGATTCCCACCTACGACACTCCGAACCAGGCGGTCGATGCATTCGTTCATATGGTCCGCTATCGGCGCAATCAGGACATGCTGATGGAAACGCCGATATCCGTGCCGGCGGAGTTCACACCGTCCACGCTGACGGCACGAACAATCGTTGCCGATTATCTGAGCAGCGGCCGCAGCTTCCTCAGTGGCAAGGAGGCGAACGCCCTGCTCGCTGCCTACGGCGTGCCTACGGCGGAGGCGCGCAGCGCACGGACACCCGAAAGTGCCGCGGCCATCGCCGAGAAGATGGGATTCCCGGTGGCGCTGCGACTAGGAGCGCACAGCGGCCTGTCCTCAACGGACAGCGGCCACGTGGACATGTTCCTCGAAAGCGCCGAAGCCGTGAAGTCGGCTGCCTACAGCATGCTCATTAATGCGGCCGGCCGCCGGTCGCAGACGGCAGGACAAGGGTTCACCGTCGAACGCATGGTGCATCGTCCCGGCACGCACGAAGTGATGATCAGGGTGTTCGACGATCCGATCTTCGGACCGGTGATCGCCTTCGGCCACGGCGGTGGCGCTGCCGACGTGATCGGCGATCGGGCGGTCGCACTGCCGCCGTTGAACATGAGCTTGGCGCGCGAGCTGGTCTCGCGCACCCGCGTCTATCAGTTGATGAAAGGATACGAGAACTGTCCGCCGGCCAATATCGACGCGCTGTGCCTAACCCTGGTGAAGGTCTCGCAGATGATCGTCGATATTCCCGAAATCGCGGCGCTCGAGATCAATCCTCTGTTCGTGGACAATCAGGGCGTCCTCGCCTCCGACGGTCAGATCCTGATTGCGGCTGCAACCGAAACGTCGGAACGCCGGCTGGCGATCCGGCCGTATCCGCAGGAACTGGAAGAACTTTTCGAACTGCCAAACGGTCGCACGGCCACCATTCGCCCGATCCGGCCGGAAGACGAGCCGGCACACCACGAGTTCATCAGNCAATTGCACCCCGACGATCTGCGACTGCGCTTCTTCCACCTGGTACGCCGGCTGCCGCACGCCGAGATGGCCCGTCTGACGCAGATCGACTACGACCGTGAGATGGCGTTCATCGCTACGGCCCCCAAGCTCGACGGGACGGGACCGGAAACCCTGGGCGTGGTCCGCACCATCACTGATCTGCACAATGACAAGACCGAGTATGCCATCCTGGTCCGCTCCGACCTGAAGGGTCAGAAGCTCGGCTGGAAGCTGATGGACAAGATCATCCGCTANCTCAGGTCGCGCGGAACTTCACGCATCGTGGGTCTGGTGCTGGCGGACAATCGCAAGATGCTGGGGCTGCTGAAACGCCTGGGCTTTACCTGGCACCGGGTCCCCGACGACGACGTCATGGAAGTTGAACTGGTGCTTCAGCAACCGCAGTCAGCTGCGATGGCCTGATCCGACGCTTCTCCCGCGCGCGCACCACGGGTACGCTACAACAAGGGGCGGCTACGAAGATGCAGCGTCCTTGCCTGGGGCAAGTGCCCTCGATCCGATCATCTCGATCTGATCGAAGCGTGTTCTATCGGGCGCGTGTTGATTGGTGAGTCCTTCCGAATCCTTTCTTCCCGCTTGAAAACACTGTATTATACCCCATAAAGGGGTGCTTTGTGATGATGACCGCCGCGCCAGAACACGGATGGCTGCGTCTTCTGATGGCACCGCTGTGGCCGGTGTTCCGCGAAGTCATCATCTTTTCGCTGTTCATCAATCTCCTGGCACTGGCGGTACCGATCTTCGTCATGCAGGTCTACGATCGGGTCGTCTTTCACGCCGGCCTGGAAACCCTGCAGGCACTTCTCCTCGGTATCGGCTGCGTGCTGGTGTTTGACTGGGTACTGCGCCAGTGTCGAACCCGCATTCTGCAGCGCATCGCGGTGCGCATCGACGTGATCGTCGGTCGGCAGCTGTTCGACACACTTGTGTCGTTGCCGCTGGCGACTCTGGAGGCGCGTCCGGCAGCGTACTGGCAGACGCTGTTCCGCGATGCCGACATCATCCGCAACACCCTTTCCGGNGGAACGGCGCTGATGGTGTGCGACCTGCCCTTCGCATTGCTGTTTCTCGCACTGACAATTGTGATCGCCCCGCCGGTGGCCAAGGTTCTGATCCTGGTGCTGCCGCTGTTCCTGCTCGTCGCCTGGTGTTCGGGGCGGGCCATGCTCTCGGCACATCAGGGCGAACGCGACAGCGGACTCGCCCGCGACAGCCTGCTGTCGGAACTGCTCACCGGACGCACAACGGTCAAGGCCCTGGCGCTGGAACGCGCGATGCGGCCGCTGTGGGAGGATCGACACACAGAGTGCGTCGAACGGGCCCTGCTCCGTGGTTCCCGCGCCGATGGCTACGTCAACCTGGGCACGACTCTGACAATGCTGACGACGGTAGCAATGACCGCCGTCGGTGCCGTTGCGATCATCGACCAACGCATGACCATCGGTGCACTCATCGCCGCCAACATGCTGAGCGGCCGCCTGCTCAGGTCNTTCAACCAGCTGGTCCCCAACTGGCGCGCCTACGCTGGCTTTTTCCAGGCGGTGCGGCGCCTGGATCAGGTGTTTGCACTGGAGCGCGAGCGATCCGCCAGTCCGCTGTCTCTGCCACGGCCACGCGGAATGCTGACGCTGGAAAGGCTCGAATTCGCCTATGCTGGCGGCCGTCCTGCGATTGACGGGATCGAGCTGACCATCGCACCCGGAGGTGCCTGCGGCCTGATTGGCCGCAACGGCTCCGGCAAGAGCACCCTGCTCAAACTGCTGCAGGGCCTCTACCGGCCGACACGTGGACGGGTGCTGCTGGACGGGGCCGACATCGCCCAGCTCACGCGTGCCGACCTCGTCCCCTGGGTCGGATACGTCCCGCAGGACTGCACGCTGTTTGCCGGCACCATCCGCGACAACATCGCCATGCGCTGCCCCGACGCGAGCGACGCCGAGATCGTTCGCGCGGCGACCCTTGCGGGTGCGCACGCCTTCGTCATCGATCTGCCGGACGGATACGGAACCAGCATCGGGAAGCCGGCNCGCCTGCTTTCCACAGGACAGCGGCAGCGGCTGGCAATTGCCCGCGCGCTGCTCGGCGATCCGCCACTGGTGTTGATGGATGAACCGACCAGCCATCTGGATCGGGAGGCCGAGCAGGACTTGCGGAAGACGCTGGCCGCGCTGCAGACGGAGCGCACGATTGTCGTCGCCACCCACAGCATTGCCCTGCTGGGGCTGTGTCGGATGATCGTGCAGCTGGAGGCCGGGAGGATCTGGCGGGTTGGCCCGGCCGAGAGTGTGCTTGGCCAAGTTCTGCAGCATGGCAGCGAAACGACGGCAAGGACGGCGCCGGATCCGCGGCAAAGTGTCGCACCGGAGCGCGCTCTATCGGTTCCGGTGGCACACAGACACCACGAGGCGCCAGAACGTGGGGTGTCTTCCGGACGCGGGGTGGCGGGATGAGCCGGCTCGACGTGCTGCTTGCCCACCACCCGCTGCCGACCTGGCGCATCGTGGCCTGGCCGATTGTCCTGCTCGTCGCCGGGCTGCTGATTTGGGCCCGGTTCGCCCGGCTGGAGGAGGTCACGGTCGCCAACGGCGAGGTTGTGCCGCAAGGCAAGGTCAAGGTGATTCAGCACCTGGAAGGCGGCATCGTCGAAAACATCTTCGTTCATGAAGGCTCGGTGGTGCACACGGGCGATCCTCTGATCCAACTCGATCTTGCCACCGCAGGAGTCAACCGCAAGGAACTGCTGGCGCGGCTGGATGGAGCACTGCTGCATCGCGCCCGGCTGCTGGCCGAGGCTCGTAGCACGGAACTGGTCCTGCCAGCCGACGCGGCCACCCGCCAGCCGAACGTCGCCGAGGCGGAACGCCAGGCGTTAGCCAGTCGTCACCGTGAGCTGAACTCCACACTGAACATGCTGCGCGAGCAGCTTCGCCAACGCCAACTCGAAGTCGACGAACTGGAGGCAAAACGCAAGTCCACCGCGTCCAACCTCGCCCTGGCGCGCGAGCGGGTCGAGATGTCGGCCTCCTTGCTGAAGGAGGGATTGACGGCCCGCATGGAGCATCTGACGTTAGAGACGGAAGCGCAAAAGCTGCAGGGCGACCTGCAAGCTCTTCTGCCGGCGCTGCCACGAGCACGCGCAGCCGTGGCCGAAGCCGCACAGCGCCTGAGCGAAGGCGAACTCCGTTTTCAGCGCCAAGCGCAAGAAGAACTCGGAGAGACCGAGCAGACCCTCTCCCGGCTCCGGGAACTGCTGGCTGAAGCCACCGACCAGGGCGTGCGCGCCGAGATCAAGAGCCCGATCGATGGCGTGGTAAAGAAGCTTCGCTACAACACGATTGGCGGCATCATCTCGCCCGGNGAGCCGATCATGGAGATCGTCCCCACCGACGACCGTCTGGTAATCGAAGCCCAACTCAATCCGGTGGACCGCGGCTATGTGCACGCGGGCCAGCCGGTAGTGGTGAAAATTTCCACTTATGACTTCGTCCGGTACGGCGGACTGACAGGTACGGTCAAGCAGGTCGCCCCCGATGCCTCGACGGACAAGACCGGTGCTCCTTATTTCGACGTGATCGTCGAAACCGACCGCTCGTATCTCGGCGAGCAGAACGGCGGGCTCGCCATCGCGCCCGGCATGCAGGCCACCGTCGACATCCGCACCGGCAGCCGGACAGTGCTGGATTACCTGGTGAAACCGGTCCTCAAGCTGCGCGAAGAGGCCTTTCGCGAGCGGTGAGTGCCCCTCCGCCGCTGTGCTTCGGCCGTAATCGGCAGGAGAGTGAGCGTCAGTCCAGCCGGATGGTCATGCACTGGCGGGTAACGACGGTGCCCGACCACATGGCCTGCGCTTCCTCAGCGACACGGTCCATGGTGTCATCTTCATGATCGGGATCGTGATGGAAGATTGCGAGCTGCTTGGCTCCCGCCATCCGGCACAGACGCACCCCTTCTTCCCAGGTGGAATGTCCCCAGCCAATGTGCGCCGGAAATTCGGCGTCCGTATACGTGCTATCGTAGATGACAAGATCCGCACCGGCGATCAGACTGAGGATATTCTCATCCGGACGGCCCGGAACATGCTCGGTGTCGGTGACGTAGCACACCACCTTGCCGGCGTGCTCGATGCGGTACCCGGTCGCGCGGTTTGGATGGTTGAGCGGCGCCGTTCGCACACGAACGTCAGAAAACAGCTCGAAGCTGTCGCCGGCATCGAAGTCCTCGCATTCGACGATCGCCTTCATCGCTTCGAGCGGGACCGGAAACACCGGTTCGGTCATCTGATGATCAAGAACCCGCTGAATGCTCAGACCCTGGCTCTTGAGGTGTCCCGCAAAGATGTGCATCCGCCGGTTCGGATCGTAAGCCGGACGAAAGAATGGCAAACCGGTGATGTGATCCCAGTGCGTGTGACTCAGCAGCAGCACGATGGTCCGCACGTCGTCTTCGCGGAACACCTTGCTCAAGCTGCGAATTCCCGTACCAGCATCGAGAATGAACCGATGCGCACCGGCACCAACCTCGACACAGCTGGTGTTGCCGCCATACTTGACGTGGTCAGGAGACGAACAGGCAATGCTGCCGCGAACACCCCAGAATCGGACGTAGAACATCAGCCCTGCGTCCGCAGCGGTTGGCGAATGCCGCAGCTCGGATCAACCGAAAACGGATTATCCATGGTGTTTGTGCTCATACGGCATCTCCGGGCGACCTTCTGTGAAGCACCTCACAGTTCCAACGCAACCGGGGTGCCCACCCTCACCCCAGGACATCGGCNCGCGCGACCGCAATTGACTGCGATCTCCATCAATCCGTTAGCGTTTTCGTAACAGAAGACAGCACCTTCGGGTAAGTCTGAATATGTGCGCGCACGCTCCACACGGACACCGGCCACGCTCAGCGAAGCGTCCGCCGGTATCGAAGCGGCACGCACGCCGGTCATCGCATTGCCGTAACCGTCGATGTAGACGATTTGTTCCAGATCGTCTGGCCAGACCGGTCGTCGCACGGCCTCAAGGGCGATCGGTATTCCCGNGGGCGGCGCGCCACAGGCCAGACGCGCCGCCACCGGCGCAAACAAATCCCGCCCATGAAACGTCGCCGACAATCGTTGCGGCTGCCAGTCGATGTGCCACGCACGCGCCGTCCGCGCCCGACGGATCACCATCTCGAACAGACCGTTATCCGGGCCGACGAACCAGCGTCGATCAGCCTCAACGATGCACGGCCGACGCTCACCACCGACACCGGGATCGATAACGCACAGGAAAATCGTACCGGCGGAAAACACCTCGACGTAGGCAGCGAGCAGATAGGCACTTGCCCGGGNGTCGAACGCGGGAGCGTCAGCGAACAGATCGATCACCGCCACACCCGGCGCGTCGCGGTGCAGGACTGCCCGCACCTGTCCCAGGTACGGGCCCGTGAGACCGAAATCCGTCATCATCACGATCATTGTCCCCCTCCCTGCCAAGGGTGATCACGCCCACAGGTTTGGACTCTCGCTTGCATTATCCTGATCGGAAGTCGGTCTCCGCAACTCTGTCCGGGCATAGATCGCAGGCTGGATCGCGGACACCGAAGTGGCCAGAACCGAGAGGCAAGGCGGCGAGAGGTCAGAAAGGGATGATGCTGCAGATAGGCACAGCCCGGATGTTGATCCGACGGCTCCCCCAACTACCGGCATCTGAACTTCGGCCCGGCTGTTTTTCCGAGGAGGATCAGAAAGGAGCGACATCATGGTCGAGGTGCGGAACCGTCTGCTGTCGTGCCGGCTGACGACGGCGGAGATCACCTATCACCTGCCGGATTATCCCAACCTGCTACAAAATTATATCTGGCAGGATCTCGACCAGGCTCCGCAATTTCCTGCACTTCGTCGCTTTCTGGATTTCTGNGGTCGAAATCTGGAGGGGCAGTTGCATTCCGTCAAGGTCGCCGCAGCGTCACTGGTCAAACCTGTCGAGTTCCGGTTTGCCGATGGATTGTTCACCATCCATTAGACAGACTGCTGAACCTGTAACGTTCGCTGATCATATCCCGGGTGGCGCGGCTGCATCTCGCAGCACGCGCCCCGCATCCACCACAAGTTTCGGCACCACTACTCTTAGGCGCTGTGGGCCTTAGGCTGCCGCCGGTGCAGCGGCAGCGAGGGTCATCTGCAGCATGGCCTTCTTCAGCCGGTCAAAGGCACGAACCTCCAGCTGACGGACCCGCTCCCGGCTGATCCCGTAGACGGTGCCCAGTTCCTCCAGCGTCATCGGGTCGTCCTTGAGCTGCCGCTCGGTCAGGATGTGACGCTCGCGCTCCGGCAGCGTCTGCAGCGCCTGGGTCAGCATCGTGCGCCGCATGCCCTGCTCCTCCGCCTCGGCGGCCTGCACTTCGGGACCAGGGGTTTCGTCCACAAGAGTCTCCATGAACTCGGAGCTCTCTCCGTCCTCCCGGTTGCGCGGCGCATTCAGCGATACGTCCGGAGACCCCAGTCGACGGTCCATATCCATGACGTCCTGCGCCGAGACTGACAAAGCGTCGGCGACCTGTTCCGCCTGTTCGTCGTTCATCGGCCCATCGCTGAGAATCTGCAGCTGCCGCTTGATGCGGCCCAGGCTGAAGAACAGCTTCTTCTGCGACGCCAAGGTGCCCATCTTCACCAGCGACCACGAACGCAGCACGTACTCGGTGATCGCCGCGCAGATCCACCACATCGCATACGTGGCGAGCCGGAAGCCGCGCTGCGGTTCGAATTTCTTGACGGCCTTCATCAGGCCCATGTTGCCTTCGGCAATCAGATCCGCCATCGGCAGTCCGTATCCGCGATAGCCGGCGGCGATCTTTGCGACCAGACGCAAATGGCTGGTGACGAGCCGATGCGCCGCTTCCGTGTCGCCGTGCTCGTGCAGCCGGATTGCAAACATGTATTCTTCTTCGGCCGTCAACACCGGGAAGGCCCAGATTTCCCGGTAGTACCGGGACAGACCACGATCCGAATCAATCGACGGCACACTCAATGTCTTCATTCGTAACGTTCTCCCATGCAGACGCGGCACATGCTTCTCTGGTCCCTGACGGGCACCGGATCGACGCACGCCGTGCAGATTGACTCGGGGCGCTGAAACGCGCACGGAACGCCCTCAGGCGATTGAAAGGGGAGATCAGGGTTGCACATTGGCATTACCTCCATCTGAAGCGATATGCCCAAAGAGCCACATCTGTCGGCTCCAACCGGCAGCCCATCCTGGCACTGCCCTCCATGCGTTTGAATATCATAGCGCATATGTCGGACGTTTCAACATCTTGACGATCAACCTTTTGTCATCACGCCCCTTGGCAGCAGGCGCAGACCTCGCCGGGAAAAGGCAATGCATCACCGTGGTAGCGGCTATGCGTCAATCAGTGCGTTGCCAGGCGCGGCATGGCTGCTTAGTCTGCCGCCAAGTCTGAATTTACACCCGGCACCCCTGCTCATGCGCCCTCTCCGACTGTTGCTCCTGTTCGTTCTGCTGTTCTCCACTGAAGCGGCTTTGGCGGCGTCGCCGCCCGTGGACGTTATCGACCGGCTGCACACCAGCCTGATCGAGACGATGAAACAGGCCGACACGCTCGGCATCGAGGGGCGCTATGAACGCCTGCAGCCGGTTCTCGAACAGAGCTTCGATTTCGAGCGGATGATCGCCGCTGCTGTGGGGTCTGCCTGGACCACCGCTTCGGAGGCGGAGCGCCAGCGTCTGTTAAAAGCGTTTACAGATCTCAGCATCGCCACCTATGCAGCCCGGTTTAACGGCTATTCCGGAGAAAGCTTCGAGACGCTCGGTGAGCGGCCCGGCCCTCGCAACACCGTTCTTGTCGACACNCGACTCAACCGTCCGGACGGCCAGCCGGTTTCGATCACCTACGTCATGTCCGAAAAAGACGGACAGTGGCGCATCGTCGACGTTCTGCTTGACCGCTCGATCAGCGAGCTTGCGGTGCGCCGCTCGGAATACAACCAGATTCTACGCAACGGTGGTCCAGACGCGCTTGCGACGACGCTGGAGAAAAAGGCAGCCGAACTTCGCGCATCTTAGCCCCCGCATTGGCGCGTGCGGATACGCTGCACCTACCCTTCTGAAACGCTGTCCGGACCGGAAGCCGCCTCGTCCGGCGCGTTTTCGGTGCCTTCAGAAAGTGTCAGGAGCGATTTCCCGGCGAACTCAGCGCCTGATTCCGAGCCCTGGTGCGTCGCATCGAACGTCTCAGACAGCACCTCGCGTTCGGCAGCAAGCCAGAAGTCCAGTGTCCGCCGGTGGTCCCGACCGGACGCTTCCCACAACAGATAAGCAACCTCACGGATCTGGAGCTGCAGGTCGCGGTGTCTGTGCCGCCGCTCCTCATCGCTGGTCACTGCCAGAATGGCTACTTCGGCTCAAGCACCTGCCGGCCGCGGTACATGCCGGTCGCCAGATCGATGTGATGCGGACGACGAAGCTCACCGGAAGTCTTGTCCTCCACGTAGGCCGGAGCCTTGATCGCCAAGTGGGAGCGCCGCATGTTGCGACGCGACTGGGACTTCTTTTTCTTCGGTACGGCCATCTCGACAAAACCTTTGCTGCACGGCCCAGGCCAATGTCAGCCTGCCGCGGAGCGCATGTTTATACCTTCCGGCACACCGCAGGCACAGGAAAATCTGCGCCGGCTTGTCGTCCGGACGTTAACGTGACATATGACGTTCAGTCCCTGCCACGATTGAGGATCGCGTTCAAGATGAATCCTGCCTCGCCCACCGGCAACGCTGACGCCGACAACGGTGATTCGGCCGGCTTTGCGCAGCGCGTCAGCGTGGAGCAGGTCGAAGAAGGACACGAACTCGCGCCCAAGTTCGACGCTGACGGCCTGATTCCCGCCATCACCACCGACGCCGACAGCGGTGAGGTGCTCATGCTCGGCTACATGAACGCCGAAGCGCTTCGCCGGACGATCGCCACCGGCGAAGCCCACTATTGGAGCCGCAGCCGCCAATGCCTGTGGCATAAAGGCGCCACAAGCGGCTTTGTTCAGCGCGTGGTCGAACTGCGCATCGACGACGACCAGGATGCGTTGTGGATGCGCGTTCGCATCGAGGGCGGCGCGAGCTGCCACGTCGGTTACCGCTCCTGCTTTTACCGTTCCGTGCCGCTCGGAGATCACGCTGCTGAAGCGGATGCGTTGCGCTTCGTCGAGGATGCGAAAACCTTCGATCCCAAGGCGGTGTACGGCGACGCGCCGAACCCGACCCGACTTTAGGCGACAGCCCCACGCCCGAATGAAAGGTTGTGTTTGCGCAAAGGCGTAGGAGCGCAGTCGAGGGACGGGTTGCGAAAACGTCACGTTGCAATAACCTCAATCAGATCAAGGTCTAATCAGGCTTCCCAAGATCCGGCCCCACTCGTATCTTGAGCACGTTGGGCGCCGATGACGACGGAGGACAAAGAGCTTTGACAGCCAAACCACTCCCCACGCTGCGTGTTCTTCTCGCGAAGCCGCGTGGGTTTTGTGCCGGCGTCGAACGGGCGATCGAGATCGTCGAGCGCGCCCTGACGTTGTACGGGCCTCCCGTCTACGTGCGTCACGAAATCGTGCACAACAAGCACGTCGTCGAGTCGCTACGCGCCCAAGGAGCGGTCTTCGTCGAGGAACTGGAAGAAATTCCTGAAGGTGCGGTCACGATCTTCAGCGCGCATGGTGTGTCCACAGCCGTCGTGGAAGAGGCCGAACGCCGGAACCTTCCGGTGATCGACGCTACCTGTCCGCTGGTCACCAAAGTGCACAAGGAAGGCCGCAATCACTCGCGCAAGGGTCGGGCGGTGATTCTCATCGGCCATGCCGGCCATCCGGAGGTTGAGGGCACGCAGGGCCGCATTCCGGGCGGCGTGTTCCTGGTCTCCAAACCTGAAGATGTGGCGAGCCTTCACATCCCGGATCCGGACAACGTCGCCTACGTCACGCAGACGACGCTGAGCGTGGACGACACCCGCGACATCATCGAAGCCCTGAAGCAGCGGTTTCCGAAGATCTACGGTCCGGATGTCAACGACATCTGCTACGCGACACAGAATCGCCAGCAGGCGGTTCGTGACCTGGTCGCCCAGGTCGACATGCTGCTGGTTGTCGGCGCCCGGAACAGTTCCAATTCGAATCGCTTGCGCGAAATCGGCGCCGATTCGGGCGTACCGAGCTATCTCATCGATGACGCCCAGTCGCTGGATCCGGTCTGGCTGGACGGTGTGCATACCGTCGGCGTGACCGCAGGTGCTTCAGCGCCGGAAAAGCTGGTTCAGGACCTGATCGATCGTCTCAGCGACTTCGGATCCGTGCGTGTCGAAGAACTGGCCGGCGTCGACGAGCATATGCAGTTCAAGTTGCCGAAAGAATTGTCCGGCTCCCTGGTCGGCGCGGCGTAAACTACAAAGGGGAATAATCANGTGCCCGTTCCTGCCCTTCAGCAGTACCGTGTTGGCGCGTACATCCTTAAGCAGAAATTTCGCGGCGTTCAGCGCTACCCGCTGGTACTGATGTTGGAACCTTTGTTTCGCTGCAACTTGGCCTGTCCTGGCTGCGGCAAGATCGACTATGAAGAGTCGATCCTGAACCAACGGCTCAGCCTGCAGGACTGCCTTGCGGCGGTCGATGAGTGCGACGCGCCGGTCGTCTCCATTCCCGGCGGCGAACCGTTGCTGCACAAGGAGATCGGCGAAATCGTCGCCGGCATCATTGCGCGCAAGAAGTTCGTCTATCTGTGCACCAACGGCCTGCTGCTGGAAAAGAAGCTGCACCTGTTCAAGCCGTCTCCCTACCTGACGTTCTCGGTGCATCTGGACGGCCTGCAGGAGGAGCACGACAAGGCGGTGAACCAGCCGGGCACCTTCGAGCGGACGGTGGCGGCGATCAANATGGCGCGGCAGGCCGGCTACCGTGTCAACGTCAACTGCACGCTGTTCAACACCATGGAGGCGAAAGAAGCGGCGCGCTTCTTCGATTTCTGCATGGAGGAACTCGACGTCGAGGGAATCACCGCCGCGCCCGGCTACGCGTATGAACGCGCTCCGGGACAAGAGCATTTCCTCAACCGGACCCGCACCAAGCAGTTGTTCCGCGACATCCTCAAGCTGCGCGGTAAGCGGCAGTGGCGCTTCAGCCAGTCGACGCTCTACATGGACTTCCTTGCTGGCAACCAGGAATACCGGTGCACGCCGTGGGGCACGCCGACGCGCAACATCTTCGGCTGGCAACGCCCGTGCTATCTGCTCGGCGAAGGTTATGTGAAGACGTTCCGCGAGTTGATGGACAACACCGACTGGGATCTTTACGGCACCGGCAACTACGAGAAGTGCGCCGACTGTATGGTCCACTGTGGCTACGAGGGAACGGCGGTCGAGGACACCTTGCGGCGGCCGTGGAAGGCCCTGAAGGTCAAACTGTTCGGCCATCGCACCGACGGTGAGATGGCGCCGGAAATCCCGCTTGAGAATCAGCGGCCGGCCCAGTTCGTCTTTGACAGCCTGGTGCAGAAGCTGGCGCTGGAGTTCGACGATCCGAGGCCGAAGCGTTCAGCCGAGCGCAAACAGCGGTCCCACGCGGAGAGCAACGCGGCGTAGCGTCTTCAGTGCGGCCCGCTGATTGGCGGCGAGCTTGAGCACCCGTCCGAGGTCGGACGGGTGCGCTGCCAGTCGGGCAACCACCTGCCCCGTTCGAGGCTTTCCATCCTCTCCCACCACGCCGTCAAGCCAAACCGGCAGAGAGGTTGTGGCCTGATCACACACGACCCGGATCGCCAGCATCGGCACGCCTGCTTCAGCGGCGACACGGGCGATGGCGTGACTTTCCATATCGACGAGACTGGCCGCAAGCTCGGACGCAAGCCGCTGTTTTTCTGCTGCCGACGCCAGCATGCTGTCGTTGCCCAACAGGCGTCCGGCAAAAGCCTCACCAACGCTGTCGCCGAGCGCCGTCAGCACGCGGGCGCACCAGGACCGGTCCGTGGGGAAACGTCCGCCCTGCCGATCGACGATCTCCGTTGCCACCATGACCGTTCCGGGGCCAAGCCGGGGATCGAGCCCTCCGGCACAGCCGAAACTGACCAGCGCAGTGCAGCCTTCCGCAAGCAGGGTAGACGCCGCTGAACGGGCTGCTGTTGGCCCCGCACCGGCACAACGGACGCGCAGCCGGCTCTCTACGTCAAATACACGCAGGCAGGCCGCTTCAGAAGCAAGCCCGGAGACAATACCCAGACGCACCGCGCCCATCCCTTCTGCCTGCCCTCGTGCCTGACTTCGGCTTGCGCCTGCGCTCCGCAGGCCGGTCGAGAAAGCTCAGATGCCGTAGGCGGTCGTCTTGCGGTTGCCGCGGGAAAGATTGCGGTAGCGCGAAAGCGCCCACAGCGGGAAATAGGCGCTGTAACCGTAATACTTTAAATAGAACACGCGCGGAAAACCGACCGCATTGTACAGTTCTTCCTGCCACTGCCCACCGTCGCGGGGCGAGCTCAGAAGGTATTCGATCCCCCGCTTCACCTCAGGCGAATCGACTTCGCCCGCCGCCATCAGCCCCAGCAACGCCCAGGCCGTCTGCGACGGCGTGCTCGCCTTCACCTCCTGCCTGCGCTCGGGCCAGTAGCTGGCGCAGTCCTCGCCCCAGCCGCCATCCTCCCGCTGCCGGGACTTGAGGAAAGCCACCGCCTTGCGGATGTGCGGGGACTCCGGGTCCTCGCCCACCGCATTCAGGGCACACAGCACCGACCAAGTGCCGTAGATGTAGTTGGTTCCCCAGCGACCAAACCAGGAGCCATCCGTTTCCTGTTCGCCCTTCAGGTAGGCAAGCGCGCGCTGGACTGCCGGATGCGAGCGGGAATGGCCGAGCTGCATCAGCATGCCGAGGCACCGTGCGCTGACATCGGCGGTGGGTGGATCGAGCAGCGCCCCGTGGTCGGCGAACGGGATGCTGTTCAGCGCATAATGTTCATTGTCCGCATCGAACGCGCCCCAGCCGCCATTGCGGCTCTGCATGCCCAGCACCCACTCGCACGCGCGCGCAACCGAGCCGTCGTAGTCCGTCTCGCTGGCGCGGTTGAGCGCCATGACGATAACGGCCGTGTCGTCCACATCCGGATAGTGGTCGTTGCGATACTGGAACGGCCAGCCGCCCGGCCGCACGTCCGGACGATTCGAGGCCCATTCGCCGCGGACATCGAGCACCTGCCGATCAACCAGCCAGCGGCAACCGGTCGCGACTGCAGCGTCCTCATTCGACAGGCCAGCCTCCAGCAGCGCGTGCAGCGCGAGTCCAGTATCCCAGACCGGCGACAGGCAGGGCTGCAGATATGCCTCGGTTTCGCGGAACACCACCAGCTTGTCGATCGACTTGCGAATCGTCACCAAGTCCGGATGGTCGCGCGGGTACCCCAGCGCATCGAACATCATCAGCGCATAAACCATGGCGGGGAAAATGCCGCCCAGCCCATCCTCGCCGTTCAGCCGCTCCTTGACGAACGTCACCGCGCGCTGGATCGAGATCTTTTCCAGCCGACGCGAAAACAGTGGCTCCACCTTGCGTCCGATCCGGTCGATCGCAAGGAACACNNCTCCCCAACCCGTTCGCCGGTCGGGTTGTGCTGGTACTCCACCACGTCTTCCGGCGGAACGACNGAACAGTTCCCGGATGTCGATGCCGCGCGGGTTTCGCGCCTGCGGCTTGAGCGCGGCAACGACGAACAGTGGAACCATTACCGTCCGCGACCAATAAGAAACCTTCTCAATGTGGAACGGTGCCCACTTCGGCATCAGCATCGCTTCGGGACGGATCCACGGCACCGCACGCCACGGAACCTGACCGAACAGTGCGAGCTGGATGCGCACAAACACGCTGGAGCGCGCAGCACCGCCCGCCGCCAGGATCGCTTCGCGCGCACGGCGCATGTGCGGAGCGTCCGGATCATCGCCGACCAGCTTCAGTGCGTAGTAGGTCTTCACGGTGGCGCTGAGATCAAATTCCCCGCCCCGGTACAATGGCCAGCCACCATCGTGCCCCTGGGTCCGGCGCAGATAGACGGCAATCTTCTGCTCCAGCGGGTCGTTGATCTCGTCCAGAAAGTGATTGAGGAGGATATATTCGGACGGAATGGTGGCATCGGCTTCAAGCTCGAACACCCAGTGGCCGTCGTGCGCCTGCCGGTTCCGCAGCCATCCTGCGGCCTCGTCGATGGTCATATCCAGGACCTCGTCGCAAGGAACTGCCGTCCCTCGCCCGAAGTCGTCAAACGTGTCCCGCATCTGGCTGTCCCCCATCCGCAGGTGTCTTGGCTCTCGTGCGGCGCTTCCGTCCACTGTCACTCTCATGTCACAGTTTTGTTGCTTGGTGCGTCGAATCTGTCCTTGCTGTCAAGCATCTGATGACGATCGCAAATGTAACCGGCAGCAGTGTGACCCGAACGCACACTTCCCTCGAGGGTGGCGGGCAGACCGGTGTCCGTCCAGTCCCCGGCGAGAAACAAGTTCGTGAGCCGCGTCCGGCCCGCAGGCCGGCGAGCGGCCTCAACGGGTGTCTGAGCGAACGTTGCCCGCTTTTCCTTGACGATACGCACNGGCAGCCGGCTCCGCGTCGGGTAACGACAATGCAGAGCAAACCTCAGGCCAGAGACAAGCAGTGACTACTTCGGCTGTTTCCGCAGCAAGTACATCGGCAGCGCTGACGGTCACCGAGACGACGTCTTCGCGGCGGAAAATCCAGTGCGCAGCGCCGCCGATCACGCCCAGAAAATCCGGCTCGGCAACGGGTGAACGAACCCGGAAATGCGCGTTGACGATGGCCCGGGAAGCGTTCGGAACGACCAAGCCCGGCACCAGTGTGGCGGCAGCAGAGGGCGGGACGGCAAGTACAACCGCTTCTCCACGTGCTACGTTCATCGCGTCGCCACCGCTGAACCGGAGGCGACAGACTTCATCTGCGTCCGTATCGATCCNCCGCAGCCGGGCATGAAATTGGACATCAACGCCGGACTGGCGCAGGAACGCCAGCGCCGGCTCGACGAAACAGTGGCCGAGACCATGAGCGGTCAGCAACGGCCGGCAGGCCGCCTCGCCACGCCCGAACGTCTCGCGCAATACCGGCCACAACAGCCGTGCCGATCCTTCTTCGGCTGCCGTGTTCAGCGCCGAGACTGCGAGCGGCTCCCAGAAGCGCCGGTAAAGCGCTCCGGTCCGCCCAACGCAGTCAGTAACGGTCGCGGACGCCGCCGCCCGCGCCAATCGGACAGCACTGAGGTACTCTGTCGGCACGGTTCCGGGCACACGGCGACTGCGGGACAGGATCCACCATGGAATCCGTCCGGGCGCGGGGCGGATGGTCCACCGTTCTCCGCTGAGCAGATCGACAAACGGAAACGCGGCGCGGCCGGCCTCAATCAGCCGGTCGGCCGCACCGATTCGCGCCACGTACGCCGCGATCGAGCGATTACCGCTGAGCACCAGGTGGTTGCCGTTATCGATCGTCCGGCCGAGCGAGTCGTCGAAGAACGACCGGCAGCGGCCACCGGCGTGCCCGGCCTGCTCATACACGCTGACCGGACGGCCGGCCGCAACCAGCTCGACCGCCGCCGCCAGCCCGGAGAGGCCGGCGCCGATCACATGAACGCGCGGCGGCACGCCTTACATCACCCCGTAACGAAGCGCCACCCAGAGCTTTTCCGGAGCGGGAACAGATACCGGTTCGGCCCACCGGTCCCAGCCACGCCCGACCAGTCTGCGAAATGTCCGCCGGTACACTTCCATCATGATCACCGCTGGGCGCACCTGCTGGCGGTCGCAGGCTTGCGCCAGGGTGCGTGCCTCGTCAAAGCAGCGGCGCGCCTGCTCCGCCAGCTGCGCGCAGACCTGGGCCACCGGCGCGCGCTTCAGCACCACCGTGGCGTGTTGTTCCGCCAGATCCAGCGCATTCATGCCCTCTCCGGCCAGCAGCAGATCAACCGGCAAGTATAGTCTGTCGCGCTGCGCGTCTTCTTCGATATCCCGCAGAATGTTGGTGAGCTGCAGGGCTTGGCCCTGGGCGGCCGCGAGGCGGTCGCCGACCGGCTGCGGGACACCGAAGATGCGCACCGAAAGACGACCGACAGCACACGCTACCCGGTCGCAGTACAGCTGCAGTTCGGCCATGTCGCGGATGCGGATGCGCGGCCCGGCATCCATTTCCATCCCGTCAATGACGGCGAGAAAGTCCTCCTTGCGCAGGCCAAAGCGTGCCACAGGCTGTAGCAGCGCCGCGGTCACCGGCTGATCGGCCACGCCGCGATACAGACGCCCCACCGCATCGCGCCAGGCAGCAAGCGCGTCTTGCTTGGTAACCGGGTCTCCCGGCTCATCAGCAATGTCGTCCACCTCGCGACAAAACGCATAGACGGCGAACATGGCATGGCGCTTTTCCGGCGGCAGCAGGCGCATCGCCCAGTAGAACGAGGTGCCGGAGCGACGCACCACGTGTTCGACGTACTCCCGGTCAGCATCGCTGACCCGCGCCGGAACATCGGTTGCGACGATTGGTTGTCCACCCGCCGGCGGTTCACTCCGCGGCACTGACGCCATCTAAGACCTGCCTTTTCCTCATCCCGCCCCGGCCCTGCCACGTCTGGCGCGCGGAATCAACCTCTTCAGCACTTCATGTCGCCCCCAACAGCGCTGTGGCGCCGCCGTGATTGGCCTCTTTGGACGAAGCGGCGTTGCGCATCACAAGGCCTGCCGCTGCCAACATAACCCGCGCTGCGGAAACCGCACTTAAATCCAGGCTAGCGCGGCTCCCCGCACGCAGCACAGCGCGTACTCCCGCTTGCTCAGCTGCACCCGGCGCGCCAGGGGATCGCGAGCCCGCAACCGGGCCACCAGCGTGTGCGCAATATCTAGAATCGCGGCCGATTCCATCGCCAGCCGACGGCTGCGCAGTCCGCCGGGCAGCGCTGCCGCTTCAGCAAGCAGGTGCTCGACGCCCTCCAGACACCGCTCGACGACC
The DNA here is from genome assembly GCA_013414705.1 of Defluviicoccus sp. Classification (GTDB taxonomy): domain Bacteria; phylum Pseudomonadota; class Alphaproteobacteria; order Rhodospirillales; family Defluviicoccaceae; genus Defluviicoccus. Next base: position 2,580,578 of record CP058705.1, read on the forward strand.
CGGCGCAGCGCCGGCGTGATCGCCGCGCGATCAAGGTCCTCGACCGCAGNCCCTCTTCCTGNCAGCCAGTCCAGTGGCAGGTAGACCCGATCAAGCGTCCGGAAGTCGTCCTGGCAGTCCTGGAGGTGATTGATCACCTGCAGGGCGTTGCACAGCGCGTCGGCCGGTGCGTACCCCAGCCGGCACCCGCCATGCAGATCGAGCAGAAAGCGGCCGACCGGAGCAGCCGATCGGTCGCAGTAATCGATCAGTTCCCGCCAGTCGGCATACCGATGCTTGACCGCGTCCTGCTTGAACGCAGAAATCAGGTCGAGGCAATGCCGTACGGTCACGCCGGCCACATTCAGGGTACGCCGCATCGCGTGCGCCTTGGCATATGCCGGGTTGTCCACCTCGCCGCCCAGCAGCGCCCGTTCGAAGCCCGAAAGCCGGACGACCTTCTCCTCGGCAGTGAGTTCAGCGCTGTCGGCAATGTCGTCGATCGCCCGTGCGTAGGCGTAGAACACGGCGACGTGCGGCCGCACCGCCGGCGGCAACAGCCACGAACCGACGGGGAAATTCTCGTAGGCCGCATCCTTGCCGGACGGCGCTTCAACGGCGCTCGGCGGCTCTGCGAGCATCAGCGATCCTCCTCCAGGACGGCCCACAAAAGGGCCAGCATCAGGGATGTGTGCTCAGGTCTGCTGGTTGATCCGCCGACGCATCTCCTCGAGCAGGGCATCGACATTGCCGCCGTTATTGCGGATCACCGAAGCGAACTCGGAGCGCTGCGTCAGGCCCATGCTCACGCCCTCCACATACACATCAATGATCTTGAAGCTGCTTCCGACCGGGCGCACCCGCCATCCGACCTCGATCGGCTTGCCCGCCGGACGCGTGATCTGGGAATAAACGACCACATCGCCACTTGCGGTATCCGTCGTCGCCCGGGTGACCTGCAGCTTCTCGCCAGAGTAGCGGCTGAACCGGTCGATGTAGGTGCTCACGATCAACTGCTCGAAGAGCTGGAGATATTCCGTGCGCTGCTCTTCGGTCGCCACGCGCCAGTAACGTCCGAGAACGAACTGGCCGATCGCGGGGACGGCAAAGTTGTCGGCCAGCAAGGCACGCGCGCGCCTNNCGCGCTCGTTGCGCGAGATGTCAGGCGCGGTCAACGCGGCGATCGCCTCGTCGGCGAGATTTTCGATGAACACCTTCGCCTCGGCGTCGCTGGCAGACGCTTGCGCAGCAGCCCGAGGGGCTAGGCCAGTCATCGAAAGAACGCAGACAAGCATGGCGGCCAAGCCATAAGCCAGCGCCTGTCGGCAACCGATTCTCCTGAAGCGCGGCGAGGGCGGGCAGCCGTGCGGCCCATTGGCACAGCGGCGGCATAAGGCAACTGAATTTCGTGCATGCGATCACGCCGTTTGTGAAAGCCACCAGTGGGGCAGCAACGCTCCGTGCATGTCCTGCCCTGGCGTTAGAAAGGGTGATCGAACACCGGAAATCAAGGGGAGCGGACCTACGGTGCGGTTGCATCGCCGCCGTGCAGACAGGCTCCGTCGATCTGGCGCACGCGCATGATACGAAGAAATGCAGCTTTCTCGTGTGTGCGCACGCGTGTTAGACACAAAGCGTCTGCGAGGCTCTGCGCTGGCCGGGGGCCAGAAAAACGTTCGGGCGCACTGCGGCTGAGTCCGCCAGCATCCCCAAAAAAACAACTGCGGAACAGTGCCTCGCCGATACGACACTGGGAGGCGAAGTCCGTGTTGAAATTTTGTTGCCGCTTTGCCGGCTGATCGACGGGCTCAACGAGCGCGTCGGCCACGCGGTGTACTGGCTGGTGCTGGTTGCCGTGCTGATCAGCGCCGGAAATGCCCTCGTCCGTTACAGCCTCAACACTAGCTCGAACGCTTGGCTGGAGGTGCAGTGGTACCTGTTCTCGGCGATCTTTCTGCTGTGCTCCGGCTACACGCTGCTGCGCAATGAGCATATCCGCATCGACATTGTCTTCAATGGCTTGTCGAAGCGCCAGCAAATCTGGATCGACGTCATCGGCGGGCTGCTGTTCCTGATTCCGATGTGTGCGATGATCACCTACCTCTCCTGGCCGGTCCTGGTCGACTCGTTCGTCCGACACGAGATGTCCACCGATGCGGGCGGGCTGATCCGCTGGCCGGTCAAGGCGCTGATGCCCGTCGGCTTCTCCTTGCTGCTGCTGCAGGGCATTTCGGAAACCATCAAGCGCCTCGCTTTCCTCGCCGGGCTGATTCCCGATCCGACGGAGAAACCGGAGGTGGCGGTCACCCACGGCGGAACGGAGACCCCGTGATGGTCGATCTCGTCATCCACAACATGGCGCCGCTGATGTTCGCGGCACTCGTGGTGTTCCTGCTGCTGGGGTATCCGGTCGCGTTCTCGCTGGGCGCCATCGGCCTCGTCTTCGGCATGCTGGGCATCGAACTGGGCCTGCTGACGCCGGCACTCTTCCAGGCGTTGCCGGAGCGGGTGTTCGGCATCATGCGCAACGACACCCTGCTGGCCATCCCGTTCTTCACCTTCATGGGTTTGATTCTCGAACGCAGCGGAATGGCTGAAGACCTGCTGGAGACGGTGGGACAGCTGTTCGGCCCGATGCGCGGCGGCCTGGCCTATGCAGCCATCTTCGTCGGCGCGCTGCTGGCGGCCACCACCGGTGTTGTCGCCGCCTCGGTGATCTCGATGGGCCTGATCTCGCTGCCGATCATGCTCCGCTATGGATACGACCGCAGGCTCGCAGCAGGCGCCATCACCGCATCGGGAACGCTTGCCCAGATCATCCCGCCGAGCCTGGTTCTGATCATCATGGCCGACCAGCTGGGGCGATCCGTGGGCGACATGTACGCAGGCGCCCTGTTGCCGGGAGCGATCCTGACGTCCATGTACTTCGGCTACGTCGTGCTGTTGACCTTGCTGCGACCGGAGGCAGGGCCGGCACTGCCGCCGGAAGCGCGGACGCTGCGGGGATTGCACCTGCTGCGCCGGGTGGTGCTGTCCCTCGTNCCCCCGTTGTTTCTGATCTTTCTCGTGCTCGGCACCATTTTTCTTGGCATTGCGACGCCCACGGAAGGGGGAGCGATGGGCGCGACCGGAGCGTTGCTGCTGGCGCTGGCCAACCGCCGACTGAACTGGGATCTGTTGCGCCAAGCGATGGACAAGACGGCGAAGCTGACCACGTTCGTCATCTTCATCCTCATCGGTGCCACGGTGTTCAGCCTCGTCTTTCGCGCTGTCGACGGCGATCTGTGGGTGGAGGGGCTGCTCACCGACCTGCCNGGGGGCCAGGTCGGTTTCCTCGTGGTCGTCAACCTCCTCGTCTTCGTTCTGGCGTTCTTTCTCGACTTTTTCGAACTCGCCTTCATCATCGTGCCGCTGCTGGCCGGGCCGGCCGAGAAACTGGGCATCGATCTGATCTGGTTCGGCGTGCTGCTGGGCGTGAACATGCAGACGTCGTTCATGCATCCGCCCTTCGGCTTCGCGCTGTTCTATCTGCGCAGCGTCGCACCGAAAGCGCCCTATATCGACCGCTGTACCGGCAAGCGCATCGACGGCATCAGTACCGGACAGATTTACTGGGGAGCGATCCCGTTCGTCTGCATCCAGATCATCATGGTCTGCCTGGTGATCGCCTTTCCGCAGATGGTGCTGCATGACCGCCACGGACCCGCCATCGACCCTGGCAAAATCCGCATCGATCTGCCGCCGCCGGATACCGGCATGCCGCCACCGGTGGACTTCGGTATTCCGCCGCCTCCCGATTTCGGAGCACCGCCTCCGCCTGACTTTGGCGCCCCGCCTGCGGGTCCTGCCCCAAGCCTATCGCTTCCGGCCCCGTCGCAGTGACCTGCGGTCTGAGCAACAGCACTTGACGACGATATCGCCGCCGGGCACTCCGCTCGATCAGATCGGTTCGATCTGATCGAGCGGGCATGCGGGCAGCTTCTCTGCCCGTCGGAAATGTACCGGCCCGGCCGTCTGCCCTACTTCCGGCGCGCCTGCTGCGAATAGATGAAGTTGTCGTAAGTGTTTTCGGCAACGCGGAACCAGAGGTTCACTTCTTCGCGGAACTTCAGCCAGGGTTCATAGACTTTCTTGAACTTCTCGTTCTTCGCCGCGATTTCGTCGTAGAGCTCGAACGCCGCCTTGTAGGCGGCCTCGAGAATGTCGTGGGAAAAGGGCCGCAGCATCACACCCTCGGCGACGAGGCGGCGCAACGCCGGCGGGTTCTGCGCGTCGTACTTCGCCATCGTCATGACGTTGGCCTCGGCACACGCCGCTTCCAGAATCGATTGGTACTCCTTGGGAAGCGACTCCCACTGGTCGATGTTGACGTAGAAAGTGAGCTGCGGACCGCCTTCCCACCAGCCGGGATAGTAATAATACTTTGCAATCTTGTAGAACCCCAGTTTCTCGTCGTCGTAGGGGCCGATCCATTCCGTTGCGTCGATCGTGCCCTTCTCCAGCGCCGGGTAGATGTCGCTGCCGGCGATCTGCGTCGGCACCGCGCCCAGCTTGGCAATCACCTGGCCGGCCAAGCCCCCGATGCGCATTTTCAGGCCGTTGAACTGGTCGAGCGACGTGATCTCCTTGCGAAACCAGCCGCCCATCTGGGTTCCGGTATTGCCCGCGGGGATCTGGTAAATGTTGTAGTCTTTGAGGAACGCCCGCATCAGCTCAAGGCCGCCGCCGTAATACATCCAGGCGTTCTGCGCCCGGCAGTTGAGCCCGAACGGTACGGCAGTATCGAAGGCGAACGTCGGATCCTTGCCGACATAGTAATAGCTGACCGAGTGACCGCATTCGACGGTGCCCGCCTGCACCGCGTCCAGCACCTGCAGGCCGGGCACGATCTCACCGCCGGCGAACACCCGGATCTGGAACTTGCCGTCGGTGCTGGCGGCAACCCGCTCGGCGACGATCTCTGCCGCGCCGTAGATCGTATCCAGGCTCTTCGGAAAGCTCGACGCGCACCGCCACTTGATTTCCGGTTGCGCCTTGACGATCGCCGGCGCGCCAATCAGCGCCCCCGCACCGGCGACCCCGGCCGCCGTCCCCTTGATGAAGGTCCGTCTCTGCATGATTCCCTCCCAATGATTGCGCTTTGTTCCGCAAGCGCACCTGTCCACCCCGTTTTGCCTGCCGGAGGTTGTATGTCACACCCAACAAGTCGCCTGATTATAGGGTGCCTCACGAAAGTCGCAATCTCGGGCGGCCCGCGGCCAGAGGCGGTCAGATCGTCCGGCACCCACGCGGCTGCTGTGGAACCGCTTTTATGCATGCCTGCAGCACGATAAATCATCCTGAAAAGAGGAGCGTATCGGACGACGGGATACCTTGGGAACAGGGCATCGACGACGAGAAGGCAAGCTGAAACTCGACTGGCTCCTTCCTGCAGGCCAAACTGGGTAAGGTTTGGCAAGCGCAGCCTTGCCCCACACGTCTTCGAAACCGCCGGGAAGGCTGCGGTTTTTCTGCGCAAGGGGATCGGCCACAAGCTGAGAATGGGCCAGCGGTCTCTGCCCGCAGCAACGAACGCGCATCAGGGGAGAACACACCATGCAGGCATCGGACGAGTGGGAGTATGTCGGCTTCTGGTGGCGCAGCCTGGCCTATTCGATCGATGCCGTGCTGATCACCGTGGTGATGGTTGGCTTCGGCTACCTGATCTACGGTCCCGACTACTTCAGCATCCCTGAAAACGGCGAGTTCCCCATACGCGGTCCGGCCGACCTGCTGCTGACGTACGTGCTGCCGCCGGTGGCCATCATTGGCTTCTGGGTCTGGCGCGGCGCCACGCCCGGAAAGATGGCGATCGGCGCCCGCATCGTCTGCGCCAGCGACGGCACGCCCCGGGCGTCNGGCCGCTGTATCGGCCGCTACTTCGCCTACTTCGTCTCGATGATCCCGCTCGGCCTCGGCTTCCTGTGGATTGCCTTCGACGCCCACAAGCAGGGCTGGCACGACAAGCTCGCCGGCACCGCGGTGGTCCGAGCGCGCCGGAACCCTGCGGCGCCACCGGCAAGGACTCCGTAAGCCGGGTAAGGATACCCGTCGATACCCCCATTCACGGCCAGTGGAATACGCGATCATTCCCTCCGATATGTCGTAGCGACCATTGAGGGATATATCGGTGAAGGTGAATTTGTTTTCTACAATTACAGATAATCGACCACAAGATTTGTATAATACATATCTTCGGAAAAACGGAGTAACGTCGACGCCGGATTTAGTTTTTCTGTAACTTNTTTCGGATAAAGTGGCTTTGTTGGAATATCTGCGAGTTTTTTGCTGTAATAATAAAACGTTGTAATAAGAAGTGCTCCAAGTGCATTAAGCGCGTTCTTTAATGTTGCCTCTCCGAAATGAGAATCGCGCTGATGCTTTACATTATTATAGCTCCGCCACCATTTTGGATTTTTCGTCTCAGACCAACTATTCCAGGGTTTAAAGGCGAGACCGTAACGAGGTACCAAAATTTCTGTCTATGGGAGAAGTGGGATCGCAGGTAATATGACGGCTCTATATTCACATATATTACCCGGTGATGCATCTTTCTGGATTAGTTTGCACAGCAGCTTCGCAACCACATCAACTTCCGAGGCAGCTACGAAAAGAAGATGCGCCAACTCAATAANAAATACATTAAAATTTTCTTGACGAAATTCAATATACCTTGAAATGACCTCCATATCTCTTTCCAGCGCAAGAAAGTAGTTCCAGTGCATCAGCGACTGAGTTGCCGTAATTGCCATGGCAAGAAGCTCCAAATATGAACCGCCGTCACATATTGTGCATGTAAGTTACACTTAGCCCATCTGAGCGATAAGCGCCTGCTCGAGATCGCCGCAGAAAATGCCAGCGATTCGCAATCCGCCCTGCCAGCATCCCCGCCATCCCCGTCGCAGCACACCTTCGACAGCACACCCTTTACCCGCCCCGGCCGATGGCGCAGGCTTGCGGGATGCGATCGGCATCGACCTCGGCGGCACCAAGATCGAAGGTGCGGTATTGGCGGCGGATGGCAGCTTCGTCGCCCGGTTGCGTGTGCCAACCCCGGCGGGGGACTACGCAGGCACCATTGCGGCGGTCGCGGATCTGGTCGGCCGGCTGCTGAACATCGCCGGTGCGGCCGCGAGCATCGGCGTCGGCATCCCAGGAGCGATCTCNCCCGCCACCGGGCTGGTGAAGAACGCCAACGCCACCTGGCTGATCGGCCATCGGCTCGATCGCGACCTCACAGCGGCGCTGGGCCGGCTGGTGCGGGTCGCCAACGATGCCAACTGTTTCGCCATTTCGGAAGCGGCTGATGGCGCAGCCGCGGGTGCCGCGGTCACCTTTGGTGTGATTCTCGGCACCGGCGTCGGCGGTGGGCTTGTGGTGCATGGTCGTCCGCTGGCTGGTGCCAATGCCATCGCCGGGGAATGGGGCCACAATCCCCTGCCCTGGCCCCTGCCCGACGACAGCGAACGGCCCGGACCGCGATGTTATTGCGGCCACCATGGCTGCATCGAAACGTTTCTGTCCGGACCGGCCCTGGCCCGGGACTACGCCGCGACCGCCGCCCTGCACGGCGATCATGAGACCAGCGAGGCGGCGGCGGTGGACATCGCCGCGCGGGCGGACGCGGGCGAGCCGTGCGCCGAAGCGGCCCTTCGCCGCTACGAATCCCGGCTGGCACGCGCGCTTGCGAGTGTGATCAACCTGCTCGATCCGGATGTCATCGTGCTCGGCGGCGGCCTGTCGAACATCGAGCGGCTCTACCGATCGGTCCCGGAACTGTGGCGGCAGTGGGTGTTCTCGGACCGGGTGGATACCGTGCTGCGTCGCAATGCTCACGGCGATTCCAGCGGCATACGCGGCGCTGCCTGGCTGTGGCCCGCAGACAATCTAGCAGATGATCCGGCGCGAGTGCTCTGACAGTGCCCGCTCAGCAGTCCGGTGCCGGCAACAGCTCCAGCTGCTTCAGCCGAACGTCGAGCGAGAACGTGTCGAACTGCTGGACGATGTTGTCCGCAATTCCGTCGGCCCGGTACCAGGCGCCCATCTCGAAATCGGGCAGGGTTTCCTGCCCGTTCGTCGGAAAGAAGGCCATTTGGGTCCACCACCCCGGCAGCGGTGCCAGGCCGAACGTTTTGCCAATGCCCGCCGCGACATCGGACGGGAGCGGCCCGAATCGGGCGTTCACCTGGTAGGGATTATCCGGGCTCGCCCCGTCGAAGACGGTGCGATCGAGGCGGCTTCGCCCGGCCGCCGCTGCCTCAAGCAGCTCGCGGACATGGGCGGTGGGAAAAACGGTGCCCTTGGGAAGGACGATCGGGTCTTTTCCATCCCAAAAGCGCACACGGCCAGACCCGCCGCTTGCATCCAGATCGGCGTCACCATCGAACTTCTCGACGGTGCGCCCGTCCTGGTCGTACCGGGCGTGAAACCGGAAACGCCGGCCATCCAGCGATTCCCAGCTGACGAACGACCACAGCGAGTCAACCTCGGTGTCGTCCTGATACAGCAGCTGCAGCAAAGTGCGGTTCTCTACCGTCCAGCCATCGCAACTGCGGGCGAAGCGATAGGCCATCAGGCCGCTGGCGAAGGCAATGTCGGAGTTGCGAGCAACGTTTGCGAGCACCATGCGGTACACGGCGCGATGCGGCTGCAAATCCATCGCCGCGGCAAACCGCGGGAGGATCAGCATCGACAGCGCAGTGATGAACAGCAGACGCAGGGACTGGTGCATGGACCGGAGTTGTACCCGCGAAAGCGCGAAACAGTGACATTTTTAGATTACGATGACCCCGCCTGCTCTGTCCATGGCGAGTCCTGATCTGCGCTTCGAGCCGCAAACGCGCGTATCCCCGAGCTTTTGCGCTTTGCACAAACCCGAAATTCAGTGTATGCCCGCCGCCAAGTTCCAGCTTGGGAGGCGGAATGGACGGCGGCATCGAAGCCCAACTCGTCGAGGACACTGCATCGGGAGAGACCACTCTTCCGGATTATCTGGTCAACACCTACCGTTGGGCGTATCTGACGCCGGCCAGCTTGCTTCTTCTCGACAATCCGGTGGTTCTTACTGCCATACTCTGGGGCAACCTGCCGCGGCTGGTTCGTACCGCGTGCGAGGAATTCGAGCCCGGTCAACGGGTGCTGCAGGCGGCCTGCGCTTACGGCAATCTGTCGCCGGAGCTCGCGGCTCGGCTGGGACCACGGGGCAAACTGGAGGTGATCGACGTGGCGCCGCTGCAAGTGGCGCACGTTCAGCGAAAGTTGAGCGATTTTCCGCACGCCCGCGCCCGCATCGCCGACGCGACCGCTCCTGGCGGTGGCATTTTCGATGCGGTCTGTTGCTTCTTCTTGTTGCATGAAATCCCCGACCCGGAAAAATCGGCGGTGGTCGAGGCCTTACTCGCCGCGGTGGAGCCGGGCGGCAAGGTGGTGTTCGTCGACTACCATCGGGCACGTCGGTGGAACCCGCTGCGGGCTCCGATGAGCCTCGTCTTCCGATGGCTCGAACCGTTTGCCTACGGCCTGGTAGACAAGCAGATTCCTGACTTCGCCTCGCCCGAAGCCCGCAGTCAGTTCATCTGGAGCAAGCAGACATACTTCGGCGGGCTGTACCAAAAGGTGATTGCGGTGCGCATTGGCGACGCAGCGATTGTCGGAGAAGCTGCGCCGGCGTAATTAGCGCTGCCCGCACGCCTCCGGCACAACCCAGGCATGACCCTGGTCCGCCCGGCCCACTCCTGCTGATGAGCGTTCCGTCGTCCGACATCGTCCGCCCTGCCGCCGAAGCGCCGATGATCGAGCGGCGTCGCCACGCGGAAGGGGGCCGTGCGGCGCTCCGCCGTTGGGCATCGGTACCTTTGCCGCGATGTCTGCGGCTGCCGGACTGGCATCGATCCAGTTCTGGATGGCCGTGCCACTGGCAGCGCTGGCACTCGCGGGTCGCGGCATCCCCCTGGCANNGATCGGGTTCATCGGCGCAGTTCCCTGGATTGTGCTGGTGATCCTGGTGCCGCTGGTNCCCCGGCTCGCGGCCACTTACGGCACCCTTCGCATTTTCCGCTTCGGATGCTGGCTGGGCGTTGCAGGTGCCATCGCCTTTGCCGCCGGCAGCCAAGCGTGGATGTGGGTTATCGGCTATACACTCTGCGGTGCTGGAATCGCGCTGCGCTGGATCGTCTCCGATGCGCTGGTCGCCCTGCTGTCGCCGCCTGCGTCGCGGGGCCGCCGCGTGGGGCTGTTCGAAACCTGGATCGGTGCGACGATGGCAATCGGGCCAATGATTCTCGCGCTCACCGGCACCACAGGCCCGCTGCCGTTCTTGATTGGAGTTATCCTCGCTGTCCTGTCGCTGCCGCCGGCTTTCGCCATCCGGATTCCGGCAGCAGATGCGCCTTCTGTGTCCCGGCACAGCAGCCTGTCGGCGCTGGCCGCCGCAGCCCAAAGGCATCCGGCAACACTGGTTGCCACCGCCGCCTGTGGCATCATCGAGGGCGCCTCGACCAAGCTGCTCGCGGTACAGACCCATGGTCTCGGCCTGTCCGATGCCCTGGCCGCCGCCAGCGTTGCCGTCTTCGCTGCCGGCAACCTGCTCACTCAATACCCGGCCGGGCATCTGGCGGACCGACTGCCGTCACACCGGCTGTTGCCGGCAGCGCTTGCAATCGTCACGGCTGCGGCGCTGGTGCTGCCCATGACCACCACGTCGCCGGTATTCTTCTTCGCNTCTGCTTGCGCTGCTGGGGGCAGCACCGGCTCGCTCTACACGCTTTCGGTGTTCAGGGCAGGACACGCTGCCTCACCGTCCGAGGCGTTAACGGAGGTGGCGGGAATCAGTCTCGCCTATACTCTCGGCAGCACGCTTGGCCCCATGCTGGCAGGAGCCGCCGTCAGCGCCGATTTGCGCTGGGGTCTGCCTTTGGTCATTGCGACCACTGGCCTCTGCGGCCTCGGCCTGATCCTCCTGCTCTCGCGCCGACGCCTCACTCCGCACACGCGCGCGGCCCGCGACGACGGCTCGCCGCTCGCCCGCTAGCGGAGCATGAGTGACCGTTCCGGACACCCTGTCCCGATGGAACGCAGACGGGACGACACACGGACGACTTAGTGGCTCGTTTCCGTTACGACTTTGTCGCCCTGTTTTTCTTCCTGCATCTGCTTCAGCGCTTGTTTCAGTAGGCCTTCCACCGAGCTCTGCTGCTGCTCTTCCTTCACCCACTCGATCATCGCCATCAAGCGCTGCAGGCGCTCCATTTTCGGACCCTTGGGCATGTCGCCGGCAAGTTCCATCAGCGCTTCCTGGATAATGCCGAGCTGCTTGCCGTAACTGGCCACTCCGCCGTTGATTTCGCCCTCAACCTTGGGATCACCGGCGATGGTGAGCTGCGGGCCGATGTTGATCTTCCACTGGTCGAACGCGTCGCGGAAAAGATCAGAGGTCATCAGGCTCCAGTTGCGAAGCACCTCTACGAAGGGTTGTGGCACCAGGCTTTCTGATTGCGTGTACGGAGCTACGGGCATCCACGGGATCTGCATATCGTCCCCAGCACGAGTGATGCGGGAGCTTGCCGATCGTCTCCCACAGGGCTGAATATGATATTCCTGACATGAAGCCGCCCAGCAATGACGATCAGGTGCCCCTCCCCGCGTTCACAACATGGGTCGCTTCGACATTGGTGAAAACGGGGCGGATCCCCAATATTTTGGACAGGGGAACCGGGACAAAAGGATGATTGAGCATGCGTGATGGTGACGACAGACCGGAACGGCGGCAGCAACGCAATGTGCTGGGCGAACCTCTCACCGACTGCTCGCGCCGGCCGATGACCGGCTTNTTTCGCACCGGGTGCTGCGAGACCAGCCCGCAGGATTTTGGAGCGCACGTGGTCTGCATCGTGGCCACCGCCGAGTTCCTCGCCTTCAGCAAGGCGTGCGGCAACGACTTGTCGACACCGATGCCGGAGTTCCACTTCCCTGGCCTGCAGCCGGGCGATCGCTGGTGCCTGTGCGCGATCCGTTGGCAGGAAGCACTGGAGGCGGATGCCGCCCCCAGGGTCGTGCTGTCCGCAACCCACGAGCGGGCACTTGAATACGTTTCCCTCGCGGACCTGAAGCGCTACTCGATCGACCTCTCATAGTGACAGCGCCAGTGCGCGAGCAGACCATCCCAAGTGTCGTCATTGCGAGCCGCAGGCGAAGCAATCCATTGACTGACGCGTTTGCCGCCGGCAATGGATCGCCACACCCGCGGGGGCGGGCTCGCGATGACGGATGCAGTCTCTACATGCTCCTGCGGTACTGGCCGCCCACCTCGAACAGTGCGCGGGTGATCTGGCCCAGCGAGAGCACCCGCACCGCGTCCACCAGCACCTCGAAGACGTTGCCGCCACTGGTTGCCGCGTCCTGCAGACGGCGGATCATCGCCGGCGCCTGATCGGCGTTGCGCGACTGGAAGGCACGCAACCGGTCGATCTGGCTCTGCTTCTCCGCTTCCGAGGAGCGCACCAGTTCCGGTGTGGGCATCTCGGCACCGGCCGGGTTGACGAAGCTGTTGACGCCGATGATCGGATAGCTGCCGTCGTGCTTCTTGATCTCGTAGTACAGGCTTTCGTCCTGGATCTTGCCCCGCTGGTAGCCGGTTTCCATCGCCCCCAGCACGCCGCCGCGCTCGGAGATGCGCTCGAATTCGGCCAGCACGGCTTCTTCCACCAGGTCGGTCAGCTCCTCGATGATGAACGAGCCCTGGTTCGGGTTCTCGTTCTTCGCCAAGCCCCATTCACGGTTGATGATCAGCTGGATCGCCATTGCCCGCCGCACGCTTTCTTCGGTCGGCGTGGTGATCGCCTCGTCATACGCGTTGGTATGCAGGCTGTTGGTGTGGTCATAGGTCGCGATCAGCGCCTGCAGCGTGGTGCGGATGTCGTTGAACGAGTACTCCTGGGCGTGCAGGGAGCGACCCGAGGTCTGGGTATGATATTTCAGCTTCTGTGAGCGCTCGTTCGCTCCGTACTTGAAGCGCATCGCGACCGACCAGATGCGCCGCGCCACCCGGCCGAGCACGCTGTACTCGGGATCCATGCCGGCGGAGAAGAAGAACGACAGGTTGGGGCCAAAGTCGTCCACGTGCATGCCGCGCGCAAGGTAGGCCTCGACGTAGGTGAAGCCGTTGGCGAGCGTAAATGCGAGCTGGCTGATCGGGTTCGCGCCCGCCTCGGCGATGTGGTAGCCGGAGATCGACACCGAATAGAAGTTCCGCACCCGGTTGTGGACGAAGAACTCCTGAATATCGGCCATCATCCGGAGCGCAAACTCGGTGGAAAAGATGCAGGTATTCTGGCCCTGGTCCTCCTTCAGGATGTCGGCCTGCACCGTGCCGCGGACATTCTCCAGCGTCCACTCGCGGATCTTCTCCGCCTCCTCCTCAGTCGGCGCGCGCCCGTTTTCCGTTTCGAAGCGGGCGAGCTGCTGATCCATCGCGGCGTTGAAGAACATCGCCAGGATCGACGGCGCCGGGCCGTTGATCGTCATCGACACCGACGTGGTGGGATTGCACAGATCAAAGCCGTCGTAGAGCACCTTGATATCGTCGAGCGTGGCAATCGACACGCCGGAGTTGCCGATCTTGCCCCAGATGTCCGGACGCAGGTCGGGATCGAAGCCGTAAAGGGTGACCGAGTCGAAGGCGGTCGACAGCCGCTTTGCCGGCTGGCCCTCGGAGACGAACTTGAACCGGGCGTTGGTGCGGAACGGATCACCCTCGCCCGCAAACATCCGCGTCGGGTCCTCACCCTCGCGCTTGAAGGCGAAGACGCCGCCCGTATAGGGGAAGCTGCCTGGGACGTTCTCCCGCAGCAGCCATGCAAGTATCTCGCCGTCATCTTGCCAGCGCGGCAGGGCCACCTTGGGGATGTGGGTGCCGGAGAGCGACCTGTGGGTCAGTGCGGTGCGAATTTCCTTCTCGCGCATCTTCACCACGAACTCGTCGCCGGAATACGCTTCGCGGACCGCCGGCCACTGTTCCAGCAGCTTGCGGCACCGGGNGTCGAGCGCCTGGGTGCGCTTTTCCAGCAGGGCGTCGAGCCCGTCCGGAACGTCACTCCCGGCCGCACCCAGCAGCCGCTTGGTCTCGCGCAGCGCCTGGCAGTCGCGCGCCGACTGCACCTGCTCGGCGCAGGTGCGATGGTAGCTGCGCACCGTCTCGGCGATCTCGGCCAGATAGCGCCTGCGGGCGGCGGGCACGATACCGGAACCCGGCTCCGAGGATTTTCCGACAATCTCCGGCGCTCGGGTCTCCCAGGCACCCAGCCCGCGCTCGTTCAATTGGCGGACGACCTCCCGGTGGACGGCAGTAACGCCCTCATCATTGAAGCGCGACGCAATGGTGCCAAATACCGGCATCGCCTCGGTGGTCTGCGCAAACGCCAGCCGGTTGCGCTGCAGCTGCTTCGCCACATCGCGCAGCGCGTCCCGGCCGCCTTGGCGATCGAACTTGTTGACGACAACCACATCGGCGAAGTCCAGCATGTCGATCTTCTCAAGCTGGCTCGCGGCACCGAACTCCGGCGTCATCACGTAGAGCGAGAGGTCGACGTGCGGCACGATGCCCGCGTCGCCCTGACCGATGCCGGGCGTTTCGACGACGATAAGATCGAAGCCGGCAGCCTTGGCCGCGACAATCACGTCCGGCAGCGCCGGCGGGATCTNCCCGCCCGAACCCCGGGTGGCAATCGAGCGCATGTAGACGTTGGGTGCGTCGATGGCATTCATCCGGATGCGGTCGCCCAGCAGCGCGCCGCCGCTCTTGCGCCGCGTCGGATCCACCGCGATCACCGCGATCTTCGGCTCGCCAGAATACAGGCGGAAGCGGCGGATCAGTTCGTCGGTCAGCGACGACTTGCCGGCACCACCGGTGCCGGTGATGCCGATCACCGGCACGACGCCGCGCCGGTGGGCGTGCGCGAACATCTCGTCGCGACGCCGCTCGTCGAGGGTGCCGTTCTCCAGGGCGCTGATCACTCGCGCCAGATCGCGCCGGTTGCCGGCGGCAAGCCCGGAGAGATCTGCGGGCTGGGTTGCGGCGATATCGAAGTCGGCATGCCGCATCATGTCGTCGATCATGCCCTGCAGGCCCATCTGCCGGCCGTCCTCGGGCGAGTAAATGCGACAGACACCCGAAGCCTGCAGCTCCGCGATCTCCTCGGCGACGATCACCCCGCCGCCGCCGCCGAACACCCGGATTTCAGCCCCGCCGTTATCGCGCAGCAGTTCCAGCAGATAGCGGAAGTACTCCACATGCCCGCCCTGATACGAACTCACCGCGATGCCGTTGACGTCTTCTTGCAGCGCCGCTTCCACCACGTCGCCCACCGAGCGGTTATGGCCCAGGTGGATCACCTCGGCACCTGACGCCTGAATCATCCGCCGGATGATGTTGATCGAGGCATCGTGGCCGTCGAACAGCGACGCAGCGGTGACGAAACGCACCGGATTTTTCGGACGATAAGGACCAGCAGGCTGGGTTTTGCGGGTTGAAGCGAGATCGTCGGGCACGATAGGGGCTCCCGGAGCATTGGTTGGCTGGAAACGGTTGCATCCTCTCAACGGGCTCGCGCGACGACGCATCTCCGAGCGCGCGAGCGTCCTGTGGCGCTATTACCGTCTCCGCTTTCTACAGCGTAGCATGTGTGGAGCGGCGGTAAAGACCGCGGATGGCACAAGGCGCGAACCGGCACCGCCGATCCTCCGCGTCATGATCGCAGGGCAGATAACGGTGTCGCCTTTATGTGGCCCGCGGCAAAGACATTTTGAATATCTAATATAGGAGATGTGATGTTGTGCATGCGCATACCAGATGCGCATGATTTGCATACGCGAGAAACTTGAAGCATAGCTATGGGATATGGTCTGAAGCACACAGCGGCCCGCTGGCTTCGAGGACCCGGCCCCCAAACCAGAACCAGATGCCTTTTGCCTCGCCTGCACCCCGTCTATCCGTTATCAGGGCCGTGATCAGGGCTTCGCACGCGATGGTCGAATTTCGACAAGCCCGCTTGATCGCGTGAGGAGTGGCATCGAGGCGCCGGTTTGCACGGCTTCTCCCATCTATCGGCCAGCAGAGGAGCGGTGCCAAGCGGTCCGCAGAGGCAGGAAGATGACAATCCGGAATCGTCTTTGCAGCGCCCCTCAGCAGGAGAACCGTTCTCACCGGCCTAGGATCGCTGACGGCAGCGCTTTCCTCGACGGCGGACAATGGGCACTGGCCGAAGACGCCAAGAGCCCGAACAGACAGTTTCCGAACGGGTTCACCTGGGGCGTCGCCGCCAGTGCCCCGCAGACCGAGAGCGCTAACGGCCGCGGCAAGAGCATCTGGGACGTCTTCGCTGCCACGCCCGGGCGCATCCGCGACGGCTCCGACATGCGGGTGGGAACCGCCTTCGACGAGATGTATGCGACCGACTTTGCGATGGTCGCCGACGCCGGCATCAAGGCGTTCCGCTTCTCGTTCGCATGGCCACGGGTGCAGCCGGACGGCAAGGGTCCGCCGAACGCAAGCGGCCTCGACCTCTACGACCGCATGCTCGATACCCTGCTGGCGCGCGGACTTGAGCCGTGGGCGACGACATTTCACTGGGACATCCCGGCAGCGCTCGGCGACTGGCGCAACCGCGACGTGGCGTTCCGGTTCGCGGATTACACTCAAATTCTCGCCAAGCGCTTCAGCGACCGCATCCGCAACTGGATCGTGCTGAACGAACCAGGCATTGTCGCCCTTCTGGGATACGCATTCGGAAGCCATGCTCCCGGCCTGCGCTCCCGCGACGCTTACCTCGCCGCCACCCACCATCAGAACCTGGGGCAGGGGCTGGGCTTCCAAGTGCTCCGGCAGACCCTGCCTTCCGATCGCCGGATTGGCACCGCGCTCGCCTTCATTCCGGTGCATCGGGGCCCCGGTGCCGGAGGCACCGCCGTGGCGGCCGGTCTGCTTGATGCGGCATGGAACCGGGCGTACTTCGATCCGCTGTTCGGCCGCCCCTATCCGTCGGTGCTGCAGGCGGAGTTCGATCCGCTGATCCAGCCCGGCGACATGCGGATCATTTCCGCCGCACCGGACTTCCTCGGCGTCAACTACTACAGCCGGCTCTACGCCGTGGCCGATACGGGCAATCCGATCGGCGCCGGTCCGGGAGACGCGCCGGCAGGTCTGCAGCGGACGAACTTCGGCTGGCCGATCGAGCCGGACGGGCTTGAAGAGCTCCTGCTGACACTCCGGGACGAATGCCCAAGCACTCCGATCTACGTGACCGAGTTCGGTGCGTCGTTCNNGCCGACCCCGGCGCAGGATGGCGTCATTCCCGATACCCAACGCGTCGAGTACCTGCGCGCACATCTGTCCGCGATCCGCTCCGCCCTCGCACAAGGAAGCCAGGTGGCCGGAGCGTTCTGCTGGTCCGCCACTGACAACTGGGAATGGGCCGAGGGTTTCACCCAATATTTCGGCCTCATTCAGGTTGACCGCACCACCCAGCAGCGCATTCCGAAGCAAAGCCTCTTCTATTTCGGTCAATGCGCCAGCCAGAATACCGTGACGTGACATCCGAGCACCTTCCAAACGCAGGAACGTGCTCAGCAGGGTGAAGATCGACAAGATAGGCCGCTCTGCCATTCGCACCGCGCGCATTCAGGTTGCCGTACGCTTGCCAATCCGCAACGCCCGGCGCAAGGTCTAGCGCCACGGCGACAGAGCCGGCGAACGAGAGGATGGGGATCAGGAACGTGACCACGAAGTCAATGCACCCGGAGACGATCGTGCTCCACGGCGGATATCGCAGTGACCCTGTCACCGGTGCTGTGGCCGTGCCGATCTACCAGACCACGTCATATCAGTTCCAGCACACCCAGCACGCGGAGAACCTGTTCGCGCTGCGGGAACTCGGCAACATCTATACCCGGATCATGAACCCCACCTGTGACGCGCTGGAAAACCGGCTTGCGTTGCTGGAGGGTGGAGCGGCAGCACTCGCCTGCGGCTCGGGGCAGGCGGCATCCACCTTCTGCGTTCTCAACCTCTGCCAGGCGGGCGACAACTTCGTCAGTTCCACAGACCTTTACGGTGGAACATGGAACCTGTTTGCGAACACGCTCTCGGCGCTCGGCATCGAGTGCCGGTTCGTTGATCCCGGTGATCCGCAAGCCTTTGCGCGCGCCAGCGATAATCGCACCCGGCTGTGGTATGCCGAGACACTGCCCAATCCGAAGCTGCACGTCTTTCCGATCGCCGAGGTGGCGGAAATCGGCCGGAAGATGGGCATCCCGCTGGTGGTCGACAACACCGCGGCACCGATCATCTGCCGGCCGCTGCAGCACGGGGCGGCAGTGGTAATGTACTCGACCACGAAATACATCGGCGGCCATGGCACCTCGATCGGCGGCATGGTCATCGACGGCGGCACCTTCGACTGGCAGGCGCACGCCGCCCGCTTCCCGACGCTGAACGAGCCGGACGCCAGCTATCACGGCGCGGTGTGGGTGGAGGCGGCGAAACCGCTGGGCCCGATTGCGTTCATCTTGCGCATGCGCGTCATCCTGC
This sequence comes from Defluviicoccus sp., assembly GCA_013414705.1. GTDB lineage: Bacteria > Pseudomonadota > Alphaproteobacteria > Rhodospirillales > Defluviicoccaceae > Defluviicoccus. The sequence continues at coordinate 2,599,176 of CP058705.1, forward strand.
TGCGCGACGTCGGCGCCGCGATGAGCCCGTTCAACGCCTTCATGTTTCTGCAGGGCCTCGAGACGCTGCCGCTGCGGATGCGCGCGCATTGCGAGAACGCGATCAAGGTCGCAGACTTTCTCGGCCGGCACCCGAAGGTGGAAAAGGTCATCTTCCCCGGTCTGCAATCAGGCGAGGTGCGGCGCCGTGCCGAGGCCTATCTGCAGGGCGGCTGNGGGGCCTTGCTCGGCTTCGAGCTTGCCGGCGGGCGCGAGGCCGGCCGGCGGTTCATCGACGCACTCAAGCTCGTCTACCACGTGGCCAACATCGGCGATGCACGCACGCTCGCCATCCATCCCGCCACCACGACGCATTCCCAGCTGTCGCCGGAGGATCGGCTGGCAACCGGGGTCTCCGAAGGTTACGTCCGGCTGTCGATTGGCATCGAGCACATCGACGACATTCTCGCCGACCTCAACCAGGCGCTGGAGGCGGCCTGACCACTATGCCCAACGCCTCCCTTCCGCTGGGTCACTTTCCCCGTACCCGCCTGCGCCGCGTGCGGCGTACCGCCTGGTCGCGCCGGCTGGTCGCCGAGAACCGGCTGACACCCGCTGATCTGATCTGGCCGCTGTTCGTCATCGAGGGTACCCGACAGCAGGAACCGGTCGCCTCCATGCCCGGGGTCACCCGCTTCAGCATCGACCTGCTGGTGGATGCGGTGGGGACNGCCAAGGAACTGGGCATTCCCGCCGTCGCTGTCTTCCCATCGATCGAACCGGCACTAAAAACGCCCGACTGCGCCATCGCGTTCGATCCGGACAACCTGATCTGCCGGGCGGTGCGCGCGATCAAGACGGCACACCCGGACATCGGCGTGATCTGCGACGTGGCGCTCGATCCGTTCAGCAGCGAAGGACACGACGGACTGGTGCAGGACGGCCGGGTGCTGAACGACGAAACGGTGGAGCTGCTGTGCCGCCAAGCAGTGGTGCAGGCGCAGGCCGGCTGCGACGTCGCCGCCCCGTCCGACATGATGGACGGACGCATCGGCGCCATCCGCGACGCGCTCGATGGAGCTGGGTATCAGGACGTGCAGATCATGTCCTATGCGGCCAAATACGCCTCTGCCTTCTACGGCCCGTTCCGGGACGCCGTCGGCTCCGGCGCGCTGCTGAAGGGCGACAAGAAGAGCTACCAGATGGACCCGGCGAACGCGGCGGAAGCGCTGCGGGAAGTGGCGTTCGACCTGCAGGAAGGGGCGGATGCGCTGATCGTCAAACCCGGGCTGCCGTATCTCGACGTCCTCCGCGCGGTGTCCGAGCAGTTTGGCGTGCCCACCTTCGCCTATCACGTCAGCGGCGAGTACGCGATGCTGAAGGCGGCGATCGCCAACGGCTGGCTCGACGGCGAGGCGGCGATCCTGGAAACGCTGCTGTCGTTCAAGCGCGCCGGTGCGGCGGGCATCATCACCTACACCGCCATCGAGGCCGCCCGGCTGCTCCACCGCGGTTGAGGAGACACACAGCGAAGGGACAGGGGCACGGCTGAGAGCGCCCCAGCCCGCGGCTCAGCGCAGCAGCCACTCGCGCACGGCGTCGATCTGGGCAGAGTCCATCAGCGTCGGTGCATGGCCGATGCCCGGAAATTCGATCAGCTCCGCCTGCGGTCCGCGGGTCAGCATCTCTTCGGCCGTCGCCTGCAGCAGGATGTCGGATTCGGCGCCGCGCAGGATGAGCACCGGGCAGCGGATCATTTCCCACAGCGCCCACATGTCGACATCCTCGCTGAACCCTTCCTTGAACGGAACCGCCAAGCCGGGATCGTAGTGCAGNNGCGCACCCCCCGTGCGCGGATCGGGCCGGGCGCTGTGCTTGGCGAGGTGGTGCCACTGCGCGTCGGTCAGCGGCCCGAACGGCGCATGCACCTGCCGCAAATAGCTTTCCAGTCCCGCCAGATCGGGGAACAGCGGATCGGTTCCGACATATCCGGCGATCCGCTGCAGCGCCGCCCGGGAGACAAAGGCGCCGATGTCGTTGACCACCAGCCGGCGGATCGGACTGTTGGGCTGTGCAGCCAGCATCATGCCGAGCAGTCCGCCCAGTGACGTTCCGACCCAGTCCACCTCCTCGACGTCGAGGCGCGCAATCAGCGCCGCCAAATCCCCGAGGTAGGCCGGCGGCCGGTATTCGTCGGCAACCGGCAGCCAGTTGCTGCGCCCCCGCCCCGGCAGATCGGGACAGGCAACGAGATAGTCGTTCTGCAACACCTCGGCCAGCATGTCGAAGTCGTGGCCGTTGCGGGTGAGACCATGCACGCAGATGGCCACGCGACCACTGCCGGGACTGCCCCACTGATTGTAGACGATGCGATGGAAGCCGTGCGTTCCGAGGCCCAGATAACTGCGTTCAAGCATCGACATGGCGCTGCTGTTATCCCTTCTGCTCTCTGCGGGCGAAAGCAGGCGATCGCGAGCGCGAACCCGCCGCAACGTCTCGTCCGCTCCGCAGCGTTTGCGGGGGCAGCGACTATGGACGTTTGCCGCCGCGCCGCCAAGTTGCAGATGGGAGACCGCTGATTTACGGGAGATCGCGCTTGCCCGGAGCGGGAACGGCACGGCACAACAGGGCCATGTTTCGAATCCGGACCTGGCTCGCGCTCGCTGTTGCCATCCCGCTGCTGGGCGTTGCCGTCGCCGGGCTGTGGATTGCCTCGTCCGCCTGGCCCGCGACAGGAACCCGGCGCGTTCAGGGGCTCACGGCGCCGGTTACGGTGCTGCGGGACGTATGGAGTGTGCCGCACATCTTCGCGGCAACACCGGAGGACGGCGCGTTCGCCCTGGGTTGGGCGCACGCCGACGATCGCTTCTGGCAGATGCACGCGATGCGCACGCTGGGTGCCGGCCGGCTGGCGGAAATGATCGGACCGGAAGCGCTGCCCTCGGACCGGTGGATGCGCACGCTGGGCCTGTACCGGCTGGCGCAGGACGAATATCCGCGCCTCGATCCGCAGACACGACGGCTGTTCGATGCCTATGCCGCGGGCGTCAACGGCTGGCTGCGCCACCACCGGCTGCGGCCTCTGCCACCCGAATTCCTGATTCTGCGCACGCAGCCGGAGCCCTGGACACCGGCCGATCTGCTGGTCTGGCTGAAGCTGATGGCACTGCGCCTGTCCAGCGACTGGCGGGCCGAACTGTTCCGCGCCGAACTGGCAAAACGGCTCAGTCCGCAGCAGATCGGCGATCTCTGGCCCATGGCTCCCGACACGCCTGCGACCTTCGGAGACACAAGCGTCCGCGCCCAGGAAAGCAGCCTGCCGCACCTTCGCGAGATGTTCGAGCGCGTCGCAGCCGCCTTTCCCGAGCCGCCCGGCCGGCTGCACGGCGGATCCAACGCCTGGGTCGTGGCGGGATCGCACACCGAAACCGGCCGACCGATCCTCGCCAACGATCCGCACCTGGGGTTCACCCTGCCGCTGACCTGGTATCTGGCCCGGATCGTCACCCCGCAGGGCGAACTGGCCGGCGCGACCTCCCCGGGCTTTCCGCTGTTCCTGCTCGGCCACAACACCCGCGTCGCCTGGGGAATCACCAGCTCGGACGTGGATGTCGAGGACCTGTTCATCGAGCGGATCAACGCAAACGATGCGTCCCGTTACGATGCGCCCGGCGGTCCCCGCGCCTTCGAGACCGATGATGAGGAGATCGCGATTGCCGGCGGAGCCACCGAGCGGATCACGGTGCGGCGCAGCCGCCACGGACCGGTGCTCTCCGACCTGCCGAACCCGCGGTTCCAGAACGTCACACCGCCTCCGACAGAAGGTAACGCGGACACTGCTGCAGCATCCTACGCGCTGTCGCTGGCGGCCCCTACNCTGTGCACGGACGACCGCACGGCGGACGCCCTGGTGCGGGTCAACCAAGCCTCCCGGGCTGCCGACGTGACCGAGGCCGCCCGGCTCGCGACGGCGCCGCAGCAGAACGTTCTGTTTGCCGACGTGGACGGCCATATCGGCGGAATCACGGCCGGCCGGGTACCGCTGCGGCCCGAGGGCGGCGGATGGCTGCCGCAGCCGGGCTGGACCGGAACACACGACTGGACCGGCTACCTGCCGTTCGACGCCCTGCCGCAGGCCCTCGACCCGCCGTCGGGCTCGCTGGTCAACGCCAACAACCGGCCGGTTCCGCCGAACTGGCCCTGGCCGCTGCCGGGGTCGTTCGACGATGGCTTCCGGGCACGCCGGATCGAGCAGCGGCTGGCCGCGGACGACCCGCTGACGCCTGCCCGCTCAGCAGCACTGCAAAAGGATTCCGTCTCGCTGGCCGCCCATCGACTGCTGCCGCTGATGCTGGCCGGTCTGCCTCCCGCCAGCACGCAGGAATTCGAAAGCAAACACACGGAAGCTATCCGGCTGCTGCGTGCCTGGGATGGGACGATGGCGCGCGATCGGCCGGAGCCGCTGCTGTACGCAGCCTGGCTGCGGCAGCTGGTCCGAACGATCTTCGCCGATGAGCTCGGCGCAGCGTTTCCGCGCTGGTGGGACGACCATCCGCTTGCCGTCGAGCGTGCACTTACCACCCGTCAGCGCTGGTGCGACGACGTCACCACCCCGGCGCAGGAGGATTGCTCCAGTCGCATCGCCGCGGCGTTTGACGCAGCGCTGTCCGATCTCAGCGATCGTCTCGCCGCTGCGTCCGGTAATGGACTGGCCGAAAACCGGCTGGCCGACTGGCGCTGGGGGACACTGCATTATGCGGCGTTCAGCCATCCACTGTGGAGTCGGGTGCCCCTGGCAAACCATCTTGCCGACCTGCGGCCGGAGATCGACGGCGGCAATGACACCGTCGATCGCGGCGCCTACCGCTCCGCCGACGAACAGCAGCCGTTCGCAGCCGTACACGGCGCAGGGTTCCGCGGCGTCTACGACCTCTCTGACCTGTCACGCTCGCGCTTCGTGCTCGCCGCCGGCCAGTCCGGCAATCCGCTGTCGTCGCATTATCGCGACATGACCGCGCTGTGGCTGGCCGGATCCGGCATCACGCTGTCCGGATCGGAACAGGCTCTGCAGGAGGCCGGCGCCACGCGCCTGGTGCTGCTGCCGGCAGAGGCGGCACCCAGCCCCTGACAGTTTTGGTCACAGCGTAGTGGGCGGCATCCGCATCGCAGTTTCGGATTTCGACAACATCTTCGCCATGCTAAGCAATGCATCCTCTGGGTTGAGGCGCAAATACGGGAATATCGTCATGCAGACATCCTACCGACGGGCAACCGTCATGCTTGGAGTTGTCATCGCGGCTTTGATAACGGTCGGACTTTCTGTTCCGGCGGTAGCGCAGGGCGTAGGCGCTGTCGTGCCGCTGCCAGCGCAGATGCAGGAGGCAGCGCAGAAATATCTGCCGGGTGTGGTCGGCGAGCCGGTGCCGGCCTTCACCATTGATCCCAGCCTTGCCACGCTGAGCCCCAGCACCCGACTCTATCAGCTGGTCAACGGCCCGAATGCCGGGAACACCGAGGAACACGTCATCGCAAGGTTGCCGGAAAAGACCACTGAGTGGCGCTACACCATCGGCGACCGCTCGGTAATCCTGCAAGAAGTGCCCGGCAAGAGCCTGAGCATCATCTCCGAGAATGACGCCGACCAGGGCGTGGTTACCCGTTATACACCGCCGGAACCGCTGCTGATCGCCGGGATGAATGCGGGCGACACCAAGAAAATGACGATGCAGGTCAACGTCTTCGACCTCTCAGACCCCACCGACCTGGAGCATCAGGGCAAACTCGACGTCACGCTGACCTACGTCGGCGCATACAAGGTGACCGTCCCGGCCGGCACATTCGACGCAGCACTGTTGCGCTGGGAATTCAATGGGAAGATTGGCCCGGCGAGCGTTGAAGACATCCAGGCCCGCTTCGTCGCCCCTGACGTCGGCATGGTCGCCGCCGCCGAGAAGCGCGATATCGCTGCGTTTCTGATCTACAACGACAATACGAAGGTCGGCAAAGTCCTGGCGCAGAAGCCGTAGTCGGGACCGCTATCCGGTCTTACCGTCCGCTGCCGCCCTCCCCAGCCCGCCAGTATCGTGCTCGGGGAGGGTGTCACGCAGCAATGCCGTATCACGTGCGGGGCGGGACCGATCCCCAGACCGGAACTCGCCCCGTAACAGGCAGGTCCGGCCGGCTCAGTAGCTACGAAGCCGGCCGCGACGATACGCATTGGCGCGAATCGGTCTGCAACCCAGCGGTGCAGCAGTTCGCGCGGAAACAGCACCGGCAGCTCGCCGGTCGGCCCTTCCAGCACGATATATTTCATCGTGTCCGCCCTCAGCCGGCGAGCTGCCGATAGGTGGCGCGAAACCGCAGCAGCGGCAGCGCGTCGGATCCCACCTCGGCCCGCTCCACCAAGCCAATCATGATGTGATGATCGCCCGCATCGTGGATCTCGGTCCTGCGGCACTCCAACGTCACCAGCGCTCCGGCAATGTGAAAGCAGCCGTTCTGTCCCAGGTCGCCGGCGATGCCGGCAAACTTGTCCTCCGNCTGCGCGGCAAACGTTTCCGAAATCGCCTCCTGGTCTTCGCCCAGAATGTTGATCGAGAAGTGGTCCACACCGAGCCACGTGGTGATATTGGCGCTGCACTTGCCAATGCAGAACAGCACCAGCGGCGGGTCCAGCGACAACGATGCAAACGAACTGATCGTCACGCCGGCCGGACGACTTCCGGGACCGACGGTGGTGACGACGCAGACACCGGAGGCGAATCGCCCAAGCGCCTCACGGAACAGACTGCTGTCGACGGTCATCGTTGATATCCCGGTGACGGCCGCGGGGACAGGTCGGGGACGACGAAAGCAGCCCGGTTTAACACCTGAATAACCATAGCCTGTTAGGTTTTCGGTTGCCGGGCCGAAACAGCCGGCACAGGAGCCGGACGGTCCACGCCCGTATGGGGACGCGGGTTACCAAAATCCGTTCAGGTTCGCCAGTCAAGCGAGGAATGGTGAGGGGGAATGGCAACGGGGAATGGATTGCGGCAATGCTGTTTCTGGTCGGTGGAGTAATCGTCGTCGGGTGTGTGGTCGGCGGCTACCTCGGTCCAGGTGGGCATCTGGGCGTCCTGTTCCAGCCGTTCGAATTCGTCATCATCTTCGGCGCCGCATTGGGTGCGTTCATCATCTCCAATCCGATGTCGACGATCATGGGGACGCTGAAGTCGTTTGGCACGCTGCTGAAGGGCTCGAAGCTGAAGAAACAGAGCTACGTCGAGCTGTTGTCGATGATGTACGCGGTGTTCAAACTAGCGAAGACCAAGGGTGACCTGGCGCTGGAAAGTCACGTCGACAAGCCGGAAGAGAGCGCGCTGCTCCAGGCGTTTCCCGGGTTCGCCGGAAATCATCACGCTGTCCATTTCTTCTGCGACAACCTGCGCCTGCTGACGCTCGGCAGCAGCAATGCACATGAACTGGAAGCGATCATCGACGCCGAACTCGAGGCGCACCATAGCCATGGCCACGCCGTTCCCGCTGCCCTGCAAAGCGTTGCCGACGGCATGCCGGCACTCGGCATCGTCGCCGCCGTGCTCGGGGTCATCCACACCATGGGCTCGATCACCGAGCCGCCGGAGGTTCTCGGGCATCTGATCGGTGCGGCACTGGTCGGCACGTTCACCGGCGTGCTGGTGGCCTACGGGTTCATCGCGCCGATCGCCAAGTCGCTGGAGAACATCCAGGTAGCCGAGGCACCCTACCTGAATTGCATGAAGACGGCGCTGATCGCCCACGTGCAGGGCTACGCACCACAGATTTCGGTGGAGTTCGCCCGCAAGACGCTGACCGGCGCGGTGCGTCCCTCGTTCGAGGAAATGGACGAGGCGCTGCAGTCGGTCCAGCTGCCCGCGTAAGGGAGATCCGCCATGGCCCGCAAGGCCACCACCAGCACGATCGTTGTCCGCAAGATCAAAAAGAGCGGCCACGGTCACCACGGCGGCGCCTGGAAGGTCGCTTACGCCGATTTCGTCACCGCGATGATGGCTTTCTTCCTGCTGCTCTGGCTGTTGAATGCGGCGACGAAGGAGCAACTCGAGGGCATTTCGGACTATTTTTCACCGATCTCGACCACCGCCTCGACCAGCGGCGGTGGTGGACTGCTCGCCGGAAAGACGATCGCCGAGACAGGCGTGTTCGACACCGCAACGGCACCGAAAGCGCTCGCCCCGAAGGTCTCCACCCTCGACAGCGACATTCCCGGCGAAGACGACGCTCAGGATGACGACATCGCAACCAATCTGAGCGACGAGCAGGCAGACGCAGTGCTCGAACAGCGCGAAGAGCAGCAGTTTCGTCAAGCCGAAACGCAACTCCGCCAAGCCATCGCCGAAGCCCCGGACCTGCAGGGGCTCGCCAAGAGCCTGCTGATCGAGGACACGCCAGAGGGCCTGCGCATCCAGATCCTGGATCAGGAAGGGCTGCCGATGTTCCCCGTNGGCGAAGCGGAGATGTTCGCCCACACCTTGCGGGTGCTGGAACTGGTGGCCCGGGTGGTGCAGAGGATGCCGCAGGATATCGCGATTTCCGGCCACACCGATGCGACCCGCTACCAGGACAAGACCGCCTACAGCAACTGGGAGCTGTCCGCCGACCGGGCGAACGCCGCCCGACGGGCGTTGTTGCAGTTCGGCGTAGCAGAGACCCGCGTCTCCCGCGTCGTCGGCCGGGCGGCGACCGAACCGCTGTTTGCTGATGACCCACAAGCACCCGGAAACCGCCGTTTGTCGGTCGTCTTGCTGCGCGGAACCGGAAAATAAGGTCAAGGGCAACACGGGATCTTCATAAACCGGCCCTTCCAGATTGGATATCTGCGACGGACACTGACCAGCTCTAGCCTGATTACCGCGCCGCCCAGAGAATGTCGCCCCTTGATGTGATAGAGAGATGACCGCTCAGGAAAGCGAGTCTCTCATCTCCGAAGGGCGCTTATGCAAGCCAAGCTCCTCCGCTCGCTGTCGCCGCTGTTCGCCGGCGTCTTTCTGCTGCTTGCCGGCATCGGTGCACTGGGTTCGATCGTTCCGCTGCGTCTTGGCCAGAACGGGGTCGATGATATGGTCGTCGGTCTCGTCGGCGGAGCCTACTTCTTCGGCCTATTCTGCGGAACATTCTATGCGCACCGGCTGATCGGCGGCGTTGGTCACGTCCGTGCGTTTGCAGCACTCGCCTCAATGCTGTCGGCGGCAACGTTGGGTCATCCGTTTCTGATCGCCGCCCTACCGTGGGCGGCGCTCCGATTTATCGANGGGGTCTGCCTCGCCGGCGTGTTCATGTGCGTCGAGAGCTGGCTGAACGAACGCGCCGACAGCCGCCAGCGCGGCCAAGTGTTGTCGGTGTACATGGTCGCCGTCTACCTGGGCCAAGCCTCCGGTCAGCTTCTTCTGACACTGGCCGACGAGAACGGGTTTCGCGTGTTCGTCCTGTCCTCGCTGTTGATGTCGCTCGCCATCGTTCCGGTTGCCATCAGCCGTGGCCCGGTACCCGCGCCGCCGCAACCGTCACGTATCGACGTCCGCCATCTGCTCGCCATCTCGCCACTCAGCATCACCACGACAACGATGTCGGGCATCATGATCGGTGCGTTCTACAGCCTTGCCCCACTGTTCGCGCAGCAACGCGGCCTTGATTTTACACAAACGTCCCACTTCATGGCGCTCGCCATCCTCGGCGGGACACTGCTGCAATGGCCGGTCGGCCGGCTTTCCGACCGGTTTGATCGGCGCTCCGTCCTTCTCGGCGTGACAGCCGGCGCGGGTGCTGCAGCGCTGGCGATCGCTCTTGCCGACGGTTTCGGNCTACGAGGGATGCTACTGGCGCCGCTGCTGGGTGGGTTGATGTTCACGCTTTATCCAATCAGCGTTGCGCATGCAATGGATCGCACTGCGGTCGCCGATCTGGTGCCGGTCAGCGGGACACTGGTGACCATGTACGGCCTGGGCGCGGCAATTGGCCCACTTGGCGCCAGCCTCACCATGACCAGCCTCGGAGCCGACGGCCTGTTCTTTTTCATTGCCGCCATCAGCGTCGTCGGTACCGCATTTGGCCTGTGGCGCGTCAAAGCCAGCACATCGGTGCCGACGTCGGATCAAGGGACATTCCAACTTTTGCCGCGCACAACACCGATCGCCAGCCAACTGGATCCCCGTGCTGACCAGGAGGCGAGCCCGCCGCCGGGAGATGCCGCCGAAACGGCTGATACCAAAACTCCCGATAACAAGACAACTGCAGTCGGCGTGTAGCCCTGACCGAGCCTGGAAACCTTCGAACGCGCAGGTCTTCCGCTCAGCGCACCGTTACGGGTCTGTTCAAAATCGCCTGGAAAGGTGATACTTTTGCTGCCCTTTATCGTACCGGACGTCGATCGCGCCCATGAAACACCGGCTGATGCCGAGCGCACGGTTCTTCTTCGTGACCGCTCCGCTTCCGTGCCCATATTTGCCGGGACGTTTCGAGCGACGTCTGGTGACCGAACTGGCTGGCCGCCAAGTGGGAACGTTGCACGATGCCCTGTCGCGCGCCGGCTTCCGGCGCAGCCATGGGATTGCCTACGTGCCGGTGTGCCGGGATTGTACGGCGTGCGCCGCCGTGCGCGTTCTCGTCGCCGACTTCCGGCCAAGTCGCACCCAGCGCCGGATCTGGGCACGCAACGCCGACCTTATGGTCTACGAACGACCGCCAAGAGCGACCCAAGAGCAGTTCCGGTTGTTCCGCGCCTACCAGCAGGCACGCCACGGCGGTGGCGAAATGGCGCGGATGGATTTCTGCGACTACCAGACGCTGGTCGAAGACACGCCCGTGGACACGTGGCTGGACGAGGTGCGGGACGCCGATGGCGCGCTGCTGGGAGCTTGTCTCACCGATCGCATGGCGGATGGTTTCTCTGCCGTCTACAGCTTCTTCGACGCACGGCTGGATCGGCGCAGTCTGGGCTCCTTCATGATTTTGTGGCTGATCGAACGCGCCCGCGCCTTAGGGCTGCCGTACGTGTACCTCGGCTTCTGGGTGCACAATTGCACAAAGATGTCCTACAAGGAAAAGTTCCGCCCCATCGAGGCGTATATTGGGGATCGCTGGCAACCGCTGGACGAGGTGCAAAGGAAGATTGCGTCACGGTACGCCGATCCCGCCTGAAGGGCGCACCGAGCGAACACCTGCACGCCCGCTCTCTTAGACTTCGAAACGGCCGCTCGCCGGAAAGCCGCGCGGTACCGTGTGACCGACTTGGCCGCGCCGACCGACATAGGGGCGGAGGTCTTCTTCGCCGCGCAGCCCGCGTCCGCCGCGCCAGATGAGACCGTTTGCCATCCGGAAGGTCAGCATATCCACCAGTCGGGCGTCGCGGTAGCGCTGCAGCAGCACACCGCGCCCCTTGGCCATCGCCGGCAGCTCGCCGAGTGAAAAGATCAGCATGCGGCGGTTGTTTCCCACCACGGCGATGGCGTCGTCTTCCGGTGCCACCGGGCGGATCAGGAACGCCCGCTCGCCCTCCGATAGCACCAGCACCGCCTTGCCGGCCCGCCGGTCTCCCAGCACGTTCTCGCCCGAGAGCAGAAAACCGCGGCCCGCGTCCGATGCCACCACCAGCCGGTCTTCAGGACGGACGACCTGCATCGACACCGGCTCGTGCGGCGGTGGCAGGTCGACGATCAATCGCAGCGGCTCGCCGAAGCCGCGTCCCGATGGCAGCCGGTCGCAGGGCAGCGTGAAGGCACGGCCGTTGCTGGCAAAGATCAACAGCCGGTCGGTCGTGCGTGCCTGCACAACGAAGCGTGGCCCGTCGCCCTCCTTATGGCGCACCGAAGATACGTCGGCGAGATGCTCCGAGAACGACCGGAGCCAGCCCTTCTCCGAGCACAGCACGGTGATCGGCTGTGACGGCACCGGTGACGTGGATATAGCCGGCACGAGAACAGGCGCATCGGCGATCGTCGTCCGCCGGCGACCCAACTCTGTCTGGGCACCGAACCGTTCGGCGATTCCGCGCACTTCCTCAGCGATCTTCGCCCAGGTGAGCCCCTCGTCCGCCAGCATCGCCTCGAGCCCGTCGCGCTCCGCGATCAGCCCGGCCTGCTCGCGTTTCAGCTCGATCTCCTCCAGCTTGCGCAACTGGCGCAATCGCATGTTGAGAATTGCATCGGCTTGCGTCGCCGTCAGCTCGAAGCGTGCCATCAGGGCTGCGCGCGGATCATCCTCTTCGCGAACGATGCGGATCACTTCATCCAGGTTGAGATGAACGATCAGGAAGCCCGCCAGCAGCTCCAGCCGCTGGCCGATGCGTTCCAGGCGATGCCGACTGCGCCGGCGCAGCACCTCGCAGCGGTGCGCCAGCCAGGCGCGCAGCAGTTCGCGCAGGTCAAGGACCTTTGGTGTCGTGCCGTCGGCCAGCACGTTCAGGTTCACCGTCACCCGCACCTCGAGATCGGTCAGCCGGAACAGCTCCGCCATCAGCGCTTCGCCGGTGCCGATGCGGCCGCGCGGCACGAGCACGACGCGCANCANCTCGGTGGACTCGTCTCGCACATCCGACAATCCCGTAAGCTTGCGTTCGACCAGCAAGTCGGCCAGCCGTTCGATCAGCTTCGCCTTCTGAACCTGGAACGGGATCTCGGTCACGACGATGGCGGTGGTGCCGTCGGCGAGTTTCTNCGATCCCCAGCGGGCGCGCACCCGCAGGGCTCCACGGCCGGTGCGGTAGACATCCAGACGGGTTGCGAGGTCCTCGACCAGGATGCCGCCGGTCGGGAAATCCGGCCCTGGCAGGAGTTCAATCAGCTCTTCGATGTCCGCCTGGGGATGGTCGATCAGGTGCAGCGCCGCCGCACAGATTTCACCCACGTTGTGCGGCGGAATGTTGGTGGCCATGCCAACCGCGATGCCGGCAGCCCCATTGGCAAGCAGGTTGGGGAAGGCCGCCGGCATGACCACCGGCTCCTCATCCTCGCCATCGTAGGTGGGACGGAAATCGACCGCATCCTCGTCGATTCCCTCCAGCAGGGCCTCGGCGACGGCCGTTAGCCGTGCCTCGGTATAGCGCATCGCCGCCGCGCCATCGCCGTCGATATTGCCGAAATTCCCCTGCCCTTCCACCAACGGCCAGCGGACGGCAAAGTCCTGGGCGAGACGCACCATCGCCTCATAGACGGCGGCGTCGCCGTGCGGATGGTAGCGGCCGATGACATCGCCGACCACGCGNNCGCACTTCTTGAACCCGGAGCCGGGATCGAGGCGAAGCTGGCGCATCGCCCACAGCAACCGGCGGTGGACCGGTTTCAGGCCGTCGCGGGCATCGGGCAACGAGCGGCCGACAATGGTGGAAACGGCGTAGGTCAGGTAGCGCTCGGTAATTGCGTCGGCGAGCGGAACGTCCTCGATGCCGGCCGGCGGGGAGGCGGCGGTGGGGTGGGGCAGCAGTTCGCGTCATCGGCCATCCGTCTCCTGCACGACGGCCTCGCCCGGCGAGAGGCCGTCCGATGATTTCGAGGTCGTCCCCGGAGCGCTGCCGAAAAGCGCCTGCAGCCGGAGCCGGGCCGGCGGGAGGCCCGCTTTGCGATCGCCGTAGACATGGCGCCGCAGAAAGTGGCTGGTCAGCACGAGGCCAGCCGCAATCGCCCGTGCATCGGTGCTGCCGTGCGGATCGACGAGGAATGCCGGCAGCGCCAACAGCCGATCCGCCCAAGGTTTCGCGGCGAGTGCCGAGACTGCCCGGCCGGTGCGTGGCGAAACGAACGCCAGATCCCGGGTGGCTCCCGTCACCGCGCAACAACCAAGGTCGAGCCCATATCCCAGGTCTGCCAGCAGCGCAATCTCGAACCGCACATAGTCTGCCGGCCAGACGGCTTCGGGCGCCGCCTCAAGTGTCTGCAGCATCGCCATCAGTGCCTCATAGAGGCTCGGCAGCGGCTCGCGTTCCGGCAGCGCCGTCTCCAGCAGGGCACACGCCGCCGTCACCGCCGCCAGCCGTCGCCGGTCGGCGAGCACGCGCGGCGCCAGCGGCCGGACCAGTTCGCAGGCGAGCGTGCCCAACTGGTCGGCGAGCCGGGCCCGCCAGCGGGCATGAACCCGGTTGCCCGGCTGCAGCATTGCTTGCGCGCGCCGCGCAACACCGCCCGGCACCAAGCCGGCGTGGCGACCGTGCTCGGCGGTCAGCAGCGAGACCACCGCACCGCTTTCGCCGAGCCGGCGCACGGCGAGCACCAGTGCATCGGCGCTCCATTCCATTCGTGCTGCCTGCCATTTTGCCTATAAAATAGGCTGTTATTGCACAATACTTACGCACAAACAGTTACTGCATAACATTTATGCATGGGGCGGCTTGTGCCCACGAGTTACTGTAGCTAAACTTCGCCCGAGATCGAGTATGCACCGCGCGTGCCTGATGCTGAAAGGAGGACATCGCCGTGGGAGTCCACGACATCATGATCACCGAGCCACACCCCTGCCGCCGTGGCTTCTTCCGCCGGATTTATGCCCGGATACAAACGTCCCACACTGGCGATTACTGGATTTGGCGGCAAATCGATGAGACTGGCCAGCCGTTGACCGATGCCGAGCGCTCGTTTGAAAGCGAAGACGCAGCGCTGAGCGATGCCGTTCGCAGTCTCAACGGCCAAGCCGTCGCCATCTGAGGATCCCGGCCGTCACTCTCGTTCCTCCCACGAACACGACATCGCAGTTGCAGCAACCCGTGCAACAGCCCGTGCGGAGGTGGTTGCAGGCTGGTGGTTATTGGCGGCCGCGGCGTTTCTTCTGCCGGCACGCAGATCAGCGTGCTGGCGGGACCGTCAGGCCGTGCAGGTGGTAGAACCTCGGGTCGTCCGTCCAGCCGGCGCGCACCTTGACATAGAGGAACAGATGCACTCGCCGCTCGAATATGCGGCTCATCTCCTCGCGCGCCTGAGCACCGATCCGTTTGATCTGCTGGCCGCCACGGCCGAGGATGATCGCTCGCTGGCCTTCACGTTCGACCCAGACGATCTGCTCCAGCCGCAAGCTGCCATCGCGCTGTTCGGTCCAGCTTTCGGTCTCGACGGCAACCGCGTACGGGAGTTCCTGGCGCAACAGCCAGAACAGCTTCTCGCGGGTGATCTCGGCAGCCAGAATGCGTGATGGCATGTCGGAGACTTGGTCTTCCGGGTACAGCCAGGGCCCGGTTGGGACCAATTCCGCCAGATAGTCCGCGAGATCGGCAATACCATCGCCGGTCAGCGCCGAGACCATGAAGATCCGCACAAAGGCCTGCGTGGCCTGTAATGCCGCCGCATACGCCAGCAGTTGCGGCTTTTCGGCCCGATCCACCTTGTTCAGCACCGCGATGCCCGGCAGCCGCTGACCACGCAGCCAACGGCCCACCCGCTCGCCGCTGTCGCCGGATCCGCGTACCGCATCGATCATCAGCATCACCGCGTCCGCACCGGCAGCACCTTCCCAGGCGGCGGCGACCATCGCCCGGTCGAGGCGGCGACGCGGCTCGAACAGCCCCGGCGTGTCGACCAGCAGCACTTGGCTGACGCCGAACAGGGCGACCCCGACCACCCGCGCACGTGTCGTCTGCACCTTCGGCGAAACAATGCTGACCTTGCTGCCGACCAGCCGGTTAACCAATGTCGACTTGCCGACGTTGGGTGCTCCCAGCACCGCGACGAAACCGCACCGTGTCCTGCCCGCGGGCGACGGAGCGGACTGCGGATCCAACGGCGACGGGTCAGACGCCATCTGACTCGTGCACGGATCTGCCCTCTGCGTGCCCGACTTCGGAGGCTTCATTCTCACTGTCGGCAGTCGTCTGACAGGACTCGGAACAGCCGCCGTTGACATCCCCGGCATCCGCGCCGCCGCCATGGCGATGGCTGCAGCGTCCCCCGGGCTGTCACCACGCTGCTCCACGGTCCCGAGCATCGCTGCCGCCGCAGCCCGTTCGGCGAAGCGCTTCGAGGTGCCGCTACCGATCACCGGCTGCAGGGTCTCGACCCGGACCTCCACCTGGAATATCGGCGCATGCGGGGGACCGCTCCGGTCCACCTCCCGGTACTGCGGCAGTGCCAGACCCAGCCCCTGTGCCCATTCCTGCAGCAGTGTCTTCGGATCCTTGGGCGGCGAGGCATCCCGCTCCACCAGCCCCTGCCACAGCGTCTCGACCACGGTGCGCGCCGCCCCGAACCCGCCGTCCAGGTAGACGGCGGCGATCACGGCCTCGCAGGCATCGGAGACCAGGCCAGGGTTCCGGCGCCCGCCGGCATCCTCTTCGCCGTGTGCCATGCGTATGCAGGCTGGCAGCGCGAGCGACTCCGCCACTTCGACCAGCGCTTCGCGTCGCACCAGCGCCGCGTGCCGCCGCGCCAAAGCACCGACCTCCTCGCCGACGAAGCGGTGGATCAGGACATCGGCGATCACCAGGCCCAGCACCCGGTCGCCGAGAAACTCAAGCCGCTCGTTGCAGTGCCTGCGGCCGCCGGGTTCAGCGTGAAAGCTTGAGTGGGTGAGGGATTGTTCCAGCAGCTGCACTGACCGGAAGCTATATCCAAGGCGCTTTTGCAGATCGCGCAGGCGTTTTGAGGAGCCGAAGTGCTCGGCCGTCATTCGATGCTCTGGAACAGCCGGTCGAACCGGACCGTCCGGTACCAGTCCCAGAAGCGCAACGGGCTGCCATCGATGGAAAAGAAGATCCGCTCCGCGCGGCCGACCAGGTTCACGAACGGCACATAGCCGACCTCGTTGAGAAACCGGCTGTCGCGCGAACTGTCGCGGTTGTCGCCGAGCATGAAATAGTGACCCTCGGGGACAACGTAGACACCGGTGTTGTCGAGCGCACTGGTATCGGAAATTTCCTGGATCATGTGCTGGCGGCCATTCGGCAGGGTTTCGATGTAGCGATGATAGGTCACCGGGCCCATCACACCATTGCGTATCGTAACCGTCCCCACCGGCTTGCGCTGCACCGGCTCGTCGTTGATGTACAGCACGCCGCCCCGGATCTGGATGCGATCGCCCGGCAGACCGATGACCCGCTTGATGTAATCGGTCGAGTTGTCGGCCGGCAGCTTGAAGACGACGACATCACCCCGCTCGGGCGGCGTGGCCCAGATCCGCCCGCTGATCAGCGGCAGCGGCACCGGGAACGAATATTCGCTGTAGCCATAGGCATATTTCGAAACGAACAGATAGTCGCCGACCAGCAGCGTCGGAATCATCGAGCCGGATGGAATGCTGAACGGCTCGAACAGGAAGGTGCGAACCGTAAAGGCAATGACGACTGCATAAATGACCGTCTTGACGAGTTCAAAACCCGCGTTCTTTGCTTTTCGTCATTTCGGGCTTCGAGATCTCGTGTTGGGAATCCGGCCGGGTGCCAAGCGCACCCGAAGGCGAGCCAGGGGATCAAGCCACCGCACCCCGTCGCTGTCAAGGTATCGTCGCACACCCTGACGGGGCTCAACCCGCTGCCTCGCGCGCGCCGCGTCCTTCGCTGCGCGCTGGTCACTGCGGCTGCACCGGGATAACGACGGCCGAGATGATGACGATCGCATGCGCATACGGGTATTCGTCGGTCAGCGACAGTTCGATTGCGGCAGCGTGGCCCGCCGGCGTGAGCTGCGCCAACCGGCGCGCGGCGCCGCCGCTCAGCCGCAGGAACGGCTTGCCCGAGGCGAGGTTGTCCACCTCCATGTCGCGCCACGCCACGCCCTCGCGAAAGCCGGTGCCCAGCGCCTTGGCGCACGCTTCTTTCGCCGCGTAGCGCTGCGCGTAGCGGGCAGCGCGGTTGATGTGGTGCTCGCAGCGCGCGCTCGCTCGCGGTGTAGATGCGCTCGCAGAAGCGCGTGCTCCAGCGCTCAAGGGTCTTCTCCAGCCGGCGGATGTCCAGCAGGTCGGTGCCGACCCCGATAATCACCTGATGGTCCCGCGACGATCGGGTACACGACGGGCCGCGTCCATCGCCGTGCGCATGCGTGCGATCGCCTCTTCCAGCCCGCCGAAGATCGCCTCGCCGATCAAGAAGTGGCCGATGTTGAGCTCGACGATCTGCGGCACCGCCGCGATCGGCCCGACGTTGTCGTAGTTCAGGCCGTGGCCGGCGTGGCACTCGATGCCGAGCGCTTCGGCGCGCTCGGCCGCGGCGCGGATGCGCGCGATCTCGCCCGCGCGCTGATCCTCGCCCGCGTGGCACCAGGCACCGGTGTGCAGCTCCACCGCCGCCGCTCCGATCGACGCCGCCGCCTCGACCTGCTCGAGCGACGGTTCGATGAACAGCGTCACCAGGGTTCCCGCCTCGCTCANGCGCGCGCACGACCCCTGCAGCGCGTCCGCAGCCCCCGCCGCGTCCAGTCCCCCTTCCGTCGTGCGTTCCTCGCGCCGTTCCGGCACCAGGCAGACCGCGTGCGGACGGTGCCTGAGCGCGATCGCCAGCATCTCCTCGGTCGCCGCCATCTCCAGGTTCAACGGTGCCGCGACGTCCCGGCTGAGCCGGGTGATGTCGTCGTCGGAGATGTGGCGGCGATCCTCGCGCAGATGCGCGGTGATCCCGTCGGCGCCGGCGCGCACCGCGAGCTCGGCCGCGCGCACCGGGTCCGGATGCCCGCCGCCGCGCGCGTTGCGGATGGTGGCCACATGGTCGATGTTGACACCAAGGCGAAGATACGAGCTCATGCACCAGCCCTATTGGCGATGCCGGCGCGGCTGTCAAGCATTGGCTGCACGCCCGGCCGCGCGATGAGAGCGGTCATTGCGCAGCCTGGACCGACGCCAGGCGGCTCTTCAGCTCATCGACCACCCAGGCATCAGCGGGCGCAGATCGGCCATTTTCCGCCAATTGCTCGGCAATCGCCAACGCCGCCGCGTAGTGCCGCTGTACCAATTCACTGTCCCCTGCACTTTGCGCGATTTTGACATTGGAGACGATCAGATCGCGCGTCCAGCCGGCATTGCCGGGATCGCCCGCCGAAAGACGCCGTCTGATCTCCAAGCTTTCCTCGTAGGCCGCAAGCGCCCCCGCCCGGTCGCCCGCCGCAACCCGCACGTCGCCCACCTTGTTCAGGCTCACCGAAACATCGCGCGCCCACTCGGCATTGCCGGGATCGCCCGCCGAAAGACGCCGGGCAATCTCCAGGCCTTCCTCGTAGGCCGCAAGCGCCCCCGCCCGGTCGCCCGCCGCAACCCGCACGTCGCCCACCTTGTTCAGGCTCACCGAGACATCGCGCGCCCAGCCAGCATTGCCGGGATCGCTTGCCGAAAGACGCCGTCTGATCTCCAAGCTTTCCTCGTAGGCCGCAAGCGCCCCCGCCCGGTCGCCCGCCGCAACCCGCACGTCGCCCACCTTGTTCAGGCTCACCGAGACATCGCGCGCCCAGCCAGCATTGCCGGGATCGCTTGCCGAAAGACGCCGTCTGATCTCCAAGCTTTCCTCGTAGGCCGCAAGCGCCCCCGCCCGGTCGCCCGCCGCAACCCGCACGTCGCCCACCTTGTTCAGGCTCACCGAGACATCGCGCGCCCAGCCAGCATTGCCGGGATCGCCCGCCGCAAGACGCCGAACAATCTCCAGGCCTTCCTCGTAGGCCGCAAGCGCCCNCGCCCGGTCGCCCGCCGCAACCCGCACGTCGCCCACCTTGTTCAGGCTCACCGAGACATCGCGCGCCCAGCCAGCATTGCCGGGATCGCCCGCCGCAAGACGCCGAACAATCTCCAGGCCTTCCTCGTAGGCCGCAAGCGCCCCGCCCGGTCGCCTCGCCAGCAAGGCATTCCCTTGCTCATTGAGGGCAACGGAGCGATTGCGCTGTGCACTGGTATCGCCAGAGGCCACCAGTTCGGCATAAAGCCGCTCTGCGCGGCTGGCGGCTTCCTGTGCTTGCTGCAATTGACCGGCACGCTGATAGTGCTGCGACAGCACGCCATTCAGCCGCGCCTCCTCGGCCTTCAAAAGCCGGTTGTCCGGAGCCTGATCGACGACGCCCGCCACCATCCCCTGTGCCGTTTGCAGCAAGTGATCCGCCAGCGCCACCGAGATCTCGCCACGATCGGCGCCCGCGACCACCCGATCGACGAGTCCGGCCACTCCCCGGACGATCGTCAGAATCGCCGCCTTGGCTAGCGAGCTGTGCTTCCGCGACGCGGGTCTGCTCCACCGCGCGCCAGGCGCTGACGCCAGCGAAAATGGCCAGCAGCGCGAAGACGACGGCGATGGCGGCGTTGCGCCGCGCGCGGGCGCGGGCACGCGCGATCTCCTGTCCTTGAGCTCGCCGAAGCCGATCCCGAGGATGCTCGCGATCACCTTCAACGGACCATCCGTCCAGCCGTCGGCCTCGGCACGCAGGTCGGTGGCAAGCGGCGGGTCGGCCCTGTCTTCGGTCAGCGCCGGCGGGAAGGCGCGGGCCGGCTCACCTCNGACCACCACTGCGTGGATGCGGTCGCCGCGCCCGGCGTCGCGGAACATCCGGATCTCTTCATTGACCCAACGGCTGGCCGCCGCCTGCGGGCTGCACACCACCACCAGATTGTCCGACGCGTCGAGCGCTTCGCCCAGCCGGCCGGCGAGTGCCGGCGAGGACGACAGCTCTTCGCGATCGCGGAACACCGGGTAGAGCTTCGCCGGTACCGGGCCTTGCGGCGTTTCGCGGCCGACCAGCGGCTTCGGCGGCCGGTAGCCATCCAGCCGGCGGAACAGCCGGTCTCCCGCCGCCTTGTCCTTGTGGCTGTAGCTGATGAACGCGCGATACCGCCGCGCCGACGCCCTGCCATGCTGCCTCCCCCAGACTTTAAAATCTCAGTGCCTCAACGGGGGAGATTAGCACAAGGCGCGCGGCCTCACAGCACAGGGACGAGACGGCGCAGATGGCCCGATCACCGTGCCTGCTCCGCCGTGGCGAGGCGGGCGCGAAGATCGTCGATCATCCAGGCGTCGGCGGGGCGAGCCGCCCGCTGCGTGCGAGATCCTCGGCGATGGCCAACGCAGTCGCGTAGTACGGCAGCGCCATCGAGGCGGTGGTGGCAAGGTGTGCCAGCTTCACGTTCGAGACGATCCGGTCGCGCGCCAGATCGGCGTTGCCGGGATCGTCCGCCGCCAGGCGCTTCCGGATCTCCAGGCTTTGTGTGTACGCCGCACGCGCCCCTGCCCGGTCGCCTGCCGCGCTGCGCCCGTCGCCGACGCGATCCAGGCTCACCGAGAGATCGCGCGCCCAGCGGGCATTGCCGGGATCGCCCGCCGCCAGACGCCGTCGGACCGCCAGGCTCTCCTCATACGCCTTGAGTGCGCCGTCACGGTCGCCGCCCGCCGCCCGCACATCGCCGATGCGATCGAGCGCCACGGAGACGTCGCGCGCCAGGCCGGCATGGCCCGGATCGCCCGCCGCCAGCCAGCGGGCGATCTCCAGGCTTTCTTCGTAGGCCTTGAGCGCGCCCGCCCGGTCGCCGCCCGCAAGCCGGACGTCACCGACCTTGCTCAGGCTGACCAGGACGTCGCGCTCGGGAACATCGCGGGCGGGAACGTCGCCTGCGGAATCGTCGAGTTCAGATCCGGATGCGCCGTGATCATCGCCCGCGGCGAGCCGCCGCCTGATCTCCAGACTCTCTTCGTACACCTTGAGCGCACCGGCGCGGTCGCCGCCCGCGAACCGGATATCGCCGATCTTG
Organism: Defluviicoccus sp.; assembly: GCA_013414705.1. GTDB lineage: Bacteria > Pseudomonadota > Alphaproteobacteria > Rhodospirillales > Defluviicoccaceae > Defluviicoccus. The sequence goes on from CP058705.1 coordinate 2,620,814, forward strand.
TTCAGGCTCACCGAAAGATCGCGCGCCAGCCCGCCATTGCCGGGATCGGTGGCTGCAAGCCGCCGTCTGATCTTCAGGCTTTCTTCGTAGGCCTTCAGCGCGCCCGTCCGGTCGCCACCGCCGCATACGCATTGCCGATGCGGTCCAGCCCCACGGACGCGTCGCGCGCAAGCCTGGCATCGCCGGGGTCGTCCGCCGCGAGGCGCCGGGCGATCTCCAGGCTCTCCTCGTACGCCCTGAGCGCACCAGCGCGGTCGCCTCCGGCAAACCGGATGTCGCCTATGCGCTCCAGGCTCACCGAAACATCGCGCGCCAAGTCGCCATTGTCCGGATCATCTGCCGCCAGACGCCGGGTGAGCGCTAAGCTTTCCTCGTACGCCTTGAGCGCACCGGCGCGATCGCCTTCGGTAAGCAGGGCGTCGCCTTGCTCATCGAGTGCGGCGATGCGGTCGTGGTGCGAGACGATATCGTCCGCCGCCTCCATCTCGGCAAAAGCCCCTCGGTGCGGCCAGCGGCTGCCTGCGCCTCGAGCACAGAACCGGCGAAATTGGTCAGCAGCGCAGGGCAGCGACCGTGGCAGCGACCAAGACGCCGGTGCCGCAGCGCATCAGCGTCGACACACGCGGCCGCTTCCGTCCGATCTGCGCCGTTGGCAGCCCTCGCCACGTGCCCGCCTGAACAGCCGGCCAACAACCGTCTTACCCTTGCGGGTATCTCCGATATATGTATAACTGATACATGTGTGGCGTTGCCACACTTGACCCCCGACATACTGCTTCCTTCCCCACATGCACGGGAGGGACATTATCACAAAATCGGCATCGTTCCACCGACGTGCGGCGATAAAGGCATGTGGTGTTGTTCGCGCGGGGTTGACCCCGCTCTCACGCGCTGCCCTGACGGCCCGCCTTAGCGGCGCGCGCGGTCGGCGGAGTTGACGGCGGTCGTCACCCGCAGTGCGGCGATGATATCCGTCAGATGTGCCACGTCGCGCACCTCGATATCGACGAGGATGTCGAAGAACTGCATCGTGCGATTGGTGATCTTCAGGTTGGTGATGTTGCCCTCGTTGCGCGCGATCACCGTTGTCAGGCTGCCGAGGCTGCCGGGCTCGTTCAGTACCGTGACCTGCACCCGGCCGACGTGCATTGAAGTCTCGCCGCCGTCGCCCACGTCCCAGGAGACATCGATCCACCGCTCCGGCTGGTCGGCGAACTCCTCCAGCGTTTCGCAGTCAATGGTGTGAATCGTCACCCNCTTGCCGGTGGTGACCACGCCCACGATCCGGTCTCCCGGCAGCGGATGACAGCAGCCGGCAAAGTGCAACGCCATGCCTGGAATCAATCCCCGGATCGGGATTGCACCGCCCTTGCCGGTCGGCTTCTTCGCTCTCGACCGCGCCAGCGGCACGACCTTCTCGACGAAGCTGCGCTTCTTGCGGATACCAGGCAGGACGGCTTCGACGACGGCGCGCGCGGCGATGTTGCCGGCACCAACCTGGGCACAGAGGTCATCGACGCTCGCCTGCTTGAAGTTTTTCACCACCCCGTCGAGGGCCTTGTCCGTGCATTCGTACCNCTCCTCGCCGAAGGCACGGTCAAGGATCGAGCGCCCCAGTGCCAGGTACTGCTCGCGCTCCTTCGAGCGGATGAAGCGTCGGATGCGGGCACGGGCCTTGCCGGTGACGACGAACCGCTCCCAGGTCGGCGACGGCGTCTGTGCCTTCGAGGTAATGATCTCCACCTGATCGCCGTTTTCCAGCACCGTGCGTAGCGGCATCAGCCGGCCGTTGATCTTGGCACCGACACACTTGTCGCCGATTTCCGAGTGCACGGCGTAGGCAAAATCGACCGGAGTACCTCCGGTCGGAAGGTTGATCAGGTCCCCCTTGGGCGTAAAGCAGAACACCTCGTCCTGGAACATCTCAAGCTTGGTATGTTCCAGGAACTCCTCGGCACCACCGGTGTGCTCCAGGATCTCCAGCAACTCACGCAGCCAGCGATACTGGCGGCCATTGGTCTGGGTGATGCCCTGCTTGTAGTGCCAGTGGGCGGCGACGCCGTATTCCGCGATTTCATGCATCTCGCGGGTACGGATCTGGATTTCGATCCGTTGCCGTTCCGGGCCGAAGACGCCGGTATGCAGCGACTGGTAGCCGTTGGGCTTTGGCGTCGAGACGTAATCCTTGAAACGACCCGGGATCACGGGATACGCGCCATGGACGATGCCGAGGCCGCGATAGCAGTCCTCACGCGTCGGCACGATGACGCGGAAGGCCATGATGTCGCACAACTGCTCGAAGTTGAGATTGTTGCGCTGCATCTTCTGCCAGATCGAGTATGCGGTCTTCTCGCGGCCGACGATATCGGCCACCAGTCCCTCGCGCAGCAACGTCTGGCGGAGCTGTTCGATGATCCGCGGCACCAGATCGCCGCCGTGTTCGCGCAGAAACCGCAGGCGGGCCGCGATCGAATCGCGCGCATGTGTGTTAAGCTCGCCGAACGCCAGGTCCTCCAGCTCGTTCTTCATCTCCTGCATGCCCATGCGCTCGGCAAGGGNGGCGTAGATTTCCATCGTTTCCGTGGCAATCCGCCGACGCTTTTCGTGGACGCGCAGGTACTTCAGCGTGCGCATATTGTGCAGCCGATCGGCCAGCTTCACCAGCAGCACCCGGATGTCCTCGGACATCGCAAGCACCAGCTTGCGGAAGTTTTCCGCTTGGCGGGCTTTTTCCGATTGCAGCTCGATGCGGTTCAGCTTGGTAACACCATCAACCAGGCGCGCAACTTCGTCGCCGAACAGCGACTTGATATCGTCGATGGTAGCGCCGGTATCTTCTACCGTGTCATGCAGCAGCGCCGTGACGATCGACGCCGTATCCAGACGGTAGCGGGTCAGAATGCCCGCAACTTCCAGCGGATGGGAAAAATAGGGATCGCCATTGGCCCGTGTCTGCGAGCCATGCGCCCGCATGGCAAAGACGTAGCCGCGATTGAGCGCCTCTTCGTCGACCATCGGGTCGTAAGCCTTGACCCGCTCGACCAGCTCGAACTGTCGGATCATCGTCGTCCTCGTCGACCGGCACCTGCCGCGGCTGTTGGGCCCGGGCGACTCTTTGGCATCCCCGAACCAATGCTGCAGCAAAAGCGCAGGCCCGGCGGCGGCTCAAACCGAAAGATCAATCGTTCGGCAAGTCCGCATCGTCGATCGGCTGTTCTTCGCCTTCCGCAGCGTCCATCGCGCCCTCACCTTCCACGTGCAGCTGATCCTCTTTCAGTTCCTCGGTGATCGCGGCCTCCCCTCCGGCAAGCCCAGCTGCTGCATGCCGAGTGCATCCAGCTCGTCGCTTTCCGGCTCGTCCGTCTCGACGACCTTCTGCAGGCCGCGGATCAGATTGTTTTCCAGTTCCGACAGCTCCACCGTTCCGTCGGCGATCTCGCGCAAGGCGACGACCGGATTTTTGTCATCATCCCGGTCCAGTGTCAGGGAGAGCCTGCACCCAGATTGCGCGCTCGCTGCGCCGCCAGCATCACCAGCTCGAATCGGTTCGACACTTTCACTACACAGTCTTCGACCGTAACCCGCGCCATTCAGCCTGCTCCGTCCAGCATTTCAAAAGACAACCTATTAAGGCTCATAATTTAGGTCTTTCCTGGGCACCGTAGCAAGGTGCGCCCTCAGCCACCTGGCTAGGCATGCCCGCAGGGCACAAGTGGACATGCCCTCCGTGCACCGTGGCGGGCCACGCCCGCGGAGCACAGGGGGCAAGGTGCACCGCAGCCGCAACGGGGAGATAACGCGGGGAGACTTCAGCCGCCCCTTTCATCCAGCTCCGGTCTGTCTTCAGGTATGACCTTCGCCCATTGCCCGGCCGCCACCTCCGCCGGCATGTCCGCCAAAAGCTGAACCGCGGTGCGATTCAGGCGGGGATGGCGCCAGTCCGGTGCCAACTCGATCAACGGCAGCAACACGAAGGTTCGCAAGTGCAGCCGCGGATGTGGCACCTGCACCCCGCCTGGCCGGTCGAGCACCAGCGAGCCGCAGGCCAAAAGATCAAGATCGAGGATGCGCGCGGCATTCCTTTCTCCCCGCACCCGCCCAAATTCCGCTTCGATTGTATGCAGTGCGGCTAGTACACTGTTTAGTGACGGCGATGCACGCACATGCAACACACCGTTGATGAACGGAGGTTGCGCCGAAGGCGGTACCGGAGCACTGCGATACCAGCGAGAACGGCGCTGAACAAAGATTCCCGCTGCCGGCAAGGCGTCGACTGCTGCCGCCATTACCGCCTCCGGCGGCCCGAACCGTGGGCTGGAAAGATTGCCACCAATGCCGACGAACATACCTGTCTCCCACGTCGGCATCGGCAATCCTCTTGCAGCGAATTCGCCACTGTCTTACCTACTGTAAACGGCTCGTGCAGTCCACTTGCCATGCTCTGGCCCCATCTTCGAACCGACGATGGGAACGAAGCTAATCGAGGATTTACGAATGGTTTTTACCCACAAGAGCGCATCGCCTTATTCATCGATGGCTCGAACTTGTATGCAGCTGCGCGGGCTCTGAATTTCGATATCGACTATAAGAGGCTTCTCGAAGTCTTTGCCTCAAAGGGGCATCTCATCCGCGCATTTTATTACACTGCGTTAATAGAAGATCACGAATATTCGCCGATCAGGCCATTGATCGACTGGCTGGATTACAATGGATACGCCATGGTAACAAAGCCGACCAAGGAATTTACCGACGCGTCCGGCCGCCGCAAGATCAAAGGAAACATGGACATCGAGCTTGCGATCGACGTCATGGAAATGGCCGAGCATTTGGATCACGTTGTGTTGTTCTCCGGCGATGGAGACTTTCGCCGTCTGGTGGACGCCGTGCAACGACGCGGTGTGCGCGTAACCGTGGTTAGCACCATCCGTTCGCAACCACCAATGGTCGCCGACGAACTGCGCCGCCAAGCGGATAACTTCGTCGAACTGCAGGAACTGCAACCGTTAATTGCACGAATGATCACGAACCGCGACGGTGCACGAGAGGCGGAACGGAACACCCCTGCAGGCGCACCGCCCACCGTTGGCATCTATCACGACGCCTGATCCGGAACCGCTGCCTGGTCCTGAAACGTCCGTTCTCCCGACCACAAGACACTTCCGGAAACGGCAATGTCCGACCTGCATTCCGTCTCCGGCCAAGTTGCGGCACCCGGTGTGGACTGTTCGCGGTGCCCGCGACTGGCCGGTTTCCGAGCCAGCAACCGTGAGGCTCACTCCGATTGGCACAACGCCCCCGTGTCGTCGTTCGGAAGCATCGACGCGGCACTGCTGATCGTTGGTCTGGCTCCCGGCCTGCGTGGCGCGAACCGTACCGGGCGCCCCTTCACCGGTGATTTCGCCGGTGATCTTCTGTTCCCGACCCTGATCCGCCACGGCTTTGCGGCCGGAGACTACGGCCGCGAAGCCAACGACGGCTTGCGGCTCGTCGGTTGCCGGATCACCAATGCCGTACGCTGCGTACCACCCGGCAACCGGCCACTGCCCGACGAAGTCCGCGCGTGTGGTGCTTACCTGCGTTCCGAGATTGCGGCCATGTCATCCATCCGGGCGATCCTGGCATTGGGCACCGTCGCCCACCGTGCGGTGCTGGCAGCGCTGGACACACCGCCCAGCCGCTTCACCTTTACCCACGCTGCGCTGCACTACCTGCCCAACCGCCTATTGCTGGCCGACAGCTATCACTGCTCGCGGCAGAACACGAATACCGGAAGGCTGACGCCGTCGATGTTCGATGCGGTATTCGCACGCCTCGCAGCACTGCTGAGACCGGCGACGGACCGGTGATCGCTGCCTGAACCGTCAACGACCGTCCCGCTCGCCGAGAATTGATTGGCACGATTGCGCACCCGCCCCGTCTCCGGCCTCAGTCTTCGTCCTCAATCGGCGGCTCGCCATGCAGCTCGGCGGGGTCCAGCATCCGGTGCAGGTGCACAACAACGTACTTCATCTTCGCGTTGTCCACGTGCCGCTGGCTCGCACCGCGCCATGCCTTGAACGCGTCCGCATAGCTCGTATAGATGCCGATGATGTCGAGCTGCTTCGGATTGACGAAATCCGNTGCCCGCGGATCGGCGACTTCACCGCCGAAAACCAGATGCAGCAACGATTTACCCATCCCGGTAACCCCTTGATTTGATTTTTCTGGCAGATGCCGGCCCCATCTTGGCGGCATCGGCGGCGCACCGCAACCGCACGTCAGCCCCCTGTAGCCGGTTGTGCTGGAATCACCCGCCCGCAGTCCAGCGTCACAGTCCAGCGTCACTGAGCGAAAAACCGGTTATGCCGACGGGGCATCCCCGGGGATGCCCCAAGCAGCGGGGGCAAACCCGTACCTGCCCTTACCCGTCCCCAAAGCCTTGCTTTGAAGGCCGTACCCTGGATGCACATCCTGCGGACCACAAGGAACTGATAATTAGTCCAATCAGGTTAATAGCAGCGCAGGAGATAAAATTATCATTAGGTAGACGATTCAATGCATCTCAACAAACGGAAATTGGTAAGAGTATCAAACTTAGTTATAACAAGTATTCAATCGAATAAGAATAATTTCCACAGGCATTTTGCGTATTAACTATTTTGTCTATTCCCGACATCGTCCAGACGTGAGCCATAGCGCCGACGGCGTCAGGAGCCGTGATCTGCCCGCAAAATAAAGCGGCACAACCGCTCGCAGAGCGTCGGTCATCCGCCAAAGGCCCCCGGCATCACGAAGACGAACGCAAAGGCGTTCGACCGTCACGGCGAGACATCGTTCCCGGCCGAAAAAGCGGACCGTCCGGACAACGAGCACGGGAGATCGAGAGATGGGGAATTGGCAAAAAGCGTATTTCGGGCCGCGACGGCCATAATGCTACCCGCAGCCATGTTCTGGCCAGGTTCTGCGTCAGCGCAACTCGTAAAAGGCGGCGAGCCTGACTATGAACTCAAATTGCTGGGAAGTACGTCTTCTTCGACCAGATCTCCATTCCCGGAAAGAAACAAGCCTGCGCTTCCTGCCACGAGCCGAAAGACGGCTGGACATTGCCGAATTCGAGGATCAATGCAACCACCGTCGTGGCACCGGGTGCCGCTCCGCACGCGCTGGGCAACATCAAGCCGCCGGAAAGTGCGTACGCATCGCTGTTTCCTGTATTCCAGGCTGGCAACTTCGGACCCTTTGTCCCCGGTTACAAGGGAGGGAACTTCTGGGACGGCCGTGCGGAAGGCTGCGGAAAAATCGGCCAGCCTTGCCCGGTGGGCGATGGCGCCCACTCGGAGACCATCACGGCGGCTGATCTCAAGCTGCCGCCTGGAAAAGCAGGATATGTACGGTATCTGGGGCCAACGGCGGATCAGGCCTTGAACCCGTTTCCCAACGCCGTTGAGCAGAACATCCGTGAAAAAAACGTTTGTCAGCGAGTCAAAACAGCAAAATATAAGGACCTCTATGTTGAGGCGTTCGGTGAATTGATTGACTGCAGCCCGAATCCGAAAAGCAGTCCAGCCTACAGAACCAGCTATAAGCGGATCGCAACCGCCCTCGCTGCATACCAGTTTTCGAAGGATGTGAACTCGTTTACATCGAAGCGTGAAAACGTGCTCGCCGGAAACGGCACATTTGAGGCCCAAGAACAGCGAGGGCGCGATCTGTTCTATGGAAAAGCGCGCTGCTCAGTATGCCACGACAACGGCGCCGGCAAGGACGGCCGCTTCAATACGTACTCCGATAGCCTCTATCATAATCTCGGGTTGCCGTACAATCCTCAGATCCCGGGCGTGGCCAAGGGAGCTAAGCCGGGGCTCACCGATCATGTAACGGAAGTCGCGGCAGGGCATTTCAAGACACCGCCGCTGGTTAATATCGACAAGCGGGAAAATCCTGGGTTCGTAAAAGCCTACATGCATAACGGTTACTTTACGAGCTTGAAGCGTGTCGTACACTTCTACAATACACGCGATGTNCTTGATCCATGCAGCTTCGATGCAACGGACAAGCAAGCAGAAACACTGAATTGCTGGCCAACGCCTGAATTCGACAATGGTACGGTTGCCGTTGGGGTCGTGGGCAACCTTCAGCTTGGCGACGGCGAGGAAGATGACCTGGTCGCATATCTGAAGACGCTGACGGATCAATTTACGGCGGAAGCTCCCAAATAGGTCAACTCCGCCAGCGATTCTGATATGAGGGAACGCGATCGCGTTCCCTCTTTTTCATCCTTGGTGCTGACGCTTCAGACGATATTTTTGTATATTTTCTCTGTTGTAGTAGCTGCTTTGGAGATCAAATATGTAGAATACACGGAAAAGGGCGAATAGGTTTCGCTGCCCTCAGATTCTTCTCTGATCTTGATCGTTGAGGCCAGGCTGCTGCTGATCGGTGGTCGTTCTGATCGTATCGTTCTCCGCGGGTCACTCGCTTCTCTTCGCGGTCGGCGCCAGGCTGCCGCATGATGGGGTCAGGAGAGCAAGGCGTCTCAATCTGTTTCACGACCTTGCGGGCAGANNGTGCCTGCAGGTTCGAGACTCTCAACGAGATCGCCTTGCACATCGTCCCCACGGGAACGATCCGGTGCGCTCCTTCGCGTGCGTTCGTGGTGTCTTTGCCGTTGTATGGGTTCCTGACGCCGCGGCGGGGGCGGCGACAGGTCCTTGGCGAAGCGAAACACGGCACCATCCCACCACAGTCCGGTGGAGGATGAGGGCAAGCTTGCGGGCGACGGCGACCCGGGCGCGTGCCGTGCCTCGCGTCTTCGCGACCTTCATGCCCCAGGCGCGCGGGCGCGACCACGTGCAGCTTCGGGCCAACCGATGCAGCGCTTGCTGTACTCGCAGTGCAAGACCATCAAAGCCACGGGGCATGTCAGCGGTAAGCGAGGCTGCGGGAGCACCGGGTTTTCGCTTGCATGATGGCGTGGGGTGGTCTCAACGGCAGCGGCGTGGTTTACGCGGTCGATGTACGTCTGCGCGGCCTTCCAGGTCCAGATGGTGAGTGCAGCGAGGCAAACACCCGGTCCACCATCTCGCACGCCTCTCGCACCGGTGATCTGATCGGACAGATGCATGAATATTTCACTTGGAAGACCGGCGAAGACATGTGCGTCATCGCGTATACGGACTCATTATGGACTGTGCCTCAGAACGCGGGCATCTTGCGGGCAGGTGGCATCGAGGGCGCGATTCACACGGTGAACGACACACTGCCAACTCATACCTGCAACTCGGACCAGTGATGATCCCAGGCGGCCGAACGCGGCGGTGCGCGAAGGAGGGAGAAGGATGAAAATCGGTGTAGTCGGCGCGGGCCAGGTCGGCTCATCCGCAGCATTCGCCATCATGCTGAGGGCGGTCGCCACAGAGATTGTGCTGGTCGACCTCAACGAAAAGCTCGCCGAGGCACAGGCGGTCGATATTCTGCACGGTGTGCCGTTCGGCGCACCGGTTCTGGTGCGTGCCGGNGGCTATGATGCCCTCGACGGCGCTGCGGCCGTAGTCATTGCCGCCGGCGTCAATCAGAAGCCAGGCGAGACGCGGCTCCAGCTGCTGGACCGAAACGCCAATGTGTTCAAGGCGGTGGTGCCGTCGGTGGTTGCTGCCGCACCAAATGCAATTCTGGTGATCGCCACCAACCCGGTCGACATCATGACCTGGGTGGCAACGAAGGTCTCCGGGCTGCCGCCGTGCCGGGTCATCGGATCCGGCACCATCCTCGATACCGCCCGCTTCCGCACCCTGTTGGCGGCCTATTTCCAGGTGGCTCCGCAGTCGATCCACGCCTACGTACTCGGCGAGCACGGGGACAGCGAAGTGCTCGCGTGGTCGAGCGCCGATGTGGGCCAGATGCCGGTGGAGCAGTTCGCTCATCACCTGAAACGCCCGCTTACGGACGATGTGAAAGCCACGATCGACGATGGCGTCCGCAACGCCGCCTACAAGATCATCGAAGGCAAGGCAGCCACGTATTACGGCATCGGTGCGGGCTTGGCGCGTCTGGTCCGTGTCATCGTCGGTGACGAGCGCAGCGTGCTGACCTGCTCCATCGTCAATGATGAGGTCGAGGGCGTGCGCGACGTGGCGCTTTCGCTGCCCCGCGTGATCGCCCGGAACGGTGTGGTCACCGATATCCCGCCAGGGCTGGACGCATCCGAACACGTCCTGCTGAAACGCAGCGCTGAAACGCTGAAGGCCGCACAGGACGGTATTTCGCTCTAACTTCTTTCCAACTTCGACAGCCAGTTCGGCGCTCGTCCCGGTGCAGGCCTGGTGCAGGCTGCAAAGACGCTTGCACGGACCGCACCGGTAGCGCTAACTGCCTTTAAAAATCGTCTTGAGGGATCATTCTCCATGATCGAGCTGCTACCGGAAACCAAGGGAAACCTGATTGCTGTCAAGATGTCCGGGACGGTGACCGAAGCCGACATGGACATGTACTTTGGCCGGGTGGAAGAGATTTTCCTCCAGGAGCGGATCGAGCACCTGCTTCTCGACTGGAGTGAGCTTGACGGCTGGGCACCAGGTGCACGGACGGTGGGTACATGGTTTGGCATGCACCACCGGGCGCTGATGGGGCGCGTTGCCGTACTCGCCGACAACATCTGGGAAGACGAGACGGTACGGATTACCGACATCTTCCAGTCGGCCACGGTGCGCCGCTTTACGCCAGCGGAGCGCGAAAAGGCCATGGCATGGATTCGCGAAGGCTGATCTGACAGACTGCGGCCGCGGGGCTCCTGACCAAGGGCGCTGCGGTCCCCGGATCACGCTTCTGCGCTTACAGTTCTGCCGGGATCTGTTGCAGCGGGAGCCGGACGATGACGACGCTCCGGTCTTCTTCACTGACCTGCACGCTGAAGCCCAGCTTGCGCACCAGTGCCAACATCGGTGCGTTCTCGGCCAGCACCTCGCCCCACACTTCGCCAATACCCCGCCGGCGGGCGCACTCACAGATCTCCTGCAGCAGCAACCGGCCGAGACCAAGCCCCTTCAAGTCGGAGCGGACGGCACCAGCATATTCCGCGTGCGCTCCGTCCGGATCGGCAGAGATGCGCATCACTCCCAGAATAGCCGTGTCGTTTGCGGACGGGTCCGTCAGCACCAGCGCCATTTCCCGGTCGTAGTCGATCTGGGTCAGACGTGCGGCTAGTCGCGCGTCCAGTTCCTTGACGTGCGAGAAAAAGCGCAGCCGGCGGTCCTCAGGCGTCAGTTCGCGCACGAAGGTCCGCAATGCCGGTTCGTCCTCCGGGCGGATCGGCCGCAGCAGCAACTCACGGCCGTCGCGCGCGGCAACGTGCTTTTCCAGCTCGCTGGGATAAGGACGAATGGCGAGGCGCGTTTCCACCGCTCCCTCGAATGGCGCGAGGCGCACGCTCGCCGCAATCACCAGCACGCCATCGGGCCCGGCGAGCAGCGGATTGATGTCGATTTCGGCGATCTCACCGATCTCAGCACCGATTTGCGCCAGCTTCACCAGCGCCAGTGCCACCTCTTCGAAGTCGGCTGCGGACCGGTCACCGTACCCTCCAGGAGACGCTGGGCTCGGGTCTGGACCATGAGCATGCGGGCCAGACTCAAGTTCAACGGCGGCAACCCGACAGCCCGGTCTGGCATGATGCGTGCCGCCTCGCCACCCGGGCCGAACAGCACGACCGGCCCGAACCGGACATCACAGCTCAGGCCCATCTGCAGCTCATGACGCCCGTCGACAACAGCCTGGGAACGCACGGTAAAGCCGGGAAACGTCAGGTCCGGATAACGCTGGGCGTGCCGCCGCTGCAGCCGCCGTGCCGCCTGTTCCACCTGCTCGGGCGTATCAAGCTGGAGCGTGATGCCGACACTGACCGCACCGGTCAATCCCGTCACCGTCGTTCCCGACGGCCGGAGGGACACCGGAAACCCCAACCGCCGGGCTGCTGCCACCGCGTCCTCGGGTTCGAACGCATTCTCGGCCGGCAGCACCGGCAAGCCATAGGCCGCGAGCAGCGCCTTCGCCTCAGGTTCGCTCAGCCAGGTGCGGCCAGCGGCCAGCGCCTTGCGGACGATCTGCTCGGCGCGGGTCCGATCCCGCTCGAACAGCTCCGGCACTGACGCCGGGACCTGCATCAACATGTCCTGGTTGCGGCGCCAGCGAACCAGCTGCATCAGGGCTTCAACCGCTTGGCCGGGCCCGTCATGCAGCGGGATCCGATGCTGGGCGAACAGACGCCGGGTCTCGTCGAGCGTGCTTTCCTCCAGCCAGACGGCTGTGAGGGAGTCCGTTTGCCGACATGCTGCTCGGCCACCGCACGCGCCGCCTCCAGCGTGTCGCCAACCGCGGTCGGCGTGTTGATCGCCACCACCGCATCGACGCCGGGATCTGCCAGTACAGGCCCAACAGCACCTTGCCAGCGAGCCGCAGTCGCATCCGCGAACAGATTGACCGGATTGCGCCGCTCCCACGTCGCAGGCAGAACCTGATCAAGGGCAGCCAGCGTTTCGTCGCTCAACTGCGCCAGACGCCCTCCCTCCTCCAGCACCACCTCGCCCGCGACCTCAGCAATTCCCCGGCCATTGGCGATCACCGCCAAGCGGTCGCCGCCGAGACGGATACCGGTGCCCAGCGCACCGGCCGCCGCCACCAGATCGGCCAAGCTCGGCACCGGCAACAGACCGGCACGACGAAAGGCAGCGTCGTAGACCTCGCTGCGGCTCGGCCGAAAGTCATCGGGTGTGGACACGGCTCCCGCACCGCCGAAGCGGGCGTGTGCCAATGCCTGATCCTTGATGCCCCCGGCATCGAAGACGATCACCTGTTTCAGGCGGGCCGCCGCGCGCGCCGCTGACAGGAACGTGCGCGGATCGCCGATGTGATCGACGCACAGCAACACAGCGCGGGTCCCGACATCGAACGCCAAGTAATCCAGCATGTCGCCGAGATCGACGTCGATCATGTCGCCCAGCGCTGCGACAACAGAGAAGCCGACACCGCGTGCGCCGGCCCAGTCCAGCATCAGGGTCATCAGCGAGCCGGACTGGGAGATGAAGGCAAGATCGCCGTCGGTGGCACAAATATGCGCGTAGCTGGCGTTCAGTCCCTGCGACGGCACCATCAGGCCAAGGCACGCCGGCCCCACCACACGCAGGCCGTGCGGCCGTGCCGCCGTCAGCATTGCTTGTTCCAGTGCCGCCACCTCGGCAGTCTCGGCAGCGATGCTGTCGTGCGAAACGATCACTGCGGCGCGCGTGCCCCGCGCCCCCAGTTCTGCCAGCAGTGGTGGAATTTCTGGCAGCGGCAGGGCAATGACAGCGAGATCGGCGGTGATCGGCAGATCGGCCACCGACCGGTAGGCCAGTACGCCCTGAACCGCCGGCTCCTTCGCATGCACCGGCATCACCGGCCCGTCGAAACCGCCCTTGAACAGGTTTTCCGCCAGCACCCGGCCGATCGAGCGCGGCGCCCGGTCGGCCCCGAACAGGGCAACCGTACGCGGCCGCAGCAACGTCTCCAGATTGAGCACCGACAAGACCGATTCCCTCCCCGAGCGGCAACGATCGGCAGAATACAGCCGCGCCCGATCCTGGCATAGCAGCACTACACCCGAAAAGCTGAAACCGGAACACCGGCGGGAAGGTGAGATATTCCCCGGACGTTCACCAAAACTTAACCCTTCCCTCGCCGCCCTCGCGCTTGCAGCAATTCGAATGGAGCGTTAGCCTCGATGGTCTTGGGTCTGCGAGGAGCGCATCACAACCGCGTTGATCGAGGGAAAGCGCACCATGACCGAAATGATCGAAAACAAGACTTTCGACGAAATTCAGATCGGAGAGTCCGCCTCCCTCGCCCGCGCGTTCCGCAAGGACGACGTGGACACCTGGGCAGCGGTCACCGGCAACATCAACCTGATCGACCTGGATCCGAGCGAGGTCGATTCTTCGATNGTTTCCCAGGGCGCCGGTCAGGCGACGTGGGCAGCGGCATTGTTCTCGACGATTGCCGGAACGCTGCTTCCCGGCCTCGGATCCATCACCATGGCCGCTGACATCAAGTTCCANAAGCCGGTCCCGGTCGGCAAGAAGGTAATGGTCACGGCAACGGTGCGCGAGAAGCGAAGCGAGACCGCGACCATCGTCCTCGATTGCACCTGCACGGACGAGAGCGGAGAGGAGTTGCTGGTCGGTTCACTTGATGTGGCGGCGCCCCGGACGAAGATCCGGCTGCCGGTTCGCGAATTGCCGAAGGTGCAGCTGCGACGCGAGGACCGGTATCTGGAACTGCTGCGGATGTGCGACGGGCTGCCGCCGATGAGCACGGCGGTCGTCCATCCCTGCAGCGACGACGCGCTGAAAGGCGCCATCATCGCCGCCGAGCGCAAGTTGATCACGCCGATCCTGATCGGTCCCGAGAAGAAGATCCGGGCCGTCGCCGAGGAAGCGAGCGTCGATATCAGTGCCTATCGTCTTGTTCCCGCCGAGCACAGCCATCACGCCGCCGAGCTCGCGGTGCAGATGGTGCATGCCGGCGAAGCAACCACGCTGATGAAGGGCAGCCTGCACACCGACGAATTGCTGCACGAGGTGATGAAGAAGGACGGCGGCCTGCGCACCGAACGCCGCCTCAGCCACTGTTTTCTGATCGCGGTGCCCACGTACGCGCGGCCGATCATCGTCACGGATGCTGCGATCAACATTCTGCCATCGCTGGAAGACAAGCGGGATATCTGCCAGAACGCGATCGAGTTGGCACATGCGCTGGGCATCACTCAGCCCAAGGTCGCGATCCTCTCGGCCGTCGAGACTGTCACACCAAAGATCCCATCTACCATCGAAGCGGCGGCACTGTGCAAGATGGCCGATCGCGGCCAGATCAGCGGCGGCCTCGTCGACGGCCCGCTCGCGGTCGATAACGCCATCGACGAAGAGGCTGCCCACACCAAAGGTATCGTCTCTCCGGTCGCCGGCAAAGCCGACATCCTGCTGGTGCCCGACCTGGAGGCCGGCAACATGCTGGCGAAGCAGCTCACGTTCATGGCGGATGCCGAGGCTGCCGGCATCGTCATCGGCGCCCGGGTGCCGATCGTGCTGACCAGCCGAGCCGACAGCGCGCGTGCGCGGCTTGCCTCGTGCGCGCTTGCAGTGCTGTTCGCGGAATCACTCAAGCGCGGAGCCGCGCTGCTGAAAGCGGCGGAGTAAACCCATGGCCGATCCGGGCATCCTGGTAATCAACGCCGGCTCATCGAGCATCAAGTACGCAGCGTTCCGCAGCGACGATGCCCCCGAGCCGACGCTGCTGGGCAGAGGTCAGATCGAGGGACTGGGCACGGCACCCCGGTTCATCGCCCGCAACGAAGACGGAGAAACGATCGAAGAGAAGCGCTGGCCGAAAGGCGAAACGCTTGCCCACGCGGCCGGCATCCGCTTCCTCCTCGAGTGGCTGGAAAAGAACGAAGACGACATCCACATCGTTGCCGCCGGCCACCGGGTCGTCCACGGAGGCATGCGCTATTCCGGGCCGGTGCGCGTCGATGATACGGTGCTCGAAGAGTTGCGGCAGTTTGAGCCACTCGCACCGCTGCACCAGCCGCACAACCTCGCCGCCATCCGGGCGCTGGGCACGGAATATCCCAATTTGCCGCAGGTAGCGTGCTTCGATACCGCGTTTCACCGCACCCAGCCGCAGATCGCCCAGATTTTGCGCTGCCGCGGGAGATGAGCGAACGTGGTGTGCGGCGCTACGGCTTCCACGGCCTGTCCTATGAATATATCGCCCACAAGCTGCCGGAGATTGTGCCGAACGCCGACAAGGTCGTGGTGGCACATTTGGGCAACGGGTCGTCGATGTGCGCGATGAAGGGCGGCCACAGTGTCGAATCCTCGATGGGCTTCACCGGCGTGGACGGCCTGCCGATGGGCACGCGGTGCGGCGCGCTCGACCCAGGTGTGGTGCTCTATTTCATGCAGGCACTCGGCTGGGGCGCGGCGCGGATTGAACATGTGCTCTACAAGGAGTCCGGCCTGCTCGGCGTGTCCGGCGGCATCTCCAGCGACATGCGCACCCTGCTGGCGAGCAACCGGCCGGAGGCGCAGGAAGCGGTGGAGCTGTTCTGCTACTGGATATCCAAGCAGCTGGGAGCATTGACCGCCGTGATGCAGGGGATCGACACACTGGTGTTTACCGCCGGCATCGGCGAGCATGCTGCGGCCGTTCGCGCCGACATCTGCAAGCGGGCGGCGTGGCTGGGCGTACGACTCGATCCCCAGGCCAACGTGGCGGATGGCCCGCGGATCTCGACACCGGACAGCCCGGTCTCGGCCTGGGTAATTCCGACCAACGAAGAGAAGATGATCGCGATCCACACGCGCGCTGTCCTGGACGCGGAGCTCAAGGCCGGCTAACCGGCACGGCGTACAACCGTACCCCGGCAGAGAAAAGGAGAAGCAAGGTCATGGCGTCGATCGATCCGAACGATCCGGCCCTCAAGCCGATGGATATTCCGGAAAGCCCGCTCGCCGGCCGCAAGGCGCTGGTGGTGGGCATCGCCAACAAGGACTCGATCGCCTACGGCTGCGCCCGGGCGTTCCGCGCCTTCGGTGCCGACCTTTCGATCACCTACCTCAACGACAAGACGAAGCGGTTCACCGAGCCGCTGGCGAACGCCCTCGATGTGCCGGACGCCCTCTTCCTGCCCTGTGACGTGCGCGAGCCGGGACAGCTCGAAACCGTGTTCGAGAACATTGCCAAGGAGTGGGGTCGTCTCGACATCCTGTTGCACTCGATCGCGTTCGCGCCCCGCGAGGATCTGCACGGCCGCGTCACCGACTGCTCGCTCGACGGCTTCCTGCTGGCGATGGATGTCTCGGTGCACTCGCTGATCCGGATGACCCGGCTGGCGGAGCCGCTGATGACCGACGGCGGTGCGATCTTCACCATGAGCTATTTCGGCGGCGAGAAGGTCGTCCCCCACTACGGCATCATGGGTCCGGCGAAGGCAGCCCTGGAGACAACGGCGCGTTACATGGCGGCCGAACTGGGCGAAAAGGGCATCCGCATCAACATCATCTCGCCGGGCCCGGTGATGACCCGCGCCGCGTCGGGCATCGACCGTTTCGACGAACTGCTGGAGCAAACCAAGCAGCGCGCCCCCACCCGCCGGCTGGTAACGGCGGACGAGGTCGGGACGGCAACCGCGGTGCTGGCCTGCAACTGGGCGAAGATCGTCACCGGCGAGACGCTGTACATGGACGGCGGCTACAACATCATGGGCGGGTGACGGGATCAGTCCTGCTGCTTCGCCTCCGGCAGCGTAGCCCTGATCGTTGCCTTGAGTCTTTCAACTGCCTCGGACGGTTCTTGGGGATCCCACAGAACCGTAAGGTGGTGATTTCTATCGAAGTGAGTTCCCGTCTCATTGAAGGCGCTTTTCTTGCACGTGTATATCACGGGTTTGCCAAGGCCTTCAGCGTACCCGGCTTCCCAATACGCACCCTGGTTACCGTGAGTAAGGTCGGCAATCAAAAATCTGCAGGCTTTGATCTCCACCCTTAATCGATCGTCAATTAGACCTGCCTTCGGGATATCACCAAGTTTTCTCAATACAAAATCCGTCTGTTTCACTGCCGCACGAAAATAATTTTCAAAAATATTATCGAGTTCTTTCTCGTTAAACCTCATTGCCATAAAATCCAAGCGACCAGAATGACTACCTCTCTTTAATTCCTCAAATCTATTCCAACATCTCAAACTTAAAATGATATCCCCGGCACCGTTACTAACCCGTGTAGTGCCACCTCTAGGCTTGCTAATGGGAAATGGCAGCAGTTTTACATCCGCATATTCCATTTTATCCATGCACTGAAGCACGAATGTTAATCCGGAATTAGAGCGGATTCTGATCAGTCTGGGTCATAGCCGCACGAGCTGAAGTAGTTGGCGCATTCGGCGGGCTGGAAGAAGTCGAGGAGTTTGCCGATGAGCTCCCAGAGGCTCTGGACGGTTCGCTCGGCGGCCTTGCGGAGCATGGCTTTGAGGCGGGCGAAGGCTTTTTCGATGGGATTGAAGTCTGGGCTGTAGGGCGGGAGGAACAGCAGGGTTGCGCCGGCGGCCTCGACCAACTCGCGCACCGATGCGCGCTTGTGGCTCGACAGGTTGTCCATGATGACGATGTCGCCGCGACGCAGATCGGGCGCGAGGACTTGGGCCACGTAGGCTTCGAACCACTCGCCGTTGATCGGTCCGTCGAGCACCATGGGCGCGACCATGCCGCTCTTCCGCAGCCCCGCGACCAGCGTCGTGGTCTTGCGGTGGCCGTGCGGGAAGCCCATCCGCAGGCGTTCGCCCCTGGGGGAGCGGCCATGGCTGCGTGCCATGTTGGTCGCGGTCCACGTCTCGTCGATGAACACGAGCCGGTCAGGATTGAGGTCGAGCTGACTGTCGAACCAGGCCCGGCGCTGCTTCAAGACGTCGGGACGGTCCTGCTCGACCGCGTGGCCGGTCTTTTTCCGCGTGATGGAATGGCGCACGAAGAAGCGGTGGAGCGTCGAGTTCGCCACCGTCAAGCCGATGCCGGCGAGGTGCTCGCGAAGCTCATCGAGCGTGATGTCCTTGCGCGCTTCCCACAGCGCCAGGATCTCCTCGCGGCGTTCCTCGACGCGATGCGAGCGCATGTCGCCACCTTGGCGCTTGGGTACGGCGTTGCCAGTCACGAGCCGCTGCGCCTGCCACCGGATCGCCGTCGAAGGTGCCACGCCGAACCGGGCCGCGGCCGCTCGGCAACTCATCCCCGCATCGATCGCCGCTAACAGCCGCGTGCGTAAATCTATCGAAAGAGGCTGACCCATCCATGCTGGCCTCCTTGCCCCAGCCAGAATCCTGAATCAGATTTTCAGCCCTTTGTGAATCCCCTTACGATTCATACCGATCAGAAACCACTCTAGTGGATGAAGTCTGACGGAGGAATCCTGTTGGGGATTCCCCGTGATTGGCGCGCGTGCGAGTCTGGGGCATGCGCGATGGGATTGTCGTCGAGGTTTCGGCTGCCGACAGGGTCCGTCTGGAAGCGGTGGTGGCGGATCGGAACAGCCCGCAGAAGCACGTCTGGCGAGCGCGGATCGTGCTGCTGACCGCCGAGGGCACGGCACCTGCGAGATCATGCGGCGGACGGCGAAGAGCAAGACCGCCGTCTGGCGCTGGCAGGAGCGGTTCATGCGGGCCGGCGTCGACGGCCTGCTGCGCGACAAGACGCGGCCGTCGCGCATTCCGCCGCTGGGCCGGGAGGTCGCCGGGCGCGTCGTCGCGCTCACCACGACCAGCGACCCGCCGGGCGAGGCGACGCACTGGACCGCCGGCGCGATGGCCAGGGCGGCCGGCATCAGCGTCTCCTCGGTGCAGCGGATCTGGCGGGCGCACGGCCTGCAGCCGCACCGGGTGCGCCGCTTCAAGCTGTCGCGCGATCCCGAGTTCGTGCCGAAGCTGCGCGAGATCGTCGGCCTCTATGTCGATCCGCCGGCCCACGCGGTCGTGCTGTCGGTCGACGAGAAGAGCCAGATCCAGGCGCTCGACCGCACCCAGCCCGGCCTGCCGATGAAGCCGGGGCGCCTCGGCACGATGACCCACGATTACAAGCGCAACGGCACGACGACGCTGTTTGCGGCGCTGAACGTGCTGGAGGGCACGGTGATCGGCCGCTGCATGCAGCGCCACCGGCACCAGGAGTTCATCCGCTTCCTCAACGGCATCGAGGCCGCCGTCCCGGTCGGCCGGATCGTCCACGTCATCCTCGACAACTACGGCGCCCACAAGCACGCCAAGGTGCGCGCCTGGCTCGACCGACACCCCGCTTCGTCTTCCATTACACGCCGACCTCGGCGTCGTGGCTGAACGCCGTCGAGGGCTTCTTCGCCAAGCTGACCAAGCGGCGCCTGAAGCGCGGCGTCTTCCGCTCGCTGGTCGAACTGCAGGCCGCCATCAACCGCTTCCTCGCCGAAACCAACGACAATCCCAAACCCTTCGTCTGGACCGCCGACCCAAACCGCATCATCGCCGCCGTCAAACGCGGGCACCAAACGTTGGATTCCATCCACTAGTGATAGACCCCACAATCGCCCGATGATCGAGTACATTGATTCTAATCGTTTCGCCGGGGTTCGGATGCGAGTCACCAATCCAACGAATGAGGTTGTCCACTTGCTCCATCGGACTCGGCAGATAGCACTCGCGCGCAATTTCCCTGATATCGTCAGTCGTAAACGTTCTCCGGTGTTTGAGATTTTGCGATCGACAGATTACATAACTCACTGCCGCGCGCTGACGCTCATCAAGGTTATGAAGTTCATTGTCATAATATAATTCTTCTGCGAATGAGAAACTGCCACAGCGACGACATTCTATATAAAAAGTGTATGCAGCATGACTTTCTACAATATCCTTTGTAAGCGGGGCGCTACAAACTGGGCAAATCTTGGTATCGATGTTGTTACTCATGTCGCAATCTCGATGCTTCGCTGTTGCTTCCAGCGTCTCATTACCAGAATAACACATCGTGTTTTGGCTTGGCACGCGCCAGAAGGCACAGCGTTGTCCCGCCGCATCAGTTAGACGGCAGTTATTCTTAATATCAGTATTTAATCCTATAATTTGATGGTGCGATCTTTTCACGGGAGTGGAAGGAGGCACTATGGGACAGGTTCTGCACGGGTGCGCCCGCACGACAGAGGCGTTGCGTCGAGCGATACAAAATAGTCAAGAGAGCCTGAGGGCGCTGTCGAAGCGCTACGGGATCAACCCCAAGACCGTCGCGAAGTGGAAGAAGCGGACATCACCGTCCGATCTGAAGACGGGGCCGAAAGAGCCACGTTCGACGGTCCTCTCGATCGAAGATGAGGCGGTTATTGTCGCGTTTCGCCGCCACACGCTGCTGCCGCTGGACGATTGCCTGTCTGCACTTCAGCCGACGATCCCGCACCTGACCCGCTCCTCGCTGCATCGGTGTCTGCAGCGCCACGGCATCAGCCGACTGCCCGATGTCGCAGAAGACAAGCCGGCACAGAAAAAATTCAAGACCGATCCCTCGGCTATGTCCACATCGATAGTGCCGAGGGAAGCTTTCTCTCCGTCGCCAGTGATCGTGCGAGCACAGTCGCCGTCGTGCAGCTCGCAAGGAATACCGGGCGCACGTCCGCATCCGCCTTCCTCTCGGCCCTCATCGCGGCCGTGCCCGACACGATCCACACCGTGCTCACCGACAATGGCATCCAGTTCACCGTCCCGCCGCGTTATGCAGACGGTCCAACCGCACGCCACATGACGCACATGGTCGACAAGCGATGCCGGAAAACGGCATCGAGCACCGCCTGTTCACGAGCTTGGTAATCTGGCCTTCTGTTTGCCCATTGGACGATGCGGAAGCGATTGCCGCCTTGACGGCTGCTTGGTCTTTTGTGAGGCCATTGGCGAATGAGCCGATGAGCCTTGAGCGCGCCCGCTGCAGTCAGGGCTCGAGCTCTTCCAGGGACCTCTTGCGGATCAAGGCCTGGAAGGCAGTGATGATCTCACGCACCTCGACCAAGAGGGCACGCCCTTCTCGTTTGCCGCGACGGTAACGGTCTCAGCTTTGGGACGGTCTCAGCTTTGGAGAGGGTGTCGCGGCCGGTAGTCATGAGGCGGGCAGTTCGCCACGCCCACGGCGCCAGGACCCCTCGTCAAAACGCTGGGTGAAGATCCGCCGATGGCACGACACCTGCGTCGTAATAGAAACGGCGTGCGTCAACCATCAGCCCAGGCTCACGACACGGCGACGTTCTTTCCCAGGTCAATTCCAAGAACCGCGATGCCCATGCATTTCCCTGTTTCCTCAACGCGCCCTCCTACCCGGATGCCGCAGAAAGGGGCGGACCATCCCATAATCACAACACACTCACCCACGGACTCCTAAAATTCATCTTGCCAAATTTCGTCCACGCAGCCCGGGAACGAGGCATGCGTCTGGCGCATGAGTGGCATTCGCATCCGGCGCTGGGAACCCGCAGGCGGGTACTCGACCTTATGCTAGCGAGAGAGTTCGCCTGTTGTCCTGGAACCCCACTGTGTCCCTGCTGCCTGATCCGGAAACACCCGAAACCGACCCTGCCGCCCGCGGCGCACCGCACGCGGGGGCTTCACCTACCGCGAGACCGTAGTGATCATCGCCGGCGTTCTGCTCGGGATGTTCCTCGCAGCACTCGACCAGACGATCGTTGCCACCGCACTGCCCCGCATTGCGGCGGACCTGCACGGCGGCGAGCACCTGTCGTGGGTGATCTCCGCCTATCTGCTGACCGCGACCGCGGCGACACCGATCTATGGCAAGCTGTCCGATCTTTACGGGCGCAAGATCATGCTGCAGATCGCGATCACGGTGTTTCTGGTCTCGTCCGTGCTGTGCGCGCTCGCCGGCAGCATGGGCCAGCTGATCGCGGCGCGTGCGCTGCAGGGGCTCGGCGGCGGCGGACTGCTGGCGATGGCACACGCGACGATCGCCGACGTGGTCAGCCCGCGTGAACGCGGCCGCTACCAGGCGTACATCGCGAGTGTATTCGCCGCCGCGAGTGTCATCGGCCCGGTGCTGGGCGGCGTGTTCGCCGATCACCTCGGCTGGCCGTGGGTGTTCTGGATCAACCTGCCGATCGGCCTGGTGGCGCTGGTGATCTCGCAGCGGGTGCTGAGCCGGCTGGCGCCGAAGCGGGTGCGCCACGAAATCGATTACCCCGGCGCGGTGCTGATCGTGGTCACCGTCGGCTGCGTGCTGATGGTCACGACGCTGCTCGGCGAGGTGATGGCGTGGGACGCGCCGCTGATGCTGTCACTCGCGGGCGCGGCCGCCGTGCTGCTGGCGATCACCATCATCCAGCAGCGCCGGGCGCGCGAGGCGATCCTGCCGCCGCGGCTGTTCGCCAACCGCGTCTTCCGCACCGCGAGCACGACGACGGTGCTGACCGCGGCGGTGATGCTGGGCGGTATCGTGTTCATGCCGCTGTTCCTGCAGCTCGTCTTCGGCCTTGCGGCGGATACGACCGGGCTGCTGCTGATCCCGCTCACCGCGGCGACGGTGGCCGGTGCCGTTACTTCGGGCCGGCTGATGGCGAAGACCGGCCGCTACAAGCGCTTTCCCTTGATCGGCATCGCACTCAACATCATGGGCCTGCTGGCGCTGTCGTTCGTCTCCCGGGAAACACCACTGCCGCTGGTGTGCACGGCGATGGCGCTGACGGGCGTCGGCATCGGCCTCGTGATGCCGGTGATGCTGGTCTCGGTGCAGAACGCGGTTGCGACGCGCGATCTGGGTGCTGCCAGCGCGTCGGTCTCGTTCTTCCGCTCGATCGGCGGCTCGTTCGGCGTGGCCCTGTTCGGCGCGGTGCTGATGGCGACGCTGAACGGTGCGCTGCGCTCCGCCACGGGCGTGGAGGCGCTGGGCGCCAACCCGGCGCTCACCTTGCTGCACGCGGGCACCGGTGCCATGGCGCTGGCGCCGGCACTGACTGGCGAAGTGGGCGACGCCATCGTGCACGCGTTCCACATCGTCTTCCTCACCGGTATGCTGATCGCCGTTTTGGCGTTCGTGAACACCTTGTTCCTCGCCGAAATCCCGCTGCGCACCACCGTCGGCGAGGACGAGGAAGAGGAAACCGCGGAGGCCTCCGCGGTCTGCTCCTGCGCCGCGGAATAACGGGGGGCTGCGGACCTCGGCCAGCGCAATTGATATTCTGCACGAATTGTATATACACTGTGCATGCGGTTCGAGTGGGACGAGCGCAAGCGGCTGAGGAACATCGACAAGCATGGCCTGGACTTCCGGGACGTGTTCATGCTGTTCGAAGCGCCGCACGTGATCGTTCCATCGCGCCATTCCGGCCCGGAACCACGATCGCTGGCGATCGGCGCGATTGAAGGGCGCATCGTCACCACCGTATTCACACGGCGCGGCGCGAACCGCCGGATCATCTCGCTGAGGAGCGCGCGTGATGACGAAAGAAGGCACTATCTCCAGCTACTCAGCTGAACAGCTGCGGCGGTTACGGCAGAGGGAAGGCTCGAAGACCGACTGGAACCGCGTGGACGCCCTGGCGGATGCGGGTGTGGAGCGTTTGGTTGCTGAAGACGAGGACGAACGCGGGCTCGTCCCCGACTGGACGCGGGCCGAGCTGGTTATGCCGACCGCCAAACGTTCGGTGAACCTGCGGCTCGATGCCGACGTCATCGACTTCTTCAAAGCGCAGGGCAAGGGCCACATCCGTCGCATGCAGGCCGTGCTCCGCGCCTATGTCGACGCGCATCGGCACGAGCAACGGTGATGACTACCCCGGCTTCATCCACCTGCATCTGCACACCGCCTATTCGCTCTCGGAAGGGGCGATCCGTGTCAAGGAGCTGCCGAAGCTGTGCCTTGAGCACGGCATGCCGGCGGTCGCGATGACCGATACCAACAACCTGTTCGGCGGCCTGGAGTTTTCGTCCGCGCTGCGCGAGAAGGGCATCCAGCCGATCATCGGCTGCCAGCTCTCGGTTGCGGCTGCCGCGGACACNGCAGCGCCTTGGCCCGGCCAAGCCGGGGCACGCGGCGCGCGAGGGGATCCGGTGGTGCTGCTGGCGCAGAACGCCACCGGCTACGGCAACCTGCTGCGGCTGCTGGCGCTGGCCTACGGCCTGGAGGAGGCGGAGCCGGACCCGCAGGTGCCGCTGGCGGACCTGTGCGCGCACACCGAGGGCTTGATCCTGCTGACCGGCGGCGCCGACGGGCCGCTTGGCCGGCTGCTGCTGGAGGGCCGGCGCGAGGCGGCGGAAGCCATCGCCGCCCAGCTGCACGAGGCCTACGGCGACCGTGTCTATGTGGAACTGCAGCGCCACGGGCTGGAGCGCGAGGCGGTGGTGGAACCGGCACTGCTGGCGCTGGCTCAGACCCAAGGCCTGCCGATCGTCGCCACCAACGATGCCTACTTCGCCGGCCCGGAGATGTATGAGGCGCACGACGCGCTGCTGTGCATCGCCGAAGGNCCGGCACTTGCGGACACCAACCGCCGCCGGCTCACCCGCGAGCACGGCTTCAAGAGTGCCGCCGAGATGCGCGCCGTGTTCTCCGACCTGCCGGATGCGATCGAGAACACGGTGGCGATCGCCCGGCGCTGCGCGTTCGCGATCGAGACCCGCAAGCCGATGCTGCCGCCTTATGATTGTGGCGAAGAGCGTGGCGAGGACGCGGCCGTCCGGACCGCCGCCGCCCGCGGTCTGGAAGAACGGCTGGCGGGCCTCGCCCTGCCGCCGGGTGCCACGCCCGAGACCTATCGCGAGCGGCTCGACTACGAGCTCGGCGTGATCTGCGCGATGGGCTTTGCCGGCTACTTCCTGATCGTCTCCGACTTCATCGGCTGGGCGAAGGAACACGGCATCCCGGTCGGCCCCGGCCGCGGCTCGGGCGCGGGCTCGGTGGTCGCCTGGGCGCTTCGGATCACCGACCTCGATCCCCTGCGCTTCGGCCTGCTGTTCGAGCGCTTCCTCAANCCCGAGCGCGTGTCGATGCCGGACTTCGACATCGATTTCTGCCAGGACCGGCGCGACGAGGTGATCCGCCACGTCTACGAGAAATACGGCCACGACCGGGTGGCGCAGATCATCACCTTCGGCAAGCTGCAGGCGCGCGCCGTGCTGCGCGACGTCGGCCGGGTCATGGGCCTGCCATACGGCCAGGTGGACAAGATCTGCAAGCTCGTCCCCAACAACCCGGCCAAGCCGGTAACGCTGGACGAAGCGGTGAAGGTAGAGCCGCAGCTCCAGGCGATGATTGCCGAGGACGAGAGCGTCTCCCGCCTGGTCGATATCGCCCGCAAGCTGGAAGGCCTCTACCGGCACGCATCCACCCATGCCGCGGGCGTGGTGATCTCCGACCGGGCGCTCTCCGAGCTGATCCCGCTCTACCGCGACCCCCGCTCGCCGCTGCTGGTGACGGGATTCAATATGAAGTGGGTCGAGCAGGCCGGCCTGGTGAAGTTCGACTTCCTCGGCCTGAAGACGCTGACCGTGCTCTCCCAGACGCTTCAGCTGATCCACGACGGCACCGGCGAGACGGTCGATCTCGCCCGTCTGCCGCTCGACGACCGCCCCACCTTCGAGATGCTGAGCCGCGGCGATACCGTGGGCGTGTTCCAGCTCGAAAGTGCCGGCATGCGCGATGCGCTGCGCAAGCTCAAGCCGGATACGTTCGAGGACATCATCGCCGTCGTCGCCCTGTACCGGCCCGGGCCGATGGACAACATCCCGAGCTATATCAAGCGCAAGCACGGCGAAGAGGAGCCCGACTGGCTGCACCCGTCGCTCGAAGGGATCCTGCGCGAGACGCACGGCATCATGATCTACCAGGAGCAGGTGATGCAGATCGCCCAGGAGCTCTCCGGCTATTCGCTGGGCGGCGCCGACCTGCTGCGCCGGGCGATGGGCAAGAAGATCAAGGAGGAGATGGACAAGCAGCGCGCGGCGTTCGTGGAAGGGGCGGTCGGCCGCGGCGTGCGCAGATCAAGNGCCAGCCAGATCTTCGAACAGGTGGCCAAGTTCGCCGGCTACGGCTTCAACAAGTCGCACGCCGCCGCCTACGCGCTGATCGCCTACCAGACGGCATGGCTGAAGGCCAACCACCCGCTGGAGTTCTTCGCCGCTTCGATGACGCTGGATCTGGCGAACTCCGACAAGCTCAACGGCTTCCGCCANGGGCTCGGCCGGCTCGGCATCCGCCTGCTGCCGCCGGACGTCAACGCATCCGACGCGACCTTCACCGTCGACCGGACCGCCAGCGGCGGGGGCGACAGTGAGGACGACAGCGGGGGCAACGGCCAGGGCAACAGGGAGAGGTGCGATCCGCTACGCGCTGCAGGGGTAAAGACGGTGGGCGAACCCGCAGCGCGGGCCGTTGTCGAGGCGCGGCGGGATGGTGGATCAGATGGGGGCCGGGACGGCGCACCGTTTCGCTCCCTGGCGGATTTCGCCCGGCGCATCGGCGGACGGGGCCTGAACAAGCGCGCACTGGAGAACCTGGCGCGCGCCGGCGCCTTCGATACCCTCGATCCCAACCGCCGGCGGGTGTGCGAGNNTGCGGAGGCGATCGGGCGTGCCGCGGCCGCCGCCGAGGGTGAGCGCGACGCGGATCAGATCGGCCTGTTCTCCGGCCTGCCACAGCCGCAGGCGCCGCGCCTGGCGCTCGCCGACGTGCCGGACTGGCCGCCGATGCAGCGGCTCGCCGAGGAGCTGGAGGCGGTGGGCTTCTACCTCTCCGCCCACCCGCTGGACAGCTTCGCCGGCCGGCTGAAGCGCCTCAAGGCAAGCCGCATCGCCGACGTGCTCGCCGCCGGCCGCTCGGGTCCGGCCGTGCTCGCCGGCACGGTGATCGGGCGCAAGGAGCGCACCTCGGCCAAGGGCTCGAAGTACGCCTTCGTCCAGCTTTCCGATACCTCGGGCGTGTTCGAGGTCACGGTGTTCTCCGAGGTGCTGTCGGCCGCGCGCGAACACCTCGACCCCGGCTCCTCACTGCTGCTGCACACCACCGCCCAGTTCGACGGCGAGACGGCACGCTTCACCGTGCAGCGCCTGGAGCCGCTCGATAAGGCAATGGAACGCCTCGCCGACGGCATCGAGGTCTATCTCGACAGCCCCACGCCCCTGCCCCAGATCCGCGCCGCCCTCGCCGAAGCCCCCGCGGGCCGCGCCCAGGTACGCCTGATCCCCTGGCTCGGCCTGGGCCGCGAAGCCGAAATCCTCCTCCCCAACCGCTGCGCCTGAGCACCGCGCTGGTCGCCCACCTGCGCACCATCCCCGGCGTGCGGGATATCCGCGAGGTGTAGGGGTCGTCTTGCCTAACCCGAAACACCAGCAGTCATGCCCGGGCCATGTCCCGGCCACCAACAGATTTCATCCGCCAACTTACTTTAACTTATCTAGTGGATGGAATCCAACGTTTGGTGCCCGCGTTTGACGGCGGCGATGATGCGGTTTGGGTCGGCGGTCCAGACGAAGGGTTTGGGATTGTCGTTGGTTTCGGCGAGGAAGCGGTTGATGGCGGCCTGCAGTTCGACCAGCGAGCGGAAGACGCCGCGCTTCAGGCGCCGCTTGGTCAGCTTGGCGAAGAAGCCCTCGACGGCGTTCAGCCACGACGCCGAGGTCGGCGTGTAATGGAAGACGAAGCGGGGTGTCGGTCGAGCCAGGCGCGCACCTTGGCGTGCTTGTGGGCGCCGTAGTTGTCGAGGATGACGTGGACGATCCGGCCGACCGGGACGGCGGCCTCGATGCCGTTGAGGAAGCGGATGAACTCCTGGTGCCGGTGGCGCTGCATGCAGCGGCCGATCACCGTGCCCTCCAGCACGTTCAGCGCCGCAAACAGCGTCGTCGTGCCGTTGCGCTTGTAATCGTGGGTCATCGTGCCGAGGCGCCCCGGCTTCATCGGCAGGCCGGGCTGGGTGCGGTCGAGCGCCTGGATCTGGCTCTTCTCGTCGACCGACAGCACGACCGCGTGGGCCGGCGGATCGACATAGAGGCCGACGATCTCGCGCAGCTTCGGCACGAACTCGGGATCGCGCGACAGCTTGAAGCGGCGCACCCGGTGCGGCTGCAGGCCGTGCGCCCGCCAGATCCGCTGCACCGAGGAGACGCTGATGCCGGCCGCCCTGGCCATCGCGCCGGCGGTCCAGTGCGTCGCCTCGCCCGGCGGGTCGCTGGTCGTGGTGAGCGCGACGACGCGCCCGGCGACCTCCCGGCCCAGCGGCGGAATGCGCGACGGCCGCGTCTTGTCGCGCAGCAGGCCGTCGACGCCGGCCCGCATGAACCGCTCCTGCCAGCGCCAGACGGCGGTCTTGCTCTTCGCCGTCCGCCGCATGATCTCGCAGGTGCCGTGCCCTCGGCGGTCAGCAGCACGATCCGCGCTCGCCAGACGTGCTTCTGCGGGCTGTTCCGATCCGCCACCACCGCTTCCAGACGGACCCTGTCGGCAGCCGAAACCTCGACGACAATCCCATCGCGCATGCCCCAGACTCGCACGCGCGCCAATCACGGGGAATCCCCAACAGGATTCCTCCGTCAGACTTCATCCACTAGGAGGGATTGTCGCAAGCCGAATGAATTTTATCGCTACCTTATATCGCAATGCCTCAAGATTTCGTGCCTCATCGCGCAATGTAAGTTTGCTAANAAACGGTATATCATATTCTACATTTCGTCTTGGTATATCAGCAATTTGAAACTCAACCGTCCAATTTTCGCTTATATTATTATCAAATATATCAGCATTGTCCTTTCCATACAGCTCGCGTATTTTTGATACAAAAATTTCTCGAAATCTGGGATATTTTATAAGCATTTGATCTGAATTTGAGCCTTGTTTAAAAANATGACTCAAAATACTCGATTTTCGCGAGTTTTNTTTGACTTGTATAAATCGGCGGCCTTGTACGTCCAGTAGATCGCACACTTCAATTCCCCGACCGGGTTCATCTGGTACTCGTATCAGTTTTTGATCAAGGAGGAGATAATCAGAATTTTCTGCCCGTTCCTCGTTATAAGATTCTTCGGACTGGTAATACTCTTTTCGGTTTCGACGATTTTGTTGATTCCTAATAATTTTGCGAAATGGGATAAATATAGGATCAGANNTTATTTTTAGTGTATTAAAAACATTATCAGCTGTATCTTTATATTCCTGATCAATACGGTACCATACGCCCTCGTTCAAAGCATATCTCTTATCATTTAACGCTATTGTTCCAACGAGAGCCTGACGCAAAGGCCACGAATCGATGCGTGTATCACCTGCTTCCGAATATGCTGCAATTCTATGTTTCTTAATATGATCGACACTTAACTCTGATAATTCTATTCCAAGCTCTTCTCTATAAATGTCAAGTGACAAACTAGGGTAATATTTACTATGACCCATTCGTTCGAAGCGAAATGTTCCCATACCGGAAGGAATAATATCAGGTATTGCTACTTCAAATTCGTCACTACCTTGTTGAATGGATTTTACAAGTTCATTCTCTAAATTTTTAGCAATTTGCACATCAAGAACAGGGGAAAGAAAATCAATAATCTTAAAACTTGTATTCTGATAAATGTTACTCTCAAAGAGCGTAAGCGCCTGTGTAGCAACTTCGGGAACATCGGCAAGCTCCATTTTTTNCGAAATGCGTAGAGCTTTTGCTCCTGTTATCAAGTCTGCAAAATCGTCGTCCATCGCGAACCCGCTGACCTTGCNGATCAGATCGAGCGCCTCGTCGANTCCGAACTCTTTAAGCTCACGCTGATGCGCCGCCTGTGCGANAATCCTAATTGCTGCACCAATGTTGGCACGCTCAACGCTCCGCAGTTCGCGATCATTAATTGAATTGATCGCAGACTTAAGACCAAAATCCGCTTCTATCTTGCTATCATCTATATAAACATGAACGTATGAGAAGCATATTGCAAATATACGATCCGATGTTTTGAAGATGAGCACCGCAGAGGGCTCTGAGATGTCGGCTGTTTNCGAAATCAGAAACGTAGGCTCAAGAAATTTAACCCATTTAGGTATAATAGGTATTCCTGGAAAAATAAATAGTGCACCACCACTAGCAAAATATTCTGCTGGTATTTTCCAACCTTTTCCTGAATTAATTAGATGTTGAGCTTTCTCCGTTAGGAGGCTATCGAGTGTATTGACACCAGCTTNTGCAAGATAAAGCGAAATAGCCGTCTTAATTGGCATAACTACCCCTCACGGTATTTGTGCCAAACCATGCGCGATCAACATCAAAATCTCATCAAGTATTAATTATTTAACAAAACCGTCAACCAATTGGGGTAGCTAAAATAGCCTTTAGCAAGTGTAGCCGGATGCAGTGTGAGCGAAATCCGGCTTCGCTTGCCGCAAAGGGTTTCGTATTCCGCTCAATCGCCGCAAGGCCTCGCCGTCATTGCGAGTCGCAGGTGAAGCAATCCACTGCCAAAAACCTCACTGGAGGCCCGGCAGGGATCGCCGCGCCCTTCGGGGCTCGCGATGACGGCGGTGTTGTCCGGCCGGGTGCGGCGGACGCGGCTTTCGCCGGGTCCGCCCTACGGTGGCGGTCAAGGTCGTAGGGTGGAGCGAGCGAAGCGACGTCCACCGCCTCCCCGCCGCGGCCGAACTGCTGGTGGCTGTCGAATTTGCCCGGCGATGAAGGGTTGGGGCGAACGGTTGGGGTGAACGGTGCACGTCGCTTCGCTCGGTGCACCCTACGCTGGGGCATATCGGGACCGCGTGCTGCGCCCCACGCCCTGGTCCTCGCGCCGATCGTCGGCCTGCTCATCCGGCGGTTGGTCGGGGGCGAGTCGCTCTCTTCGGCGATACACCGCGAACTCTGCAAGCCCGGGCGTTCAACCCCAGGGCATTCCTTCGGGGGTATTCATCGCCCGCATCGAGAGCGACTTCGCTTTCGGCATGATCCTTACCGGCGCTTATGCGAGACGTCCGTGCCGTCTCAATAATTGGCGATCAGCAAGTTCACGTGCAAATCCTGACCCCAGCCTCCACCTGGGGCGTCGAGCCGCCGGATCCGAATCCTCACCCAATTCGTCCTCGTTTGGATGATCTGGCAGGCAAACTGATCCGGCCAATCGGTGGTCTGAGTATAGGAGTTACGTGGTTGACACTGTACATTGCGAGGGTTCGCATACGTTCCGGGCGTATAGCAATACAGAGTAACATCACCAGACCGCGGTCCAACCCGGCAGTCGTATGCGTATAGCGAATATTGGTTCAAGAATGCTTGTGCAGGTCGAGATATCGACGTGACCCCGATCGTACAAGCAGAAAGAACCGTGGCGGTGATGAGACTTCTCTTCAGCGCTTTCCGCAATAGCCGCTGCGAGCGACTCAACTTTCCAGAAATGTGAACACACGTCTCCATAACGATCCTCCTCTTCGAGACCGGGTGCGATATTACGTATCCCACGCACCTAGCACGGGCACTTGCCTTGGCACAGCATTCGCTCCCGAGAATGTCAAAGCGCAAAGGACGAAATCCAGTTCGCTTTGAAACCTGTGCTAGATATATATAGTACGATACATCGCTTTTTAGTTGATAACAAGCAAAAGCGTGACCTACACATTTGGGGTGGTCAAAGACAGTTAATGCACTTTGCACAAACAATTCGTAGTAATGGAACAGACTTCTTGATGTCGACGTAAGTCCCTTGACTTTGGACGGAACGACAGGCCGGGCGAAACATGTCCTTCGTCCTGGCCTGGAATGCTCACCTCAAACGGGGTCGCCGGTGTTCTCGACGGCCGTTGAGGCTGGACCGGGCGCACTACGCATGCGGTCGCGTTCCACTGTCTCGCGATTGTCTGTTGGCGCTTTGATAGGATGGGGTGTCCCAGTAGCATCGGGACGCCATGACCGGGGTGGCCACCCCGGTCATGGCGCGGGTGGTCGACCGTCTCGCGATGGGGTTCGACACCCGGCGTCATCTGGGTCGCCCATCCGCTTCCCGTCACGGTTGCAGAGTTGACTGGGCCAGCCGTCGCCAGACGCACGCCCGCAGACAATCCCAAGCAGATGAGAGGGCAGATGAGAGGATAGTCCCCCGGAGACTGTCAGAATTTTCGTGCGTAGGCCGTTTTTATAATGCCGCGGTGAAGCGGGCTTCGAAGAGGATGGCGCGTTGGGCCCTGGCCATCGCCCATTCTCTGGGGGCATTTCCACGCCTTGGCCGCTCGGTTCAACACCCGGAAGAGGAGCTTCAGAGCAGCGCCGTCGGTGGAAAAATGTCCTCTGGCACACACCGCCTCTGTCGTCCGGGCGCCCCCGTGCAGAACCTGTCCCATAGGGCCTCCTTCCACTCCCGTGAAAAGATTGCACCATCAAAGGCCGGGATCAAACACCTAGGAAATTGTAGCCATCTTCTCGGAACCGCCGAAATGAGGTTCCGCTGTATCGAGGATCAGCGTGACACGTGGCCGGTGCGCGTACTGTGCGACGCACTGGAGGTTTCAGCCAGCGGCTACTCCGCATGGCGAGGTCGACCGGAACGTGCCAGGGCGGTGGCGAACCGGGTGCTCCTCGGCGACATTCGGCGCATTCACGAGCAGCATCGGGGCCGTTACGGGGCGCCACGCATCCATGCTGCCTTGCGGGCCGAAGGTCGCCGGGTCGGCTGCGGCCGCATCGAGCGACTGATGCGGCGCCACCGCATCCGCGCGAAGACGCCCCGCCGCTTCCGCGTCGTCACCACCGACAGCAGGCACACCCTGCCGATCGCCGCCAATCTCCTCGGCCAGACCTTCGTCGCCACCCGGCCGAACCAGGCGTCGCCACCCGGCCGAACCAGGCGTCGCCACCCGGCCGAACCAGGTCTGGCTGGCGGAAATCACCTACATTCCGACCGATGATGGCTGGCTGTACCTCGCCACCGTTCTGGACTTGTTCACTCGCAAGGTGGTGGGCTGGGCGATGCGCGATCACTTGCGTCAGGAACTGGCGATCGCGGCGCTGACCATGGCGATCCAACGGCAACGGCCGGGTCGCGGATTGATCCATCACTCCGACAGTAAGTGTGCACCGGCCAGCTGTTCCCGGGCGGCCTGACCCTCACAGCGATCGACCGTTGAGGATGGCTGGTGCCGCAAGCTGCCTCGGCGTGGCCTGTTCGCCTACATCGAAACCTACTACAACCGCCAGCGGCTCCACTCCGCACTCGGATACCGCACTCCCGAACAGGCAGAGCTTCAGGCCGCATAACCCGGTGTCCACTTTCCCGGGGAAGATCAGTTCACACAGCTGGGCGATTTCTCGTTCGCCGCCGCTCACATCCGCACCCGGCGTTCTGCCCAGGCGCGGGCGAGGTCATCGCGGAACGCCGGAGCGGCCACCGCGATCAGCGCCGCGGCCCGTTCGTCCACCGTCTTCGTCCGCAAATCGGCGACGCCGTACTCAGTCACGACCAAGTCCATATCGCCGCGCGCGACACTGACGGTGCTGCCGTGCGGCAGCATCGGGACGATTTTCGAGACACTGCCGCCCTTGGCCGTCGCCGGCAGCGCCACGATGGCGCGACCACCGGGTGAAGCACGCGCGCCCCGCATGAAATCGACCAGACCGCCGGCTGCCCCCATCTGCCGGCCATCGATCATTTCCGCATTGCCCTGGCCCAGCAGGTCCACCTCGATCACCGAGTTGATGGCAANCAAACCGGGG
Organism: Defluviicoccus sp.; assembly: GCA_013414705.1. GTDB lineage: Bacteria > Pseudomonadota > Alphaproteobacteria > Rhodospirillales > Defluviicoccaceae > Defluviicoccus. The sequence continues at coordinate 2,655,043 of CP058705.1, forward strand.
ATTGCGCGCAGATTGGCAATGTCGTGTGTCTCGCCCACCGGCGCGAAGCGCACGCGCTGCGTGTCGGCCACGAAGCCGTAAAGATCGGCCGTGCCCAGGGCCACGCCGCAGGTGATCGCGCCATCGGCCTCGCTCATTCCACCGGCCTTGATCAGCTGCAACACCGGTGTGGTGATTGCGCCCGTGTGCAGACGCAAATCCCGGGCACCCACCAGTGCCGCAAAGACCCGCTGCACCCGGCCAACCCCTACCTCAAGCGTGTCACCATCGCCGATCAGGCTGGCGACGTGCCGGCCGATGGCATCGAAGGTCGCATCGGGCGCATCATCATCGGACAGCAGCGGCGCATCCGCCTCGACGACGTAGTCCATATCCGCGAGTGCCACGCGTGCAGCACCCCGCGTCCGTGGCATGCGGGGATTGATGTGCGCCACCCGCACCCTCGCCTTGTCCAGGATCGCCGGCGTGAAGTCGTTGGCAACGCCCAGCGACAACCGGCCGTCCGCGTCCGGCGGGGACGTCTGCAGCAATGCCAGGTCGATCGAGGCCTGATCGCGCAGGAAGCGATAGGTCTCGAAATACGAGAGCGGCCGGAAGTCAATCCGGCCGGCGGTGAACGACGCCCGCATGTCGCGGGTGACGAAAAAGACGCTGGCGCGCGCGTCCGGGTGTAGGCCGGCGTAGTCCACCCGGTTGATCCCCGGCAGCCAGACGCCGGTGAAGCGCACACCGGCCGCCGCCTCCGGTGCGCCGCGCAATGCGGCGACGAAGACGGCGGACTGCCCGGCGAGCCCCGGCACGTAGACGGTCATCCCGGGCCGCAGCAGACCCGGAACGTCCGCAGGCGCAAGGATTCGGGGACCGGCCATGGCAGGCCTGCCGGATCGATGCCAGGGGATCGATCGTCAGGCGGCGCTGCGCGCCCGGTCGTTGTGCAGAACGGCGAGGAACTGCGCCAGCCACTTCGGATGCGCCGGCCACGCGGGTGCCGTCACCATGTTGCCGTCGGTCACCGCCTCGTCGACCGGAATGTCCGCGTAGATGCCGCCGCACACACTGACCTCCGGGGCGCAGGCAGGATAGGCAGAGATTCGGCGATTGCGGATGACGCCGGCCGCAGCCAACAGCTGCGCGCCATGACAGACCGCAGCGATCGGCTTGTTCTCATAGGCGAAGTGGCGAACCAGCGCCAGGACACGCTCGTTCAGGCGCAGGTATTCCGGTGCACGGCCTCCTGGTATGACCAGCGCGTCGTAGGTCGATTCCTCCACCTGATCGAAGCTGGCATTCAGCGGGAAATTGTGACCTGGCTTTTCGCTGTAAGTCTGGTCGCCCTCGAAGTCGTGTACGGCGGTCCGAATCTNTTCGCCGGCCTGCTTGCCGGGGCAGACCGCGTGAACCGTGTGCCCTACCATCTGCAGGGCCTGGAACGGCACCATGGTCTCGTAATCCTCCGCAAAGTCGCCCACGATCATCAGGATCCGTTTGCCCATCTCAACATTCCTCCGTTGACCCGCTCCACCGGTCTGCCTGCCGGTTGTCGGAGATGTAGGAACCCGCAGCCGCCAATGCAGCCGTTCGTGCCACAGTCGGCCCGCAATCGTCGCGCGGCATCGTTCCACAATTGAGGCGGCGGTTGCCTGACGTTAGGATGCGTCTCATGCGATATACCTTTCTCATTTTGCCATTCGCCCTGCTCGGGGTTGCCGGCTGCGTCGAGGCGCAGCAGGGGCCACGCGTCGTCACTCTCAGTAACGACCGGTTCGACATCCGATCCGCACCACCGATCGATGGTCAATCGAACGTCGACACGCTTGCAGCGAGGGTCTGCCAGCAGTGGGGGGCGGCAAGCACAGTTGCAGGAATCGGCGCAATACCTTCCGCTTGACCTGAATACCTCGACCTACAAGTGCGTACCGCCTGCATCAACATCGAACGCAGTCCCCTCCGATTCATCGCTGAAGCCTCAAGCGGGGTAAGAAGCGTTGCGTCGCTGCAACCCGGCGCGGAAATCTCCTGCACGTGCCGGCATTCTCTGGACCTTATTCGCCAAGCAGCCTTATATGCTTGGATGCGTATTCGAAGGCGCGGGTTCGTGCTATGGTTTAACTTAACTGTCCGCCGGTTAAGCTTCCAATACGGCGGAGGATTGTTTCGTATGTACCGCTTGTTGCCGGCTTCTGCATTTGTGGCTTTCTCTCTGGCCGCGTTCCCAGTGTTGGCGGGTAATCCGTCCGCTGCCGGCAGTGCAGTGCCCTTCACGCTGCCGGGAACAGGCGCGGACACGGGAGCAGGCATGGCGATCGGTACGTCGTCGATTACCGAGCAGTCGTTGCTTCCGTCGCCCGATACGGGGCTGCGTGGCGTACAGGTGCGCACCAACGTGCTGTCCGGCACCAACTTTCAGGCGGGCCCGACGGTCGATTACCGGCCGAACAAACCGCATCCGGAGGTGCCGGCGATCACGACCCGTGACGATGGCAATCCAGTCGAACTGGGTGGTTTCGTCGGCTACCTATTCCATGATGAGACCAGCGGAATGCCTTCGTCATCGCTGGGCATGGATCTGCAGATCGCAACCGATCCCAAGGCCTCCAACGGCAGCTGGCTGGTCCAGCCGGGGATTGACTACTCGACACCGCTTGCCGGTTCCCTGCAGTTGAACACACGACTGTTTTCGACCTACGCGCCTGACGGGACGGCGTCCAGCCAGTATGGGCTCGACCGCAGTCTGTCGTTTTCCTCGGGAACAAGCTCGGAGCCGGGATTCCAGGATGTGGGCGTCGGGCTCGGGCTCGGCTACAGCATCACAGACAAGTGGGCGATCCAGACGCAGGCCCGCTATCAGCGCGTTCTCGGAGCCGCCGACAAGGAAGGCGACAAGGAAGCGTCGCCGCACCAGTTCTTCGGTGGCGTCATGATCGACTACAAGTTCTAGCATCGTCTATTCCCCCGCCTGCCGTCGGCTGGCGATCTCCCAGGGTGATCTCCCAGCCAGTTTTCGCCCAACCCTCCCCGGCCGCGACCACCACACCGCTGGCACCGGTTGCGCCGCATGTGCGTGTTCCCACATCTTGGGGTGCCGGGACACTATTGGGAGAAACACAGCATGCGATATCTGCACACCATGGTCCGGATCGGCGACCTGGACCGGAGCCTCGATTTCTATTGCGGCAAGCTGGGCTTGCGCGAAATGCGTCGATTCGACAACGAAGCGGGCCGTTACACCCTCGTCTATCTGGCGGCACCGCAGGACGAGGCGCGTGCCCACGCCGACAGCGCACCGCTGCTGGAACTCACCTACAACTGGGATGAGCACGAGTACCAGGGCGGGCGCAACTTCGGTCACTTGGCCTTTGCGGTCTCCGACATCTACGCTACCTGCCAGCAGCTGATGGACAGCGGTGTGGTGATCAACCGGCCGCCACGCGACGGCCGCATGGCCTTCATCCGTTCTCCCGACGGGATCTCGATCGAACTGCTGCAGGCGGGCAATGCACTGCCGCCGACCGACCCCTGGGCCAGCATGGGAAATACCGGGAGCTGGTGAGCCAGCAGGCGAACGCTTGCGGTCCGAAAACAAGATCGCAAGCTCAACCACCCTGCTCATACTTGCTGCGCCCCGCCGGAGGGCTATTGCGTTGACGTCCTGCTGACGGAAGCCGGCGGTTCGGCCAGCGTCTCGCACAACAGCCGCGCAATACGTTCGCCAGCCAGACGGTGACCGTATTCGTTCCAGTGACCGCCACACGGATCGGCGTTGGNGAAGCCATGGACGCAGGTCTGGTTCGCCTCCGCCCAGGACCGCAGCTCCGGAACCAGGGTGACGAACGGAATGTTCTCCGCTTCGGCCAGCGCGGCGATCCGCCGGTCGGGATACAGCAGGTCGGGTACGCCCAGCCTCGTTTGGAAACGCTCGCGCACCGCTTTGTCGGGATGGACCTGGATGCCACCGGTGAGGATCGCCATCGCGAACTGGGCGCCGTGCGCGTGTACGTCGGCATTGATGGCCCGGATCAGGTCTTCGGTCACCCGCCATGCCTGCTGCCAGACCGGCGTGGCGGGCGGCGCGTAGATTGCCGAATTGAGCCCTGCCTCCTGGCCTTCAATGGCTGGATGCGCGGTAACGTCGGGACGCATCGCCAGCTCGATGCCCCGCCACGCTTGCATGACCACCTGCAGAATGCGCGAGTGATTCAGCGCCGCCAGCCNAGAATTCGTCCAGCGGTCCTGGCTGCATTTTTTGCGCTTCACCACGAATGCCGGATCGAGCACCAGCCGGCCCTGATCATCGTAGACGAAGTACGGCGAGCGGCTCGACCCCTTGAGCACACGCGAGTTGTCGGAAATATCGTTAGCGGGGAGGAAAGCCAGCAGCACCACGTCGGGGTGGTAGCGCCACACCCGGTTCTGCAATATCAGGTACTCTAGGGCGGTTCCGGCACCACCGATGCCGAAGTTCAGCATCTCCACCCGCTTGCCGGCGAGTGCCGGGCAATGGTCAAGCGCACGGCCCGCAACTGACCAAAACGCAGCTGGCTGCGGCACCTCGAACGCCGCCGCATNAGAATCTCCCAGCACCGCGATACGCACCACGTCCGCCGGCTTTTCCAGCGTATGTTCCTGGTCGCGCATGCCTGCACTGTTGATCCGGACGTAAGCGTTGCCCTCCGACGTCCACCAGCCGCTGACGCCAGGATTAAGCGCGCGTCCCAGAACGGGATCCTCGCGGAAAAAGTCCGGATACGAAATCCCTGCCAGTCGCAAACCGCCTTCGATCAGCAACAGGCCGACGATCAGTGCCACGACGACGACCGCCACAGCACCCGCGATACGCCGCATCGTCAACGCCTCAGAACAAGGTGTAGATGAACGGAGCGATCACGGCACCTTTGGCAAAGACGAGCAAAGCCCCCATCAGCAGCATCAGGATGATGATTGGCCACAGCCACAGCTTGCGCCGCTCCTGCAGGAACACCCACAGGTCCTTGATGACTTCGATCATTCAGAATGGCCTCTTCATGTGCTCCGGCGGCGCAGGCACGCTGGCGATGCGGTAGCTTGACGCGGCCTTGTCCCAGCGTCGCGCCATCGGATCGGACCCGAACACGCGCATGATCGCGCCGGCCGGCAGAAAGACCAGATAGAAGATCGCCGCCAGGATGATCGGGCTGACGAACCGCTGCAGCAGCAGCGCCAGCTTCATCCAGTACCGATGAACAAGCCGCAAACCCCGTGGCAAGACGAGCGCCCACGCAACGATCACGCCGCCCAAAACCCACGGCCACAACGGAATGCGCAGACCCCACAGCAACGGCAGCAACAGGCCGAACACGCCGGCGATCAGTCCGCCCAGCTGCAGGCCGAAATTGCGCAGGCCACGCCGGTCGAGTTCGGGAATCGCGTCGTCCGCCATTGTCGCTCAGTCCAGCTCGAATTCGTCCCGCCACCGGCCATCGTCCGGACGCGACGGCTGGTCAGCCTTCGCCAGCAGGCAGTTGCCGATCACCAGATACTCCATCTCGGTGCGCATGAAGCAGCGGTAGGCGTCTTGCGGCGTGCACACGATAGGCTCGCCGCGCACATTGAACGAGGTATTGATCAGCACCCNGCAGCCCGTGCGCTGCTCAAACGCCTTGAGCAGCTTCCAGAAGCGGGGATTGGTGTCCGGGTGCACTGTCTGGATGCGCGCCGAGTAATCGACGTGGGTGACGGCCGGGATTTCGGAACGCGGCACCATCAGCCGGTCAAGGCCGAACAACGCCTGCTGCTCTGCCGTCATTGGGATGCGAATCCGCTCGTCCACCGGCACCGTCAGCAGCATGTACGGGCTGCAGCCCCGGTGGCCAAAGTAGTCTGCGACCCGATCCGCGAGCACCGCGGGTGCGAACGGACGGAACGACTCCCGATACTTGATCTTCAGGTTCATCACCGACTGCATCTTCGGGTTGCGGGCATCGCCAAGGATCGAGCGCGCACCCAGCGCGCGCGGCCCGAATTCCATCCGTCCCTGCATCCAGCCAATGACAGCCCCGTCGTCCAGGATCCCGGCCAGCCGCGCGAACAGCTCGTCGTCAGCAAGTCGCTGCCAGACCGCTCCCTCGTCCTTCAGGGCCGTTTCCGCTGCATCCTCGTCAAAGGCCGGGCCGAGGTAGCCGCCGCGCATGAAGTCTGAGCCGTTGGCAAGCGTGCGTCCCTTGCCCAGAAACTCGTACCACGTCGAGAGTGCCGCACCGAGCGCCCCGCCGGCATCACCCGCCGACGGCTGGATCCACAGATCCTCGAATGGCCCCTCGCGCAGCAGCCGGCCGTTGGCCACGCAATTCAGCGCCACGCCGCCCGCGAGGCAGAGGTGCTTGGCACCGGTTTCTGCCTGCAGCGAACGCGCGAGCCGTAGCACGATCTCCTCGGTCACCACCTGGATCGAGCGCGCCAGGTCCATATGCCGCTGCTCCAGCGGGCTCTCCGCCTTGCGCGCCGGCGCCCCGAACAACTCGGCAAACCGGCGGTTGGTCATCGTAAGCCCGGTAGCGTAGTTGAAATACGCCATGTTCAGCCGGAAGGTGCCGTCGTCCTTGATGTCGATCAGCGTCTCCCGGATGCGGTCCGCGTACCGGGGCTCGCCATAGGNGGCAAGCCCCATCAGCTTGTATTCGCCCGAGTTGACCTTGAAGCCGCAATAATAGGTAAAGGCCGAGTACAGCAGGCCAAGCGAGTGCGGAAACCGGATCTCCCATAGCGGCTGCAGCCGGTTGTCCTCGCCGAGCCAGGCGGACGTGGTCGCCCACTCCCNCACTCCGTCCAGGCACAGCACCGCCGCGCGCGCGAACGGACTGGCGAAGAATGCGGACGCGGCGTGCGAGCGGTGATGTTCGTTGAACAGCAGCGGCGGCAGTTCCGGCTTGTCGGTACCGGCACCGGTATCTTTCGCCAGCGACTGCAGCTCCTCGCGCAGCACCGACTTCAGATACAGCTTTTCCTTCAGCCAGACTGGCATGGCGGCAACGAAAGAGCGCAGGCCGCTGGGAACATAGGCGAGATAGGTCTCCAGCAGCCGTTCGAACTTCACCAGCGGCTTGTCGTAGAAGACCACATAATTCACGTCTTCGAGACGCAGTCCGGCCTCGGCAAGACAGAATCGCGCCGAAGCCGCCGGGAAACGGGCATCGAACTTCTTGCGGGTGAACCGCTCTTCCTGCGCAGCCGCAACGATCGCGCCGTCGCATACCAGTGCTGCCGCGCTGTCGTGATAATAAGCCGAGATACCCAGAATATTGACGGCCATTCCGCTCGTTCGCCCTGCCCCCGCCTCTGCGGTATCCGGTGATTGTCAAGCGCCTGCGCGCCCCTTACGGCACCCCACGCCCCGCCGCTTTCTTGTGCACGTGCACAGCGGACAGTGATCGACGCACGCCGGAATTTCAAGCATTGCGCTCCGACGTTGCGGAACCGCACAGCAACTCTGCGTCAAACAGACCCGCTAGCGTGTTGACGAACCGGGCGAAATGCGCGATGCCGGAAGCGGGGAAAGTCCCCGGAAGTGAAAGGCACCGCGAGCGAAAGGAACGGATGCGCCGATGTTCGAGGCGATGAACCTCGCGCTTCTCATCGGAGCCAGTCTGATTGCGGTGTCGACATTTACCAGCCTGATCTCCCTGCGCATCGGCGCACCGCTGCTGCTGGTCTTTCTNGGGGTCGGACTGGGTGCGGGTGAGGACGGCCTGGGCGGGCTGCACTTCGACGACGCTGCAGCCGCCTACTTCATTGGCAGTGTGGCACTTGCCGTAATCCTGTTCGACAGCGGTTTCAATACACCGCTACAGACGGTCCGCGCGGCATTTGGACCGTCAATCGTCCTGGCGACGTTGGGAGTGATGCTGACGGCTGGCCTCGTGGCTTGGGCGGCCAGGGAGCTGCTGCCTGTCTCCTGGACCGAGGCGTTGCTGCTGGGAGCGATCGTCAGCTCGACCGACGCTGCGGCGGTGTTCTTCTTGCTGCGCGTTGGTGGCATCACACTGCGCGACCGGGTCCGTTCGACACTGGAGGTCGAGTCCGGCACCAACGATCCGATGGCGATCTTCTTGTCGATGATCCTGGTGCAGATGATCGCCGCCGAAAAGGGTATCGACGCGATTGGCTGGGACTTTCTCGCATCCTTCGGGATCAGCATGGGCCTCGGGCTGGCCGCCGGGCTCGCCGGCGGCTTTGCCATCCAAGCCGCCATTACCCGCCTGAAGCTGGAGGCGGGACTGTATCCGATCGTCGTGCTCAGCCTGGCACTGGTGGTGTTCGCCGCAACCGGACTGTTCGGCGGCAGTGGCTACCTCGCCGTCTATGTGGCGGGCCTGCTCGCCGGAAACGCGCGTCTGCAGGGCATGCTGACGCTGCGCCGCTTCCAGGACGGGATGACCTGGTTCAGTCAGATCGCCATGTTCCTCACCCTGGGGCTGCTGGCGACGCCGTCGCAGTTCCTCAGTGTGGCATTGCCGGCGGTGCTTTTGGCATTGTTCCTGATGCTGGTGGGCCGTCCACTGGCTATCTGGCTCTGCCTGCTGCCGTTCGGCTTCTCCCGCAACGAGACCACCTTCGTCGCCTGGGTCGGACTGCGCGGCGCGGTCTCGATCCTGCTCGCCATTCTGCCAATCGTTGCCGACCTGCCGAACGGCCGGCTGCTGTTCAACGTCGCCTTCATCATCGTGCTGACGTCGCTGCTGGTGCAGGGCTGGACCATCCGGCCGATGGCCCGCTGGCTGGGGCTGATCGTGCCGGCACGGCTGGGCGAGCTGGAACGGATGGAACTGGAGCTGCCGGGCCGCGCCAGTCACGAGCTGATCGCCTATCGCATCGCCCCCGACAGCCCGGTTGCCCGCGGTGAGCGAATCCCGCGCTGGGCACGACCGTCACTGATCGTCCGCGAGGGCCGGTCGATCAGAATCCACGATGCTGGTCGGCTGCGCGCCGGCGACTACGTCTACATCTTTGCCGCACCGCGGCTGGTCCGCCTGCTTGACCGGCTGTTCGCGCGGCCTTTGGACCTGGACCTGTCCGACCGCGAATTCTTCGGTGATTTCGCCATCGCGCCAGAAACCCATATGGGCGAACTGGCGGAAGCGTATGGCTTTGCGGTTGCAGAGCTGGATGCAGACCTGAGCGTCGCCGACTATCTGTCGCGACGCCTGCAGGGCATGCCGGAGGTGGGTGACCGGGTTCTCGTCGACCAGGTTGAACTGATTGTCCGCGAGCTCACCGATGACCGGGCAATCGCCGGTATCGGCCTTGCAGTCGAGCCTAGCCGCGCAGCGCAGCCGAAGCTGCCGCTGTTCCAGAGCCGGCAGGAAATCCTGGCAGCAATCCGCAGGTGGTTCGGACGAGCGCCCCCACCCGGGCAATAGACTCGCCCGACGCAGCCGGCAGTGCCCGAGCGCACCCGGCCGTCTGCAGATCAGCCCTGAGCAGATCAGCCCTGACGGGTCTTGTAGCGGGGATGCTTCTTGTTGAGCACGTAAAGCCGTCCCTTGCGCCGCACGACGACGCAGCTGCGCTCGCGCGTCTTCGCCGACTTGATCGAGTGCCTGATCTTCATGGCCGTTTACCCAATACTAACAGCTTCGCACGCAGCTGGATCCGCGGCGACGGAGGGCGCACCATAAGGATTTGCCGGTTGGCCGTCAACCCGCGGGCTTGGGTTTCCGACTTCTACTTCGGACGACGGCTGACCAGTCTGGGGGTAGCGCGTAACGTGCGCTCGCGTCGGCGTCCCTGCCCCTGTGTCGTACGCTGAACCGGCTTGTCGGCAGCGCCGGGCGCGCAAGCGGCCATCGCACGACTGTCCGCCCCACGATTGGCCGTCGTACTGGCGGTCGGCGCATCGTCTCCCGGGAACAACGCCGCGCGCGTATCCCGGCTATGGCTCCGCACTTCCAGCGTCCGCAGGGTCCGCATCACTGTGGGGTGACGGTCCGGAGACGGAACGCACTCTAGCAGGTGCACCCGGGCGATCACCCGAATCCGCCGCAGAATGACGGGAAAGCGATGGCGGACCTCGCACCATCGTGCGTACGCGGCGACGGTCCACGGATGCGCCGGCAGCGCGCGCAACCCCGCGCACGGCACCAGTCCGCAAAATCGCTCCAGGCCTTTTCGTGCTTGCCTGTCCGCATGGTCTGGCGATTGTCCATGCTCGCCACAAAACGGACAAGTCTACCCGTTTGCCTCTCTTGTGCGAAGCCGGATCATGGACGGAGTCAACATGATGTCACAGACCGCTGTGTGTCATTCGGTGTCAGAAACAGAACATACATATATCCTAATATTCAATATCTTCTAATATGACCGCTTAACCGGTGCCCTGACACTTAATATTCTGCTTACACCGGCCGCCCGGAACCGGTACGAGACTGGCAATCGTCACAAGCCTGGATATACTCCGGGCCACGCAAGGGGGCGGATCGGGAGAAGGCAATGAATGTCATCAACGCGGACATCGTCATCGTCGGCGCAGGAGGAGCGGGTCTGCGCGCAGCTATCGCCGTTGCCGAAGCCGACCCTACGCTGAGCATCGCCCTGCTGTCGAAGGTCTATCCGATGCGCAGCCACACCTGCGCAGCAGAAGGCGGGGCAGCCGGCGTCGTCAAGTCCAACGACAGCCTGGACTATCACTTCAACGACACGGTCGCCGGCGGCGACTGGCTGACCGATCAGGATGCGGTGGATCTGTTCGTCAACGAGATCACCAAAGAACTGATCCAGATGGAGCACTGGGGGTGCCCCTGGAGCCGCGAGAGCAGCGGCCATGTGGCGGTTCGCCCGTTTGGCGGCATGAAGATCATGCGCACGTGGTACGCCGCCGACAAGACCGGCTTCCACATGCTTCACACCCTCTTCCAGACCTCGCTCAAATACCCGTCGATCAAGCGCTTCGACGAATACTATACCACCGATCTGATCGTCGACGGCGGAGCCTGCCACGGCTGCACCGCGATCGAGATGCGCACCGGCGAGATGCGGCTGTTCCGCGGCAAAGCAGTGATCATCTGCTCCGGCGGCGCCGGTAAGATCTTCCCGTTCACGACAAACGGCGCAATCAAGACCGGCGACGGCATGGCCATGGCNCTACCGCGCGGGGTCCCGCTGAAGGATATGGAGTTCGTCCAGTATCACCCGACCGGCCTGCCCGGCTCCGGCATCCTGCTCACCGAGGGCTGTCGTGGCGAAGGCGGCTATCTGCTGAACAAGGACAACTACCGCTACCTGCAGGACTACGGCCTCGGCCCGGCAACNCCCAAGCCGGTGCTGAAATCGATGGAGCTGGGGCCGCGTGACCGGCTGAGTCAGGCATTCTGGCAGGAGCAGAAGAAGGGTCGGACAGTAGAGACCAAGTGGGGTGACGTGATCTGGCTCGACATGCGTCATCTCGGCGAGAAGCTGATCGACGAGCGGCTGCCGCTGGTTCGCGATCTGTCGCGCTCGTACGTTAATGCCGATCCGGTCACCGATCTGGTGCCTGTCCGTCCGGTCGTCCACTATATGATGGGCGGCATTCACACCGACATCAACGGCGCCACGCCGATTGCCGGCCTCTATGCCGCCGGCGAATGTGCCTGCGTCAGCATCAATGGTGCCAACCGTCTGGGCTCCAATTCACTAGGCGAACTGCTGGTGTTCGGCGCACGCGCCGCCCGGCACGCCGTCGAATATTCAAAAACCGCCGCAGCGCCGAATGAGGGCCTCATCGACAGCCAGGCAGGTGATGCCGAGAACCGGGTGAAGGACCTGTTCAAGCGCCAAGGCAAACAAAAAGTCTCGGCGTTGCGCAAGGAGATGACGCATTCATTGGAAGACGGCTGCGGCATCTATCGCGACGAAGCATCGCTGCAGCAGACCTGCAACGTCGTCGAAGGCGCGCGTGAGCGCTACAAGGACATCGCGCTCGAAGACAAGAGTTCGGTTTACAACACCGACCTCTATCAGGTCCTCGAACTGGGGGCGATGATGGAATGTGCGCAGGCGCTGGTGGAATCGGCCATCGCGCGGCGTGAGTCCCGCGGCGCCCACCAGCGCCTCGACTACGAACAGCGCGACGACGTCAACTATCTCAAGCACTCGATGGCGTACTACAACCCCAACGGCAAGCCGCGCATCGATTACCTGGACGTGGTCATCACCAAGTCGCCGCCCGCAGAGCGGGTCTACGGCNNGCTGCGGCGGGAGGTCAGAAGGCATGAGCCAGCGAACNNCATTCAGCTCGAAGTGCTCCGCTACCGGCCGGAGCAGGACAAGGAGCCGGTCTTTCAGACCTATAGCGTGCCGTGCGACCCGGACTGGGTGGTGCTTGATGCGCTGAACTACGTCAAGGACGAATTGGACCGGACCCTGAGCTTCCGCTGGTCCTGCCACATGTTCGTCTGCGGCAGCTGCGGCTTCAAGATCGACGGCGAGCCGAAGCTTGGCTGCAAGGCGTTCCTGCGTGACTACGGCGACAAGATCCGTGTCGAACCGCTGGACAACTTCCCGATCGAACGCGACCTCGTGGTCGTCATCGACGACTTCGTGCAGAAGCTGCAGAGCATCAAGCCGTACATCATCCCGAAGGAAGAGAAACCGGTCTCGGCCGGCGAGTACATGCAGACGCCGGCACAGCTGAAGGCGTTCAAGCAGTACTCGATGTGCATCAACTGCCTGCTCTGCTACTCGGCCTGCCCGCAGTATGGACTGACCGAGCAGGAGTTCATCGGCCCGGCGGCCCTGGCGCTCGCCCAGCGCTACAACCTGGACCCCGATGTCGGCCGCAAGGCGCGCGAGAACGTCGTCGCCGCACACGAAGGCGTATGGGAGTGCAGCTTCGTCGGTGCCTGTTCCGTGGTCTGTCCGAAGGATGTGGACCCGGCCGGCGCCATCCAGCAGGCCAAATTTACCAGTGCCATCGACTACATCACGTCGTTGGTCGGGATCGGAGGCAAGTAGTGATGAGCGAGACAACCGTCCGCAAACCATACATGCGGAAGATGTCGAAGACGTGCTGGTTCATGACCCATGCCCGCTTCAAGAGCTATATGCTGCATGAGGTCAGTGCACTGTTTGTCGGCATCTACATGTGTGTACTGATCGGTGGCCTGTTCCGGCTTGCGCAAGGCCCGGAGGCATGGGCCAACTGGATGTCGACGATGACCAGCTGGCCGATGCTGATCTTGTCGCTGATCATGTTCGCATTCTTCATCGTTCACACCGTGTCCTGGTTCCAGGCCGTGCCGCAGGCGATGCGCATCCAGCAGGGTGAGCATTTCGTGCCCGGCAAGCTGATTATTGGCGCCCACTATGTGGCGCTGGGCGTGGTGTCGCTGTTCATTCTGATCCTGGCGGGAGTGGCATAAGATGGCGCGCTCGGCAAAGGCGGTTCCCTGGTTCCTGTTCGCCGCGGGCGGTACCATCACCGCGTTCGTGCTTCCGGTGATGCTGTTCGTCACCAACATCGGCCCGGCACTGGGCCTGTTTCATGACGCGATGAGCTACGAGACGCTCAGCAGCTTCCTCAGCTGGTGGATCGTCAAGCTGGCACTGCTGGGCATCATCGTGCTCGGGCTCTGGCACTCAGCGCACCGGCTGCGGAGCTGCGCCCATGACTTCGGCATCCGGGCGGATGCCGGCGTGGCCGTGGTCCTCTACGGGCTCGCGACAATCGGTACGCTCGCCACCATCGTGGTCCTGCTCAGCATCTGATACCCGGCAGGGCAGCGCCCTGCCCCCGATTCCCAAGCGCCGCAGCCGACCCTGCGGCGCTTTTCTTTGGCTGCCTTCGCAGTCCGTTCCGTCGCGGCACACGAACACTGTTGCCGGGCGCTGTGCGTGGGAGCATCTATTGCGCATGGAAATCACCACTCCGTCCGGGCTGCCTCTGCCGCGGCCGCTGCCGGACGACGTGTTGCGGCAGATTCGCGAGGCGGTCGGCCCGAAAGGGATGATCGAGGATCCCGACGCCATCGAACCGTACCTGCGCGAAGAGCGCGGCCTGTTCTGTGGCGACTGCAACGCCGTGGTCCGACCGGCGACCACGGCAGAAGCGGCGCGCGTGGTCGGTCTGTGCGCCGAAGCCGGCATCCCGGTCGTCCCTCATGGCGGCAACACGGGCCTTGTCGGCGGAGGTGTCCCGCGTGGCGGGATCGTACTGTCCACGGCGAGACTGAATCGGATCCGCCACATCGACCCGATCAATCGAACCATTACGGCCGAAGCCGGTGTCATCCTCGCCGACCTGCAGCGTGCGGCCGATGAGGCCGGGGCCCTGTTTCCGCTCAGCCTCGGCGCCGAAGGGAGCTGCCAGATTGGTGGCAACCTCGCGACCAATGCCGGCGGAATGAACGTCCTCCGCTACGGCAATGCGCGCGACCTGGTCCTCGGCCTGGAAGTGGTGCTGCCCGACGGGCGGCTCTGGGACGGTTTGCGGGCGCTGCGCAAGAACAACACCGGTTACGACCTGAAACAGCTATACCTGGGTTCGGAAGGCACGCTGGGCATTATCACCGCCGCTGTCCTGAAGCTGTTTGCCCGACCGCGCACCAATGAAACGGCGCTGGTGGCGGTGCCGACCCTGGACGCCGCGACCGAGCTGTTCCGGCGCGTCAACGATGTGGCCGGCGATGCACTCAGCGGTTTCGAGCTGATCGCGCGCATTGCGCTCGACTTCTGCCTGCGACACGTGCCCGGCTGCACCGACCCGATGGACGAGCCGCATCCCTGGTACGTGCTGCTGAAACTCACCAGTCCCCGTCCGAATGATCCGCTGCGCGACGCGATCGAAGACGTGCTCGCCGAGGCGTGGGACGGAGGTGTGGTCCTGGACGCCGTGGTCGCGCAGAGCGAAACGCAAGCGGCCGAGCTGTGGCGGATACGCGAAAGCATTCCCGAGGCGCAGAAACCCGAGGGGGCNAGCATCAAGAACGACGTTTCGGTCCCCTTGTCCCGCGTTGCGGAGTTCATCGAACGCGCGAGCCGTGCCGTCGAGGCCGCGCTGCCGGGCATCCGCCCCGTGCCCTTCGGCCATCTGGGCGACGGCAATATCCACTTCAACCTGAGCCAGCCGCCAGGCATGGACCGGGACGATTACCTCGCGCAGTGGGAGCGGATCGAGCCCATCGTCTCCGACATCGCTACCGACCTGGGCGGCAGCTTCTCCGCCGAGCACGGCATCGGCGAACTCAAACGCGCAAGCCTGCTGCGCTATAAATCCGAGGTCGAGATCGACCTCATGCGCCGGCTGAAGCAGACGCTCGACCCCGGNAATATCATGAACCCCGGCAAGGTGCTTTAAGGTCACCGGACATGGAAAGGGACGGAGCGCCAGGAGGTTCCAGGGCGCGCCGCCCCATGCCGGAAAAGAGCGCCGTTACAGCAGACCGAGGCTGATGACTCCGCTCAGGGCTGTTCTGAGATAGCCCGAAAGAGTCTGGTCGAACGCCGGGAACCCGCCGGTAAACAGGCTGTTCTCAAGCGAAGTGCGCATCTGCCAGTAGTACGGAGATATGCCGTTCATGATGCTTGAATACATGCTCCAGGCGACAGGATCGTTTCGGAATGCACGTTCCGCTTGGCCAAGCGAATAGGCGTCCTGGTAACTTGGCCAGTAATTATAGGGACTATCAAACACTCCTTGAGGTTCGACGGGGTTGTCACCGACATGCATCTCCTGGGAATCGGCTGCATCTGCCTTTTCAAAGTCTAGGGTAACCTTGTCGAACAGACTACGGCGGCCAATGGCTTTTGACGGATCGGCAGCGACCAATGCCTTTGCCTTGGCCATCGACGGACACACAGATGGACACGTCAGCGATTCATTGTTGCCGAATTGCAGTACGCGCGCGTAGGCCGAACGCCCCAGTGGCCAATTGCCGCCATTGAACGTCGCTGACCCCGTGCCATTCGCAGGTCGGGCTGCGCCAGTAATGCGCAGAGTGTAGCTGATCTTCTGAGGATTTGTGACACCCTTCTGCTCGTTCCAGGACGTTGCACCAGCGATGGCTGTCCATCGCCCGGAGATCGACGCGGGTCCATAGTACCAGCAGGTCGAGATGTTGTTCGATCCGCACAGTTACCGAAAAGATTGACACGACCTGATGCAGACGCATTCGTGAGTGTCGACTGTGGTACATTCACAGCCGCTGGCTGAACTGCCCCAGTAGCAGTATCCATTAATTGAATACTGCCGTTACTATACATGCGCAGTACGGTCATTGTTATCACGACGACTGGCGAGATTTTGTTCGATCGTGCAGCGTAAGTGACCGTAAACGTACAGTCCAATGTCCGAGTCGTCGTTTGAGGACACGTCGTCCAGGCGCCTTCTATGGCTACGCCGGTCTGACTGTAGGTTCGTGTCTCAGCGACTGCCAACGGCGCCGCAACAAAGTTGCTAAGGGCGAAACAGATCGTCGCAAGTGCCACAGAACGGATAGCACTTTTCATTCTCCCAGAAATGGGAGTCTTAGACTCTTGCATTGCAGATATCCCCCAATAAGAGACGCAGAGACTTATTTTAAGTCTCTGCGTCTTTTCGAGGTCCTATTCTTGTGACCGAAGGATGTCAATATGCAGCAATACGCCTCAAATCGCTGAGTGCTTTATGTGATACTTTTGCATCAATTCACCAAATAATACACATTTTTACATATTAATTCGACAAATGAGAACGCACGGAATCACCCTTGGCGCGAGGCCTGCGAGTATAAGAAATCTCATTGCCACTCTCGCCTGATGTGGTATGAAATTCTACACGGTGTGTACAGTCATCATTGGTGCAGGGTGCAATGTCTGTCTTCCTCGCTCGAGGCCGTGCTCCCCTCCCGTCTGGCGACCTCAGACGACGGCAGCAACCCGGACCAGATGGCCAATGTAGAGAGCATACAGGGCTAACAACACCGCTCCCTCCCAACGGGCAATTCGCCAGCCGGTGATCGCAAACACGGACAACAGCACGGCGCTTGCGAGCATGACCCAGACATCAAACCCGGCAATCTCCGGCGGTATGTCAATCGGATGCACGATGGCGGTCACGCCAAGGATGCCCAAGACATTGTAGACGCAGGAGCCCACGACGTTGCCGAAGGCGACGTCTGATTGCCGCCGGACCGCGGCAATGACCGAGGTCGCCAGTTCCGGCAGCGATGTGCCGATCGCCACGATCGTCAGGCCGATAATCGTCTCCGAAACGCCAAAGCCGCGGGCGAGTTCGATCGCGCCCTCAACCAGCAGGTAGGCTCCGCCGACCAGCACCGCGAGACCGCCGAGCGCCGCTGCGATGCCGAGCGCCCGCGAACCATCGAGCGACGGCACGGATGCAGCCTCGGCCTCGTGCACGTGCACCGCATCCCCGCTCTGCTTTTCTTGCCGGTAGCTGAAGAAGAGATAGGCGGCGAGTGCAGCCACCAAGACGACACCAACAACGCGGGACAGCGAGCCATAAAAGGCGAGGCCGACCAAAACCAGCGTGACCACGAGCAGCACCGAGCCGTCGCGGATGAATGCCTTGCGGCTGATCGAAAGCGGCAAAAAGACTGCCGACAGACCCAGGATCAGAAAGACGTTGCAGATGTTGCTGCCGACGACGTTACCCACCGCAATTCCAGGCGACTCTCTGAGAGCGCCGGCGATGCTCGCCACCAATTCAGGGCTTGATGTGCCGAATCCGACGAGCGTGAGACCGATCAGCATCGGCGAGACACCCAACTGCCGCGCAACTCCTACGGAGCCTCGCACCAGCAGTTCCGCACCGACGATCAGCAGAATCAATCCGCCCGCGATTTCCAGATAGGTCACGTTTGCGATCCTTCGGTCGGCTTGATGCTTTCGAGCAATCCCCGCCGATGAAGGCTCGCCGGGCCGCATCGCGGGGGTTAGCGATGCGGCCCGGCACCCAAGGATTAAGCATTGCGACCCACAGCTGGGGGTTGGACGGGTCGCCGCCGCTTCCTGGGTTTAGCTACCGGCCTTCGCTCGACGCTTCCAGCGCCATCGCGGACATCGCGACGGCAGGCTTCTGCGCCAGCTTGAGCCGACCCTGATACCGTTCAATGGCGACCATTACGCCTGCCGCCAGGAACGGAATACTCTGTACCAAAAGCGTGGAAGCGAACACTGTCATTTCCGTGATGCCGGTATCGTTCAATACGATAAGAACGACCGCCGAGATCACCAAAAGGCATCCCAGCACCAACTCCCAGAACGCTGTGTTCTCTTTCCCGCGCTTTGCGTTGCCTCCTTTGTCCGTGCGCTTGAATGGCAAGCTGTCACGCACCAGCCCCACCATCACGGCTCGCGCCACGGTCAGCTGCAGGCTCATCGCCGCCATCGCTGCACCAGGCACCTGTCGCAAGGGCAATGCTACACGTCTACCATACAACAGGACGCAATGCAGCAAATTTACGATGAAGGCTGCGAGGATCGGAACAGTGAACGCCGTCGCCGGAATGACCACCCCGACGAAGATGATCACCGGCACCCACAGCAGGTTCAAGATCGATGCGAGCGTACCCAACGCGTCCGACAGCCACAGCGACCAACCGGCCAGGAAATGAAACTTCTGACCCGATGTCAGCGTCCGGGCACTGGGCAGCATGTGCTGCCAGTGCTTGCGGATGATCTGCATCGCTCCGTACGCCCAGCGGAAACGCTGCGTCTTGAAGGCCTCGAAGGTGTCCGGCAGCAGGCCACGACCGTAGCGGTAGCTCGTGTAATGCGCCTCGTAGCCGGCCTCGAACAGCCGCAAGCCCAGCTCCGTATCCTCGCAGATGGTATCCGTGCCCCAGCCGCCGACGGCGTCCAGCGCCGATCGCCGAACAAGGCACATGGTGCCGTGGACGATAATTGCGTTGTCTTCGTTCCGCTGCACCATGCCGATATCGAAGAAGCCGGCATACTCGCTGTTCATCATCGTTTTCAGTGGCGACAGCGAACCGTCGCGATGATCCTGCGGCGCCTGAACAAGACCCACCTTCGGATCGTTGAAATACGGCATCAGGTCAGCCAGCCAGTTCCTCTCCACCACATAGTCGGCATCAAGCACAGCGATCACTTCTGCGTCAGCCGCCGTGTGCTGCAGGGCAATATTGAGCGCGCCGGCCTTGAAGCCTGTGCAGGTAATGTTCAGGAACTTGAACCGCTCGCCCAGTTCCCGGCAGCGGGCGGCAACAGGCGCTGAATAGTAGGCATCGGGTGTGTTGTTGACGATGACGATGACCTCGAAGTTGGGGTAATCGAGCGCCGCCAGACTGTTGAGAGTCTCCACCACCATGTCGGGCTGTTCCCGATAGGCCGGGATGTGGATCGACACCTTCGGTGCGGCCCCGCCGAACTGCCGGCGTGGCAGCACGTCGATCAGCCGGCGCGGGCCATGTCCGAACATGACCTCCGCGATCTCATGCACCTTGGAGAGCGTGACGATGGTCAGCGGCAGCAGCATCAGCACGCCCATCGCCCACATCACGCTGATGCCGACGGTCATGTAGTGGCTGAACGGATAGGCCAGCGCGGCTGCGATACCGAACGCCAGTGCGTTGGCACACACGGCAAAGGCAAGCGCATGGCCAAACGTCGGGCGACGACGGCCGAGCCCGATCACGGTCAACGCCAAACCGATGGCGAGCGCGGCCGCAGCTTTCCACGGCACCTGCGGCATTTCCACCAACCCGGTCAACGGGAACTNTGGCGTTGCGATCGCGTCGAACAGCCCCCAATAGGCACCAACACTGCCTTCGTTGCTCTTCCAGGTCTGATCAAAGGCTTCGACGATGTTGTATTCGATCCNCCGTCGCTCGGCCTGGGCGATGAAGTCGCGGATAATCTCCGCCTGCTGCAACTGACCAGGCACCGCGTCATTGCGATTGTAGCCCTGACTGGGCCAGCCGAACTCGGCGATGACGATGCGCTTGCCCGGGTAGGTCTTGCGCAGCAGTTCGTACTTTTCCATCGTGTAGGCAACCGCGTCCTTCGGCGCCACGCCTTCCCAGTAGGGCAGGATGTGTACCGCAAGGAAATCGACCGCGCTGACAAGCTTCGGATGCTGCATCCACTCGTACCAGATCTCGCCCGTCGAGACCGGGACGCGCACCTGCTTCTTCACCTTCTGGATCTGCTGGATCAGCTCTTCGGACGTACGTTCGCCGCGCAGCAGAACCTCGTTGCCGACCAGCACCGAACGGACATTGCGGTGCAGCCTGCTCAGCTGCACGGCCTCCTCGATTTCTGCCTTGTCGCGCGCGGGGTATCNGCCGATCCAGGCGCCCAAAGCGACATTCAGACCGAGATGTCCCGCAATGTCCGGCACCTGATCGATGCCGTCGATCGTGGAATAGGTTCGCACCCCGTCGGCAACGCCTGAGATGACACGCAGATCCTCTTCGATCTGCTCCGCCGGAATGGTTTGGCGGTGGGTCTTCGGATCCTCACCGCGCAAGTAGGGACTGTATGAAACGTAATCGATCGGGTTGACGAGATCAGACGGAGCTGCCGTCCGATCGATCAGATACCACGCCGCAGCATGAATGGCCGCAGCGATGGCCGCCGCAGTCAGTACAAGTCTCATTTTCACAACCGATGCAAGGGATTGAGCGAGGCAATAACGGTGACGTCGGCGCCCTGTTCAGCATGGCACGCACGGCCATATCCCAATAGGATTGGTTCGGTTTGTGACATCATTCCAGCGATCCGTCCCAGTTTGCGAGCGTTCAACGATGCTCAATTTGAGCGATACCTACTTCTGAGTACCTCCGCCGGCGTTCTCCGGCACAGGCCCTCCTCCCGTTCCTTGGCCTGACTGACCGCCGTTTGGCTTTGCCGCTTCCGGCTTGTTTTCGGCGGGCTTGCTTTCCGCGGGTTTGGCTTCCGCAGGCTTGGACTCGTCTGGTTTTGTTTCTCCCGTCTTGGTGAGTGTCGGTTGCTGAGTCGGATCCGTCCAGCACAGGGCGATCCGGTCGGCGAGAGCCTCGTTCTCCAGGCTACCGGCTTTCACCACGCAGGCGAAAGACTGCGTCAGATGCGCTTCCGGGCAGCCGAAACGGGTATAAAAGGGGATGAAATCGTTGCCTGTCATCGGGTCATCCCGAAACAGCAGGCTGACGATGCGCTGCCCGACCCAGGCACACCCGCCCGCAAGGCCGGATTCTCCTGCCACGCCGGCGGCACACCGGCCGCGGCGGCGGCGTACGGCCTTTCTCTTCTCGTTCGCTTGCGGTCGGGCGGTCACGCTCAGCCGCGACAACGATCAGATTCTGCGCCCGATTCGGCAGGTCCGCTGCCGTGGATATACCGGCGCACGTTATGAGGACTGCCGTCGCCAGCGCGACCCGCAGAGCAATCATGAGCGTCCTATTGTTCGTGGAACATACCGATCAAGTCGACCCACGCTGTGTAACCGAAGCCGAACTGCGATGCAATCGCCGCTCTGGGCAGGACACCGCTCGGCACCGAGGCCATTCCCTGCCGTTGTCACAGAACAATCGTTTGTCGCCAGCCCGGTTCCGCGCGACGATTGAAATTGACGACCGCACCCGAAAGCAACGCTGCGGAACCAGGCGGCAAACCCGCAGCGTGCGGTGTGCAAACGGGGAAGGCGATCCCCGTCACGAGACGTAGATCCTATTGTCAACACAGCAAAGCTAAAGAGCGGCAAAAGCCGTCCTTTTCCGCACAAAGCGCTCCCACCCAGGCCATATCCGCCCAGGCTGCCAACGGAACGGCGGTGCTGCAGGGCATCCTTACGAACCAACCGTTCCTCCGCCTTNTTTAACGATCACCTGTACCGACGGACGCGGCGGCATCCCCTTCTGGAAGTCTGGCCAGCGGGTCGATGGCGCATCGAAGGTCGAGTCTTTGGTGTCTCCCGGATGCTGCACGGACGCGAAATAGGCCGAATCATCGCCGTTGAACTCCGGCCCGCATAACTCCGCTCCAATCGGCGTCCGGTAGAACTGCCGGGTNNCAGCGCGCGCTGGCCCCTGGGTTTCGGCCACGAAGGCTCCGTCAGCGACACCGAACCGCGGAAGTCCGTCCGTAGCGATCCAGATTCGTCCCTGACGATCGAAAGCCACATTATCGGGGGCCGATAGCCAACCGTTATCACTCACACCTTCGTGATAACGAGCTCCTTGTTCGGGTTTCGAGGGATCGCCTGCCAGCAGGAAGATGTCCCACCGATACTCGGCCGCCGCATGATCGCGGCCAGCGGCGCCATTGCCCGGCGGGATCAGCTCGATGATGTGACCGTTGTCGTTGGGGCCGCGGGGATTGACCGCATCGGTCTTCTCGGCGGTACGCTTCTCGTTGTAGGTCAGCGCCACGTAGACAATGCCGGTCGCGGGGTTCGTTTCAACGTCCTCCGGTCGGTCCATCGGTGTCGCGCCCATCAAATCGGCAGCGCGCCGCGTCTCGATCAGCACGTCCGCCTGACTGGCGAAGCCGTTTTCCGGCGTCAGTGGCCTCTGACCAAAGACCAGCGGCATCCAGCTCAACCGCCCATCGTCATGGAACCGGGCGACGGACAGCGTACCCTTGTCCAGCAGCGTGCCATTCTCCTTGCCGGCAGCGGGATCGAAACGGTCGTCGCTGACATAGCGATAGATATAGTCGAAGCGCTCGTCGTCGCCAGAATAGGCGACAATACGCCCGTCCGCGTTCAGCACCGTCGTCGCCCCTTCGTGCTTGAAATGGCCGAGCGCAGTGCGCTTCACTGGCACCGACGCTGGATCGTACGGATCGTACTCGACCATCCAGCCGAACTTGTTCGGCTCGTGGGGATCTTTTTCGACATTGAACCGCTCGAAATGCATCCACCAGGCGTGGCGCGACTGCGGCTTGAAGCCGAGGCGCCTCAGGCTGCGCGCCTCCGGGGTCTTCTCCGGATCGCCGCCGAAATAGAGGTTGAAGTTCTCCTCGGCGATCAGCACCGTTCCCCAGGGCGTCTTGCCGCCAGCACAGTTGTTCAGCGTTCCGACGACCCTGGTGCCGGTCGGATCGCTGTTCGTCTTCAGCCGGTCGTGGCCGGCGGCCGGACCGGAAATCCGGCATTCGGTTGCAAGCAGCGTGATTCGCCGGTTATACGGGCTGTCCTTGACCACCGACCAGGTGTTGGTGACGTCGTCACGGCGAATCTCGGCGACGCCGTGACCATGCGCCGCCATCTCGATCTCGCACTGCTCCTTCGTCACCTTGTCGAGTTCACCCTCTTTCAGTCCCGGGAACATCAACTNGGTGTCGGTGTACTCGAAATTGACGCACAAGAGCCCCCGTCCAGCCGTCCCCGCCCCTTCCGGCAGCGACATCCAGCCGATGAAGTCGTTGTTGTAGCCCCATTGCTTCGCCTGCGCCGCCGCCGTCTGATGCAGCGGATCGAACGCTGGCGCTCCCGCCTCCAACGGATCTCCCCAGCGGATCAGCGTCTGCGCCTCGTAGCCCTCGGCAACGACATGCGACTCGCTGTTTCCATGCGGCACCTCCTTGAAGGTCAGTGCGGGAGCGGAAGCCGCTGTACCGGCGGCGCCTTCAGTTTCGGCCTCGGTACCGCCCTGTGTGCCATCTCCGGTCCCGGCGCGGGCGAGTGGTGCTAATGCGGCGAGTGCAGCCGTCGCGCTCAGCCCGCGCAATGCTTGCCGGCGACTGAAGCGAGCAAGGATTACGTCGCCGATGGTCGGGCTGATCATCGGATTGGCGCTCTCCTCCCTTCGCGCACAGCGCCTGCCCCGGTCGTCACTCCGCTCGATCGTGGTGCTTGCATCCTCACAATCCCTCCTTTGCCCGCCGGACACGCCGATTTCGCCAACGGCGCAAACATGGAGCAGAACGATGAACTGCAGGATGCCAGTTCTATGAAGATTTTATGTCGGCTGCCCGCCGCCGTGAACCCCCGCGCGGGGGGCTCACCTTTAAATTGCAGATGATGGAGCGGGTACGCGTCTGTTTGAGAGCAAGATGCCGGATGAGCGGCTCAAGAGGACGGGCGACGTGTTCATCGAGGTCGATTGCGAACTGTATCCCCGATCGAAATTCTGGCGTAGCCGGTTCCGCCTTGATTGCCGCCCGGATTTTTCGCACGCTCTCGGCTCCGCGGACACCGACATTCTCCGGACAATCATCCGGGCCGGTTGCTGCGTCACCAGGATCGAGCCGCAGATGAGGGCAAGACGCATCCCCGAGAGCCGGCACGCGCCAAAAGCCGCCGGCCAACGTATCCGGTCTGGCCTGCTTGCTGCTGCTGTGGCTGTTCTTGTCGCGTTCACAGCCGTCTCCGCGCATGCGCTTGAGCCCGCCTCGAAAGCGCAGCCGATTGAATTCCAGGCAGACCAGCTCACCTATGACAGCCGCAACCGGATCACCATCGCCACCGGCAACGTCGAAGCCGTGCAGCAGGGACGCCGGGTTGTCGCCGACAAGATGACCTACGACGAGCCCCGCAATGTGCTGACTGCGGAAGGCAACGTCGTCCTTTACGAGCCGACCGGCGAGGTGGTGCACGCAACATCGATGCAGCTGACCGGCGACCTGAAGAACGCGATTATCGAAAACATGCGTGCAGTCCTTGCCGACGGCTCGCGAATCACAGCGAAACAGGGCGAGCGCATCGGCGGTACCGTGACCACCGCCGAAGATGGAAGCTACACTCCGTGTTTTGCCTGCGCAGAGGATCCGGAGCGGACGCCACTGTGGCAGGTGCGCGCGGTGCGGGTCACCCACGACCAGATCGAAAAGACGATTGAGTTCAGCCACGCTTGGCTGGAATTCGTGGGCGTGCCGGTCGGCTACGTGCCTTACCTCACGCAGCCGGATCCATCGGTGAAGCGCAAGTCCGGCGTACTGATCCCGACGTTCGGCGAATCGTCTGATCTTGGATTCTTGATTCAGGTACCGTATTTCGTCGTGCTGTCCGATTCCCAGGACATGACAATCACGCCGTGGTTTACGTCGAACGAAGGACCGGTACTGGAAGCACAGTACCGCCAAGCCCTGCAACACGGCAAAATCGACTTCCGTGGCAGCGGAACCTACGATTCCCAAGATCGCGCCCTTGGTCACGTCTTCGGGGAAGCTCGCTATGACATTGACGAGACTTGGCGCGCTGGCCTGGACGTGCAACGGGCAACGGAAGGNACGTACCTGCGCCGGTACAATTTCGACAGCCAGCGAACACTAACGTCCCGCCTCTACGGTGAAGCTTTTCCGAACGCCAGCGATTACTTTATCGGGCGTGCCATCGCGTTCCAGAATCAGGAGCATGACACGGACGACAAGAATATCCCGTACGTGGCACCTTGGCTCGACTACTTCCTTGTAACCGACAAGGACCCGCTCGGCGGGCAGACCGAAGTCCGTCTGGACTCAGCCGTGCTGACCCGTGAACAGGGACTGGATACACGACGGCTGTCGGCCCGGGCGGAGTGGCGGCGGCCNTTTGTTGGCCCTATTGGCGATCTGGTCACCGTTTCCGGCGCGATGTGGGCGGACGGCTATAATGTCGATGACCTTGAACGCAACGACGGCAACAGTCAGTTCAGTGGCAACAGCGGCCGGTTGTTCCCGCAGGCAGGCGTGGAGTGGCGACTGCCGCTGGTGCGCCAAGGTGAAGCGGTTCATCAGGTCATCGAACCGATCACCGAAGTCATTCTCGCTCCCACATACGGCAACTCCAGCCGTATCCCGAATGAGGACAGTCAGGACTTCGAACTGCAGGATACCAATCTGTTCGGGTTCCATCGCTTGCCGGGCATCGACCGCGTCGACAAGGGACCGCGCGTCAACTACGGCCTCAACTATACCCTATATGCACCAGGNCGGCAAAGCGCCTCGGCCTTTGTCGGCCAGAGCTACAGCTTCACCGGAGACGACGATTTCGGTAAGGGTACTGGCCTCGAAGACAAGACCTCCGACATCGTCAGCGCCCTGGACCTGACACCAGCGCCTTGGTTCGACATCGTCTACCGTAACCGAATCGACCATTCTTCATTCAAATTTGAACGCAATGAAGTCGGCGCTCGCTTGGGCAACGAAGCTCTGAAGCTGCACGGTACCTACGTCCGTTATGAAAGCCAGCCGCAAAACGATTTGGTCGGGCGTGAGGAAGTGGAGTACGGCCTGGATACCCGCTGGACGCGGTTCTGGCGCACACGGGCATTCGGCATCACCGATATCCGGTCAGAGAGCCAGCGCGAGATCGGGCTGCGCGCGATTTACGAGGATGAATGTTTCTTGTTCTCGGCAGAATTTTCGCGTGAGAACTTCAAGGACAAGGACGTCGAGCCCACCAACGTCGTGTTCTTCCGCGTCGGCTTCAAAACGCTGGGGACATCGGCGCTGGCGTCAACCCGGGTGGAAGTTGAGCAACCCATGACCCTCACCCGCTTCCACCTGCATCGCAAACAGAGCTTGAACGACCCTCGCACCGCACGGACGCTCCGACATCCTGTCCGGTGCCTGACAATCGGCTTCTTGGCTCTGCTGGTCGTTTTCCTGAGCCTGACGTGTAGCGCGCCCGCGCAGCAAAGCCAGGGATCGCTGCGACCGTCAACGACGAGATCATCTCGTTTCGCGATTTGAACAACCGCATCGCCCTGTTTCTTGTCACCTCCAATCTCAGCAACACGACAGAAACTCGGGCACGGTTGGCGCCGGAGGTCCTGCGGACCTTGATCGACGAAAAGCTGAAGCGTCAGGAAATGCGCAAGCAAAACATCACCGTCAGCCAAGCGGAGTTAGACCGGGCCCTGACCCAGATCGCCTCGCAGCTGCGGCTACAGCCGTCGGAGCTACCGATCTTTCTCGCTCAACGCGGTGTCAGCATGCCGACGCTGATCGACCAGGTGGAAGCGGAGATCGGTTGGCAGAAGGCGGTCACCCGGACAGCTGGAGACCGCGTTGCCGTCAGCGAGACCGAAGTCGATGAGGAACTCGCCCGAATGAAGGCGGGGCGGAGCGAGACCGAGTATCGCTTGGCAGAAATCTTCCTGCCGGTGGACGATCCCGCCGACCAGCAGCGAATCGAGGATCTTGCCGCACGGCTGGTGACGGAAACCCGGGGCGGTGCCAACTTTCCGGTGCTTGCACGCACGTTCTCGCAAGGAACAACCGCATCTTCTGGCGGCGATTTGGGATGGGTCTCGCGGCAGGACATGGACCCACAGATCGCAATGGTCGTATCCCGCCTGCAACCGGGTGAAGTCTCCGATCCGATCGCGCCCAGGGCGGCTACTATATTCTGTTTCTTGCCGGTCGCCGGGACGGCGAAGCGGCAGGCGGCCCCAAGGTTTCAGTGACGCTTCAACAGGTGTTCCTGCCCTTGCCGCAGTCCGCCAACGACGACGACGTCAGCGCCCGGGCAAAGGAGGCCAACGTCATCGCAGCCGGTGCCACCAGCTGCCCGGAGCTGGCACAGCGTGGGCACGAGGCCGGCGCCATTGTCCCGAATGCTCCGAGCCCGATCGATCTGCAGCAGCTGCCGCAGGAGCTGCAGCAGTTGATCGCACCGCTGAACATCGGCGAGGCGACACCGCCCATACGCAGCACCGAAGGGTTCGTGGTGCTGATGGTATGCGACCGGCAGGAGATCGCGACGGATGACCAATCGCGGGCCGCGATCGAACGGCGCCTGCGTGAGCAACGATTGTCGGCATTCGGGCGGCGCCAATTGCGCGATCTGCGCCGCAGCGCGTTGCTGGACATCCGCAGGTGATCCCGGCAGCAGCACCACCGCTGCTGCTGACGATGGGCGATCCTGCTGGCATTGGCGCAGAAATCGCTTTGCAGGCCTGGATGGCGCGCGCACGGGCCGTACCGCCGTTCCTACTCGTCGACGACGCACAGCGGCTGCGGACGATCGCAGGACGCCTGGGGTGGATGGTTCCGGTGCAGGTGATCGAGGAGCCCCTGACGGCAACAGAGGTCTTCGCCAATGCGCTACCGGTCCTGCACCGGCCGTTTTCACCGCATCCCCTGCCGGGCCAGCCGGATACGGCGACCGGCAAAGCGGTGATCGCCGCAATCGAGACCGCGGTTGCGCTGGTACGCACCGGGGCGGGTGCCGCTGTTGTCACCAACCCCATACACAAGAAGACGCTCTACGACGCCGGTTTCGGGTTCCCCGGCCACACCGAATTCCTCGCAGCCCTCACCGGCGCGGATATAAGACCGGTGATGATGCTGGTCTCGCCACAGTTGCGCGTGGTTCCGGTTACCGTGCATGTGGGGCTGCGCCGGGCAATCGAGACCCTGAGAACCACCGATATCATCGCTACCGGCGAAATCGCCGCGCGTGCGTTGCGACAGGACTTCGGCATTTCCCGGCCACGGTTGGCGGTGGCGGGGCTCAACCCGCACGCNGGGGAAGAGGGCGAGATGGGGGACGAAGAAGGCACCATCGTCGCTCCGGCCGTGGCTGCTCTGCGGGCACGCGGCATCGATGTTTGCGGTCCCCTGCCACCGGATACGCTGTTCAGTCCACGAGCACGCGACGGTTACGACGCAGCATTATGCATGTATCACGACCAGGCGCTGATTCCCCTTAAAGCGCTCGACTTCGACGGCGGCGTCAATGTCACCCTCGGCCTGCCGTTCGTCCGCACGTCTCCCGATCACGGCACGGCGTTCGATCTCGCTGGAACCGGCCGGGCGAGCGCAGCGAGCCTGATCGCAGCGCTGCGCCTCGCTCAGACTCTGGCGCACCGCCGAGCTGCGGCGACGCTCGCGTGACTGCACCAGCCGCTGATGATCTGCCCCCGCATTGCCGCCGCTGCGCGAGGTGATCCGGCGACACAACCTGGCGGCAAAACGAGCCCTGGGCCAGCACTTCCTGCTCGACGGCAACCTCACCGACCGTATCGCGCGGGCCGCCGGCGACCTCAACGCATGCTCGGTGATCGAGATCGGCCCCGGCCCTGGCGGTCTGACCCGCAGCCTGCTTGCCGCCGGTGCCGGTGCTGTGTTCGCAATTGAAAAGGATCCCCGCTGTATCGCCGCCCTGCACGAACTGACCGCCGCATATCCGGGCCGGCTGTTCGTGCTGGAGGCGGACGCACTCGATCTGGATCTGGCGTCGCTGACCCCGCCGCCGCGCCGAATCGTATCCAATTTACCCTACAATGTCGCCACCCCGCTGCTGGTGGGCTGGCTGCGCTGCGTACACGATTTTCTCAGCATGACGCTGATGTTCCAGAAAGAGGTGGTCGACCGGCTGGTGGCTTCCCCGGCNAGCAAACACTACGGCCGCCTGTCGGTCATCACGCAATGGCTGACCCGCCCGCAGTTCGAATTCTCCGTTGATTCCCGGGCATTCACGCCGCCCCCGAAGGTGAGCTCGGCAGTGGTCAGCCTGACGCCGCTGCCGCTGCCCGTGGCGGCAGCGTCGTTCTTCGACCTGGAGCGCATCACCGCGGCGGCATTCGGCCAGCGCCGTAAGATGCTGCGCAGCAGCCTGCGGTCGCTGGGCATCGACCCTGCCGCAGCCGGCATTGATCCCACGCGCCGGGCAGAACAGTTGACAGTAGAGGAATTGTGCGCCCTCGCCCGGCTTTTGGCTGGCCAGAACCATGCCGAGAGCTGACGGGGACGCGCCACCACTGCCCGCATCCGGCCGGCGGACCATCGCCCCGTGGCTGCTGCTGGTAATTCCGCCACTGTGCTGGGCCGGGAACTTCGTCGTCGGGCGCGCGGTTTCGGCTGATATTCCGCCGGCGGCCCTGACCTTCTGGCGCTGGATGGTGGCCGCACTCGTCCTCGCCCCGTTCGCCGTTACTGACGCCTGGGCGTTGCGGGGAACGTTGGGGCGTCTGCTGCGTCGACACGCAACACTGCTGCTTCTTCTCGCTGCCACCGGCGTCGTCGGATTCCAGTTCTTCGTCTACCAGGGACTGAAGACGACGACCGCAATCAACGGTGTGCTCATCATCGCCACCATTCCGGTGGCGATTCCGGCTGTTGCGTTCCTGCTCGATGGCACCCGCATCGGTCTCCGCCAAGCGCTTGGCATTGCCGTGTCGCTTGCGGGGGTCACAATCGTCGTCCTGCGGGGCGACCTGCGCCTGTCGGAAGACCTGCACTTTGCCCCAGGCGATTTCTGGGTCTCGCTCGCGGTACCGGCATGGGCGATCTACACCGTGATGCTGCGACGCCGGCCTGCCGATCTGCCTCCAGTGCTGCTGCTGTTCGCGAGCATCGTCGCCGGACTGCTGATGCTGCTGCCGGGTTACGTGACGGAGTACGTCCACCAGGGTGGCTTCGTTCCGACACTCTCGGCTTTGCTGGCGATCGGCTATGTCGGCGTCTTCGCCTCAGTGATCGCCTTTGCCTGCTGGAATGCCGGCGTGGCGCAGGTCGGCGCAGCCAAGGCCGGCCTGTTCATTCACCTGATGCCGGTGTTCGCCACCCTGCTTGCGATCGCGTTTCTGGGCGAACAGCTCCACCTGTATCATCTGCCCGGAATCGCCGCCGTGGCACTCGGCATCTGGCTGTCCACCACTGCCCGGCCACCAGGCTCCCGACCAACGCGCTCCTGACCGAGATTGGCAGCAAAAGCAGTGACGCTCAGGAGCGGCTTACGGCGTAAACGAACTCCGCCAGCCCCAGCTGGCGCCGGCGTCGCAACCGCTCAGCCGCGAGAATCGCCGTGACGTCTGCCACGGCCTGCTCGATATCGTGATTGACGACGATGTAGTCGTATTCCGCCCAGTGACTCATTTCGTCGGCAGCTTTCGCCATCCGCCCGCGCACCACCTCTTCGCTATCCTGAGCACGCGTATGCAGCCGTCGCTCCAGCTCGGCACGGGATGGCGGCAGGATGAACACGCTGACCAGGTCGGACGCCGCGTTCTGACGCAGCTGCTGGGTCCCCTGCCAGTCGACGTCGAACAGCACGTCGCGACCGGCGGCCAGCAGCTGCTCGACCGGGCCGCGCGGGCTGCCATAGCGGTTGCCGAACACCAGCGCGTGCTCCAGCATCTCGCCGGCGGCAACCATGCTCTCGAAGAGATCGTGTTCGACAAACCGGTAGTCGAGACCATCGATCTCTCCCGGCCGCGGCGAGCGCGTCGTTGCCGAGACCGACATCGTGAGCCGGGTGTCGTTCGCCAGCAGCGCGCGGGCAATGGTCGATTTCCCGGCACCGGACGGTGATGACAACACCAGCATCAGGCCGCGTCGCGCAATCGAAAGAACGCGGCCGGCGGCAGTCGAAGATGCGACGACATCGCCCGTCGCTGATCCGTTCGCCTCGATCATCGGCTTACTCGATATTCTGAACCTGTTCGCGCACCTGCTCAACCACCGCCTTCAGATCAAGACCGACGCGAGTAAGCTCGATATCGGCGGACTTCGAGCACAACGTGTTCACTTCGCGGTTGAGCTCCTGGCAGAGGAAGTCGAGCCGCCGACCGACCGGACCATCGCCGCACAACAGGTCGTTCGCGGCCTGCTGATGCGCCCGCAGCCGATCCAGCTCTTCGCGCGGATCCGCCTTGCCCGCGAGCACCGCCGCCTCCTGCGCCATACGATCAGCCGGCAGCGCCGGCACCTGCTCTTGCAGTTGCGCGATCTGCTGGGTCAGGCGGGCGAAGAGGGCGTCCGGCTGCATCGCCGCCAAGTCCCGTGCCCGGTCGCTCAGATCGTCCAGGCGCTGCAGGTGGTCGTTCAGCACGCCGACAAGACGCTCGCCCTCTCCGCACCTGACGTCCACCAGCCTTGCCAGAACCTGGCGAAGTCCCGTGAGCAGAGCGGTTTCCAAGGCTTCCCGTGCTTCCCCGGTCGGTATCGGATCGACGGTCTCGACGACGCCCCGCAGCCCCAGCAACCNCTCTGCACTGGATGGTCGGCTCTGCCCCAACCGCTCTTCGATCCGCGCGACCAATGCCAGGATTTCGTCAAGCACGCCCTCGTTGATCCGCACGGACTGGCTGCCTGTGGTCCACATCACCTGCAGAACGACAAACACGCTGCCGCGCTTGAGCACGGCCGCCACCTCCCGGCGCAGAGCCGGTTCCAGTGATTCCCAGCCTTGGGGCAAGCGGCAGCGGACTTCGAGGCCGCGGGCATTGACGCTCTTTGCCTCCCAGACCCAGGAACAACCGCCAATCTGACCCTCGGCACGGGCGAAGCCGGTCATCGAGGCAATGCGCATCCTGTTCTCCCACCAAGGTGCCGCCCAAGGCGCCGCCCAAGACACCGCTGGGACGCTGCCCGGACCCGGCATGGCTAACGCCGGGACGCCGGCTTGACTAATCCCCGTTCCGTTTCCGCCAGCGCGCCACGTTGCGCTGGTGCTCCTGCAGCGTGCGCGCAAACGCATGACCGCCGGTGCCGTCGGCAACGAAGTAGAGCTCGTCGCTGTGCATCGGGTGCAGAACCGCCACCAGCGACGCGCGACCGGGATTGGCGATGGGCCCCGGCGGCAACCCGTCCGTGACGTAGGTGTTGTAGGGCGAGGCATACTGCAGATCGGTAAGTGTCAACGGCCGCTCAGACGGATCGCCTCCGTTTACGGCATAGGCGACGGTGGGATCCGCCTGCAGCCTCATTCCTTGCTGGAGCCGGTTGAGGAACACCGCTGCGACCCGCGGCCGCTCGGCCGCAAGCGCCGTTTCCTTCTCGACGATCGAGGCCAGGATCACCGCGTCGCGCGGTGTCTTCAGCGGCAGTCCGGGCTCGCGTGCCGCCCAAGCTTCGTCGAGCGCTGCCGTCATCGCCGATGCCATCCGGCGAAGCAACTCGTTGCGGGTATCTCCGAGAGTATAGGTATAGGTCTCCGGCAGCAGCGTGCCTTCAGGAGGCGTGGCCACGATCTCGCCTTCCAGCTCTTCCGTCTGCCGCAGCAGCGCCACCACCTGGCCGCTGCTCATGCCTTCCGGCACCGTCAGGCGGCGGACGACCACATCCCGCAACCGGGCGATCACGCTGTGCATGCTTTCGTGAACTGCGAACCGGTATTCGCCCGCGCGCAAGCTGGCATCGACGTCCTGCAACCGCACCGCCACCCGGAACAGCCATGGCATCGCCAGCACGTGCGACGTTGCCAGCAACCCTGCGATTTCGGTGACGCCTGCTCCCTTGGGTATGACCACCGTCACCGGAACCTCCAGAGGACCCGGGCCGGCGTACCGATAGGCGATATAGATGACCGATAGTGCCGCCAGGACGAAGAGTACCGATGCGGCAGCGCGTCGAACCCCGCGGCCCATGCCGCACGCCCCGTCAGTTCACTTGTTTGAAAATCAGCGAGGCGTTGGTGCCCCCGAATCCAAACGAGTTGGAGAGGACCGCCCGAACCGGCCGCTCCTTCGCCACGTGGGGCACAAGATCGATGTCGCAGCCATCGGACGGATTATCGAGGTTCAGGGTTGGCGGAACGATCCCGGTTTGCAACGCCTTGATCGAAAAGATCCCTTCCGCGGCACCGGCTGCTCCCAGAAGGTGGCCGATCGATGACTTGGTCGAGGACATCGATACCGTGTTGGCAGCCTCGCCAAACAGCCGCTTCACTGCGCCCAGCTCGATTTCATCGCCCAGCGGCGTCGATGTGCCATGGGCATTGATGTAGTCGATCTCGTCAGGGCTTATACCGGCGCGCCGGAAGGCCGCCTGCATGCAGCGGAATGCCCCGTTGCCGTCGTCCGCGGGCGCCGTGATGTGATGGGCATCCCCGGACATGCCGTAGCCCACCACTTCCGCATAAATTTTCGCGCCACGCTTCTTGGCGTGTTCCAGCTCTTCAAGGACGACGATACCGGCCCNCTCGCCCATGACGAAACCGTCCCGCTCCTTGTCCCACGGCCGCGATGCCTTTTCCGGCCTATCGTTGAACTTGGTGGACAGCGCCCGCGCGGCCGCGAACCCGGCAATGCCGAGACGGCAAATGGCCGCTTCGGCACCGCCCGCGACCATCACGTCGGCGTCGTCCCACATGATCATCCGCGCCGCATCGCCAATCGCATGCGCACCAGTGGCACACGCGGTCACGACCGAGTGGTTCGGCCCTTTATATCCGTAACGAATGGAGACGTGGCCACTGGCGAGGTTAATCAACGCCGCCGGAATGAAGAACGGGCTCAGCTTGCGGGTCTGGCCCTTCTCCATGAGCGCGGAGCCCTTGGCGATTTCGGGAAGCCCGCCGATGCCGGAGCCGATCAGCACGCCGGTCCGTTCACGCAACTCTTCTTCTTCTGGCTTCCAGCCGGCGTCCGTCACTGCCTGTTCGGTTGCCGCCAGCGCATAGATGATGAAGGTGTCCATGCGCCGCTGCTCCTTCGGCGACACCCAGTCATCAGCATTGAACGCCCCCGAGGACGTCTCGCCGCGTGGCACTTCAGCCGCAATCTTCGCCGGCAGATCGGCGACGTCGAACGACTGCACGGCACGGACGGCTGACTGACCTGCAATCAGCCGCTCCCAGGTAACATCCACGCCGCATCCGAGCGGAGACACCAACCCCATGCCGGTGACGACAACACGTCTCATGCTTTACTCCCGTCCATCGACTGCTCCTGCGCCGCTCCGCGACGGTGACGTCGGAAGCATCGGAGGGCGGGTCCCGCCTCTAACCGATCGCGCTCTTGATGTAGTCGACGGCGTCTTTGACGGAGAGGATTTTCTCAGCGGCATCGTCCGGAATCTCGATCCCAAACTCTTCCTCGAACGCCATCACCAGTTCGACGGTATCGAGGCTGTCTGCTCCAAGATCATCGATGAAGCTGGCGTCCTCGACAACCTTTGCCTCCTCGACACCAAGTGATCGACGATGATCTTCTTTACCCGATCGGCGACGTCATTCATCGGTTCTACCCTTGATATCGTTAGCTGACGAATTCAATTTCGCTTTGTTGACCCGATCGCGGGCACAATGTCCTGTGATTGTCCCGCGGCAAGAGCGCCGCTTGGTAACACACTTTCCGAGGCCTGACCAGCACCGGACCCCGCGCCTTTCGCAATTGCGTCATCCCGGCATTGCCATGCCGCCGTTGACGTGCAGTGTCTGCCCGGTTACGTAGGCGGCCTCCGGACTAGCGAGAAACAAGGCGCACGCGGCGACGTCTGACGGTTCCCCCATGCGGCCGGCGGGAATCGCGCTCAGAACCGCCGTTCGACGGGCATCGGAGAGGACTGCCGTCATGTCGGATTCGATAAAGCCGGGGGCGACACAATTGACAGTAATGCCGCGGCCGGCCACCTCGTGTGCGAGCGCCTTGCTCATCCCCACCATCCCGGCCTTGGCGGCAACGTAATTGCTCTGCCCCGGGTTGCCGGTTGCGGCGACCACCGAGGTAATCCCGATGATTCGCCCCCAGCGCTGCTTGACCATGCTGCGCAGCAACGCGCGAGAGCCGGAAAGGCGCCGAGAGGTCGACGGCGAGGACCTGGTTCCAGTCCTCGTCGGACATGCGCAACGCCAGCTGATCGCGCGTAATTCCCGCATTGTTCACCAGGATGTCGATCCCGCCCATCGCAGCTGTCGCTGCTTTCGCCAGCGTCTCGGCACCGTCGGCAGCGCCCAGATCGGCCGGCAACACGTGCGCAGCACCACCGATCTCGGAAGCTAGCTGCTCAAGCGCCGCGACGCGGGTCCCGGATAGCCCGACCGAAGCTCCAGCGGCAGCAAGTGCACGCGCAATCGCAGCGCCGATCGCGCCCGATGCTCCGGTCACCAGCGCCCGTTTCCCGGTCAGATCAAACATCCCGCAACTCCTCGCCTTGAACCCCTTGCCCAGGCTCGCCCGGGAAGCGCGCTGACCGGTCGAGCCTGCTCGTCCGATGTTCGCCGCGATCCGGATGACTTACACGGCGTTTTTCGGCTGTCAAGCATCGGGATCAGAGGCAATCTGCCGTTGCTGCAGTCCTCAGCCCGCGCCATTGCCGGCTTCTTTCAACGCAGATGCACGGGATTCCTAATGGAAGACTCTCGCCGGGTGATCGGCTTTCCGCACTGTTGCGCGCCAACCATGGTTCGTGCTTATCTTCCAGCTTGAACTCCTTGCCGGGTTTCGCCGGCTATGTCGATCATTGGGATCGGCTGAGAGAAGCCAGAGGGAGAATCACCATTGTCTTGTTATGAGTGCGTGTTCATCACGCGCCAGGATGTGTCTGCGCCCCAGGTCGAGGCACTCGCTGACCACTTCACCAAGCTTGTGGAGGATGGTGGCGGGCAGGTGCAGAAGCGTGAATACTGGGGCTGCGTAGCCTCGCCTATCGCATCCGCAAAAATCGCAAGGGTCATTACATGCTGCTGAACATTGACGCGCCGTCGGCGGCGGTGCGGGAGATGGAGCGGCAGATGCATCTGAGCGAAGACATCGTGCGTCACCTTACGGTGCGCGTTGCGGCGTTGCAGGAAGGCCCAAGCGCAGTCATGCAGAACCGCTCGGCGCGCGATGACCGGCCGCGCCGTGAAGACCGTTTCCGCGGCGAGCGCGGTGACCGGCGCCCGTCCAGCGACAGCGAGGACAGCGGTCGCGGCCGATCCACCGCTGCCGCACCTGCGCCCGCCCCCGCACCGTCCACAGATGAGGCCTGAGCAATGAATGCCCGCCGTCCCTTCTTCCGGCGCCGGAAAAGCTGCCCCTTCTCCGGCGCCAATGCACCGGTGATCGACTACAAGGACGTGAAGCTGCTGCAACGCTTCGTTTCCGAACGGGGCAAAATCGTGCCCAGCCGAATCACGGCAGTTTCGGCACCGAAACAGCGAGAACTGGCCCGTGCGATCAAACGTGCACGTTTCCTTGCCCTGCTGCCGTATCTGATCCGCTAGCGGCGTGCGCCCGTCCACCGCTCGTGGATGCGGCTGGCGGGGCTGCGACCAGGACTGTCGAGGGTCCGTTCGCTTCCAGATATCATCGGCTTTAGGTGCGGCCTCTTGCGGCGGGTGGCAGACCTTCCGCAAGACGCAAGATGAGCCGGGAGAAATGAGATGGGCAGGACAGCGTTGCTTGCCGTAAGTGGCGGCAGCCTGAGCGGCGTTGCGATGCTGGCCGCGATGTCCGGATCGCCGTTGGGGGTGCTATTCGTCTATCTGGCACCTCTGCCGCTGCTTCTGGTCGGGCTTGGGCTCGGCCCCATGCCTTTGGCTTCGCCGCTGCCTCAGGACTGGGTGTGGCGTTGGCTTTCGGCGGCTTCACCACGGTCGGACTTTACGGTGGCATGCATGTCATACCGTCGTGGCTGATCGTGCAACAGGCGCTGCGGCCCCGTTCCACCAGCCCCGACGGATACCAGACGGCAGGTTACGTGCTGACGTTTGTCACGCTGCTTGTCGCGTTCGTACTCGTCGTCACCACAATGGCCGGACGCGGCGACGGGATCGAAGCAGGAATTCGGGAGTTGCTCGACAGCGTGGCACGGACAGCGGCACCGGCTCTGGACGACTCGCAGCGGATGCTGCTGGTGGAGGAAGTCACACCGCTGTTCCTGGGCTTTTCCGCCGTCACCTGGATCGTGATGCTTGTCGTCAACGCGGTCCTGGCGCAACGGCTGCTCTCGAACCGGGGCATGAGCCGGCGACCGACGCCACGCTGGTCGGAGCTGCGCATCCCTGATTGGTTCGATTATGTGCTGGTCTCGGGTGCTGTGGCGGCGCTGTCGCTCGGGGGCGATTACGGTTTTGTTGCCCGTAACGCGATAATCGTTCTGTTGACCCCCTACTTTTTCGTTGGCTTGGCCGTGGTGCACCAAATGGCGCGCCGGACCAGCATGCCAGCCATGATGCTCACCGTGTTCTACATGATGCTGTTGGTTTTCTTTGTGGTAGCCGCGGTGCTGGTGGCAGCGCTCGACATTGCCGAACAGTGGGTCGGCGTGCGCCGCCGCATGCTCCCGGGCAGCAGATCCGGGACGAATTAAGTAAGGAGCTGAAATGATGGAGATCATTCTTCTCGAGCGCATCGAGCACTTGGGACAAATGGGAGACGTCGTGCGCGTCCGTCCCGGCTATGCGCGGAACTTCCTGTTACCGCAGAAGAAGGCGGTTCGGGCGACCGACGGCAATCGCAAGCGCTTCGAGGAGGAGCGCGCTCAGCTTGAGGCGACGAATCTGCAACGCAAGGCAGAAGCCGAGGCGGTCGCCACGAAGCTGGACGGCCTGGTGGTGGTGCTGATCCGTCAGGCTGGAGAGGCGGGCCAACTGTACGGTTCGGTATCGGCACGGGACGTCGCGGAAGCGGTGACCACTGCCGGTTTCACCGTAACCCGCCAGCAGATCCGCCTAGGCCAGCCCATCAAGACGCTGGGCCTGCATAAGGTGGCGGTCGGCCTGCACCCGGAAGTCGCGGTCAGCATCACCGTCAACGTTGCCCGCACCCCGGATGAGGCAGAAACGCAGGCGCGCACCGGCGCTGCCGTTGCACGAACCGGCGCCGAGCGTTGGGAAGAGGAAGCCGAGTTGGAAGCGGAACTGGAAGTGGCGGCGGCGACCACCGAACCAGAAGAAACCGTTATCAACGACGACGACAGCGCCGAATAGGTGGTCGGGAGAGCCGGTCAAGACGTTGGCCGTGACGAAGAGCAGCCAGCGTCTCCGCTGGCCGCCTCTTCGGCAGGCACCGACTTGATTGCCCCCACCTCCTTGACCAGAGGCGAGCTTCTGGTCAGAGGAGCAGGTCGTGGGCAACGATGGCGGTGATACCGTTGATCTCCAGATCCCCGGCATCGAACTTGCCATTATCGTTCATATCCGCTTGCAGCTGGTGCGCCGTCGCATCGTAGCGAACTTCAATGTTGCCATCGTGGGCAACAAAGCTGCCGGAACCCACGAAGGCGTCGATATGGAGATCGCGCAGATCGATGTGGTCAACTCCGGATTGGAAATCCTCAATGGTGTCGCCGGCACCGAATTCCGAATGCTCTGTGGCGCCTTTGAACACGAACTTATCTGCACCTGCACCACCGATCAGGGTATCCGTTTGCTTGAACCCGTTCAGTGTGTCGTTTCCGTCACCGCCTTCGACCGTGTCGTTCCCTACGCCACCATGAAGTGAATCATTCCCGTCACCCCCGACAGCAGATCGTTGCCGACGCCGCCGAAGAAGATGTCATTGCCAGCATCTCCCTTAAGCGTGTCGTTGCCGTTGTCGCCGATCAGGCGGTCGTTGCCATCCCCGCCTTCGATCGTATCGGTGCCCGCCCGCCCCCATATCGTGTCGTTGCCGCCGAGACCGAGAATGTGATCGTTACTGCTCGTACCGGAAATACGGTTGTTGCTCGCATTACCGATGATCGAGTCGGTCGGATCTGGGTCGGGGGTCGGATCTGGGTCGGGGTCGGATCTGGGTCGGTTGAGTCCGGAAGGGTCGCAACAAAGATGTCCGCTTTCTTATTGGTGTCGCCGCTCACCAGATCGGTGGAATAGCTTACGAACGCGAATAGGCCTCCGTCCACGGACACGTCCGGATACTTGCTCTCTTTATTGGATCCATCCCCGGAGTCGGTTGTGTTCAGCAGGTACTGCACGTCCGTCACCCGGTCCACCACGTAAACGTCACCATCGCTCCCTTTGACGTCAAAGTGTGTGAACGCGACATAGCGACCGTCGCTCGAGATGGCTGCGTGATCGCTGTAACCGGGGCCTGTATCGGAGGCCCAGGCGTGACTGATCATTTCGACCTTCCCGGTCGTCAGGTCCTTGACGAAAATGTCGGCCTGGCCGTTCACGTCACCGGAAACAAGGTTTGACGCCGTGCTGGTGAACGCCACGTAGCGCCCGTTGGCGCTCATCGCTGGCTCGTAGCTGTCCCCGTTGGCGGGCGTGCCATTGCCTTGGGCGATGCTGGCCAGCGTCACCTTCCCGGTATTCAGATTCTTGGTGAAGATGTCCCAGCCGGAACCGTCGTTGGAACTCAGGTTGCTGGCGCGACTGGCGAACGCCACGGAAGTTCCGTCACCCGAAAGGGATGGGCTCTGACGGATATTATAATGGCTCGTTCCGTTGGCCGACGCACCTGAGTCCGTGGTGCTGGCGCAAATAATCTCGCCGGTCGCCAGGTTTTTGACGAAGACATCCGGGACACCATTGGTATCCCCGCCACCAGGTTCGATGCCGAACTGATAAACGCCACGGTACTGCCGTTATCCGAGATATCGGCCGAGTGGCTCATCCCCTGTGCCTGTCCTCCGGAGGATGTGGTGCTGACGCGTGTCAGCGCCCCGGTCTGCAGATCCTTCACGAAGATGTCAGACTGTCCGTTGGTATCGCCCGCAACAAGATTTGATCCTAAGCCTTGAAATACTACAAGCCGACCGTTCCCGGAGATCGATGGGAAATAACTTGCGTTGTTGGCCAGGACGCCGGACGCCGTGGTGCTAGCAAGCGTCACCAAGCCCGTGTTAAGGTTTTTCACAAAAATATCAATAGCACCGTTGGTATCACCACTGACGAGATTACTTGCTTGGCTCTGGAATGCGATAAATTGTCCATTTGCCGAAATAGTTGGAAAGTAACTTTCGCCGTTTGCTTGCTGGTCACTACTGCTCGTGCTGACACGTGAAATGCTCATAATATCCCCTTATCGCATAACGACAGCACAGACCCCCAGAACTCGTTGACCAGCAACGTCCTAAATGGGTCCAAAATTTGTGAACAGGCGTATATCAGAAGCCCGCAAATGCGGCAAGGGACGCCGAGAAATGACCGCATTATGTCAAAAATGCATCATATAAACCCATACGGGTATACATATAACGGCATTTTATTTTTTGTTATGCCCTATTTAGGTTCTTTTTTGGAAGTCCTGCATCTGAATGCAGCTTCTTCGCCTAGATAAGAGAATCGCAAGATGGTAGAAAACGTCACGGTGTTATTTTCGCCATTTGCGTTATTTTCTTTGTGAATATTGTTTGGAAATTAAGCAAATGCGTTCCTATCCATAGCCGTAGCGCCTCTTAGTCGCAAACGGTCACATCGGCTTTTCAAGCTGAGGAGACGAAGGTATTATGCAACCTTAGATTGGGAACTCGCCAGCGCTGCAGACGTTAGCGCCGACACTGGATTTGGGAGCAAGCGGAGCGACAAGATGCTGCTTGGACGATACCTCCAGCCGATCATGCGCGTCGGCCGGCTGACGGTCATCGATGCCGGCGGCCAGCCACATTCATACGGGCCGGGTGGGCAGCCGGACGTAACCATCCGCCTGCACGACGCGGCGCTGCACTGGAAATTGTTCTTGCGGCCCGAGCTGAACGCGGGTGAAGCGTACACGGATGGAACGCTCACCGTAGAGAATGCATCGGTCTATGACTTCCTCGATCTGATGGGCCGGAATTTCGCCGCAGCCGGACAACCGTCACCGCTGCGGCGCGCAGCGTTGCGCGGCAGCCGCCTGCTCCGACCGCTGCGGCAGTTCAATCCGCTCGGCCGCTCGCGACGCAACGCCGCCCACCACTACGACCTGTCGGGCATGCTCTACGAGCTGTTTCTGGATGCCGACCGGCAGTATTCCTGCGCATACTTCTGCAAGCCGGACGACAGCCTGGACGAGGCTCAGCGCAACAAACGCCGCCACCTCGCCGCCAAGTTGCTGCTGCAGCCGGGCATGAAGGTGCTCGACATCGGTTGCGGGTGGGGTGGTCTCGGCTTGTATCTCGCCGATCGCCTCGGAGCCAACGTCACCGGCATGACACTGGCGGAAGAACAGCTGAAGGTGGCGCGTACGCGCGCCGAGGAGCGCGGGCTAGCACAGCGGGCACAATTCTTCCTGCGGGACTATCGCCAGCAGACCGGCGTCTTCGACCGCATCGTCTCGGTTGGAATGTTCGAACACGTGGGCCTGCAACACTATGGTACATTTTTCTCCTGCCTGCGCGATCGCCTCGCCGACGACGGTGTTGCGCTGCTCCACACCATTGGCCGCACCGATGGNCCCGGGGTGACCACGCCGTGGATCCGCAAGTACATCTTCCCGGGCGGCTATGTACCCGCGCTTTCGGAGATGCTACCGGCGATCGAGCGGGCCGGACTGTGGGTTACCGACATCGAGGTCCTTCGGCTACATTACGCGGAGACCCTGCGCCACTGGCGGGCGCGCTTCCTTGCGAACCGGGACAAAGCGCGGGACCTTTATGATGAGCGGTTCTGCCGGATGTGGGAATTCTATCTGGCTGGCAGCGAGATGGCGTTCCGCTACATGAACCAGGCAGTATTCCAGGTCCAACTCGCCAAGCGCCAGGACGCCGTCCCACTCACGCGCGACTACATTGTCCACGCGGAACAGCGACTCGCGCACTCTGAACACGAGGACAGCCTCGCCGCCTGACCGGCCTGCGTCGACCTTTGCTTCCTTCCAAATCAATCCCGCAGCAGACACGGGTTCCCGTGATCGACCGCCAGCAACGGCAATCTCCAAAAGCTCACCGAGAGGGCATGGGCAAGCCGCACTCGATATCGTGAATTGAGACATGAACTGGAAGATTGACCGAAATGATCGGCGAGATACAACGTGTGATCGATCCTCGTCGGTATTGATCTCACTACTCTGGAACGAGGTGATGAACTTTCCCGGATAACGGGAACGTTTATGAAAGGGAAATAACGTGATCGCTAATGGGCGTGTCATTCTGGCGGCCGTAGTGATTGTCACCTCTCTGTTCGGTCTTGCGGCGTGCTCGAGTACGACGACCAATTCCGTGGCTGAAAAGCAATGGAACGAAGGCGCAAAGGCTTGCGAGCAGATTCAAGATGCTACGCAACGTCAGAACTGTCAGGCGCAGGCTTCGGTGCGATACCAAGCCGCAATAAAAAGACCTGGTCTTCGTGTCCGGCCTCAACCTGCTGATCATTTTGGGCGATTTCCCTCAGAACGGGTCATCCCAGAAGATCTGACAACTTCAGCGAAGCTTTTCATCGATAAGAACAGCCAGCATCGGAAAACGACGACCCAACCGATGCCCTACCTGATTCCTGCAGGACGGCGGAGAGACGAAAGTTCGCTCCGCCCTGCTCTCTTCATGTCATACGATCGATGCAACGCGCGCCGCGACATTCCGCCTCCTCGATCGCTCAAGCCCTTGTCAAACCTCAAATTACTACTGCCCCGCTCCTCACGGCGTGACGCTGGCCCTGCGCCGCACAGAATTGTGCGGAGCGCCTTAGCGAGTTTTCCCCAGGTTTCAATTGCTCCACAGGCCGGCATCAGGGTACCCTGTAGCGTCGCCCTTAGCTGCAGAAGCAATTTCGCATGACCATGACCGCCGATGCGCGCACCTCCGACTCGCGTTCCCAAAGGAATTCGCCCCCTCCTCCGTCGCCTGCCGCACAATGTCGATGCCGAGATGGCGCTGCTGGGCGCGATCC
Source organism: Defluviicoccus sp. (assembly GCA_013414705.1). Classification (GTDB taxonomy): domain Bacteria; phylum Pseudomonadota; class Alphaproteobacteria; order Rhodospirillales; family Defluviicoccaceae; genus Defluviicoccus. Next base: position 2,698,322 of record CP058705.1, read on the forward strand.
TGGTAAACAACCGGGCGTTCGAGCGCATCTCCGATTTCCTGCGCCCCGAGCATTTCGTCCTCGCCGAACACGCCCGCATCTTCGAAGCCTGTTCGCGGCTGCTGGAACGCGGACAGGTGGCCGACCCGGTGACATTGAAAGCCTGGTTCGAGCAGGACGAAGCCCTCGCCACCGTGGGCGGCGTGACGTACCTGATGCAGCTCGCCGAATGTGCAACGACAACGATCAACGCCGGCGAATACGGCCGGCTGGTGCATGACCTCTACCTGCGACGCGAGCTGATCGATCTGGGCGAGGGCGTGGTCAACCGCGCGTACACCAGTGAGGTGGATGAAGACGCGAACCAGCAGATCGAGCGTGCCGAGCAGGGCCTTTATGACCTGGCAACCCGCGGCACGCACGACGGTGGCTTCGTTGCATTCCACGAAACGATGATCAGCGCGCTGCACATCGCAGAAGCCGCGCACAAGCGTCAGGGCCTGCTGTCCGGTGTGCCCTGCGGCTTCCGTGACCTGGACAGCAAGCTGGGTGGCCTGCATCCGTCCGATCTGGTGATCCTCGCCGGTCGTCCCAGCATGGGCAAGACGGCGCTCGCCACCAACATGGCGTTCAATGCCGCCCGCGCGTATCGGACCGAAGCCGGCACCGATGGCGGACAGAAGGTGGTCGACGGCGCCGTCATCGGGTTCTTCTCCCTCGAAATGTCGCGCGAGCAGCTGGCAACCCGCATCCTCGCCGAGCAGACTCGCATTCCGTCCGACCGCATCCGCCGCGGCATGCTTGGCACCGACAAGTTCCCCGACCTGGTCGCCGGCAGCCGCGAGCTGCAGCGGCTGCCGATTTACATTGATGACACACCGGCGCTGTCAATCAGCGCCATGCGCACCCGCGCCCGCCGGCTGAAACGTCAGCACGGTCTGGGCATGATCGTCGTCGATTACCTGCAGCTGATCGCGCCGTCGCCCGGATCCCGCCACGACAACCGGGTACAAGAGCTCTCGGAGATCACCCGCGGCCTGAAGACGCTGGCGAAGGAGCTGGAAGTGCCGGTCCTCGCGCTCTCGCAGCTGTCGCGCGCCGTCGAACAGCGCGAGGACAAGCGGCCGCAACTGGCCGACCTGCGCGAGAGCGGTACCATCGAGCAGGACGCCGATGTGGTCATGTTCATCTTTCGTGAGCAATATTATCTGGAGCGTTCGGAACCGTCGCAGCGGCCGGACGAGAGCGACGACAAATTTCTGAAACGGCACGAGGACTGGATGCAACGGTGTGAGCGCGCTCACAACATCGGCGAAGTGATCATCGCCAAGCAGCGTCATGGTCCAATCGGCACGGTGAAGCTGTTCTTCGAAGGTGAGTTCACGCGCTTCGGCGATCTCGATCCACGTGAGAACGACGGCTGAGACGGGAGACATATGGGCAATAACAAGTTTGCCGAAGCAGAGCTCGAAATTGACCTTGGAGCCATTGTCGGCAATTGGCGCCAGTTGCGCGAACGCGTCCAGCCGGCGGAATGCGCCGCAGTAGTCAAGGCAAATGGGTATGGACTTGGTGCAGCACGGGTGGCGCCGGCCCTGCATGCCGCTGGCTGCCGTGTGTTCTTCGTTGCGACACTCGATGAGGGAATTGCCCTGCGAGCAGTGTTGNNTCCGAACTCGACAGCGAAGACCTCCTGATCCGACAGGCCCTCAGCCTCACAAACCACAATCTTGGTGTTTGCAGGTGCCTCTCGTGGCGCCGAAGCGGAATTCATCCGCCATGGCCTGATTCCCGTGCTGAACACACTCGACGCCGTCGATGGCTGGCGAATCATCGCGGGCTTGCTGGAAACCCGGCTGCCCGCAGCGCTGCACGTCGATACCGGAATGTCCCGCCTCGGTCTGACGCCCCAAGAGCTGGCGACGCTTGCGGCCAGACCCGACCGGCTCGACGGCATCAGGCTTGTTCTGTTGATGAGCCACCTTGCCTGCGCGGACGATCCCGGCCACCCGATGAACGCTGAGCAGTTGGCCCGCTTCGATGCCGCGCGCAGCCAGCTGCCACCGGCACCGACGTCACTGGCAAACTCGCCGGGGATTTTTCTTGGCGAGCCATATCGATACGATCTAGTGCGCCCCGGCGCGGCACTTTACGGCATTTCCCCGTCCCCGGATGGCCTGAACACGATGCAAGGTGTCGTCCGCCTGCGGGCAAGCATCCTCCAGGTGCGTGAAATTGACACCGGAACCACCGTTGGTTACGGTGCCACGCATCGCGTGACCGGGCCCACCCGCATTGCGACTGTCGGTGTCGGTTATGCCGACGGGTGGATGCGGTCTCTCGGCAACCGCGGTGCAGGCTGGATCGGGGGTACACCNGTTCCCCTCGTTGGACGNGTGTCCATGGACCTCATCACCTTCGATGTCAGCGACATCCCCGCCGGGATTGCCACGCCGGGTGCCTCGATCGAATTGATCGGCCCCCATCGACCGGTCGACGTCGTTGCCCGGGAAGCCGGCACCATCGGCTACGAAATCCTGACTGGCTTGGGTGATCGCTTCGCCCGAAGCTACGTTAACACCATGGCCTGAGCGGGATCTTGACGTGCGCCCCCTGCAACTGATCGGACGCTTCGTCCTGTCCTTCCTCGCGGCGACCGGACAGCTGGTGCTGTTCGCCGCTTCGGCACTGGGACATTGCGTTCGGCCGCCATTTTACGCACGCAGCATCGGCCGGCAGCTGATCGACATCGGCTATTATTCTCTGCCGGTAGTGGGCCTGACCGCGATCTTCACCGGCATGGTGCTGGCGTTGCAGAGCTACACCGGATTTGCCCGGTTTTCCGCTGAATCGGCGATCGCCACCGTCGTCGTCGTCTCGATCACCCGCGAACTGGGCCCTGTGCTGGCCGGACTGATGGTCGCCGGCCGGATCGGTGCGTCGATGGCAGCCGAAATCGGCACCATGCGGGTCACCGAGCAGCTGGACGCACTGACCACGCTGTCGACCAACCCGATGAAGTTCCTGGTCGCACCCCGGCTGATCGCGGGCGTCTTGATGCTGCCGGCCCTTGTGCTGGTTGCCGACATCATCGGCATCTTTGGCGGCTATCTGGTTGCCGTCTACAAGCTGGGCTTCAATCCCGCGACCTACCTGCGGAACACCATCGATGCACTGCAGACCCAAGACGTGGTCTCAGGGCTGGTGAAAGCCTCGGCCTTCGGCTTCATCATCACGCTGATGGGCTGCTACCAGGGCTATACGTCGAAAGGTGGCGCGCAGGGTGTGGGCGCGGCCACCACCAATGCCGTGGTCTCGGCCTCGATCCTGATCCTCTGTTTCGACTACATCCTGACCGAGCTGTTCTTCGCGCGATGATCGACACACCGCCAGCCAAGATCCGTATCCGCGGCCTCCACAAGGCCTTCGGCCGCAAGCAGGTTCTGGACGGACTCGACCTCGACGTGGGCCGGGGCGAGTCCGTCGTCGTCATCGGCGGGTCAGGGACCGGAAAATCCGTACTGCTGAAGTGCATCCTGGGACTGCTGCACGCCGATGCCGGCAGCATTCAGATCGACGGCGAGGACGTGACCAATCTTGGGGCGAACCAGCGCGAGGCCGTCAGCCGCAAGTTCGGCATGCTGTTCCAGGGTGCGGCACTGTTCGACAGTCTGCCAGTCTGGGAGAATGTCACCTTCGGCCTGCTTGCACAGCACAAGATCATGCGCCGCGAAGCGCGCGACAAGGCCATCGACAAGCTTGCACTGGTGGGCCTCGGTGCGGACGTCGCCGATCTGTTCCCGGCCGAGCTTTCAGGCGGGATGCAGAAGCGGGTCGCGCTGGCGCGGGCGATCGCCACAGATCCGGAAATCGTCTTCTTCGACGAGCCCACGACAGGCCTCGATCCGATCATGGCTGACGTAATCAACAACCTGATCATCAAGACGACACGCGAAGTGGGTGCCACGGCGCTGTCGATCACCCACGACATGGCGAGCGCGCGCAAGATCGCGCATCGCATTGCGATGCTGTACCAGGGCCGGATCATCTGGGCCGGCCCGGTGGCTGAGATTGACCGTTCCGGCGATGAGCGGGTCAACCAGTTCATCCACGGCCGCGCCGAAGGCCCGATCCAGATGGCGGTCAGGGCCTGACAGCGCCCGCAGGCGCAGCGTCAAGAAGGGCTTCGATGGGGAGAAGCACCAACGTCTATGTCTGCCAGGCCTGCGGGGCGGCGCACCCGAAATGGGGCGGGCGCTGCGACGCCTGCGGGGCGTGGAACACACTCGTCGAGGAGATTACCGCCGACGGTGCCCCGCGCCCCAGCGCGCGCGCCCGAAANCGACGGCTGGCGCTGGCACCGCTGGATGGGCCGGTGCACGGCCCGGAGCGCCGCCCCACCGGTATCGGTGAACTCGACCGGGTCACCGGCGGCGGACTGGTGGCCGGCTCTGCACTGCTGATCGCGGGTGATCCCGGGATCGGCAAGTCCACGCTGCTGCTGCAGGCGGCCGCATCCCTGGCGCAGAGCGCTGCCGTCGTTTACATCTCGGGTGAAGAAGCGATCGACCAGTTGCGCCTGCGCGCCGACCGGCTGGGTTTGCGTTCGGCCCCGGTGCAGCTGGCGGCAACCGCCTCGGTCGACGACATCGCGGCGACACTGGACGCGCCACAACCGCCGCAGGTGGTGATCGTCGATTCGGTACAGACGCTGTTCACCGGCGAGCTGGACTCCGCACCGGGCACCGTGGCACAGGTGCGCGCGTCGACGCAGGTGCTCATCCGGCTGGCCAAGCGGCTGGGGTTCGTGCTGCTGCTGGTCGGCCACGTCACCAAGGAAGGCATGATCGCGGGGCCGAAAGTGCTTGAGCACATGGTGGATACGGTCCTCTACTTCGAAGGCGAGCGCGGGCACCCGTTCCGCATCGTCCGGACAGTGAAGAACCGCTTTGGCCCTACCGACGAGATCGGCGTGTTCGAGATGACCGATACCGGCCTGCGCCAGGTCACCAACCCGTCGGCCTTGTTCCTGGCTGAGCGGGAACGGGACGTTTCCGGCTCGGCGGTGTTCGCCGGCATGGAAGGCAGCCGCCCGGTGCTGGTCGAGATCCAGGCGCTGATCGCTCCCACCGGCTTTGCCACTCCGCGCCGCGCCGTCGTCGGCTGGGATGCGGCCCGGCTAGCGATGCTGCTGGCGGTGCTGGAGGCGCGCTGCGGCATGGCGTTCGCCACCTGCGACGTCTTCCTCAACGTCGCCGGCGGCTTCCGCATTGCCGAACCGGCCGCTGACCTGGCGGTCGCCGCCGCCCTTGCATCCGCCGCCCTCGTCCAGCCGCTGCCGCCGGAAACCGTCGTCTTCGGCGAGATCGGGCTTTCCGGCGAGGTGCGCGCCGTCACCCGCGCCGATGCGCGGCTGAAGGAGGCCGCGAAGCTGGGATTTGCCGGTGCCATTGTCCCGGCGCGACGCACCCCGGGCGGACCGGGCGACCTGAAGCTGTCGGAGGTCAGCCACGTCGGCGACCTGCTTGCGTTGCTGCGNCCCCCCGCCGAAAGCGGGCCAGATAGGCGCACACGCAAACCAGAACGGAGACCTGGACATGGGTGATATGCCGCCCTTCACCGTCGCCGACCTGGTCGTGGTCGGCGTCCTGCTGCTGTCGGCGATCCTGGCATTTGCCCGCGGCTTCGTTCACGAGGTGCTGTCGATGGCAGCCTGGGCGGGTGCCGCGCTCGCCGTTATCTTCGGGTTGCCGTACGTACGGCCGCTGGCGCGCGAGTTCATCTCGCTGCCGCTGTTGGCCGATGTTGCCGCCGGCGGCGTGCTGTTTCTGATCACACTGCTGATCTTGTCCCTGCTCACGCGTTCGATTTCGCGCCGGGTACAGGACAGCGCGCTGAACGCCGTCGACCGATCGCTGGGTTTTCTGTTCGGACTTGCCCGCGGCGCCTGCTCGTCTGCCTCGCCTATATTCCACTCGCGTGGATGATGGCGCCCAGCCAGCAGCCGGAGTGGCTGGCCCACGCCCGCTCCCGGCCGCTGGTCGAGCGCGGCGCGGCAATGCTGCAAGCCCTGGTCGATGAGTCACGGCCGGTGGCGGTGCCCGTGCAGGATCGGGGGAGCGAGCGGATACGGAAAGCGCTTGAAACCGAGCGGATGGTGCGCGACATCATGTCTCCCGATCCCAAAGCTCCCCAGCAGGAGGGCAAGCCGCAGCAACAGGGCTACGGCACCGGCGAACGCCGGGATCTGGAACGGTTGATCGACAGTGAACGCTGACGACGCACAACGACCAAGGGACACCTTCCGCCGCAGGTTGAACACTGCGCGCCTCGATACTGAGCTTGACGATCACTTTCATGACGAGTGCGGCGTCTTCGGCATCTTCGGGCATCCGGACGCCGCGGCCACGACGGCACTCGGCTTGCACGCCCTGCAGCACCGCGGTCAGGAAGCAGCCGGTATCGTCACCTTCGACGGCGAACACTTCCATGCCCACAAGGCCATGGGATTGGTNGGGGATAACTTCAGCTCGGCCCCCGTTATCCGCCGTCTCCCGGGCTCGGTAGCGGTCGGCCACGTCCGCTATTCCACCACCGGCGAGACCGTCCTGCGCAATGTCCAGCCCCTGTTCGCCGACCTGGAATTCGGCGGCCTGACGATCGCGCACAACGGCAACCTGACAAACGCGCTGGCCATGCGCCGGTCGCTGGTCCGCCGTGGGTCGATCTTCCACTCCACGTCCGATACCGAAACCATCTTGCACCTGGTGGCGACGAGCGATCAATCGACGGTGGTGGAGCGGCTGATCGATGCCATGCGGCAGCTCGAAGGCACCTACTCGCTGGTGGGGATCACCCGCCGCAAGCTGATCGGCATGCGCGATCCCTATGGCGTCCGGCCGCTGATCCTGGGCCAGCTGGACGGGGCCTACATCCTCTCCTCCGAAAGTTGCGCGCTGGACATCATCGGCGCCGAGATCATCCGCGACGTCGAGCCCGGCGAGATCATCGTCGTCGACGACGACGGTCTGCGGTCGATCAAGCCGTTTGCCAAGGTGCCGAACCGGTTCTGCATCTTCGAGTACATCTACTTCGCCCGCCCTGATTCGACGATCGAGGGCCGCAACGTCTACGAAGTGCGCAAGCAGATCGGAGCCGAGTTGGCCCGGCAATCGCCGGTCGAAGCCGATCTGGTGGTGCCGGTACCGGATTCCGGCGTGCCGGCAGCCATTGGCTACGCCGAGGAATCCGGTATTCCGTTCGAGCTCGGCATCATTCGCAATCACTACATCGGTCGGACCTTCATCGAACCGGCGCAACACATCCGGCTGTTGGGCGTCCGCCTGAAGCACAACGCCAATGCCGCCCGGATGAAGGGCAAGCGGGTGGTGCTGGTGGATGANTCGATCGTGCGCGGCACCACATCGGTGAAGATCGTCGAAATGGTGCGCAACGCCGGCGCCGCCGAGGTGCATTTGCGCATCTCCAGCCCTCCGACCACCTACTCGTGCTTTTATGGCATCGACACGCCAGAGCGCCGCGAACTGCTGGCGGCGACCCGCAACCTGGAAGAGATGGTGCGTTACATCGGCGTCGATTCNCTCGCCTATCTGTCGATCGATGGCCTGTACCGGGCGGTGGGCGAGCCCGGACGGGATATCGTGCGCCCCCAGTACTGTGACGCGTGCTTCACCGGCGACTACCCGATCCGGCTCGTCGACCAGGAGCAAGACCCAGACCCGGTCAACGGTCAGCTGTCACTGCTTGAGGAATGAGTTCTCCATGACCCTGGACGACAACACGCGATGACCGCCGAGACGGGAAAACTCGCCGGACGGCTCGCACTGATTACCGGCGCCGGTCACGGCATCGGCCGGGCGGTCGCCATCCGTTTTGCCCGCGAGGGCGCCAAACTGGTGCTGGTCGGACGGACCCGCGCTGCGCTGGAAGAGACGGACGACGCCGTACAGGCCGAAGGTGGGAACGCTGCCCTGGTCGATGCCGATCTGCGCGATGGTTCTGTCATCGACCGCATGGGAGCGGCCGTTTTCGAGCGCTGGGGCCGGCTTGACATCCTGGTCGGCAACGCTGGCCTCCTCGGCGTGCTCTCGCCGCTGGGACATATTGACCCCGCGGTGTGGGACGAGGTAGTCGCCGTCAATCTCACCGCCAACTGGCGGCTGATCCGCAGCTTTGATCCGCTGTTGCGCGCCTCGCCTGCCGGCCGCGCGATCTTCGTGACTTCCAGTGTGGCAGCCGGACGGGCCTACTGGGGCGGATATGCCGTCAGCAAAGGCGCGCTGGAGAGTCTGGTGCGGACGTATGCGCACGAAATGGCGAACACATCCGTGCGCGCCAACCTGATCAANCCCCGTGCGACCCGGACCCGGATGCGCGCCCAGGCCTTCCCCGGCGAGGATCCGAACAGCCTGAAGCCGGCGGACGATGCTGCGCTCATGGATGTCTTCGTGCGCCTTGCCGAAGCATCCTGCGAACAGAACGGCGAGATCATCTCGCTCTAGATTCCTTGATTTGACTTACCGGAGCAGAACTCTCACGCTGCCATAGGTGCTTCGTGGAGAGACCCATGCTGGATGCGTTCCGACGCTGCATCACACGGGATTTTTCCTTTTCCTCTCAGAGTGGCAGCTTGCCCCCAGAGGGCACGTTCATCGCGCATGCTGCCACGAGGAATTCACGATGAAGACAACAGCCCTAGAGCGGTTTCTGATCGGTATGAATCGTAAGGGATTCACAAAGGGCTGAAAATCTGATTCAGGATTCTGGCTGGGGCAAGGAGGCCAGCATGGATGGGTCAGCCTCTTTCGATAGATTTACGCACGCGGCTGTTAGCGGCGATCGATGCGGGGATGAGTTGCCGAGCGGCCGCGGCCCGGTTCGGCGTGGCACCTTCGACGGCGATCCGGTGGCAGGCGCAGCGGCTCGTGACTGGCAACGCCGTACCCAAGCGCCAAGGTGGCGACATGCGCTCGCATCGCGTCGAGGAACGCCGCGAGGAGATCCTGGCGCTGTGGGAAGCGCGCAAGGACATCACGCTCGATGAGCTTCGCGAGCACCTCGCCGGCATCGGCTTGACGGTGGCGAACTCGACGCTCCACCGCTTCTTCGTGCGCCATTCCATCACGCGGAAAAAGACCGGCCACGCGGTCGAGCAGGACCGTCCCGACGTCTTGAAGCAGCGCCGGGCCTGGTTCGACAGTCAGCTCGACCTCAATCCTGACCGGCTCGTGTTCATCGACGAGACGTGGACCGCGACCAACATGGCACGCAGCCATGGCCGCTCCCCAGGGGCGAACGCCTGCGGATGGGCTTCCCGCACGGCCACCGCAAGACCACGACGCTGGTCGCGGGGCTGCGGAAGAGCGGCATGGTCGCGCCCATGGTGCTCGACGGACCGATCAACGGCGAGTGGTTCGAAGCCTACGTGGCCCAAGTCCTCGCGCCCGATCTGCGTCGCGGCGACATCGTCATCATGGACAACCTGTCGAGCCACAAGCGCGCATCGGTGCGCGAGTTGGTCGAGGCCGCCGGCGCAACCCTGCTGTTCCTCCCGCCCTACAGCCCAGACTTCAATCCCATCGAAAAAGCCTTCGCCCGCCTCAAAGCCATGCTCCGCAAGGCCGCCGAGCGAACCGTCCAGGGCCTCTGGGAGCTCATCGGCAAACTCCTCGACTTCTTCCAGCCCGCCGAATGCGCCAACTACTTCAGCTCGTGCGGCTATGACCCAGACTGATCAGAATCCGCTCTAAACAAAATCCACAACATCCTGATAGCGTGTGGAATCTCAATTGGCGTGGCGCTCGGCCTGATCTATTGCCTGCTGCAGATGCCGTAGCATTACGGGATCCTGAAGATCTCGCCGAGGGAAAAATGGTGATCATTGTGCGCATGATCAGCCGAGGGGTAGCTGAGAGCGATCAGGATGCGGCGGGACGTTGACGTATACCGTAGAGAAGCGTGGATTTACGGTACAGGTCTTGCCCGGAACAGCACCGTAAGACACCTCTGCACGCCATCCGCCACGGCCGCTGCCATGCGCGCTTGGCGCTGCGGATCACGGAGCTGCAGTTCGTCGGCACGATTGACGATGATGCCGGCTTCCAGCAGAACGGCCGGACTGCTCGCTGTCTTCAACACCACCAAGTCATCGAACCAGTAGATCCCGTTCATGGGATCGACGAGCGGTCGGGATTCGCCCTGGATTGGTTCGGCGTGGTGCAGCGAGGGATGCTGGCCGGCGGCCCTGAGCGCAGCACCGATGGCTTGCGCGCAGGCGAGACTATGTTCGGGATCGGGATTGCGGCGCGAGATCAGCAGCGAGAAGCCGGAAAAGCGGTCGGAGACACGCCATGCCTGCCCATCGACTGTCCAGCTCTGCAGGTAGCGCGGCTGCACCGAGTCATGGTGCACCGAGAGCAGCAGGTCAGCACCCGCGGCGGTTGCGACCGCCGTTCGCTGCGCAAGGCTCTCAGCGTCACCCCGCGCGCCGATCAGCAGCGCACCAAGGTTGTGCGACTGCAGCGTCGATGCCACCGCCTGTGCCAGTTGCTGGTTGAAACGGAATTCTGGCAAGCCGCGCGCGCTGACAGCACCAGAATGGGCAAGGGAGTGTCCGACATCGACCGCAACCAACGCCATCGACGGGTCGATGGCCTGCTGCGCACCGGCTGGCGATCTCGCAGCAGCGCGGGCCACCTCCCCTGCAACGTTACCAGCAGCGTTGCTGCCAGCAGCGCGGCAGGAGCCAGGGTGCGGAATTTGGAAATGGGAGGATTGCTACTGCGGCCCGGGGCCGGACATGTCGACTTCGCCGCCGGGATCACTTTCGACCAGTTCGGCGACTTGTTCGTAGACTTGTGCAAAGTCATCGAGGCGCTGCGACATTTCCGGATCGGGGCCAGCCAGTGAACGGAACAGGGTTGCCGCTTCGCGCAGCAGTTTTGCCGCCAGTTCGACGTGCGTCGTCATCTCGATTTCCTCCTTATTCGTCCTCGATTGCTGGTGATCTGGGAGTGCGAGACGGCGAATTCCGACACGCGCCTGCAGTGGTAAGCCATGTGGGCAGACAATACCAGTCGCCTTGACCGGAATTGCTGCTCTCATGCAGCCCTCTCATGCAGCCCGTGGCGCTGGCGCAAAGATGTCGAGCGCACGCGGCACCACGCGAAAATAGGCCGGTGTGTGTGCCCGCACCTCGCCATCGACGTTGATGTCGAGCTCCCGGTCGGTCTCGATGCAGATTTCGCGGCCGCGCAGCGACAGAATGCTCTGGACGGGGCAGTGCCACCCCANGCGCAGGATCGGCAGCAAGATCAGCAGCCGCCAGCCGCGTGTGCGTGGCAAGGCATAGAGGTCGAGGCACCCGTCGTCGATCGTGGCGTCGTGGACGATGGTCATGCCGCCACCGTAAAAACGGCCATTGCCGACCGCGATCTGCATCGCGTGTACGTTTACCGTGGCATTGTCACACGTCACCCGGGCGTGGAACGAGTGTTGCTCGTGAACCGCCTCCCACGCGCACTTCAGGTATGCCCAGACGCCCCAACGCTCCTTACGATCGCGGGTGAGCCTTCGGGCGATACGCACGCTCAGCCCGATGCTGGCGACGTTGAAAANATGTGTCCCGTTGATGTCCCCCACATCGATCCGCCGACGCTGCCCGGCAGCAATGAGGCCGCAGGCCGCTTCCAGGTCACACGGAATACCGAGCGTACGCGCCAAATCGTTAGCGTTACCCATCGGCAGCAATCCCAGCGGCCGCCCACTCTCCAGAACCGCGTCAAGGGCGAGACTGAAGGTCCCGTCACCGCCTCCGAGCAGAACCACATCAAATGCGGCAGCTTCGCTGCGGATGCGCGCAGGAATCGTCTCCGGTTCGCGCACCAGCTCCAGCTCCGCGACAATCCCGGCGTCCGCGAGCACCTGCAGTCCTCGCGCCAAACGCTCCTGCTGCCGGATAAATCGCGTTCCACGGCTGTTCACCAACAGCAGAGCCCGCTGGGCGTCAGACGCGTTTCCACCGGCTCGTGGCTCGCATCCAGGCACATTCATGTCGGAGGAACCGGAACCGTGATGTCCGATTTCTGCGGCTCCCCTGCCGGTTCTCCCGGCGAGTGCCACTCGTAGATGAAATACAGAACCCCCACCACGACCGCCAACGCCACCAGGAGACGCCAAAGGGGGCAGCGGCAGTGTCGGCGGCCCATCGGAATCACGATCTTGATCGGTGTTCACAGGTCTAAGCCTATCAGTTGCATCCAACGGTCGTCACCAATGATGCGGTCGCCCGATACACTCGCTGGGGCAGTCTCAATCCTGCCTCAGCGGGAGCGCAAGTTCGTGGATTGCATCTGTTCCAGACATATTTTTCAACTTTTCCCCTTCCACTGACACGGCTAGTTTCCCTACGAGTCCGGTTGTCATCCCGTAGTCCGTCTATCGCGGAGTAAACCCACGTGCCCCGGGAATTGATCCAAAGTGTCGTTAGGCGGCGACGGCAGCACCCCGATGCAGCCGCCCGATTATCGTCGGAACGGTGTGCCGATCACGTCGCCCCCGACCTGCGGAACGTGTTCCGGAAACTCCGCATATCTCCACACGACCCCGGTCAGCCGATGCACGCCGCCGTCGCTGCCGCTCGGGCGCTCGCTCAGCCAGCAGTTGTCGCAGACGTCGATCTCATCGGCGACCAGACGACCACCACGGCATACGCGCCAGACGCGCCCCGTCACGACGAACTCACCGATCCAGCTCATGGAGGGCCGCCGGTGAGCTGCTACGCTTGCGGTGCCCGGCGTTTCGGCTTGGCTACGGCCAAAGCCATCGCTACCCTCCGCTGCTGCAACCAACGGCTGGTCAGTGCCGTAACCTCCGTCAACAAAACCCAGGGGATGCGACGTGAGCTGGGACACGCTCCAGATGATCCTGGTGATGGCGCTGGTCGGGCTCGTCTTCTTCGGCATGGTCAAGGAGCTGATCGCGCCGGAAATTCTGGCGCTGGGTGGGGTGGCCCTGCTGCTGTCGCTGGGCATCCTGACCACCAATGACGTGCTGAAGGTGTTCAGCAACACGGCACCGTTCACCATTGGCTGCCTGTTCATCCTGTCAGCAGCGTTGGAGCGAACTGGTGTCATCGATGCCATGGGTCAGGCGATGGCACGCGTTCCGTGGACATCACCATGGCAGGCGCTGATGGTGATGATGCTGGGATCGATGGTACTTTCCGCATTCATCAACAACACGCCCATCGTCGTCATCATGACGCCGGTCGTCATCGCGCTGGCGCACTCGCTCGGCAGCAGCACGTCAAAATTTCTCATCCCGCTCTCCTTCGCCACCATCCTCGGTGGAACCTGCTCGATGATCGGCACGTCGACCAACATTCTGGTCGACGGCGTGGCACGCCAGCACGGGATGGAGCCGTTCGGCCTGTTCGAGATCTCGCCGGCCGGTTTCGTCTACGGCGTTGTCGGCATATTCTACATGGGGCTGATCGGCTGGCGCCTGCTGCCTGACCGCCAGACGCTTTCGGATGCACTGATCGATCTTTCGCAGCGCAAGTTCCTGACCGAGCTGGTGGTGCCACACGACTCGCCGATGATCGGCAAGACGCTCGCAGATGCCGGACTGACCCGCAAACGCGGCTACAAGGTGATCGACCTGATCCGCAGCGAAGGGTCTTTCGACCCCGAACATGGCGAGCCGACGCTTGCTGCCGGCGACCGAGTGGTATTGCGGATGAGCGTCGCCGAGTTCATGGGGCTGCGCAGCGCCGGCGATGTGATCGTTGAAACCAGTTCACAGCACGCGCTTGAGCCGATCGCCAGTCGTGGCGTGCGCATGATGGAAGGCATCGTTGGCCCGCGCTCCAGCTTCGTGGGCCAGCGAGTCGCCGATCTCAATCTGCGCCGACTGTACGATACCTATATCCTCGCCATACACCGGCAGAACGAGAACCTGCACGGCAACTTCGACCAGGTACGCCTGCAGTTTGGCGACACGCTGCTGCTCGAAGGGCCACCGGATGGTTTGAAGCGGCTGTTCGACCGCCAGGAGCTGATTAACCTCACGGAAGTTACCGAGCGACCCTTCCGCCGCAACAAGGCCTGGATCGCGATCATCGCGGTGCTGGCGGTGATCATCCTCTCCGCGTTCGAGGCGCTGCCGATCGCAGCCATCTCATTTATCACCGCAACGATCGTCGTCGGTGGTGGCTGCCTCGACGCCGAGGAAGCCTACAAGGCCATCCACTGGCCGATCTTGATGTTGATCTTCGCCATGCTGGCGCTTGGCGGGGCGATGGAATCCACCGGCGCAGGCGCTGTGATCGTTGCCTACATCACGGGCCTGGTCGGCAGCCTCGGGCCCGTCGCCGTGCTGTCGATCGTCTACGCGCTCACCTCGCTCTTGACCGAATTCATGAGCAACAATGCGGCGGCAATCCTGATTACTCCAATTGCCATCGGCCTCGCGCAGCAAATGGGGGTTGATCCGCGGCCCTTTGCGATTGCGGTGATGTTTGCGGCGTCTGCCAGCTTCTCCACCCCGATCGGCTATCAGACCAACACCTTCGTCTACGGCGCCGGAGGCTACAAGTTTACGGATTTCGTCCGCGTCGGCCTGCCGCTGAATATTATCCTTTGGGCAGTGGCAAGCTTCGTGCTGCCCATTTTCTGGCCGTTTTGATCATCACATGGATCATTTTTCGCGAACAGCATGATGTGTTTGCGTTTATTAGTTGTGTTGAACTTAAGAAAAGGTAGAAAAACGACATCACCCTCCAAACCCTCGGATGACGATAACCGTGGAACTTGCTACGATGACGTTTGTATGAACGATCTAACCGGTCGCGAAAGGGGCATTCTGCGGGATAGCGTGCAGAGGTGTGATCGTTTGTGGGGAAGTGGTGGCGGTAGCCGTGTGGAGCGAGGAGATTAGGGGATGTCCCGCTTTCAGCAATCGATTGATCTCTATCTGTCGCGCGCAGAAGTGCATGGGGTGTGTTTCACTGCGATCCAGGGCCTGCGATGGCACATCGCCAGCGAATCAGAAGATCGGATTGCCTGCCAGGAAGCAGTGGATGCGGTTTTGCCGCACATCAGCCCAACCCGCATCGTCCTGTCGTTCACAGGCTGTTCCCATGGGCCGACGCGGGTGATGCTGAATGGCGCTGCTTTCGGCTCCTGCATCGAGCAGCGATCGCATGTCCGTCATCGCGTGGAACTGCTGGCCACCGCGATCGAGGGAAGGGCGATCGGTCTGGCAGCAACCCTGGCCATGCACATTACGACATGGTGTTCGAGTGACTGGCATACACCCGATGAGCTGAAACGCAATCACGAGCCCCGCGCTCGAGGCTGGACCGGCGTTGATGGCGGAACCGGTATAACGGGCACAATCCGCCCATCGGCGGTGCTGCCCGCGGCCGCAGCTCTGGCCGAGTTGGTCGACCGCAACCGGTAGATAGATTTAGCCGTTGCCGAAATCGTCAGTGTCTTCTCTTCTCTGTTTCTCTCACACACTGTCTAGTGCACTGACTTATTCGGATGGTGCGGGAGAGTGACAGCTAAGCGCTTGGACACGCTGCATATCCGGTGAATCATCTGTCGGCGTCTGAGCACTAGTGTCCGGACGGTCGCTCGCCGTTGATCGGTCCGCTGATGGATGCGCACATCATCGATGCGCATAACCGATACGACGACGCGCCGGCTCAAACGACGGCAAGATGAATGTGCGCGGTTTTTACGACGCCGGAAGCTTCGTCTTGCGATTGCGATCGCCGGAAAGCCGCAGCCCGTCATCCCGGGCCACGTTGCGGAGCAGCGGTAGGGAATGTTAAGGGAGCCTGTTCACCTGCCAAAAAGCGGAACGCAATGGGGAAACGCCATGGGCGACGAGGCAAATCCGTTCGCGCAGTGGATCGGGCAAACGGAATCCGTCGACGACTTCATCGCCCCAGCGCCCTCTGAAGCCGCCGCCGCAACGCTGGATGACACTGAGCGCCGCTTCACCGATGGAACGGCGCTGCCGCCTCTTTGGCATTGGTTTCATTTCCTGGCGAAGGCACCGCAATCGCGTCTCGGCCCGGACGGTCACCCGCAGCGTGGCGGCTTTCTGCCCCCGATCCCGTTGCCACGACGGATGTTCGCTGGCGCGCGCATCCGCTTCTTCACGCCACTGGTGGTGGGGCGGCGGGCGATGCGCGAGGGTACGATCCGCTCGATCACACAGAAAAGTGGCCGCACCGGGAACCTCGCGTTTGTCACCGTCCGCTACGTGATCCGGCAGGACGGCCGGCTGTGCCTCGAGGAAGAGCAGGATATCGTCTACCGGGAGCAAGGAGCAGCGGTATCGGCGCCCATACCGGCNATTCCCCCGAAGCGCCGGAGGGCCTGGGCAGAGGAGGTTGTTCCTGATCCGGTGCTGCTGTTCCGGTTTTCGGCACTCACCTTCAACGGCCATCGTATCCATTACGATCGGCCGTACGCGATGGACACCGAAGGCTATCCCGGCTTGGTGGTCCACGGCCCGCTGACCGCACTGCTGTTGATGCGCTTGGTGCGTCGTAATACCGGACGGCAGGTCTGCGGCTTTACGTTCCGCGGACTGGCGCCGCTGTTCGACCTCGCACCGTTCCGGTTGATCGGCCGCACCTCCGGGAATCGTGTGCTTCTGAGCGCTCATGGCCCCGATGCCGAGCCTGCGATGTCAGCCGAGGTTACGTTCGGCTGACCTGCGCATTGGGTATTGATGACCCAGACAAGGATCACGACCGGCGAGCAGCATCAGCAAGACAGACTTCACAAGTCGGAATTCTCTGCGTAAATCCAATCAAAGGGAGCGTAAGCACGAGCCAGAAAAATGGCGCATAACCTGCTCGAAAGGGACACAATGAAAAAGCATATCCGACTGATCCTCGTCTCGATCGGAGTTGGCCTCGTCGCAGTAGCAGCACTGGTCAGCTATCAGGTTTCCAGCAAGTCCAAAAACCGATGGCCTACACCCAGCAAGGGACCGCATCCTGGTACGGCCCCGGCTTCAACGGCAAGAAGACCGCCAGTGGCAACCTCTACAACGAAAACCGGATGACCGCAGCACACCGCAAGTTGCCCCTTGGATCGGAAGTCACGGTCATCAACCTGGAGAACGGAAAGCGCGTCGAGGTCGTGATCAACGATCGCGGCCCCTATGCCCACAGCCGCATCATCGATTTGTCGAAAGCCGCAGCCAAGAGGCTGGACATCCTCGATGACGGTACGGCGAAGGTGCGGATCGAAGCCACCAGCGAGCAGCTGAAGGCCGCGGAAAACCTCAGGTAGCACCACCCCGTTTGCCCGCGCCATGGCCCGAGTGAGATCTCCATCACATTATTGTGCTCCAATGTGATCCGCCTCACAGAAGCCACCGGCTTCGAGGCATAGACTGACTTTGTCGGTCGGTAGAGAGTTTGTCGAAAGAATATGCAGCTTGTTTCACAGATAGGCTGGGGTCTTGTGGGCAGTGCATGGATCGGCAAGCGTGGGGCCGCTGCTATAGGTTAAACTGATTGACGTACGCCAGGGGTTTGGCTGCGGCACGGGCGGAGAGTGTACTCTCCGCCCGTTATTTATTGCTGACTCGCTAATAATCTAAGGACACCTACTGAAGAATTTCTTCACGTTGTGCTGGTATCGGCGTGATCATGCACCGGTTGTTCAGGAGTGTGGCCATCAGGCTGAGAGTCTTCTCTGATTGGGGTCGTTAAGGTCAAGCTGCTCCGCGTCGTGTTGTTCACCGTGGGTCACTCGCTTTTCTTCGCGGTCGATGCTGGGGCCGCCGCATGATGGGGTCAGAAGAACGAGGCGTCTCAATCTGTTTCACGACCTTGCGAGCATCGCGCTTGCAGGTTCGAGACTCTCAACGAGATCGCCCGCCCATCGTCCCCACGGGAACGATCTGGTTCATCCTTCCGGGTGTGTCATCGTCTCTTTGCCCTTTGCCTTACGTCGTCACGCCGCGGCGGGGCCGGCGGCAGTCTTCTTGCCGAAGCGGAACTCGGCTCCGTCACACCACATCCGGTGGAGGATGACGGCGAGCTTGCGGGCGACCGCGACACGGGCGCGCGCCATGCCGCGCGTCTTCGCCACCTTCATGCCCCAGGCGCGGATGCCCTCTTCCCGCAGAACCGCGCGCACCACGGTCTCGATCGACCGCATCTCGTTCAAGACCGTGCGGCGGGCGACGAGGAGCGAGCGCCAGAGCCGACAGGTTCGGCTCTTGACGTGAACCTGCCGGAACCAGCCGGTGCGCATGATCTGCGCCAGCGCACGCGCATCGTTGCGGTCGGTCTTGTTCGGCATCGTCCGCATCGCGGCGTTGGCCTTTCGGGTCTCGATGCAGATCGCCGGTAGGCCCCNTGCGCGCAGCTCATCGTGCAGCCAGGCCGTCAGCGAGCACGCCTCCAGGCCGACGCGCGCAAGGGGCAGGCCGATTTCCTTTAGGGCAGCGATCAGTGTCTCCGGTGCGCTCGCGACCCGTGCTTCCCTGACAATGCGGCCCGTGCCGTCAACCACACAAATCGCCGCCTCCCTCAGCGATACGTCGAGACCGGCATAATGCTCCATGGCTGCTCCCTCCCAATGCTCGTGGCCCTCGTCACGGACCACGTTCCAACATCCTGAATGGAGTAGCTGCCCGCCGAGACCCCAATCATCCCATCTGACTCAAAAGCCTACCGACGCGCGAGTCTGCGGAGGGCGAGCTGAATGGAGGCGAGCGTGACGAGAACGAGGAGGGTGTCGGCGAGGGTTTCGTAGTCCTTCGCGAGCCGTCGATTGCGGCCGAACCAGGAGAAGGTGCGTTCGACGACCCAGCGACGCGGCAGGACGACGAAGCCGGTCATGTCGTCGCTCCGTTTGACGCTCTCGACCCTGAGGGTGGGACCCTTGGCGACGGCCTGATTGACCTGTCGGGCGTTGTCGCCGCCGTCGGCCCAGACCAGTTCGAGCCATGGGAAGCGGGTGCGGATCCTGTCGAGCACCAGGCCGGCACCGTCGCGATCNNTGTGGATGCCGGCGGAGTGGACGACGATGCGCATCGGCAACCCGAGGGTGTCGACCAGGGCGTGCAGCTTGCGGCCTTTCACCTTCTTGCCGGCGTCATAGCCCACCGCGCCGTCGTTGCCGCCCCTTTCNNCCACCGACTTTAGCGACGGGCTGTCGAGAACCGCCGCGCTCGGGCTCGCGTCGCGGCCCTGCCGTTCACGCAAGGCCGTGTGCAGTTCCGCCCAGATCGCCTCCCAGACGCCGTCGCGCTGGAACGCACGGAAAACGTTGCAAACCGTCGCGCGCGGCGGGAACCCGTCGCGGGGCCAGAGAGCGCCAGGGGCAAGCCGGTGCGCAGCAGATAGAAGATGGCGTTCAGCGCCGCCCGCATGTCGGTCGTCCGTGGGCGCCCTCGGGCTTCGCCGCTGGGATCAGTGGCCGCAGCCCTCCATTCCGCATCTGTCAAATTGTTCGGAAACTGGCCGCCGTCCCGCCGATAGGCCCTCGATGTTCGTTCGTCCACATCCCACTTCACCGTTCCTCCCCATGGAATCGGTCAATCACACAACCACAACGCGCGTAACAGGCTTTTGGGTCAGGCTCTGACAAAACAGCGTGTGCGCAAAAGTCGACCCGCTGAATTCGGCAGGCCGCCAAACTCCGCGATGCTGGCTAGCATGATGTTCCCGTTCAGGCTGGCCGGCGGTGCCCTCATCCCACGGCCAACCCCCGACGGCCAGCCCTCGAGCAACGGGTCTACGGCAAGTGCGACCTTGGGGCGGAGCCCCGTGCTCCGCCCCTTTTGCCGCTTCTGTTTCTCCGCTCACACCTCCCGAAACCGTCTGCAACAAACGCGACATCCTCACGCAACAGCAGCGGTGCATTCTGCCGCACAGCGCGCACGGGCACTCTAGGTGTTTAGTCCCGGGATTTGATGGGTTGGGTCGAGTGTGAATCGTTCTGGCTCTGAAGTCCAGACTTTGCAGATGTCTTCGTATGGGGTGAGGCCGCGCAGGGTCTTCAGTCTTCTGCCGAAGGTGTAGGCTGCGATGAAGTCGGCGAGATGCGCTTCGAACTTGGCGTGATCGTCATAATGGAAGCGCTTGACGGTGGCCTCCTTGATGGTCCGGTTCATTCTTTCCACCTGACCATTCGTCCACGGATGCTTCACCTTTGTCAGGCGATGCTCGATGCCGTTTTCCTGGCATCGCCTGTCGAACATGTGCGTCATGTGGCGGGCGGTTGACCGTCTGCATAACGCGGTGGGACGGTGAACGGGATGCCATTGTCGGTGAGCACGGTGTGGATCTTGTAGGGCACGGCCTCGATGAGGGCTGAGAGGAAGGCGGATGCGGACGTGCGCCCGGTTTTCCTGACGACCTGCACGAAGGCGAATTTGCTCGTGCGATCAATGGCAACGGAGAGATAAAGCTTACCCTCGGCAGTCTGCACTTCGGCACTATCGATGTGGAAAGAGCCGAGGGGATCGGTCTTGAATTTTTCTGTGCCGGCTTGTCTTCTGCGACATCGGGCAGTCGGCTGATGCCGTGGCGCTGCAGACACCGATACAGCGAGGAGCGCGTCAGATGCGGGATCGTCGGCTGAAGCGCAGACAGGCAATCGTCCAGCGGCAGCAGCGTGTGGCGCCGAAACGCGACAATAACCGCCTCATCTTCGATCGAGAGGACCGTCGAATGCGGCTCTTTCGGTCCCGTCTTCAGATCGGACGTTGATGTCCGCTTCTTCCACTTCGCAACGGTCTTGGGGTTGATCCCGTAGCGCTTCGACAGCGCCCTCAGGCTCTCTTGACTCTATTGTATCGCTCGACGCACCGCCTCTGTCGTGCGGGCGCACCCGTGCAGAACCTGTCCCATAGGGCCTCCTTCCACTCCCGTGAAAAGATCGCACCATCAAAGGCCGGGATCAAACACCTAACACCTCAGCAGAGCTCCGGGCGGCGTGAGAGTGAGACACAGTTGGGAGATCAGGAATGCACAGGCGATGCGGGACCGGATGTGATGAGCATCATGACGACGCGCACACGGTAACGTGGTGGCTATTGCTGAATGCGGCGGTATTGATAATAATCGCTGTCAGTGCCTGATTCAGACCGCAGGACGACTCGCCGACATTGTGACGCCAACTCCCAGTTCCATCCAGGAGTCGGGCGTCAGGTTTGCTCGCGCTCAAAGACGATCAGCGGCGTTCCGGCGGCATCTGCAAGGACCAGCCGGGCGTCGTCGTCGATCCGCCAGCATTCCGCCTTTGCCAGAGCCTCAAGGAATCGTGCTTCCTGCTCCATGCGCGGTGGCGGACACATCATTCGTGTCGCCGCCAGCGGCCAAAACGGACACTCCCGGCGCCGACCTCCACCGTACCGAAATAGCGGTTGCAGCCGCTGTTGCCGGACACGCGACCGGGGGCTCGAACGCCAGGGTGGATGGCACCCCGGCATCGACGTCAATACTCCCGACCTCCACCGCCTGCCACCGGCTGCCGGCGAGCCTTGATGGGTCCTGCGCCACCATTCCTGCCTCGCTCTCCGCCCCGGCACCGGTCGAACCGGACGTGCAAGCACCGGTGACAGCCACCACAAGCACCAGCACGCCGGCCCGAAGCAGAAGGCGGACGCGAGATCTTCCGGCCTTCATCCGTGGGTCAGACCATCGCTCATGCACCCTCGTCTCAGGCCACGGCCGGCGACTGCATGGCCTCGATCGCGTCCCACATCTGCACCAGCCGCTTCGCGCTCTCGACGTGCAGGTTCTCGATCAGCTTGCCGTCGACCACCGCAACCCNCTCGCCGCGCGTGGCCGCCTCGGCATGCGCAGCGATGATCCGGCGCGACCACTCGACGTCTTCCGGCCGCGGCGTAAACACCTTGTTGCAGACCGCGAGCTGGTTCGGGTGGATCAGTGTCTTGCCGTCGAAGCCCATCTCCGCGCCTTGCAGGCAGGCGAACTCGAAGCCGGCGTCGTCCTTCAGATCGAGGTAGACGCCATCCAGGATGGCGAGCCCGTAGGCGCGCGCGGCCAGCAGGCAGATTCCCAGCGAGGTGATGAATGGCAGCCGCTCGCGGGTGTGCGCGCAGTCGAGTTCCTTCGCCAGATCCGAGGTGCCCATTACCAGGCATTCCATACGCGGCGTCGATGCGGCAATCTGCTCCGAGGCCAGCACGCTGCGCGGCGTCTCCATCATCGCCCAGATTGCCATGTCGTCCGGCGCACCGTTCGCCCGCATGATCGCTTCCATGTGCCGGATGGCGTCCGCGCTCTCCACCTTCGGCAGCAGTACGGCGTCGCAGCCGGAACGGGACGCGGCCGCGATATCGTCATAGCCCCAGGNGGTGGCCAGCCCGTTGACGCGGATGATCAGCTCCCGCATCCCGTAGCCGCCGCCCTGCACCGCCTCGCACACCTGCTTGCGAGCCTGCTGCTTGGCGTCCGGCGCCACCGCATCTTCGAGATCGAGAATCAGGCCGTCGGCCGCGAGTGTCTTCGCCTTTTCCAGCGCACGAACGTTGGAACCCGGCATGTAGAGGACGCTGCGCCGCGGGCGGGCGGTCTTGGGCATGGTCTTCCCCCTCCTCCTCGGATGAGATTTTTGCACTTGCGAAAAAGTACTCTCGGAAGGCGGTCAGTGGCAAGCTGCGCTGCGAGGACGCACGATGATCCCACGATCCATCTAAGGTCGGCCGGTGGCGATCCTTTCATTTCAATCCCGTGTCGTCTGCGGCGCGGTCGGGCATGCTGTTGCCGAGTTCGCCTTGCGGCGGATCGGCTGGAACGTCTGGCCGATCGACACGGTCGTGCTCAGCAACCACCCGGGCCACGGCTCCTGGCGCGGCGGCGTGCGGCCGGCCGACGAGCTGACCCGGCTGGTGGATGGCCTGGATATCCTCGGCGTGCTGCCCGGCTGCCAGGCCGTGCTGTCCGGCTACCTGGGAAGCGCCGAGAACGGAGAGGTGGTCCTCGATGCGGTCGCGCGGGTCCGGCGGGTGCGCCCGGACGCACCCTGGTGCTGCGATCCGGTGATGGGCGACCGGGACACCGGCCTCTATGTCGCCGAGCCGGTCGCTGCCTTCTTCCGTACCCAGGCCACCCACGCCGACATCCTGACNCCCAACCACTTCGAGCTGGAAATCCTCGTGGGCCAGCCGCTGCCGACGCTGCCCGCGATCCTGTCGGCAGTGGCGAGCCTGCGGTCTGCCGGCCCCCGGCTGCTGCTGGTGAGTTCGCTCGAGCCGGAGGACCTGCCGCAGGGCCGGATCGGCACGCTGCTGGTGAGCGACGCGGGCACGTGGATCGCTGAAACACCGCGGCTGCCGCTGGCGGCAAAGGGTGCCGGCGATCTGCTGGCAGCGGTGTTCCTCGCCCGCTGGCTGGAGACAGGCGAGGCCGCGACCGCCCTGCAACGGGCGGTTGCCGCCACGCTGGCGGTCCTCAGGCGCACCGCGGATGAGTCAAACACCGACGATCTGGCGCTGGTGGCAGCACAGCAGGCTCTTGAGACCCCGCCTCAGGACGTCAACGTCCGCCGCCTCACCTGACCCGGAGACCCTTGCGGCGCCAAGGCGGTCTTAGGCCGCCGCGCGGTGGCTGCGCACCAGTTCTTCGGCGATCTGCACCGCGTTCAGCGCCGCCCCCTTGCGCAGGTTGTCGGACACGCACCAGAAGCTGAGCCCGTTCGCCACCGTCGGATCGCGCCTCAGCCGGCTGACGTAGACCGCGTCTTCGCCTGCACTTTCCTGCGGCGTGACGTAGCCCTCGTCGGCGCGGTAGTCGATGACGCTGACGCCGGGTGCGCCCCGCAGCGCCGCCCACGCCTGCTCCTCGCTGATCGGCCGCTCGAACTCCACGTTCACCGCCTCGCCGTGGCCGATGAACACCGGAACGCGCACACAGGTGGCGTGGACCAGGATATCCGGATCGAGGATCTTGCGCGTCTCCACCGCCATCTTCCACTCTTCCTTGGTCGCGCCATCGTCCATGAACTTGTCGATGTGCGGGATGACGTTGAAGGCGATCTGCTTGGTGAACTTGCGCTGGTACTTGTACGCTGGTTCGTTGACGAAGACGCCGCGGGTCTGCTCGAACAGCTCGTCCATCGCGTCCTTGCCCGCACCGGAAACCGACTGGTAGGTCGCCACCACCACCCGGCGGATGCGCGCGAGGTCATGCAGCGGNNCGAGTGCCACCACCATCTGGATGGTCGAGCAGTTGGGGTTGGCGATGATGCCGCGCTTGCGATAGCCGGCGATCGCCTGCGGATTGACTTCGGGGACCACCAGCGGCACGTCCGGCTCCATGCGGAAGTGCGAGGTGTTGTCGATCACCACCGCACCCGCCGCCGCCGCCTTCGGGCTAAAGGCGGCAGACACCTTCGCACCCGGCGACGACAGCACGATGTCGATGCCGCGGAAATCGAAGCTCGCGAGATCGTGGACCTTCAGCGTGCCGATCTCGCCAAACGAAATCTCCCGGCCCACCGAACGCTCCGAGGCCAAAGCCAGCACCTCACTGGCCGGAAACTGCCGGTCGGCCAGCGTCTGGAGCATCTCGCGGCCGACATTTCCCGTCGCACCCACGACCGCGACCCTGTAGCCCATCTCCAGACACTCCTGCGTTAGTCAACCATTCGGCTCGATCCGCAGACGTATGTGCTTCCCTGCACCAATGCAAGTCGATATGGCCGCGGCGCACGCTGGTCACGACGGCCATACTGCACGCAACGTGCCGCCACGACCGAGCCACCGTCATGGCAAGTGCGAGCAGAAGCGAAGCGGCACGCTCGCCACGGCCGCGCACTTGGCACCGCCGACGACTGAACCTCCCCGAATTGATGGACACTTTTGCTACGCTCCGGGAAGGGGCTGGAAGGTGTTTGATGACGAAACCGCGTCGGCGTTTCACGGACGCGTTCAAACGGGAGGCTGCTGCGCTGTTGGCGTCGAGTGGCCGGCCGTTGATGCAGATCGCCGAGGAGTTGGGCATTCAGTCGTCGATGCTGCGCAACTGGCGCAACGCTGTCGGGGTGCCTGCGGGGGCGTCGAGGCGCCCCGAGGAGCAAGCGACACCCCGCAGGCTGGCGGGTCCGGTGATCAGTCGGCCGAGATCGCGCGGCTTCGGCGGGAAGTTGAGCGGTTGCGCATGGAACGAGATATTCTAAAAACGGTCGCGGAGCAGCGTTCCGCCTGCGGCGGGAGAAACAGGCGGGAGTATCTTCGACAGCCGAGGGAGCGGCCGTCTGTTTTTGGTGGCGGATGACCCCGTAAAAAACGCGGTCCATGGTCTGTTGCGGACTTGAGAGTGGTGACGCCGCCCGGTGATCCCGATTAGGTGTTTTATCCCGGCTTTTGATGGCGCAATCTTTTCACGGGAGTGGAAGGAGGCCCTATGGGACAGGTTCTGCACGGGTGCGCCTGCGAACGTTGTTGGGCCGCGGCCGCTGGATCGCCATGGTCAAGGCTTTGATCGCCGACTCCTGGCGCAGGTGATCACGCATCGCCCATCCCACCAGCTTGCCGGAGAACCGGTCGAGGACGACGGCGAGGTACGGCCAACCGTCGTCGGTCGGGATGTCGCTGATATCGGCCAGCCAGATGTCATTCGGCCGGGTGGCGAGAAAGTGTGGCGAAAAAGGTCGGGCCGAGGAGAGTGTCGGCGACGGGCAGGCCGTGGTTGCGGTCCGCGGCGAGCCTCCGAAACCGGCGGTGTCTCGCCGCACGGATGTCGGGCCGTCGCATCCGCCGCTCGATGCGGCCGCGGCTGATCGAGCGACCTTCGGCCTGCAAAGCGGCGTGGATACGCGCAGCACCGTAGCGACGACGGTGCTGCTCGTGAATGCGCCGGATGTCGGCCAACAGAGCCCGGTTCGCCACCGCCCTGGCACGTTCCGGTCGACCTCGCCCTGCGGAGTAGCCGCTGGCTGAAACCTCCAGTGCGTCGCACAGCACGCACACCGGCCACGTGTCGCGCTGATCCTCGATACAGCGGAACCTGATTTCGGCGGTTCCGAGAGCTCGTGCGCGAGCCCGTCGAGCTGCGCGTCGTGCATGCGCACGCGTACCAGACAGGCAAGGGTCCGGACGGCAGCGTTCAGCCATCCGGTTCGGGGCGGCGGCGGGAGCTCCGCGCGGTATCGCGCCAATCCGGTGCTCCGTATACAACGGATGCGCGGGTGCATGGCGAGCAAGAACGTACTTGTCGTTTATTAGAACTATTCTAATCTATCTTATATCTGCATGGCGGAAGCCATCAGAAAGGAGTCTGAATGCTTATTTAGGAGGAGAATCAGATGATCTGGCCGAGTTTGCGCTTCAGGCATCTGGGAGGAGGCTTGGCCTTCGCCCTGGGCTTGGCCGCCGCGGGTGCACAGGCGGAACACCCCACCAGTTACGCGCCCGTCGCCATCACCGAAGACTTCGCAACCGTCATGGAGCGCATGAAGGCGGCGAAGCCCGAGGTCACCGAGAAACACCAGCAGCTGCTGGAGCAACGCTACGACCTGAGCAACCGTCCGGCTGACGGCGTCACCCAGTCGCGTGGCAAGCCCGTGCAGGAAGGGGTGCGGGTCAAGCTTCCGAAAGGCACCAGCTGGGACGATCTGGCGACGATGACGCCCGAGGAAATCCGCGAGGAAGGCGTGTTTCCGAAGGGCTTTCTGCCCTTGCCGCACCCCAACCACCCGGAAGGCGGTATGGTGTTTCCGAAGTTCCACATCGAGGAAATCAAGAAGCAGGAAGGTCGGGATCTGACCCGTTTCGATCTCGATTACGACCTGCCGGACCACCTGCTGCCGGAATATCCACCGGCGATCTACCTGACGACGCGTCCCGATCTCGGCGACGTCTCGAAGGGGCAGGTCGTCACGATCATGAACTACTTCGACCTGTTCAACGGCATTCTCAATCCGAAACAGATCGAAGGCCTGCGGCTACTGCTGACACCGTTCCCGCAGCAGCAGTTCAATCAGACGGATGACCGGCGTTCAGCCTTGCCGAGCCGGGGCGTGACCTGCTTCGACTGCCATGTCAATGGCGGCACCAACGCAGCCACCCACCTCGTCGGCGACATTCGTCCGCAGGAATTCCGGCACCGGATCGACACGCCGCCGCTTCGGGGCGTGAACATCCAGCGGCTGTTCGGATCGCAGCGGGCGCTGAAGACGGTCGAGGACTTCACCGAGTTCGAGCAGCGGGCGGCCTACTTCGATGGCGATCCGGTGATCGCCACCAAGAAGGGCGTGAACATCCTGGAACGCGGTAGCCAGGTTCACTTCATGGCGGAATTCCAGGAGATTCTCGACTTTCCGCCGGCACCCAAGCTCGACATCTTCGGTCGTCTGGATCCTGCCAAGGCCAGCGAGTCCGAGATGCGGGGTGAAGAGGTGTTCTTCGGCAAGGGCAGGTGCGCCACGTGCCACGCCCCGCCGTATTACACCGACAACCTGATGCACAACCTCCAGACCGAGCGGTTCTTCAAGCCGCAGATGATCAACGGCCGGATGGCGAGTGCCGATGGTCCGATCAAGACCTTCCCGTTGCGTGGGATCAAGGATTCCCCGACCTACCTGCACGACGGCAGGCTGCTGACCCTCGAAGATACGGTCGAGTTCTTCAACCTCGTCACCGGCACCGAGCTGACGGCTGACGAGAAGAAGGATCTGGTGGCGTTCATGCGCACCCTTTAAGGCCGTCTGATCACGTCCAACTCTGTCGCCCGGCATCCGCCGGGGCGAGCTTTGCTGCGCGCTGCGAGAGATCGTGGCAGCCGAGATGCCATGATCCGTCGAGCCGAGCCTCTCCTGCCCCGAAAATCTCTTCAGTCTCGGACAACCAGCGTGACGTGTTCGCACGCAAGATGCTGATCACACGCAGCTGCTCACCCCGGTTTTCAAGCGGCGGCCGCAGGCAGCGCAGCGCCCGCCAGACAGCCGATAGCTGCCCCAGTGCGGGATGCGATGGATGTGATGCAGCCGGCCTTGGCGGTGAGGGCGTTTCTGGCCTTGCAGCAGACATCGACGATGCCGTTGTCGCTGCCGGCCACACTCCTCCATTTCGATCTTGCTTGCCTCCCCTGGCGCTCCGTCCGATATAGTGTGGTGGGAGGCTGACGGCGGACGGATCCTCGCCAATCCGGTCAGGTCCGGAAGGAAGCAGCCGTAACGAGTTTCGAGCCGGGTCGCCGCTCAGTCTCCCACTGCCGACCGCCTTGGTCCGCACCGCACCCTGCCGGCAACAGACTGCGATGCCCGCACCCGAGACACCGCCCGCCCCAACTACCCCCAGGCGCCCGCCGGCACGCCGGTGACGGTGTCACGAGCACGTCTCCTGATATGTCTGATAGCGCGCTGACGCCCGCGCTGGTCGCAGACCCGCGCTTCCGGGTACTGGCGCGCCGCTACCGTCCGACCAGCTTCGATGGCCTGATCGGCCAGCAGGCGCTGGTCCGCACGCTCTCGAACGCGTTCCGTGTTGGCCGCATCGCCCATGCCTACATGCTCTCNGGTGTCCGCGGCGTCGGCAAGACGACGACGGCGCGCATCATCGCCCGCGCGCTGAACTGCGTCGGGCCGGACGGATCGGGCAGCGTGACCATCATGCCCTGCGGGGTGTGTGCACACTGCACCGCGATTGCCGAGGACCGGCATCTGGACGTGATCGAGATGGACGCGGCCAGCCACACCGGCGTCGACAACATCCGCGAACTGCTCGATGGCGTGCCCTACCGGCCGGCGCTCGCCCGTTACAAGGTCTACATCATCGACGAAGTGCACATGCTCTCGGAGAAGGCGTTCAACGCCCTTCTCAAGACGCTGGAAGAGCCGCCCGAGCATGTGAAGTTCATCTTCGCGACCACCGAGATTCGCAAGGTGCCCGTCACCGTGCTCTCGCGCTGCCAGCGCTTTGACCTGCGCCGGGTGGACGCGGCGACGCTGCTGCAGCACCTGGGGCGAATCGCCGCCCACGAGCAGGTAACGATCGAGCCGGCCGCCCTGCAGCTTCTGGCACGCGCCGCCGACGGCAGTGTCCGCGATTCACTGTCTCTGCTCGACCAGGCGATCGCGCATGGCGGCGGGGCCGCCTCGGAGCAGACGGTGCGCGACATGCTGGGCCTCGCCGACCGGCAGCTGACCTTCGACATGCTCGATGCGGTGATGCACGGCGATGCGCCCGCCGCACTCGCGATTCTCGAAGACCAGTACCGGGCGGGCGCCGACCCGCTGCTGCTGATCGAAGACCTGTTGGCGCTGACCCACTGGCTGACCCGGATCAAGCTGGCACCGGACACCGCGCTCGGCGCCGACGTACCCGAGGCGGAGCGGGTGCGTGGCAGCGAGATGGCGGCAGGCCTTGCGATGGCCGACGTCACCCGCACTTGGCAGATGCTGCTGAAGGGCCTCAGCGAGACCCGGATGGCGCCGGTGCCGCTGCACGCCGCCGAGATGCTGCTGGTCCGCCTCGCCTACGCCGCGCAGCTGCCGTCGCCGGCCGAGGCCCTGGATGCGCTGCGCGAGGAAGGCCAACCCAGCCTTTCCTCTTCCGATNNCCCTCGCCCACGTTACAACGCGGACCTGCCGGCCGTTCCGGTTCTCCTTCCCGTTCTGGCGGATCGCCAGCCGGGGATATGTCCGCGTCCCGCGCGGGCCGCGATGCCCCCAGGCACACTTCACACCGGCGCCGTCCGGTCGCGGCCCCGAGGCGCTGGCGCGATCGCCGCTGCCGGAAAACACGCCGGAAACCGAACTGGAGAGGCTCCANNCACGGCACCAACACTGGCACCGGCCGCCACCAGCGGGGCAAGCCCCGCTGGTCCCGCAAGCTTCCGTGAACTGGTTGATCGGGTACGCGACCGGCACGAGGGACTGCTGCACGGCGAACTGATGGCGGACGTGCATCTGGTGCGCTTCGAGCCCGGCAGTATCGAGCTGCGGCTGGCCGAGCATGCGCAGCCGGACCTGCCGCACCGTTTGGCCCGATTCCTGCTGGGGGCAACCGGGGAGCGCTGGCTGGTCACTGTCTCGCGGCAGCCGGGAGAGCCGACGCTGCGCGAGCAGCGGCAGGCGGCACAGGCAGCGCGACTGGCAGAAGCGGCCAAGCATCCGCTGGTGCGGGCGATCTTCGAGGCCTTTCCCGGCGCCACCCTGGAACGACTGCGGGAGAACCCAACGGGTGCGCAAACAGGGACCGCGGTCGGGAGCGAGGACGGAGACGCTGACGACGCACCTCTGGCGGAAGAAACCGGCGTGCCGGACCTGCCCGACGACGACTAAACGCGACCAGTGGCCGGCCGCGCCGAGAGCAGTATCTGATCAGGCTGAATCGTTTGATCAAATATTTTCATATGAAGCAAATGATTGGAGCACAGCGGTTCGATCTGATCGAACCGTGCTCTAAAGGAGATGAGGGAGAGCGGGCGTGGCCACCGAGATCGAGCGCAAGTTTCTGGTCCAGACCGACCTTTGGCATCCGCCGCCAACCGGCAAGCCGATCCGCCAGGGTTACCTGTGCACCATGGCGGACCGGGCCGTCCGCGTGCGCATCGCCGGTGATGCCGGGTATCTGACGATCAAGGCGGCCCGCAACGAGGACAGCCGTTTCGAGTACGAATACCCGATCCCGCTGCCCGATGCCGACGAGATGCTGAATGGGTTGTGCGAACCGCCGCTGATCGAAAAGATCCGGTACACCGAGCTCATCGGCGGTCTGGAATGGATCGTCGATGTGTTTTCCGGAGATAATGAGGGCCTGGTTGTCGCCGAGGTCGAACTCGACTACGAGGGCCAGCCGGTCGAGCTGCCGCCGTGGGCGGGCCTGGAGGTGACACGCCTGCCCCGATATCTCAACGCCAACCTGATCCGCCACCCCTACCGCCTGTGGACCGCAGAAGAGCGTCTACCGACCGTTTAGTCCCGGTATTTGATGGATTAGGTTGAGCTTGAATCGTTCTGGTTCCGAAATCCTTTACCTACCCGCCTCTCTATTTTCAAGCTGCAGGCGTGGGCGGGACCAGGGGAATCGCATTTGGGAAATAGCTCTGGCGTGGCGGGTTGAGACGGATTCTTGTGTGGTTCCCTTGATGCTTTGGGAGCCTGTGGGTGTCGCTGTCCTGGTTTGAAGCCGCTTTTGATGCCCTGCCCGATCCGCGCACCGGCAACGCCAAACGCCATGATCTGCTGGAACTCCTCGTCATTGCGTTGACCGCAGCGGTGTGCGGTGCCGAAAGCTGCTCGGATTTTGCCGACTTCGCGGTGGATCGCGAAGGCCTGTTCGGCGCGTTCCTGCGGCTGAAGAACGGGGTGCCCAGCCACGACACGTTCAGCCGCGTGTTCCGGCTGCTTGACCCGGAGGCGTTCGCCCGCTGCTTCACCCGCTTCGTCGAGGCGCTGGGCGCCGCCGGCGAAGGCGTGATCGCGATCGACGGCAAGACGCTTAGGCGCTCGTTCGACGATGCCGCCCGCGGCAACCCGCTGGCCGTGGTCACCGCCTTCGCCTCCTCGACCCGCCTCGTGATCGGCCAGCGGCGCTTCCGTGCCGCTGACGGCGACAGCGAGATCCTGGCCGCCCGGGCGCTGCTCACCTGCCTTGACCTCGGCGGCCGGCTGGTCACCGCCGACGCAATTCACTGCCAGAACGAAACCGCCGAGCTGATCCTGGCGCGAGGCGGTGACTATCTGCTGCGCCTCAAGGCTAACCGGCCGGCCCTGCACAAGGAAGTAGCGGCCTACTTCGCCGATGCCGAGACCCTGGCCGGCCTCCCGACCGCCGTCACCACCGACGCCGAGCACGGCCGTATCGAGACAAGGCGCGGCTGGGTGAGCCACGACCTCGACTGGCTCCGCGGAGCGAAGACGTCGTGCGCCGAGCTGGTATTACTGCCGCAACGCGCCTGTCTCGGCGTGATCGAGAGCACGGTCGAGTGCCGCGGCAAGCGCACCACGACGCGCCACTATCACGTGAGCTCGCGGCCGCTCGAAGTGAACTGCCCCGGATTCTCCGGAGGCTGCTGGGGTCAAATTTTGCCGATCATGTGACGTGGTGTTGACGAGCATTCCTTGGTGAGACCGAGGGACCATTCCTCGGCGCCGACCTGCACTCCGGGGTGCCGGGAGGCGCAGGCGGGGTCAAGGAGGGTCCGCGCCGGGTGCGGCGTGGATGCCTTGACGCCGCCGAGCACCCGGCGATCCTTGCTGCAACCGGACCGGGTGCTCATGCTGCCATTACCTGTGCGCTGTCCAGGGCGGCGGAGAACCGTGCCTCGGCCTCGGCGGGCGGGATGTGTCCGATCGGCTCGAGAAGGCGCCGGTTATTGAACCAGTCGACCCATTCGAGCGTGGCGAACTCGACGGCTTCGAAGCTGCGCCATGGTCCCCGCCGGTGGATGACCTCGGCCTTGTAGAGACCGTTGATGGTTTCCGCGAGCGCGTTGTCGTAGCTGTCGCCGACACTGCCGACCGACGGCTCGATCCCGGCCTTGGCCAGGCGCTCGGTATATTTGATCGAGACATACTGGCTGCCACGGTCGCTATGGTGGACAAGGCCGCCGCGATGGATTGGCCGACGCTCGCGCAGCGCCTGTTCCAGCGCGTCGAGGACAAAGCTCGCATGTGCCGTCCGGCTGACCTGCCAGCCGACGATCCGCCGGGCGAAGGCGTCGATGACGAAGGCGACATAGACGAAGCCCGCCCAGGTGGCCACATAGGTGAAATCGCTGAGCCAGAGCGCATTCGGCGCCGGAGCGTGGAACTGTCGGTTGACGCGATCCTGCGGGCACGGCGCCGCCTTGTCGCTGATCGTGGTGCGCACCGGCTTGCCGCGCACAACCCCTTGCAAGCCCATGCTCCGCATCAGCCGCTCGACCGTGCAGCGGGCGACGGATATTCCCTCGCGGCCGAGCTGCCGCCAGACCTTGCGGACGCCATAGACCGCGAAGTTCTCGGCGAAGACCCGGGCGATCTCGGGTTTCAGCGCCAAGTCCCGCCTCGCCCGCCGCGACAGCAGGCCTGCGTCCCGACGCCGGGCAGCACGAGCGTGATACGTGGAGGGGGCGATCGGCAACACCTTGCAGATCGGCTCGACCCCGTATGCCCCACGATGATCGTCGATGAAGGCGATCATGGCTTCGACCGGCGGTCGAGCTCCGCCTGGGCAAANATACGCGGACGCCTTGCGAAGAATCTCGTTCGCCTGCCGAAGCTCGCGGTTCTCGCGCTCCAGAGCCTTCAGCCGCTCCGCCACATCGGAAGGAACGCCGGCTCGCTTGCCGCTGTCCACGGCCGCCTTGTTGAACCAGTCGTTCAGCGTGTGCGGTGCGCACCCGATCTTGGCTGCAATCGAGACAATCGCCGCCCAGCGCGAGGCGTGCTCCCNCTGATGCTCCGTCACCATCCGGACCGCGCGCTCGCGGACCTCAGGCGAAAACTTGTTCGTCGTCTTGCTCATCCTGGCTCCACCTTCTCAAGAGTTGGAGCCTCCAGCAATCCCGGGGCGGTTCAAAGCCTCCGCCTACCTGCAGGCCGCGCGTGCACACTGGTCGATCGAGAACGGCCTCCACTGGCTGCTCGACGTCGTCTTCGACGAGGACCGGGCCCGCAACCGCAAGGACCACGGACCGGAAAACCTCGCGATACTGCGCAAACTCGCCCTCAACGTCCTGCAACCAGCCCGACCCGGCATCTCCATCCGCCGAAAACGCAAACGCTCCGGATGGTCCAACGACTTCGCCAGATCCATCCTCGGCCAAATGCGATAGCCCTGTGGGCGGGACGGTGCCGCATCGCCTTGGCCTGGACGAACAGCTAGAGCGGTTTCTGATCGGTATGAATCGTAAGGGGATTCACAAAGGGCTGAAAATCTGATTCAGGATGCTGGCTGGGGCAAGGAGGCCAGCATGGATGGGTCAGCCTCTTTCGATAGATTTACGCACGCGGCTGTTAGCGGCGATCGATGCGGGGATGAGTTGCCGAGCGGCCGCGGCCCGGTTCGGCGTGGCACCTTCGACGGCGATCCGGTGGCAGGCGCAGCGGCTCGTGACTGGCAACGCCGTACCCAAGCGCCAAGGTGGCGACATGCGCTCGCATCGCGTCGAGGAACGCCGCGAGGAGATCCTGGCGCTGTGGGAAGCGCGCAAGGACATCACGCTCGATGAGCTTCGCGAGCACCTCGCCGGCATCGGCTTGACGGTGGCGAACTCGACGCTCCACCGCTTCTTCGTGCGCCATTCCATCACGCGGAAAAAAGACCGGCCACGCGGTCGAGCAGGACCGTCCCGACGTCTTGAAGCAGCGCCGGGCCTGGTTCGACAGTCAGCTCGACCTCAATCCTGACCGGCTCGTGTTCATCGACGAGACGTGGACCGCGACCAACATGGCACGCAGCCATGGCCGCTCCCCAGGGGCGAACGCCTGCGGATGGGCTTCCCGCACGGCCACCGCAAGACCACGACGCTGGTCGCGGGGCTGCGGAAGAGCGGCATGGTCGCGCCCATGGTGCTCGACGGACCGATCAACGGCGAGTGGTTCGAAGCCTACGTGGCCCAAGTCCTCGCGCCCGATCTGCGTCGCGGCGACATCGTCATCATGGACAACCTGTCGAGCCACAAGCGCGCATCGGTGCGCGAGTTGGTCGAGGCCGCCGGCGCAACCCTGCTGTTCCTCCCGCCCTACAGCCCAGACTTCAATCCCATCGAAAAAGCCTTCGCCCGCCTCAAAGCCATGCTCCGCAAGGCCGCCGAGCGAACCGTCCAGGGCCTCTGGGAGCTCATCGGCAAACTCCTCGACTTCTTCCAGCCCGCCGAATGCGCCAACTACTTCAGCTCGTGCGGCTATGACCCAGACTGATCAGAATCCGCTCTAGTATAGAAATTTATATCGACGGTGCGATCGGGTGGAGCTCGATCAGACCAAACCGTGCTCCAACGGTTTGAGTTCTCGGGCAAGTTAATCCGGTCAAGCGGTTGCGCTTGACCGCAAATTGCTGCAGGTAAATGGACAGGAGCGACGGCGGCCGGTATCGTGCTGCCCGTTTGAGCACGCATCGATCAGATCGAAGCGATCTGATCGGATGGTTGTGCGCCAGTCGTTTGCTTTCCAGAGCAGCTCAATCGAAGCGAGTGAGCTTGATCGCATCTTGCTCTGAGCGATGAACTTCCCAATACCCTCAGGAACCATGGATACCAAATGGATACCAACATGACTGCACCCAACGACAAAGGCTATGTCGTCGCTGATCTCTCCCTGGCGGATTGGGGACGCAAGGAGATCGCCATTGCCGAAACGGAGATGCCGGGGCTGATGGCGACGCGCGCGGAATTTGGCCCGTTGCAGCCGCTGAAGGGCGCACGCATCGCGGGGTCGCTGCATATGACGATCCAGACGGCGGTGCTGATCCAGACCCTTGAGGCGCTGGGCGCCTCGGTGCGCTGGGCCTCGTGCAACATCTATTCGACGCAAGACCACGCGGCGGCCGCGATTGCCGATGCAGGCACGCCGGTCTTCGCTTTCAAGGGCGAGTCGCTGGAGGAATACTGGGACTTCACCCACCGGATTTTCGAGTGGGACGACGGCGGCACCCCGAACATGATCCTCGACGACGGCGGCGATGCCACCTTGCTGATCTGTCTGGGCAGCCGCGCCGAAAAGGACATCTCCGTTCTTGATCATCCGGACAGCGAAGAAGCCGAGGTGCTGTTCGCCGCCATCAAGAACCGCCTCGCCAAACAGCCAAGCTGGTATTCCAACATCGCCAAGAACATCAAGGGCGTGACCGAGGAAACCACCACCGGCGTGCACCGGCTGTACGAGATGCAACAAGCTGGAACGCTGCCGTTCCCGGCGATCAACGTCAACGACAGTGTCACCAAATCCAAGTTCGACAACCTCTACGGCTGCCGCGAGAGCCTGGTCGACGGCATCAAGCGCGCCACCGACGTGATGCTGGCCGGCAAGGTCGCCGTCGTGGCCGGTTACGGCGACGTCGGCAAGGGGTGCGCCGCGTCTCTGCGCAGCCAGGGCGCCCGCCTGCTGGTCACCGAGATCGATCCCATCTGCGCCCTGCAGGCCTCCATGGAGGGCTACCAGGTGGTGACGATGGAAGAAGCCGCTTCCGTGGGCGACGTGTTCGTGACCACCACCGGCAACGTCGACATCATCACCCACGACCACATGCGCGCGATGAAGGACCGGGCCATCGTCTGCAACATCGGCCACTTCGATTCCGAAATCCAGGTCGCGGCGCTCAGGAACTACCGGTGGCACAACGTCAAGCCGCAGGTGGACGAGATCGAGTTCCCCGACGGCAAGCGGATCATCCTGCTGGCCGGTGGACGGCTGGTCAACCTGGGCTGCGCCACGGGCCACCCGAGCTTCGTCATGAGCACGTCCTTCACCAACCAGTCCCTGGCGCAGATCGAGCTGTTCGCCAAC
Organism: Defluviicoccus sp.; assembly: GCA_013414705.1. GTDB lineage: Bacteria > Pseudomonadota > Alphaproteobacteria > Rhodospirillales > Defluviicoccaceae > Defluviicoccus. The sequence continues at coordinate 2,734,768 of CP058705.1, forward strand.
AACGCCGACGGCAAGTACGGCAACAAGGTCTATGTGCTGCCCAAGCATCTCGACGAGAAGGTGGCGCGGCTGCATCTCGGCAAGCTGGGGGTCAACCTGACCACGTTGTCGCAGAAGCAGGCCGACTACATCGGCGTGCCGGTCGGCGGCCCCTACAAGCCCGAGCATTACCGCTACTAGCGCCATAACCGCTCAAGCAGGCATCGCGTGAGCGGCTTTTACGCGTTCCAGAGCCTGGACAGGTAAAGTCAGGTCCGTACGATCAGATCGGTTCACTCTGATCGTACGGACCTCTCGCCGCGCCGATCCGCCGTCTCGACGTCACCGGATTACGCGGCCCGGTCCATCTGGTCCATCTGGCGCAGCAGCTCGCCATACAGCGGTCCGAGCAGTTCACGAACGCCCCAGACGAACGAGCCGGGGTTGTCGTAGGTGACAAGACCATTGCGCCCGTGGACGACGCAGCCGATCCCGGACTGATGCGTGACCAGTACCGGCTTGCCCTGCGCGAGCATGGCCAGCGCGAGGTCCTCGCCCTGCGGTGAGCGTGCCGGAATGGCGACGAAGTCGGCCGCATCCAGGAACTCACCGAACCGTTCGGCCGGGATATCGCCCAGGAAGCGGCAGCGTGAGCCAAGCGCAACACGGCTGGCACGCTCCTGCAGTTCGCCGCGCAGCGCGCCGTCACCCGCGTAGACGAACTGCACGCCGGGATGGCCGGCACAGACGATCAACATCGCCTCGAACAGAATATCCGCGCCGCCGTGCCAGCCAATGTCGCCGGCGAACAGCACCACCGGCGCGGTCGGCTCCAGCGCCAGCGCCCGCTTCGCGACCGACAGCCGCGCCAACGTCTGCTCTGCGTGCGATGGTGTTGCTTCGCGAGCTGGCGCCTCGACAGCCGCTGCCACGGGTGCAGCCGTCTCGGCCGCCGGGGCTTCTGCACCCGTGGCCTTTTCTTTCTGTTCGACCTCCGATCCGCGTATCTCGACTTCCGCGACTTTGGCCCGTGTGACTTCGGTGCGCACGATCTCGGCCCCTGCACCGTCGTGCCCTGCGTCCTCGATGCGAACGACTTCTGCGTGGGTGATGTCGACGACGTCGAAACGCACTGCGTGTGCCTCGATCCTCGTCCGCCGTCGCCTCAATGGTCCGCTCCTCGCGGATTTCGGCCCACGCAACCTCACCCTGAAACGTCATTGCCGACGCCGCTTCCGATGTTCCTTCGGTCATACTGACCGCAGGTATGGCCGAATTTCCGCCGTCGGTTTCCGTCAGAACAGGCGGGTTCGACCGATCTGTGGTTCTGACATCGGCAGACGACCGATCCGAGACTTCGGCTACATCCGTCGCTGATGGCGCCGGAGCTTTGCCTCGCCCCGTCACCAAGCGTACCAACCTGGACAACAGACTGCCGCGGCGCTGGTTGCTGGCGGGCGTCGATGACGTCACGGGCGCCGCGTCTACTGTCTCGAAGCGAGTCGCGACCGCCCCTTCGCTCAGCGCCGACGCCGTTTCAAACGCGGGCGTCACGATTGCCTCGCCGACGACCGGCGCTTCAGAGACTGCCTCTTCAATCCGGATTTCGGTAATCGCTTCCCGCCGATCGGACGTCATCTCACCCGTCGCCATTTCATCCGTCGGGAGCAGGATCGCGTCATGCGCGTGCGCCGGCACATTCTGCAGGTCGACAACAAGCGGTGCGGGTGTGAGGGAAAGAGCGCCTTCGACGCTTTCTCCTGCGGGATCGGCACGAAATTGCCAGAGCGGTATCGCCGGTTCGTCCAGCCAGTGTACGGGGACGGGCTCGCCGAGTTCGACCGACGGCCGGGACGGCGACAGGCGCCCCGCACGATAGGGCACCCGCACCGTCGGCGCATGAGGCTCGCGGACAGGAGCGATCGATGTGTCAGCGTCGCTGCCGGGCCTTACGACCGTCTTCTCGGATTGCTCGACCGCCATGGCGGCCTCATCGACCTGACGATCCGCCTCCGCGTCCCCGGCAAAGGCCTCTACTGCCGCAGCGACCGGTGCCTCGGCGACCAATGCCTCCGCGGCTGACGCCTCCTTGTCGTTGAACCGTTCGTCTGCTGCAACATCCGCCATGACGTTAAGCATCGGGTGCAGAGCCGCGATCAGGTCGTGTGCTTCCGCTGTTCTGATCTCGATACTGGTCGGATCGAAGCGGACATGCACATGCGTCATCCCGTTCGCCATTGCTGCCCGCCATGCCTCGGAGACGCGATCCCGATACCCCCGAACTGCAGTTGCAGGCTGGCTGTCTCGCCCACGAACAGCGGCTTTGCCCCGCCGTCCTCGTGACGGGCAAAGATGTAGACCGCGGGCTCGTCGATCCACGCCGTTCCCGTCCGCAGAACGGCAAAGTCGTAACGCTTGCCGCTCTCTCCACTCCAAACGGCAAGATGCGGTGAACAAAGCGGCAGTGTGCGCGGCAGATACATCAGACGGCTCCTTACGTCCCACAGACAGCGCGCGACTCGGTTACCGGGTGTGGAAGACGCTCCCTTTCGCCCTCCACCTCGTGTTTTCCACAGCCAATTCTTGGCCGCTCTCGCTGTTCGCTGCGCCTTTCTGAAATGTGGGATGTCAACTCGCGGGCGACGAGATTTGTTTCAATCGGCTCGCAATTAGGGGCGGAGTGTCCCGTCATCGATGCCGCGGCCCTCGACACACGAGTCCAGGTCGTCGCTGAGCTGTGCCGACGGCCAGCCGCAGAGCTCGGCCTCGCGGGCGACATCCATCATCCGTGCCAAGACCACCGGTTCCTGTGCGCCGCAGGTCACGAAATTGCCATTGAAGACAAAGGCCGGGACGCCGTTGATGCCCAGCCGGTGGGCGCGCGCATTTTCGGCATAAATGACTGAAAGGTCGCCCTCACCCGCGAGGTAGGGGCGGACCGTCCGCGGGTCGAGCCCGAGTTCGCTGGCGATGGTAACCAGCACGCGCAGGTCGCCGATGTCTCGTCCACGCACGAAGTGGTGGAAGAACAGGGCTTCGACCATCAGCTCCGCACGCCCGTTCAAGGACGCAAGCCGGACCAGCCGGTGGGCGTTCACCGTGTTGGGGGTGCGACGGATGTTCTCGAAGTCGAAATCGATCTCTACCGACTGACCAACGTCGGCAATCGCCGCATGCACCCGGCTGACCCGCGCCTCGCTGCCGAATTTGCGGATCAGGTGCGTGGTACGCTCGATCCCTTCCGAAGGCAGGTCCGGGTTGAGCAGAAACGGCCACCAATAGAGCTCGATTCGCTCCGCCGGACGCAGGGCGATGGCCCGCTCCAGTTGCCGCTTGCCGATGTAGCACCAGGGGCACCCAGGGTCGAATATCACCTGTATCTGCATGCGAGTCCGAAAACGAAGGTCAGGAAACCAGCGGCGATACGCCCCTCCACCCGCGGCGGCATTCTGGCGCGAGTGCGAGTATACCGCAAAAATCCTGCGTGGCGGAACCGGATGCTCCCGGGTGTTCAGTGTGCACGACTGGCACGTCATGTGACGGGAAAGACGCGGCACGCCTGGGTGTTGCCTCGAAACAGGGCGCACAGAAACAACCCCGGTCGCGGACCCTTGAAAACGACCCCGACACGTCGCTAACTGAAAAGGTGAGGAGGGATCTGTGGTGAGCGAAAGCAGAAATGCGAAATTCCGGATCGGGGAGGTGGTGCGGCACCGATACTACCCATTCCGCGGCGTGATTTTTGACGTCGATCCGACCTTCTCGAATACCGAAGAATGGTGGCTGTCGATCCCGGAGAACGTGCGGCCACACAAGGACCAGCCGTTCTACCACCTGCTGGCAGAAAACTCCGAGAGCACGTACATCGCCTATGTGTCCGAGCAGAATCTGCTCCCGGACGTGAGCGGCGAGCCAATCTCGCATCCACAGGTGGACGAAATCTTCGGCGGCATCGAAGACGGTCGCTACGTCGCGCGTCGCTCACTGGCCCACTGAGGACATCACCCCACAGAAAACCCCGTGCAGAACCACCTGCGAGCCAGAACAGCCGATCCTCCCCAAGATTTCTTCGGAAGTTTTACCGGTAACGGGCGCTGAGATACTGCGGCGAGACCCCATGCTGTAGAGCACGAGCAGCAGCATGTTGCGCAGTGGCCGCAGCAAGTAGCCGTCCCGGCGGTATTTGTCGGCAGAGGTTACCGCTGTTGCCGCCAACAGTTGTAACCGGTCGCGGCCGATCCTGCGGACGATATCTACGTCTTCCATCAGTGGCAGCATCTTGTAGCCGCCCAGTTGCTCGTAGAAGGTGCGACCGATCAACAGTCCCTGATCGCCGTACGGCAACCGCAGCAGCCGGCTGCGCAGGCGGANCACACCCTCAAGCAGCCGTGCGGCACGCGCCGTGTCGTCAAGTGCGAAACGGAAGTAGCCAGCGCAGTAAAGGTTCGCAGGATCAACAATGAAACGACACACCGCATCGCCCCAGCCCGGCTGCAGTGCGGTGTCGGCGTGCAGGAACAGCAACCAGTCGCCTGCCGCCATCTGCGCCCCGGCGGCAAGCTGGCGGCCGCGTCCCCGCTGCGTTTCGAGAAAAATGGCGTCGCCTTCGCTGGCGATTGCCGCTGTCTCGTCGATCGACCCGCCGTCAGCGACAATCACTTCGTGTGGGACGTTGACGGCAGACGCCAGCGCCTGAAGTGTCGGTCGCAACACCTTGCCTGCATTCAGCGTAGGAATAATGATGCTCAGCACGATACGCCGCCTTTCATTCGACATCGGTTATACGCTGCAGCGTTTGACCCGAGAAGCGCCCGACCATGTAAGGGCAGAGAGATGTTGCGATTCGGCCACATGTGGGGAGGATTTTTGCCGTTTTTGTCGCTCCCTGCGTGGCAGAACCTCCCGCAACGGGAACGCCAACAGCAAATATTCTTTATATGTTCCTATAATATTCTTGAAATACCCCTATCGATCCCCATGATTCGCGCATGCCTCCTCTGCTCCAGACGTTGCCCCCGCGAAAGGGGCGCGGCGCGATCGGCAATCCCGGCGGCCGCTACGAGTCTCAGCACCGGGAAACGATCGACGACGGCTGGTGGCTGGGTGACGATGATCAGAGCCACGACGCACCGCCTTTGCCAACAACGGTGACCAACGAGGCGTGCCGCAGCGCCATCAGCCGCAATTCGTCGCCCGACATCCCGTTCGATCGCTCGATCAACCCCTACCGGGGCTGCGAACACGGGTGCATCTACTGCTTCGCGCGGCCGACGCACGCCTACCTCGGCCTTTCNCCCGGCCTGGACTTCGAAACCCGGCTGTTCACCAAGCCGGACGCGCCGGTGCAGTTGGTCGAAGAGTTGCGCAGACCCGGCTATCGTCCGCAGCCGATCATGCTCGGCGCCAACACCGATCCCTACCAGCCGATCGAGCGGCGGCTGCGGATCACCCGCGCCCTCTTGCAGGTGCTCGCCGATTTCCGACATCCGGTCGCCATCGCAACCAAATCGGCGTTGGTGCTCCGTGATCTTGACATCCTGACACCCATGGCCGAGCAGCGGCTGGTCAGCGTCGGCGTATCGGTGACCACGCTTGATCCCGCGCTTGCCCGGGTGATGGAACCGCGGGCGACGGTACCGGCAAAACGGCTGCGGACGATTGGCGCTCTGCATGCGGCAGGAGTGCCGGCGGCAGTAATGGCGGCACCGATGATCCCGTTCATCAACGATCACGAACTGGAGCGGATTCTGCAGGCTGCGTCCGACGCCGGCGCCTCCGCTGCGTCCTACGTGCTGTTGCGGCTGCCGCTGGAGCTGAAGGATCTGTTCTCGGAGTGGCTGATCACACATTACCCGGACCGGGCGGCGCGGGTGCTGGGCCGGGTGCGCGACTGCCGCGGCGGTGATCTGTACGTGTCCGACTGGGGAACGCGGATGAAGGGAACGGGACCATACGCGACACTGCTGGCACAGCGCTTTGCTGTCGCCTGCCGCAGACTCGGTCTGGCTCGCGCACGCCCGGCCGGGCTCGGCCTCGATGCGTCCCGCTTCCGGCCTCCGCCGCGGCCGCCTGCGACAGAAAAAGGATCGGCTCAGCTCAGTCTGTTCTGAGCGGGCGCTTGGCTGGTGGTGAAAACGCCGTCGCCCCGGGATGTCCCGGGGCTCCGTGCATCGCCGGGCGGTGACCGGCGACGATATCGGCTGAAGAGAGCGTGAACGGGTCACATCACCGCGGCCGATGCTGCCGCGTCCGCATCACTGATTACGATCTCGCGCACCCAGGCCTTGGCGAACACCTCCTGGAACACGTTGGCGTGCGCCATCACCTGGAAGGTGAGGGTCACTTCACGGCCGGCAAAGCGGGAGAGGTCGATGCCGCTGCGCTCGGTCCAGTCGGCTTCCGCATAGTCCATCCCGGCTGCCGACGCCTCGTCCACCGGCTCGCCGTCCACCAGCACACTGAAGGTGGCGGTGGTGAACATGTTGGGGTCGGCCTGCAGCTGTACCTTGCGAACATAGGACAGCGTGGGATTATCGCCCAGCATCACCCGGCAGTCGACGGAACGGACCGTCCGCCCCACCTCGCCGTTGTCCCCGGCCGACGCACATCCGTGCAGCACCGCGGGCGCCCCTTCGCTTTCCCCGGCATCGAGCCGCCAGCCGTCTCCTTCCCACAGCGGCGCGGGGTTCACCGATCCTGCGGCGTTCTCGTCTGCCGCAGGAACTGGAGCCGCCGGGGTCTCCGGGGCAACGGCCTCGCACGCCGGCTCCACTTCGGGAACGGACCCCGCCTCGGGTGCTGGTCCGGTTTCGGGCGCTGGCTCCGCGGGCGGTGCGCCGCGGGTTTCGCGTGGCGGCGCGGGCGGAGTGCGCAGCAGACCGGCGGCTTCGAACGAGCGGGTCAGGATGTCCTGCAGGTCGATACCCCAGGCGCTCTCGCTCCCGGTGTACCGCCACCGGGGCTGCGGCTGCCCTTCAGTACGCCCGCCGCCTCCAGCGAGGTGGAGATGATGCCGGGAATATCGATCCCGAGCGGGCCGCTGCCACCCGAGGGACGCGCCGGATCACTTTTCAGCAGTCCGGCTGCCTCGAACGACTTGGTAATGATCGCGTGCACGTCGATCCCCAGGGCACCGGGCTGCCGCCCGGATTTCCTCCCAATCCACTGCTCGCGCCGGCTTCCGAGCCCTTCCGGCGCGTGTCGTTCGCCTCTTTTTCGGCGTGTGAGCCCTGCTGCTTCGGCGCCTCACGATCGGCCAGCCGGGCCTTGCCGTGAGTGTCGATACGGATGACACGACCGCCAGCGGACGGAGCAGACGGCAGGTCGCTCGTCTCTCGGATCGGAATGTCGGCTGAATTGTCGCTTGAGCGGGCTCGCTCGACGAGCGAGGCCCAGCGCGGCTCGCCGCGGCTGCGTGCCGCATATCCCTGGGCAGATCGACGCGGCCGTTCCGGCACCTCGCGCCGGGTTTCGGTCAATCCCCACGATCGCGCGATCTGGAAGCTCGACGACAGGCCGACATCGTTGATGAACGGCCCCGCGACACCGCAGCCATCGGCACCGGCCGGATCGATCGCAGCACCGTGCCCCATACCGGCGATGGACCACGATTCGATGACCTCCCGCCCTCGGCGTTCCGCCACACGCGCCGGGTATGACCGTTCACCGTCTCCTCGTGGCTGTGCGGAGAAGGCAGGCCGTGCACGTCCAGCCACTGCTTGACGATCTCGGTCTGGTTGATCGGCGTAACGGTGGCATCGGAATCCCCGTGCCAGACGGAAACGGTGGGCCACGGCCCCGGGTGGTCGGACGCCGCGCGCGCGCGCCCCCACTCGGCCGCCGGCAGCGAACGGCCCTGGAAGATCACTTCGAAGGCGTCCTGCAGCCCCTCGGCGCTGCGGTACGGCACGGCCGAGAGGATGGCACCGCCGGCGAACACGTCCGGATAGGTCGCCAGCAGCACCGAAGTCATCGCCCCGCCGGCCGACAGCCCGGTGACGTAGACACGCGACGGATCGATGCCGTGATCGGCGATCATCCGCTCCACCATCTGGCGGATCGAGGCGGCTTCGCCCGAGTCCCGCTGGTTATCCTCGCTGCGGAACCAGTTGAAGCAGCGCAGCGGGTTGTTGCGTCGCCGCTGCTCGGGCAGCAGCAGGGCAAAACCGTGCCGGTCGGCGAGCGTCGACCAGCCGGTGCCGGTGTCATAGGACGCGGCGGTCTGGGTGCAGCCATGCAGGACCACCACCAGTGCCGGTTTCGGACCCAGGATATCCGGCACGTGGGTCAGCATCCGCAAGCCACCGGGGTTGGCACCAAATCCGGTCACCTCGACAAGGCCACGGTCGCGGTCGTTCACATGTTCGGCGAGATCCTCGGCAACGGCAGCGGCGGCAAGAAACTTCTCCCACGGCCTTCGGTCGCGGGCCTGATGAGCAAGGCTGGCAAGATCGGCGATTTTCTGACGCAGGTCGATCACGGCAGGCAGTCCTTCTGTCTGAATGGCGGCTTTCTGAATGGGCGCGGTGAGCGTGCCGATTTCGATCAGCTTGCTGACCGGCAGAAACACGCTGTGGAAGAGGCCGGGGTCGGCGCTGCCGCCCCGGTCGGGATCCAGCCAGGCGGGCGGACGCGCGCCCGGAGGCAATTCGTAACGGCGGCTGACGACGCTGCGGCGGCCCGCAACGGGATTTGTGGTCCGCGCGGCAGCGAGCTGAATGGATGCCGCAGGGAAGCCGCGGCTGAGCCAGATGCCGAACAGCCCTCGCGGAGCCAGGCGCGGGTCTCCGGCACACGCGCGTGGTCAATCAGGCGGGCGAGCGCCTCGCCGAAGCGATCGCTGGCCCACGCCACCGGCAGTGCGCACGCCAGCGGCGGCAGTATTCGGCGAGGCTGTACGCCCAGCGAAATGCCGGCACCGCTGTCGCGGCCAAGCGGCGCCGGCGTCAGCTCCCGGTAGCATCGCACGGCGTCGACCGTGTGCACCTGCTGCGGAGCGGCGAGCACGCCGATCAGCAGTTCGGCAGCATAGTCGGGGGTGGCAGGGGCGAACCGGGACCACGCGGGCCGGGCGGGATGAGCCCGCCGCTGACCAGCAAGGTGACCCGGGAGCGGAGGTCGCGTCGGGACTCGCCGAGAATTTCGGCGAGCCGTTCGCTGAATTCATAGCGTCGAAGTGCGGTCGTCATGGTGCAAACGCTACCATGCGCCGCTGGCGTTGGCCAGGAGTTTTTCAGTAAGTGACGATTACTTTTTTATCGCTCCGTCTCCGAGCCCACCGTGCCCCTCACGCCAACCAGCGCTGTCGGGCCGCCGCCACCGCCTGGCGCACCCGTTCCGGTGCCGTGCCGCCCTCGGAACGCCGGCTGGCAACGGACGCCTCTACCCNCAGAACGTCGAAAACGGCCACCGTGATCCGGGGCTCGACCGCCTGCATCGTCTCAAGTGGCAGCGCTTCAAGGGCGCATCCACGCGTCTCGGCTTCCTTCACCAGCGAGCCGGCTACGTGATGCGCCCGGCGGAAGGGCAGGCCCGGCACACGCACCAGCCAGTCGGCCAGATCGGTCGCCGAGGGAAACCCCGNTTCAGCCGCCGCCCGCAGGCGCGCGGTATCGAACCGGGCGGTGCGCATCATCCCGGCCGTCGCAGCAAGGCAGAGCTGCAGGGTATCGAACGCTTCGAAGGTCGGTTCCTTGTCCTCCTGCATGTCCTTGGCATAGGCCAGCGGCAGGCCCTTGATCACCGTCAGCAGACCGGTCAGCGCGCCAATCACCCGGCCAGTTTTGGCGCGCGTCAGCTCGGCTGCGTCGGGATTGCGCTTCTGCGGCATGATCGAGCTGCCGGTGGAGAAATCGTCCGCCAGCCGCAGGAAGCCGAACTGCTCGCACGCCCAGATGACGATCTCTTCCGCCAGCCGGGAGAGGTGGACGGCGAGGATCGAGCCTGCCGCGAGGAATTCCAGCGCGAAGTCCCGGTCGGAGACGGCGTCCAGCGAGTTGGCGCAGGGCCGATCGAAGCCGAGAGCAGCGGCAGTCATCTGCCGGTCGATCGGAAACGAGGTGCCGGCAAGCGCGGCGGCACCCAGGGGCGATTCGTTCAGCCGGGCGCGTGCGTCGCGCAGCCGCCCGCGGTCGCGGCCCAGCATCTCGACGTACGCCAACAGATGGTGGCCTAGCGTTACCGGTTGGGCGGACTGCAGGTGGGTGAACCCCGGCATGATCGTCGCCGCATGTTCATCGGCACGATCGATCAGCACCCCCTGCAGCGCCTGCACCTGGGCGTCGAGCGCGTCGATGGCATCGCGCACCCACAGCCGGAAGTCGGTCGCCACCTGGTCGTTGCGCGAGCGCGCCGTGTGCAGCCGGCCGGCCGGCTCGCCGATCAGCGCCGCCAGCCGGCCCTCGACATTCATATGCACGTCTTCCAGCGCCCGGCTCAGCGGCAGCGTTCCCGCCCGCGCTTCCGCCAGCACCTGGTCCAGACCCGCGAGGATGGCATCGGCGTCCGCTTGCGCTATGATTTGCTGGCGGGCCAGCATCGTCGCGTGCACTTTCGAGGCGGCGATGTCCTGTTCGATCAGCCGGACGTCGAAATCGATGGAAACGTTGATCGCCTCCATCACCGCCGACGGTCCGGCGGCGAAGCGGCCGCCCCAGATGCGGCTGGTTTCGGTACCGTCGTCGGTGTCGGAATGCGGGGCGCCGGCGGGGAGCTGAGCGCTCATGACCGGACCGGCGCCGGGAACAAGACGGGAAGAAGCAGAAGCATGCGCGAAATGATCCTCGGTGTGTGTCTGAGTGTAACCATTCTGCTGAACGGAGCGCCCGGCGCAAGCGCGGCGGCGGACGGGGCCTGTGTCGCCCCTCCTCCCGCTCTCGGCAGCTTCCAGCCCGCCGACGGAACGAAGCGCCTGCCCGACGCGCCATACGTCGATGCCGAAGGCCAGGACCAGCCGCTGGCCGGGCTGCGCGGCACCGGCCTCGTGCTCAACCTGTGGGCCACCTGGTGCCCGCCGTGCGTCGAAGAGATGCCGGCACTCGACACGCTGGCCGGGGAGGCTCCGGCGCTGGGGCTGCGCGTGCTGGCCCTGTCCGCCGACCGGGAGGGCCACGGTGGTGCGCAAGTTCTACGCGGTCAACGACATCCGCAACCTCGCGGTTGCGCTCGACCGGCCGAGCCGGGTGGCCCGCGCCCTGGGCGTCGCCGGCCTGCCGACGACGGTGTTGTATAATGCCGAGGGCCGCGAGGTCGGCCGGGTGACCGGCGTCGCCGACTGGGACGCCCCGGAGGTCACCGCCTTCCTGCACCGCTGCCTTGTGGCCTCCCCAGCGAACTCTCCGGCGAACTCGCCGATCGGCACCTAGGCGCCGCGCCCTAGCCGAGAACGACGCCCCGAAGGGATCCCCGAGGACCACGAACGGGGAACAGACGATGCGCATCGCCACGTTCAACCTCGAAAACCTGGGCAAGCCGACGCCGGACGGTGCTTCGGCGGAAGACCGCATCCGGCTGCTGCGNCCGCAGCTGCTGCGCCTGCGTGCCGACGTGCTCTGCCTGCAGGAGGTCGACAGCCAGCGACCGGAAGGATCGCAGGAGCGCACGCTCGCTGCCCTCGATACGCTTCTGGCCGATACCCCCTACGCCCAATTCGAGCGCGCGGTCACGCGCAGCCGCAGCACCGGCCGGTTTCGCGACAAGCACAACCTGGTGACGCTGAGCCAGCTGCCGATCCAAGAGCACCGTCAGCTCCAGCACGACCTGGTGGCGCCGCCGCTGCACCGGGCGATCGTTGCCGGCGGCGAGCGGACAACCGCAGAAGATGCGGGGCCGCAGCCGGTGGAATGGGACCGTCCGGCCCAGCACGTGATTCTGGATACGGGCGTGGGCGACGCAGGCTCCGGGGACGCTGGCGAAGCGGGCCCGGGACGGCCACTGCATGTGGTCAACGTGCACCTGCGCGCCCCACGCGCCGCCTTCGTCGAGGGCGCNAAGGCGAACGCGTCCACTTGGCGCAGCCTCGGCGGCTGGGCCGAAGGGTTCTACCTCGCGGCACTGAAGCGCTGCGGCCAGGCGCTGGAGGTCCGGCTGCTGCTCGATGCGCTGTTCGACGCTGACGAGGACGCGCTGATCGTCGTCTGCGGCGACTTCAACGCCGACGTCCACGAGGTGCCGGTGCGCCTGATCCGCGGCGACGAGGAAGATGCCGGTAACCCGCACCTCACGTCGCGCATCCTGGTGCCGGTCGAACGCTCGCTGGCGGACTCCCGGCGCTATTCGGTCGTCCACCACGGCCGCCCACAGATGCTCGACCACCTNTTGGTCTCGCGCGCCCTGCTCGGCTGGTACCGGGGCCTGGAGGTGCACAACGAGGCCCTCGGCGACGAACTGATGACGCCGCAGGCGGTGCGCGGCAGCGGCGAGTCCTTCCACGCGCCGGTGGTCGCCGACTTCGCGCTTCCGGGTGAAGTGGAGTCTCCCCACTGAACCGATACGGACAGTTCCCAGCGCGGGCGATCCACACTGACTCGCCGAGCGATATGAAGCGGATCAAGGTGGCAGAGGTGCGAGGAATGCGGGCGTCAGCGGCGGTGATGATGGCAACGGCAGCTTTGCTGGGGGCCTGTGCCGACACAGGCACCTGGCAGAACCCCAACGTGCCGCAGGAACAGTGGGCGCAGGACAAGGCCGATTGCCAGCGCCGCGCCCGCAACCAGGCGGAGCGCGAGTTCGCGATCACCGAGCAGAGCAGCCAGTCGATGATGAGCGGCGGGGTGTCCGGCGGGCCGGCCAGCCCCAACAGCCAATGGCAGTCGGACATGAACCGGTTTTCAGCGCAGAAGCGCGAGACGCGGCTGTTCGAGAATTGCATGACCGCCAAGGGCTATACTCTTGTGACGGAGAGCACCTCGGCGGAAGACACGGACGGATCGGAACCGGCCCCGTCAAACACGCCGGAAGACCAGCAGGCGCCATCCGCGCCGGCGGAATGAGCACAACCGGCATCGCGCGCAACGCCTCCCCTTGATCCGCACCACCCGAGGGCGCTACAAGATCGTTTCCGGCCTCGTCCCCTTCGTCTAGAGGCCCAGGACACCGCCCTCTCACGGCGGCAACAGGGGTTCGAATCCCCTAGGGGACGCCACCGTTTTCGGGCGGTCGGCTCGGAACCTCACGCCGTGGCGTCGATTATGCCTGCACCCCTTATCGATCAGACAGGAGTGGTGCGCATGACCGAGATTCGCGAACCCACCCAGGCACGGCAAGGCAGCAAGGAGGGCGTTGTCCGCATCGTCCTGGTGGTGTCGATGCTCGGCGCTGTCATCGCCCTGGCGGTCGTGCTGTTCTCCTTCCTGCGCTGAGGCGCCCTCAGGCGTTACATGTCGGGACTCCGATGTTATGGGAACGCCGGAGGTGTAGTCATTTGTCATCATGATGTCGTCACTCCTGCTAGATCGCGCCCGGAGACTACACGCGGGCCGCGCCCGGGGACACCTGCGGCGACATCCGGTAACATATCGGCAACATTGTGCCTCCCGCCCCGCGCCATCAACCCGCCGACCCGGGCAGCGGGACGTCGGGTGTCCGTCGCTTCGAACACGGGGATGGCCGGGCCAAGCCCGGCCATGACGGAGGGTGCGTTGACTCGGGCCGAGCGGCTTGCATCTGAGAAGCCGGACGGCATACTCTCCATAGGGGAGATGCGGGTGTGGCTTTGGCGGTTTCTGAAGGATGATGGCAACCGGGCCATTCTCGGCTGGGCCGGGGTGGTGGTGCCGCCGTGGTGGTCGCCGGCTGGGCGGTGTTCACGCACTTCGACGCCAAGAGCGGCGATGCGACGCCGTCGGTTACGGTCACCGCGAATGGCAACAGCGTTGCAGTCGGCGGCAATGTTACGGCACCCGTCACCGTCAACACGCCGCCGGAACAGCTCGCACCGCTGATCAAGGCAGCGAACGACGCAGCGACCGCCCCTCTCACAAAACTCACCGCGCAGCAGCAGGCGACGATCGGCGATCTGCAGCGCCAGCTCGGCGTCGGCGAGGGAGCGGTGCGGGCGTTCTTCCGCATCCTGGGCGAAGAGGCGGTGCCGCGCGAGCGGTGGCCGGAGACGCTGACCGAGATCGCCGAGCGGTTCAAACGCCTGCAGCAGGACCTCGCCGCCGCCTCCGGGGATACGCCAGAGATCGCGCGCCTGAAGCAGGACGCCCGCGCCGCCCTCGATGCCGGCGACCTGCAGCGTGCCGACGACCTGCTGCGGCAGGTGCTGGTCGAGGAGGACCGGGCCATCGAACAGCGCCGGCTGCAGGCGGCGGCGACAGCCGCCCAGCGCGGCGAGATCGCGATGACCCGCCTGCGCTACCGGGACGCCGCCGGCCACTTCGCCAGCGCTGCCGCGCGCATGCCACCGGACCATGCGGCGGAGCAGCTCCGGCATCTCGACGCCGAAGCGAATGCGCTCTACCGGCAAGGCGACGAGTTCGGCGACAACGAGGCGCTGCAAGAAGCCATCGAGCGCTATCGGGCGCTGCTGAACCTTCGGCCGCGCGACGAAGCCCCCTGGATTGGGCCGCGACCCAGAACAACCTCGGCATCGCGCTGGCGACCCTGGGCGAGCGGGAGAGCGACACGGCGCGGCTGGAAGACGCCGTTGCGGCCTATCGCGCGGCGCTGCGGGAATTCACTCGCGAGCGGGTGCCCCTGGACTGAGCGATGACCCAGAACAACCTCAGCAACACGCTGTTCAGGCTGGGCGAGCGGGAGAGCGGCACGGCACGGCTGGAAGACGCCGTCGCTGCCTATCGCGCCGCGCTGCAGGAGTACACCCGCGAGCGGGTGCCCCTTCAGTGGGCCGCGACCCAGAACAACCTCGGCATCGCGCTGGCGACCCTGGGCGAGCGGGAGAGCGACACGGCGCGGCTGGAAGACGCCGTTGCGGCCTATCGCGCGGCTCTGCAGGAGTACACCCGCGAGCGGGTGCCCTGGGCTGGGCAATGACCCAGAGCAACCTCGGCTCCGCGCTGTCGACGCTGGGCGAACGGGAGAACAGCACGGCGCGGCTGCAAGACGCCGTCGCGGCCTTTCGCGCGGCGCTGCAGGAACGCACCCGCGAGCGCGTGCCCCTGGACTGGGCCATGACCCAGCACAACCTCGGCGCCGCGCTGCAAACCCTGGGAGAGCGGGAGAGCGGCACGGCGCGGCTGGAAGAGGCCGTCGCGGCCTATCGCGCGGCGCTGCAGGAACGCACCCGTGACCGTGTTCCCCTGGACTGGGCCATGACCCAGAACAACCTCGGCAACGCGCTGCGGGCCCTGGGCGAGCGGGAGAGCGGCGCGGCGCGGCTGGAAGAAGCCGTCGCGGCCTATCGCGCGGCGCTGCAGGAGTACACCCGCGCGCGCGTGCCGCTGGACTGGGCGATGACCCAGAACAACCTCGGCGCCTCGCTGCGGACCCTGGGCGAGCGGGAGGGCGGCACGGCGCGGCTGAAAGACGCCGTCGCGGCCTATCGCGCGGCGCTGCAGGAACGCACCCGCGAGCGCGTGCCCCTTCAGTGGGCTGCGACCCAGAACAACCTCGGCGGCGCGCTGTGGACGCTGGCGCTGCGGACGGAGGATCTGGCGATGCTGCAAGACGCCCGCGCGGCCGTGAACGGCGCCTTAAATGTCCGCATGCAGGCCGGTCAGGAGCACCACCGCCCCTACTTCGAGCAACGCCTGCAGGCGATCGACCGGGACATCGCCACGCTGTCGGCTCCCCAGGCGCAGCGGGCCGGCCCGTAAGCGGCCCAGGGGCCGCGCCGGGAGCCCGCGCCGGTCGGCGGGTTGACGCATATAGGTCTTTCGTCCTATTTCAACAGGCAAGCGGCCAAGACCTGTGGGGTCACCCCGCGAAATACAACCGTGAAGTGATTCTCCGATGATGACAGAATGACGACATCATGACGACTTTTGACGACAAATGACGACATCCAGCGCGGCAAATGACGACCGGTGTCGTCATTTCCAGCAATGTAAAATCAATAGGTTACGGACAAAATGACGACATTTGACGACAGATGACGACACATTCGCTGCCGGTTCGCGCCATACGGGTGCCGGGACCGGCGGCGCGGAGCCGGCTTCGGTCGCGCGGCGCGGTGCGGGAATTCGCCCTATAGAGGAAAAATACCATTCACATTGAACCATATGCGCGCTACTCTCGGCACGTGGGGCAGCGTGAGACGGTGGAGAGCAGCATGCCGACGTATGCCTACCGCTGCGCGCAGTGCGGCAAGACCTTCGAGCATGATGAGAGGATCGCCGAGCACGAAAGCAAAAGCCGGCGTGCCCGAACTGCGGCGGGCACGATGTGGTTTCAGTGCCGGTGCCGGTCATGGTGAAGACGTCGCGCAAGAGCTGAGAGCCCTCACTCGCACTCTCCCCGGTGCCCTTTCCCGCGCCGTCCCCGGCGCCCTGCCCCGCCTCCCGTTCATCCGTCATGTCGGCGGCCGCAGAGCCCCGGCCGCCGGCTGCAGTTCCTCCGAGACCAGGAGCTGATCGAGGCGTTCCGCCACCTGGTTGTGCCGCCGCGAGAACCGTCGGGGTTGTGCAGCCGGGAGAAACGCCGGGCTTCGGAAATGAGCGGCGCGAGGTTGAACGGCCGCGTATTGTCCTTCCGATCGCGACGCTCAAACGCCGTGGCCTGCGACGGACTTGGCTGAGCGGACGGGAAAACCGTTCACAAACGCGCCCTGCTGGTCAGCGAGGATGGCAACGTGTGATCTGGCGGATCAGCTATCAGCGGACGGTAATCTGGGACGCACGCCTGCTGCCGATTGTGGGAACACAAGCAGACGTTGACCCGAAAGTGTCGTCTTGCCGGTCTTCCGACCACCCTCCGAGCGTGTTATACGGCAACGCCGCTTCAGCACGCAGGGGAAAAAGCCGTGAGCGAATTCAAGTTGAAGCACAATCGTATCGGCGTGCTCACTTCCGGTGGGGACTGCGCCGGGTTGAACGCCGCCATTCGCGCCATCGTCTATCGGGCGGTCCACGAGTACGGGATCTCCGTCGTCGGCATTCTCGCCAGTACGGCAGGGCTGCTGCAGCGGCCGGTGCGCTATCGGGATCTGACGCTGGATTCGGTCGACAGCGCGCTGTTGCGACAGGGCGGCACCGTTCTGGAGACGGTGAACAAGGGCAATCCCTTCGAGTACCCGATGCCCGACGGCACCATCAAGGACCGTTCGGACGAGGCGATCGAGGGCTTCCGCGCCCTGGACCTGGATGCTCTGATCGGCATCGGTGGCGACGGCAGCGCCCGGATTCTGGCGCGGCTGGCGGGGCAGGGAAACATCCCGTTCATCGGCGTTCCGAAGACGATCGATAACGATCTGGCCGAGACCGACTTCGCCATTGGGTACATGAGCGCGGTCGAGGTGGCGGTCGATGCCGCCGACCGGCTGCAGCCGACGGCCGCGAGCCATCGGCGGACGATGGTGCTTGAGGTGATGGGCCGCGACGTCGGCTGGATCGCGATGTCCACGGGCATCGCTGCCGGCGCCGACGTGGTGCTGATCCCGGAAATTCCCTTCGATATGAACAAGGTGTGCACGCACCTGCGCTCGCTGCACGCCCGTGGCCAGAACCATGGTCTCGTCGTCTGCGCCGAAGGTGTGCGGTTTGCGTCCGGCGAGTCGGTCGAGCACGCGTACTCGGACGGACAGGTGCGCTACGGTGGGGTGGGCGGCTTCATCGGTGACATGATCGCCGAACAGACCGGCGCCGAAACGCGGGTGACCGTGCTGGGCCATGTGCAGCGGGGCGGCTCGCCGTGTGCTTTCGACCGCATTCTGGCAAGCTCCTGNGGCTCCTATGCCGTCGATCTGATCATGCAGGGCAAGACCGACCGCTACGTTGTCTGGCAGGATGGCAAGGCCACGGACGTGGCGTTGTCCGATGTGGCCGGCAAGACGCGNGGGCTGAAGACGGATGGTATGCTGGTGCAGACCGCGCGCCGTCTTGGTATCTGTCTCGGTGACTGAGGTCCTCGTCGGGAACAACGATCCCCATATGGGATTAGGCCTGCGAACCATCCTCCGGCGGAAGTATTTGCCCGCATTCGTCCGTCCGCTTGTGTAAGGACCTGCTCGTGCCGATCAGCGCAATTCGACAATTCCTGAAGATGGAGGCAGCCGGCGGCATCGTCCTCGTCGCGGCAGCGGCGCTGGCCCTCCTGATCGCCAACTCGGCATATGCGCCCTACTACCAAGCGTTCCTGTCGATGCACGCCCACATCGGCGCGNNGGGGATCGATATCGACAAGCCGTTGTTGCTGTGGATCAACGACGGCCTGATGGCGATCTTCTTTTTCCTCGTCGGCCTCGAGATCAAGCGCGAGTTTCTGGAAGGCGAGCTGTCGTCGCGCGACCGGGCGCTGCTGCCGGCGGTGGCGGCCCTGGGCGGCATGGTCGTGCCTGCCGGGATCTACGCGCTGATCAACCTCGGCCAAGGGGACAACCTGAACGGCTGGGCCATTCCGGCCGCGACCGACATCGCATTCGCCCTGGGCGTTCTTGCCCTGCTCGGCAAGCGGGTGCCGNNCTCGCTCAAGGTCCTGCTGACGGCGATCGCCATCATCGACGACCTGGGCGCGATCGTGATCATCGCCGTCTTCTACACCGCGGATCTGTCCGTCATCTCGCTGGTGCTCGCCGCAGTCGCCCTGGGCGTGCTCGTGATCATGAATCTGGCGGGCGTGCGGCGCCTGGCGCCTTATCTCATCGTCGGTCTGATCTTGTGGACGTGCGTGCTCAAATCGGGTGTCCACGCGACGCTCGCTGGCGTGGCTCTGGCGATGACCATTCCGCTTTTCCAGAAGGACGGCGGCTCGCTGCTCAAGAGCTGTGAACACGGGTTGCACAGCTGGGTGGCGTTCGGCGTTCTGCCGATCTTCGGCTTTGCCAACGCCGGGGTCTCCTTTATNGGCATGACCCTGGACAGCTTCCTCGAGCCGGTGACGCTGGGCATTGCACTCGGACTGTTCGTCGGCAAGCAGCTGGGCGTGTTCGGGGCGCTGCGGCTCTCGGTCCGAGCAGGTATCTCGCGCATGCCCGACGGGGCGGGGTGGCTGCACCTCTACGGTGTCGCCCTGCTCTGCGGCATCGGCTTCACCATGAGCCTGTTCATCGGCAGCCTCGCGTGGGAGCATGCCGACCATTACACCTCGATCCGGCTCGGCGTGCTGACCGGTTCGATCGCGTCCGCAGTCGTCGGTGCCGTCGTTCTGCTCCTGGCTGGCGCACGCACGAAGACCGGCATCGGCACCAGTACTGAGACCACTGCCAATGCCGATGACGGAGCGGATCCCGGCATCGAGCCGGAAATGCCGCGAGCCTAATCCAGCAGCGAGCCCGCTGAAGGCCGAGGCCAACCCTCAGGGGAATCGCATTTGGGAAATAGCTCTGGCGTGGCGGGTTGAGACGGATTCTGTGTGGTTCCCTTGATGCTTTGGGAGCCTGTGGGTGTCGCTGTCCTGGTTTGAAGCCGCTTTTGATGCCCTGCCCGATCCGCGCACCGGCAACGCCAAACGCCATGATCTGCTGGAACTCCTCGTCATTGCGTTGACCGCAGCGGTGTGCGGTGCCGAAAGCTGCTCGGATTTTGCCGACTTCGCGGTGGATCGCGAAGGCCTGTTCGGCGCGTTCCTGCGGCTGAAGAACGGGGTGCCCAGCCACGACACGTTCAGCCGCGTGTTCCGGCTGCTTGACCCGGAGGCGTTCGCCCGCTGCTTCACCCGCTTCGTCGAGGCGCTGGGCGCCGCCGGCGAAGGCGTGATCGCGATCGACGGCAAGACGCTTAGGCGCTCGTTCGACGATGCCGCCCGCGGCAACCCGCTGGCCGTGGTCACCGCCTTCGCCTCCTCGACCCGCCTCGTGATCGGCCAGCGGCGCTTCCGTGCCGCTGACGGCGACAGCGAGATCCTGGCCGCCCGGGCGCTGCTCACCTGCCTTGACCTCGGCGGCCGGCTGGTCACCGCCGACGCAATTCACTGCCAGAACGAAACCGCCGAGCTGATCCTGGCGCGAGGCGGTGACTATCTGCTGCGCCTCAAGGCTAACCGGCCGGCCCTGCACAAGGAAGTAGCGGCCTACTTCGCCGATGCCGAGACCCTGGCCGGCCTCCCGACCGCCGTCACCACCGACGCCGAGCACGGCCGTATCGAGACAAGGCGCGGCTGGGTGAGCCACGACCTCGACTGGCTCCGCGGAGCGAAGACGTCGTGCGCCGAGCTGGTATTACTGCCGCAACGCGCCTGTCTCGGCGTGATCGAGAGCACGGTCGAGTGCCGCGGCAAGCGCACCACGACGCGCCACTATCACGTGAGCTCGCGGCCGCTCGAAGCCTCCGCCTACCTGCAGGCCGCGCGTGCACACTGGTCGATCGAGAACGGCCTCCACTGGCTGCTCGACGTCGTCTTCGACGAGGACCGGGCCCGCAACCGCAAGGACCACGGACCGGAAAACCTCGCGATACTGCGCAAACTCACCCTCAACGTCCTGCAACGAGCCCGACCCGGCATCTCCATCCGCCGAAAACGCAAACGCTCCGGCTGGTCCAACGACTGCGCCAGATCCATCCTCGGCCAAATGCGATAGCCCTGTCGCATCGCCCCCTGGGCCTTGACGGACGGCGAGCCCGCGTGGCTTATTGCCTGGATTATGTCCCGGCGCTCCGCGTGAGCGACGGCTGATCCGACACACAGCGGGACGAAGACTCACCGACATGGCAACGACGACACAGGATAAGTGGAGCCTCTCCGCCGTTTCCGATCTTTACGACATGCCGCTCCTGGATCTGGTGTTCCGGGCGGCGGAGGTGCACCGCCGCTATCATGATCCGCGCGAGGTGCAGCTCTGCACGCTGCTGTCGATCAAGACCGGCAACTGCCCGGAGGACTGCGCCTACTGCCCGCAGTCGTCGCGCTACGAAACCGAGGTCGATCCCGGCCGGATGATGAAGACCGACGAGGTGCTGGCCGCCGCCCGCGAGGCGAAGGACGCCGGCTCCACCCGCTTCTGCATGGGAGCCGCCTGGCGCGAGGTCACCGACGGCCGCGCCTTCGATCGGGTGCTGGAGATCGTCCGCGGCGTGCGGTCCATGGGCATGGAAGCCTGTTGCACGCTCGGCATGCTGACCGAAGACCAGGCGAAGCGCCTCGCCGAGGCGGGCCTGTCCGCCTACAACCACAACCTGGATACGTCGTCCGACTACTACGGCTCGATCATCAGCACGCGCACCTACGAGGACCGGCTGAAGACGATCGCCAACGTCTCCAAGGCCGGCATCTCGGTATGCTGCGGCGGCATCCTCGGCATGGGCGAGGAAAAGCTCGACCGGATCAAGCTGCTGCACACCCTGGCCAACCTCGACCCGCAGCCGGAAAGCGTGCCGATCAACGCGCTGGTGCCGATCGAGGGCACGCCGCTCGCCGAACGCCAGCAGCTCGACAATTTCGACTGGATCCGGGCGATTGCGGTGGCGCGCATCCTGCTGCCGCGCGCGATGGTCCGTCTCAGCGCCGGGCGTCTTGATATTCCGCGCGAGGCGCAGGCGATGGCGTTCCTCGCCGGCGCCAACTCGATCTTCACCGGCGAGAAGCTGCTGACCACCCCCAATCCCGAGTCCGACTTCGATCGTGTGCTGCTTGCCGATCTCGGCCTGCACGGACGCGAGCCGGACAAGCACGAGNNTGCCCCAAGGATCGACATGCAGCGGCTGGCACAGGAACTCTCGCGGCTGAAGAGTGCGTCGCGGCACCGCTCGCTTGAGCTGCCGCGGGGCATCGACTTCACCTCGAACGACTACCTGGGCCTCGCCCGCCACCCGGCCCTGCGTGATGCAATGATCAAAGAGCTCGCCGAGTCTGGCTCGGCGGGCGCGGCCGGCTCACGGCTGCTGCGCGGGCACCAGGATGCGCACGCGCGGCTTGAGGCGTTTGCGGCCGGCTTCTTCGGGTGCGAGAAGGTTCTGTACTTCTCTACCGGCTTTCTCGCCAACTACGCCCTGTTCACCACGCTGCCGCACCGCCACGACGCCATCGTTTTTGACGAGCGCGTGCACGCCAGCGTCAAGGACGGCATCCACGCGTCGCACGCCCGCTCGTACAAGGTGCGTCACAACGACGTGGACGCCTTCGAGGCCGCGGTGCGCCGGGCGCGGACGGACGGCGCCCACGAGATCTGGATCGCGATTGAGAGCGTCTACAGCATGGACGGCGACATCGGCCCGGTGGCCGAGCTGCACACGCTGGCACACGCCAGCGGCGCGGTGCTGATCGTCGACGAGGCACACGGCACCGGTGTGTTCGGCCCTACCGGGCGCGGTGTCAGCGAAGGCCGCTACGATGAGCGGCTGATCGTCCTGCACACCTGCGGCAAGGCGCTGGGAGCGGCGGGCGGCCTCGTCTGCGGCCCGGCGGTGGCGATCGACTACCTGGTCAATGCCGCCCGGCCGTTCATCTACTCCACCGCACCGGCGCCGTGCGTCGCCGCTGCCGTGCAGCGCGCCCTGGAGCTGGTCGACGCGGAGCCCGACCGGCGCGAGCGCCTGCACCGCCTGAGCGCGCTTGCCGCAGGAGCGCTGACCGATGCGGCCGGCAGCACGGTGGCGGATGCCGGCAGCCAGATCATTCCGGTGATCCTCGGTGCGGATGCCACGGCACTTGCGGTCGCCGCAGCGCTGCACGAAGCCGGCTTCGATGTCCGCGCCATCCGCCCGCCGACGGTGCCCGCCGGCACCTCGCGGCTGCGGATTTCGATCGGCGTCGATCGGACCGAACCCGAGATCATGGCGCTTGCCGACGCGCTGGGCCAAGCGCTGGAGGTGACCAGCGCTGCACAGGCGCCGGTGGTTGCGGCACAATGACTGCGCGTCGCGCGAGCCCAGTGCGGGTACGCCACGGATGAACGCACTCGTCGTCACCGGTACCGATACCGGCATCGGCAAGACGGTGGTTGCCGCGATGCTCACGCTGGCACTGGGCGGCGTCTACTGGAAGCCGGTGCAGTCCGGCATCACCGACGGCACCGATACCGCCACCGTCACCGAACTGACCGGGCTTGGCCCCGAGCGCTTCCTGCCGCCGCGCTACGTGCTGACCGAACCGCTGTCACCGCACCGCTCGGCAGAGCTGGACGGCGTCGAGATCGACCCGCAGGCGCTGATCCTGCCGGCCCGCCATGCCGACGATCCGCCACTGATCGTCGAAGCCGCCGGCGGGCTGATGGTGCCGCTGACCCGGCGTGTGCTCTACATCGATGTCCTGCAGCGCTGGTCGGTCCCCCTGGTGCTCTGCACGCGCACCGCGCTGGGTACGATCAACCACACCTTGCTGTCGATCGAAGCACTCAGGCACCGTGACATCCCGCTGCTGGGCGTTGTTTTCGTAGGCGAGCCGATGCCGGACAATGAGCAGACCATCTGCGAGTTTTCCGGCGCAAAGCGGCTGGGCGGGGTGCCGCCGCTGGCGAGCCTGACGCCACAATCGCTTCTTGCCGCATTCGCCACCCAGTTCCGTCGCGAGGACTTCCTGCCGGCATGACCGCCGCATCGCTTGTCNTCACCGCTGCCCGGCACCACCGCCGAACGGCCGTCACCGATCTGGCACCCGTTCACCCAGCACGCCACCTCGGGGCCGATGATCGAGATCGCGCGCGGCGAAGGCTGCTGGCTGCACGCAGCCGACGGACGGCGCATCCTCGATGCGATCTCGTCGTGGTGGGTGACGACCCACGGACACGCTCATCCGAAGATTGCCGAGGCAATCGGCCGGCAGGCGGCGGCGCTGGAGCAGGTGATCTTCGCCGGCTTCACGCATCCGCCCGCCGAGGAACTGGCGCGCAAACTGCTGGCGATGGCGCCGCAGGGCCTCGACGTGGCGTTCTTCTCGGACTCCGGCTCCACTGCAGTGGAAGTGGCGGTCAAGATGGCGGTCGGCTACTGGCACAATCTGGGCCGGCCCCGTCACCGGGTTGTCGCCTTCGAGGACGGCTATCACGGCGATACCTTCGGGGCGATGGCGGTCGGCAGCCGCAGCATATTCACCTCGCCCTACCAACCGATGCTGTTCGACGTCGACTTTCTGCCGTTTCCGGCACCGGGAGACGAGCAGCGCACGATCGAGGCGTTTGCCCGCCTGCTGCGCGAAGGCGGCAGTGATATCGCCGCACTGATCCTGGAACCGCTGGTGCTGGGGGCGGGCGGCATGCGGATGTATGCNCCCTGGGTGCTGGCAGAACTGGCGGCGCTGTGCCGGCAGCATGATGTATTTCTCATCGCCGACGAGGTGATGACCGGCTTCGGGCGCACCGGCACGCTGTTCGCCTGCGAGCAGGCAGAGGTGGTGCCGGACATCCTGTGCCTGTCGAAGGGGATCACCGGCGGCTTCCTGCCGATGGGCGTCACGCTCGCCACCCGCCGCCTCTACGACGCCTACTGGTCGGAAGACCGGGGGCGGATGTTCTTCCACTCCTCGTCCTACACTGGCAATCCGATTGCCTGCGCGGCGGCGCTCGCCAACCTTGCGATCTGGGAGACCGAGCCGGTGCTCGAACGCATCGGCGCGATCGCCACACATCACGTCGGCCGCCTGCCAGCATTCCGCGAGCACGAGATGGTGGCGGATGTCCGAAGCTGCGGGACGATTGCCGCGATCGAACTGACGACAGCGATGTCCGGCTATCTTTCCGACCTCGCACCGCGCCTCTACCGGTTTTTCCTGGACCGNAGGGTGCTGTTGCGTCCGATTGGCAACGTGGTGTACGTGTTGCCTCCATACTGCATCAAAAGCGACGAACTCGACGGGATATACGATGTCATTGAGGACTGCCTGGCCGCTCTGCGAGACCGAAGCGTGTAGCGCCGACCTTGAGGAACCGGTTCGCCGGCGCCTCGCCTGGTGGGCGGAACGGCCCGCGGAGCACGCGCGGTTTCTCAACACGCTGGCGCTGATGGAACACATCGGCAGCCGCAAGATCATGGTCAGCCAGACGCGCGGCGACCTGGGCCAGGAGGTGCTCAAGCATCTGGCCGAGGAAGCCCGGCACGCCTACTTCTTCAAGCGCGCCGCCGAGGGAATGGCACGCAGTGCCCTGCCCTTCGATGATGCCTCGGCGATCTGCCCGGCGTCGGCGAAGATGTACTTCGGCCGCCTGGACGCCTCGATCGAGGACGCGCTCGGGCCGGTGACATCACCCGAAGTGCCTTATCTGTACGTGTCACTGACGATCGAGCTGCGCGCCATCTGGACCTACCGGCTGTACCAGCAGGCTCTCGTCGAGTCTGGTGCGACACTGACCCTGAANGGGATCCTGGCCGAAGAAGAGCTGCACCTGCAGCAGATGCTTGAGCGTCTTGAGGAGCTGGGCGCCGATCCCGCCCGCCAGATCCCGGCATTCGCCCGCCTGGAGGACCGGCTGTTCCGCAACTTCTGGGCGCAACTCGACAAAGCCGCCGGCCCGATCGCCCAGGCCGCCTGAAGCGTCTCAACGCATATCGCTCGCTGAGCGCAGGCGTCGTGCTTCAGCGGCGGTGGGATTTTTCTGCGTTCTCTCGACTCGCTTCCGTGGAGGCGATTGGGGCGATGCCAGGCACTCGATTTCCTCGTCGTTCAGATCGGCGAGATCATCCAGAGCCTGCACCCAGTCGGCGATGTCGGACCACTGGTGGCGATGCAGGATCCGACGCATGACATCCGGGTCTGGCTTTGACATGTGCATCGATCTTGTTCCCAAGGCGACGGCTACCTGAAGAACAATATCGGAACACGACGCCAGAATAAAGTATATTTTCCTAGTTTAGGATATAGAAAGTGGATGCCAAGTACGCAGCACCGTGTGACAGGATGAATTCCTGATACTCAATCGCCAAGGCGCCGCGGCCGCAGGCTTTACGGCACGGTTTCCGCCGTGCGCTCCTGTTCAACCGCCTGGGTCAGCGCGATACGCGCTTCTTCGACCTGCTGTTGCTTTGCCCACATCTCGGCGTAGCGGCCGCTTGCCGCAAGCAGTTCCACGTGCGTTCCGCGCTCGACCACCCGGCCGGCGTCGAGCACCAGGATCTGATCTGCATCGATGACGGTGGACAGGCGGTGGGCAATGATCACCGTCGTTCGTCCGGCCGAGACCTCGCGCAGGCTGGCCTGGATTTCCTTCTCGGTGTGAGTGTCCAGCGCCGAGGTCGCCTCGTCGAAGATCAGCAGCGCCGGGTCCTTCAGAATGGTGCGCGCGATCGCGACGCGCTGCTTCTCGCCGCCGGACAGTTTGAGCCCGCGCTCGCCCACCATCGTCCGGTAGCCATCGGGCAATGCGGCGACGAAGTCGTGGATACGGGCAAGCTTCGCTGCCTGCTCGACCTCGTGGTCGCCCGCGTCGGGCCGTCCGTAGGCGATGTTGTAGAAGATCGTGTCGTTGAACAGCACCGTGTCCTGGGGGACGATACCGATGGTGGCCCGCAGGCTTTCCTGGGTGATCCGGCGTACGTCCTGGCCGTCGATCCGCACTGCCCCACCTGTAACATCGTAAAACCGGTAGAGCAGCCGCGAGATGGTGGACTTGCCGGCACCGCTGGCGCCGACGATGGCGAGCGCGCCGCCCGCCGGCACCCGGAACGAGACTTCTTCGAGCACCATGCGCCGGCGATCATAGCCGAATGACACGTCGTCGAAGACGATCTCGCCGCCGCGCAGTGCCAACGGCCGGGCATCCGGTGGATCGGCGATCTCCGCTCCCTGGCGCAGCAGGTCGAACATCTGCTCCATGTCGGTCAGCGACTGGCGGATCTCACGGTAGACGAAGCCCAGGAAGTTGAGCGGCAGGTAGAGCTGGATCAGGTAGCTGTTGACCATGACGAAGTCGCCCACCGTCATCCGTCCGTCGACAACGCCACTGGCCGCCATCAGCATCAGCGCGATCAGGCCCGCGGCGATGATCGCTCCCTGGCCGATGTTGAGCACGCTGAGCGAGACCTTGCTGGTCACCGCCGCTTTCTCGTAGCGCTGCAGCGAGGCATCGAAGCGCCGGGCCTCGTGCCGCTCGTTGCCGAAGTACTTCACCGTCTCGAAGTTGAGCAGCGAGTCGATCGCTTTGGTGTGCGCCTCGGAATCAGTTTCGTTCATCTGCCGGCGGAGCTTCGTCCGCCACTCGGTCACGCCGACGGTGAACACGATGTAGAGCGCGATGCAGACGAAGGTGACGAGCGCATACCAGACGCCGAACATCCACCACAGGATGCCGCAGACCAGCAGGATCTCCAGCAGCGTCGGCAGGATATTGAACAGCATGAAGCTGAGCAGGAAGTCGATGCCCTTGGTGCCGCGCTCGATCGCCCGGCTGACGGCGCCGGTCCGCCGGTCGAGATGGAAGCGCAAGGACAGGCCGTGCAGGTGCTCGAACGTCCTCAGCCCGGCGGTGCGGATCGCCCGCTGCGCCACCTTGGCAAACACCCCATCCCGCAGTTCCCCGAACATCTGGGACAGCATCCGCGCCACGCCGTACGCGATGACGATGAACACCGGGACTGCGATCACTTTGCCGAACTCGTCGGCGGCAAGCGCATCAACGACGTGCTTGTAGACCATCGGCACCAGGACGCTGATGCCTTTGGCGGCAATCAGAAAGATGACCGCCGCGACGACCCGCAGCCGCAGCCCGGTCTCGCCCGCCGGCCACAGGTAAGGGAGCAGGGCTCGGATGGTTCCCCAATCGCCGCGACGATCGGTTGGGGCGGGCTGCCGGCTGAAAGAGGGCATGCGGGGTTTCCAGCAACGAGTGGACGAGAGCGCATTATAGAGAGGCTTACAGCATCCGCGCTGCGGCCGTTGACCGCCGTGAAGCCGCGGCCACCCGGCACGCCGTCAGTCGACGAGCCGGAACATCATCAGCAGAGTACGCTGGAAAAACGCGTAATTGTCGTCTGACAGCAGGTAGACCAGGGTTTCGCCGGACGGTCCGCGCCGGGCATCGATCCTTCCATGTTGTCAAAGCTCAACGTTCCTTCAAGCCGGCCGATCTCTTCGCCGTCAAGCGTCGCTCCCGGCGCGATCGCCGCCGCTTTCACCAGCCGAACCCGCGCACCCGGTGGCAGCACGCGCCGCTCAGGACGATAACGTCGCCGTCGGGCAGCGTCGCGGCACCAGTGGCCTGAAAGCCGGCACCGGTCTGCCAGACGACCCGCGACCAGCCACCACCCGTCGAACTCAGCCAGCCGACGTAGCCGCCGTCCGCCCGCAGGCCCTCGCTCAGCCCCAGCAAGCGGCCGTCGTCGAGCCGGGTCAGGGCCTCGATCCTCGTTTCGCGGTGCACGCCTCACCTCGGAGGGAATGGCGAGCGGAACCGGTGCACCGTCGCCGGCAGGATAGCGCCACAGCTTCGGTCGCGTCTCGAAGGCGATAATCATATCACCGTCCGGCACGCCCTCTTGCGATCCTCTGGCGAGCGATTCCGCATCGCCCGCCGGGCGGTTGGCAAGCCAGGGTACGGTGATCCCGCGCAAGGGGTCGAGCGTCGCGTCACTGACACCAACAAGCTGACCGCTGGCGTCGTACTGCAGACGCATCCGCACACGCCAGCCGCGGTCTGAGACGGCAACCAGCCACGCTCCGTCGGGCGAAACAAGCATGCCCGAGAGACCGCCGAACCGCTTGTCGGTCGAGCGCAGCACGAGCCCGCCGCGGTACTCCAGCCGCCCGGTGCGCGTCGTCTCCGGACTATAGGCGTTCAGCGCCGCCGGCCTAGTGGTGACGACAATGGAATCGGCGGCAGCGGCAACAGATGCGGACAGCGGATCCAAGACAACGATGATCGCTGCGGCCAGCCATCCGACCACGTTTCGTTTGAACATTCGCAAGCCTGTCTCATGCGAGGTTGGAGTGACGCAAGCACGTACATGAAACAACCGTACGCCCGCCAGCCTCACATCACGCGCACGCGGTGAGCTTGCGACCTCGCAGCCGCTCCCCACATCTCCGACAGTGTTCGGTGGGTCGTTGCCAAAGGAGATCAGTGATGCCGACGAAACAACCCAGCCGACGCGACGTCCTGCACAGTCTGGCGGCAACGCTTCCGCTTGCTGCCGTCCTGGCAGACACCGAGCTGGCCCGGGCTGCGGCCGAAACGCTTGAAACGGTCTCAATCACCATATCTGGCACCACATCTGGCGGAACGTCGGTCAGTGCCGCGCTGGCGCTTCCCGCAACGGTTCCGGCGCCGGCCGTGCTGCTCATCCACGAATGGTGGGGGCTGAACGATCAGATCAAGGCGATGGCCGCAGAATGCGCGCGCGAAGGCTACGTGGCGCTGGCGATCGATCTCTACGGCGGACAGAGCACCGCAACGCGTGAACAGGCGCAAGCACTGATGCAGGCGGTGGATCCTGCCGTGGCCACCGACACTCTCGTGTCCTGGGTGCAGTGGCTGCGTCAGCATCCAAACGTCACCGGCAAGGTCGGGACGATCGGCTGGTGCTTCGGCGGCGGCTGGTCACTCAACACCTCGATCGCCACGCCGGTGGACGCCACCGTCATCTACTACGGCCGGGTGGATCAGCCGGCGGACCGGCTGGCGCGGCTGCACGGCCCGGTGCTGGGCCATTTCGCGAGCCGGGATACCTTCATCAATCGTAAGATGGTCGAGACGTTCGAAGCGGCGATGGCCGAGGCTGGCAAGCCGCTCACCGTCTACTGGTACGACGCCGATCACGCCTTCGCCAACCCGTCGGGCGGCCGTTACGACGCCGCAGATGCCAAGCTTGCCTGGGAACGCACGACGGCGTTTCTGGAGACCAACCTCGCTGGCTGACCCCGGGACAAGCCCGAGGGCAACCAAACGGCGATCGCCTCACGCAGCGTGAGTGCTGCGGATCAGAACAGCGGCGGCGTGGAGAAGTTGTAACCGATACCGGCACCGAAGAACCACGGGTTGACGGTCAGATCGTCCAGCTTGTTGCCGCCGACGCGGGTTTTGGTTGGCGACAGCCACCACTTCTTGGCGTCAACAACCGCAACCCAGCGGGTCTCGGGGATCTTGACGTTGAAGCCGAAGTTGATCAGTCCACCCCAGGTGTCGTCGACATCGACGTGGCTGCCCAGGTGGCTCTGATCTTCCCAGAACTTCGCATACGTCATGCCGGCGCCGAGGTAGGGCGAGACTATCTCGTCGCTGAAAAAGTGATACTGGCCGATCAGGCTCAGCGGCAGGACCCACTGGTCGGTCGCTTTCGAGCGCTCGTTGCCGACATTCAGATCCACCCGTGCCAGCGGAACCGCAATTACGGTCTGTGCCGCGATGTTCTTGGTAAAGAAGTACGTCAGGTTGAGAGCGGGATTGACGGTTGCGTTGCCGCTGTCGAAGTTGACGTGTGTATCGATGTGTCCGCTGGCGTTGGAGTAGAATCCCTCGACCAGCAACTGCACCAGAAAGTCACCCGGCTCATAGGCCTGCGCGCCACCGCTGGCGGCGAGCGATACAGCGGCTCCACATATGGCGGCACAGACGAACGTCTTAATATTATTAGACATTTTTTCCTCTTAATCCGGGCACTCGACAACGGACGATGGTTGTGACGGGCGTCGAGTTTGCGCGGCACCCGGACGATCCCCGTCCGGCATTGCCCTTACAAAAAGTATGGGTATTGGGTCAAGATCGATCACGACATCGGCAGTGCCGATGTGGCGACAATGTTGCTAAATTACCATAATCGAAACTACGGCCGGTAGCCGACAGCCGGTCCGCCGCGGCCTCTGGCTTGCGGGCAGCTCTTTGTCGGGAGGATGCCGGCGACGCCCTCAGTGACGCGATCCGCAACACGTCTGGCATGCACCCCACGCCTCAGCGCAGGTAGACCGCCTGGAACAGTCCGATCGGCTCGCCCTTGGCGTCGCGGAACTCCAGGAATTGGGCGGTGATGTTCCAGTTCACCGTGCGCCCCAGCACCTCGGTGAACGCGCGTTCGAGCGCGTCGAGCGGCGGCGGACAGGCAATCTTCGTCGATGCCACGGCCTCGAAGTGCAGGCTTTCGCCGGAAACCGCGTAGCCGCCGATGAACTGGTTGCAGCCGACGGTGCCGCTGAACCGCGCCGGTTCGCCCGCACGCAGCAGGATATGCGGTTCCCGACGTCCGTCTTGTGCGTGCACGTCCGCGTCGTCGAGCCGGACGATGCGCCAGTAGGTGTTGGTGAGCGACGCCTCGGCCCGGTTGCGCTCGCAGGTCTCGTTCGGCCAGACGTTGACGAAGCGGCTGACGACGAGCGTAGGCTCCGTCCCCGCACCCTCCATCCGCGGCCTGTCGGCGATGCTGCCGTCGAGCGTCACCAGCAGCGGCTCTTTCGGCTCGCTGCGGGCTTCGGTGTAGGCGCGCTCGAGAGTGAGGTAGTCGCCCTCCATGGCGACCGGATAGCTGCGGCTGGTCTGACACTCGGTCAGCCGCGCCGCATCGGCGAAGTAGACGAACATTCCGGCCAGCGAGAGATGCAAGTCCGTGATCGGCTCCAGCGACCCTTGACTTGCCAATTCATACGGCAGGTCGGAGACGATCGGGCGACCTTGCGTATCCAGCAAGCGCAGGCGCTGGTTGTTCAGGATCGCAAACTGCGTCGGAAACTCGCCCGTTCCCCACAGCATCAGCGCCCGGCGTTCCGGATTGACCGACCACCGGCCCATGCTGTCCCGCCGTTCCTCGAGGCCAAGCCAGGACAGGCGCAGTTCGAACACCTGGTCCGGCCACAGGTTGAGGTGGTAGCGGATGCCGGCGCAGTCGGCACACGGCAGATCGCCCGCGAATGTCGCCGGCAGCCGCAGCCCGTGCGCGCCTGTTTCAGCTTTTCCGGCCTGCGCGCCTTCGGCTCGCACCGTTCCAATTGCCGCCATCATCAATCCGAGGATGATCAGAAGCCGCATGATCGTTCCCCTCACCCGCGTTAACACCGCCTTCATTGACCCGCCGCTCAGCGCGCACCGGGGTCCCCTGCAACTGCCTGACGAGCGCCTGAGCTGATGGTTCGACGGCGGCAAGCTGGCGCGCCCAGCCGATCGCCGCATCCCTTCGGCCGAGGTCCCGATTGATGGTGACCAGCGCGAACAGGACGTCCCGATCGGCCGGGTGTCTCTCGTGTGCGGCCTCCAGCGTTTGCAGCGCCTCGTCGGTGCGACCGGTGGAATTCAGCGCGATGGCGTAGACGTAGGCGAAGCGGGCGTTCGCCGGATCAAGCTCGGCCGCCCGGGCCAGCTCCACGACCGCTTCTGCGGCACGGTGCTGGCGCACCAGATTGAGACCGAGGGCATGGTGCAGGTCCGCGTCGTCAGGCACCCGCTTCAGTCCCTGCCGCAGCACCGTCTCGCCATCCTTCTCTCGTCCCTGCTGCCCGTAGAGCTGCGACAGGCCGACGTAGGTCGGCGTGAAGCCGGGATCGAGGGTTCGGGCGGCAATGAACTCGGCTTCCGCCTCGCTGGAGCGCCCCAGTTGCTCGAAGAGGTTGCCGAGATTCACCCGATGCTCGGGACGATCGGCATTCACCCGCTGCGCCTCTATGTAGGCGTCGATGGCCTGGTTCAGCCGGTTGCGGTCGTCTGCCGACAGCCGGCCGGCCGGCATCGCGGCCAGCAGCGCCGCGGCTTCGAGGCGCACCCCAGNCACCGGATCGTCGAGCAGGCGGTTGGCGAGCGGCCAGGCCCGCTCGACCGGGAACGGCCGCAGTGTGCGCAGCGCCGCCAGCCGCACCAGGGGATCGGCATCGCCCAGGCCACCCTGAGCTGCGGCCAGCGCCTCGGCGCCAGGATACGCCGCCAGATGGTCAAAGGCGGTGGCGCGCGCGATCGAGGGCGCTTGTGCATCGTTCGCGAGTTTCAGCAGCAGCGCCTGCGCATCCGGCGCGTCTGTGCGCGCCGCAGCGAACGCTGCCGTCCAGGTCTGGAAGCCCTTGCGCTCAGGGCCGAACCAACGCTCGATGGCCGCTGCCGCCCAGGCCGCATCCTTCTCTGTGTGGCAGTCGGTGCACGCGTTCGAGGTTCCGAAGTGTTGGGATTCGTCCGGGCGGGNGATCCGGAAGGCGTGGTCGTGGCGCGGATCGACCTGCATGTAGGTCTTCACCGGCATGTGGCAGGACACACACTGCGCTCCGGATGATCCGTCCGGATGATGGTGGTGCGCCGAGACATCGAACCGGTCGGCCTCATGGCACTGGGTGCACACAGCATTGCCGTCGGCAACCCGGTGCAAAGAATGCGGGTCATGACAGTCGCTGCACGACACGCCCGATGCGAACATCTTGCTCTGGCGGAACGGCGCGTAGTTGTAGACCTCGCCCAGGCTGTTGCCGTCCGCTTCGAACAGGCCGGCATGCAGCAGCCTCGGCAGGTGGCTGTCGAGCAGCGCGCGGCCCGGCCGCCAGGGCTCGGCGATCTTCGACGACAACGCGTGGCAGACCCCACAGGTCTCAAGTTCCTTCGCCGAGGTCCGCGGCTGGCTGCGCCGGGCGCTGCCGGTGGCGGGATCGATCGTCCACTGCACGCCCTCACGCTCGTCGAAGTGGACGGTGAGCCCGTCAGCTCCTTTCTGGTCGCCCTTCGCCCAGGCGACGTGCGCCGAGCCCGGGCCGTGGCAGGCCTCGCAGCCGACGTCGATCTCTGCCCAGGTGGTGGCATAGGTGTTTGTCGCCGCGTCGAAGTTCTTGCGCAGCTCGGTGGAGTGGCACTCGGCGCACTGAAAGTTCCAGGTCTGGTCGATCCCGGTCCAGTGCAGCGGACTGCCCGCCTTCAGGACCTGATCCGGATAGAGATGGAACCACCGCTGGCCGCCTTTCTCCTTCGGCCGGCTGTCCCAGGCGATGCCGAGTGCCTGCATCCGCCCGTCCGGAAACGCAATCAGGTACTGCTGCAGCGGTGTGACGCCGAAGACGTAACCGATTTCGAAGTCGGCCAGCTTGCCATCCGGCCCGTCCGTGTTGACGAAGAACCGGCCGTCCTTGCGGAAGAACCGCGAGGTGATATCCCCGTAGCGAAACGTGGCATCGTTGAAATCGCCGAGAACGGTCTGCTCCGTCGCCTTGGCCATCGCCAGATCATGATGCGAGCCGCGCCAGGCCTGCATCTCGGGCGCGTGGCAGGTGCCGCAGGTGGCACTGCCGACGAAGGAGGGCTGCGCGGCCGCTTCGCCCGCGGCACAGCGACGATCCGCCGCGACAAGGACGCTGATTGCAATCAGCAGGATGTAGAAAAGCCCATAGGCGCGTGGTTGCACGATTTGACCGTCCTGTCGCATACGTCTGCTTACTAATCCCCCTACCGCACCAGCAGCACCGAACAGGTGGCGCGATGCAACAGGCTGCGCGCGGTCTCCCCTTCCCACAGGGTACGGTCGGCGCCCAGGACGAGTAAGGTGCAGTGGCGGCGGGCCGCCAGTTCGCACAACACCCGGACCTCAGCCCGGGGCATCAGCAGGAAGTTGGCCGTAAGCTCGCTTTCGGCCAACTTCACGCCGATCTCGTGTGCCCAGCCGTCGGCCAGCGCCACGCGTTCTGCCAGCAGGGCGACCTCGATCCGGCCGCCGTCGACGTCGGCGACCTGCGCCGCCGTCGCCAGTCCGTGCCAGGCGGCCTCCGAGCCGTCGAAAGCAACCAGCACCGGTCCATCGCCGGTCTGTGGGTGCAGCAAAAGCACGGACCGGACGCGCGCCTCCGCCAGCGCCTGGACGACCACCGATGCCGGCGGCGTGCTCCCCGCCCACGGTGTCGCCCGGCCTGAGGCCGACCAACTGGGCGCTGACCAGCTGATCACCACCAGGTCGTCGACGCCAGCGGCGTCCAGCACTTCCGTCATCAGCCGTCCCTGCCGAAGCTGGAAGGCGGCCTTGACCTGACGGCGCGTGGCGGCCTGCTCCATTGCCCGGCACAGCCGCTGCGTCTGCAGCCGCAAGCTGGTCTGCAGGTGATCCGCCGCCAGTTCGCGGACACCGCCGTTCAGCGTGCTGCAGGTGAACACCTGCTGGTGGCCGGCCAGCCGCACCAGATCAATGTCCTCGACAAACAACGCCAGCAGTTCGCCGCGCAGCCGGGCGGCCAGCGCGGCGGCCCGGTCCAGAACACTGGGATCTCCGCTCACCGTATCCAGCGCCAGGACGACGCGGCGGAAGGGGCGGCGGTCTGCCGTTGCCGGAGCGCTTCTCACCCTGCATCCCCGTTGTTGGCGTTCTTCTTGCGCGCGCGTCCCTCGCCTTTCGCCTGCGCGGCCAGCTTCTGCGCCTTACGGGCAAATCCAGCGATGCGCGAGGCGACCGCCCGGTTGACGCTGCCCAACGGATACTCGCCGTGCTTGTCCATCTCGCCCGCCGGCACCCCGGTCAGCAGCGCGATTCNCTGATCGATGGTCTCCACGGGATAGATCGCGAACCGGCCGTCACGGCAAGCCGCAACCACGTCGGCGCGCAGCATCAGGTGCACAACGTTGCTGGCCGGGATCAGCACGCCCTGCTCGCCCGTCAGCCCACGGGCGGAGCAAACATCGAAGAAACCCTCGATCTTCTCGTTGACGCCGCCGATCGCCTGCACCCGGCCCTGCTGGTCGACCGATCCGGTCACCGCCAGCGACTGGCGCAGTGGAATGCCCGAAAGTGCGGAGAGCAGCGCGTAGAGCTCCGCCGACGACGCGCTGTCGCCATCGACGCCGCCGTACGACTGCTCGAACACCAGGCTCGCCTGCAGCGACAACGGTTGCTCGCGCGCATAGCGGCTGGCGAGGTACGAGCCCAGGATCAGCACCCNCTTGCTGTGCAGCGGCCCACCCAGCGCCACTTCGCGCTCGATATCCACTACCTCACCCTTGCCAAGCCGGACCCGCGCGCTGATCCGGCTCGGCCTGCCGAAGGCAAAACCGTTGAGCTGGATCACCGCGAGACCGTTGATCTGGCCGACACGTGCGCCTTCGGTTTCGATCAGGACCGTGCCGCGCCGGATCTGCTCCTGGATGCGCTCGCGCAGCCGATCGGAGCGGAAGATGCGCGCGTCGATCGCGGCTTGTACGTGCGACGCTTCCACGACCGAGGCTTCGGCCTCGCCGGCCCAGAAATCCGCCTCGCGCAGCAGGTCCTCCACGGTATCGAGGTGGGTGGTCAGCTTGAGCTGGTCGCCCGCCAGCCGCGAGGCATGCTCGATCACCCGGGCCACACCGCTGCGGCCCAGCGGCCGGATGCCGAGCCGCTGCACCAGTGCCGCGATCATCCGCGCGTAGGTGAGGGCGCTGTCGTCGTCGCGATCGACGCTGACCTCAAAGTCGGCCGCGACGCGGAACAGTTCGCTGAACTCGGGATCGTAGGCGCTGAGCAGGTAGTACAGCATCGGCTCGCCCAGCAGCACCACCTTGACGTCGAGCGGGATCGGCTCCGGCTCCAGCGTCGTCGTCGTCGACCAGCCGAGCTGTTCGGCTGCGGACTCGATATGGATGCACGACGAACGGACCGCCCGCTTCAGCGTCTCGAAGGCATAAGGTGACGTCAGCAGCTTGCGCGCATCGAGGATCAGACAGCCGCCGTTCGCCCGGTGCAACGCGCCCGGCTTGATCAGCATGAAGTCGGTCATCAGCATGCCGAACTGGGCCAGATGTTCGAT
Organism: Defluviicoccus sp.; assembly: GCA_013414705.1. Taxonomy (GTDB): domain Bacteria; phylum Pseudomonadota; class Alphaproteobacteria; order Rhodospirillales; family Defluviicoccaceae; genus Defluviicoccus. The sequence continues at coordinate 2,771,374 of CP058705.1, forward strand.
GCGGCCGACCAGATTGGGCAGCGTCGGATGATCCTCGTAGACCACCGGTGCCCCAGCGGGCGCCCCGTCGCCCTGCTCGCCTGCCGTCTCGACCACCGTCTCGATCACCGTCTGGCCGACGATGACGTTGACTTCGTAACGGCGGAACGCCGATGTGCCGCCCGTCGCCTCCCGACCGGCTGGTCCCAGAACGATCTGCGGTCCCTGCTCCTTCGGCAGGAAATCGTCGACGTTCTCGATGATGTCCTGGCGCATCGCTTCCAGATGCTCGAGGACAGCCGGCAGATCCTCCCACGACTTCTTCAGCTCGTCGATCAGGTGGCCGACGGCGAGCAGGGAAACCTCGCGGTTGAGCTCGCGGACCTGCTCGCGCTGTTCCTTCTCCCAGCGCGGCAGCTGCTGCAGAAACTCGCCCAGCTCCTGCTGCATCTTTTCGGAAACCGTACGGCGACGGCTGCGCTCCTCCTCGGAGAGCTTTTCGAACTCATCCGGACTCAGCACCTCGCCGTCGCGGATCGGCGCCAGCGCCAAGCCCATCGGCGTGCGGATGATCGCCACGTCTTGTTCGCGGGCGCGCTCCTGCAGGGCGTTGAACCCCTGCTCCTGCCGCTCCTTGAAGTGCTCCTGGATCACCGCCTTGCGGTTCCGGTACTCGTCGCTGTCGAAGGCGGCCGGCAGCGACAGCTGCAGTTCCTCGACCAGCCGCGCCAAGTCGTGGGCCAGTGGCCGCGCCCGGCCGGCCGGCAGACGCAGCGCGCGGGGCCGGTGCGGCTCGGCGAAGTTGTGGACGTAGCACCAGTCGGAAGGCACCGGCCAACCGGCGGACGCTTTCTCCACAGCAGCGCGGACGAACGCATACTTGCCGGTTCCGGCCGGTCCCAGTGCGAACAGGTTGTAGCCGCCGTGCCGGATACCGAGCGCCAGACGCACCGCCGCCGCGGCACGGGCTTGGCCGATGCCTTCGTCAATCGGTGCCAGCTCCACGGTCGTCGCAAACGGCAGCAGATCCGGCGGGCAGGACCGGAACAGGCGCTCGGCCGGCAGCGGACAAACCACCTCGCGGGGAGGCGTGACGTCGGACATCAGCTGGTCTCGATCCGGTGCATGTCGTCGTCGCTCAGCCCGAAGTGATGACCGATTTCGTGCACCAGGACATGGCGGACGACGCGGGTGAGATCCTCGCCGGTGGCACACCAGTAGTCGAGGATCGGGCGGCGATACAGAAAGATCATGTTGGGACTGCGGCCGCCGATATCGGAAACGCTCATGCGGTCGAGCGAAACGCCGCGATAGAGGCCCAGCAGATCGAACGGGCTGTGCAGGCCCATCTCCCGCTCGGTTTCTTCGTCGCAGAGTTCGTCCACCCGGATCACGATGCCCTCGATGTGGCTGCGGAACGGTTGCAAGATGGTGGCAAGTTGCTCACGAGCGATCCGCTCCAGATCGTCGAGGCTGGGAGGCTGCGACACCCACCGCGGTGCTGCCGGCCAGCCACGGACACGGGAGCTACTGTCGGGGACCGGCCATGCCGGTTCAGCCGTTCACGCATGCCGATGCTGCCCCGGTGCTCCAGCTGCTTGATCTCTAGAGCAAGTAAATCCGATTAAGCAATTCCGCTTGATCGAATATTGCTCAAGCGCGCACACCCCACTCGCGGGAGCGCCCACATCAGTGCTTTCGCTTCGACGTCCACGTACATGCCCCGGAACGACCTGATGGCCGAAGTGCCCAATGCCGGAAATGATGAACCAGCATTGCCACAGGTTCAACGTCCGCGGGGTCAGCCGTCCGTGCCGCGCGCCTTGCGCTGGGTCAGTTCCAGAAGCCAGGTGCCGGCGACGTTGACCAGAATGGAGATCGCGAGCAGCACCAGTGCCGCGTACATCAGCGCCTGCACCTCGTCGGGACCGGCTTCCGGAAAGTTCGAGGCCAACAACGAGGCGAGCGTATCACCAGGCGAGAACAGCGACAGGGAGACGAGTCTCGCATGGCCGATCAGCATCGCGAGTGCCATCGTCTCGCCCAGGGCACGTCCAAGAGAGAGCACGAGTGCCGCGAAAATTCCGCCCAGCGCCGCCGGAACGACGACCTTCAGCGTCGCCTCCCAGCGGGTCGCCCCCATCGCGTATGCCCCCTCCTTCATCGGGATCGGCACCAAATTCAGCGCATCCTGGGAGATCGACGCCACGGTCGGCAGGATCATGACCGCCAGCACCAGGGTCGCCGGCAGCATGCTGGGCCCAGCAAACGGCGTGCTGAACAGCGGAATCCAGGAAGGTACGCGTGCAACCANATCGGCGACCGGACGGATCGCCGGGATCAGCACGAAGATGCCCCACAGTCCGAACACGACGCTCGGAATGGAGGCCAGCATCTCGATCGTGGTGCGCAGGACGATCGCCAGCTTTGGCGGCAGAAAGCCCTGAGTGAGGAAGATAGCGATTACGAAGCCCGCAAACCCGCCGATCGCCAGCGCCAGGATCGAACTGTAGAACGTGCCCCAGAGCTGCGGCAGAACGCCATAGGTGTTCGTCTGAATGTCCCAGGTGGACGTGACGAGAAATTTTCCATGGTATGCATGGATCGCGGGCAGCGCCCTCTCGCCGATCTCCCACAAGATCGCGCCAACCAGAACGATGATCGCCAGCGCACCGACGTAGGCGAGGCTCCGAAAGATACGATCGGTGAATTTTTCTGCAGACGANNTGGTGCCTGCGCGATGTTGGCGGAGCGCAGGTCGCGCGCTGACAACCACCACGGGGTCTCGCTGTTACCTGCATTCACAGCCGGTCCTCCTCTTGTTCGGAGCCCGTGCACGCCCGCACGAGATCCCTCAGCGGAACCCGGCCGTGATAGAGGTTTGAGCGCAGGATATCCAGGATTACTCGCGCAGCCCCGCGCCACGTAATGCCCCGGACGCATGGAAATGCCCGGCGACGTGGCACCCAAAACACTGCGCCAAACGCTGCGGTGCGACCGCCCGTGGGGACACCTCCCCTCTGAGCGGCCGCATGCGCGAGCAAGTACACCGGGCCCGGGACGAGCCCCGGCGGTGGTTACGGCATCAGCTGGCCGCCGTTGACCGACAGGGTCTGGCCGGTGATGAACGCCGCATCGTCGCTGGCGAGGAACGCCACCGCGGCGGCGATGTCTTCCGGCTGGCCAATGCGCTGCACCGGGATCTTCGCCACCTCGCCGTCGAGGATCTCCTTCGGCATCGCCGCGGTCATCTCGGTGAGGATGAAACCCGGAGCGATGACGTTGACGGTGACGCCNNCGCGCGCGCATTCCAGCGCCATCGAGCGGGACAGGCCGATCACGCCCGCCTTGGTGGCCGAATAGTTGCATTGGCCGAACTGGCCGCGCTGACCGTTCATCGAGCTGATGTTGACGATACGGCCCCACTTGCGCTCGGTCATGCCCGGGAGGACGACATTGCAGGTGTTGAACACGGAACCCAGGTTGACCGCGATCACCGGATCCCAGTTCTTCTCGCGGGTCATCTTGACGAAACGGCCATCGCGGGTGATGCCAGCGTTGTTGACCAACACGTCGATCGGACCAACCTCGGCTTCGACCGCCTTGAGGCCCTCGGAAACGGACGCGAAGTCAGCGACGTTGATGTTCCAGCCGGGAATGCCGGTTTCTTCCTTGAACTTGGCGATCTGCTCGTCGACGACGTCGCAGACGGCAACCTTATAACCGTCCTTCTGCAGCCGCTTGGCGATGCCCGCGCCGATGCCGCGGGTGCCGCCGGTAACCAATGCCACGCGTGCCATGACTTCCTCCGCCTTAACTTGGTTTGACCTTCAGATGCGTTGCGGAATGCCGCCGCCGTGCGCGGCCGCCCACCTGCCGAACCGTCCCCCGACCGTCGCGAGACGCTGTTGGCTCAGCGGACGGCGAATGCGAGCCGTGATCATCCCTGAACAGACGTGGCTGCTTAATCGGCACCCCCAACTTTGTCAAGGAAACGGCACCCGTGCTTGCAGTGTGCCCAATCGCTTCTTAGCTCAACGCATGGAGCCTCGCGGTCGTCGTCAACTTGGGCTGGCCAGAACAACGGCCGGGGCAGCGGAGGAATAGATGCAGGCATCGGACTTATCCCAGGCGCTGGTCCCGGTTGCGGGCCAGGAGGAATACGTCAAGCAGCGCTTCTGGAAGAAGGTACGGCGCACGCTGGGCCGTGTCCCCTTTCTCGACCGGGCGGTCGCTGCGTATTACGCGGCCATCGATCCGCAGACACCGCTGCGCGCCAAGGCCGTGCTGATGGCGGCACTGGCCTACTTCGTCATGCCCATCGACCTGGTGCCCGACATCCTGGCCGGCATCGGCTTTTCCGATGATGCCGCCGTGCTGATGCTGGCGATCCAGGCGCTGGCACCGCACATCAAGCCGCACCACATCGACCGCGCGCGCGAGACGCTCGAGCGGGATGTCCCCGTAACGGATTAAAGGCGGCGCAGCAGCAACGGCATTAGGGTTTCTACCCGCCGCTTCCAAATGCCGTGACCTGCAACGCGACAGGTGGCTCAGCGTGCCGGAGAAAGAACGGCGCGCGTCTTTCGCGCCAGCTTCGCTTCGCGTCGCGCAATATAGACCGTGGCGCAGACGATCACCGCCGCTCCNNCCCAGGTCCAGGCGTCGGGCCACTCCGCGAACAGCATCCAGCCGAACAACGACGCGAAAATCAGCCGCGCGAAGTCGAACGGCATCACCAATGATGCATCCGCGGTTGCCAGCGCGCGCACCAGCAGGATCTGACCGATCGTCGCCACCAGTCCCATCAGCAGCAGCCAGAAGAAGATTTCGGGCATCGGCCACGTCCAGACGAACAGCGCCGGAATCAGCGACATCGGCGTCATCAGCAGCCCCATGATCAGCACCATCGCGTTCGGATTTTCGGTACGCGACAGCGATTTCACCGACAACTGGGCGGCTGCGATCGCTGCTGCCGATGCCAGGGCGACCAATGACGCTGGCGTGAAGGTATNGGTGTCTGGCCGCACGATGACGAGTGCGCCCGCAAAGCCCACCAGCGTCGCACACCAGCGACGCATCCCCACCTGCTCGCGCAGAACCAGAGCCGCGCCAATGGTTGCGAACAGTGGTGCCGTGAACGACAGCGCCGTGACGTCGGCGAGCGGCAGCAGGGCGAGCGCGCTGAACAGCAGCAGCATCGCCCCGAGACCGAGGACCGAGCGCGCGACATGCATTCCGGGACGGCCCGTGCGCAGGGCCGTCACCCCGCCAGCGCCGATAAGCCACGGCAGCATGAACACCACGCCAAAGAAGTTGCGGAAGAAGGCGAGCTGAAACGGGTGCATGTCGGCGGACAGCAGGCGGACGATCGCCATCATCGCCGCAAACCCGGCGCACGCGCCCACCATCAGCACCGCCGCCCGCACCGGCGCCTCCTGGCGCGCAAAGTGGTCCATCACCTTCAATGCGGTCATGCGCCAGCCGACGCAGAGAACGTTGGCCACACCGACCTGACGGAACGACGCGCTCGAGCCGTCTTGTTTGCGACGGCGGTACGGAGGATGGAACAACCAGCGACGTTCCTGGTTTTCTCCGCCGCGCGACCAAAATCGCACGCGGACTGTGAACCAGTTCATCACGTCGTCCGTAGCGAACAGGTATCCCATCACGTTACGAACAACTTTTGTTCGCAGACCGCGTCACGGAGGCGGGACATGCTGACAAGGCCCTCCACTGAGTCCAAACGGGAGCGCGAGCACGGCTATCGCACCGTTGTCTTCTGGTTACTTGTCTGGGGCGCGATCCTGTCGGTGATTGCCACCATCTAGGATTTGCTCCCGGCCTGCTGCCAAGCAGTTCAGCCATCGGCGGCGGTTGTCACCGGTATGGAGGGAACCGCCGCCTGATCCGTGCTCGAACGCACCGCGGCTTCGCCCATTTCCTCCAACACCCACTCTCGGAATGCCTGGATCTTCGGCCGATTTGAGGCTGCGGGCGGGCAGCAGATGTAATAACCGAAGCCGGTCGGCAGTCTCAAGTCAAAGGGCGCCACCAGCCGAGCGGATCGCAGATCGTCCCCGGCCAGGACCGTCTGCCCGAGAGCGACGCCGCGGCCGTCCATCGCCGACTGCAGCATCAGATGCGTATGGCTGAAGCGCGGCCCGCGCGACGCGTCGACGCCGGACACGCCGGCGGCCGCCAGCCAGTCCTTCCACACCGGGAAGCTGGCCAGGGNCAGCATTTCTTCGTGCAGCAACGTCACCCGTGCCAGATCAGCCGGCGTCTGCAGCCGGGATGCCAGTGAACGACTGCACACCGGTGTCAGTGCCTCATCGGCGATCCACTCCGAGCGCACCCNCGCCCAGGAGCCGCCACCGAAACGGATCGCCACGTCAATGCCGTCGCTGGCAAAGTCGACCAGGTATTCTTTTGCCGAAATGCGCAAGTCGATGTCTCGATAGCGGTCGAGGAAGTGACTCATCCGCGGCACCAGCCACTTGACGGCGAACGACGGCAGCGTCGAGACGGTCAGCGCACCACCGGTTTCGCTGGCGGTCAGTTGCGCCGCGGCTTCCGTCAACTGATCAAGCGCGTCGCGCACCACCGGAAACAGCGTCTGGCCGGCATCCGTCAGCAACAGGGCCCGGTTGAGGCGGCGAAACAACGGCACGCCCAGATGATCCTCCAGCGTCTTCATCTGGTGGCTGATCGCCGCTTGGGTGACGTTCAGCTCTTCGGCAGCCCGGGTAAAGCTCAGGTGACGAGCCGCAGCCTCAAAGGCCCGCAGAGCATTCAGTGGCGGCAGGCGACGGCTCACGATGGCTTCCGCATTAGCTCAACTAATCTGACAGAAAAAAAGGTCGTTTGTCAAGGCCGTTGGCTCAACTTACAGTCATGGACATACTAAGGTCGCATCCGACCTTCGGATCTACGAAATTTCAGATGCTTACTGGAGAACACCCATGACTGCCGCCGCGTCCTGCCCCACTGCAGCCCGTCCGCGCGTTACGACGCAGCGCCGATGTGCGCATCGGTGCGCGCATCCGGCGTCGCGAAAGGGCAGGGTCTGCTTATCCGACTGTTTGATGCCGTTACCACCTGGCAGGAACGGGCCAGCGACCGCAGGCATCTGGCTGGGCTGGATCAACGCATGCTCCGCGATATGGGCATCGACCCGGCTGCCGCCTTCGAGGAAGCCGAGAAACCGTTCTGGCGCCGCTGAGACGGCAGCCACCGTATACCTGCACACCCGCCGGGGCGCTCAAGCCCCCGGCTCCGGGTGTTCCCGCTTCACCCGCCGAAGACGCTCATCAGACGATCCCAGAAATCGGGCTCATCCGCGTCGCGGGTTCTCCCACCATTTCCCGACGCAACCGGAATGGCCGGTGCGCGTACCACGGGCACTCCCAGGCTGGGCAACGCACGGATCGGACGATTGACGTGCGCGTTCGCCATGTACTGGCGCCACAGCTTCGCCGGCAGGCCGCTGCCGGAAATATTGTGCATCGGACGGTCGTCGTCGTTGCCCATCCACACGCCGGTGACCAGATCGGCGCTCCAGCCGACAAACCAAGCGTCGCGGAAGTTCTGGCTGGTGCCGGTCTTGCCGGCAATGGGACGGCCAAAGCGCGCGGCGCGGCCCGTGCCGGTCTCGACCGCAGCGACCAACATGTCGGTCACCTCCGCGGCCGCCATGCTGGAGAGCACCCGGCCCGCCCCAGAACCGCTACGGGAATAGAGCGTGCGCCCGAATGTATCGTCGATTTCCTCAATGCCGTAGGGAAGCACGCCAAGACCGCCATTGGCGATCGCCGCATAGGCGGTGGTGAGTTCCAGCAGCGACACCTCGCTCGCGCCAAGCGTCAGCGCCGGGGTCGCACTGAGATCGCTGGTGATGCCCACCCGGCGCGCCACATCCACCACGTGCCTCAGACCGGCAAACTCGCCCACCTGCACGGCGATGGTGTTGATCGATTGCGCCATGCCCTGGCGCAGGCTCATCTCACCCTGATATCGGCCGGTGAAATTCTTCGGCCGCCAGCCGTCGATCTGCAGCGGTGAGTCCAGCATCCGACTGTCCGCTGACAGGCCGGNATCGATGCCCGCCGCATAGACAATTGGCTTGAACGCCGAGCCCGGCTGTCGCAAGGCCTGGGTCGCCCGATTGTACGCGCTCTCGCGGTAGTCGGCGCCGCCCACCATCGACCGCACCGCACCATTCGGCGTCATCGACAGCAATGCCGCCTGCTCGACGTCCCCCTTCGCCGCCGCGGGACTGGCCAGCGTCTGGAAGACGTCCCATTCCGCAACCTGCTGAAGGCGCGAATCCAAAGTCGTGCGGATGACCATGTCCCGGTCAGGGGTGCCGATGAAACCGGGTACCTGCGTCATCACCCAGTCGACGAAATACCGGGCGTTGGGCCCGGCGCGCCGCCGCGCCAGACTGGTCTCCCGGTTCTGCCACGCTGCCTGGGCCTNCCGCCTCGTTCAAAAGCCGGCATCGACCATGATCTCGAGCACTTCGCGCGCGCGCTCCTGCGCCTGGCGCGGATCGGAGAGCGGATTGAGCCGCGACGGTGCCTTCAGCATGCCGGCCAGCATTGCCGCCTGATAGGTGTTCACCTGGGTCGCCGAGCGGCCGAAATACTTGCGCGCCGCCGCATCGACACCATAAGTGCCCGATCCCAGATAGACGCGGTTCAGGTACATCGCCAGGATCTGGTCCTTGCTGAACCGCCGCTCCAGCCACAGGGCCAGCAGCAGTTCCTGAACCTTGCGCTTGATCGTCCGCTCATGGGAGAGGAACAGGTTTTTCGCCGCCTGCTGGGTGATCGTGCTGCCGCCCTGGACCACCGAGCCGGCGCGCAGGTTGACGAACAGTGCGCGGACAAGGCCGAACGGATCAAGCCCGAAGTGGTTGTAGAAGCGCCGGTCTTCGACCGCCAGAACAGCATGCGGCAGGTCAGGCGGCAGATCATGGACCGCCAGCGGCCGGCCGTAGAAATCGCCCAAGGTTGCCAGCAGCGTGCCGTCCGAGGCGAGAACGGTGATCGCTGGCCGGCGCGTCGGCTGCAGGGCCTCTTCGAGATCGGGAAGGTCTGCCGCATACCAGGCGAGAAGACCGCCCAGGGCAACAACTCCCCAGATCGCGGCAACCAAGCCCCACTTGGCACATTCCCGCAGCCAGCGACGGCGCGGCCCGTTTGACGCCGATGACGCTCTCGCCCGCGACGATTTCGCAAGCCGCGATTTCCCGGGCGGCGACTTCCCAGGCTGCGCTTTCGCAGATGGCGATTTCGACCGGCGCCGAGGGCGATCCGATCCTCCCGGGACGGAATGATCTTGCGCGGCATCTCGCTTCTTGTTGTAGCCCCTGCTGCCCAACACACTGCTTCGCGGTACAGCATACAAATAGTTCCAAACGCTTCGGAAATGATGCCCTCCAATGCGACCGCCACACGATGTTGCTCTGAAGCGACACCCATGACTGCGAATCGGTCCGCCTCGGCCTGTCTTCTTGAAGTCCTGCGACCAGGAGCATCGACCGCTCCCCGCATCATGCTAACGCTTGAAACCCGCGGAGATCGAAGAGGGAGATCCCATGGCACCGGGAACTGACGGAACCACTGATCGTGTCTTCATCCGGCGTGCCGTCGAGGCCGCGATCCGGGTCGCCATTCTGGCACTGCTGATCTTCTGGTGTTTCGATATCGTCCGGCCGTTTCTGGTCCCGCTGGTCTGGGGGATCATCATTGCCGTTGCCCTCCATCCGATCTACGACCGCCTGCAGGCGGCGCTCGGCAACCGGTCGACGATCGCGGCCGTTTTGTTGACGCTGCTGATGCTGGTGCTGGTGATCTGGCCCGCCATCCTGCTTGCGACGACGNNCTTGGCGACAGCGCGCGCGGTCGCCAAGCAGTTCGCCGATGGGACAATCGCCATCCCGCCTCCGCCGGAAAGCGTCCTCCACTGGCCNCTCATTGGCGAGCCGATTTCCACTTTCTGGCAAGAGGCATCTCAGAATCTGGCTGGCGCATTGGATGGCCTCCGGCCGCAGATCGCCTCCATCGGCAGTTGGCTTTTATCAGCGGTGGCAAACATAGGCCTCAGCATCCTGAAGTTCACCGCTGCGATCATTCTCGCCGGCGTGCTGCTGGCCCATGCTCGGGGCGGTGGTCACACGGCAAACGCGATCGCCGTGAGGCTGGCGGGCGAGGATGGCAAGGCTTACGCCGATCTGGGAACCGCCACCGTGCGCAGCGTCGCCCGCGGCATTCTCGGCGTGGCGCTGATCCAGGCACTGCTGGCTGGCCTCGGATTTCTCGCCGTCGGCCTGCCGGGTGCAGGTTTGCTGGCCCTGATCTGTCTGCTGCTGGCGGCCGTCCAGATCGGCCCCGGCCTGGTGCTGATCGGGGCGGTCGTCTACGTCTTCTCCTACGAGCCGACGCCGATTGCGATCGCGTTCACCATCTGGTGCATCTTCGTGGGCGTGATCGACAACTTCCTCAAGCCGCTGCTGCTGGGCCGGGGTGTCCAGGTGCCGATGGTGGTGATTTTCGTGGGTGCGATCGGCGGGCTCTTGTCTTCGGGGATCATCGGCCTGTTCGTCGGCGCCGTGGTGCTTGCGGTGAGCTATACGATATTCACCGCTTGGCTGGCGCAGGCACCGACGACAGCACAACCGGCTTCGATGCGCACGGCCGATCCTTCAGCCGACGCATCGAGGCCCTCGCCCCCACGCGCGTAGAACGGCCATCTCCGGTGTTCTGACGGCCGCGTTACGTCCCCAGCGTCCAGGCCGCCAGAACACTGCTCAGGCGGCACCGGCGCGGGTTTTCAGGGCATGACCGGCAAGCGTCCGGCCCAGGTCCCAAACGGCCCCCAATGCGTGGCTCTCACCGATGACGTCCTCGAACGCATCGGCGATCCAGGTGGCGTCCGCCTCGCTGATCACCAGCGGCGGCAGCAGTTTGATCACCGGCATGTTGTGGCCCGCCACCTGTGCCAGGATGCGGTGGCGCTTGAACAGCGGGATCAGGATCAGCTGGCAGAACAGTCCCTTGTTGGCCTTGTCCAGCATCGCATACGCGGCCTTCAGCTTCAGGCTCTTCGGCGGGCCGAACTCGATTGCGATCATCATCCCCTTGCCGCGCACCGCCTTGACGAACTCGAAGCCGCCAAGCCGCCGGCGCAGATCTGCGATCAGCCGTTCGCCCAGGCCGGCTGCGCGTTCGCTCAGCTTCTCCTCGTCCATCACCGCCAGCGTTGCGAGGCCGGCCGCCATCGCCATGTCGTTCTTGGAGAACGTCGAGCCGTGCACCACCGCCCGGTCCATGCGGTCGAACATCTTGTCGAAGATCGCCTTGCGCATGACGATCGCGCCCACCGGCACGAACCCGCCCGACAATGCCTTGGCGAACAGCACCATGTCCGGCTCCAGCCCCCAGTGCTCGGACGCGACGAAGCGGCCGGTCCGCCCCAGCCCGCTCTGGATTTCATCGGCGACGAACAAGGTGCCGTGCTTGCGGCACAGCCGCTGTGCTTCGGCCAGGTAGCCGTCGTCGGGCAGGTTGACACCCTTGCCCTGCACCGGCTCGAAGATGAAGGCGGCGACATCATTGCCGGCCAGCGCACGCTCGAGAGCGAGCAGGTCGTTGAACGGCACTTGCGCGCACGCGCTCAGCAGTGGCTCGAAGCCGCCGCGAAACAGCCCGTCGCCATTGAGCGACAACGCGCCCAGGGTCAGGCCGTGAAACGCGTGATCACAATAGACGATCTTCGAGCGCCGGGTCGCCGCACGCGCGAACTTGATCGCCCCTTCGACCGCCTCGGCGCCGGAGTTGCAGAAGAACGCCTTGTCCAGCCAGGGCAACCGGCTGCACAGCGTCTCCGCCAGCAGCCCGGCCAGCAACGAGACATCCATCTGCACCATGCCGGCCATCTGCGCATCGAGCACCTGGCGCAGGGCGGCTGCCACCGTCGGATGGTTGCGGCCCATGGCGAAGACGCCGAAGCCGCTGAGCAGATCGAGATAGCGCTCGCCCTTGGCGTCGAACAGGTACGGTCCCTCGCCCTTCACGTAGTCCACGTCGTAGCCGATGGTCTTCAGCACCCGGACCAGCTGCGAGTTCAGATACCGGTCGAAGAGCGGAAACTTCTCCGCCGCCCGCTCGGCCATCAGTTGTTGCAGATCGAACGCCATGATCCCTTACCGACTCGTTTCGCCCTGCCCACCCTTTGCAGACCTGCCACGGACGCGTTACGTCACGTTCGCACGCCCCGCCGCCACAAGATGAAATCTTACCGCAAATTCTGTGCGAACAGCGACAGCGTCCGGTCGAGGGCCAGCGACGCGGCGGAGTCGCGGAAGTCGGCGCGACGGTCGCAGTTGAAGCCATGGCCGGCGCCCTCGTAGACGAAGTGCGGCACCTCCGGCCAAGTGGCGTGCACCTTGGCCACCGTCTCGGCGGGGATCAGGGCGTCGTCCGCGCCGAAGTGCATGATTGCGGGACAGCGCGGCTGTTCGCCGATGAAATCGACGATCTGGCGGCCGTAATACGAAGCGACGCAGCCGACGTCGAGCCGGCAGCCGGCCAGCCAGGCGACGGTGCCGCCCCAGCAATAGCCAACGACGCCCACCTTGCCGTCAGCACGCAGTGCTTTGCGGCTGCCCAGATATCGAGCATCGGGGCGTCCCAGCCGAGTTCGCCCACCAGCTCGCGGCCGGTGGCAATGCCCGCCTCGTCGTAGTCCAGCTCCACCCCGGGACGGATGCGATCGAACAACGACGGTGCAATCGCCGCATATCCCAGCTCTGCGAACCGGTCGCACAGATCGCGGATATGCGCATTGACCCCGAATACCTCCTGAACGACGACTACGGCACCTTCGCGCGGCGGCACCGGATCGGTACGCCAAGCGTCGAACTCGAAGCCGTCTTCGGCGCGCAGTCGGATTGGCTCGCCCATCAGCAGATCTCCTCTGGTTTTCCCGGTTCTCGTTTCCCGGGCTCTGGTCTCCCGGGCCGCCGCCGCGGCAATTCTCTTCGGCAGGCCGCATAATGCTGCTAAGAACGAAGCACGTCGAGCACCCTCGAATTTGGATCCCTGCCGTTGGCCCCTGCACACCGCCCCCGACCTGTCGCGTGTCGTCCAGGCATTTGCCAACATCCCCCACTCCCGTCTCCTGGGTTTGCGGCTGGATGAGATCCGGCACGGCTCGGCGGCGATGAGCGTCCCTTACGACGAGCGGCTGATCGGCAATCCGAACACCCGCGTCCTGCATTCCGGCGTGGTCACGGCGCTGCTGGACACGCTGTGCGGGCTGGTGGTGATGTCGGCAGTGCCGGACGGAACGCCGCTGGCGACGCTCGACCTCAGGATCGACTACCTGCGGCCGGCAGCGCCAGACGAGACCATCTGTGCCTGGGCGGAGTGCTACAAGGTGACGAACAGCATCGCCTTTGCCCGCGGCTCCGCGTTTCATCGCACCCGCGACGACGCCATCGCGCACTGCACCGGCACCTTCATGCTGGGCGGTGCCGGCTTCACCACCGATCCGTCAAAGGCGCCGGCTGGCCCCGGTGCTGCCGGCGGTATCGCCGAGACGGGCGGTCAGCCGTGCTAGAGTCGATCGCCGAGCTCCGCGCGACCGGCAACCTTGCCGCGATCAACGCGCTGGTCCCCTATGCGCAGGTGGTGGGGTTCGAGCTGCAGCGGGACGATCAGGGCCTGCTGACGGTGCTGCGCTTCCGCGAGCACAACATCGGTAATTTCGTCGTTCGTACCATCCATGGCGGCGTCGTCGGCGCGCTGCTGGAGCACGCGGCGGTGATGCTGCTGATGGTCGAAACCGACGTGGCGGTGGTGCCGCGGATCGTCAACGTGTCGATCGACTACCTGCGACCGTGCCGGACCACCGACACCTTTGCCCGCGGCCAGATCATCCGCCAGGGGAGAACCGTCGCCAACGTGCGGGTCACCGCCTGGCAGGAAGACCCCGGACGGCTGGTCGCCGCTGCCCACGCCCACTTCCTGCTTACCTGAGGACAGGCGCCCCCGCGCCTCACTCCTGTCCGTCCCCCGCATTCCGCCTACAGCACTCGTTAACCATCTCGACGTTACGCTTCGTTCCTGCCCGCAGGCTCCGCCGGATGACCCGGCGACACCCGCATGACGCAGAGGACGACGCCGATCACACGTCCCGTCGCATCGCTGTCACCCGACTCCCCGCCGCTGTTGCAGAATCGGCGGATCGAGGGCGTGTTCCCGCGCCGGCCCACCAGAGCCAGCAGCATCTGGCGCGCCTGACCAACATCATCGCCGTTCTGGTTGTCGTCCTGGTGGGGATCGGTGTGCCGGCGACATATTTTTCGTTCGGCCTGCACTATGCGTCCGACAAACTGCAAACGGACGTGCACGCGCGGATGCAGATGCTCGCGGAGCGGATCGACGCAGCACCTGCGGACTGGCAGCAGCATCTGCCGGCGCTCCGTGACTCGCTTTCCTGGCCGACGGACAGCGCGCTGCTTGACCTGCGCCGACTGATCGCGCCCGACGGCCGGCTGCTGGCAGAATCCCGCTCGTCTACGCCTGCGGCGCCGCGGCTGACACGCGCCGTTCCNCTCGTCCGCCACGGAGTCGTGCTGGCACGCCTGGAGGCGCAGCACTCGCTGCGGCCACTGCTGGCGGAAACCCTGGAGGTGGCCACGGTCTCCGGACTGGTCTCGCTGGTGATGTTCTGCCTGCTGCGCGCGGTACCGCTCAAGGCGCTGCGCCAGGCGAGGGACNNGAAGTCAGCTTTCGCGAACCACGATCCGCTCACCGGCCTGCCGAACCGCCAGCTGTTTCACGACCGCCTGAACCAGGCGCTGGCCCAGATCGCCAGCGGCGGCGAGCCGGCGGCACTGCTGCTGCTCGACCTCGACCATTTCAAGGACATCAACGACGCGCTCGGCCACGGTGCCGGAGATCGGCTGCTGCAGCAGGTGGCCAAGCGCCTGCAGCACTGCGTCCGGCGCACCGATACCATCGCCCGGCTNGGGGGCGACGAGTTCGCCATCATCCAGACCGGTGTCACCAACCCCGAACTCGCCGCCCGGCTGGCACAGCGGATCGTCGATACGCTGGCTCCGCCGTTCGAACTGGGCGACCGTCATGTCCCCATCGGGGTCAGTGTCGGCGCAACGCTGTGCGCCGGCGCCCACAACGACACGGCCCATAACGACACGGCCCACAACGACACGGCCGAGGACAGCCTGCGGGACGCCGACGTGGCGCTATACCGGGCGAAGAGCCTCGGCCGAGGCCGCTATTGTTTCTTCGAAGAAGCGATGAACGAGCGGCTGCTGCGCCGCATGACGCTGGAACACGAGCTGCGGCTGGCGCTGCAGACGCAGCAGCTGGAACTGCATTACCAGCCGCAGCTGTCGCTCCCCGACGGTATGCTGGTCGGTGTTGAAGCCCTGGTGCGCTGGCGGCATCCGCAGCGGGGGCTGATCGCGCCATCGGACTTCATCCCGCTGGCCGAGGAAACTGGCCAGATCGGTGCGCTGGGCGAACACGTGCTGCGCATCGCCTGTTTGGAGGCCGCTGACTGGGGCGATCTGCGCGTCGCCGTCAACCTTTCGCCGGCGCAGTTCCGCCGCCCGGGGCTCGACACCATGGTCGCTTGCGTGCTGGACGAGACCGGCTTCGATCCTCGCCGCCTGGAACTGGAGATGACGGAAGGCGTGCTGCTGCACGACACCGAGGCCAACCTCGCGACGCTGCGCGCCCTGAAGGCACTGGGCGTGCGCATCGCCATGGATGATTTCGGCACCGGCTACTCCAGCCTCGGCTATCTGCGCCGCTTCCCCTTCGACAAGATCAAGATCGACCGCAGCTTCGTCCGCGACCTGGGTGAGGACGAGAACGCGTCGGTGATCGTCAACGCGGTTGTCGCACTCAGCCACAGCCTCGGCATGCCGGTGACCGCCGAGGGTATCGAAACAAGCCCGCAGGTGCAGATGCTGCTGTGCACCGGCTGTGACGAGGGCCAGGGCTTCCTGTTTGCCCACCCGATGCCCGCCGCCGAGTTGCGCACCTTCATCGCCGCGGCCGGAACAACCACCTCAACCGCCAGCGAGGCCACAGCCGGGATGTCGACCGAGAACGAACAGCAGGATCACGCCGCTTCGTCAGTCCGCGCCGCTTGAGATCCCTGAATGATGGGCCGCTTCAGACGTTGAAACGGAACAACAGAATATCGCCATCCGCGACCACGTAGTCGCGGCCTTCCGAGCGCATGCGTCCGGCGTCGCGCGCCGCCTGTTCACCGCCGAGACTCACGAAATCATCATAGGCGATGGTCTCGGCGCGGATGAAGCCGCGCTCGAAGTCCGAATGGATCACGCCACCCGCCGCCGACGCCTTGCTGCCACGTCGCAGCGTCCAGGCGCGGGTCTCCTTCGGACCGGCGGTGAAGAAGGTGATCAGGTCGAGCAGACGGTAGCCGGCGTGAATGACACGCGACAGACCGGTCTCCTCCAGCCCGAGCGAGCCCAGATATTCGCCGCGCTCTTCCGGTGGCAGTTCCGCCACCTCGGCCTCGATGCGTGCCGAAATCACGACGGCGCCCGCGCCCTCCTCGGCCGCGCGGGCTTCGACGGCGCGGGTCAACTCGTTGCCGGACGCAGCATCCATCTCCTCGACGTTGCAGATGTAGAGCACCGGTTTGGCGGTGAGCAGCTGCAGGCCGCGAAACGCCCGCTTCTCCTCGTCCGCCACCGTCAGCGCTCGGGCCGGCTGTCCGGCGCGCAATGCGTCCGCCGCCCGTTCGGCGATGGCAAGGCTCTCCTTCGCCTCGCGATCGCCGCCACGCGCCTTCTTGACCAGCCCTGTGAGCCGCTTCTCCAGGCTCTCCAGGTCGGCCAGCATCAGCTCAGTCTCGATGATCTCGGCGTCGCGCAGCGGATCGATCGAGCCGTCCACGTGCACCACGTCCGGGTCGGCAAAACAGCGTAGCAGGTGCAGGATCGCATCCACCTCGCGGATGTGGCCGAGGAACTGGTTGCCGAGGCCCTCGCCGCGGCTGGCACCGGCCACCAGGCCCGCGATGTCGACGAACTCCAGCTGCGTCGGCACCACCTTCGCCGACTTGGCAATGCCGGCGATCGTCTCCAGCCGCGGATCGGGCACCGGCACCCGGCCGACGTTCGGCTCGATGGTGCAGAATGGAAAGTTGGCGGCCGCCGCCGCGGCGCTGGCGGTCAGCGCGTTGAACAGGGTCGACTTGCCCACGTTGGGCAGGCCGACGATCCCGCAGTTGAAGCCCATTTAGGCGATGTCCTTGCCGGGTCCTGATGTGGAAGTCTGGCGCTCGGAGTTTGCTTTCTCGCGCTTTGGCCGTTCGGGCGCCAGCGCTGCCGCCACCTTGCTGGCGAAGGCCGGCGGATCGTCCGCGAGCAGCATCGGCACGAACGCGGCGACCGCGTCCAGCAACGGCTCCAGCCACTGCCGGTCGAGATCGTCGAAATCGTCGAGCACGTGGCCCAGCACCCGGCGCTTGTCGCCCGGATGGCCGATGCCGAGCCGCACCCGCCAGTAGTCGTTGGCAAAGTGCGCATCGATGCTGCGCAGGCCGTTATGGCCGGCCGCGCCGCCGCCCCGCTTTACCCGCAGCCGCCCGGCGGCAAGGTCGAGCTCGTCGTGAAAGACGAACACGTCTTCGGGCGGGATCTTGTGAAAGCGCGCGGCCGCACCGACCGAAACGCCGCTGTCGTTCATGTACGTCGTGGGCTTGAGGACCAGCACGTCCCGGTCGTCGATCCGCCCCGACGCGATGTCGCCGTGGAAGCGCGCGCGGCCGCCGGCGAGCCGATAGCGGCGCGTAATCGCGTCCACCGCCATGAAGCCGATGTTGTGGCGGTTCCCGGCGTACTTCGGCCCCGGATTGCCGAGTCCCACCAGCAGCACGCGTCCGCTGCCCACCGTCGTCGCTCCGCAACCGAACGGGAGTCAAACGCCCGTCGACACGCCTCAGGCGGACGCCTCTTCCGATGCCTCGCCCTCGGCAGCCCCGGTCTCGGCCGCCTCGCTGGTTGGCGACGCGATGCTGGCAATGGTCGTGTTGGGATCGGCGTCGCCGAGTTCCACGTCGGCCGGCAGCGTCAGTCCCTTCAGGTGGATGACGTCGCCCAGCTGCAGGCCGGTGAGATCGACGCTTACGCTTTCCGGAATTGCATCCGGGCGGCAGACCAGTTCGATGCTGTGCTGGACGATGTTGAGCACCCCGCCCTGCTTCAGACCCGGCGCCTTGTCCTCGTTGACGAAGTGCACTGCCAGTTCGACCGTAACCTTGGTATCGGCGGCGAAGCGCATGAAGTCCACGTGCAGCGGCCAGCCGGTAACCGGGTCGGTCTGCAGGTCACGCGGCAGCACCCGCTCCTTGCGGCCGTTCAGATCGATCTCGAACACGTGCGTCATGAAACCCGGCTTGCGCAGCTGCATGCCGAGCTGTGAGCCGTTGACGGCGATCATCACCGGCTCCTGCCGGTTGCCGTAGATAATGCCGGGGATGGTGCCTGCACGCCGGGCCGCGCGCGCACCGCCTTTGCCGGCACGGCTGCGAACCTCGGCGGCCAGTGGAATGGTTTCGGACATCTGGTTCCATGCTCCTTGTACGTTAAAATGGGTTCGGTCGGCGCCGGGCTGCTGCGACAAGCCCCAGAACAAGGTCAGTCGAACAGGGTCGAGACCGACGTTTCTTCGCTGATCCGCTGCATCGCCTCCGCCATCAGCGGCGCGATCGAAAGCTGCTCGATATTATGCGAGACGCGCACCGCTTCCGTCGCCGGAATGCTGTCGGTGATGATCAGCTTCTCGATCGGTGATGCGGACANCCGCGCCACGGCCCCGCCGGACAGAACACCGTGCGTGGCATAGGCCACAACCGACGACGCGCCCGCATCGATCAGCGCGCGGGCGGCGTTGCACAGGGTGCCGGCGGAATCGACGATGTCGTCGACCAGCACGCAGCGACGGTCCTTGACGTCGCCGATCACATGCATGACCTCGGACACACCGGCACGCTCGCGCCGCTTGTCGATAATCGCGAGGTNCGCCCCCAGCCGCTTAGCGATCGCACGCGCCCGCAAGACACCGCCGATATCGGGCGACACCACCAGCAGGTCCGAGGAGTTGTAGCGCCGCTTGATGTCGGCGCTGAATTCTGGCGCCGCAAACAGGTTGTCCAGCGGGATATCGAAAAATCCCTGAATCTGGCCGGCGTGCAGGTCAAGGGTCAGCACCCGATCGGCGCCGGCCACCGTGATCAGGTTGGCCACCAGCTTCGCCGAGATCGGGGTACGCGGACCCGACTTCCGATCCTGCCGGCCATATCCGTAATAGGGAATCACCGCGGTGATCCGCCGTGCCGAGCCGCGGCGCAGCGCATCCAGCGTCACCAGCAGCTCCATGACGTTGTCGTTCGCCGGATAGCAGGTGGACTGGACGACGAACACGTCTTCGCCGCGCACGTTCTCGTGGATCTCCACGAACACTTCCATGTCGGAGAAGCGACGGATGCTCGCCGGTGCCAGCGGCAGGTTCAGATAGGCAGAGATCGCTTCGGCAAGCGGCCGATTGCTGTTGCACGCAATGATTTTCATGCGGGTGAACGCCAACTCGAGTGGTAATGCTTGCCGCGACCGCGCGAAGCCGACCAGCGGCCTGCACCCCAGCCTTGCCGAGCGGCCGGACTTTAGCAATCCCGCCCAGGCGATGCAACGAGAGATGCACGAAAACGTGCAAATGCCTCGCAGCCTTGCCTGCCGGCGGGCCAATCAGCCAAGCCGATCAGCCGACGAACACGCAGGTGGCGAGCAGCGCCAGCATCGAAAATGCACACAGGAGGATCAGGTACGGCATCGTCCCTCCTCGATTACCGGCCACCATCACCGGCTGACGCCACAGCCCACCTCTTTAACCTCCTTCAGGGCAGACACCTCAGGGTTCGAGGGCGATCGCCGACAGCAGCCGGCCATAATCCGGCTGGCCGCTGAGGGTTCCACGCCGGTAGCTGAAGAAGCGCTCGGCATCGGCGAAGGTATCGTGCGGCAGCACCGCAAGGGTGGCGATCCCCTGTGCCTGCAGGCGCCGGGCGACGTAAGCCGCCAGATCGAACCGGTAGTGATCGGTGCGCGGGCCGGGCCGGAACAGCGCCGCCGTGTCAGGCTCCTCGCTGACGAACGCCGCGTGAAATTCCGGTCCGACCTCGTAGGACTCCTGGCGGATGCAGGGGCCGATGGCGGCCGCGATGCGCTGCGGTCGCGCCCCCAGGCCGGTCATCGCGCCAACGGTCGCGTCC
Organism: Defluviicoccus sp.; assembly: GCA_013414705.1. Classification (GTDB taxonomy): domain Bacteria; phylum Pseudomonadota; class Alphaproteobacteria; order Rhodospirillales; family Defluviicoccaceae; genus Defluviicoccus. The sequence goes on from CP058705.1 coordinate 2,791,702, forward strand.
AGAACCCCGGACCGGGCACCACGCCAGCCAGCGTGCGCCGCACCGATCACGCCAGCCTCCGCGTCTGCGAACAGCACCGGCGCACAATCGGCGGTGAGGATGCCGAGCGCCACGCCGCGCCGGCTCGTGACCAGTGCATCCAGCCGTGGACGGGCCTCGTCGGTCCACGGCTCCTCGACCACGGCGACAGTCGGCGAGTGCACCTGTGCTGCGGTGATCAGTGCGTCTGCCGGAAGGTTGAGCGCCGCCATCGCCCGGCGCCGGTTTTCGCGCACCTTCTGCGGATCATCGCCCGAACCCAACCCACAATTGAGCGATGCATACGCACCTTCGCTGACGCCGCCTTCGCGAGTGAAGAAGGCATGACGCACTCCGGAAGCAGATGCGAGAGGCTCAGCGGCGAGCATGCTATGCATATAGCGCCTTGCCGGTGCCAGCACCACCACGCCATGCAGCGTACGCATGGGGAAATTGTGCAAAACGCACAGGGCAACTTGGAAGTATGCTTTTAAGCTGATAAGTTATGAAAAGAAGAAAATCTCCTGCTCATATATAGCGCGAACGGGAAAATTCGTGCGCCGTGAGCAGGATCTCTGCGGGAAGGAAGGGAGCGAGAATGACCCTACTGTGCTGGCGCGACAGCCTGTCGCTGAACGTCCCGGCCGTCGATCAGGACCATAAACGTCTGTTCGAACTGCTGAACCGGCTCCGCTTCCTCGATCTTGCCGGTGACGACCCGCAGGCGATCGGCGATGTGCTCGCCGAGCTGCTGTTGTACACACAGACGCATTTCCGGCGAGAAGAACGACTGATGGCGCTGGGGAACTATCCNGGCCTCGCCGCTCATGCCCGCATCCATCGCCAGTTCACGGACCAGGTCTCCGAAATCGCCGCGCGTTTCCGTGCCAATCCGTCGACGCTCCGGGTGCGTGACATCTATCAAATGCTGGTGGACTGGCTGGTAGATCACGTGCTGGGCGAGGACATGCGGCTCAAGCCCTACATCGCGCACCTGCCCGAAGCACAGATCGCTGCCTGAGACTGCGCCGGACACAGCTGGCGGATGCGACGCGTCTGCCACGTCGCCCATGCCTCTTCCCCATCGTCCTTCGTGACGCGGCGTCCGGTCGCGGTTGTGGCCGGTATGCGCGGCAACGATAATTGACAATACGCTTTCTGCAATGCAGCAGAATCGGTTGCGCTGCAACACACATAATGATACTAATTTAGAGTTCTTTGTTATGAGAGCATTCTTTGTGGTTCTGCCACCCGCGGTGAGGCGGGAGGAGAGGGTGATGACACTGGCACGGTGGAGCGATTCCCTGGCGTTGGGTGTCGACGTTATTGATGCCGATCACCGTCGGCTGTTCGATGCGATCAACCGGCTGCATTTTCTCGATAACGCCGACGAAAACGTGCCCACGCTGGCCAATGCACTGGGCGATGTTCTCGATTACACCCGCAGCCACTTCCAGCGTGAAGAAATGCTGATGCGGCTTGCCGGGTATCCCGGCTATGCGGCCCACTGCGCGCTGCATCGCAAGGCGACAGAACAGGCCGCACAGTGGGAGGCGCGCTGTCTCGCCGATCCGACCAGTGCCCGTGTCCGCATCTTCGCCGAAGCCTTGTCCGACTGGCTGCTTGCCCATGTCCAGAAGGAGGACATGAAACTCAAGCCCTACGTGCAGCGACTACAGGAAGTGCAGTCGAGTTCGCCCGAAGCAGCCTGACGAAGCGGTCTAACCATTCGGCGGCAACCGGCGCTCGGCCCCAGCCATCACCCCACCCGGCCATCACCGCCCCCGTCAGCTCTCGACGCTCAGGCCATCGCGGTAGCGCCGCCAGTTCTGGACATACTTCCCGGCTCCACCCTGCATATGGGTGATCTGGTCNNCGGTAAGCTGGCGCACCACCTTTCCGGGTGCGCCCATCACCAGCGAGTTATCCGGAATCTGCTTGCCTTCGCCCAGCATCGTTTTTGCCGCGATCAGGCAGTTGCGGCCGATGGTGGTGCCGTTGAGGATGACGCTGCCGATGCCGATCAGGCTGCCGTCACCGATGGTGCAGCCATGCAGCATCACCAGATGGCCGACGGTGACGTTGCGCCCGATGGTCANGGGAAAGCCCGGATCGGTGTGCAGCACGCACCCGTCCTGGACGTTGGAATTCTCGCCTACGGTGATCAGCTCGTTGTCGCCGCGCAGCACCGCGCCCCACCAGACGCTGGCATTCGTCTCCAGCCGCACCTTGCCGATGACCACCGCCGAGGNGGCCACCCACCAGTCATCGTCCGCGGTCTCCAGCCCCACTCCGTCCAACGCATATCGCATCGCGTTCCTCCTCGTTTTTCGTCGTTGGCACCTTCCGACGTCGCGGGTCAGGCCCGGCCCGGCATCGGCGAAGCCCAGGTGCACGGCCACCGCACACCCCACCGGCGCTCGTCCTCGGACCCTGCTTATTTCGGATCAGCCGCCCGCGGACGGCAGCTGCGGATAACTGTCTTCCGGATGCGCATACTGCATGCTCTGATAGAGCCGTGTGAAGTGCATCAGCCGCTTGCTCAGCACCCGCATCACGCCAAGCGCCGCGTCGGGATTGGCGGTGACCAGTTGCAAGAAGACATCTCCTTCGATCTTGAGGACTTTCAGCGTGCCGCGTGCATGCACATCGGCGGTGCGCGGCAAATTGCAGATCACCGCCATTTCGCCGAACAGGTCACGACAGCCCAACTGCGCCACCTTGATACACTGCCCATCCTGCGACTTCGAGATCACCACCTCGCCGGCTTCGATGACAAACACACTGTCGCCGGCCTCGCCCTCCCGGCACAGCATCTCGCCGTCGTGAAACGTCAGGTACGAACTGGAAAACGCCAGCAGCTTCAGCGATGCCGCATCCAGGGAGGCAAAAACCGGGATGGTCCGCAGCAGGGCAACCGCGTCAGCGTAGCGCACCCAGCCCTCCTGCCCTAGTTCGCCGCAACCATGGGTTCGCCGTCCAATACGCCCAGAACCTGGTCAGGTGGCCCCAGTTCGCTGACACGCCCTCCGTCCATCATGATCACCACATCGAACTGTCGCACGTCGTCGACGTCGCCTGTAACCCATACTAAGCCAGCATCCGTCGACAGCTGAAGCAGTTTCCCCAAGATCGTTTCCCGGGCGGCGGCGTCCAGGCCGGCCGTGGCATGATCGAGGATCAACAGGTCGGGACGCTTGATCAGCGCGCGTGCGATGCCCAGCTTCTGGCGCTGCCCAGGCGATAGCCGACTGCCGCCGATGCCGACGTCGAAGTCGACGCCCAGACCAACGATCTCGCGGCGCAGGTCAAGCTCCTCCAACACCTCGGACATCAACGCCCCGATCTCCCGCCAGCCTGCTGNGCGGCCATAAACGAGCTTGCCGAACAGGATATTGTCCTGCACCGAGGCGACGGGGTTATAGGCGTCGGGATCGAAGAACGCGACCGAGTAGCGCAACTCCTCCGGCAGGCCGTCGGCGAAGGCGTGCCGCGCTTGCACAAGGCGCCGCGTCATTGCCTCGTCGATCAGTCCCAGGCGATGACGCGCTGGAATCAGGCGGAACGGCAGCGACGACAGGAGATTGCGATCGGCCTGGTCGGCCGCCCGTATCCCGGCGGATTCGACGCGGCGGATCGCCGCCTGGTACATCGGCAGATCGTCCGAGCTGATAAAGCTGAACCTGTCAAAGAAATCGTGTCCTGGTTCCAGGTCACTCAACAGGTCGACCATGATCTTTGCGACCTGGAACCCGGTTTCGAAGAAGTCCTCACGAAGTCCTGTCTGTTCCAGAACCTGCTGCACGTAAGAGTGGTCTCCAAGGTTATCGAGATCGAAACTGTCGCCAATCGGTAGTCCGAACAGCAGATTTTCAGCAACCGACATATTGCTGTTGTATCGATTCCTGTCGAATGTTTCGACCAGAGTGCTGGCGCCCTGACCTTCACCGCTGCTCGCGGCCGCATCGGCGAGCCGCTCCCGAAACGCCCGGCGGGCCTCAAGCACCCGCGCCGCCAGCTCGCCGCGCGTTTGCGGATCAACGGTGCCCTNCAGACCCAGCGCCAGGAGGTCGGGTCCGAGTTCGACCAGATCGAGGAGTTCCACTGTGCGGGCCCGCAGGCCTTCGGCGTCTTCCACACCGGCCGCTTCATAATCGATCCAGTCGTCGTCGGGGTGACTGATCGTGTTGCCGGAGCGTTCGGCTTCGAACACATNAGCGGCGGCGGCTTTCCGCTCCTCCTCGCTGTGCAGCGCCGCCGGGCGCAGCGGCTGATGCTGCAGCGGATAAACGAGGTTGTCGCGGATGGTGCCGTTGATCAACGGCACGTGCGCGCCGACGTAGGCCAGCCGGCGCCCGCCGATCCACTCCGGCATCGTCGCGAAATTGGTCTCGCCGATGGCCAGCGCGCCATTGGTCGGCCGCAGCAGACAGGCGAGCAGTTTGGCGACCTGCTCGGAGCCAGAACCGGCGCCACCCAGCAGTGCCACATGCTGGTATGACTCAAAGCGGAAACTGGCGGCATCCACGGCCCGCACACCGGCCTCGTCCTCCAGCGTCAGGCCGCTTGCGACCACGAGTCCGGACAGTCGCGGCACCGGTCCGTCCGATGCCGTCTGCAAGTCCTCCGGCAACATGCCGGGCGGTCGGAACTGCTCGATCAACTGGTCGTATTTGACCCGCGTGTCCTCCTTCTGCTGGTACCAGTCGAGCATTTCCTTCCNAGGCGACGACAGATCCTTGTACGCTGACAAGACGGCCACCAGCGCGCCGAACGACAGCTCGCCCCGGATCACCAGGTAACCGCCGATCGAGTAAAAGAAGAACGGCGTGAGCTGTGCCAAAANATTGTTCAAAAACTTGATGAAGAACTTCTTCCGATAAATCTTCAGGCGGATCTCGTAGATCCGTCCGACCCAGCTGGCGAAGTCGGCGCGGTGCCACCNCGAGGTGTCGTTGGCGTGAATTTCCTCGATGCTGGTTACTGCTTCACCGANTCGCTCGGCCAGCCGTCGCACTGTCCGCACCCGTTGCTTTGCCAGCTGGTTGACCTGGCGCTGCAGCTTCGGAATCAGCCACATCTGCAGTGGATAAAGGGCAATCGCCGCCATGCCGAGTACCATGTCCTGGGCGAACATGAACGCGAGAATGGTCAGCAGCGTGCCGCCCTGAAACGCCGGCTGCGCATAGGCGTCGCCGATAAAACCGCCGAGCGGCTCCACTTCCGACGTGATCATCGCCACCAGTTCGCCCTGGGACGTACGCCGGAAGTGCGGAACGGGAAAGCGCAGCGCCTGGCCGAACAGCTGATAGCGCAGGCGACGCAGCATGCGCTCCCCCAGCTGCCCTTTGAACACGTTGATGACGTATTTGAAACCGCCGTTCGCGGCCACCAGCAGCAGGAAGATGCCGCACAGAATCATCAGGTATTCGACCTGCTCCAGCGACACACCGTAGACGACCCTGGGAAAGCCGGTTGCCCCGATCGCCTGGTTGATGATCATCTTGGGCAGTTCAAGAGAAGCATAAAGGAACGGGAACGAGGCAAACGTCATCACCAGCAACAGCATCTGCTGTGGCCAGCTATACTTGCGAATGTATCTGAAAAGCGTTGGCTCCATGCAACGTACGCTGTATTTACATCGTTGGAGATGGTCGCCACAATAGCACTTGTAGCGGGAAGGGTAAAACGAATGCCCTTGAAGTTTCTCCCGTTTGCTTCATTAATGCGTCAAGCTCACGGGCATTGCAATCATCACCCTCTGGAGGTATGTCGGCAACCCGTAAACGAACAACGCCGGTGTGAAGCGCATGCGAAAGAGCGGCGGGCAGTTCCGGCTGTTGATCTACAGCCACGACACCTTCGGCCTGGGGCATCTGCGACGGTGTCGGACGATTGCCCATGCGCTCGTCGATCGGTTTCCCCGCCTGTCGGTGCTGATCCTCTCCGGCTCGCCGATCATCGGCAGTTTCAGCTTTCGCAACCGGGTGGACTTCGTCCGCATCCCGGGCGTGATCAAGCTGAAGGACGGCGACTATCAGCCACTCAGCCTCGACATCGGGCTGGATGCGATCTTGTCGATGCGCGGCCACATTATCCGGCATACCGCCGAAGCGTTTGCCCCCGACCTGTTCCTGGTCGACAAGGAGCCGCTGGGCCTGCGTGGCGAAGTAAAGGACACGCTGACGATGCTCAAGACACGCGGCACGCCGCTTGTCCTAGGCCTGCGCGATGTCATGGACGAACCGGGTCAGCTTGCGGAAGAATGGGAGAGAAAGAACGCCGCTCCGGCGCTGATCGATCTTTACGATGCGATCTGGGTCTACGGTCTGCCACAGATCTGCAACGCGCTCGAGGGACTGCCGCTACCGGCTTCCGTCGAGGCGAAGGTCCGCTATACGGGATATCTGCGTCGCGAGCGCTCAAACCTGCCGGTCGCACCGGCGCTGCCGGCTCCGCTAGGCGCGGAGCCCTATCTGCTGGTGACCACCGGCGGTGGCGGCGACGGCGCGGCACTGATCGACTGGGTGCTGCGGGCCTACGAGGCGGATCCGGACCTGCCATGGCCGGCACTGCTCGTGCTGGGCCCGTTCATGCGCTGCGCCCAGCAGGCGGAGTTCATGGACCGGGTAGCGCGGCTGACGCGCGTGCACGCGATCACCTTTGAGGCCAACATAGAGAACCTGATGGCGTCCGCCGCCGGCATCGTCGCCATGGGCGGCTACAACACCTTCTGCGAGATCCTGTCGTTCGACAAGCCGGCGCTGATCGTCCCGCGGGTCACCCCACGGCTAGAACAGTATATCCGGACATCGCGTGCCCAGACGCTCGGGCTGGTACGGATGTTGTGCCCGGACGACGGCGCGATCCCCGAACAGATGGCGGCCGCACTGCAGCAGCTACCCGGTCAGCCCAGACCGTCCGAGGTGCGCATTCCCGGGCTGCTCGACGGGCTCGATGTCATCGGCGACCTCGCCCGCAGCTGGCTGGGCGGGTCGGCACGGGAAACGCGTCAACTATCACTGGTCGCCGAAGGCCGCTAGCCGTGTCCGCTCCCGTCGCCTTTATCCTCAAGGGCTATCCGCGCCTGTCCGAAACCTTCATCGCGCAGGAGATCCGCGCGCTCGAACAGCGTGGTCTCGATATCCGGCTGTATTCGATGCGTCTGCCGACCGACCCGCATGTCCACCCGGTGCACCGGGAGATCACGGCCCCGGTCACCTACCTGCCGGAGTACCTGCATCATCAGCCGCTGCGCGTCTGGCGGAGCTGGCGCGCGGCGCGGCGTCTGCCGGGATACTCGGCGGCGCGGGCGGCTTGGCTGCGCGACCTGCGCCGCGATTTCACCCGCAACCGGGCACGCCGCTTCGGTCAGGCGCTGGTGCTCGCCGCCGAGCTGCCGACTGAGATCGAACACCTGCACGCGCACTTTCTGCACACGCCCGCCTCGGTCGTCCGCTACGCAGCCCGGATGCGGCAACTGCCGTGGACGGTCTCCGCCCACGCCAAGGACATCTGGACCACGCCCGAGTGGGAGAAACGAGAAAAGCTCGCCGACTGCCGCTGGCTCGTCACCTGCACCGGTGTCGGCGCCCGACATCTCTCCGACCTCGCCGAGGATCCTGAGCGCGTCGCCCTGATCTACCACGGCCTCGACCCTCGCCGTTTCCCGGCACCGCCACGACGCCCGCGACCGGCGCGCGACGGCAGCGATCCGGAGGATCCAGTAATCCTGCTGTCGGTCGGCCGGGCGGTGGCGAAAAAGGGGTTCCCGGACCTGCTCGACGCCCTCGCCCGGCTGCCGCGCGATCTTGCCTGGCGCCTGATCCACATCGGTGGCGGTCCGCTGCTGGATGCGCTGCGCCAGCAAGCGGCGGCGAATGGGCTGGACGAACGGATCAACTGGCGGGGCGCACAGCCGCAGGACGTCGTGCTGCAGGCCTACCGCGAGGCCGACTTGTTTGTGCTTGCCTGCCGGATCGCCGAGGATGGCGACCGGGACGGCCTGCCGAACGTACTGATGGAAGCGCAGAGCCAGGGTATCTGCTGCCTGAGCACCGACGTCAGTGCGATCAGCGAGCTGATCGAGGACGGCGAGAGCGGACTGCTGGTNGCCCCCGATGCACCCGACGTGCTGGCACGTACGCTGCACCGGCTGATCCGTTACCCCGACTATCGCGCGCGCCTGGGGTACGCCGGCGCCGAGCGGGTGCGCCAAGCCTTCGCGTTCGAACGCGGCATCGACCGGCTGGCCGCCCGCTTCGGAACCCTTGCTCCGTCATCTGTCCCTGTTCCACCGTTATTGCGAGCCGAAGGCGAAGCAATCCACTGCCCAAAGACTCGCAAAACGGCCGGCACGGGATCGCCACGCCCCGTTCCGGGGCTCGCGATGACGGGAGAAACCATCGAAAAGGCACCGGAGCCCGAGGCCGTCTGATGCGCATCGCCTTCCATGCGCCGATGAAGCCACCGTCCGATGCGCGTCCGTCCGGCGACCGGACCATGGCGCGGTTGCTGATCGCGGCGCTGCTGGCGGGCGGCCATCGCATCGAGGTGGCATCCCGTTTCCGCAGCTGGGAGGGCGGCGGCGACACCCAGCGCCAGCGCCGGCTGGCGGCGCGTGGCGCCCGCATTGCCGAAGGACTGTTGCGGCGGTGGATGCGCGCCGGCGGTGAGCCGCCCGACCTGTGGTTCACCTACCACCTCTATCACAAGGCACCCGACTGGCTGGGCCCACCCGTCAGCGCAGCGCTCGGCATTCCCTACGTCGTCGCCGAAGCGTCCAGCGCCGGCAAGCGGGCGACCGGCCCCTGGGCCGAGGGCCATCGCGCGGCTGGGCGCGCCATCAACGCCGCCGACCTGGTGATCACCTTGAACCCGGCGGATACGGACGGCATCCGGACGCTGGTATCCGGGCCACACCGGCTGATGCCGCTGGCTCCCTTTGTCGACCATCGCTCGTTTGCGGCCGCCCGGAACACACGGGATCTGCTCCGGCGCACGCTTGGCGCACGCATTGGCGCTGACGTGGACGAACCGTTGCTGCTGGCAGCCGCGATGATGCGCCCGGGTGACAAGCTGGCGTCGTACCGGATGCTCGGCGAGGTGCTGGCAGCGGTGCGCGATCGCCGCTGGCGGCTGGTGGTGGTGGGCGACGGGCCGGCGGAAGCGGACGTGCGAGCCGCACTCGCCAGCATCGACGATCGCTGCTGCTGGCTTGGCCAACTGGACGCAGCCGCACTGGCCGAAGCGTATGCCGCCTGCGACCTGCTGGTCTGGCCCGCCATCGGCGAAGCCTGNGGGATGGCGCTGCTGGAAGCGCAGGCAACGGGACTGCCGGTCGTCGCCGGGCGCAGCGGCGGCGTCGAGAGCGTGGTCGCGCATGGCGAGACCGGCATTCTGGTTCCCCCTGGCGACGCCCAGTCGTTCGCTGCCGCCGTCGCAGCCCTGCTCGACGATCCGCAACGCCGCCGGCACATGGGACGGGCGGCTGTGACGCGGACCGAAGCGGTGCATGATGTTTCGCGGGCAAGCAAACTGCTGGACGCCGCCTTGCGCCGGGTTGTCAGCACGCAGCGGTCCGCCGGCACCCGGAACAACAACCCAGAACCGGGGAGGAACGCATGCATGGCCGGGTGATGTTCTACGTTCAGCATCTGCTGGGCATCGGCCACCTCAAACGCGCGTCGCTGATCGCCCGCGCCATGGTCGAAGCCGGCCTCGACGTCGCTGTCGTCCTCGGCGGACCTGACGTTCCGGGCATCGAGTTTGAAGGGTGTGCACGCATCTTTCTGCCNCCGGCGCGCACCGCCGACGAAACCTTCACCGTCCTGCTCGACGAAGCGGGCGAACCCGTGGACGACGCCTGGCGGGATCACCGCGCGTCGCGGCTGCTGCAGGAGTTCGACGCGCTGCGCCCGAATGTACTGATGCTGGAGCTGTTCCCGTTCGGCCGGCGGATGTTCGGCTTCGAGCTGCTGCCGCTGCTGACCAAGGCACGCTGCCTGCCGCGGCCGCCGCGTCTCGTCTGCTCGCTGCGCGACATTCTGGTCGCCAAGCCGGAGGCCGAGCGCAACCGCCGGCGCATCGCCTTCGCCAGAAGCTGGTTCGACCGGGTGCTGGTGCACGGCGATCCGCAGCTGATCCCGATCGAAGCCTCTTATCCCGGCATGGGCGAGCTGGGCGAGAAGCTGGTCTACACCGGCTACGTCGTGGACGATGCTGTCCCGGCATCGGAGCCAGAGAGCGAGAGCGTCTATCCTCTCGGCCATCGGCCGATCGGCGAAGGAGAGGTGATCGTCTCCGTCGGCGGCGGTGCCGTCGGCCTGCCGCTGTTGCAGGCGGCACGCGAGGCACGCGCATCGAGCCCGCTCGCCGCCCGCCCGTGGCGGCTGATCACCGGACCGAACCTGCCGGACGACGCGTTCACCGCACTCGCCTGGTCGCCGCCGCCCGGCTTCATCGTCGAACGCTGGCGATCCGACCTGCCAACGCTGCTGCACCGGTGCGCGGTATCGATCTCGCAAGCCGGCTACAACACGGTGATGGATATCCTGCAGGCACGCGCACGGGCCGTTCTGGTGCCGTTTGCCGGCGGCACGGAGACCGAGCAGAGCCTGCGCGCGCGGGTGCTCGACGAGCGCGGCCTCGCCGTGAGCATCGATCCCGCCACATTGTCGCCAAAGATTCTCAGCGACGCGCTTGCCCGAGCATTGACGCTGACGCCACATTCGNNGTCGAAATCAATTGCAACGGTGCCGCAACGACGGCGCAGCTCGTCGGCGACCTCTGCCNNGGTCCGCCGTCGGGACAAAGGGAATGGCATGACGGGTTGGGATGACCTGAAAGAGGAACTGGACGCCTGGGCTGCTGTTCGGAACGGCGCCGGCCGACAGGCCACGTTCTGGTGGCGCGACGACGACGCAGTTGTGCCCACACCGCCACTCTGCCGGCTGCTCGATATCGCCGCGGCAGCGGACGTGCCGGTCGCGCTCGCCGTCATCCCGCGTGATACCGGTGAGCCGCTGCGCCTGCATCTGGAAACACGGCCGCAGGCGTTCGTGCTGCAGCACGGCTGGAGCCACGACAATCATGCGCCGGATGGTGAGCGGCAGGAGGAATTCGGCGTCCACCGCCCGCTGCCGGTGATGCTGGACGAACTCACCCGCGGCTGGGCGAAGCTCTCCGTCTTCGCCCGGGCACTGCCGGTGATGGTCGCCCCCTGGAACCGGATGGATGCGCATCTGCTGGCACACCTGCCGAGTGCCGGGCTCGGCGCGGTCTCGACCCTCGGGCCGCGNGGGGCTGCGGAACCGGTGGCAGGTGTGCGCCGCGTCAACGTCCACGTCGATATCATGGACTGGCAGGGCACGCGCGGCTTCATCGGCCTCGACCGGGCACTCGACCAGGTGATCGGGCATTTGCGGGCGCGCCGGACAGGTGACGCGGACGCAGACGAGCCCACCGGGCTGATGACCCACCACAGCTTCCACGACGAGGACTGCTGGCGATTCATCGCCGAGTTTCTCGGACGGACCCGCGACCACCCCGCTGCACGCTGGTTGGCCGCCGATAAAGCCTTCTGGCCGTGAGCACCCCCATCGAGCTGCTGCAGATCAGGGATCTTGCGGTCGAGTTCCGCACTCCCGCTGGCATGCTGCGGGCTGTCGATGGGCTGAACTTCCGCATTCGTTCAGGCGCTGCGGTGGCGCTGGTGGGTGAGTCAGGCTCGGGAAAGTCGGTCACGGCGCAGGCGATCCTCGGCATCCTGCCGAAGGTGGCACGGATCACCCGTGGCGAAATCCTGTTCACCGACGCGAGCGCGCCGGGCGAAACCATCGACCTCGCCCGCCTCAACCCGCGCAGCGAAACCTATCGCAGCATCCGCGGCCGCCGCATTTCGATGATCTTTCAGGAACCGATGACTTCGCTGTCGCCACTGCACACGGTGGGCGATCAGGTGGGCGAGATGCTGAGCCTGCACACCGAGCTCGGCCGGCGTGACCGGCGGCGGACGACGACCGAGATGCTGCGGCTGGTGGGGTTTCCCGAGCCGGACCGGGCGCTCGACACCTACCCGTTCGAACTGTCNGGNGGGCTGCGCCAGCGGGCGATGATCGCGATGGCGCTGATCTGCCGGCCATCGCTGCTGATCGCCGACGAGCCGTCCACCGCGCTCGACGTCACCATCCAGGCACAGATCCTGAAGCTGATGCAGGACCTGCGCCAGGAGCTCAGCATGGCGGTGCTGCTGATCACCCACGATCTGGGCGTGGTCGCCAACCTCGCCGAGGAGGTGGTGGTGATGCACCGCGGACGAGTGATGGAGAGTGGTCCGCTGGAGGATCTGTTCCGCGATCCCCGCCATCCCTACCTGAAGGGACTGCTGGGAGCAGTGCCGCACTTCGACATGCGCGCCGGCGAGCGGCTGAAGCCGTTGCGGGAGATCGCGCATGGCACCGGCCATCTGCTCACCCGCCGGGGCCACGTCGCCCGACGCACCGACGTCAACGCGCCGCTGCTGGACGTGCGCGGCCTGACCAAGAGCTTCGGGCTGCGCCGGCACGACGGCATCGCCGGCGGCGGTGGCGGCCGCCGCACGGTGGTGGACGACGTCACCTTCAGCATCGCTCGCGGTCAGTGCCTGGGTCTGGTCGGCGAGAGCGGCTGCGGCAAGACGACGGTGAGCAAGCTCATCCTGCGCGCCATCGATGCCGATGCCGGCGCGGCGATCTTCGACGACGGCGAACAGCGGGTCGACCTGATGCTCCTCGACCAGCGGGCGATGACGCCTTACCGGCGGCGCATCCAGTATGTCTTTCAGGACCCGTACGGCTCGCTCGATCCGCGGATGACCGTCTACGACATCGTTTCCGAGCCGCTGATCGTGCACCAGGTGGGGGACGAGGCTTTCCGGCGCGAGATGGTGCGCGAACTGCTCAGCCGCGTCGGTCTCGACCCGCAGCATCTGGGCCGCTACCCGCACAGCTTTTCCGGCGGCCAGCGCCAGCGCATCGGCATCGCCCGCGCACTCGCCCTGCAGCCAGACCTGCTGATCTGCGACGAGCCGGTCTCGGCGCTCGATGTCTCGGTGCAGGCGCAGATCCTCAACCTGCTGAAGGACCTGCAGGCGGAACTGGGGCTGACCTACCTGTTCATCTCCCACAACCTCGCGGTGGTCGACTACATGGCCGACCGGATCGCGGTGATGTGCTCGGGGCGGATTGTCGAAGAAGCGCCACGCGAGCTGCTGTTCCGCAATCCGACGCATCCCTACACCCGCGCGCTGCTGGCCGCCGTCCCCTATCCCGATCCCGACCGCAAGCTGGACTTCGACGCCCTGGCGGATGGCCGCGCCTCGATCCCCGCTGCCTGGCCACCGCCGTTCGACGAGGACGGCAACGGGCCACCTGCTCTCTATGATCTGGGCGGCGGCCANCGGGTCCGCGCCCACGCTCATCCGGCGGACACGACGGGCCTCCCGGCATGACGCGTTGCCTGCCGCTGGCTGCTGCTACCATCTTGCTGCTGTCGCATCTGCCGCCGGCTCTTGCCAGCTACCTGGAACCTCCGTCGCTGACGGACGACGTGGCGCGAGGGAGCTTCCCCGTGGCGCAGCGGCTGCCGGCCGAGCCGTCGGTGGTCCGCCTCGACGGCCCGGGCCAGGCACCCGGACAGTACGGCGGCGAGATTCGGATGCTGGCCAGCCAACCGAAGGACACNCGGATGATGGTGGTCTACGGTTACGCCCGGCTGGTCGGCTACACCCGCGACTGGACGCTCGTCCCCGACCTGCTGGCCAAGCTGGATGTGCAGGACAACCGCGTCTTCACGCTCCACCTGCGCAAAGGGCACCGCTGGTCGGACGGCCATCCGTTCACCGCCGAAGACTTCCGGTTCTGGTGGGAGGACATTGCCAACAACGCCGACCTGTCGCCCGGCGGCCCGGAACGGTTCATGACCGCCGGCGGCGGGCTGCCCCGGTTCGAGGTGCTCGACGACACCACCGTCCGCTACACGTGGCAGCAGCCCAATCCGTTCTTCCTGCCCGCACTGGCCGGCGCCCGGCCGGAGTATGTCTACGCCCCGGCACATGTCCTCAAGACACTGCACCCTCGCTACCACGACCTGGCGGACCTGCAGGCGCAGGCGAAGGAGGCAGGACAGCGCTCCTGGGTGGCGGTGTTCAACCGGCTCAATCAGCAGTACCGCAACGACGACCCGGACCTGCCGACGCTCGAGCCGTGGATGCTGGTCACCCACCCGCCATCGAGCCGCTTCGTCTTCCGGCGCAATCCCTACTATTACCGCGTCGATACCGCCGGCCGACAACTGCCCTACGTGGACGACGTCTCGATGACGATCGTCAGTGCGGCGCTGATCCCGGCCAAGGCGGCGGCCGGCGATGTCGACCTGCAAGCCCGTGGTCTCGGCTTCGAGAACTATACGGTGCTGAAACAAGGCTCCCGCCGCAACAATTTCCGGGTGTGGTTATGGCGCTCGGCGCGGGGCTCGGAGATGGCGCTCTATCCCGACCTGAACGCCGAAGATCCGGCTTGGCGGGCGTTGCTGCAGGACGTCCGGTTCCGCCGCGCGCTGTCGCTCGCCACCGACCGGCACGAGATCAACCAGGTCATCTACTATGGTCTGGCGCTGGAAGGAAACGACACCGTCCTGCCGGGAAGCCCGCTGTACAAAGAAGACTATGGCCAGCGCTGGGCGACCTTCGACCTGGAGCAGGCCAACCGGCTGCTGGACGAGATCGGTCTGCCGCGGGGATCCGGCGGGATCCGGCAGATGCCGGACGGACGGCCGCTGGAGATCGTCGTCGAAACCGCCGGCGAAGATCCGACGCAGATTGCCATCCTGCAGCTGATGACCGACAGCTGGCGGCAGGCGGGCATCCGGCTGCTGCCGAAGGCCGAGCAGCGCGACGTGCTGCGCAACCGGGTGTTTGCCGGCGACGCAACAATCGCGGTCTGGTACGGACTGGAGAACGGCTTGGCCACCGCTTCGATGCCGCCGAACGAGCTGGCGCCGACCAGCCAGCAGCAGTTGTGCTGGCCGAAGTGGGGTCTGCATTACGAGACGATGGGCCGCAGCGGCGAACCGCCGGACGACCTGGCCGCGGCCGAATTGCTGCAGCTCTACACGGACTGGATCCACACCGTCGATCCCGAACGCCAGACCACGATCTGGCACCGGATGCTGGACATCCGCGCCGATCAGCAGTTCAGCATCGGCACCGTGCGCCGCGTCCCGCAGCCGGTGGTGGTCAACGACCGGCTGCGCAACGTTCCCGAAGANGGNATCTACAACTGGGAGCCCGGCGCGTTTTTCGGCGTCTACCGGCCGGACACCTTCTGGTTCGAAGCACCACCCGCCGCCGCTCCGGCGCGGGCCGCGCCGCCTTCCTCCGTCCCCATCATGCCCTGATGTCCGCCATGCTGCGCTACCTCGTCCGACGTTTGCTGATCATGCTGCTGACCCTGGCGGCGATCAGCGTGCTGATCTTCGTCATCATCCAGCTGCCGCCGGGCGACTACCTGACGACGCTGATCGCCGAGCTGCAGAGCCAGGGCGAGCAGGTGGCACAGGAGAAGATCGAGTTCCTGCGCCACCAGTACGGCCTCGACCAGCCGTTCGCGAAACAGTACCTGCTCTGGGTCTGGGGACTGCTGCACGGCGATTTCGGCTATTCGTTCGAGTACAACCGGCCGGTCACCGAGGTGGTCGGCGACCGGTTGCTGCTGACAGTGCTGCTGAACTTCGCCACCATCGTCTTCATTTATCTCGTGTCGTTTCCGATCGGCGTCTATTCCGCCACCCGGCAGTACAGCTGNGGGGACTACGGACTGACCTTCCTCGGATTGCTGGGACTTGCCACGCCCAACTTCCTGCTGGCACTGATCTTGATGTATCTGGCGAACGTGCTGTTCGGCACCTCGATCGGCACGATGATGGCGCCCGAGTTCATCAATCAGCCGTGGTCGGTGGCAAAGGTGGCTTCGGTGCTGGAGCACCTGTGGGTACCGGTGGTCGTCATCGGCACCTCAGGGACCGCCGGCATGATCCGGCGCCTGCGCGCCAACCTGCTGGATGAGCTGCACAAGCCCTACGTCGTCACCGGGCGCGCCAAGGGGCTGCCGCGGGGCCGGCTGCTGGTGAAGTATCCGCTGCGGATGGCCCTCAACCCGTTCGTGGCCGACATCGGCAGTCTTCTGCCCAGCATCGTCTCCGGCTCGGTGATCGTCTCGGCGGTAATGTCGTTGCAGACCACGGGACCGATGCTGCTGGCGGCGCTGCAGAGCCAGGACATGTACCTGGCGGGCTCGTTCCTGATGTTCCTTGCGGTGCTGACCGTGGCCGGGATGTTCCTGTCCGACGTACTGCTGGCGGCGCTCGATCCGCGCATCCGCCTGACCGGAGGCGTTCGGCGATGATGACGGACCGTCTGCCCCACTACGTCGATCCGCGGCCGTTCGACGTCTCGGAAGCGGAGCGGCTGACGCCGGAGCAGGAACGCTACTACATGGCGCCGCAGTGGCTGATGATCTGGTGGAAGTTCCGCCGCCACCGCGTCGCCGTGCTGGCGGCCGCTGTCCTCGCCCTGCTCTACGGCTCGATCCTGGTCAGCGAGATCCTGGCGCCTTACGCCCGCGACACCAAGCACCTGGAGCACATCTACGCGCCGCCGCAGCGGCTGCGCCTGTTCCATGACGGCCGTCTGGTCGGCCCCTTCGTCTACGGCCTGTCCTACCGGCTCGACATGGAGACCCTCAAGCGCACCTACACACCTGATCGGAATGACATCCAGCGGGTGCGCTTCTTCTGTCTCGGTGAGCCTTATCAATTCTGGGGCGCCATCCGCGGGCGGTTTCACCTGATGTGCCCGGCCGAAGGCGGAACCTTGTTCCTGCTCGGCACCGACCGGCTGGGACGGGATCTGCTGTCACGGATCACTTACGGTGCGCGGGTCTCGCTCACCGTCGGCCTGATCGGCATTGCCATCAGCTTTGTTCTCGGCATCAGCATCGGCGGCGTCGCCGGCTACTTCGGCGGCTGGGTGGATGCGGTGGTGCAGCGCGTGATCGAGATCCTGAAGTCGCTGCCGGAGCTGCCACTGTGGATGGCGCTATCGGCAGCATTGCCGGTAAGCTGGAGCCCGATCCTGGTCTACTTCGGCATCACCATCATCCTCGGCATGCTCGACTGGCCGGGGCTTGCACGCGCCGTGCGCTCGAAACTGCTGGCGCTGCGTGAAGAAGACTTCTGCACCGCCGCCCGGCTGATGGGGGCCGGGCCGGGCCGGATCATCGGCCGCCACCTGCTGCCCAACTTCATGAGCCACCTGATCGCATCCGCCACGCTGTCGATCCCGTCGATGATCCTGGGCGAAACGGCGCTGAGCTTCCTGGGCCTCGGCCTGCGCCCGCCGGTGACCAGCTGNGGGGTGCTGCTGACCGAAGCGCAGAACATCGAGGCGGTGGCGCTGTATCCTTGGCTGCTGCTGCCGATGGTCCCGGTGATCATCACCGTGCTCGCCTTCAACTTCATGGGCGACGGCCTGCGCGACGCGGCTGACCCGTATTCGTGAGTGAGCGCGTCGTTGCGAACCCGCAGCGCGGGTGAAGCAATCCACAGCCGGGACGTTGCACGTCGGCCGGCACTGGATCGCCACGACCACGGCGTGGTCTCGCGATGATGGCGAGGAGTTAGGTTTTCAGCATTTCTCGATCCACAGGCTGCCCTCGAACGCGCCGTCCGGCAGCGGCAGGTGGTTGGCCGCGCCGGCCGCGAGGCGGTCTGCCAGCCGGGTTGCCACCCAGCGGCTGGACCATGCGATCTGCCAGCCGCCGCCTTGCAGCAGTGTCGCCACCGCAAGCTGTTCGTTGTAGCCGCGCCAGGACCACTCGGCCGGGTAAGGGTCGGGCAAAAAGATGTCGTGGATGTGGACGAGAACGCCCAGCGGCAGCGCCGGCAGCACCCGGTTCAGCACCACGTCCGCATCCGTGCCGGGCATCAGCACGTGACTGCCGTCGAGGCTGAGCACGTCGCCGGGCACGAGTGCGGCGAACACCTCGTCGCCCGCCTGCTGCACCGGTGCCCGGATGAATTCGATGCCCAATCCGTTGAGCGTTGCCCGCGGGGCAGGATCGATCGCGACCAGCCGCGTCGCCAGCCNCTCGTCGGCAACGGCGCGGGCGAACCAGCGGGTGGAGTGCCCGCAGCCGATCTCGACGATCCGCGACGGCTTGCGCGCGCGTACGATTGCATAGGCGGCCGCTGCGTCCAGGCGCGGAAACCAGTCCTGGCTCAGCCGGGGTGCCGGCGGTGGCGCGCCGGTCTCCTCGATGGTGAGCAGGACCGGCACTGCCGCCTCGATCGTCGCCAGAGTGCCCAACATCCGCTCTTCAGCGTCAGCGAACGCGGTCGCAATCGCCGGATAGCCCGCAATCGCGCGGCAGGCGGCGCGGGCAGACCAGCACGGGATGAAAACCACGCCGGGTAACACCCAGCGCGGTTACGAGGGCCGCAATGCCGAGCCGCCAGCGAAGGCGGATCACGGCCACAGCTCGGCTGATCAACGAACGACAGACTGATGGCACCAACGCCGGCGGCCGCCGGCTACAACCAGGAATAGAAAACCGCAGCCCAGGTCATCACGACGCCCAGAACGACGGCAAGTTCGGGCCATCTTTCAGCGAGAAAATCCCGCATTCCATACTTCTCCCCTGGAGGCGCCATCGATGGCGGCAACAGTTCCCTGGCGCGTGTCAGCGCCATGGCAAGTTTAGACCGGATGACATCCGGATAAAAACATGCGACTTATTGAATATGCACCCAACAGACAACACGTTGGTATTTCTGACACTTTGTTACCAAACAGTGACACCGGATCGTCCCGGCACGGCCAAAAACAGCACGGCCAGCAAAATTGATTCGCAAACAGGTCGCAGCCCGTCTGACCGCGGCGTGTCACGGCGCGGGCGGATCCTCGGACCGCAGCGAGCAGATATCGGCCAAGATCGCATCGATCAAATCGAGCAGATAGCCGCGTGGACCCAGGCCTTCAACCAGGCTCCGGGCCACCTCCAGCTTGGCGGTAACATCGTCAAGGGAGCGCGCACCGGTCGTCAGCAGCCGGCCCTGCAGGTCGGCCAGCCGGCACTCGAGCGTGCCGATGGCTCCCGCTCCTGCTCCCGCGTCATACATCGCCCGCTCCGTCTGCAACATCTCTCGTTGCAACTGGCGCATCGGCATCATCGCCCCGTCGCCTGTGCTCATGCTCACCCTCCTTGCCCGAATTGCTCTTCAGTGGCCTTCCGCCGGTCTGCCCTGCGGTCTCCGGGGGAGAATAGTGGGTGGCACGTTCATTGCCGCACGAACGGTGTTCTCGGTGAGCCGTACTCGACGGGCCGATCAGGGGCCAATGGCATACAGCGCTGCTTTCGCCGCCGCGTCTCCGCCTGCGGAGCGGCGGGCAAGAACGTCGATGAGGTGGGCGGCACGCGGTGCCGCGTCGCGCTCACCGAGCTGTGCGGCACGGCGGTACCAATCCACTGCTGCCGTCGGATTCGCGCGGGCTTTCCCTGTTTCAGCTCCTGCTTCGGCCCCCGTCTCGCCAACGCCCGGTACGAGCGGATCATAGGTCATGGCCATCGCCATGGCACCGGCAGCACTGCCTTGTTCCGCCGCAAGACGAAAGAAAAGCCTAGCCGAGTTGATATCCGATTGCGCCAGAAAGGTGCTGCCCCGATCCATCAGCAACGTCGGATCGAGCGTTTCGCGCCGCGAGGAGCTCTCCGGCCCAGGAGTTGCTGGCCCCGGGATTGCCGGTTCAGGAACTGCTGGCTCGGTGGCGGTAAGCTGCGCAGCAGGCGATTGCACCGGGTCCTGCCACACCTCACGAGCGGTTGACACAACGGTGGCGGGAGACGGTGCCGGCAGGGCGATGGCGACGTCCGCCGTCGCGACGGCAGATTGCTCTGCTTGGGGAAGCGGTTCCGCCGCGCTCAGCATCAGCGCCTCTGGCAGTCCCTCCAACTGCGTCTCCGGCATTTTGGCGTCAACCGGCGGCGTCAGCACTTCGACGTCCACCGCGTCGTACGTCATGGCATCGGACCCCGCGTCCTGAGGTTTGTGCGCTGTCCCACCATCCCGCGTCCATTCGGGGAGATCCGGCCCTTGCATCCCGGCGAAACTTGACGGCTCGATGGCAATCAGGGGAAAGCCTCGGCCGATGCTCCCGGTGCTCCCTGATCCGCATCGGAATCGCCCCGATCCGCTCTGGCTAGACGCGCGTCTTGTTCTGCGGGCCGCCGGCCCGGGTCCATCGCGATCAGCAATGCTGCCCCGACCACGAGCAGGGTCAGCAACACAGCGGCGATGATCGTTGAACCGCGGGCACGTACTCGCCCCTTCGCAACCGGAGCGGCCCCGCCTTGCGTTCCCGGCCAATCCACCGTGTCGGTCGCGGCGACCAGCAAATGCGCGACCGGCCCGAAAGGTGTTTCGGGCAACAGTCTCTGCGCTGTATCGGGCGACGTCCGGAGCACCATCGCACCCGGCCGTCGATTGTAACTTAATCTCCCCGAACTCATGCCCCACTCCCCATGTATCCGCAATCCGGCAGGCCATCACTGTCATAAAAATGACATTAATACGCTAATGCCGCAAAACATGGGCCGCTCTACCACTTCATCGGAAATGAAGCTGAAGAACGCCTGACAAAAAATATATCAGGAGGAGAAATAGAGTATCGTGAGTAGTTTGATTTAAATACCGAACAACATCTTATGTCATAAGACGTAATATTTTAAATCTATTTGCTCACAGTCAATAAACTGCTATATGTGCAATGCTATGTTAAGTTTTTTGGAATATTTTATATTGTATCTCATCCATAAATTACATTCCATCATTATACAAAACCACACTAAAATAGATATTATTTATTATATTGAAGCGCGCCTCAGTCATCAACAACATTTTTCATTCCATCTGTTTTCTTCCTGGCACACCGGTCTGCTCGCCGTAATCTCAACACCGTTGCTGTTGTCATCCCTCGACCACGCTGCTCACGGGCATGATCGACACCTGGCTTGCGGCCATCTGGCTTGCGGCATGCCTTCTCCCCGCCCCCACCCTGCAGCCTGACAATGAACGACAAGGGCCCGCGAACGGAAACGAATCGCATGCACGCCCTGGGCCAGGAAACGTCGGCAACCAGAGGCAGCGAGGCCAGTCTGTCAATATTCCCCGCCCCACCCAACATATACCACTAATAGGCCATAACCCTCGGCTTCTATGGTGTTTTTGTGCCGCATACCGGTCACACTCCAGGGAACAAACACACGGCATCGCGCGATCACCTTGACCAGAAGGGGCATGAACTGCACAAAGAGATATTCGGAGCACCTGGGGATGCTGCCGAGATTTCTAGGGGCAAAGGCTGTCGCACTCTGGCGGGCTTCGGGCGGGAAGACGTCGCCAGGCTGAGGTGTTGATGGCGTGTTTGGCGCCACAGCAGCCTCGAACGATACAGCGGCAGTGTATGCTGGGCCTCGAGAGGCCAAAGCGAGATGCGGAGCCGTATCATGGCTGATCTGCAACAGATGAGTAAGGTGCTTTACCACCACAGCTGGGTGAACGTCGAAGACTGGGCGCAAAGCATCGCTGATCTCGCCGACCTCAGCGACGACGAAATCCACCAATTGGAATGTTGCTCTCCGTGCGTGACGGCCGAGATGCGGCCGGACAGTAATGCGCCGACGTTCGAAACACCCTCCTCGCCGCCGTCGCTGGCTGGCAGGACACGTCATTTCTTCGCCACCCTTCGCGTCAGCTTCCGCCGGCCGCTGCGCCGTGCATGCTGAATGGGCGTGCTGAACGGGACATGCTGAACGCAGCGTGCTGAACCAGAGCACAGGTCTGCGGGCGCAGACCTCATCGGCACGCTCGTTGCATTCCGACAGTTGCGATGCTGTGCTATACTATCGCGCGTGGCTATAATAACGCCATACCGGTGCCAAACTGCCCTGCAAGCGTTTATATTTGGCATGAACGAGACGCGGTTGCTGCAGCGAAGGCTTGTCTGCACCCGCTGGCCGGGCAGCCGGTGTTAGGCATGCGAAAGGCAGGATTGCGTTGATCAACGGCTTACCGCTGCAAGAGTTCGAGTTTACGCCTGCTGCGGACGAAGCGGCGTATCATTTGACTCCTCCGCCGCAAGGCGGCGGCACAGCTCTTGTCCAGTGTTTATCAAGGTGACGGGCTGTTTTCTGACCGGCGAAGCCGGTATCGGCAAGTCGACCCTGCTGTGCCACCTGCACCGTCAGATGGCGGGCTTGGACGGTGTCGTGCTGCTGTCGCCCTCGGAACCGCTGCCGTGCCGGCGCGCCATGACGCTGGCGCAGATCCTCCAGGCCTGCGAGACCTCGCTGCAGCTGGGTGCCGGTACCGCTGATCCGCTGAAGCTTGCCCGTCGGCTGCAGCGGCTGTCGGAGGACGGCTGCGTCCCGGTGCTGCTCGCCGACGATGCCGACCTGCTCGATACAGCGGCGCTGGACGCGCTGGCGACGCTGGCGGGCCTGCGGGCCGGCCAGCAACGGCTGCTCTCGGCGGTGCTGGCGGGAACGCCGGCGCTGCCGGCACGGCTGACATTGCCCCGCGGCGACGACGGGATGCCGGAAAACCACCGCGTCGTGGCTCTGCACCCCCTGTCAGACGGTGCGGTTGCCCGCCTGCTGCAGCGGCGGCTGGCAAAACCGTTCGAGCCGGACGCAGCGCTGGCGATCGCACACGTCTCCGGCGGCGTTCCGGCACAGGTGATCGAGATCGGCGAACGCGCGCTGCATCTTGCAGCGCGGCGTTCCAGCGCCGCGGTCACGGGAGACATCGCCGCCGCCGCGCTGCGCCACGATCCGGCGCCCGGCCAACCATCATCCGGCGATCCGGCGCCCGGCCAACCATCGCCCAGCGAACCATCACTCGGCGAAGTGATGTCTGACAAACCGGCGTCCAGTTTCGAGCCTCACTCTGCCGTGGTCGCCTCGTTTGCGGCCGACGGACCGTCTCGGATTGCTGCCGACAGAACGTCTCGGATTGCGTTCGACGAGACGTCTCCGGTCATCACACCGTTTGCCGCCGTGCGTCCATCCGCTGAATCGACGCTCTCGGAACCGATCTTTCCCGAACCGACACTCCGAACGCCGACGTCTGCGGACTCACAATTCCCCCAGTCCAGCTTATTCCCGCAGGCGGACACATTCCCGCAGACAGGCACATTCCCGCCGGCCGACACATCCCGGGAGGCGGACGAATCACCGTTCACTGTGCCGCCGCTCGATTCCCATACCGGAGTGCGGACAACGCAGCGGCTGACCCCGACACGCCGAAAGAGCGCCAAAGGAGGTGCCGGGATCGGTGCCAAGCTGGCGATCGTGGGAGGTGTCTGCTTCGCGATCCTGCTGGCGGTGGGCTCTGCGCTGTACCTCAATCACGAGCCAGCGGACGGGACACCGGATCGCAGCAGCTTCGAAGCCCCGAGCACCACCACGTCCGCGCCCGCATCCACATCCGCAGCCGCAACCGACCGCTCAGCCGCCGACGCGCCCTTCTCCGCCACCGATGACGCAGCGAGCAGCACCGAGACCGCTCCTTCCGGCGGGGCTGGCGTCCCCGTCCTGGGAAGAACAGTCCTCCTCTGACGAAAAACCGGATGCGGCCGATGTGACGACTGCAGAACCGGAAACACCGCAGCCGGCAAGCGTGGCGCGCGCTCCGCTGCCGTCTGTCGCGACGACACAAACACCGGACAGCGTATCCGCCAGCGGTGCCGGGGCCGATGCTCCATCTCCCCTGTGGCGGCTCCCGCAGCACCCGCCGCAGTTCTGGCTCCCTCCGGCGACGGCACGGCCCACACCGACCCCTGCCGCAACGCAGCCCGTCACGCCAAAGCCTGAATCAGCGCCAGAAACAACGCGCGAAACAGCGAAGCTGGAAACGCCGCCGCTGAAATCCGGAACCGCTGCCCCAACGACGGCTGCCCCAACGACCACTGCCCCGAAAGCCGCAGCACCGGCGACCGCACCGTCCTCCGCAGCCCGCAGCACGCCCGCCGAGCCCCCGGCCACCGGCCAGGTGCTGCCTTCACGCCAGCGGCAGATTGCCGTGCTGCTGAACGATGGCGACGCACGCCTCCAGGAGGGCGACATCGACGCCGCGCGGACCAGCTACCAGAACGCCTTCGAGCGCGGCAGCGGCGAAGGCGCCCGCCGGCTGGCGGAGACCTTCGATCCGCGCAGCCACACGCCGGCCTCCAGACAGGCCAGCGCGGAAGAAGCGATCCTGTGGTACCAGGATGCGGTGCGCAGGGGCGACCGCCGCGCCGCCTACGAGCTGCAGGAGCTGGCAACCTGGCTGGAGAACGCGGCGGCCTCGGGAAACCGGGAGGCCCGGCGGGTGCTGGATGCCTGGCGCACGCCCGCCGAGCCGGAAACCGGGGCCGAAGCGGCGTCTACGCCGTAATCACCACCTGCACCTCGCCCGAGGTCACCTCGGGCGGTACCGGCTGCAGGTCGGCCACGTTCGCCTTCAGCCAGACGGCCGCCTTCTCGTTCGATTCCAGCGCCATGTCCTGGGTCGNAAAGATGCTGATCGTTGCCATCGTGCCGCCGCCGGCATCGATCGCGTAGTAGGCGATGAACCCGGGCGAGCTGCGCAGCAGCGGCACGAAGCTCTCGCCGATCTTGGCACAGACCTTGGATACCGACTTCACCTGCTCGTAGCGCCGAATGCTGATGTGCATGACGTGGCCTCCTCCTGTCGCTGACGTCTCACCGGTCTTTTGTCGGGCCGGCTCCCCTGTTCGCTGCCGAGAGCATAGCGAGATCGGCCACGCCGACAAGCGACGCGATCACGACAGGGCCACCCAAAAGTACAGAAGCAGGACGTGAACAGGGCTGCCGGCCTCGCCTCGGCAATCCTGATCATCAGATTGGGCCGGTTATCGGGCTGCAGCCGCGCACAACGCAAAGGCGGCGCCGAAGCGCCGCCCGCAGTCTGTCTTCGCTTTTTCCCGCGCGACGAAAAATATCGCCGTTCCGGATCACGGTATAGGCGTAACAGTCGGAAAGGCACCGCACTTGGAGTTACTGAGCGGTGGGACTTTTGTCAATTTAGTAGTGTAGGTTATGTAATTAGCCGGTGAACCTGAAGCACCCGACGGCACAGCGCCACCCACATAGCACTGCCATTCTACCGGAGTGGATGAAGTTTGAGTGGATGAACAGTCCAGAGAAAAATTCACGTCTGTCAATGTCATAGTTGCCCCTGCACCAGTCCCAGAATTGATGCTTCCATATATGGGATGTGCATAGTCATCGTTCGTATGGTAAGTCTTGCCGGTAAGTAAGTACGCAGCCTGTACCGGGGTTCGTTTTGCCCGGTCATCGTACCAGTATAGTGGACAATCATGCGGTACGCTTGCGTGTCATCCTCATTCACATAACACGTTGCGATCCGGGACGCCGGTTCCGGCAGCCAGAACCGGCGTGGCCGCAGCCGCCAGCGCCACACACGCCGAAGCGCACAACAAAGCTGTTTTTATACCCCTATCCCCACTTCCAATCTAAAGTTGTGTACACGTCAAGATATCTGCTTTCGCGGGAAACTTGGCGTTGGGCATCTATACGTTTGGTTTTAAAACTGGACAAGACTAGATTTCACGATATTTTTATCGTTACTGGGCTTTTGGAAGGAAAGGTGCAAATCTTGAGTCTATTAAAATAACCATTCATCTTCTATGGGTTTTATGCTGCCTACTTGCAGTTTTGCTGAGCACTGAGATCTCATTGCCCTGATCGTATCACAGCAATTACATACCAGCCGTGATCCTCTCAGGCATTGAACCCATAGAGGATTTGCCAGCCTCGAACAAATATTAGAATATTACGAAAAAGGCGCCTCATCGCCGCGCACTGCGGCTGTCGCGCTGCCCCTCTCAGCCCGCCCCGCATTGCACACCGGCCTCCGGCCGGGTTGTTGCGTACCGGCCTCCGGCCGGATTATGACGTATTGGCCTCCGGCCGGATTGTGGTGCCCGCTGGGGGACTTGACCCCCACTCCCTCGCGGGAAACGGATTTTAAGTCCGTTGCGTCTGCCGATTTCGCCAAGCGGGCCTCTGCCGGTTCAGGCACCGGCTCATGCGCAGGTTACGGTTGTTGTGCCGGGTTCGGCAACATCCCAGGGCGGCCGAACCCGGCTGAAATGCCCGTTTCACCGGAACCTGAAGGCTGTCGCACGGGCAGGGCTTGCGCCGGCCCCGCCCGCCGCTAGAGTATCCGCGCATCATGATCGATCCCGTGCCCTCGACCGACCGCCCCGTTTCGACGCCGCGTTCCGCCGGCAGCTGGAGACGCTGTTCCGCTGGCGGCGCGACGTGCGCCGTTTCCGCACCGATCCGCTGGACGCGGCACTGGTCGACCGGCTGCTGGCACTCGCCCTGCTGGCGCCGTCGGTCGGCAACAGCCAGCCCTGGCGCTTCGTGCGCGTCGATGATCCCGAGCGCCGCGCCGTCGTCCGCCGCAGCTTCGAGGACTGCAATCGCCAGGCGCTCGATGGCTACGCGGGCGAGCGCGCCGCCCTTTACGCCGGACTGAAGCTGGCGGGGCTGGACCGGGCGCCGGTACAGCTCGCGGTGTTCGTCGATCAGGCCACCGAGCTGGGCGAGGGACTGGGCCAGCAGACGATGCCGGATATGCTGGCCTATTCGGTGGTCGGCTGCGTGCATGCGCTGTGGCTGGCCNNGCGCGCGCACGGCGTGGGGCTCGGCTGGCTGTCGATTCTCGATCCCGAGGTGGTGCGCACCAGTCTGGCTGTGCCGGAAAGCTGGTCGCTGGTCGCCTACCTCTGCCTCGGCTGGCCGGAAGAAGAACACGTCGACCCCGAGCTGGAGCGCGCCGGCTGGCAGCGCCGCATATCCGACCTGCAGCGGGTGGTCGTGCAGCGCTGATCAGAACAATGGCTGCCCGCCAGATCAAACAAGTCAAACAGTCAGGGCACGGTTCGAGCCACGATGAGATCGTCGTCAACCCACCTTTTGCAGCGTGGACGCCGATAGCGCTTCTTTAATCCGCTGAGCGATTACCATATTGGGCATTTCGCGTGCATCGAGCGCCGTCCGGGTACGCAGCAGGCAGGGGATATCTCCGGTTCGAGCATCACCGACCAAGACGGGAATGATGGGCAGGTCACCCATTGACGACCGCCCCTCTGCCACACCGAGTTCGAATGCCAACCGTACCGAGGATGCTGACGCCGAAGTAATGACAATCACGAAGGCATGAACCTGATGAAGTGCAGCATCGATTGCCTCCGGCCAGCTCTCTCCCGCCTGCATCGTGCTGTCGTCCCACGCCCGCACCCCCGCGGCACTCAAGGACGGTAGCAACGATCGTACAAACTCTTTGGCCTGTTCGTCGGCATGCGGATAAGACAGGAAGACATCGAACGGCTGCATCTGACCAAGCTTCACGTCGTACTGCTGATGCGTTCCGAAAGCTGATCAAAATATGATTGAATGCCATTGGTGTTCAAGAGATCCAAAATCTTGATAAAGACGGGAATGCGCTCGTCTGACACGAACACCTTCACATCCACACCGTAGAGAACACCCGTTATGTGAAGAGGCCCCCGAATTCACAGAGGAATAGAGCACGCCTCGATCAGGCCGAAGCCCTCTCCTTATCCGTGCCGGACGGGCCATGCCGTTGGAGCCACCGCATTGACATGATGATCATCATGTGAGACATCATTTCGCATGATAATCGTCATGTGAGCTGGTGAGCCATGGGCCACAGAACGGACCAGAAAGATGCATCCCTGCAGCGCATCCTGAACGCCAGTGCAGCGCGTCTGCGCCGTGAAGGGCTGTCNGGGGCGGCGATCGCCGCGGTGATGCGAGAGGCCGGGCTCACCCACGGCGCCTTCTATTGCCACTTCGGCAACAAGGAGGACTTGGCGATTGCCGCCCTCCGCCATGCCCTGCAGGACAACCGGGCGCGCTGGGTGGGATCGCCGCGCCGGGAAACATGGCGTGACCGGCTCAGCCGGCTGGGCCGGCGCTACCTGACGTCGGCGCATCGGGACGACGTGGCCGATAGCTGCGCACTCGCCGCGCTTGTGTCCGACGCGGCGCGCGGCGGCCCCGCGTTCAAGACGGCCTATCAGCAAGAAACGCTCAAGTCGCTGCGCGCCATCTGCGCTGCCACCACCACCAACGACGACGGCGCCCTGAACGACGACGACACGATCGAACCCGCGCGGCTCGACGATGCGATCGCCTTTCTGGCGCTGTGCATCGGCGGGCTTTCCCTGTCGCGGGCCGTCGAAGATCAGGCGTTCTCGGAGCGCATTCTCGACGCCTGCCGGCGGGCTGTCAGCAGCCTCGTCGCCCCTCGTCTCCCTCGCCATCCGTCACCATGACCGTGGAGCCGACCGATGACCCCAAGTCCTGAACCCGCATCCCCGCAGCCGCCGCGCCTCGAACAGTTCCCGCTTCGCACGCATGAGAAGCTGCGCTACGGCGATACCGACCGGCAAGGCCACGTCAACAACGCCGTGTTCGCCACCATGCTCGAGACCGGCCGGGTCGAGCTGCTCTACAANCCCGCAGCGCCCCTCGCCGAGCCCGGCTGCTCCTTCGTCATCGCCCGCCTCGTCCTCGACTTCCGGGCCGAGATCACGTGGCCCGGCCAGATCGACATCGGCACCCGGATCGCGGCGATCGGGCGCAGCTCGACCACCCTGGAGCAGGCGCTGTTCCAGAACGGTACCTGTGCCGCGAGCGCGACCACGGTGATCGTCAGCGTCAACGCCGCCGGCCGCGGGCACCCGTTGTCCGACGCCGCACGCGACATCCTGACGTCTTACCAGGTTCGTTGCCCGAGCTGATCGAACGGCGGACACCGCCGGCCCGGCACTACCGGTGCTGGCTCCCGCCAGCATTACCCGCACCCACACCCACGCATACGACACGGTGTGCAGGGTTCGCGACACGATGCCGGATCACCGCGGCGGTCGTCACTCGCCGAATTCGCCGGGGAGTGACGGAACGGACGCGGTAACATCTCAACCACCCGGCCCATCGGCTCGTGGGCTCGTAGCCCGCATGCAGCGGAGCGGAATGCGGGAAGCGCTCGCAAGAATCCACCGGCCGCCGACCCCGGATTTCGCTTACGCTCCATCCAGGCTACGCTTGCTATTCGCAGCAATTGGGGTCGACCATCCCGACGTGCATTTCGCCTAATACGGGCGAAATGCACGATTATTCGTCTTGAAACCTACTGCTTTACGCAAANAAGCACAGCGACATTCTTGGGACGTGTCTCTTCNNCTCCTCTTTTATAAGTCGCAGAGATTGCGCCCGCGCGACTGCCGTAACCAGGGGCCCACATACCGCGAGAAGGATTATTAGGACTGTCGGCGTCGATCGCGTGATCGTGAGCGAANNAGGCATCCTCCTGCTTCGATCTAGGCTTCCGGATCCCATCTGGATCCTCCTCTTTACTTCCCGTTGGATCGATTCCACGCAAGAACCTACCGTATGCTTCTTCGTAAGGTTTCCAGCCATCAGGGCACTGTTCAGAGGCAAACCCAACCACAGCGGATTTAATACTATTAGTAAATAATTCCACTTGATGATTTAGATATTGTATAGTATCAATTGGAACACCTTGTTCATCATAGGCTCTCCAGGGAAATACAATTGCTTTTGCTGAACTATCTTGTGGATATAAAGTAATAGACGATATTTTGTTGTCTACACTTCGATCACATGTCAAGTGCGCCGACCCGTTTGCACTGAGTTGCACTACAGATGACTCCGTTAAGTCCCACTTGCAGGTAACATCAGGAGAGTTACTAAATCCAATCTGCACTGATGAGGCTCCAAAACTAGTTTTATATGTTACTATTACGCCCATATGTTTTGGAAGCACTGCTGCACTATTAATGTCAAAAATAAGACCTCCAGAAGTAGCTTGCAAACATTTCTCATACGCATCGTAAGAGTTGGGCGATATCGTCTCCACATAACTTTTATAGGCATCTGTTCGCGTATTATTCGATGATTCATTCTGACAAAACATGCTTGCAATTTCAGACTGTGAGGCAGACTCGCGCCCGATTGCTGCGGTTAGGTATTTATAGGATGCGCTGTAAGATTTTATTTCATGATTTTGTTGTGATGCATAATAATTCTTGCAAAAATCTTTCGCGTAACTTTCAAAATTGCNTTTATCTTGCGTTGTTACAGACTTTACTTTTGAAGCCGCTATAACATCAACGCAGTCTGCATAAGCACAATAACTGCCCGCTCCGAGCCAAAAAAACGAAAATACTGATAGAAAAGTTTTCATGCTGTCCCCCTTTTCAGTCACTCGTCAATTAGTAGATACATATGTTCGCTTGGCATAATCCATTTGCGGAAATGACTTATTGTCAATTCTGCTATGCGTAATTTGCATGCTTCGCCACCAAGTGTAGCCGCGGTCCACCTGATTCCTTCACGTGTTCCGGCCGATCCCAGGCACAGCAAGCGTAGCCCGGATGCAGTGAAGCGAATCCGAGGATTTCTTCAATCGCCCAAGTGCTGCGGTTAATTGCAAACGCGGTGCGCACCAAGACCGGGAGACAAGCGTCGGATTGCGCTTCGCGTCGATCCGACTTCCGGCGCTCTGCGTGATCGGCGCCTGTTCCGCTCACACGCGCGGGCGGAGCACGTGGTGGTGGTCGGCGGCGTAGAGGCGGCTGTCGGTGAAGTCGGGGTGTCNGAGGACCCGGCCGACCAGGATCAGCGCGGTGCGGGTGAGACCGGCCGCCTTCACCTGGTCGCGGATGCCGTCGAGCGTGCCGCGCAGCAGCAGTTCATCCGGCCAGCCGACCCGGTAGGCGACGACGACGGGGCAATCGGCGCCATAGTGCGGGATCAGCTCGCGCACCACCTTGGCGAGGTTGGTCACCGAGAGGTGGATGGCGAGCGTGGCGCCGCTCGCCCCCAGCGTCGCCAGGTCTTCGCGGTTCGGCATCGCCGACGAGCGGGTGGCGGTGCGGGTCAGCACCACCGTCTGGCTTACGTCCGGCAGCGTGAGTTCGCACTTCAGCGCGGCGGCTGCTGCCGCAAAGGCGGGTACGCCGGNGGTGACGTCGTAGGCGATGCCGAGCGCGTCGAGCCGGCGCATCTGCTCGCCGATCGCGCCATAGATCGAGGGATCGCCCGAGTGCACGCGCGCCACGTCGTGGCCGGCCGCCTCGGCCGCCTCGATCTCGGCGAGGATCTGGTCGAGATTGAGCGGGGCGGTGTCGATGACCCGCGCGCCCGCCGGCGCTTCGGCAACCACCTCGCGCGGCACCAGCGAGCCGGCGTAGAGGCAGACGGGGCAGCGGCGGATCAGGTTGAGCCCGCGCACGGTGATCAGATCGGGCGCGCCGGGCCCGGCGCCGATGAAGTGGACGGTCATGGCGCGGCCGGCTCCGGGCTGGTGGCAATACTGGCGGGGTGGTTCGGGTATCGGGGGCCGCGCCCCCAAGACCGCCATCCACGCTGGTGGACGCGGCGGCATCCATCTTCCGGGCGTAGCCGCGCGGCGTGTAGACGACGTCATGCGTTCCGCGTGTCACCGCCCGGGTGTTGCTTGATCCCACCAGGACGAGTGTCCGCATGTCGCACTGCTCCGGCGTCAGGGCTTCAAGGGTGATTGTGCGGATGGTTTCGCCCGTACGCCCCAGATTGCGGGCGAGCACCACCGGCGCTTCGGGCGGCCGGTGCGCCAGAAAGATCTCGCGAGCCGCAGCTAGCTGCGTGCGCCTGCGCTGCGAGACCGGGTTGTAGAGGGCGACGACGAAGTCGCCTTGCGCCGCGGCGTGCAGCCGGCGCTCGATGTCCGGCCACGGCGTCAGCAGGTCGGAGAGCGAGATGGTGCAGAAGTCGTGGCCGATGGCGGCACCCGCCCGCGCGGCAGCGGCCTGCAGCGCCGAGATCCCCGGGGCGACCTGCAGCGCCAGCCGGTTCCAGTCCGCCCGGTCCTCGCGGTCGATCAGCTCGAAGGTGAGGGCGGCGAGTGCGTAGATGCCCGCATCGCCGGAGCTGATCAGCGCCACGCGGCGCCCTTCGGCGGCGAGATCGAGGGCCATGCGCACGCGCACCTCTTCTTCCGACATCGCCGAGGTGTGCAGCCGCTTGCCCTGGGTCAGATCGGAAATCAGGTCGAGATAGAGGCCGTAGCCGACGATGTCCGTCGCCTCCGAGAGCAGCCGCGTCGCTTCGGCCGTCCGCCAGGCAGGCGTGCCGGGACCGATGCCGACCACGGCGAGGTGGCCGCGCGGCCGGCCGAGCGCCGCTGGGTCGATATCGGCCGGCGCACGGCCGATCGCGCACGTGGCGCGCCCGGTGCGGGTCTTGGCAACGGCGAGCGTTCCCTGCAGCCCGACGGCGGCCAGCGCCGCCCCTTCCGCCACCCCGTGGCAGCCCACCTCGCGGAAGACGACCTCGGACGGGTTCTGCAGCCGCGGCGCTTGCGCTCCCAGCTCGGCGGCCGGGAAGAAGCGGGCGGGAACCCCCAGGGCGTCGGCCAGCGCATGCACCGCCTCCTCGTCCGCCTTGACGTCGATCGAGACAACGCAGGCAACGGCCTGTTCCGCCAGCCCGGCGCCGGCCAGGGTGGAGCGCGCGAGCCCGATCAGTTCATCCGGTGGACAGTCGCGCGCACAGCCGACCCCCAGCGCCAGCACCGGCGGATGCAGGACGAGCGTCGGCGGATCTGTGGGATGAACACTTAATGAATTAGACGGCGTACGGTCGGTGACCCGGACGATTGCCGCTGCCGCCTTGCCTGCTGCTGCGAACCGGATCCCGGAGGATTGCAGCCAAGACGCATCGCCGGCCTCGACGCTGAGCGCCACCGGCTGGCCGGCCAGCAGCGCCGCCGTCACTGCCTTCGCCGGTTCCGGATCGGCAATGCGCCAGCCGGGCGGCGGATCGTCAAGCCCGAAGCCGAAGCGTACATCTCCCGCCGTAGTGATCGCCGCCACGCCCTCGCAGGCGGCAGCCAGCGTGCGCGCCAGCCGGTTCGCACCGTGATGCCCGCCCAGCAGCGGCACCGCCGCCGATCCGTCCTCGGCCACCGCCACCACCGCAGGCTCCGTGCGTTTATCGGCCAGCAGCGGCGCCACGGCGCGGATCAGGATGCCCGCGGCACACACACCCACGACCGGGATGCCGGCCGCGAACAGCGCACGCACCGCCGCCATGGTGTCGGTGAACGTCTCATCCGCCGCATCCGCTCGGCCAGCAAGCCCGTGCACCCGACTTTGCGGCAATACCGCCTGCAGCCGGCGCGCCAGCGCCAGCCCGCCGACACTCAGAGCGACAATCGCTGCTCCTTCCGGCGCCGCGTCCTGCGACGCCTCGCTCTCTACGGCTGTCCAGGCTCCACGGGTTCGGCGGACGAGGATGGTGGCAAAGTATGGCGCCGGCGCGTCGTCGACGTCCGCTAACGACAGACTGCGTTCGTTTGCCATCGTTGCACGTTCGACATAGCGGGCATCCGCTTCCAGACCCAGCCGGCGCAGCACCCGCCGCACCTTCGGCAGGTGGCGGCCAACCTTCATGATCGCTGCGGCCGGTGCGCGGGCCAGCCGTGCTTCCAGCTCTTCTTCCGGCATCGGCGCCGGCAGAACCACGAACACCTCGTTGCGCGAGACCAGCGGCACGCCGGCCGCCGCCGCCACCGCGCCCAGCGATGAGACGCCCGGCACCACTTCGGCCGGGTAGCGCGCCGCCAGACGATCGTAAATATACATGAATGAGCCGTAGAAGAACGGATCGCCCTCGCACAGCACGGCCACGTCTCGCCCTTCAGACAGGTGGCCCGCGATGATCGTGGCGTACCGGTCGTAGACCTCCTGCGCCGGAAAGCGCTCCACGGTCATCGGGGTGTGGATCGCGATCTCGATCCGGCCAGCAGGAACATGCGGATCGGCGATCGCACGCACCAGGCTCGTCCCGCCCTCCGGCGCCGGGAAGGCGATCACCGGCGCGCGCGCCAGAATGTCGCGGGCCTTCAGCGTGATCAGGCCCGGATCGCCCGGTCCGATGCCGAGGCCGTAGAGGGTGCCCGTACGCGTCATGCGTTCACTCATTCGTCGTCCATTCCTGGCTTTTCCGCCACATATTGCGTCACTTCCATCAGCGCGCGGAAGGCGCTCAGGCAGCCCACCGGCTCGGCGCGGGAAATGGCAAGGCGGGTCAGCGCGCCACCGTAATGCTTGTGGAAGTCGATCAGGCGGGCGGTGGCATCAAGCGTAACCACGTTGGCGACCAGCCGTCCGCCGGGAGCGAGACGATCCCAGCACGTCTCCAGCAGACCGGGCCGGGCCACGCCACCACCGAGAAAGATGGTATCCGNGCGAACCGGGAGCTCTGCGAGCGCATCTGGAGCCTCTGCGTGGACGATACGAAGCTGCGGGACGCCAAGCGCCGCTGCGTTGCGCGCGATCACGGCACAGCGTCCGGCGTCGCGCTCGATGGCGATCGCGGTGGCCTCGGCGCCGCCGGCAATCCGCTGGCGCGGTGCCGTCCGCAGCCACTCGATGGCAACCGAACCGGAACCGGCACCCACGTCCCACAGCGTCTGGCCCGGCAATGGAGCCAAGGCCGCGATGGTGGCTGCGCGCACCTCCCGCTTGGTGAGCTGTCCGTCGCTTTCGAACACGTCGTCTGGCAGACCTGGTACCGGCGACAGTAATAGGGGCCGTGGCCCGGGCCGGCATTCGATCGCAAGCGTATTCAGGTTGGCGGTCCGGGGTGTGCNCCAGTCCTGGGCGAGGCCGTCCAGCCGCCGCTCCTTCGGACCGCCCAGGTGCTCAAGCACCGTCATCGTACTGGGACCGAAGCCGCGCGCGGTGAGCAGTGCCGCCACCTGTGCCGGGGTGTCGCCATCTCGGCTCAGCACCAGCAGTCGCGCCGCCGGATGGATGTGCAGGTTGAGGCCCTCGATCGGCCGGCCGTGCACGGTGGCGCAAACCACGTCCGCCAGCGGCCACAGCATGCGCGCGGCGGCGAGACTGTAGGCGCCGGGATACGGGATCACCGTCATCTCGTCCGGCCCGAAGTGCCGCGCGAGATTGGCGCCGCCGCCGAACCACATCGGATCGCCGGTGGCGAGCACGACGACGCGTCGGCCCCGCCAGCGGGCAATCTGCTCCGCTGCGCGATGCACACCGCCCTCCCAGGTCAGGCGCTCGGCCGGGGTTTCCGTCACCATTGCCTGATGGCGTTCCCCGCCGACCAGCAGTTCGGCGGTGCCGATCAACGCCCGGATGGCCGGCGCGAGGCCGTCCAGCCCGTCGTCGCCGATACCGACCACGGTCAACCAGAGAGTCACTGCGCGTATTCCTCCGCCAGCGCGTTGACACACGCGGCGGCCATGGCGCTGCCGCCACGCCGGCCGCGCAGCGCGATAAACGGCACGCCTCCGGGATGCGCGATCAACGCGTCCTTGGATTCCGCCGCACCGACGAACCCGACCGGAAAGCCTGCGATCAGCGCCGGACGGGGTGCGCCTTCATCCAGCAGTTCGAGCAGCCGGAACAGCGCCGTCGGCGCGTTACCAATCACCACCACGGATCCCTCAAGCCTGTCCCGCAACCGCTCGATGGCCGCAGCCGAGCGGGTGGTGCCGGCCATGCGTGCCGCATCCGCCAGAGCGGGTTCGTCCAGCGCGCAGATCACCGGGTTGCCGTTTGGCAGCCGCGCCCGGATGATTCCCATCGCGACCATGTTGGTATCGACCAGGATCGGCGCACCGTGCGCCAGCGCCTGGCGGCCGGCAGCAGCAGCGCCCTCGCTCCACGCCAGTTCACGGGCGATAGCCGGATCGCCTGCGGCGTGGATGACACGCACCGCCACCCNCTGCAGGTCGGGTGGAATACCGGTCAAGTCGGCTTCGGCACGGATGGTGGCGAACGACTGTCGATAGATCGCGTCCGGATCGCGCAGGTAGTCATAGCCCCCACCCGAGCGCGCTGGCGGGGGCGTGGCTGCGGTTGTCGACGCCGCTCCACGGCGGGCACGCGCCGACGTCTCGATGCCAAGGATCCAGGCTTCTTCCTTCTCGATAGCGTGGCGCTGCTCTGCGCTCAGATGCTCCGGTCCCGCGAACAGCGACGCCAGCCGGCCAGTGTCGTCGAGATGGCCCAACGCCCTGATCACTGCCTGGACTTGGCGGGCATCCTTGATCTCGTGCGCCTCGTCGCTGGCATCGAAGATCGACGGATAGATTTCGGCCAGCAGCACCCGCCAGTCACCCGGACCCGGCCGTGCGATCGGTTGCAGTCCGGTCTCGAACGGCCAGATGCGCGCGGCGTCGGCCAGCCAGGGGTGGTTGCGCAGCGCGTGCAGCCGCGCGATGCCGAGCAGCGTCTGGCTGCCGACGCTGCCGGGATAGGCCAGCTTCCACACCGGATGCGGCCCGCCTGCCGCGCGATCGCACGCTCGGAGTTCGGAAAAGCCGCCGCCCCCGAACTTTTCGCCAGCGGACTCTTTGCCCCCTGACTGCTTGTCGGCGAACCCTTCGGGTTTGCGCGTCGTCAGCAACGGCGCGGCAGCCGCGGCAGGGCACCNCCAGAACGGAAACGCCCGGCCGGACACGCGCTCGTTCAGCGCGGCTGCGACCTGGAAGCGGTTGTTGGCGTTGTTGTCCTCGTCGCGAACACGCGCAGCGATCTCGCTCCACANCCCTCGCCAGTCGGCCCCCGCGCCTCGAAGACGTTCCGCGAAGCCGGCAGGATAGCCGAAGGCGAAGTCGAAGCCCGCCAGCGTGACCTTGTCGCGGGCGACCAGATCACTCAGCAGATCGGCCAGTAACGCCGAGGCCTCGCTCCGCGTCGGCGGGTTGAACAGGCGCGGCGACGACAGCGCGCCGTCTGCGGTGCGTTCGGCGATGGCGATCCAGATGCTGTCCGCGCCCGTCGCAGGCACGGCGGCAGCGCTCCAGTCGACCATGACATAGGCATCGAACACGGGGACATGGGAATGACGCGGCGTTCGGTGGGACTCAGCCGTCGTGCCGATGGGACACATGACCGTGGTCATGAGCCTCGCCATGATCATGGCCGTGGTGCCCGTGATGATGACCGTGATCGTGGCCATGATGGTGGTGATGATCATGGTGAGGACCGTGATCGTGACCATGATCGCCATCGGTGCCGATGCCGCGGACGTGGAAGTGATGGCCGACCTGTGGGGCGCCCTGGTCCGTCTCGAAGCCCAGTACCTGCTCCCGGTACTTGCACAGCAGGCAGTTCATCAGGTTGGCGCCGTTCAGCGCTTCGTCCAGCCGGTCCACAAAGGTGTCGATCACCAGCGGATGGTCGTTCAGATAGTCCGCCTTGACGATCTCGACCTCCGGATGCTCCGCGGCACACGCATCCGCGTGGGCATAAATGCGGTCCACCAGGATGCCGGTGAACAGGAAATACGGGAAGACGATGATCCGCTCGTAGCCCAGCTTCACCGCATGCGCGAGGCCGGTATCGACCAGCGGGTAGGCCACCCNCGAGTAGCACACCTCCGTCCAGCCGAAGCCCANTCNCTCCCACAGCATCCGCGCAACCTTACAGATGTTGGAATTGGCGTCCGGATCGTTGGTGCCGCGGCCGACCACCATCAGCAGCGTCCGCTTGCGATCCACCTGCTGCTCGCAGGCGGCTTCGGCAGCCGCGATCCGCGCCGATGCCGCGCGCAGCAGCTTGGGATCGATCGCGAGCTCGCGCCCGAAGGTCACCGCGATCTGCGGGTTCTCGGCAGCGAATGCGTTGATTTCCGAGGGCAGGTCATTCTTGACGTGACCGGCCGCGAACAGCATGCCGGGCAGGCAGATGATCCGTTTCGCGCCCCGCTCCTTCAGCGCCTCCAGGCCGGTGCGGATGACCGGGCGGGCGAACTCCAGAAAACCGCTTTCCACGTCGCAGGCGGGCATCCGCTTGCGCAGGTGCTTGGCAAGCGTATGGAACTCCTCAACCGCATCAACCGAGCGGCTGCCGTGCCCACAGATCATCACGCCGAAAGAATCGGTCCCGGAAGTAGCGGTGCCTGGGGCACCGTCGAGGTTGGTCATCGCGCCTGGTCCTTGCCTGCGAGCGTTCCGGCCTGCCCCGACGCGCACCGCCAGGGCCGGTCCCCGGCTGGTCATCGCCTCCGGCCGGGGTGAAGCGCGCGACTATAGGGAGGTGTGCCGGCGCTGTCACGCGTGCCGGCGTGCGGGGTTCAGCACAGCGTGATTAGTCCAGCGGCAGGGACAGCAGACCGTCGGCCAGTTTCGGCTCGAACCAGGTGGATTTGGGCGGCATCACCTCGCCGGCATCCGCCACCGCCATCAGCTGCGCAAGCTGCGTCGGATACATGGAAAAGGCGACCGCCCACTGGCCGCTCCTGACCCGTTCCTCCAGCGCGCCCAGCCNCCGGCCACCACCGACGAAGTCGATGCGCTTGTCGGTACGCGGATCGCCGATGCCGAGGATCGCTGCCAGCAAACGGTCGTTCAGCAGGCTGACGTCGAGGCGCGCCACCGGGGAGGCGGCATCATCCGGCAGCTCGCGCAGCTCCAGGCGGTACCAGCCGTCGTCCATGACCATGCCGAAAACACCCTCACGCTCCGGGCGCACCGGTCCGCTCGCAGAACTCACCCGGAAGTCGCCGTCCAGCGCGTTCCTGAAGTCTTGCGGCGAGCGACCGTTGAGGTCGCGGACGACACGGTTGTAATCTAGGATCCGCACCTGGTCGGTGGNGAAGCTTACCAGCAGAAACCGCTGGCCGCCGCCAAGGCCGGACTCGGCGCGCGCGGCGGCGACCCGCGCTCCCGCCGCCGAACGGTGATGACCGTCGGCAATCCAGATCGCCGGCATCGCCTCGAACCGCTCGGTGATGGTGGCGACGGTCGCCGGATCGGAGACCGCCCACAACTGGTGGCGCGTTCCCTCGTCGGTCACCGCGTCGGCGATGGCTTCGGAGGACGTTGCCGCCTCCAGCAGCCGGCTGATCTCGGCATCGGGCTTATGCACCGCCAGCACCGGGCCGGTGTGGGCACCGACCGCCTCGATCTGCCGGGTGCGGTCCAGCTCCTTGTCGGGCCGGGTATGTTCATGCCGGCGGATACGGTTGCTGCGGTAGGCCTCGACGGACCCCGCAGCCGCAATGCCGGTCTGGACATACGCGCCATTGGTCATCCGGTAGACGTAGTAGGATGGTGCCGTTTCGCGGATCAGCACGCCGTCTGTGATCATCCGCTGCAGGGCCGCCGCCGCCTGGGCGTAGACCTCGGGAGCGTAAACGTCGGTGCCTGGCGCCATGTCGATCTCGGCCCGCGAGACGTGCAGGAAACTCCACGGCTTGCCGTCCGCGCCTGCTTTTGCCTCGTCGAAGCTGATCACGTCGTAGGGTCGTGCGGCCACGTCCGCGGCACGGCCGGGCGCCGGCCGCAGCGCTGCAAACGGCTGCAACAGAGGTGTCGTCACGTTTGTGCCCCGCTTTAGTTCTTGTCCAGCTTGATCGCGACATAGTGCATGCCGCCTTCGCCTTCGACCAACAGCAGCACCGCCTTGCGACCTTCGCGCTGCGTTGCCTTGACCTTGGCTTCCAGTTGCGCCGGGCTTGAGACCGCTTCCTGTGCGGCTTCGATAATCCTGTCGCCCACCCGGATGCCCTGATCCGCTGCGGGACCGTCCGCATCGACAGAGGTGACGACGACTCCTCGCGCCTCTTCGTCCAGGCCGAACCGCTGGCGAACCTCATCGTCGATGGCGGCAACACTGAGGCCCAGTGCCTTCACGGCCTGACTGCTGGTGGAAGAGTCCGGCTCGGACGAGGCTGTGGCCGCCTCCTTCTCGTCGCTTTCCTCCAGCTCGCCCACCTTCACCTTGAGGGTCAGCTCCTTGCCGTTCCGCCATACCTTCACCGGAACGGTCTGGCCAACTTCGGTATCGGCCACGATGCGTGGCAGACGACGCATCTCCGGGACGGGCTTGCCGTCAAACTCCAAGATCACATCGCCGTCTTTCAGCTTCCCCTTAGCGGCCGGGCCGTCCGGGATGACGCTCGCGACCAAGGCCCCTTCTGCCTTCTTCAGACCCAGCGCATCGGCAATTTCATCTGTTACCGTCTGGATCCGCACACCGAGCCAGCCGCGGCGCACCTCTCCGTGAGCGATGAGCTGCTCGATCACCGGCTGGGCGCCCGATGACGGAATGGCGAACCCGATGCCGATGCTGCCGCCCGAGGGCGAGAAGATCGCAGTGTTGATACCAATCACCTCGCCATCGAGGTCAAACATCGGCCCGCCGGAGTTGCCGCGGTTGATCGGCGCGTCGGTCTGCAGGAAGTCGTCATATGGGCCCGCATTGATGTCGCGCCCACGCGCCGAAATGATGCCGGCCGTCACCGTGCCACCGAAGCCGAACGGATTGCCGATGGCAAGCACCCAGTCACCCACGCGAATTCGATCGGAATCGCCGAACTTCACCGGCACCAGCTTGCTGCTCGGTTCGACCTTCAGAACAGCAAGGTCGGTCTTGGCATCACGGCCGATCACCTTGGCGTCGAGCCGGGTATCGTCGTGCAGAATCACGGTCACCTGATCCGCGTCCTGGATGACGTGGTTATTGGTGACGACGTGCCCTTCGGTGTCGATGATGAACCCGGAGCCCAGCGATGTGGCGCGCCGGCGCTGCTGTTTCGGCTGGTTGCGCTCCATGAACTCCTTGAAGAACTCCTCGAACGGGGAGCCCGGCGGGAGCTGCGGCATCTCGATCCCGGGGTTGCCTTCGACCATCTGCGTCGTTGAGACATTGACCACCGACGGCAGCAGTTTCTCTGCCAGATCGGCAAAACTGTCGGNGGTCGTGCGCGCGTTCGCAAGCGACGGCATCAACGCCAGCAGCATCAGCACGCCGCCGAGAAGGCGGAGCGCCCCCTGGCAGAAATCGGACCGCGAGATCGGACTCCGGACGAACGAGCGTGCTCACAGCCATTTCCGCGTCACTCCTTGCCACTGTCCTTGCCACTGATCCGTTCCTACCGCAGCCCCCGCTTCAGCGCCCCGCGGATTGCTTCGTGGGCTGATCTGACGCGGCACCCGCTTCGGTATGGAAGAACCGGAAGAAATCGCTGCTGGGCTGTAATACCAGGGT
The DNA here is from genome assembly GCA_013414705.1 of Defluviicoccus sp. Classification (GTDB taxonomy): domain Bacteria; phylum Pseudomonadota; class Alphaproteobacteria; order Rhodospirillales; family Defluviicoccaceae; genus Defluviicoccus. The sequence goes on from CP058705.1 coordinate 2,832,968, forward strand.
CGTTCCGTCACTTGCCAACGCCGAATAGGCGTCGAGCGAACGATAAAAATCGAAGAATGCGGGATCCTGGCCGTACGCCTCATTCAACACCCGCGTGCGCTCCGCATCGCCTTGACCGCGCAGGATCTGCGACTGGCGCGTCGCATCAGCAATGATCACAGTGCGCTCACGGTCAGCCTCGGCCTGGATGCGGGCTTTCTGCTGCTCGCCTTCCGCACGCAACTGCGCCGCCTCGGCGACACGGGCCGAACGCATCCGGTTGTAAACGGCCTGACTCGTGGTCTCCGGCAGATCAGTGCGGCCGATCCGCAGGTCGACCACCTCGACGCCGAACTCCGGTGCCTGAGCGCGCAGCTGATCAGCGATCCGGTTCATGAGTGCATCACGCCTGTCGGACAATACCTCCGCAAGCCCGACCCGCGCAATTTCCGTCCGCAGCACGGAATTGATGCGACCGCCGAAAATCTGCCGGAAGTTGGCATCCGTCACCGCACGCTGGCGGAAGCGGAGCGGATCGATGATCCGGTAGCGCGCGAACGAATCAACGTTGATTCGCTTCTGATCCGCGAGCAGCACTTCTTGGACCGGCGGATCCAGATCGAGGATCCGCTTGTCGTAGAACTCGACGTTCTGGACGAAGGGCAGCTTGAACTGAAGCCCGGGCTCACGGACCACACGCACCGGATTGCCAAACTGCAAGATCAGCGCCTGCTCTGTCTGACGGACGGTAAACACCGAATTCAAGAGCACGATGAGGGCGATGCCACCAGCGACGGCGATGATGATCAGGATGCGCCTGTTCATTGCGCCGCCTCCTGCTGCTTCTTCTGCTGCTGCAGTTCGGACAACGGCAGATAGGGAACAACACCTTGAACGTTGTCGTCGATGATGACGTTGCGCGAATGCTTCAAGATGTCCTGCATCTTCTCCAGGTACAGCCGGCGGGTGGTCAGATCGCGGCCCCCTGATACGCCTTCAGAATCGACTCGAAGCGAGAGGCNTTCACCCACAGCTTCTGCCGTCAGCCGTTCCTTGTACGCATTGGCGTCCTGGACGATCCGCTGGGCTTCACCTTTTGCCCGCGGCACGATGTCGTTGCGGTAGGCGGTTGCCTCGTTCACCGAGCGCTCCTGATCCTGGCGCGCGCGCACGTCGTTGAAGGCATCAATCACCTCGGCCGGCGGATCGACCTTCAGCTGCTTCACCTCGGCGATGAAGATGCCCGCACCATAGTAGTCGAGGATACCCTGCAGCAGCTCCCGGGTCCGGTCGTCGACCTCCTGGCGCTTCATCGTCAGCGCATCTTCCAGGGTAGTCTGACCCATCACCTCGCGAATGGAACTCTCCGCGGCCAGCTTTACCGTGCCTTCCGGATCACGCATGTTGAACAGGTAATCGGGGGCATTCTTGATGCGCCACTGCACCAGAAAATCGACGTCGATGATATTTTCGTCCGCCGTCAGCATCAGGCTTTCCTGCAGCACGTCGCGTGCGCCGGCACCACGNNCGGCCTCGGTCCCTCCGCGGTAACCAATGGTGATCTGGTTGGTCTGCTCGACATTCGGCGTCAGCACTTCGCCGATGGGGGCCGGGAACCAGTAGTTCAGACCGGGCGTCGTGGTCTTGACGAACCGGCCGAACAGCAGCTCGACTCNCTGCTCGCCCGGTTGCACGCGGTAGAACCCGGTCGCCAGCCAGATGGCAATGACCGCCACCACGACCAGAACAATGCCCCGACCGGAGCCCAGTCCTCCTGGCAACATCCGTCGCATCTTGTCCTGAGTGCGACGCATCATTTCTTCGATGTTCGGTGGCGGCGAAGACGACGCAGGACCACCCCCAGGGTCCCCCATTGCCGCCCCACGGACCACCTTTGGGATTCCAGGCCATGCCGGAAGCTCTCTCCAGTGCGCGAGGTTTCGGACGGACGGAATGTTCCGCCCCGCTTGGCCGCGCGGGCGGCCGGCCATATATCGTTACGGCGGTATATAGGCGAGCCGAAAACGGCGCGCAACGTAAGGCATAGTGCCGAGCAGCGAGGACACGTAGCGGGAGAAGCAAATGAATGGTGTAACGGAACAACAAGTCCTCGACGCGCTGAAGTGCGTCCACGATCCGGAAAGGAGGCAAGACGTTGTCAGCCTCGGCATGATTCAAGGTCTTCGGATCAAAGATGGACATGTGGCGCTCGCGCTGCAGGTCGATCCCGATCGCGGCCCTCACCTGGAACCATTGCGTAAACAGGTGGAAACAATTGTGCACAAAATGCCGGGCGTGATCACCGCCAGCGTCGTCATGACCGCGAATCGGACTCCNCCACCACAGGGTAGTGGACAAGGGCATGGACATGGACATGGGCACGGGCAACCACAGCGGACGGCAGCGCCAGCCGCAGAGGCACTGCTGCCGGATGTCGGTGCAATCATCGCCATCGCGTCCGGCAAGGGCGGTGTCGGCAAATCCACAACCGCTGTAAACATCGCTGTCGGACTGGCATCGATGGGCCTGCGCACGGGTCTGCTCGATGCCGATATCTACGGTCCGTCCATGCGGCGGCTTTTGGGAATTCAGGGCCAGCCTGGGTCGAGCGACGGCAACCGGCTCGACCCGATGGAGCGCTACGGACTCAAGGCGATGTCCATGGCGTTCCTGGTGGAAGAAGAAACCCCGATCGTCTGGCGCGGGCCGATGGTGCAATCAGCGCTGGAACAGATGATGCGGGACGTTGCGTGGGGGCCGCTCGACGTGATGGTGGTCGATATGCCACCGGGTACCGGCGATACCCAGCTGACGATGGCGCANAAAGTACCTCTCGCCGGCGCGGTGATCGTTTCCACCCCGCAGGACATTGCGCTGATCGACGCGCGCAAGGGCCTGAACATGTTCCGCAAGGTCGAAGTGCCGGTGCTCGGGCTGATCGAGAACATGAGCTACTTCTGCTGTCCGAACTGCGGCCACCGGAGCGAAATCTTCGGTCACGGCGGTGCCCGCCAGGAAGCGGAACGGCTGGGCATGGAGTTTTTGGGCGAAATCCCGCTCGACATCACCATCCGTGAGATGTCCGACGGAGGCATGCCGATCGTGGCAGCCGCTCCGGAAAGCGAACACGCCCGCGCCTACCTGACGATCGCCGGCCGGATTCGCGACATCATCGAAAGCGGCAGGCAGGCGGGCGCTGCAGCGCCCCGCATCGTCGTCTCGTAGTGTGCTGACGATGTGCTGACGGGCGGCTGCTGGCCGTAATCTCCGAAAAACCACTCAGACGTCGCGACAAGATATCGAGCTTGTGCCTGCTGCTGATGGAATGTGCCCAACATCCGGGCGGCTGATGCGTCAGCAGCATTCAATCAGCAGCGGGCACTAGCGGCATGCAGAAGCGCATCATGCCGTGTCTGTCGCCTGAGATGACGTGCAGCGCCATCCAGCTACGGATCACATGCTCCGAGCGTGCTGCTGCCGGCGGGCGCTTGCCAACTGGCCGACGTCTGCTAAACAGAGCCGCATCGCGTTCCACTTCCACCCTGGTATTTCCGGCCGATGACCGAGATCACGCCTGAGATCGTCGCCCAGCACGGCATCAGTCCGGAGGAATACGACCGGATTCTGGACATCCTCGGCCGTCCGCCAAGTTTCACCGAACTCGGGGTGTTTTCGGTGATGTGGAGCGAGCACTGCTCCTACAAGTCGTCAAAGCGCTGGCTGAAGCTGCTGCCGACGCAAGCGCCGTGGGTCATTTGCGGACCCGGCGAAAACGCAGGCGTCATCGATATCGGGGATGGCGATGCGATCATCTTCAAGATGGAGAGCCACAACCACCCTTCGTACATCGAACCCTACCAGGGGGCGGCGACCGGTGTGGGCGGCATCCTGCGCGACGTCTTCACCATGGGTGCGCGGCCGATTGCCAACCTGAATTCACTGCGCTTCGGTGCGCCCGATCATCCCAAGACCCGCCATCTGGTCGCTGGCGTCGTNGGGGGTATCGGCGGCTACGGCAACTGCGTGGGCGTGCCCACCGTCGCCGGCGAGTGCACCTTCCACCAGGGCTATGACGGCAACATCCTGGTCAATGCGATGACCGTGGGCCGGGCACGTACCGACCGCATCTTCTATTCGGCGGCCGCCGGTCCCGGCAATCCGATCGTCTACGTGGGGTCGAAGACCGGCCGCGACGGCATCCACGGTGCGACGATGGCGTCCGCCGAATTCAGCGAGGAGACGGAAGCAAAGCGGCCGACGGTACAGATCGGCGATCCGTTCACCGAGAAGCTGCTGATCGAAGCCTGCCTGGAGCTGATGGCGACGGATGCGATCATCGCCATCCAGGACATGGGGGCCGCCGGACTGACCTCGTCGTCGTTCGAAATGGCCTCGAAGGGCGATGTCGGCGTCGATCTCGATCTCGACCTGGTGCCGGCGCGCGAGACCGGCATGACCGCCTACGAGATCATGCTCTCCGAAAGCCAGGAACGGATGCTGATGGTGCTGCGGCCGGGTCACGAAGACACGGCACGCGCGGTATTCGAGAAGTGGGAGCTGGATTTCGCCATCGTCGGGCGGATCACCGACAGCCGGCACATGGTCGTCCGCCAGCACGGCGAGGTGGTGGTCGACGTACCGGTNCGCCCTCTTGTCGCCGCCGCTCCGGAATACGACCGTCCCCGTCGTCCAGCCGCCGCACCGGTTCCCATAGACCTCGCCTCGGTCCGGGCCTGCCATGATCCGATCGAGGCTCTGTGCCGGCTGCTNGGCGTCCCCGATCTGGCCAGCAAGCGCTGGATCTGGGAACAGTACGACCACATGGTGATGGCATCGACCGTACAGCGCCCGGGCGGCGATGCTGCGGTGCTGCGGCTGCTCGGCACCACCAAGGGTATCGCCGTCACCTCGGACTGCACGCCGCGCTACTGCCTCGCCGATCCACGCCAGGGCGGCCGTCAGGCGGTCGTTGAAGCGTGGCGCAACCTGACGGCGGCCGGTGCCCAGCCGCTCGCGATCACCAACTGCCTCAACTTCGGCAATCCGGAAAAGCCGGAGATCATGGCGCAGTTCGCCGAGTGTATCGAGGGCATGGCCGAGGCCTGCCTGGCGCTCGACTTCCCGGTCGTTTCCGGCAACGTCTCGCTCTACAACGAGACCAACGGCAACGCCATTCCCCCTACCCCCACCATCGGTGGCGTCGGCCTGCTCGCTGACGTCGAGCGGATGGCAACGGTCGCACTGCGCGGCGAAGACCAGATGTTGCTGCTGCTAGGCGATACCGGCGCGCCGGGGCTCGGCCAGTCACTCTACCTGCGCGAAATCGAAGGACGTGAGGACGGTGCGCCACCGCCGGTGGATCTGGCGGGCGAACGGCAAACCGGGGATTTCGTGCGCGGACTGATCGCAGATGGCCGGGTCCAGACCTGCCACGACATCGCTTGTGGAGGCTTGCTGGTGGCGGTGACGGAGATGGCGCTGGCGGGCGGCATCGGGGTCTCGCTCGACCTGCCATCCGACCTGCCGGCGAAACCGGAAGTATGGAAGCTGGCAGACTTTCTGTTCGGTGAGGCGCAGGGACGCTATCTACTCGCCGCAGATCGGGACCTAGCGACGGCGATCGCGGTCGAGGCGGCGGCGGCAGGCGTGGGTGTCTGCACCGTCGGTCGGACCGGCGGCAGCCAATTGCAGGTCGGCGCGCATTTCGCCATATCGATCGAAGAGCTGCGCAGCGTGCATGAACGCTGGCTGCCGGAGTTCATGTCCCGCTGAAGGCGGGTAAAGCGGGAGCAGTGCTGATGGCAATGGACGCGAGCGAGATTGAAACGCTGATCCGGGAGGCGTTGCCGGATGCGCAGGTGACGATCGAGGACCTGCGTGGTGATGGCGACCACTACGCCGCGCTCGTCGTCTCCTCGGCGTTCGCGGGCAAGAGCCGGGTGCAGCAGCATCAGATGGTCTACCAGGCCCTTCAGGGCCGGATGGGGACAGCGTTGCATGCGCTGTCACTGACGACAAACGCTCCCGATGCTCCCCAATGAGCGACAAACGGTGAGCGACAAACGGTGAGCGACAAACGGTGAGCGGCGAGCGGTGAGCGGTGAGCGGCCTACGCTCCGCAGTTTACGTAGAACGACTCTCCCAGATTCGCTCCAGCTGGGGCAGGACAGACGAGGAACGCAGATGAACGAAAATCCGGTGCACGCACACATCCGTCAGGAGATCACCGAGAACCCGGTGGTACTGTTCATGAAAGGCACGCCGATGTTCCCACAGTGCGGCTTCTCCGCCGCGGTGGTCCAGGCGCTGACCAACATGGGCGTCAAGTTCAAGGGCATCGACGTCCTCACCGACCCGGGCCTGCGCGAGGGAATCAAGCAGTTCTCCAACTGGCCGACCATCCCGCAGCTCTATGTCGGCGGCGAGTTCATCGGCGGGTGCGACATCGTGCGCGAGATGTACACCACCGGCGAGCTGCAGCAGGTCTTCGAGCAGAAGGGTGTCGAATTCGTCGGCTGAGTGGTGCGGCGTGTGCCGCGCCACTTGAGAACGATCGCTGATCGCATACCCTGCGCCGCCTGCGGGTATGGTGCACTACCTGCGGTACGCGAGGGAGGGTGTTTCAGGAATGATGAGACTGACGCGCACGAAGGCGGTGCTGCCAGTCGTACTGCTGGCGGCGATCACGACGGCTGGCTGTCAACAGGGCGGCAGTGGCGACTCTGGCTTCGGGCCCAAAACAGGCATCGGAGCAGCGCTGGGTGCAGCGGGTGGCGGTCTCCTCGGCGCAGCGGCAGGTGGCGGGGCAACGGGCATTGCTGCGGGCGTGCTCCTGGGTGGCTTGGTTGGCGGCGCGACCGGCAGCTACCTTGACGACCAGGATCGTCGCACGGCAGCCGCGACCACTCAGAATGCACTGGAAAGCAAACCGTCCGGGGCCACAACCACCTGGACCAATCCGGACAGCGGTCACTCCGGGACGGTCACCCCGACGCGAACCTACCAGACGGCGAGCGGCCAGTACTGCCGCGAATTTGAGCAGACGGTAACGATCGGCGGACAGCCGCAAAGAGTTATGGCACCGCCTGTCGCGAGCCCGACGGATCCTGGAAGATCGTCAGCTGACCCGCGAGCCGTCTCGAAGCCGTTTCTTCGCCTGTGGAAGGAAACCGTTCATGCATCGTTTCGGCTGGAGTTCATTCGTCGGCGTGGTCTTGTGCGCCGCGAGCTCGATCGTGGTCGTCGCATCCGTCACAGCACCCGCAGCGGCAGACGATCGTCTGGATCAGCAGCTCTCCAACACCGACACCAACCACGATAAGAGGATCGACCAGACGGAATACCGTCGGCGGATGGTGGAAGTGTTTTACTTGGCGGACGACAACAAGGATGGGCTTCTCGTCATCGAGGAACTGCGGGAGCAAGAACCGGTCTCAGACGAAGCTTTTGCAAACGCCGACAAAAACCACGACGGCAAGCTCAGCATGCAGGAGTTCATCAGTATCGGATGATCGATTTCTCCAAAGCCGATACGAACGGTGACGGTATCCTGACGATCGATGAAATCGAAGCCTGGAACGCCAGCCATCCGCGCTGAGTCTCAGCCTCCCCGCCCTTGGCTGTCGTAGCAGCCAGCAGCCTCGCCACACCGGCTCCGATCGGTCTGTCTGATCGGAGCCGCCGGTACGATAATTACTGCGAAGCCACGCTCAGCGCGAGTAGTACTCGATCACGAGATTGGGTTCCATCTGCACCGGATAGGGGACGTCCGAAAGCTTCGGTGTGCGCAGGAAGGTTCCCCGCATCTTTCCTGGCTCGAACTGCAGGTATTCGGGAACGTCCCGCTCTGGCGACTGCAGCGCTTCCAGCACCACCACCAACTCGCGCGACTTTTCCTTCACCTCGATGACGTCGCCTTCCTTGACCAGATAAGAGGCGATGGTCACCCGGCGGCCGTTGACCTTGACATGACCGTGGTTGATGAACTGGCGCGCCGCGAACGGCGTGATTGCGAACTTCAGCCGGTAGACGACCGCGTCCAAGCGCCGCTCCAATAGACCGATGAGGTTCTCCGACGTGTCACCACGGCGCCGGATCGCTTCCTCGTAGTAGCGTTGGAACTGCTTTTCGCTGATGTTGCCGTAATAGCCCTTCAGCTTCTGCTTCGCCATCAGCTGCGTGCCGTAGTCGGTCGGCTTCTTGCGCTTCTGTCCGTGCTCGCCGGGACCGTAGTCCTTGGTGTTGATCGGACTCTTTGCCCGTCCCCAGAGATTGACGCCGAGGCGTCGATTGATCTTGTACTTCGATTCCAGTCGCTTGGTCATCGTTGCGTTGGTCCGTCTTGACTGCTGTTGTTGTCCCGGTAGGTCCGCAAGCAGACGGGACGCGCGCACTCCGGCGCACGCCCAGCGTTCCCGGGAGTGTGAACGGCGGACTATAGCGCAGCAATTCGCAGGGTCAAGTCAGACCTCCAGAGCACGCCAGAGAGTGCCGAGACGACCTCAGTTTTTACGCGTTACTCCCTTACGGGTAACGCAGGCGAATTTCCCCGATTTGTGACCTCTTGCTGTTGCAGCCAAGCCACAGCGCACATGCAAAACTCCTTGTGCGCGTGCAGCGTGTCGCGCCTTGCCCATGCCGATGATTCGCGCTACTAACACCCTCTCACGCTTCGCGCTGCGGCAAATCCCAGATTAAGGGCGTCCGGCCGCACATCTCCAGAGGGAAGAGTCCCATGGCTCGCAAGAAAATTGCGCTCATCGGCGGTGGCAACATCGGCGGCACGTTGGCCCACCTGTGCGCACTGAAGGAACTGGGCGACGTCGTCCTGTTCGACATCGTCGACGGCCTGCCGCAGGGCAAGGCGCTCGACCTGGCTCAATCGATGCCGGTCGAGATCAACAGCACCGGCATCAGCGGCACCAACAGCTATGCCGACCTCGCCGGAGCCGACGTGGTGATCGTGACTGCCGGTGTCGCCCGCAAGCCGGGCATGAGCCGCGACGACCTGATCGGCATCAACACCAAGGTGATGAAGTCGGTCGGCGAAGGCATCAAGGCGAACTGCCCGGACGCGTTCGTCATCTGCATCACCAACCCGCTCGACGTGATGGTCTGGGTGCTGCGCGAATTCTCCGGCCAACCCCACAACATGGTCTGCGGCATGGCCGGGGTGCTGGACAGCGCCCGCTTCCGCACCTTCCTCGCCATGGAGTTCGGCGTTTCGGTCGAAGACGTCAGCGCCTTCGTGCTCGGCGGCCACGGCGATACGATGGTGCCGCTGGTCCGCTACTCCACCGTCGCTGGCATCCCGCTGCCCGACCTGGTCAAGATGGGCTGGACCACCCAGGAGAAGCTGGACCAGATCGTCCAGCGCACCCGCGACGGCGGTGCGGAGATCGTGGGCCTGCTGAAGACCGGCTCCGCTTTTTATGCCCCCGCCACCTCGGCCATCGCCATGGCTGAGGCCTACCTGAAGGACCAGAAGCGCGTGCTGCCCTGCGCCGCCTGGTGCACCTCCGAATACGGCCAGAACGGCATCTACGTCGGCGTGCCGACGGTGATCGGCGGCGGTGGCGTCGAGAAGGTGATCGAGATCGAGCTGAACGAGGACGAGAAGAAGATGCTCGACCACTCGATCAACTCGGTGAAGACCCTGGTCGATGTCGCCAAAGGCCTGATGTAGTCCACCGCCAGCCCCCGGCAGCCCCGTCGTCATGGCTGCCGGCCGGTCGGTGCTGAAATAAGAGCAGAGAGGGACGGATGAACATTCACGAGTACCAGGCGAAACAGCTTCTGGCCAAGTACGGCGTTGCCGTACCGCGGGGCCACGTGGCGTACACGGCGCAGGAGGCGGAAGCCGAGGCGAAGAAGCTGGGCGGACCGGTGTGGGTGGTGAAGGCGCAGATCCACGCGGGCGGTCGCGGCAAGGGCGGCGGCGTCAAGGTGGTCAAGGGCATCGACGAGGTCTTCCCGACCGCTGAGAAGATGCTCGGCATGCAGCTCGTCACCAAGCAGACGGGCCCGGCGGGCAAAGAAGTTAAGCGCGTCTACATCGAAGACGGCTGCGACATCAAGCGTGAGTGCTACATGTCGATGCTGATCGATCGCGCGACGTCGCAGATCACCATCATCGCGTCGACCGAAGGCGGCATGGACATCGAAGAGGTCGCCGAGAAGACGCCTGAGAAGATCCTCAAGGTGTCGGTCGATCCGGCGACCGGCATTCAGCCGTTCCATGGCCGCAAGATTGCCTTCGGCCTGAAGATGGAAGGCAAGCAGGTCAACGCGTGCGTCAAGTTTGTGCTCGGCATGTACAAGGCGTTCACTGAACTGGATGCCTCGCTGGTCGAGATCAACCCGCTGGTGGTCACCGGTGCCGGTGAGGTCATCGCGCTCGATGCGAAGATGAACTTCGACGACAACTCGCTGTTCCGCCATAAGGACATCCAGGAGCTGCGGGACGAGGACGAGGAAGACCCGGCCGAACTCGAAGCCGCCCGCCACGACCTCAACTACATCAAGCTCGACGGCACCATCGGTTGCATGGTCAACGGCGCCGGCCTGGCGATGTCGACCATGGACATCATCAAGCTGCACGGCGGCGATCCGGCCAACTTCCTCGACGTCGGTGGCGGTGCGACGAAGGACCGGGTGACCGAGGCGTTCAAGATCATCCTGCGCGATCCGAACGTNCGAGGGATCCTGGTCAATATCTTCGGCGGCATCATGCGCTGTGACGTCATCGCCGACGGCGTCGTCGCGGCAGCCCGCGAAGTCAGCCTGAACGTGCCGCTGGTCGTCCGCCTCGAGGGCACCAACGTCGAGCTCGGCAAGCAAATCCTGGCNCGATCCAATCTTCCGATCATTTCCGCCGACGACCTGGACGACGCCGCGGAGAAGATCGTCAAAGCCGTCAAGGAGGCCGCATAAATGGCCGTCATGATCAATTCCGAAACCAAGGTCATCTGCCAGGGTTTCACGGGCGCACAAGGAACGTTCCACTCCGAGCAGGCGATCGCTTACGGCACCAAGATGGTGGGCGGCGTCACNCCGGGTAAAGGTGGGACGACGCACCTCGACCTGCCGGTCTTCGATACCGTCGCCGACGCAGTGGAAGCGACCGGCGCCACCGCTTCTGTGATCTATGTGCCGCCGCCATTCGCGGCCGACGCGATCCTGGAAGCGGTCGATGCGGAAATCCCGCTCGTCGTCTGCATCACCGAGGGCGTGCCGGTAATGGACATGCTGAAAGTGAAGCGGGCGCTGGCCGGCTCGAAGACGCGGCTGGTCGGCCCAAACTGCCCGGGCGTGATCACGCCGGGCGAGTGCAAGATCGGCATCATGCCGGGCCATATCCACACCCGNGGCTCGGTGGGCGTCGTGTCTCGTTCGGGCACGCTGACCTACGAGGCGGTGGCACAGACCACGGCCGCGGGCCTCGGTCAGACCACCTGCATCGGTATCGGCGGCGATCCGATCAACGGCACCAACTTCATCGACTGCCTGGAGATGTTCCTCGCTGATCCGAAGACGGAATCGATCGTCATGATCGGTGAAATCGGCGGCAGCGCGGAAGAAGAAGCGGCCCAGTTCATCAAGGACTCGAAGACCAAGAAGCAGGTAGTCAGCTTCATCGCCGGCCGCACCGCNCCTCCGGGACGGCGCATGGGGCACGCCGGTGCCATTATCTCTGGCGGAAAAGGGACGGCTGCGGATAAGATTGAGGCCTTGCGCTCAGCCGGGATCCACGTCGCCGAGTCACCGGCCGCTATGGGCACGACGATGGTCCAGGCGTTGCGCGGCTAGGCGAGCCTGAACAACAGAAGGAGGCGCGGCATCTAAAGCCGCGCCGCTGCCGGGAAATGGCTGTCTCGACGGAACACGTCCTTTGGGGCGAACGCCCCTTACATCTCCGAACTGTATTGTCGCTTCGTCGAAAACCCCAGCTCGGTTGATCCGAGCTGGGCGTCNTTTTTCGAAGAGCTCCACGAAGACGCCCGGATCGTCCTCAGCGAGGCCCGCGGCGCCAGTTGGGCACCGCCGCGCCCCACTGACGAAAACACGGGCGGCGGAAATGGCAGCGCGCCAGCCGCCGCCAAGCCAGCTGTTGCGGGCGCTCCGCAACCCAGACCTTCGGTTCCGGAACAACGCGCCGCGATCATCGATTCCGTCCGCGCCCTGATGCTGATCCGCGTCTACCGGGTGCGCGGCCACCTGATGGCGAAGTTCGATCCCCTCGGTCTGGAGGGGCGGAAGTACCACCCGGAGCTGGATCCCAAGACGTATGGCTTCACTGAAGCCGACATGGACCGGCCCATCTTTCTCGACAACGTGCTCGGCCTGGAAACGGCGACGCTGCGCCAGATCGTCGAGATTCTGCGCGAGACCTACTGTGGGTCGATCGGCGTCGAGTTCATGCACATCCAGCACCCGGACGAGAAGGCCTGGATTCAGAACCGGATCGAGGGCATCCGCAACCAGACGCAGTTTTCNAGTAAAGGCAAACGCACCATCCTCGAGCGCCTGATCGAGGCCGAGGAGTTCGAGCGCTTCCTGCACGTCAAGTTCACCGGCACCAAGCGCTTCGGCCTGGACGGCGGCGAGTCCACCATTCCGGCGCTCGAACAGATGCTCAAGCGGGCGAGCCAGCTCGGTGTGCAGGAGGCGGTGCTCGGCATGGCGCACCGCGGCCGGCTGAACGTGCTCGCCAACATCATGAACAAGCCCTACGTCGCCATCTTCTCCGAGTTCCAGGGCCGCGCGGCGACGCCGGACGAGGTGCAGGGCTCGGGCGACGTAAAGTACCATCTGGGTACGTCGGCCGACCGCAGCTTCGACGGTCACGAGATTCACCTGTCGCTGGCCGCCAATCCGTCGCATCTGGAAGCCGTCGATCCGGTCGTTCTCGGCAAGGTGCGCGCGAAGCAGACGCAGCGCGCCGATACCGAGGGCAACCAGGTGATGGGCATCCTGATCCACGGCGATGCCGCGGTAGCCGGCCAGGGGCTGGCTGCCGAGTGCTTCGGACTGTCGGAGCTGAAAGGCTATCAGGTCGGCGGCACCATCCACCTGATCATCAACAACCAGATCGGGTTCACCACCAGCCCGTCCTATTCCCGCTCGTCNCCCTACTGCTCGGACGTGGCGAAGATGGTTCAGGCGCCGATCTTCCACGTCAACGGCGACGATCCGGAAGCGGTCGTGCACGTCAGCCGCATCGCCACCGAGTTCCGCCAGGAGTTCAAGCGCGACGTGGTCGTGGACCTGTTCTGCTACCGGCGCTTCGGCCACAACGAAGCGGACGAGCCGTCGTTCACCCAGCCGATCATGTATCGGACGATCAGCAAGCAACCGACTACCCGGCACGTCTATGGCGACAAGCTGGTGAATGAGGGCGTGCTGACCCGCGAAGACGTGGACGGCATCGGTGCCGACGTGCACGCCCGTCTGCAGCAGGCGTTCGAGGCCGCTCCCCAGTACAAGCCCAACAAGGCCGACTGGCTGCAGGGCAAGTGGGCGGGCCTGAAGACGCTGATGGGCGAAGAGGAACTGCGCGACGACGACACCTGGGTACCCGAGGAGTTGCTGCGCGACATCGGCATGGCGCTGACCAGCCGGCCGGCGGACTTCCACATCCACCGCAAGCTGACCCGCCTGCTCGATGCCCGCCGCCAGATGATCGAAAGCGGCGAGGGCCTCGACTGGGCGATGGGCGAGGCGCTGGCCTTCGGCTCGCTGCTGGCGGAAGGCGTGTCGGTCCGTCTGTCCGGCCAGGACTCCGGGCGGGGAACCTTCTCGCACCGGCACGCGGTTCTGGTCGATCAGGAAAACGAGAGCCGCTACATCCCGCTCAACAACATCTCCGACGGCCAGGCGAACTTCGAGGTGATCGACAGCCCGCTGTCAGAAGCCTCGGTGCTCGGCTTCGAATACGGCTATTCGCTGGTGGAGCCAGACGCGCTGGTGCTGTGGGAAGCCCAGTTCGGCGACTTCGCCAACGGCGCACAGGTGATCATCGACCAGTTCATCACGCCCGGCAGATCGAAGTGGCTGCGACTGTCGGGCCTGGTGATGATGCTGCCGCACGGTTACGAGGGCCAGGGGCCGGAGCACTCGTCGGCCCGGGTGGAGCGCTACCTGCAGCTGTGTGCCGAGGACAACATCCAGGTCGTCAACTGCACCACGCCCGCCAACTACTTCCACGCGCTGCGCCGGCAGAACCGCCGCAACTTCCGCAAGCCGCTGGTCTCGTTCTCGCCGAAATCCCTGCTGCGGCACAAACTCGCGGTCTCGAAGCTGGAGGAGTTCGCTTCCGGCACCCGCTTCCAGCGGCTGCTGCCGGAGATCGACCCGCTCGCCACGGACGACCAGGTCCGGCGCATCGTGTTCTGCTCCGGCAAGGTGTACTACGACCTGCTGCAGGAGCGCCGGCAGCGCGAGCTCACCGACGTCGCAATCTGCCGTGTCGAGCAGCTTTACCCCTGGCCACGGCTGCGCGTGATCGAGCAGTGCCGGAAATATCCCAATGCCGAGGTGGCCTGGTGCCAGGAAGAGCCGGCGAACATGGGCGGCTGGATGTTTGTGCTGCCGCGCTTCATCAACATCCTGCAGGAACTGGGGCACGATCCGGTGCTGCCGATCTACGCCGGCCGGGCCGCGGCGGCGTCGCCGGCCACCGGTCTTCTGAAGGTGCATGAAGCCGAGCAGCGCCGTCTGGTCGATCAAGCGCTGAGCGGGTCCCGCACCGACCTGCCGCAGCCGTTCCGCAGGCTCACCCGCTGAGGATGGGCCCGCAGGTGCTCTTCCCCATCCCCGATAACACCTCCGACGGAGGACGAGAATGACGACGGAAATCAAGGTCCCGGCGCTGGGTGAATCGGTCACGGAGGCGACGGTTGCGAAGTGGATGAAGGCGGTGGGCGAAGCGGTCGCCGTCGACGAGCCGCTGGTCGAACTCGAAACCGACAAGGTGACGGTTGAAGTCCCGTCACCGGTCGCGGGCGTGCTCAGCGAGATCCTGGTCGAAGAAGGCAGCGACGTCGCCGTCGGCGCGGTGCTGGGAATGATCGGCGAAGCCGGCAGTGCGGCCGCCGCCCCGCACCGAAACCGACCGCTGCGACCGAGGCAAAACCTGCCCCTGAGCCGGCGCCGGCCGCAGCACCAGCGGCCGCTCCCGCGCCAGCGGCAGCAGCAGCTTTGGGGCTGTCANCCGGCGGTGCGCAAGCTGGTCGAAGAGAACAATCTGGATGCCAGCAAGATCCCGGCGTCGGGCAAGGACGGCCGGCTGACCAAGGGCGACGTGCTCGCCTTCGTTTCCGCGCAGGGCTCCACTCCGGCGCCGACGCCTGCCCCCGCCTCTGCTCCGGCATCNGGGAGGCGTCGTCCCCTTCCCCACTCCCGCCGCTACTCCGGCTGCGACACTGCAGCTGCTCCTGCGCCGGCGGGGCCGCGCGAGGAGCGGGTGCGGATGACCCGGCTGCGCAAGATGGTGGCGACGCGGCTGAAGGACGCGCAGAACACGGCCGCCATGCTCACCACCTTCAACGAAGTGGACATGACGGCGGCGAACGCGCTGCGCAGCCAGTACAAGGACGCGTTCGANAAGAAGCACGGCGTGCGGCTCGGCGTGATGAGCCTGTTCTGCAAGGCGTGCGTCATCGCGCTCAAGGAGTTCCCGGCGGTCAACGCCTCGATCGAAGGCGACGACCTCGTCTACAAGAACCACTACGACATCGCGATCGCCGTCTCCTCGCCGCAGGGCTTGGTGGTGCCGGTGGTGCGCGACTGCGATACGCTCTCCATGGCCGAGATCGAAGCCAAGATCACCGACTACGGACGGCGCGCACGCGACGGCCAGCTCGCCATCGAGGAGATGCAGGGCGGCACGTTCACCATCACCAACGGCGGCGTCTTCGGCTCGCTGATGTCGACACCGATCCTCAACCCGCCGCAGTCCGGCATCCTCGGCATGCACAAGATCCAGCAGCGCCCGATGGTGATGAAGGACGGCGCCATCGTCGCCCGGCCGATGATGTACCTGGCGCTGAGCTACGACCACCGCATCATCGACGGCCGCGAAGCCGTCAGCTTCCTGGTCCGGGTCAAGGAATGCGTCGAAGACCCGCAGCGCATCCTGCTGCAGGCGTAACCCCTCGACCCTTTCTCACGCTCCCCCTCCCACCCCGGGAGAGGGCCGGCCGCGGACCCCACCGGCGGTCACAATCCCGCCCAGCCCCCTACCCTCGTCGTTGCGAGCCCCAAAGGGGCGCGGCAATCCACCGCCGGGCACCCGTGCACAGCGCCAAGCAGTGGATTGCTTCGCTCCGCTCGCAATGACGAAAGGGGCTGGGCCGCGCAAGATTAGGCGTCGCCGTCGCGCAGGCGCTGTTCGACGTAAGCGCGCACGTCGTCGGGCAGCGGCTGCCCAGTGCACCGCTGCCAGCTTTCTTCAAGGGCGGGAAGGCCAAGTTCTCGAGTGTGGACCACCAGATTATGAGGCCCCATGGTGGTCGCCGGATGCTGGTAGGAGTCGAACAGGGCAACACACTTTCCTGTCCAGCACAGTGCCGAGTTGTAGTCGCCTCTAGATGTTTGATCCCGGCCTTTGATGGTGCGATCTTTTCACGGGAGTGGAGGGAGGCCCTATGGGACAGGTTCTGCACGGGTGCGCCCGGACGACAGAGGCGGTGCGTCGAGCGATACAATAGAGTCAAGAGAGCCTGAGGGCGCTGTCGAAGCGCTACGGGATCAACCCCAAGACCGTTGCGAAGTGGAAGAAGCGGACATCAACGTCCGATCTGAAGACGGGACCGAAAGAGCCGCATTCGACGGTCCTCTCGATCGAAGATGAGGCGGTTATTGTCGCGTTTCGGCGCCACACGCTGCTGCCGCTGGACGATTGCCTGTCTGCGCTTCAGCCGACGATCCCGCATCTGACGCGCTTCTCGCTGCATCGGTGTCTGCAGCGCCACGGCATCAGCCGACTGCCCGATGTCGCAGAAGACAAGCCGGCACAGAAAAATTCAAGACCGATCCCCTCGGCTCTTTCCACATCGATAGTGCCGAAGTGCAGACTGCCGAGGGTAAGCTTTATCTCTCCGTTGCCATTGATCGCACGAGCAAATTCGCCTTCGTGCAGGTCGTCAGGAAAACCGGGCGCACGTCCGCATCCGCCTTCCTCTCAGCCCTCATCGAGGCCGTGCCCTACAAGATCCACACCGTGCTCACCGACAATGGCATCCCGTTCACCGTCCCACCGCGTTATGCAGACGGTCCAACCGCCCGCCACATGACGCACATGTTCGACAGGCGATGCCAGGAAAACGGCATCGAGCATCGCCTGACAAAGGTGAAGCATCCGTGGACCAATGGTCAGGTGGAAAGAATGAACCGGACCATCAAGGAGGCCACCGTCAAGCGCTTCCATTATGACGATCACGCCAAGTTCGAAGCGCATCTCGCCGACTTCATCGCAGCCTACACCTTCGGCAGAAGACTGAAGACCCTGCGNCGGCCTCACCCCATACGAATACATCTGCAAAATCTGGACTTCAGAGCCAGAACGATTCACACTCGACCCAACCCATCAAATCCCGGGACTAAACATCTAGTACGCGTCGTTGGCCTCAGGGAACCCCCAGCAGCGGGCAGCGTTATGGCGGCACGTATTGTGCGGGTCGCGCCCGGCTTTCCATCGGGAGGCTGTCGCTGGCGGTTCAGCGCCCCGGACATCAGAAGGGAGAGAAATTCGATGCGCGTATGGCCGGGACTGCCGTACCCACTGGGTGCGACCTGGGACGGGCGGGGAGTGAACTTCGCGTTGTTCTCCGAGAACGCACANGGGGTCGAACTGTGCCTGTTCGATGAGGAGAACACGGAAACACACCGCCTTCGCCTGTTTGAATATACTGATGAGGTCTGGCATGCGTACCTGCCGGATGTCCGCCCGGGCCAGCTGTACGGCTACCGTGTCTTCGGACCGTACGAGCCGTTGAACGGGCACCGCTTCAATCATCACAAGCTGCTTCTCGACCCGTACGCAAAAGCNGTCGTCGGCGATCTGGTGTGGGATGACAGCCACTTTGGCTATGTGATCAACGACCCGGACGCTGACCTCAGTTTCGATACACGCGACAATGCCCGCTTCATGCCCAAGTGCCAGGTTGTGGATACCGCATTCACCTGGGGCGACGATCGAGCGCCGCGCATCGACTGGCACGCCAGTATCGTCTACGAAATGCACGTCAAGGGTTTTACCCGCCTGCATCCGGAAGTCGCCGAGGCAAACCGCGGCACCTTTGCCGGGCTCAGCGATCACGCGGTCGTCGAGCATCTGGTGAAGCTGGGG
Source organism: Defluviicoccus sp. (assembly GCA_013414705.1). Lineage (GTDB taxonomy): Bacteria > Pseudomonadota > Alphaproteobacteria > Rhodospirillales > Defluviicoccaceae > Defluviicoccus. The sequence goes on from CP058705.1 coordinate 2,851,296, forward strand.
GTAACCGCGGTCGAGCTGCTGCCGATCCAGCTGTTCCTTGACGACCGGCATCTCATCGAGCGCGGTCTGAGCAACTACTGGGGCTACAACACGCTGGGGTTCTTCGCGCCCGATCCACGCTACCTCACCTCAAAATATCTGGGCGAAATCAAGACGTTCGTGCAGATCATGCACACGGCGGGGATCGAGGTGATCATGGATGTGGTCTACAACCACACCGCCGAAGGCAATCATATGGGGCCGACACTGTCGTTCCGCGGCATCGACAACGCATCCTACTACCACCTCGTGGGCGATAACCGACGCTACTACATGGATTTCACCGGTTGCGGCAACGTCTTCGACCTGCGTCACCCGCGTGTGCTGCAGCTGGTCATGGACTCGCTGCGCTACTGGGTCAACGAAATGCACGTCGACGGCTTCCGCTTCGACCTCGCCTCGACGTTGGCGCGCGAGGCACACGGCCAGTTCGACCCGCACAGCGGCTTTCTCGACTCGATGCGCCAGGATCCAGTGCTTTCGGTCGTCAAGCTGATCGCCGAGCCTTGGGACGTGGGTGAAGGCGGCTACCGGCTTGGTGGTTTTCCGGCGGGATGGGCGGAGTGGAACGACCGTTACCGAGACACGGTTCGCCGGTTCTGGAAAGGCGACGACGCACAAGTCGCGGATCTCGCCACCCGGTTGACCGGTTCTGCGGACCTGTTCGACAGCCATGGCCGCTGCCCGTGGGCGTCCGTCAACTTCGTCACCGCCCATGACGGGTTCACGCTGGCAGATACGCTCAGCTACAACGGCAAGCACAATGAGGCGAACAAGGAGGACAATCGCGACGGGACCGATAACAACAACAGCTGGAACTGTGGCGCGGAAGGATCGACGGACGACCCCGAGATTCTGGACCTCCGGCTGCGGCAGCGGCGCAACATGATCGCGACGCTGCTGTTCTCGCAGGGGGTGCCGATGCTGGTGATGGGTGACGAAGTGGGCCGCAGTCAGGGCGGTAACAACAATGCCTACTGCCAGGACAGCGATATCAGCTGGCTGAAGTGGGAGAGCATCGGTGAGTCCGATCAGCAGTTCTTCAGCTTCGTCCAGCACCTGATCCGGCTGCGGCGCGACCACATCGTCTTCCACCGGTCGCATTTCTTCCACAAGGAATTCATCCCCGGCACCGAGATCCGCGATATCACCTGGCTAAAACCGGACGGAAACGAGCTCACCGCCGAGGACTGGGCGGATGGGTCCACAAAGTGTCTCGGTTATCTGCTGCGCGGTGAAGCGGGCGAACTGCACCGCACGGCACTCGGCGAGGTCCAGCCGGACGACAGCTTCTACATTGCGTTCAACGCGTTCCATGAGGCGGTGGACTGGACGCTGCCGACGGTGGAAGTAGACGTGGAATGGCGGCTGGTGATGGATACGGCCAGCGACAACAACATCGGTGGTACCGGCCCGATACTGCAGCCAGGCGCCACCTATGAGGTGCAGCCCCGCTCCCTCGTGCTGTTCATCCGCCACCTGCAGCTCGAGGACGTAGATACAATTCCGTCGGTGACGGGTGCGAGCGGACCGTTGCCACCGCCCCCGATCGTCGAAACACCTGCCCTCGAAACGAACACTCCGGCCGAACAGCCGGCACCGAAACGCCCGCGCAAGTCACGCGGCGATGGAGTAAAAAGTAGAGGGAAGCGTTCATCCATCGACTGCGAAGATAGTCGTTCAGCGACGCAGCCGAAGCCAAAAGAAAGGCGCCCGCAGGCGCCTTTCTGCCGTTTCAGCCTTCCTCTATGGTTTTGTTTTCCTCACTCGACAACCCTTCTCTGCTTTGTTCTTGAACATTGATGCAGATTTCTTGAGTCAGGCTGCCGTGCAAAGGACGGACATACAAAACCCGCCGGCGCCGCTGCGATCGCCAGGACATTTCGCCGCCGAGGATGCAGCGGAGGATCCCGATCGCAGGACGCCGGCGTTTCATTTCGTCACTTCAGCGCAGTCCAAGCAGGGACAAGACTGCCAGAATGACGACGATGACGCCGATCAACCAGAAAATGCTATTCATGACTCAACCTCCTCCGGCCTCACGCGCAGCGACCGGGCGGTTGGCCGTATCCGGCTGAGCATCCGCGCCTGAGGTCCGCTCGTTGTTCTTCCGCTCGCCAGCCACGGGCAGAACCGTGGGCTCCGAAATGGACGCAGCGGTTGGCTGCGACGCCGCAGTGGCGTCCCTGGACGTTTCGGCAGGTTTGCCCGCTTCAGCCGGGTACGTGCTGGCAGCGGCACTGATCGTCCCTGCACCACCATCGCGACCGACCTGTCCGGCGGAGCCGCCGGTATCACGTTTTGGGCGGACAGCGTCCGTGCTGACATCACCCGCCGCGTAGACTTCCTGTTCATCCTCGGGCGTCAGAGGCCGGCTCGGATTGCGCAGCGGCGCATCGAAGTCCGCCTGTTCGCCGGAGGCATAAGGCGTCTCCGGCATCACCAACGCCTCTTCTACATCTTCGTCGTGCGGTGTCTGCAATGCGCGGCGAGACATCACCAGGGCCAGCGCCGCACCACCGAGTGCCAGGACCGCAGCCGTTGCCACCGGATGCTCACGGACATACGCGCCCGCCGTGCCCGCACCATGGCGCACCCGTCCGGGGACGCCCGCGGCGGTGCGACGCGTTGCTTCATAGGCATCAGTAGCCGCATCGCGGATCACCTCCGACGTGTGCCCAAACGCTTCTGTTGCCCGATGCCGCGCCTCGGTCGCGCGGGAACGCCCTTCGCTTGCCGCCTCGCGGAGCCGGTCCGCAGTCGATTCAGCGGCGTTGCGTGTCGACGCGCCCGCTTCCCGCGCGGCTTCCCGCGCCGATGCCGCCTTCTCCCGAACAGCATCCCGGGCAGACAATCCGGCCTCCCGGATGGAGTCCCGGGCGGTGCGGCCGACGTGGGCTGAGTGCGCTCCCATACGTTTCGCCGGTTCACCCATCCGGCTCGGATCCAGCCTGGAGCCGGGTCGTTTACCGAACGCTGCCCGGGCCCACGCACCGGACGCGCACCTTTATCGCTGGGCAGCGCTGGCGGCGTCGGAGTTTGCGGCCCCAGCATCAGCCAGCCGATGCCGAGGGCGGTAACGCCGAGAGCCAAGGGTTCGCTCGTACGGCATCACCAAAAATGCGTCCATATTCCATCGCCTGCTCCCGTGTCGGCATGATTACCTGCTGGACCACGTTGTCGACCGACAGCCGCCCTCAATTGCCTCAAGGGTGGCGCGAATGTCGTCCCGCGTACGGTCCATTTCGTGCATGATTTCTGTCGTGGATGTCATCGCACCGTCTCCATGACCAGGTCCTTGTCGCGCTTCAGCGACGTTGTGGTCTTCGGCAGCGCCAAGGTTTTCAGGTCCAGACGGGATTGGCCGATCCGGATCATGATGAAGGCGATGATGGCCAGGGCAATGCCCACAATCAGGGCCGCAAGCTCGGCCGGCATGTAGTTGGCCAGCGCCACCACCAGCGCCTGCACCAACACCAGCAGCGAGGTGAGTGCCACCAACATGCCGCCGATGATCCCGATCAGACCGATGGTCGCCGCGCTGGCCTTTTCGGATGTTTCGGCCCGCACCAGTTCCAGCTCTTGGCGAACCAACCGGCTGACAGCGTCCGTCAGGTCGGCAAACAGCCCCGAAATGGGCTTCCGTTCAGCGTTCATCGACACCCTCCTAGACGGCTCCGTGGACAGGCTCATAAGCCGGTGAAGAGGACGGTTCGTCTGCGACGTCGAGGTTGCCGTGCACCCCGACGACCGCATCCTCAGCGCCCGATCGAGACAACAAACGCACGAGAGCGAAGCTGATCAGGAAGGCACCGCCCAGGAAAAGCGCAGGGCGTCGGCGCGCGAAGCCCTCCACCTCCCGGACCACTTGACCGACATCGTGTCCCTCGACCTTGTTGCCGATGGCGTCGATCTCGTCGGCGGCGCGCTGCGCCAGCCTCGCCGCCGTATCGCGCCCCGGTCATGCAGGGTGGACGACGCACTCCCGAACGCATCGGCAATGTCGTGAGCGTAGCTGGCGACGCCGTCGCGACGTTCCGCCGCCAGCCGTTCAGCTTCAGTCTTCGCCGATATGTATGCCTGTTCGCCGCCGGAACGGACCTGTTCTTCGACGCCTCTCGCCGCTTGACTGACGGCGTGCGTAACGTCTTCCGCTGCTTTTGTCGCCAGACTCATGGCGATCTCCCTCACAAAGACTTTCTGTGTTCATGTGCAGGGGAACGCCATCGTCGCGTCAATTGTTCCGAAGTAGATTCTATTGTGTTCTAGATTGGTTAACGACCTGGACGCTGCTGGTCGGATCGTTGCGGACCGATATGCTGTCTGTCTATCCGGCGCAGCTGTGCAGCGATCGCAGAACTTCGGCAACGCTCCACGCCTGGGCGATGCAGCCGCGCGGCGCCCAGGGTTGATCAGCGTCGAAAATCTCGCTGATCGAGCCGACACCAGCCGTACTCAGGTGGGCGTCGAAGCCATCGAGGAATCGCCGGGCGGCGGTGTATTCTCCCGGATGCAGCTTCAGCCAGGCATCGACGAAGGGCCCGATCAGCCACGCCCAGACGGTGCCCTGGTGGTAGGCGGCATCGCGCGCCCGCAGGTCGCCCCAGTAGCGCGGCTCGTAGTCCGGGTCGTCCGGAGCCAGCGACCGGAGCCCCACCGGTGTCAGCAGATGCCGTTCGACGACGTCCAGAACCGCCTGCCAGCGTGCCGGATCGAGTACAGGATGCGGCAGCGAGATGGCGAAGATCTGGTTCGGTCGCAGTTTGGCGTCGTCGCCCTCCTCGCCGTCGATCACATCGTAAAGGTAACCCAGGTTATCGGACCAGAACCGCCTGTTGAACGAGCGATAGACCTGATCCGCCGTCGCCGAAAGAGGCGGCAGCTCGGCATCCCCGCCCTCCTCGCTGGTCCAGCTGGCAAGCAGGCGCAACGCATTGTACCAGAGCGCGTTGATCTCGACCGCCTTGCCACGCCGCGGCGTCACCACCCAGTCGCCTACCTTGGCGTCCATCCAGGTGAGCTGGTACCCATCCGCCCCCTGGCGCAGCAGCCCGTCTTCGGGATCGACGCCGATGCCGAACCGCGTGCCTTCGAGATGATGGCGCACGACATCGGCCAGCGTCGGCAGCAACTCGCGCAGCAACTCCCTATCGCCCGTGGCCTGCAGATAGCGGTCGAGCGCGTGAAAGAACCACAGCGTTGCGTCGGCCGTGTTGTAGACCCCCTCGCTATCGTGTTCGGGAAACAGGTTAGGGATGAGTCCGTCGCGCACGTGACTGGCGAAGTGCTGTAGCATGCCGCGCGCTTCACGTTCGCGACCGGTCAACAACGTCAGCCCTTCCAGGCTGATCATCGTGTCCCGCCCCCAGTCAGTGAACCAGTGGTAGCCGGCGATCACCGAACGCAAGGGAGTTTCGTCCGCCGCGGTGAGCACCCGCGGCACTCGGCGTGGCGGCGTGAAGACGAAACTGTCGGCGGCGATCACCAGCTCTGCCGCCAGTCCGTGGCGCAGCGTCGGCAGCGCCGCCTTGACCAAGCTCCGGCGGCGGCCGATCTCGTGGCTCATCGCCTCGCGCGGCATCAGCGACAGTGCGTCTTCCCACGACTCGGTCGACAGCGTCAGCACACACTCGTGATCACGGGCGAGCGTCGTCCGGAAGCCTCCGGGACTGAAGGTGCCTCCGCGACAGTCGTATCCACGATAAGCCTCCCACGCATAAAAGACTTCGCGCCGCTCACCGCCATCCAGGATCAGGCGTGAGTCCCGCCCCTTGAGCTGCAGCTTCACGGCCGGGATGCCGTCGCCAACGCTGATCTCGTGACNGCTCCCCTGGCTGATCACCTGGTACACGCNGCTCGTTTCCTCACTGACCCGCCCGTCGATCGGGCGCACGTGCAAGAATGGGCGCAGGCAGAACCTCACCGAAGCCGGGCCTTCGAGCAGTCGCCAATCAAGCAGCATGGTATTTTGCTCGTGCCGCATGAACAGGCGACGCTCCAGGACCACGCCGTCGAAGGCATAGCGCCAGACCGGCAGCCCGAGTTCCAGACGGAACTCCTGCAGGTGTCCGGCGCCCGCCACCATACCGTCGTCGGCGACCTGATCCGCGCCGATCCGCACTTCGCGCCCGTCCGGCAGGATCAGGCTTTCGCTCAGGCCGTCGAGCATCACCATGCGGCCAAGAGGCACGGGCAAGGCTGCGATCAGCAGGCCGTGGTAGCGGCGGCTGAGGACTCCTGTAATTGTGCCGGCAGCAAAACCGCCGAGGCCGTTGCCGACCAGCCATTCGGGCGGCAGCGCGTGTTCAGTCTCGTCCCGTTCCCCCAGGGAAGGGCGCGAACCGGATCGTCCATGTCCTCGCACTCCTCGGTCGACAGTGTTCAAGTATTCACGGTGCGGCTGCTCAGGAGGGAAGCTCGGGCACCTCGCCCGACAGGTGAATAGCTTCGAGGTCGTCGTCCTCGCCGGAAGCACTTTCTTCGAGTGGTGCCGGCCGCATGATGATGCAGGCAAGCCCAGGCAACAGCCATCCTTTGTCGACGGAATAGATCGGTGGCGTTCCGCCTCNCCCGTAGGCCGGATCTTCGCTCGACCACATCACCTCCCAGGTCCTGTCGAACGGCGGTGCCAGCAGCGGCTCTGGTGCCGGATCCAGGTGCAGGTCGGTTTCCAGGTTCACCAGAACCAACCGGTCATCCCCGGCATCACTGTCGTCGAAAAATCGCAGCACGAACGCCCCTGNACCGAGGCAGGCACCATCGACTCCGAACAGCCGCTGCTGGCGGAATACCGGTTCCTCACGCCGCAGCCGAAGCAGGTCGGTGTGCAAACGAACGACTTCGGCATTTGTTTCGCGCTCCCGAGGATCGAGTTTGCAGCGCCCGAACGTCGCCGGATCAGCGGGCACGGCGATGTACTGCTGCATCTCTTCCGTGGCCAGGCTGGGGAACTGCTGCAAAAACTCCCGCCGTCCGGAATCCACCAGTTCGGCCAGTTCGGTGGGGTGATCGGCGAAATAAAGGAACGGGGATGACGCGGCGAACTCCTGGCCCATGAACAACATCGGCGTGCCCGGCAGCAGCAGGATGTAGGCCGTCATCGCCCGCAGCCGTCCCGGACTGGTCAGCTTATGAATGCGATAGCCCCCGCCGGAATTGGCCACCTGGTCATGGTTCTGCAGAAAGGTGACGAAGTGAAGCGGCGCAAGCCCGAGTGTCGGCGTCCCGCGTGCATTGTTCTGCCACTTGTAGCGCTGTCCCTGGTAGAGGAAGCCGTACTTGGCAGCAGAGACGAACTCCTGCGGGTTGCCATGGTAGTCGGTGTAATAGGCTTCCTTGCGCCCGGTGAGCGCCACCATCGCTGCATGGTGCAGGTCGTCGTTCCACATCCCATCCATGCCGAACCCGCCGCGGTCCGGAGATCGCAGCAGCCGCACATCCTGCGGTTCGTTTTCGGCAATGACGATGATCTGCCGCGAGCCTGCCGCTTCACGGGCGGCACGCGTCACCGCCCCCAGGATGTGTTCGTGAGTGTCGTCGAAATCGTAGATGTTCTGGGTGGCATCGACCCGGAGCCCGTCGAAGTGGAATTCCTCGATCCAGTAGCGGGCGTTGCTGATGAAGAATTCACGCACGGGCTCGCAATTCGGCTGATCGAAGTTCAGCGGCTCACCCCAGTCGGTGTGATACTGATTGGTGAAATAATCAGCGGCGAACGACGCCAATACATTGCCGATCGGTCCCAGGTGATTGTAGACGACGTCGAGGATGACGCCGATGCCGTGCGCATGCGCGGCATCCACAAACGCCCGGGCATCGTCGGNGGTTCCGTAGAGACGGGTGGGCGCAAACAGGCTCACGCCGTCGTACCNCCAGCCGAACGCTCCCGGAAAGTCCGCAATCGGCATGATCTCCACCACCGTAACACCGAGAGCGGCCAGGGCGGGCAGTTCGTCAATCGCTGCGCGCCACGTGCCGGCGGNGGTCAGGGCGCCGATGTGCGCTTCATAGATGACTTGCCCTTCGATGCCGATGCCCGGCCACTCCTGATCGGTCCAGGGGAAACCGGGATCGATAACTTGTGATAACCCTTCCGGTCCGTCCGGCTGAAACCGCGAGGCAGGATCGGCGAGCACCCGGTCGTCGCCGTCAAGCCGGAACCCGTAGCGGGTCCCCGCGCCGGCGTCAGGAACAAAGGCGGAAAAATAACCGCCGCTTTCGTTCTCCAGAAGGATGGAGCACGCGGCCACACCGGAGCCATCACCGGCGATCACCATCTCGACCTGCTGATGGTCCGGTGCCCAGACGCGTGCGTGCACGCCTCCTGCAACCAGTTCGGCACCGATGGGGAGGCGGCGGCATTCTGGCACGCCCAATGCGTCCTGCGGACATGCCGCAGCTTCCCCAGCCCGGCCCCAGCCCCAGCTCCGACCCCGGCTCGGTGACCTGGTCCCGGTCGAATGCAAGATCACCGAGACGTCCGGCCGGTACATCGGCCGTCTTTTCAGTACTCGAATCTGCGGTCTGCATGGCGTTTTCTTCCTCGTCAGCGTGCTTGCCGGGGACGCTCTCATCGGGAGCACCCCCATCCGCGCGCCAGTTAACGGCGATTGCCTCAGAAGGTTCCGGAAGCAGCAAAACGACTTGCAGCGCGAGCGCACTCAAGAGATCGGTCTTTACCCAATCAGCTGCCGATCGGAATGAAATCAGCCCGAGCCTGGGGAACCCCGCCGCATGTCACCCGTTTAAACGAGGACGATATTGGACCCACAACCGAGTACTCCGATGCAAATCAGGGAATGCATGACACCAGTCCAGACCTCGATCAATCCCGACCTCTCTCTGGTGGATGTGGCGCATTTGATGCTCGATTGCGGCGCCGGATTCTTGCCGGTGGTGGAGGATGACCGGCTTGTGGGAGTGATTACTGACCGTGATCTTGTCGTCCGTGGTCTGGCGGAGAACCGTGACGCCACCCAAACACCGGTGCGCGAGCTCATGTCGATCGAACTCGTATGCGGTCTGGCCGAACAGAGTCTTGAGGATGCAAAAGCATTGATGGAGGAGCACCGGATCCGCCGACTGCCGGTGATCGACGAACAGCAGCGGCTGGTGGGCGTCCTCTCCCGCGCGCAACTGCAGCTCCCAGATCCACCGCACAAGGACTACGTGAAAGTCACGTTCAACAAGACGAAGACGGACAGCTACGGACGGCCACACCCGGTCAAGCTCAAGTCGGTCTACATCACAGGCACCCGGGACAAGGATGCCGCCGTACAAGCAGCCCTCAAGCGGGCACAGCAGGATGAACGCACCAACCTGGAGAGTGTCTCCGACAAGATCGAGACGGAGAGTATCCGCGAAGGAAACACGTAAAGCGGCAAGACGGAGTGTGCGTCGTGCGTCTTTCCTGGCAGTGACAGCACGTTTGGATCTGCAATCGTAATATTCGTTGGAACCGATGCAGGGTGCAGCACGTTATCGCGTGGCGAGCGGGCGCTGTGAGCCCACCCCGCGCCGAGATGGCTGAGCCTAAATGGCCGAGGGAGCCTGAGATGAATCTGCGTGCGGTGGCGATCGTGCTTGCAGGNGGAAAAGGTACGCGCCTGGCCCCGCTGACCAACGAGCGGGCCAAACCGGCGGTATCATTTGCCGGCAAATACCGGATCGTCGATTTCGTCCTCAGCAACCTGGTGAACAGCGGCATCTTCTCCATTTACGTCCTGGTGCAGTTCAAGAGCCAGTCGCTGTTGCTGCACCTGAANGGACGGTGGCAGTTTGCCAATGTGCTTGGCAATCAGTTCATCATTCCGGTACCCGCGCAGATGCGCTCATCGGGCGAGACCTGGTACCGGGGCACAGCGGACGCGATTTACCAGAACCTCAACCTGATCGAGCAGTCGAAACCAGATATTTGTGTCGTCTTCGGAGCCGATCACGCCTACCGGATGAACGTGGGCGAGATGGCGGAAGCGCACCGGCAGACGATGGCCGACGTGACGGTCGCCACGGTGCCGGTCGACCGGGGGCAGGCTGCCGAGTTCGGCGTCATCGAATGCATGGCCGACGGACGGATCGTGCGCTTCATCGAGAAGGATCCCGAGGCACCCGGCCTGCCGGGACGGCCCGACACGGTTCTGGCCTCGATGGGCAACTATATCTTTTCCACCGAAGCGTTGCTGCGGATGGTCCACGAGGACGCCCACGATCCCAGCAGCAGCCATGACTTCGGCAAAGACGTCCTGCCGGCACGGATCGACCAGGACCGGATCTTTGCCTACGACTTCAGCTCGAACCGCATTCCCGGCGAGTCAGCCCATCACGGCAACTATTGGCGCGACGTCGGCACCATCGACGCCTATTACGAGGCGAACATGGAGGCGCGCAAACCAGGCTCGGCACTCAATCTTCACAATCCACGCTGGCCGCTGCGCACGGCGAGTTATTCCGATCCACCCGCCAGTTTCGATTCGGTGCAGGCAGACAAGCCTGGATTCGCCCATTGCTCGCTGATCTCTGACGGCTCCATTGTCTGCGGCGCGGTAACACGTTCCATCCTGGGCCGTCGTGTGCACGTGCACGCTGGCGCGGTGATCGAGGACTGCATCATCCTCGACAACTGCCAGATCGGCCCGGGCGCGCAGATCCGCCGGACAATCATCGACAAGAACGCGCACGTCGCAGCCGGCGAACGCATCGGTTTCGACGTTGAGGTCGACCGGCAGCGGTTTCACGTCAGTCCGGGTGGCATCGTCGTTGTGCCCGGGAAACGCTCGCCGGTGGAACTCTCAGAAATCGGAATCTGAGACTTGGAATAATGCCGTGGCACGGACGTGTTCAAAAACGTGAGGCGACGGCTGGCAGAGGGCACAATTCGGCGGGTTGCCATTAGAAGGAACGGGGCAGAGTGCCGATGTTGCTGAATGCGCAGGAAGGCCGTGACGGACAGCGAGCCAAGAGCTCGGCGCCGGCCTCGGCGAGTACCCTGGCAACAGAAAACCAGATGTCCATCGGCGAAGATCGCACCGACGCCCTCCTTCCGGTTCAGGCGGGGCCGCGTTGCGCCCGATCCGACTGGTGCTGCTCAGGCTGGTCATGGGTGTGCTGACCCCCTGCTGCTGCTGATCGCCGGATACGGCGCCTGGAATATTCAGCTGCAGAGGGAGGAGGTGAACCGCAACCTGCGTGACAGTGCTCGTGCGGTCTCGCTTCACGTCAGCCAGGACGTCGCAGCAATACAGGCAGCGCTGCGGGCACTGGCGTTATCGCCGTATCTGAAGGCCGGCGATTTCGCCGCGTTCCACGACGAAGCGATCAAGGCAGCCGCGCCGTTCAATGGCTGGATTGTCGTCGGTGATCGTTCGTTCAAGCAGATCGTCAACACCCTAGTTCCGTTCGGAACGGCGCTTCCAGAGATGAGCGTGCAACAGGTGAGCAGACGCACGCTAACCCAAGGCGTCCCATCCGTATCGGGGCTGTTCAGCGGTGCCGTGGCAAAACGCGCGGTCGTCGCCGTCAGTGTTCCGGTCTTTGTTGATGGAGTGCCGTCCTACGAGCTGCGTATGGCATTCCTGCCGGAGCGTTTCAGCCCGCTGCTGTCGAATCTAGACAAACAGGCGGGCTGGATTTCCCTGCTTTACGATGCCGACTACCAAATCATTGCCCAGTCGCCCGATAAAGAAACCTTCGGCCGGGCACTCGCCAACAAGATGCGCAGTGCGCTGGAAGAAAACGCGCACGGACGCCAGGATGGAACTTTCGACGGGATCGATATCGACGGTCGGGAATACGTCACCTCCTACACCCGTTCAGAAGTCACCGGCTGGCTCACTGCGGTGGCGGCACCGGAATCGCTGGTCAACAACCCGATTTCCCGGGCCACGCTGATCCTTGCCGTGGGCGGATTGATCTCGCTGTGCCTCGCAATCCTGTCAGCGTTGATTATGGGCCGGCGCATCGCTCTGCCGCTGCAGGCACTGGCCCAGCAGGCGGACGGAATTGTCCGCGGCGAAGGACTGCCGCCCGTTTGTGGAGAGCCGGTACAGGAGGTGGCGGACGTCCGCGAGGCGTTGGGACGGGCCAGCGACATGTATCGTCGGCAGATGGCAACCCGTCTCAGTCTGGAGCGGGAAAAGCGTGCCCGAGAACTGGCCGAATACAGCCGCGCCGAGAGCGAGAAGCGGGAACGCAAAACGCGCCGGCTGATCGAGGCGAATCTGATCGGCGTCATCATCGTCGAGGACGAGTGCGTCGTCGAAGCAAACGCGGTTTTCCTGCGCATGATGGGGTGGCAGCCAGACGATCTGCAGGCAGGCCGGATCAGTCTGTCATCGATCGCGTCGCCGGGTGCCCCCTTGCTCGACGAAGACGCGATACGCCGCCTGCACGATCAAGGCGCGCTTGCTCCCATGGAGAGCGAGTTGCAGCGGCAGGACGGTAGCCGGGTGTCGGTGCTCCTCGGCGCCGCACGGGTCGAAAGNCGAGACCCCAGTCTGCGATGGGTGTGCTTCGTCGTCGACCTGACGCAGCTGAAGCAGGCGGCCTTTGATCTCAAACGAAGCGAAGAGCGCTATCGCGGTCTCGTCGAGGCGATCTCCTCCATCGTCTGGATCGCGGATGCGAACGGCGCAATCGTCGACATGCAACACTGGAGCGAGATGACCGGCCAGTCGGCAGAGCAATGCCGGGGACGGGGTTGGCTGGACGTGCTGCACCCCGAGGACCGCAGGCCAACCCTCGCCACCTGGAGCTTTGCGATCGACAACCGGATGCCGCTCGACATCGAATATCGGGTGCGCAATCGCAACGGCCGCTACCGCTGGTATCATGCCCGCGGAGCTCCCGTGCTGGACGGCGACGGCAGTGTGCGCGAATGGGTGGGGGTCTGTTTTGATATCGACGAACGCAAGGCCGCAGCGACCCGACAACTGCTGCTGATGGCTGAGCTCGATCACCGCGTCCGCAACATCCTCGCCACCATCCAGTCAATGATCTCGCTGACTGGCAACACCGCGGAATCGAAAGACGAATACGCCGCGGTGCTGCTGGGCCGGATTACCGCCATGGCCCGGACACACGGGCTGCTCAGCCGGGAAACCTGGCACGGCGCCACGCTGATGCAGATCGTCAGCGACGAGGCCGCTCCNCTACTTGGCGGAGCCCCAGCGATCCATATCGAGGGCGATCGCGACTTCTGTCTCCGCCCGAAAGACGCGCTCGACTTTGCGCTGGTGATCCACGAACTGATGACCAATGCTGCCAAATATGGCGCTCTGTCGGTTCTCGGCGGCCAAGTGTTCATTTCCTGGCGGATCGACACCGAATCCGGACAACTGGTGTTCACCTGGCAGGAGTGCTGTGGGCCGAACGTCACGACGCCGGGACGCCGCGGTTTTGGCAGGCGCCTGATCGAAAGCGTGTTCAGCGCAGGCTTGGGGCGCTCCGCCGACCTGCAGTTTCTTCCCGCCGGTCTGAGCTGCACGCTGACAATGCCAATAGGGGTTGTTGACGCGCAGAANCCACGCCGCGCCGTCCACAGACGGAATCGCAAAGGTGCGCACAAACACTGCGAGCATGAATGCGATGTTGGCGGGTCGAATCCTGATTGTCGAAGACGAACCGTTGATTGCGATGGAACTGCACCGGCTGGTTACCAATGCCGGTCTTGAGGTCAGCGGACCGGCCGGCACCCTCGACCAAGCATTGCATCTTGCGTCTGACCAGACACTGACGGGTGCGATCCTCGATATCAACCTGGGTGGCGAGACAAGCTACCCAATAGCCGACAGGCTGAGAAACCGCAGCGTGCCGTTCATCTTCGTAAGCGGTTATATAGCCGAATCGGCACCGGAGCGTTTTGCATCCTGTACGATCCTGCAAAAGCCGGTCGAGCCAAGGGCGCTGATGAGCGTCCTACGTCAGCAACTCTCAAATTCACCAGAGATCCAGAATAGGGCGGAACCGCCAAGTCATTGCACACAGCGTCGTTGAGGGCACTCAGCGTCGCTGACGCGCGATTGCAGCAGACCGGAAGGCGTCTGCCGACGGGATATCGGCGGGCGGGTGACATCCGTGTGGCGCGCAGAGATGGCGATCGAACTATCTGTTACCTCTATGAAGGAGCTTCTCATTAACGCCCGAACACCACCTAAGCCGTCCGGGTATCTCCAACCTCGCGAAGCGCAGAGGCTTTGACAAATCTGAAGCGATTCATGTTGGCTGCCGAAGCATGGTGACACGAAAATGGAAACCGTGCGTCGTTGCTGTCTTGAGAAGCCGATAACGAACACGGTTGGCAACCGCTGAATGAACTGTCTATAAGACATCCCTGAGTGTCATTTTAGGCTGGTCGGTGCCGAAGGCCTAGGGAAGAAGAAATTGGTGCCCAAACGGTGCCACATCCTGGCCTAAATCGCCGTAAGTTGTTGAATGCCCAGGTAGCTCAGTTGGTAGAGCAGCGGACTGAAAATCCGCGTGTCGGTGGTTCGAATCCGCCCCTGGGCACCATCCTCCATCTATTCTCTATATTTTCTAATGGGCTGGGACGCGAAAATGTCCCACCGCGCGCTGCGTCGGGAAAAAGTGGGACACTTTTATTCTAGAGCGGTTTCACGGTGACTGGCGATATCTGCAATTGGTGATGTCGTTTGTGCATTCCTTGGGGGAAGTCGTCGAGAAGGGTGCCGATTTTGGCCCAGAGGTCGGTGATGGTGCGGGCAGCGACAGTTTTGAGGAGCTGCTTGAGTTTGGCGAAGACCTGCTCGATGGGGTTAAGGTCCGGAGAATAGGGTGGCAGGTATAGAACGCTGGCGCTGCGGGCCTCGATCGCTTGGCGGACGCCCTCGACCTTGTGCGCGCCGAGGTTATCCATGATGACGACGTCGCCTTCGGCGAGGCACGGAGCCAGAACCTCCTCGACATAGGTGCGAAAGACGCGTCCGTTGATGGCGCCGTCGATGACGAAAGGGGCCGTGATGCCGTTGCTGCGCAGGGCGGCGACGAAGGTCGACGTCTTGATGCTGCGCATCCCCTGCGGGCCCCAATGGCCGTGCGGAACAGCGGCGCGCAGCCGTTGGCTGCGGCGGCAGCGCCCGCAGAGGCGTGCCCTGTTGGTGGTCGCCCAAGTCTCGTCGATGAACACCAGCCGCGCCGGGTTCAGGGTCGGCTGGTGCTGTCGCCAGGCGTCGCGGGCGGCGGCAACGTCGGCGCGCTCCTGTTCGGCGGCATGCCGCGTCTTTTCGAGCGTCAGCCCGAGACGCTCAAGGGTATTCCACAGTCCGCCGACGCTGGTCGTAACGCCGTGCTCTTCCGAAAGCCAGGCGCGCAGCTCGGCCAGCGTCAGATCGGGACGGGCCGCGACCTCAGCGCTGATCACCTCGTGGTGAACCGAAAGCTTGCGGACAAGATGGCAGCGCTGCAGCCGCGCCGTCGTCTCGCCTGTCCGCCGTCGCCGCAGCCGAACCTTGTAAATGTAGGACACGCTGACCCGGAACAGCGCCGCCGCCTCGGCGACCGCCATGCCACTATCGACCGCCGCCAACACCCGTTCGCGCAGATCCTGCGAATACGACTGCCCCCGACGCCACCCCATCGCTGCCTCCGGCTCCACCAAACCGGAGCCCTATGAATCACCAAAGTCAGCCCAGGGGAATCCCGATTCCACTCACCATGAAATCGCTCTAGTGGATCGAATCTAACGTTTGATGCCCGCGTCAGCTACACCACCCCAAGGGACGTGACCTCGCCCGCGGCGGCCGGTGAAGAAGCCCATACCATTTTATCTCCGAGTAGGTGGTGGTCGTCCCGCGACACAGCTACCATCGGCCCAGCCCCGTCGCCATCGCCGTCCGACGAGCGGCGGCGGCGTGGCCAAACAGTTCGCTCAAGCGTGGGACGAGGAGAACGCAGATGACCCGGTACGGTTTCGTTGCGTCCGGCGGTGGCTATCGCAGCTTCTATACCGCCGGCGCACTGGTCTGGCTGAAACGCAACAACGTTCCAGTTGTCCACATCGCGTCGACCAGCTCCGGCAACAACATCACGCTCGACTACCTGCTGTGGGACTTTCCCGCCGAGGAGCTGCCGCCGGTCCTTACACGCACCATGCGCTTGGCCCTGAAGGATATCTTCCACGTCTTCGGCAATTTCCTCGGGCTACGCCCTCATTGCTGCCCACCGGTTCACACCTGCTGACGGTAGACAAGGACAGCTGCCGGAAATCGCTGAACCTGGACGATGCGCGACGCCGCGAGGTTCTGGCGGAAACATTGCGCCACGTCCGCTGGGACATTCTCGCCACCAACCTGACGCAGCGACGCTCACGCTACTTCAACGTGAACGAGATTCTGCAGGCCATCGATGCCGCAAGTCTGGACCGGTTCATGGACGCGTTTCTCGCCGGCATCACCACCCTGCCCTATTTCAAGGCAGTGGTCATCGATGGCGACTACTACATCGAAGGCGGTTACCTGGACAACACGCCGCTCGCATCTCTTCCAGGACCCGGATGTGGATGAGATCATCGCTTGCGACTTCACCGACTACGACTACCACGTGGAACTGGGCAAGATTTACGATTCCAGCGTGTTTACCTTGCCGCTGACCAGCATTGACATGCACCTGCTGGTCAGTGACATGCAGCTGATGCTTCCCAACAAGCACGTGTTTACGCAAGCCGCGCTGATCAACGGGCTGCTGGAACGGATGAACAAGTCGTCAGTGGAGATCGGTGGCCGCACGTATTACCGCAAGCCCGTGCATGTGCTGCGGCCGAAGAACCTGGAGAGCATGACGATCTCGCTGAAGGACGCGACGGCGCAGAAACGCTACTTCGAACTCGGCCTGCAGGACGCTGCAACGCTGCTCCCGCAGTCCTGACCTCCCGGCGCGCCTTGCGCGCCTGCCCCGATCGCCCCCTTCCCGTTGTTCACAGCGAAGAGAAGCGGCAGAGAACCACCGTTCGATCAGATCGAACCGCGCGCTAGAGCGGATTCTGATCAGTCTGGGTCATAGCCGCACGAGCTGAAGTAGTTGGCGCATTCGGCGGGCTGGAAGAAGTCGAGGAGTTTGCCGATGAGCTCCCAGAGGCCCTGGACGGTTCGCTCGGCGGCCTTGCGGAGCATGGCTTTGAGGCGGGCGAAGGCTTTTTCGATGGGATTGAAGTCTGGGCTGTAGGGCGGGAGGAACAGCAGGGTTGCGCCGGCGGCCTCGACCAACTCGCGCACCGATGCGCGCTTGTGGCTCGACAGGTTGTCCATGATGACGATGTCGCCGCGACGCAGATCGGGCGCGAGGACTTGGGCCACGTAGGCTTCGAACCACTCGCCGTTGATCGGTCCGTCGAGCACCATGGGCGCGACCATGCCGCTCTTCCGCAGCCCCGCGACCAGCGTCGTGGTCTTGCGGTGG
Organism: Defluviicoccus sp.; assembly: GCA_013414705.1. Taxonomy (GTDB): domain Bacteria; phylum Pseudomonadota; class Alphaproteobacteria; order Rhodospirillales; family Defluviicoccaceae; genus Defluviicoccus. The sequence goes on from CP058705.1 coordinate 2,868,741, forward strand.
CCGTGCGGGAAGCCCATCCGCAGGCGTTCGCCCCTGGGGGAGCGGCCATGGCTGCGTGCCATGTTGGTCGCGGTCCACGTCTCGTCGATGAACACGAGCCGGTCAGGATTGAGGTCGAGCTGACTGTCGAACCAGGCCCGGCGCTGCTTCAAGACGTCGGGACGGTCCTGCTCGACCGCGTGGCCGGTCTTTTTCCGCGTGATGGAATGGCGCACGAAGAAGCGGTGGAGCGTCGAGTTCGCCACCGTCAAGCCGATGCCGGCGAGGTGCTCGCGAAGCTCATCGAGCGTGATGTCCTTGCGCGCTTCCCACAGCGCCAGGATCTCCTCGCGGCGTTCCTCGACGCGATGCGAGCGCATGTCGCCACCTTGGCGCTTGGGTACGGCGTTGCCAGTCACGAGCCGCTGCGCCTGCCACCGGATCGCCGTCGAAGGTGCCACGCCGAACCGGGCCGCGGCCGCTCGGCAACTCATCCCCGCATCGATCGCCGCTAACAGCCGCGTGCGTAAATCTATCGAAAGAGGCTGACCCATCCATGCTGGCCTCCTTGCCCCAGCCAGAATCCTGAATCAGATTTTCAGCCCTTTGTGAATCCCTTACGATTCATACCGATCAGAAACCACTCTAGGGTCTGAACCTGATTAACATATTGAAATATTGTTATGAACGTGATTCCACGGCGGTATTTGAGCCTTGGAGGTGGATATGGCGAACGTGTTCTGGCTGGACGACGACGCATGGGCGGCGATCGAGCCGCATCTGCCGAAGAACCAGCCGGGAGCACGGCGGGTGGATGATCGTCGCATCATCAGCGGGATCATCCATGTTCTGAAGAGCGGGTGCCGCTGGCGGGATTGTCCGCCGGACTACGGTCCTCCGACAACGGTCTATAATCGTTTCAATAGCTGGTCCCGTCGGGATCACTGGCGCCGGATCCTCAAGGCGCTGGCCGAGGGCCAATGGATCACCACCGCGGTGGCCATGGATGGCAGTTATGTGAAAGCGCACCGCTGCGCTCACGGCGGAAAAGGNGGGCGAAGGCTCAGGCGATCGGCCTCTCCCGAGGCGGGCAGACGACGAAAATCCACGCCCTGAGCGATACACTCGGCCGCCCGGTGGTCCTCAAGGTCACCGCCGGCACTGTCTCCGACATCACGATGGCTGAAGACCTGCTGGCCGAGGTCGACACCTGTCGCCACGTTCTGGCCGACAAGGGCTATGATTGCGACGCCCTGCGCACCGTGATCCGCAACAAGGGGGCCACACCGGTCATTCCAGGGCGGAGATGCCGCAAACGCAAGATCAGGTTCGACAAACACCGATACAAGTTCCGCTGGATGGTCGAAGCCGTCTTCTGCCGCCTGAAGGACTTCCGGCGCGTCGCCACCCGATACGACAAACTCGCCAGAAACTACGCCTCATCTCTCGCCCTCGCCACCATCGTCGCTTACTGGACCTGATTGAGTCCGGACCCGAGCCCGTCTTATTTCACGAGGGCGGCCGCGAGGTCGGAGTTTTCGGTGTTGGTGCTGGATGAGCGAGCGTGGGCTTCTGGGTTTTCCCGGCTTGGGTGGACTGGATTTGATTGCTGGGTCGGCGTTTCCGGAGGTTCGGTGGGGCGCTGCCGGCCCCGGTGTTCAGGGTCCGGCGAGCGCTGTGGCGCGGTGGCGGATCAGCGCCGCGTCCGGACAGGCGGCGGCGAAGGCGAGACGGACGCGCGACGCGGTTTCGATGGCGCGGGCGCCGAGCTTCAGCAGCCGCAACCGCAGGGTGGCGAACTCGGCGATCGCCAGTGCATGCGTTTTGGGATGGCGTCGCGCATCGAGGATCAGCCAGTAGGCGGCAGTATGGAGGAACAGTCGCACTTGGTTTGCCAGCGGCGAGCGGCAGCTGGTACGGTCCGAGGCGAGCTGGCTCTTGTGCCGCTTGATCAGGTTCTCGGCTTGGCCGCGGGCGCAGTAGAGGACTTCGTAGACGTGCTCGGGCGAGCCGGCTTCGAGGCTGGTGACGACGAAGCGGATGTCGAGGCCCCGCGCCGTCGCCTCGATGCGGGCGCAGGCGCGGCGCGCCGTCTTCCACGACTTCGCCCGGTAACGGGTCTCGGCGAAACCGCGCCGGCAGGGCTTCTTCTCCAGGGCCCGGCGGGTGCGGATGTCGTCGGCGGTCTTGTCGACGAGGCGGTCGAGCACCCTGTTGCCGGGCAGGCCGAAGAGGTAATCGACGCCNNCGTTCGCCTCGCACCAGTCCATCACCTCCGGCCGGCCGTAGTGGCCATCGCCGCGAATGGTGACGCGGGTCACCGGCCAGCGGCGGCGGATGTGGCGGACGAGGCGGCGCAGATGGTCGCGGACCTCCTTGTCGGACGGCGTCTTGCCGGGACGCAGGATCATCGCCACCGGCCGGCTCGTCGCCGTATCGTAAACGTGGATCGGCAAGAGCGCGAAGCGGACGCTCTGCGTCAAGCAGCGCGCGTCGTCGTGGGCGTTGAACAGCGACAGCTGCTGATGGCCGTGCACCACGTCGCAGGTGTCGTCGATGTCGAGCGTCACCGCGGCAGGCGGCACCGGGTCGCTGGCGAGCCACAGATCGAGCAGGACCCGGCCGAGCCGGATCACGCTGCGACGATCGGGCGCGTTCTCCCAGCGGGAGATCGTCGGCTGCGAGCACAGGTCCCGGCCGCTGTCCGGCAGCCGGCCGCAGGCGAGCTTGAACGCCGGATCGAAACGCAGGCTGTCGAGGTCGTCGGCATCCTCCCAGCCGCAGGCGATGGCGAAGATGCGCGCCCGCAGGATGTCGGCCAGCGGATGAACGACGCGGCTGGCATCGCGGCCATCCGGGATCACGGCGGCGAGCTTGGCGGCGATGCCGAGCCGCCGCCAGGCTTGGGCCAGAAGCATCACCCCGCCGTCCGAGGTGATCCGGCCACCGTCGAGGGCGGCGGTGACCTTCTTGCGCCCAACGGCTGGAAACGCGAACGGCAGGCTCGTATCGTCCGTCATGGCGGATGTGGCGGTCCCGGATGTCGTCGCAGGATTGGCTTCAGCAACCAAATCCTAGGCCACATCAATCGCTTACGCTACATCCGCCAGCCCACGTCCGCAGCCCTCGTGAATAAGACGGGCTAACGGTTTGGCCTCTGCAACACGTCAATCTGATCACGCGAGTCCGCTTGATCAGATATTGCTCCCGTGGAGGAAGGAGCTTTACAAACGCCAACGAAGCTCGACGGGCGCCAGCAACATCAGACTTAGCCCGTCTTAATGCGCCGAATGACGCCATCCAAGGCCAACCCCATGCAACGCAACGGTTTCCGGCGCCCATCCCGTGGCAGAATTTTCCACACCTCAGTCTTTCATAAGACATTGAAAATACTTATGAAAGCATCACCCGGTGTCCATCTCCTGAATTAAGACGGGTTAGGCGCGTTTGCGCCTCTTTGCCCGTCCGGCCGGCTGCCCGCTCGACGATTTGCGGCCAAGACCGATCTGACGGGCGAACTCCGAGCGGCGTGCAGCATAGTTCGGTGCCACCATCGGGTAGTCAGCAGGCAGGTTCCATTTTGCCCGGTATTCCGCCGGCGTCATGTTGTACGTTGCACTGAGATGCCGCTTGAGCATCTTCAGCTTTTNTCCGTCCTCCAAGCAGACAATGTAGTCGGGCGTCACCGAACGCCGGATCGGTACTGCTGGCTTCAGCGGTTCCGCTGGTGCCTTGACTTCATCACTTTCCAGGCCTGCTAGTGCATCATGGACGTTGCGGATTACCTCCGGAACTTGTGATGCGGGTAGCGAATTGCCGCCGACATAAGCGGCAACGATCTCCGCGACCAAGCCACGAAGATCTCGAGCCGCGTCATCTTCTTGCATCGTTCTCTCATCTCCTCAGAGCCACGGAAAAACTCCCATGACTTGTGAACATCGATAACTTAAGTGTATCATAAACACCCTACGAATACATACTACATGCATGTCTGCCAAGCACTAACAACATATAATTTGTAAAAAACTCAGCGCACCGATGAAACACGCTTGCTTTGAGCGAGTTCGAGTGGCGATACACCGACGTAAGAGTCTGCCATTCATGCCGGTATAAGCGACCAAATGCTTTATTTCTGACGCTTGAGCGAGTTTCTAGTGGCCTGCCTAACCATCATCGCAAAACGCTGGTATCCACACCCCAATAACGTATTAATGGTTGCGATAAGAGATAGTTTTACGCGCACATTTTCAGTGTACAAACAGATCGTTTTTAGACCTCATGTACGCTTTTGTTAAATATGTTTCTCTCTTGAGTTGCACTTAATGAAGCAAAATCGTGAATATATCGTCGTGGTACCCAACACATCTCCTGTACGGAAGCTGTACCGTAGCTGCTCACGTGTCTGACATCACGGCCTCAGACGGCTGGACGAATTCGCGTTTAAATGGTGGCGTGGGCGTCGATCGCGGCAATTGTTATCGCGTGGCGCGTAATTTCCCGTTCGTCGGCCTCTTTCAGCCAACCCCGTGAGCAGTTATATGGCGGCAGGCCTGCCGCTGTCCCGAGACGTCTGCCGCGCAGTGCGGACACGTGGTGGCCAGCCGCTTGATCGTCTCGTCCGGCACCTCGCTCAGCGGCCGCGCCGAGCCCGGACGCGAGGGCCGCGGTTTGCGCCGCTCGCCATGCTTCTTGTCCCCGCTTCCGCCCGGCTTGCGGTCCTGCGACGGCGGCGTGTGGCTGTTCCGTGACGTCTTCTTCGGCCGCGCCAGCAGCGCATCGAGTTCCGTAATCCGCGCCGCCTGACGTTCGATCAGCGCTGCCTGCTCGCAAAGCAGCGCGTCCTTCTCATCGTCGCTCAGGCGGTATCGGAACGGTGGAGTCATCCATACCTTGACTCATATCCAGCCCAACGCCGCAACCCGAAAATCACCAACCCGGTGAGCAGATACTGGCGACCGGCGCGTGCGCATGATAGAACGGACCATGAATATACGCCGTGGTGGGTGCGCTCATGGCCGATTATCCCCGCTCGCTTCCTGAGTTCCAGCGACGCTTTCCCGACGACGTGGCGTGCGGCGAGCATCTGGCGCGCACGCGCTGGCCGGAGGGCTTCGCCTGCCCGCGTTGCGGCGGGCGCGCCGCGTGGCGTTTGCCGAGCCGCACGCCGCTGACCTTCGGCTGCAAAGGCTGCGGCAAGGAGACGTCGGTCACCGCCGGCACGATCATGCACCGCACCCACCTGCCGCTCAGCGTGTGGTTTTGGGCGGCTTGGCTGGTTGCGACCCATTGCAACAGCATGTCGGCAAAACAGCTGCAGAGCGAGTTCGCCATCACCTCCTACGAAACCGCCTGGCTACTGTCGATGAAGCTCAGGGTGGCGATGGTCGCGCCCGAACGGACCCCACTGTCCGGCCTGGTGGAGGCGGACGAGACGAACCTTTCCTGCCGGAGCAGGAACGACCCGCTCCGCGGCGGTGGTGGGCGCAGCCACCTGGGCAAAATCCTCATCGCCGGTGCAATCGAGGTGGGTGCGGTCGAGGTGCAAGAGAAGGGACCGGGGCGCATCCGTCTGTCGGTCATCAAGGATTTCTCGGCCGACAGCCTGCATGGCTTTCTGTGCGCCGCCGTCGCCCCCATTGCTCCTGCNGGCGCCACGGCGAAGACCGACGGCTGGTCGGGCTANTCCCGACGCCCCCGGTGGTGCCCCGGCGTCTCCCACGATCCGCACGTCGTAGGCCCGATGGCCGCGCACATCGTGCTGCCGTGGGTCCACNNCCGCGTGTTCTCCAACCTGAAGACCTGGGCGCTCGGCGTCTATCACGGCCTGCGCCGCACGAACATCCAGACCTACCTCGACGAGTTCGTGTTCCGCTTCAACCGCCGCCGTACCCGCCACGCCGCGTTCCGAACCCTGCTCGGAATCGGCGCCATCACCAACCCCGTCACTTACAAGATGCTGATCGCACCGGAGGCTCGTGCATAAGCCTTTGCCGTTATACCCGCCACACCAGCTTCGCTTCCCTACTCGGCATCGCAATGGCCATCAAGCCAAGACCCTACAAGGAAATCATCCAACTGCGCTCAACCGGATAAGCAATAACAATAATGCCATTCCCCAGGATACAATCTAGGATGCACTCAGTACCGTGGCCCTGGTTAGTAGCCTAGAGTGAATTTTTTAAAAACTACACCAATATTTTTAGAGCAATTTCACGGAGAGTGAAATCAGGATTCCTTGGGTGATTATGGGATGATCCGCCCCTTTCTGTAGCATCCGGGTGAAGTGGCCCCGTTCTGTGGGACCACTGGGGCATCGGTTGTGATTGGATATCTGGTTGGCTCCGTCCTCCTGGATCACGCCACGCGGGGCGTCTGTTGCGGTTGTTGACGCGGTGGGCATGGGGGCGACGCGGTAGCGTCGTTCAACCCCGGCCAGCGTGCTGGGGGCATGTCCACGGCGTTGCCGGCGAGGACGCCGATGACGCCATCGCGCCACACCGCCATCGGCGCTCGACCGGCCAATGCCTGATGGGGGCGTCCTGTGTTGTAAAAGCGGATCCAAGCAGCGATACCGGTGCGTGCCTCGCAGCCGTCGGCATTGCCCTTCAGGGAGACGTCTTCGTCCTTCAGCGACCACCACAGCCGTTCGATGAAGACGTTATCAATCCAGCGGCCGCGGCCGTCCATCGAGATGCGGATACCGGCGCTCGTCAGCCGTCCGGTGAACGCGGCGCTGGTGAACGGGCTTCCCTGGTCGGTGTTGAAAATGTCCGGTCTTTCGAAACGGGTCAGTGCCTCGTCCAGCGCGTCGACACAGACTGCGGTATCCATGGTGTTCGACAGCCGCCAAGCCAGCACCGCCCGGCCCGCCCCGTNTCTTCTTCATCAAAGGGCGATGATCGCCACCAGGTAAAGGAAGCCGCGACCAATCGGACTGTATGTGATATCCGCCGCCCACACTGGGTTCGGCCGGTCGATCACCGCGTCGCGCAGGAGGTAGGGGAAAATCTTGTCGCCCGATCTTGTGGTCCGGTGCCGGCTTCGTCGTCTTCGGTTTTGGCCCCAGCGCGGCGATCCCCATCCGCCGCATCAGCGCCAGGTCGACGTCGTCGTTCGCCGGAACAGGGCGATAAACTCCCGACCGGGCAATCCCGAGCAGGTGACACTGGCGGCGGATCGAACTCTCCGCAATCGCCGCGCTCGAGCATCGCTCTGTGGTCCGGTCTGCTCATCGCCCGGACCTCCGCGCTAAAAAGAGGTTTCCACCGTCAACTGCCCGATCTCGGCGTGCAGCTTCTCGATCTCCCGCTCGTGTGTCTGTTCGGCATCAACGCCCACCCCGGGTCGACGGCGCGCGCCGCGTTGTCCAGCAGCTGTTTCCAGAGGCTGCGCCTCGCTGCGCGCACCAGGCGTAAATCTGGTTGGGATGAACCTCATAACGTACAGCGAGATCCGCCACCGTCGCCTGCTCCCGCAGTGCCTCCAAGGCAATTTTCGCCTTCAGACCTGCATCGATCTTCCGTCTCGGTTTCTTCATCATCGGCTCCGTCTATCACCACGGAGCCGACCCAGATCCAATCAAGCCCTCGTCCCAAAATCGGGGGCCGCTTCAATATCCTGACCCATTACACCTGCGCGCTAGGTGTTTGATCCCGGCCTTTGATGGTGCGATCTTTTCACGGGAGTGGAAGGAGGCCCTATGGGACAGGTTCTGCACGGGTGCGCCCGCACGACAGAGGCGGTGTGTCGAGAGATACAAAATAGTCAAGAGAGCCTGAGGGCGCTGTCGAAGCGCTACGGGATCAACCCCAAGACCGTTGCGACGTGGAAGAAGCGGACACCACCGTCCGATCTGAAGACGGGGCCGAAAGAGCCGCATTCGACAGTGCTTTCGATCGAGGATGAGGCGGTTATCGTTGCCTTCCGGCGCCACACGCTGCTGCCGCTGGACGATTGCCTGTACGCGCTTCAGCCGACGATCCCGCACCTGACGCGCTCGTCGCTGCATCGGTGTCTGCAGCGCCACGGCATCAGCCGGCTGCCCGATGTCGCAGAAGACAAGCCAGCACAGAAAAATTCAAGACCGATCCCCGGCTATGTTCACATCGATAGTGCCGAAGTGCAGACCGCCGAGGGACGCTTTATCTCTCCGTCGCCAGTGATCGCACGAGCAAATTCGCCTTCGTGCAGGTCGTCAGGAAAACCGGGCGCACGTCCGCATCCGCCTTCCTCTCAGCCCTCATCGAGGCCGTGCCCGACACGATCCACACCGTGCTCACCGACAATGGCATCTCGTTCACCTTTCCGCCGCGTTATGCAGACGGTCCAACCGCATGCCACATGACGCACATGGTCGACAGGCGATGCCAAGAAAACGTATCTGCTCACTCCCTGGCTATGAAGCTGTGGGCGTGGTCTGGAAGGTGCCGGCGAGGAGTTGGGCGATGGTTTGCCGGGCGGTTTGGCCGTTGAGCCCTGCGGTGCTGGTGACGGATCGGTATCCGGCGTGGACGTGTGCGCCCCAGTCGGATCGAAATCCGCCGGTGACCTTGCGGAACACCACCGATGGCCGGATTTCCCGTTCGCAGGCGTTGTTGTTCGCCGGCACGCCGGGGTCTTCGAGGAAGACGAAGAATTTGGTCCACCAGGCCTTGACCGCGGTCTGCAGGTCGCGGCCGATCGGGTGTGCCGCGGGCAGGGCGACGAGCGCATCGAGGCGGCGCTCGGCGCGGGCGTGATAGCGACGCAGTGTTGTCAGCTGCAGCGTCTGTCGGCGTTGTCCGATGCGGATCGCCCAGCGCAGCAGATCGCGCAGCAGATCGCGCAGGCGGGGCGCGAAGACGGTATCGCCGCAGTCGATGGCGTACTGAACATCGCGCAGGACGTGAGCGAGGCAGACCTGGTGCGCCGGCGCCAGATCCTGTTGGCCGGCGTAGCGGTCGGACACCAGACCGCCGGCCGGTACTCGCCCAGCACCTCCTCGGCGACCACCTTCGCCCGGCGCGGCGCGATCGTGTGCAGCACCGCCTCGGCTGAGACGAACACCCAATGCCAGTGGGGGACCACCAGGTGGCGCCGTCGATGCGGCTGGTGGTCTCGTCCGAGGCGATCACCCGGGCGGCCAGCAGCTTCGCCTTGATCGCGGTGCACGCCGCCGTCATCGCTGTTCCAGCATGGCGGAAGGCGTTGGCGATGGCACCTTCGGAGATCACCAGCCCGAACAGCTCCGCCATCATTCGCGCCAGCCGTCCAAAACTGACGTGATGGCTGTGGTGCAGAGACTCGGGTCCGGACTCAATCAGGTCCAGTAAGCGACGATGGTGGCGAGGGCGAGAGATGAGGCATAGTTTCTGGCGAGTTTGTCGTATCGGGTGGCGACGCGCCGGAAGTCCTTCAAGCGGCAGAAGACGGCTTCGACCATCCAGCGGAACTTGTATCGGTGTTTGTCGAACCTGATCTTGCGTTTGCGGCATCTCCGCCCCGGAATGACCGGTGTGGCCCCCTTGTTGCGGATCACGGTGCGCAGGGCGTCGCAATCATAGCCCTTGTCGGCCAGAATGTGGCGACAGGTGTCGACCTGGGCCAGCAGGTCTTCAGCCATCGTGATGTCGGAGACAGTGCCGGCGGTGACCTTGAGGACCACCGGGCGGCCGAGTGTATCGCTCAGGGCGTGGATTTTCGTCGTCTGCCCGCCTCGGGAGAGGCCGATCGCCTGNNAGCCTTCGCCCCCTTTTCCGCCGTGAGCGCAGCGGTGCGCTTTCACATAACTGCCATCCATGGCCACCGCGGTGGTGATCCATTGGCCCTCGGCCAGCGCCTTGAGGATCCGGCGCCAGTGATCCCGGCGGGACCAGCTATTGAAACGATTATAGACCGTTGTCGGAGGACCGTAGTCCGGCGGACAATCCCGCCAGCGGCACCCGCTCTTCAGAACATGGATGATCCCGCTGATAATGCGGCGATCATCCACCCGCCGTGCTCCCGGCTGGTTCTTCGGCAGATGCGGCTCGATCGCCGCCCATGCATCGTCGTCCAGCCAGAACACGTTCGCCATATCCACCTCCAAGGCTCAAATACCGCCTTGGAATCACGTTCATAACAATATTTCAATATGTTAATCAGGTTCAGATACTAGTAACGCATTTGACTGATCTGCATAGAGGTGATTCTCGCGCAAAACTAGGTTCGGGGACCGCTAGCTTCGATCTCATTGGCGTTGCTGTGTACCGGATCATAATTCCATGTTCGGCTCTCGCGCAGCTGGTCAGATGTCAAAGTCCGACATTGCCCTCGAAATTGAGAACCGGGTCGTGTCAGCAAACCGTGTTGGAGGGATTTTGTCCGGTTTGAGTACGGGGAGAGATTTGCGAGTCTGGCTATTTCCTGACTCGCCCTTGTCCTCACCTCGGGACAAAAACCCAAACCCATAACCACCATGCCAAAACGGTCGTTTTTGTCCCTATCGTCCGGGTGACGAGAAACCAATCTGTTGATAAGGACAAAACCCCACTCCGAAAACCTTTGCAGTTTTGGGACGTTTTTGTCACCATCAATTTATGATCTTCGGCTATGCCCGTGTCTCAACGGAAGACCAAAATCTTGACGCCCAGCTCGACGCTTTGAACAGCGCCGGCGCCGACCGGATCAGCGGATCGACCAGAAAGCGGCCCGAGCTGGACGCCCTCCTCGACCAGTTCCGTGCGGAAGACGTCATCGTCGTCACCAAATACGACCGCTTGGCTCGCTCTCTGCGCGATCTCCTCGACATCGTGGAAGCCATTAGAGCACGGTTCGATCAGATTGACCCGATCCGATCGAACCGTGCTCTCTAACCGTTTGATTTTTAGAGCAAACAAATCCGAGCACGTGATTCTGCTTGATCAGATATTGCTCTNAAAGAGCGCGGTGGCGGGTTCCGTTCCCTGGCCGAGGACATCGACAATACAACCCCGGCCGGCCGGCTGATCTTCCATGTGTTCGCTTCGATTGTCCAGTTCGAACGGGAACGCATCTCAGAGCGCACCAGGGGTAACTGCTTACGGGGTTGGCTGAAGGAGGCCGACGAACGGGAAAATTACGCGCCACGCGATAACAATTGCCGCGATCGACGCCCATGCCACCATTTAAACGCGAATTCGTCCAGCCGTCTGAGGCCGTGATGTCAGACACGTGAGCAGTTACCNACCAGGGAGGGTCTGGAGGCCGCCAGGAGACGCGGGAAGGTCGGAGGCCGACCNCCCCTTGCCCTCTCACCTGCACAGGCGGTCGAGGTGCGCCGTATGCGCGACGAGAAAGGACACCGGCTTTCCGAGATTGCGCGGCTGGTTAGGTGTTTAGAGCGGTTTCTGATCGGTATGAATCGTAAGGATTCACAAAGGGCTGAAAATCTGATTCAGGATGCTGGCTGGGGCAAGGAGGCCAGCATGGATGGGTCAGCCTCTTTCGATAGATTTACGCACGCGGCTGTTAGCGGCGATCGATGCGGGGATGAGTTGCCGAGCGGCCGCGGCCCGGTTCGGCGTGGCACCTTCGACGGCGATCCGGTGGCAGGCGCAGCGGCTCGTGACTGGCAACGCCGTACCCAAGCGCCAAGGTGGCGACATGCGCTCGCATCGCGTCGAGGAACGCCGCGAGGAGATCCTGGCGCTGTGGGAAGCGCGCAAGGACATCACGCTCGATGAGCTTCGCGAGCACCTCGCCGGCATCGGCTTGACGGTGGCGAACTCGACGCTCCACCGCTTCTTCGTGCGCCATTCCATCACGCGGAAAAAGACCGGCCACGCGGTCGAGCAGGACCGTCCCGACGTCTTGAAGCAGCGCCGGGCCTGGTTCGACAGTCAGCTCGACCTCAATCCTGACCGGCTCGTGTTCATCGACGAGACGTGGACCGCGACCAACATGGCACGCAGCCATGGCCGCTCCCCAGGGGCGAACGCCTGCGGATGGGCTTCCCGCACGGCCACCGCAAGACCACGACGCTGGTCGCGGGGCTGCGGAAGAGCGGCATGGTCGCGCCCATGGTGCTCGACGGACCGATCAACGGCGAGTGGTTCGAAGCCTACGTGGCCCAAGTCCTCGCGCCCGATCTGCGTCGCGGCGACATCGTCATCATGGACAACCTGTCGAGCCACAAGCGCGCATCGGTGCGTGAGTTGGTCGAGGCCGCCGGCGCAACCCTGCTGTTCCTCCCGCCCTACAGCCCAGACTTCAATCCCATCGAAAAAGCCTTCGCCCGCCTCAAAGCCATGCTCCGCAAGGCCGCCGAGCGAACCGTCCAGGGCCTCTGGGAGCTCATCGGCAAACTCCTCGACTTCTTCCAGCCCGCCGAATGCGCCAACTACTTCAGCTCGTGCGGCTATGACCCAGACTGATCAGAATCCGCTCTAGTCCCGGCATTTGATGGATTGGGTCGAGTGTGAATCGTTCTGGCTCTGAAGTCCAGACTTTGCAGATGTATTCGTATGGGGTGAGGCCGCGCAGGGTCTTCAGTCTTCTGCCGAAGGTGTAGGCTGCGATGAAATTGGCGAGGTGCGTTTCGAACTTGGCGTGATCGTCATCGTGGAAGCGCTTGACGGTGGCGTCCTTGATGGTCCGGTTCATTCTTTCCACCTGACCATTGGTCCACGGATGCTTCACCTTTGTCAGGCGATGCTCGATGCCGTTTTCCTGGCATCGCCTGTCGAACATGTGCGTCATGTGGCGGGCGGTTGGACCGTCTGCATAACGCGGTGGGACGGTGAACGGGATGCCATTGTCGGTGAGCACGGTGTGGATCTTGTAGGGCACGGCCTCGATGAGGGCTGAGAGGAAGGCGGATGCGGACGTGCGCCCGGTTTTCCTGACGACCTGCACGAAGGCGAATTTGCTCGTGCGATCAATGGCAACGGAGAGATAAAGCTTACCCTCGGCAGTCTGCACTTCGGCACTATCGATGTGGAAAGAGCCGAGGGATCGGTCTTGAATTTTTCTGTGCCGGCTTGTCTTCTGCGACATCGGGCAGTCGGCTGATGCCGTGGCGCTGCAGACACCGATGCAGCGAGGAGCGCGTCAGATGCGGGATCGTCGGCTGAAGCGCGTACAGGCAATCGTCCAGTGGCAGCAGCGTATGGCGCCGAAAGGCGACAATAATCGCCTCATCTTCGATCGAGAGGACCGTCGAATGCGGCTCTTTCGGTCCCGTCTTCAGATCGGACGTTGATGTCCGCTTCTTCCACTTCGCGACAGTCTTGGGGTTGATCCCGTAGCGCTTCGACAGCGCCCTCAGGCTCTCTTGACTCTATTGTATCGCTCGACGCACCGCCTCTGTCGTCCGGGCGCACCCGTGCAGAACCTGTCCCATAGGGCCTCCTTCCACTCCCGTGAAAAGATCGCACCATCAAAGGCCGGGATCAAACACCTAGACAGTCTGTGCGAAGGACTCGATGTCCGCCGGCATTGCGACAGAAATGCCGGACAGTTGGCGGTCGATCCGTCGTGCAAGCCCGGACAACACTTTGCCCGATCCCAGTTCAACCAACTCGCGGACACCAAGCGTCTTCATGTACAGAACACTCTCGCGCCACCGCACCATGCCCGTCACCTGGCGGACCAGTAGCGTGCGAATTTGCGCCGGCTCGGTTACCTGCTGGGCGGTGACATTCGAGATCAGCGGCAGGGCCGGAGGCTGAATGTTGACTGCGGCAAGAGCGGCGGCCATCACGTCTGCGACCGGTGCCATCAGCGGACAATGGAACGGACCGGAGACCGGAAGCATGATGCTGCGTTTCGCTCCATTCAGCGCCGCAATCTCGGTCGCACGCACGACAGCGGCCCGGCTGCCGCTAATGACCACCTGGCCCGGTGCATTGTCGTTGGCGGCGACACACACCGCGCCATCGTAGCTGTCCCGTGTCGCTTCCGCCGCGATTTCATGCGCCGTCTCGAGGTCGAGCCCCATCAACGCCGCCATCGCCCNCTCGCCGACCGGCACCGCCGTCTGCATGGCGAGGCCGCGGGTGCGCAGGAGGCGCGCCGCCTCTCCGACCGAAAAGCTCCCAACCGCCGTCAGTGCCGTGTACTCACCCAGCGAGTGGCCGGCAACGCAGCAGCCGAGGCGGGTGACGTCGAGACCATACGCCTCGCGCATCACCGCCAGCACAGCCATGCTCACCGCCATCAATGCGGGCTGTGCGTTTTCGGTGAGCGTCAGCTCGTTTTCCGGACCACCAGCCATCAATTGGAAGAGATGCTGCCCCAAGGCGTCATCGACTTCGTCGAAGATCCGCCGGGCTTCGACAAAACGCTCCGCCAGTTCCCGTCCCATGCCCACCGTCTGTGACCCCTGGCCGGGAAAAACCAGCGCGCGGCGCTCGGCCGCCGGTACGGCTGCAGATTCGGTCTTGACCTTGAGAAGCGCGCCCGGATCGGTCATCGCCATGTTGGAACTCCTGCCGTTGTCGGGGTTTTTGTGCATGTGCAACATAAAGGCGGTCTTGGCGAAATCCGCGTTATGCCCGAGCCAACACCTTAATCATCAAAGAGCATTGCGCCGCCGAGATCAGCGTCTGGCTCAAGCCTCGCTCCCGTTCGTTCGCAACTGCGAAGCACATAGAGCGCCAATACGGGCGTGCAACACAAAAATGACGCACAAGTGTCTCTCGTGTTGGAATAGGTGACAACGTGTTGCGGGCTTGTCGGCGTTCAGGACTGCGTCAACTGCCATAAATGAGGGCGTGTGTGACCCTCTCGCTACAACGCAGCCTGCGGCACCGGTATCGAATTCCGGGTGACGGCCCGCCTCCGCTCGTCGCCGCAGCAACGGTTGCTCCCGGCTCCGTACAGCACCATCCGCTCAAACAGAATTGCTTGAGCAGCGTCAGTCCAATTGCAGGGTGAGCGATTTCAGGTACGCCGATTCGGGCAAATGAGTATGGATCGGGTGATCCGCTGCGGCTCCTGCATCCCGCAGGATGCGCCCACTGCGACCGGCCGCCGCAATTCCCCGCACAACTTCGCTGCGGAAGGCCGCTGCTTCCACGTTGTGCGAACACGACGCGACGAACAGGAAACCGCCCGGTTCGACAACGCTCGCGGCCAGGCGAGTCAGCTTCCGGTAGCCGCGCAGCCCGCTGCCGAGATCCTTGCGTGACTTGACGAAGGCGGGCGGGTCAGCGACCACGGTCCGCCAGCGCCGCGATCCAACCGCCAGCCGCTGCAGTTCCTCGAAGACGTCGGCGCGATGGAATTGGACACGCGCCGCAAGGCCGTTGACCAGGGCGGCCCGGTGCGCCAGCGCCAGCGCCGCATCGGAAGAGTCGACGCCATCCACCTGCGTCGCTCCCTCCTGTGCCGCGGCCAGCGCGAAGCCGCCCGTATGGCAATAGACGTCGAGCATGGTTCCACCGGCGGCAAGCCGGGCGACGAATCTGCGGCTGTCGCGCTGATCATAGAACCAGCCGGTCTTCTGCCCAGCACACACGTCCGCAAAGAACTTCAGAGGGCCTTCCTGCAGTTCGACCGGCTCTTCCGCCTTGCCCTTCGCGACCAGCACCTCTGCTACCAGCCCTTCGATGGCGCGCGCCGCGGAATCATTGCGGAGCACGACCGTCGGTGGTGCCAGCAGGTGCTCGAGCGCGGACAGCAGCGGTTGAGCCAGGGCCTGCATACCGGCAGTGTTGAGCTGCAGCACCAGCACGTCGCCGAACCGATCACAGATCAATCCCGGCAGGCCGTCCGCTTCGGCGTGGACCAGACGATAGAACGGCTGGCCGAACAGGCGTTCACGCAACGCCAGGGCCCGGGCGAGCCGGGCCTGCAGGAACGCCTCGTCGATCGGCCGGTACGCGTTCCGATTGAACAGGCGAAATGCGATCAGCGTGTGAGGATTGAAACTACCGACACCCAGCGGTTTTCCGTCGGTTCGGTGCAGCACAACGATGGTACCGGGCGCGAGCGCCTTTGCGGACGCATCCATACGGATTTCGTTGGAGTAAGCCCAGGGGTGGCCCTCCGCGATACGGCGGTCGTGACCGGACTGCAGAAAGACGTGCGGAACATCGGCACGTGGGACATCAACGGGAAGGTTGCTCATCGTCGGCACTCTGGCGCCTAGACGCGGTTACCGCAAGCCGCCACGCTGCACCGCAGGAACACTGTGGTGGACGAGAGCCAATGGAATGGGCGAGCTTCAGAGGGTCAGCGCATCAGACCGATCACCGTTCCATCCCGGCGCTTGTCAGCAGCCCNCCAGGCAGATCCGGTTGCCGGATCCACAACCACGGCCTGCACCGAGCCGATCATTGCCGGGCGAAACCGGTAGCCCAGAGCCCCGAGACGCTCGATGACGGCAGGATCGAATCCCTCTTCCAGCAGGGTCGTCGCATCCTCGCGCGGATTGCACAGTGAAAGACGAGGCCGGTCCACCGCTTCCTGGATGGACATCCGATGGTCGATCAGGTTCAAGGTGATCGCCAGCACGCTGTTGATGATCGTGGAACCGCCGGGCGATCCATAAGCGGCGATGGGACGATCGCCATCTGGACCGCGAACGAACAGCATTGTCGGCGCCATGCTTGAGCGTGGCCGTTTGCCGGGCGCGACATCGTTTGCTCCGGGATTGAAGTCCGCATCCCCGGGCTTACCCTTGCGGGCGGGAACGGGATTGAAGTCGGTCAGCTCGTTATTGAGCATGAATCCGTGGCCGGGGACCATCAGCCCGGTCCCCCATGCCGCCTCGATCGTAGATGTATAGCTGACGATGTTGCCCCACTGATCGGCGATGGTGAAGTGTGTCGTATGCGTGCCTTCGGGCGCAGCCGCCGGCACGGACGAACGCCTGTGGGGCGCGAACAGCTCTGCCGTGAGCGGGCCGTCAANGGGCCGCGGATCTCCGGGCCGGATATCCGCAAGACGCACGCCGGGGCGCAGGCACCAACGATCCGCACCCGGATTACCCACCGGGCAGGTCGCGGCACGCTGTTCAAGATAGGTCTCGTTGATCAGACCGCGCAGGGGAAGACTGGGAACGACATCGGCGTCACCGATCCATTTCGCCCGGTCGGCAAACGCAAGGCGCATCGCGTCCTGCATCACGTTGAGGGTCGCGAACGACCCGAAGCCGAACCCGGCACCACCATCGCCCATCGGCAGACGCTGCAGCATCGTCAGCATCTGGATCAGAGCAATCCCGCCCGACGACGGCGCCGGCATCGAGCGCACGATGATACCGCGATAGTGACCCTCCACCGGCTGGCGCAGAACTGACCGATAGGTCGACAGATCGTCACAGGTCATTCGCCCGGCCCCCGCAGGAGCAATCGACGTGCGCTGAGCGCGCTGGGTTGCGATCAGCGCGCGGGCGATGCCGGACGGATGGGCGCAGTCATAGAATGCTGGCAGACCGTCGGCCGCGAGGGCGCGGAACGTCGCGGCCAACTCCGGCTGGCGCAGACGCTCGCCCTGCTGCAGCGGGCGAGCGTGCGGCGCGAAGACAGCGCGCGCCGTCTCGTAGGCCCCACGCCCCGTCTCATTGGCCAGCCGGCCGCCCGGGGCGAGTCCCTCTGCCAAGCTCTCTGCAAGGTGATGGGTGACGACAATGCCCTGCTCCGCCGCCTCGATCGCCGGCGCCAAAGCGTCCGCCAGCGACAGCGTCCNCCACCGCCCAAGGGCGGTGTCGATGCAGTGCAGGGTTCCGGGGACTCCCACCGACAACCCACTGGTGGATACCTCATCCCACGGCAGCGGCGTCTCCGAAGACCCGAGGAACATCTCCGGTCGTGCCGCTGCCGGCGCCGTCTCGCGACAGTCGAGGGCGATCAGGGTCCGGCTCGCCGCGAGCCACACCAGCATGAACCCGCCGCCACCGATGCCTGAAGACTGGGGCTCGACCACGTTGAGCATGAACTGCGCCACCGCCGCCGCATCGACGGCATTTCCGCCCGCGGCAAGCACATTCGCCGCCGCTTGTGCCGGCTGCGGTTCCGAGGTGGCGACGACGCCACCGGAAAAACCCGGTTCCCCGTCGGAACGCCGATGGTGCCTCCACCGCGACCAGAGAGCGGCGGTGTTTCAGCCGTGGAGCCACAAGCCACGAGTGCGCACAGGCACGCTGCCAGTGCAGCCACGCGCCCACTGCACACTGCGAGCAGGTTCCACCGCGCCTTCACGGTCTGCCTGCCATCACTCCGAGCATCGTCTGCCGCTGCTCCTCTATCGTTCCCACCCGTGTGTGCAACATTTGCCTGTCGCACCTTTGTTGCCATGCGCTGGGTCGGTCGCGCTACTTTAATGCTCTGGGAATGCTGACGACAGTCCGACGAGCGGGCCAGCACGAATGGTCGCGCTGAATTGCACAAACCTACAAGTGATTTTCACTATCAATTCCGTTTTAGAATTGTGGAATGTTCTGGTTTCCCTTGCACATCAAAGATGTACCAGAGCGTTTTGACCTATTTCAATTCTCTCGGCAATTGACAGAGTGCAGCCTCACTCCTAGGATGCCACCTTGCTAATCGAAGCCAGAGAGTCGATGACTGTTCGGGCGGGACAAATCAAATTGATCGTGGTCGGCGACAATGTTTTGTTCGCGCGCATCGTGCACCCATTTAGATTAATGGGATACTTCGGTTGATCATCACAATTGAACGTGATGCATGATCAATCTTCGGCGGTTATTTTTGCTGCATTATACCGCTGGTATCGTGTACGGGAGAGGTGAATGAGTGTAGCCATTGCAGCCAACGACCCGCTTCGGGTGCCAATTGCCTACGATGAAGAGGTCGTTAAGAAATTCACCATCGCGGCGATGTTCTGGGGGCTCGTCGGTTTTCTTATGGGCGTCTTTATCGCCTGGCAGCTGGCATTCCCAATACTGAACCTGGACCTGGAATGGACGACGTTCGGACGCTTGCGTCCTGTCCATACATCAGCCGTGATCTTCGCCTTCGGCGGCAATGCCCTGTTTGCCACCTCTCTGTACGTTGTCCAGCGCACCTGCCGGGCGACGCTGTTCGGCGGCCGGGCGATGGGCGAGTTTCTGTTCTGGGGCTACCAGCTGTTCATTGTCCTGGCCGCGTCGGGGTACGTGCTGGGCATCACCCAGAGCAAGGAATACGCCGAGCCGGAATGGTACGTGGACTTGTGGCTGGCAGTCGTCTGGGTCGCCTATCTGATTGCCTTTGCCGGGACGATCGCGCGCCGACGCGAACCGCACATTTACGTCGCCAATTGGTTCTATCTGGCGTTCATCCTCACCATTGCGATGCTGCACATCGGCAACAACGTGGCGTTGCCGGTGTCCTTCTTCGGGACCAAGAGCTACATTGTCTGGTCCGGCGTCCAGGACGCGATGACCCAGTGGTGGTACGGCCACAATGCGGTCGGCTTTTTCCTCACCGCCGGCTTCCTTGGGATCATGTACTACTTCATCCCCAAGCAGGCGGAACGCCCCGTTTATTCCTACCGGCTGTCGATCGTTCACTTCTGGTCGCTGATCTTTCTCTACATCTGGGCTGGACCGCATCACCTGCATTACACGGCGCTGCCGGACTGGGCACAGACGCTGGGGATGATCTTCTCAATCATGCTGTGGATGCCGTCGTGGGGTGGCATGATCAACGGCATCATGACGCTTTCGGGCGCATGGGATAAGCTGCGCACCGATCCGATCCTGCGCTTTCTGGTCGTGTCCGTTGCCTTCTACGGCATGAGCACCTTTGAAGGCCCGATGATGGCGATCAAGGCGGTGAACAGCCTCAGCCATTATACCGACTGGACCATCGGCCACGTGCATTCCGGCGCGCTCGGCTGGGTCGCCTTCGTCAGCTTCGGTGCCATGTATTATCTGGTCCCTCGGCTGTGGAAGCGGGAGCGCCTCTACAGTCTGCGGCTGGTCACCTACCACTTCTGGATCGCGACCATCGGCATCGTCCTCTACATCACCGCGATGTGGATCTCGGGGATTATGCAGGGACTGATGTGGCGCGCCTATGACCAGCTCGGCTTCCTGCAGTATTCCTTCATCGAGACGGTGGAAGCGATGCACCCCTACTACGTGATCCGCGCCACCGGCGGGACCTTGTTCCTGCTGGGTGGGCTGATCATGGCCTACAACCTGTGGAAGACGGTGAAGGGCGAAATCCGCGACGAGCAGGCGTTCGAGCGGCCGATCCCGGTCGCCGTCCGTGCCGCCGAATAGGGAGGGCTGNNGATCATGCGACTCAGTCACGCCCTGTTCGAAAAGAACGTCATCATTCTGATCATCGGCATCCTGATCACCGTCTCGATCGGCGGCATGGTGCAGCTCATTCCGCTGTTCACCATGGAGCAGACGATCGAGAAGGTCGAGGGCATGCGTCCCTATTCNCCCCTTGAGCTGGCCGGTCGGAACATCTACGTCCGGGANGGNTGCTACCTCTGCCACAGTCAGATGATCCGTCCGTTCCGCGACGAAGCGGAACGCTACGGGCATTACAGTCTCGCCGCCGAAAGCATGTACGATCACCCATTCCAGTGGGGATCGAAGCGCACCGGTCCCGATCTGGCGCGGGTGGGCGGCAAGTACTCGAATGACTGGCACGTGGCGCACCTGATCAATCCGCGCAGTGTGGTGCCGGAATCGATCATGCCGCCCTACGCCTTCCTCGCGCAGCATGACCTCAAGTTCGATGACGTCGCCGAGCACCTGAAGACATTGCGGGCGGTCGGGGTCCCGTACACGGACGAGGACATCGCCAACGCGAAGGACGACCTTATCGCACAGGGCAACGCCGACAGTTCTGGTGCTGCGGATGTGGAGGCGCGATATCCGAAAGCCGTGCTCGGTGACTTCGACGGAAATCCATCACGGCTAACGGAGATGGACGCGGTCGTCGCCTACCTGCAGATGCTGGGCACGCTGGTCGACTTCAAGGATTACCGTCCAGAGGACGACTACCGGTAGGAAGGGGTGTTCCCATGGAGCCGACCGAGTTCTTCCAGACGCTCCGATCGCTCTGGGTGTTGTGGCTAATCCTGGCGTTCGGGATCGTCCTCTGGTGGGCCTACCGCCCGAAGAACAAGAAGCGCTTTGAGGAGGATGCCCGCATCCCGTTCAAGGACGGGGACGGAGATTGAGATCAATGGCAAGCAAAGACGTCGATACCATTACCGGAATCGAAACCACCGGACACGAGTGGGACGGCATCAAGGAGTTGAACACGCCGCTGCCCAGGTGGTGGCTGTATGTCTTCTACGCGACGATCGTCTGGTCGATCGCGTACAGTATTGCGTTTCCGACGTGGCCCTGGCTGAGCGGGTATACGAAAGGGGTTCTCGGATATTCCGCACGCGAAGAATTCAGCGAACGGATGACCGCTCTCGATGCCAGCCGGGCTGCCTGGAAGGACCAGATCGCGGCCGCTTCGCTGCAGGAGATCAACGACAATCCCGACCTGCTGGAGATCGCCAACGCCGGCGGCCACGTGGTCTTCGTCAACAACTGCGCCCCCTGCCATGGTACCGGCGCCGTCGGCCGGCCCGGCGGCTATCCGGCGTTGGTTGATGACGACTGGCTCTGGGGCGGCACGCTCGACGATATCTACACGACGATCAAACACGGCATTCGCAACACCCAGGACGACGACGCGCGCCTTTCGCAGATGCCGGCCTTCGGCGCTGACGACATCCTCACGGCGAAGGAGATTGATGCCGTTGCCGATCACGTCCTGTTCCTGTCCGGACAGAGGCCGGACAACGCCGAAGGGGCACAAATTTTCGCCGACAATTGCGCCGGCTGCCACGGCGAATACGGGCACGGCGACCAGGCGGTGGGTGCACCGAACCTGACCGATCAGATCTGGCTTTATGGCGGGACCAAGCAGGCAATCGTCAATCAGATCACCAAGCCCCGCCAGGGTGTGATGCCGTCCTGGCACAACCGTTTATCAGACGAGGAAATCAAGGAAGCGGCTGTTTATGTGCACTCGCTGGGTGGCGGTCAGTAGCGCCCTCACCAGCGCCTCGTGACTCTGCCGTGCGGCAGGCAAACGGCCTGCCGCCGCGCGGATCAGCCGGCACCGAAGGAACGGAAGTGATACTTGAAGAAGATCACCATAATGCGGCGGGAGACTGCGGGCCTGGCCAATCACCGCCCGCGTCACTCCCGTGCCAACACCCACGTAATTTCGCAGTGGCCTGGGAGGGCGGCCTGTGCGAAGGACGGGATAGACGACGATGAGCAATGCAGAGGCGGCGGTCGCCGAGCGCATCGATGGCACTGATGTGACACGACCGGACGCATCGCAGCCGACGAAATCCGAGCAAAAACAGAAACTGTTTGCCGAGCGCATCAAGGTTTATCCGCGCGCGGTCACCGGCTTCTGGCGCCGCGTCAAATGGTGGGTGGTCGCGCTCTTGCTCACTGCCTATTACGTCGGACCGTGGATCCGCTGGGATCGTGGCCCGGGCGCTCCCGATCAGGCGCTGCTCATCGATATGGCCGGCCGTCGGGCCTACTTCTTCAGCATCGAGATCTGGCCGCAGGAGGTCTATTATCTGACCGGCCTGCTGATTCTCGGCGCCATCGGACTGTTCTTCGTCACAGCACTTTTNGGCCGCGTCTGGTGCGGCTTCACCTGTCCGCAGACGGTGTGGACCGACCTGTTCATGTGGGTGGAGCGGAAGATCGAAGGCGACCGCAATGCGCGTTTGCGCCTCGACAACGGCCCACTGACCATGGGAAAGGTCGGGAAGAAACTGGCGAAGCACGCAGTGTGGCTGCTGATCGCGCTTGCCACCGGCGGCGCGTGGATCATGTACTTTAACGACGCCCCCACCCTGGTCCGCCAGTTCTTCACCGGCCAGGCCGGCACCGGTGTGTACAGCTTCGTCTTCCTGTTCACAGCCACCACCTACGTCCTCGCCGGCTGGGCGCGCGAGCAGGTGTGCATCTATATGTGCCCGTGGCCACGCTTTCANGGGGCGATGTTCGATGAGGACTCGCTGATCGTCACCTATGAAGAATGGCGGGGCGAACCGCGCGGTGGGGCACGTAAAGGCCAGTCGTTCGANGGGCGTGGACACTGCATCGATTGCGGCATGTGCTGGCAGGTCTGTCCCACCGGTGTCGACATCCGCAAAGGCCAGCAGATGGCCTGCATCGGCTGCGGTCTGTGCATCGACGCCTGCAACGGGATCATGAAGCGCTTCGGCCTGCCGGGCGAACTGATCACCTATGACTCGATCAACAATCAGCTGGCGCGTGCGAAGGGACAAAAGACCCGCATGCGGCTGATCCGCCCGCGCACCATCGTCTACGCCGTCGTGTTGACGGTAGTGGTGGCGGTGATGGCGGTCAGCCTTACCACCCGTTCGCGCCTGGAAGTCAACGTCATCCAGGACCGCCTGCCTTTGTTCGTGAAGCTTTCCGACGGCTCCATCCGCAATGGTTATACGTTCAAGATCCTGAACATGAAGCGGGAGGCGAAGCGCTACCTGCTGGCAACGGACGGGCTGCCCGGCGCCGAGATCAGCGTCCTCGGCCGGCACCTGGAGCCGGGGCCTTACGTAGAACTGTCCGTCGAACCGGACGACATCGGCACCTTCAAGCTGTTCGTCAAGGCACCGGAATCCAGCCTCACCGGCCGCAGAACACCGGTCGGTTTCTATCTGATCGACCTGGGAACCCGAGAGTCGGTCAGCTACCAGGCGGTCTTCAACGGCCCCGACGACCACGAGCATGCGCAGCCGTCCGTTCTCAGTGGCACCGGGACCGGGAGTTGAACGATGGCACAACGCCGTCCACAAGGCTGGTGGTATCCCTGGACGTTCGTCGTCGGTATGCTGGTCGTGGTCGCAGTCAACGTCGTGTTGATCACCTATGCGATCGGGACCTTCCCCGGCCTCGACACCGAAGACGCGTACCGCAAGGGGATCACCTACAACCAGACCCTGGCCGCGGCGCACGAGCAGGAAGCCCGTGGCTGGCAGGCAGACATTCAGTTCCACAATACAGACGAGACCACTACCGGAACCTCTGGAGAAACGGGGTGGGCCGGAGCGGTGACCTCAGCGTCTCGCTGACCGATCGCGCGGGGACACCGGTTACAGAGCTCTCTGTCTCGGCCGTTTTCAGACGACCGACCCACACCGGCGAAGACGTGACCATCCCCCTCAATCGCCGCGGTGCCGGACGCTTCGGAGCTTCCGTCACCCTGCCGCACCCAGGACAGTGGGATGCCTGGATCCGGGCAAGCGGCCCCGCCGGACAGTTCCAGACCACTCAGCGGATCTTCGTTCCGTGAACGCCCCTCACCGCGCTGCTCCCTTGAGCAGTGGCGGCCCGGCGCGATGCCCTCTCCGCCCCCACGGCAGAGCCCCCATGTCCGCACGGACGTGCCGACATTGTGGTGCCCCTGTCGCCGACGGCACGTCCTTCTGCTGCACCGGCTGTGAGGCCGCCTTTGCGATGGTCCAGGGCCTCGGTCTCGACGCCTATTACCGGCGCCGAACGCTCGACCCCGGCCAGCGTGTCCTGAAACCGGACGATGACGCTGCGACGGTCGAATACGATACTTTCATCCGTCAGGAAGCGGACGGCAGCCGGTCGATCGACCTGCTGGTCGACGGGCTTCACTGTGCGGCTTGCGTCTGGCTGATCGAGTCCGTCCTGGCCCGGCAGCCCGGCATCGTCAGCGCGCGCCTGAACATGACGACGCGCCGGCTGTCCATCCGCTGGGACCCGGACGCGACGGACCTGCCGACACTGGTGGCGAGCATCACGCGGCTCGGCTATCGGCTGGTACCGTTCGAGACCCGCTGCCTCGCTGCCAGCGACGAACGCGAAGAAAAGGCCTTGCTGCGGGCGATGGCGGTCGCCGGTTTTGCCGCCGGCAACGTCATGCTGCTGTCGGTCTCGATCTGGGCCGGCCAGGCCGAAGGCATGGGTTCTGCCACCCGTACCTACCTGCACTGGGTTTCGGCGCTGGTCGCCCTGCCGGCAATCGCCTATGCCGGCCAGCCCTTCTTCCGCAGTGCACTCGGCGCCCTGGCGGCACGCCACGTCACCATGGATGTGCCGATATCGATCGGGGTGCTGCTTGCGGCCGCGATGAGCCTGTACGAGACCATNCGCGGGGGACCACACGCCTATTTCGATGCCGCGATTGGCCTGCTGTTCTTTTTGCTGATCGGCCGCTATCTCGACCGGCGTGCCCGTGGGCGCGCGCACTCGGCGGCAACGCAGTTGCTGGCCCTGGCCGCCACCGCCGTGACCGTTGTCGATGCCGATGGCCGCAAGCACGTGCTGCCGCCGGTCCGTGTGCAGCCCGGAATGCGCGTGCTGGTGGCGGCCGGCGAGCGGATCGGCGTCGATGGCCGGATCGTCGACGGCGAAAGTTCCCTCGATACCGGCCTCATCGACGGTGAAAGCACCCCCGCNCCGGCCGGCCCGGGAACGATGGTATTCGCCGGTTCACTGAACCAGCAGGCGCCATTGCTGATCGAGGTCACCGCCACCGGTCAGAACACGCTGCTGGCTGAAATCACCCGTCAGGTCGAGGTCGGCGAGCAGCAGCGCAGTCGTTATGTGGCACTCGCCGATCGCATGGCGCGGCTCTATGCGCCGGTGGTGCATTCCGCTGCGGCGGCCACCTTCGTTCTGTGGTGGGGCGTGCTGGGTTCGGCTTGGCAGGCTGCGCTGATGAACGCCATTGCCGTGCTGATCATCACCTGTCCCTGCGCGCTGAGTCTTGCGGTGCCGGCCGTCAACGTCGCCGCGAGCAGCCGTCTGCTGCGCCGCGGCGTGCTGCTGAAATCGACGACGGCGCTGGAGCGTCTCGCGGCCGTGGACTGCATCGTGTTCGACAAGACCGGCACCCTGACCGAAGGACGGCCGGTTCTGCTCAATGTGGATGCGATCGATGTTCACACGCTGAGCCGCGCCGCCGGGCTCGCCGCGGCCAGCCGCCACCCGCTGGCGCGCGCTGGTGCACGCCTGNNCACCGCGTTGGGACTGCCGGTCGCAGTCGCCAGCGGCACGCGCGAGGTTCCCGGTCGCGGGCTCGAGAGNGAGACCGCCAACGGCCCGGTGCGCCTTGGCAGCCGCACCTTCTGTGACGTCACAACGGCCCCACATGCAGATGGCGAAGATCCCGCAGCCGAACTGTGGCTTGCGGAACCGGGCTATCCGCCGGTACGCTTCGTCTTCAGCGATCCACCGCGCAGTGATGCCGCCGAGGTGACCACCCGTCTCACCGACCACGGCTATGATCTGCATATCCTGTCCGGCGACCGCTCCACAGCAGTCGAAGCCGTCGCCAAGGCCGTCGGCATCCCCGACTGGCATGCAGGGCTTCGCCCCGAGGAGAAGGTCGCGGCACTCGCACGCCTGTCGGACGCCGGACGGCACCCGCTGATGGTGGGAGACGGCTTGAACGACGCCCCGGCACTTGCCACAGCGCACGCATCGNNCTCTCCCTCATCCGGCATCGACGTGAGCCAGACCGCCGCCGATGCCGTCTTCCAGGGCTCCCGCCTCGCTCCGGTTGCGGAAACGCTGGGCGTGGCCCGCCGCGCACGCGTCCTGATCCGCCAGAACCTGGCGCTGTCGCTGATCTATAACGGCCTCGCGCTGCCGCTTGCGATCGCGGGTCAGGTCACGCCGCTGATCGCCGCGGTCGTGATGTCGTCGTCGTCGATCATCGTCATCGTCAACGCCCTGCGCCTGCACCGGGGACGCGTCTGATGGAGGTCCTGCTGTGGCTGATACCGGTGGCATTGGGTCTCGGCGGGCTCGGTCTCGCGGCCTTCCTGTGGGCGCTGAAATCCGGCCAGTTCGACGATCTGGACGGTGCCGCCCACCGAATCCTGTTCGACGACGAAGACACCGCACCGCTGCCGAAGGATCCACCGGAAGATCTACGGGGATCGATCGAAGGATCGACCAGACGATAGATCGGGACACTGACGTTCGGGGATAGCAACAAAAACGAGGCGGGCCGTCGACGGCGCCGTCTCCTGGTGGCAAGAGTGCAAAAGGCGCCACTTCAGCCCTGCCGCTCGACAGTTGATTGCGATACCTTACCGGCGGGCCTTGCCACTGCGAGATTTGGGCGACAGAAATGAGTGCTGTGATCGGCTGTTGGGCTCGACGAGCGACTAGAGTGGTTTCTGATCGGTATGAATCGTAAGGGATTCACAAAGGGCTGAAAATCTGATTCAGGATTCTGGCTGGGGCAAGGAGGCCAGCATGGATGGGTCAGCCTCTTTCGATAGATTTACGCACGCGGCTGTTAGCGGCGATCGATGCGGGGATGAGTTGCCGAGCGGCCGCGGCCCGGTTCGGCGTGGCACCTTCGACGGCGATCCGGTGGCAGGCGCAGCGGCTCGTGACTGGCAACGCCGTACCCAAGCGCCAAGGTGGCGACATGCGCTCGCATCGCGTCGAGGAACGCCGCGAGGAGATCCTGGCGCTGTGGGAAGCGCGCAAGGACATCACGCTCGATGAGCTTCGCGAGCACCTCGCCGGCATCGGCTTGACGGTGGCGAACTCGACGCTCCACCGCTTCTTCGTGCGCCATTCCATCACGCGGAAAAAAGACCGGCCACGCGGTCGAGCAGGACCGTCCCGACGTCTTGAAGCAGCGCCGGGCCTGGTTCGACAGTCAGCTCGACCTCAATCCTGACCGGCTCGTGTTCATCGACGAGACGTGGACCGCGACCAACATGGCACGCAGCCATGGCCGCTCCCCCAGGGGCGAACGCCTGCGGATGGGCTTCCCGCACGGCCACCGCAAGACCACGACGCTGGTCGCGGGGCTGCGGAAGAGCGGCATGGTCGCGCCCATGGTGCTCGACGGACCGATCAACGGCGAGTGGTTCGAAGCCTACGTGGCCCAAGTCCTCGCGCCCGATCTGCGTCGCGGCGACATCGTCATCATGGACAACCTGTCGAGCCACAAGCGCGCATCGGTGCGCGAGTTGGTCGAGGCCGCCGGCGCAACCCTGCTGTTCCTCCCGCCCTACAGCCCAGACTTCAATCCCATCGAAAAAGCCTTCGCCCGCCTCAAAGCCATGCTCCGCAAGGCCGCCGAGCGAACCGTCCAGGGCCTCTGGGAGCTCATCGGCAAACTCCTCGACTTCTTCCAGCCCGCCGAATGCGCCAACTACTTCAGCTCGTGCGGCTATGACCCAGACTGATCAGAATCCGCTCTAGGTGTTTAGTCCCGGCATTTGATGGATTNNGGGTCGAGTGTGAATCGTTCTGACTCTGAAGTCCAGACTTTGCAGATGTATTCGTATGGGGTGAGGCCGCGCAGGGTCTNNTCAGTCTTCTGCCGAAGTTGTAGGCTGCGATGAAATTGGCGAGGTGCGTTTCGAACTTGGCGTGATCGTCATCGTGGAAGCGCTTGACGGTGGCGTCCTTGATGGTCCGGTTCATTCTTTCCACCTGACCATTGGTCCACGGATGCTTCACCTTTGTCAGGCGATGCTCGATGCCGTTTTCCTGGCATCGCCTGTCGAACATGTGCGTCATGTGGCGGGCGGTTGGACCGTCTGCATAACGCGGTGGGACGGTGAACGGGATGCCATTGTCGGTGAGCACGGTGTGGATCTTGTAGGGCACGGCCTCGATGAGGGCTGAGAGGAAGGCGGATGCGGACGTGCGCCCGGTTTTCCTGACGACCTGCACGAAGGCGAATTTGCTCGTGCGATCAATGGCAACGGAGAGATAAAGCTTACCCTCGGCAGTCTGCACTTCGGCACTATCGATGTGGAAAGAGCCGAGGATCGGTCTTGAATTTTTCTGTGCCGGCTTGTCTTCTGCGACATCGGGCAGTCGGCTGATGCCGTGGCGCTGCAGACACCGATGCAGCGAGGAGCGCGTCAGATGCGGGATCGTCGGCTGAAGCGCGTACAGGCAATCGTCCAGTGGCAGCAGCGTATGGCGCCGAAAGGCGACAATAATCGCCTCATCTTCGATCGAGAGGACCGTCGAATGCGGCTCTTTCGGTCCCGTCTTCAGATCGGACGTTGATGTCCGCTTCTTCCACTTCGCGACAGTCTTGGGGTTGATCCCGTAGCGCTTCGACAGCGCCCTCAGGCTCTCTTGACTCTATTGTATCGCTCGACGCACCGCCTCTGTCGTCCGGGCGCACCCGTGCAGAACCTGTCCCATAGGGCCTCCTCCACTCCCGTGAAAAGATCGCACCATCAAAGGCCGGGATCAAACACCTAGGGTCCGGACTCAATCAGGTCCAATAAGCGACGATGGTGGCGATGGCGAGGGTGAAGGCATAGTTTCTGGCGAGTTTGTCGTATCGGGTGGCGACGCGCCGGAAGTCCTTCAGGCGGCAGAAGACGGCTTCGACCATCTAGCGGAACTTGTATCGGTGTTTGTCGAACCTGATCTTGCGTTTGCGGCATCTCCGCCCTGGAATGACCGGTGTGGCCCCCTTGTTGCGGATCACGGTGCGCAGGGCGTCGCAATCATAGCCCTTGTCGGCCAGAATGTGGCGACAGGTGTCGACCTCGGCCAGCAGGTCTTCAGCCATCGTGATGTCGGAGACAGTGCCGGCGGTGACCTTGAGGACCACCGGGCGGCCGAGTGTATCGCTCAGGGCGTGGATTTTCGTCGTCTGCCCGCCTCGGGAGAGGCCGATCGCCTGAGCCTTCGCCCCCTTTTCCGCCGTGAGCGCAGCGGTGCGCTTTCACAGAACTGCCGTCCATGGCCACCGCGGTGGTGATCCACTGGTCCTCGGCCAGCGCCTTGAGGATCCGGCGCCCGTGATCCCGGCGGGACCAGCGGTTGAAACGGTTGTAGACCGTTGTTGGTGGACCGTAGTCCGGCGGACAATCCCGCCAGCGGCACCACTCTTCAGAACATGGATGATCCCGCTGATAATGCGACGATCATCCACCCGCCGTGCTCCCGGCTGGTTCTTCGGCAGATGCGGCTCGATCGCCGCCCATGCGTCGTCGTCCAGCCAGAACACGTTCGCCATATCCACCTCCAAGGCTCAAATACCGCCTTGGAATCACGTTCATAACAATATTTCAATATGTTAATCAGGTTCAGATACTAGTTGTTTAGTCCCGGCATTTGATGGATTGGGTCGAGTCTGAATCGTTCTGGCTCTGAAGTCCAGACTTTGCAGATGTATTCGTATGGGGTGAGGCCGCGCAGGGTCTTCAGTCTTCTGCCGAAGTTGTAGGCTGCGATGAAATCGGCGAGGTGTACTTCGAACTTGGCGTGATCGTCATAGTGGAAGCGCTTGACGGTGGCGTCCTTGATAGTCCGGTTCATTCTTTCCACCTGACCATTGGTCCACGGATGCTTCACCTTCGTCAGGCGATGCTCGATGCCGTTTTCCTGGCATCGCATGTCGAACATGTGCGTCATGTGGCGGGCGGTTGGACCGTCTGCATAACGCGGCGGAAAGGTGAACGGGATGCCATTGTCGGTGAGCACGGTGTGGATCTTGTAGGGCACGGCCTCGATGAGGGCTGAGAGGAAGGCGGATGCGGACGTGCGCCCGGTTTTCCTGACGACCTGCACGAAGGCGAATTTGCTCGTGCGATCAATGGCAACGTAGAGATAAAGCTTCCCTCGGCAGTCTGCACTTCTGCAATATCGATGTGGAAATAGCCGATGGGATACGCCTTGAATTTTTCTTTGCCGGCTTGTCTTCAGCGACATCGGGCAATCGGCTGATGCCGTGGCGCTGCAGACACCGATGCAGCGACGAGCGCGTCAAGTGCGGGATCGTCGGCTGAAGCGCATACAGGCAATCGTCCAGCGGCAGTAGCGTGTGGCGCCGAAACGCGACAATAATCGCCTCATCTTCGATCGAAAGCACTGTCGAATGCGGCTCTTTCGGCCCCGTCTTCAGATCGGACGTTGATGTCCGCTTCTTCCATTTCGCAACGGTCTTCTGGTTGATCCCGTAGCGCTTCGACAGCGCTCTCAGGCTCTCTTGACTATTTTGTATCGCTCGACGCACCGCCTCTGTCGTCCGGGCGCACCCGTGCAGAACCTGTCCCATAGGGCCTCCTTCCACTCCCGTGAAAAGATCGCACCATCAAAGACCGGGATCAAACAACTAGTTCCGTCGGTGGTAGTGAGTGGCAAGCATGGAGCAGCGGAATTGACGGTTGGCACGGCTCCGTCGAAACTGTCGCCATGCCGCTTCTGGAGTCTTCTGTTTCTGCGTCCTTCCCCTGGCACCCGTTGGTGCTGCTGCTGATGGGGCTTGCACTCGAGCCGCTGCTGGGCGAAGCGCGTGGACCGCTGGCCCGGCTGCCGCATCCGGTCCGCCCGCTCGGACGGCTGATCGTCGATCTCGAATCCAGACTCAACCGTGATGAGCGCGCGCCTGCGGATCGGCGGATGCGCGGCATTCTGGTGGTGGAGTTCGTGACCGGCCTTGCGCTCGCCGTTGGGCTGATCGTTCAGGCGATCGCCGCCATCGTTCCTTTCGGCTGGCTGCTGGAGCTGGCGCTGATCATCGCCCTCCTCGCCCAGCGCAGCCTGTTCCAGCACGTCCGCCGCGTCGGCATGGTGCTTGCCGACGGCGGGCTTGAGGCAGGCCGCGAGGCGGTCTCGCACATCGTTGGCCGCGATGTCCGCCAGCTCGATGCCCACGGTGTCGCCCGGGCGGCAATCGANTCGTGCGCCGAGAACTTCTCCGATGCAGTGGTGGCTCCGGCATTCTGGTACGTGCTGTTCGGCCTGCCGGGCATGCTGGCATATAAGGCGGTGAACACCATGGACAGCATGATCGGCCATCGTTCGCCCCGCTACCGGGACTTCGGCTGGGCGGCGGCACGTCTGGACGATGTGATGAACTTGGTGCCGGCACGGTTGTCGGGCATTTTCCTGGGCGTTGCTGCGCTGGCTGTTCCCGGTGCGCGGCCGCTGCGCGGGCTTGCCATCATGTGGCAGCATGCGGGCCGCCATCGCTCGCCCAACGCCGGCTGGCCGGAAGCGGCGATGGCAGGCGCACTCGGGCTTTCGCTTGCTGGTCCAAGGCGTTATCCAGGCGAGGTGGTAGAGGCGCCATGGATCGGCGAAGGATCGGCGCGGGCAACGCCGCGCGACGTGATGCGAGCCCTTGCGCTGTTCGGTACCGCGTGTCTGACCAACGGGCTCGCGGTGGCCGTTCTGACGGCGTTGCGCTGGGCGTAACGACACGACGGGTTATGACGACGACAGGAGATCTGGGGTGCGTGACCTGACGCTGGTAATTGCCAACAAGGCCTATTCGTCCTGGTCGCTGCGGCCATGGCTGGTGCTGACGCATGCGGGTGTGCCATTCGAGGAGATTGTTATTCCGCTGCGCCGCCCCGAAACGGCAGAGGCGATCGCCCGGCACACACCGGCCGGCAAGGTCCCCGTCCTGCACCACGGCAATGTGGTGATCTGGGAATCGCTCGCCATCATCGAATACCTGGCGGAGCTGTTTGCGGATGCGGACGTATGGCCGGCCGATCGGGCGGCACGTGCCCACGCCCGGGCGATTTCCGCCGAGATGCACGCCGGATTCGTGCCACTGCGCTCGAACATGCCGATGCACGTTCGTGCGAGTCTGCCCGGGCGTGGGCGAACGCCAGAGGTGGCGCGCGACATCGCCCGGATTACGGCACTGTGGCGTGACTGCCTTGATCGGTTCGCCGCAGACGGACCGTTTCTGTTCGGCCGGTTCAGCGCGGCGGATGCGATGTACGCGCCGGTCGTCAGTCGCTTCCAGACCTACGGCGTCGAACTCGATCCGGTTTGCCGGGCCTATGCTGACGCCGTTCTTGACTATCCGGGGATGCGCGCGTGGTACGCCGCCGCCCGCGAAGAGGAGTGGGTGATCGCTGATTATGAGCCGACGGCGTAACGGCTGGACAATCGCTGATCCAGCGGGATAGCAGCTGCTGCCGAGGATGCGGATGATCTGTGCGTCCGTGTGTTGCGGGTTGATCAGCACGTTCCAGGCTTCCGGAAGCAACGCACCTATCAGCCTGTTGACGAAGTCTTCCGGGGCTGACTCCATGCGCTTGTGACGGATTGGCGGGGTTTCGGGATGGCGCTGGGTCGGCGGGGGATCGGCCAGGTGATCTGGTGGTGACGTGGCGGGAGATGCCGCGCTCGCCGGGGCATGTTTTCTACGACCGGCTTCGGGGTNNGCTGCTCGACGCCGGCTTCGACGCNTTTGCGGAGGTGGCCTGCAAGCCGTACGACGCGGCGAAGATNGGGGCACCGTCGATCCCGCCCGGTCGGTACTTCCGGATGCACAGGGTGGGCTACTTCGAAGGGATCGACTCCGAGCGCGGGATCGAGTGGCGTTGCGCGAACTCGCTGTCGCTCAGGGAGTTNTTGCGGCTGCGGACGACCGAGTGGGTGCCGGACCACTCCTGGCTGTCGAAGACGCGCTCGCGCCTGCCGGCCGAGGTTCACGAGACGGTGTTCGGCTGGGTGCTGACGCTGATCGCCGAGCGCGGCCTGGTGAANGGCGAGCGGATCGGCGTCGATGCCTCGACCATGGAGGCGAACGCCGCGCTCAGGACGATCGTGCGCCGGGACTCGGGCGAGACCTACCGGGAGATGCTGAAGCGGATGGCCGCACAGAGCGGCATCGAGACGCCCTCGGCCGACGATCTCATTCTCCTGGACCGGGCACGGAAGCGCAAGAAGCTGTCCAACGCGGACTGGGTGAGCGGGACCGATCCCGAGCCGAAGATCGCCAGGATGAAAGACGGGACCACGCATCTGGCATACAAGCCGGAACACGCCGTCGATCTCGACACCAGCGCTGTGGTCGCGGCCGAGATCCACCCGGCGGATGACGGCGACACGACGACGTTGTCCGGCACGGTGCAGGCGGCCGCGGCGAACCTGGCGAAAGTCGATCGCGCGCCGACGACGGCCGAGCCCGCCGAACTCGTCGCCGACAAAGGCTACCACTCCCGGGCGGTGCTGAAGGATCTCGACGGCGGCGTCTGGTGCCCGAAGGGGACGCGAAGCGGCAAGACGCGGACGACNGAACCGCAGCGCCCGGCGCTGCTGCTCTGGCACGGCGATACCGAGGCGAGGGATGCCGTCTACGCCAACCGCAACCGCCTGCGCTCCGCGGTCGGCAAGGCGGCGATGCGAAAACGGGGCGAGATCGTCGAGCGGTCGTTCGCTCACACTCTGGAGCGCGGCGGCATGCGCCGGACTTGGCTGCACGGCCGGGAAAACGTCCACAAGCGCTCCCTGATCCACGTCGCCGGCCACAACCTCGGCATCCTGATGCGCTATCTGATCGGCGCCGGCACCCCGAAGGAGGTCGCCGCCCGCGGCCAGGTGCTGCTGTTCGTCGTTCACAGCGAGGAAATCCTGGCGATGCTCCTCTTCGCTGTTCCCGACGCCGACGGCCGTGGCGACTTCGGCCTCCTCATCGTCGCCGTCACCACCAACCCGGCATGATCACAACGGACACATCGTCAACGGGCTGTTAGGGCCTCTTTCCGCTCCCGTGAAAGATCGCACCATCAAAGGCCGGGATCAAACACCTAGCGCGCGGTTCGATCTGATCGAACGGTGGTTCTCTGCCGCTTCTCTTCGCTGTGAACAACGGGAAGGGGGCGATCGGGGCAGGCGCGCAAGGCGCGCCGGGAGGTCAGGACTGCGGGAGCAGCGTTGCAGCGTCCTGCAGGCCGAGTTCGAAGTAGCGTTTCTGCGCCGTCGCGTCCTTCAGCGAGATCGTCATGCTCTCCAGGTTCTTCGGCCGCAGCACATGCACGGGCTTGCGGTAATACGTGCGGCCACCGATCTCCACTGACGACTTGTTCATCCGTTCCAGCAGCCCGTTGATCAGCGCGGCTTGCGTAAACACGTGCTTGTTGGGAAGCATCAGCTGCATGTCACTGACCAGCAGGTGCATGTCAATGCTGGTCAGCGGCAAGGTAAACACGCTGGAATCGTAAATCTTGCCCAGTTCCACGTGGTAGTCGTAGTCGGTGAAGTCGCAAGCGATGATCTCATCCACATCCGGGTCCTGGAAGAGAGATGCGAGCGGCGTGTTGTCCAGGTAACCGCCTTCGATGTAGTAGTCGCCATCGATGACCACTGCCTTGAAATAGGGCAGGGTGGTGATGCCGGCGAGAAACGCGTCCATGAACCGGTCCAGACTTGCGGCATCGATGGCCTGCAGAATCTCGTTCACGTTGAAGTAGCGTGAGCGTCGCTGCGTCAGGTTGGTGGCGAGAATGTCCCAGCGGACGTGGCGCAATGTTTCCGCCAGAACCTCGCGGCGTCGCGCATCGTCCAGGTTCAGCGATTTCCGGCAGCTGTCCTTGTCTACCGTCAGCAGGTGTGAACCGGTGGGCAGCAATGAGGNGCGTAGCCCGAGGAAATTGCCGAAGACGTGGAAGATATCCTTCAGGGCCAAGCGCATGGTGCGTGTAAGGACCGGCGGCAGCTCCTCGGCGGGAAAGTCCCACAGCAGGTAGTCGAGCGTGATGTTGTTGCCGGAGCTGGTCGACGCGATGTGGACAACTGGAACGTTGTTGCGTTTCAGCCAGACCAGTGCGCCGGCGGTATAGAAGCTGCGATAGCCACCGCCGGACGCAACGAAACCGTACCGGGTCATCTGCGTTCTCCTCGTCCCACGCTTGAGCGAACTGTTTGCCACGCCGCCGCCGCTCGTCGGACGGCGATGGCGACGGGGCTGGGCCGATGGTAGCTGTGTCGCGGGACGACCACCACCTACTCGGAGATAAAATGGTATGGGCTTCTTCACCGGCCGCCGCGGGCGAGGAAACCGGTAAGGGCGCGCGCCCGTTCAGGCCCCTGAGGATGGTTCCCTGATGGTCAGTTGCTTTTCGGGAGCAGCGTCAGTTGGTCTTCGGTCATGTTGAGAACCAGCCTGCCGTCGGGTCCCACGGAGAATTGTTCGAGCGGGATGGCGACATCCTTGCCACCGAAGCCCATTACGCCGCCGGTGCGCAGAATCGCCTGCCGGGCGTGACCCGGTGTACCGGTAACGTCCCGGATGGTCGCAATCTTTTCATTGTCCTTGTCATAGACCGTGTTATCGCGCAGTTCCCCGGAGTTCAGGTCGTCCACCTCCATAGCCTGTGCACCTGGGGCGGTTGCGGATTTTGTGCCTTTCTCTTCGCGAATGTCGGTGCTGTAGGCGGGGGAGCCGACGTCTGCGACCACGTTGTCGAAGCCGCCAGTGCACCTCCCAGCGCACCCCTGCCACCAACACCATGGCTATCAGAAACCTGTTGTTCATCTGCCTTCTCCCTGTTCTCACAGAGGATTGCTCATGGGCGACGCCAGCGGCGAACTGGCGTGCAACCAGGAGCCAAGGCAACGGCTGTTTTATGCTCCGGTTCCAGCTGCTGCAGAATCACCCCACTGTGGCAGCAGCGGCGCCCTGATCGCCGCTGCAGAGCGGCTGATTGCGGGCAACTCGGAGAACGGTGGAATTGTCCACTATCGCCTGACCGATCCCAAATCACGGAACCGCGCTATCAACCCACAGGCCCTCCCCGACGCCTGGAGGCGAAATGCAGAGCCGGGGATCAGAAATCCTCACTCGTGAGAAACGGGACCAACCATCCCATCTGCGGCTTTTCGACGCCGCTTTCAGGTTCGACCGAGTAATAATACGAGCCCAGCCATGGCCCACCTGCCCACCATGTCCAACCAACCCACACATCTGAATTCTGACGGATGTAGGTCAGCATGGAGGTGACGGCAGCCTCGCAGACGGCATTGGCGCCGCCAGCGAATTCTCCCAGGAAGAGTCTGATTTGATGACTTCTCGCCCAATCCGTGATGTCGCGAATTCGGCCTACGCCGACGCTCTCACTCACGCAGGTCGTTGAGGTTCCTGATCCATCCGAGTCAAGATATTGGTGCGGTGCTAGGATCAGGTTGCCAACAGGATCCTGAAGGTTTGCGAGCGCACCGTTGCCATTACTGATCCAGTTCAGGGCACTCGACCAGCCGTTTCCCTCAGCAAGGATAAAGTTTTCCGAGCCGGTCGACCGAATCTTGTTTATTGCCTCCTGTGTCATGTCCACGACGGTTTGCATGGGCATGTCGTACGGCTCATTCATGATATCGAACAGGATGTGAGGGTTCGCCTTGTAGTGCTGCGCAAGTTTNNTCCAAAGATCGCCGAGAGCGTCGATCGGCACATCACTCCCGAGAACTCCGCCTGCGTATCGGCCAAAATTCTGAACTTCGACAATCGCAAATAGCCGCTTGCTCGTAATGTAATAGACAAGATCGTCAAGATGACTTAGTTCGGCACTTGAAAGATCGCTAAATAAGTTCGGCTGCATACTTTCC
Organism: Defluviicoccus sp.; assembly: GCA_013414705.1. Taxonomy (GTDB): domain Bacteria; phylum Pseudomonadota; class Alphaproteobacteria; order Rhodospirillales; family Defluviicoccaceae; genus Defluviicoccus. The sequence continues at coordinate 2,906,008 of CP058705.1, forward strand.
CATGCAAAGGGAATTCGAAAATGCGTACCNNCCTTTGAGCGATAATAATCTACACTGGATGGGCTCGCGTAAATATACTGATATCCATATTGACGTGGGCTGAGGTCCCAGCCAAATCCTCCACTTGATAAATTTATACCACCAAGAAATTTAGGATCTTCTTCTCCAAGAGCTACTTGTATCGATATGACATTAAGCATACATAATATTATATAAATATATTTATATGTATATGTATTTTTATACCATGATAAATTTATAGAAATTGTGTTTTTTATAAATTTACAAATTATTTTGACGCAGTATGACATAATAATTTTCTCCAAAAATAGAGCTGTGACATCTGGATTTGTCGCAATAATATATTGCATGATATTATATACTAAATTTAGTTTGTTGCGTACATCATTTTGTGAAATGTGCGCATGAATAAGATTTTGTAACATAATAGCATAATTTCATTTATTGTAACCGTTAACCATATTGGGTGGTCACATCGTTATGCATTTTTCCGAGCGATCGGGCCTGAAGGGGGTGCTCGAAGCATCCAGCGGCATGCGTCGCGGTGTCATTGACCACGGCCCTTCGATTTCTGGCGTAATATTTGATCCAGCGATTCTGCCGGATCGGATGTTACGCTAACAGTCGCTAAGCGACGGGTGCCTGACCTGTCTGTAGCGCAAGGCCTGAGCTGAAAGCGGCTGCGAACGCAGCCTTCAGGCGAGCGTCCACTTCTGCCATGCTGGTGTCGATGCCCTCGATGCGCATCGACGTCACTGCGCTGCCGGCAAGTCCGCAGGGCACGATACCGGTGAAGTGTGAGAGGTCCGGATTGACGTTCAGCGCCACGCCGTGAAAGCTGACCCAGCGGCGTACGCGTACGCCGAGTGCGGCGATTTTCGCCTCGCCTCCAAGCGGCGTATCGACCCAGACGCCAACCTTGCCACTGCTGCGATGAGCCTGGATCCCGAAGGTGGACAGAGTGGCGATCAGCCAGTTCTCCAGGGCGCAGACATAGGCGCGGACGTCCGAGCCGCGTCGCTTGAGGTCGATCATCACGTACGCGACGCGCTGGCCGGGGCCGTGGTAGGTAATCTTGCCACCGCGCCCCGTGCGATAGACCGGGAAGCGGCTGCGATCGAGTAGTTCNNGCTCGTCGGCGCTGGTTCCACAGGTATAGATCGGCGGATGTTCAAGAAACCAGACCGCTTCTGGCGCGCTGCCGGCCAGAATGGCATCGACGCGCCGCTGCATGAATGAGAGTGCGGTCTCGTACCCGACGGGCACGGTACTGCTTAGCCATTCCACCGGTTGCACTTCGGCCGGCTCGTCCATCGGCAATTCTGCTGCGCCCTTCATCGTCGCCGACACTCTAGCACCTGTGGTCGGAGTGGAATAGCGAGCGCACAACGCGCACCACACAGGCCGTTTTGGGAGAGCCGGGGAGATTCTGTGGCGAACGACTTGCTCCTGGTGTGATGCGGCACGCGCTTTCCGTCTCGCGACGCGTACAACGGCATTTATATAAACTAAAGCATTGACTCTGTTTCCACGCATTTCTCGCCAGTAGAAAGGTAACGGAACGACTGCGCACTTAGGTGTTTGATCCCGGCCTTTGATGGTGCGATCTTTTCACGGGAGTGGAAGAAGGCCCTATGGGACAGGTTCTGCACCGGGGCGCCCGGACGACAGAGGCGGTGCGTCGAGCGATACAATAGAGTCAAGAGAGCCTGAGGGCGCTGTCGAAGCGCTACGGGATCAACCCCAAGACCGTTGCGAAGTGGAAGAAGCGGACATCAACGTCCGATCTGAAGACGGGACCGAAAGAGCCGCATTCGACGGTGCTTTCGATCGAAGATGAGGCGGTTATTGTCGCGTTTCGCCGCCACACGCTGCTGCCGCTGGACGATTGCCTGTCTGCGCTTCAGCCGACGATCCCGCATCTGACGCGCTCCTCGCTGCATCGGTGTCTGCAGCGCCACGGCATCAGCCGATTGCCCGATGTCGCAGAAGACAAGCCGGCACAGAAAAATTCAAGACCGATCCCCTCGGCTATGTCCACATCGATAGTGCCGAAGTGCAGACCGCCGAGGGTAAGCTCTCTCTCCGCCACCATTGATCGCACGAGCAAATTCGCCTTCGTGCAGGTCGTCAGGAAAACCGGGCGCACGTCCGCATCCGCCTTCCTCTCAGCCCTCATCGAGGCCGTGCCCTACAAGATCCACACCGTGCTCACCGACAATGGCATCCCGTTCACCGTCCCACCGCGTTATGCAGACGTTCCAACCGCACGCCACATGACGCACATGTTCGACATGCGATGCCAGGAAAACGGCATCGAGCATCGCCTGACGAAGGTGAAACATCCGCGGACCAATGGCCAGGTGGACAGACTGAACCGGACCATCAAGGAGACCACCGTCAAGCGTTTCCACGATGACGACCATGCTCCGTTCGAAACGCACCTCGCCGATTTCATCGCAGCCGACACCTTCGGCAGAAGACTGAAGACCCTGCGCGGCCTCACCCCATACGAAGACATCTGCAAAGTCTGGACTTCAGAGCCAGAACGATTCAAACTCGATCCAATCCATCAAATTCCGGGATCGAACACCTAGTCAACCAGCCTAAGTCATTTCCCGCTTACGGCTCGGGCCGTTCGGCACAATGCGCGGTGCCACTGTCGCCCAGCGCCGAAAGCCGACTTGCGGACGATCCGCCTTCAAACCCGGTTCACGCCCGTTATCATCAGGCATCGCAGGAGGGGTTGAAGGAGATGCTACCCCGCCGCATGTGGTAGTAGTTCTACACTTGAGCCATCGTCGCGACGAACCCACACCGGAATCGACGCAGAATTGCAAAGCGCTCCTGCATCGCCAACGCCCTGCACGTGCTCTGCCGCCGCCAGATAATCGAGCACCTCGATCAGCGACGCATGCCAGATTCCACTCGCGTCCGCCATCATCCGGCAGAACGACTCCATGTAGGACCAGTCCTTGCTCCGATCCGCCGTCATGAACCCATCCAGCTCGAAGCTGTGACCGCGGACGCGCATCCACTGCAGCCCATTGGATGGGCGCTCGATCAGCCGCCGGCCCCAGTCCATCGCCTGTCCGTGGTGGCACGTCGTCGTGAGGCGCATCGGCGCATCGGGCGGCCGCAGCTCGTCGGTATCGATCACACCGCGGCCGTAGGCGAACTCCGCTGCCGCCGCCATCGCCTCGATGCGCGCGTCATGCGTCCCGAACGGATAGGCAAGTCCGCGCACCGGTGTCCNCACAAGCCGCTCCAAGGCGGCCTTGTCCTGCCGCAACTCCCGGTCCACGTCGGCGTCGGCCAGCGGGCCGAGGTCGGTGTGTGTCGCACCGTGACAGGCGACCTCGTGGCGCTGATAAAGGCGAGCCACCTCGTCGCGACCGACGCGGTAGTCCTGGCCGAGCGCCGAGGAAGTGAGATGAAACGTCCCCCACAGCCCATAGGCATCGAACAGCTCGACCAGCCGGCGGTCATGCTCGCTGCCGTCGTCGTAGCTCATCGACAGCGCTTTCATGCAGCCGCCCGGAAAACAGATGTGCACGCCTCGCCGCCCTCCATGGCTGTACTCTCGATTCAAAAGGCCATCTACGGTCACCCCAACCTATCAGCTACCCGTCCTGACGCGCTTCTCCTGACGCGCTTGCCTCGAATTGAGAAAAGGCCGCGTTTCGCCAAGAGCGTCAGTCCGTATTTCTTGATTCAATAATCCGACATTCACCAAAAGCAACCGTAGGTGGTGGATCGATGCGCTCTCCTCAGAACACTCCACCAGCGTAGGCCGTGGCAATTTAGCCGCAAGAACCGGGATGCGGCGCTGTCTTACCTCGACCAATCTGGAGACGATCAAATTCGGAGGCGACGCTCGTGTCCATCAAGGCTGCCGTTAACCGACCGATGATGCCCGTTGAATGGGGACTTCTGCTGACCTTGTCCGTGCTCTGGGGAGGCTCCTTCTTNTTCGTCGGCATCGCCGTCAACGAGCTGCCGCCGCTCACCATCGTCGTGCTTCGGGTCGCGCTCGCAGCCCTTGCCCTGTTCACGGTCCTGCACATCATGGGTATGAGGCTACCAACCGACCGGCGGATCTGGGCCGCGTTCTTGGGAATGGGCCTCCTCAACAACGTCATTCCTTTTACGCTCATCGTCTGGGGGCAAACCCACTTCGCCAGCGGTGTCGCCTCGATCCTGAACGCAACAACTCCGCTGTTTACGGTCATCGTCGCCCATTTCCTCACTGTCGATGAGAAAATGACGGGCGGACACATTGTCGGTGTGCTCGCAGGGCTCGCGGGCGTTGCCGTCATGGTCGGCGGCTCAGCGCTTCAAATGCTTGGCGTCAATGTCATCGCCCAGCTCGCCGTCCTCGCGGCAGCCATCTCCTATGCTTTCGCTGGGGTGTTCGGCCGCCGGTTCAAGACGATGAGCGTACCCCCACTCGCCACTGCCACGGGACAGCTCATGGCCTCCAGCGTTATACTGCTTCCGGTCATGCTGATCGTCGATCGACCCTGGACGCTGCCCGCTCCCTCCCTGAATACCGTTGCCGCGCTCGTGGGTCTTGCGCTGCTGTCAACGGCGGTCGCTTACATCCTCTACTTTCGCATCCTCGCGACCGCCGGAGCGATGAACCTGCTCCTCGTCACCTTCCTGATCCCGGTGACAGCGATCCTGCTTGGCATCTTCGTGCTCGGCGAGACGCTCCAGATCAAACACCTGATTGGTATGACGCTGATCGGTTTGGGCTTCGCGGCGATCGACGGCAGGCCCTGGCATGCCCTCAGTCGTCACGTCTTGCCTCGAAAGCCGGCGGCGAAAGCCTCCTTCTCAGGCGACGGAACCTGATGGAGCTCGCGATGGCTCTTTTGATGTGGTTAGGCACATGCTCGTCGGCACCGTTCTGTGTCCCTTGTCTCGGCAAGCGGAGCGGCCGGCAAAGAGGGTCGGCTCCCCGCTTTTCGCTCCATGTCTTCGCCAGTTTCCCGGCTCTTGAGGTCACCATGTTGGCATCCGACGACGAACGGCTCTGGGGTGCAGTGCAGCGGCGCGATCAATCTGCCGATGGCAGCTTTGTTTATGCGGTGCGCTCGACCGGGGTCTATTGCCGTCCGAGCTGCCCGTCCCGACCGGCACGGCGGGAGAATGTCACGTTTTATGCGGACGCCGATGCCGCGGAGAAGGCAGGCTTTCGGCCGTGCAAGCGGTGCCATCCGAACGAGAACCCGGATGACCGGACAGCCGAGGCGATCCGGCAGGCGTGCCAATGGATCGAGACGGCGGAGGATCAGCCGGACCTCGGGACGCTGGCCCGCAGTGCAGGCTACAGCCCGTGGCATTTTCAAAGGCTCTTCAAGGCTTACGTCGGCCTGTCGCCCAAACAGTATGCCATTGCCTGCCGCAAGGTTCGCCTGCGCCAGGCCCTCCCGGACGCCGGCTCAGTCACCGACGCGATCTATGCGGCCGGGTTCGGCGCCAGCTCGCGCGCGTACGAAGACAAGGGCGCGCTCGGCATGACGCCGAGCAGCTACCGCAACGGCGCCGAAGGCGAAACGATCCGCTATGCCTCGGCCGAGTCCAGCCTAGGGCCGGTGCTGGTAGCCGCGACCGAGCGCGGCGTCTGCATGATCGAGTTCGGGGAACCCGAACAACTCGTCCAGGTCCTTGCGCAGCGTTTCCCAACGGCCTGCATCGTGCCGGTGAACCGTGATCTCGCCGCGTTGGTCGAGCGCGTCGTGCAACTCATCGACGAGCCGTCCGCCGGTTGCGACCTGCCGCTCGACATCCGCGGCACGGCCTTTCAAGAGCGGGTGTGGAAGGCCCTGACGCTCATCCCGGCGGGCGAGACGCTCAGCTATGCCGAGCTTGCCGAGCTCATTGGCCGGCCGAGCGCCACGCGGGCGGTGGCGCGGGCCTGCGCCTCGAACAGCATCGCCGTGGCCGTACCATGCCACCGGGTGGTGTGCAGCTCGGGGAAGCTTTCGGGCTACAAGTGGGGCGTGGAGCGCAAGGAGGCGCTTCTTTCGCGGGAGGGCACCAAGCCGGCGCGAAACAGACGATAAGGTGTGGGGTTCGGTAAGAATGTTTCACGTTTCGGATCTCTGCCGTATCCTGCTTTCCGGATTCCGATCGTCCTCAGGTTGTTGATGCGGTGGGCATGGAGTCAACGCGGCGACATCGTCCAAACGTGGAGTCATGTCGACGGCGTTGCGGCTCAGTACGCCGATGACGCCCATGCGTCACACCGTCATCGTCGTAGCCCTTCGGGGAGATGTCCTCGTCTTCAGCGCCACATCAATCCTCAGAGCCTGACCCAAAAGCCTCTTGCACGCGCTGTGGTTGTGTGATTCACCGATTCTGTGGAGCAGGAACGGTGAAGTGGGAAGTGGACGAACGAACATCGAGGGACCTATCAGCGGGACGGCGGCCATTTTCCGAACAATTTGACAGATGCGGAATGAGAGGGGCTGCGGCCACTGATCCCAGCGGCGAAGCGTGGCGGTCGACCCCGGACGACCGACATGCGGGCGGCGATGAANCCCATCTTCTATCTGCTGCGCACCGTCTGTCCCTGGCGCTCTCTGCCCCGCGACGGGTTCCCGCCGCGCTCGACGGTTTACAACATTTTCCGTGCGTTCCAGCGCGACGGCGTCTGGGAGGCGATCTGGGCGGAACTGCACACGGCCTTGCGTGAACGGCAGGGCCGCGACGCGAGCCCGAGCGCGGCGGTTCTCGACAGCCCGTCGCTAAAGTCGGTGGGAGAAGGGGCGGCAACGACNGGCGCGGTGGGCTATGACGCCGGCAAGAAGGTGAAAGGCCGCAAGATCCACGCCCTGGTCGATACCCTCGGGTTGCCGATGCGCATCGTCGTCCACTCCGCCGGCATCCAGNNAGATCGCGACGGCGCCGGCCTGGTGCTCGACAGGATCCGCACCCGCTTCCCATGGCTCGAACTGGTCTGGGCCGACGGCGGCGACAACGCCCGACAGGTCAATCAGGCCGTCGCCAAGGATCCCACCCTCAGGGTCGAGAGCGTCAAACGGAGCGACGACATGACCGGCTTCGTCGTCCTGCCGCGTCGCTGGGTCGTCGAACGCACCTTCTCCTGGTTCGTAACTGCTCACTAGGTTGGCATTTTCGGGTTGCACGGGAGTGCTGGATGTGAGTCAAGGTATGGATGACTCTGCCGTTTCAGTACCGCCTCAGCGACCGGGAGAAGGATGCGCTGCTCACCGAGCAGTCGTCGCTGATCGATCGGCTGACGGCGCGGGTCGCGGAACTCGAGGCGCGGCTGGCGAAGCCGAAGAAGACGTCGCGGAACAGCCACACGCCGCCGTCGCAGGATCGCAAGCCGGGCGTGCCCGGGGACAAGAACGATGGCAAGCGGCGCAAGCCGCGGCCGTCGCGCCCGGGCTCGGCACGGCCACTCACCGACGCGCCGGACGAGATGATCAAACGGCTGGCCACCACGTGTCCGCACTGTGCCGCCGGCGTTTCGGGCCAGAGGCAGACCTGTCGCCATCGCTACGATCACGTTGCCGCTGACCGTCTGGTTCTGGGCTGCNCTCCTGATGGCCACCCACTCCAATGGCATCTCCGCGCTTCAGCTCCAAAAGCAACTCGGCCTGGGTTCGTACCGCACCGCCTGGATGCTGTGCGCCAAACTTCGCCGCGCCACGGTCGCGCCGGGACGCGACCCGCTGGCCGGGCTGATCGAAGTGGACGAGACNAACCTTCCCTGCCGCAGCAGGAACGCGCCGCTCGGCGGCGGCGGTGGGCGCAGCCACCTGGGCAAAATCCTCATCGCCGGTGCAATCGAGGTGGGTGCGGTCGAGGTACAAGAGAAGGAACCGGGGCGTATCCGTCTGTCGGTCATCGAGGATTTCTCAGCCGACAGCCTGCGTGGCTTTCTGCGCGCCGCCGTTGCCCCCGGCAGCACAGCGAAGACCGACGGCTGGTCGGGCTATCCCGGCGCCCCCGGCGTCTCCCACGATCCGCACGTCGTAGGCCCGATGGCCGCGCACATCGTGCTGCCGTGGGTCCACCGGGTGTTCTCCAATCTGAAAACCTGGGCGCTCGGCGTCTATCACGGCCTGCGCCGCAAAAACATCCAGACCGACCTCGACGAGTTCGTGTTCCGCTTCAACCGCCGCCGCACCCGCCACGCCGCGTCCCGAACCCTGCTCGGCATCGGCGCCATCACCACCCCTGTCATTTACAAGATGCTGATCGCACCGGAGGCTCGTGCATAAGCCTTCAACATGTTTTGGAAACCCCTTAGGATACCTAACAATTCTTCGCAGATGTGACAACGCCCAAGCAAATTTTCCTATGAAAGGGGGCTTTTCAATTTTGCTTTCTGCGCTTAACCTGACGTTTGCGGTGTAAAATAAATATATAAACATCTTATGTCTTCTTAAGCTTACCGGTTTGATTCAAATATTGCGATTTTGTTTGTCATCTCAATTTTTCGTGCGCTTGGCCCCAGCGTTGCATGGGGGTTCGCGCCTGCAGCAGATTTCCCCGAGCCGTGTCTGGCGATTGAATGCTGCAACACGCGTTACGGAGTTGAGACTTGTTGAATGGGTGGGGACGACAGCCGGCAGAGCGGGACACTCCTGCAAAGAGGCCTGCAAAGAAGGAGGTGTGGATGAACAGGCGCGCAGTCTTGGCGGGATCTCTGGCCGCGGGATGCGGGTTGGCGTTGGGCGCGCCGTGGGTGCTGCCGGGGCGCAGGCCCGCCATCACGCCACTCCGCGGCCAGTCGATAGGCACCTACTACAGCGTCAAATTTCCCGCGGACGCTGCTCCCGCGGGACCCTTGCATGATGACATTCGAGCGGTGCTCGCCCGTATCGATGCGCTGATGTCCACCTANCAAGGGGACTCGGAGCTGGCGCTGTTCAATGCGGCTGCGTCTGATGACTGGATAGCGATGTCGGCCGACACACGCGCGGTGGTGACGGAAGCGGTGCGGGTGGGCGATCTGACNGGGGGTGCCTTCGACATCACCGTCGGNCCCCTGGTCAATCTGTGNGGGTTCGGTGCTGCGCCGCGAACGCTGGCGATGCCCAAGGAGGAGGCACTTGCCGATGCGGCGAGGGCCGTCGACTATCACCTGCTGAGCTCACAAGGCCCTTCCCTGCGCAAACGGTCATCCGCCGTGCAAATCGACCTGTCGGGTATTGCCAAGGGCTACGCGGTCGACCGTGTGGCGGCGCTTCTCGAACAGCACGGCATCGAGGATTACCTGGTCGATATCGGCGGCGAGTTGCGCACGCGCGGCCACAAGCCGGACGGGCGGCGGTGGCAGGTCGGCATCGAGCGTCCGGACCCGGACAGCCGATCGGTTTTCCGCGCGGTCGAACTCGGCGATCGCGCGATCGCAACGTCGGGCGACTATCGCAATTTCTTTGTCCACGAAGGGCAGCGTTACTCCCACACCATCGATCCCCGCACAGGCCGGCCGGTGACGCATCAGCTCAGTTCGGTGAGCGTCATTGCAGACACGGCGATGACCGCTGATGGGCTTTCGACGGCGATCATGGTTCTCGGTCCGCACGAAGGCTACGAGTTCGCGCGGACCCACGGTCTGGCCGCGGCACTGATCGTGCATCGGGGCGACGGCTTCGATGAGCACTGGACGCCGGCATTCGAGCCCTATCGCTTCAGTTAAGCGGTGACGACTCGCATGTGGTTGTCTTCTTCGAAACGATGGCTCGCCCAGTCCGTGGGGATCGCATGAGCTTGCATTTTGAAATACGACGGGGCTTGTCGATCCCCATCGCGGGCGCACCAGAGCAGCGCATTTATGATGCGCCACCAGTGAGTTCGGTGGCGATCGTCGGCGACGATTATCATGGCCGCAAGCGACTGCCGACGATGCTCGTCGAGGAAGGCGACCGGGTGAAGCTCGGCCAGCCGCTCTCCCGCTCGAAGACGCGCCCGGAAGTTGTCGCCACCTCGCCCGGTGCCGGGATCGTCGAGAAGGTCATCCGTGGCGAACGGCGTTTCGTGCACACGATTTCGGTGCGCCTCGATGGCGACGATGAGGAAACGTACAACCGGTATCGACGCGATGAGCTGAACACGCTCAATCGCGCTCAGGTTCGCGACAACCTGCTGGCGTCCGGATTGTGGCTCGCGTTCCGTGGTCGGCCCTACGGCTTCATCTCGTTGCCCGAAGTGGACCCCCACGCCATTTTCGTCAACGCCATGGACACGCGCCCTTTGGCGCCGGATCCCGCCGTCATCATCGCCGAAGCGGCCGACGATTTTGCCGACGGCATGACGGTGCTCTCCAAGCTCACCTCCGGCACGGTGTACCTGTGCTGCGCTCCGGGAACNACGGTCCCCAAGGGCGAGGCGTCATCGGTCGTCGAGGCCACGTTNCGAGGGCCGCATCCCGCGGGTCTGCCGGGGACGCACATCCATTTCCTCGCTCCGGTCAGCGCGACGCGAACGGTCTGGTACCTCGGCTACCAGGACGTCATCGCGATCGGGCGGCTGTTCACAACCGGCCGGCTGCCGGTGGAACGGATCGTTTCGCTGGCGGGGCCCGCGGTGAAACGGCCGCGCCTGCTGCGGACACGGCTCGGCGCCAACACCAATGACCTCTTGCGCGGTGAGTTGATCGACGCCGAGTGCCGGGTTGTCACCGGCTCCGTACTGGGCGGACGGCGGGCGGTGTCCGGATGGGCCTTTCTGGGGCGCTACCACAATCAGATTACCGTTCTGAGGCAGGGGCGCACGCGCGAGTTGTTCAGCTGGATCCGGCTTGGGTTCAACAAATATTCGGCAAGCCGGGTCTTTGTTTCGAGTGCCCTTGGAAAAAGNGATTTCGACCTCACGACATCGCAGCAAGGAAGCCCGCGTGCCATGGTGCCGATTGGCAACTATGAGCGCGTCATGCCNCTCGATATCCTGCCAACACAATTGCTGCGTTCCCTGCTGNNGTCGGGGACACGGACACCGCGCAAGCGCTGGGTTGTCTTGAGCTTGAGGAAGAAGATGTGGCGCTGTGCAGCTTTGTCTGCACCGGCAAGCATGACTTCGGGCCGATACTTCGGGACAATCTTGAGCGCATTTGGAGGGAAGGCTGATNNGGTTTGGCTGCGCCGCTGGCTGGACAGGATCGAGCCATTGGTCCAGAAGGGCGGGCCGCTTGAGAGGTTCAGCGCCGTCTACGAGGCGATCGATACCTTCTTCTANCAGCCCCCTGACGTGACACGGTCTGCGCCGCACGTACGCGACGGCCTCGACCTCAAGCGTGTCATGATCTACGTGCTGCTGGCGGGTCTGCCCGCGGCGTTCATCGGCATCTACAACGTCGGCTACCAGGCCAACCTGGCGATGGCCGGATCGGAATCNCCCCTTGAGGGCTGGCGCACCACCGTATTGACGGCGCTTGGGGTTCCCTTCGATCCAGGCAGCGTGTGGGCGTGTTTTCTGCACGGCCTGGTCTATTACCTGCCGATCTACATTGTCACCTTCACGGTCGGCATCTTCTGGGAAATGCTGTTCGCATCGGTGCGCAATCACGAAGTGAACGAAGGCTTTTTCGTCACATCCTGGTTGTTCGGCCTGACCCTGCCCGCCACCATCCCGCTCTGGCAGGTGGCCCTCGGCATCTCCTTCGGCGTGGTCATCGGCAAGGAGATCTTCGGCGGCACGGGCAAGAATTTCCTCAACCCGGCGCTTGTCGGCCGGGCGTTTCTCTTCTTTGCCTACCCCAGCGAAATCACCGGCGACGTCTGGGTGCCCGTTGACGGCTTCACCGGCGCCACGGCCCTGGCGACGGCGGCACAAGGTGGACTCGAGGCTTTGACGACGGCTGGCTACACCTGGGCTCATGCCTTCATCGGGTTCATTCCGGGCGCCATCGGCGAGACATCGACGCTGGCGTGCGTCCTCGGTGCCGTGTTTCTCGTCTACACGCGGATTGCGTCGTGGCAGATCATGGTTTCCGTGGTGCTCGGCCTCGTGGGCACAACGTTGTTGTTCAATCTGATCGGGAGCGACACCAACCCGATGTTCGGCGTGCCGTGGTACTGGCATCTGGTGATCGGGGGTGCTGCCTTCGGGCTGGTGTTCATGGCCACCGATCCGGTCAGCGCGTCAATGACGAACACCGGAAAGTGGATCTTTGGCGCGATCATCGGCGTCATGACGGCGCTGATCCGCGTGGTCAACCCCGCCTACCCGGAGGGTGTGATGCTGGCGATCTTGTTCGGGAACGTCTGCGCGCCGCTCATCGACTACTTCGTCATGCGAGCCAACATCAGAAGAAGGGTGCGCCGCGGTGCCTGAGCACGACTCCGCCCCATCGAGTACGACGCCGAGAAACTGGCTATCGCGTCTGGCCGCGTTGCCGAACGACAGCCCGAAGAAGACCTTATTCGTGGCGTTTGTCCTGTGCATCGTCTGTTCGGTCGCGGTCGCGTCGACCGCGGTCCTGTTGCGGCCGCTGCAAGAGCGCAACAAGGCGCTCGCCATGAAGACCGAGATTCTCAAGGTGGCCGGCTTGTACGAAAGCGGTCAGAACATCGATGCCCTGTTCAAGCACGTTGACACNCGGATCATCGATCTGGCGACGGGCGAATACGTCGAAGGCATCGACGCCGCCACCTACGACCAGCGCGAAGCCGCACGCGACCCCAAGCGCAGCATTACGCTTGCGCCGGAAGACGACATCGCACGCCTGCTGACGCGGGCGAAGTATGCTCCGGTGTACATCGTGCGCAAGGACGGCCAGATCGAGACCATCGTCCTGCCCGTGCACGGCTATGGTCTGTGGTCGACCATGTACGCCTTCGTCGCCTTGAACGCTGATGGCCGGACCATCAAGAGCGTCAGTTTCTACGAGCACGGAGAAACCCCGGGCCTCGGCGCAGAAGTCGAGAATCCCAAATGGGAAGCGAGCTGGACAGGCAAGGAGGCTCTCGCCGAAGACGGCACGGTGCTGTTCAAGGTGAAAAAGGGCCTGGTCCAGCCGGGCTCGGCCGAGGCCGGTTACGCTGTCGATGGCCTCAGTGGAGCGACGCTGACAAGCAAGGGCGTGACCAATCTGATGCAATACTGGATGGGCGAGCAGGGCTTCGGGCCGTATCTGGCTCGGCTGAGGGCNGGAGCACTAGCCATGGCGGACCTGAAAACGACGCTGACCGAGCCATTGCTCGACAACAATCCCATCACCTTGCAGATCCTTGGCATTTGCTCGGCTCTGGCGGTAACCGCAAAGGTCGCGCCGGCGCTCACCATGGCATTGGCGCTGACTTTCGTCGTCGCCATGTCGAACTTCTTCATCAGTCTGATCCATCGGCACATACCGACCAACATCCGCATCATCGTGCAGATGACGATCATTGCGTCTCTGGTGATCATTGTTTCGGAATTCCTGAAGGCGTTCGCCTACGACCTCAGCAAGCAGCTCTCGGTCTTCGTCGGACTGATTATCACCAACTGCATCGTGCTGGGGCGCGCCGAGGCGTTCGCCATGAAGAGCGATCCGATGCCGAGCCTGCTGGATGGCCTGGGACAAGGAGCGGGTTACGGGCTGGTGCTCGTCTTCGTCGCCAGCATACGAGAGCTGTTCGGCTCCGGCAGCTGGTTCGGGCACGTCCTGTTGTCGCCCCTGAAAGATGGCGGCTGGTACGAGCCGAACGGCCTCATGCTCCTCGCNCCCGGGGCGTTCATCATCATCGGATTGATGATCTGGNNGATCCGGACGCTGAAAACGGCACAGATCGAGAAGTCCGAATACCAGATCCACATCGTGCACCGAACCGAAGTGTTCTGAGGGGCGGATCCATGGAAGCATACATCAGCCTCTTTACCCGCTCGATCTTCACCGAGAACCTCGCCCTGGCGTTNTTNCTCGGCATGTGTCCGTTCCTCGCGGTCTCCAAGCGCATCGAAACGGCAGCCGGGCTCGGCACGGCGGTCGTCCTCGTCCAGGCGATCACCGTGCCCGTCAACAACCTGATCTACAACGGCCTGCTCAAGGGAGGCGCCTTGTGGTGGATCGGTCTTCCGGAACTCGATCTCAGCTTTCTCGGGCTGATCACGTACATCGGTGTCATTGCCGCGATCGTGCAAATTCTGGAGATGGCGCTCGATCGCTTCTTCCCCGCCCTTTACAACGCGCTCGGGATTTTCCTCCCGCTGATCACCGTCAACTGCGCCATTCTGGGCGGCTCGTTGTTCATGGTCGAACGCGCGTACGGCTTTGGCGAGAGTGTCGTCTACGGGGTTGGCAGTGGCATTGGCTGGGCGCTCGCCATTGTCGTGCTCGCCGGCGTGCGGGAAAAGCTGAAATACAGCGACGTGCCGGACGGCCTGCAGGGCGCCGGGATCACCTTCATCGCCGCCGGGCTCATTGCGATGTCCTTCATGGCATTCTCCGGTATTCAGCTGTAAAGCGCATGTGTCACGCGAGAGCAATATCTGGTCAGGCACAATCGCATGATCAGATTTACGTGCTCTCAAAATCAAATAGTCAGAGCGCAGTTCAATCTGATCGAGCCATGCTCTAGGAAACGAGACCGGATATGACAGAGATCGTCCTCGGCGTCTTCATGTTTACGCTGCTGGTCATGACCATCGTGTTCATTATTCTGGGCGCGCGTTCGCGTCTCGTTGCGGCTGGCGATCTGACGATTACCGTCAACGACGAGCGGAAATTGACGGTTGCCGGCGGCATCAACCTGCTCAACGCCCTCGCCAACAAGGGCATTTTTCTGGGCTCGGCCTGCGGCGGCAAAGGCAGCTGCGGTCAGTGTCGCTGCAAGGTTCTGGCCGGCGGCGGCGCCATTCTGCCGACCGAGACCGCCCACATTTCCAAGCGCGAGGCGGCGGAAGGAGAACGGCTGTCATGCCAGGTCGCCGTCAAGCAGGACTTGCAGATCGAGGTGCCCCGCGAGGTCTTCGGCGTCAAGAAGTGGGAGTGCGCCGTTCATTCCAACGATAACGTCGCCACCTTCATTAAGGAACTGGTTCTCGATCTGCCGGAAAACGAGGATCTGCAATTCCGCGCCGGCGGCTACATCCAGATCGAATGCCCGCCGCATGACCTGTCGTACAAGGATTTCGACATCGAAGAGGAATATCGGGCCGACTGGGATCGATATGATCTTTGGAAGTACGAGTCACACGTCAGGGAACCGGTGAGCCGGGCATACTCGATGGCCAACTACCCGGACGAAAAGGGCATCGTCATGCTGAACGTCCGGATCGCAACGCCGCCGCCGAAGCTCCCTGATGCTCCGCCCGGCCAGATGTCGTCCTACATCTTTGGCCTTCATCCCGGCGAAAAGGTCACGATTTCCGGTCCGTTCGGCGAGTTCTTTGCCACCGAGAACGACACCGAGATGGTGTTCATCGGCGGCGGCGCCGGCATGGCGCCGATGCGCGCGCACATCTTCGATCAGCTCAAGAGGCTCAACTCGAAGCGCAAGATCACCTTCTGGTACGGCGCGCGCAGCCTGCGCGAAATGTTCTACACGGAAGATTTTGATGGTCTGGCGGCGGAATTCGACAACTTCGAATGGCACGTTGCGCTTTCGGATCCGTTGCCGGAGGATCACTGGCAAGGCTACACAGGGTTCATTCACGACGTCGTCTTCGAGAACTACCTGCGCAGCCATCCCGCGCCGGAAGACTGTGAATACTACATGTGTGGTCCGCCGATGATGACAACGGCGGTGATCGATATGCTGCACCGGCTGGGCGTCGAGGACGACAACATCCGCCTCGACAACTTCGGTGGTTAGGGGC
The DNA here is from genome assembly GCA_013414705.1 of Defluviicoccus sp. Classification (GTDB taxonomy): domain Bacteria; phylum Pseudomonadota; class Alphaproteobacteria; order Rhodospirillales; family Defluviicoccaceae; genus Defluviicoccus. The sequence goes on from CP058705.1 coordinate 2,921,812, forward strand.
GGTTAGAAGGGCGCGCTGATGCTGGAATTCCTGGCCGGTCTTGTCGTCTTCAGTCTCGCCGTGCTGCTGATGGCCGTGGGCGTGCTGGCCGGACGCCCGTCGATCCGGGAAGCTGCGGTGGCTTGGCGAACGTCGCCGGCGCCGAAACGGAGTGTGTTGCCGGCTGCACCCGCCCGTGTCCCAACCGGGAGGCGCGTGCGGCCAGGGGGCTCGATGCGAGATGAAAAAGCCACTCAAAGCCAAGGACTATATTTTCAAGACATCGGTGCAATTTACCAATGACATGGAAATCCAGGAGGCGATGAACCTCCTGCTCGACAAGAATATTCCCGGCGGTCCGGTTTTCGACAAGCTCGGCAATCTGGTCGGCGTGCTGACCGATAAGGATTGTCTCAAGGCGGCGCTCGAGGCCGGCTATTACGGNGGAGTTGGGGGTCAGGTGGAGGAGTTCATGTCCTCGGACGATGTCTCTTTCATCAACGCCGACGCCGATATCTTCGATGTGGCGAAGGAGTTCATGCGCTCACCCCACAGCTATTTTCCCGTCCTCATGGAGGGCCGTTTCATCGGCCATATCGCCCGCCGCGAAGTCCTCAAGGCCATAGCACTGCTGCGCGATGAAGCGCCCTGACAGGAGATACCCTGAGAGGAGACGCCCTGAGAGGCCGCTGGCGATGTCTCTTCAGAGCCTGACCCAATTCATCGAATGCCGGGGACTGAACACCCAGGTATCTCCGGTGAAACGGGAACAAGACCGGTTCGGATCGGGCCGAGCGGCTTGCATCTGAGGAGCGCGGCGGCATACTCCCCATAGAGGGGGATGCGGGTGCGGCTTTGGCGGTTTCTGAAGGATGATGGCAACCGGGCCATTCTCGGCTGGGCCGGGGTGGCGTTGCCGCCGTGGTGGTCGCCGGCTGGGCGGTGTTCACGCACTTCGACGCCAAGAGCAGCGATGCGACGTCGTCGGTTACGGTCACGGCGAGCGGAGGCAGCGTTGCGGTTGGCGGCGATGTTACGGCACCCGTCACCGTCAACACGCCGCCGGAACAGCTCGCACCGCTGATCAAGGCGGCAACCGATCCGCTCACGGCACTCACCGCCCAGCAGCAAGCGACGATCGGCGATCTGCAGCGCCAACTCGGCGTCGGCGAAGGAGCAGTGCGGGCATTCTTTCGCATCCTGGGCGAAGAAGCGGTGCCGCGCGAGCGGTGGACGGAGAAGCTGGCCGAGATCGCCGAGCGGTTCAAACGCCTGCAGCAGGACCTTGCAGCCACCTCCGGGGACACACCGGAAATCACGCGGCTGAAACAGGACGCCCGCATCGCCCTCGAGGCCGGCGACCTGCAGCGCGCCGACGACCTGCTGCAGCAGGTGCTGGCGGAAGAGGACCGGGCCAACGAGCAGCGCCGGCTGCAAGCGGCAGTAACATCCGCCCAGCGCGGCGCGATCGCGATGACCCGCCTGCGCTACCGGGATGCCGCCGGCCACTTCGCCGGCGCCGCCGCGCGCGTGCCGCCGGACCATGCGGCAGAGCGGCTCCGGCATCTCGACGACGAAGCGAAGGCATTGTACCAGCAAGGCAACGAGTTCGGCGATAACGAGGCGCTGCAAGAAGCCATCGAGCGCTATCGGGTACTGCTGAGCCTTCGGCCGCGCGACGATGCNCCCCTGGACTGGGCTGTAACCCAGAACTGCCTCGGCATCGCCCTGCGGACGCTGGGCGAGCGGGAAGGCGGCACGGCGCGGCTGAAAGACGCCGTCGCGGCCTTTCGCGCCGCGCTGCAGGAATACACCCGCGCGCGNCGTGCCCTGGACTGGGCCATGACCCAGAACAACCTCGGCAACGCGCTGCAGACCCTGGGCGCTCGGGAGAGCGGCACGGCGCGGCTGCAAGACGCCGTCGCGGCCTACCGCGCGGCGCTGCAGGAGTACACCCGCGAGCGCGTGCCCCTGGACTGGGCCATGACCCAGAACAACCTCGGCACCGCATTGGTACCCCTGGGCGAGCGGGAGAGCGGCACGGCGCGGTTGGAAGACGCCGTCCGCGCCTATCGCGCGGCACTGCAGGAGCGCACCCGCGAGCGCGTGCCCCTGAACTGGGCCACGACCCAAAACAACCTCGGCAACGCGCTCGCAACCCTGGGCGAGCGGGAGAGCGGCACGGCGCGGCTGGAAGAAGCCGTGGCGGCCTATCGCGCGGCGCTGCAGGAACGCACCCGCGAGCGCGTGCCGCTGGACTGGGCTGCGACCCAGAACAACCTCGGCACCGCGCTGCAGAGCCTCGGCGAGCGGGAGAGCGGTACGGCGCGGCTGGAAGAAGCCATCGCGGCCTATCGCGCCGCGCTTCAGGAGTACGCCCGGGAGCGCGTGCCTCCAGTGGGCCATAACCCAGAACAACCTTGGCGGGGCGCTGTGGACGGTCGCGTTACGGACGGACGATCCGGCGATACTGCAACACGCCCGCGCGGCCGTGAACGGCGCCTTCGATGTTGTCATGCAGGCCGGTCAGGAACACCACCGCGCCTACTTCGAGGAACGCCTGCAGGCGATCGACCGGGACATCGCCACGCTGTCGGCACCCCAGGCGCAGCGGGTCGGCCCGTAAACGGTCCAGGGGCCGCGCCGGGACCCCGCGCCGGTCGGCGGGTTGACGAATATAGGTGTATTATCCTATTTCAATGGCCAAGCGACCACAGACTGCGTGGTCACCCTGCGAAACACTACTTTGAATAGATTTTCCGATGACGACAGAGTGACGACATCGTGACGACTTTGACGACAAATGACGACATCCAGCGCGGCAAATGACGACCGGGTGTCGTCATTTCCAGCGCTGTAAAATCAAGAGGTTACGAGAAAAATGACGACATTTGACGACAGATGACGACACATTCGCTGCCGGTTCGCGCCATACGGGTGCCGTGACCGGGGACACGGAGCCGGTTTGGGTCGCGCGGCGCGGTTGGCGCTGACCACCAATCACGCCGCCATCGACGCGTCGTGTCGACATCTCGCGCATCTTGATGATGCCGTCGCAAACCCACGGGGTACACCCGATCATGGTCGCAATCGTCTCCTCCTCCGAGGGAGCATGTCTTTCTTTTGGTTATGACGAGCCGCTTCGCAGCCGCCGCAGTGCACGCGCCTTTGCGGACCGTTATCTCGACGCACTCACGCAATGGATCTGGAGCAAGCAATGAGAGCGCGACCGTTCGATCAGAACGCACCGCGCTCTCGCCCGAATTGCATTTCGGCGTCAACGCCGGACTGAAGATCACGGTCAAGCAGCTCCACCCGCCGGTAGCGGCCCCGGCTGCGATCAGCCCTGCTTGCCGTCCGCTGCGTTGATGTTGAGAAACGCCAGCACCATCGCGCGGTTGCGCAACTCGCCGATCAGAAAGCGCGGCGGGCGCACGTCGAGGCGGACCAGGGTCGGACACGCGATGATGTTGTATTCCATCGCCACTTCGATATCGTCGCGCACGTTGTAGGTCGTGAGCTGGTCGTCCTGGATATCGAATTCCTCTTTCAGATCATCCACTTGCTTGAGGACAAACGTCGACAGCAGCCCGCCGTCGACGAACAGCGCCAGCTTGATGTGGCCGTAGGGACTGAGGCTCCGGTGTCTACCACGTCCGAGCATGCTCCGCAGGATGGTGTCTCGTCTTTGTGCCGCACCGTCAGACCACTCAATCAGACACTGTCTAACGTGCTGACACGCTTTTCGAGTTCCTCCACATCGAGCTTTGAAATTTCCAGCTCTGTTTCCAGCATCTCGATTTCGGCTTCCGACGCCGCGACCGAGTATGCCAGGGCATTGCGTTTGCGCTCAAGCGCCGCCCGATGCGAGGCGATCTCGAGCGTCTTGTTGCGCAGCTGGTTGCGCAGCCGGTGCTCCTGGGTGCGCCGCGCCGATCCCAGCACCAATCCCTTCTCGCCCACGTAGGCGTCGGCCAGCATGATCCCATTGCTGGTGATGAAGAATTCATGCTGCTGATTGGAGTGCGCGGTGCCGCGCGACTTCATGATCAGGATGCTGCGGTTCAACTCGCCGTCCTGCACGACCAAGTCGACCAGGATCACCGTGTCGATCAGCGAGGAGACGCCGACGCCGCTGATCTCATGCACCGGCATCAGCGTCGTCGTCTGGTTGGTAAAGATCGCACTCATCCCGTAGCGCTTGGCGATGCCGATCAGCCGGGCAACGAAGTTGAATGCGATGTCCTCCGAGCCCATGCGGGTGCACGCGGAGATCGCATCGACGACCAGCAGGTGCGGCCGGAACTCATCCAGCCGGTCCAGCACATGGAACAGATGCTCCTCGGCACCGGTCGCCTCGGGCAGAACGGCAAAGATTTCGGTCAGCTTGTCGTCGACGGGCGTCTGCAGATCGATGCCGGCACTCGCCATCGTCTGCACCATCGATTCCGCCGACATCTCGTAGCTGACGAAGAACACGCGTTCCTTGCGCGCATTCGCGGCAGCGATGATCGTCGCGGCCAGCGTGGTCTTGCCCGAGCCGGTCGGCCCGGAGATCAGCACGGTGGAGCTTCCCATCAGCCCGCCGCCGAGGACCTCATCGAGATGCGGCACGCCGGTGGAATACCGTTCCTTGATGCCGGGACGCATCAGCTCGATCGACGAAACCGGCAGCAGCCGTGTCCCCCGATGCCNGATGTGGAACGCGTGTGCATTGCCGTTGAAGCTGGAGCCCCGGTACTTGAGGATGCGCACCCGCCGGGTGACGGTGTTCTGCAGGACCGAATGATCAAGAAAAATAACACAATCGACAATGTAATTGAGGAAAACGTCGTATTCGGAGGNGGATCAGGGATCTTCATGCGACTTCGAGGTAATCAGGGTGGTGATCTCGCTGTCCACCAGCCATCGGTTGAGGTTCTGCAGCTCGCGGCGTTCGTGCGCCGGATCGTTGTTCAGCCGCGTCAGGGAATCGAGGCCGTCCAGGACCAGATGGCGGATGCCGTTCTTATTGATCTGATTGGTGATATTGGCGAGCAGCCCGCTGAGCGAGAACGCGCCGACCACCTCGGCGTGGCCCGGAAGGCTGGCGTCGATCAGGATCAACGCCTTCGCGTCTTCCGCCGACGCGATATCGAAGCCGATGGTTTGCGCATTGCGGCGCAGCGCCTTCGGGCTTTCTTCGAAAGCGACAAAGGCAACCGGCTCACCGCGGGCACACGCGCTGAGAACAAAGTTGAGCGCAAGGTTGGTCTTGCCGCTGCCCGGCCCGCCCGCGATCAGCGTCGTCCGGCCAACGGCATAGCCTCCCATCAGGACATCATTGAGACCATCAACCCCGGTTGATACCTTCTCCAGGTCCTGCATATGCAATCAGCGCTCCCTAATAAAGTAAAAGGAGATACGCGTCGTCCGGGCGCGCCATGAGCTCCGTAGCACGGACAACGCACCTCGAACAAGGGTTGACTTCGACCAAGGCTGATGTGCATTGTCCACTGAATATTATAATAGCTATTTCTGCAATTCATTTTTATGTGCACTTGCGAAGCCACTGTTTGTTGTGGTCCTTGTTTGCGGTGTTGTGTGTGGCGCGGTTCGCTTGCAGCTTTACCATGACGCGCGATGTTATTTTGAAGAATGCAGGCTTGAGAACTCAAAGACAAATACCCTGTTCAGCCCCCTAAAAGTCACAATATCGACGTCTCTTGGAGAGCAGAACTCAAGAGGATATGGGAAATGGGGAAAGAGCCCGGATGGGATGCTGTCGCAGCCGAGTCTCAAAAGCACAACAAGCACAGGTATTGTCTCTTCGTATCGGGCAACAGCTCACATTCGCAAAAATACATCGATACAGTGCAACATATTTGCGAAAAATATATCAGAAGTGCGTATTGCGTCGAGATCGTCGACGTTTTCAAAGATCCGCAACGTGCCGAGGCGGAAAAGGTTTTCGTCACACCAACGCTCATCCGCCACGCGCCCGCTCCTGAGCGACGGATTGTTGGTGACTTCTCGTCCGAAGACGTTCTTGCCGCCAATATGGGCCTGATTACGTAAAATATCGGGACCGATCCGTTCCGTTTTACGGATCATAACGCGGCCGCAGCCCGCCACGATTCGAAGCTGCAGCCGCGTTCCTTGTATATTGCCCGATCAGCTTTCCATGAAAAAATCGACCGTGCCGTCGTCCAGGTCGTAACACGCCCCCACCACCTTCAACGTCCCGGCCTGCTGCGGCTGCATCATCATCGGCTCCGAGGACGTACGCAGATGGGTGACGGTGCGCCGGACATTTTCCCGCACCGCTTTGTCCAGCAGATCATCCGAATCACTTTCGCTCTGCGCCTTGAGTACCGCCGGCAGGATCGGCTCGACCATTTCGCCCAGGCTTCCCGGCAGATCCGCGTTGTTCTTGACCACCTCGATCGCCGCCGTCACCGCCCCGCAGCGCTCATGGCCGAGGATGACCAGCAGGGGGACTTCAAGTGGTCNGACGGCATACTCGATGCTGCCCATCGCCACGTCGTCGATGGTGTTGCCGGCGTTGCGGATGATGAACAGGTCGCCCAGCCCGCGATCGAAGAGCAGTTCCGNGGAGACGCGGGAATCCGAACACGTCACCACGATGGCGAATGGCGACTGGCCGTGGGCGATCTCATGGCGGCGCGATTCGTCCTGTGCCGGACGAACCTGCTTTCCACTGACGAAGGCGCGGTTGCCCTCCTTGAGCATTGTGAGGGCTTCGTCCGGGGTCGGCTGGGGCTGGCTTCNGGATGACGCGCGAGCCGGAACGGCGGCCGCGAGCGTGCTCGCAGCTCCCAGGGCGCCACAGCCGGAATAGCGCAGAAAGGCGCGTCGATTAAATGTCGGGTGCATGGTTCGTCTCCCTCCTCCAAATGGATGCCGTTTATCGGCATTCCGTCGCCGCCATTGCGCGGCGTGAGCAACCGGCGCACGCTACCCCAAACAGCCCTGCCTGTCACGGAAACGTGAACTGCTGAAGGGTGGATGTCGGGAGGCTCCGACTCAGGGACCAGACGGCTCGGCCGGATCGTCGCTCAGCGCCCGCAGATGGCGGGTAATCTGCGCATGCTCGGATGCGGACAGCCGCGGCCGGACAGTGCTGTCGAGCGGCGCCGCTTCGCTTGCCAGCAGCGCCGGGTACCAGTCGCCTGGATCGGGAAGGTCACCCGCGTGACGGGGAATGATGTGCAGATGCAGGTGCGGAACCGTCTGGCCGGCCGACGGGCCATCCTGGATCGTCCAGTCGAAGCCGTCAGCGGCAAACGTGACCGCGAGCAGACGGGTGATGCGCCGGGCAAACAGCGCGAACGCTGCCAGTTCCTCGTCGGCAAGCTCGAGCGCGCTGCAGACGTGCCGGCGCGGCAGCACCAGTGCGTGTCCCGGCAGGATGGGCGCAATGTTGTAGATCGCGAGGTGCCAGGCATCGCTTCGGAACGCGCGCGCTTCGATGTCGGGAGCACACAACGGACAATCGGCGGGCTCGCTCGCCAACATCTACCGGTCACAAGCCGCGCGTGAGAGGTCAGCCGGCTCGTCAAATGTCATGTTGCCTCCTGGCCGGAAAGAGATTATAGGAATTATTTCTTGTTTTTCTACTCATTTTCCCCTATCCTCGCTTCCCGTGAACGCCATCAGTCTGCGTTCTCTCTCCCTCATCCGACCTCGCAGCGGCCCCGGCATCGGGTCCGCTGCTGCTTGTCGCGCTGAAGACGAAACCTCTCACTCTTCGATTACAGCGTGACCATCGCACNCGTCGCCCGCGCGTCGGTGAGCATCGTAACCACACCAGCCACCTCGATCGGGATGTCGCGGCGGAGTGCCGTGGCGTCGATACCCAACGCACGCAGGCCCATTTCGCACGCGATGAAGCGCACGCCCAGCTCGGCGCAGGCGCTCAGCAGCTCTTCGAAACCGCCGATGCCGCGGTGCTGCCACAGCGCATCGATCTCCCTGCCCCGCACATGGGGATCGCGCTGGGTTTGCATCCCGGTTACCCCCGGCAGGTGCTGCCAGCCGGGTCCGCCGTCCGGGTCGTCCGCCACCAGTGCCCGCAGGGCGCCGTGGGTGAAGAACAGCGTCGCTGGTGTGCCCACCGCTGCCGCGGCACTGGCCAGCACCAGGGCATAGTGCACCCGGGTAAACTCAGCCGACAGCACCACCACTGACAGCTTTTCGGGTGGCCCCGCCGACGCCGCGATCGGCTCAGCCGGCATGGATCGAAAGATCGCGGATCGTGGGCGCATCGCCACACAGCGGACAGCCCGGATCGCGGCGAACCCGGATCCGCCGCCACATCGCCGACAGTGCGTCGGTGATCAGCAGCCAGCCGGCGAGGCTCTCGCCGATGCCGAGCAGTTCCTTGATCACCTCGGTTGCCTGCAGGCCGCCCAGCACGCCGCAGAACGCGCCCAGCACGCCGGCCTCGGCACAGCTCGGAACCTCGCCCGGCGGCGGCGGTTCGCGGTAGAGGCAGCGGTAGCACGGATACGGCTGTCCATCGGCCGGCACCGCAGCGCGCGGCTTGAACGTGGCCAGCTGACCGTCGAACCGCAGCACGGCTGCCGAGACCAGCGTCTTGCCGGCGAAAANACACGCGTCGTTGACAAGAAACCGGGTGGGGAAATTGTCGCTGCCGTCGGCCACCACATCGTAACGGGAAATCAGATCGAGGGCGTTGCCGATGGTCAGCCGCGTTGGGTGTGCCTCCAGCCGCACCTCCGGATTGACGGCCGCAACGGCAAGGCGTGCACTCTCCACCTTCGCCATCCCCACCCGCTCTGTGGTGTGCGCGATCTGCCGCTGCAGGTTGGACAGGTCGACGACGTCGTCATCGACGATGCCGATCGTACCGACGCCCGCGGCCGCCAGATACAGCAGCAGCGGCGAGCCGAGGCCGCCGGCACCGATGACGAGGACGCGCGCGCCCAGCAGCTTCGCCTGGCCAGCGCCACCGATGTCGTCAAGCAGGATGTGCCGGGCATAGCGCCGGACCTGCTGGTCGGAAAAGTCCATGGCTGTGTTCGCCGCAAGCGGGCTCCAAGGAAACCGGAGGCGTCAGTCGCCGCCGAGCCCATCGAACAGCGCGGTGGACAGGTAGCGCTCGGCGAACGACGGCAGGATGACGACGATCGACCGCCCCGCCATTTCCGGCCGCCGCCCCACTTCGACCGCGGCGGCCAGCGCAGCTCCGGACGAAATGCCGACCGGCAGGCCCTCGAGACGGGCAACCAGCCGGGAGGTCGCGAAAGCCGTCTCGTTGCCGATCTTGATCACTTCGTCGATCAGGCTGATGTCGAGCACCGACGGAACGAACCCGGCGCCGATCCCCTGGATCTTGTGCGGCCCCGGCACGCCGCCCGACAGCACCGGGCTGTCTTCCGGCTCGACCGCAATCATTTTCAGCCCCGGCCGGCGGGATTTCAGCACCGAGCCGATACCGGTCAACGTGCCGCCTGTACCAACGCCGCTGACGACGGCATCCACTTCGCCGCTGGTATCGCGCCAGATTTCCTCCGCCGTGGTGCGCCTGTGGATCTCCGGATTGGCGGGATTGGAGAACTGCTGCAGCATAATCGCGCCGGGGGTCTGGGCAACCACCTCTTCGGCGCGGGCAACAGCGCCGGGCATGCCGCGCGCCGCCGGCGTCAGCACGATCTCGGCCCCCAGCAGTGCCAACATCTTGCGCCGTTCGACCGACATGCTTTCCGGCATCGTCAAGATCAGCCGGTAGCCGCGGGACGCGCAGACGAAGGCGAGCGCGATGCCGGTGTTGCCGGACGTCGGCTCGACCAGGGTGGCGCCCGGGCGGATACGGCCTTCGCGTTCCGCCGTCAGCACCATCGACAGTCCGATCCGATCCTTGACCGAGGACAGCGGGTTGAAGAATTCGCACTTGCCCAGCAGCTCGGCCGCACAACCGGTCTCGGCCTTGAACTTGTGCAGCCGAACCAGCGGCGTATCACCGATGGTCTCCAGGATGCTGTCGTAAACCCGGCCGCGACCTGGTTGGGCGGCGGAACCGGTGACGCTCGTGTGCTCGTCCATTTCTTCACCATCCCTGCATCGTTGTTCGGGATATGGCCAACATCAGCGGACAATCAAGCAGTGCGTGCCTTGCCCGCCGCGATGTTCTCCATCAGATTGAGAAGTCCAGATTGCTGCGCCCTTCGCTGACGATTCCAGCAAGATCCGCACGATCGCACAACTCGTCCACGGTCACTCCGTCCAGCCGGGCGAGCAGCTCGCTCTGCAACTCCAGCCACAGGGGCCGCACCACCTTGTAGCCAAGCGGCGAGCCGCTCTCTTCCTGCAGCAGCTCGTCGTCATCGTCGATATTGCGCACGATGCGGATGATCTCGCCTACAGTAATCCGCCGGCGCTCACGGGCAAGCCGATAGCCGCCGCGCGGCCCGCGGACGCCGACGAGTACGCCGCTGCGTACGAGATTCTGCAGCGCCTGTTCCAGGTAGCGGCGCGGGATGCCTTGGCGGCGGGTGATCTCCCGGCTCTGCACCGGCGCGGCACCGGCGTGATAAGCAATGTCCAGAACGGCCTCGATCGCGAACAACGTCTTGCGGGACAGCTTCAGCATCGGGCGCTCACGCAGGCTCGTGATCGTCGGCGACCGAGGTCCCGGTTGATCCGAAACCGCCGTCTCCACGCACCGATGCGGGCAACGTCGCGTGCTCCTTCCAGCGAACCGCCGTGACCGGAGCAACAACAAGCTGCGCAATACGCATACCCCGGTCCACCGTGAACGGCTCCGTACCGAGATTGATCAGGATCACCGCCACCTCTCCCCGATAATCAGCATCGATCGTGCCCGGGCTGTTCAGCACCGTCACTCCATGCCGCGCCGCCAACCCCGAACGGGGCCGCACCTGTGCTTCCCAGCCTTCCGGCAGCGCGATGGCGATCCCGGTCGGCACCAGCGTCCGGCCACGTGGCGGCACGGTCACCGGCGCGTCCACGGCGGCAAGCAGGTCGGCGCCGGCTGCGCCCGCGGTCGCNNGTAGNNGCCGGCAACGGCAGTCCCTCGCTGTGCGGCAGTCGCTGTAGGGCGACGTCCAGCGCGCTCACTGATGAAGCTCCAGTGCGTCGGCGATGCGCGCCACCAGCCGCCCGGCAACCGCCCGCTTGCTCATCGCGGGCCAGTCCTCGACACCGTCGGCAGTGATGAGGTGAACCGTGTTGTTCTCGCCACCGAACGTACCTGTCTCCGGCGAGACATCGTTGGCGACGATCCAGTCACAGCCCTTGCGTGCCCGCTTCGCCTGCGCGTGCTCGACCACCCGGTGCGTCTCGGCGGCGAACCCCACCACCAGCCGCGGGCGCCGTTCCGCCGCTCCGGATAGCGTCGCCAGAATGTCGGGGTTCTCGGCAAAGTGCAGCACCGGCGGCGCGCCTCCGTCCTTCTTCAGCTTCTGCCCCGACGGCTGCAGCACCCGCCAGTCGGCAACCGCAGCGGTGCACACGGCCACGTCGACCGGCAGCGCCGCCTCGCAGGCAGCCAGCATCTGCACCGCCGTCTCCACTGCGATAACGCGCACTCCGGGCGGATCGGCCAGCGCCGTCGGCCCGGAGACCAGCGTTGTCGCCGCTCCCGATTCCGCCAGCGCGGCGGCGATCGCGTGCCCCTGCCGGCCGGACGAGTGGTTGGAGAGGAAGCGGACTGGATCGATCGGCTCCCGGGTCGGCCCCGACGTGACCAGCGCCCGCCGTCCGGCGAGCCGACCCCGGGTATCAGGCGCAAGGTCGGCCGCAAAATGAGCCTCGATGGCCGCCAGGATCTCTTCCGGCTCCGCCATCCGGCCGAATCCGAATTCGTTGCACGCCATNNCGCCCTCGTTGGGACCGACGGTCCGCACGCCACGGGTGCGCAGAATGCCGAGGTTCGCCTGCGTCGCCGGGTGCTGCCACATCCGCACGTTCATCGCCGGCGCCACCAGAACCGGCTTGTCGGTCGCGAGCAGGGCCGTCGTCGCCAGGTCATCAGCAATGCCCGCCGCCATGCGCGCGAGAATATTCGCGGTCGCCGGCGCCACCACCAGCAGATCGGCATCCCGCGACAGACGGATATGGCCCATCTCGCTCTCGTCGCCGAGAGCGAACATATCCGCGTACACCTTGTCTTCGGACAGCGCTTCCAGCGACAGCGCCGTGACAAACTGGCTGCCTCCCGCGGTGAGAATGCAGCGCACGCGCGCCTTGCTCGNCGNTGCCCGGCGAATCAGCTCGAGGCACTTATAGGCGGCGATCCCGCCAGAGACGATCAACAGCAGGCGCTTTCCCGCAAGCGTGCCCATTTTCCCCATTTCACGAACATCCGGTGTTGTTACAGGCTAGCGGGTCGCCGGAAATGTGGCAAGAGGGGGCGGAGCGGCTCGCGATTCCGGCAGGGGTCGCACATCCGTCAGATCGGGTAGATCACCGCACACAGGCCGACCGTCACCAGCATCGCCAGCAGCGCAAGCGGGATGCCGACCTTGACGAAATCGATGAAGCTGTAGCCGCCCGGCTCGAAGACCAGCGTATTCACCGGCGTGGAGACGGNGGTGATGAAGGCGGCCGAGCACGCGATCGCCACTGTCATCGCAAACGCGTGCGGCGACGCGCCGACCTCCAGCGCCGCATCGATCGCAACCGGGGCGAGGATCACAGCGGTTGCCGTATTCGAGATGAATAGCCCGGTCGTCGCCGTCACCAGGAAGATTGTGGCCAGCATCGCCAGCGGCCCGAGGCTGCCCAGCAGCCCCACCAGTCCCTCGGCGGCGGCCTCGGTCGCGCCAGTGCGGTCAAGCGCCATGGCGAGTGGCAGGATTCCGGCGACCAGGACGATCGTGGACCAGCTGATCTTGTGATAGATGGACGACAGCGGCACGCAGCCGGCGGCGAGCATGGCGAGCGCAGCCAGCAGGACGGCAACGACATTCGGGACCACGCCCGACGCCATTGCCGCCACCATTGCCGCCATGATCGCAAGTGCCATCGGCGCCCGCTTCGGAACCGGCACCACGTCCTTATATTCCTGCGGCAGATCGAGGAGCACGAAGTCCGCCCGCTGCTTCGCCAAGCTCAGAATGTCCCGCCAGCCGCCGGCAACCAGCAGCGTGTCTCCGAAGTCCAGGCGCAAATCCGCCTGGTCGGCAACCACTGGTTCGCCGCGATGACGGATGGAAACCACGGTCAGGTGATAGCGATCACGGAACCCCACTTCGCGCAGGGTACGGCCGATCAGCTGCGAGCCTGGGGCCAGCATGACCTCGGCGGCACCGATCTCCTGCAGCGCCTGGCGACGAACGGTCCCCGGCAACGGCGGCAGCATCTCGAGCTTCTGCGTCCGGATCAGCTCATCCACCTGTTCGGCGGAACCGACCACGACCAGCAGATCGCCAATGGAGAGGCTGGCCGCCGCGACGGCCGGCCGGAAACTGTGTCGCGCGCCGCGTCCCTTGTCGATGCCGACCAGAATCGCGCCATAGCGCTCGCGAAGTTGCATCCGCCCGACCGAACGGTCGTGCAGAGGCGAACCGTCCAGAATGCGCAAGCGCTTGAACCGGTCCTGAAGGCCATAGCCGGCAACGAGTTTCTCGATCGACCGGTCGGTATTCGCTGCATCGCCCTTGTCGGCCGCCGCGAGCATGCGCCGGCCGACCAGCAGCATGAATGCGACGCAGACCACAAGCGCTCCGATGCCAAACGGTGTGAAGCCGAAGAAGCCCAGCGAGCCAAGCTCCCGCTGTTTGAGGGCTTCATCCACCACCAGGTTCGGCGCGGTAGCGATCAGGTTCATCATGCCGCTGATCAGCGCAGCTACGGAGATCGGCATCAGCAGTCGCCGGGGGCTGATGCCCGTCCGACTGGCGATCGTCGCGGCCACCGGGATGAAGACGGCAACGACGGCAGTCGAACTCATGAACGCGCCGACGATGGCCACCGTCACCATCAGCAGCGCCAGCAACCTGATCTCCTGTCCGCGGCCGGCCACGAGCACCGCCTCGCCCAGACGCTGTGCGACGCCGGTGTTGACCAGTCCCTCGCCAACCACGAACAGTCCCGCCAGCAGGACGACCACCGGGTCGGCAAAACCGGATAGCGATTCCTGAACGCTCAAGACGCCGCTGAGGGTGAGCGCCAGAACGACGAGGATGGCAACGACATCGCTGCGCACGCGGTTGCTGGCGAACAGCACGGCGGCGGTTCCAAGGATGCCCAGCACAACGAGCATGTCGGCACTCATCTCGCCTCCTCCTCCCTTTGCCCGGCCTGCTGCGTCTTGCCGGCACTTGAGCACGGTTTGATCAGATTGAACCGATCTGATCGAACGGCCGTGCTCCAACTGTTTGATTTTTAAAGCACGCAAATCCGAACAAGCGATTCCGCTTGCTCGGATATTGCTAACCGGCGATCAGCACTGCCAGCAGCGCCACCGCCAGCACCGCCGACAGCACCCAGGGCANGGTAAACGCTCACCCTCCGCCGTTCAGCCCGATGAGGCTTTCGGGATCGATTCGCAAACGACCATCGGCCAGGATCGTGACCCCTCTTCNGGCGCGGCGGACCAGATCCGGCAGACGTCCAAGCAGCAAGGCGAATTCGCTCACCGCCTCGCGCACGCGCCGGGCCGAGCGNNTATCGATGGTCCATCGCTCGATCAGCGGACGGGCCAGCAACCACATGTTGGCGTCCGGTGCCAGCTTCCGGCCGGTGCCTTCGGCGATCAGCATCGTCTTTTGCAACAGCAACAGCTGCGGCTGGGTCTCCATGGCAAAGGTCTCGGTCACCTGAAACAGCTGACCAAGCAGCCGGGCAACCGAGATCTCGTTCTGCGGCCGGTCCAGGATCGGCTCGGCGATCGACCGGCAGGCCTGTGCGAAGGCATCGAGCGAACGATCGGCCGGAATCCATCCGGCCTCGAAGTGCACCTCGGCCGCGCGGCNGAAGTCGCGGCTGAGAAACGACAGCAGCAGCTCGCCCAAGTGGCGGCGGGTGCGCCGGTCGATCCGACCCATGATGCCGAAATCGACGGCAACGACACTGCCGTCGGCGCGGACGAACATGTTGCCCGCGTGCAGGTCGGCATGGAAGAAGCCGTCGCGGAACACCTGGACGAAGAACGCCTGCGCCGCCTTGGTCAGCACCGCCCGCGGATCATGGCCGGCGGCGATGATCGCCTCGCGCTCGTCGAACTTGATGCCGCAGACGCGCTCGATGGTCAGCACCCGGCGAGCGGTCCGCGTCCAGTCGACCGCCGGCACCGAAAAATTCGGATCGCCGGCAAAGTTTTCTGCCAGTTCAGCAGCCGCCGCGGCCTCGAAGCGCAGATCCATTTCCATGGCCACGCTCTCGGCGAACATCCGGATCGTATCCACTGGACGCAGCCGCCGCANGCGCGGCGCGCTCGCCTCGATGCGTTCGGCGATCCATAAAAACAAATCAAGGTCACGGTTGAAGGCGTCCTCGACCCCGGGACGCAGCACCTTCACCGCCACCTCGTGACCCTCGGCCGTGACCGCAAGGTGCACTTGTGCGATCGACGCTGCCGCCACCGGTTCGGTCTCAAACGACCGGAATGCTTCGTCGAGCGGCCTGCCTAATTCACCCTCGATGATCGTCTTCGCCTGGTCGAACGGAAACGGCGGCAGCCGATCCTGCAGTGCCGAGAGGTCGGCCGCCAGTTCTTCGCCAAGCAAATCAGAGCGGGTGGACAGCGTCTGTCCCAGCTTGATGAAGGACGGCCCCGCCTCCTGCAGCGCCCGGGCGAGCCGTTGTCCCGGCCGGCCGCTGCGATGGCGGACCAGAGGACGGACAAGCAGAAACGGCAGTGGTAGCCCCAGGCGATCGAGAACGAACAACGCGTCGTTCCGCGCCAGTGTCCCCGCGGNTCCGACCAGACGGCGCGCATTGCGCAGTGAACGAAACACGGGCGCCTCAGCCGGTCGGTCCGGGCGCGCCCGTCATCGGGCATCCGGGCCGGTGGGTCACGTTCGCCAGGCGGAGTGGAGAGCGGCGATCCCGCCCGAGAGGTTGCGCCAGCGCACCACGTCGAGCCCGGCCGCACGGATCATCCCCGCGAACGTCTCTTGTTCGGGGAAACGGCGGATGCTCTCCGCCAGATAGCGGTAGGCATCGGCGTCGCGGGCGACGACCTTGCCCAGCGTCGGCAGGACGCGGAACGAATACGCATCGTACATCCGGTCGAGAACCGGCAGTGCGACCCGGCTGAANNCTTCGAGGCACAGGAACCGGCCGCCCGGCCGCAGCACGCGCCGCGCCTCGCGCAGTACCGCGTCGATGCGGGTGACGTTGCGGATGGCGAACGCGATAGTGAATGCGTCTACCGAGCTGTCCGGTATCGGAAGCTGTTCGGCGTCGCCGCAGATCCACTGCAGGTCGGTCAGCACACCGCGGTTGATCGCCCGGTCGCGGCCCACCGCCAGCATCTCGTAATTGATGTCGAGCACAATCACCGGACCGCCGCCGCNGCGCCGGAAGCGCAGCGCGATATCGCCGGTACCGCCACCGACGTCGAGCAGCTGCATTCCCGGACGGGGTTNGAGCCAGTCGATCATCGCCGACTTCCACCACCGGTGGACACCGCCGCTCATCAGATCGTTCATCAGGTCATAGCGGCTGGCGACGGAATCGAATACCGCGCCGACGAGCGACGCCTTCTCGGCCTCGCGCACGGTGCGGTAGCCGAAATGCGTGGTTGCGTCCCCGGCAGCACCTGCAGTGTCCGGGCGGTCTGATCGCGTGTCCGACATGGGAGCGGACCATAGCGGAAGGCGTTGGAGCGCGCTAGCGTGTGCGACATGCCGGAACTGCCTGAAGTCGAGACGGTCCGCCGCGGTCTGCTACCGGTCCTGGTTGGTCGACGACTGATCCAGGTGGTGCAGCGTCGCCCCGACCTGCGCTTCCCCCTGCCGCGCGATTTTGACCGCCGGCTGCAGGGGCGCCGCGTGCGTGAACTCTCCCGCCGCGGCAAGTACCTGCTGATCGGCCTCGACGGCGACGAGACATGGCTCGCACACCTGGGGATGTCCGGCAGTTTCGCCATCGACGGCATCGACGCTGTGCCGCCCGACATCCACGACCATCTGCTGCTTGCAACCGATGAGGGCATGCACCTGCGCTTTCGTGATCCGCGGCGCTTCGGGTTCATGGACCTAATCGCCGACGACGCGCTGGACGCCTGCCCACATCTGGCGCGGCTCGGCCCTGATCCGCTCGGAGATGGTTTCGACGCCGCCTGGCTGGCAGGCCGGCTTGCCGGTCGCCGGGCGCCCCTGAAGACAGCGCTGCTTGACCAGGCGGTGGTGGCCGGCATGGGAAACATCTACGCGTCTGAAAGCCTATTCCGGGCGCGACTGTCACCGGTGCGAATGGCGGCAACGGTGATCGGTGCACGTCTTGAACGCCTCGTTGCGGCGATCCGCGAAACCTTTTCGGAAGCCATTGAAGCGGGCGGTTCCAGTCTGCGTGACCACCGCCAACCCTCCGGTGAACTCGGTTTCTTCCAGCACCGTTTCGCGGTATACGGTCGCGCGGGCGAACCGTGCCCGGGCTGTCGCTGTGACGTGGCGCGGACAGGGGGCATCCAGAGANNTCCTGCAGAGCGGCCGCTCCACCTTTTATTGCGGCCGCCGGCAGCGGTGACGACAGGAGGCCGCGCGACGCGGCCGTCCGGCAAAAACGACGAGGGACGAGGAGAAACCGAGATGGCGTACGAGATGATCATCGCCGAGGCGAAGGGTGCTGTCGGACTGATCACGCTGAACCGGCCGAAGGCGCTCAACGCGTTGTGCAATCAGCTGGTGGCGGAACTGGGTCAGGCGCTCGACGACTTCGAGGCGGACGATGCGATCGGCGCCATCGTCATCACCGGCAGCGAGAAGGCATTTGCCGCCGGCGCCGACATCAAGGAGATGAAGGACAAGACCTTCATGGACTGCTACCTGGAGGACTTCATTACGTCCGCCTGGGAGCGTACGGCAAAGTGCCGCAAGCCGGTAATCGCCGCGGTGGCCGGCTTCGCACTCGGCGGCGGCTGCGAACTGGCGATGATGTGCGACTTCATCATTGCCGCCGATACCGCCGTGTTTGGCCAACCGGAGATCACCATTGCGGCAATCCCGGGCGCCGGCGGCACCCAGCGGCTGACCCGCGCCGTCGGCAAGGCGCTCGCCATGGACATGTGCCTGACCGGCCGGCAGGTGAAGGCCGACGAAGCCCTGAGCGCAGGACTCGTTGCCCGCGTCGTCCCGGCGGCTGAACTGATGGACGAGACGATGAAAGCGGCCGGCAAGATCGCCAAGATGTCGCGCCCGATCGCGATGCTGAACAAGGAGATGGTCAACCGGGCGTTCGAAATGACGCTGGCCGAAGGCATCCGCTTCGAACGGCGGATGTTCCATGCCGTCTTCGCGACCGAAGACCAGAAGGAAGGCATGAGCGCCTTCGCCGAGAAGCGCAAGCCGGAATGGCGTAACCGCTAAACACCGGGCACGGTGCAGGGCCGCCATTCGGCGGCCCTGCACCGGATTTCCGCACATGCGGAGCGGTCAGCATTCCGCAAGGTGTTGACGTCAGCCGACCCGACCGTTACAAGAGCGCCCTCTCGTTGGTCGGGAACGCCGTAAAGGGACACGGAATGGCTCATCACGCTTCCGCTAAGAAGCGCATTCGTCAGACGAAAAAGCGCACAGAGGTCAACCGGGCACGCGTTTCCCGCATTCGGACCTATCTGCGGAAGGTGGAAGCGGCCATCTCCGGCGGCAGTAAGGAAGAGGCGATGGCTGCGTATCAGCTGGCTCAGCCGGAGTTGATGCGCGGCGCCAATAAGGGAGTTGTTCACCGCAACACGGTGGCGCGGAAGTTGTCGCGTCTCGCGCAGCGGATCAAGTCGATGTCGAGCTGATCCCGTTCAATTCGCTACTGCGACGACGCTCCAACTCTACTTCACAACCTCAAGGTCCCTTTGGTGACTGTGCTGCCCCTTGTGGGCAGGGCACAGTTGTTGCCGCAAACATGTCAAGAGATTCTTTTTTTGGCGTTCTGGATTCGGCCATGTTGCACAGAGCCGATGGCGCCAGTAAAGTCTCTGCCTCGGGTGTTACCATTAAAAATGATGTTGAAGAACCTTCCCAAAGGAGGGCCCGCGGGAGCTTTGCGGCTGGACAGAGGGATGCGGAGATGAACGATTGTTGAAACCAATATCCTCTACTGCCTAATAATAGCTCGTGTCGGGGTAAAAACCTGCCGTTAATTGGTTGGCCCAACGGGTTGCACTTGCAGAATACTACCGGGTATGCTTGACGATAATTCGCGGGTTTTGATTATCCACAGATTATCGTCGCGGTAATTCAAGCATGCTGCGAAGGGGTGATGCCGAGGAGTGGCTGCTGGAATACGTTCCGGTGGTTTTTGGCAGCATCTTGATACGCCCCTCTGGCGGAGAAGCAGTCCAGGTCCGGGTTGCGAAGGTTCTTCGCTGCAGCGTGTTCTTCTGTGCCTGCAAGCTTCCGTTGTTACCCGGCTTGTCTGCTCGGATTGTTACTGCGGGTTGGCGATGAACAATCAGAATGTCTCTACACTCGATTTCCAATGGAGACGGGTGAGCGGTCTTCTTCGCGCCGAAATTGGTGAGGCGGCCTACCGGAGCTGGCTCAAACCGATGGTGGTGCGCGGAGAAAACAGCGGTCTCGTCACGATGGCGGTCCCCACCCGGTTCATGCGCGACTGGGTTGTCGCCCACTATAGCGATCGGCTTCGGACGCTCTGGNNGGGAGAAAACCCGCAGGTTCATACCATCGACATCGTGGTCCATCCCGATGGCCATCAACTGCCGCCGACGGCGGCGTCCTCAGACCCGCATCGCGGCCCACCGCTGTCACTCCCGTAACGGGACCGGTCACAACGGGACCGGTCACAACGGTACTGGTCACAATGGTACTGGTCACAATGGCACCAGCACCGTGGATGAAATCAGCGCCCCCTCGACCCTCGCTTCACCTTCGAGAACTTCGTCGTCGGCAAGCCGAACGAGTTCGCCTACGCTGCCGCCCGCCGTGTCGGTGAGGCGCGGCGGGTGCCGTTCAATCCCTTGTTCCTCTATGGCGGCGTCGGCCTCGGCAAGACCCATTTGATGCACGCCATGGCTTGGCATATCCGCGGACGCGATCCGAAGCAGACGGTCATCTACCTGTCAGCCGAAAAGTTCATGTACCGGTTCATTCGCGCACTGCGCGAGCAGAACACAGTCGATTTCAAGGAACAGTTCCGCTCCGTCAATGTCCTGATGATCGACGACGTGCAGTTCATCAGCGGCAAGGAATCGACCCAGGAAGAATTCTTCCACACGTTCAACACTCTCGTCGATCAGGGACGGCAGATCGTGCTCAGCGCCGACAAGTCTCCGTCGGACCTGGAGGGAATACAGGAACGGCTCAAGTCCCGGCTGAACTGTGGTCTGGTCGCTGACATTCACGCGACGACGTACGAACTGCGGCTGGGCATTCTGCAGTCGAAGGCCGATCAGCTCGGGATCAGCGTGCCTCAGAAGGTGATGGAGTTTCTCGCTCATCGCATCACCTCGAACGTGCGCGAGCTGGAAGGCGCGTTGAACCGGGTGGTGGCGCACGCACAGTTGATCGGACGCTCGATCACGCTGGACACCACTCAGGAAGTGCTGCACGACCTGCTACGGGCGAACGACCGGCGAATCACGATCGACGATATCCAGAAGCAGGTGGCAGCCCACTTCAACATCCGCATCGCAGATATGCACTCTGCCCGACGTGCTCGTGCCATCGCCCGCCCCCGNCAGGTGGCGATGTACTTGGCCAAGCAGCTGACGTCCCGATCACTGCCCGAGATTGGCCGCAAGTTCGGTGGCCGGGATCACACAACCGTCATGCATGCCGTCCGCAAGGTGGAGGAGCTGAAGGAATCGGATGCATCCTTCGCGGAGGATCTGGAGCTATTGCGACGGATGCTGCAGGGATAATGCTGTCGCTGTCCTCCGCTGTCAGGAATTCGCTACCTGACTGATCTACCTTTGCTATACTGATTTTATCGGCGGTTCGACGTTCGTCGGCACGCGTTTGTTTGCGGCGGTGCGTTGCAGGCAAATCGGCATGTTTGGCGTTTTCGTCGCATCGCATCTTGGGAGCCAATCAAGCTCGGTCGTCTATCTGAAATGAAAGTCACAATCGAACGGGCGCAATTACTGAGGTCTCTCGGGCACGCGCAAAGCGTTGTGGAGCGCCGCAACACCATCCCGATTCTGTCAAACGTCAAGTTGCAGGCAGAAAACAGTGAGTTGCGTCTGACCGCAACCGATATGGACCTGGAGATCGTTGAATCGGTCGTTGCCGATGTCAGCAGCGCGGGCGCCACCACGGTTCCGGCGCATACGCTGTACGACATCGTGCGTAAACTCCCGACGGCGCACAACTGGAACTGGAATCCGCGTCCGCTGGCGAGCGGCTGTTGCTGCGCTGCGGGCGCTCCCGGTTCACGCTGGCCTGTCTGCCGATCGAGGACTTTCCGGCACTGACCAGCGGCGAGTTGCCCTTCCGGTTCCGCCTCCCAGCCGCTCACCTGCGCAGCCTGATCGACCGCACCCGATTCGCGATTTCCACCGAGGAAACGCGCTACTACCTCAACGGCATCTACCTGCACGTGGCCCGCAGCGACGCCACCGACGTACTGCGTGCGGTCGCCACGGATGGTCACCGTTTGGCGCGGGTGGAGTTGCCGGTGCCCGAAGGAGCGGACGGAATGCCGGGCGTGATCATTCCGCGCAAGACCGTGGCCGAGGTCCGCAAGGTGATCGACGAGATCGAGGGCGATCTGGAGATCGCGCTCTCCGATACCCAGATCCGATTGACCGCCAATGGCGCCATCCTGACATCGAAGCTGATCGACGGCACATTTCCCGATTATGAGCGCGTCATTCCGGAACATAATGACAAGCAGCTGGAGGTCGACTGCCGGCAATTCAAAGAAGCGGTCGACCGGGTCTCGGCGATTTCCAGTGATCGCTCGCGCGCCGTGAAGCTCAGGCTTGGCAACGGCACGCTGGAGCTGTCGGCAAACAGCCCCGAGCACGGCAGCGCGTCGGAGGAACTGGAGGTGCGGTATTCCGGAGAGTCGATGGAAATCGGCTTCAATTCCCGGTATTTGCTCGACATCGCGGAACAGATCGGCGGCGACAGCGCCCGCCTGTCAATGGCGGATGCCGCGTCGCCGACAATCCTGCACGAACTGGATGACCGAAGTGCCATCTACGTGCTGATGCCGATGCGTGTCTGAGCATTCGAGCGCGTCCTACTGTTCGGAGTTGTCACCCCTGGATACGGCCTACCCGGTCGGCTCGACAGCGTGCACACCGTCATCCCGGATCACGGTGAGCCGGCTGTCCCTGCACGACTTCCGCTGCCACCGGTCATTGAAACTGGAGCTGTCGACGCACCCAGTGGTGCTGCTTGGAGCGAACGGCTGTGGCAAAACGAGCGTCCTTGAAGCCCTGTCGCTGCTGGCACCGGGCCGCGGGCTGCGCCGCGCATCGCTGGCCGAGATGCTGCACACGGACGGGTCGTTCCGCGCTCCCGCCTGGTCGGTTTCGGTCCGGCTACAGATGCCAGACGCACCGATCGATATCGTCAGTGGCTTCGCCGAGGACGGAGGCCGCGCGCGCATGGTGGTCAGCGTCAATGGCCAAGCGGCACGGGGCCGCGCTGCCCTTGCCGAGATCGTTGCCGTCGCCTGGCTGACGCCGGACATGGACCGGCTGTTCTCCGAGGGCCACAGGCACGCCGGCAGTTCCTGGACCGGCTGGTCTGGGGCATCGATCCGACGCATGCCCGTCGCGTTGCCGCGTACGAACGCGCACTCCAGCAGCGTTCGGTACTGCTGCGCCAACCGCATCCCGACCCTGTCTGGTTGGCGGCGCTGGAAGACTCGATGGCCGCTCAGGGCGTTGCCATTGCGGCCGCCCGCCGGCAGACGACGGCGCAACTCACCGCCGTCGCCGCCACCACGCCTGCGGACTTTCCGGTCGTGCGCGTTGTCGCGGCTGGTCTGGTGGAGGACTGGCTTGACGATCAGCCGGCACTCGCCGTCGAGGACCGGCTGAGAAGTGCGCTCGCAGGCTGTCGGAAGACCGATGCGGAAAACGGCGGTTGTGCGCTCGGCCCGCACCGCTCGGACCTGCATGTGTTCCACGGCACGAACGGGCGCAGAGCCCGGGAGTGCTCCACCGGCGAGCAGAAAATGCTGCTGATCAGTCTGGTGCTGGCGGGGCGCAGTTGCTGGCGCGCGAACGCGGCACGCCGCCCTTGGTCCTGCTGGATGATGTCGCGGCACATCTGGATGCCGCCCGACGCATGGCGGTGTTCGAAACCGTCGCCGCACTGGGTGCACACGCCTGGTACGCGGGATGCGACATTGATGTTTTCAAACCACTGGCCGGCCGGGCGCAAATGCTGTCGCTGGATGTCCCTCGCCAGCTGCCACAGCTTATGAAGTGGAGACCATGGCATGACCGACGGCAGAACCGCCGCCACGGACGTCGAAGCCTATGACGCCGGTTCAATCAAGGTGCTGCGCGGGCTGGATGCGGTCCGCAAGCGCCCCGGCATGTACATCGGCGACACGGACGACGGCTCCGGACTGCACCATATGGTCTACGAGGCCGTCGACAATTCGATCGACGAAGCCCTCGCCGGCTATTGCGATGTCGTGCAGGTGGAGCTGAATTCCGACGGATCGGTCACGGTGACCGACAACGGTCGCGGCATTCCGGTGGACATCCATGCCGAAGANGGGGTGTCGGCCGCGGAAGTGATCATGACCCGGCTGCACGCCGGCGGCAAATTCGATCAGAATTCCTACAAGGTCTCCGGCGGACTGCATGGCGTCGGCGTCTCGGTCGTCAACGCACTGTCGGACTGGCTCGAGCTTCGTATCTGGCGCGGCGGCAAGGAACATTCCATGCGCTTTCGCAACGGCGATGCGGAAGCGCCGTTGGCTGTCGTCGGTGATGCGCCGATGGCCGGAAACAAGCCTCTGACCGGAACCCAGCTCACCTTTCTGCCCTCGACTGCCATATTTTCGCTGACCGAGTTCGACTTCCCGACCCTGGAACACCGGCTGCGCGAGTTGGCGTTTCTCAATTCGGGCATCCGGCTGCGGCTGACCGATGCCCGCTCGGTAGACCCGCACGTGGTCGATCTTCACTACGAAGGCGGCATCGCCGCGTTCGTCGCCTACCTCGACCGCTCAAAATCGGCATTGATGGCGAAACCGATCGGTATTCGCGGCGAGCGCGACGGCATCATTGTCGAGGCTGCGCTGCAGTGGAACGACAGCTATCACGAGACGATGCTGTGCTTCACCAACAACATCCCGCAGAAGGATGGCGGCACGCACCTCGCCGGATTTCGCGGTGCCCTGACCCGCACCGTACAGGCTTACGCCGCATCGGGCGTCGCCAAGAAGGAGAAGGTCACGATCACCGGCGATGACGCCCGTGAGGGACTGACCTGTGTTCTGTCGGTGAAGGTGCCGGATCCGAAGTTCTCGTCGCAGACCAAGGAAAAGCTGGTCTCTTCCGAGGTGCGGCCGGTGGTCGAAAGCCTGATCAGCGAACACCTCGATCGCTGGTTTGAAGAGCATCCCGGCGATGCCAAGAAGCTGATCTCCAAGATCGTCGAAGCCGCGGCCGCACGTGAAGCGGCGCGCAAGGCTCGCGAACTCACCCGGCGAAAAACGGCGCTGGAAATCACGTCGCTGCCGGGCAAGCTGGCCGATTGTCAGGAACGGGACCCGGCGAAAAGCGAGTTGTTCCTGGTCGAGGGCGATTCGGCCGGTGGTTCAGCCAAGCAGGCACGCAACCGTTCGAATCAGGCCATTCTGCCGCTGCGCGGCAAAATCCTCAACGTCGAGCGGGCGCGCTTTGACAAGGTGCTGGGCTCCGCCGAGATCGGTACGCTGATCGCAGCGCTCGGCACCGGCATCGGCAGCGAGGATTTCGATGCCGGCAAGTGCCGCTACCACAAGATCATCATCATGACCGACGCCGATGTGGACGGAAGCCACATCCGCACGCTGCTGCTGACGTTTTTCTTCCGCCAGATGAAAGACATCATCGAGCAGGGCTATCTCTATATCGCCCAACCACCGCTCTATCGCGCCAAGCGCGGGTCTTCGGAGGTGTATCTGAAGGACGACGGCGCGCTGCAGGACTACCTGTTTGCCGCCGCCATCGACGAAGGTGCTGTGTTCGAGAGCTTTTCCGGTGAGCAGATCGCCGGCACCGACCTGCGGCGGCTCGCCGAGGAGGCGCGCGGAACGAAGACGCTGCTCGAACGCCTGTCGCAACACCTGCCGATGCAGATGCTCGAACAGACCGCGATTGCGGCAGCGCTGGATCCGCACATTCTCTCCGACCGGGACAGGGCCGAAGTGGTGGCCAGGGATATCGCCACGCGACTCGACTCGCTGCAATCGATGCCTGATCGGGGATGGGAAGGAATGCCGCTGGATGATGGCGGCCTTGCGTTTACACGCACGTTGCGCGGTGTCTCTGAACGCCACGTCATCGAGGCCGCACTGATCGCCAGCAGCGAGGCACGGCGGCTGAATTCACGCGCCGATGCCCTGCAGCACGTGTACGCAAAGCCCGGAACGCTGACGGTCAAAGAGAAGCCGTACCCGATCACCGGCCCGGTGGCGCTGGTGGATACGGTCACCATGCTCGGCCGCAAAGGGGTGGCGATTCAGCGTTACAAAGGGCTGGGCGAGATGAATCCGGAGCAGTTGTGGCAGACGACGCTCGATCCCAATGCCCGCATCCTGCTGCAGGTCAGGGTCGCCCACGCCGATGATGCGGAGGAAGTCTTCTCCACCCTGATGGGCGATACCGTCGAGACGCGACGCGAATTCATCGAGGAGAACGCACTGAAGGTGGCCAACCTGGACGTTTAACCGGCAGGCCCCTTGTCCTGAAGATCAACGGATCGGGACGGGCAGTCTCAGTATCTCCGGTTCATCCAGGCGACCATCACCTCGCCCCTGATCTGACCCGGGTTCCCTGCCCGCCCCGCCGTACGGAACTCAATCCGTGCCCGAGAAGAAATCCCAGTAACGAGACGGATCGCACGGGTCTGCGCTGCCCGTCGCCTGCGGCCTGCGCGTGCCGTCGAATTCAGCCTCGAACGGCAGCGATGTCGTGTCGCCAGAACGACCTTCGCGATGCCCGGGGTCCGCGGCGATGGATCGTATGTCCTGCTCATCACTCTTCTCCACGTGTCTTTGTACCGCATCTGCCGGCTGGCCTCCTGAAGGAGACCGTGCGTCTGGGACGTCGGCTCTACACCGCTTGCCCCGCCAAATCCGGCGCACGACTTGCGAGCGCCTTACACTTGCAACGCTAGCAGCGCATGACCAGCCTTGTCGAGAGTGCCTCGATGCTGTTCGCTCATAAAAATACGCTTGAACAGCTAAAGTGGCAATTTTGCCATAGCATTTCGCCAGCGGACGCAACAATCTTTCCGCATGGGCGTCATGACCGCCCGCACAGTGGTTCGGGCACGTCTCCACAACCGGGCGAAAATCGCCCGGCTCGCACCATGCCCCCGCACCGCGCCCTCGCATCTTTCTCGCAATTATCACTTGCAATCGCCGCGCCGCCGCTGTCTCGATCAGCCTCGCTTGAGGGCACGGCACGACGAGAGCAAACCGACCGGATCGAACGGTTGCGCTCCAAGCATCTGATTTTCAAGAAAATATCTGATTAGGCGAAATTTCCGGACTGAGCATTGCCCTGATCGCGCCAGTCCCGATTACGTGAGATACACGCCCAACGGCCTTGCCCAGCGAAACGCGCGATCGAGTCCGCCCGCGTCTTCGATCGCCCGTTGGATCTGCGAGACGCGCGGCGGCGAAATGCCGGCCAGCATCGCAACCTCCTTCAGTGGCAGGTTGGCAGCGCGTCGAAGCAGGTAGACCGTCACCTGAAAAATATCTTGTCGCACGTGCCGGTCGAGCGTGCTGGCGGGTGGGACGCCGGCCACCGAGGCAACGGCACGAATGATCGTCTCGCGCGTCGGACGATCGGGATGGAAGGCCGCGCGCGCCACCTGGTCGGCCGACAGATGACGCACCCGGTCCGCCATCGCCTTCAGAAACGCCTCGTCGCCCAGATACAATTGTGCACGCACCTGCGGCCAGGGACTGGGCGCGTCACGCCCTTCGGCGATGTAGTCGCGATAGGCGCGCCGCGCGCCTTGCGGAGCGTCAGCGAAGTCGCCCAGTATGTCTTCGACCCTCAGCCACGGCGGTATTTCCCGCCCCTTGCCGATGGCACGGTGGCTCGACCAGTCCCACTGTCCCGGCCGCTTGACTAGCCCGGCGTGGACCGGCGCCCAGGCGAGATCACGCGCCAGCGCCGTCAGCCAGCGCGCCTTCTCGATGACGATCGCCTTATAGCGCCCCTGAAAAAGATGCCCGGCGCGGCAGTATCGACGGTTGAACCATTGCGAGTAGACGGCATTCAGCCGGCCGATCCCCGCCCNGAGATTGGCCTCGGGAGTCTCGATGATCAGCCGGTACTCGTCATTGAGCAGGCAGTAGCCATGACAAATCCAGCGATGCTGGGAGACCTCGCGACCGAGCAAATCCAAAAACGNCCGACGGTCACCGTCCTTGAAAAAGATGGACTGACCGGCATTGCCGCGGGCGCTCACGTGATACAGCGCACCCGCAAATTCGATCCTCAGAGGTCGTGACATGGCGTTCGCAAGATTATGCGCGGAAATGGCGAAAGTAAATAATCCTGATGCGCGTATATCGCGCCACACAGTGCCGACACATGACAATGGCAGACGCATCCCCCGCTTCCTGCTAGGAAAGAACGCGGTCTTCGGCTGCACAAACCCCGGCCTTTAGGGCGGTCATGGAATTCGTTCGCATCTATTCCCGCGTCCTCGGCCTGCTGCGCCCCGAATGCCGCTTGGCGATCACGCTCGCGGTTGCCAACGTGCTGGTCGCCGTGCTGGCCTACGTCGAGCCGGTGCTGTTCGGGCGCATCGTCGATGTGCTCGCCAAGGGCAGTGACCGGCCGCCGGAGCAGACATGGTCGGACGCGATCCGCCTGCTCGCGATCTGGGGCGGCGTCGGCCTCGGCGGCATCCTCGCCAACATCCTGGTTTCGCTGCACGCCGACCGGCTAGCGCACCGAAGGCGGCTGGCGGCGATGGCGCTGTTCTTCGAGCACGTTCTGAGCCTGCCCACCGCGTTCCACAGCGAATCCCACTCCGGGAGGGTGCTGAAGATCATGCTGAGCGGCGTCGATAGCCTGTTCGGCGTCTGGCTGGCGTTCTTCCGCGAGCACCTCGCAACCTTCGTCGCCATTCTCGTGCTGCTGCCGCTGTCGTTGTCGATGAACTGGCGACTGGGGCTGCTGCTGGTGGTGCTGATCGCCGCCTTCGCCGTGTTGACCGCGCTTGTCATCGCGCGGACTGAACGCCGCCAGGGCAAGGTGGAGGAGTACCACGCCCGGCTCGCCACCCGCGCCGGCGACGCGCTCGGCAATGTGCCGCTGATCCACAGCTACGTCCGGCTCGCCGCCGAAGCCCGCGCGCTCGCCTACACCATGCGCCGGGTGCTCGCCGCCCAGTATCCGGTGCTCAACCTGTGGGCGCTGGTCAGCGTGCTCACCCGCGCCGCGTCGACGATCACCGTGGTGTCGATCTTTCTGCTCGGCACCTGGCTCAACCTGCGCGGCCAAGCCAGCGTCGGCGAGATCGTCAGCTTCATGGGCTTCGCCACCTTGCTGATCGGCCGACTCGACCACGCCATGGGCTTCGTCTCGCGGCTGTTCTTCCAGATGCACGGCCTGGCGCAGTTCTTCTCCGTGCTCGACACCGAGTCCTCGGTGAAGCAGAAGCCGGATGCCCAAACGCTGGGCCGCGCGCGCGGCGACGTCGAGTTCTACCACGTCACCTTCGCCTACGAGGGCGGCTCCGGCGTGCCCGCCATCCACGACCTGACGTTCTCGGTCAAGGCCGGCACGACCGTCGCACTGGTGGGCTCGACCGGCGCCGGCAAGAGCACGGCGATGGCGCTGCTGCACCGGCTCGCCGATCCGCAGTCCGGCACCATCCGCATCGACGGCATCGACATCCGCGACATTACGCTCGATTCGCTGCGCCAGAACATCGGCGTCGTCTTCCAGGACACGACGATGTTCTTCCGCACCATCGCCGACAACCTGCGCGTCGGCCGCCCCGAGGCCACCGACGAGGAGCTGATTGCCGCGGCCAAACTGGCCGAAGCGCACGACTTCATCGTCCGCCAACCCAGGGGCTACGAGACCCGGGTCGGCGAGCGCGGCGTCACGCTCTCAGGCGGTGAGCGCCAGCGGATCGCGATTGCGCGCGCGCTGCTCAAGGACCCGCCGATCCTGATCCTCGACGAGGCCACCAGCGCACTCGACGCCGCTACCGAGGCCCGGGTACAGACGGCACTGCACGCGCTGATGGCCGGCCGCACCACCTTCATCATCGCGCATCGCCTGTCGACGGTGCGCGAGGCCGACCTGATCCTGGTGTTCAAGGACGGCGCGGTGCGCGAACGCGGCACCTTCGACGACCTGGTCCGCCGCGGCGGCCTGTTCGCCAACCTGGTCCGCACCCAGCTCGGCCCGGCCGCCCAGCCGGCAGCGCCGGCGGCAGGAGGGATGGCGCCGGCGGCAGGAGTTGGGGTCGCGGATGAAGCCGACGAGCCGGTGGACAGCACGACCGCAGTTCCGGACAGCCCCCGCCTGGCCTGATCTAGTCACTGACGCCGCGGCCGCGCGCCCAAAGTGTCGTCAGAATGTCGTCATTGTGTCGTCATTTTACAGTCCGAGCCGGCCGCTGGCTGCGAGGTGAACGCAGGATAGACCGTCTCGCACGGATCGCACGAGCCGCCGAACAAGGCGGGACGCTTGCGTCGAAGGTCTCTGCGCAGCGCCGAAAACGACGCTTCAAAGTACCGGTGCCCGCGCTCGCCCTGAGGGCAGCGCCCTTCCTGGTATGAGGTGACCTGGCTTCCACAGCCTACCCCCATCGTCATTGCGAGCCGAAGGCGAAGCAATCCACTGCCGGACACCCTCGCACACCGCCCGGCAGTAGATCGCCACGCCCCTTTCGGGGCTCGCGATGACGACACGTTGGGTTACGTCGTTTTGCCGGCGGAATGGGTATAACAGCAATTCCGACCTACACAGGCTTCGTCAATGGGGTTGGGCCTTTGCTATCCGCAACCTTGTCAACCCATGAACAAGCCTGATCAACTCGCGTATATGCTGGTCGTTTTTCTCACTGAGCCACGGTTCTACAAGGTTGCCGTGCATGACCGAGTTTCTCAATTTCTTCCACGTTTTGACATGCACTGGATCAACGCTTCCGGTTTTCGCAATGTCGCTTAAGAACTTCGAAACAGTACGCCATTGTAACTGGCCAACTGCGAAAAGCATCCGATCCTTCAGCGTAGAATCGCCATTCCACTCGCAAAGGTACTCCGTCATTGCGATCAGAGCCTCGTTCGAAAACTCAGACCGCTTGTCTTTGTCGCTCATAAGGGATTTCGCCATCGCCTCGACGGTACTCGCGAGCGTNNGAAGCACGATGCCCCAGCGTGAACCGCATTGTGCCTGCCACAGCTCCTCATAGAGCCGCGTGACTTTGTGGCGCTCGACAGCCACCATCGACAGGATATCGGCGTAGAGCTGCCAGAAGCGTCCATCATGTTCTCGATCGAGGCCCACTGGCTGCATCAGGCCGAAGGCCGACGGAACTACCCGTCGCGGGGCGGGAAGCAGATTGACGACGGCCGAGCCATCGCCAAGGTTCCAGGCGGTCAGCCTCGGATAGACCGGCGCCCCCAGCAGGACGCGAAGCGGCTCCGAAAGCCAGCTCACGGCGTAAGGGTGATGCAGTTGATCGCTTGTCTCGGCTGTCAGCCACAGTCCGTTTTCGGACGGATCAT
Source organism: Defluviicoccus sp. (assembly GCA_013414705.1). GTDB lineage: Bacteria > Pseudomonadota > Alphaproteobacteria > Rhodospirillales > Defluviicoccaceae > Defluviicoccus. Next base: position 2,952,853 of record CP058705.1, read on the forward strand.
TGGCGAACGCGATCTTGGTGCCGAGCGCGTCAATTACCTGTCGCCCCGGACCCGAGCGAGAGACAAGTTCCTCTCCGCCCAACGTCGTCGCGGTCGCCATGGATTGATTCATCGGCAGATCAAAGGAAGGCAGAAACAGCAGCTCCACGCTGCTGGTTGTTGCTACCCAAGGACCTGCGACTTTTATGGTCAGTCCCGGCAGGTCACCGGCAAGGGGCCAGCCATGCGTGTGGTCTGTGAAGAAATCCACGGCAGTATATCCACCATCCCACTCGTTACCCCTGTAGTCGGTGGCGAGCAACCGGAACTGCTCCGTGGCATCGTGGGGTTTCTTGCGAGCCGAGATCATTTTGCGGAAGGAGGCCTCAACGTTTTTCGTGCTGCCGTACATCGAAAAGCGAATGCCGGTGCCTCCGTCGATCTCAATCCGGCCAGGGCCGGAAAATACTGTTCTCTCATCATCGTCACGCAGCCGCATGTTGCTGCATTCGATGGTGGATGCTTTGCCAAAGCGGCGTTGCCAAACAGATAAAGTTCGCATCATGGGCATGTCATGAGAGGTGAGGACGCCTAGCCGAAAGAGGAGAAGGCGTATTCCACCGTATATTTACCGACATCGATCTTGCGGTCGTGCCATTCGGTGATCAGGTCGCCTCGGCGCAGGAACGCCAGATGCGCTGCGAGTTCGTCGCGGAATTTTTCATCGCGGTGCGAATAGGAATAGAACAGGCTGATCGGCTTTTCCGGATACTCCCACCAAGCATGCGCTTGACCGCCCCCATTCTGCGCATCGGAAGATCCGATTTCTCGACCCCATTGGTAGCCCAACACCCTTGCGGGATGAAGCTTTTGCGCCGGCCCGGCGCGCGCTACCGCGCACGGGCCAACAGCGAGGCCGCATTTGCCACCAGTGATAAGCGAATGCTTTTAGGGACAGAGGATCCCGAGCGAACGGGAGATCGCTCGCCGATCTCAGTTTTATGCTGGCACCGCGTGCCGACCTCCGAGCACAGAAAAGCGTACGCGGCGTCGGTGCGCATCCCGCGCCGGCGCTGCGGCATGGCGATTGGTGCGCGGTTGCTCAAACGGGCGGACAGGATTTCTCCCGGCCACCCGTTCAGGTCTCCACAAGCCCGCTCGGCGCCTTACGACGCCGTGTAATAGCGGCGGACGGGGCCGTAGTAGTAGGCGCTGTCGGCGAAGCCGTACTGGGCGTGCTTCTTTGAATCCACCATCGACAGCACGATGCCGGAGATGCGGCCCCCGCCTCNCTGCAGCTGTTTCGTGGCCAGCGCCACCACGTCGCGGTTGGTCTTCGCCCAGCGCACCACCATCACGCAGGTGTCCACCTGCGGCGCCAGCAGGCGCGAGTCCGCAACCGCGACGATCGGCGGCGAGTCGATCACCGTCAGTTCGAACTGTTTTGCGAGCTCGGCCAGCAGCTCCTTCATCCGCACCGAGGACAGAATTTCGGTGGGGTCAGGCGCCAGTTTGCCGGCCGGGATGATATAGGCGCCCGACTCCGCGTCCTTGACCAGCACGTCGATTAGCTTCGCCTCGCCCATGATCAGCTCGGTCAGGCCGGGCCGGCGCGGAATGTTGAGCGCCCGGTGCACCGACGGCCGCCGCAGGTCGGCCTCGATCACCACCGTCGAATGACCCGAGCGCGCGCANNTCCGACCCAGGCAGAGCGAGATCGTCGACTTGCCTTCCTTCGGCTGCGACGAGGTGACCAGCAGCCGGCGCGGCGGCGCCTCGTTCGGCGCCAGCAGGATGCTGGTATACAGCGAACGGATCGATTCGCCGAACATCGACGACGGATGGCGCAGCAGATAGGCAGGCGGGTTCTTGCTCGATCCGCCACCACGCACCACCGGCACCAAGCCCAGCGAGCGCAGCCCGGTGTGCTTTTCCACCTGCTCGCCGGACCGGTATCCCCGGTCCATCTGCTCGATGCCGAGCACCACCAGCGCGGACAGCAAGGCAGAGGCGATGAACGCGACCAGCACGATCAGCTTGCGGGGCGGGAAGCTGGGGGTGATGGGCGCGTCGGCCCGCGAGATGATCCGCGCGTTGGTGTTGTTGATCGACGAATCCAGCTGGGCGCTGGTCTGCTCGAACCGGCTCAGGAACGTTTCGAGCATTGCCCGGCTGGCATCCGCATCCCGCTCCAGCGCGCGCAGCTGAACTTCCGCGGTGTTCGATTGGCCGAGCCGCATTTTCAGCTGTTCCAGGCTGCGTTCGAGTGCGGCCTCCCGCGCCCGGGCGACCCCGACCTCGTTCTCCTGCGCGCTGACGATCTTCGCCACTTCGGTCTTGATCTTGCCCTGCACATCGGCGAGCTCGGCCTTGGCGCTGATCATCCGCGGATGCCGGTTCCCGAACTCTTGCGAGAGCTCGGCAACCTTCCGCTTGACCATCGTCTCCTGCTCCTGGAGCTGCTGGATGGTGGGCGAACTGAGCACCTCGGCCGCCGCATCGGCACCGCCGGACATCCGGATCTGCTGCTTCACCTGCGCCAGTCTGGCTTCGGCTTCGGCACGCTCCGCCCGCACGGTGATCAGCTGCGTATTCAGATCGGAGATCTGCTGCGTCACCAGTGTGCTGCCGGTCGATCCCTGCAACAGCCCGGCCTGGCTGCGGAACTTCTCGACCGCCTGCTCAGAGGCCGTCACGCTGCGGCGCAGCTCGGCAATCTTGTCGGTCAGCCACTGGGTGGCCCGCTTCGTTGCATCGTATTTGGCATCGAGCTGATCGAGGATGTACGTATCGGCGATCTTGTTGGCGATCTCCGCGGCACGCTCAGGATTTTCCGACGTGAAGGTGATGCCGAGAACCCGGGTCTTGGTGACCAGCTCGACGCTCAGGTTGTCGAGGAAGTTGTCCACCACATCCGACGTCTCTTGCGCATTCATCTCCTCGGGCGTGAGCGGCGTTGGCGGTGCGAGCACGCCGAACTGCTCAAGGCGCGCGCGGACCCAGTCTTTCGCGTCGTCGAGGATCGACGGAGGTTGCAAAGCGGTGTTGAACTCCGGATCCTCGCGCAGGTGCAACGCATCGACGACCTTGTAGGCGAGGTTGCGCGACTGCAGGATGCGGACCTCGCTTTCCATCGATTCGTCGTCACCCATCATGTTGGAGAGGACCTCCTCCATGTTGGCGACGTTGTTCTCGCGCGGGTCGATGAACACCTCAGAATAAGCGTCGTAGGTCGACGGAATCATGCTCACGACCAGCGCCGCGATGGCTGTCGCCAGAACCGCCGGGATCAGGATTGCCCACTTGCGACGCAGCAGCGTGCGCAGCAACCATTGCAGGTCGATGTCTTCGCTTGGAGCGGAGAAGCTGGACGCGAAGCGCTCCTCGGGCTTCAGCGGTGCATCATTGATGTGCATCAAGCCATCATCCCATTGGCCTATGACGAGTTATGTGCTGAACATCGTGTGTGTCGGGGTGGCACCATCGGAGGGGCTTACCGGACGACCAGAACCTATAATACACCCACATGACCATCGTGAGTGCACCCTGCACCACCCGGAGCCTGCGGGCACCAGGGATAAAATCCCCTTCTGGCTCCATCCGCTTGTAGCCTCGGGCCGCCGCAAGACCGTTGCACCAACCCCTGCTACCGACTGCCATCTACTTTCTGCTTATAATCCAGTTGTCTCAGATGCAACAAGTGTTCGCTTGCATGACACACCAGCCTGCCAGCGCGAGCGCCGGTGCCAGACTTCATGCTGTCACGTTAGCGTGAATTTCTCACACGTACCGTGGTTTTCATCACACGCTTCTGTCCGGTGTTCCCGTATAACTGCGGCAACAGTTTGGCTGCACAGTTGCCACAGACATGCGCTGCAGGTGGCTTGCGGTGAAGCCCGGCGGATGGTATCGGCCATCTGCCCGTCTTGGGTACGTGCCGAAGGAGTCCGTACCCAGGGGGTGTATGCGCAAAGGGTATAACTCAGGCTACCTGCGACGGAAGTGTGTACCGGTCCTGCCTTGTGCCGTGACAACACCTGAAGAGCCGGCACGCGCGAGTGTACTTGCTCCGTCAGTCCACAAACCAGCAAGCGAGGTCACCGTGAACATCGGAACAGCGACAGAGCCGAGGCGAGACCGCAAGCGCATCGCTGTGGTGATGGGAACCCGTCCCGAGGCGATCAAGATGGCGCCGGTCGTACACGCGTTGCGCGCCCGTGCGGACCTGTTCGAGACCATCGTCGTCGCGACGGCGCAGCACCGGCATATGCTGGATCAGGTGCTGGCGATTTTCGGCATCACGCCGGACGTCGACCTGGACCTGATGCAACCGAACCAGTCTCTGTCGGAACTTGCGGCCCGCGTGCTGACGACCATGGACCGGACCTTGCGCGAGCTGCAACCAGACCTGTTGATGGTGCAGGGCGACACGACAACGGTGTTCGCTACCTCCGTTGCGGCATTCCACCTTCAGATCCCGGTGGCGCACGTGGAAGCCGGACTGCGCAGCCACGACATGCGCAATCCGTTTCCCGAGGAAATGAACCGTCGGCTGACGTCGGTGCTCACCGAAATTCACCTGGCTCCGACACCGCTGGCGCGTCGTGAGCTGTTGCGNGAGAACGTCCCGGCGCATCAGATCGTCGTTACCGGCAACACAGTTGTCGATGCCCTGCACCAGCTGCTGGGCCAGCCGTTCGAGCGCAGCGGCACGCCGCTTGCGCACATACCGTTCGCCGGACATCGGGTGATGGTCGTGACCTCGCATCGCCGGGAGTCATGGGGCCAGGACCTCGAAAATACGTGCTATGCGCTGCGCCAGCTGGTCGAACGGTTTCCGGACCTACTGGTGGTCTACCCGGTGCATCTCAACCCGAATGTCCGCAAGACGGTGATGGCCATCCTCGCTGATGCGCCCCGCATTCATCTTACCGAACCACTGGATTACGCCACCTTTGTCAACCTGATGCGTGAGAGCCACCTGATCTTGAGTGATTCCGGCGGTGTACAGGAAGAAGCCCCGACGCTGGGCAAGCCGCTGCTGGTCCTGCGCAAGGTGACCGAGCGCCCGGAAGCGTTCCAGGCGGGACTGTCAAAGGTCGTCGGCAATTCGCTGGAAGCAATCGTGCAGGAAGCCAGTCTCCTGCTGGAAGATGAAACCGCTTACCGGCGAATGGTCTCGGAGCACAATCCGTTCGGTGATGGCCGGGCTGCGCAGCGGATCACGCACGCCATCGAACGCTGGGCTCGGGGTCAGTCACCACTGCTGGAGCAGGAAGACGAGTTCGGTCCGGTTCCGCTGCGAGCAACGCAGAACGCCGCCTGACACACGTCTGACACCTGCACGGCACCCGATAATGCCGCCGCGCTGTGACTATTCGCCTGTGACAGCTTTTCTGCCGGTCACGCGTGGTCGCGGGCCGATAGAGCAACATCCGATCAAGCGATTGCGCTTGATCGGATTTTATAAAAAAGCAGACTGCTGGTGCGCGACCGTTCGATCAGATTGGTTCCATCTGATCGAAGCGTGCTCTAGGGACCGGAGGCGGCGACGGCTGGCACTGTTTCACCCGGCACGAACAGCTGTGGGGTTCCCTGACGCCAGCCGTTGATCACAAACGGTTGGTCGTCGGCCCCTGCGAGGTTAACGACCGCTTCGCGCACAAACATGGTCCCGTTCACGGTGCGCGCCTCAGAATGCACCGTGTAGATATTCACGCCGGAGCGGTTCTCTTCCACCCCTTCGTCGCCATCTTCTGCGAACGCGGACCCCGATTCCTCGTCGGTCCAGCCGTCGGCGCTCAAGTCACCGCTGCTGCCAAAGCCACTGCTCAATCCGCTGCCCAAACTGAACCGACTGCTGAACGATGAGCTGCTGCCAAACGAGGAGGCGCTGTGGCTTCCGAATGATGTGCGGTGATCGTTCGTGCTGAGTGTGCCTCCGGTGTCACTGCCTATGTCGCTCCCGTCCCCGGTCGAGGCGTCGTCGCTGCGGCCGCCACGGCCCTCGTTCAGGACAGCAATCACGGCTGCCTTGACCTGCCGGGGCGCCGTCGCTTTGTGCGGCAGTTCATCTTGTCCGAAGGTGGTGATGAATGGCGATAACCGCGCCAGCAGGTCCGCCGTCATGCCGGGAACGTAAATCAACTCGTCTGTCAGCACGATGCGCTGGTTTTTCGGCCCATAGCCCAGACCTTCAGCCCGATACTCCCGCACCTCGGCACCATGCGGCTGTTTGTCGTCGTCCTCGTCACGAAAATCGATGATCGCATCGGCCAGTGACTCCGCCAGTTTCGAATCTGCACCGACGATTACCAGCAGTTCGCGCAACAGCGCAGCAGGCGCGTTGTTGATGTCGACTTTTCCGCCTTCGTCGCGGATCCAGAACCGGACCTCCCCAGCCTCGCTCGGCCAGACATAGACCCGTCCATCGCCATAAAAACCACCGTCGACCGGATCCCGGCTCAAACCGGCAGCCGCCCGGTAGATGCCGCCATCGGCCAGCGCCTCCGCCTGGGCATTATCCACCAGATTGCGGGCGAGAAATACCTCCGTCCGCGCGTTGTCGGCAAAAACCATCGCCAGGAACGCCAGCAGAATAAGCGTCCACAGCACCATCAGCAGGGCGAAGCCGCGTTCTCGCTCCACCACCCTCATCCGATCTTGTCGGCAAGCACGATCCAGTCCAGAGCAAGATCCGACCGAGCGGAATCGCTTGACCGGATTGACCTGCTCCAGCAACCCGACATGAGGGCACGGCTCGATCTCATCCGAACCGTGCCCCAGACCGTGCATTACTGTAAACGTTCTTCAAGAGGTGCAATTGTGCGCAGGCGCGAGCGGAGTTCCTGCGTCACGGCCCGTGCCTGCTCGGTGCTGCCCACCACTCGCGGCGTGATCAGCACCAGCAGCTCCGTCCTGCGCGCCGCATCCGACTTGGTGCCGAACAGCCAGCCGATCGCCGGCAGTCGGGACAGCCAGGGAAGGCCGGACGACCCCTGTTCGCGGCGATCCTGGATGAGTCCGCCCAGCGCCACCGTCTCGCCGCCCTTGACCGCGACCGTCGTCTCCACCTTCCGCTGGCTGATGGTCGGTGAATCGATGTCACCGCTGGTCTCGGAAGAGACGTTGCTGACTTCTTGTGAAATCTCCATCGACACCAGCCCGCCGGCATTCACGCGTGGTGTGACATCAAGGATCACCCCGGTGTCCCGATATTCGATGCTGTTTACCGTCGGTGCATCGGCAGAGATCACGCTCTGCGAGGTTCGCGTCTGGATCGGCACCTGATCACCGACGACCAGCGTCGCCGTCTGATTGTCGAGCACGAACACCTGCGGCGAGGAAATGACGTTGACGTCGCTCACCTCGTCAAGCGCGTTGATAACAGCTTTTACACTGCTCTGAGTTGGCGAAACGACGTAGGAGAAGCCCGGAAAGATAGAGTCGACCACTCCTGCCGACAAGTCCGCGACCCGTCCGGCATCGGACTGGCTGAGCGCCACCTTGCTGGAGCCGCCAAACTTGAAGAACCACTCAACGCCGTAGCGAAGCGTGTCGTTCAGAGTCACTTCCAGGATGGTGGCCTCGATCAGCACCTGCAACGGTACGATGTCGAGTTTGCTCAGCGCATTCTCGACGATGCGGTAGTCGCTGGGCTTCGCGAGAATAACCAGCGCATTCTTCACCTTGTCGGCGATGATGCGCACCTGCCCGGAGCCAACCGATACGCTATCATTGACCACTCCTACGGTAGACGCGGTATCGAGCGCTGGTGAAGATGTGGACTGCGGTTNGCTGGCGCGACGTTCCCAGCGATGGTCCGCCCGTCCCGTCTCCCCCGTACCTGCCCCGAGGCTTGTCGCCTGCAGGCCCGGCGCCAGCTCTGCGGTCGGCCGCCCCGTTGACGGAGCCTCGCCGCCAAACACCTGCGACAGCACGCCCGCAATATCTTCTGCGCGGCTGTTTTCGCAGTAATACACGTACAGTCGAGGTGTTTCATCTTCACCAACGTCGAGCCGCTCGACCCACTTCTTTGCGCGATCAACATATTGCGAACGTGGCGAGATGACGAGAACGGCATTCAGCCGCTCGATCGGCACAAAGCGGACAACGCCCGCGAGAGGCCCGTCGGTTTGATCGCCAAAAACCTTTTCCAATTCGTCAACCATCGTCTTGGCGTTGGTCGAGTGAATTTGGAACAGCCCGAACGACATCCCCGACAGCCAGTCGACGTCGAAGGTCTCGATAATGTCTTGCATCGAGGCGACGTCGGCACGACTGCCGCCGATGACGATCAGACTGCNGCCGGGGTCGACCCGAAGAACCCCGCCCGGGGGCGAAGGGTGCGAGAATTTTTCGATTTCCGTTGCCGATGCATACTGCAACGGTACCACCAGAACCTGGGCTCCCGGTGACTGGGAGGAGGACGGCAGCGTTGAGCGCAGCCGCCCCGATCCCTTCACCGCCTGATCGCTGGGCACCACCCGGTACATGCCGTCGGACTGGACAAGCGCCGCATTGTTGACCGCGAGGATCGATTCCAGAACCGGAACGAGATCGGGACCGGTCACCGGGTTGCTCGTCTGCAGCGTCACCACGCCCTGGACCGATGGATCCATCACATAGTTGGCACCGAGCGTATCACCGAGGATGGCCTTGACGACCTCCCGCAGGTCCGCGTCGACGAAGTTGAGCGTCACCTCACCTTGCGGCGTGCGCAGCAGAGAAGCCCCGCCGGCCGGACTCGGTTTTGCGAACGTATCGGACCCCTGATAGATGCCACCGATCGGCCGCTGTTCCGTTGCCGGCTCAGCAGTCGGCTCAGTGGCCGAAGGCGGCGCGGGCTCGGAGGCAACCACGGTTCGATCGCGCATGGCCGGGATCGCCGTTTCGCCTGGTGCAACGCCGGTCGCGCCAATCTCCTGCTGTGGGGCATACCACCACGCCGGTCCTGGTCAAAAAAGGCCGATTGTAGCAAGCAGAAGTTGTGGCAACCAGCAAGGCAGATAGCAATAAGTGACACGCCCCCGCGTGTGGTTGACGGAGTCTCGCCTGCCGTTCATTACAAAATTATTGCGGCGCCTGTGGCTCGCGTGTTGTTTCACTTGCACTCGCCGCACCTGCGAAGTCACTGTTCTGTGCACCCTATAGCATGGTCTGGGAAATCGGCAACAGCCCCACCGTGCCTCGCCCTTGCAGCCGCCTGCCGGCGCCGCAAATGCCAGACGCGCTCTTGCCGCATCTACTCGGGAAGCTCTTCGTCATCCTGCCCGGGCGGAGGCTCAGTCAGTTGCTCGGGCAACGACTCGGGCGGCGGCTCCGCAGAGTCTTCCGAATGACGCGTCGGACGCACCCTTGGGGATCGGGCCGCTGCAGATCACCCTCCGGGTGGCGGCGGTAATCCAACATCACAACACCCGAACTCTCTCCGCGACGCAGGAGCACCCGGTCCGGCTGTATCTCCTCGATCAACCAGCCCCCGCCTGTTGCCCTTCGGCTACGTGCATCACCTTTGGATCGTTGTCGATGCGCAACAGCGCCACGCGGCGACTGCGGGTCAACAGCACGCCGGCCAGCGACAGATTGGCCGCCGCCACTTCGTCCTGCCCCCAGCGCCACCTGCCGCCCCGCTCCCGTCCGCATCCGCGGCCGGCGGCCTGCGGGTCCGGTCGAACAGCGGGCGCTCGACAATGTCCTCGTACGTGCTTGCATCCCCAGCGCGAAGCCCTCTTCGTGATTGATCTGCGCGCTCGATGCCGGTACCGCCTCGGCGACAGCATCTGGCGGAACAGGAAGCGCCTCATCTGGCCGCCACACCTGCCAAGCCAGATATCCGCCTGAGGCGAGACACAGCAGTGACGCTCCCCAAACCAGTCGGTTCCCGCGCGCAAGCCGCTTTGGCATCTCAATCCGCCCGCATGTAGCCGAAGACGTCGTAGCTGACGCTGAGCGAACCGCTCATCATCTCTCCCCGGCCGCCTCCGAAGCGTCCGACGCTCGCGGGAGANNCGATGTCCAGGCTGTCGACAAACAGGTAAGGCAACATGGATTCAAGATCGTAGAAGATGCGGAACAGGCCTTCCGTATCCACCGACATGCGCACCCGCAGCGTCACCCGGTGGAACGCCGCTTCGGGAACCACTGGCAGGATCTGGGTGCTCTCCAGCCGACCGCCGTTGCGCTCGACGACGGTCCGGACGAGGTTCTGAAGCTCCGCCGCCACGAGCGTTTCGCTCTCGCCGGNTGAGATACCCTCCTGCGAGGCAGGTTGCTGTTCGAGGTCATCGAGCCGGGCCTTGAGCGCGTCCCGGCTGTCAGCCAGTCGCTGATAACGCGCGAGCACCTCCTGGCGTGTGACCATGCCCTGATCGTATTCGCTGAATGTTGAGCGCAGCGGCTCGATCAGCAATCGCCAGGGCAGCGCAATGACAGCCGCCAACAGCATCAGTGCCACGATGCGGCTGACGGGCGGGGAGAGCGCCTTCACGGGTGTCCTCATGCGCGACGACGCGAAACGCCACATGGAACTGCTCTGCGTTCACCCTCTGGTCGCGGGTCAACGGTGCACGAAACTGAGCGTTGCTGAACAGGGGAGAATTCTCGATCAGGCCGATCATCGCCGATGCGTTGGGCGAATAGCCGAAAATCTGCAATTCGTCCCCCATCAGGCGCAAGCGGTACAGCCAGGTGTCATCGGGCAGCACCCGGCTGAGCTCGTTCAGCACCTCAACCGCCGGGGCACGCGCGCGTTTGCGATCGACAATGAAATTTCCCTCACTGCTCAGCTTGTCGATCTGCTCCTGCAGGCGACGTCCCTCCTCCGCACCGGTTCGCGCCACAGCGATCTGCTGGTCGAGGTCTTGCGCACGCCCGCGCGAGCGGTCCAGCGAAACGAAGACACCTGCAACGAACAGCACCGCAGCAAGAACGAACAGCAACGCCGGCGCACTGACCAGCCGTCTGCGGCCATTGCCGAGTCCGGAGAGCGACAACCGCCATGTGCCGGTCCCGCCGTCCGAGCGACTGCGCGGCAGGATGAGAACGTCCGGTGGCACGCCGATGCGCCGCAGTTGCTCGACTGTCTGATCGACGGCCGCGCGCGGCAGAACCATCAGTTCCACCTTGATCCGCTTCGCTTCGGGGTCACGGGAGCGAACCCGCACATCGTAATAGACCGCGTCGGCAGCAAACGGTGTCAGTCGGTCCATCTCGAACGCAAGCACTTCGCGCAGATTCTCCTCAGCCGCCGCCGGCAGATCGACCACCTTGCGCAGCGCCTGTTCCGGCGGCAGCTGCAGTGAAACCTGCATCTGTGACGGATTGATGTCGCCGAGGATTGCCTGCAGCGTTGTCCTGGTATGCTCAACGTCGTCGATGCTGAGTTCAATGGTGCCGAGCTTGTGTTCGGTCGCACCGTTGCGCCGCGTCAAGGACAGATGCGGCGGCCGGTGATCAAGGACCAGTTCATTGGCCGGTGCGATCAACAGGCGGGCGAGCCGTGCGGGCACCAGCGCACGCAGTTCNNCCCACCAGTGGAAAAACTCGCTCGCGTGGCGCCGGACCTTGGTCAGTGCGTATGACACTGCTTCGCTTCGACCTCACTCTGCAGCTGGTCCGCGCCTGTCCGGAGAACTACGTCCCCACTTGCGCGCACCACTGATTGTTCAGCGATGCCCCATCAACCGCCTGTGTTTCGTCCCCCTGCCCCCAGTGCCGGACCGGCTGTGCGTGATCTGCACCCGGCTGCCGTCCAGCGCTGACGGGAAGCTAGAGCATTCCGCCCGTCGACGACAAGTGCGTCGCGCACTCGGAGCACGGTTCGATCAGATCAAACCGATCTGATCGGACGGTTGTGTTCTACCCTCTCCCAACCGCCCGGTGACTCTGGGCGCGACCACCAAAGGCGGCCAACTGCGGCCATCATCTTGCGAAAAGGTCACCTCGAGCCGGACCAGTGCCGGCATTCTTTCCGCATCGCGCCACCGGTCACGCCACCGACCGACCTCTCCGTCCTCCCCTGACCGAAAAAGCTGAACTGCGCACGGACGATCCCGTCGATCAGCACCACCTCCTTGCCAATCTTCAGACGCTGCGCTTCATCAGGGGCGTTGGTCGGCGCTTCGGGGCGGTTGGTGCCATCGGCGGAGCGCCGACGCCAGATCAGAACCAGCCGGTTTTTGCCTTGTGGTCCCGGCTGCACATCGATTTTATAGGTATAAATACCACCCGCGAGGCTCTGCGCCGGCGGCGGACCGAAGAACTGCACCGAGCTGTCGCTGCCGAGCAGCGCTGCCTGCTGACTGGAACCGGTGAGCGATCCTCCCAGCGGCCAGGCCCGGGTCAGCAGTCGCCGGACAACCTCCTGGGTCGCCTGCATTTCGGACTGCTGTCCGAGCTGATCGCGCTGCCGCTCCCAGACACGGGCGCCGAAGTTCAGGCCGCTTGACAGCAGTGCCGTCAGCACACCCAGCACCGTCAGCGCCACCAGCAGTTCCAGCAGTGTAAAGCCTGCCGCAGACGTCAGCCGCGTGGTCGATGGATGCGTGGTCGATCGATTCATCGGTCACTATCAAACTGGCTGCCAAAACCGCTTCCGGACGTTCCGGATCGCTCGCGCCCGAAGCGGCTCGTTCCGCTGCCAGAGCCGGCGTCATTGCCTCCGTTTGTCTCGTCGGGCGGACGACCGATGCGCAGCGTACTCAAGGTGAAAGACTTTCCAGCCCCGGCACCCCACTCCACCGTAACGATGACCCGATACACCAGCAGCGGGGCTTCTCCGCCAAACTGTTCGTCGTCGCCCAATCCACCGTCTTCGGCGCCGGAACTGCTCCGCGAGTCATCGCTGCTGTCCGTGCCGAAACCGCTTCGGCGATGCCCGGCGAAGCTGTTCCCGCTGTTGGAAAAACTGCTGCGGCTCGCACCGAACCCCGTGCCGCCGCGCGCAAAACTCTCATCGCGTCCCGCAGAGCTGCCGGTGCGCGACCGCGACGTTCGGCCGGAGGTGTCGGATTTCTCCGAACGGCGTGATCGCTCGCTGTCGCGACTGCCCGCCGACGGTTCCGGAGCGATTACCTCGGAGGTGTCCCGCGTGACTTCCGTCCGCCAGCGAAATCCGGGCGCGTCGAAGGTTCCGGTCTCCTCTCCTTCCACGAGAGGTGCCTCGACTCCCATCTCGTCGAGCTTGGAACGGGCCAGCAGGGCTGCCTGGGTATACGCCCGCGCAGTCTGGGTCGTGCCCAGGCCACCACCAAAGACCTGCAGCAGTGGTACGAGGACGATGGCGAGCACGGCAAAGGCGACCAGCACCTCGATCAGGGTGAAGCCCGATTCGCCTGCGGATCGCCCGCCGCAGCGGCTGTTGCAGCAACCACCTGGACCGCTGCTGTGTCTACTCCTCGTAGACGGCAACCCGACCGGTGAGCCAATCCACCTGCACATAGTTGTGCGCCTTCTCGCCGGCCAGCGTCACTTNCCCTCCGGTGGAGCTGCCGTCAGGGAAGAACCGGATCTCCCCAATATTTTGCGCCAGCTGTTCGGTCACCGCGGTGAACAGGGAAAGCCGGATCCGCTCCGGCACCGCATAAGTCCGTTCACCGGGGATACCGAAACTGGGCGCATCCACATCCACACGCACCGTTCGCGGCTGATTGCGGACAATCGCTTCACTGCGGGCACGCCGGAGAACCGCCGCCAATTCGCCGGTTGTCGCCTGCAGCGCCGGTCCGTCCAAACTGCCCGCGACGCGCGAAGCTGCAAACCCCGCCATCAACGCCAATAGCACGAGGACAACAAGAATTTCCAGCAGCGTGAAGCCGGCCTCGGCTGCATCACCAGTTGGTGATGTCCTTATTCTCGCCGTCGCCGCCCTCGGCGTTGTCGGCTCCCAGCGTATACAGGTCGAAGTCACCGTGTTCGCCCGGATAGCGGTAGACGAATACCCGTCCCCAAGGATCGACAATTGATTCCTTCTTCTTCAGGTAGGGGCCGTTCCACTTGTTGAGCCCGGCGGGCGCCTCGATCAGCGCCTCCAGTCCTTCTTCTTGCGTCGGATACCGCCCGACCTCCAGGCGATAGAGGTCGAGGGCAGAGCTGATCTGCTGCACCTGTACCTTGGCGGCCTCGGACTTTGCCGAGCCGAGGTACTTGAAGATCTGCGGGCCGGCGACCACCGCCGCCAGCAACCCGAGGATCACCAGGACGACCAGCACCTCGAGCAGCGTGAACCCGGCCTGGGCCGGTACGCCGATCATGCGCGCGTCTTCTCTCCGGTTCGCCGCCCGAACCGCAAGCCTTTGCAGGATCATCAGATGAACGCCTCCGGGAGTCACAGGGCATATCACAGGGCAAGCTGGTTGATGCTCAGCATCGGCACGAGTATGGAGACGATGATGCCACCGATCAACAGCGCCATGCCGAAGGTCAGCGCCGGGATCAGGATCGCCATCAGCCGCTGGATGCCGTGGTGGACCTCGCGTTCGTAGACATCCGCCACCCGGAACAGCATCTCCTCCAGCCGGCCGCTCTCCTCACCGATGCGGATCAGGTGCGTGGCAAGCGTCGGGAACAGCCCCGTTTCACTGAGCGGACCGGCGAACGTCTTGCCCTCACGCACCTGCTTTTCGATCTGCTCGAACGCGTGTTCCATCGCCGCATTGCCCAGCGTCCCCTTGACCACCGCCAGCGCCGAGACCAGCGGCACACCGTTGTTCAGCAGCATGCCCAGCGTATACGTCATGCGCATCGTCTCGATCCGGGCGGCGAGCGGACCGATCAGCGGTATCCGCAACAGCCTCTGGTCCCAATGCCGGCGCTGCTCCGGATCGCGGCGCTGGCGCGCGATAACCAGGGTGGCCAGCAGCCCAAGGACGATCGGCACCCACCAGAAGGATGCGGCCAGACCGCCGATCCCCATCACGATCCGGGTCGCCAGCGGCAGCGGAAAGCCGGCTTGTTCAAAGATCTCCTTGAAGCTCGGAATGACGACGGTGACGATGATCGCGACCGAGATACACGCGGAGACGAACAGCACCACCGGATAGATCAGCGCCGACTTCAGGTTCTGCTTCGACTGATAGGATTTTTCGAGGAACTCGGCCGTTTTCGTCAGCACGCCATCGAGCGCGCCGCCGGCTTCACCGGCGCGGACCATGCCGATCACGAAACGGTCGAACGCGTCTCNCTGGGCCGCCATCGCGTCCGCCAGCGACGATCCACCGCGGACGCGCTCCAGCACCCGGCCCATCATCTTCTTGATCGGTTCCTTTTCGGAGAAGTTGATCAGAACCGCGAGTGCGTGATCGATGGCAAGCCCGGCACGCAGCAGGCTGGCCAGCTCACGAATGATTCCGAGCACGTCCTGGCGCGACAGCCGGTCACGGCGTCCGACCTCCAGCCTCAGGAAATCCAGGATCGTGCGCCCGCGCGCTTCTTCGGCGCGGATCGGAAGCAGGCCTTGGACACGTAGCTGCTCGATGACGGCCGCCTGGCTTGCCGCCTCCATTTCGCCTTCGACCACATCCCCGGGGCCGCTGACCGCCTTGTAGCGGAAGAACGGCATGTTCAGGCCTCCCGTGTCACNCCGCAGCACCTCTTCGAGCGACGTCATCCCCGNCACCACCTTGCGCATGCCGTCCTCGTAGAGTGAGCGCATTCCACCTTCGACCGCCGCCCGCTGGATCGCGCCCGCGTCCTCCCGGCGCAGGATCAGCCGACGGATCTCGTCCGTGATCACCAGCATTTCCGCGATGCCGGTCCGGCCGAAATAGCCGGTATTGTTGCATCGTGGGCAGCCGACCGGCCGGTAGAGCCGGATCGGCTCGCCATCAGCGAAGCGCTCCAGTTTTTGTGTGGCCGCGATCTCCGAAAGCGCCGGGTTCGGCTCGCGGCAGTGCGGGCACAGCGTGCGCAGCAGCCGCTGCGCCGAGATGCCGTTCAGAGTCGAAGCCAGAAGATAGTCCTCAAGCCCCATGTCGAGGAGCCGGGTGACCGAGCTGGCGGCCGAGTTGGTGTGCAGAGTGGACAGCACCAGATGGCCGGTCAGCGCCGCCTGGGCGGCAATCTGCGCCGTTTCCAGGTCGCGGATCTCACCGATCATGATGATGTCCGGGTCCTGGCGCAGCAGCGAGCGCAGCACGCTGGCGAAGGTCAGCCCGATCTGCGCCTTCACCTGCACCTGGTTGACGCCTTCGAGCTGATATTCGATCGGATCCTCGACCGTCAGGATCTTCTTGTCCGGCGTGTTCAGTCGCAGCAGCGAGGTATAGAGCGTCGTCGTCTTGCCGCTGCCGGTCGGACCGGTCACCAGCAGGATGCCGTTCGGCCGCTCCAGCATCTGCAGATACGGCTGCAACACGCCCTCGTCGATGCCGAGTGCCGAGAATTCGAACACCGCACCGCCACGGTCGAGGATACGCATCACCACGCTCTCGCCGTGCATCGTCGGCACGGTGGAGACGCGGAAGTCCACCTCCTTGCCGCGGATCGCGAGCTTGATACGGCCGTCCTGCGGCAAGCGGCGCTCGGCGATATTCAGCTTCGACATGATCTTGACGCGCGAGATGATCGCCGCCGNTGAGCCGGCCGGGGGCGTCTCCACCTCCCGCAGCAGGCCATCCACCCGGTAGCGGACCCTGAGCTTGCTTTCGAACGGCTCGATGTGGATGTCCGAGGCGCGGGCCTCGACGGCGCGACCGATCAGCTGGTTGACGAACCGGATGACCGGCGCCTCGCTCGCCATGTCGCGCAGCCGCTCGGCATCGCCACCGTCCTCGGCGCCATCATGCATCGTATCGACGATGTCGCTGAGCACGCTGCCGCTCTTGCCGAACAGGCGCTCTTGCGCCTGTTCGATCTCCGCCGGCGTGGCAACCTGGCGTCGCACGGCGCGTCCGGTCGCGACCGCCACCGCACCAGCGGAAAAACTGTCCAGCGGATCGGCCATCGCGAGAACGATCTCGTCGGCGGTCTCCGCCAGCGGCAGCAGCCGGCTGTCCTTCTGGAATTTATAGCTGAGCACGCCGTCGAGAAGCGGCTGATCGGGGAAATCGGGCTGCTGGGCAAGCGGCAGTCCGAGGACCTGCGCCAGAGCCTCGGCCATGTCGAGTTCAGAGACCAGCCCCAGCTTCACCAGCAGTGAATGCAGCGGCTCGCCACCATCGGTCTGGACACGTCGGACCCGCTGCACGCCGGCGTCGTCAAGCTTCCCCCGCCCGGTCAGCAGCTCGATCACCGCCTCGTCGGCCGCTTCGGGGTCGCTGATCATCCGGCCGGGCGCCGTATCGACCGCAATCATCTCCAGTCCGTCTGCCATGCGTGCATTCCTTCGGGCATTCCTTCTGGCGTTCTTTCGGCCGCCATCGGCCGGTCACCCCACGGTCAGCGGCCCGTACAGCCACACCAGCCAGATACCGAGGCAAAGCTCCGGCCCGAACGCCAGACGCTGTCCCACCACCGAGCGGTCACCGAGCGCCCGTCGCACCAGCGCCACCAGCAGTGCCGTGACTGCAGCGAGCAGCACCACGGTGGGCAATCCCCACCATGATACCCACGCTCCGCCGGCTGCCAAGAGCTTGGCGTCTCCCAGCCCGAGGCCGTCTCGGTGGCGCAGCCAACGGTACAGGCGACTGATGGCATAAAAGAGCCAAAGCCCACGGCGGCGGCGATCGCATGCTGCAGTGGCTGCGCATAGGGGAGACTCACAGAAACTCCGAGTCCCCGAGCAGCAGCGGCAGAGTGAGCACGTCCGGCAGGACCATCCGCCGGACATCGGTCGCCGCAAGTGCCAACAATGTCCACCCGAGGGCACACGTCGCCCACAATAGCCACCCGGACACTTCGGTTACGGCCCACACCGCGATCGCCAGCGCGGCCAACTCGATACCCGGATAGAACCAGCCAACCGTCACGCCGCAATAGCGACACCGCCTATGCAGCGCAATCCAGCTGACCAAAGGGATCAGATCACGGGCACCCAGCACGTGCCGGCACTTGGGGCAGCGCGAACGATCGAGAACCACCGGCGCGCCATCGGGCAGGCGGAGGATCAGCACGCCGACAAAACTGCCGACGACAGGCGCAAGGATGATCGGCAGCCACCAGGAGGTCAGGAACAGGGTAATATCCACACGCTCTGCCACAAGGGGGAACGGCCAAGGCACCAATGGCGCCACCATAGACCCGTTGTTGGATTGCGGCCACTGCCCACGAGTCTAGTCGCTGCGTACGCTCAAGCAGACGTGAAGCAACTGTCACGCCACGCTTCTTCACGGCACACCGAACGCGCTCACTCCTGAGACACCGCTGGAGGGTCAGCGGCGGCGTGGAAACGCGTACAGAATCGGCCTGGAAGCCCCAGATGCCGACACCGTTGGCCTCAGCAACCCGCTCCAGGGCGCGATATTCGTAAGGTGCATTGGGACCGGCGAGTGCCAGCCCCTGGGTAATCAGGTAGGCGCCGAGATCATCGCCCTCGTCGAAATTTCCTCGCCGATTCCAGCAGATGGCGCTGATGCTTCCATCGTTGAAATACCCCATCTCACGGCAGGTGACGAAGCCCTGGATCTTGAACTCCAGCGCCACCGCCGCGCGCGAACCGCAGCGGGCCGGGCGGAACTGGGTGTCGCAGAACTGCCCCTGCTGTGGGATGTAGATGCCATGCAACCGGACCAGCTTGTTCTGTATCACCAACGTGCCGTCATCCTGGACGTTGGCGTAGCTGCGAAATTCCCCGCCACTGCCGGGGATGCTGCAAGCACGGATGCTGCCGCCAGAAGCAGTCCGGCCGTCATCCAGTGCCTCGCTCGCTTCATCGTTTCCCTTCCTCAAGCGGATATGAGCGGATTTGTCGAGCTCCTTAGAAATAGATGGGTCGGCAGCGGCAGGCGCGGAAGGTCTCCCACTGTCCTGGCGCCATCTTCAACCGATCGGCACGCAGCGGATTGACAACCACCGGCCGGACAGTGTGAATTTCGCAGTTGCACACTATCTCTTCGGCAAGCGGCGGCCGGCACCCGCCGGCAGGAAGCAGCTGCAATCGTGATACCTTACGTGAAAGCGGAGACCATCGACGAGGCGGTTCGCCATCTGGCGGACGCGCCACGGACGATTGTCGCCGGCTGCACCGACTATTACTGCCGACCCCACGCGCGACCCTGGGCCGATCCAGTTCTGGATATCTCCGGCCTCATCGAGGCCCGCGGCATTGCCGATCTGGGGGACGCATTCCGGATCGGCGCGCTCACCACGTGGACCGATCTCGCCAACTCCGAACTGCCGCCGCAGTTCGATGCGCTGCGCGAGGCGGCCCAACAGGTCGGCGGGGTACAGATTCAGAACGCGGGCACCATCGGCGGCAATCTGTGCAACGCGTCACCGGCGGCGGACGGCGTGCCGGCGCTGCTTATCCTTGATGCGCAGCTTCAGGTACGCTCGGCTACCGGCGAACGGCGGGTGCCGCTGGCCGAGTTCATCGTCGGCAACCGGCAAACCTGCATCCAGCCGAATGAACTGCTGTGCGCGCTCCATGTGGCGAAGCGCCCGGGCCGGTGTGCCAGCCGGTTTCTGAAACTCGGCGCGCGCGCCTATCAGGTGATCTCGATCGTCATGGTCGCAGCCCTGCTGGAAACCGACAACCAGCGCCGGGTTGCCCACGCGGCGATTGCCGTCGGCGCGTGTTCGGCCGTAGCTCAACGCCTGAGCACTCTGGAAACAACACTGCTCGGCACCCCGCTGGACAGGGCACCGCTCTCGGCGCTGGTCACGGACGCGCATTTGGCATCTCTGTCNCCCCTCGATGACGTGCGCGGCACCGCCGCCTACCGGCTGGATGCGGCGCGCACGCTGGTCGGCCGGGTGCTCGATGACCTGCAGCACAGACTGGCATGACCGAAAACGATTCCATCTCCTTCACCGTCAACGGCCGTCCGATGTCGGTCGCAGCGCCGCCGATGCGCCGGCTGTCGCAGGTGCTGCGCGAAGACCTCAAGCTGACCGGTACCAAGGTCGGCTGCGATGCCGGCGACTGCGGCGCCTGCACCATCCTGCTCGACGGCCAACCGGTGTGTGCCTGTCTGACCCCGGTGGCCCAGGTGGCGGGCCGCGCGCTGCTCACCATCGAAGGACTCGCCAACGGCACGCTGTCGCGGCTGCAGCTGTCGTTCCAGCATCACGGTGCGGCACAGTGCGGCATCTGCACGCCGGGCATGCTGCTGGCGGCGGCTGCCCTGCTCGAGCGCGCCCCGCAGCCGGACGAAGCACAGGCACTCGATGCGCTGGGCGGCGTGCTCTGCCGCTGCACCGGCTACCGCAAGATCATCACGGCTGTCCGCGACGCACACCGGTTTGACGAAACCCCGCCGGATGCCACCGGCAACCGTATCGTCGGCGCGCGGGTCGGACGGGTGGACGGGATCGCCCGGGTGGACGGCAGCGAGCGGTTCGGCGACGACGTCGCCCCGCCNGATGCCCTGTGGCTCGCAGCGGTGCGCGCGCCATACGCGTCCGCCGAATTCGAGATTGGTGACCTCGCGCCACTGTTCGCCCGCTATCCCGGCCTCGTCCGCGTGCTCACCGCGGCCGACGTGCCGGGCACGAATATCTTCGGCGTCCTGCCGCCGTTTCGCGACCAGCCGGTGTTCGCCGAACGCCGCGTGCGCTTCGCAGGCGAGGCGATTGCCGCCATCGTCGGCGATGCGGCCACCATCGAGCGGTTCGATCCCCGCGATTTCCCGGTGACATGGCGGGAGTTGCCCGCGCTGCTGAGCCCCGAAGCCGCTGCGGCCGACGGCGCGCCGCTGCTGTTCGAAGATCGCCCCGGCAACATCCTGGTCCGCGGCTTCGTCCGCAAGCAGGACGCGGATGCGGCGCTCGCGTCATCCGCCGTCGTCGCGGAAGGCGATTTCGAGACCGGCTTCGTCGAACACGCCTACATCGAACCGGAGGCCGGCTTCGCGCGGCGCGCCGGCGACAACATCGAGGTGCACGTCACCACCCAGACGCCGTACATGGACCGCGAGGAAGTGGCGCGCATCCTGGCGCTACCTACGGAGCAGGTGCGGATCGTGCCGACCGCGTGCGGCGGCGGCTTCGGCGGCAAGCTCGATGTCTCGCTGCAGCCCTATGTCGCGCTCGCAGCCTGGCTGCTCGACCGACCAGTGCGCTGCCTTTACGGCCGNGCGGGGTCGATGCTGTCCACCACCAAGCGACANCCCGCTAAGATGCATGCCCG
Organism: Defluviicoccus sp.; assembly: GCA_013414705.1. Classification (GTDB taxonomy): domain Bacteria; phylum Pseudomonadota; class Alphaproteobacteria; order Rhodospirillales; family Defluviicoccaceae; genus Defluviicoccus. The sequence continues at coordinate 2,974,058 of CP058705.1, forward strand.
CATCGGCGCCGACGCCCACGGGCGGCTCACCGCCGTGCACTTCGACGGCGACTTCGATACCGGCGCCTACGCCTCCTGGGGCCCCACGGTCGCCAACCGGGTGCCGGTGCACTGCACCGGCCCCTATTTCGTACCGGCCGTGCTGGCGCGCACCCGCGCCATCCTCACCAACAAGGCACCGGCCGGCGCCTTCCGCGGCTTCGGCACGCCGCAAGCGGCGATCGCCACCGAAGCCCTGCTGGATGAACTGGCGCTGAAACTCGGGCTTGATCCGCTGGAGTTCCGGCTGATCAACGCGCTGCGCATCGGCCAGGCGACGGCGACCGGCCAGGTGCTGGACGCCAGCGCCGGCATGGCGCCCTGCCTCGAAGCGCTGCGGCCGGCCTGGACCCGGGCACGCGAGGCAGCCGCTGCACACAACGCCACCGCCGAGGGCCACAGCCGGCGCGGTATCGGCATCGCGTGCATGTGGTACGGCTGCGGTAACACCTCGATGTCCAACCCGTCGACGATGCGGGTTGCCCTGCAGGCAGAAGGAACGCTGGTCCTCTACCAGGGGGCGGTCGACATCGGCCAGGGATCGAACACGGTGATGGCACAGATCTGCGCCGAGACGCTGGGCGTGCCGCTGTCCCGGCTCAAGCTGGTGACCGGCGATACCGGGCGGACGCGCGATGCCGGCAAGACGTCCGCATCGCGGCAGACGTTCATCTCCGGGCGGGCAACCCAGCAGGCGGCACGCGCCCTGCTGGCAGAGATCCGGCGCGCCGCGGGAGCNCCCGAGACGGCGCCCGTCTCTTTCAACGGGGCTACGGTGCGCGCGGGCAACGGCGACGGCTGCCGGGCCCTCGATCTTTCGATGCTTCCCGCAAACGCCGAAGGCGACGTGCTCGCGGGCGAAGCCACCTTCGATCCGCCGACGACCGTCCTCGACGAAAACGGCCAGGGCATTCCCTATGCCACCTACGGCTTCGGCGCCCAGATCGCCGAGGTGCTGGTCGATCTGGACCTCGGCACGGTGAAGGTGTTGCGGATGACCGCCGCCCACGACGTGGGCCAGGCGATCAACCCGATGCTGGTGGAAGGCCAGGTCGAGGGCGGCATCGCGCAGGGCATCGGCATGGCACTGATGGAAGAATACATCCCCGGCCGCACCGACAACCTGCACGACTACCTGATCCCGACGGTGGGTGACGTGCCGCCGATCGAGACCATCGTGATCGAGGATGCGGAACCGCTGGGTCCGTTCGGCGCCAAGGGCGTGGGCGAGCCGGCACTGATCCCCACGGCGGCCGCGATCCTGAATGCCATCCGCGACGCCACCGGCGTTGTCATCCGCAAGGTACCGGCGACGCCGGACCGGGTGCGCACGNNGCGATCCTGGCCGCGAGGCGCGCCGATGGCTGACGACACAGGGTCCGCGATTGTCGTCTGCGATGCGTGCCCGGTCCGCTGCCGGATCAAGACCGGACANGCCGGGGCGTGCGATCGCTACGCCAACGACGACGGCCGGCTGGTGCGCATCGATCCGCTGCTGATCGCCGACCGCACCGTTGCCAGCGGCGGTGCGATGGTACCGTTCCTGGGCGATACCGACTGGGAGGAAGGCCGGTTGCTGCGCCCGGCCGATCGCTTCGTTACCGGCGTCGGTGCCGGCACCACGTATCCCGACTACAAGCCCGCGCCGTTCATCGTTGCCGCGGAGCATGAGGGTGTCGACATGGTCACGGTGGTGACCGAGGGCATCTTCAGCTACTGCGGCGTCAAGCTGAAGATCGACACCGACCGGCATCTGGGCCCGGAGACGGCGACGGTGCGCGCGCAAGGCGAGCCGGTGGGCCACGTGACCACCGCCGAATACGGCTCTCAGATGCTGTCGATCGGCGGCGTCCGCCATCTCACCGGCGGCGGCAAGAAGGAAGGCACCGTCACCTGCGAGACGATGCTGCGGCTGTGCAACCGCGAGCCGGTGGACCTCGCCATCGACGGCGGATCGAGCGTTGTCGTCCAGGCCGGCAAGCCTCCGATCGTGGACGGCGAACAGGAGATCCGGATGCGGGTCGGCTGCGGCTCGGCCACCATCGGGATGTTCGCGCCCGAGTGGCACGGCCGTGTCGACGACGTGGTGGTGGTGGACGACCACATCACCGGGGTGCTCTCCGAGCACGAGGCGGGCAAGCATCTGGGCGTGGCGCCGACGGGGATTTATCTGCGTGGGCGGCGCTCCACNCCCGGCCGCTATTTCAAGGTCGCGGAGCCGGGCAGCGGCTGGGGCGGAACCGACATTTCCGATCCGCTGTCGATCCTGGGCCCGTTCAGCGCCAAGCGCGCNGCGCCGGGGATGACGCTGCTGATGGTCAGCACCACCGGCGAGGATGCCGCCTACTTCGTCCTCGACGAAGCCCTCAAGCCGATGCCCGCGCCGATGCCCGCGGATCTGGCCGAAACGGTGGCGCTGATCCGCGAGAACTGCGAACCCGCGCTGTGCTCGGTGCTGTTCATGGCCGGCGCCGGCGGCAGCTTGCGCGCCGGCGTCACCCGCAACCCGGTGCGGCTGACCCGCTCGGTGAAGGACTCGCTGGTCTACGTGTCCAGCGGTGGTGCGCCGGCCTGGGTCTGGCCCGGCGGCGGCATCACCTTCCTCGTCGACGTCACCCGCATGCCGGAAAATTCCTTCGGCTACGTACCGACGCCGGCACTGGTCGCGCCAATCGAGTTCACCATGCGGCTCGACGACTATACGGCGCTGGGCGGACACGTGGGCTCGGTCGTCCGGGCCGAGACACTCGCCGGGAACGACCGGCAGCGGGCGATCGGCTGGTCTGCCGACAACCCGTGGCCGTTTGCCCGCCAGCACTTCCCGTGGGCGCACCGCGACTAGCCGTCCGGCCCGCACGCCACGCCGGCGGCGGCCCCGCACCGCCTGGCTGCCGGACGGCCGGCGCCTGCACCTGCAGCACGGGCCAATCGACCTGATCATCGAGGCCTTCGGCGCGCGCGACGAGGTTAATGCGGCGTACCGGCAAGCAATTGGACGCTTTCAGACGATCCTCGACGAACTGGTCGCCGAGCTGCCGGCGTTGCGCCGGTCGCTGGACGACGCCTTGCCATTGCCAAACGGAGCGGTGGCACACCGGATGCTCGCAGCCTGCCGTCCGCATGTGGGTGTGTTCCTGACACCGATGGTCGCCGTGGCGGGTGCGGTCGCCGACGAGGTGCTGGCGGCGATGCTCGCCGGACGCACGCTCCGCCGCGCGTATGTCAACAACGGCGGCGACATCGCCCTCCATCTGGCACCGGGCGAGCGGTTCGAGGTCGGCATCGTCGCCGACGTGCGCCGGCCGGCCATCGCCGCGACGGCCGCAATCGAAGCAGCGATGCCGGTGCGCGGAATCGCCACCAGCGGCCAGGGCGGCCGCAGCTTCTCCTTCGGTATCGCCGATGCGGTCACCGTACTGGCGGAAACGAGCGCTGAAGCCGATGCCGCGGCGACGCTGATCGCCAACGCGATCACCCTCGATCATCCATCGATCGAGCGACGGCCAGCCCGCGAGCTGCAGCCGGACAGCGACCTGGGTGAGCGGCCGGTGGTGGTTGCGGTGGGCGCGCTCAGCGACGATGATGTCGCTTCGGCACTGCAGGCGGGACTGATCAAAGCCCAGCGGATGCACGCCGCGGGTCTGATTGCCGGCGCGTGGCTGAGCCTGCGCGGCCGGCATCGCAGCACCGGGATGGCGATGCTGACGAACTCGGAAGGGAGGNNGCGGCGACGCCCGCATGACACCATGACTGCACCATCAATCCGCAAGATCGTCGTCGTCGTCGAAGAGACGTACCGCGAGATGGGCCAGCCGATCACACCCGCGACCCGCAAGGCTGCTGCCGCCGCCGTGATCGAAAATCCGTTTGCCGGACTCTATGTCGAGGACCTGGAACCACTGATGACCGTCGGCGAGGCGCTGGGCGAATTGCTGGGCGAGCGCGCCGTCGCTGCACTGGGTGTGCAGCCGTCGCAGATCGAAAGCTACGGCAAGGCGGCGATCGTGGGCGAAGCCGGCGAGCTGGAGCACGCGGCGGCGATCTTGCATCCGCGGCTGGGTGCGCCGCTGCGCCGGGCGGTGGAAAAAGGCGCGGCACTGGTACCGTCAGCGAAGAAGATGGGCGGCGTGGGCACGCCAATCGACGTACCNCTCGGCCACAAGGACGCCGCCTTCGTGCGCAGTCATTTCGACGCCATGGAGGTGCGGATCGCCGACGCGCCGCGCGCGGGCGAGATCCTGGTGGCGGTGTGCGTGACCGACTCCGGCCGGCCGCTGCCCCGCGTCGGCGGCCTGACCACAGACCAGATCAAGGGCGAAGACGGCCTTCGATGACCCTCACGCCCCCACGTCATTGCGAGCCACAGGCGAAGCAATCCAGTGCCGACAGCTTCGCTCTGGGCCTGGCGGTGGATCGCCACGGCCGCTGCGCGGTCTCGCAATGACGGCGGAGCGGAATGTGCGAGAGAACGGATTGGAGAGGGGACAAAGATGATCGACCGCAGAAAATTCCTGATCACAAGCGCTGCTGCCGCCGCAGCTCTGTCCGCTCGCAGGTCGCACGCCGCCGCCGATCCGATCCGCATCGGCGAGATCAACAGCTATTCCGGGCTGCCGGCGTTCACCCTGCCGTATCGCAACGGCTGGCAACTGGCGCTCGAAGAGATCAACGCCCAGGGCGGCGTGCTCGGACGGCCGCTCGAGGTCATCTCGCGCGACGACGGCGGCAAGCCGGGTGACGCACTGACCGCCGCCAACGAACTGGTGGCCCGCGAGAAGGTCGTCCTGCTGATCGGCGCATTCTTCTCGCACGTCGGCCTCGCGATCTCCGATTTCGCCCGGCAGAAGAAAGTCCTGTTTCTCGCCGCCGAGCCGCTGACCGACGCGCTCGTCTGGGAGAAGGGCAACCGGTACACCTTCCGGCTGCGGCCGTCGGTCTCGATGCAGGCGGGCATGCTGGCGCAGGAAGCGGCGAAGTTCCCGGCCACACGCTGGGCTTCGATCGCGCCCAATTACGAGTACGGCCAGTCGGCCGTCGCCGCATTCCGCACGATCATGGGCGAGAAACGGGACGATCTGGAATGGATCGGCGAACAGTGGCCGCCGCTGAACAAGATCGATGCCGGCCCGACGGTCCAGGCGCTGCTGCAGGCCAACCCGCAAGCGATCTACAACGTCACCTTCGGCGCAGACCTCTCGCAGTTCGTCCGCGAAGGGACCACGCGCGGCCTGTTCCAGGGGCGCGAGGTGGTCAGCCTGCTGACCGGTGAGCCAGAGTACCTCGATCCGCTGAAGGCGGAAGCGCCGGTTGGCTGGCTGGTGACCGGCTATCCCTGGTACGCCATCGACACCCCGAANCACACCCGCTTTCTGAAGGCTTACCAGGCGAAGTACGGCGAGCCTCCCCGCCTCGGATCGGTGGTGGGGTACACGGCGCTTCTGTCCGTCGCTGCCATCCTGGCAAAGGCCGGTTCGACGGAAACCGAGAAGATGGTCGAGGCCACCCAGGGCATTGCCGTAGAGATGCCATTTGGCACGATTATCTTCCGCGCCGTCGACCACCAGTCGACAATGGGAGCGTTCGTCGGCCGCACGGCGGTAAAGAACGGCAAGGGGATCATGGTCGACTGGCACTATGCCGACGGCGCCGACTTCCTGCCGCCGCCCGAGGTGGCGAAGAAGCTGCGGCCCGCCGATTGAACGTGGCGAACTTAAGCGTGCCGCACTGAACGGGGCAAACAGAACAGGGGGCTGAGCGTAACGCCATGACGACCGGCATCCGCAGATAGGATCCGCTGCATCGTGGACTTCGTTCTCATCCAGTTTCTGAACGGACTCGCCAGCGCGTCCGACCTGTTTCTGGTCGCCTCGGGGCTGTCGATCATCTTCGGCATCACCCGGATCGTCAATTTCGCCCATGGCTCGTTCTACATGCTGGGCGCGTATATTGCGTACACGCTGACCGGCCGGCTGATGCCGCTGCTGCCCGAGGCACTCGGGTTCTGGGCGAGCCTTTTGCTGTCGGCCGCGGCGGTGGCCCTGCTGGGCGCGCTGATGGAGATCATGCTGCTCCGGCGGATCTACCGCACGCCGGAGCTGTTCCAGCTTCTCGCCACCTTCGGCGTGGTGCTGATCGTCGAGGATCTGGTGGTGCTGCTGTGGGGACCGCAGGACCTGCTCGGCCCGCGCGCGCCGGGCCTGGAAGGNGCGGTGCACATCCTGGGCTCNCCCTTCCCGGTTTATGACCTGGTGTTGATCGCACTCGGGCCCGCGGTGCTCGCCGCACTGACCCTGCTGTTCCGGCGCACCCGNCTGGGGGTACTGGTGCGCGCCGCGACGCAGGATCGGGAGATGGTCGAAGCTCTNGGGGTGCGTCAGGGACGCCTGTTCACGGCCGTGTTCGTCCTCGGCGCCTTCCTCGCCGGTCTCGGCGGCGCGGTGCAGCTGCCGCGCGCGGCCGTGCATCATGCGATGGACCTGGAGATCATCGTCGAGACCTTCGTCGTCGTCGTCGTGGGCGGACTCGGCAGTGTGCCCGGCGCCTATCTGGCGGCCGTGCTGCTNGGGGTGCTCAACGCTTTCGGCATCGTCGTCTTCCCGCAGATCAGCCTGGTACTCGCCTTCCTGGTGATGGCGGTGGTGCTCGTCGTCCGCCCGTGGGGGCTGCTCGGCCGACCGGAAGGCACGGTGCGTGTGGCGGGTGGCGCCTGGGAAGGCCCTGGAAACCCGATGACCCGCGGCCGACGCGACAGTGTGTTCGTCCTCGCCCTCATCCTCGCCGTTCTGCCGGCGTTCGCCGGTGACTACGCGTTGTCGGTGGCGAGCGAGGTGCTGATCATGGCGCTATTCGCCGCCAGCCTGCATTTCCTGATGGGGATCGGCGGCATGATCTCGTTCGGTCATGCCGCCTGGTTCGGGCTCGGAGCGTACGCTGCAGCACTGGCGACAACCGCGGCCGACTGGCCGATGCCGGCGGCACTGGCGGCGGGACCCGTTCTCGCCGCGGCGGGAGCTTTCGTCGCGGGGTACTTCTGCGTGCGGCTGAGCGGCGTCTATCTCGCGATGCTGACGCTGGCGTTTGCGCAGATCCTGTGGTCCGTGGCGTTCCAGTGGTACGGCGTCACCGGCGGAGACAACGGCATTCTCGGTGTCTGGCCTGCGAGCTGGGCGGCGGATGCGGACACCTTCTACTACCTGACCCTGGTCATCACCGGCACCGGCATCGTGCTGCTGCGCCTGTTCGTCTTTGCGCCGTTCGGCATGGGCCTGCGCGCCTGCCGGGATTCTGCGCTGCGGGCCGAGGCGGTGGGCATTGACCGGGTGCGCCACCAGCACTTGGCCTTCATGATCGCCGGCAGCTTCGCAGGCATCGCCGGTGCGCTTTATGCGTTTCTCAAAGGCAGCGTGTTTCCGGACACACTGGGCATACCCTTGTCGGTGGACGGGCTGGTGATGGTGCTATTGGGCGGCATTCAGACGCTTTCCGGGCCGGTGGTCGGCGCCGCCGTCTACAAGACGCTGCAGGTGGTGTTGTCGAGCTGGACGGACTACTGGCGGCTCGTCGTCGGCATCGCCATTGTTGCCCTGGTCGTTGCGTTTCCACGCGGCATCGTCGGCTACGCGCGCGAGCGTCTGGCGCCGCTGCGCGATGTGCCGGAATCCGCGCGGCGGCAAGAGTCGCCGCAGTGATACTGCTCGCGGTCCGCGACCTGCGCAAGGCGTACGGCGGTGTCGAGGCGCTGTCCGGAGTCGGCTTTGACGTGCGCGCCGGCGAGATGGTCGCCCTGATCGGCCCCAACGGGGCGGGGAAAAGCACGTGTTTCAATATTCTCAACGGCCAGCTACGGCCGGACGCGGGCTCGGTTGCATTCAACGGACGCCCGATCACAGGCTTGGCCCCGCGCAAGATCTGGCGGCTGGGGTCGGGCGCACCTTCCAGATCACCGCGACCTTCCAGTCGATGACGGTTCTCGACAACGTCCGCACCGCCCTGCTGTCCTTCCACCGACGTCTGGGCTCGCTGCTGCCCTGGACGCGTTCGTTGTACATGGACGAGGCTTACGCGTTGCTCGAACAGGTCGGCATCGCCAACCAGGCGGAACGGCCATGCAGCGTGCTGGCTTATGGCGATCTGAAGCGGGTCGAACTCGCCGTGGCCCTGACCAACGCACCGAAGCTGCTGCTGATGGATGAGCCGACTGCCGGCATGGCGCCCGAAGAGCGTCGCGACGTGATGCGGCTGACGTCGCGCATCGCCGAGAAGCGGTCCATCGGCGTGCTGTTCACCGAGCATGACATGGACGTGGTCTTTGCGCATGCAACGCGGGTGATGGTCCTCGACCGGGGCCGGCTGCTGGCAAACGGCACGCCACGGGCAGTGCGCAGCAACGCCGAGGTACAGGCAATCTACCTGGGTGAGACGACGGCACCCCCAGTTTCCGCGTTGCGGCCGGCGCCATGAAGCTGGAAGTCCACCAGCTCGACGCGTTCTACGGCCGGGCTCAGATCCTGTTTGCGGTCGACCTGAAGGTCGCAGCCGGCGAGGCGCTGGCACTGCTGGGACGCAACGGCGCGGGCAAGTCGACGACAGTGCGCGCCATTCTCGGGCTGATCGCGCGCACCCGCGGCCGCGTGGTGTTCGACGGCCGCGACATCTCGCGGATGTCCTCCGGCAGGATCGCGCGGCGTGGCTTGGGCTGGGTTCCGGAGGACCGCCGCATCTTTACCGACCTCACCGTCGAGGAAAACCTGATGGTCGGGGAGCAACGCCCTCGTGCCGGTGCGCCGGTGTGGACACGCGAACGGCTGTTCAACCTGTTCCCCAATCTGGCGGAACGGCGTCGCCGACCGGCGGGGCAGATGAGTGGCGGCGAGCAGCAGATGCTGACCATTGCCCGGACGCTGATGGGTAATCCCAGCCTGATCATGCTCGACGAGCCGTCCGAAGGTCTTGCGCCGCTGATCGTCGACGCCATGGCGCGCGCGGTCCTGGAGATGAAGCGGCAGGGACTGGCGATCCTGCTGGCGGAGCAGAACCTGCGCTTCGCCCGCGCGGTGAGCGATCGCGCCGCGATCATCGAAAAGGGGCGCATCCGCTTCGACGGCACCATCGAAAGCCTGCTCGCCGACGCCGCGATCGGCCGCGCTTATCTTGCTGTGTAAAGGAGAGATTGGAAGGAGGTGGCCCGAAAGGCTGGCTCAGAGCGTGCCGAGAGCGTGGAAGCCCGATCGCTCCGGAAGATCGGCCGGTCGTGCAATGACGTCCGTCACCCGGGCGGAGTCCGGTCCCTGCCAGCAGAGCAACACCATTTCAGCAACGACGGCATCCGGTCCGGCGAACAGCGCCTCGACGCTCCCGTCACTGCGGTTGCGCACCCAGCCGGACAGACGACGCCGCATTGCCTCCTGCACCGTCCATCCCCGGTACCAGACGCCCTGCACGCGACCTTCGATGCGCACGTGCCGCGCAACACCTATCGGTCCGGCTTCCGGCTTCGGCCTCGTCTCTGGCCTCGACTGTGGCTTGATCTCGGGCCCGCTCATGCCGCGCGCGCCAGCGTAAGAAAGGCCGACGCGGCCTTCAGATCAGCGCGGATCTCGTGCCAGCGTTTCTCTGCTTCCTCATCCACGCCCCAGCGATCAGCCTGCCACCGCTCGTCGAGCAGCGCGGCATCCGCCGCACGATCGGCATCGATGTGCCCGTGCAGCAGGGCGAGCCCGATCAGCAGCGAGCCGCTGGCTTCGACCGCACACCCGACACCGGTCAGCTCGACGTCGCTGCAGGTCTCGATCGCGCGCCGCAGCGCTGCAGTCGCTTCGGCGGGCTGCGCGATCGGCAGCACGCCGCCCACGACAACCAGCCGCGCCCCCATTGNCTCCGCAGCCCAGTCGACCAGCGGCTGCCAGACTGCCACCTGCAGGGACACCAAGTCGTCCGGCTCGACGGCGCGATAGCACACCAGATCGCTTGCCGCATAGGCCGCAAGCGCGTCCACGACATCGTCGCGTACCGCGCTCACCCGGTCCGTGGCGGTGGCGGCTAAGCGCGTGAGCGGCATCGTCTCCGGGCGGATGTTGTCGTCCTGCGCCAGCCACTCGTTGGCCACAGCCGCCGCCAGCGCCGCCGAAGTCAGCCGCAAGCGGGCTCCGCCCGNGGTGCGAACCGGCCGGCCGCCGAGCAGGATCTGGAAGCTCAAGTCCTCCGGATCGCGCCCGATGGCGACCGTATCGTAGAACCGGCGATTGACGCGAAGCACCGCCGCTGCCCTCCGCCGTCTGTCAGACGGCCTTGACGTGAATCGATTTCGCCGGCGCTGGCTGTGCCTTCGGCAATTTGAGGCGCAGCAGGCCGTCCTTCAGCTCGGCTTCAATATGATCGCCATCGATGCTTTCGGCGAGCGTAAACGACCGCTCGTAATCGCCGTCACGATACTCATGGTGGCTCAGCGAGCAGCCTTCGGGCGCATGCACGTGACTGCGACCGGAGATGGTCAACACCCGCTTGTCGAGGGTGATGCTGACCTCGGCCGGATCGACTCCGGGCATCTCAAGCGCCAGGAAGAGGGCCTGCTCAGTTTCGTAGATGTCCGTAACAGGAACGAATACAGGGCCATTGCGCGTGCTCTCAGCTCCGCGCTCACCCGCGTGCGACTGCACACCCATGTCTGCCATCGTCGCCTCCTTTTCCATCTAAAGGCTCCGCTCCGGGCTTTACACCGGGTTGATCTTGATCTTGCGCGGCTTGTCGGTCTCCGGCCGCGGCAGCTCGATCGTCAAAATCCCGTTCTGGGCCGATGCCCTCACCTTCTCGGAATCCACCGCAAACGGCAGCGCGATCGAGCGAGAGAACGGACCGTAGGTGCGTTCGCGGCGATGATAGCTGACGTCCGGTTCCTTGACGTCGGGTTCGCGCCGGCCCTTGAGGGTCAGCGTGTTCTGATGAACGGTGAGGTCAACCGTCTCAAGCGCAATGCCCGGAATTTCAGCGGTGACGACCACGCCATCCGTCGACCGCCAGATGTTGATCGGCGGGAACTCGGCCGATGGGGTAAAGCGCTGATCACCGAACGCCCGGTTGATCTCGTCCTGGATGCGCCGAAGCGTTGCCAGCGGCTCTCCCCATACCTCCAGCCCGGGTGAATACCTGATCATGGAACTTCCTCCGATCTGCCCGAACTCCGGCGATCATCCCGCTCGGCCGTCGGCTGCCCCAGCATCCGGCCCAGCAATCGGCCCCGCATTCGGCTTCGGCCGCCCGATCGCCGACGATGATGTATGGGACGAAATCCGGCCGCTCAACCCCTGGGCTTGCGCGGCGTTTGGGGAGCTTCCCCACGCCCACCCCCTGTCCACTGCGGGGTCCACTGCGGTGTCCGCTGTGATGCCCGCCGCGCTGCGGCGGTTTCGGCGGTCGCGTCCCGGTTCGGGCTGAAGAGCGACGTGTATCAGCACCATCAGTCCGCGATGTTCGCTTCGCAGCCGGGCGGTGCGGTTCGTCCCATTCTGCGGGCATGCCGTCCGCTGTGCTTGCGTCGAAGCCGAAAANATCAAAAGTTTCGCCCATGTGGGCCGGCAGCGGGGCTTCGACCGTGACCGTCCCGCGTTCGGGATGCGGAAATTGGATNNGGCGCGCGTGCAGGTGCAGCCGGGTGGCGTCCCCGACTTCGGCCAGGAATGCCGACGCTCCACCGTACTTGCCGTCGCCCAGAATTGGCGTGCCCAGCAGGGTGCAGTGCGCCCGGAGCTGGTGCGTGCGCCCGGTGCGCGGCAGCAGCGCCAGCCAGGCGGCGCTGCTGCCGGCGTGCTCGATCACGCGGTAGAACGTCACTGNCCGCATCCCCTCGTCGTCCGCCCCAACCCGCTCGCCGGCTGCACCGAACCGTTTTGACAGCGGCTGGCTGATCTTCCCTGCAGCAATCTTGGGGACGCCCACCACCACCGCCCAGTACAGCTTGTGCACCGCGCGGGACGCAAACGCCGCAGCCAGCTTCGAAGCGGCGGCTGCGGTGCGCGCCAGCACCAGCACCCNCGAGGTATCCCGGTCCAGCCGATGCACCAGCCGCGGCCGCTCGCCGTCAAAGGCCAGAGCGTCGAGCAGCCCATCCAGATGATGGGTGGTCCGTGTGCCCCNCTGCACCGCGAGGCCCGCCGGCTTGTCGATGACGAGAACCTGCTCATCCTGATACAACACCCGGCGCATGAGCTCGGCCGCCTCTTCGGGTGTTGGCGGTGGCGCTGGCGGACGCGATGTCTTGCCTGCGGCCGGCACTTGTGCTGCCGGTGGAACACGCACCTGCTGACCCGCTTCCACCCGGTCCGCGGCCCGGGCNNGCCGGCCATCGAGACGCACCTGGCCGGTGCGCAGCCAGCGCTCCAGCGTTCCGTGCCCGACGTGCGGGTAATGACGGCGGAACCAGCGGTCGAGGCGCAGCCCCGCGTCATCGGGGCCGACTTCGACCGGCTCGGCGCGGGGACGCGCGGGCAACGGCGTTGCAGCGTCCTCGGCTACAGCGTCCTCGGCTACAGCGTCCCCGGCCGGATCGTCCACATCGGCAGGATCGTCCACATCGGCAGGATCGTCCACATCGGCAGGATCGTCGTCAGCCTCGTAGCCCCAGTCTTCTTCAGGCTCGTAGAACGGCTGGTCGGCGGGATCAAAGCCGTCCCAGTCCGGCTCAGGGGAAGGTCGTCGTTCCCCGGTCTCCGCTGCAGGCCTCGACGCTTCATCGCTCTTCGCTCCGCTCGCGGCGCAACCGCTCCCAATAGTTCAGCCGCTTGCTGATCTCGCGCTCGAAACCGCGCTCGCTCGGCTGATAGAGCCGCTGCCGCGCGATTTCCTCGGGAAAGTAGTTCTGACCCGAGAAAGCCTCCGGGGATGCGTGATCATACTCGTAGCCATCGCCGTAGCCCAGGTCGCGCATCAGCCGCGTCGGTGCGTTCAGGATATGCTTGGGCGGCATCAGCGAGCCTGTTTCGCGGGCCATGGTGTTGGCGGCGCCGGCGGCCCGGTAGGCGGCGTTCGACTTCGGCGCACTGCCGAGGTAGATCACGCACTGGACCAGCGACAGCTCACCTTCGGGCGAGCCCAGGCGCTCGTAGGCTTCCCAGGCGGCCAGCGCCTGCACGAGGGCCTGCGGATCGGCGAGCCCGATGTCTTCGACCGCGAAGCGGACCAGCCGCCGGGCGACGTAGCGCGGATCCTCGCCGCCGGCGAACATCCGCGCCAGCCAGTACAGGCCGGCATCGACGTCCGAGCCGCGCAGCGACTTGTGCAGCGCACTGATCAGATTGTAGTGCCNCTCCTGCGCCTTGTCGTACAGCGGCATCCGGCGCTGTACGACGCGCGTCAGGCCCGTTGCATCCAGCAGCGGTTCCGCCGGCACCTCTGCCAGCGCTTCGATCAGGTTCAGCAGATAGCGGCCGTCGCCATCGGCAATCGCCCGCAGCGCGGCACGTCCGTCCGCATCGAGCGGCAGCGGCCGGCCGGTCGCCTTCTCCGCCCGTCGCGCCAGTTCCTCCAGGGCCGTCTCGTCGAGCCGGTTGAGCACCAGCACCCGGCAGCGCGAGAGCAGCGGCGCGTTCAGCTCGAACGACGGATTCTCGGTGGTGGCACCGACCAGGATGACGGTGCCGTCCTCGACAACCGGCAGGAAGCCGTCCTGCTGGGCGCGGTTGAAGCGGTGGATTTCGTCGATGAACAGCAGCGTCCCGCGTCCCGCGTCGCGCCGCTGCCGCGCCTCGTCGAAGGCCTTGCGAAGATCGGCGACCCCGGAGAACACCGCCGACAGCGGCACGAAGGCAAGGTCGGTGCGCTGCGCCAGCAGCCGGGCGATGGTGGTCTTGCCGCAGCCAGGCGGCCCCACAGGATCATCGAGGCGAGCCGGCCTGCGGCCAGCATGCGGCCGATCGGACCTTCCAGGCCCAGCAGGTGCTGCTGGCCCACCACATCTTCGAGGTGCTGCGGGCGCAGCCGGTCGGCGAGCGGCTGCGGTGCCAGCGACCGGAACAGCGACGGGCCGCCGCTGCCGGACTTTCGTGCCATCGGTCTCAGCCGCCGATGACGAGGTTGAAGCGCTGTTCGCCGCGACCGATCACGATGCGCCACTGCGCGCTGCGGCGGCCCATCTGCCGGCGTAAGGCGTCGGTCGACGCCGGCTCCTGGTCGTTGACCGAGATCACCTGATCACCCGGCTGCAGTCCCATCCGCGCCGCCGGGCTCGCCGGGCGGACTGCAGTGACCACTACCCCCGGCTGGAAGCGCTCCAGCCCCATCTCATCGGCCAGCGCCGGCGACATGTTTGCCACCGTCGCTCCCGCCAGCGGCTGCGATCCCGTCAACTCCACCGCCGCCCGCGGCGGATCCTCCGGCGCGGTTCGCACCGGCAGGCTGACCTTTCTCGTGGCCGCGGCGCCAGACGTCCACATCGACGTGTCCCCCAAGGGCAGTGTCGCAATCCGGTAATTGAGGGACTGTGGATCGTCCACCGGCCGGCCGCCGACATCCAGAATGACATCGCCGACCTCGATGCCCGCATCATCGGCCGGACCATCAGCATACACAGATTCGATCAGCACGCCCGCCGGCCGCCGCAGGCCGAGCGCATTGGCGATATCGCTGCTCACCTGCTGGCCCCAGGCGCCGAACCACGCGCGCTCCACCTTGCCGACGCTGGTAAAGCCCGCCACGACCGAACGAACCATGTTCGACGGAATCGCGAAACCGATTCCCAGTGATCCGCCGCTGTTGGAGTAGATCGCGGTGTTGATGCCGATCAGGCGCCCATCGGTATCGACCAGCGCGCCACCGGAATTGCCCGGATTGATCGCCGCGTCCGTCTGGATGAAGAAGTTCAGATCGGAAATACCGACCCGCGTCTGCGCCAGGGCCGAGACGATGCCGCTGGTCACGGTCTGGCCGACGCCGAACGGATTGCCGATGGCGAGCACCAGATCCCCGACCTCGACCGTATCCGAATCCCGGAACTGCACGAACGGCAACCGCTCGCCGTCGGTCTTCACCTGCAGAACCGCCAAGTCGGTGTGCTCGTCCACGCCAAGGATGCGCGCTTCAAACTCGCGACGATCAGCGAAGACGACCGTCACCTCGTCGGCATCGGCAATCACATGGTTGTTGGTGACGATGACGCCATCCGGCGACACGACAACGCCCGAGCCCAGCGAGTTCTCGATCCGCTGCCGTGGCATACCGAACGGCGAATTCTGACCAAAGAATCGCTGGAAAAAGGGGTCACTGAACAGCGGCGAGGTGCGCGTCTGGACCACCCGCCGGCTGTAGATGTTGACAACGGCCGGCGCGACAACGCGCACGACGGGAGCAAACGAGAGCTGGATCTGCTGCCGTGTCTCCGGAACCTGCGACTGCGGCGCAATCTGCTGCTGTGCTGCCGCACTCACGCACCCGGTCAGCAGCAAACTGACCGCGACGACGACCAGCGCAGGCCAACTCCTGAGACGAATGCGCACCTCCGACCTGCTACTCCCCGGGAAACCCGCTGGTGGGAACCCCCTCGTGAGAATCCGCTGTTTCGCCGAACGCCGCCGTTGGTTCGAATGGCTACTCCGCTGCGGCGGCTTCAAGTTCCGCTGCGTGGCGTGCCTTGTCTTCGGCACCCTTCGCGTCCGGATCCCGGTCGACCAGTTCGATCACGGCCAAGGGCGCGTTGTCGCCATAGCGAAATCCGGCTTTCAGCACCCGGGTGTAGCCGCCGCTGCGCTCCCGATAGCGCTCCGCCAGCGGGCCAAACACCTTTCTTACGACCGCCTCGTCCTGCAGAAAGCCGATCGCACGGCGCCGCCGTGGCAGCCCGCCCTGCTTGCCCAGCGTAATCATGCGCTCAGCAAAGAACCGAAGCTCCTTCGCCTTCGGAAGGGTCGTGATGATCTGCTCATGCCGCAACAGCGATACCGTCATGTTGGCGAACATCGCCATGCGGTGCGTTGACGTACGGCCGAGTTTGCGACCGCTCAGGCGGTGTCGCATTGCATGGTCTCCTGTTACTGCTGCCGCGCGCGCCGGTGGAGCGTCAGAAGGGCTCTTCCAGGCGCTTCGCCAAGTCTTCGATATTTTCCGGCGGCCAGTTGGNGATCTCCATGCCAAGCTGGAGGCCCATCTGTGCCAGCACTTCCTTGATCTCATTGAGCGACTTGCGTCCGAAGTTCGGCGTCCGCAGCATGTCGGCTTCCGTCTTCTGAACCAGATCGCCAATGTAGATGATGTTGTCGTTCTTCAGGCAGTTGGCCGAGCGCACCGACAGCTCAAGCTCGTCGACCTTGCGCAGAAGGTTCTTGTTGAACGGCAGGTCGTCCTTCCGTTCCTCCTCGACGGCCGCCTGGGGCTCCTCGAAGTTGATGAACAGCTGCAACTGATCTTGCAGGATCCGCGCGGCGAGGGCCACCGCGTCTTCCGGCCCGACCGCGCCGTTCGTCACCAGCTCGAGAGACAGCTTGTCGTGGTCGGTGACCTGTCCGACACGGGTGTTCTCGACCTTGTAGGTCACCTTGCGCACCGGCGAGTACACCGCGTCGATCGGGATGAGACCGATCGGCATGTCTTCGCTCCGGTTCGCCGCGGCGGGAACGTAGCCCTTGCCGTTCTCGACGACCAGTTCCATCGCGAGGCGCGCGCCATCGTCCAAGGTGCAGATCACCAGTTCCGGGTTCATCACCTCGATGTCATGCCCGGTGGAGATCATCCCCGCGGTCACTTCGCCCGGTCCGGTCGCCGTCAGCGTCACCCGCTTCGGACCTTCCCCGCCCATCCGCAGCGCCAGCGACTTGATGTTGAGGATGATGTCCGTAACATCTTCCCGCACACCGGCGATCATCGAGAATTCGTGCAGAACGCCGTCAATGCGCAGCGCCGTAACCGCAGCTCCCTGCAGCGACGACAGCAACACACGCCGCAGCGCGTTGCCCAAGGTAAGACCGAACCCCCGTTCCAGCGGCTCGGCGACGATCGTCGCCACCCGCCTGGGGTCGGTCCCCGGCACGATGTCGAGCTTCGCCGGTTTGATCAGGGCCTGCCAATTCTTCTGAATCACGAGAGAACCTTTCATCGCACCCATCTGCAGCCGTATGATCGCCAGTGTCGCTCTGGCCTCTGCCGTCTGCGAGAAACCGGCCAACAGCGAAGCCAGCCCGCCGGCCGATTTGTAACGTTCACCAAAACAGCCCCGACCTTAGACCCGCCTGCGCTTGCGCGGACGACAGCCGTTGTGCGGGATGGGGTGACGTCCCGGATTGCGGTGATCGTAAAGCCGACCGCCTGCAATGCGCGCAGCGCCGACCTCGTCCGGAACCGGGCCCCTTGACCTCGACCTCCAGGGTCTTCATGCCGTGCTCCTGCGCCTTCCGGCCGGCATCCTCGGCCGCCACCTGCGCCGCATACGGCGTTGACTTGCGCGAGCCCTTGAAGCCCTGGCCACCGGCAGAAGACCACGCGATCGCGTTTCCCTGCACATCGGTAATGGTAATCATCGTATTGTTGAACGTTGCATTGATATGCGCAACGCCCGAAACAATATTCCGCCGCTCTCGCCGCTTAGGCGCGACGTCGCCGCCTTGGCCATCCGCTGATCCTGTCTTGCCTACTTCGTGACCTTTTTCTTGCCCGCAATCGGCTTCGCCGGCCCTTNGCGGGTGCGCGCGTTGGTATGCGTCCGCTGGCCGCGAACGGGCAAACCTCGCCGATGTCGCAGGCCGCGATAGCAGCCGAGATCCATCAGACGCTTGATGTTCATGGCCACTTCGCGCCGAAGATCACCTTCCACCTTGTATTCGCGATCCAGCATTTCGCGGATCTTGAGCACTTCAGCATCGGTCAGGTCATGCACGCGCCGTCNCGACGGAATCTCAGCCCGCGCACAAATCTCCAGCGCGGTCTTGCGCCCGATCCCATGGACATATGTAAGCGCAATCTCAATGCGCTTTTGTGCGGGAATGTTTACACCAGCGACCCGTGCCACGGGACCCTTCTCCCTCGGTTGACCTGATCAATGAAAGACGCCCGCCCCCACAGCGGGGGCGGGATTATAGAACGCAATGACATTGCGTCAATCTCATACCTTCTCTCGCAGTGCCGAAACAACCTGTTCCGTCACTTCGTCGATGCTGCGCATACCGTCGACGCGCTGCACCAGACCACGACGGTCGTAATAGGCGATGATCGGTTTGGTCTGCGCGTGGTACGCCTCGAGGCGCTGGCGAACCGTCTCCGCATTGTCGTCGGCACGGCGGATGAAGTCGGTTGCGCCACAGGCATCGCAGACACCCGAGACCTTCGTCGGCTTGAACGTGTCGTGGTAGCCTTCGCCGCATTTCGCGCAGGTAAAGCGCCCGGAAATGCGCTCGACCATCGCCTCGTCGTCGCACTCGATGGACACGACCGTATCCAGCGTCAGCCCTTGCGCTGNCAGCATCGCATCCAGCGCTTCTGCCTGTGGAAGGGTCCGCGGAAAACCGTCGAGGATGAATCCACCGCGACAATCGTCCCGGTCCAGCCGCGCATCGATCAGGCCGATAATGATCTCGTCCGGAACCAGCTTGCCGGCCTTCATGATCGCATCCGCCTCGCGACCAAGCGGGCTGCCGGCCTTCACTTCCGCCCGCAGCATATCCCCGGTCGACAGCTGGACGACGGAAAAGCCTCTTCGATTCGCTTCGCCTGCGTTCCCTTGCCCGCACCTGGAGCACCCAAAAGTATCAAATTCACATGCGCCTCCTTAAGTCGGGCCTTCTTGATGAGACCTTCATACTGGTGAGCCAGCAGATGCGACTGGACCTGTGCCACCGTATCCATGGTCACGGTGACCACGATCAGCAGGCTGGTCCCGCCAAAGTAGAATGGCACCGAAAATCGGGAAATCAGGATCTCCGGAAGAATGCAGACGATCGCGAGATACCCCGCACCGATCACCGTGAGCCGCGTCAGCACCCGGTCGAGATATTCCGCCGTGTTGCGGCCCGGCCGAATACCGGGAATGAACCCACCATACTTCTTCAGATTATCCGCCGTCTCCGTCGGATTGAAGACGACCGCGGTATAGAAGAAGGCGAAGAATACGATCAGGCTGACATAAAGGATCAGGTAAAGCGGTTGCCCATGACCGAGGTAAACCGTCACTGTCGTCAGCCAGCTCGGCCCACGATCCGCCATGAAGCTGATGATTGTGATCGGCATCAACAGAATCGACGATGCGAAGATCGGCGGAATGACGCCCGAGGTATTGATCTTGAGCGGCAGGTGGGAGCTCTCGCCGGACGTCACGCGGGCGCCCACTTGTCGTTTCGGATACTGGACGACGATTCGTCGCTGCGCCCGTTCGACGAAGACGACAAAATAGACAACTCCCATCGCGAGTGCGATCAGGGCCACGATGAAGGCCGCCGAGAGCGCCCCGGTGCGTCCCAGTTCGAGCGTTGCAACCAGGGAATGCGGGAACTGCGCTACGATACCCGCGAAAATGATCAGCGAGATGCCGTTGCCGATGCCGCGCGCGGTGATCTGCTCACCCAGCCACATCAGAAACAAGGTTCCGCCCACCAGCGTGATCACCGTCGTCAGGCGGAAGAACCAGCCCGGATCGATGACCGCCGAACCGGCCGAAGACTGCATCCCTTCCAGCCCCATCGCCAAGCCGTACGCTTGGCCGGCGGTGATCAGCACCGTCAAATACCGGGTATACTGATTGATCTTTTTCCGTCCGGACTCGCCCTCCTTCTTCAGGGACTCCAGGCTCGGCACCACCGCGGTCATCAACTGCATGATGATCGAGGCGGAGATGTACGGCATGATGTTCAACGCAAAGATGGTCATCCGGCCGAGCGCACCGCCGGAAAACATGTTGAACATGCCAAGAATGCCGCCCGACTGGCGCGCGAAGATATCCGCGATCGCCACCGGATCAATCCCGGGCAGCGGGATGTAGGTCCCCAGCCGATAAACGATGAGCGCGCCGAGCGTGAACCAGATCCGCTTCTTCAGTTCAGTGGCCTTGCCAAAGGCCCCGAAATTCATATGCGCTGCCAGTTGCTCGGCGGCGGACGCCATCGTGAATTCCCTTCGCTCAGGTCGCCGCAGGCGCGCTGCCCGGGCTTTCCTCGGCGGATTTGCTCGTAGAGACCGTCGCCGTCACGCTGCCGCCGGCCTTTTCCACCGCCGCAACGGCCGCCTTTGACGCTCCGGCAACGGTGATCGTCAGCGCCGCCGTCAGTTCCCCTTNCGCCAGCAAGCGTACGCCATCGCGACGGCGGCGAAACAGGCCGGCCGCCTGCAGCGCGGGTTCGTCCACCGGCTGCGATGCGTCGAGCCGGCCGGCATCGACCGCCTTCTGCAGTTCACCGATATTGACGACCACAAACTCACGGCGGAACGGGTTATGAAATCCGCGTTTCGGCAAGCGCCGGTAGAGCGGCATCTGGCCGCCTTCGAAGCCGACGATGCGCTGGCCGCCACTGCGTGCCTTCTGACCCTTGTGCCCCTTGCCGGACGTCTTGCCCAACCCGGAGCCAATGCCTCGGCCCAGCCGCTTGCGCGGACGCGTCGCACCGGGGTTGTCGCCGATCTGGTTCAGCTTCATTATTCGTCCTTCGTCGTCGGACCGGCGTTCAGCCGATCTCTTCCACCCGCACCAAGTGGCTGACCTTGTTGATCATGCCCCGGATGGAAGGAGAATCTTCCAGCTCCCGGCTGCGATTCAACTTGTTCAGGCCAAGACCGATCAGCGTCTCCCGCTGGTCGTGCCGACGGGCGATCGGGCTCTTGATCTGGGTCACCTTCACACGCTTGACCGTATCACTCATCGCTTAACTCCGCGGACCGGCGGCCGCCCCGCCTTCGATCCGGCGAGAAACGATTTCGCTCACCTTCTTGCCGCGCCGGGCCGCCACCGCGCGCGGCGAGAAGCAGTGATGAAGCGCATCGAAGGTCGCCTTGACCATGTTATGGGCATTCGACGTCCCAACCGACTTGGCAACCACGTCCTGGACGCCCATGGTCTCGAACACGGCGCGCATCGGGCCACCGGCAATGACCCCGGTGCCCGCGGGGGCCGCCCGCAAGACAACCCGCCCGGCGCCGAAATGACCGCGTACGTCGTGATGCAGGGTCCGTCCGTCACGCAGCGGCACCCGGATCATGTGATGTTTCGCATGATCGGTCGCCTTGCGGATGGCCTCCGGAACCTCGCGGGCCTTGCCGGTGCCGAAGCCGACACGGCCGCGACCGTCGCCGACCACCACCAAGGCCGCAAACGAGAATCGCCGACCGCCCTTCACCACCTTCGCCACGCGGTTGATGGCCACCAGCTTGTCCTTCAGTTCCGGCTCTTCGGACGCCTGCTGTTGCCGGTCGCCGCGCCTGCCGGAAGGTCTACGCGCCATTGTGATGTCTCCTCAGAATGTCAGGCCGGCTTCGCGGGCGGCGTCGGCAAGCGCCTTCACCTGCCCGTGATAGCGATAGCCGCCACGATCGAACACCACTGACGTCACACCAGCGGCCAGCGCGCGCTCGGCGATCAGCTTGCCCACCTGGCCAGCCAGTTCGGCTCCTTTCGCCATCTCTTCGGCGGACCGGAAGTCGCTCTCCCGGCTGCACGCTGCAGCCAGGGTGCGGCCCACGCGATCATCGATCACCTGCGCGTAAATGTGCTTGTTCGACCGGAACACAGACAGGCGCGGCTGGCCACCGCCGACCGATCGTAACCGGTAGCGATTGCGCCGCTTGCGCCGCTCGAACAGCTCCGTAGACGTTGCCATGGCTACTTCTTCTTGCCCTCTTTGCGCCGGACGTATTCGCCTTCGTACCGGATGCCCTTGCCCTTGTAAGGCTCGACCGGCCGATAGCCGCGGATCTCTGCCGAGACCTGTCCAACCAGTTCCTTGTTCGCCCCCGAGACGACGATATGGGTCTGGTCCGGACAGACGATCTTGAGGCCTTCCGGAATCGGATGAATGACCTCATGGCTAAAGCCCAGCTGCAGCACCAGATNTCTACCTTGAACCTGAGCACGATAGCCGACGCCAGTGATCTCGAGTTTCTGCGTGAAGCCCTCGCTGACGCCCGTCACCAAGTTGGCGACCAGCGTGCGCGCCGTACCCCACATCATCCGAGCCTGCACCGTATCGTCGCGCGGCCGAATGGAAATCGCACCATCCTCGCGGCTGATCAGCACCTCGCGCATCAGCGTGCGTTCGAGCGCACCCTGCTTGCCCTCGGCGCGCACACGCTGCCCTTCCACGGTAACCGTCACCCCTGCCGGGATGACCACCGGATGCTTGCCGACGCGCGACATNNCAGTTCCTCGCTTCGCCTCTCACAGAACCTTGCACAGGACTTCGCCTCCGACATGCGCTTCCCGCGCCTCGTTGTCGGAGATCACACCACGCGGCGTCGACAAGATGGCAACACCCAGTCCGTTATAGACCCGCGGAATGTCCTGCAACTTCGAATATACTCGACGCCCCGGCTTCGATACACGGCTGATTTCCCGGATTGCCGGCAGGCCATCGTGATACTTGAGCTCGATTTTCAATTCCCGAATACCGGGCGAAACCTCGAATTCCGAATAACCACGAATGAACCNCTCCCGCTGCAACACATCGAGAACACGCGCATGGAGCTTGGAGGCCGGAGCACCGATTGCGCGCTTGCCGGCCTGCTGTCCATTGCGAATTCGGGTGAGCATGTCGCCGAGAGGATCGGTCATCGACATCGATTACGCACTCCCTACCAGCTCGACTTGACCATTCCGGGGATCTGCCCGGACGACGCCAAGTCCCGCAGAGCAATGCGCGACAGGCCGAATTTGCGATAATTGCCGCGCGGCCGCCCGGTGAGCGAGCAACGCAGACGAATGCGCGTCTTCGACGAATTCCGCGGCAGCTTCGCCAGCTTCATCCGTGCCGCAAACTGCTCTTCCGGCGAACAATGTTCGTCGCGCGCAATCGCTTTCAGGACGGCGCGCCGCTCTTCGTACTGTTTCGCCAGCCGGACGCGCTTGTTGTTCCGTTCCACCAAGCTCTTCTTCGCCATTGCCGTCTCCTCGCCGTCGCTCAGTTGGCGAACGGCATGTCGAATGCCTTCAACAACGCCTGTGCCTCGGCATCGTTTTTCGCCGTCGTGCAGATGACGATGTCGAGGCCGCGGATCTGATCAACCTTGTCGTAGCTGATCTCCGCGAAAATGATCTGTTCCTTGACCCCCATCGCGAAGTTGCCCCGCCCGTCAAAGCTCTTCTTCGACACGCCGCGAAAGTCACGCACGCGCGGCAAGGCGATGTTCACCAGACGATCAAGAAATTCGTACATCCGCTCACGGCGAAGCGTGACCTTGCATCCGATCGCCATCCCTTCGCGCAGCTTGAACCCGGCAATGGATTTCTTCGCCCGGGTAACAACCGGTTTCTGGCCAGCGATCAGTGACATATCGCCAACAGCCGCTTCCAGCTTCTTGCGATCCTGCACGCCCTCGCCAACGCCCATGTTCAGGACGATCTTGGTCAGACGCGGGATCTGCATCGGGTTGGCGTACTGGAACTGCTCCTGCAGTGTCTTCCGCACGGCTGTATTATAATAATCACGCAACCGGGACATTAGACTACCGTCGCCCCCGACCTATCTGTCGATGATCTCGCCCGAGCTCTTGGCAAACCGCACCTTGCGGCCGTCCTCCAGCGCTCGGAATCCTACCCGCGTCGGCTTCCCGCTCTGCGGGTCGACGTGCGCCAGGTTGGAGAGGTGAATTGGCGCTTCCTTCTCGACAATGCCGCCCATCGTCGTCTGGCTGGCACGGGTGTGCCGCTTGACCACGTTGACGCCCTGCACGATGGCCCGGCCATCTTTCGGCATGACCTGCAGCACGTCGCCGGTGCGGCCCTTGCTGCGACCGGTGAGCACCACCACCCGGTCGCCCTTGCGGATCTTTGCCGCCATCTATAGCACCTCCGGCGCCAGCGAGACGATCTTCATGTATCCCCGGCCGCGCAGCTCTCGGGTCACGGGGCCGAAGATACGGGTGCCGATCGGCTCGCCCTGCTTGTTGATCAGCACCGCCGCGTTGCGATCGAAGCGGATCGACGTGCCGTCTGGACGCCGAACGTCTTTCGCCGTTCGCACCACCACGGCCCGCATGACCTCGCCTTTCTTCACCTTGCCGCGGGGAATCGCATCCTTGACCGACACGACAATGATGTCGCCGACCGAAGCGTACCGGCGCCGCGAGCNCCCGAGAACACGGATGCACTGGACACGCCGGGCTCCGGAATTGTCTGCCACGTCCAGGTTGGTCTCGACTTGGATCATCGTCGCCTGCCCTTATTCGCCCGAAGACGTGGTGGCGGAGGCACCTGCTGATCCGGCCTCGCCTTCGGCGAACACTTCCCAGCACTTCCGCTTTGAAATTGGCCGGCACTCCCGGATGCGAACCGTGTCACCGATCTTGAGTGCGTTGCTTTCATCGTGCGCCATGTACTTCTTCGAACGCTTGATGAACTTCTTGTAGATCGGGTGCATGACGCGCCGCTCGACGAGGACGACCACCGTCTTGTCCGTCTTGTCGCTGACCACCACACCCTGCAGAATTCTTCTCGGCATGCTCCCTCCGCTACGACGTCTTCGCCGCGGACGCGTCAGCCCGCCGCTGGCCGAGAATCGTCTTCACCCGGGCAATGTCCCGGCGCACGTTCCGTCGCTGTACCGTGTTCTCCAGCTGACCGCTCGCCTGGCGGAAGCGCAGGTTGAATCCCTCCTTGCGCAGCTGCAGCAGCATGTCCGCCAGTTCGTCGTCGCTTTTCCGGCGCAGATCTTCAGCCTTCATCACGCATCCCCTCTTCACCGAGGCGCGCGATGAACTTGGTGCGGATCGGCAGCTTGGCGGCCGCGAGCGTCAACGCCTGCTTGGCCACATCGAGGCTGACACCATCAATTTCGAACATGATGCGCCCCGGCTTGACCCGGCAGACCCAGTATTCCGGCGCGCCCTTGCCGCCACCGCCCCGCACCTCGGCGGGCTTGGTGGAGACCGGAACGTCGGGAAACAGCCGGATCCAGACCCGTCCTGCGCGCTTCATGTGGCGGGTCATCGCCCGACGTGCCGCCTCGATCTGGCGCGCGGTCAGCCGCTCCGGCTCCATCGCCTTCAGACCGAAGGCGCCGAAGTTCAGCTCCGTCGCTCCTTTCGCGGCGCCGTGGATCCGGCCCTTGAACTGCTTGCGATACTTGGTGCNGTTTCGGTGACAGCATCGTCGTTCGTCCTGGGGTGCGCGTCAGCGCGCCGCCTGCTGGTCCATCGCCCGCCTTTCGACCGCCATCGGGTCGTGCGCGAGGATGTCGCCCTTGTAGATCCAAACCTTTACGCCGCAGACCCCGTAGGTGGTGCGCGCCGCAGCTTCGCCGTAGTCCACGTGTGCGCGCAGCGTGTGCAGCGGCACCCGGCCCTNCCGGTACCAGACCGAACGCGCGATTTCCGCGCCGCCAAGCCTGCCACCGCAGTTGATCCGAATTCCCTGTGCGCCCAGCCGCATGGCGGACTGAACCGCCCGCTTCATCGCACGGCGGGTGGAAACCCGACGCTCCAGCTGCTGGGCGATGCCGTCGGCAACGAGCTTGGCGTCAATCTCCGGCTTGCGAATCTCGACAATGTTCAGGTGCACGTCGGCCTTGGTCATCTTGCCCAATTCCTGGCGTACCTTTTCGATGTCCGCACCCTTCTTGCCGATAACGACGCCCGGCCGAGCGGTGTGCAGGGTGATCCGCGCCTTCTTTGCCGGTCGCTCGATCACCACGCGCGAAACCCNCGCCTGTGCCAGCCGCTTGTGCAGGTATTTGCGGATCTTCAGGTCCTCGCGCAGCAGTTCCGCGTAATTTTCGTCGGCGAACCAACGCGAATCCCAGGTGCGGTTGATGCCGAGACGTAGCCCGACCGGATTGACCTTCTGTCCCATTACTCGATCTCCGCCCGCTCGCGCAGCACCAGGCGCAGATGCGAGAAAGGCTNTTCGATACGTGCCGCCCGGCCACGGGCGCGCGGCGAGAACCGCTTCATCACCAGCGCCTTGCCAACCGTGGCTTCAGCCACGAACAGCCGGTCGACGTCGAGCTGATGGTTGTTTTCGGCGTTCGCAATCGCCGACTGCAGGGCCTTGCGGACGTCGTGCGCGATCCGCTTGCGCGAAAACTGCAATTCCGCCAGCGCCCGCTCACAGCCCTTGCCGCGGATGAGCTGTGCCACCAGGTTCAGCTTGCGCGGGCTGATGCGCAGGTTGCGCGCCAGCGCCATCGCTTCGTTTTCGGCGAGCGGCCGTTCCAGGCCCGGCTTGCCCATCGCTTAGCCCCTCCTCGCCTTCTTGTCCCCGGAGTGACCATGGAAGGTCCGCGTCGGCGAGAACTCGCCGAACTTGTGCCCAACCATGTTCTCCGTCACCAACACCGGCACGAACTTCTTGCCGTTGTAAACGCCGAAGGTCAGCCCGACGAATTGCGGGATGATCGTCGAGCGCCGTGACCACGTGCGGATCACCTCATTGCGCTTCGAGGCCCGCACCTTATCGGCCTTCTNTCAACAGGCAGCCGTCGATAAACGGCCCTTTCCAAACGGAACGCGGCAACGCCTTTGCTCCCTCGCCTACTTCGACCGGTGACGGCGGCGCATGATCAGCGCGTCCGTCCGCTTGTTGTTGCGGGTGCGCTTGCCCTTGGTGGGCTTGCCCCACGGCGTTACCGGGTGACGGCCACCCGACGTCTTGCCTTCGCCACCGCCATGCGGATGGTCGATCGGATTCATCGCCACGCCGCGGACGCTCGGACGAACGCCAAGCCAGCGTGAGCGCCCGGCCTTGCCGAGCTTCACATTCTGCTGGTCGGGATTGGACACGGCACCGATTGTCGCCATGCACTCCGCGCGCACCATCCGCAATTCTCCGGAATTCAACCGCAGCTGCGCGTACCCCTGGTCCTTGCCGATCAGCTGCGCATAGGTCCCGGCGGCGCGTGCGATCTGACCGCCCTTGCCCTTCTTCATCTCCACGTTGTGGATGATGGTGCCGACAGGAATATTCTGCAGCGGCATCGCGTTACCCGGCTTGATGTCCGCACCGCGCGCCGAAGATGTCACGGCATCGCCCACCGCCAGACGCTGCGGAGCCAGAATGTACGAGACCTCGCCGTCCTCGTAGCGGATCAGGGCGATGAACGCACTGCGGTTGGGGTCGTACTCCAGACGTTCGACCGTCGCCGGCATGTCCACCTTGGTGCGCTTGAAATCCACCAGCCGATAGCGGCGCTTGTGGCCGCCGCCACGCCGGCGTGCGGTCACACGCCCGGTGTTGTTGCGTCNCCCGTGGCCGCGCAGACCTTCCGTCAGCGACTTTTCCGGCTTTCCCGCCCACAGCGCGGAGCGGTCGATCAGGACCAGACCGCGCTGTCCGGGGTGGTGGGCCTAAACTGCTTCAGTGCCATGATCGTCTACAGTCCNGGTCGTGACGTCGATCGAGTGCCCTTCAGCGAGGGTCACGATCGCCTTCTTGATATCAGGCCGCACGCCTGGGCGACCCCGAAACCGCTTGTGCTTCCCCTTCTGGATCAGGGTGTTGACGGCCTTCACCTTGACCTTGAAGAGCAATTCCACCGCTGCCTTGATCTCGGGTTTGGTGGCATCGTTGGCGACGACAAACGCCACCTGATTGTATTCGGAAACGCGTGTCGCCTTTTCGGTGATCAGCGGGCGGCGGATCACCTCGTATGCCCGCTCCGCACCAACGGTGACGAGACGCTTCGCAAAGAGCTTGCTCATGCCAGNCCGCTCCGTAAGCTTGTCCACGGCAGCGCGGGTCAGCACCAGCGTGTCGTGACGCAAGATGTCATAGACATTGGCGCCAACCGACGGCAGCACGTCGAACCCGACGATGTTATGCGCCGCGCGCGAAAAGTTGATCTCCGGGGCTTCCGCGTCGATCACCAGCGGCTTGATCCAGCCGAGCTTGGTGAGCCGTGCCGCAAGCCCCTTTGTCTTCGGCTCAGCCAGTTCGGCCCGGTCGAGAATCACCAGTTCGCCCGCAGCACATTTCGCCGAAAGTGCCACCTTCAGCGCCAGCTTGCGGACCTGCTTCGGCAGGTCGATGGCGTGGTCGCGCGGTCGGGGACCGAATACGACCGCACCACCGCGCATGTGCGGTCCCTTGGTCGAGCCTTGGCGGGCGCGGCCTGTCCCCTTCTGCCGGTAAGGCTTCTTGGTCGTGCGCGCAACCTCGCCCCGCAGCTTGGTGCTGTGGGTACCGGCCCGGCGCTTCGCCAACTGCCAGTTGACCGTACGCGCCAGAATATCCGGGCGCGGCGAAAGGCCGAAGACGCCGTCGGGAAGTTCAACGGCTCCCACCGTCTCACTATCCAGATTGATCACATCCCACTGCATCAGCCTATTCCTCCGCCGCCGGAGAAGACGGAGCATCGCCCGCAGCCGGGTTCGCATCCCCTCAGCCGCATTGTCCGCAGGCGCGCTGTTCTCGGGCGCCTCAGCCACACGCACCGGGGCGCGGAAGGCCGCCGGCACCGGCACACCGTCGGGACGGGGCCGCTTCACCGCGTCGCGGATCATCACCCACGCTCNCTTGGCGCCCGGCACCGCGCCGCGGATCAAGATCAGGCCGCGCTCCGGATCGGTGCGCACGACTTCGAGATTGAGCACCGTGACCCGCGCATCGCCCATGTGCCCGGCCATCTTCTTGCCCGGGAAGGTGCGGCCCGGATCCTGCCGGT
The DNA here is from genome assembly GCA_013414705.1 of Defluviicoccus sp. Classification (GTDB taxonomy): domain Bacteria; phylum Pseudomonadota; class Alphaproteobacteria; order Rhodospirillales; family Defluviicoccaceae; genus Defluviicoccus. The sequence continues at coordinate 3,002,863 of CP058705.1, forward strand.
TGCCGGTCGAGCCATGGCTGCGGTGGCTGATCGACACGCCGTGCGTCGCGCGCAGGCCACCGAAGTTGTGCCGCTTCATGCCACCGGCGAAGCCTTTGCCGATCGACACGCCAATCACGTCGACCGGCTGCCCCGCGACGAAATGATCCGCCGTCAGTTCCGCTCCGACATCGACGAGCATGTCCGGCGTCACCCGGAATTCGGCCAGCGTCCGCTTTGGCTCGACGGAGGCCTTGGCGAAGTGACCCCGCATCGGCTGGGTGACGTTCTTCACCTTGACCTTTCCTGCACCCAGCTGCAGCGCGGCATAGCCGTCCTNTTCCGGCGTCCGCTGCGCCACCACCTGGCAGCCCTCGAGACTCAGCACGGAAACCGGAACGTGCGTTCCGTCGTCGGCAAAAATGCGCGACATGCCGAGCTTCTGGGCAATGAGACCGGTTCGCATTGAAGGTCAGTCCCTAGAGCTTGATTTCCACATCGACGCCGGCGGCAAGGTCGAGCTTCATCAGCGCGTCCACCGTCTGCGGCGTCGGATCAACGATGTCGAGCACCCGCTTGTGCGTCCGGATCTCGAACTGTTCGCGCGACTTCTTGTCGACGTGCGGCGAACGCAGCACGGTGAACCGTTCGATCCGCGTCGGCAGCGGGATCGGCCCCGGACCCGCGCCCCGGTCCGCCGCGCGGTGTTGACGATCTCGCGTGCCGACTGATCAAGCACGCGATGATCGAAGGCCCGAAGACCGATGCGGATATTCTGGTTTTCCATGCTTTGTTGTCCGTCCTAGGTCGGGCGACTGGTCCGCTGCTATTCGATGATCTTGGCGACAACGCCGGCGCCGACCGTCCGCCCGCCTTCGCGGATGGCGAACCGCAGGCCCTCGTCCATCGCGATCGGCGCAATCAGCTCCACTTCCATCGACACGTTGTCGCCCGGCATCACCATCTCGGTGCCTTCGGGAAGCGTCACCATCCCGGTCACGTCCGTCGTCCGGAAGTAGAACTGCGGCCGGTATTTGGTGAAGAACGGCGTGTGCCGCCCGCCCTCGTCCTTGGTCAGGATGTACGCCTCGGCCGAAAACTTGGTGTGCGGCGTGATCGTGCCCGGCTTCGCCAGCACCTGGCCGCGCTCCACATCCTCGCGCTTGGTGCCGCGCAGCAGAACGCCGATGTTGTCGCCCGCCTCGCCCTGGTCGAGCAGCTTGCGGAACATCTCCACACCGGTGCACGTGGTCTTCGTCGTCGGCCGGATGCCCACGATCTCCACTTCCTCGCCCACCTTGACCACGCCCCGCTCAACGCGGCCCGTCACCACCGTGCCGCGGCCGGAAATCGAGAACACGTCTTCGATCGGCATCAAGAACGGCTGGTCCTTCGGGCGCTCCGGCTGCGGGATGTACGCATCCACCGCTTCCATCAGCTCCAGATCGCGTTCTTGCCGATCTCCGGNATCGCGGCCTTCGAGTGCCGCGAGGCCCGAGCCCTTGATGATCGGAATGTCGTCGCCCGGGAAGTCATACGACGACAAAGCTCCCGCAACTCGAGNCTCCACCAGCTCCAGAAGCTCCGGGTCGTCCACCATGTCGACCTTGTTCAAAAACACCACGATCGCCGGAACACCCACCTGGCGCGCCAGAAGGATGTGCTCGCGCGTCTGCGGCATCGGACCGTCAGCCGCCGAAACCACCAGGATCGCGCCGTCCATCTGCGCCGCGCCGGTGATCATGTTCTTCACGTAGTCGGCGTGACCCGGGCAGTCCACGTGCGCGTAGTGCCGGTTCGCCGTCTGGTATTCCACGTGCGCCGTCGAAATCGTGATCCCCCGCGCCTTCTCCTCCGGCGCCTTGTCGATCTGGTCGAACGGCGTGAAATCCGCACCGCCCGCTTCCGCCAGCACCTTCGTGATCGCCGCCGTCAGCGTCGTCTTGCCATGATCCACGTGGCCAACCGTCCCAACGTTGCAGTGCGGCTTCGTCCGCTCAAATTTCGCCTTCGCCATCTTTANTCTGCTCCGCTTCGCTTCGTCGTGGCTCACTTAGCTGGCCAGTTTCTGACGGATTTCTTCGGAAATTGCCTGCGGCACTTCCGCGTAGCGTTCGAATTGCATGGTGTACTGGGCACGACCCTGACTCATCGAGCGCAGGGTATTGACGTAACCGAACATTGATGCCAGCGGCACCAGGGCTTCGATGACCCGCGCATTGCCGCGCTGGTCCATGCCGGAGATCTGGCCGCGGCGACTGTTCAGATCGCCGATGATGTCGCCCATGTAGTCTTCGGGCGTCACCACCTCGACTTTCATCATCGGCTCCAGCAGACGCGGACCCGCCTTCGGAAGACCTTCGCGGAAGGCTGCACGCGATGCGATTTCGAAGGCAAGCACCGANNGGTCGACATCATGGTAGGCGCCGTCGATCAGCGTCGCCTTGAAGTCGATCACCGGGAAGCCGGCGATCACGCCGGTATCGCGCGCCGAGTCCAGCCCCTTCTGAACGCCGGGGATATACTCCTTCGGTACCGCGCCACCAACGATCGAGCTTTCGAACGCGAACCCTGCCCCGGGCTCCTGCGGCTCGAAGCGGATCTTGACGCGCGCGAATTGACCCGCGCCACCGGTCTGCTTCTTGTGGGTGTAGTCCACCTCGGCGACGCGCGAAATCGTCTCCCGGTACGCCACCTGCGGCGCGCCGACATTGGCATCCACCTTGAACTCGCGTCGCATCCGGTCGACGAGGATCTCAAGGTGCAGTTCGCCCATGCCCTTGATCACCGTCTGACCGCTTTCCGGATCGGAAGACACCCGGAAGCTGGGGTCTTCGGCTGCAAGCCGGTTCAGCGCCACCCCCATCTTTTCCTGGTCGCCCTTGGTTTTCGGCTCGACCGCGACCTCGATCACCGGATCAGGGAATTCCATCCGCTCCAGGACCACCGNGGTTCCGGGGTCACACAGCGTGTCACCGGTCGTTGTCTGCTTCAGGCCCGGCAATGCGATGATGTCGCCGGCCCGCGCATCCTTGATGTCCTCGCGCGAATTGGCGTGCATCAGCAGCATCCGGCCGATGCGCTCAGACTTGCCCTTGACGGTGTTCAGCACCTGCTCGCCGGACTGCACGACGCCGGAATAAACGCGCACGAAAGTGAGCGATCCGACGAAGGGGTCATTCATGATCTTGAACGCCAGCGCCGAAAACTTCTCATCATCAGACGACTGACGGACGATTTCTTCATCCGTTTCCGGCTTCACGCCCTTGACCGGCGGGACATCCAGAGGCGACGGCAGAAAATCCACCACCGCGTCAAGCAGCGGTTGCACGCCCTTGTTCTTGAACGCCGTGCCGCACAGGACCGGAACGAAAGAGCCGGACACGACGCCGGCGCGGATGCACTTCAGCAGCGTCGCCTCGTCGGGCTCGTTGCCCTCCAGGTACGCCTCCATCGCAGCTTCGTCCGATTCCACCGCCATCTCAACGAGTTCGGTGCGATACGCGGCGGCACGCTCCGCGAGATCATCGGGAATCGGCCCGTAAACGAATTCAGCGCCGAGAGATTCGTCCTTCCAGATGATCGATTGCATGCGCACGAGATCGACGCAGCCGACAAAATCGGCTTCCGCACCGATCGGAAGCTGCAGCACCATCGGCCGCGCGCCGAGCCGACTCTTGATCATCTCGACGCAGCGGTAAAAATCGGCGCCGATGCGATCCATCTTGTTGACGAAGCAGATGCGCGGCACGCCGTACTTGTCCGCCTGCCGCCACACCGTCTCCGACTGCGGCTCGACACCAGCCACCGAATCGAACACCGCCACCGCTCCGTCGAGCACCCGCAGCGAGCGTTCCACCTCGATGGTGAAGTCGACGTGACCCGGCGTATCGATGATATTGATTCGATACTCACGCCAGAAGCAGGTCGTGGCGGCCGACGTGATGGTAATGCCGCGCTCCTGTTCCTGCTCCATCCAGTCCATCGTCGCGGTGCCTTCGTGCACCTCGCCGATTTTGTAGGAACGGCCGGTATAATACAGGACGCGCTCGGTCGTCGTCGTCTTACCGGCATCAATGTGAGCCATGATGCCGATGTTACGATAGTGCTCGATGGGCGTGATGCGGGGCATGGCGGATCGCTCTCAGCGGTTACCAGCGGTAATGGGAGAAGGCCTTATTGGCCTCGGCCATCCGATGCGTATCCTCCCGCTTCTTGACGGCGGCGCCCCGGTTGTTGGCGGCATCCAGCAGCTCCGCTGCCAGCCGCTCAACCATCGTATTTTCCGAACGCTTGTGCGCCGTGCCGACGAGCCAGCGGATCGCCAGCGACTGGCGCCGCAGCGGCCGCACCTCGACCGGGACCTGGTAGGTCGCACCACCAACCCGGCGCGAGCGCACTTCCAGTGCCGGCTTCACGTTCTCGATCGCCTCGTGGAAAACCTTGACCGGATCCTGCCGCGTCTTCTGCTCGATCATCGTCAGCGCACCATAGACGATGCGCTCGGCAACCGACTTCTTGCCCTGCTGCATCAGTCCGTTGGTGAACTTGCTGATCACCAGGTCCCCGTACTTGGGATCCGGCAGGATCTCGCGCTTCTCTGCTGCGTGCCGGCGGGACATNNCGGCTTTCCAACCCTTCCGTTGCGATCTCGGGATTATGCGATCTCAGGATTACTTGGGCCGCTTGGCGCCGTACTTGGAACGCCGCTGCCGACGAGCAGCGATGCCCTGCGTATCCAGCGCGCCGCGGATGATATGGTAGCGGACGCCCGGCAAGTCCTTCACACGGCCACCGCGGATCAGCACCACCGAGTGCTCCTGCAGGTTATGCCNCTCGCCCGGGATGTAGCTGGTCACCTCGAATCCATTGGTCAGCCGGACACGCGCAACCTTACGCAGTGCCGAGTTCGGCTTCTTCGGTGTCGTCGTGTAGACGCGCGTACAAACGCCCCGCTTTTGCGGCGCACCGGCAAGCGCCGGCACCTTGTTGCGATAAAGGGGCGCGCTGCGCGGATTGCGCACCAGCTGATTGATCGTCGGCATTCGTTACTCCTGCGGACCGGATCCCGCCGTCTTTTGTCTCGTTGCAAGCGCGGCACAGCCCAACTGGCGCGCCACTGCGCTCAAAAACACGGACGACGGCCCTCGGCCGCCAGCCCCTTTCGCCTGTTCGGCGCCGCTCAGATTTTCTGCCTCAATCCGGGACCGCGTCTGGACCGTCTAAGCCCACCACCAATCCCTCAGGGAGGAGGCGCGGAGAATAGTGACCGGGACGGGGATCGTCAAGCCGGAATGGAGAGGTTCAGCGCCGCCGTCTTCTCGATCGAAACCACAGCGGGGTGAGCAGACGACAAAACTTGAGCATACCCGATGTTGCGGAAGCCTCAGGAGGTGCGCTCCGCAGCACACCACCCTCGATCCTGCACCCATCGAGCCGGGACGCTCCCCGTCTTGCGGCACTCACCCGATGAGGATCGTCCCGTCGTCGAGCAGGTCCTGGACGGTCTCATCCGTGGTGAAATTTTCAAGACGGACAAAGTTCTGGTACATCGCCCCACCCGTCAGGCTGTAGGCCACCAGTGTGTCGTCGCCATCCTGGGTCAGGCGCAGGAAGCTCGCATCCGGTTCCTGTCCCGGATCGAAGGTAAAGGCGGTAAAGAACGGCCGCAGATCCAGAACGTCTCCTGACCAAAGTCGGTGATCCGGTCCACCCCAAGACCGGCGTTTCCCACAGGTCGTCGAGGTCCCACCGAAAGACATCGTCGCCGTCGCCGCCGGTCATCACGTCCACGCCCAACCCACCGACAAGAACGTCGTTACCGGCACCGCCATCAAGGGTATCGGCAAACAGCCGGCCTGCTTCCGGTTCTGACCACACCTGCGGCGAGAAACTGCCCTGGCCATCAAAACAATCGCCAAAGAGCGTGTCATTACCGTCACCGCCACTCAGCGAATCACAGAACGCCATCACCCAGTCGTCGTCGCCGCCCTGAACATCGAGAACCAGGGCATCGCGATCGAGCAGGGTTGTGTAGGAATACACAATGTCGCCAACCAGCAGATCATCGTCAGCACCTCCGTCCACGCTGTCGTTAAATGCACGGACGACGTTACCGCTGCCCCCGTTGTCGGTGGTGTATGACCCCGCGGTGCCCGAGGCGATCGACAGCCGGATTTCGCCGTCCATCCCTATGGGCGTGAACTGGTCAATCGACAAGTCGCCGACGACCAGATCCTTGCCGTCGCCACCATCGAGCTGGTCGTTGAACGCGCTCAGCCAGTTGTTGTCACCGCCATCGCCGCCGATGCTGTCGCCGGCACCTCCCCGACCCGCGACAGCCGACACCTCGATGCGTCCGGTCGTGTTGTCAGAGATCAGGTCACCGACGAGCGAATCATCTCCGGCATCTCCTGCAAGGTGATCGTTGAAGGCCAGAACGTGGTTGTCGTCCCCACCAGCGCCACCGGCATAATCATCGGCATAGTAGCCGCCGTAGCCGCCGGCACCGGCTGACGCCGCCAACGTCGTCGTTCCCGTGTCATTGACGAGCAGGACATCGCCCGCCAGCAGGTCGTTCCCGTCGCCCGCCATCGCGACATCGCCCATCGCATGGACCGTATTGCCGTTTCCTCCGCTGCCGCCGCCGCTGTCGCCCCCATGCCCGCAGAGACGTCCAGAATGATGTCCCCGCTGGATGCGCGATGCTCGACATCGCCGATGAGGCTGTCTTCGCCGGAGCCTCCGACCAGGATATCTTTATGTGCAAGCGCGAAACCGTCGTCCGCACCTCCCCCACCGAGACCGGCACGGGTGGTGCCATACCCCGAAGGCCTCCGTTGCCTGTGGCCACCAGCAGCTCGACCGAGCCTTCGGCACCGGTGTGGAACACGTCGCCGATCAACGTATCGTCGCCGTTCCCACCCCATAGGTGATCGCTGAACGCATTGACGTACCCCTGGTTGCCCCCCTGCCGTTGGTATAGTCACTGCCGCCGCCGCCGACCGAGGTTAGCAGCTGGACGGACCCGGAAGTGCCGTCCGATACAACATCACCCGCCAGCAGGTCGCTGCCGACGGCGCCGTCAACAGAGTCGTTGAACGCATATACAGAATTGTTCTTACCACCATCGGCAGCCCCCAACCGCCAGCCACCGTCTGCCCCGTGTCCAGCCTCGGCCGTCAACAGCACGTCGCCAACCGCAGACACCTGCAGCACGTCACCCGCGAGCGTATCGTCGCTGGCGTCTCCCACGAGGGTATCGCTAAAGGCGGAAACGGTGTTTTCCTGGCCGGCGATCCCACCAAGAGCAAAATAAGAGGTTCCGCCGCGTCCAGCTGCGGCGCGCACCGAGACATCCCCTCGCCACTCACCATGATGTCGCCAACAATCTGATCCGTATCCTCTGAGCCGGTCAGATCATCATTGAAGGCGAGCAGGTGGTTGAAGTCGCCGCCGCGGCCCGCCTCTTCTGACGTGGCGGAACCATCGATGTCGCCCCCATGCCGGCGGTTGCGCTCAAATCCACGTTGCCGCCCTTGCTCGTGAGCACATCGCCCACGACCAGGACCGTGCCGGTTGTCGCCACGAGCGTCTGGCCGCGGGCGCTGATCTGCTCTCCGCTGCCGCCATTGCGCGTTCGATCGGCGTCTCCCGCTGCTTCCGCGAGGACCACCGCCTTGCCATCGTCGCTATCCACGTCTCCAACAAGGGGGTGCTGGAAGGGCTTACGGGTTCCGTCAGCTCTGACGAAGGCGCGGATCGGACGTCGACCCACCATGCACAGGCAAGGGTACACCGTCGTTCGAGTTCCATATGGGCGCAGTCACCGGAGGCCACTCCTCTTGAAAAGCAGTCGGGTTCTTGGAGATTGCACGAGGCTCGCCCCATGGAAATCGGGCCAATCGCCTGCGTGATTTCGTCTCATTAACAGCGCAAAACAGACATTTTAGCGATCATGGGCTGGCAAACCTGTGGCACGCGGCCGCCACCAGCATCGATGCCGACGCTGAGGGCCACCGTTACGCGCAGATGGCCATCATTCTGCTGTGCGCCGTCCCGCGCGTCGCAATTTGGCCAATATCTTGTCCTATAATTTACTGGTAGTTTTTGGTCCCGTCGTCGCTTTGCCGACTTCGACGAGAGGCACCGCAGCTCTACCCACTCAGGCCCCAATTAGCACAAATCATAGTGGCGCAAACCATATAAGTGATAAACCCGAGAATGGTTATTTTGCGCCTACCGTTCCACCAGCCGACAGCATAATTGCCTGTGTGTGCGAATCGGATGACAGTGGTCTGGATCTCACCGGAACCGCCTGCGCGCTTCGCCGCTTTGCAGAGGCGGAATCCAGCCTTCTCCCGTCATGCCTACCCGGGATACCTTGACTGGCCTGCGGCATCCGTGCGAGCCGGCAGATGATGGGAAAAGGACTGAGGTAGAGCAGCCGACAAAGCTACGATCGGGCTGACAAACGAACGCCGGCAACCACTTAGACCGCGCTGGCTGGGGCGGGAGGATTCGAACCTCCGAATGCCGGTACCAAAACCGGTGCCTTACCACTGGCTACGCCCCAGGAGTGCGCAGAGATTAGTCTTTCGGCTCGCCCCTGCAACGGCGGCCGATGTGATCCACCATCCGGAGTGCGCCGCGCTCAGGCTGCGCGCTGCAGTCTCTGCGGCCGCCATAGTGTCCAGCAGACCGAAGCAGGTTGCCCCGCTGCCGCTCATCCGCGCCAGCCGCACACCCGGCGTGGCCGCCAGCGCATCGAGGACATCGGCAACCTGCGGGACAACGGCGATCGCCGGCGGGGCGAGGTCGTTGCGCCGCTCGGCCAGCAGCGCCGCCAGGGCGGCGGCGTCGGCCGGCTGGGTCTCGAAGCGGCCGGCCGGCGAGAACGGGCCGCGGCGACCAGCGAACACCTTCGGCGTTGGCAGCGGGATGCGCGGGTTGACCAGCAGCAGCGCGAATGCCGGCAGGGCCGGTGCGGGCGTGATCTCCTCGCCAACCCCGGCCACGAATGACGGGCGGCCGGAAAGGCACATCGGCACGTCCGCTCCCAGCGCCAGAGCCAAGGAAGCGAGCATGTCGGGTGCCGCCTCCCTGGGGTGCTCATTTGCGGGCTGCACCTCCAGGCGCCACAGGCGGACCAGCGCGCGCAAGGTCGCCGCCGCATCGGCCGAGCCGCCGCCGATGCCTGCGGCGACCGGCAGCCGCTTATCGAGCCGGATCGTCGCACNCGCACGGCCTCTCGAGCGCTTTCCCTGAGTCGCCCCTCCTTCAGCCGCCTGGGCCAGGGAACGCGCCGCCCGCAGCACCAAGTTGTCCTCATCCGAAGGCACGTCGGCCGCGAACGGGCCCATCACCTCGAGACGGAAGTCGTCGGCCGCAGAAACCTCGATGCGGTCGCCGTCGCCGGCGAACACCACCAAGCTGTCGAGCAGGTGATAGCCGTCGGCGCGCCGACCGGTGACGTGCAGATAGAGGTTCACCTTTGCCGGCGCCATCTCGACGACCGCCGTCTCGACGACCGCCGTCTCGACGCCCATCGTTTCGACGACCGGAGCGACCGGCTCACGTCTCGCGAGGCTCATCGCGTCAGCATGTTCTTGCGCGGCAAGGTCATTGTGCGGCGGCGTTCGCTTCGCGCACCATTCCCTCGGCCAGCTTGCGGCGGAGCGCCTCCTTCAGTTCCGGGTCCGGATTGCTCTCCAGCGCTGCCTGCCACTGGAACCGGGCTTCGCGCTGCCGGCCGACAGCCCAGTAGACGTCGCCCAGATGGTCGTTGATCACCGGATCTTCCGGCTGCAGCTCCACCGCCCGTTCCATCACCGCGACCGCTTCTTCCGGCCGCCCCAGGCGATACAGCACCCAGCCCAGGCTGTCGGCGATGTAGCCGTCGTTCGGCCGCAGCTCCACCGCCTTGCGGATCATCTGCTCCGCCTGGTCCAGGTTACGGCCCTGCTCCACCCAGGAGTATCCCAGGTAGTTGAGCACGTAGGGCTGATCCGGCTCGAACTGAAGCGCCTTGAGGAAGTCCGCTTCGGCGCGGGGCCACTGTTTCGAACGCTCGAGCGCGATGCCGCGCGCATACAGCAGACGCCAATGGCGGGGTTGCAGCGGCTGCACGCGGGCGATCGCCTCGTCATAGACGGCGGCGGCCTCCTTGAACTTCTCGCGATGGCGCAGCATGTCNNGCCCAGTTCGCTCAACGGTTCCGGATCGTTGGGGCGTTCCGCCGCGATCTGCCGCAGCATCGCCTCCGCTTCATCGAACCGGTCCAGTTGATCCAGATCACGCGCGATGCCGATTTGTGCTGTCGGCCCNCAGCGGATCATCCGGGTCGATCGCCTGATACAGGCCGATGGCGTCTTCGTAGCGGTCCGACTGGTCCAGCATGTCGGCGACCAGGACCTGCAGCGCCGGAAAGTCTGGCCGCAAGAACAGCCCCAGCCGGCCAAGCGCCAGCGCCACCTCTCGACTGTTCTGGCGGCCGGCGATCCCAGCCGCATCGAACAGGGCTTCAGCGGCACCGTCCTGCGCGGTCACGATATCCCGCTGCGGCTTCTGCCCCGTCTCCATCCGCGCCAGCGTCGATGCCAGCAACTGCGNATCAGGATGCTGCCCGAGGTAGCGATCGTAAAGCGCGCGGGCGTCAGCCGTGCGCCCGTCGCGTTCATAAATTCCGCCGGCCAGTTCGGTGAGACGCAGCCAGGGCTCCGGCTGTTCCTTGAGTGCAGCTTGGATATTCTTCAATGCCCCGTCCGTATCCCCGCCGGCATCGGCCAGCCAGGCCGCGTGGATATAGTCGAGCAACGCCAGGGATTTGTTCGACTTCAGGGGCTTCAACGCCGCCATCGCCGCCGCCTGATTCCCGGCGCCAAACTCGGACCAGGCGAGCAGTGTCGGCACCAGAAACGTCGAAAGCGGACCGGACGAAACGCCGCGCAGCCGCTCGGCCGCCGCCGTGAAGTGGCCGGCCCGAAGATCGCCCACCGCCACGATCACGTGCGCGAGTGCCGCGTCGTTGTCGATGGCCAGCAGGCGCCGCGCTACATCGACCGCTTCGGCCACGCGGCCATCCAGCGTCAGAACAACGTACGTTCGCGACAGCAGCACCGGATCGTCGGGCGCATTCTCCAAAGCCGCCAGCAAAAAGGCCGCAGCATCCGCCTCGTCGCCTTCGACCCGGGCGTGCCGGGCGGCGAGATAATTGCCGCTGACCGTGGTACCGGTGACCGCCGGCTGGTCGTCACCAACGTTTCCCGCCGGAGGCGACGACGCGCACGCCACGGCCAGGGATGTCAGCAGCAGTACAGCACTGGGAAGCGCCCCGGGACATCTCCTGGGAAGCGCACGCGCGCGTGTTACGGGCAGCGCGCCGGCCTGCGGCTGGCGGCACGGCAGGGCTTCGGTCATTCGTGGGCCTTACATGTTCGGGTAGTTGGGACCACCACCTCCCTCCGGAACGACCCATTGAATGTTCTGCGTCGGATCCTTGATGTCACAGGTCTTGCAGTGCACGCAATTCTGGGCGTTGATCTGCAACTGTTTCCCATTATCGCCATCGACGAACTCGTACACGCCGGCCGGGCAATAGCGCGCCTCGGGCCCTTCGTAGCGTGCGAGGTTGATCGCGACGGGCACCGACGCATCCTTCAGCGTCAGGTGCACCGGCTGGTCTTCCTCGTGATTGGTGTTTGACAGGTAAACGGAAGACAGCTTGTCGAAGGAGATGACCCCATCCGGCTTCGGATACTCGATGCGCGGCGCCGCGTCGGCTGGCTTGAGCTGGTCGTGATCCGTGTGGTTGTGGAACGTCCACGGCGCCTTGCCACGGAACAGGTAAGTGTCCAGCGCCGAATAGGCGATGCCGAACCACAACCCCTTGTGGAACGACGGCCGGACGTTGCGCACCCGGTAGAGCTCGTCCCACACCCAGCTCTTCTTCAGCTCTTCCGGATACGCATCGACCACTGCCGGCGGCTCATCCGAGGCTAATGCCGCAAAGATCGCCTCGGCGCAGACGATTCCGGATTTCATCGCCGTGTGCGTCCCCTTGATCTTGGGAACATTGAGGAATCCGGCCGTGTCGCCGATCAGCGCCCCGCCCGGGAAGACGAGCTTCGGAATCGACTGAAAGCCCCNCTCGGCCAACGCCCGGGCACCGTACGCGATCCTGCGTCCGCCTTCGAACGTCGGCCGGATCGCCGGATGCGTCTTGAAGCGCTGAAACTCGTCGAAGGGGCTCAGGTGCGGGTTGCTGTAATCGAGACCGATGACGAACCCCACCGCGACCTGGTTGTCCTCCAGATGATAGAGGAACGAGCCTCCGTAGGTGTCCGGCTTCATCGGCCAGCCGACCGTGTGCAGCACGCGACCCGGTGGTGCTTNGGACGGATCGACCTCCCACAGCTCCTTGATGCCGATGCCGAAGGTCTGCGGATCAGCACTGCTGCGCAGATTGAAGCGCTCGGTCAGCAGCTTGGTCAGCGATCCCCGGCAGCCCTCGGCGAAGATCGTATACGTCGCGTGCAGTTCGACGCCCGGCTGATAGTTGTCGGTCGGCTGGCCGTCGCGCCCGACGCCCATGTCGCCGGTTGCCACACCCTNGACCCGGCCGTCTTCGTCGTACAGCACCTCGGCGGCGGCGAAGCNCGGATAGATCTCGATCCCGAGTTCCTCCGCCTGGCCAGCGAGCCAGCGGCAGACGTTGCCGAGACTGACGATGTAATTGCCGTGATTGTGCATCTGTGGCGGCGTCGGCAGGCGGATCGCCTTCGTTTCGGTCAGAAACAGAAAGTTGTCCTCGCCCGCCTCTGTCACCAGAGGGGCCTCCCGATCCCGCCAGTCGGGAATCAGTTCATCGAGCGCGCGCGGCTCGATCACGGCGCCGGAGAGAATGTGGGCGCCGATCTCGGCCCCCTTCTCCACCAGGCACACCGACAGCTCGCGACCGCTTTCCTGCGCCAGCTGCATCAACCGGATAGCGGCACTGAGACCCGCAGGCCCGCCGCCGACGACGACCACATCAAACTGCATTGACTCGCGGGCCATGGAATCTCCCCGCATTGTTTCCGCTCCTTAACCCGGCGCGGGTTATAACATAGGGTTTCGCAGACGGTCCGCAAAATCGTCGCTGCCGCACGACGTAACGGACCAATCGTTCGGAGTGGGCTGCCGAATGATCTCGGACACCAAGTTGGACGCGCGATCCGGGCTGGTCGGGAGAGGAGAGAGCCATGCAGCCGAAGCCGACGCTGTCTGCCGAGGCGGTGCTGCGCTGGTATCTGATCGCGGGCGTCGACGAGGCCATCCTCGAACACCCGGTCGATCGCTACCGCTGCCCAACCCCTGATGATGCCGTCGCCGTGGGCACGGAGGCAGAACGGTCTCCCCANTCGCCTGCTCCGACAGCATCGCCGCCCCCGGCAGCATCCACCGCCCGGACCGCCGCCCATCCCGTTTCCACGCCGCCGCGTTGGTCCGCTGCAGCTTCGACAGCGCCTGCATCCAACACCGTACCGCCCACAGTCGAGACCGCTGTTGCCGATGCCTACGCGCGCGCCCGACAGGCGGACAGCCTCGACGCGCTGCGTGCTGCGCTCGCGGCGTTCGACGGGTGTCCATTGAGCCGGACCGCCACCAACCTCGTGTTCGGTGACGGCGCTGCCGACGCCGACATCGTGTTCATCGGCGAAGCNCCCGGGGCGGAAGAGGATCGGCGCGGCCTGCCGTTCGTTGGGCCGAGCGGCCGGCTGCTCGACCGGATGCTGGCCTCGATCGGGCTGGACCGCAGCCAAGTGTATATCTCCAACACGCTGTTCTGGCGCCCACCGGGAAATCGCACGCCCACCTCCAGCGAAGTTGCGGTCTGCATGCCGTTTGTCACGCGGATGCTGGAGCTGATTCGGCCGAATCTTCTCGTCACCCTGGGCGGCCCGGCAGCCACGGCACTGCTCGGTCGCACCGAAAGCGTGGGCCGGTTGCGCGGGCGATGGTTCGAATTTCACTCCGATGGGCTCCCGAAGCCGATTCCGGCAACAGCAATGTTTCATCCTGCCTACCTGTTGCGAACTCCCGCACANAAAAGACGCGCATGGAGCGATCTTATTGCTATTAAAAAGCGCATGATCGAATCGCAGCCGGCCTGATCATCCGGATATCCCCGAACCGTCGCATAATCGCCACAGCAAAAGCTTTTCACTTGCCATCGCTATGCCACGATGGTTAGAAGGGCTCCAAACTTGCAAGGTGGGATAAAATATTGCGACGTTCGGCAGCGCTCGCGGCACTAATTGTTTCGCTATGTGTCCTGAATAGTGGGTCTGCGGCAGCCGATTCACTGGTTCCCAAAAAGTTTCCATCACACTATTCGATCGGTGAGACTGACCTGCACCAGGGGCATTCCCAGCAGACGCTTTCTGATACCGATTCGGATGCGAAGATATTCGGCGATCGTTCTGGAAACGCAAGAGAAGTCGGGTCCAGCAGCTTGACCGATCATGCCGCTTCCAGCACCGGCGATTCGCGGCCGCGACCGGTTTCTCTTCGGCAAACGAAGCATGGCAGTCCGGCCTTGCAGCATGGCGGCGCAGCGACTACGGCGCCGCTGCCGTGCGGTTCGAGGCCGTCGCGACACATCCGCGCGCCTCGTCGTGGACGCTGGCCGGCGGCGCCTTCTGGGCAGCGCGCGCATCTGTTCAACCACGATCCGGTAAAAGTATCCCACTGGCTCGAAGTGGCGGCCGACCAGCCGGATACTTTCTATGGACTGCTGGCGCGGCGCATCCTCGATCTGCCGATGCCGTTCCGCTGGGAGAAGAACGCACGTGACGAGGCAGCCCTGCAGACGGCCTTGGCCACTCCCGGTGGCCAGCGGGCACGTGCACTGATCGATGCCGGCCGGGCTGATGACGCCGAACGGACGCTCGAGTCGCTCGCCCGATCGAGGAACACGGAGCTTGTCCACGGCGTGATGATCATGGCCGAGAGTGCTGGCATGGCCGATCTGGCCTTCCGGCTCGAACGCAAGCTGGCCCAGTCCGGCATCGAGTATCCCCTGCGGCCTACCCCATTCCCCACTGGCGGCCGGAAGGCGGATACAATACCGACCGGGCGCTGATCTTCGCCTTGATGCGACAGGAATCGAAATTCCGCGCCGACGCCGTCAGTCAGGCCGGTGCGCGGGGGTGATGCAGCTGATGCCGTCGACGGCCCGCTTTGTCGCGCGGACTGCCGGACTGTCCGCGCGTGACCTGCGCAGTCCGGAAGTCAACATCGCCCTTGGCCAGCGATATCTCGAAATGCTGCTGCTGGAGAACAGCGTCGACAACGATCTGTTCCGCCTCACCGCCGCCTGGAATGGCGGTCCGGGCAACCTGGAGCGCTGGCAGCGCACTGTCGACGATGGTGACGACCCGCTGCTGTTCATCGAGACCATCCCGGCCGGCGAGACCCGCGCGTTCATCGAACACGTGCTGGCGAATCTCTGGATCTACCGCGACCGCCTCGGCCGCACGTCGCCGTCACTGGACGCGCTTGCTGCAGGCCAGTGGCCCGGCTACGACGGTGCCGGGCAAAATCCGGTGGAGGTTGCTGAGCATGGGCAAGAATGATCCGGCGCGACCGTTTATTCCCGTTCACATCGCAGTTCTGAGCGTCTCGGACAGCCGGACACCGGCAACCGACCGCTCCGGCGATGTGCTGGTGGAACGGATCGCAGCCGCCGGCCACCATCTCGCCGCACGAAAGCTGGTTGCGGACGACAAGACGGCGATCACCGCAGCACTTCATGTCTGGATCTCTCATCCTGGCGTCGACGTGATCATCACCACCGGCGGGACCGGGGTTACCGGCCGCGACGTGACNCCCGAAGCCGTGCGCGCCGTGATGGATCCCGAAAGAGACCGNGAGATTCCCGGCTTCGGCGAGCTGTTCCGCTGGCTCAGTTTCGCCAAGATCGGCACCTCGACGATTCAGAGCCGCGCCCTGGCCGTTGTCGTTCGCGGCACGTACATATTCGCGCTGCCGGGCTCACCGTCCGCCTGTACGGACGCCTGGGATGATATCCTTGTCCAGCAGCTCGACATCCGACACCGTCCTTGTAATTTCGTCGAACTGATGCCGCGTCTCAACGAACGGTAGGTCGGACAGGCTTCCGCAAGATCAGCGTCGGCCAGTCATCCACGTCGATGATCCGCTCCAGGATCAGGCCGTGCGCCCGGTAGGCAGCCAGCACGTCGGCCCCGTCGCGGCCCAGCAGGCCGGCGAGCACGGCGGTGCCGCCCGGTGACAGGTGCCGGACGAGATCGCCCGCCATCCCCTTCAGCGGCCGGGCCAGGATATTCGCCAGCACCAGGTCGAACGGCGCGCCCGCGGCAATATCGCGCGATCGCCAGCCGCTTGCGGTGACTGCCCGGACCAGCGGCCCAACGCCGTTGAGCTGCGCGTTCGCGTGCGTCACCGCTACCGCTCGCGCATCGTTGTCGCTCGCCAGCACCGGAACCCGCCAGAGCTTCGCCGTGGCGATGGCGAGAATCCCTGATCCGCAGCCGACATCGATCGGCCGGCGGACCGTCTGCAGCGCGAGGATCGACAGCGCCCGCAGGCAGCCTTCGGTGGACGCATGCCGTCCCGACCCGAAAGCGGTGGCGGCTTCGATGCGCAGTGGGATCAATCCGCTGGGGAGCGGTGACGGATCCTCCGGTTCCTGCACCCGGAAACGGCCGATGCGAAAGGCCGCAAACCGCTCCCGGTTTTCCGCCAGCCAGTCCCGCTCCGCCAGCGGCTCGACACGAAGATCGGGTGGCCCTCCCCAGCGGCGGCAGCAGCGAGCGCAAGTGCGACATCGAGATGNCGCACGTTCCGGCTCCGTCGCGGACAACGCCTCGATACGCCAGCAGTCGTCGGCTTCGATCGTGAGCGACACCACCGCGCAACATTCGGCGAGGACGGCCTCGAAAGCCGGTGCCGAAGTACTCGAAGCGTGGAGCGTCAGCCGCCACATCGCAGCGTTACCGGTCCTGCCAGGATGGCAGGCGCTTTCGACGAACGCCGTCATTCCTTCCCGGCGGTCCTCCAGCGCGAAGGTAAGCTGGAACAGGCGACGCTCGTGGGCAACACCCTCATCAAGGGCTGCAGTGTGTGCGCGNNCAGCTGCATCCTTCATCATTCGCAACACCGGCGCGGAAAACGACGCGATACGCCGCGCGACCTCCATCGCCTCCTCCAACAGCCGTTCGACCGGCACCACGCGCGACACCAGTCCGCAGCGCTCCGCTTCGTCCGCAGTCATCGTCCGGCCGGTCAGCAGCAGGTCGAAGGCCTTCGCCTTGCCGAGTGCGCGCACCAGCCGCTGCGTGCCGCCGGCGCCGGGCATCGTTGCCACCGTCACTTCGGGATGGCCAAAGCGGGCATTCTCTGCGGCGATCACCAGATCGCACATCTCCACCAGCTCGCACCCTCCACCGAGCGCCCATCCGTCAACCGCGGCAATCACCGGTTTCGCCACCTGCGCCAGCCGGCGCGAACACCCGGTGAAGTCTTCGAGCAGCACGTCCGCCGCCGACATCGCCAGCATGTCCTTCAGATCGGCGCCCGCCGCGAAGTTGCCGCCGGCTCCGCACAACAGGACCACGCGCACCGCCGGATCGGCATCGAGCGAGTCGAGTGCGGCATCGAGCGCCGAGATCAGTGCGCGGGACAGGGCATTGCGTGCATCCGGCCGATTCAGGGTGACGACCGCAACGCCGGCCTCTATCGCGACGACAACCCTGCGTTCGTCAGGAATCATCGCTCACGCCGCCTCGACAAAGCTGTGGATGATGGTCTTGCTGCCGGCCTTCTCGAAATCGACCTCAAGCCGGTCGCCATCGACCGCGCGGATACAGCCGTAACCGAACTTCTGATGAAACACCCGCTGGCCCGGAGTAAACGCGTGCGACGGCTCACGACGCGGCGACACCCGTTCGGCACGCCNCTCGATCAGCGGCGACGCGGCGCGGTGGCGAGAGGCGAAGCGCGGCTCGGAGGACCGCTCGGGCCACCGCTCGGATCGGGAGAGCGGCTCCACGTCGTCTTCGACAGAGCCGCGCCGGCCGCCCGGTGCCCGCCGCATGTCGACACCGAACAGCCCCGTTGCGGTGCTCTGCACCACATGGTCGGCCGGCAGCTCGCGGACGAAACGCGACGGCATCACCGTCTGCCAGGTGCCGTAGATCAGCCGGCTGGCCGCGAACGAGATGTTCGCCCGCACCCGCGCCCGGGTCAGGCCGACGTAGGCCAGCCGGCGCTCTTCCTCCAGGGCGGCCGCACCGCTTTCGTCCAGCGCCCGCTGGTTGGGAAAGANTCNCTCCTCCCAGCCGGGCAGGAACACGGTGTCGAACTCCAGGCCCTTGGCGGCGTGCAGGGTCATCAGCGCCACCTTGTCGTCGCCGGCGATCTCGTCGTTGTCCATCACCAGGCTGACGTGCTCCAGGAAGCCAGGCAGGCTTTCGAACTCGGCGAGCGCCGCCACCAGTTCCTTCAGATTCTCCAGCCGGCCGGCCGCTTCCGGGCTGCGGTCGGCCTTCCACATCGCGACGTAGCCGCTCTCCTCCAGGATCATCATCGCCACATCCGGATGCGGCTGGGCGGAAAGCTGATCGCGCCAGCGAGCCAGGTCGCCCAACAGCCGGCCGAAGGTGGCACGAGCCTGCGGCTTGAGCTCGTCGGTTGCGATCAGCCGGCTTGCCGCCTCCTGCAGCGAGATGCCGGCACTGCGCGCCAGCGTGTGCACGCCGCGCAGGCTGGCCGGCCCCAGGCCGCGTTTCGGCGTATTGACGATGCGTTCAAACGCAAGGTCGTCGGCCGGCTGCACGACGATGCGGAAATACGCGATTGCGTCGCGGATTTCCTGGCGTTCGTAGAACCGTGCACCGCCGACGATGCGGTAGGGAATGCCGACGGTGATCAGCCGTTCTTCGAACTCGCGGGTCTGAAAGCCGGCGCGCACCAGGACCGCCATGTTGCGCAACGCGTGGCCCTGTCCGCGCAAGGCCTCGATCTGCTCGCAGACGACGCGCGCCTCGTCCTCGCCGTCCCAGACGGCGCGCACACTCACCTTTTCCCCGGNCACCCCGGGGGTCCACAGCGTCTTGCCCAGCCGGCCCTGGTTGTGGGTGATCAGGTGCGAGGCGGCGGCGAGGATGTGCGGCGTCGAGCGGTAGTTGCACTCCAGCCGGATCACCTGCGCGCCGGGAAAGTCGCGTTCGAAACGCAGAATGTTGCCGATCTCGGCGCCCCGCCAGGAATAGATCGACTGGTCGTCGTCGCCGACGCAGCACAGATTGTGATGGCCATGCGCGAGTGCGCGCAGCCACAGGTACTGTGCAACGTTGGTGTCCTGATATTCATCCACCAGCAGGTAGCGGAACTGCCGCTGGTACTTTGCCGCCACCTCCGGGTGTTCGCGGAACAACGTCAGGCCATGCAGCAGCAGGTCGCCGAAGTCGCACGCATTTACCGTGCGCAACCGGTCCTGATAGTCCTGGTAGACGGGCAGCGCCTGCCGATCAATGGCATCGGCCCCTTCCGCGTCGGTCACGCGGTCGGGCGTCAGCCNCCGGTCCTTCCAGCGCTGGATGACAGACGAGAACAGCCGCGGCGGGGTCCGCTTGCCATCGATACCGCGTGCTTCGATCAGCTGCTTCAGCAGCCGGAGCTGATCGTCGGCATCAAGGATGGTAAAGCCCGGCTTCAGGCCGATCCGTTCGGCATGGCTGCGCAGCAGGCGAGCTCCGGCGGCATGAAACGTGCCCACCCACCAGCCTTCGACCGAGCAGCCGAGCAGCGCGCCCACCCGCTCGCGCATCTCGCGCGCCGCCTTGTTGGTAAACGTCACCGCCAGCACCTGCCACGGCCGTGCCCGGCCGGTGGCGAGAATATGCGCCAGCCGGCAGGTCAGCACCCGGGTCTTGCCGGTGCCGGCGCCAGCGAGCACGAGCACCGGCCCGTCGGTAGCCTGCACCGCCTGAACTTGTGTCTCGTTCAGACCGCTCAGATAGTCGGCAGACGCCGAGACCGGCGATGCGCTCGGCGATGAAGCTGGCGATGGGGCGGAAACATCCGGTTCAGAAGTCATGACCCTATATAGCACCGGCTGACCGCCCGACGCTTCACCGAAGCGGCCAACACCACTCAGGACTGATGGTGCCGGACCAGGCAGGCGCCGAGCTCGTCATGGCCGATGACCCCGACAACGGTGGAAATGTTCGGAATACGCAGCGGCGCATCGACAATGAGTGCCACGTCGCGCTCGCGTCGGGACATCCGGCGCACCGTATTTCCCAGCAGGTCATCTGTGCGTGCGGCCAGAANAGTTGCTGCGGGCAAGATGGCCCAGCCGAAGCGGTTCCCCTCGTCGTCGTTGTCGCTGACCGCCTGATACAGCTCGGCCGCTGACACCACGCCGATGGCACTGTCCTGGTGGCGGATCACCACATAGCGATGCCCGCCGCTCTGTCGCAGCAGCATCGCTGCTTCTGCGACCGGCATCGAATCGGGATAGACGACATAGTCCTTGCTCATCACCTCCCGGGAATGGCGGACAAGATACATGTTGGTGTGTCGCACCTTCGGGATGCGAACACCCCGGCGGGCGAGCTTGATGGTGTAGATGTTGTCGTACATGATCGCGCGACGCACGCCGACCGAGCAGCCGACGGCGATGATCAGCGGGATAATCACATTGTAGTCGCCGGTCATCTCGAAAATCATCACGATCGCGGTCATCACCGCGCCGGTGCCGCCGCCGACGACGGCCGCCATGCCGATGATCGCAAATGCCGGTGCGGTGAACTGCGGGATGTCCCAGATGCGATCGACCGCGGCCCCGAAGGCCCCACCGAGCGTGGCGCCGATGAACAGCGACGGCGAGAAGATGCCACCTGAAGAGCCCGAGCCCAAGCTGAGCGTCGTCGCCAGCAGCTTGAGGACGAACAGCATGGCGATCATCGTCACCGACGTCATGTTGCCGACAAGGATTGCCTGGATCGTCCCGTAGCCGACGCTCGAAATGAAGTAATGGCCATAGTTGAGCGCCAGCACGTACATCATCACGCCCAGGATCGTCATGCCGATGGCATGCTGGATGTATTCATTGCGCGAGATCTTCGGGAACAGCTCCTCCATCCACACCAAGAGCTTGACGAACGCAGCGGCGGCCAAGCCGCACAGCACGCCGAGAGCCGCCGAGGCGAACAACACCTGGACCTTGAACGGATCGGCGAAGCNTGGTGGTGAGCTCCGGGGTACGAGAAAGGCCGGCTGCAGGCCGAACGCAAGCTGTCCCAGATAGGCGGCGGTGCCGGTCGCCAGAACCACCGGCAGGAACGTCCGCGCACTGACTTCCGGAAGCATCAGCTCAATCGCGAACATCACCCCGCCCACCGGCGTGTTGAACGTCGCGGCAATGCCGGCGCCGGCGCCGGCGGCAATCAGCGTGTTGCGCTGCCAAATTGCCAGGCTGCAGAGCTGGCCGAGGGTGGAGCCGAACGACGCGCCGATCTGGATGATCGGTCCCTCGCGTCCGACCGAAGCGCCGCTGCCAATCGACAACGCCGAGGCCAGCGACTTGACCGCGGCGACGATCGGCCGGATCCGGCCTTCCTTGTGATAGATGGCGTACATCACTTCGGGCACGCCATGCCCCTTCGCTTCCGGTGCGAAGTTCTTCACCAGGAAGACGACGCCCATGCCGCCGATCACCGGTGCAAGGATGATCAGCGGTCCCCACGGCCCCACGACATCGAGCTGGTTGGCGTCGTAGGCGAACGAGAATGTGCCATAGAAGAACAGGTTATGGATGGCGGCAATCAGGTAACGGAAGAAGATCGCGCCGACGCCGGCGGCGCAGCCGACCAGCAGCGCCAGTCCCGACAGGGTCAGTAGTCTGATCTGCCTCCTGCTTGCGCTCGCGGGATGGCTCCATGTGCGGTTCTGCGGTCGCGTCGCGCGCTGCCAAAGCCTGCCCTCCATTCCGGTTGTTGTTAGCCCGCAAGTGGGATGAGGCACACTCGCAGAGGCATGCAGGCCGATGCGGTGCGCCGGATCGAAGCGACACAATAGCCCGCAGCCGAGTGAACTGCCGCCGTTGTTTGCCGCGCAACTGGCACACGAAACCGTGATGTGGTGCCCCGAATATCCCCCTGTCCGGGTGTTCTGCTGAACGACCCTAAATTATGGCGCACCCACGATCAACGGGTGGCCAGACGAACGGACGTGCGGCGTCAGGAAAGCCGCGCCGACGCGGAGCGTCGTTGGCACCGGAGTGATCAGGAAAACATCGACTGCTTTCGCACCGCCTGCGCTGCGCGCGCTCACATCTGCCGCAGCGAATCGAGGACGCTCAGTGCCGCCGGGCCGGCGAGAACGATGAACAGAGCCGGCAGGATGAACAGAATCATCGGAATGGTCAGAATCGCCGGCAGGCGTGCCGCCTTCTCTTCCGCCTTCATCATCCGTTCGTTGCGGAATTCGTTGGACAGCACGCGCAGCGCCTTCGACAGCGGTGTTCCGTAACGCTCGGTCTGCGACAGCGTGTTGACGACACTGCGGATCGAGGGCATCGGACAGCGCTTCGCAAGGTTGTGCAGTGCCTGGCGCCGGTCGGGCAGGAAGCCCAGTTCGACCGCGCTCAGCCCGAGTTCGTCGGCAATCTCGGGACACGCCCGATCCATCTCGCCGGCAACGCGGGTCAACGCCGCATCCAGCGACAGGCCGGCCTCGGCGCAGATGATCATCAGGTCGAGCGCGTCGGGCAGCCCCTTCTGAATCGCCTTCTGCCGCTTGTCGGTAGCATTGCGGACGAACAGGTCCGGCGCATAGAACCCGATGCAAACCGCCAGCAGCGGTACGAACGACCGCACCGCNNCCTCCGGCAGCGCCTGCAGGACGTGACTGTAGAACAGCGCCACGCCGCCAACTGCGAATGGTGCGCACAACTTGACGACCAGGAAGGTGACAGTGGCATCACGCGAGCGCCAGCCGGCACAGGCCAGACGCTCCGTCGTCCGGGCGGTCGTGCGGTGACGCAGCAGGTTGAAGCGCTCGGCGATCATCCGCATCACGGTTGTTGCACGCTGCCGCCGTGACACATTGCGGCGTGCGGACTNCCGGACATGCCGCAACTCGTCGCGCCGCTGCCCCANGGCGACGGCGCGCGCGGCCATCGGATCGGTTGCCAGCAGCGCCTGCCAGACCACCGTGACGACAACAAAGGCACCCAGCGCGGCCAGTACCGTGATCGCTGCTTCGGCAGACAGTCCGCCCGGGAGCACCGACGGCAGGAAATCCTGAAGCCTCATATCGGAAACCGGATCATCTTGAAGATGATCAGGGCAGCGATGGCCATGCTGACCAGTCCGGCGCCCAGCATGATGATGCCGCGCGGGTCGGTGAACAGCGTGCTCGCGTAGCCCGGATTGGCCACGTAGACCACGCCGAACATCAGGAACGGCAGCGCTCCCAGGATGTATGCGCTGGCCTTTGCTTCCGACGACAGGGCGCGCACCTTCAGCCGGATCTGGCGGCGGCGGCGCAGGATGTCCGAAAGATTGCTCAGCGTCTCCGCAAGGTTGCCGCCGGTCTCCCGCTGGATCGACAGGCTGATCATGAAGAAGTTGAACTCGGGAATATCGAGCCTGCGGGCTGTCTCCCNCATTACGTCTTCCAGGCTGCGTCCGAAGCGCACGCTGTCATTGATGCGGGAGAACTCACCGGCGATCGGCTGCCCCATCTCGCGCGCCACCGTCGCGATCGATTCCGCCACCGGCAACCCCGCCCTCAAGCNCCTCACGATCAGGTCGACCGCGTCCGGAAACAACGCCAGAAATCGCGCCCGATAGCGGGAAATGAGAAACGCCACCAGCAGATGCGGTATCCCCAGGCCGGCCGCAACGGCGATACAGGTGGCAAGCGGCGGCGACAGGTGAACGCTGAACCGTGCGCCGGCAAATACGGCCAGCATCAAGATGACGCAGATCAGGACATAACCGCCAATCGACAGCTCGTAGCCGGTACGCCCAAGCCGGTCGCGCAGAACCGACTGGCGCGGCAGAAAGCGGCGCGCCAGGTCTTCGACGACCGGCACCGAGCGGGCCGCATCCCGCTTCAGGGTCGGTGCGCCGGACCGGCCGTGCCCGCGGGCAGTCACCTTACCGCCGTCCCCGCGTCCGAGGCGGCGGGCACGCCGCCGCAGCAAGGCCCGATCCCCGCCGAGATCGGCAAGCAGCAGCAGCAGCCCGAGGACGACCGCAACACCGGCGAACACCAGCAGTGCCAGCGGACTCATGGTGACCCTGCGCGGCGCTGTCCATGACTTCGAGCAACCGCCGGTCCAGACCGTAGAACTGTGCCTGCGCGGTGAAGTGCGGGCGCAGGCCGGAGGAGCGGAAGACCCCCGNCAGCCGGCCGTCGACCTCCTCACCCAGATAATCGAAGGTGAACAGGTCGTGCATCGTCACCACGTCGCCTTCCATGCCGACGATCTCGGAGATGTGGGTGATGCGGCGGACGCCGTCGCGCATGCGGGCGATCTGGACTATCAGATTGACCGCTCCCGCGATCTGCGCGCGCACCGCCTCGTGCGGCAGCTTCACGTTCGCCATCGCCACCATGTTCTCAAGCCGCGTCAATGCCTCGCGCGGCCGGTTGGCGTGAATGGTGCACATCGAGCCGTCGTGGCCGGTGTTCATCGCCTGCAGCATGTCGAGCGCTTCGCCGGCGCGGATCTCGCCGAGGATGATCCGGTCGGGGCGCATCCGCAGCGCATTCTTCACCAGGTCGCGCTGCGAGACCTCGCCCCGCCCCTCCAGGCTCGGCGGACGCGTCTCGAGGCGGACGACGTGCGGCTGCTGCAGCTGGAGTTCCGCCGCATCCTCGATGGTAACGATGCGCTCGCCGTGATCGATCGTCCGCGACATCGCATTCAGCAGCGTCGTCTTACCGGAACCGGTACCGCCGGAGATCAGGATGTTGAGCCGGCACCGCGCGGCGATCTTCAGGACCGTCGCCATCTCCACAGACAGGTTGCGCTGGCGCTCCATCGTCTCCAGCGTGATCTTGTGCCGGGAGAACTTGCGGATGGAGATCGACGGACCGTCCAGCGCCAGCGGCGGAATGATGATGTTGACGCGCGAGCCATCCTGCAGCCGGGCATCACACANGGGAGAGGTTTCGTCCACCCGCCGGCCGACCCGGCTGACAATGCGCGCGCAGATGCTCAGCACATGCGCGTTGTCGCGGAAGGTGACGTTCGAGAGCTGCAGCTTGCCCTTACGCTCGACGTAGACCTGCTTCGGCCCGTTCACCATGATGTCGGTGACGCTCTCGTCGGCCAGCACCGCCTCGAGGGGACCCAACCCCAACAGATCATCCAG
Source organism: Defluviicoccus sp. (assembly GCA_013414705.1). Taxonomy (GTDB): domain Bacteria; phylum Pseudomonadota; class Alphaproteobacteria; order Rhodospirillales; family Defluviicoccaceae; genus Defluviicoccus. The sequence continues at coordinate 3,028,260 of CP058705.1, forward strand.
CAGGGCGGTCACCAGATCGCGCTGTTCCGTGGCATTGAGCTGCCACTTCTGGTCGCCCAGGATTTCACCCACCACCTCGCCGATTTGCCGGGTGAGATCCTCGACCGGCAGCGCGAGCGCCTTGCCGACGTCAATCCGTTCCAGCAGCATCGGCTGGACGCGCTGCTTGGCCGTCTCGATGATCGTCCGGTCGGAGGTGCCGCCCTCCCGGCTCTGGCGTTGTGCCTCGCCGAGTGCCAGGTTGGTGAGGATGGTGACCGTGGTGCGGATCTCCTCGCCGCTCAGCGTCACCTCGCCCCGCTGCGCCGCCTCTTCCACCAGATTGATGATCCGGCACGCCAGGTTGGCGCGCGAGAGGCGCAGCACCTCGCCGGGCTCGAAGTTGTCGCGCACCACCGGCGTCAGGCGGGCGACGGCACCGTCGATGCCGGGCTCGTTCTTCGGCACTCCGCTGACTGCGGAGATCGGGTCGGTGAGCATCGTGCCGTCAGCTGGAGGCTCGGTGCCAGAGGGCGGAATGCCGACCTCGTATCCGATGGCTACGTTGGGCTCCGGTACGCTGTCCGACTCGACGTCCGACAACGTATCCGTCTCCGGATCGCGCCGTTGCCGTCGGCCGAACATCTAGCGACCTCCGTTCAGCAGTCGCCGCAGGGCGGGCAGCGGCGCCTTGCGCACCCGGGCGCCACCGAAGCGTCCGGCGAGTTGCCGCAGTGCCGTCGCCGCCCGGGAACGCGGGGCCGCCTTCAGCAGCGGGGTGCCGCTCGCGCTGCTGGCGGCGAATGCCTTGACGTCGAACGGGATCCGACATTGACCGTGACTTGCGCCTCCTTCTCGAAATCACCCCGGTCGAGTTCTCCAGAACCCGCGCAGCCGACGCGGTTGAGGCAGACACAGACACCCGCCGTCGGGACCTGTCCCTTCAGCACGGCACTCAGCCGCCGGGTATCGCGCATCCCGGCCAGCGAGCCGTCGGACACCAGGATGGCGGTCGCGGGCTGCTTCAGAACGTGTGCCTGGCGGCGCAACGCAAACCGGGGAAAGTCGACCACCACGTGCTGGAAGTCGCGCCGCAGGTGCTGGAGCAGCAGGTCGATGGCGGCGGCATCGATGGCGACCGCGGTGTCGAGCGCTTCCTCGGTGCTCAGCACGAAAGGCTGTCGCTCTCGCGAACCATCGAGCGCTCGATGAACAGGCTGTCGATCCGCGCCGGGTTCTCCATCGCCTCGCGCAAGCCGTGACCCATCTCCAGGTCGAGCATCAGCGCGCAACTGCCGAAGAACAGGTCGAGATCGATCAGAGCCACGCGCCGTTTCTGTTCGTGTGCCAGCGCCCAGGCCAGATTGGTTGCCACCGCCGTGGCACCGACGCCGCCGCGGGTACCGACAACCGCGATCAGCTCGCCGGGCGTGTCCCGCGACGTCCCGTCGGCGATGGTCCCGGCTTCCAGCGCCGCCCGCAGCGACTCGACAGACACCGGCTTGAGCAGGTAGTCCTGGACACCTTCACGGATCAGGCTCCGGTAGAGCCCGACGTCGTTGACATCGCCAACAGCAATGACCCGCGTACCGGCGTCGCACACGTCTGCTAGCGCGCCCACGGCCGCAATGGCATCGCCGCTCCCGGCAAGATCGACCACCAGATGATCCGGTGTCGGGCGGGCGGCCAGTTCACGCACCGCATCGGCGACGGTGCCGGCGACGACACGGTCCTCACGCAAGCCGATTTCGTGGGCCGCCTTGCGAAGAATACCGATCTGATCCTGGGCAACGAACGCCGCGAAAGAGCGTCGCGCGGACGGTGTCGCACCAGGGCTCTGGGTTGGTTGGGAAGACATGGCTGCTCGCTAGTTCCCATTCGAGGAAGACGAAGGAGCCACGGCCGGGAACAGCTCGCCGCTGGCCACGTCGCGGATCAGATCCCGGGTCCGGCCCTTGCGGTAACTCTCCACCGACCGTGCCAGATACTCGCCGTCGGCGTAGCCGGGGTTCGGCCGTGCACCAGGTCATTGGGATCGGCCAGCATCAGTCCGAGGTTGACCGCGGTGCTACAGCTCCAATTGCGCAGCGGACGGTTATCGAGATTGGAGGCGGGATCGCCCGTCCAGTCCGGACAATTCGGCAGCGTTACCGTTGTCCGCTGCACCAGGACCGTGACCGGCCAGCCCGGCTGCAGGTTGTCTGCGGACGTGCGAACCTTTTCGGCACGGATGCCAAGTTCGGCCAGCACGCGCAGCACCGCTGCCTGCCGCTGCCGGGTCAGCAGGTCCTCCTGCGGCTGGTCGCCCGGCCGGGGGCCGCCGCCAGAACGGAAATCCGATCGTCCGGACCGGTCGCAAGCCCGGTGACAAACTGCCGCAGCGCCGCTTCCTCAGCCCGAGAGGGCACCGCCTGGCCGAACCCGAAGGCCACGCTGTGGCGGTAGTCAGTGCTCTGCACCTGTGGCTCGCTCGCTCGGTGCTCTGCCGACCAGGAGCCCGGTGGCGGCGCGCTTGCACAACCGCCGAGGAGCGTTGATGCGACCACAGTGAGCAGGGCCGCAAGCAGCATGCTCTGCCGCGCATGCTGCCGACGGGGCGCTCGGGAGTGCGTTCGGTGGGTTGGCGACACGTGATGGGAACGCATGGGGCGATCCTTCCCTATTCGAGAGCGAAACCGATGGGGCCGATCACGCGCGTGCCGTCGGGACCCACCGTCGAAGCCGGCCCGGGAACGGCAGTGCGCTGATAGGTCCCGCCCGGCACCAGTCGCTGCAGGTCGGTCGGCGCCGCAAATCCGTCGGTCGGCATCGCCAGCCGGCCCGACGACGGCCGCACGAAGTAAGGCGTGACGATGATCACCAGCTCGGTTTCGTTGCGCAGGAAACGGTCGGAGGTGAACAGTCGTCCCAGGACCGGAATATCCGCCAGCCACGGCACCTTCTTGACGTCGTGCTCGGTATCGTTCGACAGCAGGCCCGCGATCGCGAAGCTCTGGCCGCTGCCCAGCTCAACCGTCGTCTCGGCGCGGCGCGTGATCAGCGCCGGCACCGTGAGCACGTCCCCGTTGCCGATCGGCACGGTGATCGCCCCCGATCNCGACAGGTCGCTCACCTCGGGGCGGACGTGCAGGTTAATCCGCCCGGAATCGATGATCGTCGGCGTGAACGCCAGCGATACGCCGTACTTCTTGAACTCGACGGTCACCTGATCATTGCCCTGCGGCACCAGGATCGGAAATTCGCCGCCGGCCAGGAAACTGGCGGTCTCACCGCTCATCGCCGTAAGGTTCGGCTCGGCGAGTACGGTGATCAGCCTCTCGTCATTCAGGGCGTCGATCAGCGCATTGATGTCCCAGCCGTTGCCACCACCGCCCGCCGCCACCAGGTCGGGAACCACACCGGTTGCGGCGAAAGGGTTGATGGTGGCAAAGGCGAAGTTCGCCGTACCGCGGCTGACCACCGCCCAGTTGATGCCGAGCTGCTTTTCCAGCGAACGGTTGACCTCCGCCACCCGGACCCGAAGGTTGACCTGGGTCGGCTGCGCGACCGCAAGCCGGTTGATCANCCTCCCCTTGTCGCCCAGCACCCGGCTCGCCAGCCGGCGTACCGTCTCTGACGCGGTGGGGCTTTCCACCAGGCCGTCGAGAATGACCGAGTTCTCGACACTCGAGAACGAGACGTCGGCCGCAGGGTAGAGAGTCTGCACCGCCTGTTTCAGCCGGCTGAGGTTGGGGGTAACGGTGATGTCCACGCCCGCCTGCACCGTTTCGCTATCGTCGGCGGCATAGAACGTCGTCTGCCCGGGCTTCTTGGCCAGCAGGTAGACCAGCCGCGGCGAGGCAAGGTGGATGTCGCAGATTTCCGGATCGGCGACAAACACCGCCGCTGCCGGACGATCGAGACGCACCATCGCGCCCTTTTCCGCTTCGATCGTTACCGACGATGATGCGCCTGCGGTGAAATCAGCCGCTACGGCCGGTACTTCGGGCACCACGACAGCGAGCGCGAGTAACAGGACGAGTGCGGCTGCGCACAGGACCGCTAGCAGGCTCCCGTCCGCTCGATGTGCGCGACGACCCGGAGTTCCGGACCCGGAGTGCGGCGGAGAAGAGACCGGACGCGTTCTGCGTCACCATCACACATCCTCCTCAAAAACGGTCTTGCTTGGACTCGGCGCCGCGCATGACGACGACCTTGCGGCGAAGTGACGCCGGCGGTGGCAGGCCCAGCGGATCGCCGATCATGAACAGCACGTCGGTATCGCGGGTGTAGGTGTCGCCGGCCGTGCGAACGCGTGAGCGCTGACCGTCGGCCGCAGGGTGCTGTCCGTCCGTTTCGCCGCGCGTGAGACTGCGCAGGCTGAGCGACAAGGTCCCCATGCTCATGGCCAGCACCACCCGTTCCGCCTGGCGGGTCGTCACCTGCAGAGTCGCGGTCTTGCCGACCTTGGCCGACGCATTCTCGTTGTCCAGCGTCTGATCGATCGCCAGCACGCGAACGTCGGTCAGCAGCGTCTGGCTGAACTGGCGGACCTCGGCAGCGTCTTCACGATCGCCCGCCACCGTGCGCTTCAGCGTGAACAGGACATCCACGAAGTCACCGGNGAACACGAAGCCCGCCACGCCGGACGCGGGGTCGAGCGGAATGGTCACCGCGCGCTGGCCGGGCTCAAGCACGGCGGCGAGAAAGCCCTGCTCGCCCGGATGAACCACCCGCGAGGCGGTGATCGGCTCGCCCGCGTGCAGGTGCGCGCGCACCACCGCCCCGCTCAGGTCCTGTTCCGCAGCCTTGCCCCGGACCAGGTAAGCCTCATCGATCCCGTCCTTCGGCCACGGCCGCCAGACCAGCTGATCCGTGGTAATGAAGGTCCCGGCCGGCAGCGCTGTCTTCGCCACCAGCACTTCGGGGAGCTCAGGTGCGGAAATGGTCGGCGCCAGCGCAGCCTCCGCAACCGGCTTGCGCTGCGCCAGCTGGCCGTTGACCACCCAGGCGGTTATACCGGCGATCGCCAGAGCGACACCGAGCGGGAGCAGTCTGCGGATGTTCATCGTCCTCTCCTCCCGTTCACCGGATGCCGCCCGCAGCCAGCAGATAAGGGCCGCCAATGATCCACCCACCCAGCGCCACCGCGACGCCATAGGGAATGGCGCGTCCGAGCAGTGCCTCGCCGATCTCCGACAAGCCGACGACCTCGGCCGCGCGAGCAACACAGAACCGGATCCGGGTGAGCATCACGATGGCGACCANAGCCCCCACCAGGCTCGTCACCGCCAGGAACGGCANGAACCCCTGCGGGCCGAGCCACAGGGCCGTGGCCGCCATCAGCTTGACGTCGCCGCCTCCCATCCACCCCGCCGAAAACGGCAGCAGCCCCACCACAAAAATCAGTCCTGCGACAAGCAGGCTACCCGGCCAGTCCACGGCGGCGGCACTGGTCATCAAATGCGCCGGGTAAAGGAGGACGAGAGCGATACAGAAGCGGTTCGGGATGCGGAACGAGTGCAGGTCGGTGACGAGCGCCAGCCCGAGGATCGCCATGAACAGCGCAGCAATGCAGAAGTGCAGCGAAAACGGGTCGATCATGCTCACCTGCAACCGCAAAATCGGCACCGCCGGCAGGCCTGCCGCGCCGACGAGAAAGCCCACTGTTCCGTCGTCGAATGAACCTGGTATCCGGAAATGTGCGGCGGACTGTGCCGTACATTTCCGGAACCGTTGACTCGCTTGTCCGCCCGCGAGGACGCCCGGCCCTCACGACAGCGATCAGTTCTGACGAGCTGTGCCGTCCAGGATTCCCGACACATCGGTAAAAAACTGGCTGATCGATCCACCAAGCGCCGAGTAGGCGGTAATCGCCGCCATCGAGACCAGGGCGACGATCAGACCGTACTCGATCGCCGTGGCACCCGAGTCGTCCTTCAGCATCTGCAAAACTACGTTCTTCTGCATTGCGACCTCCGTGGAGATATTTCAATGCCGCCATTATCATTGGCGAATAGTTAAATAATAATAAATGACTAATAACAACATTTGCTTTTGAAATACCTATAAATTGCATGAAATTTGATCAAATCAAGTATATGTGCACATTGTTAACGAACACCTTCCACAAAAGATTAACCAATTGTTGTTTTTTTCTTGATAGATCTCCCTCAGTCATAGTCGCGGCCAGTGATGGCGGACTACCGTCCGCCCCGAAGCCGTGAGGAGCGGGATCAGGGGCCGATGAGCAGGAAGCGCGCGCGATCACCGAAGCCGGGCAATGGGTCGTTCACACTCCCCGCCGCGGATGCCGGTCTGCCGGCACATTGCTGCACGACCAGCGCGGCGCGGTTGCCGTTCTGTTCGCGGTTGCCGCCATTCCGCTGATCGGCTTTGTCGGCATGGGCGTCGACAGCGCGCGCAACTACATGGTCCGCTCGCGACTCTCCGCGGCGGTGGACGCCGCCGCGCTTGCCGGCGGCAACAGCTTCTTCTCGTCCACCCGCGACGACGACATCCGCATGTACTTCCACGCGAACTTTCCGGATGGCTATCTCGGAGCGCAGGTCGAGGGTCCGAGCATCGATCCTGACCCGGTCAATCAGACGCTGACGGTCTCCGCCAGCGCCACCGTCCCCACCACGTTCATGCAGCTCCTGGGCGAGAGCGATGTGGTCGTCGCCACCTCCGCCGAGGTCACCCGGCGGATGCGCGCGATGGACGTGGTGCTGTCGATCGACGTGTCCGGCTCGATGGGAACGCGCGACCAGGGCCAGACACTGAGCCGGATCGACGCGACGAAGCAGGCGGCGAACGATCTGGTCGATATCATGTTCGGCGCCGATGCGCGGAAGGATCTGCTGAACATCGGCCTGGTGCCGTGGAGCTCGAAGGTCAACGTGATGATCGCAGGACAGCCCTTCGATCCGGGGCTGACCGCCACGCTGACGGTCNNCCCGTTCACGGCGCCCGACCTCGGCCGCGTCCAGTCACAGGTGTATATCGCCAACAATTCGCCGGTGCCGCTGCTGGAGCGGCCCCCGCCNGACTGGCAGGGCTGCGTGTTCAACCGCTTCATCGACGACAACCGGGACGACGACGACGGCGATATCCGTGACGGCAGCTTCAGCGGCAGCGGCGAGAGCTGGCCCGGCTGGGCACCGGTGCTCCCGGGCAACTACCCCGATGCGACGGTCGCCGCAGTGTGGGGCGGCGAACCCGTCTCCGGCAAGGACCGGTGGGGCCACGCACTGCACTGCCCGCTCGCCCCATCCGGCTCGGAGTGCACCCCGTGTCCTACGGTCGGCATTACGCCGCTGCAGCACGAAAAATCGCTCATCTCCACCGCCATCAACGGCCTTTCNGGCGGGGGCAACACCAACCTTCCCGCCGGCCTGGGCTGGGCGTGGCGCGTGCTGACCACAGCCGCCCCATTCGAGCACACGATCAGCGTCGAATACGAGCCGCTGCGCGCGATCGTACTGATGACCGACGGCGAGAACTGCGCCACCTACGGGGACGGCTACAAGGCGGTGTTCGGCCTGTGCCAGAACACCGCCAGCCGGGACGCCATGGACNNGCGCGCGATCAAGCTCGCCAGCAACATCAAAGCCAGCGGCGTGTTGATCTACGTCATCCAGTTCGTGGCCCACGACCCGGCTCTGGAAGCGTTTCTGAAGGCGGTCGCCAGCGGCCCGAACACNCCCTACTATTATTACGCTCCAGACAACGGCGCGCTCAGCAGCGCCTTTCACGAGATTGCCAACAACCTCTCCGAGCTGCGCCTGTCCAAGTAGACGGACGGGGTCTGCACCGCCCGTCTCAGCCGGGACAAGAAGCCCACAAGATCAAGATTAAGATCAAGGATAGATGACGTCGAGCTTGCCGAAGCGGGGGCGGTAGACGGCAGATCGGTAGAGCGTCGTCTCGGGGATTACGCCGTGCAACAGCACCGGCTCGTACACGTACCAGGCCTCGCAGATGATCACGTTATCTCCATCGTGCAGCACCAGGCCGCCGGGCAGGCTGGCAGCGTCGCCTTCCTGGCCGAGCGTGCTCGCCTGATCGCCACTGCCGGTAGACCGCTGCCAGTCGATGCTGGCCGCGCCGCCGTTATGGGCGCTGACCGACGAGACGAGGGCGACGCCATCGGTGGTCAGATCATAGGGCTGCATCACCGAGTCGACCAAAAGAAACAGGCCCTGCATCAGCCCTCNGGTCATGCGCGTGCTCTGTGAGACCAGGTCCGCCAGCGTCGTCGACACGCGGTCCAGCTTCTGGTGGATCAGCACGTAATTGATCAGTTCGACGCCGCCGGTGAGCAGCGACAGCATCAGGGGCAGTACGAACGCCAGCTCGATGCTCACCGAGCCGCGTCGATTCCGGACGACGTTCCGGATGCGGAGGACGAAAGCACTCACAGCGTACAGCTCTCGGGTGGATGCAAGGAGGAATCGGGGTCCCACGGCTCGTTGCGGACGACGGTGCTCGCCTGGATGTGCACCATTCCGTCATGGCCGATCACCGGTGCCATAACCTGCGTCCACAGCCGCCAGTCGTAGTCGACCTGGTAGACGACCACCTGGCTCGAACCGCCGGTGCCGGTGGAGCCGCGATCAGCGTCGCGGGTGCCGTTGCCGTTGCAGTCCTTGAACGTCTCTCCCGCGTCGTATGTCCCGTTGCCGTTGCCGTCGACGAAATCCTCGCCCTGGCCAACATCGTCGAAGGTGGGATAGGAGCGGATGGTGAGCACGATCTCGTCGGGATCAACCAGGCCGTGCGTCGCGTCGCCGATCATCTGCCGCATGTGTCCGACAATGTCCCCGCCCTCGGGCACCTGTCCGGTGATGCCGTAGCGGGCAACGTCGCGCAGGCTGCCTTCGATCAGCACCGTCACCAGGCCATACATGCCGAATTCGACGAAGGCAGCCAGCGTCATCAGGATGATCGGCGCCGCCAGCGCGAACTCGACGGCCGGCCCGCCGTGTTCGTCGCGCCGAACCTGCCGCCAGGGACGCCATCTGTGTCGCCACCAGCGACCACGCTGAGAGGCTCGCGTTTGTGCAATGCTACCGGCTGGAAAAGACGGAACGGTGATGGCGTGCGGATCGGTCATGGCGGACGGCTAATGAACGGGAGCGACAACGGATGCGGGCGGCACATCCGCCGTCATCGGCAGCCGCGGCCGCTCGTCAACGGCAACAGCCTCTGGCGACGCCAAGTGTGTCGTGTGCAGCTCGGCGAACACCGGTGCCGGCGCGGTCAGCGAAAAGTGGTCGGTGGACACGGAAGCCAGGGCATGGGGCGCACGAAGGCTCATGACGGCTTCGGCGAGACGAGGTCCGTCGAGGCTGCGCAGTTGCTGGAAGAAGGAAAGTCGGGCGTCAAGGGCAGCACCGCGCAGGTCCTGAGCAGCGATCGCGCGGGCCTGATCATCGTGACCGGCGAGCGCGTTGGCGAGCGCCAGGTTCTGGCGCACACGGGCACCGCCGTCGAGGGTTTGGGCGAGCTGGTCCAGAATGTCGATGGCCTGGTCCGTATCGCCGGCAATCATCAGTGACAGTGCCAGGTTGTTGCGCAGCAGTACGTGGTTGGGGTTGTGGCGCAAGCCGTCGCGATAGACGGCGCGGGCCGCTTCGGGATCGCCGTCGAGTTCCGCCGCAACACCGAGCGCCAGGGCAGCACGGGGATCGGCAGGATCGGCATCGAGAGCAGCGCGCAGCTCGGCACGGGCTGTTGCGGGCTGGTGCATGGCGAGCAGCGTGCGTCCATAGCCGAGACGGGCGGCGGCATTACCGGGATCGCGAGCCAATACCTGGCGGAACAGTGCGGCGGCCGCATCATGCTGCCCTGTGGCGGCGGCGGCATTCGCCATGCCGAGGAGCGGCGCGAGATCATCCGGCTCGAGGTCGTGAGCACGACGATAGAAGACGGCGGCGCCGACAGGATCGCCGTCCGCACGCAATGCGTCGCCCATGCGCAGCGCTTGCGCCACTTCAATGCGGGGAGCGGGCGCGGGAGCGGCCGGGGCCCGGCGGATGCAGAGGAATAGGAAGGCGCAACAGGGCCGCCGGCACAGCCCCAAGAATGATCAGCAGCAGCATTACCGGAATGGTGGTGGCCCACCGGCGCCCGCGAAAGCGCTCACGGCTGGTCCGCGCAACGTGCACGATTTCTGGCGGAGCCCCGAATCGTCTGCCGCAACCTGGCGAGCGCGCATAACCGCCGATCCTTCCGCCACTCTGGCCCTGCTCGCGCGCAGGTCCATCGATCGGACCGATTACATCATACAGAGGTTAACGAAGGGTGGCGAAGCCGTCGGATTTCGGCGTGCAGGCGCGTTCTCGCATGCACCGCGGCTGGCATGCCTGCATTAAAGACGGCGCTTGGTGCGGAAATGGTGCCGTGGAGTGGAATTGAACCACCGACCCCGTCCTTACCAAGGACGTGCTCTGCCCCTGAGCTACCACGGCTTGCGAGGATGAATGCGGCGCGCACGATGCCACAGCGCCCCTTGTGCTGACAAGGCCTGCTTGACTGCATCCGGCAAGTGATGTTGCTCTCGTGGCATGGATGGTGATGAACGCAAGGCCACGCGACAGCCGCGAAAGCAGGAAGCGGCCGACGATCGGCGACAGCGGCTGGCGGCCGCCCTGCGCGAGAACCTGCGGCGGCGCAAGTCGCAGGCCCGTGCCCGCACGCAGACCGCAGACCCGCTTCCAGAGCCAGATCAGCCTACAACAGCAGCACCAGATCAGGAGGATGGCTACGGCTAAGCAGGATTCTCTCGGGCGATCCACATATGGCGGGCTCCGGTAGAGGAATCACCGGATTCTGGTGTTGGCATGGCGGGTTGTCCTTGGGTGACGGCGGAGCCGTGCCAGGAGCTGCGTGTGCTGGCCGGTTCGTTGGATCGTGCAGAAGCGGATCAGCCGCGGGCGATCTCGCTGTCGCTGCAGGGGTGGTCGAACGCCCGCCCGCGTCCGATCAGCCACCATTGGCCAAGCCCCACCCCGAGCCAGAGTCATGAAATAAGTCGGGCTAAACGCCTTATTCGTCTATCAGACTGCTGCCGGCACGCGCTCGTGCATGATGTCGTCCAGCAATATTTCCCAACGTTCGAGCAGCCGCTTCAGGTCGAACCGTGAGACTGCTGTTTCGCGCGCTCGGTCTCGGATTTCCTGCATGCGATCCGGATGATCCAGGACCTCGTCGATCCGCTCGGCTATCTGCTCCGGCGAGAAGAAATCCACAGCGAGGCCATTTACACCGTCCTGTAGCACATCAAGCACCGGCGGCGTCGCCGAGCCGATGGTGACGCAGCCAGCTGCCATCGATTCCACGAATGACCAGGATAGTACGAACGGATAGGTCAGATAGACGTGCGCAGACGAGATCTGCAGGACGTTCAGATACACCTCGTACGGCACTTGGCCCAGAAAGTGGACGCGGGACATGTCCAGGTTACGTCCCACCTCCTGCAGCATGCGTTGCCGGTAGGTCGTTCCGGGCAGCGACGGGTAGCCGTAGCTCACCTCATCGCCACCGACGAGGATGACATGCGCCCGCGGGCGGCGCTGCTGGATGATCGGCAAGGCACGCATGAAGATGTGGAACCCGCGATACGGTTCCAGATTGCGCGAGACGTACGTGATGACCTCGTCGTTCCGGGTCAGCACCACCGAGGCGCGCGCCAGCTTGAGCCACGCGTTCGGGCTCGGCCGAACGATATCGGTGTCGACACCTTCGTGGAGCGTGGTGATCCGTTGCCGCAGCTCCGGCGGATAGAGGCTGTGTTGCCATCGTGTCGGCGTATTGCCCCAGTCACACGCATCGAAGCTGAGGAAGTTCACCGCATTCTTCGTCCGTAGCCGGGCCGGATTGTCGAAGATCGACGCGAACTCCGGATCAAACCCCACATCGACGCCGTCTGCATGGTAAAAGAACTCGAAATAGGACAATACCGGAACATCAGGATAGATATCCTTGATGAACAGCATCTCTCCCCAGCCGCTGTGACCAATGATGATATCGGGGTGAACCCCTTGCACCCTGAGGGTGCGACAGGCCTCGGCAGCAGCAAGACCGGTCCGGATGGCGTCGTCATAGTCGATGGTAAAGGGATGACACCTCGNTCCATTTACCTGTTCCGGCTTGTACATCACCTTTATGACGCCACGCATCGCATTCTCGTTTGGCTGCGTGACGAAGTAGACGGTGTTTCCGGGTTGGTCTGCGAGGTGACGGACGAGATATTTATATTGTGCAGGAAAATTTTGATGAATGAAGATGATGATCATAATTCCAGAGCCGACAGCAAAGCGTCCCGCTGTTCTTGGGTCATGCCACTTTTCTTCGTCGCGATGGCGGCCAGCTCAAGGTTCGTTCGTCTGCGAAGCACCACTTCCGCGAACGGTGTACTCCGAAGGCACTGCATCATTGCCGAGGGCGTAAAGCCGCATTTGTGCGCCATGCTGGTGTTGCCCCGAGCGATGGCGGCACCGAATCCGAACAGGATGTCGTGCGCCGTGATCGGGCCGGCGGGCGACTCGTAGAGGACGTCGTGCAGCTGGTCGGCGGCCACATGGTTCGCGACCGACTGCAGATCGGGAACGATGATGCACGCAAATCCGTCATCGGCCAGAATTCGCCAGAACTCATTCAGGGCCCGCCCCACTTCATGGGCATACAGGTGTTCGACGCAGTGTGCCGACCACACCGCATTCGCCACGCCATCTGGAATGGCCGAGAGATCGGTGATGCTGGCGATCAGATCCGGCTTGCACGCCGGGTCGAGATCGACCCGGTAGAGTTGCCAGTCGTCGAAATACGCCGGCAGATACCCCGAACCGATCTCACCGCACCCGGCGTTGACGAGCACAGGCTGTGTCATCGGGACAGGAACGGCATGATTTGCTCCATCAGCTTCGCATTGGACAACGGATCCGCACTCGCCTCGACGGTTTCATTCGCCACGTCTTGCCCATTGCCACCGATGGCGTCCTCCGCCCAGGCCCTTTCCCGGGTCATTTCCGGGTCATTTCGGTGGGCACGCCTAGCGCCGGATCCGGAGACATTACACCTTCGTCCGACCCTTCGCCCCGCATGGCAGCCGCCACATCCACCCGCGGCTGCGCCCTCTTCGCGCAACTTGCTGAAGCGCGGACCCGTCGTGGCCTTGCGGCCTGCTGCAGATGACGAATCCGACGCCCCTGGTTCACGTGCAATAAAATGCACCTGAATCCCTTCCAGGGGATCGCCCGCGACTGACGAGCGGCAGGGCGTGCCGTTGGCGACAGGTCCGACAACTGTTCCAGACTGGAAACAACCGGAATACTTACAGTCGTACAATACGGGCCTTCCGTTCCTGGCACGCATCCTGATGGCAAAGCNCACCAGCGGCGTCGCCATCTGGCTTGTCCCGCACTGCTCGCCACCAACAGTCCAGGGCGTCTCGTAACCATTAATCGTGAGGCACTTGTACTCGATGTCTTCGGCGGCAACGCCATTCAGAGGCACGATACGGAAGTTCTCGACCCATAGGTGTTTGCCAACTCCCCCTGCCCAGGGTGCATCGACGAATGACCGATCTCCCTCATTTTGCACATGAGTGATGATCTCGCACTGCACGTCCGAGAAGCCTACCGATGGTGCGTTTGGCGCAGCCGGGCCCGGTAGCGCGGAGGGTAGCACTGGGGGCAGCGGGGTCTGTACGGCGTTGCCATGGCGCGGCAACGCGGGTACTGGGGTTTTTACCGGTTCCTCACGAGCCACGTCTCCAATGGGGCTGCGGCCATCGAGGCGCTCAACGTCGATCGCGAGTGGCTGACCGCCGGTCTTGCGAATGGACGTTATGAGCAGGGTTGCAGGCGCCCCCGTAATCTTGGCGACGATCATGTTTCCCGGCTCACACAGCCANNGTCCCCGCGTCTGCGGACCGGAGATGAACTGCACGTTTTCGACTGTATTTCCTGGCGCAAGCCCCACTTGCACTGCAGGCAGCGTGACGTTCTCGGAGCCCGCACTTTCGCGCACCGGGGTCGCCGAGCGCACGTAAAACAAATAAAGCCCCTGGTTGAGCGTAATGGCCTCCACGGTTGCCGCCAGCAAGCTCTGTGATGGGCTTGACTGTGTTCGCTCTTTTAGCATGACGGTTCCCCCTTCGAGGTTGTCCCGGGCCCTATTGAAAGCCGTCTCAGCGGCCGGTGGGTGCGCCACTGGCGCTTTCGCTTGACGTGGCAGCGGGCTGCTCGCTTTCGCGAGCAGCAGCATATAGTCGTTCACCGCAGCGGGCGAGAGTTCAGACGAAAGCAGTGTCCCCGCTTCCAGGTCACGTAGCCGCTCAGCGACCGCCCCCACGTCGAAGGCGACGATCGGCAGTCCGGCGCGGAGCGCATGCGTCAATGCGAAACACCAGGTTTCCGGCAGAACCGACGGGAACCACACCAGCTGCGGGCGTTCCCGACGCAGCAGGTCCGCTAATTCGTCTTCCTCATAACGGCCGGTGACGAACGCCGTTCCTGTCTCCAGCAGCTCGTCATCGTCAGCGCTATAGCCCAAAACCACAAAGTCCAACGGCAAGTTCCGGGCCGCCGCGTCGTCGGCACACGCCCGCAGCACCTCGAACCCCTTGTGCACACCAATCGCACCGATGATCGCAACACGGACGGTGTCCGACGGTGCCGGGGTTTTCGTGGCAACACGGACCGGGTGTTCCCACGCCCGCTGCCTGAAACGGATGTCCGGAAAGTAGCGCTGCATGCGCTGCATCGTGTCCCGTGACGGGACGATGACACGGCGTGCTTCGCCCAGCCAGTGCGTGCTCCGCTCACGCAACTCGGCAACACCGATGTCCTCCGGCAGACTGGAACCATGGTTCTCGATGCAAGCCTCGCACTGTGCCAGTGGCGGCTCACCGCAGTATCGATTGTCACCGCCGAGCAACGTCAGCCGTGGGCAAATCCAGCTGTAGTCGTGCACGTACGCGTCGTAGCGAACGTCCAGCCCGCGAACCAGCTCAACCACCTCAGGATCCAGATCGAGGAAGTGGTGAAGCTCGATGTGTACAACGTTGAGCCGCCCGATCAGGTCCGCCAGCAACGACAGCTCCGCCGGCACATCGTAATAGAGGTCGCGAAGCTCCTCGCCGTCGCCGGCCTTCACCTGACAGCGCCGCCCATCAGGCTTGTCCGGACGCAGCAGCACCGGCCGCAAGCCGGCCCGCTGAAGGATCCTGCAGCGCTTACGCACCACCCGATCCACCCCACCCGGCAACGCCAGAGTGAGCAGAAGCGCAACCGGCCGGGTATCGTGCGTCAGCCGGACCTCGTCGATCCGACGCCGGATCGGCAACAAGCTGTCAGCACGAATGAAAATTTCGACCGCCTCGTCGTAACCGGGGTAGCGCATGTTGATGATCCGACGCCCGCGCTCCATCAAGGCGTGGCTCCGCGTCCCAAACGACCGCCNCCNCAGGTGGCATACGAAGACATTGCCCGCCACGACATGCCGCCAGCCGCTCAGTCTCGCGCGCAGGCAGAAATCGTTCTCTTCCCCGTAGCCCTTGCCAAAGGTTTCCGCGTCGAAGTCGCCCGTCTCTTCCAGACAGTCTCGACGCACATACAGGCAAAATCCGACGCCGACGGGAATTTCACTGAGGACTCCGGAATTGACCGTTGCCGCCAGGTCGTCGATGCCGGCCGCGTCTTCGGCCGTGCNAGTCGACCTCGTCGCCCCCGGATAGCTGACGACCGAGCCGTGGCTGGCAAGCGGCGTGACCGTCCCAATGTCCGGCGCGCTGTAGGCGGCAACCTGCAGCCGCTGCAGCCAGTCGCCATGAACGATCGCATCCGAGTTGAGAATCACCGCATCGCGCTGCGGGTGCACGGCCAACCCTCGATTGACCGAGGCGGGAAAGCCCAGATTGCTCGAATTGCGCAACAATCGGATGCTGCCGTCCGCTGCCAAGGTCTGCAACGCTGTCGTGAGCTCCGGTTCCGGCGATGCATCGTCGATCACCACAATCTCGACACCATCGCGACGTGCCGGAAGCAATGCCTTAAGACACTGCCGCGTCTCGTCGACACCACGATAGGCCGGGACAATGATATCAACCGACGGCGCTCCGTGCAGTTGTGCCGACCCCTCTCCCTTCGTCGCTGCCGAACGTGTCCGCTTACGTCTTGACGGAGTGGCGGGAATTCCGACGTCGAGCAACAGCGGGGCGTCAGGAAAACGCTCCAACATGCCATCCGGCAGACGGGCAGCACACCATAGGCGGCGTGCACCGCGCACTTCGGATGTGGCCAGATCAAGGGTGAAGGTACGATGGCCCGGATTGACTCGATCCAGCTCGGTCGAAAGACAGACCCGCTGCCCTTCATCTGTCTCGATCACCACTTCAGCCGACGCCGTAGGCGTCCAGCCGAGACTGACCCAGCCACTAACCTGACCGCCGGCAGCCGTGGCCCGGGCGTCAAATGCAAAATCTGGAGGATAACGGATGGGACTGCCAAGCAGCGGTCGCCCGGCCACCTCCACCTTGAGCAGCTGTGGGAAAGCCGCAACTTCGGGCGGAACACGGAACCGACGATAGTAAGGACTGTGCGTCTTCTCGGCGCGCACCTGATGCCACACGCCGCCGTCTTCCGTTCTGACCACCACACCCGCATCGGGTGCGTGAGCAACGAGTTCCCCTACGATCGCGAGATCCGGGGCGACACCGACCCAGCCCGGCCTGTCGCGCTTTCTCTCGTCCAGAATACGGCGACACGCAGCAGCCAGCTCTCCGTTCGGGGCCACCACATGACGTTGTAGTGCTTTGGATAATTCCGTGTACGCATCCGTACGTTGACCGGCCTGCAACAACGCCACGACTAACGACGCAGCATGGTCCGGACATAAACGAAGTTCGACCGCCCGGCGCAGCGGACGCAAGGCAGCCGCCGCATCGCCATTCACAAGCAGCAGGCGCCCGAACATCGTCGCAATCTCGGCTGATTGGGGCGCCAATCGCCACGCCCGATCCGCCAGACGCAAGGCGCGCGCACTTTCTCCCGCGCTGACCGCCGTGTCAACCGACACCAGCAAGCGCCGAAAATCGCTATCTTTAGCGGATTTGTTGCCTATTCCGTCGTGCGAGGCTTTGCCGCGGTCTGCAAAAGTCTTTTTGGGTCGAACATGACCAGAACCAAGCTGCATCGGCGCCACACATTCACCGGCAGACAGATGACGTGGCCCGATCTACCGAGCCGCGCGCACCGGGGTCAGACCGGCAATCCTCCTCGGCTGTTGCGCCTCACAGCCGCTTGGCTGGCTAAAGCGCAACAGCACAGAAGGACGTATCGGTCCAACTACTGAAATCAGGATTACTTGATTTCGTCGTGGTCGAGCGTGGTGAAGTTGACGAGCTTGATCGTCGTGCCGTCGTTCAGCGTAATGACGGTATTTCCACCAACAACCTGAGTATCGTTGTTGAGGATATCGTTGACCGAGCCGTAGCCGGTGAACTCCAGCTGCGTCTTGCCGCCCGGAGCCGTGCTGTCCTTGAAGCCCTGGATGATGTGCGTGCCACCACCATGGCTGCTGTCGAACGCAAACAGGCTGTCGCCCGCACCCTTCGCAGCGAACATCGTATCGTGACCACTACCACCATGCATCGTCACGTCACCCATGCCACCCCTGAAGATGGAGTGACCACTGCCGGCAGTCAGCGTCGCGTCACCGCTCCCGGCCAGGACGGAATCTTTGCCGCTGTCACCGGTGAACTTGAAGTTCGTACCGATACCATACACCGTGGCCGAGCCTTCGGTGACGATGGTATCGTTGCCGGTACCGAACAACTTGATCGTGTCACGGCCCGTGCCGAGATTGATGCTTGAGTTACCACCGGAGACGGTCACCTGATCGTTGCCGGCGCCGGTATCGATCGTGGCATTACCGCCGTAGACAGAAACACCATCGTTCCCGGCACCTGTATTGATCGTCGAGTTGCCGCCGTGAACGTGGACATAATCGGCACCACCGTCAGTGTTGATGGTGGCGTTACCGCCCTTCATGTAAATCGAGTCGTTACCGAGACCCGTCGAGACTTTCGAGTTGCCATCGTAAAGCCACGCCTGGTCACGGCCGATACCGAGGTCAATCGTCGTGTTACCGCCGCTGACGCTGACGGCATCGTTGCCCAGCCCGCCATCAACGGTTGCCGAGCCGCTCCGCACCGTGATCTGGTCATTGCCGATACCGGCATCGACGCTGACAGATCCCCCGGTGACGCTGATGCTGTCCCGTCCCAGGCCACCGATGGCGGTCCCGGAGCCGTTTATGCGGATGAAGTCGTTGCCGATGCCGCCGTTGGCATAGCCGTTCCCGAAGATCGCGATCGAGTCGTTACCCAGACCGGTACTAACCCAAGCGGTCCCGTCGCCAGTGGTTGTGACCTTAACCGTGTCGTTGCCGACACCGGTCAGCACAGACGCAGAGCCTTTAACCGTAATGGTGTCGTTGCCAAGATTCCCGAAAATCGCGATGGGATCGGGATGCGCGGCACCACCCGGGCTGGTGGCATTAATTGCTGTGCTTTTGGCTCCCGTAAGAATCAGCCCGTGCGCACCAGGAGCAAGATTCGTACCACCACCAGCCACGCCGCGCGCCGCAGCCGCAAAACCGCCGCCTGCCGGGCCAGCAAAAGCCGCAGCAGCACCGCCGGCACCACCGCCATTCAGAAGATTATAGGTACCACCACCTGGCAAATTATAAACATTTAACGTGCCGGCCCCACCCGACGGCGATTCGCCCGGGCTTGTCAGCACATTCGAGTCTGTGAACCCCTGACCAAGCTTTGTCAGAATGTCCTGGGCGATGCCAGCTTCGCCGGGGCCCAAATTATAGGTAACGGTGTTACCGCCCACGATTGTTGCAGTTGGCATAAACTATATCCCCGTATCAAACGGTTGTTCGCGGAAAAAACCTTTTGCCCTTACCGGACACTTCAAACGTCAACACGGGCCGGTACGCGCCGACCGCAACTATAGTTTCCGGAAAATTATTATCCCCGCGCTGGTCCGATGGCACACGACGCGCTGTCACGCGCTTCGCGATATCCACCCTACCTACCGGTCCGACTCTTGCTGGTCGGATCAACCCTTCTTCGTTTGAGGCAACGCTACGCTCTCGATCACGGTTCTGTCAATGCGAAATATTCGTAAAAACTCATCTCTGCCGCACAATGATTCCATGACCCCAGACCAAGATCCTGATGCGCGTAGATTTTCCCTAAAAAGCAAAAACCGAAGATAAAATATACCCATTCCCGCCACGTCCTTGCATGGTCATCCCGAGGCCGCAGGTCGGACGAAGCGCGCCAATACCCGACAGGCGCCGTCAGTTATGGCATGGCACCACACACACCAGGGAGTGCCAGGCACCGACAATGCCTGCCGTTCTTGCGCCAACGTTACAATTGATTCGTCCAGAAATAAAAACACACGGGCGCAAGGGTAATAAATACAATTTTCCAAAAAAGTCTATCTTCGTAAATTAAGGCAATATTTTTGACTTTAGTATCGGACAACTCCACGATTTTTCGGATTTTCTCTTCAAATTATATTGTGTATATATGAACGCATGAAACTAATTACGTTATACATTGTTGATAATATTTATTTTTACATAGCATATACTATTTGAGAACTCTTTATCTAAATTTTTGGGATCGCCTTGCGAGGAGGACAAAGCGTCATGCTGAGAGAATCAACCCCCAATCCGTCGCGGTATTCGGTCGCGGCGAAAGCAGCAACTTTGACCGGCCACGTTTGGGTACATTACCCCGCTGGTGAAGAAAGCGGCTCACATTTTGAGCAGCACGGCATCTGATATCGCACCAGGGCTCCCGCATCCGTCGAGGGGCTGCGGGACGTGCTAAACATCAGGGGAGCATGTCCAGACGAGCGATATGCATAATGCTTTCTATGACTTATACACAGATATACATCGACCTTCCCCATAATTCGCGAAATACAGATCAATGATCTGTCGCGCGTTAATGTAGATTGCTCTCTTATTGTTTGAAGAAACCGATCCTCCCAGCATCACTCCATCGGTGACGATAATCCGACTATACAGCAATTCGATGACACCCGTCTGACGGGTGAAGACCGCTTGGCAGAAATTATACCAAAGGACTCTGAGGATGACTCGTCACGGGGGATTCTGGTTTCGCAGATGATGTGATTCAATGGTCTCCAGCCTCAAGATATGGGGGATGGCATGACGGTACACTTGCGATCCGATTACGACGCGACGAAGGTTCGGGACGCGGCGCGCGCAGTCGGCGATGCGGCGCAGGCACGCCGGCTTCTGGCCATTGCGGCGGTCTATGACGGGATGTCTCGGNNGGACGGGATGTCTCGGGCAGATGCAGCCAAGCTCGGCGGGATGGATCGCCAGACGTTGCGCGATTGGGTGCACCGGTTCAACGCCCAAGGCCCGGACGGCTTGGTCAACTGCAAGGCGCCCGGCGCTTCGCGGAAGCTCACACCCAAGCAGTTGACCGAGCTGGCCGAACTGGTGGAGGCCGGCCCCGATTTTGCGACGGACGGTATCGTCCGCTGGCGGCGCATCGACTTGCAGACGGTGATCCAGCGGCGCTTCAGCGTCTCCTACCCTGAACGCTCGGTCTTGCGCCTGCTGTACCAGTTAAGCTTCTCGTACATCAGCCCAGGACCGCGGCATCCCAAGCAGGATGCCGAAGCGATCCACGCGTTCAAAAACTTCCCCGCACCGCTGAACGCCCACCTTTCTCATCTGCCAGCGGACACGCCGGTGGAGCTGTGGTGGCAAGACGAGATGCGGCTCGGCCAGAAGAATGGGCTGGTCCGACAATGGGCGCGCACCGCTACCCGGCCTCGCCAGCCCAAGGATCAGCGCGACCAAAGCGCCTATCTCTTCGGCGCCATCTGCCCCGAGCACGCCACCGCCGCTGCCGTGGTCATGCCCAAGGCCAACACCGAGGCCATGCACCTTCACCTCGACGAGATCAGCCGCTCTCTCCAACCGCGTCTTCGAATCCTATGACGACATCCTCGACGCTGCCTGCCATGCCTGGAACCGCCTCGTCGACAGCCCTTCCAGGATCACGGCCATCGGACTCAGAAAATGGGCCCATACCAGTCAGCCTCAATGACCGTTGGTGTCATTCGTTCTGCGCAAAAACGAAATGCCCCGCAACCTTCCGGCAGCGGGGCAGTCGTCTGGACGGAGTCGGCCTATTCCTCAGGGGGAACGGGCTTAAATCACATTTCGACCTGACCGAACCGTTTAATTTCCAGAACAAACAAATCCGATCACGCGATTTGCGTTTGATCGGATTCGGCTCTAGTGCGCCAGCATCGCCAGCAGCAGCAGGGCCACGATGTTGGTGATCTTGATCATCGGGTTGACCGCTGGACCCGCGGTGTCCTTGTAGGGATCGCCGACGGTATCACCGGTCACCGCCGCCTTGTGGGCATCGGAGCCCTTGCCGCCGTGGTGGCCGTCCTCGATGTACTTCTTGGCATTGTCCCAGGCACCGCCGCCCGCCGTCATCGAAATGGCAACAAACAGCCCGGTAACGATCACGCCCAGCAGCATCGCGCCGACCGCAGCAAACGCCGCCGACTTGCCGGCGATCAACAGCACGACCACGTAGAGGACAATCGGTGCCAGAACCGGGAACAGCGACGGGATGATCATCTCGCGGATCGCCGCCTTGGTCAGCATGTCGACACAGCGGCCATACTCCGGCTTTTCCGTACCCTCCATGATGCCACTGATCTCTTTGAACTGGCGGCGCACCTCGACGACGACCGAGCTGGCCGCCCGGCCAACCGCCATCATGCCCATCGCACCGAACAGGTACGGGAGCAGACCGCCGATCAGCAGGCCCACGACCACGAATGGATTGGACAGCGAGAAGTTGACGTCTAAGTCAGCGAAGTAGGGATACGCAACCGGGTTGGACTGGAAGAACGTCAGGTCCTGCGTGTAGGCGGCGAACAGCACCAGAGCGCCAAGGCCCGCAGAGCCGATGGCGTAACCCTTGGTCACCGCCTTGGTGGTGTTGCCGACGGCGTCCAGCGCATCGGTCGTCTTGCGGACACTCTCGTCCAGATCCGCCATCTCGGCGATGCCACCGGCGTTATCGGTGACAGGCCCGTAGGCGTCGAGCGCCACCACCATGCCGGCCAACGCCAGCATGGCCGTAACCGCAATTGCAATACCGAACAAGCCAGCCAGCAAATACGTCACAATGATTGCCGCGCAAATGATCAGGGCCGGAACGGCCGTCGCTTCCATCGAAATGGCGAGGCCCTGAATGATGTTGGTGGCATGTCCGGTGCGCGACGAATCGGCGATGAGCTTGACCGGGCGATAGTCAGTCCCTGTGTAGTATTCGGTCACCCAGATGATGAGGCCGGTAACGATAAGGCCGACGAGGCCGCACAAGAACAAGCTCCAGCCTGTGAACGTTTTCGTACCGACGGTGAATTCGGTGCCAAGCCCGATCACCCAGGCGGTGATCGGCAGCAGGGCGACGGCTGACATCGCGGCGCAGGCAATGAACCCCTTGTAGAGGGCGCCCATGATGCTGTTGCTGGAGCCGAGCTTGACGAAATACGTCGAGGCGATCGACGTGAGGACGCACACCGCACCGATGGCGAGCGGGAACGCCATCATGCCGGTCATGTACGGCGTGTCGCCGAAGAAGATGGAGGCCAACACCATCGTCGCGACAACGGTCACGACATAGGTCTCGAACAGGTCGGCAGCCATGCCGGCGCAGTCACCGACGTTGTCGCCAACGTTATCGGCGATCACGGCCGGGTTGCGAGGATCATCCTCAGGGATGCCGGCTTCGACCTTACCCACCAGATCGGCGCCGACGTCGGCCCNCTTGGTGAAGATGCCGCCGCCAAGACGGGCGAAGATCGAGATCAGCGAGGCGCCGAAGCCCAGGGCCACCAGTGGGTCGACCAGTCCACGGCCGCTCGCGCCCACCCCCAGCAGGATGAAGTAGTAGACGGCAACAGCAAGCAGCGCGAGTCCGGCCACCAGCATCCCGGTAACCGCACCAGCCTTGAACGCAATGTCAAGGCCCCGTGCCAGCCCCTGCCGGGCGCCGTCGGCAACACGCACGTTGGCGCGGACCGAAACGTTCATACCGACGTAACCGGCAGCACCTGACAGACAGGCGCCGATCAGGTAGCCGACGGCGACCTTCCAGTCGAAAGCAATGAACAGGATGATCGCGACGATGAGGCCGACAATGCCGATCGTCGTATATTGACGGTTGAGATAGGCTGCGGCTCCTTCCTGGACGGCTCCGGATATCTGCCGCATGCGTTCATTTCCGGAACTGGCACTGAGTACGGCGCGACTGGTCATCGCGCCGTAAGCCAATGCGGCTAAGCCGCAAAGGATGATGAAAANATAGACGATCGACATGGTTGGCCCCTTTTTTTCATACTGACGCGCCCGCGGGATCGACCCATCGACCCCTTCNNCTCCCGGAGGGCGCCGCGTCGCCTTTTGAATAGCGTGAACCGATCGACGATGCCAGATGCACATCGGTGACGCAACCATTCAGTGCTGCATCGCAACATGATTCGCCCCACCAAGTGATGGAGTGATTCACGCCATAGTTTTGTGTTCGAAGTCAGAAATGCCGCCAGCCACGGGAACATAGGTCGAGCGGCTGTCCGTGCGCATCGCGCACCCGAACCGTCTGGTTGTTGGCTGCGACGCCGGACGCTCCCGCCAAAATGATGCCAATCTCCGCGATCGGTACACTTGCGGTTGCCGCAGCGGCAACGACCTCTGGAACGTGTCGAGGCGGGACCGTCAACACCAGTTCATAGTCATCACCGCCGGTCAGCAACACGGCGAGGATGGCGGGATTCTCGGCCAGCACTGCCCGGCCAGCGACGGAGAGCGGAATGCGCGCACTGTCGATCTCGGCGGAGACACCAGATGCGCGACAGATGTGGCCGAGATCGGCGATCAGACCATCGGACACATCCGCACACGCGCTGGCGAGCCCGGCCAGCCGCCTGCCCAGCGCCAGACGCGGGCTCGGCCGCCGGTATCGCGCAACCGCCACCGCCGCAACACCCACCGGCAGCGACTGCAACCGGCCGTCAAGGACGCGAAGCCCCAGCGCACCATCACCGATGGTGCCGGAAACGAACACCCGATCACCGGGCTCCGCCCCCGNACGCCGCAGCCCCTGGCCCGGCCCGACGCAGCCAAACGCGGTAACGCCAAGGGTGAGCGGTCCGGAGGTAGCCACCGTATCACCGCCGACCAAGGCCACTCCGGCCTCAGCCTGCATCGCGCCCAGCCCGGCGGTGAACCCCTTGAGGAACGCCTGTCGCTGTCCCTCCTCCCAGCCTCGCGGCAGTGCTATCGACAACACGTAGGCGCGCGGATCAGCTCCCATCGCTGCCAGGTCGGAGAGATTGACAGCAAGCACCTTGGCACCCACGGACTCAGGCGGATCGTCGCTGCGGAAGTGGACGCCCTCCACCAGCAGGTCAGCGGTGACGACCAGTTCCTGCCCTGGTGGCAAAGACAACACGGCCGCATCGTCGCGCAGACCGAATGCCCCCGGCTCTCCCGTTGCAAGTGGCGCGAAGTAGCGGGCGATCAGCTGGAACTCGTCAGCCTCCGCCACCCGTTCCGCCACCCGTTCCGCGATCATCAGGATTACTGCCTCGGGATAGAAGGCGATCGCCCGCATCGCCAACATCCGCCGGCATCTCGCGCAGCCGCGCCGCCAAGCGGTCGAGCACCGCGTTCACCAGGCTCGGCTCGCGGCCAGCGAAGAACGCATGCGCGATCTCCACATACTCGTTGATCACCACCTTGACCGGTGTCTGCGGCTGCGCCGCCAACTCGAAGGTGCCGGCTCGCAAGATTGCGCGCAGCAGGATCTCCAGACGCATCATGGTCCAGCCGTGAGCCAGCGCGCCATCAATGGCAGCGTCAAACTCGTCTTGACGGTCCAGTACGCCTTCTACGAGGAGATGCAGAAACTCAGGATCGGCCGCCGCTGGCTCTGCCTGGTCGGCGGACGCCCAGCGGCGCTGCGCCACGTCCGCCAGAACCGGTTCGACACTGCCACCCGAGACCTCCAGCGCGTAGAGAGCCTGGATCGCGGCCAGACGTGTCGCACTGCGCCGCTGCCGTGAACCGGCTTGTGCCGCCGCCATCACGAGGCGCCAGAAAGCACACTGCGCTTGAGCGCGATCATTGCGAGACAGGCATGAGCTGCCTCCGCTCCCTTGTTCTTGCCGGAGACCGCGGCGCGAACCTGCGCGAGAGCATAAGACGGACAGGTGAGCATACCGAAGCCGAGCGGCATCTTGAGGCCAACCGACAAGTCCATCAGCGCCCGGCTCACCTCGCGGCAGATATGGTCGTAATGGTCGGTCTCGCCGCGAATAACGCAGCCGAGCGCCACCACACCATCGAAACCGGCCGAAGCCGGCGCGGATTCGAGCCGGAGCTTCATGGCCAGTGGCAGCTCAAAACAGCCGGGGACGCTCTGTCGCTCGACCACCGCACCGGCTTTGGCCAGCACCGCGCCCGCCCCTTCGGCGAGCTGGTCGGCGAGATCTTCGTAGAAACGGGCTTCGAGGACGAGAATGCGGGGCGACGGGGTCATGGCTCGGATACGGCCTCTGTGATCGGCCGTTGTCCTACGACCGAGAGCCCATAGCCTTCAAGCCCAATGATCGTCCGCCGGGTGTTGGACACCAGAATCATCTCCTTGACACNCAGGTCGAGCAGGATCTGTGCACCGACACCATAGTCGCGGAGCTGAGCGCCGTTCTCGGCGCGGCCCTCCATCCGTGCCCGCAGCCGGTCGGACAGCATGGTGGGGTGTANCTCGCGGACCAGCACGATGATCCCCCGGCCCTCGGCAGCGATCATCTGCATCGCCGCATGCAGTTCGCCCGCCTTGCCGTCACACCGGTCACCGAGAAAGTCGTCGAGCAGGTTGACCGCGTGCATGCGTACCAGGACGGGACCACCCGCGGTGATATCACCTTTGACCAAGGCAACGTGTTCCACGTAGGCCATGCGGTTGACATAGACCAGCAGTCGGAACGGCCCACCATAGAGGCTGTCGATGGAGGTATCGAGGATCCGCTCGACCATCCGGTCGCAGCTCAGGCGATGCGCAATCAAATCGGCGATGGTGGCAATCTTCAGCCCGTGGAACTGGGCAAAGCGGATCAGATCGGGCATGCGCGCCATCGTCCCGTCGTCGTTCATGATCTCGCAGATCACGCCTGACGGATTGAGGCCCGCAAGCCGGGCGATATCCACCGCCGCCTCGGTATGGCCGGCGCGCACCAGCACCCCGCCACCGCGTGCTTCCAGCGGAAAGACGTGGCCCGGAGCAACCAAGTCGTCCGGCCCCTTCGTCGCGTCGATCGCCACCGCGACGGTGCGCGCCCGGTCCGAGGCTGAAATACCGGTGGTCACCCNCTCGCGCGCCTCGATCGACGTGGTAAACGCGGTCTGGTGGCGAGACGTGTTGCGCTGCGGCATCAGCGGCAGCTTGAGCTCTGCCACCCGCTCGCGGCTCAGCGCCAGACAGATCAGACCACGGCCATAACGGGCCATGAAGTTGATTGCCGCCGGCGTCGCCATCTGCGCCGGTATGACCAGATCGCCTTCGTTCTCGCGGTTTTCGTCGTCAACAAGGATGAACATCCGCCCGTTGCGGGCATCCTCGATGATGTCTTCGATGCTTGAGAGTTGCTCCAACGTGTCCAACGGTCACCCATGCTCCAGAAGGCGGGCAACATATCGTGCGAGCAGGTCGATTTCCAGGTTCACCCGATCGCCTTCCTTCGCCTGGCCGAAGTTGGTGACCTCCCAGGTATGTGGAATGATGTTGACTCGAAGCGGGTCCCCAGCGCGCCCTGGTCGCTCACCTCGTTGACAGTCAGCGAGATACCATCGATGGCAACCGACCCCTTCTCGGCGATGAACCGCCCGACGCTGGGCGGCGCGGCAAAGACGAAGCGCCAGGAATCCCCTTCCGGTGTGACCGAGACAACCTGTCCGACCCCATCCACATGCCCGGAGACCAGGTGCCCTCCCAACTCGTCGCCGATCTTCAGCGAGCGCTCCAGGTTGACTGGCGTGCCCTCCCGCCAGTCCCCCATCGTCGTCCGCGACATGGTCTCGGCGGACGCCGTGATCGCGAACCAGCCGGGCTGCTTGTCGATCACCGTCAGGCAGATGCCGCAACACGCGATCGAAGCACCGATCGGAATGCTGGCGTCGTCGTACGCGGTTTCAATCTCGAAACGGGTGTCACCCGCGGGGCGTACCGCGCGCACGCGCCCCAGGTCGGTGATGATACCAGTGAACATGAGTTGGCCTCAGTTTGCTCGCCACAGGTCGGCGACGCTGTCTTTGCCCACGGGTTCTGCCCAGCGCAAGTGAAAGGCCGGCGCATCTGCCACGCGCTGAAGGCTTAGCCCACCCACCGCAGGAAGTGCGTCGCCACCCAGCAGCTTCGGTGCGTGGAACCACGCGATGTGATCGACCAGGCCGGCGCGGACGAACGCTGCGGCAAGGTCGCCGCCGCCTTCGATCATCAGCCGGGTGATGCCGCGTGCAGCGAGCGCCGCAACCATCGCGCCCGGCTCGAGCCGGCCGTCGGTGCCGCACACCACTTCCAGCACCGCGACTCCGGCTGACATCAACGCCGCTCGCTTTGCCTCATGCGGGTCACCGCTCTCCACCCCGCCGCGCGTTGTCAGCACCCAGGTGGGCACGGCACGCGCGGTGCGGACCAGCGCCGCATCGAGACCGATGCGCAGGCGGCCGTCGGCGACGACCCGGACCGGCGATCGGTCCGCCATTCCGGGAAGCCGGCAGGTCAGCGCCGCATCGTCGGCAAGCGCGGTGCCGGAGCCCACAAGGATCGCGTCGTGCTCGGCGCGCAGCAGGTGTGCCGCGGCGCGTGCCCGCTCACCGGTGATCCACTTGCTGTCGCCGGTGGCGGTCGCGATGCGGCCGTCAAGCGAGGTGGCAAGCTTGAGCGTTACCAGGGGCCGACCGTGGGTGATGCGCAGGAAAAACCCTTCGTTAAGAGCTTTCGCTTCCTCCCTGCAGGCACCGAGTGAAACCTCGATGCCGGCTGCCTGCAGCCGGGCAATCCCGCGTCCGTTCACGCGCGGGTCCGGGTCCTCCACCGCCACCACCACGCGGGCAACACCCGCCTCGATCAGCGCCAAGCTGCAGGGACTGGTGACTCCGAAATGATCGCACGGTTCAAGGGTGACGAAGGCAGTGGCTCCACGCGCGGCGGCCCCGGCGCGGGCGAGCGCGTCCGTCTCGGCATGCGGCCGGCCACCCGGCTGTGTCCAGCCGCGGCCGACGACGGAGCCGTCGCGCACCAGCACGCACCCCACCGCCGGGTTCGGCCACACCCGTCCCAGCCCGCGCCGGGCGAGCGCCAGGGCCGAGCACATGAAGGCAACATCAGCCGCGTCGGTCACGGATATCTCGTATCAGCGCAAGGCTGCCAACCGGTCGTGGTCCTCCACCACCAGGCGCGACACGACCGGCTCCGCTGTGGATGGCTTCGTTTCGAACGCGCGATGACGACGAACGCCGGTCGAACAGCACTCAGACAAACGGCACTTATTGGTCGGCAATGCTTTCGACGAAGTCCTCGAAGTCCTTGGCTTCGCGAAAGTTGCGGTAGACCGAGGCAAACCGCACGTAGGCGACCTGGTCGAGCTGTGAGAGCTGGTCCATCGCCATCTCGCCGATCACCTTCGACGGAATCTCGGACTCGCCCAGTGTTTCGAGCCGGCGCTGGATCGAATTGACGATCCGGTCGATCCGCTCGTCGTCCACCGGGCGCTTGCGCAACGCGATGCGCAGCGACCGCAGCAGCTTCTCGCGATCGAACGGTGCACGCTCGCCGTTTTCTTGACCACCGTCAACTCGCGCAAGTGCACACGCTCGAAGGTCGTCCAGCGGGCTCCGCAGGCCGGGCAATAGCGCCGCCTGCGGATTGCCGCATGGTCCTCGGTCGGCCGGGGTCCTTTACCTGGGTGTCGTCGTGACCGCAGAATGGACACCGCATGACACCTGTTCTCCCTGTTGCCGTCGCTGCTGTCGCGGGGTTCCTGTCTCAATTGCCGGCATAGACCGGGAATCGGCTGCACAACGCCGCGACCCCATCGCGTGCCGCCGCCTCAGCCTGCCTGTTGTCCTGCGGATGCGCTGCACAGCCGTCGAGCACGTCGGCGATCAGCTCACCCACCTTACGGAACTCTGCCGGCCCGAAACCGCGTGTCGTGCCCGCCGGGCTGCCGAGACGGACGCCCGAGGTCACCGTCGGCTTTTCCGGATCGAACGGAATGCCATTCTTGTTGCAAGTGAGACGTGCCCGCCCCAAGGTCTCTTCGGCGGCTTTGCCCGTCAGCCGCTTCGGCCGCACATCGACCAGCATCAGGTGGGTGTCGGTGCCTCCGGAAACGATGTCGAGGCCGCGCTCCTGCAGTGCTGCCGCCAGCACCTTGGCATTCTCGACCACCATTTCAGCGTAACGCCGGAACTCCGGCCGCAAGGCTTCGCCGAACGCGACCGCCTTGGCCGCAATCACGTGCATCAACGGCCNCCNCTGCAGGCCGGGGAAGATGGCCGAGTTGAGCTTCTTGCCCAGGTCTTCGTCCTGGCTAAGGATCATGCCGCCGCGCGGGCCGCGCAGTGTCTTGTGGGTTGTCGTCGTCACCACGTGCGCGTGCGGAAACGGACTGGGATGGGCTCCGCCCGCAGCCAGACCGGCGAAGTGGGCCATGTCCACCATCAGGTAGGCACCGACCGCATCGGCAATCGCGCGGAAGCGGGCAAAGTCGATGATGCGGGGATAGGCGGAGCCGCCGGCAACGATCACTTTCGGCCGGTGCTGCTCTGCCAGGCGCGCCACCTCGTCGTAGTCGATCAGCGCATCCTCGCGGCGCACGCCGTACTGCACCGCATTCAGCCACTTGCCCGAAATCGACGGCGGTGCGCCGTGGGTCAGGTGGCCGCCGGCGGCGAGCGACATTCCGAGCAGCGTCTCGCCCGGCTTCATCAAAGTCAGGTAGACGGCGGCGTTGGCCTGCGAGCCCGAATGCGGCTGCACATTGGCGAAGTTGCAGCGGAACAGCTTCTTCGCCCGCTCGATCGCGAGGACTTCCGCCACATCCACATGCTCGCAGCCACCGTAGTAGCGCTTGCCGGGATAGCCTTCGGCGTACTTGTTGGTCATCACCGAACCCTGCGCATCAAGCACGGCGCGGGAAACGATGTTCTCGGAGGCGATCAGCTCGATGTGATCCTGCTGCCGCTGCAGTTCGTGCTCAATGGCGGCTGCGACCTCCGGATCGGTCTCGCTGAGGGAGCGGAGAAAAGCGATCATGGAGATCGCGCTCCGCCGTCTGCAATGCGTAGGACATCGGTGGCTCCCGCTGCAAACTCACAAAGGGTTGGACAGTTTGTCGACCCGGCGGCAGTGACGGCCGCCCTCGAAAGCCGTATCGAGGAACACGCGCAGACAGTCGCGCGCCACCTCGGCTCCGATCATCCGCCCGCCGAAGCAAATAACATTGGCATCGTTGTGCTGTCGCGCCAGTTTTGCGGACAAGGCGTCATGGACCAGTGCTGCCCGGACTTCCGGATAGCGGTTGGCGGCAATGCTGATCCCGATGCCGCTACCGCAAACCAGCACACCCCGGCGCACCCGTCCTTCGCGCAGCGCATGTGCCATCGCATAACCGAAGTCGGGATAGTCTACAGACGCCGGACCATCAACCCCAGATCGATGGTCATGCACCCGATCGCCTCCAGATCCTCCTTCAGCGTCTGCTTGAGTTCAAAGCCGGCATGGTCGCTGGCCAGTCCGATCGGCTCGATGTCCATCATCAAATAGTCAAGCTGTCCGAAAATCTGCCCGACGAGGCAGGCTCTTGTACCATATCTCGCGCCGAGAAGCCAATATGGCCCTATGCATCGCTTGCGATCCACGAATCGTCCGGTACGAGGGAGGTCGGTGTCCGGGCGGATCATCGGTTCCAAAGCGGCTCCAAAGAACGCCGCGCAGAGAAGCGGCGTTCCCGGCCACCACGCCAACGCCTGCGATACCGGACTGCCGTCGCCGTTTGCGCCTCTTGAGCACGGAAAAGAGTTTTTATTGTCGTATGCGCCTGCACAAAGAACGAATACTGCAGCGTCCCATTTATCCATTGACAACGCGGTCAGACCACGTGCTACAAGAATAAAAATAGCGATGCCCTATTGCAATCAGGTCAAATTCTCATGAGCGACGACAACAACGACCAAGTATCGCGGGACGAGGTGTTGAGGATGGCGGTAGACGTAGTCGCTGCATATCTCAGCAACAATCAGGTCGCGACATCCCAGATTTCCGAAATCATTCAAAGCGTATTCAACTCCTTGAACACGCTTGACGTTCCACCAGCAGAGACCCCTGTCGAGCAGCCAAAGCCGGCCACCTCGGTCCGCAAATCGGTCACCCCCGACTACATCGTTTGTCTGGAGGACGGCAAGAAGCTTAAGATGCTGAAGCGCCACTTGCGCACCACCTACAACATGACGCCGGAGGAATATCGGGCAAAATGGAACCTGCCGCCCGATTATCCGATGGTGGCTCCGAACTACGCGCGCCAACGTTCTGATTTCGCCAAGCGGATCGGTCTTGGCCGCAAGGCGCAGGAGCTCGAACGGGTAGGCAAGATCCGCGCTTGAAAGAGTAAAGGCCACCGGCGGACGCGGGGGCATCGTTTCCGCCGGTTCGGATCGCTTGTTCTTTCTTCGTCCGAGTGGATCCGTCGTCTATTGCAGGATTCGGCTGCAGCCGAAAGCCGGCCAGAGCAATATCCGATCAAGCGGCCTCGCTTGATCGGATATATTTGTTACAAAAATCAACCCATTACAGTGCGACCCTTCGGACAGCTCAGCGCGATCTGTCGAACCGTGCACTGGTAGGCCTTGGATTGATCAACCGACGACAGGGGATGGGACGGTGTCTGCGTCGTCGGCGCCACGCTGCATTGCCCGGAAAAATAGACGCCCGGCCGTCTGAGCAGCCGGGCGTCACTCTGTTTCTCCAGCTCCGGACTTATGTCCGAGCTTCTATCAATCACCCTTACTTGTTCAAATAATCGAACGAACCGTCCTCGAACACATAGACGACGTAGCTCGTCTTCTTGGTGTCCCCCTTGGCATCAAAGCTCACCGGGCCGAGCACCGTATCGAAGGTTCCCGACTTGAGCGCCGCAATGACCTTGGCGGTATCGAACGACTTGGCCTTCTCCGCCGCCTGCACCCACGCCTGGATCGCCGCGTAGGTGTAAAGAGTATACCCTTCCGGTTTGATTCCTTCTTNGGTGAACTCCTCGACGATCTTGGCGTTTGCCGGATCCTTGCTCGGATCAAGACCGAACGTGAACAGTGTGCCCTGACCGAACGGACCGGTGATCCCCCAGTATTCCGTGCCCGCCAGTGCGTCACCGGAGATGAGCTGCGTATCCATACCCTGCTCACGCATCTGCCGGGTGATCAACCCCGCCTCGGTATGGTAACNCCCGAAATAAAGGACCTCGATACCTGCCTGCTTCAGCTTGCTGACCAGCGCCGAGTAGTCCTTCTCGCCGGCGGTGATCGTCTCGTCCATCGTCTCCTTAACACCGCGCGCGTTCAACTGCTTGCGGGTCTCGTCCGCCAAGCCCTTGCCGTAGGTCGTCTTGTCATCGACGATGGCGATCTTCTTGTCAGCATAGTTGTCGGCGAGGAAGTTGCCGGCGACGATCCCCTGCTGGTCGTCACGTCCGCAAACACGGAAGACGTTGGGCTTGCCGGCATCGGTGAACTTCGGATTGGTCGACGCCGGGGAAATCTGAATGATGTTGTTGTCGGCGTAGACATCGGATGCCGGGATCGACGATCCTGAGCAGTAGTGTCCGGCAACCAGCTTTACACCCTTGCCGGCAACCTGGTTGGCGACCGCAACCGCCTGCTTCGGATCGCAGGCATCGTCACCGATTACCAGATCCAGCTTCTCGCCGAGCACTCCGCCGGCCGCATTGATGTTCTCCACCGCCATCTCGGCGCCGTTTTTCATCTGATCGCCGAAGGTCGCGTATTGACCCGTCATCGGACCGACGACCGCAATCGGCACGTCGGCCTTGGCCGATCCGAATGCGGCGCCCATCAGCGCCGCCGCAGCGACGAGAATGGCTGC
Organism: Defluviicoccus sp.; assembly: GCA_013414705.1. Lineage (GTDB taxonomy): Bacteria > Pseudomonadota > Alphaproteobacteria > Rhodospirillales > Defluviicoccaceae > Defluviicoccus. Next base: position 3,061,540 of record CP058705.1, read on the forward strand.
ACTTCTTTTCATGATAACTCTCCTGCGTGAACTCACCCACAGTCCGGCCGAGCGTCGACGGCACCCCACATCAGGCACGCGCACACCCGCCTCCCCGGCCCCTTCGTTTTGGCGAAATTAGCCGGCAAGTCAAAACATTTGCGATTTATTCTGACTCCGGCCCTATTCGGATCCCAGACGCTGCCAGCCGAACAGACCAGCGCGCCGGTAGAGCCACGGATACTGATTCACCATCTTGCGTGCCCGGTTGAGCCGGAAGGCGAACGAGCCGATGGCCAGCAAAACCACCGTGCCGATCAGGTATCCACTCACCGAAAACAACGCACCTTCGAACAGCGCATAGCTCAAAAGCGCGCTGCGGCTCCGAGCAGCCCGCACGATATGACCAACTGCCAGTACGGCTTCCAGCCGGCTCCGAGCGCTTGGCCAGTCATGTACGCGGCAAACCCGACCAGAACGACGGTTACGCCGAGAAAAACACCAAACGAGTTTCCAAGCAGCGCATCCATCAGCGACCTTGTCCCCTCAATGCCCGCCTTCCAGGTACGCAGCACGGATTTCTGGATTGGACAGCAGTTCCTGGCCTGTCCCGGACAACCCGACCTTGCCATTCACCATAACATAGGCCCGATGGGCGAGGCGCAATGCATGAAACGCGTTCTGCTCGACCAGGAACACCGTTACTTTCTGCTCCCGGTTGATTTCCTCGATCGTCCGGAAGATGTGCTTGACCACCAGCGGTGCCAAGCCCAGCGATGGCTCGTCCAGCAACAACAGCCGTGGCCTGCTCATCAGCGCCCGGCCGATCGCCAGCATCTGCTGCTCGCCGCCGGACAGGGTGCCGCCACGCTGAGTGCTGCGCTCCTTCAAGATCGGAAACAGGGTGTACACCCGTTCGAGATCATCGTTCAGGTGCTCGGGCGGCGCCACGGTGGCCCCCATCAGCAGGTTCTCGAGCACGCTCATACGCGGGAAGATCCGCCGCCCCTCCGGCGATTGGGCGATGCCAGCGGCAGTTATCGTGTGCGTCGGCCAGCGGGTGATATCAGTGCCTTCGAAGCAGATACTGCCGCGGGCGGCGCGCGGCTGTCCACAGATGGTCATCAACAAGGTGGACTTGCCGGCCCCGTTGGCGCCGATCAGGGTAACGATCTCCCCGGCGTCTACGTCGATATCGACGCCGCGAAGCGCTTCGATGTTGCCGTAAAGGTGTGGATCCCACGCACGCTCAACATGTCAGCCGGCTCCGTTGCCACGTGTGCCGGCGGACTGCTCCTGCTCGGCCGCGAGATCGGCGGCAACTTCGGTCGGCAGGTCTTCGTCTTCCTCTTCGCCGAGGTAGGCGCGGATCACCGAAGGATCACTGCGCACCTGTGCCGGCGAGCCTTCGGCGATCTTCTTGCCGTAGTCGAGCACGACGACATGGTCGGAGACATCCATCACCACGTTCATGTCATGCTCGATCAGCAAGATGCCNNGATCCTCTTCATCGCGGATCATGCGCAACAGCCCGTTCAGCGCCGCCGTCTCGTGCGGGTTGAGCCCCGCCGCCGGCTCGTCCAGACACAACAGCACCGGCGAGATGCACATGGCGCGCGCGATCTCCAGACGCCGCTGATCGCCATAAGGCAGGCCCGCCGCCGGCAGGTCGGCCCGATCGAGCAGCCCCACCCGCTCAAGCCAGCGACGGGCCAGATCGACGGCGCGGCGCTCCGCATCGCGGTAGCGGGCAAGCCCGAGCAAGCCCGCGATCGTGAACCCGGATGCCTGCATCAGCTCGTTGTGCTGGGCAACGATCAGATTTTCCAGCACCGACATCGCACCGAACAGCCGGATGTTCTGGAACGTCCGTGCCACCTGGGCCTGCTGCGGAATGCGGAAGCCTTCCATCCGCTCCAGCAGCATCGGGCCGTGGCGCGGATGATTGAGCGTGATCCGCCCCACCGAGGGCTTGTAGAAGCCGGTCAGGCAGTTGAACACCGTCGTCTTGCCGGCACCGTTTGGGCCTATGACGGCGGTGATCTGCCGGTTGCCCGCCTCGAACGAAATGTCATCGACAGCAACCAGACCACCGAAGCGCATCGTCAGGTGCTCGACGGTCAGCAGGGACTGCACGCCCGCGGCGGACGCAGCTGCAACGGCGGTCTTACTCATGACGCTCCCGGTGCGCGTGCCTCGGCGGCTCCACTCGCCGCCGAAGGTGGTGGGCGCTCGCCCAACAGAATCGTCGGCCGACGATGCGCCAGCAGCCCGCGCGGACGCCAGATCATGATCAGAACCATCAGACCGCCAAACGCCAGCATCCGGTACTCGGCNCAGATCGCGCACGATTTCCGGACCGCCGATCAGCAGAACGGCGGCGATGACGACGCCCAACTGGCTGCCCATGCCGCCCAGCACGACGATCGCAAGGATGATCGCCGATTCGATGAAGGTGAAACTTTCCGGACTGATGAAGCCCTGCCGAGCAGCGAAGAACGAGCCGGCGAAGCNCCCGAACATCGCGCCGATCGCGAACGCCGTCAGCTTGGTGTTGGTCGGATTGATACCCAGCGACCGACAGGCGATCTCATCCTCGCGCAGCGCCTCCCAGGCGCGGCCGATCGGCAGCTTGCGGATGCGCAAGGTGAACGCGTTGGTCAGCAGCGCCAGCACCAAGATCACGTAATACAAAAAGTAGATCCGGTGCATCGGCGAGAAGTCGAGACCGAACAAGGTATGGAAGCTTTCCTGCCNCTCCGCGGGAAAGGCCGTGAACGGAACGCCGAAAACGACGGCCGGGATCCCCGTGATTCCATCCGGCCCCAGGGTCAGCGACTGCCAGTTGATGATGATGACGCGAATCATCTCTCCAAAGCCGAGCGTAACGATGGCGAGATAGTCGCCGCGCAGGCGCAGCACCGGAAACCCCAGCATCATGCCGAACGAAGCCGCCAGCAGCCCAGCGACCGGCAGGCACTCCCAAGCNNCCCACCCCAGGTACATGGACAGCAATGCGTAGCTGTAGGCACCGACGGCGTAGAAAGCGACGTAGCCCAGATCGAGCAGGCCAGCGAGCCCGACGACGATGTTCAGCCCCCACCCCAGCATCACGTAGGTGAGCACCAAAATGCCGATGTCGAGTACGTAGCGGCCGTAGGATCCGGGGTACGGCAGGAACGGCAAGGCTACGGCAAGGGCGATGGCCACCGGTCCCAGAAACCGCTCGAGGCTGCGCACCCGCCGACGCCGCGCCTGGACGTCGCGTCAGGTGTCGCCGTCTGTTGCCGTGGCGAACGTGCAGCACGCAGGGCCCACCAGAGTGCAAGTCCGAACCGGCCTGCGGCAACCACCGCCACNGGAGATCACGACCCACGACCAGCGTGTCTCCAGCCCCAGGCCGTCCGTCAGCTGCACGGTTTCGAAGCCCAGCAGCGGGATGGCGAGCAGCAGCATGACCAGGCCGGCGAGACCGGCCTCGCGCAGAGCGGTCTTCACGATGGACGGTGGCATTTGCTCCGGCGCCTTCACGCCGTGCGCCTTGTCTGCCACCATCCGTCACACCTTCTCGATTTCCGGCCGGCCGAGCAGTCCCGTCGGCCGGAAGATGAGCACCAGGACGAGAATCGAAAAGGCGGCCACGTCCTTGTATTCGATGGTGAAGTACGCCGNACCAAAGACCTCGATCAGCCCGATCAGCAGGCCGCCCAGCATGGCACCCGGGACCGAGCCGATGCCGCCCAGCACCGCCGCGGTGAACGCCTTGATACCGGCGAGAAAGCCGATATAGAAGTCGATCACCCCATAATAGAGAGTGACCATCAGACCCGCCACCGCTGCCAGCGAAGCGCCAATGACGAACGTCATCGAAATGGTGCGGTCAACGTTGATGCCGACCAGGGACGCCATCTTCATGTCCTGCTCGCAAGCGCGCTGCGCCCGACCCATCGCGGTGCGCGAGATCAGCAGCGAAAAACCCGCCATCAGGACGATGGTCAGCGTGATGATGATGATCTGCAGATAGCTGATCTGGACGACGAACCCGTCGTGCTCCAGCAGCTGGAACCCTCCCGGAAGCAAGGGAGGCAGCGATTTGACCCGCGCCCCTTGCACGATCTGCACGTAGTTCTGCANAAAGATCGACATGCCGATCGCCGAGATCAGCGCGGTCAGCCGCGGCGAGCCGCGCAGCGGCCGATAGGCGATCCGCTCCAGGGTCCAGCCATAGATGGCGGTAAAGAACATCGCTGATCCCAAAACGATCAGCAGCGCCAGCGGCAGCCACGTTATGCCCAGCAGGCCCAGAACCAGAAAGGTGATCAGTGAGATGAACGCGCCAATCATGTAAATCTCGCCGTGCGCGAAATTGATCATGCCGATGATGCCGTACACCATCGTATAGCCGATGGCGATCAGGCCGTAGATGGCGCCCAGCGTCAGGCCGTTGATCAGCTGCTGCAGAAAATATGCCACGATCCGTCTACTCGCGGGTGCTCCGCCACAGCAGCAAAGATGTGCCGCTCCGGCCTGTTGCCTACCAGCTCCCGGGTCTCCCGCCTCTCCCCGACATCCACCCTGCCCGTCTCATCCCGGCGCCGGTCCTCCACGTTCAGGACACAAGAGACCCTGCGGCCCCGGCCGCACGCCGCGTTACACCATTGGAGATCCGGTGCCTGCCTCGCGGAGCTTTGGTTGCTCCGTCTCACGCCGGCTTATTTTGCCGGCCGCAAGGTCGCCGTCACCCCGATTGGTGTCAAGGAAAAAGGCCGTGCGGATCGCCGCTGTCCCATTGGCCTGTCAACCGCCGCGGCGTCCCGTCCGCTCGTGCCCTGCACCCACGCGGCCCTTGCGTTTCCTATTACCGAAACTTCACGGAAACCACCTGCGATGTTATTGCTTTGGCCACGGAGTCCTCAATGCTGAACACAAAGATCGCGCACAAGCGCGTTGACACTGGCGCAGTGTCACCGCCCTATTTCAAGCGCAACCATTGTGGCTTTTCACGACACCATTTCCTACCGGTAACTGCTCACGTGTCTGACATCACAGCCTCGGACGGCTGGACGTATTCGCGTATAAATGGTTGTACGGGCGGTAATCACAGCGATTGTTATCGCTTGGCGCGTAATTTTCGCGTTCGCTGACATCCAGCAGCCACCCCTGTGAGCAGTTACTCAGCTATTGCCCTACCCATCACACCTCGACGCGCACAACAGTCACGCCATGCTTAACATGGCTTCTCCACACCAAAGTATATTGAAAAACCGTCAATTACGTATACTTTATTTTATTATTATATAATGATGCGCGCACAAACATGCCATTAGTATTTTACTAATAAATAATACACAATATATGTAGAACATTTGACCATATTATGGTATATAAATTTTCGAAATCATTGCGCATTTTCGTCTAAATTAATATTATTCTGGTGATAAGGAGGAATATTTATGATTTTGTTAAGAAACACATTAGGGTCCGGACTCAATCAGGTCCAGTAAGCGACGATGGTGGCGAGGGCGAGAGATGAGGCGTAGTTTCTGGCGAGTTTGTCGTATCGGGTGGCGACGCGCCGGAAGTCCTTCAGGCGGCAGAAGACGGCTTCGACCATCCAGCGGAACTTGTATCGGTGTTTGTCGAACCTGATCTTGCGTTTGCGTGATCTCCGCCCTGGAATGACCGGTGTGGCCCCCTTGTTGCGGATCGCGGTGCGCAGGGCGTCGCAATCATAGCCCTTGTCGGCCAGAATGTGGCGACAGGTGTCGACCTCGGCCAGCAGGTCTTCAGCCATCGTGATGTCGGAGACAGTGCCGGCGGTGACCTTGAGGACCACCGGGCGGCCGAGTGTATCGCTCAGGGCGTGGATTTTCGTCGTCTGCCCGCCTCGGGAGAGGCCGATCGCCTGAGCCTTNNCGCCCCCTTTTCCGCCGTGAGCGCAGCGGTGCGCTTTCACATAACTGCCATCCATGGCCACCGCGGTGGTGATCCATTGGCCGTCGGCCAGCGCCTTGAGGATCCGGCGCCAGTGATCCCGGCGGGACCAGCGGTTGAAACGGTTGTCGACCGTTGTCGGAGGACCGTAGTCCGGCGGACAATCCCGCCAGCGGCACCCACTCTTCAGAACATGGATGATCCCGCTGATAATGCGACGATCATCCACCTGCCGTGCTCCCGGCTGGTTCTTCGGCAGATGCGGCTCGATCGCCGCCCATGCGTCGTCGTCCAGCCAGAACACGTTCGCCATATCCACCTCCAAGGCTCAAATACCGCCTTGGAATCACGTTCATAACAATATTTCAATATGTTAATCAGGTTCAGACCCTATGGAGTAATGCAGAGCTGAAAGCCTACGACAAAACATCAGTGGCCGAGCGGCGCCGCATGTTGGCTGCTGAAACGCGAGGCTGGCCCGAACTTGAGGCATACTTCGAGGAGCACGGAGATCCGACGAAACCGCAGCGTGCGCAAACCGTGGAATGGTACGCGAACCGCTTTGATATGTGTAATGTGCTCATGTCGATTTACGGGAAGAGTCAAGACGAAAATCAACTCCCTTTTTGGAAGTTCTGACGCTGGACGATCCGATCGGTTTTGATCGGGAGAAATGGACCTACGTCGGTTTCAAAGGAGGCTCGGAGATTGGAGTACAAGCCGGAAACTGGCTGGTACAACGGAATGATGGGCGCCTTTTCGTCTTCTCTGCAGCCTTTATTGACCCCTCGATGCCTTAGATCTGGCGAAGCTGATCCCGCTTCTGGAAGCGGCACCGGGCATCCTGTTCAACACCCCTTAATACCGCATTTGCTCCCCTGTCTTTCACGTTGCGGGCGTATGATGGAAGGTGCCGCTAAGAAGTTGAGCGATGGCCACGCCCCCATCCTCTTCAAAGACAGCTTCACCGCAGCGTTATAAAAACGGCCTCTGTACAAAAATTCCGGCAGTCCCGGCTGGCAGTCTCGGGCGGCATGATCTTTTCCTGTGCCGTCCGGTTCCGGATCTTCAGCTCAAGGCAGCACATGCGCGCTGGATGCGGCGGCAGGCTTCTTCCAGCAGCGGTGTGGCGGTGGCGTAGCTGATGCGGAAGTAAGGCGAGAGTCCGAACGCCGAGCCCTGGACGCAGGCCACGCCTTCGGCCTCCAGCAGATAGGTGACGAAGTCGTCATCGCTCTCGATAATCTTGCCGTCCGGCGTGGTGCGGCCGATCGTTCCCGCGCAGGACGGGTAGACGTAAAAGGCGCCCTCGGGACGCGCGCAATCGAGGCCGATCGCCTGATTGAGCTGGGCGACCACCAGGTCTCTGCGCTCACGAAACACAGCGTTGTTGGCGGGGATGAAGTCCTGCGGACCATTGAGGGCGGCAACCGCCGCCGCCTGGCTAATCGAAGACGTGTGGGTGGTGGACTGCGACTGAACCATGTTCATCGCCGCGATCAGCGACTTCGGCCCGGCGCCATAGCCGACGCGCCAGCCGGTCATGCTGTAGGCCTTGGAGCAGCCGTTGATGGTCAGCGTGCGCTCGTAAAGTCGCGGCTCCACCTGCACCACGGTGGTGAAGCGGAAGTCGTCGTAGATGACGTGTTCGTAGATGTCATCGGTCATGATCCACANCCGCGGGTGGTGCAGCAGCACGTCGCAGATCGCGCGCAACTCCAGCTCCGAATACGCCGCTCCGGTCGGGTTGGAGGNGGAATTCAGGATCACCCACTTGGTCCGCCGGGTGATCGCAGCCTCCAGATCGGCGGGGTCGAGCTTGAACCCACGGGTCGCGGCACACGGCACGATAACCGGGTCGCCTTCGGCCAGCAGCACCATGTCCGGATACGAGACCCAATAGGGAGCGGGAATGATCACCTCGTCGCCGGGATCCAGCGTCGCCATCAGCGCGTTGTAAAGCGTCTGCTTGCCGCCGCAGCCCACCGTGATCTGCTCGGGCGCATACTCAACGTCGTTTTCGCGCTTGAACTTGGCGGAGATCGCCTTGCGCAGCGCGGGCGAGCCGGCAACCGCCGTATACTTGGTTTCGCCCGCGTCGATCGCTGCCTTCGCCGCCGCCTTGATGTGGTCGGGGGTATCGAAGTCCGGCTCACCGGCCCCAANGCCGATGACATCGCGACCGGCGGCCTTCAGTTCGGCGGCCTTCTGGGTGACGCCGATAGTGGGCGACGGCTTGATGCGGCTCAGCCGTTGGGCGAGAAAAGACATGGCGGTACTTTCCTAAAGTTCCGTCGGCAGGGGTTGCACGGGCAAGCGGTCTGTTGACGTTCCCCGTTGCGAATAGCTAGTACGCCCCGGCCGGAGCGGCAACTCGGTTTCGCGGGCAGCTCGGTTTCGCAGCCAACTTGTGCCGGCGCGGGCGGGGCGCCATCTCGATAGGCTGGGGTCTGATCGGCAAGGCTGTGACCATGGGGATTGTGAAACCCGGATCAACGCCAGATGAACGCGATGCGCCGGCGACAATGACCGGGACCGACGACGATCTGCCGGTCACACCGCTTGCCGTCGTCGCGGCGGGCGTTGCGCGTTGGGCCACAGAACGGCACGCACGTGTCGATTCATTCGTCGATGCGAATTTCCGCTTCACGAGCACGATCCGGTTGCACCGCCGGGCGCTGAGCGCTGATCTGCTGCGGGCTCCCGCGAACGTCGCCGTGATGCCGCTGTTCGTGGTCGCGCAGTTAGCTGCAAGCGCGCTGCGAACGCTGCGGCTGCGGCGGGCCGCCGCCTGGCTGGGCTCGTGGCAGCCATTCCTGGAAACAGCGGTGGCACGCGAGCTGACCTGGCGGTTGAACGTCGATCTGCTCGAACTGCCGTATGACGACGGCCGCCGTCGCTCCGAGCACGACGCGCTGGCAGCCGCGATTCTCGCCGAAGCCAACGCTTGCGGGTGGAAACCGTCACCAGGATCTGGCGAGACGCTGTTGCCTCACCTGACCGACGCGCGGCTGGCCGCGCGTCTCGGCCGTGTCATCGCCACCTGGACCGGCACACGAGCGGCCGCCAGCGAGCTGATCAATAACCTGACGCTCGCCGGTGCCGGTGCATCCGCCTTCCAGCAATTGACGCCGGGAGCGCTGTCGCTGGCACCACTGGTGGCNGGGGTGCTGGCACAGCAGGCGGCAATCGTCAGCTTTCCGCTCGGGGCGACCCTGGGTTCGCTGTGGTACGGGGTGTTCGTCGTCTCGCCGTCGCCGTGGCTGGTGGCNGGGGTAACGGTGGCCCTGATGGCTCTGGGTGCGGCGTTGACGGCGTTCGCCGGCATTATCGGCGATCCCGTGATGCGCGCCACCGGCCTGCATCGACGCCGCTTACACCGGCTGATCGACGCATTGGCAGGCCAGCTCGGCGGTGATTCCAGGGCGGCACTGACGGTGCGCGACCACTACGTAGCGCGAATCTTCGATCTGGTGGATGTGGTCGGCGCGGCAGCGCGGGGATGCGCTGAGCACCGACCGCACAGCGGCGGCTTTTTCATCATCTTCTCCGTCTACCATGACGGAGCAGACCCAGATCCAATCAAGCCCATGATCCCCAAACCGGAGTCCCCTTCACCGGCTCGGCCCCGAACTGCACCGGCAATGGTCACGCTGTCCCGAGCAGATTGGCGGTAGGCGCCTTTGGGCCTGCACGTCTACAGGTTTTAGAGCGGTTTCTGATCGGTATGAATCGTAAGGGGATTCACAAAGGGCTGAAAATCTGATTCAGGATTCTGGCTGGGGCAAGGAGGCCAGCATGGATGGGTCAGCCTCTTTCGATAGATTTACGCACGCGGCTGTTAGCGGCGATCGATGCGGGGATGAGTTGCCGAGCGGCCGCGGCCCGGTTCGGCGTGGCACCTTCGACGGCGATCCGGTGGCAGGCGCAGCGGCTCGTGACTGGCAACGCCGTACCCAAGCGCCAAGGTGGCGACATGCGCTCGCATCGCGTCGAGGAACGCCGCGAGGAGATCCTGGCGCTGTGGGAAGCGCGCAAGGACATCACGCTCGATGAGCTTCGCGAGCACCTCGCCGGCATCGGCTTGACGGTGGCGAACTCGACGCTCCACCGCTTCTTCGTGCGCCATTCCATCACGCGGAAAAAGACCGGCCACGCGGTCGAGCAGGACCGTCCCGACGTCTTGAAGCAGCGCCGGGCCTGGTTCGACAGTCAGCTCGACCTCAATCCTGACCGGCTCGTGTTCATCGACGAGACGTGGACCGCGACCAACATGGCACGCAGCCATGGCCGCTCCCCCAGGGGCGAACGCCTGCGGATGGGCTTCCCGCACGGCCACCGCAAGACCACGACGCTGGTCGCGGGGCTGCGGAAGAGCGGCATGGTCGCGCCCATGGTGCTCGACGGACCGATCAACGGCGAGTGGTTCGAAGCCTACGTGGCCCAAGTCCTCGCGCCCGATCTGCGTCGCGGCGACATCGTCATCATGGACAACCTGTCGAGCCACAAGCGCGCATCGGTGCGCGAGTTGGTCGAGGCCGCCGGCGCAACCCTGCTGTTCCTCCCGCCCTACAGCCCAGACTTCAATCCCATCGAAAAAGCCTTCGCCCGCCTCAAAGCCATGCTCCGCAAGGCCGCCGAGCGAACCGTCCAGGGCCTCTGGGAGCTCATCGGCAAACTCCTCGACTTCTTCCAGCCCGCCGAATGCGCCAACTACTTCAGCTCGTGCGGCTATGACCCAGACTGATCAGAATCCGCTCTAACAGGGATAGAATTGTCGGAAAAATCGGCAGCAAGTGTGTGTTGAAGGATGGCGACCCCGGCGTGATTCGAACACGCGACATTCGGTTTAGAAGACCGATGCTCTATCCACCTGAGCTACGGGGCCCCAATACGGTTCGCTACACGGTTCGCAGGAGGACCGGCAACGGCTAACCTACAATACTCCCTCCCTTTCGCGGCCCAGACCCTCCGCTTAGAAGGCAGTTGCTCTATCCGGCTGAGCTACGGGCGCGCTGGGGCTGCCATTGGTTGACGCTGCGTCAACCTACTAGCCAAGGTCAGCGTCCAAAAACTCTCGCTTCCCTTTCTGGCAAGATACCCGTCCTGCCACACGTCCTCAACCGCGCCGTTCCAAAGGCTGGTTCGGATACGGGCCACAGAATGATGACTCACACCGATTCGTTAATCGTCAACACTGCCGCGGCCACTGCTGTGAATGCCACCAATTTACTATCAAAGATTGAAATAATTATTATTAATACTACTGAATTGGTGCCTCCGCCAGCCTGACCACCCCAATAGACGTTAATAACATCGAGTATTTTTCGCGTATCAGGGGTGGAAGAACACCTCTTCTGTGCGCTGACAGCGCGCAAGCGTTGTATGGCGTTCGCGTGACTCTCGACACTCCTTACAACTTCGCGTAATTTGCCCGGTATGAGGAAGCTTGTTGCCGAAGAAGGGCCCGACCCCATTGACCGACACGTGGGAACGCGGATTCGCGGTCGGCGCGTTGGACTGCGCATAAGCCAGACCAAGTTGGGACAATCGATCGGCGTGACGTTCCAGCAGATTCAAAAATATGAAAGTGGATCCAATCGAGTCGGTGCCAGTAATCTGTATAAGATTGCCAAGTCCTTGGGAGTCGATGTCTCCTTCTTCTTTGAAGGGGTAGCCTCAGACGATACGGACTGTGTTCCGGACCCGGTTCTGGGACTTGCGGATGCACCTGCGCAGCCTTTGAGGGCAATCCGATGAATTCGCGGGAGTCATTTGAGCTGATGCACAACTACTTCCGCATTCCTGATCCGCTGGTCCGCAAGCGCCTGTTCCAGCTGGTACGCATTCTCGCCTTCGCAGAAAAGCCGGAATAGCGGATCGTCGTCCGCAGCCGGTGGGGGCTGCAGCTGATCGCGCGCTTGCAGGACCGCAGCCGTCGGATGTCCGGACTCCGTCGTTGAACATCATCTTCTTCCTTCTCGTAGCGTTGGCCTGTGCGGTCGGTGCCGTGCGCGAATTGGCGTTCGGTGGCGGCACGATGACGGTGCTGTCGAAGGCGATCGTCAATGATGCAGCATCTGCCGTGAGCTTGGCCCTCGGTCTGGTGGGGGTGATGACGCTGTTCCTTGANTTGATGAAGATCGCCGAGGCAGGCGGACTCCTCGCCGTGGTTGCGCGCTCACTGCGCCCGGCACTGCAGCGGCTGTTTCCCGACGTTCCACCTGCGGATCCGGCCATGGGCGCGATGGTGATGAACATCTCGGCCAATGCGCTCGGTCTTGGTAACGCCGCGACACCCTTCGGAATCCGGGCGATGCAGCTGCTCGACCGCCTGAACCCGGCGAAGGGAACCGCCAGCAATGCGATGGTGCTGTTCCTCGCCATCAACACCTCCAGCGTCACCCTGCTGCCAACCGGCGTGATCGCGCTGCGCGCTGCCGCCGGTTCTGCCGATCCGGCCGGCATCCTGCCGACGACCCTGTTCGCCACGACATGTTCGACGGTAGCTGCAATCATCGTCGCAAAAGTGTGCAGCCGGCTTTGGCCATCCGTGCAGCCGGACGGCGGCATGGCACCGCAGCCCCGCCCCCGGAACACCCCACCACCGAAGCGGGCGATGCGGCAGTGATCACCGACAGCGCCNACGCCTTGCGATGTCGAATCTGTCGACTCCTCCTATCCGCCCTGGGTTTCAGCCGTCGTGTTGAGCGGTATCGCACTGCTTCTACCGCTGAGCGTCTTCTTCGGGAGCGCCGCTGCTCCGTGGATTATTCCGGCACTGATATTCTCCCTGCTCGCCTATGGCGCGGCACGGCGCGTCCGTGTCTATGAAGTGTTTGTCGAGGGTGCCCGCGACGGATTCGCGCTGGCGGTGCGCATCATCCCTTACCTGGTCGCGATCCTGGTCGCCGTCGGCATGCTGCGGGCCAGTGGAGCACTCGACCTGCTGCTAAACCCGCTTGGCGCCCTCACCGCNCCCCTCGGCTTGCCGGCGGAAGGCCTGCTGATGGGCCTGCTGCGTGCGCTTTCCGGTTCCGGGGCGTACGCCTATCTGGCATCGTTGCTCAACGACCCGGCGATCGGCCCCGACAGCTACATCGGCTATCTCGCCAGCACCATCCAGGGATCAACCGAAACGACCTTCTATGTTCTCGCCGTGTATTTCGGCGCTGTCGGTGTCCGCCGGATGCGGCATGCGGTGTTCGTGGGCCTGTGCGCCGACGCAACCGGGCTCGCGGCATCGGTGTTCATCTGCCGTCTGATGGTCGGCGGCTGAACCTTCATGTCAGGCATTTAGTCCTAGCGAAGACTTGTGCCGTTGCTTCCGGTTTGCTCAGCCTATTGTAGGTGGCGGGCGTTCTGGTGACGGCGATGCCGAGCAGCGAGCGCAAGGCGGCGTGGCGGGTTCGACGGCGATTGAAGCGGAAGGTGAACTCGTCGAGGGAGGAGTGCAGGTGCTGGCGACACAGGCCGTGATAGACGCCGAGAGCCCAACGTTTCAGGTTGGCGAAGACGCGATGGGGCCACGGCACGACGATGTGGGCGGCCATCGGGCCTATGACATGCGTGTCGCGGATGACGCTGGGGGCGCCAGGATAGGCAGATCAACTGTCGGTCTGGGTGGTGGCGCCGGCTTTGACTTTGGCTCCGACGAACGCGTGCGGACTTTCGGCCGAAGCATCTTGGATCGTGGCGAGCCCCACCCGGCCAATCCTGCCGTCGTGCACTTCGACGGTATCGGCGAACAGATCACGGCCCGTAACGATAATCTCGACCTCGCCTGGCTGCTCGACGATGAGTCTGAGGCAGAAAAGCACCTGACCGACCCCGAAGACATTGCTGCGGCGATTATGGGCCACCTACGTGCGGCCCGCGCTGAGATCGAGACGATGACGGAGGAGTTGGGCGGAGAAAACGGGCAAAGCGCGGAGGCCGCAACCGCATGACCGCAGCCCCGGAAGCCTTTGGCCGCACCATTCAGCTCTTTCTGGTTGATGGGAACCCGAGCGGTCTGATCGTCGCCTCGATTCACGGCTGGACGGGCAGTGTTCTGGTCGCTTCGCAATCCACCTTCGGCAAGCTTCTGGCCCGGCCGGAGGTAGATCGTACCGGCGTCTACATCCTTTACGGCCCCGACCCGCAGGACCCGCTCGGCACGCGCGCCTATATCGGCGAGGCCGACAGCGTCCGCGAGCGCATCGACCGAAGCGCCGCCGATCGGGAATTCTGGGAGACAGCCATTGTCGTGACCACCAGCGACGAGGCCCTGACCAAGGGGCATGTGCGCTATCTGGAAGCCCGCCTGATCGAGATGGCGAAAAGCGCGGGTCGCGTTGCGCTTGACAACGGGCAGGAGCCAGCCGCCGATCGTCGCCGCCTACCCGAGGCCGACAAGGCCAACATGGAGGCCTTTCTTGCCAACCTGAAAGTGATCCTTCCTGTGATCGGGCTCGATCTGCTTAAGCCGAGGCCGAAAATTACCGCGGGCGTATCGACAGAAAGCGAGCCTGTGCCGGAGACGGAAACACGCTTTGAAATCCGTCACAAGAGTGGCGTCAAGGCAACGGCGNNATACCCCTTCCGCAGTCCCTCGGCGGCCGGGTCGGTTGTTCTCGACCGCAACACCAATGGCCGTACCCGCTGGTTTGTCGTAGGCTCGAAGCTAACTTACCACGAATGGCAGGAGCAAAAGGCCCGCAACGCAGGAAATACGGCATGAGCGAGTTGCCGGAGGAGTGGCCCGTGGTGGCGACGACGATCTGTTGGCGCTCAGGGACAACCGGCCAGCGATGCAGGCTGAGGTCGAGGCCTTCTTCGCCGATCCCCAGGGCGAAGGGATCGCCCGTTGCGAAACCATCAACGCAATCACGGCCGGACCGAAGTCCGCCAGCACACGCTCAGCCATGACGTCGGCTGGCTCACATCGGACCGCCGCTCCCCGGCGAAGCGGCCATGCTTGGCCTCGCCGCCATCGCCATGCTCGAAGCCACCGTCGAGCGCGACGGTCGGACCAGCCGCTCGCGCCACTTCTCTCTCTCCCGACCGCTGACGGCAGAGCGGTTCGCGAAGCCGTTCGCGCCCACTGGCGCATCGAGAACGGCGTCCACGGGGTGTTCGACGCCGCCTTCGACGAAGACCGGGCCCGCAACCGCAAGGATCACAACGCCGAAAACCTCGCCGTCATCCGCAAACGCGCCCTCAACGTCTTCAAACGCACCCGCCCCGACATGTCCATCCGCCGCAAACGAAAACGCTCCGGCTGGTCCGATGCCTTCGCCAGATCCGTCCTCGGCCAAAGGCGATAGCCCTGAGGATACACGCAAGAGGCATTGCCGACATAACACAATCTGTATAAGTATCTGTAGCTCATCAGGGGTCATCGCTCATGACCGTGTTGCCGCTCCACCGGAGCGCTGAAGACCTTGCAGGGACCAGCGTACTCCGCGCCCTCGTTGACGTGGCCCGGCGCTGCGGTGTGGATACCACCATCGAGCATCTGCAACGATCGTACGCACTCACCGGAAGCGGCGTCGAGACTCGGCTGTTGATTGCGATGGCCCGGGACCTCGGACTGGAAGCGCGTTCGCTGACCGTCAAGTGGTCCGAGTTGACGAAGCTGAACAAGTCCCTCCCGGCCATTCTCCGGCTGGAGGACGGTGCGGCGCTGGTGCTTGAAGCCGTTCGCGACGACCCGGCTGTGGGACGTGTCGTCGTCGCACACGATCCGACTGCCGCTCCCGATGCGATGGTCGTGCTGGACGAGGCACACCTGTCGCGGGTCTGGAAGGGCGAAATTGTCCTCGTCAAGCGGCGTTATGGCGTGACGGACGAAGCCCAGCCCTTCGGGCTCGCCTGGTTGATGGGCCAGGTGCTGCGGGAGCGACGATTGTTCGTGGAGATCGGAGCGGCTGCGGTGGTCAACACCCTGTTCGTGATGGCGCCGCCCCTGATCTTCATGGCGGTGCTCAACCGCGCGCTCTCCAACCATTCAATGTCGACCCTACAGGTGGTGGCGGTCGCCCTGCTGGTGATGCTCGTTTTCGAAACGGCTCTCGGTTATCTCAAGCGCCTGTTCACCGATATTGCGACGACCCGCATCGACGGACGGCTCAACCTGTACGTCATGGAAAAGCTGCTCAATTTGCCGATCGACTATTTCGAGCGCAATCCGACCGGCATGATCATGAGCAAATTGAACCGGATGTCGCAGATCNNTCGCAATTTCCTCACCGGCCAGATGTTCGGCACGTTCCTGGACATGGTGCCGCTGATCGGCCTGATCCCGTTATTGTTGATCCTGAACTGGCGACTGGCCCTTTTTGTCTTCGCCCTGACGATTGTTATCTTCCTGATTATTCTTGTTTTCATACGTCCAACCGCGCGCCGCTTCCAGAAGGTCGTGCGCGCGGAACAGGCGAAGAGTGCGCATCTGATTGAAACCATTTATGGCATGCGCACAATCAAGTCCCTCGCTCTGGAGGGCCGTCGACGCCGCGAGTGGGATATCCTGGTTGCCGATGCGCTCTCGACACGCCACGAGTTCAGCACCTTCTCAAACTATCCGGAGACACTGACGCGGCCGTTGCAGCGCCTAGTCTACGTGGGATCATTTTTGCTTGGTGCCTTTCTGATCATCAGCTCACCCGAGACGATGCCGCCGGGATCGTTGATTGCCTTTGCGATGCTGGCGATGCGGATGGCGATGCCGCTTATCCAGTTGGCGAAGATGCAGGCGAACATTTCGGAGATCCGAGCGGCACTCAGCGAAGTGGCCAGCATCATGAACGCGGAGCCGGAACAGACCCGTTCCGGCGCCGGACTTCGCCTGCCAATCGAAGGCAACATCAGCTTCGACGACGTGCGTTTTCGCTATGCTCCCGGTTCTCCTTTCGCCCTGGATCGTGTGAGTTTCAATATTCCGCAAGGCTCCATGTTCGGCATCATGGGGCGCAGCGGTTCCGGCAAAACGACAATCACCCGCCTGTTGCAGGGCCTACACTCCCGGTACGAGGGCATTATCAAAATCGATGGAATGGACCTGCGCGAAATCGACCTGATCCACCTGCGCACCAGCATCGGGGTCGTTCCGCAGGAAAATTTTCTGTTCAGCGGCACCATTCGCGAGAATATCGCGATCGCCAGGCCCGGTGCCACCTTGTCAGAGATCGTTCGGGCGGCGCAGCTGGCCGGCGCCGANGAATTCATCGAGCGGCTGCCGCGTGGGTACGACACGCGGCTGGAGGAAGGCGCGGTCAATCTTTCTGGCGGCCAGCGGCAGCGACTCGCGATCGCGCGCGCGCTGTTGATCGATCCGGCGGTGCTGATCCTCGACGAGGCCACGAGCGCGCTCGACGCGGAAAGCGAGACAATCATCAACGCCAACCTGCAGCGCATCGCGCAGGGGCGCACGATCATCTGCATCTCGCATCGCCTGTCGATGCTGGTGCCGGCCGATGCCATTCTCGTGCTCGAACGCGGATGCGTCTACGACATCGGGCGGCACGAGGAACTGTTGCACCGCTGCGATATCTACAAACACCTCTGGCACCAGCAGAATCGCCACTCGGATCGAGGCGCTGCCCATGCTCAAATTACCGTCGCCCGTTCGCCGCACCCCTAAGACGTCATCCGATGACCTGGTCAGCGCATTTGAATCGGAAACGCAGGCGGTTTTTCTGCGAACGCGGCCTTATAGCGAGTATGCAATCCTGCATGCCCTGATCGCGCTGATTATCACCGCGCTGATATTGATGTCGGTCGCCAGACTCGACCGAGTGGTCACAGGCCCTGGACGCATCATCCCGAGCCAGGGGCAGCTCTACGTCGACCCGCTGCAGAAGGCTATTGTCCGCGATATCCGCGTCCGCGAAGGCCAAGTCGTGCAGGAGGGCCAGGTTCTGGCGACGCTGGATCCGACTTTCGCCACCGCCGATCTGACGCAGTTGGAGCAGAAGGTGGCGAGCGACCGGGCTGAGGTTGCACGCCTGACTGCTGAGCAGAAGGGCGAAATTTATGTTCCGACCGAACGCAATCCCTACGAAGTACTGCAGCAGACGCTCTTTCAGCAGCGTCAGAGGGAATACAACTCGTCTCTCGCCGACTTCGATGCCCAAATCCGGAACGCCGAAGCGGCGATCAACCGTCTGCAGCAGGATGTCGCCACCTACGAGAAACGGCACAAGATCGCCTCCGACATTGAAACGATGAACAAAACGCTGGAGCGGCAGGGCTGGAACAGCAAGCTGAAAACGATGGCGGCGACGGATAACCGCATGGAGGTGGAGCGCCTGATGAGCGAAGCGATCAGCCAGGTCGCCGAGCAGGAACATCAGGTCGAGTCCCTGAAGGCACGACGCGCGGCTTTTCTTGAGGGCTGGCATTCGGAGACCGCAAAATCGCTCGTCACGGCCCGAAACTCTCTGGACGAGGCGGAACAGGATCTCAAGAAAGCACAGCAGGTCCGGGCGCTGATCGACGTGCGGGCGCCGGCTGACGCAATCGTGCTGAAGATCGCTCGAGCATCTGTCGGTTCGCTCAGCGGCGGCGAGAGCAGTACGATATCAGACCCTCTGTTTACGCTGGCGCGCATTGACAGCCCGCTGGAAGCGGAAATCGACATCGCACCGAAGGATATCGGCTTCATCCAGCCAGGTGACCCCACGACGATCAAACTGGATGCATATAACTTCCTGAAGCACGGCTCCGCTGAAGGCAAAATCGAGTCGATCAGCGAAGGCACATTTACAGAGGACGAAAACGGTCAGCCAAGCCTTCCGAAGTACCGAGCGAGAGTGGCGCTGACCGAGGTCAAGCTGCAGCACGTGTCCAAGGCGTTCCGACTGATTCCCGGAATGACGCTAACCGCCGACATTCTGGTCGGTGATCGCTCGATCATGTCCTACATCATTGAGGGCGCGCTCCGCACGAGCTACGAGGCAATGCGCGAACCGTAATCGCGGGGCTCTTCTGGTGAGAAAAGCCTATGCCGTTGCTTTCGGTATAATCTGTATTTTGTAGATATGTGGATAAAAACAACACCAAGCTACCACATGTAGGTTGTACCGGAGCCAGAGGGTAAACCTTTGGCGTAAACGGGGGGCCTGGATGAGTGGGGGAGAAGGTTTTTTCCTGGATATTCGATCGGCACGGGCGGTCGCTGCACAAAGCCAAGACTGCACTTGCAGCAGGCAACGCGGTGCGTGCCGTCTCGCTTTTTCGCAAATCGGCGGAAGCCGGTAATGTTGAAGCGCAACTTCGTCTGGCGGATCTTTATGAGACAGCGACGGGTGTTCCGCAGGACTTCATAGAAGCGACCCGCTGGTTGCGCGCTGCAGCCGAGAAAGGATCTGCCGCTGCCCAGTCCCGACTGGGCGAAACCTATTTGTGCGGTCGTGAGCCGCCATCGAGCATCACATCAAGCGCAGCAGCAAACATCGATGACGGCGAAGCAGACACGGTTCTGCGCCGACTGTTCCCAGAGGGCGTAACGGTACGCCCTGACTTCGTCGAGGCGGCCAAGTGGAACGCGCTCGCCGCCGAGCGAGGCGAGGCGCTGGCACAGGTCAGGATCGCCTATCAGCATGCCACCGGTCGCGGGGTGCCGACTGACCTCGCCGAAGCCTACGAATGGTTCGCGGCCGCTGCTGACCAGTTGTCTGATCTCGGGCAGCTCGGGTTGGGCATTCTGTCCGCGCGCGGCTACAACGGTGCGCCTGATTATGCAAAAGCAGCCACTTGGTTCAAACGTGCCGCTGAGCAGGGAAACGCCGCCGCCAAGTGTTGTCTCGCGATTCTGCACCTGGACGGCCTCGGTGTACCACCCAACGACGCACTCGCCGCTACGCTGCTCGCCGAGGCCGCCGACGAAGATCATCGCGAAGCCATGTTCATGCTCGGCGAGTTGTATCGGGTCGGCCGCGGTGTTGATGCCGATGCAGCAACGGCGGAAATGTGGTTCCGTCGTTCGGCGACGCATGGCCATGTCCGCTCCCTCGTGGCACTCGGGCGAATGCTTTCAGACGGCCCGCGTCCCGACTACAATTCCGCTGCGGTGCTCTTTCGCAGGGCCGCTTCTTTGGTGTGGACGCGGAGATCCCAATGAGCGAGCGGACAGGATTTTTCTCCAGGATATTCGGTCGACGTGGACCGTCGCTGGAGAAAGCCGAAAGCGTCCTCGCAGCAGGCAACGCAGTGCGCGCGGCGGCACTGTTTCGCAAATCGGCCGAAGCGGGCAATGTCGAAGCACAGCTTCGCTTGGCCGATCTCTATGAGACGGCAACCGGTGTTCCGCAGGACTTTATCGAAGCCACCCGCTGGTTGCGCGCAGCGGCCGAGAAGGGTCGGTCACGGCTCAGTCCCGCCTCGGCGAAATTTACCTCTGTGGCCGGGAGGCGCCAGCAAGTATCACCCCGACAGCAGCCACGCACGTCGACGACGACGCGGATACGGTTCTGCGGCGGCTGTTCCCGGAGGGCGTGGCCGTACGCCGCGACTTCGTCGAGGCAGCCAAATGGAACACGCTCGCGGCCGAACGGGCAGATGCACCGGCACAGGTCAGGATCGCCTACCAGCATGCCAGCGGACTCGGGCTGCCCACAGATTTTGCAGAGGCACACCGCTGGTTTGCGGCCGCAGCAGAACAACACTCGAGCCTCGGGCAACTGGGGTTGGGCATGCTGTTCGCGAGCGGCTACGGCGGCGCACCGGACTATGAACAGGCAGCGCAATGGTTCGAGCGTGCGGCTGGCCAAGGCAACACCGCCGCCAAATGCTGCCTAGCGATCCTGCACCTGGACGGCCGCGGCGTGCCACTCGACGACGCACTTGCCGCAGCCCTGCTTGTCGAGGCCGCCGAAGATAACCATCGCGAAGCGATGTTCATCCTCGGCGAGGTGTATCGGGTCGGCCGTGGCGTCGATACCGATGCATCGCTGGCGGAAATGTGGTTTCGCCGGTCGGCGGCACGCGGCCACATCCGCTCCCTGGTCGCGCTCGGGCGAATGCTCTCAGACGGTCCTCATCCGGACTACACTTCCGCCGCGGTGCTGTTTCGCCAAGCAGCAGAGCTGGATGACGTCGAAGGTCAATTCTCGCTCGGCACCCTCTATCTGTCTGGCATCGGCGTCCCGATCGACCCTCCGAAGCCGCACGCTGGCTCGGCAAGGCGGCAGAAAATGGACACGTCGGCGCGTCCGAGGCGTTGGCGCGGATGTTTGCCGAGGGCGCCGGAGTTGAGCAGGACCTTGAGAGGGCACGCGATCTCTACGATCATGCCGCCCAGGCTGGCAGCGCCGACGCGCTGTTTGAACTGGCGGACTTCCAGGCTCTTGGCCTCGGCTTCGTGCCCGATCCGACGGCAGCCCTTGAAGGCTACAGGCGCGCCGCCGCCTCGGGCAGTGCTCGTGCCTGCCTGCAACTGGGCGTCCTGTACGCGACCGGCGACAGCGTCGAACAGAATTATGAGGAAGCCGCACGCTGGTACGAGGAAGCAGCAAAAGCAGGGATCTCGACGGCAACTTCAATCTTGCCTTCCTCTACATTCGTGGTCTTGGCGTTCCCCAGGATCTGCAGCGCGGCGTCCAATTGCTGGAAGATGCGGCCGAACGCAGAAGCCTCACTGCGGCGTGGGCATTGCACAATTGCTACGCTGAAGGCGTCTACCTGCCGGCGGACTTGGCTGCCTCGGCGCGATGGCTTGAGAAGGCCGCCGCTCTCGGCAGTCCCGTCGCGGCCTACCGCCTCGTCCAGCGACTCGAGGCGGGCGATTCCGACGCCCCTGCGGCTGCGCGCGTCGTCGAACTAATAACCCCGATCGCGCAGGCAGGCAATCCGCTGGTGCAAGCGACGCTCGCGAAGATGCTTGATGAGGGACGCTTCGTTGAGCGCGACGCGGGAGCTGCCTTGCGTCTGTATACGCGAGCGGCGGAGGGAGGAGATGCCGGAGCGCAGGCGTGGCTGGGCGATGTCCTCAGCAGCGGTCTCGGCGTCATCGTCGATCGCGAGGCAGCTGAACGTTGGTATGAGCGTGCGGCGGCGCAAGGCCATCTGGGAGCGCTATCGGTCTTGACGGGCCAAGCGCAACAAAGAGGCGACTCGGAGGACAAGCTGGCCGCGTACTTCGAGCTATGGCTGCAGGCGGCCGAGGCCGGCGAGCCGAAGGCGCAGCGGGTCGTCGGCGAGTTTTATTTCCGCGGCATCGGCACCTCGCGCTCTGTGGACGATGCCCTACATTGGCTGCGCGCGGCGTCCGCCCAGCGGAATGCAGCCGCCCAGGTGCTGTTGGGTGGCCTGCTTGCTGAAGGCAAGGAGGTCGCGGCGGATCCGATTGAAGCCGTCGCCTTGTTCCGCAATGCAGCTGCCCAGGACGATCCGGACGGCGCTTACAACCTTGGTGTCTGCTATCGCCTCGGCCTCGGTCTTGATCGCGACCTGGAGCGTGCTGAACATTGGTATCGGCGGGCCGCGGAACAGGGAAGCCGTTCTGCCCAGTTGGCGCTCGCCGACCTGCTGGCAGAAGCCGGGGATAAACGCACCGCTCTCGAGGAAGCTGCCCACTGGTACCGGACCGCAGGCGAGACCGAAAGGGCATCGGCCTTGTCTTCCACACTGAGCTAGCTGGACTAGTGGTAGGAATCAAACGCTTAGCACCGCCCCAAGCGGCTTAAATAACTGATTCCGCTGGCAAGGTACCGGACTCATCCGTTTGATTGGTACCACTAGGTGTTCGATCCCGGCATTTGATGGATTGGGTCGAGTCTGAATCGTTCTGGCTCTGAAGTCCAGATTTTGCAGATGTATTCGTATGGGGTGAGGCCGCGCAGGGTCTTCAATCTTCTGCCGAAGTTGTAGGCTGCGATGAAATTGGCGAGGTGCGCTTCGAACTTGGCGTGATCGTCATCGTGGAAGCGCTTGACGGTGGCGTCCTTGATGGTCCGGTTCATTCTGTCCACCTGACCATGGGTCCACGGATGCTTCACTTTTGTCAGGCGATGCTCGATGCCGTTTTCCTGGCATCGCCTGTCTAACATGTGCGTCATGTGGTGGGCGGTTGGACCTTCTGCATAACGCGGCGGGAAGGTGAACGGGATGCCATTGTCGGTGAGCACGGTGTGGATCGTGTAGAGCACGGCCTCGATGCGGGCTGAAAGGAAGGCGGATGCGGACGTGTGCCCGGTTTTTCTGACAACCTGCACGAAGGCGAATTTGCTGGTGCGATCAATGGCAACGTAGAGATAAAGCTTCCCTCGGCGGTCTGCACCTCGGTACTCTCGATGTGGAAAGAGCCGAGGGATTGGTCTTGAATGTCTTCTTTGCCGGCTTGTCTTTCTCGACATCGGGCAATCGGCTGATGCCGTGGCGCTGCAGACACCGATTCAGCGACGAGCGGGTCAGATGCGGGAGTGTCGGCTGAAGCGCATACAGGCAATCGTCCAGCGGCAACAGCGTGTGGCGCCGGAAGGCAACGATAACCGACTCATCTTCGATCGAAAGGACCGTCGAATGCGGCTCTTTCGGCCCCGTCTTCAGATCGGACGGTGATGTCCGCTTCTTCCACTTCGCGACGGTCTTCGGGTTGATCCCGTAGCGCTTCGACAGCGCCCTCAGGCTCTCTTGACTCTATTGTATCGCTCGACGCACCGCCTCTGTCGTCCGGGCGCCCCTGTGCAGAACCTGTCCCATAGGGCCTCCTTCCTCTCCCGTGAATTGCACCATCAAAGGCCGGGATCAAACAGGCCGGGTGTCGAACATCGCTTTGGAGGTTCGACATGGGCGAGCTTCCCCGCTCGTTCGTCGAGTTTCAGCGCCTGTTCCCGGACGAGCTAACGTGGCACCCCGTGCCACCGCCATGACCGACAACTGGAGCGGCTATCCCGGCGCCCCGACATCGACCACGATCCGCACGTCCATTGGCCCGATGGCCGCCCACATCATCCTGCCGTGGCCCCATCCGCGTCTTCGCCAGCTCTGAAAACCTGGGCGCTCGGCGTCTCTCACGGCCTGTGCGAGAAGCACCCGCAATCCGATCCCGCCGCGGTTACCCTCCGCTTCAACCGCCGCCGGCTCAGGTACGAGCCGGTGCAGCGATCGGCTCGGCCATTGGCGGCAGGTCGTTCCGCTGGGGCACCGACGAGGACATCTGCGGTGCATGTTCGTCGCCGGCGGCGCGGACGAGCCACATCCGGGCACGTGCCAAGTCGCCATGCTCGGCCTCTTCGAGTTCCGCCATCAGCCGGCAGACCCGCGGCGGCGCGCTCTCGCCCGCGACCGATTCCAGGTTGGCACGCGCATCGCCCCACAGCCGCGCTTCGAGGGCAGCTACCGCGACGACGATCCGGCTTTCGATGTTCTCCGGATTGCACGCGGCCAAGCGTTGCGATGCCTTCACCTTCGCCAAGGCATCGTGGCTCTGCCGGGCCTGCCAGTAGACTTCCGCCAGTTCGGGACCGGGGCACACCGACCAGGCGCGCTCGACCACATCCGCGGCCCGGCTGTGCTTGCCGGCACCGATCAGCAGCCGGGCATAGCGGACGGCTGCGGCCGTATAGCGGGGATCCACCTGATACGCTTTCTTGGCAGCGGCAAGTGCGGCGTCGGGCGGCAGCGTTTCGCTCTGCCGCAGCAGGATATCGGCGTGCTCGCGTGGCGCATCGGACGCCGGCAGCAGGTGCAGTGCCGTCCTCTGCCGCAGCGTGCTTTCCGCTTCCGACCAGCGCCCGGAGCGTTTCTGCAGCTCATAGAGCGTCGTGACAACCCAGTCGCTCTTCGGGTTGAGGCGGTAGGCGCGTTCGGCCAGTGCCAGCGCCTCGGTCCAATCCTCCCGGCGCATCGCCTGCGCCAGCAGGCCGCGCAGGCCGAGAAACTCCGTGTCCTCGCGCTCGCGCATCGAAGAGAAGAACCGGTGTGCCGCCAGTTCATCGCCGTTGAGCTGCGCCGCCTGCGCCGAGAGCAGCATCGTCAACGGCCGCCCGTCCAGAAGCTTTTCGGCCCGCTTCGCCTGCCGTTTCGCGGCATCCGCATCGCCGGCAGCGACCGCCACCAGACCGCGACTGAGCGCCTCGTAGCCCAGCCGGTCGCGCCGTTCGCGCCGGCCCCTGCCAAGCGCGCGCGGTGCCTGTCGCAGTGTCCACATCAGGTGCAAGATCACGCCTAAGATCAGCACCACCAGCAGCACCGCGCCGATGAACACACCGGCAGAGGTATCGATCTGCCAGTCCTGCCAAGTCAGGACGACCGAGCCGGGGAACTGGGCGAGCGTGGCCGCGCCCCATGCGGCGGCGGCAAGCACGATGACGAGCAAGAGCAGTCGGAACATGATTTCAGCCCTTCGCGGCCGACAGCCGGGCAATCGCCCGCTGTTGCAGAGTTGCCAGTGCTTGTTCCGCCGCCAGTTTCTGTTCCGCCGTGTCCAGCCAGGATTGTGCTGCCTGCGCGGGCGGCCCCTCCAGAGCCTTCAGGGCATCAACCGCGGTCCGCAGGTCACCGGCAGCAAGTGCCTGCTGTGCCTTTGCCACCGCACCGTCAACGCCGCCCGATGCCATCGCTTCCGGTCCGGTGCGCCGGACGCTGACCAGCGCCGCCATCTGCTCGATGACCCGGTCGGTCCAGCCACGGCTGCCGTCCGTGACGGGCTCGGAGCGCACGATCGCATCCGCCGTCGCCGGAAACGCGCCACGCAGTTCGGAGAGCGTGGCGATGCCGTCTGCCGCCCACGGCTCGAGCTCGGCCACCGCCTGAGCGATGTCTGCATCGTCCCCGCCTAGTGAGCGTACCGTCGCCAGTGGGCGAACGAACGACCCGCCACCGTTGATTGCCGGCGTCAGCTGACCCACCGCCAGCACGGTCGCCGCGACCTTCGAGGCGGTATCGCGGGTGATCGCCGTCCACGCCTCCAGCGAATGAACCTGCTCGGCGAGCCCGCTCGCCGCGGCGGCCTGGCTCTCGAGCACGGCCAGACGGTCGTTCACCTGTTGCAGGTCCTCTTCGGTAACGGCCACGTTTTCGCCGCCGTCCTGCGTTGCGCCGTCGTCGGTCGTGCCGCCTTCTGCCATATCGCCCGTCTGGTCTGTCTGCGCCACCGACTGCTCAAGCGAGGCCAGTGCGCGCTCCAGGGTATCCAGCCGCGGCGCCATGCCGTCGAGCTGCTGGCGGAGCCCCACCACGCGGGCATCCAGATCATCCAGCGCCGCGACGACCTCGGGCTGGACCGTCCCCTGCTGCGCCTCGGCCATCTGCTGCAGGCGGGGTTCCAGGTACAGGAACCACGCCGCGGCGCCTCCCGCCGCCAGCAGCACGATCAGCACGAAGACCCACAGCAGCGCCCCCGAGCCGCCGCGTTTTGGCGGGGCCTTCGGTTCCGGAGGACCGGATGTCGTTGCCTTGGAGCCCGGCGTCTTCGAGTCCGGCGTTTTGGAAGCTTGTGAGTCGGAGGCCGCCTTCGCAGCACTGGCGGGGACCGTCCCGCCGCCAGCTCGCCCTCCCCGTACGGGGCCGCCCGCGCTCGGTCGACCCGGACTCCGTCGGCCCGGCGGTCGTGGGTGACGCTCCTTGCGGTTGCGGATCCGTCGCCTGCACCTTTGGCGTAGCGGCCGCGGGTGGCGTCGTGGCCGCGGGCGCAGTATCTGGCGTCGCGGTTGGTGTCGCGCCCGGCGTCGACTTCGATGCCTCGGACGTGCCCGCCGCCTTACCAGGTTGCTGTTCCTGTTTGCTGTCGCTGCTCATCGCCCCGACCCCGGTTCTTGTGCAATTTGCCGTGGCGCCGAGAGTAACCGCGAAATCCGCCTTTGAGGAGAGGCAATTGCCACCCGTCGCTCCCGCGCGGTGGGCAGCCTCCGCCACCACCTCGTCCAGCAAGGCCGCTTGTGTCGGCTGCGCCGCGACCCGGATCCGGTGCCAGCGCAGGGTCGAAACCGTCGTCACCACCGCCTCACTGAGGCAGAAACAGACCGCATGCCGGCTGGCATCCGCCTGACCCGACTGGCGCAGCAGCCGGACCAGCGTGCGGCCGGTGCGCGGCGAAAAGACGACGACACCGTCGATATCGTCGGCCGCCCAGCGCGCGACGAGGGCATCCGTCAACCGCTCCGGCGTGTCCACCCGATACACCACCTCGCGCCGGTAGCCGAATCCAGCCGCATGCAGGGTGCCGCCAAGGTCGCCCGCCACCTCGGTACCGGCCGCGTGCAGCACGGCTCCCGCCGCCGGGTCGAGGCGCAGGCAGATCCGCTCGGCAAGCGAGGCGACGTCGCCGCCGGCGCTTTCGACGGCCTCGAATCCGAGCTTGCGGGCGATCCGCGCTGTCCCGTCGCCCACCGCCAGCAGTGGCAGCCGGCGTTCCGCAGTGCGCCGCGCCAGCGCACGCGCACCGTTCGCACTGGTGGCAAGGAGCGCCTGTACGCCATCCAGCGGCAGCGGCGGACCATCCGTCAGTTCGACCAAAAGCAGCGGTTCGATCAACGGCTCGAAGCCGCGCTCCCGCAGCGCCTCGGCCAGCCCGGCCGCATCGGCCTGCGGTCGCGTGACCCAGATCCGGGGCGGGCGCATCGGCGTCTCCCGCAGCCCCTCCCGAAGATTATCCTGCCCGTCTCCCGCGCTCATGGCTGGAAAAACCCGGGGCCGGCGCGGCGACGCAACTCGGTTCCCAGATCGCGGCCCATCGCATCCGCGTCACCGGCCGCCCNCGTGCGTCTGCCACGCAGCAGTTGTGAGCCGTCCGGTCGGGCAACCAGACCATCGATCATCAGCGAGGTACCCCTCGATTTNNGGGCATCAATCCGGGCCAGACCCGCAATCGGCGTGCGGCAGGAGCCGTCGAGCTCCGCCAACATCGCGCGCTCTGCCGCCACCTCGATCGCTGCCGTCCGGTCGCCGATCGCCGCCAGCAACTCCAGGGACACATCATCATCGCTGCGGCAGGTTACGCCAATCGCCGCCTGGCCCACCGCCGGCACCATCTCGGTGGCCGACAGGGGCAAGCCGATGCGGGTGAGACCCAGCCGGCGCAGCCCCGCCAGCGCCAGCAGTGTGGCCGATAGTTCGCCCTCTTCGATCCGCCGCAGGCGGGTGTGCACGTTGCCGCGCAGCGGGATCACCCGCAGATCGGGCCGCCGCGCCAGAAGCTGTGCCTGGCGCCGCAGCGACGACGTGCCGATGACGGCGCCGTCCGGCAGCCNCTCGAGGCCGAGTTCTTTGCCGGTCCCTGCGGTAATCAACACATCGCGGGGATCCTCGCGTGGCAACACAGCGCCGAGTGTGACCCCGTCTGGCAGCCATGTCGGCAGATCCTTGACCGAGTGCACCGCCAGATCGATCCGGCCCGCCAGCATCGCCTCGTCGATTTCCCGGCTGAACAGTCCCTTGCCGCCGATCTCGGCGAGCGGCCGGTCCTGGATCTGGTCGCCGGTGGTGCGGATCACCACCACGTTGAGCGCGTCCGGCGCAGCCAATGCCGGCCGGGCGGCCGCCAGCAGCGCTCGGACAGTTTGCGTCTGCGCCAGCGCCAGCGGGCTCCCGCGCGTGCCGATCCGGATGGACGCTGCGATCATCAGCCTTCAACCCTTGAGAATCCCGCCGCGCAGCCTGAGCTTCGAATGGAGTGGCTCTGTTGTGGCTGCCGCGATGTCAACACGGTACTTTGCTGGTTTGAGGGAGAAAAGGGAATTACTCGTGTACGTCCTCGGGATAGAGACCAGTTGCGACGAAACGGCGGCGGCGGTGGTCGCCGCAGACCGGCGCATCCTCGCCGATCTGGTGCTCTCGCAGCTCGAAGAGCACCGTCCCTGGGGCGGTGTCGTGCCCGAGGTGGCGGCGCGCGCGCATTTGCAGCAGCTCGACGGGCTGGTCGCGCAGGCGATGCAGAAGGCCGGCATGGGGTTCCCCGAGCTGGACGGCATCGCGGTTGCCGGCGGTCCGGGACTGATCGGCGGCGTCATCGTCGGCGTAATGACAGCAAAGGCGATCGCCGCCGTCCACGCCCTGCCGTTCCTCGCCGTCAATCACCTCGAAGCGCACGCGCTCACCGCCCGGCTGACCGATGACGTGGCGTTTCCCTACCCGCTGCTGCTGGTCTCCGGCGGGCACTGCCAGCTTTTGGTGGTNCGAGGGGTTGGCCATTACCGGAGGCTGGGAACGACCATCGACGATGCGCTCGGCGAGGCGTTCGACAAGGTGGCGAAGATGCTGGGGCTGGGCTATCCGGGCGGACCGGCGGTGGAGCGTGCCGCGCACGCGGGCGATGTGCGCCGGTTCAAGTTCCCCCGCCCGATGCTGGGACGGCCGGATTGCCACTTCTCCTTCTCCGGCCTGAAAACGGCGGTAAAGCGGGCGGTGGACCTGTTGCCGCGCTCCGATGGTGACGGCGGAGGCGGAGATGGCGGCAGGCTGGCACCGCAGGACGTCTGCGACGTCTGCGCCTCGTTCCAGGCGGCGGCGAGCGATGCTCTGCTCGACCGGACCCGGCGCGGGCTGGCGGAATTCCGCCGCCTGCATCCTGCGGGTGACACGCTCGTCGTCGCGGGTGGAGTTGCGGCCAACACGTACCTCCGCGCGCGGCTGGGAGCGCTGGCCGAAGCGGAAGGAGTCCGTCTGGTGGCGCCGCCGCTGGGTCTGTGCACCGACAACGGTGCGATGATCGCCTGGGCGGGGATCGAGCGGCTGCAGCTGGGGCTGACCGACGGCTTCGATTTCGCCCCGCGACCACGCTGGCCGCTTGACCCCGATGCGGAACCGGTAGGTTACGCCGGCGTCAAAGCATGAAGGTATCAAAGCGTAGAGGCGTCAAAACGTGACGGCATGAGAGCTCAAGGCCTAAGGAGAGAGGCCCAGGGAGGACGAATGGAGGATAGACGGCCGATCGAACGAATCGGCATCCTCGGTGCCGGGGCGTGGGGATGCGCGCTGGCGATCGCCGCGCACCGTGCCGGACGCAGCGTAATCCTGCAGGCACACGAACCGGACGTGGCGGCAACCATTGCGCGGGACCACGCCAATCCCCGTTTCCTGCCGGACGTGCCGCTGCCGCCCACCATTCGCGCGGTGACCAGTTCGACAGAAGCGGTTGCGAACGCCGATGCCGTTCTCATCGCCACGCCGACGCAGCACGTCCGTGCCACGCTCGCCATCGCGGCCCCTGCATGGCCTGCAGGCACGGCGGCGGTGATCTGCGCCAAGGGCCTGGAACAGGAAGCTGCNGCCCTGCTGAGCGAGGTGGTGGCGCAGACGCTGTCCGGAGCGCCGGTGGCAGTCCTGTCCGGCCCCAGCTTCGCCTCCGAAGTGGCGCGCGGTCTGCCGACGGCGGTGACGCTCGCCTGTGCGGACGCCGCGATCCGCGAGGCACTGCCGGCGGCGCTCGGCACGCCAGAGCTGCGCATCTACTCCAGCGACGACGTGACAGGCGCGCAGCTGGGCGGGGCGGTGAAAAACGTGCTCGCGATCGCGTGCGGTATCGTNCGAGGGCGGACGCTGGGCGACAATGCGCGGGCTGCGCTGATCACCCGCGGGCTGGCGGAGATGGCGCGCTTCGCCGCCGCACTCGGCGCCCGGCCGGAAACGGTAACAGGGCTGTGCGGCCTCGGCGACCTGGTGCTGACCTGCAGCGCCCTGCAGTCGCGCAACTTTTCGCTCGGCGTTGCCCTGGGCCAAGGGCGGCCGTTGGCCTCGATTTTGGGCGAGCGGATCACCGTTGCCGAGGGCGTGCATACCGCGGCCGTGGTCGTTGAACTGGCGCGATGCCACCAGGTCGAGATGCCGATCTGTGCCGCGGTCGACGCGGTGCTGAACCGGGGCGCTGATCTGCAACGCACGATCGCCGGCCTGCTGGCGCGGCCCCTGAAAGCGGAGGTGTTCGCCGCCTGACGTCCGCCGCCTGACGTCCGCCGCCTGACGTCCGGGCGATAAACCGTGTATGACTACCGAGAAGGGCGTCAATCGCCAACAGCGGAGGAGTAACGTCACCATGCATTTCGTCTTCTATTGCCGGGACAAGACCGGAAACGAACACGTGCGCACGTCCAACCGCAGCGCACACCTGGATTACTTGAGAGCTACCGCGACNCGGCTGCTGTGCGCTGGCCCGCTGCTGGAGGATGTGGACGGCACGCACATGATTGGCAGCCTGCTGGTCCTCGACCTGCCGGATCGGGCGGCGGCCGACGCGTTTGCCGCCAACGATCCCTACGCCAAGGCGGGGCTGTTCGAGAGCGTCACCATCCATCCGTGGCGCAAGGTGTTCCCGAAGGGATAAGGCGAGCCAGCAGAACGGGGGCCGCGACCCGCCGGTTGCGGCCCGCCCGGAGCGAAGGAACATCAAATGGCCTACTGGCTGGTGAAGTCGGAGCCCGGCTCCTGGTCGTGGCAGCAGCAGACCGAGGTCGGCACCACCCACTGGGACGGCGTGCGCAACCATCAGGCGGCCAACAACATGAAAGCGATGCGGCTGGGCGACCGGGCGCTGTTCTACCATTCCGGCGCGGCGCGNGGGATCGTCGGCATCGTCGAGGTGGTCCGCGCGTACTATCCCGACCCGGGCGATGCGTCCGGCCGCTTCGGTATGGTGGACGTGCGTGCGCTGCAGCCGCTCCCCCACCCGGTGGGGCTGGCGGCGGTGAAGGCGGATCCGCGCCTGCAGCATCTGGCGCTGGTCCGCCAGTCCCGCCTGTCGGTGATGCCGGTCGACGACGGCGCCTGGGCGATCCTCTGCGGCCTCGGCGGCGTGGCGGAATGAGCCGGGAGCACGCGCTCTGCCGGCTGGAAGACATTCCGGATGGCGGCTCGGCCGGCTTCGACGTGCCGGGGCTGGACGGCAAAGGCGAGGAACCTATTGCCGTCATGGCGATTCGCCGCGGTGACTGCGTGTTCTGCTACGTCAATTCATGCCCGCACTGGGGATCGCCGCTGGACCTGATCCCCGGCCGATTTCTCGATCGCAAGGGCCGTCACATCCTGTGCACCACCCACGGCGCGCAGTTCCGTATCGAAGACGGCCGATGCATCAAGGGCCCCTGTCTGGGCGCTTCCCTGCGCCCGTTGCCCTGCCGCGTCGAGAGCAGCACGGTGATGACAGGCTTGGCGGACGGTGCGGATCGTCCCTGAATGTCCGTTGTTCTGCAGCTTGAGCCTCTTCGAATTACGACACCGAGAAATTCGTCATCATGCCCGAATCCTCGTGTTCCAGGATGTGACAATGCGCCATGAACGGCGAGGTCTTCGAAGCTGGGTGCTCGAAGCGGATCTGAATCTCGCACGTGCTCCCCTTGGCCACCGGGGCAATGTCCTTCCAGCCGGCCATGTGCGCCGGCGGCGCCTTGCCCTCGAGNNAGAGGATCCGGAACTGGCAGCCGTGGATATGTACCGGATGCAGCATTCGGTCCGATCCTTCGGAGAGGGACCAGCGCACATCCGTATTCAAGGGGGCGGAGAACGGCACGGTGCCCATTTCGAAGGGGCTGCCATTGATGGTATTGGCGCTCAGTTGCTGTTCGAGCGACAAGGCTGGGCTGTCCGTAATCACCGTGTTGATGGCTTTGAGGANGCTCCGGAACCTCCCCGGATCGGGCTTGGCGGACATGCTCATCTTCATCAGGCCGGCATCTTTCAGTAACCGCATGCCCGCTTTGTCGAACCGCATGCCGATGACCAGGTTCTGGCTCGTGGNGGGCAGGTCCGCCACGAGCGGCGGCAACGGCACGAGAGCATCGGGCAGCCGGCCCGTGCCCTCCGCCCCCTGGGGGTGGATCGTCATCAGCCGCAACTCGGCCTCAAAGGGAGGCAAGGCCATCGCCATCTGCTCGACGGGACGCGTTACCAGGTCGAAGGCCTTTCCGTCGCGCGCGTCGACCAGGACCTCGTAACGTTCGCCCGAGAACATCATCAGGTCCTTGAGTTCGACAGGTTCGGCGAGCAGGCCGCCGTCGCTTGCGACAACGAACATCGAGCGGTTGTCGGAGAAGGCGAGACGGTAGCTGCGCGCATTCGAGCCATTCAGCAGCCGGAGGCGGAGCCAGCCGCGTGCCGTGTGCGCTTCGGGATCATGGGCACCGTTCACCAACATGGTATCGCCAATATAGCCGGTGGTGACCGCCACCAGATTGAAGCGGTGGAAGAACGAACCGTCGGCGTTGAAGCGCCGGTCCTGCAGCACCAGCGGAATGTCGTCGACTCCCCACCGGGACGGCAGTCCCAGCGCATCGCTCTCGTCGTCCTCGATCAGGAACAGCCCGGCCAGGCCCTTGATCACCTGCTCCGCCGTGCTCGGATAGAAATGCGGATGGAACCAGCAGGTGGCTGCCGGTTGTTCGATTTTCAGCGCAGGCGTCCAGGTTTTGCCGGGGTGAATGACGGTATAGGGACTGCCATCCACGTCGCCCGGGATCTTGAGGCCGTGCCAGTGCATGGTGATGTCTTCGTCGATGCCGTTGCTCACGGCCATGACCACGTTCTCACCCCGCCGCACGCGGATCGCTGGGCCGAGAAACGGGCCGTTGATGCCATAGGTCGGCGTGGCAACGCCGGGCAGGAACTGCATCTGGCCCGGCTGGGCGCGCAGCGCGATCTCGCCCTTGGCGTCGGCCCTCAGTTCCGGGGGAATGGGCAGCGCGGGACGATCGGACGCCCGCACCGGCCACAGGCCGGAAAACATCCCGAGACTTGCCAGGGCGGTGGACCCCGCCACGAAGTCGCGTCTGGACAGATCGGTCACTGAACTCCTCCCGAATGTGGAGGAAAAACCCAATTGTGCTCAGAATAACGGTTCGATGCGCGGATCTCTACGATTTGTCGGAATTCTGGGTTTCCACAGCCTGCGAGGCGCGCATTGCAGGGCATCCAATTGTCGCCTTCATCTTCGGTCAGAAGGGTCAGATCGGCTCGCTGTTGTCGCCGGATACGACGCAACGGCCTGATCCCGCAGCGTGTCTCTGGATAGCGGCGTGTCCCTGGGTAATCGAGGAGTGGATCGGTGACGGTAACCTCTGCACGGCAAGGCAGCGGATATCTGCAATCATTGACGCCGGTGCGCGGTTTGGCGGCACTGTGGGTTGCCGTCTATCACTGTGCCGTCCAGGGCTTTCCCAGCATCCACGCCGCACACTACACTAATGTTCTTGGCAAGGGATACCTCGCCGTCGACCTGTTCTTTCTGCTCAGCGGGTTTGTCCTGACCCACGTCTATCACGACACCTGCGGCCGGTATGGGAACGGGAAGGCATGGGACTTCTTCAAGGCGCGGATTGCCCGGCTCTATCCGTTGCACCTGTTCGTGCTGGGCCTGTTCGTGATGACGACCCTGACGGTGCGGGCGATCCACTATCTGGCGACCGGCACCTTCCAGACCATCCCGCTGGAAGGCGCACGCTCGCTCAGCGCGCTGCTCGCCAATCTGTTCATGCTGCAGGGGCTGCAGGCGAGCACGTTGAGCTGGAACTACCCCGCGTGGTCGATCAGTGTCGAATTCGCCGCCTACCTGGTGTTCCCGCTTGCCCTGCCGCTGATCTGGCAGGCCGGCCCGCGGCTCCGCACACTGCTGACCCTGGCCATTCTGGGTGCCATCGGCTGGCTGTCCTGGCTGACCCGGTCCGATTTCAACCAGTGGGACGGACCACTCGCGTTGCTGCGCTGCCTGCCGGAGTTTCTGCTCGGCGCGCTGATCTACCACGCGTATCGCAACGGCAGAGGCGTCCGTGCCCTGGCCACGGATGCGGCTGGCCTCGGGCTCGCGGCTGCACTGCTGGTGTTGCTGCATCTCGGCGCCCCCGATCCGGTCATCGTGCTGCTGTTCGCTGCGCTGATCGTGGCCCTCGTCGCCAACACGGGACGGATTGGTGTTGCCTTGAATGCGAAAGCGCTGGTCTGGCTGGGCGAGGTCTCGTATGCATTCTACCTGATCCACGGCTTCGTACAGGAAGCGACGATGTGGATCCTGGCCCACGGTTTTGGCGTCGGCGATCGGCTGGTCCTATCCGCCGGGGGATCGATGGCACTGACGGCGACCATGATTGCCGCGACCCTGGTTTTNGCGGCGCTGGCGCACCGGCACATCGAGATACCGGGGCGGGACTACCTCCATCGGGCATTTTCGAGCGCGCGTCGCGTGCCGGAGGGCAATTTACCATGAAGCGGATTGCAGTTTTCGGTGTTGTGATTGCGACCGCTCTGGGCGTGACACCGCAGGCAATCGCGGCGCAGGACCTCCGACACGAACGGGTGAGCTTCAAGGTTGGAGCGTCTTCGGGGACGGTTACCGGCTCGATCCGGGCCGAGGAGACGATCGACTGTCTCCTCGGCGCCCACACCGGCAAGACGGTAACGGCCGAGAAGAACGATGATACGTGGTCGATCGGTGTTGATGACTTCTATTTCTACACTATCCCCGAGATCGTGATCGTTGGCGACTGAACGGTATCGCGTTGCAAAGCCTCGGACACGGATTATCACCTCCCTTCCGTCCGGCCACCCCCAACTGCTGCGGGTTCGTTGACAGCAGCGGCGGCCGATCCTACTTTCGCTCGGATACATCTTGCTTTTTGCGTGTGACGCGAGCCCATGGGCGGACCCTTTCGTTGGCTCTCGCCCAGGTCAACCCTACGGTGGGCGATATCGACGGCAACCTGCAGCGACTGCGGGAGGCGCGCGCCGCTGCGCCCGCCGGCTGCGATCTGGTGATCACCGGCGAGCTTGGACTTGCCGGATATCCGCCCGAAGACTTGGTGCTGAAGCGGGCATTCCAGGGTCGGGTGGAAACGGCAGTGCAGTCGCTTGCCACCGAGACGGCGGATGGAGGACCAGCGATCCTGATCGGTGCTCCGTGGCGATCCGACAGCGCGCTGCACAACGCCGCCCTGCTGCTCGACGGCGGACACATCGCTGACGTCCGCCTCAAGTACGACCTGCCCAACTACGGCGTATTCGACGAGAAACGCGTGTTCCGTCCCGGGCCTTTGCCCGAGCCGATCGACTTTCGCGGCGCCCGTCTCGGCGTGATGGTCTGCGAGGACATGTGGACGCCCGCGGTTGCCGGCCACCTGGGGCAGCGCGGTGCGGAGCTGCTGGTGGTGCTCAACGGCTCGCCGTTCGAGGTGGATAAGACGGAGGTGCGCGAGGATCTGGCCGCAAAACGCTGCGCCGAGACCGGGCTGCCGCTGATCTACGTCAACCTGGTGGGCGGCCAGGACGAACTGGTATTCGACGGGGCGTCGTTCGCGCTTACTCCCGAAGGGACCGTCAGCGTGCGCGCACCGGCATGGCAGGCGGGCGTTACGCCCAGCCGCTGGCAGCGGCGACCGCAGGGCCTGCAGTGCGCGGCAGGCGACGTGGCGGCCAACGTCAACGGGCTCGAATCCATCTACCAGGCGATGACCGTGGGCCTGCGCGACTACGTCGGCAAGAACCGCTTTCCGGGCGTGATCATCGGGCTTTCCGGCGGTATCGACAGCGCGCTGAGCGCGGCCGTCGCCGTCGATGCGCTGGGCTGCGAGCGGGTGCATTGTGTGATGATGCCCTCGCCCTATACGTCGAGCGAAAGCCTGGAGGACGCCGCCGAAGTAGCCCGCCTGCTGGGCGTGCACCTCGACAGTGTCAACATCGAGCCGGCGATGCACGCTTTTTCCGGCATGCTTGATGGCCTGTTCGAGGGCCGCGCGGCGGATACCACCGAGGAAAACATCCAGGCGCGCTCCCGCGGCCTGGTCCTGATGGCGATCTCCAACAAGCTGGGCTACATGGTGCTGACCACCGGCAACAAGTCGGAGATGTCGGTCGGCTACGCCACACTTTACGGCGACATGTGCGGCGGCTTCTCGGTACTCAAGGACATCTACAAGACCACCGTCTTCGCGCTGTCGCGCTGGCGCAACCAGAGCTGCCCCGACGGCGGTCTCGGCCCGCGCGGCCGGGTGATGCCGGAGCGCGTAATCAGCAAGCCGCCGACCGCGGAACTCAAGCACAATCAGACCGATCAGGACAGCCTGCCGCCCTACGACGAGCTCGACGGCATCCTGGCCGGGCTGGTCGAAGACGAGTCTTCCATCGAGGATATCGTGGCGCGCGGCTACGACGAACCCACGGTGCGCCGCGTCTGGCGGATGCTGGACCGGGCCGAATACAAGCGCCGACAAGCGCCGCCGGGAGTGAAGATCACCCGCCGGGCGTTCGGTCGCGACCGCCGGTATCCGATCACCAACGGATTTACCAGCCAGATATGATCTCAAAGGT
The DNA here is from genome assembly GCA_013414705.1 of Defluviicoccus sp. GTDB lineage: Bacteria > Pseudomonadota > Alphaproteobacteria > Rhodospirillales > Defluviicoccaceae > Defluviicoccus. The sequence continues at coordinate 3,098,656 of CP058705.1, forward strand.
TCGCTTCGCTCCCAGCCCCACCGGGCTGCTGCACGTCGGCAATGCCCGCACAGCGCTGATCAACGAGCTGTTTGCGCGCAGCGATGGCGGGCACTTCCTGCTGCGCTTCGACGATACCGACCGGGAACGCTCGCGCGAGGAGTATGTCGCAGGGATTCGCGACGACCTGCGCTGGCTGGGGCTCGCGTGGCACGACGAAGCCCGCCAGTCCGAACGGCTGGACCAATACCAACAGGCGTTCGAGCGGCTGCGCGCCGCCGGCCGCATTTATCCCTGCTGGGAGACGCCGGAAGAGCTGGAATACAAGCGCAAGCGCCAGCTCGCTCGCGGCCGTCCGCCGATCTACGACCGCGCGGCGCTGAAGCTCAGCGAGGTCCAGCAGGAGCGGCTGCGCGCTGAAAGCGGCAACCCGCACTGGCGCTTCCTGCTGCATCCGGAGTCTGCCAGCTGGGACGACCGTGTCCGCGGCCGGGTCGAACTGCGGGCCGACCGGATGAGCGATCCCGTCCTGGTGCGTGCCGACGGCACCTTCCTCTACATGCTGCCCTCGGTGGTGGATGACGCCGACTTCAAGATCACGCTCATCATCCGCGGCGAGGATCATGTCGCCAACACTGCGCTGCAGATCCAGCTGTTCGAAGCATTGGAAGCGACGCCGCCTGCCTTCGCGCACCTGCCGCTGCTGACCGACATCGCCGGCAAGGGGCTGTCGAAGCGGCTGGGCTCGATGACGCTGCAGTCGCTGCGCGACGCGGGCCTCGAGCCGCTGGCGATCGACTGCTACCTGGCACGGCTCGGCACCGGCGAACCGGCGCAGGCTCGCNNATCGCTCGACGACCTCGCCGCCGAGTTCGACCTTGCGCGCTACGGCCGGGCGACGCCCAAGTTCGACGAGACACAGCTGGCACACCTCAACGCGCAGGTTCTGCACGCCAGCGCCTTCGACGCGGTATCGCCCCGGCTGGCCGCGCTCGGCCTGACGTGCGCCGATGCTGTCTTCTGGGAGGCGGTGCGCGGCAATCTGCAGAAGCTCGATGATGCGTGCTACTGGCACGATGTCTGCTTCGGTGAAATCGTTCCGATCGTGCGCGAGCCGGAGTTCCTGGCACGCGCCCGCGAGCTGCTGCCGCCGGAACCGTGGACAGTGGATGTCTGGGGAGCGTGGACAAAGGCGGTCCGGCAGGCGACCGGGCGTCGGGGCAAGGAGCTGTTCATGCCGTTGCGACTGGCGCTGACGGGACGTGAGCATGGCCCGGAGCTGCGCGCCCTGCTGCCGCTGATCGGCCGGCAGAAAGCGGAACGCCGGCTCGCCGCCGGGTGTGCCGCGGTGCCCTCCCATCCGGCCCGGTTGCCAGCCTCTCGGCCATGGTGCGCTGATGCTGCAGCTGTTCAATACGCTCACCCGCCGCAAGGAGCCGTTCGAACCGCTGGATCCCGCCCGGGTGCGCATGTACGTCTGCGGGCCCACCGTCTACGACTACGCGCACATCGGCAATGCCCGCCCGGCGGTGGTGTTCGACGTGCTGTTCCGCCTGCTGCGTCGCCTCTACGGCGAAGGGCACGTGAGCTACGCGCGCAACATCACCGACGTCGACGACAAGATCATCGCCGCCCACAAGGCGAGCGGTGAGCCGATCGGAGCCATCACCGGCCGAACCACCGAGGCCTACCACGCCGATATGGGTGCACTCGGCTGCCTGCTGCCCACCGTCGAGCCGCGGGCGACCGAGCACATCGCCGAGATGCAGGCGATGATCGCGCGCCTGATCGAGGCCGGACACGCGTACGCCGCCGACGGCCACGTGCTGTTCGACGTCCTCTCGATGCCGTCCTACGGCCAGCTGTCGCACCGCGACGTGGACGAGATGATCGCGGGCGCGCGCGTCGAAGTCGCACCGTATAAGAAGAACCCGCAGGACTTCGTGCTGTGGAAACCCTCGGCCGACGACGATCCCGGCTGGGACAGCCCGTGGGGCCGCGGCCGGCCCGGCTGGCACATCGAATGCTCGGCGATGAGCTGCCGCTACCTGGGCGAGACGTTCGACATCCACGGCGGCGGCGCCGACCTGATCTTTCCTCACCACGAGAACGAGATCGCCCAGAGCACGTGCGCGCACGCGGGCCGGCCGTTCGCGCGCTACTGGGTGCACAACGGCTATCTGATGACGGAAGGCGAGAAGATGTCGAAGAGCCTCGGCAACTTCTACACCGTCCACGACCTGCTGCAGGACTACCCCGGCGAGGCGATCCGCCTGGTGCTGCTGCAGACCCACTACCGCCAGCCGCTCGACTTTACCAAGGACGGCATCGCCCAGGCGAAGCAGGCACTCGTGCGCTTCTACAGCGCTCTTGACCATGCCGGCATAAGGAATGAGGCGGANGTCGATATGGCCGACGAGGAAGTGGTGTCGGCCCTGAGCGACGACCTTAACACCCCACGGGCGCTTTCCGTTCTATATGAACGGCTATCGGAGCTGAACAGAGCCGAGGGCACAGCGAAGAAAACGGCGGCAGCCAATCGGCTTCGGTCAGCAGGCTCACTCCTCGGCTTGTTGATGCAAAACCCCGATACATATCTACGCCCCCGATTATCGGTACTGCGAATGTGGTGTCCCCGGCCCTACCGTGCAAGCAGCGGGAACTGTGGGGCTGCCNNCGAGAATATTATCGAACAGCGAATTGAAGAACGCGCCTCTGCCCGCAAGAGTCGAGACTTCGCCCGCGCCGACGCCATCCGTGCCGACCTGCTCGCAGCCGGCATCGTGCTGGAAGACACGCCCAAAGGCACCCTTTGGCGCCGCGCCTGATACTGCTGAGCGGTTGAGATCCTCGGCCGTCATCCGCAACGCAGCCCATCGGGTGCACCGAGCGAAGCGACGTGCACCAAGCGAACACCCGGCCATCTTCTTCCGACACCCGCCTGAAGGTTCCCGCCAGATTCGTGAGGCGAACGCTGTGATGGCCCACCTGCGTCGGGTGAAGATTCCGGTTGCCCTTGACGATTTGACCATGAGCCTGAACGCGATCAGGGAGCGGGAAAACTCGGCGACGACGGGCCCTCCGGCGATTCATATTCATGGTCTGTTCCATCGTGGCGCCGGGTGCCGCGCTCCACAGTTCGGTTAGCCGGATGGTCGTGCATAAGCCTTGTCGGCAAAACACGAGCCCAGCTCGGCACATGAATCCATAACCACAATTTTAAAAGATGACTGTTCGGCAAACTGCCACTTCTCCAATTATGAGAGAGGAGGAATATTTTGCGATTGAGAAGAATTAGCGTAAAGTTTGCGCGCTTCCGGAACGATACGCGCCATGTCCGCACGCATTATCACCATCGCCCAGCAAAAGGGCGGCGCCGGCAAGACAACATTGGCGGCGCACTTGGCGGTTGCATTTGCGACCGACGGCCGGCGGGTGGCGATGATCGATGTCGATCCGCAGGCGAGCTTGGCACAGTGGTTTCAGGCCCGTAATGGCAACCGCAGCGCCGGCCCAGTCCCGCCGCTTTCGCTCAGTGCCATTCCAGGCTGGAAGCTCGGCACGGAAATCGACCGACTGCAGCGCACGAGCGACGTAATCCTGATCGACAGCCCGCCGCATGCCGAGACCGAGGCCCGGATAGCGGTGCGCTCCGCGCATCTGGCCCTGGTGCCGCTTCAGCCGAGCCCGATGGATCTGTGGGCTACCGGCCCGACCATTACACTCGCCCGGACACACAACATCCCCATCCTGATCGTCCTCAACCGGGTTGCCGCACGCAGCCGGGTGGTTGAGATCACTCGCAAGCGGCTGGGCGAACAGGACCTGCCGGTGGCGCGAACGGCGATCGCCAACCGGATTACCTTTGCCTCCAGCATGCTGGACGGTCGTTCGGTTCTCGAACAAGCGCCGCGCAGCATGGCGGCGTCCGAGATCCGCACTCTGGCTGAAGAAATCGACATCCGTCTCCATACCGCCGCCTGACATTCCGACACACCTACGGTCAGTCGGGCATGGCACGGTGCGCGGCCGGACAAGACCTGTTCCTCCCCTGGCCCGAAACTAACCGGCAGCGGCGGACAGGTGCCTCTCCATCCGCTGATGGGNGATGCCGAGTTCGGCAAACGGCTCACCCAGCGGCACGTAGCCCAGCCGGCGATAGAACGGAATCGCTTCCAGGCGCGCGTTCGACCAGAATAGTGAAACGCCCTCGGTGGCGAAGAACTCCTCCAGCGCAGCCATCAGACCTGCACCGATTCCCTGCCTGCNGGAGCCCTCCGCCACCACCAACTGCCGGATGCGCACACCATCCGGCTCCGGTATCCCCAGCACGCAGCCCACGAGCCGGCCCTCCGCAAACGCGCCGAAGTGCCGCGCCCACCGGTCGTTCTCGCGATCCGCTTCCGAGAACCCGATCCCCAGCGGGGCTCGCAGCACGACCTCGCGCAGCGCCAGTGCCGCAGCGTATTCCGCGGACGGTACCACGAGCTGCCGGTAGCGCACCCGATCCCACGCCAGACGTCAAAGATCGGCCTCAGATATCCGCGTAGACGTGCGTCTCCGCCTTCGCTCCGGGGTGGGTGACAGCGCCGTCGCAGGCATCACCGACAGTCTGGGCGTAGCGCCACAGCGCGCCGGACTGAAAGTCATGGGTGCGCGACTGCCACGCTTCGCGGCGGCGGGCGAGCTCTTCGGGGGCGACTTCAAGCTCGATCGTGCCAGCCTCGGCGTCGATCGCAATCATATCGCCGTCGTGGACCAGTGCGATTGGACCGCCGACCGCGGCCTCAGGCCCCGCGTGGCCGATGCAGAAGCCGCGCGTCGCACCCGAGAAGCGCCCGTCGGTGATCAGCGCCACCTTGCCACCGGTCCCCTGGCCGTAGAGGGCGGCGGTGGTGGATAGCATCTCGCGCATCCCCGGCCCGCCGCGCGGCCCTTCGTAGCGAATGACCAGCACGTCGCCTTCGAGATAGTCGCGCCGGCTGACGGCAGCGAAACACTCCTCCTCGGAATCGAAGCAGCGCGCCGGGCCCCGGAACTGGAGCGAAGGCAGCCCGGCGATCTTGACGATGGCGCCTTGCGGGCAGAGCGAGCCCTTGAGCCCCACGACGCCACCGGTGGGCGACAGCGGGCTGGAGGTCAGCCGAATCACATCCTGGCCTTCCGGCACACGAACGTTGGCGAGGTTTTCGGCCATCGTCCGCCCACTCACTGTCATGCAGTCGCCGTGAATGTAGCCGCCGTCGTAAAGCACTTTCAGCAGCGCAGGTACCCCACCCGCGTCATAGAGATCCTTAGCCACGTAGCGGCCAGCGGGCTTGAGGTCGGCGATGTAGGNGGTGCGGCGAAAGATCGCACAGACGTCGTCCAAATCGAAGTCGATCCCCGCCTCGTTGGCAATCGCAGGCAGGTGCAGTCCGGCGTTGGTCGAGCCGCCCGTGGCGGCCACGATCGTGGCTGCGTTCTCCAGCGCCTTGCGGGTGATGATATCGCGCGGGCGCAAGCGCGCCGCCAGCAGATCCATCACCGCACGGCCCGAGGCCTCGCACAGTGCATCGCGCGACTCGTAGGGCGCGGGGGCGCCGGACGAGCCCGGCAGCGCGAGCCCGATCGCCTCCGAGACGCAGGCCATGGTGTTGGCGGTGAACTGGCCGCCGCAAGAGCCGGCGGTCGGGCACGCGACACACTCGAGTTCGTGCAGGTCCTCGTCCGACATCCGTCCGGCGGAGTGGTTGCCCACCGCCTCGAAGACGTCCTGGACGGTGACGTCCTTACCGTGGAAACGCCCGGGCAGGATCGAGCCGCCGTAGATGAACACCGAGGGCACATTGAGACGGACCATCGCCATCATCATCCCCGGCAGCGACTTATCGCAGCCGGCGAGCCCCACCAGCGCGTCGTAGCAGTGGCCGCGCACCGTAAGCTCGACAGAGTCCGCGATCACCTCGCGCGAAACCAGCGACGACTTCATCCCGGCGTGGCCCATGGCGATTCCATCGGTCACCGTGATCGTCGTGAACTCCCGCGGCGTCCNCCCACCAGCCTTCACCCCCAGCTTCACCGGCTGCGCCTGGCGCGAGAGCGCGATGTTGCACGGCGCGGCCTCGTTCCAGCAGGTGGCGACGCCAACGAATGGCCGGTCAATGTCGTCGGCCGTAAGCCCCATGGCATAATAGTATGAGCGGTGCGGCGCCCGCTCCGGGCCGACGGTGACATGTCGGCTCGGCAGCTTCGACTTGTCGAACGTGCGGGTACGGATGTCATCGGGCATGGCGGCTTGACCTTTTCGGGCGAGCAACAGAACAACGGGCGCACACCATAGAGAAGCGGATGCGCGCTGCCTAGCAGGCCGTTGACAATCCGGGAGATGTGATCAGGCCGGCTGTCCGGTATCGTCGACAATCAGGATTGCATCGACACTTTTGCTCACCCACGTGCCACCATGGTTATTCCACCGTAACGCTCTTGGCCAGGTTGCGGGGCTGGTCAACGTCAGTGCCCTTCAGCACGGCAACATGATAGGCCAACAGCTGAATCGGGATGGTGTAAAGGATGGGGGCAACGAACGGATCGACCGCCGGCAACTCGACAGTGGCCGCCGCGACGTTGCCGAGACGGCTGATCCCATCCTCGTCCGACAGGAAGATCACCTTGCCGCCGCGGGCGATCACTTCTTGCATATTCGACGCGGTCTTGTCGAACAGGCTGTCGGAGGGCGCGATGACGATGATCGGCATATTCTCGTCGATCAGCGCGATCGGCCCGTGCTTCATCTCGCCGGCGGCATAGCCCTCGGCGTGGATGTAACTGATCTCCTTCAGCTTCAGGGCACCCTCGAGCGCGATGGGATAGCCGGTGCCACGTCCCAGATAGAGTACATCGCGAGCCTCGACGACAGTGCGCGCGATTTCGGCGATGCGCTGATCATGAGTGAGGATTTCGTTCGCCCGGCTCGGCACTTCGGTCAGGGCCCGGCACAGTCGCTGCTCGACGTCCCGATCGATTTTGCCGCGCTTGGAGGCAAAGGCAATCGCGAGGCAGGCAAGTACCGTGAGCTGGGTGGTGAACGCCTTGGTCGAGGCAACGCCGATTTCCGGTCCGGCACGTGTCAGCAGCGTGGCGTCGGACGCCCGCGCCATCGAACTCTCCTGGACGTTGACGACACTGAGAATATGCTGGGCTTGTTTTCGGGCGAACGCCATTGCCGCCAGCGTATCCGCCGTCTCGCCCGACTGGGAGATAAAGACACCAANGCCTCCCTCGGNCATGTCCGCGCCACGGTAGCGGAACTCCGAGGCGATATCCACCTCCGTCGGGATGCGTGCGATCTGCTCGAACCAGTACCGGGCCACCAAAGCCGCGTGATAGGACGTGCCGCAACCGATCAGCGTCAGCTTGCTGATCCGGGTCGGATCGAAATCCAGCTGCGGCAGCACCACCACCTCGTTCCAGGGATTGAGCAGGCCGTGCANGGAGTCGCCAATTACCGCCGGCTGCTCGTAAATCTCCTTGAGCATAAAGTGGGGAAAATTTCCCTTGCCGATCAGTGCGCCGGAGGTGGCGGTGAGCTTGATCGGCCGCTCGACGATGTCCCCTGAAGCATCGTGGATGCGAGCGCCGGCCGCCGTAACCTCCGCCCAGTCTCCTTCTTCCAGGTAGCAGATGCGGCTGGTGAGCGGTGCCAGCGCCAGCGCGTCGGAGCCCAGGTACATCTCGCCATCGCCGTAACCGATGGCGAGCGGGCTACCGCGGCGGGCACCAATCATCATCTCGGTGTGTCCCGCAAACAGGATGGCAAGTGCGAATGCACCTTCCAGTCGGACAAGCGCCTCCTGCACCGCCTGCTGCGGCGTCCGGCCGTCAACGAGATAGCTGCTGATGAGATGGACGACCACTTCGGTGTCAGTTTCGGTCTCGAACCGACAGCCTTTTGCCGTCAGCTCACGCCGCAATTCATGAAAGTTCTCGATAATTCCGTTGTGGACCAGAACAACCCGATCGTCGCCATGCGGGTGTGCATTCACCGCGGTCGGCGCGCCGTGTGTAGCCCAGCGGGTATGTCCGATACCGATCGTGCCGTCCAACGCCTCGGATTGCAGCAGCGCGTCCAGATTGGCGAGTTTGCCCTGGGCGCGCCTGCGGACGATCGCACCGTTGGTCAGCGTCGCAATGCCCGCCGAATCGTAGCCCCGATACTCAAGGCGCCGAAGGCCATCGAGGAGAAGCGGTGCGACGGGTGCCTTACCAATGATACCGATGATGCCACACATCTTGCTCAGCTCTTCCGTGAAGTAGACGACGCTGTCTTTTCTGCCGCACGACGCTCGCGGAAATCCCGTGCCCAGCCGTTCTTTTCGGCATGCGGGCCGCGGGTGAGCGCCAGCGCATTGTCAGGAACGTCGCGTGCAACGACGCTGCCAGCGCCGATTATTGCACCGTCGCCAACCTTCACCGGCGCCACCAAGGACGTGTTGGAACCGATGAACGCCCCGACACCAATATCCGTATGGCTCTTGAAGTAGCCATCGTAGTTGCAGGTGATCGTACCGGCGCCAATGTTGGCCCACGCCCCCACCCGTGCGTCGCCAATGTAGGTCAGGTGGTTCACCTTCGCTCCGTTCTCGACCGAGGCGTTCTTGATCTCGACGAAATTGCCGATGTGCGCTCCCTCGCCGATTGCCGCCCCGGGACGCAGGCGCGCAAACGGTCCCACAAGTGCGCCGGTCGCAACGGAAACCCCTTCCAGGTGACAGAAGGCCCGAATCTCAACACGGTCAGCTATGGTGACGCCAGGACCGAAGACAACGGACGGGCCGATCACGACATCCCGCCCCAGCTGCGTGTCATGGCAGAGGAAGACCGAGGCGGGATCGATCAGTGTCGCCCCTCCCGTCATGGCGCGGTCGCGCAGCTGTTCCTGGACGATGCGTTCGGCAACAGCGAGCTCGGCTCGCGAGTTCACGCCGATCAGCTCCGCATCGCCACCTTCGACGATGCGACACGGCAATCCATCCGCCCGCGCCAGCGCCACGATATCCGTGAGGTAATATTCTCCCTTGGCGTTGTCGTTACCGACCCGGTCAAGCAGGGAAAACAGCCGGCTACCGTCGATGGCCATGACGCCGGAATTGCACAAACCAACCGCCTGCTGTTCAGTGGTTGCATCCTTTGCCTCGACAATCGCATCCAGACCGCCATCGTCTCCTTCGATCAACCGGCCGTACGCGCCCGGATCGTCCGGACGGAACCCTAGAACCACGACCGCCGGAAAGGGGGCAGATCGACGCACCTCCAGCATCCGCGCCAGCGTTGCGGCGGAGAGCAGCGGCGTGTCGCCGTAGACGACCAGCACGTCACCATCGAAACCGGCCATGGCGTCACGGGCCGCCATCACCGCATGTCCGGTCCCCAGCCGCTCCTTCTGCACGACGGTGGCGTGTGGCGTCACCGCGCGCTGCACGCTGTCCATCTCCTCGCCGATCACCACCACCAGACGGTCCGGTGCTAGTTCGGCGAGATTGGCCAGCAGGTGCGCGATCATCGGCCGGCCGGCGATCGGATGCATCACCTTCGGCAGTGCCGATTTCATCCGGGTGCCGAGTCCGGCTGCGAGAACGATGATACCGGTCTTTCGCTGGCTCATGGTCGATACTGCGCCTGCCTGTAAATGGTTGAGGTTTGCGGACGGGGCCTCAGCGTGCCATACCGACCTGGACACGCCAACAGCGGAAGTGTCCTTAACATGAGAACGGCGGGCGTTACGATGAGCGCGATCACGGTTGTAGTTTTCGACCTGGATGGGACCCTGATCGACAGTGCGCCTGACCTGCGCACGGCTCTCAATTCCCTGCTCGCCACAGAGGAACGGCGCGCCCTGACGTTGGACGAGGTTATCTCGATCGTTGGCGACGGTGCACGTGTCCTGGTCGAGCGGGCGCTGGCACTCACCGGNGGAAACCCCGGTCAGGAAGAAGACGCGGCACGCCTCACACGGCAATTCCTGGACCTCTACGAGAGCCGCTGCAGCTTGGAGACCCGGGCATACCCCGGTGTGGAGGAAACCCTCGACCACTTGGCCGGAGCCGGTCTGTCGTTCGGCATCTGCACCAACAAGCCGGAGCAGGTGACGCGCAATATTCTGTCCGATCTTGGCCTGAATGATCGATTTTCCACCATTGTCGGCGGCGATTCTCTGAACGGCATTCGCAAGCCGGATCCGCGGCCGCTGCTGGCGACGCTGGCGACGCTCGGCGCCCCACCCGAAAGCGCTGTAATGGTGGGCGACAGCCGGAACGACATCACTGCTGCACGGGCCGCCGGCATGCGGGTCATCTATCACGCGGGCGGCTACGGCAGGTTTGATCCGGACCTCCCGGAGCCGGATGCCGCGATCGCCGACTTCCCTGCCTTGCCGGACGCAATCCGCGCGCTTTCTTGACAGTACAGCCGGCATCGATCTTATATGCTCGGGTTCCGAGCTCGTATCGGGCGCGTAGCTCAGTGGGAGAGCACCGTCTTCACACGGCGGGGTCGCTGGTTCAATCCCAGCCGCGCCCACCATGCGCAGTGCAGCGCATGCACCACCATCGAACTCCGTGCGATCTGCTTTGTCACGCGAGATTGATCGTCTCGAACGGTGTGCTCGGATCGTGGCTTTGGGAAACCTGGTAGCTCTCACCGAGATCCCGGTTCAGGCGCACGTTATCCACCAGCAGATAGGAATTTTCCGACGACGGCGAGGGCTCCGGTCGTTGATGACGGCAAAGCCGATCGTCAGCGAAGTCGCTGAGCTGGCAGTGTAGACGGATGTATTCCACCCACTGGCCCCGTTGCTGCCCGTCTCGCGCACGTCACTCAGCTTGAACACCTGCGGATCGCCGTCACCAACGACCGTGAACACCGCATAGTCGTTGTCCGGAAGAACATCTCGCGCATCGAACACCCAGTCGAACGAGATCTGCTCGCCATTGGTGACATCAACGCTGAGCTTGAACGCCGAGCCATTGTTCGGGTACGTGCTGTCCTCGGGATCGCGGAACAACGACTGGTCGGGGATGCCGAGAAAGTCCTCGAGCTTCGAAACTGTCTGAGAGCCGATCTTCTGCGCCGACGTGCCGTAAGCTCGCAAGCTCGCCATGGACAAGCCGTCAGTGGGCGTATAGGTCCCGTGCGCTCCGTCGGCCTCTTCATAGCTGCCGATTGTCGTCACCGCCGTAGTCGTAATCTCACTACGTGAGAAGGAGGTCTCGAAGCTGTTGACGATCTGTTCGGTGGTGCTCGAACGCCCGTCAATCGTCACCGTGACCTGTGCCTCATCGGTGCCACCGTGACCGTCCGAAATCACGTAACGGAAGGTGTCATAGTCGGTCTGACCGGCGTTAAGCTGATCGAAGCGACCGTTCGGATCATAGGTAACGGTGCCGTCAGGATTGAGGGTTACCGCGCCGCGTGTGTTGCTCGTGTCGACCGATATCAGGGAACGGACATCGTTGGTGTCGGGATCCGTGTCGTTGTCCAGCACGTTCACGGTGACCGGCGTCTCTTCGTCGGTGGATGCCGCATCATCGACGGCGTCCGGAGCATCGTTGATCCCGTGCACGGTGACGATGGCCTGACCGGTGGCGGTTACGCCGTCGTCGTCGGACAGCCGGTAGGCAAACGTATCCTGCGCTGTTTCCCCTTCACCCAGGCTGCGAAACTGACCTGCAGGGTCGTAGTGGATCGACGTGCCGTCGAACGTCACGGAGCCTTGGGTGCCCGTTACATCAATATCGACGATATGGAGATGGTCGCCAACGTCAGGATCGTGATCGTTGGACAGCAATGTGGATGTTGCCACCGTCAGCCGTGTGGCCGCATCGGTTGATAGAGCATCCGTGCCGGCGACCGGAACATCGTTCCGACCGGTGACACTGACGGCGACTGTGGCCTGACTGGATCCTCCGTGGCCGTCTACGGCCATATAGACGAAGCTGTCACTGCCGGTCTGCCCGCGTGCGAGCACTGCGAACGCGGCTCCGGGATCGTAGCGAACCGTGCCATCGTTATTGACAAAGACGACGGCACCAGACGCGAGGGTCACCTGTGAGCCCGCCGTGACGACCGTCGTGTTGATACTACCAACCGAGAGGTGGTCGTGCAGCTCCGGATCGGTATCATTGGTGAGCACGGCGATCGTCACCGCAGAATCTTCGTCGGTTTCCGCCTGGTCGTTCGTCGCCGTGGGAGAATCGTTGACGCCGGTTACAGAGATCGAGACGCTGCCGGTGGATCGGGCGCCATGTTGGTCCTCAATGGTGTAGGAGAGGAGATCGGATACGGTTTCGCCATCGCCGAGACCCGCAAAGGCTGCAACGCCACGAGGATCGTAGATCACCCCGCGCCTGCCAAGCCGCTGAACGACACGGCAGCACCGCTTGCTGCTCCGGCGGCGACGATGCGCAGCGTCGAACGATCGTCATCGCTGTCGGGGTCATCGTCGTTCTGCAGGACGTCGAGCGTGACAGGTTCGCTGTGTTCGCCGACGGAAGCGGTGTCGCCCACGGTAACGGGAGCGTCGTTGATGCCGGTTACAACGATTGTCGCCTGCCCGGCTGACGTTCCCCCGTTCGCATCGCGCAGAATGTAAAAACGTATCGATCCCCGTCTCACCCTCCGCCAGGACATCAAACCGCCCGCAGGGATCGTAAACGATACTACCGTCCTCAAACGTCGCCTGTCCGATCGCACCCGTTGTCTCGACACCAACCAGACGGAGAGTCTCCGCGGAGACGCCGGCAGACACCCGGTCATTGCCCAGAAACGTGGACGCCTCCAGACGGACGGACTGATCCTCGTCCACAGCCCCCGTGGACGTGCCCGCAATGAGATCGTCGACCGCCTCAGGCTGTTCCCGGTAGGTGATGACGTCACCAGAGGGATTGGTGCCGACTACCTCGAACGTCGCCCCGACCGATCGGTTGAGCCGCACGTTGTCAATCAGCAGCTGGGAGGCGTTCGACTGAACCTTATCGTTGAGCACGGCGAAGCCGAGCACCAGGCGAAGATCGCCCTCCTGCGGGAGCGAGAAAAAGGCCGTCATGTTCACCACCGTCGTCCGCCACCCCTTGGATACCCCGACGGTACTTTCCGCATCAGCCAATGTAAAAACCTGGGCCGTCACTCCATCGCTCAGCGTGAGGACTGCAAAATCATTGATGCCGCTGGCAACCGGGTTCGCCTCGGCAGAGATGAAATTCCAGTCGAAGGACAGGGTCACCTGGCCGTTGACGGCATCGTCGGCACCCACCGAGATGGCCGAACGCATCCCCGTTCCACTGTTCGCAGACGAGTGACCTTCCGCACCATCGTCCAGGCGAACCAGCGGCTGGCCGGCGACGGAGACGTTTTCCGACAAAAACCTCTCCAAAGCTCCGGCACCGACAGCGTCTGCTGTCAACAAAGCCATCGAGCCGCCATGTGTCGGGATGAACGCATCGCCGCCTGCCAGCGGATAGACCGCGATTGACTGCATCGCACCCAGAACCGACCATGCGAAGTTGGAACCAGGCGATACCTCAAACGACTGCAACAACTCCTGAGCGGACTGCTGTGGGTGCGCCACGCCATCGACCGAGACGGTCACGGTACCCGTGCTGCGACCGCCAACATAATCGTCCAGGACGTAGTCAAAGGTGTCGATCGCGGACTCGCCGGCCTGGAGATCACTGAACGCCCCGTTGGGGTCGTAGGTCAGGGTGCCGTCCGGGTTGATCCGCACGGTGCCGCGACTTCCGGACGTATCGACGCTCAGCACCCGCAGGTTGCCGCCGGCATCCGGATCCTGGTCGTTGATCAGTACCGGAATGCGAACGGCGCTATCCTGATCAGTGACTGCTGTATCGTCGCCGGCCTCAGGCGGGTCGTTCCGCCCCTGGATCTCAATCGTTACCTGTGCGGAAGCGACACTGCCGTGGGAGTCACTGACCGTATACTCGAAGACGTCGGTCGCACGCTGGAAATCAGTGAGGCCATCGAAGCGACCGTTGGGATCGTAGGTCAGACCGCCATCCCCGTCGACAGTCAGCAGCGCACCGAGGCCAGCGTCACCGTCCGGACGACGCTGACGTCTAAACCGTTGACCGCGATCACCCGCAACCGATCGGAGGCATCCGGATCCCGATCATTGCCAAGGAGCCCCGTCGGCGGCAGCGACAGCACCGAATTGGCATCGACCATCAGCCAGTCGTCGTTCGCCTGTGGCGCATCGTTGGTGCCGTCCACGCTGACCATGACCGTTGCGCTCGACCGCGCGCCGTGCCGGTCCTCGACCGTGTAGGTGATGATGTCGGTAGCGGTTTCTCCTCGCCCACGAAGTCGAATCGCCCGGCGGGGTCATAGACGAGCCCTCACCGGCGACACCGCTGAAGGTGACGATCGCCCCGATTGCGCGGAGGCCGCCACGATGCGCAGGCTCGTCCGGTCGTCATCGCCGTCCGGATCGTCATCGTTGGCAAGAGCATCCACGGTAATCGCGGGACCGTCTTCAAAGGCGCCTGCAGCATCGGCCTGCAGCACCGGCGTATCATTGAGTCCCAAGATCGTCATCACGGCCACGGCGTCAGCGAGGGCACCGTGACCGTCACCAATGGTGTAACGGAACTTATCGCTCGCAGCGTCCCCTCCGACAGCACATCGAAGCTCCCGGCTGGGTCGTAGGCGAGCGTACCGTCAGAAGAAAGGGTCACCACCGCGCCGGAAGCCAGGACCACAGGCCCGCCGGCAGCGATCGGCATTCCGCCGATCGCCACCACACGAAGCTGATCGTGCACATCGGGATCGCGGTCGTTCGCCAGCACCGCGACCACCGCGCCTGTATCCTCGCTGACCGTCTGCTGGTCCGCAGCAGCCAGCGGCGCATCATTGGCGCCAACGATGGTCACCTCCACCGTCCCCGTTGCGCGTGCGCCGTGCCGATCCTCGATGAGGTAGGTGATGGTATCGGTCCCGGTCTCACCTTCACCCAGCGCTTCGAAGCGACCGGCTGCATCGTAGATCACGCCCTCGCCTGGCAATCCTGAAACGCTCAAGGCGGCACCGGAAGACGCAGACGCAGAAACAACGCGAAGGCTGGAGTGGTCGTCGTCGCTGTCGATATCGTCGTCATTGGCCAACACGTCGATCGACAGGCCTGTCGCGTCCTCGAGCGCAACGGCGTTATCCCGATCGGCAACCGGGGCATCGTTGCGTCCGGTGATCGTTACAGACACCGTGGCCTCGGCGCGACCGCCGTGGCCGTCCTCGATGCTGTATCGAAAGGTGTCGGAGGCCGCCTGCCCTTCGGCAAGCTCCTCGAAATGGCCCGTGGGGTCGTAGACGAGCCGGCCATCAACTGTGAATTCGACACTCGCCCCGGAGACAAGGGCAACCCGGGAGCCCGCGACGACGGCAACACCTTCGACAGCAGACACCCGCAATTGATCACTCAGATCCGGGTCTGCATCGTTGCTCAAGGGGTTGAACGCTGCCGGCGCATCTTCGTCCGTGTCTATCCGGTCGTCAGCCGCCACAGGACTATCGTTGACACCGGTGACAGTGACCTCAACGATGGCGGTCGCACGGGCTCCATGGCGATCTTCGATCGTGTACGTGACCGGATCGATCACGGTTTCACCTTCGGCGAGAGAGGCAAACCGAACGTCAGGCCGATAGATGATCGTCCCACCGACCACTCCCGATACGTCGACCTGCGCTCCGGATGCACTCGACGCACTGACGATTTTCAGGCTCGTCCGGTCGTCGTCACTATCCACATCATCATCGTTGGCCAAGACATCGATCTGGATGGCCGGACCTGCGGCGGATACCCGGACATCGGGATCATCGACCGCAGTGGGTGCATCGTTGACGCCCTCAATTGTGACCCGAACCGTACCGACGTCGCGAATACCGTTTCCCGCATCGACCTCGTAGCGGAAGGTATCGGTCGCGGTCTCTCCGGCACTGAGCCGGTTGAAGCGACCGGCAGGGTCGTAAATGACCTCGCCGGTACCGCTGTAGGTGACACGCCCGAGCGTCCCTTCGTTGTCAATCCCGGTGATCCTCATCGCATCGAAGGGATCCGGATCGACGTCGTTTGCCAGCAGAGCGAGCGTCGTTGTCGTAGCGCGGCTGTCTTCGGTTGTCATCAGAGTGTCGTCACCAACACTCGGCTTCTGGACCACAACGCGCCAGCCGTCACCGGAATCGACGTCGACATAGCTGCCATCAAACGTGCGTCCAATGCGGACGTTGTCCACCATCAAACGTGACGGACCGTCAGGAGTCAGGTCATTGACGACGACGAACCCGAACGTCACCGTCATCGTTTTGGGGACGGTGTAGATGAACGTTCGCCAGCCGGTCGCGCCGCCGACACCCGTCTCAATCGAGTCTGCCAGCCTGAAAACGTGATCGCCGATCGTGACCAGAGCGACGTCCTGGCGTGGCGTCTCGTTACCGGCATCCAAGAACCAGTCGAAGGACAGTTCGGTGCCGGCGCTGAGCGTCATCGTCCGCTTGATCGCACTCACCGTCGCCGGCTGGCTGCCGGTGACCGCCCCCGCCAGCTGCTGCGAGGGAGGCCGAGAAAGCGCTCGATATCGCCGATCTCCTCCAGACCGGGCACCACCACAGCCATGTGACTGCCTTCAACCGGACTGATCGCCCTCGGGGAACTGGTGTCCGGGAATTCGGGGACCGCACCGTACACATGAGCGCTGCCGATCACCGACCAGGTCCCGCCCCCGGTTCATGGTCCCAGTCGCGCAACAGTGTTTTCTGTGGCGATGTCGCCTGCGGGGGCTGTTCTGCAGGCTGGCAAACTGCAGCAGAACCTCCTCCGCCTGATGCCTCGGGACAGCCGGCAATACGCCCGCGTCTGCAGTGAGTTTGAAGGACTGGGATTGTCCGCTCACCTCGATCAGATCGTCCGGAAGCGCAGTCTCATCACCACCCCGAGAGACATCATGAGCGGGGACCAACTCGGAGGTCGGTGGCGCACCGGAATCCGGTGGCTGCGTCCTCCACTCCTCCGTTGGAAGACGTTGAGGCGGAACATCGGGCGTGGGGACATCTATACTCACACCAGGATCGCGCAGTTCGACGAGGCCGAACTGGTTTTCGACGACAATCGGTGCCGCATCCGCGTCTTCCAGCAACCAGACACGCAGACCGTCGTCGACGCTGTAGCGAAAGAGAACGCCGACTGAGCCGGATCGATCTGCGCGGCCGGTGTCAGAATGGTGATGTCTGCTCCCACGGCCGGGCTGGGTGTATGCGACGGCCGGAAGGTGAACGAGCCACCTTCGGCGCGCAGAACGATGGATAAGCCGTCGGCACCAGCGCTTGGCCCCATGTGCTCGACAATCAGCCGTCCCGCCGTCGCCGCATCCAACTGTGATCCATCGGGAAGGAAGAGTGTGACCTCGCCGCCCGAAAGGAGCAGGACATCACCCTGCCGGATCACATCGCCCGGCTCGACAGTCTCCGTCTGACCCGTATCATGGATGATGCGAACACCCCTTCGACGGTCTCCACCCGAGCTGTGGGCGTGCCAGTGGTTGTGGCGCTTCCGTCTGCCAAGGAGGTGAGAAGCGCGAGCCGGGTGATGAGATCACCACTCACGAAGTCCATATCTCCACGGACGAGACGAGGCGGCTGATTCCAGGCGAAATAATCGACCACGTGAAGCCGCTGACCATCATCACCGACCACCGTCAGGTCGTAATCGACTCTGTGGAAGCTGGCATCGAAGATCGGGAATGCTGCCGGAACGTGCACCAGCGGACTGCTGTTGCAGCAACCCGCCTCGGCATGAAGCCATGCTGCTTCCGCATCCTGTGCGCCTTCGGACATGCGCCACCTCTCTGCACGCATTCTGCCTGCCGGAATTCAGCCAAAGGCAAGGATAGCACAAACTAATAAATGCCACAAAAGGGCCTTAAAACCCATTTTGGGGAGTTTCGTGCACGCAGACCATCCGCCTTTTGCAGGCTGCCGGTCTCCGCTTGCATGGGGCATGTTGGTGTCATCGGCTTTTCGCATGCAGCGCGCCGAGGATCTGGAGGGCACCAGCAGGTAGAGAGATCCCTGTCTGGTCATGTGGGCGCCAGCTGACAGGCCGAAGAGAACTTGCCGAGGCGAGCAGACGTCGAAAATCCACACTCTGAGTGATACGCCCGGCCGTCGATGGTTTTAAAGGTCACCGACGGTACCACCTCCGACATCACGATGGCCGAAAACCTGCTGGCTGAGATTGACACCAGTCGCCACGTTCTGGTCGACAAGGGCTATTGGCAGGTCAAAGCTGCCTTCTGCCGCCCGAAGGACTGCCGGCGCGTCGCCACCCGATACGACAAACTCGCCAAAAACGATGCTTCAATACTCGCCAACGCGACCATCGTCGCTTATTGGACGTGATTGAGCCCGCCCCCTCACGTCGACGGCTCGCAGAGCCGGACGGACACCGGCGATGTCTACACCCTAGTCAACCAGATATTGTACCGCAAACGCCTGGACGACGCCCGAAGAGATACATGGCTTCTCAGACAATATGTCAAAACAATTATCAAACATAAAATCAAAGTGTTATCGCAAATTTTCTTAAAAACTATGCATTATTATGCAATAAATCTAAAATAATATGAAAAGTTTAATAGCATATTTGCAATTTTTCTCGAAACAGAGATCGAGTTCTAATCATATAGATCACACAACTTAACTCAAAGAACGATTTTTGGGAGAACACGTCCAATGTCGACAACCGGTCCGCAACCTGTGGTCGTCGTTCCGAACGCCGGCTACGTGATCCTTATTGCCGCCGCCGCAGCGATGGGCGGGTTTCTGTTTGGCTTCGATACGGCCGTCATCAACGGTGCCGTTCTGGCGCTGAAGAGCGAATTCGGTGCTTCCAGCCTGGGCATCGGTCTGTCGGTGTCCCTCGCCCTTCTCGGATCGGCGGCGGGTGCCTTTGTCGTCGGGCCGCTCGCCGACCGCATCGGCCGCATCCGCTGCATGGTGATCGCCTCGATCCTGTTTACCGTCAGCGCAATCGGCTCCGGCGCCCCGGTCGGCCTGTATGATTTCATTTTCTGGCGGATCCTAGGCGGCATCGGTGTCGGTGCGGCAAGCGTCATCGCGCCTGCTTATATCGCTGAGTGCTCTCCAGCCGAGATGCGCGGCCGGCTCGGCTCGCTGCAGCAGCTGGCGATCGTCATCGGCATCTTTGCCGCGCTGCTCGGCAACTACGCCATCGCCTCGGTCGCCGGATCGGCAAGCGCACCGTTCTGGTTCGGCTTCGAAGCGTGGCGCTGGATGTTCTGGGCCGAAGTGCTTCCGGCGGTCATGTATGGCATCTTCGCCCTCATCATCCCCGAGTCGCCGCGTTTCCTTGTCGCTCAGGGTCGCCACGCCGAGGCGCGCGCGGTCCTCGCGCGGATGATCGGACCGCACGCCGCGCTCAAGGTCCAGGAAATCGCACAGACCGTCCGTCGCGAGCGCAAGCCGAGCCTTGCCGACCTGCGCGGCCGCTTCGGCCTGTTGCCGATCGTCTGGATCGGCATGGGCCTGTCCCTGTTTCAGCAGTTCGTCGGCATCAACGTCATCTTCTACTACAGCAGTGCTCTGTGGCGGATCGTGGGATTCACCGAAGAGAACGCGCTGCTGATCACCATGATCACCGGCCTGACCAACATCGTCACGACGCTGGTGGCCATCGCCTTCATCGACCGCTTCGGACGCAAGCCGCTGCTGATCCTGGGATCGATCGGGATGACGATCACGCTGGGGGCAATGGCCTGGGTGTTTGGCGTCTCACCGGTCAACGCCGAGGGCTTTCCGGTGCTGAGTTCCGGCGGCGGACTGATGGCACTGCTTGCCGCCAACATCTACGTCTTCTGTTTCGGCTTTTCCTGGGGACCCGTAGTCTGGGTGCTTCTCGGCGAAATGTTCAACAACAAGATCCGCGCGTCTGCACTGGCGCTGGGCGCCGGCGTGCAGTGGGTCGCCAATTTCGCCGTCTCCACGACCTTTCCNCCCATTGCCTACAACCTCGGCCTCGGCTTTGCCTATGGCCTCTATGCCGGGTTCGCCGCCCTGTCGTTCCTCTTCGTCCTGGCATGCATCAAGGAAACCAAGGGGATGGAGCTGGAGGAGATGACTTAGGCGGTATCCATCGCCCGTTCGCGGCAGCACGTCCGCAGAACTGGCTATGGTCACTATCCACGGAACCTCGGGATACGCGAACTCAACATCCGCATTCCCAGCAGTGCTGCCGCCGAGGCGCAGACCCGCGCTCTGTCCGGAGAGAAGGTGGGGCACTGGCGTAGCGATGACAGCGATAACGCAAGAGTGACAATGACCATGACCGCTGCACCCCGCATCGTCACGGTGACGCTGAATGCGTCGATCGATCAGACGGCGCGCATCGCCAACTTCACCGCCGGTGAGGTCAATCGCGTCGCCTGGGAGCAATCGGATGCTGGAGGCAAGGGCGTTAACGTTGCCTCCTTTCTCGCGGACTTCGGTCACACCATCGCGGTCACCGGCGTGCTTGGCGCCGACAATCAGCAGCTGTTTCTCCGCCTGTTCGCGGAGAAGGGGCTCGCCGACCGCTTCGTGCGTGTGCCCGGCCACACCCGGGTGAATGTCAAGGTCGTTGACGACGCGCGCCATCAGGTCACCGACATCAACTTCCCCGGCATCACCGTCAGTCCNGAGGACATCGACGCGGTCTGCACCGAGATCAAGGCACTGGCAGACGACGGAGCGAAGGTCTTCGTGCTCTCCGGCAGCCTGCCCGCGGGCGCTGCAGCCACCACCTATTGTGATATCGCAGCACACATGAAGGATCATCGACGCCGTGTCGTCCTCGATACCAGCGGCGACGCGCTGGCCCACGCTATCACAGCAACGCCGAACGTGATCAAGCCCAACATCGACGAGCTTTCGGAGTTCGTCGGCCACCCGCTCACGGACGAGCCGTCCATCGTCGCAGCTGCACGCGACCTCATTGTNCGGGGAATCGAGCTGGTCGCGGTTTCAATGGGTGGCCGCGGCGCCATCTTCGTGACCGCCGATGGAGCGATCCACGCTCTGCCACCGCCAGTCCAAATCAGGAGCACCGTCGGCGCCGGCGACGCGATGGTCGCCGGGATCATCCATGCAGGTCTGCAACACCTCGACCTTGAGGAGTGCGCGCGTCTCGCCACCGCCTTCGCTCTCGGCGCGCTCGGCGAGATCGGGCCACGGCTGCCGCCCCGCGACGTGATCGAGGCGTTCCGCGACCAGGTCACGACGCGACGTACTGCGGCTTGAGGCGCAGGAGACGAACAATGCCGCCCATCTCCGGCACGGAGCCGGCGCCCGTTTGAGGCCTTGGAATCGCCACGCTGAAATGGGCTAACTGACCCAATGACCGTCACCTCCTCGCCCCGATCGGCAACAGTCCGCCGGTCGAAGCCGAAGCGTGCCATCATGCCAAGCTCGACCAGAAGGCCGAAGCAGCGTAACTCAAACCGAATAGCCTCCAGCACAGCCAGGACGGCTCATGGCTGTCGTTAGCAACGACGCAGCTTCGGTATACTTGGTACGATGATCTCTCCGCGTATACGTCGACCGCACTTTCTCACGGGTCTCTCCGGTCGCCTGCTGGCGTTGACTGTTTGCTTCGTCATGCTCGCCGAGGTGCTGATCTACCTGCCATCCGTCGCACGCTATACCCGAACCTACTTCGAGGACCAGATCGCCAAGGCGAACCTGGCGGCGTTGGCGATGCAGGCGAGCCCCGACGGAGTCGCCGCCGAGCCGCTGCGCATGGACCTGCTCTTGCGGGCCGGCGCACACGCGATCGTACTCCGGGAACCACATCGACGGATGCTGATGCTGTCTGAAAGCATGCCGCCGGGAATCGATGTCACGTACGACATGCGTCGGCAGTCCTGGTTCGATTGGATCGGCGATGCGGTGGCAACGCTGGTGCAGCGGGAGAACCGGGTTTTGCAGGTAATCGCCAAAACACCGGACATTCAGAACGGTACCATCGAGGTGCTGCTCGACGAAACCCCGCTCCGCCGCGCTCTGTACGCGGTGTCCTGGCGCATCCTGCAGGTGTCGGTCATCATCTCTCTGATCACGGCCGGACTGGTCTATCTGGTTCTGCAGATGTGGATGGTCCGTCCGATCGTCCGCCTGACCGAGAGCATGGTGCGCTTCCGCGAGAATCCGGAAGACGAGCGCACGACCATCATCCCCGGTCGCCGGGGAGACGAGATCGGCATCGCCGAGATCGAACTTGCCGCGATGCAAGGACAACTGCGCGCTGCCCTGCGTCAGAAGGCCCGCCTGGCGGCATTGGGCGAGGCGGTGGCCAAAATTCACCATGACCTGCGCAATACCTTGTCCAGCGCCGTGCTCGCCTCGGACGGGCTTGCCAATATCGACAATCCGAAAGTGCAGCGTCTGGCGCCACGGCTGTACCAGGCAATCGACCGGGCAGTGGCCCTCACCAGCCGGACACTCGATTATCTGCGCGACGAGCCGCCGCCGTTGCATGAAACGGCCTTTTCGCTTCGCGATCTGCTNGGGGACGTCGTCGACTCATTGCCGCCGGCCGCACCCTCCGCCGCCCCGCCCGCTACAGGGAACGCGGACTTCCGCGTTGATATCGATGAGTTGCCCATCGCAGAACTGACGGGTGACCGGGAACAACTGTTCAGGGTGTTCAGCAACCTCGTGCTGAACGCACGGCAGGCAGGCGCGAAACATGTCCGGATTTCCGGTCAGACAACGGACGGACGGATCGATATCGATATCAGTGACAACGGGCCGGGCATTGCGCCGCCGGTACGCGAACGGCTGTTCCTGCCGTTTGCCGCCACCAATCGAAAAGGAGGCGGGACCGGCTTGGGGCTGGTGATTACGCGCGAGATCGTTGCTGCACACGGCGGCGTTCTCCATTTGGTCGAAACCGGCGACCAGGGAACAACGTTCCGCGTCGAACTNCCCCTTGCGCCGGCGGCAGAGCTCAACCTGAGGGCGAAGCCAGATCAACGGATCTTCCCCGACAGCCGCCGGTCTCAACATGATCGGCCTGTCACCTGACCGCAACGCCAGCGCGTTACAGGCGCGTTACAGGCGCGTTACAAAGTCCGCGGGTGAGCAGATCGCGCTCAACGGCGTCCGCGAGGAATGCCCNGACACGGCTGGTAATCACATCGCACGCGATCGCCCGCAGCGCCCGGCTGATGAGCTGATCGTCGCCGACACCGGCGCGCAGCAGGAGCGCTCTCGTGAGCTCGGGGATGGTGGCATCGGCGCGCCGCCGGATCATCTCGCGGACCGGCTCGAAGTCCCGCTCACGGTCGAGCTTTGGCCAGGGGCGCAAGGGGACCTCCCGGTGCACCGATTGCATCAGCGGGATGATCTGCACCAGATCGCTGCGCACGATCTGGCGGCCGTAGGTGTCGGAATGGACAGGGTGGTACTGCTCCGGAACACCCCCTGNCGCCTGCATGCGCCGGACCCACGCCTGCACGATGGGATTGTCGACGTGAACGAAGAAATGGTCGCGCAGAAACTTCTGGCAGTTGCGCCGTCCGAGCTGGAAGTCATGCATGCGGAGCTGCTCATGCACAAATCCGGCGAAACCGGCGAGGCCTGCGGATGCAAGCTCCGTCTGCGGCGGCAGCGTGGTTTCGCGAACCGGCGTAATCAGGTAGCGGCTGCGCACCTGCTCGTCCAGTGCCAGCTTCAGCTCCCGCGGCTTGAAGGCCGCGTTGGCACGCAGCATCGGGATGAGCGCAAACAACGCGTCGAGCAGATCCGGAGCCTGGGCTTTGGGCTGCGTCACCGCGCCACCGTCGCTGGGAAAGGGATCGATCATCAGCAGGGCGCGATCGGCCCGGCTGGCGTCATCCGCACGTTCCCCGGATGGATCAAACAGCGCCGAGCAGACGTACTCCATCGGCTCGTTGTTCAGCAGACCCCCGTCGACGCACCAGAAGTCATACGTGGCCCCGGGCGTCTCCGGCAAATCGATCTGCACCGACAGGGCAACTATATCCTCCGGCTCCGCTGCAGCGCCGACATACTTTCGTTCATGATAGGCGCTTTGCTGGATACGAAACGGCCGTGCCGGAAAACCGCACGGGAATGCCGACGTGGCCAGTGCGGCGTCCCGGATCAGATCCCATCCGTCTGCAGCAAGGGCGCCGCTGCCGACTGGCCGGTTCACCGGAATCGAACCGGGAGGCAGCGGGCCCGCCGGCCAGGCTCCGGTATTCAGGACGGCAAAGTGGGCGTAGTCGCAGTGGCTCCTGACCAAATGACCGCGCATCCGTTCGTCAGCGATCATGCGGATGACGTACGGGATGCCCCGCATGTTGGTGAGGCTGACGTAAAGTTGCAGCGGATTGGCGAAATAGGACGGCGGTGACGGCTCCGCCAGCAGCGCCGCTCGCACCGTCTCGACGGCCTCCTGCGCGATTTCCGCCAGCACCTGACCGTTCAGCAGCGAGGCCACCTTCGCCGGATCGCCCTGCAGGTCGTCCGTGGCGAGCATCCGCCGGATATCGGTGCGCGAGACCCAGCACCGGTACAGCAGGTTTCGTTCCCCGTTTGCAACATCACTGGCCCGTGTTGCATCGCTCAGGTCGGACACCGGAAAGTGGCCGGTAAACGGCAGCATCGACAACAGCGACCCCATGATGCCGCCGGCCGATGCACCGGCGGCGACGCGCAACCGCACCGCGTGATCGGGGATGCGGGGATCACCTGCTGCCTTGGCCTCTTCCCAGGCCTGCAACGCCTCGATCAGGAAATCGACGACACCCGCGGTGTAGGTTCCGGCAGACGCGGCGCCGGCCATCACCAGCCCCATCTCGAAGACTGACGGCGAAGAATTCTGGCTCACGATCGGGTTCCCCGGCAGCCGCTGAAACTCGCTCAACCGCGGGTCCGGCAGCTTCGGTGGCCGCACCCGCAGGGCCGCCGACCAATACAGGATCACAAGCCCTAATAAAGGTTTATAATCCTATATTTTCCTCCTGTCAATCCGGATCGGGCGGCACCGGCCGGCCGTCGATGGCCACCGATTTGATCAGCGCGAACACCTCCCGCCCTGGTGCGAGGTCGAGCGCGGCTGCGGAACGGCGGGTAATGCGGGCAACCAGCTCGGTCGCGCCCACGGCAATCTGGACATCGGCATAGCAGCCAAGACCGTCCCGCTCCTCGATGACCACCGCCGGCAGAACGTTGAGCGCACTGATTTCGGTCGGCCGGACACGAGACAGCATGATGTCGCTGGCGATGATGCGCACGCGCAGGCGTGCACCGTCTGCCACAGCAAGCCGGGGCACCACCAGCGTACCTCCGTTGAAGGTAAGCAAGGTCAGATCGAACTGATCGTCGTGTTCGAGCACCGAGACCGGAACGACGGCGCCCGCTTCATACGGACTTTCCGGCGGGAACACGTCCAGACGCGCCATGATCCGCGTCACCTCACCGTCCGCGACCACACGCCCGTGATCCAGCACGACGACATGATCGGCCAAGCGCGCCACCTCCTCGATGGCATGGCTGACGTAGACGATCGGAATCTGCACTTCGTCCCGCAACCGCTCGATATAGGGCAGGATCTCGGCCTTCCGACCCGCATCGAGGGCGGCCAGCGGCTCATCGAGGAGCAGCAATCGTGGCTGCGACAGCAGTGCCCGTCCGACCCNCACGCGCTGCTTTTCGCCTCCGGACAACGCCTTCGGCCGACGATCCAGGAGATGATCGATCCCCAGCATGCCGACGACGACATCAAAGTCGATGCGACGTTCCGGACGCGGCGCGCGCCGCAAGCCGTAAAGCAGATTGTCGCGCACCGACAGATGAGGAAAGAGACGGGCGTCCTGGAAGACATACCCCACACGCCGACGGTGCTGTGCGACGTCGAGACCCGAGGCCGAGTCAAAGAACGTCACGTCCCCAATCCGCACATGGCCCGTGTCCGGACGCATGAGACCGGCAAGTGCATTCACGACGCTCGACTTGCCCGACCCCGACGGGCCGAACAGAGCCGTTAGCCCGCGCTCCGGCCCCTGAAAGGCGACATCGAGGGCGAACGCGCCGAGGCGCTTGCAGACGTGCACATCGAGCATCGATTGGGATCCTCTGGCAACCTGTACCGATGACGGTCAGTCGCCGGTCAACAGTCGGGCACGGCGTGATGCCAGTTCAGCCAGAACCAGGCCAAACAGGGCAAGACCGATGGATAATGCCGCCAGCCGCGCCGCCGCAGCTTCGTTGCCCGGCGTCTGGATCGCCGAATAGATCGCCAGTGGCAGCGTCTGCGTCTCACCCGGAATGTTGGACACGAACGTGATGATGGCGCCGAACTCGCCGAGGCTGGCGGCAAAGGCGGTAATCGCCCCACCGACGATACCCGGCAGCATCAGCGGCAAGGTGACCGACCAGAAAACGTCCACGCGGCTGGCGCCGAGCGAACGCGCTGCCGCTTCCAGACCGGGATCGATGGCATCCAGGGCGAGCCGCATCGCCCGGACCTGGAACGGAAACGTCACCACGCCGGCCGCCACGGCAGCGCCCGTCCAGTTGAAGATAAGACGAATGCCGAATGTATCGAGAAGCCACGCACCGACCGGCGCCCGCGTTCCTAAGGTGATCAGCAGCAGGTAGCCCATGACGACAGGCGGCAGCACCAACGGCAGATGCACGATTCCGTCCAGCAGCAGCTTGCCCGGAAACCGCGCTCGCGCCAGCACCACCGCGCACAGCAGCGCCAGCGGCAGACTGCCCGCAATGGCTGCAGCCGAAATGCGCAGGCTCAGCAGCAGAGCCTGCATTTCAACCTCGCTCAGCATGACAGCCTACCGACCGTCAGCCCCGGTCAGCCTGTTGGACCCCGCCACAGGAACCCGAACTTCTCGTAAACCTTTGCTGCCGGACCGGTGGTGATGAAGCTGAAGAAACGGCGAACCGGTTCCTGGTCCCGGCCTTTGACAATCGCGAACGGATAAATGATGGACGGATAGCTGTCCTGTGGAAACACCCNCACGATTTTAACTTTGCTGTTCGCCCGAGCGTCGGTCGAATACACGACACCGATCGGAGTTTCGCCGCGCTCAACCAGTGCCAGTGCTGCCCGAACACTGTCGGCGCGCGCGATGATTGGCTCAGCCGTACTCCACACACCAAGATGTTCGAGTGCCTGCTGGGCATAGATGCCAACCGGCACGTGAGCCGGATCACCCGTCGCAATCTTGCCATTCGCCCCGACCAACGCTGCGATATCGAAGCCTGGTGCAATGTCGACATGAGAGAGCGAGCTATCGACAGGGGCGATCATGACGAGATTATTGCCGACTGGATCCGTCCGGCTGTCAGCGACAATGAGGTTGCGCTCGGCCAGATAGTCCATCCACTCTACGTTGGCCGAAATGAAGATGTCGGCCGGTGCCCCTGCCTCCACTTGCCGCGCCAGCGATGAGGAAGCGGCAAACGAAAGCGCACATCCCCCGCCATCTGCCATGTAGCGCTGCGCCAGATCCTGCAATGCGTCGGTCATGCTCGCCGCCGCAAACACGGTAATCGGCTCCTGCTCCGCCGCACGCAGTGGTGGTGCAAGGCCAATTGCGGCCACCACGACCACCAGCCCCGCCAGGTACCTCAGTACCGCTCGTCTCATAGCTCCCTACTCCCTGTCTCGCGCTTGCGATATGAGAGGATGTATATAACGGTGTGCAGAAGGGCGCAATCGCGAGGAATTGCCCGGCCGTCGCGCCGGTCCTCATCCTCTGGCCACATCCCCGGCCACCGTTGAAGTCATTGCAATGATGACGCCAGCAGTCCCCGCTGAGAGCAGGCTTGTGATTGCTGTCGGTCTGGTACATCGCTTATTGCTGGAGATCTTGGCAGCGCAGCCCCAAACCCTCGCAGGGAGCCCCGGTGTGCACGCTTGGCAACAACGATGATCCGTCTCGCCGCGTCGCGCCTCCTGCAGTCCGTGCTGGTGCTGCTGGCAATGTCGTTCGTCATCTACGCGCTGATCGGGCTGATGCCGGGAGATCCCATCGACCTGATGATCAGCTCTGATCCCCGGCTGTCGTCCGAAGACGCCGCACGGCTGCGCGAGGTTTATGGCCTCGATCGCCCGCTGACGGACCGCTATGCCGCCTGGCTCGGTGCAGCGCTGACCGGCGACTTCGGCTATTCGCGGCTGCAGGCACGACCGGTCCTGGATGCACTGCTTCCGGCCCTGAACAACACGATCATCCTGATGAGTCTGGCTCTGGTGCTGGCTCTGGCGGTGGCGCTGCCGGCGGGGATCCTGGCAGCGCTGCGCCGGCATACCTGGGTCGATCAGACCGTGAGCCTGGTGTCGTTCCTCGGCATCTCGACACCGTCGTTCTGGACCGCGTTGCTGCTGATCATCGTTTTTGCCGTCGTTCTGGGCTGGTTGCCGGCAGGAGGCTCAGGGGCCAGCGTGGACGCGGGCATCCTTCAGCGCGTCCCCTTCCTCGTGCTGCCAGTGATCAGCCTGACTCTCGCCGCCCTCGGCGGATATCTCCGCTACGTGCGTGCGTCGATGATCGAAACACTGAGTCAGGAGTGGGTCCGCACCGCGCGCGCCAAGGGGCTGAGCGAGCGGCAGGTTGTTCTCCGCCATGCCCTGCGTGGAACGCTGATNCCCCTGACCGCGATCGTCGGTGTGGAATTCGGAACCCTGTTTTCCGGAGCACTCGTGACCGAAACCGTCTTCGCCTATCCCGGGATGGGGCGGCTGATCTACGAT
Organism: Defluviicoccus sp.; assembly: GCA_013414705.1. Taxonomy (GTDB): domain Bacteria; phylum Pseudomonadota; class Alphaproteobacteria; order Rhodospirillales; family Defluviicoccaceae; genus Defluviicoccus. The sequence goes on from CP058705.1 coordinate 3,127,451, forward strand.
GCCGTTCTCGGCAACGATTTCAACCTGGCACTCGCGGCGTTGCTGCTGGCAACGGCGTTCACGCTCACCGGCAACCTGATGGCCGACATCGCGCTGGCGCTGCTCGATCCGCGGATCGCCGCGACCCGGGAAGAGCTGTGAGCAGCGCCGCTCCCTGGCGCCTGGCCTGGTTCCGGTTTCGACGCCATCCGACAGCTGTCGCCGGGTTGGTGTTGCTGATCGCGTTGGCATCGGCAGCAGCGGCCGCGCCGGGCGTCGCCACGCTGCTCGGCATCGATCCGAATGCCGTGAACCTGTTCGACCGCTTCGCGCCACCGACGGCAGCCCACCTTCTCGGCACCGATGAACTCGGACGCGACGTCTTTATCCGCCTGCTGATCGGCGGGCGCGCCTCGCTGACCGTGGGCTTGTGCGCCGCGCTCGCATCGGCGGCGCTCGGCACACTGGTGGGGCTCTTCGCCGGCTACTTCGGCGGTCTGCTCGACGCGGTGCTGATGCGATTGACGGATGCCCTTCTGGCGTTGCCGCTGCTGCCGCTTTTGATCGTGCTTGCCGCCCTCAGCCCGGCGAAGCTCGGCCTGCCGGCCGACTTTGCCAACTCCCCGCANGCCGCAATCACACGCATCGTCGTCATCGTTTCGCTGTTCGGCTGGACCACGGTGGCCCGGCTGGTGCGGGCACAAGCCCTGCATCTGCGCACGGAGACATTCGTACTCGCGGCCCGCGCTCAGGGAGCCGGCACGGCGCGCATCCTCGCCGTACACATTCTGCCGAACTTGGCATCGGCGGTCGTGGTGGCAACGACACTCGCGGCCGGCAACGTGATCTTGCTCGAATCCGTTCTCAGTTTCCTCGGCCTCGGCATTACCCCGCCCACACCGAGCTGGGGCAACCTGCTCACCAACGCCCAGGAGCTGATCTGGACTGCGCCGATGCTGGCGATCTGGCCGGGATTGCTGATTCTTCTGACGGTTGTCGCCCTGAATGTGGTCGGCGATGGGCTCCGCGAGGCACTTGATCCCAGAGGCACAAGCCGGTAAGCGTGCCCGGCTGTCGCGTACCGCCGCCGTCGTCTTCCCGATCGCGCGACGCTGCGGCCGATGGTCTTCCAGTGCACCAGCAAGCGAGGGGATTTCCAAACCCGTCGCCGGGCTGAGGTCATGTCGTACGACCGCCATTCCTGACGACATCAATGATTCGGCGCTCGTCGAGGCGGGCGCACACCGCATCAAGGGGTGCTGGCCGAAATGCCATTTCTGTGGGCGTTGATTGAGCGCTTGAGCAGAGAGACGTCGCTCAAAAGTTTGCGAGGGTGGTGCAGGCGCACGGCCCTCCTGGCCGCGCTTCTGACAAGCGCTGCTGAGCCGGTGAGCGGCGCACAGACCCTGGAGAGCGCACCGGAACCGCTTCCATCGCTTTGTGCCGACGGCGGGACCGTGACGGTTTCCGGCGTCTCTTCAGGCGGCTTCCTCGCCCACCAGTTTCACGTCGCCCACTCAGCAACGGTTTCCGGAGCCGGCATTTTCGCCGCCGGCCCTTACGCGTGTGCCGGTACCAGGTACCCCGCAACCTTTCTTCGCGCTCTGAGCGTGTGNTTCCGACATTCCGGACCTTTTCCCGTTCCTGGGTCCCCGAATGTCGAGCGCAGCGTCCAGGCGGCAAAAACGGCCGCCGAGGCGGGCAGCATTGATCCTCTCTCTGGTCTTGCGGGCGATCGCGTGCTGCTGTTCTCGGGGCAACAGGACACGTTGGTGCCCACTTCTGTCGTAACGGTCGTCGGCGACTTCTATCGCGCGTACCACGCCGGCGCGATCGACGTCGTGGACGATGTCGAGGCCGCTCACGCCATGGTCACCCGATCATTCGGCAACTCCTGTGACACCTCCAAGCCGCCGTTCATCAACAACTGCGACTTCGACCTCGCCGGAGCAACACTCCAAGAGCTGCTGGGACCGCTTGCTCCGCCTTCGGAACCNACAGGGCGCCTGATCGCGTTTGACCAGCAATCGTTTGCCGATCCTGAGCGCACCAGCGGGCTCGCCGACACAGGGTACCTGTATGTGCCCCGCGACTGCGAGGGCAGTTCCGGCTGCCGGGTACATGTCGCCCTGCACGGTTGCCAGCAAACCGCAGCGGTGATCGGCGATGCGTTCTACCGCCATGCCGGATACAACCGATGGGCGGACTCAAACCGCATCGTCGTCCTCTATCCCCAGNNGCGACCGCCATCACCCGCCGCTTTCTCGGTTTTCAGATCCCTGGCCNNAAACCCCGAGGGATGCTGGGACTGGTGGGGTTATACCGGTGACGATTACGCGACGAAGACCGCGCCCCAGATCGCAGCCATCGAGACGATGATTGCGCGGCTCGCCACATCGCCCGTCAGTGACTCATCAGCACCGGGATCGTCATGTGCGCGAGCAGGTGGCGGGTAACACCACCGAGAACGAGTTCGCGCCAGCGGGCGTGACCGTAGGCACCACAGACAAGGAGATCGGCCCCTCNGTCCGCCGCACGCGAAAGAAGCGCGCTGCCGGCACTCAGCTTATCGGCATTGGTCGACCGGGCTTCGGCACGAACGCCGTGACGGGCGAGATGCAGGCAGATATCCGCGCTCGGGATGTCGCCGTGCCCACGCTCCTGGTCATCCCGCTCCGGATTGATCGCCAGCACGATCACCTCCTTCGCCTTCTCCAGAAACGGCAACGCATCGTTGACCGCTCGGGTCGCAAGCCGGCTCGCATCCCAGGCAACCATGACCCGTTCGCCGATGACCGGGAATTCGCCCGCATACGGAATGACGAGCGCCGGCCGGCCGGTGGCCAGAATCAGCTGATCCGGCATTGCCGGATCGTCGGCNNCCTCCTCCCCATCGACATCCCGCTGCCCTACGACGATCAGATCGGCATAGCGTCCGTGAAGAGCGAGAACCGGCACCAGGGCCCCTTCCGTGCGGCGCCACTCGGCGTTCAACCCGGCCCGGCGCACGCGCTCCTGGAACATCCGCTCGGCCTCCGTGGCCGCCGTTTCAATCGCCACGACCTGCTGGTGCAGCAGGTCCTCGGGAAGCTGCACGCGGACATAGCCTGGAATCTGGGGGCGGGTCACGACGTACACTCCGATCAGGTGGGCGTCATGGGCAACCGCCAGTCCGATCGCAGCATCCAGGCGAGCGGAGCAGTGCCGGCCGTTGTCGATATGCACCAGGATGTCCTTCAGAGCCATTCGTGCCTCCTGTCTCACGCCGCCTCGCGCCGGTCATCTGCACGGGAATGTGAATGCGCAGCAATCGCGGAGTTTACGGGTGAACGCAAGGCGCCGCCAGACCTGTTGCCCCCACGGATGCCGTCCCCGAAACCAAAATGTGTGGTAAGGCCGACTGCCGACCCTAAATGCAAGAAGCCGAGAAATCCGCTAGGTGACAAACCAGGGAGCCGGACCGCAATGTTGGGATTGGCACCCGCGCCGCAACTGCATCGGGACGGAGTTCAATGGCTTAACGTCCGTCGTCCGCTGTGTATGGACGAACTGCGCGGCCGTCTGATCATACTCGATTTCTGGACGGCATGTTGCGTCAACTGTCTGCATGTCTTGCCCACGCTGCGACGCATTGAAGAATTGTTTGCCGACAGCGTCCTCGTCATTGGTGTGCACTCNCCCAAATATCCTGCCGAGCGCGACGCCACCAGCATCCGCCATGCCATTGCCCGGCACGACATCCATCACCCCGTGGTGCACGATCCAAATCTGCTGCTCTGGCAGGACTACAGAGTTGCCGCATGGCCAACGTTGGTGTTCATTGGCCCGGACGGCCGTATCCTCGGGGATCTTCCAGGAGAGCCGGCCGTGGACAAGCTCATCTCTGGCATCGGCGAGATGTTGCGGTGTTGGCGTGCATCGGGCAGCCTCCAGCCACGCCCGCTGCCACTCGATCCTTCAGACTGTCAACCCGTGAGCGGGCGCTTTCGTTTTCCCGCAAAGATCAAGCCGCTCAGCGGGCCAGGGCCACAAAAGCTCTGGGCCATTGCCGACAGTGGTCACCATCAGGTGGTGATCTGCAATGATGACGGCCTCGAAGTCCGGCGCATCGGCCGTGGTGCCCCAGGTTTTCTCGACCTGGATGCAGAGACGTGCGCTTTCAACAGTCCGCAAGGACTCGTCTGTAACGGCAGCCGCATTTATGTCGCCGATACCGGCAACCATGCCATCCGCTGCATCGACCTGCAGACAGGGAGCGTCGGCACGCTTGCCGGCACGGGTGAACGGGGGTCCCTGCTGGATCACGCGATGCCTGGCCGGGATACGCAGCTTGCGTCCGTATGGGACCTGGAATGCGTGAACGGCTCGCTGGTCTTTGCCAACGCCGGCACACACCAGCTGGGCTGCATCGACCTTGCCACGGGAGAGGTCTCGGCGATCGCCGGCACCGGCGAAGAAGACTTGGCGGATGGGGCGGCTGACGAAGCACAGCTTGCTCAACCGACCGGCCTCGCGTTCGACCGTGAGGGTGAAATCCTCTATTTTGTCGACAGCGAAACGTCATCGGTGCGCGCACTTGAATTCGGCGACCACGCGCGGGTGCAAACGCTGGTCGGAGCGGGGCTGTTCGAATGCGGCCGGCGCAATGGCGANTTTTCTCACGCCCGGTTGCAACATTGTCAGGGAGTAACCTGCTGGCGAGACCGGCTCGTCGTTGCTGACAGCTACAATGGCATCCTGCGCGTGCTCGACCTGCATGCACGGACGGTCAGCGATCTGGGGGCGACGCTTGTNTGCTGGACGAGCAGCCAGCACCTCAGGGGTGGCGATCCCGCAGGCGTCGCTGCCGATGGCGAGCACCGGTTACTGGTCACCGACACCAACCATCACCGTGTGGTTGAAGTCACGGTAGGCAACGCTCCGCCCCGCGCCCGCACCTGGGCTGCGTAGCAGACGCAGACCAACCTCAGGTCCTGGTGCGCGCGTTGCCGGCGCTCTGCTAAAAGCTCACGTCTGTCTTCGCATCCGGGAACCCGTCGATGTCTGCTGCCACTCCCAACTCTGCCGCCGCGCGTGATCTTGCCTACTGTGCCCACCCCTACACCAACCTCGCCACCCATCAGCAAACCGGCCCGATGGTTATCAGTCGCGGCGAAGGGATCCGGGTCTTCGACGAAGCCGGGAACAGCTACATCGAGGGTCTCGCGGGATTATGGTGCACGGCGCTTGGCTTCAGCGAGCCCCGGCTCGTCGAAGCTGCAGCGCGCGGGATGCGCCGGTTGCCGTTCTATCACCTCTTCGGGGGCAAGGCGCCCGAACCCACGATCGAGCTCGCAGAGAGACTGATCGCTTTATCGCCCGTGCCCATGTCGAAAGTGTTGTTCGCCAATTCGGGCTCAGAGTCCAACGACACGGCGATCAAGCTGATCTGGTACTACAACAATGCCCTCGGCCGGCCGCAGAAAAAGAAGATCCTCTCACGGCAGCGTGCCTACCACGGCGTGACGGTAGCGAGCGCGAGCCTCACCGGTCTGGCCGCAAACCACCGCGACTTCGACCTCCCGCTGCCACGCATCCTGCACGCCGACTGCCCGCACTACTGGCGCTATGGCCTTGAAGGTGAGGACGAAGCGGCCTTCGTGCACCGGCTGGCTGACAATCTTGAGCAGTTGATCGAGCGCGAAGGGCCGGAGACGATCGCGGCGATGTTCGTCGAACCGGTCATGGGAGCGGGCGGCGTCATTGTCCCGCCCAAGGGTTATTTCGCGGCGATCCAGCCGATCCTCGAGCGGCACGACATTCTCCTCGTCGCCGACGAGGTCATCTGCGGTTTTGGCCGCACCGGCAACCTGTGGGGATCGCAGACCTTCGACATCCGCCCGGACATGATCACCTGCGCCAAAGCCCTGTCGTCGGGCTACATTCCGATCTCGGCGCTGCTGATTTCCGAGCCGATCTGGCAGGCAATGGTGGCCGAGAGCGAGCAGATCAGGTCNTTCGCTCACGGCTATACCTATTCCGGCCACCCGGTGGCCGCGGAGGTCGCGCTGGAGACGCTCGCGATCTATGCCGAGCGTGACATCGTCGGTCACGTGCGCAGCGTTGCCCCCGTCCTACAGGACGGACTGCGCCAACTGGCCGATCATCCCCTGGTCGGCGAAGCCCGCGGCGTAGGCTTGGTGGGCGCTCTGGAGCTGGTGAGCGACAAGGCGACCAAGGCGCCGTTCCCACCGAACATGGGTGTCGGCGCTCGCGTCGCACGGCTGGCCGAAGCACACGGACTGATCGTCCGTGCGCTCACCGGCGACGTCATCGCCTTCGCGCCNCTCATTATCGGGGCTGCAGACATCGAGGAGATGCTGGCACGGGTCGCGCGCGCTCTGAACGACACACTCGACGAACTGAGCCACCGCGCCTGATGCCACAAAACGACATTCCAGACACCAGCCCTGTGCACGCCTGCAGCCGTCAGGCTGTCCCATTTAGGCTGTCATCATAATGTCTTCGAATGGTAATGTGCGCCCGCTTGGCATCGCCGCGCCGCTGACTGGCGACGCCTTGAGAACGGGGACAGACGGGAGGGCGGCTGGATTGACTCGGCAACCGCACAGCTACGCACGGCTGACAAACCGAAAGATACGCAGCCAGACCACCTCCTCGCTGCTGATACGTTCCGGGCAAACCTGCCACGGATCACTCTTTGCCTCTGGTAAGCGGATGCCGCAAGGGTGCGACACCCGCTTCTAGGAGGCTCTTACGAAATCCCGACGCCAGAGCACGGTTCGATCTGATCGAGCGGTCGTATTCTAACCGTCTGATTCCGAGAGCACGCACATCCGATCAAACGATTTCGCTTGATCGGATATCGCTCTAGTTCGCCTGGCGACGAAGGAACGCGGGGATGTCGAGTAGATCATCCTCGGCGTGCGAGGACGGCAACCGCTGCTCGTCCGGAGCCCCNNCGCCTAGCCGCTGCCGCTTGCCGTCATCCGCCTCGATCGGCTCGTGTTTCGTCGCCCGTGCCGGCGCGCCGCCGATGACGCGGGCGAACAGAGTGCCGATCTTGCTCATTTGCCCTTCGCCGTCCGCCGGTCGCGTATCAGCGATTTCAGCGGTCGTCCGGACATCGCTGAAGCGGTGCGCCAACACCGCCGGCGATACGAACGAAGCAGGAGCCGAGGCGGTCGGGGCGCCACGCGCCGCTTCCGCATTGCTGAAGAACGGCTCACGCCCAATCGCCGAGTCACCGGCCGACCACCGGTCGCGAGTTCCGGTTTCGGCGGCAATCGGCAAGGCCTCCCCTTCGTCGTGTCCATGGCCGGAGCCAGCTTCAGCGACCGCATCGCGCGAGCGCGCCTGGCTCTGCCGGGCTTCGCTCAGGCTGTGGACAACACCGCCCGACTTCGCTGCTGTCGCCGGCACGGGCTTCGACGCACTCTGTGCCACGTCCATGCCGGTCGCGACCACGGAAACACGGATCGCACCGTCGAGGGTGTCGTCGAAGGTCGAACCAAAAATGATGAAGGCGTCCGGATCGACTTCCGAGCGGATGCGGTTGGCCGCCTCGTCCACCTCGAACAGGGTCATGTCGTTCGAGCCGGTGATGTTGATCAGCACGCCACGGGCACCCTTCATCGACACGTCATCGAGCAGCGGGTTGGAAATCGCCGCTTCCGCCGCATCCAGGGCCCGACGCTCGCCTGCCGCCTCGCCGGTGCCCATCATCGCCTTGCCCATCTCACTCATGACGGCCCGGATGTCGGCAAAGTCGAGGTTGATCATGCCCGGCATCACCATCAGGTCGGTAACACCACGCACGCCCGAATACAGCACGTCGTCAGCCAACTTGAAGGCATCGGCGAACGTGGTGCGCTCGTTGGCGATCCGGAACAGGTTCTGATTGGGAATGATGATCAAAGTGTCGACAAACTGCTCCAGTTCATCGATGCCGTTATCCGCGATCCGCATGCGGTGCTGGCCCTCGAAATGGAAGGGCTTGGTGACGACACCAACAGTGAGGATGCCCTGCTCGCGCGCCGCACGTGCAATCACCGACGCTGCACCGGTGCCCGTGCCACCGCCCATGCCGGCGGCGATGAACACCATATTCGAGCCACGGATTTCCTGGATGATGTCTTCCAGCGCCTCTTCGGCTGCAATCCGTCCGATGTCGGGCCGCGAGCCGGCACCGAGGCCTTGCGTGACAGTCATCCCCAGTTGAATACGCCGGTCGCAGCAGGACTGCTCCAGCGCCTGCGCGTCCGTGTTGGCGACGATGAATTCGACGCCTTCGAGCTGCGCCCGGATCATGTTGTTGACGGCATTGCCGCCTGCGCCACCAACTCCGATGACGCTGATGCGCGGCCTGAGTTCGGGTGTCGGATTACCGATAGGTACGCTGAGATTAATGGACATTCGAGCCTCCGTTCGTGTGTTCAGACGAGCCAGTCCTGAACCCCTAAAAATTCTCCCTGAGCCACTGGCCAAACCGGCCGAAGCGGCCATGTGCGGAATGGGTCGGCCGGTACACCAGCTCACCCCTNNCCTGCGCCTGGTTGGCAGCAAAACGCAGCAACCCGGCGCACGTCGTAAAAGCCGGACCGGATGTCGCTTCCGACAGCCCGTCCACGCCGCGTGGCCGGCCGATGCGAACCTGCTTATCGAGAATCCGGCCAGCCAACTCCTGGGAACCGGCAAGCTGACTGGCACCGCCGGTCAGCACGGCGCGCCGCCCGGCCACGCGGTCGTAACCCGCGTCCTTCAGCCGTGCGCGCACCATTTCGAAGATTTCCTCCAGTCGCGGCTGGATGATGCCGACAAGAAGCGAGCGCGGAACATGCCCGCTTTCAGACTCATCGTCGTCCGCGATCGGCGGCACCTCAACCGTTTGCCGCCCGTCAGCGGGTGACGGCATGCAGCTCCCGTAGAGCGTCTTGATCCGCTCCGCCTGAGCCATCGGCGTCGATAACCCGCGCGCCAGATCCGNCGTCACGTGCAACCCGCCAAGCGGGATGATGTCGGTGTAAATCAGCTCTGAATCGAAGAACACCGCCACCGAAGTCGTACCGCCGCCCATGTCAATGAGCGTCACGCCCAGCTGCGTTTCGTCCTCGACCAGGCAGCCGAGAGCGGCGGCATACGGAGACACCACCTTGCCTTCCAACTCCAGGTGGCAGCGCGTGACGCAGGTGGAGAGGTTGCGGACCGCGCCTGCGGAGGCGGTGATCAGGTGCAGGTTGACGCCCAAGCGCTGGCCGTACATGCCACGCGGATCACGGACACCACGACAGCCATCAATCGCGTAGCCGACCGGGATGGCATGCACGAGGTCGTGTTCCGCCGGCAGAGATTCGGCGACTCCCGCCGGATCAAGAATGCGCCTCAGGTCTCCGTCACCGATTTCGTGGCCGGCAACGGACACCTCGTAGGCGACCAGATGCGAACGCGGCTGTCCGGTCGAAATATTGACAACAACGCCACGGATGTTTTCTCCTGCCATCCGCTCGGCCGCTTCGACTGTGGTGCGAATGGTTGTTTCCGCCCNCTCCAGATCGACCAGAGCCCCGTGGCGCACTCCCTGCGAGGCATGGTGGCCGATGCCGACAACGCGAAACGGATCACTACCACCAGGCGCGCGCGCGATCAGACAGCAGGCCTTCGTGGTCCCAATGTCGAGAGCCGCGATCAGCCCGTTCCGAACCTTTGTCTGTGCCGCCGCCTTGTTCCGCTTCACCGCTCTATCCCTGCCCGCCCGTCTGCCTGTCTGTTTGCCCGTGTGGTTATCCGTGTGGTTGCCCATGTGTTTTCGGGGCCGGAAAAGTCCGAGTTTCATGCGTCGCCGTCTGAAGGTTTGCCATCGGCCGATGACAGCGCCGGCCGGACGACCAGCCGGTCACCAATGCGCAGGTCGAGGGCTTTCACGTTCTTATCGAGGATGGCGTACTGCCGTTGATAGTCGGCGAGCTTGTGCCATGCTGCTCCTGGATTGTGCTCCGGCAGTTTGACGTCGATATCGTCGGCAAGGCGCACGTTCCACCGGCGGTCACCCACCCAAACCGCCGCCTTGACCCGTGCCATCAGCTCTGGTTCCGTCGCCAGCATCCGCATCAGTTCCGCGGCGTGGGCCGCCGCATCATCCCNCACCACCACGATCAGATGGTTGAACGCGGCCACGTCATCGCGCAGGATCACCGCGCCGTTTTCATCAATGAGCGCAAACCGTTTGTGGGATTGCCAGAGCGCCACCGGCTTGCGCTCGACGATCTCGACAACCACCGTGTTCGGAAGCAGGCGGCGAACCGATGCCTCGCGTACCCAGGGAAGTGCCTGCACCCGGTTGCGTACCGCCTGCAGATCGATGTCCAGGATCGGCGCCCCCTGCTTCACCGCCACTGCCTCCAGTAGCGTTTCCTTGGGCGTCGACACGCGGCCGACAACGAACACGTCGCGAACCACGAAGCCGGCATCGGCCGACGCGTCGATCAGGAAACTGACCACGCTGTCGACAGCCCGCTGCGGGAGCCGCGCCTGCCACGCGAGCCAGCCGCTGATACCCAGCGAGAAAACCAGCGCGGCGCAGGCGGCCATCACCGCCGAGCGACGGCGCCAGACGGGAACGACCCGCCGGCGCGGTTGCCCCTTCTTGTTCTTGTCACGCTTGTTCTTGTCGCGGCGTGCGAACAACCGGCGGATCATGCGTCGCACTCCGCGTGTTCGACCATCCACGCGACCAACTGCGGGAACGGGATGCCGGCATAGGCCGCCTGTTCCGGAACGAGCGAGGTGGGCGTCATGCCCGGCTGGGTGTTCACCTCGAGCATGTAAAGCCGCTCGCCGTCCCAGCGCAGGTCGGCGCGGGAAACGCCCCGGCACCCCAACGCCCGATGGGCACACACCGCAACCCGCATCATTTCCTCATAAAGGGCAGGATCGACCTGCGCCGGGATGACATGGCGCGAGCCCCCGGTGCNGTATTTGGCGTCGTAGTCGTAGAAGCCCTCTCNGGTGGTGATTTCGGTGACCGCCAGCGCCCGCTCACCCATCACCGCGACGGTAAACTCGCGGCCCGGAATGAACGACTCGACCATGACCTGTTCGCCGAGGAGCCAGTCGTCGTCGGGAACGCCAAGGTCGGTCCCGTTGCGCACGATGCGCACACCGACGCTCGACCNCTCGTTCAATGGCTTGATCACGAAGGGGCGCGGCAACGGATCGCCGGTCGCCAGTTCGGTCCGCGTCACCACCCGGTGTTCGGCAACGGCGATGCCCTCGCGCTGGAAAACCAGTTTGGCGGACGGCTTGTGCATGGCGATCGCCGACGCGAGCACGCCCGAATGCGTGTAGGGAATGGCCAGAATGTCGAGGAGGCCCTGGATCGTGCCGTCCTCGCCCCACCGGCCATGCAAAGCATTGAAGGCCGCGTCCGGCTTGGGCGCCAGCTTCGCCATCAGCGCCACGGGATCCCGCGTGACGTCGATCGCATACGCATCGTAACCCGCTTGCAGCAGCCCATCGGTGACCGCAGCGCCGCTGACCAGCGAGACGTCCCGCTCGGTCGACCAGCCGCCCATGAGGACCGCAATCCGCTTCTTCATCCGCGCATCTCCCGCGGGCCGCCGACGGCCGGCAGGCCGATCCGGCGGATCTCCCATTCCAATGCGACGCCGGTGTCCGACAGCACGCGGCGGCGCACNTTCCTCGCCCAGCGTTTCCAGGTCGGCGGCGGTGGCATCGCCGGTGTTGATCAGGAAGTTGCAGTGCTGTTCCGAGACCTGCGCGCCGCCGATGCGCAAGCCGCGGCAGCCGGCGCGGTCGATGAGCTCCCAGGCCTTTGCCCCCGGTGGATTGGCAAAGGTGGAGCCGCCAGTACGGCTGCGCACCGGTTGCGTGCTTTCGCGCTCGCGACGGATCTCCTCAACGCGCTGGGCGATCGCTGCCGGATCCGCCGGCTGCCCGCGCAGTCTCGCGCCGGTAAAGATCCAGTCCTCCGCCACCCCGCACCGGCGATAGCCGAGGTGCATGTCGGCAGGCGTCAGCTCGTGATGGTGCCCATCCGCGTCCACAACCGCAGCGGATATCAGCACGTCACCGATCTCCGTACCGTAGGCGCCGGCGTTCATCCGCAACGCCCCGCCAATGGTTCCCGGAATGCCCGAGAGGAACTCAAGACCACCCACACCAGCCTCGCAGGCGACGCGGGCAACGTTGAGGTCGAGCGCCCCGGCGCCCGTCACGATCTCTCCGCCCGCCGCTTCGATCGAGGCAAAGCCGCGGCCAAGCCGGACGACGACGCCAGGCACGCCGCCGTCGCGCACCAGAAGATTGGATCCGACGCCGAGCACCGTCACCGGTGTGTCGGCGGGACGCCCGGCAAGGAAAGCCGCCAGATCGTCCGCGTCCGCCGGACGGAACACCACCTCCGCCGCACCGCCCACCCGGAACCAGGTGATCGGCGCCAGCGGAACGTTCTCGCTGTACCGCCCCCGCACCGGCGGCAGTCGATCGAGCAGTGAGGCGGCGGGCTTATGCACCGGCATCATGCCGCCGCCCCCTTTTCATCCGCCCGCACCGCCGCAATCTCGGCCGCCAGAGCGTGTGCCCACTGAGTGATGTTCCCCGCACCCAAGCAGACAACCAGATCGCCCGGCCGGGCCAGATCGGAGACGGTCCGTGCCAGTTGGGCGCGGTCCTCAAGCGGGATCACCTGGCGATGACCGCGAGCGCGCAGACCGTCGACCAGGGCATCGCGATCAATGCCCTCGATCGGCTCCTCACCAGCCGGATAGACATCGGCGACGATGACCACGTCGGCGTCGTTGAAGCACGCACAGAAGTCTTCGAACAGGCTGGCGAGCCGGCTGTAGCGGTGCGGCTGAACGACGGCGATCACCTGGCGCTTGCTGACCGTGCGCGCGGCAGCCAGCACGGCGGCGATCTCCACCGGGTGATGACCGTAATCGTCGATGATGACGATGCCGTCGACTTCGCCTGCGCGGGTGAAGCGGCGGTTGACGCCCCNGAATGCGCCGAGCGCGCGGCTGAACATCGCATCCTCGATGCCGACAGCTCCGGCGACAGCCAGCGCAGCCAGCGCGTTCTGTACGTTGTGGCGACCGAACATCGGCAAGAAGAGCTCCGGTACGGTGCGGCTGGCGCCGGATTTGCGATCGCGGATCACCGCGGAGAACCGCACCTCTCCGTTCGCCCGGACATCGATGCCGCGCACGTCCGCCTGCGGGCTGAAGCCATAGGTGATGACGCGCCGGTCGAGCAATTGCGGCAGGATGCCCTGCACTTCCGGATGATCGATGCACACCGCGGCAACGCCGTAGAAAGGAATGTTGGTGGCGAACGAGACAAACGCTTCGCGCAATGCCTCGAACGTCCCGTAATGATCCATGTGCTCGGGATCGATGTTGCTGATGACGACGATCGTCGCCGGCAGCTTGACCATCGTACCGTCGGACTCGTCGGCTTCCGCCACCATCCAGTCGCCGGAGCCGTGACGCGCATTCGAGCCCCAGGCGTTGATGATGCCTCCGTTCACCACTGTCGGATCGAGGCCGGCGGCATCGAGCACCTGCGCGATCAGCGACGTGATCGTCGTCTTGCCATGGGTGCCGCCAACGGCGATCGACCACTTCAGCCGCATCAGCTCACCCAGCATCTCGGCGCGACGCACCACCGGGATCAGCAGCTTTCGTGCCGCCACCACCTCAGGGTTGTCCGGCTTCACCGCCGAAGAGATCACCACCACCTGGGCATCACCCAGGTTTTCCGCCGCGTGACCGATCATCACCGGAATGCCTTTCGCCTGCAGCCGGCGAACATTGGCACCATCAGACCGGTCGCTGCCCTGTACCTGGTAGCCAAGGCTGGCCATCAGCTCGGCGATCCCGCTCATGCCGATGCCGCCGATGCCGACGAAGTGCATGGGGCCGATGTCGAGCGGAATGGACTTCATGCCGCGAGCCTCCCGGTGAACGGCAAGGCCTGGGAGGCGCCGTCCCGATCATTTCCAGCACCAGGTCAGCGAGCCGGGCCGCCGCCCGGTCGCAGCCTGCGGCCCGCGCCGCCTGTGCCGCGGCAGCCAGCAGTTCCGGTTTCGTCAGGAGCTGCTCCAGCCGTGGAGCGAGCGTTTCCGGGCTCAGTTCGTCCTGAGGCATCAGCCACGCGCCACCATGCTCCGCCACAGCTTGTGCATTCGCCGTCTGATGATCGTCGGTGGCGTAGGGATACGGCACCAGCACGGCCGGACAGCCAACGGCGGTGATCTCAGCGATGGTTGACGCTCCCGCACGTGCGATCAGCAGATGCGCCGACGCCAGACGTAGCGGGATGTCGTCGAAGAAACTGGACAATTCAGCCGCGACGCCGATACGCCGGTAGGTGTCCTCAACCGTCAGCAGGTTTTCCGGCCGGCACTGCTGGGAGATCACCAGCCGGGAGCGGGTGCGCGCCGTCAGGCGATCGACTGCCGCCGGCACCACGTCGCCGAAGACCCGTGNCCCTTGACTGCCCCCGAGAACCAGCAGCCGGATTAGCGATCCCGGTTCGGGCGGCTGGTAGCCGTGTTCGCGCATCCGCACGAAGGGCTGGCGCACCGGCATGCCGACACGCACCAACCTGCCCTTGCACTCTTTCGGCACCAGCCGCACTGTTTCGAATGCTGTGGCAATGCGCTGCGCGCGGCGTGCCAGCAGCCGGTTGGCGCGCCCCAGCACCGCGTTCTGCTCGTGCAGGATGACCGGAATGCCAGCCGCACGCGCTGCCAGCACTGTCGGAACCGATGCGTAGCCGCCGAAGCCGACCACCGCCGCCGGCCGCGCGCGCCGCAGCGCCCAACCGGCCTGAACGAAGCCCGCAGCAAGGGCACCCACACTGCGGAGCCGACCCCACGTGCTGGTGCCGGCAATTGCGCCGCCGCGGATACGGTGCACCGCAATGTCACCGCCAAACGGCCGTCCCCGCCGGTCGGTAAACAGTACCGGCTCAATTCCCCGCTCGCGCAACTGCGCGGCGAGAGCTTCTGCCGGAAAGACGTGGCCGCCGGTCCCACCCGCCGCCAGCACGACACGCATTCTGCCTAGTTCGATCATCGCCGTCCTCCCGGATCCGGGCGGTCACGGGTGAGTGCCAGGATCATTCCCATCGTCCAGGCCAACGCGATCATTGCCGAGCNCCCATAGGAGATGAACGGCAAGGTGATCCCCTTGGNGGGCATCAGGTGCATGGTGGACGCCATGTTCATCAGCGCCTGCATGCCGAACAGAGACAGCAGCGCCCCGCNCGCCAGCACAACGAACAAATCCGTGTCCTTGAACGCCCGGATCAGCCCGCGCAGCACGACGAAGGCGAACAGGGCAACGAGCAGCATGCAGATCAACAGCCCGAACTCCTCGCCGGCAACGGCGAAGATGAAGTCGGCGTGCGCATCCGGCAGGACTTCCTTGACCCGGCCCTCGCCGGGACCCCGGCCAAACAGACCACCAGAGTGAAATGCCTCAAGCGCACGGCGCACCTGGTAGCCTTCGCTGCTGGACGGATCGAGGAACTGATCGATGCGCAGACGGACGTGGCTGAACGTAAAATAGGCGCCGACACCACCGCCCATGAACAACAGGGCAATCAACGCAATCAGCACCAGCGGACAGCCAGCGATAAAGATCTGCAGGCACCAGACGGCCGCCACCAGCAGCGTCGTGCCGATATCCGGCTGCAGCACCAGAACCCCGGCGATCGCTGCCAACAGCAGGACCGTCACCAGGTAACCAATGCCCCTTTCCTCCAGCCGTGTTCGGGCGATAAGCGCCGCTCCGACCACCGCGAACGCCGGCTTCAGGAATTCGGACGGCTGGATCGACACACCGGCCACGTAAAGCCAGCGTGTCGCCCCTTTGACTTCAGTGCCGACGAACAGCGTCGCCACCGTTGCTGCATAGGCCACCAGCATGACGCCCAGAGCCACGCGGCGCACGCCCTTCGGCGACAACAGCGAGGTGGCCAGCATCACCACCATCGCCACGGGAATGTAGACGGCCTGCCTCCGCGCGAAATAAAAGGGCTCAAGGCTGATCCGCTCCGCCACCGGCGGCGACGCCGCCATCGTGAGTACGATGCCAAGCGCCGAAATCAACAGCACCGCGCCGACGGTCCAGCGATCCACCGTCCACCACCAGCGCCCCAGCAGGCTGGTGTCCGTGCGCGCAAAGGTGAGGCTCATCCCCGATCTCCTCGACCAACCGCCGGAACGCATCACCGCGCGCTTCAAAGTCGCGAAACTGATCGAAGGAGGCGCAGGCAGGCGACAGGAGCACCACTGATTCGGCGACCACTCCGCTCCGGACGTCGGCCTCGGCAGCGGTGTGCGCGGCCGCGAACGCCTGCGACAGGGTGCCGCACCGGGTGTACGGCACCCGACCCTCCAGTTCGGCGGCAAACGCCGCTTCGGCCTCACCGATCAGGTAGACATGGCGGACACGATCGAGGACGGACAAGGTTGCGGACAACCCGTCTTCTTTCGGCCGACCTCCGGCGATCCAGTGAATACCCTGGTAGGACAACAAGGCGCGCACGGCGGCATCGCCGTTGGTGGCCTTCGAATCGTTGACGTAAGCGACGCCACCGACAACGGCGATCCGTTCCTGGCGATGTGGCAGCCCCGGAAAATCGAGGATCGCCTGCACTGCCAGCTCAGTGTCGATGCCCAGCGCACGCGCGACCGCATAGGCCGCGGCTGCGTTCTGGCCGTTGTGCGCGCCGGGTAGCGCCCGGGCCTCTTCCAGGTCAGCCACCGCTTTGCCGTCGAAGTCGATCGCGTCGAACAGAAGCCTATCCTCGACATAGGCGCCGCCGCCGACCCGGCGCTCTCCCGACACGACGAGAACGCGGTGGTCCCCTGCTGNTGCCAGCTCGGTGCAGATCGTCCGGCAGGCCGCGTCATCGACGCCGATGACGGCGACCGCTCCCGCCGGCGGCGCATCGAAGATGTGTCGCTTGGCGGCGATGTAGCCGTCGATGCCACCGTGGCGGCCGAGATGGTCAGGCGATATGTTGAGCATCACGGCGAGATTAAACACTAAATGCGGGGTCAACTCCAACTGATAGGACGATACCTCTAAAACACATATACTTTTTGCGTTCATCGGAGCGAAGCCAAGTGCCGGCGGACCGAGATNTCNCCCGACTCGCACATCGGCACCGGCCGCCGTCAGCACATGGCCGATGAGCGCCGTGGTGGTCGACTTGCCGTTGGTGCCGGTAATTCCAATGTACGTGGCCTGCGGCTGGGCTCGGAACAGCAGATCGATGTCACCCACGATCGGCACATCGAGCGCGCGTGCCCGTGCCGCGAGCGGATGCGGCTGCGGAAAGGTGTGCGGAATACCAGGGCTCAGCACCAGCGCCTCTGCCTGCGCCAGATCACAGGCTGCCGGATCCTGCAGCGAAACCCCTCNTGCCGCAGCTGAAGCACGGGCTGATTCGCTGTCGTCCCAGGCCCAGACCGGATGCCCCGATGCCTGCAGCGCCAGCGCCGCCGTCCGGCCGCTGCGACCGAGACCGAGCACCGCATACGGACGATTGGGAGGGAATCGAGCGGGATCATGTCGATTACCTCAGCTTCAGCGTCGACAGGCCGATCAGCGCCAGAATCGAGGCGATGATCCAAAAGCGGATAACGATGGTGGGCTCCGCCCAGCCCTTCTNTTCGAAGTGATGGTGCAGCGGCGCCATCCGGAACACCCGCTTGCCGGTGAGCTTGAACGAGACCACCTGGACGATCACCGAGACCGTCTCAAGCACGAACAGGCCACCAACGATCGCAAGCACCAGCTCATGCTTGGTGGAAACAGCAATGACGCCGAGCGCGCCGCCCAGCGACAACGAGCCGGTATCCCCCATGAACACGCGCGCCGGCGGGGCGTTGAACCACAGGAACCCAAGACCGGCGCCGATCAGCGCGCCGCAGAAGACCGCCAGTTCACCCGTCCCGGGCACCAGATGAATCTGCAGGTAGTTGGCGAACACGGCGTTGCCGACCAGGTAGGCGACGAGCGCGAACACGCCGGCCGCGATCATTGCCGGTACGATCGCAAGTCCGTCCAGTCCATCGGTCAGATTGACAGCGTTCGACGTACCGACGATGACACCGATCGCCAGCAGCATGTACGCCCAACCCAGGTTGATCAGCAGGTTCTTGAAGAACGGAACCGCGAGCTGGTCCTGCAGCGCCAGAGGCGTCAGCTGGGTGATCAACAGTGCCGCTGATGCGGCGATGATCACCTGCAAGAACAGCTTGGCACGACCAGGCAGGCCGCGGCTGTTGCGATGCACGACCTTGCGGTAGTCGTCGAGAAAGCCGATGGCGCCATAGGAAATGGTAACCATGAGCGCCACCCAGAGGAATCCGTTCGCGAGATCAGCCCACAGCAAGGTGGATCCGACCAGTGCCAGCANAATGAGAAACCCGCCCATGGTCGGCGTGCCACGCTTGGTCAGCAGGTGGCTTTCCGGCCCGTCGATGCGGATCGGCTGGCCGCCATGCTGCTTCGACCGCAGCAGGCGGATCAGCCAGGGGCCAATCACAAAACTGATCAGCAAGGCCGTCAGCATCGCGCCGCCAGAGCGGAACGTGATGTAGCGGAACACGTTGAACGGCGTGAATGACTCGGCCAGCGGGACGAGCAGATGGTAGAGCATCGTGGCTAGGCTCCCTGGCCGAGAGCTGCCACACCGGGGCGCTCCGCTTCCGCCGACAGTGCCCGCAGCGCGTCAACGATGCGATGCATTCTGCTGCCGGCCGATCCCTTGACGCTGACCACATCGCCAGGGCGCACGGCTGCCGCCACCAGCGGCGCCAGCGCCGCAGAGTCGGCCGCGTGACCGGCCCGCATCGTTGCCGGCAACGCGTTGTGCAGGTGCGTCATCTGCGCTCCGGCGGTGAATACCAGGTCGATGCGGTGCTCGACCAGTGGCGCCGCCAAACCGGCATGCAGCGATGATGCGGCCTCACCTAGTTCGAGCATGTCGCCGAGGACCGCGATGCGCCGCCCACCCGGCCCGGGACGGCTCAGTCCGAGCACCTGGAACGAAGCCGCCATCGACGGCGGACTGGCGTTGTAACTGTCGTCGATCAGCTCGATCTCGCCGCCGGCAAGGGAGAGACGAGTTCGCAGGCCACGACCCTTCGGCGCTTCGAACTCCGCCAGGGTCTCGGCGGCAGCCTCCACGTCACCGCCCAATGCGTGGACGCTCGCGAGCACACACAGCGAGTTGGTCACCCAGTGTTGTCCGGGAACCGCGAGCCGGTAATCGAGGACGGTGCCTGCAATGTCGGCGCGGACGATTGACCCGCCCCCTCCTCGCTGTTGATNCGCCTCTTCGCGCAATAGCCGAACGTCCGCATGTGGATGGCGGCCGAATGTCAGGATCGCTGCGGCGCCGCAGGAACCCGCGTGCTGTGCGAGCCGAGAGAAAAACGGATTGTCGCGATTGAGCACGGCGATGCCATCCAGCTCGATGCCCTGAANAATCTCCGCCTTGGCATCGGCGATCGCTTCCACCGACGCGAAGTTCTGCCGGTGCACGGCCTCGATCGTGGTGATCACGGCGACGTGCGGACGTGCCAGGCACGACAGCGGCGTGATCTCGCCGGTGTGGTTCATGCCGATCTCGAAGACGGCAAACGCAGCCGACGGTGCGAGCCGCGCCAAGCTCAGCGGCAGCCCCCAGTGGTTGTTGAGGCTGCCGACGCTCGCATGTGTCAGCGCCTGCCGGCCAAGAACCAGCCGCAGTGCCTCTTTCACGCCCGTCTTGCCGACACTGCCGGTTATGGCGCACACCCGAGCACGGCTGCGCCGCCGCGCCGCACGACCAAGATCGCCGAGTGCGGCCAGCGTGTCCGGGACGAGCAGTATCGGCGCCTCATCTCCCAATCCACCGGGCTGTTGTGAAACGAGGGCGGCCGCCGCCCCTTTCGACAAGGCATCGGCAACGAAGGTATGGCCGTCGAAGTTGGGCCCGTGCAGGGCGACGAACAGATCACCCGGTACAAGCGTGCGCGAATCAATCGAGANCCCGTAGGCGCGCCACGGCCCGCCGTTGCTGCCGCCGGTGGCGGCAACAGCCTGCGCCGCTGTCCACAGGACCGGCAGCTCGCTCATCGNCTCGATCTCCCGGACCGCGGCACGCACCGCTTCAGCGTCGTCGAACGGCAGTACGGTGTGCCCGACGACTTGACCCGCCTCATGCCCTTNTCCGGCAACCAGCAGCGCATCGCCGGGTGCAAGCGTCGCAACGGCGGCTGCGATCGCCTGCGCCCGGTCGCCGATCTCCTCGGCTTCGGGGCACTCGGCCAGAATCTGGCGTCGGATGAGCGCCGGGTCCTCGCTGCGCGGATTGTCGTCAGTCACGATCACCCGGTCCGCCAGCGTTGCCGCAATACGGCCCATCTGCGGACGCTTGCCCGNATCCCTGTCGCCGCCACAGCCGAAGACCACTGTCAGGCGCCCCATCACTTGCCGCCGCAATGCACGCAAGACCACCTCCAGGGCATCCGGCGTGTGGGCGTAATCGACATAGACGCGGGCCTCGCCGCGAACGACTGCCACCCATTCAAGGCGCCCGCGCACCGGATGCAGGGTTTCAAGCGCTGCCAGCACCGGCTGCACGTCGCTGCCGGTGGCAATCGCCAGCCCAGCAGCCGCGAGAGCATTCGCCGCCTGGAAATCACCCGCCAGCGGCAGCTCGATCCGGTACGGCTGGCCGAAAATGGACACCGTCAACTGCTGCCCCGCTGCTGTCGGCGTCAGCTCGTCGAGGCGCAGATCCTGACCCGCCTTCCCGTAAGTCAGAACCCGCAAACCGTGCCGGCGCGCTGCCTCGCAGACCTCGGAAGCGTACGGATCGTCGGCACAGACGACCGCCGCTCCCTCCGGAAGGACGAGTTCGCCAAACAGCCGCAGCTTCGCCTCCAGATAGGCCGACATGCTGCCGTGATAGTCGAGGTGATCGCGGGTCAGGTTGGTAAAGGCGGCAGCGGCAATACGCACGCCGTCGAGACGGTACTGGTCAAGACCGTGGCTCGACGCCTCCATCGCAAGGTGTCCGACACCCACCGCAGCCAGCCGAGCCAGCGTATCGTGCAGCGCTCCTGGATCCGGCGTGGTCAGGCTGCCTGGCTGGCGCAGCGGTCCGGAAAAGACGCCGAGTGTGCCAAGAGATGCCGCCTCAAACCCCAGGGACGTCCAGATCTGCTGCAAAAACCAGACGACCGAGGTCTTGCCGTTGGTGCCAGTAACGGCCGCCACCGTTTGCGGCTGCCGCAGATGAAACCGCGCCGCCAGCAGAGCGAAGCGGCGGCGCGGGTTGTCATCAAGCAGCAGGGCGATCGGCGTCGCCGCACCGTCGGGACGGGACGGCTGGGGCGTTCCAGGTGGCGCCAACACCGCGACGGCGCCACGCCGCACTGCATCTGTAATGAAATCACGGCCATCAGCACGGCTCCCGGGCAGCGCCGCGAACANAANACCGGGTTGCACCTGCCGCGAGTCGGCGGTGAGCCCAATGATCTGGATGTCTGCAATCTCAGATGCGGTCACGTTGGAAGCGGACTCCAGCAACAAATCAGTTAGCCGCAAGATGCTTTTCCGGGGCCCTGTTCATGACAGGTCGCGCAATCGCTCCCTTGCCCTCTGCTGATGCTGCGCAGTGACACCGCTCGGCGCTGCCGTTCGCGGCCTGGCAGCCTGCGCGCGATGCACATCATCCGGCACCTCGTCGTCCGGAACCGGCATAATGCCCAGCAACGGCGCCATCCGACGAACCACCTGCGCAACGACCGGTGCAGCCACCCACCCGCCGGTGGCGTAGTTGGCGGTCGAGCGATTGCCCTTCGGCTCGTCCAACATCGCCAGCACGACATAGCGCGGTGCATCGATCGGAAAAGCACCCACGAACGAAGAAATGCGTGCGTCTCGGACATAGCGGCCATTAACCAGCTTTTCCGCCGTACCGGTCTTGCCACCAACCTTATAGCCGGGGACATCCGCCTTGCCGCCGGTACCGTGCAGCACCACCATCCGCATCAGGCGGCGCATCTGCCGAGACGTCGTCGACGACAGCACCTGTTTACCAAGAACTTCCTTGCCGTCTCCATGGCGCACCAGTGCTGCCGGCCGCAGCACACCACCGTTAACCAGGGCGGCAACGCCGGTTGCCAGCTGCAGGGGCGTGATGGCGATGCCATGCCCGAAGGCTACGGTCATCGTGTTGATCTCACGCCACGGATGGGNGAGCAGCGGCGCGCCCACTTCCGGCAGTTCGATCGACGGCGCNNCTGCAACAGCCCGAACCGCTGCAGATATTCGCGCTGCAACGGTGTGCCCACATCCAGTGCCATCAGCGCCGAGCCGATATTGGACGAATAGACCAGGATTTCCGGTGTCGACAGCCACCGCTTCTTCGCATGGTAATCGGTAATGGTGAATCGCGCGACGTGCAGCGGCTTGCTGGCGTCGTAGCCGCGGCTCAGCGTGGTGGTGCCACTGTCCAGCGCCATGGCGACGGTGAACAGCTTCATCGTCGAGCCCATCTCGTAAACGCCCTTGGAGACCCGGTTGAACCGGGCGTCGTCCGCCGGATCGAGCGCCGGCTCGTTGGGATCGAAGTCCGGCAGGGAAACCATGCCGATGGCCTCTCCCGTGGCGACGTCGAGCACCAGACCGGCCGCCCCCGCGCACGAAACTCGCGCTGCGACGCCTGGAGCTCATGACGCAAAATATCCTGGACCCGGATGTCGAGACTCAGGCGAAGCGTTTCTCCTTTCGAAAGCATCGGATCAAACCACTGCTCGACGCCGGCAATACCGTGATCGTCGATATCGGTAAATCCGATCACATGCGCTGCAGCGCGGCCATGCGGATAGACGCGGCGCCGTTCGGTCATGAAGCTCAGGCCGGGGATGCCGAGCCGGTTCACCGTGTCCTGCTGGTCGGGTGTCAGGCCGCGCCGTACCCAGACAAATCGCGCCGAACTCGCGAGTCGTGCTCGCACCACCTCGCGATCGAGGTCAGGAAAGACTTTTGCAAGTTCGGCCACGGCGAGGTCCGGGTCGATAATGTCGTGCGGATCCGCGTAGACCGACGCCGTCGGCAGGCTGGTCGCCAGAATAACCCCGTTGCGATCCACGATATCGCCGCGCCCCATGCCGGCGCTCGTCTCTGAGCGCGCCTGAGCGCGTGTGGCGGAAGAACCACCGAATACCGTGAGATCCACCAGCCGTCCGCCCATGACCAGGAACAGCAGCAAAAACATCACGCCCGTCGCCAACAGCCGGCTGCGTGCCGTATCGAGCGCCCGGTAGCGTGACCCTTTAGATGCACGGTGGCTGCCGAACCGCCGCCGCGAACGGGCCGATCGTCGGGATCGCCGGCAGTCACCGGCTATGTTCCCAAGCGTTTGAATGAATGCCGTAATCGCGCGCAGCGAGATGCGTGCCACGCAGCCGATCATGTTCGCCTTTGCGCGCCACCTGAACGCCGGCACGCCCCTGGCTGCTGGCATTCAGGGGTGGTGTTTGCAGCGCCTGGTCAAGGGCGGCGAACGTCGTCAGCTGGCCGGGTTCGACCGGCACCAGACCGAGATACCGGCTTGCCAGCCGACGCAGCCGTTCCGGCTCCGACAGAAAGGCGAATTCCGCTTGCAGGACGTGAATTTTCTGCTGCTCGGCCGCGGTTTCCTGCTGCAGGCTGCCAAGTTCTTCTTCCAGGCCCTGAACCTGGTGCGCCACCGTCAGCATGACGACGGCGAGTGCCACCGCCAGCAACAGGCACAGCACAGTTGCCTGCCGGACGAATATTGACCTGCCGTTCATGCCACTCTCCTCGTGTCTTCGGGTGGTGTCCAGACCGGTGCCACTGTCCGTTCGGCCGCACGCATCCGCGCCGAACGCGCTCGCGGATTGCGAGCGACTTCATCCGATGCGGGGCGCAGCGGTCGCCGCGTTATCAGACGGAAGCTGGGTGCCGCGAGAGAGGCCGCTGGCTCCGGCACATGCCGCGAGCCGCGAGACGGCGGGCCGGATCGCTCCTTGAGGAACGTCTTGACCAACCGATCCTCCAGGGAATGAAAGGCGACGACGGCCAGCCGGCCTCCCGGGGCCAGCAAACGCTCAGCGGCGCCGAGGCCGCGTTGCAGTTCCCCCAGCTCATCGTTCACCCAAATCCGCAGTGCCTGAAAGGTGCGCGTAGCGGGGTCAATCCCGTCAGCAGTGCGGGGTAGCACGCTGCGCACGATCTCCGCCAGATGCAGCGTCGTCTCGATCGGCGCGATCGCACGAGCCCGAATCACTGCAGCCGCTATCCGGCGAGAGGCGCGTTCTTCGCCCAGAGTGTACAGCAGGTCGGCAAGTGCGGTCTCAGACAGCTGATTGACCGCATCGGCGGCAGTCGCCGGCGCATCCGGATCCATCCGCATGTCGAGCGGGCCGTCAAATCGGAAGGAGAATCCCCGGTGCCNCTCATCCAGCTGCGGCGACGAAACTCCCAGATCGAAGGCAATCCCATCGACCCGTTCAATGCCGAGTCCGGCCGCAATCGTCAGCAGATCCCCGAAGCAACCGCGGACAATGGTCAGCCGGCCATGGAATTCATCGGCCAGTGCAGCCGCGCGCAGACAGGCTTGCGNATCGCGGTCGATGCCGAACACCCGGCACTCCGCCGCCCGCAGCAGGGCTACCGCATACCCGCCGGCACCGAACGTCGCATCGATGAACACGGCACCCGGACGTGGCGCCAGCGCGTCGAGCACTTCACGCAACATCACCGGCACGTGCACATCAGAGCGCGCTGGAATCTCGTTCCCCGCGTCGCTCATTGTGCTGCCTCAGAGCCACGTTTCAACACCAGCGTGGCACCCTGATCGCGCACCCGCGCAAACGCCTCGCTGTGCCGTACCCGGTACGCCTCGGGGTTCCAGACCTGAAACGTGGTCCCGCGCCCGACAAATGTCGCTTCGGATTCGAGCTTGGCGTGCTCGACCAGTTCCGCCGGCAGCACAACTCGGCCTTCCGATCGAACGGCAATGCGTGCGCACTGCCGAGAATCACCGTGGCCAAGTCGTTCTGATCGGACGAGAACAGGTCCATGTCGTCCAAACTGGCGGCGATGCGTTCCATGAACTGCTCATCGCAGCCTTCCACCGCCTCGACGATTGGCGAACGGTAGACGTAGACGCCGGCGAAACCGCCCCTGGCCAAGTAAAAGTCACGGAACTGCTTTGGCACCGAGACCCGCCCCTTGCGGTCGATCCTGTTGGTGTGTTGGCCGACCAATAACGGCATAGCGGTTCCCTGAGAAACCTGGACCTACGAACTGCTCTGTCCGCGCTCGCCACCGCTGGCCGTTTGCCGCCAGTTGTCCCCCGGCCGATGCCTCGACCTGTCAAACAATGGGATATCATGGGTATTAATGGTCGTCAATGGGATGGCCTGGATTCACTAGGGACAATGAGTGTTCGCGGCGCCATTGAACACCTTCTGTCCCAGCGAAAGAAGACATGCGGAAATCGCGCCACGCACCACTACATGCAGACACAGGAACGTTTCAAATCCCAGATTTAGTGATTCGGAGTCAACTCTTCGAATTACCTGCGTGTTTTGTTCTTGTTTTGTTCAATTCTCGTCAGGCGCTTGCTTGAGCATCTCATGCACCTGCTCGAAGATCACTGACTCGCCACCGAAGCCCCTCGAATCTCGCCCAAGAGTTTAGAGAGCGTCGAGGCGAAGGAGCCAGACGGCCTATAAGCCGGGTTCTGTACCCATCCCAGTGGGACGAGCGATGGTCATTCATCTGGGACGTCCGTTACCGGACGCCTCGCGCGACCGACCCGGACGGCGGCGCGGAAACCCGCACGCCGGCGAACCACCCCAAGGTGGTGCACCAGCCTGCCGTCCCTATTTGGTCTTGCTCCCGGTGGGGTTTACCGTGCCGTCCCCGTTACCGGAGACGCGGTGCGCTCTTGCCGCACCCTTTCGCCCTTACCGGCAGGCCGGTCCCGCGGACTCTGTCCCGGACCCAGCCCCGGCCGGCGGTTTGCTTTCTGTGGCACTTTCCCTGGGGTCACCCCGCCGGGCGTTACCCGGCACCGTGTTTCCGTGGAGCCCGGACTTTCCTCCCCGCCCCGCCCGAACCGAAGCTCAAGCCGGTACGAAGGCGACCATCCGGCCGTCTGGCTTAAAGGGATGGTAATCCTGAACACTCAATTGCAATGCCCGCCTGCCTTCACATCGCACCTGTCACATGAGTTCGCAGCCATGAGGGACCGCAGCCATGACTTGGCGGCGGGACGATGCTATAGAAGCGGGCACGCTGATCCAGGCCCGGATGGCGGCTCGCGCGACGCAGGAGTGACCCCGACGTGAAAAATCTCGGCCAAATGATGAAGCAGGCGCAGAAACTGCAGGAAAAGATGGGGGAACTGCAGGCACAACTGGCTGACGCCGAGCTCGTCGGTTCATCGGGCGGTGGCATGATTCAAGTGACGCTCTCCGGCAAGGGCGACGTGCGCCGCCTGAAGATCGACCCGTTGCTGGTTGATCCCGAGGACGTGGAAGTGCTGGAAGACCTGATCGTTGCCGCCTGCAACGACGCCAAGGCCAANGCTCGAGCTTCGTTNGCCGAGCGCATGTCCGAGGTCACCGGCGGCCTGAAGCTGCCGCCCGGCATGTCGTTCCCAATGTAAGCCACGGCACTGTGAGCCACGCCGACGTGAAAGAGGCCAACGTGAGAGGGCCGCCGCGCCGGCGATTGACACGCGCCACCTGCCGCGATGTCCGCGATCGACCAGCTGATCCAGAGCCTGGCGAAGCTGCCGGGCCTGGGTCCNCGCTCCGCGCGGCGGGCGGCTCTTTACCTGCTGAAGCGCCGCGAGACGGTCCTTGAGCCGCTCGCTCGCGCGCTGGCCGAAGCGGCGCGCTCGGTGGTACCGTGTTCACGCTGCGGCAACCTGGACAGCCGCGATCCGTGTGCCATCTGCGGCGATCCGCGGCGCGATCCCACCCTGCTCTGTATCGTCGAGGACGTGGCCGACCTGTGGGCACTCGAACGCGGCGGCAGCTTCCGCGGCCGCTACCACGTGCTTGGCGGCACGCTGTCGGCAATCGACGGTATCGGTCCGGATGATCTCGGTATCCCCGCNCTGCTGACGCGCGTGGGCAACGGTGAGATATGTGAAGTGATCATCGCACTCAGCTTCACCGTCGATGGCCAGACCACCGCCCACTACCTGGCCGAACGGCTGGCCGCAAGCGGCGTTTCCGTCACCGGCATCGCGCACGGCGTGCCGCTCGGCGGCGAACTGCACTACCTGGACGACGCAACACTCGCCACCGCGCTCGCCGCCCGCCGGACACTGGAATAAGCCGCTGGAGTAAGGAAACGACGGCGATTCGGCACGCATCACCGCGACGTTATCGAACGATCATATGAAACACCGCTGGCCTATACTGGCTTGGCCTTGATCGTGCACGTTATTCGACAAAACGAACGGAAATTAGTCCGCACAACAACACCGGCTCAACCGGACCACCTCAACAGGATTGCAGAGGATCCGATCCATGGTTGATGACTCTGACCGATCCACAGCCTATCGGCTTTGGCCGATCAACCGGCGCATTCTGCTCGGCGTGTCGGTGATCGGCGCGATCGCCGCCCTCATCCTCGTCTGCTTCGCCTATGTTGGAGGCCTCTTCGCGCCCGGCCGCCTCACGCAAGCGGGGTTTATCGACGGGTTCGAAACATTGAATGGTCTGCACCCGGGCTTCCGGCGCAACCATGCGAAGGGTGTTTGCGTCACAGGCTACTTCGAGAGCAATGGCAACGGCGTGCGGCTTTCCCGCACGGTCGTCTTCGAGCCCGGACGCATTCCGGTCATCGGACGGTTCTCCGTTCCCGGAGGCAAGCCGTTCGCTGCGGACCGTGATTCGGATGTGCATGCCCTGGCACTCAGTTTCCGTCCGCCGAACGGTGAGGAATGGCGGACGGCGATGATCAACATCCCGGTGTTTCCGGTCACGGACGTTCAGGGCTTCTATGCGTTCCTGTTCGCCACCGCCCCCGACCCGGCGACGGGCAAGCCCGATCCGCAGAAGGTGAAGGCGTTCTTCACCGCCCACCCCGAGTCGGAGCGCGCCGTGGGACTCATCAAGGCGCGGATGCCCGCGAACGGTTTCGCGAACACCCGCTACAACGCCCTGCACGCCTTCCGCTTCGTCAATGCCGCCGGCGACGCGACACCGGTGCGGTGGTCGGCGCTCGCCGTCGATCCGTTTGTGGCGGTCACTCCGGATCAGCCTGAGCCTGCGGACAAGAACTTCCTGTTCGATGCCCTGATCGCGCGAATCGAACAGGGACCGGTGCAATGGCACCTGGTGGCAACCGTGGGCCAGCCGGGCGATCCCACCAACGATGCAACCCTTCCCTGGCCTGCGGATCGTGAGCAGGTCGATCTCGGCACGGTGACAATTGAGCACGCCGAAGCCGAAGCGCCCGGCAACTGCCGCGACATCAACTTCGANCCNCTCGTCTTGCCGGCCGGCATCGAACCGTCCGACGATCCGCTGCCGAGCGCCCGCTCCGCCACCTATTCGACCTCGTTCACCCGCCGGGCCGGCGAAGAGAAGACACCGAGCGCGGTGCAAATACCCGCACCGGACGCAACATCGGACCCCGCATCGGACAAGGGAGCCTGAGCATGACCTACGCGCGCTTTCCGGTCCTCTCGCGGCTGCTGCATTGGCTGATGGCGGTGATGATCATCGCCATGCTGTTCATCGGCATCGGCATGATGGCCTCGATGGCCGATTACCACTGGCTGGTCTCGATCCACAAACCGCTCGGCATCGCCATCCTGATCCTGGTGGCGATCCGGCTGGTCAACCGGCTTCTCAACCCGCCGCCGCCACTGCCGCGCGCCATGCCGCCGCTGATGCGCTGCGCGGCGCACGGCTCGCACCTGCTGCTGTACGCGCTGATGGTCTTCACCCCGCTGGTCGGTTGGGGCATGCTGTCCGCCGCCCGCTATCCGGTGGTGCTGTACGGCTCGCTGCAGCTACCCCCGATCCTGCCGCAGGGCGACATGCTGTTCGCCGCGCTGCGCACGACCCATACCGTCCTGGCGCTGCTGCTGTTCGCAACCATCCTCATTCATCTCGCGGCAGCGCTGATGCACGCGCTGGTCTTCCGCGACGGCGTCTTCCAGAGCATGGCCTCTGCGTCACTCGGCAAGGGCGAACCGCGGGGATCGATCCAGAAGTAAACATCGACGCTCCGGCACCGTCTTTCCGGTGCCCACGAACAGGCGCGGCCCGTTCACCACACAGGGCTGCGCCTGTTTTTTGTTGTAGATCTATGATATTGACTTCGTGAATTCGCGAAGCAATCATTCAGAGCAACGTTATCTGGTTGCACCGCGTGTCCTCGTGAGGGTAGGGGCAAGCGGGTCGCTGCGGGCGGCAGAGCTGCCTGACAGGGGGAATGGACTATATTGCACTAATCTGTGAAAAATGGGGTCAAACGTGTCTACGCCGTATTTAGCTATTGTTGTACCTTTTATAGACAACACCGTACTCGGTCTAACCGAGGAAATGTCTTTATACTATGTCGAAGATACATCATTATTCGGGCTCGAAACTATAAGTTTTCTTGACGAGTTCGTTGCTAGCACTAACGCTGACTTCCAAAATTTATTCCACGTGCTTTACGGTGGAACAATGCCAATTTCAGTAAATGACGAGATTACATATGCAATGCTCGTAAGCGCTGGTGGTTCTACCCACGTTTTGATCCCAAACGCTGCTGCGGACGACACAATAGCTCTCGTGAACGATCCTCAAACTGTCAACGCCACTGAAGACTGGAATCTCACGACTGATACACCGGTTTGCCTGCTGGAAGGCACGCGGGTGCTGACCCCGGATGGCGAGCGGCTGGTCGAAGATCTCCGCGCGGGCGATCGGGTGATCACCGCCGACGGTACCGCGGCGCCCATCCGCTGGATCGGTTACACCCGGGCGAGCCGTGCCCGGCCGGACCAGCTCGCCATCCTGCCGATCCGCATCCGCGCCGGTGCGCTGGGTGAGAATATGCCGGCGCGTGACCTGCTGCTTTCCTCCGATCATGCGGTGTTCATCGACGGCACGCTGGTGCAGGCCGGAGCCCTGGTCAACGGCTGCTCCGTCGTCCGCGAATGGACCGCGCCCACGACGTTCACCTACTACCATGTGGAGCTGGAGGCACACGCGCTGATCGTGGCCGAAGGGACTCCGGTCGAGCTTCGTCGACAACGTCGAGCGGATGACCTTTGACAACTGGCAAGAGCACCTGCAGCAGTTCGGTACGACGGAAAGTATTCCGGAGATGGACTACCCACGCGCCAGGTCCGCCCGCCAGGTCCCCAGCCACGTCCGCCGGATTATCGCGCGCGAGCAGCAGAAGTTCCCAGCCGACGCAGCCTAGATGCCAAACTTGTTCCCTACCCTCGCCGCGAGCCCAGCAACGAACGGCCGCGGTGAGGGTAGCAACGACAGGATCGTTCCAGGCGAGGCGGTCGCAGCAGAGCGCCCGCCGTTCGCGGCGTGCAATTCGCGATTTCGCGCCGTATGATCGGTGCTCCGCGCTCGCTTTGCCCGCGTTGACCTACTGCTGTTGGCCAACCGTGCGAGCGGCGCGGGTCGGTCCAGAATATCCAGGCACCCAGCCGGCAGGAGCACACCATGACTGCGTTTTCGCGCCTTGCAGGCACGAGGGACTGCTTTCCGCGTTGGCGCTCACGACAGCGCTGCTGAGTGCCTGCACCAGCGTCGAGGTCGATCAAGAAGCGGGAGCGTTCGAGCAGCTGCCGCGTCCGGATCGGGTGCTGGTCTACAACTTCGCGGTGACGCCGCAGGAGGTACAGCTGGATGCCGTCGGCTCCGCGATCACCTCGACGTTCGACGGGACCGCCGATTCCAAGCAGGAAGTCGAGGTGGGCCACGCGGTGGCGGATGCGCTCGCCAAGCACTTGGTCTCAAGCATCAACAACATGGGCCTTTACGCCAAGCGCGCGTCGGGCCCGGTGCCACCCACCGGTGTTGACCTGTTGATCCTGGGCCAGCTCGTCTCCATCGACCAGGGCAGCGCCGCCGAACGGATGATCATCGGCCTCGGTGCCGGCCGCAGTGACGTCGAGGCGCACGCGCAAATCTATCAGAGCAAGGCTGATCACAAGATTCCGGTCGAAACCATGACCGGCGACGCCAAGAGTACCCTGATGCCCGGTGCCGCGGAAACCATGGGGGTGGGCGCGCTGACCGGCCATCTGCTGGTCTCCGCCGCGATTACCGCCGGCTCGCAGGTCGCCAACCAGACGCTGAGCGCCAACGTCGACTCGGAGGCCGGCCGGCTCGGCGACAATATCGCCGACAAACTGCAAACGCTCTTTGTCGATCAAGGCTGGATCGCCGGCAGCTGAGACGGTGCGCCCGCACCGACCGTACCGACCGCACCAAAGGGCAGGCAGCCACCGTCTCAGAACACCCGTCTCAGAACACCAGCGTCCATCCCTCGCGGCTCGCCTGCGCGCGGGTGTAGAAGACGCCATCGACCTTCAGGCCGCGGTCGTCGAACAGGGCGATGATCCCGCTCTGGAGCCTTTCCTTCCGGATTGACCAGCGCGGCCACGCTCCGCACCACACCGTCGCGGACGGCCCCGTACCGGTCGCGGTATCGATCCCCCTCTGCCTACGCTGTCCCCGCAAATGACCGCACCCAATTCAACGCCGCCCGTCACGCTCTGCATCGATGGCATTGACGGGTTGACCGATGTACTCGCAACGGCATTTCCTCCCCATCTCCGAGTAACGATACACTGCAACGCCACAGCGATCGGCAACCGTGACCATATTGGAGCCTGAAGCGCATGTTCTTGTCGTTGATGATGATGCCGACGTCCGGCACCTTCTCGCGCGCTTGTTGCGGGAAAACGGCTACCGGACATCGCTGGCCCGCGATGGTCGTGAAATGCGGGAAAGCCTGGGCGTGCATCCCATCGACCTGATCATTCTCGATCTGATGCTGCCGGGGCGCTCTGGCCTCGATCTGTGCCGCGAGCTGCGCGCCACCTCCGCCGTTCCGATCATCATGCTCACGGCGAAGGGAGAGGACACCGACCGGGTCGTCGGCCTCGAACTCGGTGCCGACGACTACGTCTGCAAGCCGTTCAATCCGCGCGAACTGCTGGCGCGCGTGCGTTCCGTGCTTCGGCGCACATCAGCGCGCAGCGACCCCGACCAGGCGATCGGTGGCCGGAAGATCGAATTTGCCGACTATCTGCTCGATCCGCAGCGACGCGAGCTCACCTCGCCGGATGGCGTTGCCATCGATCTCAGTGGCGGCGAGTACGACCTGCTGCTGGCCTTCATTGAACATCCGAACCGGGTTCTTTCGCGCGAGCAACTGCTCGAATTGTCACGCAACCGGATGACGGACCCTTCGGACCGCAGCATCGACGTCCAGGTGAGCCGTCTCCGCCGCAAGCTCGAAGCGGGCGGGCGAACCGTCGGATTGATCAAGACCGTCCGCGGCGCCGGTTACTTCTTCGTTCCTGAGGTCAGACGCCAGTGAGCAGCGGTGAGCGCTCGTGAGACGCCTTATTCCCGATACGCTGGCGGGACGGACAATCCTGATCCTGGTGATCAGCCTCGGCCTGTTCCACCTGTGGAGCATCTGGATTTACCAGACCGGCACCGACACCCTTTTNGGGATATCCAACGACCATGAGCTTGCCGAGCGCCTCGTCGGTGCGATGCACGCCCTGGAGGCACTCGCGCCGGGAGAGCGGGGCAGNACGGCACACGCGCTGTCGTCTCGCGACCTTGAAATCCACTGGAGTCCGCTCCGCCTGGTGAGCGATCGGGGTGTGCAGACAGACGATGCGGCGCGCCTGCAGCAGCGATTGCGCCAGCTTGCCCCTGAACTCGCCGACGGTCGGCTGCAGTTCGGCTATGCCGACGACGTCGCTCGACACCGCCACCTGCTCCTGGCTGCCCTTCAGCTCCGCGACGGCAGCTGGGTGACGTTCGGCCTGAACGCATATGGCGGACAGGCGGCGAGCGAGCACGATGTTCTGGGCTCATTGAGCGCAATGGCGTTCGGCATTCTCCTCGTCTCGATCCTGCTCGTCCGCTCGATCACCGCACCGTTGCGCACGCTGGCCGGTGCAGCGGACCGCTTCGGCACCGACATCGCCGCCGAAGCCACGCCCGAGACCGGCCCGCGCGAACTGCGCCAGGTGGCCGGCGCGTTCAACCGGATGCAGGCGCGGATCACCCGGCTGATTGCCGACCGGACCCAAACGCTCGCCGCCATCTCTCACGACCTGAAGACACCGATTACCCGGTTACGGTTGCGCGCCGCATTTATCGGAGACGACGAGACGCGGCGGATGCTCGAGGCCGATCTCGACGAGATGGAGCGCATGATCGACTCGGCGCTCGTCTTCCTGCGTGGCGAGGCAAGTCCGGAGGAGAGCCGGACGGTCGACCTCGTCTCCATCCTGCGGACGATCTGCGATGCGGCCAGCGACGCCGGCCACGATGTGGAACTGAGCGGAGCGGAGCGAGCGCCACTGTTCTGCCGGCCTTTGGCAATCAAGCGCGCATTTTCCAATCTGGTCGACAACGCCATCAAGTACGGAAACCGGGCGCAGGTGGCGATTTCCGATCAGCCGCATACGCTGATCGTGACCATCGATGACGAAGGACCCGGCATACCCGAAACCGAATACCAGCAGGTGTTCGAGCCGTTTTATCGCCGCGAAGCCAGCCGCAACCGGGAAACCGGCGGAACGGGTCTCGGCCTGACCATTGCCCGGACAGCGGTACGGGCGCATGGCGGTGACGTGACACTGGTCAAACGTCCGGCGGCGGCCGGACTGCGCGTCACCGTCGAGCTACCGAAACCGATACGGGGCCCTAGACCCAGCCTCAGCAACACTTTGTCACCAAGCAGCAAATCTCCTGCCAAACACGCCCGCTAAAGAGACCGAAAACGCGGAGCCGAAGGCGCGGACACGAGAGCGCAGACACCATCGTCGGGATGCGCAGCGAACCGCCGCGAGGAGAAATCATGACCGAATGCCACAACGCGTCGCGTCGCGAGGCCCTGACCAGTGTCGGACTTGCCGTTGCCACGGTGATGGCAGGGTGTCTGGCACCGTCCCTGGCTGCTGACGCCCATCAAGGGCACGATCATGCGCCGCGGACCATTCTCGACCTGAAGGGCAAGCTGGTGCGGATCGTCGGGCCGAACGACGACGTCGGCGACACGTTCATCGAAGATCGCGTGACGATTCACGTGAACGCCGAAGGTCGTATCGTTGATCTCGTTTACGGCTGAAGCCCTCATGTCGCCACTTCACCCGGTTCTCGCGCATTTCCCGATTGCGTTGTTCACCGTCTCCCTCGCTGCCGACGTTATTGGCCGGCTACGGAGCAGCGTGACGGCCAACACGCTCGGATTCTGGTGTCTCGTGCTCGCCGCCCTGGGTGCCGTCGGCACGGTCGCGGCAGGATTTTCCGATATGGTCCGCGCCGACCTCGCCGAGGCGACGCATCGCTTCGTCCACCTGCACCGAGATATCGGGCTCGTCTTGCTGGCGGGGCTATTGCTGCTCGCCGGCTGGCGCGGGTGGGTCTGGCGCCGCCGACCTCCCGCAGATCGCGTCGGCTGGACGTACTTGCTTTCCGCCAGCGCCGTCTTCGCGGTGCTGGTCTTCCAGGGATGGTTCGGGGGCAGCTGGTTTACGGCCTGGGTGCCGGGGTTTCTGCCGCCGGCCAGGGCGTCGTGAGCCCAGAGGAAGGGCAGAAGGGGCTCGCTCCGTTTTCGGCGTTTACCGAAGAAGAGGTGCACGAGCACCAGGGGCATGCCCACTGATGGCCCGTGCTCCAGCCACTGTTTTCGGGATCGGTTGCACAACCGACACAGAGTGTCAACGCAGGCAGGGAGACCTGAAATGAAACACCTTGCGGCGACTGCGATCATTGCCGTTTCTCTGGTGGCGTTCGCACCATCAGCGGCCATCGCTGCTGCCGATAACTATGCCTTTGAGGCACAGCAGGCCCAGGTGCCGGCGGGCAACGACGCGGTCATCAGCGTTCAGCTGGTCAACACAGCGACCGGCAAGCCGGTCGGCGGCGCAGTAATCTTCCAGACGCGGCTCGACATGTCGCCCGACAACATGGCGGCGATGACCGCTGCGGCAACGCCGCTGCCGCCGGACGAGCCCGGCGTCTATCGCTTCAANGTGAATCTCGGCATGGCCGGCCAATGGGCGCTGAAGCTGGCCGCCAAGGTGCCGGGCGAACCGGAAACCGTGCACGGCGATGTCATTGTCACCGCGACCAAATAGCGGTTGGCGCCCCCGGTTGCAGCGGACTGTTGAGAGATGGGCGTGAGGCGCCGAAGCTGGTCCCTGCGGGCAGGGTTGATGTCGCAGCTCGTCCTTGTGGCGACCTTGGCGGCAGTCCCGCTGCATGCCCAGGTCCCGGCTTCGCCNNCGAAGACCGCATCCCAGATGCGACGGCCGTCGCACCGAGACCGGGTGCCACCGTCGACGAACTGCTGGTTATGGCACGGCAGATGAACCCGCAGGTCGCGGCGNNGCGGCACGAGACCGAGGCCGCACTGGCGCGCGTCGATGCCGCCGGCCGCCTGCCCGACCCGACGTTCGTTACCGAGTTCAAGGACATCGATCGCCAGCGTGACACTGCGCTCCCCGACGAACTGGCCCGGGTGGAATACAAGATCCAGCAGCAGTTTCCGATGTGGGGAAAGCTCGGGCTGCAGGAAGACGTTGCGCGCGCCCGTGCAGGAGCCGCGCGAGAAACACAGCGCGCGACCGAGCTGGAGATCGCAGCACGGATCAAGACGGTGTTTGCCGCCTACTACGCAGCGTTCGAAGGCTGGCGGCTGACGCAGGACCTGTACGGCACCGTCGCCACGCTGGCTGGCGTCACGCAGAGCCGTTACGCGCAAGCACTGGGCGAACAGGAAGACGTCGTCCGCGCCGAGGTCGAACGAACGCGGCTGCGCACGGACCTGGTGCGCTTCAGATCCGATCAGCGCCGGACGGCCGCACAGCTGAATGCGCTGCTAGATCGCAACGAAGCCGTCCCGCTGGCGCCACCGCAGGCCCTTCGGCCCATGCCCGACGAAAAGCTGGAGATTTCGGACCTGCTGGCGCGCGCGCAGACCAACAATCCGAGCGTCGGTGCCGCCCAGTCGCAGATCGCGGCCGCCGAAGGCGACAAGGCACTGGTCCGCAAGAGCTGGTATCCGGACGTGACACTGGGGTCACCTNNTTCAGCAGTTCGTCGATCAGGACCGGCGNNCTCGCCCGGTTACGAGGCCATGATCGGCACCACGATCCCGCTGCAGTGGGGATTGCGCGAGGCCTGGGAGCGGGAAGCGTCGGCGAACCTAGCTGCCGCACGCCGTCGTCGCGAAGCGGCCGACGCGCAGGTTCGCGGTGATCTTAGCGATGCGTTCCATGACCTGCAGGGCCTGCAACGCATCGCAGCACTGCTGAAAGACGTACAGCTGCCGGAGACGCGGCTGGCGTTCAAGACCGCGCTGCGGGGCTACGAGCAGGGACGATCGACGCTGAACACGGTGCTGGATACCGAGCAGCGGGTGTTCGAGACGATGCTGCGGCTGCTGGCGGTGCAGGTCGACCAGCAAGCCCGGCTTGCCGAAATCGAACGGCTGATCGGGAGCGACCTGTGAGAACCGTCGTCGCCGTTCTGGTCGTTGTGCTCGTCGCCGTCGCCGCCGCGCTGGGGGCTACTGGTTCGCGCGCCAGCAGCTCACATCAAAGGGCCGGCCCGGGAACACACTGCTGAACACGCGTCGACTTCGCTGCCAGCCGTCCCGCAGAAGGAACGCAAGGCCCTCTACTACAAGGACCCGATGGGCAAGCCGGACTTCTCCGCGGTGCCGAAGAAGGACGCGATGGGCATGGACTACATCCCCGTCTACGAAGACGAGGAAGCCCTCTCGAAGCGGCAACTCCGGCAGGATCGGCAGCACCACAGCATGACCACGCTTCACCCACACCGGCTCCTGCGGGCACGGATCGCAAGATCCTCTACTACCGCAATCCCATGGGTCTGCCGGATACCTCACCGGTGCCGAAGAAGGACTCGATGGGGATGGACTACATTCCCGTCTACGCCGATGAGGCCGGGGACGACGCTTCGATCGTCAAGGTGAGCCCCGCGCGCGTGCAGATGCTGGGCGTGCGCACCGAGCCGGCAGCATTCCGCACGCTGGTCCGGCCCGTGCGTGCCGTGGGTACGGTACAATTCAGCGAGCGCCAGCTCGCAGTGGTCTCGACCAAGTTCGAAGGCTGGATCGAGAGGCTCAATGTCAACGCCACGGGCGAGGCGGTTCGTCGGGGAGAAGCGTTAATGCGGGTGTACAGCCCGCTTCTCGTGCAGACCCAGCAGGAATATGTCGATGCTGCGGCGATGGCATCGTCTCTCGCCGGCGCCGATGCCGAGAGCGAAAAGGCGGCCGCCCGCTTGGTCGAAGGCGCCTTGCAGCGGCTGCGCTATCTCGACTTTCCCGAGTCTGAACTGCGGCGCCTGGAGCGGGAGCGCCAAGCCAGCCGGACAGTCACTTGGCCGGCGCCCTTCTCCGGCATCGTGCTCGANAAGATGGTCTTCGAGGGGATGCGGTTCATGCCCGGTGAGGCCCTGTACAAGATCGCCGGCATCTCGCCGATCTGGGTGATCGCCGAGGTGTTCGAACAAGACCTGGCGCATGTGGCGGTCGGCCAGCCGGCGACGATCACGGTGAAGGCCTACCCGGANCGCCGCTTTCCCGGCCGGGTAGCGTTCATCTACCCGACCGTCGGCGCGGATACCCGCACCGGCACGGTCCGCATCGAGATTCCCAATCCCGGCGGCGAGCTCAAGGCGGACATGTATGCGAGCGTCGAGCTCGACACGCACGCGACCGCCGCAGCGGTACTGGCGGTTCCGGACTCGGCCGTGATCGACAACGGCGTTCGCCAAGTGGTGCTGATCGAGCGTGGTGAGGGCCGGTTCGAGCCGCGGCCGGTCAAGGTCGGCTCCCGGGCTGACGGCTATACCGAGATCCGCGACGGCGTGACGGAGGGAGAGACGGTTGTGGTCAGCGCCAACTTCCTCATCGACGCCGAAAGCAATCTGAAGGCCGCGCTCAGCGCCTTCACCGCCGGCGAAACACCNGCAGCCATGATCGGCGGACTGATCCGATGGTCGGCACACAATCTCCTCCTGGTGCTGATCGGCACGGTGTTTATCGTCGCCGCCGGCATCTATGCGGTGGCGAAAACGCCGCTCGATGCCATCCCCGACTTATCGGACGTGCAGGTCATCGTCTTCACCGAATACCCGGGCCAGGCGCCGCAGGTGGTCGAGGATCAGGTGACGTTTCCGCTGACCACGGCGATGCTGGCGGTACCGCACGCGAAGGTGGTGCGAGGGCTGTCGATGTTCGGCGCGTCCTTCGTCTACATCATCTTCGAGGACGGGACGGACATCTACTGGGCGCGCTCGCGTGTCCTTGAATACCTGAACTTTGCCTCGAAGCAGCTGCCGCAGGGCGTGACACCGACCCTCGGCCCGGATGCCACCGGCGTCGGCTGGGTCTACCAGTACGTCGTGACCAGCGCCAAACGCACGCTGGCCGAACTGCGTACCTTGCAGGACTGGTACGTCCGCTTCGGGCTGGCAAAGGCGCAAGGGGTCTCCGAGGTCGCGAGCGTCGGCGGCTTCGTCAAGACCTATGCCGTCACCGTCGATCCGCGGCTGCTGAAGTCCTATAGGATCCCGCTGTCCCGCGTCCTCGATGCCATCCGCGAGAACAACATGGACGTCGGCGGCCGGGTCATCGAGATGACCGAAACCGAGTACATGGTGCGCGGCGAGGGCTACCTGCGCGGCATCGCCGATCTGGAGGAGATCGTCCTCAAGGCCGATGCGCTGACGCCGGTCCTGCTGCGTGACGTAGCGCGGGTCGAACTCGGCCCGGACGAGCGACGCGGGCTGACCGAGCTGAACGGCGACGGCGAAGTGGTCAGCGGCATCGCCATCCAGCGCTACGGCGGCAATGCGCTGGACGTCATCGACAACGTCAAGGCGATGATCCGAGAGATCACGCCCAGCCTGCCCAAGGATGTCTCGATTGAAACCGTCTACGACCGCTCGGAGCTGATCCACCGGGCGATCGAGACCCTGAAGAGCACGCTGTTCGAGGAGAGCCTGATCGTGGCGTTCGTCTGCGTCGTGTTCCTGCTGCACGTCCGCAGTGCGCTTGTGGCGATCATCATGCTGCCGGTGGGTGTGCTGATGGCCTTCATCGCCATGCACGCGCTCGGCATCAACTCGACCATCATGAGCCTCGGCGGCATCGCGATTGCCATCGGCGCGATGATCGACGCCGCCATCGTGATGATCGAGAACGCACACAAGCACCTGGAACGCGCCGCCCCCGGAACACCACGCATCACGTCGCTCATCGACGCGGCGGTCGAGGTCGGCCCGTCTCTGTTCTTCTCGCTGCTGATCATCACCGTCTCGTTCCTACCGATCTTCACCCTGGAAGCACAGGAAGGCCGGCTGTTCAAGCCGCTGGCGTATACGAAGACGTTCTCGATGGCGGCCGCAGCACTACTGTCGGTGACACTGGTGCCGGCGCTGATGGTGCTGTTCATCCGCGGCCGGATCATCCCGGAGAAGAAGAACCCCATCAACCGCGCCCTGATCTGGATCTATCGCCCGGTGATCGCGCTCGTGCTGCGGGCAAAGCTGCTCACCGTCGGCCTGGCGCTGCTGGTGCTCGGTGCCACGGTGTGGCCGGCACAGCGGCTCGGCACCGAGTTCATGCCGACGCTGAACGAGGGCACGCTGTTCTACATGCCGGTGACGCTGCCGGGGCTCTCGATCACCAAGGCCGCCGAGCTGCTGCAGACCCAGGACAAGATCATCAAGTCGTTTCCGGAAGTGGCCTCGGTCTACGGCAAGGCCGGGCGGGCGGCGACTGCCACCGATCCGGCGCCGCTGGAGATGTTCGAGACCGTCATCAACCTGAAGCCCGAGAACGAATGGCGGGCCGGGATGACGGCCGACGGGCTGATTGGCGAGATGGACCGGGCGCTGCAGTTTCCCGGCGTCAGCAACGCCTGGACGATGCCGATCAAGGCGCGGATCGACATGCTCTCGACCGGCATCCGCACGCCGGTCGGCATCAAGCTGTTCGGCCCCGACCTGGACGGACTCGACCGGGTGGCGCGCGAGATCGAGGCGGCGGTGCGGACGGTGCCCGGCACCACCAGCGTCTACGCCGAGCGCGTGATGGGTGGCTACTACGTCAATATCGAGCCGGACCGGGCGGCTCTCGCCCGCTACGGGCTGATGATCGGCGATGTCCAGGAGGTGGTGAAGAGCGGCCTCGGCGCCGAGGCGGTGACGACGACGGTGGAGGGCCGCGAGCGCTACACGGTCAACGTCCGCTATCCGCAGGCCTTCCGCTCCGATCCCCGGGCGATCGCCGAGAACATCCTGATCTCGCTGCCGAATGGGAACTCCGTCCCGCTCGGCCAGGTGGCGACAGTGAGCCTGGCCAAGGGGCCGCCCAGCGTGCGGACCGAGAATGCCCAACTCGTCGTCTACATCTATGTCGACTTCCGCGATCGCGACATCGGCGGCTATGTCGCTGACGCCAAGCAGGCGGTGGCGGAGCGGGTCACGTTTCCGCAGGGCTACTACGTCACCTGGAGCGGCCAGTTCGAATATCTGCAGCGCGCCGAGGCACGGATGCGGATCGTCGTGCCCCTGACGCTCGCGATCATCTTCCTGCTGCTCTACCTCAACTTCCGCCGGCTGACCGAGACCCTGATCGTCATGCTGAGCCTGCCATTCGCGCTCGTCGGCGGGCTGTGGTTCGTCTGGTCTCTCGGCTTCAATCTCAGCGTCGCCGTCGTGGTGGGCTTCATCGCACTTGCCGGTGTCGCCGCCGAAACCGGCGTGATCATGCTGATCTACCTCGATCACGCCTGGAGCGCGATCAAGGCGCAGTGCGCGGCCGAAGCCCGGACGCCGACCCGCGACGACTTGCGCCAGGCGATCATGGAGGGCGCGGTCGAGCGGGTGCGCCCGAAGATGATGACGGTAATCGCGATCATGGCCGGCCTGCTGCCGATCCTGTGGTCCACCGGCACCGGCTCGGAGGTGATGCAACGCATCGCGGTGCCGATGATCGGCGGCATGGTCTCTTCAACGATGCTGACGCTGATCGTCATCCCGGCAATTTACGGCCTGATCAAGGGCTGGGGGTTGCCATCAGGCAAGAGGGATGTTGCACCCCGCTCCCCATCCCAGAGCCCGGCCGGCTGATAAAAGATATGGCCATGATCGTTACTCGTGTGTGGCAATACCGGCACCCTAAGCGAGCTACCATGCGAAGAAGTCAATGTTGTATGACGTAAATCCACATGACGATGCCGGATTTTGACAAGCCGATTGATGTCGATACCTTTTTGCGAGATGCGGAACTGGCTGCCGAGCGTCTGTCGGCGCTCGTCCGGCTGGTGATTTTCGTAGCACTTCTCGCGCTTGTCTTGAGCAGCACGGTAGATCATCACCATGAACGATTTGCCCTTTTGGTCGTGTCCGGCTATGGCCTCGTCACAATCGTCGCGCTCATTCTTGCTTGGCGGCGCATGTTCCACCCCCTTCTGCCTTACGCCTACGCCACGTTCGATGTCGTACTGGTTTGTCTGAGCCTTCTGCTGGTCAGTCGGATGCTGGACTTTCCGCCGCACATGGTGTTCGCGATACCGGCTTCCGCGATCATCTTCGTTGTTCTCGCTCATGTCGCCATGCGCTTCCGGCCGGAATTGGTCGTGTATGCTGGTGCGCTGACCACTGCTGTGCTGGGAACAGGCGTCGCCGTCATGCCGAAGCCAGAAACGGCGTCACCGTTCCTGAGTGGCACTCAGCACGGCGATCTTCTTCAGTCCCTGCTGCACTCGCGGCTCATGCCGTTCGGGATCGTCGCGCTGGCAACGCTGGCCCTATGGGCTACCTCGTGGCGGACACACCGGATGCTTCAGACATCGGTCGATTACGCCCGCCGCCTTGGAACCCTCTCCCGGTTCTTCAGCCCCCATCTCGCCGACCGCCTGGCGCGCGAAAGAGAGCCGTATTTGTCGTCCGGTCGGCGGCAGCGCTGCGCCATCATGTTCATCGATATCTGCGGCTTCACGGACATGGCGCGAGAGATGACACCGGAAGACTTGAGCCAGATCCTGGCAGAGTTTCGAGGCGTTGTAACCCAGGTTATTTTTGAACATGGCGGAATGGTGGACAAATTTATTGGCGACGCAGTCCTGGCGGTGTTCGGGGCGTTCCAGGCGAAACCTGAGGACGCGAAACAGACGATAGAATGCGGAATCAGCACGCTTGCAGCCGTCGAAGCATGGTCCGCCTCGCAACACGCTCGGGGAAAACCAGACATCCGGATCGGAATCGGTGCTCATTGCGGCGAGGTGTTCGTTGGCGCCGTGGGCGACGACCGTATGCTTGAATTCACCGTCCTCGGCGACGCCGTCAATGTGGCCGAACGCCTGGAACGGTTGACGCGCAAGGTTGGCGCCGCGTTCGTCGTTTCGCGGGAACTGCTGGAGGCGGCGGAACTGTCGCAGGCGTCGGCCTGGATGCCGATCCCGCAGTCACGTATCGTCGGTCGGCTGACCGGTCGCGATGTTTTTTGCTGCGGAGGAGCGTGAGTACAGCCGCCCGCAGCAATACTTTGTCACCAATTTGATACCCCGAGACACGGAGACGCACGATCTCCAGTTGGGTATCCGTCGTCCCTGGAAACGGGAGACTTATGGCGCACTGTGTTCGGCGACCGCAGGAAAACGTCCCTGGTGCGGATGCCATGAGCCTCATATTCAGCCGCCGTCCACCCTTCGCCGATGTGGGCCGGTTTCGGTTCGAAGGCCGGATGGATGTTTCTGCTGAGGGAAACGATGAGACAGCGAAGTCGTTATGCCTTCGTCGCTGTGGTGATCACGGTCGCCGTTTCGTCCTCATCGCTGCTACCGGACACCCGGTATGCCCGGGCACAGGGACCGGACACGGCGGGCGACGGCATGATGGGCCAGGGAATGATGCGGGGCGGAATGATGCGGGGCGGAATGATGGGCCACGGCATGGAGGGCAGGAAATGATGAGGCAGAACTGGGGCAGCGACGCCCGCCACCGTCAGTTCATGACCAACGGGGTTCCCGAGCCCTATGCATCGATGCGTGATCCCCTGCCTGATACGCTGCAGGTCCTCGCGCGCGGTCGCACCGTGTTCGACGGGACCTGCGCGTCCTGTCATGGCGCCCGCGGCCTGGGCAACGGCGAAGCAGGCAGCGAGCTGTCGCCACCGCCATCCAACCTGGTTGCCCTGGCGGCGATGCCGATGATGCGCAGCGATCCCTATCTCTACTGGGTGATTGCTGAGGGAGGTGCCGCAATCGGAACGGGCATGCCGGCATTCAAAGGCGCGTTGACGTCGGACGATATCTGGTCGGTCGTTCAGTTCCTGCAGGCGGGATTGCCAGGGGCGGGATTGCCAGGGGCGGACTTACCGGAGACGGGCGGATCGGAGGAACGGTAAGGGGAGCAGAACGGTGCATGATCACACGCACGCCGGCCACAACCATTCCCATCACTCTGCCGTGCCAGGGCAGGTAAAAGACCCTGTCTGCGGCATGTCCGTCGATCCGCAGTCGGCGCAGCACCGCCATGAGCACGGCGGAGAGACCTACGTCTTCTGCTCCGAGCATTGCCTGCACAAGTTCCAGAACGATCCGCACGCGTATGTGGGTGACGGCCAGGACGCACAACCNGCATGCTCAGCCCGGGGCAGCCAACGCAGCGGGGACGACAATGCCGTCTACACGTGCCCGATGCACCCGGAGATCGAGCAGATCGGCCCCGGCACCTGTCCGAAATGCGGCATGGCGCTCGAGCCGAAGCAGATATCCGCCGACGAAGGACCCAGTGCCGAATACGTCGACATGCAGCGCCGGTTCTGGATCAGCGCCGCACTCGCCCTGCCGCTGGTCATCGTCGCCATGGGACGGCACTTCGCGCCGTCGACGTTCGACTTCGTCTCGGCCGGCTGGCTAAACTGGTTCGAATTCGCGGTAGCAACGCCGATCGTGCTGTGGGCGGCAGCACCCTTCTTCAAGCGTTTCGCCGCGTCGGTCCGCAACCTGCACCCGAACATGTGGACGCTGATCGGGCTTGGCGTCGGCGCGGCCTATCTGTTCAGCGTTGTCGCCACCCTGGCGCCTGGGCTCTTTCCTGCTGCGTTCCGTGGTCCGGACGGCGAGGTCGGCGTCTATTTCGAGGCCTCGGCCGTCATCGTCGTCCTGATCCTGCTGGGACAGGTGCTGGAAGTCCGCGCCCGCGAGCGCACGGGTGGAGCCATCCGCGCCCTGCTCAAGCTTGCGCCGAAGACG
Organism: Defluviicoccus sp.; assembly: GCA_013414705.1. Classification (GTDB taxonomy): domain Bacteria; phylum Pseudomonadota; class Alphaproteobacteria; order Rhodospirillales; family Defluviicoccaceae; genus Defluviicoccus. Next base: position 3,172,031 of record CP058705.1, read on the forward strand.
GCGCGGATCGTCCGCGATGACGGCACGGACGAAGAAGTGCCGCTGGAGACGATCAAGTCCGGCGACCGGCTGCGCGTCCGCCCGGGCGAGAAGGTGCCCGTCGACGGCGCGGTGGTGGACGGCAGAAGTGCGGTTGACGANTCAATGCTGACCGGCGAAGCGGTACCGGTGGAAAAGACGGCGGGTGCCAAGGTCACCGGCGGCACGCTCAACGGCTCCGGCTCCTTCGTCATGCGGGCGGAGCGGGTCGGCCGCGAAACGATGCTGGCGCGCATCGTCGACATGGTGGCAGACGCGCAGCGCTCGCGGGCGCCAATCCAGCGCCTGGCCGACGTCGTTGCCGGCTACTTTGTCCCCGCCGTTGTCGGAGTTGCCGTTCTTGCCTTCATCCTCTGGGCGCTGTTCGGGCCGCCGCCGGCAATGGCGTTTGCGCTCGTCAGCGCCGTCTCGGTGCTGATCATTGCGTGTCCGTGCGCGCTTGGTCTCGCGACACCGATGTCGATCATGGTCGGCACCGGCCGCGGCGCCCAAATGGGCGTGCTGATCAAGAACGCCGAAGCCCTGGAGCGGTTCGCCAAGGTGGATACCCTGGTCGTCGACAAGACCGGTACGCTGACCGAAGGCAAGCCCAGGGTAGCAGCCGTGGTGCCGGCCGAAGGCATTGACGAGAACGACCTGCTGCGGCTGGCCGCGGGCTTGGAGCAAGACAGCGAGCATCCGCTTGCTGCCGCCATCGTCGGCGCAGCCAAGGACCGGGAACTGTCGCTGGCCACTACCGATGACTTTCAGTCGATTACCGGCAANGGTGTCACCGGCACGGTCGACGGCCGTGCCGTGGCGCTTGGCAATACGCGGCTTCTCGAGCAGCTCTCCATCGACGCACACGCTCTGGCCGACGATGCCGAGCACCGGCGCGGTAAGGGCCAGACGGTGATGTACGTCGCCATCGACGGAGCCGCCGCCGGCCTCATCGCCGTCGCCGATCCGATCAAGGAGACGACGCCCCAGGCGCTGCAGACCCTGCGCGACGACGGCGTGCGCATCGTCATGCTGACTGGCGACAACCAGACGACGGCCGCTGCGGTGGCCGAAACACTGGGGATCACCGAGGTCGAGGCCGAGGTGCTGCCGGAGCGCAAAAACGAAGTTATCCGCGAGCTGCGCGAGGGCGGGCGCGTCGTCGCCATGGCCGGCGACGGCATCAACGATGCGCCGGCTCTGGCCGCGGCCGACGTGGGCATCGCCATGGGCACGGGCGCCGACGTGGCCGTCGAAAGCGCCGGCGTCACCCTCGTCAAGGGCGACCTGCAGGGCGTGGCCCGCGCCCGCCTGCTGAGCGAGGCGGTGATGCGCAACATCAAGCAGAACCTGTTCTTCGCTTTCGTCTACAACGCGATCGGCGTGCCGATCGCCGCCGGCATTCTCTATCCCTTCTTCGGCATCCTGCTGAGCCCGATCATCGCGGCTGCCGCAATGAGCCTCAGTTCGGTCTCCGTCATCGGCAACGCGCTCCGCCTGCGCGCCACCCGCCTGTGACGTCAGGATAGTTCGGTCCCAGATTTTGATGGTGCATTCTTTTTACGGGAATGGAAGGAAGCGCTACAGGATCAGAGGACCATAAGTTCGACCCCTCGCCAACGTCGTCGCGGCCGACAACTGCGGCGGAAGACTGAATCCCTGCGTGGCCTCACCCCGTACGAAGACATCTGCATGGTCTGGGCTGCAGAGCCGGAACCATTCAGGCTCAGCCCAATCCATCAAATACCGGGGCTGAACACGTATCCGGCCCCGCGATATTCGAGCCCGCTCGGTCAGCCATACCGATATCGGCGAATCGGATGGCGCAGCGGTGTCGTAATTCTGCACGCAGTGCGATAAATCGCAGTATCATTGCAAACAAGACGCGGACGCAACCGCTGCCCGGCACTCCTGGGAGGCCCGTATGGAACCGATTGTCAACGCCGACCGTCTTCTCGCCTGGTTTCTCACCGTACGCGACTTCCTTCAGGGCCATATCTTTACCAACGAGAACCTGCTGCAGATGCCGGCAGTGCTGCTGACGCTGTTCTTTGGCTGGCTGGCAGCGCACGTCCTCGATCCCCTGCTGCGCACCGTGGCAGCCAAGGTAGCGGTGGACGAATATCAGGAGGCGTTCTACGTCAATCACATCGTGCCACTGGCGTTCCCGGCCTTCTGGGTGATTGCGCTGTGGGTGTCGATCCTGATTGCCGAGCAGTTCGGTTGGCCCGCACATCTGGTCCGCATCGGCCTCACGCTTGCCGGCGCCTGGTTGCTGATCCGTTTTGCATCGGCGCTGATCCCGAATACGACGATTGCCAAGGTCATCGCCACCGGTGCCTGGACAATCGCAGCGCTGAATATTCTCGGGCTATTGACGCCGACGATTGTGCTGTTGGAGGCGATCTCGTTCTCGCTGGGCGGCGCGCGCGTCTCGCTGCTGACCATCGCCGAGGCAGCGCTGACGTTCGTCTTGCTGATGTGGGCGGCGGGCATCGTGGGACGTTTCGTCGAGCGCCGGCTGAAGACGGTACCCAATCTTACCTCTACGTCGAAAGTGCTGTTCGGAAAGCTGATCAGGATCATCCTGATCAGTCTCGCTTTCGTCTTCGCGCTCGCCGCGGGCGGCATCGATTTGACGGCACTTGCCCTGTTCACCGGCGCTGTCGGCGTCGGCATCGGCTTCGGCCTGCAGCGGACCGTCTCCAACCTGTTCGCCGGTATCGTCCTGCTGCTCGACAAGTCGATCAAGCCGGGCGACATCCTCGAAGTGAGCGGAACCTTCGGCTGGGTTGCGGCTCTTGGCGCCCGTTACGTGGAGGTCGAAACCCGGGACGGCACCCAGTTTCTGATTCCGAACGAGGACATCATTACCAACCGGGTGTTCAACTGGACCCACCAGAATGACAACGTCCGACTGAAAATACGGGTCCGTGTTGCCTATGACAGTGACGTTCGCAAGGCACTCGCACTGATGCGTGAAGCCGCCGGCCGGCCACCTCGGGTGCTGAAGACGCCGGCCCCAAATCCGCTGGTGATCGGCTTCGGCGAAAACGGGCTGGACCTGGAGTTGCGGTTCTGGATCGCCGACGTCCGCAATGGTGTCCACAACATCTCCAGTGATGTCTTTCTCGAAATTCTCGACCTGTTCCGCCGGCACGGGATCAAGGTGCCGCTGCCACAGCGTGACCTGCACGTGCACAGCCTGCCGCCGATCGTCGCCGACACCGAAACCCGCCTTGGCACAAGCGGCAGTCGTACTCCAGGCGGGGAGAGGAGCGGCGTGTCACAAGCGACAGCCCCGTCACCCGCCTCACTGCAACCGGAAGCGGCGGCGGGCGGGTTAGCGTCGCCACGGAGACCTCGTCCAGGGAATAATATCCGTTATCGACCACCTGCCGGCCTAATGAAAGACCCTCGCTCCATTGCTCTTCAGCGGATGCGAGGGTCTCATTGCGGCGCACTTCTAAGCGCTCGCGCTCGACACAGCCGAGTGTAATCTTGGGCTTTACCGTCCGTTGCCGGTGCCAAGTGGCCGGCAACTCAGAACTGGTCCGGTGGAGTCATGCTTGCCTGGCACCCTCCACTTGCTGTTTTCACTGTAATAAATGTGAGCTCGTTTCATGCTTCTGTCAAGGTACCGACAGCCGTGATGACCCGCTCAGCGGCCAGGGGGATGCGGTTTCCGTGCGTGCGCGATGCTTCAGTTGCCGCACCAACGTGTTCAAGTCTTGGTGCAACTCGGCAATGCGGTCGACCGAGCGGGCGGCCTCCTCGTCTCTGCGCTGCACCGCCACGCTCAATCGACTCATTGCGGCATTGACGGTGTCCATCTGCCGGTCGAGTTCGGTGATGCGCTGCTGCAGGGCCAGGGATCTGTTATCGCCTCCGCTGAAGGCACACCGGACGCTTGCTGCTCCTTCTCCGTAACGATTTCGTTGCGGAGGTCTGGAAGACGGCAACACCGGTTACACAGGCGAACAACAATGCCGGCATGACCCATGCCAGCGGGCGGACACTCCAGCTACGCCGAGGTGATGTGTGGCCGGGCGATACACGCCGGGACGGCGTGCGCTCAGGGAAGTTTCGTTTCGGACATCTTTGGGCATCGGATTGATCCTGATCCGCAACGCCGAAACCCGGGACGACGCTCATCGCGGGACGTCGATCAGCGTGTCGGGCGGCGGTAGACCATTTCGTTCACTCGCTTCTGAAGCTCGGCAACCTCCCGCTCCACGCTTTCGATCTTCTTGTCACGCAGGTCCAGATCGTGATTCATGCTGCGTTCCAACCGCAGCTCGAGCTGGGAAAGCTGGGTGATCAACTGGTTCAGTTTCGTCTCAACGACACTGATGTTCTTCGACACTTCTCCGTAGGCTTCGATGCGTTCGGTGCGGCCCTTTTCGACGTCCTTGGCCGTTTCATCCACCTTCTCAACCAGCGCCGTGCCGCCGGCAATCGCCACCGCAAGCGCAGAGGAGGCAATCGCTCCCACGATCATCGCCGTCGTCTTGTCAATGGCGATCCAATTTCGAGGCTCGTCGCGCCGGCGCTCCTCGTAGGTGTAGAAATCCGCCCGCGCCGGTGCCCGCGGCAGCCCCTCGGATCATCCCCTGGTGTTCGATCGACATTGGAAGACCCTCCGGAAGCGACCTGCTGCAGATCGCCGTCTTTCACCTCTTGCCGCAACGCCGTCTGCATCGCCCGAATGCCGGGCGAGAGATGCCTGCCGTAGCCTGGCATCGCGAACGCACCCGGTGATGGCGGCTTTGCTGTGCACCCTCAGTGTGCCTCTTTCTCAAACGACGGTGCGGTTTCGGTATCGAGCACACTCTGCTCATCGGGAACGTTGTCCTGGTTGTGGTTGTTCGGGGCGAACGGTGCGGGATCATCCCCGGCTCCGTGGGCAGCCTGCTGCAGTTTTTGCAGCCTGTCGGAGACCGCCTCGATACGGATCTCCATCCCCCGCAAGGCCTTGCCCATATCACTGACCTGCCACGTCCGTTCCGCCTGTATCCGGTCGAGACGCGAGCGCAGTTCGGTGAGGTCAGCAAAAATCAAGAGCCAGCCACTGACCACGGCGGCGAACGACATTCCCGCCAGGACGCACAGGGCGATGCCGGCGGCGTAGTCGACCTCGATCGGCTGCCCCAGCTCCTGCTCATCCGGATCCTCATGCTTTTCGCCGCCCATCACCGGCAACCATTGCAAAACAGGAACAACACCAGCAGACAGCAGAGCGCCAGCAGCACATCAGGCAGACCGAGACGCGCAATCGACTGCCGTAAGAAACCGCTTCCGGTCAGTGTGCCAACAGGGGCCGATGTCCACGCGCTGATCATGCCGTCAACTTATGCGTATTTATTCCTATTTGTCAAGGATAACTATCTTATGCGCGGCAGCAATGCTCACACTCTGGGCTGCCGACGACGACTCAGCTGACGTTTCTGAATGACGGCGGCAGCCAGGACACCAAGCGTCACCAGTCCGATCATGATTGTCGAAACGGCATTGATCTCCGGGGTGACGCCAAGGCGAACCTGACTGTAGATGCGCATCGGCAGAGTCGTCGCACCGGGTCCGGTGGTAAAGCTGGCAACAACCAGATCGTCGAGCGACAAGGTGAACGCCAGCAGCCAGCCGGAGATCAGCGCCGGCGCGATCACCGGCAGGGTGACGACGAAGAAGGTCTTCAGCGGCGGTGCGCCCAGGTCCATCGCCGCTTCTTCCAGCATCAGGTCGAAGGTCAGCAGCCGCGATTGCACGACAACGGCGACATAGGCCGTCGAGAACGTCGTATGGGCGATCACTACCGTCCAGAAACCCCGCTCCCAAGACAGGCTTACGAACAACAGCAGCAGCGACAGTCCGGTAATCACTTCGGGCATCACCAGCGGCGCGAAAATCATTCCGGAATACAGTGTCCGGCCGCGGAAGGCCCCGAAGCGCACCAGGCTGATCGCCGCGAGCGTTCCCAGCATCAGCGCCAGGGTTGCTGAAACGAAGGCAATGCGCAGCGTCGCCCAGGCGGCATCGAGCAACAGCTGGTTGCGAAACAGCTCGCCATACCATTTCAGCGAAAGGCCGCCCCAGACGGTGACCAGGCGGGACTCGTTGAACGAGAACAGCACCAGCAGCAGAATCGGCAGATAGAGGAAGGCGAAGCCGAAGGTCAGCGCCAGGATGGTGACCGGGGTAAATCCCTGCTTCANTCGCTGCCTTTCTCCGGCCCCACTCACGCTTTCTCCTCCTCCGCCTCGCGGCGCTGCTGCGCGCGCTGGAACCAGGCGATCGGCAGCACCAGGACCAGCAGCAAGACGGTAGCGACGGCGCTGGCCAANCGGCCAGTCGCGGTTGTTGAAGAATTCGACCCACAGGGTGCGACCGATCATCAGCGTTTCAGAGCCGCCGAGCAGGTCGGGAATGACGAACTCACCCACCGCCGGGATGAACACCAACAGGCTGCCGGCGATAATCCCCGGCAGTGCGATCGGCACTGTGATCAGCCAGAACGCCTTGACCGGAGGACAGCCCAGGTCCACTGCGGCTTCGATGAGGCTTCCGTCCATCTTCTCGAAGCTGGCGTAGATCGGCAGCACCATGAACGGCAGGTACGAGTAGACAATGCCGATGTAGACGGCGAGGTTGGTGTTCAGGATGACCAGCGGCTGGGAAATGAGGCCGAGCCACAACAGCAGAGCATTCAGCAGGCCCTCGTTCTTGAGGATGCCAATCCAGGCATAGACGCGGATCAAAAACGAGGTCCAGAACGGCAGGATCACCAACATCAGTAGCGTCAATCGCAGCCGCTCCGGTGCGCGCGCCATGCCGTAGGCCATCGGCAGTCCGACGGCCAGCGCCAGCAGTGTCGAGATGAAGGCGATCCGCAGCGAGTTCAGGTAGGCCGCGATGTAAGTCTCGTCTTCGAACAGGTACAGATAGTTCGACAGATTGAGCTGAATTCTGAGGTAGATCGCGCCTGCGTCGTCGATCCACTCCAGCAGCGGTGCATACGGTGGCAGCGCCAGCATCGGCTCGGAAAAGCTGAGCTTGAGAACAATCAGGAACGGTAAGAGAAAAANCAGCAGCAGCCATGCAAATGGCACAGCGATCACCATGCGACGGCCATGCCGCTCCAGCCACGATGCCAGGCTGGCGATCACCCGCCACCTCGAGAACGGCGGCAGCGTGTGCTCGAACGCCTCCAACGGGGTTGTCTTCGGCCTCCGCGATGGGGCTGGACCTGCGCTCACGGCCACTCCTCGGCGGTGCTCACCAGCGCCTCACGAGATCAGGATGACGCTGGCGGCAGCCGGCCAGAACAACCAGACTCGATCCTCCCAGGTGATCGGCCGCTCCACCAGCCGGGACCGGTTGGCGGCGCTTACCTTGACCTTGACGCCGCTGTCCAACCGGACGTGATAAATGGAAAGACTGCCCAGATAGCCGATGTCGTAGACCGAGCCCGTGATGCAGTTGACCGACGCGTCTGCCGGCGGCTGCTTGGCGATCTCGATCTTTTCCGGACGGATCGCCGCGTACACCTCCTGGCCGGTCACGGCGTCGATGCCGCGGTCGGCCGAGATGTCGCAGCCGCTCTCCTCCGAGCGGATCACCACGTGGTCNNCTTGCCGGCGTCGATCACGCGCCCCCAAAACATTCACCTCGCCGAGAAACTGGGCGACGTAGAGCGAATTCGGATACTCGTAGATTTCGCCGGGCGTGCCGACCTGCACCGTGCGGCCCCGGTCCATGATGGCGATGCGGGTGGAGACGGTCATCGCCTCGTCCTGGTCGTGGGTGACGATAACGAACGTCAGCCCCAGGCTTTCCTGGATGTTGACCAGCTCGAACTGGGTCTGCTCGCGCAACTTGCGGTCGAGTGCTCCCAGCGGTTCGTCGAGCAGCAGAACCTTCGGCTTCTTGATGACCGCGCGCGCCAGGGCCACCCGCTGCCTCTGGCCGCCGGAGAGCTGGTGCGGCTTGCGCCGGGCGAGGTCGGAGAGCTGCACCAGTGCCAGCATCTCTTCCACCCGCCGGGAAATCTCGGTGCGCGCCAAGCGCTCCTGCTTGAGGCCGAAGGCGACGTTCTGCTCCACCGTCATGTGCGGAAACAGCGCGTATGACTGGAACATCATGTTCACCGGCCGCCGGTAGGGCGGTACCGAAGACATGTCGACGCCGTCGATCTCGATCGTCCCAGCCGACGGCTCCTCGAATCCTGCCAGCATCCGCAGCAGAGTCGTCTTGCCGCAACCGGATGGGCCCAGTAGCGAGAAGAACTCTCCTCTGTAGATGTCGAGGCAGACGTCATCGACGGCAGTAACACCGTCGAACTTCTTCACCACGTCGCGGATCTTGATGAACGGGACGGCCCTCGGATCCCGCCACGGTTCTGCCGGCAGGCGGATCTCGGGCTGCAGCTTCACCTCGCTCATGGCACGGTTCCTTGACGGAGCGGCTTACCTCCCGGTCTTCACTTTCTGCCACACGCGGGTGATCACCCGTTGCACCCGCAGATCCGAAGGCGTGACGATGAACAGCTTCTCCATCACCGCAGGCGGCGGGTAGATCGTCGGATCGTCCAGGATCGCCTTTTCGACGTAAGGCTTGGAGGCGAGATTCGGGTTGGCGTAGGTCACGAAGTTGGTGGACTTGGCGATCACCTGCGGCTCAAGCAGGTAGTTGATGAACGTCAGTGCACCGTCCGGATTGGGCGCATCCTTCGGGATCGCCATCATGTCGACCCACATCTGCGCCCCTTCCTTCGGGATCCGGTATTCGATCTTTACATCCTTCCCCGCTTCGCGGGCGCGTTCGGCGGCGATCTTGGCGTCGCCGGACCACATCACCGCGAGGCAGATGTCGCCGTTGGCAAGCGCATTGATGTTTTCCGAAGAGTGGAACTTGCGAATATACGGCCGGATTGCCATCAGCGGCGCCTCNNGGCCTTGGCAATCACCGCCGGATCCTTGGTCCGGATCCTCGCCCAGATACTTCAGCGTCGCCGGGATGATTTCGTCGCCCGCGTCCAGCATGTAGATGCCGCAGTCAGCGAACTTGCTGATGATCTCGGGCTTGAAGATCAGATCCCAGCTATCGACCGGCGCGTCCGGCATCCGCTGTTTGATCGCATCGACGTTGTAGGCGATCCCGGTCGTCCCCANCAGGTACGGCACGCCGTATTTGTTGCCCGGGTCGTACTTCTCCAGCCGCGCCATCAGCTGCGGGTCGAGATTCTTCCAGTTCGTCAGCTTCGCCCGGTCCATCGGCTGGAAGACGCCGGCCTTGATCTGGCGAGCCAGGAAGTTGCCACTAGGAAAGACCAGATCATAGCCGGTCTTGCCGGCGAGCAGCTTGGTTTCCAGGATGTCGTTGGAATCATAGACGTCGTAGACGACCTTGATGCCTGTGGACTTGGTAAAGTCCTCAAGAATACTTTGGTCGATGTAATCCGACCAGTTGTAGACCCTGATCGTTTGCTGCTGGGCTGCCGCTCCCGGCCAGCAACAAAAGCAAGCAGACACTGGCGAACAGCGCCGAGAATATCCGACGCATCCCGAGCCCTCCCTCTTCGAAACCGGACGCGGACACTAGCGCGTTCACAGGCAGGCGCCAACAGGCAGTCACCGATGAAGATACCGTGTTCGGGAACACCCGACTTTGATCTGCCAAGGGTTGCAAACCATTGCAGGGTCTACGCGTTTTCTCGATGCTCCGTTGACGCGCGATGAAGATCAGCCTATCGCTTGGCAAGCAATCGGCTGCTCGCGTCTCGGCTGCTGGCGAGCGGCGTACAGTTCCTTTCGCGGGGGATGGCCCGGAAAGGGAGGCAGCCCGTCGGGGAGGAAGGATCACGCAGATGTCTGGACTGCTGCGGGAGTTCCGCAAGTTCGCGATGCGCGGCAACGTCGTCGATCTGGCGGTCGGTCTCATTCTTGGTGCCGCGTTCGGCAAGATCGTAAGCTCGCTTGTCGATGATGTGATCATGCCGCCGATTGGTCTGCTGCTGGGCCGGGTGGACTTCAGCGATTTGTTCATCAATCTTTCCGCGCAGGACTTCGCCTCGCTCGCGGCGGCCCGCGCCGCCGGTGCGCCGGTGATCGCCTACGGCAGTTTCATCAACACCGTCATCAGCTTCCTCATCGTGGCGTTCGCCGTGTTCATCCTGGTCAAGCAGATCAATCGCCTCAAGGAAGCCGCCGGGATCGAGGACGAGGCGAAGGCGCCGCCCGCCGACATTGTCCTGCTGCAGGAAATCCGCGACATCCTGAAACAGAAGCCGCTGCCATGAACGATCGCATTCGGATCACGCACCGACTCAGGGCAAAGAGTCGGGAAATAAGACTTCGGGGAGGGGACGTCGGGCATGACCTTCGATGACGTCGAGATCCTGGAGCAGCAGACCGCCTTTCAGGGCTACTTCCGCGTTGACCGCTATCGGCTGCGCCATCGGCTGTTTGCCGGCGGCTGGGGACGGCCGATGCAGCGTGAGATCTTCGAGCGCGGTCATGCAGTGGCTGCCGTGCTGTACGACCCGGCCCGGGACCAGATGGTGCTGATCGAACAGTTCCGCCCCGGCGCTTTCATCGCGGCCCAGGAACCCCACCTCGCAGGCGCGTTTACCCCGTGGCTGATCGAGATCGTCGCCGGCATCATCGACGAGGGCGAGACACCGGATGCGGTGATCCGCCGCGAGGCGGTCGAGGAAGCCGGCTGCCACATCCGGCATCTGGAGTTGATCGGCCCGATCCTGGCCACGCCGGGCGGCTCCAGCGAAACGATCATGCTGTATCTGGGTTTGGTGGATGCGCCAGCGGAAGCCGGTGTCTTCGGACTCGATGAAGAGCATGAGGACATCCGTGTTCTGATCGCCTCGCCCGACGACGTCTGGCAGTGGATGGACGCGGGACGGATCGTCAACGGTCCGGCGCTGGTTGGCCTGCAGTGGTTCCGCATCCACCAGCAGCGGTTGCGGGGGACTGCCGCCGGAGAAGCGGCCTAGGGGTCGGTCGCCTTCACAACCAGGGACGGTTCCACCCCTGCCAAAATCGGCAGGGACTGTTATTGTTTTGCATAAATTCCTTTACAGGATAATAGTCCTGAGCGATACATCCTGCACATTACAGGCAGGAGAACGGGCATGGGCAATCCGACGGAGTCGCGTGCCGATCGGCGCCCTGGCAAGCGGGCCGACACGCTTCGTCGCCGTGCAGATGATCAGCAGGAAGCGCCAGACGCGACGCAGCCAAAGCACCGCGCGGGCAAGCTCCAGGAACTCTGCACGATCCTCGTCCGGATTGTTCTCAAGCTGGCGACGCTGCTCCGTCTGTTGCGACGAAACCGACCCCGCACCATGCCTGGCTCCCGGTCAGTGCGCGACGACGGAAGATACGTTCGGCCTCGACGCCCGGGTGCGGTGCGGATGCCGCGCGGGTATTCCGCGTCGCCGCCCCGTGCCGCCAGGCATCGGCACAGCCGTTGGCTGAAGCACGTCCCGGCGTTCTGCCGCTACATGCTGCCGGCGACAATCCTGGTAACCACAGCCCTTGCCGTTCTGGCATTCAGCCAGCTGCAGCGCCAGCAGCGTGATTTCCAGCATGCCGCGACACAGACGTTCGCCGTCCAGACGCGCATCATCGACTCCTATCTGGATGTGGTCGCCTCGGATCTGGTGCTTCTGTCGACCGGCAGCTGGTTGCGCTCGTTTCCAGCCGATCCAAGCGACGAACAACGTGGTGCTCTCGAACGCCACCTGATCGCCCTCGCCGAAACACGGGGGTGTACGATCAGATCAATACATCGACCTCAACGGCCGCGAGATGGTACGGATCGAGCTGCAGGCGAGTGGAGTGGTCGCCATCGCGGCGGGGAGCTTCGGGACAGATCCGAGCGAAGTTACGTGATCATCGGCCTGCAACTGCCGCCGGGAGAAATGTTCATATCGCCGCTCGACCGCACCATCGGAGACCAAGCGGCGCCATTGACGCACAAACCAACGATCGCCTGGTGGCCCCCGTCTTCGATCTGGACAACAACCGACGCGGCCTCATCGTCCTCAACTGTCTGCTCGCGCCGCTGCTTGCGCAAGTGCGCCGCGCCGGAGACGTCGTGGGCACACCGATGCTGCTGGACCGGCACGGTCGCTGGATTGTCGGACCAGAATCCGAAGATGCGTGGGGGCTGTCTGGCCCGAAGGTTATGATGCAACCCTCAGCCGTCGCGACCCGGACCTGTGGTTCCGGATCGAGACGGCCAGCAGCGGTGGTTTCATGACCAGCGAAGGTGCCTTCGCATTCTCGACGGTTGGCTACCATCGGATCCTGCCGATGCGACGGTTATCCGGAACCATTGTGCAGACTGCACTTCCGGTCGGTGCGGAAAACGAAGCGTGGAAGCTGGTCGTATTCCTGCCGACAGCGGAGATCCTGAATCGGGCGCAGACGCGGGCGTTGGTGGCGGTGGGACTGGCATTGCTGTGCATAACGGCAGCCCTTTGCGTCGCCGTGGCGCGCCGCCAGCCAATCGATTTCCAGCAGCCCTATCCGGACAATCGGGCAACCGGCAGGTGGTGGTAACGCTGCTGTTTGACACCGTCGCCCCGGGCGCTTCGGGACTTCCAGCTTGATCGCCCGGAGCCCGGCCTCTAGGGTCCGCTTCGGTTCCGGCTTTGGGAAAGACGCGGCGGATCGATGGATGTGCGCAATGGGTTTGTCGAGGCGATCGGCAATACACCGCTGATCCGCCTGAAGCAGGCATCAGAAGCGACCGGCTGCGAAATCCTCGGCAAGGCGGAGTTCCTCAACCCAGGCAGTTCGGTCAAGGATCGGGCCGCGCTTGCAATCATCCGAGACGCGGAAGCCTCCGGCCTGCTGCGCCCGGGCGGCGTCATCGTCGAAGGCACTGCCGGCAACACCGGTATCGGCCTGGCACTGGTTGGTAACGCGCGGGGATACCGCACTGTCATCGTCATCCCCGAGACGCAGAGCCGCGAGAAGATCGACATGCTGCGACTGTGCGGCGCCGAGGTGCGCACCGTGCCCGCCGTGCCCTATCGCAACGAGAACAACTACGTCAAGATTTCCGGCCGTATCGCAGCCGAGCTGGCGAAGACCGAGCCGAACGGCGCCATCTGGGCGAACCAGTTCGACAATGTGGCCAACCGCCGTGGTCATTACGACACCACCGGCCCCGAGATCTGGCAGCAGACCGAAGGCAAGGTGGACGCCTTCATCTGCGCCGTCGGCACCGGCGGCACGCTGGCCGGCGTCGGGATGTTCCTCAAGGAGCGCAATCCGAAGGTGCAGATCGGCCTTGCCGATCCGATGGGCGCGGCACTCTACAGCTACTACACCACCGGCGAGTTGAAGGCCGAAGGCGAGTCGATCAGCGANGGGATCGGCCAGGGCCGGATTACCCGAAACCTGGAGGGCGCTCCGGTTGACCTGCCGTTCCAGATTCGCGATGCCGAGGCGCTGCCAATCATCTTCGACTTGCTGAAGCACGAAGGCCTGTGCCTCGGTGGCTCTTCGGGAATCAACGTCGCGGGCGCGATCCGGCTGGCGCGAGAGCTGGGACCAGGACATGTGATCGTCACGGTCCTCTGCGATTTTGGCACCCGCTATCAGAGCAAACTGTTCAATCCGGAGTTCCTGCGCGCCAAGGAACTGCCGGTCCCGGACTGGCTGGCATGACGGACATGACGACAACCGACCCGGGCTATGCCCGGCCGGACTCCCTGCGCTCGGTGGCGTGGCTCGAAGAGCACCTGTACGATAAGAACCTGCGGATCCTCGACGGCAGCTTTCATCTGCCCGGCAGCTTTCATCTGCCCGGCAGCGGCCGCAGCCCCGCGGACGAATACGCGGCTGCGCACATCCCCGGCGCCGGCTTCTTCGATATCGATGGCATCTGCGATCCGGCGGCCGGTTTGCCGCACATGCTGCCCTCGCCCGAGCTCTTCGCCGAGAAGGTGAGCACACTCGGCATCGACAACGGAACCCAGATCGTCGTTTACGACCAGCCCGGATCGTTTGCGGCAGCGCGGGTGTGGTGGGCCTTCCGCTGCTTCGGACACGACGCGGTGGCGGTGCTCGACGGCGGCCTCGGCGCCTGGATCGAGCGCGGCCTGCCGGTCACCGATGCGTTGCCCAGCCTTCGCACTCCCCTCCAGGCCCGCTTCCAGGCCCGCTTCGATCGCTCGCTCATCCGTTCGCTGCAGGAGATGCGTGCGCTGGCAGGCGGCTCGGTAGAACAGATCGCCGACTGCCGCCCGGCTGGCCGTTACACCGGAGAGCTTCCCGAACCGCGCCCGGCAACGCGGCGGGGCACATCCCGGTGCCCACAGCCTGCCGTTTGCCAGCTTCATCGACATGGAGCACAACGGTATCTGGCGGACAGCAGACGCGTTCCGGGCTGCCTTTGTGGCTGCCGGCCTCGATCCTCAACAACCGCTCGTCGCTTATTGCGGCTCCGGGGTCAGCGCCTGTGTCCCGGCCTTTGCCGCTCATCTGCTCGGCTGCGAGCCGGTTGCCATCTACGACGGCTCCTGGGCGGAGTGGGGTAATCGCGACGACGTTCCGGTCGAAGGTCCGCAAGCGTGAGCAAGCCGCCGGACGGCTCCCCACGGGATCCGACACGCTGTTGGCGCATGTCGGGCTCGATCCGTTCGCCAACCACGGTGTCGTCAATCCACCCGTCTACCATGCCTCGACGATCGTCTTTCCGTCTCTCGAAGCGATGGAAGACGCGGAGCGGACTCCTTATCAGGGGACCCGCTACGGTCGCCGNGGGACNCCCACCACATTTGCCCTGGAAGACGCGGTCACCGCACTCGAAGGCGGCTACCGCAGCATTGCCGTGTCCTCCGGCCTCGCAGCGATCACCGTCACCCTGCTCGCCTTTCTGCGCGCCGACGACCACCTGCTGATGGTCGATAGTGTCTACGGTCCGGTCCGCAGCTTCTGCGACAAGATGCTGGCTGGCCTCGGCATCGAGACCAGCTATTACGATCCGCTCGCCGATCCGGCACCGCTGATCCGCCCCAACACGCGCCTGCTGTATCTCGAAAGCCCCGGCTCCCTCACCTTCGAGGTGCAGGACGTCCCCGCGCCGCCGCTGCCGCGCGCTGCAGGCATCGTCTCGGTGATCGACAACACCTGGAGTGCGGGGCTCTACCTGAAGCCGCTGCAGATGGGCGTCGATGTCTCGATCCAGGCGGCAACGAAATACATCGTCGGCCACTCAGACGTGATGATGGGGCTGATCATCACCAATCAGGAGCAGTTTCTGCGGATCAAGCGCGCTTCGTCATTCCTCGGCAGTGCGGCCGGCCCGGATGACTGCTATCTGGCGCTGCGCGGACTGCGCACCCTTTCCGTTCGCCTCGCCCGGCACGAGCAAACCGGACTTGCGGTCGCCCGCTGGCTCGAACAGCAACCGGAAGTGACGCGCGTGCTGCATCCGGCGTTTGCGTCGTGTCCCGGTCATGACATCTGGCGACGCGATTTCACCGGCAGCAACGGCCTCGTCGCCTGCGTGCTGTCACCGGTGCACAAGCCCGCGCTGGCAGCGATGCTGGACGGAATGCAGCTGTTCCGCATGGGATTCAGCTGGGGCGGATACGAGAGCCTGATTATTCCGTTCGATCCGCGCGGTGTTCGAACTGCCACCCGGTGGCCCGACCCGGGCCCCTGCCTGCGGTTGCATTGTGGCCTGGAGAACGAAGCGGACCTGATCGCCGACCTCGAGGCCGGCTTCGCGCGCCTGCGGGCCGGACGCATCTGAGCGGATCCCTCCGTCCCCGGCATCACCTCCGGCATCGGTCAGCGATGCGGCTGGCAATGCGTCTCGAGCGTTCTCATCAGCTGCTTCAGAACGCCATAAGCGCTGTCGTCAAGCGCCAGAAAACTGATGCTGATGCTCATACTGATCCGGCCACTACCAGCGCTGGGGCTGACGCGTACGACCCGCGCCGGAATTCGCGTCTCGTGCAACGCCTGCTCGTCAGAGCCGAGCGCATCGATGGTCAGCAGCGCTCCCGGCCTCAACCCACCATCATAGCCGTCGATCAGTGCTCCGCCGAGGCTCCAGTTGCTCGCGGCATAAAGCGTTCCGTCGAACTGCAGCATCAGCGTCGGTGCACCGACACGATCATGGAGACGCCGCTCTTTCGTCGCCTGAGGCATCGATCCGGACAGAGCATTTGACACCATGATCGCGCACTCACCACCCGCCGTCGAGAGCAACAAACACCTCGCAACGCCTATTTTACCCTGTTTAGGGTACAAATAATACCACCGGCCGCTTCTCCAAAAATGGCCCTCCCCGCCACGGCCTGAAGGGTGACGGTGACTGCTAAGTGTTTGATCCCGGACTTTGATGGTGCAATTCACGGGAGAGGAAGGAGGCCCTATGGGACAGGTTCTGCACCGGGGCGCCCGGACGACAGAGGCGGTGCGTCGAGCGATACAAAATAGTCAATAGAGCCTGAGGGCGCTGTCGAAGCGCTACGGGATCAACCCCAAGACTGTCGCGACGTGGAAGAAGCGGACATCACCGTCCGATCTGAAGACGGGGCCGAAAGACCACATTCGACAGTGCTTTCGATCGAAGATGAGGCGATTATTGTCGCCTTTCGGCGCCATACGCTGCTGCCACTGGACGATTGCCTGTACGCGCTTCAGCCGACGATCCCGCATCTGACGCGCTCGTCGCTGCATTGGTGTCTGCAGCGCCACGGCATCAGCCGATTGCCCGATGTCGCAGAAGACAAGCCGGCACAGAAAAATTCAAGACCGATCTCCTCGGCTCTTTCCACATCGATAGTGCCGAAGTGCAGACCACCGAGGGAAGCTTTATCTCTCCGTTGCCATTGATCGCACGAGCAAATTCGTCTTCGTGCAGGTCGCAAGGAAAACCGGGCGCACGTCCGCATCCGCTTTTCTCTCAGCCCTCATCGAGGCCGTGCCCTACAAGATCCACACCGTGCTCACCGACAATGGCATCCAATTCACCTTCCCACCGCGTTATGCAGACGGTCCAACCGCACGCCACATGACGCACATGTTCGACATGCGATGCCAGGAAAACGGCATCGAGCATCGCCTGACAAAGGTGAAGCATCCGTGGACCAATGGTCAGGTTGAAAGAATGAACCGGACCATCAAGGAGACCACCGTCAAGCGTTTCCACGATGACGACCATGCTCCGTTCGAAACGCACCTCGCCGACTTCATCGCAGCCGACACCTTCGGCAAAGACTGAAGACCCTGCGCGGCCTCACCCCATACGGATACATCTGCAAAATCTGGACTTCAGAGCCAGAACGATTCAAACTCGATCCAATCCATCAAATTCCGGGACTAAACACCTAAAGACGCACCTTGTGCCCCCATCCTCACAAACGATCGTCACATGGTTCCACTGATCGGGACATCACAGCACGTCGCGCATGCCGACTGTCGGGGACCCGACACGACTTGTCGTCGGCACGACATCACCTTACAGAGCCGCTGAAACCAGAATGCGCGTGTTTTCAAGGCATTGATAACTGGCACGCGTCTTGCTTCCTCTGAACGCAGACATTTTGCTCCGGTGCAAGAAGCGACTTTGAGGAGGCGAAGGAATGGTACAGAAGGTCATCCCCTTGGACGTGATCTCACGCGTACCGCGCCCTTCACCGGAACAGAGCTCCGGTGGCTGCTCCTCAGGAGGCTGTAGTTCGGCAGTCGCCAAATCGCCCGACCTGCCGGAGCACATTCGCGAGAAGATCAAGGAGCATCCCTGTTACAATGAGGATGCACACCATTTCTTCTCGCGTATCCACGTCGCCGTCGCACCGGCATGCAACATTCAGTGCAATTACTGCAACCGGAAGTACGATTGCAGCAACGAAAGCCGCCCGGGTGTGGTGAGCGAGCGCCTGACGCCCGATGATGCGGTGCGCAAGGTTAAGGCGGTTGCGGCCGCCATGCCCAATCTTTCGGTGGTGGGCATCGCAGGCCCCGGTGATGCTCTGGCCGATCACAAGCGCACGTTTGAGACGTTCCGGATGCTGCGCGAGACGATGCCGGAGCTGACTCTGTGCCTGTCGACCAATGGCCTCGCGTTGCCCGACCATGTCGAGACGATCCGTGAGCTTGGAATCCATCACGTCACGGTCACTATGAATGCGATCGATCCCGAGATCGCATCCAAGATCTACGCCTGGATTTTCTTCGGTCACGAACGCCGGACCGGTGTCGAGGCGTCGCGCATCCTGATCGAACGCCAGCTTCAGGGCATTTCCATGCTAACCGAAGCCGGCGTCCTGGTGAAGGTCAACTCGGTGATGATCCCCGGTGTCAATGACCATCACCTTGAGGAGGTCAATGCCGAGGTAAAGCGTCGCGGTGCCTTCCTGCACAACATCATGCCGCTGATTTCCGACCCGGCTCACGGCACCCACTTCGGCCTCACCGGCCAGCGCGGCCCCACGCCTGCGGAGCTCAAGGAACTGCAGGACCATCTGGGCTCGGATGCGAAGCTGATGAAGCATTGCCGGCAGTGCCGCGCCGATGCGGTCGGCCTGCTCGGCGAGGACAAGGGACAGGAGTTCGGCCTGGACCTGCTGCCCGAGGAGCCTCAGGTGGATGGCGAAGCCCGGCGTGCCTATCGGGCGATCGTCGATCGCGAACGCGAGGACCGGCGCCGTGAGGCGGCCGACGCGGCCGCGGCAGTGCGCCAGTATGCACCGGAGGAACCGATCCTGGTTGCGATCACCTCAAAGGGCGGTGGTCGGGTCAATCAGCACTTCGGGCATGCTAAGGAATTCCAGATTTTCGAGGTTTCAAGCAACGGGACCCGGTTCGTCGGCCATCGGCGCGCTGATCGCTATTGCCGGGGCGGCGAAGGCGAGGAAGACGTCCTGGATCTGACGATTGCGGCCCTCGAAGGTGTCACCGCAATCCTCACGGCCAAGGTCGGCCGCTGCCCGCGCCAGCGCCTCGCCGAGGCCGGGTTCGATGTCTTTGACGATGTCGGCCTGGATTATATTGAAACCGCCATCGCCCGTTGGCTGGTGGAACGCGCATCGGAACATGGCGTGGCCGTCCGCAGTGCGTGAAGGACGCGGGCCGTCAGCCACGGGCTGGCCCCGCGGAGGTGATGACCGCAGAAAAGGAGATGGAACATCATGGCTTACCGTATCGATGCCGGTGCCTGTACCGGCTGCGGAGCGTGCGAATTTGATTGCCCGAGCGGCGCAATCAAGATGAAGGGTGACGTCTACGCCATCGACGCCGGCAAATGCACCGAATGCAAGGGCGTGTTCGCCTCGCCGCAGTGCGTGGCCGCCTGCCCATCGGACGCGATTTCGCAGGCCTGACTGACATGGGAGACTCGCCGTCGCTGCCGGTCCCGCCGGCACCTGAGCTGGAAGTTGCCCAGCCTCCTCGCTTCGAGGTGGGCGAGAAGGTTCGGGCGATCCGGGGCGTGCGCAACGACGGCACCTACCTTGGATTCCGCATCGGCGACGCCCTCGTCGAACCGGGTGAGATCGGCTACGTTGCGTCCGTCGACGAGTTCCTGCAGCGCCATTACATCTACTCGGTTGACTTTTTCGAGCGCGGCCGCATTGTCGGCATGCGCGCTTTTGAAATCGAGCGTATCGAGGACAGCATGAAGATCACGCTTGCCAANGCGGGAGACAGACTCACCGTATATGTCACTAAGAAGGACCTGGAGGAGACGGTTGTGGCACAGCAAAACGCCGACCTCTGGGGAGGTTGGGTTGAGCTCGCCAACGGCTGGCGATTTGAACTTCCCGAAAAGGCGGCTGATACCCGCCTGCCGATTACGGTCGACGCGCGACGCCTCGCCGACGTCGAGTAGACCGGCGCGCGACGCCGGACCGGTTTCCATCTGGCGTTTTGTTTCGTTCACTGGACACGATTGATCCCGGCAGTGGTCATTGCCATGTGATCACGAGATGAATTGGTATTCAGCACCGGAGGTTTCATGCCGAACAGCGTCTACAAGAAACTCGAACTTGTCGGCACCTCGTCAGCCAGCATTTCCGAGGCAATCAACAACGCCATCGGAACCGCATCGGGTGAGATCGAAAACATCACTTGGTTTGAAGTGGCGGAACTGCGGGGTCACGTCGACAAGGGCGCCGTGAGCGAGTATCAGGTGGTTCTTAAAGTCGGCTACCGCATTTCCGAATAACCCACTGCTGAATTCTGAAGCGCATCGCTCCCTGGCGTTATTCTGCGCCCGGCGTTTTTCAGCCTTTCGTGCTGAGCTGCAATAAGGCGCAGACCTGCTCGGTGATCTCGGTTCTGACTGCGGGGTCGAGTTTCTTTGACCATGCCTGAGGGATGCTGGCTGCACCATAGGTCGCCCCGGCCAGCATCCCCGCCAGAGCCCCGGTCGNATCTGCGTCACCGCCCAGATTGACGGTCTGAGTGATGCAGTTTCGGACAGAATCCGTATAAAAATAGGTGTGCAACACGGTACGCACCGTATCGACGACATACCCCGTGTACGGTCCGCGAAACCGTTCGAAGCGAAACTGCGGGTATGCCTCGATCAGGAGTCGCGTCTCCTCCCGAGNCGCCGGCCACCCCGCCCCCAGAATCAGCCGGCGGACCATCCTTCCGAGCGCCAGCGCCGCCTGATCAGAGAGCGCATGGTTGTGGGTGATGTGACACTGTTCGATGGTCCAGATTTGAAACTTCTCGTCGTCATGCAGTGTCGCCAACGCGACGGGAAGGTTGCGAATGCACGCACCGTTGCCGCCATCGCCCTCGTTCGGCATGGAAGCCGTGCTGCCGTCAACGATATAGCGGCGAATGCCGCGTCGGGTGGTGTTCCCGACGTCGATCGGCACCTTTTTCAGCCAAAGCGCAAATTCATCGCAGACAGCGTTCAGATTCCAGCCACCTGTCCGCATCATGGCCCGTCCCAGGCACAGCGCCATTTCCGTATCGTCGGTTACTTGCCCCGGCTGTAACTTCAGCCAACCGCCACCGATCATTCGGGAATGGACGCCATATTCGCGGGCGATTTCACTTGCGGTCATGAACTCGACCGTAGCCCCCAAGGCGTCGCCGATGGCATAGCCCAGGTATGCGCCCAGCGCGCGGTCGTAGATGGACGGATCGATTGTCAAGATAACCCCATCTTCTTTTATATCAATAATGCGTCATATTAGTAATACGTCGCCTTGACTTGGTAGTCGCCTCCAATGGCCAGGATCTCGTCCTCCCNCTTCAACGGATGCTGTGGAAGCAACGTGTTGAAAAACAGCACCTTCGACGACGGAACACTGGTCTCGAGGATGCAATCGCCGAAGCAACTCGCCACGGCGCGATCACTGGTGAACGAGACAAGATTGTTCAGACGCAAGACAACGTGACGCTTGTCGAGCCGCTCGATGATCGGATGTTCGTCGAAATCGTTGACGCCGCGAAACAAGCGCAAGCTCGCCCGACCTTCGGCACGCCGATCGAGCGTCCACTGAGCGAACTCGTAGAGCAGGTCGACCTGACTGAACACCGCGTTGTTGTGAAATCTGCTTCCCATCTTTTCTTCCACGTAGCGGGCCCACGCAGGCGAGTTGAACCGGCCGAGCGTGCTCTTGTGAAAGGTCGGGAACAAACCGAAACGGTTCTCCACCCAGCCTTTCAACACCGCTCCTTCCGGTGAGTTGCTGTCATACGCCCAGCCACGCAGCAGGCGCAGATAACTCGCCCGGTAGTGGCGACGGACTGGATGGTCCGCGGGCGACTCCGAGGCCTNCGGCACCAAGCCAAACATGGCCTCCATGTAGTTTGCAAAAACTTTGCCAGCATCGTCGGAGCTGCCAAGCGCTTCGAGCATCCGGAACAGATCCGGGTTCATTGCGCGGGTGCCGGTGATGTGCATCGGCCGGTTTTCCGCGTTGAACGCAGCACTGCCGATAAACCCGGATGGAAGACCGACAAGATTTGTGCCGTCTACGTGGCGCCATATGCCGTCGACGGAACCGGTCACCGCTCCCTCCGTTCTTATTGGTCGCTGAGCAACAGCAAGATCCGTTCCAGCCAATGGGCTGACGCATGCTGAGGCGGTCGTTTGAACTGACCGACGGGCGCGAGAGCAACCTCGCTCGGCCTTACTCTGACCGGCTTTTCAACTCCGCAACTCGCCAACAGCCAGACGATCCGGGGAACTACACGGCGGGCTGTCGGTCCCGGTCAAGCCGATTCACTGCGCACACAGCACGTGAGCGCACATCTCTTCTTGACCACGGTGCAATCACACGTCGAAGAGAGCATCCGATGAACATCGCGCCCATAAAGAGGCACGACGCCCCATCGGATGCCTGCTGCTTCCGGAGGGAGTGTGGCTGTTACGATCCAAACAGGGCGACGTGGGTGCCATACCGCCGAGGAGCCGCAAACCCGAACAAAGGGTCCAGCCGCAGCCGGTGCACGACGGAATAGATGATCACCGGGCCGATCAAGCCTGCGACAACCCCGGCAGCAAGCAGCGCCGGCACCGAATGTACACCGAACAGAACAACCAGCACGATACGGCTCCCCGCCGTGAACAGAACGTGCATGACATAGATCGCCATCGACGCACGCCCCAACGCCATCAGCCAGTTCAGACGATGCACATACCGGGACGTGGACCCAACTCGCGACAGTCCCACCACGGTCGCCACACCGAGAAGCGAAAGAGGGATCAGCGCCGGTGCAGAAAACACCAAGCCGTTTGGCAACGCCACCGCCAATCCGCCAAGATAAAGAGCGCTGCACAGCGCCGCGAACTTCGTGCTGATCGCCGGTGAGAGTCCGACAAACTCGGCAAACGCCGCTCCAGCGGCAAAAAGATGAAGTGNAAACAGGATCTGGTGCGGCACGTACGTATCGACAAAGAAACTCGCCGTCAACATCACCAGACCGATGGCGACCGCCGTCCATGACGAGAGTCGCAACACGCGAAATACGATCAACGCAATGCCCTGGATCAGGAACAGCGCATACAGGAACCAGAATGGGCCGATCGGGTGCAGCGGCAGAGACTCAAGCACAGAAAGCGAGAATGGCTTATTGACGAAGCTAGAAGTCAACATATTGACGATAATAAGTACTATAGACCAAAGAAAATATGGGTATATTATGGTAAAGATCTTATTCCATATCAACGTATGTGTATCTTTACTATTTACAGAATGATAATAAAAGATACCTGATAAGAAAANAAATAACGGCATATGTACTAAATATAGTGTCGTATCCACGTCGTAAAAAAGATTCTGATCGGATATTAAACCGGTATCTCCAATACCTCGCCAACAGTGTGAGAATACAACCATTATTATCCCAATACCTCGCGCTACGTCGGCCCACAGAACGCGCTCAGCCATTTCCCACCCCAGGCTCATTCACTCACTGCTTTGAAGTCTACGTGACTGACACGCGTCTCGCAGTGACGGTCGCCGGTTGGTTGTGAGCGGGTTGTGGGCTGGCACGCGCCAGTTCAGAGATCAACGCTGCGAGGAGACCGCACCCGGCACCGGCTTGATGTCCCGTGGACCGCTGCAAGCCAGGGTTTTTCCGTCCCGCTGTTCCGGACACAACACCATGTCGCGGATTGTCGGGAACCGGACAGCGCCCGCTAATTTGCTGTCGTCTCCTCCCGCTCTTCGTCAAGGTATTGATTTTTATAACGCTTTTTCTGACATCCCGCGACTTGAATCTCCCTGGCACACCTCTTGCAAGTTTGGTCTCCCGAGAGGGCACACTGCCCTGGCCAGATTTTTGTGCGAGAGGAGTTATCGTAATGCCAAAGCTTCGGCAGATCGCGTTCTACGGCAAGGGTGGCATCGGCAAGTCGACCACCTCCCAGAACACGCTGGTCGCGCTGGCGGAAATGGGTCAGAGGATCATGATCGTCGGCTGCGACCCGAAGGCCGACTCGACCCGACTGATCCTGAACTCCAAGGCGCAGCTCTCGGTGCTGCAGATGGCCGCCGAAAAGGGTTCGGTTGAGGACCTCGACCCGGAGGAAGTCATCCGCGTCGGGTTCAACAACATCCGTTGCGTCGAGTCCGGTGGTCCGGAGCCAGGCGTCGGCTGCGCCGGTCGCGGCGTCATCACCGCCATCAATTTCCTGGAGGAAAACGGCGCCTACGAGGACGCCGATTACATCTCCTACGACGTTCTGGGCGACGTGGTGTGCGGCGGTTTCGCCATGCCGATCCGCGAGAACAAGGCGCAGGAAATCTACATCGTCATGTCCGGCGAGATGATGGCGCTGTATGCCTGCAACAACATCTCCAAGGGCATTCTGAAGTATGCGACGACCGGTTCGGTCCGCCTGGGCGGCCTGATCTGCAACTCGCGCATGACCGACCGCGAGGTCGACCTCTCCGAAGCGATGGCGAAGAAGCTCGGCACCAAGCTGATCCACTTCGTTCCGCGTGACAACGTCGTGCAGCACGCCGAACTGCGCCGCCAGACGGTGATCCAGTATCAGCCGGACCACCCGCAGGCGGACGAATACCGGACGCTGGCAAAGAAGATCCACGAGAACTCCGGACAGGGCGTGGTTCCGACCCCGGTCAGCATGGAAGAGCTCGAAGACATGCTGATGGACTTCGGCATCATCAAGTCCGACGAGCAGATGATCGCCGAGCTCGAGGCGAAGGAAGCGATCGCCAAGCGCGTCGCAACCGACGCGGCCGCAGCAGCTAAGAAGTCGGTGGCCGCCTAAGCGACCAAGCGTACTCGCCAGGCTCGATTTCGGAGGACAGACGGATGACCGTCATCAAGACGATCGATTACAAAAACGACAAGGAGTTTCACGAGAAACTGATCCAAGAGGTCCTTGAGGCCTACCCCGAAAAGACCGCCAAGAAGCGGGCCAAGCACCTCGCCGTCACCAACGAAGGCTCCTCGGATTGCGGCGTGAAATCGAACATCAAGTCGATCCCCGGCGTGATGTCGATCCGTGGCTGCGCTTATGCCGGATCGAAAGGTGTGGTGTGGGGTCCGGTGAAGGACATGGTCCACATCTCCCACGGCCCGGTCGGCTGCGGCCAGTATTCCTGGTCACAGCGCCGCAACTTCTACGTCGGCACGACCGGCGTCGATTCCTTCGGCACCATGCAGATCACGTCCGACTTCCAAGAGAAAGACATCGTCTTCGGCGGAGACAAGAAGCTGAAGGTGCTGATCGACGAAGTCGAGCAGATGTTCCCGCTGAACAGTGGCATCTCGGTGATGTCCGAGTGCCCGATCGGCCTGATCGGCGACGACATCGAAGCCGTTGCCCGCGACAAGGCGAAAGAGGTCAACAAGCCGATTGTCCCCGTGCGCTGCGAAGGGTTCCGCGGCGTCTCACAGTCGCTCGGCCACCACATCGCCAACGACGCCGTTCGTGACTGGATCTTTGACAAGCGGCCGGTGGAGTTCGAAGGCACGCCTTACGACGTCGTGCTCATCGGCGACTACAACATTGGCGGCGACGCGTGGTCATCGCGCCGGCTTCTGGAAGAGATGGGCCTGCGGGTCATCGCCCAGTGGACCGGGGACTCGACCCTGGCCGAGCTGGAGCGCGCGCCGAAGGCCGAACTCAATCTCATCCACTGCTACCGGTCGATGAACTACATCTCCCGGCACATGGAAGAGAAGTACGGCACGCCCTGGTTCGAGTTCAACTTGTTCGGGCCGTCGCGGATCGAGGCATCGCTGCGCGCCATCGCCGAATTCTTCGACGACAAGATCAAGGAAGGGGCAGAGCGCGTCATCGCCAAGTACAAGCCGATGGCCGACGAGGTTATCGCTCGCTACAAGCCCCGCCTCCAGGGCAAAAAGGTCATGCTGTACGTCGGCGGCCTGCGGCCCCGGCACATGGTCAATGCCTACGAAGACCTGGGCATGGAGATCGTCGGCGCCGGTTACGAATTCGCCCACCGCGATGACTACCAGCGCTCGATGGATTATGTGAAGGACGGCACCCTCATCTATGACGACGTGACGGCCTACGAGCTGGAACACTTCATCGAAGGGATTCGACCGGACTTGGTCGGTTCCGGCATCAAGGAGAAGTACGGCACGCANAAGATGGGTGTGCCGTTCCGCCAGCTGCACTCGTGGGATTACTCGGGCCCCTATCACGGCTACGACGGCTTCGCGATCTTCGCCCGTGACATGGACATGGCGATCAATGCTCCGGTCTGGAACATGTTCAAGGCGCCGTGGGAAAGAAGGACGCACCGGCTCTCGCCGCTGAGTAATCATTCGCTGACATCCCCTCCCTCGCCCTGCCCTCTCCCCGACCGGGAGAGGGCGGAGCCATGAATGGGCAAGTGAGGCTGAGTCGGGAGGAGAATTCGAAATGCCGCAGTCTCTAGACAAGATCAAGGATCACGGGACCCTCTTCAAGGAGCCCGAGTATCAGGAAATGTTCGCGCGCAAGCGNCAGACNTTCGAGTGCCGCCCGAGCGATGAACGTGTCCAGGAAGTGGCGGAGTGGACCAAGAGCTGGGAGTATCGGGAGAAGAATCTCGAGCGGAAGGCCCTGACGGTCAACCCGGCGAAAGCCTGCCAGCCGTTGGGTGCGGTTTTCTGCGCCGCCGGCTTCGAGGGCATGCTGTCCTTCGTGCACGGCTCGCAGGGGTGCGCCGCCTACTTCCGCTCACACCTGTCACGCCACTTCAAGGAGCCCTCGTCGGCGGTGTCCTCGAACATGACCGAGGATGCGGCGGTGTTTGGCGGCCTGCAGAACATGATCGACGGCCTGCAGAACTCGCACACGCTCTACAAGCCGAAGGCGATTGCCATCTCCACCACCTGCATGGCGGAAGTCATCGGTGACGACCTGCAGGCCTTTGTCACCAAGGCCAAGCAGCAGAGCGTCATTCCGGAAGATCTGTCGGTTCCCTATGCGCATACCCCGTCGTTCGTCGGCAGCCACGTTGACGGCTACGACAACCAGCTGGAGGGCATCCTCAAGCACTACTGGGAAGGTGCGACGCGCGTTCCGAACGAAAGCATCAACATCATCCCGGGCTTCGACGGATTCTGCGTTGGCAACATCCGCGAACTCAAGCGGATGATGGGCCTGATGGGCGTCGACGCGACGGTCATCTGCGATCCCTCGGATGTCTACGACATGCCGGCCAACGGCACCTTCAGCATGTACGCGGGCGGCACCAGCATCGAGGCTTCCAAGGCGTCGATCAATGCCAAGGCGACGATCTCGCTGCAGGAGCACTGCACGAAGAAGTCGCTGTCGCTGTGCGCGGGCAAGGACCACGAAACCGCGAAATTCCACTATCCGCTGGGCGTTTCCGCGACCGACGATTTCCTGATGAAGGTCTCGGAGCTGACTGGCAAGCCGATCCCCGATCAGCTGTTGCTGGAGCGCGGGCGGCTGGTCGATGCGATCACCGACTCGCAGGCCTACCTGCACGGCAAGACCTTCTCGGTGTTCGGAGACCCGGACTTCTGCCTCGGTGTGACCCGGTTCATGATGGAACTGGGTGCGGAACCGATTCACATTCTCGCCACCAACGGCAGCAAGCTGTGGGCGAAGAAGGTGAAGGCCCTGCTGGAAACGTCGCCGATGGGCGAACGCGCCCAGGTGTGNGCCGGGCAGGACCTGTGGGCCATGCGCTCACTGCTGCACACCGAGCCGTGCGACCTGCTGATCGGCAGCAGCTACGGCAAGTACCTGGAGCAGGACTGCGGCATCCCGCTGGTTCGCCTGTCATTCCCGATCTTCGACCGGCATCACCACCACCGGTTCCCGATCTTCGGCTACCAGGGCGCAATCTGGATGATGACGCAAATCCTCGACAAGCTCTTCGACGAAATGGACCGTCAGAGCAACATTGCAGGCAAGACCGACATCAGCTTCGAGTTGACGCGGTAATAGCCTGCCTCCGTCCTCCGCTCGCACGAGCCCCCTCCGCCGAGCGCGGGAGGGTGAGCGGAGGATGAACCGTATCACTCAACTCCGGTAGCGAGAGGGTTTCGTGTCGATCATCCAGCAGAAGGTGGCCAAAGCGTTCGAGGAGCCCGGTTGTGCAACCAACCAGGCAAAATCGGCGAAGGATCGCAAACGGGGCTGCTCGGCGAAATCGCTGACACCNGGAGCCGCCGCCGGCGGCTGCGCCTTCGACGGGGCAAAGATCGCCCTGCAGCCGATCACCGACGCCGCCCATCTGGTGCACGGACCGATCGCCTGCGAGGGCAACAGCTGGGATACGCGCAACTCGGCGTCCAGCGGCCCGCAGCTGTATCGCACCGGCTTTACGACTGACCTTACGGAACTCGACATCATCCACGGCGGCGAGAAGCGGCTCTATCGGGCGATCAAGCAGATTGTCCAGAGCCATCGCCCGCCGGCGGTGTTCGTTTATGTCACCTGCGTGACGGCGCTGATCGGCGATGATGTCGAGGCCGTCTGCAAGGCGGCGACCGAGCGCCTGGGAACGCCGATCATCCCGGTGACCGCTCCCGGCTTCGCTGGATCGAAGAATCTCGGCAACAAGCTCGCCGGCGCCACGCTGATGGAGCACGTCATCGGCACGCATGAGCCGGAAACCGTGACCGACTGCGACATCAACGTGCTCGGCGAATACAACGTCGCGGGCGAGCTGTGGCAGATAACCCCGCTGCTCGATCGTCTCGGCATCCGGGTGCTGTCGCCGATCACCGGCGACGCCCGCTATCATCAGGTGGCGAGCGCACATCGCGCCCGGGTGAACATGGTGGTCTGCAGCCAGGCCCTCGTGTCCCTCGCCCGCCAGATGCAGGAACGCTGGGACATCCCCTACTTCGAGGGATCGTTCTACGGAATTTCGGATACTTCGCAGAGCCTGCGCACCTTGGCCCAGATGCTGGTGGAGCGCGGCGCATCACCCGATCTGGTCGAGCGCACCGAAACGCTGATCGCAGAAGAGGAGGCCCGTGCCTGGGCGGCGTTGGCGCCTTATCGCGAGCGCCTCGCCGGCAAGCGGGTGCTGCTCTACACCGGNGGAGTGAAATCCTGGTCGGTGGTCTCCGCCCTGCAGGAGATCGGCATGACCATCGTCGGCACCTCGGTGCGCAAGTCGACCGCCGAGGACAAGGAACGGATCAAGGAGCTGATGGGCGATGATGCGCCGATGGTCGACCAGATCCCGGCGAAGCAGATGTACGGCATGCTCGCCCGCCGCGAAGCCGACATTCTGATGTCGGGCGGCCGCACCCAGTTTGTCGCACTCAAGACAAAGACGCCCTGGCTCGACATCAATCAGGAGCGCCACCATGCGTATGCCGGTTACGACGGCATGATTGCCCTGGTGCAGCGCATCGACGCCGAATTGTCGAGTCCGATCTGGGCGGATATCCGCCGTCCTGCCCCTTGGGACGCNGGCTCCAGTGCCGGAGGCCTGCGCGTGACCGAAGTCGTCCTGTCCGGAAAGGCGTGCGCGGTCAATCCGCTGAAGCTGAGTCCAGCGCTCGGCGGCGCGCTCGCCTTCCTCGGTATCAAGGGCTCGTTGCCCTTGTTTCACGGTAGCCAGGGCTGCACCGCATTTGCTCTGGTGCTGATGGTCCGGCATTTCCGCGAAGCGATCCCGCTGCAGACGACGGCGATGAGCGAGATCTCGACGATCCTCGGCAGCGCCGACAACGTGGAACAGGCGATCGGCAACATCCGCGAGCGTGCGCAGCCGGCCTTTATTGGCATTTGCACCACGGCGCTTACCGAAACCCGCGGCGAAGACATGGTGGCCGAGCTGCGGACAATCCGGGAGCGGCATCCGGAATGGGCCGACCTTGCTGTCGTCTATGCGTCCACGCCCGACTACGGCGGCAGTATCGAGGAAGGCTGGACAACGGCCGTGACGGCCACCATCGATGCCCTGGTTCCCGGCGGCGACGAGACCCGGACGCTGCGCCAGGTGAATGTGCTGCCCGGAAGTCACCTGACGGCAGCTGACGTGGAAGAATTACGCGAGATCATCGAAAGCTTCGGGTTGACCGCGGTGATCCTCCCGGACGTCTCGGACTCGCTGGATGGCCATGTTCCGGACCAGCATATCCCGACATCTTTGGGCGGCACGCCTGTAAGCGCGATCCCGACGATGGGCCGTTCGGTGCTGACGCTGGCGCTGGGCGAACAGATGCGGGCACCGGCAGAACTGCTGGCGCAGCGCACCGGCGTCCCTTATCGGCTGTTCGACCGTCTGACCGGCCTGGAGCCGACCGATACTCTGATTGCGACGCTGATGGAGGTGAGCGGCACCGATGCGCCAGAGCGCCTGAAGCGGGAGCGCTCGCGTTTGATCGATACAATGCTCGACGGGCACTTTTTCTTCGACGGGCGCTCGGTGGGGATCGCGGCAGAGCCGGATCTGTTGCTGGCGCTGTCCAGCCTGTTTGCCAGTCTCGGTGCACGCGTCGTCGCTGCCGTGGCGTCAGATCGNTCGCCCGCGCTGTCCGCCGTTCCGGCTCCGCAGGTCATCGTGGGATCTCGACGACTTCGANNGCGTTCGGCAGCCGGCTGCGATCTGCTGGTCGGCAACAGCCACGCCGCGGATACCGCCGCCAGACTGGGCACGCCGCTGTTCCGGGCCGGTTTTCCGGTCTTCGACCGACTGGGAGCAGCCCAGCGCATAAGCGTCGGCTATCGGGGAACGCGCCAGCTGATCGTGGACCTCGCCAACGTATTCATGCAGCACCCTGGCCACGCCGATCAGAGCCACGGCGACGGGCATGGTTGCAGTCACACCCCGTCACCCCAAAGGCCCCGTTCACTCAGGAGGATCGACATGCGCAGGCTCAGGCTCGTTGACGGTGCCGCGCCTGGCGGTCCGCCGCCGGTAGCAGCGCGAGGAGGACACATGAAGGTCGCGTTCGCGACGCAGGACATGCACACCCTGGACGCCCATTTTGCGGGGGCCAGGAATTTCGCCATCTACGACGTTACNCCCGAAGGGCATCAGTTCATCGAAGCGATCCGCTTTGATGAGACCAGCGGCCAGGATGGGATGCACAGCGACGACGGCCACGACCGGCTGTTCTCCCGGGTCGAGGCCCTGGACGGATGTACGTTGCTGTTCGTGCTCGCCATCGGCGGGCCGGCCGCAGCCCGCGTCGTAGCCCGCCAGATACATCCGGTGAAGCTCCAGCGTCCGGAACCGATCAGCGATATCATCGACCGTCTGCAGACGATGCTGAATGGCACTCCTCCGCCGTGGCTGCGCAAGGCAATGCGTGGCGGCGCTTCGGTCGATGAGAAAGACTTCATCGATGAGGAGGAGGAAAGCGCATGAGCGGTGCCAGCGCAGCACCGNGCGGCCGTTCCACCGGGAACGACAAGCGCCGAGGACGAGGCAGCCCTGTCATCGCCGTTTGTCCGCGCTCTGGTGCGTCAGATCCGTGCCCACGACACGTCGGGGATGTGGGAACGGAAATCGGACGCCGAGCTTCTGTCAGGATACGTGTTGAGCCGTGAACAGCGCCGCGCCATACCGGTGATTGCCGATCCCGACCCCAAGACCATGTGGCGCATCGAGCAATTCTGGAGCGCCGCCGGCCTAGCCCTTGAGCAGGCCGGAGGGCCGATCGCAACGCCGATCGTGAAGCTGTCACATGAGGGGTTTGGCCGGGTGCTGCTGATCTGCGGTCGTCTGGTGGTTGCGACCCGCATCATGCGTGACGTGCACCGCTTTGGCTTCGAGAGCCTGACGAAACTCGCCGCCGAGGGAGACAAACTCATCGGCGAGGCGATGGAAACACTGAAAGAGTTTCCAGATGCAGCCCGCGCCTGAGCGGGGCCGACAGAGGAGGGAAAAATGGCAGACGGACAGTTTGTGACGAGAGATGGCAGCCCCTGGGTTCCACTCTATCTGGAGAGCATCAACGAGGAGAAATGCATCGGTTGCGGCCGCTGCAACAAGGTGTGCAGTCATGGCGTCCTCGGTGTCAAAGGTTTGACTGAAGAGAACGAGGACTGCGAGATCGACGACGAGGAAATGGAGCGGATGGTCAGCACCGTCATCAACAAGGGTGCCTGCATCGGCTGCAACGCCTGTGCACTGGTGTGCGGCGCGAAGGGTGCGCAGAACCACGTTTCGGCACTGGACTTGTGATGACGGCGCTCGGCGACATCGGCGGCGCTCGCAGCCTGTACGTCGAGTTGGTCGCGTACGGGGCCGGCGACGTTTTCAACCGTCACATCTTTGCCTGCGCCATGACGATTGCGGCAGGTGAACCGGATCGGGCGTTGACGGAAGCGCTCGGACTCGACGGTCGACGACTCGCCGACCTCTGCGCCTTGCACTTCCCGTACGGGCGAGCCCTGCTGCCGGCCTTTGATCTCGAAGCCGGGACCGGTGAAGATGCCATCGAGGAGCCGGATCTCCGCCAGCTTCTTCTCGAACACCGCACGCGCGGTGTCATCGAAGAGGAATGGCTGGCGGCCATTGTGGCTCGCCGCTCGCTCCGCCCCAATCATCTCTGGCAGGATTTGGGGTTATTCAACCGGACGGACTTGAGTCGGCTGCTGGACCGCCATTTCGAGCCTCTGGCACGCCGCAATATCCAAGACATGAAATGGAAGAAGTTTTTCTACCGTGAGCTGTGTCGGCGCGACGGAGTGCTCGTCTGCAAGGCACCCGTGTGCGATGTGTGCAGCGATTACCATCATTGCTTCAGCGATGAAGAGGGCGAACCCCTGGCACGCCTGCAGCCAGTACCGCTACGCGCCTGATGCGGAGGGCGCGGTGCCGCCCTCGCACCTTGTTCTCGCTCTTGAACAAACCTTTTTCATTGCATCCGCGCTGCTGATATGAATGGCAACGTGATCGGTTGAGCAAACGCCCACGCGATACCCCTATCGTTATTGCGAGTAAGAATTTCAGACATTTTGGCCTACGCTCTGTCCAGAAGCTGACAAATTCAGCGTCGGCAACAGCACGGTGTTTTGGCCTTGTGCACAACAGTTTCGTTTTTCAATATGTTGCAGTTTGGCATGGGCCTTGCTTCTTCTTTGGCGGTACAGCCACGGGTCACCGAGGGAGACAGACATGGTAGGGCTCACGGAAACAGCAAAGGCGTCNGTTCGCCGACTGATCGCCGAAAACGATAACGGCGCCACGGGCTTGAGGATCATGGTTGAGCAGGGCGGATGCGCGGGCCTGCAGTACATGCTGGGCCTTGAGACGTCCGCGCAAGCCGGTGACGAAGTGTTTGAATTTGATGATGTCCGCGTGTTTGTCGACCCGATGAGCATGCCGATCATCGATGGCATGACGATCGACTACCTGGAGTCGGTCGAGGCAACCGGCTTCACCTTCGACAACCCCAATTCGAGCAGCACGTGCAGCTGCGGAAAGTCTTTCTCGTCATGACCGACCGTGCCAGACTGAACTCCGAACAGGGCGGCCGGACACCGCCCCACGGGGGCAGATGGTGACCGTCAACGACACGACGCTGCGCGACGGCGAACAGACCGCGGGCGTCGCATTCACGCTGGCGGAAAAGCTGGCGATCGCCCGCGCGCTCGACAGGGCCGGGACACCGGAGATGGAAGTGGGCATCCCGGCGATGGGTCCCGGAGAGCGGGAGAGCATCCGTGCCGTCCTGGAGTTGGGGTTGTCCGCGACACTGATCGGCTGGTGCCGCGCCCGGCGCGAAGATATCGATGCCGCTGTCGCGTGCGGGCTTTCCGTCGTCAACATCTCCGTCCCCGTTTCCGACCGCCAGCTCAGCGTCAAACTGGGACACGACCGGGCCTGGTTGCTGGCGCATATTCTGGAGATAATTCCCTACGCTGCCGATAAGGGACTGGCGATACATCTCGGNGGTGAGGACTCATCGCGCGCTGAGCCCGATTTTCTCGCACGTGTCGTCGAGGCGGCCGAAAAGGCCGGAGCCCGGCGGTTCCGTTACGCTGACACCATGGGGGTACTCGATCCCTTCGACGCTCTGGACGCCTTCCGCGACCTGCGTCGGCGCACCGGCCTGCAGCTGGAAATTCATGCCCACGACGACCTGGGGTTGGCCACCGCCACCTCGCTCGCAGCAGTCCGCGGGGGTGCCACGCACATCAGCACCACTGTCAATGGATTGGGCGAACGCGCCGGCAACGCGCCGCTTGAAGAGGTAGTCGTGGCACTTGCCCAGCTCTATCGTCGTCCCACCGGCATCGACGCGCATCAGCTTCCCTACATTTCCGCCCTGGTGGCGGCGGCATCCGGGCGACCCGTGCCTGCCGGTAAAAGTATCGTCGGCGACGCGGTGTTTACGCACGAGGCAGGTCTGCATGTTCACGGCCTGCTGCGTGACCGTAAGACCTACGAGGCGCTGGACCCTGCGGACGTTGGCCGTGAGCATCGGATCGTGCTGGGTAAGCACTCGGGGCTCACGGCCGTGCATCATGCTTGCGCCGAAATTGGACTGGAACTTGCTATTGGTCAGGCGGAAGCAATCCTGGGACTGGTACGACTCTGGTCCGAAAGGCGCAAGACCGCGCCGACTCCGACAGTGCTCAGGCACTTTTTGAACAGACCCGTGTGATCGGTGAGGTCGCAGCATGACGGAAACAACACTACCGCCCGCCCTTCGTGAGCTTGAGACGGTTGAAGAATTTCTTGAGTTCTTCGAATTGCCCTACGACCCTGACTTGGTGATCTGGGCACGGCTGCATATCCTGCAGCGGTTTCACGATTACATGGAAAAGGCCGACTTACCCAGCGACAATGAAGCCGAGGTGATGGCCACGGCAAAGACGATGCTGGCAAAAGCCTATGACGATTTTGTCCATTCGCATCCTTTGGAAGAGCGGGTTTTCAAGGTTCTCCAAGATGCCAAGAAAGTACCGGCCTCGGGTGGACGGGCCTTTGTCCCGCTGTCGTCGATTGGTGGCGTGAAGACGCCGCAGAACGGATAACGGCCCCCGAACAACAACTGACGATACGACGGCCTCGGTCGTCGCGACGCAGATGCCTTCCGGCGTCCACCGTTGTGGCTGGCCGGGGTCGATCGAGGAAGGATTGGGACCCGGATGTACAAGATCGTCCGCCGCGAGGCGTTTTCCGATGTCACCTTCCTATGGGAGGTGCTCGCCCCTGACGTCGCGCGCGCTGCGCTGCCGGGTCACTTCGTGATGCTCCGACTGCGGGATGGAAGTGAGCGCATCCCGCTGACGGTCGCTGATTACGACCGTGAGAAGGGAACCATCACGCTGGTGATCCAGGCACTCGGCAAGACGACACTGGAAATGCGCGACCGATATGCCGAGGGCGACAGCTTTGCCGACTTCGTGGGGCCACTCGGGCTGCCACAGCATATCGAGTCAGTCGGCCATGTGGTGCTGGTCGGTGGCGGCCTTGGTGTCGCCCCGGTCTACCCGCAGCTCCGTGCATTCAAAAATGCCGGCAACCGCATCACCGGCATCATCGGCTTCCGCTCCAAGGACTTGGTGTTCTGGGAAGACAAGTTCGCGCAGTATTGTGACGATCTGATCGTCTGCACCGATGACGGCAGCTACGGCAAGCCCGGCTTCGTCACCACGGCGCTCCAAGACGTGCTCGAAAACGACAAGCCCGACCTGTGCGTCGCCATCGGCCCCCTGCCGATGATGAACGCCTGTGTGGAGACCAGCCGGCCGTTCGGCGTCAAGACGATGGTCTCGCTGAATGCGATCATGGTCGACGGCACCGGCATGTGCGGTTCCTGCCGGGTCACGGTCGGGGGCAAGGTCAAGTTTGCCTGTGTCGAGGGGCCCGACTTCGACGGCCACCAGGTTGACTTCGTCGAACTCATCGCCCGCCAGAAACGATTCAAGTCGCAGGAAGGCACGGCCAGCGACCAGTACGCGCACATCTGCAATCTCGAGCGCCAGTTGTTCGAGGAAGAAAAGCGCGGTTACAAAAAAATCGTTGAGCTTTCCAAGCATCAGGTCCCGATGCCAGAACGCGATCCCATCGAGCGTGCCGCCAACTTCAAGGAGGTGAACCTCGGCTACGCGATGGCCGACGCGTTCGAGGAAGCCGAACGCTGCATTCAGTGCAAGAAACCGACGTGCATGGCCGGCTGTCCGGTGTCGATTGACATNCCCCGTTTCATCCGCCATGTGCTGGTGCGGGATCTCGACGGCGCCCTGGATGTAATCAACGAGTCCAACCTGTTTCCGTCAATCTGTGGCCGCGTCTGTCCGCAGGAAAGTCAGTGCGAAGCCCAGTGCGTGCTGACGCGGAAGATGGAGAGCGTCGCCATCGGCCGGCTTGAACGTTTCGTCGGCGACAATGCGCGTCCGCGCCCCGCTGTTCCCCGTNNCTTCGAACAGAGCCTCGGCCGGGTGGCGATCGTCGGATCCGGGCCGGGCGGTCTGGCTGCGGCCGCCGATCTGGTGCGTTTCGGCTGCTCCGTTACCGTCTACGAGGCGCTGCACGTGGTGGGCGGCGTGCTCCGCTACGGTATNCCNTCCTTCCGCCTGCCGCGTGACATCATCGAGCGTGAGGTGAAGCGGCTGCGCGATCTTGGCGTGCAGTTCGAAACCAACAAGGTGGTCGGCAAGACGTTCACCATTGATCAGCTGCGCACGGAAATGGGCTTCGATGCAGTGTTTGTGGCCGCCGGTGCTGGTGCCCCGTCCTTTCTCGGTATTCCGGGCGAATTCGCCGGTCAGGTCTATTCGGCCAACGAGTTCCTGACCCGCGTCAATCTGATGGGCGGTGACAAGTTCCCGTATCTGGACACGCCGATCGGCATGGGCAAGAGCATCGTCGTCATCGGCGCTGGCAACACCGCCATGGACTGCCTGCGTGTCTCCAAGCGTCTGGGTGCCCCCACGGTCCGGTGCGTGTACCGCCGCTCGGAAGCCGAAGCCCCGGCCCGCATCGAGGAGCTGCGGCATGCCAAGGAAGAAGGCATCGATTTCTTCTTCCTCCATGCTCCCGTCGAAATCCACACTGATGCAGAAGGCAATGTCGCCGGCATGACGGTCGAGCGCATGGAGCTCGGTGAACCGGACGAGAAGGGACGCCGCAAACCCGTTCCGACAGGGGAAAAAGTGCGACTCGAGTGCGATACCGTCATTTACGCCCTCGGCACCAATGCCAATCCGATCATTGGTCAGTCGACGCCCGGACTGGGGTTGAACAAGTGGGGCAACATCATCGCCGACGATGAGACGCAGGCCACCAACCTGCCGGGTGTGTTCGCGGGTGGCGACATCGTCACCGGCGGTGCCACCGTGATCCTCGCCATGGGCGCAGGACGACGGGCGGCGCGGTCAATTGGTGCCTGGCTGCAGATGGGCAAGGAGGTGTGGCCGATCACGGCGGAGCATGCTGCGGCATTCGCACCACCGAAGCCGGTCGGCACCGGACCGTCCGATGTCGCTGCATCGGCAGCCGAATAGAGCCGGGAGAACCGAGTCATGGAAACAAACACCGAGAGCGGCCTCGTCTGCCCGAAGTGTCATCAGCCGATCGAAGGTGACGAGTCCTACATCTGCTGTGCAGGCGCCCCCTTGACATGGCGATGCACAGACTGCGGCAAGGTAAGCGAGGGATTCGCCTTTCCCTACGGCCTTTGCCCGCTGTGCTCCGGCAAACTGGAGCTGCTGAAGCGCGGTGACGAAATCGGCGAGGATGAGGAGGCGCTGCATGCCATCCGCCTCGCATTCGAAATCGAACTGGGTGGCCATGCCTTCTACGGCCGTGCCGCCGAGCAGACCAGCGATCCGGTGTTGCGCGAACTGTTCGGCAAGTTTGTCGAAATGGAGGGCGAGCATATCGAGACCCTGAAGCGGCGTTACCATGCCGATGTCCCCGCCCCGTCGCCAGAATTCCAGGTTGAGCGCGCCGCCATCTTCGCCGGACTGGAGAACCGGCCGGAAGACCCGGCGAACCTGCTGCGCATGGCCATCCTGTTCGAACAACGTGCCGTGGATTTTTATGAGGAGCAGTGCAACCGCGTCCCCGATGGTTCCGTGCAGAAGCAGCTGTACAAGGAACTTGGCGCCGAGGAACGCGAACACGTGGCCCTGCTGACCACGGAGTACGAACGATGGAAGCTTGGGAAGCCGGGCCTCCTGTGAGCGTTGCAACCGCGACCGCAGATGAGAACATGGACGGACTTGCGGCCCTGACAGCCTGGGAAACGCTCCTCTGGCATCCAGAAGGTCAACATCCCTGGCTGTACATTACGAGGCGATCGTCGTCGGTGCGGGTCCGGCTGGCAACGCAGCAGCGTTGAGCCTGGCCCGTGCCGGGGTCGATGTCCTGCAGCTGGAACGAGCTGACTGTCCGGGCGCCAGNAACGTGCGGGGCGCCGTTCTCTACGCCCCCGCGCTCGACGCCCTGGTCCCGGATTTTCGCGACACGGCCCCACTCGAACGGCGGATTGTCGAGCACTGGAGCTGGGCGCTGGACGACCATGTCCACAGTGGTGCGCACGAACGCATCGTGGACGCCGACGCCGATGATCGAAGCTCGACCCACTATACGGTGCTCAGAGCTCCCTTCGATGCGTGGTTTTCGGAGATGGTCACAGACGCCGGCGCTCGGGTTCTGTACGCGACGGGTGTGTCCGACCTGATCCGGGAAGACGACGGCCGGGTGGTCGGGGTCCGTACCGATCGGGATGATAGAACATTCTTTGCCGATGTCGTCGTGCTCGCCGATGGCGTCGAGGCCTTGGTTGCGCGCCGTTCGGGGCTCCGCGAAGAGCTGCAGTCCTTGGACGTGGCGATGACGATCAAGGAAATCCGTCAGATGCCGAGCGCTCTGATCGAGGAGCGCTTCGGCGTCGGCCCTGCCGATGGCGTGTTGCTCGAAGCGTCGGCCGCGTTCACCCAGGCGTTGGCCGGAATCGGGTTCATCTATACCAACCGTGAGTCCCTGTCGGTGGGTATCGGTTGTCTGGTCAGCGATCTGTGCGACAGC
This sequence comes from Defluviicoccus sp., assembly GCA_013414705.1. Classification (GTDB taxonomy): domain Bacteria; phylum Pseudomonadota; class Alphaproteobacteria; order Rhodospirillales; family Defluviicoccaceae; genus Defluviicoccus. The sequence continues at coordinate 3,210,975 of CP058705.1, forward strand.
GCCGTCACTCCGTCGGAACTGCTGACGCGATTCAAGCAGCATCCCTCGATCCGCCCTCTGCTCGAGGGCAGCGAGGTCAATGGCTTCGCTGCTCAGCTGTTTCCCGAGGGCGGTTACCGGGCACGGCCCCGGCTGTTCGGCGACGGGTGGCTCACGTGCGGCGATGCCACGCAGCGCAACGACGCGCTGCACCGGGACGGGGCGACAATGGCACTGACCTCCGGCCGGCTAGCGGCCGAGACAATCGTCGAGTTGCGGCGACATGGGCGTCCGATGATGGGGCGGCATCTGTCCCTGTACCGGGACAAGCTGGAGCGCAACAGCACCCTGCGCGACCTGAGACGCCTCAGGCCACTNGACGCCCCGGTGCGTACCGATCGGCAGGGTGTTTCGGGAGACCCTCTGAGGCTGGCACAGCAGAACCATGAACTTGCCCGCGCCGGAGCGTCCGACCGACTCCGCGTCGAGAAGTCGATCCTCGACCGGTTCGCGCGGCGCAAAACCGGAACCGATCCGTTCGGCTAGACGAGAGACACCGCTTTTCCTTTGGCTGCAAGTCTAACAGGGAGGCTGGGCAGCCCTCTCCCCTACCCGGTCGTAGGGGAGAGGCCCTACCGGACGAGCAGGGGCCGAGGCGTAACGGATCATCCCGGCCTGCCATCAAGACGCGGGCGCAGCAGCATTGGTCCGTACACTCCAAGAAAACCGCCAAAGGCGGCCATCCACGCACCACCCGCCACCCAGAGCAACAGGCCAGCCTCAGGCCAAATGCCTGCAGCCACGCGTGCCAGCGCGGCAATCGTCACCAGTACATATACGGTCACAGTCGAAGGACCGGCAGCCAGCATCCGGCCCGTGTGGCCAAGTGTTGCCCGTGTCATCACGGCGAGAATCATCGTGCCAAACGCCCCCACCGCAAGTGCATGTACCGCCGTGGACTCGCTGACCATCGTCTCTGCCCGCTGAGCAACTGCCAGCAATGCGAGGCCGATCGGCACCCAGGCCCACCCGACATGCAACACCAGCAGAAGTGGATCGGCGAACGTGCGATGACCCTGCCAGCGGACCAGACGGATGAAATTGAGCCCCGCCGCAACAGCAAGGGCCACACAAGCCGCGTCGCCACCGGGCAAAATCAGCCAGATGGCGAACGCCACAACCGTCGCCACAAGCGTGAAGCGATCGAACAGCCCGAACGGCGCCGGCAGCGGGCCGGCGGGCCGTTTCACCAGCCAATTGCGGATGAAGTTGGGCACGATCCGCCNCCCGATCAGGGTGATCAGCACCGTCAGGGTCGCAACGGCAAGCCGCCAGCCGGAACCGCTGGTCTCAAGATCCCCCAGCGCCTCGGCATGCATCAGCCCATTGGCCATCAGCAGTGTCAGCAGGGCGACGACCATCGGCAGGTTGCGCCAGTTGCCACCGGCAACGATCTCCCGGCTTACGACCGCAGCCAGTGCTGCGAGAAACGCTAGATCGATCACCGCTGCGGCCACGCCACCGATCCACCCGGAAAAGGCGACGGCAATCCGACCAGCGAGCCAAAGCAAGACCAATAACGAGAGCANGTATCCCCGCACCGGGGNTCGGCCGGTCCAGCTGGGGATCGCGGTCAACAAAAACCCGGCCGCCGCAGCGACAGCAAACCCGAACAGCATCTCATGCATGTGCCACTCGAGCCCCAGGAAGATGCTCTCAAGACCTCCGATCCCCGTCAGTTCGAGCAACCAAACGGCGAGCGCGATCACAGCAGACAGGGCGGAAAGAAAGAAGAAGGGACGAAACCCGTACAACAGCACCGGCCATGTCCGACGATCGCGCTCCGGTCCTCGCGTGCGTTCAGCCAAACTCATCCCCTTCTGGCCCGCATCCGCGGAAAGGGGGCTCTCCGCGACCTCTGCCCATCGGATCACGTACCCAGCATCTTGCGCAGGTTATCGAACCCGCTCTGGTAGAATTCCTCCAGCATGCGGCTGAGCTCGTTTTCCGGCACTCCCATTGGTCGGAACGAGGTGGACCACTCGATCGTCGATTTCTCACCCTGACGGGAGACCGTGATGGTCGAGCGGTAGTCCGTCAACGGCAGCGAGCCACTGACGATCGAATAGGTGTACGTCTTCGCCTCGCCGTCGAACTTTTCCAACTGCTCGATGATCTGGCAGCCGTCGGCGAGCCTAACCCGCCGACGGTGACCGCCGTCTTCGATCACGCTGGTCTCCACGGCCGGATGCCAGTCCGGCAGCGCGTTCCAGCCACCGACCAGACGCCAGACCTCTTCCGCCGGAGCCAGGAGCTTGGTGGAAACCGTAACCTTTGTCATTGCTGTTCCCGCCGCAGTACAGCCATTGTGCCAAGAGTTGACAATATCATCTTTTTGTTCCGAATGATCCCGGCCCTCCACGCGACAGGAGCACCGGACAGACAGCCCCAGCCAACGTGAACTGCTTTCCGAGCGTCATCCCGCAGGTTCGGATACCGCCCACTGCCATCGCGCGCTCGCTGCACCGCGGCAAATCACTGCCACGAGAACCTTTGGTTCTTCCGGAGGCTCGTGCGGCGAAGTTGGCTCATCATCCGCGGCTCTGGTGGTCTCTGCGTCGTGATTGGTGCCGATATTTTTGTTCTCATCTGTGTTGCCTTCGTCGGCGTGACTCTCGTTGGATGCAGGGTGGCCCGATTGCGATGTCAGCTCAGAGTCGGACTCTGTGCCATCCATATCCACCAGCCCAATCACGCCTCCCTCCCCGTCTGTGCTGTACAAGATCTCCCGGCACCGGATTTGACCGCCAAACTCACGGGAAACCTGCACAGTGCCGGAGGTCCGTCCAAACAGAAGACGATTCAACGCCGACGGATCAGTGGACCAATGAGCTGATTGGCCAACCGGCTCTTCTCCTGCCGCACGGGCGATCGCGTGTTGCAACTCCCTTTGGTGCGATGCCTCGACGGCCCCGAGAGCTTCCGCCGTTGCTAAGCGTGCCCCTAGACCGACGGCAACGCCGATCAATGGATTTGCCGTGAGCACACCCGCACCGGCACCGGCCCCAAGCCCAGCGGCCTCAGGCGCAATACTGGTCACGCCCTCACAGCCGGAAACCAGTCCGGCTACAAAGATGATCAGGCAGCAGATGAAGAACTGTTGGCGCAACACCGACCTCGGTCAGGCCTAGACGGGCTCCGCGACTTCGCCTCCCTGCGCCCACAGCTTGTGATGCTGCAAACGAATGTCACGCATCGAGATGACCCCGATCACTTCGCCATCTGCCATCACCGGCAGATGGCGAAAGCGGCCATCCAACATCACCTCAAGCGCTTCCGACAGCGGGCACTCGACCGATACGGTTTCCGGTCTGCGGGTCATCACCTCTTCCAACCGAGTCTGATCAACGTCACGCCCAGCGGCGATAACCCGCGTGAGAACATCACGCTCGGTAAAAATTCCAATCAAGTGCCGCCCATCGACGACGGGAACGGCTCCAATTCTGTGGCCGGCCATGATGCGGGCGGCTTCGCGAACGCTCGATTGCGGCGCCTCAGTAATGACGGAACGCCCTTGGATCAACCCGGCCACCGACGCTTCTTGCATTTCGTTCTCCCGGCTCCGGACCCCTCCGGTTGCAAAAGCCTCGTGCTACCGCAACCAGTGAGGTGGCCGGAAAAAGCGCTATTGTAGATAATCCTTGCACAAATGGCGTCCTTTGTCATTGCCCTGTCCCAGGGTACGCTCTTCAGTCAGAGTACCGTATTGCCCACGCTGACTGATCACGTGTGGTTGAGGGAGCGCATGTTCCGCCATTGAAAACACTCGCTCGGTTGTGGACCGGGCGCATGCCATTGTCGATCGCGTTCTGGAGTTTTGCGATCTTCTGGGGCGCCCTGCTGAATCTCGCCACAACAATCGCGTCCCTCGCCCTCTTGGTGATCGGCAACGGAAGCGCACCTGCTTCATGGGCCGCACCGATGGCCGTCACACTGCACCTGCTTCCAATTCCTTACGCAATTGTGGCGTTCGTCGGAGTGTGGCGAAGCGCTGCCAACCCCGAGGTACCCTCTACCCAGAAACTTATGGTCCGTTGCACGGTCGCCATATGGACGGCTGGGATGATCCTCATCTGAGCGATCAGCTGTCATTCAGAATTTCGAGCTTTCGTATCGTGCCAGTCTGGGTGTCACATGCAGGTCCGCAAACGGGAGGGATGGTCCGGACTGATGCACACCCAATAAGTAGGCTTGTAATCCGTGAAGGGCCGCTTTAGCGTCCGTGCTCCAATAAGGGCGTAGAAATCCGCCCACGAGCGCACAGGGAGGCGACGAAGACCGCGCCAGCGGCCCGTCGATACGGAATGACAGAAGGAGATCATGCCTGCCGGTCGATTATGACCGCAGCGCCGATGACGATCCGACGCGACCAGAGCATCCGCACCGCCCTGCAGATGCTGCTCAAGCACAAACTGCTGGGGCTTCCCGTCATTGACGACGAAGACCGCTACCTCGGTATGTTCCTGCGCAGCGAGCTGGTGGCGACACTGCTGCCCCGCATTGTCCGGCTGGAGGATGAACTCCCCGAGGTGAGCCGTCTGCTCGACGTCGGGTTCATGTCGGATACGATCCAGGAAGCCCAGGAGAGGTTCCAGGCGGTGGCTGACAACCCGGTCAGCGACTACCTGCAGACCGAAACACCCGTGCTGCGGCCCGACACTCCTGTCATGAACGCGGTGCTCTTCCTCTATCGTGCACGCACGTATCTGCCGGTCGTCGACGAAGCAAGCGGCAAGCTGCTGGGAGTCGTGTCCACGTGGGACATTCTGGGAAAAATCGCCGGCAATCCTGTGTAACTCAGAACGCTCAGTCGGCCAAAACAGGAAGAACATAATCCTCAGGGAGAATAAGGTCATGCGAAGCGCAGGGGCGGTCGCACCATGAGTGCAATGTGGATCGCCGTGGGCGTGCTGGTCGCCACGTACGCGGCCGTGATGAGCGAGAAGATCAACCGCTCCATCGTGGCGTTGCTCGGCGCCCTGCTGATGATCGTTCTTGGTGTTCTGAGCCAGGAAGAGGCAATCGCCGGAATCGACTTCAATACGATTGCTCTTCTGATAGGGATGATGATCATCGTCTCGATTACGCGCAAGAGTGGCGTTTTCGAGTATCTGGCCATCTGGTCAGCGAAAAGGGTCCGGGCAAGTCCCGCCGGCATCCTGGCCATGCTGGCTGCCGTCACCGCCGTGATGTCGGCTTTCCTCGATAACGTGACAACGGTGCTGCTCGTGGTCCCGGTCACGTTGGTGATCACCGAGCAGCTGATGGTCAACCCCTACCCGTTCTTGTTCTCTCAGATTGTCGCGTCGAACATCGGCGGCACGGCAACCCTGATCGGTGATCCACCAAACATCCTCATCGGGACCCAGGTCGGACTGTCGTTCAACCAGTTCGTGGTGAACCTCGCACCCGTCGTCCTGATCATTCTTGCTGTTCACATTTTCTCGATGCATCTGATCTGGGGTCGCAAACTGACCGCCGCCGCGGAAGCTCGGGCGCGGGTCATGGCGTTTAACGAGAANAAGGCGATCACCGACCATCGCCTGCTCAAACAATCCTTGGGCGTTCTATCGCTGGTGATGATCTGTTTCGTTCTCTCCCACCAGATTGGCCTTGAGGCCGGCGCAATCGGTCTCGGCGGTGCGGCAATCCTGATGCTGCTCGACAATGTTGGCAAGACATCGGAACGCCAGACCGAGAACATCAACAAAGTGTTCAGCGAAGTCGAGTGGATCACGATCTTCTTCTTTCTCGGCCTGTTCATGGTCATTGCCGGCGTTGAGCATACGGGAGCGCTCCACCTTGTTGCGAATGCACTCGTCGAAGCAACGGGCGGGGACCTGACGATCACCGGGATAGCCGTGATGTGGGCGTCGGCCGTACTGTCGGCGATCGTCGACAACATTCCCTTCGTCGCGACGATGATCCCGTTGATCAAGGCGATGGCGCCGAGTTTTGGTGGACCCGAGGCGCTGTTGCCGTTGTGGTGGGCCTTGTCATTGGGTGCATGCCTGGGCGGAAACGGCACGCTGGTCGGTGCGTCCGCAAATCTGACCGTTGCGGGAATCGCCGAGCGCAACGGCGTCTCGTTCGGCTTCGTGCGCTACACCAAGATCGCATTTCCATTGATGCTGATTCACGTGATCATCTGCCACGTCTACCTTCTCTGGCGCTTCCTTTAGAGCAATATCCAATCAAACAGAATCGCTTGTTCGGATTTACTTGCTCTAGAAATTATGCGGTTGGAGCGCGGTTCGATCAGATTGGTTCCACCTGATCGGACCGCGCTCTAGACAAAAGTCCAACAAAGGGGCGTGCCTGCGCCGGTGCCCCCGTGACGACGGCGGCGATTTCGCCAGACTTCCGGTATTCCAGGAGGGAGCACAAACCGATGCACGGCAACCCAGAAACTCCCGTACCGGAAGTCCTGTTCGGCCTCGACCCGCTGTGGGCGGCAACGGGCATCCTGATCATCACCTATGCCGTGATCATCAGCGAGCGGGTCAATCGGGCGATCATTGCGCTGCTTGGCGCCATGCTGATGATCTGGCTCGGCCTGCTTAACAATGAGCAGGCGATCGAAGGCGTCGACTTCAACACCATCGCGCTGCTGACCGGGATGATGATGATCGTCGCCATCACGCGAAAGTGCGGCGTATTCGAATACTTGGCGATCTGGTCTGCGAAGCGGGTCAAGGCCAGCCCGGCCGGCATCCTCGCGATGCTGGCCATCGTTACCGCCGTGTTGTCCGCCGTTCTTGATAACGTAACAACCGTGCTGCTCGTCGTGCCGGTGACCCTGATCATCACCGAAGAGCTGAAGATTGACGCCTACCCGTATCTGTTCTCCCAGATTCTTGCCTCGAACATCGGCGGCACGGCGACTCTCGTCGGCGATCCNCCGAACATCCTCATCGGCACGCAGGTCGGCCTCACGTTCAATGACTTCGTGCTCAATCTGGCACCCGTGGTGCTGATCGCACTCACCGTGCACATCGTCATCATGCACCTGCTTTGGGGCCGNGGGATCCGGGCAACGGCGGAGGCACGCGCCCGGGTCATGGCCTTCGAGGAACAGCGGGCAATCACCGATCACGGGCTGCTGAAGAAGGCTCTGTCGGTGATCGGGCTGGTCATCATCTGCTTCGTTCTGGCACGGCCGCTCGGCATCGAGCCCGGAGCGATCGCGCTGTCCGGCGCTGCACTGCTGCTGCTGCTCGACAATCTCGGCAAACCTGCAGAGCAGCAGACCGAGAGCGTCATTCATGTGTTCAACGAAGTGGAATGGATCACGATTTTCTTCTTTGTCGGCTTGTTCATCGTCATTGCCGGTGTCGAACACGCGGGTCTTCTCAGCATGCTGGCGAACAAGCTGGTCGAATTGACCGGCGGCGATCTCCAGGTCACCGGCATCAGCATTCTCTGGGCATCGGCGGTGCTATCGGCGATCGTCGACAATATCCCCTTCGTCGCGACAATGATCCCGCTGATCAAATCGATGGCCCCCACTTTCGGAGGCCCGGAGGGACTGATGCCGCTGTGGTGGGCGCTGTCACTGGGAGCATGTTTCGGTGGGAACGGCACACTGGTCGGCGCGTCCGCCAACCTGACGGTGGCCGGTATTGCCGAGCGCAGCGGTATCCGCTTCCCGTTTATGAAGTTTGTGAAACTCGCGTTTCCGCTGATGCTGCTGCAGATCGCGATTGCGAACGTCTACGTCCTCTGGCGCTACCTGTAATGACGCAGACGGTTCAGAGGATCAGCAGACGGTTCGGCAATTCGTCGGTATCATCCGGGCGCCGTGGCAACCGCTCTGCCAGTACGGCGCCACTGGACTCGATGGCATCGAGAAACCCATCGGCCACCCGGCCCGCCCGCACGCTTGCGGCAAATCGGCTGACGGTCGCTTCCCAGCTCTCATCGTCGATCACCTGTTTCACCCCCGNGTCGGCGATGATTTCCACGTAGTGTTCGGCGACGGAGACGAAGAACAGCACCCCCGTCCGATCACGGGTAGAGGCGAGACCCAGATCGAGGAACAACTGGTGCGCGCGCTCACAGGCGCGCAGGCGCTGATGGGAACGGGGAACCAGCCGGAAGCGGATGGTGCGCCAGCGGAACAGCACGTAGAACACGATGAACAGCAGCACCTGCGCCGAGAAAAAGGCGCCATGGTCGAACCACGAGGGCCAGGGCAGCAGCAGCGCCAAACCGGAAATGACGAAGGTCGCAACGATGGCGGCAAGCGTCGGGACGTGCAGGTAATCCCCGGACGAGCGCGCAACGACGGTTACGAACTCGGCTGCGGTCCGCCGTTCGGCGGCCGCCACGGCCTCTTCGATTTGGCGTCGGTCTGTCTCGTTCAGAAACGGCATTGCTCACCAGTCTCCCGAGGCACCGCCACCACCGAAGCTGCCACCTCCGCCACTGAAACCGCCTCCGTTTCCTCCTCCGCCCCCCAGCCTCCCCAAGGCCGCCACCCAGACCACCAATGCCCTCCGATCATCCCTCCTCGGCGGAGGCGTCGGTTCTGCGACCACGGTGACGCCTGGCCGCGGCGGGCCTGGTTGCGCTGACTGACCCACAGGATGACAAGAAACAGCCCCAGCATGAANCAGCATGGGCAGCACTTCCGAAGTATCGGCCTTGGCCCTTGCCTGCTTTGGGGGCGGCTGCCCTGCTGCTTCGGCCTGCAAAACCTTCAAGATCGCGCCGGTGCCAGCGACAATACCCGGACCGTACTGACCCGACCGAAAGGCGGGGAGGATGAACTGCTCGATGATCAGCCGCGACTGGGCGTCGGTCAGCGCTCCTTCCAGCCCGTATCCGACCTCGATGCGCACCTTGCGTTCCTTGGGTGCGACGATCAGCAGCACGCCGTCGTTCTTGCCGGCCCGCCCGATGCCCCAGGTCCGGCCGAGCTGGTAACCGTAGTCCTCGATCGGCACCCNCTGCAGCGAGCGCAGCGTTACCACGACGACCTGGTTTCCTGTCGCCTGCTCAAACTTCTGCAACGTCGCATCCAGGCTCTGGCGCTCGGAAGCCGACAGCAGACCCGCCTCGTCCACCACCCGGCCCGTCAACTTCGGAAAGCGGAGCCCGGGCTCTTGCGGAGCGTCCGTCGGCTCTGCCGCCGGTTGTGTCGGCTGCGCCGACGTCGGTTCTGCGAGCGGCGCAGTCATCTCTGCCAGTGCGGAAGAGCCCTCCGGCATCTCCGCCACAACCGGCAACGCCACGAGCATTGCGAGCAGAAATGCGATGATCAGGCGCAGATTATTCGACGGCAGCCGAAGCACGGCCCGCTGCTGACGCATCGTCAGTGCCTCAGAACTTGACGCTTGGTGTCTTCTGAGCGTCTTCGGCGGCCGCAAACGTCTGCATCGGCTCATAGCCAGCGTACAGCGTCATCGCCCACAGCCGACCCGGGAAGGTCTTCAACTCGGTGTTGTACTTGCGCACGGCTTCGATGTAGTCGCGGCGCGCAACGGCGATCCGGTTCTCCGTCCCTTCAAGCTGCGATTGCAGGGCGAGAAAATTCTGGTTCGCCTTCAGATCGGGATAGCGTTCGACCACCACCAGCAGCCGTGACAGTGCCGAGGTCAATGCCGCCTGATTCTGTTCGAAAGCCTTGAATGCCTCCGGATTGGTCAGCATTTCGGGCGGCAACTGCGTCTGTGCCACCTTGGCCCGCGCCTCCACGACGGCCTGCAGCGTCTCCTTTTCAAATGCAGCGGCACCTTTCACCGTTTCCACCAAATTCGGGATCAGATCAGCGCGGCGCTGATACTGGTTCTGAACCTGGGACCATGCCGCCTTCGCCTGTTCCTCCAGCGTCGGAATGGTATTGATGCCGCAGCCGGTAAGCAGAACGGCGAGAAGCATCATCGGCAACAGGCTGCGGCGGAACAGACGACCAACGGAGATGCTATCGAGGCAAACGGTATCCGGCTGACCCATGAACTCCTCCTCGCTTCAGTCGATTTCCCTCGAACAGGCCCGCGTCTTCCTGGGTCACGTCCCTTGGAATGGTGTCGCTGCCGTGGATAAGTAGACTGCCGCCGTCAGATGCCTGACGATCGCCGCGACAGTCTACCTATCCACGGCGGAGGCCATCGCTGGTCTCCGGTTTTAGAGCCGGATCAACACCCCCACGACCGGAACCGAGGATTGACCGGGAGCATGATAAGCGTGCGGGCGCTGATCGAGAAGAGCGTAGATGCCGAACCCGAAACACCGGACAATCTCACTTCATTGTAACACGTGCACAAGCCCCCAATTTTTCAATCATCTTTGCAACCTGGACGCCCTGAAAAGCCGATAGCATGGAAGAGCTCGGTTCGATTCATGGGCTTCGGGCAGTGGAAGGCGAAAATGGCGGAGCAGCCGGTGTGAAACGGCAGCAAAGGAATGGAGAAAGCCCAGGCGGACTTAGTTCTCAAATATTGGTGTCGGCAGCTTGGCTCTCCGAATTTTCTGTTACCCAGCGTACCCTTGATGAAGTGAGGTCATGACTGTCGCGCCTGATATCCTTCCGGAAGGATCGATTGTGAACGGACGAGAGCACGTGAATGGGCGATGGCGTGGCAGCGCCGGGACTGTTGCCGCACCCTTCCGCTGCGCGATGCAGCGGCTGGCAATTGCTGCGCTCATGCTTGTTGCGAACACCGGGACCGGCTTGCTGCCAGGCAGCATCAGAGCCTGGGCGCAGACGGCAACGCCGGTCATCGTGCAAGAGGCGATCCGCGATCAGTTCGTCGATCGCATCGAAGCGCTGGGCACCTTGCGCGCCAACGAGAGTGTCGAGCTGCGATCGACCGTAACCGAACGGATCACCAAGCTGGGCTTCGATGATGGACAGCGCGTGAACAAGGGCGATGTGCTGGTCGAAATGACTAGCGATGAGGAGCGCGCACAGCTTCGCGAAGCCCGTTCGGTCCGCGACGAAGCGCGCCTGCAGTTCGAGCGGGTCAGGTCGCTGGCCGAGAACCGGTTCGCCGCCGTCTCGCAACTCGACGAGCGCCGCCGCATTCTGGAGACCGCCGAGGCGCAGGTGGCTGCCATCGAAACCAGGCTTGCGGAGCGGCAGATCGTGGCTCCGTTCTCAGGAATCGTCGGTTTGCGCATCATCAGTGTCGGCGCGCTGGCCGATCCCGATACGCCGATCACCACGCTGCAGGACGACAGCGTGATGAAGCTGGATTTCTCGGTGCCTGCAACCTTCCTGACGACCCTGCAGCCCGGACTGCCGATCGTTGCCCGTTCCGCAGCCCTGGGGAACCAGACCTTTCGCGGCACGGTCGCCAGCATCGACAACCGGATCGACCCGGTGACACGCTCGATCGTTGCACGCGCGCTGATCCCCAATCCCGACGGCGTGTTGCGGCCCGGCCTGCTGATGAGCGTCGAGCTGTTCAAGCGCCCGCGCGAGGCGGTCGTGATCGGTGAGGAAGCGCTGTTGCCCGTGGGCAGAGAAAATTTCGTTCTGGTCGTCGAGCAGGATGGGGACACGTCGGTCGTTCGACGCCGGAAGGTGGAGGTGGGTGGCCGGCGCCCCGGGAGCGTCGAGATCCTCAGCGGACTGGAACACGGCGAGCGGGTGGTGAGCCATGGCGGACTGCGCATACGCGACGGCCAGGAAGTCACGATCCAGACCGTTCAGTCCCCGCGTGAATCGCCCGATCAGGTCCTGAGCCAGACGCCCCGAGGTTAAAGTACCCCATGGTCCTCTCCGACCTCTCCGTCACACGGCCGGTTCTCGCAGCGGTGCTGGGGCTTCTGCTCATCGCATTCGGCCTGGTGGCGTACGACAGGTTGCCGCTGCGTGAATATCCGGACATCGATCCGCCGGTCGTGTCGATCGAAACCATCTACCCCGGCGCCGCCGCCAATGTCGTCGAGACCCGGATTACCGAAGTCATCGAACAGCGCATTTCCGGTGTCGAGGGTATCCAGTTCATCGAGTCGGTCAGCGAGGACGGCAAATCCAAGATCACGGTGGAGTTCACCATCGGCCGTGACGTGGATGGTGCGGCCAATGACATCCGTGACCGTGTTTCCGGCATTCTGGACGATCTGCCGGAGGAGGCGGACCCACCGGACATCCAGAAGGTGGACGCCGACCAGGACGTGATCATGTGGCTCAACCTGGTCAGCGACCGCCTGACCGTACCAGAGCTGACCGATTACGCCGATCGTTATCTGGTCGACCGCTTCTCGGTGCTGGACGGCGTTGCCCGCGTCCGTATCGGCGGCGGGCAACGCTATGCCATGCGCGTCTGGCTCGATCGTCAGGCGCTGGCGGCACGCAACCTTACGGCCGACGACGTGGAAACCGCGCTGCGGGCGGAGAACGTCGAGCTGCCAGCCGGCAGCATTGAATCGGTGGAACGGCAGTTTACCGTCCGCGTCGAGCGTGCCTTTCGCGATGCTCCGGATTTTGCCGGACTGGTGCTGGCCCGAGGAGACGGCGGCTATCTCGTCAGGCTGGGGGATGTCGCTCGGGTCGAACGGGCCACCGAAGAAGATCGCACCTTCTTTCGCGGCAATCAGGTGCCGATGGTCGGGCTCGGTATCATCAAACAGTCGACGGCCAATACGATCGCCGTGGCCCAGGCGGCCAAAGCGGAAGCCGCAAAGCTGAACCCCACCTTGCCGGCCGGCATGAGCATCGAGCAGAGTTACGACACCTCGGTGTTCATCGAGAGCGCGATCCAGGAGGTCTACAAGACCCTGCTGATCGCCATCTGTCTCGTCGTCCTGGTGATCTTCGTGTTCCTGGGCAGCGTCCGCGCGATGCTGGTTCCGGCCGTCACCGTACCGATTTCGCTGGTGGCGACCTGCATCGTGCTGCTGGTCTTGGGCTTTTCGATCAATCTCCTGACCCTTCTTGCCCTCGTGCTTGCCATCGGGATGGTGGTCGATGACGCCATTCTAGTGCTCGAGAACATTCACCGGCGGATGACCGAGTACGGAGAAACGCCTCTGGTCGCCGCCTTTGACGGGTCGCGCCAAGTCGGCTTCGCGGTAATCGCGACCACTCTGGTGCTGATCGCCGTGTTCGTGCCCATCGCCTTCCTGCAAGGCGATGTGGGGCGCCTGTTCTCAGAGTTCGCGCTGACAATGGCAGCCGCGGTCGCCTTTTCCAGCTTCGTCGCCCTGAGCCTCTCACCAATGCTGGCCTCGAAGGTGCTGCGGAGAGCGGATGATGAAAGCGCGCTCGTTCGCTTTGTCGACCGCTCGTTTTCCGCCCTGCGCGCCGGTTATGCCGTGGCGCTGCGCGCTGCCCTGCGTGGCAGGGCGGTGGTGCTGGCGATCTTTGTCGGGCTTGTTGCGGGCTCGGTCTGGCTGTACCAGCACATTCCGTCCGAATACGCTCCCCGCGAGGACCGGGGCGCGTTCTTCGTGCTCGTCAACGGACCGGAGGGCGCCTCCTACCGATACATGCGGGAGTACATGGACGAGATCGAGGCTCGACTGCTGCCGCTGGTCGAGAGTGGCGAGGTCAGTCGGCTGCTCGTCCGCGCACCGCGGACATTCAACAACTATGAGAACTTCAACTCCGGCATCGTCATATTTGTCCTCAATGATTGGTCGAAGCGCCGAACCGGCTGGGCGATCATGGACGATGTGCGCCAACGCCTGGGTGATCTTCCGGGCGTTCAGGCATTTCCGGTGATGCGGCAGGGCTTCGGGGTATCCATTCGCAAGCCGGTGCAGTTCGTCATCGGCGGCGGAACCTGGGCGCAACTGGCCGAATGGCGCGACATCCTGCTGGCACAGCTCGCCGAAGATAATTCGGGCCTCACCGAGATCGACTGGGACTACAAGGAAACCAAGCCGCAGGTGCAGGTCCGCATCAACTATGATCGGGCCGCCGAGCTNGGGGTGAAGGTCGGCACCATCGGTCGGACGCTCGAGACCATGCTGGGCTCGCGTCAGGTGACGACCTTTCTCGACGCCGGCGAGGAATACGACGTGATCCTGGAGGGCGAACGGGACCGGCAGCGCACGCCGACGGATCTGCAGAACATCTTCGTGCGCTCGGAGCGCTCGGGCGAACTCATTCCGCTCTCGAACCTCGTTACCCTCGACTACTTCGCCGATTCCACCGCACTGAACCGTTACAACCGGGTGCGTGCGATTACCATCGAGGCCAATCTCGCCGAAGGTGTCGCCCTGGGCGATGCGCTGGCCCATCTCGACCGGATCGCCCGGGAACATCTGCCGGAGCAGGTGATCATCGACTACAANGGGGAATCACTGGATTTCCGCGATGCCGGAAGTTCGCTTGCCTTCGCCTTTCTGCTGGGCATTGTCGTCGTCTTTCTGGTGTTGGCGGCGCAGTTCGAGAGCTGGATTCACCCGCTGGTGATCATGCTGACGGTACCGCTCGCCATCGGCGGCGGCCTGCTCGGCCTCTATCTCACCCACTCGACGCTCAATCTTTACAGCCAGATCGGCGTCATCATGCTGGTCGGCCTGGCGGCAAAGAACGCCATCCTGATCGTCGAGTTCGCAAACCAGCTGCGCGACGAGGGACGTCCCTTCGACGACGCCTTGTTCGACGCAAGCCTGATCCGCCTGCGCCCGATCCTGATGACCGGCGTGACCACGGCAGCCGGCGCGGTTCCATTGATCGTGTCCTCCGGAGCCGGCGCCGAAACCCGCTTCGTCATCGGTGTGGTGGTGCTGACCGGCGTGCTGACGGCAACGGTGCTGACACTGTTCATCGTACCGGTCGCCTACAGTCTGCTGGCACGGCGAACCGGTTCACCCGGCGACGTCCGCCGCCGCCTCATGCAGGAAAAGGCAGCCTCACAGCCGGCTGAGTAATCATCCCGAATGGCAATGTCCTTGCGGCTTGACCAACAGCTGATCGCTCATTTCGCGGACAGCACCAGCGAGCATGTTTTTGAGCGATGGAGGCGATGCAGCCAGCGTCGTACTTCGCCACCGGGACGGAACAGAGGAGCGCACTCCACCGCCCCTCGCAATCTCGCTCATCAAGGGCTCCCGCTGCTGTGATCCGCGATGACCGCAGATTGGCACGACACGATGCCGTCAGGGGCCATCTCCCCATCATAACTTCATACTCTCAGAGCTTCCGCCGCCCTGGGGTCTGAACCTGATTAACATATTGAAATATTGTTATGAACGTGATTCCAAGGCGGTATTTGAGCCTTGGAGGTGGATATGGCGAACTTGTTCTGGCTGGACGACGACGCCTGGGCGGCGATCGAGCCGCATCTGCCGAAGAACCAGCCGGGAGCACGGCGGGTGGATGATCGTCGCATCATCAGCGGGATCATCCATGTTCTGAAGAGTGGGTGCCGCTGGCGGGATTGTCCGCCGGACTACGGTCCTCCGACAACGGTCTACAACCGTTTCAACCGCTGGTCCCGCCGGGATCACTGGCGCCGGATCCTCAAGGCGCTGGCCGCCGGCCAATGGATCACCACCGCGGTGGCCATGGACGGCAGTTATGTGAAAGCGCACCGCTGCGCTCACGGCGGAAAAGGGGGCGAAGGCTCAGGCGATCGGCCTCTCCCGAGGCGGGCAGACGACGAAAATCCACGCCCTGAGCGATACACTCGGCCGCCCGGTGGTCCTCAAGGTCACCGCCGGCACTGTCTCCGACATCACGATGGCTGAAGACCTGCTGGCCGAGGTCGACACCTGTCGCCACATTCTGGCCGACAAGGGCTATGATTCCGACACCCTGCGGACGGTGATCCGCAACAAAGGGGCCACACCGGTCATTCCAGGGCGGAGATGCCGCAAACGCAAGATCAGCTTCGACAAACGCCGCTACAAGTTCCGCTGGATGGTCGAAGCCGTCTTCTGCCGCCTGAAGGACTTCCGGCGCGTCGCCACCCGATACGACAAACTCGCCAGAAACTACGCCTCATCTCTCGCCCTCGCCACCATCGTCGCTTACTGGACCTGATTGAGTCCGGACCCTGATGAGTAAGACGAGTTAACCGGTCGTCCATCTTTTTCGGCGAAGCTGATCGCATTCAGAACAAAGCGGTCGTGAACCGATGATGATCGTCAGGAATTATGTCGCACCCAGCGACATCCATGGTGTCGGGGTCTTCGCGGGAAGACATTTCCCAAGGAACGCGCATCTACGAATTCGTGAACGGCATCGACATCGTCATGACCCGCGAACAGACCTTTGCCTACGGCAACGAGTTTGCGCGTTTCATGAACATCTTCGCCTACGTCGATCCTGCCGACCGAACCATGGTGATTTCTGTCGATAACTCACGGTTCATGAATCATGCAGACCACCCGAATACCGCCTGGGATGAACAGTTTGGATGGGCAACTCGGAATATTCAAAAGGAGAAGAAATGACCTGTGATTACCATGCATTCTGGTATCAGCCCCCTTCGCTGATCCAGCCGCATAATATTTGAAAAATCACTAGATACAAAATTTATATACGCTAAGCATACGATAAATACATTCTATATATTATAGAGAACATATTTACTCATAAATACTATGTATTTTTATAATAAACTGCGAAAGGCACAGCAAAAGTGAACATACGCGGCAAAATGTTGAGTGTCATTGCGTTTGCTCTCTTTGCAACTGCCCTAGCCAATGTTGTCGTATTAAAAATTCTTGTATTTCCAACATTTATTGAACTTGAACAGGAGGCTGCGGCACGAAATATTCAACGTGTTATCGAGGCCATAAATTCAGAAATCGAAGACGTCGATAAAACGCTTTGGGATTACTCAAGTTGGGACGACAGTTACGAATACGCTAAAGGAAATAATAAATATTATACTGATGAAAATTTTTCAGTAGAAACGCTTCAGAATATGCGCCTAGATATCGTTGAAATTTACAATAAAATAAATGAAAATATTTTGTCTGTAATTTTCAATCGAACAGCAAACAATATCCAACATGTGGACTGGATGCTTGGGGATTTTGCGGAAACCCAGCGCCTGCTATCGCTTCCAAACGACAGCAGCAAGATCACCGGAGTGATCCTGACACCGCACGGCCCGGCTCTCGTCGCCTCGCGCCCAATCGTCAAGACCAACGGCGAAGGACCCTCGGTCGGAACATTTCTGTTCGGCCGCTTTCTCAATGACAGCTTGATCACCATCCTCAAGGACAAGATCAAGGTCGATTTTGCGCTCACGCTGCTCGCCACGTTGACCGAAGCGGAAAACACCGCCTATCAGCGACTCCTCAAAACACGCCAGTCGCATTTCGTCGAAGAAGCGGACAAGGATCAGCTCATCGCTTACGTGCTGATCCGCGACATTGATGGAAAGCCTGTACTTTTGGCGTCCGCGAAGATCAAGCGCGACATTTCGCAGATCGGCCAACGAGTGCTGGTGGCGTCCGTCGGCGGCTTCGCCCTGACCGCAATCGGGGTCATGGCGGTGCTGGCGGTCCTTCTGCAATGGGCGCTGGTCGGCCCGCTCGTCCGGCTGACCCAACAGGTAGTCGAGATCGGCACGGACGGCTCACTTAATCGTCGTGTCGCCCTGTCGCGTCGCGACGAGATCGGCATCCTCAGCCGCGAGTTCGATCGCATGCTGGCCAGCCTCGCCGAAGCACGCAACCGCCTGCTCGATCATTCCTACCAATCGGGTATCGCACACATGGCCTCCGGCGTTCTCCACAACCTGCGCAACCAGCTGATGCCGGCAATGACACGGGTGGAACGGCTGCAGGAGCGGATCACCGGACACGCTTCGCACCAACTTGATGCCGCGCTCAGCGAATTCGCCTCGGAGCAGATCACGCCGGACCGCAAGGCCAAGATCGCCACCTATCTCGCACTGTCGGCCCAAGACATGCGCGAACGGCAGGAGGGCATCACCGCTGATCTGCGTGCCATCTCCCACGATCTCGTGCGCGTCGAAAGTGTCCTGGGCGACCTGGACCGTTTCAGCCGGATCAGCTCCAAGATCGACGCGATTTCACTCGCGGCCTGCGTGCAGGAAACAATCGCGACGGTACCATCGTTCCCGGACGTCGCGGTGGCCATTCGCATCGCCCCCGAACTCGACTCCCAGACGCCGGTCATCTCCGAAAGCTTCATTCTCAGGCACGTGCTGCAGAACCTGTTCGTCAACGCGATCGAAGCGATCACCGCAACCGGCAAGACCTCGGGAACGATCGACGTAACCGCACAGACACGGTCGGTCGACGGCGAGGCATTCATCGATCTGGCAATCCACGACGATGGCATCGGTATCGCCCCGGAGCATTTGTCGGAGATCTTCAAGCGCGGATTTTCCACCAAAAGGAGAGCCGCCGGGGGCTGGCCTGCATTGGTGCGCCAATAGCGTCGCGGCCATGTTCGGCAAGATTTACGCCGAGAGCGCCGGTCCAAATCAAGGCGCAACACTTCATGTGCTCTTGAAGGTCGCCGACGCCGCGAAGCAGGCAGTGTAGGAGCCCTGCCATGACCCTCGCAAACGAAACCACTCCCATCGGCCCGCGTATTCTCATCGCCGATGACGAACAGAGCATCCTCGATGAATACGCGTCCATCCTGGCTGGGCCGGTCCAGCGTGATGACCGGCGCAACAAACTGGCCGATCTTGAAGCGGAGTTGTTCGGCAGCACGCAAGAGCAGCCGGCGCAGCCCGAGTTCGCGCTCTGCCTTTGTCGCCAGGCGGACGAGGCCGTCCGTGCAGTCGAGCAGTCGATCCGCGACGGGCACCCGTTTGCCGTCGCCTTTCTCGACATCCGGATGCCCCCGGACCGGACGGGGTCAACGCTGCCGAACGCATTCGGAAGCTGGACGCAGAGATCAACATCGTCTTCGTCACCGGATTTTCCGACATCAGCCCGGACCAGATCCGTGTGCGGGTTCCACCTCAAGACAAGCTTCTGTATTGCCAGAAGCCGCTGCACGCCAACGAACTGCGACAGCTTGCCTATGCCCTTTCGGCAAAGTGGACGGCGCACCGCAGCCTGCAGACGACGAAGCAGCGACTGGAGCAGGTTGTGACGTCGACGCCGGTCATCATCTACAGCTCGGCACCGTCTCGCGAGTGCTCACCCGCGTTCGTGAGCGACAACGTCGCCCAGCATTTCGGTTGGGACGCAGCCGCCTTCCTCCAGGATCCGCGGTTCTGGATCGACAGGGTGCATCGCGATGACCTGCCGAAGGTCTACGCAGCGCTGAGACAGCTTCACGAGCAGGAGGAAATCGCCATCGATTATCGGTGGCGCCGGTCCTCCGGCGACTACCGCTGGGTCAGCGACCGGATGCGGATCCTGCGAGATGCGTCCGGCAAGGCGACCGACGTCGTCGGCTGCTGGTTCGACGTCACCGATCGGCGCGAAGCAGAAGCCCGGATCCGCCAGCTCGCCTACTTCGATGCCGTGACGGGCTTGCCCAACCGCCTAATGATGGAAGAGTTGCTCCGCCACGGCCTGACGATGGCCGGACGGTATCGGCATCGCCTCGCAGTCCTGTTCCTCGATGTCGACAACTTCAAGCGGATCAACGACATGCTTGGCCACCACAGCGGCGACGCGCTGCTGCGCGAGGTGGCAAAACAACTGCTCGGCTGCATCCGCAAGAGTGATCTGCTGCTTCGGCAAGGCGATGTCGAGGATCTGCAGGTGGAACAGCAGCACGAGTCGGTCTCCCGGCTCGGCGGTGACGAATTCGTCATCATCTTGTCGAAGATCAGTGAAGCTGCCGATGCCGCACGCGTTGCCGAACGGATTGCCGCCGCGCTGGAAAAGCCGATTGTCTTCGACGAAGAGGAGGCGAGCGTTACCGCCACCATTGGCATCAGCATCTTTCCCGACGACGGAACCAGTGCCGCGACGCTGCTCAAGCACGCAGACATGGCGATGTACGATGCAAAGCAGCAGGGACGGAACTGCTACCGCTTCTTCTCGGACACCATGCGTGTCCGAGCAACGCGCCGCTTCAGCATCGAANNAAAGTTGAGCAAGGCGCTTGAGCGCAACGAACTCGTCATTTTCTACCAGCCGCGGATCGACATCGCCAGCCACCGCGTCGTCGGCATGGAAGCCCTGTTGCGCTGGCAGCAGCCGGATGAGGGATTCATCATGCCTGGCGAATTCATCCCGGTTGCGGAGGAAAGCGGCTTGATTCTGCCGATCGGCAATTGGGTCATGGACGAGGCTTGTCGCCAGGCCGCAGCCTGGCATGCGGCCGGCCTGCCGCCCCTGGTGGTGTCGATCAATCTCTCGGCGGTGCAATTCCGGCATCGGCTGCTCGGCGATCACTTGGCCGCGGCGATCGCCAACTCCGGTATCGAGCCGTCGTCGATCGAGCTCGAACTGACCGAAAGCGTGTTGATGGAAGACACGAAGTTGAGCGCATTCTTGTTGTCGGCGTTCAAGGATCTCGGGGTTCGTGTTGCGATCGACGACTTCGGAACCGGCTATTCTTCGTTCAGCTACCTGAAGCGGTTCGCGCTCGATACGCTCAAGATCGACACGTCGTTCGTCAGCGATATGGGCAAGGATCCGAGTGACGGTGCCATTGTCAGCGCGATGGTTGCGCTCGGCCATCAGCTGGATCTGCGAGTAGTCGCCGAGGGAGTGGAGCACCCCTACCAGCTCGAATATCTGCGCGCAAACGGTTGCGACGAAGCCCAAGGCTACCTGTTCAGTCCGCCGATCGACGCCGCCAGCTTCGAAGCGTGGGTACTGGAACGCGAGCGTGCCGCACCCTCCCAAGTACAACGCCGCATTGCAAGCTGATGGTGTGGCGGTGAAGCGCACATAAGGAAACCTTAAGGAAGCTTGCGTACACTTTTAAAAATATTATCGGGTGAACGCAAATGCTCATACACAAACACTCCACAAATAATGATTTTATTTGTGAAAAACCGCAAACAAAATTGGCGCAATATACATATCTTTATGTGGCGCCAACCGATCGTTGCGGCTTTGGCCTCTTCACAGCAAGGACGGTCAGCGTCAACGATATTGTCCTGAGAGTCGAGGATCCACATTACCTTTCACGAGCGACACCACGCGCGCACCTGACCCAACTTGGTTTCGGCCACGCCGATATTTTCCAGGTCGGACACGACCTGTTTCTGCCGCCCTATGGCGGGCTTGACGACTTCACCAACCACAGCTGCGATCCAAACTGCGGCCTGCGAGTCAACCACGCTGGCTTCGACATGCTCGCCTTGCGCGACATCGCCGCCGGCGAAGAACTCACCTACGACTATTCCACCCATCAGCAGCATCCTCTGGAAGACATGGCCTGCCAGTGCGGTTCGCCGAACTGCCGTGGCGTCGTCCGCAGCTTCTCGACACTGCCGGAGCCACTGCGCCAGCGCTACCTCGGCCTCGGCGTCGTTGCCGGATTCATCACCGAGAGTGCCACGCGATCCCGCCCAAGCCGGTGAACGCCATCGACCCGGTTGAGAAGCACCAAGCATGGGCGCGCAGCTCGCACACGCCCTGCGTCACTACTTCCGAAGGCCCCCGGTCGTTCTGCAGCTGGCCTTTCTGGCCACACTTCTGTCGGCAGCGATCATCGTTCTGATGGCCGTCGGCTCGGCGCAGGTCCTCGCCGTTGACGGCAGCGAAGCGCTGCCCATGGTCTACCTTCTGCTCGCTGCCGTCTCCGTGCCGCTCGCATCCGGTATTTCCGCAGCGCTCGGGCGCTGGTCGGTGGCCCGCATCAGCACCGCAATCGCGCTCGTTTCGGCCTGTGTCGTGCTTGCCTTGCGCGGAGCACTCGCCCTCGAGTTGCCAGGAGCTTCGTCGGCGGTCTGCATCACCGCCTATGCACTTGAGATCGTATTTGACACGCTGTTCTGGCTGTCTGCCTCCGAGCACCTGCCAACCCTGGAGCTGAAGCGGCACACCCGTTCCTCGCCGGCGCCTTTGGTCTCGGCGGTATCTTCGCCGGCTTCCTGGCAACCGCATTTTGCGCGTTCTTCGCTGGCGAGAACCTGCTGCTGCTCGATGCCGGCCTGTTCGCGCTGTGCGTCCTCCAGTATCGCCGGATGAACCGTTTTTGTTCCACAACCGATGCAGGCGACGACGAGGGAGCGAGCCTGGTGTCGTCGAGTCGATGAAGGCAACGCTGGGCGTCGTGCGCGCCTTTCCCATCACCGGCGCCATCTCCGTCGGCGTGCTGCTGATGTCGGCGCTGTTCTGTCTGCAGGATTACCTGGCGATGACCGCCTATCAGGCAGCCTTTCCCAGCGCCGACGCGCTCTCAAGCTTCATGGCCATCGTTTATGCGGGTCATCAGGCAGCAGAGCTGCTGATCATCGCCGCCTGTGGCCGGCTGATCCTCGAACGTGCCGGCCCTGTGCTTCGCAACCTCATCTTTCCGACAACCACCTGTGCGGGCCTCGTCGGATTGCTCGGGTTCGGCAACCTGGGATCGGCTGTGTTCGTCCACGCCAATGTCATCGCCCTGTCCAACGCAGTTTTCGAACCCGTCAAGACATTGAACTTCGCCGCTCTCCCCTACCGGGTGCTGGCGCAGGTGCGGATGGTGGTCGACGGCGTTCTCTACCCGCTTGGCATTGCCCTGTCGGCCCTGGCGCTCGTCTGGTTGCAGAGACGGGCCGAGCCCCAGACGATTCTCCAGGTCTCGATCGCCGTCGCCACGGTATTCCTCGGCGTTTCCGCAGTGGTCGGTATATGGTTTCTGCCCAATCTGCTCCGCAGCTTGCGGCTGCGCGCCATCACGCCGTCCGAGTATGGACGCTGCGAACAAGGTCGCATCTTCTCGGCCGGCGATATTCGCCAGTTGCTGCATCATCCCGATCCAGAGGCACGCCAATTCGGCGTGGTTCTGGCCACCAGCCTGGCACCGGAGCTGCTGTCCGCGGCTACCATCGCGGCGGACACGCCGGCGCCGGTGAAAACCAGTGCGCTCGCGTGGCCGATCCCCCAAGTTGATGGCGCAACAGCTGGCCCGGAGATGGCTGACGCCTCCCCGTTCGGCTGCGAGACGAGGACCTCGCTGTCCTCGGAAGCCGGCCACCGCCAACCAGGCGGGCTGCACACTCAGACCGGCGCAGCGTACGACGCCGACGCTCCGACGCAGCAATCTGGCGCTTTGCCATGATCGAGCGCACGCCATCGGCGAAACGGCTCGAAGAGATCGGCCGCGGCCTCGAAGCGCGCTCGATCAGCATGCGCCGAGCCACCGCAAACCTGCTCGCGCGCCTCGGCGCTTCCGCCGTGCCGGTTGCCGAGGTGCGGTTACACTCCGACCGCCCGGAGGTCGTCGAGGCGGCGATCCACGCACTCGGCGGCATTGGCACACGCCAGACGGAACAAATCCTCCGTGATCATCTCCGGCCACTCTACCTTCGCGTCCCGCTCAATCTTGACGCCCTCGACGCCTTGCATCGCCTGGTCGACGCACCGGTTGCTCCCCGCCAAGCCCTGGAAACGTGGCTGATCGACAGCAACCGCCGGATCATGCGCCGTGCGCTGGTGGTCAAGGCAGCGCTCGGCAATCCCCGCGACGTCAAGCTGCTGGACGCGCTGAGTCGCGCGCATGAACCACGCACCCGCTCCGATGCCGTCGAAGCGCTGGTCAACCTTCCGACGCGGCGGTTCATTCAGCCACTCGTTCCGTTGCTGGAGACCCGATCGGACACGTCTGCGACACTCGCCAACATTCACCCCCGCGGCGAAGCCCCAGCCGCGAGCACCCTCATCCAGATTTTGGAGGCGGCCACCACGACAGACCCGTGGGCGCGCCTGCTGGTGATGAGACTGACCGGAGAGCAGACCGAAGGCCGGCATCGGGGTGATGTTTCAGCGGAACATGAAGCAATGCTAGACCTTGTGTTATTCCTGAAGACCGTCCCCTTATTTCGTGTCATTCCCCTTGAAGACATCGCGCGCGTGGCCCGGATCGCAGAATGCCTCACCGGCGAAGCAGGCGAGACGATCATCGAAGCGGATCATCTCATCGGGCACGTTTATATCATACGCAGCGGGAGCGCCGATGTGCAGCTCAACGGACGCACGGTCGAAACGATCGGCCCGGGCACATCGTTCGGCGAAACAGCTGTGTTTGGCGAGGAGCGCCATGCCGCCACGGTTCGCGCCGCCTCGTCGCTGTCACTGCTGCGCTTCCCGATCAGCATCATCACCGATCTCGCCGCAGAGAACCCGGAAATGCTCGCCCCACTCGCGCTCGATCTGTCTCACCGCCTCAACCACCTTCGCACCCGGCTTGCAGTGGTAAACGGCGTGTCATAATCGGACCTTGAACGCGGGAGCCGCCATGGCGACGCCCGTGTCGAACGGGCGAAGACAGCAAGGTGTCTGCCGGGACAGTCTCCTGTGAGCACGATGGTTGCGTAGCGACGTTGCTGCCGGTTTGACGGTACGTGTTGGCCGGAGGGTTTTTTGCCGCGGTACGTTCAATGGCGAAGTAGAATGAAGGGCTTTACATGACGCCTTGACTTGTAGGTTCGCATGTCCACCATGGAAGCGACAATTCGTGCATCGCGACGTAAGTTGGATTTGAAGAACACAACGCCACCTTGCCACATGCCAAGCGTCTGATGCATACCCGTCGATACTTACTTAACAAACTCAGGATGAGTGAAAAAATGTGGGAGTGGACGCTAAGTTGGTCGCAAGTACGCGACGATCTATTTATTGGGACGTGCCCGATGACAGCGGAGGACATTGACCGTATCCATGCGGATACCGGGGCTACCGCGTTACTCTCACTGCAGACAGAGGACTGCCGTCGTCCTTTCGGCGTCGACTGGGAGGAACTGCGCGGCCATGGCGAACACATCAATTTGGCGATGGTCAATGCGCCTATGCGCGATTTCGATTCTACCGACCAGAGACGGAATTTACCGCATGCCGTCCGAAGTCTTCATGATCTCTTGGACTCTGATCATGTCGTCTATATGCATGATACATCGAGTATAAATCGCGCACCACTGACAGCATTGGGCTATATGACATTCGTAGAAATGCACCGCCCGGACGACGCTTTCGGAGAAATACTTTCAAAACATCCGCATTCTGCGCCATCATGGGAAGCATATGAGGGATGCCGTCATGACCTACTAGATATTCTCCGTGAAAATATTGTCGTAAGGGCTTATTATTTGTCACAAGAAGAATCAGACCGCAATTCCGAACAGCACTGGCTTCAGGCTGAACGGGAAATGATACGCATCTCATTCATTTCAACCCAATCCCCCTGCACCAGAGACTGGATCCAAGCCGGGACGTGCTCAGCCCAGCCTCATGACACCACTGCAGCCATAGCCTGATCTGGCAAAGTGCCCACCACTGAGGGATGGGGACCATTGGACCCATCCACCGATGCCGTTGGCACTCTCCGTAGAAACCGCCACCAGCGGAGAGTCGCACAATTGGCACCATTTACCCGCTGCGGCCAGTGGGTAAATGCTCACGAGGTTAGCATCACGACCTCAGACAGCTGGGCGAATTCGCGTTTAAATGGTGGTAGAGCCGCCGATCGCGGCGATTGTTATCGCTTAGCGCGTAATTTCGCGTTCATCGACGTCCAATAGCCAGCCCCGTGAGCAGTTACGCCAGCGGTGCCGATATGAAATTTTGGCAGCACGAGATCGGGAACCTCTGTACGCTCTCGTTGTTTTTACAAAGCGTCACATCGAGACTGCGGACGATGTGCGGGGATAGGCTTCGTACAAACGTCATCGGGAGGAGGACAACGGTGGGGATCATCTCTTGGATCATTTTTGGCTTGATTGCTGGATTGATCGCGAAACTGCTGATGCCGGGCCGGGATCCAGGCGGCTTCATCATCACCATACTGTTGGGGATCGCGGGCGCGGTGGTCGGCGGCTTCATCGCCACCCAGTTCGGATACGGCGGCGTTGACGGCTTCAATTTCGGCAGCTTCATTGTCGCCGTACTNGGGGCGATCATCCTGCTGATCGGCTACCGGATGCTACGGCGCCAGTAGCGGTTGCAGGCAGTAAGGGGTTGACAGGTTGCGGCTGGCGGTCGGGCATCTCCACGACCGGAAATTCCGGACCGCCGCACTACCCGATGGAAATCCGCAAGGGAACCTATCAGGGAGAGTAACCTATAGCGATGTCGCTGCAGGACGTAGGAACAAGTTTCATTTTCGCATAATATTCGTCCGGGGGCATGTCCTGAAGTGGTTCGCGGCCTCCGCTCACTTTTAACAAGTCTTACGGCAGAATTGCTCTGCTGTGACTACTCCGCTGCCACCGAGGTCACAGTACCTCCTGGCTCGACCCTGGCCTTGCGAAAGTGTTCTTCGGCCACCTGGTCGGCAATCACGCTGGTCGGCAGGCCGTCTGCGCTGGCGCGGGTAAAGATTTCGTCCAGCGTCGCTCCGATGCCCTCGACGTGATGCATCATCGCCGCCCGATCGAACTGACCTCGATGCTCGTACCAGACATCGATGATTCCGCCGGCGTTGATCACATAGTCCGGCGCGTAGAGGATCGCCCGCTTCATCAGGCTCTCGCCGTGACGCGCCTCCGCCAGCTGGTTGTTGGCGGCACCGGCGACGACGGGCGCCCGCAGCTTTCCGATCGTCGCATCGTTCAACACCGCACCCATGGCACAGGGAGCGAAAACGTCCACGTCGAGACCGTAGATCTCATCGGNGGCCACGGCAGTAGCGCCATAGGCGTTGACGGCACGTTCGAGGTGATCGGGGTAAATGTCGCTCACCCACAGTCTGGCGCCCGCCTGATGGAGCAGCTGCACAAGGTGGTGGCCGACATTACCAATACCCTGGATGGCGACGCGAACGCCCTCCANGGTCCCCACACCGAGCCGGTGCCGGACGGCGGCGCCGATTCCGACAAAGGTGCCGTAGGCAGTGGCCGGCGACGGATCGCCCGTTCGCATGTCGCCGTCCGCCCCTGNACGATCGACGATGCCGGCGACATGCGCCGTTTCTTCCGCCATCGCCTTCACGTCGTCGACGGAAATCCCGGAATCTTCGGCGGCAATGTAGCGGCCGCGCAGCGCATCGATCGCACGCCCCATCGCCCGCAGCAGCGCCGGCGTCTTGTCCATGCGCGGATTGCCAATGATCACCGACTTGCCGCCGCCGATATCGAGTCCCGCCACCGCCGACTTGTAGGTCATGCCGCGGGACAGGCGCAGCACGTCCCGCAGGGCTTCCTCGTCCGTCCCGTAAGGCCACATTCGGCAGCCTCCAACGGACGGGCCGCGGCTGGTGTTATGAATCGCAATGATGCCTTTCAGGCCCGCCGACGGCTCGGAGACGAACACCACTTCTTCGTGATCGTCGTAGTCGCGGTGAGTGAAAACGGACATCGTGGTGACCTCCTTGCCACCCCCATCAGCTCGTCCGCAGCCAGGGAGCGTGGCAACCAACGTTCAGAACTGTTGCGGATGCAAACTCGCCGCCATCCGCCCACATTCCTGCCCGACCAAGGGCCTCGCCGCGAAAGCCTGCACATTTCGACGCGGCGACGCAATCACCGGCGTCACACGGACCCGCAGGACACGTGGCGACTTTGGAGCGGCACCTTCAGAGCGCGGACCCAATGATCCGCCCCGCAGTCCAGTGATCAGAACGCCGGCTCTTCCAGGTCGTTCGCCCGGCAGGCGGCGATCACCGTGTTGCGCAGCAGGCAGGCGACGGTCATCGGCCCTACCCCGCCCGGTACCGGCGTGATCGCGGACGCCACACGGCGCGCCTCTTCGAAGGCCACATCGCCCAGCAGCTTGGCTTTCTCGCCGCCATTATCAAGCCGGTTGATGCCAACGTCGATCACGATCGCCCCCGGTTTGATCCAGTCGCCGCGCACCAGTTCCGGCCGGCCGACAGCAGCGACCAGAATGTCGGCGGCGCGGCACTCGCCCGGCAGGTCGAAGGTGTGCGAGTGCGCCATCGTCACCGTGCAGTGTTCGGCCAGCAGCAGCATCGCCATCGGCTTGCCGACGATATTCGAGCGCCCGAGCACCAGCGCCTTCAGGCCGGCCAGTTTCGGCACGCGGCTTTTGATCAGCCGCAGGCAGCCCTGCGGCGTGCACGGCACCAGTGCGCCGCTGATGCCGGCAAACAGCCGGCCGGCGTTGACCACGTGGAAACCGTCGACGTCCTTGTCCGGATCCACCGCCGCCAGCACCTCCGCCTCGTCGATCGCGGCCGGCAGCGGCAGTTGCACCAGGATGCCGTGTACACGCGGATCCCGGTTGAGGCCGCGGATCAGCGTCAGCAGGTCTTCCTGCCGCACGTCCGCCGGCAGCCGGTGGGCGAACGACTTGATGCCGACCTCCTCGCACTGGCGGGTCTTGGTCCGCACGTAGATCTGGCTCGCCGGATCGTCGCCAACCAGCACCACGGCGAGGCCCGGTGCCAAGCGTGCCTCGCGGCGCAAGCGGGCAAGTTCGCTCGCCAGCGCGGTGCGAAGCTTTGTAGCCAGAGCCTTGCCATCGAGAAGTGCCGCCTCCGCCATNNAAGTCCCTCAGTTCATGTTGCTCAGGCCACGCGCGGCGGCCCACTCACGCAGGCACGCCAGCAGTGCCGGTCCGTCGCCTGCGATCGCGANCTGTTTTTCACGGTCGGTCACTCCCGTGACCACCTGCATCGTCGACTTGGGAAGCCGCCACTCACGCGCCAACAGCGCCACCAAGGCTGCATTCGCCCGGCCGGCCTCGGGCGCCGCGGTCACCGCAACAGCCAGCCGCAGGTGCCCCGCCGCATTGGCGCGCAAGCCGTCGATCCGCGCTGCGCGCGCCCGCGGGGTCAGGCGCACCCGCACGCGCACGCCGTCGGACGTGAGTGTGAAGGGGAGCATGCCGCTCTCCGCCGGGACACGCGATGCGACTTCAACCGGCGCAATCGCCGCTTCAGTAGGCGATATTGACATAAAGCCGGGCCAGAACCTGCTGCAAGAACAGCAGCAGCAAGATCAGCACCATCGGAGACAGGTCGATTCCTCCCATTGTCGGCAACACCCGGCGGATCGGCCGCAGCGCCGGCTCGGTGATCCGGTACAGGAAGTCGCCAACCATGTAGATAAATCGGTTGTGCGTATTGACGACGTTGAAGGCCACCAGCCAGCTGAGCACGGCCGCTGCCACCAGTAGCCAGATGTAGAGGGTGATGACCGTGTTCAACAACCAGAAGAGCGGGCCGATGATGACATCCATGTTTCAACCGGAGCTAGGATCGCGTGCGGCGCAACCCTAACGGTGGTCATGCGCCGGCGCAAGCCGTGGCAACGAGTCGGTCTCGGGACTGAATAGGAGGCAAACGACCAACCGATCCAACACTTCTACTCACCGCAAACGCACACGCCGCGGATAGTCCAATGCCGCCACCTCCCCAGCCGGGCGTCAAGGAAGCGGGCAGCCAGTTCCCAGGCTTGCACCGATTCTGGAATGCCGTAGGTCAAGTGGGAAGTCGTGCCAGAGTGCTTCGAACATGTGCAACTCCGCCTCCACCCCGGCGGTCACCAGCTTGCGGTGACGGCGCACGGTGCCGCTCAACAGCAGATCGCGCGTGCCGGCAACCAGGATTGACGGCGGAAACTCGGGCGGAATAGGGACATAAACCGGCGAAAGGCGTGGATCGTGCAGCGGAATGGCTTCCAGGATGGCGTTGCGGCCCGAGTTGACGATGTACACTCCACCATTGAGGTGCCGATCCGCCACGCTGCCTTCGAACGTTGCGATTGCGCCCACATTCGCATGTTCCGTTTGTCAGTAGCCGTGTTCGCGCAGCAGGGCGCGCATGGCCTCAAGATCGGCAAGCACCTGTCGCACCAGGTCCGCCTTGTTCGTGGGAACCAAGGCACGAGCATCCGGCGACGCCGGCTCACCTCCCTGCTCTGCCGGCGCCGGCTCGGCTCTCACCTGCGCTTCACGCCCGGCTTCGCTCACACTGCCTCGCGCTTCCTCGCGCGCAAGCACGACAGCACTACCGCGCCCACCACTTTCGCGCAGCAGACGCTGCACCCNCTTGATGGTGTAGCCTTCGGTATAGAGCAGGCCTCGAATGCGGCGCAGCAGCGCCACGTCTTCAGGTCGGTAGTAGCGGCGACCGCCGCGCCGCTTTAACGGCTTAATCTGTGGAAATTTGCTTTCCCAGAAGCGCAGCACGTGCGCCGGCAGATCGAGATCTGCCGCCACTTCGGCGATCGTCCGAAATGCCGTCGGGGACTTGACCGTGCCTCGTCCGGGCACCGTTTGTGGAGCACTGGGCGTCACGTGTTCCCGTTGTCTTGCCGACCTTCGTTGATCCGTGTCTTCAACACCTGCGATGGCCGAAACACAAGAACCCGGCGCGGCAGAATCGGCACCTCCTCCCCGGTCTTGGGATTGCGCCCAATCCTCTGCCCTTTCTGCCGGATCGAAAAGCTGCCGAACGATGACAGCTTGACGGTCTCGCCCTCCGCCAGAGCCCGGGTAATCTCGCCCAGAACCAACTCCAGCAACTCGGCGGAATCGTTCCGCGACAGACCCACCTCTTGGTACACCGCTTCGCTCAGATAGGCGCGGGTGATCGTCTTTCCGGTCATGCGGCGTGAACCCCTTGCTGGGAGCCCCCTGCTCACACGTCATTCTAGTGGCAGAACATGGCCATTTTCAATGAGATGTGGGCACTCTTTATAAATTATGCGGCGGCAACACGCTTTAGTTGTCATAATTACCAGCGGACGAGTGCGGCCCNCCATGTCAGACCGCCGCCAATGGCCTCCATCAGCACCAGATCGCCCTGCTTCAGGCGTCCATCGCGCACCGCCGCGTCCAAAGCNNGAGGAATCGATGCGGCAGACGTATTCGCGTGACGATCAACCGTGCTGATCACTCGGTCGAGCGGCAATCCCAGCTTGCGGGNCGACCCTTCAAGGATGCGAACGTTCGCCTGATGTGGAACCAGCCAGTCGACATCGTCCAGCGTCAGACCGTTCGCCGCCAAGGCCTCCTCGGCGACCGACGTCAGACTGGAAACGGCGTGCCGGAACACCTCCTTGCCGGCCATTCGCAGAAATCCCACCGTACGCGTCGCGGAAGGGCCACCGTCAACGTAAAGGATATGACGGAAGCGACCGTCCGAGTGAAGGTGGGTGGACAGGATGCCGCGCGGCAGGTTGGTGACCTTGTTTGTGTCACGGTCGACAGGCGTCCCGCCCGGACCAGGGCCATCGGGTGTCCCGTTCGGGCCTTCGCTCGCTTGCAGCAGCAGGGCGCCGGCACCATCGCCAAACAGCACGCACGTCCNCCGGTCATTCCAGTCGAGGATGCGGGAGTAGGTCTCTGCCCCAATCACCAGCGCCGTTCGCACTTGGCCAGTGCGGATGAACTTGTCGGCGACCGACAGTGCGTAGACGAAACCGGAGCAGACCGCCTGCACGTCGAAGGCGAAGCCGCGGTTCATCCCCAGCTTCGCTTGGACCTGCGTCGCTGTCGCCGGAAAGGTATCGTCAGGCGTGGATGTGCCTACGATGATCAGTTCGACGTCGGCGGCGGTGAGCCCCGCCGCCGCAAGTGCGCGTTCGGCGGCCCGCGTCGCAAGATCAGAAGTCAGTTCGCCGTCGGCAGCAATATGCCGCTGGCGAATGCCGGTACGCCCGACGATCCAGTCGTCAGAGGTGTCCAGTTGACGGGCAAGTTCCGCGTTGCTGAGAATGCGCTCCGGCAGATAAGAGCCGCAGCTGACGATTGTTGATGTTCTAGTTTGCATTATCCTGCCGCGAGTTTNCGGATCAGCCCCGGAGCCAGCGTAGAGACAGGCGAAGTCCTGCTTGATACCTTCATTGACGCGATCGGCGATGAGTTGCACAGCCACGCCGACGGCCTGCGAAAACCCGAACGCGTCTGTCCCGCCGTGGCTTTTGACGCAGACGCCGTTGAGCCCGAGGAACATTGCGCCATCGTGGACACGCGGGTCGACGCGCGCCCGCATCGCCCGCAGCGCCTGACTGGCGAGCAACGCACCCAGCCGCGCCAGCGGCGAGCTGACGAGGGCACGTTTCAGAAAATGGGTGTAAAGGCGCGCCGTACCTTCCGCCGTCTTCAGCGCAATGTTGCCGGTGAAACCATCCGTGACGATGACGTCGACCGTTCCCATGGCAATATCATCACCTTCGACGAAGCCGTCGAAGCGGATCGCCAGCCGGCTCTGCTGCAAGATCGCCGCCGCCTTCTTGACAGCATCGTTACCCTTCAGATCTTCTTCACCGACGTTGAGCAGGGCGACGGACGGTTGTTCTAGACCCAGAACGGTGCGGGCGAACACCTCTCCCATCACCGCGAACTGCACCAGATTTTCGGCGCTGCAGGTGACGTTGGCGCCCACATCCAGAAAGACCGTCCGCCCGCGCAGAGTAGGAAACACCGAGGCGATCGCCGGCCGGTCCACACCCGGCAAGGTCTTGAACACAAACTTGGCCATCGCCATCAGCGCGCCGGTGTTGCCGGCAGAAACAATGGCTTCCGCCTCCCCGGCCGCCACCGCATCAATCGCCCGGCGCATGCTCGAGTTCCGGCCAGCGCGCAGCGCAATCGACGGCTTTTCGCCACTCGCAATCACGTCTGTCGTATCACGCACGTCAACGCGATCACGGAGCCGGCGGAAGCGTTCGACCAACGGCTCGATCTCACTCGCCCGCCCGAAGGCCAGAAAGCGGACATTCTTCAGCTTTTCAGTCGCCCGGTTCATTCCCTCGATCACCACCTGCGGCGCATGATCGCCTCCCATCGCATCGATGGCGATGGTGAACGGCCGGGGTCGGCTGCCGTCATGCCAGCGTCACCTGGCCCGGTGACGCAGCGGTATCTTCGGCGGACGGTCGCCTCGGGGGCTATACAGGAACTGAAGGTAGCGTTCGACCATAGCAATATTAGACCCGGTCCTGACCCGACGCAGCCGCCTTTACGCAAAACTGTCAGGCGGCTGGAAGAGTTTTGATCTATGTTTAGAATTTCCGCTTCAGCCGGACTGCGGGTCTGGCGAGCGCAACCAAGCGCCTACTTATACAAATTCGCAGTTTCCGGCAAGCGCTTACCCTGTGCTGCCTGCCCCCTTCCGCCAGTTGGCGAGCTTCGCCAAGCCATCATCACGGCCTTGCGACGCTGCAGGCCCAAGTCCCTCGAACACCGCGCCCGGGGCGCGCGGATAGGATCCAGTTCCAGGGCCAGCTGCTCGGCCGCAGCCGCCCCCAGATCGAGCGAGTCGCCATCCAGAGGTTCCGTCAGCAGATCTGCCGAGAGGTCGAGAAACATCTCAGCACCAGCACCCTCGTCCCATTCCTCGCCAGCCTCAGAGCCATACAGCCGTTGCAGTGGCACATCGATGCGGTTCGCCATCGGCTCCAGGGTTATCACACAGACCTGCACCACCTCCGCCTGCAACCGCCCATCCAGCCTCACGCGTGTGCCGCCGGCTTCTGGGCGGACAGTGCCCTCTGCACGCAGTTTTCGAACCTCGGGTATGCGAAACAGACGGCCCAGTGCCTCTCGCTCTTCGGCACCTGCTTCAATCGCAAACGGCCGACCGGCGAGGGCAGATCATGGATCGCCATCAGCCGGCTGAACGCCGGAACAGTTTCAGTCATCGATGTCTTCCTGAACATCATCGGACAATGAACCGGGTGGGAGGCCGAACCGCAGCACTCCTGTCATCAACTGTTCAACCGGCACCGCATCGAGCTGCGCTGCCTCACGCCGAAAGTAGCCGGCGAACGCCGCCACAGCATCTTCGCTCGGCTCTGACTTGCGGTAGAGGTTGCGACGAAGTGACACGGAAAGCGCCGCCACATCCTCGCTATCAAGTGCTCGTTCGTAGGCGGAGAGCCGACCGTAGAAGCCTTTCGCCATCGCCTTGATGCGTTTGCCGACGGCCAGATNCCNCACGCCCATTTCCCGCAGGTTCTGGTCCATGTCAGCGAACATCAGGTCAAACACCGCCTGCGCCAGATCTCTGGTCCGCCCTGGCTCCCGATGAAGACGCCGCAGCACCAGCACCGAATGCGCAACGATGAGATCGAAGCGCCCATCCGGCGTGTCTGGGACTTCCGCCGTGGCATAAAAGCCCGGCTGGCGGGCCTGCGCCACGATCGCCCGGTATAGCGCGTCGGCCGCACTTGCCTCAGATCGCTTGCGGAAAACGGCGAACAGGCTCATCGAGCCTCCTTTTTCTTATGATCACGGGTCGATGCCCTGACCTCGGAGATCGCGCGCCGCTGTAGACGCTGACGCGAGCGCATCCGTGTCATTTGTCGTGCGGATCGATCGGTGGATATACTGCGGCATGCGATGCCAGAAAATGCCAGTCTGTAAAAATTTCGGAGCGCAGGTGCAACATGGCAAGTCTCCTCGGTCACCGCTTGAATATTCGTCGCTCGAATGTCCGTCGCCGCTCGCTCCGTTTGGCGGCCATCATCCTGACCAGCCTCTGGAGCCTGCCGCTTATCACCGGATGCAGTCCGGAGCTGGATACACATGGCGAACTCATCGAGCCTGGCCGTCTGGCACAGCTTCAGCCTGGCGTTCACAGGAAGGACGACGTGGCGCAGCTCCTGGGATCCCCTTCAAGCACCGCCGTCTTCGATGACGAAATCTGGTATTACATCGCCGATGTCGTCGAGCAGTACTCGATTTTCGAACGCAATATCAAGCAACGGCAAGTGCTGGCACTGCACTTTGACGAAAATGGTGTGCTGCAGAGTTTGGATGAACATGGCGTCGATCAGGGCCGCAAGATCGACATTGTCGAACGCGAAACTCCCAGCTTCGGCGAATCGCCCAACATTATCCAGCAGGTGATCGGCAACCTGGGCCGATTCAACAAGGACGAAACACAAGCGCCGCGCCGCTGAGCGTCTGCGGCAATGCGCCTCGGGCCCACTCAAAACGCCTCAGCCCGGCACACTCAAATCTGAAGTGCCCGCCTTGAGCAGCATATAATTCGGGCAGCCTTTATTCGCGAGCGGTCCGTAAGAGACGCGACTTCTGTCGCTGCCAATCCCGTTCCTTGATCGCATGACGCTGGTCAGCCTTCTTGCGGCCTTTGGCGAGACCAAGCAGCACCTTGGCGATGCCGCGAGCGTTGAAGAACACGGCGAGCGGGACAATCGTCATGCCGTCGCGACGGACGGCGCCGATCAGCTTTGTCATTTCACGGCGGTGCAGCAGCAGCTTGCGTGGCCGACGTGGGGCGTGGCCGAACGTTTTCCCGGCTTCATAGGGCGCGATATGCGCGTTGAGCAGCCACATTTCGCCACGCTGCTCGGTAGCATAGGCTTCGGTGATCGAGGCTTCGCCGCGGCGCAGCGATTTCACTTCGCTGCCCATCAGCACGATACCGGCTTCCAGGGTGTCCTCAATTGCATAGTCGAAACGGGCGCGCCGGTTCTGCGCGACCGTCTTCGTCTCGGGCTTCGATTTCTGTGCCATGAATCGGACTATCGCGTGGTCACTGCCACGTTCAGGGCAGCAGGCCCACCTGAACCATCGCCTTGCGTACCGTCTCCCGACTTGTCTCGGTCATGGGCGCGATGGGAAGCCGACAGTCCGGCATACACTTGCCCAGCAAACTTGCCGCAAATTTCACCGGTGCCGGATTGGTCTCGCAGAACAAGGCGCCGTGCAACGGCATCAAACGGTCCTGCAGCGCCATCGCTGTCGCCACGTCACCATCCCGCCACGCACGCTGCATCTGGCTGCACAGCTTTGGTGCGACGTTCGCTGTCACCGAGATACAGCCATGGCCTCCGGCGGCGAGAAACGGCAGCGCGGTGCCATCTTCGCCCGAGAGCTGGCAGAAGCCGGAGCCGATCGCCAGCCGGGTACGAATCGGCCGGGTGAGGTCGCCGGTCGCGTCTTTCACGCCCACGATCTGCGGCAGCTTCGCCAGCCGCGCCATCGTATCCACCGTCATGTCGATCACGGAACGAGCGGGAATATTATAGATGACGATCGGAAGATCGACTGCTTCTGCGATTGCCTCATAATGGCGATAGAGGCCGTCTTGTGTCGGCTTGTTGTAGTAAGNGGTGACAACCAGCGCGGCCGTGGCTCCCGCGTGCTTCGCATGCCGGGTGAGTTCGATCGCCTCGGCAGTCGAGTTCGAACCGGTACCGGCAATCACGGGCACCCGTCCGGCTGCAGCATCGATGCACGTCTCGACAACCCGCTTGTGCTCGACATGGTCCAAGGTCGGCGATTCGCCGGTCGTGCCGCACGGCACCAGAGCATCGGTACCCTCGGCAAGCTGCCAGTTGATCAGCGCCCGATACGCCGATTCGTCGAAGGCGCCGTCGCGGAACGGAGTAATCAGAGCGACGATCGAGCCTCTAAACATATCCCACTCCCTTTGCGAGACGCACCACCGCCCGAAGCGGGCGGCTCTGCCGGCGCGCGAGCCGGCGACCTTAGCCGTCAGAGGAGCTTTTGCATAGCCGCCGTCGCCAATGTGACCGGGTCATTCAGCAAAGCGGGATTCGGGATTGAGCAACCCCGCTGTCGCGCGAACGGTGGTCAACAGGAGAGGGTTTCTCCTGAGAGGATTGCGGTTTCTGGAAGTCGGGACTCAGAACGACTGCCTCACCCAATCGTGAATGTCGGTCTGCGTTCCCGGGAAGGCCGCCATCAGACAACTGCAGACCATTGATCGGCTCGAAAATGCCTGCCAACCAATTGACGTTGTCGCAAGCAGGATTAAGGACGCTGGGCCGATATCAAGCCGCCATTACACCTGTGCTCCGGGCGCAATAGGGACGTTGCTGTTTGCATAACATCCCTTCCCCAACCCACAGCAACACGATATCCTAATGCCTACAATCATGGCACTAAGTGACCGTCGTGGGGTGCCGGTACAGCAATCTACGCGCGCCACTCTATAGGGGGTCGCGGATTCAATAACCGTAAACGCCTCAAAAGGTGCAAAGACGGCCCGAGGAAGGTGATAGACCTGCTGCGGCTGTAGGGCGTAGATTGCCTTGCACGGTGAACGTGCATAACAATTTCAGCGGGTACATGCCGCAGAAACATCGGACGTATGAGCGGGACCAATGTATATAGACGCGCGAAAACTTGATGATGGGTCGACCATCGAGTCCGAGCTCTGCATCATCGGCGCCGGTGCAGCCGGCATAACCATAGCGCGACGTTTTATCGCCTCCGGAATTCGGGTCTGCGTGCTGGAAAGTGGCGGCCTGCGGATGCAGCGTAACACCCAGGAACTCTACGAAGGCGAGAACGTCGGCCTGCCCTACGAGCTTGATACGACGCGAAGTCGATACTTCGGCGGCAGCACCAATTGTTGGGGCGGTTTCAACCGGCCGTTCGAAGACTATCACTTCCAGACACGCGACTGGGTACCGGAGAGCGGCTGGCCGATCGGACCCGACGATCTGAAGGACTACTACGGACCGGCGCACGAAATCTTTGACATCGAAAACGACTACCGGCCCGCATCAGTCCTGTCGGCGCTTCCGGAGCAAAAACTGCACCCCCTGCCCTTTGCCGCAGACAGCCGGCTGCACACCAGCCTGACACGACTGGCCAAGGAGCGGCGGTGTCTCGGCAAGGCATACCGGACGGAACTGAACCGGGCAGCGAACGTCACTGTGTACCTGCACGCCAACGTCACCGCGCTGGAGACNCCCGCCGGCGGTGCCAGCATCACCGCCGCCCAGGTGCGCACGCTGGCCGGAAACCAGTTGCGTGTTCAGGCCCGCTGGTTTGTGCTGGCGACGGGCGCAATCGAAAATGCCCGCCTGCTGCTGGCCTCAAATGCCGTAGAGACCGCGGGCGTCGGCAATCGCTACGACCAGGTTGGCCGGTACTTCATGGAACATCCGCGGACGGTCGTCGCGGAAGTGTCCCTGGCCGAAGGCGCCGAAGAGGCGATGAAAGCCTACCTGCCCCGCTACGCCCTGCTGCGTCTGCCGGTGGCGGCAGAGATGAACCTCAGCTTTGCGACGCAGCGTGAAGAACGCCTGCTCGACGGTGCCGCCTATCTCGAACTGGTGCTCGACGGCGAAGAAGCGGCAAGCACCAAGGCGATGAAACAGCTGTTTTGGGACCTGTGGCGCGGTGTACGGCCCCGCCAGCCGATGCAGCAGATCGCCGCCGTCCTGTCGTCTCCGCTCAGCCTCGCCACATTCGGTTGGGGCCTGATCTCCTGTTCCGAGCGTTTCATCCGATGCCGCCGCATCACCTTCATCGCCGAACAGTGCCCGAATCCGGACAGCCGGGTGATGTTGTCGAATGAGACGGATTCCCTTGACATGCCACGCGTGAAGCTCGACTGGCGCGTGACCGACCTCGACCACGAGACGGTGCGTCGGACGGCACAGATCCTGGCNGATGAACTCGCGAATGCCGGAATCTTGCAGGTGGACAAGCTGCTGCCAAACGTAGAAGGCGACGTGTTGACCCCACGTGGAACNTGGCACCACATGGGTACGACACGGATGCATGAGGACGAGACCCGCGGCGTCGTCGACACCAACTGCAAGCTACACGGCGTAGGCAATCTGTTCATCGCGGGCAGCTCCGTGTTTCCCACCGCCGGCAACCACACGCCCACGCTGACGATCGTCGCCCTCGCGCTGCGGCTGGCCGATCACCTCAGCGCACTCATGAAGCACCGGCCGATCGAGCTGTCTGAACCGCAAAGCCGAACCGCTGATGCCGCTAGCTTGGCCCGTGCCGCACGCGAGGCCGTTATCGGCGCTCCCGTCGCCACCCCGGTGACTCAAGCGCTGTTCAAATCCAGCTGACCCAGACTGAGCGTATAGCGAAACCAAGCCGGCCGAACCACCTGTCGGTTGCGAAGGCATCGGGCTGAGAGTTGTCTTGTTGCACGGTTATGGTCGTGGTCGCAGGCTGAAGGCGCGCGCGATCGGCTCCATGTGCGCATTGGTGGCAACGAACAGGAAGCCACCGACAAGCCCGATGTTCTTCAGGAACGGCCAGAAGTTGTTCATCCAGTCCGGGCTGCCGAACGGATAGGCCCAGAAATTGTGGAACAGCACAGCCGTGGCAACGCAGTAGAAGCAGAACACGAGTGCCAGCTGCCGGGCGTAGACGTTCAGCAGAATGCCGAGCGAGCCGAACACCTCGAGGCAGCCGCCCAGCAGCAGCAGCAGCGAGCCCGGGATCGGCATGCCCGACGCATCGGCCTGAGCCACCGCGTTGTGGTAATCCATGATCTTGTCCAGCGCGCTGAACGGGAACAGCACGAGAAGACAGGCCCGGGCGAGGAACGGCAGGATGCGATCGATGCCGCACCGTCCGCCAGCGACAGGCAGTTCGTTGGCCGGCCGGTTCATGGCTGCACCAGCCGCATGGCGTGTCCGTCCGGGTCCCGCACCATCACCGCCTTGGTGAAGCCGAGCGAAGGCTGAGACACCGTCGTTACTTCCGAAGAGACAAAGCGGACACCGGCCGCGCGCAATCGCTCAGCAGTGGCGTCGACATCGTCGACCACCAGCGAGGTCTGCCAGTGCCACAGATCGTCGGCGCGGCTGTCGATCGGCATTGGCCGGGCTCCTGGTGGTGTTACATATTGCAGGAATTCGACGTGCGGCGGTGCCGTCTCGGGAGCGACGGCGGTGACCCGCACCCGCGCGCCGAACAGACCGTCGAGGTTGTTCTGGGTCGGGCCGATGTTCAGGCTTTCGCCCGCGATCTGCATGCCAAGCAGGTCACGGTAAAACGCGAGGCTGTTTTCGGTGCTGGATATGCTGATCGCGGTGTGGTCGATGCCGAGGAACAGCCGGTTCGACGGCGTGTGCCACCGTTNCCGCCCCTTGCCTTCCGGGAACCACAGCAGTTCCAGGTCATGGTTGTCGGGATCACGGAACTTGATCGCCTTGATCCCCGCCGCCGGCACGTTCGAAGCTGGGATGGTGATCGGCTCGGGACTGATCTGTCGCACGCCGTTCTTCTGCAGGGCGGCATACGCCTGATCCATGTCGCGGACAACGATCGCCATGTGCTCGAACCACAGGTCGTTGCTGTGTGACGGCACCGGGATGGGGCGGCCGTCCGGCGGCGCGATGTACTGGGTGAGTTCGACAATCTCGTCGCCGAGCCGCAGGTGTACGATGCGCGCCTGTGCCGCGAACACCCCTTCCAGCCGGTCGTAGGCCGGGTCGACGATGCGGACGTCATCGACCTTCTCGAAATCGAGCACGCCTTCGTAGAACCGGACTGACCGGTCCATGTCCGCCACGGTAAAGCCGATCATCGCCACCCGCCGCACGGAACCTGCGTCCCGGGCGAAAGCTGCTGCGGAGACCGCAGTACAGACCAGCAAGATCAGCAGTGCCGGTACCGCTAGCCGCCGTGCCGTCGTCATTCCGCGCCTCCCTCTCTCATCTGCCACGCCCCTTTCACGCACCAACTCCGAGCGCCGGGTCACCCTGGGGAGCACCTTCCGCGACAACCGCGCGGTGCGCGGGGAGCTTGCCACGAACGAGCAGGTAAGCGAGCAGGATCATCACCAGCGCGATCCCGATCGCCGCGAGATAGACTTCCGAAAGCTGCAGATTGGCGCTCTGGCGCAGCGGTCCGACCGCATAGGCGCCGATGCCGTACCCCATCATGTAAGAGGCGACCATCCACCCCGAAGCCGTCTCGACGAAACGCGGGTTCTCGCTGCTGGCCGTACCGATACTGAGCGGCAGGCAGGCCGAACACGCAAAGCCCGCAAGCGCGAACGCGCCGACCCCAGCACCGGNGCCGAAGGCGACCGCAACGCAGAACAAAGCAAGCGCAATCATCACCGGCAGCGCGCGAAAGATCACCAGCGGTGGGACCCGGGCCGACAGAACAGCGACCAGCAGACGGCCGACGGTCACGGTCGCCCAGAACACCGAGAGTGCCAGGTTCGCGGTCGCTTCCGGAACGGCACGCTGTTGATGCAGGTAGACGGTGCCCCAGTTGCCGAACAGCGTTTCGCAGATGCCGTAGAGCAGCGCAAAGACAATCCACCNCCAGAACCGGCCGGGCAGTGCCTTCACGATCGAGGCGACGCCCGGCGACATAGCACTTTCGGTTCCAGCGGTCGCAATGACAAGCGGCTGCGTGGCCCCAAGCCCGGCGAGCACGACGGCAGCAATCGCGATCGAGACCGGCAACAGCCACCAGCCTCCGCCGCCGATCAGCAGCGAGACGATCAGTGGCGCCAGCGCCGTGCCGGTGCCAAGCAGAGTGTGCAGGGCGGTGATCGCGGTCTCGGGGCGGCGGGGAAACAGGCTCGCAGCAAACGCATTGATCGCGGTGAGCGTCGAGCCGAAGGCAACGCCGAGCAGTCCAGTTGCGAGCAGAACCAGCCCGTAGGCAAGAAAGGGCACCGTCATTACACTGGCGCTCAGTGCGAACGTCGTCATCGCCAGCGCATTGGCACCAAAGCCGAACAGCAGCACCTGCTTCAGACTGCGGCGACGCGAAAGTGCGGGCGCCAGCAGCGACGAGAGCACCGAACCCAGGAACAGCGGCAGGAAGATGCTGCCGTACTGGCTGCTGCTGAACCCGTAGCCGTCGGGAGCTGTGAGGATGGTGGCAGCGGCCGGAACGCTGACCAGCGCCAAGCCCTGCGCCAGCCCCCGACNGTAGACAACGAGGATTTCAACCAGCCGCGACATCGACGGTGCTCCGCATCATGGGAGCAACCGCAAACGCACGCCCCGCACCGGTGGCGTTGTCCGTGGTCAAGAACGCTCCCTGTCAATCCCGACGGTACCGACCCGAAAGTCGTCTCGTCCCCATTTTTTCGCGTCATCGTACGGGAGCGCTGCGGTGTCGGCAAATCAGAACTGATTGCGGAGCTGAACCGCGGATTACGGACGCTGCGCGCCGCGCTGATTGGTGTAGACGGCGTAAAGCGCCTGGCTGGCGCAGATGAACAATCGGCTGTGGTAGCGACCACCGAAGGTGATGTTGGCAACGGTGGACGGGACGCGAATCTTGCCGAGCAGTGCCCNCGAAGGATCAATGCAGTGCACACCATCGCCGGCACTGCTCCACACGTGACCGTCCTTGTCGCAGCGGATGCCGTCGGCGTTGCCCGGACTCACCGTATGGAATAGCCGTCCGTTGTGCAGCCGATTCGAGCCATCATCGTCGACATCGAAGACGCGGATGTGCCGCTTGGGTGTTTCGGCAAACAGCACGCCGGTGTCGACGATGTAGAGCCGGCGCTCGTCAGNGGAGAAGCACAGCCCGTTGGGACCGTCGAAGTCGTCCGCGACGATATCCAGTGCGCCACTGCCGGGATCGAGCCGATAGACGCGCGCCGGCAATTCCTGTTCCTGCTTGCCACCCTCGTAATCGGTCTGGATGCCGTATGGCGGATCGGAGAACCAGATGCTGCCGTCGGACTTGACGATCACATCGTTCGGCGAATTCAGCCGCCGGCCGTCGAACCGGTCGGCGAGCACGGTGATCGCACCGTCGGGCTCGGTGCGCAGAACACAGCGGCCGCGATGCGAACACGTGATCAATCGCCCCTGCCGGTCCCGGGTCTGCCCGTTCGGAAAACCGGCGGGCTGGCGGAAGACATCGACGCCGCCGCCTTCGGTCCACCGCAGA
Organism: Defluviicoccus sp.; assembly: GCA_013414705.1. GTDB lineage: Bacteria > Pseudomonadota > Alphaproteobacteria > Rhodospirillales > Defluviicoccaceae > Defluviicoccus. The sequence goes on from CP058705.1 coordinate 3,253,563, forward strand.
ATGCGATCATTGGGAATATCGCTGAACAAAAGGCAGCCCATGTCGCCGAACCACACCGGCCCTTCCAGCCAGCGGCAGCCGTCGGTCAGCTTCTGCAGCGGTGCGTTCGGCAGCACGAACCGGGCAAACCTGCGGTCGATGATCTCGAAATCGTCCATCGGGGCTGCCTCACTCTGACGGTTGTCACTCAAATGCGCCGGGTCGCGCCCCGGCCCATGCCGCATCGAGGAGTTGAACGATCATCAGCACGGCCGGTTGGTCACCGACGGTACCGGACCGATGTCCCTGCCGACCGGCCGCATCGGCAGCGCAATTCTGGTCGCCGCCAAACGACAGCTCGCCCGGTCCCATCTCGATGCGCGTCCCATCGGTCGTTTCGACGAACCAGCAACCGGAAATCGGAATGATCCACTGCGGCTTCGGATTGCCGTGCCAGTCTCCAACCCAGCCGGCGGGAAGCGTAGCGATCATCACTTGTGTATCGCCCGTCGCGAGCACATCGTTCCATTGTGGCGCTGCTTGTCCGCCCATGCTTTGGCGCTCGAATGCGGTGAGCCGACAGCGCGTCTGCCGGGTCGTCGTCCCATCGTCGTCCGTCCAGACGTGCCAGTAGTCCAGACTCGGCGCGCCTGGGCTCTGTGGGACGCCGTTCATCCCGCGCTCCCCAGCACACCGCTTGCGAGAACAACCAGCAACAGTCCGCCAACCAGCCCGAAATTCTTCAGGAAGTCCCAGACGTGCGGGTATCCTCCGCTTTCCGGCCTCCAGAACCGCGGGTAAGCCCAGAACTGATGGTACAACAGCGCCGTGACGACGCAGTAAGCGGCGAGCAGCAGCGCAGCCCACCCAGCCTGCCAGTCTGCGACAATGCACACCGGGGCAACGATTTCGAGGCTCATCGCGAGCACCAGGAGGACCGGACCGCCCGGCAGAATGCCGGAGTTCGCCTGTGCCAGGGCGTCAGTCCAGTTGAAAATCTTGTCGAGCGCACTGAACGGGAAGATGATCACCAGACAGATCCTGGCGATCAGCGACAGTGTATCTGGCGCGAGTCCCTCCACGCATCGACCTCCCTGAACACCGGACCGGCCCTCGATGGTCCGCTGGCGATCGCCTCCCGCTTTCAAACGACGATGGCAGGGAAATGGCCGGGCGACAAGACGCAAGGCATGTTGCACACTCCGGGCCCAAGAAGAACAGGAGGACAAACCAGACACCGCCCAGAGACCCAGGGGTGAGCGGAGCGAGCCAAGGATGACCCAACTCGACGACCTGCAAGCCAATCGTCTGCGCGAAGCCGATCAGGGCAAGAAAGACTGGCGACGCTGGGGCACCTACGTCAGCGAGCGACAGTGGGGAACGGTCCGTGAGGATTACAGCGCAGACGGCAACGCCTGGGCCTACGTTCCGCACAGTCAGGCGCACGCCCGCGCCTACCGCTGGGGCGAGGACGCCCTGGGCGGATTCTGTGACGACCGGCAGCTGCTCTGCCTCGGCGTCGCGCTGTGGAACGGCCGCGATCCGATCCTGAAGGAACGCCTGTTCGGGCTGACCAACGCCGAGGGCAATCACGGCGAGGACGTCAAGGAAGTCTACTACTACCTCGACGCCACGCCGACCTACAGCTATGCGCGGATGCTCTACAAGTATCCGCAGGCTGCGTTCCCCTACGAACAGCTGGTGCAAGAGAACGCGCGACGCGGCCGCGATCAGCCGGAATTCGAACTGGTCGACACCGGTGTCCTGGAAGGGGGCCGCCACTTCGACGTGGCGATCGAGTACGCCAAGGCTGACGTCGAAGACGTGCTGATGCGCATCACCGCCACCAACCGCGGTCCGGAGCCCGCCACCCTGCACATCCTGCCGCAGGCGTGGTTCCGCAACACCTGGTCCTGGGCCGGNCACCCCCGACCCAGGATGTCCGCGACCGGACCGAGCGGGCTCGCGTTCAGCCACGACCAGCTGGGCGCGTTCTTGATCGACTTCGATGCTCCGGACACCCTGCTGTTCTGCGAGAACGAAACCAATCTCGCCGAGGTGTTCGGTGTACAAGACGCGCCGGGCAGCGGCTGCAAGGATGCGTTCCACGCCTACGTCGTGCGCGGCGACCACGGCGCCGTCGCGGCCGGAAGAGAAGGCAGCAAGGCGGCAGCGCTTTATGTGCGCGAGGTGCCGGCAGGTGAAAGCGTGGTTGTTCGCGTCCGCCTGTGCCCCGCTTCACCGGCAGCGCCGTCGCCATCACAGGGCGAGCCGTTTGCAGACTTCGACGCCGTGGTCGAGGCCCGCATCGCCGAGGCCGATGCTTGGTATGCCCGCCTGCAGCACAAGATTTCCGACCCCGAACTGCGCCGCATCCAGCGCCAGGCGCTGGCCGGAATGCTGTGGTCGAAGCAGTACTACCATTACGACGTACAGCAATGGCTCGACGGCGATCCCAAGGAGCCGACGCCGCCGGAGCAACGCAAGCACGCCCGCAACAACGACTGGATACATCTGAACACGTCGGCCGTCATCCCGATGCCGGATAAGTGGGAGTACCCATGGTTCGCCGCCTGGGACTGGGCGTTTCACCTGGTCACGCTGGCGCTGGTGGATCCGCGCTATGCCAAGGACCAGCTCATCCTGCTGTGCCAGCCCTGGTACATGCACCCGAACGGCCAGCTTCCCGCCTACGAATGGAACTTCAGCGACGTCAATCCGCCGGTGCAGGCCTGGGCGGCGCTGCGGATCTTCGACATGGAACGCCAGCAACGCGGCGGTGACGGTGACCGGGCGTTTCTCGAACAAGTGTTCATCAAGCTGCTGCTGAACTTCACCTGGTGGGTGAACCGCAAGGATCCGCGCGGGCGCAACATCTTCCAAGGTGGCTTCCTCGGCCTCGACAACATCGGCGTCTTCGACCGCTCGCAGCCGCTGCCGGTCGCGGGCCACCTGACCCAGTCCGACGGCACATCCTGGATGGCGATGTTCTGCCTGAACATGCTCCGGATCGCGCTCGAACTCGCCCGGCACGATAACACCTACGAAGACATCGCGACCAAGTTCTTCGAACACTTCCTGCTGATCGGCGGTGCGATGACCAACCTGGGCGGCAAGGGCCTGGGTCTCTGGGACGACACGGACTGTTTCTACTACGACTGGCTGATGCTCGATTCCGGCGAGCATACGCCGCTGCGACTGCGCTCGATGGTCGGGCTGGTACCGCTGTTCGCCGTCGAGGCACTGGACGAGGAGCTGATCGAACGCGCGCCTGGTTTCCGCAAACGGATGGACTGGTATCTTCAACATCGGCCGAATTTTGCCCGCCTGATCTCCCGCGTCGAGCAGCGCGGCTTCGGCAATCGTCGGCTGATGGCGGTTTCGCGTGCGTTCCGCATGAAACGGGTGCTGCAACGGATGCTCGACGAGAACGAGTTCCTGTCNCCCTACGGCGTACGGGCGCTCTCTGCCGTCTATCGCGATCAGCCGTTCGTCTTCGAGATCGGCGGATGCCGCTGGGAGGAGAAATACCTGCCGGGCGAGTCCGACAACGCCATGTTCGGCGGCAACTCGAACTGGCGCGGTCCGATCTGGATGCCGGTCAACTTTCTGATCATCGAAAGCCTGCGCAAGTTCCACGCCTTTTATGGCGACGAATTCCGCATCGAGTGCCCGACCGGCTCAGGAACGAAGATGACGCTGTGCGAGGTGGCCGATGAACTGACGCGCCGGCTGACCTGCATCTTCCTGCCCGACGAGTCGGGCAGGCGGCCGGTCTTCGGCGACTATGGGTTGCTGCAGACCGACCCGCATTTCCGCGACAACCTCTGGTTCCACGAGTATTTTCATGGTGATACCGGACGCGGCGTCGGTGCGTCGCACCAGACCGGCTGGACCGGCCTGATCGCCAACCTGATCCACGAAATGTACGACCCGCTCTGAGTGTGAATCCCGGACCCGACGGAAGCCTGATGGAGAAGACGATGACGACGCCACCGAGCCCGACCGCGTTCAACACCGATCTGCCCGACTACACCAAGCTGCCGAAGCTGCTGGTCGGTCAGAAAGCCCTGGTCACCGGCGCCAACTCCGGGATCGGCCAGGCGGCAGCGATCGGACTCGCACGCGCCGGCGCCGACGTGGTCGTCAACTACGTCACCGGCGACGCCGCCGCGCAAAAGGTGGTCGAAGCGATCGAGGCGGAAGGAGTGCGCGGGCTTGCGATCGAGGCCGACGTGTCCAAGGAGCTCGAAGTCGAAGACATGTTCGCCAAGGCGATCGACGCCTTCGGCACGCTCGACATCCTGGTGGCCAATGCCGGCTTGCAGCGGGACTCTTCGCTGGTCGGGATGACGATGTCGCAATGGAATACGGTCATCAATGTCAATCTGACGGGACAGTTCCTCTGCGCCCGGGCGGCGGCGAAGGAGTTCATGCGCCGCGGCGTCCGCAAGGAAGTGTCGGTCGCTGCCGGCAAGATCATCTGCATGAGCTCGGTGCACGAGGTCATCCCCTGGGCCGGGCACGTCAACTATGCGTCGTCGAAAGGCGGCATCTTCATGATGATGAAGAGCTTGGCACAGGAACTCGCCCCGCACCGGATCCGGGTGAACTCGATCGGTCCCGGCGCCATCCGCACGCCGATCAATACCAACGCGTGGGAAACACCGGAGGCTTACGCCTCGCTGATGGAGCTGGTCCCCTACCGGCGCATCGGCGAACCGGAAGACATCGCCAACGTCGCCGTGTTCCTCGCTTCGGACCTCGCCGACTACATCAACGGTGTGACCATCTTCGTCGACGGCGGCATGACCTGCTACCCTGGCTTCGCCACTGGCGGCTGATCCGGGAAAGACTGCGGATCTTGTGCCGTTCGCTGCACGTGACTGCGGCACAAGGTCCGCAACCGGGATCAATGATGATCAAACGGCGTGCTTCTTAACCGGATGTTCGTGGTTTTGTGGTGTTTTTGAGATCGCCCGAGGCTACATCGCGGTTAGGAGCACGGCACGTGAAGAAGGAATACCTGGAACTCACGCGACTGATCGAACGGCTGCATCGCCGGTTCCTCGATCTGTTGCGGGCAGAGCTGAATCGCCTTGGCATTCGCGACATCAACAGTGTCCAGGCGCTGCTGCTGGCCAACATCGGCCGCGACGAGATCGCTGTCCGCGATTTGGTGGAACGCGGCTACTACCAGGGCTCCAACGTCTCCTACAATATCAAGAAGCTGGCAGAGATGGGCTATCTGGAGCATGAACGTTCGGCACACGACCGCCGTTCGGTCAGCGTCCGCCTGACCGACAGGGCACTGAACATCGTGGATCAGATTCGCCAGCTGGAACACAGGATCGCCGAGCAACTCGGAACACAGGACGTCGGCACAGTCGAGATCGACACGATCTGCCAGTCGCTGCGCCGCGTCGAGCGCACCTGGCAGGACTACGTCCATTATGGCCGCATGTGATTGCGCAATCTGTCTGGACGTCGATCGCACCCTGGCCCGAACACTTGGCCTGAATTCTTGGATTGAAGAGTGTCCGGGTTACATCCTTCCGAACGCCCCCTGCTCCTACGTGCGTCTTCAGCGTCTCCTGATCGCAACGCACCACAAAGAAGTACCGATCAAGCGGAATCGCTTGATCGGATTTACTTGCTCTAGAAATCAGCCAGTTCCATGTGCCGAGTCATACTTGGTCAGGGCGACGGCTTTTCACCCATTTTCTTTTCTGGTTTCGAAACATTGCCTTCCGAAGTGCCGCTCGGCGATTCGTCTGCGTTCGGGTAATTCGGTCGTCCCATAGTCTGTGGTGGCGGGGCAGTCTTCTGACCGAGGCCGGTGCCGGTGTGCGGCGCCGTGCCCTGCACGTCGTCAGGTGCGGCCGGGTTCGTCACCGGCGACGGCGGCATCTGACGTTCTGGCAGATCCGCTGCGGGCGGCATCTGACGTTCTGGCAGATCCGCTGCGGGCGGCTGCTTTTCGCCCAGACCCGTGCCGGTGTGCGGCGCCGTGCCTTGCACGTTGTCATTCATGGTCGAACCGCCTTCCGCGACAAGAAGGAATCCGGCCTCCCGGCTGGTGTCGGCAGCATTGGCATTTGCTGCAACAAGAGTCCCGCCGAACAAAGCGACGATCGCCGCCGAAATAGCTGGCGTCAGCCTCATGATCTTCTCCACGCTTTGTATCCTATAGCATGGATTAACTCGCTGAGCTGCCGGAGGTTCCAGAATATTGCCTTCTCTTTTCCGGTAAAGACTGGGTGATTTCCCACGCGCGCTGTTCCGTTCTCGCTGTCTCGGAAGATCGGGTTGACCGAGGCGAGACCTGCAGCAGCCGTTTGCCGGACCTGCCGGGACATCACGCAGGGCAGGGCAGCCCTTTGAGCTGTAGAACACCCCGGAGACTTATCGTGGTGCTCGCATTGCAGTACCGGTCGTCGCCCTGCTACCAGCGGCCGCCGCTTACATTCCGGGCGCCTGCAGCTCGGGGAGGAGCAGGCGGACGAGCAGCAGGATCCAGAGGAACAGCAAGACCATCGCCGTTCCGATCACCAGCCGCTTGGCCAAGCTGGGGCGCTTCTGGCCGGACTCGCGCTCTTGCTCAGGTCCACCACCGGCCGGCAGCTTCATCGTGCCGCTCACAGGGCAGCGAGGCGTTTCAGCGCCTCGTCCAGCCGGGTGCGGGCGGCCAGCGCCTCGCTGCGGCGTTCCCGCTCGGTCTCAACGACCGCCGACGGCGCCTTGGCGACGAAGCTCGCATTGGCAAGCTTCTTGTCCACTCGTGCCACCTCGCCATCGAGACGGTTGATTTCCTTGTACAGCCGGGCGCGCTCGGCTGTGACGTCGATAATCTCGGCGATTGGCAGCAGCACCGTCGCCCNCTCAATGGCATCCTGCACCGTGCCGTTCGGAACCGGTCCGTCAAGCAGGTCTGCCGACGCCAGCCGGGCGAGGCTCACGATTAGCTCGCGGTGACGCCCCAGCCGCTCCTGCGCGGCTTCGTCCGCGTCCTTCAGCAGCAGTGGCACGCGGGCGCCGGGCGGCACATTCATCTCGATGCGCACCGCGCGCACCAGCGTGATCAGCCGGACCACCCAGTCCATCTCCGCATCCGCCGCGGGATCAATCAACGATGGATCTGGCTGCGGCCAGGGGCGGGTGATCAACTGCTGGCCATCCCGCTCGCCGGTCTGCTGGAACAGCTCCTCAGTGATGAACGGGATCACCGGATGCAGAAGATGCACGATCGTGTCCAGCGCCCAGGCAGCGCACGCCCGGGTCTCCGCCTGCACGTCCGAACTGCCCCCTGNCAGCATCGGCTTGGCGAACTCCAGATACCAGTCGCAGAAGGTGCCCCAGGTGAAGTGGTAGAGCGTTTCCGCGTAGTCGTTGAAGCGGTAGCCATCAAGCGCCGCCGAGGCCTGCGCGGCTGCCGTTGCCACCTTGCCCACGAGCCAGCGGTTGACGGTCTCCTTGCAGGAGGCCGGATCGAATCCCGCCGCCGGAGCCGCACCGTTCATCTGGCAGAAGCGCGCTGCGTTCCACAGCTTGGTGCAGAAGTTGCGGTAGCCCTCAACCCGGGATTCCGACAACCGCACGTCACGCCCCTGCACCGCGAGCGCGGTGAGCGTCAGCCGCAGTGCATCGGCCCCATAGCTGCCGATCAGCTTCAGCGGGTCGATGACATTGCCCTTCGACTTCGACATCTTCTGGCCCTTCTCGTCGCGGACCAGTGCGTGCACGTAGACGGTACGGAAGGGCACGTCGCCCATGAAATGCAGGCCCGCCATCATCATCCGGGCGACCCAGAAGAAGATGATGTCGAAGCCGGTGACGAGAACGTCGGTGGGATAAAAGCGTGCCAGCTCTGGCGTGCGATCCGGCCAGCCGAGCGTCGAGAACGGCCACAGCGCCGAGGAGAACCAGGTGTCGAGCACGTCCGGATCACGCCGCAGTTCGGCGGGATGGCCGTAGTGGCGCACCGCGGCAGCGCGGGCCTCTTCCTCGGTGTGCTCGACGAAGATCACGTCGTCCGGACCGTACCATGCCGGGATCTGGTGTCCCCACCAGATCTGGCGGGAGACGCACCAGGGCTGGATGTTGCGCATCCACTCGTAATAGGTCTTCGTCCACTGCTCGGGCACGAAGCGAACGCGACCATCTTCCACCGCCCGGATCGCCGGCTCGGCCAGCGTCTTCGCGTCGACGAACCACTGGTCCATCAGCCACGGCTCGACCACGACGCCCGACCGGTCGCCGTAGGGCATCATCAGCGTGTGATCGTCGATCTTCTCCAGCAGCCCCAGGCTCTGCAGTTCGGCCACGATCGCATCGCGCGCCTCGTAGCGATCCAAACCCTGAAAACGCTCCGGCACGGACTCGCAGACGAGCATCGCCGCCCGGGCGTCGAGCACATTGATCATCGGCAGGCCGTGTCGGCGGCCGACCTCGAAGTCATTGAAGTCGTGCGCCGGGGTGATCTTCACCGCGCCGGTACCCTTCTCCGGATCTGCGTGCTCATCGGCCACGATCGGAATCGGCCGGTCGCCCAGCGGCAGGATGCAGTTCCGACCGATCAGATCGGCATAGCGCGGATCCTCAGGATGCACGGCGACCGCGGTATCGCCCAGCATCGTCTCCGGTCGCGTGGTGGCGACGGCCAGGAACCGGCCGGGCTCGCCCTCGACGGGATAGCGCAGGGTCCACAGCTTGCCGTTCACTTCCCGTTGTTCGACTTCGAGGTCGGAAATCGCGGTGTGCAGCAGCGGATCCCAGTTCACCAGCCGCTTGTCGCGATAGATCAGCCCCTGCTTGTAGAGATCGACAAACACCTTGCGGACAGCGTCGGACAGTCCCTCGTCCATGGTGAAGCGCTCGCGCGACCAGTCGCACGATGCACCCAGCCGTCGCAGCTGGCTGATGATCGTACCGCCTGATTCCGCCTTCCACTTCCAGACCCGTTCGATGAACCGTTCCCGGCCCAGGTCGTGGCGGGTGCCCCCGTCTGCCGCCAGACGGCGCTCCACCACCATCTGGGTGGCGATGCCCGCATGGTCAGTTCCCGGCTGCCACAGCGTATCGCGTCCCTGCATGCGGGCGCGACGGATCAGGATGTCCTGCAGCGTGTTGTTGAGCGCGTGGCCCATGTGCAAGCTGCCGGTGACGTTGGNGGGCGGGATGACGATGGTGTATGCATCGGCACCCGGGCGACGCCCGGCGGCGAATGCGCCGGCGTTTTCCCAGCCGGCATACCATTTTTCTTCGATTTCGCGGAATGAGTAGGTCTTGTCGAGCATGCTTCCGTCCGGGGTTGGCAGGCACCGCAGCGAACACGAGGGGCGCGGCCGGCACCCGCGCCGGCGTCCCCGTGTTAGCCGCCGTGCGGCCGGACGGTCAATCCTCCAGCCGTTCAGCGCGGTTGATCATCAGGTTAATCTCCTTCTTGACCAGCCGCTCGATGAGATACGGGAGGTTGCGATCGAGCCATTCATGCAGCAGCGGTCGCAGCATCTCGCGCACCATCCTCGAGGGTAACATTGCGCGCGCCGACGGAGACGTCGCGCCGATCGAGAATGGCGCGGGCCAGTTGCGAGAGGACATCCGTAGAATCTGCCGCCGTCTCATCCGAAACCAGATCATGGTTACGGGCGCGCATGTTCGGTCGCAGGACGAACACGTCCTCGTCCCGCCCGGATGGTCTGTCATCGCGCAACCGATTTTCCACCGTCAAGACCGTGGAGGGCTGGCCGGCGACACCGGCCCCCTCCACAATATCGTCGGATTTTTCCCAGCGGGTATGCGACGGATGAAGAGCGGCCTGGCCCTCGGCTTTCGTTTCCGGAACAACCTCCCGAATAGTGCGCACCGGCGATGCGTCGTCTTCGGACTCCTCCTCGGCCACCGCCGTTTGGGCTTCAGATGCCGACGAGGCATCAGGCTCGCCCGGAACGGGATCCTCGGCGAGGATGCGGCGGATCGACGCCAGGATATCCTCCATCGACGGCTCTTGTTCGTCCGACTGGCGCAAGGGGCGGATTCGCTCATCGATTCAGCGCCTTCTGCTCTGACTCTACTCGCTGTAGAGTAAAGCAGGACGCTGAGCACCGCCACTGCAGAGTGTGATGGAAATGAGTGACAGGACTAGTGGCTACTTTCGGCGCGACGATGCGAAATCACCCGAAACATCGCCTGAGCTCGATCCGCCGAACCAAGCGCCTCGAACCTGCTGATAGTGTTCTTCAGGATCGTAATACTGCACCGGAAGTCTGAGCTGGCGTGCAGTCAACTGTCCAATCGCCGACTTCAGCTGAAATGCCGCAACCACCTGATCCCGTTCAGCACGAGCCAGCGAAACCTGCGAGTCCAGCAGTTCCTGCTGAGCGTCAAGAACGTCGAGGACTGTCCGTGCCCNCACTTCAGCTTCGCGTTCGACGCCTTCGAGCGCGATCTGGTTGGCTTCCACCTGTTTGGTGAGCGAACCAATTTCGGCAACCGCAGTTTCCAGGGCATTCCAGGCACGGGTCGAGGATTCGACCGCATCGAGCTGCGATTGATCGAGTTGCCGCCGACGCTGAGCCGCGGTCTGCTTGGACTCACGCAATCGAGAATAGACGGCGCCAGACTGGTACAAGGGGATCGTCACATTAACCATTGCCGAAGCATCATCAATCCGTGCGCCGTTGCGCGATTCTTCGTAAGCGCGCTGCAAGCGCCCGACGAGGCTGACCTGGGGCAGCATCTCGCCTCGCACCTGATCGATCGCATCGAAGGCGCTGCGCTGTCCGTACTCCGCATTGGTGACTGACGGATTCCATTCGGTCGCCAGTGCGTTGGCTTGCGTCAGGCTGGCCGGCATTCCTTCCGGAACCGGTGGCCGCGTCAGCAAGGCCGGCGCGGTCCCGACAACATTGCGGAACGCTGCCCGAGAGGCTGCAAGATCACCCTCGGCAGCGATTCGCTCCGCTGTCGCCCGCGCCAGTCTGGCTTCCGCCTGATACACGTCGGTGCGCGTGACTTCGCCGACGTTGAACCGGTCACGCGTGGCTTCCAACTGGCGCGCCAGCCGCTGTTCGTTGCGGATGGTGAGTTCCAGAACCGCCTGATCCCGAAACACGTCGGAATAGGCCGTAGCTGCGCGCAGCAGCACGTCCTGTTCCGTCGCCGACAATTGCGCCCGTCCCGCACGCACCGTGTTCTCCGCCCCGCGTACGGCCGCCGCGGTCTGCCCGCCGCGATAGATGGGTTGCTCGATACTACCGCCGACGGTTCGGGAGAACAGTTCTCTGTCTTCGGAACCAACAAGGCTCCGGTCGTTGGAGTCCACCCACTGAGGACCCACTTCGCTGAAGGCCTGCACGGTGGGACGGAAGCCGGACAGCGCCTGCGGAACCTGCTCGTCGGTCGCACGCAGGCGGGCCCGTTCGGCATTGAGCTGCGGATTGCTCTGGTACGCGGTGCTCAGCGCCTCCGACAGCGACTGGGCATGCACCACTGGCGCCACCGCCAGGATTCCCATCATCGCCATCGAAAGCATGAGCGCCTTGTGCACCAGCATTGGCTTTGTCCTCATCTGTCGCATGGGATGCGGCAATGTCCCCCCGCCCCCATGTGTGGCCCGCGCCGCTAAGGGAATTCATCGCCCCTTCCGGGTCAACAGCTTTTCAAGCGGAAAACACAGACAGTGGCCCAGGTGTGTCAGGCGTGTTCAGAAGTGGAAGGTCGGCTCGGGCAGGAAGTCGGGTAGCCACGGAGTGGCGGCGTCGAACAGGCGCCGACCGGACAGCACTCCGTCCTCGCGGAGCAACAGCGTTCCGCATCCGAGGCCCTTCTCCTCACCGATCACAGCCACGATGCGCCCGCCGTCGGCCAGTTGATCGACGATGGCAGGCGGCACCGACGCGATTGCGCCATCGAAGATGATGGCATCGTAGGGAGCTTGTGCCGGGCAGCCCTGCCGCAGTGGCCCCACCACTACCGATGCCGTGCTCAACTCCAGCTCGGCGAGGATCGCCGTGGCCTTCTCTGCCAGCGCAGCATCACTCTCCAGCGCCACCACCGCGCTCGCCATGCGCGATAAAATGGCAGCCGCATAGCCTGGGCCGCATCCGATATTCAGGACCACGTCATCGGAATCAACTTGGGCGGCCTGCAACAGCAACGCGGTGACCAGCGGCTCGGCCAAGAAGCGGCCGCCGCCGAGCGGAATATCTTCGTCAATATAGGCGATGCCGCGCAGCTCCTCGGGCACGAATCGCTCGCGCGGGAGCTCGCTCATCGCCGCGATGACCGTCGGATCGGTCACCCGATTGGTCCGGATCTGATGTTGAACCATCAAGTAGCGGGCAGCGGCGAAATCCATTTCGGCCCTCGAGCTGGCAGCAAGCGAGCCAGCTATATAGCCGGCATGCCTTATGCACACAACTGCCACCCTGCCCTGAGGCCCCTTCGTTTCGCGAATGACCGCCGTTGCGGGCGATGCGGCCGAACCTTCTTCGCCACGCCGCCGCTCGCCCTGACGGTGCTGTGTCGTTATGAACCTTTCGCCTCGCCCGCCTTCTTGCCGCCGCCCGTCTCACCATCCGCCCGAAGGTCGGGAACCGGCTCCAGGTGCAGCGAAACGGAATTGATGCAGTAGCGGTCACCGGTCGGCTGCGGACCATCCGGGAAGACATGACCAAGGTGCGCGCCGCAGCGGCTGCAATGCACCTCGGTGCGGGTCATCATGAAGCTGCGATCGGTCTGCGTGCCGACGGCAGCCGCATCGAGCGGCTGCCAGAAACTGGGCCAGCCGGATCCACTGTCGTATTTCGTGTCGGACGAAAACAGCGCCTGGCCGCAACAGGCGCACAGATAGGTCCCCGATGTCTTGGTATTCCAGTACGCCCCGGTAAACGCCGGCTCCGTTCCGTGCTTGCGGCACACCCGGTACTGATCGTCACTCAGCGTCTCACGCCACTCGGCGTCGGTCTTTTCCACTTTCTCGACCTCAGGGCTTTCCGCTTGCGGTTGCGTCTTCGATGTCATGCGTCCGTCTCCTGCCTCCGGCACGACCCTTGCGTGGGGATAAAATAATCTCCCGTGCCATAGGCGTGTGCTATCGAAGGCACACATATTCGCTATTTGCTGCCGATCAAGAGATATCGAAAATGGCTCTCACTCGTAGATCGGCCCCTGAACGGTGCCGGTCCGGCGGGTCGAACCGAACACTGGGAGCGAGCAGATGGATGTGATGAATAAGGGCTATGCGCCGTTCCACGACCCGACGCTGCCGGACGTGGTGATGCCGTCGTGCCCGATCGAAAAGAAGCTGCGGGGACAGACGGCCCTCGTCACCGGAGCCAGCTCGGGCATCGGCAAGGGCATCGCCATCGGTCTCGGGCACGCGGGTGCCGACGTCGTCGTCAACTACATCAGCGGCGAGGACGAGGCGCTGGCAATTGTCGAGGAGGTGAAGCGCTGCGGGGCGAAGGGATATGCCCACCGCGCCGACGTCTCCAGCGAAGACGACGTCCAAGCGATGTTCGCGCGCCTGCAAGACGAATTCGGCGGCATCGACATCCTGGTCAACAACGCCGGCCTGCAGCAGGACGCGGCGTTCGAGGAGATGACGCTGGCGCAATGGAACAAGGTGATCGGCGTCAATCTCACCGGCCAGTTCCTGTGCTCGCGCGAGGCGGTGCGTGCCTTCAAGCGCCGGGGCGTACGCGAGGGCGTGTCCTGCTCCGCCGGCAAGATCCTGTGCATCAGCTCGGTGCATGACGTCATCCCGTGGGCCGGGCACGTCAATTACGCGGCCTCCAAGGGCGGCGTGTCGCTGATGATGAAGAGCATCGCCCAGGAGGTGGCTCCGTGGCGGATCCGGGTGAACGCGATCTCTCCCGGCGCCATCCGTACGCCGATCAACATGGCGGCCTGGAGCACCCAGGAGGCTTATCAGGAACTGATGAAACTGGTGCCCTACAAACGCATCGGCGAGACCGACGACATCGCCCGCGCCGCCGTCTGGCTCGCCTCCGACGACAGCGACTACATCACCGGCGCCACACTCTACGTCGACGGCGGCATGACGCTCTACCCCGGCTTCGAGACCGGCGGCTGAACCGGGAGGCGGCCTTACAAAGAACCGCGCGAGGCCAAGCGTGCGCTTGCGGCCAAGGTGCTGCTGCCGTTCCACATTCATTCGTCGGGCTGACGGATTTACTGTTCTGTGCCGCAGAACTCCGGCAGCCCATCCGCTGGCAGGAACAGGCCGGGCTTAAGCGGCGGCTGCAGGGCACCGTGACACCAATGCGATTGGCGGTAGAGGGTGGCGAAGACACAAGGCGGGGCTTCGGCGCGGAAGCCTCCGACCAGTTCGGTGCCGCGACGGACATTGTCGATCATCCACGCCGGCAGGCTGAGGTGATAGGAGCTGCGCGCCACCTCGCCCCGGTGCAGCGAGACCGCCGCCACCAAGTCCGCCACGTCCTCAACGGACGATTCCACCATCAGATTGGGGTCCGCCATCTGCGCCCAGTATTCGGTCTCGATCAGCCGGCAGCGGAAATCGGCAGACAACGCTGCGAGCGCGTCGAGGACGAGGTGATGCGTGCCAATGTGCGCGGGGTGACGGTCGGCTGCATGTGGCGCGAAGATGATCGCCGGCCGCTGATCGGCGATGATCAGCGCTGCAGCTTGAACGGCTCTCGCCCACGTTTGCGGATCGCTCTGCCGCGCAGCCGGGGTGACTGCACCAAAGCCGGCAGGACCGGTTGGCACCACCCCGAATCCCAGCCAGGCGCAAGCCTCGTGCAATTCGCGCATCCGCTCCGCTCGTCGGTCCGTCCGGCTGCCGAATGTCACCGGCACGACGAGGACGCGCATCCCACACTGGCGCGCCAGCCGCAGCGCCAGTGCCCCGGTGAGGCTTTCGTCATCCGGGTGCGGCGCAAAGATCAACGCGGTACCGGCAGTCTCGCTGCTTCCGGACCGTCCTGAGCGGATCGAGGAGCCGGGCTCGACACGCACCAACCGTTCCTCACGCAACAGCCGGAAATACCCCTCAGCTAAGCCGCGGAATGGATTGGTAGGCCTAGCCACGTCGTGATGTCTCCGCCTGCCGCTCTGATGCAGTGGCGGACGAGTCAGAAAATCGACCTGCGCCCTGCCCCTACGTCACCACGTCCATGCTGAAGCGGCGGCCTCGGCGGTGGAAGATGTCGGCACGCTTGGTGAGTCCCACCTTGGCCTGGGCAACGACATTTTCGGCGGTGATCCCGAAGTGCTTGAACAGCACCTCCTGTGGGCCGGACAGGCCGAAGCCCTTCAGGCCGACGAAAACGCCGTTTTCGCCAATGTAGCGGTCCCAGCCGGGCGAGATCGCCGCTTCGACGGCAACGCGCACGCACTCCGGCCACGCCGGGCCCAAAACTTCCTTGCGATACTTCTCCGGCTGGATGTCGAACAGCTCCCAGCACGGCATCGAGACGACGGCGGTCGGGATGCCATCGGCCTGCAGGCGCTCGCGGGCGGCGACCGCCACGTGCACTTCGGAGCCGGTGGCGAACAGGGTCACTTCGCGCTCGCCATCTTCGGCCTCGTGCAGCACGTAGGCGCCACGCGCACACAGGTTGACGCTCTCGTGCTCGAGGCGGACCGCCGGCAGCGCCTGGCGACTGAGCACAAGGCACGATGGCATGTCGCTTTCGGTGAGCGCAATCACCCAGCTCTCGAACGTCTCGATCGCGTCTGCCGGGCGGAACACCAGCATGTTCGGCATCACCCGCAGGCTCGCCAGCGTCTCCACCGGATGATGCGTCGGGCCGTCCTCGCCGACGCCGATCAGATCGTGGGTGAGCACGTAGATCACCCGTTGTCGCATCAGCGCCGACATCCGCATGCCGCCGCGCATGTAATCCGCGAAAACCAGGAAGGTGCCGCCGTAGGGGATGAATCCGCCGTGCAACGCCATCCCGTTCATGATCGACGCCATCGCGTGCTCGCGCACGCCATAGTGAATGTAGCGCCCGGTGTAATCTCCCGGCGCGAGTGGCGTCAGACTCTTGGTCCTGGTAAACACCGAACCCGACAGGTCGGCCGAACCACCGATGATCTCCGGGAAGGTGGCTGTGAGAATTTCCAGTGCTTCGCCTGACGCCTTACGGGTCGCCCACTTCGGACGATCGGTCGCGAGGTTCCGCTTGAACGTGTTCAGCGGTGCCTGCCAGCCGGGCCCGAGCTTGCCGGCGCTGGTGCGCCGGAACTGTTCCTGCCGCTCGTCGGGCAGCGCTGCGAACCGGGCTTCCCAGGCCTCCCGCTCGGCAACTGAACGACGGCCAGCATCGCGCCAGGCGGCCAGCACGTGCTCCGGGACCACGAAGGGCGGGTAGGACCAGCCGAGTGCCTCCCGGGCGCCGGCGATCTCCTCGTCACCCAGCGGCGCGCCATGCGCGTCGCCGGTCCNCTGCTTCTTCGGTGCGCCCTTGCCGATGGTGGTGCGACACGCGATCATCGACGGCTTGTCGGAGAGCTTCGCCTTGGCGATCGCCTGCGCAACTTCTTCCGCGTCATCGCCGTCCACCGCCTGCGCATCCCAGCCGCAGGCCTCGAAACGCGCAAGCTGGTTATCCGCGATGGTGAGCGACGTGGGGCCGTCGATCGAAATCCGGTTGTCGTCCCACAGCACGATCAGCCGGGACAGCCTGTGGAAGCCGGCGAACGATATCGCCTCCTGACTCAGGCCCTCCATCAAGCAACCGTCACCAACGATGCAGTAGGTAAAATGATTGACGATGTCGTCACCCCAGCGGGCGTTGCGCAGCCGCTCGGCCAGTGCCATCCCCACCGCATTGCCGAGGCCCTGGCCCAGCGGGCCGGTGGTGGTATCGATGCCGTGCGCCGGATCGTACTCCGGATGGCCCGGCGTGTTCGAACCAAGCTGGCGGAAGTTGCGGATCTCGTCGAGGGTCATCGCTGCGTATCCGCTCAGGTAGAGCAAGGAATACAGCAGCATCGAACCATGGCCGGCAGACAGAATGAAACGATCCCTGTCTTCCCATTCCGGCATCGTGGGATCGAATTTCANAAACCGGGCCCACAGCACCGCCGCCGCGTTCGCCATCCCCATTGGCAAGCCGGGATGGCCGGAATTTGCCCGCTGCACCGCATCGCAGGAGAGAAAACGGATGGCGTTCACCATCTCGGCGTGGCTGGCAATCGCCTTAGGCTCAGAAGACGCCGCCTCCGGCACCGGCTCGACCGTCATTACGCGTGCAACCGTCATCGCTGGCTTGTCCTCAGTTCGCATGGGCCCCGAGCGCCGCATTCAGCAGATAGTGGGTGATCAGCAGCTGGGACAGCGCCAGCGCATGGCTGAACTGCTGGGTACCGCCTGCATCGAGGAAGGCGCCCAGCCTTGGTTTTTCGCCCCTGCCCTCCGCTGTGTTCTCCGGCAACAGCCGCCACAACTCCGTCTCCAGGGCAGCGCCATCGGCATCGGCGAGCCCTCCGAAGATGTGCAAGGCGTCCGCCGGACGGCCGTCCACGTCACGGGCCAGATCCAGGGACAGGCCGCCGTTTACGCCCGCCTCCAGCAGCGGTGCCAGATCAACATAGGGCAGTGTCGGCCGCAGGATGTGGCGGACGTTGAGGTGCGCGCCGGTCTCCTCGGGCTGGTCGTCTGGCGGATAGAAGCTGATCACCATATCGGCGTAGGCCCGCTGCGGGGCCACGTAGAGCGCACTGTCGCGGTTGAGCTTCGGCAATAACGCCATCGCCTGTTCGATCGAATACCCGAAGCCGCCGGGACCGGTGTCGCGCTGGAACTTCCAGCGCAGGCGCAGTGATTCCTGCGGTTCGAGATAGAACTTCAGGTCATAGTGCTCGCGCAGGCGCGGCGTCGCATAGCCATGCAGACCCTCAAGGATGATGAAGCGGCGCGGCTCAACGTATTCCGGCGGCTCGAGAACGCCGCCGACGTGGTTGTAGACCGGCTTCAGGATCGGCTCGCCAGCACGCAGCAGGTCGATGTGCTGCTCAAGGATGTCGAGATAATTGCAGGCCGGATCGTGCGGCGTGATCCCAGTCAGCGCACGCTCCTGCCGGGCATATCGGTGGTAATCGTCAATGCAGATCGACAAGGCCCGATCGTTGCCGAGCGCGTCAGCAAGTCCGGCGGCAAACGTCGACTTGCCGGCCCCGGNATCGCCGACGATTCCGATAATGACCGGCCGCTCCCGGCGCTTTGGCTCCAATTTCACGCTTTTCTCCAAACCGCTCCGGCGAATGCACTGCGGTTCTCACGCGGCCAACCGCACACGACCTTTTCAGTCACGGCTTTATTCAATACTGGGCTGCACGGTGTTTGAAAACCCCCGATGGCGCAGGCCACTCTTGCTGCCGGATTGACTGTGGCCGCAGATCCCCGCCCGCACCCTTCTGCTGTCGGAAGAGTACAGCGATTCGCTTTGGCTTGGTACGGAAATCACGCAGTTAGCCAGCACCACGACTGGACCACGCGGCTGGGAAGATTGGGGCGAGAGATGGGATTCGAACCCACGACACCCGAGACCACAACCCGGTGCTCTGCCAACTGAGCTACTCCCGCCGCCGTAACACGCTGATGTAAAGCCCTCTCCGGCCCCCGTCAAGCACGCCGGCTCGCGCTGCAAACTCGAGCGACCCGGAGCGATCTACGGCTTGCGCAGCTCCACCAGATGGAAAAGTCCCAGCGGTGGCAGCGGACGGTCTTCGATCAAACGCAAGGGACTTCCCTCCAGAAGGGCACTGAGGGTGAAGTCCGGCCTCCATCCCAGCCAGCGCGACAGCAGTTGCAGCTTACGGGTAAAAATCCGTTCCGCGCCACTGGCGAAGTGGTTACAGATCAGAATGATGCCCCNCGGCGCACAGACTCGCGTCATTTCGGCAAGGCAGCGATGCGGCGAGGGAGCGACCGACATCACATAGCTGGCGACAACGATGTCGAAGCTGTTGTCATCAAACGCCAAGTCTTCGCCATCCATTTCGGCGAGTTCCTGTACCTGGGTCAGTCCGAGCTCCGTCACCCGCTGTTCGGCGATCGTCAGCATCTCGCTCGAGACGTCGACGCCGACGATCTCCTTGCCACCGTTATACAGCGGCAGCGCAAGCCCGGTACCGACGCCGACTTCGAGCAGCCGCCNCCCGGGCAGTGTATTCACTCGAGCCGCCACCGCCGACCGCCCGCGCGCAAACACCCGACCGAAGACCAGATCGTAGGTCGGCGCATACCGACGGTAGGCCTGCAGTACAGCCGCGAGCTCAAGCGCCTGTCGCGGATCTTCGGGCCGCTCCGTTCCCGTTTCTTTGGGCACCCTGGGTCCCTTCCCTCAACTTCATCAACAATCCGCCGTGCGGCAGCGACAGTGCCGACTGCTTGTCACCTTACATCTTCGGTGCGAGAACCGCCCTGCGCGTCATCGACCGACAGTGCTCCGAGCTATGAATGCGTAGGCGAACTTCGCGATTGCCCGTGCTGCGCTCCGCATCATGCAACCCTGGAAACATGGCGAAGTGAGGACAGCCTACCCCACGCCGGAACCGTAACGGGTGGCGGCGGCCTCCTCTACAGGAAGTCCGCTCCCTCGTCCAGCATAACAAACGCACTGCGACATCGGTTCCGCATTCCTCGGATTCAGGAAGCCCTCCGACGCACGGTACCCGCATGCGGGAAACCACAGCGAACAATGACAAATTTAATGCGTTGTTTTATAATAATTGGCCCGTTAGGGGCGCGTAGCGGAGTTGGACCATGTTTAACAATATATTAGTGTATATTGTGTCACTGCTTGCGATCAGCAGCGCTGCCATGGCTGCCAATCCGGGCGATGTTCGACTTTTCAACAAGCCGAAAGTCGTGGAGGCAGCCCCGTCCGTCGCCATAAATCCAAAGATCCATCCCGGATGATCGTGGCTGCGGTGACCTCGGAAGGATGCAAATACCGAACGAGCAGAAACGGTGGAAAAACCTGGTCCGCGCCGCGCGCTCCCACTCACTGGCCCCGCCGATAACTGCCGGGATGTGAAGATCGCCTATGCGCCTGATGGCAACCGCATCTATGCGACCTTTCTATATAAAACAAATTACAAAGATCTATTTTTACGGTATCCAGAAATGAAACACAATCCTGGTCGAATCCACGAATTATATTTCAATATTTTAATCCCGATTATGGCGGCGGACTTTCCAACATACAGCGAATTACAACACCGTTAGATTCAAGTAGCGCAAACTTTATATATATTACTGTTATCACAAGCGATCTTGACGATGAGATTAGGCTCATTAGAAGCAGAAATTTCGGCGCAAATTGGCAAAATATAGATAGTATATATATAGTCTTTCAGAGGGAAGGTCCGGAATTCGGTTACCCAACATTTGCTGCCGGGCCACGAGGGAAATTGCTCTATCTGCCATATGCTGGGGATGCATACAGAACCCTGGATATAGAACTTCGATATTAGTTAAATATTCTAGGGACTATGGATCATCATTTTCTACAGTGAATATTCTAGAGCGGTTTCTGATCGGTATGAATCGTAAGGATTCACAAAGGGCTGAAAATCTGATTCAGGATTCTGGCTGGGGCAAGGAGGCCAGCATGGATGGGTCAGCCTCTTTCGATAGATTTACGCACGCGGCTGTTAGCGGCGATCGATGCGGGGATGAGTTGCCGAGCGGCCGCGGCCCGGTTCGGCGTGGCACCTTCGACGGCGATCCGGTGGCAGGCGCAGCGGCTCGTGACTGGCAACGCCGTACCCAAGCGCCAAGGTGGCGACATGCGCTCGCATCGCGTCGAGGAACGCCGCGAGGAGATCCTGGCGCTGTGGGAAGCGCGCAAGGACATCACGCTCGATGAGCTTCGCGAGCACCTCGCCGGCATCGGCTTGACGGTGGCGAACTCGACGCTCCACCGCTTCTTCGTGCGCCATTCCATCACGCGGAAAAAGACCGGCCACGCGGTCGAGCAGGACCGTCCCGACGTCTTGAAGCAGCGCCGGGCCTGGTTCGACAGTCAGCTCGACCTCAATCCTGACCGGCTCGTGTTCATCGACGAGACGTGGACCGCGACCAACATGGCACGCAGCCATGGCCGCTCCCCAGGGGCGAACGCCTGCGGATGGGCTTCCCGCACGGCCACCGCAAGACCACAACGCTGGTCGCGGGGCTGCGGAAGAGCGGCATGGTCGCGCCCATGGTGCTCGACGGACCGATCAACGGCGAGTGGTTCGAAGCCTACGTGGCCCAAGTCCTCGCGCCCGATCTGCGTCGCGGCGACATCGTCATCATGGACAACCTGTCGAGCCACAAGCGCGCATCGGTGCGCGAGTTGGTCGAGGCCGCCGGCGCAACCCTGCTGTTCCTCCCGCCCTACAGCCCAGACTTCAATCCCATCGAAAAAGCCTTCGCCCGCCTCAAAGCCATGCTCCGCAAGGCCGCCGAGCGAACCGTCCAGGGCCTCTGGGAGCTCATCGGCAAACTCCTCGACTTCTTCCAGCCCGCCGAATGCGCCAACTACTTCAGCTCGTGCGGCTATGACCCAGACTGATCAGAATCCGCTCTAGATGACGACGCAATCGGAGTAGACGAGCAGCTACCCACGCTTTCGTACGGCGCTCAAGGAGTGATGCACATCGTTTACGCTGCTGTCCCCCTTGCCGGCAAGGAACTTCGCTACACATGGAGCAAGGCACCTTACAAGGCTTGGGCTTCGCCGGAATTCGTCGCATCCGCTGAACCGAACGCCAGAAGCTTCTCCTTGCAGGCGTCGAACTGCGGCACGGCAACAACGTTGCATCTCGCCTGGGCTGCCCAACGGCCAATTTCGACCAGAATCCTCTATGATATCGTCTCCTCGCAGCGGGCAGCGAGCGTTGGTGGGCACTGGTCTGCGCCCTCGCGCATCTCCAATGCTCCATCGAAAACCAGTACTTCCATCGTCGCCCTCGCTGCCGAAAAGAGCCTGGCGTTCGCTGCGTGGGAGGATCGCCGTGACGGCAACGTGTCTGATCTGGACATCTTCGGCAGCATCGTGCCAACCGGACTGCACTGCCGTTAAAATCTGTGGACAGTCAGCGTCGCCATAAGACGGCAGCGGCAAGGGCGACACTGACGAGGACGTTTTGAGCAGTTCTTTCGTATGGAGGGCATCCCCGCACCGCTCGGCGGTAACGCGGATGCAGGCCGGGCAACCCAGGCCGCGCACGACCAGATGGATCTCGGTACTCGGGTCGCCGTGGGAGCGACCCGAGCTTCATCTTCACCTCTTTTTTGCTCCCGCCGCATGCTGATGGGCATGCACGATGGTGCTGGCGGTGACGCGGTATTGGAAGTCGGGATCATCCGCGACGCCTGCGAAGATGTGGCGCCAGCCTCCTCGGCGCTCCGCCGGCTGAAGCGGCGGAAGACGCTGTTCCAGCTGCCACCCCTCCGGCAGGTCCCGCCACGGTGCAGCGCTCGACGCATCATATCCCGTCGAGGCGCCCAGGCTCACTACTCTGATACTGTCAGAATCAGCGTTGCCAGCGGCGGCAGGGTCAGGAGCAGTGAGAACGGACGGCCGTGACACGCCATCGCGTCGGTCATCACCGCGCCGGCATTACCGACGTTGCTGCCGCCGTAAATCGCCGCGTCCGTGTTCAGTCTCTCGGCATAGAGGCCGCTCCCGGGAACGCCGACCCGGTAGTCCTTGCGGACTGTCGGCGTCAGGTTGCAGACGACGACGGCGATGTCGCCCGGCGTCCGGCCCTTGCGGAGAAAGCAGATGATGCTCTTCTCCCAGTCGGTGCAGTCGATCCACTCGAAACCGGCCGGCTCGCAGTCCTGCTGATGCAGGGCCGTCACCGCGCGATAGAGATGGTTCAGATCGCGGACCAGCCGCTGCGCGCCGGCGTGCATCGGATCGTCCAGCAGGTGCCAGTCGAGACTGACGTTGTGGTTCCATTCGCCCGCCTGCGCAAACTCGCAGCCCATGAACAGCAGCTTCTTGCCCGGGTGGGCGTACATGAAGGCAAGGTAGGCGCGCAGGTTAGCGAACTTCTGCCAGCGATCGCCCGGCATCCGCGCGAGCAGCGAGCCCTTGCCGTGCACCACCTCGTCGTGACTGATCGGCAGGACGAAGTTCTCGGCAAAGGCGTAGGTCAGACTGAGCGTCAGCTGGTCGTGGTGGTACTTGCGGTAGATCGGATCGCGGCCGATGTAGGACAGGCTGTCGTGCATCCAGCCCATGTTCCACTTGTAGCCGAAGCCGAGACCGCCCAGGTAGACCGGCCGCGAGACCATGGGCCAGGAGGTGGACTCCTCGGCGATCGTCGACACCCCGGAAANCTGGCCATAGAGGTGCTCGTTGACCCGGCGCAGGAAGGCGATCGCCTCCAGGTTCTCATGCCCGCCGTAACGGTTGGGGACCCATTCGCCAGGATTGCGGCTGTAGTCGAGGTAGAGCATCGAGGCGACCGCATCCACCCGCAGTCCATCCAGATGATATTCCTCCAACCAGAACAGAGCGTTGTTGAGGAGGAAGTCGGCCACCTCGTTGCGGCCGTAGTTGTAGATCAGCGTCCCCCAGTCGGTGTGGCTGCCCTGGCGCGGGTCGGCGTGCTCGTAAAGTGCGGTACCGTCGAACCAGCCGAGGCCCTGCGGGTCCTTTGGAAAGTGGCCGGGCACCCAGTCGTTGATAACGCCGATACCGGCCTGATGGCAGCGGTCGACGAAGTGGCGAAACTCGTCCGGCCGGCCGAAGCGACTGGTCGGCGCGAACAGGCCAAGCGGCTGGTAGCCCCAGGAGCCGTCGAACGGGTGTTCGGAGATCGGCAGAACTTCGATATGGGTGAATCCCATCTCCTGGACATAGGGGATCAGCGTATCGGCCAGCTCGGCATAGGTGAGGAAACGGCGTCCCTCCTCCACACTGCGCCGCCAGGAGCCCAGGTGCACCTCGTAAATGGCGACCGGCGCGTCGATGTTGATCGCAGCACCACGCCGCTCGGTCCAGTCCTGGTCGCTCCAACGGTAGCGGCCGAGGTCGTAGACGATTCCGGCGGTGCCCGGCGCCTGCTCGCAGAAGAAGGCAAACGGATCCACCTTGAGGGCCATCAGCTTGCCGTCCTTGGCCAGGATCTCGTACTTATACAGAAGGCCCTCGGCGAGACCGGGCAGGAAGATCTCCCAGACGCCGCATTCCGCGCGCAGCCGCATCGGATGCCGCCGGCCATCCCATTGATTGAAATCCCCGACGACGCTGACGCGGGTGGCATTGGGGGCCCAGACGGCGAAGCCGATGCCCGCGACGCCTTCCATCACCATCGGGCGCGCGCCCAGTTTTTCGTCCAGCCGGAGATNGTTTCCCTCGGCGATCAGATAGACGTCCATGTCGCCAAGCAGCGGCGGAAACCGGTAGGGGTCGTCGACCGTGCGCTCTTCGCCACCGGCGCTCATGCGCAGACGATAGGGGAACAGACCGCCCGCATGCTCGATGCAGCCTTCGAACAGGCCTTCGCGATGGATCCGCGTCAGATCGGCGACCACATCGTCGCTCCCGGCACGGACGACCTGTACCTGCTCTGCGCCGGGCGCGAAGGTGCGGACGACGAGGCGATCCGCGCCTTCGCGGTGCATGCCCAGGAAGGAAAACGGATCAGCGTGGGCGCCGGAGACAATCCGTTGGACGTCGTCGGTTTGCCGCTCCCGCGTCATTCCGGCATTTCCTTCCCTGCAGCGTCAGCCCCTTCAACGTCGGCGGCGGCGTCCTGGTCGGACTCGGCTTGTGATGCTTGCGACTCAACAAGCAGTGCCTCCTCGCTCAGCGCATCCTCAGACGCACCACCCCTTCTGCACGCCTTGCGGAACGCTCCTGGCGCGCCTTCAGTCGCTCGGCCTTCTTTGCCGCCTTGGCGCGGTCCTTTTCCATCCGATCGAAGCGATAGTTGGGCTTGCGAGCCATGGACCTTGTTCCTCCTAATGCTGCGAGATGTGCAGGCTGCAGTCTGTCTGGCTTAATTCTCGGTAACGTCCAACGTGACGGCACCAGCAAAGGGACGGGCGTCACAGTGCCGGGCGGCGTCGCCTTGTTCCGGTGCGGATCGTGCATGCCGCTTCGCCTGCAATGCGTCGGCCCCGGAAACAGCGGGGATAGCCGCCCTTCGGCCTGCCCCGGCCTGAGTCACGCTCAGAATGCCTCTGCCGTTGCGCAACAGCAGCAGCACTCGCTGCTGAAGAGGTGTCGGCTGCCCATGAGCTGAACGGACGGGAGCACACCGGAGGAGCACAACAACGCCAAGGACATCAAAATCATGCACGCTGGAAGCTCTTTTGTTGGAGATCGCTCGACGGCGTTTCGGTCGTCCACCATCAACGCCACGCTCGAAGTTGAACGTGCCGAACGCCTCGCATGAAGAGGCTACGGACCCCATGATCAGATCGATCTTCGGCCCCCGACCGGAAAAGACGCGACTCACACGTCCGAAGCCGCACATTGCGTGTGTGTGCACGATGGGCCGATGTGTACGGGAAGTCAACGACGGCAACGAATGTCAATGGGCACCGTAAAGTGGTTAAATCTTACCTCTCTCGCTCCGGCGCCGCCCCATGTAGCCGTTCTGAGTCTTTTTAGCCAGACACCTACAACGTTCAGATTGCGCCAGAAGTAATACAATAAACCTTAAACATCTCATCTATTCTTATAGATGTTTTCTGGAAAAATCAGAAATAAAATTGATAACATACTCAAAACTCATATCGTAGAGTAAAAATGTCTTGCGCATAAATATCACTAACAATGTCTATCATTTCTATAGTGTATTTTGATCTATAATTATTGTTATAATTTTTGTCTTGTTCAGATGCTGTAGATTTGTTTTTATATTTAATTTTTTCTTACTTCATTAAAATCTTGTTCTAACGTTTCATAATGACAGATATAATCAACTAACATATCGTTGCTGTCATACGACTTCAAAAATATAATTGCGGCATAAAATGCAAATATCTATTCATGTTATATGTACTAGCCCACTCAATAACGAATTCTTCGAACGATTTATATTTATCCAATACAGCGCCAGAAAAATTCCTATCATTTTCATTAATTCCACCGTTTTTCAGAAAAGAATAGGCGGAAAATAGGCGGTCCCACGGATTACGAACAACTGTAAACTTCCAATAACTTGAGAATTCCCGTTTGGAAAACACGAGCTGATAGGTTGAAATTGGCGTATGACCTCCCGCCTTTCCCCCGTAGACCGCAGAGCATACCGAGAGTCCTGCCGCCTTGGGTATATGCACGAAAATTGATTTCGTGACATCAAACGGATGATACGAATACTCTGCGTCGGCGTTCTTTCTTTTTCTTGTAGATCTTTATACTTATCGGGCTCACTCATCTTGAAAAGAGCCCGCCGCATATCGTGGGGGCATGCCGCATGATCTTTTGATCAGCTTCACCCGTCGCTCCTTACTTTGATCACCTCGCATACGATCCAGTTTGCTCGCCTCAGCGCCCCACGGCTGCGGGTGCCAGCGGCTGAAATGACATGATGTAGAAGGGCGGTTTCGCGCCATTTACTCCGCCGTTCAGCGGCGGTGAGCGGTGGAGCTGATTGACGGTGACGAACATCCGGCCGTTTGGCCCGCCGCTCATCCCGTCCGGCCAGTTCAGCTTCTGCGGATCCTGGACCAGCAGCCGGTNAGTGCNCTCGGCGTTCACGACACCGATGCCGTTGGCGGCGAGATCGGTGACGTAGACACCGCCGTCCTCATCGATGGAAATTCCGTCACTGACCGGCTTGTCGCCGAAGCGTTCAACCCGGGCCGAAAGCTCGGCGCGAGAAAGTTCCGAATTCATCAGGTCCACCGTGCGCACCCGCCACAACGCGGTGCCGTTCATCGCACCATAGTAGACCCACTGATACTCGACATCGATGGTGATCGGGTTGACACCGACGCGTGCCTCGGTCTCGATGCCGTCAGCCTTGTGCAGCCGGATGCGCCGGCCGTCGACTACCAGCGGCACGTCTTCGGGGCGGGTGCTGCGATCCCCTGNCAGGACGCGCCGGGCCTTGCCGCTGGCGAGATCGACGACGATGATCGCCGCCTTGTCGGGCGCATCGGCGAAGTCGGCAATGTAGATGGCGTTGTGCGCCAGATCGACCGCGAAGTCGTTGAGGAACGAGCCCGGAACGCTGGCTGACGATGGGATCGCGACGATCTGGTGGACGGTATCTGCGTTCAGGTCCCAGCCGACCAGCCGCGGCGGCTTACTGCCGTTGTCCAGCATCCACAACACGCCGTCAGTACTGGCCCGGATGCCGAGCACCGCTTGCAGGCCCACGCCGTCCGCGCCCAAGATCGCACTCCAGTCCGCGTTCGGGAACGGTCTCGTGCTCCCGTCCCCATNCACCTCCACCACCTGATAGTCCGGGTCGTAGAACTGGTGCTGGCTGATAAACACGCGGCCACTGGGCGAAACGGCGATGTTGCCCGGCGCCTGCTGCAGGGTGGCGAACACCTGAAGGTCGACGTCGGCAACGGCTGCGGCATCAGCGGCCGCGCCCGGCGATTCGGCAAGTGCTCCGATCCGGGGAACCAGCACCGCACACGCCGTCATTGCGGCCGCGGCCAACATCCGCGCGCCCATCCTCACCCGTCGCCTCATGCTCGATGTCCCTCCCCAGGTCGCCGGCCCGGAGTCGCTGGCCGGGCTTCGATCGCCCGACTGTGACGTAAGAGGAGGCGAAAACAAATATCGCAGTAGACCCAACCCGCATCAGGAGCCCCCACCGGGAGCGATCCGGGCGAGCAAGTCGCAGATGGCCGCGATCACTGCATCAGGCGCATCCACGTGCGGCGCGTGCCCGGCGCCCGGCAGCAGCATCTCTTCGGCCGGCCCCGAGACCTGGCGGGCAATGGCGTGCACCTGCGCCGCCGTGCCGTACTGATCGGCCTCGCCCTGCAGCACCAGGCAGGGGGCTCGGACTGCACGCAACGCCGCTTCGATATTCCAGTCGCGAAAGTCCGGATGAAGCCACGTATCGCACCAGCCGTAGAACGCGCCGTCAACGTTACTCCCGTGCCAGCGTCTCAGTCGCTCGCGCAACTCCCCTGNTTCCCAGATGCGCTTCGCATCCTCGATGCCGACGATCGTCACATCTTCGACGAAGACGTGCGCCGCCATGGTGACAACCGCCTCGATGCGCGCCGCATCCGCACGCGCGGCGCAGAGTAGCGCGATGGTGCCGCCGTCGGAATGGCCCACCAGCACGCAGCGGCCGATGCCGGCCGCGTCGAGCACGCGTCCGACCACGGGTGCTTCGCGCTCCAGGTAATCCAGCGGGCGCGGCAGGCTGATCGGATCGGACTGCCCGAACCCTTGGCGACTCCACAAGAACACCGCAAGGCCGGTGGCGGCGGCGAGCCGGTCGGGAAAGTCCTTCCACAGGCCGACGCAGCCCAGCCNCTCGTGCAGCAAGACCAGAGTCGGGCCAGACACGTCCGCGCTCGCCGGCAGCTGCCGGTACTCGTAGCGGACGCCGTCCATATCGAGGATGCCTTCCTCCGCCTTACGGTCGCTCACAAGTCGGTATCCGCGATATCGGGCGCGATTCCGGGACGGATTTTTCGGCTCGCTGAGCCAGATCCTTCGCTTGGCGCAACAACCCCGTGCGGTCCCCATCCGGCGCCGACTTCGCCTGATCCGCCCGTGAGCGGGCGGTGGCCGCGAGCGCGCCCGCCAAAGGCTCCGCCAGCGCCGGTGCCCCGCCCCGCTCGAACAC
Organism: Defluviicoccus sp.; assembly: GCA_013414705.1. Lineage (GTDB taxonomy): Bacteria > Pseudomonadota > Alphaproteobacteria > Rhodospirillales > Defluviicoccaceae > Defluviicoccus. Next base: position 3,282,324 of record CP058705.1, read on the forward strand.
CGGCTGCAGCGCCAGCACCGAGTCGTAATCGCCGGTCATCATCGCCAGCCAGGCGGCGCTGACCACGTCGCCCTCAGGAGCCGCAGGAGCCGGTTCAGGGGGATGCTGGCGAGGATGCGGGGACATCACCGGCAGCAGCCTCCTCCGGCTCCACTTCGACGGTGTCGCGTTCCGGCAGCGCCATGCCCTGGTTGAGGACAATGCGTCTCGGCGCATCGGGCGGAACGGAGGGGGCTTCAGGCGGCAGGGTATAGCGTTCCGGGACCGCCGATGGGACCTCTGACGGAGGTGGCGGCGGTGAAGAAACGGACGGCGCAGGTGCGACGAAAGCGGTGACGGCCGGCGCCGGCGCCGACTCGAAGGTGGCAATCGCCTGTTCGATCCAGCCACGCGCCTGCGCCGCCCAATCCAGGTCCACGCTCTGGCCCGGCAGCCGGAAGCCCGCCAGCAGTCCGAACAGTTCCAGCAGATGGCTGAACGGCTTGGNCAAAAACCCGGGCGGAAAGCAGCCCAGTCGCGACGCCAACCGCAGCAGGAAGGTATCGGGATCGTAGCCGCTGATCCACACCGCGTTCTTGCCGGATTCGAACAGCGCCGCACGCACGTCCGGCGATGGCTGCTCGTCGCGGAAGCCGACCCAGATCAGCCGGTTCGGGAAGTCCGCGCGTTCGGCCAGCACCCGGAAGACCGGATCATTGGCGCCACTGTAGCCGATGACGATCCAGGTACGGTTGCGCGCCGTATCGTCGAACAGTGGCTCGATCGCCTCGGCGAGCTTGTCCACTTCTTCTTTGCGATGCAGCTGGATAAAGCCATCGCGCTGGCCGTGCAGGTGAAAAACCGCCCGGTCACGCACAAACTCGGCCAGATAGCCGTGGCGCACCACGGCCATGTCGTAGACGGCCGGATACAGATTAAGCAGCGCACACGCCCGCATCACCAGCGGATCGAAGTTGGTGGTCAGCACCCGGTCGAGGAAGCCGGCCCGCATCATCTGGGCGATCGAGATGTGTGCCCAGTTGATCTTCGCCGCGTCGATATACTTGCAGATCAGCGTGTGCCGATCGGACGGATCGAGTTCGGCCATGCAGGCCGGATAGGTCTTTTCCGGCGCGCGTTCGTACTCACGCGGGTAGCGGGTGCGGATCTCGTCCACGAATCCCGATGCGAGCGGAATGCCCGCCTGGAACGAGCAGCCGGCGCCGATCAGCAGCGCGCACTGCTTGCCGTCCTCTACCTTGCGCCGCACGTGATAGGCGACATCGTCCATCGTCCATCCGTTCGCCATCCTTACGACCTCCCCGCTGCCGTGCGCTCCGCATCGCAAATGGCCGGAATCGCCCCCGCCCCGTCAAGGGTATTCGGGACCCGACGCAACCGGCACGCCGGTGGCGAAAACGGAGCAAGACGACCGCGGTCCGCCGTTCAGACGATGGAGCGGACGACCCCGCCATCTACCCGCAGGGCGGCTCCGGTGGTAGCGGATGCCTGCGGCGAGCAGACGTAGACAACCATGTTCGCGACTTCGTCCACGTCTGCCAGCCGGCGGATGAGCGACGAGGGCCGCACCTCGGCGATGAACTCCTTTTCGAACACTTCGGGAGTCGTTCCCCGCTCGGCCGCCAGCTTGACCATGAAGTCGCCCACGCCCTCCGAGCGCGTCGGGCCCGGCAGGACGGCATTGACGGTAACGCCAGTGCCGGCGACGCTCTCGGCGAGGCCGCGCGAAATCGCCAGCTGTGCCGTCTTGGTCGTCCCGTAGTGGATCATCTCGACCGGGATCTGTACTCCGGATTCGCTGGAGATGAACACGATACGTCCCCAGTTGCGCTCCAGCATGCCGGGCAGGTAGAGGCGCGACAGACGCACGCCGCTCATCACGTTGACGTCGAAGAAGCGCTGCCATTCCGCGTCGGAGATCTCCGCAAACGGCTTGGGATCGAAGATTCCGAGATTGTTGACCAGAATATCGCAGTGGGGCACTTCGCGGGCGAGAGTGTCCACACCTTCGACGGAGGACAGATCAGCGGCGATGCCGCTCGCCACGGCGCCCGGCACATCCGCCGCAAGTTTCGCCACCGCCTCGTCGACGCGCGAAGCACTGCGGCCGTTGATGACCACATGCGCGCCTGCGGCCGCCAGACCGCGCGCAATCGCGTATCCGATGCCGGCCGTGGAACCACTAACCACCGCCAGCTNTGCCCCCAGATCGATGTGCATCATTTTCCTCCTGTCCTGCCAGCCGAACGTGGGACGGCCGTCCCGCAATCTCCAGCCCAACATCTGGTGAATTCTTCCGGCTCTCCTCCACACACACGTGTGCAGCAGATATGGTCATTCACTTTTCCGTTGGGTTGCGCATGCCAGCTGGTGTAGCAAACTGATAATAGGCTGTTTGCGGCCGTTGCAGGGGATCACACATGGTCTATCGCCGGTTTCCGCGTCTGCGCGTCCTCACCGCGCTCGCTGCCACTGCGCTGTTGGCCAGCTGCACCATGATGGAGAAGCAGCAGGACAAGAGCACCGAGCAGCTCCTGGCTGCTGCCGGATTCGCCATTCGTCCCGCGGACACCCCGGAGAAGCTGGCGTCGCTGCAGGCGATGAAGCAGGAAAAGCTGGTCCGGCGCACGGCACCCAACGGCACCTTGAAGTTCACTTACGCTGATGCCACCGTCTGCCGCTGCATCTACGTCGGCGACGAAGCAGCCTTCGAGCGCTATCAGCGCCTCGCGGTCGAAAAGCAGATTGCGATCGCCGACCAAGAGGCCGCGCTGGATGAGCAGATGGACTCGCCGTGGGCCTATGGATGGTGGGCTGAGCCGTACTGATCTGGCGATCACTCTCCGCGGGCCGATAAAAACCCTCGACACACAGGGTGTCGAGGATACGAGGAGGACGAGTCAGCAAGGGAACCAGACGCACATTCAGGCTAGCGAGAGACGGTCCAAGAGACGCAACCGGCGTCCTTGTCGGCCAACGGGCACGACCGCTGTCATCAAGCCTCGATGAACGGTGCCCTTTGCAGGGCGCTCCTTTCCATCTCAGCATATCTACGTGTACCGCAGCCGACCGGATGATTGGCGGGAGCGATTTTTTCACTGTCCTTCTATGACGTCATCGTGGCTTCGTATCGAGCAGTCCCATCTGCCGGAAGCTGGTGTGGCCGCGCCGCGAGATGATCAGGTGGTCGTGCAGCACCACGCCCACCTTCTCCAGCGCGTCGCGCACCAGCCGCGTCATCTCGATGTCCGGCTTTGAGGGCTGCGGGTGGTTGCTGGGATGGTTGTGGACCATCACCAGCGCCGAGGCGTCCAGAGCCAGCGCCCGCTTCACCACTTCGCGCGGATAGACCGGCGTGTGGTCGATCGAGCCTTCGTGCTGCTTTTCGTCGGCGATCAGCACGTTGCGCCGGTCGAGGAACAGCAGCCGGAACTGCTCCACCATCCGGTGCGCCATTTGTGCCCGCAGGTAGGCGATCAGCTTGTCCCAGTTGTCCAGCGCCGGCCGCTCGGTCAGATCCTCGCGCACCAGACGGGCTGCGAAGATGCGCAACGCCTTGAACAGAGTAATGATGAAGTGGTCCATCTTCTCGAATTCGGACAACTGCGCGACCGAAGCATTGACCACGCCGGCCAGGCTGCCAAAGCGTGACAGCAGTTCCTTTGCCAGCGGCTTGGTGTCGATTTTCGCAACAGCGAAGAACAGCAGCAGCTCCAGCAGTTCGTAATCGGGCAGCGCCTCGTCCTCGCCGGCGAGGAAACGGTCGCGCAACCGCTGCCGGTGCCCCCAGTAATGCGGCCGGTTTGGCAGCGTCGTCTGCGGCAATGCCTCCGACAATCCCTGCGCCGGGGTGCGCCCTGCAGTCGATCGTACAGCGCCGGCCTNGGGATCGGCGCCTTCAAAGATCCAGACGCGCTGAATGCCGTCCCAACGGCCCCCAGNTGACTGCAGCAAATCACGGTGCGGGTAGGTTTCGCCCCGCACCATGTNAGCGCATGCCCCGTCGCGCGGCTCCTGCTCCGAGACCATCAGGCCAAGAGACTGCAACGGCACATCGGACATCTGTGCCATCGCCCGGACCTCCTCAGTGAGCGCTTCGGCCGCGTCTGCGCCACACCCACGGCTCGACGAACTCGCCCCGCCACACTCCTGAGCCGGCAGCACGCGCCTCGCTTTCCTGGCGGACGTAGTCCTTGGCATACCTGCGGTAAGCCAGTGCCCAGCCCTCGCGCACCATCTCGGCGTTGACGTTTTCGTCGCCCACGTAGCAGACGGCGATCAGGCGGCCGTAACGGTCGCGCTTGTTCCCCTTGCAGGTCACCTCCCGGCCATCGATCACGCCGGTCAGTATCCGGGTGGCATTCTTGCCGCAGTCATAACCGACGCCCGCGACGGTGCAGGTCTGTCGCTTTTCCGGGGCATCGATGCCGTGCAGACGGATCCGCTCGCCGGCAACGTCGATGGTATCGCCGTCGAGCACCCGCGCGTCGCCAATGACGTCGCCCTGCGCCGGTAAGGACAGCAGGCCGGGCCAAACGGAGACCAGCGCTATGGCAAGGACGGAGCGAAGCCTTTCGGTCAGCTGCAACACGTCGGGGTCCTTTCGACTGGAGGCGCGACAGGCCTGGGTGACGCACCGGAGCACAACCTCCACCCGAAAGTCTCCAGAAAGTGTGAGCCCGCTCACACTTTAGCCTCCGATCGGGTAATTATATGCAGAATCGCCCTCAGGACCAGGGAGGTATCCTGGTCGATCTCGACCGCAACCGCGTTCGCCGACCCGCACCGACCCACGGCTGGCCCGAGACTGGCCCACGATCGAGAGGCGGTCGGGAGACGGGACCATCCGGAAGACCCTGTCCAAGCAAATCGCCAATTCGCGGCATACGGCGCTGGACAGTGAGGCGGCCCCGAACAACCAACCGGCTGGCAATATCATGAAATTGTGAGCTGGATCACAAACACGTGCGCCGCAGTTGGAGTAAGAACGGCTTCGGAAACGCACTGATCGGGGGTTACTCGGGGTGAGGTCACCACCGCCCGGATGCTGGGGGTGCGGGCGGTAGCGGCGGCGGTTGTGAGAACAGCCGCCGCCGTGGCGTTTCCGACGATCCGGCAGCCACCACCGATGTTCCATCACTCTACCGCTGGCACCCTACAGTTAGAGCGATTTCATGGTGAGTGGAATCGGGATTCCCCTGGGCTGACTTTGGTGATTCATAGGGCTCCGGTTTGGTGGAGCCGGAGGCAGCGATGGGGTGGCGTCGGGGGCAGTCGTATTCGCAGGATCTGCGCGAACGGGTGTTGGCGGCGGTCGATAGTGGCATGGCGGTCGCCGAGGCGGCGGCGCTGTTCCGGGTCAGCGTGTCCTACATTTACAAGGTTCGGCTGCGGCGACGGCGGACAGGCGAGACGACGGCGCGGCTGCAGCGCTGCCATCTTGTCCGCAAACTTTCGGTTCACCACGAGGTGATCAGCGCTGAGGTCGCGGCCCGTCCCGATCTGACGCTGGCCGAGCTGCGCGCCTGGCTTTCGGAAGAGCACGGCGTTACGACCAGCGTCGGCGGACTGTGGAATACCCTTGAGCGTCTCGGGCTGACGCTNCGAAAAAGACGCGGCATGCCGCCGAACAGGAGCGCGCCGACGTTGCCGCCGCCCGCGACGCCTGGCGACAGCACCAGCCGACCCTGAACCCGGCGCGGCTGGTGTTCATCGACGAGACTTGGGCGACCACCAACAGGGCACGCCTCTGCGGGCGCTGCCGCCGCAGCCAACGGCTGCGCGCCGCTGTTCCGCACGGCCATTGGGGCCCGCAGGGATGCGCAGCATCAAGACGTCGACCTTCGTCGCCGCCCTGCGCAGCAACGGCATCACGGCCCCTTTCGTCATCGACGGCGCCATCAACGGACGCGTCTTTCGCACCTATGTCGAGGAGGTTCTGGCTCCGTGCCTCGCCGAAGGCGACGTCGTCATCATGGATAACCTCGGCGCGCACAAGGTCGAGGGCGTCCGCCAAGCGATCGAGGCCCGCAGCGCCAGCGTTCTATACCTGCCACCCTATTCTCCGGACCTTAACCCCATCGAGCAGGTCTTCGCCAAACTCAAGCAGCTCCTCAAAACTGTCGCTGCCCGCACCATCACCGACCTCTGGGCCAAAATCGGCACCCTTCTCGACGACTTCCCCCAAGGAATGCACAAACGACATCACCAATTGCAGATATCGCCAGTCACCGTGAAACCGCTCTAGGGTCCGGACTCAATCAGTCCAGTAAGCGACGATGGTGGCGAGGGCGAGAGATGAGGCATAGTTTCTGGCGAGTTTGTCGTATCGGGTGGCGACGCGCCGGAAGTCCTTCAAGCGGCAGAAGACGGCTTCGACCATCCAGCGGAACTTGTATCGGTGTTTGTCGAACCTGATCTTGCGTTTGCGGCATCTCCGCCCTGGAATGACCGGTGTGGCCCCCTTGTTGCGGATCACGGTGCGCAGGGCGTCGCAATCATAGCCCTTGTCGGCCAGAATGTGGCGACAGGTGTCGACCTCGGCCAGCAGGTCTTCAGCCATCGTGATGTCGGAGACAGTGCCGGCGGTGACCTTGAGGACCACCGGGCGGCCGAGTGTATCGCTCAGGGCGTGGATTTTCGTCGTCTGCCCGCCTCGGGAGAGGCCGATCGCCTGAGCCTTCGCCCNCCTTTTCCGCCGTGAGCGCAGCGGTGCGCTTTCACATAACTGCCATCCATGGCCACCGCAGTGGTGATCCACTGGCCCTCGGCCGGCGCCTTGAGGATCCGGCGCCCGTGATCCCGGCGGGACCAGCGGTTGAAACGGTTGTCGAGCGGTGTCGGTGGACCGTCGTCCGGCAGACAATCCCGCCAGCGGCCCCACGCTTCAGAACATGGATGATCCCGCTGATAATGCGACGATCATCCACCCGCCGTGCTCCCGACTGGTTCTTCGGCAGATGCGGCTCGATCGCCGCCCATGCATCGTCGTCCAGCCAGAACACGTTCGCCACATCCACCTCCAAGGCTCAAATACCGCCTTGGAATCACGTTCATAACAATATTTCGATATGTTAATCAGGTTCAGACCCTAGTTGTTTGATCCCGGTCTTTGATGGTGCGATCTTTTCACGGGAGTGGAAGGAGGCCCTATGGGACAGGTTCTGCACGGGTGCGCCCGGACGACAGAGGCGGTGCGTCGAGCGATACAAAATAGTCAAGAGAGCCTGAGAGCGCTGTCGAAGCGCTACGGGATCAACCAGAAGACCGTTGCGAAATGGAAGAAGCGGACATCAACGTCCGATCTGAAGACGGGGCCGAAAGAGCCGCATTCGACAGTGCTTTCGATCGAAGATGAGGCGATTATTGTCGCGTTTCGGCGCCACACGCTACTGCCGCTGGACGATTGCCTGTATGCGCTTCAGCCGACGATCCCGCACTTGACGCGCTCGTCGCTGCATCGGTGTCTGCAGCGCCACGGCATCAGCCGATTGCCCGATGTCGCTGAAGACAAGCCGGCAAAGAAAAAATTCAAGGCGTATCCCATCGGCTATTTCCACATCGATATTGCAGAAGTGCAGACTGCCGANGGGAAGCTTTATCTCTACGTTGCCATTGATCGCACGAGCAAATTCGCCTTCGTGCAGGTCGTCAGGAAAACCGGGCGCACGTCCGCATCCGCCTTCCTCTCAGCCCTCATCGAGGCCGTGCCCTACAAGATCCACACCGTGCTCACCGACAATGGCATCCCGTTCACCTTTCCGCCGCGTTATGCAGACGGTCCAACCGCCCGCCACATGACGCACATGTTCGACATGCGATGCCAGGAAAACGGCATCGAGCATCGCCTGACGAAGGTGAAGCATCCGTGGACCAATGGTCAGGTGGAAAGAATGAACCGGACTATCAAGGACGCCACCGTCAAGCGCTTCCACTATGACGATCACGCCAAGTTCGAAGTACACCTCGCCGATTTCATCGCAGCCTACAACTTCGGCAGAAGACTGAAGACCCTGCGCGGCCTCACCCCATACGAATACATCTGCAAAGTCTGGACTTCAGAGCCAGAACGATTCAGACTCGACCCAATCCATCAAATGCCGGGACTAAACACCTAGTGCATCCGGACGGCAGCGCCATCGAAGTGAAGACCGAGGCCTCGGGTGCTGCCGGTCAACAAGTGCCCGCGCCACGCGATGAAAATCACCTCCAACAACTGATCTCCGTTGCCATGGTGCGGGATCAGGTCGTCTTCATCGTGTGCGTGGCCCGCATCAGCCGCAGCGACTCAGGATCGTTCATCATCGGCAGCTGCAGGCTCTGCATGAAGTCCTTGTACTCTTGTGCCATCGACGGCGAGACGACTTCGATCATCACCCGGTTCTCGACCCAGAACTCAACGACGTGAAAGAACGGCTTTTGGCCCTGCAAGCCGCGGCCGAAAGTTTTGGCGCGCCAGCCTTCGCGGGCGCCGATAGACTCGATGTCGTGCGCCTCCAGCTGCACAGACAGCAGCACATGGAAGGGCCAGGTCCTGGGTGGCGCCGCGTTCTCGCCGAACACGACCTGATCGTCACTGGCCGGAATGTCGAGCGTCGCGCGCTCCGGATAGACCTCGATCATCGTACCGTGTGCATCACCGCTCGTCGCGATGAAGGCGCCTTCGAGCGGTCCGAACGGATGGCACGTGCCGCCCATAAGTTCGGCCAGGACCTCGGCGACGTGACGCGGTTCATGCGCCGGGATCGATACGTGGTGGATCATGGCTCCTCTCCTCTGCCGGTTGGTCCGCGATGCCGTGAACTCATCGGCGGGGCCCCAGCGATCGCCGGTCTTGATGTACTTCCGTTTCACCGCCGCCCAGGCGATGCGGTTCGCGGTTTCCTCGAGCGAGGCGCCCGCACGGCGCTTGGCCGGATCAGCGTAGTCCTCGTAGGTGCGGTTGAACGCCTCGAGGAAGATCTCGCATGCATGCGCCGACAAGTGGTCGCGCACCCGCGGCGGCAGATCATCGGTCGTCCGGTAAGGCATCTGCGCCCCTCGAAGAGGTGCGCCCATTTTACTTCGTGGGGTGGAAGAATGCATGCTGGCAGCTGTCTTCACCGCCGCGATCGATGCGGTGTTCGCTGATCCCGGAAGGCCGGTGCGGGCGATTGTTCGGCAGCCGGATCGCGTGGGTCAGTGGCTGGTCACGCGCCGCCGGCAGGGTACAGCTTGGACCGCTGTCGTCAGGGCGTCCCCCTATGTCGTCGTCTGGAAGGGGATCTTGATTCGCGTCGGCGGTCGTTCGGCAAGGTGCCTGAGCGCAAGACGGTGGTCAGTCTCCACATCGAGAAAGCCACGCAGTTTCTGGACCACCGTCAGCTCTTCCTTTTGGAGGTGAGCCATCATTTCGGTGACCAATTTAGTGGCGGCACTGCGAAACGCAGACCAGCGCTCGGCGTCCATCCCATGATCGAGGATCGTTGTGGCAATCCGGCGAAGACGTTTCGCCAGCGGCCCGATCGTGACGTGCTCCTGAGTGAGAAGCGACGTCAGGTCGCCGCCACCGTGCGTGCAGAGCAACGGGAACAGAACCGCTTCTTCGAACGCGTTGTGATCGATCACCTGATCGAGAGAGACGACGAGTTGCCGGAGTTGCTCTTTCTCCTGCTCGTCCTTCGGATCGATGGGATGCTGGCCGTCAGCTCCGGTAACCCTGCTCTCAATACCGCAGATCAATGAGAGGATGCGGAAATGCTCTTCGTGGAGAACTTCTCCCAATTCGCTCAGATAGGCCACAGGACCGTTCCTAGACAGCACGTGCAGCAATGATCTGCTGCAATGCAATATATCTAGCACATCTCCTCGCCTAACGCTATTCGCGGAAAATATGATCAGATATGCCATCCGTGCGTGAGCAGGTGCTTTCCGCGGTGTTCGACCGGCTGAATGCCCTTACTGGTGCGACGGTGAAACGCAACGAGGCGCTGCCACATGCTGTGCCGGCCGGTGGCCTCGTCATCCTGCGCGACGACGACCCGGGCGAGCCGGATGTGACGCTGAACCCGCGCATGGAATTTTACAGCCATCAAGTATCTGACCAGTGATCCGTTGCAGGGCGCCTAATCTTCGAAGGACGGTGCGCCGCGCAGGCGCTTCACTGCGGCACGACGGCTCTTGGCGTGAAGCCGTTCCGCTCGCGCGCTTGCGCTGGGCCGTGTCGCCTTGCGGGGTCGCGGGGCATGTGCGGCAAGACGGATCAGATCGACCAGACGGTCCCGTGCATCCTTGCGATTGGCCGCTTGGGTGCGGTGAGTGCGCGCGGTGATGAGCAGAACACCCGCGTCGGTCAGCCGCCGGCCGGCGAGCCGTTCAAGGCGCGCGCGCACGTCGGCTGGCAGCGNAGGAGAGCGCCGAACGTCGAACCGCAGCTGCACCGCCGTGGACAGCTTGTTGACGTTCTGGCCGCCGGGCCCGGCCGCTCGCACGAACACCTCATCGAGTTCGCCTTCGTCGAGAAAGAGGCCGTTGCCGATGGCGATCATGGTGGCACCTCAACGCAGGGGCGCGCCGAACTCCTCCAGACCCACAGCGCGCCCGCTCAAGAAAAAGGTAACCTACCGATGCCCAAGGTCCGTGCCTACGGTGCTGACGCGACGTTGCTTGCCTGCCGCGAGACCAGCTATGGCGTTACTCCGCTCACCGGCTACCGCTCGCTGGATTTCAAGTCGTGTCATCTTTCCACCGAACAGCCGCTCGGCGACGATCCGTTGCTGGGTCGTGGCCGCAACGCCCAGGATCCCGACCGCGGGCTGATCACTGACGAGGGTCGCGTCGAGGTCCCGCTCGATCTGCGCGGCGCGGGCTTCTGGCTGACCGGGCTATTCGGCGATCCGGCGACGGTGCAGACGAAATCAGCGGGTCACATCGCCTTCGCCGGCTTGCCGGCAGCGAACAGCACAATCGCCCTCAACGGTGTCACTTGGACTTTCGTGACGGGTACACCTACGGGAAACCAGACGCAGATCGGCGCCATTATCGAGGCGACCCTGACGGCACTCGCAAGCGATCTCAGTACCTCGGCCGATGCCAAGATCTCCAAGTGTACCTACACGGTGAGCACGAGTGACGACGGGCTGGAGATCGAATTCGATGCCGCCGACGTCCCCGGCAACAGTTTCACCCTGGCCGCCTCGGCTAATAGCAACGGCACCGTGTCGGCACCGACACTGACCGCTGGTGGCTATCGGCACGAGTGGCTGTCTGGCGGCAACGACATCCCCAACTTCACCGTCGAGATCGGCCATCCGCAGCTGATCACGCCGGTGTTCTTCCGCCACCTCAGCACGGTGATGGAGAGCCTCGCGTTTGAGATGGGCCGCGAGGGCCGGCGAACGGCACCGTGCAACTGGTGGCCCAGGGTGAAGAGGAAGCCACGGCCACCATCGGCGCGACACCGCCCCAGCCACACTGCACGGCCCTCATCTCGCCGGATCATCGCAGTTACACTCGGAGCCCGCGTACAGCGAAGCGGCATGCGGGACCTCCTCACGGCAGACAAACTCGGATTTCGCCCCCACTCCCTCCGGGCTACGCCTGTTGGGTGACACGGATCGTTCAACCTATGGGGAGCAGCATGAATCTCTTTTGTTCATTTCCGAACCATACTTGCGGTGGCAGAACCTTGCATTCTATCCAATAACTTTGGCTAGGACTCGCCTCGTCAGCCCTCTTCCAGAAATACACTGTAGTTTTTATCGTCTATTGTAAGGATACATGGCCCTTCTTGGGGCGAGCGCTTGGTGGCGGTCAAGACACCCCAGAACCAGGAACCTCTCCAGCCGGTGCACAAAATACATTTTGGATATTTCTGCTGTCAGCCAAGTCTACGCAGACAATCGCAGGAGATACATGTTCAACGCGTGGTGTGATCTGTATCCAATACCCACTATCCGCATCATGTATCTTAACAACATAAGGTCCGACGTCTGCGGGACGGTAAGGTGGCGGTTGCCTATTGACCGCCGCCACAACTTGTCCAACCCAATCTGGTGCTGACAAGGGGACACAAAGCCTCACGCTGAGGGCCCGTGGGAGATCACCCTTCCGCACGCAATGCATGAGCCCAATCAAGGGAAACTTATCGCCACGTGCTTCCAGCGCCCTCTCAACAGCATATGCAAGTTCCTCCTTGCATGGTTCACTAGCGAGACTATTCCGTGTAATAATAAATGAAAATGCATCAACACTAGATTCGTCAGAGATGTTTTTTCCAATCTGCTCCCAAAGCCTTTGACCAGGAATCAATGCCCGTCGATCATAAATAGGATTTACTCCAGATTTTTCCAACTCATTGACAATATAATCTATATTATTGTCCTCATTATCTATCCATGCATAAGTAATCCAAAGTTTTTCCCCATTGGCACCCCTCATGCTCCGAGTCGCGAAATCATTGCCACACCGACATTGTACCATTGATCAACACGCACAGGGTGAAGTAGCAGAGCGTAACCCGCCGCATAGATCGGTGCGGCCCGCTTGCATCGGGCGGATTACCGGCGTTGCCCTCATCCGGCCTATGAAGTCCTGCGGTTTCTGTTCACTCCGCGACGGCGAGTTCCTGCGTCGTAGAGTGGCCCGCGGCGGCCAGGATGTCGTCGGTTGCCTTCTCGCTCACCATCAGGATCGGCACCAGGATGAAGTAGCCCGGGATGCGCGGGAAAACGGACGCGTCGACGACGCGCAGGTTGCGGGTGCCGTGCACCCGGAAGCTGCTGTTGACCACCGAGCGCGGATCGTCGTGCGAGCCGATGGGGCACGTTCCGGCGGCATGATGGCCCCAGCATTCGTTGCGCGCGAACTGCGCGATCTGCGCACGGCTGGCGACGGCCGGTCCCGGATCCAGCTCGCCGCTGAACAGGCCGCTGGTGCGCGCGTTGATCCGCCGGGCAAGCTGGATGCCGTCAACGACCGATGCCAGATCGCGCCCCGCGGTATCGCTGCCCTCGTCGAAGTAGTGGAAGTTGATCAGCGGGGTATCGCGCGGATCGGCCGAGCGCAGCCGGACCGTGCCGCCCCGGTTGTGGGTATAGGCCTTCAGGATGATCCAGGTCAGCCGGCGCAACGGGTCGCTGCCCGGATGCGAGTAGCCGGGGAAATAGCCGGTGAACTGGGTGAGCGCCGGGATCATAAACAGGTCCGGCCGGTGCTCGCCATAGCGGACCTGGGTTGCCGAGCGCTGCAGCAGGGCGCCCGAGACGCCGTAACCGGTGTACGGTCCCTCCCCGTCGACCCACTGCTGCCGGCACGGGTCGCCCGGGGCGCCGAAGGTGCAGCCGGTGAGATGGGTGAAGATGTCGTTGGTAGCGCTGACGACGCCGGTCTCGTAGCGGTCCTGGAGGTTGCCACCGACGCCGGGAAGGTGAACCTGGACCGGAATGCCGTGCTGTTCAAGCTCGTCGCGCGGGCCGATGCCGGACAGCTTGAGCAGCTGCGGGCTGTTAAAGGTGCCGCACGATATGATCACCTCGCGCGTCGCCGCCATCATCTGCACCGGTCCGTGCGGGCCCGTGGCCCCCGCCTGCGGATCGGCGCGATAGAGATGTGGGCCCTGCAGGTACTCGACGCCGGTGGCGCGGCCGTCCTCCAGCACCACCCGCGTCACCAGGCAGTGCTGCATGACGATCAGATTGTTGGGCAGTGCCGCCTGGGTCTTGCGGATGTACTGGCGTGGCCCGTAGCGCCGACCGTTGAGGGTGAACAGCGGAACGTTGTGCAGCCCTCGCGNGTCACTTCGGAGCCGCCAGTCATTCGGATCGAGCTGCTTGTCGAACAGCTGCTCGAGCGAAANCCGCCCGTCCCCCACCTCTGTTGCGGCCGCCTGCAGGATCTCGCCGACCTTCGGGTCGTCGGCGAGCTGCCGCAGGTCGGGAAGGTCGGTCGGCTGCCAGCCGCTGAACCCGTGGCGGGCGCCCTGGTCGCCGCCCAGATCGTTGAGCAGCGCCGCCGCCCCGCCCGACGTCGCGGCGTTCGGGTGGGGCCGCTGCGGCCAGCGACGCACGTAACGGCAGCGCTCAAGGCGCTCGAAGTAGGCCCGCATCTTGCCCGGGTGCCAGCTGTTGTCGCCGGTCAGCCGGCGGATGTAGTGCCAGTCGCTGTCGTCGGGGTAGATGGCGATCATCCGGCTGTGCACGGTGCAGCCGCCGAGCGCGCCGACGCGCGGATACCAGACGCCGTCCTTGTCCGGCAGGAACTTCGGATCGCGCCGCTGCTGGGTGTCGGATCCGTAGTGACGGACGTAGTAGTCCCAGCGGATGCGCTCGTCCTCGGTGGTGGCACCGGTAAAGAACGGCACGGCGGCGATGTCATCCGCCTGGCCGCCACCGGCTTCGAACAGCACCACCTTGTGCCCGGCGCGGGCGAGATTGCAGGCGAGCGGCCCGCCTCCCGCGCCCGATCCGACGACGATATATTCGACCGGCGCACCGGGCTCCACCGGTGTTCCGAATGATCCGTCGCTGTTGGCGCTTGCCAGCCGCGGCATCGCCGCAGCCAGAGCGCTGGCCGCACCGGCCTTCAGCAACAGTCGTCGTGACAAAAATTCCGGTCTTCCATTGCGACATGCCTCCCCTCGCGCGCGCCTTCCCCGTCGCGTGCCAACAAATGCTCAGATAATAATCGCGCCAGCGCCGGAACTTTATATTTTCGTTATATTCCAAACGCTGCGCGCCGATTGCAGGAACCGCAGAAGATACCTTATTTGTGAACGACGATACCACAATTGATACTGCACATCAACTGCACGGCATCTCGCAGACTGCTGCTTGCCGATGCCCCACCGCAAGATCGGCCCAGAGAATTCGGCCTGAAGAATTCGGCCCCAGGGTCTTCGACCTGGTGAATTCGGCGGGGCGACGATCGTGCGGGGTTTGGTATCGTCGTTGCGGCCCCGGAGACGCACTGGAGACGCACTGGAGACGCACTGGAGACGCGCTCCGGCCGGAGCGCGACGCCAAGGAGACAGCGGTCGTTCGCATGATGACACAATGACGACATTCTGACGACAAATGACGACTTTTGACGACATCCGGGGCCCGAAATGACGACACGTGTCGTCATTTTTACTCATTTGAAATCAATGTGTTGTGGACGAAATGACGACTTTTGACGACAAATGACGACACAATCGTCGGCACGGCGCGCGGGGGCTTTCCGGATGAGAGGTTGACGCCGTCCTCTCCGGGGCTCAGGTGTTGTGCGTGCTGAACAACGGGCGGATGTCATGCGCACCGAAATCGAGACCCCGCTGCTCCCGTATCACATCACCATCTGTGGTCTTGCCGAGCTGGCTCTGCATGCCGATGCCGGCGTGACCCACGTGGTTTCCATCCTCGACCCTCACTGGCCCGACCCCGAGGAGTTTGCGGCATACGCGCCGCACGAGCGCGTGCTCTGGCGCTTCGATGATGTGGTGAAGACCGACGGGGGCTTCGTCGCGCCGGCCGGGAAGAACGTCGCCGCCATCCTGGAGCTTGGTCTGCGGCTGCAGCGCGAACCGGTCAAGCGGTTGCTGATCCACTGCCATGCCGGCGTTTCCCGCTCCACCGCCACGGCGGTGATCCTGATGGTGCAGAACAACCCCGGCCGGGAAGCCCAGGCGTTCGCCGAGCTGGACCGGGTGCGCCCGCGCAGCTGGCCGAACGCGCTGATGATCCGCATGGCCGACGATCAGCTCGGCCGCGGCGGAGCACTGGTCGCGGCGCTGACCGAACACCAGCGCCGCATCGCCCAGGCCTTCCCGGAGTTCGCTGAACTGCTGGCGCGTCACGGCCGCGCCCACGAGATCGAGGCACTCGACACCGCCTGCTAACCGCGAGCGCCCGTCAGCGTGGCGTCAAACGTGGCGTCAGGCTCGGGATATGCGCATCGTATTCCAGCACACGGCCATCGTGCCCGGAACCCGTGCCCGGAGCCGCGCTTTGCTCGCTCTTGCTGCGGGCTGCGGGATATCTTGCCGCGCTACATCATCGAGCGCAGAGGTGTGGCCGATGTCGGAATCACTGTTCGCCACTGTCCGTCGCGCGTTCTCGGACGATCTCGATCGCACGTTCATCGAGCGCCCGGACGGCAGCCGGATCCACTACGCTGACCTGCTTGACCTGACGGGACGCTTCGCCCGCGCACTCGTTGAGCTCGGCGTGCGGCCCGGCGACCGGGTGGCGGTGCACGTCGAGAAGAGCACCGAAGCGCTGCTTCTCTATCTCGCCACCGTGCGCGCGGGGGCCGTCTTCCTGCCGCTGAACCCGGCGTATACGCCGCCCGAGGTCCGCTATTTCCTCGCCGATGCCGAGCCGGCGCTGTTCGTCTGCCGCCCGGAAGAGCATGCCGCGATGACGACGCTGGCGGGCGAACTCGGTGTTCCACGCTCGGAAAGCCTGGGAGTGAACGCGGACGGCACGCTGATGCAGCACGTTCCGCCGTCCGCAGGACCCGACGGGTTTGAGGACATNCCCCGCACCGCCGACGATCTGGCGGCGATCCTTTACACGTCGGGCACCACCGGACGCTCCAAAGGCGCGATGCTGACCCACGGCAACCTCACCTCGAATGCCCGGGCGCTGGTCGAGACCTGGCGTTTTTCCGCCGCCGACCGGCTGTTGCATGCGCTGCCGATCTTTCATGCCCACGGCCTGTTCGTTGCCACCAACGTGGTGCTGATGAGCGGCGCGTCGATGCTGCTGCTGCCGCACTTCGACCTCGATGCGATCATCCGGCTGCTGCCGCGCGCAACGACGATGATGGGGGTGCCGACCTTCTACAGCCGGCTGCTCGGCCGGCCGGACTTCGACCGAGACCTGGTCCGCCACATCCGCCTGTTCGTCTCCGGCTCGGCACCGCTGTCGGCGGAGACGCACCGCGTGTTTCTGGAGCGCACCGGCCACGCGATTCTGGAACGCTACGGGATGACCGAGACCCAGATGAACACCTCGAACCCCTATGACGGCGCGCGCGTCGCCGGATCGGTCGGCCTGCCGCTGCCGGGCGTGGAGATTCGCATCGCCGAGCCGAAGACCGGTCACCTGCTGCCGGCGGGCGAGATCGGGGTGATCGAGATCCGGGGCCCCAACGTCTTTTGCGGCTACTGGCGGATGCCAGAGAAGACCGCCGCCGAGTTCCGCCCAGACGGCTTCTTCATCTCGGGCGACCTGGGGTTCATCGATCCACGCGGCTACGTGCACATCGTCGGCCGCGACAAGGATCTGATCATCTCCGGCGGTTTCAACGTCTATCCCAAGGAGGTGGAGGCGGCGATCCAGGCACTACCGGGCGTCGCCGACGCCGCCGTGATCGGCGTTCCGCATCCAGACTTCGGCGAGGGTGTGCTCGCCATCGTCGTTCCGGTACCAGGGTCAGTGCCGGGAACACAGCTTGATGAGCGCGCGATGCGGACAGCGCTCGCGGAGCAGCTCGCCAACTACAAGGTGCCGCGCCGCATCGTTTTCGCCGACGCTCTGCCACTCAACGCCATGGGCAAGGTGCAGAAGACAGCGCTCCGCGCGCAACACCGGACGATGTTCGCCAGCGTCTGAGCGACTCTGCTGGTGTTTGGACAGGTCAGGCCGGCGGGGATGAGAGAAACGTCGAACGCCGGGCGGTGTGCGGGGCGATCCGCGGCATGTCCGAACGTCGAACATGCCGCGATCAGCAGGAAGACGGCGCGAACGAGCGCAGCCGAGGGAATGCTACTCGGCCGCTTCGCGCGGAGCGATGCCGTCAAGCTCGCGATAGTACGCTTCGATCCGCTGCACCTCTTCAGAGGAACCGAGCACAACGCCGCACCGCTGGTGCAAGGCGTTTGGCTGCATGTCCATGATCCGTTGGCGGCCGGTGGACGCGGCGCCGCCCGCCTGCTCGACGAGGAACGCCATCGGGTTGGCCTCGTACATCAGCCGCAGCTTGCCGCCCTTTTTCTCGTTCTCGGCATCGGTCGGATACAGGAAGGCACCGCCGCGGCAGAGGATCCGATGAACATCGGCAACCATCGAGCCCACCCAGCGCATGTTGAAGTTCTTCCCGCGAGGCCCTTCCTTGCCGGCGAGGCACTCGTCAACGTAGCGGCTGATCGCCGGATCCCAGTGCCGGGAGCGCGAGGTATTGACCGAAAACTCGTTGGTCGCAGCCGGAATACGCATGTCGGGGTGGGTCAGGATGAATTCACCCACGTTCTGATCGAGCGTGAAGCCGTTGACGCCGCGGCCCGTCGTCATCACCAGCATCGTCGATGAGCCATACGTGGCGTAGCCCGCCGCCACTTGGCGCACGCCCGGCTGCAGGAAGTCGACGGCCTGCGGCTCATCCACGCCTGCCGGTGCGCGCAACACCGAGAAGATGGTGCCGACACCGATGTTGACGTCGATGTTGGACGAGCCATCGAGCGGATCGAACAACAGCAGGTAGTCGTTATGCGTGTCCTCGGAGATGACATGCACGTCGTCGATCTCTTCAGACGCCATACCGACATAATTGCCGCCGAAGGTGTTCATGTGCATGAACAGGTCGTTGGCCAGAACGTCCAGCTTCTTCTGGTCTTCGCCCTGAATGTTTTCGCTGCCAGCGAGACCCAGGTTGCCGGCCAGCGCACCCCGGTTGACCTCGTGCGAGATCATCTTGCAGGCGGTGACGATATCGTTGACCAGGGTGGTGAAATGCCCGGTCCGGTTGAGCCGACGTTGTTCGGAGATGAGGAAATGGGTGATGGTGATCCGGCGATGCGGCATGAACGACGTCCCCTGCGAATGGTGGCCCTGCAAACGGTGGCCCTGACGAATGTTGGCGCATCGCGGGACGGCAACGCCGCCCGCGATGCTGTACTTTAGTCATATTGCATTTATAAGGCCACAGCTGTGCTGAACGCGCATGGCGCGTTTGCAGGATCCGCGTTGCAGAGCGCAGCAGGGTGCGCTCTGCGGATCTCCGGGGAGGATCCCGGCAATTGACACCGCGCGGCGGGTTGCGCATCGTCCGGGCCCGGCTGATGCCGTGCGATCCCGGCTGACGCTGCGCGATCGTCGTGACCTGGGAGACCGACGCCGATGACTGCAGACCTACAAGCCACCATTGACGCCGCCTGGGAAGACCGCGGCCAGGTTGGACCGTCGACCGCCGGTGCCGTGCGCGACGCCGTACATGAGGCGCTGGCGATGCTGGATTCCGGCCGGGCGCGGGTGGCCGAACCGGCTTCCGGCGGCTGGCGGGTCAACCAGTGGCTGAAGAAAGCGGTTCTGCTGTCGTTCCGTCTGCACGAATCGGAAGTGATCGGTGGCGGTCCCGGCGGCGCTGCGTGGTTCGACAAGGTTCCGCCAAAGTTCCTGGACTGGGATGGCGTCCGCTTTCATGACGCCGGCTTTCGCGCCGTGCCCGGCTGCGTTGTCCGCCAGTCGGCTTATGTCGCCCCGGGNGTGGTGCTGATGCCGAGTTTCCTGAACGTCGGCGCCTACGTCGACGAAGGCAGCATGATCGACACCTGGGCCACGGTCGGCTCGTGTGCGCAGATCGGCAAGCACTGCCACATCTCCGGCGGCGCCGGCATCGGCGGTGTGCTTGAACCGCTGCAGGCGGACCCGGTGATCATCGAGGATGACTGCTTCATCGGCGCCCGGGCGGAAGTCGCCGAAGGCGTGCGCATCGGCCGCGGCTCAGTGCTGTCGATGGGGGTCTACATCGGAGCTTCGACACGGATCATCGACCGGACGACGGGAGAGGTATGCTACGGTGCGGTCCCGCCGTTTTCGGTCGTGGTGTCCGGGACGATGCCGGGCAAGCCCCTGCCCGACGGCAGCCCCGGCCCCGGGCTGTACTGTGCGGTCATCGTCAAGCGGGTGGACGAGAAGACGCGGGCAAAGACCTCGATCAACGAGCTGCTGCGGGATTGAGGCGCATTCGCGGGTTGTCGGGCGGTCTACGCAAGCCTTTGCCGGATTTGTTCAGCGCGCAGACAGGCCGTTGGCGATCGAGAACAGCGTTGTTCCCAGCGCGAGCTGTTGCTCGTGCACACATCGCGCGTAACCGGACGAGGTGTCGGCAAGGCCGAGCGACTGGCAACGCCCTCGAAACCGGCACAGCCGGAAAGGATGATCGTGAGCGCCGCGAAACACACGATGCGGACCAATTGCCCTGCTCCTATGCCATTGTTCTCCCCAATCATGGGCGGCGGATGGTAAAGAGCGGATGAACGTCCTTGAACCACGCCTGCCATGTCCTTTTCTGTCGATGCTCTTGAACTTGCCCGTGCGCTGATCCGCTGCCCCAGCATCACACCACGCGAAGCCGGGGCGCTGGACACGCTGGAGGCAGCGCTCCGGCCGCTGGGCTTTACTTGCCGGCGTCTGCGCTTCCAGGCACCGGACACCGAGCCGGTGGACAACCTCTACGCACGCATCGGCAACGGGGCGCCGAACTTCTGCTTTGCCGGGCATACGGACGTAGTGCCNCTCGGTGATGCCGGGCGCTGGACGGTCGATCCGTTCGCAGCCGAGGTGCGCGACGGACGGCTGTGGGGGCGCGGTGCTTCGGACATGAAGGCGGCAATCGCGTGTTTCGTTGCCGCCGCGGCCGACGTTCTGCGACGGCACGACGGCCGCGTGCCGTCGCAGAACGGCAGCGGCTCGATCAGTCTGCTGATCACCGGCGACGAGGAAGGCCCCGCCATCAACGGCACCTTGCCAGTGCTGCAGCAGCTCGCAGCCGACGGAGAGCAGCTGGACGCGTGCCTGGTGGGCGAGCCCACCAATCCGCATGTCCTGGGCGAGATGATCAAGATTGGCCGGCGCGGCAGCCTGAACGCGCTGCTCACCGTCGACGGTGTACAGGGTCACAGCGCCTATCCGCACCTGGCTGACAACCCGATTCCGCCGCTGGTCCACATGCTGGCCGCCATCGACGCGACCCCGCTCGATCACGGCACNCCTCACTTCCAGCCGTCCACCGTGGCGTTCACCTCGGTGGACGTGGGCAANCCCGCCACCAACGTCATCCCCGGCCGGGCGCAGGCACGCTTCAACGTCCGCTTCAACGACCAGCACCGGGGAACCGACGTAATTGAGTGGCTCCAGGCGCGGTGCGAAACCGCTGGTCGCCCCTTNTCGCTGCAAGCCACCATCTCCGGCGAACCTTTTCTGTGTCCGCCCGGCCCGCTGGTCGACGTGGTCATCGCTGCGGTGCGCCAGGTCTCCGGCCGCGATCCGGAGCTGAGCACGTCGGGCGGCACGTCCGACGCCCGCTTCATCAAGGACGCCTGTACCGTATGCGAGTTCGGACTGCCCGGCGAGACGGCGCACAAGGTGGACGAGAACGTTGCCATCGCCGACGTTGCCCTGTTGACCCGCATCTACACAGCCGTTCTCGACGGCTGGTTCGACGGACGGGAGCGTAGCGGGCAATGAGTAACGGGCGGTGATACGCTACGCGCGAGACGTGGTCATCTCGCTTTACGGAGTCTGGCGTCTCGCCCACTTCGATCCCCGCGGCTACGCGTGCTTCGACCTGTCTCCCGATGGCGCCCGACGCTCGTTCTTCGCAGCCGTGCTCGTCGCCCCCTTCTACGCGCTGATGCTGGCGGTGCTGCCACCGGCAGCACAGACCACTGCGGATGCGGCCGCCCATGGCACGCTGCGGCCGCTGCTGATGGAGATCATCGCCTACGTCATCACCTGGACCGCCTACCCGGTGGTGGTCGAAACGCTGAGCCGGCCCCTTGGCGTGCGCAAGCGGTTCGAGGGCTATCTCACCGCCTACAACTGGTCGATGGTCCTGCAGTATGCCGTTTTCATGCCCATCACCATCCTTGTCGGACTGGGATGGGTGCCGCCGGACCTCGGACAGCTCTGCTGGCTGGTGGCGTTCGTGCTGATGTTCGCCTTCCTGTGGTTCGTCGCCCGCAGCGCGCTCGGTGTGCCGCCGGCAACCGCCGCCGGACTGGTGATTCTCGATGTGCTGCTCAGCATGCTCATCGACGGGATCACCATCAGTCTGTCCTGATCGGCCTGGAGTGCGGTTCAAGCTGAAAGCCACTGGGCTCCGCAGGCCTTCCTCCCAACCCGGCATTGACCAGCAGGAGCTGTGATCAGCTGCTGCTTCCGGGTGCTCCGCTACCGGCGACGCGGGCCTGCTGGTCCTCCGCCTGCCACCGCAGGATGCTTTGATGCAGATGCTCGAAGCGCTCGCCCACGTTTTCGCCGAACAGCGGATCGTCGGGCGTGGTCATCGCCGTCTCCAGCTCCTGCCAGTCCTGATCGCTCAGAACCTGCAGCGCAGACGGAAAGAAATCCGCCTCCTCCATATCCATGTGGCGCATCTGCACATCGATGAACGCCCGAGCCCAGCGAACGAACGCCTCGCGCGGCACGTGCGCTTCCTCCAAGATCGCCTTGAGGCCGGCGGAGAATTCGCGCGAGCGCGCGGCGATCATCTCGTGTTCGCGGCGCAGATCGCCAATCCGCTCGGCAACCTCCGGCGCCCTCAGCTTCAGCCGCTCGAAAACCAGATCCTCTTTCGGATGATGGTAGAGGTCCGGAAAACTGAGGAAATAGTCGACAACGCTGCGGATCACGTCATAGTCCGGCTGACCACCGATCTCGAACTCGCGCATCTGCCAATCGAGGGTCTTGACGAGCGCCGCCATGTTGGCATGCTCCCGCCGCAACACTCGCATTACCTCGGTCATGCTCTCTACCCTCTTCGTTCCGCGATCGCCCGTCCCATGGCATTCCCCGCGTCGCTTGCGGTCTTTTCGCCTAGCACACGCGTCCGCGAGATGCCACGGATTTTGCGCCCGCGAACATATTGTCGATCGACGTGCCGGAGCATTGATCGCTGATGCCGCGTGACCCCGATCCTCCACCCTACGGGCATAAGCCCTGGATGCGACGCCTGATTGCCTGGCTGGTCCTCTGGATCCGCTTCGTGCGCCGCCACCGCATCGCCGTCGTGCTGCTGGCGCTGATACTGGCTGTTCTCGCCGGTGGCTATGCCGCAACCCATTTCCAGATCAACACGTCGACGACCGACATGCTGTCGGACGACCTGCCCTTCCAGAAGCAGTTCATGCAATTGGATCAGGCGTTTCCGCAGGACTACCGGACGGTGGTCGTCGTCATCGATGCCGATACGCCGGAGCGGGCACGCACCGCCGCCGACCAGCTGGCGGCGCAACTGGCGAAGCATCCCGATGTGATCCACAACGTCTTCTATCCGGAAGGCGATCCCTTCTTCCGCCGCCACGGTCTGTTGTTTCTTGATGTTCCGCAGCTGGAGGTGCTCGGCACCATGCTGGCGGGTGCCCAGCCGCTGCTGGCCGCGCTTGCGAGCGACCCCAGCCTGCGNGGGCTGGCCGACGTGCTCTCGCTGGCGCTGCGCAACATCGACCAGATGGGCGATGGACGTTTGCCGCCACAGTTCGAGACCGCGCTCGACGGCATCGCCAAGACCGTCGACCAGGTGGAAGCTGGTGACGCGTCCCCGTTCTCCTGGCGCGGTGCGATTGCCGAGGATGCCGATTCCCGCTTTTCCGGTCGACGGCAGATCCTGCTGCTGGAGCCGACGTTCGACTTCAGCTCGCTGCAGCCGGCGGAACGTGCGATCGCCCTGATCCGCAATACCGCCGCGGAGCTGAACCTGGACAGTGCGCATGGCGTGCGCGTGCGCCTGACCGGCGAGCCGGTGATGATGGAAGATGAGCTCGGAAGCGTCGAGCAAAGCGTTGGCGTTGCCAACCTGCTGTCGTTCGCCGTCGTCATCGGATTGCTGATCGTAGGCTTTCAGTCGGCGCGACTGGTGGAAGCGACCGTGTTCTCGCTGCTGGTCGGACTGACCTGGACAGCGTGCTTCGCCGTTTCCGTGGTCGGCGAGCTGAACCTGATTTCCGTGGCGTTCGCGGTGCTGTTCATCGGCTTCGGCGTCGATTTCGGCATCCATCTGTGCATGCGCGCCAAGGAATACATCGACGCCGACATCGGTCCGGGGCTGGCGCTGGAAGAAGCCGGCGCCGGCGTCGCCCCGGCCTGGCGCTCACCAGCNATTTCAGCCTCGATCGGCTTCCTCGCCTTCGTGCCGACGGCGTACAAAGGACTGGTCGAACTCNNAGGAATCATCTCCTCGGCAGGGATGGTCATCGCGTTCGTTGCCAGCCTGACACTGATCCCCGCCTATCTCAGTCTTCGACCGCCGCGCGCCTCAGACGTGCGCCACCGGCGAATTGCAGAATCAATTGTTNNGGAGCGCACGCTGCGCCGGCGGGCCAAGCCCATCGTCTGGACATCGCTCGCCCTGGCGGTCGCGTCATTGGCGGCGATGCCCTTCGTCCGCTTCGACGATTCACCGCTCAACCTGCGGGATCCGCATTCGGAATCGGTCTCGACACTGTACGACCTACTCGCAGACCAGCGGTTCGATCCGTTCCGCGCCGAGGTGCTGGCGAAAAACCAGGCTGAAGCGGATAAGATTGCCGCCCGGCTGCGGGCGCTGCCAGAGGTCAAGCGGGTCGAGACCGCCACCGACCTGGTTCCGGCACAGCAGGATGAGAAGCTGGCGCTGCTGGGCGATCTGGAGCTGATGATGACCCCGGTACTCGCGCCGGCAGAACATCGCCCGCCGCCATCGCCGGCAGACATGCGCAAGGCACTGGATGCGCTGCGCGCTGCCGCCGCCGCAGAGGCGGCCCGCAGCTCCGGTGCGCGGCAGCTCGCAGACGCACTCTCCACTTCNGATGCCAGCGACGAAAATCTGCAGCGGCTGCAGTCAGCGCTGCTGTCGACCCTGCCGGCGATGCTTGCAGACCTTTCCGAAAGCCTCAGCACAGGCCGGGTGACCATGGCCGACATCCCGCCAACATTGCTCTCCCGCCGAGAGACACCGGACGGACAGGTGCTGGTGCAGGCCTTCCCGAAGGAGGATCTGCGCGACGAACGGGCGCGTCGCCGCTTCGCCGAAGCGGTTCAGGCAGCGGTACCGCAGGCCAGCGGTGAGGCGATCGCGGTCACGGAGGGAGGGAAAGCCGTCATNCGATCCTTCATCGAGGCGGGAGGCTACACCTTCGTCCTGATTGGCGGATTGCTGCTGCTGATGCTGCGCAGCATCCGCGACTCACTGACGGTGATGGCCCCGCTGATTCTCGCGGGGCTGCTGACCACGGCTGCGACCGTCGTGCTGAACGTCCCCTTCAATTTTGCCAACGTCATCGTGCTGCCCCTGTTGTTCGGGCTNGGGGTCTCCAGCGGCATCAACATGGTGGTGCGTGGCCGCCAGCAAGGCTCAAGGTCGCTGCTGGTGACGTCCACACCGCGAGCCGTGCTGTTCAGCGCGCTGACGACCATTGGGGCGTTTGGCTCGCTCGCCGTCTCGACCCACCCCGGCATGGCCAGCATGGGGCTGCTGCTGATGGTGGCCCTGACATTCACCACACTGTGCACGCTGCTGTTGCTGCCGGCATTGCGGCACGTATTCGCGACGCCGCCGCAACGGGGATGAGCGAAACCGCGGGCGCGCACGTGAGACGGCGGCGGCGTATTTTGCGGACGTGCTTCGCCTTGGCCCTGGCAGTGGTGGCGGTATTGCTGCTGCTGCCCTCCGACGAGCTGCCGGACACAGGCATATGGGACAAGTTTGAGCACGCGCTGACGTTCGCCGTGCTCGCACTGCTAGGCACCGCAGCGTTCCCCGAGCGCAGGCACAACTGGTGGCTGGCCTTCGGTCTGATCGGCTTCGGGGCAACCTGCGAGATTCTGCAGACGTGGGTCCCGGGCCGTTCTGTGTCGTTCGCAGATGGGCTGGCCAACGCCATAGGCGTCCTGGTGACGATCGTTGCCGTCGCCCTGTTCCGGAAATGGACCAAACCGCACTGATGTCTTCAGCGAACCGGTTCGGTGCATCGGATGCCACGAGGCCCCGAGCGCAAGCAACCCAGACATAACAACGGGGCCGCCGCATCTGCCAGGGGTATCCGGATCAGCTTGAACACTGCAGCCAGATCAGAGGTGCGCCTCACCACACGACTGTCGGATCAGGCTGTCCGTGTCAAGCCAAGTGTCAGTCGATCTGCAGCGGTGCCGGCTTGAGCACGACGGCGGACATCGCCGGCAAGTCGATGCTGATCGAGAATTCGCGACCGTGNNCCAGGATCTCGTCGGCCTGAATGAGACGCCGTCGCTCGCCGCGGCCTTCGTACCCGCCGTAACGAACGGAATTGCTGTCGAACAGCTCGCGGTAGGCGGTTGGGAACGGCACGCCGATGCGGTGGCCGGGCCGGGAGATGGCGCCGAAGTTGGCGGCGAACACCAGCGCGTCGCGCGGATCGCGGGCCTTGCGCAGGAAGGCAAGGATACTCTCTTCGCCGTTGTCCACCTCCAGCCACTCAAATCCGGCGCTGCGGAAGTCCTGTTCGTGCAGTGCCGGCTCCTCGCGATAGAGCCGGTTCAGGTCCTGGAAGAACCCCTGCAGGCTGCGGTTCGCCTTCTTTTCCAGCAGGTGCCACTCCAAGCCCCGGGAATGGTTCCATTCGCTCTCCTGCCCCAGCTCGCCCCNCATGAACAGCAGCTTCTTGCCCGGATGCGCGTACATCAACGTGAACAGCAGGCGCAGATTGGCGAACTTCTCCCACTCCTCGCCCGGCATCTTGCCATAGAGCGAGCGCTTCAGATGCACCACTTCATCGTGCGACAGCGACAAGATGAAGTTCTCGTCGAACGCATACATCAGCCCGAACGTCAGCCGGCCGTGGTGCCACTTCCGCTCCGACGCCGGCACGCTCATGTAGGCCAGCACGTCGTGCATCCAGCCCATGTTCCATTTGAAGCCGAAGCCGAGCCCGCCCTGGTAGGCCGGCCGCGAGACGTTCGGCCACGATGTGGACTCCTCGGCGATCATCAGGATCCCCGGGAAACGGGCATGCAGGATCGAATTGGTGTGCTTGAGAAACTCGATCGCCTCCAGGTTTTCCTTGCCGCCGTAGGCGTTGGGGATCCAGCCACCGGACGCCGGACGCGAGTAGTCCAGGTACAGCATCGAGGCCACGGCATCGACCCGCAGCCCGTCGAAGTGGTAGGTCTCCAGCCAGAACAGGGCGTTGGCGATGAGGAAGTTCTCCACCTCATGCCGCCCATAGTTGAAGATCAGCGTCCCCCAGTCGGGATGCTCGCCCTTGCGCGGATCGGCGTGCTCGTAGACATGCGTGCCGTCGAACCAGGCGAGCGCATGCGCGTCCTTCGGGAAGTGGCCGGGCACCCAGTCGAGGATGACGCCGATATCCTCGGCGTGACATTCATCGATGAACGCCATCAGGTCGGCCGGGCTGCCGAACCGGGACGTGGGCGCGTAGAAATTGGAGACTTGGTACCNCCACGACGGCTCGTAGGGATGCTCGGCAATCGGCAGCAGCTCGATATGGGTGAAGCCCAATTCCTTGACGTACGGCACCAGTTTGGCCGCCAATTCCCGGTAGGAAAGCACACTCCCGTCGGCGGCACGCATCCACGACCCCAGGTGCACCTCGTAGATGGCGATCGGCTGCTGCCAGGGCCTGGAGGCGGACCGACACTCCAACCAGCCGTGATCCTGCCAGTCATGGATACCCTCAATCCGGGTGACGACGCTGGCGGTTGCCGGCGGCACCTCGGTAANAAAGGCATACGGATCGGTCTTCAGGAAGGTGTGCCCGTTTCGCGCCCGCACCTCGAACTTGTACAGTTCGCCTTCGCCCAGACCGGGAATGAAGACCTCCCAGACACCGGACAGCCCGTGCCGCTGCATCAGATGCGCACGGCCATCCCAGCGGTTGAACGGGCCAACGACGCTGACCCCTTCCGCCTCGGNGGCCCAGACGGCGAAGGTGACGCCAGCCACGTCGCCGATCCGCCGCGCGTGCGCGCCCAGCTTATCGAAAATGCGGTAATGGTTGCCTTCGCCGAACAGCCGCTGATCGTCGAGCGTGAAGATGAAGTCGCGCAGCGCGTACCCGTCGACGAGGTCGCGCGGCGCGCCCTCTGCCTCGAAGACTCGCAGGCGATACGAGGATGGTGCGGCCGGCAGACATACCTCGAACAATCCCGCCGGATCGATCGGTCGCATCCGATAGATGATCTGCGGCTGGTCGTCCGCCAGCACCTGGACTTCCCGGGCGCCTGGCTGGAGGACGCGGACGACGGTACCCGGACCGGCATCTCCATCGGCACTGGTGGCGGTACCGGTCTGAGTCTTGATACTGTGCGCTCCCAGCACCCCGTAAGGGTCGGCATGACGGCCGGCAACGAGCCGCGCAATCTCCGAGGTGCCGAGAGTAGAGGAAGCCTCCGGATCGCTGATGATCAGGCGGATGCCCCGAAGCGATCGTCGGCGAGCAGGCCCCGCCACATCCCNGGCTTCGTCCGGAGAGCAACTGAGCGCATCGATATGGAACCGATCAAGCCAGTAGGCGACCCGTGACAGCAGAACGCTGCGCACCTCTCCCTTCGCACGGTCGAAGCACAGTGGTTCGCTCAGCGGATTGCCAAGCGTTTTGCCCGGACTGACTGGTTCGCATTCGTAGAGACGCGTACCGTCGTACCACGCAAGATCGTCAATGCCCGCCGGCACCAGATTGCCCGGGCTCTGCAGAACGACGGCAACGCCGTGGCGATGACAGGAATCGACGAAGTTCGCCACCTCGGAGCCGCCACAGCCTGGCCCCACCGCCAACAGGCTGGCGGTATCTCCAGCAGAGGGCGGCATTGTCAGTTCGACGGCGGTGTAACCTTCGCCAATGATCGTCTCGATCAGCGCCGCATGATCGCCCGCCAGCAAGGCAGATTCGAGCGGCCGCACACAGACGCCCTGTTCGAATGCCGCCATACGGCCGGCGTTGGTCCACGCATCGTCCTGCCAGGCACGCTCGGATTGACCCTTGATGATCGCGGCGGTTGCCGGTGGCTCCTCGGTTGCGCGTGCGAACAGGTCGGTCTTCAGAAAGACGACGTCCGTCGGCGTCTTGATCTCGAACTTGTACAACTCGCCGGCAGCAATCCCGGGAATGAACAGCTCCCAGATACCCGAACCGGTTACCCGCTGCATGGGATGCAGCCGGCCATNCCATCGATTGAAGGTGCCGACGACACTGACCCGCCGGGCATTCGGGGCCCAGACGGCAAACGCCACGCCTTCGGTATCGTCGATCGTCGTTGCGCAGGCCCCCAGCTTTTCGGATAGCCGCAGATGCCGGCCGGCAAGAAACCGACGTTCGTCGTCCGCATCGAATCGCGGAGCCCGGAAGCGATAGGGGTCGTCCAGACCGACCGCCGGATCGCTGTCCACCCGCATCTGATAATCGAAGGTTCCGAACCGCAGCGGAACGGTAACCTCGAACAGCCCTTCGTCGTCGATGCGCCGCATCGAGTGTTCCCGAGCGCTGGACGACATCGTCCCGTGGATGCGGACGCTCGCCGCTTCGGCATACGGCAGAAACGCCCGAATCACCGTTGCCTTGCCAGTACCGGACGGATGCGGGCCCAGGATACGGTGGGGCGTGTCGTGACGGGACTGCACGATCGCAGCAACCTGTTCGACCGGAAGCGGCGCAACCTCCAATGCCGGCGCAGGAGACCCCGCCAACCCGCCCGGCGTGTCTGCTGCATTGGCAACGGCCAGGGCTGAGGGTGTCGTGCTCCGATTGGGAGGTGGATTCAGAATTGGGGTCGGAAACCATCGCCGCGTCGCCCGTTGACTGTTGCATTGCCCGGACCGCCACGCAGGACATACAAGACGATACAACCCTGCCGCGCGCCCGCGACCGGTTTACGGCGAGCGTTGCCGGGACCGCTTTCTGCCCCGGTGCCGCGTCCGCCACTGGATGCGAGGCACCCCGGATGCCGCCTCGCCGCTGCTGACGGCCCCTTTACGCACCTGCAGCAAACCGTATTCGCTCGCGCAGAACAGGTCAAGGCCGACCGGCAGCTCGGCTCCCGACAGTGGGACTGCCGACAGCTTGGCCTGCCACCGCCGCTCCCTGTATGGTAGCGGTTCTGCTGTTCACTCGGCACAAACGATGTCGCACATGGCGCCCGAGGCCGTCTTACCGTGTTCACGCTCCTGCTGGCGGTGCTCCTGCAGCTGGCGCCCGTGTCCGTACCAGCGGCACCGGCCGACGCCCAGGCCGACGGCATCACATTCATCCGCATCGGCACAGGCCCGATCGGCGGCAGCTACTTCCCGGTTGGTGGACTGATCGCCAACGTCATCTCCGGTCCTCCGGGATCGATGCCTTGCGATCTCGGCGGCAGTTGCGGCGTACCGGATCTGATCGCCGCTGCCGTGTCCACCGAAGGATCCGTCGAGAACGTCCACGCACTGGCGACAGGACATCTCGACATGGCCCTGTGTCAGGCCAACATCGCACATGATGCCTTTACCGGCAGCGGCCCGTTCGCCGGCAAGCCGATGAATTCGCTGCGCACCATCGGCAACCTGTTCCCGGAAATGGTGCACGTGGTCGTTCGTGTCGACAGCAAGATTGACAGCATCGGCCAGCTGAAAGGCCGTCGGGTTTCACTCGGCGAAACCAATTCGGGCACGTTCGTCACGGCCCGCCTCGTCCTGCGGGCATACGGGCTATCGCCGAATGACCTGAAGCCGGTGTACGAAAAGCTGGCGCGCTCGGCAGAAATGCTGATGTCCGGCGAAATCGACGCCTTCTTCATGGTCGGAGGACAACCGCTGGACGCCGTTGTCCACGCGGCGGAACGGACCGACATCGCGCTGCTGCCGATCGGACACCGCGAAGCCGAACGATCATCAAGGCGCAGCCGTTCTTCAGCGTCACCGTCATTCCGGCAAACACCTACCGGGGCGTCGGTGCCACCGCGACGATCGGCGTCGGCTCACAGTTCCTGGTTCTGGCAGAACGAGACGCCGATCTGGTGTATGCGATCACCCGCGCGCTGTGGGATTCGCGTAATCGTAAAGTTCTGGACAGCGGCAATCCTAACGCCCGGCGGATGCGACCGGACGCGGCCGTGCAAGGGCTCTCGGTGCCCCTGCACCCGGGAGCCGAACGCTACTACCGGGAGATCGGCGTCATCGCGCCCGAAACGCATGACGGAAACACGATGACAGAAGCTCAATGACAATCGCCTGCAGTTACCTGACCGATGAGCCCTCTCCGCAGCCCGCCCACTGACGCCGGTGCGCGCGGCAGACCTGCCGGAGTTGTTCGCCCGCGAGCCGGAGACCGAACGCTGGGCAACCGCGACGCACTTCACCGGCGCAGCAGGCTCGCGCTGCCTGTTGCCAACCTCCGACGGCGGCCTGCGCGGGGTCCTGTTCGGCCTCGGCGACGAGCCGATCTGGGACTGGGCAGCACTCCCGGATGCCCTGCCACCGGGCTGTTATCGGGTCGCGGCCCCGCAGTCGCCAGCCGAAGCAACGGCGGCGGCACTCGGTTGGGCGCTGGGAACCTATCGCTTCGATCGCTACCGCCAGCCAGCCGGCAGCTTCGCGCACCTGATCTGGCCGCAAGCCGCCGACCGGCGCGCCGCCGAGCGGGCGGCGGACGCGACATTTCTGGTCCGCAACCTGATCAACACCCCTGCGTCCGACATGGGCCCGGAGGAACTGGCGGACGCANNAGCCACCGTTGCCACCCGCCACTCCGCACGCTGCCGCGCCATCGTCGGTGATGCGCTGCTGGCGGAAAACTATCCTGCTGTGCACGCGGTCGGCCGTGCGAGTACGCGCGCGCCACGGCTCATCGACCTCACCTGGGGTGACGACTCGGCACCGAAGCTGACCCTGGTCGGCAAGGGAGTATGCTTCGACAGCGGCGGCCTCGATATCAAGCCCTCCTCGGCGATGAAGCTGATGAAGAAGGACATGGGCGGGGCGGCCACCATGCTCGGACTGGCGCAGATGGTGATGGCCGCAGGCCTGCCGCTGCGGCTGCGGCTACTGGTCCCGGCGGTGGAAAACAGTATTTCCGGCAACGCGTTGCGCCCACTCGACGTCGTGCAGACCCGACAAGGCCGCAGCGTTGAGATCGGCAATACCGATGCCGAAGGCCGGGTCATTCTTGCTGACGCGCTGACCGAGGCGGTCGCCGAGGAGCCGGCCCTGCTGCTCGACGCAGCCACCCTGACCGGTGCGGCACGGGTGGCACTGGGCACCGAGGTCCCGGCGTTGTTCACCAACGACGACCCGCTCGCGGATCAGATCATGGCGTGCGGTCATGACTGTGGTGATCCAGTCTGGCGGCTGCCGCTGTGGCAGCCCTACCGACGGCACCTCAAGGGCAAGGCTGCGGACCTGACGAACGCTCCGGACCTGCCGTTTGCCGGTGCCATCCTCGCAGCACTGTTTCTCGCCGAGTTCGTCGGACAACGCTGTCCCTGGGCGCACCTGGACATGATGGCCTGGAACACCGAAACGCGGCCCGGGCGCCCGGCCGGTGGCGAAGCGATGGGAATGCGTGCACTTTTTGCGGTGATTGAAGAGCGCTTCGCCGGGTGATCGAGACGCATTTTCGGAATTGACGCTGCGCTCGATGCACGCCGATGCTTACCAGGACAGCTCGTTACCGTCGTAGTTGAAGAATTTGCCGCTGTCGTTCAGCGTCAGTCGCTCGAACAGCTGCCGCATGCCGGCCACGCTCTCGAACGGATCGAGCATCCCGCCGGAACCGCCCGTATCCGTCCTCACCCACCCGGGGTGCACGACACAGACGATGATCTCCTTCGGGCGCAGATCGATGGCAAGGCTGTGCATTACCGCGTTCAGTGCCGCCTTCGAGGAACGGTAAATATAAGCACCCCCGACATGTTCCCCNNCGATGCTGCCCATGCTGCTGCTCAGCGCCACGATCTGCTTGCGCCGGCTCCAGGCGACGTTGCGCGAAAACACCGCGCTGATCTTTACGCACGACATGGTATTGGCTCGCAGCACCTCCGCCCAGGCCGCGTAGTCGATGGAGTCATAGGGAACGACCCGCGGCCCGTAGATCCCGGCGTTGTTGATCAGAAGGTCGATCGGAACGCGTTCGAGCCTTCGACCTAGGCGCTCGATTCCCGCAAAGTCCGTGACATCGAGCGACTCGATGCGCACGTCTCCGTCGATCTGCTGCAGGGCGGCTGCTGCCTCGGGCCTGCGGCAGGTGGCGATCACGCTCCAGCTGTCAGCGGCGTACTGCCTCGCGAACTCCAGTCCGATACCTCGGTTTGCACCGGTAATCAGACAGTTAGGCATAACCTACTAGTTCCTCCCGGCCGGTCCGCGTGTGGTGCGGGCCCTACCTCGCTGACTATAAACGCCCAAGGCCGGCCAGCAAAACCGTCAACCGGCTCCGGCTATGATCGCGGTCGCAAGTAGCAATAGAAATTCATTGTTTCGCGTGCCGTTCGGGCCTATTCGTCACAGTAGCTGCAAAGAGGCATGCTGTCGGAAGATAGGAGAGAAGAAGCCATGTCTGGACGAGGAACAGCGTTTGCAGTCACCTCACTGGTTGCGATGCTCGGACTGGCCGGATGCGGCACCGACGAAGACTGGTCGCATGCGGCACCTGAGAACCAGGGCTATCACTGGGTGGGTAGCGGCGAGCCTGGGAATTTCGCCAGTGCCTACGGTTTCTGTCGGTCCACACTGAGCGCCGATACTGAAGGTCAGCAGCTGCAAGATGCGTCTGGCCCGGTGATCACGAGGCCCGGAGGACCAACGACCATTCCCGGATACCAGCGCAGCTTCCAAACCGGCCGCAGCAATGTCGTTCCCAGGAGCCAGTTCAAAGGCTGCATGGAGAGTCAGGGGTGGGCTGTGAACCAGCCGGCCCCGAACCCGTATCAGCACCGGCGCCGACAACGCCTTCACCGTCAACGTGAGCTGTTTACGCGATCCCGATCGATCGCCTGCTGATGCAGATACGCCATACCGGCATTACGTGGTCTGCATCTGAGAGGCCAGTTCCATGTTGAGCGGTTCGAACTGGTCACGGGACGGAACGTAGACGTACATGTTCCCCTCGGCGAGGTCGAATCGCCAGCCGTGGATCCGCAGGCGTCCGTCAGCGACGCGCTCGGCAATCAGGGNGAATGACAGCAGATTTGCGAGCGAGGTCTTGATCGACTCCTGCTCCAGCAGCCGGAGTTGAACCTCCAGCGGTTGCTGGCGCGCGACAACCAGCGTGCGCCGCCGCGCTTCGTCCGCAATCTTCATCCAGGTATGGATGAAGGTGTGTTCGCGCGCGATCGCCGGATCGGCGGTCATCAGTGCCTTGATTCCACCGCACCCGGAATGGCCGAGGACAATGATGTGCTCGACCTCCAACGACGTTACTGCGAATTCGAGCGCAGCGCTGGTGCCGTGCGCACCGTTATCCAACGCGCATGGCGGCACCAGGTTGGCGACGTTACGCATGACAAACAGCTCGCCCTGCTGGGCGTTGGTCAGGATTGCTGGATCGACCCGCGNGTCGGAACACGCCACCATCATGATCTTCGGCCGTTGTTCAACCGCCAGATCTTTGAAGAAGTCGCGCTTCTGATCGAAGGTGTTCTGTTTGAACTGAAGGAAACCAGTGGTCAGCTTACGCAGCGGCATCGCGGATGGCGCTCCCGTCAACGCCGGGCGGGGCACCGGCGGGTTGAACTCTCCGCCCTGTTAGCATGCCGTTCCGCCCCCGGCAACGCCGGCTGCGGTCCCGTTCGCTGCAGTGCCGCAATATTTACCTAAGGTGCGGCGCTTGAACCAGGCGCCCGAACGTCCCGTGCTATCTGCACCATGGGCGACCGTTTCACCTCGGCAATCGCCCGCCTCAGTTCCTGCAGATACTGCGCGCGACGAACGGCAAAAGCCGCTTCCTGGTCCAGCGTGCGCACCGGCACCTGCAGACTATCGCGCGGCTGTCGATTTGCACCTATGGCGGGAATGTGCCGTAACGTACTCCGTGACACCCAAGCGGTGGCGCCAGCCGGTTGACCAGATTTGGTCCACGCACCGAACGCGAGTCCCGCGCCGAATTCGGGCGTTGGTCGGCACGCGCAAGCATCTGATCCGCCGAACGCACGGACGAGCGGATAGACGCGCGCGCGGCTCGCGGATCATCCAGGTCCGCCGTCAGCGCGCCCTGGCCGACNGGCCGAGCGGCCTGCGAACTCAAGACGCTGCTGTTCGTTCCAGAGTCTCACCACCCGCTGCCGGTAGGGGATCTTGTGCTCCGNGGTCGCCGAATGATACATGCCGGCCGCCTCCTGCCATGACCCTGTCGACTCGAACAGCCTGCGCAAAAACTCTCCCGCATAGCCCACATTCGAGGATGGCTCGAACGCCTCGTCGAGGCTGAGGAAGGCGTCCGAATGATGATAGAGGTTCACCTGCATGCAACCGACATCGATGTTGCGGACACCGCGCGCCTGAAGCTGTTGGACCTCACGGATTGCAGCAGCCTTGCTCGGCAGATACCGCCNCCGGCCTTCCGCCATCACCGTCCAGGGCCAGGGCAGGCGGCGGCCGAGGCGAGGATGCTTGCGTCCGGATTCAGCGATGGCAATGGCCGAGAGCAGATGCTTCGGTATCCCCTGCGCGTGCTCCTGCGCAGCGATGGCCTGTGGACACAACCGCCAGAATCGGACAAGACGTCGGGCAGGGAACGCGCCAGCGCCGGGACTGCAATGATCACACCAAGACAAACCAACGCCGGGAACAGAACTCGGTTCAATTGCATGATGTGAACGTATCTACCGCTGCATCTTCGAGACACATCTTAGCACACAGCTGTTAATGAACTTTCCCTACCCTTAGTTACATCTTCAATTCGCTCCTGGTCGGGTTGTGCGGTCACACCGACCCGCCAGCCGCGGCAACCGCCCGCACAGACACGGGTTCGTCGTCACCAGGATTCTCGTCGCTCAGCACCCAGGCCGGCGGCGGGTGTCCGCTCGAACCTTCAGCACGCCTGTCTGCTGCTCGACATCGTCCAGATAACTGCTGATCGCCTTGCCAAACAGCCGGTACCCCTCCTGGTTCATGTGCAGCGGGTCCTCGGTGTAGTAGCTCAGCAGCGGTTCCATCCCGCGGCCCACCATCCGGCGGGTGACGTTGACGAACCGCACGTCGTCGCCTTCATCGGCAAGCTCCCGCTCAATGATGGCATTCGTATAGGCGATCGCGTGCATGATCGAGAACCGCGCCGGGCTGACCTTGATCGAGACGTAGGCCATCGGCACACCGCCTAAGGTTTCCCGCTTGCGCGCCACGATCTTGCGCAAGCAATCCAGCACGCCTTCCGGTCTGCCGCCGTCCCCCAGGTCATTGTCACCGGCATAGAGCACGACAACACGCGGCCGCAGAGCCACCACGAGGCGGTCGAAATACTCCACGCAGTCGCGCAGCGTCGAACCGCCAAACCCGTGGTTCACGACGTTATGGGCAGGAAAATACGCCTCCATATCGTGCCAAAGCGTGAACGAGGAACTGCCATAGAACAGCACCACGTTCGGTTCGCCACGCCGCGAGCGCGTCCGCTGCTCCAGCGCATCGACCTCCTGATCGAACCATGAGGGCAACCGGGTCGCTCCGCCTAAAGGTCGAAGCCCGGCACCGACCGGTTTCCCTGGCCGGACCCAGAAGTGGAATTGAGATCCTCCCCTGCCCTGCAGTGCACCTTAACGCAGACGGTTGAAATCATGTGATTGGCCTCCCGGGCTTTGTCATGCGTGGCACATGAAGGAACAGACGTACAACACACCAGAATGCTCTTCCACATATTCTTGCTCTTTATTTTGATAATCTGGCGTGTTAACCGTTTTTCGTTGCATCGCAACAGAGATGTTTAGTGTAATAACGTTGTAATGTTTCGGCAATATTTCTGTATTCGCCATGAAACGAGAATATCACAAATGGTATTGCCAGGGGCTGCAACGGGATATGGAGCTCCTGGTGTTCGGCCATGCGGGCGCACGTGTGCTGGCGTTCCCCACACGGTGCGGTCGATTCTACGATTACGAGAACATGGGTCTCGTCGGCGCGCTGGCCGACCACCTGGAACAGGGCTGGATCCAGCTGATCTGTGTCGACAGCATCGACCAGGAGAGTTTCTACTGTAATTGGTGTAACCCACGCGACCGCATCCTCCGGCACACAAAATACGAAACATATATCATGAATGATGTATTGCCATTGTCGCAGGCGATCAATGACAACCCATTTCTGACCGCGCTTGGATGCAGTTTCGGGGCCTACCACGCCGCCAACATCGCCTTCCGGAACCCACAGCGCTTTAACCGGGTCGTCGCGATGAGCGGTCGCTATGATCTGACAAGCGCGCCGGATGGTTTCCGGGATCTGTTCGACGGCTATTATGACAACGACGTCTACTTCAACATGCCCAACCATTACATCGCCAACATGGGCGACAACGGCGTCCTCTCGGATATTCGACGGTTGGATATCAAGCTGATCGTCGGCGAATATGATCCATTCCTCGACGACAACAGGCGTCTGAGCGAACACTTGTGGTCGAAGGGTATATGGCACCAGTTCAAGGTGTGGAATGGACGTGCTCACGGGTATCGCCGATGGCGCGAGATGGTCGGCTGGTTCATTTGAACCAATTTGCCGCGCACGATGAACCGCGCACGGAGGAACTGCCCACGACGAACTAGACGCCAAAGCACCAGCGTTCTAGGTTCTGGCTGCGGCATGTGGCCACAATTTGGGTGCGCGCCGCAGCACGACCACATCGGCTCGTAAACATGCCATCCGCTGTTTCGTTGCAGACAACCAGCGCGTCGCCAGGGAACGCATCGATGGGGGACACATCGGTGGGCCGCTTGGTTCGTTGTCACGATTGCGACCTGCTGCAACACGTAGGCGCACTGACTTCAGGCGCGGTGGCGCGCTGTTCACGGTGTGGTGCAACCCTCTTCGCCTGCCGCTCCCAGGGATTTGAGCGCGCGTTCATCCTCTATCTGTCGGCGTTGATCCTGCTGCTGGTGGCGAACACCTTTCCCTTCCTTACTCTCAGCGTGCAAGGCCACAACCAGTCCAGCCACCTGATCTCCGGCGCCATTGCCCTGTGGCACGACGGCATGTGGGAGGTGGCAACGGCGGTCGTCCTCTTCGTGATCCTCTTTCCGCTCGGGAAAATTCTGATCGGGCTGAGTGTCGTGGGGCCGCTTGCCTTTGGCCACCGCCTCCCGGAGCCTCGGCAATTTATCGGCTGTTCGACCGTCTGCACCCGTGGGCGATGACCGAAATCTTTCTTCTGGGCGTGCTCGTCTCCTACACCAAGCTGATCGGCCTCGCGACCGTCGAGGTAGGGCCTTCGCTGATCGCGTTCATTGCCCTCATTCTGACCCTGATCGCCGCCGACGCCGCAGTTGACCCACACGACGTCTGGGAGCGCTTGAAACAGGCGCCGTCTGTTCCCGTCCCGGCGCGCAAGGAGTGGCGACATCTCATCGGATGTCATACCTGTCAGCTGGTGTGTCGCGTCGAGAACACCGAAAACCACGGCGAAATGACGTGTCCGCGCTGCGGGTCGGCATTGCATCGCCGCAAGCCCGATAGCCTCAGCCGGGCTTGGGCGCTGCTGATCACGGCAGCACTGCTGTATCTTCCGGCAAATATTTTCCCGGTGATGACATTCCAGGCGCTTGGAAAAGGCGAACCTTCAACGATCATCGGCGGCGTGCAAGAACTGATCGCCGCCGACATGTGGCCGCTGGCCCTGATTGTCTTCGTCGCCAGCATCCTCGTCCCCTGTCTGAAGCTGATCAGCATGTCCTATCTGATGCTATCGGTGCGAACCCGATCTCACTGGCGATTGAAGGATCGGACTCTGATCTACCGCCTCAACGAGGCGGTGGGGCGCTGGTCGATGGTCGATGTATTCGTGATCTCCATTCTGGCCGCGCTTGTCCAGCTCGGGTCGATCGCCCGGATCATCCCGGATGTCGGGATCATCGCGTTCGGCAGCGTCGTGATTCTGACCATGTTCACGGCATTAGCCTTTGATCCGCGTCTGATGTGGGACGCCGCCGGAGCAAATGATGACCTCTAATCCCTCTGGCGGAGAGACCCCTCCGCGATCCCACAAGCGACGGTCGCTCCCAGGTCGAAACGTCGGATCTCCCTCGTCTGGCTGATCCCGATCGTGGCCGCGGTCGCAGGTGCTTGGCTGGTGTGGACGACGTTCGCCGCAAGGGGACCAACGATCACCATCGAGATCGAAAATGCGTCTGGCATCGAGCCCGGTAAGACNCCCATCAAGTATCGGGATGTTCAGGTCGGCGTCGTCGAAACGGTTTCGCTGGGAGAGGATCTGCAGAACGTATTGGTGACGGCCCGTATGCAGAAGGATGTTACGGATTCGCTGCGGGAAGGGACCGCTTTCTGGGTCGAGAGTGCTCGCATCACCGCTGCCGGCATCTCCGGTCTCGGCACCATTCTCTCGGGATCCTATATCGTCATGCGCCCCGGCCCTGGTGAGCCAGAGCGGCACTTTGTCGCGCTCGAGACACCTCCTGTCTACCAGGTCGACGTGCCCGGAAAGAGCTTCGTGCTGCATGCTCAGGACCTCGGTTCAATCTCAGGCGGCTCTCCGATCTATTTCCGCGGCATCGTCGTCGGCAGCGTACTCGGGCATGAACTGGCCCCCGATGGAGAAGGGGTGAGCATCTTCGCCTTTGTGCGCTCCCCTTACGATTCCCTCGTCCGTGCCGAGAGCCGGTTCTGGAACGCCAGCGGCATCGATGTGGCACTCACTGCCTCGGGGTGNGCTCTTCATACCGAATCGCTGCAAACGATCATCGCAGGCGGCATTGCCTTCGAAACCCCGATTGAGGCGAGTGCGAGCCCCGTTGCGGCGAACAATGCGACGTTCCCCCTGTTCGCCTCGCAGCAGGCCATCGCCCAGGCGCAGTACACGATAAAAGTGCCCTTCTTGATGTACTTTAACGAGTCCGTCGCTGGGCTCGAAGCGGGCGCACCGGTGCTGTTGCGCGGAATCAAGATGGGCGAGGTCACGGACGTCCGGTTGGTGACCAACCAGAAATTGGATTCGGCGCGCATCCTTGTTAAGGCCTACGTCGAGCCGCAGCGATGGNNACGATCGAGGAGATCCGGACGTCTCCGTGAAGGAGTTGTTGGAACGCCTGCCAAAAATATCGCCGCGGGGCTGCGCGGAAAGCTGGATTCCGGCAACCTCCTGACCGGCAGCAAAGTTGTGACGCTGGTTTCGGCACCGGATTCACCACCTGTGCCGTTGACTTACGAAAACGGCCTACCGGTGCTCCCCACCGTCCCGTCCGATATCGTGGCACTCACCGAAAAGGTAAATACCTTCCTCAAGAAGCTGGATGATGCT
This sequence comes from Defluviicoccus sp., assembly GCA_013414705.1. Taxonomy (GTDB): domain Bacteria; phylum Pseudomonadota; class Alphaproteobacteria; order Rhodospirillales; family Defluviicoccaceae; genus Defluviicoccus. The sequence continues at coordinate 3,322,675 of CP058705.1, forward strand.
CCGGTGACCGAGCTGATCACCGAGCTTCGCGATGCGGTTCAAAACGTGGACCAGCTGCTGGCATCGCAATCGATACGCGAGGAGTCNGATGGGCTGAAAGAGGTGAAGCCACTGCTGGAGAGCTTGCGGAAGACTTCGGAGTCTGCCCGACAGACCCTCGAGCGTGCCGATCAGACCCTGAACACGGCCGGCGACACGCTTGGTCCCGATTCGGCGCTACGCTACGATCTGGCACGGCTGCTCAAGGAGCTGTCTGGCACCGCCCGATCCCTGCGCGTGCTCGCAGACTTCCTGCAAAACAACCCGAATGCCCTCATCCTCGGCAAACCCGCCCCGCAAACGACCGGACGCCCATGACCGCGATCACCCGCCTCGCCCTTGTCGCCGCAGCGATCGCGGCACCACTCACTGTTGGTGCGTGCAGCAGCGGAACCCCACCACCTACTATACGCTCGCCGCCGAGAGCAGCCCCGCCAACACCCCCGCCCCCGCCTCCGCCCGGCGCGGGCCTGCGATTGTCGCTCTCGGACCGGTGCAAATGCCGGATTATCTCGACCGGCCGCAGATCGTGGTGCGCGAGACGGACTACCGGCTTCATCTCGCAACGACTGACGTATGGGCCGCGCCCTTGTCCGACATGGTTCCCCGGGTGTTGATCGATGACCTCAGCCGCCGGCTTCCCGGCACCCGAGTGGTCGGTTTCCCGCAGGTCTCGGGCCCCAATTTCGAATATCGCGTCAGCGTGGATATCACCCGGTTCGACGTCGATGCCGAGGGAACTGCTACCCTCGCCGCCCGCTGGCAGATCTATCCCGCCGCATCCACACGCGCAGTTGTGGTCGAGGACAGCACCGCAGAACGGCGCAGCAGCGAATCCGGTTACCCGGCGGCTGTGGCGGCCTTGAGTGGCACTCTGGCAGACCTCAGCGATCGCATCGCGCAAACACTGATCACATTGCCCGTCTCAACATCACCTGCAGACGCCCGCTAACGACACAGCGCGCCACGCTCAGACCGGATGCAGACGCCGGCTCATGGGCAAAAAAGGGGCCGCACGAGACGGCCCGAGTTTTGGGAGGAAACGTCCAAGAAGTGCGGCGCAACCCAGCTTCGCGTTGAAGTGTGCTGCACCGCACAAAGGTCAAATAGGCGTTCCCAACGTTAAGTGCAAATGACAAATTGCGGACCCAGCCCGCGTTATAGGAATGGGGTTACCAATCCCCGCAAAATTGACAATTAACCTACTGTTAATAAATTAACTTTTTGCAACACCTTGCTGTTTGAGGCCACGAGCAGACGGTTTATGGAATATCACAGGCTCGCGAAATGGGGCTCGTGACAGAAATACGAACCGGATTTTGCATGCCGTTCGCACCGGCAGTGCAGCATTTTTGCCAGCAGTGGCCGAAGCAATGACCGGAACAAACACCAGGGAGGAGGACAGCCATGGCAGGTCTGATCGCCGATATCGGCGGCACCAACGTTCGGTTCGCACTCGTCGATGACGAAGGCGCGATCTCGCAAATCATGCCGCTGCGATGTGCCGAATTCCCGACCCTGGTCGATGCCTGCCAAGCCTACCTTGCCGGGGTCGCACTCGCGAGCCGCCCCCGCCACGCCGCGCTTGCGGTGGCCTCACCGATCCTCGGCGATCACGTCCGGATGACCAACCATCCCTGGGAGTTCTCCATCGCCGAGACCCGCCAGGTGCTGGAGCTCGAAACCCTCGACGTCATCAACGATTTCATCGCCGTGGCGCTCGGCATCCCGCACCTCTCCGGACCCGACCTGCTGCGGGTAGGAGGCGGCGATCCGGATCCGCATGCGACCATCGGTGTGCTCGGTGCGGGCACAGGTCTCGGCATGTCCGGTCTGGTGCGCACCGCGGGCGGTGGCCGGGTGCCGCTGTCGAGCGAAGGCGGCCATGTGACCTTGGCCGCGTTCGACGATCGGGAAACCGAGATTCTGGCGGCGGTGCGCCGTCGCTTCGGCCATGTTTCCGCCGAGCGGGTGTTGTCGGGACCCGGGCTGGTCAATCTGTACAATGCTGTCGCCGAAGTCCGGGGATTGACCGCAGATCCGGCGATCTCGCCGCCGGAATGCACCGACCGGGGGCTCCAGCGCACGTGCCCCATATCGACGGAGGCGCTTGATCTGTTCTTCACCATGCTGGGAACGGTGGCGGCGGATCTGGCATTGACGCTCGATGCGCGTGGCGGCATCTACATCGGCGGCGGCATCATNCCCCGCATGACGGACGCATTCATCCAGTCTTCGTTTCGCACCCGTTTCGAGGACAAGGGCCGATTCGGCACGTATCTGGGCGCGATTCCAACGTTCGTCATTGTTCGCTCCCTGCCGGCGTTCGCCGGGCTGGCCGCGCTGGTGTCGGGTACCTGAATCCCGGCACGGCCGTCAAAGTTGGAGAGGATTCAGGCCTGCGGGCCCGCAACGTCCGAGCCTGCAACGTCCGCAGGCACTGCATCGGCGTCACCCCAGACCCGTGCCACCATCGGTTTGTGCACGCCGAGAGCAAACAACATGGCGCTGCGCGCAAGCCGCAGCCGCTCATCGACGTGTTCGCGAAGCCAAGCCCGGCGGGAAGTTTCTGCCGGTCTCGGCACCCTCTCCCGCCACCGGCAGCCCCAGCCGTCGAAAGACGTAGAGCGCGCGGGGCAGGTGGAAACCGTCGGTCACAATGATCACCTGCGCAAGTCCACGCTCGCGCAGCATCCGCCCGGCATAAAGCGCGTTCTCGAACGTATTCCGCGCCTGATCCTCGACCAGGATGCAGGGCTCCGGTACGCCGCAGGCCCGTGCCAAACCCCACATGACTTGCGCCTCTGCAGGTGGCGGTCCGACCACACCGCCAGAGACCAGCAGGTAGCGGGCGTTTCGGGCGAAAAACACGCGCACACCATGCTCGAGCCGCCGGACGAGGGCCGGCCCCGGAACCCCGGGCGCCGTCATCGCCGCTCCCAGGACCACGACCGCATCGGTCATCACCGCGTTCCTGTCTCAGTACGATCTCGGCAATCCGAGTACGTGCTCTGCAAGGTAGCACAGGATGAGATTGGTGGAGATCGGGGCCACCTGATACAGGCGCGTCTCGCGAAATTTGCGCTCGACGTCGTACTCGCAGGCGAAACCAGATCCGCCATGTGTCTGCAGGCACATATCGGCCGCAGCCCACGATGCATCCGCCGCCAGCAATTTGGCCAGATTCGCCTCGCGTCCGCAGGACTTGCCCTCATCGAACAGAGCCGCCGCCGAATTGACCATCAGGGCGGCCGCTTCGGTCTGCGCATAGGTCCGGGCAATCGGAAAGGCGACACCCTGGTTCTGGCCGATCGGCCGCCCGAACACCACCCGTTCGCCAGCATACGTGACCGCGCGATCGATGAACCAGCGCGCGTCACCGATGCACTCGGCGGCGATCAGAATGCGCTCGGCATTCATGCCGTCCAGGATGTAGCGGAACCCGGCTCCCTCCTCACCGATCAGCGAGTTCGCCGGGACGCGGAGATTGTCGAAAAACACCTCGCACGAATGATGGTTGATCATCGCCCGGATCGGCCGGATGCTCATTCCGCGCGCCTGCGCATCGCGGATGTCGATCAGGAATACCGACATCCCGAGATGCGGGCGGCTTACCTCCTCGCGCGGCGTCGTCCGCGCTAGCAACAGCATCAGATCGGAGTGCTCGACACGTGATGTCCACACTTTCTGGCCGTTGACGATGTAACTGTCCGCGTCGCGAACAGCCGTTGTGCGGATGCGGCTGGTATCGGTGCCGGACGTGGGTTCAGTCACTCCGAAAGCCTGCAGCCGCAGCTCTCCTGCCGCAATCTTCGGCAGATAGTACGCTTTCTGAGGTTCCGAGCCATGTCGCAGGATCGTCCCCATCGTGTACATCTGAGCGTGGCAGGCACCGCCGTTGCAGCCGCTCTTTTGAATCTCCTCCAGAATCGCTGCCGCGGCGACAAGGCCGAGCCCGCTGCCGCCGTATTCAGACGGGATAAGCGCTGCGAGGANTCCTCCCTCAATCAGTGCGTCGACAAAGGCCGTGGGGTATGCCCGCTCGGCGTCCAGCGCTTGCCAGTATTCACCGGGGAACCCGGCGCACAGGGCGCGGACGGCGGCGCGCACGTCGTCGTATGTTTCCACCATCAACCATATCCGCTACAACTGGCCTTCCCTAACAAGAGGCGGCATACCGGTTTTAACGCGACCGGCATGGAGCGACCAGCGGGTTGACGAGAGGCGAACGATGGATAGGCGGACAAGCGTGGAAGTGATCGAAGAGCTGCTTCCATTGTCAGGAGCAGCGGTAATCGATGTCGGCTGTGGCGACGGATGGCTGACACGCAAGATGACGCGCGACGGTGCACACGTGATCGGCGTTGAAGTCAGCCCGAAACACCTTGCGCACGCCCAATCGATCCCGCATGTCGGCGACGAGCACTACATGCAGGGCATTGCCGAAGATTTGCCGATGCCGTCCCGATCGGCCGACATCGTCGTCTTCTTCAACAGCCTGCATCACGTCGAAAAGGCCGGTCTGTTCAAGGCGCTGCGCGAGGCGGCACGTGTACTGAAACCAGGCGGGATCTTGTTCGTCTCCGAACCGCTTCCGGAAGGAGACTACTTTGAAGTGATGAAGCCGGTGCACGACGAGACGGCGGTCCGCAAGAACGCTCAGGAAGCATTGCGGTACGGTCCTGAATTCGGCCTTTTGCAGGAGAAGGTGTTCACCTACACCGATACTGTGAAGCTCAAGGACTTCAAGGCATTTCACGACCGGCTGACGATGATCAACCCGCACGTTCGTGAGAGTTTTGACGAAAAGGAAGAACAGCTGCAAGAGTTGTTCGAGAGTCACGGCCGGCAGACTGACGACGGCTGGCAGTTCGATCAGCCGATGCGCGTCCACCTGATGCGCCGCAGCTGATCCAGCGGAGCTCGGCGAACGAACTGAGCGATGTCGAGCGCGGAAACAGTGGTGCCGAACCTCAGAGCGGTCACGCTGCATGACAGTGGATGGATCTGCGTATCCGCTATGGAGCCCCTTGGATGTCGCTTCTGAACCCACCGGCGAAGATCCATTCCAGCTCCTGGCATGAGACACACCGGGATGCCACCGATCTCGCCCTGCAGCTGCAGCCTTGGGGGCCGTTCCAGGGGATTGTCGCCATTGCCCGTGGCGGCTTGGTGCCGGCCGCGATCATCGCCCGCGTCCTCAACCTGCGGCGGATCGAGACAATCTGCATCGCAAGCTACGACGGTGCCGTAAAGCGACCGCTGCAAGTCTTGAAACCGGCCCCCGCGGACGTGGGCGACGGCTCGGGCTGGCTTCTGATTGATGACGTGTCCGACAGCGGCACGACCGCAGAGGCGGCGCGACGGATGTTGCCCGCCGCACGCTACGCGTCCCTGTTCGTCAAGCCGGTCGGCCGGCCCTTTGTCGATGCGTTCATCCGTGAAGTCGACCAGGACGTCTGGATTGACTTTCCATGGGACCGGGACCCTGCAAAGGTCTCCTGAAGCAGATTCGTCGGGAACGCGGCATCTCCCGGGTTGCCGCCGCATCTGTGACCTGCTAGCTTCCGCCCGCCCTTCGTGTAGGCCACTTCCGAACAAACGGACGAAGTAATGAAGATCAGCGGCAACGCCATCCGCCCGGGCAACATCATCGAGCACCAGGGTCGCCTGTGGCGGGCGGTAAAGATCATGCACACCCAGCCCGGCAAGGGCGGCGCCTATCTGCAGGTCGAGCTGAAGGATATCCGGGACGGAACCAAGCTGAACGAGCGCTTCCGCTCTTCCGAGAACGTCGAGCGCGTGCGCCTGGACCAACGCCCCTATCAGTACCTGTACAGCGAAGGCGACAGCCATACGTTCATGGACTCGGAAACCTTTGACCAGATTACACTGACATCAGAGCTGGTCGGAGAAGATCAGGTCCCGTTTCTGCAAGAAAACATGCAGGTGACGGTCGAGGTCTTANNTGAAGACAGCCCGATCAACGTGCAGTTGCCGGATCAGGTGGTGTTGGAAGTGGTCGAGGCGGACGCGGTGGTAAAAGGTCAGACGGCGGCCTCCTCCTACAAGCCGGCGATCATGGAGAACGGGGTCAAGGTCCTCGTGCCGCCGTTCATCGAGGCCGGCACCCGCATCGTCGTCGCCACCGCCGACGCGACTTACGTCGAGCGAGCGAAGGACTGAGGACCTCAAGGCCTGCGCAATGGCTCCCCGCTCCCCCTGCTCAACGTCATGACCGGCGCCGCCCTGAAGGCGGCGAAAGGCTTAATTCGCGACTTCGGCGAGCTCGAGATGCTCCAGGTCTCGAAAAAGGACCTGCTGATTTCGTCAGTCGCGCGGATCGGCGCGCCGAAGACGTGTTGCGCGCGGAGCTCCGCAAGGCACGCCCCGCCTATGGCNCTGCTGATGGAAGAAAGCGGCACGCACGCCGGCACCGACACCTCCAACCGCTGGATCGTCGACCCGCTCGACGGCACCACAAACTTCCTGCACGGCATTCCGCANTTTTCGATCTCGATCGCGCTCGAGCGCGACGGAGAGCCGTTCGCAGGCGTGATCTATTCGCCGATCCATGATGAAATGTTCGTCGCTGAACGAGGCGCCGGCGCCTTCCTGAATGGTCGTCGTCTGCGGGTTTCGGCGCGTAAGCGCCTGGACGAATCCCTGTTTGCCACCGGTGTGCCGTTCCTGGGGCTGCCAGACCACGCGCTCAGCATGCGCCAGATGCGCGATGTCATGGCGGTCTCGACTGGGATTCGCCGCTACGGATCGGCGGCGCTCGACCTGGCCTGGGTCGCAGCCGGCCGCTACGACGGGTATTGGGAGAATGGCCTCAATCCCTGGGATATTGCCGCCGGCATCGTTCTGGTCCGCGAAGCNGGAGGACAAGTGAGCGATCTCGCTGGCGGTCGCCGGATGTTCTTCGGCGACGGCATCATCGCCACCAACACCCACCTGCACAATAATCTTCTGGCGCGGGTCAAACTGACGCCGGAAGAGCAGCAGACGGCGGCAGCGGAGCGACAGAAAGCTGCTTCCTAGAGCATGTCAAATTGATCAAAGGGACTTGCCTGATCGGATTCGGTTGCTCTGGAAATCAAAGGGTCGTGTTCTGGTACAACGTTCGACACAGCTCACGGCCCTCCAATAGGGCATAATGCCGACAGCCATCGGGCATGTTAGAGCGGTCTCAACACTGCTCCACGGATGTCCCACGATCATCGGATGGGTCTGCTGCATGACGCGACCGCGCCGTTATCTGGTTCGCATGTTCCTCTTCCTCGCCGCCGTCGGTGCAATCGCCGCACTGCTGTGGCCGGGGTTGCACCGGGCGTTCCTTGCCAACCCACCGCTCAATGGACTGATTGCCGGTGTCTTCGCGCTNGGGGTGATCTACATCCTGCGCCAAGTCCTGAGCCTGTCGCCAGAGGTGGCGTGGATCGAGCAGTTCCGCAGCGAGCGTCCCATCGAATCCGGCCCGCCGCCGCGCCTGCTGGCACCGATGGCCACGATGCTCGCCGACCGCAAGGGACGATTGATGCTTTCTGCACCGGCGATGCGCTCGCTGCTGGACGGCATCGCCTCGCGCCTCGATGAGGCACGTGATCTCTCCCGCTACCTGATCGGCCTGCTGATCTTCCTGGGCCTGCTGGGCACCTTCTGGGGGTTGTCACAGACCATCGGTTCAATTGGTGCCGTGATTGGCGACCTCACCGTCAATGGCGGCGATCCGGCACAGGTGTTCGACCATCTGAAGGAAGGACTTTCTGCCCCTTTGACCGGCATGGGGACAGCATTCTCCTCCTCCCTGTTTGGCCTTGCCGGCTCGCTGGTGCTGGGGTTTCTCGAACTGCAGGCCAGTCAGGCACAGAATCGCTTTTTCAACCAGCTGGAAGAGTGGCTCTCCGCATCCACCCGGCTGTCTTCCGGCACGCTGTCAGGCGACGGCGAGGCCGGTGTTCCCGTCTACATGCAAGCGCTGCTTGAGCAGGCGGCCGAAAGCATCGAGTCGTTACAAAGATCNCTGGCGCGCGGCGAAGAGGCACGCATTGCCGGCAATCAGCAATTGCTCATGCTGGCGGAGAAGATCGGTGCGCTCTCGGACCAGATGCACACCCAGCAGCAGCTGATGACCATGCTGGCGGAGACCCAGACCGAGCTGAAGCCGGTCCTCACACGGCTCGGAGATGGGCTGCGGAATGCCGGCATCGACGAAGCGACACGCACCCATATCCGCAATCTCGACATCTACGCCGCACGACTGATCGAGGAGATGATCGCCGGGCGCGACGAGGTTGTCCGCCAGCTGCGCAGCGATATCCGTCTGGTGGCGCGCACAATTGCAGCCACAGCGGAAGACGTCGAGCGGCAGGGCTGACCGGATGCCGCTTGCCAGCCGCCGCAACCGCTATCGTCTGGATATCTGGCCAGGCTTCGTGGATGCGCTGTCGAGCCTGCTGCTGGTCCTGATTTTCGTCCTGCTCGTCTTCGTTCTGGCGCAGTTCTTCTTGTCGGAAACCCTGTCCGGGCGGAATGCCGCGTTGCACCAGCTGCAGGGCCAAGTGAACGAACTGGCCGGCGTGCTGGCGCTGGAAAAACGCGAGAAGGAGGCACTCGGAGCCCAGGTCGCCCGGCTGAGCGATGAGCTGCAGGCGTCTCTTGCTGCCCGCCAGAAGGCAGAAGCGAGCCTGGCCTCAATGACCGGAAGGGCNGGAGGAAGCCGAAACCGACGCGGCGAAGCTCACCGCCGACCTCGAAGCGCTGACGGCGCTGAAGGCGGAGCTGGAAAAACAGACTGCCGAACTGGCTCAACGCAGCGAGACAGCGGAATCGGGCCTGATTGAAGAGCGCAAGGTCTCCGAGAGCGCACGGGCGCAGCTCGCCCTGCTCAACCAGCAAACGGCTGCGTTGCGCGAACAGATCAGCCAACTGACGGCCGCACTCGATGCCTCCGAGAAACAGGCGGACGAGCAGCAGGTGCAGATCAAGGCGCTGGGCGANNACGGCTGAACGCGGCACTTGCCGGCAAGGTTCAGGAGCTGGCACGGTACCGGTCCGAGTTNTTCGGCCGGCTGCGCGAGGTGCTGGGCGATCGTCCGGACGTGCGCATCGTCGGCGATCGCTTCGTGTTTTCCTCTGAAGTGCTCTTCCCGCAAGGCTCGGCCGAGATGGGGGACGCCGGACGGGCGCAGCTCCTGCGGGTCGCCGAAACATTGAAGGATGTGGCCAGCCGCATCCCGCCCGACATCGATTGGCTGCTGCAGGTTGAAGGGCACACCGACAAGCTGCCGATCAACACGGCAGAGTTCCCCTCCAACTGGGAACTGTCACAGGCCCGCGCAATGTCGGTGCTCCGTCTGCTGATCGACGCGGGTATTCCTGCCAACCGGCTGGCGGCGGCGGGCTACGGGGAATACCATCCGATCGATCCCGGCGAGAGCGAGGCCGCATACCGCCGCAATCGCCGCATCGAACTCAAGCTGACCCAGCGTTAATCTCCGTCCTTCGTCCCGCCCGTCCGCCCCGGAACTCCGCTAATGGCCACTCTCTTTCTTATCGTTTTCGTCGATCTCGTCGGCTTCGGAGTGATCATCCCGCTGCTGCCGTTCTACGGCGAACACTTCCACGCCTCGCCACTTGCGGTCGGGCTGCTGATGGCGGTGTTCTCGCTCGCCCAGTTCGTGGCGGCGCCGATCTGGGGCCGGCTGAGCGATCGCATCGGACGCAAGCCCGTCCTGGTGGCGAGCCTCGCCGGTGCCGTATTGTCCTACGTCTGGCTCGCGTTCGCCAGCGACCTGTGGATGCTGTTTGCGGCCCGCGCACTCGGCGGCGCGATGGCCGGCAACATCGCTGCCGCCTTCGCCTACGCCGCCGACGTCACCACGCCGGCCAATCGGGCCAAAGGCATGGGAATCGTCGGCGCCGGATTCGGACTGGGCTTCATCTTCGGCCCGGCCATCGGAGGATTTCTCGCCGGCCACGATCCCCTGACAGCCGACTATACGACCCCTGCGCTCGCAGCGGCCGGACTGTCGGCGCTCGCCATGGTTCTGACACTTCTCCTCCTTCGTGAATCGCTGTCGGAGGACATCCGGCGGCAGCACGCGGGCATGGCTCGGGCCACCCGATGGCAGATGTTGCAGAACGCCCTGCGGCGACCNGGGGTCGGACGACTGATCCTGATCGTCTTCTTGTCCACCTTCGTCTTCGCCGGCATGGAAACGACGTTCGCCATGTGGTCGCGTCGCCAGTTCGGCTGGGGGCCAGAGCAAAATGGCTATCTGTTCGCGTTCGTAGGCCTAATCAGTGCCTTCGTGCAGGGTGGACTGATCGGCCGTCTGGCGCAGCGATTCGGCGAGCCCGCATTGCTGGTCAGTGGTGCAGCCCTGTTATCGGCCGGCATGCTGGCGATCCCGTTTGCGACTTCGCTCGTCGTGCTGGTGCCGGCAATGCTGGTGGTTGCGCTGGGATTCAGCTTGATGACGCCGTCCCTGAACAGTCTGATTTCGCTGAAGGTGGATGCGGCCGTCCAAGGCGGAACGATGGGCGTCAGTCGCTCTGCCTCGACGCTTGCCCGTGTCCTCGGCCCGGGCTGGGCGGGCCTGCTGTTCCAGTTCTTGGGCAAGGACTGGCCGTTTTATGCCGGGGCAGCCGTCATGGCAGGCGTCGTCATCCTCACAATGGCCATTCGCTTGGTCCATCCGGCTGGCAACGCGCCGATGCAACCGGAATGACGGGCCGACCGCTGACCGCCAGGGTCTCAAGACAGATCAATTGCTGACCCTGCTGCCGCCGACAACTCGTCCTGCAGACGGCTGCGCAAGGNATCCTCGCCACGGCTTCCCACCCACGCGCCGCTGCCGTCCCAATTGAAGTGTGCAGCGCCGCTGACCGGCGATGAGAGCCAGAGCTGCCGGTTGACCGCGTGCTTGTTGATCACCCAGTGGCCTCCGCCGTCGACGTCCACCGTCAGAATGCCCTGTTCCAGCTCAACGTCCGCGCGCGAACCCATCGCCGCGTCGAGCGCCGCCTCCAGCGCATCAAAGAGGCTATCCAGGGTTTCGCCTGCAATCCGTTCAAAACCGCTTTCATCCAGGCTTGCCATCCGATTCTCCCTCCTTTGCTCACATCCCGCTGCCACGCGCCCGCGCCCGGCCTAACGTCGGACGGAGCATGCGGCTTCGGTTGCACCGGCCGTCTGCTGTCGTTATATAAACCGCTCCGCGAGGAGCGAGGCGATGAAGAAGGACATTCACCCCGATTACCACGAAATCGTCGTCGAAATGACGGACGGTTCGACGTTCACGACCCGATCGACCTACGGCAGCGCCGGCGACGTGCTGAAGCTCGGCATTGATGCCAAGACCCATCCGGCCTGGACAGGTGTGCATCGGCTGGTCGATTCAGGTGGACAGCTTGCAAAGTTCAAAAAGCGGTTCAAGGACTTCGGTCTGAAGAGCTGACCCGGAACGGCTGCGCGCCGTTCCTGTTGAGCATTTCTTTCCCACGTTTTGTGGTCGAGTTCGAAACGGCGCCTACCGGCGGGAATGACGCGTGTCGTCTCCGCCGCGGCCCTGCCGTTGACGGTGCGTACGCTTCGCGCGGTTGCCGGGGAAGGGCGGGGTATCCGTGTCGTACCGGCCCATCGCGCCAAATCCGGCACGCCATGACACACCGTCCGGCCGTCTGTCTGGCTCATCACCTGACACGCGCGCGTGGCCCGCTCTTGGGTCTGTCATCGCTTCCTGCGCAGATACGTGCCAGCGGCTCTGCTTTGCAAGAAAGCACCCCATATAGGTTAGACACGACAAATTCCCTGGCCAGCCACAAAAAACCGCCCCAAAAGGGGCGGCGTGAGTTGGATAGGGAGGAGGTCAAAGTGAACCGGGCTTCGATCCCGAAGGCTCTCTGTCCGGTTCAACATGGACGCTCGCGGGACAAGAATGTTTATACCCAAATGGTGTGCACGCATCAAGAGATTTATGATCGCACCGACATACGATTAGAAGAATTGTTACTAGAGAAAAGCTCTTAAAAATTGTCTATCAGCAACACGACTCCCGTTGATATAGTCCGCGACTCCCGCTTAGGTCGATGAAGATGATATATTTTCGCCATATAGACGGAGAATGGTGCGGTTGTCCTGGTCAGGGGCTAATTAGCCGATAGATTGGGAACTCGATGATCACGATTTTGTGATCTGCTTAGTGCCGATGCACAACGAAAATTACGGAACGCGTGTCACGGTCGTATTCACTGTCGCTGCATATAACCCCAAATGAGCCATGCGCTCGCGGGCATTGAAATTTTGGCGATCGCACGTCGGCACATCCCCGGTCGTTGAACTTCCTGTGGCATCGTTGCAGTTTCTTTAAACGACCGGCGAAAACGGTTATCATTACGTTTCTGGCGGTTAACGCCCCGGGTCGCGGGTGATGGGTGGCCCGCTCCGCTAATTGACAACAACACGAAGTGGATATTGCTGAGATGGCACAACCCTTGATGCCGAAGGCGACGGCTGTTTGGCTGGTCGAGAATACGGCACTGACGTTCGAACAGATTGGTGAGTTCTGCGGTATGCATGCGCTGGAAGTACAAGCCATCGCCGATGGCGAAGTGGCGATTGGCATGCATGGCCGCGATCCTGTCGCCGCCGGCGAGCTGACAATGAGTGAGATCGAGCGCTGCTCCCAGTCTCAAGATTTGCATCTTCGTCCGGCAGAGCGCCGCATTCCACTCCCAGAGGCACGANNCAAAGGGGCCCGCTACACACCCGTCGCCAAGCGGCAGGACCGCCCGGACGCCATCGCCTGGTTATTGAAGAATTATCCGGAGCTCTCGGACCCGCAGGTCTGCAAGCTGATTGGAACCACCAAACCCACAATCGACAAGGTGCGTGACCGCACTCATTGGCGGTCTTCAGACATCAAGCCGCGCAATCCCGTCGGGCTGGGTTTGTGCAGTGAACCGGACCTGCAACGGGAAGTGGATCTCGCACGTGCCCGATCCGGCACTGTCCACGGAGCCTGAACCACCCACAGCACGTCTCGCGGTTCCGGATCCTATTTTCTTCCGGCAGCCGCGTGCGTTCCCTTCCGGTGTGGGCCGGTTCTTTGCGCCCTTACAGGCGGTTGAAGTCCACTTCCTCGCAGGAGAGGCCGAATTCCGCCAAACCTTCTTCCAGAAAGTCGCCGAGCAACGGAATACCGAGAAAGACTCGACGCGNCCGCTCATCCGGATTGTCGCGGGCATCAGCCAACGCTTCTTCCCAGTCCTCGGCGTCGTAGTCCCCCTGCCCCACCCAAACCAGCGCCAGAAGTTCCGCCATTTCATCTTCGTTCAGGCTCTCGATGAACCCGCGAACTTCCTCCACGGTAGGATCGTCTGGATAATCGAACAGAATTTCCCGCTCGGCGTCGTCTGTCGGATTATCGCCGGGTTCTGGAACCTCCGGCTCCATCTTCGCGTCGAATTCGCGGGCCTTGATGATCAGGAAGCACACCTTCTCAAGAGCGATGGTGAGCATGGATCACCTTTCCTGACGTACGAGCATGCTGCCGGCCGTCCCGGCAATACCCCATAAACGACACCATTACCGGCAGCGCGAGCGTGACCGGAACCGGGTGCGGAGTCAACCTGGCTCCGCACCCCTGCCCATTGCGTACTTTCTCGGACCGGCTTCGGTTACCCGGCGGTGCTTTCCGCACTCTCCTTGCGGGCGCTCGCATAGCCGATGTCCACCAGCGCGCCTTTAATTTCATCCAGGATCGCAGGATCGTCGATCGTTGCCGGCATCTTCCACGGCTCGTTGTCGGCGATTTTCTGGATCGTTCCGCGGAGGATCTTGCCCGATCGCGTCTTCGGCAGCCGGTCCACAACCGTGGCGGTCTTGAACGCGGCGACCGGACCGATCTGCTCACGGACCATCTTCACCACTTCCTTGACGATCTCCTCGTGCGACTTGGTCACGCCCGCCTTGAGCACCATGAAGCCGACCGGCAACTGGCCCTTGAACGAGTCCTGAACGCCGACCACGGCACACTCGGCTACGTCCGGATGACGGGCGAGCACTTCTTCCATCCCACCGGTTGACAGCCGGTGACCGGCAACGTTGATGACGTCGTCGGTGCGCGCCATGATGTAGACGTAGCCGTCTTCGTCCATGAAGCCCGCATCCGCCGTCGTGTAGTAACCGGGGAACTCGGTCAGGTAGGACGACACGAAGCGCTCGTCGTTGTTCCACAGGGTCGGCAGCGCGCCCGGAGGCAACGGCAGCTTCACGCAGATCGTGCCCTGTTGGCCACGCGGAATTTCCCGGCAGGCTTCGTCAAGCACCTGGACGTTCCAGCCCGGCACGGGACGGGTCGGCGAGCCCGCCTTGACCGGCAGCCGCTCGAGGCCCATGCAGTTGGCGGCAATCGCCCAGCCGGTTTCGGTCTGCCACCAGTGGTCGATCACCGGCACCTTCACCGCATCCTCGGCCCAGTGCAGCGTGTCCGGATCGGTCCGCTCACCGGCGAGGAACAGAATGCGGAAATGGCTGAGGTCGTACTTGGACATCATCTCCTTGTTCGGGTCGTCCCGCTTGATGGCGCGGAACGCCGTCGGTGCCGTGAACAGCGACACCACCTTGTGCTCCGAGATAACCCGCCAGAACGCCCCCGCGTCCGGCGTGCCAACCGGCTTGCCCTCGTAGACTAAGGTGGTCGCCCCATAGATCAGCGGCGCGTAGGCGATATAGGAGTGGCCGACAACCCAGCCCACGTCCGAGGCCGCCCACCAGACCTCGCCCGGCTGAATGTCGTAGATGTTCTTCATCGTCCAGTTCAGGGCGACCAGATGACCGCCGTTGTCACGGACGACACCCTTGGGCTGACCGGTCGTGCCCGAGGTGTAGAGGATGTAGAGCGGATCGGTTGCCTCGACCGGCACGCAGTCGGCCGGCGCAGCCGCTGCTTCTGCTTCTTCCCAGTCGGAATCGCGACCGGACTTCAGTTCCCACTTGCCCTGCGGCCGTTGCTTGATGACGACATGCTGCGGCTTGTGATCGGCGAGTGCGATCGCACCTTCGATCAGCGGCTGGTAGGCAATTACCCGCCCGACTTCGATGCCGCAAGAAGCGGTGACGATCGCCTTAGGCTTGGCGTCATCGATGCGCACCGAAAGCTCATTCGAGGCGAACCCGCCAAACACCACCGAGTGCACCGCTCCGATGCGTGCACAAGCAAGCATGGCGACGAGAGCCTCGGGGATCATCGGCATGTAAACAATGACACGGTCGCCCTTCTCGACGCCCAGACTCTTCAGCACACCGGCGAACTTCGCCACCCGGTCGCGCATCTCGCGGTAGGTGTACGTCTGCTTCGTGTCGGTAACCGGACTGTCGTAAATCACCGCGGCCTGGTCCGCCCGACCACCTTCTACGTGCCGATCCAGCGCGTTGTAGCAGGTGTTGACGAGAGCCCCGGNAAACCACCGGTAAAATGGCTTGTTTGAGTCGTCGAGAACCTTATCCCACTTCTTATACCAGTGGATTCCTTCAGCGGCCTCGCCCCAAAATCCCTCCGGATCATTGACCGATCTGGAGAACGCTTCCTCATACGGTCCAGTCATGGCCCTCCCCTTTAATTTAGCAGGCTTAGTAGAATTTGACGCGTCCGGCCGAAACCATCCGCGCCAGGAGGCCGGAGTGTGGTCGAAAATGACGAGGTTTGCAAAGGCCACGTTCGACTTTCGATCAATCCCACGTCGAAAACGAACCGATATTTCGCACAGACAAAAATTCTGTGACGAACCGCGGCGAATACCAGCGCCGCATATTGCGTTGCACAATTAGCAACTGGTTATCCACAGTCACTTGACTGTCTGGCAGAGTCGGGAAGCTCTTCGAGGTTTTGGGCTCGCTCCGGAACAGCCTCCTCGGGTCGGCTTGGGCTTTCAATGCCCGCCGACCCGGCACATTCACAACCCGCTCGCCACCCGCAGCCAGCCGTCTCGTCGACGATTGCAGTGAGGAATAGCGTGAAAGGCTAGTACTGGTGACTAAGAGTTGCTATTTCATCCTTGATATGCAACTTCTGCTTCTTGAGCCTGGATACTTCTTGCTCGTCGGGACGAGGCCGATTGTTCTCCTCCTCGATGGCAACTTCGAGAGCATGATGCTTCGCCTTCAACGCTTCAATTCGATCCTGCAGGCTCATGGGACTTGTCCTCCCTAGCTTCACCCGACTGTCATAAATAGAATAGGCTTCCGCTGTATCGGACCGCAAGCTTCCCGCTCTTGCCGGGTCTTGTTCGCCCGCAGGGCTGCGATCTGCATACGATTAGACTTGCCGTTGCCAACTTTCGCTGTCACTTCAAGGCGGCACTGCCGGCAGGCGGCGGACCATTCATCCACATAGCTGGTGCAAATGCACCGGACCTTCCATGTTCGTGAGCCGAGCGCTTTCCAAGAGGACAATCCGCATGACCCCGCTCCAGTTCACAGCTCTTTCCCACCGCGGTGTCTTGCAGGTGGAGGGCGAAGACGCACGCACGTTCTTGCAGGGGATGATCTCCAACGACGTGCAGCGGATCAGCCCGAACCGTGCCGTCTGGGCAGGATTCCTGACCCCGCAGGGGAAATTCCTGCATGAATTTTTGCTGCCAGCANNCGGAGACACACTGCTGCTGGAGGGTGAGCGGGATCGCCTCGCCGACCTCAAGCGACGCCTATCCATATACCGTCTGCGGTCACGCGTTACGCTCACTGAGGCCGGCGACGCGTTTTCCGTCTGGACCGTCTTCGGTGACAAGGCTGCTGCGTCGTTCGAGCTGCCCGCGGACGATACGGGAGCCGCGAAGCCTGTGGATGGCGGCGTGGCTTTTGTCGATCCACGCCTGGCCGAAGCCGGCGTGCGCATCCTCGCGCCCGCACAGGAGGCGACCGAACTATTTGCGAGCCTTGGCTGCCAGCCCGCAGAGAGCCTCGCGTACGATATGCTGCGCATCCGCCTTGGACTGCCCGACGGCAGCCGCGACCTGGAAGTCGACAAGACGCTGCTGCTGGAGGCAGGCTTCGATGAACTGCATGGGGTGGACTGGCAGAAAGGATGTTATCTGGGCCAAGAACTGACGGCACGGATGCGCTATCGGGGTCTGGTAAAGAAGCGTCTACTCCCGCGCTCGTTGAGGGCCACTGCCNNGCCACCGGGAACGCCGGTGTTGCTGGGGGACCGGGAAGTCGGCGAGATCCGTTCCGGCATCAATGGAATGGCGCTTGCGATGCTGCGACTGGACGCGCTGCAAGACACGGGCTCGGCCGCCTCCGCGCCTCCGTCCATGTCGGCCGGAGAAGCGCGCCTCACCCCACGCAAGCCGGACTGGGCCGTCTTCTAAGCCGGCCCTGCCTTTTAAGCCGGCCCTGCCTTTGCTGCACGTTCTCACAGGCCACACTTTCCTGGGACCGGCTTTCCCTTGGGGCCGGTCCCCGCTCGGACAGATGCACTACCCCCGCTGCTGCAAAACGGGCGGCCGGTAACGCGCGAGGTAGGTGGGCAGGATTGCCGCAAGCGCGGTCGGCTTGATCCCCAGGTCGGCGAGCGTCAGAGCTCCCGGTGCGACGACGTTGCTCCGCCGCAGCAGTGCGACCTGGTCACGCGTCAGGAGCGGCTTTGGAAGCTTTTCCAGGAACCAGGCTTCCAGTTCCGCTACGCCCAGAGGCAGCGGCAGCAAGATCCGGCGCCGGCCGATCTCATCCAGCATCATCTGCATCAGCTGACGGAAGCTGAGAACCTGCGGACCACCGAGCTCGTAGGTATGGCCTGCCGTGGCGCTGTCGGCGAGGATGCAGCCGATCGCATCCGCGACGTCACCGACATAGACGGGCTGTAATCGGGTATCGAACACCGGCAGTGCTGGCATGATGCGCGCCATGCTGGCGAAGCGGTTGAAAAAGTTGTCTTCCGGACCGAATACGACCGACGGTCGGGTTATGGATGCCCNGGGAAAGGCCTGCTGTGCGACCTCTTCCCCTTCCCGCTTGGTGCGGCCGTACTCGGCAGGGGAATCGGCGTCGGCGCCAATGGCGGACATCTGCACCAGGCGTTGCACACCCGCCGCCCGCGCCGCTTGGGCAACGTTCGCCGCTCCGTCCACATGAATGCGCCGGAACGTCCGCCGCCCGCTTTCGTAGAGGATGCCCACCAGATTGACGACGGCGGTCGCACCTTCGACCACCCGCGCAACGGACGCCGGATCGCAGATGTCGGCAGACATCGGCACGATCTGCCCCGGCTGCCCATAGACCTTGAGAAACAACGCCCGTTCCGTGTCGCGGACGGCAGCCCGCACCACCCAGCCATCGGATGCAAGACGTTGCACGAGATACCGGCCAATGAATCCGGATCCGCCAAAGACAGTAGCGACCCGTCGTTCCATGCCCGCCTCCTCCGTTATCCTAACCAAAGAGCGCCCGCCTGGAGCGCAGCCCTGCACGGCCGATGCCAGCGCCGCTTGCTGCCGCCGGTCGGCGCGCTTATCCTAGATCCGCAATGGCGTCAACGTCCGAACGAAGTGCACCGACGCTGGCGAAGCCGATTGACAGGTGCTCTCGGCATCCCTAAAGGAGGGCGCTTCGGCGGAGATGGTGCCGTGTTGCCCAGGTGGCGGAATTGGTAGACGCGCAGGTTTCAGGTACCTGTGGCCGCGAGGCCGTGGAAGTTCGAGTCTTCTCCTGGGCACCATCTTCAAGCCGCCCCTTTTGGATTTTGCGTCGGGCGAGCCATCAGACGGGCCTCCAGGACTGGGAAGGTCCGGCATGAGTGGGGACAGTCCTCAGATCCTGCTGCATCACGGAGACCTGCCGGCGGGCCTTGCGCTGGGTGCGCGGGTTGCCGTCGATACCGAGACCACCGGCCTCAATCCGCACCGCGACAAGCTGTGCCTCGTCCAGCTGTCCGCAGGCAACAACGTCTGCCACCTCGTTCACTTTCCGCCGCACCTGCGCGACGCGTACGAGGCTCCGAACCTCAAGGCGCTGCTCACCGATCCGCAGGTCTGCAAGCTGTTCCATTACGCCCGCTTCGATGTGACCATGCTGCAGCGCTGGCTCGACATCACCTGTACCCCGGTCTATTGCACCAAGATCGCGTCGCGCCTGGTCCGGACATACACCGATCGACACGGCCTCAAGGATCTCTGCCGGGAATTGCTGGGAATCGAGCTGTCGAAGGAACAGCAGAGTTCCGACTGGGGCGCTGAGAGCCTGAGCCCCGAGCAGCTGCGTTACGCGGCGAGCGACGTCCTGCACCTGCACCGGTTACGGGACAAACTCGATACAATGCTCAGCCGCGAAGGTCGCCTGGATCTTGCCCACGCGTGCTTTGGCTTCCTACCTCACCGTGCACGCCTCGATCTTGAAGGCTGGGCGGAAGAAGATATCTTCGCCCACTGAGATCATGCCGCTGACGGTGTAGATCACTGAAAGCGCATGCAGTTGACCCCCGTTGCCGCCACCTCCATAGTTCCCCTCCGCTGCTGATCGGAGCCTGCGGGACGGGGCGTACTAAAGGGCGCAGTGGAACGCTGGGCGTGCCGGGAGCATCGGGAGATGGCGTGGTGATGATGGACGACGACACATTGTCCCTGGGGGATAAGACGCAAGGTGGCCTCGCCTCTGCGCGACGCGTGCTGCGGCTGGAGGCACAGGGCGTCGATGCGCTTGAGCGCTCCCTGGATGACAGCTTCGTGCGCGCCTTGTGCCTGCTTGAGACGGTAACCGGCCGGGTGATCGTTACCGGCATGGGAAAGAGCGGTCACGTCGCGCGCAAAGTGGCCGCGACTCTGGCCTCCACCGGAACACCCGCCAGCTTCGTCCATCCGGCCGAAGCCAGCCACGGTGACCTGGGCATGATCACCGCCCATGATGCGGTTCTGGCGTTCTCCAACTCCGGCGAGACGTCAGAGCTGGCCGACCTCGTCACTTACGCCAAACGCTTTGAAATTCCGCTCATTGGCGTCACCGGCCGCGCGGAGAGCACGCTGGCCAAGGAATCGAGCGTGGCCTTGGTGCTTCCGGACACGCCCGAGGCCTGCCCGATGGGTCTCGCGCCCACCACGTCGACGACGGTGATGCTGGCGCTCGGCGACGCCCTCGCCGTCGCAATGCTGGAGCGCAAGGGCTTCTCGGCCGACGATTTTCGCCTGCTTCACCCAGGCGGCAAGCTCGGACAACAACTTCTGCGCGTGGGTGCGATCATGCACACCGGCGACGCTATCCCCGTGGTGCCGCCGAACCTGCCCATGTCCGAGGCGTTGTTGATCATGACCGCGAAAAGCTTCGGCTGTGTGGGAATTATCGGCGAGGATGGCCGATTGCAGGGCATCGTGACCGACGGCGACCTTCGCCGGCATATCAACGACAACCTGACGCAGGTGACCACGGGCCAGGTGATGACCGCCAATCCCAAGACGATNCGCCCCGATGCATTGGCGAGCGAGGCACTCGGCTACATGAATTCCCGCTCGATCACCAATCTGTTCGTCGTCGAGGATGGCAGACCGGTTGGCATCGTGCACGTTCACGACTGCCTGCGTGCTGGCGTTGCCTGAGAAGACAGGGGAGGCAGGCAGGCAGGAAAATTCCTGCCGCCATTCCTGTCCCTTGCAACGGAGGAACGAAAAAGTGTGGTGTGTTCACCACCCATCGGCATGAGTCGCGGCCGGCCACTCATGAAAGCGCTGCGGCTGCTGCTGCCGGTTGCGGCAGCATTGTTGATCGCGGGCGCTATTTTTTGCCGGAGCTGTTCTCCACCGGCAGTCGCGTCGGCGTCGATATTGCTGTCATCGAGTCTGACGAAGGCGGACAAGAAGCGATGGTGAAGGCCGTTTATTCCGGCGTCGACTCTGAAGGACGGCCGTTTACCCTGACAGCCGAGCGGGTGCATAGCAGCGCTGCGCAACCGCACACGCTGGCGCTCCAACACCCTGATGGCCAGATCACGATGAACGACGGAACGCCGCTGAGGGTTGAGGCCCGCGAGGGACTCTACGACCGCAAGCAGGATCTGCTGGACCTGGACGGAGACGTAACACTGCATCGCGGTGACGATCTTACCGCCCGAACGCAGAGCGCCCGGATCGATCTGAATACCAGCACGGCCACGGGTGATGCACCGGTGTCAGGCACGGCCTCGTTCGGCACCATCAACGGCATTGGTTTTCGTGTGGAAGAGCAAGGTGACGTCATCACCGTCGGCGGGCCGGCACACATGATCATTGATTCACAAGCAGGACCACGCCTGCGATGAACATCCGCCTGCCAACATGGTTCCGGGACACCATCCAGGGCGCCACCCGGGGCGCAACCTTAGCTGCCGCGGCGGTAGCCTGCGCGATCACGCTCGGAGCGATGGCAGCCACCGCCGCCGAGACATCCGCCACCGTGCCGCCCCTCCCGGCGCGATCACCATCGACGCGAACCAGGGCATCGAATGGCGTCGGCAAGCGAAACTGGTGATCGCGCGAGGCAACGCCCAGGCCGTCCGCGGCACAACGCAGTTGAACGCCCAGGTCCTGACCGCGCACTACCGTGACCGGCCAGATGGTTCGTCAGAAGTCTGGAAGATCGACGCCGAGGGCGACGTACGGCTGAAAACGCCGAGCGAGACCGCCAACGGCCAACGCGGCAGCTTCAATCTGGACAAACACCTGCTTACGCTTACCGGTGGTCCGGACCTTTCGGTCACGACAGCCACCAACCGCATCACCGCCCACGACGAAATCACGTACGATACTCAGTCCCTGGTGCTGGTGGCCCGCGGCGATGCCGTCGCCACCGACCCCGATCAAACGCTTTACGGCGACGTGATCACCGTGTACCTGCGGGACAACCCAGCCGAAGGCCAATCCCGCATGCAACGGCTGAAAGCTGAAGGCAATGTGCGCTTGGTAACGGGCGAGGACGAGATACGTGGCGATCATGGCACCTATGATGCCGATAGCGGTACGGCGACGATGATCGGATCAGTAAAGGTGACGCGCGGCCCCAATGTCATCACCGGCTGCCGCGGCGAATCCAATGTCAGGACCGGCGTCAGTACGCTNTTATCCGTGCACCGACCCCAGAGCGGCAGTTCTCGTGTGCAGGGCGTCATTCTGCCGGAAGCGTCGAAATCGAATAAGCCGTGATCGCGGATGGATCGGAGCACAGCCTGGTGGCGGTGACAGCGTACGAACAGCCGGCAACGGACCTGAGTGAGGTCGCACAGCCGGAACTGTTGCGCCCGCGTGAACGCTCTGTCGCGCGAGGCCTGTTCGCTGCCAATCTTGGAAAGCGATACGGCAGCCGACCCGTCGTGCGCGGCGTGAGCCTGGAATTGCAGCGCGGCGAGGTGGTCGGCCTGCTGGGCCCCAACGGCGCCGGAAAAACCACCTGCTTCTACATGATCACCGGTCTCGTTGCCCCCAACGAGGGGCGTATCAGTCTCGATGGTCAGGACATCACCGGTCTGCCGATGTATCGTCGCGCCCGGCTNGGGGTGGGTTACCTGCCGCAGGAACCGTCGGTGTTCCGTGGGCTGACCGTCGAGGACAACATCCGCGCCGTACTCGAAGTGGTCGAAAAATCACGCTCCCACCGGGATTCGATCCTGGAGGCCCTGCTTGAGGAATTTGCCATTGCCCACGTCCGCCGCACACCTGCCGTAGCGTTGTCTGGTGGTGAGCGCCGCCGGGTGGAAATTGCCCGGGCGCTGGCATGCAAGCCCCAGTTCATTTTTCTTGACGAACCGTTCGCGGGCATTGATCCGATTGCGCTGAGTGATATCCGCGATCTGGTGGTCCACCTCAAAGATCGGGGCATCGGCGTCCTGATCACCGACCACAACGTGCGTGAGACGCTGGACGTCATTGATCGCGCCTATATCATTTATGATGGTATGGTGCTGACCGAGGGTGACCCTTCGCAGATCGTTGTTAACGAAGACGTTCGCAGGTTGTATCTGGGGGATCGGTTCAGTCTTTAGGAAATTTGGTTTAACGTCCAGCTCATGGCGCTAACACCCCGCCTCGACCTGCGCCAGACCCAGTCGCTGGTGATGACGCCGCAACTGCAGCAGGCGATCAAGCTGCTGCAGTTTTCCAGCCTCGAACTGAAGGATTATGTCGAAACCCAGCTGGAACAGAACCCGCTGCTGGAACGCGACGACCATACTGAGAGTTCTGACACTGGCGTTGAACCAGAGACGCGGTCGGCCTCCTTGGACCAGGACCCGCCCACGGTCGACGTCGCCGTCGCCCAGGAGGGCACATCTTATGCCGATACGGACCTCGACGTCGAATTCTACGACAACGTGTTTGATGGCGAAGGCGGTGGTGAAGCCGCGTGGCAGTCGGATCCGCTCGGAGGCGGGCGCTGGCAGGGCCGCGGAGGCGATTTTGAAGACCACGATGCCAACCCGGAGGAAATGGTTTCCAGCCACATTTCCCTGCAGGAGCACTTGGGAATCCAACTCGCAGTGGAGATCGACGACCCGGTCGATCGAATCATCGGCATACATCTCATCGATATGCTCGACGAAGCAGGCTATCTCGCAGGTGACCTGCAGCAGCTCGCTGACCTGCTCGGTTGCGCGGTTGCGCGCGTCGAGGCGACGCTCTCCTTGCTGCAGCGTTTCGATCCTCCGGGACTGTTCGCGCGATCCCTGGCCGAATGTCTGGCGCTGCAACTCGAAGAGCGCAGCGAACTCGACGCGCCGATGCGGGCATTGCTGGATAACCTGGAACTGGTTGGGCGGCGGGACTGGCCGGCGCTGAGCCGGCAGTGTGGTGTCAGCGGCGAGGCGCTATCGGACATGCTCATCGAGCTGCGCAGTCTCAACCCGAAACCTGCATTGATCTTCGATCGAAGCGTGGCGCAGCCGGTCACGCCCGACATCATCATGCGGCCGCACCCAACGGGTGGCTGGACCGTGGAACTCAACAGTGAGACGCTGCCGCGGGTCCTGGTCAATAACCATTACCATGCCCAAGTCAGTCGCATGGTTCGCAATCGCGAGGACAAACAGTATATCAACGAGTGCCTGCAGTCAGCGAACTGGCTGGTCAAGTCGCTGCACCAACGTGCCACCACGATCCTCAAGGTCGCGACGGAGATCGTTCGCCAGCAGCAGGAATTTTTCATCAGCGGCGTGGATGCGCTGCGGCCNCTGGTGCTCCGCGACATTGCAGACGCGATCAGCATGCACGAAAGTACGGTGAGCCGCGTGACGTCAAACAAGTTCATGTCGACACCGCGCGGCATCTACGAGTTGAAATACTTTTTCACCCACGCTGTCGGCGGAGGCAACGGCGGGGGCACGCATTCGGCAGAATCGGTGCGTCATCGCATCAAGAAAATGATCGATGCCGAACTGCCCACGGACGTGCTTTCGGATGATGCTCTGGCCGAGGCGCTGCAGAAGGACGGCATCGATATTGCCCGGCGAACCGTGGCCAAGTATCGGGAGGCGATGCGGATCCCGTCCTCAGTGCAGCGGCGGCGGCAGAAGAGCGAGTTGCGGTGATGTGGCGTTTTTCCCCGTTGACGCGACTACGGCGGGCATCTACCTTCCCCCGCCTCGCACCTGCCGAGCAGCACTGTGGCTGTTTCGTGGTTCCTCTACCGACTGCGGAATGCCGATCTAAGACCGGTCCCCAGGCGCAAATTCCCGGCGAAACAGCCGGTGAGCGTCGGTCCCGGGGCCGAAGACATCCTCTGCTGTGAGGAATTGAGCCGATGGACTTGTCGATCAACGGTAAGGGGCTTGACGTGGGAGAAGCCCTGCGCAGCCACGTCGCCGATCAGCTGGCTGGTGCTGTGACCAAGTATTTCACCAAGGCGCTCGATGCTGGCGTGACGATTTCGCGTGAAGCGCACCTGTTCCGCGCCGACATTGCGGTGCATCCGATGCGGGCGTGCTGGTGAAAGGGCACGCGCTGGCAGAGGACGCCTACGGAGCGTTTGACGGGGCGCTGGAACGAATCTCCAAGCAACTCCGCCGCTACAAGCGCCGCCTCAAGGAGCACCACAAGGGCCGGACGGCCGAGGAAGCGGAGACCACGCCCGCGCAACAGTATATTCTCGCCGCCGAGGTGGTCGAAGAAGAGTTGCCAGCCGACGGCCAGCCGACGATCATCGCTGAACTGTCGACCGAGATCGCCACGCTGAGCGTGGAGAGGCGGTCATGCGGATGGATCTCGCCGATGCACCAGTGCTGATGTTCCGCAACAGCATCAACGGTGGCTTCAACGTCGTTTATCGGCGCTCCGACGGAAACATCGGCTGGATCGACCCCGCCAATACGCACCGAGCGTGAGGGCGAGGATAATCATGGACATTGCAAACCTGCTCACTCCGCAGTCGGTCATTGCCAAGCTGCGTGCAACGAGCAAGAAGCAGGCACTTCAGGACTTGGCGAAGCGTGCCGCCGATCTGACCGGCGAGTCCGAGCGTGCCATCTTCACCACGCTGATGAAGCGGGAACGGCTTGGCACGACCGGCGTCGGGAACGGCATCGCGATCCCGCACGGGAAGCTTCCATCACTTGATCGCCTGTACGGACTGTTCGCGCGGCTGGAGAACCCGATCGACTTCGACGCCATCGACGATCGTCCGGTCGACCTGATTTTCTTACTATTGGCACCAGAATCGGCCGGTGCAGATCACCTCAAGGCGCTGGCCCGCGTCTCGCGGCTGCTGAGGGACAAGGCTGCGTGCGAAAAGCTACGGGGCACCGATGACGCGGAAGCCCTGTACGCACTGTTGGTCGATACCACCGCAAGCTGGGCAGCATGAGTCCGCGCGCCAGCGATGGCGCGCGACTCCTCTCGCACGGATTCGTGATTAGTGCTTGCGTGACTGTCAGTGGACGCTGACCGGTTCCATGTCGTTCTGCCGGATCAAGGCAAACGCCAGATCACGGCTGGCGACCATGGCCAGCTGCTGGCCATCGGCACTGCAGACCGCAAAGGCCGGTTCGTCTTCGTGGGTTGTCGGGCGCACGTACGCCACCTGCCCGTTTCCCAGCGCAGCAAAGCTGGGTGGAGACAGATGCCGGATGTTTTCGGCGCCACCGCCCACATCGTGTTCGGTCGAATTGTCGTCGTTTCTCTTCATGCGTTGAGCCTCCAGATGAGCGCCCTGCCAAGGCCGGTGTCGGCACCGCCTCTCATGCAACACCGAGACCGCGTTTTCAGAGTGTCAGCTCTTCGGGTCTACGTCGATGGCTTGCGCAGCCGTTGCCGCAGTTCCGGCCTTGACGATGTGAATGTTGCGAACCTGCGGTTTCGGAACTTGGCGTTCCAGGTCAATGTTCAGCAACCCGCTATCCAACGTTGCACCAATAATTTCGATCCCTTCAGCAAGAACGAAGCTCCGCTGAAACTGCCGCGTGGCGATACCGCGGTGCAGGAATACACGCGATGTGTCATCTTCCTTGCGACGTCCGCGAATGAGAAGCTGATTGTCCTCCAGTGATACACTCAGATCTTCCAATCTGAATCCCGCAACCGCCAGCGTGATCCGTAGCCCGCGATCACCGATCTGCTCAATATTGTACGGTGGATAACCGTCCGCGGATGACTTCGATACATGATCGAGAATGCGCTCGATGTGATCGAAACCGAGCAGCAACGGGCTATTGAACGTGGACATCCGGTTCATCGTCCTCCTCCTCAGGGCGAGCGAGCAAGGCAACCGGGCCCTCCTCAGGCACCCGGCCAAGGTTGGCGAAAGCCGCCAACACGAAAGGAAATAGGCTGCACGTCCTGATTGTCAATGGTAGCTCCGCCTGACGAGGCGTCACGCCTTCGCGATTGCGACCCTATCTCAGAGCAATCTCTGGTGACTTAAGGGTTACATGCCGTGCTCAGACGAGGCAAAGGACGCACGGCGCGCTGTCATCGGGTGGACCGGTAATGAGTCCGTCTCGCTTGGCATAGGAGATATTCGCTCCTGCTGCTTACGAACGATGCACAGCGATGATACGGTTGCGCGTTTGGAAATTGGGCGAGTTCGTTTCGCCCGCCGTGGGACAAGGACAGCCGGATGGACGTGCGTGCCGCCGTCGCCTGGGAAGCAGGCAAGCCGCTGACGATTGAAACGGTGCAACTGGACGGCCCGCGCGCCGGCGAAGTGCTGATCGAGATCAAGGCAACGGGGATCTGTCACACCGACGACTACACACTTTCGGGCCGCGATCCGGAAGGCCTGTTCCCCTGTATCCTGGGTCATGAAGGCGCCGGCGTTGTCGTCGAGGTCGGTCCCGGCGTGACCTCGCTGAAGCCGGGCGACCACGTCATCCCTCTCTATGTCCCGGAATGCCGCGAGTGTGAGTACTGCCTCAGCGGCAAGACCAATCTGTGTCAGGCGATCCGCACCACCCAAGGCAGAGGCGTGATGCCTGACGGCACGAGCCGCTTCTCGCTGAACGGTCAACCACTGCTGCACTACATGGGCTGCTCGACGTTCGCCAATTTCACCGTCCTGCCGGAGATCTCGGTCGCCAAGGTGCGCGAGGACGCGCCGTTCGAGAAGATCTGCTACATCGGCTGCGGCGTCACCACCGGGTTGGGCGCCGTACTGTTCACTGCCAAGGTCCAGGCGGGCGCCAAGGTGGTCGTGTTCGGGCTGGGCGGTATCGGGCTCAACGTCATCCAGGGGGCACGGCTCGTCGGTGCCGACATGATTGTTGGCGTGGACCTCAATCCCGGCCGGCGCGCGATTGCCGAGAAGTTCGGGATGACGCACTTCGTCAACCCGAAGGAGGTGACCGGCGATCTGGTCGGCCATCTGGTCGAGCTCACCGGCGGCGGTGCCGACTTCGCGTTCGAGTGCGTCGGCAATGTCACGCTGATGCGCCAGGCGCTTGAGTGCTGCCACAAAGGCTGGGGTGAGTGTGTGATCATCGGTGTCGCCGGCGCTGGCGAGGAGATCAGCACCCGTCCCTTCCAGCTGGTGACCGGCCGGGTGTGGCGCGGCACCGCCTTCGGTGGGGCGCGAGGCCGCCGGGACGTGCCGAAGATCGTCGACTGGTACATGCAGGGCAAGATCAACATCGACGACCTGATCACCCACGTGGTGCCGCTGCCGCGCATCAACGAGGCGTTCGAACTGATGCATGCGGGGCAGTCGATCCGTACCGTCGTTACGTTCTGAGTCGGGGTTGCGTGACGATGGAGCGATTGCGTCAACACCGGGCATTCGGCGGTATTCAGNGAAGTATGGCGGCATCCGTCGGTAGCGACCGGAACCGACATGGAATTTTCCATCTTCCTGCCGTATGCCGATGACGATGGCCAGCGGCGCCCGGTGCTGTTCTGGCTGTCGGGCCTCACCTGCACCTGGGCCAACTTCACCGAAAAGGCGGGAGCGCAGAGTCACGCGGCAAACCACGGCGTGATCCTCGTTTGCCCGGATACCAGTCCGCGTGGCCTCGACCTGCCGGGCGAGCATGACTCGTGGGATTTTGGTGCCGGCGCCGGCTTTTACGTTGACGCCACCCAGGCGCCCTGGTCGGCGCACTACCGTATGTATAGCTATATAGTGGACGAACTGCCCCGGCTGATTGCCCAGCACTTCCCTGCCGACGTCACGCGGGCCGGCATCTTCGGACACTCGATGGGCGGTCACGGTGCGCTCACGATCGCGATGCGCAACCCAGGCCGCTATCATTCCCTGTCTGCGCTCGCACCGATCGTCGCACCAAGCCAGGTTCCGTGGGGTCAGAAGGCGTTTCGCGGCTACCTGGGCGACGATCCGGCCGCGTGGGCCGCATACGACGCCTGCGAGCTGATCGAAGCATCGTCGTGGCGCGCGCCGATCCTCATCGATCANGGAGGCGATGACGAGTTNTTGAACACGCAGCTCAAACCGGAGCTGTTCGAACATGCGTGCGGTTCCGCCGGCGTGCCGCTCACGCTGCGCCGCCACGCGGGATACGACCACAGCTACTACTTCATCGCCACCTTCATCGGCGAGCACATCGCTCATCACGCGCGGCGGCTCCTGGCGGAGCCTGCGGACGGCGAATAGCCGGCTCGGATCTTGCGGTGCATTGCCTGACGCCAACGCCAGCGCCCGAGTTGAATATCTGCCGGTGGATTGCGTGGAGCACCGGGCGTACTTGGCTCAGGACCTCGCCAAGCAGCCGGAGGCAGACCAACGTCATCCGAGAGCTGAAGGCGCGATCATCGCGAAGTGAACCATCGCCGACTCCCGACCGTTGACATCTCGGTGTGGGCAACCATCCTCGCAGGGTGGCGGGTAGGAGGCAGGTCATGACCGAAACGACACGCGATTTTCCAGCGCTGCTGCTGGAGCAAACGGAAGGAACCGTTCGCTCGCATCTCACGACGCTGACCGACGCGGATCTCCCGGAAGGTGACGTGCTGGTGCGCGTCGCCTACTCCGATCTGAATTACAAGGACGGATTGGTGCTGAAAGGGCTGGGCAAGCTGGTACGGACGTATCCGCATGTACCCGGGATCGATTTCGCCGGCACCGTCGAGGCCTCGGACTCNCCACGCTTCAAGCCCGGGGACAAGGTGATCCTGACCGGCTGGCGGGTCGGCGAGGTTCATTGGGGCGGCTATGCCGGCAAGGCGCGGGTCAAGTCAGACTGGCTGGTGCCTCTGCCCGACGGCATGACGCTGCATCAAGCGATGGCGATCGGCACCGCCGGGTTCACCGCGATGCTCGCCGTCATGGCGCTGGAAGACCACGGCTTGAAGCCGGAGAACAAGGGCGAGGTGCTGGTCACCGGTGCCGCGGGCGGTGTCGGCAGCATTGCCGTCGCCCTGCTGGCCAACCTCGGCTATCGGGTGGCCGCGGTCACCGGCCGGCCCGATACGCACAACTACCTGCGCCAACTGGGTGCCACAACCCTGATCGAGCGGAGCGAGGCGGAGACACCGCCGAAAGGCCCGCTGGGGGCCGAGCGCTGGTCGGGCGCAATCGACAACGTCGGCGGTCCGATCCTCGGCAACCTGCTGGCCAGCCTGTGCTACTGGGGAAGCTGTGCGTCGGTCGGCAACGCCGCCGGCATTCGTTTCGAAGCAACCGTGATCCCGTTCCTGCTGCGCGGCGTCAACCTGCTGGGGATCGACTCCGCCACCTGCCCCCTGGAGCGCCGCCTCATTGCCTGGCCCCGACTGGCGCGGGAATTGCCGATGGACAAGCTCGCGACGATTACCCGGACGGTTCCGCTTGGCGAGGCACGGAACGAGGCCGAGCGCATCCTTCAGGGTCAGGTGCGCGGCCGCACGGTGATCGAAGTCGCCGGCGACTGAAGGCAGACCGGGCCGCGGGCTTCATCCATCGACCGCCCCTTGCCCGCGGCGGCTGCTCCTCTCCCCGGCCGCGGCTACTCCGCGTCTCCGATTGTCGCCTCGCGTGCCGCCTTCGCTTGGCTGCGCTCCACCAGACGGACGGACCAGATCGAGATCTCGTAAAGAAGGATAGCCGGGATCGCGAGACTGGCTTGGCTGAGCACGTCTGGCGGCGTCAGCACTGCGGCGAAGATAAAAGCGATGACGATCGCGTAGCGGCGTTTCTCGCGCATGCCGTCCGAAGTGACCAGTCCGACGCGCCCCAGCAACGTCATGACCACCGGCAGCTCGAAACACAGCCCGAATGCAAAGATCAGCTGCATGACCAGTGACAGATACTGATCAACCTTGGCGTCGAGCTGAATCGGCAGGCCGCCCTCGCCCGTCATCTCGAAGCTGAGAANAAAGTGCCACGCCATCGGGAAAACAAAATAGTACGCCACCGCCCCGCCGATGAAGAACAGCAGCGGTGTGGCAATCAGAAACGGCAGGAAGGCGCGCTTTTCGCTCGCATAAAGGCCGGGAGCAACGAACTTCCACACCTGTGTCGCGATGATCGGAAATCCCAGAAACATCGCTGCGAAGAACGCCACCTTGATGTAGGTGAGAAACGCTTCCTGCAGGGCGGTGTAGATCATCCGCCGCTCGCCACCTTTCTGGTGCAGCACATTGGCCAGCGGCTGTAACAGGAACTGGTAGATCTGTGGCGCGAACCAGTAGCAGATCAAGAACAAGACGATGAGGGCAACGAGGCAATAAATCAGCCGGCGCCGCAATTCGATAAGATGATCGATCAGCGGCATCCGGCTGTTGTCGAATTCGTCCTCTTCGGTGGCGCCAGCCTCGTGCGTCGCTGCCATCTGTGTTCCTTGTCAGCGGTGCGCAGCCGTATTGCCCGGCACGGCAGGGGGCGAGTCTGCGTCCGGCGTCCCGGTGCGCCGGTCCACTTCGGGCTGCACATCAGGCTCCACCGGATGCTTCAGGTCCGGGTGGAACACAGGCGAAGACGTCTCGGACTGTAACGCCTCGCTTGACGCCACGCCATCCATGGCGCCCGTTGCCGTCTGCGGAGGCGACGGAGACGTGCCCTCCGAGCCTGGAACCCGCTCCTGAGTGTCCGTCTGCGGAGTCGCCGGCCCGGTTGGGGCCCGCCCTCGACCGCTGCTTTCAGCTTGCGATTGAACTCCATCGGATCGAAGTCTTCGGTGAACTTGCCGGTCGGGTCTACGGCCCGCTTCAACTCTTCGGCCGGATCAAAGTGGGTGGCACGCTCAACATTGCGTTTCAGTTCGTCCAGTTCCGCCTCGCGAGCGATTTCCGCCAGTCCGGCCTGAAACTCCCGGCTCATTGCCCGGGCCTTGTTGAGCATCCGGGCCCCTGTGCGCAGCACCTTCGGCAGGTCCTTCGGACCGACGACGATCAGCGCCACGACCGAAATCAGGAATAGCTCCTGCCAACCGATGTCGAACATCGAGCGCCTCGTCCAGCGCTCAACGCCGATCCGGAGTCCGGGCGACGCCCGACGTCACGGGCGTGCCGCCCGTTCCCGTTCGCCGTCTCCGTCCCGATCAGGAGCCGTGCTGGAAGATCGCGGAGCGGATGGTGGAGTCTCGCCGGGAAGGGCACGGGTGTCGTTACGGGTGGCCGGATCGCGGTCCTCGAACGGCTCGTCGTCCTCCCGCATGCTTTTCTTGAACGCGTTCAGTCCTCGGCCAAAGTCGCCCATGAGCTGGGATACCTTACCGCGTCCTCCGAACAGGATGAGGACGACCACCAGCACGATGAGCCAGTGCCAGATGCTGAATGAACCCATGTTTCGTCACCTGTCCGTGGAATCTCGCCAACAAATGGCGGGGTCAGACCGCTGCATCACGGCCGGGTTTGGCGGACACCACACGCTCCCCGATCGGGATTGGCGCACGTACTGAACCATCCGCCCTGCCAGCGGCAATCCGTCCTTCCTCATATAGCATTCGCCAAGCCGCGGTGCAGCAGCCCATGGCTACGGAAACAAACGAGGCGTCCGACTATCCCGATGGATCCAGTGGTTCGGGTGCTTCGCCTAAAGGTTCCTCCCCCTCCGGGCGCAGTGTCTGGATGGCCGGGCGCGCGTCCAGCAGTCCTGCCGTGCGCAACTCCTCAATTCCCGGCAGATCCGCAAGAGAGGCCAGCGAAAACTGGCGCAGGAAGGCATCCGTGGTGCCCCAGGTCATCGGCCGCCCCGGTACCTCACGCCGACCACGCGGCGCGATCCACCCCTGCTCGAACAAGACGTCGAGCGTGCCCTTGCTCAGCTGCACCCCGCGGATTTCCTCGATTTCTCCGCGGGTCACCGGCTGGTGGTAGGCGACGATCGCGAGCGTCTCGATCGCTGCCCGCGACAGCTTTTCTCCACCCGCCGNTTCCAAAGCGAGTGCGTCGGCCAGATCAGGAGCGGTGGCAAACGCCCAGGTGCCGCCCGCCTGCACCAAGTTGACGCCACGTGCGGCGTAGTCGTCCGCCAGCAGCTTCAGCAGCCGGCGGGTATCGCTGCCGGCAGGCAGCCGCTCGGCCAACTGTCGCTCTGCCAGTGGCTCTGCGGAAGCGAACAAGATCGCTTCCAACAGCCGCAGCAACCGCTGCTCGCCATCGGCGCCGATCACGGTTCTCCCTCGCCCGCGACACCGGAACCGGCACCAGCCTCCAAACCGGTGCCAGGCTTCAGGTAGATGGGGCCGAACGGCTGGTTCTGCCGGACCACCACCGCGCCTTGGCGCGCCAGTTCCAAGATCGCCCCGAAGGTGGCAGCCAGCGCCGAGCGCGCCTGCAGCTGGTTCTCGCGCAGCCCCCGCAATGTGCCGGGCGGCAAATAGCGGGTCAGACTCTCCCAGCCGGGAGCGCCGCCGAGGCTCGCCCGGACGCGCTCGATCGCCGCCTCAATACTGTCAAGCTGCACCGGCTCGGCGAGCGACAGCGCCTGCGGGCCACGCTGTCGTCGCAGATGATCGGCGTACGCGCGCAGCAGGTCGCGGAGGTCCGCACGGAATACGGTCGTCGTCCGCACCTCGACCGGCTCCGGACAGCCGCGCAGCCACAACTCGCGGCCCAGCTGTGGCCGTGCGGTCAGCCGGCTTCCCGCCTGTCGCATGCCATCCAGGCGTCGCAACTGGAAGGCCAGGGCGCGCGCCATCTCATCCGACGAGGGCTCCTCGGGCCCTGCCGGCTCAGGCAGCAGCAATCGCGATTTCAGCTCCGCGAGCCAGGCGGCCATGACCAAATACTCGGCCGCCAGTTCCAGACTGGCCCGTCGTGCTGCGGCTACGTAAGCGAGATACTGATCCGCCAGACGGAGGATCGAAATGTGCCGCAGGTCGACCTTCTGTGAGCGGGCGAGATCAAGCAGCAGATCGAGCGGGCCTTCCCATCCCTCGAGATCGACGATGAAGGCATCGCCGCCGTCCTCATCCGGCAAACCGCCTGGCCCCGCATCCGAACACGCCGGGACGGAAACCGCCGTCATGCCGGACTGACCACGGAAAGGATGACGCTGCTCAACCATTGTGCCGGCCCGATCACCAGCCATTGCATGACGCTGAGATCGACGCCGACGGTGCTGCCCAGCATCGGCAGGACGAACACGACGCCCAGAATGATGAAGAAGCCGTAGGGCTCAAGCCGGCTGAGGGGACGCGCGAGAACGTCTGGCAGGATTCCCACCGCCACGCGCCCTCCGTCCAGCGGCGGCAGCGGCAGCATGTTGAACACCGCCAGCAAAACGTTGATCCACACCATGTTGATCAGGTTCTTGGCGACCCACAGCATGGCGGCGCCCCCAGCTCGCTGCCCGGAAGCTCCAGGCGNCGACACCACGACAGCCGCCACAGTCGCCATCAGCAAGTTGATGCCTGGACCAGCGGCCGCAACCAGCACCATGTCCCGGCGCGGACTGTTCAAATGAGCAAAGTTCACCGGCACCGGCTTGGCAAACCCCAGCATCATCCGCCCGCCGGACGCCAGCAGCAGCATTGCCGGCAGCAGCACGGTGCCGAACGGATCAATATGGCGCAGAGGATTGAACGTCACCCGTCCCAGACGCTTGGCCGTGTCATCGCCCAGATGCCAGGCAACCCAGCCGTGCGCCGCCTCGTGAAGAGTGATCGCCAGCAACGTCGGAATGACCCAGGTGCTGATCTCGTAGGCTAAGGTGTTGATGTCAGGCAACTGCAGGCACCGTCAGCAAAGCGGAAAGGCGAGTCTCGGCCGCCGCCCGGTCGAGTGTAACCCGTCTCGAAGATCGGCGCAGCGCTTCCGCCCGCGCCAGCCGTCTCTGCGCTTCGAGTGAGAGCGGTGGACAGACGGTCGCCACGGCTTGCATCTCGTCCAAGTCGCCGCTGCAGTGCAGTACAACATCGCAGCCGGCATCGAGCGCCGCTGTCGTTCGTGCCGGCGGGGTTCCGGCAAGCGCCCGCATGCACAGATCATCCGAGATCAGCAAACCGTCAAAGCCAATGGCCCCGCGGATCACGCGTTCAATCACCGTCTTCGAGGTGGTTGCCGGTGCGTGAGGATCGATCGCCGCATAGACGACGTGCGCGGTCATCGCCAGCGGTGAATCGGCGAGTGCTGCGAACGGAGCAAAGTCGACGCGCTCCAGCATCTCCAGCGGTGCGTCCACAACCGGCAAAGCCTCGTGGCTGTCGAGGGTCGCCCGGCCATGGCCAGGGATGTGTTTGATCACCGGCAGCACGCCTTCCGCCAGCAGCCCGGCACAGGCCGCCCGGCCGAGCAATGCCACCGTCTGGAC
Source organism: Defluviicoccus sp. (assembly GCA_013414705.1). Lineage (GTDB taxonomy): Bacteria > Pseudomonadota > Alphaproteobacteria > Rhodospirillales > Defluviicoccaceae > Defluviicoccus. Next base: position 3,357,845 of record CP058705.1, read on the forward strand.
ATCATCGGCGAACGCCCGGTCGCCGATGATATCGTGGCCGAACGGCTGGCGGACATCCAGCACCGGCGCACAGTCCACGGTAATTCCCAGTGCAGCGAGATCGGCGCCCAGCAGCCGGGCGTTCAGGTGGCAGGCCTCGACCGCCGTGCGCCCTGCCCCGCCCGTCTGATGATCGATATCCTGGTCGAGGTCATCACCACACAGCGCGCCGAAAACGGCCGAAGCGGGCGCAGAACGCCAGTGTGGCGGCCGAAGCCGCTGCACGCGGCCGCCTTCCTGGTCGATGAGGACCGGCGCATTGTCGCGTCCCACAATGGCACGCAACGTCTTCACCAGTTCACGTACCTGCTCCGGCTGGTGACAGTTGCGCGCGAACAAGATGAATCCCAGCGGGTCTGCCTCTTCGAAGAAGCGAGATTCCTCGTCACTCGGATGCAAACCGGCAAGCCCGAAGATCACCGCCCGCGGGGACACACTGCCCACGCGTCTACGACCCGGGCCGGATGATCAGGCAGGGCGTGCCGCGGCTGGACAGCGACCGGCACAGAGCAGCCGCCTGCGTCTCGCTGGACAACGGCCCGGCGCGCAGCCGGTAGAACGTTCCTCGCGCCCCCAGATCCGCGCGCGCAATCGACGGCGAGAGGCTCCCCAGCAAATCCGTATTTTTCCCTTTCAGCCGCGCCCACGCCCTCTGGCGTCGTCTTCGGAACGGCTGGCAAACAGCTGCACCTGGTAAATGGGAGAGGTGACCGATGGACTGGCTGCTGGCGATGGACTGACGACTGGCGATGGACTGCCGATTGGCGCAGCCATAACCACCCTCTGCGTTTTGAGCGGTTCAGCCGTGGCGTTCCCAGCTGCCGTCTGTTCTGGTGCCGAAGCCCCCGTGGCGGCGCTGGCGGATAGGGAGGAACGGCATTCAGCGCAAAAGGCGGCGGCGCTGCATCGGTGTCGGCGTATATGCCTGCCTCCTCCGACGGCAACGCTGCTTCAGAAATCGGCACATCCACCTGCGGCTTCGGCGTGGGGGTGGTGCCGGTGGCGCCAGTGGCTGTTCCGGTTCCGGCAGTAACCGCTCGACGGGCGGCTTGCCGCCGGACGTCCCCTCGAGTCGGCCGTAGACCAGGATATCGCGATCGGAACGTCCATCCCGCCCGGGCTCTCCGGCGTCACCTTGATCGGTTCGTCTTCCGCCTTGATCAGCGGCGCCTCGCCCGGGTTTACCGAGCCGCGCTGGCCTCCGAACACAAGCAGCATCGCCAGCGCCACGACCAGTCCGGCCGCCGCAACGCTGCCTGCCACCAGGATGCGGCGCCGCCTCGACCAGCCCGAGGAGTATTCATATTCGTAATCGTCGTCATCCAGCCGCGAGGTGACCACCGTAGGGCGCTCTGGAATATCGATCCCGTCGGGAGGTCGCGTAGGAGCTGCCGCCATCAGCGGAGTTCCTCAACGGGCTCGACGCCGATGACCTGCAGGCCGGACGCGATCACCAGCTGTGTCGCGCGCACGAGAGCCAGTCGGGCTCCGGTCAAAGACGCATCATCCGCGTGCATGAATCGCAACTGAGCGTCCTCCTTTCCCTTAGTCCACAGACCGTGAAAGGATTGTGCCACGTCCTGAAGGTAGAAGGCGATACGATGCGGTTCGTGCGCTTCTGCCGCGACTTCGATAATGCGTGGCCATGCGGTGAGCTGCTTGATCAGGTCCAATTCAGCCGAATCGGCAAGGCGTTCCAGGTCGCTGCTCGCCAGTGCGGCGTCCGTAATTGCAGCAGCTCCGAGCTCGGCTTCTGCATGGCGCAGCACCGAGCGACAGCGTGCGTGAGCGTACTGGACATAGAACACCGGGTTGTCGCGCGACTGCTCCATCACCTTGGAAAAGTCGAAATCGAGCGGCGCGTCGTTCTTGCGGGTCAGCATGATGAAGCGAAAGACACNCCGGCCGACCCGGTCAACCACCTCGCGCAGCGTGACGAAGGTTCCGGCCCGCTTCGACATCTTCACCGGCTGGCCGCCGTCGAGCAGATTGACGAGCTGGCAGAGCTTGACGTCGAGCACGCCGCCCCCTTCGGTGATCGCCTTGACCGCCGCTCGCATGCGCTTCACGTAGCCGCCATGATCGGCGCCCCAGACGTCGATCATCGTTGGAAAGCCACGGCGGAACTTGTCCAGGTGATAGGCGATGTCGGCGGCAAAATAGGTCCAGGCGCCATCCGACTTCTGCAGCGGCCGGTCGACCTCGTCGCCGAACCGGGTGGCGCGGAACAGGGTCTGCGGCCGCGGCTCCCAGTCGTCGAGCACCTTGCCCTTCGGAGGATCGAGCACGCCCTGATAGANCGAGGTCGCGCTGCTGCAAAACGCCAGCGCCGACTCGACACCGCCCGCCTCGACCAGTGCGCGTTCCGAGCTCATCACCTGGAACGTGATGCCGAGTTCGGTCAGGTCTTCGGTAATCAGCGCCAGCATCCGCTCGACGGCGAAATTGCGGAATACCGGCAGCCACTCTGTCTCGGAAGCGTCCACCCACCGATCGCCGTCCTGTGCGAGGAGCGCTTCGGCCACCGGCACCAGGTAGTCGCCGCCATACTGCACTTCGCCAGAAGCCCGTTTCGCCTCGAATGTTTCAGCCGGCTCGGCACCCGCGGCGATCAGGTAGCGGAACCGCAGCGAGTGCGCGAGCGCGTTCACCTGTCCACCCGCGTCGTTAACGTAGTACTCGCGGGTCACCCGAAAGCCCGCCTTTTCCAAAAGCCCGGCCAGCGCATCGCCGACCACGGCACCGCGGCCGTGACCCACATGCAGCGGCCCGGTCGGATTGGCAGAGACGTACTCGACGTTGATGGGCTGTCCCTGCCCCAGAGAAGAATTTCCGTAGGCGGCGCCGGCGGCGGNGATCTCCGCCAGCCGCGCGTGCCAGAAATCGTCGGTGAGCCTGAGGTTGATGAAACCGGGCCCGGCCACTTCGGCCGTTGCCACGCCGTCGCCCCCGCGCAGCAGCCGCTCGGCCAGCATCACCGCCAGCTCGCGCGGCTTCTTTCGCGCAGCACCGGCCAGCACCATCGCGGCATTGGTGGCGAGATCCCCGTGCGCCGCCTCGCGGGGCGGCTCCACCGAGATACGGCTCGTATCCAGCCCAGCAGGCAGCGCACCGGCTTCGGCCAGTGCCGCCAGTTCGTCCACGATGCGCTGCTGAAAATACCGAAATAGGTTCATGAGCTGCGTGAAGCGACGTCAAACAGACGGCGGTGCTCGTCGGCGGCAAATCGGTCGGTCATGCCTGCAATGTAGTCTGCGATGACGCGCGCCGTGGCTGCCGTAGCGGCACCGTCGGTCCGCCTGCGCCATTCGGTCGGCAGGCATTCCGGTTCGGCGACGAACAGCACGAACAGATCGCGGACCAGCCGGCGCGCCTTGCTGGTCATGCGGTTCAGCTTGTAGTGCCGATACATGCGCTGCATCAAGAACGCCTTCAAAGCACGATCGTTTTCCTGCATCTGGGTCGAGAAGGCCGCCACCGGCGCCCCGCACCGTCGGATCGCATCCGCCGAATCGGGTGCCAGCTCCGCAATGCGCCGCCGGGTCTCGGCGATCAGGTCGTGCACCATAAGGCCGATCAGCCGTCGCACCGATTCGTGGATCAACCGCGAGTCTTCGATCCCCGGATAACGTTGGCGCACCTCATCGAATACCGGGCCCACCAGCGGTATGGCGCGCAGATCGTCGATGCCGAACAGGCCCGCCCGCAAACCGTCGTCGATGTCGTGGTTGTTGTAGGCGATGTCGTCGGCGAGCGAGGCGACCTGTGCCTCGGCACTGGCGTGGCTGTCGAGCCCCAGGTCCTGGCGTTGCGAATAGGTCTGGATGGCTTCCGGAAGCGGTGTCTTCCGGCCCGGGTACACCATGGGACCGTTGTGCTTGACCACCCCTCCAGCGTTTCCCAAGTGAGGTTCAGGCCGTCGAATTCGGCGTACCTTTGCTCGAGTGCGGTCACCACGCGCAAGCTCTGGGCGTTATGATCGAAACCGCCCCAGGGCTGCATCATCTCCTTCAGCGCGTCTTCGCCGGCGTGCCCGAACGGCGGATGACCCAGGTCGTGAGCGAGTGCCAGCGCCTCGGCCAGATCCTCGTTCAGCCGCAGCGCCCGGCAGATCGAGCGCGCGATCTGCGAGACTTCCAGGCTGTGGGTCAGGCGGGTGCGGAAAAATCACCCTCATGGTTGACGAACACCTGCGTCTTGTACTCGAGCCGGCGGAACGCTGCCGAATGGATGATTCGGTCCCGGTCCCGCTGAAAACAGGTGCGCGTGGCGCTCTCGGGTTCAGGATAAAGCCGGCCCCGACTCGCTTCCGGGCGGCACGCCCAGGCCGCAGGACCGCTAACAGCACAAGATTCGGACATGATCATGTCTCGAACCTACGCAGCCCTGTCGCTGCCGGCAACGATTCATGGCAGTTTGCCCGATTCGGCCGCGATCTTGCGAGGTGATTTGTTTGACATGTACTTCCGCCGGGCTACATATGCTCTGCGGATCGGATGCAGCGACAGACCCGAAGACAAGGAGATTGCTAGTCCATGGCACCCGACAGCACCCAGGCCGAAACCCAGGCCTTCAGCTTCACCGCAGCCGCCGCGCGGCAGATCGCCAAACTGATCGAAGCGGAGGGCGGCGGAGAGAACCTGCGCCTGCGAGTCGCCGTCTCAGGCGGCGGATGTTCCGGATTCCAGTATGGTTTCTCGCTCGACGACGAGTACCATGACGATGACCGGGTTTTCGAACACGACGGCGTCGCAGTCATCCTCGACGAGGTTTCGCTGGACGTGCTCAAGGGATCAGAGCTGGATTATATCCAGGAACTGATCGGCGCCTATTTTTCGGTCAAGAATCCGAACGCATCATCGACGTGCGGCTGCGGTTCATCGTTTTCTCTGTAAGTACCGATGAGGAGATGACGGCCCGCCCGCTCCCCTGAGCGATGCGCGACTTGACATCAAAAGCGAAAGATCTCTCGGTACAAGAGGGTGGCGCTGTGCGCCCAAAGACGGCACAGCGCTACAGATTTGGGGTCTCGACGAAAATGGAGGGTAAAATCGTGAATACCAGACTCAGCGTTGTCTTGCGTCCTCTCGTACTTGCTCCGCTGCTGGTCGCCGGTCTAGCACTGTCTGCATGCGATGAGGAAGGGCCGGCCGAAAAGACAGGCCAACAGATCGACCAGAAGGTCGATCAGATGAAGCAGGACGCTGACTCAGCCGCTGATAAGGCCAAGAGCACAGCTGAGGAAGCTGCGGACAGCGTCAGCAGTGCAGCCGAAAAGGCGATGGAAGAGGCAGAACGGAAGACCGACGAAGCGGTGTCCGCGGTCAAAGACGCTGCTCAGCAGGCCCAGGACGAGGCCGAAAAGCTGGGTGACGAGGCGACGGACGCCGGTGAAGACGCTGCAGACAGTGCTTCAGACACTGCGAAGGATGCCGCCGACGACGCAGAAGCCGCTGGCGATCAGGCCGAGGAAAGCGTCAAGGACGCGGTCAAGTAATAAGTTTTGCGATGCTGCCCGCTGTCCCTGGTTGCCCCGACGTCACTTATTCAGGGTTACCATCCCGGCGTCGGGATAACGGGCACCGCGGGCGGCCCCTACGGGGAAGAGTGTTGCCAGGCGGTTGAGCGTCCTCGCATCCAGACGGACCTCTGCGGCACTGACATTGTCGGCCAGATAGCGGCGGCGTTTCGTGCCGGGTATTGCCACGATGAAGGGGGCCTGATGCAGCACCCAGGCGATCGCCAGCTGCGCCGGGCTGATTGACAATTCATTTGCGACCTCGGTCACCTGCTCGACCAATACCCGGTTTGCCGCCAGCGCCTCGTTCTGGAACCGGGGCGACAGCCGACGGAAATCGTCGGACGGAAGCTCGGCTGTCGAGGAGATGGTGCCGGTCAGGAAGCCGCGCCCGAGCGGCGAATAGGCAACGAAACCGACCCCCAGTTCCCGGCACGTCGGCAAGACGTCCGCCTCGGGATCGCGGGTCCACAGCGAATATTCGGACTGCACGGCCGTAATCGGATGCACTGCATGGGCGCGGCGCAGTGTGCCGGCGCTGACCTCGCTGAGACCGAGGTGGCGCACCTTACCGGCCCGTACCAGCTCGGCCATCGCCGTTACTGTTTCCTCAATCGGCACCTGCGGATTGATGCGGTGCGCGTAGTAGAGATCGATGGTCTCGATGCCGAGGCGGCGCAGGGATGCTTCGCATGCCTCCCGGACATACGCCGCAGACGTATCGACGATCCGGACATAACCGGATTCGTCCGCCGAGCGCCGAATGCCGAACTTGGTCGCCAGCCGCACACGGCTCCGGCGATCGGGTGCCTCGTGCAGGAAGCGGCCAAGCAGTTCCTCATTATGCCCCATGCCATACATATCGGCCGTATCGAGAAAGTCGATCCCGTGCCGATCGACGGCGTCGCGCAGCGTCGCCAATGACTCTGCGTCATCACGCACACCATAAAACTCAGACATGCCCATGCAGCCCAAGCCAATCGAGGTGACGCCCAGACCACATGTCCCCAGGCTTCTGTGCTCCATGATGGTGCCGCTCCTCAGTATTTGAAGGCTTAACAAGCCGGACGTCGCGAACGGCATGCCGACTGCGCGATATCCGGCAGGCTACTCAGCTTGCAGCAGGCAGCCAATCGGCCACAGATGCCGACCAGATCACGAATGCGCTTGTTCCGGCGGCTAGCCGCTGTCAAGCATGGTCCCCCTCACATCGGAGGCCGACTTCGGTGAAAATCGCCACCTGGAACGTGAACTCGGTGAAAGCGCGGCTNCCCCACCTGCTCGCATGGCTGCGCCAAACCCAGCCCGACGTGCTGTTGCTGCAGGAGACCAAAGTCACCGACGAAAGCTTCCCGGCGCTGGAGATCGGCGACCTTGGCTATACTGTCGAAACGGTGGGTCAAAAGTCATATAATGGTGTGGCTGTTCTCTCACGAGGACCACTCGACGTTTGTGGTCGGGTGCTTCTCGGTATTGATGGTCTTGCCGATAGCGATAGCCAAGCCCGCTATCTGGACGCCTCGGTCCAGGGCCTGCGTGTGATCAGCGTCTATGTTCCTAATGGCAATCCCGTCGACAGCGAGAAATTTGCCTACAAGTTGGCGTTTCTGGAGCGATTGTATGCACAGACGCGCCGTCTGCTCGCGAGCGAAGTTCCCTTCGTACTTGCCGGCGATTTCAACATCGCGCCCGAAAATGCGGATGTCTACGATCCGGTTGGCTGGCGCAACGACGCCTTGTGCCGTCCCGAATCCCGAGCCGCATTCCATAAGCTGATGTACCTGGGCCTCACCGATGGATTGAAAGCGGTGCACGCCCAACCGGGATTTACCTGGTGGGATTATCGGGCAGGCGCCTTTGCTGCAGATCACGGCCTGCGCATCGACCACCTGTTGTTGTCCCCGCAGGCAGCCGATCGGCTGCTCGATGCCGGCGTTGACCGACTGCCCCGAGGCTGGGAACGCCCGTCGGATCACGCTCCGGTGTGGTGCGAACTGGCACCGGCCTGAGCCTTCAGAGGCCAAGCTCGCCCCCGCGACACCAAGACGCGTTATCAGGTGCACGTCACCGGAGCCAGTTCTCCTGGTGTCAACGGGGCAGAGCGCTGGGAAGTTGCGTCGCCGCGTCCAGCGTTGCCAGGCGCACCTGCTTGAGCGTCAGTCCACGCACCTCGCGCAGGTCGGCGCCCGCAGGTCGGCACCGACCAGCTCGGCATCTGTAAGATCCGCCTGATGCAGGTCGGCGCGATGCAGATCGGCGGCCGCCAAGCCTGCGCCGCGCAGGTCGGCACCGGCAAGAACCGCCTCATGCAGATCGGCCCACTGCAGGTAGGCCCCACGCAGATCGGCGCCATGCAAATCCGCCCGATGCAGATCCGCGCCATCCAACCCGGCTCCCCGCAGGCTGATTTCGTGCAGGTCGGCACGATGCAGATCGGCGTCGGCCAGCAGCGCTCCGGTCAGGTCGAGGGTATGCAGATCACAGCCATGCAGATCTGCGCGCTGTCCAGCCTCCCACCCCGACGCGACCCAATTGCGATGGTTTTCCAGCACACGGGTGAGCGCTGCACCGCTCCCGGACTCAGCTCGATTTGGCGTGGCATTACTCTTGTCCGTCGCAATGGTCATGGTGCAGGTCCTCCCGTCCGCAAGCGCGCTTCGATTACAGTTTATGCATAAACTAAAGCGATTGACATGCGGCAAATATGCAACTGTTACCGAGTAGCATTCGCATAAAAATCACCTGCCTTGTGCCCCCACTGCACGTCATGGTCCTCAAATGCCGCACAGCCTCTTCAGGAAGGATCGTGGGCTGCGGCCGCGTCGCATTATGGCTGTAATGCAACAGGTGTTGCAGGTTCGCTTGATTATTCCTGGAACCCTTTGCCAAAGCTGGACGAGCATGATAAGAGCCGAGGATTGTAAGAGTGTTGTTGTACTGGTTACAGACACAAGTAGCGGGGTACGTTAATTGATTCCGCTTCCGGCCAGTACATATGAATATGGGAGTTCGCAGTAATACTGCGGCATAGAGGGCGGTTTGTTGGGTACTGGATCAAGCGCCGTATTCGATCTGGCCGACAGATATCCTCCAGAAACAAATATGAGTGTGAAGGGAGACAGTCGACAATCCAATTAGAGCCATGATTGCGATCGGTGGTGTGTCCACGATCACAGCGAAGTAGCGGAGCTGGGAGCCCCGAGAGTATCCGTGCTCCTCAGGAGCCTCCGGTACGGTCGCACTAGTGCGGTCGATCGCTGCCCGACGCCAGATCAAGGCGAGGCCAGATGGAGGCTCGGGACAGCGATGTCGACCGAAGAAATGATGAGCGTTCCGTGTTCTGGGTTTGCATAGGGAGTGGAAATTATGCGCAGGGGTTGGAGAGTTGCCGTTGCCGCTCTGTCCATTCTCACGCTCGCTGGGTGCGTGGGAATGGACTACAATGAAGCCAAAAACATGCAACCGAAAGGATCGGCCTTCGACCAGGCCCTGTATAAGGGATATCTGGGTCAGTCGAAGTCTGAGTTCGTACAGGGCAACTACCGTTCATCCGACAAGTGGGCGAACAATGCGATGATGGCCGCGAAGGGCCAGACGCCAAAGCCCACGCAGGTAACCGACTGGCAGCTTCCTTCGGCAGTGAAGCCGGAGATGACGGCTGCACGGCAGCGTCTGCAGGCGGCTCTGGACAAGGGTGGTGCCAGCGCCGCTCCGGAGCACATGGCAAACGCTCAGGTGGGCTGGGACTGCTGGTGCGAACAGCAGCGGGTTGAAGAAAACTTCCAGCCGGAAGACATCGCCGCATGCCGCAAGTCGTTCTACGACAGCATCGCCGCAGTCGANAAGATCATGGCGCCGCCACCGCAGGTCGCTGCGCCGAGCGATTTCCTTGTGTTCTTCGACTGGAGCAAGTCGACGCTGACACCGGAAGCACTGAACATCATCGCCGATGCTGCGGCAAAGGCGAAGGAAATGGGCGTGAAGTCGATCAAGGTCACCGGCTTTACCGACCGCTCAGGTCCCGCAGACTACAACCTCGCCCTGTCCGTCCGCCGTGCCGAGGCGGTGCGTGCCGAACTGGTGCGCCTGGGCATCCCGGCGGCTGACATCGCCATCGAAGGCCGTGGTGAAGAAGATCCGCTGGTGCCGACCGCAGACGGCGTCCGCGAGCCGCAGAACCGCCGTGCGTCGATCGCCTTGAAGATGCCCTCCTCCGCATCGCTGGACGGCAAGGACGACACGATGGTCGTGCACATCGGCTTCACCCGCTAGCCGCCGCACGAACCTCGCACGCTGAAGTTCGACAAGGGGGCGTCGCCTGCAGGTGACGCCCCTATTCTTTTCCCTCCTGCGTACTTTCGAACCTGCTCCGCCCCTTGCAGCAGGTTGCATCGCCTCAAGAATGCCCACACACTGGCGTGTTCCAGCAGGTCGGTGGCCGGATGACGTCCCGATGGCAGGAAGGTTGTCGTTCAGTTGTCACCCGTTCCAGGAGGCTCCGGATGACGTATCGTCGCCTTGGCATTCGTTGGGCGCTGCTCATGGCGCTGACTTGGGCACCGTTCGCCGCTCCAATCGCCCATGCCGAACCGTTCGTCTATTGTTCCGAAGCCAGCCCGGAGGGCTTCAATCCGGCGCTGTTCATCGCCAATACGACCTTCGACGCCTCGTCGCGCAACGTCTTCAATCGGTTGGTTGAATTCGAGCGCGGCAGCACCCGGCTGCGACCGGCACTCGCCGAGTCCTGGACGATCTCGCCGGACGGCCTCGTCTATACCTTTACGCTGCGGCGTAACGTCGCCTTCCACACGTCGAAGTCCTTCACGCCCAGTCGGCCGATGAACGCCGACGACGTGCTCTACACCTTCCTGCGGCAGTGGGACCCGAACCATCGCGACCACAAACTGTCTGGTGGCTCCTACGAATACTTCAACAGCATGGACATGCCGAAGCTGATCAAGGCGATCGAGAAGATCGATGACCATACGGTCCGCTTTGTTCTCACCCAGCCGGAAGCGCCGTTCCTGGCGAACCTCGCGATGGATTTTGCATCGATCCAGTCGGCCGAATATGCGGACGCCATGCATGCGGCCGGAACGCCGGAGAAGATCGACCTGGAACCGATCGGAACCGGCCCATTTCAGCTGGTGCGTTACCAGAAGGATTCAATCATCCGCTACCAGGCACATCCGGGCTACTGGGAGGGCAAGGCGCCGATCGACCAACTGATCTTCAGCATCACGCCGGACGGGTCCGTCGCTTACGCCAAGCTGAAGGCGGGCGAGTGCCACCTGATCCCCTATCCCAACGAGGCAGACCTGGACGCGATGCGGCGGGATCCCGCACTGCGGGTGATGAGCCAGGAAGGGCTGAACGTCGGCTATCTGGCCTTCAACACCGAAAAGAAGCCGTTCGACGACATGCGCGTCCGCCGGGCACTGAACATGGCCATCGACCGGGATGCGATCATCGAGGCAGTCTATCTCGGCAACGCGCGGCGGGCGAAGAATCCGATCCCGCCAACGATGTGGTCATACAACGACGCGGTCGAGGACTATCCCTACGACCCCGAAGCCGCAAAAGCTGCTGGCGGAGGCTGGCTTCCCGAACGGGTTCGAGACCGATTTATGGGCCCTGCCGGTCAAGCGCCCCTACAATCCGGACGGCCGGCGGATGGCGGAAATGATCCAGGCCGACTGGCAGAAGATCGGGGTGAAGACCAAGATCATTTCCTACGAATTCGGCGAATACCTGAAGCGGACGAAGAACGGCGAACACCAGACGATGCTGTTCGGTTGGACCGGCGACAATGGCGATCCGGACAACTTTCTTTACGTCCTGCTGAGCTGCGAGGCGGCGAAAGGCGGCGCCAACCGTGCGCGCTGGTGCAACCCGGAGTTCGATGACCTGGTGACCCGCGCCAAGCGGACCGCGAACATCGAGGAGCGCACGCGTCTGTATGAAGAGGCACAGGTGGTGTTCAAGCGTGAAGCACCGTGGGTGACCATTGCGCATTCGGTGGTTTCGACCGCGATGCGCGACGAGGTCGAGAACTACCGGATTGACCCGTTCGGCGGTCACTTGTTCTACGGCGTCGATCTTGCCCCCTGAACGGCGGCGGTCCGCCCGATGCTGTCCTTCTTGCTCAATCGGCTGGCGCTGCTGCTGCCAACCCTGATCGGGATTACCTTTTTCACCTTCATCCTGGTCCATCTGATGCCAGGAGACCCGATCGAGATGCTGATGCCGGAACGCGGCATCGATCCCGAGCGGCACGCGCAGTTGCGTGCCGAGCTCGGACTCGACCAGCCGTTGCTGGTGCAGTATGTCCGCTATCTGAAGCAACTGGCGCACGGCGACTTTGGTCGTTCGATCGTCACCAAGAAGCCGGTGCTCGAGGAATTCGCAACCGTCTTTCCGGCAACCGTTGAGCTGTCCGTCGCCGCGGTCTCGTTCGCGATCCTTCTGGGCCTTCCGATCGGCGTCTTCGCCGCACTCAACCGTGGCGGCCTGTTCGACTATGCCGCGATGAGCGTTTCGCTCACCGGCTATTCCATGCCGATATTCTGGTGGGGATTGCTGCTGATCTTGCTGTTTTCTGTTCAGCTCGGCTGGACACCGGTATCCGGCCGCATCGGGATCTTTTACGACGTGCCGCCAATCACCGGCCTGCTGCTGATCGACACGGCGCTGGAGGGCGATGTGGCAGCGTTCACGTCGGCCGTCCATCATCTGGTGCTGCCGGCGGTGGTGCTGGGGACCATTCCGCTGGCCACGATCGCCCGGATGACGCGCTCAGCAATGTTGGAAGTGCTGAACACCGAGTATATCCGCACCGCCCGCGCCAAGGGCCTGAGCCCGGTGCGTGTGGTGGGAGTGCACGCGCTGCGCAATGCACTGATCCCGGTCGTCACCGTCGTCGGCCTGGCGGTGGGCGTGCTGCTGGCCGGCGCGATCCTGACCGAAACGGTCTTTTCCTGGCCGGGCGTCGGCAAATGGCTGGTGGATGCCGTCAACCGGCGCGACTTCCCGGTCCTGCGCGGAGGGATCCTGCTGGTGGCCGTAACGGTCGTTGCGGTCAATCTGCTGGTGGACTTGGTGTACGGCCTGCTCGACCCCCGCATTCGCAAGGCAACCTGACGGGTGGCCAGCGCACCGTTCGAACCCGCTCACGATCCTGTCGCGGCTCCGCCGCCGCCAATCCGGCCGTGGTCAGCTCCCTGGCGATCATTCCGCAGCAGTCGTGGCCCGATGCTTGGACTGATGGTGATCGTGGCGTTCACCGGCATTGCTCTCGCGGCCAATTGGCTGGCCCCATATCCGGCCGGAGAACAGTTCCGCGACGCCTTCCTGGCACCACCGGCCTGGACTGAGGGAGGCACGAGCCGCTTTCTGCTGGGAACCGATCCGCTCGGCCGCGATATCTTGTCGCGGCTCATCGTCGGAACCCGGGTGTCGCTGGGAATTGGCCTCCTCGCTGTCGTTGCCGCGGCACTGCTGGGCGTGGCATTGGGACTGGTCGCCGGCTTTTCGCGCGGCGTACTCGATGCTGTGCTGATGCGTGCAATGGATGTCATGCTGGCGCTGCCCAGCTTGTTGCTGGCAATCGTTGTTGTTGCCGTCCTCGGTCCCAGCCTGCTCAACGCGGCGGCTGCGGTCATGGCGGTGCAGGTGCCGCATTTTGTGCGTCTGACGCGGGCAACCGTCCGCGGCGAAATGGTCAAGGATTATGTCACCGCCAGCCGATTGTGTGGCGCCGGCTCCTTGCGACTGGCCTTTCGCACCGTTCTGCCGAACTGTCTTGCCCCGCTGATCGTCCAAGCGACGCTGGGGTTCTCGACCGCCGTACTCGACTTGGCCGCGCTCGGATTCCTGGGATTGGGCTCGCAGCCACCGACACCGGAATGGGGGACCATGCTCGCGGATTCCCGCGCTTTTCTGCTCCGCGCCTGGTGGGTGGTCACGTTTCCTGGCCTTGCCATCCTGATCACCGTGCTTGCCTTCAACCTGCTCGGCGACGGAATGCGCGATGCGCTTGATCCCCGTCTGCGCCGCTGATGCCGCTGCTCGATGTCCGGCAACTGCGCGTCACCTTCGGCACCGGACACCGACCGGCACCGGTGGTGGAGGATTTTCNNACTGGCCGTCGACGAAGGCGAGGTGGTGGGGATCGTCGGCGAGTCCGGCTGTGGCAAGACGCTGAGCATGCTGGCAATCATGGGGTTGATCGATTGGCCCGGAAAAGTCACGGCCACACGCTTGTGTTTTGCCGATCTGGACCTGACCCAGCTGTCGTCGCGTCAGCGCCGCAGACTGCTCGGACAAGACATCTCGATGGTGTTCCAGGAACCGTCCAGCAGCCTCAATCCCTGTTTCACCGTCGGCTTCCAGATCATGGAAACTCTCGCGGTGCACACGGGCCTCAACCGACGCCAACGTCGGGAACGCACCATCGAACTCCTGCAGCGCGTCGGTATCCCTGCGGCGGAAAGCCGCCTGCGCAGCTTCCCGCACCAATTGTCCGGAGGGATGAATCAGCGGGTGATGATTGCAATGGCGCTCGCCTACCGGCCGCGGCTGCTGATCGCCGATGAACCGACGACCGCCCTCGACGTGACCGTGCAGGCTCAGATCCTCGACCTGCTGCGCGAACAACAGCGGGAAAACGGCATGGCGATGCTGCTGGTGTCGCACGACTTCGCGGTGATTGCGCAAACGGCGAGTCGTGTGCTGGTGATGTACACGGGCAAGGTGGTCGAGGAGCGAACCACGTCAGAGTTGCTCGCCCGGCCGCGGCATCCCTACACAGCCGCGCTGCTTGATGCGCTTCCGGAGCGCCATCCGCAACGCGGGCGGCTCACAACGCTGCCGNNGGGAACGTGCCCGGCATCGACGGACGGCCACCCGGCTGCGCGTTCCATCCGCGCTGCCATTTCGCGGCACCGCGGTGCCGATCCGAGGCACCCCAGCTGCGTGCGGACGGCTCCGGCCAGGTGCGCTGCTACTTCCCGCTGGGCGGTGAGGGTGGGAGGTGACGTGAGGATGGACGCGACCACGGTGGTCCTTCGCGCCCGCAATCTGGTCCGCCGCTATCCCGTCTCCCGCGGACTGTTTCGAAGTCGGGCAATGCTGTGCGCTGTCGACGACGTATCGTTTGCGATCCCGGCGGGACGCACGCTGGCTGTCGTCGGCGAATCCGGCTGCGGCAAGTCGACGCTCGGCCGGTTGTGCGCACTGATCGAACCACCTTCTAGCGGCCGGTTGGAAATCGATGGCAGCTCAACCGGCATCCGCGATCCGCAAGCGCGGCGCCGTCTTCGGCGCGTCGCGCAAATGGTGTTCCAGAACCCTTACGCCTCGCTCAATCCTCGGGCGACGATCGGTCGCATCATCGCCGAACCCCTCGCCGTCAACACATCGCTTTCGGCAGCAGAACAGCGCCAGGAGGTTGGTGCGATGCTGGTGAGGGTTGGCCTGGCTCCGGATCTGGCCGGGCGCTATCCACATATGCTATCGGGCGGACAGCGGCAACGGGTTGCGATCGCACGTGCGGTTATCCTGCGGCCAAAGCTGGTTATTGCCGATGAGCCGACGTCCGCCCTTGATCTCTCAGTCCGCGCCCAGGTGCTCAACCTTCTGCTCGACCTGCAGCAGGAATTCGGTGTTGCCTACCTGTTCATTTCCCATGACTTGGCCCTTGTTCGCCACATCGCCGACCGTGTCCTCGTTCTTTACTCAGGGCGAACGGCGGAGTACGGCCGGAGCGACGTCGTCCTCGCCCGCCCCCTACATCCCTATACCCGGGCACTGCTTTCCCTGGTNCCCCGGCTTGACGGCACGTCCGGCCACAGAATGGAGATTCTCGCGGGCGANGCCCCCTCGCCCCTCGCCCCACCGTCCGGCTGCCCGTTCCGCACCCGGTGTGCGCATGCGAGCATCTTGTGTAGCGAACAGCGTCCCGCCCCACGCCGGATCGACGGCCGGCTGGTCGCATGCCACCACCCGGACCGCACGTAGTCACCCGGACAAGGGCGCAGACGTCACACGAAATGCCGCCCGAAAGTTCCGAGCGTGTACAAAAGGTGGCTCGTGTGCCGGACATTACCTCACCATCGTGGATGGAGAGCAGTGCAACCCATAACAAGAATCAGGCACAAGCCCGCAGCGGCAATGGACAGATTTGCTTCCAATTAGAAACTGGAGACTTTCCTATTTTGCGAAAAACCAGATGAGTTGAAACGATCTTCAGTTGTTAAGAATTCCCTACCACTCAGCTTTGCGAAAAAATGGAGACGGTCTCCCTTGGGACAGTTTCCAGTAAAGATAAGGAAGATTACTTATGCCTTGGCGGAGGCTATCTTTCTGGCATGGTGAATGTTACAATTTTCAGACTGGTGGATGCTGCAAAAGCGAAAACATTGCTGCGTTGCGGCAGCTATAGGCGTTTGGCAGCGGGTGCCGATAGGGCGCCTGAGGATCAATATCCGGGCGCCGATGACGGTGCTGCGAAGGTGCAGCCTGGGTCAATTTATGTCGGCATTTGCAAGAGGAGTTGAGGGGATGCAGTATCTTGCGCCTGGGGTATCGGAATGGCCAGGCGGGCGTATTCCCGATTATGTTCGCGAGCTGACGACCATCGCCATTGCCGTCATATCGCGGGATGGCCAGTTGGTGGACGCCAATGTCGGTTTCTCCAACCTGCTTCCCGATGCGATGGCAGCCGTCGACATGCTCGACGTGCGCGATTTGTTCGCGAAGCCAAGCTTTGATCGGCTCGTCACGCGCCGGCGTGAACGAAGCTATGGCACGCTCTATTCGGGCATTTTCAACTTCGGCCGAATCGAGAGCGGCGTAACGTCACTGCAGGGCAAGCTGTACACTTTGGGGGCGACCTGCTGCTGGTCGCCGAGCAACAGGTGGCCGGGCTGGAACTGCTCCGCGCCCGCGTGCTGAGACTGAGCGACGAACTGATTGAACAACAACGGAAACTGGCAAACGCCCTGAACGAGGCGAAGAGACATAAGCGGCTGGCTGAGCAGGCCGCCCGGGAACGGAACGCGCTCTTCGAAAAATGGCACCATAACCGATTTCCATGCCGCTAGGGGCGCGTGGTACGGTTCGGAGTGCGTCCCGGACTTTACAAATGTCGCAGGCTCTGGCAGCAGAGACAGCACATGGCTACGGGTCGCAATCGCAGTCCCGGTCGGTCGTCAATGAGTGGCAGGCTCACTCGAAACGGCGGCACTTCTAATTTTCGAGCCAACAGCACAGCTGCAGCGGAACAACAGAATGGCCGCTCATGAAATTCGCATTGCTGACCCCAGGGCGATGTTCGACACCTTTTCCGGGTCCACACTTACGTCCCCGCTGCCGATCCCAGACCTGTTTCGTGGCCTGGAAGCGATCGCCATCGCGCTGATCACCCGCGAGGGCAAACTGAAGGACGCCAATCGTGGTTTCTTGCTGGTGATGACCCGCTGCAGCCCGGTCCCGGAGCCGAACGACGTCCGCGGCCTGTTTGCCAATCCGCGTTTCCAAGACATCATCGCGCGCACGCAAGATCCCTTCGAAGGAACCCTCTACCGCGGTCTTCTCAGCCTCGGTTCGCCCAGCGGCAAGGCCGTGTCGTTGCACGGCAGTATCTATGCCCACAACGGGGATCTGCTGATGGTGGCGGAGCACGACATCGTGCGCCTGGAAACGTTGCGGACCACCTTGCTGGAACTCCAGGATGACCTGGCTGAGAAACAGCGCCACATCATCCACCTGGAACACCGCGCCGCACGGCTGCAGGAGTTGGCGGACGCCGCGATGCGTGACCGCGACACGCTGCTCGACGCCCTGGCACATCGTGGCTCCGGCAAGGGGACTGACCACAAGACAACCATAAAGGATAGGCACCAACTGCCTTTGCCTCTGCGGTCTTTCGCTCCGCGTCCCCGTTTTTCGATATAACCTATACGGGTTAGGTTTTTGGCATCGATCTGTGGATATCTGGCGGCGTTATGGGAAAACCCTGCTGCGAGCGCACAGATGCTGTGAATTACCTGTGCGCTTCCCCTTAGCAGTCGGCCACCTCCGNNAGATCCATTTGCCGTCGCGCGGGTGCATCGGGACCGCGCTTTCGGCGGCCAGCGGCCGGTTCTGCGCGTCCACGAGCACGATGCGCGGCTGCCAGTCTGCGGCTTCCTGCGGCGTCATGTCGGCATAGGCGGCAACGATGATCAGGTCGCCCACGTGCGCAAGGTGGGCAGCCGCACCATTGATCTGGATGCAGCCGGACGCCGCCTCTCCTTCGATCACGTAGGTTTCGAAGCGGGAGCCATTGGTGATGTTGTAAACCTGCACCAGCTGGTGCACGATCAGCCCCGCCGCGTCCATCAGGTTCCGGTCGATGGTGATGCTGCCAACGTAGTGCAGGTCGGCAGCCGTGACCGTTGCCCGGTGAATTTTCGAGAACAACATCGGGATGCGCATAATTTGTCCATTCCCTACCGAGTTCGCACCTGAACTGGGTCCGTGCCTGGCGCTGCGGCGCGCTGCCAGCCGCGGAGGCGAATCGAACGGCATCCGCGCCGCCTGAACATGGGGCAAACCCGGTGCTTGCGCAACCGGCGGCGGACGCAAGGCAGCACCTTCGTTCTTGCCGAAGCGACGCAGGCATGCCAAACAGCGGATGATCGACGTGGAGTCGGAGTGAGGAGGCTCGATGCGACCCAAAATCTTCGTCTCGCTGCTGCTGGTGGCGCTGATCGCGATCCTGCCGGCGGCGCATGCCGACGACGTGATGCAGCGGGCCCGGGAGCGCGGGTGGCTGGTGGTTGCGACCGCGCCGGCTCCCGATCAGCTGCCTCAAGCCGCGCAGGACACCAGCGGGCAATACAGCGGCTTCGATGTGGATGTGTCGAACGAGATCGGCCACCGCCTGCAACTGCCGGTGCGCTTCGTCAGCCCCGGCTGGAACGCAGTGCTCGCCGGCGACTGGAAGGGGCAGTGGGACTTCGCCGTCGCCTCGATCACGCCCACGGAGGCGCGTGAAAAGCACCTGATTTTCGCCGGCATCTACCGCTTCGACGCCGCGACGCTGGTGGTGCGCAAGGGCGACGACAGCATCGAGCGGCCGGCGGATGCCTCGGGCAAGCGCATCGGCGTGCGCAAGGGAACGACGTTCGAGGACTACCTGCGCCAGACGCTGGTGATCTACGACAACCCCAACGCCGTCACCTTTCTGATCAACGATCCGAAGATCACCACCTACCCTGACCGCGACGAGGTGGTGAACGCACTGGTCGACGGCAAGGTCGATGCCATTGTCACCTCGCTGGGACTGGCCGAGCACGACATTGCGGCCGGCAAGCCGCTGCGGATCGTCAAGGGGTTCTTGTTCTTCGAACCCGTCGCCGTCGCAACGGACAAATCTGATCCCAAATTCGCCCAATTGCTGGGTGATACCCTGCGCGCGATGCGCACGGATGGCACGCTTGGCACGCTGTCCGAGAAATGGTTCGGCATCGACGTCGCCGGCATCGTTCCGTAGGGACTGCCGCCACCCGCAACCGGCACACGGCCAGGGGGCACCGTAGCGTAAATGACGCTCTACCAATGACATTCCGGGAGCTACACAGGGGTATCCATGTTGAAACTGTTCGCGGCCGCACTGCTCGCCGCTGTCACCACCGCATCGGCCATCTCGCCGGCCGCGGCCGAAGAACTGACCGGCACCTTGCGCAAGATCGCCGACAGCGGCACCATCGTTCTCGGCCACCGCGACAACTCGCCGCCGTTCTCCTATCTCGATTCCGCCAAGCAGCCGGTCGGCTACTCCATCGACCTGTGCCTGCGCGTCGTCGAGGCGGTGAAGCAGAAGCTGAACCGTCCGGACCTCACCGTGCGCTACGAGGCGCTGAGTGCCGAGGACCGGATNCAGAAGGTGGCCGACGGCTCCGTCGATATCGAGTGCGGCAACACCACCGACACCTTGTCCCGCCGCGAAGTGGTCGATTTCACCCTGCCCACCTTCATCACCGGCGCCAGCATGCTGCTGCCGGCGGGCTCGACGATCCACTCGCTGACCGACCTGGGCGGCAAGAAGGTGGGCGTCACCGCCGACACAACGACGGAAACGTCGCTGCGCGAGCGGCTGCAGCAGTCGTCGATCTCCGCCGAGGTGATCCTGGTCAAGGACCACGACGAGGGCATGAAAATGCTCGAGAAGGGCAAGATCGACGCCTATGCCGGCGACCAGATCATCCTCATCGGCCTCGCACGCGACGCCAAGGATCCGAAGAAGTTCACGCTGTCGCCCGAGATCTTCACCTATGAGCCCTACGGGCTGGTGGTGCGCCGCAACGACGCCGACTTCCGCCTCGTCGCCGACCGGGTGCTGGCCGACCTCTACCGCGGCGGCGGAATCGGCCAAGTCTTCGATACCTGGTTCGCCAACTGGGGCGGCCGCCCGAGCCGCCTGCTGCTGGCGATGTACGCGCTCAACGGCCTGCCCGAGTAAACGCCGACACGCGCTCCACGCGCTCTCCCGCGCGGATCCCCGCGCGGGAGAGGACCGGGGCCGGTGCGTGCGGCGCAGCACTGCGAAAAGTGTCGTCATTTGTCGTCAAAAGTCGTCATTTCGCGCGCAAGCCCTTGATTTCATAGACCTCAAAATGACGACACCGGTCGTCATCCGCACCGCCGGATGTCGTCAAATGTCGTCGTTTGTCGTCAGACTGTCGTCATCGTGTCGTCATCCGCGGTCTGCCCAAAGCGCTGACGCCCACTCATCGACGCCGCACCACCGACGCCCCTGGGCGCAGCCCACGCATCGGCGCTGCCGCATGGCGGGCGCAGACAGGATGCCGGACCACGGCCGCGGCCGTCACCCGCCGAATTCGCCGGGGTGTTGCGGAACGGACGGCGGCAACAGGACAATTGAACCTTTCGGCTCGCCGCCGCGTAGCCCGCATGCAGCACAGCGGAATGCGGGACCTTCTCGCAGAAGCCTCTGCCAGGCGATCCCGGATTTCGCTCGCGCTTCATCCAGGCTACGAGCTTGACAGGCGGGGTGTTGAGATTGCCCTCATTTTTACCGACGACGCCCTCCGGGCGCCGTCGGCAGGCATGCACCCTCCGGGTGCATGCCACTCTCGGCCGTCCCTCCGGGCCGGCCTCAGGCCAGNACCGGGCTCGATGGACCTCAGGGACAAGCGAAACCCCAGGTTGATGATGGCATCGCCCGGGCGGCCCGCGTCGCGGTAGGCGGACCGGACCCACCTGGCGAGGTAGAACCAGGAGCCGCCGCGTACGGCGCGGAGGGTTGCGTCGCCCTCACTAAACTCGCCGAAAGGATCGACCTGCGGCGCATTGGTATAGGTCCGCTTTGCGTCCGCGCACCACTCCCAGACGTTGCCGTGCATCTCATACAGACCCCAGGCGTTCGGCGGCAGGCTCTTCACCGGCACCGTCTCCCGGCGGTATACGCCTTTGCTGCCACCGGCATACGGATGATGGCCATCGTAGTTCACCTGCTCGGGTGTGATCTGCGCGCCGAAGCTGAAGGGTGTTACGGTGCCGGCACGACACGCGTATTCCCACTCGGCTTCCGTCGGCAACCGCGGATCCAGCCCGGACACCATGTCCTTCAGCCGGCCCAGAAACGACTGCACATCGTCCCAGCTCACCTGCTCTACCGGCAGGTTGTCGCCGTTGAATGCGCTCGGATCAGTACCCATCACCACCCACCACAGCGCCTGGGTGCAGGCGGTGTCCGCCAGCCAGAAACCCCGGGTCAGCGTCACCCGGTGTCGCGGTCTTTCATCGCTCTCACGCTCCGGTTCGCTGTCGGGCGATCCCATCCCGAACTTGCCCGGCCCGATCCAGCGCAACCGCTGCATCTCTGGTCTGGACGGATCGTCGGAGGGCACGGCGAGATCAGCCCAGCGGCCGAAATCATCCTTGCCGGCAGCGTGTGCCCACGCAGGCATCGGCTGCTCGCACTCAGGAACCACGCGTTCCTCCGCGCGCGGCTGCGGATCAACCGTGTGCGCGGATAACGGCTCGACGAACGCGCTCACNNCGCTTCCAGCAGGCGCAGCAGGTTTCCGTGATCGCCCTCACCCGCCCAGCCGGTCAGATCCGCATGCTGCACGGAACGAAAGATCGACGGAGGGCGCACGCGTTCGATCAGCGCCGGAACCAGAATATCGTGCTCGAAACCATGCAGTGCTTCCGCCCTCACCCACCGCCGGGTGATCGAGGTTCCCGACCACAGCACCACGACGCAGCAGGCCGCTTCCAGGGCGTGATCGATCACCTCGTCCCAGATCTCGCCCGCCTTCAGCCGGTTATCCCACCAAACGTCCCAGCCGCGGGCGCGCAACGCGGCATCGGGCCGCTTCGTGGTCTCGATGTCCTCACGTGCGTAGGAAAGAAAGATATGCGCCACGTCCCGCCCCCACGGCCTGCCCGTGTAGCCCGCCCGTTATTCCCCAGGATGAATTGTCTTTACGGAACTCACCTCGTGGGGTCAATGGCATGGCCGGGCTTGTCCCGGCCATCCACGTCTCACAACCGGCCAGGTGCCGGCTGCAGTGCGTGGATACGCGGACCACGTCCGCGCATGACGGAGGAACGGTAGCCGGCCGGTGCTCCGCTCGTCGTTCTGCAGGCGGCAGGCCAGACACGGCAGGAGGGATGCCCGCCTCGACCGGCTCACGCGGCGAGAAGGGAAACCGGGTAGTGCGAAAAGACGGCGTCGGCGGTGACAATCGTCAGGGTCTGCCGGATCGCCTGCGCGATCAGAATGCGGTCGAACGGATCGGCGTGTACGGGTGGCAGGGCGGACACGCCCAGCGCATGGTGGATGGTGATCGGCAGCTCCGAGAAGTCGTTGTCCGCGAGGGCGGCGGGCACCATCTCGTCCGCCGGGCCGGGCAGTTGCAGCCGGCCAAGCGCGGACTTGATCGCGATCTCCCAGGCGGACGCCGCACTCACCCAGACCGCATTGCCGGGATCGGCAATCGCGTCCGCGCCCGCGCGCCCAGCGCCGGATCGTCGGTGAGCCACCACAGCAACACGTGCGTATCCAGCAGCAGGTTCATTCTGCCGTGCCGAAGGCTGCGGCCAGCGGCACCGGCAGCGGTGCGTCGAAGTCGTCGGCGATCTGCACCCGGCCGCGCCATTGTCCCGGCCGCCGGGGATGCGCCCTGTGAGTGATCGGCAGCAGACGGGCGACCGGCTTGCCATTGCGGGCGATGATCACCTCGCCCCCACCGGCAACGTCTTCGATCAGTCGCGACAGATGAGTTTTCGCCTCGTGGATATTGACCGTCTTCAAGACAGCCCCGCAATAGATTGAACCAGACTAAGCTTAGTCTATCGCCTGCGGCCGTGCAAACCGCCGCTCAGCCCCTTCCGCCGTCCACCTTGCGCCGGAGCCCGGAGGCGACCAATTCCGCCACGAAGCCCACCAGGGTGAGCACGATGCCGATGCGCAGCAGCAGCGCCTGGGCGTCGCCGCCAAGGTTCCAGCGCAGCGGGCCGGCGAGCATGCCGAGCCCGTAGAGCGCGCCGGTTATAGCCGCCAGGATCAGCGCGGATCGGATATCTCGCCACATCTCGGCCTCCGGGAAGAACGCCGGAAGGCTAACGCGTGCCGGTTAACATCCCGTCACTGCTGGTCACTCCTGGCCACTCTGCATCCCACACGCAAATGTCACACAGGTTGGTGGCACGAGTTTGATAGGGTATCGGCGCATGCGTTGAGACCTGAGCTTGCCAAACACGTCGCCGCACAACCGGCGCCAGCAAGCGGTTGCGAGACCGACCCTTCCTGCCAGGGATCCAGTCCTGCAAGGGGTCCGGCGCATACATGGTGCTGTCGCACCCAAGTTGAGAAACGTCCTGGGAGATGTTGACCGCGCCTGCTCCGCTCTTGCGAGCGGCAGCGCACAGATCGATGCGGGGCGCTGGGCGCACCTGCAGGGAAGGCACGCGATGAACGATATGAGGATGCGCGGTTACCTGCCGCGCGGCACTGATGTTCTGCATAATCCCAGGCTGAACAAGCTGACCAGCTTCAGCGAGGAAGAGCGCGAGGCGCTGCGCCTCGTGGGCCTGCTGCCGGAAGGGGTGGACAGCGAAAGCATGCAGGTTGATCGGGTCATGCACCAGATCAATCGCAAGCCGACCAATCTCGGCAAATACATCTTCCTGACCTCGCTGCTGGACAACGACGAGACCTTGTTCTTCCGGGTACTGATGTCCGATCCGGCGCAATTCATGCCGCTGGTCTACACGCCCACCGTCGGCGAGGCCTGCCAGCAGTACGGCCACATCCTGCGTCGCCCGCGCGGCCTGTATCTCGGTGCCAACCGCCGCGGCCGNGTTCCGCGGATCCTGCACAACTGGCCGGAACACGACGTGCGCTTCATCGTCGTCACCGACGGCGAGCGGATCCTGGGCCTGGGCGATCTCGGCGCCAACGGAATGGGCATCCCGATCGGCAAACTGGCGCTTTACACCGCATGCGCCGGCGTTCCGCCCGAGGTGACGCTGCCGATCGTGCTCGACGTCGGCACGAATAACGAAACGCTGCTCAACGATCCGCTCTATCTGGGCCTGCGCCAGCCGCGGCTGCAGGGCGCCGACTATGACGCGATCGTGGAAGAATTCGTCGACGCGGTGCAGTCGGTGTTCCCGCGCTGCTGTATCCAGTTCGAGGACTTCGCCAACATCAACGCGATCCCGCTGCTGGCGCGCTACCGCGACCGGGTCTGCTGCTTCAACGACGACATCCAGGGCACGGCGTCGGTCGCCGTCGCCGGCATCATGGGGGCCTTGCGGATCACCGGCAGCAAGATGGAGGACCAGACGTTCCTGTTCTTAGGCGCAGGCTCAGCCGGCACCGGTATCGCCGACCTGCTGACCCAGACCATGGTGCAGAACGGCGTCCCCGAAGCTCAGGCGCGGGCTCGCAGCTGGTTCGTCGACAGCAAAGGCCTGGTGGTCGCCGGCCGCAACCACCTCGAAGACCACAAGCGGCCGTATGCGCACGATCATGCGCCGGTGGCCACCCTGGCCGAGGCGGTCGACGCCCTGAAGCCCACGGCGCTGATCGGCGTCAGCACCATTCCGAAGGCGTTCGATCGCGGCATCATCGAGGCAATGGCGCGCTACAACGAACGGCCGATCCTGTTCCCGTTCTCCAACCCGACCTCGCGCTCCGAGTGTTCGGCCGAAGAAGCGTATGGCTGGACCAACGGCCGCGCGGTGTTCGCCAGCGGCAGCCCGTTCGATCCGGTGACGGTGAACGGACAGACGTTCATTCCCGGCCAGGGCAACAACGTCTACATCTTCCCCGCCGTCGGCATGGCGATCTATGCCACCCAGGCGCGGCGAGTGACCGACGAGATGTTCATCGTCGCCGCGCGGGCCGTTGCCGAGCAGGTCAGCGACGAGAACCTGGCAAGCGGCCTGATCTACCCGCCGCTGTCCTCGATCCTGGAAACCTCGCTGCAGGTGGCCGAGCGGGTGGCGGAGAACATTTTCGATGCCGGTCTCGCCCGGGTGGCGCGGCCGGACGACCTCACCGCGTTCATCACCGAACAGGCCTACCAGCCGGAATACCGCCAACTCATCTGAGGTTGGCCCCAGCACACAGCCCGCTGCCGGTCATCGCCGGCAGCGGCCCTGCGGCGGGCGTGTGACGGGCAGGGCTTACCCTCCGGTAGGCACGGGAGCCTTCTCGCCACCCGCCGCTTGCCCGTCCGGGATCTGCACCAGGCGCAGGACGTTGGTCGGCCCCATCTTGTGCAGCGGCAGCCCGGCCGTGATCACCATGTGATCGCCGCCTTTCGCGAAGCCCCGTTCGCTGGCCACCTTCACCGCGACCGCTTCCATGTTCGTCTCGTCGTCCATGACATCGACTTCGATCGCATGCACCCNCCAGACGCCCGCCATGTTGCGGGCGACCGGCAACGACGGGGTCAGCGCAAGGATCGGCGCCAGCGGGCGCCGGCGGGCCGCGCGCAGCGCCGTCGCACCGGAACTCGTAAACGTGACGATCACCGCCGCCGGCAGCATCGCCGACGCCCGGCTGGCGGATTCGGTGATCGTATCCGCCGTCGTGCGCTTCGGCTTCGCCTGACCCGCGTTCAGAAAGTCCGGGTAGGCCGGATCGGCCTCGCTGTGCTTGATGATCCGGTCCATGATCCCGACAGCCGCCACCGGATACTGCCCGACCGCGGTTTCACCCGACAGCATCACCGCATCCGCGCCCTCATAGACGGCATTGGCCACGTCCGAGGCCTCCGCCCGCGTCGGCGTCGGCGCCGTGATCATCGAATCCAGCATCTGCGTTGCCACGACCACCGGCTTGCCGGCCTGCCGGCTGACCCGGATGATCCGCTTCTGGATCGCCGGCACGGTTTCCGGAGGCAGCTCGACACCAAGGTCGCCGCGCGCGATCATCACCGCGTCGGTCAGCTCGACGATCTCCTCCAGCTTTTCGATCGCCGACGGCTTTTCCAGCTTGGAGATCAGGTGCGCACGTCCACCGATCAGGCGCTGCGCTTCCTCCACGTCTTCGGGGCGCTGCACGAACGACAGCGCGATCAGGCTGATGCCGATCTCGAGCGCGAATTCCAGGTCCCGGCGATCCTTTTCGGTGAGCGGCGAGACGTCGAGCACCACGTTGGGCAGGTTGACGCCCTTGTTGTTCGACAGTGCGCCGCCGGTGACCACCGTCGTCTCGGCGTAATCCGGGCCACACGCGCTCACACCCAGGCACAGCCGGCCATCATCCAGCAGCAGCTGGGCGCCGGGGTGAAGAGCCTCGAAGATCTCGGGGTGCGGCAGCTGCANCCGCGCGGCGCAGCCCGGCTCCGGGGACAAATCCAGGCGAAACGAAGCACCGGTCTCAAGCTGCACCTTGCCGTCGGCAAAGCGGCCGACGCGCAGCTTCGGGCCCTGCAGGTCGGCCAGCACGCCCACCGGACGGCCCACACGCTGCTCAAGCGCGCGCACGCGCTGCAACTGTGCGGCGTGTTCCTCATGGCTGCCGTGGCTGAAGTTGAGCCGGAACACATCGACGCCGGCCTGGAACAGCCGCGTCAGCATCTCATCGGAGCCGCTGGCCGGACCGACGGTGGCAATGATCTTGGTTTGTCGCAATCTGCGCATGCGCTTCGCCCCTGTTTTCGAAAACAACATGCAACTGCAGGACCACGGCGGCAACTCTCAGGGGTCGTCTGCGAGAAATCACAGGCCGTACATCAGACCACACTGTCGCGACCCCCGGGGCGCGACCACGGGGCGGCTTAGTCGCCGAGCTTGAGTGCCAGCGTCAGGCCGTCGCCGATCGGCAGCAGGCTCAGGTGGATCCGCTGATCGTGGAGAAGGTGTTCGTTCAGCGCCTGGATCGCCCGGGTATCCGCATCATCCGCGGCCGGATCCGCCACCCGGCCGCCCCACAGCGTGTTGTCGACGCAGATCAGGCCGCCCGGGCGCAGCAGCGCCAGCGTCTGCTCGTAGTAGGCCTGATAGTTGGCCTTGTCCGCATCGATGAAGGCAAAATCGAACANTCTCCCCTCGGCGCGCAACGCCGCCAGCGTTTCCAGTGCCGGAGCGAGGCGCAGTTCGATGCGATCGCTCACACCGGCCTCCTGCCAGTACCGGCGGCCGACGTCGGTCCACTCGCGAGAGACGTCGCAGGCGACCAAACGACCGTCGGGCGGCAGGCTTTCGACCATCACCAGCGCGCTGTAGCCGGTGAACGTCCCGATTTCGAGCACGCGNNGCGCGCCGGCAAGCCGGATGAGCAACGCCAGGAACTGCCCCTGCTCGGGCGAGATCTGCATCCCCGCCTTCGGCAGCGTCGCCGTCTCCGCACGCAGCCGGCGCAAGATGTCGGTCTCGCGCAAAGAGACATCGAGCAGATAGCTGTAGACCTGATCGGTGAGGTTGAACGTTCGTCTCGACATGCGGTGCACACTCCTTGCGAAACGCCGTCTTCGGCCGAAACGCCTTCTTCGGCGTAGCCCCGATCAGGCGTCGGGGATCAGAACCAGCGCGCCGGTGACGCGTCCTTCGCGCAGCCGCGCGAGCGCCTCGTTGGCGTGCGACAGTGGCAGGCTCTCGATCTCGGTGCGCACCGGCACCTGCGGGGCGAGCGCCAGAAACTCCTCGCCGTCGCGCCGCGTCAGGTTGGCGATCGAGACGATCGTGCGTTCGCGCCACAGCAGCTCGTAGGGAAACGACGGGATATCGCTCATGTGGATGCCGCCGCAGACGACAATGCCCCNCGGCCGGATCGCCGCCAGGGCGGTCGGCACCAGCGTGCCCACCGGAGCGAACAGGATCGCCGCATCGAGCTCTTCCGGCGGCGTCTCGTCGGCATCGCCCGCCCACACCGCGCCCAGCCGGCGCGCGAACGCCTGTGCCGCCGCGTCGCCCGGACGCGTGAACGCGTACACCTGCCGGCCCTGGAACAGTGCAACCTGAGCCACGATGTGCGCGGCTGCTCCAAATCCGTAAAGGCCCAACCGCTCGGCCGCGCCGGCTGCGCGCAGGCAGCGGTGGCCGATCAGCCCNNCACACAGCAGCGGCGCCGCCTCGGCATCGGTGTAGGACCCATGGATCGGAAAGCCGTAGCGCGCATCGACAACCACATAGTCCGCATAGCCGCCATCGCACTGATAACCGGTGAACAGCGCCCGCGGGCACAGGTTCTCCTGCCCGGCCCGACAATAGCGGCAGACGCCGCACGTCCACGCGAGCCACGGAACGCCGACCCGTTGCCCCACGGCGAGTGACTCCACCCCGTCGCCGAGCGCTTCGATGCAGCCCACGATCTCGTGGCCGGGCACGATCGGCAGCCGGGGCTCCGGAAGCTCGCCATCACACACGTGCAGGTCGGTGCGACACACCCCGCACGCCCCCACCTTGACCAGCACCTGCCCGGCCCCCGGACTCGGAACAGGACGGCTCTGCCGCAGCAGCGGCCGATGCGGCGCTTCCAAGACCATTGCCTGCATGTTGTCCACCTTGCATCCGGACCCGCCGGCCCCCGAACCGACGGGGCTCGGCACCTCATCTTACATACTCATTGTGCCAGCGGATGCGGAAGGGCCAGAGCGATTCAGACTTGACCTAATCCATCAAATGCCAGGACTAAACACCTAAAAATCTGGGCTATCCCGTGAGCCTTCGATTCATTGCGCGACGGCGTATCTGCTCGGCCTTGCGAAGGATGAAGACTATAACCTTGTGCGCAACGAAGCTTGGTCAAACCAATCAACGATCACCAGGAGGTGTAGCCTCCGTCAATGGAAAGAACGGCGCCCGTCACATAGGCAGAGGCGTCGGAGGCCANAANAAGGGCAGCCGCCGCAATCTCGCTCACTTCGCCGCAGCGGCCCATGGGCGTGTTCTCCAGCCACGCGTCAAACAGCTCCGGGCGCTCGCGCATCTTCAGCGTCATCTCGGTCGCCACATAACCGGGTGCGAGCGCATTGACGCGCACGCCTTTATCGGCCCACTCCGTTGCAAGCGCCTTTGTCAGCATGTGAACAGCGCCCTTGGATGCCATGTAGGAAGCAGCTGTTTGCGGCCGGTTGACGATGATCCCAGACATCGAACCAAGGTTGACGATGCTGCCGCGGCCGCGATCGACCATACCCGCGCCGAATGCACGGCTTGACCAGAACGTGCCGTTCACATTGACGTCCATCACGCGGCGCCAATCCTCGTCCGCAACGTCGAGCGCGCCGTGAAGGACGGCGATCCCCGCGGAGTTGATCAGAATGTCGGCTTCGCCGCAGACTTCCGCCGCCGCATTGACCGCGTTCGGATCCGTCACGTCCACCTCGTGCGTCCGCACATCACCCGGCAAGGCGTCCGCCACCTCCTGCAGTGTCGCACCGTGGATGCCCATCAGGAACAGACGCGCGCCAACATCGGCGAACGCCTCGGCAATCGCGCGACCTATGCCGCTTGCTGCGCCCGTGATGGCAGCGCATTTCCCGTCGAGCCGAAATTGCTGTTCAAGTCCCATCGTTCAGATCTCCAGATGCAGTTTTGGTTTCCCGAAAAGTCGGACTATTCTTCCTTCGGCCGGTGCATCATTCCCCTGGTAACTCCAGCGGATTAATGGCGGTTGCGGGCTCGTTCCTCGCAAGGAAATGTCAGCAGAATAATCCACTCACTCTGGGAAGCAGCCGATCGACACCATTAGCGATCTGATCGACAATCGTACAATAAACTCTTACTCATTAAACTCTTACTCGTTCGGCACACATGCGAATGTTGCTAGAATCATGCATTATGGTCTGAACCTAATTAACCTATTGAAATA
The DNA here is from genome assembly GCA_013414705.1 of Defluviicoccus sp. Classification (GTDB taxonomy): domain Bacteria; phylum Pseudomonadota; class Alphaproteobacteria; order Rhodospirillales; family Defluviicoccaceae; genus Defluviicoccus. Next base: position 3,387,748 of record CP058705.1, read on the forward strand.
TTTTTTATGAACGTCACTCCGAGGTGGTTTTGAGCCTTGGAGGTGGGTGTGGAGAACTTGTTCTGGCTGGACGCTACCGCATGGGCGGCGATCGCGCTGCATCTGCCGAAGAACCAGCCGGGAGTACAGCGGGATCATCCCTGTTCTGAAGCGTGGGTGCCGCTGGAGGATTGTCCGCCGGACGACGGTCCACCGACACCGCTCGACAACCGTTTCAACCGCTGGTCTGGCCGGGGTCACTGGCGCCGGATCCTCAAGGCGCTGGCCGAGGACCAGTGGATCACCACCGTGGTGGCCATGGATGGCAGCTCTGTACAAGCGCACCGCTGCGCTCACAGCGGAAAAGGGGGCGAAGGCTCAGGCGATGGGGCACGTTCGGCACGCTGCTTCCGACCGTACCGGGCCGCAATCGGAAACCACTTCCCAAACTTTCCTCCCACATGGTTGGATCAGACCGAATAAATCTCATCTATTTGGTTCCTGCCTCGCTCGAAAGGGAAGTGCGATGCACGACTTCACCGCCGACGAGCAGACGCTGATCGATGTCTGGGAGGCGCACACGGCCGCCGAGTTTGTGCACAAGGATGCGGACGCGGCGATCGCGACGATGACGCCGCANCCCTCGTTGACGCATGTGCCGGTGGGAACGGGTGCGACAGGACGCGAGCCCTTGCGCGCGTTTTATCGCGATATCTTCATCCCGCAGATGCCGCCGGATTTTGAACTGCAGCTGCTGACCCGCACCGTCGGCCAGGCACGCGTGATCGACGAGTTCATCGTTCGCTTCACGCACACGGTGCAGATGGACTGGTTTGCGCCGGGCATCGCGCCTACGGGCCGGCGGCTTGTCGTCCCGCATGTCGGCATTGTCGCGTTCCAGGGCGACAAGATCAGCTCCGAGCACATCTACTGGGATCAGGCCACCGTTCTGGTGCAGCTGGGACTGCTCGATGGCGGCCTGCCGGCACTCGGGGCCGACCAGGCGGAGCGGCTTGTAACTCCCGATGCGCCGGCAAACGCGTTGATGGACAAGCTCTCGCAGGCATAGCCGCGAACTTCGGCTCTTTGGCTGATCGTTGCGGGCCCGCCGGCTTCCTGTTCCGGCGTTCGGGAGCACCGGAAATCATGCGGCCGAATGGGGTGAGCCCGTCGGCCGCATGACCTGGCTGTGGGGCACGTAGGGCGCGCTGCTCCCGACAGTGCTTCCTCGTGGCTCCGATGCCGGATCAGCAGATCGCCAACCCGGCCCATCCAACGGAAACCACGAGCGCCAACGTGCCCCCATGACGTTTTCCGAAAGGAACCCTTGCCTCCTAATTCAGAGGAACGGTGTGGGCTGTACCGAGGACGCCGAAGCCCTGCAGCAGCCAGAGAATGACGGCGATGACAACGACGACGTTGAGGATCGTTTTGATCTTCCCGTCCATTGGCAGGTAGGTGTTGATCAGCCACAGCACCACGCCCACGACGATGAGTACAAGAAGAATACTGATCAGCGGCATGAAACCTCCTTCCCCTCCAGCGCCGCCTCGCGCGGCGCGCACGGACAACTCGGTCTGCGGGGAAAGGTTCCCGTTCCTTCGGTTGTCAAAGCTGTTGTGTTGGCAACCATGGTCATTCTATTGCTGCCACCCGTCGGCCGGTCCCGCAACCAACCCCACATCCGGTTCAGGACGCACCAGATTTGGCGGTCTCGCTTGACAGCAGCGCCCGGCCACTCCCATTATAGCCTTTCGCGGTCGCGCCGGTTCGTGGCCGCGTCTTCATTTGTGGTTTCGGGGCCGTAGCTCAGCTGGGAGAGCGTCGCGTTCGCAATGCGAAGGTCAGGGGTTCGATCCCCTCGGCTCCACCAATTCCCCTTACCAACTTGGCAAATTGCGCTGTTGTTTCTCGAAGGCCGGAGGCCCCTGGGAGGAGTGACGCGTGCCAGATGTGCTGTCACTGGGCAACGCCTGCGGCAGGAGCGTTTCCACCCATTACTTCAGAGCCCTTGGCAGTGGCGCCACTCGGTGTCGGCAGCCGCAGCGGACAACATACGAACGCACAACACCGCCAGTGTTCAGATCGGCATCAGGCCGGCGCCGAGCGGACCGCCGGGCAGGANGACCGTTCCCGGCTTGAATGCGCCGTTTGGCTGCAGGCGGAGATAGTCGAGGCGCACCGTATCGGCAGCGGTGTAGCGGCTCTGGACGACCGAGAATTCGGCCGGCCCTGGCGTCAGTTCGCCGGCGTAGCTGATGATAATGTCGCCCACCTGCAGACCCGCGTGCGCCGCCGCTCCGCCGTCGATGACCGCGAACAGATAAACGCCGCCGCTCACCCCCAGCGCGTTGAACTGGGTGGTGAACGCCTGAGCCGTACGCGCGTAGGCCGGTGCCCCGGGATCAGATGCGGCGAACATCTCGGCGTAGCGGCCGAACGCCGCGACCGCATCGCCGGTCCGGCCCAGCTCACGCAGCGCCCGTGCCTTGCCGACCACGATCGCCCAAGTGTCCTGCGGTTGGATCTTGAGCTGCTCATTAAGCTTTCGGTATTCCTCGAGCTTCGCATCGCGCAGGTCTTCCGCCCGCTGCACCAGTCCTTGTCGCTGTCCCACCAGCCGTTCGCCCTCTTCGACCAGTGGCGCCAGCAGGCCCTGGTACTCCTTATGGGCGAGCGGCCGGCGTGGTTCGAGCGATTTGATGTCGGACAGGTCTTTCGAGGAGCCGGCGGCTCCCAGCGTATCGAGCAGCCGCAGTCCATCCAGATAGGCCAGCTGCGTGCGGTTGCGCACCAGGCGCTGCGCCAGCGCAACGCTGTCTGCGGCGTATGTGCGCTCCGTTTCATCGGACGCGTCGACCTGCCCGGCGCTTTCCAGTGTCGTCAGCAGCGAATCGGTCACGCGTTCGACTTCCGCGAGCCCGGCATAGAACGTCTGCACCGGCTCTCCCGGTGCTCCCGCATCGAGCATCACCTGCAGCAGCGGTCCCGGCAGATCCGGGCGCAGACGCTCGCTGTTCAGCGCATGGCGCAGTGACGCCACCTGACTGCTGCGGGTCAGCTGTTCATAGCCGTTCGCAAATTGTGCTTCGGTCGCCGGCGCCATCTGCCGCCGCACCGCAGACAACTCGGTATCAAACACGTCCGGCTGGGTGGCGGCATCGACCAGCGTCAGCCGATGATCCAGTGCCCGCAGGTTGGCCGTCACCTCAGCGGCCAGCAGCCCCTGCGCCCGCTCCAGCTTCTGCTGGCGCACCTGCGCGAAATCGCCCTGCTGAATCTGGATGCCGCGAACGGTGGCGCTGGGGCCGACGATGACGCCGCTGGCTTGACCCTTCGCGACATTAATNNCGTAATGGACTGATCCGAAGATTCCTCCTGGAGTGGAAGCGCGATCGTGTACAAGCTGATCAAGAGATCAGGTGTGATCGCGCCGTCGGCACGAAGTCCAACGCGACTTTGGAAAGCCGCAGCGGCGGCGTGCGTCTGTGGTGTCACTGATCCGTCCGCCGGCCCCGGCTCATAGCCAAGTTTGGCAAGCAGTTTTGCGTCCGAATAATCCCCGCTCGCGTCAACTGCGAGTGTGACACGGGAGCTGCGAATGTTGCACCCGAGACTACAGCATTAGAGAAAGTTACTGTGGACCCTTCCTCCTCAGCCCCTCGCTCCGCATTCGGCGACGTCTTTGCCAGGAAAAAGAATTCTCCGGCGTTATCAGCCTCAAGGTCTGAGATTTGAGGTGACATCCTGATCTGGTTCTTTAGCGACTCAGCATCAATCACTTTTTTGATGTATACTAACAGTTCTTTCAAAGAGACGATGCCATCCTTCGGATATTCGTGCGTCCAAGTATCGGCAAGGCCAGACGCACCGTTCAAAAATGCGTTCGTAAACAGGCTACCATTCCACAGCTTGATGCTGGCAAGAGACTTCTCGTTTGCCGTTCCTGCCGTGATCAGGTGGTGGGCGTATTGTGACAATCCCGCCACCGTCTTGTCTCTTAGTTCTCCCTTTAGCTGAAAGCCTGCCAACCCACTAAAACAGGCGTCTAATACAAATAGCGCTTGTCGAATATCGCCCAGCAGGTGTGACCACTGTTCGATGTCATCCATGCTGATCATGCTGGCATAACCTTGCCGCTCGGCAGAAATCAGCGGCAAATATCCTATTGCTCCCCTGCGCGTATTCCGCTGCGTTCCGTGGCCCGAAAAATAAAAGAAGAAGCGATCGTCCTTACTGAGCAGTCGCGGAAAAACTTCTTGCATCAGTTTCTCAATGTGCGATTTGGTTGCTTTCGCATTGGTCAGCGTATAGACGCAATCAAAATCCGCATCTTTGATAAGGAAGTTGCGAACGCGCTTGGCATCCACGAAAGACGGCTCCATGTGTGGCCAATGAGCGTAATCGCTCACGCCGATCACCAACGCGTAGCTCTTGCCAAACCCACTCTCTCCGAAGGCGCGGCGAAAAACTTCACCCCATATCGCCCCAGATGGTTTTCGTAGACCTCTTCTAGGTCTCGGCTTTCCTGCGCGTGGCTGGAGGAAGCTGGAGTTATAAGCAGTAGAGCAAGGGATGCCCAAGCTATGTTGCGGCGCATGGCTTAGCTGTCATCACTTTTCGGGCCGCTTCCTCTCGCAAAGTTCAATGATTTTCATAAGCAAACCAATCGACGACGCAACCAAACTAAGAACACCAGTTCCTAGAGTAATCCAAGATTGTAGCTTTTCCCTTTCGTCGAATCCTTTGCTCACAATATCCGATTCAGTCCAGGGTGACGCATAGATATACAGAGAAAAATTCCGATGAGTGCAAATACAGTAATCGTCGATATTCGCTTCATACCCTCCGCCCTTCGAAAGCTGCTCTAAAAGCTCACAAACTTGCATCAGGATCACCCCAGGCATATTGATACGGACGTTTACCTGCTGAGCTCCTCCGAAGATTGGTCGCTGTCCCCCTTATGGGCTGCCAGTCTCAGATTGCCTGCAGCGCGCTCATCTCCCCCTCTCCCCCAGCAACCCAGCAATAGCCTCGGCAGTGGCCCAGGCGGGCCACGCTCGTTTCCACGTCACTCTACCCCAGCGGTGCAGCCTGTAAAGCAGGCAGCTCAGGCGAGCCTTCGCCCCCTCACCCTCGCGTGCCGCGTCTGGACCCGCCGCGGCTGGCGTGACCATGACGTTGAACGACACCGCAATCCGTGCGCCAGAGCCGAAATAGGGGTGCACCTGATGCTGCAGCCACGACGGGAAGACCACCATCGTGCCGGCCTTCGGATCGAACAGCTGCCGGCCATAGATCGAAGTGTCTTCGAGGACCATCATGGTTGCGGCCGGGCGGGGGTCGACAAACTCCAGCTTGCCGCTCATCGGCCGACCCGGCGCCGGCGGATTGCCGGTCACGTAGTAGACTCCCGACCAGTGGGCGTTGGCGTGGTTGTGGATGTTGTGGTAGCCGCCGTGGCGGAGCACATTGGCCCAGCCCTCGACCTGGAAGCGGATGCGGCACGGCCTGTCGCCCGGCTGGAGAAACGCGCGGGTCACCTCGACCATCACCGTCTCGATGCGCCCGAGCAGGGCCGNGACGCAGTCGTCAGCGCGGCCGAGAAAGTCCGGAGCCGAGTGCCAGCCGCCAATGTTGCTGCGCACGATGCCGGGGTCGGCCGCTTCGGCGGCAATGATCAGCGCGCGCAGTTCGGCGTTCAGCGCGTCGCTGTCCGGCCACGGATAGACCAGGATCGGCGTCGGATACGCCATCAGCAGGTGTGCGCCGATGTCGATCCGCGGTGGCGCCGATGCCGTGCTCATCGCCCCGTCCCTGCTGAGGCGCCATCCGTCGTCGCGCCTTTCGCCCGCGGACCGACTTCGGGCGCCGCCGTGCCCGCGTCACGTGTCGGCAAGGGCTTGTCCGGGAATAGCTGCGCGGAAAGTTGACGGGCGTCGTCGCGTCCGGGATTGGCCTGGTCGAGGTCCGCCAGCAGACGGTGCGCGGTATCAGGGTCGTCTTGCGACAGTGCGCGGGCGAGTGCGAGCAACGGCCGGTAGGCGGGCTCGAAGTCCGGAGAGAGTCGCACGATTGCCAGCAGCGGCCCGGCGATCTGGCGCGCCATCACGCGGGGATCGGCGCTCGGCTCGACCGTCGTGCCGGTTGCCAGAAACGCGTTGCGTGCCCGCCAGTAGGCGGCGAGCCGCTGATCGAAGCCGCTGCCCTCGCCGTCCGGCTCCGTAAGCAGTTCCTTTGGCTGCGGCGTGCTCGCCTGGATGATCGCCTTCAGGCGCCCCCAGGTCGGCGAGAGGGTTCCGTAGACAGCACGTGGTGCGGTGAAGGTGACCACCGGCCGGTCGTCGGTATTGATCGGCCCGTCGCCCGCGAACTGCCCGAGATCAACCGGCCCGGCAACGAAGGTGCCGAACAGGGCGAATGGGCTGTCCAGGTCGAGGCGGGCCAGCGCCGCTGCAAGCCTCGGATCGCTGGCGCGCGTTGCCAGCCAATCCGGCGGATAGTGCCGCGGCTCGGCCGAGCCGACCAGACACAGCATCGGCGTCAGCAGGCTGTAATGCGCGAGATGCGCGGTGGCGTCCGGGAACACCGTCAGGAAGGTGCGGATGATGGTCTGCAGCGTGGGTGCGTCGAGCTGATACAGCGGCAGCCATTGGCAGAACAGGCCGCCCGGGCCCAGCCGGTCGCGCACCGCCGCGAAGTGCTCCGCGGTATAGAGCGCGCCCGCGCCGTCGCGCGAGGGATGGAAGACGTCGGCGACGATAACGTCGTAGTGCTGGTCAGTGGCGCGGACGTAGCGGCGCGCGTCGGCGGCGATGATGCGCACCCGGGCGTCGCTGCGCAGCCCGTCCAGCACGCTGTCGAAGTAGGGCATGGCACCGATCACTTCCGGCACCAGTTCCACTCCCTCCGCACTCAGGTCCGGATGGTCGAGCACGCCCGCCAGCGTCGCCCCGGTGCCGAGCCCGAGAAACAGCGCGCGCTGCGGATGCGGGTGCAGCAGCAGCGGCACGTCCGCCTGGCGCCGGTCCGAATAGACCGAGGCGGTGCCGCCCATGCGAAATTCGTCGTTCACCTTCAGGTGCCGGGCGCCGCGCTGATCCGTAACCACTGAAACCGCCGCCATCACACCCTCCTGGTGCGATAGCAGCGCGCCGCCCGCCGGGACCTCGACGAACCGGAAATCCATGGGGCCAAGCAGGATGGCCGCCGCCGCGGCCGCAACGCCGCCGATCGCCACCCAGCATCGCAACCCCCAGCGTTTTACGCTGGCGAGCGGCAACAGTGCCAGGTAGCCCAGCGAGACGCCGGCCAGCGCCAGCTTCGAGCCGAGCGCCGGCAGCAGTCCCACCCCGAAGACCAGCGGTGCCACCGAAGCGCCCAAAGTGTTCACCGCGACCGCATGACCGAGGCGGTCACTAACGTCGCGGACCCGCTGGGCGAGATGCGAGAACGTCGCCCCCATCACCATCGTCGGGGCAATCAGGATGAGGGCCGCGACTGCCAGCTCGGCCGAGATCCCGCCCGCAAGGTCGAGCGCCGCGAGGCTGCGTGCACCTTCGTAAGCGGACCGGGCGAACCACAACAGCGCCGTGCCGCCGAGGCACGACGCTGCCAGCAGATNCAGCAGCACCGCAAGCGGAGTCTCGAAGCGGCGCCGCGGCCGGAACAGCTGATAGACGGCGGCACCCAGCGCCGTGCCGAGCAGCCAGACCGACAGCACCGCGGCAAAGCTGTAGATCGTGTTCTCCAGGATCTGGCTCAGCATCCGCACGATCAGCATTTCGTAGCCGATGCCGAGGAAGCCGGTCGCCAGCAGGATCAGCGAAAGCCGGCCGAGTTCCTGACCCTTTTCCCCTTTCCCTGTCCCGGACCCCGTGACGCCGACCGTGGTCGCTGCGGCAGCCGCGGGCGCCACATGACCCACCCCTGACCGGCNGCTTACCACCAGCGTTCCGAGCGCGCAGACGGCGTTGACTGCGGCCAGGATCAGCAAGGAACCGGTGAAGCCAAAGGCGGGTGCCAGCCACAGTGTCGTTGCCACCGTGCCGGCAACCGCACCGAAGGTGTTGGCGGCGTAGAGGCCGCCCACGGCATGGCCACCCTGGCGCAGGCGGAAGACCAGCCGCTCCATCGCTGGCAGCGTCGCGCCCATGCTGGCCGTCGCCGGGAGAAGCACCACGAACGGCAGCAGGAAGGCAACACCCCAGTGCCGCCACGCCGACGGCTCGACACCGATCAGCCGGGCGGCGACCTCGTTGGCCACCGGGATCAGGACGACCAGAACCAGCGACCAGAATCCAATCGCGGCTTCCAGCCCGGCATACCACCGCCCGGGATGGCGGCTGCGGCCGATCGGCCGGTCGAGTACCCAGGCCCCTAGGGCAACGCCGGCGAAAAACGCCGCGACGACGGCGAGCACAGCCACGATCTCGTGACCGAGGCCGACCGACAGCATCCGCGTCCAGGCCATCTGGTAGCCGAGCCCGGCGAACCCGGAGAAGAACAAGAACAGGTAGAGGGACGCAACAAGCGCGAGGCGTGTGATCACGAGGGACGTCGTTCCGGAGTTTCGGGCCAAGTTCGAGCCACCGGGACTCGATGCAGTGCAACAGTACCGGCGACGTGCAGGCGTACAGACGTACAGACGTGCAGGCGTACAGACGTGCAGGCGTACAAAAGCAAAGCAAGGGGACCGGAGGGTCCCCTTGCCGAGCAGTCTGTCTTGGCTGCAGCGACTAGGACGGGTTGCTGCTGGTCGCGTTGCTCGTGACCTTCGCGCCGTGGTTGACCTTGATAAAGATCGGATTGGAGTGGAACGACAGGTCGCCCCAGCCCTCGACGTCGTAATCGAATATGCCGTTGGTGTGCTGCGCCATGCCGCCCGCCTGACACGCCGCATCGGTGCACGGGATGTTGTTCGCCAAGTCGTCCCGCAGCGGGTTACCCTCGTCATCACGCTCGTAAGGGGTTCCCGGCGGCAGGTTGGAACCGCGGATGCGGACGTACTTGTCGTAGTCGATGTTGCTGATGGTGTATTCCATCTCCTTCCACTGACCCTTGGTCCGCCACTTGAATGGGCCCGTGTCCATGAACTTCGCCAGCAGGCGCACCGACGTCGTCGGCTGCGGATTGGTGTAGTTGGCCTGCTTCGGCGTGAACTTCGCCTTGCGGATGTAGCCCTTGATCAGGTCGACATAGCGGACCGTCGGCTTGTTCAGCGGCTCCGAAATGTTCGGGAACGGTGCCTGCAACAAGGCCGGGTTCGGGAAGGAATACGGGCTGTTGTTTGGCCCTTNCGGATCGAGGAAGCGGATCTGAACCTGAATATCCGCTCCTTCCGGCACTTCCAGCGTCTCGCCCATGGTGGCGCACTTGCCGCCATAGCATGCCTTGAAGACGAGCTTGGTGATCAGGTCACCCGTGGTCACGTAGCTGTTGCCGCTGCGCAGGCCGTTGACGATGTCCTGTGCGGGATCGTCCACATGCTGATGGCGAACGAAGACGTGCGTCTTCTGGTATTCGCCGGGCGCGAAATCCTGGGTGGTCTGCGGTTCGTTGAAGCCGAACATGCCGCGATTGTGCCAGTCGGAGCTGGCGAAGAAGAACCACTTCCGGCCTTCGGTCAGCAGTGCATCCCACATCGTGCGGATGCCAGGCTGGCAGACGGTCACGTACTTCGGATCAGCCTTGAAGTCGACGCCCGGAACATAGTACTTGCCGCCCTGCTGGAAGTCGGCCGCGGTCAGCGGCGTCACGTTGTCGACGTCGTAACCGGGTTTCCCAGCGACCGCAGCCGCGTAGCAGCCTGTGCCGCCGAAGGTATACAGGCCCGACGAAGCAACCGTGCCGCCACTCCGGGTAGGCTGATACTCACCGCGGTTGTCAGACGCCTGGTGGCCGGGTTGGCTCTCGAAGCCGAATGCAACGTCTGGCGCGGCATTGTTCCAGTCGCGCAGGTTCTCGACGTTGTAACCGCGGTTTTCGCCGGGACGGAACGGGCCGGCACGCTCCAGGTGGGCCGGCACCGCGTACGCCTGACCGGGGTGGTTCTCCTGCATCCAGTAGACACCAGCCGTCGACTTGACGTGATCACCTTCGTCGTCGACGTTGATGCCATCCGAGCCCAATTGCCCGTTGTAGTCGGATGGCCCGTAATCCACCGGAGTGCCGGTGAAGCGCTTGATCAGCTTGCCGTTGTCGGACGGATCGACTTCGCAGGTCCAGCCCTGGCCACCACCGCCGCTGGTATCTTCGCTGTTGGACGCGAAGCAGTACTCGAACTGCGCCATGCCGTTGGCGTTGCCACCGGTCACCGGGAACTGGTCGGTCGTGACCGATGCGCTGGTGTGTTCGTGGCCGGGAACCACCCACTCCATACCGACGAAAACAGGCTTGCCCTTATCCTTACCGATCTCGCTGACGATCGGATAGGTGAACTGCTGCACCGACTGCCAGCGCCACATGCGCGGCGCGCTCGACGCCGGCGGCATCGTCTGCTGCGCCGACATCGGCGTGCCGTCCTCCTGCAGACCTTCCAGCGCCCCCACGCCGATGGAATAAGCCGTGTCCTGCCAGTAGACCGGCGTATCGGCGTATGGGCTGGCGTTCGGGCCCGAGGTGATCCCCGATTGGGTCGGATCGTCGAACCGGCAGTCCCGGTTGCCCGAGCCGCTGTGGCCTGCCTGAATGAACCAGTCCAGATATTCGAGGGACTTGCCGGTCAGCGTCTGCAGTGACGTCGAACCGTCCGAGCACGTCGTGTGGTTGTGGAAGTCACCACTGAGATATTCCCCGTTTGCCGTACCCCGCCTTTGGCCGACGCGTGGTCGGCAACGGCGACCGTCAGCGCGATCGCACTGACGCAGCCGAGGGCGCGCATCTTCAACTGAGTCATTTCCCTCATCCCCTTCGCGTAAGTCGGCGGCGAACCAAACTACGAACGCAAATCAATTCCAACGCTCCAGGGTCAGCCTTTACCAACCGTTCATGACACCGCCGCCAAAGAAATATGACGGTATGATGAACATTGCGGGTCGCCCTACCACTGCCCGCTGGATGTTGCTAAACAACGCCGGGAATACTTGAGCAGGCGCGCAATGGAAGCGTTTTACCACTGAGGCGTTCTCTGCCGTCGGCAGTCGGAGAATTCTCTTAAGTCATTGATCGATGAGACTTCGGCAGACGTGTTGCCCTATCGGTTGACAAACCAAAAAAGCGAGAGGCATAAACGGTGAAAATGTCGTTAAGGACCTTTTTGCGCGAGCCTTTATTGCAGTTTTTACTGATAGGTATTTTGATATTTATTGTTGATGAAGCAGTGTATTCTGAAACGCAGAATCAAAAATTAATAGTTATAGATAAAAATACTCGCTCCGAATTAATTCAGAAATTTACCGAAAAACAGGGCAGACTTCCTGATCTCGATGAGATCGATAATCTGATTGATGCCTGGGTATACGAGGAAGTCATGTACCGGGAGGCGGTCGCGCTCGGATTAGACAAGGGCGACCCGATGTTCCGCAGTCGGCTTGAGTTGAAGATGCGCTCGATGCTGATCGACGATGCGGTGGTGGACCCGCCGACAGACGAGCAGCTCGAGCAGTGGCTGGAGCAAAATCGCGCTCGATACAGTGCTCCTCGGCGCTTCGATTTCATCCAGATCAAAATCGGTGGCGACGACGAGACAGCGGAAACGGAAGCCACAAATTTGGTCAAGACGATGCGCAACGGGGCGATCGTCGAAGACTATGCCGGACAGGAACTGTACTATCGAGACCGTACCCGAGAGAATATCACTCAGGTTTTTGGCGAGTCCTTCGCCAAAGGTTTGCTGGATCCGGGCGACGAATACTGGCATGCCGTACACGCCAACGACGGCTGGCACGTCGCCCGCGTGCAGCACGACAAGCCGGCGGTCGAACCCGACTTCCAGTCACTCAGGCCGCAGCTTGAGGCCGACTGGCAGAAGGCCGCTCTGAAGCAGAAGGCACAGGAAGCGTATCAGGGCATTCTCTCCACCTACGACATCCGGATCGAGGACAAGTCGTGATCCGCGCCCTTGCTCTGCTCCTGGCCCTGAGTGCTGCCCTCGCGTCAATGGCGGCAGGCTGTGCATTCGCGCACGAGACACCAATCGCGGTGCTCGAACTCAAGGAAGGCAAACCAGGGCAATATCTGATGCACTGGATCTACTCGTCCTCGAAGGGTCTGGGCGCCCCTACCGCCACCTTTCCCGAGCAGTGCACGGTCAACGCGCCAATGCTCGACTGTGGTGAACGNGGGTTGGTCGGCACGCTGACGGTGAACGAACTCGGCACGCGCTATACCGGCGCCGTCGTCCGCATCACCCGGCGCGATGCACCGGCGCAGTCGTTCGCACTCACCGGCAGCAACCCCGCGTCACCTTCGTCGCCNAATCCCGGTTCGAGCTTCGCCGCCAAACTAGATATTGCCGGCGCGTACATTCAGATCGGCATCGAGCACATCCTGCTCGGCGTCGATCATCTNTTGTTCGTGCTCGGCCTGATCTGGATCGTGCGCAGCCGCTGGATGCTGCTCAAGACGATCACCGCGTTTACGGTCGCTCACAGCATCACCCTTGCCGCCGCGACTTTCGGCTGGGTCGGTGTGCCGGAGCGGGTGGTGAATGCCGCCATCGCGTTGAGCATCGTCTTCATCGGAGTCGAAATCATCCGGCTGCAGCGCGGCGATATGGGACTGACGGTGCGCCAGCCGTGGATCGTCGCCTTCTGTTTCGGCCTGCTGCATGGCTTCGGCTTTGCGACCGCGCTGACCAATCTCGGCCTGCCGCCGGGCGATCTGCCGCTGGCGCTGTTTTCCTTCAACGCCGGTGTCGAAATCGGCCAGGTCGCCTTCGTCCTGCTGGTTCTGGCGCTGGCATGGTCGGCTCGGGCGCTGGAAGTGCGGTGGCCGCGGTGGACGCTGCCGATCCCCGCCTACGCGATCGGCGGCATCGCCTCGTTCTGGTTCATTGTGCGCATGGCGATGATCATCGGTGCCTGAGCGGAACGGATCACATGCACCACGATACGGCCCGCCAATCGGCAAGGAGGACCCCGTGAGCCAGGTGATCGGGCTGTTTCCCACGCCGTTCATGCGCGTGCCAGGCCTGCTCCACCGGTCGCTGATCGACGCAACGCTGGCCGAGGCGCGGTCTTCGGCGCGGCAGGCCAACAACAAGACCGACCTGCTGTCGCACACCGAACTGGTCAGCCCGCAGTCGAGCGAGAACTTTCTCGCTATCAGCCGGCTCGCCCTGCCGAAGGTGGCGGAGTTCGGCGCGCTGCTGTTCGGCGAGACGCTGCGCTGGGGCGTCAAGGAGATGTGGGTCAACGTCCTGGAGACCGGCGGCCACCAGGCACTGCACAATCATGCCAACAGCTTCGTTTCCGGGGTGGTCTTCCTGACCCGGCCGCACCCGTCCACCTACACCATCTTCCACCGGACGATGGGCACGCCCGAGTTCAACTTCTGCAACGACCACCAGCAGGTGACGCGAGGCCCGTTCAACAGCACCAAGTGGGTGTCACCGGCCGCCGACGCCGGCGATCTGATCTTGTTCCCGAGCTATCTGCTGCATGCAGTACCGGCCAACCAGGGCGAACAACGCATCTCGGTGGCGTTCAACGCCATTCCCGAACGGCTCGATAGCTGGGGCTACGTCGTCCGGTTTGCCTGAACTCCGGGGCAGGGGACGAACCCTACCGAAACAGCGGCAACAGTTGAGGGCCGCTGCGATGGAGGCCGCTTCGAGAACAGAGAAGGCGTCGGGAACGGCGAGCGCACGCGCCGCCTCGGTCTNCCCGGCCTCCGATCCCCACCCTGTCGTCACGTGCAGGCCACCGGCAAGCCCGGCATTTTTCCCGGCGGCGATATCGCCGGCACGATCGCCGATGATCCAGGAGCGTGGCAGATCGACAGCAAGCTGCTCCCCAGCCGCCAGCAGCATCCCCGGGTTGGGCTTGCGCGCCGGATGATCCGGATGGCACCACGGTGATATCGCCCNCGAATGGAACGGGCATGCGAACACCGCGTCCACGGCCGCGCCTGCTTGCGCGAGCAGTGCCAGGATGCGGTCCTGCACCGCCTCAAAGTCATGCCACGTGAACCGGCCGCGCCCGATGCCGGACTGGTTGGAGACGATGATGACGCGCACTCCCGCCCGATTGGCGGCCGCGATCGTGTCCGCTGCACCCGGAATGAGGCGAACGTCGTCCGGCCGGCACAAATAATTCACCTCTTCGACGATCACCCCGTCCCGATCGAGGAACAGCGCCGGCATGCGAGCCGATTGCGGACCGGACCTTGACGGTGGCCGCAGCAACTGCTGCCACGTGCCGTCGCCGCTGACCGAGCCCGGAAACTGCGGGCTCAAAGCGCCCTCCATCCCGTGCACACTCGACCCACTCCCACTCGCCCTATTCCCACTCGATGGTCAACGGGTTTGAGTGCGCGTTGTAAGTATTGGGCTTTCCGCTCATGCCCCCAAGTCGATACCAACTGCGATACCACCAGGGTAAAGGCGCTGGATTCGTGGATTCTCTACGGAGACCATCCCGCCACAAGCGCGTTCAACATCATAAACGAGCGTCGGGAGAAAGCACGGCAAAAAGAGGTCTGAGCTTCGGGAGGAAGGAAGAACATTTCGCACCTACGGCGCAAATGGTGGAGCGTTCAGTCTGTTCTGCCCAAGCACGATGACGGTGCAGTGGTTCTGAGCGCGTGTGATGCCGTTGTAAAGCAGTCTACGCAGATGTTCCGCGCTGCCTGTCGCCGTGTGCGGCCACAACACGATGACGTTCGGAAACTCACGGTTTTTGGCGCGCTGGATCGTCATGGCCAAATGGCCGTGCTGCTGCCGGAAACCCAGACGCGAGCGGTTACGCACGGCCTCCCGCACAAACTCCTTGACTTGCGCCGAGGTGAAGGACGCTTGCCCGTGTGCGCGGCGCAAACGGTCCATTCGGCTGATTGCCTGCACGATGGGCGCGTGTCCGATCAGCGGCGTTAGAAGCGCGCGAAGATCGGCGCACGACGCGGTTTCTGGCAATGCGACGTCGGCCAGTAGGGCATCCGCTTCGTCGTTGTCGTGGCGATCCCAAGTATGCGGATACGGCCCGAAGGTCGCGCCGTTCTTGCGGGTATGTTGCTTGGTTTGAAGGGTGTTGAGCGCCGCGCGGACAATCGCGTTGCCCGCATCGGGCGTGAGAATGACCACCGGGCCGTGGCGCTGCACCATATCGTTGGCAATCGCCCATGTCAGAAGCGCGTGGTTGGCATTCGTGGCGGGTGCGTCCAGAAGCCGGAAGCCTGCGCCGTTCCATGATGTCCGGTTGTTGAACGTGTTGGCCGTCAGAACGGCCTTCACATCCCGGCCTTCACGCACGGCGAGCGCGGCCGCCAGCAATCCCTGCTGGGTCGTGCGCCGAACTTGCGTGAGCCGGTGAGTTTGACCTGCGCCTTCTAGCCAGCTCATGANGGGAGCGGTATCGCGTCCGTTGTGAAGGCACTGGAAGGCATCCGCCGCCGCCACGATCCGGCAAGAAGGCGAAAGCCCTTGAAGAACGCGCATCCGGTGTTCGTCGAGGTCTTGTGCCTCATCCACCAAGATCAGCGGAAAACTCCGCGCCACCCATTTCTGAACGGCTTCGTTTTCCAACAGCCCGGCCGCCAGAGCACATGGCCCGTCAAATTCGCTCAGGGCATCGGCGTGCGTCTGCATCGCTGGCGTAATCAGACTCCTGCGCCGCGCGGCCAGCGTCCGGGCGAACACATCGAAGGTCTGACAATCAAAGCGCCGGCGGAATACCGGGTTCTCGCCAAGGCGTGCGTCCAGACGCCGGCGCGCGCCGTTCATAAAGGTAAGCGCCAAGAGCTTGTGGCCTTCGCCAAGCACCCCGTCTTGAACGATCTCTCGCGCGCGGCCCACAAGATTGTGGGTCTTTCCCGTCCCCGCCGCGCCCTCGAAGAAATCGAACGTCATGTGGGCGCAAACCGGAAAACGTGCATGTCGGCGGTCGAGTCCGCCACGATGCGCGTAAAGAGCGGCGTGTTGGCGTTCGCGGGATCGCGCAAAACGGCGCACAAGGCGTTGAGCAACTGCGCGGCGCGCGCCCGGCAGGCCACATTCTCCATGAGAACGACGGCGGCGCTCTCGTGGGTCGGGGCATAGGATTTCTGGGTGAGTAAGTGGGTAGTAAGCGCCTGAGCATTGGCGAACGGCGTCCCCAGCGCGGCCCCTAGCGCGGCCAGCATCACGGCTTCATCTGCGCCAGCGATCCACGAAACCACACGCTCCATCGCCCAGCCTTGCGGCCAAAACACCACGCAACGCGGCGGC
The DNA here is from genome assembly GCA_013414705.1 of Defluviicoccus sp. Taxonomy (GTDB): domain Bacteria; phylum Pseudomonadota; class Alphaproteobacteria; order Rhodospirillales; family Defluviicoccaceae; genus Defluviicoccus. The sequence continues at coordinate 3,404,090 of CP058705.1, forward strand.
GGGTTGTTGGCCTTCACCGCATCGAAATAGCCACGCCCATCATTGTCCCCGTCCACAAGGATGCAGGGCCGCGCATGAACGGCGCTGATCAGCGCGAACGTGTCGGCAATCTTGGCGTCAATGGTCGGCACGACTCCGACGAAGGTGGAAAGATGCGGCACGCCGTCCCCGGCATCTTCCCACCCCTGACGCAGTTCCAGGGCGGTTTGCAGCGCCTCCAGCCATGCCACATCCGAAACCCCTTCGGGGATCAGGACGCATTCGTGCATGAGCGCGGCTACCAACTTCTGCCGCCACGCAAAGAGAAGGTGCTGCTGGTGGTTGGTCGGCTGCGCGGGCATGGGGTCCATGAGCGGCTTGGCGCTTAGGACTCCCTCGTGTGTTTCGATAAAGAGCGTGTCGGGCGCGGNGAACATCGCTGCCACGATGGGCGAATGCGTCGTCACGATGGTCTGGTTACACAGCGCATTGAGGCGGTTAACCAGCCGCTTCTGCTGCGAAGGCTGGATATGAAGTTCCGGTTCCTCGACGGCCAGCACGAAGGACTGGCCCGTTTCCGCCCGCGCCTTGCCGAATTGCATCAGCAATAGAAGGCTTTGAAGGGAGACAAGGCCCGTGCCCTGCCGCTGCGAGGGAAGGGTCGGCCCTGTCCCATGCGCGAAATGCGGCATGACGCTTTCCAACACGGAGTCGCTGTCGGTCGCGGTCAGGCGCAGTTGAAGCCGTGGCGCGGTGGCCATGAGCGTCCGCAGCTCGTCGTTTGCGGCGCTGACGATCTCGGAAAGTCCCGGTTGGTCTTCAAGCCGCGCGCCCTCCGGCGGATTCCAGAGTCGCGCCCGTTCGGCGCGGACGGCCTGTGCGGGCATGTCCCCGCGCGTCGCCACCACGCGGCGGAACAATTCTGAGGAAAAGGAAATCCAGCGGTCCCATGTGCGCGAGGCCGGAACCAGAAAGAAACCCAACTCTTGGAGAGCCTTGGTCTGAATCGTTCGCAGATGCGCGTCTTCCGCGAACGGGTCGCCCAGCGTCGCCTCGTCGTCCACGAAAAAACGGATCGTCTCGGCCTCCAGTTCGTCCAGATCGAAGCGCGCGGCAAAGCCGGTCTGCACCGCCAGGTCGGTATGCTGTGCGTCCGGCGCGGCGCTCAGCGTCTTGGCGTTCGGGTCGTACCATTTCTCGACGCCGCGTTCGGGGCTGAACCAAGAGGAATGGTGATGCGGGTCGTTGGGCGTAAAGCCCGTCACGGTGGCGATGCACAGGATGCGAGCAGGTTCGTCCGGCGCGCTGCCGTGAAAATCGTGTTCGGTCAGGCGTCGCACCAGACGGTCGCGCCCGAACAGCAACGCCAGCGCTTCGACGACAGTGGTTTTGCCGCTGTTGTTCGGCCCCACCAGCACGGCATGACGGCCCAACGTAATGTCCGCAGAACGCACGCCCCGGAAGCCGGAAATCATTAGACGTACAACGTGCATCCAGCTTCCTCCTTTTTAAGTTCTGTCCCTCCGGCGCACGCTATTCCTTGAACGGCGACGACCACTATGCTTGCGCCATTCTTCTATAAGGCTCATTCCCCAGGCCAATTCCCACCTGGTGCCGATTATCAAACATTAACAGGCGCTTGTGGCCCCCGTCATCTTTTCGTACTCGCGTCCTCGATAGCCTTCATCAGCGCGGCGTGCTCCCACTTTACGGCCTTGCAGCCGTTCTGCCCGAACGCCGNGGGAACACTGGTCGGGGCCTTGTCTCCCTTGTAGACGCCAATGACGCCCTTGCCGCGCTTGATGCTCTCTTCGATCTCCCAGTTCACCCATTTGCTTGAAGCAGTCTTTTCCGAGAGATACACCACCGTTACGGAGCAGCGGTCGATCTTCTCGCGGATTTGACGCTTGATGTAATCGGCGTTGGCGCTGTCGAATGGCTCCTTGACGGAATGGTCGTCGAACTGCAAATCGACCTTGTCATTCTTCGCCTGACCACGAAGCAGGTTCACTTCGTCTAAATCTTCATGGTCGAAACTGATGAAAACGTGCCTGCTGGCGTCACCTTTTGCCTCAGATAGCTTCTGCTTTGCCTGTTCTTCAAGGCGCCTGATGTCAGAACTAGTAAGACCGCCGCCCGAGCCCCCACCCATTTCATTTCTCCTTGTCGAATTGGAACTCCAAACAGGCGATGCACCGCCCGCAAGGTTCTGAATTGCCAGTATGGCACGAGTAGGTGCCCGTGATCCCCTTGGCCTGCGCCAGCCTGACCACGTCTGCCTTGCCGAACTCTATCAGTGGCGTGAGCACCTTGATCTGCTGCCCCATTGCTGCGAAAATTGCAATTTCGGCCTGAGCCACGAACTGCCGTTTCTGGTCGGGGAACAGACTGAATTCCTCTGCCAGCAGGCCGATAGTCACCGATGATGCGCCTTGCTGATACGCATACGCGCTGCCCATCAGCAAGAACATCAGGTTGCGGCCGGGCGTGAACGCATCGGCTTTAACGTCGAGTTCTTGACGGGTCAGGCCAGATGCAATGACGCGCCCGAAACCCGATAAATCCATCCGTGTCGGCGCCGGAAGACCCAAGGCACCGTGGACGAGCTTGCAGGTTTCCCATTCCCGGCTGGCGGCCCGTTGGCCATAGTCAATGAACAGTGGGAACTGCTCTATACCTTCCTCCCTCGCCATTACGCCGACGAGCGTCGAATCAAGGCNCCCGGAAACCAGGTTCACGAAACTCATAGGAAAGCCTCCCTCTTCGCCACGCGCATCGTCAGCCAGGTTGCCAAATCGACGCAGCCCATCGAATGACCGAATTCGGCAGAAATCTCCCGAAAGGTGTTCTCAATTTCCTCATAGAGCGAGAGGCGGCCTAACTTGCTGGGCGACAACGACAGGCCACGCGCCAGTTGCAGATAATCCAACACATGGACATCCAGAACGGCGAGGTCGGCGCAGTAGCCAACACGGCGTAGAAAGAGGCTGGCCTGTTTGGGGCCGAAGCCCCAAACGTGCTGCATCAGGGTTTCCCGAGCTTCCCTCGCATTCCGGGCATCGAACAAAATCCACGGATCGTTCGGGATTGCCCATAAATTTCAACGATGGTCCTGGCCAGCAAGGACGCCAGCCGATTCTTGAAGCGTGGTCGAACCCATCGTTGCGCCCCGTTACACGCGGGAATAGGCAGCGGATCGGATAGGGCCGCAATAACCTTTCGTTCAATAACCTGGACGCTTCGTCCGCACGGCGCAGGCTGGAGCAACTTCTTCTCACGCAGCCGATCCGCCGTTGCCACCGCCATCTCGAACACCATCTGACTGCCGAAAATGCAGATCGCCGCTTCGTACAGAAATTCTTCTTCGGCCATCTGTTGCCAGTTCTGGACTGCCGACACTTGCGTCTCGACCTCAAGACACATCGCGCGAATGGTCTGATTGATGATGTCCACGGTCATGGCTGACCCCAGCCGGCGACATCCGTAACGTGGCGATGGGCGCGGGAAGGCAGATTGGACCGGCAGAATTCAGGCAAGCGATCGTGGCTCAACGCATCACGCAGTCTTCGCATCCAATCGGAGAAGAACTCAAGATTGTGGGCCAACGTGCGCGCTTGAAACGACAACTTGTCGTCATCGCCCCATGCGGTCTGACCGGCAAAGAAGTCGGCCTGCGAAAGGTGATAAAGCAGGCCGGATTCATGATCGACAACGGTCTGGCACCATTCCAGCCCGTCGAAGCTGTCAGCGCCCATTGCCGAGTACAGGGCGATGGAGATAGGGTTGCCGGTACCCAGCAGGTGCAAAACGACATAGTGCCCGAGTTCGTTCAAGGCCGTCCGAATGGACTTAACGGCACGGGCACGCTCCAGAACGCCATCGCCCAACCGGCGTTCTGGAACCGCTAGCATCGTGACGCCAGTCTTGGCGGCGACAGCCGCACACAGCGCGGGCAATTCAATGCCCGGGGCGTGGACGATGGGAATGATTTGGCAGCAACCCGCAGCGGCTTGATCCGCTTGCCAGCGTTCGGCGACCAAGGCAACGTGATCGCCCGCGTTGGTTGGTGGCTGTTGCTCATCGAAGCCGAAGGCCAGATCGCAAGGGAAATCGGCCAGAACCTTGTGAAAGTCTGCTTGCTTCCAATCTGCCTGCGCGTCCTTCCAGAAACTTTCATAGTTGCCGGAATCCATCAACGTGATGATGCCCGCCTGACGAGCAGCAGTTAGTGCCTGTTGGGCCGACTGCGGCTGATCGACGCCTGCGAGATCGAAGGCCGATACCAGAAACTGGCCGTTCAGCCCGCCCAGAGACGATAGCAACTGTAAATAATCCGGCGGGCTTAGCGCCGTCTTCACCGAAGAAATGGATGGGAAGTACACGGGCAACGGCAACGACCGTGCTCCGATGGCCAGCTCCATCGGGCGCGCGACAGGCATCACCCCCTCCGACTTTTGCACCGTGCCGGCGCGGCGGGTTTCATTGAACCAGTTGGCGTGTTCAGTCGAGACGTGCTCTTCGACCCTTTCAGCCAGCGCAACCAGCCGCTCGGGTTCGGCCAAGCCCTTGTATGGACCGGCGGCGGAGAGAAACAGGTACTTCTCGTGCTTGAGGCGCTCTGCCGTGGCTCGGTAGCTGAACCACAGAGTCGAATACTGATTCATTTGTTGGACAGCTTCCAGAATAGCAATCAAGACGCCGAATGCGGATGCGGCCCACTTGGCATACTCTGCGGGCAATAGACTCGTTGCCGGAATCAGAGCCGCAGACGTGAATTGGGCGATCTTCAAGCGTTTGTACCATCCCTGAGCCTGTTGGCTCTTACGGTCATACCAGTTCACCTGATCGATCAGCCGGAACCATGCCGGATGCGACTCGACTGACTCAGGAACTGGCGGCTCGTGATTTGCATTCTCCTTGTCGTCGGCCATGTCGTCACAATCCCCCTTGAATGCCTTGTCGAGAATGGCGGGAAGCATGGCATCCAGCTCGGCGACGGCGGCTTCTTGTAGCTCTCGGGTGGCACGCACCTTCTGCTGAAGCGCGTCGAACCATTCTTGAGCGTCGAGCGATGGGATCGGCACTTCAATACTGTCCAGTGCTTCGAGGCCCAATGTGCGGTTTCGGCCTGCGCCGCCGGGAGACGCTTCTCCGAGCTTTTGAAGACCCTCCGGCGTCAGGAACCAGAAACAGAGGAAGAGAGCTGTCGCGCGGCCTGGATCAGGAACGCGCGTGATGAAGCGGTGCGAGCCGAATCGGCCATGATCGTTCGCCTCGGCAACCGCCACGGCACCTTCCCACGCGAAGACGTTGCTGAATACCAAGTCGCCAGAGTGAACGACGAACAAGCGCTTGCTGCCTACATCGGCTCNCGGCAAGGGAGGCTTGTGGAACGTCCCTTTGCCGAAGGATCGCACGCCGAGTTCAGGATACGCGCTGTCCAAGTCGATAGCTGCCATACGACGGACGAGCGGAGCCACGGCGGCCATACGCTGGCGGGGAGCCCCCTGCGTGATGCGGTGGAAGGCGGAAGCGAGCATCGCCGAGAGCTCAACGTCCATCGCTTCGGCTTCGCGTTGCCGCCGAATGATACGCGCCTCAACGGCGTCGAGCAGTTCCACGATCCGACGCTGCACCTCGAGCGGAGGCATAGCTGCTCGGAAAGCAAGTATCTGATCCGGATGCACGCGCTTCCGGCGGTCGCCCATGCCCTTGCTTCCGTCGGCGAGTGTGGCCCACACGGTGGGAAGCGAGAACATCCAGCGAAGATAGCGCGGCAGGGCGCGATCTTCCCGGACGTCGAAGCAGGGGAATTCATTGGATACAAAAGCGCCGTCGAACTCATCCGGCACCACCGCATAGGCGCCTTCGAAGGCGAACAGACGACTGTAGATGAACTGCCCGCTGCGAACGCGGTACAGCGTCGGCGCACTCGTCAGATTGCCGTCGATTGGAGGCTTGCCAAAGCAACCGCGCGCGAAGCTGTAGAGGCCGATATTCAGATAGGTTCGCTCCGTTTCGACGCGATGCGGCTCTCCGGCAGGTGTCAAAACCTCACCCAGCGGCACCATCTGCCAATGCCCCGTCATGCCGCCCGCTCAGCGACCAATGCCCTGATCTCTTCGATCAGCGCCAACACCTGCCGTTCCTTCTTGATCACGCTCGCTATGATCTCGGCGGGCGCGCGGTGATCCGCCGCCTCCTTCGTGGCCGGATTCTTCAGGTCGAGGTTCACCGCGACAACACGCCCCGCCTCGTCGCGCCGGATCAGTTCCGATCCGCTCACCTTCCAAGCGCGTGACCCTTCTTCACGCTGGTCCCACCAAGCGCGACACTCGGCGAGCTCTTCGAACTGGATCGGTCGCGTCTTGGAGTATTTCCGTCGCCCTTCCGGCGTCGGCTGCTCGTAGAACCACACATCCCGCGTTGGCCCCGCCGTATCGAAGAAGATCACGTTGGTGGGGATGTCGGTATAGGGGGCGAACACGCCTTCCGGCAGACGCAGCACGGTGTGCAGATTGAACTGCTCCAGCAGGTCCGCCTTGATGCGCGCGCAGACGCCATCGCCGAACAGCGTGCCGTTCGGCACGACCACCGCGGCACGCGCTGGCCGACCCGCAGGCGTCTGCGCGCGCTTCAACCGACGCATGATGAGCTGAAGGAACAGGAGCGCCGTCTCGGCCGTCTGCCGATCCTCGGGGAAATTGCCCTGAATGCCGCGTTCCTCTTCCCCGCCGAAGGGCGGGTTGGTGANGATCACGTCCACCCGGTCCCGCTCACCGATTTCGGTCAGGCGGTGTCGCAGCGCATTGCCGGCGTCTATCTGTGGCGCGTCCAGCCCGTGCAACAGCAGGTTCATCTGGCACAGCAGATAAGGCAGGGATTTGGGCTCGCAGCCGGTGATGGTGTCGTTTTGCAGACGCCTGCGGTCGGCGACGGTCTTCACCTGCTTTTCAAGATGGTTGTACGCTTCCACCAGAAACCCGCCCGTGCCGCTCGCCGGGTCAAGGACGATCTCGCCAAGGCGCGGGTCGGTGACTTCCACCATGAAGCGGACGACGGCGCGGGGCGTGTAGAACTCGCCGGAATCGCCCGCCGCGTCGCGCATTTCGCGGAGCATGGATTCATAGAGCGCGCCGAGGGTGTGAAGCTCATCCGACGAGGTGAAGTGAATCCCGCCAACCTTGTTGATGATGTCGCGGAGCAGATAACCACTCTTCATGCGGTTATCGACGCCCTTGAACACCGTGGCGATCACGTCGCGGCGGTTGTCGCCATTGGAGCTAGAGAGCGAGCGCAGATAGGCGAACAGGCCGGGGCCTTTCGCCCCATCCGCGCGCACGGCTTCATCGGAATTGATGAAGGAAAGCAGCTCGTCGCCCGTAATACCCTGCGGGTCGGCGGCCCAGTCGCGCCAGCGATACGGGGCCTCGATGGCGGCTTTGAACTTCTTGCCGGACAGCGCGGTTTCCTCCTCGCGCTGCTGCTCAAGGTCGTCGAGGAATTTGAGAAACATGATCCAGGTGAGAAGTGGCAGACGGTCGAGGTCGCCGTTCAGCCCCTTGTCCTTGCGCATGATGTCGCGCGCGGATTTGAGAAGACTTCCGAGCATCTGGGAGGTCGTCATCGGTGCGGCGTCTGCGCCGTTCTTCTTTTAGTTCGTGCCATAGAGCAGTCCTTGCAGGTCGTTCACGGCCCGGCGAAGCTCATCGGGTCCGCCGAACAGCTTGATGATTTCGGCGGGCTGGCCGTGGGTTGAGATGGGCGGAACCTTGAGCACGTCCGGCAGGACAAACTGCGCGTCGCCATGTTCCGCATATTTTTCCAAAAGCTCGTCGAGCACCTGACGCGCCTCGGNGGAGAACTTCTCGAAATAATCCTTTCGCTCGGCCTTGAGGCGCTGCGCCCGCTCGCGCCGGGTGCGGAGCGGCGCGTTGAAGGCCAAATGGCAAAGCAGGTCGAAGGGGTCGGCGTCGGCCTGGCCCGTTTGTTCGGCCAGCACGTCGAAGTCGATGCCGCGCTCGGCCAGGGCGGCGATAATCTCGCTGCGCTGATCCGCGTCTGCCCACCGCCTGCGAAGCTCGGCGGAAGTCGGCGCAAGCGACCGGACGCTTTCGGCGGCATAGTCGGTGTATTTGACGACGCGAAGCTGCTTGCCGTTCGGATCAAGCTCGTGGACCAAATGCGCCACGACTTCGACTTGGCCGCCGTCGAAATAGAATTTGCGCGGCTCGCCGGTCGGCGGTTCGATCACGCCGGATTCGCCTTCTTCCGGCGGGGCGGGTTCCGGTTCCTGCCCTTCGGGAATCGTCTCCGTCGTCGCGGTGGTTTNCCCGGCGTCGTTCACTTCTTCTTCCGTGATCCGGGCCGGGTCGCCATCGAAGTCCGGGTCGGCGAACATGCGGGTGGCCGAGCCGGTGTAGTCGAGGATGTTGAACCACAGCTTGCCGTAATCGTCGCGCAGGCGCGTCCCGCGCCCGATGATCTGCTTGAACTCGCTCATGGACCCAACGACGCGCGCCAGAACGACATTCTTGCAGGTCGGCGCATCGACGCCGGTTGTCAGTAGCTGCGACGACGTGAGGATAACCGGCGTTTTGGTTTCGAGGTCTTGGAACTTCGACAGGTGGCCGCGCCCGATGGCGCCCTCGTCGGCGGTGACGCGCGCCACATAGTCGGGATACTGCGCCACAAGGTCGGCATTGAGGTTGACCAGCGCCTGCCGCATTTCCGAGGCGTGTTCCTGATCGACGCAGAACACGATGGTCTTGGCGAAGCGGTCGGTCTTCTTGAGGAAGTCGGTCAGGTGGCGGGCGATGGCCTCCGTGCGGGCGCGCAAGGCGATGGACCGCTCGAAGTCCTTGGTCTGGTATTCGTCATCGGGGATCGCGCGGCCGAAGCGGTCAACCTCGTCCTTGCTCGGCCGCCAGCCTGCCGCGTCCCATTGGGTGACGACGCGATGCACGCGGTAGGGCGCGAGGAAGCCGTCGTCGATGCCCTGGCGCAGGCTGTATTCGTAGATCGGGTTTCCGAAATAGAGATAGGTGTCGCGGTTGTCCTCGCGCAGCGGCGTAGCCGTCATGCCGAGCTGATAGGCGGGCTTGAAGTGCTCAAGGATGATGCGCCATGAGCTGTCGTCCCGCGCGCTTCCCCGGTGACATTCATCGACGATGATGAGGTCGAAGAAGTCCGGTGGATAGTCGCGAAAAAGCCCCGCGCGGCGCTCGTCCTCGGCAAGCGCCTGATAGATGGCGAAATACATTTCCCGGCTTTTGACGATCTCGCCGGATTCGATCTTGTGGCGCGCGTCCCCGAAGGGCGTGAAGGTCTTGTCCTTCGGGTCGTCGATGAGGATGTTGCGATCCGCAAGAAACAGGATGCGCGGCTTGCGATGCTCTCCGGTCGTGTTCCAGCGGCTCGACCAGAGCTTCCAGCAAATCTGGAAGGCCACGATGGTCTTACCCGTTCCTGTCGCCATCGTGAGAAGCAGGCGCTTCTTTCCGCCGAGGATGGCTTCGACCGTCCGGTTGATGGCGATCTGCTGATAATAACGGGGCGGTTTGCCGCCGACCGTATTGTATGGGGCGATCAGGTGCTCCACCCGCTCGGGCGTGTCGATTCCGCTGCCCGCCTGATAGCGCCGCCAAAGGTCGTCCGGTGTGGGGAAGTCGGCGACGCGCGTTTCCGTCCCCTTGAAATAGTCGATCTCGATGATTTCGGCGCCGTTGGTGGCGTAGGCGTATTTGAGGCCGAGGATTTCCGCATAGTCGCGGGCCTGCTGCACGGCGTCGGTCGCGGATTTGTAGCTGGCCTTCGCCTCGACCACGGCCAGCGGAAAATCCCGTGTAAAGCGCAGAAGGTAATCAACCCGCTTGGGCGGCTTGCGGACGAAGCCCTTGCCCACGGGAATGACGCGGCCATCCGTGATGGTGCGCTGCTCGGCGATAGAATGGGGTTCGCTATCCCAACCGGCCGATTGCAGCTTGGGCACAACGAATTTTCGGCAGGTGTCGGCTTCGTTCGTCATGCGCCCCCGCTGCCCCCTGCTGTTCCTCAACCTTACGCTTTATCCAGTTTGCGATTTCCTGCCGCTGGAATCGCCACGATCCGCCGACCTTGAAGCCAGGAATCTTGCCTGCCGAGGCGAGCTTGTAGGCGGTCTTCTCATTGATCTTGAGAAGTTCCGCCACCTCCCGGATCGTCAGGATTTCGTCGGCCATGCGCCCGCCGTGACTCGTGGTTGGAGAAGTGTATAGAAGATCGGAGAAAATCAGGGAAGATAGCGGTAGCTCCCCATCCTGGGGCGAGCAGCGGCGGTTGGGCCGGGGCTGCCGCAGCATCATATTGAAAATTCCGCTCTGAAAGCGGAGTTTTAAGGATGATCCGATGTAGGCGGTCCCCTCATTGATCTTGAGGGATGGTTTGTAGATTACATGAAACGCTAAGCCTGACTTAGCGAATATCGAAAAATTTGAACTCGACATTGGTTTTCAAATGTGCCAAAATACTAAGCATGGATATGCGTTCTGGCGGCAAGCTAAACCGGCTCCAGCAGGAACTCCCCGAGGGACTNCTGGCTGACGCCGCTTGGATGGAGGCTCACGGCTACTCGTCGGCACTGCGCAGCCAGTATGTTCGCGCGGGCTGGCTCGATAGTCCGGCCCGGCGCGTCTATCGCCGCTCGCGCACGTCGCTGACATGGCAGCAGGTGGTCGTCTCGCTTCAGAAAGTGCTTGACCTTCCGCTGACCGTCGGCGGGCGCACCGCGCTCGAACAGCAGGGTTACGCCCATTACCTTTCGGCAGCCATGCGCGAGGTTCACCTTTACGGGCCGAAGCGTCCGCCGACCTGGCTGGCGACCCTGCCGCTCGATGTGACCTTTCGCTGGCACAACAGCCTGCGGCTGTTTCCCGACAATGCCGACGCACCGCCCGAGCCAAGCCCCGTCATGGTCAGCGCCGGCGGCCTGACCTTGCCTATCCGATATTCCAGCAAGGAGCGCGCCGTTCTCGAATTGCTCGACGAACTGCCCGAGCATGAGAGCTTCCATCAGGCCGATGCCTTGATGGAGGGTNNGAGCGATCTGAGCCCGCGCCGTTTGCAAACCCTATTGGAGGCTTGCGCCAGCGTGAAGGTCAAGCGGCTCTTTCTCTACTTCGCCGACCGCCACCGCCATGCGTGGCGATCCCGGCTCGATGTATCCCGCGTCGACCTGGGTTCGGGCAAGCGCGTCCTCGCCAAAGGCGGCAGACTCGATCCGCGCTACAACATCACCGTGCCGCCCGATCTGGGAGGCCCGTGAATTTCATGGCCTTCCTGGACACATACCAGCAGCAGGTCGCCCTGCTCATTCGCGTCCTTCCTTTCGTCGCGGAGGAGCGGGTTTTCGCGCTCAAAGGCGGCACCGCGATCAACCTGTTCGTGCGCGACATGCCGCGCCTCTCCGTGGACATCGACCTGACCTATCTGCCGGTCGAAGATCGAGCCACATCGCTCGCGGCAATCAACGCCGCCATGCTGCGGATCAAGGAACGAATCGAGCGGGGCATCCCCGCCGCGAGAGTCAATGCTTCACGTTCCGCCGACGAGAATATCGTCACCAAGCTGATCGTTCGGGCGAGCGGCGTGCAGATCAAGATCGAGGTGACGCCAGTGCTTCGCGGCGCGGTCTATGATCCTGTCGTGATGAGCGTGGTTCCCGCTGTCGAAGACGCCTTCGGCTTCGCCGAAATGCAGGTCGTGTCCTTCGCCGACCTCTATGCGGGCAAGATCGTGGCGGCCTTCGACCGCCAGCACCCGCGCGACCTCTTCGACGTGCGCGGCCTGTTGGCGAACGAGGGCGTCGGCGACGAGTTGCGCCGCGCCTTTCTGGTCTACATCATCAGTCACAACCGTCCGATGGCCGAAGTTCTCGCCCCGCCCCGCAAGCCGCTGGGCGAGGAGTTCGCGCGGGGCTTTACCGGCATGACTCAGGAGCCTGTCGCGCTCGCGGACCTTGATGCCGCGCGGGAGGCGATCATCGCCGCGATGGTGGCCGACATGCCGGAAGATCACCGGCGCTTCCTTGCCGGCTTCAAACGCGGCGAACCGGATTGGGCACTTCTCGGGATACCGGAGGCCCAGCATTTGCCCGCCGTCATGTGGAAGCAGCGCAACCTCGCCAAGCTGCCCGATGCAAGACGGGGCGAACTGGTCGATGCGTTGGAGCGCGTTCTTTTTGTGACCACGACGCACAGCGAAGAGGGCGCGTCGTTCGGCGATAGTGATGCTCAGTTGTCTTGGAACGCCTGCCTCCCCTTGCGGCCCAAAGGCTTCGCGCGTGTTCGCCCTGATCGCTTTTGAGCTTTTCAGCTATCCAGAGCAGCGCGCCGTAGATCACGACACGGTCGTCGCCGGTCAGGTCTACGATCCCGGCCTTCAAGACGAGGCCGCCGAGTTCGATCAGATGCCGGGTGCGCTTGCGGCGTTCGACCTGCCAGGTGCGCATGTCATGCCGCGCCTGTTGTGCCTGATGGCGATTGCGCGCTGTCCGGTTGCGGTTGAGCGCCGCCCGCGTCGCGGTCAGGCGATGACGCAGATCGCCGTGCCCGCCCTCGAAAGAACGCGGCCCCGCGTTTCGCCCATGCCTCCCTCTTTCCGGCGTCTTTGGTTTCGGCCAGCACGATCAGCGCGCCTGCCAATTCCTCGGCGCTGAGGGCGTCGGCGCCGGTCGAGATGACCAACTCGCCAAGCTGCTGCACCTTGCGGGCTTTCAGGTCTCGCGTCTTGTCTTCGAGCGACTTCAGTTCCGCATCGAAGTCCCGTGGCTTGCGCATCGTCGTCCCCATAAGCTGTCGATGGAGCGATGATAGTTGAGCACCTGCCGCAATGCTGTAAGGTTGCCGGGACGGGCTGAAACGGCGCGAGCAGTCCCGAGAAATTAGTTTCGAGGGCGCGCTTATACGTCGTTCCGACGTGCGCTTCGCCGTGGTGATGTTCGGATCGCAATGGCGATCTATCATCTTCACGTCAAGGTCATCGGCCGCAAATCCGGCTCCAGCGCGGTGGCGTCGGCGGCCTACCGCTCGGCCTCGCGGCTGCGCGACGACCGGCTTGAACGCAGCCACGACTTCTCCAATAAGCACGGCGTCGTCCATTCGGAGGTCATGCTGCCGGAGGATGCGCCCGAACAATGGTGCGACCGCGAGCGGCTTTGGAACGATGTCGAGGCGTTCGAGGTCAGGAAGGACGCTCAGCTTGCCCGCGAGGTCGAGTTCGCCATTCCCCGCGAGATGACGCAAGCCCAGGGCATCGAACTCGCCCACGACTTCGTGCAGGCGGAGTTTGTCGATCACGGCATGATCGCCGACCTCAATGTGCATTGGGACATGGCCGAGGACGGGACGGCCAAGCCCCACGCCCACGTCATGCTGACGATGCGATCCGTGGACGAAAGCGGCTTCGGCCAAAAAGTGCGGGACTGGAACCGCACCGAGATGGTCGAGCGTTGGCGCGAACGCTGGGCGGAGCTGGCAAACGAGCGCCTGGCCGAACTCGACATTGACGCGCGCATCGACCATCGCAGTCTGGAAGCGCAAGGCATCGGCCTTGAGCCGCAAACGCAGATCGGCGCGCCTGCCCAACGCATCGAGGGCGAAGGGTTAGAGGCCGCCGACCGCGCGGAAATGCATCGCGAGATCGCGCGCAACAACGGCGCGCGCATCATTGCCGATCCTTCCATCGCGCTGGACGCCATCACACACCAGCAATCCACCTTCACGCGGCGCGACATGGCGATGTTCGTGCATCGGCACAGCGACGGGATCGACCAGTTCAATGAGGTCATGGGCGCGATGCGTGGCGCGCCCGAGCTGATCGAACTCGGCAGGGACGGACGCGGCGAGGACCGCTTCACCACCCGCGAGATGATCGAGGCCGAGCAGCGCTTGCACCACGCCGCCGCGATGATGGCGGAACGGGAACGTCATGAGGTCAGCGGCAGGGACCGCGAAGCCGCATTGGCCCACGCGGCGGATCGCGGCCTTGTTCTGTCCGGCGAGCAGGCCGATGCACTGGCGCACGTCACGGACGGGCGCGATCTGGGCGTCGTCGTCGGCTACGCCGGGACGGGAAAGAGCGCGATGCTGGGCGTGGCGCGCGAAGCCTGGGAAGCGGCAGGCTATGAGGTCCGGGGCATCGCGCTGTCCGGCATCGCGGCCGAGAATCTGGAAAGCGGATCGGGCATCGCGTCGCGCACCATCGCCAGCCTGGAACACGGTTGGGGACAGGGCCGCGACGTGCTCACCTCCCGCGATGTGCTTGTCATCGACGAGGCGGGCATGGTCGGCACGCGCCAGTTGGAGCGCGTGCTGTCCCATGCCGCTGACGCGGGCGCCAAAGTGGTCTTGGTCGGCGATCCGCAACAGTTGCAATCCATCGAGGCGGGCGCGGCCTTCCGCTCGATCTTCGAGCGCCACGGCGGCGCGGAGATCGGCGAGGTGCGCCGCCAGCAGGAGGACTGGCAGCGCGACGCCACGCGCGAACTGGCGGCCGGCCGGACGGGCGAAACGATCCATGCCTATGACGCGCACGGCATGGTCCATGCCGCTGCAACACGCGAGCAGGCGCGCGACGATCTGATCGAGGGCTGGGACCGCGAGCGGCAGGCGTCGCCCGACAAGAGCCGCATCATCCTCACCCACACCAATGACGAGGTGCGCGCGCTCAACGAGGCGGCGCGCGAGCGGCTGCGGGAAGCCGGTGATCTGGGCGACGACGTGCGTATCACGGTCGAACGCGGCGAGCGCAGCTTCGCCAGCGGGGATCGCGTCATGTTCCTGCAAAACGAGCGCGGGCTTGGCGTGAAGAACGGCACGCTCGGAACCATCGAGCAAGTCAGCGCACGATCCATGTCCGTGCGCACCGACGACCGGCGCAGTGTCGCGTTCGACCTCAAGGATTACAACCGCATCGACCACGGCTACGCCGCGACCATTCACAAGGCGCAGGGCATGACCGTGGACCGCACCCATGTCCTGGCGACGCCGGGCCTGGACGCCCACGGCAGCTATGTCGCCCTGTCGCGTCACCGCGACGGCATGGACCTGCACTATGGCCGCGATGACTTCGCTGACGAGAACAGACTTGTCCGCACTCTATCGCGCGACCGGGCCAAGGACATGGCGTCGGATTACGAGCCGGCACAGAGCTACGCCGAGCGGCGCGGCATCACCTTCCGCGAACGGGTGGAGCGGGTGGTCGAGATCGTCAAGCAGGTTCCCGAGAAAGTGCGCGGTATGTTCGACGGCCTACGCCTGCCTGCCGATGGCGGACAGGAGCCGGAACGGGAGAAGGTGGCAGGCCCGGAGGAGGCTTTGCGCCGCGCCCGGACCAGGGCGCTCGTCCGCCATGCCCGCGCCGTGGATGCGATCTTCGAGGCGCAGGAGCGAGGCGGCAGGGCCAGCCCGGAGCAGGTGACGGAATTGCAGGACGCCCGCAAAACCTTCGAGGAGGTGCGGCCCTACGGTCCGCACGACGCCGAAGCCGCCTACAAGAAGAACCCGGAGCTTGCCTCGGAAGCGGCCACGGGCCAGGTCAATCGCACTGTGCGCGCCCTTCAACTCGAAACCGAGTTGCGCACTGATCCGCAGATTCGTGCGGATCGCTTCGTGGAGAGTTGGCAGAGGCTGGACCGCGCCAGTCAGCGCCAATACCAGGCGGGCGACATGTCCGGTTACAAGTCCACGCGGTCGGCGATGGGCGACATGGCGAAGAGCCTTGAACGCGATCCGCAGCTTGAATCCATCCTCGAAGGCCGCAAGCGAGACCTTGGTATCGGGATCGACTCGGGCCGCAGCCTCGGTCGGGAACTCGCGTTCAGCCACGGCATCGACCTCGGCAGAGGCCGGAGTATCGGACTGTAGAACTATCCTATTTTCCGCCGCCTCCACGCCACACTACTACGACCACTAAATATCTATTGCACAACAACAAATCATCGCTCTGTCTGGTCTCTGCAATGTCAGAAGCACCCAGCGGGAGGCAGCGCAACCATGCTCGTAGCAGACCGTATCGTCCGCCTGAAAACCGTTCTCGCCCGCGCCGGCCTGTCCCGTTCCACCATCTACCGCAAGATCGCCGAGGGCACGTTCCCCGCCCAGGTGAGGATCAGCGTCAATGGTGCGGGCTGGCGGGAATCCGACATCGACCGCTGGATTGCCGATCCAGCCGGCTGGCGAACCACCAATGAACCGACAAAAGGTCGGAAGGATGATGACAGAATAGACGCGAGCCGCACGTAGTTCAGAGATCGTCGTCCAGTTCGTCGTCGTGGACCTCGGCGGCACGTCGCTTCGCGTCGGCGATCAGCTCTTTCGCGGATTCGCCCTTCGCCCAGGCGTCGAGCATATCGGCCCAGCACTGAAGCATGATCTTCCGCTCGGCGAGGTAGCGGTTCACGTTGTAGACGGCCGCGATCCGGTTTCGGGGCGCGTGGGCCAAGCTCATCTCGATCCAGCGATCATCGAACTTGGCGCGGTTCAGGCCGGTCGAAAACGTGCGGCGCAGGTCGTGAACGCCGAAGCCCTGAAAGTCAGGATCATTCTCTCGGATACGCTCTACCACCGTGTCGATCACGCGGTTGAGCGTGGCGTTACTGATCGGCGTGTCGCTGTCGTATCTGCCGGGGTGCATGTATCGGCTGGCGCCGAACATGGTGCGGAACACCGTCAGAATGTCGAGCGCCTGATCGCTCAGCGGGACGACATGCGCCTTGCCGGCCTTCATGCGCTCGGCCGGGATCGTCCAGCGCGCGGCGGCGAAGTCGATTTCCTTCCATGTGGCGTCGATGAACTCCGACTTGCGGACGCCGGTCAGCAGGACAAACTTCACCGCTAAGCGCAGCGTGGGCGCCGCCGACACATGATCCAAGGCCGCCAGGACCGCGCGGACCTCGGATGGCGAAAGGGCTCGGTCGCGCGGCTCAAACGTGGCGATGGCGCTGGTGCGGATCGACTCGGCCGGGTTGCTCACGTCCAGCCCACTTCCCTGGGCATGGCGGAACACCAGCAAGACGACCTCGCGGACATGCACGGCGACGGCCGGCCCGCGCTTCTCCTTAACCTCGTCGCACAGATGTTTGAGGCGTTGCGGCGTCACCTCCCNCAGCTTGAGCTTCGACAGCTCTCCCGCGATGGCGCGATCATAGACGGATCGGCGCATCGACAGGGTGCTGTCGGCCAGTCTCTCGGCCCCAGACTTGGGATCGGCTTTGTGCTTGAAGTAGGCTTCCGCCCACCCGCCGAAAGTCAGCGCCTCGGCTGACGCGGTGCGCTTCTCCACCTTGGCTTTCGACGGCGACTCGCCCCGCTCGACCTGACGCCGAGCGCGCGCCAGCAGCGACCTTGCCTCCGCAAGCGACACCTCCATGCCGTATTCCAGCGCGTCGGGCGCCCGCGTCAGCTTGCGCGCCGCCTCGGCGCTGTATCGGCCGATGGTCAAGACCTCCTGCCGCCCGTTCACCCGGTACTGATACCGGAACGAGACGANCCCGGTCGGGGTGACGGCCGCGTACATCCCGTCGCGGTCCGTCACCTTATAGAGCTTGGCCCTCGGCTTCAGATTTTTCAGTTCTTTATCAGTGAGTTCGCTCATAAATCCGCATCCGGTCGGGGNGCGAACGGATACCATCAACAGGCGTTGTTGGTACCGTAAGCCCGTTTCTCGACCATCCTGCGCCATACCAACATCAGTACCAACAAAGTGGCTCGGCTGGGGTGACACGCAGCGATACGGGGTGGGAAAAATAATCCTTGTCAGTCAATGAGTTCGTGCGATTTCCGGCACGGAGCGGGATGGTCTGAAACCACCCTAATTCACTCCCACTCAATCGTGCCGGGCGGCTTGGAGGTGACATCGTAGACAACGCGGCTCAACCNCCGGACCTCGTTGACGATGCGCGCCGCGACGCGGGCGAGAAAGGCGTGCTCGAACGGATAGCTGTCCGCGGTCATCCCATCGGTCGAGGTAACCGCGCGCAAGGCAACCACCGCATCATAGGACCGGGCATCGCCCATGACGCCCACGGTGCGCACCGGCAGCAATACCGCGAAGGCCTGCCAAATCTCGTCGTAGAGGCCGGCAGCGGCGATCTCCTGCAGATAGATCGCATCCGCCTGGCGCAGCAGGTCCGCCTTTTCACGCGTCACATCGCCCAAAATACGCACGGCAAGCCCAGGCCCCGGAAAGGGATGGCGGCGGATCAGTGCCTCAGGAAGTCCCAACTCGCGTCCCAAAGCCCGCACCTCGTCCTTGAACAACTCGCGCAAAGGCTCGACGAGCGCCATCTTCATCCGCTCCGGCAGCCCGCCGACGTTGTGGTGCGATTTGATGGTGACGCTGGGACCGCCGTGCACGGAGACGGACTCGACGACATCGGGATAGAGCGTGCCTTGGGCCAGGAAATCNNGGCCTCCCGCCCGGTGCGCTTCCTCATCGAAGACGTCGATGAACGCCGCACCAATGATCTTGCGCTTGGCCTCCGGATCCGTGACTCCGGCGAGCTTGCCAAGAAACAGGTCGGACGCGTCCCGATGCACCAGCGGGATATTGTAGTGGTCGCGGAACAGGCTCACCACTTCGTCCGCTTCGCCCTGACGCAGCAGCCCGGTATCGACAAAGATGCAGGTGAGCTGGTCGCCGATTGCCTCGTGCAACAGGACAGCCGCAACCGAGGAGTCGACACCGCCCGACAGGCCGCACACCACGCGACCGCCACCGACCCGCTCCCGGACCCGGTGAATCGCGTCGTCGCGGAACGCCGCCATATTCCAGTCGCCGACGCATCCCGCCACGTCGTGGGTGAAGGCGTTCAGCAGCGCAGCACCGTGCGGCGTGTGTATCACTTCGGGGTGAAACTGCACGCCGTAGAAGTGTCTCGCGTCATCGGCAATGGCAGCAAACGGCGCACCGTCGGACACGGCGACCGACCGGAATCCCGGCGGCAGGGACGTCACGCGATCACCGTGGCTCATCCACACCGTCTCGCGCGCCCNCAACGCCCAGATGGCGTGGAACAGGGCGCAATCGCCGATGACCTCAAGCGTCGCACGGCCGAACTCGCGGCTGTGACCGGCTTCCACCCGGCCGCCCAGCTGCTCGACCATCACCTGCTGGCCGTAGCAGATCCCCAGCACCGGTACCCCGGCGGTGAAAAGTGCTGCATCGGCGCGCGGCGACGCACTCTCGGTAACGGATGCGGGCCCGCCGGACAGGATGANTCCTCGCGGCGCGTAACGACCGAGCAGGGCGGCATCCACCTTGGTGTAGGGCTGGATCTCGCAATAGACACCCGACTCGCGCACGCGCCGGGCGATCAGCTGCGTGACCTGGCTACCGAAATCAACGATGAGGACTTTGTCGGTCACGCGCCACCGCCACTTGCTACCCTTACGTGCCCCTTACTCACCACCGCGCCCGGCGTAGTTGGGAGCCTCCCGGGTGATCATCACATCGTGCACATGGCTTTCGCGCAGCCCGGCAAGGGTCGTCCGACGGAAGCGGCATCCTCGCTGCATGTCGGCAATTGTGGGGTTACCGGTGTATCCCATCGCCGAGCGCAACCCGCCCGTGAGCTGCTGAATGATGTTTGCGACCGGTCCCTTGTACGGAACCCGCCNCTCGACGCCCTCCGGAACGTACTTGGCGGCGCTGGCCACTTCCTGCTGGAAGTAGCGATCGGCAGATCCGCGCGCCATCGCACCGATCGAGCCCATGCCGCGGTAGGACTTGTAGGACCGGCCCTGATAGAGGAAGACTTCTCCCGGGCTCTCGTCGGTGCCGGCGAACAGGCTGCCCAGCATCGCACAGTCGGCGCCGGCAGCGATCGCCTTGGCGAGGTCGCCGGAATAGCGGATGCCACCGTCGGCGATCAGCGGAATGTCGGCCGAACGACAGACCTCCGCCACGTCCATGACCGCCGTAAACTGCGGGATGCCCACCCCGGCCACCATGCGGGTGGTGCAGATCGAGCCAGGTCCGATCCCCACCTTGACGGCATCGGCACCGGCATCGATGAGAGCGCGCGCGCCTTCCGCGGTGGCGACGTTCCCGGCGATGACCTGCGTATAATTGCTCAGTTTCTTGATCCGGGTAACGACGTCGAGCACGCTGGCCGAATGGCCGTGCGCCGTATCGACAACCACCACGTCGACGTCCGCATCGAGCAGCACCTCGGCCCGCTCCAGGCCTGCGTTGCCAACACCTGTGGCGGCCCCGACCCGGAGCCGCCCGTGTTCGTCCTTGCACGCGTTCGGAAACCGCTCCGCCTTCTCGATATCCTTGACCGTGATCAGCCCGATGCAGCGGTAGGTTTCGTCTACCACCAGCAGCTTCTCGATCCGGTACTTGTGCAGCAGCCGCTTCGCCTCTTCCCGATCCACGCCGTCTTGTACCGTCACCAGCGGTTTGCCCGGCGCATCGCGGGTCATCAGCTCGCTGACCGGCTGACGCGGATCCGACGCAAACCGCACGTCGCGATTGGTCAGGATGCCCAGCAACCGCCCGCTGCCGTGCTCGACAACCGGCACCCCGGAAAACTTGTGGATTTTCATCAGGTTCAGAGCGTCGGCCAGCGTCGCGTCGGGCCCGATGGTCATCGGGTTGACGACCATGCCGGATTCGAACTTCTTCACCCGTCGCACTTCGCCCGCCTGCGCCTCGGGCGTCATATTCTTATGGATCACCCNCATTCCGCCCGCTTCCGCCATGGCGATGGCAAGCGCGCTTTCGGTGACGGTATCCATCGCCGCCGAAATCAGCGGGATGCCGAGGCGCACGCGCGGCGTGAGCCGAGTGCTGAGATCGGCATCAGCGGGGAGCACTTCGGAGGCTTTCGGCACCAGCAGAACGTCGTCGAACGCCAATGCTTCAGTTATGTCCATGCCAGCTCCACCTGCGCCCTTGGCGCGACGTTACATATCGTCCCCGCCTTCTTACACATCACCCCAGACTTGCCAAGCGGCTTGCGCCACCGGATGCGGCAACGAGGAGACGTGAACCGGTCCTCCGATCAGCCAAGAAATCACAAATTAAATAGTGTACAATAATGGTTCTTGAACAGGGCCGGGTTGCGGTTAATGGCCACTGTTGCCTGTGCCCGGCGAAGGAGAACCAACCATGATCAGCGCGATAACATGGATCGTGGTCGCCGATGGTGCCCGGGCGCGAATAGCCGAGAGCCGGGGAACCCGGGAAACGCTGCAGCCAGCGTTAACCTGCGACTTCGCTGCGCCGCATGCCCCAAGCCAGGCACTGGTGAGCGACCGGCCAGGACGCTACCGACCGGGACGCTATGGCGAACACGCGCCGGGAAGACGGCATGCCGTGCAACCCAGAACGGATCGGCACCAATTCGAGAAGGCGCTGTTCGCACGTCATCTCAGTGGTGTTCTGGAATCTGCCGCCCGCAGCAGACGCTTCGATCGCCTGGTGCTGATCGCCCCACCCGCAGCCCTCGGTCGCCTGCGTGCCATGCTCGGACCACGTGCCCGCGCCATGCTCGCCGCAGAAATCGGCAAGGATCTGACCCATTGCCCATTATTCGGCCTCAAGCGGTGGGTGCGGCCAGTCTTGCGTCCACACTCCCGCGCGAACAGCCTCTCGCCCCGAACGTGAGCACGGTGAATACGTTTGGCGGGGAAGCGTCCGATCACAGGGAAAGGGCTCAGACCACGCGCTCACCTTCGCGCCAGACGCCGCGCACGATCGGCATCTCGCCGTAGGATCGGACCCAGACAAGATCAGCACGCCGGCCCGGCGCGATGACGCCGCGATCGTCCAGCCCCACCATTGCCGCGGGCTTCGCACTGACCACGGCCGCTGCCCGCGGCAATGACAGGCCGAGAACATAATGAAGGGCGAAACAGGCCTGTATCAGGCTCATCGGGACGTAATCGGAGGCCAGACCATCGACCAGACCCGCAGCCACAAGCTCGCGTGCCGACACATTACCGGAGTGGGATCCGTTGAGCACAACGTTGGGCGCTCCCATGACAATCCGCATGCCTTGGGCGCGGGCGGCCCTGGCGGCCGCTGCGGTGGTCGGGAATTCGCTGATCGTGACCCNCAGTTCGGCTGCCTCCAGCACGTGTTCGATGGTGGCGTCATCGTGACTGGCGAGTGATAAGCGCCGGCGGCGACACATCTCGGCCACGAACATGCGGGCGTTGGTCGNCCAGCTCTGCCCCTGTGCGGCTCTGTGCCGATAGATGACCTCGAGTTCACCATCGGAATATCGGTTGCGGCTCTGATGGCGGCGCCATTTTGAAAGGTCGGCCCACTGCCGTTGGCCGGGCGTGTGATCCATCAGGGACACGAGTCGGACAAGCGGATGGTCGATCACGCGGCCGAGCAACTCTTCCCCCTTCGGNNCCGACACTTCACATCGCAGGTGCAAGAGATGCTCGGTCTTGAGCAGATTGTCCGCCTGCAGCTGCTCGATCGCGTCGAGGGAGTCAATCAGCACTTCAGGCCGCCCCGCACGACCGCTGTCGCGGTCACCGACACAGAGCGAATCGAGCGCAGTGGTGATGCCGGCGGCAGCCAATTGATGGTCGTGCGCGAGCAGCGCCTGAACTCCCGGCCAGACCACGCCCGGGCGCGGCTGCAGATGCCGCTCGAGGTTGTCCGTATGAACGTCAACCAGCCCCGGGAGAAGATAGTCTCCCTGCAGATCCAGAGCCGCAGACAGATCGGTACGACCGGTGCTGATATCGGTAATTCGCCCGTCTGTGATTCGCACGGTGCCAACGATTACGGAATCGGCCACGACCACGCGTGCGTTGGTCAGGATGCATTCGCTGGCGGGTACAATGGCGCGTGGCAGCTTCTGTTCGATCAAGCTGCTCATCACACACGCGTCAGAGTGTTCAGTTCCTCGTTCCTTACCGGGCGAGAGGTCTGGCACAACGACCGGGCCCCCGAGATCGCCGACGAGGCGGCACCCCCGGTGCGTCCGGTTCTGCGGTAAAACATCGTCACTGTGGCCACCCCTTTCCCTATTGCTTCAATCGCCGTTCTCCACGAACAGCTGTCAGATTCATCCGGCCTGACGGCATCCCCCGACGGCATCCGCCGTGCCTTCGGGCAGCCGAAAGTCGCGCGCATCTTCTCCGACTGTTCCGCCAGCGCATATCGGACTATGGCACGTTTCAGCAGCAAGCTTCGTGACAAACTGCACACTTCGCCTCACTGTCGCCATATTTCGCGTTGCCACGCTTCACACAGGCGCTCCCCATGCCGGCTGCAGCCCTCACCCCGACCGGTTCACATCTCCGCGAGGACGTCGTCACGCTTCCAGCACACGCTCCCGATGCGGTCCGGTACGCACTGTATTTCACACCTCCGGAGGGAGCGCGCTGGCCCGATTCGACACGCTGTGGTTTGACGCCGCCCGCGCCGCCCGTCCTTCCCATCCCCACGATCCGCGAACACGTCATCCCGAAGCGGCCCGCCGTGATCGTACTGTAAGTCCTGTCGTGCTGCCCTTGAATCGTCAAGCGGCCATCACGGCAGCCCCCGCCACTTATGGTCTGCATGTGACCTTGAAGGCCCCTTTCATGCTGGCGACAGGCCGGACTCCCACACACCTGCTCCGCATGGCGCAGAGGTTTGCGCAGCGATGCCGGCCGGTTCAACTCCCACACTTGCGACTGAGCGAACTGGACGGCTTTCTCGCTCTCAGAACGATTTCGGAGTGCCCCGGAGCAGCTGTTCTCGCGGCGTCTTGTGTGCGTAGCTTCGATGCGTTGCGTGCGCCGTCTTCGGCCGCAGAACGCGCCCGGCGTCGGGCACACGGTCTCACGCGCCGACAGGAGGCGCTTTTGAGCCAGTGNGGGTACCCTTATGTCTTCGACGAGTGGCGTTTCCACATGACGCTGACGAACCGGCTGGATCGGACCTGCCGGGACGAGGTTGCGAACAGGCTCATCCCCTTGTTGCGAACGGTCACGCGCGAGAGGCAACGGATGGATGCGATCACTGTNTCTCGTACAACAGCATCCTCAGCAACGCTTCCGCACACTCGCGCGGTTCGCCTTCGAACAGCTTTGATCGGACGCATTGGAAAGAGTTACCCAAGCGAACGAACGTCGACCAGATTTCTCCAGCGATCCAACAGGGCTGGGCTCCAGCGTCTGGCAAGACTGGGTAAACACTCACAAGATAAACCACAAAATTGATTTATTTTTCTAAAAAACATATCATGTAACACGTCAAAAAATAATACATAAACCAATAATAAATAATATTAAAATATGTAAGTCCTTCTTATCCAAAAAAATCTCGTCGTAAAACCCTTTTTACGTTCCATATATTGAACTCTGGCACACAAATTAGTAGCATTCTTGTGGAAGAAGTTGACATTGACGTGTAACACTACTGGAAAATGCGGCACGTTGGTCATAGTGAAGAGACACGGAGACTGACACACTGGATCAGTTCAAAGACGTCGACGCCAGCAGGAGAGGACTGTGATGCCGATCGACGATCAAGTGGTATTCAACCGGCGGAGTCTGTTGCGAAGAGGTGCCGCTGGCCTTGCCGGGCTTCCCGGCACTGTGGCGCATGCGAACGATAGTGCCACAACTCAAAATTTCGACACCTATTGGCAGTGGCGCACATTCAGGACGACCCTGGCGTATGTCACCCAGTTCTACCCATGGTGGTTCACGCACGAACAATCGCGCTTTGCCGGGCAAAATACACTTGCCGGACCCGTCCGGGTCTCACCGCTTTACCAGGCCGTGGTCGCGATCAACGTCGATACCATTTACACCAGTGCCGTCGTCTACGTGGACACCGAGCCGGCCATTCTGACTGTTCCCCCGACGAGAGCAACGTATTCGGTCCTGGTCCTCGATCCATATGGCAATATCTTTGAAACTGGGATCAAAGGTGCTGGAAGGTATGGCCTGACGGCACCCGGGTACAGCGGCCCGCTGCCCGCCGGGGCCACCCGGATCGAGATGCCCTTCACTGTCACGACCCTGATCTTCCGGGCGGACAAATATAGCGAAGCCGGCGAGGATATGACCCTTCACGCAAGGGCTTTTCGCGCATCGCTTAGGTTACAGTCCCGCACCGGCTATAATCACCACGCTGCGGGCGGCCGCACCGGATCGTACCCGAAGTCTTCTATTCCATTCCGTTCAAGACAGCCGCCGACACGCTGATCCGCCGCACCCCGATCGCCTTCCTCAGGCAATTGCAGCAGGCGGTCCACTCATCCAATACGCCGCCGTTCTCGCCGGAAGAACAGGCCCTGTCGGACGAATTCGATCGGCTGTTCGCCGACTGGCAGACGGACCAACAAGCGTTCAGGAAAGGAGCACGGGGTGTGCCCAAGGCAAACTGGCTGCCGGTGACGAACCGGCCGTTCAACGTCATGCTGCGGGTGTACGGTCCGGAGGGCTCGGTCGCCAACAAGACCTATGTTCCTCCGGCTATCCGGCGGCGCTAGCAGGTTGTTGAAAAACTCAGTCTTTATTGCCCTCCTCAATGCCTGTCCGGTAATATGTTGAATTTATTGAGTTTTATGTGATTCCTGAGCGTGATGTGGGATGCAGGAGGCCACTGATGTGACGCCGAAGAACCGCCACCGCTATGACTGCAGCACGCTGCGCTACCCGAGTGATCTGACCAACGCGGAATGGTCGCATGTGGCGCCGCTGATCTCGCCCGCCAAGCGCGGCGGCAACAAGCGAACGGTCGACGGGCGCGAGGTGGTCAACGGGCTGATGGATATTCTCAGCACCGGTTGTCAGTGGCGGGCGATCCCGAAGGACCTGCCGCCGCGCAGCACGTGACCTGACCCCGTTTCTCATCCAGTGATAACGAGAGTCTGGGCCTGATTTGATCCTTCGTCGTGGTGCGTGGCAAGAGGCCGGGGCGCAGATGTGCTNNTTGCATAGGTCTCAGACGCCATCCAGCCGAGGCTCGAGTGCGGCCGCTTCTCGTTGTCGTCGCGCCGCCACACCTCCAACACGGCGCGGGCGTGAGGCAGCGAGCGCTACAGGGTCTCGTTGAGCAACTCGTCGCGCAGACGGCCGTTGACGCTTTCTACGAACCTGTTCTGTTGGGGCTTGCCCGGCGCGATGTAATGCCAGCCGACGCCTGCCTGGTCGGCCCAGGTTCGGCCCAGGTNCAGGATGGCGTTGGACGTCAGCTCCGTGCCGTTGTCACTCACCACGGTCGCAGGCCGCCCTCGCCGGCGCACGGTCAGCTTCTCCTCGCGATAGATCCGCTGGACCCGCTTACGGTTCACCGCATGTCCCTCCCGGTGGAACCACGAGCGCACCAGAGCGCGGGCGTGTTCGAGCGAGATTTTGCGTTTCTGCTGTTCGCTCCGCAGCCGCCCGAAGAGCTGATCGGTTTTGACGGTTTCAATGTGTAATCTTTTGACTGCCTCGCGGCTGTCATGCGTTCCGAGCGAACGAACGATCTCCGCTCTACCGATGACGGCACGAAGGTCGTGAAGCACGCGCCGTCACGAGTAATACACTGACCCACGGCGCTGCAGGCCGGTATGACGCCGCATGTCCACCCCTCTTGTGTACCGGTCATGGTTACAAGGGGTTAACAACCCGTTAGAGCGGCTATATCTTTTGCATTCCAGGCGCTTATGGAATCGATGGCGGATGGGGAGGGATTCGAACCCTCGATGGGCTTTTGACCCATACTCGCTTAGCAGGCGAGTGCCTTCGACCGCTCGGCCACCCATCCTGGGCAATCCGCGAAGTGCGCATGACACCAGCGGACATTGGTCATGAGAGAGCGGAGACTGTCGGCGTTTCGTTCTCCTGTCAAACTGAAATCACGCCCTTAAGATACGCGGCCTCTCGTCCTTCTCCCCTTCCCGCCGATATCCGGCGCGCAACCGTTGATCGCCTCGTCCGCGCGCGCTAAGTCCAGATGCGCGCCCCACATGCATGCGGCGGCGCGGGCGGTAGCTGTTCGCGGCTGAGACAGTTAAGGAGCCCCGGCAGCATGGGGCGGCACTGGGCAGCACGCCGCCGCGAGGGTGCAGAACGAGGATGTAACGATGGCGTATGTGATCGGCGGCGACAGCGGGGACTGGGAAGTGGTGGTCGGGCTCGAGGTGCACGCCCAGGTCATCTCCCACTCGAAGCTGTTCTCGGGTGCTGCCACCGATTTCGGCGCCGAGCCGAACACGCAGGTGAGCTTGGTCGACGCCGCCTTCCCCGGCATGCTGCCGGTGCTCAATGCGGTGTGCATCGAGCAGGCGGTGCGCACCGGCCTCGGCCTCAACGCCCAGATCAACCTGACCAGCGTCTTCGAGCGCAAGAACTACTTCTATGCCGACCTGCCCGCCGGCTACCAGATCTCGCAGTACCAGTANCCCCTGGTAGGCGAAGGCCGGGTGACCGTCGACCTTGCCGACGGGAGTACGCGCGAGATCGGCATCGAGCGGCTGCACGTGGAGCAGGACGCCGGCAAGTCTCTGCACGACCAGCACCCGCGCGCCACGCTGATCGACCTCAACCGTGCCGGCGTGGCGCTGATGGAGATTGTCTCCCGGCCGGACATCCGCAGCCCCGAGGAAGCCGGTGCGTATCTGCGCAAGCTACGCTCCATCTTGCGCTATCTGGGGACCTGCGACGGCAACATGGAGCAGGGCTCGATGCGCTGCGACATCAACGTCTCGGTCCGCCCGGTGGGCGACAACGCGCTGCGCACCCGCGCCGAGGTCAAGAACGTCAACTCGGTCCGCTTCGTCATGCAGGCGATCGAACACGAAGCCGCCCGCCAGGTGGCCCTTTACGAGAGCGGCGGCACGGTGGTGCAGGAGACCCGGCTCTACGATTCCGGCCGCGGCGAGACCCGCTCGATGCGGGCGAAGGAATTCGCCCACGACTACCGCTACTTTCCGGACCCGGACCTGCTGCCGCTGCACCTGGATCCCGAGGACGTCGAGCGCATCCGTGCGGCACTGCCGGAGCTGCCTGATCAGCGGAAACAGCGGTTCATCGACGACTACGGACTGAACGCCTATGACGCCGGTGTGCTCACGGCGGAGAAGGAGGCTTCGGAATACTTCGAGCTGGTGGCAAAAGGCCGCGACGGAAAGCAGGCGGCCAACTGGGTGATCACCAACCTGTTCGCGGTGCTCAACAAGCAGGGCCGGTCCATTACCGACTCGCCGATCTCGGCCGCCGACCTCGGCACCCTGCTCGACCGGATGGCGGACAAGACCATTTCGGGGCGCATCGCCAAGGACGTCTTCGAGATCATGGCCGAAACCGGCGAGGATCCGGACGCGATAATCAAGACCAAGGGTCTGAAGCAGATCACCGATACCGGAGCGATCGAAGCCGCGGTGGAAAAGGTGCTCGCCGCCAACCCCGGCCAGGTGGAGCAGTTCCGCGCCGGCAACGANAAGGTGCTGACCTGGCTGGTCGGCCAGGTGATGAAAGCCACAGCCGGCAAGGCCAACCCGGCGCAGGTGAACGCGCTGTTGCGGACAAAGCTCGCGGGATAGGCAGCCGGTCGAGGTGACGTCCGGCTGCGGATTCAGCTGGCGCGCAATTCCCGCTGCCGGCATGGCTGTGGCGGCGGAGCATTCGTCCGACAGGCCCCACGACGGACCTTCGTTTGCACAGTTCAGCCGTGTGATCTTGGTCCCCTGGTCACTGTGGACCAGGGGCCGTCGCCTGCTTGGCCGGGACCCGCGCCGCACGCTCCTGCACGCTCCCGTACAAAGCCGGGTTCGCCCGGACGCGACGCCCTTCACACACCGTCCGCAAGCGGCTAAAAGGCGCACTGAGTTCGAAGGTGAACAGGCTATCGCACCGCGGCATGTGGTGAGGGTGGTTTTGTTATTGCTGCAGCTTCCGCTGTGTGCGGTGCGATGCTTCGCAATCCGGCACCAGCCGATGCTCTCGAGAAGGAACAGGGCTGATGAGTGCCAATGGACGGTCAGGTGACAAACAACCGAAGACCCCCGGAGGCAGACACAAAGAAGCGCCCGGCGCCGGCGCAGAAGGCCAGCCCTGCAGCAGCGACGAAGGACGTAAAGCCCTCAGCCATGCCTCCATCGCCCACGTCCCCTTCGCAGACGAAGTCCGCCGAATCAAAGACGTCGACTCCGGAAAACGCGAAGCAACAGCAGACGTCTGCGCCGAAGCCCACCTCTACGACGGCCGCAGCGAAACCCGCCGCGGTGCAGCCGCCTGAAAGATCGCGGCACAGCCGTCCGCGAAGACTGCGACCACGCCGCCCGAGACGAAGGCCGCGCCGCGCGACGCAGCCACAAAAGCCACGCCTGCGAAAGCCGCACCGGCAGCACCGAAGCCGCCCGCAGCACCCGCTGCATCGCCCACGCCTAAGCCCGCTGCGGCCGAGGCGAAGCCCACCGCGGCGCAGCCGCCTGAAAGATCTCGGCGCAGCCGCCTGAAAAACCGCGACCACGCTACCCGCGACAAAAACTGCTGCAGCGGCACCGACTGATCCGGCATCGACTGGTCCGGTACCGGTCACGCCACCCAAACCTGCCGAAGCAAAATCCCCCGCTGATGCACAATCCGGAGAAGCGGAACCGGCTAAATCGGCACCAAAGCCCGAATCTAAGCCAGAACCGAAGCCGGTGCAGATCCCCGCGAACGCCTCGCACCGGACGGGGACGTGAACGCCATCCTGTCGGCTGACCATCGCGACCCGTTCGGCTTCCTCGGCCTGCACACGACCGAACCGGATGGGCCGATGATCGCCCGCGCTTTTCTGCCTCAAGCGCGCACCGCAAGCTTGGTTGACGCGACAACCGGTGCTGTGATTGCCCCGCTGGAGAAAGTTCGCGACGAGGGCCTGTTTGCCGGCGCCTTTACCGGCCGCAGCGCCTGGTTCCCCTATCGCTTTCGCATCGGCACCGAACTCGGCGAGATGGACGTGGACGATCCGTACCGCTTCGGCGCGGTGCTGAGCGAGCTCGACGCCCACCTGCTGGTCGAGGGCAACCACAAGAAGCTCTACGACAAGCTGGGCGCGCACCTCACCACCATCGACGGCGTCGCCGGCACCACGTTCGCCGTCTGGGCTCCGCATGCCGGCCGGGTGGCCGTAATCGGCGACTTCAACGGCTGGGACGGCCGATGCCATGGCATGCGGCTGCGCCACGAATGCGGCGTGTGGGAAATTTTCATTCCCGGCGTCGATCCGGGCAGCTTCTACAAATACGAGATCAAGTCGCAGGCAGGAGAGCGGCTCACCGACAAGTCCGATCCGGTGGCCTTCTACAGCGAACGCACCCCGGGCACGGCGTCGATCGTCACCAACCTGGAGCACCACGTGTGGGGCGATCAGGACTGGATGGCGGCGCGCCAGACGTTCGTCCCGCGCGAACGGCCGATCTCCATCTACCAGATCCACCTGGGCTCGTGGCGGCGCAAGCCGGAGGAAGGGCACCGCTGGCTCAACTACCACGAACTGGCGGACGAACTGGTCGGCTACATCAAGGACCTGGGATTCACCCACATCCAGATGCTGCCGATCGCCGAATATGAGGACGAAGCGTCGCTGGGCTTCCGACCGCTGGCACCGTATGCACCCACCAGCCGCTGGGGACGCCCGGAGCAGCTGCGGCTGATCATCGACCGCTGCCATCAGGCCGGCATCGGCGTGCTGATCGACTGGGTGGCAAACAAGTTTGCCGATGACGCCCGCGGGCTGGCCAATTTCGACGGCACCACGCTCTACGAGCACCCGAACCCGCACCAGCGCTTCCTGCCGGGCACGCCCGGTGTGCTGTGCTGGGATTACGGCCGGCGCGAAGTCGCCAACTACCTCGTCGCCAACGCGTTGTTCTGGCTCGATAAATATCACATCGACGGCATCCGGGTGCCGGAAGTCGAGACGATGCTCTACCTCGACTACAACCGGGCGCGCGGCGACTGGACGCCCAACCGCTTCGGCGGCCACGAAAACCTGGATGCGATCGACTTCCTGCGCCGGCTGAACGAAGAGGTGTACGCGACCTTCCCCGGCATCTTCACCATCGCCGACGAGAATTCCGCGTGGCAGCGCATTTCCCACCCGACATTCGTCGGTGGCATGGGGTTCGGCTTCCGCTGGAACACGGCATGGGTGCGGGATACCTTGCGCTACCTCGCGCGCAACCCTGTACACCGCAAGTACTACCATGACGAGCTGGTGCGCGGGCCGGCGAGCGCGTTCCAGGAAAACTACATCTTGCCGCTGTCGCACGGCGAGGTGGCGTTCGGGCGCAACTCGCTGCTCAGCAAGATGCCGGGCGACCGGTGGCAGAAGTTCGCCACTTTGCGCACCTATTACACGCTGATGTATGCGCATCCCGGCAAGAAGATGCTGTTCATGGGCGACGAGTTTGCCCAGGACCGGGAGTGGAACTCCGATATCAGCCTCGACTGGCATCTGCTGGGCGACGGCATGCACCAGGGCGTGCAGCGGCTGATCCGCGACCTCAACGCGCTCTACCGCTCGATACCGGCCCTGCACGAGCAGGACTGCGAATCCGATGGCTTCGCCTGGATCGATGACAACGACTCCGACCAGAGCGTCATCTCCTTCCTCCGTCAGGACAAGGACGGCAAGAGCGTCGCGGTGTTCGTGTGCAACTTCACCCCGGTGATCCGTCCCCACTACCGGCTCGGCGTACCAACCGGCGGCTTCTACCGTGAGCGGCTGAATACCGATGCCGAAACCTACGGCGGCGCCAACGTCGGCAACGCCGGCGGCGTCGAAGCGCGCGCTGAGCCGTACCACGGCCGGCCGTATTCGCTGGAGCTCAAGCTGCCGCCGTTCGCAGCCGTGATCCTGGAGCGGGCCCCTGCAGACACGCAAACCTGACAGCAGCACCGCACGCACCCCATCGGAGGTAAAAAAGTCAAGACCCACGGCAGGCAAACCGATTACAGTAGTCCGCTAGCGGAGGCGGGCGATGTGCTGGCTTCCCGGCGCGATGTGCGGCCGCAAGAGCCGTGACAAGGCGTACCACAACGCCTGCGGGGAGGAATGCTCATGCACGAACTGGCGCTGTGCCAGGGCGTGGTTGATGTGTTGCGGGAACAGGCCGAAGTCCACCACTTCGACCGGGTGATGACGGTGCGCCTGGAGATCGGCGCCCTGTCCTGTGTCTCTGCCGAAGCGATCGAATTCTGCTTTGCCGCCGTCGCGCGCGGAACGCTGGCCGACGGATGCCGGCTGGAGTTGTCGCGCATTCCAGGCGAGGCGTTCTGCCTTGACTGCAGCGATACTGTTGCCATTTCCGAACGCCATGATGCCTGCCCGCGCTGCGCCGGACACCGGTTGCAGCTGCTGCGAGGAGACGAAATGCGCATCCGTGATCTGGAGGTGGCGTGATGTGTACTGTGTGCGGCTGCGGTGTTGCCAGTGGCAGGACGGGCGGCGGACACGCGCCACAGCCACACCACGATGACCCGTACGCTCATGATGCGGATCATGTCCATTCCCACGTGCATGATCATCCCCACGGGCACGACCATTCCCATGACCACGATCCCGCGATTCCCCACACCGGCACCCGGGCGATCCCGCAGCATCAGCGGCACTGCGGGCGGAGCCGGTCACGCCGCGGCTGATCCGTATCGAACAAGACATTCTGGCGCAAAACAACGGGCTTGCTGCCGATAACCGCGCGCATCTCCGCCGCCACGGCATCACCGCGATCAACCTGATGTCCGGTCCCGGCTCGGGCAAGACGACGCTGCTGGTCCGCAGCATCGACGATCTTGCCGCACGGATGCCGGTGGCGGTGATCGAGGGCGACCAGGAAACCAGCGTCGATGCCGAGCGCATCCGGGCCACCGGCGCCGCCGCCCTGCAGGTCAACACCGGCAACGGCTGCCACCTGGATGCGCGGATGATCGACCGCGCTCTTGGCGAGCTGGCACCGCCTCCGGGTGCCGTGCTGTTCATCGAAAACGTCGGCAATCTGGTCTGCCCCGCCGCCTTCGACCTGGGCGAGCGCGCGCGTCGTGCTGCTGTCCGTCACCGAAGGCGACGATAAGCCGCTGAAATACCCGCAGATGTTCGCTGCCGCCGATCTGCTGCTGATCACCAAAATCGACCTGGCACCTTACGTACCGTTCAACGTCGAGCGCTGCCGGAGCGCGGTACACCGGGTCAATCCGGCGATCGATATCCTGGAGGTCTCGGCCATGAGCGGCGCCGGCCTGGAGAGCTGGTACGGGTGGCTCGACCACCGCCGGCAGGCTGCGTCGCCCCAGGCTGCGTCGTCTCGGGCCACATCGTCTCGGGCCACATCTCCCGGAGCTGATCCGCAATGAACCTGCCGCCGCTGCGCCAGATGACCGATCCGGTCGCCGAGGTCATTCCCCTGCCCCATCCCGTGCCGCCGGTGCTGGCCGTAGGCGCGTTCCTCAAGAACACACTCTGCCTTGCCAGTGGAGATAAGGCCTTCATCTCCCGGGACGTGGGCAATCTGGAGACGGTCGAGGCGGTGCGTGCCTTCGACGCGTGCGCCGAGCATCTGTTGTCGATGGCGGGCGACTTGCCGGTGGCGCTCGCCCACGACCTGCACCCCGACTTTCACAGCACCCGCTGGGCGGAGGCCTTCGCGACAGGGATGGGCGTCGACGTGGTGCCGGTACAGCACCACCATGCGCACGTGGCCGCAGTGATGGGGGAATACGGGCTTCAGGAACCGGTACTCGGCCTGGCGCTGGACGGCTTCGGACTGGGGCCGGACAACGAGTCCTGGGGCGGCGAGCTGCTGCTGGTGGGGCCCCACGGCTACCAGCGCCTGGGCCACCTCGCTACCCTGGCACAGCCGGGCGGCGACCGAGCGGCGCGCGAGCCGTGGCGGATGGGAGCAGCCGCACTGTTCGCGCTCGGTCGCGGCGACGAGATCGCGGCGCGCTGGCCCGCAATGCACGGCGCCGACGTAATCGCGCGGATGCTGCAGCAGAACGTCAACTGTCCGCGCACGTCGAGCTGCGGGCGGCTGTTCGATGCCGCCTGCGGCCTGTTGGACGTCAAACCGGTGGCGCGCTTCGAGGGAGAGGCGCCGATAGAGCTTGAGAAACTGGTCACACGGCCGACGGTCGACGAACACGGCTACCGGCTGCAGGACGGCGAGCTCGACCTGCTGCCGCTGCTCGATCGCCTGCTTGGCATGGATCCGGCGGACGGCGCCAACCTGTTCCACGGCACACTCACCGCGGCGATCACCCACTGGGTCAACGAAGCGGTGGCGGCGACCGGCATCCGCCGCGTTGTGCTGTCCGGCGGCTGCTTCCTGAACCGGGTGCTGACCAACGGACTGGTCGATGGGCTTGAGGAACGGGGCATCGAGCCGCTGCGCGCGATGCGGCTGAAGCCGGGAGACAGTGCCGTCAGCTTGGGCCAGGCCTGGGCAGTCGAGATGTCGATCGCCGGGTAACAGGCAGCCAGGGTGACGTTCAGGAGGAGAAAGCGACCATGTGTCTTGCGGTGCCGGCACGGATCATCGAGCTGCTGCCGGGCGACATGGCCCGCGCCGAGGTCGGCGGCGTCGTCAAGGAGCTCAGCCTGTGCCTCGTCGACGACGTGGCGGTCGGAGACTTCGTGATTGTCCACGTCGGCTTCGCACTCTCCCGCTTGGAACCGGAGGAAGCCGAGGCGACACTGGCGCTGTTTGCCGAAGCGGGCATGCTCACCGAAGACGACGAGGGCGTGCCCGTGGAAGACCGCACGTGAGCATCCGCTGGGTCGACGAGTTCCGCGATGGCGGCTTGGCACGCCAGCTGGCGGCGCGCATCCGCGCCGAGGCGCGCGACGACCAACACTATCACCTGATGGAGTTCTGCGGCGGCCACACGCACGCCATCTTCCGCTACGGCGTTCCCGATCTGCTGCCGGAAAATGTCCGGCTGATCCACGGCCCCGGCTGCCCGGTGTGCGTGCTGCCGATCCCGCGCGTCGCCCACGCCCTGCAGCTGGCGCTCGAGCACAGGGTCGTGCTGTGCACCTATGGTGACCTGCTGCGCGTCCCTGGCCCGGAGCGCGAGACGCTGCTGAAGGCAAAGGCCGGCGGCGGCGACGTGCGCATGGTCTACTCGGCGTCGGACGCGCTCGCCATTGCCCGCGCCACACCCGACCGCCCGGTGGTGTTCTTCGCCATCGGCTTTGAGACAACGACGCCCCCNACCGCCGTCGTCCTCAAGCAGGCGAAAGCACTNGGGGTCGCCAACTTCTCCGTGCACTGCAACCACGTACTCACCCCGCCGGCGCTGGCCGGCCTGCTCGATATGCCGGACGCCCAGCGACCGGACGCCCAACAGCCGGACGGCCGGCAGCCAGGTGCGCAGCAGCCAGGCCCGTTCCTCGACGGCTTCATCGGCCCGGCGCATGTGAGCGCGGTCATTGGCAGCCGGCCGTTCGAGCCCTATGTGGAACGCTACCGGCGGCCGCTGGTGGTCGCCGGCTTCGAACCGCTCGACGTGATGCAGGCGATCTTGATGCTGATCCGCCAACTCAACGACGGCCGCTGCGAGGTGGAGAACGAGTACACCCGCGTCGTCAGCCGCGACGGCAACCGCAAGGCGCAGGCGTTGATGGCCGAGGTGTTCGAGGTGCGCGAGCGCTTCGAATGGCGGGGACTGGGGAGNCTGCCGCTGAGTGCCCTGCGCATTCGCGAGGACTACGCCGAATTCGATGCCGAACGCCGGTTCGCGCTCACCTGCTCTCACGCCACCGACAACAAGGCATGCGACTGCCCGGACGTGCTGCGCGGCCTAAAGGCGCCCACCGCGTGCCGTCTGTTTGCCACCATCTGCCGTCCTGATAACCCAATTGGGGCATGCATGGTGTCCTCCGAGGGCGCGTGCGCCGCCTACTATACCTTCGGACGGGCGCGTGAGCGGCGCCGCGCGTCCGCCTGAGCCCCTGAGCCCCGCGGTGGCACTCCGATGACAACGATCAAACGCCCCTATCCGCGTCCTCTGGATCTGAAGGCAGGCCGCGTCGATCTCAGCCACGGTTCGGGCGGCAGGGCGATGGCGCAATTGATCGAGGAACTGTTTGAGGCTCAGTTCGACAACGCGTGGCTGGCGCAGCGCAACGATCAGGCGTGCTTCACGGTGGATGCGGGGCGGATGGTGATGACCACCGACGGCTTCGTCATCTCGCCGCTGTTCTTTCCCGGCGGCGACATCGGCTCGCTCGCGGTGCACGGGACGATCAACGACGTGGCGATGGCCGGCGCCCGGCCGCTCTACCTGGCTTGCGGCATAATCCTCGAAGANGGATTTCCGCTCGGTGATCTGGCCGCGATCGTCCGCTCGATGGCGCGCGCGGCACGCGAAGCCGGCGTGGCGATCGTCACCGGCGATACCAAGGTGGTCGAGCGCGGCAAGGGCGACGGTATCTTCATCACCACGACCGGCGTTGGCGTTCTACCCGAAGGCGTCGAGATCGCGGCAAACCAAGCACGCCCGGGCGATGCGGTGCTGCTGAGCGGAACGATCGGCGATCATGGCGTGGCCGTGCTGTCGAAGCGCGAAAGCCTGTCGTTCGAAACCGAGCTGCTGTCGGACTCGGCAGCACTGCATGAACTGGTCGCGGCAATGGTGGAGGCTGTGCCCGGCATCCACGCGATGCGCGATCCCACCCGCGGCGGCCTGGCGGCGCTGCTGAACGAAATCGCGCGCAGATCCCAGGTCGGCATCGTCGTCCAGGAGGACGCGATTCCGGTCAGCGCGCCGGTGCGCGGCGCCTGCGAGCTGCTGGGCCTCGATCCNCTCTACGTCGCCAACGAAGGCAAGCTCGCCGCGTTCTGCGCACCCGAAGACGTACAAACGCTGCTGGCGGCGATGCGCGCGCATCCGCTGGGCCGCGAGGCAGCGATCATCGGCACGGTGATCGTCGATCCTGACGGCTACGTGCAGATGCAGACCGGCTTCGGCGGCAATCGCATCGTCGACTGGCTTGCTGGCGAACAGCTGCCGCGCATCTGCTGAGACCTTCCCACCCGGCAAGAACTGCCGGGCGACGGGACGAGACTGCCGGTCTCCAGCGAGACGGGCACGCCAGTGCCTGCAGGCGCTGTCTGATTTATCAGTGTTTTTCAATAAGTTGTACATCATCCATCGAGTGGCACGCTGCTGGCAGGGAACAGGGCGGACGACCGTTCGTCCACCCGGATTGAAGGAACCGCCATGCGGCGTCTCGCCCGTCTGCTGATCCTCTGCCTCGCTGCGTTGCTGAGCACGCTGCTCTGTGCGCTGCTGGCCACGGTGCTGGTGACGGGCGCTGCCGACGCGGCTCCGTCGCGGCTCAAGGATCTGGTGGATGTCGAAGGCGTGCGCGAGAACCAGCTCGTCGGCTACGGCCTAGTGGTCGGCCTGAACAACACCGGCGATACGCTGAAGAACGGCAGCTTCACCAAGCAGAGCCTGCAGTCGATGCTCAACCGGCTGGGCGTCAAGCCGACCGAGAAGGGCACGACGTCGAAAAACGTCGCGGCCGTCATGGTCACCGCGTCGCTGCCTGCTTTCGCACGCCAGGGCCGCATCGACGTCAGCGTCTCGGCGCTCGGCGACGCCACCAACCTGCTCGGCGGCACGCTGCTGGTCACGCCGCTGCTGGGTGCGGATGGCGAGGTGTACGCGGTGGCGCAGGGGCAGGTCGGCGTGTCCGGCTACGCCGCCACGGGCCAGGCGGAATCGATCGTCAAGGGCGTGCCCACGTCCGGGCGGATCGCCAGCGGCGCGATCGTCGAGCGCGAGGTGGGGTTCGAGATGGCACGGATGGACAGCGTCACGCTCACCCTGCGCAACCCGGACTTCACCACCGCGCGCCGCATCGCGCAGGCGATCAACGCTTACGTCCACGACAGCGCGGCACGGCCCAGCGATCCGGCCACCGTGCACGTTTCGCTGCCCGACGCCTACCGGGGCAGCGTCGTCAATCTGGTCACCGACATCGAACAGCTGCAGATCGAGCCGGACCAGCCGGCACGCGTGATCATCGACGAAACGTCCGGGATCATCGTCATGGGCGACAACGTGCGGGTCTCCACCGTCGCCATCGCCCAGGGTAACCTGACCATCCGCATCACCGAGGAGCCGCAGGTCTCGCAGCCGGCGCCGTTCGGCGATGGGGCCACGGTGGTGGTCCCGCGCACCGATGTTGCGGTCGACGAGCAGAGCAACCGCAAGCTGGGGATCGTCCGCGACGGCGTCACCCTGCAGCAGCTTGTCCACGGCCTGAATGCGCTGGGCGTGGGGCCGCGCGACCTGATCGCCATCTTGCAGGCGATCAAGGCCGCCGGCGCGCTGCAGGCCGAAATTTCCGTGATGTAAAGGAGGATCGAGCGATGAATGCGCTGTCGATGCTGTCCAGCCTGTCGAGCTCAGCCACCAGTCTTGGGGCAACCAGCCTTGAAGCAAACCGTTCCCGCAGCACGGAGACCGACCGGGAGGCCCTGCAACGCAAGGCGGTCGAGTTCAGAATCGATCTATCTGACCCAGATGCTGCAGCCGATGTTCGAAAACCTGGGCGACGCGGCGGAGCCGTTCGGCGACGGCCCGGGCCAGGACGTCTGGCGCTCGATGCAGGTCGAACAATACGGCAAGGCGATCGCCGCCGGCGGCAGCATCGGGCTCGCCGAGCGGGTCGCGCGCGAGTTGATCACAGCCCAGGAAACCTATCGCGGCTATAACGGCCAGGAAGCCCGCAACGGAGAACCGCGGTGAGTGCTGCCACCAATCGCCCCACACCCTCGACGCTGTTCACGGACGCGGAGCGCCTCGTCCACGTTCTGGAGCGTGAAAACGCGGCACTCGCGGCACACGACGACACGGCGGTGGCGCGCCTGCTTGCGGAGAAGCAGGCGGCGTGTGCCGCCCTCGAAGATGCGGTGCGCGGCCTCCCGGACGCTGGCGCGAGCCGGCTGGCGTTGGGCGCGCTTGGCGTACGCCTGCGCCGGGCGGGGGCCGAGAACCAGCGCCGTCTGTCCGCCGGCATCGCCGCCCGCAAGCGGTTTCTCGAACTGGTCGCGGCCGCGGTCCGAGAACAGAACGCAGGAGCCGGTATCTACGCACGCTCCGGCGCTCCGGCTCATGGCCGAAACCGCGGCACGACCGTAGCGCCCTCGGCGCTCAGTTTCGATCAGTCCCTGTAGGCGGTGCGGCGGGAGGGCACACGATGAGCGGCGATCTGACCCACGCGCTCCGCATTGCCAACACCGGCCTGCTCACCGGTCAGCAGTCGCTGGACGTCGTCGCGCGCAACATCGCCAACGTCAACACGCCCGGCTATTCACGCAAGATCATCAATCTCGAACAGCAGACGCTGGCCGGCGTCGGCGCCGGTGTCCAGTTCGGTGCACTCACCCGGCAGGTCGACTCGCAGCTGTTGAGCCAGCTCCGCCAGGAGACCGGCACGCTGAAGCTCAAGGACGTGCAGACCGATGCCCTGGAACAGCTGCAGCAGCTGTTCGGCACCCCGGACAGCGACACCTCGCTCGCACATGTGATCGCTGAGATGCAATCCGCGATCGAAGCACTTGCGGTCACGCCGCAGGATACGATCGAACAGCAGACGATGGTGCGCTGGGGCGATGAGGTGGCAAGCCTGCTGCGCCGCTCGTCCGACCAGATCCAGAGCCTGCGCCAGGACGCCGACACCCGCATCGGTGCTGCGGTCGACGAGATTAACACGCTGCTGCAGACGGTCAGCGACCTGAACACCCAGGTCGTCCGCGCCAGAGCCAGNCAGGCCGGCTCCGCCGATCTGGAAGACCAGCGCGACCAGGCACTCGACCGGCTGGCCGAGCTGATGGACGTCCACTTTTCCACGCGGAGCAGCGGCGAAGTCGTGGTGTTCACCGCCGGCGGACACACGCTGGTGGACAGCGCGGCGGTCACGCTGAGCCACATCAGCGCTGCGGACACCAGCGCCGCCGTGACCGAGGCCGGCGGCGATTTCGACGGTATCTATGCCGGTGCGCGCACCGCCGACAACGACATCACGGCGGATCTCCGCACCGGTGAACTGAAGGGCCTGATCGAGCTGCGCGACGCGACGCTGCCGGCGATGCAGAGTTCGCTCGACGAGCTGTCGGCGCAGCTGCGTGACGTGATGAATGCGATCCACAACCAGGGAAGCGCGTATCCAGGTGCCACCAGCTTCACGGGCAGCCGCGTTTTCGATGCGCCGGCGACGGAAAGCATCAGCTATTCTGGCAGCGACGATACGGCCATCGTGCTGTTCGATGCCGATGGCAACGAGATGGCCCGAACCACCGTTCGCACCCTGCTGGGCGGGGCATCGGGCACGATCGAGGACGTGCGGGCCGCGATCGACGGCTGGACNCCCACCGCCGCCGTCGGCAAGGCGCTGAGCGCCAGTTTCGATGCGGACGGCAAGCTCAACATCAGCGTCGAGGCAGCCGGCCTGACGCTGGCATTTCGCGACCAGGCAGATACCACCGCCGGCAGTGCGGCCAAGACGGCCGCGCTTGCCTACGATCCAGACGGGGCGGCGGGCACGGCACCGGCGCGGAGCGTCTCCGGGTTCTCCGACTTCTTCGGCCTCAATGACTTCTACGTCGATGCGACCAGCCCAGCGACGCAGGAGACGTCGGTGCTGTCGAGTCCCTGGCACTACAGCGGCACAGCCACCACTTTGAACATCCGGCACAACGGGGTGACCACGACGCAAGCGATTGCCACCGGCGACACCCTGGAGGAGATTGCGGCAGCCCTGAACGGATCNCCGGGCCTAAATGTGGCCCTGGTTCCGGACGGCTCCGGCGTACGGCTCAGGGTCTCGTCTTCCGACGGTGCGCCGCTTTCGATCAGCGAGGCGGACGACGGCACCGGTAACGAGCCATTTCTCGCCGCCACGGGGCTGAAGATCGCCGATGTCGGCGCGTCCGCCACGCTCGCGGTGCGCAGCGATATTCTCGCTTCGCCCGCTCTGGTCTCGCGCGGCCGGGTGCAGTGGGATGCGACGCTGAGCCCGTCGGGCAAATACGTGCTCACGCCGGGCGCTTCGGACATCGCCAGCGACATGGCGGCGGCATTCTCATCACAGATTGCCTTCGATACGTCCGGCCGGTTGGGAAACACCCGCGCCACCTTTGCCGAGTACGCGTCGTCGTTCATCAGCGACGTCTCGGCACTGACGACGGCACACCAGCAGACGAGTGCGTACCAGAGCGACCTGGTGGACAGCCTGCAGCAGAAATCGGACTCCCAGCGTGGCGTCAACCTGGACGAGGAGGTCAGCAGCCTGATGCTCTACCAGCAGGCCTATACCGCTTCGGCGCGGGTGATCACCGTCGTCCAGCAGATGTTCGACGCTCTCGAACAGGCCGTTCGCTAGCGTGCGGACGAGCCACACACCTCAGCGAAAGGCTGGCCACCGATGACACGCATCGCCACCCTTGCCGCCAACACACATCTGCTCACACTTCTCGGGCGCACGCGGGCGCAGGTCGATGATCTGCAGGTGCAGGTCGCGACCGGCAAGAAATCACAGACCTACGCCGGTATTTCGGCGGATGCGCGCCAACTCATCGATCTGGAGACGCGCACCAAGGTGCTGGCGCAGTTCGATCACGACAACACGGTGGTCGCAACACGCCTTGAAGCCACGTCGACCACCGTCGATGGCATCGAGAGCAGCATTAATACCTTCCGCGAGCTGCTGCTGAGCGCCAGCAGCGGCGATCCGCTCACCGCGCAAGCGGCGCAGGACCTGCAGGCCCAGGCCTTCCGTACGCTGCAGGATATCCAGGACTACCTGAACACCGATCTCGACGGCCGGTATCTGTTTTC
Source organism: Defluviicoccus sp. (assembly GCA_013414705.1). Lineage (GTDB taxonomy): Bacteria > Pseudomonadota > Alphaproteobacteria > Rhodospirillales > Defluviicoccaceae > Defluviicoccus. Next base: position 3,445,900 of record CP058705.1, read on the forward strand.
CGGCTCGAAAGTGCGTACCCCGCCGGTGAACCTGCCGTACACATCCCTCGACGACTTCCAGGCCACGTACGATGGTGCCCGTGTCGTCTATCCGCCGACGCGCGATGGCCACGTCGGGATGCGGGGCGAACTCACTCATGCCGAAACCGGTGACCTGACAATGAGCGACGCCGATGGGGTCGGCGGCGGCGATACGATCACCGCGGCAAATGCCGGCGCGTTCGCGGCGCTCAAGGTGGGGGCTACGATCACCCTCAGCGGCGGCGACAGCGGCAACGATGGCGTCTACACCGTCGTCAGCATCGATCCCACCGCCACCTCGATCACCATCGACGGTGCGCTGACCAATGCGTCTGGGACGATCGGCGCGGCGCCCCTGAGTGTCGACAACTCGGTCGCCGTCGGTACCGACACNCAGGCCACCATCCGCATCGGCAACTGGTACCAGGGTGACCAGGTAACGCAGACCCATCGCCTGGACGACCACCGCTCGTTCTCCGAGACGATCACGGCGGCGGCCGCGGGATTCGAGAAGATCATCCGGGCGCTCGGCTTGATCGCCCAGGGCACTCCCGGAACCGCGGGAGCGCTGGATCAGAACACCAACCGCATGGAAGAGGCCTTGCAGCTCATTGATAACGGGCTGAACCGGGCCTCATCGGGTACGCCGTTCGGCACCGAACAAGCGGGAAGCCTGGACACGATTTCAATGGAACTTGGCCTGCACCAGTCGATCATCTCTGAAACCACGACGCTGCATGCCAACCTGAGCGCCCTGTTCGAACAGCGCAGCAGTGCCCTGGAAGATGCCGACCAGACGCAAGCGATCACCTCCCTGCTGGAAGGAACGCGCACGCTCGAAGCTTCTTACCAGGCCATGTCCCGNGTGCAGCAGCTGAGCCTCGTCAACTACCTGTAAGGGTCCTGCGGCCAAAAGGGATGCTCGCCGCGTCCATACGCACCCTTAACCACCGGACAACCACGTATCGGCGCCGAGCGTACGACGAATGCTCAGAAAGTAATCCTCAAGCGCGCTCAGCGCCCGCTGTTCGCCGATCGATCGCGCGAAACTGGTGAAGATACCCGGCAGCCGGTCGGTAATCGTGCTGTTGATCACCACCAGCATCGTACCGCCATCCGAGGTCGGGCTCGCCATGCCAAACTGCTGCAGCACATTGTAGGTGTGCGAGACATAGAACTCGCGCAGCGCGAAGCGGATCGCATCGGTGTCTTCTTGGATCATGACGTGCGACAGCACGAACGCCGGCCGGTCGTCGATCTCGGTCTTCTTCCAGAAAAAGTAGCTCTTGATCTCCGTCGGCAATGCCGGAAACCTGTCAACAGTGCGCACGAATGCCGCGAGTGCTGCTGGTACGTAAGGCGCGGTGTCACCGTGATGCAGTTCGTTGCCCGGCCACGATGTGGTGCCGCCCCGGTCATAGCCGGCGAGCCCGGCCGTCCCAAATTCCCGGTACGCGCGGAACCGGCCTGCGAGAATCTCGCGCCAAGCCGCCGATGCCCGCGCCAGAGTCTCGGTGCTCGCAGGCGTCCGGCCGGCAAACCGCTGATGCACCGCCGTCAGTTCTTCAGCCGACAGGTTGAAGGCTGTACCGGGCTCCGCTCTTGCGAACTGCTTCGCTTCAGACAACTCGGAGGACGCATAAGCGACACCGTGCCAGACGTCGTCATCACCTGAAAGCGTGCCGGAAAGCGTTCCCGAAAGCTCAATCGACCCGAACGCATATATTTTGGGATCGGCGAGCACGTTGAGGCCGGTACGGATGCGCCGAGCGAGCTCTTCCGGCAGGACCGACAGCCGCATCGCCACCGCCCCCATCAGCTCTTTCTGCATCGCGGGCTCGCCATCTGCGGAAACGATGGCGCCGGCCGCCAGTGCTCGTTGCTGCTGTGCGTCGATCCAAATTCCCGCAGCAGTGGCGCGTCCAACTCGCTGGCGGCGGACAGCCGAGCCATTCCTGCCGCCAGTTCCAGCAGCAGGACGACAATGGCACAACGCCAGAGGCAACCGACGTGTGTGATCACCCGACCCTCAGGTCTAATTCAAGCGCTCGGGGCCTGCTTGCCCGAACGCCAATCACGCGACAGCGCGCCCTGTTCCCACTCTGCCGCAGGTTTAAGAATGCCAGGGTTCTCGACCTTCGCCAAGAGCGAGACCATGTTTTCGGCAGGGTTGGCCGCAGCACGCAACCAGCGCAGCGGCACCGGGATCTCGTGGTCGGGGAAAACCGCGGGTGCGCGGACGATTGCGGGCACGCCTGGAGGGAAAAAGGGAAACACATGATGAGCGAGACGATGCAGACCGCCCAACCGGCCACGGGACCGGCCGCGGGGCGCGACACCGGTTCCGGGCGTTGTGGTCCGCGGACCGATGCGTCCCGGGTGGGCCGAAGTCCTGAGCGAAGATGCTCTCGCCTTTGTGGCCCTGCTCGAGCGCCGCTTCGGTGCCACGAGGCGCAAGCTGCTGGCGGCGCGCGACGAGCGTCAGGTACGGCTCGATCGTGGCGAACTGCCCGGCTTCCTGCCGGAGACCGAGGACATCCGCCGCGGCCAGTGGCAAGTGCCGCCGGCACCGGCGGATCTGGCCGACCGCAGGGTGGAGATCACCGGCCCGGTGGACCGCAAAATGGTGATCAACGCGTTGAACTCCGGCGCCAACGTGTTCATGGCCGACTTCGANGACTCGCTCACGCCCACCTGGGTCAACCTGATCGACGGCCAGATCAATCTCTCCGATGCGATCGCCGGCACCATCACCCATTCGGAAGGCGGCAAGTCCTACAAGCTCGCCGGACAGACGGCAACGCTGGTGGTCCGGCCACGGGGCTGGCACCTGGACGAAGCGCACGTGCTGGTCGACGGCCAACCGATGTCCGGCAGTCTGTTTGATTTCGGGCTGTATTTCTTCCGCAACGCGCGTGCCTTGCTCGACAAAGGCTCCGGCCCCTACTTCTATCTGCCGAAGATGGAGAGCCATCTCGAGGCGAAGCTGTGGGCCGACGTGTTCGCGTGTGCCGAGGAGACGCTCGGCATCCCGCACGGCTCGATCCGCGCCACCGTGCTCATTGAAACCATCCTTGCCGCCTTCGAGATGGAGGAAATCCTCTACCAGCTTCGCCATTATGCCAGCGGATTGAACTGTGGACGCTGGGACTACATCTTCAGTTTCATCAAGAAGTTCCGCAACCGGTCGGATTTTGTTCTGCCGGACCGCAATGCGGTGACGATGACGGCACCGTTCCTGCGCGCCTACAGCCTGCAGCTGATCCGGATCTGCCACAAACGCGGCGCCTACGCGATGGGCGGCATGGCGGCATTCATCCCGATCAAGTCCGATGCCGCCGCCAACGAGGCCGCGATTGAGCGCGTGCGCGCCGACAAGCTGCGCGAGGCGACCGACGGACACGACGGCACCTGGGTCGCCCATCCGGGCCTGGTGGCGGTGGCGAAAGAGATCTTCGATACACACATGCCGCGAGCTAACCAGCTGACGCGAATGCGCGAAGATGTGACGGTAACGGCAGCCGACCTGATTGCCGTACCCGAGGGAACGGTGACCGAAGANGGGTTACGCAACAACGTCCGCGTCGGCATTCAGTACATCGAGGCGTGGCTGGGCGGGCTCGGCTGCGTGCCGCTCTACAACCTGATGGAGGACGCCGCGACCGCCGAGATCTGTCGCTCGCAGGTCTGGCAGTGGCTGAAGCACAAGGCGACGCTTGCGGACGGCCGTTCGGTCGACGAGGCGTTACTGCGCGAGATGATCAACGAGGAAATGGCGAAACTGCGCCAAGTGATCGGCAACGACCGGTATGCCGACGGCCGGTTCAAAGAAGCGACCGAACTCTTCCTCAAGGTCGCAACGCCGCCCGAGTTCGTCGATTTTTTGACCCTACCTGCCTACAAACAGGTGACAACGTTCCCCGCATAGGGTAGCATCTCGGTTGTTCGTCCCCGGAGCAAAGCTTTGGGGGCGGCGGCCTCACAATCGCTCTTGTCGGCGCTAACCCGCAGGCGAACGGTTAGTCAGGTCAGAGAAATTCACCTCAGCGCCAGCCCCAGGGACCATCCCAGGCTGGGCAAGGGCCAATATCCGAACAGTGCGTCACAGGAAACATTCCACTTTCCAGATGCGTATCCTCGCTTACAACAGCAAGGCCGTAATTGATCTCCATCGGGAGTGCCGGCAACTCCGAAGCCCGCCGGATAGCCGGCCCCCGGTCTGGAGCAAAGATCACCACCACAGCGCGCGCCTGACGTCGGCGACGCTGTTGCGTTCTGTCCTGAGCGCAGCCTCTGCCGCTTGGCCGTTTTGCCATCCCACACCTCGGACATCTTGATCCATACCGCCCCCGCGGCGCCTCCCGCGCCGCCCCGCACGCCTCATGGACATGCAAGACAGCCGAGCCGAAGTTGGGGGAAGAAGCAACGCCCCCATACACAACCGATAATCCTGACTATGACCAGAATGGGTTCTTCGCGTCAATGGACGCGAACTACTGTCGTTGAAATGACTCTTAAATGAGGGGTAGCGTCACAATTCCCGCCATAGTTATGCCGCCTGAAGATTAATGTAACCAATACTGGTAAACGCTGCCACCGCCTCCGGACTCAGTCGTACGGCCTGTCCCGTCTCTCCAATCTCAAGCAGCAGTGCGGCAGCCACGAGCGTTGCCCGGGACTCCATCGGCATGGGATCTTCCGTGAGCGTCCCCTCGCCAATCAGGTGACGGCGATTCTGGAACATCTCGCACATCCGGCGCAGCCATGACAGATCGTCGATATTGCCCAAGGCCGCGCTGACTCTTCGTGTCGTGGCCCCGGCATTCTCGTGCAAGGCGCGGATCAGTTGGCGTTCCTGTTCGCTGGCCGGCAGCCGACGGAAGGCATATTCGATCTTGCGTGCTGTCGGCAGGCAGCCGAGGAAGCGGCTCTCCCGGTTTTCCAGCGCGTCCAGCTCAGCGATGATCCGGCGTGCCTCCTGAACAACGAGGTGATCAGGAGAACGCGCAATCGCGCGCGCGCAGTTCTGGCGCAGCTGCTGTCTGTCCTCTGCCGTCATCGAGGACAACCGCTCGATGATCTTCTCACACATCTCAAACCTCCGTTCAGGACGTTGCGGAGCGGATCGAAACACGGACGGGGTTAAAGAATCGCGAACGCGACCCGAACGTTGCGGAGAGTCAGCAGCAGCGTACGTGCAACCGCCTCGCCCTCGATTGACGGCGCGCCGTTATCGCGGCAACGTCCAGCTGGCATGAATTTCGAAGATGAGGCGCTCGCGCGCGCCGATGCGCCGCTCCTGATCGCAGGTGAAATCTTCCGAACGACGCGGCATGCGCCCGGACATCCGCTGGCGATTCCNCGTGTCTCGCTCACACTCGATCTGTGCCGGGTACTGGGATGGCTTCCGGACGACCGCTACCGCGAGGCACTCCCTGCGGATGACGGTGACCTCGTGCGCTTCCACACGCCGGCATACATCGCGGCGGTCCACCGTGCCGAGACGGCCCAGGTTCTGAGCGACGCCGAACAACGGCTGTTCAATCTTGGCGTCAACGGCAACCCGATTCACGCCGAGGTCTTCCGCCGGCCGGCCACCGCCTGCGGTGCCTCACTCGCGGCCGCCCGGATGCTCCGCAAAGGCGGCATCGTCTACAGCCCGGCCGGCGGCACCCACCACGGCCAGCCCGCACGGGCGAGCGGCTACTGCATCTTCAATGATCCGGTGCTTGCCATTCTGGAACTGCAGGCAGGCGGCGTTAAGCGCATCTGCTACCTCGATCTGGATGCCCACTTCGGAGATGGCGTGCAGCAGGCTTTCCATCATGACCCGCGCGCGTTCACGATATCCATTCACGAGGCCGGCCGCTGGCCGATGCAGCCNAGGGATCCGCATGGTTCGAGCTTCGGTGCGGCCGGCGATCGGGCGGGTGGTGCGGCACGCAACCTGCCGTTACCACCAAGTGCCAACGATAGCGAGTTCGCACTGCTGATGACGGACGTCGTCGTGCCGCTGATCCGCCGCTTCGCGCCCGAGGCTCTGGTTGTCCAAGGAGGCGCCGACGCCCTGGCCGACGATCCGATGACCAAGCTGGCGCTCTCCAACCGGGCATTGTGGACCGCGCTTACCGCGGTGATGGAGCTTGCNCCCCGGCTGTTGCTGCTGGGTGGTGGTGGCTACAACCCGTGGGCCGTCGGCCGATGCTGGACAGGGTTCTGGGCAACGCTGAACCGGCTGCCGATTCCAGACACCCTGCCACCGGCCGCAGAAGCCCTCATGCGGTCGGTCCACTGGCATCACCGGTTGGGCCGCCAGCCACCCGGGCGGTGGCTGCAGACGCTGGCCGATCCTCCCCGCCCCGGCCCGATCCGCCCGGAGGTGCAGGCACTGGTGGAACTGGCGCTGCGCGACTGACGATCACGTCCCGGACGCCGACGCCCATGCTCACACGGCCCATGCTTACACAGCCCATACTTACACGGCCCGTATTCACTGGTAGTAGGCAGCGAACGCGATCAATGTCGCCAGCATGCCGAGCCCCATTGCCACGATCGGCAAGAGTTTCGCCAGCTTCTGGTCCAGGGTCATGGTTTCATGCCTCACATCGGCGATCCCCTGCGGGACCGATTGCACGCGCGCATCGATCGACTTTCGCTAGAAAAACGCCGATCCATGCAACATTGACGGTACACTTGATGGAGACGCCCCAGGCGCGGTGCTTTCGCAGTGCACAACTGCACCCATTGCATGCAATAGCGCTAATTTATGATAGTGCGATCTTCACACTTCCGTGCCGGCCATGTGGGGACTAGGCGCTGCGGCGCCTGCGACCTACGATTCCGGCCTTTCTCACACCCAGGCCCAGGAGAGCCCTCCATGCTGCGTTCCGTCCTGCAAACCGTTGCCGCGCTTGCGGTCCTGACCTCCGCCAGCGTCGCCTTTGCCGGCGACATCGAGGTCGAACACCCCTTCGCCCGTGCGTCGGCGGGCATGGCGACGGTCGGCGCCGCCTTCATGACCCTGAAGAACGACGGCGACACCNNGGACGAGCTGGTCTCGGCATCGACCCCGGTGGCGGCAAAGTCTGAACTGCACACGCACATCAAGGACGGCGACATCATGCGCATGCGCGAAGTCCCGTCGATCGAAGTGCCGGCAGACGGCACGACGGTGCTGCAGCCNGGGGGACTGCACGTGATGCTGATCGACCTGAAAGCCCCGCTGAAGGAAGGCGACACGTTCCCGCTGACCCTGACGTTCGCCAACGCCGGTTCGATGACCGTAGAAGTCCCCGTCAAGTCACCAGGAGCAATGGCGCCGATGTCCGGACATATGGACCATATGCACTGACCTGTCGCCATACATATGGTTGGGCGAGGGCGGGGTGGGGGCCCGCCCTCGCGCCATACCGACTGTCCTGCCGGGGGAGGCAGGAACGAGACCGGAGGTGACGCCGTGGGGGTACGGTTGTCACCTGCCGTGATCATCCGACAGGAATGTTGCTGCCGGATGTCGTGATTATTTCGGCAGTGTTTCAGGCTTTCGTCCGTATCGGCAATCAGCACTCCATTTTGTGAGCCAGTTGAAGTCCCGCCCCTGCCGGAACGGCTGCGCAAGGTCTGCGGCATGCAGTGTTGCGGGCACCGACATGCGCCCGCCGCACTTTACCAACGGCGATAATGCCCGATATCATTGTTCTATCAGTTGGATGGCTTCGAGCGCCCGCGAGCACGCTTGCGCATGTGCCGCGCCCGCCCCGGCCGCACAGATTCCGGCCACGACAGGCTTCGACGCCTGCCGGACCCAGCGACGGAGGCAGATGAATGACACCGATCGCCCAGATCAGCGAACGTGAGCAACCCCGATCCGAACCGGCGGCATCGCCGCAAGAGCCGAAGCGTCCCGCGGGCGCAGCGCCGCAGCCAACGCCGACACGGCGTGCCGGTGACCGGTCGCTGCTCGGATCGGAGCCCCTGGAAAACCTGGATCGGCTCGCCAATGCGACAACCGCAAAGGTGACGATGGGCATGTCGCCGGTGGGTACGGCGATGTCGGCGTTCGACTGGGCGGCCCATCTGATGGCCTCTCCCGGCAAGCAGGTGCAGCTATGCGGACGGGCCGCGGACAGCATCCAGCGCTGGACCAGCTTTGCGACCCGGGCGGCGGTCGACCCCGACACNCCGCCTTCCATCCAGCCCGAACGCGGCGACCACCGCTTCGACCACGCGGGCTGGCAACGCTATCCGTTCAATGTCATCTCGCAGGCGTTCCTGTTCACCGAGGATTGGTGGCGGGCAGCGACCAGCGGCATCCGTGGCGTCTCCGATCGCAATGCACGCAAGGCGGCGTTCACCGCGCGGCAGATCCTGGACATGTACGCGCCGTCGAACATGCCGGTGCTGAACCCCGAGGTGATCGAGGTCACGGCGAAGGAGAACGGCGCCAATCTGATGCGCGGTCTGGGCTACTTCATCGACGACGCGACGCGCCGCGCGAGAGGAGAGGCTCCGTCCGGCACCGAAGCCTACCGGGTTGGCGAGACGGTCGCGGTAACNCCCGGCAAGGTCGTCTTCCGCAATCACCTGATGGAACTCATCCAGTATGCGCCGAGCACCAAGACCGCGCAGCGCGAGCCGGTGCTGATGCAGTCGGCGTGGATGATGAAGTACTACATCATGGACCTGTCGCCGCATAACTCGCTGGTCAAGTACCTGGTCGACCGCGGCCACACGGTGTTCATGATCTCCTGGCGGAACCCGGGCACGGAAGACCGCGACCTGGGCATGGAGGACTACCGCCGGCACGGCACGATGGCAGCCATCGACGTCATCTCGTCGATCCTGCCGGACCGCAAGATCCACGCGGTCGGCTACTGCCTGGGCGGCATCNNCTTGACCCTCACCGCGGCGACCATGGGCCGCGACGGCGACGACCGTCTGGCCTCGATCACGCTGTTTACCACGCTGGTGGATTTCACCGACGTAGGCGAGATGAGCGTATTCATGGACACCAGCGAAGTCACGTTCATGGAAGACATGATGTGGCATCAGGGCTACCTGGACTCCAAGCAGGCGGGCGGCAGCTTCCAGCTGCTGAAGTCGCGGGACCTGATCTGGTCGAAGATGGTGCGCGAGTACCTCCTCGGCCAGCGCGAGCCGATGTTCGACCTGATGGCGTGGAACGCCGACGGCACCCGCATGCCCTACCGGCAGCATTCGGAACTGCTGCGCCACTTCTACCGCGACAACGAGCTGTTCCAGGGCACCTATGTCGTCGAAGGACGGCCGATCCGGATCAGCGATATCCACGTGCCGATCTTCTGCGTCGCCGCCGAGCGCGACCACGTCGCCCCATGGCATTCGGTCTACAAGATCGGCCTGCAGAGCGACGCAACCGAGCTCACCTTCGCGCTGACCTCCGGCGGTCACAACGTCGGCATCGTCAACGAACCCGGACACCCCCGGCGCAGCTTCCGCCTCGCCACCTGGCGCGAAGGCGATCGCACACCGGACGCCGGCACGTTTTACACCCAGACCGAGCCCCGCGCCGGCTCTTGGTGGCCGGCTTGGCAGGAGTGGCTGGTCGCGCATTCCACCGGTGAGGCCCCGGCTGTCGAACCGGGAACGGCAGATAAGAACTACCCGCCGTTGTGCGATGCACCAGGCACTTACGTGTTACAAAAGTAACACTTCTGATGAAATACCCTCTGTCCCATCGAGCCAGATCCGATCAAGCGAAACCGCTTGATCGGATCTTATTTTCTTAAAAATTAGACAGTTACAAACGGCCGTCCGATCAGACCGGTTCAGTCTGACCGCACCATGTTGACGCTCACACACGTGTGTGAACAGCAGCGGCATCGCGCTTGTGACCAAAATAAGGCATAAATGTGGCAGACGGGGTTTGTCCTGCCCCGTAGCGGGGCAGGGGCCCAGCGGCACAATAAAGAGGGGTATCTGAACATGACCCGTAAAACACGACTCGCATGTTTTGCGAGCTTGGCGGCCACAGTCGGCATCGCGGCAACGAACGCGTCTGCCGCCGAGCCGGACTGGATCACGCAGTTCGGCAGCACGACCAACGATGATGCGAGAGCGGTCGCAACCGGGCCGGACAACGCTGTGCACGTGGTGGGCTGGACCGCCGGCGCGCTGGCCGGCACTAACAAGGGCGATGACGACGCGTTCATCGTCACGTTCGACGACGACGGAAACGTGGTCTGGCAGCGCCAACCGGGCACGGCGTACCATACAGGCGCCGACGGCGTGGCGACCGATGCCGACGGCAACGTCTACATGGCGGGCTCGCTCGATGCCTTCCTGGTCAAGTTCGATCCCAACGGGCGCATCCTGTGGCGCCGTCAGCCGCCGCGTACGACGCCAGCTGACGCACGGGCTGTTGCCACCGACGCTGATGGCAATGTTTACGTCGCCGGCAGTACCATGAGTTCGTTCGCCGGCCCGAACCAGGGTGATTTGGATGCCTTCCTGGTCAAGTACGACCCCGCCGGTCGCGTGCTGTGGAGGACGCAGGTCGGGACCAGCGGATCAGACGACGCAACCGGCGTCGCCACCGATGCCGACGGCAACGTCTACATCGTGGGGCTGACCGACAAGGCACTCGGCGGAACATTCAAGGGCATCACCGACGCCTTCGTGATCAAGTTCGACCGCTATGGCCACATCAAGTGGAAGCGGCAGCCGGGAACCCCGGTGCGCGACTGGGCGGCCGGTGTCGCCACCGATGCCGACGGCAACGTCTACATCACCGGCCTGACCATGGGACAACTCGCCGGGGCCGGCTCCAAGCACGGCGGTGCCGACGCCTTTCTGATCAAGCTGAGTGCTCAGGGCCGCTTCTTGTGGAAACGCCAGCCTGGGACCGATCAAGACGACATCGCGCACGGGGTCGCCACGGATGCCGACGGTAACGTCGTCATTGCGGGCGTCACCTACGGTTCGCTTGCCGCGCCGAGCACCGGTCGAGATGCATTCACCATCAAGTTCGACGCCGCCGGCAACGAACTATGGGCCGACCAGCCCAACCTGCGGGGTTCCGCCGACGCGCAGGGTCGCCACCGACTCCGACGGCAACATCTACGTCGCGGGAACAATCCGGAGCGATCCGGATAATCCACATGCCAGCGGCGGTACCGACGCCTTCCTGATCAAGTACCTCCCCACCGGGCCGCAATAACCCGCCTGCGATACGTGAGGGATGAAGTAAGCATGGCCGCCACGCCCCGCAGCCGCGGGAGCGTGGCGGTCTAAGTTCGTAAGCACCCTCGCCGACCCCGTCACGCCTCCTCACGCCACGTGCGGTGCGGCGGCAGACGCATCCGCCTCCCGCCTCTGTTGAGCTAACTCAATCGCCCGCTGGTATAAGCGCAGGCCCGTCCGCTCGGATCATTTCAATCAAATCGAACCGTGTCCCAAAAACCGATACACAACCACGTGGTGTGCCCCCGAACATTGGACTGCCTCACCCACTTTGCGGGTTGGCAATAACGGGCAGGGTGCACGGGCAACGCCACTCGTGACCGACAGGCGTCTATCGCTCACGAAACCAAGCCCAGCGCCCGGCGATCAAGGCCTTGCAGGCGATGTTGCTGCCGTTGGAGACAGTTCTCCCAAATCACCTTACCGGGGCGCCGCCGACAGGTTACCGCCGTCCACGGTCAGCACCGCACCGGTGGTCTTCTCGGACAGGGCCAGGTGGACGAAGGCACGGGCAACGTCGTCGGCGGTCACCTCCATGCCCAGCAGGTTGCCGGCCATGTAGTCCTGCTCGCTGATCCNCCGCGCCTTGGCACGCTGGGTGATCATCGGCTGGGTGAGCAGACCGGTGCGGATGCGGTCCGCATTCACCGCGCACGCGCGGATGCCGTCGCGGCCGTAGTCGATGGCATACTGACGCATCAGCGCCAGCGTTGCCGCCTTGGGAATCCCGTAGGGACCAAAGTCGCGGCCGGGGTCGAGCGGCTGCTTCGAGGCGTTGAACAGCAGGCAGCCGCCGGTCCCCTGGGCGCGGAAGACCCGCACGGCTGCCCGGGCAACCCATTGATGCGCCCAGAAGTTGAGGGCGAAGCTCTCGCGCAGCGCCTCTTCTTCGACCTCGCCGATGCGCCCCTGCCAGGCGGCGCCGGCATTGGAGACAACGATGTCGAGCCCGCCGAACGTTTCGACGACGCGCACGATGGCCCGGTCGACCGCCTCGGGATCGGTGACGTCGCAGGCGACCGCGATCCCGCCGCATGATTTCGCCACCGCCTCAGCCCCATCCTCGTCCTGGTCGAGGACAGCCACCTCGGCACCCGCCGCCGCCAGCGCTGCGGCGGTGGCAGCACCAATCCCCGACGCACCGCCGGTTACGACGGCGATCCGCCGGGCGAGCGGTTTTTCCTGCGCTTTCCCGAGCTTCGCCTGCTCCAGCGACCAGTATTCGATGTCGAAGATGTCGTTCTCGGAGATGACCTCGTAACGATCCATCAGCTCAGCGGCGGCGATCACCTCGATGTTGGTTTCCGCCAGATCGGCGGCGACGTGCGCCGCCTTGCGGCTGGCCCNCAAACCGAACAACCCCAGCCCGGGAACGAGAATGAGCCGCGGCGACGGATCCAGCTCCGTCTTACTTCCCCCGACCCGCTCGTTCTGGCGTGCGAAGTAGGCATGGTAGTCGGCCTGATAGGCCTGCATCGCCGCCCGTGCCGCCGCCGCAAAGCCCTCCAGGTCGTCGGCATCCGGGGCGGGAACGATCAGCGGCCAGGGCTTGGTGCGGATCACGTGGTCCGGGGTCGCGGTGCCCTGGCGGCCATAGCGTTGCAGTTCCTGGCCATTGACGAAATCCTCGATCTCCGGCCCGGAGCGGAACGTCAACACCCAGCGCCGCCATGCTCCTGTGCCATCAGACAGGGCGGCCAGACCGCGCAGGATCGGCGCCACCTGTGCCACGCCCGCGACGCGGGCCGGCAGTGCTGCCGGCTGGAACGACTTCGGCTGGTGGCGCCCCAGCCCCTTCGGCAGATGAACGCCGGCAACGCTGACCCGGCCCGCCTCGCTGATGCGGGCTTCGGCACGGCTGACCTTGTCGATCATCCGGTCATAGGCTTGGCGGGCGCTGTCGCCGAAGGTAAAGATACCGTGCTTGAGCAGGATCAGGCCGTGGACATCGGGCTGCCGGAGCACCGCGTCTGCCGCCGCTTTGGCCAGTGCGAAGCCCGGCATTACATAGTCCACCACCGCCATCGTCTCGCCGTACAGCGCGCGGCACAGCTGCGTGCCCTGTGGCTGGTCGGTCAGCGCCAGAACCGCGTTGGCGTGGGTGTGGTCGATATATTTGTGCGGCAGGAAGGCATGCAGCAGTGTTTCGACCGACGGATTGGGCGCCGACGGATCAAGCAGGTTGACCCGCTGCGCGTCGACCATGTCTTCATCCGAGAGCACCTCCAACGCGGCCAGCGCGCGCAGCGNCGCGAGGCGGACGGCCGGCAGGCCGGGAGGCTCGATCGACGCCATGTCCCACCCGGACCCCTTGACGCAGATCGCCTCGACATCCTCGCCGAAGCGGGTGTGGATCGTCGTTTTCACCGAGGTGTTGCCGCCGCCGTGGATCACCAGCCTCGGCTCTGCGCCCAAAAGCCGGGTCGAATAGGTGCGCAGCGCCAGATCAAAATTCACACCCTGTTTGGTGTAGCGCTCAACGGCGGCCTCGGCGTCGTGATCCGACCAGCGGTTTTCCATCGGACTGCTCCCTGGCTCTTCGGCTTTCTCCTCTGCGCTCCATTGTAGATGGAGAAGGCCTGCGTGCGCAGCCCAAGGATCCGGCGCGAGCGCCTGAACCGGCAACAGATTGCTGCCATGCGCGCGCTGAGGTTGCAGACATCCGTTCGGCCGATTAGTTCAGGAGAATGGGGAGTTTGCCACCTTCGCCTGGTCGCAAGGGGCATTTTGGTCGCAGGAGGGCAGGATGGACGAGGCGCGCCGTCCGTCGGATGTGTCCGACGGCACCCTGCACACTTGGCACACGCAGGTGTCCGAAGCGGTGCTGCAGGAGCTGCGCAGCGATGCGCACGGGCTTTCGGATGCGGAAGCGGCCCGGCGGCTGCGCGAGACCGGCCCCAATCGCCTACGTCCGCCCAAGCGCCGCTCCCCGGTCGTCCGCCTGCTGCTGCAGTTCCATAACATCCTGATCTATGTGCTGCTGGCCTCGGCGGCGATTACCGCCGTGATGCAGCACTGGGTCGATACCGCGGTGATCCTGGGCGTGGTCGTCATCAATGCGGTGATCGGCTTCCTGCAGGAAGGCAAGGCGGAGAAAGCGCTGGACGCCATCCGCCGGATGCTGTCGCCGCAGGCGAGCGTGCTCCGCGACGGCCGGCGGCAATCGATTGCCGCGGAAGCCCTGGTTCCGGGCGATATCGTCGATCTGGAATCCGGCGACAAGGTCCCGGCCGACCTGCGGCTGCTTGAGACGAAGAACCTGCAACTGCAAGAAGCGGCCCTGACCGGCGAATCTGCCGCCGTCGGCAAATCATTCAAGGCGGTGGAACCGGCGGCAGCGCTGGCTGAACGGACCTGCATGGCGTACGCCGGCACGCTCGTTACCACCGGCCGTGGACGGGGTGTTGTCGTTGCGACCGGCGATGCCACCGAGATCGGCCGCATCAGCGCCCTGTTGCATCAGGTCGGCACACTGACCACGCCGCTGCTGCGGCAGATGGCCGCGTTCAGCCGGGCGCTGACGCTGCTGATCCTGGCAGTGACCGCCGCGGTGTTCGCCTGGGGCGTGCTGGTGCGCGGGTTCAGCATCGAGGAGATGTTCCTCGCCGGAGTGGGGCTTGCCGTCGCGGCGATCCCCGAGGGACTGCCGGCGATCATGACCATCACGCTCGCCATCGGTGTGCAACGGATGGCCGGCCGCAACGCCATCGTCCGCCGGCTGCCGGCCGTCGAGACGCTGGGATCGGTCAGCGTCATCTGCACCGACAAGACCGGCACGCTGACACACAACGAGATGATGGTGGAGAGCATTGCCTTCGACGGCCAGCTGATCGAGGTCTCCGGCAACGGGTATGCGCCGCACGGCGAGTTCCTGCAGGACGGAACGGAGGTCGACCCCGAGCAGATGCAGCCGCTGCGCGAGATGGTGCGCGGCGCGATGCTGTGCAGCGACGCCAGCCTGCGCCACTGCGACGGCGAGTGGCTGGTGGAGGGCGATCCCACCGAAGGAGCACTGGTGGCGGTCGGCGTCAAGGCCGGACTTGATCCGGACTTCGAGGGGCGGTCGTGGCCGCGCGTCGACGTGATTCCGTTCGAATCCGAGCACCGGTTCATGGCAACGCTGCACCATGATCANCGAGGGCACGCGCTGATCTACGTCAAGGGTGCGCCGGAACGGCTGCTGGAGATGTGCCGGCTGCAGCGCAGCCCCGATGGCGAGCGGTCGCTGAACGCCCGCTATTGGCATCAGCGCATCGAGGAGATCGGCAACCGTGGTCAGAGGGTGATTGCTCTGGCCGCCAAATCGGTGATCTCCCAGCATCGGGAACTGCGATTTGACGACGTGGCCTCCGGCCTGACGCTGCTGGGTCTGTTCGGGCTCGCCGATCCACCGCGCAACGAGGCGGTCGAGGCGGTCGCGCAGTGCCAGAATGCGGGCATCCGGGTGAAGATGATCACCGGCGACCATGCCGGCACGGCAACAGCGATCGCGCGCGCGATCCGGCTCGATAATCCCGAAGCCGTGCTGACCGGCACTGACCTGGATCAGCTCGACGAGGCGACGTTAGCCGAACGAGCGGCGGAGGTGGATGTCTACGCACGCACCGCGCCGGAGCACAAGCTGCGGTTGGTCGAAGCGCTGCAGAACCACGGGCTGATCGTTGCCATGACCGGCGACGGGGTCAACGACGCGCCGGCGCTCAAACGCGCCGATATCGGCGTGGCCATGGGCAAGCGCGGCACCGAAGCGGCCAAGGAAGCGGCGCAAATGGTCCTGGCGGACGACAACTTCACCTCGATCGCGCATGCGGTCGAAGAAGGGCGCACCGTCTACGACAACCTGCAGAAGGCAATCCTGTTCATTCTCGCCACCAACTGGGCGCAGGCGCTGACGATTACCGTCGCCGTGCTGGTCGGCGAGCAGCTTCCGATCACCGCCCTGCAGATCTTGTGGGTGAACATGGTCACGGCGGTAACGCTCTCCCTGGCACTGGCCTTCGAGCGCGCGGAAACGGATGTGATGACACGTCCGCCGCGGCGGCCGGACGCGCGGCTGCTTACCCGCCTGATGTTGTGGCGTGTCGGCTTGGTGGCGGTGATCATCCTTGCTGCCGCCTTCGGACTCTTTGAGTGGCAGATGCAACGGACCGGCGATGTGGCGGCTGCCCGGACGACGGCAGTCAACGTCCTGGTGGCGATCGAAATGGCGTATCTGTTCTCTGCCCGGCACCGCTTCGAGCCGGCGTTCAGCCGCCGCGGCATCCGCGGCATCCGCCCGGCCTTGATCGCAGTGGCCCTGACCATACTGCTGCAGGTCGCGTTCACCTACTGGGGGCCGATGCAGCAGCTGTTCCACACCCGGAACCTCGATGCCGCGACCTGGGGTGTGATTACGGCCGCGGCCCTGGCAGGGCTGGTGCTGGTTGAAATCGAGAAGGCGGCACTCGGTGGGTGGGTGCGGCATCGGCGCGGGTGGTCGTAAATGCCGGTGCGTGAACTGGGGCGTGTCCCGTTGCGACTGAAAAGCGCCTTCGTTCCGCCGCACGAACACGCTATCTTCTTTCAGTAGAGAATCACGAACGGTCATTCTTTGCAAACGATGCAACGTCCTCCTGCTGCCAGCACCACATGGGGCGGTAACAGCAGGCGCCGTAAAACAGGGAGAGGACAAGGTCCATGACATCGGTCTTGCGCGTGATTTCACCCACCGTTATCGCGGTTTCGCTCGCCATCTTCGCCGGACCTGCCGCAGCACAGGGACTGCCAAGCGGCCTTCAGGAAAGGCCCAGGACGCAGCGATGGACCAAGCAAAGAAAGCCGCTCAGGAAAAAGCTGAAGAGATGGCCAAGGAGCAGTTGAAGGAGCAGATGGGGGCGCAGGTCTGCCCGGGAGCTCGCCAAGCATGCCGGACACGAGCGCCACGCCGTCTGTGCCGGGCGGCATGTCGGATGTGAAGTCGAAGCTACCCTGAGCAACGCAGAGCGGACCGAGCGGGCGATGCCGCCGGAGGCGACCGCACCGGTGGCGGCGGATGGGCCGGCTGCACGTCTGCCCGTCGGGAGCGTTGGTAACGGGGGCGATGGTAGCGCCCGCACCCGTGCAGTGGCATACTGCGTTCTGCTCGCAGAAATGTGAAGGCCGAGGGACATGCTGTGGCGGGGTCGACGACAGAGCGGCAACATTGAGGACCGGCGCGGCCAAAGCTCCGGCATGGGCATGGGTGCTGGGCGTCGTTTTCCGGTCGGTGGCGCGCCGGCGGCATCNGGCGGCATCGGACTACTGATCCTGGTGTTGCTGGGTCTGTTCTTTGGCATTGATCCGAGTGTTCTGCTGCAAGGCGACGGCGGAACGGGCACCCCGTCGTCATACGCGCCCTCGCAACGGTACCAGCAGCAACCCTCTCCCGGTCCCGGCTCGATGGACGACGCCCGCCAGTTCGTGGCCGTCGTGCTTGCGGATACCGAAGACACCTGGAGCCAGCTCTTTCAGCAGATGGGCCGCACCTACCAGGAGCCCAACTTGGTCCTGTTTTCCGGCGCGACGCGCTCGGGCTGCGGCTTCGCGCAGTCGGCATCGGGCCCGTTCTATTGCCCGCGCGATGGCAAAGTCTACCTGGACACCAGTTTCTTCGACGAACTCAGCCGACGCTTCGGCGCTCCCGGTGACTTCGCCCAGGCCTACGTCATCGCGCATGAGGTGGGACATCACGTGCAGAACATGCTGGGCATCCTGCCGAAGGTGGAGGCGGCGCAGCAGCAGCTCAGCCGCGGCGAGGCCAATCAGGTGCAAGTGATGGTGGAGCTGCAGGCCGACTGCTTTGCCGGCATCTGGGCGAACCACGCTCAGCGCTCCCGTGACCTGCTGGAGAGAGGCGATATTGAAGAAGGGCTGAACGCGGCGGCTGCCATCGGCGATGACCGGCTGCAGAAGCAGGCGCAGGGCTACGTGGTGCCGGACGCCTTCACCCACGGCTCCTCGGCACAGCGGGTGCGCTGGTTCAAGCGCGGCCTCGAAAGCGGAAACCCGGCCGCCTGCGATACCTTCAACGCGGACAGACTATAGGCGGGCGCGGCGCACCACTTTCCGATGTCAGTGCGGTGGATCAGTGCGCTGGGGGAGCTGCGGTCAGTCCGTCGCCCACAGGCGGGTGAGATTGGCGCGCACGTTGTTGAGCTTGTGGGTGTACGGACTCTGCGGTGCACCAGCCTGGAGCCACTGTACGACCAGCGCCAGATCGTAGAGCATTGAGCGCTTCTCCTGGTCCATCACCATGCTCTGAATCCAGGTGACCGCTGCCAGCCGCTCACCGCTGGCAATCTCCTCGACCCGGTGCAGCATCGTCGTCGGGTACAGCACTGCGTCGCCGGCCGGCAGCTTGATCCGCTTCTCGCCATAGGGCGTTTCGACGCACAGCTCGCCTCCCTGATAGGTCTGTGGGTCGCTGAGGAAGATGGTGATCGACAGGTCGAGGCGCATCGGCACCGGCCGGCGCATGACCGGATTGTCGATATGCGTGCCATAGGCCATGCCCACCCGGTAGCGCGACAAGATCGGCGGACGGATCAGCTTCGGTATCGCCGCGGTGCGAAACGTCTCGTTGCGCTCAAGTGCGGCAAGCACGATCGTCTCGACCCGCCGCTGTGCCTCGGTGTGCAGCGCCAGTTGCTCATTGCGCTTCACACCGGTGGCGGCGAGCCCGGGCGAGCTCACGCCACCATCGACGAACTGCCCGTCAGTGGCGATGCGTTGCAGCTCGGCCACCTCGTCGGCGCTCAGCAACCCTTGCAGGGCGAGCAGCATTGCTTCTCCGCCTCCCTCGTCCCCACTCGACCTGCGGGCCGCTCAGCTCACCTGTGCTTCGCCGCCCAGCGGCGGAAATTCCGNGTCGTCCCGATCCTCGCGTCGAACGGCGGGATTGTATTTCAGGCAGTTGGGCACGCAGTCGCATTCGAACGCGATCTTGAAAACGGCGATGCGGCCTTCGTTCTTCAGCTCGAACAGACGCGGCACCANCCTGTCGCGCAGCGTCTCCGGATCAATGGTGTTGACATAAATCCGCGTCCCGCCTTCGAAGCCGGCGGGATTGGATATCCGCCACTTGATGAGGATGCGCCACGGCATCGATACGTCGGCGTCCGGCGGCTTGTAATGCCATTCCTCATTACACGGCACAGCGGATCCCATCGCCGCGTGGCAGGCATGAACGATGTCGGAGACTCCGCGCAGCTGCTCGGCGGTATGGTTCCACGGCTGGCTGCGGGCGGCCTTCGAATAGATCTCCAGCGTCGGAAAGCGGTGGCCGAAGCCGGCAAACGCGATCGCGTGTTCGTTCTCGGCGAACACCAGATTGCGGTGAGTCGCATAGTTCACCGCTGCTTCGTTGTAGATGTTCGGGTTTTCGCGCGCGAGGCGGATCTCCATGTCGTTGTAGACCCCACGCTCGTCGATCGCCACCAGTTGCTTGTGCAGGTGGTCGAACGACGNCCCTGCCGGCGTCAGCCAGTTCTGGAAGATGGCGACGTAGCGCACATAGCGGTTGGACAGATAGATGTCGCGCACCGCGTCGATCGTAAAGCGGAAGTATTGGTAGTGCTCCTCCGGCGTCAGCATGCCAGACGAACACAGCTCGGTGTCGTACTGTGCGCCCTCGGCATAGTGCCGTCGCCCGATGATCAGCTCGTGGCCACCGCCGAAAAAGCTGGAAGCGGATGCGATCTTTTCCTCCTCAGACATCGCACCGATCGCCTCCGGAGCAACGCCGGAAAAGCGCAAACGAGACTCGACGACATTAAGCACGTGCCGTCGCCCGGCCTCGGTCGACACATAGGCACGCATCCGTGCCGCCAACCGTTCCGGCAGCCGATGACCGAAGTTCTGCTGCCAGTAGTCGAAGGAGACGATCTCGAACAGGTTCGGGACCCGTCGAAACTCGGCATGTGTCTCGAACAAACACTCCGCCGGCAGGCTCCTCAGGGTCTCCCAGCCGGACGCGGTGCGCACCAGCCGCGCCTTCTCCGGCGGCGTTTCCAGCAGACGGGCAGCACAGAATGCACAATGGGCGCCGTGCTTCGCCGGATCAATCGGCCGACCTCCGACATTGTGGTTGGCCAGCGGCCGGTGACCGCGTCCGGGCACCGTCCAGACCTCGGTGCCAGTGAACGGGTTCATCTGCTTCACCGTGCCGTCGGACATCCGCAACAGGTAGTGGGACGGCGTGCTCATCGGCCGCAGCATCGGGACGCCTCTCTGCTGGGTCGCTGCGCGTCATCATACACGGGATTGCACAATGTGGCAGGTCAAGCTGGACGTCAGTCGGTGACGCTCACGGCGAGGCGGGAAAATCCGCCAGCCTGCGGATCGTAAAGGAACGCAGCCGGCTCTCCCGCCGCGATGCCTTGCACGACGGACACGATCAGCCAGATGAGGTCAGCCTCGAAGGCGGCATCCGCATCATGGCGGGACGGTCGTGCCGGGGCATCCGGATGCGAGTGGTAGTGGCCGACGATGCGATCAGCACTGCCGCGCAGCCGGCGGATCAACGCGAACCGCAGCGCTGGATCAACCTCGAAGCGATCGCGCCGCCGCGACGCGACGACGTTGGCGCTTTCCGCCACCTCGCTCACCGCAACCACTTCGCCTTCGGATGAAAGCCTCGTGCGGCGTCCGATCAGCAGCCCGCAACATTCCTCCGGATACGCCCGTTGCGCCGCGTCGACGATCCGGGCGACCCCGGCTGCCGGCAACACGACCGCAGGAAGCAGACTCACGGGCGGAAGACGAACGTGCCGAGCAGCGTGCCGGAGACCGGATCGAGGACCAGGACGCGCTCGCACAGCCCTTCCGGGCCGGTACGCACGTATAAATGGCCGGAGTCACCGTACATGCCGGCCAGCGTGCAGCCGGCAGGAAGCTCGATATGCACCTCGCCGAATTCGGGCAGGGCAACCGAAGCACCGTGAGCGCCCGGCCCTCGCCGTGTCCCGCTCCGGCGACCGTTGCCGCCTTGCTGTTGTCTGTCGGCGGGGCGACTCTGCTGTAGAATCCCCACGCGAGCAGGCCGAGGCTGATGACGATGAGCGCACCCATTCCGACGACCATCACCTTCAGCCCCTGCATACGATCCGTCCACCATTGATGATCAACTCAGCGACCACTTACACCGTCACCGTCACCGCCGACAAGGAAGGAAGCCGGCTCGACCGACTGTTGGCCGAGGCGGTGCCCGAGCTGTCGCGCACCCGCGTGCAGGCGCTGATCGCCGAGGGCTGTGTCACCCAGTGTGGTGATCGAGGCCCGGTCCTCGATTCAGCCAAGCTCGACCCGGCGGCACGCGTCCACGACGGCCAGCAGTTCGTCGTCGTGGTCCCGCCTCCCCCGCCGGCCACAGCCGAGCCGCAGGACATCCCGCTCGCGGTTGTCTACGAAGACGACGAACTGATCGTGGTGGACAAGCCGGCCGGCCTCGTCGTGCATCCGGGGGCCGGCAACGCCGATGGCACCCTGGTCAACGCCCTGCTGGCCCATTGCGGCCGGCTGTCCTCAATCGGCGCGCCGCTTCGCCCGGGAATCGTCCACCGCCTGGACAAAGACACCAGCGGCTTGCTGGTCGCCGCCAAGACGGACGAAGCGCATCTTCATCTCGCCCGCCAGTTCGCCGAACACAGCATCGAACGCGCCTACCAGGCACTGGTGTGGGGAAATCCAAAGCCGCCCACCGGCCGTATCTCCAACGCAGTGGGCCGCAACCCGAACCACCGGACGCGCATGTCGGTGGTGCGCCGCGGCGGAAAATCGGCGCTAACGTGTTACCAGACGATGCGAGCATATGGCACGATGGCCAGCCTGATCGAGTGCCGGCTGAAGACCGGACGCACGCATCAGATCCGTGTGCACATGGCATCAATCGGGCATCCGATAATTGGCGACCAGACCTATGGCACCCACCGGCGCCAGAGAGCCGCAGAGAGAGCCTCAAGTCGTACGGGACCCGCCGCCAGCATGCTCGACACCTTTCCGCGACAAGCCCTTCACGCTTATTTGATAGGGTTTCAGCANCCCCTGAGCAACGACACGTTAAGATTTCAATCAGTTTTACCACAAGATTTCAGGTCGTTACTCGATTTTTTAGAGTGCATGTAGTTCCTGGTATACCAAACCCCGCCGGTCAGTTATTGTAGCCGTGTGAGCCCTGGTTGTAAGCACCGGCTCAAACGAAGGGGCTAAGGGACAGTGCAAAGGGCCCCTGAAAAGGAGTTGAGAGATGCCGGGACCGACGTTTGACGTGGGTATATCTCCGGATCGGAATCTCGCCCGCTACCTGCAGAGCATACGCAAATTTCCGATGCTGGACGCTGCGGAAGAGGCCGAACTGGCGAGACGCTGGGTAGAACATGGGGACGAACGGGCAGCACACAAGCTCGTTACGAGCCATCTGCGCCTTGTCGCCAAGATCGCCATGGGATACCGCGGTTATGGCCTGCCGCTGGGAGAGCTGATCTCCGAAGGGAATGTCGGCATGATGCAGGCCGTGATGCGCTTCGATCCGTCGCGCGGCTTCCGGCTGGCGACGTATGCGATGTGGTGGATTCGTGCCTCAATTCAGGAATATATTCTGCATTCCTGGTCGCTGGTAAAAATGGGCACGACGGCGGCACAAAAGAAGCTGTTCTTCAACCTGCGCAAGCTGAAGGGACAGATGCAGGCCATCGAAGACGGCGACCTGTCGCCGGAGCACGTGACGACGATCGCAACCCGTCTGAATGTGCCGGAGAACGATGTCATCCAGATGAACCGGCGGATCGGCAACCCGGACACCTCGCTCAACGCTCCATTGCGAGAGGAAGGGGATGGCGAGTGGCAGGACTGGCTGGTCGACCAGGAAGACAGCCAGGAGACACAGCTCGCCAGCTTCGAGGAACTGGACTCGCGACGCGCTTTGCTGACGGGTGCAATGCAGGGGTTGAGCGACCGCGAACGGCAGATCCTGTCCGAGCGCCGGTTGAAGGACAATCCGACAACGCTGGAAAGCCTGAGCCAGCGCTACGGCATCTCGCGCGAGCGGGTCCGCCAGATCGAGGTCCGCGCCTTCGAGAAACTGCAGAAGTCGGTCAAGAACGCGGTCATCGACCACCGGGTCACCCACTGATCCCTTCGCTGCGAACGATCCTCGCTGGGCTCCCTGAGGCGTGTCGACTGTGCGTGTCGCCAGAGCCGGCGGCACGCCGACAGCCTTCTGCGCAGAGAGATGCCGTTACGGAGCCGGTCGCGTAGCCGTTCGACGAGAGCAGTCCCTTGCGCTCATCGAACGGTCAGGCGCGACACCGCCTCTTGTCAGGCTTTCTCACCACCCTCCTCTTGCCAGCATCGGCGGTGCGGCTGTTAATAGCGCCGCCCGGCGGCGAGATGTAACGGCCGCGGGGCTTGAGACACGGCAGCAGCACATTCCTTTGGGCAGCAAGGAACGGCCATGGGGCTCACCGTCGCGATCCAGATGGATCCCATCGANGGNATCAACATCGACGCCGATTCCACCTTTTCGCTGGCGCTCGAAGCGCAGCGGCGCGGACACGCGCTGTGGCATTACCTGCCACAGGACCTGACGTTCTCGGGTGGCCAGGTGATTGCGAACGCGCGCCCGCTCACCGTGCAGCGGCAGCGCGGCGACCACTTCCGGCTTGGCGCGGCGGAGATCCTNGATCTCGGCTCGCTGGACATGGTGCTGATGCGCCAGGATCCGCCGTTCGACATGGCCTACATCACCGCCACTCACATCTTGCAGCACATCCACCCGCAGACCCTGGTGGTCAACGATCCGATCGAGGTGCGCAACGCCCCGGAAAAGCTGTTCGTCGCCCACTTCCCCGACCTGATGCCGCCTACGCTCATTACGTCGGATCGGGCGGCGATCCGCGCGTTTCGCGAGGAACACGAGGACATCATTCTCAAGCCGCTGTTCGGCAATGGCGGCGCTGGCGTCTTCCACGTCGATCCTGGAGACGACAATCTGAATGCCCTGCTGGAGATGTTCACCCAACTCTATCGGGAACCGATCGTCGTCCAGCGCTATCTGCCGGAGATACGCGAGGGCGACAAGCGGGTCATCCTCATCGACGGACGAGCGGCCGGTGCGGTGATGCGGGTGCCGATGACCGGCGAAGCGCGCGCCAACCTACACGTGGGCGCGCGGGCCGAGAAAGCGCCGCTGACACCGCGCGACCTTGAGATCTGCGAGACGATCGGACCCGAGCTCAGCCGGCGCGGCCTGCTGTTCGTCGGCATCGACGTCATCGGTGACTATCTGACCGAAATCAACGTCACCTCGCCCACCGGCATTCAGGAGATCGGCCGCTTCGATGGCGTCTCCCTTGAAGCCCAGTTGTGGGACGCGTTCGAGGCCCGCTGGCAGGCGACTCGGCAGCCGACCAACAGCTAATTCAGCTAATCAGGCTCCAGAAGGACGAGGCAGCGCCGATGACGGTCGAGCTGGCGTATCGGGAGTATGGCAACGGACCGCCGATGGTGCTCCTGCACGGGCTGTTCGGCTCGGCGCAGAACTGGAACGGGATGGCGGAGCGGCTTGCCAGCCGCTTCCGAGTTTTCGCTTGCGACCTGCGCAACCATGGGCAATCGCCCTGGGCGCCGACCATGGAATTCGGTGAGATGGCGGACGACCTGGAGGCGCTGATCGCGGAGAAGGGTCTTGCACCCACCATCGTCCTCGGCCACAGCGTCGGCGGCAAAACCGCGATGCTCACCGCACTCAAGCATCCCGAGGTGATCGAGGCGCTGATCGTGGTCGACATCGCGCCTGTCGCCTATGAGGTGCCGTTCCTCGGCTATATCCAGGCGATGCAGGCAACCGACCTTTCAGCCGGACGCCGCCGCTCCGACATCGACGCCGAGCTCGCATCCGCCATACCCGACACGGCGACACGGCAGTTCCTGCTGCAGAACCTCACCCCGCAGGACGGCGGCGGCTATGCCTGG
Source organism: Defluviicoccus sp. (assembly GCA_013414705.1). GTDB lineage: Bacteria > Pseudomonadota > Alphaproteobacteria > Rhodospirillales > Defluviicoccaceae > Defluviicoccus. The sequence continues at coordinate 3,471,127 of CP058705.1, forward strand.
CGGATCAACCTCGATGCGCTCGCCGCGAACATGTCGTCGCTGATGGAATTTCCGGATACCTCCGATCTCGCTTACGAGGGCCGTGCCCTGTTCGTCAGCGGCGCCGAGTCCGACTTCATCGGCCGGCACACCCACAACGCCATCTACGAGCACTTCCCACAGGCCGAGTTCGCGGTGATCGCCGGCTCCGGCCACGACCCACATATCGAACAGCCGGACGCGCTGTTCGAGCGCCTCATCGACTTTCTCGACAGCAGCTACGCGTAAGGTTCACGTCTGGGGGCCGGGCGACACCTCCCTGGGAGTGGTGTCGGCAAAAACGCGTCCTATCGCTGGTTGGGTTTGCGCCATCCGGGTGCTGACTCCTTGTCGTCAGCGGTGCAAGGCCGCCAGAAGGGCTGACGCCAAAGGGGATCACAAAAATGAACTGCAAAGGGAACCGCATCATGCGCATGAGGGCAGGTCGTTCCGCCGTCATTCCGGCGCTGGCGTTGGCGCTGATCGCGGGTAGCTGGAATGCAGCCGCCGCAACTCCTGAGGAAGAGGTGAGCTACAAGCTCGACGTGGAGCCGATCTTGCAGAGTCGCTGTGTCGCCTGCCACAAGCCGGGAGGCGAAGGGTATGTCGCGAGCGGGCTCGATCTGACGAGCTACGAAGGGCTGATGAAGGGCACGAAGTACGGACCGATCGTCACCCCCGGCGATCCGCTGACCAGCAACCTGCTGGTTCTCGTCGANGGGCGCTCGCATGCCAAGGTGCGGATGCCGCACGGCCAGCGTCCGCTGCTCAAGCAGCAGATCGAGATTCTGCGTCTATGGGTGAAGCAGGGCGCCAAAGACAACTGAACACACACCGATGCTCGTCCGGGCCGGCCCCCTTGGATCTCTCTAAGGCCTGACGGGGTCGGCTCCTTCACACACCGCTCGGATTCACGCACAAGCCAAGCGTGCTTTGCGATTTCCATCGACACGGAACCAAACGTCAGCCCCGTCCGGCAGCTGGAGGCTTGGTGTCAGGCTGACTGGAGTCCACTGGCACCTGCATGCCCAACGCCTCGACGTAACCGCGGTTGATCGTGCAGGACTGCAGTTCGATGTTGCGCAGGTAGGCGGCGAGCGCGTCCCGGGCGACCGCCAACGTCGCAGGCTGAGACGCTCGGGCCAGGGCGCGGGACGACGCGGATGGCGCGCTCGCCGCATCAGCGATGCGGATCACGGCCTCCCAACCGGGCGGACGGCGGATGCTGACGACGCTCGAGCCTGTGTCCAGATNTCTGTACGTCCAGAAGGCCCAGCTGATGCCGTAGCGCTCGTGCATCTCGCGAAACGCGCGTATCCAATCATCCGACAGTTCGCCCGACTCGCCGAGCCAGATCGGAACCTTGTAGCGCAGGCTGAAGTCCAGGTATTCGGCGACGGCAGCGCGCGTCGTGTATGTCCAGAACTTGTGGTAGCTGTACGCCAGCTTGTCGTCGAACGGCGGCCCGAACATGGCGAAGCTGTTGGCGAAATGCGACCCTTCAAGGATCACGATGTGATGGGGATCGACCTCCCGGATCGCGGCGACGATCCTTCGATAAAGCGGCTCCAGGCGCGGGTCGAGCAGGCTGATATCGTGGTAGAAGGCGATCGGCTCGTTGAGGACGTCATAGCCTAGGATGGTGGGTTCGTCCCGATAGCGGCGCGCGATCTCCCGCCACAGGGCGATCGTCAGCCGCTGGTAGCGCGGCACGTAGAACAGGATCGGATAGCCGGGTCCACTATCATGATTGATGCCGGTCTGCCCGCCCGGTGCCCCGTGCAGATCGAGGACCACCAGCACTCCTTCCTCCCGGCACCAGCTAATCAAGCGGTCGATCAGTTCCCACCNCTCGCCTTCGAACACGGGAGGCTCGTCCGTGTTCATGAACAAGTTGTAGAGAAGAGGAACCCTGACAGTGTTGAACCCCATGGCGCGGATGAGCCGGATATCGTCGCGCGTGATGTAGCGTTGGCGGAAGGTCTTCCAGAACGCATCCTCCTGTGGCCGGCCCAGAATGCGCTCGAAGGCCGCCTCGATCTTCCGCGGCGCCTTCGCATGCTCGAACTTGAACATGTAGCCTTCTGGAATCAGCCAGTTGCCGAGATTGATCCCCTTCAGCAGCAGGGGTGNGCCGTCCGGACCGACAAAGTGGCGGCCGTCCACACTAACGAAATCATTGTCCCCGCTGGCTCGTGATTCGGCCGGAAGTCCCGCAACCAGTGCAAACAGCAGGACGACAGCACAGGCAAAACGTCGTCGCGACATGAATCGAGGTTCCCTGCTGGACCCGGCTGCCGGGCACGTTAGCTTGTGCGTTCCAATCCTGGCAATCGCTCCCGAGTTTATCCATGCTCATCAGGCTCACCATTCTGCTCATCGCCAGCATCGTGCTGCTGCTGTTCTTGACCTCACGGCGGCGGTTACACCCGTTCCTGGCGCTCCTGGCCTGTGCGACAGCCTACGGGATTTGCACCGACATGCCTTACGAATGGGTGCTGCGGTCGATCCGCGACGGCATGGCGGCAAGTTTCGGCTCCACCGGCCTGCTGCTGCTTGCGGGTGCCATCGTCGCCGTGTTCCTGGAGAGATCCGGCGCTGGCCAGCGACTGGCCTCGGCAATCGGGGATCGCTGGCGGACGCGCAGGATGACAGCACTGGCGGTGATTGCCGGCTGGGTCAGCGGAATTGGAGCCTCCGGCGAGGCGGCGTTCCTGCTCCTGACACCACTGACCCGCGCTGTCGCNGGGACCAACAGGAGCTGTGCCGCCGGTGCCCAGCTGAGCCTGGGCTTTGCTGTGCTGGTGAGCAGCGCCCTGATCGTACCGGCACCGGCGGCGATCATGGTCAAAACCATTTTCGATGCCGACATGCTGCAGATCCTGGTTTATGGCCTGGGGCAGCCGCCGTCGGCGCTGGANACGGGCGTCGTGTTCGTCGCTCTCGTTGCTCGGGCCGGATGGATCGAGGCCTCGCTGGCCGGGTCCGCGGGGCCCGACCCCACCCCCACCCGCCCACCTCCCGTACCGGGATCGAACGTTGGCCCCTGGTTTGCCGCACTGTCGGTCGTACTGCCGCTGCTGCTGCTGATCGTGGGCGCGTTGGGCCAGCTACCGGGTGAACCCCTGGGTCGTGGGAGCGGCGACCTTCTGGCCCCGCTCGGCGGTTCGATAACGATGCTGGTGGTGGTCCTGCTGCTGGCCCTGGTGATCCCCGCCTGGTTTGCCGGCGGTTCTGCACGGCTCACGGAGCCGGGCTGGCTGGGTGCGGCCATCGAGCACATTGCACCCACGCTGCTGATCGTCGCGGCTGCCGCCGGCTTCGCCCGCGTGCTGCAGAATTCGGCTTTACCCGACTTTACGGGCGAAGCGCTTTCCGAACTGGGAGCCGGGGCAGGCCTGCTCCTGCCGTTCGGGCTCGCCGCCGCGCTGCGGTTTGCCCAGGGCTCGATGTCCGTAGCGATGCTCAGCGCCGGCGGTTTCTGCGAGCCGTTGCTCGCCTCTCTGGGGCTGGCTGACGGCAGCGACCGGGCGTTCGCGGCACTCGCCATCGGTGCCGGCGCGATCGTGGGGTCACACGCTAACGACAGCTTGTTCTGGGTAGTCACCCGGACGATCGGCCTCAGCCCTGCCGCCGGCTACCGGCTGCAGACGCTGGGTAGTTCGTGTGCCGGGCTCGCAGCCTTCCTCGCCCTGCTGGCAATGCGAACCGTTTTCGGCTGACAGCGTGCAGTCGCCCCAGGCCGGCTGCAGTTTCCCCACAAACGAAACGGCCCCGGAAAACCGGGGCCGCCCGCGCTGTTCTGATTGACAGCAAGTTCCGAAGAACATCCCAGAGGCAACCGATTGCCGGGAACCACGACAATCGCGGCCGGCTGTCTAGAGCAATATCCGATTAAGCGAAATCGCTTGATCGGATTTACTTGCTCGTGAAATCAAACAGTTAGAGCACGACCATTCGAGCAGATCGGTTCGATCTGCTCGAACCGTGCTCTAGTGATCGACTTTTGACCAGATCTGGCGCTTCAGCGCGTACAGCATGGCGGTCAGCACGATGAGGAACAGCATCACCGTGATTCCCAGTCGCTTGCGCTCCTCAAGGTTCGGCTCGGACGCCCAGGTGAGAAACGTCGTAACATCCCTCGCTTCTTGATCCAGCGTTGCCTGCGTGCCGTCGGCGTATTCGACGCGATCATCCGACAGCGGCGGCGGCATGCCAATCTGGTGGCCCGGGAAATACTCGTTGTAATACATGCCGTCCTGAAGGTGGAAACCTTCCGGTGCCGGGTCGAGATAGCCGGTCAACAGGGCGTGAACGTAGTCCGGCCCTCCTTTGCGCGCCTTGATGATCAGCGAGAGATCGGGCGGCAGAGCGCCGTTGTTGGCGACGCGGGCCGCCTGATCATTGGGAAACGGCGACGGGATGCGATCCGAGGCCTTGGCGGAGCGCATGAACATGTCGCCTTCATCGTTGGGACCGTCCTGGACTTCGAACTCGCCCGCGATCGCCGCGACCTGATCCGGGGTAAATCCCAAGGCTTCCAGGTTGCGGAAGGCGATGAACTTCAGCCCATGGCAGGAATGGCAGACTTCCCGGTAGACCTGGAAGCCGCGTTGCACCTGCGCGCGATCGAATGTCCCGAACAGGCCATCAAAGCTCCACTGCTCCTTGGGCAGGGCCGGGCCTTCCGAAGCCATAACCCCACCCGACCAGGTTGCAGCCATCAACGCCACTGCCATCAATAGCTTTTTCTTCATTCTGCGGCCCCCGAGCGGGAACGCCGACACCCGAAGGTGTGACGGNNCGGCGCTGATGGACGCCGGCAGCGGCCGCGGCCGCTCAATAACGTTCAACAGCGGAATGATCACCAGGAAGTGGATGAAATAGTACGCGGTGGCAATCTGGCCCATGATGACAAACCAGCCTTCCGGCGGATTGGCGCCGACGTAGCCCAACACCAAACAGTCGAGGAGGAAGATCCAGAAGAACTGTCTGTAGATCGGCCGGAAACGGGCGCTGCGCACTGGCGAGCGGTCCAGCCAGGGCAGGAAGAGCAAGACAACGATGGCGCCGAACATCGCACACACGCCCAGCAGCTTCGCCGGGATCAGCCCCANGAACAGATCGAAGGTGATGGCACGCAGGATCGCGTAGAAGGGCAGGAAGTACCATTCCGGCACGATGTGCGGCGGCGTCACCATCGGGTTCGCCTTGATGTAGTTGTCCGGCTCGCCGAAGAAGTTGGGCGAGAAGAACACGAAGGCGAGATACACCAGCAGGAACACGCCAAGCCCGAACAGGTCCTTCACGGTGTAGTAGGGCGTGAACGGTAATGTGTCCTGCGGTCCCTTCACATCGATACCGAGCGGATTGTTCGACTTCGAGGAGTGCAGCGCGACCAGATGCAGGAACACCAGCGCGAAGATGATGAACGGCAGCAGGTAGTGCAGGGCGAAGAACCGGTTCAGGGTCGCATTGTCAACCGAGAAGCCGCCCCACAGCCAAGTCACGATGTTCTCGCCCACCAACGGGATCGCCGAGAACAGGTTGGTGATGACGGTGGCTCCCCAGAAGCTCATCTGCCCCCAGGGCAGCACGTAACCCATAAAGGCGGTGGCCATCATCGCCAACAGGATGAACACGCCGATGATCCACAGCAACTCGCGCGGTGACTTGTACGAGCCGTAGTACAGGCCGCGGAACATGTGGATGTAGACGACGATGAAGAACATCGACGCGCCGTTCATGTGCAGATAGCGCATCAGCCAGCCGTAGTTCACGTCGCGCATGATGCGCTCGACGCTCTCGAAGGCGAGGCTGACGTGTGGCGTATACTGCATCGCCAGAAAGACGCCGGTGGCGATCATGATCACCAGCACGATGCCGGCGAGCGAGCCGAAATTCCACCAGTAGTTCAGGTTCTTGGGTGTTGGATAGTCGATCAGGTCGTGCTGCATCATCGTAAAGACGGGCAGCCGACGGTCGATCCAGCCGATCACCGGGTTTTTCCAGGTCGGGGCTTCCATGGCTCGATCCTCAGCCGATCTTGATGGTGGTGTCGTCGGTAAAAGCGTAAGGCGGCACCACGAGGTTCTTCGGAGCGGGCCCCTGACGGATCCGTCCGGAAGTGTCGTACATCGAGCCGTGGCACGGGCAGAACCAGCCGCCGTAAGGGCTGCGGGGCTCGCCCGTTTTCTGTCCCAGAGGGATGCAGCCGAGGTGCGTGCACACGCCGACGACAACCAGCCATTCCGGCTTTTGAACGCGGGCGCTGTCCGGCTCGGGATCCACCAGCGCCGCAAGATCGACATCTTCCGCCGCTTTGATTTCTTCTTCCGGCCGGTGGTCGATAAACACGGGCTTGCCGCGCCAGACGACGGTGATCCGCTGGCCGACGGCCACCGGCGCAAGATCAACGCCGGTTGACGCCAGCGCCAGCGTATCCGCCGCCGGATTCATGCTGTCGATGAACGGCCAAGCGGCAAGCGCCGCACCGGCCACGCCAACCGCACCTGTGGCGATCAGCAAGAAGTCCCGTCGCGTCTCCCCTTCGTCCGGGTGCGGAGGAGAGGTTGACACCATTTCTGCCATGGGAGGTCCTCGTCGTGCTCTTTCAGGGCCGAAGCCGACCGCGGGTGGTTCCGTCCCCTGCGCCGAAGATCGGCCCTCCGATCCCGCTGGATGGCCGTCTTCCTGTTCCCCTTAAACGGCAATCGCTGCCACAAGACAGTGTCCCCACCCTCCGAACGCCTGGAAACCGCACTCGATTTCGCCGGTGCGAGATGGAAATGCCGCAATCGCTGCTATAATGCAAAAGCCGCATGCGGGGAAGGGAGAAACGCTCGCAGTTACCCGTGCCGCATTGTGACGGCCAGACCACGAAACCTCCCATCAGCAGCGAACGCATGCGCTTGGCACTCTACCAGCCCGACATTCCGCAGAACACCGGCACCTTGCTGCGGCTCGCCACCTGCCTCGGCGTCGAGGTCGAGCTGATTGAACCGGCAGGCTTTCTGCTCGGTGACCGGCAGTTCCGCCGTGCCGGCCTCGATTACGCCGAGCGCGCGGTCCTGAAGCGATTCCCCTCATGGCAAGCCTATCTTGGCACACGCCCCGACAGCCGGCTGCTGTTGCTGACGACACGGGGCGATGTGGACTATACCGGCTTCGCGTTCGAGGCGGGCGATACGCTGTTGCTCGGTCGCGAGAGTGCCGGCGTTCCCGACGAGGTGCACGCTGCAGCCGATGCCCGTCTGCGCATCCCGATTGCGCCCGACTGCCGCTCGCTCAACGTCGCCATCGCCGCGGCAATGGTGCTCGGCGAAGCACTGCGCCAGACCGGCGGATGGCCGATGGGAGCGTGAAGGGTGCCTGATCCGTCTTCCGATATTCGTGTGGTGCGGTGATGTGTGGGATGTTGGTCACCACGTGCCGGGATAAGATGAAAGGTCGCGCCGATTGGAGCGGCAGGCATAAGGAGCAAGAAGGCGTGTTCGAGTTCTGGTTTGAGTTTGCCAGCACCTATTGCTACCCGGCGGCGATGTGCATCGAAGAGAAGGCCGCCAGGCATGGGATTCGCGTCGAGTGGAAACCGTTCCTGCTGGGGCCGATCTTCGCCGCCCAGGGCTGGGGAGACTCGCCGTTCAACCTCTATCCGGCGAAGGGCCGCTACATGTGGCGCGACCTGGAGCGCCTGTGCGCCAGGCGTGGACTGTCGTTGCGCCACCCATCGCAGTTTCCGCGCGGCAGCGTGCTGGCGACGCGGGTTGCGCTGATCGCCAGCGGTGAGCCGTGGCTGCCCGCGTTCGTGCGTGCCGTCTACCACGCCAATTTCGCCGAAGACCGCAACATTGGCGATCGCGCCGTGATTGCCGAGGTGCTCGATCGTCTCGGCCTGCCGCCCGACGCGTGGCTGTCGCACGCCGAAAGCCCGCTGGCCAAGGACGGGCTGCGAGCCCAGACTGAAGAGGCACAGCGAAGGGGACTCTTCGGCGCCCCCAGCTTCTGTGTCGGCGACGAATTGTTCTGGGGCGGGGACCGGCTGGAGCACGCCTTCGAGTGGGCGCGGCGCTCCCATGCCGCCTGATCCGCAGAGACCACAAACACCGCCGCCAGCCGGGCAAGGCACCGCGCTGCCTGCAACGGATGATCCCTTGTGCGCGCCTGCGGCTGCGTGGTTCGGCGAGTTGCGCGACCGCCTGATCGCGGCGTTCGAAGCGATCGAGGCTGAGCAGGGGCGCGAACAAAAGCCCGAACAGAAGAAAGAGCAGCTTGGTGGCGATCCACCGTCTCGCTTCGTGCGCACGCCCTGGGAGCGAGCGGGTGGTGGCGGCGGGACGATGGCGGTCCTGCGCGGCCGGGTGCTGGAGAAGGCGGGCGTCAATGTCTCGGTGGTGGGCGGCACCTTCCCCGAACCCTTCCGCCAGCGCATTCCCGGCACCTCTGCGGACGGCCGGTTCTGGGCCGCGGGCATCTCGGTCGTCGTTCACCCGCGCTCGCCGCTGGTGCCGACGGCGCATATGAACACCCGGATGATCGTCACCAGCCGACGCTGGTTCGGCGGTGGCGCCGACCTGACCCCACCTTTGCGTTCNGACGAGGATACCCGCGACTTCCACGCGGCGCTGGCCGCCGCCTGCGATGCGGCCGACGCGGACTACTACGCCCGCTTCAAGGCATGGTGCGACACATACTTTTTCCTGGCGCACCGCAACGAACCGCGCGGAGTAGGCGGCATCTTCTTCGACGATCTGAACTCCGGCGATCCGGACGCGGACTTTGCGTTCGTCCGTGCCACCGGGCTTGCGTTCCTCGACATCTACCCGCGGCTGATCCGCAGGCGGATGGCGCTACCGTGGACCGAAGAGCAGAAACACGCGCAGCGGATCAAGCGTGGCCGCTACGTGGAATTCAACCTGCTGTGGGATCGGGGCACCCGTTTCGGCATCGAGACCGGAGGCAACCCGGAAGCGGTGCTGATGTCCCTGCCGCCAGAGGCGGCGTGGCCTTAAAGCCGCCAGAGGCGGTGTCGCACAGAATTCCGCCGAAGGCGGCGTGGACGCCGCAATCCCACTGATCACCGGCGGGACGGAACCTACTGCAGTGGGGAGGTTTACAAAGACGGTCCCGTTCTGTTCTCCTGCGCCTGTCAACCGATCGGGGCTGACGATGCAGCGCCGCACCGCACCCATGGCGGTGGAAAGCCGGTGACGCTGGAAGAGGAGAACAGGTGATCGTGCGTCGAGCTGTTTGCGACTGTCCGCCGATCCCGTTGCCGGCAATCATTCTTGGCAGCGCGGGAGTCGTGCCACTGGCGCTGGGCGTGATCATGGCGGCTGTCACGCCGGACGTGTTCGGCCTTCCCCTGATCCGCATCGCCATCGTCTATGCCGCCGTCATCCTGTCGTTTCTCGGGGGCATGTACTGGGGCATGGCAAGTTCGGCGCTGGTGGCACGCCCCGGTGCGAGCGAACCACCCGGGATACTGGGCTGGAGCGTCGTCCCTGCCCTTCTTGGCTGGATCGCAGCGTTTCTGCCGCCCCCGTTNGGTGCCTCGGCGCTGGCCGTCATGTTCATCGCCGTGCTGCTTCTTGACCGCCGCTGCGTACTCCTTCGTTACGTTCCGGGGTGGTGGATGCGCCTGCGAATCGGGCTGACCGCCGCAATGGTTGTCGTGCTGCTCCTGCTGGCAGTTGTCAGCGTGTAGCAGAACCTGGTCAGCAGGTCGGATCGGATTCTTTGGGAGCTTTCCAGCGATCATGAGACTTCACGGCAACAGCCTCCGCAGCCGATTGCAGGTCGGTCGCTTGCGTGACAACGATCATTCGCCTCGACGCCAGGGTGGGGTATGATTGCGACGTCGGATTGATTGTGCCTTGTTCCGGCGCGCCATGTTCTCCACCGGTCGGGTCGCTGATGCTCATCTCCTGGTTGGCTTTGGCCGCCACTGTGCTGTGCAGCACGGGCGGTAATACCTTCGCAAACTGGTCGCACCGGTTTGTGGGGCGCAAACGGCTGATGGTGCTGGCAACAGCGGTTGGCGTGCACGGTTTCGGGCTGCTCTGCTTCTCGGTAGCACTCACCGGCATCCCACTCGCCATCGCCTACCCGGTGCTGATCGGCGGCAGTGTCGCCTGCATCACGCTGCTGGCGGTGTCTCTGTTCGGTGAGCAGCTGTCCAGTCGGCATTTCGCCGGACTGGCGCTGATCATCGTTGGTATGGTGCTGCTGCATGCGACCGGCGGCGCGACGGCTCAGGCAGGAATGAACGGATGAAGCCGGACGTGGAGCATAACCCACATCGCGCAGGCGATCCGGCAGGTTGGGGCAACCTCCTGGTCGCCATCGCGCTGCTGAACGGCGGCAATCTGCTGCTTGACGAAGTGGCAAAGCACTCCGGCATCACTCTGAGCCTGTTCCTGTCGCCCGGCTTCATCGTCGCGATCGCCTGCCTGGGCCTCGCCTTCTTCTTCTATGTCCGTGCGCTGGCAAAGCTGCCGCTGGCGGTGGCCTATCCGGTGATGGTCGGAATTTCGATGATCGTCGTCGCTGCTGCCAATCATTTCTGGCAGCACATCAAGCTGGATATCGTCCAGCTCGCCGGTGTGTTCACGCTGTTCATCGGCGTCGTCCTGATCTCGACCGCACGCCGGAACGGCTAAACACGCCCCGCAGCCGAACGTCGCTGCAACCAGCCCGTGGCGGGGCACGGCGTGCGCGGATACCGCATCACTATAGTAAGAAGATCCGTGGGTTAGAGTTTCGTTCACCTTCTTTCACCGCGAATTCAGACAATCGCCCGTAGGCAAGCCCCGGAAGCGCTGCCCATCTTGGTGCGAGCCCGCACTCTTGGGGTTCTTCCGGCACGTGTCTTGCGTCGGCATACACAGAACTTTACAACCCTGCGCAGAGGCCGTGCGATAATTAATGCGGCCCAGATTGACTTCGCGGATGACACGCCCCTCGGACTGTGTGGCTCCTGCCACTGTCCTCCATCATCGTGGCGTTCCTGCTGTGTCGTGCGCTGCTGGCCGTGGCAGGCGAGGAGCTCAAGCCGGCGCTGCTGCGCATGGTTCTGGAACAGGCGGGTCCGAGCGTGAACGTTGCCGGCCGGCCTGTCGACAGCGAAGCGCTGAAGGCGTTCTACGCACAGCGACAGGACCGCCCGGTCTGGATCGAAGACGGAGCCCTCAGCCCCCGCGCGCAAGCGCTGCTCGACACCCTGGCAGAAGCTGGTCGCGACGGACTCTACGCCGCCAACTACGAACTGGCTCCTTCGCTGCGGAACGCGCAAACAGCTCAGGATTTGGCCACCGCCGACATCATGCTGAGCGCGGTGCTGGTTCGCTATACAATCGACCTGCAGAGCGGCCGGGCCGTCTTGATGAAGTCGGATCGGGATCAGTTCCTCCCACCGAAGCCGGTCGATGCGGTGGCTCTCCTCAACGCCGCCGCCGTGGCNCCCGATATAGCGCGCTACATCGCCTCACTCTCTCCCCGCAATCCCATTTATCGCGGACTCTGCCAAGCCTTGGCGCGATATCGAACGATTGCGGCNCAAGGGGGCTGGCAGGCAATTCCGGATGGTCCAACCCTCAGTCTCGGCAATATCGATCCGGCCGTGGCGGTCGTGCGCACGCGCTTGCAGATTTCCGGTGATCTGCCCTCCGATGCCCCGGTTCAGGCCCCCGATCAGTTTGACGAAGCGCTGTACAATGCGGTGACGCGGTTCCAGGCGCGGAACGGTCTGGCCAGCGACGGCAACGTGGGCCCACAGACCCGCAAAGCCCTGAACGTACCCGTCGACGAACGTATCCAGCAGATCCTGGCGAATCTGGAGCGCNNGCGCTGGCTGCCGGAGAATCTCGGCGATCCGTATGTGATCGTCAACTTGGCGGCGTTTCAGCTGGAGGTGGTCGAGGCGGGCCGGGTGGCACTCGAGATGCGCGTCGTCGTCGGACGACCGGCGCGCTCGACGCCGATGTTCTCGGATGAGATCACCTATCTGGAATTCAATCCCTACTGGCATGTGCCGCCCACTGTCTTGGCGGAGGACAAGCTGCCGATCCTGCGCAGCGACCCGGCATCGCTCACGGCACAGGGAATCCGTGTCATTGCCCCAGGGGTGCGATCNGTCGATCCCACGACGATCAACTGGTCAGAGGTCAGCGCCAGCAACTTTCCCTATTCGCTGCGTCAGGATCCCGGCGCCGGCAACGCGCTCGGCCGGGTCAAGTTCATGTTTCCCAACAGTCACGACATCTACCTGCATGACACGCCATCACGGAGCCAGTTCCACCAATCGACCCGTGCATTTTCATCCGGCTGCATTCGCGTGCAAAAGCCAGTAGCACTCGCCGAACTCCTGCTGCAACATAACGCGGGCTGGAATCGGGCGCGGATCGAGCGGGTGATTGCCAGCGGAAGGAACCGCGCTGTGATGTTGGCAACGCCTGTTCCAGTGCACTTGGTCTACCTGACCGCATGGATGGGGCGTGATGGACAGGTACACTTCCGCAACGATCTCTACAGCCGGGACGCGCAGTTGGTTGCTGCGCTGGACGCACCCCGTGAGACAAAGCTGATGCTGCTGAGTTCGCCGATAACTCGGCCACTTAAACGTTGACCTTAAGTCTTCGCTTGAGGCACAAACGAGCATTCGGCTTCGCTAAAATCTGATCCTTGGCACGCGAAGGGAGCATCATACGTGGACGATGAGCAACGAGCGGTGGCCCTGTCCCGGCGCCGCCTTCTTGGTGCTGGCGCAGTGGGCGTGCTAGGTCTGGCAGCAACCCCCGCGTGGGCTGGAGGCGGCCTCGACTGGGGTGATCGTCGTTCGTCCTGGGTTCGCCCGAAGCTCATGGTCGAACGGTCCGTTTCATTCCGGCATCTTCACACCGACGAAACGTTGAGCACCGTCTATTACGCCAACGGCCGTTACATTCCGACCGCGCTCAAGGAGGTCGACTGGCTGCTGCGCGACTACCACCGCGATGAAGTCAAGGATATTGATCCGCGGCTGCTTGACCTTCTGTTTGCCGTCAGCCAGCGGCTGGAGTCGACGCAACCGTTCAATGTCTTTTCCGGCTACCGGTCACCTGTCACCAACGCGATGCTGCGCCGCGAGGGCTGGGGCGTTGCGCGCAACAGTCTGCACATGCAGGGCATGGCCATCGACATCGGTCTTCCGGGCATCGGAACCCGTCATCTCGCCAAGTGTGCGCGATCCCTGCAGCGGGGAGGTGTCGGTTATTATGGGCGCTCCAACTTCGTACATCTGGACGTGGGTCAGGTCAGGAGCTGGCGCGGCTGATCCTCCGGTGCTGCCGGACGACCAAGTGCCGTTATCTGAGTTTGTCATGCCCCTCCGCTCGGGGAGATGGGTTTCTGCCCGGAAGCGGGTCGGTGTGCACTCAGCGTTACCGGTCCGTTGATGATGTATCCGTCGTGATTCGTTGCGGGTGGCGGTGACGGCGTTCCGCGCCTCGGTCTCACCGTGCCATCTGGAAAATCGTGCTGCGGCTCGATGATCCACGTCCTGATGCGGTGCATCCACTTCGTGCACGACAGCCAGGAATGATCCGGAACCCGCCCCGTCGTCGACAGACGCCGGAACTCCCGCAAAGATAGCGAGTCCGCGCAGCGCCATTCGATCCCGCGCTCGCTGTCAAGGCCCTCGACGTAACCGACCCTGTGCATCCGGACGTACCGGCCGAGTGGAACCGGCGGTGCGCCCATCTTCGCCGCGGTCCTGTCCCTGGTCCAATCGAGCAAAGGTTAGAGCACGGTTCGATCTGATCGAACCGTGCTCTGGAAAACCTACTTCACATAGTAAATGGTCGTCGTGCCGCTCACTTCATTGGCGACCACCAGCAGCGGAACGCCGGTGGGCGAATCCGCAGCGGAGATGAACTCCACACCCTCGGGACCCAGGTCGCCAGCCGTGCCGTTCTCGGGGTCACCGCTGAAGTCCCGGTTGTTGATGTACTGCACGAAATGGGGGCGCCTCGGGACGGTAACGTCGAAGACGGCAATGCCGCCGATCCGTTCCAGACCGACAAAGGCATACGTCCGGGCGCCGACCTTGCCCACAGCCACACCTTCCGGCTCCGGCCCCTTGTTGTCGCTGCGGGAATCGAAGGAATCGTTCTCATCGTTGTTGGAGTTGAACTCTTTCGGCAGCGCGCGGGCCGTAATCTTCTCCAGCTGCTGGCAGCTGTCGTAGAGCAGCTTGCCGTTGGTGGCCCAGATACTGAACGACCGCCCGCCGTAGGCATAGAGCGCATCGTAGACGCCGTCGTTATCGGGATCGCCGTCGATGGTAGACACGGTCAGCCGGCCCAGATTCTCATCCTGTTGCAGGGTGGCGGCGTTGGGGAATGCTTTCGGATCGAGGGTGAGGTCCTTGACCCGCGCCGTCTCGCCCCGGTCGTCTCCCTCGTTGGCGGTAATCAGCCACGTGTAACCGCCGGTGGTGAAGGCTGCGATGCTGTCCGGCATGTACATCCCGCGCACCGGCCACGGCACGATGTGGATCCGGCCATCCTTGTCGCTTGCGTCGAATGCATTGCGCGGCAGCGCGTGGTTCTGGGTGCCCAGCGGAACGATCCGCACCACCCGTGCGGTCATGAGGTTGACGATGGCGAGTGCGTTGTTTTCCTGCAGCGTCACCCACGCCCGCTTGCTGTCCGGGGAGACCGCAACGTATTCGGGCTCCACCTCCTGGGCCACGGTGTCATCGGCGTTGATGAAGCGCACGCCCTGCTTCTGCAGCTGCGCTCTCTGGGCGTTGAACCGAGTGAAGCTGGCGGTCTTCACCGTCGCCGCATTCACACCCTTCGAGATATCGATGACGCTGACCGAGCCATCCGGGTTGACGTCACCGCGTGGCTCGCCTTCGTTCGCCACCACCACCTTCGTGCCGTCCGGGGTGAAGGTCAGCATGTCCGGCAACGCCCCCACCGTGACCGCGCCGAGGAAGGTGCCGTCGACAGTGTAAAACCGCACGCTGCCCGGATCGGTGACCGTCGGTGCTTCAACGGCCGCGGCCACGAGGTCGCCATGCACCGCAACGCTGTTCGGGCTGCCGTAGGCCTTGAGCGAAATCGGCAGGGTGGCAGACGTGAGCTTCGTCGGGTTGGCCGGATTGCTCAGGTCAAGGGCGTCGATGGTCTCGTCGGCACCGTTGACCACGAACAGCCGCTTTGCCTCGGGAGCGTAGGCCGGGATCTCTGCTGCCCCTTCGTCGAAGATGCCGGTGGCATAGGTGCCCGCCACCGTCAGGTGAATCTTATTGGAGCTGGAGTTGGCGATGGCCGGTGCTGCAACGCTGGTCAACAGGGCCACCGAGAAGATTCCTGTGCAACCCCGCAGGCCATCTTGGCCAGCAGACGACTGTGCATGTGGTGTTCTCCTCGCTGGTGATGACACAGACACGGCGACTGCGCCGTGTCCGAGTCTGGTCCGCACCCGCTTGGGTATGACGAAGTCACCCATGATCGGAAGCGATCCGAGGTGAACTTTTGATGACTCGGGCTGTGCTCGCCGCCAGAGACCTTGAGGAACAGTTAGCGCGAGGATCAGCCCGGGCCGGCGCTCGCCTGCGCCCGCCCTGTTGCAGGAGGGGTTGCGGGTGGGTAACCGTCACGCCGGCCGCCGCAATCGCCGCTGTGCCCGTTTCGCCCCCGGCCCCTTCTGCATCGACGATCACCCGGCGCGGTGCAAAGCGAATGCCGTGCTCGCGGAACAGTTCCTGGATGCGGCGGTAGATCTCGCGGCGGAGCACAAACTGCTCGCCGGGCACGGCCATGAACTTCACCCGGACAATGAATGCGTCGTCGTCCATCCGGTGCACGCCTTGTGACTTCAGCGGCTGCAGGAAATGCGGTCCGTGTTCCGGGTCGACCAACATCTCCTGACCCAGCCGCTTCACCAGTTTGCGCACATTTTCCAGGTCGGTATCGGCTGGCATCCGCAGTTCCAGTTTCATGATCACCCAGTCTCGACTGAAATTGGTGACGTTGCGGATGGCACCGAACGGGATGGTGTGAATCTGCCCCAGGTGATGACGCAGCCGGATCGAGCGGATCGAGATCCGCTCCACCGTACCCTTGGCGATGCCGACGTCAATGTATTCGCCGATGCGAAATGCGTCGTCGATGAGGAAGAAGATGCCTGAAAAGATATCGCGGACCAGCGTCTGGGCCCCAAAGCCGATGGCGATGCCGACGACACCGGCGCCGGCCAGCAGCGGGCCGATGTTGATGCCGAGCGACGAGATGATAATCATGCCGACAAGGATGATCAGCACCACCAGCAGAAACTTGCGCAGCAACGGCAGCAGGGTCTGCAGCCGCGTCAAACCGGCACCTCCAGCCTCGCCCTCGATTTCTGCCTGCGCATCGAGGCCGTCCCGCGGCGCATGGCGCACGATCGCGGTGGAGACGACTCCCCAGACGGCGGATGCGACAATCAGGGTAACAACGATGTCGAACAGTGCACCGGCGATCCGCGCGCCGAGGCTGCCGGCGGCGATGGCGTGCAGATCGAAGCCCCAGATCCAGTCGAGCAACATCACCGTGAGCACCGCGAGCGCAATTCGCATGTTGCGGACGATGACGGGCGCGAAATCATCAGCGTCGCCGGCGGTCTTCTGGGAAGGTGCCGCAGCGTCCGCCGACCGCAGAACGAACGCCATGGTTGCGTCGTCCGATCGTTCGGTTGTCGTTCCCGCGATCGGTTCCGGCGGCGGTACCAGCCAGCGGACCAGCATCCGCAGCAGCCCGTCCACTGCCGGCAGGGCCATCAGCAGTGCCAGCGTCGCCAGGTTCTCGCGGACGTGGGAGTGACCGCTCAGCAGCCGCGAGAGCCAGCTGACCAGGGCCAGCCCGACGATCGCGGTGCACAGCAGCACGTGGCCATTGCGGACCAGGTGATGCGCCGGCTGGCTCCGTCGTTGCGATGCGGGTCCAGTGGCCAGCAGGCGGCCGATGGTTCGACGCTGGCTGCAGACGAAGACGAGCAGAACGACGGTCAGCCCCCACTGCAGCGCGAAGCCGAGCGCCGCATCCAGCGGTTCCGGAAGTCCGATGGTGCTGGAGAGTACGCTGAGTACGGCGCAGCCGCAGGTCAGAGCGGTCAGCGCGAGCAGCCAGAGATACAGGCGGCGTGCCGATGCGTCGTCGAGGCGTGGCAGCCTGAGCGCCGGCCTCCCGGGAGCCAGGATCAGGGCAGCCATGATCACCATGGCCCGCACGCCCAGGATTGCCAGGAAGACTGCCCAGAATGCCGTGCGGACAAACTCCTGGTCCGGCTGCACGACAAGGAACACGAGACCGCCAACGACGGCAAAGACGGCGAGCGCCAGCGCATCGATGACGGCCGCCATCGCCAACAGGAACAGTTTGCCGAAATCGCCGGGGGCTTGTCCGCATCGTCGGTGCGGATGGGAATCGCTCCGAACAGACGGCGGAAAGCCAGTTCCGCCACAACAGCGATCATCAGGATTGCGGCAAGGCCGAGAAGCATCGTCAGCGTCCGCTCCGGGTCGCGATCGCCGGTCAGCCGGTCGTAAATGGAGAGCAGTGCAAAGGGAATGTCTGGAACGGCGGCAATCATCGCGCCCAGCCGCCAGCGGATCGCCTCGCTGCCTTCAACAACGAGGACGAACGGCGTGGTGTCTCCCTCCGCGGCCGCCGCAGGCCCCGGTCCTGCGCGGGGGCCGGAAAGGTGCCCGCGATCAGCAACAGCACCCCGAACCAAAGCGCTCTCAGCCGCATGCCGACCCCATCAATCATGGCGCCCAAGCGGGCGGTGCGTCAGATCAGCCTTCGCGATGCCGCAGCATACATCAACTGCGGAGCAGACGAGCCTGCGGAGCAGCGGGGCGCATCCCCACCGGGGCTCAGTGGTCAGTCGTTAGCGGGCGGGGGAGCGCCCGGCATCCATGTCCGCAGCAGGCGCTTGAGGCCGGCCTCGGAGACACATTCCGCCGCTTCGAGCGGTTGCATCCAGCATCGCCGCCGCTCAGCCCGTTCCGGCCAGTCTGGCAGAAGGTGTTCCACCTGCATCGGATAGACGCGCACCTTGCACACCGCACTCGCAGTATCCGAAAAGCGCTTTTCGTATCGATAGCTGCCGACCGGTTTGCGAGCGATGCAGCCGACGATTCCTGCTTCTTCGAATGCCTCGCGGGCTGCGGCGGTGTGCGGCTGTCGTCGCTTACCGCGCCATCCCTTGGGGATGATCCAGCGTGCCGTTTCCCGCGAGGTGATCAGCAGCACTTCAAGTTTACCCTCGCGTAACCGGAACGGAAGTGCTCCAACCTGGGTCGCACATCTCGATTTCAATTCACGTTTCCTGTTTTTCCTCCGCTTGGGGTAACGCGCGGCTTTAGTCAACCCCGTCCCAGGATGCCTCAGCCGCGAGCAATCGTCCAGTACAGTGCCTTCGGCACGTGCAACAAACCGACCGGCGCCCACCCTATCCGTGGAGCGGTCCCGATCCGGAGGGAGGCTCGGCGTCGGTGCACAGCCGGTCGGTGGCGGTTTCGATACGCTGTTCGAGTTCGGCCAGGAAGGCGGCGCGAGAGAGTCCCGAAGGCATCGGAGGCAGCACCTGCAGTGTGATCAGGCCGGGGTACTTGAGGAACTTCCGCCTGCCCCAGAACAGCCCCGAGTTGACCGCGACGGGCACCACCGGTACTGCTCCTGCCCGCTCGTAAAGTGCAGCGATCCCGGGCTGGTAGCGGCGTCGGCTGCCGGGTAGAGTGCGGGTGCCCTCGGGAAAGACGATCAGTTGCGAGCCGTGGGCAAGTGCTGCTTGTGCCGCCGGGAGCATCCGGCGCAGCGCGGAGGCGCCCGCCGCCCGATCGATGGCAATATTCCCCGTCTTGCGCAGGTACCAGCCGACCAGCGGCAGAGCCAGCAACTCGCGCTTGAGCACGTAGACCGGGTCCTTGAACAGCAGGTGGAAGGCGAGCGTCTCCCAGGCCGACTGGTGTTTCGAAACAATGATCGCCGCACCCTGCGGCAGGTATTCCGCCCCTTCCAGCCTCCAGCGCAGCCCGCAGCAGAGTCGTGCGAGCGCGATCAGGCCCCGGCACCAGAAGGCTGCCAGTCGCTGCATCGCCCGTCGCGGCAGCACCAGCAGCGGCAGGTATGCGATGCCGAGAACCAGTGTCCACAGCACCGCCAGTATGGCGAACAGCGCCGAGCGGAGCGCGGTCATTCCGGGTCTCGCGGTTGGGCGTGTGCCGACAGCCGCGGCGAGGCCCAGTAAAGGAGTGAGGTGAGGAGATACTTGTTGTATTCGCTGATGATCAGCGCAGCCGTGCCGGGTTGAAACCACCAGCTGCGCTGCTTGACGTTCTCGGGAAACACCGGGTGTGGGATGACTACGACGTCCGGGAGCATATGCCGGAACTCCAGCAGGCTGCGCGGCATGTGGTAGCTGGCGGTGACCAGCCGCAACGAGTGGTATCCCCGCCGCCGCATCCAGGCGGCTGTCTCCGCGGCGTTGCCCTCGGTATCCCGGGCACCGTGGCCCGTCTCCACTCGCTCCTCCAGGCTGTCGACCGGCAGGCTGCCGGCGGGCCGGTCGGACACCGGATCAGCCGGTCCACGTCCACCGAGGGATGTACACCGGAAATGAAGGCTTCCTGCGCCTTTTCCTCGGCGAGCAGCCGCAGCCCGGTGACGACCCGCTCGCTGCCACCGGTCAGCACCACGATGGCGTCGGTCGGTGTCGTCGGATCGGCCACCCGCTGTGGGATACCGTTTGCGAACCGGATCAATCCGGCACTCCAGGGCACGCTGGCGCCCAAGGCGGTGGCGCAGCCAGTAAGGGTCAGAATGGCGAACCAGTGCCGGGGATGTCGGCGCGCCATCGGGCTACGGCAGCACCTGCAGCGCCCGGTGGGCGGCGATGCGGGCGGTGAGCGCGGCAATGGTGGCCGCCGCCAGCGGCAGGCAGGCGATCATCGCCCACGCCGTCAGGGGCAGTGCGAGGTCATCTTGTACGGTGCCCCCGCCGCCAGCCGGCCGAACGCCAGCAGCGTCAGCCATCCAATGACAAGACCGGCGATCCCGCCAATCAGCGCCGTGCGCAACGCGCCGAAGGTCAGGGCATCGACGATGCCCGCCTCATCCGCTCCCAGCAGATGCAGGATTTCCACCGCGTCCTGATGCCTGCTTAGTCCGGTGCGGGTGGCGAACACGACCGACGTTGCCAGCGTCGCCGCGAGCACCACCACCACCAGAATCGCCAGCACCTCGATTCCTTGCATCAATCGCAACGCGGGTGCCTGGGTTGCTGGGCCGCCGTCAATTCGGACGTCGATTTGGGCGTCGATCCGGGCGTGGAGCAGGGCGGTCCGCAACCGTTCCCGCAGTTCGGTCGCACGTTTGCGGGCATCCGGCCTCAGTTCTACCTCGATGACGGCTGGCAGCGGCATCGACTGCAGTGCCTGCTGCGAGCCGACCCACTCCTGTAACAGGACCGCGAGACGGTCTTGCGACAGGCGTTCGGCGCGCGCGACCTCTGGCTGTGCCCGCAGCAGTTCCAGCGCCTGCTGCACCTGTAACGCCGTTTCCGGGCTCACACCGTCTGCGCCTGCCGCTCCTGGAGCATCGTCGGATGCGGTGCTGAGCTGGATGAGGATACGGCTGGCCAGTTCATCTTGCCACCGCTCGGCGATGCTGCCCACCAGCAGCACGGCGCTCATGGCGATCACCGCTAGGAACACCAGCACGCCAATCAGTCCGGCGACGAACCACCCGTCACGGTCCGAGAGCACCGCTGCCAGCGACGGCTTCATGGCAGTGCCTCCTGCACCGAGGTGCTTGAGCCCACCGGTGGTCGGACGTTCGGGGGCGAATCAACCGGAACCGTGCCCTCCTGTACGATGCGGCCCGCTTCCATCCGCAGCCGCGGATGGTTGAAGCCGCTGGCGAGCCGCTCGTTATGGGTCGCGATCAGCACCGTGGTGCCAAGACGGTTCAACTCCTGGAACAGGTGGATGAGCCGCAGCGCCAGCGGCTCATCGACGCTGGCCGTCGGTTCGTCGGCGATCAGCAGCCGCGGCCGGACGATCAGGGCGCGCGCGATCGCGGCCAGCTGCTGCTGGCCGCCGGAGAGTTCGGGCGGAAAGGCATGAGCCAGTCCCGTCAGCCCGGTGCGCAGCAACATCGGCGCCACATCGCTGCGGATCGCCTCTTCGTCCCGGCCGCCGAGCCGGAGCGGCAGCGCGATGTTGTCCTGAACGCTGAGCTGCGGCAGCAGCCGGAAATCCTGGAAGACAATACCGATCCGCCGGCGCAGCGGGACCAGTTCGGCACGCGGTGCCGCTGCCACGTCCTGTCCGAACAGCGAAAATCGCCCGCGCGACGGCCGCAGCGCCAGATACAGCACCCGCAGCAGCGACGTCTTCCCGGCGCCACAAGGGCCGAGGAGGAAATGGAACGAACCCGCCGGCAACGTCAACGTGACATCGCGCAAGATCTCCGGCCCACTGCGGTACCGCAGACCCACCTGCTCAAAACGGGCAACAGGTTCGCTCTGCACCAGCCTGCTCATATAATTTCCGACCCTCAGCGGGCTGTGAATGCCTCAAATGGGTACATTTAAGATATCGAGAGGTGACGTTCGACTTGCACAACCCTATGGCGAAGCCTATAACACGCTGAACCGTATCACAGCCCGGCACCGATGATTATAGCCTGTCCACACTGTGGGACATCCTATGCAGTCGAGGCCGACGTTTTCGGCCCCGAGGCACGGACGGTCGAGTGCTCGGCCTGCGGCGGACGGTGGCAGCAGGCGCCTGCGGCACACGCGGAACCGGTCGCTCCCGCAAGGGCTACCGCTGCCGTGGCCGCCCCAATCGTGGCCACGGCTGGCGCACCGGACGTTTCGCCAGAAATGGTCGATCCGGGTGAAGCGTTCGCGCAGCCCCCTGTCTCCGGGCGGATCGAGGCGGATCGTGTCGCTGAGCTTCCGGGCGAGGTCTCCGGACGACGTCGCGTCCTCCGCGGCCCTGCCGTCGGACAGGCCGCCGTCGCAGGAGGACCGCATAGATCCGGCGTCTTCCGTGTCCGACGATACGGCCACGGCCGAACCGGGGTGTCCGGACGACAGGAATACCGGACGAGACCGCGCCCGAAGCCGACGATCCGAATGAGACTGCAGCCGTGCCGACGCAACCACGCACGACGCCAGCGTCCTGCGCACCACCTGCGGGCCTGGACGTGAAGAGGGGCGTGAAGAGAGGAGCGGGCAAGGCGAGGGCTGCGCAGCAGATGCTGCGTCGGATGCGCAAGCACCTCACGGTCGGCGGCATCGCCGCTGCGGCGGCGCTGTGTGCATTGACGGCGCTCGCCATCGTCCTGCGTGAGCCGGTGGTGTCCATCCTCCCGGCTGCTGCCGGTGTCTACAATGCCGTCGGCCTCGCCCCCGATCCGATCGGGGACGGCCTGGAGATCCGTAATGTGATCAGTACGCGTGCGCGGGAAGGGGCGCAGATGTGCTGACGATAAGCGGCGTCGTCACCAACGTCTCCGCCAGCGAGCGACCGCTGCCACCGCTGTCCGTTTCACTGTGGAATGCGTCCGACGAAGAGGTCCGGTCGGCGACGGTCCGCCATAGCAGGAACCGGCTGGCCCCGGGCGAAGCGTTCCCCTTCGAATCCCGCATCCCGGAGCCGCCACCCGAGGCGCGCTCCTTGCGCGTCGGCTTTGCCCAGCCAACATCCTGACGTGCGGCACCCAGCCCGTTGATGATGCATCCGTCGTGATCATTTCGGGTCGTCGGCGCCCTGGACGGCGAAAAGGAAGATCGCCGCAATTTCCTCGCTGTGAACGAAGAACAGCAGCACCCGGCCGTGGGCGACGGCCTTCTTAGGGGTCCGGCTTAGGGGCCGGCGGCGATCAGCAGGTGCATCAGGATACCGAGGAGGTGGCTGGCGCCGTGGATCAGGGAGCGCGGCTACAAGCCCGGCCGCTTCTCCTTCAACGTCAAGGGCGGGCGCTGCGAGGCCTGCCAGGGCGACGGCGTGATCAAGATCGAGATGCACTTCCTGCCCGACGTCTACGTGCAGTGCGACGTCTGCAAGGGCAAGCGCTACAACCGCGAGACGCTTGAAGTGATGTTCCGCGGCCGCTCGATCGCCGACATCCTCGACATGACGGTCGAAGAAGCCGCCGAATTCTTCAAGGCCGTCCCCGCCATCCGCGACAAGCTGGTCACCCTGCAGCGCGTCGGCCTCGGCTACATCCACCTCGGCCAGCAGGCGACGACGCTCTCGGGCGGCGAGGCCCAGCGGGTGAAACTCGCCAAGGAGCTCAGCCGCCGCGCCACCGGCCGCACCGTCTACATCCTCGACGAACCCACGACGGGCCTGCACTTCGAGGACGTGCGCAAGCTCCTCGAAGTCCTGCACGCGCTGGTCGAGCCCGGCAACACGGTGATCGTCATCGAGCACAACCTGGAAGTGATCAAGACCGCCGACTGGATCATCGACTTGGGCCCCGAAGGCGGCGACGGCGGCGGCCGCCTAGTCGCGGCCGGCGCACCGGAGGAAGTGGCAGCGACAGAGGGAGCATTACGGGTCAGTACCTGGCGCCGTACCTGGCAAAGGCGAAGAAGCGCCGGCGGGCGTGAAAAGCAACAGGTTCGTTATCTGTTCCCCTACCTCCGTTCCTGTCCTTGCTTTCTCGAACTGATGCATCGTGCTATGCTCCAAATAGGGGGATAGCCATGGCCATCAGACACATCCAACTGAATTTACTTCATGTAAATCGGGCGAACGACCGCCATGGTGAGCTTGAGAATGAGACCGCTGCTATCGCGTGGTTGTTTAACCACCGTGAACAGCATATGCGAAATCTTGCAAAGGACATTGTTGAGAAAGGTGAAATTTACGAGCTTCCGCTTGTTTCACCAGACGGAGCTGCTTTCGTCGTTTTTGACGGTAACCGTCGGGTCACTTGTCTCAAAATATTGGAAAATCCGAACCGCGCACCGACTGTTGAGCTTCGGGATTTCTTTGAGCAGATACGATCTCAGTGGCGAGGCCCGTTTCCATCGGAGATTGAATGTCAAGTTGAGTCCGATAGAGATCGCGTAGATGAAATTCTATTCCGGCGACACACTGGCGTACAAAACGGCGTAGGACAAAGCATGTGGGACGACAGGATGAAGACCATCTTTGTCGCTCGCACAGGAAAAGGCGGTGGCTTTAACGTTGCTGATGAGATCGAGCGTCGTCTGAAGGAGGCAAATCTGCTTCCAAATCGCCGAAAAATTCCACGATCAACGATGAACCGGCTTCTATCTTCTGAGCCATTTAGAAATCGCTTGGGATTTAGTATTCGACGGGGAAAATTTGAATATACTCATGATAAGGATATAGTCCTTGCTGCCATGGCCCGAGTCGCAGACGACCTGGCAAGCCGGCGGCTCGTTCTGGGCGACATCTGGGACGTCGATGGTAAGCGGAGCTACTTGGATGGTCTCGATCGAGAGGGAGTTCTTCCTTCTGCAGCTGACACGAAGTCGCGAATAAAGAGTGANTCTTCCGCAAGGCCCGAAAAAACAACTAAGCCTAGCGCGGCACCCAAGCCATTGGCGAGAACAACTCTTATCCCACAAACAAATTTCAATATTGCATGGCCTGGAAGGCTTCAACGCCATCATGCGATATGGGAGGAACTTCAGTTTCAGCTACAATTGAAACTCCATCCAAATGCGATTTCGGTACTCTTCCGCGTGTTTCTGGAGCTTTCGATCGAAAATTACATTTCTCAAACAACTATGGCGGTTCACGACGGAGATAAGCTGGCCGCACGCGTNGAAAAAGTAGGCGCAGATTTAAGCAAAAAAGGAAAAATAGATCATAAACAGCTGGGCATAATAAATAAATTTGATCAGTTGGACAAATTGATATCAGCTGATACGTTGAACCGTTATGTTCATTCCCCCAATTTTGCTCCTTCGCCAGAACATCTGATGTCGCTATGGGATAACCTTTCCGATTTTATTGTACAGTGCTTGATCGCTTAGGGCGGGAATAGCCGCAGGCGCATTCCGCCGCATGCTTCGGACGCTGGGTTCGTGGTCGCCTCGCTTCGGCGGTCCGCCCGGCTCCGGCGGGCAACATCCGGCGGAACACGCTGCGCTCTTCCGCCCAATTCCGGATCTGCACACCGACGTAGGGCGGACCGAGCGAAGCGATGTCCGCCATCTCCCCGCCGTCCCCGCACTGCCGGCGGCGGTCGATCGGTGCCCGGCGACGGTCGGTGCACGTCGCTGCGCTCGTTGCACCCTACGACCCATGGCCGCCACCGCAGGCCGGACCCGGAAAAAGCCGCGTCCGCCACGCCCGGCCGGAGAACACCGCCGTCATCGCAAGGCCGTGCAGCGGCCGTGGCGATCCACTGCCGAGCCCAGTGCCGGGCACCCAGCGAAGCTTCCGGTGGTGGATTGCTTCGACTGCGTCTCGCAATGACGGTGGAGCAGCGAAACTCGGAGCGGTAGAGCGGACGTCGCTCCGCTCGGTCCGCCATCTTCCCGTCGTGGCCGCACTGCCGGCGGCTGTCGATCGGTGCCCGGCGGCGGGCGGTGGCCGGCGGTGCACGTCGCTGCGCTCGGTGCACCCTACGGGGCGGGCGACCGGGGCCCACGCCAGCTACCCGCTTCGGTCGGTGGGCTGACGGATTTAGACTTATAGTCCTATTTTGACGCCGGGGTGCCGTGCGCGCTCAAGGAGCCTATGAAATACATCCTTAGGTGGATTTTCCGATGATGACACAATGACGACATCGTGACGACTTTTGACGACAAATGACGACATCCGGAGCGGCGCACGACGACGGGTGTCGTCATTTTGACCTGATAAAAATCAATATGTTACGCGAGAAATGACGACATTTGACGACAGATGATGACACATTTGCTGCCGGTTCGCGTCATACGGGTGGAGGTGCCGCCGGTAGAGAATCGGCTTGGCCCTGGAGAAGCTATCGGAGCACGAAGCCGCGCCCCCTTCGAAAAGCGTCCGCAGGCGGTCAACCGGGACATCGCTGCCGTCCTGACACCGAAGCGCAGGCGGGCCGAACCGTAAGCCGTACCGTTGAGCAGGACTGTTGAGCTTGGGGCGCTGCCGACAGTCACGATTGCGCGCCTGGTGCTTGCCGTGCGCGTAAAAGCTGCTACAACCCGGCCGCCGTGGCGATGGGTCGCAACCATCGGCTGCGGCTGGATTATCGGGGATGTGCCATGCGCAACGTTGTCTCCCTGCCCGCCGCGTTCGCTCTCCTGTTTGCACTGCTGATCGCCCTTGTCGCTGCGGTCACTCCTCCCGCCGCGGCCGCCAGCCTGCCGCCCGGCTACAAGGCGGAGTACAGGGTCTCATCGGTTCTCGGGCCGCCGTCCCCGTGNGGGGTGGCGGCGGAGAAGTGGGCGGCGCTGGTCAACGACCATACCGAGGGCCGCATCACCCTTAAGGTCTATCCGAACGCGCAGCTGGTCCATGGCGACCAAACGAAGGAATTCACCGCGCTCCGCGACGGCGTCATCGATGCCTCGGTCAGCTCGACGATCAACTGGTCGCAGCAGATCAAGGAGCTGAACCTGTTCTCGCTGCCGTTCTTCCTGCCGGACTATGCCGCCATCGACGCGCTGACCCAGGGCTGGGTCGGCAATCAGCTGTTCGATGAGATTGCGAGCGAGGGCATCGAGCCGCTGGCCTGNGGAGAGAACGGCTACCGCCAGCTATCGAATTCGAAACACCCGGTGCTCGTGCCCGCCGATCTGAAGGGGATGACGATCCGCGTCGTGGACACGCCGCTGTTCGAAGACATCTTCACCGCACTCGGCGCCAAGCCGAGGCCGATGAGCTGGGCGGCGGCCCAACCGGCGCTGGCCGCGGGGACGGTGGACGGCCAGGAGAACCCGCTGAGCGTCTACGTCAACGCCAAGCTGGATACGCAGGGCCAGACATACGTAACGCTGTGGAATTACGCTGCCG
The DNA here is from genome assembly GCA_013414705.1 of Defluviicoccus sp. Classification (GTDB taxonomy): domain Bacteria; phylum Pseudomonadota; class Alphaproteobacteria; order Rhodospirillales; family Defluviicoccaceae; genus Defluviicoccus. The sequence goes on from CP058705.1 coordinate 3,498,167, forward strand.
ATCCGCTGATCTTCGCCTTCAACAGCACGGTCTGGGAGACGTTCTCGCCGGAAGACCAGGATCTGCTACGCGACGCCGCGGTGCAGGCGGGACGGCTGTGCGTGCAGCTCGCCCGCGACGGCGACGCCAAGGCGATCAAGGCCCTGCCGGCCCAGGGCGTGACGCTCAGCCGGCTGGACGCAGCGCAGCAGAAGGCCTTCGTCGAGGCCACCCGGGANGTGTTCGCCCGCTGGGAACAGCGGATCGGCCCCGATCTGGTGGCGGAAGCACAGCAGGAGATCGCGGACCGGCAACCGTAGCGGGACGCAACGGCGGCACAACGCCGTCTGTTCTCTGTCCACCAAGCCGACACGGCCACCGTGGCGGCTGCTGCCGCGTTTGCACCGCCCTCAAACCACCCCTGTAGCCCTGAGGTACACCAGGACGCCGCACCTTTTCAGCAGCCTGCCAGGCGCGCGACTTCAACACGCAGACTCTCGGTGATCCGCAGTTCGACCTCGGCGTCAGGCACACCAACGACCAGGGTTTGGACATCGAGCGGCGCGCCGAAGGTGATCGTCACCGGATGCGGCCGCGGCCAGTGCCGCTCGCGCGGCATCGCCTCGAAGGTACCGGCAATGAAGGCGGGCACCGCCGGCACCGGCTGGTGGTGCAGAAGCCGGCCGATGCCGGGCAGGAACCGCTGCAGCCGTCCGTCCGGCGAGCGCCAAGATTCCGGGAACCAGACCAGGCTGTGGCCGCGCGCGAGCACCCGCTCGGCCATCGCGAGCGTCGCGCCGGGCGCCCGTTCGTCCACCGGAAAGATGTGGGCGACGCGGCAGAAGCGCCGCGCCAGCGCGCTGCCGAACAGCCGGCCGCGGTCGCCGCTCCAGTAGAGGTGCTGCATCCGTGCCAGCGGCAGCGCAGCCCCAGCAACGGCGGNGTCGATATCGCTGACGTGGTTGGCGACGATGACGAACGGCGGCTCCGCCGGCAGGTGTTCCAGGCCGGTGACGCGCAGCGAGAACATCACCCGCGCCAGCGCCCGGTTGACCCAGTAGAGCCCGGCGCCGGCCAGCCGTTCTCCGCCCGACAGCGGCGAAAGCCAGCGTGCCTCGACCTCTTCGAGGTTCCGCTGCCGCGCTGCTTCATCCATATCCGCACCCGGCGCGCGTTCAGCCACCAACTGCAGCAGGTCGCGGACCTGGGAGACGCCCGCGACGTCGTGTTCTGCCAGACGCACGCCGGCCACCGATTCCAGTTCGAGGCCAAGGCTGAGCCATTCGAGTGAGTCGATTCCCAGGTCCAGCTGCGGATCGGCATCGAGCGCAAGACCGCGGCCGGCGTACCGCTGTTCCATAACTTTCCAGGCGGCGGCTGCGCGCGGATTGGCCAGCAACTCCCGATCGGCCTGCGACAGCGCCGCCGCTGCCCTTCGCCCGCCGCCCGCCAGCGCCGTTTCGTAGAGCTGCGGCAACTGGAAGCGCTGATACTTGCCGAGCCGGGTGCGCGGCAACGGCTCGCGGATGATTGCAAAGCCGGACAGACGCTCATGGCTCGGCAACGTCTTTGCAGCAGACGCGAGTTCGACCCGCACCACGTCTGCGACGCTGGCGTTCGCCGACTTGCGGATCGCGTCGAAGTCAGGGAGCACGAGTGCTGCCAGCGCCCCCTTGCGCTCAACAATGGCGACCTCACGCAGCAGCGGGCTGGCACCATAGTGTCGCTCAAGTTCTTCCGGGAAGACGTTCTTGCCGCCGCCCAGAACGATCAGTTCCTTCAGCCGGCCGGTGACGTAGACGTAACCGGCGTCGTCGATGTGGCCGAGATCACCAGTGCAGAACCAGCCGTCTGCCGTAAACGCGCGCTCGTTGGCTTGCGGGTTGTTCCGGTAGCCCTCAAAGACGCCGGGACCTGCGAGCTGGATCTCACCCTGCCCTCGNNCCTTGCCATCAGGTTGCCGATCAGATTGCCCGTCAGTGTCGGGTTCGGCCACGCGCATCCGGCTGCCCCCGACCAGCATCCGGCCCTCGCTGCCGATGCGCTGTGCCCCGGGAACGTTGCCGGTGAACGCCGACGTGGTTTCGGCGAGCCCGTAGCCGGACAGGGTGCGAAACCCGAGGCCTTCCAGTTTCCAGATGATCTCCGGATCGAGCTTGGCACCGGCGCTGACCAGCAACCGGAGCTTCGAGCCGAACCGCGCATGTACCGGGCGAAACAGCAGGCGTCCTGGCGAGACACCAAACCGCTGGCGGGTGGCAACCGACAGACCCAGCAGCCGGTGNNATAGGCGGCGCCCGCCAGCCACCCTTCGCTCGCGCTTGCGCGTCAGGCCACCGATGATCGCCTCATAAAGGCGAGGCACACCGATCATTACTGTCGCCTCGCCCCGGCTCAGTGCCCGGACGATCGCGGGACCCGAGGCCGCTTCCGGCAGCAGGACGGCCGCACCGACCGACAGCGGCACCAGGAGGCCCACGACCGACGGGTAGATATGGTGCAGCGGCAGCGGCATCAGCATCCGGTCGCCCGGCCCGATCAGGCCGAAACCGCCGATGGCGCGCACCGTGACCTGCAGGTGCCGGTTGCGCAGCACGAACGACTTCGGGTTGGCGGTCGTCCCCGATGTATAGACCAGCATCGCCGGTGCGTCGTCGTCGAGGAGCGGCAGCGCACTNNCCCTCGCCGAGCCGGACCANNGCTCGCTCCACGAGCGCGCGCCCGCAACGTCGGCGGCCGGCTCATCCTGCATCAGCACGATGGCCGGCTGCTCGACCTCCGGCAGGCCGGTGCGCACGTCGTCTACATGCGCCCGGACTGTCAGCACCCGGCGGAGCCCAGCATCCCGAATGATCCTGCCCGCCTCTTCGGGAGCGGCGAGATCGTCGATGGCGACGCTTACCGCTCCGGCTGCAGCAATTGCGAGGCGGGCGACCACCCAGTCCGCGCCGTTCGGTGCGAACAGACCCACCGACTCGCCAGGAGCAACCCCGTCGGCAACCAGCCCTTGCGCCAGGGCACGGGCTCTTCGCGCGATGTCGCGGCAGGAGTGATGAACCAGATTCTCACCGCGGACCTCGATGATCGCGGCGAGTTCCCTTCGCTCATGCAGGTGTTCGAGCAGCGTTGCCAGCGCGAACATCGACGTTCCTTCCGCCTCCCGGTCGCGGCAATCGCAACCGCAGCCTGAAGGCGAGGTAACGTCAACGGGGAACATATTCCACCCCGCACGGGCCGATACCCGCACGAACCAAGAAATGCTTTAGCGCACTTTGGTACTGTCCCCGGGTCCGACGCCCGTCAGGCGTCGTTAGACCTGCTCAGATGGCTCAGACGAGAACGTCGAGACGGCTGATCGTGTTCGGCTCGTCAGCTTGGGCTGTTTCCTGCGCCGCGGCCGGCTCCTTCTGCTCCCACTCTTCCTTCGTTGACTTGCCACCTTGCTCTGTCACCCTCTCTGACGGCTTGCGGTCCGGAGATGGTGTCTGCAGCTCAAGAACGATCTGCCGCTGCAGGCCGGTGACCTTGCGCACCATCGCCAATGCCACGTCCTGCGTGTAGATCGGCGTCTCATAGCGTCCATTCAGGGTGCTGGCAGGAGCATCCAACATCTGAGCCCTCCTTGCATTCCTCCCAGGTGGAGAGACAAGGACCATCCAGGGTTATATAATTGTTAATTTATACTATCAAAACGAGCAGGACGCGAGTCCTTTTTGCCCCCATCGCCGACAGCCGGCTACACGAACGTCTCCTGCCACCAGCCACATCAAACCATATCGTAGCGCACACCGCCCGAGACCATGGGACCCGAGACCATGAAGCCCGACGCTTTGAGGAAATGAAAAGGCCGGGCCCACTGACCCGGCCAAGTTGTCCCGTCCTGCTTGTTCCCGCCAGACAATACGCACGGCGGTAGCAAAATCTTATCGATTCGCCTGCCGGATCAAATGATGCGGCTCACAGCGAGCTGGTTGCCCCGGTTGCCAACGCTGGTGCCGCATCGTCAACGATGAGTTGCAGCACCCGACTGCCACGGCGTGGCTGCAACCGACCCGCAAGGTGCACCGGCATTCCGTTGCGCTCAGCAAGCAGCCGCCCCAGTGGTTGGTCGGCACAGCGGAAGGCGATGGCACTCAGCCGGCCGCCGGCCTCGTCGGCAACCGTGCATTGCAGGTGTTTCCCGTCGGCCGTGAGCCGAACCGCAACGATGCGCACCGAAGGCAGCACAAAGCGGGGTTCCGGATGGCCGGCGCCGAAGGGCGACAGCGTCGCCAGCAGGTCAACCGGCAGTGCCGCCGCACCGCTCACCGTCAGCAGGCCGTCGACCGGCAGCGTCCTGGCCTCTGCCGTACCGGCTGCATCCGGGACGAGGCGAGCGGCCAGAAACTCGAACACGTCGTCGAGCCGATCGGACTCGGCGGTGAACCCGGCCGCCATGGCATGCCCGCCGCCCTTCACCAGCAGCCCCGCCGCAACCGCGGCATTCACCGCCGCGCCCAGGTCGATCCCCGGCAGCGAGCGCGCGGATGCGGCGGCGCGGGAGCCATCCCGGCCGATCACCACCGCCGGCCGCCGGAACCGCTCCACCAGCCGGCTGGCGACGATGCCGATGACCCCGGGGTGCCACCNCTCACCCACCGCCCAGACCACCCCCGCAGGCTCGTCCCGGCTGCCGCCATCGCACTCCAGCCGGGCAACCGCTTCGTCGAATACTGCGTGTTCGATCGCTTGGCGCTCGCGGTTGAAGGCATCAAGGCGTCGGGCAAGCGTACTCGCCACCACCGGATCGTCGGTGGACAACAGCTGTGCCCCCAGTTCGGACTCGCCAACCCTGCCGCCGGCATTGATCCGCGGGCCGAACGCAAAGCCCAGATCGCGGGCGGTCGGCGGCGCGGATAATCTAATCAGGTCTGACAGAGCCCGCAGCCCGGGGTTGCCGCGCTGCGCCATGATCTTCAGGCCCTGGGCCACAAAGGCACGGTTCACGCCGGTGAGCGGGACCATGTCGCAGACGCTTCCCAGCGCCACCAGATCGAGAAGGCACCGCAGATCCGGCTCGGGCCGCTCGGCATACCAGCCGCGTTGCCGCAGCAGACGGTTGGTATCCACGGCCAGCAGGAAGGTCACGCCGACAGCGGCGAGATGCGCGAGCGCGCCGTCTTCGTCCAGGCGCTTCGGGTTGATCACGGCCGCCGCCGGCGGCAGCGTCACCGCGGCCTGATGATGATCGACGACGACAACATCCAGCCCCGCCGCCGCCGCTTCCGCCAGCGCCGCGTGCGCCGCAATCCCGCAGTCGACGGTGATCACCAGCGAGACGCCCGCCCGTGCCAGCTCTCGCAGCGCCGGGCCGTTCGGCCCGTAGCCTTCGCGCAGCCGGTCCGGCACGTACAGCCGTGGCGGAGCGGCACCGGCAGCGGTCAGAAAGCGCAGCAGCAGCGCTGCCGACGTCGCACCATCCACGTCGTAGTCGCCGAACACACAGATCGTCTCGCCACTGCAGATCGCCGCCGCCAGTCGTGTGGCACCGGCGCGCATGTCGCGCAGCTNGGCAGGGTCCGGCAGCAGGTCGCGTAGCCGGGGATCGAGAAACGCCGGCGCATCCGCGGAACCAATGCCGCGGCTGGCGAGGATGCGAGCGACAATCTCCGGCAGCCCCAGGTGCTGCGCCAGGGCTGCCGTCATCCGCTCGTCGGCCGGCATCAGTGCCCAGCGTCGGCCGCTTACCGAACGCGCCACCCCCAGCACGGCCTCATCAGGCGCTGCTGACAGGGACTCCGGTGTGGCATCTGGGTCAACGACGTCGAGCCCCCGCACTGCGCCGTGCCTCAGAACGACTCGATTCGGATCATGCGGGGCGGCTCGGCCGACGCCGGAAGCTGGCCGATCCGTTCAAGCGAACGCGTCATCGCCAATTCCTCCGTCTCGTGCGTCGTCATCACCACCGGCACCGCCTCGCCTGGTGCACGTGCCCGCTGCAGGACCGCCTCGATCGATACCCGGTTGTCGCGTAGGATCGAGGTGACGTCGGCCAGCACGCCCGGCTTGTCGAGGACCATCAGACGCACGTAATAGCAGCCGCGGTGCCCGCTCATCGGCAACGCCGGCAACGGCTGCAGGTCTCCCACCGCAACGCCAAAGGTTGCTGCGGCCCGGCTGCAAGCGATATCGGCGATATCGCCGACAACGGCAGACGCCGTCGGCCGTTCGCCCGCGCCGCGTCCTACCTGGACGATGCGGTCGACGAAGTCCCCGTCCGCCACGACCGCGTTGAACACGCCCTCCACCTGCGCTACCGGGGCACCGACCGGAACCATGCAGGGATGCACGCGCCGCTCGACCCCACCATCGGTGAGCGAGGCGATGCCCAGCAGCTTGATGCGGTAACCCAACTCCTGGGCGAACGCGATATCAATCGGCGAAATGTGCCGAATCCNCTCGACGTGAACGGCTCCTAAGTCGAGGGAGCAGCCGAAGGCGACGGTAGCGAGAATGGCGAGCTTATGTGCCGCGTCGAGTCCGTCCACATCGAGTTCGGGATTGGCCTCGGCGTAGCCCAGCGCCTGCGCTTCGGCGAGCACGGTATCGAATTCCCGGCCAGTCTCGCGCATCGTCGACAAGATGTAGTTGCAGGTGCCGTTGAGGATGCCGAACACCCGGCTGCAGTGATTGCCGGCAAGGCCTTCGCGCAGCGACTTGATGATCGGGATGCCGCCGGCAACCGCCGCCTCATAAGCCAGGACCAGACCCCGCTCCTCCGCCGCCGCCGCCAGCGCCAGGCCATGATGCGCGATCATCGCCTTGTTCGCCGTCACCACATGCCGTCCGTGGGCGAACGCCGTCTCACACACCTGCTTCGCCGGTCCGTCGGCACCGCCGATCAGTTCGACCACGACGTCCGCATCCGCCGTTGCCGCCATCTCGATTGCATCGTCGTACCAGGCGTAGCCGTCGACGGAAAAACCGCGATCGCGCCGGAAGCGATCGGCCACGGCCGTGATCGCAATCGCCCGCCCGCAGCGCCGCTCAAGCAGCCCTGCGTTCGCCTGCAGCACCTTGACCACACCACCGCCGACTGTTCCCAGGCCAGCAACCGCCACCTTAAGCGGCGCCACACTGCGTCCCTGATTCACCCACCCGCTCCGTATGTCTGCCAGAGCATGGTTCGATCAGATCGAAGCATGCCCGAACTGTTTGATTTCGAGAGCAAGTCAATCCGCTCGAGCAATTCCGCTTGAGCGGATATGGCTCTAGTCGGCGACCGAGACGCGCTTGTCCGCCAGCTCGACGACGTTGTGATAACGACCGAGGAAGGTCTTGATATTGCGGATCGCCTGGCGGGTGCGGTGCCGGTTCTCCACCAGCGCAAACCGCACGTGCGTATCGCCGTGCTCGCCGAAGCCGATGCCGGNGGCAACGGCCACCTTTGCCTCGCGCAACAGCAACTTCGAGAACTCCAGGCTGCCCAGGTGCTTGAACGCCGGCGGCAGCGGCGCCCAGGCGAACATCGTCGCCGCAGGTGCTGGCACTTCCCAACCGGCAGCAACAAGTCCGTTGATAAGCACGTCGCGGCGTTGCTTGTAACGCTCGCGCATGCTCACGACGCAGTCCTGCGGGCCGTTCAGCGCCGCCGTCGCCGCCACCTGCACCGGCGTAAACGCCCCGTAATCCAGGTACGACTTCACGCGGGCAAGCGCGGCAATGAGCTTGGCGTTGCCGCATGCGAAACCGATCCGCCAGCCCGGCATCGAGTAGGTCTTGCTCATCGAGGTAAACTCGACGCACAGGTCCTTGGCGCCGGGAATCTGCAGGATCGATGGCGGCGGGTTGCCATCGAAGTAGATCTCGGCATAGGCCACGTCCGACATGATGTAGATGCCGGCATGGCGACAGAAATCCACCACTTGGCCGTAGAAATCGAGCGACGCCAGCTCCGCCGTCGGATTATTGGGGTAGTTCAGCACCACCGCCGTCGGCCTCGGTACGCTGTGCTGGATGGCACGCTCCAGCGCCTTGAGGAAATCCTCGTCGCACCGCACAGGCACATTGCGGACGGCAGCGCCCGCGATGATAAAACCGAACTGGTGAATCGGATAGCTGGGATTGGGGACGAGAATGACGTCGCCCGGGCTGGAGATCGCCGATGCCAGATTGGCAAGCCNCTCCTTCGAGCCGAGCGTCACGCAGACTTCCGTCTCCGGGTCGACGGAAACACCGAACCGCCGCTCGTAGTAGCCGGACAGCGCACGACGCAAGCCTTTGATGCNCCGCGACTCCGAATACCGGTGGGTCCGCGGGTCCTGCACCGTTTCGGTCAGTTTGTCGACGATGTGCGGCGGCGTCGGAAAGTCCGGATTGCCCATGCCGAAGTCGATGATGTCCTCACCGTCGGCGCGCGCGCGGGCCTTCATCGCATTGACGGCAGAGAACACATACGGCGGCAACCGCCGGATTTTGAAGAATTCCTGTTCCATTACATCACCTGTTGCGATCCACCGTAACGTCGGGCCGGCACCTGCTGCCGCCCAACCGCGCCCCGCGTCTCCACTGCAGCTTCGTTTATTTTGGCCGCCGTTCAAGCGCCGAATTCGTGCAGCTCTCTCCACGCTTCCCGACAAGCGCCCCCAGCCGCGCCCTCCGCAACCGCCAACCGCCGAACGCTCCAGCTGGCGCAGGGACACTTGACGGAGCAAATCCTGCTCGACGCTGCGAAATTGTCACGCAAGCGCAGTTCAGGTAATACAGTCTTTGGTGCCGCGATGTCGTCGGCCATACGCTGGCCTTCCCTTGAGCCAATCGCCACAGACTCAAGCGTCGTCGAACAAGGGGCAGCGACAAGGATAGAAGGGCAGATCATGGCTGATCAACAGGGGAGTGAGCCGCGATTCAAAGATCGCGATCAACTGCCCGAAGCCTTTGCCGCGATCGCCGAGCGCAGCCAGGAACTCGTCAACGACTGGTTGCGACGCAATGGGCTGACTGAATCCTGGGAGTCCGCGGATCCCTTCAACGTCACCACGCTCTTCCTTGAGGTCACCTCACGGATGATCTCGATCCCGGCATCGGTCGTCAGCGCACAGATGTCGTTGTGGCAAGATTACTTCATGCTCTGGCAGAATACGACCAGCCGGATGCTGGGCTACGGCGATGCGGCTGCGGGATCCGCCAGTGACAACCGGGGGCATATGTTGTCCGGCTGGCATGATGCGGACATCTTCGCCTTTGTCCGACAGACCTACCTTCTGGCCGTCCGCTGGCTGCATCATGCGCTTGCCGAGAGCCTGGGCACGGATACAGTGCTGCGCGACGGCATCGATTTCTACAGCCGCCAGTTCATCACGGCCCTGTCGCCGACAGACTTCGCGCTGACCAATCCGGAGGTCGTACGCGCCACCATCGAAACCCGNGGAGAAAACCTCATCAACGGCCTGCGCAACGTGCTGCGCGGCCTGGAACCGGCGCTGCGCTTTCCGTCACGCACCCGGCGCCCAGAGGCGTTCGTTGTCGGACAAACGGTCGCCGCCACCGCGGGCAAAGTGATTTTGCGCACGCCGCTGATGGAACTGATCCAGTACACACCCACCACCGACAACGTGCTACGCCCGCCACTGCTGTTCGTCCCGTCCTGGAGCAGCCGCCACTACGTTCTCGACCTGTCCGGCTCCAACTCGATGGTGAAGTGGGCGGTCGATCAGGGACACACGGTGTTCATGATCTCCTGGGCCGAAGCCAACGGCACCTCGCCCGGTGCCAGCTTCGACGACTACGTCGTGAAAGGCACCGTTGCGGCGCTGACCGCGGCCTCCGAAGCCACCGGAGAAACGAAGATCAACGTCGCCGGACATGGTCTGGGCGGCACCCTGCTGGCCTGCGCGCTCGCGTATCTCGCCGAGCACGGCAGCACACCGGTGGCGAGTGCCACCTTCCTCACGACGCTGCTCGACTTCTCGCAACCGGGCGAACTGGGGATGCTGATCGACGATGCCACGCTCGGCCTGCTCGAAGATGCAGGCGAGACTGGAGGACCCGACTTCGCCGCCTTGGCACGAACGGTCAGCCTGCAGCGCGAAAACGACCTGGTCTGGTCGTTCGTGGTCAACAGCTACTTTTTGGGGAGCGACGCCTTCCCGTTCGATCTGCTGTTCTGGAACTGGGACGCGCCACGGCTGCTGCAGGCGCTGCACGGGTTTTATCTGCACGCCCTCTACCGGCAGAACCGGCTGGCTGAGCCGGCAGGGCTCCGGATCGATGGNCCATCCCTCGACCTGCAGCACGTCCGCGTGCCCACCTATGTTCTGGCAACCCGCGAAGATCACATCGCTCCTTGGAAGTCCGCGTACAAGTCAACCCAGATGCTGGGCGGCGCCAGCCGGTTTACGCTCGCCGCGTCCGGTCATCTGGCCGGCGTGATCAACCCGCCGGGCGCCAACCGCTACTGCTACTGGACCAACGGCAAGACCCCGGCCAATCCGGAAGAGTGGCAGGCCGGCGCGCGCGCCATCGAGGGCTCCTGGTGGCGGGACTGGGATCACTGGCTGAAGACGATCGGTGGCGAGGAGCGGGTTGCCGCGCGCCAGCCAGGCTGCAGAAGAATGNNCCCCCTGGAGAACGCGCCGGGTCGCTACGTCCGCTCCGCCGCCTGACCATCCACCTGACCATCTAACCGAAGATCAGCCGCAGGGCCATCAAGGTGCAGCAAGCGTCGTGCCGCAGTATATGGATCCAACTCGCGGGCAACGGCGCGGTCGAGCAGTCGGTCAAGGCTGTTCCGGTTGTCCCGCATCAGCCGCTCCCGGACGATGTCCTCAGCCGCCTTGAGGACACGCATCTCCAGGATTTGCCGGTGGCGGGCGTGGATCTCCCCGCTCGCCGCGAGGTGCTCCCGGTGATCGTCGATGGCCTTGAGCAGATGATCAATGCCGTCGCGCTTCTGGGCGCTGGTTGCGATCACCGGCACCCNCCAAGCCGAACCGCCGCCGCGGCCAAGACTGCCCAGCCGCAGCATCGACCGCAGGTCGGCCACCGTCTCCGAGGCTTCGATGCGGTCGCACTTGCTGACCACATGGATGTCGGCGATTTCCAGCACGCCAGCCTTGATTGCCTGGATCTCGTCACCCAGACCGGGCGCCGAGACGACGATCACGGTGTGTGCCGCCTGCACGACGTCGACTTCGTCCTGGCCGACACNCACCGTCTCGATCAGCACCAGATCGAAGCCGGCGGCGTCGAGGACGTCGACCACATCCAGCGTTGCGCGCGCCAAGCNCCCGAGCGCGCCGCGTGTGGCCATGCTGCGGATGAACACGCCCGGGTCGCCCGCCAGATCAAGCATGCGGATGCGATCACCCAGGATCGCACCGCCGGAGAACGGGCTCGATGGATCAATGGCAACGATGCCCACGGTGCGACCGCTGGCCCGCACCGCCTGGGTCAGCGCGCGCACCATCGTCGACTTGCCGCTGCCGGGAACGCCGGTCAGCCCCACCACGTGCGCCCGGCCGGTATGGCGGTGCAGCTCGGCGAGCGCCGGCTTGCTGGCCGTACCGGCGGATTCAGCGATCGACATCAGCCGCGCCACGCTCTTCCGGCGCCCGGCACACACGTCGGCGATCAGGGCACGAGCGGCGGCATCCGCACCCGTATCGGGTGCTGACGACATGGTTGCAACCTCAGCCATCGCCGAGCCCCACCTGCCTGTGGTCTGCCGTCCGGTAATCCGTCGCCAACGATACGTAGCGCGGCGACAGTTTCGCCATCTGCTGGCGATCATGTTCGTTCAGATCGCGAATCTTCTTCGCCGGCATCCCGGCCCATAGCTCGCCCGCACGCACCCGCTTGCCGGNGGTGAGCAGCGCGCCCGCCGCCAGCATGCCGCCGCGTTCAATCAGGCAATCGTCCATGATCGTTGCCCGCATACCGACGAAGGCACCGTCTTCGAGTGTACAGGCGTGCAACAGCGCCATGTGGCCAACCGTGATATCGGAGCCGATGTAGGTTCCCTGCCCTCNCTTGGCGACGTGGACGACGGTGCCGTCCTGCAGGTTGGTGCGTTCGCCGATCCGCACCTCATTAACGTCGCCACGGACGACGCAACCGAACCAGATGCTGGAATCCGCCCCGATCTCGACATCGCCGATCACCACCGCGTTGGTCGCGATGAACACGCGCTCTCCCAGTCGCGGCAGGAGTCCCTGATAGGGCAGCAGATTCTTCAACACCGTACGCGTTCCCTCTTGCTAAACCTGCAGCCAGTATCGCAGCACTGCGCTGACGACATGCGGCTGTTCCATCGACGACAAGTGACCACAGTCCTCGATCACCACCAGCGCGGCCCGGGNGATTTTCTCGGCCATCTCCTCACTGTCGGCAAGGGGCGTCAACGTATCCTGCCGCCCCGCGATCACCACTGTCGGACAATGAACCAGCGACAGATCGTGACGACTGTCCGGCCGCGTCAGCAGCAGGCGCTCTTGGCGCAGGAACGCTTCGCGCCCGACGCGCTCGGCCATCGCGGTGACCGCCGCCGTGAGCGGGGCGTCTTCGAGCCTGTCCGGGTGCAGCAGCTTCGGCAGCAGTCGCGGCGTCACACCTTTGAACTCGCCGACGTCGGCCAGACGCATCATTTCCTCGCGCATGCGCGCCTTTTCCTGCGGATCGGGGCGTGCCGAGGTGTTGAGCAGCGCAAGCCGGGTGACCCGGTCCGGCGCCTGCCGCAAGACCTCAAAAGCGAGGTAACCCCNCATCGACAGGCCCGCAAGCGCGAACTCGTCGGGCGCCGAGGCAAGCAGTCGGCGCACCGCCGCCGCGGCGGTATCGTCCTGCGTCAGGTCGGGAACGACGATGTCAGCCACATCGGCGAGGGTTTCAATTTGGTGCGTCCACAGCGCTGCGTCACAAAGCAGGCCCGGCAGCAGCAGCAGTGGTGTGCGTACCCCCATCTCCGTGGGTTCTCTCCTATCCGTTACGGACCGATTCCGACCTGGCCTCTGCGAACGGCCCGTTCGCCTTATTTGATCAGCGTGCTGAGTTCCTTGAACTCCGGCGTACCGGCTATTTCCATCCACTCGAACACCACCATCTCGGTGGTGACAACGTGCGCTCCCGCCGCGCGCATCCGCGCCATCGCCGCCGCGTGATTCCGCTCCGTGCGTGACGAGGTCGCATCCTCGACGACGAACGTGTCCGTACCCTGCGCCACCAGGTCCTCGACGGTCTGCAACACGCAGACATGCGCCTCGATGCCGGCAACCACCGCCTGCGGGCGGGCCTGCTCGCGCAATCGAGCCGCAAATCCCAGATCGCCGATGCAAGAGAAATGCAGCTTCTCCAGCACCTGGTCGGGAGACAGCAGCTGCGCCAGTTCCGGGACGGTGGAACCGATGCCGCGCGGATACTGTTCGGAGGCAATGATCGGCACGCCGAGACGCTGGGCGGCACGAATCAGCACCGCCGTGTTCTTCACCACCACCTGTGGCGCCACCACAGCCGGCAACAGCCGTTGCTGAACATCGACCACGAGCAAGGCGGAACGGGCGGCGGACATCAGCATTGGCAGATCCTCAACGGCAGCGCTCCCGCAACCTAGCGAAATCATCAATGACGGCCAAGGCCGCCAATGCAGCGACCGCCAGTGCAGCAACCGCCAGTGCAGCGATTGCACGGCGGACCTGCATCCGCAACGATTGACTTGACAGCAGCGTTCCCTACAATCTCAGAAGACTTGGCGATGTCCAACGGTGCGCCGCAATTAGGCGGCGTTTTGGATTCGATCCCCATGACCTTTGCGGAATTGCAGCTAAGCGACGCCGTCCTGCGTGCGGTTGCCGATGCTGGATATGTTAAACCGACTCCGATCCAGGAGCAGGCGATCCCGATTGTCTTGATGGGACGCGACATCCTCGGCTGCGCGCAGACCGGGACCGGCAAGACAGCGTCGTTCACCTTGCCGATGATTGATATTCTCGCCGCCGGCCGAGCGAAGGCACGGATGCCACGCTCGCTGATCCTGGAGCCGACACGTGAACTTGCGGCACAGGTGGCCGAGAACTTCGATATTTACGGCAAACACAACAAATTGAGCAAGGCGCTGATCATCGGTGGNCGATCGATGGCCGACCAGATCAAGGTGCTGGAACGCGGCGTCGACGTGCTGATCGCGACGCCCGGCCGCCTGCTCGACGTCTTCGATCGCGGTCGGCTGCTGCTCAACGACGTCCGAATTCTGGTTATCGACGAAGCCGACCGGATGCTGGACATGGGCTTCATCCCCGACGTGGAACGGATCGTCTCGCTGGTTTCTCGGATGCGCCAGACGCTGCTGTTCTCGGCGACGATGCCACCCGCCATCCGCCGGCTGGCGGACGCCTTTCTCCTCAATCCGAAGGAAATCACTGTCGCTCCGCCGTCGACGCCGGCGGCAACGGTGACGCAGGGACTGGTTGTCGTTTCCCATGGCGGCATGGGCGGTCTGAAGGAAAAACGGGCAGCACTGCGCCGTCTGATCGAGAATGAGGACGTGCGCAACGCGCTGATCTTCTGCAACCGCAAGCGGGATGTGGGTGTGGTGCACCGCTCACTGATCCGCCACGGGTATGATGCCGGCCTGTTGCACGGCGATCTGGCGCAATCCCAGCGTACCGAGGTCCTCGACCGGTTCAAGGCTGGCGACCTGCGTCTGCTCGTCTGCAGCGATGTGGCGGCGCGCGGTCTCGACATCAACGACATGAGCCACGTCTTCAATTTCGACGTGCCGACCAGCCCGGAAGATTACGTCCATCGCATCGGCCGGACCGGTCGTGCCGGGCGCAGCGGCCGCGCCTACACCATCGCCGTGCCCGAGGACGGCAAGTACGTGGCACTGATCGAAAAACTGATCGGCAGAGCGATTCCGCCCTTGACGCTGGAGGGCATTGCCTCGGCCGAACTGGAGGTCGACGAGCGACGCGGCCGGCGCCGACGCAGCCCTGCCAAAGACACCGGGCGAGGTACTGGACGGAGCACCGCTGCAACCGCGGCAGGCGGACGCTCACCACGGCGCCAGGGCACTCGGACAGCGCCGGAACATCGCGACGAGGCGCATCGGGATGAACGCCGGTCGCAAGCCTCGCAGACGCCTTCCGGAAAGCGCGCTGCCGCGGGTGACCAGCGGGCACAATCCGAAGCAGCGGAACGCAAACGGGCGGCCACGACCCGTCCGCCTGCCGGACAGGGAAAGCCTCAGCGGGTGCCGCGCTCACAGCGTGACCACGAGCCGCCCGTGGTCGGGCTCGGGGACCACGTACCGGCGTTCCTTCTCCGCGAGGTGCCGATCCGCAAGAAGGCCTGAGGCAGGAAAACGACCCCGGCTTCCGGCCTTCAAGTCACGTCCACCATCATCGCTTTTGGGACATTCACCTGCCGCTCAGCCGCAGTGCCCCAGGTAGGGCTCCGGGTGCCAGCGGAGAAAATCGAGGACAATCTCCGNGGAGCCGTGAGCCGGCAGATCCTCGTGCCCGGCGCCATCCAACCAAACCGCCTGCTTCGGTTCGCGCGCGGCCGCGAACAGCCGTCGTCCGAAGCGGATCGGAACCACCGCATCGCGCTCGCCGTGCACGACCAGCAGCGGGGCTGAAATCCGGTTCACATAGGCCGTCGCCTCGAACCGGTCCTTCAGCAGCAGCCCCACCGGCACCCACGGATAGTGATAGGCCGCCACATCGGCCACCGAGGACAGCGGCGCCTCCAGCACGACGGCCGCCATCGGATCCCCTGCTTCTGCCTGTTCGAACGCCAGCCTGACGGCAACGGTCGTCCCCAGCGACTCGCCATAAACAACGGTACGGCAAGGGGCGATGTCCTGGCTGCGCAGGAAGTCCAGGGCAGCGCGGGCGTCGTTGAGCAGCCCCTGTTCGGAGGGCGATCCCGGATTCCCGCCGTAGCCGCGCCAGCTCGCCAGCAGCACGCCCATGCCGCGCTCGAGAAACGGGCGCACCCGCTCGCCGCGGTAGCCGATGTTTCCACCGTTGCCGTGCAGGTAGAGGATCGTCACCGCGTCCGCCGCCGGCGGGCGCCACCATGCGAGCAGGTCCAGCCCGTCGGCCGTGCGCAGCCGCACCACGTTCATTTCCGGAACTCCCGCGAGCGCAGAGTCCGGAAGCGTGTGATCAGGAAGAAACAACAGCTGGCGCTGCAGCGNCCACAGCGCACCGATGGCGATCAGGTAACCGACACTCAGAGCCGCCGCCAGCGACAGCATCCATCGCATCCGCGACCTTGAGCGGCTCAGCCCTCGGACGGCGGTGGGCTTGCGGCCGGCTGTGCCCTCACACCGCCAAGCAGCCCGGGCTCACCCGGCTGGGCATCGGCGGAAGGCTCGGTTTTTGCCGGCTGTGCGCCGGCTGGCGACTCAGTTTCGGCCGGCTGAGCAGCGCCAGGAGCCAAACAGGCGAAACGCGCCTCCACTGGCGTGAACATCGGACAGTTCCCGAATGTCTCCAGCTGCCGCAGCGCCACCTTGCCGAACTGTTCGCATTCTGTTTCGGCCATGCGGGCAATCTGCGCATCGGTGGTACCGACCCCGTTGTAGCAGATGGTGACGCTGTCGCGATCGGTCACCGGCACGTTGAAATCCTTGGCACCCCGGTTGAACTCATCGAACTTGTAGATATACGGGTCCGTGGCGCCACAGCCGGCGGCCGCAAGCACCAGCAGAATGCCGAGAACACGGCATGGCACACAGCGCGTGGCACGACGGGCAAGCTGGATCATGGCACCGTTTGTATCCCGGCGGACGGTCGCCGGCAACAGAACCTCCACTTCCTCAGCTTTCCTCGTCGCCGAGCGACAGAAGCTGGGTGTTTCCGCCGGCTGCCGCGAGGTTGATCGTCAGCGTCCGTTCGACGGCGAAGCGATGCAACGACCTCGGCCCACCCGCTTTGGGACCGGTGCCCGACAGCCGCTCGCCGCCGAACGGCTGCACGCCGACGACAGCGCCGATCATGTTGCGGTTGACGTAAGTGTTGCCGATCCGCAGACGACCATGCACCCGGCGCACGAAATCGTCGATCCGGCTGTGGATGCCGAGCGTGAGCCCGTAGCCGGCCTCGTCGATCGTCTGCAGCAGAGCATCAAGGCCCTCCGGCTTCCAGGTGGCGACGTGCAGGATCGGGCCGAACACCTCGCGGGCGAACACCAGCGACGTCAGGTCTTCCGGCCGGTCGATGGCGAAGGCACACGGAGCAAAGAAGCTGCCGTGTGCGCATTCCGCCCNCAGCGCAACCTCCACCAGAAGCCGGCCGCGCTGACGCAACATCGTCGCGTGCTCTTTGAGCATGGTGCGCGCGTCGTCGTCGATCACCGGGCCGACGTCGGTGGCAATCAGGCCGGGATCACCGACATTCAGCTCCGCCATCGCCCCCGTCAGCATCGTCGTGATCCGCGCCGCGACACTGTCCTGCAGCAGCAGCACCCGCAATGCCGAACAGCGCTGGCCGGCACTGCGGAACGCAGAGGTGAGTACATCTGCTACCACCTGCTCAGCCAGCGCGGAAGAATCCACCAGCATCACGTTAACACCGCCGGTCTCAGCGATCAGCGGCGCGATCGGACCCGGGCGGGCAGCCAGCGTCCGGTTGATTGCATGAGCCGTCGGGTGCGAGCCGGTGAACGCAACACCATCAATGCGTGGATCAGCGACCANGCGCCGCCCCAGATCACCTGCACCGGGCAGCAGGTGCAGGACCTGCGGCGGAACACCTGCGCGCAGCAGCAGGCGGACGGCTGCAGCGGCGATCAGCGGCGTCTGTTCTGCCGGCTTGGCGACGACGGCGTTGCCGGCAGCCAGCGCTGCAGCGATCTGGCCGGTGAAGATCGCGAGCGGAAAGTTCCACGGACTGATGCAGGCGAAAACGCCGCGCCCATGCCGACTGAGATGATTACTCTCGCCCGTCGGCCCCGGGAGCACGTCGGGCGCTGCAAACTCCGCTTCAGCGCGAGTTGCGTAGTATCGACAGAAGTCCGCCGCCTCCCGCACCTCCGCAACCGCATCCGGCAGCGTCTNTCCGGCTTCGCGAACCAGCAGCGCCAGGAAGTCCGGCATCTCCGCTTCCAGCAGGTCGGCTCCGCGACGCAGCACCTGGGCACGGGTACCACCGCCGGCCACATCCCAGTTTCGGGCGCTGGCGGCAGCCGCGCGCAATGCTGCATCCAGCGCTGCCGTACCCGCTTCGAGGACAATCCCCACCCGCCGGCGCCGGTCGGCGGGATCGTACACGTCACGCTCGGCTTCACTTGGCGCCGAGCGCCCGTTCACCAACGGTTCGGCGCGGAGCTCGACAGGCAGGGTCGGCATCGCTCGTGCGAGNNTGCGCAGCGCAGCCGGCTCACTGAGGTCGATTCCGCGGGCTGCCGGGCGTTCGGGACCGTAAACCTGCTGCGGGCGTGGGATACGCGGGTGTGCCTTCTGCGACAGCGCCGCCAGCCGCCGCACCGGATCGGCCACCAGGGCCGCCGCCGGCTGCTCCGCATCGACAAGCCGGTTTACGAACGAGGTGTTCGATCCGTTCTCCAGCAGCCGGCGAACCAGATAAGCCAGCAGTTCTTCGTGGCTGCCCACCGGCCCGTAGATGCGACAGGCGGGGGACAGCGGACCCGAGCCAGGCCGGCCCGCCTGACGGTACAAGGCTTCGTACAGCGGCTCGCCCATGCCGTGCAGCCGCTGGCACTCGAAATCGGCAGCCGTCCAGCCAGCATCGCGCGCAAGTTCGATGACAGCCGCCAGCGTATGCGCGTTGTGGGTGGCGAAGGCTGGACGGAAGGCGGAGGGCTCGGCCAGCAGCCTGCGGGCGCAGGCAAGATAGGAGACATCGGTCGCGGTCTTGCGGGTGAACACCGGATAGCCGTCAAGTCCGAGTTCCTGCGCGCGCTTGATTTCGGCATCCCAGTAGGCCCCCTTGACCAGCCGGACGCACAGCCGACGCCCGGTACTGCGGGCAAGCTCGGCCAGCCAGTCGAGCACCGCGCGACCCCGCTTCTGATAGGCCTGCACCGCAATCCCCAGCCCTTCCCAGCCGTCCAGCGCCGTATCGGCGAAGACCGCGGCAAGCACATCGANGGAGATCTGCAGCCGGTGGGCTTCCTCGGTATCGATGCACATCCCGATGTTGGCTGCCTTGGCGTCCCGTGCCAGGGCGCGCACCTGCGGCACGAGTTCGGCCATCACGCGCGCCGCCTGCGCGGTCTCGAAGCGCGGGTGCAGTGCCGAGAGCTTGATCGAGACCCNCGGTCCTTCCACCGGGCCACGCCCCGCCGCAGCCGCACCGACGGCCGCGATCGCGTGGCGGTAGGCGGCGAAGTAGCGCTGCGCATCGGCGGTGGTGTGCGCCGATTCACCCAGCATGTCGTAGGTGTGGCGGAAGCCGCGCGCCTCGACCTCGCAGGCCGTCGCCAGCGCATCCTCGATGCGCCGGCCGATGACGAATTGGCGGCCGATGATGCGCATCGCCTGCAGCATCGCCTGGCGAATCAGCGGCTCGCCGCTGCNGGAGACGAGCCGGCGCAACAGCGTCCGCGGCTCCTTCACCTCGACCGCATCGAGCCGGACGAGGCGGCCGGTGAGCATCAGTGCCCACGTCGAGGCGTTGACGAACAGCGAACCGCTCTCTCCGACGTGCTTCGCCCAGTCGGCACCGCCGATCTTTTCGGCGATCAGCCGGTCGGCGGTGGCTGCATCGGGGATCCGCAGCAGTGCCTCGGCGAGGCACATCAGCATTACCCCTTCGTGGCTGGACAGATCGTACCGGTGCATGAAGGCATCCAATCCGTGCGCCGCCTCGGTGCGCGCGCGCACGGCTTCCACCAGCGCCTCTGCCCGGTCCTGGATGCGTGTGTTCAGCGCCGGGCCGGCATCTGCTTCCGCCAGCAGCCGGTCCACGCAGTCCGCCTCGTCGGCAGCACCGGCAGCATCAATGGCATCACGCAGCGGCGACGTCTCAGGAAAGGAACCCACGAACATCATTGGAACCCGCAATTCAGGCCAAATCGGACCGACGCATGGTTGCATGCCGGCGGGCGAGCCGTCATCTTCGCCGCAGAGCTTCGAGGAACCAGCGATGACGCTGCCGCTGTTGGTCGGGATGTGCGGGGCGACNGGTGTCGTCTACGGGATCGAGCTGTTGCGCGCCTTGCGCCGCTACGACCAGCCGGCACACCTGATTATCAGCGAGATGGCCGCGCGCACGCTGGCGCTCGAGACCGACCTCAGCCTGGACGATGTTCGTGCGCTGGCCACCGAAGTGCACAGCATCCGCGACTTGGCAGCCGCGCCATCCAGTGGCTCATTTCGCACCCGCGGCATGGTGGTCGCCCCGTGTTCCGTCAAGACACTCTCCGGCATCGCCAACGGCTTTTCCGCCAACCTTCTCATCCGCGCTGCCGACGTCACGCTGAAGGAACGGCGCAAACTGGTGCTGGTGTTTCGCGAAACGCCGTTGCACGTGGGCCACCTCAGACTGCTGACGCTGGCGGCCGAAGCGGGTGCTGTCATCCTGCCACCGATGCCGGCGTTCTACCTGCGGCCAGCGAGCCTCGACGACATCATCCAGCAAACCGTCGGCCGGATTCTCGACCTGTTGCAGATTGAGCACGATCTGTGCGCGCGCTGGGAAGGGCCGTGAGCATCGCGGCCGCCGATGCCCGCCGACATGCAGCGCTCAGTCGAGCAGCCGCCAGATCGCCCGGCGCAGCCTGGACTGACGCCGACGGCGAAGCCTGCTGCCGCCGCGGCAATCACCACCTCCGATGCGTGACCGCGCACCCAGCCGGCTGAAGCCATACCGATTTCGCTGCCAACGGCGGCGGCAATGCCTGCCGGCCGTGCTTCCGGCGAAACGACTCCCGGAGACACGGCGCCAGGCGGCGCAGCAACACCCAGGCGTGGGGCGCGCGCGCGCGGAGCGGTCGTCCGCTGGCCGATCAGCAGCAGCAGCAAAGCGGTGACGAAGACGGCGAGCGCCGTCAGCAATGCCGCCAGCGCAGGCTGCAGCATCGTCGCCAGCCACAGATAAAGTGCGACGAACAGCACCGCCGTGCCGCCCGTTGCCAGCAGCGCTGCCACCAGAACCAGTGCCAGCGCTGCCACCAGACGGCTGCCAGCGGCACGCGCATCGGCCGCGAAACGCGACAGCATCGCGGACAATGGTCCGCCCACGGGCTAGGGCACCGTCCAGCCTAACGCTGACGGCCGAACAGAATGCCCAGGATGAGCCCCACGACGAACGCCGAGAGCAGGCTCACAAGCGGCCGTTCCTCAATCGTGTGCGTCACCGTATCGGCCGCGTGCCCGGCGCGAATCTTCGCTTGCTCGGACGCATCGCGCATCCTGGCCACGGCATCCGAGCCGACGTCGTTGGCGAGCGTCTTCATCGTCTTGCCCATCTGTGCAAAATCCTCGCGCAGGCGCTCAAGCTCCTGACGCAGAGCCTCGGTGTCCTTGGCAGTGGCTTCGTCCCGCAGATTCATGGTCGTACCCTCTTCGACAGGTTGAGCCGTTCGACAGGTTGAGCACTATGAGCTGGATGCGGCACAGCCGCGCGTGCGTCCGCGCATCCCACAGCTTTAAGTTTAGGGTGATTCAGGATCGAAATCCACCACCCTCCCGAGCATTTACCCTCCCGACGCCAGCAGGGACTCACCAGAGCTACGGCCGGCCGACCTCCAGCAGGTGCACGCTGAACAGCTGGTGCGGATCGGTGAACGCCGCAACCGGCGTGTATCCCGCGGCCACCGCGATCAGTCGGAAGTCGTCGAGAGTGTACTTGTAGGAATTTTCGGTATGAATCCGCTCACCAGCGCGGAAGTGGAAGCACCGGCCGGCGATGCGCACCTGCTGCTCCCGCTGGCTGACCAAGTGCATTTCGACGCGCCCGGCTGCCGCGTTGTAGGTGGCATGGTGGAGAAAGCCCGCAAGCTCGAAACTGCCGTCCAGCTCGCGATTGATCCGCGCCAGCAGATTGAGGTTGAAGGCAGCCGTGATGCCGGCCGCATCGTTGTAGGCCGCATCCAGTATCCGCGGATCCTTCTTCAGATCGACGCCGATCAGCAGCTGGCCGCGACCATCGAGCGCTTCGGCAAATCCTTGCAGCACCGCTACCGCTTCGGCCGGATGGAAATTGCCGATTGTCGAACCGGGAAAGAAGCCGACCCGCGGTCCGGCGGGCAAATCGTCCGGCATCCGAAACGGCCGGACGAAGTCGGCATGAACCGGAGCAACCGTCAGAGCGGGGTAATCGTTGGCCAGATGTGCTGCGGCCTTCAACAGATGTTCGCGCGAGATATCGATCGGTACATATCCGGCCGGTTGATCGAGAGCATCAAGCAGCAACCGCACCTTGACGCTGGCACCGCTGCCGAATTCCACCAGCACCGCGCGATCCGGCAGCAAGGATGCCAGCGCGTCGCTCTGTTCGTCGAGAATGGCGAGTTCAGTGCGGGTCGGATAGTACTCATCGAGTTCGCAGATGCGCTCGAACAGCCGGGAGCCTTCGGCATCATAGAAGAATTTGCTGGGGATCGCCTTGCGGGGCCGGGACAGACCGTCCATGACCGCCTGCAGAAAGGGATCTTCTGCCACCTCGTNCCGGGACGTCGACCGCCGTCCGGCGGGCGCTGTTGGTCATCACAGCCATGCTCAGGGATCCTCGGCCAGACGGACGCCGGCGAACTGCCAGCGTTGATGCGGGTAAAAGAAGTTGCGGTAAGTGACGCGCACGTGGCCATCCGGCGTGACGCAACAGCCGCCCCGCAGCACCATCTGGTTGCACATGAACTTGCCGTTGTATTCGCCGACCGCGCCGGCAGCCGGCCGGAAGCCGGGATAGGGCGTGTAGGGGCTCTGCGTCCACTCCCAGACGTCGCCGAACATCTGGCGCAAGGNCGCCGCCCCCACGACCGCATCAGCGCGCGGACGCAGCGCACTCGCGGCGAGGAAATTGCCCGCCACCGGCACCGTGGAAGCCGCTACCTCCCATTCCGCCTCACTCGGCAGCCGCTTGCCAGCCCAGCGGGCGAACGCATCGGCCTCGTAGTAGCTCACGTGACACACGGGCGCTGCACGATCGAGCGGCTGCAGACCGTCCAGCGTCATTTCGCACCACTCCGCATCGGATGTCTGCTGCCAGTACAGCGGCGCCTGCCAACCTTCGGCCTGCACGGTCGCCCAGCCGTCGGAGAGCCACAGCTCCGACCGGCGGTAGCCGCCATCGGCAACGAAGGCAAGCCAGTCGTCGTTGCTCACCGGGCGCGCCGTCAGGCGGAACGGCTGCAGCCACACCGAATGCCGGGGGCCTTCGTTGTCGAAATGGAACTCCGGTCCGTCGCAGCCCACCTGATGCAAGCCGCCGTCGAACGCCACCCAGTCTGACGTCGCGCCGGCACCCGTGGCCGGTGCCACCGGTTCTGCCGACGCAACCGGTCGGTAGGCCGGACGCAGCGGGTTGCATGAGAAAGCATGCAGGATATCCATCAACAGCAACTCCTGGTGTTGCTGCTCATGGTTGATCCCCAGTTCCACCAGGGCCTGAGCTTCAGGCGTCTGCCCTTCCGGGCGCTCCAGCAACCGCAGCATCGCGTCGTCGACCGCCGCCCGGTACGCCAGCACTTCATCGAGGGACGGCCGGGTCAGTAGCCCGCGCTGAGGACGCGGATGCCGCGCGCCGACGGCCTCGTAGTAAGAGTTGAACAAGAACCCCCAGCGGTCATCGAACGCCCGGTAGCCAGAAAGGAGCGGCTGCAGCAGGAAGGTTTCGAAGAACCACGTGGTGTGCGCCAGATGCCACTTGCTGGGACTGGCGTCCGGCATCGACTGGATCTGCTGATCTTCGGCACTGAGCGGTGATGCGAGCACCTCGCTCACCCCGCGTGTGCGAACAAACCGCCGCCCGCAGTGCTCTACTGCATCGCCGTAATCTGGCGACGCACGTTCTGCCGTTGAAGACGGTCTGCCGTGCATGATCTGCCCAATCCCCTTCGCTCGTCGGACGATCGTGCGCGCCCGTTCGGCCGCAATTTCCACAGTCTTCTACGCGATCAACAATTAAGACAGATGATTGTTCAATGACAATTCTCAGCTAGATGTTTGATCCCGTGGTTTGATGGTACAATCTTCTTCCAGGAGCGAAAGGAGGCCCTATGGGACAGGTTCTCCATGGGGGCGCCGGTCGTAGCGCGTCGTGCGACGCATCAGAAGCGGTGCAACAACCGCTCGATATAGTCCAGCTCCGGGGCGGGCCGGTAGCGTTCCGCGGCCCGGCGGCGGAGTTCGCCCAGGATTTCCCGCGCTCGGTCCATGGCTGCCCGGTCGGGGATCGGCACCTCTCCGTAGCCAATCCGCGNCCGGCCATTGGCAGAGCGACCAAATGGATCGCCTGAGCCGTCCCCTTTCGCACCCGGGCCAGGCATCCCGATCATTCCGCCGAGGTGCTGTGCCATCGCACGCCCCGTCGCATCGAGAGCGCGCAAGAGCGCCGCAGCAGCCTGTGACTGGTCCGGCACTGCTTGCCCGAGCCTGCCCTGCTGCAGCGCATCGACGGCACCGTGCATCGCTTGGTCTGCCTCGCCCAGCGGTGCCGGGATATCGCCCAGGAAGTCATCCATCTTCAGCATCAGTTGGCCCAGGTCCTGGCGCAATGCCTGCTGTGCCCCGGCACCGGTGCTGGCGATGTCACCGGTGCTGCTGCCGCGCCGCGCTTGACCAGAGGACGACTTTCCTGGCGCCTGTCTCTGGTTCGACGCTTTCCCGTTCGATTCGGGCTGGGAACGACCACCTTGCTCCGCGTGCCGGGAGGCCTGCTCCTGGAGCTTCTGGAAACTGTCATCGAGCAACCGTTGCTGACGTTCGCTCAGTTCTCGCAGCGACTTCACGATCGCCTGCGCGTCCGCGAACGCGCCACTGGACTGTTCGGCACGCAGACCTGAGCGGATGCCGTCCAGCATCTGCTGCAACTCTGAGAGCATCTGCATCGCCGCATCGCGACCACCGGCGCGTGCCAACTGGCGCACCGTCTCCAGCATCTGGCGCAGATCATCCGATTGCAGCATCGGAGCCGTTGCGCCCAGCGGCATCGCCTGCTGACCACGCCGCGTGAGTTCGGCTGCTGCTGCTGCCAGATAGGCATCGAGAGCCTGCTGAAGCTGACTCATCAGGGCTTCGATCTCGCCTTGCGGCGCATCGCGTCGGAGCGCCTGCATCAACCGATGCTGCGCTTCTTCCAGCCGGCGTTCCGCGAACGGCACGTTGCCTTGCTCCACACGCAGCGCCGTCTCCCACAGCAGCGCCCGCACCGATGGCACTGCGTCAGGACTGGCATCCAGGATCAGCCGGCTGCGGGATACCGCAATCGCCAGCGATACGACGACATCGTTACCGAACCGTTCCGGCCACGCCCCCAGGTCGACCAGCTCGTTGGCGACCTCCGTCCGCACGCGGGAGTCCGCATCGTTCCCGAGCCGTTTGCGCAGCTCGATAAGCGCTTGCGCCACCGGATGGCTGAAGGTGCGCTCGGGCAGAATCAGCTCGGCCCAATCGCTCACGCCTGTCTGCCCGGCACCGTCGGTTGCCTCCACGCGCAACCGGACCGGCTGGCCGGCAAGGGACTGGTCGGACAGATCGAGCACGTCTGTGCCCGTGATCTGAGTACCGCCCGGCTGCGAGATCGGCAGCGGAACCCGCAGGCTGTCCGCACTTGCGGCCGTCTCTCGCTCCGCGCCGGCAGCAGGCTCGACACGCACCGCGAGATCAGCAACCCCGTAGTCGTCGCGCGCCTCGTAGGTGATGGCCAGCAATCCGTTCCCGTCCGGTTTTGGGGCTGTCGGCATGGTCACCGCGGGTGGCAGGTCGGGAATGACCTTGATCGCCCAGTCGGCGAGAATGCTGCCGCCGCTGCGCACGGTGATCCGTTCCCCGCTTCNGATTGTCGTCTCGCTCCGGTAGGCGCGCCCGTTTTTTCCATCTCCCGAGAGGAGGGTGAATGCGAGGGGGCTGTCGGAGTCCCCACNCACTTGCAGCCTCGGTGGTCGCGCCATGCCGGCGGCACGAACGAGCAGCGCGCTGCCGCGCGGAACCTGCACCGGGTCTGCCACGCTGCCGGGTGCCGCAGGGAGCAGCGGCGACGCCGTGGTCAGGAACACCGGTGGCCGGTGGGTATAGGCAGGCGGCGTGATCCACAGCTCAACGAGCGCCGGCACTGTCGTACCCGTCGTGTACAGGCCCGGATTGAAAGCGCGCGCCACACGGGCGCCCGGATCCCGCCAACCCGCGGCGAGTCCCACCGCGAGCAACAGCAGGACGCCGGCACGGATACCCCACGGCTCATGACGGGCGATGTCGGTACGCGGCCAGCCAACGCGCAGCGCCTGAACCGCCGCCGCCATTCTCTCCCGATGCCGTCGCCACAGCGCAGCGGCCACCACATCACCGACACCAGCCGCCATCCGGTCTTCAACCGCAGTGAGAGGTCGGTGCTCAATCCCGCTGTCCCGTTCCAGGCGGCGGCGAGCCACAATGCGGGGAATTGGCCGCAGTGCCGGCACCGCCCAGGCAAGGGCAAGGGCGGTCCCGATTCCGAAGAGTGACAGCACGAGCGCGTGCAGCCATCCAGGAAGCTGGGGCAGCACGTCCATCAGGGCAATTGCAACAAATCCGCCCACGATGCAGGCGGTCGGCCACAGTCGCGGCCAGAGACGTTCCCACCAGACCGATGCGCCAGCGAGAACCAGAAGGCAGCGCAGACGCGGGTTGTCGGGAGAAGTGTCCGAACTCCCCGAAACACCCGCATGCGGGTCATCCGCTGCGTGCCTTGCCAGCGGCAGGCACGATCGTCGAACCAGTGAGCGCCGAAGGCCGCGAAACGAGCCAAGGCGGCAGATGCTGGCGCGCGAGCATATCGTCCACGCTCACCCGTTCGTGCACCAGTGCGAAGCGGGAGCCTGCAACCATGATTTCCGGGGTCAGCGATCGGACGTTGTAGGCCGAGCCCATGGCGCGGCCGTAGGCGCCCGCGGTGCGGATCGCCAGCAGGTCACCCTCCGCCAGCGGTGGCATGCGCCGCTGGCTCGCGAACGTGTCGCTGGTCTCGCAGATCGGGCCCACCACGTCAACATCGGACCACTCAGCCGAGGATTCGGGTTCGCGGGCAGGCACGATATTGTGCCAGGCATCGTAGAGCGCAGGGCGCAGCAAGTCGTTCATGCCCGCATCGACAATAACGAAGGTCCGCGTCGATCCCTCCTTGATGCGCACCACCCGGGTCAGCAACACGCCCGCATTGCCGACCAGCATCCGCCCCGGTTCAAACAGAATCCGGCAGCCGAGGTCGCCCACCGTATCGGCGACCGCCGCCGCATAGTCGGCCGGAGTCGGAACGCCGTCGTCCTCGTTCCCATATGGCACGCCCAGTCCGCCGCCCAAGTCCAGAGTGCGGATGACGAGCCCGTCGGCGCGCAGCATGAACACCAGATCGCGCAGGCGACGGAACGCCTCGCGGAAGGGGCCGACGTCGGTGAGCTGCGAGCCGATATGCACGGCAACGCCCGCCAGATCGAGGCCGGGTAGCGACGTCGCGCGCGCATAGATACGATGCGCCGCCGTCCACTCGATGCCGAACTTGTCCTCGCACCGGCCGGTGGAGATCTTGTCGTGGGTGTGCGCGTCCACGTCGGGATTGACCCGCAATGCCGTTGGCGCGCGCAGCCCCATTTCCCGGGCAACCCGGTCCAGCAGTTCCAGTTCCGGCTCGGACTCGACGTTGATCTGCAGCACTCCGGCGGCAAGCGCAGCACGCATCTCGTCCGCGGACTTTCCCACGCCGGAAAAGACGATTCGTCCGGCCGGCACACCGGCCGCCAGCGCTGTTGCCAGTTCGCCGCCCGAGACCACGTCCGCGCCCGCGCCGAGCCGGGCGAGAGTCGCAATCACCGCCAAATTGGGGTTGGCCTTGATGGCGAAGCAGATGGTGGGCGCGACCGGAGCCAACGCCTCGCTCAGTACGCGGTAGTGCCGCTCCAGCGTCGCTGTCGAGTACACGTAGGCGGGGGTTCCGACAGAATCGGCAATGTCCTCCAGGTCCACATCCTCAGCGCATAACCGGCCTTGGCGGTACTGGAAGTGGTCCACGGATGTCGTCTCCTCTCACGCCTCATTGGCTCGGATAGGTACGTGGGAAGTCGGAACCGGGCGGTGGTACCGGCTGCGCCTTGCGGCCACACCCGCTCACCGGCACGGTGAGGATCCCAATCAGCACCGCCAGCAGTAGCAGCCGCGGTACGCGTGGGCAGATCGTTAAGAAGATCGTTCGCATGCCCTGGAATATGCCGCCTCCGCGCCCGGTTGCGAGCCGGAAAGCGAGGTGGCCGGCACGAGGTCACGGCGCGCCGCTCCCATCGGAATTTCCGTTTCTGCACAGCAGAAAAACCGCCTGCTCACCCAGCAGATTGGCGAGTGTAAGCCCACGTCCGAGGCGCCTCGGGTGCCGATCTGGTCCAGGAACAGGCCACGTTCAATCCGCGCGTCCATCTCGCGGCACAGCGAGACAAAGTCGCGGATGGAGCACAGGTGGATGTTCGGGCTGTCGTACCAGGAATGCGGCAGGGCGTCGCTGCGCGGCATCCGTCCCTCAGTGAGCAGCTTCCAGCGGAGCCGCCAATGGGCGAAGTTAGGCATGGAGACAATCGCGTGCCGGCCGATGCGCAGGAGCTGGTTCAGCGTTGTCCGGGGTGCATGCATCGCCTGCAGGGTCTGGCTGAGGACGACATAGTCGAACGCGCGGTCCGGATAATCGAACAGATCGGTGTCCGCATCTCCCTGGATCACCGAGAGCCCGGCTGCAACGCACGCGTTCACGCCATCGGTACTGAGCTCGATGCCGCGACCGGTGACCTGCTTGAACTGCACCAGGTAGTCGAGCAGTGCACCGTCGCCGCAGCCGACGTCCAGGACGCGCGACGATGGCTCGATCATGTCTGCGATGAGCTGCAGGTCGACGCGAATGCTGGGGACACTCGGCATCATTCGGGAGCCACCACCAGCGGCAGCTCACGGTGCTGCGCCGCCCCGGCGATAAACCCTCCGAGGACTCGGCGGAAATCAGGCTCGTCGAGCAGAAACGCATCGTGACCGGCGTTTGAAACAATCTCGGCGAAGCTGACATTGGCCGCAACGGCGTTCAGGGCGTGCACGATGCGTCGGCTCTCCACGGTTGGATACAGCCAGTCCGACGTAAAGGCAATGACGCAGAAACGAATCGATGTCTCGCGGAAGGCATTGGCCAGCACGCCGCCGTGCCGTGCTGCCATGTCGAAGTAGTCCATCGCCCGGGTGATGAACAGGTACGAGTTGGCATCGAACCGTTCGACAAACGATTGGCCCTGGTGGCGCAGGTAGCTCTCGACCTGGAATTCCGCATCAAAGCCGTACTTGATGTTGTCCCGGTCCTGCAGCCTGCGGCCGAATTTCTCGTGCAGCTTGGGCTCGGAAAGGTAGGTGATGTGCGCCGCCATCCGCGCAACCGCCAAGCCCGCGACGGGCTTCTTGCCATGCCGCCAGTATTCGCCCTCCTGCCAGTCAGGATCGGCCATCACCGCCTGCCGGCCAACCTCATGGAAGGCGATGTTCTGTGCCGAGTGGTGGGCGGCGGTGGCAATCGGCACCGCTGCGTACACGCGTTCCGGATACTGCGACGCCCATTCAAGAACCTGCATGCCCCNCATTGAGCCGCCGACAACCATGAACAGGTGCTCAATGCCGAGGTGGTCAAGCAGCATGGCCTGGGCACGAACCATGTCGGCAATCGTGACGACCGGAAACGCCAGCCCCCACGGTTCGCCGGTATCCGGGTTGATCTCGCTTGGGCCGGCGGAGCCCATGCAGCCGCCGAGCACGTTGACGCAGATCACAAAGAAACGATCGGTGTCAATCGTCCGTCCGGGACCGACCAGCTGGCTCCACCAGCCAGGCTTGCCGGTGATCGGATGACGCTCGGCGACAAACTGGTCGCCGGTCAGCGCGTGGCAGACCAGCACCGCATTGGAACGGTCCCGGTCCAGCCGACCGTAGGTTTGCCAGGCAATCGGAAACTCGCGCAGCTCGGCCCCCGNATCCAGCTGCAGCGGCCGGTCTCGGCCGAGAATGGTCCGGTGCCCGGGGAGTGTGANACTCGCGTCCGTAGCCGGGTTGGCGCACGCTGGCGGAAGTGATCATCGAACTCGTGACATGACCTTTCGAGGCGCAGTGAGCTACGAGCCGGACACGCGCGCGTCAATGTTTTCTTTGCTTTCGCTGCAACCTACCATTATGAGAGAACGATCGTCGAGAGCGAGCCCGAACCTTTCAACGAGGCAGCGCCTTCCGGAAACCGAGATGAGCAGCCAGAAAACGCTCGACGAGATTCGCAGCGAGATCGACTCCATTGACGATACGATCCAGGATCTGCTGATCCGTCGTACCGAACTCGTTCGCGAGGTGCGCACGATCAAGCACGACTGGCGGGTGAAGATTCAGCCGTCCCGCGAGGCGGAGATCATCTACCGGCTGCTCGACCGCCATCGCGGCTCATTTCCGAAGCGTGATCTGGTCGCGATGTGGCGCATTCTGATCTGTGCCACGCTGTCATTCGANGGGCCGTTTTCCGTCGCGGTCTACCTGCCGCCGGACGACAGTGAATTCTGGGATCTGGCGCACGAACATTTCGGGCCGTGCACGCCGATAACCCGGCATAACTCGGTCCGCTCGGTCATCGAAGCCGTTCACAGACAAGATGCCGTGGTGGGGGTGCTGCCGCTGCCACGCCATGATGATACCGATCCCTGGTGGCGTCACTTGGTCACGGCACAGCCGGATGCACCGAAAGTCATCGCCCGCCTGCCTTTCGTTGCCCGCACCACCACGCGCGGCGGCACACCCGAGGCGTTGGTCATCTGTCCGGTGTCGGTCGTGCCGACAGGACGCGATCGCTCGTTGATTGCGATCGACAGCACGCAACGACTGGCGCAGACATCGGTCACCTGCGCCCTGCAGGAGGCAGGGATGGCAGCCATCTCGACGACCGGATGGCACGATCAGGCGGCGCAGGTGTGGTTTTATCTGGTCGAGGTCGAAGAGTTCCTTGCTCCAGACGATCCGCGGCTGGATCTCCTCACCAATGGTCTTGGCCACGCGCTCGGCCGGCCGCTCAACCGATTGCTGCTGTTGGGCGGCTATGCGCTGCCGGTGACGGCGGACAGTTTGGAAGCCCCTTCCTCGACACAGGTCTCTGACGGATGAGTTCGCTCGTTCCTCGGCCCGGTATTCTGGATATCGCCCCCTACGTGGGCGGCGATTCGGCCATACCGGGGTTGAATCGCGTGATCAAGTTGGCATCGAACGAAAGCGCGCTGGGAGCCAGCCCGCGCGCCATCGAGGCGATGCGCGAGCACGCAGTCTCGATGTTCCGATATCCGGATGGCGGCTGCCGGGCGCTGCGACAGGCGCTGGGCGACCGGTTTGATCTGGATCCGGGACGGATCGTCTGCGGGGCTGGATCGGACGAGTTGCTGGGCTTGCTGGCGCGCGCCTACGCCGGGCCGGGCGACGAAACCCTCTACACGCGCCATGGATTTCTGATCTATCCGATCGCGACAAGAACCGTCGGCGCCACACCGGTGGCGGTGGCGGAGCGCGATCTCACCTGCGACGTGGATGCCCTGCTGGCTGCGGTCACGCCGGCCACCCGGATCGTTTTTCTTGCCAACCCCAACAACCCGACCGCCACCTATTTGCCGGCCACGGAAATGCGCCGCCTGCGCGAAGGTCTGCCGGAAACGGTGCTGCTGGTGATCGACGCCGCGTATGCCGAGTATATCGACGCTGCCGATTACGACTGCGGCTTCGATCTCGTGGACGAATACGGCACCGTTGTCGTCACCCGCACATTTTCGAAAATCTACGGACTCGGCGGAGCACGGGTGGGCTGGGCTTACTGCTCGGAAGCTGTCGCCGATGTGCTGAACCGGCTCAGGATGCCGTTTAACGTAGCAGCACCATCGCAGGCAGCCGCGACAGCAGCGCTTGGCGATGTTGAGTTCGTCGCCAAGGCACAAGACCATAACAGGCTCTGGCGAAGCTGGACGATTACAGAGCTGCGCGACCTGGGCCTGTGCGTGCGGGACAGTCACTGCAACTTCGTGCTGGTGCAGTTCCCCGCCGAGCCAGGCCGTGATGCGGTCGCTGCCGACGCCTACCTAAAAACGCGCGGGGTCATCGCCCGGCGGGTCGCTTCCTACGGCCTTTCCGATTGCCTGCGGATTACCATCGGGCTGGAAACCGAGATGCGCACCTGCGTCGGGGCGCTCGCGGACTTCCTTCGCACCGATCCGGCGCAAATTGCAGCGTCTGCCAGATAATGACCGGCCAATGAACGCACCATCTGCACCTTCACACCCCGCATCGCCGGACTCACCGGTGCCAGAGTCAGTTACGCCAGAGTCAGTCGCACCAGAGCCGGGCGTCCGCTTCGAGCGCATCGCGCTGATCGGCATCGGGTTAATCGGCTCCTCGCTCGCGCGCGTCGTACGTCGCGATGGGATCGCCACGCACATAGCGGTGTGCGCGCGCTCGCATGCCACGCTGGATACGGCCCGGACACTCGGCATCGCCGACAGTGCAACCACGGATCCGCGCGCCTGCGTGGAGNNGGCCGACCTGGTGGTGCTGTGCGCGCCGCTCGGCAGTTATGGCGCAATTGCCCGGGCCATGGCGCCGGGGCTCCGTCCGGGCGCCATCGTGACCGACGTGGGTTCGGCNAAAGAGTGCGTCATCAACGACGTCAGTCCCCACCTGCCGGAAGGCGTGCACTTCGTTCCCGGCCATCCCATTGCCGGAACCGAGCACTCCGGCCCGGAATCNGGCTTCGCCGAACTGTTCGCCGGCCGCTACTGCATCCTCACGCCGCCCACCGGCACCGACCCTGCGGCTGTCGCACGCATCGAAGCGCTGTGGCAGCAGGCAGGGATGATGGTGGAAACGATGAGCGCACACGACCATGACCGGGTTCTGGCGATCACCTCTCACCTGCCACACCTGATCGCGTACACGATCGTAGGCACCGCCACCGATCTTGCGGATGAGGCACGCTCGGAGGTGATCAAGTTTTCCGCCGGTGGCTTTCGCGATTTCACCCGTATCGCAGCATCGGATCCGGTGATGTGGCGCGACATCTTCCTGAACAACCGCGACGCAGTCCTGGAGATGCTCGCCCGTTTCACGGAAGATCTGACGGCGCTCCAGCGCGCCATCCGCTGGGGCGAAGGTGATACCCTGCAAGACCGTTTCGCCCGCACCCGCGCCATTCGGCGCGGAATCGTCGACGCAAAACAGGCTTAGCGGATCTACAGCGGCGTGCCGGCGGTGTGCAGCACCTCCTGCCACAAGGTGTCGGGATGGTCGGAAAAGATCTCGTCGGGGCGCGCGGGAGCGGTCAGCCAGTCGTCGCGGGCAAGTTCGCTTTCAAGCTGGCCCGGACCCCAGCCGGCATAGCCGAGCAGGATCAGGTGCCGCTGCGGTCCCTGTCCGGCTGCAATCGCGCGCAGAACGTCTGGATCCGCCGAGATCGCAACATCCTTGCCGACAAACCGTGTGCTTTCGCCGGCATAGTCTGTGGAATGCAGGACGAAACCATGGTCCTGCTGCACCGGGCCACCTTCGTACAGCCGCACCGTAATGTCGTCGGCGGGAATGTCGTCGGTTGGTGGATCATCGGTTGAGGTTCCGTGCGGATCGCCGCCGCCTTCCCTACCGACGGCAATGCCGAATCCTTCGAACAGGGCACGCAGCGACCCGCTTCNCCAGGCGTGATTAACAATGACGCCCATGGCGCCACGCGGGTCGTGACTGATGATGAAGATCACCGTGTGTGCGAAGCGGGGATCGGACATCTGCGGGCTCGCGACCAGAAACTGGCCCGCGAGCGACGCCGTTGCGATAGAGCTCGTCTCATCGGCACGGCCAATGTCCACCACGCCGAGCAGTGCCGCCAGGAGAGCCAGCCGCAGCAGGATACGGAAACCTGGGCGCCGATCACCGGTCATTTCACAATGGTATCAGGCCTGCGCCGGTGAATCATCTGCTGGCTAAGCGACGTAGCCGTCGGGCACGCCCGTTCAGCGCGACTCCGGGTCGAGCCAAGCGACACGCGGGACATGGAACAGTGGCACCGGTCCCAGAGACAGCGT
The DNA here is from genome assembly GCA_013414705.1 of Defluviicoccus sp. GTDB lineage: Bacteria > Pseudomonadota > Alphaproteobacteria > Rhodospirillales > Defluviicoccaceae > Defluviicoccus. The sequence continues at coordinate 3,532,379 of CP058705.1, forward strand.
CTGGTCCTGCAGTGAAAGCGGTGCCTCCAGGACACCGCCGCTTTCGTCGTTGCCACGCGTGAGGCCACGCAACAAGATCTTAGCCGCGGCGACAGTATAGGGAGGCACGGCCTCAGCCGCCACGAGGCTGTCGAGGCCAGCCTGCCAGCCGCGGATGTGGGTGGCGAGAGCCCCGATGGGTTGTCCACCACGGTCGAGCGCCAGCGTGCCGTCCGCCTCGATGCTGACCGGCCCATAGTCGCAGACCAGCCGGTCGATCTCGACGGTGCCGCCCTCGTCGCGCCATGCAGCGAGCGCCGCCGGATCGAGTGGCCACCCTGCGTCGCCAATCAACCGTGCATTGACATCAAGGCGACGGACATCACGCCCCAGTGGCGTCGTTGCGGCCGCGGGAAGGTGTACGTCCGTGGCGTTCAGCATGACTCCGCCGACGCTGTCACTCTCTTCTGNCGAGCAGACGGCTGACAACGACATCAAGACCGCCAACCCCGAACCCGTCCCCGTCGCATCGGACAGCGCCAGCTGACGCGCGGTCAAATGGCCCAGCGTGCCGACGTCCCCCGGATCAAAGGACAGGGCAAGAGACTCTGCTCCTCCGGTCAGAGAGCGGTGCTCGCCGCTGGACGGGGCCGTCGACAGAATCAGCGTCTGTTCGCCCTGCAGCGAAATCGTGAGCACGCGCCGCCCGATGACCGGCACGGAGACCCGGACGTCCTGCGAACGCCAGCTCCAGTCAGCGCGCGGCAGCGCCGCTCGGGCGTCCGGAAAATTCACGCCGACGGCAAACGGAAAGCCCGCGCGCGTCGGCTGGCCATGATCCAGGAGGTACCCCTGGGCCTGACGCTGCTCCACCCAGGACAGCGCACCGTCGCGCAAACGTGCCGCGGCCGCCAGCCACCAGCCGGTATAGCCGGCCACAATCAGCGCCAGAAGCACCATCAGAACAGCCGGAATGACCCAGCGCCGCATCGATCGGCGCGGCGTCAACGGTACTTCCGCGGCCGGTCGGATTTGCATGCCACCTCGTCGTCTGACCAGGTTATTGACGCTCGCTCCCGCGAACCGCTTCCCCATCGAGATCGCGCTGTTCGCGTCTCGGTCGTGCTCTGCTCAGCGTTCTAAAGAGTTGCCCAACGCAAGGCGAGCAGATTAGCGTCCATCGTCGCCTGATCACCGTCATTTCGCCAGACACGATGACGCCGCAGCCCCCGGACCGCATGCCAGCCCCCACCTGCCAAGGCGGAGCCGTTGCTCACGATCATGCCGGGGCTGTTCGTACTGCTGTGGAGCACCGGGTTCATCGGCGCCAAGCTCGGAATGCCGCATGCCCCGCCATTCACGTTCCTGCTGCTCCGCTTCATCATCGTCACGTCGATACTCGCGTCGGCGGCACTGATCCTGCGGGCGCCCTGGCCCAAGCGGCGGGCGGAGATCCTTCGCCTCTGCCTTGTCGGCGTGTGCATACACGGCTGCTATCTCGGCGGTGTCTTCCTTGCGATCTCATTGGGCGTGCCCGCGGGCATCGCAGCCCTGATGGTCAGCTTGCAGCCCCTGGCGACCGCGTGCATCTCCGGCCCTTACCTGGGAGAACGGCTCAGCCGCCGGCAATGGCTGGGTCTGATTCTTGGTTTCCTGGGCGTGGCACTGGTTGTCGCAGACAAACTTGGTTGGCAGGAGGGCAACCTCTTCGGCGTCCTTGCCGCCGGGGTGGCACTGGCCGGAATTACAGGCGGCACGCTCTATCAGAAGCGGCACGGCACTCACATGAATCTGATCACTGGTTCATGCGTGCAGTTCGCCGCTGCAGCCCTGGCCGTGCTGCCTCTGGCACTGTTTGTCGAACATCGACCGGTAGAGTGGACGGGATCGTTCGTTTTCGCCCTGCTGTGGTTGTCGTTCGTCCTGTCACTGGGGGCCATGACCTTGTTCCATCTGATGATCCGTCGCGGCGCTGCAGCCCGGGTCGTGAGTCTCTTNTATCTCACCCCTGCGGCGACCTCGGTGTTCGCGTGGTTGATGTTCGACGAGGTGCTTTCGGTGCCAGCCATTCTCGGTCTGCTGGTGGCCACGCTCGGAGTAGGAATGGTCAGCCGTGCATGATCGCCTGAATTATCCAGCAAACCACGTGGCAACGCCCTCATCACGCAGAGTCTTCGCCGGCCCCACCGGCAACGGGTTTTGGGTTTTCGGTTACGGATCGCTGATGTGGTCGCCCGGCTTCTCTTATGTGGAAACGTATCCGGCGCTGCTTCACGGATGGCACCGGGCACTGTGCATCCTGTCGATCCGCAATCGCGGCACCATCGATCGCCCGGGGCTTGCGCTCGGTCTCGACCGTGGCGGCGCGTGTCGTGGCGTCGCCTTTCGCATCGCACCGGCAGAAGAAGAAGCAGCGCTGGCCTATCTCTGGGAACGGGAAATGAGCCACGGCGTCTACGANCCCCTGACACTGACGGTGCGCTTGGATGGCGGTGGCCGGACGCCGGCTCTGGCGTTCGTCGCCCGCCCCAACCATCCGCAGTACGTCCACGGTTTGACAACTGAGCAGACAGTTGCCCTGGTGCTGCAGGGGCATGGCGCATATGGAACGGCGCTGGACTATCTGCGGAATGTCGTCAAGCATCTGGATGCGACTGGAACTCGAGATGGACCTCTGCATGCGGTGCTCGACGCTGCCGAAAGCGTGCGCGCCGGCGCAGATGCCGACCCCGGAGATTGAACCAGCGGCGTTGTTGTGACGTTGAACACGCAACGGAAGAAGGGGGCGAAGGATGATCGATCGCCGACAGCAAAACCCGACGCCCGGCACCCCATCGCGAACGGACTTGGATGCCCCATCTGCACCGCCACAGGCCCGCCGGCCGGCACTGCACACGGGAGGCTGCCAGTGTGGCGCCATTCGGTACGCGCTCTACGCNCCTCCCGAAGGCGCGCACCTGTGTCACTGTCGCATGTGTCAGAAGGCGGTCGGCGGCCCGTTCGCCGCTCTGGCACCCGTGCGGCTGGAAGATTTTGCCTGGACGCGCGGCACACCCTCCACATTCCAGAGTTCGGCGGTGGCCGCGCGGGATTATTGTGCCGCCTGCGGCACGCCGCTCACCTTCCGCTACCTGNNGACGGCCCGGGAAATGGCGATAACGAGGGGCTGGATCGACGTCACCATCGGCTCTCTCGACCGTCCGGCAGACGTCCCACCGCAACGTCATTACGGCACCGAGAGCCTTGTGTCGTGGCTGGATCGGATCAATCTCCTGCCACGGACACAGACAGAGGTGAGCATGAATCCGGGTCGTCGCAGGCGCATGCGGAGCTTCCAGCATCCGGATGCAGAAACGCCACCTGGCTGGCAACCGCCCACAGCCGACGAAGAATAGTCGGCTGTTATTGCGGGGAGGAAGTGAAGACACCCTTTTACGAGAGAGTTAAATCAGGACCGAGTAGGTGCAGAGCCACTTATCTGCCGGAAGGTTGCTACCGATGACACGCCGAACTGATGTAGTTGATCAGTCTCGGGCATCGGTATTTGCAATCGTGCTGGACCGCACCCGGCGAGCGAGCATCAGCCCCCGCACCGAGTTGCCGAGCAGCACCGCATCGGCACGATCCAGATCGTCAGGACGAAGCACGCTCTCCACCACGTCTTCAGGTCGGGTGTCGAGAAGCTCGCGCCGCAACGTGCCATCGAGGAGCCCACAGGCCACGGGCGGCGTCAGCAGGAGGTCGCCCCGCCGGATGAACAGGTTGCTCCAGGAGCCTTCGGTGAGTTCGCCGCGTTCGTTGACGAACAGGACCTCGTCGCAGCCGGTCTCGGCCTTCAGTCGCGCCAACTCGCTTTCGTATTCCGCACGCCGCGTTGTCTTGTGGTAGCGCAACGGGTCCGCCGAACTGACCGGCCGGTCCGACAGCGCGTATTGCAGCACCGCCGGCAGCGACGTTAGTGGCTCTGCGACCACATCGATCCGACCATCTACGTCAAGTGTCAGACGCACGCGCATCGGCTGGTCTTCGAAACTGGTGGCAGCCTGCGCAAGTACCGCGGTCGCGGCGGAAGGGTGAGGCAGGCCGAAATAGGCTGCTGAATCGGTCAGGCGTCGCAGGTGACGGTCGAGGAGCGCATAGCCCGAGTTCGGGTTCCAACGCAGGGTCTCGATCAGTCCGGGCGGGTCGGGACAATCGAGAAACGCCGCCTTCAGCAGGCATTCGTCATATTCCGCATCGGCGTCCGAGTCGTGGACGAGGCCGCTGCCAATGCCGAGTTCACCCCGCTGTCGTCCGGGAGCCGGGCCGTGTAGCACCAGTGTCCGGATCGCCACGTTGAGCGCGGCCGTTCCATCAGGCGCGAGCAACGCGAGCGAGCCTGTGTAGACGCCGCGCGGTCCGGTCTCCAACTCGCGGATGATCTGCATCGCCCGGATCTTTGGCGCACCGGTCACCGAACCGCAGGGGAAGATCGCCTGCAACAGCGCCGGAAGACGCACGTCCGGACGCAGATCGGCCGTGATGCCGGACGTCATCTGGTGCAGGCTCGAAAGCGTCTCGACAGTGAACAGATCGGTGACCCGGACACCGCCGGTGCGGGCCAGCCGGCCCAGGTCGTTGCGCATCAGATCGACGATCATCAGGTTCTCTGCCTGCGACTTTTNGTCCTGTCGCAACCGCTGGCGCTGTTCCTCGTCCTCGGCCGGGGTCACTCCGCGCGGCGCCGTCCCCTTCATCGGCCGCACCAGGGCGCGATTGCCTTTCAGGTGCAGAAACAGCTCCGGGGACAGCGACAACACGTGCAGCTCACGGCTTGCGATCAGGCCGCCGCAGGCGACCGNCTGGCGGCGGCGCAGTGTCCGGTAGAGATCGAAGGGATCGCCCTCGAATTCGAATTCAAGCTTGAAGGTCAGGTTAATCTGGTAGACATCGCCGGCGTCGATCAACGCCTGGACGCGACGGAAGCGCTGGCGATAGCTTTCACGGTCGAGAACCGGGCGCACCGCGCGCACCTGATGCGGCCCGCGAACCTGCGTATCGAGAAACGATCCGACCTCGCCAGCGTTGAGCCGGACCGGCGCGTCGAACAGGCCGATGTAGAGCAGCGGGTGTCNGCGCCGTGGTGGGAGCAGGGGTGCCAGAACCGGCTCGCACAGATAACCGAGTTCGTAGGCGAGAAAGCCCGCCGCCCACAAGCCGCGCTGCAGCCCCGTTTCGATTAGCGCGAGCCCCGCTGGCACTTCCGGGGGATCATTGCAGACGATGAGCTGACGCGGCGCCCGCAGCAGCCAGGCGCTGCCGTCACGGCTGAGCGGATCATCCAGCACCATGTGGATGTCCCGTATTCCCTCGTCCTGTCGCTGCATCCGATACTCCCAACCGCGGCCTACCAGTTCCCCTCAATCCTGCATAGGGGCCTGGGAACGCCGGGAAAGCCCGAGGATGGCGCGCTGGCGTTGCGCCCTGGACCTGAGCCGCATACCCTTGCGGGCAAAGCGCCGGATCAGAGGGACGGGAGAGATGAAGCTGCACTATTCGCCGACGTCGCCCTATGTCCGCAAGGTGACGGTTACCGCCATCGAGACCGGCCTCGACGGACGAATCGAGCGCCTCACCGCCGACATTCGCGAACCATCTGAAAGTTTTCTGTTCGACAACCCGCTGGGCAAGGTGCCTGCGCTGACCACCGACGACGGCTTGGTGTTGTTCGACTCCGCCGTCATCTGCGAATACCTGGACAGTCTGCACGGCGGCCACAAGCTGTTCCCAACCGAAGTTCCGCAGCGGTGGCGAACCCTGCGCCTGATGGCTCTNGGGGATGGCATCCTGGATGCGGCCGTGCTGCGGCGGGCCGAGATGGTGCGGCCGGAGAAGGAGCAGTCATCGTCATGGATCGAGCGCCAGAAGAGCAAGGTCATGCGCGGACTGGCGATGCTGGAACGTGAGGTGCCCCGTTTTAATCCCAACGTGACCATCGGTCAGATCACCGTCGGATCATGCCTCGGCTATCTGGATTTCCGCTTTTCCGAGGAGCATTGGCGCATCGGCCGCCCGATGCTGGCGGATTGGTACAGCATGTTCATGAATCGCCCATCGATGGAAGCGACAGCGCCTTACGAGCCCTGAGGTCTCCGCACGCGGCGGCAGGTCCTTCGCGATCGCCCACCACCGACAACCGGTGCCAAGGATGGACATCAAGCCGTCGACCATCTCGCGCACGTCAACCCTCCGATTGATGCCGCCGCGCTTGGCAGGCGGGATCAGCGGTGACCACGTCGGTGGCCGTCTCGCCATCAATCCGCCGCCCCAAGATCGCCGAAGACTGCACAGATTCAACATGTTCCCTGTCAGACACTCAGGGCAGGTGGGTCAGACGGCTTTGCGGATCAGGATACTGAACACGCCGTCGTTTTCGGTGCTGGCGACGAGCACATGACCGGTCATCTGACAAAAATTTTCGAAGTCTTGCGGCGCAGCCGGATCGGTGGCGAGAACCAGCAACTCCGCTCCAACCGGCATACCGCGCAACGCCTTGTTTGTCCGCAACACCGGTAGTGGACATTGCAACCCCTTGAGATCGAGTGTCGTCATCTCCATTTCGCAAAGCTCACAACAGTTTTTAATGATGTCACATTGAATATCGGCCCCCGTTCTGCATTGCAGCAAATTTTCCCTGTCTCGCCTCTTGATGTGACGATAAATCGCGAATGAGACATAAAATCGTATTGTGGATTGCTCTGCATGATGTCTACACTATATTGCTAATCAGGGCGTCTACAGAGCGTCCGGATGTTGGCGGAGAAAACCGTCGCACAACAGGGTGTTTCACAACCAACGTTGGTGAATGGCCGTGAACGTTGAAGCTTTGCACGTGAGCGCGCGGCGCGCGAGCGCCTTGCTCAAGGCCATGGGAAACCCGCATCGACTGATGATCCTGGGACAGCTCATCCATTCCGAACGATCGGTCGGAGAGTTGGAGCGGATCGTGGGTCTCAGCCAGTCAGCGCTGTCACAGCACTTGGCACGCCTTCGGCGGGATAANCTTGTCAAAACGCGCCGCTCGGCGCAGACGATTTACTATTCGCTCGCCGGCAACGAAGCTGCGATGATCCTCGCGACACTGTATCAGCTTTACTGCAGTGATCGGATCGTGCCAGCGAACAACGAAGATTACGAGCAGGACGCGGAGCCCGCACGGCAAGCTACCGGCAGCTGAGCAGCTGGAGTTGAGCAAGACGGAGGTGTCTTTCCACGTCTTGCCGTTCAGCCGGAAGCGCGCGTTCGTTTGGAAACCGTCCTTGGCTTCCCTAAGCATCAGGTGCTTCGAAGCTGCCGGATGCTGCTACGGATATTTTTATCAACCACTTAGCGTCTGGATCGCAATCGCATAGGTTGTTCAGACTGTTGCGGCACATTGCGAGGAGAGTTCGACGCCAGCCATCATCTTCCAGCACTCGGCGTTGGCGAGGGGTTTCCATGGATTTTTCGAAGTCCTTGATGCACCGCATCCCCTTCGGGCAGGCGAGGTGGCGGTTGCGATTGAGCCAAACGAGAGTGCACTTGACAACCCAGCGACGCGACATAACCATCAAACCATCCGCATTCCCGGTGCGCTTGGCGATCTACCGTATCTAACCCGTCTTATTCACGAGGGCTGCGGAAGTGGGCTGGCGGATGTAGCGTAAGCGATTGATGTGGCCTAGGGTCTGAACCTGATTAACATATTGAAATATTGTTATGAACGTGATTCCAAGGTAGTATTTGAGCCTTGGAGGTGGATATGGCGAACTTGTTCTGGCTGGACGACGATGCATGGGCGGCGATCGAGCCGCATCTGCCGAAGAACCAGCCGGGAGCACGGCGGGTGGATGATCGCCGCATTATCAGCGGGATCATCCATGTTCTGAAGAGCGGTGCCGCTGGCGGGATTGTCCGCCGGACTACGGTCCTCCGACAACGGTCGACAACCGTTTCAACCGCTGGTCCCGCCGGGGTCACTGGCGCCGGATCCTCAAGGCGCTGGCCGAGGGCCAATAGATCACCACCGCGGTGGCCATGGATGGCAGTTATGTGAAAGCGCACCGCTGCGCTCACGGCGGAAAAGGGGGCGAAGGCTCAGGCGATCGGCCTCTCCCGAGGCGGGCAGACGACGAAAATCCACGCCCTGAGCGATACACTCGGCCGCCCGGTGGTCCTCAAGGTCACCGCCGGCACTGTCTCCGACATCACGATGGCTGAAGACCTGCTGGCCGAGGTCGACACCTGTCGCCACGTTCTGGCCGACAAGGGCTATGATTGCGACGCCCTGCGCACCGCGATCCGCAACAAGGGGGCCACACCGGTCATTCCAGGGCGGAGATGCCGCAAACGCAAGATCAGCTTCGACAAACACCGCTACAAGTTCCGCTGGATGGTCGAAGCCGTCTTCTGCCGCCTGAAGGACTTCCGGCGCGTCGCCACCCGATACGACAAACTCGCCAGAAACTACGCCTCATCTCTCGCCCTCGCCACCATCGTCGCTTACTGGACCTGATTGAGTCCGGACCCTAGGATTTGGTTGCTGAAGCCAATCCTGCGACGACATCCGGGACCGCCACATCCGCCATGACGGACGATACGAGCCTGCCGTTCGCGTTTCCAGCCGTTGGGCGCAAGAAGGTCACCGCCGCCCTCGACGGTGGCCGGATCACCTCGGACGGCGGGGTGATGCTTCTGGCCCAAGCCTGGCGGCGGCTCGGCATCGCCGCCAAGCTCGCCGCCGTGATCCCGGATGGCCGCGATGCCAGCCGCGTCGTTCATCCGCTGGCCGACATCCTGCGGGCGCGCATCTTCGCCATCGCCTGCGGCTGGGAGGATGCCGACGACCTCGACAGCCTGCGTTTCGATCCGGCGTTCAAGCTCGCCTGCGGCCGGCTGCCGGACAGCGGCCGGGACCTGTGCTCGCAGCCGACGATCTCCCGCTGGGAGAACGCGCCCGATCGTCGCAGCGTGATCCGGCTCGGCCGGGTCCTGCTCGATCTGTGGCTCGCCAGCGACCCGGTGCCGCCTGCCGCGGTGACGCTCGACATCGACGACACCTGCGACGTGGTGCACGGCCATCAGCAGCTGTCGCTGTTCAACGCCCACGACGACGCGCGCTGCTTGACGCAGAGCGTCCGCTTCGCGCTCTTGCCGATCCACGTTTACGATACGGCGACGAGCCGGCCGGTGGCGATGATCCTGCGTCCCGGCAAGACGCCGTCCGACAAGGAGGTCCGCGACCATCTGCGCCGCCTCGTCCGCCACATCCGCCGCCGCTGGCCGGTGACCCGCGTCACCATTCGCGGCGATGGCCACTACGGCCGGCCGGAGGTGATGGACTGGTGCGAGGCGAACNNGGGCGTCGATTACCTCTTCGGCCTGCCCGGCAACAGGGTGCTCGACCGCCTCGTCGACAAGACCGCCGACGACATCCGCACCCGCCGGGCCCTGGAGAAGAAGCCCTGCCGGCGCGGTTTCGCCGAGACCCGTTACCGGGCGAAGTCGTGGAAGACGGCGCGCCGCGCCTGCGCCCGCATCGAGGCGACGGCGCGGGGCCTCGACATCCGCTTCGTCGTCACCAGCCTCGAAGCCGGCTCGCCCGAGCACGTCTACGAAGTCCTCTACTGCGCCCGCGGCCAAGCCGAGAACCTGATCAAGCGGCACAAGAGCCAGCTCGCCTCGGACCGTACCAGCTGCCGCTCGCCGCTGGCAAACCAAGTGCGACTGTTCCTCCATACTGCCGCCTACTGGCTGATCCTCGATGCGCGACGCCATCCCAAAACGCATGCACTGGCGATCGCCGAGTTCGCCACCCTGCGGTTGCGGCTGCTGAAGCTCGGCGCCCGCGCCATCGAAACCGCGTCGCGCGTCCGTCTCGCCTTCGCCGCCGCCTGTCCGGACGCGGCGCTGATCCGCCACCGCGCCACAGCGCTCGCCGGACCCTGAACACCGGGCCGGCAGCGCCCCACCGAACCTCCCGGAAACGCCGACCCAGCAATCAAATCCAGTCCACCCAAGCCGGGAAAACCCAGAAGCCCACGCTCGCTCATCCAGCACCAACACCGAAAACTCCGACCTCGCGGCCGCCCTCGTGAAATAAGACGGGCTAAAGGCTCTGCCAAGCAAGCGCCGCGCGCTGGACAGGGAACCCCGCCTAAGCAGCTTCGCCCAGACCGCCTATAGAGCAAAGTCGTGGATGATGGAGTGCCACGTCTGCGCCTGCATCGAGGCCTCAACGTCGGGCCTGAAGCTCCTCAAGCTTGGTGCCCGCGTCGCCGAGACGGCGTCTCCTGTCTGTCTCACCTTTGCCGCCACCTGCCCCGAGGCGGCGCTGATCCGCCATATCGCCCGCAGCCGCAACCCTGGCAGCCTTAACGCCGGCGGACCATACAGCCCCGCCGCGCTCCTCCCAGAAACCACCCACGCCGTAATCAAATCGGTCACGTCCCTTGGGGTAGTGTAGCTGCTGCTGTGGATAAGTGGCCTGCCGCTGCGACCGCTGGGAGTCTGGCGGCGGCAGGCCACTTATCCACAGCGGGGTCATCGCCGATCTCCGGTTTTAGGATCGGGTCATCACACCCACGACCGGAACCGAGGACCGAACGATGACGACGACATGAAGGGCCTGCGGGCCCTGCTGGAGAAGAGCGCGGATGCCGATTTGCTGCGCGAGATGATCGGCTTTGCCGCCCATCGCCTGATGGAGCTGGAGGTGGGGGACTGAGCGGCTTCGCAGGATCTGCGCGAGCGGGTGTTGGCGGCGGTCGATAGTGGCATGGCGGTCGCCGAGGCGGCGGCGCTGTTCCGGGTCAGCGTGTCCTACATTTACAAGGTTCGGCTGCGGCGACGGCGGACAGGCGAGACGACGGCGCGGCTGCAGCGCTGCCATCTTGTCCGCAAACTTTCGGTTCACCACGAGGTGATCAGCGCTGAGGTCGCGGCCCGTCCCGATCTGACGCTGGCCGAGCTGCGCGCCTGGCTTTCGGAAGAGCACGGCGTTACGACCAGCGTCGGCGGACTGTGGAATACCCTTGAGCGTCTCGGGCTGACGCTCGAAAAGACGCGGCATGCCGCCGAACAGGAGCGCGCCGACGTTGCCGCCGCCCGCGACGCCTGGCGACAGCACCAGCCGACCCTGAACCCGGCGCGGCTGGTGTTCATCGACGAGACTTGGGCGACCACCAACAGGGCACGCCTCTGCGGGCGCTGCCGCCGCAGCCAACGGCTGCGCGCCGCTGTTCCGCACGGCCATTGGGGCCCGCAGGGGATGCGCAGCATCAAGACGTCGACCTTCGTCGCCGCCCTGCGCAGCAACGGCATCACGGCCCCTTTCGTCATCGACGGCGCCATCAACGGACGCGTCTTTCGCACCTATGTCGAGGAGGTTCTGGCTCCGTGCCTCGCCGAAGGCGACGTCGTCATCATGGATAACCTCGGCGCGCACAAGGTCGAGGGCGTCCGCCAAGCGATCGAGGCCCGCAGCGCCAGCGTTCTATACCTGCCACCCTATTCTCCGGACCTTAACCCCATCGAGCAGGTCTTCGCCAAACTCAAGCAGCTCCTCAAAACTGTCGCTGCCCGCACCATCACCGACCTCTGGGCCAAAATCGGCACCCTTCTCGACGACTTCTCCCCCAAGGAATGCACAAACGACATCACCAATTGCAGATATCGCCAGTCACCGTGAAACCGCTCTAAGCCGGAAAAAGCCCGGAAGCTAGTGAAGTGGCCCCGTTCTGTGGGACCACTGGGGCATCGGTTTTGATTGGATATCTGGTTGGCTCCGTCCTCCTGGATCACGCCACGCGGGGCGTCTGTTGCGGTTGTTGACGCGGTGGGCAGGGNGGCGACGCGGCAGCGTCGTTCAACCCCGGCCAGCGTGCTGGGGGTCATGTCCACGGCGTTGCCGGCGAGGACGCCGATGACGCCATCGCGCCACACCGCCATCGGCGATCGACCGGCCAATGCCTGATGGGGGCGTCCTGCGTTGTAAAAGCGGATCCAAGCAGCGATACCGGTGCGTGCCTCGCAGCCGTCGGCATAGCCCTTCAGGGAGACGTCTTCGTCCTTCAGCGACCACCACAGCCGTTCGATGAAGACGTTATCAATCCAGCGGCCGCGGCCGTCCATCGAGATGCGGATACCGGCGCTCGTCAGCCGTCCGGTGAACGCGGCGCTGGTGAACGGGCTTCCTGGTCGGTGTTGAAAATGTCCGGTCTTTCGAAACGGGTCAGTGCCTCGTCCAGCGCGTCGACGCAGACTGCGGTATCCATGGTGTTCGACAGCCGCCAAGCCAGCACCGCCCGGCCCGCCCCGTTCTTCTTCATCAAAGGGCGATGATCGCCACCAGGTAAAGGAAGCCGCGACCAATCGGACTGTACGTGATATCCGCCGCCCACACTGGGTTCGGCCGGTCGATCACCGCGTCGCGCAGGAGGTAGGGGAAAATCTTGTCGCCCGATCTTGTGGTCCGGTGCCGGCTTCGTCGTCTTCGGTTTTGGCCCCAGCGCGGCGATCCCCATCCGCCGCATCAATCGTTGCACCCGCTTGCGATTGATCGTGATCCCTTCGGCGCGCAGCATCGTCGTCATCCGCCGCGAACCCCAAGATGCTCCTGGGAAACGGCCAGGCCATGAACAGTGTGTCGATCCGCCGCATCAGCGCCAGGTCGACGTCGTCGTTCGCCGGAACAGGGCGATAAACTCCCGACCGGGCAATCCCGAGCAGGTGACACTGGCGGCGGATCGAACTCTCCGCAATCGCCGCGCTCGAGCATCGCTCTGTGGTCCGGTCTGCTCATCGCCCGGACCTCCGCGCTAAAAAGAGGTTTCCACCGTCAACTGCCCGATCTCGGCGTGCAGCTTCTCGATCTCCCGCTCGTGTGTCTGTTCGGCATCAACGCCCACCCCGGAGTCGACGGCGCGCGCCGCGTTGTCCAGCAGCTGTTTCCAGAGGCTGCGCCTCGCTGCGCGCACCAGGCGTAAATCTGGTTGGGATGAACCTCATAACGTACAGCGAGATCCGCCACCGTCGCCTGCTCCCGCAGTGCCTCCAAGGCAATTTTCGCCTTCAGACCTGCATCGATCTTCCGTCTCGGTTTCTTCATCATCGGCTCCGTCTATCACCACGGAGCCGACCCAGATCCAATCAAGCCCTCGTCCCAAAATCGGGGGCCGCTTCAACGGTTCAGGTGCGTGTGCGTATTTCTCCTGATAGCGGCAAATGCGCCGATGTTGTTGAATAACAGTGTGGATGAGAGGCTGAATCGACGTGCTGCCGCTCTTTCCGGATGACAGGATGAAGTTACAGGAGGTCGAGCTACGCCAAGGCCTCTCCTATGGATGGTTTAACGTTCTGACTTAAGTAGCCGATTCTCTAAGATGTTCTTGTTTTAACCGGGCAAGTTGGTTTATCGCATCACTGTCCGGCAGGCGGACCGTATCATGACACGACTTAAATTAGTGCCAATCGTGGACGATCATCAAAAGCATGGCGCAGCTGCGCGGATGGTCTTCTTCTGCCTGCATCGACCACCACAGAGTGCAAGAAAACTCACGGCCCGGTTCTGGATCGCTCATAGCAAATCCGTGGAGGGAGTTGCACTCCTCGGAGGTGGTTGCCAGGAGAATTGGACGGAGGAATTAAGAGATTCTCAGAATCTTCGTGCGTAGGCCGTTTTACAGAGCCGCTTTGAAGCGGTCTTCGAGCAGGAAGAGGCGTTCGGCATCGCCCATTCCCCGGGCGGCTTTTTCATGCCTTTGCCGCCCGGTTCAACACCGGGAACAGGAGCTTCGGAGCAGCTTGGTGAGTGGGAAAATATCCACTGATCTTACCCCGGAAGAGTGGACACCAGTTTATGCGGCCTGATGCGCTGTCTGTTCGAAGGTGAGAAACCCGAGGGTGGAGTGGAGCCCTGACGAGGGTTCCAGGTTTCGATGTAAGCGAACAAATCTCGTTTAATGGCTTCCCGAGCAGGGTCTCGCCGCTAATGGACGCGTTCCGGTTTCAAGCTGCCGAAGAAGCATAAACCGAAGCGGGTTTTCCGGAGGCTCCAACTCTTGCGAGGAAGGAGCCATGATGAGCAAGACGACGAACAAGTTTGCCCCTGCAGTTCACGCCAGCGCAGTCAGGGTGGTCCTTGAGCACGAGGACGATCGCGAGTCCCGGTGGGCCGCTCTCGCCTTGATCGCCGCCAAGATCGGCTGCGCGCTGCAGACGCTGCGGCTGTGGGTAAAGAAGGCGGAGCGAGACGGCGGTCGGATCGACGGTGGAGCCCCGGACAGAACGTCCGCCTGAAGACCCTCGATCGAGAGAAGCGGGAACTCTGACAGGCGAACGAGATCTTAAGGGTGGGAACCTTGGCGACGGCTTGGTCGACCTGTCGGGCGTTGTCGCCGCCGTCGGCCCAGACCAGTTCGAGCCATGGGAAGCGGGTGCGGATCCTGTCGAGCACCAGGCCGGCGCCGTCGCGATCTCTGGATGCCGGCGGAGTGGACGACGATGCGCATCGGCAACCCGAGGGTATCGACCAGGGCGTGGATCTTGCGGCCTTTCACCTTCTTGCCGGCGTCATAGCCCACCGCGCCGTCGTTGCCGCCCCTTCTCCCACCGACTTTAGCGACGGGCTGTCGAGAACCGCCGCGCTCGGGCTCGCGTCGCGGCCCTGCCGTTCACGCAAGGCCGTGTGCAGTTCCGCCCAGATCGCCTCCCAGACGCCGTCGCGCTGGAACGCAGTAACCATCCGGCGGGGGCCGTCTTCTTTGGGCCTGTGTGATGTGGCCTGATGGAGCCGTAGTGCAGAGGTCGGTGTTTGCATCGGTGCAAGAGACGAAGCTTATGGCGCAGGTTTATGTTTTCACCGCCCCTGAACGTCGGCGACGGTTCAGCCTTGAGCAAAAGCGGGCGATGGTTGCGGCGGCGTTTGCGCCCGGGGCTGTTGTGGCTGATGTGGCGCGGGGTGCGGGTGTGGCTGGCGGTGGGCCGGACGGACATGCGCCGCGGCATGAATGGCTTGGCGCTGCAGGTTCAAGAGACGCTGCGGCGCGATCCGCACGCTGGCGATCTCTATGTCTTCCGCGGCCGGCGTGGTGACCTGATCAAGATTCTCTGGCACGACGGGCTGGGGATGTCACTCTATGCCAAGCGATTGGAACGGGGGCGGTTCATCTGGCCGTCCCCCACTGACGGTATTGTGTCGATCACGCCAGCGCAGCTTTCCTATTTTCTTGATGGGATTGACTGGCGCAACCCGCAGCACACCTACCATCCGCAACGGGCCGGCTGAAACGCCGGCGGCACACCGTGACGCCGATTTTACGAGTCAAACGGGCCGGATCGATGATTCAATGCGGCCATGAGTTTGCCGCCTGCCACCGTTCCCGATGACCTCGCAACGCTGAAAGCGGCGCTCTTGGCCGAGCGCTCGGCCCGTCTGGAGGCAGAGGCGTGGGCGTCGGGCGCGGAGGCGATGGTGGCGCATCTGAAACTCATGATCGCCTGCCCGAAGGGGATGCGAAGCATCAAGCTGAAGCGCGAGCGGTTTGGGGCATCGGCCGAGCGCAGCCGCAAGCTGCTCGACCAGCTGGAGTTGCAGCTGGAGGAGTTGGAGGCAACGGCCGCTGAGGATGCCCCTGTCGCCGCGGCCGACGAGAGCACGGTCAAGAGCTTTTCCCGACGCAAGCCGGTGCGGGCCCCGTTGCCGGCACACCTACCGCGCGAGCGCGTTGTTATCCCGGCGCCGCCGGCCTGTCCCTGCTGCGGCGGCAAGCTGCACAAACTGGGCGAAGACGTCACCGAGACGCTCGAGGTGATCCCCGCCAGTGGAAGGTGATCCAGACCGTCCGCGAAAAATTCAGCTGCCGGTCGTGCGAGCGGATCACCCAGCCGCCGGCGCCGTTTTATCCGATCGCCCGCGGTCGGGCCGGTGCCGGGCTGCTGGCGATGGTCCTTTACGGCAAGTATGGCGATCATCTGCCGCTCAACCGGCAGAGCGAGGGCTTCGCCCGCGAAGGCATCGATCTCGACGTCTCCACCCTGGCGGATTGGGTCGGCGCCTGTACGGCAGCGCTGTCGCCCCTGGTCGAACTGATCCGCCACCATGTCCTGGCGGCCGAGCGCCTGCACGGCGACGACACCACCGTACCGGTCCTTGCCAAGGGCAAAACCGTCACCGGCCGGCTGTGGACCTACGTCCGCGACGACCGGCCGTTCGGTGGACCTGACCCGCCGGCCGCTGTCTACTTTACTCCCGCAACCGCTCGGGCGAACACCCGCGCCGGCATCTGGCCTCCTACGGCAGAATCCTCCAGGCCGACGCCTACGCCGGGTTCAACGACCTCTATGAGCCGTGCCGCTGGCCGGCGCCGATCACCGAGGCGGCGTGTTGGAGCCATGCACGGCGCAAGTTCTTCGTGCTCGCCGACGTCGCCAAGGCGCCGTTGGCCCTGGAGGCGGTGCGTCGGATCGATGTCCTCTTCGCCATCGAGCGCGAAATCAATAGCACCAAGGCCACGCAGCGCCTCGCCGTCCGCCAACAACGATCACGGCTGCTCGTTGCCGACTTCGAAGCCTGGATGCGGAGCGAGCGGGCCAGGCTCTCGCGCCACAACGAGATCGCCAAGGCGATGGACTACATGCTCAAACGCTGGGTTGCCTTTACCCACGTTCTCGACGATGGCCGGATCTGCTTTTCCAACAACGCCGCCGAACACGCGCTGCGCGGTGTCGCCGTCGGTCGTAAAAATTGGCTGTTTGCCGGATCCGACCGCGGCGGCGAGCGGGCTGCTGCGATCTACACCCTCATCACCACCGCCAAACTCAACGACATCAACCCGCAGGCCTGGCTCGAAGACGTGCTCCGCCGCATCGCCGATCACCCGGTCGGCAAACTCACCGATCTTCTCCCATGGAATTGGACGCCGACTGCCAATGCAGCAGCAGCCTGAACTTCATCACCCCCATGGCCCTCGCCGGATGATTACGGAACGCACGGAAAATGTTGCAAACCGTCGCGCGCGGCGGAAACCCGTCACGGGGCAGAGAGCGCCAGGGACAGCCGGTGCGCAGCAGACAGAAGATGGCGTTCAGCGCCGCCCGCATGTCGGTCGTCCGGGGTCGACCGCCACGCTTCGCCGCTGGGATCAGTGGCCGCAGCCCTCCCATTCCGCATCTGTCAAAGTGCTCGGAAATTGGCCGCCGTCCCGCCGATAGGCCCTCGATGTTCGTTCGTCCACATCCCACTTCACCGTTCCTCCCCATGGAATCGGTCAATCACACAACCACAACGCGCGTAACAGGCTTTTGGTCAGGCTTTCAGTGGACCGGCGCCCGGACCAGCGCGGTGTCCAGCCACTCCAAGATCCGCATCGCTACCTTGCGCCATTCCGGGACCATCATCAGGGCGTGCGGCAGGTCCTCGAAGACGTCCGCCTGCACTCCGAAGGCGCGCGCCGTCTCGCTCACCGCCATGCGCGTGATGCACGCATCTTTGCCGGCACCCAACACCAGCACCGGGACGTCGCGCCGGCCGCGCGACGGCGGCAGGTCACGCCAGGTGGCATCCAGCATCACCGCGTCGGATTCCGGCTGCGCCGGAGGCAGCACCGTGCGGATCCAGTCATCAGGCGTGTCCGGCAGGAACATCGCGCGCCGGGCGCTGTCCAGCGTCGCCGCGTCCGGTCCCCGCCGGTGCATTGTCGCCGTCTGGCGGAACATCACCGGGTTGGTGAACAGGGCGGCGAGCGTGCTGCCGAGCAGCCCGTGCGGCGGCGCCGAACACATCAGCACGGCCGCCGGCACCGCCTGCCGGGCGAGGATTTTCTGCACGATCATTCCGCCCAGCGAATGGCCGATGAGTACCGGCGGGGCCGGCAGGCGGTCCATCACCGTGAGCACGTCGTCAACGTAGTCCCTCAGCCGGGCGTTCCTCACCCACTCGCGCCCGGCGCTGGCGCCATGGCCGCGCACGCTGAGCGCGTACGCCGGATAGCCGTTCTCGGCAAAGAACGGCAGGAAAAACGGCTCCCACTGCCCTGCCGAGGCGTACGCACCGTGCACGAACAGCAGCGGCGTCTTCTTCGCGCGGCCAGCCGGCGGCGTGTGTGCCAGCACCTCAATGTCCACCTGTTGACTCATCCCTGAACCCCTGCCCCCTGTCTTTCTGATCCCCTGCTTCGGTCGTCCTCGCCCTGAACGGCAGTCGTGGCTTACGGCGGCCGTGACTTGTAACACCCTGCCTCCCGCCGGGACAGGAATCGCTGTGGTGGAACTCCTGATGTGTTCTCCCGTTACAAGGGGCGTTGGCTGAGCAGCGCGACCCAGCAGCAGAGAACAAGAGCACAGCGGAGCAATGGGGATGGAACTGCAGCATGGACGCCTCACGAATAGACCTCGGCGGTAATGCCGACCACCCGCGGGAGATCCCGCGCCGGGGGTGGCGCCAAGTCGTCATCCGCGTCTGGCACGAGATCGGTAACGACAACATCTCGCTGGTCGCCGCCGGCGTCGCCTTNTACGGATTGCTCGGNATCTTCCCAGCGATTTCGGCGCTGGTGCTGATCTACGGTCTGGTCGCCGACCCAGTTCAGGTGCGCGATCAGCTCGCCGTTCTGCGCGACGTCATGCCTGCAGAAGGCTACAGCATCCTTGAAAACCAGACGACCGCGCTGGCGGGCCAGGGCCGCGGCAGCCTCGGATTTGGCCTGATCCTCAGCCTGCTGCTGGCCATCTGGAGCGCNGAAAAAGGGGTCACCGCACTGATCACCGCGCTGAACATCGCTTACGAGGAGGACGATCGCCGCGGGTTCATTCGCCGCAACCTGATCCAACTCGGGTTTACCGTTGCCGGCATCGTGTTCATGCTGGCGGCGCTGACCGCCATCGCCGCGTTGCCGGCGATCGTCGGCATGTTGCGCGCGACGGGCATCATCGACGAAACCGCCTTGCTGTGGACCCGGTGGGTACTGATGGCGGTGATGCTGGCCCTTATGCTGGCGCTCCTCTACCGGTTCGGCCCAGCACGCTCGCAGGCGAAGATGAGCTGGATCAATCCCGGGGCCATCGCAGCCTCGGTGCTGTGGATCGGGGGCTCGATCGCCTTNTCCTCGTACGTCAGCAATTTCGCGACCTACAACAAGACGTTCGGATCGCTGGGTGCGGTCGTCATCCTACTGATGTGGCTCTATATTTCCGCCTTTGTGGTGTGCGCGGGGGCGGAATTGAATGCCGAGCTCGAACGCCAGACCCTCAAGGATACCACGACCGGAGAACCGCAGCCGATCGGAGAACGTGGCGCCTATGTGGCTGACAACAAGGCACTGCCAACGGATCAATGAGGTGGGGAGGGTGAGGAGTCCAAGCCCGCCCAACAAGCAGGTCAGGGTCGCCCGGGCTGACGAGGCCCGACATGCAAACGCTTAAAGGGTGTCCGTGGCTGGCTATGCCGAGATGAGGTGACCACAGCGAGGTACACGTGAGCGGCCGCGCGACTTCCGCTCTGGAGCAATATCCGATCAAGCGGAATTGCTTGATCGGATATTGCTGGAGAAATCAAGCGCTTGAGTGCTACCGCACGATCTGGCCAAGCTGTGCTTTGGGTCCTGACCCAGCTTACCGACCCGCTGCCCCCGTCGACCCTAACTCTTGCCCATCGCCTTTTCGTCGATCTCTTGCTCGGCGCGTTCAGCGACCGTGGTCGGCTTGCCCATCGCCTTTTCATCTTCGTTCTGCGCCGCAACCTCTGACGCCGTGGCCGGCTTGCCAACAGCAATCTCATCCGCCTGCTGAGCCGCAGCCTCGGATGCCGTTGCGGTCTCGCCCATGGCCGTTTCGGCTTTGGTGCGTGCGTCGACACCGGCTGCAGTCGGCCGCCCCATACCGGCTTCTTCGGCGATTCGCTCCTGTTCCTCGCGGCCTCCAGCCACGCCACCCATCGCCCGTTCGCTCTGCTGTTTTTCGTTTGCCATGTTATCTTTCCTCCCGATCATCTGCGGATGGCACCGGTTGGCGCCAGCGTTCAGAATAACGCAGCTCCGCTTTGCATTGCTTGCGGGAAAACTATCGTAATCGGGATAGAATTATATCTTCAGACTGGCAACCGGACGCGAACGCGTAGTCCTCCTTGCGGCGAGCGGTCGAGGACGATGTCGCCGCCGTGGCCGCGGACGACGTCCCGGGCGATGGTCAGTCCCAGTCCGATGCCGCCCGTGGCACGATTGCGCGACGGCTCGAGACGGAAGAACGGTCGAAATACTTCTTCGCGCTGATGTGCCGGAATGCCGGGTCCGTCGTCATCGATGGTCACTTCGACCATGCTGCCGCGACGTCGTGCATGCACCGTTACATGACGCGCAAACGCCATCGCATTGTCCACCAGATTGGTGAATGAGCGGGTGATCGCCCCGGNGCGCAGCGGCAGGAACAGTTCGCCTTCGGTGACGAGTTCGACCGGCATACCCGTTCGCCGCGCTTGGCGCACCACGTCGCGGAGCAGATCGCCCAAGTCGCGGGGTTCAGGCTTCTCCGTTCCCTCGCCGCGGGCAAATGCCAGATAGCCCTCCAGCATCTTCTCCATGTCGTGCACGTCTTCCTGCAGCGCCTCCACGCCTTCGTCCGGGGGCATCATCTCCAGTTGCAGCTTCATCCGGGTGAGCGGCGTGCGCAGGTCGTGGGAGACGCCGGCGAGCATGGTGGTACGCTGGGTAATCTGCCGCTGGATGCGATTCTTCATTGCCAGGAAGGCGCGTGCCGCCTGCTTTACCTCGTATGCCCCTTCCGGCTTGAAACCCACCACCTCGCGCCCTTTGCCGAACGCGTCCGCAGCCCGCGCCAGACGGCGAACGGGGCGGACCTGTTTGCGCATGAAAATAGTCGCGATGCCGAGCAGGATCAGCGTCATGCCGAGGGTCCACAGCACGAAGGCGTAGGTGGTCCAGCTGAAGACCCGTCGTCGCGGCACCTCCAGCCGGAGCACCCCGTTGGCCAGTTGCACCAGCACCACCATCCGCTGATGGCTTGCCTGTTCCTCGACCCGGATCGGTTTGGTGATCTCCTTGCTCAGCAGCGCCCGGCGCAGCTCGCCTTCAAGCTGCGATTCCCGCGGCGGCGCATTCGGCAGGATCGCGCCCGGCTCCATGGTCGCCGTGATCTCCATCCGCTGCGCCGCTTCCCTGTACAGCCAGTCGCGGCTGGCGCGATCGGGCATGCTGGACAACGCCTCGACCAGCACCGCGATGTCGCCGGCAAGGCCCAGCGACAGCCGTTTGCTCACCTGATCCCAGTGAGTATCGTAGAACACATAGGCGGAAAGCACCTGCATCAGGGTCAGCGGTGCAACCACGATCAGCAGCGCGCGGCCAAGCAGCGAGCGCGGGACGATCGCCTTCAGCAGGCGCACGGCGGCTCAGTCCGGCTTGAGTACATAGCCGCGGCCGCGCACCGTCTGCAGGTACCGGGGCTCGCGCGGGTCACGCTCGATCTTGCGCCGCAGCCGGGTGACCTGCACGTCCACCGCCCGGTCGCCGCCGACCGCGCCGGTCAGCTCGATCAGCTCCTCGCGGCTCATCGCCACGCCCGGTCGCCGCGCAAGCGCCGTGAGCAGCGCCGTCTCCACCGAAGTGAGCTTCACCGATAGGTCACCGCAGCTCAGTTCCTCGCGGCCGAGATCGAACACCATCTCTCCCATCTGCACCTGCGGTGGCAGCGCATCCGCCTGCGGAACACGGCGCAGGATGTTGCCGATGCGCAGCAGCAGCTCCCGGGGCTCGAACGGCTTGACCATATAGTCGTCCGCTCCCTGTTCCAGACCCTTGATCCGGTCTTCGGGCTCGCCCATGGCGGTGAGCATCAGGATCGGTACTCCGGAGCGCTTGCGCAGATCGCCTGCCAGAGCCAGTCCGCTCTCGCCCGGCATCATCAGGTCGAGGACGATCAGGTCGAAGGCAAAACTGGTGAGTTTGAGCCGTGCATCTGCCGCATCTTCCGCCGTCGCGACGAGATAGCCATGCTCGCTGAGGTAGCGCGCCAACAGCTTGCGCAGACGACCGTCGTCATCAACAACCAGAATGTGCGGCGATTCCAGGCTCATGACTCGCAGAATATCAGAAATTGCGCTGCGCAACTGCGCTGCTGCAGCGATCCCCGTATTCGCCCGCATCAGCTATTCACCCCTATCGACAAGCTGCGGCTGGTCATCTGCTTCTACGGGTACGGACCGCCCCGCGCGCGAGATGGCGAGTGACCTGACCATGGTCCGGCCCGACAGTCCGGCAGCGCACCGTCCCGGCCTCACCATCAACGGGCCAACCGTTATGATGACGATCATCCGAAACCGGAACACACTGACCTGTCCCCTTGCGGCTGCGAGAGCGTTTTCAGAGCGACCAGAGACCCGATCCGTCGACAGCGATGCCGAGAGCACCCGTAAGCAGCGCCACACCGAGCGGCACACGCAGGCGCGGGCCCCACGGCAGGTTCTTTTCTGCCGCCATCACCGCGCCCAGCAGCAGCATCCAGCCGACATTGCCGGTGCCGACGACGAACATCATCAGCATCAATGCCCAGCAGCAGCCGACGCAGAAGATGCCGTGCCGCCACCCCATCCGCAGTGCCTGGACGCGCTCCCGCCGCCCCCGCCAGTGCTCGACAACGAACGACAACGTCGTCCGGCACTNTTCAAGGCAGCGATACTTCAGTGCGCTGAACTGGAACAGCCCGGCAAGTGCCACCACGACAGCACCGATCGCCCAGCCGTTGGCGCTCAGCCAATTGCTGCCCGCAACCACCTCGTGGACCGCCAGGTCGAGGACGTGCGCGGCGCTGCCAAAGGCAAGCCAGGCGCTCAGGTAGCCGACGATGACCAAGCCCAGCAGCAGCGACCGGTCGGCATGCCGGCATGTCAGCCGCTGATACGTTTCCAGCAACGGCAACGTCGTCGGCAGCATCATCGCCGTCAGCATCAGCACCCAGCCGCCGACATAGAGCGCGGCCGGCAGCAGGGTGCCACCGGCTGGTACCGCCGCACACACCGCTCCGGCGAAGCCAGTGTTCGTCCAGTCGCCGTGATCCAGGTAGCGGCCGTAGGGACTCTCTGCCCAAAGCCATAGTGCGACCCAGGCAATGGCAACCAAGCCGCCCATCGCCGCAACAAACCCCACCCGATGATGCCGGGATCGCATGGCGGATCACCCGGTTTGGACGTGCCCGACGGACATGGCGCGCCACCCGGCCTCAGCACTCGAAGCGGAAGCTGCCCTGAATGGCATTGTACCCGTGTAAGCTGACGTCGAGCCCGAGATCAGCCTCGTGCAGCCGGAACAGGCCGGCCTTCGCCACGTACGCGGGTGACCCCGGGATGGTCGAAAAGATGCTGTCGTTCAATGTCGTCACGTTGCCGTCCGGACTGCGATAGGGCTCCATTGTCGCCTCGACCTGGTCGCCCACCTGCAGTCTCCCCTTGCCTTCGACGATCTCGAAGGTGACGGGCGTGCGTTTCGGCTCCAGTTCCTCGTCGATAAGTGCCGCGAGATCGGCCAGCGGGCCGCCCCGGCGCCCGGTCAGCACATCGACGAGCGCCGTCATCTGCTCGTCGGTCGCCCGATCGTCGATGAACAGCCGGCGCCGCCAGCCTCCGTTCAGAACGTTGCCGGGGATCTTGACAGCCGACGCGACGGCAAGGCCCGAGACATCAACGCCGTCGATTTGGCCGGCGAGAATGCGGTAGGCGAGCGCCGACTCGCACGTGCCGTTGTCGGGATCCTCACCGATCCAGCACGGACACAGCACCTTGCAGTCGCAGACTTCAAGCAGATCGCCTTCGAGCGTGTAGGCCATGGTGGTTTCCTCCCTCGCCAATGGCCCCAGGCCCCTCGGAAACCCTACGGCGGTCGCTCTTCCGCCGGCGCGCATTGCCTGGACACCATGAACGGCACCCTTCGCCGGCGATTCCTGGCGGCGAGCTCGCGAGAATTACTACTATTCTCGTTCTCGGATCAGTTTAGCAGGAATGAGCCGGTTTTCCCAGGACTGCGTGTTCCAATTGCCTAGCCTTTGGCAGCGACTTCGGGAATGGCTAATCACTATCTGTCTGGCTGCTCCCTGTCGCGGAGCTATGGTCGGGATTGGGTGATGGGGGTGGTCAGGCGGCGCGCTGATCGGCGGTCGCGGTGGTGGCGACGCCGTCGGTGAATTTGACGCCGGCGATGACCATCGGCAAGCGGTTTTCGCCCTTCAGTCGTCGCCAGGTCTTGGCGGCGGCCATGACGAGCTTGAAGAGCATCAGCCGGGCGGTGGCGTGCGACAGGGCGCCCTTGGTGCGCACCGTTCGATGCCGGACGGTGGCAAAGACGCTCTCGATCGGGTTGGCCGTGCGCAGATGGTCCCAATGCTCGGCCGGGAAGTCGAAGAAGGCCAGGAGCGGCGCGCGGTCCTTCACCAGGCATTCGACGGCCTTGGGGTATTTGGCGCCGTACTTCTCCTCGAAGACCCCGATGGCGCCTTCGGCGTTCGCCCGGTCCGGCGCGTCGCGGACCTCGCGCAGATCGGCCTTCATGTTTGGCTGCACGGACTTCGGCACCTTGTTGAGCACGTTGGTGATCTTGTGAACCCAACAGCGCTGGTGCTTCGTCGAAGGAACGATCTCGTCGAGCGCCTTCCAGAAGCCCATGGCGCCATCGCCGACGGCGATCTCTGGGGTGGCGGTGAGACCGTGGCTCTTCAGCTCGACGAGAAGCTCGTGCCAGCTCTGGGCGCTCTCGCGCACGCCCACCTGGAAGCCGACGAGTTCCTTCCTGCCCTCCGGTGTCGCGCCGACGATCACCAGCATGCAGGCAGCATCCTCCTCCATACGCGCCTGGAGATAGACGCCGTCGGCCCAGATGTAGACGTAGCGGCACGCCGACAGGTCGCGGCGTTTCCAACGTTCGTATTCGCCCTGCCAGTCCTCCTTCAGACGGCCGATCACCGAGGGCGACAGGTTGGGCGCGTCCTTGCCGAGCAGCGCCGCCANGGCCTCCTGAAAGTCGCCGGTCGAGATGCCGCGCAGNNAGAGGACTGGCAGCAGCGCATCCAGGCTCTTCGTCCGGCGTGCCCACTTCGGCAGGATCGCCAAGGTGAAGGTGATGCGCTCCTCCGCCAGGCCATTCGCATCGTCGGGGCCGCGGTCGCGGACCTTCGCCCGCTTCACCAGAACCGCGCCGATCCCCGTCTGGATCGTCCGCTCCGGGCCGTGGCCGTGGCGGACGAAACGGGCGCGGCCGTCGGCCTGCCGCTCCTCCTTCATCGCCGCCAGAAACGCTTCGACTTCCGCCTCGATCGCCTCGGCGAGCGGTCGGCGCGCG
Organism: Defluviicoccus sp.; assembly: GCA_013414705.1. Classification (GTDB taxonomy): domain Bacteria; phylum Pseudomonadota; class Alphaproteobacteria; order Rhodospirillales; family Defluviicoccaceae; genus Defluviicoccus. Next base: position 3,557,710 of record CP058705.1, read on the forward strand.
CCTTCGCGCAAGACGCTGGTCAGGGGATCGTCGACGTCTTCGGGATGATGAAAGCCAACGATGGTGCTATCTGTCGTCATGGCGTATCGCTCTCCTCAAGAGGTTTGGCAGGCTCAGCACCCGCCTCGATACGCCGCCCTCCTCAGACCGTCATAACCCACTTTCCGACATACCGACATAGCTCGCCTTCAGTTTCTGGTTGTGGGAGCCGCAGTCCTGTCGCTCGATCGACATCCGGTAATCTCCCTGCATAGCGGCAACTCGCCCGAGGCATGCAGCGCGAGATCTAGCGAGCCGCCGCTATGTTGGAGAAACAAGCGGTGCGGGCCCGGGGAGCGCCGTTAATGAGGGCCGGTCCGTTGCACGACAGCCAGGGCACTGTTGCATCATCGGCCACCAAGTTCTGTCGTCCTACCGAACCCCGGCACAGGGCACAGTAGTACTGAGTCTTCTCTGATTGGGGTCGTTAAGGTCAAGCTGCTCTGCGTCGTGTTGTTCACCGTGGGTCACTCGCTTTTCTTCGCGGTCGACGCTGGGGCCGCCGCATGATGGGGTCAGAAGAACGAGGCGTCTCAATCTGTTTCACGACCTTGCGAGCATCGCGCTTGCAGGTTCGAGACTCTCAACGAGATCGCCTCGCCCATCGTCCCCACGGGAACGATCTGGTTCATCCTTCCGGGTGTGTCATCGTCTCTTTGCCCTTTGCCTTACGTCGTCACGCCGCGGCGGGGCCGGCGGCAGTCTTCTTGTCGAAGCGGAATTCGGCTCCGTCACACCACATCCGGTGGAGGATGACGGCGAGCTTGCGGGCGACCGCGACACGGGCGCGCGCCATGCCGCGCGTCTTCGCCACCTTCATGCCCCAGGCGCGGATGCCCTCTTCCCGCAGAACCGCGCGCACCACGGTCTCGATCGACCGCATCTCGTTCAAGACCGTGCGGCGGGCGACGAGGAGCGAGCGCCAGAGCCGACAGGTTCGGCTCTTGACGTGAACCTGCCGGAACCAGCCGGTGCGCATGATCTGCGCCAGCGCACGCGCATCGTTGCGGTCGGTCTTGTTCGGCATCGTCCGCATCGCGGCGTTGGCCTTTCGGGTCTCGATGCAGATCGCCGGTAGGCCCCNTGCGTGCAGCTCATCGTGCAGCCAGGCCGTCAGCGAGCACGCCTCCAGGCCGACGCGCGCAAGGGGCAGGCCGATTTCCTTTAGGGCAGCGATCAGCGTCTCCGGTGCGCTCGCGACCCGTGCTTCCCTGACAATGCGGCCCGTGCCGTCAACCACACAAATCGCCGCCTCCCTCAGCGATACGTCGAGACCGGCATAATGCTCCATGGCTGCTCCCTCCCAATGCTCGTGGCCTCGTCACGGACCACGTTCCAACATCCTGAATGGAGCAGCTGCCCGCCGAGACCCCAATCATCCCATCTGACTCAAAAGCCTACCGACGCGCGAGTCTGCGGAGGGCGAGCTGAATGGAGGCGAGCGTGACGAGAACGAGGAGGGTGTCGGCGAGGGTTTCGTAGTCCTTCGCGAGCCGTCGATTGCGGCCGAACCAGGAGAAGGTGCGTTCGACGACCCAGCGACGCGGCAGGACGACGAAGCCGGTCATGTCGTCGCTCCGTTTGACGCTCTCGACCCTGAGGGTGGGATCCTTGGCGACGGCCTGATTGACCTGTCGGGCGTTGTCGCCGCCGTCGGCCCAGACCAGTTCGAGCCATGGGAAGCGGGTGCGGATCCTGTCGAGCACCAGGCCGGCACCGTCGCGATCNNTGTGGATGCCGGCGGAGTGGACGACGATGCGCATCGGCAACCCGAGGGTGTCGACCAGGGCGTGCAGCTTGCGGCCTTTCACCTTCTTGCCGGCGTCATAGCCCACCGCGCCGTCGTTGCCGCCCCTTTCNNCCACCGACTTTAGCGACGGGCTGTCGAGAACCGCCGCGCTCGGGCTCGCGTCGCGGCCCTGCCGTTCACGCAAGGCCGTGTGCAGTTCCGCCCAGATCGCCTCCCAGACGCCGTCGCGCTGGAACGCACGGAAAACGTTGCAAACCGTCGCGCGCGGCGGAACCCGTCGCGGGGCCAGAGAGCGCCAGGGGCANNAGCCGGTGCGCAGCAGATAGAAGATGGCGTTCAGCGCCGCCCGCATGTCGGTCGTCCGTGGGCGCCCCTCGGGCTTCGCCGCTGGGATCAGTGGCCGCAGCCCTCCATTCCGCATCTGTCAAATTGTTCGGAAACTGGCCGCCGTCCCGCCGATAGGCCCTCGATGTTCGTTCGTCCACATCCCACTTCACCGTTCCTCCCCATGGAATCGGTCAATCACACAACCACAACGCGCGTAACAGGCTTTTGGGTCAGGCTCTGACAAAACAGCGTGTGCGCAAAAGTCGACCCGCTGAATTCGGCAGGCCGCCAAACTCCGCGATGCTGGCTAGCATGATGTTCCCGTTCAGGCTGGCCGGCGGTGCCCTCATCCCACGGCCAACCCCCGACGGCCAGCCCTCGAGCAACGGGTCTACGGCAAGGGCGACCTTGGGGCGGAGCCCCGTGCTCCGCCCCCTTTTTGCCGCTTCTGTTTCTCCGCTCACACCTCCCGAAACCGTCTGCAACAAACGCGACATCCTCACGCAACAGCAGCGGTGCGTTCTGCCGCACAGCGCGCACGGGCGCTCTAGGTGTTTAGTCCCGGCATTTGATGGATTGGGTCGAGTGTGAATCGTTCTGGCTCTGAAGTCCAGACTTTGCAGATGTATTCGTATGGGGTGAGGCCGCGCAGGGTCTTCAATCTTCTGCCGAAGGTGTCGGCTGCGATGAAATTGGCGAGGTGCGCTTCGAACTTGGCGTGATCGTCATAATGGAAGCGCTTGACGGTGGCCTCCTTGATGGTCCGGTTCATTCTTTCCACCTGACCATTCGTCCACGGATGCTTCACCTTTGTCAGGCGATGCTCGATGCCGTTTTCCTGGCATCGCATGTCGAACATGTGCGTCATGTGGCGTGCGGTTGGACCGTCTGCATAACGCGGCAAGACGGTGAACGGGATGCCATTGTCGGTGAGCACGGTGTGGATCTTGTAGGGCACGGCCTCGATGAGGGCTGAGAGGAAGGCGGATGCGGACGTGCGTCCGGTTTTCCTGACGACCTGCACGAAGGCGAATTTGCTCGTGCGATCAATGGCAACGGAGAGATAAAGCTTACCCTCGGCAGTCTGCACTTCGGCACTATCGATGTGGAAAGAGCCGAGGGGATCGGTCTTGAATTTTTCTGTGCCGGCTTGTCTTCTGCGACATCGGGCAGTCGGCTGATGCCGTGGCGCTGCAGACACCGATGCAGCGAGGAGCGCGTCAGATGCGGGATCGTCGGCTGAAGCGCAGACAGGCAATCGTCCAGCGGCAGCAGCGTGTGGCGGCGAAACGCGACAATAACCGCCTCATCTTCGATCGAAAGCACCGTCGAATGCGGCTCTTTCGGTCCCGTCTTCAGATCGGACGTTGATGTCCGCTTCTTCCACGTCGCGACAGTCTTGGGGTTGATCCCGTAGCGCTTCGACAGCGCCCTCAGGGGATCGCATTTGGGAAATAGCTCTGGCGTGGCGGGTTGAGACGGATTCTTGTGTGGTTCCCTTGATGCTTTGGGAGCCTGTGGGTGTCGCTGTCCTGGTTTGAAGCCGCTTTTGATGCCCTGCCCGATCCGCGCACCGGCAACGCCAAACGCCATGATCTGCTGGAACTCCTCGTCATTGCGTTGACCGCAGCGGTGTGCGGTGCCGAAAGCTGCTCGGATTTTGCCGACTTCGCGGTGGATCGCGAAGGCCTGTTCGGCGCGTTCCTGCGGCTGAAGAACGGGGTGCCCAGCCACGACACGTTCAGCCGCGTGTTCCGGCTGCTTGACCCGGAGGCGTTCGCCCGCTGCTTCACCCGCTTCGTCGAGGCGCTGGGCGCCGCCGGCGAAGGCGTGATCGCGATCGACGGCAAGACGCTTAGGCGCTCGTTCGACGATGCCGCCCGCGGCAACCCGCTGGCCGTGGTCACCGCCTTCGCCTCCTCGACCCGCCTCGTGATCGGCCAGCGGCGCTTCCGTGCCGCTGACGGCGACAGCGGATCCTGGCCGCCCGGGCGCTGCTCACCTGCCTTGACCTCGGCGGCCGGCTGGTCACCGCCGACGCAATTCACTGCCAGAACGAAACCGCCGAGCTGATCCTGGCGCGAGGCGGTGACTATCTGCTGCGCCTCAAGGCTAACCGGCCGGCCCTGCACAAGGAAGTAGCGGCCTACTTCGCCGATGCCGAGACCCTGGCCGGCCTCCCGACCGCCGTCACCACCGACGCCGAGCACGGCCGTATCGAGACAAGGCGCGGCTGGGTGAGCCACGACCTCGACTGGCTCCGCGGAGCGAGACGTCGTGCGCCGAGCTGGTATTACTGCCGCAACGCGCCTGTCTCGGCGTGATCGAGCACGGTCGAGTGCCGCGGCAAGCGCACCACGACGCGCCACTATCACGTGAGCTCGCGGCCGCTCGAAGCCTCCGCCTACCTGCAGGCCGCGCGTGCACACTGGTCGATCGAGAACGGCCTCCACTGGCTGCTCGACGTCGTCTTCGACGAGGACCGGGCCCGCAACCGCAAGGACCACGGACCGGAAAACCTCGCGATACTGCGCAAACTCACCCTCAACGTCCTGCAACGAGCCCGACCCGGCATCTCCATCCGCCGAAAACGCAAACGCTCCGGATGGTCCAACGACTTCGCCAGATCCATCCTCGGCCAAATGCGATAGCCCTGACAGCGCCCTCAGGCTCTCTTGACTCTTTTGTATCGCTCGACGCACCGCCTCTGCCGTCCGGGCGCCCCCGTGCAGAACCTGTCCCATAGTGCCTCCTTCCACTCCCGTGAAAAGATCGCACCATCATAGTCCGGGATCAAACACCTACGCGGCGACGTCGGTGGTGAATGTGTGTCGTTGCTGGTCGAGAATCCGGCGCACGTGGCTTGGCACCTGACGGGCTGATTTGGCGCGCGGGTAGTCCATCTCCGGGATGCTTTCTGCATCGTCGAAGTGTGCTTCGTGTTCTTGCCAGTTATCGAAGGCCATCCGGTCGATATTGTCGACGAAGGTCTCGACCGGAGCGCCCTCGGCGATGATCAGCGCATGAACCGCCAATTCCACATGGTAATAGTGGATCGGGTTCGCAGCACGCCACTCCCGCACCACGCTCTCGCCGTTCACCAGCGCTCCGGCGAACCAGCACATCGCCGATGAAGACGGCATGATCGGGGGACAGCAGCAGGTCGCGCTTCGGCAGGTTTTCGCCCAGAGCGCCGGCGCGGATGCGGATCGGCAGGATGGTCAGCGGATCCGGCCGATGAATGTTGAGCGTTGAACGGCCGATCCAGCGGATGGGGGCGCTCGTGCCATCTGCCGTCAGCACCATATCGCCGGCCCGCAGGTCCTCCACCCGCCGCTCGCCCTCGGGCGTCTGCACCAACGTGCCTTCCAGCAGGCAGCCGGGCTCTGCCGTTGTCAGGTCCCACAGCTCATTTGTGTTGACTGTGAGCGGCCCTGACTCAAGGTCTCCCGTGTAATTCGGAACAAGCACATAATAATAAGGCCCATTGCTGGCGACGATCGCTGAAGTAGTATATGCGGGTGTATCTCCATTCTGGGGTATCGTTACCTGTGTAACCCCAACATAGATCAAGTTTGCTTCCCACAAACTGGGAGGGACGGGATAAACAGCGAACTCATCGTTCGGAACATCGCCAAGAATATCGGGGTTACCGCTAATGGATCCACCATAGTCATCGGAAATTGTATCAATGGAAGTTGGGGCAATTTGATTTGATCCAATTTGTAAGTCGTTGAGATTGCTGTTTGTATCATAAATAGCATAATCAGTCATCGCTAATCCCTTCAGTAGTGATGCATTTTTACAAGTATACCGATAGACCAGATTTTGTCATCTGACCTACACTATGTCATGCAAAAGCAACGAAGCACATGAAGTGATAATTTATGTTATGTATTTTACGAAACGCAAGCCTGAAATTGCTTGTCCGGCTAAGCCCAGCATGGCCCCGCAGCCCCAAACCCTTGTGGCGACCGGCGCGTGTGCATGATAGAACGGACCATGAACATACGCCGTGGAGGGGCGCTCATGGCCGATTATCCCCGCTCGCTTCCTGGGTTCCAGCGACGCTTTCCCGACGACGAAGCGTGCGGCGAGCATCTGGCGCGCACTCGCTGGCCGGAAGGCCTTGCCTGCCCGCGGTGCGGTGGTCGCGACGCGTGGCGTTTGCCGAGCCGCACGCCGCTGACCTTCGGCTGCAAAGGCTGCGGCAAGGAGACGTCGGTCACCGCCGGCACGGTCATGCACCGCACCCACCTGCCGCTCAGTGTCTGGTTTTGGGCGGCCTGGCTGGTTGCGACCCACTCCAACGGCATGTCGGCAAAACAGTTGCAGAGCGAACTCGCCATCGCTTCCTACGAAACCGCCTGGCTACTATCGATGAAGCTCAGGGCGGCGATGAAGCTCAGGGTGGCGATGGTCGCGCCCGAACGGACCCCACTGTCCGGCCTGGTGGAGGCGGACGAGACGACGATCCCGTTTCGCACCACGGATGACCCGCTTGCCGGAGGGCAGGGACGAAGCCACGATGGCAAACTCCTGCTCATCGGCGCGGTCGAAGTCGTCAGCGGCAAGAACGAGAAACTCACGCTCGGGCACCTGCGTCTCGCGCCGATTGCGGACGTCGCCAGAAACTCCCTGTATGCCGTCATCGCCGCGAACACCACCCCCGGCAGCATCGTCAAAACCGATGGGCTCGCCGCCGATCTCGGCCCGCCGAACGTCACCCACGAGCCCCATGTCGTCGGAACCATGGCCGCCCACCTCGTTCTGCCCGGCATCCATCGCGTCTTCGCCAACCTCAAGACATGGGCGCTGGGCGTCTATCACGGCCTGCGGCACAAACACGAAGGCCTACCTCGACGAGTTCGTCTTCCGATTCAATCGACGCCATACCCGCCACGCCAGCTTCGCTTCCCTACTCGGCATCGCAATGGCCATCAAGCCAAGACCCTACAAGGAAATCATCCAACTGTGCTCAACCGGATAAGCAATACGTGCCTTCCAAGCTACGCTCCGATCATGTACGGCAAAGCCAAAACACGCGGCTGAAGGGATCTCTGATCAGGGATATGCAAGCAGTTCGTATGCCGCCCCTTGAGCTACTCCAGACGACTTCTTCCACATCTCCCGCCGGAAGAACACGGTCCGTGGGGCTCAACACGGTCTCTTGTCAGTTCCGTTGTCCGAACCGCCCCCGGTCCTCGGGGTTGACCATTGCCCGCAAGACCGCTCGGAAACCTTCGGCCGCGTCTTTGCCCGTCGCGGACCAAGCTTGTGCAATCCGGGCGGCTTGGCGTTCGGTGAGCGTGCGCGCCAGAGCCTCNNGGCCTCGGGTCAGGTAGAGCTTCCGGCGCCGCCGATCGCCGGGACAGATCCGCTGGACGACAAAGCCGCCATCCATCAGCTGGCCCAGGACGCGGGCGAGGCTCTGCTTGGTGATCTTCAGGATCGCCAGCAGTTCGCCCACGGTCATCCCCGGCTCGCGGCCAATGAACCAGATCACCCGATGATGGGCGCGCCCGAAACCGTAGCGGACGAGCAGCGTATCGGCATCGGCGGTGAAGTCCCGGTAGGCGAAGAACAGCAGCTCAATCGCCTGGCGCACAACCGCATCATCGACCAGCGGCGACGCGGCTGACGTGGCCGTTCCGGCCGGCCCCTGTCCCGTTCCCGCAGCTGTCGGCGTCGATCCATCCACGATGCTTGCGTCTCCCCGGGGAGCGGACAATATGTCAGTGTTGTTGACATATATGCCGCATGATGATACGGATCGCAACAAGCAAGGCGCCATATAAGCAAGATTCTTGCGCTGCTGCATCCGTCCGGGAAAAGGGTAGGCCCATGAGTACACAACCGTACCACGATCGCGATGGCTTCATCTGGTACGACGGCACACTGGTCCCGTGGCGCGAGGCAAAGCTGCACGTGCTCAGCCACGCCCTGCACTATGCGTCGGCCGTCTTCGAGGGCGAGCGCGCGTATGGCGGTGCGATCTTCAAGCTTACTGAGCATTCGCAGCGGCTGGCGGATTCAGCCCGCATCCTGGGCTTCGAACTGCCGTGCTCGGTGGATGACGTCGACCGGGCGTGCGACGAGGTGATCCGCGCCAACCAGATCCATGACGGCTACGTGCGGCCGATCGCCTGGCGCGGCAGCGAGATGATNGGGGTCTCGGCGCAGAAGACGAAGATCCATCTGGCGATCGCTGCCTGGGACTGGGGCTCGTACTTCAGCGAGGAAGCGCGCAAGAAGGGAATCCGCATGCGCACCTCGCCGTGGCGCCGGCCGCCGCCGGAGTGTGCGCCGGTGCACGCCAAGGCCACCGGGCTCTACATGATCTGTACGATGTCCAAGCATCTTGCGGAATCGGAAGGTCTGCACGACGCGCTGATGCTCGACTGGCGCGGCCAGGTGGCGGAGGCGACCGGGGCCAACATCTTCCTCGCCATGCCGGACGGACGGTTACATACGCCGCTTCCCGACTGCTTCCTCGACGGGATCACCCGACGGACGGTGATCGGGCTTGCCCGGGCGCGNGGGATCGAGGTGGTGGAGCGCGTCATCTGGCCGCAGGAGCTGGCACAGGCGCGCGAGGTCTTCCTCACCGGCACCGCCGCCGAAGTCACCCCGGTGGGCGAGATCGACGACTTGCACTTTATTCCCGGCGAGGTCACTGAGCTGCTCACCCACGACTACCAGGAGATTACGGGCCAGCGTGTGCCCGCCGCCTCAGCCGCCTGAAGTTGGGAACCCAACGGCCGGCAGTCAGGCCGGCTGTCCCGCCGCCGGTGGCCCGATACGGTGTCCCCTCGCGCGTGTCTGGCCATGCAGCTCAGCCGTCGGCCGGCACCAGTGTGCCGGCGAGTTCGCTGCGCAGCCGCGCCGTCAATGCGGCGGCAGCATCCGGCTCGTAACGGACCGGCGGCATCTTCCCCACACCGGTGCCGGCCACGCCGGATCGTCCCGGAAGCGCGCCACGACGTGTACATGCAGCTGGCTCACCACATTGCCGAGGGCGGCGACGTTCAGCTTGTCTGGCGCAAACAGCATCGCCATTGCCTCCGAGACCTTCGCCACCTCGTCGATCAGGATCGCCCGGTCGGCCACTGAAAGCTCATGAATCTCGCGGATGCTCGCACGCTGCGGAACCAGAATCACCCACGGCCATGTGGCATCGTCCATCATCAGCAGCAGACTGAGCGACAGGCCGCCGACGACCCGGGTATCGGCGGCCAGGGTTGGATGCAGTTCGAACATCGCCTCTCCCGTTCTTTCATTACGGTTTCATGACTGGAATGCGTCGAATTAGCGGTTGCGATTAAACCGCATCTGGGTTTCTATGAGCAAATTGTCATAAACATTCAGTCTCGGGAGTGGAGGAACATGTCGGATCCGTTTACCCTCGTTCTCAAGCTGCAGATCAGCCTGTTTCGGCAATGGTGCGGGCTAGCCAGTGACGTCCTTCAGCTCTTTGCCCCCGAGCCTCCGCCGATCCCGGTGAAGGTGGTGGTCAAGCAGCCGGGGACCGGCTTGGTGCTGCCGCACCGCCTTGAGAACCGCCAGACGCACTGAACTTCTGAAGTCCGGTGCCAGCGCCGCGGCGGGCATTTTGTCCGCTCACCGGTGTCTGCCTGCCGGTCAGCAGCCACCTCAGTCGAAGCCGTAGAGCCAGCGGGTGGTATCCGAATGGATGTTGCGCACCGAGTGCAGAGTGCCGCGAGGGATGAACACCTCGTCACCCGGCTCGGCGACCATTCGCGTGCCGTTGATCGTCACCTCCAGGCGACCTTCTGCGACCGCCACCAGCTCGTTGGATTTGTGGACGAAGTCATCCCAGGCCCGGCCCGGCGGATCGACGAATAGCGCGCACGAATAACCGCGATCGCGCCACTCGGCAGCCACCCGCACGCGCTCAAGTGGCGTCGGAAACTTGCGCTTTCGGAAGAGGTCACGCATTCCGCTCTCCGTTTGGTTGGTGCCGCCGGCCGGCGGGCTGCGTCGCCTTCGCACTGGCACAGTACGGTGTTCGCACCAGCACAGCACGCTGCGCGTTCGCAAGCAAGACGCGTGCCGCCAAAGGCGCTCTTGACGCCAGCAAGAGCGCGCCGCACAACGCGCCGCCAGTTACCCGCCCGCAACCCCGCTGTTCCGAAACCAGTCGTAGCGAGTAGCGCCGATGCCCGAGGACCTGCACCATTTCATTGCCGGCCGCGCCGTGTCCGGACGCAGTGGCCGCTTCGGCGACGTCTTCGATCCCGCTGTGGGCGTCGTTCGTACCCGCGTACCGCTGGCCAACGAAGCTGAGGTGGATCAGGCGGTGCAGGCTGCGCAGGCAGCCTTGCCGGCCTGGGCAGCCACGCCACCGCTCACCCGGGCGCGGGTGCTGTTTCGCTACAAGGAGCTGCTGGAGCGACATGCCGATGCGCTGGTGGACCGGATCTCCGGTGAACACGGCAAGGTGCGCGCGGATGCGCGCGGCTCTCTGCAGCGCGGGATCGAAGTCGTAGAATTCGCCTGTGGCATTCCGTCGCTGCTGAGAGGAGAATTTTCTGCCAACGTCGGCGACGGCATCGACTGCTGGTCACAGCGACAGCCACTCGGCGTGTGCGCCGGAATCACGCCGTTCAACTTTCCGGCAATGGTGCCGATGTGGATGTTCCCGGTGGCGATCGCCTGCGGCAACACGTTCGTCCTGAAGCCTTCGGAGAAGGTGCCGTCGTGTGCGCTGCTGCTGGCGGAGTTGTTCCACGACGCGGGACTGCCCGATGGCGTGCTGAATGTGGTCCACGGCGACGGCAGTGCCGTCGAGGCGCTGCTGGCGCACCCGGGCGTGTCGGCGATCAGCTTCGTTGGCTCGACGCCCGTTGCCCGCTTCGTCTACGCCGCCGGGGCCGCGCACGGCAAGCGGGTGCAGGCACTGGCGGGTGCGAAGAACCACATGGTGGTGCTGCCGGACGCCGATCTGGACCAGGCGGTGGATGCGCTGATGGGCGCCGCCTACGGCTCTGCCGGCGAGCGCTGCATGGCGGTTTCAGTCGCCGTCGCGGTTGGCGATGTGGCCGGACCCTTGGTCGAACGGCTGACGGAGCGCGTACGGACGCTGCGCATCGGCCGGGGCTCCGATCCCGACGCGGAGATGGGGCCGCTGATCACAGCCCAGCACCGCGCCAAGGTGGAGAGCTACCTGGCCCTGGGAGAGCGTGAGGGTGCGGACCTCGTGGTCGATGGCCGCGGGTTGCGGCTGCAGGGCTGTGAGAAAGGCTTCTTTCTTGGCGGCTCCCTGTTCGACCGGGTGGAGCCGCACATGCGCATCTATCAGGAGGAGATCTTCGGCCCGGTGCTGAGCGTCGTCCGCCGTCCCGATGCGCCGAGTGCACTGGACCTGGTCAACGGCCACCGCTTCGGCAACGGCGCAGCTGTCTTCACCCGCTCCGGTGATGCGGCCAGGGCGTTTGCCGAGCGCGTGCAGGCCGGCATGGTGGGGATCAACGTCGCCATTCCGGTGCCGCTTGCCTTCCACAGCTTCGGCGGCTGGAAGCACTCGCTGTTCGGCGACCACGCCATCCACGGTGCCGANGGGGTGCGATTTTACACCCGGCTGAAAACCGTTACATCACGCTGGCCGTCAGGGCTTTCGGATGCCAAGACTGCCGAAGGACACGGCGGTGCGCCGGGATTTGTCATGCCCACGCTCGGTTGAGACGGTGACAGGCACCTCAAGCGACCGGCGAGCGCAATCGGCACGTCTTGTCACCAGCACGTGAACGCCGGTGTTAGCGTGCCACGGCGTCCGAGCCTTGCCTTCTCCATCAATCCGGGTTATTTGCGCGCCGCGGTATCACTTTGGGGTTGGGCACCGCAATTTGGGGAAGCCAGCGGCACATGCAGGGAAACCAGCAATGATCGTTCTCGACCGTCTGAGCAAGACATTCGGGCCTGTGATCGCGGTTGATGGGGTCACGCTCAATGTTGACGAGGGCGAGGTGCTCGGCTTTCTCGGCCCCAACGGCGCCGGGAAGACGACGACGATGCGGATGATCGCCGGCTACCTGGAGCCGACCGAGGGCCGCGCCGAGGTCTGCGGCTACGACCTTGCCCGCCAACCGATCGATGCCAAGCGCTGTATCGGCTACCTGCCCGAAGGTGCTCCGCTTTACGGAGACATGAGCTGCCGCGGTTTTCTCGGGTTCGTCGCCGAGCTGCGCGGTTTCTCCGGTTCCGGAAACGGCAGCGGGTGGAGCGCGTCATCGACATGGTTTCGCTGGACGATGTCGTTGACCGACCGATCGAAACCCTGTCGAAAGGCTTCAAGCGGCGGGTTGGTTTGGCCCAGGCGCTGCTGCACGATCCGCCGGTACTGATTCTCGACGAGCCCACCGACGGGCTCGACCCGAACCAGAAACACCACGTCCGCGAGTTGATCCGCAGCATGGCACAGCACAAGGCGATCGTCGTATCCACCCACATCCTCGAAGAAGTGGAAGCGGTATGTACCCGGGCAGTGATTATTGCCAGCGGCAAGGTGGTGGCGGACGGTACCGCCGAACAGCTGCTGATGCATCTTCCCGGACACAATGCGGCTGTGGCGACTGTGCGCGCTGCGGAAGCCGTCGCTGCGCGTAATGTGTTGTCCGATCTCGCCCGGTCGAATGCGCTGGGACTGAGCAGATCGAGCGATGCAGGGCTCGTTTCCTTCCAGGTCACCGGGATCAACGGCGCGGCGGCACCGATCGCCGAGGTCGCGCATCGGCTGAAAGTCGCCGGCGTTACCGTTGAAGCGTTGCGCCTGGAGCGCGGCCGTCTCGACGACGTGTTCCGTATGCTGACCAGCAGCGCGGAGGTTGATCATGCTGCGTGAAGCGCGTGCCGTCGCCAAGCGCGAACTGGCCGGCTACTTCGCGACGCCCGTGGCGTATGTATTCATCGTCATCTTTCTCGCCACCGCGGCAGCGCTGACGTTCTATGTTGGCGGCTTCTTCGATCGCCAGCAGGCGAGCCTGGAGGTCTTCTTCTCCTTTCATCCCTGGCTCTATCTGTTCCTGATCCCGGCAGTCGCAATGCGACTGTGGGCAGAGGAGCGCAAGAGCGGCACCGTCGAGCTGCTGATGACGATGCCGCTGTCCACCGGTGCCGCCGTGCTTGGCAAGTTTCTGGCTGCCTGGTTGTTCATCGCCGTAGCCCTGGCCTTGACCTTTCCGATGTGGATTACCGTCAACGTGCTGGGCAATCCGGACAATGGGGTGATTGTCGCCAGCTACCTCGGAAGCTTGCTGATGGCTGGCGCTTTCCTCGCCATCGGTTCGTGCATGTCGGCGCTGACCCGCAACCAAGTGGTGGCGTTCATCCTTGCCGCGGCCGTCTGCTTCCTGTTCTGCATGGCCGGCCTGCAGCTGGTCCAGGATGTCGTGCAGGCATTCTTCCCGCCCGCGGTCGCCGAAACAGTGGCGGGGATGAGCTTNTTGTCCAATTTCGCCTCGGTGGAGAAAGGCGTGATCGACGCCCGGACGCTGATCTTCTTCGTCTCGATGATTGCATTCTGGCTGTTCGCCACCGTGGTCGCGCTCGATACCGAGCGGGCGGCANNTAAGGGATCGGAGCGCACGATGAACTGGCTGCGCAAGCTTGAGGGATCCCGGCTGGCCATCGCCGGGCTGTTCGTCGCGGCGGTGCTGTTCGTCGCCGTCAACGTGTTGGCGAACACTGCGTTTCGCGGCACCCAGGTGGACCTCACCGAAGGCAAGCTGTACACGCTGTCCGACAGCACCCGGCACGTGATGGCCTCGCTCAAGGACCCGGTGCACCTCCGGCTGTANTTTTCCCGGCAGCTGGGCGAAGTCGCCCCCGGNTTCGGGGCCTATTACGCGCGGGTGCGCGAGCTGCTGGAACGCTACGTCACGATGTCCAACGGCAACCTGCAGCTGGAATTGCTGGAGCCCGAACCGTTCTCCGATGCCGAGGACCGGGCGGTCGCTGACGGCCTGCAGGGTGTGCCGCTGAACCAGGCGGGTGAACAGGGCTACTTCGGGCTTGCGGGCAGCAATTCGACCGACGGCCATGAAGTGATTCCGTTCTTCAACATGGAGCGCGAACCGTTCCTGGAATACGACCTGACAAAGATGATTTATGGCCTTGCCAACCCGGACCGGCCGGTGCTCGGCGTGATGTCGACGCTGCCCGCGCCGCGGCAGGCGATGGGTCCGCACGGCGGCGGCCAACTACCGATCATTTTCGACCAGTTGCGCGAATTCTTCGATGTCGAGGATGTGAGCGCGCAAACGCCCACCATCGACGACAAGACGAAGACCCTGATGGTCGTCGATCTGCAGAGCATAAGTTCCGATGCTCTGCACACCGTCGACAAGTTTGTGCACGACGGCGGAACAGCCCTGGTCTTCGTCGACCCAGTCATCGAGTCGTCGCAAGGCGCGATGCCGCCGGGCCAGACGGCATCCGCCGATGATGTGGCCAAGCTGCTGCGAACGTGGGGCGTTGAGCTGGTTCGGGATAAGGTGGCCGGTGACATCGATGCCGCCCGGCGCGTCTCGACCGGAGAACGCGGCGGCGTCGTTGGCGATTATGTGGCGTGGCTGTCGCTCGGCAGTGAGAACCTGGATACCGCCGATCCGGTGATGGCCAACGTCGAACGGCTGAACCTGGGCACCAGTGGCGTGTTGCAGCCGGTCGAGGGGACCGACATGACGGTGACGCCGCTCGCGTTCACCGGCCCGCGCGGCATGCTGATCGACGCGGACAAGGTCCGCTTCATGCCCGACATCATGGAACTGCTGCGCAACTACCAGCCGGGCAACAAGCCGCTGACGCTTATCGCCCGCATCAGCGGCCAAGCTCCGCTGGCCTTCCCCGCAACGGCAGCAGGGAGGCACAGCCAGAAGGCAATGCACAGTCAAAGGCTGACTCACCGGCGAAGAGCGATGCCCAGCCCAAGGGTGACACGCAGTCAACAAGCGACACCAGGCAAAGATCAAGCGCAGCCGGCGGACGGCGATCGCAAGCCGATCCAGGTCATCGTTGTGGCCGATGCGGACATGCTCTACGACCGCTTCTGGCTGCAGTCGTCGGACTTCTTCGGACAGCGGGTGGATGTGCCGACGGCGAGCAATGCGGACTTCGTCATCAATGCACTGGAAAACCTGTCCGACGCCGAAGCCCTGATCGGCCTGCGCGGACGCGGCACGTCTTACCGCCCGTTCACGCTGGTCGAGGAACTGCGCCGCGACGCCGAAGCGCAGTACCGGGTGAAGGAACAGCAGCTGCAGCAGCAGCTGAAGGATCTGCAGCAGCAGCTCGCGGGTGTCGAGAAACACGAAGGCGACGGCGGCGAGGTGATGCTGAGTGCGGACGACAAGGCGACGATCGAGCGGTTCCGCGGCGAAATGCTGAAGGTCCGCAAGGAGTTGCGCGATGTCCAGCACGCCTTGCGCAGCGACATCGAGCAGCTGGAGCAGGACGTCACCTTCGCCAACATCGCTGCCGTACCGCTGCTGCTGGGCGGGATCGGCGGAGGCGTGGCACTGTTCCGGCGCATCCGTCGCAGCCGGGCGAAACGGCAGCGGGGCCAAGGCTGACGGACGGCTGCTTCAACACCCGGCGTGCGGCTGGGACAGGTTTCGGTATCAGAGGACAGAACACGATGCGGGTGCGATCCTTCCTGATCCTGAGCGCGGTGACGATCGGCGTGACGGCCGCCGCCGCCGTGGCGGTGCTGCAGCAGGAAACGCCGCAGACCGTCGTCGAAACCGGCGGGCCCTTCTTTCCCGATCTGGTCGGCAAGTTGAAGGACGTGAACGCCGTTGTCGTTCGCGACGCCCAGCACACGCTCACCATCCACCGGCTGGACGACGGCAGCTGGGGCATTGCCGAGCTTAGTGACTACCCGGTGCAGCCGGAGAAGGTGCGCGAGGTGGTTAACGGGCTGGTGCAACTGGAAAAGGCGGAAGCAAAGACGGCCAATCCTGAGCTGTATTCCCGCTTGTCGGTCGAGGACGTCAGCGCTGCGGACGCCAAGTCGAAAGAGGTGATCCTGCAGACCGCGGCCGGACAGCCGGTGTCGCAACTGATCGTTGGTAATCCCGGCACTGGAATTGGTGCCGAAGGTGCGATTTACGTCCGTCTCCTGACGATCCGCAAGCTTGGCTCGCCGGAGGCACTCTCAATCTCAGCACCGCTGTGCGCTCGTGGGTCAATACCCACCTGATCCAGGTACCGAACGCCGACATCCGCGAGATCAAGATCGTGCAGCCGGATGGCAACACGCTCACCGTCGTTCGCGAAGATGGGGACGCCGGCGGGTTCCGTCTGCTCGAAATGCCCAAAGGCAGTACGCTGAAGCGTCCGGATGCAATTGAAACGCTTGCCAGCGATTTGAACGAGATCCCACTGGAGAATATTGCGCCGCTGGCCAGCGTGACGTTTCCGCCCGGCAGGTCTTGCGGGTCAGCGTGACCCGCACCGACGGCAAAGAGGTGAAGTTCGAGGTCGTCGAGCGTGACGACGAGCGCTGGTTGCGGTTCGCAGGCGACGCCGTGCCCGCCGACCTGCCCGCAGTGGGGAAGGACATGGCGTTCCAGGTTCCGGTGTGGAAGATCGCGCCGTTCGAGCAGAAGCTGTCGGACTTTGTCGCAACAGAGTCCGGATCGTAAGCCTGCGGGGCGTATGCGCTTCACCGTGCACTGCGACGGGTGTAAGGTCGGCACGCGTGAACCGGAGCAACGCCTAATCGCGTTGACAATCCGGCCAAAGACACAAATTCTTGCGCCATCGATTGTCATTTGAAGTTCGGATCCGGGCTGATGTGGCGTTTTGTCGTCGCCACTGCATTGCTTTTTGTGCTGGTTGTGCTTGTCGCCGACATGCTGTTCGACGGCAGCCGGTCGCTGGGGACCGTCGACCGGCATCCACCCCACCAGCGTGGCCCTCGGCCGAACGGCGTGCGCCGCTCGCCGACGGCAGTGTTGTGCCCGACGCGGACCGCACCGCCTCCGCCGATGCTCCGGTATACGGGCCCCCTTCGGCCATCCCCGCCGCTGAGCGGGACCTCGGGCAGACAGAGGTTATCCGTGCCAATGCGGCCGAAGCTCCGCAGACGGGCTGGCCGAACGCTCGCGATGATCAGCCGTGGTCAGGCCAGAGTCTCCTCTCCGCCTGCGGAGGATGTCCCGTACCCTGAAGTCAAGCCGCCGGATGGTCTGACACAGCCGGCGACCACCTCTGCCGAGCGGGCAACGCCTGCACAGGTGCGCAAAGCGCAACAGCAACTGGCGATGCTCGGTTACGACCCGGGGCCGGTCGATGGCCGGAGCGGCGTGCGCACGCGCGCAGCCGTGCGAGAGTTCCAGCGGAGTCTTCGCCAACCCGCTACCGGCGAAATTGACGGTTCGTTGCTGTCACAACTCGAGGCGGAAGTGCGCGCATGGACGCATCTGCGACAGCAGGAACTGGATGCGATGTCGTCGGGGCCGACGCCGGAGAAGCACCGTCCATCGAGGGAGTTTTCGGCAGCATTCTGGGCGGGATGCAGCGCCTGATGGGACGAAACTTCGACAGCATCCGCCATCCCGACGACATCAGAGCCTACTGCCATCGCAACACCGACTCCTGGATCTATGACTTCGGCCGCGAAGCCTTTCTCTATTGCGGCAACGTGCTCGCCGGCCAAATGGCCACGGTCAGCACCGAAGCAACGGATAATCGCTGAGTTCGGCAGCAGTGGACGCGGGACGGCCGGCCAGCCTGGGGCATGCCGTTGACCCCGAAGGGGGAGTTCCGTAAAGAGGTCGCTTCTGGGGAACGACGGGCGGGCCACACGGGGCAAGCCGTGGGGGCGGGACGTGGCGCATATCTTTCTTTCCTATGCACGCGAGGACATCGAGACCGCAAGGTGGCTCGACGCCGCGCTGCGCGCCCGCGGCTGGGAGGTGTGGTGGGACACCGGCTGAAGGCGGGCGAGATCTGGGACGAGAAGATCGAGCGCGCGCTCGATGCGGCTTGCTGTGTTGTGGTGCTGTGGTCGGCAGCATCGATCACCCGGCGGTGGGTGAGGGAAGAAGCCCTTAGCGGGCTGGAGCGGCACATGCTCGTGCCTGTGGTCATCGAGCGCGTGCGTCCGCCGCTAGGATTCCGTTCAGTGCACTACGAAGACCTGAGCGGCTGGGCGGGCGAGCGCGATCACCGGAACCTCTCGCGGCTGCTGGACGTGGTCGGCGGGTTCGTTGCGCCATCTGGGGGCGAGCCAGCGGGCCCTGCGTGGGCGCACGCTGCCGGCAACGATCAGTTCGGCCGCTGGGCCGATCTCTCTGTGCCCTCCGGCGATCCGTCCGGCCCGGTGATGCAGCGGTTCCGCTGGATCGAGTCGGGAACGTTCCAGATGGGATCGCCGGACGACGAGCCAGAACGCTGGGCCAATGAAGGACCGCGACACCGGGTGACGCTGAGCCGNGGGTTCTGGCTGGCGGATACCGCCTGCACCCAGGCGCTGTGGCGGGCGGTAATGGGCGGCAATCCGAGCGCATTCAATGGCGACGACCGGCCGGTGGAGCGGGTGAGCTGGGATGATGTGCAGGCGTTTCTCGGCCGGTTGAAAGAGATGGTGTCCGGGTTGGATCCGCGGCTGCCGACGGAAGCCGAATGGGAATACGCGTGTCGCGCCGGCACCGTAACNCCCTTCAGCTTCGGCGCGCAGATTACGCCGGAGCAGGTGAATTACGACGGCGACTTTCCGTACGTCGGTGGGAAGAAAGGCATTGATCGCGGAGAAACCGTGCCGGTGAAGAGCCTGCCGCCGAACGCCTGGGAGCTGTACGAGATGCACGGCAACGTCTGGGAGTGGTGTGCCGATGGAATGCGGACCTACACCGCCGAGCAGCAAGTTGATCCCTTCGGCGAGCTCGGCGAAGGCGATGCGGCCCTCCGCGCCATTCGTGGCGGCTCCTGGGGCGGCGCCGCCTGGAGGGTCCGGTCCGCCGACCGCGGCGCGATCCACCCGGGCAATGCCATCAACGACCAGGGGTTTCGCGTGTCCCTGAGGTCCATCGAGCCCGGTCCGGTCTGAGGCCGGCCCGGAGGGACGGCCGAGTGTGGCATGCACCCGGAGGGTGCATGCCTCGACGGCGCCCGGAGGGCGCTGGCGATTTTTGGGTGCATTACAGCCCCGGGATCGCGAAAGTGTCGTCATTTGTCGTCAAATGTCGTCATTTCCGCCGTAACCCATTGATTTATAAATATCTGAAATGACGACAGATGTCGTCATTTCGGGCCGCGGATGTCGTCAAATGTCGTCATTTGTCGTCAGAATGTCGTCATTGTGTCGTCATCCGCTGTCCGGCGATGCGCTCCGCGCGGCGGCAGCCCTGCACTCAGGCGGCTGGACGCACGTGTCTAGCCCGACCGTGCACAGCATGCCACAACGTCCTCCCCTTGGCATCCCGCCGACTTCCGCGGGTGGGGTGGGGCTACTCCTCCTGCTGTGTGGGGCCGGGGCACGATGCGAACGCGCAGCTGGGCGGGACGCGGCTGACGTACGAGCCGTCCGGGCAGCTGCGGACGTCGAGCGTGCACGCGATCAGCCCGGTGCGGTTGCAGCTTTCGGCGAGCTTGAGGGTCAGGAACGTCCCTGGCCTTGGTCGGACGTTGCGAAGCTGTCGGACGAAGCCGGCGAACGCTGTCTTCGCCGCCGCATATCCTGCTTCCGCACACGCATAAAGGCCGCCTTCTCTCGCGANTGGCGTCGTGCGCTCCCGGACGTGCCGCGGGACATAGACGATGAAGGTATCGACGGTGCCACTGCCGACCGCCTGGCCGATGATGTTGCGGACCGTCCGCACCGCGGAGTCGTCCAGCGCACCGCCGGTGCTGCCGATGCTGATGTTCGCTGCCCGGTTATCGCCACGATCACCGGCACGATCACCGGCACGCTCGCCCGCAAGTGCGGCATTGCTGCTTGGCAGCAGAAGCCCGGAAACAAGCGTGGCAAGCAGCCCGGCACACAAGATGTGTCCACGTTTGCGCATGGAACCCTCCCTCCCCGCGCGGAGCGCATCCCGTTCCGACAGGCGCCGTCGCCGCAAGGCTCCTCGCGATGCAACTACCCTAGCAAGCCTTCGGCGGGTCGAAGGACCCTCACATGAGTACGTCCAACAACCATAGTGCGATTGTTTGTTGATTGTTATTCGCTCAGACGGTTTTTAGCGCCTCGGGAGGCTGCAGCGCAGCTCTGCTTTCGGTGCCATGGCCGGCCCGATGCTGCGGCGACTTCGGCGGTATCGGTGAGTTCGATGGTGCTGCGGGCACTGAAGGCGCAGCCGGCGACGACAGCCTCGCTGCCATCCCACGCTTCTGCCGGCGCACACGGCAGAGCGGGCAGATCGGAGAAACTACGGAATCAGGACACTAGTTGTGCGCAGCCGTGCCGGTCTCGACGGCGTATCGGGGACGCGCGGAAAGGTGCTGAAGCGCCAGACGGTGATCGGTTGCGGTATCCAGCAGGTGGTGCAACCGCTGCAGGATGAGCTCTTCTTCCATCTCCAGATGGCGGAGCATCTGCGCAAACAGACTCTCGGCAACCTGCCGGAACTCCGTCCACCGCCCTTCGCCGGGACCGTGCCGGAGGATCTCGACCGCCAGCGCGCGCAGCCGATGGGTCGCAGGCTCGATCGCCATGTGCTCTTCAGCGAGCTGATCGGCGACCAGACCGTTGCCGTCGGCCCTGATCAGCGGAAACACCTCATCTTCTTCGAACGCATCGTGGGCGATGACGTCATCGAGAAAGCTGATCAGGCCATTGATCTCTTCTGTGTCGTCGTCATTTCCGGGCTCGAATGCTTTTCCGCCTGCCTTTCCACTGACCCGGTTCTGCAATTCGCAGATCGACACCAGGATGCGGAAGTGCTCTTCATGCAGCACTTGCCCCAGCCTTGTCAGTTCCGCCATACGCCTTTTGCCCTTGTCGCCGCTCGCATTGCGATGTGTTGCGCCGCAGCGCACAACAACTGCGACGCGATCAGGATATCGAGCTGAGTGCAGAGATTGACATGCAAGATCGGCAGTGCAGCAATGCACCTGGGGCCACCGCATCCGTTTTGCCTTCCTTGAGAAGAACCGGCTCTACGCGTGGCGCTTTGGCTGGGATGTTTGCTGAGCCCGGCTTATTGCGATTGGATCGGGCGAGATCGCTTTTCGGCGAATGAGGGAAGTTTGTCGCGGGCGTTCGGGCGTGCCGATCGTCTCAGAGCGTTCCGATCATAGGGCGCGGGGGTGCTGTTCCGGGGAGCGCAACGGCTCAGCCTCGGAGGCTCCGGCAGGCTGGTCCAGGCGCCTCGCACCCCGCACGGTTAAGCTAAGCGGCAGATGTCATCGGTTCTGTGCTGACCGGGCAGGAGGCCGCCGCCTGGCGGTTACGGGCGGCGACGAAACTGAGTCGCTCCGCATTGCTTCCGGCTCCTGGGCGGAAGTGACGGATGCTGCTTTGGTTTGCGGTGGCTCGGCTGATGCGATGTCGGCTGTCTCGATGTCCGCTGTGGCGGTTGGCGCGTCCGGCGGGTTTCCTCCCCTGTGTCTGTGCGGCCTGTGTCACTGCAGCCTGAGTCTCCCAGTAGGGCGCGCGTCCGGTCAGTCGGTTCCACGCTGCAATCACTTGCTGTTCCCGGCCATCGCCGATGTGCCCATGCCATCCCACGACCATGCCGGCCGCATAGGACAGACGCGTCCGCTGCTTGCCGCGGGTGCCTTTGAGTGCACGCCTCAGCAGTGTTTTTGCGACATCGACGTCGTTGTTTGCTCCCAGATCGTCTTGTAGTGCTTTCATCGCCGTCAGATAGGGTGTGACCTTCCGCTTGGGATAGAGCGACGAAAAGAACTCCGTCGCGTATCGCAGTTTTTTCAGTTGTATGCGGACCTTGTGCCGTGCCGCCGGGGCCAGGTGCTCGAAGCCGGCACCGGCAGCGAGCAGATCCTGATAGATGGCGTCGAGCAGCTCATGGGCAATGTGGGTGGCGCTGACCGCCAGTGCCGCGTGCTGTCCTCGCAACTCGGATCGCGCCAGCCGCGACCCTCGGCCCAGGAAGACAGCAGCAACACCAGTCCGCGATAGCGCTGGGCCGAAACCGCCGTCTGCGCCCGCGCGTAGGCGTTATCGCGCTGCTTTCGACGTGGAGGCTCAGTTCCGACAACCGATCTTCTTCGTCTCCGAGCTGGATCAGGACCGGCTTCAGGATTTCACCCACAAACACATCCCAGTCGCGCGCCGGCCCCAGCTCGCCGATGAGCCATTTCAGCTCGCCGACGAGGTATTTGTGCTGGTCAACCGGAAGGAAGGGCGCGTAAAGCGCAAGACATGAGCGCAGCCGCCGCACCGCCACGCGCATCTGATGGATACCTTCTTCATGGGCGCGCGCCATGACACAGGCCGTATTGCTGCGCAAATGCTCGACGCACCCGTGCACGATGTCTGCCAACGCTTCCTCTGCGGTCGTGGAGGGAACGAGGCTGGGAAGCCGGGCTTTCTGCCATGTCGGGTCGGGAGGGTCCTGTGACGGCGGGGCGCCGGTAGCGACGTCTTGAGTCTTTACCGCGTCATCGGTTGTCATCGGTATTTCTGATCCTCTCCCGCGTTCTTCTCGGTCCCAGGCGAGCGGGCAAGGCTAGGCGTTGCGTCTGCACCGTCCCTGACTCCTGGCACCTTTCCCTGATTGGGACGCTGAGTATTCTTCCTCAGCTCAACCCATTCGTACTCGCGTCTTCTGGAAGCTTCACAGCGCCTCTGGCCGCTATCACGAAACTGAGACATGGGTAGCATGGTGGAAGTACGTCAACCCTGCACACGCAAATCGGTAGTCTTGAGCGTATTGGATATCGCGTCCTTACAAATTCGCCATCGGGGTGACGCCGAAGTGCGTCTTGATTCGCTGGATCAACTGATCACGCACCTGGCGGTAGGCGTCAAGACGGGCATCCCGGTTGCCCTCGATCATCGATGGATCGAACGTGTGCCAGAAAATCACGTCGCAGGCCATCACCCGCGTCATGTCTACTGCCCGGTGCTGGGCCTCTGGCGACAAGGAGACCACCTCGTCGAACGAATCATCCTCAAGCTCATCAAAGCTTTTTGGTTGATGGCGGGCGATGTCGATGCCGATCTCGTCCATCACCGCAACCGCAAAGGGATCCAGCTCACCAGGCCGCACGCCGACTGAATCGACGTAGATCCGGTGTCCGAGCAAGTGCTTCAACAGACCTTCTGCCATCGGCGAGCGGACAGCATTGTGCGTGCACGCAAACAGGACGGCGGTCGCGCGCGAGCTCACCGGCACTCACGAACCGCACCGGCGCATAACGCTCGGGCAGGCGCAGGGGCGCGACGCGACAGGGCGCCTCGCTGGAACGTGCCAGATAATGGTGACGGCAAGTCCCATCTTTCCTCTTTAACGGCGGATCTGCAGCACGCATATCAACGTGAACAGGCGTCGCGCTGTATCCTTGTCGATCTCGACTTTTTCCGCGAGCTCTTCTCTGAGCAGTTGCGCCCCTTCGTTGTGCACCCCCGTCGCCCCATGTCGATGGCTTCAATCCGGCTGGGAGTCAGGTGCTTGATGGCGCTGTAGTAATTCTCGCACACCAAAAAGTAGTCTTTGATGATGTGGCGCAGCACTCCGGTCGGTAACGTGAAGCGGGTGAGCTGCAGATCGAGCTCGTTGCAGACGGTAAAGGTCAGCCGTTCGCCGGTATTGCCGAGGCGCAGAATGTAGGGCCCTCGAACCCGCCCTTGGGGACAAAGCGGTTTTCTTCCAGCAGATCAAACAGTGCTGCTTTCCGCTCGTGCTCTACCGCTGGGCTGAGCCGGATGCCGCTGGCCTCTTCAAGCACGACCTGAATGATTCGCTGTGAGTCTTCCCTCGCGGGCAAGGGCATGAGGCTGCCGGCTCCCACCTAGGCGGCGGTTACCGAAAGGGCGGCGGCTACCGAAAGCGCCGTCTCAGGCCGCATGACCGTCATCATCCAAGACGGTGGGCCCGGAGTTCCTGCGGATCGATATGGATCGGCCGTGCGCATCCAGTCCCTCGGCCTTCGCGAGCGTCTCGGCGATGGGGCCAAGCCGCGCCAGCCCGTGGCTGTCGCACCCCAGCATGGTCGTCCGCTTCATGAAGTCGAGAACACCGAGGCCTGAAGAAAATCGGGCGCTGCGCGCCGTCGGCAGGACATGGTTCGGGCCACCGACATAGTCGCCAAGAGCCTCCGGCGTGAATCTTCCGAGAAACACCGATCCGGCATTGCGAATCTGGGCAACCAGGGTATCCGGATCTTCGATCGCCAGCTGCAGATGTTCCGGAGCAATCCGGTCGATCAGTGACGGCGCTTCGTCCAAACTCTCAACCATGATGATACAGCCGTGATCCCGCCAGCTTGCGGCCGCAATCACACGGCGTGGTAACGACCGCAGGTGCCNCTCGACAGCCTGCTCGACCGCATCCGCGAACCGCACGTTGTCCGTTATCAGAATGGATTGGGCTGCCGCATCGTGTTCAGCCTGTGCCAGGAGGTCCATGGCAATCCAGCCAGGGTCATTGGCGTCGTCGGCAACGACCAGGACTTCCGACGGCCCCGCGATCATATCGATACCGACCTGCCCGAACACACGGCGCTTGGCCGCGGCGACGAAGGCGTTGCCGGGCCCGACGATCTTGTCTACAGCCGCGATCGTTTCGGTGCCGTATGCCAGGGCGGCAATCGCCTGTGCACCACCGATCCGGTAAATCTCGTCAACGCCTGCAATATGAGCTGCCGCCAGCACCAGCGGCGCTAGCCGGCCTTCCGGGGCAGGCACGGTCATCACCAGCCGCTCACACCCCGCCACCTTCGCCGGCAGGGCGTTCATCAGCACCGAGCTTGGATAGGCTGCCGTCCCGCCCGGAACGTACAGCCCCACGGCACGGATCGGCGTCCATCGCCAGCCCAGTCTCACACCCTCGGCATCGGTAAAGCTCAGATCCGCCGGCCGCTGCCGTTCGTGAAAGGCACGGATGCGTGTGGCAGCGTGGTGCAGGGCATCGATCAGTTCCGGATCGCATGCCGCCAGCGCCTGATCGACCTCGCTCACCGCAATCCGCAACGCTCCTGTCTGAGCGCCATCGAAGCGTGCCGTATATTCGGCAACGGCTGCGTCGCCGCGCTGTCTGACCTCGGCTATGATCTCGGCGACGGTCGTATCGACGTCTTCGGCCACTTCGCGTTTTGCCGCCAGGACCTGGGCAAAACGGGCCGCGAAGTCCCCGGACCGAGTATCAAGCCGCACGGGCATCAACGACCTNNCACGAAACCGTTCAAGCCAGCCGCCGATCTCCGTCGGCCTCGTCTTCCAGGCGGTGCGGTTTACCGCCAGCCGCGATGTAATTTCGACGATGCTCTCCACCTCGACCAGCCGGTTCGCCCGCAGCGTGGCGCCGCTGGACACCAGGTCGACGATCCGCTGGCTCAGCCCCAGTGCCGGAGCCAGTTCGATGGCCCCATTCAGGACGATGCACTCGGCCTGGACGCCACGGTTGGCGAAATGGCTGCTGGCGAGGTTAGGATACTTCGTCGCCACCCGGACGTGGCTCCAGGTCCTGGGATCGTCCTCGGCGGAAAGATCTTCGGGCTCGCAGACCGAGAGCCGGCAATAGCCGATCCNCAGGTCGAGCGGTGCGTAGATCTCCGGATAATCGAACTCCATCAGCACATCATTGCCCGCGATCCCCAGATGCGCCGCACCGAAGGCGACGAACGTGGCAACGTCAAACGAGCGGACGCGGATCAGATCCAAATTGGCGACGTTGGTCGCGAACCGGAGCTGACGCGACTCCTCGTCCACGAACGATGGTTCTGGCTCGATTCCAACCGCCCGCAGGACGGGCATCACCTCTTTGAGGATTCGCCCCTTGGGGACAGCGAGAATAAGTGGCTTACCGGACATCAGGCGTTCCCTGCAACGTGTCCCGGTAGCACCTAGTTTGTTGGGGCGACGGAGTCCAGTGTCCGAAACACGTTAATGCTCCGACGACGATCAAACGGGTTGCGCAGTAATTAGAGAATACGCCTGCCAGTTATTCTATCAGATAACAAAAACGCAGAAACCTTCTCGCAAACAGAGCACGTTGGCTCCGTTGGAGAGGAGGCTATCAACACGCTTATCCACAGATTCTGTGGACATGTGACGTTCGTATGAAGGTTGCTCGCCACGGATCTGCGCAGGCAACGAAACTGTGGGGGTCTTTAGGCCGATTGTTGTGTGCGAGAAGAGCGCCGCGTCGTGTGGCGTGGTGCGGGGTGCAGGCGCGGGCCGCGGCGTCAGGCGTTTCCGGCTGCATCCGAAAGCATGCGGGGATCGATGCCGATTTTCGCCATCGCCCGATCCCACTTGGTTTCGAGTTCCTGGTCGAAGACCAAGTCCTCGTCCGCAGGAACATGCAGCCAGCCGTTCGCGCGCATCTCTCCGTCGAGCTGACCCGGCCCCCAGCCGGCATAGCCCAGAGCAAGGAGATGCCGCCGTGGTCCGCCGCCGGCAGCAATGGCGCGCAGGATATCGACCGTTGCGGTCAGCGACACCTCTCCGGCAACAATCAATGTGCCGTCCTGCTTGTAATCCGGCGAGTGCAGCACGAATCCCCGGCCTGTTTCCACCGGTCCGCCGAAGTGAACCTTGACCCCGCGCTGGGTTTCCAAGGACGGAATGCCAAGTTGCTCGAGCAGATCAGCGAACGTCAGCGTGTCGAGAATGCGGTTCAGGACAAGTCCCATCGCGCCTTCGGTGCTGTGCGCACAGATGTACACGACGCTTTTGGCAAAACGCGGGTCACGCATGCCGGGCATAGCGACAAGCAACTGACCAACGAGCGACTCGTCAAACTGGCTGGCGCGTCCCATGGCATCTCCAATGATCCCAAAGCTCAGTCTAGCACAAGGACAAGCGGCATTGTCCATGTTCGCCACCGATCTTCCTCGATACCCGCGACGATCAACGCTTGGTGATCTTGCTGCGCTTGCTCCGGTCCAAAGAAAGTCGTCACATTAGAGTGCAACGTACTGGTTCGAGTCTGCGGCGTATGTGGGCGATTGTCCCCTTTCTTCTACTGGTAGCTTCCTTGTGGATTTCGCCTTTCGCAGCACATGCGGATTCAGCGGATGCATCAGGGGCAGCCTCGCCGTGGGCTGCCACCGAANNCACGGGGGTGCGCCTGATTTCTGCGACCACAGCCGTCGGCAGGGATGAAACGCTGGCACTCGGACTGCAGTTCCAGATGAGCCCTGGGTGGCATGTTTACTGGCGGTTACCGGGCGACGCCGGTTATCCACCGAAGGCGGACTGGAGCGGTTCGGAGAACTTGGCCTCCGCCGACATCGACTGGCCGGCACCGCGACGCTTTTCCGCGGCCGGAGTGGAGACGATTGGCTACACAGACGGTGTTGTGCTCCCGGTGACGGTCCACCTGCTGCACCCCGGCGAACCACTGCGGCTGCACGCCACCGTTGATTATCTTACCTGCTCCGATATCTGCGTTCCGTACACTGCGGACCTGAATTTGATCCTTCCCGCCAACGCGGCTGCGCAACCATCCGAATTCGCCCACGACCTTGCCCGTGCCCGGGCTCTGGTGCCGGGGACGGGCAAGCGGCGNGGACTTGCGATCGAGCCCGTCAGGGAAGTGAAGACAGAGAACGGCCTCTTCCTGGCGGTGGAGGTTGATGCGGCGCGCCCGCTCGACACACCAGACGTGTTCGTTGAAGGGCCGTCACCAATCCTGTTCAAAGCCCCGAACATCCGTTTATCCGACGATCGGCGTTCGGTGACCTTCATCCTTCCGGCGGAGAACGTAGAAGGGCTCTCCAGCTTGGCCGCATTGCCCGTGACGGTGACCGTCGTCGATGGTGGGCGCAGTGCCGAACAGGCGATGACGGTCCTGCCGGCCGGGGCAGGGACAGCAGCACCGGGGATAGCAGCGTTGGGGGCAGCAGCGGCGGCTCCGGCCGTAGACCGCAGCCTGGCGATGATCATTGCGCTTGCGC
Source organism: Defluviicoccus sp. (assembly GCA_013414705.1). Taxonomy (GTDB): domain Bacteria; phylum Pseudomonadota; class Alphaproteobacteria; order Rhodospirillales; family Defluviicoccaceae; genus Defluviicoccus. The sequence continues at coordinate 3,585,878 of CP058705.1, forward strand.
TACTGGGCGGGCTCATTCTCAATCTGATGCCGTGCGTCCTGCCGGTGCTGTCGATCAAGCTGCTGGCGGTCGTCGGACACGGTGGTGGTGAGCGGCGCGCGGTCCGCGCCGGCTTCATCGCCGCGGCGCTCGGTATTGTGTTCTCGTTCATGGTTCTGGCCGGCGCGCTTCTGATGGTTCGGGCGACGGGAACGGCCATCGGCTGGGGACTGCAGTTCCAGCAGCCGTGGTTCCTGACGGCAATGATTCTGGTCGTGACCCTGTTCGCCTGCAATCTCTGGGGCCTGTACCAGGTTCCGATGCCCCGACTGTTTGGTCTTGCTGACGAGCACGCCGGTCGGGTGCGCGGGCTGGGCGGGCACTTTCTGACCGGCGCCCTTGCGACCGTGCTGGCGACACCCTGCTCGGCGCCGTTTCTCGGCACGGCAGTCGGCTTCGCTCTGTCACGCGGACCGGCGGAAATCGTGCTGGTGTTTGCGGCAATCGGGCTGGGCCTGGCACTACCCTACCTGCTGGTTGCGGCTTTTCCGGCGCTCGCGACCCGCATGCCGCGGCCGGGTCCGTGGATGCGCCGGTTGCGACAGGTGTTGGGACTGGCGCTGGCTGCAACCGCCGGCTGGCTGTGCTGGGTTCTTGCCAGTCAGGTCGGGACGTCGGCCGCGCTTGCCATTGCCGTCGTAGCACTCGCGATCATGCTGCTGCTGGCACTCCGCCCGAAGCTGCCTCGGCGGATACGGCCGGTCNNGGCCGCTGTCGCGGCCCTGGTTGTTGCTGCGTTCTTCGTTCCCCTGCGTCCCGCCGGTACAGCCAGCACGGGCGCCCCTGCAGCGACCAAAGAGCGAGAACCTGGAATCTGGCAGCCCTTTGAGCCTCACCGTGTTGCCGATCTCGTCGCCGAGGGCCGGGTTGTGTTCGTCAATGTCACTGCCGACTGGTGCATCACCTGCAAAGTGAACGAGCGCCTGGTTCTGGAAAGTGATGCCGTGCGGACCCGCCTTGGTGATGCGGACGTCGTGGCAATGCGGGGTGACTGGACATCACCCAACGAAGCGATCTCCCGGTATTTGGCAAGCTTCGGCCGGTACGGCATTCCGTTCGATGCTGTCTACGGACCGGGCCTGCAGGAGGGTGAAGCACTACCGGAACTGCTGAGCCAGGACATGGTGCTGCAGGCCGTCGATCGTGCCGCAGGGAATATGGTCGAGCGATAGGACTGTGGTCTGGATAGGTTGGTTTGCAATCGATCGTGCTTGCCACTATCTGCTGCCTCGAAGGCGAGCCGCAGGGGCATCGCCCAATCTCCAGAAGGGAAAAGGGGGCACGTGATGACAATCGCTGTTGGTGAGTCCATTCCGTCGGTCAAGCTGATGTGCTGGGGCGCGAACGGACCCGAGCCGATCACCACCGACGACCTGTTCAAGGGCAAGACAGTAGCCTTCTTCGGCGTNCCCGGGGCGTTCACACCGACGTGCTCGGCAAAGCACGTGCCGGGGTTCGTCAGCAACGCCGCCGCCCTGAAGGCCAAGGGCGTGGATGCGATCGTCTGCACCTCGGTGAACGATGTGTTCGTGATGGACGCGTGGAGCAAGGACCAGGGCTGCGGTGACTCCGTCATGATGGTCGCGGACGGCGACGCCGCCTTCACCAAGGCAACCGGACTCGAGCTCGATCTGACCGGCAAGGGGCTGGGGCTGCGCAATCAGCGGTTCTCGATGCTGGTCGAGGACGGCGTCGTGAAGATCCTGAACATCGATCCGGCTGGAGCGTTNCGAAAAACCAGCGCCGAGTCACTGCTCAGCCAGATGTAACGGTTTTCGGCAAGTTACCAATGGTCACGCCTGAAGTTGCGGCGGACGTGAAACTCCCGCCCGCTTCAGGCGCACACCTCACTGGCTAGTCGTCTCGACGGCCCTGCTCATACTACTCATGCCGACGAGTCCGTGGCTCAGTGACGGCATTTCGGGCAGTGTCGCCGTTCCGTCCCATCGTTCCTGCACGTACGGCTTGTAGGCCATGTCCTGGATCAGGATATGGTGGCGCAGCCAAGCCGTCAGGCGTTCCAGCAGTTCCCGAACCATATCCGATCGTGNACCTGAATCCTGATCGGCGGAATGGCGCTCGCGCAGGCGACGCACCATCTCCGTGAACCTCTCGTGCTCCGAGCGGTGAAACGTCAGAGCCGGAAAGTCGCAGGCAGCCATCACCTGCTCCTCTCGAGCGAAGTGGCAACGGCAGTATACGCCCAGGGTGTCGAGTACCGTATCGGCCACCTGCGAGGAGTCGTTCTCCCGCACGTTTTCCAGCAAGTTGATGATCCGGACGAGGCACCGGTGGTCGTCATCCAGCGCAGGAACTCCGACACTCATGGCTTCTGACCACCGCAACCCAACCATGTCCCGATCCCTGGAGTTGCGCTCATAGCGCGAATATCACATTTAGTGACTCTAGCAAATGCACCGCAAAGCAGCTACGTTCAATCGTATACAGCGTTCGCTCCGAATAGCCGTTCATTTGACCTGCTGATGGAGTCAGCATGCCGTTTTCCCCGCGCGGCTGCTGGCTGCCGCTGATCCGGTCGATGACGACACGGCACGGGCCGCCGCACGCGCAAGTCGATCCACCCGCTCGTTTTCGGCATGTCCGGCATGCCCTTGCACCCACTGCCAGTCCACCTGGTGCGGCGCCAGGACCGCCTCGAGCCGCTGCCACAGATCTTCGTTCTTGACCGGCTTACGGTTGGCCGTGCGCCAACCGTTGTGCTTCCAGCGCGGAAGCCAGCGGGTGATACCGTCACGCAGATAGAGCGAATCCGTATACAACCGGACAACACTCGGGCGTCGCAGGCTGGCCAGTCCTTCGATCGCCGCCATCAGCTCCATCCGGTTGTTGGTGGTCAGCGGAGCACTTCCGGAAAGCTCCTTTTCATGTCCGCGCCAACGCAGCAACACTCCCCACCCTCCCGGACCAGGATTTCCCGAGCATGCGCCATCAGTATACAGTTCGACCACGTGAGGGAGGTCTTCAGTCATTGATCCCGTCCAGACCATAGGCGCCAAGACCGCGCGCACTGCGATGAAAACGCAGCCGCTGCAGGTACTCCATTGGATNTTTCGGCGTCACCAGGGCATTCTTTGGCGTGTGCAGCCAATCGTAGAGTCGGGTCATCAGAAAACGCATCGATGCCCCGCGGGCCAGCAACGGGACCGCCTTGAGTTCCCGGGCGGCAAGCGGCCGGACTGACCTGTAGCCAGCAAACAGGCGGCGTGCCTTCGTCACGTTGAAACTTCCGTCCGGCTCGAAACACCACGCATTCAGACATACACCGAGATCGTAAACGAGAAAATCAGTGCACGCGAAGTAGAAGTCGATCAGGCCGGAAAGCTGCTCTCCTTCGAAGAATACGTTGTCTGGAAACAAGTCGGCGTGAATCACACCACGAGGAAGGTCGTCCGGCCAGCGGCTCTCCAGGATTGCGAGTTCTCCTTCGAGTTCTCCCGCGAGATCAGGAGCGACCGCATCGGGTCGGCGGGCAGATGCTTCGTAGAGCGGGCGCCATGACGAGACCGNAAGGTCGTTGCTGCGCTGCATGGGGAAATCAGCCCCGGCAACATGCATGCGTGCCAAGGCGGCGCCAAGCGCTTGGCAGTGTATGGCATTGGGTCGCCGCGGCCACATCCCCTGCAGAAACGTGACGATTGCAGCGCACCGTCCGGCCACCTGCCGCAAGGCGTTGCCATNCCGCCCTCGAACCGGCGTCGGACACGGAATCCCGCGTGCGGCCAGATGCTCCATCAGTCCCAGGAAGAATGGCAGATCGTCGCGTTGCACCCGCCGTTCGTAAAGCGTGAGGATGAACGGCCCCCGCTCGGTGACGAGCAAAAAGTTGGAGTTTTCGATCCNCTCGGCGATGCCCTTGCACGCGAGAACGCGTCCGATATCGTACTCGCGGGCGAACGCCTGAACTTCCTCGTCAGCGATTTCCGTGTAAACGGCCATGACCGCATCTTGTCACCGGTGCCAGCACGACGATAGTGTCGTCCTGCTGCATGAATGGTCAGAACGTAAGGAATACCCCCATGGCGGAAGCCGTCATCGCCCAAAAATCTCCGTTCCCGGTCCAGGTCGAAGCCGGCAGGAAGTATGCTTGGTGTGCCTGCGGGAAGAGTGCGACGCAGCCATTTTGCGACGGCAAGCACAAGGACACGGAATTCACGCCCTTGATGTTTATCGCGGAGAAGACCGAGACGTTGTGGCTGTGCGGCTGTAAACGGACCCACACCCCGCCGACGTGCGACGGCACGCACGCATCCCTGTGACGGGTTCGCGAGCGATGTCACCGTCGCGTGTGGGCCGCGTTGCCCTTTCGGTGGTTGCGCTGCTGCTGGCAGCTGGCTGCGCCTCCGACAAGCAGCAGCGCGTGTGTCCGCGGGTTGCGGTGCTTTCCGAAGCGGGCTCGCTGACCCGGTTCGCAGCGGGCGAGCGCCATGACATCCTCGACATCAGCTTTCAGGCCCAGATCGGAGATCTGCCTGCAGAGTGCACCTATCCCGACGGGAACCGGCGTGTTGTGGTGCAGCTCTCTCCGGTGTTCATTCTCGATCGTGGCGCAGCCAACGACGACGGCAAGGCCGCTTTCATCTATTTCGTCAGCGTCGTGCGGACGGACGAGATCCTCTCGAAACAAACCTTCGACCTGTCCTTCGATTTTCCTGTTAACCGAACGCGGTTGGCGGTGCAAGACGGTGATCCGCCCATCATCGTCACCATCCCTCTGCCCTACCGCGACGCAGAATATGAGTACGAGGTTTTGGTCGGTTTCCAGTTGACGCCCGATGAGCTTTCCTACAATCAGCGTTGGCAAAATCTTGGTCGCTGATATTGCATTGCGGCATTCGGTTGCAGAATATCGCATCGATAGCCGTTAGATCGCCGTATCAGTGTTATCGCCGATTAACCCGTTGCGCGATTTCTTGTTGCATTGATAACGGCAAAGGCGTGGCGTGAGATATATAGATGCCTGCGGATCACCGACCTTTTGTTGCTGCAATTGACGCCTGAATGCCAGCCGGTAAACTGGCTGCGATTTTCCGCACGCGCGAAATAAATGGGGGCCTGATGAGCGATATTTCCGCAGCACCGCTGAAGCGCACGCCCCTGTTCGATCTGCACGAGCAGCTTGGCGCGAAGCTGGTGCCTTTTGCCGGTTACGAAATGCCGGTCCAGTACCAGGGCATCCTCGCCGAGCATCTGCATGCGCGCAGCAAGGCGGTTCTATTCGACGTTTCACATATGGGTCAGGTGCGGATCCAGGGCGACGACCTGGACTCGCTCGAACAACTTGTGGTCGCAGATATCCAGGGCCTTCAGCTCGACAAGGTCCGCTACTCGATGCTGACGAATGCCAACGGCGGCATCATCGACGATCTGATGGTGGCACGTGTCAGCGATGCCCTGATGCTCGTCGTCAACGCCTCGCGCAAGGATGTGGACTTTGCGCGTTTGAAGGCGAAGTTGCCCGCATGCCAAATCGAGATGTTGGAGAATGCGGCACTGCTCGCACTGCAGGGGCCGAGCGCAGGTGACGTCATCATACGCCTTGCGCCCGAGGCGGCGGCAATGCGGTTCATGACCAGCAGTACGCTGACGATCGCTGGCATCACCTGCTTTGCGACACGGTCCGGCTATACCGGTGAGGACGGGTTCGAGATTTCGTGCGCCGCGGATCACGCCGAAGATTTGGCGAAAGCGCTGCTTGCGGAACCGGACGTGATGCCGGCGGGTCTCGGGGCACGCGACACGTTGCGCCTGGAGGCCGGTCTCTGCCTGTGGGGCAACGACATTGACGAGACGACAACTCCGGTCGAGGCAGGCCTGAGCTGGGCGATCAGCCCGAGGCGTCGCCGCGAGGGCGGTTTCCCCGGTGATTCCGTCATCCTCGGACAGTTGCAGGACGGTCCGTCGCGCCGACGCGTTGGCATTTGCCTTCAGGGCAGGGCTCCTGCGCGCAGCGGCTGCCCCATCCTCGATACCGATGGTTCTCCCATCGGTACTGTGACCAGTGGCGGTTATGCCCCTTCGGTCGGAGGACCGGTGGCGATGGGATACGTGAACGCTGCTCACGCTGCACCGGATACGCCGCTACAGCTGGTGGTCCGCGGCAAACCGCTTGCCGGCACCGTGGTACGGCTGCCGTTCATCGAGCATCGCTACGTCCGCTAACGTCACGAGGAGATCGAATCCCATGCCTCCGGTCCGTTTTACCCAAGAACACGAATGGATCCGCGTCGAGGACGGCGTGGGGACGGTCGGTATCACCCCTATGCACAAGAGCAGCTGGGGACGTCGTCTTTGTCGAACTTCCGGAGGTGGGCAGCAGCGTCAGCAAGGGCGCGCAAGCTGCCGTCGTCGAGTCGGTGAAGGCCGCAAGCGAAGTCTACGCGCCCGCGTCCGGCGAGGTCATTGCCGTCAACACCGATCTTGTCGAGGAGCCGGGGCGGGTGAATGCCGATGCTCTGGGCGAAGGCTGGTTCTTCAAGATCCGGCTGAGCGATCCGGGCGAACTGGACGCCTTGATGGCGCAGGACGCCTATGACGCGTACGTCGAGGGCCTGCACTGATGCGTTATCTGCCGCTGACCGAGACCGATCGCCGCGCGATGTTGGACGCGATCGGTGTCGCCTCGGTGGATGACCTCTTCAGGGACGTCCCGTTGGCGGCGAGGCTCGACGGCCCGGTCGATCTGCCCTTTCAAATGGACGAGTTGGCGGTTGAGCGTGCCTTTCGTGCGTTCGCCGCGCGCAACATCAGCCCATCCTCGGCGCCGTCGTTTCTCGGCGCCGGGATCTATCGCCATCATGTTCCCGCGTCGCTTGATCATCTGATCCAGCGCGGCGAGTTCCTTACAGCGTACACGCCCTATCAGCCGGAAATTGCTCAGGGTACCCTGCAATACTTGTTCGAGTTCCAGACGCAGGTTGCCCTGATCACCAGCATGGATATCGCCAACGCCTCGCTCTACGACGGGGCAACCGCCTGTGCCGAAGCGGTGATGATGGCGTGCCGTGTTGCCAAGCGAAGCCGCGTCATTCTGTCCGGCGGCCTGCATCCGCATTACCGCTCAACGACCGAGACCTATTGTCGTTATCTCGGCATCGATACAGTTGCCATGCCGCCGTCGTGGAGCGGGCAGGAGGATTGCGCCAGGCGTCTCGATCGCGATGCCGCGTGCGTAGTGGTGCAAAATCCGGATGTCTTCGGCCGGGTGCATGACTACAGCGATCTTGCCCAGGCTTGCCATGCACAAGGTGCGCTGCTCGTGGTCGTGGTGAACGAGGTGGTGTCACTCGGCTTGCTGACACCTCCTGGCGAGATGGGGGCAGACATCGTTGCGGGTGAGGGCAGTCGCTCGGCAACGCGGCCTCCTTTGGCGGGCCGACCGTCGGTCTGCTGGCGGCCCGCGAACGTTATGTCCGCCAGATGCCGGGCCGGCTGTGCGGTGAGACGGTGGATGTCGACGGCAGGCGAGGCTTCGTTCTGACCCTGTCCACCCGTGAACAGCATATCCGTCGCGAGAAGGCGACCAGCAACATCTGCACGAACTCCGGCCTGTGCGCGCTCGCGTTCACCATCCACGCCACACTCCTCGGCGATGTCGGTCTGAAGCGGCTGGGTGAGCTCAATCATGCCCGTGCCATCGCGCTGTTCGACCGCCTTGCCGTCGTTCCGGGCATTGAAATGCTGAACGAGACGTTCTTCAACGAGTTCACGGTACGTCTTTCCCGCCCGGCCACCGAAGTACTCGAAGCACTGGCTGAGCGCGGCATTCTGGGAGGCGTGCCGGTCTCCCGGTTGCTGCCGGGATGGACCGAAGCAGAACCACTGTTGCTGGTTGCTACCACCGAGACCAACACCGACGACGAGATGGATGTGCTCGTCGCGACGATGCGGGAGATTCTCTGAGATGCCCGAGACGGGAGCCACGATAAGCGGCCACCGCGGTCTGCAGCTGGAAGAGCCGCTCATCTTCGAGCAGGGCTCTCCGTCCAAAACCGCGGTCGACTTGCCGGAAAATGCGTTGCCCGCGGGAAGTGAACGTCTGGGCGGAGTTCGCCGGCGCGATACGATCGGGCTGCCGGGGCTGAGTGAACCCGAGGTTGTCCGCCATTACCTGCGCCTCAGCCAGAAAAACTACTCCATCGATTCCGGATTGTTCACGCTCGGCTCGTGCACGATGAAGCACAATCCGCGGCTGAACGAAAAGGTGGCGCGGCTTCCCGGGATCGGTGATCTGCATCCGCTGCAGCCGGTCTCGAGCGTGCAGGGAGCGCTGGAGCTGATCCACACGCTGGCGCACTGGCTGACGACGCTGACCGGGCTGCCGGCAGTGGCGATGTCTCCGGCGGCAGGCGCGCACGGTGAACTGGTTGGACTGATGACCATCCGCGCCGCGCTGGAAGATCGGGGCGATCCGCGCAAGCGGGTGCTGGTGCCGGAATCCGCTCACGGCACCAACCCGGCGACGGCAGCTGCATGCGGCTATACGGTCGAGACGATCGATGCCGATGCTCGGGGACGAGTCGACCTCGGTCACCTGCGGGAACAGCTGGCGTCGGATGTTGCCGCGATCATGGTGACGAACCCGAACACCTGCGGCCTGTTTGAATCCGAAATCCTCGACATTGCCGCTGCAGCACATGACGTCGGAGCCTTCTTCTACTGCGACGGCGCAAACTTCAACGCCATCGTCGGCCGGGTGCGGCCAGGCGACCTCGGCGTCGACTGCATGCACATCAATCTGCACAAAACCTTCTCCACCCCGCATGGCGGCGGCGGCCCGGGTTCCGGGCCGGTCGTGCTGTCACAGGAACTGGCACCGTTCGCACCGGTCCCGTACGTCGTCACCGACGGCAACGGGTACGCGCTTGTCGAACATTCGCGGGATTCCGGGCAGAAGCCGTTCGGACGGGTAAAGGGATTTCATGGTCAGTTCGGCATGTTCGTTCGCGCGCTCGCCTACATGATGAGCATGGGCGCAGACGGACTGCGCCAGGCTTCTGCGGACGCCGTGCTCAACGCCAACTACATCATGGCGGAGCTCGATGGGGCGATGACCCCGGCCTTCTCTGGTCCCTGCATGCATGAAGCGCTGTTCGACGACCGGTTTCTCAAAGATAGCGGGGTGACGACGCTCGACTTCGCCAAGGCGATGATCGACGAGGGCTTCCACCCGATGACCGTGTACTTCCCGCTGGTCGTGCATGGCGCCATGCTGGTCGAGCCAACGGAAACGGAAAGCAAGGAAACGCTCGACCAGTTCATCGAATCGCTGCGCGGCTTGGCGCAGCGGGCGAAATCCGGTGACAGCGACTATTTCCGCGGGGCACCACGCCTCGCTCCGCGGCGGAGGCTGGACGAAACCAAGGCTGCGCGCTCTCCCGTTCTTCGCTGGCGCCCGACACGGGACACCAAGGCAGAGAAGCCAATCAACCAGGCGGCCGAATAACGAACGGACGCTCCGGCCCTGTGCCCGCGGCCTCGCAGAGCCTATATCCGTGGCTGAACAGGGAGCCGAACGGAGTTCGAAGGCATGCTCAAACGGCTGGTTGGCGTCATGTGGCCGGGACAGATGATCAGCGCGGCCTTGCCGTGCGGGCTTTCCCGTTGATGGCCCAGCATCGCGACCGTCGATACATCGCGGCGCCCGCGGAGCAGGTCTTCGACCTGATTGCGGACGTCGAGCGCTATCCCGAGTTTCTGTCTATCTGGCGTTCGGCACGAATTTACGAGCGCGAGGTGGACGTGTACTTCACGGAACAGGAAGTGGGGCTTGGCCCAATCCGCGAAAGGTTTCGAACCCGGACCGAGCTGCTGCGACCGCATCGCATCGAGGTATCTTCCCCTGATCCCCTGTTTCAGGCTTTTGGTATCTGCTGGAACGTGGCGCCGTTTCGCGGAGGCTGCAAGGTCGGGGTTGAACTGACATGGCAGATGCGCTCGCGGGGATTGCAGCGCGCCATCGCCCTCCTTCTGCCCACAGTTGCCAGCACGATGGTGGATGCCTTCGAAAAACGCGCGCGAAGTGCTGGTCTGAGCGACGGAGCTTTCTGCTCTCTGAGGGGGCTTTACGTCTCACGCGTTTGGCTTGCACTCGACGGGGCAGTCGTATGGCCGTGTGACCAAGGTTTGGGCCAGCTGAATTCCCTTCGAGTTGGTGGACACCTTGCCAGCACGTTGATGATGTATCCGTCGTGATCATGCTGGGTCGTCGGCGTCATGAACGGCGAAGAGGCACACTGCCGAGATTTCCATGCTGTGGGCGACCAACAGCAGCACCCGGCCGTGGGCTGTGGCCTCTTTCAGGATTCCGACACTGATCAGCCTGCGCATCAGGATGCCGAAGTTGTGGCCGGCGACGTGGATCACGGAGCGTTTGTGGACATTTTCTTGCCCGCGCAGTCAAGTCCGGCGCATGCCGGTCGTCTGCAGACGCCGGAATTCCCGCAAAGACAGCGAGTCCGCGCAGCGCCATTCGATCCCGCGCCCACCTCAGCTCCCGCCGCGGCGGGTCGGCAAGGCGACACCCGCGGACGGCTTAGCGCGCAGAACGGCGCGGCGGAAGCGGAAGAGTTCGGCCGGTCGGCCGCGTGTGCCGTGACCGATGCGCCCCGTGGGCTCCACCAGCTCGCCCGCCACCAGCATGCGGCGGAAATTCTGCTTGTGCAGACGCTGGCCTGCCAACGCTTCGACCACCTGCTGCAGGTGCAACAGCGTGAATTCATCCGGCACCAGCTCGAAGACCACCGGCCGGTAGGCGAGTTTGCCGCGCAGCCGGCCGAGCGCGGTGGCGAGGATCCGACGGTCGTCCAGCGCCATCGCTGCCCCCAGCCGGTCAGCGGCGGCAGACGGACGTTCGCCCCGGTCACGCACCGCCTCCGCCACCAGCCCCGCTTCGTACAACGCCTCGTAGCGTTCGAGGGTGCGCGCCGGATCCCACGGGGCAGCGCCGAAGCCGAACGCAATGCTCACCCGCTCCTCGCGCCCGCGCCGCTCGCCTTCACCTGTGGCTTGGCCGATCCACGCTTGCAGGCCGCGGCGGATCGGCTCGTCGAGGCAGGTCGGCCGACCGTCGCGCCAATCCTCCCACGGCAGGAAGTCGTACCACTCCCGCCAACGCGCATCGAACACCGGCAGTGGTTCGCGCAGCAGGGCAAGGTAGGCTATGGTCAGCAGGCGGGGCCNCCCATTGCGCTCGGCCGGGTCCCGCCCGCGGTCGCCGAAGGTGTAGAGCTGCTCCACCCACGGCAGGGTGAGACCGGTGCGTTCGGCAACCCTAGAACGCAGCCCGAGCTGCAGCGTGCGGTGCTCGGCAGGATCGAACAGACCGAATGGCAGCGTCTCCTCCCCACCCGCCTGTATCCTGACGGGCTCCATCTTTCCGGTTGTTCTCTTTCCGGTCTCGGGACTGCCCGTAGCCGGCCGCCGCGGCAGCACCAGGATCCGTGGCACTTCCTCGGTGACGACGGCAACAACGGCGCCCAGCCCAATGACCGGCGACAGCCCCAGCTCTGCGGCGAGGGCGTCTGCGCATAAAGCATCTGAGACAGGAGGAGCGTCCGGAACCGCCGAAGTCCCGTGCGGCTCCGTCTGCAGGGCGGAAGCCGGTATCCGGAGCGAGGGCGGCGTGTCGCGGCTCAGTGCCCGCTCCCATCCTGCAGACGGTCGCGGAGCCACCGCACCAGGTCGTCGTCGGACTCGGAACTCATGGCGGCGACCGGTTTTGCCACCGCGGGACCCGGCAAGGCCGGCTTCGCCGTTGCCGTGACGTGCGACGCGCTCCGTGCGCTCGCGGCCGGTGGTGCCGGCGGCATCGACGTCGGAGAAGGCAGCGCCGCAGCTTGCGATGATGGGGCTTTCGTGGACGGGAACGCCGACCTGGGAGAAGGAACGGTGGAAGACGCCGACGCGGGGGACCAATGACGTGGGGAGGCGGTCGCCAGGGCCGGTGTTGCCGAGCGGGTGATGCGGGTGGGAAGACCGCGCCGCTCGTCCAGCGCCCGGTCGAAGGCCGACCAGTCGATGCGATCGGCGGATGCTCCGGCAGCCTTCAGCACCAGCTGCTTTGCTGCCGCCGGATCAACCGGATCGAACGTGCCCTTGTCCTCCCACTGGTGCACCTGGTCGAGGGTCGGCGAGGCCTCCACGTAAAGCTCATCGCCGATCCAGCGGACCTTCACCGGCTGATCGACCACGGTGACTTTGGTACCGACCGGCGTCTTCTTGTAAAGCGCGACGATGTCATCCGGGTACATCCGGATGCAGCCGCGGCTGGCACGGCGGCCGACGCCGTAGTCCTTGTTGGTGCCGTGAATGAGGTAGGTGCTCCAGCCCAGGTACATCGCCCGGTTGCCGAGCGGATTGTCCGGGCCGGCCGGCACCTCCGCCGGCAGCGTCGGATCGTCGGCACGCGCCGACGGCGTCGGCCGCCAGACGGGATTGACGGTCTTGCGGACGATGGTGGTGGAACCGAGCGGAGTCGCATGACCGTCGCGGCCGATGCCGATCGGATAGGAGCGAATCAGTTTGCCCTTCTCATAATAATACAGTCGCTGTTCCGGCAGGTTGAGCACAAGACCCTGCGGGGCTGCGTCCGGTGGCAGGTGCATGTTCGGCAGCACGAGGGTCGTTCCCTCTCCCGGCAGCCACGGATCGACTCCCGNGTTGGCCATCGTAAGTTCGAGAAAGCCGAGGTCGTGCTTCACCGCAAGGTCGAGCAGCGTGTCCTCGTACTTGGCGACGTACGTCTCATAGCCGATCCATCCCGGATCGATCGTGGTCGGCGCAGCGGGTTTCGTCAGGGACGTTGTCGTCTTCGCCGGGGCTGCCACGCTGCCGGAGGCGGCGTCCGTCGGCTTGCCAGGAGCACCCGGAGGCGGCAGGGTTACCTGTTCGACTGAACCGCGACCGGATGTCGCGTTTTCTCCAGACCCGATGGGGGCCGCCAGCCGAGGCGCCGCGCTGGTGTCCGAGGTGTCTGTGGTCGCGCCGGTTCTGGCGGGTGATCGCGCGTACGGCGTCCCACCCATCGCGACCTGTTCCCATGCCGGCTGATTGCCGGTGGTGCATGCCGCCAGCGACAACCCGGTCGCCGCTGCGAACAACAGCGCCATGGCCAGCGGACCAAACGCCGGTCGCTCCTTGCGTTCGCCCGTTGGGCATACCTGTAGCCGTCGCATTCCGTCTCTCTCCTTCATGGATCGGTGCGACGTGCGCGCGCCCGATCCTGCACCCTTTCCTACCCGCGGCGCCTGCCGACCGAGATCGTGCCAATAAATGTCGTGCGGCCGATAGGGGAATTTTATTCCGCTGCCCCAGCGTCCACGCAGAAGGCACGGCGCGATGCCCTCGCAGCCAGCACCTGCACATCGTCTGCGCGCAGCAGCCGCCATCGTGACACAGGCATCGGCCATCGACGCTGGGGGTCGCTCACGCTACCACAGACTTCCGGTGAACAGGAGGAACCACCGCGCACCGCGTGCCATAGCGAACGCAACAGGCCAATCATCGGCTATCGATACCACAGTTGGCCGCAGGTACCGAGCCGTGCTTGAAAGCGCCGAACTCGTCGCCACCTGAATTTAGTACTGCCAACCGCCTTTACCGCTGCTCAGATCGGCAGACGTGGACCCATGCGAGGACACGAAAGGACAGGGAAATGCTGTTGAGCTGTCTGGTCGCCACTACGGCGACAGTAAGCGGCATGATGCTGGGAGCGACGATGGCATTGGCTGCGGGCTCCAATACCAGCGCCTGTGCTCACACCTGCACGCGCCGCATCCGGCGGTGTGGTCTGCGACGGGGCTGCCGATGATCATCCGCCAGGGGCTGAACTTCGCAGCCCATCTTTTTGCAGGCGCCCTGATCGGTGCGCTTGCGGTCGTGGCGGTGCGCGGGCGGAGCCAAAGAGATGAGCCGCTGGAGCCCCGCTATCCGCCTCCACCTGTCGTGCCGCCCGTCGTGCCCTCAGCGGCCCCGGAGCCTCCTGCGCCCGCATCCGGCAACGCCAGCTGAATAAAGACCGATGGTCCGGTCACGGATCCTCGGCGGGCTTGCCGCCTGCCTCGCGGTGCTGTGGCCAGGAAAGAGTGCGTCAGCGACCGACCGGCCGGTGGGAAATGCAACAGCCGGCACTGCATACGCTTTTTCGTTCCGCTCGATCGACGGNCGCCCCCTGCCGCTATCGGAGTTTCGCGGCAAGGCGGTTTTGGTTGTGAATACAGCCTCGCAGTGCGGCTTCACGCCACAGTACGCCGGGCTGCAAACGCTGTGGCAGCAGTACCGGGGCCGGGGGCTGGTGGTGCTNGGGGTACCCTCGAACGACTTCGGCGGTCAGGAACCGGGGGACGAGACCACAATCAAGGAGTTCTGCACCGTCAACTTCGACATCGATTTCCCTNNCACCGAAAAGGTGCATGTGCGCGGCACGGACGCGCACCTCTTCTATCGCTGGGCTGCCAAACAGGTGGGACCGCTGGGCGTACCACGGTGGAACTTCCACAAGTATCTGCTCGGCCCCGACGGCCGGCTGCTCGACTGGTTCTCGACCATCACACCGCCTGACGCCGAGCGGCTGCGCCGTGCAGTGGAGGCGGCGCTGCCACAGAAAGACGGCACGTGAGGCGCCATCCCATGTCCTGTCCCCTGGCAGACGGCTCCTGGTCCATGCCCCGTCACATGCAAAACGTCTGATCCATCCGATGGAGCAAGGCGTACCCCATATCGCAGCTTGAACAAGACGGCTTGAATGGCGCCGAGGGTGAGTTTAGAGGTGGACGTAATCGCCGCAGGGTTGGCAGGGTACTCTTGGGATATGCAGAGGCATGTTTCGAGGCCGACTCTTCCGTCGAACTGGGGGAATACGAGGGAGCTTTGACCAACGACCAGCTCTGCCAGCTCCTCTCGGCCGTTGCGATCACTCGCGATCGTCAAGCCTTCGCGCAGCTCTTCCGCTATTTCGCCCCTCTCCTGAAAGGGTTCGGGATTCGGCGTGGACTGGAAGCAGCAACGGCAGAAGAACTGGTGCAAGAAACAATGCTGACAGTGTGGCGCAAAGCGGAGATGTTCGATCCCCGCCGTGCCACCGTATCGACCTGGGTGTTTACCATCATCCGTAACAAAAGCATCGATATGTTCCGGCGCGTTCGCTATCCGGAGACCGGTCTGGACGAAGCGGCAGAGACGGCATCGGATGATCCGTCTGCTGACGACCAGCTCTCCGCCTCGGAGGCTGGCTTGGCGCTTCGGGGCGCGATGAAGACGCTGCCCGGCGAGCAGCTGAAGATCCTGCAAAAAGCGTTTTTCGAAGAGAAGTCCCACCAGGCGATCGCCGACGAGATGAAGCTCCCGCTGGGAACCGTAAAATCGAGAATAAGGTTGGCCCTGATACGTCTGCGCACAGCACTGCCGGCGGGTGATGCATGATCACCCATCATCCTGCCCCGGAACTTCTGCTGGACTTTGCGACAGGCGCCCAGCCTGAAGCGCTGGCGCTAATGGTCGCAACCCATGTGACGATGTGCCCTGAGTGTGCGGCGCATGTCGCGCAGCTTCAGGCAGTGGGCGGCCTGCTGCTGGAACAATCGGATGCCGCGGCTGTTGATGACGACCTGCTACAGAGTGTGCTGGCACGGCTGGATGAACCGCCGATACCAACACCGGTTTCGGCCACCCGGCCGGATGCGGAGACGCTCGCGATCGTACCTAGGCCGCTGCGGCGTTATCTCCATCGTGATCTCCATCCTGACCTGGGGCAAAGTCTGGCCGATCTGCCCTGGCGTTCGGTCGGCTGGATGTTCAAGGAATTTCGGCTGCCACTGGCGAGGCGTTCAATGATGGCGTCGCTGATGCGGTTCCGTCCGGGCCGCGCCATACCTCAGCACACCCATCATGGCAACGAGTACACGCTGGTTCTGGCCGGCGGTTATCAGGACGCAGGCCAAGCATTCGGCCGCGGTGACTTTGCCGCCAAGGATTCGTCCGAAACGCATCAGCCGATGGTGGACGAAGACGGCGAGTGCCTCTGCCTCGTGGTTCTGGATGCACCGTTGAAACTTACCGGCACCATCGGACGGCTGATCAACCCGTTGTTGCGGATCTGACAGCGCGCAGAATTTGGAGCACCGTTCGGGCCCGCCCGTTCCGCTCAGAGTGCATGGATTTGCTGTTACCGGGAGACCGCAAGAGCATCGAGCCGATGTCTGCCAATCGTCACTGGCCCCGGTCCCCGGCTCCAGCACCGCTTACCGTCTGGGCGATGCCCGCAGAGTCGCACGGACAGCCCTGTTCGCAAATCATCCTATAACGTCAGTGCAGTGAGACACGCTGGGCTTGGCGAAGAACCGTTGCAGGCGGACTGCGGCTTCGTCCAGTACCGCGTCTTGCTTGCAGAAGCAGAAGCGAATGCAGCCCTGCGGTGGCGCATCGCCGTAAAAAGCGGACAGCGGGATCGCCGCCACGCCCACGTCACGGGTCAGATGGCGGCAGAACGCAAGGTCGTCGTCGGTAAACCGGCCGTCTGGATCGAGCGGGCGAAAATCGGCGATGAGGAAGTAGGTCCCGGCCGTCTCCAGCACCCGGAAGCCCGCCTGTGTCAGCCCAGCGGCAAGGCGGTCGCGCTTGCCCTGCTGGGCTGTGGCAAGCCCACTGAAATAACCGTCATCCATCGCCAAGGCAGTCGCCACCGCCCGCTGCAGGTCGGGCGGGGTGGTGAAGGTGAGGAACTGGTGGGCACGCGCTGCCGCATCGATCAGGGACGGTGCCGCCACCACCCAACCGACCTTCCAGCCGGTCATCGAGAAGGTCTTGCCGGCGGAGCCGACGCGCAGGCAACGCTCACGCATCCCCGGCAGGGTGATCAGCGGAATGTGCCGTCGGCCATCGAACGTCAGGTGCTCGTAGACTTCGTCACAGACGGCATACGCGTCGTGCGCTTCCAGCAGTTCTCCCAGAAACGCGAGTTCGTCCCGGCCGAACACCTTGCCCACCGGATTGAGCGGCGAGTTCACCACCAGCAGCTTGGTCTTCGCGCTGAATGCGGCCGCCAAGGCGTCCTTCGGCAGCTCCCAGCCGGGCGGCTGCAGACGTACCCGACGCGCCACCGCACCCGCCCGCTCGACGATCGGCAGGTAAGAGTCGTAGAGCGGTTCGATCAGCACCACCTCGTCGCCCGGCTCGAGCAGACCGAAGAAGCAGCAGGCAAGCGCCTCGGTAGCCCCCGACGTGACCATCACCTCGCTGCGCCAGTCAACTTCGAGGCCGTGAAACCGCCGGTCATGCGCTGCCACCGCTTGGCGCAACTCCTCGATCCCGCGCATTGGCGGATACTGGTTGGGTCCTGCAAGCACTGCCTCGGCGGCGGCACGGCGGATCTCAAGCGGTCCGTCCTCGTCCGGAAATCCCTGTCCCAGGTTTACAGCGCCGCACTCGAGCGCAAGCGCGCTCATTGTCGTGAAGATGGTGGTTCCGAAGCGCGACAGCGCGGCGTTGGGCTGTTTCATCCAGGGGCAACCTCAGGCGGAGCGGGCGGAATTCGCATCACAGCAGGCATGAGCAACCGCCACCTGTCAATCGGCTGTCGATCTTGGGGCGATCCAGCCACGCCACCGACGCCGCGGGGACGACGCTCCAACGCCATCAGCTGCGCGTTTGTATCTTTCCTGAGCTTATGCCTATTTTATGATCGATAGAGTGCATGAAGGCAATGCAATCGTCACGCGGGCACCGGCCGCAAGTTGTGGCCGGCGCGCCCTAAGCCACCGCCGGGAATGGCAGATCCAGGAATGCCGGAGTTTGGCACGGCCCGTGCTAATGGATGGGCTCGAAACCTGACGCACCCGGCCACATCGACAGCGATCATCCGGCATGCCGAACGATCCGGCCCCGGCACGGATCAGCGAAGCGAAGAGGTGATGTACTGATGAAAAAATCGAGGCGATCATCAAGCCGTTCAAGCTTGACGACGTGAAGGAAGCGCTACACGAAATCGGGTTGCAAGGGATCACCGTGCTGGAAGCAAAGGGATTCGGCCGGCAGAAAGGACACACGGAGCTGTACCGCGGTGCCGAGTACGTGGTCGATTTTCTGCCGAAGGTGAAAATTGAACTGGTGGTGGAGGATAATCTCGTCGAACAGGCGGTCGAAGCAATTCAGCAGGCGGCACGCACCGGCCGCATCGGCGACGGGAAGATTTTCATTACCACTGTTGATGATGCCATTCGGGTGCGGACTGGCGAGCGCGGCGTCGAGGCGATATAAGCCACACGCTCGGCTCACCGCTGCCGTGCGGGCGGCGCAGCCGGGCGTCCGTGCATCACAAAGTTATGCAACGCAGAGGGATCAAAGGAAGTCACCATGGCTCTCAACTGTAAGACGCCGGCCGAGGTGCTGCAGCTGGTGAAGGAGAACGAGGTCAAGTACATCGACCTGCGTTTCACCGACCCGCGCGGCAAGTGGCAACACCTGACGATGACGTCCGATTTCGTGGACGAGGACGCGTTCACCGACGGTATCATGTTCGACGGCTCGTCGATCGCCGGCTGGAAGGCCATCAATGANCCCGACATGGCGCTGATCCCGGATGCAACCACGGCCGTGATGGACCCGTTCGCGGCGCAAGCGGCACTCATCCTGTTCTGCGACGTGATCGAGCCGTCCACCGGTGAGGCCTACGTCCGTGATCCCCGGTCGATTGCAAAGAAGGCAGAAGCGTACGTTGCCACCAGTGGCATCGGCGACACCGTCTACATCGGCCCCGAAGCCGAGTTNTTCGTGTTCGACGACGTCCGCTACGACGTCAAGATGAACCAGTGCTTCTACGAATTCAGCTCCGACGAAGGGCCGTACGTCACCGGCCGCATCCTGCCCGAGGGCAATGCCGGCCACCGTCCGCCGATCAAGGGCGGCTACTTCCCGGTTCCGCCGGTTGATAGCTGCATGGATCTGCGCGCCGAGATGGTCTCGACGATGCAGGAGATGGGCCTGGTGATGGACAAGCACCATCACGAGGTGGCGCCGTCGCAGCACGAGCTCGGCCTCGTCTTCTCGACGCTGGTAAAGGCCGCCGACAACATCCAGGTTTACAAGTACGTTACCCACATGGTCGCGCAGACCTACGGCAAGACGGCGACGTTCATGCCGAAGCCGGTCACGGGCGATAACGGTTCGGGTATGCACACCCACCAATCGATCTGGAAGGATGGCAAGCCGCTGTTCGCGGGCTCCGCATATGCGGACCTCTCCGATATGTGCCTCTACTACATCGGCGGCATCATCAAGCACGCCAAGGCACTGAATGCCTTCACCAATCCGTCGACCAACAGCTACAAGCGGCTGATCCCGGGCTTCGAAGCGCCGGTGCTGCTGGCGTATTCGGCGCGCAACCGTTCGGCGTCGTGCCGCATTCCATTCACCTCGAACCCGAAGGGCAAGCGCGTCGAAGTCCGGTTCCCCGATCCGACCGCCAATCCCTACCTGGCGTTCGCGGCGATGCTGATGGCCGGGCTCGACGGCATCCAGAACAAGATTCACCCGGGCGACGCGATCGACAAGAACCTCTACGATCTGCCGCCAGAGGAGCTGGCCGCGGTGCCGACGGTTTGCGGCAGCCTGCGCGAGGCTCTGGCCAGCCTGGACGCTGGCCGCGAGTTCCTGACGAAGGGCGACGTGTTCACCGACGACCTGATCGACAGCTACATCGAGCTGAAGTGGGAAGAGGTGTACAACTTCGAGCACACGCCGCACCCGGTCGAATTCCAGATGTACTACTCGTCGTAGTCTCTGCCCTAACGCCTTCTGCCGACCCTGGTTGCAGGACGGCGGATCAAATTCTGAGAGCCCCTGCCTGCGCTGCGCGGCAGGGGATTTTCATGTTGGCACCAGGGCAACTTTGGATTGCCGGATCTCCTGCAGCATGCAGCGGATGTCCTGCAACTCCGTGTGCGGGTTCATCAGCGAGACCCGCAGCCAGCGCCGGCCGCGGAACTCGGCGGTAGAAATGTAGGAGTTTCCGGCCTCGGTCAGCCACTTGCGCACCTGGAGTTGCAGCTCGTCGCTGCCGTCGATGCGAAAACAAACGATATTGGACTGTGGCACCACCGCCACCTCGACGTCCGGTTCGGCCGACAGCAGTTCGGCAACAGCCAGGGCAAGATCGCTCTGACGATCGATGTACGCTGCCAGCCCCTGTTCGCCTTCGGCGGCCAGCGCGAAGAACACCCGCAACCCGAGCGCGGCCTTGGTGCATTCGACGGTGCGGTGAATGAAATCGAAACCGGGCTGTTCCTTGTCATGGAACAGATAGCTGGCGTTCTCGCGAAAGGCTGCGTCGAGCGTGCGATGGTCCGCCACCAGAACGGCTGCGCACACGGTCGGCGCACGCAGCATCTTGTGCGCATCCCAGACAAGCGAATCCGCCAGTTCGATCCCGTCGACCAGCCNCCTGCGCCGCTCCGAAAGCAGCGCCGATGCTCCATGCGCTCCATCGACATGCAGCCACACGCCCAGCGTGCGGCATACCCGCGCAATCTCGCGCAAGGGATCGTAGAGACCGACGGCGGTGCTACACGCGTTGGCGACGACGGCAAGGATGGTTGATCCCTCGCGCTGAAGCCGTGTGATGAAGCTTTCCAACGCGCGAGGATCGAGCCGTCCATCCGCCTCAGAGGCCGCATACCGGACGGCCCGCTCGCCGAGCCCGAGCACGCCGGCCGCGCGGGNGATGGAATAATGGCACCCTCNCGAGGCGACGATCACCAGATTGCCCGGTGTTCCCTCTTCCCAGGCTCCCGGAGCCACCCGCGCCCGGGCTGCGAGCAGCGCCGTAAGGTTCGCCAACGAGCCTCCGTGGGTGAGCACTCCCCCACCGTGCCCACCATGCCCACCGTCACATCCGGTTGCGTTACCGGCACCCGGGAGCGGCGCCGGTTGCCAGCCGACCTTGCCCAGCATCCAGTTGAGTACGGCGAATTCGACCGTCGCGGCAGCAGGCCCCATCTCATAGATGGCCATCGCGTTGTTGCTGAAGCCGTCGATCAGCGAGGCGATGGCGCTCAGCGGCTGCGGCACCGCCACCTGATGCGCCATGTAACCGGGATGATGCAGGCGGGTCGACAGCTCAAGATAACGCGCCAGAAACTCCGCGAAAACCTGACCGCCCAGTCCGCCCTCACTGATCAAGCGCTGCAGGTCGAGCTGCCGGGCGATCTCTGCCATCGGCCGCTGATGAATGACCGGTGCACTGCGTTCCCGTGACCGATCCGCGAACGATTGCAGCGCCTCTGCAGCCACCCCGCATGCATCCAGAAACGTCATAGCCCGCCTCTCGTTGTTCGATGCGGGTGATGCTGCCATACCTGAGTACGGCATGTCCTCGCGTTTTACGCTACTAAAGAGCTCTTAACTGACATATAATATCGCATAATAGATATTATAGAGCAGATTATGCTGAAGACGCTCGATGCCCTCGATTATCGCATTCTTCAGATCCTGCAATCGGAGGGGCGGATTGCGAACTCGGACCTGGCGGATCGGGTGGGTCTGTCGGCCACTCCGTGCCTGCGCCGCGTCAAAGCCCTCGAACAGGCCGGCGTGATCACCGGCTATCGCGCCGAATTGGACCGTCAGAGCATCGGCCTNGACCTGACGGTGCTGGTGGGGGTGAAGGTGGACGGACATCGGGATACAAACGCCACCGCAATCCAGGAGGCGTTCCGGACGATGCCGGAAGTCATCTCCTGCCATCTCGTCTCCGGCGAAATCGACTTTCTGCTGCAGGTGGTGGTCGCCGACCTCGCCCGCTACGAGCAGTTCCTGCTCGGCACGCTTCTCAAGCTGCCGATGGTCAAGGACATTCGTAGCAGCTTCGTCATCCGCACCGTCAAGGACAACGCGCCTCTGCCCTCGCGCCCGTGTGAGCGGACCACTCCGTCCCCTGGCGCAGGCAGACGACAAGAAAAGGGCCTCGCCGTCCGGCGAAGCCCTGTGTCAGTTGACGCTGCGCACATCAGTTTGCGGCGCCTAACCCTCCCCTTTAAAGGATCTGCGCTTCAGTCGATGCCGTTCACCTTCCATTTGGCGATTGGCAGATGAATGCCGCATTCGGTCTTTTCCGTTCCGCGCCATCGACCGGCGCGCGGGTTCTCTCCCGGTGCGACGCGGTCGGTGCACGGCATGCAGCCGATCGACAGAAACCCGTCCGCCTCCAGCGGGTGTCGCGGCAAGCCATGCTGCGCGAAATAGTCCTCAACATTGTTCTTGCGCCACAGCGCCAGCGGATTGACCTTGATCCGCCCGTCATCATCCGCCTCGATCCGCTGCAGCCCCGTCCGCTCACCGCCGTGAAAGCCCTTGCGGCCATTGATTGTCGCCTCGAAGCCTTCCAGCGCCCTCGCCAACGGTTCCACCTTGCGGATGTGGCAGCACATGTCCGGATTGCCGTACCAAAGCACGCCGTCCGGGTCCAGCGTATCCACGCGTTGTGGATCGGGATGGACGGTCCGCACGTCNNAGAGAGTCCGAGCAGTGCGACTNNATCTGGTCACGATATCGTAACGTTTCCCGAACAGCTTGCCGGTGTTGAGGAAGATGACCGACGTCGCAGGATCGATCGTCGCAACCAGGTGCAACAGCACGGCCGCCTCGGCCCCGAAAGACGAGACGAGCGCGATGCGTCCCGGAAACTCGTCGCGGATCATCGCCGCCAGAAACGACTCGGTGTCGGCCTCGGCGTAGCGGAACTCCAGTTCCCGCGCCCGATCCTGCGTCGCCGCGGGCACTGTGGTTGCCGCGGTGGCCGCCGTCGCCGGCGCACTCACTCCGCCGCCTTTCGCACCTGGCGCAGCCGCGGAGCGGTCGTACGACCATCGTCTCCCGGCTGATAGAACACAGTGAACTCNGGCCATTGCCTTCTGCCAGTCTTCGAGCGCACGCTCACCGGCCCCGTCGCCATACATGTCGTCCGGCATCTGAAACGCATCGATACCGCAGCGGTGCATGAACAAAAGCTGGTCGCGCAGCACGTCGCCCACCGCGCGCAGTTCGCCCTGGAACCNCCAGCGCTCCCGCAAGGTCCGTGCACTCGAATACCCCCGCCCGTCGCGGAAGGTCGGAAACTCGATCGCGATCAGCGCCAGGTGACGAGCATCCTCGCCCAGCTCCTTCGCCCGCTCGCTGCTCTTCAGAAGCACGCCAAGCGGTGTGCTGCGTGCAAGCAGGCCATCGCGCTCGGCGTGAAAGCGGGTCAGCGAGACGATCACCGGGCCGCCCGGCAGCGGGGCGTCGTCGGCGACCGCCGTCCAGACGTCCTCGACGAGACGGCCGTCCTTAATGAGTGGCATAGAGCTTCTCCTTGANNACGGCTTCAGGCCGACACGCCGGTAGGTGTCGAGGAAGCGCTCCCCGTCCGTGCGCAAGCCCAGGTAGGTGTGAACCAGCGTCTCGACCGCGTCCGCCACCTTCTCGTAGGCGAACGCCGGGCCGACGATGTCGCCGATCGCCGCGGTCTCGGTCGCGTCGCCGCCGAGCGTGATCTGGTAGAATTCGACACCCTTCTTGTCGACGCCGAGAATGCCGATGTGGCCCACGTGGTGGTGTCCGCAGGCGTTGATGCAGCCGGAGATCTTGATCTTGAGTTCGCCCACGTCGTGCATGCTGGCGACGTCGGCAAACCGCTCGCTGATCTGCTGGGCGATCGGGATTGCGCGCGCGTTGGCGAGGTTACAGTAGTCGAGGCCCGGGCAGGCGATGATGTCGGTTACGGTACCGATGTTGGGCGTCGCGAGTCCCAGGGGCGNAAGCGCCTGCCAGAGCTCGTACAGATCCTCCTGGCGGACGTGCGCGAAGGTAAGGTTCTGCTCGTGGGTAACACGGATTTCGCCAAAGCTGTACGCGTCCGCCAGATCGGCGATGGCGTCCATCTGTTCGGCCGTCGCATCGCCCGGCACGCCACCGACCGGCTTGAGTGACAGGTTGACGATCGCGTAGCCCGGCTGGCGGTGCGCCACCAGATTGGTGCCGGCCCAGCGGGCAAAGTCCGCGTCCTCCTGCTTCGCCCGCTCGAAGGCGTCGGATACCACCGGCAGGTTCTCGAACGGTGGCGGCGCGAAGTAGGCGGCAATCCGCTCCGCCTCGCCGTCCGGCAGCTCCACCGGACCATCCTTGATCTGCGCCCATTCGTCTTCGACACGGGCTCGGAATTCATCGATGCCGACTTCATGCACCAGGATCTTGATCCGCGCCTTGAACAGGTTATCGCGGCGACCGTACTCGTTGTAGACGCGCAGGATGGCCTCCAGGTAGGAGAGCAGGTGCGCCTTGTCGACGAACGGGCGGATCGTCTTGCCGATCATCGGCGTCCGTCCCTGGCCGCCGCCCACCAGCACCTCGAAGCCGGTCTCGCCCGCCTCGTTGCGGACGATGCGGATGCCGATGTCGTGCACCGCGATCGCGGCCCGGTCCGCCGGTGCCCCGATCACCGCGACTTTGAACTTGCGCGGCAGGAACGAGAATTCCGGGTGCAGGCTCGACCACTGGCGGATGATCTCCGACCAGGGGCGGGGATCCTCGATCTCGTCGGCCGCAGCGCCCGCATACTGGTCGGCGGTGACGTTGCGGATGCAGTTGCCGCTGGTCTGCAGCGCGTGCATCTCGACTTCCGCCAGTTCGGCCAGAATATCGGGGACGTCCTTCAGCGCCGGCCAGTTGTACTGGATGTTCTGCCGAGTGGTGAAATGGCCGTAGCCCTTGTCGTAGACGCGGGCAATGTGTGCCAGCTTGCGCATCTGGTGCGACGACAGCGTGCCGTAGGGAACGGCGACACGCAGCATATACGCGTGCAGCTGCAGATAGAGCCCGTTCATCAGCCGCAGCGGACGGAACTGTTCCTCGCTCAGCGCGCCCGAAAGCCTGCGGGCCACTTGATCGCGGAACTGGGCGACACGCTCGGACACCAGCGTGTGGTCGAATTCATCATATCGGTACATGGCAGTTACCCCTGCTCGGCCTGCTTGCCGAGATCAAGACGGACGGAAGGGCCGAGCGCACGCATCAACTCGCGGCACGACGCAGCCATCAGCACCCCGTCTTCGCCGGTACTGACGTCGATCAGGTACGGGGTGACGACGCGGCACGCGCGCACGTGCTCCTCGGCCAACGCCAGCAACGCCTCTGACTCCTGCTTGCCGTTGGCGACGCGCGCCTGCTCTAGCCGCTCGACCCAAGGATCGTCGGCCGCCTCATCTGCTGCCAGATACACGACGACGCCGTCGCCCAGCCGGTTGGCCGTGACCACCTTCAGCGCTGTGCCGCGACCGCCGCGCGCAGCCGATATCGCCAGCGCCGCTTCGTCGGTGGTCCGGTCCAGACCCTTTGTTTCGCTCATCCCTTGCTCCCGCATTCTTTGCGCCGCGCCGCCTGTCGCGCGGCGGCTGCACCGCACGCTTTCATCTTGATGCTGTTTGCTGCTGTCCCTACAGGGCCGCCGCCAGCGCCGGCTGTTGGGCTGCCCAGGCGTCCGCCTCCCGCACCACATCGCCGACCACGATCAGCACCGGGCCCGGGCCGATGCGGCGCACCAGCTGCGGCAACTCCTGCAGAATGCCCAGCGCCTGGCGCTGCTCCGGCAGCGTCCCGCGCGCAATCACAGCCGTCGGCGTCGCCGGATCCCGCCCGGCGGCGATCAGGCGCCGGGAAATGCCGCCCGCCGATGCCGCGCCCATGTAGATCGCCAGTGTCTGCCCGTCGCGGGCGAGCGCCCGCCAGTCCAAATCCGGATCCGCGCCGTCGCAACCGCGCGCCGTGACGACGCTCAGCGACTGCGCCGTGCCGCGCAGGGTCAGCGGAATGCCGGCCGCTGCGGCACAGCCGGTGGCCGCCGTGATCCCGGGAATGACGTCGCAACGGATACCCAAGTGCCGCAGGTAGGCCCGCTCCTCGCCGCCGCGGCCGAAGACGAACGGGTCGCCGCNCTTCAGGCGGACGACCCGGCGGCCCGCCCGCGCATGTTGGGCGAGCAAATCGTTGATCGCGTCCTGTGGCAGCGGATGCCGGCCGGGCGCCTTGCCGGCGTCAATGAACTCCGCATCGCGACGCGCATACTCCAGGATGCGCGAACCGATGAGCCGGTCGTGCACGATTACGTCCGCTTCGTGCAATGCGCGCAGCGCTTTCAGCGTCAGCAGTTCGGGGTCGCCCGGCCCGGCACCGACCAGCGTCACCCGGCCTTCGGTCTCCGCCGTATCGTTGTGACGGTTAATCAGTGTCAGCATCTGCTCGCGGGCAAGCCNCTCGTCACCGGCTAACACCGCGTCTGCGATGGGACCATCGAAGAACCGTTCCCAGAACCGCCGGCGCGCGATGCCGCTGCGGCGTGTCGCCTTCACCGCGCCGCGGAACCTCTTGGCAAAGCGGGCAAGCTGCCCCAGGTTGGCGGGCAGCATCGCCTCGATGCGGGCGCGAATCATCCGCGCGAGAACCGGCGCGGTGCCCGCACTGCTGACGGCGACGGTGAGCGGATCCCGATCGACGATCGCCGGCCAGATGAAGGTGCACAGGTCCGGCCGGTCGACGACATTGACCGGCACGTTAGAGCGGCATGCCGCCGCAGAGACTTCGGCGTCGAGACGAACATCCCCGGTGGCAGAAACAACGAGCGCCCGACCTTCGATATCATCACCGCAAAAGGCACGACGAAGAATCCGGATGCCGGTTGCTTCATCAGCCCGTTCATCGGCACTGAGAGTCCCGGTGCGCACGGGCACCGCCGTGTGACCTGTAAGCTGATCGAGCAGCATCGGTTGCGGCTGTTCGGCCACCACGTCGACCCGGGCGCCGGCCGCAGCGAGTGTCGCCGCCTTGCGCGCGGCCGCATCGCCTCCGCCGACCACGAGCACCGAACGGTTCGTCAGATCGAGAAACAGGGGGAAGTGCCGCATTACCATTGTCCGCTGGAGTCTATAATACGTATACATTTCGTACTTTCCATAGTAAATATCATGTCATTATGTACAATAAATTTATAGTACATAATAATAGTGTTTTTATTGGCCAGTCACCTTTGATGACCCATATGGGTGGGCGTGTCGCTCTCCTGATCCCCACGAGACAAGGGTTCTGTCGTGATGGCAGTAGAGAATGCTTATTGGGGGAATCTCCGACGCCTGCTGTCCAACGCGGAGAATCGCTCTCCCAACCCCTTCCTGCGCCTCCGTCCAGGAGCCGCAGCGTTCCACACTCCCGACCCCGCAACTGCACGCTCGGGCGCGTCTTCGGCTCTCCCGGCTTTACAGACTCCGCACCGGACGGCATAGAGGCGACCATGAATCGGCGAATGACAAACCCAACGCGGAAGCAGGAGACCAGTGACGACGATCTGTTCGCTGGTTTCGCGGCGGCAAACGAAGCCGCGTCCTATACCGCCCACGACATCGAGGTCCTGGAAGGCCTGGAGCCGGTGCGCCGGCGACCGGCGATGTACATCGGCGGCACCGACGAACGTGCCCTGCATCACCTGGTGGCCGAACTGCTCGACAACGCCGTGGATGAAGCGGTGGCAGGGTTTGCCACCCGGATCGAGCTGCACCTGGATGACGACGGCTGCGTGCGGGTGCGGGATAACGGCCGCGGCATCCCGGTCGATCCCCATCCCAAGTTCACCGACCGCTCGGCGCTGGAGGTGATCCTCACCACTCTGCACTCCGGCGGCAAATTCGGCAGCAAGGCCTACCAGACGTCGGGCGGACTGCACGGCGTGGGCCTCTCGGTGGTCAACGCGCTCTCCGACCGGCTGACGATCGAGGTTGCCCGCGATCGTACGCTGTGGACCCAGACTTACGCCCGCGGGATCGCGCAGGAGCCGCTCCGCAACGCCGGTGCGGTGCACAACCGCCGCGGCACCACCGTGACCTTCCATCCGGATACGACAATCTTTGAGGCCGAAGCCCGTTTCCGGCCGGCGACCCTTTACCGCATGGCGCGCTCGAAGGCGTACCTGTTCCGCGGAATGGAAATTCGCTGGTCGTGCGCGCCTTCGCTGCTGGACGATGGATCGGACACNCCTGCCGAAGCGGTGCTGCAGTTNCCCGGGGGCGTCGGCGACTATCTCCGCACCGCGCTCGACGGTCGCGACACGCTGACACCCGAACCGTTCACCGGCGAAGCGCCGCTTGCCGACGGCAACGGTCGCCTGGAGTGGGCCGTCGCCTGGCCGGAGGATGAGAACGGCTTCTTCACCTCCTACTGCAACACCGTCCCCACGCCCGAGGGAGGGACCCACGAAACAGGCTTCCGCTCGGCACTGGCCCGGGCCCTGAAAGGCTACGGCACCCGCACCCGCACCCGGGAGGTGGACAAGCTCACCGCCGAGGACGTTGCCGGCGGCGCCTGCGTGATGCTGTCGGTGTTCCTGAGGGCGCCGCAGTTCCAGGGACAGACGAAGGAAAAGCTGACGTCTCCCGAAGCGACGCGGCTGGTCGACTCCACCGTGCGCGATCACTTCGATCACTGGCTGTCGGATGCTCCGGCGGTCGCCGATCGGCTGCTGGCGCACGTGCTCGACCGTGCTGAGACGCGGCTGCGCCGGCGCGAGGCGAAGGTGGTCAAGCGGCAGTCGGCGACCCGCCGCCTGCGGCTGCCGGGCAAGCTCGCCGACTGCGCGCGCGACGGGGCCAACGGCACCGAACTGTTCCTGGTGGAAGGTGATTCGGCGGGCGGCTCGGCAAAGCAGGCCCGTGACCGGGATTTTCAGGCGGTGCTGCCGCTGCGGGGCAAGATTCTCAACGTTGCCAGTGCGTCGGCCGAGAAGCTGCGTGGTAACCAGGAGTTGCGCGACCTGATCGAAGCGCTCGGTTGCGGCGCTGGCGGGGCCTTCGATGCCGCCGCCTTGCGCTACGAAAAGATCATCATCATGACCGACGCGGACGTCGATGGCGCCCACATCGCATCGCTGCTGATCACCTTCTTTTACCGTGAACTGGCNCCCCTGATCGAGCGCGGTCACCTCTACCTAGCCGTCCCGCCGCTGTACCGGCTGTCGCGCGGCGGCAAGACCCTCTATGCCCGGGATGATGCTGACAAGGAACGACTGCTGGTTTCCGAATTCACCGGCCGCGGGGATGTCGAGATCAGCCGCTTCAAGGGGTTAGGCGAAATGCCGGCAACCCAGCTCAAGACCACCACGATGGCCCCGCACAGCCGCGCCCTGCTGCGGGTTGCCTTGCCCGACGGCGACGCCCAGGCGGAACGGAGCGCCACCGCCGAACGGGTGGAGACACTGATGGGCCGCCGTCCTGAGCTGCGCTTTGCGCTGATCTCCGAACACGCCCGCTTCGTCGCCGACACCCTCGACGTCTGAGACGCCTGTCCACGACGTAGCTCCCAACCCTCAACCGCCCGGCGCTTAATTCTCATTTGTTACAGCGGTTTCTCTCGACCCCGTTACCGATCCCAGAGATAATTTCCTTAATGCAATACGAGGAGTGGCGCTTGCACTGAATCGTGCAATGACGTGCCTGCGATGTTCACGACGTCTGCACCTTGCCGTCGTGGCCGTGCACGAAAATGAGGGGAGAATCGCTCGCATGTCCGAAAACGCTGCATTGCGCAAATTTGACTCACTGGAGTCTCTCCGCGGCATCGCCGCATTGGCGGTAGTATTCTATCATGTCTCCTGGACGAACGCCGTCACCGACCTAGAATTTTTCCGAAACTCGTACTTGATGGTAGANTTTTTCTTTGTTCTTTCGGGGTTTGTCATTTTCCATTCTTATGGGAATCGACTCTCATCCCTGACTTCCCAGCTGCGGTTCATGTGGCTGAGGCTCGGCCGTCTTTACCCAATGCACCTATTCATGTTGTTGATTTTTCTTGGCATCGAGATCCTCAAATTCCTCGCTGCGCATTTCGCTCATCTGGACAGCTCTCCTCCTGCGTTTAGCGAAAATAATTTCACGGCGTTCATCGCGCACCTTTTCCTCATGCAGTCATGGGGTGTTTGTGGATACCACTCCTGGAACAACGCAAGCTGGAGTATTAGTGTAGAATTTTTTCTATACTTATTATTTTCCATACTAACGTTGGTGTTTTTCTCAAAGAGAAAATTTTTCAATATGATCGTCATGCCTCTCATCGCCGTGTCGGGCATGATTGTCCTATCACAGCAGCCGTTTGAGGAAGCACAGTCCCTCGATATTCTACGAGGTCTCTGTGGATTTTTCACTGGAGCCTGGATCTGCGCTGTCAAACGCAGCTTGCCGCAATTGCAGGGGAGGCAACGTGCTTCTGGTCGACAGCCAATCTGNGCGGCCATCGTTGCCGCCGCGGCGGTTATCACCTGCCTCGGCCTAGCAGGGTGGTCAGCTGTACCTCTGATCTACCCGATGTTCGCCGTCTTGATACTCGCGTCTTCCTGTCTTGCAAACGGGACCGGTATCAACCGCCTGCTGACCTCGACACCGCTTCTGTGGCTCGGAAAGGTCAGCTACTCGGTCTACATGGTGCATCAGGCGGCACTGTGGGGGATGCGTCAATTTATGCGGGTCGTACTCAAAGCACCGCTGGTCGAGACGGCCGATGGAATCCAGTTCGTCGTCCCATTCTGGCTGTCCAACCTGCTGCTGGTGACGGTGGTGGCACTGGTGCTCGTCTGCTCCGGATGGACCTATCGCCATGTGGAGGAGCGGTACCGTCGGAAGTCGCGCGTGCTCGCCGATCGCTTCGCGTCCGGAGCGATCCGCTTGCGTCTGGGACGTCGCCGCGCTGCATAAGCCGGCTGTTTCCCGAGGGGTCGGTTGGCCGTAGAATGGCCTGACAGGTCTGGTCTGAAAGGTGCAGCGGGATCGACGGATTCGTCAGCGAGTCCGTCGGGGAGGACGAATACCGGTGCTCAGCAGGTTGGCGGCGGCACTGCTAGCGGGAGCACCGCTTGCGGGTTGCGGCTCGATGGTAACGACGGTGACGTCCTACGACGTTCTTTTTCCTGCCGGCGTTCCCAGCGAGTTCAGTTATGCCGCCGCCGGCGGCATGATGCCGGTCGTGGTGGTCGGCAATCCGTTCGCGCTGCCGCAGGCGGACGTGGATGCCGCCGTCATCGCGGCGATGCAAGGCCAGACGTTTGGCGCCCAAGTGCGGTTCGTGCCCGCCGAAGGAGAGTCACGCACCACCGGCTACGCGGTCGTCATGCTGCTCGATAGCATCGGCGGTGTGCGCGGCAATACGGCCTGCGCATGGCGCGGCCGTCTCGCCTACCCGGCCACGGACGCAACACCGGACTCCACGCCAACCCAGGCTCCGATCGATACCGAACCGACGACGCTGCTGGCCGCGTTCTGCGGCAACGCGGATGCGCGCTCGTGGGCGTTTTCGACCACCGGTGCGGTCAAATCCCCTACTCCGAACACTTCCGCGAACTCGTCGCCCGCACCACGATGTCGATGCTGCCCCCGCGCGACGACGACCAGAACACCGCCGACTTCGACTGACAGTCCGCCTCCTCCGCACCATCGACTTCGCGACGCTCCGTCAGCGAAGGCTGCTTCGCGGAGGTCTCTGCAGGCGCGGCCACTGCCTCCCTACTGAACGATGAATGTACGGCCATAATCCTGTAACGCGTGTTATATATAACATTATTCGCGCATCAGGAGAGGGAGGTTCATCATGCGCTCCGTTGCAAAGCACTCATGGCGAGGGCTTTCCGTACTCGCTCTGCTCCTCACGGCCACGATCTTCGAGCCGGCGTCGGCCGCCCCGGCCCCCACCGTCTTCACGATGGTACCCTCGGGCGGACCGAAGGGATGCCTTCCCTACGCCAAGGCTGTCGTGACCATCAAATCACTGGGTCCGGTGGAAGTGATGACGGTCGTGGCAAGCGGGCTGCCGCGTGATACGGATTTCGATCTCTTCAACATCCAGGTGCCGAAATTTCCGTTCGGGCTGTCCTGGTACCTGGGAGACCTGCACTCCAACGGCTATGGAAAGGCGGTCGGCACCTTCATCGGGCGTTTCAATCGCGAGAACTTTATTGTTGCACCCGGCGCAGCCCCGGCACCGAAACTGCATCCCGCCGACGCGACCAGCAATCCGGCAACGCCGCCGGTGCACATTTTCCACCTGGGTCTCTGGTTCAACAGCCCGAAGGATGCGGATGAGGCCGGCTGCGGAGACGCCGTCACNCCCTTCAACGGCGATCACACTGCCGGCGTTCAGGTCCTGAACACCAGCAACGCACCCGACAAGCGCGGGCCGCTGATCCGCGTCGCACCATAAGTCCCGCGAGGCGGCTTTCGGGCCGCCTCGACACACTCTTGGCGCAACAGTTTGCTCCGGCTACGGGAACAGCGGCTGCTGGGTCAGGCCGGAGGTCTCGTCGAGGCCGCGGGCGATATTCATGTTCTGGATCGCCTGGCCCGATGCGCCCTTCACCAGATTATCGATCGCCGAGAACACGATCGCCCGGCCTCGCACCCGGTCGGCGAAGACACCGATCAGGCAGTGGTTCGAGCCCCGGACGTGCCGGGTCGCCGNGCACCCGCCTGCCGGCAGCACGCGGACGAACGGCTCGCCGTCGTAGCGGCGGACGAGCGTTTGCCGCAGGTCGTCGGCACTGGCCGTTCCGGTGAGGCGGACGTAGATGCTGGCAAGGATGCCTCGGTTCATCGGCATCAGGTGCGGCGTGAAGTTCAGCATGACCGGCCAACCGGCGGCGCGTGAGACGCCTTGCTCGATCTCCGGCGCGTGCCGGTGCCCGGCAACACCGTAAGCGTGGATGCCTTCGGCCACCTCGGCGTAGAGCGAGCCCTCCTTGGCGGCACGTCCCGCGCCGGAAACGCCTGACTTGGCATCAATGACGATGTCGTCCGGGTCGATCAGCCCGGCCTGCACCAACGGGATCAGCGCCAGCAGCGAGGCGGTCGGGTAGCAGCCGGGATTGCCGACCAGCCGGGCCCCGCGGATCTCCGCGCGCGCGAGTTCGCTGAGGCCGTAGACCGCTTCTTGCTGCAACTCGGGTGCCGCGTGTGCTTGGCCGTACCACTGGCCGTAGACGGCCGGATCGGCAAACCGAAAATCGGNGGAGAGATCGATCATCGTCACGTGCTTCGGCATCGCCGCCGCCACCGGCTGTGCTGCGCCATGCGGCAGACCGAAGAAGGCGACGTCGATCTCCTGCCAGTCGATGGCATCCACCGGCTGCAACGCCGGCAGTGCGTGCGTGCCCGCCGCGCCGGCGAGATGCGGGAACACCGTGCCGAAATCGAGCCCCGCCTTGCGGTCGGCGGTCATCGCAACGATCCGGGCTGCCGGATGGGCAACCAGCAAGCGCACCAGTTCGGCACCGGTATAGCCGCTGGCGCCGACGACGGCGACCCGCAGCCGGTCTTGATCGGATGTCTGGACACTCATCGCCACGCCTCCGCCTCAGGAACGACGCTCGCGGGTTCAGCCCGCGCTCAAAGCCGTACCCTCTCCCGCCCGCGGGAGAGGGTGGGGCGAGGGTGGTAACGGGTTAGCGCTTCGAGAACTGGAAGCTGCGCCGGGCCTTGCGCCGGCCGTACTNTTTACGCTCGACGGTGCGCGGATCGCGCGTCAGGAAGCCGCCGCTCTTCAGCGTGCCGCGCAGCATCGGCTCGAAGCGGATCAGCGCCCGGCTGATGCCGTGGCGCAGCGCTCCGGCCTGCCCTGACAACCCACCACCGGCCACCGTGCACATCACGTCGTACTGGCCGGCCCGATTCGCCACCACAAACGGCTGGTTGATGACCATCTGCAGCACCGGACGGGCGAAGAACGTTGCAACATCCCGGCCGTTGACCTTGATGTCACCCTTGCCCGGCTTGATCCACACCCGGGCAACGGCGTCTTTCCGTTTGCCGGTGGCGTAGGCCCGGCCGTATCGGTCGAGCTTCGGTTCGGGTGGCGCAGCATCCGCCGCCTCTGGCGCAATCTGCTGCAAGTCCTCGAACGAGGTAATCGGGTCGGCCATGCGCGTTTCCCTACCGCTTGTTCTTGGGATTGAGAGCGGCGAGGTCCAGCATCTCCGGCTGTTGCGCCGCGTGCGGATGCTCAGGCCCCGGATACACCCGCAGCTTCTTCATCTGTGCGCGTCCGAGCGGGCCGCGCGGCACCATCCGCTCCACGGCCTTGACGATCGCCCGCTCCGGGAAGCGTCCATCAAGGATCTGTGCCATCGTCCGCTGCTTGATCCCACCGGGATGACCGGTGTGCCAGTAGAACACCTTGTCTTCGCGCTTTCTGCCGGTGAGCCGCACCTTCTCGGCGTTGACCACAACGATGTTATCACCGCAGTCGATGTGCGGCGTGTACATCGCCTTGTGCTTGCCGCGCAGACGCATCGCAACCACAGACGCAAGACGTCCCAGGATGCAGCCTTCAGCATCGATGACATACCAGCCGTGGGTGACATCCGCCGGCCGGGCGGAATAGCTCTTCATCGTCTTTCCCCGGATTCGTGGCGAAGCGGCAGCACCCGCTAGGCGCGCCGCCTGCGCTCGAAGTGCGCACGTCTATGCTACCCGGACCGCGCCTGTCAACCGCGAATGCTGCATTTCGCTTGCGGACCGGCGAATTCCCGATGAGATCTGTTGTTCCCGCAGGAAAGAAGTGGTTTTCTTGCTCTAAGAGGGTCACGGCACGGTGCCGGAGCCCGCGCCGGGCTACGCTAATCGCCCGGGACAGTACTAACCTGGACGTTTGCGATGCCGATCATCCATTGGACACCGGACTTCAGCGTCGGCGTCAGCTCCCTCGACACCGACCACAAGGTCCTGATCAGCCTGATCAACCAACTCGACGATGCGATCCGCGCGGGAGAACCCCGCGATGCGATCAGTCGGGTGCTCGATGCGTTGCTGGATTACACCGACTATCACTTCGCCCGCGAGGAAGCGCTGATGCGGGCCTGCGGCTACACCGATATCGAGGCACACATACGGACGCACGGAACTCTGCGGGCGCAGGTGCACGACATCCGCGATCGCTATCGCCGCAATCCGGAATCGATGCACTCACGGGAAGTGCTGGCGTTCTTGAAGAACTGGCTGACGGCGCACATCGTCGGTCGTGACCGGCTGTATGTGCCCTCGATGCTGGCGGCGTCTGAGAAATTGCAGCAGGCAGAGCACGCCTTCAGCATTGCCAGCCCGCCCCCGGCCTCGGTTTCCGTCGCTGCTGTGGGCTGAGGGAACGTCCCCACGCGATCGTGGTGCCGAGCACATTTTCCAGCGTGCACTCAGTTCAGCTCCTGCGGTGTCCGCCGTGGTGGAATCGAGTAGGTGCCCGTGGCATGCGCCACGGGCTCGTCGCTGCCCTCCGAGTGCACGCGAACCTGCATCACCACCAGCCGGCTGCCGAGCCGCAGGATCTCACCTTCCGCCAGCAGATCGGCCGGCTTCGCGCCATAAAGAAAGTTGACAGAGAAACTGGTGGTCACCGCCAGCTTCACCGCACCGATCGCGGAGAGCACCACCGCATACATGCAGGCATCCGCCAGCATCATGATCATCGGCCCCGAGACGACACCACCCGGTCGCAGCATCGACGCGCGAAACGGCAGGCGCAGCACCGCCCGGCCGTTGCCGATGGCATCGGTGCGCATGCCCGTTTCGTGCGCCCAGGTCAGATCCTCACGAATGATCCGGTCGAAGTCCTCGATACTGATTTTTGGCACGATACGATGTTCGAGAGTGATTTGTGATGGAGCCTAAGAACACACGCGTGGCCGTCAATGCCGGATACCGCTGACCACAGGGTCGTGATGACCGTGGTTTGCGCTTGCTGGCAAGAATGCCGAGCGAAAGAGTGAACGGCAACGAACGGGAGATACGACTGATGGAGACAACGATCCAAGACCCCGCGCTCGATGCTGCCGGCACAACACTGCTGAGTCGCCGCGATGACGGCTGGATCACGACGCTGACCCTCAACCGCCCGGACAAGTTCAACGCCCTGTCGGTCGCACTTCTGGAAGCCCTGCAGCGGGAGCTGGATGCGATCGCCGCCGATCGCAGCATCCGCGTCGTCGTGCTCGCCGGCGCCGGCAAGGCGTTCTGCACCGGCCACGACCTGAAGGAAATGCGCGAAAATCCGGGACGGCAAGCGATCGAAGCCCTGTTCCGGCAGTGCGCGAAGGTGATGCTGACGATCACCCGGCTGCCGCAGCCGGTGATCGCCCGGGTGCATGGCGTGGCGACTGCCGCCGGCTGCCAGCTGGTCGCGACCTGTGATCTGGCGGTGGCGGTGGAAGATGCGCGCTTCGCCGTCTCCGGCGTCAATCTCGGCCTGTTCTGCTCGACACCGATGGTTGCACTTTCCCGCAACATGCCGCGCAAGCAGGCGATGGAGATGCTACTCACCGGCACCTTCATCGACGCCGCCACCGCCCTGCACTACGGGCTGATCAACCGCGTGGTGCCCCGCGATGCGCTCGAC
Organism: Defluviicoccus sp.; assembly: GCA_013414705.1. GTDB lineage: Bacteria > Pseudomonadota > Alphaproteobacteria > Rhodospirillales > Defluviicoccaceae > Defluviicoccus. The sequence continues at coordinate 3,622,364 of CP058705.1, forward strand.
ACAGCTGTCGCCGAGTTGGCGGCCAGTGTCGCCTCGAAGTCGCCAGCCGCGGTGGCACTGGGCAAGGCGCTGTTTGCCAGACAGCTCGAGACGGATCTCGAATCCGCCTACGAACTGGCAGCGGCAACGATGACCGAAAACCTGCTGACCCAGGACGCCCAGGACGGCATCGACTGCTTCCTCACCCGCAAGCCGATGCCGGAATGGCAGGGCCGATGACCACGTTCTCTGCCCGCACGGCTCTGCCCGACGATCCGAAGGAACTGATCGGCAACCTGTTCCGCCGCGTGCACACGATCGCCGTGATCGGCGCCTCGACGAACCCGATGCGCGCGTCGAACTACGTGATGGAATACCTGCAGCAGCGAGGCTACCGGACGATCCCGGTCAACCCGATGTTGCAGGGTACAACCCTCCACGGCGAAACGGTGTTTGGTCGTCTGGCCGACGTATCTGCGCCGGTCGACATGGTCGACATCTTCCGCAATTCCGAGGCGGCGGGAGAGGCGATCGACGAGGCAATCGCGGAACGCGACCGCCTGCGGCTCTGGGCGGTATGGACACAGCTGGGCGTAATCAACGAGCCGGCCAAACGTCGCGCTGAGGCCGCCGGTCTCGCGGTGGTCATGGATCGCTGCCCGAAAATCGAATACCCGCGCCTGTTCGGCAGCCGCTCGCGCGCCGAGATTGCGGGCGACTGAGTACTGCCCCAGCAAGCCGCCGCCTCACCTCGTCATTGCAAGCCGCAGGCGAAGCAATCCACTGCCGGAAGGCTGGTACCATGCCCGGCAGTGGATCGCCACGCCCCTTCGGGGCTCGCGAAGACGATCCTCAAGTAGCTACCGGCCCGAAGGTGCTACCGCCCAGTGGCGGCGGGCTCTCGCATGCATTCAGTCAACCGCAACACCGGCGCCAAGCCGGCGTAATCATCCTCGCGGCAGGTGAGCACCAGGATCTGCAGCCGTTCGGCGGCACGCAGCAGCACGTCCTGCATCCGCCGCAGTCGCGTCCGATCCGAATAGACCAGCGCGTCGTCGAGAATCACCGCCGCCGGCTGCCCCCGGTCGAGTAGCAGTTCCGCGAACGCAAGCCGGGTTAGCACCGCGAGCTGCTCGCGCGTACCAACGCTGAGCGACGAGAACGGCTCCTCGGTGCCGTCCCGGTGCAAATGCCGCAGCTGCAGCGTGTCCGGCGCGAACTCCAGCGCGCTGCCCGGAAATAGATCGCGCAGGTAGGGCGCCATGCGCGCGGCGATATGCGGTGCGAAGTCCCGCCGGGCCTGAGCATCAGCATCGTGCAGCGTCTGGTGGAGTAGTCGGATGGCCGCCGCCTGCCGTTCGGTGGTATCGAGCCGGGCACGTTCCTGCGCCAGCGCGTCCTCGCACGCCGCCCGCTTCTCGCCCAGTCCGCCCGCCCTNNCCAGCAAACCACTCAAACGTTCCTGCCGGTTGCGCAGGGCCTCCAGCCCGCCAGCCACCTCGCGCCGTTCAGCCTCCGCCTGCGCGACCTTCGCTTCGCTGGCGGCCGGATCTTCGCGCTCCCACGCCTCGCGGGCGGCATCCGCCAGCCGCTGCCCTCGCCNGAGTGCCTCGGCCGCGCGCTTTTCCGCGTCCGCAAGGACATCGTCCGCTTCGTCGACGCGCGCCTCAGCAAGGCCTTTAGCCAGCCCGTCTGCCAGCAGTGCCGCCGCCGCGCGCCTGGTTTCGAGCGTACGCCGCGATCCTCNTGCGACCTTGAACGCCTCCCGGCTGATGCCGGCTCTGGATTCTGCCGCCGTCACAGCCTCGCGTGCCGCATCCCGGGCACGCCGTGCCTCGGCATGCGCCGTCCCTGCCGCTTCGAGGCTCAGCACCGATCCGGTCAGGCCCTGGCCCAGTTCAGCGGCTTCCCGCGCCTTCAGCTCGACGGTCCGGCGCAGCGCATCGATGCCGCCGGGAGCCGGCGCGTACATGGCCACCCGCTCGCCCGCCCGTTGCTGTTCGTCTAGCAGCGACCGGCGCTTCTGGTGCTCGTCCTTCGCCGACTCGACATCCGTGTGACCAGCGGCGGCCAGTGCCGCGGTCAGCGCTGCGTCGGCGCGCTCCGCCGCCTGTTGTCGATCCGACAGGTCTTCGCCGCCCGGAGTGACGATGATGTCGCCAAAACCCTCGAGGCGCAGCACCGTCCGCCGGGCCAGGCGCAGCGGCTGATCCCCAGAGATCTCGATGCCGTCGGCAAACACGCGCCGTCCGCCCTCGGGCACGAGTTCGATCCAGGTTTCCGCCGACTCCAGGCGGTTGCGTGCCGCCTCGGCTGCTGCCGCGAGGCGCTCCAGCGACGCGAGCGTTCGGTTGTCCACGTGCAGGAGCTTCGCCGCCTTGCCCGCCGCATCGGCTTCTGCCGCCACCGTCTCGGCCTTGCCGAGGGCATCGCGCACCAGAAACAGGTCGTGCTCCGCCTGCGCCCGCTGGCGCGCGTGGTCGGCCGCATCCAGCATCGCCTGCGCCCGGCCTGCCGCTTCCCTGGTAAGACCTGCATCATGCGCATCGCTCTCTGCGGCTTCAGTGAGCGGAGCCAGCGCTTCGGTGGACTTGCGCACCTCTTCAGCCAAGCGTGCTACCGCCTCAGCAGTGTCTTCCGCTTCTTTGCTCTGACGAAGGCGCGCCTGATGGCGATCCGATGCGGTTCGCCAAGCAGAACGTGCAACGTCCCGGTCCTNGGCCGCGGTGTCCCGCTGCACCTTCAGCGCATTGATCCGGTCCTGCTGCACGCGTGCCGCCGAAACCGCTTCCTCCGCTCTGTCGAGCAGCCGGTCCCGCTCCGTCGCAGCGATCTCTGCGCGGACGCCTGAGAGCTCCTCCGCCTGGGCTTCGAACCGGGCTTCCTCTTCCCGGAGCCGTGCGGCTTCGTTTGTCAGTTCGTCGACCGCCTTTCGTTGCTTCGCGTAGTCCCCGGTCGGATCGCCGCGCTTGCCGGTAAAGAACCCGGCGTACTGCCGATCGATCGACGCCAGGATCGCCCGCCCCGCATCGCCGCCCAGCACGTGGCCCATCTCGTCTTCGAGCGCGCCGATGAGCGTTGTGCGGCCGGCGTCACCGATCCGGCGGTCACTCAGGAACGTCGTGCCCTGCTCGACCCAGAATAGCCCCCACACTCCGTGTTCCTCCGGCTTCAGCGCTCCTTTCTTCGCCGGCGTGAACCCCAGGATGCGGGTCAGTTCCTCTTCGGCTGCATCGCCCTCGAACATCTTGCCGTCGGCGGCAAGTGCGGCCTCGTGCGGTTTGCGGCAGAACGCCTTGCACAGCCGGTAGGGCGTCTCGCCGATGACGAAGTCGAGTTCGACGCGCGGCCGGGCACCGCGGCTGCCGAAGGGCGCAAGTCCGTCCACATAGTCTCCGGTAGCCCGGTGCCGGCAGAACAGCGCGGCGCGGATCGCCTCCAGGACCGTGGACTTGCCGTCCTCGTTGGCGCCGGCGATCACCGTCAGCCCGTCGCCGATGCCGGCGAGTTCGACCGGCCCCGCAAGCTTGCGGAAGTTCTCGATGTGGACGCGGCGGATGCGCATCGCCATGGCGCTCAGGCCTTCCCCGTTCGCTCTCAAGATAGAGGATCTGCAGCGCCAGCCGCGCGGTCGCCGCCTGCTCCGGGTCGACGCNCCTCGCCAAGTCGAGCAGCCGGTTCACCGCGTGGCCGATGAAGCCGCCACGGCCGATCGCCTGCAGATCGTCCTCGGATGCCTCGGCGATCAGCCCCGCATCGTCCACCCGCAGGTCGCACAGGCGGCCGCCCAGATCATCGAGCGTGTTCGCCAGTTCGGCGCGGCAAGCAAGATCAAGTGTTCCGCGCAGCGTCAGCATGACGACCTGGCGGTTCATGGGACTGCCGAGTGTACGCACGCGCTCGGCCAGTGCGGCTACGTCGTCGGGAGCATGGATTGCCGCCTCCAGATCGTGCCAATGGTATTGCCCCACCGCGAGCTTCTCCACATTCGGGGCCGCGCCCGGGCGTTCGATGCGGACCAGCAGTACATTGCCCGGATCGTTGCCGCGCGCCCGCTCCGGCTCGGGCGTGCCGGAATACCAGGTGCGCGCGTCGATCCTGAGCGTGCCGTGCCAGTCGCCGAGCGCCAGGTAGTCGAGCCGTGCAGACGCCGCCCGGTCGTCCGCGATCGGGTTGCGGGCATCCGCATCGCCGGGCAATCGGTTCGGAATGCTGCCGTGGGCGAGGCCAACGCGGATCGCACCCGGCGCTGACGGTGCACCGTCGAACCAGGCGGTCAGGTCGCTCGCCTCGTTCTTGCGCGCCAGTGGGGCGGGAAGAATGACAAGCCGGCCATCAGCCAGCGGGATCGGCTGCGCCTCGGCGGCAATAATGATGTTGTCTGCCGCCCGCAGCCGTTTCAGGCCTGCCCAGGCGCCCTCCGCCAGCGCGGGATCGTGATTGCCGGGCAGCAGCACCCACGGCCCGGCGAACGTCTCCATGCTGTGCAGCGCGCGCCGCAGCGTCTGGTCGGACGGGGACGCGACGTCGAACACATCACCCGCTACCAGCACTGCATCCACACGCCGCTCAGTCGCCAGCGCGCCAATGCGCGCCACCGTCTCGAAACNGTGCGTCGTGCAGGTAGTGCCGCGCCCGTTCCCCACCTGGCCGAACATCCGGCCCAGCTGCCAGTCGGCCGTATGGATGAACGATATCGTCATGCCCCCTGCCCCGCCTGGTGGCGACGGCCACCGCCGTCTTCGGGCAGGCTACGTTCCCGCTCTGTTCGAATCAAGCCTCCCGGCCGCCCACATCATCGTCCGGCTCTCATCGCTGGCCATCACCGAATTCACGTGTCAACAGCCCCCTTGTACTCGAATCCCGCCTGTTCGATGGCCGCGCGCACCGTATCATCCGATCCGATGCCTGCGACCGCCACGGTGCCGCCGGTCAGGTCGACTTGCACGTGCGCATCCGGGCTCGTCTTCAGCAGGGCACGCGTCACTGCGCGAACGCACCCTTCGCAAGTCATGCCATCCACCCGGTACATCCGCAAAATGCCCATCCGATCATCCTCCTGCTTCCTGACGCTGCGAAAGTGACGAAGCCGAGAACCCCGGACAAGAGCTTTCAGACTTTAGAAGCCGGAGATGTCTAACGGCTTGTCCTGTCCGTGTTCCGGCGCAGTTCGCTTTCGATCTGCCGTTGGCGGAACTGCAGGTTGCGCCGTTGCAGCTCTCGTCGTTCGGAAACGGGATCCCGCCGGCTGTTCGACGGGCGTCCGGTCTGCGGATCCGTCGGTCGTGCACGCAACCGATCCCGTTCGTAGGGTTCCAATTGCCGATCGAGCGTCTGCAGCCGGCCCCGCACCCGCCGCTCCTCATCGAGCAACTCATGCTGCCGGTCGCCCCGTGTCGGGGCAGGCGGCACCGCCGGCGCGTCTGCAGCCGGTGCCTCTTCGGAGCCGCCCGCTGATCGGGCATCCGGCATGGCTTGCGGCGTCCCGTCCGCAGCGCGGCACTCTCCGCCTGCCAGACCGGATAAGACCGCCGTCAGCAGCAGCGGGATGAGCCACGCTTGACGCGTGTCGGCCGCACCGGCATCTTCCCGGAGATGGTGCACCCGTATCGACCTGCACACATCCGGTCGGGACTGTCCCGGACGATCGGCGGATTCCTGTCGCATGCTGCTGCTCATCGACAACTACGATAGTTTTACCTACAACCTCTTCCACTATTTGGGAGAGCTGGGGGCGGAAATCGACGTCCGGCGCAACGACGCGTTGAGCGCGGACGAGGCGATGGCGCTGAACCCGCAGGGCATCGTGCTGTCACCGGGCCCATGCGATCCGGATCGGGCGGGGATCTGCCTGGAACTCATCGCCAAGGCCGCCGGAAGGATTCCCCTGCTCGGTGTCTGCCTCGGCCACCAGAGTATTGGCCAGGCGTTCGGCGGCCGGGTGGTACGTGCNCCCACACCGATGCACGGCAAGATCAGCCACATCACCCATGACGGACACGGCCTGTTCGCCGATATTCCGTCGCCGTTCGACGCCACCCGCTACCACTCGCTGATGGTCGAGCGCGAGACGTGGCCGACGTGCCTGGAACAGACGGCAGTCAGCGAGGACGGCGTCGTCCAGGGCCTGCAGCATCGCGAGCTGCCGATCTTTGGCGTACAGTTCCACCCCGAAAGTATCGCCACCCAGCACGGCAAGGTGCTGCTGCGCAACTTCCTTGCCACGACGATGCAGTGAAAGAAGTCCCCGTGAGCGATCCCCAAACTCTCNATGAAGGCGGTTCTCGCCAAGCTCTCCACGGGTGCCATACTCAGCACAGACGAAGCGGAGCAGGCGTTCGGGGCGATCATGTCGGGCGATGCGACGCCGGCACAGATCGGCGGCCTGCTGATGGCGCTGCGGCTGCGCGGCGAAGCGGTCGATGAGATAACCGGCGCCGTGCGGGTGATGCGGGCGAAAGCGCTGCCTGTCAACGCACCGGACGATGCGATCGATATCGTCGGTACGGGCGGTGATGCCGCGGGCACTTTCAACATTTCCACCGGCGCTTCATTGGTGGTCGCCGGCTGCGGGGTTCCGGTGGCCAAACACGGCAACCGGGCGCTGTCGTCGAAGTGCGGTGCGGCTGACGTGCTGGAGGCGCTTGGCGTTGATCTGCATGCCGACCTGCCGCTGGTCGAGCGCGCGATCCGCGAAGCGCGGATCGGCTTCATGCTCGCNCCCCGCCACCACAGCGCGATGCGGCACGTGGGCGGNCCCCGTGTCGAACTGGGCTTTCGCACCGTTTTCAACCTGCTGGGTCCGCTGTCCAATCCCGCCGGCGTCCGCCGTCAGTTCACCGGTGTCTTCGCGTCCACCTGGATCGAGCCGCTGGCGCACGTGCTGGGCAACCTGGGCTGCGAGCGTGCCTGGGTGGTGCACGGCTCCGATGGTCTCGACGAGCTGACGACCACCGGGCCGTCCTTCGTCGCCGAACTCACCGATGGCGCCGTGCGCACGTTCGAGGTGCAGCCAGCCGATGCGGGCCTGCCGACGGTGCGGCCCGAAGACCTGAAAGGCGGGAACGCCGAGGACAACGCCACCGCCATGCGCGGGCTGCTCGACGGCGCGCCTAGCCCGTTCCGCGATGCTGTCGTCTTCAACGCTGCCGCGGCTCTGATCGTCGCCGGCCGTGCCACGAACCTAGCGGACGGTGTTCGACTTGCAGCCGACGCGATCGACGACGGTCGCGCACGCACCGCCCTGCAGCGGCTGATCGAGATCACCACCTCGGAGCAGACGGCGGCCGAGGAACAGGCAACACCCCGCGATGAGCGTGCTCGCAAAAATCTGTGAGACGAAGCGCATCGAGATCGCCAGCCGCAAGGCCGAGCAACCGTTTTCTGCACTTGAAGCCGCCACCCGCTCTGCCTCGCCGCCCCGCGGCTTCGAAACCCGGCTGCGGCAGACGGTCGAAGACGGCCGTTTCGGGCTGATCACCGAGATCAAGCGTGCTTCGCCATCGAAAGGTCTGATCCGCGCTGATTTCGACCCACCGTCACTGGCTCGTGCGTACGCCGCCGGCGGTGCCACCTGCCTCTCGGTGCTCACCGACAAGCCTTATTTTCAGGGCGACGATACGTACCTCGCTGCCGCCCGCGCTGAAGTCGCACTGCCGGTGTTGCGCAAGGATTTCATGCTCGACCCCTGGCAGATTGTCGAAGCGCGCGCGATCAGTACCGACTGTGTGCTGCTGATCCTCGCCGCCATCGATGACGGCTGCGCCCGCGAGCTTGCCGCGGTGGCACGGCAATATGGCATGGACGTGCTGGTCGAAGTGCACGATGAAGCGGAATTGCAGCGGGCGCTGGCGCTGGAGGCGTCGATGATCGGCATCAACAACCGCAACCTGAAGACGCTGAGCGTCGATCTCGCGGTCACCGAGGCGCTGGCGTCGATGGTACCGCCCGACCGGCTGCTGGTGGGTGAAAGCGGAATTGCGACTCGCGCCGATCTCGACCGTCTCGCCGCCGTGGGGTCNCATTGTTTCCTCGTCGGCGAGTCGCTGATGCGCGAACCCGACGTCGGGGTCGCTACCCGCAGGCTGCTGACCGGCGACTGACCCTGCCGTACTTCCCGAACCGCCCGGAACTCAGGTGGCAGCCGTGAGCCGGACGCGTGCAGCAAATTCCTTGAGCTGTTCCTCGTCGAGCGTCTCCTGCTGCAGCAGCCGCTTGGCGCTTTCCTCCAGCAGATTGTGGTTGGCTTGCAGGATGCTGCGCGCCCGCGCGAACGCCCCGCTGACAAGGCCGCGCACCGCGTTGTCGATCTCGCGGGCCGTTTCTTCGCTGTACTTGCGCACCGGCTGCGCCGGCAGCTCGCTCGATCCTAAGAACGAGCGGCGCTCCTCCTCGTACGTGATGTTACCCAGCTTCTCGTCCATGCCGTAGCGGACGACCATCGAGCGTGCGATGTCGGTCACCTTCGCCAGATCGTCGGCGGCGCCGGTCGACACCTCGTTGAAGATCAAGTTTTCCGCTGCGCNGGCGCCCAGCAGCACCGCCATCTTGTTCTCCAGCTCCGGCCGCGACATCAGAAAACGATCTTCGGTCGGCCGCTGGATGGTGTAGCCGAGCGCCCCCACTCCGCGCGGGATGATCGAGACCTTGTGCACCGTATCCGAGCCCGGCAGTGCCATGCCGATCAGCGCATGGCCCATCTCGTGGAACGCCACCACCTCGCGTTCCTGCGGATTGAGCAGCCGGTTCTTCTTCTCTAGGCCGGCGACAATGCGTTCGACGCCGGCGGTGAAGTCCTGCATCGAAATCTCGTCCGCCCCGCGCCGGGTCGCCATCAGCGCCGCCTCGTTGACCAGGTTGGCCAGATCGGCGCCGGTGAAGCCCGGCGTGAGGCTTGCGACCTTGTCCGGATCCACGTCATCAGCGAGCGTTTTGCCGCGCAGGTGCACCTCAAGGATGGAGATCCGCCCCTGCCGGTCGGGGCGGTCGACCAGTACGTGGCGGTCGAAGCGCCCGGCACGCAGCAGTGCCGGATCGAGGATCTCCGGCCGGTTGGTGGATGCCAGCAGCACGATCCCTGCGCCGGGATCGAAGCCATCCAGTTCCACCAGCAACTGGTTCAGCGTCTGCTCCTTCTCGTCGTGTCCGCCCATCGGCGACAGCGTCCGGGCGCGGCCAAGTGCATCCAGTTCATCGATGAATATGATGCAGGGTGCCGCCTTGCGCGCCTGCTCGAACAGGTCACGCACCCGCGCAGCACCCACACCCACGAACATTTCGACGAACTCCGAGCCGTTCATCGAGAAGAACGGCACGCCCGCTTCACCCGCCACCGCGCGTGCCAGCAGCGTCTTGCCGGTTCCCGGCGGACCCAGCAGCAGCACACCCTTCGGGATCCGTGCGCCGAGCCTGCCGTGCGATTTGGGATCGCGCAGGAAATCGACGATCTCTTCCAGCTCCTCCTTCGCTTCATCGACACCGGCCACATCGTCGAACGTGACCTTGGTGTCCTGCTCGACGTAGACCTTCGCCTTGCTGCGTCCGATCGCGGTCAGTCCGCCCAGGCCCTGCTTCTCGGCAAACTTGCGGATGAAGAAGATCCATAATCCGAAGAACACCGCCATCGGCACGATCCACGACAGCAGGTCGCGCATCAACGTGCTGTGCACGACACCGGAAAACTTCACGTCGTGCTGGGCGAACTGGGCTGCGAGCGTCGGATCGACGATGACGGTGCGAAACTCGGTGCGCCCGTCCGACAGCGGCGTCTTCANGCCGCCCTCGATCACGTTCTGGCCGACCGACATCTCGGCGACCGAACCCGAACTCAGCAACTTGTCAAATTCACTGTAAGGGAGCGTCTCCACCTGTCGGTGATCGATCCACCAGCTCTGGAAGACCAGCAGTACCAGCATCGCGAGCACGAAGTACCAGATGTTTACCTGTTGCTTCTTGTCCATCGCCCACCTTCCCACGGATGTCCGGACGTGTGCCTGCTGCTGCCGGTTGCTTCCGGTTTTTGGCTTCCGGCTGCGCTGTATACGGTATCATTGCAGGCTGGGTCACGGCGTTCGTGAACGGAATTGTCGCAGCTTTGGCTGCTCGCGTCACAGCTTGCGCGTCCGCCGGCGCAGCCACATAGAGGATCAAAATGGCAGAAGGTTCGAACCACTTCGATGCCGCCGGCAACGCCCGGATGGTGGACGTCTCGGAAAAGCAGGCAACAGCGCGCGAGGCGACAGCGACGGCGCGGGTCCTGATGCGCGCCGAAACGCTGGAAATGATCGAAAGCGGTCGTGCCGGCAAGGGTGACGTGCTCGCGGTTGCGCGCCTGGCGGGGATCATGGCTGCGAAGCGCACGCCGGACCTGATCCCGCTGTGCCACCCCTGCCGCTGACGTCCGTCGCCATCGATCTCGCCTGCGATCGGAAGGACAGTGCGGTCGAGATCACCGCCACCTGCCGCGTACATGGTTCCACCGGCGTCGAGATGGAGGCGCTGACCGCCGCCGCCGTCACAGCCCTGACCGTCTACGACATGTGCAAGGCACATGATCGCGGCATGCGCATCGAAGGGCTGCGGTTACTGCGCAAGAGTGGCGGAGCTTCAGGAGACTTCGAGGCCGCACCATGATCAGCGTCGAAGAAGCGACATCCCTCATCCATTCCGCATTCCAGCCGCTTCCCGCGGAGATCGTAAGCCTGGATTCGGCTTTGGGCCGTGTGCTTGCGGCGGACGTGTCATCGCGGGTGACACAACCGCCAGCGGACGTTTCGGCAATGGACGGCTACGCCCTCCGCGCCGCCGACGCGGGCGAAGGCGCGCGGCTGCACCTTATCGGTCGGTCGGTGGCCGGCGGAGGTTTTGCGGCGAGGTGGCTGCCNGGCGAAACGGTGCGGATTTTCACCGGCGCGCCGGTGCCGTCCGGAGCCGATGCCATCCTGATCCAGGAGAACGCCGAGGTCCGCAAAGCCAAGGGCGACGAGGAGACGGAGATCATTGTCCACGTTCCTCCCAAACCCGGCCAACACATCCGCCGCCGCGGTGAGGACTTCTCAGCTGGGGACGTGCTGCTGCACGCTGGACGCAGGCTTTCCGCCCGCGACGTCGCACTTGCGGCAGCGATGAACGTCCCCTGGCTTTCGGTCAGGCGGCGTCCCCGGGTGGCGATCCTCGCAACCGGAGACGAGTTGGTGATGCCGGGCGAACCTCTGGGCCCGGATCGGATCGTCAATACAGCCGGATTCCTTGCCGCAGCAGAGGTGCAGAGCTGCGGTGCCGTGACACAGATGTTGGGGATCGCAGGCGATGAAGTGCGGGCACTGGAAACAAGGCTGGCTGAAGCCGAGGGTGCTGACCTGCTGCTGACCATCGGCGGGGCTTCGGTCGGCGATCTCGATCTGGTGCCATCAACCCTGGCCGCACTGGGATTCGAGTTCGCGTTCCATAAGGTGGCGATGCGCCCTGGCAAGCCATTGCTGTTTGGCCACCTCGGCCGCATGCCGGTGCTGGGACTGCCGGGCAATCCCGTCTCCGCCGGGGTCATCTTGCTGCTGTTCGTCCGGCCGGCCATCGAGGCGATGTTGGGGCTGAGCACTCATCAACCGCTGCCGACGGCACGGCTTGGTGCNCCTTTGCCCGCCAACGGGATCCGCCAAGACTACGTGCGTGCCCGTCTGCAGCGAAACTCCGACGGCGCACCGGTAGCAACACCACTACCGGTACAGGACAGCGCACATCTGCACGCCTTCGCTCAAGCTGAATGCCTGATCGTGCGNTCCCCGAGTGCGCCCGCTGTCGATACGGGCGAACGGGTGTCGGTGATGCTGCTCGATCAGCCCGCATTCAGCGGGACACCTCCAGCCTGAAACTCGCTCTATAGGCGCCAACGAGGACAAGTGAATATCCTGACACAGTCGCAACTTTTGCGACGGCTGTTCAAACGAACACCTTGACGCACGCCGGGAACTAAACTAGAACATGTTGATCAGTTTTGGTTTTGTTCGATATCTGGTATTGGTCGGTCACAGTCCATCCAAGTCTGCGTCTCCAGGCCCGGAACGGGCTAGACACACGGGCGCTGGTGGCCGCCCCTCGGCCGGGAGAGGGAGTATGCTCACCAAAAAGCAGTACGAGCTGCTGCTGTTTATCGACAAGCGGCTCAAGGAAAGCGGTGTCTCTCCGTCTTTCGACGAAATGAAGGAAGCACTTGGCCTGCGCTCCAAGTCCGGCATCCACCGGCTGATGACAGGCCTCGAAGAGCGAGGTTTCGTCCGCCGCCTGCCGCATCGGGCACGCGCGCTGGAAGTGTTGCGGCTGCCGGAAAACATGGCACCGCCAAGCCGCGCTCCTGGCCGCCGCGCCGGCGAGGGCTTCGCACCCACCGTCATTCAGGGCGACTTCAAGCTGCCGGGGCAGTCGCCGCAGCCGGCAGCGCAGGTGGTGCCGCTGCCGCTCTACGGCAAGATCGCCGCCGGCACACCGATCGAAGCGCTGCGCGACCACTCGCGGATGATTGACATCCCGGCTGTCCTGCTCGCCAAGGGCGATCACTACGCACTTGAGGTCGAAGGCGATTCGATGATCGACGCCGGCATCTTCGACGGCGATACGGTGATCATCCAGCGCACCGAGGCCGCGGACAACGGCACGATCGTTGTTGCCCTGGTTGACAATGAGGAAGTGACGCTGAAGCGCCTGCGCCGCCGCGGTCAGTCGATCGCTCTGGAGCCGGCGAACCCCGCCTATGAGGCGCGCATCTGTGGCCCCGATCAGGTTAAAGTGCAGGGCCGGCTGGTTGGTCTGCTGCGACGCTACTGAACCGACCCGTCATGCATAGTCTCAAGATCGGACTCTGCATCGGGTTCAACGGTCGCGGCCAGATCAATTTCCTCACCATATTCGCCAGTGACGGATGGATTCGTTTCTGACGAGGTTGATTCGGCTGTGTTGTTGCGACGACGCGAACGTTGGGGTGGTCTGGAAACGGCTGGCTGAGGTCGCAGCACCCATGGCCGGTCGCCACGGAGGCCGTTGGCGCTGGCAATGCGGACGCCGTCAGCATTGAGCCAAAGGGCGTGTGCTCCGTTGCGCCAAAGATCAAAGCGATCGATGATCGCCTCGGCGGACGGACAGCGACCACGCACTGGAACCAAGCTGACGACGACCTGCGCGCGCTGGCAGTCGTCAGCGAGAGCCTCGCCCCGCCGGGCGATGGCAACGAGGTATAGGCGTCTCTGCTGATCGCTGCCAGCGGCCTCCTCCACCCGCGACCTGTGGTCCGCCAGCGGATCAACTGGCCATTCTTCCAGCCGACTCACTTGGCTGCGGAAAACGCAGCCCAGGCTGTCGCAGCGCAGNNCCCGTCGTGTTCGGGACCCCGGGCTTCGGCCAGTACGCGACCGCCTGCCGCTCCCTGCTTGCCGCAGCCAGGCGTTGCCGGCGCTTCTGCCGGCGAGCCTCGACGAAAAAATCAATCCACCGCTGTCACGGCGTACCGCCACCAGTTTTCCGGCACCATCGATAAACAGGTCCGGTATCTGCACGGTGAGCATTGCCGCCACCCCAGCAATGACGGGGACAATGCCCAACAGCCTCCAACGCTGCCGCCACAAGCAAAGCCACAGACCACCGACAGCGATCAGCACCAGCCCCCACGTGGGCATCTGTGGCAGCACCACCACCGCCCCCGGCCACGCGGCAACAGTGCGCGCGATCCAGATCACCACATCCACTCCCCAGGACATCGCGATGAGCACCGGTCCGTCCAGGCCGAACGGCATCGCCAGCAAGGCAACGACAGCACACGGCATGATCCAGAAGCTGGTTACCGGCACCGCCACCATGTTGGCGGCGACCGAATAGACCTGAAAGCGGTTGAAGTGATAGGCAGCAAACGGAGCGGTGGCGGTGCTGGCAATCAGCGTCGANNCAGCACGATCCCCGAGATAGAGCGCGGCCCGGCCTGCCGGTGATGGCTGCCCGCGCGGCGCGCGGCGTCGTTCCTGCAACGCTTCGTAGGCGGAGATCAGTGCCACCACCGCCGCAAACGACATCTGGAAGCTTGCCCCGAGCATCGCCGCCGGCTGGCTGAGCAGAACGATCAGCGCTGCCACGGCCACCAATCGCAACGAAATGCCCTGGCGATCGACCAGCACGGCCAGCAGCACGATGGCGACCATCAGGAACGAACGCTGACTCGGCACCGGTGCCGCGGCCAGCAGCATGTACGCGCCAGCCGCGAGGACCGAGACGACCGCCGCCCACTTCTTGATCGGGAAACGCAGCACCAGCGGCGGGATCAGCGCCAGAATGCCACGGACGACGATGAAGACAAAGCCGGCGACCAGCCCGATGTGCAGCCCGGAGATGGACAGCAAGTGCGCCAGGCCGGAATCGCGGATCGCCGTAATTTCCCTAACCGGGATCGCCCGCTGCGCGCCGGTCAGCAGTGCCATTGTCACCGCTGCAGCGGGCCCTTGCACGTGGGCCGCGACACGCTCGTTCACCACCAGCCGCATCCGGGCGAACCAGACGCCAATTCCTGTCCACGCCGCGACCGGGTCGAACGCAGCCTCCTCACCGCCATTCGGTTTGGCATTGGCGACTTCGGCGGTGCCGACCGCGTAGCCCACCGCGCCCAGCCNCTCGAAGAACGCCTGGCGCTGGTAATCGAAGCCGCCCGGCACCGCCGGTGCGGGCGGCGGCATCAGCATCGCCCGCACCGCAACCCGGTTACCCGGCGCGATAAGCGGCTGTTCGCCGCGCAACCGGAGCCGGACCCGTGCCGGTGTTTCGGCCGCCGCAAGCCGGGATACGCGCAGCCGGTCGAGCGTCAAGCGCTGGCCGTTCGGGAATAGTTCTACCCGCAGCACCCGCCCGCTCACCATCGCCGGTCCCACCGGTCGGGACAGCGTTCGCGTCTGCAAGGCCTGCGCAGATAACTGAACCACCGCGAACCCAGCCGCGAGCGCCAGAAGGGCGAAACACACCGGCTGAACGGCGACGAGCCGTACTTTCCCGCGCACGGCCAACGCCGAGGCTGCGACGAGGCTCGTAAGTCCCGACCCCAGCCAGACCGGTGGCTCGCGGGGAAGTGCGAAATAGACACCAATGCCCGTGCCCACCAGCACCGGCAGCCACAGCAGCCATCGGTCTCGCTCGCCTGTCAGCCATTCCGCAACCCGGCGAGGCCCCACCATCAATTGGCCAATCATAGGGTTTTTACCCTATTTGGGCCTATTTTAACAGAAAATGCTTGGTGCGGATGCCGGAAACGGCCTTGTTAGCGCCGGGCGTGCCCCTATGTGGGCGCTTCACCCTACTTGTGGGGTGGGTAGCGGTAAGTAGGCCGCCGGTCTGGATAACGGCGGTAATAATTGCGGTCCCAATACGGTTGACGATACTCCTGGATTTGCGGGTAGGTGTTCTCCTCATAGTAGAACGTCGCGCCCGGCGCTGTGTACACCTGTGTTGTCGTTTCCGTGGTCTGCGTGGTCACCGTTGGTACTTGCAGGGTCGGCGCCGGGTACATCTCGGAAATGCGTGGCCGCTCCCCTTGGAGACAACCGGTCAGCGCCAGCGTCATGCCTGTAAGTACCATCGCTGCTATCGCCCGGATCGGCCACGTCCTTCGCATAGCACAGACATGGGCGGCAGGCTGCCCAGATCCAGGGCGCTCGTTGTATCCCGGGTGCAAAAAACGCGAAAGGCAACCACCGTGGGTCAACCGTTCATCATATTGCAGCTTGCGTAATCTTGCCGTACGGACGACCTTTCGGATCAACTGTGCCGTCACAGGCTCGGATCCATCTGGCAGGACATCGGGCAACAAAAGGGGCGCCGGCACATCGCTGAGGGAGACGAACCGATGGTGAACGCAACGGATCTTCTGGGGCAGCTGCTGCAAGCGGGCATGAGCGGCAGAGCCAATGAGCGGGTCGGACATGCAGTGGGACCGCAGGGACTGGGGCGGAGCAGCAGTCCTCTGGGCGATATCCTCGGCGGCCTCCTGGGCGGCGGCAGCGGCGGAGGGCTTGGCGGTATCCTCGGAGGTCGCTCCGGAGACAGCCCCGGGGCGGTCTGGGCGGCTTGCTCGGCGGTGGCAACCTTTCTGATGTTGCGAATCGTGCCGAGCAAATGTTTCCAGGGCTGGCCGAACCCTGCAGGACCCGAAGCAGCTGCAAATCGGTGGCTTGGCGGCACTTGCCGGTGCGGTTCTTGGTGGCCGGCAGGGCGGCACGGGGGCCGTAGGTGGCGGCCTGCTGGCCCTGCTGGGAAGTCTCGCGTTTTCTGCCTGGAAGAACCGTGACGCGACGGGCGGCAGCGCCGCGCCGCAGACAGCCGAAGAACTGGCGCGCGAGGCCCCGCTCGGTCTGCGCGAGCCACAGAGTC
Source organism: Defluviicoccus sp. (assembly GCA_013414705.1). Taxonomy (GTDB): domain Bacteria; phylum Pseudomonadota; class Alphaproteobacteria; order Rhodospirillales; family Defluviicoccaceae; genus Defluviicoccus. The sequence continues at coordinate 3,638,735 of CP058705.1, forward strand.
CCCAAGAAGAGGCCCAACTGGAGCAAACTGCACTGCTCGCAATCCGGGCGATGATCAACGCGGCCAAGGCGGATGGTGCGATCGACGGCGCCGAGATGGGCAAGATCATGGGCAAACTGAAGGAATTCGGCAGCGATGATGAGGCCCGTGACTTCGTCATGAGCGAATTGCAGAAGCCCTTTGATCTGGACGGGCTTGTTGCTGCGGTAAACAACCCCGAGCTCGCCGTTCAGGTCTATGGCGCTTCGTTGCTGGCCATTGAGGTCGATACTCCGGCAGAGCGGGAATATCTGCAGAAACTCGCCGACAAACTGGGCCTCGATAAAGAGACCGTCTGCTACATCCACGAGACACTGGGCGTCGCAACCTGAGCGGCAGGACGTCGGGGCTGCCAGGCTGAACGGCGCGGCTGGCGGCCCCGCCCTGTGGGTCTCCCGGCGGGCGACAGGCCGGCTTGGAGCGAAGGAAGTAACTGCCACAAATCGTCCAAATTTGCGCGACAAACAGGACGGAAGATGGCTTGCTCCGAGCCTCAGCCTTGCGGTGTGCCCAGGCAAAATCACACTCGTTGAAAGTCATTTATTACCGGATCGGAACGGTAGATTTCGCGGGCGCCATGTGATCGCCCATCCGTCCAGCAGTGCGAGATGCTAAGCTGAAGCGTTTCCTGAGCGAGGAACGAGCGTGCTCGATCTGACCAGTATCGTGTTGCTGATTGCCGGCCTGCTGGTTGTCATCGGTGTGCTGCAGCCGCTTGCGCACCGCCTCAACCTGCCGTCCTCGGTGCTGCTGGCAGCAGTCGGCGTCGGAATCGGCGCGATCGCCTCGTTTCTGCTCTACACCACGCTCACCAATCGGTTCAACGAGCTGGCGGCGCCGATCGTCCACCTGCCGATCCGCTCGTCCACCTTCATCTACGTCTTCTTGCCGCTTCTTCTGTTTCAGGCGGCATTGACGATCGACGTGGCCCGCATGAAAGAGGATGCGGCGCCGATCCTGATGCTGGCGGTGGTCGCTGTGGTCGTGACCACCGTGGTGGCGGGTGTGGGACTGCACTGGCTGTTCGGCATTCCGCTCGTTGCCTGTCTGTTGCTGGGCTCGATCATCTCCACCACTGACCCGGCGGCGGTGGTTGCCATCTTCCGCGACATTGGTGCTCCGGCGCGGCTCACGCGGCTGGTGGAAGGCGAGTCACTGTTGAACGACGCCGCCGCGATCGCGCTGTTCACGCTGTTGCTGGGATTGCTGGCCGAAGGCCGCCCATTCGATCCGCTTGCCGGCGTCCGTGAATTCCTGACCGCTTTCTTCGGCGGCATCCTGCTGGGCTTTTTCGCTGGCAAGGGACTTGTGCTGGCCCTGCGCGGTTGTGCTGGCCTGAAGGCTGCCGAGGCGACGCTGACCGTGGCCGCATCCTACATCATCTTCATCGTTGGCGAACACGTGCTGAACGTCTCCGGCGTCGTCGCCGTCGTCGTGATGGGTCTGGGTGTCAGCGCCTGGGGTCGCGCGGCAGTGCTGCCGGAAAATTGGCAGCACCTGGACAACGTCTGGGAGCAGATTGCCTTCTGGGCCGGCTCGCTGGTGTTCATCCTGGCCGCGATCCTGGTACCCCGGCTTCTCGCGGATGTCGATGCACGCGATGCGCTGATCATCCTGGCGCTGATCGTGGCAGCGACGATCGCCCGCGCGGCGGTGCTGTTCCTGCTGCTGCCTTTACTCAGTCTGGTGCGGCTGACCAAGCCGGTAAGCCATCGCTACAAGGCAGCGATTCTGTGGGGCGGGCTGCGTGGCGCCGTGACCCTGGCGCTGGCCTTGGCCATTGTCGAGAATCCGGCGCTGACGCCGCAGGTCAAGCATTTCGTCGCCGTCGCCGCCACCGGCTTCGTCCTGATCACCTTGTTCGTCAACGGCACGACGCTGCGCACGGTGATCGGCAAGCTCAAGCTCGACCGGCTGACCGCGCGTGACCGGCTGCTCCGCGACCAGGTCCTGGCTCTGTCTCTGGCCGAGGTGCGCGACGAGGTGCGCGAGGAAGGACGGCGCTACGAGGTCGCCGAAGTCGCGATGGACCCCGTTCTTGACTATTACCAGCAGCGGATGGCGAGTGTTGCCGAACGCGCAGAAGCAGTGGCGCAGGACACGCTCCTCTACCGCGAACGGCTTGCCGTCGCCCTCACCGCGCTTGCCAACCGGGAGCGGGAACTGATCTTGGAACATCATGCCCATCAGCTCACGTCGTCGCCTGTGATCGACACGCTGCTGCGGCATGCTGAGCGCATCGTCGATGGCGCTCTTGCCGACGGCCGGACCGGCTACAACCGCGCGGCGCGCCAGGTGATCGATTTTCGCCGTTCCTTCCGGATCGCCCACTTTTTGCATCGCAACTTCCGGCTGCAGTGGCTGCTGGCCAGACAGCTCGCCGAGCGGCTGGAGATGCTGCTCGTCGTGGGGCTTGTCCTTGATGCGCTGGAGCGGTTCGCCCGCGAGCGTCTGACCCCGCTGTTCGGTTCACGGATCGCGGAACTGGTCAACGAAATACTGGCTGCACGTATGGGGGCGACACAACGGGCTGTTGACGCATTGCGCCTGCAGTATCCTGACTACGCACGGGCGCTGGANGGGCGCTTCGTCTGGCAGCGTGCCGAGCGGTTCGAGCTTGAGCAGTACGATATGCTGCGCACAGAAGGGCTGCTCAGTCGCGACCTCTACGACGATCTGAGACGCGGTGCTCACCATGCCCGACGGGCGGCGGAAAAGCGCCCGCGTCTGGACCTCGGCCTGAAAATCCCAGAAATGGTTTCCCGTCTGGAGCTGCTCCAGGGACTCGACCCGAAGCAGCTCAAACAGGTCTGCCGCCTGTTTCGGTCAGAATTGGCCGTTCCCGGCGAGTTCATCGTGCACAAGGGGGAACGCGGCACCCGAGTCTATTTCATCTCGTCCGGAGCGGTCGAGATCAGGCTGCCAGAGCGAACGATCCGCTACGGCCGCGGCGAATTCTTCGGCGAACTGGCGCTGCTAAGCCATGGACGGCGAACCGCCGACATTGTCGCGCTCTCCTACTGCACGCTGCTGACGCTGGACAGCGCCGATTTCCGTCGCTTTCTCGACATGAATCCGGCGATACGGGCACACATCGAGACGGTGGCAAAGGCCAGAATCGCCTCCCTGGAGCAAAGCGAGCCGGACATTGAAGCCGCGACGGTCATCGAAACCGAGGCGGAGACCGAAAAGGAGGCTGGTCAGGCTGCCTGATGTGATGCGGGTGTACAGCGTGGCGCTCAGCGCGCCACATCGCCGTTGGTGGTGGTGCCCACAGACTTTCGGCGGGTCCGGGGCTGCTGTTCGGCTGTGCGCCAGAAGTACCAGCTCGCGATCGACCGGTAGGGGCGCCAGGGTTCGCCCAATTCGGCCATCTGCCTGCGCGACGGCATCTCCGGAAGGCCGAAGGCGGCGCGGACGCCATTGCGGACACCGAAGTCGTTCAGTGGCCAGACGTCGAGTCGCCCCAGGGTGAAGATCAGCATCATCTCTACCGTCCAGACGCCGACGCCCCGGATCGCCGTCAGCCGGGCGATCAGCACCTCGTCCTCGATCGCCTGTGCGCCGGCCAGATCGGGAATGTTGCCCGCGTCCGCCTTGGTGGCGATGGCGCGGATGGCCGTGACCTTGGCTGTGGAAAAGCCGGTTGCTCGCAGAACCGCCGGGTCGGCGGCAAGCACGTCCGCTGGGGTGGGGAACGACGCCGGGGCGAACAGGGCAATGAAGCGGGCGAGGATGGCGTCGGCCGCCTTGCCTTGTAACTGCTGATAGGCCACCGAGCGCACCAGTCCTTCGTAGGGCGAGGCGCCGCGCGACGGCATCAGACGACAGTCGCCAATCTGTTCAATGAGCGCGTCGAGCACCGGGTCGGTGGTGCGCAGGTGCGCAATTCCTTCGGCGAGGCGGTTGCGAAACAGGTCGTGCGACAAGCTCATTGAGGCATCATTGCTTGCGTCGACAGCTGGTGCAATCGGGTCGATTGCACCAGACTGCGGGCATGGAATCCAAAGACGTCCTGATCGTGGCTGGCCCCACCGGCTCCGGCAAGTCGGGCTTGGCGCTGGCGGCTGCCGAGGCGTTCGCCGGTACGGTGATCAACGCCGACAGCGCCCAGGTGTACCAGGAGCTGCGGGTGCTGACGGCCCGGCCGGATGCCGATGCAGAGGCGCGCGCTACACCGGCTGTACGGCGTGCTGACGGCACCGGAGCGTTGTTCCGCAGGCCGTTGGCTGGCGATGGCAGCCGAAGCGGTTCGGGAGACCTGGAAGCAGGGCCGACTGCCGATCGTCGTCGGCGGCACGGGGCTCTATCTGCGGGCACTGACAGACGGGTTGGCGCCGGTGCCGCCGGTTCCAGACGCAGTGCGCGCCGAGGCCGAAGCATTGTATGCCAGCCTGGGTGGAACGCAGTTCAGGGAGCAGCTTGCCAGCCTTGATGCGGATTCGGCGGCAACCCTGCATCCGTCGGACCGGCAGCGGCTGGTGCGCGCCATGGAAGTGGTGCGCACCACCGGCCAGCCGCTCGGCTATTGGCAGCGCCAGCCGCCGGTGCGCGCATTGCCCGGCGCGCGGTTCACAACCCTGGTGCTGCGGCCGGAGCGCCGGGGCTCTACGCCACACTCGATGCCCGCTTCCTGGCGATGCTCGATGAAGGGGCGCTGGATGAGGTCGCGTCACTGCGGGCACTGCGCCTGGATTCATCCTTGCCGGTGATGAAAGCGCTCGGTGTGCGTGAACTGGCGGCGGTGCTATCGGGGAACAGGACCTCGCGAGTGCCACGGCGCTGGCCCAGCGGGCGACACGCCGGTTTGCCAAGCGGCAGATCACCTGGCTGCGCCACCGGTGCCGGCGGATGCTGTGTTTTTGAGCAATATTCGGAAAGAATAAACGGAAAAATCTTTGCGTTTATTCGCCGACAGCTATTGACCCGCGATGACTGAGTGACTAGGTTCCCGCACGTGCCGGATGCCCCGTTGCGCAGAAGCGCCGGCGTCCCGGCAGCAGGCACCCGCGATGATGACCAGAGAAGCGATGGCTGCCAAAATGCATCGAGCAGGAGCAGACGATGGCCTATGAAGAAATGACCGGAGCGAAAATCTTCATCCGTGCGCTCGTGGATCAGGGCGTCACGGATGTATTTGGATANCCCGGCGGAGCCATCCTCCCTGTATATGATGAGCTGTTTCTGCAAAACCAGATCCGCCATATCCTGGTTCGTCAGGAAGGCGGCGCGGTGCATGGTGCCGAAGGCTATGCACGCTCGACCGGCAAGGTGGGCGTGGTGATCGTCACCTCGGGCCCGGGCGCCACCAACGCGGTGACCGGGATCGCAGATGCGCTGATGGACAGCATCCCGCTGGTGATTTTTGCNGGCCAGGTGCCGACGCACCTGATCGGCAACGACGCCTTCCAGGAGTGCGACACGACGGGGATCACCCGGCCGTGCACCAAACACAACTATCTGGTGAAGAACACCGCCGATTTGGCGCGCACCATCCATGAGGCGTTCTACGTCGCCCGCAGCGGGCGCCCCGGCCCGGTGCTGATCGACCTGCCCAAGGACGTCTCGCTGGGCACCGGCCCCTATATCCCGCCGCAGGACATCGTCCATCGGACCTATCAGCCGAAAACCCAGGGCGACCGCAGCAAGATCGAGCAGGCGGTGGCGATGATGGCCGAGGCCAAGCGGCCGGTCTTGTACTGCGGCGGCGGTGTGATCAATTCCGGCCCGCGCGCCTCGGAGCTGCTGACCAAGCTGGTGGACATGACCGGCTTTCCGGTGACGCTGACGCTGATGGGCCTGGGAGCGGTGCCGGCCTCCCACCCGCAGTTCCTCGGCATGCTGGGAATGCACGGCACCTACGAGGCAAACCTGGCGATGCATGGGTGCGACCTGATGGTCGCCATCGGCAGCCGCTTCGACGACCGGGTGACCGGCCGGCTGAACGCGTTCGCACCGGACGCGAAGAAGGTCCACGTCGATATCGACCCGTCCTCGATCAACAAGAACGTCGAGGTGGATTTGGGCATCATCGGTGATGTCACCAACGTTCTCGAGCAGATGATCGAGATCTGGCAGGCGCGCGGTTACGAGTCGGACCGCAAGGCGCTCGATGCCTGGTGGGAGCAGATCAACCACTGGCGGACACGCAACTCGCTCGCCTACCGGCAGGAAGGCGACATCATCAAGCCGCAGCACGCGATCAAGCGTCTCTACGAGCTGACCAAGGGCCGCGACGACGTTTACATCACCACCGAAGTGGGCCAGCACCAGATGTGGGCGGCGCAGCACTTCGGCTTCGAGAAGCCCAACCACTGGATGACCTCCGGCGGACTGGGAACGATGGGCTACGGCCTGCCGGCCGCGATGGGCGTGCAGCTTGCCCATCCCGATGCACTGGTGGTCGATATCGCCGGCGAGGCGTCGATCATGATGAACATCCAGGAGCTGTCGACCATCTCCCAGTACCGGCTGCCGGTGAAGGTGTTCATCCTCAACAACCAGTACATGGGCATGGTCCGGCAGTGGCAGGAGCTTCTGCACGGCAGCCGTTATTCGCAGACCTACATGGACTCGTTGCCGGACTTCGTGAAGCTGGCGAACGCGTTCGGCGCGGTGGGGCTGCGTGCCGAGAAGGCGGACCAGCTTGACGACGTCATCATGGAGATGATCTCAACCAAGCGCACCGTAATCGCCGACATCATGGTCGACAAGGCGGAAAATTGCTTCCCGATGATCCCGTCGGGTGCTGCCCACAACGAGATGCTGATGGGGCCGGAGGACAAGTCGGAGCAGACGATCTCCGAAGAAGGGATGGTCCTCGTCTAGCTGACACGAGCCCGCGCCGGGCGGCCGCGCAGCGCCGCCCGGCGCGGGCTCGCCCAAAAATCAACAAGGTCAAACCAATAAGGTCTCAAGGGGACCTCCGGGCGTTCTCGCACCGGAGCAACGATCGAGAAAAGGAAGCTTGCCATGCCCGAGCCTGCTCGGCAGGAACAGCACACCATCGCGGTGCTGGTGGACAACGAACCGGGTGTGCTCGCCCGGGTCATCGGCCTGTTCTCAGGCCGCGGCTACAACATCGAAAGCCTGACGGTGGCCGAGATCGATCCGCAGGGAAAGCTGTCGCGGATCACCATCGTGACGTCGGGCACACCAATGGTCATCGAGCAGATCAAGAACCAGCTGGGCCGATTGGTGCCGGTGCACCGGGTCAGCGACCTGACCATCTCCGGCCCGCATGTGGAGCGCGAGATGGCTCTGGTGAAGGTNGCAGGGGCGGGCGAGAAACGCGTCGAAGCGCTGCGGATCGCCGATATTTTCCGCGCCCGCGTGGTCGACTCGACGAACGAGTCGTTCGTGTTCGAGATCGTCGGCAAGACCACCAAGCTCTCCGCCTTCATCGGCCTGATGCAGCCGCTGGGCCTGGTGGACGTGGCGCGCACCGGTGTCGTCGCGATCGCCCGCGGACCGGCGGGCTTCTGAAGCATTTGACGAACCTGTCAAGCACGGACTAATGAGCCTCTGTTCACGTCATGCGCGGACACGTGATCCGCGCATCCACGTGGGACTGCATGCCATCGTGTCCAGCGCTTCGCGTGGATGGCCGGGGCGAGTTTGGCCGTGACCAAACGGCAGTTGTTGTTTCCTGGGCGGCGCGGCTGCGCGACGGGGTAAGGCGAGAGGAAAAAGAACATGCGCGTTTACTATGACCGGGATGCCGATCTGAACCTGATCAAGGGCAAGAAGGTCGCCGTTATCGGTTACGGCAGCCAGGGGCATGCGCATGCGCTGAACCTGCGGGATTCCGGTGTGGCCGAGGTGGTGGTGGCCTTGCGGCCCGGCTCGGCGACGGTGAAGAAGGCAGAGGGCGCCGGGTTGAAGGTTGTTTCACCGTCGGAAGCGGGCGCGTGGGCCGATGTGGTGATGATCCTCACCCCTGACGAGTTGCAGGGCGCGCTCTATCGCGACCATCTCGCCGGCACGCTGCGCGAAGGTACCGCGCTGGCGTTTGCGCATGGGCTCAACATCCACTTCCGGCTGATCGAGCCGCGTCCCGACCTGGATGTGTTCATGATTGCCCCCAAGGGACCGGGCCACACCGTGCGCTCCGAATACCAGCGCGGTGCGGGAGTCCCTTCGCTGGTGGCGGTCGCCCAGAATGCCAGCGGCAATGCCCTGGAACTGGCGCTGTCATACGCCTCCGGGCTCGGCTCCGGGCGCTCGGGGATCATCGAGACGACGTTCCGCGAAGAATGCGAGACCGACCTGTTCGGCGAGCAGAGCGTGCTGTGCGGCGGGCTCACTTCGCTGATCCTCGCCGGCTACGAGACCCTGGTCGAGGCCGGCTATGCGCCGGAGATGGCCTACTTCGAGTGCCTGCACGAGGTGAAGCTGATCGTCGACCTGATCTACGAGGGCGGCATCGCCAACATGCGGTATTCGATCTCGAATACTGCCGAGTACGGGGACTACATCAGCGGACCGCGCTTGATCGATGCGTCGGTAAAGGCGCGGATGAAGCAGGTGCTGGACGACATCCAGTCTGGCCGTTTCGCCAAGGACTGGATGCTGGAGAACGCAGCCGGCCAGCCCAGCTTCAAGGCGATGCGCCGGCGCGCCGCCGAGCATCCGATCGAGCAAGTGGGCGAACGCTTGCGCGCGATGATGCCCTGGATCGCCGAAAAGCGTCTGGTGGACAAGAGCAAGAACTAGGGACGCCGCCCGTCGCCGGTGTCGGGCCGATAGCTTGCGTTCACTCCATAGTTGCTGATGTGCCGATTTTGACGTGATCGAGCGTCCTTCGAATCGGCATATCTGCTGCAGGAACGCTTCTTACGTCCTGAAGAGGATGATGCGGAAATAGATGTGGCGGAAAGGTCAGGTGTCGTGGTCGGCGCTGTTCACTTCAGTGAACAGACGTTGCAGGCTTACGACCCTGTCCTTTCCAGAAAGGCCGTGATTACCTTCGGCGACTCGCCTTCATTAAGGCGGGTGAATTTCAGGTCGAGCCCCCTCGCGCAGCGTGCGATCGTACACCTGCAGATCGTAGCTGCCGGTATCGGTTATGGTCAGTGCATAGACGGTCAGCGTCTGGCCGGAGATTCGGCACCAGACGAACGGATCACCCTTCAGGGGGTCAAGCGGCACCGCGTTGCCAAACATGTCGGTGCGCATCGCTGACGAGAAGATACCAGGGCGACCCGTCGGCACGAATTCGATCTCGTAAGACTTGCGCTTCGGCTCACCGCCGGATCGGCGGATGATCGTGCTCCAGATAATGCGGAACCCGTCGCGCCTGGCGGCAACCGGTTCAATGGTGACATTGAGATCACGGATCGATTCCTCACCGTCGCCCTTCATCGTTCGTCCCTCGTAGTGGCCGAAAAACGAAGCGATGCTGGATGTTTCCCGGCATCGGTCCGGGCAGGATCAAGGCCGTAGAAAACGACGAGGAGTGCCAGCGCCAGGGGCGCAATCCGATATATGCTTGTCATGGCCTGTGCTTGTGCACGATTCTAACGCTGCAAACCAGTCTGGTCTACGGAACAGCCAGAGCCGTTCAGTTCTCCTTGCACAATGGATTGGTTTTCGGAGTGCGAGACTGCGCGGGGGCCGCTGACCGACAAATGCGCCTACCTGTGCTACGGATATGCGCCTGCTACGGGCACGAGGCCTTCATCACGCACACTCGCCAATTGCCACACGCTCGATGCTGAGTGTGCCAAAATTGTGCCGGATCCGTTTTCCGGCTTTCCTCGCGGACACCTCGGGTCTGTAGTGCGCTGAAATTAAAAGAGAATTTGGCGCACTCGGCAGGATTCGAACCTGCGACCTCTGCCTCCGGAGGGCAGCGCTCTATCCACTGAGCTACGAGTGCCTGTGCAGTGACGGCTCGGATGGGACGATAGCGCACACGGTTCCACCTGGGCAAGCGCCGCTCGCACCATTGAGGTCGGCACCTGACGGCAATGCTGCCTGCGGATCAAGAATCCACGCCGCGATGTCGCGCTGTACCCTCTCCCCGTGCAGGTCCCGGATCAGCATGTGGTAGCCCTGCGGATAAAGGGCGAAGCGCCGCTCTGCGGCGTCTTGCGGCGGCAGCCGGTGCAGAAGTTCATCGATCGCGCCCGGCGGGATCAGCTGGTCGCGTTCGCCGTAAAGCAGCAGTATGCGCCCGCCCGCCTGCGGTGCGGAGGCCATTGCCCGATCCATCAGGTTCACGAGGCCGTAGATCGCGTCGATGCGGGTCTCCTTGATCACCATCGGATCGTGCCCCAGCGCGCGCAGCATCTCGGTGTTATCCGATGGAATGACACCGAGGCCGCGGCCCGAGAGCCNGGCTTGCGGGAAGGTATGGACCGCGATCCACAGAGCTGTCGTCTGGTACCACGGCATCGAGCTGCGCCCCCAGACGGCCGGCGCCGCCAGGATGGCGCCATCCACCTGCGGCCAATCGTCTCGCGCCATTGCCGCCAGGATCACCGCACCACCCATGCTCTCGCCAAAGACGTAGANGGGCACGCCCGGGTATCGCGCGCGAAGGGCATTGACGGCTGTACGCAGATCGGAAACCAGCACCGCGCTCCCGGGCCAGAGGCCGCGATGGGGAGCTCTGCCGAAGCCGCGCTGGTCGTAAGCAAAGGATGCGATACCGCGTTCGGCCAGATAGCGGCNCGGTGCCGTCGAAAAACTGGAGTAGTCGTTGAAGCCGTGCAGCGCCACCACCACGGCGCGGACCGGCTGTCCGTCTGGCGGCAGCCACATCCGCAGCGGCAGCTCGGCACCGTCGGCAACGAGCAGGCGGGAGGCCTGCAATGCCGGAGCGGTGACCGCGGGCTTCTCCGGCACGTTCATGGGCGCTTCCACTGATGCACACGCAACCACCAGCAACGCCACGACAGTCATCAGCCGCACGATCAGCCACGTCGGCCTGCCCGCTCGCAACAACCGCACCCGCCCGGTCCCCGGGCACGCCTCACAACGGCACCTCCGCCGCATCCTGCTCAGGACCCTGCGGCACCCCCGCTGCAATATCGTCCGACTCATCGGTGGTATGGCCGGTCAGCTTCAGAAAGATGTCCTCCAGTTCGGTTTCCCGGGTGGTGATCTCGACCACCTGCAGGCAGAGGCGGTCGATCGCAGCCAGAATGTCCCCGCCTCGCACCCGGCTGGGCGCGTACCGGAACGCCAGTCGGCCCGGCGCCTGCAGCTCGACACTGAATTCTCGGGCGAGGTCATCCGGCACGGTGTCGACCGGCTGGGCCAGGGAAACGGTCATGGTCTTCGNATCGATGCGGCGCAGCAGCGCCTGGGTGGTATCGTGGGCGATCATCTGTCCATGATCGATGATCGCGATCCGGTCGCACAACGCCTGCGCCTCTTCCAGATAGTGGGTGGTCAGCAGGATTGTCGTGCCACCGGCGTTCAGCTCCCGCAGGTAAGCCCAGAGCTGGCGGCGCAGCTCCACGTCCACACCGGCGGTCGGTTCGTCCAGTACCAGGACCGGCGGCATGTGCACCATCGCCTTCGCCACCAGCAAACGGCGACGCATCCCACCGGACAGCGCGCGGGCATACGCGTTCGCCTGCTCGGTCAGCCCCACCGCGGCCAGGATCGCATCGGTGCGCCGCCGCCCCTTCGGCACGCCATAGAGCCCCGCCTGCAGTTCCAACAGCTCGCGCGGGGTGAAGAACGGATCGAGATTGAGCTCCTGCGGTACGATACCGATTGATCGCCGCGCCGCCCGCATCTGTCGCTCGATGTCGTAGCCCCAGATTCGCGCCTCGCCCGACGAACGCACGACCAGACCGGCCAGGATGTTGATCAGCGTCGACTTACCTGCCCCGTTCGGCCCCAGCAGGCCGAAGAAGACGCCTCGGGGACCTGTAGCGTAACCCCTNNGCAGCGCGTGTACGGCGCCGCGACCATCGCGCGACGCGTAGGTCTTAACGAGATCGGCAGTTTCGACGGCAAATTCCGGTGCGGTGTCTGTCATGTCCTGCCGGCGCCGTCGCCGGCGCGCCTTCGTCCGACTAACCGTTGATTGTCGTGCGGCAATCGCTATCATCCGGGCATCCGCGAGGTCAATGGCTCCACCGATGCCCGACGTTTCTGCTCCCACTGACGACGAGACGTTCGTCGTTTCCCATCCCGTTGTCGGCTGCGACGGCGGTGGCGGTCCGCTGGGCCACCCACTGGTTTACCTGCGCATCGAAGCCGCAGGCGAAGTCGTCTGTCCGTACTGCTCGCGCCGCTTCGTTCTCGATCCGCACGCTGCGGCGGCGTCCGGACACTGAGCACGCCGGCCGATCCCGCTTCTGGGCCTGCTTCGGCGTCCGCTCCCCGGCACGTCTTTCTGGTCGACGGCTCCGGGTTCATTTTCCGCGCCTTTCACAAGCTGCCGGCGTTGTCGCGGCCTGACGGCACGCCGGTGAATGCGGTCCTCGGCTTCACCAACATGCTGCTGAAGCTGCTGGATGAGACCGACGCGGATCATCTGGCCATCGTGTTCGACAAGTCCGAGCACACCTTCCGCAACGAGCTCTACCCCGCGTACAAGGCGCAGCGTCCGGATCCGCCCGAAGAGCTGATCGCACAGTTTCCGCTGATCCGCGAAGCGGTGCAGGCGTTCAACGTCGCCTGTATCGAATCTGAAGGCTGGGAGGCGGACGACCTGATCGCCAGCTATGCACGGCTTGCCCGCGAAGCGGGTGCCGAGGTGACCATCGTCTCCTCCGACAAGGATCTGATGCAGCTGATCCGGCCCGGTGTCCAGATGTGGGATCCGGTGAACAACAAGCCGATCGGCCCGGAGCAGGTGAAGGAGAAATTCGGCGTCGAGCCTGAAAAGGTGATCGATGTCCAGGCACTGGCCGGCGACAGTGTCGACAACGTCCCCGGCGTACCGGGCATCGGCGTCAAGACGGCCGCACAGCTGATCAACGAATATGGCGATCTCGATCAGCTGCTGGCCCGCGCGCAGGAGATCAGGCAACCGAAGCGTCGCGAGACGCTGCTGCAGAACGCTGAAAAGGCACGCATCTCGCGCGACCTGGTACGGTTGTGCGAGGACTGCCCGGTACCGGCACCTCTTTCCGAGCTCGCAAAGCGGGCGCCTGACCCACAGCACTTGCTCGCCTTCCTGCAGGAGAATGCATTCCGCTCGGTGATCGCCCGCCTGCAAGCGCGCGGCGAGCTGACGCCGGGCGAACCCGTTTCGCCAGCAGCCACCCCGACATCCCGNGCAGAGGCTCGCTACGAGCTGGTGCAGGACGAAGCGGACCTCGCTCGCTGGATCGCCGAGGCAACCGCAAAGGGTGCCGTCGCGATCGATACCGAGACGACCTCACTTGATCCGATGCAAGCGGACCTGGTGGGCTTCTCGCTCGCCCTCGAACCTGGCCGCGCCTGCTACGTGCCGCTGGCCCATCGCGGGGACGGCCTGCTGGATCAGACGCCGAAACAGATTCCGCTGGCGCGCGCAATGGCGCTGCTGAAGCCGCTGCTGGAAAACCTGGCGGTCCTGAAAATCGGCCAGAACATCAAGTTCGACAGCCATATTCTGGCGCGCCACGGCGGCGTCGAACCAACGCCGATCGACGATACGATGCTGCTGTCCTACGTGCTCGAAGGCGGGCTGCACGGACACGGCATGGACGAACTCGCCGAACTGCATCTGGGCGTGAAGACGATCACCTACTCGGACGTCTGCGGCAGCGGCAAGGGACAGGTGACCTTCGATAAGGTCCCGCTCGACCGGGCGCTCGCCTATGCCGCCGAGGACGCGGACGTCACCTTGTGGCTACATCGNGTTTTGAAACCGAAGCTGCTGAGCGAACGGCTGGTCACCGTCTACGAAACGCTGGAACGGCCGCTTTCGCCGGTGCTGGCGCAAATGGAGCGGCAGGGAATTCTGGTCGATGCGGCGCGGTTGCGCCGGCTGAGCAACGAGTTCGCCGAGAAGGCCACGGTGCTCGAGGCGGAAATTCACCGCCTCGCCGGCCGGCCGTTCAATGTCGGCTCGCCGAAGCAGCTGGGCGAGGTGATGTTCGATGAACTCGGCCTCGGCCAAGGCAAGAAGGGCAAGACCGGCGCATATGGCACCGGTGCCGACGTTCTGGAGACCCTGGCAGCCGAAGGCCACGCCTTGCCGCAGCAGGTGCTCGCATGGCGCCAGCTCGCCAAACTGAAAAGCACGTATACGGATGCGCTGGTCGGCCAGATCAATCCGCAGACCGGGCGGGTGCACACCAGCTTCCAGCAGGCGGTTGCGAGTACCGGCCGGCTGTCTTCATCCGATCCCAACCTGCAGAATATCCCGGTGCGCAGCGAGGAAGGGCGCAAGATCCGCGCGGCATTCGTGGCCGAAGAGGGCTTCCGACTTCTGAGCGCCGACTACTCGCAGGTCGAACTGCGGCTGCTGGCCCACGTGGCCGACATCGGAGCACTCAAACAAGCGTTCCGCGACGGCCTGGACATCCATGCGATGACCGCGAGCCAAGTGTTCGGAGTGCCGATCGAGGGCATGGACCCGATGGTCCGCCGCAAGGCGAAGGCCATCAACTTTGGCATCATCTACGGCATCTCTGCCTTCGGGTTGGCCCGTCAACTGGGTATCCCGCGCGGCGAGGCCGGCGCCTACATCGATGCCTATTTCACACGTTATCCCGGGATCCGCGACTACATGGAGCGGACGAAGCGCGAGGCCCGCGAGCGCGGCTGNGTGTCCACCTTGTTCGGCCGGCGCTGCTGGACAAAGGGGATCAGCGACCGCAACGCAGCAGCCCGCAGCTTCGCCGAGCGGGCGGCAATCAATGCGCCGATTCAGGGCGGGGCCGCCGACATCATCAAACGCGCGATGATCCGGCTGCCAGACGCGCTTGCCGAGCACAAGCTCGGGGCACGGATGTTGCTGCAGGTGCACGACGAACTGGTGTTCGAGGTCCCTGAAGGCGAGCTTGAAGAGACGCGTGCCGTCGTTGTGGACATCATGCANGGGGTGGCGCAGCTGGACGTTCCTCTGGTAGTCGATACCGGCGTAGGTGCCAGCTGGGATGCGGCCCACTGAACGGGAACATTCGGCAACTTTGCCTTGCCGAACTCACGGATCTGCTCGCGTCGCTGCCGTCCCTCCACTAACTTTCTCGTGGGAGTACTCGGGGCCTCTACCGCAATGAAGTGCCTGCTCGTCTCGGATCTGCACTATGCGCTGAAGCAGTTCGACTGGACGCTGGGGATGGCCCCGCACTTCGACGTCGTCATCATTGCCGGTGATCATCTGGACATCTCCGGTCACGTGGACGGGCGCACCCAGAGCATCGTCATCCTCAAGTACCTGCGACACCTGCACGAGAAGGTGCGGTGGTTGATTGTCTCTTCAGGAAACCACGATCTCGATAGCCACGATGCCGCCGGCGAGAAAGTGGCGCGCTGGATCGGGAAGGTGCGTGAACTGGGTGCTGCCACGGACGGTGACTGCGTCGATGCGGATGGCATGATGTTCACCGTCTGCCCATGGTGGGATGGCCCGGTCGGCCGCGACGCGGTGGGAGAGCTTCTGAGACGCGATGCCGGCAAGGAGCGCAAGACGTGGGTCTGGGTATACCACGCGCCGCCCGACGCCTCGCCCACCAGCATCGTTGGCGGCCGGGATCAGGGGGATCCGGATCTGCGTCGGTGGATCGCCGAGTTCTCTCCCGACATCGTGCTCGCTGGCCACATCCACGAATCGCCATTCTGCAAGGACGGCTCGTGGGTCGACCGCATCGGCTCGACCTGGGTGTTCAATGCCGGGCGGCAGATCGGTCCTGTCCCGACGCATGTCATGTTCGATACCGAGCACATGCAAGCACTCTGGCACTCGCTCGCCGGCACCGAGATCACCCGGCTGGACGCGCCGCTGCAGCGCCCTGTCCCCGAACTGACGGCGTGGCCGGAGTGGCTGCGCTCCTGAGGCGATCACCAAGGCCCTGAGCCGGGCTCGTATCCTCGTCATCGCGAGCCCCGCAAGGGGTGTGGCGATCTACTGCCGGCCGGTGTTATGGACAGTGGATTGCTTCGCCTGCGGCTCGCAATGACGACGTGGGTGCAATGGCGGCAACGGGAGACCGGCGGGCGCGGCGCTAGAGCGGTTTCTGATCGGTATGAATCGTAAGGATTCACAAAGGGCTGAAAATCTGATTCAGGATGCTGGCTGGGGCAAGGAGGCCAGCATGGATGGGTCAGCCTCTTTCGATAGATTTACGCACGCGGCTGTTAGCGGCGATCGATGCGGGGATGAGTTGCCGAGCGGCCGCGGCCCGGTTCGGCGTGGCACCTTCGACGGCGATCCGGTGGCAGGCGCAGCGGCTCGTGACTGGCAACGCCGTACCCAAGCGCCAAGGTGGCGACATGCGCTCGCATCGCGTCGAGGAACGCCGCGAGGAGATCCTGGCGCTGTGGGAAGCGCGCAAGGACATCACGCTCGATGAGCTTCGCGAGCACCTCGCCGGCATCGGCTTGACGGTGGCGAACTCGACGCTCCACCGCTTCTTCGTGCGCCATTCCATCACGCGGAAAAAGACCGGCCACGCGGTCGAGCAGGACCGTCCCGACGTCTTGAAGCAGCGCCGGGCCTGGTTCGACAGTCAGCTCGACCTCAATCCTGACCGGCTCGTGTTCATCGACGAGACGTGGACCGCGACCAACATGGCACGCAGCCATGGCCGCTCCCCAGGGGCGAACGCCTGCGGATGGGCTTCCCGCACGGCCACCGCAAGACCACGACGCTGGTCGCGGGGCTGCGGAAGAGCGGCATGGTCGCGCCCATGGTGCTCGACGGACCGATCAACGGCGAGTGGTTCGAAGCCTACGTGGCCCAAGTCCTCGCGCCCGATCTGCGTCGCGGCGACATCGTCATCATGGACAACCTGTCGAGCCACAAGCGCGCATCGGTGCGTGAGTTGGTCGAGGCCGCCGGCGCAACCCTGCTGTTCCTCCCGCCCTACAGCCCAGACTTCAATCCCATCGAAAAGCCTTCGCCCGCCTCAAAGCCATGCTCCGCAAGGCCGCCGAGCGAACCGTCCAGGGCCTCTGGGAGCTCATCGGCAAACTCCTCGACTTCTTCCAGCCCGCCGAATGCGCCAACTACTTCAGCTCGTGCGGCTATGACCCAGACTGATCAGAATCCGCTCTAAATTTTCGTATCCGGGTAGCGGTCTGAGCCGGGCAGGAAGGTTTCGTCCTGTTGGTGCAGAATTGATTCCAGCACTTCGTCCACCATCCCCAGGTGATCCTGCTGGTCCTCGAACTGTTCCTTCAGATCGACGAGGTAGCTGGTGACGCTCTGCAGGCGCTGCGCCAGCAGCCGCGAGAGGTGGTAGGCAATATCGGGGCGCGATCGCAGGAATTCGTCCGCCTTGTCCACGACGTACAGCCGGCACACGGTCGCTGTCTTCACCGTGGCCGTGTGCGGAATATCGAGCAGCGCCGAGATTTCGCCGAACACTGAGCCAGGTTCCGAGGTGAAATAGACCTGGAATGCACCTTTGACGATCTCGATCCGCCCGTCGACAAGAATGTAGAGTTTCCCGGTCTGCTCACCTTCGTCCAGCAGCGTCGCGCCCGCCTCGTAACGGGTTTCGGGAAGCTCGTGGCAAAGATCGAGAATGCTGGGCACGATGCGCTCCTCGGCCGGCCAGTCAGTCAGTCATGCGCGTAAATTCAACCACACGGACGCGGCGCTGCCCAGCGTCCTTGTCGCGTCTTTGACGTGCTGAACAAAGCACGGGCAACTCACGGAGCACGCACGGGCGCCGGCGTGGCCATCGCGCCCCGCCGCCGGACTGACCAAGGCCGCCATCGGGTGGCCAGCCGCCAGGCAAGCAGCACGGCCAGTACGCCGGAATAGATCAGCGGCTCACGGATGTCCGCCTTTACCAGCATGTAGTAATGGAAGCACCCCAGCATCGCCGCCGGATAGACCAGCATGTGCAGCCGTTTCCAGGCGCGCGCCCCCAACCGCTTGATCATCCCGGCTGTGGAGGTGGCAGCAAGCGGGATCAGCAGGGCGAACGCCAGCATGCCGACGGTGATGTACGGCCGCTTAACGATGTCCGCCCAGATATGCTGCCAGGCGAAGAACTGGTCGAGGCCGATCCAGCTCGAGAGGTGCAGGAAGACATAAAAAANAGCGAACAGTCCCAGCATGCGGCGGAAGCGCACCACCACCACCCAGCCGGTGATCTCCCGGATCGGGCTGACGGCCAGCGAAATCAAAAGAAACCGCAACGCCCAGTCGCCGAGGTGGCGATTCACGGCATCGATCGGATTGGCGCCGAGTCCGCCCGGGACGAACACCGCCTGCCAGACGACCCAGCCGAGCGGCACCAGGCAGAGCACGAAGACCAGCGGCTTGGCGACGAAGCGGACATACCGGTCGCCACCGCCTCGCCGCCGCTTGCGGGCAGAGGCGGGATTTGACGTTGTGCCCGCTTGTGGATTATTTCGGCTTCGGTTTGCGCTCAGGCTGGAGGACATCAGTACCACTTCGCCAGGTCCATGCCCGCATAAAGCGAGGCGACCTGTTCGCCATAGCCGTTGAACGGCAGCGTGTCGCGGCGGAAGAACTCGCCGATGCGGCGTTCGCGTGCCTGACTCCAGCGCGGGTGGTCCACCGCCGGATTGACGTTGGCGTAGAAGCCGTATTCGTTCGGCGCCACCCGGTTCCATGACGTGGGCGGCATCTCCTCGACGAATTTCAGCGTCACGATCGACTTGATGCTCTTGAAGCCATACTTCCAGGGAACAACGAGCCGAATCGGCGCACCATCCTGGTTTGGCAGAACGTCCCCATAAAGGCCGACCGCCAGGATCGTGAGCGGATGCATCGCCTCATCGAGACGCAGGCCCTCGACATNAGGCCACCNCAGGATCGGGCGGCGCTGCCCGGGCATCTGCTCCGGATCGAGCAGGGTCTGCATGGCAACGAACTTGGCGCTACCCAAAGGTTCCGCCCGTTTGATCACTTCGGCCATCGGGATGCCGACCCNAGGAATCACCATTGACCACGCCTCGACGCACCGCAGCCGGTAGACGCGCTCTTCCAGCCGGTTGGCACGGATCAGGTCGTCCACATCGTACGTGCCGGGATTGGCGCACAGCCCGTCGATCTTCACCGTCCAGGGACGGACCCGCAACGTCGATGCATTTTCCGCCGGATCCTCCTTGCCGGTCCCGAACTCGTAGAAGTTGTTGTAGTGGGTAACGGTGTCAAATGGCGTCTGCGGCTCGTCAGTGGAGAGCGGACTGTGGGCGATCTCGCCCAGTTTCGGTCCGGGCATCCCGCCGAACGGTGCGGGCGCAGCCGCGGCTTGCGCCGGCAGCGCGGCTGCCGCGACACCGGCGGCAGCCAGCGCGGCGCCGCCAGCGAGAAAACGCCGGCGATCGACGTAGACAGCCCGAGGCGTGATTTCCGAAGGCCGCGCGTCCGATTGGACTTTGGTCCTGGTCAGCATGTCGTCCTCTGCTGAACGTTTTCACCGGCTACCCACAGTTCCAAACATGGATTGCACGTGATCAAAGACAACGTATGGTTCCCATAGCCGGATTCGAATAAAAAAACTCGTGAACGATCAGCGGGAAGCTTGGGGTCGGCACACCGCGGCAAGACCAAGGATGGAGTGCAGCATGACCCCGACGTCTTCTCAGCCGCGTGGTTCTGCAATTCGGCACGGGCAAGGCGGTTGAGGACATTGTCGGCGATCTTTCGGCCGCGACCTTTGGACCGGATGGTCGGTTGTGGTTAGCCTCGGACGAGCTGAGTGCCGGCCAGGTCACGCTTTCCGCGCTGAGGCCAGAGACCACCGACACCTTCGGCGCTCACCAGCTCTACCCGCTTGAGCCCGCGATCGCCCTGCTGGAGGCGACCAGCAAGAAGGCAGAAGCTGATTTCGAGGGCTTGCATTTCGCCGATGGTTACCTCTGGTTTACGGGCTCGCACTCCACCAAGCGGTCTCGGCCGAAAGGCAAAAGCGTCAAGAAAGACCTGGAGCGGCTGAGCGAGGTCAAAACGGATCTCAACCGCTACCTTCTCGGCCGCATTCCGCTGGCTGGCGACGCACTGGTGCGCTCGATAGCCGATCTCTCCGATCCTGATCGAACGCTCACCGCCGCCCGACTGGCCGAAGGCGAGGCCGGCAATGTACTGACCGAAGCGCTGCTCGGCGACGCGCATCTCGGCTCCTTTCTGCGCACTGTGCATTTTGAGAACGGCCGTCGCGAACTGCTGCCGCTGGCGAGCAAGGAGAACGGCTTCGATATCGAAGGCCTTGCGGTNGCTGGACGGCCACTACGGGGTTGGGCGTGCTTGCTGGAGATCAGCTGCGTAGAACAGGGCGAGGGTCTCTTGTGCCTTGACGACATCGAAGGCAACAAACGCCGGTACCGTAAACACTTCCTTGATCTGGACGGGCTTGGCATCCGGGAACTGGCGGTGGACGGTCACGACCTTCTCATCCTCGCCGGCCCGACGATGACGCACGACGGCGCTTTACGCGTGTTCCGGTTACATAAGCCGGGTGCGCTCGACGATGACAGCGTGACGGGTCAGGACGAAAAGCTGCTGAAGCCGCTGTTCGATCTGCCCTTCGGTATCGGCGGGGACTACGCCGAGGGTCTCGCGGTTACGTCCTGGCATGATCAGCCGGCGGTTCTTGTCGTTCACGACAGCCCGCTGCGATGGCGACGTCCCGATCCGGGCACAGTCCTGGCCGACATCTATCATCTGCCGCGGTAAAGCGAACTCCGGATTCTGCCTCCAGTCCGGCAAGTGTCCGCTGGATTAGACACACGTTTGCGCCGTGCGATCGCATCGACTCACCGTTATGGGGTTGTCCTCGCTCCTGTGCTATTGACCTTCCTGCTGCCCGCCGGGGGTGGGGGCACAACAAGCGGAGGACGTATGCGGACAAGGGCATTGGTCGTGGCGATGGCATTTGGCATGGGGTGACATGCTTGGTGTCGCCACCCGCGACGGAGATGCAAGCACGACGGGCTTACGACTTTGTCGACTCCGTCGGCGTCTGCACACATTTCGGCTGGCGCAAGGCGGTATACGAAACTGCGTTTGATCAGATGGAGTCGGCGCTGTCCGATCTTGGTATCCGCTATGTGCGCCAGAAGCCCGGCTCGCCCCTCACAATCAAGCGGCTCGCGGAACTGCGGGANCAATCTGGGGTGATGCTGCAGGCGACCGTCGACAGTCCTCCGTCGGACGACGGAGACTTCGACGCGCGCATTCTCGATGCGGGCGCGGTTGGTGGCTTCGTGGCGACTGCCGTTCAAGGGCTGGGCGCCGGCACCTTTGTCGCCTTCGAAGGACCGAACGAGTACGACTGGTCGGGGTCGAAGGGAAACAATGCCAACTGGGCGCAAGACCTGCGCGGCTACATGCAGCAGGTTTCGCAGACGGTGAAGGGAACGCCGGCCATTGCCTCGGTCCCCGTCGTCTCACCCGCGCTGGCGGATAGCTCCGCAGTGGCCTTCGAGCAGCTGGGCAACCTGTCGCAGATCACGGATCGGGGCAACCTGCATGCCTATAGCGGCGAGCGGCCTCTGGGCGCCGTCCTCGACCGGTTCATCGGGCTGGCGCAGATCGTCAACCCCGGCCAGCCGATTGTCATCAGCGAATACGGCTGGCAGACGGCGATGAACCGCTGGCAGACCCATCCGCTGACCGACACCGCCCGCGCCAAATACCAGGCCCGCGCGCTGGCAGCGATTTTCGAGCGCCCGGTCATCGAACGCGCCTTCATCTACCAGCTGGCGGACCCGTTCGCCGACGAGGAAAACGAAACCNNGCAGATGCATTTCGGGCTGCTCGATAACAACCTGACGCCAACACCCGCGTACGTGGCGGTGCGCAATGTCATGCATCTGTTGTGCGACAGCGCGGGCAACGTCGGCACGACACCACTGAACGCCTCGCTGTCAGGAAACTTGCAGAACGTTCACCACGTACTGCTGCAGAAATCGTCCGGCGTGTACGACCTGATCTTGTGGCAGGATGTGGCCAGCTACGAACAGCCGAAACCGGCCAACAGACTGGTGGCGCGGCAGTGGACGCCTGCGTCGCAACAGGTAACACTCAGCTTCCAGCAACCCATCGCCAGTGTCCGCACCTTCCTGCCGACAGCGCTCGACGGTGATGCCGACGGTGGCAAGCGCCCGAAGGCCAGCTTCGACACTCCATCGAGCGTCACACTCGATGTACCGGACGAGTTGCTTATCGTCGAGATCGTGCCCGCCGGCAACGCCGTCCCCGAATATCCCGGCGGCTGCCAATTTACGCCCAGCGGCCGCTGAAGACTTAGAGCGGATTCTGATCAGTCTGGGTCATAGCCGCACGAGCTGAAGTAGTTGGCGCATTCGGCGGGCTGGAAGAAGTCGAGGAGTTTGCCGATGAGCTCCCAGAGGCCCTGGACGGTTCGCTCGGCGGCCTTGCGGAGCATGGCTTTGAGGCGGGCGAAGGCTTTTTCGATGGGATTGAAGTCTGGGCTGTAGGGCGGGAGGAACAGCAGGGTTGCGCCGGCGGCCTCGACCAACTCGCGCACCGATGCGCGCTTGTGGCTCGACAGGTTGTCCATGATGACGATGTCGCCGCGACGCAGATCGGGCGCGAGGACTTGGGCCACGTAGGCTTCGAACCACTCGCCGTTGATCGGTCCGTCGAGCACCATGGGCGCGACCATGCCGCTCTTCCGCAGCCCCGCGACCAGCGTCGTGGTCTTGCGGTGGCCGTGCGGGAAGCCCATCCGCAGGCGTTCGCCCCTGGGGGAGCGGCCATGGCTGCGTGCCATGTTGGTCGCGGTCCACGTCTCGTCGATGAACACGAGCCGGTCAGGATTGAGGTCGAGCTGACTGTCGAACCAGGCCCGGCGCTGCTTCAAGACGTCGGGACGGTCCTGCTCGACCGCGTGGCCGGTCTTTTTCCGCGTGATGGAATGGCGCACGAAGAAGCGGTGGAGCGTCGAGTTCGCCACCGTCAAGCCGATGCCGGCGAGGTGCTCGCGAAGCTCATCGAGCGTGATGTCCTTGCGCGCTTCCCACAGCGCCAGGATCTCCTCGCGGCGTTCCTCGACGCGATGCGAGCGCATGTCGCCACCTTGGCGCTTGGGTACGGCGTTGCCAGTCACGAGCCGCTGCGCCTGCCACCGGATCGCCGTCGAAGGTGCCACGCCGAACCGGGCCGCGGCCGCTCGGCAACTCATCCCCGCATCGATCGCCGCTAACAGCCGCGTGCGTAAATCTATCGAAAGAGGCTGACCCATCCNATGCTGGCCTCCTTNGCCCCAGCCAGCATCCTGAATCAGATTTTCAGCCCTTTGTGAATCCCTTACGATTCATACCGATCAGAAACCACTCTAGATGCCTCGTCCCGGCATTTGATGGATTAGTTGAGTCTGAATCGTTCCGGTTCTGAAGTCCAGACTTTGCAGGTGTCTTCGTATGGGGTTTGAACTGCCCCGGATTCTCCGGAGGCTGCTGGGGTCAAATTTTGCCGATCATGTGACGTGGTGTTGACGAGCATTCCTTGGTGAGACCGAGGGACCATTCCTCGGCGCCGACCTGCACTCCGGGGTGCCGGGAGGCGCAGGCGGGTCAAGGAGGGTCCGCGCCGGGTGCGGCGTGGATGCCTTGACGCCGCCGAGCACCCGGCGATCCTTGCTGCAACCGGACCGGGTGCTCATGCTGCCATTACCTGTGCGCTGTCCAGGGCGGCGGAGAACCGTGCCTCGGCCTCGGCGGGCGGGATGTGTCCGATCGGCTCGAGAAGGCGCCGGTTATTGAACCAGTCGACCCATTCGAGCGTGGCGAACTCGACGGCTTCGAAGCTGCGCCATGGTCCCCGCCGGTGGATGACCTCGGCCTTGTAGAGACCGTTGATGGTTTCCGCGAGCGCGTTGTCGTAGCTGTCGCCGACACTGCCGACCGACGGCTCGATCCCGGCCTTGGCCAGGCGCTCGGTATATTTGATCGAGACATACTGGCTGCCACGGTCGCTATGGTGGACAAGGCCGCCGCGATGGATTGGCCGACGCTCGCGCAGCGCCTGTTCCAGCGCGTCGAGGACAAAGCTCGCATGTGCCGTCCGGCTGACCTGCCAGCCGACGATCCGCCGGGCGAAGGCGTCGATGACGAAGGCGACATAGACGAAGCCCGCCCAGGTGGCCACATAGGTGAAATCGCTGAGCCAGAGCGCATTCGGCGCCGGAGCGTGGAACTGTCGGTTGACGCGATCCTGCGGGCACGGCGCCGCCTTGTCGCTGATCGTGGTGCGCACCGGCTTGCCGCGCACAACCCCTTGCAAGCCCATGCTCCGCATCAGCCGCTCGACCGTGCAGCGGGCGACGGATATTCCCTCGCGGCCGAGCTGCCGCCAGACCTTGCGGACGCCATAGACCGCGAAGTTCTCGGCGAAGACCCGGGCGATCTCGGGTTTCAGCGCCAAGTCCCGCCTCGCCCGCCGCGACAGCAGGCCTGCGTCCCGACGCCGGGCAGCACGAGCGTGATACGTGGAGGGGCGATCGGCAACACCTTGCAGATCGGCTCGACCCCGTATGCCCCACGATGATCGTCGATGAAGGCGATCATGGCTTCGACCGGCGGTCGAGCTCCGCCTGGGCAAAATACGCGGACGCCTTGCGAAGAATCTCGTTCGCCTGCCGAAGCTCGCGGTTCTCGCGCTCCAGAGCCTTCAGCCGCTCCGCCACATCGGAAGGAACGCCGGCTCGCTTGCCGCTGTCCACGGCCGCCTTGTTGAACCAGTCGTTCAGCGTGTGCGGTGCGCACCCGATCTTGGCTGCAATCGAGACAATCGCCGCCCAGCGCGAGGCGTGCTCCCCTGATGCTCCGTCACCATCCGGACCGCGCGCTCGCGGACCTCAGGCGAAAACTTGTTCGTCGTCTTGCTCATCCTGGCTCCACCTTCTCAAGAGTTGGAGCCTCCAGCAATCCCGGGGCGGTTCAGTTCGGCTGCGCAGGTTCTTCAGTCTTCTGCCGAAGGTGTCGGCTGTTGCTACCGCTGCGATGCGGGTCCGGTGGTTGTCCAGGCGGTACAGTTCCATCTTCGCCCATCGGGCATCAGTCAGGACGAGCCGCTCCATCCTTAGCTTGAATGACGATCAAGCTAAGGATGGAATTCAGATTCGCAACAAACCCTAGGCCGTTACTCGGCAGCTACCCTCGTGGCTCTCCGAGAACGGCACGCCGCTCGACTTCGGAGAAGCCATCTCGAGCCGCCCGCTCGGGCGCCAGCAGCGAGACGACGATGCCGATCAGGAAGGCCCCGGTCATCGTGAACAGGCACGGGTTCTTCAGCGGGAAGAACCACCACTTGGCCATGATTTCCGCCTTGTAGGCCGCGATGGCGGCGTTGGCGGCAGCCACCACTTCCGGCGCTGATCCGGCCGGAGCAGCCTTCGGCCCCAGCAGATCGAACTGGATGGTGGGACCGCAGTAGATCAGGATCAGCGTCATCAAGGTACCGAAGAGGATCGCGCTGACCGCCCCNNAGGTGGTGAAGCGCCGCCAGAACACGGACATCACCAGTGCCGGGAAATTGCCCGAGGCCGCAATCGAGAACGTCAGGCCCACCATGTAGGCCACGTTCTGACCCTGGAAGACGATCCCCAGCAAGATGGCACCGACGCCCAAGATGATCGACGCGAAGCGCGCCACCTTGAGCTGTTCGGATTCCGGCGCATGACCGCCGCGGATGACGTTCACCCACAAATCGTGGGACAGGGCTCCGGCTCCGGCCAGCGTCAACCCCGCGACCACCGCCAGGATGGTGGCAAAGGCAACGGCGCAGATGAAGCCGAAGAACATGTCACCGGCGATGACCTTGGCCAGCAACGGC
The DNA here is from genome assembly GCA_013414705.1 of Defluviicoccus sp. Lineage (GTDB taxonomy): Bacteria > Pseudomonadota > Alphaproteobacteria > Rhodospirillales > Defluviicoccaceae > Defluviicoccus. The sequence continues at coordinate 3,664,674 of CP058705.1, forward strand.
GCTGCCATGTTCCCGCCGCCGCCGACCGCCAGGATGTTCGACTGACCGACCAGCACCATCGCTCCGAAGCCGAGAACGAAGGTGATCAGGTAGAACCCGCCGATCCAGATCGTGGCCCACATCACCGAGATGCGCGCCGCCTTGGCGTTCGGCACTGTGTAGAACCGCATCAGGACGTGTGGCAGACCGGCGGTGCCGAACATCAGCGCTAGGCCGAGCGAAACCGCATCCCAGGCCCCGGTGACCACTTTGGTTCCCGGTTCCAGCACCTTGGTCCCATAACAGAACATCTGGGAGCCCGCGGCCGCATTCGGATCACATCCCGTGCTTGCCGCCTGGGCGAACAGGTTGACCGGGTTGAATCCGAACTTGTAGAGAACGATGAAGGCCATGACAGCCGCACCGCCCAGCAGCAGGCAGGCCTTGGTGATCTGCACCCACGTGGTTGCGATCATGCCGCCGAACAGCACGTAGGTCATCATCACGCAGCCGACGATGATTTCCGCCCAGACGTATGGGATACCGAAGAGCAGCTTGATCAGCGTGCCTGACCCCACCATCTGCGCGATCAGGTAGGTCAGAACCACCGCCATCGTGCCGATCGCCGATGCCACGCGTACCGGTTTCTGCCGCAGGCGGTAGGCAACCACGTCGGTAAAGGTGTACTTGCCGAGGTTGCGCAGCGGTTCGGCAATCAGGAACAATATGATCGGCCAGCCGACCAGCCAGCCGGTCGAGTAGATCAGGCCATCGAACCCGTTGAGCGCCACCAGTCCGGCGATGCCGAGGAAGCTCGCCGCGCTCATATAGTCACCGGCCAGCGCAAGACCGTTCTGGAATCCGGTGATCGACCGGCCGGCAGCATAGAAATGCTCCGCGGTCTTCGTCCGCCGCGCCGCCCAGTAGGTGATGCCCAGGGTGGCGCCGACGAACATGAAGAAGAACAGAATAGCCGTATAATCGGTTCCTGCGTCCATCGCCCTATCCCCGCAAGTGCGCCAGTTCGTGGATTTCGTGGTCGTACTTGGTATTGGCCCAGAACACGTAAATCGCGGTCAACACCCAGGCAGACACGATCACCAAGGCGCCGAGCAAGATACCCAGCGACAAACCCGGATTGCTCATGCTGGTCGAAGTGGGCGCGCTCGCCAAAACGCTGCCAAGCAGCGGCTTGTCGAACGCGACGAGCAGGATAAATCCATAATAGATGGCCAGCATAAAGATGCTAAGCCAGATGGCGATCCGCCATCGCCGTGCAGCAACAGCGTGCAACTTCGCTTCCGTTTCTTGCATTTCCTCCCTCCCAAGAAGAAAACCTCAATTTGTATGTGTGTTTCCTGCGGCGATCTAGACACACATCAATACCCAAGTCAACGATAACGCGAAATTGAAGTGCCGTCGCCATCGTCTACCGCGTGTCTCGCTCATCGCTACCAAGCCAGCTCAGGTAACGGGCTTCGTCATGCCTTGAGGCAGCGCTGGCTTATCAAAATTTTCTTATTGCCCGTCACAAGCCTATATAGACAGCATCTTTGACAGTGCTGCCGAACCTTGCGCCATTTCCGCCGGGCCGTCTCTCAGCGGCTCATTCTTGAATACGGCGTATCTCCATATCATCGACCAGCGCCTCAACATCCTTCGCCGGCACCGTCGCCATCTCCAGCCGGTAGGCAAGGAACCAGAGCAGCGCCACCCNCAGCAGCCAGAACAGAAGCTGCCACGCCCAGATTGACGGGATACCGAACAGCCAAGCGCTGAACCCGCCTCCTGGATCGCCGAAGATCCAGTTGCCGATGACCACCCCGGNGCCGATCGCGAACATCATCCAGGCGATGGTCAGCACCCAGGCCAGTGGCACCAAGCGTCGGCGCGACGCAGGCAACTGCGTGTGTTCACGCAGGAAATTGTGGAACTTCATCCGGTGCGCGCGTTGCGTCGCATCCTGCGTCATCGCCGAAACCAGGGTACACACACCGATATTGAAGGCAATGCCCCAGCCGGCGGAATGGATGGTCAGCGGCCAGCGGCCCCACGGCAGGAGCGGACCAAACAGCGTCTGGCCGACCGAATCCGTCAGTGCCACCGCCGCAAGACCTGCCGCCAGGCCCCAGGTCGCGCCCGCCCGAGTGATCCACGGCAGGAAGCAGATAGCGGCCAGCGGCACCCACATCTGGAAGCCGAAGGCAACCGCGAGGCCACCCAGCAACACCAGTGCATCCCGGGAATACGTCGCAACCAGCAGCGCGCAGATGACGATGAACGCCACCGCCAGCCGACCGAACAGTTTCTGGGTGACGTGAGTGGCGCTCGGATTGAGGTAACGCTTGTAGAGATCGCGCGTCAGGATGCCGCCGGCGGTGGACATATAGGCAGAACCGGTGGACTGCATCGCCGCCAGCGCGCATACCGCCAGCAGCCCCACCAGCCAGGGTGAACTCTCGGCGATCAGGTTGAAGTAATAGGGAACCAGGGCATCCGGTCGCGTGGCCACCACCGCCGGAATCTTCGTCGGATCGATCGCGAGCCCCGCATCCGTCACCGCCGGGTTTGCACCGAGGAACTGTGCCGCCATGCCCTGGATAGCGGTGAATATGAACAGTGTCCCACCAATCCAGGCGCCGGAGGCCCAGACTGCTTGTGGCGCAAACGGCGCCGGATTGGTGTTGGAAAACGCCCACATGGTGAACGCAGGCGCCGCCTGAATCCCCATCAGCGCGAACAGATAGGTGAGGATCATCACCCCGGTCCAGATCCNCCNCACCGGCGTTTCCTTGCCGAGCCCGGCCGTCCACTGGATCACACCCGGCACCGCGAAATACGCGTTGTAGTCGCCACCGCTGAGCCCNNGACCCCTCGGTCGTCCCCAGTGGCCGATGTCGGTCTGCGCAAGGCTGGCCATCGCCGTGGTCAGCGCCCGCCAGCCGCCCACTGCGTCGAGCGCGATACAACCGACGATCACAATCCCCAGCCACAACAGCAGGCATTGCATCGTATCCACGTAGGCAACGGCACGCAGACCGCCGGAAGCCACGTAGATCAGCACCACCAGCGACAGCAGCCACATCCCGAAGTTTTCGCTGACGAGTCCCATCGGGTAGGCGTCCGAGGTCGTGAGCACGTTGAACATGTAACCCGACGCGCCGAGCTGCACGCCCAGGTAGGGGATGGAGTAGAAAAGCGCCACAATGACCGTCAGCACCCGGATGGCGTCCCCCTGGAAGTAGTCCGCCATCATCTCTCCAGGCGTTACGTAGCCGAATCGCTTTCCCAGCATCCACTGCCGCTTCAGAAAGATCACGCCGGTAAAGGGGATCGCGATGGTGTAGAACGAGGCATACGCGTACTGGAAGCCGTCCCGGTAGATGAGGCCGGGATGCCCCATGAACGTCCAGCCGGAATACGAGGTGGCGGTTGCCGCCAGCACGAACACCCAGAGCGACAGCTTACGGCCGGCAATGAAATAATCACTCGCCGTGCGCGCCAGCCGGGCGCCGCGAATTCCCCAAANAATGCAGTATCCCCAGTAAAGGACGACGAAGACGAACAGCCAGACAACCTTCGGCGTCACGACGCTCTCCCTTGCGGCCGGTTTTTCCAGCCAACTTCGGCCGGCCCTCCCGGTATTGTTGCGCGGGTGCCGGCTACGCGTCCACCGCCGATCCGGCCAAAGGCCAAGCACGCGGCACCACCGCATACGCGGCCGTTCGATGCCAACCCTGTGGCCAATCTTCTACCCGCCGTTTCATCGGAGAAGGCGGACGTTTGCCTGTCCCTGATGGCTCCAACGGGCCGCCTCAATGCACATCTCAATGCATCGGAAGACAACGCTGCGCCCATATCTTTCTCGCTTGAGCATCATTGACCCACAACACGGGCCACCTGACACTCTGCTCTTATTCGTCCCATAGCATCTTCGACAAGTCGACACAACTGCCGAAGATACAGGTGCGATGCAGTCGCATCTTCGGCGTGCGCTCCTGGCCCCGGCGAAGCACTCGCAACGGCGGAACCGGCTCTTGTTTGCTGCCACTGCACTGACAATAGCGGACAATAACCGCGGGCACCGCGGTTGACACCGCGGTTACGATGTCGTTTGTCCTGCTTGGCAGTAACAAGACTCAAAAGTTCTGGGCGGATCTTTGGCTTCTGGTCTTGCCGATATTGCCGGAGGGTTCCGATGCCGCAGACGTCCGGTGCACCATCCCGCACAGCGGTATTCAGCATGCGGGTTCGGGAGTGTATGCGACCGGCGGATTCGGCACTCGTCATCCGGCCTGATATGTGCTGTGGTGAGGTGGTCGAGCGACTCGCCGCCGGTTTGGCGTTGTGTGCCATCGTCGTCGATGCGGCGCAGCGGCCAATCGGCATCCTCACCGATCAGGACATTGCTCGCCGGATTGCGTATCGCGCCGATCCGCACACACCCGTCGAGACGCTGATGACCTGGCCCGTCGCCACCGTCAGCCGCCGTGAACACCTGCATGCGGCGATCGCCCGGATGCGCCGACAGAACCTGCAGCAAATGCCGGTGCTCGATCGCTCCGGACGGCTGGTCGGCCTGATCGTTGTGGACGATGCGCTCTCAGCCGCTTCCGCTGGCCTGATGCGGCAGATCGACCGACTCAGCCGCGAGGATACGCTCGAGGGCATGAAGGAGGTCAAGGCGGCGCAGGTGGAACTGGCCGAGGACCTGTTCGCCGAGCATCTCCCGGCGCCGGAAATTCAGCAGCTGCTCACCCGGATCAACAACGACATGTACCGACGGATTGGCGAACGGGTACTGGAGCAGATGGCCAGCGAAGGTTGGGGCACGCCNCCCGCAGCGGCCGCGACCATCGTTCTGGGCTCCGGCGGGCGGGGTGAGAACTACCTGTTTCCCGATCAGGATAATGGCTTCATCATCGCCGATTATCCGGACAGCGACCACGCCGGTGTCGACGCGTTCTTCATCGAACTTGCCGAGCGGATGTGCCGGGACCTGAACGAGATTGGCATCCCCTACTGCAATGGCTATTGCATGGCGGTGAACCCACTGTGGCGCAAGACACTGTCGCAGTGGATCGCGCAAATCGCGTTATGGACACGCAAGAGCAGTCAGGTCACCATTCGGCTCGCTGACATCTTCTTCGATTTCCAGTCGGTTTGGGGCGAGGCGCAGCTGGCGCGCGAGCTGCGACAGACGGTTACCCGTCTCGTTCGCAACAACCGCAGCTTCTTGCGACAAATGTATCAGGATAAGCTGGAGCACCGGGTGGCACTGGGGCTGTTTGGTGGCTTTGTCACCGAACGTCACAACCCGGAGCACCGTGGACAGGTCAATCTCAAGTACACTGGTACGCTGCCGCTGGTGAGTGCCATTCGACTGCTGGCGCTCCGCGAAGGAGTGGAAGAGACGTCGACGCTGTCGCGCATCACCGCACTTACCGAGCGCGGGGTGCTGCAAGCCTCGGAACGGGAGACGCTGAGCGAGGCATTCCGCATCGTCACCGACACGTTGCTGCGCTACCAGATCGCTGACTTCCGCGCCGGCCAGCGAGTCGGCTATTACATTGATCCCAACACCCTGGGAAAACGCGATCGCACGGCGCTTTTGGCAGCGCTGCGCAACATCCACGCCTTACGCAAACGCGCACACCTGGAATTTGCTGCTCACGTGTTTTGAGCGCGCGTCGTCATCTTATATACGCGTATACGCGGGCAACGCGGCGTTGGCAGGCAGTGCCTTCCGGACACCCGCGCCGCGGTTGCGAGCATGTGCGCAGCGATCGGTAGGATCGTTGGTCCAACTCAATGTCCTAAATGTTCGCAGATCCAGTCGGCAACCAAGTGCCGGGCGTCGTGCCGGGACACGTCAGGGTGGCGCATGCGCAGAACGGTCACCGCCGTTTCGAATGCATGCGGATCGGCATTGCCGAAACGGATCAACTCCAAATAAGTGCGCACCGATGCGCCGCGAGCTTCTTCTGCCATGGATCCTGCTCCCCGCTATTCTGCGAACTGTTCGCAACAGCATGACCTTACCATTTTCATGGCTATTGTCAGCACCTGAAATCGCGTTCTGACGATTTAATGCCGTATCGGCTCGGATGTGTGTCCATGTGGCACCGACGGGTACCCGAGTGTTGGCGCAATCTGCATATCGATGCAGCGCAGACAAAGTTTAGAGAGCTTTTATTAAGATTCATTCTTACTTGCAATATGATTCTCTGATCACCATGGTTCTGTGGCCAACGGTGGCAACGGTGCTCGCAAGGAAGGGAGATCCGATGTTCATGTGGCTCAGTTTCAACCCGAACGTGCGGCTCCAACGTCCCCGGCCAAACCCTGTCCAGAATTGCTCGCTGAACGACATCGCATCAACACTCGCAGCGCGCGATCCGTCGGACGGCCGTGGAGATCGACCGGCAAAAGGAGTGCCGCACGATGTGTGAGCGTTGTGGCAATACGATTGCCGAACACAGTTCGAATGTCCGCGCCGATGCTCTTGACCCGACAGCCGTCGGCCAGATCGGCAAGGAGCATGGACGCCGGCGTCAACGTTTGTGGGAACTGGACGTCAACCTGCACTGCTCGATCGTCGGCACCTGCCTGACGCTCGGCGACCTGCATCGGATTGCCGGACGTCTGAAGCTGACGATGCCGGCCGGTACCGCCGACTACGCCGTGCACGGCACCTTCGTCCGCTGGGCCGGAAATCCGGGACCCGTGGCAAAGCAGCTACACCGCATGCTCGAGAGACGGCACGCCGCTGCGATCCGCATGGCACACCAGGCAACGAACGCTCACGACCTGGCCGAGTACTGGCAGCGACGACTGGATTCGGGCGATGTGCCGGGTCCCTACTGGGCGCTGCTGACCCATCCAGCAGCCGACATCGATCTGACGTGGCGAGCATTCGGCGACGTGCACATGCTCTCGCATCTGGTGGGCGCCGCCAATCGCGCCGACATCCGCCGCCTGAAATCGCTCGAAACGGAACGCGACCAGCTCTCGCAAGACTTGGCCCTGGCGAAACGCCGCCTCGCCGAACACGAAGCCGATGCCCGTAGGATGGTCCGCGCGCATGCAGCGGAATTGTCTGCACTGAGCCGCCGGTTACAGGAAACCGAGATTGCTGCCCGGACCGCCGAACAGCGTGCACGAACGATTGCAGTCGANACCGCACCACGGCTCCGACCCGCTCGCCGATACCAGTCAACCCACCCTCCCAGCAAGGGCGAGTTGCGCGCCACCCGCCGCGATACCCGTCAGCAACGGGAGATCGAACGGCTGCGCGAGACCCTCGAAGACCAGGACGCGCGCCTGAATACGCTTATGACAGAGTGCACCGCACTGGAGGCAGCGCTGTGCTCTGCACTGGCGCCCACAGCGGAATCGCCAGAGGACTCGGCGTCACCAGAACATTCAACGCCGATCGATTTGACCGGTCTGCGCATCGTCTATATCGGTGGGCGCGGCAGCATCATTCCGCACATTCGTGCCCTGGTGGAGCGCTCGAACGGCGCCTTTCTGCACCACGATGGCGGCATCGAGGACAGCGGCCCGCGGCTGGAAGCTATCCTCACCCAGGGCGACGCGGTCTTCTGTCCGGTCGACTGCGTCAGCCACCGTGCCTGTCGGCGCGCCAAGGAGCTGTGCCGACAGGGATCGAAGGCGTTCGTGCCATTGCGCAGCGCCAGCCTTTCTGCCATCGCGGGCGGCCTGCGCACACTTGCCGGCGCTGAAGGCGGTCTGGCATCGAGCCCCGATCCACATTCAGGCACGCTCAGCGAACAATAACATTTATGGGAAAGGCAAAAGGCTTGCGATGACGAATTCAGATCTGTGCGGGCCTCAGCCCGACGCTTCGGCAGTTCGGGGAGTGGAGGCAGAGGTGAGCGGGATGGTGAAATAGAACGTCGCGCCATGGCCGGGCTCGCTCTCGACCCAGATACGACCACCCAGGTGCTCGACGATACCGCGACAGATGGCGAGTCCGAGGCCGGAGCCCATCGGGTTGCCGGTGTGCCCAGCGCGCACCTGGTGGAACTTCTCGAAGATCTTGTCCTGCTCGTGATAGGGGATGCCGGGGCCATTGTCAGCGACGCTGACAGTGACAATGCCGTCCGTGGCCTGCAGGCCCACCGCCACGCGGCCGCTGCCATGGGGGCAGAACTTCTGGGCGTTTGACAGCAGGTTGATCACCAGCTGGATCAACTGATCGCGATCGCCGCGGATCGGTGGGACCGGGGACGACAGGCTGAGATCGATCGTAATCTCCCGCTCCTCGAACAGACCGCGCAGCGACGCGATCGAATGCTGAATAACCTCGCCCAGATCGAGCTGGGTAATCTGCCACTTCATCCGCCCCGTCTCGATCTTGGTCAGATCGAGGACCTGGTTGATCAGCCGGGTCAGCCGCTCACTCTCACGGATGATGATGGTCAGGAAGTGCTGACGTTCGGTCAGGTCCAGGTCGGGGCTGTCGTGCAGGATCTCGGAAAACGAGCGGATCGACGTCAGCGGCGTGCGCAGCTCATGAGTGACGGTGGACAGGAAATCATCCTTCATCCGGTCGAGCTCGGTCAGCCGCTCGTTCGCCGCCTTCAATTCGGTGGACGCCTTTTCCAGCGCCTTCGACTTTTGTTCGAGCTGCCGGCTGTACTCCAGAACCTGGCTGGTCTCGTCGAGAATCTGCATGATCTCGTCGATGCCAACGCCCTCGCCCTTGATCGTCGAGGCCACCATCACCCGGGCGGACGCAGCACCGATGGCCCCCGCCAGCCGCCGCTCCACGAACTGCACCAGCTCGCCATCGGCGTGTGCGCTTGGAGCAAGGGCGTGGCCGCGCTTCAGCGCATGTTNCAGAAAAATCTCCTGTGTGCGCTCGCGCCCCAAGAAACGCTGAGCCATCGCCTGCAGTTCGGAGACGGCGACCGAACCGTGCAGCAGGCCGGCAGCAGTGCCACCACCGCCATGGTTGAACACTTCGACGAACAAGGTACCCTGGATGCGCTCGATCGGGCTCTGCCGGTCGAACAGCGAGACAGCGACGAACGCCAGCACGTTGACCAGCAGGGTCCAAAAGACCGCATGTCCGGTGGGATCGAACAGGTCGAGGCCGAACAGCACGTAGGGACGAAGCAGTTCAATGCCGAACGGACCAATCTCGACAAAGCTCGCGTCCAGCCAGCCGGAGCGGGCGAACGACGGCAGCAGCAGGGTATACACCCACATGGCGAAGCCGGCGGAGATTCCCGCCAGCGCGCCGCGCCGTGACGCCCCTTTCCAGTACATCCCCAGCAGCAACGCCGGCGCGAACTGCGCCGCGGCGGCGAACGACATCAGTCCGATCGACACCAGCGCGTAGGACTCGCCGATCTGCTGGAAATAGAGATAACCGATCAGCAGGATGAAGCAGATGGCACCGCGCCTGATGCCCAGCAGCAGACCGGAAAGGTTCTTCTTCTCCGCCAGATGCAGCCACGCGAACCGCAGCAGCATCGGCATGACCAAGTCGTTGCAGATCATCGTCGAGAGCGCCACCGTCTCGACGATGACCATGCTGGTGGCCGCCGACAGCCCGCCCAGGAACGCAAACAGAGCAAGCGCCGGCTGGTGCTGGGACAGCGGCAGGGCGAGAACGAAGGTATCTGCATCCACCAGATCGGTCGGAAAGCGGATGAGGCCGGCCAGCGCGATCGGCAGAACGAACAGGTTGATTAGCAGCAGGTAGAGCGGGAACAGCCAGATCGCCTTGTTCAGGTGCCGCTCGTTCACGTTCTCGACCACAGTGACCTGGAACTGCCGCGGCAGGCACATCAATGCCAGCATCGACAGCAGCGTCAGCGGCATCCAGTCGTTCTCGCCGGTCATGTTGATCAGCGAACTGGCCTCCGGCAACAAGGCCGCGCGCGCAAACAGGTCGGAGAACCCATCGAAGATGCCAAAGGTGACAAACACCCCGACGCTGACGAAGGCGACCAGCTTGACCATCGATTCGAAGGCGACCGCCGCCACCAGACCGTGGTGGTGTTCGGTCGCGTCGATGTGGCGGGTGCCAAAGAGAATCGCGAACACCGCCATCAGCGCGGCAATCCAGAAGGCGGTATCGGCCAGAACCGGCGGCATTGCCGCCGCCTCGGCATGCGCCGTTGCCAATTCCGGATAGTGCAGCATCACCAGGAAGCTGGAGGCCACCGCCTTCAGCTGCAGCGAAATGTACGGCATGATGCCGACCACCGCGATGATCGTAACCAGTCCGCCCAGCAGATGGCTCTTGCCGTAGCGCGACGAGATGAAGTCGGCGATCGACGTGATGCGGTTGACCTTGCTGATCCGGATAATCTTGCGCAGCACCACCCAGCCGAGCGCGAACATCAGCGTCGGCCCGATGTAGATGGTCAGGTAGTCCAACCCGTCCGAGGCTGCGCGTCCGACCGAGCCATAGAAGGTCCAGGCGGTGCAGTAGACAGCGATCGCGAGCGCATAAATCCAGGGATTGGCGACGAGGTTGCGACCCTGCCGCGCCCGACGGTCGCCGTAATACGCGATCGCAAACAACAAAGAGACATATCCGAGCGAGGTGAGGACGATCAGCCAGGTCGGCAGCGGCGACGGCGCACTCATGACCCACTGTCTCCGGAAGGCGGTGTGGGGACGGCTCGAGGGTCGTCCCGCGCCACCGCCCAGGCAAGCAATGCGATCACCAGCGCCCAGGCGCCAAAAATATAGAAATAGAGCAGCGGTACGCCGAACACGGTCGCGGACATACCTCTGTCGAACAACCTGAGGATCATCGGACAGAACAGGACGACACCGACGCCGAACACGGCGATGAGACGTTCTCCAGCCCTTGGCGGCTCGCGGCTCGCAAGCTGGCTGTCATGAGTATCGGCCGGGTGGTCAGAGATCATGTCAGAAACTCGTCTGTCTCACCTTTGCCGTCATGGTCCGCTGACACGCCGCCAGCGCCTCATCCAGCGTTACGACGCCGTGCGCGTCCAGCAGCTCCAGCATCTTCAGGAAACAGCCGGCTGTCACCAGCGCATCTCCAAGGGCCGTATGCCGCCCCTGGATCGGTATGCCGAAGCGTTGCGCGACAACGTCAAGACTATGGCGCGGCGAGTAGTCGTGCAGGAAGCACGACAGCAGCATCGTATCCAGGACCGGCATCGCGAACCGGACGCCGCACTCGGCCTCGCGCAGCTGCACGAACCGCATGTCAAAGGCCGCATTGTGGGCGACCAGCACCGCATCACCGACGAAGGCGCGGAACTGCGGCAGTACCACCTGGATCGGCGGCATGTCACGAACCGCCTCGTCAGTGATGCCGTGAAACCGGATCGNACTCCGGGNGATCAGCCGGCGCGGATTGACGGTGCGCTCGAACGACTCCCCGGTGAGGATGCGGCCGTTGACGATGCGCACACCAGCAATGCTGACGATCTCGTCGCCTCCTCCCGGATTGAGACCGGTCGTTTCGGTATCGAATACCACGTAGGTCAGCGAGCGCAGCGNGTGGCGCCCCAGCTCGCCCAGCCCACCCGGCTCGTGTGGCCGCTGCAGCAGGTCGAAGTCGTAGAACTCCGGGCGCGGCGGCAGTCGAGTGTCGTTCGTGACCGGCACCTGAACCGGCGGCGGCAGCGGCAGGCGCAGCCGTGCCTCCCCGGCCGGTCGGGAAGNCGACCAGAGGTCGGTTTTGTGCCGCTCCAGGATCTCGCGCAGGGAAAGACCACCGAGCACATCGTCCACCTGCTCTCCGAGCCAGCTCTCGATCTCGCCTGCCGTGAGCANCCCTCCCGACCAGACAACATCGAGATAAATGCCGCGTTCGCCGGCGACGGCCTCGAGTTGCACCTGGCGGACATCGAGATCGTCGCAGATGCGCACGATCAGCCGGTCGAGCAGCTCGACCAGGGAATAGCTGTCGCCATTCAGCCACTGCGGGATGCCGACGATGCCGGCAAGGACGCCGCGTTGCTCGCGCAGCCGATCGGCGAGATTCTGGAACAGGTTGGAGGAATAGATATCGCTCATCGGCCAATGGCCAGTGATGACGTCGCGGTAGTCTCCTGCCAGGGCCTCCAGCCGCGTACACAGGAACTGGCTTTCCTGCAGCAGTACCTGCTTGAACCCCANCGCCTCCTCCTCGTCGAGCTGGGGTGTGCCGGCAAGGATTTCAGCAGCAGCGCGCAGGTTCGCAACCGGTGCTCGCAAACCTTCGGTCGCCTCGCGCAGCAGCCGGTCGCGCAACCCCAAAGCGGCCAGCTCCTCGGTGCCATCCTCGAACGACAGCACATAACCGGTCAGCGTCCGCTCAGCGTCGAGCATCAGGCTAAGCTGGCCTTCCAGGGTGTGCTTGCCATCGGTTGTCGAGCCGACGAACGCGACGGTGGGGCCGCCGCACGGCCCCTCGTAGCGGCCCTGTGCCAGCCGGTTGGTGAGACGGCTCAGCGCGTGCAGGATCGGCTGGCGAGTGAGGAAATGAAATAGCGAACGGTCGAGACCGATGTTGCCGCCGATGCGCAGCAACTCCAGCGCCCGGGTGTTGTATAGCAGGATGCGGTGATTGAGCGTGCACACCACCACGCCCTCGTGCAGGTCCCGCAGGATGGTCGCAAGCTGGTTCTTCTGCGCGGCGAGGCTCGCCGTCGCATTGTCGATCTCCTCACTTACCGAGCTGCGCGCCAAGCCCAGCTGGCGGATCAGTTCGTTGACCGTAGAGGGCAGACGATCGAGCAGGTGCACCTCGTCGATTTCCAGCCGGTAGTCGGCATTGGCGTGCACCACTGTCTGGATGCCGCGCACCATCGCCAAGATCGGTTGAGCCATCGCGTGGTCCAGATACGCCCACATCACCGCAATCGCCGCAACCAGCAGAAGGGCGACCCTCCACCGTACACGATGACAATGTTGCGCACACCCTCGGCAGTATCGGCCGGCAGGTTGCTCTGGATCAGCCAGATGCCAGCCCCGACCGCCGCCAGCACAGCAGCAGCCAGAGCAGAAAACAGCAGAATGAAAAACAGCCTTGGTCCCATTGCCGGCTCCGGTGCGGCGTGGGCGTCCGCCGCGATGACCGTCAGTGGGAATTACTCAGGATTTGTTTGACCTTTTCCGTCAGATCCCGGGTCGAAAACGGCTTCGTCACGTAGTCGTTGGCGCCGAGTGCCANACCCTTTTCCCGATCCACTTCCCGCCCCTTCGCCGTCAGCATGATGATGTAAACATCCTGCCACGCCGGGTTGGCCCGAATGGTCTGACAGACATCGTAACCATCCCGTTTCGGGATCATGACGTCGAGCAAGATCAGATCGGGGTCTGCACTTCNCACCGCTGCCAGCGCCTCATCACCGTCGCGGGCCACGCGCACGTCGAATCCTGCCTTCTTCATGAGGAACTGAAGCGACAAAACGATGTTCGGTTCGTCTTCTACTACGAGAATGGATTTCACCACTCTTTTCCCTCCCCGCCACGCCGCTTTGCCGATGTTCGGGGGCATGCGGCTTTGGATCAAGGTTCAGTATATCACGATTTCTCTCAATCGCCGCTTTTGGGCTCTCCTGAAAGCTTGTCAACCGCGAAAGCCGAGAAAACCTCGCGTCGAGGGCCTGCATCATCAGTGAGCACGGCGCGGAGGTAGGGGCAAACGGGGGTAGCGCGGGCGGCGGCGCGAGCACGTCCCGCGCCGCCGGGCCTCCGATCGCTCCCTCCAGTGCCGGCGGCAATCTGGCCGCCGGCACATCGCAGGAGACGTCCGTCGCAAGGAGGTCAGGTGATGAACGGCACGATCACCAGTGAGACGATGGACAGCAGCTTGATCAGGATATTCATTGCCGGGCCCGATGTATCCTTGAACGGATCGCCGATGGTGTCGCCGATAACGGCGGCAGCATGCGCGTCACCGCGCTTTTGCTCGCCCGGAATTTTTCCGGCTTCGATGAACTTCTTGGCGTTGTCCCAGACACCGCCGGAATTGGCCATGAACAGCGCCAGAACAACACCGACGATGGTCGCCCCCATCAGCATGCCCGCTAGACCCACAGGGCCGATGAACAGGCCGACCACCACCGGAGCCGTCACCGCCATAACGCCCGGTGCGATCATCTCGCGCAAGGCGGCATTGGTGGAGATCGCCACGCAGCGGGCGGTATCCGGCTTCGCCATGCCCTGGAGCAGACCCGGAATTTCGCGGAACTGACGACGGATTTCTGTCACCATATCCATCGCCGCCTTGCCGACGGAGCTCATCGTCATTGCCGCCGCCATGACGGTGACGACCGCGCCCAGCAGAGCACCCGTGACGACGCGAGGATCGGTGATTTCCATTTCGATCACCGCGCCGCTGTGTAGTTCGACCGCCTGCCTGAACGCGACAAACAGGGCCAGGGCGGTGAGCGCCGCCGAACCGATGGCAAACCCCTTGCCGGTTGCAGCCGTGGTGTTGCCGATGGCATCCAGACCGTCGGTGATCACGCGCACTTCCTTCGGGCACTCGGACATTTCAGCGATACCGCCGGCGTTGTCCGAAACCGGGCCGCTGGCATCCAGCGTCATGGTCATGCCCGCCGTGGCCAACATGCCGACCGCCGCAATTGCGATGCCGTAAAGACCAGCGGTGTTGAAGGACACCAGTGTCGCAGTGGCGATCAGCAGCAGCGGAACGGCGCACGACTCGAAACCTACGGCAATGCCGGCGATCGCATTGGTCGCCGGACCCGTCTTGGAGGCATTGGCCACCCGCAGGACCGGTTTGCCGCCAGTGTAGTATTCGGTGACCCGTCCAATCAGGACGCCAGCAACGTTGCCGACAAAAACGGCGAAGAAAATGCCCCAGCCGAGCCCCAGCACATGCACCGTGATCAGTGTCAGCACGATGAAGATCGAGGCCGTGCTCATATCGGCAATCGCGAGCGAGCGCGCGGGAGGAACGTTACGCAGCAGGCGCAGGCCGAAAATGCCACACAGAGACGCTGCCATGCCGACGACCGCCATTACAAGCGGCAGCGCCATCAGCAGCAACTGAGTCGACACCGCATCTCCCGTTGGCAGACTGCTTCCGAACATGCCCTCCAAATCTGCAATGGGCAGGGTCGCCGCAATGGTCATCGATGCCACCATCGAGCCCACATACGACTCGTAGATGTCGGCGCCCATGCCGGCAACGTCGCCCACGTTGTCGCCCACATTGTCGGCGATCACGCCCGGGTTGCGGGNGTCGTCCTCCGGAATGCCGGCTTCCACCTTGCCCACCAGGTCGGAGCCGACGTCGGCTGCCTTGGTGAAGATGCCACCACCGACGCGCGCGAATAGCGCGATCGATGAGCAGCCCATCGAGAAGCCCCAGATGATGTTGACGTTTTCAATGCCGCTGAAGATCGAGGTCAGCAGCCCCAACCCGAACAGGCCGAAGGCCGCAACAGCAAGACCCATGACCGCCCCGCCGTTGAACGAAACGTTCAGAGCGGCGGTTTCGCCCTTGAGCATCGCCGCCGCTGTGGTGCGGACATTCGCCTTGGTCGCCGCCTTCATGCCGACGAACCCCGCCAGCGCGGAGGTCAGTCCGCCGAAGATGAAGGCAACGCTCATCCTCAGGTCGTACTGGAACGTCAGCAGGATCGCGACGATGATGACGAAGACGGCAATGCGCAAATATTGCTCGCGCAGGTAGGTCATCGCGCCCAAGTGGATTTCGGCAGCGATGCCCTTCATCCGGTCGGTCCCTTCTGGCTGCCGGACGATGCCAACATAGATCGACGCGGCCGCGAGGAACCCCACCACCGCGGCGAGCATCGCCACGATACCGGTGTTTATGCCCTCGGTCATTGAACACTCCTATTGTTTATCGACGGCACATCGTTGTTTATCTATGGCACACGGCGTGCGCTCCCCGTCGACACGGAGCGCCTCCCTGCGAATTTTCGATACTCAATCCCTGTGCCAGTTCTGGCAGAGTTGGCGGCAGCCACGGAGCACGTGCTTATTTTGCCACTGTTTTTCCGCAGCAATTTGAGCACCAACTCTTGGAACGGATAAGGTCTTACTCTACTTCCTGAAAGAGGTCGAATGACACTGTGGCATACCTGCTTCGCCCATTGCCGATGTTGCACCAGCCTTTGAACACGAACACAATGCAGCCTGAAACGGCGTACAGCGGTGCCTTGCGGCGGTTTTTGTCGCGCGTCCGTCCTTGCCAGCACCGGCTGGCCGTGCTCAGTCAGAAACCAACCAAGACAACAGGAGAGCAACACGATGTACTGCCGGCATTACATGGTCCGATCGACACCGACTGTGCTCGATACGGCCACGCTCGCCGAAGCCATGGCCACCATGATCAAACATCACCGTCAGCAACTTTTGGTTGTTAATGCGCAGAGCGAGTTCGTCGGCGAGATCTCCACCTTCACACTGGCAAAGATGCTGCTGCCACCCGGACAAGCACAACAGACTGCAGAAGAGGCCGAAAAAGAGTCGGTGATCGACGTGGACGATCGGATCGCTCCTTACCTTAACCGTCGGGTCGGCGACTTCGTCGAGCATGACCTGCCGGTCATGCACCCGGATACGCCTCTGGTCGACGCGGTGCGTCTGCTCGCCAGCGGCAAGCTGCGGCTACCGGTCGTCGATCCGGAAACCAACAAGTTTGTGGGCGCCATTTCGTCGCTGTCGGTGCTGCGTCGCTACCAGTTTTAAGCAAGCCTGCTTGAGTTCCGCCGACCAGGTTTCGTTTTGAAGGCGCCGCCGCGCCGGGCGGAGCGGCTGTTCTCTGCCGCTCCGCCCGGCGCTCACGTTCCCAGGTGGCGTACATTTCCCCGAACAGCGTACTCAATTCAGTTCCCGCGTTCTGTATCACCTCCCGGGTATGACTTTCCCGGGAGCGCTGAGATTTGGCACCACGCCCGCCCAACACGCCGTTCCGACTGCCGTGCATGTCAGCCATACCGTGTCCGGGAAACAGGGCGCGGTGGTGTTGTCGACAGACCGCCCCACTCTAAGTATAAGTGGCAGAGTTCGCAGTGTTCGTCGCCGTCTAGCGTTCTGGACAGAACGGAACGCGATGGGCCTTGTGTGGCAGCGCTGGCGCGGACTGGGAACGAAGCAGGGAGACCCTGGTGAAGGCGCTGCCAGCACTGGGGATGCATGGCCGCCTGCGAACGGCGCTGGCAATATATTGTGTGCCGGAAGCACCAAAGATGCCGCATCGATGTCCGTAGCGGCAACCGCGGGCCAAGCGGGCAGCCGCCCGTAAAGGTATAGAACGACAGGCTGTGCCATGGCCGCCCCCGCCAACACTGTGGGTAGATCATATTTGGGACGATAAACATGATGAAAGTAATGATGCTCCTGACTGCCGGCGGACCGATGGTCATTCTGACCTCGTCAGAATCACCGATTTCACCGATATTGCTGAAGGAGCTGCACTCGAANGGGGTAGACAAGTTCATTGCTTATGACATCCCGCTCGAGCTGGCAAAACAGCGGTATGGCAGCCATTTTGACGCAGTCGCGCATGACGTGCACGAGACCGACAGACTCCGTATCCTTGACTTCAACGGCTATCGTGCCTTTGCCCTGTTCCGTTTCGAAGAGTTTGGCCCGCCCACCCGCTACGAAGCGCCGGACGAAGCCTGAAGCGATCCCGCGTCTCCAGCCTGCGTGGAGACGCGGATCCGGCAGGCCCGTCGTTGGGTGTCGTCCCCGGAGTTGGCGATCTCCCAACTTGGCTCTATCAATGCTGTCATCCTCATGGTGCCGCCTGCCAATGTGGTTGCGTGGGCGACGGCGTGGATTGGCCGGAGTGAGTACGGATTACGGTGGCAATCGAAGTCAGAGACGACCACGGATTGCTATGTGCCTTCCGGTTGCAGCCGGGGACTTCGGCAGAAACTCTTGACTGGCGGCACGTAACCGGTATCGCATCCCCGCTTCCACGCAACGCGGCAACAATGGGCTGCCCGGCGCATGACCCCGGGTCGCTATCGACGTTCGAGCGCTCGTTCGTAAAAACGCGAGCGAGAGCCCGCAGGGGATGCCGAGACCGGATTCATCGGGCCGGACTCTGCAAACGGAACCACCAACGGCCCGGAACGCGGAACCGGGCTTTGGCTGCACTTCAACCTCGCCGATGCCCGTGCTCGTAACTGGCTTGCCGGCTGTTCGAGCCTGCCGGAACAGGCGCGCGAGACGTTGCTGGACGGCAAACCGCACCTCGCGGTGGCACCAGCCGGCAATGGGCTGGCCGGCGTACTTGGTGATCTCCAGTACGAACTGGACGACGAAAACGAGGACACCGAGATCAGGCTGGTGCAGTTCTATGTCGATGAACATTGCCTGATCACCGCGCGGCGCCANCCGCTGCGCTCGCTGGACCGGCTGCGACGGGACCTGCGGGAAGGCCTGCGCCCCGACGGGCCAGCACACCTGCTGGTGCATCTGCTCGAACATCTGGCGGACTCATTTGCCGATGTGGCGACCCGGCGACAAGAAGCCATCGACTTCATTGAAGATCGCATCCTGGATGGTGCGTTCGCCGATTCCGGCAGCGAACTGGGCCGGACGCGCCGGCAGATGGCACGGCTGCGCCGGCAGATGGCGGCCCAACGCCTCGCCCTGCGCGGTCTGCTGCCGCGGCTTCCCGGCTGGTGGGCAAAGATCGACCGGTCGCGGCTGCGCCAGGCGATGGAGCGGATCGAGGCCATCGCTCAGGACCTAGAGCTCGCACAAGAACGCGCCCGGTTATTGCAGGACGAATTGCAAGGCCGGCTGGGCGAGTCAACCAACCGCAATCTCTACTTCTTGTCGGTGCTGTCGGCGATCTTCCTGCCGCTGACGTTGATCACCGGCATCTTCGGCATGAATGTCCCTGCCCTGCCCTGGATCGGAAATGCCGAGGGGTTCTGGTGNGGTGATGCTGAGCATGGGGCGACCTTCGTGTTCGCGCTGCTGGTGCTGCGCTGGCGCCGGCTGCTGTGAACTGAAGCGTCTGTTCGTCCGGCATCCGGTTGCAGCGGAAACGGCACCGGGATAGAACTCGCGCCGCCGCCAAATCACCTGCCCCGATTTGCCGCGCCGGCTCAGTGCCCGTCGCGTTGCCCGGTGCACCGCCCAAGAGGATATCTGCCCGATGGCCTCCTACCAGTACGTTTACGTGATGAAGGACGTGTCCCGCACCTATCCCGGCGGGCGGGACGTGCTTAAGGGGATCACGCTGTCGTTCTTCCCCGGCGCCAAGATCGGCGTCATCGGCGTCAACGGCTCGGGCAAGTCGACGCTGATGAAGATCATGGCCGGACTCGATCCGGACTTCACCGGCGAAGCGTGGGCGGCCACCGGCGCCAAGGTCGGCTACCTGTCCCAGGAACCGCAGCTCGACCCGAACAAGACGGTAATGGAAAACGTCCTCGANGGGTTGGCGGAAACCAAGGCGCTGCTCGACCGCTTCAACGTGGTGAGTGCGAAGTTCGCCGAGCCGCTCGACGACGACGAGATGGCGACGCTGCTCGAAGAACAGGGTGAATTGCAGGAGAAGATTGACGCCGCTAACGCCTGGGAGCTGGAGCGTACGGTCGAGATCGCCATGGACGCGTTGCGCTGCCCGCCGGCCGATGCCGATCCCGCAACGCTTTCCGGCGGCGAGCGTCGCCGCGTCGCGTTATGCCGGCTGCTGCTGGAAAAGCCCGACCTGCTGCTGCTGGACGAACCCACCAACCATCTGGACGCGGAATCCGTCGCCTGGCTGGAGCGGTTCCTCAAGGACTACACCGGCACGGTGATGGTGGTCACCCACGACCGCTACTTCCTCGACAACGTCACCGGCTGGATCCTGGAGCTCGACCGCGGGCGGGGCATCCCTTACGAGGGCAACTACTCGTCGTGGCTGGAGCAGAAGCAGAAACGTCTCGCGCTGGAGGAAAAACAGGAGTCGGCACGGCAGAAGACGCTGGCACACGAACTCGAGTGGATCCGCGCCAGCCCCCGCGCTCGTCAGGCGAAGTCGAAAGCCCGTATTCAGGCGTTCGAGACGCTTTACGCCGAGGCTGCCGACAAGGCGCCCGGCAGCGCCCAGATCGTCATCCCGCCCGGGCCGCGACTTGGCTCGCTGGTGATCGAGGCGGACGGGCTCACCAAGGGCTTCAGCGACCAGCTGCTGATCGATGACCTGAGCTTCCGCCTGCCGCCCGGTGGCATCGTCGGTGTCATCGGCCCCAATGGAGCGGGCAAGACGACCTTGTTCCGGATGATCACCGGCCAGGAGCGGCCGGACGCCGGCACGATCCGGGTGGGCGAAACGGTCAGTCTCGGCTATGTCGACCAGTCCCGCGACGCGCTCGATCCGAAGAAAACCGTCTGGCAGGAGATCTCCGGCGGCCTGGACGAATTCGATGTCGGCAAGCGCAAGATGCAGAGCCGTGCCTACGTCGGCCAGTTCAACTTCCGCGGCCCCGACCAGCAGAAAAAGGTGGGCGACCTCTCGGGCGGTGAGCGCAACCGAGTGCACCTGGCAAAGATGCTGCGCTCCAGTGCCAACGTCCTGCTGCTGGACGAACCCACCAATGATCTCGACGTCGAGACGCTGCGCGCGCTCGAAGACGCGCTGATCGAGTTCGCCGGCTGCGTCGTGGTGATCTCGCACGATCGCTGGTTCCTCGACCGCATCGCCACCCACATCCTCTCCTTCGAGGGCGACAGCCAGGTAGTCTGGTTTGAAGGTAACTTCGAAGACTACGAGGTCGACAAGAAACGCCGGCTGGGTGCCGAGGCTGACCAGCCCCACCGCATCAAATACAAGCCGCTGGTGCGAGGGTAGAGCACTTCAATCCGATCAAGATATTCCGTTTGAAGGTTTACGCCTCAGCCGTGAAACTAGCTTTCCTCCGGCGGTCAGCAGGCCGTGTCTGCTTTCGGGGTAGGCACGCGAAAGCAACGGTGCGTTACCGCGATCAGCGATTTTGATGGCACGCAGCCCCTGTTCAGGTCGCCGCCGCCCATACGCCGTCCGCGTTCGATCAGCATCACCGTTGCTCCCAGCTGCGCAGCACCAGCAACGACGGTTAAGGCCGTCCGATCCCGCTCCGATCAACCGTCGAGATATCGTCAACAGGTCGTCTACACCCGCGTCTTCCGGCGCCGATAGAAAACCGGTAGCAGCACCAGCACCGCGAGCGCCAGCAGACCAGCCAGGATCTGCGGTGTGAGCACGCCATCAAGGGATACCGGCTGGCCGCGATCAAGCACTGTGCCGAGGCCGGCACCGAACATCGCAAAGACAACCGTCAGCGGTATGATTCCCAGAAAGGTTCCGAAGACGAACGTGCGCAGAGGCACGTGCAGGAATGCCGGCGCCAAATTCACCAGCCAGAACGGGAACAGCGGCAACAGACGCAGCATCAGCATATAGCTGAAGGCATGATGATGAAATCCCGCCTGCATGAAGCGGATTGAAGGAGTCACTTTCCGCCGGACGATGTTTCCGGCGAGAAACCGGGCGATCAGGAATACGAATGTCGCTCCCATTGTCGCCCCGACTACGGCAACCACGGACCCCAGTACGCTGCCAAACAGAAAGCCGGCCATCGCGGTCATGACCGTACCAGACGGCGGAACGAACAGAATGGCAAACGCATAAACGGCAACGAATACGACCGGCGCAAGCACGGGCCAGCGATCGACCCAGCCGATAAGCATCGTCCGATGGTCGCGCAGCGCCTGCACGGTCAACTGATGGTGCAGATCGAACACCAGGAAGAGGATCGCCGCACCGACGACGAGAGCCGTCAGCAACAGCAATCGCAGCCCAAGCCAAGAGCGCCCCACGGTTATCGGCTCCAGCGGCAGCACCGGTCCTGCGTCCCGAACGCACAAGGGACGACCGGCGGCGTTGACACCGTGTCAGTCAAACTTTATACACCAGGGCCTTCCAGATGGAGAGCTTTTGTGAAGCGGACGTACCAGCCGAGCAAGATTGTTCGCAAACGTCGCCACGGCTTCCGGCAACGGATGTCGACAGTGGGCGGTCGACGGATTCTGACCGCTCGGCGTAAGCGAGGACGCAAGCGCCTGTCCGCCTGACGCGTGCGTGCCTCGCTCGGATATGGATGGGGCATGGCTGACGCCATCCCACACCTTAAGCGTCGGTCGGAGTTCGTGCGCGTTGCACGCAAAGGCCGATCGTGGGCAACGCCGGGACTGGTTCTGCAGGCGTGGCGTCGAGACAACCGGAGCGACATGCAGCAGCAGGTGCCCCCTATCCGCGTCGGGTTTACCGCAAGCCGCAAGGTTGGCAATGCGGTGGCGCGCAACCGCGCGCGTCGGCGGCTACGGGAAGCGGCGCGCCTCGTCCTGCCAGGGACTGCCGCCAGCGGCCGCGACTACGTGCTGATCGGCCGGCCGACAACCTTGAGTCGTTCGTTTCCGGCATTGCTCGAAGACCTGCGAACAGCGCTGCACCGCCTGCGCGCGGAGCGTCGCGACGTCGAGCGCATCGGGAAGAATAACGGATGACCCTCGGCGCGTCGCTGCTGTCCGGCCTTGTTCTCGTCTACCGCGGGCTGCTCTCGCCGGTCCTTCCGGGGTGCTGTCGCTTTCAGCCCACGTGCTCGGCTTATGCCTTGGATGCCTTGCGCCGGTTTGAGCGCTTCGCGGCACTTGGCTTGCGATCCGCCGGATTGCTCGCTGTCACCCCTGGGGTGGCAGTGGCTACGATCCGGTTCCCGAACGATCCGAGCTGCGCGCCGACATGCAATGCGACGTGCGAGACGGTTACTTCAATAAGTCCGCCCACCCGGCGCACGCCTGTGGCGGTTATCACAGCGATATTCCAGTCTCCGCTCCCTCCTCCTGCCACTCTTGACGCGCTGCCGCATCGGGATCCGCGCATGCTTGAGAACAAGAACCTGTTACTTGCGGTCGTGCTTTCGGTCGCGATCCTGTTCGCCTTCCACTTCCTGTCACAGACGCTGTATCCGCCTGCCCCGCCGCCGCCGGCCGCGACGAATGAAGCGCCAGTCACGGCAGGGGGCACGGCGGGGCCATACCGCCGTCCGCCGGTTCACACACCAGCCAGCCGACTCCGGCAGCGGGCTCGGCGTCCAGTGGAGGGATCGTTCCGGGCGNNTCCCGGGATCAGCCGGCACATCCGGCGCGGTGCCTGGCACCGCTTCAGGGACGAGTACCGTACCGCCGCAGACGGCTGGGAAAAGCCGATCCCAGATCATCGCGGACGTCCCCGAATTCGCATCAATACGCCCAGCCTGCACGGCTCGATCGCGCTGGTCGGCGGTCGCATCGACGATGTTACGCTCGCGAACTATCGAGAAACCCTCGATCCGGACAGCCCGGAAATCGTGCTGTTCTCGCCNCCCGGAACCAGCGACCCCTACTTCGCCGAGACAGGGTGGGTCGCTGGCGGAGGAGCGGTCAACGTTCCCGGCCCGACCACCCGCTGGACCGCGGATGCGGATACCCTGACCCCGTCGCAGCCGGTGACGCTCACTTGGGACAATGGCGAGGGCCTCATCTTCCGGCGCACGTTTGCGGTGGATGAACACTACATGTTCACCGTCCGCCAGAGCGTCGAGAGCCGGCGCCCGGATGCGGTCTCGCTGGTGCCGTATTCCCTCGTCTCCCGCTGGGGAACGCCGCCCACCTCAGGCTACTTCATCCTGTTCGANGGNCCACTCGGCGTCTTCAACGGCACCCTGCGCGAGGTCAAATACAAAGATCTTCAAGAAGAAGGCATCATCACCGAAAAGACCACCGGCGGCTGGATCGGCTTCAGCGACAAATACTGGATGTCGACGCTCATTCCAGACCAGCAGCAGCCAGTCACCGCCCGCTTCGTTTTCCAGCGCGCGCATGATACGAACCAGTATCAGGTTGATTATGTAGCACCGGAACAGCAACTGCAGCCGGGCGGCACAATCGAGCAGCAAAGCCGTCTGTTTGCCGGTGCCAAGGTGGTGACGCTCATCGACCATTACGCAGAGAAGTACGGGATCAAGCGCTTCGATCTTGCGATCGACTGGGGCTGGTTCTACTTCCTTACCCGGCCGATGTTCTATGCACTCAACTTTCTGCACGGACTGGTCGGCAACTTCGGCATCGCGATCATGTTGCTGACGGTGGGAATCAAGCTTCTGTTCTTCCCGCTCGCCAACAAGTCGTACCGGGCGATGAGCCAGATGCGCAAACTGCAGCCGGAAATGCTGAAGCTGAAGGAACGCTTCGGCGATGACCGCCAGCGCCTGAACCAGGAGATGATGGCGCTCTACAAGCGGGAGAAGGTCAACCCGGCCTCGGGATGCCTGCCGATCGTGATTCAGATCCCGGTGTTCTTCTCTCTCTACAAGGTGCTGTTCGTCACCATCGAAATGCGACACGCGCCGTTCTTCGGCTGGATTCACGACCTGTCTGCGCCCGACCCCACAACCATCTTCAACCTGTTCGGTCTCATTCCGTGGACCCCGCCGCAGTTCCTGATGATCGGTGCCTGGCCGCTGATCATGGGCGTCACCATGTGGCTGCAGCAGAGGCTGAACCCGCAGCCGCCGGACCCGGTGCAGGCGAAGCTGTTCATGATCCTGCCGGTAGTGTTCACCTTTATGCTCGCACACTTCCCGGCCGGCTTGGTGATCTACTGGACCTGGAACAACATCCTGTCGATCATCCAGCAGTGGGTCATCATGAGGCGCATGGGAGTGAAGGTCTGAGCCCCGGAACGGAACGGAAGGCGGAACGGGGGACTGAACGGGAATCGGCCGATGGGCGAACAGCGCATCAGCCAGCAATTCCCGTTCCGCAGGTGGACGAGCCGGCAGCCGAGACGGATGACGCACAATCCGCCGCACGCCGGGAGCGCGGACGCGTGCTGTTCGCTCAGGAGTGCCGCTTCATCACAGGTGCTGCGAACCTGAACCAGCTTCCTCCCGATGGGCTGCCCGAGGTGGCCTTTGCCGGCCGTTCCAACGTCGGCAAGTCGAGCTTGGTCAACGCGCTAACCGGTCGGCGGACTCTCGCTAAAGTCTCGAATACACCGGGCCGTACCCGCCAGCTCAACTTTTTCGATCTCGGCGGCCGGCTGATGCTCGCCGACCTGCCGGGCTATGGCTATGCTCGCGCCTCCAAGGCGGAGGTGGCATCCTGGACGAAGGTGGTGCAGCGCTATCTGCTCGGCCGTGCCTCGCTGCGCCGGACGTTACTGCTGATCGACTCCCGCCACGGGCTGAAACAGGTGGACCGGGAGATGATGGCGATGCTGGACAAGGCCGGCGTCTCGTACCAGACGGTGCTGACCAAGACCGATCATCTCCGCCCGTCCGATCTTGACGCCCGGCTACGCGGAACGCAGGCGGAACTGGCGCAGCATACCGCAGCTCACCCCGAGATCATCGCCACCAGTGCGGCCCATGGTACGGGGATCGCCGAGCTGCGCTCAGCTCTTGCCCAGCTCAGCGATTGGACGACGGAGCAGGAAAACGATCCGGCATCATCCGCTTAGTCCTGCTGCGTCACAACCTTTACAACCATTATGATGGAAGAGAACGTGGTGTGATCGTCTGAGCGCCGCACGAACATCTGGGCACGGTTCAGCGCAGCCTGCACAAAGGGATACCCTGCACCGACACTGTCGTCGTGCCATTGCGCTTGTCGTCGCGGGTCATTGCTCCGTACCGGCCGGGCTTCAGCGGCTGTTCCGGCACACGGGCGACAGTTTCAGCCGAAAGCGATGGCTTGCCCGACAGCCGCGTCTTGTCGCACAGCAGGCCGTTGACGCCCGAACGGTAGAGCACGACCGGCGGCCTGTGAAGGCTTTGGTCAGGACTTTCCGGACGACAAAGCCGTGTTCTTATTGCCCGAGCGGTACTGGCATCGGGTCCAGCGCGTGATACACGGCGACTTCGATCGCTTCATTGTTTTGCGTTTCGGCCATGCTGGCGAAGTGTTCACGTCCCGAGCCGCGCCACAGCATCCGATGCGTCTTGGCGTCGAAGAACATGATCCTGAACCCTTCCTCCGGCGTTCGGTAAACCTCCATGTCGCTGTACGCTTCCATCGTTGACTGGCCGGTACCGCCGGTTGCTTCCAACTCCGAGCCAAGGAATGGATCACCTGGGGAAGAACGGTTGCGATCGATATAGGTATCGGAGAATGCGACCACGAAGTCCGCCGGCTGCCCCTCTGAAAGCCTTTTTCGCCCAGGTCGTCGTCAACCGCCTGTTCGATGGCGTAACGCGTATTCTCCGACATTGTCGGATCATAGCCGAAACGCGAGTCAGCCATTTCCTCGTCGGTCATCCAGCGATACGTGTGGTAGCGGGAGTGCGCCACCGCGGCATCGGCTTCATTCATCTCCGCAGTGGTCTGGTCGACGATCGCCATTTCCTGCGGCGATACCTTGTGTGACTTCTGGCAGGCCGCCACGCCGACCAGCAGCACGGCAACCGCCAGGAGCTTGCCTGCACGCATCCCTCTTCTCCCATCAGCCTGTTGCATTGAGTAAGCCGGATCGCGACATTGGTCCACCAGGAGCGGCGAGCGTTGAGGTCGACACCGCTTCCGAGACATCGGTTGCTACGCCTGACCGCCCCGCTCCTCTCCCAGAGATCGAGGCGCGCCTCTCGGACTCAGAAGTCGATACACCGTCCCTTGCGTTCCCAGTCGCCGAAGCGCGTTGGCTCAGGGCCCTTGGGTCCGCCAAGTTCTTCCGTGAGGTCTGCCGACGGTTGCGCCGATGCTGGTTCGGCTGCCGTTTTATCTACGCTCGACGCATCGGACGCATCCGGCTGCGGCGGGACCAGCTCGGCCTTAGCCTTGCCGTCAGCGGGGCGATTAGGATGAACAGACTCGGACATCGGTGCTTTCCAGCTCTGGCCACTTGTGTCGGCAACGGCGCATCACTAGTACAATAGCAGGACGACCGGGCGCCATGGCTTTCTCCCGGAAGAGGTGAGAACTCAGATGGGTATGCTGCGCACCTCGCTGCTGTTGGCAGGCCTCACGGGCCTGTTCCTGGCGCTGGGTTGGATGATCGGTGGGCAAACCGGGATGCTGATCGCCCTCGTGATCGCGCTCGGCACCAATATCTTTGCCTACTGGAATTCAGACCAGATGGTTCTGCGCATGTACAATGCGCAGGAGATCGACGCGCGCTCCGCGCCCGAGCTTTATGGTCTGGTCGAACAGCTTGCGGGCCGAGCGCAGCTGCCAATGCCGCGCGTCTACATCATCGACCAGCCGCAGCCGAACGCGTTTGCAACCGGCCGGGATCCGCAGCACGCCGCGGTCGCAGTGACCACGGGACTGATGCGCATTCTCAGTCATCAGGAATTGGCCGGCGTCCTCGCGCACGAGCTGGCGCATGTCCGCAACCGGGACACGTTGATCATGACCGTGACGGCAACACTCGCCGGTGCACTCGGCATGCTCGCCAATTTCGGCCTGTTCTTCGGCGGCAACCGCGACAGCCAGACCGGGATCGTCACCAACATCCTGGCGGTGATCCTCGCACCAATGGCGGCAATGCTGGTACAATTTGCGATCTCGCGCACCCGCGAGTATGCCGCTGACCGGGCCGGTGCCGAAATCTGTGGTCATCCATTATGGCTTGCCTCGGCCTTGCAAAAGCTCGAGCAGGGGGCGCGGCGGATCAGCAACGACGCAGCGGAAACCAATCCGGCAACGGCGCACCTGTTTATTGTCAACCCGCTGCACGGCCGCTCATTCGACAACTTGTTTTCTACCCATCCGAGCACGGAAAACCGGGTCCGCGCGCTGCGAGAGCTCGCAGGCCGCACCGGTACCGTCGGCCCCTGGGGTTGACCGCACGCCCCACCCCACGCTCCACCCGGAGTCCGGTACAGGAGTCCGCCGGGCTGCGCGCACGCCGCGTGGCATTGGACGCCTTACTGACCGTGCTGCAGCGCCGCCGGCCTCTGGACGAAGTATTCGAGGCTCATCCNCGGACCCCGCTGCTGCCCGAACGTGACCGGGCCTTCGCCTACGTGCTGGTACGCACGGTGTTCCGCCGTCTCGGACAGCTCGACGCGCTGATCGATGCCCGGCTGCCGAAACCGCTCCCGGAACGCCTGACAACAGTACGCGGACTGCTCCGAGTGGGAGCAGCACAGCTCGTCTTCCTGCACACGCCGGCACACGCAGCGGTACACACCTCGGTCTCNCTTGCCCGCGCGACCGGCCAGGGCCGTCACGGCGCCCTGATCAACGCTGTTCTGCGCCGGATCGCCGATGAAGCCAGCCCCGATAACGCAACGAACAGGCGCGAAGGAAGCGAAGGTCTGAACGTACCGTCTTGGCTGTGGGACTCTTGGGTCAACACCTGGGACGAGACTATCGCCTTGGAGATCGCCCAGGCGCACACTGCCGAGCCGCCTCTCGATCTGACGCTCNNGCCGGGCGAGGATGCGGCCGCCTGGGCAACGACGCTGGGCGCAACGGTGCTGCCCACCGGCAGTCTGCGGCTGACACACGCGGGGCCGGTGGCGGCGCTTCCCGGCTATCACCAGGGCGCCTGGTGGGTGCAGGATGCGGCCGCAGCACTCCCGGTCCGCCTGCTGGGCGATGTTCGCGGCAGGCACGTTGTCGACCTGTGCGCGGCTCCCGGCGGCAAGACGGCACAGTTGTCGGCGGCCGGTGCACAGGTGACGGCCATCGATCGTTCTGCGAACCGGCTGCAACGGGTCAGCGAGAACCTGCGGCGGCTGCAGCTCTCGGCAGAAACGATCGCAGCCGATGCGGCCGTTTGGCGGCCGCCCGTTCCGGTCGACCGGCTGCTGCTCGACGCCCCCTGCTCGGCCACCGGCACCATTCGCCGTCATCCGGACGTCGCCTGGCTGAAGTCCGCGGAGGAGGTGCGCAAACTGGCGGACGTACAGGCGCGGCTGCTGACGGCAGCAGCCGCAATGCTCGCGCCGGAGGGACTGCTGGTCTACTGCGCCTGTTCGCTGCAGCCAGAAGAAGGGGCGCTACTGATTGANTTGCTCCTGTCCCGCGGACTGCCGCTGCAACGGGTTCCAATCGACGCCGACGAGATTGGAGGCTGCGCCGAGCTTTTGACATCAGCCGGCGATCTGCGCACTCTTCCCTCTCACCTTGGCAAGCTGGGCGGGCTTGACGGCTTTTTCGCCGCCCGGCTCCGACATCCGGGGAGGTGAGTGGAATGCGCGGCGGTTGGCAATTCCGCACAGCGGATTAGAGGAGGGCTGGATGGAGCAGACGCAACGCTCGGAGCCTGCCGTGACGGCCACAACCACGGCCAACCTACCGGCCGTGGTATCAGCAGGCACGACACACCACCCGCTCCGCACACCCGTGTTCCAGCGCTTCTCACCAGCACTGGCACGCTTGGTATTTCGCTCTGATCTGTATCGGCGTGTGGTCCTGGATGGGCCTGTTCCCGCTGCAGTACTGGGCACGTTTCCTTGGCATGCGCCGGGGAACCGCACCCGTGCTGAAGCGATTCTGCAAGGAGAATTCATCTTCTACGAACGGCATGTCGGTTTTGGCGCGGTTCCCTGGTCGATGCTGCCACCGGGCAAGGCACTCGCCGCCGCGTTGCACAGCTTCGCTTGGCTTCCTGATTTAAAAGCAATTGGGACCGAGGAAGCGCGTGTGCGGGCCCGCACTCTGGTGATGGGCTGGATCGCCGCCCATCGGCGCTGGAGCGCGCTCGCCTGGTCACCGGCTGTNGCTGGGGAACGGCTTGCTGCCTGGCTCGCCTGTGCAGATTTCCTTCTGGCTGGTGCCGACGGTAACGAGCATGCGCGCTTCCTGGAGTCGGCCGGGCGACAGGCGCGGCACCTGATCCGCATCGACGGCGATCCGAGAGATGGCTTTGCTGCCGTCACAGGTGAGATTGCCGCTGCCCTATGCCTGGGCATGGTCTCGCTGCAACCGATGCTGGCCCGGCTGGAGCGTGCGATTGGCCAACAACTTGACGCCAATGGTGGGCATGTCTCACGGAATCCCGAGCTGCACGCGCACGCATTCCGCCGCCTGATCGATATCCGCACCGCACTGGACGAAGCGGGTGAGCCAGCACCTGCGGCATTGTCGGGTGCGATCGAGCTGATGGCGCCCGTGCTGCGGATGCTGCGGCATGGCGATGGCCGACTGGCATTGTTTCATGGTGCAAAGGAAAGCGATCGGACACTGATCGATGCCCTGCTGGCCGCAAGCCGGATCAGTGCGCCGGCGCTTGCCCGTGCACCGTCGGGCGGTTACGAACGGCTGGCTGCCGGCCGCACGGTATTGCTGGTAGACGTGGGCGCGCCGCCACCGCACGGCCACCGAGCACCGCTCGCCTTCGAGATGAGCTACGGACGGGAACGGCTGATCGTCAACTGCGGTGCCTTTGCCGGCGACGATCCACGCTGGCAAGCAGCCCTCAGCTCGACGCCAGCGCACTCGACCCTCACGGTTGAAGAGACCCGGGTCGCCGATGGCGGCTGGTTCGGCACCGTGCGCGTGGACTCGCAGCGCCAGGAATCGGACGGAGCGCAGTGGCTCGAGGCCAGTCATGATGGCTACCGACACCGGTTCGGGGTCGTGCACAGACGCCGGCTCTATCTCGCTCAGGTAGGTACCGATCTGCGGGGTGAGGATGCGCTTGAAGGCCGCCACGGCCGCCGCTTCCAGTTGCGCTTTCATCTGCATCCGGACGTACAGTCAACCTTTTCGGACGACGGATCCTCGGTCGTTCTCCGAATGGGGGCNGGCTCGCTATGGACGTTCGTGGCCGTCGGCGGGCCGATCACGCTGGAAGAAAGCACCTACCTTGGCACCAATGACCAGCCTCGCCCCTGCCGCCAGATTGTCGTCTCGGGCCAGACGGGGAAGGGCGGCACACGCGTGAAGTGGGGGCTGCGACTCGGCGGCGAGACCTGAGTCCACTACCGCACAAGGCACCACGTGAAGGCACCACGTGTCGCGTGCGTCCCGCCATCATCCGGTCGAGATGGCTTCACTGCGGCCATCGGTCATCCAATCGTTCGTGCGCGCAGGGATTGGCTTCTGCTGGCGGACTATCGGCTTCGGGCTGTGCCAGAGGATCCACACTCCGCGCCGGGCAGGCGGGAAGCGTCAGACCATCCGGCAGCCGGGTCGCGGCACTTCCACATGCGGTGTCGAGCTGCTGCTGCGTGAGGCCGGTAACGTAGCGCAGATCGGCACCGTCGAAGCGCGCGCCACTCAGGTCGGCTCCCTCAAGATTGGCACATTCGATCACCGGGTCCGGGCTCTTCTTGCCGAAGAACGCACACCGCAGCACCGCGTCGGTGAAATCCGTACCCACAAGGCCGGCGCCACGGAGGTCAGCGCCCTGCAGATTGGCTCCGGCGAACCTTGCCCGGGTAAGTAACGGCGTCCGCAGGCTGGCGCCGCCCAGATAGGCGCCACGGAAATCCCCGTCTTCGATGTCCGCTTGGTCGAGAGAGGCCTTGCGCAGACACGCGTTGCGGAAATCCGCCGAATCCAGATCGGTGTGGTTCAGCGTCGCGTTTTCCAGGTCCGCGCCGACGAACGACGCCCGCTGGAAGTCCGCTCGGCTGAACCGGACATCCCGCAGATCGGCTCCTGACAGGTTGGAGCCGCGCCCGCTGGCATACCGCAGGTCCTTGCCCTGGAGCTGGGCGTGGCTCAGGTCCGCATCCCGGATGTCGATGACAAAGAACGGATACCGCCGGGGATTGATGTCCAGCAGCATCGGCAGCAGCCCCACCGCCAGCGTTACCAGACTCAGCACCACCGCGAAACCGGTCAGCGCCGCCCGGCGATGCGGGATCCGCAGCGCATCACCGCACATCGCCTGTGCGGTCTGTTCGAACAGGCGGATCGCCCCCACGCACCGGCGACGCACAGCGCCACGTGGGTGAAGCTCACCGCCCAGTGGCGCAGCGGCAGATAACGAAACCAGATTGCCAGCAGGGTGAGCGGCACCGCCCCCACAACAGCGCAATCGCCACCAATTCCTCGATCTGAAGTTGCCTCCATCCGCCTTTCAGGCGCAGCAGGTTCGTCGCGACCCAGGGGTACGCGCGCTGGCTGAGTGGCGTGCCGTCCGGAAAGACCCGGGGCAATTGCGCCAGCGTCTCGCCGATGCCGGTCATTTGCAGGTGCAGGTAAACGTAAAGCCCCAGCAGCAGCAACGGCGACACCCAGAAGAACGACGCGGCCGGGATGTCGGTCGAAAGATTGGGCAGCAGTGCCAGCGAGGCGTTGGCCAGCAGCGCCGCGTCGGGGGTGGAGAACACGGTGAGGATGACGAAGACGCAGCTCAGCAAGATCGACAGGAATGCCGGCCGGGCGTTCTGGCTGCTGGTCGCGACGTAAGCGAGCCGGCCGTCGAACGACAGCCCTCCGGCAGCCGGACCCCGGTCAGGTCGGCGCCGGCGAACTCGGTGCCCGCCAAGCCGCTTGCGCCTCGCAGGTCCGCGTCGCGGAACTCAGCGGTGGCAAGGCCCTCCACGTTGCGCAGCCGGCAATCCTGCAATTTGCCTCGGATCAGGCTGGCACCGGCGAGCTTTGCCTGTTCCAGATTCGCACCGGTGAGATCGGCGCCATCCAATAGTGTGCCCGAAAGATCGGCACCCGTAAAATCCGATCCTTTCAGATCGGCGCCGGATAGATCGGCACGGCAAAGAGTGGCGCCGCGGCAGTCGCTGCCCGCGAACGTAGAGCCTACGCGCTGGATGCGCTGGCCGTCCTGGCCGTCCGTTTCCAGCCAGCGCCGATGGGCGGCCAGGAGCGTGGCGATGGAGGTTTCGCGATCAGGTTCCACCGGGTCTGCCGGTCAACCTCGCGATCCCGCCTCTAGCTCGACGGGCCGACGGCCGGAGTAGGAACTGCCGGAGGAAGCTGGGCATCCTCCGGATAGATCGGGCCCTCGACAATCAAATCCCGATACGCGTGCCACGTCGCATATGCGAGCACCGGTACTGCAACCGCAAGACCGATGAAAGCGGTGATGACTCCGACAACCGTCACCAGCACAATCAGCGCTGCCCAACCGAACATCAGCTTGTAATTCTGGCGTACGGTCAGCAGGCTGACACCAATAGCGGTCATCACGTCCACCGGCCGATCGTAGATCAGCGGTACTGAAACGGCGGTGATGCTGAAGACAGCCGCCGCAAAAACCGCACCGATGAGAGTGCCCAGGATCAGCAGCGGCGCTCCTTCGAGCGAAAACACGACGTTCCCCAGAAACTGATCCAAAGGAGGAGGATCCTGGTTGAAGAACAGGGCGAACAGCAACAGCGCGGTCCGGATCCAGACCAGATAACACACCAGAAGTGCGACCCCGATCGCCGCAAGCTGGCCGAGACTGCGCCCGAACGCCCCGAAGCAATCGGCAAGCGATACCGCAAGCCCGGCCTCAAGCCGGCGGCTGACGTCGTAGAGGCCGACGACCAGGATCGGCGCCAGGATGGTGAAACCGCCGGCAAGCGGCAGGATCAACGACGTGAGGTCGAGAGAATAGAGGCCTACCGTCAGCAGCAGACCAATCAGCACGAAGGACGCACCGTACGCGATGCTGACCTGGGGGCACTTCTGAANGTCCCTCCAGCCCCGACCCAGCCAATGGCTGGAGCGGTCCACTTCGTTGATGCGNNTGAGATGGTGACAGGCAGCCGGTATACATCCGGGGCGTGGCCCGACATGACGTGCTCTCCCGTACGTTGTCGTTTTGTCTGGTCTACGGGCCCTAACCGATTGCGTCAAGCACGCGCCACGGCGTTTGCCATTTTCGACCCTCGGGCCAGCCTGTATGTTGCGCTCCGCTGCTTTTTGTTAACGGCGGCGGCGCACCATCAGATTACCGATCATGATCTGCACCGCCTCCCCGGCCTGGTTCAGCGTCGTGGTCTTCACCTTGATTACTCCTTGGTCCGGGCGTGACTTGGAGGGCCGTACATCGAGAACCTCGCTTTCGGCATGCAGTTCATCTCCGGGCCGGACCGGCCGCGGCCATCGAAACTCGTCAAATCCGGCTCCGATAATGCCCCCAGCCGGTCTGAGCGCTCCATCCACAAGCAGCCGCATGGTCAGCGCCGCAGTGTGCCAGCCGCTTGCCGCCAACCNCCGGAAAAGAGACTTGTCGGCGGCATCCTCATCGAGATGACACGGTTGGGGATCGAATTCGGCAGCAAATGCCTTGATCTGATCTGAAGCCACCTGCAGGCGTTTTGAGCCGAATGTTTGTCCGACGGCGAAGTCCTCCAGGTAATACTCGCTCGTTTTCAACGATTTACTCCTTGCGATGAGTCTTATTCCCTGATGCTTCGATCATTCCGCTGCTTGCGCAAGCCGGGGCAATGGCTCGTCCTGGATGGGCAGATGAATGAGAGTTGCGAACAGCGCGAGTGCGATCGACGCGATCCAGACGGAGTCGTAGGAGCCCAACACGTCAAAGGCCCATCCGCCACCCCATGCGCCCAGGAATGCTCCCAATTGGTGCGACGCGAAGACCATGCCGTAGAGCATGGAGAGATAGCGCACTCCAAACACCCTCGCGACCAGTCCACTGGTCAGAGGAACCGTCCCGAGCCACAGGAAGCCGATCCCAGCCCCGAATGCGATGGCACTCACACCCGACAGCGGCAGGAGGAGAAACAGGCCGATCACGACAGCACGCGCCAGATAGATGGCGGACAAAACCCATTTCTGGCGGAAGCGGCCACCCAGGACCCCGAACAGGTAG
Organism: Defluviicoccus sp.; assembly: GCA_013414705.1. Taxonomy (GTDB): domain Bacteria; phylum Pseudomonadota; class Alphaproteobacteria; order Rhodospirillales; family Defluviicoccaceae; genus Defluviicoccus. Next base: position 3,699,370 of record CP058705.1, read on the forward strand.
CTGCCGAAGATGTTGAACATCCCGATCATCGCGAGCGCCCAGGCACTGACCGAGAGCGGTATTCCACTGTCGGCGAGATAGGCCGGCAGGTGGGTGGCAACAAAAGCAAGTTGAAAACCGCAGACGAAGAAGCCGGCATTCAACATCCAGAAGCCCGGATGGTCGCGCGCCTCGCGAAGAGCACTCCCCATCGTCTGTCGATCGGAGCTCTGGATGATCTGCCGGTCGCTGGGCCGGAAACCGAACGCAACTACGGCCAGGACACTCACGGCAATCGCAAGGACGATGAACGCATCGCGCCACGCGACGGCATCGAGCAACGCCTGCGCCCCGGNGACGACTGCGAACATCCCGAACGAGCCGGCCGCGGTGCACAGGCCAAACGCAAAGCTGCGCTTTTCCGGCGACACCACGCGACCGACGGCGCCGAGAATTGTTCCGTAGGTCGTCCCTGCCAGCGCCAGCCCGACAAGCAGGCCCAACGTGACGTTGAGCTGCAACGGATCGGTCGCAAACGCAGCAAGGCCGATACCTGCGGTATAGAGAAATGCCCCTGCGATCGTTACCCGCACCGCACCGAACCTGTCTGCGATGGCGCCCGTGACCGGCTGCGCCAAGCCCCATAACAGGTTCTGGACCGCAATGGCGAGACCGAACACCTGTCGGCCGACGTCCAGATCCATGGCGACTGGCGTGAGAAAGATGCCGAACGACTGGCGAATGCCCATCGCCAGAATCAGGCAGAGGACGCCCGCCCCGATAACCACCCTTGCCCCACGTAACATCCGTGTGCCGCTCCCCGTTCTTGGGTGCCGTTGCCCCGACCATCGCCCTTATCGGTTGCCTGACTCATCTGCTTCATCAGTGCCCAACGGTTGATGAACCGATTACACCAACAAAAGGGCGCTATCGCCGCAGCGAATACGAATTGGCTGACGATAGTAACTTCATAAAATGAAGTCAATGGTTCGGATTCATTCGTTCCGGCACGGCACCCCGCCTTGATCTCCATCGCTGGACGACTATTAAAAGATTCAGCTTTTAAAGGGAGTTCTCGATGGGCTGGGACGATATCGCCGAAAGCGTATGCCCGGTCGCACGATCCCTGGCGGTGCTCGGCGACCGCTGGACACTGTTGATCGTCCGCGAGCTGTTCCTCGGCACCCGACGCTTTGATGCGTTCCAGGTTCAGACGGGAATGTCGCCGCATCTGCTGTCAGGGCGACTTAAACGTCTGGAAAATGACGGCGTAATCGAGCGCCGGCCGTATCAGCAGCGGCCGCCCCGATACGAGTATCGGCTGACGGAAAAGGGGAAGGACTTGCTCGGTGTCGTCCTTGCCCTGCGGGCTTGGGGACTGCGATGGTGTGGACTTGATCCGACAAAAGAGCCGGCTGTCAGGCTGTTTCACACCGAGTGCGGAAGTGAGGTCGGACCGATCCCGATTTGCCGTCAGTGCGGCAAGCTGATCGAGCCGAAGGATATTACGGCAAAATTGAGTGGCACATATGCCACTGAGCGCGAAGCTCGCGGATCAGCCGTCACGGCAGAAAAAACGCCTGCTGCCCGTTAGGGTACCCGGTCCTTGTTAATACGGTGTTGTTGGCAAATGGAAGCCTAAGTTGCTCCCGGCTTTTCGGGATCCTCGACCGAGCGGTATCGATACTGGAGTGCGATGGTCAGCCCCTTCAGCGGCCGTAGCAACAGCAGCCCGCCGCCCAGGATGAGCGCGCTCCACAACACCATGTGTACCCAGAGCGGCGGCGCGAACAGAAACTCCACCACCGCAGCAAGCCCGGCGACACCGAACCCCAGAATGAAGATGGCAAAGACCGCCGGGCCGTCGCCCGCGTCGTGGCCGGTGAAGTTCAGGCCACAGACGCGACAGCGCGGAACAACGGTCAAGAAGCCGTCAAACAGGCTGGCCTTGCCGCAGCGCGGACACAGACCGCGCAGCCCGAACGTAAGGCTGCGCGGTGACGTACCGTTTTCACTCGCTGACATCGGACAGTGCCGTGGCGCTTCCCGCTTCTTAGTGACCGTAGTGCCCGGTGTAGCCGAGGCTTCCCAGCCAATAGATGCAGATGAACAAGAACAGCCAAACGACGTCGACGAAGTGCCAGTACCAGGCGGCCGCCTCGAAACCAACGTGCTTCTGTGGTGAAAAGTCACCGGCACGCGCGCGGAAAAAGCAGACGATGAGGAAGCAGGTACCGACAAACACGTGAAAACCGTGGAACCCGGTAGCCATGAAGAACGTGGAGGAATAGATACCGCCGGAGCTGAAGCCAAAGGCGGCATGCGAATATTCAAACGCCTGCAGGCACAAGAACAGGATGCCGAGACAGGCGGTGGCACCCGTCCAGAACACCAGTTCCTTGCGGTGGCCGAGACGCACGGCATGGTGCGCGACCGTAATCGTGGCACCCGACGTCAGCAGGATCAGCGTATTCAGAAACGGCAGCCCCCAGGCGTAAAAGGGGGTGATGCCTTCCGGCGGCCATTTGACGTGTGCAGCGGCGTTGATCAGAGGCTGGCTGGCGTTGAAGTAGGCCCAGAAAAACGCGACGAAGAACATCACCTCCGAGGCGATGAACAGCAGGAACCCAACCCTCAGGCCATGGTTGACCGCTTCCGTATGGTCGCCCGCCCGGGACTCACGCACCACGTCGCGCCACCAGAAGTAGAAGGTGGCGAACAGGATGGCGAAGCCGGGAGCGATCGCCCAGCCAGGACCTCCATGCATGAACCAGATCCCGCCGATCGCCAGCGAAAACGCGGCGAGCGTTCCCGTGGCCGGCCACGGACTGGGGTTGACCATGTGGTACGGATGAGACTTTGTCGCAGTTGAACTCGCCATGTTGCTTTCCCTCCGATGCTCTTCGTNTGGCCGCGGTCAGCCGCCGGTCGTCGTGGCGGGCGCCGCGGCAATCTTCGCTGTATTCCCCTGCTCCGCGGTACTGCTTTCGGCGCGCTGGAATGTGTAGGACAGGGTAATGGTCTTCACATCCCGTGCTCCCGGATCATCCTTGAGCGCCGGGTCGACGTAGAACAGGACCGGCATCGAGACCTCCTGCCGCGGCGCCAGTGTCTGTTCGGAAAAGCAGAAACACTGGATCTTGCTGAAGAAGGGAGCGGCCTTCTCCGGCAAGACGCTGAACGTCGCTTGGCCCGTCACCGGATGGTCGGACAGGTTGACCGCCGTATAATGAATCAGCGTTTCCTCGCCCAGTCGGACACGGACGCTGCGCTGCACCGGCTGGAACCGCCATGGCAGCGACGAATTGACATTGGCGTCGAAGCGCACGGTTACCGTGTCTTCCGCCATGTGGTCGGACCGTTGCACGTTTTCGGTCTTCGGTGTGCCGGCGTAACCGGTCGCCTGGCAGAACATGCGGTAGAGCGTCGGGGAGTAGAAGGTTACTCCCAACATCAGGACCGCGACTCCACTCATCACTGCGAGGGTAAGCCGCACACCCCGCTGCTGGACCCGCCTCACCGTCGACCTCCCGGCATCTGACCCTTTTTGCGTACCTCGAACACCGGTCGGCGCATCGGTGTCACCATGATCACCAAGGTTGTCACCGATGCGCCTCCCAGTTCGTTCGTTTACTCGGCCGGATGGGCGTGGGCGTGCGCAGGGCCATGATGCCCGTGGCTGCCGCCCGCAATTACCGGCATCTCTTCATGGGTATGGAACGGTGCCGGAGTGGGCACGGTCCATTCGAGGGTCGTCGCTCCCTCGCCCCAGAGATTGGCCGCGGCGACCCGCCGGCCTGCAGCGTAGGTGTAGAACAGCACGACGAAGAACAGCAGGGTGCCGAGTGCGGTAATCCCCGCACCAATGGAACTCACCATGTTCCAGCCGGCATACACGTCCGGATAGTCGGGAATGCGGCGCGGCATGCCGGACAGCCCCAGGAAGTGCTGCGGGAAGAACAGCACGTTGACGCCGATAAAGAACACCCAGAACTGCAGCTTCGCCAGCCCTCCGGNATAGGTCCTGCCGGACATCTTGCCGATCCAGTAGTACCAGGCGGCAAACATGGCAAAGATCGCGGCGATCGCCATCACGTAATGGAAGTGAGCCACCACGTAGTAGGTATCGTGCAGGGCAAAATCGATACCGGCATTCGCCAGGACGACGCCGGTAACACCACCGAGCACGAACAGCCAGATGAAGCCCACGGCGTAGAGCATCGGCACCTTGAATTCGATCGAACCGCCCCACATCGTCGCCAACCAGCTGAAGATCTTGATGCCGGTGGGAACGGCGATGATCAGCGTCGCGACCGTGAAGTAGGCGCGCGAATTGACGCTGATACCGGACGTATACATGTGGTGCGCCCAGACGACAAAGCCGACGACGCCGATCGCCACCATGGCATACGCCATGCCCAGATAACCGAACACCGGCTTCTTCGAGAACGTCGAGACGATCTGGCTGATGATGCCGAACGCCGGCAGAATGATGATGTAGACTTCCGGGTGACCAAAGAACCAGAACAGGTGCTGCCACAGCAGCGGATCACCGCCGCCCGCAACCTCATAAAAATGCGTCCCGAAGTTCCGGTCGGTCAACAGCATCGTCAGCGCACCCGCCAGCACCGGCAGCGCCAGCACCAGCAGGAAGGCGGTCACCAGGATCGACCAGACGAACAACGGCATCCGGTGCAAGGTCATGCCCGGTGCGCGCATGTTGAAGATGGTAACGATCAGGTTGATGGCACCCAGGATCGAACCGGCGCCCGCGACGTGCAGCGCAAGGATGCCAAAGTCCACCGACGGCCCCGGGTGGAAGGCGATCGAGGAGAGCGGCGGATACATCGTCCAGCCCGTTCCCGGCCCTCGCCAACCACCGCNCGAAAGCATCAGCAGCATGAAGCCTGCAGCGGTCAGCCAGAAGCTGATGTTGTTCATCCGCGGGAACGCCATATCCGGCGCTCCGATCATCAGCGGCACGAACCAGTTGCCGAAACCGCCAATCATCGCCGGCATCACCACGAAAAACACCATGATGAAGCCATGCGCGGTGACCAGCACGTTATAAAACTGCGTGTCGTGGATGAACTGCAGCCCGGGCTCCGCCAACTCGAGACGGATGTACCAGGACATCAGACCGCCAACCAGGGCAGCCACCATCGACAGCACGATATACATCGTGCCGATGTCCTTGTGATTGGTCGAATAGACCCAGCGCTTCCACCCAGTAGGGTGATGGTCATGATCGCCGTGAACGGCAGCGGCGCCGTATGCCATGGTCGTCTCCCTATGTCCGATNNGCCTTCAGCGGTCAGCGGAGCCCCGCCTCGTTGTTTGCCATATTGACTGACGTGCGGTCGTTGGCAGCAAACTCTTCCTTGGNNCCGTCTCGATCCAGGCATCAAAGGCTTCCTTCGAAACCGCGTGCACTTCGATCGGCATGAAGTAGTGGTTCACACCGCAGAGCTCGGAGCACATGCCGTAGAACACGCCCTCCTTCTCGGCACGGAACCATGTCTCGTTGGTCCGGCCGGGAAGCGCGTCCTTCTTCAGCCCGAGCGCGGGAACCGCCCAGTTGTGAATCACGTCGTCCGAATTGATCAGCACCTGCACAGTGGCACCCACCGGCACCACCACTGGATTATCCACCGCGAGCAGCCGCGGCTGGCCCGGCTTCAGGTCATCGGCAGCAATAGGAATGCTATCAAACGTGAAATCGCCATTATCCGGATAGTTATAGGTCCAATACCACTGGTGTGCGGTCACCTTGAGCGTCATATCCGGATCGACTGCCCGATTGGCATAATACAGCAGTCGGATCGACGGAATGGCGATAACCACCAGAATCATCACCGGCACGACCGTCCACGCGAACTCAAGAAGCGTGTTGTGTGTGGTCTTTGAGGGGACTGGATTGCGCTTCGCATTGAAGCGCAGAATGACGTAGGTGAGAATTCCGAGAACCAGCAGGACGATGGCCGAAATGATGACGAGCAATAATGCGTGGAAATTGTGCACCTGATCCATGACCGGCGAATATGCGGTCTGAAAATTGAGTTCCCAGGGCTTGGACATTCCCACGACGCCATCGGCACGGACGCCGGCACTTGAAGCCAGCATCATGATCGCAGCCATCGGTATTGAAAACAGCCACCGCTGCACAATGTCCCTCATGCGTCGCATCCATCTTCTGTCGGCGGCGATGTGCCGCAGGGTGTTGAACGCTTTACCAGACACACGCAGCATCCGCCTCTCAGGCCGTCGACGGACGTGTCAGAGGATCCTCGCGCCTGTGCTGGGAACGTCGGATCGATAGCTAACATGCACAAAACCGAATGCAAAGCACTTTCTTTTGCAATTTTTGCACCAGCGAAGAGTGCACCCACCCTCATTCGCAAATGCGGGAAGTGATTGCTTTTCCTTGTTTCTCCCCTATCGTATGAGACACTATGTTGTCCCTCTGATGGGCAGGATGATGAGCCCTACACAGTTCAAGTACCTCCTCGCAGCCCTCTTGGCAGCCGCAGCGCTGGTGATGTACGTCAGCGTCTTCTTCCAGTTTCCGCAATGATGCGCGTCCTGGCAATCGGTCGCAACAGGGGCATTCACACATGATCGAGATCGCCGATCTCACCCACCTCAATGCGGCACTCAACGGGGTTTCGGTTGTCCTGCTGGCGTTCGGCTACTGGTTCATCCGCAACGGCGATCGCGCCCGGCACCGGGCCTGCATGCTGGCGGCCACAGTGGTCTCGGCGCTGTTTCTGGTCAGCTATCTGATTTACCACTTCAATTCCGGGCTGGCGAAATTCGGTGGNCGTGGAATCATTCGACCAGTCTACTTCACCCTGCTGATCATCCACGTGCTGGCCGCGGCGATCATCACGCCTTTAGTGCCGATCACCTTATGGCGTGCACTGGGCGGCCGCTTCGCGCAGCACCGCAAGATTGCCCGCTGGACTTGGCCGCTGTGGATGTTTGTCGGCATCTCCGGCGTTATCGTCTATGTGATGGCCGTCCATATCTATCCGTATGGAGGGCCAGTGCCGGATAATACTGTGACCGGATTGCCAGCGGTCATATCGGATGTGGCCGTGCGCCGGCAGCTCTGGGGCTGGTGCGCTGTTGCGGTTGGCGCGCTTGCGATTGCCGGCGCCTTTGCCCTGCTGCTGGCCGTCTCGCGTATTCCAGATATTGAGGCGGTCGCGTTCTGGCCGTTGGATTTCTTTTACAAGGGCTTGGTGATTCACGTTGTCTTTTCGTTCGTCGTCTGGTTCCTGGCGTCATTCGCGGCGCTCGCCGTCATCGCCCGGGAGCGCCTCGCGCCAGGACACCACAGTCTCGATAGCATCGGTCTCGCGGCCATGCTCGGCGCCGTTCTGGCGCTCCCACTGCTGTTTGTTCCGGCATTTCTCGATCGTGGTCAGCCGACGCTGAACAACTACGTGCCCGTCATTATCGATCCCCTTTATTATGGCGGGCTTGCACTTCTCGCCCTGTGCATCGGGCTGGTTGCAACGCGCTTGCTGGTGGCAACAACACCGAAAGCACTGCGGCGCAATCCCCTGGATGCGACCATTGCCGCAGCAGCGCTTGCGTGTCTCTTGGCTCTGCTGTGCTTCGCGCTCGCGCACCAGCGTCTTGCGGCCGCACCGTGGTCGTTCGACGTCAACGAAGCGCTGATGTGGGGTGGTGGACACATTCTCCAGTTCGTCAATGTGCTGATCCTGCTGGTGGCGTGGTCGTGGCTGGCTGCGCCGTGGCTTCAAGGCAGCGTGCCGGCACTCGCGCTGGCCGTGGCGAGCGGTGTGCTGCTGGCAGGCGCGGTTGCCGGACCCGTGTTTTACGCGCTGTTNTCCCCCTTCTCTGCAGAACAGACCCGGGCGTTCACTTGGCTGCAGTATCTGCTGGGTCCGTCGGCAGCGATCCTCGCGATCCCGCTGCTGGCACGGCTTGTCCGGCCGCTGCCCTGGCGGGAGCCGGCGGTCCTGGCGCTGATGCTCTCGATGCTGCTGTTCGCGGTCGGCGGAGTCCTGGGACTGTTCGTTGACGGCGCCGACACGCGGACTCCNGCGCACTATCACGGCGTGATCGCCGGCGTGACGCTCGCCCTCTTTGGTCTGTTCTTCACCCGCCTGCTGCCGATGCTCGGACGACGTGCCGGGCCCCCACGCCGACAGCGTCTGATCCTGCACCTGTTCGCGTGGGGACAATTGTGTGCCTGCATCGGGCTGTTCATCGCGGGCGGGCACGGGGCACCGCGCAAGGTGGCGGGCGAAGCACAAGGCTTGGCCGACGTGGCCGCGATGATCGGGATGGGGATGAACGGACTNGGGGGACTTGTCGCGGTCATTGGCGGTGTACTGTTCGTCTGGACGGTCGGCCTTGCGCTCATGCGTGCTGCAAATGCGGAAAACCCGGCGACAACCAATGCGTTGCCGATATAATTTGAACGATCGAAAAACCTGCACAGGCAGGACCCGAGGAGGAAGCGGTGAACATGGTTCGTTCCGACAGCGCCGCCGTCGCGGCTACCGGACCGGCAACAACGATAACCGAGCCCCGCCCGGAGCCGCGGTTTCATCTGCGTGACTATGCCGTGCTGTTGAAGCCGCGGGTGATGTCGCTGGTGGTCTTCACCGCTCTCGTCGGACTGCTGCTAGCACCGGTCGCTGTCGACCCGCTGACCGGTCTGATCGCCGTTGTCTGCATCGCGCTTGGCGCCGGCGCGGCCGGTGCGATCAACATGTGGTACGATCGCGACATCGACAGCGTCATGCAGCGGACAATGAACCGTCCGCTGCCCGCGGGCCGTCTGCGGCCGCAGACGGCACTGTCGCTGGGCGTGGCCCTCGCGTGTGCATCGGTCGCGGCGATGGCACTTCTTGTCAACCTCGTTGCCGCCGGTCTGCTGGCACTGACCATCGTCTACTACGTCTTCATCTACACTATGTGGCTGAAGCGCCGGACGCCGCAGAACATCGTCATCGGCGGAGCTTCCGGCGCGTTTCCGCCGGTGATCGGCTGGGCGGCGGCAACCGGCGAGATCGGTCTCGGCGCACTTGCCCTGTTCGCCATCATCTTTCTGTGGACNCCNCCGCACTCCTGGGCGCTCGCGCTGTTCCGTAAGGGAGACTACGATCGCGCAGGTGTGCCGATGCTCCCCGTAGTTGCGGGCGAGCGGGAAACCCGCCGGCAGATCCTGATCTACACCGCACTGCTACTCCCCGCCTCGCTGCTGCCGGTCGTTTTTGGTCACTCCGGCTGGCTGTACGCCAGTGCCGCCGTCGTACTGNNGGGGCTGTTCGCGCAGCGAACCATCCGGGTCTATCGCAGCGAAGATATCCGTGCCGCCCGCGGCCTGTTCNNTTTCTCGATCCTCTATCTGTTCCTGATTTTCGCCGCGTTGCTGCTGGATCGTGCAGCCACGACCCTGCTCGGCTTCTAAACGATGAGCCGCTGCATCCAAACCTGCATCGAGGTCATCAATGTCCGATAGTGCCTATCATCGGCTGGAGCAACGATTTCGCCGGTTGGGTGCACTTCGCGATGCCGAGGCGATGTTGCACTGGGACTTGGCGACGATGATGCCAAGGGGCGGATCGTCAGCGCGTGGCGATCAGCTCGCGACCCTGAAGGCATTGCGTCACGGCATGCTGACCGCACCGGAGGTCGCCGANCTGGTTCGGGAGGCCGATGCCGACGAGACCCTGGACGACTGGGAGCGCGCCAATCTGCGCGAGATGAAACGGCAGTGGACGCATGCGACCGCACTGACCGAACAGCAGGTTGAGATGCTGTCCCGCGCCACGACCGAATGTGAATCGGTGTGGCGCGAGGCCAAGGCCGACAACAACTTCTCCCGTGTNTCTCCCCGCCTCAGCCGCCTGCTTGATTTCGTCCGCGAGGTCGCTTGGGAGAAGTCGGAGAAGCTGGGCCTGTCTCCNTACGATGCCCTGCTCGACGAGTACGAGCCGGACGGCCGTTCCGCCGAGATCGATCCGCTGTTTGCCGATCTCTCGGCCTTCCTGCCCAGTTTCCTCGATAGAGTGCTGGAAGCACAGGAGCGGGTCCCCTATCCGCCCGAGCCCAAAGGTCCGTTTCCCGTTGACCGGCAACGGGCAGCCGGCATCGCGCTGATGGAGCGGCTGGGCTTTGACTTCCATCACGGTCGTCTCGACGTCAGCCTGCATCCGTTCTGCGGCGGCACCCCGGACGATGTCCGCATCACCACCCGTTATGATGAGGCCGACTTTCGTTCGGCGCTGATGGGCGTGCTGCACGAAACCGGACATGCGTTGTACGAGCGGGGACTGCCGGGAGAATGGCGCGGCCAGCCGGTGGGAGAGGCGCGTGGGATGGTGGTGCACGAGAGCCAGTCGCTGCTGATGGAAATGCAGGTCTGCCGCTCGCGCCAGTTCCTGGAGTTCGCCGCACCGGTACTCCGGCGGACGCTTGACGGGCGTGGTGACGCGTGGGAGGCAGAGAACCTCTATCGACACTACATCCGGGTCACGCCCGGCTTCATCCGCGTCGATGCCGACGAGGTGACCTACCCGGCCCACGTCATCCTGCGCTACCAGCTGGAGCGGGCGATGCTGACCGGCGATCTGGCACCGGCCGAGCTGCCCGGCGCGTGGAACGACGGCATGTACCGGCTGCTGCGCCTCAAACCGCCGACCGACCAGGTGGGGTGTCTGCAGGACATCCACTGGTACGACGGGGCCTGGGGCTACTTCCCCACCTACACGCTGGGTGCGCTGGCGGCGGCCCAAATCTTCGAGGCAGCGGTAACGGCAGATCCGTCAATCCCCGACCATATCGCCACCGGCGACTTCGCGCCGCTGCTGAAGTGGCTACGCGCCAACATCCACGGCAAGGGATCGCTGCTCAGCACCCGGGATCTGCTGAAAGCCGCCACCGGACGCCCGCTCGGAACGGACGCCTTCAAGGCACACTTAAAACGCCGCTACCTTTCCTGAGTCTTATTTCCGGCCGAACAGGCGTTCGATATCGGCTCGCTTCAGCTCCACCCAGGTGGGGCGGCCGTGGCTGCACTGGCCGGAGTGGGGCGTCTGTTCCATCTCGCGCAGCAGCGCGTTCATCTCGTCCAGATTCAGCTTGCGGCCGGCCCGCACGCTGCCGTGGCACGCCATGCTGGCGCACACCGCACTCAGCCGGTCGGCAACCGCCAGCGCCTCGCCCAGCTCCGCCAGATCCTCGGCAAGATCGGTGACCAGCCGCCTCGCATCCACCGGACCCAGCAGCGCCGGCACTTCGCGCACGATCACCGCGCCAGGCCCGAACGGCTCGATCACCAGACCCAGCGCCGTGAGCTCTTCTGCTTGCTGCGTCAGCCGGTCGATCGCCGCCGGATCCAGTTCGACCACGTCCGGCAGCAGTAGCACCTGGCGCGGAACACCACCCGCATGCAGAGCACGCTTGAGACGCTCGTGCACCAGACGCTCGTGCGCCGCGTGCTGATCGACGATGACCACCCCGTCCGCACTCTGGGCGACGATGTACGTCCCATGCAGCTGCGCCCGCGNCGATCCCAGTGGCGGAATATCGGTCCCGGCCGACGCAGGCTCGCCGGAAACATCGGCCGCCCTCAAAGGCCGCGGCCACCGGCTCCGGTGAGCGAGCAGCGGACTCGGTGCCGGATACAGCATCGTAAGGCGCAGCATTGTAAGGCACGGCCTCCTCGGCCAAGCCGCGCGGCATAGCCGGCGCGAACGCCAGAGACAACGCTGACGTCAGGTCCGACCGACCGGCAGTCGGCAACGCCATGCGCCCGCCCCCACTTCGTCCCCCCGGCCACGGCATTACGCGGCGCGGCCCGCCGCCGCCAGCGCGTGCTTCAGGGCGCTGACGATCAGGCCGCGCACCCGTCCCGCATCGCGGAAGCGCACTTCGGTCTTCATCGGATGCACGTTGACGTCCACCAGCTCCGGCGGCAGCTCCAGGAACAGCACCACCGCCGGATGCCGGTCGGACGCCAGCAGATCCTGATACGCGCCGCGGACGGCCCCGTGCAGCAGCCGGTCGCGCACCGGCCGGCCGTTGACGAACAGGAGCTGCTGTGCGGTGGTGCGTCGGTGAAGCGTCGGCACGCCGGCGTGCCCGAACAGTCGAAGTCCCTCCCGGACCGCTTCGACGGCAACCGCGTTGGCCGCGAAGTCCTTGCCCAGGATGGCGGCGATCCGGCGCAGGCGGGCGTCGTCGCCGCAAGACGGCGCAAGCCCGCTTTCGCATGCCGGCAGCGACAGCAGCGTCCGGGCCTCGTCCGCGAGCGAGAACGCCACCTGCGGGCGCGCCATCGCCAGCCGGCCCACCACGTCCGTGACGTGCCCCACCTCGGTGGGTTTGCTTTTCAGGAACTTCAACCGGGCCGGAGTGGCGAAGAACAGATCCCGCGCCTCGATGCGTGTCCCGATCGGATGCGCCGCCGGCCGCAACGTCCCCACGACGCCGCCCTCGACGCCGATCGCCCAGGCATCCGCCGCCCCTGCAGACCGGCTGGTCACCGTGAGCCGCGAGACGGCTGCCAGTGACGGCAGCGCCTCGCCGCGGAAGCCGAGGGTGACGATTCGCGTCAGATCCTCATCTGCCAACTTCGAGGTGGCGTGCCGTTCCAGCGCCAGCAGCAGGTCGTCGGGTCCCATGCCGCAGCCGTCGTCGGCAACCGAGATCAGCGTGCGGCCGCCCTCGCGCAGGGCCACGTCAATGCGCGTAGCGCCTGCGTCCAGACTGTTCTCGACCAGTTCCTTGACCGCCGAGGCCGGGCGCTCCACCACCTCGCCGGCGGCGATGCGGTTGACGAGCGACTCCGGCAGGCGGCGGATCGGCATGGTGGTTACGCTCGCAGCTCCTTGTAGAGGTTGATCAGGCCGTTGGTCGACGCGTCGTGGCCGGTGACCGGCTCCGCGCCGCCCAGTTCCGGCAGGATGGCGTTGGCGAGCTGCTTGCCCAATTCCACGCCCCACTGATCGAACGAGTTCACCTGCCAGATGATGCCCTGGACGAAGATCTTGTGCTCATAGAGCGCGATCAGCAGGCCGAGCGTGTAGGGATCGATCTGCTTGACCATGATCGAGTTGGTCGGCCGGTTGCCGTCGAAGATCTTGTGCGGCACCAGGGCTTCGAGCGCCTCGCCGGACAGGCCCTGGCGCTCGAGATCGGCGTGCACTTCGGCTTCCGTCTTGCCGCGCATCAGCGCTTCTGTCTGGGCAAAGAAGTTGGACAGCAGGATCGGATGATGGCTGCCAATCGGGTTCTGCGAGACCGCCGGCGCGATGAAGTCGCATGGTACCAGCCGGGTGCTCTGGTGGACCAGCTGGTAGAACGAGTGCTGGCCGTTGGTGCCGGGTTCGCCGAACAGCACCGGGCCGGTCTTCCAGTTGACCCGCTCGCCGTCACGGGTCACGTACTTGCCGTTGCTCTCCATGTCCGCCTGCTGCAGGTAGGCCGGCAACCGGTGCAGATACTGATCATACGGGAGCACTGCATGGGTCTCGGCACCGAGGAAGTTGGCGTTCCAGACGCCGATCAGCGCCAGGATCACCGGCAGGTTGGCTTCCAGCGGCGCGGTGCAGAAGTGCTCGTCCATGGCGCGGCCGCCGGCGTGCAATTCCTCGAACCGGTCCATGCCGATCGCGATCGCGATCGGCAAGCCGATTGCCGACCACAGTGAATAACGTCCGCCGACCCAGTCCCAGAAGGCAAACATGTTCGCCGGATCGATGCCGAACTTCTCCACCTCCGGCTTGTTGGTCGATAGCGCCACGAAGTGCTTGGCCACCGCTGCCTCGCCCAGCGCGTCCACCAGCCAGGCCCGTGCCGACCTGGCGTTGGTCAGCGTCTCCTGGGTGGTGAAGGTCTTGGATGCGACGATGAACAGTGCGCTTTCCGGGCGCAGGTTCTTCAGCGTCTCGGCGATGTGCGTCCCATCGACGTTGGAGACGAAGTGCACGGCGAGCCCTTCTTGCTGATAGGGCTTGAGCGCCTCCGTCACCATCACCGGGCCCAGGTCGGAGCCGCCGATGCCGATGTTGACCACGTCGGTGATGCGCTCGCCGGTGTGTCCTTTCCAGACGCCGCTGCGCACCGCCTCGGAAAATCCGCGCATCTGCTCGCGCACCCGGACGACTTCGGGCATCACGTCCTTGCCGTCGACGAAGATCGGACGGTCCAAGGTGTTGCGCAGCGCCACGTGCAGCACGGCACGACGTTCGGTGTTGTTGATCTTCTCGCCCGAGAACATCTTCTCACGCCACGCCTCCACCTTCGCCTCGCGGGCGAGGTCGGTCAGCAGGCGCATCGTCTCCTCGGTGACGCGGTTCTTCGAGTAATCGAGAAGAAAGTCGCCCAGACGCAATGACAGCTTGGCGAAACGCTCGGGATCTTCGTCGAACAGTTCGCGCATGTGCTGGGTGCTGATCGTGTCGCAGTGCCTTTCCAGAGCGGCCCACGCTTGCGTGCGGCTGATCGGCGCCATGTCCACTTCCCCTTGTCTGCTATGTTTCGGCTGCTGTTTGTCGTTGGCTGTGCGGGATACGCAGCGGGCGGCAGCAACAAAGCCCCTGTCGTTCAGCCACCATTAGGCAGCCACCATTAGGCCTCGTCCCGGCGCAAGTTGCGCCGGCTGTGCGGATCCCAAAGCGGCCAGCGGGGTTGTGTTTACCCATATGGGTATCATAAGGTATGCGCATGGAGGCGATGCCGCTCACCCATCTGGCAGCAACCCTGCTGTGCGTATTGGCACTCGGGGGCACGGTGATTTATGCGGCCGTTTTTTCTGCGATACTCACCGATGCGCCGTTCTCAGACGCCCGTGCTCCCCGCGTCCGAGATCCCTCCCATCTCTACTATAGCGTCTTGATCGTCCTGTCCGGTCTCGCGGCAATCCTGCTGTGGAGCCGTTCCGAGGCTTCGGTGCTGACGGTCATCGCCGTGCTGTTCGTGTTCACCCGCTTTGCGATGATGCCGCGCATGGAGCGGGCAAGGAAGCAAGCCGTGCCGGCAATGCAGAGGAGACGGAAACCTTCGCGCACCTCGGCAACCTGAACTCGGTCGTGCATCTGGCGCAGATGGCGGCACTAACGACGGTATTGCTGCATCTGCTCCTGGTCTGAACGCCAAACAGTCAGCGTCAGGCGGATGGACGTATATAGGCGTACTTAACTCACCGGTCCTGGCAGAAGGGCCCCGAGCTTGCATCTCGGGGCCCAGACCTTCGGACGTCCGGATAACCTCTATTCGCTGCGGGCAACTCCCAGCAGTTGCAA
This sequence comes from Defluviicoccus sp., assembly GCA_013414705.1. GTDB lineage: Bacteria > Pseudomonadota > Alphaproteobacteria > Rhodospirillales > Defluviicoccaceae > Defluviicoccus. The sequence goes on from CP058705.1 coordinate 3,714,639, forward strand.
GATCCAGATGAACATGGTCACGAAACTGCCGTACAGCATGAAGGCACCGAAGATCGCCTTGCGCTGCGTCATATCGTGCGCGTCCGATTCGTAGTACCAGTTCTTGATCTGCTGCGTCTCATAGGCGGTCAGGCCGGCGAAGATCACCGGAATGACGATCGACATCAGCAGATGCAGGCCGCTCGACTGTACGAAGATATTGACCAGCAGCGCAATCAGGATGCCGAAGGTGGCCATCACCAGGAACCGTCCGACCGCTGAGAGGTCACGTTTGGTGGTGTAGCCGTACAAGCTCATGCCGGCGAAAGCCGCTGCCGTAATGAAGAAGGCACGCGCGATGCTGTCCTGGGTGTAGGCGTAGAACATGGGCGCGATCAGCGCACCCCACATCGCCGCGTAGACCCAGAAGCACGCCTGCGCAGCGCCGACGGACTTCGTCATCATCACCCGCGGCGCGAGAACCCCAGTCCGAGGATACCGATGAACAGAACCCACTTCATTGGGCCGAGCGCGATCGTCTGCATCAGCGCCGGGTTCATCGCCACCACCATGGCAATGATGCCGGTGAGCGCCACGCCCAGCGCCATGTAGTTGTAGACTCGCAACATGTATTGGCGCAGACCAACGTCGATCTGTGCCGCTTCGGCCTGAGCCCGGGTCATCGGATTGATCCGCGCCTCGTACCGCCTGTCCGGTCCGAAAGCCATCTGTGCAATGCTCCTCTGTGGACACGTCTGAACTAGAATATGGCCGACACTCGCGGTCGTTCAAGCAGCGGCTGTTTGCGCGGTTCTGACACCTGTCTGCGTGCGCCGTTTTCTCCTTCAGTAGACCCCGTACGAGCAGTGCCAGCCAGCCACCACGTTCGGCCATTGCGAGCGTGCGCGGCAACCGGCACGATGGCGCCGTGCCGGATAAGATGGTGCTGGATCGGGGATCGGATCCTGGCCGAAGCCAGACCGTCCGGTATCGGCTGCCGGACCCGGCCGCTGCTCCAGGCTGGGAGGACTTGGACGATGTTGCGTCTGTTCGTCGCGGTTTCGTTCCCGGAGGATATCCGTCGTCACCTTGCCGGCCTGCGCTCCGGACTGCCGGGCGCAAAGTGGGTCGATCCCGACAGCATGCATCTGACGCTTCGCTTCATCGGCGAGGTCGGTGGCGACCGGGCTGACGACATTGACGCCTTGCTGCGGGGCGTCGTCGCTCCAGCATTCGAGCTGTCGATCGCCGGCGTCGACTGCTTTGAGAGCGGCGGCAAGGTGCATACCTTGTGGGCGGGCATCGAGAAGCACCCGTTGCTGCTGCATCTCCGCGACAAGGTGGAATCGGCAGTGGTGCGTGCCGGCTGCGAGCCGGAGCGTCGCAAGTTCAAGGCACACGTCACGCTCGCCCGGTTCCGTGGCGGCATCCCGCCACGCATCGGTCCGTTCCTGCAGAGCTACAGCCGGCTGGCACTCGGCCCTTTTCCAGTCGATAGCTTCACGCTGTACCGCAGCCACCTCGGCAGCGAAAAGGCACACTACGAGGCATTGGCGGAGTATCCGCTGTCCCCCATCCCAGGCCAGGATTGGGAGGAGTAGAGCCGGGCTCGCGGGCGTGACGCGTCAGCACACAGCGTCCAGCAGACCGGGTAACGCCGCGAGCTCGCTGAAGATGCGCTCGGCACCGGCGTTCCGCAGCTTCTGGCCGTGCTCCGCCGTACAGTGACTGCCGCCGACGAAGCCGAACACGCGCATGCCGGCAGCCACTGCGGCACGAACGCCGGCGTGTGAGTCCTCGATCACCAAGCATTCGGCAGGCACAGTCTGCAGCGCCGAAGCGGCAANAAGGAACAGATCCGGTGCCGGCTTGCCGCGGACGACCATCTCCGCCGAATACAAATGCGGATCGAGGAACTCAAGCAGTCCGGTGATACCAAGCGTCAGCCGCATCTTTGCAAGCCGACCGGATGACGCAACGCACCGCGGATAGGACAGCGCGGACAGCATCTCCCGCGCTCCCGCAATCGGCTGCAGACGGGTCCGGAACGCCTCGGCATCGCGCTTACGGATGGTTTCTTCGAAGTCGTCCGGCAGCGGCCGTCCGCGTTCCACCTCAACGCGCTGCCTCATCTCGGTTATCGCCATGCCGGTGAAACGCTCGATGCAGTCGGCTGCGGTCATTGGAACGCCGTGCGCCGTCAGCGCGCAGGCAAGCACATCTGCCGCCAGCACCTCGGNATCGACGAGCACGCCGTCGCAGTCGAAGACAACCAGGGCCGGTCTTGGCATGCCGTCGAGTCTCCTCGTTCAAGGTTGGCGGTTTACGTTGCTCAAGGTTTATCGCCCGGCGCCGGTCGGGCCTGCGGCGGCCCCGATCCGGGCACGGACGACTGGACCGTTGACCCTGTACACAGGCCAGCTAAGTTCTTTACCAGATCCTGATACATCGGTTGGCGAGGCGCATGTCTGATACCCGTGACACCCCGGAGCAATCGTGATCCTGACCGGAGCCGGCATCTCCAANGGGTCCGGCCTTGATACCTTCCGCTGCGAAGGCGGCATCTGGTCGCGGGTCAGTCTGGAGGATGTCGCGACGCCGGAAGGCTTTGCCCGCAATCCGCAGCTGGTCCACGAGTTCTATAACGCCCGCCGCAGCAAGCTGTGCGATCCGGAGATCGCACCGAACGCCGCCCATCTCGCACTGGCCCGGCTCGAGCAGGAGTGGCCTGGCGACGTCTTCTTGGTCACCCAGAACATCGATGACCTGCATGAGCGCGCCGGCAACCGCAATCTGCTGCACATGCACGGCGAACTGAAGAAGATTCGCTGTGATGCCTGCGATGCACTCATGGAATGGGTGGACGAGCTGGGTGTCGAACACGGCTGTCCGCAATGCCATGTTGCCGGGCGGCTGCGCCCGCATGTGGTGTGGTTCGGGGAAATGCCGATCGGCATGGACCGCATTTACGAAGCACTCGACCGCTGCACGCTGTTCATGTCGATCGGGACATCCGGCCACGTCTATCCGGCCGCGGGTTTCGTCAGCCACGTACGGATGTATACCCGCGCGCATACCGTCGAGCTGAACATGGAGCCGTCGAACGGCGCGACCCTGTTCGCCGAAACGATCTACGGCCCGGCCACGGAGGTGGTGCCGGCGTACATCGAGGCCCTGCTGTCCCGCCCGCGCTAACCATCCGCTTTCCCCGTACCCTTCGACAGCGACCGCGACGCTGATGTCGGTCATCACTTCTTGGCGACTGCGTTTGTCCTAAGCTTCGCTCTCGTGCGCCTGGCGAAGCGCGCACGTCGATAACCGGGAGCGGGAAGAGCCATGGATAAAGCGTCCGGAAACGAGGGCGCAAGACTGGGGGCGCAAGACTGGGGGCGCAAGACTGGGGAACGTAAGACAGGGGAACGGCAGCGACAGGCACAGGAGCGACGCAGGCGTCCGGATCGGCGCAACGGTCTCGATCGGCGCGGGATCGGCGAGATGCAGCCCATCGCCGAGGACTCGCGACCTTACGCATTTCGCACCTTTAACGACCGGCGCACCCCCAGGATCGGCGCCTGTTCGTGGTCGGTAGCCGCTCGTGCGAGCAATCGGACGAGCGATCGGGAGAGCGATCGGATGGGCGATACGGCCGGTTGCGGCGCGGCCTCCATCTCGAAGAGGAGGACGGGTTCTATCAGCTCAGCCGGGAGGAGCTGAGGCGCCTGCTCTCCGATTTCGACGACTGAGCGACCCGCGATCGGCTGAAGCGCGTGGCGCCCGATGTCCGCTGTTCCCTAGCCGCCCATTCCTTTCTGTCGGTCCCTGTCCCCGGTCCCTGCCCGCGCGCGACGCGCACGCGGGCACGGCACCGGCGGACAACGCCGTCGCGGTGTCAGACGGCGTTGCGCGCCCCAGCCGCAGGCGCAGCGCGTTGAGCTTGATGAAGCCTTCGGCATCGCGCTGGTCATACACCTGGTCGGCCTCGAAGGTGGCGATGTCCTGGTCGTAGAGGCTGAAGGGCGACCGGCGGCCGGTGACGATGACGTTGCCCTTGTACAGCTTGAGCCGGACGGCACCGGTCACGCGCGCCTGCGTTTGGTCGATCAGCGCCTGCAGCGCTTCGCGTTCCGGCGCGAACCAGAAACCGTTGTAGATGAGCTCGGCGTAGCGCGGCATCAGCTCGTCCTTCAGGTGCGCCGCCTCCCGGTCGAGTGCCAGGCTCTCGACGGCGCGCCGGGCCACCAGCAGCACCGTGCCACCCGGTGTCTCGTAGCAGCCGCGTGACTTCATGCCGACGAAGCGGTTCTCGACGATGTCCTGGCGGCCGACGCCGTTCGCCCCAGCCACCTTGTTCAGCCGGTCGAGCAGCACCGCCGGTGTCAGACGCTCGCCGTTCACCGCGACGGGATCGCCCGCCTCGAAGTCGATGACGATCTCGGTGGGCTGATCCGGCGCCGCTTCGGGCGAGACGGTCAGCCGGAACATCTCCTCGTCCGGAGCGACCCACGGATCCTCCAGCGNCCTTCCCTCGTAAGAGATGTGCAGCAGGTTGGCGTCCATCGAGTACGGCGCCTCGCCCACCTTGTCGGTCGGCACCGGGATCTGGTGGTTGCGCGCATACTCGATCAGCTTGGCACGTGAATTCAGGTCCCACTCCCGCCACGGCGCGATGACGCGGACGTCCGGCTTCAGCGCGTAGTAGGTCAGCTCGAAGCGCACCTGGTCGTTGCCCTTGCCGGTCGAGCCGTGGGCGACCGCATCGGCACCGACCTCGTTGGCGATCTCGATCTGGCGCTTGGCGATCAGTGGGCGGGCGATCGAGGTGCCCAGCAGGTAGGTGCCCTCGTAGAGCGCGTTGGCGCGGAACATCGGAAAGACGTAGTCGCGGACGAACTCCTCGCGCAGATCCTCGATGAAGATCTGCTTCACGCCCAGCATCTCCGCCTTGTGGCGCGCCGGCTCGACTTCCTCGCCCTGGCCCACGTCGGCGGTGTACGTCACCACCTCGCAGTCATAGGCATCTCTCAGCCAGCGCAGGATGACCGAGGTGTCGAGCCCTCCCGAATACGCCAGTACCGCCTTGCTTACGCCACGTCCCATCGTCTTGTCCCTGGTCTCCGACTGACGAGCGGCGGAGTATAGGGATCAGCGGGCCGGGAACAAGCTCCCAGGCAAAACCGCCTCACCTCTACCGGCAGGCCGCCTCCTCGTTTGCCCCCGTTCATCCCCACGTGCCCCTCAAAGGCCACCCTTCGCGCCGCTCCCTGCGCCATGCCAGCGTCCAGGAGCACACGACCGGGCTGGGCGCCGCGGCACCTTGCACACGACGTGTCGTCATCTGTCGTCATTCCGGCCACAAGCCGTTGATTTTATTCACTTCAAAATGACGACAGATGTCGTCGTTTGTCGTCACGATGTCGTCATTCTGTCGTCAGTAGCGCTCGCAGCTCCCGCCGCCGGCCCGGCACGCCCAGGCAGCACCATCCTCGCCCCGACCCAAAACCGAGGCAACCCGCCAACCCAAGGGAGAAAGCGCTGCGCCATAGAGCGGCATCGCCAAAGGCGTATTCGGCTGAACGCTTCCGAGCGCGCATCTGAGCGGCGCTTCACCAATCTCCTGCCCGCGTCTTTCTCCGTATCGCGTGATTTGATATACTTTAGCGCGAGGAGCATGTGATGCCCGATTACCGAAGGTTTCGGGTTCCGGGCGGGAGCGCCTTCTTTACCGTCACCCTGCGACAACGGCGCGACACCACGCTGCTGACGGACCGGATCGAACTGTTACGCAACGCGGTGCGCCGTGTCCGCCGGGCACGGCCGTTCCGCATCGATGCCTGGGTGGTTTTGCCGGAGCACCTGCACTGCATCTGGACGCTGCCACCCGGCGATGCTGACAACGCTACCCGCTGGCGGTTGATCAAGTCGTTCTTCGTCCGCGAGCTGCCGCCGACGGAATGGCGCTCGTCGACGCGCGTTCGATCAGGCGAACGCGGCATTTGGCAGCGCCGCTTCTGGGAGCATGCCATCCTCGACGACGCCGACTACGCGGCGCACATGGACTGCGTCCACTTCAACCCGGTTACACACGGCTTCGTCACGATGCCCGGTGGGTGACCGTATTCGACCTTCCGCCTGCGTCCATCGCGGTCACTACAGTAGCCGCAGACCTCCGGGACAAGCCCGGAGGTCACGAGAAATTCGATATCGCTACAGGTAGAAGTCCGATGCCGAGAGCCCGATCGTTCCAGCAAGCTCGATCTGGTATTCCGCCGCCTTATCCGCGTCCGTATTCAATTCAACGATCGTCGCTCCGCCGCTGGCATAATAGTGCACCTGACCCGGAGTATTGATGCTGAATGCTGTGGTTCCGATAAAGATGAAGCCTTGTGAGCCCGACGCGCTCGGCTGAGCATCCAGGTCAGAAAGATCGATCATGTCACGCTGTGCTTTGCTGAAATCCCTGATTACATCTCGGGACGAGCCTACCCCCAACTCCACATACTCATCGAATATGAATCGGTCGCCACCATCGCCGCCGGTTGATCGATCTTTGCCGACACCACCGATCAGCAGGTCGGATCCGGTTCCTCCGTTCATCACGTCGTTGCCAGCGCCGCTAGTCAGCGTATCGTTTCCCGTGGCACCGTTGATGGCATCGCCGAACGTGGTGCCGTAGATGCGGTCGTTGGAGCTGCTGCCGGTCATCGTCAGCCCGCCCGTCAGCGACATCACCGGCCCTGTCCCGATCTGGAGCCGCTCGACATCGACGGTCGTCAAGTGATCCTCCAGCCGGATCGAACCATAGCCGTCGGCAATGATGTTGAGGTCGTCGCTGGAGTCCCCACCAGCCGTACCGACGACGCAGGGATACCCGTAGAATCTGCAGCAGGTCGTTGCCGCCGCCGACCTGCTCAACGACCGTATCCGTCCCAAAGCTGCCACCGAACTTGTAGATGTCGTTGCCGGCCAAGCCCGTCAGCGTGTCGTTGCCGGCCTGTCCATTGATCTGGTCTGCGCCCGCCGTGCCGGTGAGCCGGTTATTGCCAGCATCGCCATTTATGATTGCCATGATACTTTCACCACCATAGGTTGCATAAACCCAGGAAGGCGAGTGCATTGTGCATTGTGCATTGTGCATTGTGCATTGTGCATTGTGCATTGTGCATTGTGCATTGTGCATTGTGCATTGTGCATTGTGCATTGTGCATTGTGCATTGTGCATTGTGCATTGTGCATTGTGCATTGTGCATTGTGCATTGTGCATTGTGCATTGATGATTGACAAGACCCCACACCCCGGTGCATCAGTCGATGCATTTTATCGTATAAATACTAGCGAGAAGTTTTGCAATTTATTTTTATTCGTAAAGTGAAGCAATTTTACTGCTTGTTTTCTCGGCATCCTACTTAGCTTATTTAATTTGTTTTTCATAGACTTAAGAAACGGTGCGTGGTGAACGACGCCTCGGCAGGAGGTAAAGGGCGGAATAGCGAAGCGTAAACCGCCGCATGTCGTTCATCGCGCCGCGATCTGACAGGTAGAATGCAAGCGAAGCGATAGACGATCCACTGGTGAAGCCAGGCACGGTGCCCGACGGTGGATCGCCGCGGCCGCTGTGCGGCCTCGCGATGACGGCGGGGACGGATGTGTCTTCGCTGCGCGGGTTACGGTCTGTTCGATGCGCTCGTCCGCGGGTGCTGCTCGGCGTCTTTCCGTACGTTCCGTCTGGGATGCGCGAGACTCTTGCGCCGCGTGCCTTCGACGGTTGGCAGGTGGGCGGGTTCGGCGAGCAGAAGGAGGCGGCTTGCGGTTTGACCAAGGGGTCTGAACCTGATTAACATATTGAAATATTGTTATGCACGTGATTCCAAGGCGGTATTTGAGCCTTGGAGGTGGATATGGCGAACGTGTTCTGGCTGGACGACGACGCATGGGCGGCGATCGAGCCGCATCTGCCGAAGAACCAGCCGGGAGCACGGCGGGTGGATGATCGTCGCATCATCAGCGGGATCATCCATGTTCTGAAGAGTGGGTGCCCCTGGCGGGATTGTCCGCCGGACTACGGTCCTCCGACAACGGTCTATAATCGTTTCAATAGCTGGTCCCGCCGGGATCACTGGCGCCGGATCCTCAAGGCGCTGGCCGAGGGCCAATGGATCACCACCGCGGTGGCCATGGATGGCAGTTCTGTGAAAGCGCACCGCTGCGCTNNCACGGCGGAAAAGGGGGCGAAGGCTCAGGCGATCGGCCTCTCCAGAGGCGGGCAGACGACGAAAATCCACGCCCTGAGCGATACACTCGGCCGCCCGGTGGTCCTCAAGGTCACCGCCGGCACTGTCTCCGACATCACGATGGCTGAAGACCTGCTGGCCGAGGTCGACACCTGTCGCCACGTTCTGGCCGACAAGGGCTATGATTGCGACGCCCTGCGCACCGCGATCCGCAACAAGGGGGCCACACCGGTCATTCCAGGGCGGAGATCACGCAAACGCAAGATCAGGTTCGACAAACACCGATACAAGTTCCGCTGGATGGTCGAAGCCGTCTTCTGCCGCCTGAAGGACTTCCGGCGCGTCGCCACCCGATACGACAAACTCGCCAGAAACTACGCCTCATCTCTCGCCCTCGCCACCATCGTCGCTTACTGGACCTGATTGAGTCCGGACCCTAGGGTGAACAGCGGCCTGGTCCGGCAGACGCAGCAGCCGCGCCTTTGGTCCCGTCGCCGTTTCGCGCCGGAGCATCGGCGCGGCAGCGGCAGTGCTGGAGCACGGTTCGATCAGATCGAACGCTCGTGCTCCAGCCCTCTGATTTGCAGCGCCCGTCACTCCGACCAGGCGCTTCCGCTTGATCGGACCTCGCGCCAAGGCTCAGACGCGGGCGGCGGCGGCTTCTTCGGTGGCGATCCACTGCTCCAGGATCTTCACGTGCTCAGCCTCCTCCTTGACGAACTCCTTCGCCATGGCGCGGATGTCGGCATCGGGCGTGGTCTCGGCGACGAAATGATAGAACTCGAAGCCGCGCTGCTCGCCTTTCAGCGCCGCTTTCAGCGCGTCGCGCCGGTTCATCGCCGGATCGCCCGCCCACAGCTCGGTTTGCTCGGGGATTCCAGNATCCGGCCAGTCGTACTCCTTGGGCGTGAACGCCGAGACGTCGGTCGCGCCGGCGCGCCCTTNTGCTTCTTGCAGGTGCAGGCGGGAATACTCGGCGAGCTGGCGGAACAGGGCTGCCACCTCGGCGTTGCCCACTTTCTCCATCGACTCACCCAGCTCGTCGAAGTGCACGGCTGCCTCTTCCTCCACCTTGATCGCATGCGCGAGGAAGGCGTCAACACTGTCGATCGTCAGCCGCTTGCTGAACGTCGATGCGCCTTTCGTCACCGCGGGGCGCTGTGCGGGCAGCGTCTCGTCGCCACCGAACGTCACCAGAATGTCCTCGTGGCGGACGGTGTACTGACACGCCAGCCGGAAGCGCGACGGCATGTCGTCCGTCTCCGCCGACTCGATCTCCTCCTTGGTGATCTTGCCGAGCTGGCGCAGCATCTCCTTTTCTTTCTCCTGCATCGACAGGCCCATCTTGGCGTTGCCCTCAGCCAGATGGGTGACTTCGACCAGGCAGGAACCGCATTCGCCGTCGCCGCAGTCGAACGGGATCGGGATCTTGTGCGCCTTGGCAACGGCGAGCAGGGTGCCGCGGTCACCAGCGACCGCGTAGACGGTCACGTCCTTCTTCATGGACGGTGAGGAAAAGGTAATCAGTGCCATTGGGAAAATCTCCGAGGGTGCCGGACGGTCGCTTGCGCGCCGTACGAAGGAAACCTGCGCCGTCGTTCGGTGGACGACAGCGTGCAAACTCATGTGTGCAAAAATCGCACCAAGACGCCTCAGGGGATTTTTGCTGGCGTTATAGGAACTTGCGGCATTCGTTCCGGATGGTACGCGTTGTCGGAAAAGCAACACCCGATACGACACGATGTCACATCCCGCGACGGCTTCTCCGATGTCACCCCGATCACCCTCGCGGCCGCTGCGCGGCCTCGCGATGACAGCGACGCTGGTTGCAATCGGTGCCACTTCCCACTCGATCAGGCCGACGCAACGGTATGCGGTCCGCTGGTCGATTGTCCTGTTGCGACTCCCATTGCGTCTCGTTTCGGGTCCGCTATAACCCTGCGCCGCGCCCGGCTGATGGTTGGCAGACGGATGGGTGCATGCGGGTTTGGAGACCGGAATGACCGTGTGGCGGGCTGCGGTGGTTGGGTGGTTCGTCTTTCTCTTTGCGGCTTTTTGCTGTTTTGCCGAAGCAGCCGGCGCCGATGGTCCGCCGGCACCCGCCCTGCCGGACGCATCGGATGTCCGGGTGACGATCGGCGAGCCGGCAACGCTCATGGTGTGGAACCGGCCAATCGTCACCTTGCGCGCGCAAATCGATGCGCTAACCCCGCAGGCACGCATTGAGCGCGTCCGCCGGCGGATCACCGAACTGCCGGCGGACGCGCGCACCGGCGAGGTAAAGGCCGTTCCCGGCACATTCGGCACGTTGCACGGCTTCTGGATCGAAGTCGGCGGACGCACCCTGCTGGCGCTGCTGCCCGAAGACGTCGACCCGGATACCGGCGACACGCTGGATCTGCTGGCCCGGAGCACGGTTGAGAACCTGCGCGAGGCTCTGGCCGCCCGCAATGCGCAGCAGAAGCTGCCAACGTTGGTGCGCAGCGCGCTGTTCGCGGTTTTCGCCACAGCCGTCTTCGCGCTGATCGTGTGGGCACTGGTCCGGGTGCGCAACCGCGCGCTCGAACGCGCGCAACGGAATATCCGCGATCGCCCGTTGCATGTCCGCGGTCTCAATCTGCGACCCTACCTCCGCGCAATCGAGGATAGCGCCATCAAACTCACGGCGCTCGCCTCCGGCCTTGTCCTCACCTATGTCTGGCTGACACTGGTCCTCGACCTCTTCCCCTATACCCGGCCCTGGAGCGATGGCCTTGCCGACTGGTTCACCGACACCCTGGCGACGCTGGCCGCCGGCGCCATCGACGGGCTGCCCGGGCTGTTCACGGTCATCATCATCTTTCTCGCCACCAGGCTGATCGTCCAGGCGGTGAACCGTTTCTTCTCCAGCGTCGAGCGCGGCTGGTTGAAGGTGCACTGGCTGGAAGCGGAGACGGCGCGGGCCACCCGCAGGCTGGCCATCGTGCTGATCTGGATTTTCGCGCTCACCGTAGCCTATCCCTACATCCCCGGCTCGCACTCGGATGCGTTCAAGGGGATCAGTGTGTTCGTAGGCCTGATGGTCTCGCTCGGCTCGGCTGGTTTCGTCAACCAGGTGATGAGCGGGCTCGTCGTCGTCTATTCCCGGTCGATCAAACCCGGNGAGTTCGTGCAAGTGGACGAAACGCTGGGCAAGGTCAGCGAAATCGGTGTGCTGGCCACCAAGATCCTCACCCCCACCCGCCAGGAAGTCACCATTCCCAATGCCGCCCTGGTGGGCTCATCGATCACCAACTATTCGCGCCATGCGGATTCGCAGTTCGGCTCGATCATCGGCACGACGGTGACCATCGGCTACGATACGCCCTGGCGCCAGGTGCATGCGATGCTGCTGCTGGCGGCCGAGCGAACGTCCGGCGTCCGCAAGGAGCCGAAGCCGCGCATCCTGCAGCGGGCACTCGCCGACTTCTACGTCGAGTACCGGCTTTTGGTGAGCATCGATCCGCCGGAGAGCCAGCCAACGGTGCTGTCCGAGTTGCTTGGGCACATCCAGGACGTGTTCAACGAGTTTGGCGTCCAGATCATGTCGCCACATTTCAGAGACCAGCCCGCGGAAAAGGTTTGGGTCCCGCAATCGGGCTGGTACGCGGCACCGGCAACACCGCCAGCACCAGTACCGACGCCAGGCGCTTCGGCGTCGCCGCCACAGGCGTCCTGAATCACTCGAAACACGAAATTGTTCGCAGAGGCTTTCGCGCGATCCGCAATCGGCGCATCATTCCCGCTATCGGCGATCAACGGGACGACGCGATGTGACGGCAACACGCCTGCCCGTCGAAAAACGACCAGCAAAAGCACCCGGAACCAAGCCCGGAAACAACACCGTCGGCGACCCCTGAGCTCCGCCGACCGGCAACATCATTCTGAGGAGGCTTCACCCATGGACGCACCCGAAACGAAGACGGCCAACCGCGTCAACGGCCTGGATCTGGACGCACTCGGCCAGGTGGTGGCAGACATTGAGCAGGATCCGGCGAAGGCGAAGGTCGCCTTCCGGGTTACGTCGTCCTGGAGNGGACAGACGCGCAGCGAAACGACGGTGGAGTCCTACCGGCTCGCCGGCCAGGACATTCCCCGCCGCTTCACCCTCGCCTGCGACGAGCCTGTAGAACTGCTTGGCCTGAACACCGCCCCCAACCCGCAGGAAACGCTGATGGCGGCGCTCAATGCCTGCATGATGGTGGGCTACGTGGCGGGAGCGGCGATCCGCGGCATCCGGCTGACGAGGCTGGAGATGGAGACCAGCGGCGAGCTTGACCTGCGCGGCTTTCTGGGCCTTAGCGACGCGGTGCCGCCCGGCTACGAGAGCGTGCGCGCGGTGGTCCGCATCGAGGGCAACGGCACGCCGGAGCAGTTCCGCGAGATCCACGAAACGGTTCTGAAGACCTCGCCCAACTACTTCAACGTCTCGCAGCCGGTGCGCATCGACGCCGAACTGGAGGTGCTGGGGTAGCCGGTCGGGGAGCCAGAGACCCTTAAAACATGCAGATGGGCGCCGGACACTCGTCGGCGTCCGCTGCTGCGGTCGTAAACTCCCCGGTCAGACTCCGCTTCACTCCACCCGGCGCAGCACCCGGCACGGGTTGCCGGCGGCGATGACGCCGGGCGGGATGTCCCGCGTCACGACGCTGCCGGCGGCGATGGTCGAGCCGGCACCGATACGGACACCGGGGCAGATGATGGCGCCGCCGCCGATCCACACGTCATCACCGATGATGACGGGGGCGGCTAGCTCGCGGCCGGTGCGCCGGATCACCGGGTCGGTGGGATGCGTGGCAGCGTAGATCTGCACCGCCGGTCCCAGCATCACGTTGACACCGAAACTCACCCGGGCGCTGTCGAGGACCACACAGCCGAAGTTCATGTAGAGATTGTCGCCGGCCTCGATGTTGGTTCCGTAGTCGCAGAAGAATGGCGGCTCGATCTCGACGCGCCCCTTGAGCTGCCCGAACAGTTCGGCGAGCAGCGCCCGCCGCCGATCCGCCTCGTCCGGCGCGCTGGCATTATACGCCTGCAATAGCCGGCGCGCCCTGAGCCGTGCCGCCACCAGCTCCGGGTCGGTGGACAGATACAGCTCGCCCGCCAGCATCCGCTCGCGTTCGCTCGGCATCGGGTTCTTCAGTTCTCGGCGGATTTATAAAAAGAATAATCATGCTTATTATATCGCCAAACTTTCCAACACCGTGTTCAAATAAATAACTATACATCAATTATAACATCGGAATGTTGTTTTAGCTCTACTCTCGCATTAGATCCCATTGGTACAAGTAAAACTCGCACACCCTCTCTGCGCACAAATTTGAACGCTGGAACAAAATCACTGTCTGCTGTCACTACCATGACAGCACGGACGAGATCACGGAGCGCAAGCCTAGCCATATCCATACCGATTCTCATATCAACGCCTTTTTGACCAGCATCTAATGAAAAATCGGAATCTAATAGTGCTCTTGGTGTTCTAATGATGTCCTTTACTGTTCTTGATTTCAGCTTCCACTTATTCGGAGTCAGTCTTACCTCTCCCATTCGAAGAGCAAAATCTGGCCGTAACACCAGCTGATCAAAAAGCTGCTGCGAAAGGCGGAATCTTTCTGTTGCGGCAAGATTATGATTAGATTTTGATACTGGGAGAGATACGGCTTCTGATGAAGGATACGCATCGTAATAATATATTCTTAGAAGCTCGTATGATTTTACCTCATCACGAGCGCGCAATTGATTACAAAAACCAACGATATCGTCCGCCGAAGCATGGCGATTTAGCCTTTNGTAAAGGATTTTCGTAAGGAACCCGCCATCGACAAGAATGGCGTAACGCGCCAGAACATGGAGCCAGCCTACCCCCAGCGCTAAAGCGCTCCGCATGCGCGGAGTGTCGGGATAGGCCGGCTCACTGGTCTATCTCGTACGCAATAAAGCGCCAATGGGATAGATAGCACATTTCATAGATCAGTCAATGATAAAATTGATTTTGGACCTTGGAATTCAATAGAGATCTGGCGTAGCCAGCTCATGGATAAAATGCGTCAAATGTGACTCGTCGGTTTGTACGCTTTGGGAGGAGGCGTTGATCCAGATGGCTTGGGGCGTGGTGGCCGGTTTGCGCGTGCAAGCTCCAGAAGCCACGGCCGGACCCGTTCGTGCGGGACTACGCGGCCGTCGCGGACGGCCTGCTCGGCTTCGTCCACCGCCCGACGCAGAGCGTCGAGTTCCTCGGTCTCCCGATCGACGGGAATAGGCGAAGTTTCCGTCATGAGGTTAGAATAAGCTGAACATCCGGCAATCGCGAGAAGACATTCGCCTCGTCCGACCCGACGGGACTAAAAACCAGATAACTGGACGGCTCTCACTCCCCTCGTCGCCACGCGGACCACACGCACCGGCATCAGCAGGGCGGCGCCGACGGCGAGGAAAACGAGGATGGTGGACAGGCCCACCCGCTGGCTGTCGGCGAGGCTGGTCACCCAGCCGAAGACGGCCGGGCCGAGGAACGCGGTGGCCTTGCCGGAGAGCGCGTAGAGCCCGAACATCTCCGTCGTTACCTCGGGCGGCGCGATACGCGCCATCAGCGAGCGGCTGGCCGACTGGGCCGGGCCGAGGAAGGTGCCGATCGGCAGCGCGAACGCCCAGAACAGGGTCTGGCTCTGCACCAGCAAGATGCCGGTGCCGAGCAGGCCAATGCCGGCGAGCGCGATCAGAATGGTGCGCTTCGGCCCGATCCAGTCGTCCACCCAGCCAAACGCGAACGCGCCGATACCGGCGGTGATGTTCAGCGCGATGCCGAAGATCAGCAGCTCGTCGAAGCTCATGCCGAAGGTCACCGCGGCATAGATCCCGCCCACGGCGAACAAGGTGTTCAGCCCGTCCGTATAGATCATGTGTGCGATCAGAAACAGCGTGACGCCTCGGTGGCGCTTCAGCAGACGCAACGTGCCGGCGACGGTGACCACGCCGCGGCGCAGCGCCTCGGTGAGCGAGATCGTGCTGCGCGGCGCATCCGGTGTCAGCAGCCAGAACGGCAGCGAGAACAGCGTGATCCAGGCGGCAACCAGCAGCGCGGTCGCCCGCACCGGCTCCGACGTGGCGGCATCAAGCCCGAACAGCGGCGGATTGGGCTGGATCAGCAGCAGCAGCGCGGTGACCAGACACGCCAGCCCGCCGAGGTAGCCCACGCCCCAGCCCCAGCCGGACAGCCGGCCGATCATCCCCGGCGGTGCGATCGCCGGCAGCATGGCGTTGTAGAAGATCGACGAGGTTTCGAACGCGAAGTTGGCGAGCGCAAAACACAACAGAATGTGCAGCACCACGGGCGACTTCGGCATCGCGAACCACAGCAGCGCCGTCGCCGCCACCATCAGCATGGTGAATGCCAGAACCCACGGCTTGCGCCGACCGATGTGATCGGCCACCGATCCCAGCAGCGGGCCCAGCAGCGCGCACGCCAGCATCGAGAGGCTGATCGCATATGACCACTGGCTGGTGCCGGTGATCTCGTCCACCGCCACCACCTTCGCGAAGTAGGCAGCGAAGACGAAGGTGACGATCACTGTCGGGAAGGCCGAGTTGGCCCAGTCGAAGCTGCACCAGGCGATGCGGCCGACGAGGTTCGCCGGCTCTTTACCGGCTCTCTTTTCGTCGGTATCCGCGCCGGTTTCGCCGGCGCCGCGCACATCGGGAGCCGGCATCATGACTCTCCATCGTCCTGGATCTGGCCGGCCGGGTACCCGGTTGGCCTTCGGTCAGCCGGCGGTCAGCCTTCGGTCAGCGAGCGCAGATGGCGGTTGGCCACGGCCAGCATCGACAGGTCGATCTCGGGGGCCGCCTCTAGCTCGACCAGCAACGCCCGGTTGCGATCAACGGCACTCTGCCGTCCCTGGCTCCAGGCGTCCAGTGCGTCTTCGCCGTCACCGCTGGCTTCCGCGAGGATTTTCCGCGTCAGGTCGCGCTGATGGGCGTACAGCTCCTCGATGATTGCGGAAACGGCGAGCCGCTGCCAGTAGCCGGCCGTGCCCAGCCGGTCGGCGCGCTCGCGCAGCCAGCCGAAGCCCAGCTTCTCGCCGATCGCAAAGTAGAGCCGTGCTGCGTCCTCGGCCGTGCGCTCGCAAGTACACGCGATGCGAACGATGTCGCACGCCGCCGGCATGACCGTCAGCAGCGCCACCCGCTCCGCCAGGCCTTCGGGCACCCCCTCGGCCTGCCACGGGGNCGTGCGCGCCAGCACCATCTGCTGCAGTTTCTCCGGCAGCAGTCCGCTCACCGCACCCTGCAGCGCCCGTACCGGTGCTTCAAACGCCTCGATGCAGGTGCAGATCTCCAGCGGGCTGCCGCCATTGCGCAGGAACCACAGCGTGCCGCGTTCGATCAGCCGCTGTACCTCGCGGTGCAGGGCCATCTGCGTCGAAGCCGGCACCGCACCGTCCAGCGCCTCAATCTCGTCCCACAGGCTGCGCACCCCGTGCACGTCGCGGGCGATGATATACGCACGCGCGATATCGGACGACCGCATGCCGGTGCGCTCGGCGATGTCGGGCACGAAGGTGCCGCCCATGCGGTTGATCAGGCTGTTGGTGATCGACGTCGTGATCAGCTCGCGCCGCAGCCGGTGGCGCGCGATCTGCTCGGCAAAGCGTTCGCGCAGGGGCGACGGAAAGTAGCGGACCACGTCGCCCGCCAGATACGGATCATCCGGCAGCTNCGAGTCGAGAATTTCGTCATAGAGCCAAAGCTTGCAGCGGGCGAACACCACCGCGATTTCCGGCCGCACCAGACCCTGGCGGGCGGCGGCGCGCTCAACCAGCATCTCATCGTCTGGCAGCCNCTCGACCTTGCGGTCGAGCCGGCCCTGGCGCTCCAGCATCCGGATCAGGCGGATCTGGGCGTCGAGCCGCCCGAAGCCGTCGTCCTCGATCAGCGTCAGCGCCTGGGTCTGCAGGTAATTGTCGCGCAGTACGAGCTCCGCCACCTCATCGGTCATTTCAACCAGCAGCTGGTTACGCTGCTTGGTTGTCAGGTCGCCATCGGCGACGATGGCATCCAGCAGGATCTTGATGTTGACCTCGTGGTCGGAGCAGTCGACGCCGGCGGAATTGTCGATGAAATCGGTGTTGATCCGCCCGCCGGCGCGCGCGAATTCGATCCGGCCCGCCTGGGTAATGGCAAGATTGGCACCCTCGCCAATCACCTTGCAGCGCAGTGTTGCGGCATCCACCCGCACCGCGTCGTTGGTGCGGTCGCCCGCTTCGGCGTGGCTCTCATCGGTGCCTTTGATGAAGGTGCCGATGCCGCCGAACCACAGCAGGTCCACGTCGGCCTGCAGCAGGACGCGGATCAGCTCGGTGGGCGGCAGCCGGTCGTCCCGGATGCCGAAGCGCGCCCGGATTTCGGGCGTCAGCATCACCACCTTGGCACGCCGATCGAACACCGCGCCGCCAGCGGACAGGCACGCCCGGTCGTAATCCTGCCACGACGAGCGCGACAGTCCGAACAGGCGGCGCCGCTCGACCAGACTTGTCTGCGAATCGGGATCCGGATCGATGAAGATGTGCCGGTGATCGAAGGCCGCCAGCAGCCGGATGTGCTCCGAGAGCAGCATGCCGTTGCCGAACACGTCACCCGACATGTCGCCGACACCGATCACGGTGAAGTCCTGCGTCTGGCTATCGCGGCCCATCTCGCGGAAGTGGCGTTTCACGCTCTCCCAGCCGCCGCGCGCGGTGATCCCCATCGCCTTGTGGTCGTAGCCGCGGCTACCGCCGGACGCGAACGCATCGCCCAGCCAGAAGCCGTACTCGGCGGCGATGCCGTTGGCGATGTCGGAGAAGGTGGCGGTGCCCTTGTCGGCGGCGACCACCAGATAGGGATCGTCTCCGTCCCGACGCACCACGCGCGGTGGTGCCACCACCTCACCACCGGCAAGGTTGTCGGTCACGTCGAGCAGCGCCTGGATGAACATCCGGTAGCAGTTGATGCCTTCCGCCAGCATCGCTTCGCGATCGCCGGGATTGGGTGGCTGCTTGACAACGAAGCCGCCTTTGGCGCCCACCGGCACGATCACCGCGTTCTTCACCATCTGCGCCTTCATCAGGCCGAGGACTTCGGTGCGGAAATCCTCGCGGCGGTCGGACCAGCGGATGCCGCCGCGCGNCACCTTGCCGCCGCGCAGATGAATGCCTTCGACCGCGGTGCCGTAGACGAACACCTCGACCATCGGCCGCGGCAGCGGCAGTTCGTCGAGCTTGCGGCTGTCGAGCTTGAGCGACAGATAGGGCTTGCGTCCGCCGTGTTCGTCGGTCTGGAACCAGTTGGTCCTCAGCGTCGATCNGACCAGGTTGACGTAGCGGCGCAGCAGCCGGTCGTCCTCGGCGCTTTCAATCGCTTCCAGGCCTGAGGCAATCGCCGCACGCAGTGGCTCCGCCCGGGTTTCGGCGTCCGGCACCTTCTGTGCTTCGGCATCTACCTCTGCGCCGGCATCCGCTCTGGCCTCCACCCCGGCATCCGGATCAAACAGCGCGAGGAACAGCTGCACGATCAGTCCACTGATCACCGGATGGACCGTCAGCACCCGCTCCAGGTAGGCCTGGGTGAACGGAATGCCGAGCTGGCGCAGGTAGCGGGTATAGGCGCGCAGAATGCCGACCTGATGGATGGCCAGGTCCGCCGAGAGCACCAGCGCGTTGAGACGGTCGCTTTCGGCCTGTCGCAGCCAGACGGCGAGGAACGCTTCGCGGAAACGCTCGGTGACGGCGTTCAGACTGACGCGTGCGCCGTCCAGGGTCTCCAGTCCGAAATCGTGAATGATCGCCGTCTGTGGCGCGAGGTTGGTTTCGGGAACGTGGATGCGGATGACGTGCGGAACTTCGTCCACCACCCGCAGGCCCAGATGCTCGAGCACCGGCAGTACGTCCGACAGCACAATCGCCTGATCGGGCTGATAGATTTTGCATCGGAACTGCTGCTCGCTGGCGCCGAACGGGCGGTAAAGAATGAGCTGCAGCTGGCGGGTCTGCAGCGCGTGCTCGATTTCAGTCACGTCGCCGATCGCCTGCTCGGCGTTGAACCGTTCCCGGTAACCAAGCGGAAAGGCGTCCTGGTAGCGCCGGTGCAGCAGGCGGGCCTCCTCCGCACCATGCGCCGCCTCTAGTGCTTCCAGCAGCCGCTCGGACCAGGATCGGGCAGCGGAGGTGATCGCCTGCTCCAGGCTCGCGACGTCATAAGGCGGGATATGTCCGGGCGTGGTGTCGACGATGAAGTGCAACCGCGCCAACGGCGCGTCGCCGGCCTGCAGGTAGTGGGCGGAGACGGTACCGGCAAACGCGCGCTCGAAGAGTCCCTGGATCATCAACCGGAGCTGCGTCGTGTAGCGGTCGCGCGGCACGAAAACGATGCAGCTCATGAAGCGGTCGAAGTCGTCGCGGCGAACGAATACGGCGACCCGCTGGCGTTGCTGCAGCTTCAGAATGCCGAGCGCCACGTCGAGAAGCTGCTCGTCGGTAACCTGGAACAGTTCGTCGCGGGGGAAATTTTCGACGATGTTGGCGAGTGCCCGGCCGTCATGGCTGCGGGGATCGAATCCCGCTTCGTGCAGCGTCCGCTCCAGCTTGCGGCGCAGCAGCGGGATGTTATTGGCGCTGCGGTTGTAGGTCGCAGCCGAAAACAGCCCCGCGATCACATGCGCACCGATCGGCCTGCCCGCCTCGTCCTGACGCTTGACCAGGATGATGTCCATCAGCACCCGGCGGCTGACCGTGGAGCGATGCTGCGACTTGACGACGCTCAACAGCGCATCGCGCTCCAGGAACGCACGGATTGCCGGCGGCATCGGCAGGCCAGGGCGCAGGTCGTCGAACACGTTTGTCGTTGGATCGCGCAACAGACCCAGACCGGCTCCGCCATCGTCGCTGACGATGTGCACCGCGCATGTCTTGTCCTCACCCGCGAAGTCGTACTCGCGATATCCGAGAAAGGTGAAATTGTGGTCGCGAATCCACTCCAGGAAGGCGACCGATTCCTGGATCTCGTCAGGTGCTGCGGTGGTCGCGACCAGCTCGGCGATGACGCTGGCGAGCCGGCGGCGGATCGGCGCCCAGTCGTCGACGGTGGTCCGCATGTCGGCGAGCACCGTCTGCAGCGCTGCGGTG
Organism: Defluviicoccus sp.; assembly: GCA_013414705.1. Lineage (GTDB taxonomy): Bacteria > Pseudomonadota > Alphaproteobacteria > Rhodospirillales > Defluviicoccaceae > Defluviicoccus. The sequence goes on from CP058705.1 coordinate 3,735,022, forward strand.
ATCTCCTCGCAGGCATCATCGCCCTGGCGGGTGACCTCCAGGTAGATGAACGATTCGGCCTGCACCCGGGTACCCTGTTTCTCGCCGGATCTCCTGCCCGGCGGGACATATGTCTCCAGAAGCTCCTGAAACTCTCCGGTGTCGCTGCGACGGATCTGCAGTACCGGATGGACGACCAGAGAGAGCGTGAGGTCCCGGCCGATCAGCTCGCCCGTGACCGAATCGACCAGAAACGGCATGTCGTCGGTGACGATCTGCACCAGCGTCTCCGGACCCTGCCAGCCGTCCTCGTCCAGGCCGGGATTGAAGACGCGCACCAGAGCTTGTCGCGGCGCGCGGCGTTCGGCCAGTCGCCAGTGGGCGAACGCGGCTCCAAACAGCGCATCGGGACTGCGGACCTCAAGGTCTTCGACCGGCACGCGCGCGTAATATCGGCGGATGAATGTCTCGACCGCATCTGCCAGCGTCTCCGCCAGCCGCCAGCGGGCGCGCTCGCAAACCGCATCAAGCAGTTCCGTGCGGTGGATTTCGTCGGGACGCAGCATCACTCACCATCCAAAACTTGGCGATGGCGACCGGCCGCCCCTTGGCCGACACCAAAGACCGACCGTCTGTTTTAGGCTGCGCTATTTTTGCCGCTCAAGCTTCTCTTGCGGAAGCCTTTCGAACTGGAGCGGGCGAAGGGATTCGAACCCTCGACCCCAACCTTGGCAAGGTTGTGCTCTACCCCTGAGCTACGCCCGCAACCGTCCGCGTCCAGCGTGAGGGCGCCATATTACGGATTGGCCAACGCATTGCAAGGCCGGCGGCCGCATGGCGTGCACGCAGTGTGAGTTGATCGTTGGCGTGCCGTTACAAAGGCCGATTTTGCGGGACCACGCTCCGGTTCGACAGCCGGTTGGGTGGCCTCATTCGTCTTGGACGGCCCGACTGCGGATGACAACGCGCTCGACGTCTGCCGCACAGCGGTGCAGATGCCCCGGCAAACAGCACGGCGGAACCACAGGGAGAAGAGAGGAACGGTGGAGAATGGAGCCGCAGGGACCGAATGCTGACGCCAAGGGACCGGGGTGGCGGGATATGGCCGGTTCGAGTTTCGACGGAATGAGTCCCGATGGGATCGCCTCGCCCGTCCTCGCGGCGCTGCACACGCTGCATCATCAACATCGCGGCCCGTGCGGCGGGGCGGTCGCCACCTACATCCCGGAACTGGCAAAAGCCGATCCGTCGCTGTTCGGCATTTCACTTGCCACCGTCGACGGTCATGTTTACGAGGTCGGTGACAGCCGACACGAATTCACCATTCAGTCGATTTCGAAGCCGCTCGTCTACGGTCTGGTGCTTGCCGACCACGGCCGCGACCACGTGGTAACCAAGGTGGGCGTCGAGCCATCGGGCGACGCCTTCAACTCGATCATCTTCGACGAGAAGGGTAACCGGCCATTCAATCCGATGGTCAATGCCGGCGCGATTGCGACGACGGCGTTGATCGACGGCGCCAGTCCGGAGGAACGCCTCGCTCGCATCGTCGATCTGTTCGGCCGCTTCGCCGGCCGGCCGCTCGCTATCGACCATGAGGTGTTCCTCTCCGAACGGGAGACCGGCCACCGCAACCGGGCGATTGCCTGGCTGGAGCGCAACTTCGGCATGATCGACGCGCAGATCGACGAGCACCTGGACCTCTACTTCCAGCAGTGCTCGATCCTGGTCACTGCGTGCGACCTGGCGATGATGGCGGCCACGCTGGCCAATGCCGGCGTCAACCCGAAGACCGGCGAGCGGGTGCTGGCGCCGCACCACGTGCGCGACATTCTGAGCGTGATGAACACGTGCGGCATGTACGACTACGCCGGAACCTGGAGCTTCGACGTCGGCCTGCCGGCGAAAAGCGGTGTTGGCGGCGGGATCATCGCCGTGCTGCCGGGACAGTTTGGCATCGGCACCTTTTCGCCGCCGCTCGACGACCGCGGCAACAGCTGTCGGGGCCTGCGCGTGTGCCAGGCGCTGTCGGAAGTGTTCAACCTGCACGTCTTCGCCGTCAGCCCATCGCCGCTCACCGTGATCCGTAACCAGTACCGGGCGACGCGGGTGCACTCGAAACGGCTGCGCAGCGCACCGGAGCGCGCCGTGCTCGACCGGTTCGGCGACGAGGTCTGCATCTACGAGCTGCAGGGCGACCTGTATTTTGCCTCGATGGAGCGGCTGCTGCGCGACCTGGACGGCGGGCTTGAGGGTGTGTGCTACGTCATCTTGGATGCGCGGCGGGTCGGACGTATCGACGCATCCGCCCGCCGGCTGCTCAACCGGCTGCACGAAGCACTGGCGGACCAGGGCAAGCGGCTGCTGCTTTCCGGCCTGCCGGCGTCGCTGCTCTCCTTGCTGAGGGAGGAAGCGGAGCTGCCGTGGCCCGACGAGAGCTGGTTCGAGGACGAGGATACCGCACTCGAGTGGTGCGAGAACCGCCTGATCGCAGCACACATCCCGGCGTCGCGCCGGCCGGTCGGCCCGTTGCCGCTGGCCGCGATCGAGATTTTTGCCTGTCTTACGACCGATGAGCTTGCGGCGGTACAAACGATCGTCGAAGAGGTCCGCTATTGCGCGGGCGAACGGATCATCCGCGAGGGAGAGCAAGCCGACTGCTTCTATGTCGTGCGTTCCGGCAGCGTGATCGTGCGCCTCGATCTCGGTCCGGAAAAACGGATGAAACGGTTGGCAGCGATCGGTCCCGGCCTCTGCTTCGGCGAAATCGCGCTGTTCGACGGCGGCCACCGCTCGGCAGATGTGGTGGCCGACGAGGAGACGTCGTGTTACCGGATTCCGGTCGAGCGCCTGGCGCAGCTCACCGGCGCGTATCCGGACATTCGTGCCAAACTGTTGTTCAACATCGGCCGCGAGCTGTCCGCGCGGCTGCGCTCGGCAACCGGCGAGATCCGGGCGTTGGAAGGATTAGGAGACCCATGAGCGACGCCAACCATCCCGATCACCCCGACCGTTACGTCTCGTTCACCGGCATCGACTGTGTCGGCGTTGCGCACGCGCTGGTCGAACGCATCCGCCTGCACATCGACGATCCGGCGAAGACCAACGCGCTGTGGGAAAAGTTCAAGCAGCAGCTCGCGAAGTGGTCCGCAGGCGAACCCGGGGCGGCGGACGAGCTGCGCCTCGTCTGCTCGTACGTGGCCTACATCGAGGAGCTGTTCACCGCCTACGACGACGCCGATGGCCTAGCGCTGCTCGGTCGAGTAGAAGAAGACTGCTGCTGAGCGGAGACTGGCTGACCGATGCCCGCGACCGAAGCTGACCTGTTCGACCGCTTGGCGGAGCTCGGCGTTGCCGTCGAGACGGTGCGTCATCCGCCCCTGTTCACCGTCGCCGAGTCCAAGACGCTGCGCGGCGAGCTTGCCGGGGCGCACAGCAAGAACCTGTTCCTGAAGGACAAGAAGGGCGCGTACTGGCTGGTGGTGGCACTGGAGGACCGGCCGATCGACCTGAAGGTACTGCGGGGCCGGATCGGTGCGGCGCATCTGTCGTTCGCCAGCGCCGAGCGGCTGCGCGACGTCCTCGGCGTGGAGCCCGGCTCGGTGACACCGTTCGCATTGATCAACGACACCGAACGGCGGGTTACGGTGGTGCTGGATGCGGAGATGATGCAGGCGGGCGTGCTCAATTTCCATCCCTTGGCGAATACGGCGACGACGGCGATCAGCCCGGACGGCCTGCTGACCTTCATCCGCTCGTGTGGCCATGAGCCCCGCGTCGTGGCCCTTTGACATCCGAATGGGACATCCGAACGCCGTTCGCGTTTTCCGACGGGAATGCCTGGATGTTCACCCTCCGCGCGGGAGGCCCTTGCGCCACCCTCACGGGGTGAGGACGGCGCAAGCCTCTTGAGCGGCAACGCCGTTGCTGCCATGTAAGCAGCGGCATTTCTCCAATTTTCGCGCACAGCGGTCGGGAAGCATGATCATCGATCCAGGAAACCCTCGGCGGCGCCCAGCGCCGCACCTGCCGGCACGATCAAGGACGGTGATACGTTCAGCTTCACCGACGACGTGATCACCGCGTCGATGAACGTCCCCGTCGTCGTCGATTTCTGGGCAACCTGGTGCGGGCCCTGCAAGACACTGACACCACTGCTCGAGCGGCTGGTACAACAGGCGGGCGGACGGGTCCGGCTGGTCAAGATCGACATCGACAAGAACCAGGAGCTGGCGGCGCAGCTGCGCATCCAGTCGGTGCCGACGGTCTACGCCTTCGTCGGCGGCCGGCCGGTCGATGCCTTCGTCGGTGCTCAGCCGGAGAGCAAAATTCGCGCTTTTATCGAACGGTTGACGAAAGCCGGAGGCGCTGGGGCTGGCTCACCGATCGACGAAGCGCTGGAGATCGCCCAGGAAGCGCTGACAGCCGGGGACGCGGCACAGGCGGTGGAAATCTTCGCCCAGATCTTGCAGCAGGACCCGCGCCACCCGAAAGCGCTGGCGGGAATGATTCGTGCCCGCCTTGCCGCGGGTGACGTCAAGGGTGCCCGCACGGTGATCAAGGGCCTGCCAGCAGACTTGGCGACCGACACCGACATCAGCTCAGCGGTCTCTGCCGTCGAGCTGATGGAACAAAGCCAAGGCGCGGCGGGAGACGTTGCGAAGCTGCGCCGGCGCGTCCAGGACGCGCCCCAGGATCATCAGACCCGCTTCGAGCTGGCGAACGCCCTGTTTGCGGCTGGGCTGACCGAGGGTGCAATTGACGAACTGCTGAGCATCGTGCGTGCCGACCGCACCTGGAACGAGGACGCGGCGCGCAAGCAGCTGGTGCGCATCTTCGAGGCCCTGGGACATACCCATCCCCTGACCGTCGCGTCGCGACGCCGCCTGTCCTCAGTCCTGTTTTCGTGAGCGGCTGGAGCTTATGACCGAGTCCAGCCCGCTCCCAACCGGCCCGTCGCTGCTTCGTCTCCCGCTGACCCTCGCCATCTTTCCGCTGGAAGGGGCGCTGCTGCTGCCGCACGGGCTGCTGCCGCTGCATATCTTCGAGCCTCGCTACCGCGACATGATCGAAGACGCGCTGGGCAACGCGCGGATGGTGGGGATGATCCAGCCGCGCGGCAGCTACGAACAGCCCGTACCCGACGAAGCGGAGGTTTTCGACACCGGCTGTGCCGGGCGGATCGTGTCCTTCGCCGAGACCGAAGACGGGCGGTTCATGATCACGCTGCGGGGAATCTGCCGCTTTCGCGTCACCGAGGAACTGCCGCAGGAGCAGGGGTTCCGCCGCGTGGTGCCGGATTATGCACCGTTCCACGGCGACCTGGAGCCGGCCTCGGAGGATGGCATCGACCGACCGCTGCTGCTGGCGACGGCGCGTGCCTACCTTGCGGTGAAGAGCATCGAGTGCGACTGGCAGGCGGCTGAACAGGCGTCGGCGCAGGCGCTGGTCACCTCGCTTGCCATGAGCTGCCCGTTCGAACCGGGCGAAAAGCAGGCGCTGCTCGAATCCGAAGACTTGGTGGACCGCTGCCGGTTGTTGATTTCGCTATTCGAGATGGCGACGCTTGCCGCGGAGTCGCCGTCGGCCGGCACCCGCCATTAGACTCCCAACCCGACCTGAGTCGGCCGGAGACCGAGGTCCATTGGAGAGCCCCATGCCCACAGGCCAGCGCCGCGTTGATCCCAAGCTGCTCGAAGTTCTGGTGTGTCCGCTGAGCAAGAAGCCGCTGCGCTATGACGCCGAGCGCCAGGAACTGATCAGCGACGCGTCCGGCCTCGCGTATCCGATCCGCGACGGAATTCCGATCATGTTAGTGGACGAGGCTCGACCGCTGGATGAACCGGCAGACACGTCAGGCGGCGAATCGACAGAAAGGACCGCGGAAGGATGAACCAGACCTTCGGCAACCAGCATCACCCGGTGGAGATCCGGCTCAAGCGCGAGGAGCGGGCTCTTGAGATCGACTTCGACGACGGCCGCACCTTCCGGCTGCCGGCGGAGCTGTTGCGGGTGGAAAGCCCGTCCGCGGAAGTCCAGGGGCACAACCCGTCGCAAAAGACGATCATCGCCGGCCAGCGCAACGTCGCGATTACCGGGGTGGAGGCGGTCGGTGCCTATGCCATCCGCATCCGCTTCAACGACGGCCACGACACCGGCCTCTATACCTGGGACTGGCTCTACCGCCTGGGTGAACACCAGGACCAGATCTGGCAGGACTACCTCGCCAACCTGTCGGCCCGCGGCCTCACCCGCGACGCGCCCGGCGCAGTGGGAGTTCACGACCTCAAGGGCTGCGGGCACACGCACTGAGGATTCAGCCGCGGTCGTTGTTCTGTCATTGCGACCGCGAGCAGAAGCGAAGCGGTAAGCAACCCGCTGTCTCCCGTGGTTCAGTGTTGGTCTTACGCTTGCATCAGCCGCGGCAGTTCGCCGACCACGCCCATTGCGTGGCGCATGAAGAACCGCTTCAGCGGCGGGACCTGGTTGACGGCGGCCATGCCGAGGTCGCGGGCCAGGCGCAGCGGCGGGACATCATTGGAGAACAGCCGGTTGAGGCCGTCGGTCATCGCCAGCATCAGCGTGTTGTCGAACCGCCGCCAGCGCGCGTAGCGAGCAAGCACTTTGGCTGAACCCAGGTCGGCGTGTCCGTGCGCGTCCGCCAGCACTTCCGCCAGTGCGGCAACGTCACGGAATCCCATGTTGAGCCCCTGGCCCGCGATCGGATGCATCGCATGCAGGGCGTCACCGGCCAGTGCCAGACGCAGGCCTGTCGCGTCCGCCGCATACTGCAACGACAACGGATAGGAGAAGCGGGGACCGATCGGCCGGACGTCGCCGAGGAAGTCGCCAAACCGGCGGCGAAGCTCGCGGGTAAACCCGTCTTCATCCATCCCCAGGATCATCGGTGCCCGGTCGGCGCGCTCGCTCCAGACCAGCGACGAGCGGGTATCCGGCAGCAGCGGCAGGATGGCGAACGGGCCAGCCGGCAGGAAGTGTTCGTGGGCAATGAAGTCGTGCGAGCGCTCGTGTTCGACCGTGGTAACGATGGCGGTCTGGCGGTAGGACCAGCGGGTCACCCTGATCCCCGCTTGTTCACGCACCCAGGAGTTGCGTCCTTCGGCTGCCACCACCAGTGGAGCCCGGACGCGGACGCCGCTCACGAGCCGCGCCTCGACGCCTTCCGGACGGCGGTCAAGCTGCGCCAGCTTCGAGCGGGTCAGCAGCCGGACCGCGGGTAGTTCTTCGACCCGCTGCAGCAGGTCGCGGCGCAGCACCCGGTTTTCCAGCATGTAGCCGAACGGTTCGTCGCCGACATCGCGGCAGTCGTAATGCAGGAACAGCCGCGNATGCCCCTCGGAGACCCGGATCTGGCGCATCGGTGCCGCCTCGGCCTCCAGCTTCGGCCACACCTGCAAATGATCCAGCAGCCGGCGCGACGACAGCGCGATCGCTGATGCCCGGCCGTCGAAACCGCGCTCCAGGCCCTGGCGCGGATCGCCCGCCTCAACCACCACCGGCATCAGCCCGGCATCGGCCAGCGCGCAGGCCAGCGACAGCCCGACGAAACCGCCGCCGATGATCAGTGCGTCGCCGGCGAGCACCTCTGCTGCGTTCGACGTCTCGTTCATCGCCTTGTCCGCTCCTGTGCGGCAAGCCTGTGCGCGCGTCACGACCCGCCTGAACAATGTTTGTGCAATGCCCATCGTTTGGGCGGCGGGAGGTTTGGATCCTCGCCCCGAACCGCTGCTGCAGATTGTCCATAATCGGCTGAGATGCAAGTGTGATTTGCGTGTGGCGCGAGGTGGCACGGTTCATGATTACTGCACGCGTGCTTTGGACCACGCAGACAGCCGTCGTTGCCGAGATCTGCGCCAGGCAATGACACCCTGTCGCCCGCAAGGTCCGGGTCAACGGGGCGACGTTCAGCATGAGAGGTCAAGAGATGAAATTGATCATCGCCATTATCAAGCCGTTCAAACTCGATGACGTCCGACAGGCACTGACCTCGCTCGGCGTGCAGGGCATGACGGTCACTGAAGTTAAGGGATTTGGTCGGCAGAAGGGACAAACGGAAATTTATCGCGGCGCCGAGTACACGGTGCAATTCCTCCCGAAAGTGAAAATCGAAGTCGTGGTGCCTGCCGAGCTCGTGGAACAGGCGGTCGAGGCGATCCAGACTTCGGGACGCACGGAGAAAATCGGCGACGGCAAGATCTTCGTCCTCGACGTCGAGAAGGCCGTTCGCATCCGCACCGGCGATACCAACGCTGAAGCCCTCTAGGCCAGCTGCGATCACCGGCCCCACGCTCATGACCCCGCGCGCAACGAACAGACATCGACCGCGTCATGCGGCCGCATTCTCCGCGCCCGGTGGCTCTGGAGCACCGTGCCAGCGCACTATGCACTTCCCGATCGGTCGGGGACAACGTTTCGTCCCGGATCCATTACCCCGCTGGTGCAAGCCTGCCCGTTTCGTGACCATAAACGCCAAATCTGCTGTTTCAGTGGGCACGATCGATTATTCGACGGGCATTAGCTCCGGTTTCCGGTTGCAAAGCTTTTCGGCGCCGATTCAACCCCTTGGCCGATTGCAGCCGACGCTGGCACGGAGTTTGAGAAACGCACGGCGGTTTCGAAAGACCAGACTGCCGGGAGCACAACAGACGGCCAGGACAGGATCCCTGTTCCGTCTGGTGCCCATGCAGTTCCGGAGTGAGTGCCCGTGCGGGCCAAAGAAACCGAACACAACCGCTTTTAGGAGTGCCGATCAATGCGTTCGCTATTGAAAGTTATCGGTCCCGGCGGGCTGGCCGCACTCGCTCTGCTTGCAGCGACGGCCAGCGCCTGGGCCCAAGATGCGACCACGACGGTCGTCGAGGAGGTTACCGACACGGTCGCCGCGGTGGTACCCACGCTCAGTGCCGGCGATACGGCCTGGATGATCACGTCATGCGCTCTGGTGCTGATGATGACCATTCCNGGTGTCGCGCTGTTCTACTCCGGCATGGTCCGGAAAAAGAACGTCCTCGACGTCTGTGTCCAGAGCTTCACCATCTGCTGCTTGTCCACCATCGTGTGGATGGTCATCGGCTACAGCCTCACCTTTACCGACGGGGGTGAACTTCAAACCTATATCGGCGGTCTCGACCGGCTGTTTCTGAGCGGCATGACGCTCGACACCGTGAATGACCTGGCGCCGACTATTCCCGAATCCGTCTTCATGATGTTCCAGATGACGTTTGCGATCATTACCCCGGCGCTGATCACCGGCGCCTTCGCCGACCGGATGAAGTTTTCGGCGATGTGCTGGTTCATGGTGCTGTGGTCGATCCTCGTCTATGCGCCGATCGCACACTGGGTCTGGGGCGGTGGCTTCCTTGGCGGCGACGGCGTGCTCGACTTCGCCGGTGGTACGGTGGTGCACATCAATGCCGGTATCGCTGGTCTGGTGGCCTGCATCGTCATTGGCAAGCGGAGGGGCTATGGCACCGAAAACATGGCGCCGCACAATCTGGTGCTCAGCCTCATCGGTGCTTCACTGCTGTGGGTCGGCTGGTTCGGCTTCAACGCCGGTTCCGCCGTCGCCGCTGACGGTCGCGCCGGCATGGCGATGGCGGTCACCCAGATCGCGACCGCTGCAGCGGCAATCACCTGGATGCTGATCGAATGGATGTTGCGCGGCAAGCCGAGCGTGCTGGGCATCATCTCCGGCGCGGTCGGCGGCCTAGTGGCAATCACNCCCGCGTCCGGTTTCGTCGATCCNGATGGGGGTCTGTTTATTGGCATCGGCGCCGGCATCACCTGCTACTGGGGTGCCGTCTGGCTGAAGCACAAGCTGGGCTACGACGANTCGCTGGATGTGTTCGGTGTTCACGGTATCGGCGGCATCATCGGCGCCATCCTCACCGGCGTGTTCGCGGTGGAATCGATCGGCGGCACNCCTGGCCTGCTGGAGGGCAATCCGGGGCAGGTGTGGACGCAGATCGTGGGTGTCCTGATCACCGTCGTCTACTGCGGTGTCGTCTCCTTCATCCTCCTCAAGGTGATCGACGTCATCATCGGCCTGCGGGTCAGCCCGGAAGTCGAAGAGGGCGGTCTCGACCTCAATCTTCACGGCGAAACCGTCCACTAGCTCTCGTCCGTCCGGAGCAACAGGGCGCGCTTCGGAAAAAGACTTTGGGATCCGGGCCGGGAGGAATCTCCTTCCGGCCCGGTTTTCGTTTGCGCTGCCCCTGATCCCATTCCTGCCTTCCGGCTCGCCACTTCCGGGTAATGGTTCCCAGCCGCAGCGAAGCACCGTACTGTCCCCGGATGTTGAATCCGCTGCTTACCGATCTCGCCGACTATCCGTTCGACCGGCTTCGGGCGTTGCTGGACGGCCTAGCGCCACCGGCAGGGCTGCAGCCGCTGGTGCTGTCCGTAGGCGAACCGCGGCACCCGGCCCCGCCGTGGCTGGCAGAGAGCCTGGCAGCCGATGCGACCGGCTGGGGACGCTACCCGCCGGTGGATGGGACTGCTGACTTCCGCCGCGCCGTGGTGGAGTGGCTGGAGCGCCGCTACAGTCTGCCGGCCGGCCTTGTTGATCCGGACCGGAACGTGCTGCCGGTGGCCGGAACACGCGAGGGTCTGTTCCTGCTGGCCCAGGTGGCGGTGCCGGACCAGAAGGGCGGCGCGGTGCCGCTGGTGGCGATGCCCAACCCGTTTTATCAGGTCTACCTCGGTGCAGCGGTGTTCGGCCGCGCCGAGCCGGTGTTCCTCACCGCCGACGCCAATAACGGCAACATGCCGGATGTCTCGCGACTTGATTCGAAGACACTGGCCCGCACGGCATTGATCTATCTCTGTTCGCCGGCCAACCCGCAGGGTTCGGTCGCTGACCTGGAGACACTGGCCCGCGCGGTGGAAACCGCCCGCGCCCATGACGCGGTGTTGTGCATGGACGAGTGCTATGCCGACATCTACGGATCCGTGCCACCGCCGGGCGCGCTGCAGGCGTGTGCGGGCACCGGCTCGCTCGCCAACGTCGTCGTCTTCCACTCGCTGTCCAAACGTTCCAGCGTACCGGGCCTGCGTTCCGGGTTTGTCGCCGGCGATTCCCGGCTGATTGCCGCCTTCCGCCGGTTGCGGTCGTTCGGCGGCGCTGCGGTGCCGCTGCCAGTTCTCGCCGCATCAGCCGCGCTGTGGCGGGACGAAACGCATGTCACCGCCAATCGGGCACTTTACCGGGCGAAGTTCGATGCCGCCGAACGGCTGCTGGCAGGGCGATTCGGCTTCGTTCGGCCTGCCGGAGGATTNTTTCTGTGGCTCGACGTCGGCTCCGGCGAGGACGCGGCACGGCGCCTGTGGACCGAGGCGGCACTGCGGGTACTGCCGGGTGCCTATTTGGCAAAGCCTTGCGCCGATGGCAGAAACCCGGGCGCAGCCTTCGTGCGCATGGCCCTGATCGATGACCTGGCAACAACCGAAGACGCTTTGAGAAGACTTCTTAAGACATTATAAAATGAATGTCTTCCGCTGACGAAGTCGAGCATCGCCATGATCCGAACCGGGACGCTTGCGATCCTGCCGGCCGGTGTGGCCGAATTTCTGAAAAGACGCTGTACGGAGTTCGGCGGCTTCGTTCTGCTCGCAGCCGGNACTGGCTCTCTTCTGGCGCTTGCCAGTTACAGTCCGGGCGACCCGTCGCTCAATCATGCCACCTTGAACCCGCCGGTCAACGTGTTGGGCACACCCGGTGCTTACCTCGCCGACGCGCTGTTGCTCGGGTTCGGTGGCGGCGCGGTGGTCCCGGTTCTCGGACTGCTGGCGTGGGGCTGGCGGGTGATCGCTCGGCGACCGATGCGCTACGCAGCGCTGCAGGTGGTTTCGCTGGTCGCCGCGCTGTTCCTGCTGGCGATGGCCTTGGCCGGATTGCCGCCGGTTCCGGGCTGGTCGCTTGCCGCCGGACCAGGTGGCGCGATCGGGCTCCTGCTGCTTGAGCGCCTGGCAGCAGAGACCACAGCGCTGCCGCTGCTGAGCCGGGCCGGCATCGCACTGCTGGCGTTCGCCCTGGGCGTTGCCGCTTTGATCTATGGCATGGGTGTTTCGCTTGCCGACTGGAGACAGTTGCTGCGCATCGTGATCAATGGCGTCACCCGGGTCCGTGCCGGCATGCACCAGCTCTGTGCACGGATCACCGCGCTGCGTCTGCCCGCATTCAGGCTGCGCCTGCCGGTATTCGGATCGAGGAGACGCGTCGTCGATCCGTTCGACACGGAGCCTGTCCTCCGCACGCCCCGTGCTTCCCGCACCCGCAGTGTCGAGGAACTGTCAGAGGTGGATACTGCGCGCAGCGATCCCCACGCCGACGGGAGGCCCGGTGCGCCTGCGACCGGTGTCGTAGAGGCCAAGGTCACCCGTATCAAGCCGGGACGCAAGGCGGAGGAAGCCGCGCAGCACAACCTCGACTTTGATATGCCCTCGAGCTATCGCCTGCCCTCGCTTGACCTGCTGCAGCCACCCAGGCCCTCTGTCATGGGCGACGGAATGACCAAGGCGGCGCTGGAACAGAACGCACGCATGCTGAAGACGGTGCTCGACGACTTCGGCGTCCGCGGCGAGATCGTGAAGGTCCGGCCAGGACCCGTGATCACCTTGTACGAGCTCGAGCCGGCACCGGGCACCAAGAGTGCGCGGGTCATCGCGCTTGCGGACGACATTGCCCGGTCCATGAGTGCCGTTTCGGCCCGGGTTGCCGTCGTCACCGGACGCAACGCCATCGGCATCGAGCTGCCCAACCAGCGTCGCGAGACGGTGGGATTGCGCGAACTGCTGGCGTCCGAAGCCATGGAGCGTCACAGCGGCTCGCTGCTGCTGGCACTCGGCAAGGACATCGGTGGCGCACCGGTGATTGCCGACCTGGCCAAGATGCCGCACCTGCTGATTGCCGGGACGACCGGTTCCGGCAAATCCGTCGGCATTAACGCAATGATCCTGTCGCTGCTCTACCGGCTGTCACCCGACACATGCAAGTTCATCCTCATTGACCCGAAGATGCTTGAGCTGTCGGTCTACGACGGCATTCCGCATCTGCTCTCGCCGGTGGTCATCGAGCCCGCCAAGGCCGTGGTGGCACTGAAATGGACCGTGCGCGAGATGGAGGAGCGCTACCGGTCGATGTCGCAACTCGGTGTTCGCAACATCACCGGCTTCAACGAGCGCGTTCGCGACGCACTCCGGCGTGGTGAGCCGATCAAGCGGCGGGTGCAGACCGGATACGATGACGACGGCAAGCCGCGCTTCGAAGAACAAGAGCTGGACGTTTCGCCGCTGCCGCTGATTGTCGTCGTCGTCGACGAGATGGCGGACCTGATGCTGGTTGCCGGCAAGGACATCGAGGCGGCGGTCCAACGGCTGTCGCAGATGGCCCGCGCGGCGGGCATCCATCTGATCATGGCAACGCAGCGGCCGTCGGTGGACGTGATCACCGGGACGATCAAGGCCAACTTCCCGACCCGCATCAGCTTCCAGGTCACCTCGAAGATCGACAGCCGCACCATCCTCGGCGAACAGGGAGCGGAGCAGCTGCTGGGCCAGGGTGACATGCTGTATATGGCCTCGGGTGGCCGGGTGACGCGCGTACACGGACCGTTCGTCTCCGACTGCGAAGTCGAACACGTGGTCAAGGCGCTGAAAGCCCAGGGCGAACCCCAGTATATCGAGGCGGTGACCGAGGCCGAGGAGGAGGACGCCTCGATGTCGGGCTCCCGCGAGGACAACGGGGCCGCCGATCAACTCTACGATGAGGCGGTCGCCGCAGTCTTGCGGGAGGGCAAGGCCTCCACCAGTTTTGTGCAGCGTCGCCTGCAGATCGGTTACAACCGGGCGGCACGTCTGGTGGAACGCATGGAGGATGAAGGTCTGGTGAGCAAGGCGGACAGAGTCGGACGCAGGGAAGTGCTGGTCGGCGAGCGGGCCAGTTGAGGACGGGCGCGTTGAGGACACGGAAATCTTTGGCCCGGAACGAGGTACGAGACCGATCGGGCCTTCGGCATGGAATCCGGCGTCTGGTGGGACTGGCCGGCGCCTGCATGATCGGATTGGCCGTCTGGTCCGGCTGCAGCGGGCCGGCTTTCGCCATCATCACCGCACCGGGCGTGGTGCTCACGCAAACCGATGAAGCGGATTCACAGCGCATTGTCGACAAGCTCAATGGCGTGCACAGCGTACGCTCGGAATTCGTGCAGAACTCCTCGAATGGGGAGATTGCGCGCGGTGAGCTCCTCTTGTCGCGGCCAGGCCGCTTACGTATCGATTACCAGCCGCCTTCTCCGATCCTCATCGTGGCAGACGGCACCTTCCTGGTGTACTACGATAAACGCCTGGAACAAGTGAGTTACATTCCTCTCGACTCGACTCCAGCCGGCATTCTCCTGCAGGATCGGATCTCGCTCTCGGACGGAAAACTGACCATCACCGGTTTCCAGCGGAGCGCAGGCACGATCCGCCTCGGCGTCACCCGAACCGCCAATCCAGGAGAAGGATCGATCACCCTGATCTTCGACCAGTCTTCATTGGCCCTGAGTCAGTGGCAAGTGACAGATGCCCAAGGGGTCATCACCATGGTTTCGCTTGTCGATCCGCAATTCAACGTAAAGCTGGATCGCGACCTCTTTCAGTTCGAAGATCCGCGGCCTTCATCCTCTCACTCCCCTGATCTATCTCTGCGAACTTTGAGATGATCGCGGCTTTATGCGCAAATTGCATGGCAGGTTTGCGCATGATGCATTTGTGACACTGCTGAGACAAACCAAGTCTACTGGTGGAGACGGCGCTACCCGTAATGGGAACCGATCTCCCGGATGGTTCCCCTGCCATCCGCGAGCTTCCAGAACGGAAGCTTGAAGCGCCCGGTTAACCCCCTGGCCGGGCGCTTTTTTGTCCCAATCACAACAGCACCCCGCCGTTACGACGTACAGCCGTCCGGCCTTGCGCCGGAGACACATGCGAAACAGACCCATATTCGTCGTCACCCGCATCCACCTGGGCATTCCGGCCCTCCCAACCGCGCGATGATCGTGTTCGAGTTGAAAACAACTCGAAGTTATGGAGGAGGGATCGAGATGCTGACAAAGTCCGTGCTGCTGGGATCTTCGCTGGCATTTGCCATGGCTGTCGGCGGCGCCGCGTGGGCCGGTGACTACGACGGAAACAAAGACTATGGGTACGACAAATACAAGCGGGTTTACTGCCCAGCCCAGAGCCAATGGAAATGCGAACGTAAGGGCGGCGAATTCAAGAGCAAGTGGTGGGATAACTACTGCGTTTTCAAAGAAACAGACTTCAAGAAGTGTGAATCGTGGGGAAACTACTACAAAGCCAAGGTCGAAGATATAACACTGTGGAAATACAACAAGAAATACAACAAGTGTGGGAGCTACGAAAACGAGACCGTACAGGCCTGTTGGAAGAAGATCGGATGGAACAAGTGGGTTCCGGTACCGGCAAAGTTCTGCCAAAAGTGCCTGGATGACGAAGAGAATGGCGATAATGGTGGTCACTGGGGCGACAAGGATGACAACGACAAGGATCGCGACCACAAGGACGACTACAGCTGGAAGAAAGATTACGACCACAAGGACGACTACAGCTGGAAGAAAGATTACGGCCACGATGGTCATGAATATAGCAAGAAATAGAATGACGATCGCAAGAATCGCAAATACAACGGGAAACACAAACAGCAATCGGAATCCGCTCGCTGTATAGCTCGCGGACAACGCGGAAGGTCAGGCACCCATGTGGTGCCTGACGCTTCTGCGTTTACGTCGACGAACTCCGTGCTCTCGGAACGCTGCTGCGTCAACCCGGCGGCTACGGCACCAGGCGGTACCCCCNCGCCTCAGTCACCAGGATCTGCGCCCGCGACGGATCGCTCTCGATCTTCTGCCGCAACCGGTAGACGTGCGTTTCGAGAGTGTGCGTGGTCACGCCCGCGTTGTAGCCCCAGACCTCGTCCAGAAGAACGTCGCGGCTGATCACCCGGCTGCCCGAGCGGTAGAGGAACTTCAGGATTGCCGTCTCCTTGTCGGTCAGGCGGATCTTCTTCTGCGTGTCATTGTTGACCAGCAGCTTGGCGCTGGGCTTGAACGTATACGGCCCGATGCTGAACACCGCATCGTCGCTGCGCTCGTGTTGGCGGATGTGCGCCCGCAGCCGCGCCAGGAAGACGCCGAGACGGAACGGCTTGGTGATGTAGTCGTTGGCTCCGGCCTCCAGGCCGAGGATGGTGTCCGCTTCGGTATCGGCGCCGGTCAGCATGATGATCGGGCACTTGACCCCGGCCTTGCGCATTTCCCGGCAGGCCTCCCGACCGTCCATGTCCGGCAGGCCGACGTCGAGGACGACGACGTCAAAGTGCTCGCCGCTTGCCAGCTCGATGCCGCGCGCAGCAGACTCCGCCGTTGCGGTCGAGAACTCTTCCTGCTGCTGCAATTGCTCGGAGAGCATGTCGAGCAGCGTTTCATCATCGTCCACCAGCAGGATGCGTCTTCCACCCGTCACGACAGCGGCTCTCTTCCAGTTTTATGACGTCAACCCAGCATAACAAGCGCCCATCAAGATACAACTGCAGCACTTTGCCGGGGCAAAACCTTCCATGGTGAAACACCTTTTGCCGGGACGCTGCCACCGCTAATCTCCAGAACCAACTGAAAAGCACCAAGAGGTCAAGGTGAGCCGTCACCTGCATGTGGTTCCCGTTCCGGTTTCCCGCGAGCCGGTCAGCGTGCGCGCCGTCGAGCGTGCTCTTGCCGATCTGCGCCGCGGCC
Organism: Defluviicoccus sp.; assembly: GCA_013414705.1. Taxonomy (GTDB): domain Bacteria; phylum Pseudomonadota; class Alphaproteobacteria; order Rhodospirillales; family Defluviicoccaceae; genus Defluviicoccus. Next base: position 3,751,812 of record CP058705.1, read on the forward strand.
GGCCGATCGTGGTCGCCGGCGGCCAAGGAAGTGCCCTGTTGGTCCTGGCGTCCGAGGCGGTTACGCCCGAGAGCCTGCGAACGCTGGCGGAAGTCAGTCGCGGCGCACTGGCAGCGGTGCTGACGGCACGCCGTGCGGCGGTGCTTGGCCTGACCCAGGGCGGACTGCGCGCTGTGACCGTAACGCTGGACGGCGGCCTGACGGCCGAACAGATGTTGGCGCTCGCCGATCCGCTGTCGCCAACGCCCGCTGTGACCGATCAGCCGTTCAGGATTGCCGAGGCACAGCAGTACTCCTGCGAAAGCGCAGCCGTGCTGATGATGAAAACAGCGCGATTGATCCCCGCCGCAGCCGTCGCCCCCTTGTCNGACCCGCAGGCGGACGACCTGGCGCAGTGGGCGCTTCGTCATGGGCTGCTGGCGGTCGATGCCGGCGATGTCTTTCAATACGACTTTACTTCCGCGCGGACACTGAAACCGGTGAGCGAAGCGCGNGTGCCGCTNGCTGGTGTCGAAAACGCGCGAATCATCGCCTTCCGGCCGCTCGACGGCGGGCTGGAACATCTGGCGGTGGTGCTGAATGACCCGCAGCCACCGGCTCCGGTGCTGACCCGCCTGCATTCGGAATGTTTCACCGGCGATCTGCTTGGCAGCCTGCGCTGCGACTGCGGCGACCAGCTGCGGGGTGCAATCCGCGAAATCGCCGCCGGCGGCGGCGGACTGTTGCTCTACCTGGCGCAGGAAGGTCGCGGTATCGGCCTGGTTAACAAGCTGCGCGCCTACGAGCTGCAGGACCGCGGTTTCGATACACTGGATGCCAACGAGCAGCTCGGCTTCGATGCAGACGAGCGTGTGTACGTACCCGCCGCGCAGATGCTGCGGCACCTGGGTTTCAGTCGTGTCCGCCTGATGACCAACAACCCGGCAAAGGTGGACAGTCTCGCCCGCTGCGGCATTGCCGTCGAGGAACGGGTGCCACACGCGTTTCCCACCAACCGGCACAACGAAGTCTACCTGCGCACCAAGGCCGGCCGCGGCGGCCACCTGCTCTGAGGCCGGTGGTCCAAATGCTGCGGTTTCTGCGCTCGGCGACACGGAGACGGAACAGGCAGGACGGCGGTGTTGCGTCCGGCCGCGACGTGCGCGTCACGGCGGGCGGCTGGCTGTATCACGGAGACTGGAGCGCTCGTTGTGCATTCGGCCGCGGCGGCATGCGGCGCGACAAGCGGGAGGGTGATGGTGCCACACCCGTCGGCCGGTTTCCGCTGGGCACGGCCTATTTCCGTTCCGACCGATTGGCACCGCCNCCCACCGCTCTTGCGTTGGCGGCGATCGATCCCGGACTGGGCTGGTGTGATGACCCCCACGACAAGGCCTACAACCGGCCGGTCCGCCTGCCGCACCCCGCACGGCACGAACGGATGTGGCGCGATGACAGGCTTTACGATCTGCTGGTGGTGATTGGCTACAACCGGAACCCAGTCGTGCCGGACGCCGGCAGTGCCATCTTCCTGCACGTGGCAAAGCCCAACTATGCGTCCACCGAAGGCTGTGTCGCTCTGGAATTAGCCGATCTGCAGGCGCTGCTTCGCCGTTGCCGGCCGGGCGACTGCATCCAGATCGAGTCTCAGTGATCGTCGCCGGCTTCGGACTCGGCGCCGGAAACGCGTGGCCGGCTGCCGAAGATGGCGGTGCCGATGCGCACGCTGGTGGCGCCGAACCGGATGGCGGCCGTAAAATCGGACGTCATCCCCATGCTAAGTTCGGCGAGCCCGTTGCGCCGGGCGATTTCGCGCAGCAGAGCAAAATGCAGCGACGGTTCTTCGTCCACCGGCGGAATGCACATCAGGCCACGCACCGGAAGACCGAGTTCATCGCGGCACAGCCGGACCAGCGCGTCAGTCCCCTTTGGCGGTATGCCTGCCTTCTGCGGCTCCAGTCCGGTGTTGACCTGAATGAAAATACCGGGAATCCGGCCTTCTTCGCGCCCGATCGAGGCGATGGCCGCTGCGAGCTCGGCCCGATCCACGGTCTCGATGACGTCGAACAGCCGCACAGCACGCCGTACCTTGTTGCGTTGCAGCGGCCCGATCAGGTGCAGCACGACGTCCGGGCCGTCGGCCTTTATCACCGGCCACTTGCCTTCCGCCTCCTGCACCCGGTTTTCCCCGAACCCCCGCTGGCCCGCCGCGAGTGCCTCACGGATGGCAGACACTGGATGCATCTTCGAAACCGCGACCAAGCTCACGGCATCGGCCGGCCGGCCGGCGTGCGCCGCCGCTGCGGCGATCTCCGCGCGGACCCGGTTCAGATTGGTGGCAATCTCCCTCGGCGCGGGCTGTGGTTGCCGATCCGTCGCTTGCGGCGATCCGGGCGCCATGTGTTCACCTCCCGCTCCCATACCTCGTCCCTCGCCACATGCTGCGCGTCAGCGGGCAACGATGCCGAGCCTAGCAGAGGTCGCCCGCCGGCTCCAACCGCAGCCCGCCCTCGGCGCCACAAGAGCGCGACCGCTTCCAAGACTGCTGCTGATGACCGACAGCGACCGGCTGCCCGACCCGGAAAAGGCCGTTCGGGCGCTGCCGCCGGGCACGGGTGTGATCCTGCGTGAACGTGATGTGCAGCGACGCAAGGTACTCGCCGCCCGGCTGGCACCGCTGTGCCGCCGGCGCCGACGCCGGCTGATCCTGCTGATCGCAGCCGACTGGCGGCTGGCATGCCACATTGGTGCCGACGGGGTGCATCTGTCGGAGGCTGTGGCGCGGAGCGGGCCACGGCGCTGGCAGGCGATCCGGCAACGGGGCCTGATGGTTACCACGGCGGCGCATTCGCCGCGTGCCCTGCGACGGGCGGGGGTGCTCGGCCTGGATGCCGTACTGTTGTCACCGGTCGCTGTTACCGGCAGCCACCCCTTGGCCCGGCCGCTGGGTCCGTTGCGCTTCGCCCGCTGGGCCGCTCTCAGCCCGCTGCCGATCTACGCGCTGGGCGGAATCACGACTGAGGTCGCCCGCCGGCTGCTGCCCGCTCGACCCGCCGGCTTTGCTGCCATCGACGCGCTGATCCCGCAGCATCACGACGAGCCGTCGGCGCTGCCTTCCATTTTGCTGACCGCGGACGGATCGCCATAGCCGAACCCATCCCGGAACGGCTGCAGGACCGTGGCGACGTCGTCGAACGCAAACGCATAATTCCGCCAGCGCTCGACGGCATGACGGTAGAGCGGCTGCACCACCTGATGGTAGCTGGGGTGGCGATTGCCCGCGTGCGGGCGTGCTCGGCATATCCCAGCACCGCGTCATCCCAGGGCAGTCCCAGAAATTCCAGGATGCGCTCCGCCTCGCCTCGCAGGTCGGCTGTTAGATCCTCGTAGCGCACCGTGATTTTCCGCAGCGTCAGGACGTCCCGGTAATGCAGCCACAGGCCCATTACCTCGGCGTAAAACCGGGCAGTGCTGGCAAGGCTGTCGAACAGCACCATCGCGCCATTCGGCTGCATCGCCTGCATGAAGCCGCTGAGGACCACATCGTGGGGATGGCGCAGCGCCACGATCAACCGCGCGTCCGGAAACAGCCGGTGGATCAGGACCACATCAATGGTGTTCAGCGGCATCTTGTCGATGACGATGCTGTCGCCCCAGGGTCCCAGGTGCCGCTCCACCTCGGCGAAGTAGAGCCGTCGCAGGCCGGTGATCGCCGCCGCATTGAGCGTTGCGAGTGCATCCGGATAGCCACCGGGCAGGCGGTCCACCTCCCGGCGCGCCTGGTCGAGCGCGTCCCGCTCCTCCATCGTCCGCAGCGCCGGGTGCGCATCCAGGATCTGGTCAAGCAGCGTCGTCCCGGAGCGGGGAAAGCCAATCAGGAACACCGGTGCCGCGCGCTCGTCGGGTGGCGCCGGGGTCCACTGCGCAAGCCACTCGGGTTGCGTGCGCTGCCGCAGCCGGTCGATCAATTTGGGAAAGAAGGACCGGTCGACGCGCTGTGCCGCCGGCGTTGCCGCCAGCAGGTCGTTCGCCTCGACAAAGGCATCGTATGCCGAAGGATAGAGCGCGAGCCGATCATACACCTGGGCACGCTCGAAGCCGGCATACGCCCGGGTCAGCAGGTCGGCCGGTGTGGCATCGAGTGCTTCAAGCCTGTGGCGGGCGGCGTCGAGCCGGCCGAGCCTGCGTTCGCATCGTGCTGCGGTTACAGCGGCGCGGACATCACGAGCATCGAGACGCAGTGCCGTCTCGGCCGTGATCAGCGCGTCCTCCAGGCGGTTCGCGCGCTCCAGCAGCCCGGCCAGCGCCGCCGGTGTCTCGGCATCGGCGGGATCAAGCGCAATCGCACGCCGGTAGGAAGCTTCCGCCCTTCCCGGTCGCCTGCGGCGGCCAGCGCATCTCCCAGATAGCGGTGTGCCTTTCCCCAGTCCGGGCGGACCGCCAGCGCCTGACGGAAACTCGCCACCGCGTCTTCGGCCCGTTCAACAAGCTGCAGCGTCCGGCCACGGTTGCACCACGCCTCGGCGTAATCCGGGCGCGCTTCGGTTGCCCGGTCGCATGCGGCAGCCGCGTCGACTAACCGGTCCTGGCGCTGCAGGGCATTGCCCAGATTGTTGAGCGCTTCCGGGTAGACCGGATCGAGCTCGATCGCCCGGCGGAAGGACTGTTCGGCGTCCTTCGGCCGGTCGAGTGCCAGCAACACTGCGCCTTGTGAATTGAAATAGGCCGCCGCGCGTGGGTCGGCGGCAATCGCACGTTCGATCAGCGTCAGGGCCTCGGCCTGTCCGCCTTGCTGATGGGCTGCAAGGCCTGCCAAGTGCAGGGCATCAGGATGGCGCGGGTTTACCCGCAGAACATCCCGGTAGAATGCCGCAGCCCGGTCCAGCCGGCCCAGGCGATGATGGGCGAGCCCTTCCGCCAGCAGCCGGTTCGCTGTCGTTGTCGCGACCGATGCGTTTCGCCCGGAGCGTGCGCCCGGACGGCCGGACGGCCGGTGAGATGGCGGCGCGCGGCGACTCATCCCGCATCCGACGATGATTTGCGTTCCGGCAACCAGTCAGCCAGGGCTGCGGCAACCCGTTCGACGACACCGGCCCAGTCGCCCGGTGAGCTCTGCCGGAACAGCCGCATCGTCGGGTACCACGGCGAATCCTCGCGCTCCAGCAGCCAGCGCCACTCGGGCACGTACGGCAGCAGCAGCCAAACTGGCTTCCCCAGCGCACCCGCCAAGTGTGCCGCGGCCGTGTCCACTGAGATAACCAGGTCCAGCGCTTCGATCGCGGCCGCCGTCGCGGCGAAGTCCGTCAGGTCCGCTGCCAGATCGGTAACGCCCGGAAGCACCGCCAGGTCGGCAGCAGAAGCCGGGACCTGCAAACTGAACATCGTCCCTCGCCCGTCCGCAATCAGTGGCGCCAGAAAGCGTGCCGGCATCGACCGGTTGTGATCGTTCTCGTGCCGAGGATTGCCGGCCCAGACCAAGCCCACCCGTGGCCGCGGCGATGCGGCATGCCGCTGCCGCCATGTCGCCGCTTCGTCAGGATCGGCGCGCAGATACGGCACATCAGCCGGGATCGACGTTAGCGACGTTCTCATCACCTGTGGCAGGCTCATCAGCGGCACCTGCCAGTCGGCGCGGGGTAGCGCATCGCCCTTCACCACCACATCGATCCCGCCGCCATTGGAAAACGACTGACGAAACAGGCGCAGCAGCGGTCGATGACACTCTACGATGACACGGACAGCACCGGTGCGGGAGACGTAACGGACGAACTGGATCGCCGAGCCCAGGCCCTGCTCGGCGTGCACCAGCAGCGTGTGGGCGGTGAGGGACGATCCGTCCCACGCAGGAGCGCCCAGCTCGCGGACCGGGGTTGCGAACCCCGGCATCTTCCAGCGCCACTGGTACTCGGCGAAGCCTTCTTCCAGCCGGCCCAGCAGCAAAAGCAGCATCGCCCGATTGCCGTGGGCCGCCGCCAAGCGGGGGCCGCTGCGACGGCCCGGTCGTAGGCGCCCAGGGCATCCGCATAGCGGCCACGCTCCTGCAGCACCAGACCCAGATTGGCCAGCGCTGCGCCGTAACCGGGTCGCAGCGTGACCGATCGCTGCAGGGTTGATTCCGCCTCCTCCAGCCGGCCTGCAGCACGCAACGCGCTGCCGAGATTGTTCAGCGCTTCGGGATAGACCGGCCGCAGGGCAAGCGCGCGCTCGAAGGCGGCAATTGCCGCCTCCCGTGCGCCGGTGGTCAGCAGCGCATATCCNCAGTGCGTTGTGGGCATCGGCGCGCTCTGGATCGAGAGAGATCGCACGGCGCAGAGCACCGGCCGCTTCGTCCCAGCGCTGCAGGTCCAGCAGCACCGCGCCGCGACTGATCCAGAAGACGGCGTTCGGTCGCGCGGCGACGGCCCGGCTAAACAGGTCCAGCGCCTCATTAAGATGGCCGCGTCCGTGCTCCAGCTGGCCCAGCAGATGTAAGGCATCCGGTTGTTTTGGCTGGTGTTTGAGTATCCGGCGATAGAGTGTCTCCGCCTCCTCGCGCCGCCCCTGCCGGTGCAGGTCGACGGCAGCGCGCAACATCTGCCCAAGCGGCTCCCCACTGGGGCCGCTGGCCTGGCGGTCGGAGTCCCGGAGCCCGAACGCCGGTCAGGATGCATGGCCCACCTCAAGCAACATCTGCCTGCCGCAAGCTTATCGTATTCGAGCCGAAGGTGCAGCGCACCGATCGTCGGGTTGGCTTGGTCACTGATCGATGATGCTAGATCCGGAGACGGCCTTCGCTGTCGAGATAGCTCAGCTCTTGCAGCATCGGCTGGTGGTACTCCACGAGCGCTGCAATCTGCACGTCCGTCAATATTTGGCGGAAGCCGCCGCTGGCGCCAGACCGGAAAAACCGCTCAGCATTGCGGGAACGTTCGACAAATCCTGACTGGCGCTCCTGCTCCGCCAGGACCCGGAACGAACTGTGGCGAATCGCCCGCTTCAACCGTTCCCGATCGCGTGGAACCTGCAGGAAATCGAGCACCCGACCAAAGGTTGTCTGTGGCGATGCCAGCATGTCTTCGTAGCGCAGCAGCTGCAGGCGCAGGCCGGGCGTCCGCAGCCAGCTCGCCACGTGGGTGCTCCAGTCGGAGATCGGCTGCAGAATATGTCCCGCCTTCGGTTCGATCTGCAGCTCCCGGAAGCACAGCGCCTTCACGCCGTCATCGAGAGTCAGTCCGTAATGGTGAGCGAACGAGATCGCCACGTCGAACGGATTGCGGACGACATAAAGTGCGCCCAGCGTCGCCTCGGGCGTGACCGTCGGCACGTCCTTGATCGTCGTCAGGGCTGTATGGGTCTTTACAAATACGGCGCCGGGCCGCGATGCGGCCAGAAAGCGGTGCACCTTCGGGCGCAGCGTGTTGATCTCATCCCAGCTCAAGACATCTGCCGGCCGGCCCGAGACTTGCGCGTAATAGTTGACCCGCATGTCGCCATAAGCAAAGTCCGGCAGGGTGTTGATGTCGACAGGAGAGCGCGTATCGGCGAGGTAATTGGCGAGAAACGCGCGCAACCACGTATTGCCGGACTTGGGAAAGGAAGCAAGCCAGAGGATGCCGCTCACGGGCGTTCAGGTCTCCTGAGAACCGACACGTCTGAACCGTGGGCTACACCAGTTTAGAGGGAAGATGGACGGAGGACGGTCAGACCGCCCCCGTCCAGTCTACGAACGTGGCTCTTCGTTTCGTAGGCTCAAAACCGATCTTGATCGCTGTGGCGCCACCGATGCCGTTGTTTTCCGACATCCGGTTCTCTTCCTGCCAGTCGTAGTAGAACACACCGCCGACGAGACGGATGCCCGGGCCAAGCGCATAGGAGCCGCTGACGACGCCTTGCTCCAGGCGATCCAAACCACCGGACGTGGTCTTGTTGTTCTCGCCCTTCATGTAGTCGATACCGATTTTGTACGGGCCGAACTCGTAGGCCGCGCCGACGGTCCAGCTCATGCCGTTGGAGCGAATCGGGCTGCCTGCGACGCCACCTACGTTCGCGGCCTGGGCGCCAGACAGGGTGCCGCGCTGTCCCTGCGGGACGCGGACCCAGGCACCACCGATGGCAAAGCCGCCGTAGCTGAGCTGGAGACCAGCGTTGTAGGCAAGCAGGTTGGCATCCGAGCCATTTTCAGTACCCGAACTCGAGTCGGCCCACATCGCGCCACCGGACGCCTGGACGCCAATTTCGCCGAATTTCTCTTTGTAGTTAAGACCGCCGGCAACACCGTTGTGCAGACCGGAGTTCCGGCCGCCATCACCGGTACCGATCCTGGTCAGGGCGCTGTTGTTGTCGCCGCCTGATTCCAGGTTCGGGATGTACGACACACCGGCCTGGAAGCCGGCGAACCGCGGCGAGATGTAGGTGAACTTGCCGGAGTCGTTGTCGTTCATCCGCAGGTTCGTGGTGCAGGTCGGCGAATCGAACAGGTTCGCGCCGAGGCCACCATAGTTAGCAGCCGTTTGGGTGCCGGTGCCGGTTTCGAAGGCGCGGATGTTACACAAGTCGCCGGAGTCAAGGCTGATGCCACCGTCCGGAGCCGTGACATGCAGCAGGTAGCCGGCGTTGTTCTCGTCGCCGACGATCAACTGACCATAGGTCGGCGACTGCAGGTACAGGTACGACTCGTCGATCTGGTCGCCTTCGCTGTTGGCTTCGATCTGGATGTTGACGCCGATGGTCAGCCCGGTATCGAGCGTCGTTTCACCGATGACGCAGACTTCCGAGTTGTGCTTCTGGTCGAGATTGGTGGTCGGCTGGCTGCTGTTGTTCGCGCCGGAGTTCGGGCGGGTCTTGTAGCTCTGGTCGGTGTAGACGGCCCACTGCTGGAAGTAGCCGCTCAGACCCAGCCTGATCTTCTCAGCCGACGTCGACGAGGTCGGCGGCGGTGACGGCGGCAGTTGCTCCCGATAAGGAGAAGCGGTCGGAGACATCGGAGACGTTTGCGCGGCAGCATCTCCGGCGGCGGCGATCAGACCGGCAGTCGTCAGCGCGGTCGTCGCGTAAAGCAGCTTTCTCATCCGTACCCTCGCGTTCTTTTCCCAAGTGCCCTGTCTCGTGAGCCGGACGCCTCGCTGACGCCCGCTTTATCGTCCGGCGGTATTCAAGACATGCGGAATTAGGGCGATCAACTCTCCGCGAAGCGAAAGTGTGCTTAACTGTCTGCAGTGTGACTTGAACACAACAGATGCTGTTCGGCGGCACGTGTTGACAGCAGCCGGTCGTGGGGTTAGGAGCATCAAATGCCGAGGGATTGACCCGATGCCGCTGTTTCGACGCAGACCACTTTTGATTCTGTTACCGCCGGGGTGATGACCGTTGGGGTTGCCGCTTGCGAAGGGGTGCAGCCCGTCGGGGAATATCCGAACCGCACACGCGGCGACTCGACGCCTTACGTAAAGCGAGAATTCATTTTCGGCGAATCAGGCGTCAGCGTTGGCACCGGAGACACGAATACTCCGGATCAGAACACCGGCGGCGGCATTGGCGTGAACGGATATTTGTGGCGGGCAACCCTCGATACCGTTTCGTTCATGCCGGTCAGCTCAGCGGATCCGTTTGGCGGCGTCATCATTACCGATTGGTACGCGATGCCGGATGTGCCGCAGGAGCGGTTCAAACTGAATGTGTATATTCTCGGTCGGGCGCTACGCGCCGATGGCGTCCGCGTCGCTGTGTTCCGCCAAGTGCAAGGCGGCGACAGCATCGGCTGGCAGGACGCATCGGTCCCGGACGACACCAACACCCGTATCGAGGATGCAATCCTTTCACGGGCACGGCAGCTGCGGTTCGATGAGTTGAAGTAACAAGCATCGCCGCGGGCGACGCTTTTGCCGCGAACTGCAGTACGGCCTCCTTCCCGCGAGTGGCTGTCGGAAGCCAGCGTGCCAGTGTGTCTTTGGTACAACGAACGGGCAAACGGCGAATTCAGAGATGTCGCGCTACAACGCCAGCGAAGCGGAAGCCAGGTGGCAGGCGGTCTGGGAAGAGCGGAACTGTTTTGTCGCTCGGGACGATCCGTCACGACGGAAATTCTACGTCCTGGAGATGTTNCCCTACCCGTCTGGCCGCATCCACATGGGCCACGTCCGAAACTATACGCTGGGCGATGTGATCGCGCGGTTCAAGCGATCGCAGGGTTACAACGTCCTGCATCCGATGGGCTGGGATGCGTTCGGGCTGCCGGCGGAGAACGCGGCCATGCAACGCGGCGTGCACCCGGCGGTCTGGACGAAGGAAAACATCGCAGCGATGCGCCATCAGCTCCGGCGCATGGGCCTTTCGTATGACTGGAACCGTGAGTTCGCCACCTGCGATCCGTCCTATTACCGGCACGAACAGAAGATGTTCCTCGACTTCCTGCGCGACGGCCTTGTCTATCGTCGTGAGGCGTGGATCAACTGGGATCCGGTCGAGAATACGGTGCTTGCCAACGAACAGGTGATTGACGGCAAGGGCTGGCGCTCGGGTGCGCCGGTCGAACGCCGCAAGCTTTCGCAGTGGTTCCTGCGCATTACCGCCTTTGCGGACGAGCTTCTGCAGGGACTCGCGGCGCTGCCAAGGTGGCCGGAACGCGTCCGGCTGATGCAGGAGAACTGGATCGGCCGTTCAGAAGGCGCGCGGGTACTGTTCCGTCTGGCCGGGCGCGACGATCTCCTCGACGTCTACACCACCCGGCCGGATACGTTGTTCGGCGCCTCGTTCTGCGCCATCGCCGCAGACCATCCGCTGGCTCTCGAACGTGCCGAACACGATCCGGCACTCGCCGCGTTCATCGTCGAGTGCGCCCGTGGTGCCACCAGCGAAGCCTCCATCGAGACCCAGGAAAAGCGCGGCTACGATACCGGTCTGAGAGTGCTGCATCCGTTCGATCACGACTGGCAGCTGCCGGTCTATGTCGCCAACTTTGTGCTCACCGAATACGGCACCGGAGCGATCTTCGGTTGTCCGGCACACGATCAGCGGGACCTGGATTTCGCACGCATGTACGGACTGCCGGTCGTCCCGGTGGTGATTCCCGATGCTGATGATCGACCCGACAACGTTGGAGAAACCGAGTTTGTGATCGGTGATGTCGCCTATACCGGTCCGGGACGGCTCGCCAACTCCCGCTTTCTCGACGGCATGACGGTCGAAGCCGCAAAAGCGGATGCCGTGCGTCGCCTGGCTGAGGCGAATGCCGGCGGCTCCGCCGTCAGTTACCGGCTGAGAGACTGGGGTGTTTCACGGCAGCGGTACTGGGGCTGCCCGATTCCGATCCTGCATTGTCCCAAATGCGGTGTCGTTGCGGTGCCNGGACCCGAGCTGCCGGTAACGCTGCCCGATGACGTGGATTTCGGTGCCCCAGGCAATCCGCTTGACAATCATCCGACCTGGAAGCACGCGCACTGTCCACAGTGCGGTGGCCCGGCGGTGCGGGAAACCGATACCTTCGATACTTTCTTCGAATCATCCTGGTACTTTGCCCGTTTCGCTTGTCCGGATGCCGAGGGGCTCGACCGGTCAGCCGTCGACTACTGGCTGCCCGTCGACCAGTACATCGGCGGTATCGAGCATGCGATCTTGCATCTGTTGTATTCGCGATTTTTCACTCGGGCGCTACGCCAATGCGGCTACGTCGGTTTGGATGAGCCGTTCGACGGTCTGATGACCCAGGGTATGGTCTGTCACGAGACCTATCGCAGCCCCGACGGGACTTGGCTCTCNCCCGCCGATGTGGAGCGGCAGGCAGATCGGGTCGTCGTTCGGACCACTGGCGAGACGGCACAGGTCGGCCGCTCCGAAAAAATGTCGAAGTCNAAAAAGAACGTCGTCGATCCGGAAGGCATCATCAATGCCTACGGCGCCGATACGGCACGGTTGTTCATGCTCTCCGACAGTCCGCCGGAGCGGGACCTNGAGTGGACGGACGCCGGTGTCGANGGAGCTTGGCGGTTCGTCAACAGGCTGTGGCGGATGGTGGCCGACGAAACCGCCACGAACGACGGCGCTGTTCCCGCCAAGAAGTCCAAGCCGGCTTCTCCCGACGCGATCCTGGCGTTGCGTCGACAGATGCATCGAACGATCGAGCGCGTGACCGATGACTTGGAAAAGTTNCGATTCAACCGCGCCGTAGCCCGGATCCGTGAACTCGCCAACGCCATCGGTGACTTTCGCTTTGCAGACGATGCGGCACGCACCGTCCGGCGTGAGGCACTGCAGACACTGGTCATTCTGGTCGGCCCGATGATGCCGCATCTGGCCGAAGAGCTGTGGCAGACGCTGGGTTACCAGACGCTTTTGGTCGATCAGCCCTGGCCGGTTGCCGACCCGGCGCTGCTGGCAGAAGAGACAGTCAAGCTGGGCGTGCAGGTAAATGGCAAGCTGCGCGGCACGGTACAACTGGTCCGCGACGCATCCGAAGACGACGTGCGAGCGGCAGCACTGGCTCTTCCGACGGTGGAAGCCGCGATATCAGGAAAAACGCCCCGCAGCGTCATCGTCGTACCGAACCGGATCGTCAACGTGGTCGTCTAGGAGGGCCTACGGTGCAGTCTGGAGCACGGATGCAGACGACGCCAGGAAACAGAAAGGAGCGACGGGGCTGCGGCGGACGTTCCTCGCCTGCAGCATTGGAGTTGTCGTGCTTGTGGCAAGCGGAACTTCGGGATGCGGATTCCGGCCGATGTACGGTGCGCCCGAGAAACATGAGACGGAGGCGGACACCGCCGAAGCTGTTACAAGCGATCTGTCGAGCATCCGTGTCGGCCTGATCCCGGGCCGGAACGGCCAGCGGTTGCGCAATCAGCTGGAATTTCTGCTTGATCCGAACGCCTCGCCATCAGCACGCCGGTACACGCTGAACGTCAAGCTGTCGGACCGGGAGGACAGCCTCGCGCTCGAACGCTCGGGCTTTGCCACTCGCGGCAACGTGGAGATGACCGCCACCTTCTCCCTGATCGACGACGCGACCGGCTCGACGACGCTGACCAGCACCTCCCGGGCGGTGAGCGGTTTTAACCTGCTCACCAACGACTTTTCGACGATGGTGGCGCGCGGCGATGCGTTTACCCGGGTCGTCGATCAGCTCGCTTACGAAATCCGCAATCGGCTCGCTGCGCATTTTACGGCGCAGGCAAGGGCCGCGTCCGCCGACCCGTCGTGAATCGGGAGCAATGAAGCTCACCGGTGCCCGGATCGAGTCCTTTTTGTGCAAACCAGACCCGGTGATTCTGGCTGTCCTTGTCTACGGACCGGACCAGGGGCTGGTTCGCGAGCGTGCCGATCGGCTGGTCGCCACCGTCGCCGGAGTGTCTTCCGATGCATTCCGGATCAGCGAGCTGAGCGCCGAACAGCTCAAGGATGATTCGTCGCGGCTTGCTGCCGAGGCTGCTGCATTGTCATTTTCCGGCGGTCGCCGGGTAGTGCGGGTGCGCGATGCGAGGGATGCTCAGACCGAGAGTGTACGGCGTCTGCTGGCGAGCGGCGCCACCGGCCTCGCCGTACTCGAGGCGGGCGAACTGGGACCACGCTCGCCGCTCCGTCAGGTAGCCGAGGCTGCACCTAATGCCGCCGCTCTGCCCTGTTATGCGGATGAAGGCGAAACGCTGCGCTCTCTGATTGTTTCCGAGCTGGCGGCAGACGGGCTTACGATCAGTGACGAGGCGGCCGAATTGCTCACCGGACTGCTTGGTGCCGACCGTGGGATCACCCGCAGTGAACTGACCAAGCTGGCGCTGTACAAGGGCNNGGAAGCGGACCGCGGAGTGAATCAGCAGGCGAGTCTGGCCGAGGGTCGGGAAGTTGACGTGGACGACGTGCTGGCGGTGATCGGCGCAGCTCGCCAGCAGTCCACCGATACCGTGGCGTATGCGGCCTGCAGCGGCGACTTCGCGGGGCTCGATCGCGCCCTGGCAACACTGATGGCGGAAGGCACACAGGCAATCAGCATCCTGCGCGGCGCCGCCCGGCATCTGCAGCGGCTGTTACAGGCCCGCGCGCTGATCGATCGTGGTGCCACACCCAGGCAGGCAGTCGACCGGCTGAAACCGCCGGTGCACTTCGCTGGCGCCAGCCGNTTCGAACGACAGGTNGGGGTGTGGACCAGCAAGCGGCTGGCCGTAGGTCTGCTGCAGGTGACGGACGCGGAGCTCCAGTGCAAGCAGACCGGTGTCCCTCAGGCGCTGATCTGTCACCGGACCCTGATCCGGTTGGCTGAGCTGGCCGCGCCGCGCCGCCGGCAGAAATCTAGGGGTCGTTAAAAATCCTCGGACGGATCCAGATCGGCGCTCATCTCCGTATCGGAAACCCCTGTCGTCCATGGGTGCCGCGGCTCAGCCGGTGCAGAATATCGTCGAGCTGGTCGAGCGACGTATAGCGAAGCACCAGTTCGCCCCCGCCCTTGCCGAACCGGATCTCGACCGCAAGACCCAGCGCTGTCGCCAGATCCCGCTCCAGGGCCAGCGTATCGGCGTCCTTCATCGACGCACGACCACCGCCCGCACTGCTGCTCGCGCCGTCATGCCCGGCATGGCGACCAGAGTCTGAAGCACCGGGTGCAGAATCGACATTTGTCGCGCGTGCGGTGCTGGCGCTGGCCAGGTGCTCGGTTTGGCGGACGTTCAGCCCCCGTTCGAGAACCGTCTGCGCCAGCTTCTCCGGCTCGGGCGCCATCAGCAGCGCCCGGGCGTGGCCGGCGCTCAGCGTGCCCGCATCGAGCAGGCGCCGGACACCTTCCGGTAAGCCGAGCAGACGCAGGGTGTTGGCGATGTGGCTGCGGCTCTTACCGACGCCGCGGGCGACCGCCTCCTGGGTATGGCCGTGTTCATCGATCAGGCGCCGGTAGCCTTCGGCTTCTTCCAGGGGCGACAGATCCTGGCGCTGCAGGTTTTCGACCAGCGCCACCTCGAGCGCCTCGATGTCCGCAAAGTCGCGCACCAGCACCGGGACTTCGTGCACCTGCGCCCGCTGTGCCGCCCGCCAGCGGCGTTCGCCAGCGATGATTTCGAACGATTCGGGCTCATCGGGGTGCGGGCGCACCAGGATCGGTTGCAGGATGCCCTTTTCGGCGATCGAGCGCGCCAGACCATCCAGTTCGTCTTCCCCATCAGCCGGCGCGGCTGGAAGCGGCCGGGCAGCAGAGTCTCGATCGGAACCGTCTTGGGTCCGCGGGATTCCGCGCTTTCTGTTAGCAGGGGTTCGGCTTCTTCTTCACCCATCAGCGCCGACAGGCCCCGACCGAGCCCGCGCTTGCGGCTGTCGTTCGGGCTCATGCGACCTCTCGTTCCCGCTTCAGAACCTCACTCGCGAGATGCAGATAGGCGCGCGATCCTGCGCACTGAACATCGTAGATCAGCACTGGCCGGCCGTGCGACGGCGCCTCGGAAATACGGACGTTGCGGGNGATGACGGTCTCGTAGACCTTTTCGCCGAAGTGCGCCCGAACATCGCTGGCCACCAAGTCGGACAGCCGGTTGCGCTTGTCGAACATGGTCAACACGATCCCCTGGATGTCGAGCGACGGATTGAAGCTGCGGCGGACCCGGTCGATCGTCTTCATCAGATGGCTGATACCCTCAAGGGCAAAGAACTCGCACTGCAGCGGCACCAGGACAGCGTGCGCGGCGGCAAGCGCATTCAGTGTCAGCAGGCCGAGCGCGGGAGGACAGTCGATCAGCACATAGTCGTGTGTCGCCTCCAGGCCGTTCAGCGCCGTCCGCAGGTAGCTCTCGCGGCGTTCCAGCGACACCAGTTCGATCTCGGCACCCGCCAGATCCACACCGGACGGAATAATCGACAGGTTGGGCACTTCGGTCGGCCGCAAAGCTGACGCCAAGCGCACACTGCCGATCAGAACATGGTAGGCGTTCGGCCGGCGCTGAGCGTTGGGGATCCCGAGACCAGTCGACGCATTGCCCTGCGGGTCAAGATCGAACACCACCACCCGACGGCCAACGGCGGCGAGCGCGGTACCGAGATTGATGGCCGTGGTTGTCTTACCGACGCCCCNCTTCTGGTTGGCAATGGCGATGATGCGCATTGACCGGGGTCGGGAGTCGATGGCAGCCGGCTTCGCTTCAGCATTCACGACGGGACACCTCTTCGATCCGGAGAATCAGGCCTCCGGGATCCGACCGGCTGGCGACCGATGCGGTGCGCATCTTCCAGTGTTTGCTGGCATCCGTCAATTCTGCCTCGGCACCCCGGCCCTTCAGAAACAGGCACATCCCTCCGGCGCCACCCAACCCGCGGCAAGCGCAATCAGTTTGGGCAACGGGGCCAGCGCCCGGGCGGTGACCACGTCGAAATTCTGCGGTGTCTGTCCTTCAATCCGTCCCGGTCGAATCTCGACCCTCGCACCGGTGATCTGCGCTGCCTCGATCAGAAAGGCGCATTTTCGCCGATCGCTGTCGACCAGAGTGACCGGTCGCCCGGTGAGAATGGCAAGCACCAGTCCCGGAAATCCGGCCCCGGTGCCGAGATCGACGATCCGGGGCGAACCGGGCGGCAGCAGCGGAACCAGCTGTGCAGAGTCCAGAATATGGCGGCGCCAGGGATCGGCCATCGTCGCAGGGCCGACCAGGTTGATGCGCGCCTGCCAGCGCTGCAGCAGCTCCAGCAGCGCCGTCAGCCGCGCAACCACAGTGGCATCCGCGCCGGTCANTCCGGACAAAGCCGGCGGCATCGAGCGGGGTGGTTGTTTCACGTGAAACACCGGAGCGCTCTGGAGCGCGACGGGATTGAGTGCAAGGGCTCATGCGGCCGCGGTATCGCCCGCATCCATCCGTCGGCGGACGTGCCCCAGCAGCGCCGTCAACGCCGCCGGTGTCACACCGGGGATCCGCGCCGCTGCCGCCAAAGTCGCCGGTCGCGCCCGCTCCAGCTTCATCCGCACCTCCGTCGACAGGCCGCCGACCTGCCGGTAATCAAGATCGCCTGGCAACTCCAGGGATGCATCCCGCCGGTAGCTGGTGATGTCTGCCTGCTGGCGGCTTAGATAACCCTGGTATCGACCGTCGTTCTCCAGCTGCCGGGCAATGCCGGCCGGAATGCCGGCCAGCTCCGGCCATACCCGCACCAGTTCGCCGATCCGAATGTTCGGATAGGCCAGCAGCTCGTAAGCAGACCGTCGTACCCCGTCGAGATTGACGACCATACCGTGCGATCGCAGCGCATCCGGGCTCGCCCGCAGTTCCCGCAGCATCGCCTCGCCTTCTGCCAGTGCACTCCGGCGCGCTTCAAAGACGCCTGCCCGCACTGGGCCGACGAGGCCCACCGCCATCCCCGCTGCTGTCAGCCGCTGGTCGGCATTGTCGGCACGCAACCGCAACCGGTACTCCGCCCGCGAGGTAAACATCCGGTAGGGCTCTTCGGTGCCGACCGTCACCAGGTCGTCGATCATCACACCCAGGTATGCGTCCGTCCGCTCGACCACGAACCGCTTGTGTCCACCGCCGGCGATGAGCGCCGCGTTCGTGCCCGCGACCACCCCCTGCCCCGCTGCCTCTTCGTAGCCGGTCGTGCCGTTGATCTGTCCGGCGAGGAACAGGCCCGGCAGCCGGGTGACTTCCAACGTCGGCTGCAACTGCCGGGGATCGACAAAATCATATTCGATGGCATAGCCGGGCCGCAGCATGACCGCCCGTTCGAGCCCCGGAATGGTCGGCAGCAGTGCCCGCTGCACGTCCTCCGGCAGCGAGGTCGAAATGCCGTTGGGATAGACCGTCGGATCATCGAGACCTTCCGGCTCAAGGAAAATCTGATGCTGTGTTCGCTGGGCAAACCGGACCACCTTGTCCTCGATCGACGGACAGTAACGGGGGCCGGTGCTTTCGATCTGGCCGGAATACATCGGCGCCCGGTGCAGGTTGGCCCGGATCAGCGCGTGCGACTCAGGCGTCGTCCCGGTGATATGGCAGACCACCTGCGGCGTGGTGATGGCATCGGTCAGGAACGAGAATGGCGTCGGCGGCTGATCCCCTTGCTGCACCTCCAGGCGGGCATAGTTGATCGTCCGTCCATCCAGTCGCGCCGGTGTTCCGGTCTTCAACCGTCCCAGCGACAGTCCCGCCGCCTGCAGCGCCAGCGACAGTCCCACGGCCGGAGGCTCACCGACCCGCCCGGCAGCAATCGTCTGCTCGCCGATGTGAATGACGCCGCGGAGAAACGTTCCCGTCGTGATCACCACCGCTCCGGCACGGAGACGCCGGCCGCAGCCGGTTTCGATCCCAGCCACCCGTCCCGCTGCATCCACGATCAGCCCTTCCGCTGCCGTTGCCATCACCTGCAGGTTCGGCTGCTCAGCGATCAGCTCTTGCATTGCCCGGCGGTACAGCGCCCGGTCCGCCTGGGCGCGTGGCCCATGCACGGCAGGCCCCTTGGAGAGATTGAGGATGCGGAACTGGATTCCAGCCCGGTCAATAGCGCGCGCCATCAGCCCGTCCAGCGCATCGATCTCGCGGACCATCTGACCCTTGCCGAGGCCACCGATCGCCGGATTGCACGACATCTNCCCGATACGCGCCGAGTCATGGGTCACCAGCAAGGTCTGTGCACCGATGCGGGCTGCGGCCGCCGCTGCCTCACACCCGGCATGGCCGCCGCCGATGACAATCACATCCCAGCGTTCTACCTGCTGTTGCCGCCGTTCCCTGGCTGGCATGCTGTTCATCCCTGTCTGTTTCACGTGAAACAACCGTCCGCCGCGAGCCGGAGGGTGATCCTACTTGCCGATGCAAAACTCGGCAAAGATCGCACCCAGCACATCTTCCACATCCACCCGCCCGATAATCCGCCCTACGGCGGTCACGGCCGCACGCAGTTCCTCCGCCGCCGTCTCCACCCCGGCGTGTCGGCCAGACGNCGATAACGCCGCCGAGGCCGCTTCGACTTCGCGCCGGTGCCGGATGCGGGTCAACATCGGTGGATCGCCCTCTCCTCCCGCGCGTTCACCGTACTGCCCCGCCTCTGCCAATGCCTGGCCGATCCGCTCCCGCAGGTCCTCGATGCCCTCGCCATTCAGGGCGGAAATCCTCACCCCTCATGGCCGCCCACGCGAACCTGTTCCGGCACCCGGCCNCAGATCGATCTTGTTGATCACCGCGAGTATCCTGTTCCCGGATTGCAGCAGCTCTCCGGCTTCGGCCGGAATCTCCAGCCACTGATCGCCATCGAACACCACCAGCCGCAGATCGGCGGCTTCGGCCTGCGCCAGCGCCCGCCGCACCCNCTCCTCCTCGATGCGGCCCGTCGCCGCGCGCAGCCCGGCGGTATCCTGCAAGATCACCCGCAGCCCGGCAATCTCCGTCGCCACCTCAACCACGTCCCGGGTTGTCCCCGGCTCAGCATCGACGATCGCCGCATCACGGCCTGCCAGCCGGTTCAGCAGGCTCGACTTGCCGGCATTCGGCGGTCCGACCAGGACGACGGTGAATCCGGTCCGGATTGCCTCGCCTCGCCCGCCGTCGGCCAGATGCCGCCGCATCTCCGAGGCCACGGCATTCGCTTCGCTCCTCGCCTGGGCAGTCAAATCGTCGGGCAAATCCTCGTCCGCGAAGTCGATGGCCGCTTCCAGCAAGGCCATCGTCCGCAACAGCCGGCTGCGCCAGCCGTCGTACAGCGCGCCCAGTTCGCCTTCAAGCTGGCGAACGGCCTGACGTCGCTGGCCTGCCGTTTCCGCTGCCACCAGATCGGCAATCGCTTCCACCTGCGTCAGATCAAGCCGACCGTTCTCAAAGGCACGGCGGGTGAATTCTCCCGGTTCCGCCGGACGAAGCCCGTCAATCGCCGCCAGTGCATCGAGAACACCCGCCACGACGGCCGGTCCGCCGTGCACGTGTACTTCACCCACGTCCTCACCGGTGGCACTGCCAGGACCTGCAAACCAGATCGCGAGACCCTGGTCGAGCACTTCGCCGCTGCTGCCGTACACCCGCACGCCAGTAGCCCGGCGCGGCGTCCACTGAAGCCGGCCGGTCAGATGCAACAGCGCGTCGCGGGCAGCCGGCCCAGAGATGCGAATGATGGCAATCGCGCCATGACCGCTGCCGGTTGCCGGCGCAAAAATGGTATCGGAAGTCCTCATCGGGCACCGTATCCCCAACCGGAGGCCTGGGGCGGAGATGACGTGCGCCGCTGGCGCGGCATGTTCTAACTGTTTGATTGTTGGTGCACGTCAATCCGATCAAGCGCGTTCGCTTGATCGGATCTTTCTCAGCGTTCCGGCCCGTCTTCTCGCTTCAGCATCAGACGTGGCACCGGCGCACCACCTATTACGTGCTGCATCAGGATTTCATCCACGTCCGCCATCGACTCATAACGGTACCAGATGCCATCCGGGTAGATCACCATCGTCGGTCCCAGCTCGCATCGATCGAGACAGCCCGAGGCGTTGATCCGGAGCTCCGACAGACCCAGTTCCTTGGCCCGCGCCTTCATATAGTTGCGCAGCCGCACCGAGCCGCGCCCGGCACACGAGCCACGCTCGTGCCCCGCCGGGCGCTCATTGGTGCAGCAGAACACGTGGCACCGGTAATAGAGGTTTTCGGTCGGCTCCGTGCTCACGAGTCCTTGCCTTCCTCTCCTCCTTTGACCCGCCGGTAGCGCCGCTCACCCGCGACCACAGAAACTTCTGCCACTGTTCCAGCCCCTGCAGGCTCGCCGGCAGCCACATCTTGATCATCGCTTCCGGCTCCATCGCCGTCAGCGCCTTTTCATCCGCGCCTCGATCTCATTCATCATGGCCTGCTGCATTGGCTTCACATCCGGCAGACCGAACAGCGTGCGCGCTTCGTCCGGCGTGCACTCGATGTCCATATGAATTTTCATTCCAACCTCTTCAGTCAGACGTGCAGCATTGTTGTTGTCAACGTTGACGCACGCGGCTCCAGTCTTTTGTCGTCGCAGGCGTTCCGGGTTGTACCCCGGATGTCGAGGCCCAACGTAAGCATGGTCGGAACCATTCGCAATCGCGGTGTCATTCCTCTGATGCCGCCCTCCCCTGCCAAGAGAGTTGCGCATGTCTTGCAATTTGCTTGCCCAAGAGACGAGCCCCTACCTGCTGCAGCACAAGAACAACCCGGTGCATTGGCGGCCCTGGGGCGATGCAGCGCTGAGCGAAGCGAAGGAGACCGGCAAACCGATCCTGTTGTCGGTCGGCTATGCGGCGTGCCACTGGTGCCACGTGATGGCGCACGAAAGCTTCGAGGACGAGAGCACCGCCCGGCTGATGAATGACCTGTTCATCAACATCAAGGTCGACCGCGAGGAGCGCCCCGACATCGACCTGATCTACCAATCAGCACTGGCCATGCTGGGCCAACAGGGCGGCTGGCCGCTGACGATGTTCCTCACCGACGATGGCGAACCATTCTGGGGCGGAACCTATTTCCCGCCGCAGTCTCGCTGGGGTCGTCCGGCCTTTCGCGATGTCCTGCAGCAGATCTCCAGCACTTACCAGGAGCAGCGCGACCGGATTTCCCAGAACGTCGATGCCCTGCGCCAGGGTCTTGCGAAGCTGGGCACGCCTCCCGCAGGCAAGGGCCTGACACCCGATGCGCTGGACGAGACAGCAGCGATGGCATTGCGGCTGGTTGATCCGCTGCACGGCGGGACCGCCGGCGCACCGAAGTTTCCGCAGCCGGTATTCTTTCGCCTGCTGTGGCGCGCCTGGCTGCGAACCGGGGCAACCATGTTCCGCGAAGCTGTGACGCTTACTCTCGACAACCTGTGCACCGGCGGCATCTACGACCATCTTGGCGGCGGTTTCGCTCGCTATTCTACCGACGTCATATGGCTGGTGCCGCACTTCGAGAAGATGCTCTATGACAATGCGCAGCTCGTCGACCTTCTGAGCGAAGCCTACCTGCATCTGCGTTCGCCGCTCTACGAGCAACGGATCCGCGAGACCATCGACTGGGCGATGACAGAAATGCGGATCGAGGCACCCGTGGCTGACGGCACCTTCGCTTTCGCCTCAGCACTCGATGCGGACTCCGAGGGCATCGAAGGCAAGTACTATGTCTGGAGCGCACACGAGATCGATGCCGTGCTCGACGCGCGCGCCACACGCTTCAAGGCGACCTACGACGTGCGGCCGGAAGGAAACTGGGAGGGACAGACGATCCTGAATCTCTCCCACAATCCGCAGCGGATCGAAGTACTGACGGACCCCGCGATGATCGAAGCGCGCCTAGCGCTAAAGGCAGCACGCGACGGTCGAGTCCGGCCCGGACGGGACGACAAGGTGCTCGCCGACTGGAACGGGCTGATGATCACCGGCCTTGTCCGCGCGGCAATGGCGCTCGACAAGCCCGCCTGGCTGGAGGCCGCTCAACGCTGCTTCTCGTTCGTCATCGCGCACATGCACGAAGACGANTCGCCCCGCCACGTCTGGTGCGCCGGCACCGCCCGCCACCCGGCGCTGATCGAGGACTATGCCAGCCTCGCGCGCGCCGCACTCGCCCTGTTCGAGGCGACCGGCATTCCAGACTACCTGCAGCGTGCACGCACCTGGGTCGCGCAAGCGGACCAGCACCACTGGGATGAGGCGGCCGGTGGCTATTTCCTGTCCGCCGATGACACCCGCGATGTGATCACCCGGGCGAAGAACGCTGCGGACAACGCCACGCCATCCGGGAACGGGATGATGGTCGACGTGCTGGCGCGCCTGTACCTCATCACCGGCGAGGACGCCTACCTGCAGCGTGCCGATCGCCTGGTTACCGTGTTTTCCGGCGAGGGAGCGCAGCATCTGGTCACCGTGCCGGGTATCGTCACCGGCGCGGAGATGCTGTTTCGCGCCTTCCAGATCGTCATCATCGGCGATCCAGACGATCCGGCCGCTGCTGCCTTGCGCACCGCCGCCTGGCAGACGGGACAGCCACTCACGGTTATCCTGCCGCAACACCCGGACCGGTCGCTGCCAACGCTGCACCCGGCGTACGGCAAGACGCTGGTAAACGCAAAGCCCGCGGCTTATGTCTGCGTCGGTCGTACCTGCTCTCTGCCGCTGACGGACGCTGATGCCCTTCAGACGCATCTAGCCTCGTTGTGACGACACCCTGGCCATCGATCAGGAGAGCGAACGCGACCTGAACAGCACCGGTTCTGGAAAACAGGCCGGGTAAGGGAGGAAGCGATGGTCAAGGCGATCCGCATTCATGCCCCCGGCGGCCCGGATGCCCTGAGCTGGGATGACGTATCGGTCCCTGATCCCGGCGCGAGACAAGTGCACGTGCGACACACCGCCATCGGCGTCAACTACATCGACGTCTATCATCGCACCGGTCTTTATCCCGTTCCATCCCTGCCGGCCGTGATCGGCATGGAAGCGGCCGGTGTGGTGGTTTCCGTCGGTCCGGGCGTGTCCGACCTGACGCCGGGCCAGCGGGTGGCCTACGCCACGCCGCCCGTGGGAGCGTATGCCGAAGAGCGCCTGATTCCGGCCGATCGTCTCGTCCCGCTTCCCGATGCGATCGCCGACCAGCAGGCGGCCGCGATGATGCTGCAGGGAATGACCGCCCAGTATCTGCTGCGGCGGACGTATGCGGTGCAGCCCGGGGACCCGATCCTAGTGCATGCTGCAGCCGGTGGCGTCGGCCAGCTTCTCTGCCAGTGGGGCAAACATCTCGGAGCACAAGTCATCGGCACGGTCGGATCAGACGAGAAGGCGGAGATCGCGCGCGCAAACGGCTGCGATCATACCATCGTCTACAGCCGCGAGGCGTTCGCACCAAAGGTCCGTGAGCTCACCAACGATGAAGGCGTCGCGGTGGTCTACGACGGGGTCGGCAAGAGCACCTTCGACGGCTCACTCGACTGCCTGCGCCCGATGGGCATGATGGTGTCGTTCGGCAACGCATCCGGCCCGGTNTCCCCTTTCGAGCCCGCCATCTTGAGCCAGAAGGGGTCCTTGTTTTTCACCCGGCCGACGCTGATGACTTACACCGCCAAGACGCAAGACCTGCGTACCTCGGCGCGTGAGCTGTTTGACGTGGTGCTGAGCGGTTCCGTCCGCGTTACCGTCACCAAGACCTACCCTCTGCACGATGCAGCACAGGCGCACCGGGACCTCGAAGGCCGCAAGACGACCGGCTCGATCGTCCTCCTGCCGTAGCGCCGCAGACCGCAGCGCCAGCCCTCGTATCCTCCTGCCGCCTCCCTTACCAGCGGCGGTCAGCGCGCGCATGCACGTCGCCTTGATCACCTCCGGTGTACCGAGCAGGCTTGCCAGATGGTCCTTGACGAAATTGGAGGCGATGCGTGTGGATTCCTCGGCACCTGCCTGGTTACTGAAAACACTGATCGACGCTCCTTGGCCTTCTGAGGTGTCCAACCAGTAATAGGCTTCAAAACCAGGTGTCTTCCTGAGCAGGTGTACGAAGATATCCTTGATCCGATGATTGATCTCTTCGGCATTTCCGGGATCAAAATGGTAGCGTCGGATGACAGCGTACATTTGAATCCTCCCTTATGACGTGCGGATGCTTTCGCGAGACCCGTTCTGGACAGGTTAAAAACCTTGAGTCCCTCTTTCGAGCGAGCCACGCGCGTCGCGCTGTTATCGACTTCAGATCGTAATATTATACTTTATATACGCTTAACAGGATAGATTCCGCCACGCCTGGACTATGATTCTGTGCCTCTCCCTCCCTGGCCACCAATCGTTAACCCTGTCGTGCTGTAATCAGCCGGGCCTCAAAGCCCTTTCGGGAATTGATTGTGACGTAGGAGAGGACCGGCACGATGTCCGTTCGCCCGGAAACGGCGATCGACTCACAGCCACCGCCAAAGCGCGGCCGACTGCACCGCGCCGACCGCGCACGGCCCTTCACTGCGTCGCTCACGTTGCTGCTGGTCGTCCTGCTTGCGTGCTGCCTTGGCGGCTGTGCCGGTACCCCCTAACCTCCACTGGTCCCCCGGCCGCGCCTGAGATCGAAGCCGCGCAGGCCCTGCGCATAGGGAACACTCTGCGAAGCGTCGGTGATCCCACCAGTGCTGCGGTCTTCTACCGCCGTGCCCACGAGCTTGAGCCCGATGATCCGGCACCGCTCCTCAGGATGGCCGATGCCGCTGCCGCCACAGGCCGGCAAGACACGGCCGCCGCACTGTTCCACCAAGCACTCGCGCGCGATCCTGGCAACGCTGCTGCCCGTCTCGACTACGGACGCACCCTGCTCGCCATGCACCAGCCTGCAGCGGCCCGCGCCGAGTTGCGCGTCGCTCTCAAAGCTGACCCCACCGATCCCGGTATTGCTCTGGCGCTTGGCGTCGCAGCCGAACTCGACGGCGATCCCGAAGCCGCCCGCGCCGTCTATCACGACGCCTTGCGCCACACCCCGACCACGTGCTGCTGCGCAACAACCTGGCGCTGTCACTCGCGATTGCAGGTCACACCGACCAGGCCATCGCCATTCTCGATGCGCTCGCCCGCACCATCGAAGGCGGCGTTCGTGTCCGCCAGAACCTGGCACTCGCCAACGCGCTCGCCGGCCATGACGATCAGGCCCGGGTCATTGCCGCTCAGGACCTCCACGGCCCTGCCCTCGCTGCCCGTCTCGCCTTCTTCCGCCAGCTCCGTTCCCTCGATGGAACCCGCCTCGCCGAAGCTGTGATGTGTGCCTGCCTGCCACGCGGACGCTCACCCGAAGTCGAGCTGTCCACAGCCGATCCGTTCAGATCACAAAGTCAGGAGCTGAACAGAAGCTCGGACGGTGCACCGGTGGTTCTGTCGACGATGCCGAGAGCCCCCTTCCCGCCTCCCCCACCTCAGCGAAGGCAAAGTTCGACGCGCCCTCGCTGAGGCTGCCTGGCACACGCTGCCGCTGCCCGAGCCGCGGCCGATGCCAGCCGCTTTGCGTGCGCCGCACGTGGTTGAGGTTCTTAACGGATCAAAAACACTGGTGGTCGTGGACAACGACAACGCACTCGTAGCCACCGTGTCCCACACGGTGGCTACGATCAAAACCAATTCCACGATGTTCCCGCTCCCGGTGCCCCGGACGAACAGTGTGCAATCGCTCCCCACGTTCGTCGCCCTCACGTCGGGATCGTCCCGCACCCAACCACAAAACGAAATCCCGCTGCACACCACGGTGTCGGTAGAGATCGATCAAGCGGAACCGCCAGCAGAGCCATTCTCCCGCACGCTGCCGATCATCGCCCTCGATGTGCAGCCGCTTGCTGGCTCCGATCCCTGTGTCGGAGCGGACGTACTGGCCGATCCTCAGCTGTTCATCGCCTCGAAGAAGTCCGCATTGGTCTTCGAGCTCTTCAGCTTGTCGATGAGGAACTCCATTGCGTCGGTGACACCCATCGGCATCAGCACCCGGCGCAATACCCACATCTTCGACAACGTTCCCTTGTCGACCAGCAACTCTTCCTTACGAGTGCCCGACTTGGTGATGTCGATCGACGGCCAGGTCCGCTTGTCGGCCAGCTTGCGGTCGAGGATGATCTCGGAGTTGCCGGTACCCTTGAACTCCTCGAAAATCACCTCATCCATGCGCGATCCGGTATCGATCAGCGCCGTCGAGATGATGGTCAACGAGCCGCCTTCCTCGATGTTGCGCGCCGCCCCGAAGAACCGCTTCGGCCGCTGCAGCGCATTCGCGTCGACGCCGCCGGTCAACACCTTGCCCGATGACGGCACAACAGTGTTGTAGGCCCGCGCCAGCCGGGTGATCGAATCCAGCAGGATCACCACGTCGCGCTTGTGCTCGACCAGCCGCTTCGCCTTTTCGATCACCATCTCGGCAACCTGAACGTGGCGCGAGGCCGGCTCGTCGAAGGTGGAACTGACCACCTCGCCCTTCACCGAGCGCGCCATGTCGGTCACTTCCTCCGGCCGCTCATCGATCAGCAGCACGATCAGATAGCATTCGGGATGATTGGCCGCGATCGAGTGCGCGATGTTCTGCAGCATCACCGTCTTGCCGGTCCGCGGCGGGGCGACGATCAGCGCCCGCTGTCCCTTGCCGATCGGCGTAATCAGGTCGATCACCCGCGAAGTGATGTCCTTGATGCCGCTGACTTCCATCATCAGACGCTGCTGCGGATACAGCGGCGTCAGATTGTCGAAGTTGATGCGGTGGCGAACCTCGATCGGATCGGCGAAATTGATGCTGGTGACCCGCAGCAGTGCGAAGTAGCGCTCGCCGTCCTTCGGAGAGCGGATCTCACCCTCTACGGTATCGCCGGTGCGCAGGCTGAAACGGCGAACCTGGCTTGGGCTGACGTAGATGTCATCGGGACCCGGAAGATAGTTCGCTTCCGGAGAACGAAGAAATCCGAAGCCGTCCTGCAGAACCTCCAGAACGCCGTCACCGAAGATCGGCTGATCGTTTTCGGCAAGCTGCTTCAGAATTGCGAACATCATCTCCTGCTTGCGCAGGGAACTCGCATTCTCGATCCGCAATTCCTCGGCATAACTGAGCAGTTCGGCAGGCGGCTTGGCCTTGAGTTCCTTTAGGTTCATCGAAAGTATGCGACTCCGCACTGAGTTCGCAGGCCAGGAGACAAGAACAGCAGAGTGATCGATGGTTCGTGTCGGCTACCGAGGCATGACGCCCACTGTGCCGAGACGGAATGGTCAGGCGTTGGCTGACGCTCTCTGGACGTGCGAAAAGAAGGAATGAGGTATGCGAGAGAATTGCAACGGCTTACATTGCCGCAGGTGTACCACGCTTGTCAAATCCGAATGCGCTTCGCTCCAGTGATTCAGAACGGTTTTATCACTGCCAGAATAACGACACCGATCATCAGCACCGTGGGCACCTCGTTCATCCAGCGAAAGAAGCGCGCCGAATGCTGGTTGCGATCCAGTTCGAAATCACGGCGCCATTTTGCCATCATCCCGTGCATCACCGCAAGGGCAACGACGAGCGTCAACTTTGCATGCAGCCAGCCCTGCTGCCAGATCCCCGGGCTGAGTATCCAGATCAGCCCGATCCCGAACACGAACGTGGCGATCATCGCGGGGTTCATGATGTAGCGCAACAGCTTGCGCTCCATCACCTTGAACGTCTCGGATGCTTCCGATCCCGGGGCGACTCCGCAGTGATAGACGTAGATCCGCGGCAGGTACAACAACCCCGCCATCCATGAGATGACGGCGATGATGTGCAACGCTCGCAACCACAAATACCCGTCAGCCACGATTCCCCGCCTCGCCCCTTACTCCTGCTTACGTCCGACGTCCCGAGTAATCACTCCCAGTTCTTGCAACGGGCAGCGCCCGCACGTGGGCGGGCAGACGGTGGCTTCTCCGCTGCCGACAGACGCATCGTCTCTGGATATGGCTTCTTCCGTCAGATCGGCAAGTCCGTCGATGAATGTGCCGGCTGAACCGACACTCGCCACTCGCACGTACGCCGGAACCCCGAGCGCCTCGGCCTTCGCCCGGTAGTCCACGTCAAGCTCCACCAGTGTTTCCGAATGCTCAGAGACAAAGGCGATCGGCACCACGACGGTGGCCATCCGCTCAGCGCCAGCGCGCGCGATCTCGTCTTCGGTCGACGGCCCGATCCATTCCAGCGGCCCGACCCGGCTCTGGTAGCAGATCACGTGATCGGCGGCGAGCGGACCGAGTGCCGCCACCACCGCCGCTGTCGTCTGCTCTACTTGCCACTGATACGGATCACCGCTGGCGACCACCCGCTTCGGCAGACCATGCGCCGAGAACAGGATCCGGAACGGCGCCTGCAACCCCGCTTGCTGGATCGCATCGCGAATCTGTTCCGCCACGGCAGCAACGAATCCAGGCTGGGTCGGATAGCAGCACACCGACGGCGACGGCACCTGAAGGCCGACCGCAGCTGCCGCCTGTCGCCACTCGCCCAGCGACGAGCCGGTGGTGGTAGTCGAATACTGAGGATAGAGCGGTAACAGCACCACCCGCTCCGGCGCAAAGCCACGGACCTCCTGCACCACGCTCGCTGCGCGCGGATGCCAGTAGCGCATGCAGACGAATACGCGCGCGCCCCAGCCGCGTTGCTGCAGGCGAAGCTGCAGGGCATCCGCCTGCTGGCGGGTCAGCGGCAGCAGCGGCGACGCTCCGCCAAGCTGGGCATAGATGTGCTGCGCCGTCTTGCGTCGTCGCCGCGCAATCAGCCAGGCCAGCATCGCTCGGAACGGCTGTGGCAGACCGATGATCGCCGGATCGCCGAACAGATTGCGCAGGAACGGCTCAACCGCATCGAGTGAGTCCGGCCCTCCGAGGTTGAACAGGACGACAGCCAGCCGTGGCTTCATCCGGTCTTTCGTCACCGCGCCGTCTGTCATTGGCCCACCCGTCATTGAGCCGTCCGTCGGAAGCCCTCACCTGCTCTGCCACTGCCATCACGTTTTCCGGCGGCGTATCCGGCAGGATGCCATGGCCCAAATTAAAGATGAACCGGCCGCCTGAGAGTTCCCGCAGTAGGTGTTCCGTCGCACTCATCAGCACGCCGCCGCCGATCCGCAGCAGCTGGTTGTCAAGGTTCCCCTGCACCGCACACCGGTGTTGCAGCTCGTGAGCCGCCCATTCCGGCGGCACGGCAGCGTCCACTCCCACAGCATTTACCCNCGTTTCGCTCACGTATTCGCCGTACATCACGCCCGCTGCACGCGGAAAGCCGATGACCGGCACGTTCGGCCAGCGTTCCCGTAACCGGTTTACGATTGTTCGC
This sequence comes from Defluviicoccus sp., assembly GCA_013414705.1. Taxonomy (GTDB): domain Bacteria; phylum Pseudomonadota; class Alphaproteobacteria; order Rhodospirillales; family Defluviicoccaceae; genus Defluviicoccus. The sequence continues at coordinate 3,781,463 of CP058705.1, forward strand.
GTCGGTTCGATCACCCAGCGGCGAAACTGTTCTGCGGCGAGCAGGCCCGCCCAACTGTCGAACAGCTGCACCGTTTCGGCGCCGGCGGCAATCTGCCGGTCGAGGTAGTCGACGGTGGCATCGACCAGCAGACCGATTAGCGTGCCGAACGTCTGCGGATCGGCCCAGGCCATCGCGCGGGCCCGGCTGCCGTCGGTCCCTCCTCGCCCCTCGATCATGTAGAGCGCCACTGTCCACGGAGCACCGGCAAAGCCGATCAGTGCCACCTCGGCCGGCAAGCTGCGGACGATCCGGCGCACCGCCTCGATCACCGGCTCCAGGTGTTCAACCGCACGCTCCGACTCCAGACGGCGCACATCGTGAGCGCGGGCCAGAGGTTCCAGTACGGGTCCCTGCCCTTCAACGAAACGCACAGNGACACCGAGCGCATCGGGGATCACCAAGATGTCGCTGAACAGGATCGCCGCGTCGGGAGAAAATCTGCGCAGTGGCTGTAGCGTCGCCTCGCAGGCCAGATCGGGGCTGTAGCAGAAACGCAGAAAGTCCGGTTCCTGCTGGCGAAGTTGGCGATATTCAGNGAGATAGCGGCCCGCTTGGCGCATGAACCAGAACGGCGGCCGGTCGGGCAAGCGGTTCGATGCGGACGCGCAAAGTTCGCCCAGCAGTCGTTTAATCATCGGTGTTTGAACACCAGATTGTGGGGTCCCACAAAAATCATTCAAGAATCCTTAATTGATGGTGGTTGTAGCTGTCACCGGGATAACGGGAATTGATGGTTGCCCACACGTCATCCCCAATATCCTACATTCCGTAAGCGACGGTACAACAGCTGTGGACAAACCCGTGGCAGACTCGGCCACCTTGCAGTCAACACAGCGGAATCCGCGCCCGGCAATCCGGGGAAGAATTGCCGGCCGGGAATCAGAATCGGAGGTTGTTTGGATGACTCAGACCATGTGGGAGTCCCTATCCCGAGGTGCTCGACACTGTGGGTAGAATCCTGGATGCGCGCACGGGAATCGCTTCTGTGACAGTGAGGCCGATTTTTCCCCAGACTCTCCTCAGATTCGCCCACCGAAAACGTGCTGAGGGTAAAAGCGCCCTGAGCGACGCCGTGAGTGGCGTATAGCTACCCTTCAAACCGGCAACGAAGAGAGGCTGGAGAACGAATGAGCACAGATCCGGGCGCGATCCTCTCGTCCTGGCATCAGCCAGCCCGACCCGGGCCCAGATGCTTGCAAATGCTGGCCTGCCGGTCGTCTGCCGGCCCTCCGGCGTTGATGAGGACGCGATCAAGGACGCTTGTCGACGCAACCGGATTTCAGCGGAGGATGCAGCGTGCCGGCTTGCCGAGGCCAAGGCTCTGGCAATAACGCCGGATGATCCCCGTTCGCTGGTGATCGGTGCCGATCAGCTCATGGTCTGTGGTGACGTCTGGTTTGACAAACCGCTCTCGGCGCAGCGGGCTCGCGAGACGCTGTTGACGCTGCGCGGCAGCGACCACCGCCTGATCAGCGGAGTTGCGGTGGTGCGTGCCGGCACCATAGTCTGGAGGCATCTGGACGTGGCGCACCTGACGATGCGGGACTATTCCGACAGCTTCATCGACTGGTATCTACAGCAGGCGGACGACGCCGACCTGCAGTCGGTNGGGGCTTGCCGTCTCGAAGGACTGGGGGTGCAGGCATTCGCACGAATCACCGGAGATTACTTCACCATTCTCGGACTTCCGCTGCTGCCGTTGCTGGATTTTCTGCGGCAGGAACGGGTTCTGCGGGGCTAGAGCAATATCCGATCGAGCGCTTCGAACCGCGCGCTCCAGGGGCAGCGTTATGATGCATACCAGTCCGGCTTTCGTTTTCCGGCTGTGGACGAACGACGATGAACAGCGATTCCTACGCTGTGCCGGAGCGTCCCCTGCTCTCCGGTTCGGCCAGGCTCGCGGGCGTGATGGGATGGCCGATCAGCCATTCGATGTCACCGCGACTGCATGGACTCTGGCTCGCCCGCTACCGGATCGACGGCGCCTACATACCGTTGCCGGTTCGCCCGGATGATGTTTCCATAGTTCTCGCGGCGCTGCCGAAAATGGGGTTCCGGGGCGTCAACGTGACGGTTCCACTGAAGGAGCATGTACTGCCGTTGGTGCACCAGGCCACATCTGCGGCGCGCCGCATCGGGGCCGTCAATACCGTCATCGTCGATGACAACGGCCTGCTCATCGGCAGCAATACCGACGCGTTCGGATTCGTCGAAAGCCTGCGTGACACGGTGCCGGGATGGCGGGCGGATCGCGGTCCGGCGGTCGTCCTGGGAGCCGGCGGCGCCGCTCGGGCCATCGTCTATGCGCTGCTTGCCGAGGGTGTACCGGAAATCCGGCTGATCAACCGAACGCTGGAACGCGCTCACACGCTGGCTGCGGATCTGGGCGGAGCCATCCGCGCCCTGCCCTGGTCGGAACGGACCAATGCGCTGGCCGGCGCGGCCCTTCTCGTCAACAGCACCACGCTGGGCATGGCCCACCAGCCGCCGCTCGAATTCGACTTGTCTGCACTGCCGGAGACCGCGGTCGTCTGCGACATCGTCTACACGCCGCTGGTCACNCCCCTGCTCGCCGCCGCTGCGGCGCGCGGTAATCCGGTGGTCGACGGTCTCGGAATGCTGCTGCATCAGGCCCGGCCGGGCTTTGCCGCCTGGTTCGGACGGATGCCGGATGTGACGCCCGAACTCCGGCAAGCGCTGTTGCAGACGATTGCTCCGACGTGATCATCCTCGGTCTCACCGGCTCGATCGCTATGGGGAAGAGCACCGCGGCGGCGATGTTCCGCCGCCTGGGCGTGCCGGTTTACGATGCCGACCGGGAAGTGCACCGCCTGCTGGGCAGGAACGGTGCGGCTGTTCCGTTGATCGATCGTACCTTTCCGGGCGTGGTGATCGACGGGGCCGTTGACCGTGCTCGGCTGGGAGCACAGGTGTTCGACGACCCTCCGCCCTGCGCCAGCTGGAGGATTCTGCATCCGCTGGTTGCTGCACGCCGCAAGGTGTTCCTGCGGACCGCTGCCCGGCGACGATGCCGGCTTGTCGTTCTGGACATTCCGCTGCTGTACGAAACGAGGGGCGAACGCTTGTGCGATGCGGTGGCGGTGGTCAGTGCGCCGCGATTTCTACAAGAGATTCGCCTGCTGCGCCGGCCCGGGATGGATCGGGCGCGGCTGATGGCAATCTTGCGCCAGCAGTTGCCGGATGCGGTCAAGCGCCGACGGGCGGACTTCATCATCCCGAGCGGACTGGGGCGCACGCCAACGTTCCTCGCCATCCGCCGCATTGTCCGGACACTCGCACGACGCGAGCGAGGAAAGTGGGCCAGATCCCATACATCTATGAAACTTGACCGTCGACGCTCCTAAATATAGAAAAAACACATGCGTGAAGTTGTGCTGGATACCGAAACGACCGGGCTTGATCCGAACACGGGGCATCGCATCGTGGAAATCGGTGCGATCGAGTTGCTCAACCACGTTGCCACCGACAAGGTCTTTCACTGCTACCTCAATCCAGAGCGTGGTATGCCCTCGGAAGCGTTCGCGGTGCACGGTCTCAGTGATGCATTCCTGGCCGACAAGCCGCGCTTCGCCGAGGTTGCTGACACGCTTGCCTCCTTTCTCGGCGATGCGGCCCTGGTGATCCACAATGCCGCGTTCGACCTGGGATTCCTGAACGCCGAATTTCGCCGTTTGGGCCGCAAGGAGATGTCGCTCGATCGCTGCATCGATACCGTGGCACTCGCTCGTCGCCGTTATCCCGGGGCGCCCGCCAATCTCGACGCACTGTGCCGGCGGTTTCAGATCGACCTCAGCGATCGGGCGCTGCATGGCGCGCTGAAGGACGCGCAGCTGCTGGCACAGGTCTACCTGGAGCTGCGTGGCGGCCGCGAACCGGGCCTGTCACTGGTTTCTTCGAAAACGCGCCGCCTGGCGGGAATCACAGCGGCGGACTGGGTGCCGCGTGTCATTCAGCCGTCAGTGGACGAGCTGGCAGCACATCAGGCATTTGTTGCCCGTTTCCCCAGTTCATTGTGGCCGCAACCGGGCTCGGAGGCAGAGGACGTCCCGCCGGAAGAACGAACAGCGGCAAAGTCGGCCGGCTGACGAACCTTCCCTCACCCCCTTGTCCTGGCTCTTGCGTGCTGATTTCTCCCGCGGCCGGATGATCACCGGCCGCAAAAACGACTCGCACGCTGTTTCTGGCGCTGTTTTGGAGCACTATCTGTCAAGGGATTCCGGCTGATCGAATAGTGTTCTAGGCGTTCATGACCACGTCGCCCGTGCCCTCCGGAGCCTCCGCATCCTGGCGCTCGTAAAGGGCCGTGAAATCAACAGGTCCTAGCATCAGCGGCAGGAAACCGCCGTTGAGCGTCGTCGACGCCAGAATCTGACGGGCAAACGGGAACAGCATGCGGGGGCATTCGATCAGCAGCGTCGTCCGGACGTCGTCGTCCGCAACATTCAAGGTGAAGACACCGCCGTAGGAGAGCTCAAGGATAAAGGCCACTGTTTCCGCAGATTTGCAATCGGCGCGGATGTCGAGCACGACTTCGAAAACCGGACCTTCGAGATTACGTGCCTGGACATCGACCTTGATGCCGATTTCCGGCTGCTGCTGCTGCATCAGGCCGAAAATTGCGGGCGCGTTGGGAACTTCGAATGACAGATCCTTGACATACTGGGCGTTGATCACCAGCGGCGGCCGGGCCTCGGCCGCGCCGCTTTCCGGGCCTGGCCCAGCACCATTGCCCCCTTGAGTCTGGCCGCTGTCGGCTGCAGGTGTATCGCTCATTGCGCATTCTCCGGAAAGATCGTCTCACCCGCCATGGGAACTATTGGGGGACTATCATGGATCATCCAATCGAACAACCGCGGTGGACGACTGGCGGACCCAGGGGAAGACGCCGTATCGGACGACGTTTTGCTGCCGTTCGTGGCCGGAGCGGCGTTGGTTGCTCTGTCAGAAGCGTCGTCATCTTCGACCGGTTGATATTCGCCGTCGATGACTGGTCCTCCTCNTGGCATCCGGGTCGAGGGCGACCTCGGTGACCCATCGGGTCCCACTGTCCAGATCACGAACCGTCCGGAGCGGTGCACCTGTGCCCCGATAAGCCGACGGATCTGCGTGCGAATAAATGGGATCAGCAGTGTGATACCGATCACATCAGATGCGAAGCCGGGAAACAGCAGCAGCACACCGCCAATCATCACACAGGTCCCGTCGAACACTTCGCGCGCCGGGAAACGACCATCCTGCAGGGTTGCCTGTGCCTGTTGCAGAATGGCAAAGCCCTGTGAGCGCATCAGCCAACTGCCGGNCAAAAACGACACTACGACCAGGCCCAGCGTTGGCCACAGGCCGATACGATCTCCGACCTCGATCAGAGAGATGATATCGAGAACCGGCAATCCGATCAGGATGCCGGCGAGAAGGAGCTGCATGCTTGTTCCAACCCGTTCTTCAACTTACATAGCTGATATATCGTGGTGTGACCGGCAAAACCAAACTGGACCGATCGGATCGGAGCCGGTACGCTAGAAGCGCACGTGATTGCAGCGGCGGTGCTGCGATCGGATGTCTCTTTTGTATATGGACGTCATGGGCGAGAGTTTTCAGTTTCTCGACGTCATTCTGTTCGCCATCATTGCCGGCTTTCTGGTTCTGCGNACCCGAAGCGTGCTGGGACGACGCGATGGGCATCAGGGTGGCCGTTCGAGCGATCCGTTTGCCCCGCGGCCGCGTTCGGAGCCGAAGGAGGACAAGGTCGTTCCGTTGCCGAATCGCAACGACCGGCCAGACGAGGTAGTTCCTCCAGGCGCGGCTGCGGAAGTGCAGGCGGACACACCGAGAGGCCGGCTTGAAGCGGGCCTGAAACAGATCGAAATAGCTGATCCGAACTTCAGCGCAGGAGACTTCGCCTCAGGTGCGCGCATCGCGTTCGAACTGATCGTCAATGCGTTTGCGGCAGGCGACGCCGACAGCCTGAAGCCGCTGTTGAGCCCGGAGGTGTTCGGCAATTTCAATCAGTCAATCCAGGAGCGCATGGGATCCTCCCAGCGTCTGGACATCCAGCTGGTGGCGGTTCGTTCTGCCGAACTGGTCGAAGCCTACATGGCCGGACGCACGGCGCACATCACGGTCAAGTTCGTAAGCGAGCAGATGTCGGCGGTGTATGACGCCGATGGCCAGGTGATCGANGGGGATCCGGCGGAGGTGACGGACGTTACCGATTTCTGGACGTTCGCACGCGATACCCGCTCGGCGGATCCGAANTTGATGCTGGTGGCAACCGGCAGCCCCGAGTAAGCCCGGAATCGACAGGGCTGCTGTCTCGTCACCGTTTGTCGGAGCGGTTGCGGTGTGGAGTGAACATTCGGTGTTTTCAGTCTGCTCAGCATAGTGCGCGGATGGTTCTGGCGAGGAGCCGGCAGTCACGGCATGGTTGTTGTCTGGTGTTGTTGTCCTGCGTCGGCAATACGCGAGCGACCAGATGGCGGAACGAGGAGCGGGCAGGGGTATGGCAGGCTGGCCCGAGATTAATCGATTCTGGGTTCATCGATCCCGCGTAAGCCGATCCCGGCACACAGCACTGCTGCTGATGGCGCTGGCTGGCCCCGCAGCAGTCATCACACTCGTCGCTTGCGAAAGCACCTCCGAGCAGTCGGTCGCACAGCGCGTGTTGCCGTCTGCGCTGCCGCGCCCTCACCACCGACCCGGCCTGCCCACTTCGGCCTGCAGGCAATCCGTTTCGCCGACCTGCCCGGCTGGTCTGAAGACCGGCATCAGGAAGCCCTGCAGGCGCTGCGGCGATCGTGTCTCAAAGTCACCGCTCAGCCTTCGAACCAGTCGTTCGGTAGCAACGGGCGTTTCGGTCGCGTTGCCCATTGGCAGCAAATCTGCGCTGCCGCGGATCGCATTGGCAGTACGGACCGGATCGCGCGGCAATTCTTCGAGCAGTGGTTCATTCCCTATTCCGCCACGAACGCGACCGATAACGAGGGTCTGTTCACCGGCTATTATGAGCCGGTGTTGCATGGCTCGTGGGTCCGCACCGGCCGCTACACCGTTCCCCTATCGGCCGCCNNGCCGGAGTTCGGAACAGGAGCGCCCTTGCCGACACGTGCCCAGGTTCAGAACGGCGCGCTATCCCGTCGCGGACTGGAACTGATGTGGCTGGACGATCCGGTGGATGTCTTCTTCTTGCATATCCAGGGCTCGGGCCGGGTGCAGATGGTGGATGGATCGTTTGTTCGTGTCGGTTTTGCCGGCAAGAACGGTCATCCGTATTTTCCGATCGGTGCCGAGCTCAAGCGGCGGGGCGAAATCCCGGCCGAACAGATGTCGATGCAGTCGATCCGCACCTGGCTCGTCGGTCATCCCGGCGAGGCACCACGGCTGATGGCGATGAACGCGTCCTACGTGTTCTTTCGTCTGATTGACGGCGATGGCCCGATCGGCGCCCAAGGGGTGCCCTTGCTGCCGGGCCGCAGCATTGCTGTCGATCCGACCTACGTAAGCTATGGCATTCCGGTGTGGCTGGACACCACCGATCCGTTGAACGGTTACGGACCGCTGCGCCGTCTTGTTGTCGCCCAGGATACTGGCACCGCTATCAAGGGACCGCTCCGGGGCGACCTGTTCTGGGGATCCGGTACCACTGCCAGCGTCGGTGCCGGTCTGATGAAGCAGACGGGACACTGGTACCTGCTGCTGCCGAAGGCGGCCGCTGCCGTCGGCTGATCCGGGTTTGCGCATGATGGCAATAATGACAAGCGATCGCTTGCCAAGACGTGCGGCAAGGGCCATTGTTTGCTGATGCGCGCTCATCGCCCCACGGTTGGATTGTTCGTAACGTGTCTGGTCGATACGATGCGGCCTGTTGTCGGTCTTGCTGCGGTGAAGCTGCTGGAAAGCGCAGGGTGTGACGTAATCGTTCCCGCTGGGCAGACATGCTGTGGCCAGCCGGCGTACAACTCCGGGGATGCGGCTGATGCCTCGGCTCTTGCGCGCCAAGTGATCGATGCGTTTGCGAAGGTGGACTACGTTGTGGTGCCTTCCGGCTCGTGCGCCGGGACGATCAAAGTGCATTATCCCGAGCTGTTTGCCGACGATCCGAAGATGCATCAGGCAGCACTGCATCTCGCGGAGCGGACCTGGGAACTGACAACGTTCCTCAACGATGTGCTGCACGCGGCACCGATCGCCTCTTCCTATTCCCATACCGTTGCCTACCACGATTCCTGTTCCGGACTGCGTGAACTCAAGATCAAGCAACAGCCACGCGCACTGCTGGCGCAGGTGGATGGATTGACAATCAAGGAGTTGCACGGGTTCGAGACCTGCTGCGGCTTCGGGGGCCTGTTTTGCGTCAAGTATCCGGAAATCTCCGGAAAAATGGTCGATGCTAAGGTGGACGACGTGCTGACTACGGGAGCCGAGCAACTGATCGGCGGTGATTTGGGCTGCCTGCTGAACATTTCCGGCCGTCTGTATCGCCGTGGCGCAAACGTACAGGTCCGGCACGTGGCCGAGATTCTGCGGATACCGTCGAGGACGCTCCCGCCATCGGCGAACCGACGTAACCGATCCGATGTAACCGAGCGGGCGCAAACGACAAAAGCGCGCTTAATATGTAAAGGGGCGGGGAGTGAAACGAAGCCGGGCGAGCCGATCCGGCAGGGAGGACGTATGGACTCGACAGCGCGCCTGTTTCCCGACAATGCGCACCGGGCGCTCGGCGACCATCAGCTGCAATCGGCACTCGCCCGNCTTCGGCGAGGGTTTCCGGTCAAACGGCAAAAGGCGATTGATCGGCTGCCTGAGTTCGAGGCGCTGCGCGATGCTGCAAAGGGTATCAAGGATCACACACTCGACCATCTCGACTTCTATCTGGAGCAGTTCGAGACGAAGGTGACCGACGCTGGCGGCACCGTGCACTGGTGCACCGATGCTGCGGCTGCTCGGCAGAAGGTCTTGGACATCTGCCGAGACGTCGGAGCGCGCACCGTTACCAAGGCCAAGTCGATGATCGGCGAGGAAATCGGCATCAACGAATTCCTTGAGCAGCACAGCGTGACGCCGGTGGAGACCGACCTCGGAGAATACATCATCCAGCTTCGACACGAGCCGCCGAGCCACATCATCGCACCGGCGATCCATCTGTCGAAACAGCAGGTGGCCGAAGCGTTTCGCGAAGCGCATCCGCAATTTCCGTCCGACCGGCCGCTGGAAGAGCCCCGGGTGATGCTGGACGAAGCGCGGGAGGTCCTGCGCCAGCAATTTCTCAACGCGGATGTGGGTATTACCGGCGCCAACATGCTGGTGGCCGAAACCGGTTCGATCGTCCTGGTCACCAACGAAGGCAACGCCGATCTGACGCAGACGCTGCCACGGGTGCAGATCGTCATCGCCTCGATCGAGAAGGTGGTTCCGACGCTCGAGGACGCCTGTACCATCCTGCGGGTGCTGGCCCGTTCAGCCACCGGCCAGGAGCTGTCTGTCTACACCACGTTCACCACCGGCCCGAAGCGNCCCGGGGATCTGGACGGGCCTGATGCTTTTCACGTTCTGCTGCTGGACAACGGCCGGACGTCCATGCTGGGCAGCGAATTCCGGGACATGCTGCGTTGTATTCGCTGCGGTGCGTGCATCAATCATTGTCCTGTCTACGCAGCGATCGGCGGTCATGCCTACGGCTGGGTCTACTCTGGGCCGATGGGTTCGGTGTTGATCCCCAACCTGATCGGTATCGACGAAGCGGGGCACCTGCCGAACGCGTCCACCTTGTGCGGACGGTGCGAGCAGGTGTGCCCGATGCGCATTCCGTTGCCACGGATGCTGCGCCAGCTGCGCGAACGGCAGTTCGAAAAGCAACTGACGGCAAAACCGGTGCGCTGGGGATTGCAGGCCTGGGCCTTCCTGGCGCGTCGGCCGGCTCTGTACCAGCTGGCGACACGCCTGGGAATCACGGTCATGGGTATGCTCGGCCGACGGCGCGGCCGGTTTCGATCCCTGCCGTTGGCATCCGGCTGGACCAGCGTGCGCGACCTGCCGGCACCGCAGGGACAGACCTTCCAACATATCTGGACGGCGCGNAGGAGGGCGGCGCCAATGAACTCTCGAGATCAAGTTCTGGGAGCCGTCCGCGGTGCGCTCGGCCGCCGCGAAGTGCCGGAACCGACGGTGGCCGCACTGCAGTGCCGGCTGGCGCAACCGAGCGTCAATATCATGCCGGCACGTGGCCGCCTGCCCCTGGCCGAGCGGATCGAGCTGTTCATGGGCGAAGTGGAGCGGGTGAGCGCGACAACCGTCCGCCTGTCAGCCCTGAGCGAAGTGCCGGCGGCGGTGATGGCCTACCTGCGTCAGGCCAACCTGCCGGCAGCCATTCGTGCCAGTACCAACGAGCTGCTGGAGACGGTACCCTGGTCACAGGAACCACTGCTGCAGGTCGGATATGGATGCGCCGAGGCCGAGGACCAGGTGGCGGTTACCAGTGCGTTTGCCGGCGTCGCGGAGACGGGGACACTGATGATGGTCTCCGATGCACGCAACCCGGTTACACTGAACTTCCTGCCCGAACATCATATCGCCATCCTGCCGGTCACCCGCATCCTCGGCACTTACGAGGAAGCGTGGCAGCGTCTGCGCGGCGTGCTCGGCAATGGCCAGATGCCACGAGCGATCAACTGGATTACCGGACCCTCGCGCACCGCGGATATCGAGCAGACCATGCTGCTGGGCGCGCACGGACCGAAGCAGCTGCACATTCTGCTGGTCGATGCGGACAACGGACGATCGTAGCTCGTTCCACAAACGCCGTGCGCGACGCGTTCTGAGCCTGGAGGAGCTGCGGCTCTGGCAGCGGGCGACGGCCGACGTGCGACCGCTTTCTGCCGAAGAGCGCAACGAACCCGCTACGATGACCTCTGCTGTGGCAACCGAGGAGTCCCGTTCTGATACGGCGGAAACAGCTCCGAAAATGCCGCGGGACAAGGCGGACCCGCCACGGAAGGCGGTCCGAACCCGACCATCGGAACATCGATCACTGGAACGCCGGCCACCCGCGGCAGACTTGGCTCCTGGAGTCGCGCCGGGGCTGGATATTCGCACGCTGCTACGGCTCAAACGCGGGCTGATCGCACCACAGTCGGAAATCGACCTACATCAGTGCACCCAGGTTGAGGCGCATGTCCGATTGTTGTCGTTCCTGAGTGCAAATCAGGCGCGCGAACGACGCTGCGTGCTGGTGATCACCGGCAAGGGCTACGGACCGGATGGAAAAGTTGGCGTGCTGAAAACGATGGTGCCGCGCTGGCTCAACGAGCCGACATTTCGTTCATTGGTCATCGCGTTTGCGCACGCCATCCCGCAGCACGGCGGCGAGGGCGCGCTCTACGTCCTGCTGCGCCGAAATCGCCCGGCGGTCTGACAACCGATCTCCTGATCGGTGCTTTTCCCGTCCTCTCCATCCCTCGGGATGCGCGATGCAGAGGACGCAGAGAAGGCAGGCGCGCGCCATTGCGCAATGGCGTAGCCGATGGTGGCCGTCGCCAGGACTCCTCCGAGCGCAATCCAAAGCGTTGGGGAGGTCTGCAGCCCGACGAGCAGGATCACCACCACCGCCGAGGCATGCACGATTGCCGCAATCCGGCAACCGAGGCCGAGTCGGGGCGCATTTGGCCGCACCCGCGGCAGACGGAACAAGGACAGTGCGGTCAGCGCCGTGAACAGCATCAGGAAAGCGGACGCCGCTTGCAAGCTCTCGCGCAGCGTCTGGGAGAACAGCAGCAGCATGACCACGCCTGCCTGCAAGATCACCGAGGCCGTCGGCGGTTTACCCGCTTGTACCACGAACACCTTAGGCAGATAGCCGTCGCCGGCCATCGCCGCATAGACACGCGGGCCCACGATCATCATCGCGCTGATTGCCGAGATGAACGCGACGATGACGAACACCGACATCACAACGCCGCCGATATCGCCGAACAGCTGGGTGGCCACCAGGTGGCCAAGGGTGATGCGGCTTTGCTCGTACGTGAACACCGCTTGCGCCTCGTTTGGCGTCAGGTTGGCCACGAACACCCAGTTGATCAGCAGGTAGAGGGCAGAGACACAGATCAGCCCCAGGATCATCGCCCGGCCGACATCTCGTGTCGGATTCCGGAACTCGCGCGCGAGATAGATCGCGGCATTCCATCCGCTGAAGGCAAAGGCGATCCAGAACTGATTGACCACCAGTTCCTCGAACGGGAAGCCGGCTTCGGCATCGGGTGGGCTCCAGGTCGGCATCTGGCGACTGCCCAACACGATCCTGAGCACCACGAAGGCCACCAGAAACCCCAGTTTGACCAGCACGAGGGCATTCTGCCAGGCGAAGCCGCGCAACCACCGGCCTGCGTGCACCGCGGTGAACAGGACAACAACGCCTGCACCCACCAGCCGTGGCTCGACCCCGGCACNCAGCGTCTGCAGATAGCTGCCAATGGCAAGTGCATCGACGGCAATGGCGGCGGAGAAACCGAGGACGAGGGATCCCCAACCGGCGACGTAGCCCAGAAACGGGTGAACGAGATCCGAGAGGAATCGATATTCGCCGCCGGATTCTCCGATCTCAGCGCAGATGGCGGAATAGGCGACCACACCCGCCAGTGCGATGCCAGCCCCCACCACCCAGGCGAGCAGGATCGGCATCGGACCCATACTTTGCGCCATGAATCCGGCACTGATCATCACGCCGACGCCAATCATGTTGGCGACGACAAGGCCAGCACCCGACCAGACACCGCGCCCGGAGGCCAACCGTGCCATGCTCGCTCCGTTCCTGTTTCAGATCGCTTGCCAGCCTTCTGCCGGCTTGATCACCTGCCGGCGTCGCGTCCGCACCGGCGTTGTTGTTCGGCCACGGTGTCCCGGGTGCAGAAACAAGCGACAAGGAACAGTTGCGACCGTACGCAGGCTAGCTGCCCAAAGGCAGAGATGCACGTGTTTTGCTTCGCGGGTTGCACGTGCGGCGAGTAAGTCTACACTGCCATGAACCGTCCTTACACGGCGATGGCGGCTGGAGCACGATCCATTCGAGCAGATTCGCTCAAGCGGATTTTCTTGCTCGATAAAATCAGAAATTGGAGCATGACCATTCGATCAGATTGGATTGTGCTCCAGGCAGGGGAAAATGAATATGCGGGGTTTGCGGACCGGTCTGATCGTGGTGGGCGCGGCTGTTATCGCTGGTGCATGCGGATACGTGGGGTTTCGTGCGGGTCAGGCCGACACACTCTATTTTCTGAGCGGCGGGATGGCCTATGGGCCCGATCGGATGCGCGCCGTCGTCGATCACATGCTCGGCCGGGAGGATTTCCGGGCGCTGTACGGTCAAGACCTGTGGGTCAGCCGGGCGGTATATCCGGACGTAGAGAACGGCTATTTTGTCGACCTGGGCGCGGCCGACGGTGAAACCGATTCCAATACCAAGCTGCTTGAGCTGAAAGGCTGGAAGGGAATCTGCATCGATCCGTTCGCAAGCGCGATGCAGCAGCGCACGTGCACAGTGGTGCGTGAAGCAGTGGATTCCGAAGCAGGCAACGTGGTTGAATTTCAGCAACCCGGTAACTTCAGCGGTGGTCTGGTCAAGTATGCCGGTGCCTGGGTCTCTGATGAGGACAAGCAGGAAACGGTCAAGCTGATCACGACCACGCTTGAGACGATCCTCGACAAGGCTGGAGCACCACACTTCATAAACTATATGAGCGTCGATATCGAGGGCGCCGAGTATCCGGCGCTGAAGGATTTTCCGTTCGACAAATACCGGATCGGCGCGTTCACCATCGAGCACAACAATGTCGAGGAGCGGCGCACGGCAATTCGTCAGTTGATGGAAGCGAACGGCTACCACCTGGAACACGCGGTTCTGGATCAGGACTGGTATGTGCTCAACGACCTGAAGGAGGCTGAGGAAGAGACCGCGCCGAAAGAACCGACGCAGGAATAAGCTGCGGCCGGGAGGAACGCTGCCTGCTCGGGTTCACTCAAGCGAGGGTTTCGCTGCGGACGAGCGCAGCTTTCCTGCGATGACCGCAGCACCGCCGATGCCGTGTGCCTCGCTGAACGCCCGGACGCACTCGGCGAGAAAGTGCGTCCGGCGATCGTGCGGCAGATCATCGCCGCTCTGATCCGATTCCCAAACCAGCCGGTCAACCTCGCCGTGGCGATGCATGCGAAAACACGCATCGTCTGCCTCCACGCCCTGTGTCTCTACTTGCACCGGCACACCGGCCAACACGTCGACGGTCTGACCTCCGTCAATCGGCTCGAAGATGTAGTCATCCCACACATTCGGCCCTACACGCCGGAAATGACCGACGATGCGGGCACGAAAATTCCGCGCCGTCTTGGCATTGGCATCAAAAACGTCGCGCGCATCGACACGCAGAGTACTCATAAGACATAGGTTAGCACAGGTCCGGCCGGTGCGGCGAGCGCACCCCGCGGAATCAGAAATCGCCGACGATCGTCATAGTCCGCGAATGCGAAATGTCTTAAGAAGGCGCCCAGGCTTCAAATCCCCGGGGAGGACACGCGATCATGGCCACAGCCTTCGACCTCGTTCTGAAGAGCGGGACCATTGTCACNCCCTCTGGTGCTGCGGTGGCGGATGTGGGCGTCCGCGACGGCCGCATCGCTGCCCTCGGCGATCTTGANTCCGCAAGCGCTGCTCAGGTGCTGCCGTGCACCGGCCTGCACGTACTGCCAGGCGTGATCGATACGCAAGTGCATTTCCGTGAACCAGGGCTGGAGCATAAGGAAGATCTGGGCACCGGCACTGCGGCGGCCGCTCTAGGCGGGGTGACTGCGGTGTTCGAGATGCCGAACACCAAGCCGCCGACCACCAGCGCCGAGGATCTGGCAGAAAAATGCCGGCGGGCGGACCACCGCGCCTGGGTCGATTACGCCTTCTATGTCGGAGCGACGCCGGACAACATTCACGAATTGGAGCGTCTGGAACGGCTGCCGGCCTGCGCGGGCATCAAGATGTTCATGGGCAGCTCCACCGGCAGCCTGCTGGTCTCCGACGACGCGACGGTTGCTGCCGTGCTGGCCAACGGGGAGCGTCGGATCGCGGTGCACGCCGAAGACGAGACGCGGCTGAAGGAACGCTATGCCATCGTCGCCGGTGGAGCGGATCCGAGCGCGCATCCGCAATGGCGGGATGTGGAGACGGCGCTGTCCGCCACTCGCCGGTTGTTGCAGATGGCGGATGCGACCGGACGTCGGGTGCATGTCCTGCACATCAGCACCGCTGAAGAGCTCAAGCCGCTGCAGGCGCACCGGGATATTGCTACGGTCGAGGTGACGCCGCAGCACCTGACGCTGGCTGCTCCCGAATGCTACCAGGAATTGGACGCGTTCGCGCAGATGAACCCGCCGATCCGAGAGGCCCGGCATCGCGAGGCGCTGTGGGCGGCGGTTCGGGGTGGGCTCGTGGACTGCATCGGCTCCGATCATGCGCCGCACACGCGCGAGGAGAAGAAACAGCCGTATCCGCAAAGCCCGTCCGGACTGCCCGGCGTGCAGACTCTGGTGCCGGTCATGCTGGATCACGTCGCGCACGGTCGCCTGACCCTGCAGCGCTTCGTCGATCTGACCAGCGCGGGTCCGGCACGCATCTTCGGGCTGATTACCCGCGGCCGGATCGCGCTCGGCTACGGTGCCGATTTCACAATCGTCGATCTCGCGGCACGTCGGATGATCACCCATCGCTGGATTGCCAGCCGCTGCGGCTGGACCCCGTTCGACGGGATGACCTGCACCGGCTGGCCGGTCGCGACCGTCGTCGGCGGACGGGTGGTGATGTACGAGGGCCAGCTGCAGGGCGATCCGGCCGGACGGCCGATGCGATTCGTCGGCAGCCTGTAGCTTCTGCCCGGCTGCGCTTCTCCGCTTGCGCAACGAACCAAGCGCGGAGGAGGGAGGACGCGCTAAACGTCTTCCCCGAGGCGCGGAAGGCGATCACCCGGCCGAGCAGAAAGCCCGCGAACGCC
The DNA here is from genome assembly GCA_013414705.1 of Defluviicoccus sp. Taxonomy (GTDB): domain Bacteria; phylum Pseudomonadota; class Alphaproteobacteria; order Rhodospirillales; family Defluviicoccaceae; genus Defluviicoccus. The sequence goes on from CP058705.1 coordinate 3,797,545, forward strand.
GAGAGAATCGGCAGCACGCCCAGCATCGCCAGCCAGCCGAAGAAGGCGATTGCCGCTGCCAGGCGCAGCACGTGGATGATTTTCGGCAACCACTCCGGCGCCCCGTCCGCAAGACCAGCGTTCGCCCGTATCGAGAGATAATAGCCGAAGCCGACGATCAGGCCGAGCGCCGCATACGAGAGAACCGCTTCAAAGGACGGCTCGACGGGGGTAGGCGGGAAGTTCATTGGTCGGATCCGTGCTGTTCCCGGTCTTGCTCCGAGTGGGCGAGGGCAACCTTACGAAGCGTATCGATGCGGGTCAAATCCTGCCCGATCTGTGTCAGTGAGGACCACAAGCGGCGTGCAACGCAGCCCTGCCCCGAGAAAAACGCGAGTACGAACCGCTCCAAGAAATTTGTCAACCTACTGAACTAAATAGCGTATTAGCGATTAGCGTTGCCAAAATACACCACCTAGCATCGACGTCATGCTGCGCTGCCGCAAAACCCTTGTGTGCACCGCGAGAAATCCTAATTCTTCCGGTGGACGCCAACGATGGCACAAGCCAGGGGACAGGAAAGCGAATTTCTGGAAGGGAGGATCCGTCAACAGGGTGTCCAACCCGAGTTGCGAGGTAGCAACGATGAGCGGATTCGAAAGTTCCACCACCACCGTACAGCCACAGACGGCTTCCGGTGTAGACGCCTTCGGGACGCAGTTGTCCCGCGAAGAAATCGAGCGGCACATTGCTCGCGGCCATTGGCTGCGTGCACAGGAGTTGCAGCAGTGGGGCCAGCGCGTCGCGCGGACGTGGGGCAGCCTGTTCCGGCGTCCGGGACGGCTGATTCCAAAGAGCGCACGGGCAGGCGAGCCTCTGCCGGCGACACAGCAGTCCTGATCACATCCTGACCCTGCGAAGGGCCGGTAATCTGCCGGTCCTCTTCGCCGGGAACGGATCTCGCCGCTGATAGCAGGACCTTTTCATTTCACAGGCGCTGTTGCGATTAACCGAGGTGCTCCCACAGCAGGCCCACGGCAAATGCCAGCAGAACCACGCCGGTGATGCGCGCGACCGTATGCTGGACAGCGATGCGCGTCAGCCAGCGCCGCGCCATTTCTGCGCCGGCGACCAGACCGGTCTGCCAAGCCACATTGATCGCGATCAGGACTGCCGATAGCACGGCAACCTGCAGTGGGACGGATGCCGTTGCCACGCCACGTGTCAAGCCGTCGGCACTGCCGACGAAATTCGGATAGAGCGCCAGAAACAGCACGATCACCTTCGGATTGAGGATATTGCAGAGTGCTGCGTCCCGGAAGGCGCGCGCCGCTCCGCCGGTCCCGCCGTTGCCGAGCGATAACGGTCCGCTGGTGCGCAGGCCCTGCAGTCCCAGCCAGCCGAGATAGGCGGCCCCGCAGATCGCCATGCCGTCGAACAGCAGTGGCGATGAGGCGATGATTGCCGACACGCCCGCTGCGGCGAGCGTCGTGTGCACCAACAGCCCCATCTGAACGCCTGCGACCGCAGCAAAGCCTATGGGTCTGCCGCCGGTCAGCGCATAGCGCAGGATCAGCATCGTGTCCGGCCCGGGCGAGACGACGATTGCGGTTACGGCAAGAACGAAGGCGCCAAGGACGGCGGGATCAAGAAACATCAGCAGGATGGCAACAGCGATGAAGTCGCCGCGACTTTAAGGCATGAAGCGCACCTGCAGAATCACGGCGTGTCTCACCCGAAGCCGCCAAATGCCCCTTTGACAATCATCGTGCACCGAGGAAGACGCCCCTTAGTGATCCCTGGTTGGAGGCTGCGCGGCCACCCCAAATGGTGCTGCAATTTGAAATTGCATTGCCCCATTGTCGAATCATACTCCCAACGCCTATGTATGCTTAACGCAAAGCACGGGGGTGCGTATGAGCAAATCAATCAAGCTGGAAGTTCGCGTATGATACGATGAAACCTCGCATCAAATCAAACTTGCGGGAAACGGATTGACCGCTTCTACCGTTAGCAACGATCCTGATAGCAAGCGCTATCATCCCAATCTGTATAAAAACTGGCTAAAGTTCTTCGCAACGCTGGGGCTCCCGCTCCGATTATGCAAAGCGGCGATGCCATAGAACCAAAGGGTCAAAGCAGTCGACTAGTCTGATCGGCACAGCCGTTCAGGTCATGCGTATCGGTGCGGGCGAGATCGAAGACATCCAGGAAACGGATGGCGGGAGCTTACTCGGGAGCAGCGAGCCGAACGTACAAGCTGAGATACCACATACCCCAACGCTGGATTGCTTCGCCTTCGGCACGCAATGGTGGTGCGGGGTACAAAGAGCCGCTCACTCTTCCGGCGCCAGCATCGCTTCCGGGCGGACCCAGGCGTCGAACTGCTCGGGCGTCAGCAGGCCGAGCGCCATCGCCGCCTGTTTCAGAGTCAAGTCCTCGGCATGCGCCTTCTTTGCAATCTTCGCCGCCGCATCGTAGCCGATGTGCGGATTGAGCGCAGTGACCAGCATCAGCGAGCGCTCAAGCAGTTCGGCAATGCGCTGCCGGTTCGCCTCGATCCCCTGCACGCAGTTCTCGCGGAAGCTGTCGGCGGCATCAGCCAGCAGCCGGATCGATTGCAGCAGGTTGAAGATCAGCACCGGTTTGAAAACGTTGAGCTCGAAGTGGCCTGACGCTCCGGCAAAGGTGATTGTGACATGGTTGCCGAACACCTGAGCGCAGACCATCGTCATCGCTTCGCACTGGGTGGGATTGACCTTGCCCGGCATGATCGACGATCCGGGCTCATTCGCCGGCAGGATCAATTCGCCCAGTCCCGAGCGGGGGCCGGACGCAAGGAAGCGGATGTCGTTGGCGATCTTGTTCAGCGAGACGGCCATGACGTTGAGCGCACCGGATGCCTCGACAATCGCATCGTGCGCCGCCAGTGCTTCGAAAGTGTTGAGTGTCGGTGTGAACGGCAGCCCGGTGATCCGTGCCACCTCGGCCGCGAATGCCTCGGCAAAGCCGGCGCGTGAATTCAGTCCGGTCCCGACGGCGGTGCCACCCTGAGCAAGTTCGAACAGCCGCGGCAGCGCGCCGCGGATGCGGGCGACGCCGTTTTCCAGCTGCCGGACGTAACCGGAGAATTCCTGTCCGAGCGTCAATGGCGTGGCGTCCTGGGTATGGGTGCGGCCGATCTTGATGATCTGATCGAACGCCATCGCCTTGTCATCGAGCGCAGCCCGCAGCCGGTCAAGCGCCGGCAACAGCCGGTCGTGCAGCTCGGTGGCAGCGGCGATGTGCATCGCGGTCGGGAAGGAGTCGTTCGAGGACTGACCACGGTTGACGTGATCGTTGGGATGAACGAGCCGTTTGCGGCCCAGCTGACCGCCCAGGATCTCGCTTGCCCGGTTGGCAATCACCTCGTTGGCGTTCATGTTGGTCTGGGTGCCGGAGCCGGTCTGCCAGACGACTAGAGGAAACTCCTCTGTCAGCTGGCCATCGATCACCTCGCCCGCGGCTTTTGCAATCGCTTCGCCGAGCCGGACGTCAAGTTCACCCAGCGCCAGATNCGCCTGCACTGCGGCCTGTTTTTNGATCCCGAGCGCCCGGATCAACGGCTCCGGCATCCGCTCGCCGCCGATGCGGAAGTTCTCCAGCGAGCGCTGCGTCTGCGCGCCCCAGTAACGGTCGGCCGGCACCTCGATCTCGCCCATGCTGTCGGTTTCGATGCGCGTCATCGGAACGTGCCCCATTGCCGCACTCCCGGTTGCTACTCTCTTCCGGAGAGAACGTGGGTCGCGCGAACGGTTCAGGCAACGGGGTGTGTGACAGAGGCTGTTTAGCGGAGGAGTATCTCTTGGATAAAATTGCTAGTAGCGTCTAGCGCTTCCTGACGGTTCTGCAGCGTTGTCCGCTCAGAGGTACCGCATGGTCCGAAGGCATGGTCGGCGTCTGCAAGCCAGTGCAGACGGATAGCAGATGATAGGCGATAGTCGGCCACTTCGGCTGGCGTGCCGTAAGGATCGTTCGTTCCTTGCACGATCAGCGTCGGCGTCTGCAGCCCACGCAGGTGTTCGATGTGTAGTTTGTCCGGGTGCGGCGGCGGATGAAACGGATACCCCAGACAGAATAGCCCCCGCACGTGGTTACGGTCTGCAACCATGCTTGCTATTCGACCACCCAATGACTTGCCGCCAATCACGAGATGTTCTGTGCTCAGCCGCTCAATCACAGACTGCCAGCAATTTAGTAGCACGTCATCCTGGTCCCTAGGCCGACGGCTGTTCCCCAGGCGCCGTGCCGTCGTATACGAGAATTCGAAACGGGCAACTCGGAAGCCTTGTCGTGCCAACCCGGAGGCAAAGAAATTCAAAAAGTGGTTATTCATCGGCGCACCGTCGCCATGCGCCAGCACGACCGTGACCTCCGCTGTTTCGGGCCCGTCGAAGAGGAACTCTGGTTCATGCGTGGGTTTTCCGCTCATTCCCTGACCCCCTTAATCCTGTTGTCGGACTGCCGCTGATGTCCGCTTTGATGCGCGTCTTTGGAACATGCCCCATTGCTGTACTCCCAGTTGCCGCTGTCTTACGGAGAGGACGAGGGTCTCACAAGCGGCTCAGACAACGGAAGTACTACAAAGCGTTGCTCAGCCAGCACGTCTCTCTTCGATGAAATGGCTGACGGCAGCCAGCGCTTCCAGCCAGTTCTGCTGCTCTGTGCGACCGGAGGCAACGCGCGGCTTGAATCCATGATCGCCGTCTGCGAGCCAGTGCAGACGAATGGCCGACGACAGCGGATAGCCGGCCACATCGGCCTGCGTGCCGAATGGATCGCATGCGCCCTGGAGAATCAGTGTCGGTGTCTGTATCTGGAGGAGGTGTTCGATGCGCAGCGTTTCCGGACGGCCCGGCGGATGGAACGGATACCCCAGGCAGACCAGCCCACGCACGCGGTTGCGATCGGCCATCATGCTTGCTATCCGGCCGCCCAATGACTTGCCGCCGATCACCAGGCGTTCCGGCCCCAGCCGGTCAATCACCGATTGCCAGCAGTCAAGGAGCACGGTCAGCCGGTCGGGAGGCCGGCGGCTGCCGCCTCGGCGGCGCGCCGCCATGTACGGAAATTCAAACCGGACAACCCGGCACCCCTGCTGTGCCAGTCCTGCAGCAAAGAAGTTGATGAACGGGCTGTCCATCGCAGCTCCGGCGCCATGAGCCAGCGCCACCGTCACCGAGGCGGTTTCGGGTCCGTCGAAGAGAAGCGCCGGCATTTGCATGGGTTTCCGCTCGTTTTGCGTTCTGTTCGAACCTGTCGTCGGACTGCCGCGCCGGGTGCAAATCCTCTATAACCGGAAAAGACGGGCGTGTCCGCCAGCGTCCGGGCTCCCGCGTCGCGATTTCTCCAACCGGAGGCAACGACAATGGCAATGAGACAAGACAGCATTCTGGGCTTGGGACCGCACGGTTTCCACCGCTTGGTCTATTTTGAATGGGGGATCCGACGTCGGACGAAGTGTTGATCTGCGTGCACGGCCTCACTCGGCGCGGCCGTGACTTCGACTATCTTGCCACGGCCATGCAGGACCGGCGCCGGGTGATCTGTGTCGATCTGCCCGGACGGGGAGCCAGCGACTGGCTGCCGGTTGCCGCCGACTATCAGCCGGGTGTTTACATCCAGGACATGGCGGCACTGATTGCGCGACTGAATGTCAAGCAAGTGGATTGGCTGGTGTCTCGCTCGGTGGGCTGATGGGAATGATGCTGGCAGCACAGCCGAAATCACCGATCCGCCGCCTGGTGGTGGACGACATCGGTGGCTATGTCGGTGTCGAGGCGCTGCAACGGATCGCAGCCTATGTCGGCCAGGACCCGGTGTTTGCCGACCGAGCTGGGCTGGAAGCCTATATGCGCGAGGTCAACGTCGGCTACGGGCCACTCACCGCCGCTCAGTGGGCACATGTGATCGAGCACGGCCACCGCATCGATGAGAACGGTCAGTGGCGCCAGCATTACGATCCGAAGCTGGCCGAGCCATTCCGGGAAGGATTTTCGGAACCGGTGGCACTGTGGCCGTTGTGGGACTTGATCACATGTCCGGTGATGATCCTGCGCGGCGGTCTGTCCGACATCCTGACGGCCGAGACCGCGGCCGAGATGGTGAGCCGCAAGCCGGGAACGATCTTGGTCGAGTTCGAAGGTATTGGTCATGCGCCGATGCTAATGGAGCCGGAACAGGTCAACCCGGTCCGCGACTTCCTGCAAGACTGATCCGCCAGACCCTATCCGAGACGTGAATCAATCAAGATGACGCCGTTGTCTGATCCAGATATTGGGTTTCGACAGAATCTGGGAACGTGAGACGATTGGGCGTAATCTACTTTGTCGCGCTTCGTGAGAGTCGAAGGCGGTTGCTGGCGCCGATCAGGCGTTGGAGTCAAAGTTGCGGTTCTGTGGCATGAAGCAGCGCGAGGCAAAATCGCCATATGCGTGGAAGGGCGGGAGAGCTGAAGACCATCTTTCCCCAGACGAGATCACGACAGGCCCTCACGAATCTCGCTGCCGCCGGACCGCTGGCTCGCGGCCATTATTGAAAGCTCGACGGATGCCATCGTCGGGAAGACGCTCGATGGTGTGGTCATCAGCTGGAACCCTGGTGCTGAGCACCTGTTCGGCTATACCGCCGCGGAGATGGTCGGAAGTCATATTTCGATCATTGCCGCGCCGGGCCGCGAGAACGAAATGCCGATGATTCTCGACCGAATGCGTCGCGGCATCCCGATCACACACTACGATACGGTGCGGCGCCGCAAGGATGGCCGTCTTATCGATATTTCGCTGACCGTCTCTCCCGTTCGCGATGCGTCCGGCACAATTATCGGAGCATCGAAAATTGCCCGCGACATCAGCGAGCGCAAGTCCTGGGAGGCGAAGCAGACACTGCTTCTCAGAGAACTCAGCCATCGGGTTAAGAACTCGCTGGCTGTCATCCAGGCGATCGCCCGACAAACAGGCCGGACTTCGGGGAGCGTCGGCGAATTCCTCGACAGATTTGATGATCGACTGTCGGCACTGGCGGCAGCGCATGATCTGCTGGTGATCGGTGGGTGGAGCGGTACGTCGCTGGCGGAACTCGGCCGCAGTGCACTNGCGCCACGATTTGTCCGAGAACGGCGGACAGGTTCACCTTGCGCTCTGTGATTCCGCATTGCCCCATCGCTGGCGCTGAATCTGGCGCTGGCGCTCCACGAACTCGCAACCAATGCGGCGAAGTTCGGCGCGCTGTCCGAACCCTCGGGACGCGTCACCCTGACCGGCCGGGAGGAAAACAAAATCCTGCAGCTCGTCTGGGTGGAGGAGGGGGCNCCTGCGGTTCGGCTTCCCGAACGACGCGGTTTCGGAACGGCGCTGCTGGAGCGGCTGATCACACACCAGCACAAGGGGCGGGTCACCCTGGACTGGCGGCCGTCCGGCCTAGTCTGCTCGATGAGCCTGCTGCTCGACGATCCTGGCTGATCACTAAACACGAAAATCTCAGCGCGACCGGCGTCGGCGGCACGTATCCGCCGACGCCAACAACATGATCGGGTCACGGGCTTGCGGTCAGTGATCGCCCGGCTTCATGAACTCGGCAAAGAAGTCGTTGCCCTTGTCATCGACGACGATGAAGGCGGGGAAGTCTTCGACCTCGATCTTCCAGATCGCCTCCATGCCGAGTTCCGGATACTCGATGCACTCAACCTTGCGGATGCAGTCCTGGGCGAGGCGGGCGGCCGGGCCACCGATCGAGCCGAGATAGAAGCCGCCGTGCTTCTTGCAGGCATTGGTTACGGCTGCCGAGCGGTTGCCCTTGGCCAGCATCACCATGCTGCCACCGGCGGCCTGGAACTCATCCACGTAGGCATCCATCCGGCCGGCTGTGGTCGGGCCGAACGAGCCGGAGGCATAGCCTTCTGGTGTCTTCGCCGGGCCGGCATAGTAGACCGCCAGATCCTGAANGTATTGCGGCAAGCCCTGGCCTGCGTCCAGCCGCTCCTTCAGCTTGGCGTGCGCGATGTCGCGGGCGACGATCAGCGGGCCGGTGAGCGACAGCCGCGTCTTGATCGGAAAGCCGGACAGCGTCTCACGGATCTCCGACATCGGCCGGTTGAGGTCGATCTTGACCACATCGCCCGACAGATCGGTGGTTCCCGGATCGGGCAGGTACTGGCCGACGTCGGTTTCGAGTTGCTCCAGGAAGACGCCGTCCTTGGTGATCTTCGCCAGGATCTGTCGGTCGGCCGAGCACGACACGCCGAGGCCGACCGGGCACGAGGCCCCGTGCCGCGGCAGGCGGATGACGCGGACATCGTGGCAGAAGTATTTGCCGCCGAACTGCGCACCGATGCCCATCTGCTGCGTCATCTTGTGTACTTCCGCTTCCATTTCGATGTCGCGGAAGGCTTGGCCGAACTCGTTGCCCTGCGTCGGCAGGTTATCGAGATAGCGGGCGGACGCGAGCTTAACCGTCTTCAGCGTCATCTCGGCCGACGTTCCGCCGATGACGATCGCGAGGTGATAGGGTGGGCAGGCGGCGGTGCCTAGCGTGCGGATCTTCTCGTCCAGGAACTCATGCAGCCGCTTCGGATTGAGCAGTGCTTTTGTCTCCTGGAACAGATAGCTCTTGTTGGCCGATCCGCCGCCCTTGGCCATGAACATGAGCTTGTAGGCGTTGCCCTTGGTGGCGTAGAGGTCAATCTGTGCCGGCAGGTTAGTGCCGGTGTTGACCTCCTTGAACATGTCGATCGGTGCCGTCTGGCTGTAGCGCAGGTTGGTCTCGGTATAGGCCTTGAGGATTCCCTGGCTGAGCGCGGCTTCGTCGTCACCGGTGGTCCAGACGTTCTCGCCCTTTTTGCCCATGATGATCGCCGTGCCGGTATCCTGGCACATCGGCAGGATGCCGGAGGCAGCGATGTTGGCGTTCTTCAGTAGCTCGAAGGCAACGAAACGGTCGTTCGCGGAAGCCTCGGGGTCGTCGATGATCTTGCGCAGCTGTGCCAGGTGCCCGGGACGCAACAGGTGCTGGCAGTCGCGCATCGCCTGATCGGCGAGCAGCGTCAGCGCCTTGCTGTCGACCTCGAGGATCTCGCGACCGTCGACGGACCTGGAGGTGACGCCCTCGCTGGTCAGCAGCCGGTAGGGCGTGTTGTCCGCACCGAGCGGAAATATCTCGTGGTGGATGTAGTTGCTGCTCATCGCCCGTCCTTTTCTAGAACAATATCCGATCAAGCGATCCTGCTTGATCGGATATTGTTCTAGAAATCAAACAGTTAGAGATGGACCGTTCGATCCGACCGGCCCATGCACCAAGGTGCGGGCTTATGTGTGCTATTTTTTACGAAAGGTGTCGAGCGCGATCACCTGCCCACCGGTTTCCTCCGGGGCTGGCGTCAGGTCCTCTTCGTCCGGTGGTTCGATCTCATCACCGGTCTCGTCTTCGTCGCCTTCGCCAGCCAGTGTCTTCAGCTGCAGGCCAAAGTTCACTGACGGATCGCCAAAGGCGGTGATGGCGGCCAGCGGCACCAGCAGCTGCGACGACCGGCCGTGGAACTTCAAGGTGACCGAAAACCAGTCCTCCTCGACGGTCAGGTCCCAGAACTGATGCTGAAGAACGATCGTCATCTCTTCCGGATACCTGGCCCGCAGGTCCGGTGCCACCTCAACGCCGGGGGCATTGGTGGTGAAGGTAATGTAGAAATGATGATCACCGGCCAAGCCGTGATCGGCCGTGTACAACAATGCCCGGCGGATAACGCCGCGCAGCGCTTCTTCCAGCCAGCGATCGTACGGAAGTTCGTCGTTGGACATCAACACCGACCAGATCAAGAAGCCTCGAGGGAGAGGCAAATTCCACCAGACCGCTCAACCACGGGCACCGTGAACCCCCAATTCCTCAGCCATCCGCGTTGGGCGGACAGTCGAGTGGGAGGCTTCTGGTGCCAGGTGCCTCCCCAACCCCGCTCACGGCGCTTTAGGCGGCGAGAGCATATGCCTCATTGTCGTTGGCATATATAGATCGGCCCGATAACGGCGGTACCATGCCGAGCGAAAACCACACCTTTACCACGCACGTCGATCCTGGTTCGCCCCCGCATGCGGATCGGCTCGCAAGGCGAGCCGGAATCCGCGAAATTGGTGGAGGCGCCGGGTACTGCCCCGGGTCCGTAACGCTTATTTCATGTAGCGTTTATCGCCATAGTCGGAAGCCCGACACTCGCAATATAGGCGTCTTCACCCGGAGCGTGCAAGGAGGAGTGGCCAGGAACGGCCCTTCACAGACATGCCGGCGGCGATAACGGATCAGCGGTAGAGAGTACGCGATCAGCGCTAATTTCTGGCTTCCTGCTCGACGGCGCCTGCCGGCGATGCTATGCGGAAGCAGGAGGGGAGAAGCGGTGTCGAGAGGCGCCGTTTTCGTCCGCATGCCGGTCCGGAGAACGTCCCGGCTCCGGCGGGGAGGGAGATCGTCGCGCCATGTTCCAGGAGCACAGAGCGTTTGGAATGGTAACACGCGGAACCACGACAGCGATCATGCTCGTTGTTGGTGCGGCATTGCTCCTGCCTCCGCGCCGATGCCGGCGCACGCTCAGACGCAGCCGCAGCTAAAGGCGCCTGCCGTTCCTGCTGCAACTCCAGATCTGCAGGCCATTACACCTGATTTTCGCCAGATGCGTTCCGAGACGCAGCATGTCCACTCGCCGCAAGAGTTGTTTGCGGTGTTCGACGTCAACTCAGATGGCTGCATCGACGACGGGGAATGGCGACGTCGGGTGATGACCGTGTTCTTCGTCCTTGATACCGAGGGAACCGATCCGGTCACCGGCGCGGTTGGTGGAGATGGCCAACTGACCCGGGCCGAGGTGCCGAACCTGCGCGAAGATGTCTTTCGCGCCGCCGACGTCGACCGTGACGGCACCATTTCTGCCTTCGAGTTCAACCAGGCGGGTTTTACCCGTTTCGTGTCTATCCCGAAGCAGGACCAGAACTGCCTGACGCTGGTCGAGTTCACGACCTACGTGCAGGGTCTGCGCAAGAACGCATTCTAAGGCGCGACCAACACCGCAGCGTTCCACAGGCGGCAAGCAGCCATGGAGTCCGGTTCGTACTCAGCGAGCCGCTTCTACGGACAGGCGAGACCCGACCAGATGGGGCTGCCATAGATGTCCATGTCGTAGCCGCCGTTGTCCCTGCGATCGGGCCAGACGCCGAAGACTGTTCCGCCATTGACCGCGAGGCCGGTGGCGCTCCAGGGCAAGTCCGGATAGGAAATGGCGTTGGAAGCGCGTACGTTGTTCGACCACGTTCCGCCGTCTGCTGCCGCCCGCTGGGCGTAGAACACGTCGAATTTCTGACCGGTGGCATCATTGCGGGTATCGTACCATAGCGCGTGCAGGTAGGTGGTGTTGCCGCAGGCCTTCACCTGCAAGGCAGGCGCTTGCTTGGTTCCGATGGGGCTGTCATCGACCTGCTCGGGTGCAGACCAGGACGTATACGGTGGCTTGGCCCAGATGTAGTGAAGGTGACCGTTGGCCGGATAGACGATATGCGCCACCGCTTCAGTTCCGAATTCGACCGCAGGCCCGAATGCCGTCTGCCCCCATCCCCAGGCAACGTTGGCCGGGAAGTTATAGGCCAGGGCGCCGCGCCGGGCGTAAACGGGCGTACTGCTCGCAAGGCTTGCGCCGTGGTTTGACGATTGCCAGAGGCGAATTCCCTGATCACGGGTCATGCCGTCCGGGTACGCGATATCCTCGCAGCCACCGCACGCGCTAACCAGCAACACCTGACCGGCCGGGCCGGTGGCAAGCGTGTGGCGGGTGGCCTGCAGTGGCGGCAGCGTCTCACCCCATCCGGTGCTCCGGATGGTGGCCCATGCGGTTTCCGTCCAGGTTTCTCCGTAATCCGGCGAGCGAAGGAGAACAGTGGCCGCACCAGAACGCGAATGCAGCACGACGGTAACATACGCCCACTGGGCCTCGGACGCGATCGGTGGTGTCGCAATCTGCGGCTCCAGGTAAGCGTTCCCATCCGGATCCGAAGACCCCTCCAGCAGGATACGGGGCGTGTCCCAGGTGGCCCCTCCGTTCGTCGAAACAGAGACCAGGATGCGGTTCGTCTGCGGATAACTGCTCTGCGGGCCCCATTCCGCATAGGCCGCATAGATCCGGTTGCCGTCCGGCGCGTACGCGATGTCGGCGGCAGCACAGCTGCCGTTTTCCTCGGAAGGGCGTAGTTGGACCGGTGCTGTCCAGCTGCTTCCTGACGTGGTGCTGGTGCGGACAAAGCAGCTGTCCCCGCGGACGAATGCGATGGCGAATGCGTTCGCACGGGTCGGATCGACGGTGATGGCGGGGCTGTCTTCCATCACTGCCGATCTGCTGATCGCCCGGTCTCCCGGATTGGCGCTCGGCACCGCCGACGCAGGCGTCGCTGCGCTGAGTTGGGTGGCTATCACGAGCGAGGCTCCCAGCAGAGATCGATGCAGAACCACGGCTCCTGCGTGCCAGAACGTGCATTGCCTCGACTCATCAGTCATCGCCCGATCCTCCATCCAACCCCGGATCAAGATGCGGGCGGCGACACAAACCGTTACCCGCCAGGGAGCATCACTGTCGACAATGCCTCCCGACGGGTCTGCTTCGTTGCGCTTGCGCTCGTCACGCATCCGGAACCGGCAATTTGTGCCGCTCACGCGTATCAGGGAGATCCCCTCCAGCGGATATTCCGGCAGTTGTACCTTGCGGCACCGCAGCATCAGAAATACCATCAGAATCGTCAAAAACAACCCATACGAGGTATTTTTACGCATGCGAGAGTGTCAGAAATTGCATATTTAAATATAAGAATAGTTGTTGATCGCAAATAACCGTAATATGATAGCCTACTATAGCCGGGTGTCTGTAAAGGTGAATCACCCCAAATGAGGCACAATTCTTACCGTGCCTCACCAGCAATCGTTCATAAAATATTCGTTTTCTGTTCGAACAGTGCCGGCAACGAACAACGATCGGCTGGACGTTGATGCGGGGCGAAATTGAGGTGCCGGGCCGGTTCAGCCCCGATTGCCGGCATCGCGACCCAGAGCGGCCATCACTTCGCGGAATTCGCGTGGCGAGAGTCCGCTGTCCGCCTGCGCCACCGTCTCTCCCGCGAGCAGCCGGCGCACCAGTGCCAGCGCCGGTGCGGAAANGGTTACCGCACCCAGCCGGTTCTTGACGAACGCCGCGTGCGCCAGCGGCACCCAGCGACGCACCGTCTCCAGCATTACTTCGGCGTAGACGCGGATTTCGTACTGGGCGTGGGCGTCGGCGCGCAGGGCCAGGAAATGGAAGAGGTTGTGCAGGTCGATCTTCCAGTACCACTGGGTATAGGTGGCGAGTGTCAGATTCATCCGTGCCAACTCGCGCGCGAGGCCCGGGCCGTCCGGATCGAGCATCTCCTGGTAATGCGCGTAGCTGCGCGCAGCGTCCTCGCGCAACAACGCAAGCACATGCGCCGCGGCATCTGCGTCCAGCACCGCCCCGCGTCCCTGCCGGTTGGCTGTGGACTGCGCCGCCAGGTTCTCTGGCGCAGGCAGGTAGGTCTCGTTGTCAAGAACCGAGTAGCGGCCGGAGTACTCGTTGACGTTGGCGGTGCGGTGGCGGATCCACTGCCGGGCGACGAAGATCGGCAGTTTCACGTGGTACTTGATCTCGCACATCTCGAACGGTGTGGTGTGCCGGTGCCGCATCAGGTAGTCGATCAGTCCGGCATCGTCCTGCACCCGGCGGGTGCCGCGCCCGTAGGAGACCCGTGCCGCCTGTACGATCGCGCCGTCATCGCCCATGTAGTCGATCACCCGGACGAACCCGTGGTCGAGCACGGCGATCGGCTGAAACAGGACTTCCTCCAAGGCCGCTACGGTTGACCGTCGGGTGGTCGCGGAAGCGGCCCGCGCCGCCTCGATCTCGGAGAGCTGTTCCGGGGTGAGCGTCATGAGGTGCCTGTATGAAGGATGAAGGATGAAGCCGAGTAAAAACGAACAGTACGAAAACTTGGCGCTCGATTAAAGCAGAAGCCGGAAAGACAGGACATTCCCGCGTGTTTCGGTTGTAGCTCGGGTGAGCGATAATCGGTAGAATAGCGACATGATTGCGATTGCGTTCGATACTCTGAAATTGGCGCGCAGATTGGAGGCGGCCGGATTTCCACCGCGACAGGCGGCCGATACGACGCAGGCATTGGCGGAAAGTCTGGGCGAAGTCAGCGGTCTCGCGACCAAGCAGGACCTCGAGGCCATGGAGCTCGCGCTCAGGGCAGACATATCGGACCTTCGCTCGAAACTCGAGACGGACATCGGAGCATTCCGCTCAGACGTTGAACACGAGATCACAGGTCTGCGTTCGGAGCTGAAAGGCGACATCGCAAGCCTGCGCTCGGAGGTGAAGGGCGATATCGCAGGTCTGCGTTCGGAGCTGAAGGGTGATATCGCTGAACTGCGCTCGGAGCTAAAGAGTGATATGGCGGGACTGCGTTCTGAGCTGAAGAGCGACATGGCGGGACTGCGTGCCGAGATGCGCGGCGAGTTCAACCTGCACCTGCGCTGGATTGTCGGCACGATCATCGCCACAGCCGCGCTAGCGGTGACGGCGATGAAGCTGCTGCCTTAAAGAGAACGGCCGAAATCCCTGAACGACGCACGAGCTCTGGCGCCTGAGTCCGGTCAGTCCACTGCCGCCAGCAGTCCCTCGAACATCGCCCGGCCGTCGGTGCCGCCAAGTTGCGGATCGGCCAGCCGCTCCGGGTGTGGCATCAAACCCAGCACCCGGCCGCGTGCGTCGAGAATCCCCGCGATGTTGTTCTGCGAGCCGTTGGGATTGGTTTCATCGCTGACCGTACCGTCGGCGGCACAGTAGCGGAACGCGACGCGGCCCTCCCNCTCCAGCCGGCTGATCGTCTCGGGATCGGCGAAATAGTTGCCTTCGTTATGCGCAACTGGCATCCGCACTACCTGGCCAGCCCGGTAGCCCTGCGTGAATGCCGAGCGGTCGTTTTCGACCCGCAGCAGGACGTCGCGGCAGATGAAGAGCAGACCGGCGTTGCGCAACAGAACCCCAGGCAGAAGCCCGGTCTCGGTCAGCACCTGGAAACCGTTGCAGATGCCCAGCACCGCCACGCCGGCTGCCGCTTGCTCGCGCACCGCCCGCATCACCGGTGAATGGGCCGCGATCGCTCCGCAGCGCAGGTAGTCGCCGTAGGAAAAGCCGCCCGGGACGACGATCAGGTCCAGCGGTGGCAGCTCGGTCTCGCCATGCCAGACCATAGCGGGCGGCCTGCCGGTGACCTGCTCAAGCGCCAGGGCTACGTCTCGGTCGCAGTTCGATCCGGGGAAAACGACGACGGCGCTTCTCATTCGAGGATATCGATGGCGTAGTTCTCGATCACCGTGTTGGCGAGGAGCTGGCGGCACATGGCATCAAGCCGCTCTTGCGCCAATGTCCGGTCGCCGTCGGCGAGGTCGATCTCGATGTACTTGCCTTGGCGCACCTGCTCAACGCCGTCGAAACCCAGTGCGGACAGCGAATGCTGTACGGCCTTGCCCTGGGGATCGAGCACGCCCGGCTTCAGGGTGATGTGAACGCGGGCCTTCAGCATGCCAGCGGTTCTCCGGTGTTGGTCGCGTAAAGGGCGGGGCGATCACTGCATCGTCTCCGGGCCCTTCATGTCGGACGGTCCGCTCTCCGGCAGGATACCCAGCCGGCGGGCCACTTCCTGATAGGTATCGGCGATCTGGCTGAAGTCGGCGTCGTCGTTGCCCCGGTCCAGCCGACGGTTGGTGCGCAGGTCCCACAGCCGACAGCAATCCGGGCAAATCTCGTCGGCAAGGACGATCCGCATCTGCTCATCATCCCACAGCCGGCCGAACTCTACCGTCAGATCCAGAAGCCGCATGCCGATGCCGAGGAACAGGCCGCACAGAAAGTCGTTGATCCGCAGCGACAACGACATGATTTCGTCGAGGTCCGGCGGTGTCGCCCAGCCGAAGGCTGTGATGTGCTCTTCGGAGACCATCGGATGGCCGAACTCGTCGGAATTGTAATAATATTCGACGATCGAGCGCGGCAGCGGAGTGCCTTCGTTGAGGTGGAATACCTCGGCGAATGCGCCAGCCGCGAAGTTGCGGATCACCACCTGCAGCGGAATCATCTCCACTTCACGGACCAGCTGCTCGCGCATGTTCAGCCGGCGAACGAAATGGGTCGGCACCCCAATTTCCCNCAGACGGGACATCAGGTACTCGGAGATGCGGTTGTTGAGCACGCCCTTACCGGTGATGACGCTCTTGCTCTTCACGCTGCCATTGGGCGAATCGTCCTTGAAATACTGAACGAGTGTGCCTGGCTCAGGTCCCTCATAGAGGATTTTTGCTTTACCTTCGAAAATTTGTCTGCGTCGGGGCATGGACGCGCGTCCCAAGTTTCATGGCGCCATCGCCGCGGGCAGCCAGTTGCACGTGATATATCAACTGCGCGTCCGCAAGACAATCGTCCCACCGGCGAGGGTGCTTGTGTGCCCGACGCATCAAACAGACGTGAGCCATGCGTGCAGGCTCGAAATCCCGATGTCGGAGCGCACGCCACAGTGCATCGCTACAACCGGATCGGCTCAAATGGGACCTCGTCCGGCCGACCTGCGGCGAACAGCAGCTGCGGCCGATCGGCCGGACTGTTTGCCTTAGTGCCAGCCGTTCCCGGAGCGGGTAATGCCAGCAGGGCCGAGCAGACGGTGCCGAAGCCTGTCGTCGTGACCACCGTCATCGCTCCGCCCGGACCCGCGTCCGGATCGCTGTCGCGCGCGCCCAGCAGGGCGATCCAGCCGCTCCAGTCGCTGTGCTCCGGTAGCGGCACCGGTGCTGCGACGAACCGCGGCCGGTAGCGGCGGATGCGCGGCGAGCGTGGATCGTCACGGTCATAGGCGGTGATCATCGACAGCCCGTCCGGCAGGGGCTCGACGGAAAGCGAGGGTGCTGCGCCGCTGTCGGCCTGCCGAGCACTGCCGAGAGCGACAGTACCGCCGCCGTCACTTACGGCTCGGATATAAAAGGCGTTCGATGAGTCTGCGACGACCATGTTGAAAGAGCGGTAGTCGGTCGAATCGATGGTGCCGATCGCTGCGGCTGCCGCGCCGGCAGTGCCGTGGGCGAGGGCCAGCAGCGGCAGTTCGCCGCGGCTGCGGCGCCCGGGCGCGGGGCCGAGCGTGTTGATGCGGTTGAGTACTGCGGCGGCGACACCATCGTCGTTGACACCGAACCAGCTGCCGCCGCCCAGCAGGTCGCGCCCAGCTGTGATCCAGGGAGCCGCAGGCCAGTGCCGGCCCGGCGGCTGCCAGGCCCGGTCGGCCATCTCGTCCCGGTTGGCGGCCAAAAGCAGAGGCCAGTGGTTCCCGGGGCGGCGCAACACGACAACGGTGCACATGAGCTTTGGTCTACCCTGGTATGCGTGAGTAACTGCCGCTACTGTTCCCAAGCGCTGGCGTTGCCATTGTATGACATCGACTCGACCGTTAGATTTAGGGCTGTGGGCGAGTGGAAAACAACGCCTTGCACGGATGATCGACCGGGTCGGCGATGACAACAGATCTGTTCCGTGACATCGAACAGGGCCACGAAGCCAAGTTCAAGCTGGACGAGGAACTGCGGTTCAAGGTGCGCAGCCGCCGCAACAAGCTGTTCGGCCTGTGGGCGGCGCAGCAGCTCGGATTCGAAGGAGAAGAGGCGCGCGAGTACGCTCGCTCGCTGGTGCTCCTCGAGTGCGAACGGCCGGGACATCTCGACGTCGGCGATAAGGTCATCCAGGACCTGCGGGCGGTGGGCGCAGACGTGGCCGCGCCGAGTGTGGTCAAGGCGCTGGCTGACGCCGAAGCGGAAGCGGTACGCGAGATCGTCGCGGATTACCCGATGCCGCTCGACACCGACCACGTCCAGGTCGGTGGCTGAGATCCTGCGCTAAGGTTTTCCGGTGTCTTCCGCGAACACGCGGGCGAAGATCGCATCGACGCGCGCGAGGTAATCTTCCAAGCGGAACAGCTCTGCCAACTGTGAGCGATCCAGGCGTGCAGCCACGTCTGGATCCGCAGCCAGCAAATCCAGGAAACTGGCTTCGCCGGCCCAGACATCCATCGCGTGCCGCTGCACTGTCCGGTAGGCGTCCTCCCGGCTCATCCCGGCCTGAGTCAGCGCCAACAGCACGCGTTGCGAGAAGATCAGGCCGCGCAGCCTCTCGAGGTTGGCGCGCATCGCCTCCGGATAGACCAGCAACTTGTCGATCACTCCGGCAAGCCGGGCGAGTGCGAAGTCCAGCGTGACCGTCGCGTCGGGACCGATGAAGCGCTCCACCGAGGAATGCGAGATATCCCGCTCGTGCCAGAGGGCGACGTTCTCCAGTGCTGGGACCACCGCCGCCCGCACCATCCGGGCCAGCCCGGTCAGGTTCTCGGTCAGGATCGGGTTGCGCTTGTGCGGCATTGCTGACGAGCCCTTCTGGCCCTGCTCGAAGAACTCCTCGGCTTCGCGGACTTCGGTGCGCTGCAGATGGCGGATTTCGACTGCGAGCCGTTCCAGCGACGAGGCGATCACTGCCAACGCCGCAAAGAAGGCCGCATGCCGGTCACGCGGAATCACCTGTGTCGAGACGGGCTCAATGGAAAGCCCCATCTGTTTGGCGACGTGCTGTTCCACCCGGGGATCGATGGTGGCAAACGTACCGACGGCACCCGAGATGGCGCAGGTCGCGATCTCCTTGCGCGCGGCGACCAATCGGTCGCGATTGCGCCGCCACTCCGCCCAGAATCCGGCCAGCTTCAGCCCGAAGGTGGTCGGCTCGGCGTGAATGCCATGGCTGCGGCCGATGCATGGCGTGTCTTTGTGCTCGAAAGCGCGGCACTTGAGCGCCGCCAGAAGCGCGTCGATATCTTCCAGCAGGATGTCAGCGGCTCGGGCAAGCTGCACCGCAAAGCAGGTGTCGAGTACGTCTGACGACGTCATTCCCTGGTGCACGAAACGGGCCTCGGGTCCGACGTGCTCGGCGACGTTGGTAAGAAACGCGATCACGTCATGGCGGGTCTCGCGTTCGATCTCGTCGATCCGCGCCACCTCGAACGCGCCGCGGGCGCGCANCGCGGCGGCGGCCTCGGTGGGAATGACACCCAGTGCGGCCTGGGCGTCGCAGGCGTGCGTCTCGATCTCCAGCCAGATGCGGAATCGGCTTTCCGGTGTCCAGATTGCCGCCATCCGGTCGCGGCTGTAACGTGGAATCATTGTTTCTTCCGCCTTATGTTCTGCCGTGTCGGCCCGCCGTACCCTTCCGGCATCCAGATTTGTCGATGCGTAATACGGCGCGGTACCGGCTTCCGGCAAGGAGAGGCGATGCGCGACAGCATGGAAGACCCGCAAACGCGCGCATCGGCATCGCCGTTGCGCCCGATCCCGTTCTTCGAACCCCGCAACCCGGCGGCCGAACACCTGATGGAACTGGCGCCCGAACGGCTGGAAGAGCTGCTGGCGTGCGGCCGGCGCAAGTACGGCGCGCTGGTGCTGCGGCTGGGCGACGAGGCGGCTTGGCGCTGGCTCGAGCGTGCCGGCAACCCGTACCGGCACGAGATTGACGCTATCCGCCGGCGGCTGGGCGAACCTGGCGGCGTGATGCTCAATATGTCTTATGAGTGGAGCTGCACGGCGGGAGTCAGCTCCGATCCGGCGGGAGACGGCAGCCGGCTGCGGCGGGCGCTCGACTGGCCGTTGCCCGGCCTGGGGCGGGCGATCGTCGTCGCCCGTCAGCATGGACCAGCGGGAGACTTCTACAACGTCACCTGGCCGGGATACGTTGGCGTGCTGACGGCGATGGCGCCCGGACGGTTCAGCGCATGCATCAACCAGCCTCCGCTGCGCCGCGTGACCGGCGCCATGCCGCTTGACTGGGTCGTGGGACGGGTGCGGTTGTGGCGCCAGCGCGCACTGCCGCCGACACACCTGCTGCGCTACGCATTCGAAACCTGTGCAAGCTATGCGGACGCAAAGCGGCTGCTTACGGAAGCGCCGCTGTGCCTGCCGGTGTTCTTCTGTCTGTCCGGTGTGAACGCGGGCGANGGGTGTGTCATCGAGAGGCTCGAGACGCGGGCGGTGGTACACGAAAGCCCGGCAGCCATCAGCAATCACTGGATGGGGATTGAACTCGAGGGTCACAATCGGGGCATCGATAGCCCGGCCCGGTGCGCGCAGATGGAGACGACGGTCGCGACCGATGGCGACGGCCTCGAATGGCTCGTTCCGCCGATCCTCAACGATCAGACCCGGCTGGCGGCCGTGGCCAACGCGGCACGCGGCCGCCTCGTGGTGCAGGGCCTGGAAAGCGACGGGCCGGCGACCGGCGTGTTCTCACTGGAGGAGCCGTCCGGATCCTCTCTGGGTGGGACGCTGAGACCGACCGCGTCAGCGTCGCCTCTTACGATCCACACTCCCACCGATGCTTGAGGCCGGCATTTCACAAGGGGATCGGCTCCTTTTTGGTCTCTCTGCCGAGACCCCTGACTCGCACCGATCAGGCTCTTGAGATCTTCGTCGCTCAATTGACATTCCGGCTACGCTGATCCGTCGATATCACGGCGGTCGAGGATTCACGTCGAGATATCGCAGCGAAAAATAGGAATCGCTGAATTAACGCAAGATTAGACGGCAAAATACACGGAAATCGCGAAGACGTTTCGTTGCAATTGACAGAGACTAAAACCAAGACAACGCGAAGAGCGCAACAGGTTAATAACGATTATCAGTAGCATAGAAAGAGAGTCTTTGGTGAATTTTTACTGTTATATCTTTCCTGTTTTCGCTTAGTATGCCTTCCAGTGAGAAGACGCGGCGACGCTGACGGCAAGGCAGCGTAAATAAGCCGTGCGAATCACAGGGAGGTAGCTGATGACCGGCGAATTGTGCCCGGAATCCGGAGAATTTGACAATCTCGACAGCTACGCCGGTGCGCTCGGCGGCCTGAAGCGACGGGATTTTCTCAAGTTCTGTACCGGTGTTGCGGCCACGCTCGGTCTGTCGCCAGCGCTGGGAGTGCGGATCGCCGAGGCGGCGACCGCACCCTCACGCCCACCGGTGATCTGGCTGTCGGCGCAGGAATGCACCGGCTGCACCGAGTCCCTGCTGCGCGCTCACCATCCGACGGTCGAGACGTTGATCCTCGACATGATCTCGCTCGACTATCACGAAGCCTTGTGCAGTGGTGCCGGCCATCAGGCGGAAGAGTTCAAGAATCAATCCATCAAGGAGAACTGGGGCAAGTATGTCCTGGTGGTTGATGGCTCGATCCCGACCAAAGATGGTGGAGTCTATTGCATGGTCGGCGGCCGGCCGATCCTTGATGTGGTGCGTGAAACGGCCGAAGGAGCGGCGGCGATCATCGCCATCGGTTCGTGCGCGTCCTGGGGCGGCATTCCCTCCGCCGATCCCAATCCGACGCAGGCAAAACCAGTCCAGGAGATCTTGCCGGGCAAGCCGGTGATCAACATTCCGGGCTGTCCGCCGAACGTCTACAATTTCCTGTCCACGGTTCTGTACCTGGTGACCTTCGGCAAGGCGCCGGATCTGGACGACAAGCAGCGGCCGAAGTTCGCCTACGGCCGGCTGATCCACGAGAACTGCGAGCGCCGTCCGCACTTCGATGCCGGCCGTTTCGCGCTCGAGTTCGGTGATGCCGGTCATCGCCAGGGCTGGTGCCTGTACGCCCTCGGCTGCAAGGGCCCGGAGACGTATGCCAACTGCCCGGCAATCCTGTTCGGCGACGTGGGATCGGGCGCGTGGCCGGTGGGTACCGGCCATCCGTGTTTCGGCTGCTCCGAAGAGGGCATCGGGTTTACCAAGCCGATTCACGCGCTTGCCAAGGTCATCACAGTCACACCACCAACAGCGTTTCCGCGCATCGCCGAACCGAAGGGCCAGGGGGTAACGGCAGGCGCGGCGGCGCTAGCGGGTGCGGTGGGTGGCGCTGGAATCGGCGCCGCCGCCGTGCTCGCTTCCCGCATGGGCAAACACAAGCCGGCCGAAGAGAAGCCGGCAGAGCCCGCGGGTGCCGACAAACCCTCCGCGTGACAGGATACGGGACGACAGGACGCCCAGCCATGAGTCTGAACCGCCGCGGTTTCCTGCACTCGGTCGCTGCCGGTGGCGCTGCCACGGCCGCGGCCGCAACCGTTGCCGGTGCGCCGGGTCCGGCGGAAGCCATGCTGGAGCGGGAGCCGAAACCGATATCGCCGGATGCGTTGGGGCTGCTCTACGACTCGACCTTGTGCGTCGGTTGCAAGGCCTGCGTGGCATCCTGCAAGCGGGCGAACGACATGCCCACGGAGATCCATCCCGACCAGCGGGAATGGAACACCGGCACGTGGGACACGCCGACGGATCTGTCCGGCGAGACGTTGAATATCATCAAGGTCTACCGCAACGGCACAATGGAGGTGAAGGACCGCGAAGAGGACGGTTTCGCCTTCATCAAGCGGCAGTGCCTGCACTGTGTCGATCCCTCGTGCGTGTCGTGCTGCCCGGTCTCGGCGATGACCAAGGATCCGGTCACCGGCATCGTCAGCCATGATCCAGACCGCTGCATCGGCTGTCGCTACTGCGTCTACGTCTGCCCGTTCCGGGTGCCGCGCTACGATTATACGGGCGCATTCGGGAAAATTCACAAGTGCCAGCTGTGTAAACACCGGCTGGTCGAGGGTGAATTGCCGGGTTGCGTCGAAGGCTGTCCCACCGGTGCTACGTTGTTCGGGCGCGTCGCTGACCTGAAAGAAGAGGCGCACCGGCGCCTTGCCCTNGCAACCGGGGATACCTACGCCTACCCGCGTGGCGACATCAGCGGCACGTACGGCAGCCCGCTGCCGTCACATCAGAAGGTGATCGAAGCGGCGTATATTCCGGAGGTTTATGGAGAGAATGTTCTGGGCGGCACCCAGGCGCTGTATCTGGCCGGCGTGCCCTTCAACAAGCTCGACCTGCCGTGGAAAAATGTCCCGGAGCAGAGCTACGCAACCCAGACGGAAGGCGTGCAGCATTTTCTCTATACCGGAATGATTGCGCCGGCGGTGTTCCTGGGCGGCCTGGTTTTCCTCGCCCGCCGCAACTTCCCGAAACACCACACAGACGAAGACGGCGAGTGAGCGAGGGAGCGGGAACGCCATGAGCAGCCACAGCGCCAGCACGAACACCAACAGCGAGTCCCGTAGCGATTCTGGCAGCAATCCTGGCCGCGACGCGGGAAGCGAGGTGGGCAACGGCACGGGCAATGGCGGGACGCACGGCTACGCNNACCACTGGGCGGCAAGCTGTTCACGCCGTGGTTCATCTTCCTGCTGATCGTGCTCGGGATCGCCTGCGCTGTCCTCTTCCAGCGCTTTGTCTTCGGCCTGGGCGCCGCAACCAACCTCAGCGACGGCTATCCGTGGGGAATCTGGATCGCCATCGACTTGATCATCGGCACCGCGCTGGGCTGCGGCGGGTTCGTGATGGCGTTCCTCACCTACATCATCAACCGCGGCGAATACCATCCGCTGGTCCGCGCCGGCCTGATGACCAGCCTGTTCGGCTACTCGCTGGGCGGGCTTGCGGTGATGTTCGACCTGGGACGCTGGTGGCAGGGCTACAACATCATGCTGCCCTGGCTGATCAATCCGAACTCGGTGCTGGTCGAAACCGCCCTGTGCATCTTCGCCTACACCATCGTGCTGACGATCGAGTTCACGCCCACGTTTCTTGAGCGCTTCGGACTGAAGGATGCGCGCCGCCAGCTCAACAAGGTGTTGTTCTTCTTTACCGGGCTCGGCTGTCTGCTGCCGATGATGCACCAGTCGTCAATGGGCACCGCCGTGGTGCTGCTAGGCTATCAGCTGTCGCCTCTGTGGCAATCGCAGCTGCTGACCCTTTATTTCCTGATCACGGCCATCACCATGGGCTTCGCCGTGGTTGCCTTTGAATCGCTGGTCTCGTCCGCGGCCTTCCACCGGCCGTACGAAACCCGCATCCTGGGCGGCCTGACCGGCATCATCGGCTGGGTGATGGTGCTGTTCCTGGCGCTGCG
This sequence comes from Defluviicoccus sp., assembly GCA_013414705.1. Classification (GTDB taxonomy): domain Bacteria; phylum Pseudomonadota; class Alphaproteobacteria; order Rhodospirillales; family Defluviicoccaceae; genus Defluviicoccus. The sequence continues at coordinate 3,821,657 of CP058705.1, forward strand.
GACGCTGGACGTGATCCGGCTGGGGGCGCTCAATCTGGCGTTCGTCTCCAACCTGCAGGCGTTGTCGTTCTGGATCGAGATCGGCTGCGGCATTGCTGCGATCGCCCTGCTGCTGCCGAAGGCGCGGCGGAAGCAGCCGCACAGCATCTTCTTAGGCGCAACGGCGGCACTGCTGAACGGCGCGCTCTATCGCCTGAACTGTTACCTGGTCGGCTTCGAGCCCGCGGGTGGAGTCGGATGGCACTACTTNCCCTCGGTGGGCGAAATCCTCGTCACCCTGGGCGTGTTCTCGCTGCATCTGCTGCTGTATCTGGCCTTCGTCCGATATCTGCCGGTGCTGCACACCGCCGACCGCCATTGAGGCCCATCCGAGGCCCCATGTGAGGCAAGGTCGCGCCGAAAACAAGAAGTGAGAGCTGGGAGGCTCCGGGATGCGCATCACCATCGACCCGATCACGCGTATCGAAGGACATCTGCGCATCGACTGCGAAGTCGAAGGCGGCCAAGTCACGAAGTCCTGGTCGTCGGGTCAGATGTGGCGCGGCATCGAGGTCATCCTGCAGGGGCGTGACCCGCGCGACGCATGGGTCTTCGCCCAGCGGATCTGCGGCGTCTGCACCACCGTGCACGCCATCGTCTCGGTGCGCGCGATCGAAAATGCGCTCGGCCTCGAGGTTCCGCTGAACGCCCAGTACATCCGCAACATGATCGTCGCCGCCCACGGCATCCACGATCACATCGTCCACTTCTACCAGCTCTCGGCACTCGACTGGGTGGACATCGTCTCGGCGCTGCAGGCCGATCCCAAGAAGGCCGCCGCCGTGGCTCAGAGCCTTTCGGACTGGCCGCTGAACACCGCGGACGAGTTTGCCAAGGTGCAGAAGAAGCTGCAGGGCTTCGTCGATGCCGGCCAGCTCGGCATTTTCGGCAGCGGCTATTGGGGGCATCCGGCGATGCGGCTGCCGCCGGAAGTCAACCTGATGGCGGTCGTCCACTACATGCAGGCGCTCGACTTCCAGCGCCGCGCCAACCAGATCGTCGGCATTCTCGGCTCGAAGACACCGCACATCCAGAACCTCGCCGTCGGCGGCGTCGCCAATCCGATCAACCCGGACAGCCAGTCGACGCTGACGCTGGAGCGGCTGTTCGCGATCAAGACGCTGATCGACCAGCTGGGCGCCTTCGTCAACCAGGTGTACCTGCCGGACGTGGCCGCCATCGGCGCGCTGTACGCCGACTGGACCGTCTACGGGGCGGGGATTACCAGCTATCTCTGTGTTCCGGAAATGCCCCTGGATACAAAGAACACTCAGTTCGCGCTTCCCGGTGGCTATATTGCCAATGGCGACGTCGCGGCTCTGCGGCCGATCGCCAACTATCAGGACGGCTTCTTCGAAAAGGGCGTCAAGGAGAGCAGCCGGCATTCCTGGTACGGCGACGCCGGTACGCCATTGCACCCCTACGACGGCAAGACGGACCCCAAATACACCGGCTTCCAGGACGACGGGAAATACTCCTGGGTGAAGGCGCCGACGTTCTATGGGGAGCGCGTGCAGGTCGGACCGCTCGCCAATGTGCTGGCGATGTACGCAGCCGGGCACGAACCGACGAAGCGCCACCTGGGCCGTCTGCTGCAGATCGCGGGTTCATTGACGGACAGCGACATTCCGCTTGCCGCGCTGCATTCGACCATCGGCCGGCACGCCGCCCGTGCCGTCCGTTGTGCGGTGCTGTTCGATACGCTGGACGAGCAGTGGTCTCTGCTGATCGCCAACATCGGCAAGGGCGACTACGACACCTTCAACAAGCCGATCTTCCCGAAAGGCGAAATCCGCGGCTTCGGCTGCCACGAAGCGCCCCGCGGCGTGTTGTCGCATTGGGCGGTGATCCGCGACGGCAAGATCGCCAACTATCAGGCGGTCGTGCCCAGCACCTGGAACGCCGGGCCGCGCGACGAGAAGGGAGATATGGGACCGTACGAGGCTTCGCTGGTCGGCAATCCGGTGGCGGATCCGGAAAAGCCGCTGGAAGTGATCCGCACCGTCCACTCGTTCGACCCCTGCCTCGCGTGCGCCATCCACATGGTGGACGGCACCGGCAGCGAGGTCGTGCGTGTCAAGGCGCTTTAGGTAAAAAGCTAAAAACGAACCGGCAACGTCCGGACATACGGAGGCTAACGATCCGGCGTAAACGAAGCCGGGTCAGAAATCACGCAAGGGAACAAATCTCTTCGATGAACGTACTCGTACTCGGCGCCGGCAATATTCTCCTCTCTGATGANGGNATCGGCGTTCGCGTTGTCGAGGCGCTGCAGGACCGGTATCGCCTTGCCCAGGACGTCGAGGTGCTCGACGGCGGAACCTGCGGCATGGACCTGCTCGACGTTATCGCCGGACGCGATCACCTCATAATTGTCGACGCCGTNAAATACCGGAGTCCGCCGGGAACCCTCGTCCGCCTTGCGGACAAGGACATCCCGGCGGTCTTCCGGACGAAATCCTCGCCGCACCAGTTGGGCCTCGCCGAGGTGCTGGCGCTGCTGAACCTGCTGGAAACAGCTCCCCGCCACGTCACGGTCATCGGCGTGCAGCCGCAGAGCCTGGATATCGGGCTCGCGCTGTCGCCGCTGATCGAAAGTCGCCTGGAGGACATGCTGAAGATGCTGACCGCCGAACTGGCCGCAATCGGCGCTCCCGTCGAACCGAAGGACGCTGCCGCCGCCTGAATTGCCGGCCGCAAACATCCCTCGTCATTTCGAGCCGAAGGCGAAGCAATCCACAGCCGGGCACTCCGCCAGACGTCCGACAGTGGATCGCCACGGCCACTTCGTGGCCTCGCGATGATACCTTCGACCTGCTTCGCAGCCTGTACAGGCTGGCGGAACGCAGACGGTAGACAGTCCCATCGGCCGCGCGTGTGCTTGACGGAGTTCTCCAGAGGCGTCTCTTCCGACGTCTTGAATGCGAAACCGACTTGTGTCTGTTGACGGAGGTTGACCAGACACCGTGGATGGCGTAACGGGCAGGCTACGCGTGTTGACCTGACTGCTTTGTAGGTTCGCAGACGACGTCGGTGATATCTATGAAACTCGCGAGTCGGTCATCTACGTTGTGAAAGACGGCGCGGAAATCAGGAACGAATCCATTTCTTCCTTTGATGCGGTGACGAACTTGCCTCCCAACAGCATGCATAATGAAGTCTGAGACTTCAAGAGCAGGTTCCCCTGTTGACTTGGGCATGAAATAGAATTCTATAGGAACTGGCTGACCATCGAGCGTGAACTTGGAGTTTGCAAACTCTTCCTCGATAAGTGAATTTGCCCTATCTGACGATTCAAAAACTATGGCCATATTTGTAAAGGCTGTCCATTTTGCTATATGCTCTATCCGCTTCATGAACGCCAACGATACACTTCGAAGTGGTTGGCGGTCAGGGGGCTCAATCCCAATGAAACCAGTCGTGTGAGAACAAATTGCGGCAATCCGAGCAAAGGGCTGCGTTCGGAAGAAGTTAACGACTACACCAATGTTTTCCCGAGACGCGTCGAATTTAGCGGCATGTAGGATCGCATCTGGGTTGCCTACAACTGCTTGCCGGACTGCCTTCCAAGGACGGCGAATCATCGCTTCCAAGTGACACCCGAGTGTTGCGCAACCGCCTAGCCCATAGACAGGATGATTATAATCAGCAAAATGTTCGTGTCCGGTATCGTCTACAAATACAACAAGCGTGGTTACGGAGAGGTTCAGGAAGGTCTCCCGGTCGGTCGAGCTCATCGTCCATCTGGTCCTCCATTTCGGTGTGTTAGAATTCCTAGCCTTACCTCTACGTTATACAAGCATCTATTCTCACCATGTCTAGGAATAAAAATTATTATCGACTATAGTTGTGTGTTATATCATATAGAATTTGTGTTTTATCTGGAGAAAACAGCAAGGCTATCACGTATGTTTCTAAATAACCGTTCATTATTTACATCGTAGCTATCGCGAAGCATGTTACATGTAACTTGCACAAAAACGCCAGCCGCAAATAGTTGTGTTTCGTATACAATACTCCTAACGCTTACTTGTTTACTTGAAATCATACCTGAATCGTCATAACTGTATACGAGTGTTAACTTTACATTATCATCTCCATACGTGGTATAAAAATTTTCTAATGAAATATTTGGAACCCGTTCGCGTAGGTCATGTAAAAAGCGTTTTGGTTGAGAGCGTAGTGCATATAGGATAGAATTTGAGAAATTTCTCGCTTTATCCTCACTGCTGATGTCCCAATTAGGCGGAACGTCATCTGACCTGAATGTGCATGGCCGTGCGAGAGAGGTTCCCCAGGTAAGCGCATACGTGAGTTGGGTTCCGGAGACTGCTGGAACTTGAGTCCATTCTCCAGGCAATTTCGCTGTATATGTGTATTTTTGTCGTGAGGTTGGGCTGAGAACAACTACGTCGCCGTGCGCGAAGGAAATATCGAAGGTGAAGAGGACACAACACAGCGCTATAACGCAAACACGCATTAGCATTTCTTTCTCTCGGTGGGGAGCTCACGCGTTCCCGTGATGCCCGTTTCGGCACGCGCGCATTTTGTGCTTGATCGTGCCCGACACAACCCAGCAGCCCGCATAGCCTGTGTCACTTCGTAGGGCGGATTCGAAGCGAAGCGCAATCCGCCGCAATTGCTTATCCGGTTGAGCGCAGTTGGATGATTTCTTTGTGGGGTCTTGGCTTGATAGCCATTGCGATGCCGAGAAGTGAAGCGAAGCTGGCGTGGCGGGTATGGCGCCGATTGACTCGGAAGACGAACGCGTCGAGGTCGGGCTTCAAGTGTTTGCTCATGTTTGCTCCGCAGGCCGTGATAGACGCCCAGCGCCCATGTCTTGAGGTTGGCGAAGACGCGATGGATGCCCGGCAGAACGAGATGGCCGTGCCGGGCTTAACCGGATAAACAATATATCGCAAGAGAGCGTGACTGAGAATGGGGCAAGGATCGGTAAGATATACAGGGAAAAGCCATGGGCAAGAAAACCACCGGCGCATGGTCAAGATTTCGTCGAGCCCTATCCTTAGCCTGCTTATGTGGGATCTTTGCAGTTCTGCTTGTTCCCGGAATCAACATGTATGAACTTGCCATCTATGGCGTTACGGACAATGAGTTCTGTGGAATTGGTGAGAACACGGTCCTGCTTGGTTTTGAGTTCCCATGCGACATGGATTGGCGGCAAATTGCAGTATTCGGGGGCATGGCGTGGCTTTTTGGAACGGTATTGTCTTTTCCAATTGCGTTGCTTCTCTTGCTTTCCGGAGAATATTTTTCTAACCCAAAGTAACTCTTTGGAGCACCTGGTGTGCCGCCCTCTTTGTATATGACATGCCGCACCGCGCATGCTGCGCGGATGCCAGCATCAGAGTGCTCTCAAAGGCGCTGCATGCGCTCGTCGATGACCCACCGGGGTGCCGATCCTCGCCGTTGCCGCCGAGCGCCCGAGAACTCGTGGCGTGCCACCCATGGCCCGGGCTCAAACCGTTGTCGTCGTCGACAGCACCCGCGAGGTCGGCGCCAGGACCGAGCACGAAACCCGGCTCTCCATCTTCTCGTTGGCGCTCGCGGCGGACACGCTCGAACCGATCATCCGCGCTCACTGGGCCATCGAAAACAGTCTGTTCTAGGTCAAGAACATGATGTTCAGAGACGACGACTGCCGGCTGCGCACCGACGACCACGCCCCAGCCAACCTCGCCACCACCAAGCACACGGCACTGAACCTGATCCGAACAGCCCCCGACAAAGACTCCTTCCACCTCCGCAGAAAGGTCGCTGCCTGGGATGACGATGTCCTCGCAAGCTTCCTCACCGCATGACTCCTTCACCCGATTCCCCTGACCCGACCCCGGAGAAGCTCGGAACGTTGTGGAACTCCATCTCGCAAGAGAGCGTGACCGAGAATGGGGCAAGGATCGGTAAGATATACAGGGAAAAGCCATGGGCAAAAACCAAAGGCGCAGGGTCAAGATTTCGTCGCGCCCTATCCTTAGCCTGCTTATGTGGGCTCTTTTCAGTTTTGCTTGTTCCCGGAATCAATATGTATGAACTCGCTATCTATGGTGTTACGGACAATGAGTTCTGTGGAATTAGTGAGAACACGGTACTACTTGGTTTTGAGCTTCCCTGCGACATGGATTGGCGGCAAATTGCCCTCGCTTGCGGAACGGGGTGGTTTTTGGAACAGTTTTTTCTTCCCGATTATATTCCTTGTCGTGATTTTCCGAGAATATTTTTCTAAGCACGAATAAACTCTGTGGCGCATCCGCTCCCGACCACTTTCGATTTCTCGAGCCGTCGTGCATGCTGCGTGGGTGCCAGCATCAGAGTGCTCTCAAAGGCGCTGTATGCGTTCTCGATGCTCTATTGGGGTGCCGAGCCGTTGCCGCCGAACGCCCGAGAACTCGTGGCACGTCTCCCATGGCCCGGGCTCAAAACCGTCGTCGCTGTTGATTGGTGTAATCAGAAGCTGGTTGCCAGAGGCCGTGGGGCGCCGACCCGGCGATGACGTCCGTTCTTCAGAGCAGGCCCAGCGCGCGCATGGACGCGGTGCCGGTGCGACCGACGACCACGTGGTCGTGCAGCGTGATGCCCAGGGCATCCGCCGCTTGGCGGACCTCGCGGGTCATCGCCACGTCGGCGGCGGACGGGCTCGGATCACCCGACGGGTGGTTGTGCACCAGGATCAGAGCGGTCGCGCCGAGTTCGAGGGCGCGCTTCAGTACTTCGCGCGGATAGACCGCAGCGTGGTCGACCGTGCCCTTTGCTGCAGATCGTCGACGATCAGCCGGTTCTTCCGGTCCAGGTACAGCACCCGGAAGCGCTCGGTCTGCTCCTCGGCCAGACTCGCCCGACAGTAATCCAGCAACGCCTGCCACGACGAGATCACCGGCCGGTCCGTCAGCTCCTGGCGGAGCATCCGCCGCGCGGTCTCGCGGATCGCCCGGAACAGCGCCTGCGGCCGTTCCCCCATCCGCTCGAACGGAGACAGCCGTGACGGCTCGGCCGCCAGCACCGCCGCAAGGCTGCCGAACTCGGCGAGCAGCGCCTTCGCCAGCGGCTTGACGTCCACCCGGTCGATGGCGAAGCAGAGCAGCAGCTCCAGCAGCTCGTAGTCGGGAAACGCCTCCGCGTCGCCGTCCACGAAGCGGCTGCGCAGCCGCTTGCGATGGTCGAGGTAGTGTGGCCTTGCAACGGCGACCCCTGCCTCCACGCCGCCGGTCTTCGCCTCCCCCGGGCGCCTCCTGCCTCCACCTCCCCTGGGCGGTCATGGCTCAGACGGCGTACGGCGGGCGATCGAGGCCGGCGGGCGAGAGCGTGAAGATCTCGTAGCCGTCAGAGGTGACGCCGATCGAATGTTCGAACTGCGCCGACAGCGACCGGTCCTTGGTCACTGCGGTCCAGCCGTCGGCCAGGATCTTCACCTCCCAGCGGCCGGCGTTGATCATCGGCTCGATGGTGAAGAACATTCCTTCGCGCAGCACGGGGCCGTCGCCGGGCCGGCCGAAATGCGGGATATTCGGCGCGTCGTGGAAGACGCGGCCCAGTCCGTGTCCGCAAAAATCACGGACAACCGAGAACCGGCTCTCCTCGGCGTATGTCTGAATCGCGTGGCCAATGTCACCCACCGTCATGCCGGGACGGACCATTTCGATGCCCCGCCACATCGACTCGAAGGTGATGTCGATCAGCCGTTGTGCCTTCACCCCCGGCTGACCCGCGCAGTACATCCGGCTGCTATCGCCGTGCCAGCCGTCGAGAATGACGGTGACGTCGATATTCACGATGTCGCCGTCCTGCAGCCGCTTGTCGCCGGGAATGCCGTGGCAGACCACGTGGTTGACCGAGGTGCAGATGGACTTGGGAAAGCCCCGGTAGTTCAACGGCGCCGGAATGGCGCCATGGTCGCGGATAAACTTTTCGCACAGACGATCGAGTTCGTCAGTCCGCACACCGGGGACCACGTGCGGCGTAATGTAATCCAGTGTTTCGGCGGCCAGCCTGCCGGCGGACCGCATCCCGGCAAAGTCGGACGGCGAATGAAGTTTGACGCTGCGGGTTTCCTGCAGGGCCACACGGCGGCGCATGTTGTTGTTCACAGTCTTCTCAATCCGCTTCAATCGAGCCGTGCTGGTCTGTCCGGGCAATCAATCGGGATCGCATTCGCGACGAGCACTTCATTCATGTCGACCCGGCAACGATAGCAGATACTTTCCACACCGCTGCGCTCGCCTGTGCCGCCGCTGCCACGTAGCCGGGGTCGATGTCCGCAGCAAGGCGAAGATGCCGGGCGTCGGCGCGCTGCGCCACATACAGCATCACGGCCCGATGTCCCTGCGCCACTGCATCCGCCAGCGCTGCCAGATGCTTTGCTCCGCGACCGGTTACGGAATCCGGAAATTCCACCGGCCAATCCGCCGTGGCGCCCCGCCGCAACGTCACATTCTTGACTTCCACGAAACATGTGGGGCGATCGGACGCCTCCAGCAACAGATCGATGCGCGAATTCCGACCATAGCGTACCTCCCGGCGGACGCTGGCGTAACCGGCAAGCTCCGGGATCCGCTGCAGCCTCACGGCTTCGGCGACGAGGTCATTTGTCCGGTTGGTGTTGATGCCGACCAGAACCTCGCCGACCCGGATCAGCTCCCAGGTCCAGCGCAGCACCCGGCCCGGTTTGTCGCAGGGTGAAAGCCACACTTCGGAGCCCAGCGCGGCCACGCTCAGCATCGAGCCGGGATTCGGACAATGGGCGACCACCGTCTCGCCAGTCGTCTCCCGAGTCATTTCCCGGGCTTTTCCCCGCCCGTCACCGTGTCGGCAAGCTGTACATCGGCGAGGAACCGCTTGTAGCGTCGGAGCAGCGTGCCGCGAACGAGGGGGATCGAAGCGCATCGGCGTATTCAGCGGCGTGCGGTCACCAACGGCCAGCCCGATCGTACCGAAGCGAGACAGCCGGTCACCGGTCCGCTCCTGCGCGCTCGCCCGCCGGGATCTCCGCGCCGCCGAGCGCGTCCGCCAGCCGCGCATGCGCGCTTCCGCGCGCCAGCGGTTTCGGCTGCGAGGTATCGGGTGCCCAACCGACCAGAAAAATCACATCGAAAGTTGCCGGGATCCGGCCGTCCTCCCCGCCATATGCAGCGCGATAGCGAGCAAGCGCATCGAACAGCGTTGCCCGCCGGCTGAAGCCGCTGCGCCGTCCGGACACCGCGTTGGCCTCGCCCATGCCGCGCAGGTCGGCAAGCAGGCTGAACGGATCGGCGTAACGCACGGTAATCGTCTCGATATCGGCGATCGGCAGCGCAAATCCGGCGCGCTGCAGAAGATTGCCCGCGTCGCGGACGTCGGTAAACGGGGAGATCCGCGGACTGAGGCCGCCCTCAAGCGCGACCTCTGCATCGACCAGCGAGCGCCGCAGCTCGGNTAGGGTGTCGCCGCCCAGCAGTGCGGCCAGGAACAGACCGTCCGGCTTCAGGGCGCGGCGAATCTGCAGCAGCGCGCCCGGCAGGTCATTCACCCAGTGCAGGCTCAGCAGGCTCAGCACCAGGTCGAACCGGCCACTGGCGAACGGCAGCGTCTCTTCGCAGCCCACCACCCGCAGGCCCGGGGCACGCGCCACCATCGGCGCCGAAAGATCGCACTGCACCAGGGTTTCGATGCCGGCGCGTGGTGGGAGGAGCTCCGCCAGCAGCCCCTGCCGGCAGCCCAGCTCGAGTGCCAGCGGAAAGGAGCGGCGGACGTCGTTCAACCGGTCGACAAGCCGCTCACCCACTTCGCGCAGCAGGAAGTCGTGGTCGACGAGCCGCGCCGCCGCCCGGTCCCGGTGCCGGCGCACGCAGCGGCGATCGAAGATGACGGGCGCGCCATCGCTGGGTGTTACAACCATGTGCTGCAGACGTCTTGCAGAGAAACTCCTGCCTGCTATATGGCAGGAAGGCGGAGGCGGATCAAACGGCCATGTTACCCCGTATGCTGTTGCAGCGCAGGCTCGCGCATCTCGCCGGCCACTCATGCGGGGCACCTTCGCCTCGATTGCGCGCGGTCTCCTCGATGTGGTCCTGCCGCCCCGATGCCTCGCCTGCGGCGCGATCACCGAGGAGCCCGGGACGTTGTGTGCCGGCTGCTGGGTGCAGGTGCGCTTTATTGCCGAGCCGCTGTGCGCCAGTTGTGGTGTGCCCTTCGAGTTCGAGGTCGGCGAGGGAACGGTGTGCGGCGCCTGCGCAGCCGCATCTCGCCCGTACGTCCGTGCACGCGCAGCCATCGCCTACGACGACGCCAGCAGCCGTTTCATCCTCGCGTTCAAGAATGGCGACCGGACGGATGCGGTGCGCACGTTCGCTCCGTGGATGCTACGGGCCGGCGCATCACTGCTGGCGGATGCCGACCTGTTGGTTCCGGTACCGCTGCACTGGACCCGGCTGTTCGTTCGCAAGTACAATCAGGCAGCGCTGCTGGCGCACGCACTCGGCCGGCATGCCGGCATTCCCGTTGCACCGACGCTGCTGATACGGTCCAGGCGGACCCGGGCGCTAAAGCACGCGGGTGCACAGAAGCGGGCGGATACGGTGCGCGGGGCGTTCGCCGTACCGGCTAGGCGGCAGAGGCAACTCGCAGGCCGGCGTGTGCTGTTGATCGACGACGTGTATACCACGGGCTCCACCGTCGGTGCCTGCGCGCGGGCGTTGCTGCGGGCTGGTGCGGCGTCGGTCGACGTATTGACGTTAGCACGCGTCGTTCGCCCTGCGTTGCCGGCCGGTGGCCTGCCGCCGCCTTCCGCATTCCCACACACCGAGGAGACCCTGTCTTGAGCCACGTTGAAATCTACACCACGCCGTTCTGCCCCTACTGCCTGCGGGCGAAGGCGCTGCTGACGAAGAAAGGCGTGGCATTTCAGGAGATCGATGTCTCCGAGATTCCGGGCGCACGCGCGGAGATGCAGCAGCGGACGGACGGTGCGCGCACCGTTCCGCAGATCTTCATCGGCGGCAAGCTGATCGGAGGCTCCGACGAGCTCGTAGCGCTGGAGCGCAAGGGCGAGCTGGACGCGCTGCTTGCCGTCGCCGGCTAGGCAGCAGGCAATGGCCGGACCGGTTACCGTCGCCTGCATCCAGACCACCTCGGCGCGTGACATTGAACCCAACATCGCGACCGTTTCGAGCCAGGTCCGCCGGGCCCGCGACGCGGGCGCTGCCTTCGTGCTGCTGCCGGAGAACGTCGCCATGCTGGAGCCGATCAACCGGCTGGCGCGCGAGAAGGCGGCGCCGGAGGCAGACCATCGGGCGCTCGCCGCGTTCCGCGATCTCGCGGCCGCAACCGGTGTCTGGTTGCTGATTGGCTCGCTGTCGATCCGGCTCGACGATGGGCGGCTGGCCAACCGCTCGCTGCTCGTCGATTCCGGCGGCGGGATCGTCGCACGCTACGACAAGATCCATCTGTTCGACGTCGATCTCGGCAACGGTGAGCGGTATCGGGAATCAGCGACGTTNCGCCCCGGTACCGCTGCCGTGGTCGCCGAGACGCCCTGGGGCGGTCTGGGGATGTCGGTGTGCTACGATCTGCGCTTCCCGCAGCTCTATCGCGCGCTGGCGCAGCACGGCGCGGTGTTCCTGTCCATTCCGGCGGCGTTCACGCGCACCACCGGGCGTGCCCACTGGCACGTGCTGCAGCGGGCGCGCGCGATCGAGAACGGCGCCTTCGTGTTCGCTCCGGGCCAGTGCGGCACCCATGCCGAGGGCCGCGAGACCTACGGCCACTCGCTGATTGTCGATCCCTGGGGAACGGTGCTGGCTGACGGCGGCGAGGAGCCCGGAGTCGTGCTGGCCGAGATCGATCCGGGTGCGGTCGCCGAGGCGCGCCGCAAGATTCCATCCCTCACTCACGACCGGCCGTTCGCCTGACGTGTTGCGCGGCGTCTTCTGGGCGTGGACATCCCGCGGCAGAGGGCGCGTTACAAAAGCGATGCCATCGCGTCACCGTACGGAAAATCGTATATAACAAATTCTGGAATAGGCCAGCCGCACGGGCTGGCACGAGGAAATACGATGATTCTGTTCGACTTGATCTGTAGCGGCGGCCATCGCTTCGAAGCCTGGTTCAAGAGCGGCGACGCGTTCGAATGGCAGCAGCAGGACGACGCGATCCAGTGCCCGATCTGTGGCGATCGGTCGGTCGTCAAGGCGCCGATGGCGCCACGCTTGGCACTGGGTGCTGCCGAACCCGGTGGCGCGGGCACCGATGGTGGGGAGCCCGACGGTGGCGAGTCCCTGACGCCGGACGCAGTGAGCATGATGCGCGAAGTGCTTGGACACCTGCGCCGGCGTGTGGAGGAAACCTGCAGCTACGTCGGTCCGGCATTTCCCGAAGAAGCGCGGCGCATTCATTACGGCGAGTGTGAAAGTCGCGATATCTACGGCGAGGCCAGCTCGGAGCAGGCGGAGGAACTGCGCGACGAGGGTATCGAAATCCGCAGCATCCCCTGGATGCCCCGCCGCGACGGCTGAGGTCTCTCCCCGTGATTCTCCCAGTTACCGCGAGGCGTCACCGCGAGTCTGCGGAATGCGGCCGCGGCAATGCTGGGCCGGGATGGAGCACGCTCCTTCGGTTCGCAATGGCGGCGGAGGACGAAGGCCCCGCGGGATCGGCATCAGCGTCTTGCGCAGCGTCGCCCGCCGCTAGACGGCGAAGCCGAGGTAGTTGACGTCGAGGTCGGCGGTCAGCGACCAGGATCCGCGTAGCGGATCGTAAGTCAGTCCTTTCAGATCGGTGAGCGTCAGGCCGTTGCGGCGCAGTGCCGCCGCCATCTCCGACGGTTTGACGAACTTGCGCCAGTCATGCGTGCCGGCCGGCAGCCAGCGCATTACGTACTCGGCACCGATCTTGGCGAGCGCCAGCGACTTCAACGTTCGGTTCAGCGTCGAAAGTGCCAGTGCTCCGCCCGGGCGCAACAGCGTCACGGTGGCGGCGAAGAACTGGTCCAGGTCGGCGACATGCTCGACGACTTCGAGTGCCAAAATGGCGTCGAATGTCGTGCCATCAGCGACGAGTGCTTCCGGTGGGGCGCAGCGATAGTCGATGTCGAGGCCCTCGCGTGCCGCGTGCACGCTTGCGACGCGAATCGCCTCCTCCGAAGCGTCAATGGCGGTGACGGTGGCGCCCAAGCGCGTCATCGGTTCCGCCACCAGACCACCGCCACAGCCGATGTCGAGCAAGGCGAGCCCTCGAACGGCCGGTCTGCCGTCGCATCGAGGCAGAAATGGCGGATGAATGCGTCCCGCACATAGTCGACACGCACCGGATTGAGGCGATGCAGTGGGCGGAAGTCGCCGTCGGGATCCCACCAGTCGTCGGCAATGGCATCAAAGCGGGCGATCTCGTCCTGAGCCGCTGTGCCTGACTGAAAGGGTGGGCCTGACCGAATGGCGGGTTTGAGTTCGCTGGACGACATGGACATCGACTCGGCACGCTTCCTTGGCAGACTTGCGAAGAACTTGCCCTCAGTATCTAAGGTTCGTCCGGCGTCCCGCAAGGGAGAGGCTCGCCTCGGCCGTCGGGCATCCCGAAAGGCGGTAACGAAGCGACGGCTAGCCGGTGCAGGCTCTCGCCGGTGGCGATGAGGCAAGGGCGGCATGTAGGCAGATTTGCGCATGCGGGCGGCCCCGGGTGGATGACGACGGAGACAGGGGAGCAATGGCCCTACTGGTAAAAAGTTCGGCGGCACCTCGGTCGCCGACATTGAACGGATCAAAGCCGTAGCATGTCTCGTCAAGCGGGCCGTGGACGAGGGTGACCAAGTGGTGGTCGTCGTCTCGGCAATGGCCGGCGTGACCAACCGGCTGGTTCGCTATGCCAACGAAATCAATCCGCTGCACGATGCCCGCGAATACGATGTCATCGTGGCCAGCGGCGAGCAGATAACCGCCGGACTGACGGCGATGGCGCTGCAGGAACTTGGTGTCCCGGCCCGCTCCTGGCTCGGCTGGCAGATCCGCTTCCAGACCGACGACGCCCATAGCAAGGCCCGGATCAGCGGTGTCGAGACGGAACGGCTGTTCGAACGGCTCGGCGACGGCGAGGTGCCGGTGATCGCCGGCTTTCAAGGGGTGACGGGTGCAAACCGGGTGACGACGCTGGGGCGCGGCGGCTCGGATACAACCGCAGTTGCGCTCGCAGCAGCGCTCAGGGCGGACCGCTGCGACATCTACACCGACGTTGATGGTGTCTATACGACCGATCCGCGTATCGTTGCCAAGGCGCGCAAGCTCGCTACAATCACATTCGAGGAAATGCTCGAAATGGCTTCTGTCGGCGCAAAAGTGCTGCAGACGCGCGCCGTCGAACTGGCGATGAAGTACGGCGTCCGACTACAAGTCCTTTCCAGCTTCGATGATGTTCCCGGCACATTCGTGGTGGGCGAGGAGGAGGTGTTGGAGCACGAACAGGTCAACGGCATTACGTACAGTCGTGACGAAGCGAAGATAACGCTGCTGCGCGTCGCCGACCGGCCGGGTGTGGCTGCCGGCATCTTCGGTCCGCTCGCCGAAGCCAATATCAACGTCGACATGATCGTGCAAAACATCTCGCCTCAGGGCGACACCACCGATCTGACGTTCACCGTCGGCAAGGCCGACCTGGAGCGAACCGTCGCGGTGATTCGCGACCTCAGGGACAGGATCGACTATGCTGATCTCAGGTACGATCCGAATGTGGTGAAGGTGTCAGTCATCGGCGTTGGCATGCGCAGTCATGCCGGCATTGCATTGCGGATGTTCCGGACGCTGGCCGAAAAGGGGATCAACATCCAGGTTATCTCGACGTCGGAGATCAAGGTCAGCGTGCTGATCGAGGAAGCGTATACGGAGCTCGCGGTTCGCGCCCTGCACTCCGCGTATGGCCTTGACGCCGTTTGAAGCGATGACCAACCAGGCAGCCGTCGATCCCATCCTCGATCGGCTATGGCGGCGGGGATACGAGTTCCTCGGCTGTCGCTATGCGATCCTGGGGGCGATGTCATGGGTTTCCGAGCAGCATCTGGTGGCGGCGATCTCGGAAGCCGGCGGATTTGGCGTGCTTGCCTGCGGGTCACTGTCNCCCGAGCTGCTGCGCGACGAAATCCATGGCGTCAAGGCACTGACGTCGGCGCCCTTCGGCATCAACCTGATCACCATGCACCCACAACTCGAAGCGCTGATCGATCTCTGTCTTGAGGAGGGCATCTCGCACGTGGTGCTCGCTGGTGGTGTTCCGCCAGTCACCGCGATTCGCCTTCTGAAGGACGGAGGCGCCAAGGTGATGTGCTTCGCGCCCGCTGTCGGCCTGGCGAAGCGGCTGATCCGCAACGGCGCCGATGCACTGATCATCGAAGGTGCTGAGGCCGGTGGTCACATCGGCCCGGTTTCCACAAGTGTGCTCGCGCAGGAGATCCTGCCGCAGATNCGCGATGTGCCGGTATTTGTCGCCGGCGGTATTGGGCGCGGCGAGGCGATCGTCTCCTATCTGCGGATGGGGGCGTCCGGCTGCCAGCTCGGCACCCGCTTTGTTTGCGCTCGCGAATCGATCGCTCACCCCGCATTCAAGCGGGCGTTCATCCGCGCCAGTGCGCGCGATGCCGTCATCTCGGTGCAGATCGATCCGGATCTGCCGGTCATACCGGTCCGCGCGCTTGCCAACCGTGGTACCGAGCGCTTCAACGATACACAGCGGCGTGTCGCTGCCCGCTTCCGGGGCGGCGAACTGACGCAAGAGCAGGCGCAGCTGGAAATCGAGCTCTTCTGGGCCGGGGCGCTAAAGCGCGCGGTGCTGGATGGGGACGTGGATACCGGTTCGGTGATGGCAGGCCAGAGCGTCGGCATGGTGACCCAGGAGCAGCCTACGCGGGAGATTATCGAAGAACTGGTGGCTCAGGCCGCTCAGGCGATTGCCAGCCAGCAGCTGCGCGAGGCTGTCTAGGCGATGCAGTACGGGCAGACGGTGCTGGTTCTTCGCCGGCTGCTGTCCCGGATCCGCGACGTTATGGCCGGGAACGGCAGCGCGCAGACCAGGCTTGCGCGCATCGTCTCGATTATCGCCAAGGACATGGCGACGGAGGTGTGCTCAATTTATGTGCGCCGCGCCGGCGATGTCCTTGAGCTGTTCGCGACCCAGGGCTTGCGGGCGTCTGCGGTGCGCCGGACCAAGCTGCGGGTCGGCGAAGGACTCATCGGCGAGATTGCCGCCAAAGGCCGCCCGCTCGCACTTCCCGACGCCCAGGCGCATCCCAATTTTGTCTTCAAGCCGGAAACCGGAGAGGAAGTTTACCAGTCGCTGATGGGGGTGCCAATCTTGCGCGGCGGCCGGGTGGTCGGCGTGCTCGCGGTTCAGAACGCCAACCGGCGCCAGTACACGGAAGAAGAGATCGAAGCGCTGCAGACTGTTGCCATGGTGCTGGCGGAGTTGGTGGCTTCGGGCGATCTGATCGGCCGCAGCGAAATCATGCCGACCGAGGCGCTGGCGTTGTCACCGATCCGCCTCGAGGGCGCACGTCTCAATGCCGGTCTCGGCATCGGCACCGCCATGTTGCACAAGCACCAGTTCACCATCCGCCGGCTGGTTGCCGAGGATACCCGCATCGAGCACGAGCGCTTGCGCAAGGCGGTAGCGGAGATGCACGGTGCGCTCGACAACATGTTGCGTGCAAGCGCCATTGCCGGGTCGGGCGAACATCGCGATGTGCTCGAAACCTACCGGCTGATTGCCGAGGATGTCGGGTGGTTGCGCCGCATCGGCGATGCCATCAACACCGGGCTGACCGCCGAGGCGGCGGTGCAGAAGGTGACCGATGACATTCACGGGCGCATGCGCCAAGTCTCCGATCCNTATTTGAGGGAGCGGGTCCACGACCTGGAGGATCTGGCGAGCCGGCTGTTGCAACATCTGCTGCAGGGCGAAGAGTCTGCGGTGGAAGCGCTTCCGGAAGAGGACTTCGTGCTGGTCGCCCGCAACCTCGGCCCGGCACAGCTGCTGGATTATCATGGCGGGTCGCTGCAGGCGGTGGTCCTTGAAGAGGGATCGCCAAATGCGCACGTGGCGATCGTCGCCCGGGCGCTGGATATTCCGATCGTGGGTCAGGTGCGCGATGCGATGGTCCGGATCGAAAATGGCGATCCGTTGATCGTCGATGCCGACCACGCACAGGTGCTGGTGCGGCCCAGCGAAGACGTCCGACAGCTGTTCCGACGCAGCATCTCGGCCCGCAATCTGCGCAAGGCGCAGTACGCATCGCTCAAGATGCTGCCATCGGTAACTCTGGATGGCGTCGAGGTCAGCCTCAGCATCAATGCCGGATTGCTGGTAGACCTGCAGCAGCTCAGCGAAACCGCTGCCGACGGCGTTGGACTCTACCGCACCGAGGTGCCGTTCATGGTCCGATCGGAACTGCCGGACGTCATCAGCCAGCGACAGCTGTACAGCAAGATCCTCAACTACGCGGCCGGCAAGCCGGTGCATTTCCGCACCCTTGATATCGGCGGCGACAAGGTAATGCCCTATTGGGAACATGGCGACGTGGAAAATCCCGCCATGGGCTGGCGGGCCATTCGTGTGTCTTGCGATCGTCCGGCGCTGCTGCGCCAGCAGCTACGCGCACTGGTGCAGGCGGCCGCAGATGCCGATCTGTACATCATGTTTCCGATGATCGCGGAGCTGGGAGAGTTTCGGTTCGCCCGTGCCATGCTGGATCGCGAGCTGCAGCGCCAGTCCGAAACCGGCGAGGGCATGCCGCGCCAGGTAAAGGTCGGCGCCATGCTGGAGGTCCCGGCGCTGCTCTACCAGCTGGATCATCTGCTGCAAGAAATCGATTTCCTGTCGATCGGCACCAACGATCTGTTCCAGTTCCTGTTCGCCAGCGATCGGAGCAGCTATCAGATGTCCGAGCGCTACGACGTCCTGTCTCCGGTGATGCTGACCGTCCTGCAGCAGGTGGTCGAGCAATGCCAGCGCGCCGATGTTCCTTTAAGTCTGTGCGGCGAAATGGCAGGCAGGCCCCTTGATGCGATGGCATTGATCGGCATCGGCTTTCGACGCCTGTCGATTTCTCCGCCGGCGGTGGGGCCGCTCAAAATGATGGTCCGCAGTCTCGACCTGCAGTCACTGGTTGATTACCTGCAGACGATACGCGACAGCAGACAGACGGGTCTGCGCGAAAAGCTGAAAGCCTATGCGCAAGACCACGGTATTTTCGTTTAGCGCGATCAATCACGGACGACTGGTTGAATTTTGTTATCTCGATCGCGAGAATACGCACCGTCACAGCCCCGGCAAGACCGACAGTCCGTAGTGAAGGACGCAATGATGGAAGGCCAGGAAGAGCCGCGACAGCACACGCATGTTGGCGGACTTTGCGCGCCTGCCGTCTGCGGGCGCAAAAACGGCTGGAAGACCTTGCGCCACAACTGCACATCCGCCAGGCGTTTCTGGAAGCGATCGAAAACGGGCGTTACGAACTATTGCCCGGACCGGTTTACGCTCAGGGCTTCGTTCGCGCCTACGCCGAGTCCCTGGGTCTCGACGGGGATGCGGTTGCGGCGCGGTTCAAGCGGAAATCGCCGGCTGGCCCACCGAGTCGCCGCTGCGTTTCCCGGAACCGCCGGCCGACAGTGAGACGCCAAAAGGTGGGGTCATGTTGCTGGGTTTGCTCGTCACCATCATCGCCTATGGCACGTGGTATGCGATGACAACGGGCAGCGTCGAGACGGCGCAACGGATCGTTCCACTTCCGGAGCGGCTGGGCGGAGCCGGCGCGTCGCCGCCGGTGGGGAGCCTTTTCGCTCGCCAGATGCGCCTGTTGCTGGTGTCTTTCCAGCAGAGGGAGAGGCGGTGGTGCAGCAGTCCGCCGTTTCCAATGTTCCGGTACAGGCGACTGCCAGCGGCACTGCCATCGATCGGGATGTGCAGGCGGTGCACGTGGTGAAGACAGCGCCGACAGAGCAGACAGTTCCGGCGGGTCCGGTTGCGGCAGAACCCGTCCTTGCCGAGAGGACCTCTGCGGTCGATGGCACGCCGACGGTAGAGCCGGGCGAGGACGGGGCCGTTCATCGTGGTTTCCCGCTCAACCCGAGGGCTTCCGACGCAGCATCAAGACGGCGGCTTCGCGATAGCGTTGCGGACACCGCAACACGGCCTTTGGAATCGCGTGGGTTGACCCTCGCAGCCGCGACGTGCACAACAATCGTGTCGCCTCGCCGAGATCCCGGCAGCGGAGCATCCGGCTCGTGCCGGCCGTAGGAGAGGCGCGAGTGAGTGAGGTTGGCAAGCATGGGTCCGGGCACGCGTCGAAGCAGCATCCCGGTGCGGATCGGCACCGTGACGGTTGGCGGTACCACGCCGGTCGTCGTCCAGTCGATGACCAATACTGATACCGCCGACATCGAACAAACCGTAAAGCAGGTCGCGGCCCTGGCGGCGGCGGGCTCGGAGTTGGTCCGNATTACCGTTGACCGCGACGAGAGTGCGCGCGCCGTTCCGCACATCCGCGACGCCCTTGCGGCGCAGGGTATTGATGTGCCGCTGGTGGGCGATTTTCACTACATCGGCCACAAGTTGCTGACCGAAAACCCGGCGTGCGCCGAAGCGCTCGCCAAGTACCGGATCAATCCCGGCAACGTGGGATTCCGCGAAAAGCGCGACCGGCAGTTTTCGACGATGATCGACGTGGCAATGCGCTACGAGAAGCCGGTGCGCATCGGCGTCAACTGGGGCAGCCTGGATCAGGAACTGCTGGCTCGGATGATGGACGAAAACGCAACGTCCAGTGAGCCGAAGTCGGCGCCGGAGATGATGCAAGAAGCGCTCGTCGTTTCCGCCACCGGCAGTGCCCGACGCGCCGAAGACCTCGGGATGCCGGCGGAGCGCATCATCCTGTCGTGCAAGGTCAGCGAGGTGCAGAGCCTGATCGCCGTCTATCGGGCGCTCGCCGCACGCTGCCCGTACGCCCTGCACCTGGGGCTGACCGAAGCCGGGATGGGCTCGAAAGGCATTGTCGCGTCTACCGCCGCTCTGTCCGTGCTCCTTCAGGACGGCATTGGCGATACCATTCGTGTCTCATTGACGCCGGAGCCNGGGGGCGACCGGACGCTGGAAGTTGTCGTCGCCCAGCAGATCCTGCAGGTGATGGGCATGCGGACCTTCATGCCGCTGGTCACGGCGTGCCCCGGCTGCGGCCGGACGACCAGCACCGTCTTCCAGCAGCTTGCCGGCGACATCCAGGACTACATTCGCGCCCGCATGCCGCAGTGGTCGAAGGAACACGAAGGCGTCGAAATGATGTCGGTCGCGGTCATGGGCTGCATCGTCAACGGCCCAGGCGAAAGCAAGCATGCCGACATCGGCATCAGCCTGCCGGGGACCGGCGAAGAGCCGGCGGCGCCGGTGTTCATCGACGGGCGCAAGGCGCTGACCTTGCGCGGGCCCGGGATCGCTGCCGATTTCCAGGCCATCGTCGAGGATTACGTGCAAAAGCACTATCCCCGCCGCGACGGGACACCGCTGCCGTCCGCAACGGCCGCCGCCCAATAGGATCACCCACCGGCGCCATCGTGCAAACGGCCGGAGAAGAAGAACGGCCAGGCTGAAGCGGCCGCAGACTTGCAGAGGACAAGATCGCCGATGTCGGGAATGAGGACGGTTCGCGGCACCCGCGACCTATTACCGGAGGACAGCCGCCGGTTGCGAATGGTCGAGGAGCGGGCTTGGCAAGCGGCACGCCGCTGCGGCTATGGTGAATTCTCGACGCCGATCTTCGAATTTACCGACGTCTTTGCGCGCACGCTGGGCGATACGTCCGACGTGGTGACGAAGGAAATGTACACCTTCGAGGACCGGGGCGGCGACAGCCTCACCTTGCGGCCGGAGAACACCGCCGGCATCGTTCGCGCTTTCCTGTCCAACAAGCTCGCGCAGCGGCTGCCGCTGCGTGTGTTCTACCGCGGGCCGATGTTCCGCTACGAACGGCCGCAGAAGGGCCGGCTGCGGCAGTTCCACCAGGTTGGCGTGGAACTGCTGGGTGTGGCCGATCCACTGGCGGACGCGGAAGTGATCACGCTCGCCGATGATTTCCTCTCCACCCTGGGCCTCGCCAGTGCGCCGGTCCTGGAGATCAATACGCTGGGAGACACCGCCAGCCGTGCTGTCTACCGGGAGCGGCTGGTGGACTATCTCGAGCAGCGGCGCGACCGGCTCTCGGCCGACAGCCTCGCCCGCCTGGAGCGTAACCCGTTGCGCGTGCTCGACTCGAAGGATGCTGCGGACAAGGACGTGGTGGCCGAGGCTCCAATGTTGTCGGAGTCGCTGACCGACGAGGCGCGCCGGTTCTTTGATGCTGTGCTGAGCGGACTTGCGGGTGCCGGGATTTCCTGGCGTCTGAACACCCGGCTGGTGCGTGGACTCGACTACTACTGCCACACCACCTTCGAGTTCGTTTCCGATGCGCTCGGAGCGCAGGGCACGGTGCTGGCCGGCGGCCGCTACGACGGGCTGGTCGAGCAGATGGGCGGACCTTCTACGCCGGGTGTCGGCTGGGCGGCTGGCGTCGAGCGGCTGATGATGCTGGCGGGCGCAGATGCCACGGCCTTGCGGCCGGTGGCGATGATTGCGCTCGGTCCGGAGCAGGGCGGGGCGGCGATGCGGCTGGCGCGGCAGCTGCGTGCCCAGGGCCATGTAGTCGAGCTTGCGTTCGGCAACTCGCTCGGCAAACAGCTCAAGTGGGCGAACAAGGCCAACGCCCGGCTCGCCGTGATCATCGGCAGCAACGAACTCGCGCGCGAGGTGGCGGCAGTGCGCGATCTAGACGCAGGCGCGCAGGAGGAGGTTCCACTCTCCCTCCTCGGGGAGCGCCTCGCGCAAACAGCCTGAGCCGACGGTGGCGGACGACCGCGCGGAAGACAGACCGCTAGGTGAGGTGGGAGACGTGCGGGAGACGGTCCGGGACAGAGGCCAGGGCAGGGGCCAGAAAAGGGCGAAGATGCTGCGGTTGCGAGCCTCGTACCGATCGTCGTCGGTGCCAGCCATCGCTTCAGCTCACTCGCTGTCCGCGACCGGCTGTACGTGGAGGAGTACGCGCAGACGTCGTTTCTGAATGCGCTGCGTGAAGCAGGCATCGACCAGGCGCTGCTGCTCTCCACCTGTGACCGTGTGGAGGTGCAGGCGGTGCACCCCGACCCGTTGTCGGCGTGTGGCCGGATTACCGAGCTGCTTGCCCGGCATGGCGGCTACGCGACGGCGGAGATCGAGGACCAGCTCTACCGGCTGATCGGAGATGCGGCGTTGCGGCATATCTTTGCTGTCGCATCCTCGCTGGAAAGCACCGTCATCGGTGAGCCACATGTGCTCGGCCAGTTGAAGGACAGCCATCGCGCCGCACGGGCCGCCGGCCTGGTCGGTGGCGAGCTGGAAACGCTGATGCAGCGGGCGTTTGCTGTCGGCAAGCGGGTGCGGACCGAAACCGCGATCGGTGAGGGGCCGGTGTCGGTTGCTGCCGCCGCCATTGACCTCGGCTGCGGCGTGCACGGTGACTTGGCGCGAAGTTCGGGGCTGGTGATCGGCTCCGGCGAAGTGGGGGCGCTGCTGGCAGAAGCGCTGTGCTCCGCGGGCCTGGGCCGGCTGTTCGTCACCGATAGCCGGCCGGCGCGCGCAGAGGCCCTGGCGCGCGGGCTGCACTCTCACGTGCTGCCGATAGACGGACTGGCAGACGCGCTCGAACGAGCCGATATCACGCTGGGTGCGTTGGGCAGCCGGACGCCCATAGTCGATGTGGCGATGGCCAAGATAGCCCTCAAGCGTCGTCGGAACCGGCCGATGGTGTTCATCGATACCGCTGTGCCTGGCGACATCGATCCCCTTGCCGAGCGGCTGGACGGAGTCTTTCTTTATACTCTCGATGATCTGGAACGGGTGGCGCGCAACGGGCGGATCGCCCGCGAGGCGGTGGTCGATGCGGCGCGGCGGATCGTTGACGAGGCTCTGCAGGCATTCCAGCGCGAGCGCGCCGAGCGCGCCGCAGTGCCCGCACTGGTGCGGTTGCGCGCGCACTTCGAGCGCGTACGNCCGGGGGTGCTTGCAGATGCCGGCGGCGATCCGGAACGGGCAACGGAATTGCTGATCAACCGGCTTTTGCATGAACCGAGCGTGCGGCTCCGCCACATTGCCGGGCAGAACGCCGATCCGCAGCGTACTGAGGCCGGGCCAGAGACCACTGCCGGGACTGCCGCGGAGACCGCTGCCGGTCGCGAGCTGGCCCGCATCGAAGACCTGCTGGACCGGCTGTTCGGGTCCGGTGACGAGGAGCACGAACGAGACCCCTGACGCTGTTGATGATGCTTGCGATGATCCTGCTCCTTACATGCCCTGACCCATTACCCCGCGAACGACAATGAACCTGGAAGACAAGCTGGACCGGGTAACCGGGCGATTTCGTGAACTGAGCGGCCAGATGGCGCAAGTCGATGCTCTGCCGCCCGCGGAGTTTGCCCGCGTTTCGAAGGAATACTCCGACCTGCAGCCGGTGGTGGACGCGATCGGACAGTTGCGAAAGGCACAAATAGAGTCGGCCGAGCTGGAAGAGCTGGCGGATGATTCCGCAACGGACATCGAGATGCGGGAGATGGCCCGCGAAGAGCTGGTTGAGCTGAAGCGGCAGATCCCGGAGCTGCAGCAGCAGTTGCAGCTTTTATTGCTGCCGAAGGATGCGGCGGACCAGAAGAACGCCATCCTCGAAATACGCGCGGGAACCGGCGGCGAAGAGGCCGCCCTGTTCGGCGCTGACCTGTTCCGCATGTACCAGCGCTATGCGGAAGTGAAGGGCTGGCGGTTCGAGGCAATGTCGGTCAGCGAGACCGGGCTTGGCGGCTACAAGGAAGCGACGGCGACCATTTCCGGTAGCGGCGTGTTCGCGCGGCTGAAGTTCGAATCCGGCGTCCATCGGGTGCAGCGGGTGCCAACAACCGAAGCAAGTGGACGGATCCACACCTCTGCGGCGACGGTCGCCGTACTGCCGGAAGCCGAGGATGTGGACGTGCAGATCGACGACAAGGACCTGCGGATCGATGTGTTCCGCTCCTCCGGTCCGGGCGGGCAGTCGGTCAACACCACCGACAGCGCTGTGCGCATCACTCATTTGCCAACCGGGATCGTGGTCAGCCAGCAGGACGAGAAATCGCAGCACAAGAACCGGGCCAAGGCGATGAAGATCCTGCGTGCCCGCCTCTACGACCTGGAGCGTACGCGCGTTGCGGCCGAGCGTGCGGCCGAACGCAAGAATCAGGTGGGGAGCGGTGACCGATCGGAGCGCATCCGCACCTACAATTTCCCGCAAGGCCGAGTCACCGACCATCGGGTCAATCTGACGCTCCACAAGCTGGAACGGGTGATTGACGGCGAACTCGACGAAATCATCGATGCTCTAATCGCCGACGATCAGGCCAATCGGCTCGCCGAGGCCGAATGAGCGTGAACGATGGCAGGTCGATTGCCGCTGTGCAGGTGCGGGCGCGCGCGGCACTTGCTGCGGCGGGAGTGCCGGGGCAGCGCTGGAAGCGCGGCTGCTGCTGGCGGAAGCCCTCGGCGTGCCGGTTGAAGCCCTGCTCATCCACCGCGACGAACCTTTGGAACCGGCCGCCGGCCAGCGCTTTGATGCGCTGCTACAGCGCCGGCTGCGAGGCGAGCCGGTGGCCTACATCCTGGGGCGGCGGGAATTCTGGAGCCTCCCGCTGCAGGTGACCGCCGATACCCTGGTGCCGCGACCGGATTCCGAGACGCTCATCGAGGCGGCGCTCGCCTGGGCGGACGCGCGTCCCGGTGGTCGTGACAGCGTCCGGCGCGTGCTCGACCTCGGCACCGGCAGCGGCTGTCTGTTGCTGGCGTTGCTCAATGAGCTGAGTTGCGCGGAAGGTATCGGCCTGGACCGGTCGCTTGCGGCGCTGTGGGTGGCGCAGCAGAATGCGGCAGCGCTGGGACTGTGCAGCCGAACGCACTTCGTCTGCGGCGACTGGGGCGCAGCACTCACAGGCCCAGCGCTCACAGGCGCAGTCGATCTGATCGTCTGCAACCCACCCTACATCAGCGATGCGGAATGGCCAACCCTCGACAGCGAAGTGCGTAACTTCGAACCCGCACAGGCCCTGCGCGGTGGTCGCGATGGGTGTGCCGCATACCGGTCTGTCTTCGCCGACGCGGGGCTGCTGCTGAACCCGGAGGGCGCGATGTGGGTTGAAATTGGTGGTTCATCGGCGTCGAAGGTGTCCGGGATTGCCACCGCAGCCGGTTTGCAAGCTGTTGAAATAAGATCAGATCTGGCCGGCCGTCCGCGGGCGCTCGAATTGCGCCGGGGGATGTGGCAACTGCGAAAAATTGCTTGGAAACCAACTGCTTCCCGTCTAATTTCACATACGTGGCGTTCACGTCACGGAATTGCGCCGTGCGGCGCCGCTGATTCTGCACCTCGCGTTACTGTCTCAAGCGAACCCGGTATCCGGGTCCGTTCGCTAGGTGAGCATAACACCGAGCCACCAGGTGGTAGATGGATCAGCCAACTCAACAAAAGTCGGTTGCGATGAAACACAACACCAATTCGAGACGAGGGCGAAACCGTGGCGGCGGTGGCGGTGGGAGCGGCAATGGAAGACGCCATATACCCTCCGCAACCAGACTTTCGACAGCAGCGGTCCGGACGGCAAAATCCGGGGCACAGCCCAGCAGGTTCTTGACCGCTATCTGGCCCTAGGTCGGGATGCGCATGTAGCGGGTGATCCGATTACGGCAGAAAGTTTCTATCAGCATGCGGAGCACTACTACCGGCTGCTGCACGCTGAAGCCGCAGAGTCCCCGCGGCCGCCGCGTCCCGCCGAGACGCCTGGCGATCCCGTCGGCGAGGAAGAAGCCGTCGAAACGGTTAAGAGTGAATCCGCTGATGAAAATCGCCTGACCGCCTGAGTGAAGCATTGACGTGCAGGCGGCACGCTTTCAGCCGTCAGGGGTTCATCCGCCCACGGGGATCGATCCGCGATTTCGAAGGGCCCTCTCAGCGGCTTTCCGGGACCTCGGCAGGGTCGTTCACGGCAACTGAGCCAGCCGCGGAAACAACCGCAAGGACGCCACAGTCGGTATGCATGAAGCCGCGCTTCAGGTCCTGAAGCAGGGACAGGTCGTGCAAGCCGGTTCCCGGCTCGACGTTAATTTCGGAACAGCGCGTGATCCGTTCGCTCACCCGTAGCTGTGTGGTTCCCAGCCGGATCTCCTGACCAAGCCAGCCGAACTCGGCCCAGGGCGGGGTTCCCTGCAGATAGATGTTGGCACGGAATCGCAGCGGGTCGATCGTGCGTCCGGCCACCCTTTCGATGTCAGAGATGGTCGACAGCCCGATCACCGAGACGGCCGGGGTGGCGTGGTCGGTAAGCATCACGCCATTCGGGGAACCCACGAAGCGGATCGGTCCGGGCAGCTCGTGTTTCAGGAAGGCGCGAAAGAATTCCTCGATCATCGCCCGGCCAACTGGCGTGCCGATCGCGCCACGGGCCACCCGTTTGCCGTTGCGGTAAATGGTTACGATGTTCGATGTCTCGTCGAACTCGACGTTGAGCGCGGCCAAGCGGTCGTGCCGGGAGAGGGTGACGAAGTTCTTCTTCGGCATCCAGCAACTGCCGTCCGCCGGGTTGGCCATCGTCGCGTAAGCGAGCGCAAAGGCCCGGTCCAGCGGCATGCCGCGTCCAGGCTGCAGGGAGATCCGCTCCAGCGGCTGAGCACTCAGGCCCTTGACGGGGTAGCGGCAGAGGCGGTCAACGGTTGCCGACGGTATCGTGGACATTGACGCAAGCTCGCAGCCGCTGTTGCTGGTGTCAACCGCGAGCCGCCTCCGGTTGGGAGTTCTTGTCATCCGGGTCGCTGGAATCCGGATCGCCGCTCCGATCAGAGGCCAACGTCTGACCGATATCGTGTTCCGGGATCTGTGAGGATATCGGGACGGTGTCCACCGTCTCGTGTGGTTCAGGGAGAACGCGCTCGGTTGTGAGTGCTGCGAGAACCTCGTTACCGGCTGGTCCACCAGGCGCATCATCGGCCGATATGTCCGCGTCGTTCTCCCTCGGGGCGGCGGTGTTCGGGCTGCGATGTGATGGCTCCGTCAGAGCGAGATCCGGGGAGCGAGGCCGGAAAGTCTGGCCTGCAGTTCCACGGCGCGCGCCGCTGCCGCGAGCTGGCGATCATCTACAGCGCGTCGGTAGATTGTCTCCAGCTTGCCGAGCAGGACGTTGGCGTCCCGGCAGTGTGTCGCCGCGGTTTCGTGCTGAAGTTCGATGATGCGCCTGATGATCTGCGGCTGGCGCAGTAGCCGGTAGCCGGCATTTCTGGCCGACGCAGGCCTATAGCCTGCTGCCTTGGCAGCGGCGGTCGCATTCATGCAGTCCACGAACTGCCGGCAAAAGCGTTCGTGCCGTGGCTTCAGCACCCTGATCTCCACTCCCGCACACGTCTGGTTATAGGATAATAAGCCTATCATCGGATGTCGTCAATTACCGACCTTTGGGAGTATCTGGCCGCCAACCGCGCAGTAACAGGGAGTTGCTGACGACGCTGACCGAACTGAACGCCATGGCCGCGCCAGCAAGCGCCGGGCTGAGCAGCCCCGCTGCGGCCAGCGGCAGGCCGATGGCATTGTAGACGAAGGCCCAGAACAGGTTCTGGCGGATCTTCCGCCAGGTGGCGCGGGAGATATCGAGCGCGGCCGGGACAAGACGTGGATCGGGGCGCATCAGGGTTATGCCCGCCGTTTCCATCGCCACATCGGTTCCGGTGCCCATGGCAAAGCCGACGTCGGCCGCCGCCAGCGCCGGCGCGTCGTTGATGCCATCGCCCACCATCGCCACCACCCGGCCTTTATCGCGGATCGCGCGTACCGCAGCTGCCTTGTCCTCCGGACGCACACCACCTCGGCTCGAATCCAGCTTCAGGTCGCGGGCGACGGACGCAGCGACTGCCGGCGCATCGCCGGAAAGCATCGTCACCCGGATTCCCCGGGCCCGCAGTGCGGCTGTGGCCGCAGCCGCCTCGGGTCGCACCGGATCGGCGATCGCGAGCAATCCCTGCACCCGCCCGTCGTGCGCGATCAGCACCGCCGTCCGTCCGGTGGCCTCCATCGCCGTCAGGCGGACGCTGGCGTCATCCCCCTTAGCTCGGACGTCCACACCTTCTTCGTGCATCAGCGCAACGTTGCCGATGACGACGCGTTCGCCGTCGACGGAACCGCTCACTCCGAGGCCGGGACGACTGCGCACCTCATGCGCTGCCGGAAGATCGGTNNGAGGCCGTGCTCGTGCTGCCTCGACAGTCGCGCGTGCCAGCGGATGCTCGCTGTGCATCTGTACCGCCGCGGCGGTGGTGAGCAGGGCCGGCACGTCGCCGGTGAGCGGCATCACCTCGACCACCGCCGGCCGGCCGAGGGTGAGGGTTCCGGTCTTGTCAAAGACGACGGTGTCTACCCGGTGTGCGCGCTCAAGCGCATCCACGTCCTTGATCAGGATGCCCGCGCGTGCCGCAGCGCCGGTGCCGGCGACGATTGCGGTTGGTGTGGCGAGGCCCAGGGCACACGGACATGCGATCACCAGCACCGAGACGGCGGCGATCAATGCCGCTTCGAAGCTGTTGCCGGCCAGCAGCCAGCCGGCAAAGGTCAGCGTCGCGATGCCGATCACCGCAGGTACGAAGATCGCACTCGCCCGGTCCACCAGCCGCTGCACGGAGGCTTTGCCCGCTTGCGCGTTCTCCACCAGCCGGATGATTCGCGCCAGCGTCGAGTCCGCCCCGACAGCGGTCGCCCGCAGCCGGATGGCACCGGTGCCGTTGATGGCGCCGCCCGTCACCCGATCGCCGGCGTGCTTGCCGACCGGCAGGCTCTCGCCGGTCAGCAGCGATTCGTCCACCTCCGTATCGCCGTCGAGGACCACGCCGTCCACCGGGATCCGCTCGCCGGGGCGCACCAGCGCCACCGCTCCAGTGGCGACGCGGCCCACCGGAACTTCCTCGATGCTGCCATCGCCGCGCTCGATCCGTGCCGTCTCCGGGCGCAGGGCCATCAGTTCGCGGATCGCTGCCGTCGTACCGCGCTTGGCGCGGGCTTCCAGCCACTTGCCGGCCATCACCATGGTGATGATCACCGCAGCACCCTCGAAATAGAGGTGGCCGTGTGCGTGTTCACCGAGCCGGATCAGCATTGCCAGACTGAAGCCGTAGGCGGCGGTGGTGCCCATTGCCACCAGCACGTCCATGTTCGCCGAGCCGTTGCGCAGGGCCTTCCAGGCGCCGCGATAAAAGCGCGCGCCGGCAATAAGCTGCACCGGGGTGGCAAGGATTGCCTCCGTAAGCGGGCTCAGTCGCCACGACAGACCAAGCCAGCCGGCCGCCATCTGGGCGACCAGCGGCAGGGTCAGTGCTGCAGAAAACGCCAGCAGCAGCAGGTCGCGCCGCGCCGCCCGACGCTGCAGGGCCTCCTCCTGCTCGGTGCGCGCGACCGCATCTTCGTCCTCTGCCTCGGCGTCGCTGTGGGGCGCGGCCTCGTACCCGGCAGCGTCGAGCGCATCCACCAGCACCTGCGGGTCCAGTGCTGCGCCGTCGAAGCGGACTTCGGCGCGCTCCATCGCCAGGTTGACATCGGCCGATGCCACCCCGGGGATGCGGCGCAGCGCCTTTTCCACCCGACCGGAGCAGGCGGCACACGTCATGCCGCGAACGTCGAGCGCCAGCGACGCTGCGCTTGTTGCTTCTGCCGACGGAGTGCTGCGAACGCTGCTAACAGGGGAACGTGCAGAACGGCGGGCATCATCCGGCATCGGTCGGTTCCTTCCGGGGAAGTGCGCAGGGCACGGACACGCGAATTCCGGGTCCGTTCTGGCCCCGGATCCGTCGCCCAGACCCCGCGATGCCCCGTTACGCCCCTGTGTTCACGAACGTCTCGATGTTCTCGATCAGTAGGTCGGCCAAGCGTTGCATCGCCTGCTGGCTGGCCCAGGCCACGTGGGGCGTCATCATGAAGTTGGGACGCTCGAGCAGCGGCAGCAACGGGTGATCGGCCGGCGGCGGTTCGGCCGCGAGAACATCCACCGCCGCGCCGGAAATCAACCCTCGTCCATCGCCGCCACCAGGGCGGCATCGTCGATCAGAGGGCCGCGGGCGGTGTTGATCAGGATCGGCCGGCGGCGCATCAAGCGGAACTCGTCCGCGCCGATCAGGCCGCATGTCTCCGGCGTCAGCGGGCAGTGCAAGGAGATCACATCACTCTCGGCCAGCATCTGTTCGAAGGGAACGCAGCCGTTCGGGATCTCCGTTGCACCTTTGCGGCCGGCAAACAGCGGCGCCATGCCAAACGCGCGACCGAGGGCTGCAACCGCCCGGCCGATCGAGCCGCGCCCGACAATGCCGATCCGGCTGCCGTGCAGATCGGTGATCGGAGCGGCGAAGAAGCAGAACTGTGGCGAGGCGGGCCAGCGGCTGCGCTGCATCTCGTCGCGGTAGGCGAACAGTCCCCGCTTGAGCGCCAGCAGAAGCGAGAACACGTGCTCGGAAACACTGTGTACCGAATAGCCGCGAACGTTGGTCACGGCGATGCCGTGCTCCCGGCACCAGCTGACGTCGACGTTGTCGGTGCCGGTCGCCGCCACCGCGACCATCCGCAGCTTTGGCAACCGTGCGAGTGCGTCGGCACGCATCGGCACCTTGTTGACAATGACGATGTCCGCCTCTGTTGCCCGCTCGACCACCTGGTCCGGCGCGGTGCGCTGATAATCGATCCAGCGATGCGGGATGTCCGGCGCGCGGACATTGATCTCCGGCGGCAGGGTCTCCCGGTCAAGAAAGACGATGGTCAGCGACATCGGTCCTCCATGGTTCCCGATTACTCTTCGAGGTGTTGCTCCCCGATGCGTAGCCTAGAGTGATTTCCGGCCGGTTGGAATTGTTACGCGCGCAGAAGCCGCGCGCCAGGTGGCGAAGGTGTGCGAGGGCGCCCGGCCAAGAGGTCGCACACAACGGCCTAAATTGGCAGCATCGTACCGCCTATAAATTGTTCAATGCCTCATCGGCGCGCATCGTCTGCCGAGAGGTTGTCCCGTTCCCGACGATGTCCACAGTCAGCTTGCCGCGGCAAACGATGCTTCGAAGTCCGCAACGCTCCGCGTCATCACGGCGTGGCCGGGCGCACTGGGTAGAGCGGATTTGGCCCTTTTCTTGCGTAATTGTACGGCGGCCATGCCGATCGGATTCGGTTCTTGGAGGGAGCAGTCAATGAAAAACTAATGTTTATGTTGGGGGTCGCCAGCATTGTGTTGTTTGGCGGCGTCGGGGGTCAGAGCAGAGGAGACAATCAAGGTCGGAATTCTCCATTCTCTGTCTGGCACGATGGCGATCAGCGAGACGACACTGAAGGACGTCATGCTGATGCTGATCGCGGATCAGAACAAGAAGGGCGGTCTGCTTGGCAAGAAGATCGAGCCCGTTGTCGTCGATCCCGCATCCAACTGGCCGCTGTTCGCCGAAAAGGCGCGCGAACTCCTGGAAAAGGACAAGGTCGCGGTTGTATTCGGCTGCTGGACATCAGTGTCGCGCAAGTCCGTGCTGCCGGTGTTCGAAGAACTGGACGGCCTGCTGTTCTATCCCGTGCAATACGAGGGCGAGGAAAGCTCGCGCAACGTCTTCTATACCGGTGCTGCGCCCAACCAGCAGGCGATCCCGGCGGTTCAATACCTGATGAGCGAGGAGGGCAGTGGTGCCAAGCGCTGGGTGCTGCTGGGAACCGACTACGTGTATCCGCGCACTACGAACAAGATCCTGCGCGCCTTCCTGCATTCGAAGGGCGCCACCGATGACGACATCATGGAAAACTACACGCCGTTCGGCCANCTGGACTGGCAGACCATCGTTGCCGAGGTGAAGCAGTTTGCCACCGCCGGCAAAAAGACGGCGGTGATCTCCACCATCAACGGCGATGCCAACGTGCCCTTCTACAAGGAGCTTGCGAACCAGGGGATCAAGGCGGAAGACATTCCGGTCGTCGCATTCTCGGTCGGCGAAGAGGAGCTGGCGGGCATCGATACGGCGCCGCTGGTCGGTCATCTCGCCGCCTGGAATTACTTCATGAGCGTCGATACGCCCGAGAACGAGGCGTTCATCAAGAACTGGCACACCTACATCAAGAACCCGAAGCGGGTCACCAACGATCCNCATGGAAGCGCATTACATCGGCTTCAACATGTGGGTGCAGGCGGTTGAACAGGCTGGCACGACGGATGTCGATGCAGTCCGCCAGGCGATGTACGGCCAGATGGTCAAGAACCTGACCGGCGGCACCGCCGTGATGAACACCAATCATCACCTGTCGAAGCCGGTGCTCATCGGCGAGATCGAGTCGGACGGCCAGTTCCAGGTGGTGTGGCAGACGAAGGGTGAAGTGGTCGGTGATGCTTGGTCCGACTACATCCCCGAAAGTGCCAAGCTGACCGCCGACTGGACCTATCCGTGGGTGTGCGGCAATTGCGAGAAGCCGAGGTTCGGAAACTCTCCGCCCGCAGGCCTGTAATCTGGCAATGGAGGAGGCGGCGGTCGGTCGCCGTCTCCTTCTTGCGTCGCCTCTGCCGAGAAAAAGAACACACGTGTGGAGCAGCTGGTGACTCAGTACCCGATCCCCGTACCGCTCGCTGGATGATCCGTCGTGCCTTAGCGGTGATGGCGATTGTCCTGTTGTCCGTGGCGTACGCTGGCAGCGCTGTGGCGCAGGATGCGACGCCTCAGGATCTNGCAGTCTGGGATCCGCAGTCCCAGGATCTGGCGCCGTTGATCCGGCAGCTGAATGACCGGAATTTCTCCGCCAAGATCACCGCAGTCGAGCAGCTTGCCGCCACCGGGGACCAACGCGCTGTTCCGGTACTCGAAGCGATGGTCGACGGCAGGTTGGCGACGTGGGGCAGCGAAGAGCGGATCGTCATCGTCGAGCCGAGCGGCCGGACCCTGCTGTTCAAGGACCCGCTGACGCTGGCTGAGGTCGGCGAAGGCAAAGGGTCCGACGTGGACAAGATCATCGTCAACAATCGCCTGCGTGGCGTGATCCGCAACGCATTGGGTGGCCTCACCCTGCTCAGCCCGGAGGCACAGGCCCGCCGTGATGCGGCCGATGCGGTCTTCCGCGGCCGCGATGCGTCGCTGCTCCCGCTGCTGGAGAAGGCCTATCAGCGCGAGACGGATGCGGGCGTGCGCGAGCGCATGCAGCGCGCACTCTATGGGGCGCGGGCCGGAGCAGCGCCGAGCCCGGCTGAACGGGCGGCGGCGGCCACCGCGCTGGGCGATTTCGCCGATCCCGAGGTGCGCTCGTTGCTGTCCGGCATCGCTGCGTCCGATCCGGACGAGAGCGTCCGCGATGCCGCCACTGCGGCGCTTGAGCGGGTCGAGCAGCGCCTGGCGCTGTGGGGTGTGCTCGGCAACCTGTTCCAGGGCATGAGCCTGGGCTCGGTGCTGCTGCTGGCAGCCGTCGGGCTCGCGATCACCTTCGGTGTCATGGGGGTGATCAACATGGCGCACGGCGAGATGGTGATGCTGGGCGCATACGCCACCTTCGTCGTCCAGGAACTGTTCCGCCAGCACGCACCGGGTGCCTTCGATCTCTCGGTGCTGGTGGCGATCCCGGTGGCGTTCGCATTTACCGGACTGGTNGGAATCCTCATCGAACGGACCATCATCCGCTTTCTGTACGGACGGCCGCTGGAAACACTGCTCGCCACCTGGGGCCTGAGCCTGATCTTGCAGCAGGCGGTCCGCACGGTCTTCGGGCCCAGCAACCGGGAGGTGGGCAATCCGTCGTGGATGAGCGGCGCGCTTGATCTCGGAGTCCTCACGCTCACCTACAACCGCATCTGGATCATCGTCTTCAGCCTGATCGTGTTTGCCGCCTTGATGCTGCTGATCCGTGGCACCGCGTTCGGATTGGAGATGCGTGCGGTGACCCAGAACCGGCGGATGGCAGCCTCGATGGGCATCCGGACGGGACGTGTCGATGCGCTCACTTTCGGGCTCGGTTCCGGGATCGCCGGCATCGCCGGGGTGGCGCTGAGCCAGATCGACAATGTCAGCCCCAACCTTGGCCAATCCTACATCATCGACAGCTTCATGGTTGTCGTCTTCGGCGGTGTCGGCAACCTGTGGGGCACACTGGTCGGCGCATTCAGCCTGGGGCTGGTCAACAAGTTTCTCGAGCCCTACGCCGGTGCGGTGCTGGGCAAGATCCTGATCCTGGTGGCGATCATTCTGTTCATCCAGAAGCGGCCGCGCGGTCTGTTCGCGCTCAAGGGCCGCGCGGTGGAGTCCTGAGGCGATGTCCGAACCATACTCTTCGCCTCCGCTTACCCGCCTGCTGGCGGGCAGCCCCGCGGCGCTGATCACCGTTGTCCTGCTGCTGGCCGCTGCCGTCCTGGTACCGGTGGCCAACCTGATGGCATCGCCTGCTTCGGCCTTCTACGTGCCGACCTGGGTGATGAGCCTGCTGGGAAAATACCTATGTTACGCCATGCTGGCGCTGAGCGTCGATCTGATCTGNGGGTTCTGCGGTATCCTCAGCCTCGGTCACGGCGCCTTCTTTGCGCTCGGCGGTTACGCCATGGGCATGCATCTGATGCGCGAGATCGGCCCACGCGGCGTCTACGGCAATCCGGACCTGCCGGACTTCATGGTGTTCTTGAACTGGAAGGAGTTGCCCTGGTACTGGCACGGCTTCGACTCCTTCCCGTTTGCGATGCTGATGGTGGCCGTCGTGCCGGGCCTGCTCGCTTTCGTGTTCGGCTGGCTCGCCTTCCGCTCGCGGGTTACCGGCGTCTACCTCTCGATCATCAGCCAAGCGCTGACGTTCGCGCTCATGCTCGCATTCTTCCGCAACGACATGGGCTTCGGCGGCAACAACGGGCTGACCGACTTCAAGGACGTTCTCGGCTACGACCTGCAGGCGGACAGCACCCGGCGGGCNCTGTTCGCGATCACCGCCGTTGCACTCGCGCTCGCCTACGTGCTGTGCCGCTGGATGGTCTCGACCCGCTTCGGCAAGGTGCTGATCGCGGTGCGCGATGCCGAAAGCCGGGTCCGCTTTCTGGGCTACCGGGTCGAATATTACAAGCTCACCGCGTTCGTCGTCTCCGCGGTGATCGCCGGTGTGGCGGGTGCGCTGTACGTCCCGCAGGTCGGCATCATCAATCCGTCCGAATTCGCCCCGGCGAATTCGATCGAGATCGTCATCTGGGTGGCGATCGGCGGGCGNGGGACACTGCACGGCGCGATTCTGGGCGCGTTGCTGGTCAACTACCTGAAGACCTGGTTCACGGGAGCCATCCCCGAGCTGTGGCTGTTCGCACTCGGTGCGCTGTTCATTGCGGTCACCCTGCTGCTGCCGAAGGGCGTCATCGGTCTGCTGCCCGGTGCCCGGCGCGCAAGNGCGCAAGCTGAGGAAAACGAGGCAGGTGCGCTTCCTGGCTCGAAGCCGGTGGTACAGNNGAGGCAGGCCGGTGAGCGAACAGATTCCCGCCCCGTTCACGCCAAACCGGAGCAGAAGGACACGCTGCTCTACCTCAACGGCGTGACCGTCAGCTTCGACGGCTTCCGGGCACTCAACAGCCTCAGCTTCTTTGTCATTGCGGGCGAATTGCGCGCCATCATCGGCCCGAACGGGGCGGGAAAGACGACGATGATGGACGTGGTCACAGGCAAGACCCGGCCGGACGAGGGCGATGTCGTCTTCAACGGCGGCATTGACCTCACCAAGCTCGACGAGGCGAAGATCGCCAACCTCGGCATCGGCCGCAAATTCCAGAAGCCGACGGTGTTTGAGAACCACACCGTGCTCGACAACCTGGAGCTGGCGGCGGCCGGCGACCGGCACGCCTGGGCGGCGCTGTTCTACCGGCTCTCCGGAGAGCAGCGCGATCGCATCGACCAGGTGCTGCGCACGGTTTCGCTGACCAGCCACAGGCACCGCCGTGCCGGTGATCTCTCGCACGGCCAGAAGCAATGGCTGGAGATCGGCATGCTGCTGATGCAGGACCCGGAGCTGCTGCTGGTGGACGAACCGGTGGCGGGAATGACCGACGCCGAGACCGAAGCCACTGCGGTGCTGCTGAAGGAAATCGCCAAGAACCACTCGGTGGTCGTCGTCGAGCATGACATGACGTTCGTCCGCGCGCTCGACTGCCATGTTACCGTGTTGCACGAGGGCCGGATGCTGGCCGAAGGCACGCTCGACAAGGTGCAGGCGAACCAGCAAGTCGTTGAAGTGTATCTCGGTCGTTGAAAATGGGGCGCTGAGACATGCTGAGCGTCGAAAATATCGATCTGTTCTACGGCGCGTCGCAGGCGCTGCGCTCCGTCAGCTTGCATGTGGCAAAGGACGCGGTCACCTGCGTGATGGGCCGCAACGGTGTCGGCAAGACCAGCCTGATGCGCGCCATTGTCGGTCAGCAGCCGATCCGCAAGGGGCGCATCGTCTGGGAAGGTGACGACATCACCCGGCTGCCGCCGTACCAGCGCGCGGCGCGCGGCATCGCCTTTGTTCCGCAGGGCCGCGAAATCTTCCCGCTTCTGACGGTCGAGGAAAACCTGCAGACCGGGTTTGCAGCCATTCCGCGCGCGCTGCGCCACGTACCGGACGAGATCTTCGAGTTGTTTCCGGTGCTCAAGGACATGCTGGCGCGGCGCGGCGGTGACTTGTCGGGGGCCAGCAGCAGCAGCTCGCGATCGCCCGCGCGCTGGTCACCCGGCCGCGACTGCTGGTGCTCGACGAGCCGACGGAAGGCATCCAGCCCTCGATCATCAAGGACATCGAGCGGGTGATCCGGCTGCTGGTCGGCCGCGGCAACCTCGCGATCCTGCTTGTCGAGCAGTATTTCGACTTCGCACGCCGCCTTGCGGACTCGTATGCGGTGATGGACCGGGGCGAAGTGGTCGTCGCCGGGCGCGGCGCCGACATGGTCGAAGCGGATGTGCGCCGTCACCTCACTGTCTGAGGCCGGTACGCCGGCCCGCGGTGTTGGGGCTCGGAGTGTTCGGCTTCGCACTGTAGGAGCCGTGGATCTGGTTTTCGATGTCCGGGCGGGGCGGGGAACTCGCCTTGCGCACCTCTATCAGAAGGCACCGCTGCGGGTGCTGTTTCCACGCGGCGGCGAGCCGGGCATCGCTACACCGGTGCTGATCACCACCAGCGGCGGGCTGGTCGGCGGCGACGAACTCGACGTGCGGATCGCGGCAGAGCCGGGTGCAGCGGTGCTGGCGACGACGCAGGCCGCCGAAAAGGTCTACCGCTCGCTGGGTGCTGACTGCCGCATCGACGTGAGGCTCGCGGCCGGCGTCGGTGCTTGGCTGGAGTGGCTGCCGCAGGAGACAATCTTGTTCAACGGCGCGCGGCTGCAGCGGACGACGCGACTCGAGTGTGCGGCTGGCGGCCGGCTGCTGGCAGGCGAGATCCTGGTGTTCGGCCGGCACGCCCACGGCGAGTCTCTGCGGCATGGCAGCTTTCGCGATGCCTGGGAAGTCTGGCGGGGCGGCCGGCTGGTGTGGGCGGACGCACTCGCCGCTGCCGAGCGGGATCTCGAGCGTGTGCTCTCCTCGCCTGTTTGCCTTGCCAGCGCTGCGGCGGTGGCGACCGCCGTGTTTCTGGCCGACGACGCCGCGGCCGCGCTTGCTTTGGTGCGCGAACTTGCCCAAGACATGAGCAGCGACTTGACCGGCGAGGGCGGGGCTGGCGATATGGCGGTGGCGGCCACCTGCGTTGCCGGCGTGCTGGTCATCCGCTGGCTCGGGCGCGACGCGCGCCTGTTGCGCGAGGCGTTCGGCCGCTTCTGGGCGGTGTTCCGCTGCCGCATCGGCGGTTGGACGGCGGCAATGCCGCGGCTGTGGAGCGTATAGGCAGGCTCTCCCTCTCCCGCCTCGGGAGAGGGTTGGGGTGAGGGCCAGAAACAGGGCAAGCAAAGGGAAGGGGACGGTCCGTCCATGCATCTGAGCCCGCGCGAGAAGGACAAGCTGCTGGTGGCGATGGCGGCCGAGGTGGCGCGCAAGCGCCTCGCCCGCGGCGTCAAGCTGAACTATCCCGAGGCGATCGCGCTGATCACCGACTTCGTCGTCGAGGGCGCGCGTGACGGCAAGATGGTCGCCGAGTTGATGCGCGACGGCGCTGCCGTATTGACTCGCGAGCAGGTGATGGAAGGTGTCGCCGAGATGATCGACGAAATCCAGGTCGAGGCCACGTTTCCCGACGGCACCAAGCTGGTCACCGTCCACGAACCGATCCGCTGAGCGAGGACAACGTATGATCCCCGGTGAACTCTTCCCGCGNCACGGCGAGATCGTGCTGAACGANGGGCGGCCGACGGTGACGCTTGTGGTCGCGAATTCCGGCGACCGGCCGATCCAGGTGGGCTCGCACTACCACTTCTTCGAGACCAACAGCGCGCTGCAGTTCGACCGCGAGCTGGCGCGCGGCTGCCGGCTCGACGTTCCGGCCGGCTCGGCCGTGCGCTTCGAGCCAGGGCAGAGCCGCGAGGTGACGCTGGTGCCGTTCAGCGGCCGGCGCTTCGTCTTCGGCTTCAACGGCCTGATCGACGGCCCGCTGGAACAGGCCTGAGGAGCCCCGCGCATGTCCTACCGCATCGACCGCCACGCGTATGCGCACATGTTCGGGCCGACCGTGGGCGACCGGCTGCGGCTGGCGGACACCGAGCTGATCCTCGAGGTCGAGGAAGACCGGACGATCTACGGCGAGGAGGTGAAGTTCGGCGGCGGCAAGGTGATCCGCGACGGCATGGGCCAGAGCCAGGTGAGCCGGGCCGACGGCGCCGTCGATACGGTGATCACCAACGCCCTGATTATCGACCACTGGGGCATCATCAAGGCCGACGTGGGTCTGAAGGACGGGCGGATCGCCGGCATCGGCAAGGCGGGCAACCCGGACGTTCAGCCGGGCGTCGACATCATCATCGGCCCGGGAACCGAGGCGATCGCGGGCGAGGGCCGGATCCTGACCGCGGGCGGCATCGACGCGCACATCCACTGGATCTGTCCGCAGCAGGTGGACGACGCGCTCTACTCCGGGATCACGACGATGCTGGGCGGCGGCACCGGCCCGGCCGACGGCACCAACGCCACGACATGCACNCCCGGCCCGTGGCATCTGGCGCGCATGCTGCAGGCGGCCGACGCGCTGCCGATGAACATCGGCTTCTTCGGCAAGGGCAACGCGGCGAAAACCGATGCGCTGATCGAGCAGATCGTTGGTGGGGCCTGCGGACTGAAGCTGCACGAGGACTGNGGGACGACGCCGGCCGCCATCGATGCGTGTCTCAGGGTGGCCGAAGAGACCGACGTGCAGGTGGCGATTCACACCGACACGCTGAACGAGTCGGGCTTCGTCGAGAACACGATCGCCGCCTTCCGCGGGCGGACGATCCACGCCTTCCACACCGAAGGCGCCGGCGGCGGCCATGCGCCCGATATCATCAAGGTGGCGAGCCTAGCGAACGTGCTGCCGTCGTCGACCAACCCGACACGGCCGTTCACCGTGAACACGCTCGACGAACACCTGGACATGCTGATGGTCTGCCATCACCTNGATCCGGAGATCCCGGAAGACGTGGCGTTCGCCGAAAGCCGGATCCGCCGGGAGACCATTGCCGCCGAGGACATCCTGCACGACCTGGGCGCGTTTTCGATGATCGCGTCCGACAGTCAGGCGATGGGCCGCGTGGGCGAGGTGATCATCCGCACCTGGCAGACGGCGGACAAGATGAAGCGCCAGCGCGGGTCGCTGCCGGGCGAAAAACCAGGGTCCGACAACCTCAGGATCAAGCGCTACATCGCCAAGTATACGATCAATCCGGCAATCACGCACGGGATTGCCGCACACGTNGGCTCCGTGGAGGTGGGCAAGCTCGCCGATCTGGTGCTGTGGAAGCCGATGTTCTTCGGCGTCAAGCCGGACCTGGTGCTGAAGTGCGGCAGCATCGCGGCAGCCGCGATGGGAGATCCCAATGCCTCGATCCCGACGCCGCAGCCGGTGCACTACCGGCCGATGTTCGGCGCATTGGGCCGGGCGCGGGTGCAGAGCTCGGTTGCTTTCGTCAGTCAGGCGGCGGTGGAGGCGGGGCTTGGCGATGCACTGGGCCTCGCTAAGCCGCTCGGAGCTGTCTCCGGCACCCGGACAATCGGCAAGCAGGATATGATCCATAACTTCGCCACTCCTGCCATCGAAGTCGATCCGGAAACCTACGAGGTGCGCGCGGATGGCGAGCTGCTGACCTGCGAGCCGGCACGCGAGCTGGCGCTGGCGCAGCGCTATTTCCTGTTCTGACGGGAGCCGCCTTAAGTGAGCATGCGGCGGGCAACACAGGTGCTGGCACCGGGATCCTGGGACATCGGGCGGGCNGAGGGGTCGGTGACGCTGGTCTATGACGACCGGTATCGCCGCCGGCTGCGGATGACCGACGATGCAGGAGGAGCCTTCCTGCTCGATCTGGAGCGGGCGATGGTGCTGGCGGACGGCTGCGGTCTGCGGCTGGAGGACGGCGGCGTCATTACCGTGCGCGCCGCGGCGGAGGCGGTGATCGAGGTGGCGTGCCGCGACGCAACCCAGGCGGCGCGGCTGGCGTGGCACGTCGGCAACCGGCATGCGCCGTTACAGGTACTGGCGGACGGAACGCTGCGGCTGCGTGACGATCCGGTCCTGGCATCAATGCTGCATAGGTTGGGGACGACGGTGGTGCGAAGGCAGGCTGCATTCGATCCGGAAGCGGGAGCCTATGCTGGTCATCCGGCTCGCCCCCACGACCAGGACGACAAGCACCACCACGCCCATGACCACGCGCTCGACCATGCCCACTGAGCCGATGCTCGACGGATCGCTGCCCGACTCGTTACCGGATTCGTTGCCGGACGAGCAAACAGTGTTGCGGCTGCTGACATGGTTCTCGCCGGCGTTTCCCGTTGGTGGTTTCAGCTATTCGCACGGCATCGAATATGCGCTCGAAGCCGGTCTTGTCGGCGATGCGGACGCGCTGTGCGACTGGATCGGCGATGTGCTGCGCTTTGGCGCCGGTCGGAACGACGCGATCCTGCTGGGCTGTGCGTGGCGGGCCGAGATCGCGCACGATGACGCGCGGTTGGCCGAGGTGCTCGCCTGGGCGGATGCCTTTCGCGGCACGGCGGAGCTGGCCCTGGAGACATCGGCGCAAGGCCGCGCATTCCTGTCGGCGGTGCGCGCCGCCTGGCCACATCCGCGGCTCGCCGCGCTGTCATCCCTGGCTACGCAGCACAGCCGATCCCCGGCCTATCCGCTGGCAGTCGGCGTTGCGTGTGCGGTCGCCGGCCTCGGCGAGGCGCCGGCGCGGCTGGCCTTTCTGCACGCGTTTGCCGCCAACCTGATCTCCGCCGGCGTCCGCCTGATTCCGCTGGGCCAATCGGACGGGCTGAAGGTGCTGGCGGCACTAGAACCCGTCGTGCGCGAGGTGGCGGACGAAGCGGCCGGTCTCGATCTCGCCGACCTGGGGACCGCCGCCTGGATGGCTGACTGGTGCTCCGCGCGNCCACGAAACCCAGTACACCCGGCTGTTCCGCTCATGAGCGTTCCCCTGCGTGTCGGCATCGGCGGGCCGGTGGGGTCCGGCAAGACGGCGCTGATGGACGCGCTGTGCAAGCGGCTGCGCGAGCGGTATCGCATCGCCGCGATCACCAACGACATCTACACCCAGGAGGATGCGCAGTTCCTCACCCGGTCCGGCGCGCTGGCGCCTGAGCGCATTCTGGGCGTGGAAACCGGCGGCTGTCCGCACACCGCGATCCGCGAGGATGCTTCGATCAATCTTGCGGCGGTGGACGAGATGTGCGCCCGCTTTCCCGACTTGCAACTGGTATTTATCGAGTCCGGTGGCGACAATCTGGCGGCCACCTTCTCGCCAGAGCTGGCAGACATCACCATTTATGTCATTGACGTCGCCGCCGGCGACAAGATTCCCCGCAAAGGTGGTCCCGGCATCACGCGCTCCGACCTGCTGGTGATCAACAAGATCGACCTGGCTCCACAGGTGGGTGCCAGCCTTGAGGTGATGGACCGGGATGCGCGCACCATG
This sequence comes from Defluviicoccus sp., assembly GCA_013414705.1. GTDB lineage: Bacteria > Pseudomonadota > Alphaproteobacteria > Rhodospirillales > Defluviicoccaceae > Defluviicoccus. The sequence continues at coordinate 3,863,848 of CP058705.1, forward strand.
CGCGGATCGCGTCCGTTCGTTTTCACTAATCTAAAGGCCGGCTCTGGCATCGACACGGTGGTGGAGTTCGTTATCATCCAGGGGGACTCGATGCGTACTGACGCCAGCGTCCAGCAAACCACCCTGACCCACGATCAAAGAAACTGAGGCAGGCAAGCCCCATGGCGATCGACGTCGCACTCCGCCACCACACCGCCTATCACTACGACCGGCTGGTTCAACTGGGCCCGCAGGTGATCCGGCTGCGTCCGGCACCACACAGTCGTGCCCGGGTCAAGGCGTATTCGCTCAACATTCTGCCCCAGCCGCATTTCCTGAACTGGCAGCAGGATCCGCAGGGCAACTATCTCGCCCGGCTGGTGTTTCCGGAACGCACGCGGGAGTTTGCGATCGACGTCGACCTCGTGGTCGAAATGGCGGTGTACAACCCCTTCGACTTCTTCCTGGAGCCGGAGGCGGAGCACTATCCCTTCACCTACGCGCCCTGGGTTCAGAAGGAGCTGTCGCCCTACCTGGTACCGCTGCCGGCGGGACCGCTGCTTGCGCAGTGGCTGGACACCATCCAGACCGGCCCGGAAACCCGCACCGTCGACTTCCTGGTCGAACTCAACAGCCGGTTGCAGAAGGAGATCGGCTACGTCGTCCGGATGGAGCCGGGAATCCAGACCTGCGAGGAAACACTCGGCATCGGGCGTGGCTCGTGCCGGGATACCGGCTGGCTGCTGGTGCAGATCCTGCGCCACCTGGGTCTCGCGGCACGCTTCGTTTCCGGCTACCTGATCCAGCTCAAGCCGGACGAGAAGCCGCTGGATGGCCCGGCTGGCGCCGCGGAGGACTTCACCGATCTGCACGCCTGGGCAGAAGTCTACCTGCCGGGTGCCGGGTGGATCGGTTTCGATCCCACCTCGGGCCTGCTGGCGGGCGAAGGCCACCTGCCGCTGGCGTGCACCCCGGATCCGGAAAGTGCGGCGCCGATCACCGGCAGCGTCGATCAGGCCGACGTGAGCTTCTCGTTCTCGATGGATATCGAGCGCATCCGCGAAACGCCACGGGTCACCAAGCCATATTCCGATGCACAGTGGCAGAGCATTCTGCAGACCGGTGATCAGGTGGACGCCCGTCTGCAGGCGGGCGACGTGCGGCTTACGGTTGGCGGTGAACCGACGTTCGTGTCCATCGACGACATGGACGGAGCGGAGTGGAACACCGATGCCGATGGTCCGAACAAGCGCTGGCTGGCGGCGGCGCTGATCGGCCGGCTGCGCGATCGCTTCGCGCCGGGCGGCATGCTGCACTTCGGCCAGGGCAAGTGGTATCCGGGAGAGAGTCTGCCGCGCTGGGCGTTCGGGCTCTACTGGCGGCGCGACGGCCAGCCGCTGTGGCGCGATCCGAGCCTGTTCGCCCTTTCGTCCTCCCGGCCGGCGACCGTCGAGGACGCCGAGGAGTTCACGGTGGCGCTGGCGCACGCGCTGGTCATTGATCCCGACTGCGCCGTGCCCGCCTACGAAGACCCCTTTCCCTATCTTGCCCGCGAGCAGAGCTTGCCGGAGAACGTCGATCCGTTTGATTCCAAGCTCGAGGATCCGGAAGAGCGGGCGCGACTGGCGCGCGTGTTCGAGCGCGGCCTGGGCAAGCCTGTGGGCTGGGTGTTGCCGGTTCAGCGCTGGAACGCGCGACGGCCGTCCNNGCACTGGGTCAGCGAACACTGGTCCTTCCGCCGTGGCCGGTTGTTCCTGATCCCGGGCGACTCACCGGTGGGCTTCCGCCTGCCCCTGGGCGCGTTGCCGTGGCTGCCGCCGGCAACCTACCCCTACTACAATCCGGCCGATCCGTTCGCGCCGCGCGGGCCGCTGCCCGATCCGACGCGTGCGCGGCGTCGGCGCGAGCGTGCGGAACAGCCGCCGTCATCGGTGCAGGCGGCGATCCCTGTCGGCTACGCTCCCGCCGGTAAGCCGCCACCGCAGCCGCAGGAGATCATCGAGCAGGTACTGCCGCTGGAGGCGNNGGGGCCGGTGCGCACCGCGATCTCGATCGAGCCCCGCGACGGATATCTGTGCGTCTTCCTGCCGCCTGTGGAGAGCACCGAGGACTACGTGGAGATGATCGCGGCAATCGAAGACGCCGCCGCCGATGTCGACCTGCCGATCCGCCTCGAAGGCTACACTCCGCCGCCCGACCCGCGCATGGGAGTAATCAAGGTGACCCCGGATCCCGGCGTGATCGAGGTGAACATCCACCCGGCGTCGTCCTGGCGGGAACTGGTCGACATCACCACCGGGATTTACGAAGACGCGCGCAACACCCGGCTCGGCACCGAGAAGTTCATGATCGACGGCCGGCATACCGGAACCGGCGGCGGCAACCACATCGTCGTCGGCGGCGCGTCGCCGGCCGACAGCCCGTTTCTGCGCCGTCCCGACCTGCTGCAGAGCCTGATCACCTACTGGCAGAACCACCCATCTCTGTCCTACCTGCTGTCCGGCCTGTTCATCGGTCCCACCAGCCAGGCACCGCGCATCGACGAGGCCCGCAACGACCAGCTCTACGAGCTCGAACTCGCGTTCAAGCAGATCCCACGCCCGGGTTCCGGCGCCTGGATCCCGCCGTGGCTGATCGACCGCATCTTGCGCAACCTGCTGATCGATGTCTCCGGCAACACCCACCGCTCTGAGTTCTGCATCGACAAGCTGTATTCGCCGGACGGCCCCGGCGGTCGGCTGGGGCTGGTGGAGTTCCGCGCTTTCGAGATGCCGCCGCACGGCCGGATGAGCCTTGCCCAGCACCTNTTGTTGCGCGCCCTGATCGCCTGGTTCTGGGACCAGCCGTACACGAAGCCGCTGGTACGCTGGGGCACCCGCTTGCACGACCGGTTCATGCTGCCGCACTTCGTGTGGGCGGATTTCGAGAACGTGATCCGGGATGCGCAGGCGGCGGGCATCCCGCTGCAGCCGGAGTGGTTCGCGCCGCATTTCGAGTTCCGCTTCCCGCTCTACGGCTCGGTCGAGTACGCAGGGGCGATGATCGAACTGCGCCAAGCACTCGAGCCATGGCACGTGATGGGCGAGGANGGNGCCATCGGCGGCACCGTCCGTTACGTGGATTCGTCGGTAGAGCGGCTGCAGGTGCGGCTGGTGGGCGCCACAGAAGGACGGCACGTGCTGGCGTGCAACGGCCGCCGCGTGCCGCTGGCTTCGACGGGGAGGCAGGGCGAGATGGTCGCGGGCGTCCGCTATCGGGCGTGGCAGCCACCGGCCTGTCTGCATCCGACGATCCCGGTGGATGCGCCGCTGGTCTTCGATCTTTACGACATGTGGTCGGGCCGGTCGCTGGGCGGTTGCACCTACCACGTAGCGCATCCGGGTGGCCGCAACTACGATACGTTTCCGGTCAACGCCTATGAGGCGGAAAGCCGGCGCTGCGCCCGGTTCTTCCCGATCGGGCATACGCCCGGGACGTTTGCGCCGCCGCCGCCGCTCGATAATCCGGAGTTTCCGCTCACCCTTGACCTGCGCTGGAGTCGCCTGAACGGATGACCTTTACCCACGTACTTGGCCCGGAGCACCGGCCTCCGACGCAGGTGATGCTCCGATGAACCTCGACAGCCGTTCGGTCGATCCGTCGTCAGGCAAGCACCTGCACGACCTGTACGTTCCTCTGCCGGGCGTCTATGACGAGATGGTCTCTCGGGACGGCTGTCTGCGACCGCATTGGAAGAGGTTTATCGACGGTCTGGAGGCGATGCCGGACAGCGAGCTCGGCAAGCGTTGGCGGCTCGCCGAACGGCTGCTGCACGAAAACGGCCTGACCTATACCGTGGACGACCGCAGCGATCGGCCGTGGGAACTTGATTTTGTCCCGGTTGTGCTCGACGCCCGTGACTGGGAAACGCTGGAGCGCGGCGTGTTACAGCGGGCACGGCTGCTCAATGCCATCCTCGCCGACCTCTACGGTCCGCAGCGGCTGTTGAAGGATGGCCATCTGCCGGCCGCGGCCGTGTTTGCGAACCCGCATTTTCTGCGGGCCTGCCACGGCATCCGTCCGCGCGAAGACCTTTTTCTGCACGTCTATGCCGCCGACCTGGGGCGGGGGCCCGACGGGCGGTGGTGGGTGCTGGCCGACCGTACGCAAGCACCGTCGGGTGTCGGCTTCGCGCTGGAAAACCGGGTGGTGCTGTCCCGCTGCCTGCCCGAGCAGTTCCGCGAATTCAACGTTCGCCGCTTGGCCAACTATTTCCAGTCGATGCACGACAGCCTTGTCTCGCTCACCAACCGGGACAATCCGCGCATCGTCCTGCTTACNCCCGGTCCCGCGAGCGAAGGCTACTTTGCGCACGCCTATCTCGCCCGTTACCTGGGATACACGCTCGCCGAGGGCGGCGATCTGACGATCCGCGAAAATCGAGTGTTCCTGAAGTCGGTGGACGGACTGAAGCCGGTCGACCTGATCTTGCGGCGCGTCGATTCCGAGGACTGCGATCCACTGGAGCTGCGTTCGGATTCCCAGTTGGGGGTCGCCGGCTTGCTGCAGGCGGTGCGTGCGGGAACCGTTACCATGGCCAATGCGCTTGGCAGCGGGATTGGTGAGAGTAAGGCGATGCTGGCCTTCATGCCCAATCTCTGCCGGGTGTTGCTGGGTGAGGAGTTGCTAATTCCCAGCACGTCCACTTGGTGGTGCGGCGACGAGCCGGAGCGGACGTTCGTACTCGACAATCTGGACCGGCTGGCGATCGATTCCGCCTTCCGGCGCCGCACATTGTTGTCGCGGACAACGAACGCCGTGCCGGGCGCGTCGCTGACACCGTCGGAGCGGCTGGCGATCATTGATCAGATCACCACCCACGGCAATGAGTACGTCGGCCAGGAACTGGTGACGCTGTCGACCACTCCGGTGTGGACGCCGAACGGCTTGGTGCCGCGACCGATGACCTTGCGCGTCTTCGCCGCCGCCTGCAAGGACAACGGCTACGTGCTGATGCCAGGTGGGCTGACACGGGTGTCCCAGTCGCGGGATGTCCGCGCCATAGCGTTGCACCGGGGCNNGGGGACCAAGGATACCTGGGTCCTGTCGGACGAACCGGTCGACAGCAGCTTCACCCTGCTGCGCCCGCCACTGAGCTATGTCACCCCGAAACGCACCGGCAAGGATCTGCCCAGTCGTGCCGCCGACAATCTGTTCTGGCTTGGCCGTTACGCCGAACGGGCGGAGGACATCATGCGGGTGCTGCGTGCGGTGATCCGCCGGCTGACCGAGGATGCTACCCCGGTTGGCAACGTCGCCGCCATGCAGCGGGTGCTCCGGGTGCTGCTGGAAAAGAGTCCGCAGTCCAGCGCCGAACGGACGGCGTCCAGTCGGACGGAGAAGCTGGAAAAACAGCTTGCGACACTGATGCACGATCCCGCCTGTCCGTACGGCCTGCAGGAGACGCTGGGTCACCTCCACCGCACGGCATCGCTCGTGCGCGACCGGTTGTCGCTGGATGCCTGGCGGACGCTGAGCCATCTACATCCCCACCAGGGGTGCATCCGNCTCGAACTCGGCGATTCGCTCGACATGCTGGACGGGTTGATCCGCATCCTTGCTGCCTTCAGCGGCATGGAGATGGAGAACATGACCCGCAACCACGGCTGGCGCTTCCTGGACATGGGGCGGCGATTGGAGCGGGCACAGCATATGGTCGATATCCTGCGCAGCCTGCTCGCGCGTGGCAACCCGGCGGAGGATGGCAGCCTGGTGCTGTTGCTGGAACTCGCTGACAGCGTGATGACTTATCGGTCCCGCTATCTGACGACGCCGATGCTGCCGCCGGTGATCGACCTGCTGCTGCTGGACGAGACCAATCCGCGCTCGGTGGGGTTCCAGGTGGCGGCACTCGCCTATCACGTGGATCAGCTGCCACGCGATCCGGATGAGAGCGCCCGATCGGCCGAGCAGCGCCTGGGACTGTCGCTGGTCACCGAAGTGCGGCTGGCGGAGATTGCCCAGCTGTGCGAGGAGGACAGCGAGGGACGGCGCGACGCACTCGACTCTCTGCTCAATATTGTCAGCACCGGCCTGCCGCGTCTCTCGGAACTGATCTCCCGCGATTATTTCAGCCATACCGAGGCCCGGCGGCCGGTCGACCTCCGATCGACCACGCACGATCGGTCTTTCAATCCGTAATCTGATCCGCCCGTAATCTGATCCGCATGAGCAACAGTTCGGTTACCTACGAAATCAGCCACCGGACGATCTACCGTTACTCGATCCCGGTGTCCTTCTCGCACCACCTGCTGCACCTCAGTCCGCGTCCGTGCGCGCACCAGGTGTGCGAACGCTCAGCGCTGATCGTCTTGCCGACGCCGACGCGGCACGAGACCGGCGTCGACTACTTCGGCAATCCGGTGAGCTACATCACCCTGCAGGACGAGCATAAAGAGCTGATTCTGCACGCCCGCAGNCGTCATCCGGTGTCGGTCATGGATACGGCGGACCCGGTGGCGACCGAGCCTTGGGACGTGATCTATCCGCAGCTGTTCATCGATACTTCCGAAGAGGGACTGGACGCGCTGCAGTACGCGTTCGAAACAGCGATGACCCGCGCCAACCCGGCGATCCACGCGTATGCACTGCAGAGTTTCCCGGTTGGCCGGCCGGTGCTGGACGGCGTGCTCGACCTGACCCGCCGCATCCATACCGACTTCAAGTTCGATCCCACCGCCACCACCGTCTCGACGCCGGTGGCGGACGTGTTGAANGCCCGCCGCGGTGTCTGCCAGGATTTCGCCCATCTGCAGTTGGCCTGTCTGCGCGCGTTGCGGTTGCCGGCCCGCTATGTCAGCGGCTACCTGATGACCCGGCCGCCGCCCGGCAAAGCGAAGCTGGTGGGGGCGGACGCATCGCACGCCTGGCTTTCGGTCTGGTGCCCCGGTCACGGCTGGGTGGACGTGGACCCGACAAATAACCTGCTGGTTGGCCTCGACCACGTGACCCTGGCCTGNGGGCGAGACTACGGTGATGTGAGCCCGGTCAACGGCGCCATTTTCGGCGGCGGTGCCCACACCGTGGAAGTGGCGGTTGATGTGCTGCCTCTGGAGGTGGGGCAGCGAGTATCAGTATCGGCTCCTCCGCCAACGTAGCGAGACCCCGCCTGACCGATCACGCCTGCTTGATCCGGCTTGCTCGATCTGGCCTGTCCATACATGCCTGTCCATACATGCCTGTCCCGCCATGCTTGCCCCTTTCCCGGCCGGCCTCTAGGATCGCCCGGCGGTTGAACCGGCCCGTCAGGCGGCCGGTCGCACACCGGGAGGGATTCCATGACAGACCTGCACGGATACTATTTTGAGGACCTGAAAGAAGGCATGACGGCCAGCTTCGGCAAGACGATCACCGAGTCCGACATCTACACGTTCGCCGGCGTCTCCGGTGACTTGAACCCGGTGCATGTCAACGACGAGTTTGCCAAGACGACGATGTTCAAGGGGCGGATCGCGCACGGCATGATCGGCGCGTCGTTCATCTCCGCGGTGCTCGGCACCAAGCTGCCGGGGCCGGGCTGCATCTACATCAAGCAGGAACTCAAGTTCAAGGCGCCGGTTAAGATCGGCGACACGCTGATCGCGCACGTGACGATTAAGAAGCTGAACCCCGAAAAGAAGTTCGTCGAGTGCGAGACGGTCTGCACTGTCGGCGACAAGAAGGTGATCGACGGCGAAGCCGTCGTGATGGTGCCGTCGCGCGGCTAGAGCAATATCTGATCAAGCGGCATCGCTTGATCAGATTTACTTGCTTGAGGAATCAAACCGTTAGAGCACGATCGTTCGATCAGACCAGTTTAATCTGATCGAACCGAACTCCAGGTGACCCAGTTCACTTGGACGCCAGTCGGTTTCTTTCGTCATTCCCGGGCCTGTTCCGGCAATTCAGTGGACCCCGGGTCAAGCCCGGGGTGACAGGAAGGGGTGATTGCACGGATTTTTCGTGCCATCGGCGCGCGGCGACGCTGCGGTGACTTACCGGGCTGCCAATGCACGGCGTTCGTACCAGCCTCGGGTGCGCTGGGTCAGCCGGACCACCGACAACATCACCGGCACTTCGACCAGCACGCCGACGACCGTGGCGAGTGCTGCGCCCGACTGGAAACCGAACAGGACGATCGCCGTCGCCACGGCGAGCTCAAAGAAGTTCGAGGCACCGATCAGCGCCGAGGGTGCAGCGACGCAATGCGCCACGCCGAGTGTCCGGTTGAGCCAGTAGGCGAGGCCGGCGTTGAAATAGACCTGGATCAGGATCGGAATCGCCAGCAGCAGGATGATCAGCGGCTGGGCAAGGATCTGCTCGCCCTGAAAGCCGAACAGCAGCACCAGCGTTGCCAGCAGGGCTACGAGCGAGACCGGGTGCATCCGCCGCAGCGTGGCCTGCAGTGCTGCGTCACCCCGGCGTAGCAGCCAGGCACGCCAGACTTGCGCGACGATCACCGGGATGACGATGAACATCGCAACCGAAATGACCAGCGTTTCCCAGGGCACGACGATCGACGACAACCCGAGCAGCAGACCCACGATGGGTGCAAACGCGAACACCATGATCGTGTCGTTCAGCGCCACTTGGCTGAGCGTGAAATGCGGCTCGCCGTCGCTCAGGTTCGACCAGACGAACACCATCGCCGTGCAGGNGGCGGCGGCCAGGATGATCAGGCCGGCGATGTAGGAGTCGATCTGGTCCGCCGGTAGCCAGGGGCGGAACAGCCAGCCCACGAACAGCCATCCCAACAGCGCCATCGAGAACGGCTTGATCGCCCAGTTGATGAACAAGGTGACACCGATGCCGCGCCAGTGTTCGCGGACCTGGTGCAGCGCCGAGAGATCGATCTTCAGCAGCATCGGGATGATCATCAGCCAGATCAGCAGGGCGACCGGCAGATTGACGTTTGCCACCTCGGCGCGGCCGATGGCGTAGAACGGCTCCGGGAAAAGGTGACCGAGTGCGATGCCGGCGACAATGCACAGGGCGACCCAGGCGCTGAGCCAGCGTTCGAACAGGCCCAGTGGCGATGTCTTCGCCAACGGTTTTTCCGATGTCGTCTTGGCGGATGGAACGGGTGCTCATCCGCCGCTGCGGTCATCTCTTCAGCGGTCATGCCGTCTCCCTTCTCCGGTACGGAGAGTCTCGCACCGAGCACGCTGTGATCAGATCGAGCCGATCTGATCACATGGCCAAGCTCTAATAGTCTGATTTTTAGAACCTATTTGAGTAAGTGACCCGTTTGCTCGGATATTGCGCTAGCGCACGCGCTGTCCCGAGGCATCGACGACGACTTCGCCGTCTTCCTTGGCAAAGGCGCCGCGCTGAGCATCGGGAAGAATGTCGAGAACCGCTTCCGACGGCCGGCACAGCCGTACCCCCAGCGGCGTGACGACCAGCGGCCGGTTGATCAGGATCGGATTGGCGATCATCGCATCGATGAGCTGATCGTCGCTCAGTGCCGGATCGTCCAGCCCCAGGTCGTCGTAGGGTGTGCCCTTGCGCCGCAGCAGCGCGCGNNGCGTGAGCCCGGCGCGCAGGATCAGATCCACCAGCTCCTCACGGCTCGGCGGTGTCTTCAGGTATTCGATGATGCGAGGTTCTTCACCGGAGTTCCGGATCATTGCCAGGACATTCCGCGACGTTCCGCACGCCGGGTTGTGATAGATCGTGATCGTCATCCGAGCTTCTTCCCCTTCCGATACCGCAGAGTTCCGGATGTCCCTGGCAGCAGTCCTCGGTCAGGAACGACAGCAGCCGGCGCATCCCCTCCACGTTTGCCGCATAAAAGATCTGGCGCTCCCGCCGCCAGGAGCGCAGCAGTCCGGAGCGCTCCAGATGTGCCAGGTGATGCGACAGCGTCGATGGCCGGAGGCCGAGCTGAGCGGCGATCTCCCNCGCCGCCAGCCCGCTCGGCCCCCGCCGCACCAGCAGCCGGAACACACCCAGCCGATGCTCCTGCGCCAATGCCGACAACGCTTCGATCGCATCTATCATTTCCATATTTCAAGAATAATCGAAATGATTGGCGGGCGGCAAGAGCGCAGAGCTAGAGCGGTGGCCTACAGCACGGTTCGATCTGCTCGAGTCGTGCTACAACCGTTTGATTTCTACAGAAAATAAATCTGATCAAGCGATGCCGCTTGATCAGATATTGCTTTGAAGCACCGGCGGTTACCAGTCTCGGCGACGGGGACGCGTTCCTGATCCGGTGCGGGGCCGGCGGTCCGCCGTAACCGGACTCACGGCAAGTCCCTGTTGTGCAGGGAGGGCTGAGCACGGCAGGGAGGGTTCACGATTGTCCCGCATCGATGAACGGGCGCGCAGGAATCCAGGCGGATTGATGTGGGCCAGCAGAGATCCGTCTGGCCCCGATGGTCTATTTCCCGTTTGCACTGCGTCACACCTCTTATCCGGCGGAGCGGCTGCGGATACCCGGGAGCGTGCGACCGCGCGCTTTCTGTCAGCGCCTGTCGCACGATGCCGATGGCCGACTGCAGGAACAGGCTGGCCATGGCCAAAGCCACTAACAGGTCGGGCCAGGCGGTGTTGCTTGCCCACACACCGGCGGCTGCGAGCATGACCGCGACGTTGCCGATGGCGTCGTTGCGGCTGCATAGCCAAGCGGAGCGGACGTTGGCGTCGCCCTTGCGAAACCGCACCAGCAGCAGGGCGCAGGCGACGTTTACCGCAAGTGCCAGTGCACCGATCATGCTCATCGTCAGCGGTTCCGGTGCCGCGCCCGATGTGATCCGCCACAGCGTCGTTCCGATCACCCAGGCGGCGAGACCCGCCAGCGTTGAAGCTTTGAACAGGGCAGCGTTCGCCCGCCAGGAGGTCGCTCGTCCGATCATCGCCAGCGTAAGCCCGTAGGTGGCCGCGTCGCCCAGAAAGTCGAGCGCGTCCGCCTGCAGCGCCTGCGAGCCCGCGAGATGGCCTCCGGCGGTCTCGATGACGAACATTCCGGCGTTCAGCGCGATGACGGTTGCGAGAACCCGCCGATAGGTGTCCGAGGCGCCATCAAATACCGGCGTTTCCTGGCAGCATCTATCCCCCATGGTCCGCGCGTTCTCCCGTTACGGTGGCCATGGCTCCGTCCGGCGCCTGCTCGCGGCGCCGGTCGAAGGGAAGCACCGCACCTGAAACAATCCAGCAGCGGTGGGTAAGCAGCGGCCAATCACGTACCGCGTCACGGGCGGAGCACCAGTTAACGAAATTCCAGGTGCAATCGACACGCATCCGTTACATGGAGAAAGGCCAGAAAACCAGAATCCCGAGCCCGGAAGCAGCGAGGAGCAATGGAAACAGGAACTGGGACGTGATTTCCTTCAGAAGCTTGTTCTGAACCAACGGCCGATCCTCCTGTGGAAAATGCTGCGGCGCACCATCTGCCGCGCGAGCTGCTATCGCATAGATATCGCATTGTGGTCAATTTGCCAGTGTGGCAAGTCACAGGAACTTCAGCACATTTGACACAAACGACACACCTGTCCCGGCAACGAGCGGGTGCACATCGTGTTTCGGTAGAAAAGCTCGCGATTTGGTTGTGTCTATCGCGGAGCGTTGATGTTCACCGGTTTTCCGACGACGATGAACTGCAGGGCGTTGGCGGCAAGCAGGTCGCGCGCCAGCTTGTTGACGTCGTTCCGGCTGACCGCCGCAATCAGTCCACTGCGCCGATCCAGGTAATCGATCCCCAGATGTTGAAGCCGAATCGTTGTCAGCAGCGACGCAAGCCGTATGCTGCCGGCGAATCGCATGGGGAACGAGCCCATCAGGAATGTCTTGCTGTCCGCCAGCTCGTCGTCGCTGATCCCGTTCTCGGCAAACTGCGCCCACTGTTCACGAATCACTCGGATCGTCTCCGCCACCCGCTCGTTGGCGGTCCCCGCACTGCCGAGGATCAGTGCCGCGTGGTCGAGCGGCGCCAACCCCGTACCCACCGAATAGACCAATCCCCGCTTCTCGCGCACCGCATCGAACAGCCGTGAGATCAGGCCATAGCCGCCCAGGATCTGATCCAACACCATCAGTGCATAAAAACGCGGGTCGTCGCGCTTCAGGCCCGGCTGGGCGAAGGCGATCGCGCTTTGCGGGACGTTCATGTCGACCACGTGTGTCGGCCTTGCGGCCGCTGGCTGGACGTCTGGAACCGACGGAGCGTTCGCGTGCCCCGGCAGGTCGCCGAACGTTGTCGACAGCAGCGCCGCCAGCTGCGACGGCGTGATGTCGCCAACAACGCCGATGACCAGCCGGTCACGTCCCAGGCGCGAGGCGGCAAACGCCTGCAGGTCGGCGATGCTGATGTGCTCCAGGCTCTCCTGGGTACCGCTTACCGGCCGGCCGTAGGGATNGGTCGGGAATACCGTCGCCCACAGCGTCCGGTCCGCGACCGTGTCCGGGTCCTCGTCATCATTGCGCAACTGCGCTTGCAGCTGGCTGCGAATCCGCGCCACCGGCTCTGGATCGAAGCGTGGATGAGTAAGCGCCAGGCGCAGCAGCCGGAATGCCTCGTCCCGGTTCTGCGACAGTGTCTGTAGTGAGCCGCCGAAGTCATCGAGACCGGTATCGAAGCTCAGGCCGATCGCCAGATCTTCCAGTTTCTGCTGGAAAGCCTCGCTGCCCAGCTCGCCGGCGCCCTCGTCGAGCAGCGCCGATGTCATCCGCGCCAGCCCGCCCTTGTCCTCCGGATCGGCGGCGGCACCAGAGCCGGCAAATGCGATGCGCATCGCGATGATCGGGTTGGCGTGGTCTTCCACCAGCCACGCTTCGATGTCACCCGCAGTGACCCGCTGGATCTCCACCGCATTGGCCGGTATTGCGGCCAGCAACCACGTTCCCGCGACCCCGGCGACGAGCAGTGCTGCGACCCCGGCAGTCGCAAGCCAAGGATGAGGAGTGCTCTGAGGGCAACTCGGAGCGGGCGCATCAGCGGATCGCTCCAACGCCGCCGCCCGATGAGGGTGCCGCGGGCCCCGAGGGCTCCGGTGTGGGAGGTCCGTCGCCGATGCCACCGCGCCGGTTCCCATCAGCAGTGCCGTCACACCGGGACGCTCGAACAGGTCGCGTGCGGCATTCTCGACCTGCGCCCGGTCGACTGCGGCGATGCGCTCCGGCCAGGCCTCCACGTCGTCCAGGCTCTGGCCGATCGCGAGAGCCTCGCCAATCAGCTGCGACGCGCTGGAATAGCGGTCACGGGCATAGATGGCGTCGGCCGCCATCCGCTGCTGGGTGCGCGCCACTTCTTCGTCAGTGATCGCATCATTCGAGCCTGGGCGCACCAGGGCATTGATTTCCGACGTTACCGCCTCTTCGACCTGCGCCAGTGTTACCCCAGGGTGCGGGCTCGCGGCGATGGTGAACGAGGCCGGACCGCGCGCCGACGGGTCGTACCAGGCAGCGGCGGAGACGCAGAGCGGCTGTTCCACCACCAGCCGGCGATAAAGACGGCTGGTCGAGCCGCCGCCGAGCAGCTCGGCCAGCACTTGCAGCGGATACGCCTGTGCTGTTTCGCCCGCGCGATAGCTCGGTGCGTTCCATGAGCGGCTCCACGACGGCTGACGGACGCGGGCATCGGTCAGCGAAACCCGCCGCTCGGTGTGCTGTGGCGGTTCCGCCAGCTCCGGGCGCGCCGGCAGGTTCGCGGCGGGCAGACGGCCGTAGGTGCGTTCGCCGAGTGCGCGCAATTCGTCGATGGTGATGTCGCCAGAGACGACGACGATGGCATTGTTGGGCGCGTACCAGTGGCGGTAGAAGTCCAGCACCTCGCGCGCATCCAGGCCTTCAATCTCGTGCAGCCAGCCGATGATCGGCCGGCGGTAAGGGTGGTTGAGAAAGCGCACCGCCTGCGCTTCTTCGCCCAGTACCGACGCCGGGTCGTTGTCGATGCGCTGGCTGCGCTCTTCCAGCACCACGCTCCGTTCCGGGTCCACTTGCGCCTCTGTCAGCGTCAGGTTGACCATCCGGTCGGCCTCCATTGTCATCACCTCTTCCAGCCGGTCGCGCGGAACGTTCTGGTAGTAGGCGGTGTAGTCATAGGAGGTGAAGGCGTTTTCCTGACCGCCGAAGCGCGCGATCTGCTTCGAGAACTCGCCCTGAGGGACCGAGGGCGTGCCCTTGAACATCAGGTGTTCCAGCAGGTGGGCGATACCGGAGTGGCCGGGGTTCGTCGGCGGCGCCGACCTTGTACCATACCATGTGGCTGACGACCGGCAGCCGGTGGTCGGAGACCGCGACAAGCTGCAGACCGTTGGCCAGCGTCACGCTCTTCGGGTTGAAGACGGCGGCTTCCGCTGGCGAAACAATGCCCGACGCACAGCCGATAAGGATCGAGATCGCAACGGCACGCGACGCAATCAGGCGCCGCCAGCGGATAAAACCCCGCGCGGGAACGTCATGCATGATCCACCTCCGTCCGTGCCCGCCATCCACACGGTGTGCGCACCCGAACCGCACGTCTGCACTGAGTGTTTGACCGGCCCGGCCGGGAGACAACGACGTGCTGTGTGGCTTAGAAGATGCCTTCCAGCAGGGCCTTGGGCTTGCGCGTGATCGTCGGCGTCTCTCCGTCCGTGATCGGACGGTTCAGCGCCTGGTTTTCCTGAATGCGGCGTTTCTCCGCTGCCGGATCGACGATGTTGGCCTTGGGTTCTTTGTTGGACCAGAACATCAGCTGTTCGACGAAGCTCTGGTCGGCGTCCGCCAGAATGGTCGACTCGCTGTTCACCTGCGCACGGATGTCGTTGTTCGCATTCGTTGCACCGGTCCGTTGCAACAGTGCCTCCAGGCCCGGAGACTCTGCCTGGATGGGCGGAGTGGCAGACGTCACGCTGTTGCCAAGCATGGCCCGGCGGGCTATTTCACGCGTTCCTGCCGCCTGGCTGGCATCGGTCACGCTTGCAGGCGGCCGCAGGGCGTAGTCGGGTGGCATGCTGAGCGGCGCACGTGAATAAACTGTGAACTCGTCCGGTGGACGCTTGGCCCCGATACCGAGATCCTGTTTCACCCNCTCGCAGCCACCGACCAGCGGAAGTGCAGCAAACACCAGCACCGCCATGCCCCTGCTCATGTCCCTGCGCTTCATTCTCCGGCTTCCTTGCTCGCCATCTGGTTTCTTTTACGGTGCGTCGCACTGTCGAACAAGGAATCCCCGATCAACACTACGACACCGATGGTAATCGCGGCATCGGCGACGTTGAACGCCGGCCAGTGCCAGCCTGCGGCATGGACGTCGAGGAAGTCGGCAACGGCGCCGAACCGCAGCCGGTCGATCAGGTTGCCGATGGCTCCGCCGATGATCAGCCCCAGCCCCCAGCTCATCAGCGGGTGTGTCGAGCGGGCGAGCCAGACCACCAGCACGACGGCGATCACCATCGCCACCAGCGGCAGCACCCACGCATTGTACGGCGAATCGCCGTTGAACATTCCGAAGCTGACGCCGCGGTTCCAGGTCATCACCAGATTGAAGAACGGCGTGACCTCGATCACCCGGGGCGGCTGCATGACGTGCGTGAGGATCAGCCACTTGGTCAGCTGGTCCAGCGCGACGACCAGCGAGGCGAGCCCGAGGCCGCGGGAGAGTGATTGAACAGGGCTCATTCGGCTGCGGCACGGTGCTGTTCGACCGCAACCACGCAACGCCCGCACAGCTCGGGGTGTTGCGCGTGGGCGCCCACGTCGGGCAGTACCTGCCAGCACCGGGCGCACTTCTCGCCTGCGGCCCGTTCAACGCGCACCGCGATGCCCGGCGTATCGTCGAGCGTGAACGCATCGGCCGGCGGCTCGCCATCGGCGAAGCTTGTGGCGGACGTGATCGAAAGTTCCGCCAGATCCAGGCCCTCGGTGGCGGCCCGGTACTCGTCGCCGGCCCAGATCCGCGGATGCGCCTGCAGGCTGGCGCCGATGCGCTTGGCCGCGCGCTCCACCTCCAGCGCGCCGGTAACGACACGACGCAGCCGGCGCACCGTCTTCCAGCGATCGGCGAGATTCTCGTCGTACCATGCTGCCGGCAGGCTCGGGAACAGCCGCAGGTGCACGCTCTCCTCCGTCCCTGGGTGCCGTGCCAGCCACGCTTCTTCGGCGGTGAAGCACAGGAACGGTGCGAGCCAAGCGGTCAGGCAGTCGAACACCGCATCGAGCACTGTGCGTGCGGCGCGCCGGCGCAGCGAGTCCGCAGCATCGCAGTAGAGCGCGTCCTTGCGGACGTCGAAGTAGAACGCCGACAGATCGACGGCGCAAAAGGTGTGCAGCTCGGAGAAGAAGCCGTGGAACTGCAGATCCGCGCAGGCCTGGCGGAGCTGTTCGTCGAGCTGGCTGAGGCGGTGCAGAACCCAGCGCTCCAGCTCCGGCATGTCGGCCAGCGGCAGTCGTTCGTCCTCGCTGAAGCCGGAAAGATTGCCCAGCAGGTAGCGCAGCGTATTGCGGAAGCGGCGATAGACGTCGGCGTGCTGCTTCAGGATGTCGCGCCCGATGCGCAAGTCCTCGGAATAATCCGAGCCGACAACCCACAGCCGCAGCACATCCGCGCCGTGCTGGTCCACCACCTGCTGCGGAGCAACCACGTTGCCGAGCGACTTCGACATTTTCTGGCCGTCCTCGGCCATGACGAAGCCGTGCGTCAGCACGGACTCGTACGGCGCGCGGCCGCGGGTACCGCATGATTCCAGCAGTGAGGAATGGAACCAGCCGCGATGCTGGTCGGAGCCCTCCAGGTAGAGCTGTGCCGGCCAGGCAAGATCGGCGCGCGGCTCGAGCACGAAGGTGTGCGTGCAGCCGGAATCGAACCAGACGTCGAGAATGTCGGTGACCGGCTCGAAGTGTTCCGGGTCGTGGTCGGGTGCGAGGAAGCGGCGGGGATCGCCGTCGAACCACACGTCGGCACCGCCGTGTTCGACAGCTTGCGCGATACGCTCGATCACCGCCGCATCACGCAGCGGCTCGCCGGTGCGCCGGTCGATGAACACGGTGATCGGCACGCCCCAGGCCCGCTGCCGGGAGACGCACCAGTCGGGGCGTGTTTCGATCATCCCGCGCAGCCGGTTGTGGCCGGTTGCGGGCACGAACCNGGTGTCGTCGATCGCCAGCATCGCCTTCTCCCGCAGGCCGTTCTTCTCCATCCCGATGAACCACTGCGGAGTGTTGCGGAAGATCAGCGGTGCCTTGGAGCGCCAGGAATGCGGATAGCTGTGTACCAGCCGACCGGTTGCCAGCAGCGCCCGGCACGCGTCGAGGGCCTCGATCGCCCGTGCGTTGGCATCGCCTTCAGCCCCGGTCTCGGTCAGCACGCGGCAGCCGGCGAACCCGGGCACATGATCCAGAAACACCCCGTCCGCTCCGACGGTGTCCGGTACCGGGATGCCGAACTGCTGGCCCAGTTCCCAGTCGTCGGCGCCATGGCCGGGAGCGATGTGTACGAAACCGGAGCCGGTGGTCAGATCGACGAACGATCCCGGCAGCATCGGGACGTCGAAATCATACCCCATCTCGTGCAGCGGGTGCCGGCAGATGGTTCCCGCCAGATCGGTGCCGTCGATCTCGCCGAGCCGCAGCCAGTCGCCGATCTTGAGGTCCGCTTGTACCCGGTCGGCCAGAGCGGCGCCGATCACCAGCCTGTCGCCCGGCTGCACCCGGCTTCCGTCATGCGCCACCGTCACCTCGTAGAGCGCGTACTCGAAGTCCGCACCGTAGGCGATCGCCCGGTTGCCCGGGATGGTCCAGGGCGTCGTCGTCCAGATCACCACCGACGCACCGGCCAGCAGTTCGTGCGACGGATGCCTGACCGGGAAGGCGACGAAGATCGTCGTCGAGGTATGATCGTGGTACTCGACCTCCGCTTCCGCCAGCGCGGTCTTTTCTACCACCGACCACATCACCGGCTTCGCACCCTTGTAGAGCGCGCCGCTGATCAGGAACTTGCCGAGCTCGCGGACAATTTGCGCCTCGGCGTCGTAGCTCATTGTCGTGTATGGCCGCTCCCAGTCGCCTTCGACACCGAGGCGACGGAATTCTTCGCGCTGCACGTCGATCCATTTTTCCGCAAACGCGCGGCACTGCCGGCGCAGCTCCAGGATCGGCACGTCATCCTTGCTGCGGCCCTTCTCGCGGTAGCTTTCCTCGATCTTCCATTCGATCGGCAGGCCGTGGCAGTCCCAGCCGGGGACGTAGACGGCGTCCTTGCCCAGCATCTGCTGCGCGCGAACGATCACGTCCTTGAGGATCTTGTTCAGCGCCGTACCGATATGGATGTGGCCGTTGGCGTACGGCGGGCCATCGTGAAGAATGAACTTCGGCCAGCCGGCCGAGGCGGCGCGCAACCGCTCGTAAAGGCCGAGTTCGCGCCAGCGATCCAGCATCGCCGGCTCGCGCTTCGGCAGCTGAGCCTTCATTGCAAAATCGGTGTGCGGCAGGAAGACAGTCTGCTTGTAGTCCAAGGCTTGGTCCCAGGCTGCGGATCGGCTGCGGGTCTGTTCCGGGCGTCCGTCGCGCAAGGGATCACTCGGACCCCGTCGGCCGGTCAGCCGCCGCTGGCGCGCACGCGCAGCGCCTCGCCATCGACCGCCAGCAGGCGACGTGCCTGGACGCAATCTTCAGCAATTTGTGCCCGCAAAGCCTCGATGCCGTCAAACTTCTTTTCTGGCCGCAGAAAATGCTGCAGCTCCACCTGGAGCAGCCGCCCGTAGAGATCGATGTCGATATCGAACAAGTGCGTCTCAAGCCGCGGCTCGCTGCCACCGAACGTCGGTCGCAGGCCCAGGTTGGCAACCCCGTTCCACAGCGGTGCGGTGTCGTTTCCGTCCAGCGTCCGTGCCTGGATGGCGTAGACGCCCGCCATTGGTCGCAGGTATTCGCCCAGGTGCTGATTGGCCGTAGGAAAGCCGAGCGTGCGGCCCCGCCGATCCCCTTCCACGACCTCGCCCTCGATCGCAAACGGCCGGCCGAGCAGGCGGGCAGCCGCTTCGGGATACCCGGCGCGCAGGAAGTCGCGAATGCGGGTGGACGAGTAGGNATCGCCGTTGGCGTCCCGGATTTCGTGCACGCAGGTAAAGCCGAAGTCGAACGCTTCGCCGAGTTGCAGGAGCAGTTCCGGCGTTCCGCTTCGGCCGTGTCCAAAGGCGAAGTCGTGGCCACAGACGACGTGCCGGGCGTCCAGTCCGTCCACCATCACCCGTTCGACGAAGGTGCGCGGCGGCGTGCGCGCGAAGTCGGAGTCGAATGGGATGATGATCAGCGCATCCGGTCCCAGCCGTTCGACCAGCCGGATCTTGGCCGGCAAGGGCGACAGCCGGAACGGTGCCGTCTTCGGGGCGAATACCGAGCGCGGATGCGGCTCCAGCGTCAGCACCGCCCACGGCACGCCGGAAGCACGGGCAATCCGTCCCGCCTCGCCGATCACCTCGGCATGGCCCAGATGCACGCCGTCGAAATTGCCGACGGCGACGGCCGCGCCGCGTATGTCGGCCGGCAGGTTTTCAAAATGGCGAAACACACGCATGCGCGATTACGTGCCTGTGCAGGCGCGGTGGGTCAAGGGGCAACCGCTGGCCTGCGTCCTTCCTTTGCACCTGTTTCCCAAGCGCCCGCGGCCTCCATGTGAAAGCGCAACCGTGCTATGCTTCTGGTGCATGGTCTACGCCGGTACGGAATTGGCCCGGTGTGGCCGGGCAGAGCAGGACGGGAAGGGGGATGCGGATGAGGCGACAATCGGGTGTGGCGGTGTTCATCGGGTCGGGCGCAGCGCTGGCGACAGGCTTGCTGATCGGCTTGGCAGTAACGCCCGCAGCCGCGATGGACCAGCAGGATCTGCAGCAACTGCTGCAGCAGGGCAGTTGCCAGAGCTGCGACTTTTCTGGTGGCGACATGGCCGGCATCCGGCTCCACGGCAGCAACCTTCAGGGCTCGACGTTGGAGGACCAACTTGCGTGGTGCCCGCATCGTTGAGGCCGATTTCAGTAACGCCGATCTGTCGGACGCCGATCTCTCCGGCGCGCTGGTGCAGGACACGACACTGAGCGGCGCGACAATGGAGGGCACCGTGCTCGATGGTACCGTGTTCGACGGCGCCGACCTTACCAACGTGCAGGGCCTCAATCAGTTGCAGTTGGACACCGCCTGCGATGATCGGCGCGCCAACGTCAGCGCACTTTCTGTCGGCCTTACCCTGGCGCCGTGCCAGTAGGGCAAAGCCCGATCAAGCGGATCCGCTTGATCGGATATCGCTCTGGAAATCAGACAGTTAGAGCCCGGTTCGATCCGATCGAACCGGGCTTTAGCGGCGCAGTGCGGTCTGCGCCGCTTCGCGGATCTGCGGATCGGGATCGTTCAGCGCTCCCTCAAGCACGGCACGCGCCATGTCTCCATCCTTGCTGGCGGAGAGCAGCTGCAGCGCTGTTACGCGCACCGCGGCATCGCCATCGCCTTTCGCCGCCTGGGCCAGCAGCGCCACCGGCTTGTCGACGGGATCATTTGCCAGGGCCTTCAGGGCATCGGTGCGCACTTCCGGCTCGGCATCGGCGGCGGCCTGCATCAGCGCCTGGCGGGCATCCGGATTGCGCATGCCGGTCAGCAGGCCGATCGCCGAACGACGCACGGCGTTATCCGGATCGGCGACCAGAACGTAAATCACTGCCGCCGCGGCCGCTTCGCCGCGGGACTGAGCGATCTTCGCCAGCCGGCTGATCCGTTCTTCGGGAGGCGGCAGCGGGGCATCGCCCTTGTTGTAGTCCCACATGCCGGGATGCGCGCGCTGCCGCGGATCGGAATAGCGGCTCAAGTGCCGCTCCTCTCCGCCGCCGGTGGCGGGTGCCACCGCCCGGATCGCGATCAGCCGCCGCTCACCGCCCGGCTGGCGATTGAATTCTAAGATCAGCCCGTTCGGCTGCGCCAGTCGCGGTAGCGCTTCGGCCAGCGGAACCTCGGAGAAGGCCTGCGGCCGGACGTTCCCCAACGCGCCGTGCACGCTCAGCGTGGCCCCGGTCTGCTCCGCCACGGCGGAGAGCACATCGGCGATTGCCACCGCATTGCCGAGATCGGCAGTGAGCCGTCCGTTCTCGACCGAGACGTTCACATTTGCCGCTTGCGCCGCAGCCATTACGGTAACAGCCGTAGCTGCGGTCGTCAGGAACAGCTTGCAAAAGCGGAACAGGGCGGCGCGCTTGCATCTCGACGTCGGCTCATCCACACCTACCCTAGACCAATTCCGTCGTCACGGGAACTCCGGAGCCTGACCTTCCGTCTCCGATCCGCGCGCCCTGTCGATACGCTGCTGTCCGCACCAGAGTGTCCGGTGGGATTGAACCGGTGAACGAAACTTGGAACACTTGCCGCTGCCCCGTGCCGGGATGGTTTTCGGCGGATCCGGGTGCAGATGGGGAGCGCCGCGATGAGCACGCAGTCCGCCGGAAACGATCCGGCAGCCCAATCCGAACCCGTTCCGGAGACGCCACCGGAAACATCACCGGGAATGCCGCCCGTGCTGGGGATCATCGGCGGCAGCGGTGTCTATGATATCGAAGGACTCGANGGGGCTTCCTGGCAGGCAATGACGACGCCGTGGGGAGCGCCGTCGGACGAGCTGCTGGTCGGCTGGCTGGGCGGCATCAAGTGCGTGTTCCTGCCGCGCCACGGCCGCGGCCACCGCGTCCCGCCGAGCGGCCTGAACAGCCGCGCCAACATCGATGCCCTCAAGCGTCTCGGCGTCACCGAGGTGATCTCGCTGTCCGCCTGCGGCTCGCTGCGCGAGGATCTGGCTCCGGGCACGTTCGTGATCGTCGATCAGTTCATCGACCGTACGTTTGCGCGGGTGAAGACGTTCTTCGGCGAGGGACTGGTGGCGCACGTGGGATTCGGCCATCCGGTGTGCGCCCGGCTCGGCGATGCGCTGCAGGAAAGCTGCGCCGGGCTCGGCATCGATGCGGTGCGCGGCGGCACCTACCTGGTGATGGAAGGCCCGCAGTTCTCGACGCTGGCCGAGAGCCGGCTTTACCGGTCGTGGGGCTGCGACGTGATCGGCATGACCAACATGCCGGAAGCCAAGCTCGCCCGCGAAGCCGAGCTGTGTTACGCCACCGTCGCCATGGTCACCGACTTCGACTGTTGGCACCCTGACCACGACCACGTTTCGGTCGAGGCAATCATCCGGGTGCTGACGGACAACGCCGCGCGGGCGCGCGCCCTGGTCCGGGAGGTGGCCCCGACGCTCGCCGGCCGGGCAGACTCCTGCCCGGAGGGCTGCCACACCGCGCTCGCGCAAGCGGTCATCACCCATCCCAACTTCCGCGATCCGGACCTGGTGGCAAAGCTGGATGCGGTGGCGGGCCGGGTGCTCGGCCAGCCCACCACCTGAATGTGCCGGAGAAAATGTACCTGTGAACAGGTGTGCACATCGGATTGCCGGCTGCGCGAAGACAGCAGCGACCGGTCCGCGCCGATTCAGCCCTGCATCCAGGGCAGGCCGTCGACCTTCCAGCCGGAGACGGTGCCGCGGTGGCGTGTGCCGTCCGGATCGCCTTCGAAGCCAGCGTCGATGTTGTAGCAGGTGGAAAAGCCGCGCGCCGTCATCGCCACCGCCGCGGCCCGTGATCGCGCGCCCGACCGGCACAAGAAGATCAGCGGCGTTTCGGGATCAAGACCGACGCTTTCCAGCTGGATGGCGAAATCCGCGTTGACCTGCATCGACGGAAACAGCATCCAGGGCACGAAGATCGGTTTGCGGCCGAGTGGCGAGAGATCGGGGATGCCGACGTAGTTCCATTCCGCAGGTGTGCGGACATCGACCAGGACCGCGCGCTTATCCGTGCTCAGCAGATCCCAGGCCTGCTTCGGCGAGATATCGCCGGCGTAGCCACCCGTGCTCATCGATCAGCCTCCCTCTTGCTCGTTGGTTATCCCTGGGGTCATGTCCCGACCCCGTTGTGGGCTCACAGCCGGTTGTTGGCAACCATCGCGCCGTCGCCCGCCAGCAGGCTCAGCATTTCGGCGAGACTGGTGAACTTGCGCCGCGGCGATGGCTGCGTCGCCCGCGCCTGCTCGGCCGCGTCGATCGTCCGCCAGTCGTCGAAGCTCACCGCGCGCACGCCGCGCTCCCGCAGCCACTGTTCCAGCGCCACCCGGCCTGGCTTAACGGATGGTTCTGCACAGTCGGCAACAATCTGCTCGGCGCAGCGCTCGCCGTCGGGCCGGTTGCTGCCGATCACACCCGACGGCCCGCGCTTCGCCCAGCCGACGGCATAGAGGCCCGGAGCGATGCGACCGTCTTCGTTCGGGAACAGGCCGCGGGCAGCATCGAACGGAATGCCGTCCAGCGCCACCGACCGGTAGCCGACCGCGGGGACCACCAGGCCGCACGCGATACGCTCGACGGTGCCGGTGCCGACGAGCTTCCCGTCGTCGTTAAAGCGGGTGTGCTCGAAGCGTACCGCCTCGACGGCCTCTCGGCCTTCGATCGCCAGTGGTGCCAGGTGGAAGCGCAAGTGCAATCGCTTCGGCTTATCGGCGGAGATGGTGGAACGAAAGGTGCGGAAGATGCCCAGCGNTCTTTCCCGCAGCCGGCGCTGCTTGGCGTCCGCAATCGCCCCCGCCAAGGCTGNGGGATCGACCAGATCGGCATCGTCGACGATCACCGAGCACTCGGAGAGGTTGGCGAGCTCGCGCAATTCGGCAACGGTAAATTTGACGTCGGCAGCACCCCGGCGGCCGACGATGTAGACATCCCGGATCCCCGCCGCCCGGATCGCGGCTCCTGCCTCATCGGGCAGATCGGAGGACGCCATTTCGGACTCGGATTTCACCAGCACCCGGGCGACATCGAGCGCCACGTTGCCGTTGCCGATAACGACCGCGGCATCGCTTGCAAGACAGGGGTTCAGGTCGCGGAAGTCGGGATGGCCATTGTACCAGCCGACAAACAGCGCCGCCCCGTAGACGCCGTGTAGCTGCTCGCCCGGGATCCCCAGGTGCCGGTCGACGCCGGCGCCCACCGCGAGCACCACCGCGTCGTACATCTCCCGCAGCGCATCGAGCGGGATCGTCCGACCCACATCGACGTTGCCGTAGAACTGCACCCGCCTGCGCAGCGCCGTCTCCTCGAACCGGCGGGCGACCTGCTTGGTGCTCTGGTGATCCGGTGCCACGCCGGCGCGGATCAGCCCGAACGGCGTCGGCAGCCGTTCGATGATGTCGATCTTGACTGCCTCGATCTGGTCGAGCAGCGCCTCGGCGGCGTAAAACCCGGCCGGGCCGGCACCGATGATCGCAACCGAAAGCGCCATCAGCGCTGCGCCTGCCTGGGCGGCCACGGTAGGAGCTCGCGCGTGCTGCCCACGTTCACGTCCGGCTCAGCCGGCGATCGTCCAGGTGTCGGCACGGCGCAGCTGCGCGTTCAGGTCGTCGGCCGACGGCGCGGTGTCCTCTGCTGCCACAAGGCGGGTCGCTGCCGGAGCGGGATTACAGTAGATCACACCCAGTGCCACCGGCANGCGCGGGGGCTGCATCGTCGCCAGCATCGTTGCCAGCATCAGATTGGTCTGGTCATGGCGCACGATGTCGTTCTCGCCGATGCCATTCTCGCCGATCGTGACCGCTTCCAGCTCCAGCTTGCCGGNGGCCAGCCGAAGGCCGCGCCGACCATCCGCGCCAAACCGCAGCGGCTCGCCGTGCTTCAGGAGGATCTGCGCCTCCGCCGCGACGTCCTTTTCTGTGAAGCCCGCGAACACCGCGTCGTTGTAGACGATGCAGTTCTGGAAGATCTCGACGAACGAGGTCCCCTCATGCGCGTACGCCTGCTTGAGCGTTTCCGCCAGATGCTTGGTCTGGATATCGACGGACCGCGCGACGAAGCGCGCCCCGGCACCGAGCGCGAACAGCGCGGGCGAGACCGGCCGTTCCACCGAGCCCGCGGGCGACGAGGGGGACCGCGTGCCGGGCCGCGAGGTGGGCGAGTATTGGCCCTTGGTCAGCCCGTAGATCTCGTTGTTGAACAGCATGACCTGCACGTCGAGGTCACGGCGCAGCAGATGCAGCAGGTGGTTGCCGCCGATCGACAGACCATCGCCATCGCCGGTAACGATCCAGACGTCCAGGCCGGGGTTCACCAGCTTGATGCCGGTGGCGACCGCCGGTGCACGGCCGTGGATGGTGTGGAAGCCATACGTGGCCATGTAGTAAGGGAAGCGCGACGAACAGCCGATGCCGGAGACGAACACCGTGTTCGCCGGATCGGCACCAACGTCGGCCAGCATCTTCTGCGTTACCTTCAAGATCGCGTAGTCACCGCAACCTGNGCACCAGCGGACCTCCTGGTCCGATGCAAAATCCTTGGCTGTCCGCTTCTTGACCGGCGTTACCATGTTCATGCGGGTTCTCCCGTCCGCGACAGGATCGCCATCTCGATTTCCTCGATCTTGAACGGCTGTCCCGAAATCTTGTTCAGCCCTTCAGCGGGCACCAGGTACTCGCTGCGCAACAGCGACACCAGCTGGCCCATGTTCATTTCCGGCACGAGGATACGCTCGAAGCCGCGCAGCAGCTCGCCCAGGTTCGGTGGCATCGGGCACAGGTGCCGCAGGTGGATGTGTGCCACGTCGACACCGCGCTCAAGCAGGGTGCAGACGGCACGGTTGATCGGCCCGTAGGTCGAGCCCCAGCCGACGACCGCGAGCTGTCCGGAGGACGGACCGGTATCCACCGTCTGCGGCGGGATCGATGCCGCAATCCGCTCCAGCTTGGCCGCACGCGTTTCCACCATCCGCTGATGATTGCGCGGATCATACGAGATGGCGCCGGTGAGTTCGTCCTTCTCCAGGCCGCCGATGCGATGCTCGAGGCTTGGCGTTCCGGGCACCGCCCACGGCCGGGCGAGTGTCTCCGGATCGCGCTCAAAGGGCAGGAAATTTTCCGGATCGGTGCGGAACCGGGCCGGGAACGGGGCGAGCTTCTCGATCGACGGCACCAGCCACGGCTGGGCAGCATTGGCGATGTAGCCGTCGGAGAGCACGATCACTGGAATCATGTGCCGGACGGCGATGCGGATCGCCTCGATCGCGACCTCGAAGCAATCGGACGGCGCGCGCGCCGCCAGAACCACCACCGGGCTTTCGCCATGCCGGCCGTGGATCGCCTGCATCAGGTCGGACTGCTCGGTCTTGGTCGGTAGGCCGGTGGACGGACCGGCGCGCTGGGTGTTGATCACCACCAGCGGCAGCTCGGCTGAAACCGCCAGCCCCAGCGCCTCACCCTTCAGGGCCAGCCCGGGACCGGAACTCGAGGTGACACCGATCGCCCCGGCGTAAGACGCACCGATTGCCGCACACACCGCGGCGATCTCATCCTCCGCCTGGAAGGTCTTCACCCCTGGCCGTTNGAGCCGGGCCAGCGCGTGCAGTACCGGCGAGGCCGGCGTGATCGGATAAGACGCGAAGAACAGCTTCAGATCCGCCAGATGCGCGCCGGTGACCAGCCCCCAGGCGAGCGCCTCGCCGCCGGTGATCGTCCGGTAGAGGCCGGGAGCCAGATCCGCCGGGCCCACCGTATAGCCGGACAGCGTGCCGTCGATCTCCGCCGTCTCACCGAAGGCATGCCCGGCATCCAGCGCCGCCAAGTTGGACGAGGCAACGAGCGGATGGTCGGCGAACCGCTTCTTCAGCCATGCGGCCGTAACCGAGCGGTCGCGGTCGAACATCCAGTAGACGAGACCCAGCGTCCACATGTTGCGGCATTGCAGGCCGTCGGCCTGAGAAATTCCGGTCGGCTTCACCGCCTCAAGCGTCAGCTTCGAGACGTCGACTTCGATCACCCGATAGCCTGCGAGCGAACCATCGGTGAGTGGATTCGCGGCATAGCCGACCTTGCGCAGGCTGCGCTCGCTGAACGCGCCGGTATCGATGATCAGGATGCCGCCGTTCCGCAGCCGCGGCAGCTCCACTTTGAGCGCCGCCGGATTGAGCGCCACCAGGACGTCCGGAGCATCGCCCGAGGTCTTGATCGCCCGGGCACCGAAATTGATCTGGAACGCCGAGACACCGTAGGTGGTGCCGACAGGAGCGCGAATCTCCGCCGGAAAGTCGGGAAAGGTCGCAAGGTCGTTGCCGGCAAGCGCGGTGACCGAGGCAAACCGGTTGCCGGTGAGCTGGATGCCGTCGCCCGAGTCGCCGGCAAAACGCACGACGACGGAGTCGAGGGCGGCACGCGCGGCGACCGGGGCCGTTCGGGGAGGCAAGGTGCTGGTGGTCATCAGGATGTCGTCACTTCTCCGCTGCCGTGAGACGCTGGCGGCGATCTACGGCGCCTCGCGGGGACCCGGGGTTGTTTCTGTCCGCAGGCGAGGTTACCTGTTGTTTACTCAAGATATGGCGTTGACGAGCGTCGCGCCAGCTTGCCCACCCGCGCCGCGGCGTTTTTGCGTCCGCAACGCAAAACGACCGCAAGGAATAGCACACGCTGCGATGCACAAAAAGCAAGGAATGAACGTGATCGACCGTCGCCCGACGGCGAAGGCCGGGAGTGATTCCGGGGCCGATGCCCTGCACCTGCTGGATTCCCTGTTGTCTCAGGCGAAACGAGCCGGTGCTGAGGCCGCTGATGCGGTGCTCGCGGAACGCGACGGCGTGTCCGTCGCCTGGCGTCTCGGTCAGCAGGAATCGCTGGAGCGCTCGCAGGCAAAGGTGGTGGGCTTGCGGGTGTTCATCGGCAGGCGCCAGGCGATGGTTTCCTCGTCTGATGTCTCGGATCAGGCACTGGCGCAGCTGGTCGAACGCGGCGTGGCGATGGCGAAGGTGGTTCCCGAAGACCCTTTCTGCGGGCTGGCCGATCCGGAGCAGCTTGGCGGCGAAAGTGTCGATGTCGATTCGTTCGATCCTGAGGAGATCGACGCATCCCGCGTGACCGAGCGTGCCGCCGCCACCGAGGCCGCGGCACTGGCTGTGGCAGGCGTGACCAACTCCGAGGGCGCGGAATCGGGA
Organism: Defluviicoccus sp.; assembly: GCA_013414705.1. GTDB lineage: Bacteria > Pseudomonadota > Alphaproteobacteria > Rhodospirillales > Defluviicoccaceae > Defluviicoccus. The sequence goes on from CP058705.1 coordinate 3,891,801, forward strand.
TCGGGGCGGGATCGCTATGCGATCGCTGCCACCAACGGATTCTGCCGCAGCTACCAGCGCTCCTGGCACAGCCTGTCGGTCTCGGTTCTGGCCGGAACCGGCACCACCATGGAACGGGACTATGACTATACCGGAACTGTCTACGTCGCCGATCTGGATGACCCGCAGGAGCTGGGACGGCGCTGCGGTGAACGTGCGGTCCGCCGGCTCAATCCCCGCAAGGCGGCGACAGCGCAGGTGCCGGTGATCTTCGAACCCCGCGTCGCCCGCAGCCTTCTCAGCCATCTGGCATCGGCGATCAACGGTTCAGCCGTCGCCCGCGGCACGACGTTTCTGGTGGACCGTCTCGGTCAGCCGCTGTTTGCCCCACAGATCAACGTGATCGACGATCCGTTGCGCCCGCGCGGCCTGCGCTCGCGGCCGTTCGACGGCGAGGGCATCGCCGCCGCCCGTCGATCTGTGATCGAAGACGGCGTGCTGACGACCTGGCTGCTCGATCTCGCCTCGGCCCGTCAGCTCGGCCTGCCCACGACCGGACACGCCTCACGCGGCACCGCGTCACCGCCCAGCCCGTCGCCCAGCAACCTCTACCTCGAAGCCGGGACGTCGTCGGTCGCTGACCTGATGGGCGACATCGGCAGCGGGCTTTACGTCACTGACCTGATGGGCTTTGGCGTCAACGGCGTGACCGGTGACTACAGCCGCGGCGCCAGTGGTTTCTGGATCGAGAACGGCGAGCTGGCGTATCCGGTGAGCGAGATCACCGTCTCCGGCTCGTTGGCGGAGATGTACCGNGGGCTGACGCCGGCCGACGACCTCGTATTCCGCTACGGCACCGATTCACCGACCGTGCGCGTCGACGGCCTAACCGTCGCCGGCCGCTGAACCGGTTCCACTGCCGTGGCTTCCCGCAGGGCGGCCCACGGCGGGTTGCCAACGCTCCGGCCGTCTTATATTCCGGAAGGCGGCACGACGAACGACAGCGCCCGGCCGTCGGCCTCGACCCTCAGCGGCAGGGTGGCGAGCGTGTCGCCGTCGCACTGCACCGGCTCGCCGGGTTCGCCCCGTACCTCCACGTGCCGCGCCCGGATGATCGTCACGTCCGGCCGACGGTGCAGCGTGCCGCGCAGCAGTGCCAGACTGTAGCGCAGAACAGCCAGCCGGCCACCGCGCCGGAACAGGCAGACGTGCAGGTCGGGGTCATCGAGGCGCGCGTCGGGCGCGCAGGTGAACCGCCCGCCGTAGTAATGCGCGTTGGCGATGATCACCGAGGCCGCCCGGTATTTTACCCCGTCGATCACCACATCGTAGCCGGGGAACGGGAAGCGCAGCAGCATCCGCAGCGCGCTGAGCACGTAGGCGCCGCGGCCGAACAGCCGCTTGGCGCGGCTGCTCACGTCTGCGACGACGTGCGCATCAAACCCTGCCCCCGCCATCACCACAAACCGGCGTCCGTTGGCGGTGGGCGTGTACACCGGCTGCGTGTTGCCTGCTGCAATCGCAGCAGCGAGCGGCGCCGGTGCCGTCGGCAGGCCGAGTTCAGCGTGCAGGACGTTGGCGGTCCCGAGCGGCAGCAGAGCAATCGGGGCTGAAGGCCGNNGTACCGCGCCGTTGATCACCTCGTTGATCGTGCCGTCGCCACCGGCAACCACCAGAGTGCCGACCGTCTCATCCATCACCATTGATGCAAGGCGTTCGGCGTCACCGGACGCGTGCGTCACGTGCAGGTCTGCGGTCAAACCGCAGTCGCGCAGCGCGCGCAGGTAGCGACCCATCCGGCGGCCATTGGCGCGTCCGGATACCGGATTGTGAATCACGGCCAGCCGGCTCTGCTGCGCCGGCGACAGCGCGGCAAGCCACGCCCTGGATTGATCGAGCATTCTGGTCTGGTCGGCCCGGCCTGTTGTCGATGAAACTTCATTTATGACAGATTCAAGACAGAGCGCATAATTTTTATGAAGCAGCCGAAAAAGACGCGCTTCGATCAAACATCACTAATAGAATGCCCGTTCGGCAGCCCGCAGCCAGCAGTGTATTCGGATGTCTGGGGAGGACTATGCGGTGAATTCGATGCCGGAGACGCTGTTTCGATACCGGGCGATCTGGATTTCCGATATCCATCTGGGCACGCGTGGATGCAATGCTGATCTGTTGCTGGATTTCCTCCGTTCGACACACTCTGATTACTTGTACCTGGTCGGAGACATTGTCGATATCTGGCGGATGCGCCGCGCGTGGTACTGGCAGCAGACTCACAACGATGTGATCCAGAAGTTGCTGCGCAAGGCGCGCAAGGGGACGCGCGTCATCTATGTTCCGGGGAATCACGACGAGAGCTTCCGTGACTTTGTCGGCCACCGTTTCGGGCGTGTCGTCGTCCTCGGCGAAGCGGTGCACACCGCGCTCGACGGGCGCCGGTTCCTGGTGCTGCATGGCGATCAGTTCGACGGCATCGTCAAGTACGCCAAGTGGCTCGCCTTCGTCGGCGACCGGGCGTACAACTTGGCACTCAGCATCAATCTTTGGTTCAACATCGTGCGCCGCCGGCTNGGGGTTTCCTACTGGTCGCTGTCCGCGTACCTGAAGCATAAGGTCAAGAACGCGGTCGAATACATCAGTAATTACGAGCACGCTGTGGTCGCTGAAGCGCGCCGGCGCGGGGTTGATGGCGTGATCTGCGGGCACATCCATACCGCAGAGATCCGCGAATTCGACGGCATTACTTACTGCAACGACGGAGACTGGGTGGAAAGTTGTACAGCACTGGTGGAACANCCTGACGGTACGTTCGAAATCCTGCGCTGGGCGGATGTTCGGCGGGACATTGGCATGTCACACGTTGAGAGCCCGGANATGCAAATCCTCCTTGTTACCGACGCATGGCTCCCTCAGATCAACGGGGTCGTACGAACCCTCGGAACCCTGAAGCGGCACCTAGAAGCGCTCGGCCACGCCGTCGAGCTGATCATCCCCGACCGGTTTTCCAGCATCCCCTGCCCATCTTATCCGGAGATCCGTCTGGCGATCCCGAGACCGGGCGCGGTGGAGCGGATCATCGAAGAGGTGTGGCCGGCGGCGATCCATATTGCGACCGANGGGCCGCTCGGCCTGATTGCCCGCCGGGTGTGCCGGAAGCACGGCTATCCCTTCACCACCTCGTTTCACACCCGCTTTCCCGAGTACCTGGACGCCCGCTGGTCACTGCCGGTGTCCTGGACGTACCGCTGGCTGCGCTGGTTCCATGAACCGGCCTCGTGCGTGATGGTGGCAACACCCTCGATCGAGGCCTCGCTGCGCACCCACGGTTTCCAGCGCCTCAGCCGCTGGTCGCGCGGCGTCGATACGGCGCTATTCCGTCCGCGCGACAAGAGCTTCCTTCCCCATCCCCGCCCGATCAGCCTGTACGTCGGCCGGGTCGCGGTCGAAAAGAGCATTGACGACTTCCTGCGCCTCGACCTGCCGGGCACCAAGGTGGTCGTCGGCGACGGCCCGCAGCTCCCCATGCTGCGCCGGAATTATCCCGAGGCCGTGTTCGTCGGCGCCAAGCACGGCGAGGAACTCGCCTGCCATTACGCGGCGGCGGACGTCTTCGTCTTTCCCAGCCGCACCGACACCTTCGGTCTGGTGATGATCGAAGCGCTCGCTTCAGGCCTGCCGGTGGCCGCCTATCCGGTGCCGGGACCGCTCGATGTTATCGACGGCGCACCCGCCGGCTGCCTGAACGAGGACCTGGGAGTCGCGGTGCGCCAGGCACTCACCATCCCGTCGGAAATCTGCCTGGAGTACGCCAAGACCTATTCCTGGGACAACAGCACCCGCCAGTTCCTCGGCAACCTGGACGTCTTCCGGTAGGGCGTTGATTCTGAAGCTTGTCTGAGCGTGCCGCGCGTTTGGCCGGCGTTGACTGGGGAGGACAGCCACTGAGTGCCGGCAAGACTGTCGTCGGTTGTGCAGCAGTGGCGGGACGCTTTGTCTACCGGCAGCTTGCCAGCTCAGGTGCGTGTCAGTTTGCAGCCGCACAGCGGACAGGTGGCTTGCGCGAGTTGCTGATCCACCGCCTGCGCCGGCAGCTTCTCGCCGTCAAGCGTCGTGCGCAGATCCGCCAGCAGTTGCTGGTGGTAGGTCTGCGATCCGCCGCACGCAGCCGCCCGGGCCGCGAGATATTCCTGCACTAGGCCGACAGAAGGTTCCTCATACATAAGCGCCTGGGCCGATTTGGCCGCCCCGACAATTCCGAGCGGCAGCGCTACGCTCGACAGCAGGAAATGGCGACGGTCGATCATCAGCAGTCGTCCCAGCGAAACGGATCGCCGATTATGTCCCGGACCGGGCGCAGATTCGAGTCTCGATCGCGTGTGCACGCCTCGACCACGCGCGGTGGCCGCGCTATGGTCACAGCCACCATTTCGCGCGGGATAAACGGGCCGGCAGTGCTTCGTCTCCCGTCCGCACAGTCTTCCGGGAGTTTCTCGACAATGTCCGATCCCATCCGCCGGGCGCTGATTTCCGTTTCTGACAAGTCCGGGCTGGTCGAGCTCGGCCAGGCACTGGCGGCGCACGGCGTCGAGATCCTGTCCACCGGCGGCTCGGCGAAGGCGCTGGCGGCAGCCGGCATCCCGGTCGTCGAGGTCGCCGAATACACCGGCTTTCCCGAAATCATGGACGGCCGGGTGAAGACGCTGCAGCCGCGCATTCACGGTGGTCTGTTGGCGGTGCGCGGCAACCCCGAGCACGAACGCGCGATGGCCGAGCACGGGATCCGGCCGATTGACCTGCTGGTGGTCAACCTCTACCCGTTCGAGGCGACGGTGGCGAAAGGCGCCGGTTTCGAGGAGTGCATCGAGAACATCGATATCGGCGGCCCGGCGCTGATCCGGGCCGCGGCGAAGAATCACGCGTTCGTCACCGTCGTCGTCGATCCCGCCGACTACGGCATGATCACCGAAGCACTGGAGACCGGCGGTGGTGCCACCACGCCGGAGCAACGCCGCACGCTGGCTGGCAAGGCGTACGCGCACACCGGCGCCTACGATGGGTTGATCGCGTCATGGTTCGCCGGCATCGAGGGCGAACTGTTCCCGGAGCAGGTCGTGATCCCGGCCAAGCGCAAGCAGACGCTGCGCTACGGAGAGAATCCGCACCAGGCGGCCGCCTTCTACGCCACCGCCGACCGGCGCCCCGGCGTCGCCACCGCCCGCCAGGTGCAGGGCAAGGAGCTCAGCTACAACAACCTCGCCGATACCGACGCCGCCTGGGAGCTGATCGGCGAGTTCGCGCAGCCGGCCGTGGCCATCATCAAGCACGCCAACCCGTGCGGCGTCGCGGTGGGCGCATCGCTCTCTGAGGCCTGGGCAAAAGCGTTGGCGTGCGATCCGGTGAGCGCGTTCGGCGGCATTGTCGCCGTCAACCGGCCGCTGGACGGACCGATGGCCGAAGAAATGGCGAAGCTGTTCCTGGAAGTGATCATCGCGCCGGCATTGGGCGACGACGCCCGTGATGCGCTGGCCTCGAAGAAGAACCTCCGCGTGCTGGATGCAGGCGGCGTCCCGGACGCATCTGTCCCGGCGATGACCTTCCGCTCGCTGGCCGGCGGTGTGTTGATGCAGCAGCGCGATGTGGGTGCCCGCCACGAATTGCGCACGGTCACCAAGCGCGCAACGACCAACGTCGAGCGGATGGACATGGAATTCGCGTTTACCGTCTGCAAACACGTCAAATCGAACGCCATCGTCTTCGTCAAGGGCGGTGCGACCGTGGGCATCGGCGCCGGCCAGATGAGCCGGGTGGATTCCGCGCGCATCGCTGCCTGGAAGTCGGAGGAAGCCCGACAGGCTGCGGGTGAACCGGAGCCGCGCACCAAAGGATCCGTCATCGCGTCCGATGCCTTCTTCCCGTTCCCTGACGGCCTGCTGGTGTGTGCCGAGGCNGGGGCCACCGCTGCCATTCAGCCGGGCGGCTCGATGCGTGATCAGGACGTGATTGACGCGGCTGATGCACGCGACATGGCGATGGTGTTTACCGGTGCGCGCCATTTCCGGCACTGAATTTCTGGCATCAAAGGCGGGGGACTCGGCGGATCTTCCTGGATGGTGGCCCGGCCGACCCTATATCTCCCTCAGCAGCCTTGCCGGGCGCGCCGGTTCAGGCGAGGGGTCAGGCGAGGGTTTTCCGGGTTTTCCTTCCACCGAATACAGGTTGAGAGATGTCGAGCGAAGCACTGCATGCGCCGCGCGAGCGGCTTTCCCGGGCGACGATCACCCATCACCAGGCGATTGTCTCGCTGATCGAAGAGCTGGAGGCGGTGGACTGGTACCGCCAGCGGGCTGATGACTGCGAGGATCCGGCGCTGAAGGAGATCCTGCTGCACAACATGAACGAGGAGATGGAACACGCTACCATGGTCCTCGAGTGGCTGCGCCGCAACGTACCGGGTTGGGCGGAGCACATGGATACCTACCTCTATACCACCGCGCCGATCACCGAGGTCGAGGAAGAGGCGACCGGTGGCGGCGAAGGCGGCAGCGCAGAGAGTGGTGACGATGGTGGCAAGGACAAGCCTGGATTCACCGTCGGCGACCTGAAATAGGAGGCCTGGGACCATGGGTTATCTGAACCGCTCGCAGGCGCCGTTCGGCGAGGCGATCTGGGAGCTGATCGATGCGGCGGCCGTGGCTGCCGCCCGCAGCCGGCTGACTGCGCGGCGCGTGCTTGACGTGGACGGGCCGTACGGCCCCGGCTTGACGACCATCGAGGTCGGCAACGACGGCTACTGCCGCCAGCCGGCACCGGACGAGGCCGGATCGGTGATCGGGCGCGCCGTTTCGGTACCGATGCTGCGCAAGAGCTTCAAGCTCAGCGTCCGCCGGCTTGCCGCTTATCTGGAAAACGGCATGCCGTTCGACCTCGCGCCCGTCGAGGACGCCGCCGAAGCGGTGGCGGCGCGTGAAGAAGAGACGGTCTATACCGGTGTGCCCGGCTTCGGGCTGGAAGGACTGCTCACCGCCGAAGGCCACAGCCACATCGACGGCGGCGACTGGGCCGACCTGGACCAGGTGCTGGCGGACGTGGTCGCCGCGGTGACCAAACTGGACGACGCGGGGCTGCGCGGGCCCTATGCGCTTGTGCTGTCGCCGGCTCTCTACAATGGCCTGTTCCGCCGCTACCCCGGCTCCGACCTGCTGCAGCTTGAGCACCTGCGCCGGCTGTTCGACCGCGGCGTCCACAAGGCGTCGATCGAGGGCGGCGTGGTGGTCGACCCGCGGGTCGGTCCACTGATCGTGGGCCAGGACCTGGAGGCCGGCTACATCGGCCATGACGGCATCCACTACGAGCTCTACCTCTCCGAGAGCATCGTGCTCCGCCTCGATGACCCCGAGGCCATCTGCACGATCACGCCAAAATCGGCCTAAACTGACAGCCGGGACGCTTCTGTCCTTTCTTCGTTCTGCGTCATCCCCGGACCTGTCCCCGGGGTGACGCGCGTGGCGCTCCTCTATTCCGCCCTTCTTCGTTCTTCACGACAGCCTGTCAGGCCCGCGTAGCCTTTCTGACGCGGGTTCGTTGTCGCGCGGTCGATCGAGCGGACAGATGGGCTTGCCGAAACCTGATCAACGGTTCAAACACCAGGGTGTTGTGGCAGGCGAGCCGCCTGACAAGCATGACATGTTAATGAGATAACCGTAATATACCTTCGGATTGGAGGGCAGGTTCGGTGGGCCAATTTGTCGATGCAGTCATTTTGACCGTGAGCGCCCTTTTTCCGATCATGAATCCGTTCAGTACGGCACCGCTGTTCGCATCCCTGACCGCCGATTTCGACGACAAGAAACGGACACAACAAGCACTTATGGGATGTATTTATGCGTTTGGAATTCTGATTACGTTTCTGTTGATTGGTTCTGCAATCATNCAATTTTTCGGTATCTCGATCTCGGGGATTCAGGTTGCAGGTGGATTGATCATCTCGACGATCGGTTTCCGCATGTTGTTTCCAGCTTCGCCAGTATCGGCGCAGAGCATAACCAAAGGCGAGGATCCAAACCGGGATTATTCCTTTACTCCCCTGGCCATGCCGAGCCTGGCGGGTCCAGGTGCCATTTCAGTGGTACTGACAGGGTCTGCGAACATAAAATTGAATCATCCTGATGATTGGATGCTTGTTTATATACCAGTAATAACTGGATTGGTAATTACCGTAATTAGTGCCTTTATTATTTTGCGAGCAGCGGGATCAATGGTCAGATTTCTTGGTCGCAGTGGTGTCGATGCAATGACGCGTATTTTTGGATTCCTGCTTATCTGCATTGGCATGCAGTACCTGCTCAACGGTATAAACACCTTCTTCGCCATCAGACCGGCCTGATCAGGCAAGTGCTCAAATACCGATAGATGATTCATCGGACACGCGGCGTGTCAGCGCGCTGAGCAGCCGCTTTCCCCACCATCCGGATGAGTCGGTGCTCTAACTGTTTAATTTCGAGAGCAGATAAATCTGAGAAAGCAGATCCGCTTGACCGAATATTGCTTTCAGCTCGGCGTGTGGCAAATGTCGCGGTCATAGCCGGCAGCCTGAACCCGACCTCAGAACGAGAGCAACTGCAGGGCAGTCGAGACAATCCAGTGCGCCAGTGTCAACGGTGACAGGCCGATCGCGGCGAGACCGATGACCGTTACAAGCGATCCGATGCCCGCCAGAATGCCGATATTCCATGCCGCCTCGCCGGCATGGTGCTTTACGACCTCCCACATCGGTGTTTCCTTTACTCTCCATAACCAGATCTAATCACCATCTATACGTATTCTAGGAAATTCTTGCCTAGCCAGCAAAAGTTTTTATTCATCATAGTTAATGATTTATTGCAATGTTATTCAGGTAATACTTCCATTAATTTTTAGGAAAATTGTAGACACGGACAGCAAGAGAGAGGCCGCCAGATAGGGGCAGGTCAGCGCTGCTCGATTTCCTCGCGCAGCATCTCCAGCGTCAGCCACTCCTCCTCGGCGGCGGCGAGTGCTGCTTCCGCCTGCAGAAGATCCGCCGTGTGCCGCTCGAAGGCGGCACGGTCGCGGGCATACAGGCCGGGATCGGAGAGTGCTGCGCGCAGGCGGGCCAGCGTGGCATGCAGTGCCTCGATCCGGTCCGGCAGGGTGCGCAAGGCCTGCTGCTGGCGGAAGCTCAGCTTGCGTCGCGGCGGCTGTCGCGGTGGGGAAAGGGGCGGTGCCGAAGTAGACGCCGGCCGTGACGGAACCACCGCAGTCTTCGCCTCGATGCCGCTGCCGCGCTGCGCCAGCATGTCGGAATACCCACCGGCGTACTCCTGCCAGCGGCCGTCGTCCTCGCTCAGGATCACCGAGGTCGCGACACGGTCGAGGAAGTCGCGGTCGTGGCTGACCAGCAGCACTGTGCCGCCGTAGTCGGCGAGCTGCTCCTGCAGCAGGTCGAGCGTCTCCAGATCCAGGTCGTTGGTGGGCTCGTCGAGCACCAGCAGGTTGGATGGCACCGCGAATGCGCGCGCCAGCAACAGCCGGCCGCGTTCGCCGCCCGACAGTGCCGAGACCGGGGTGCGCGCCTGGGCTGGATCGAACAGGAAATCCTTCATGTAGCCGTAGACGTGGCGCGGGGCGCCGGCCACAAACACCTGGTCGCCGGCACCGCCGGTGAGCGTTTCCATCAGCGTTGCCTGCGGATCGAGCGCTTCGCGCCGCTGGTCGAGCGTGACCATCGACAACCCGGTGCCGAGCGCCACCAAGCCCGCGTCAGGCTCAAGCTCGCGAGTCAGCAGGCGCAGCAGCGTTGTCTTGCCGCAGCCGTTGGCGCCGATGATGCCGACGCGGTCGCCGCGCACGATGCGGGTGGAGAAATCGCGCACCAGAGGCTCGCCGCCCCAGCCCTTGCTCAGTCCTTCGGCCGCAATTACCAGCGCACCGGAGGTCTCGCTTTCGGCCGCCGCCATCTTCGCCCGGCCGGGGGCAGCGATGCGCGCCCGCTTGCGCTCGCGCAACGCGGCCAGTTCGGCCACCCGGCGGACGTTGCGCTTGCGGCGCGCCGTCANCCCGTAGCGCATCCAGTCTTCCTCGCGGGCGATCTGGCGGCCCAGCTTGTGCGCTTCCACCTCTTCTTCGGCCAGAATCCTGTCGCGCCACTCCTCGAATTCGGAGAAGCTGCGGTCGAGTCGGCGCGTGCTGCCGCGATCGATCCACACCATCGCCCGCGTGAGCCTTTGCAGCAGCCGGCGGTCGTGGCTGATCACCACCAGCGCAGTGCGGCGGGTGGCCAACTCCTCTTCCAACCAGGCGACCGTCGGCAGGTCCAGGTGGTTGGTGGGCTCGTCCAGCAGCAGGATGTCGGGATCGGGTGCCAGCGTGCGTGCGAGTGCGCAGCGGCGCGCTTCGCCGCCCGACAGCACCGCCGGATCCTCATCGCCACTCAGTCCCAGCTGCTGCAGCAGATACAGCGCCCGATGCGGATCGTCGCCCGGCCCCAGGCCCGCGTCGACGTACGAGTGGGTGGTGGCAAAGCCGCTCAGATCCGGCTCCTGCGGCAGGTAGCGTACCGTCGCTCCCGGCTGTAGGAAACGGGAACCCGCATCCGCCTCCAGCTCACCCGCGGCAATCTTCAGCAGGCTGGACTTGCCCGAGCCGTTGCGGCCGATCAGCGCCAGCCGCTCGCCAAGGCCGACCGACAGCGTCGCTCCTTGCAGCAGCGGCGTGCCGCCGAACGTCAGGCGGATATCCTGCAGCAACAGCAGCGGCGGTGGCGCCATCAGTCGAACCGCCGCCTAAGGCCTGCTGCGTTCAGGCAAGACCCCATCCCTGTCAGCACATTGCTGCCCGCTTCGTTTTGCGGTGAGGGGATTAGCCGGCCACAGACAGTGCATGTTCGATGTCGTCGGTCAGGTCGTCCACGTCTTCCAGTCCGATCGACAGGCGTACCGTGCCGTCGCTGATCCCGAGTTCCGCGCGCTGCTCGAGCGTCAAGCGCTGGTGCGTCGTCGTCGCCGGGTGAGTGGCGAGCGACTTGGCGTCGCCGAGATTGTTCGAGATGTCGATCAGCGTCAGCGCGTTCAGGAACTTGAAGGCGGCATCCCGGCCGCCCGCAAGCTCCAGGGTGACGATGCTGCCGCCCTCGCGCATCTGGCGCATCGCGAGCTCGTGCTGCGGATGGCTCGCGAGTGCCGGGTAGAGCACCCGGTCGAGGTCGTTGCGCTGGCCGAGCCGTTCGGCGAGGGTGCGCGCGTTGCGGCAGTGCCGCTCCATCCGCAGGTCCAGCGTTTCCAGGCCCTTCAGCAGCAGCCAGGCGTTGAACGGGCTGAGCGCGGGGCCGGTGTGGCGCAGGAACGGGACCAGCTTCGTCTCCACCCACTCGGCATCGTTGGTGAGCACCGCGCCGCCGAGCGCCCGGCCCTGGCCGTCGATGTGCTTGGTGGCGGAATAGACGACCACGTCGGCGCCGAGTGCCAGCGGCTTCTGCAGGATCGGCGAGGCGAAGACGTTGTCCACCACCACCCGCGCGCCGGCGTCATGCGCCATCGCCGCGACCGCCTCGAGGTCGACGATCTCCAGCATCGGGTTCGACGGCGTTTCCAGGAACACCGCGGCGGTGGGCTGCGACAGTGCCCGGCGCCAGGCATTCAGGTCGCGTCCGTCCACCAGCTCGGTGGTGATCCCGAAGCCCGGCAGGATCTCGGTGCAGACATGCAGGCAGGAGCCGAACAGGGCGCGGCTCGCCACCAGCCGGTCGCCGGAGCGCAGATGACAGGCGAGCGCTCCGAACACCGCCGCCATGCCGGTCGCGGTCGCCTTGCACAGCGCGGCTGCTTCCAGCAACGCCAGCCGGCTTTCAAACATCTGCACGGTGGGATTGGCAAAGCGCGAATAGACGAAGTGATTGTTTTCGCCTTTGAACGCTGCCTCCGCCTCCTCGGCCGAGCCATAGACGTAGCCCGAGGTCATGAACAGCGCCTCGCTGGTCTCCTCGAAGCTCGACCGGTTGGTTCCGCCGCGCACCAGCCGCGTCTGCGGCCGCCACGCCGTCTGGTCGATCACATCCTGCGCCATCCGTCCGTTATCCGATTCTGCGCTGACCCGCTTTTGCCCTGGGGCGGGGTATCTGCCCTCGCTACCCGTGGGGTCAAGCGGTAATTGCGTCCTGATTGCACGACAAGCCTCGCGCCGAACCGGCTGCCGACTTATCTACTGCTCAGGAGATCGACCGTTTCCCTGTCTTTTCCCAACACCGGATCTGCCGCGCCATGACCACGATCAATGAGACCGACGCCCTGTTCTTCGACCGCCTGGAGCTGGACCCGGCGCGGCTGGACGGGATCATCGGCGAGGCGCTGGCGCGCGCCGACGACGGCGAGCTGTTTCTCGAATATCGCCAGTCCGAAAGCCTGGTGCTGGACGACGGCCGGCTGAAGAGCGCCGGCTATGACACGACACAGGGCTTCGGGGTGCGCGCGGTGGACGGCGACGTGACCGGCTATGCGCACGGCTCGGAACTCACCGAAGAGGCGATCGCCGAGGCGGCGAACACCGTCGCTGCGGTGTGCCGTGGCCACGGCGGCCGTTTCGCCGCGCCGGCACCGCGCACCAACCGCTCACTTTACGAGCCGCTGAACCCGCTAGCGCTGGTGCCGTTCGAGACCAAGACCAGGCTATTGATGGAGATGGATGCGTACGGCCGCAGCAAGGATCCGCGCGTCCGCCAGGTCATCGCGTCGCTGGCCGCCGAATGGCAGGCGGTGCAGCTCCTGCGCCCGGGCGGCGAGCGGATGGGCGACATCCGTCCGCTGGTCCGCCTCAACGTCACCGTCGTCGTCGAACAGAATGGCCGCAAGGAAACCGGCAGCCATGGCACCGGCGGGCGGGTGAGCTTCGAGCGGTTCATCGAACCCGATGCTTGGCGGGCGACGGTGGACGAGGCGCTGCGCCAGGCGCTGGTCAATCTGGAATCGCAGCCGGCACCGGCGGGCGAGATGACCGTCGTCCTCGGTCCCGGCTGGCCGGGAATCCTGTTGCACGAGGCGATCGGTCACGGTCTGGAAGGCGACTTCAACCGCAAGCAGACTTCCGCGTTTGCCGGTCTGGTCGGCCAGCGGGTGGCAGCGCCGGGGGTCACCGTCGTGGATGACGGTACGATTGCCGATCGCCGCGGCTCGCTGACCATCGACGACGAGGGCACGCCCTCGCAGTGCACGACGTTGATCGAGGACGGAATCCTCAAGGGCTTCATCTTCGACCGGATGAACGCGCGGCTGATGGGCACAGCGTCGACCGGCAATGGCCGCCGCCAGAGCTTCGCGCACAAGCCGATGCCGCGGATGACCAATACCTACATGCTGGCCGGCGCGCACGATCCCGAAGAGATCCTCGCCTCGGTCGATCGTGGCCTTTACGCGGTGGCGTTCGGCGGTGGGCAGGTGGACATCACGTCCGGCAAGTTCGTCTTCTCCTGCACCGAAGCCTACCGCATCGAGAACGGCAAGGTCGGCACGCCAGTGAAGGGTGCCACGCTGATCGGCAACGGCCCGGATGCGCTCACCCGCGTCGGCATGGTCGGCAACGACCTGAAGCTCGATCCCGGCATCGGCACCTGCGGCAAGGACGGCCAGAGCGTGCCGGTCGGCGTCGGCCAGCCGACGCTGCGCCTAGACAACCTCACCGTCGGCGGCACCGCGGTATAGCGGCGGTTTTGCTGTCGGCGTTCTCCACGAATGCACGAGACGCAAGGCCGTCCCGCACGGCGCGATCTTGACGGTCGCGAACGCCCCTCCTAATATTATCAACGATTAATATACCATCCAGCGCCCGGCACTAGTGAGGGTTGTGCCGACCTGTTACGGGCGCACTGTCCCACCGCGAAATCACAAATTCTGCGAAAGGGTAGGGAAATGCGTTACGCTATGAGGTGTCTCATGACCGCGACCGTGCTCGCGATCTCCGGCTGGTCCGCTGCGGCTGTGGCGGAGGATGCGCTGATGCAAGAAGCGCAAGACCTGTTCGAGCCGATTCCGCAAAGNCCGCCGGCCGTCGACGGCATCACCGTCACACCCGCCATGGTCGAACTGGGCAAGGCGCTGTATTTCGATCCGCGGCTGTCCGCGAGCCACAACATCAGCTGCAATACCTGCCATCAGGTTGGCCTCGGCGGTGTCGACGTGATGCCGACCTCGATCGGTCACAAGTCGCAGCACGGCAGCCGCAACGCCCCGACGGTGCTGAACTCGGTCTACAACACGGCACAGTTCTGGGATGGCCGGGCGGCGGACCTCAAGGAACAGGCGGGCGGGCCGATCCAGAATCCGGTCGAGATGGCCATCACCCCCAAGCACGCGATCGAGATGCTGAAGGGCATCCCGGGTTATGCGCCGCTGTTCGAAGACGCATTNCCCGGGGAAAAGGACCCGATCACGATGGCGAACGTCGAGACGGCCATTGCCGCTTTCGAGGTAACCCTGATCACCCCCAACGCGCCGTTCGACAAGTATCTGCGCGGCGATGCGAGTGCGCTGACGGCGGAGCAGAAGGACGGCCTGCGGCTGTTCATCGATTCCGGTTGTGCCGCCTGTCATAGCGGCATCAACGTTGGCGGCGGCATGTACGCGCCGTTCGGCGTCGTCGAAAAGCCGGGCGCCGATATCTTGCCGCCTGCCGACAAGGGCCGCTTCGAGGTGACGAAGACGGCGGAGGACGAATACGTCTTCAAGGTTCCGACGCTACGCAACATCGAACTCACGCCGCCCTACTTCCACAGCGGCCAGTCCTGGGATCTGAAGCAGGCGGTGGGCGTGATGGCGACGAGCCAGCTCGGCGAACACCTGAACGACGAGCAGATCGACAAGATCACCGCCTTCCTCAAGTCGCTGACCGGCGAGCAGCCGCAGGTCACCTATCCGATCCTGCCGCCCAGCACGGTCGACACCCCCGGCCGGAGATGTAGATCCGGCCGTTACGAAGCTCCGGGCACGCGCGCTGGTCACGCGTGCCCGATGCCGGGCGGGGGCCTGCGTTCCGCCGTCTTCGACCCCTTCCTTATCATCTGGGAGCGCGGAAGTGGGCGCGGCAATCCACCGCCGGCCAATGGATTGCTTTGCCTCCGGCTCGCAATGACGGCCGTGAGGTGTGTCCGACCAGCGAATTCTCGAACCCATATTTAGGAGGCGAGATAGCCGTAGGTCTATCGTGCCACACACTTCAGCATGGATTGCGGTTTCACGAGAAGCATTTGGCGGAGTCGCCTAATTTACCCTGTGCGGGCGGCGGCATTACCCAATGCGCGGGATGGTGTCGTCTAAACAAGGGTGGAAACTGCCACGGATGGTCGTCCAAATTCAAATTCCCGGAAGACGTGGAGAAACGAATTCATCTGCTGACTGTAATTTACGGGCGATTAAATCGTATGGATTTTCTANGGATTTTCGCAATCGCGTGCTATTTCTAAGTTGTAACATATCATGAGAAGCTCGATAAATTCTACCGCGTTTCTCACCAATTGGAAATAATATTTCAGCATCAGATAGTTNTTNTAGGTCTCTAGAGGCAACAAGTTCGGAGACTTCAGAGTCTTGTCTGTATCTCTGATTTGTTATTTTGAATCCAAGAGCCGCATTAAAAACAGACATAATACATCGTTCTGGAAGTCCATTTCTTTCAATTAGATCGTGTATTTTTTCATAAAGTTTTGTATATTCTTCGTTTCGTCTTATTAGGGTAGCAGCCTGCTGGTAATGGGCCGTCAGGCAAAATCGCACCCAATCCTTAGCACTACGTGACGGATTCCAAGTTCCTTGACCAGTAATAGATAGTATATTGTAATATTCCTGGGTATTTCTCCCTAGCCACTCTTCAATGCTTGAAAAAATTGGATGTATGGTTCCATTTAAAGCAATCACAAGTGTCTGTAATGCCCTGGCCATCCTTCCATTTCCATCTTTGAAGGGATGAATCATAGTCAAGTTAAGATGAGCCATCGCTGCTTTTACAATTGGCGGCTCATGGGTTTTCAATTTTAGGTATTCGACTAGTTCTTCCACAAGGTCATTAACAATTTCAGCATCTGGGCCCTCATAGACAGCCCTTCCTGAAGGTTGATCAACTATATAAATTGAACCAGGACGCCATTGCCCTGGATATTTATTCATATCATAATTTGTCATCATAAAATGCAAACTCTTTAGAAACTGTTTACTAAATTCAAAATATGGATCTGCCGCAGCTTGGAAAATATAAGTTAAAGCATTTCTATAACCTATAATTGCCATGCGCGTTTCTATCTGCTCATCGAGAACATTATCATCTTCAACAATTGCAAGCGCGTCATCTAGTGTAGCATTGTAACCTTCTATGCTATTTGACCCGCGGATTGCACGTGCGAATGTCGTGCGACGCAAGGCTCCTAACCATCGTTTGGGTGACGTTTGGGTATAGAGTTTTAAACGATCTTTCTGACGCTCGATCATGTCGATTACGCCAGAGTCGGCATCGTCCAACTCTGGAGATGCGTAGATCATGATTGATATCCAGTTTTATTCAGGCATTATGATAGATAATATCCATCATAATGCAAACATAAATCAATCTATCAATCGTAGTCCGTCGCTCTCGGAGGACGGCTCAAACGTTTCGCCTCCCGAATGAGCGCAGGTTCTGGTGCAAACATCCCGTGTACAACCGTAACGCTTTAAGCATTTGCACAACACATCCATGGAAAAGTAACATTCCGCCCGTTCGTGCTTCCTGCGTTGGGCGGGATCGTTGAAGACGTATCCCGCCACACACTTCAGGCGAGGCGTCAGTTTTCGCTCCGCAGACCTTTTCACCTCGGGTCCGTTCGGGGTCCGAGAGGGGCGCCTGTGCCGCGCAAGGATCGCCGGGACGAGCCTGTCAATGATGCTGAAGGTCTGCCCGGTTCGGCGGGTTGCTTGGCGACGTGTTGCAGCCGAGTGTGGAGAACCGGCGTCGGTGGGCCTGTCGAAAACGGCGATGATGCAGCGGTCTTTACCGGCTGAAACAGCCATGACGACAAAATGACGACATCGTGACGACAAATGACGACATTTGACGACACGGGTGGGCGGTTTTGACGACGAATATCGTCATTTTTATTTTGTTAACATCAATGAGTTACGGACAAAATGACGACTTTTGACGACAGATGACGACATTTTGCGCGAGCGCGCACCGATCGCCCGGCGTTTAGCGGCGGAAGCAGGCAGCGAGTTCGAGGTGTGCGGACCACAGGAACTGATCAACCGGCGTGATCCGCTGCAGCCGGTAGCCGCCGGCGGCCAGCAGGCGGGCGTCGCGGGCGAAGCTGTCCGGGTTGCAAGACACGGCGATCACCGTGGGCACCCGTGAGCGGGCCAGCGCTTCGGCCTGGGCGGCGGCACCGGCGCGCGGCGGATCGAAGACGACGGCCTCATAGCGGTTCAGTTCTACTTCGGCGAGTGGACGGAGGGCGAGGTCGCGGACGTCCGTCGTCGGCAGCGTCACGGGCGGTTGCATCCGGCGTGCGGCGGCGTTCAGCGCCGCGAGGGCGGTGGCGTCGGCATCGACGGCATGCACCCGAACGCCGCCCCAAGCCAGTGGCAGGCTGAAGGTGCCGGCGCCGGCAAACAGATCGGCCACCGTTGCGGCACCGTCCACACCGGTGCTGACGGCTGCGATCAGTGTCGCTTCGCCGGCGGCCGTGGCCTGCAGAAAGCCGCCCGGCGGCACCGGTGCGAATATCCCGCCCGGCTTGGCGCCAATCGGCCGTTGGCAGGCGATCGGCTCCGCCGGGACGTCCACGGATGCCCGCCAGGAGACTCGTGCCAGATCGGCCTCGTCGGCAAACGTGGCCAGTGCCTCGCGCACCGCGAGCGACGGAGGCTCCGGCCAGGTGAACACCACGTCGAGTTCCCCGTCCTCGTCAGCCTGTGCACCTCCCGGCCCGCTTTCGCCCTCCAGACGTGCGACCGCTACCTCGCAGCGGCCGCCCGGTGGCCGCAGATGGGCCAGCAGCGAGCGCAGACGGGGAAGCAGGTGCGCGATCGGCGGCGCCATAACTGGGCAGTCCACCAGATCAACAATCTCGTGCCNCCGGCGGACCGCAAAGCCGAAGACGATGCCGGCCTTGGTGTGCACGGCAGCAAAGGTGGCGCGCCGCCGGCTGCCGGCCGGCACCCGGAACAGGGAATCGCGGACCTCGGGTACGAGCCCNNCGCGCGCCAGCGCCTGGTCGAGGCGCTGTTCCTTCCAGGCGACATAGGCGGAATCGTTCAAATGCTGCAGGCTGCAGCCGCCGCAGCGCCCGAAGTGCGGACAGGGCGGCTGGGTACGCTCAGGTCCGGGCTCGATCACCTCCAGCAGCTCGCAGGCAAAACCGTCGCCGCGGGCCTGCAGCGGCTGCACCCGCACCCGGTCGCCAAGTGCGGTCAGCGGCACGTAGAGCCGCCCGTGCGGGCCCGCGGCCATACCGTCGCCGCGAGCGCCCACGGCCTCGATCACCACCTCCAGCGCCGTGCCGCTTGTTGTCGCTGGCGTGCGCCGGCGACCCGGTCGCCCGAATCTGCTCCGCTGTTGCGCCACTGTGCCGTCCCGATTCTGTTGCCGATGCTGCGCTTTCATCCAATGAGCGCTATACAACGCCGCATGCCCGATTTCTCGCTGGAATTGGAAGCCCTTGAGCAGCACGCCNNCCCGGCGCTCGTCTGCGGCGTCGACGAGGTCGGCCGCGGGCCTTGGGCCGGGCCGGTAATGGCTGCCGCCGTGGTCCTGGATCGCGCACGCCTGCCGGCAGAGCTGGCAGCGACGATTGACGATTCNAAGCGCATTCCGGCGCCGCGGCGCCGGCGCATCGCCGAAGTCCTGCCCGAGTTCGCCTGCATCGGTTTCGGCCAGGCGAGCGTGGACGAGATCGATCGGCTCAACATCCTGCAGGCCGCGCTGCTGGCGATGTGCCGCGCGGTGGAAGCCCTGTGCGGCGTGCTTGGCCGGACGCCGGAGATGGCGCTCGTCGACGGTGCCCGGCCGCCGGCGCTGCCGTGTCCGGTGCGCTGCGTCGTCCGTGGCGATCAGCGCAGCCTGTCGATCGCCGCCGCCTCGATCGTTGCCAAGGTGGCGCGGGACCGACTGATGGTGGAACTGGGGCGNGAATTCCCGGGCTATGGGTTCGAGCAGCATGCCGGGTACGGCACCGCCCGACACCGGGACGCGCTGCTCCGCCTGGGGCCGTGCCGGGTGCATCGCCGCAGTTTCGCACCGGTACGAACGGCGCTGAAGCAGCAGTCTTCGCCGTCACCGACGATGGTGGTTCCGCCTGCACAACCGGTCGAACCCGACGACGCGCGTGACGATGCGCTTGACGCCGAGTCGGCGGTTGCGCATTCTGCGCGGCATGGTTGAATCCACTTCTGAGCCTGATACCGGTCGCATCCTGCAGGAGAATGCCTCGCCGAGATGGCGCGCCTGCCGGCGGGGTCGGTGGACGCTGTCTTCGCCGATCCGCCCTACAACCTGCAGCTTGAGGGCGAATTACTGCGCCCCAACCACAGCCGGGTAGACGGCGTCGCCGAATCCTGGGACCGGTTCGAGGACCTGGCGGCCTACGATCGTTTCAGCCGTGCCTGGCTGAGCGAAGCGCGCCGGCTGCTGCAGCCGGACGGCACCTTGTGGGTGATCGGCAGCTACCACAACATCTTTCGGCTGGGCGCGATGCTGCAGGACCTGGGATACTGGATCCTCAACGACATCATCTGGCGCAAGACCAACCCGATGCCCAACTTCCGCGGCCGGCGGTTCACTAACGCGCACGAGACGCTGATCTGGGCAGCACGTGGACGCGGCGCACGCTATCGCTTCAATCACTGGGCGATGAAGAACCTGAACGACGAGCTGCAGATGCGCTCCGACTGGCTGCTGCCCGTCTGCGGCGGTCCGGAGCGGCTGAAGCAGCGGGGACGCAAGGCGCACCCGACCCAGAAGCCGGAAGCGCTGCTGCACCGGGTGCTGCTTGCCTCGACTGCACCGGGCGATCTGGTGCTCGATCCATTCTTCGGTACCGGCACCACCGGGGCGGTGGCGCAGCGCCTTGGCCGGCGTTTCATCGGCATCGAGCGCGACGAAACCTATGTGCAGCTGGCACGCGAGCGAATCGCCGCCGTCACCGCTGAAGCCGGTAAGGGGTCAGCTGACCCGGCGCTGCTGGCGACGCCCGGCGCGCGCGATGCACCGCGGATTCCGTTCGGCTGGCTGGTGGAGCGGGGACTGCTGCAGCCGGGCGACGTGCTGATGGACGCACGCGAACGCTATTCCGCCCGGGTCGCGGCGGACGGCAGCATCGCCGTTGATGGCTTTCGCGGCTCGATTCACCAGGTGGGCGCGCGGGTGCAGAATTTGCCTGCTTGCAACGGCTGGCAGTTCTGGTTTACCCGGCGGAACGGGGAGCGGGTTCCGATCGATCTGCTGCGTCAGCAGATTCGGGCGGAAATGAACTGAGCGGCGGCATCGGCCGGTCCGTCGCGCTCTGCGTTCGTCCAGCCAGCAGACCGGCATTGACCTGCGCAACGCTGGCGGCAACCGCGTCGCCAGCCAGCCGCGCCAGCAGCTTGCGGTTCCGGCCACTGACCTCGACCGGCGTCAGGAACCGCAGTTCCACCTCTGCCCCCTTCAGGCTCAGCATCCGCATCAGATGCGGGAACATCGTCGCGTCACCGAACCAGCAGTAGAGCTCCCGTCGTGGGCCGGTGAGCGGCAGGCCCGAGCGCGTTCGCGCATACGTGATCGAAACTGGCTGGATCTGCAGGCCGACCTCGGACGGAGCCTGTTCGGCGATCGCGAACAAGCTCGACTTGAAGGGCGCGATTGCCGAGCCGTCGGTGCTAGTTCCTTCTGCGAACAGCATCAGGTTCTCACCTCCCTGCAGCCGACGCAGCATCTCCGTTCCCTGTGCTTTCGCCTCGCTGCCGACGCGCTGGATGAAGATGGTTCGTGTCAGCCGGGCCGCCTGGCCGAACAGCGGCCAACGCGCCACCTCGGCCTTGGCGACGAACGTGGCGGCGGCATCGCGCGCGATCACCGGGATGTCCAGGTAGGAACAGTGATTGGCGACGAACAGGGCCGGGCCGGCGTTCAATGGCTTGCCCGTCAGAATGATCCGCAGGCCGGCGATCCAGCACAGTGCCCGGCACCAAGTTGCCTGCAGCGGTCGGCGCCAGCGCCGGGCCGGACCGAGGCTGATCGCATAGGCCCCCATCAGCACTAGACTGACCAACACCATCGATACGAGGCGGAACAGGGCGCGTAGCCAGGAGCGCGCGAGCCCTGCGGCCGGGTCTGCAGCAGGAGTGCTGGGAGCCAGGTTCTTGTCCATCGAGGCAGGATCTGCTGATGCCGGGTTGTCCGATGCCGAATGTGCTGTTGCCGAGTCTGCTGTGGACAGGGTCACGCCTGCGGTCTGTCGGTCGTCGCCCCGACGCTACGCCCGTTGCGCCGGGTGTCGCCGCCGAAGACTGCCGGTACCGCCGTTCATACTTGCCCGTCAGCATGTCGGTCTTGACGATGACGCAGACATCGGTGGTGTTGAACTGGCGATCGACAACGGCCCCGTCGCCGACGAAGCCGCCGACCCGCAGGTAGCCCTTGATCAGCGGAGGCAGCTCGGCGAGCGCCGCCTGAGCATCGTAGCCACCGGGTGGCAGCACCTCCATCGGCACATAGTACTGCGGCAGTGCGCGCGGCCGCATCGACTGCGGGGCGAGATGGAAGTGGTGAAGGTAGGAAAGCTGCGCCCNCATGGCATCGGGCTCGGTGCCGGGAANGCTGCCGCATCCGAACATCAGGTGGATGTCGTAGGTCCGCACGTAGGCCGCAAGACCGCGCCACAGCAGCTGCATCACGCCGCGCGAACGGTAGTCGGCGGCGACGCAGGAGCGTCCCAACTCCATCAGCTCGCCCTGCTGATCGAGCAGGCCGCCGAGGTCGAACTCCTGTTGGCTGTAGAAGCCGCCGTGCTGCAGCGCCACCGAACGGCGTAGCAGCCGGTAGGTGCCGGCGACACAGACGGTCCCGTTCGATCGCTCGCGGTCGATGACCAGAAGATGATCGCAGATATCGTCGAACGGGTCGAAATCGCGTTGACGCGCCCGCATTGCGGGCGTCGGCATCGCCGCCATCTCGCCGTAAANAACCTGATACCGGAGCGCCTGGGCGGCGTCGATGGCCTCGGCCGACGGCGCGAGGCAGACTTCGAAATTCTTGAATGCCAGCGGCTCCACGGTTCTCCGCTCTCCCCGGCGCTGAGCGCGCCGCGCTGCCGCGATGTGCTGCGGCCCATGTACATGATCGCATCGTAGGTATGGCAAAGCGTCCTCACGGCAGCAAGCGAAAACGCCCGGCAGCAGTGCAGGCTCCGCCACCGGTCACCCCGCGCGGGGAATCGCGGTGGGAAGTCGCGCGGGGCCGAATCGGCGAGTATTCTGGATGACAGATCGCGGGCAGCGTGCCTTGACGCTTTCTTGATGCTGCCCTAGTTTGCAAGCGTGAAATCGCGTCGCGTTGTCGAGGAGGCGCCGGATCAGGCTCACAATATCGACAACGGGCGCCGGAAGCGACAGGCAAAAACGCTAGCGACGCGGGACCTCCATGACCAATCAATCCATGAAGTTCGCCGAGGGCTTCTCCATGCCGACCTACGAGAAGTGGGTGGAGGCAGTGGAAAAGGCGCTGAAGGGGGCACCCTTCGATAAGCGGATGTTCACCAAGACCTACGAAGGGGTGACACTCCGGCCAATCTACACCCGCAACGACTGGCCTGCGGCCGGTGATCCGTCCGGCTTCCCCGGCGCGATGCCGTTTACCCGAGGTGGCCGGGCGTCGGGCAATCGGGCGGACAACTGGGATGTCCGGCAGACCTATGCCTATCCCGATCCCGGCAAGTGCAATGATGTCATCCTCAACGATCTCGCCAACGGCGTTACCTCGGTCACCATTGCATTTGACCAGGCGGCCTCGGCCGGACTCGATGCGGATCAGGCGGGGGCGGATGCGCTCGCTGGCGCTGATGGGGTAATGGTTTACTCGGTCGACGACCTCGACCGGCTGCTGACCGGCGTTTACCTGGACTTGATCACAGTGTCCCTTTCCGCCGGCGCCCAGTTTGTTCCGGCAGCGGCGATGCTGGAAGCGCTGTGGCAGCGCCGGCAGATCGCCGCGGATGCCGCACGCGGCGCCTTCAATGCCGATCCGCTGGCAGCCCTGGTGCGCCGCGGCCGGCTGCCGGTCGCCATTGACGTCGCCCTGGCACAGATGGCTGGCCTTGCCCAGCACACGGCAGCGTCCTGGCCGAATGTTACCGCCGTCGGTGTCGATACTTCCCCCTACCACGATGCCGGCTGCACCGAGAGCCAGGATCTCGCCATCTCGATGGCGACCGGGCTTGCCTACCTGAAGGCGATGACGGCCGCCGGCCTGGACGTGGACACCGCCTGCCGGCAGATTCTGTTCACCTACTCGGTTCCGTGTGACCAGTTCCTGACGATCGCCAAGCTGCGGGCCGCACACAAGATGTGGGCGCGGATCACGGAAGCCTGCGGCGCCAGTGAGCCGGCCCGGGCGATGCGGACCAATACCGTCACGTCCTGGCGGATGATGAGCAAGCGCGATCCGTGGGTGAACATGCTGCGCACCACCGTTGCCTGCTTTGCGGCTGCCATCGGTGGCGCCGATGCGATCACCGTGCGGCCGTTCGACGAAACGGTGGGCCTGCCGGACGAACTGGGTCGGCGGATCGCCCGCAACACACAGGTCATCCTCGCCGAGGAGTCCAACCTGGCGAAGGTGGTCGATCCCGCCGGCGGCTCCTGGTACGTGGAGAGCCGCACCGACGAGCTGGCCAAGGTGGCGTGGGCAGAATTCCAGGCGATCGAGAAGGCGGGTGGCATCGTCGCCGTGCTGCAGGATGGCAGCCTGGCGAAGCAGATCTCTGATGCTTACGCGCAGCGTGAGGGCAACCTGGCGAAGCGGCGCGATCCGCTGACCGGCGTCAGCGAGTTCCCGAACATTCTGGAAGCGCCGGTTGAGCTGGAGCAGCCGGACATGCTGGCCGCCTACAAGGCTGCGTGCGAACGGCTGAAGTCCACGCGCGGTGCAGCCACATCGGGCGCCGCCAGTGCGCTGACTTCTGTCCCGGCTGGGGAACTCGCGGCGAAGGCGGTTGCGGCCGCCAGTGCAGGGGCAACCCTGGGCGAAATGGCTGTGGCGTTGAAGGGCAGCGAAACCACGATCGAGGCACTTCCCCGCCACCGCTACGGCGAGCAGTTCGAGGCATTGCGCGACGCGTCGGATGCCTACCTGGCGAAAACCGGCGCCCGGCCGAAGATTTTCCTCGCCAACCTGGGACCCATCGCCAAGCACACGGGGCGGGCGACGTTTGCCAAGAACTTCTTCGAGGTCGCCGGCATCGAGACGTTGTCCAACACCGGTTTTGCCGATGCGCAGAGCTGTGCGGCTGCGTTTGGCAGCAGTGGCGCCAAGATCGCCATCCTCTGCTCCGCCGATCCGGTCTACGAGACGATGGTGGAGACGGTGGCGCCGGCGCTCAAGGCGACCGGATGTGAGTATCTGTTCCTCGCCGGTAGCCCCGGCGACAAGAAGGGCGCCTATACCGCGGCAGGAGTCGACGATTTCATTTTCCTGGGGTGCGACCTGCTGCAGATCACCCGTTCCACCCTTGCGCGCCTGGGAGTGATTTAGCGATGACCGCGTTCCCCGATTTTACGCAAGTCGAGCTTCAGCCCGGCAACATTCCGCCGCAGCCGAGTGGCGCGCTGGACGCGTGGGCAGAGCGTTTCAAGGCCGAGACCGGCAAGGCGCCGGAAGAGATGGTCTGGGAGACGCCCGAGCACATCCAGGTGAAGCCGTTCTATTCGGCCGCTGACCTGGACGGGCTGGATCATCTGGATACCATGTCCGGCATTCCGCCCTATCTGCGCGGGCCGTATCCAGCGATGTACGTCACCCAGCCGTGGACGATCCGCCAGTACGCCGGTTTCTCCACCGCCAAGGACTCGAACGCCTTTTATCGCCGTAACCTGGCCGCCGGCCAGAAGGGCTTGTCGGTGGCCTTCGATCTCGCGACGCATCGCGGCTACGACTCGGACAATTCGCGCGTTTCGGGTGATGTCGGCATGGCCGGCGTGGCGATCGACTCGATCATGGACATGCGGGTGCTGTTCGACAGTATCCCGCTCGACCAGATGACCGTGTCGATGACGATGAACGGTGCGGTGCTACCGATCCTGGCGCTGTATATTGTCGCTGCGGAAGAGCANGGGGTGAAGCACGAGCAGCTGGCCGGAACCATTCAGAACGACATTCTGAAGGAGTTCATGGTCCGCAACACCTACATCTATCCGCCGACGCCTTCGGTCAAGATCATCTCGGACATCTTTGCGTTCACCTCGCAAAACATGCCGAAGTTCAACTCGATCTCGATCTCCGGCTACCACATGCAGGAGGCCGGCGCGACCGCCGACCTGGAGATGGCGTACACGCTGGCCGACGGCGTCGAGTATGCGCGGTGCGGCCTGAATGCCGGGCTCAGCATCGACAAGTTCGCGCCGCGGCTGTCGTTCTTCTGGGCGATCGGGATGAACTTCTACATGGAAGTCGCCAAGATGCGGGCGGCGCGCCTGCTGTGGGCGAAGCTGATCAGCCAGTTCGATCCGCAGAACCCCAAGAGCTTGGCGCTGCGCACGCATTCGCAGACCTCCGGCTGGAGCCTGACGGCGCAGGACGTGTACAACAATGTCGTCCGCACCTGCGTCGAGGCGATGGGGGCAACCCAGGGCCATACCCAGTCGCTGCACACCAACGCGTTTGACGAGGCTCTCGCACTGCCGACCGATTTCTCGGCCCGGATTGCGCGCAACACCCAGCTATTTCTGCAGCAGGAGAGCGGCACGACACAGGTGATCGACCCGTGGGGCGGCTCCTACTACGTCGAGCGACTGACTCGTCAGCTGGCCGAAAAGGCCTGGGGCCATATCCAGGAGGTCGAGCAGTCGGGCGGCATGGCGAAGGCGATCGAGGCCGGCATTCCGAAGCTGCGCATCGAGGAAGCCGCCGCACGCACCCAGGCCCGGATCGACTCCGGCCGGCAGACGGTCGTTGGCGTCAACAAGTTCCTGCTCACCGAGAAGGAAGACGTGCCGGTCCTCAAGGTAGACAACGCCCAGGTGCGCGCGCAGCAGATCGCCCAGCTGGAACAGCTCCGCAAGGAGCGCGATCCGCAGGAGGTCGAGCAGAAGCTGAATGCGCTTACCCGCTGTGCCGAGTCTGGCGAGGGCAACCTGCTTGGGCTCGCCATCGAGGCCGGCCGGGCGCGGTGCACGGTGGGTGAAATCTCCTTGGCACTGGAGAAAGTGTTCGGCCGGCACAAGGCCGAGATCAAGGCAATCTCCGGCGTCTACAGTGGTGAAGTCGGGGAGAGTTCGGACGTGGTGAAGACAGTTCACAAGATGGTCGAGACCTTCGAGGCCAACGACGGTCGCCGGCCGCGCATCCTCATTGCCAAGATGGGCCAGGACGGGCACGACCGGGGCCAGAAAGTCATCGCCTCTGGGTTTGCCGATCTCGGCTTCGACGTCGATATTGGTCCGCTGTTTCAGACGCCGGCAGAAGTCGCTCGTCAGGCGGTGGAAAACGACGTGCACGTGGTGGGCGCCAGTTCACTGGCGGCCGGCCATCTGACGCTGGTTCCTGAGCTGAAGAAGGAGCTGGCGGCGCTCGGTCGTGAGGACATCCTGATCGTTGTCGGNGGCGTGATCCCGCCGCAGGACTACGAGGCGCTGTACGCCGCTGGTGCGGAGGCCATCTACCCGCCGGGCACGGTGATCAGCCAGGCGGCGATCTCGCTGATCAACTCGCTGAACAAGCGGCTCGGCTACACCAGCGAAGCGGCCTGATGCCGTGGCGGGCGCAAGCGCGCCCGCTGATCTGCATTTTTGCCCCGCCGCCGTCGAAAGCGGCGGGGTAATCGTCTCCTAAGCTGTTAGGCTGGACGTTCGCCTTCACTGGGGAGGCGGCACCGAGCAGGGATTCCCCGCATGACGTCCTCCGGCACATTCGAACTCTCCAGCGCCATCACCGAAGAGCCAGGGTAGCGGTTGCACCTCAGCCTCCCGCGCCCCGCCAGGTGCGCCGCTTACCCAGCGTCGACGAACTGGTCGAAGGCGTGCTGAATGGCAACCGGGCGCTGATCGGCCGGGCAATCACGCTGATCGAAAGCCGCAACCCGCAGCACACGAAGATCGCAAACGAGATCATTTTGAAGCTCCTGCCGCACACCGGCAGCGCCTATCGGATCGGCATCACCGGCGTGCCCGGCGTCGGCAAAAGCACGTTCATCGAGGCGTTCGGCTGCAATCTGATCGATGCCGGCAAGAAGGTTGCGGTGCTTGCGGTCGATCCGACCAGCCCGCTCACCGGCGGCAGCATCCTCGGCGACAAGACACGGATGGCCAACCTGAGCATCAAGGAGAATGCCTTCATCCGTCCCTCACCGTCCGGCGGTACGCTCGGCGGCGTGACCCGCGCGACGCGACAGACGATTGTTGTTTGCGAGGCGGCCGGCTTTGACGTGATCCTGGTGGAGACGGTTGGTGCCGGCCAGTCGGAGGTGACGGTCTCCGACATGACCGANTTTTTCCTCGTACTGATGCTGCCGGGCGCCGGCGACGAGCTGCAGGGGATCAAGAAGGGCGTCCTCGAGCTCGCCGACATGATCGTCGTCAACAAGGCGGACGCGGATAACGAGATCCGTGCCAAGCAGGCGGTGGTGCACTACCGCAATGCCCTTCACATCTTGCATCCGCGCAGCCCCAACTGGTCGCCGCCGGTGCTGATGTGCAGTGCACTGAAGAACATGGGCCTCGACGAGGTGTGGAAGAAGCTGGAGGACTACCGGACGAAGCTGGATGTATCCGGAGAGTTCCAGGAGAAACGCAACAACCAGCGCTGGAAAGCCTTGTGGAGCATGCTGCAGGATCGGCTGATGACCGACCTGAAGAGCCATCCGCAGGTCAAGGCGGCGCTGCCGCACATCCATGAAGAGCTGCACAGTGGCAATCTGACGGTCACGCTGGCAATGGAACGGCTTCTGGAGCTGTCCCGCCGGTAGCAGGATCGCAGCGGCGTCATCGTGAGCTACAGGTGGCGCAATCCACTGCCGGGTTCGCGCGAACAATGCCGAGCGAGGATCTCTCCGGCCACCATGCGGCCTCGCGAACACGCTCACGTCTTGGGTCGTCGGAGAGTAAAACGGCGTTCAGTCGCTGCCCTCGAGCGCGATCCGTTGATCCGTGGAAGGCGCCACGGGGTCTGCCGCTGCCAGCAGGCCGTCCAGGTCCAGATGCCGTTCCAGGTGGTCGGCGAGTGCATCGAGCGTCTGTTCGACCTGCGCTTCGAACCGCAGTGCGCCGGTACGACACGGTGCCAGGCGGGCAAGCAGTGCGTCACGGTAGGCGTCGGACGCGAACAGCCCGTGCAGGTAACAGCCCTGCACCCGGCCATCGGCGGACACCGCACCCTCGGCGCGCCNCCCGAGAGTGAGCATCGGCCGTGTACAGTCCTGGCCTTCGGTACGCCCGACGTGCATCTCGTAGCCCTGCACCGTAGATCCGGTGGACAGTTCAATGCCATCCGCCTCGATCAGGGTTTTGTCCGTCGTCAGCTCGGTCGCCACGTCGAGCAGGCCCAGCCCGGCCACCTCGCCCGGTGCTCCCTCCATGCCCAGCGGATCGCGAATACGGGCACCGAGCATCTGGTAGCCCCCGCACAGCCCGATGACGAATCCGCCCCGCCGCAGATGCGCCGCCAGGTCGATGTCCCAGCCCTCTGCTCGCAGCGCTGCGAGGTCGGCGATCGTCGCCTTCGAGCCGGGCAGGACAACCAAAGCCGCGTCACCGGGCAATGGGCGTCCGGAGGGAACGAACTCCACGATGACGTCCGGCTCCGCCAGCAGCGGATCAAGGTCATCGAAGTTGGCGATGCGGGGCAGCCGCGGTACGGCAATGCGGATCGGCCGGTCGCCTTCGACCGCTCTTGGCCGCTCCAACGTCACCGCGTCTTCCGCCGGCAACAGCCGCGCTGCTTCGAACCACGGCACGACGCCGAAGGAGCGCAGGCCGGTTTTCTCACCGATGATCCGCAGGCCATCGGCAAACAGGCTCACGTCTCCGCGGAACTTGTTGATCAGGTAGCCCCTGAGCCGTGCGCGTTCGCCATCCGTCAGCAATGACCAAGTGCCGACCAAGCTCGCGATGACGCCGCCGCGGTCGATGTCGCCGACCAGCACCACCGGGACTCCCGCGGCTTCGGCGAAGCCCATGTTGGCGATGTCGCCGTCGCGCAGATTCACTTCTGCCGGGCTGCCCGCGCCTTCGACAAGCACCACGTCGCAGGTCGCAGCCAGTCGGTAAAAGCTTTCCAGGACGCGCGCGAGAAGTGTGGGCTTGAGTGTCTGGTAATCGCGTGCCCGTGCGGTACCGAAAATGCGTCCCTGCACCACGACCTGGGCGCCGATTTCCGACTGCGGTTTCAGCAGTACCGGGTTCATGTCGGTCGTGGGCGCCACACCGCAGGCGCGCGCCTGCAGCGCCTGTGCCCGGCCGATCTCGCCGCCGTCGGCGGTCACGGCCGCATTGTTCGACATGTTCTGCGGTTTGAAGGGGCGGACAACCAGACCCCGTCGGACGAAGGCTCGCGACAACCCGGCGACGATCAGCGACTTGCCGACGTCGGAGCCGGTGCCTTGCAGCATCAGCGCCTGGGGGCCACGGTGAGCAGAGTGCCGGTTGGTTATCCTTGGATCGGCTATCCCGGGCACTCCGCCCATTTCAGGTGCACGTACATGATGGCTTCGACATAAAGACTTAGGGCATGGTCAGCGATCGCCTGAGCCCATCCGCCGCCGGATTGGAGACAGCGTGATCGATCAGGATCGTGGTCGGGGTCACCGAATCGTCCTTGTAGTAGACTTGGTTCAACCGGTTTTGGCTGCTGACGTAAGCGCCCGAAAGGGCTCCACCCAGGAACACGCCGGTGCCCTTGGTGAAGGCGATCACCGAAGCACCGCGCAACGTCGTGGCGCTGGAGCCGCTGCCGCTGATTTCTCCTAAGGTCGCCTGGGCGCCAATGCCAAACTGTGACGGCGAACTGATCACCTTGTTGACTGCTTCGTCGGTCATCAGCAGGAAGATGACTTCCGTCGACTGGGCGCCCAGCTGGATTCCGAGGGTCGCTCCGGAGAGGCGGTAAAGGCGGGAAAGCCCCAGGTCCCGGCGGCATCACGGGTCACCATCACGCCCGAACCGCCTTGCCCGCCGACGCCAACGGCAGCCTCGAAAATCTCGGGGAAGATCATGATGCCGCGGGCTTCGCGAAGGCCTGCGTTGAACAGTGGCGTGTTGCCTCGCTGACGGGTCTTGAACAGCTCAAGCGTCACGCGCGACTGATCAACCAGCGCTTGTGCCTGAATATCACGCGGTGGGCCGCTGCTCGAACACGCGGTGAGTGCTACCAGCAGGGCAAGAACGAACACGGTGCGTACACGCGACAGCATGGCCAAGGATCCAGATCCTCTCTCAGAACTCAGCGCAGGAATCATTACCGGCGCGCGGGTGCAAGCGCCTAGAACTCGACGCCTGCTTGTGCTTTCACGCCGCCGCGAAAGGGATGCTTCACAAGTGTCATCTCGGTTACTAAGTCGGCGATTTCGATCAATTCCTCCTTGGCGTTACGGCCGGTGACCACGACGTGAACATCGCGCGGTTTGTCGCGCAACGTCGCCAGCACTTCATCGAGAGGCAGGTAGCCATACCGCAGGACGATGTTCAATTCGTCAAGAATGACCATCCGAAACGACGAATCGGCAATCATCGCCTTCGCCGCTTCGAAGGCGCGCCGGGCAGCGGCCTTGTCGCGCTGCAGGTCTTGCGTATCCCAGGTAAAACCCTCGCCCATCGCCTGCATGACGCACAGATCGGGATACGCCGCTAGCACCTGGCGCTCTCCCGTTTCCCACACGCCTTTGACGAACTGGACGATACCAACCTTCATGCCATGGCCGATGCAGCGTATCGCCATGCCCATCGCCGCAGTCGTCTTGCCCTTGCCCTTGCCGGTATGGACGATGATCAAGCCACGCTCCTCAGTCTTGGTCGCGATGATCTTGTCCCGTGCGGCCTTCTTCTTCGCCATCTTCTCGGCGTGGCGACGGACTTCCTCTTCGGTGGACTGCGT
Organism: Defluviicoccus sp.; assembly: GCA_013414705.1. Lineage (GTDB taxonomy): Bacteria > Pseudomonadota > Alphaproteobacteria > Rhodospirillales > Defluviicoccaceae > Defluviicoccus. Next base: position 3,923,082 of record CP058705.1, read on the forward strand.
GGCTTCGTCGATCATGCAGGCTTCCTTTGCGGCAGGGGTTCGGAGGAGCGGTTTTGGCCTCGGCCTGCGGTTATGACCTCATGTCAGAAATGACGATAGCACGCGGAGGCAGAATGCAATGGCAACGAAATCCAGGGCTTGCCGTTGCCGCTTGATGCGCGTGTCACGCTGCCGCTATACGGCGGATGCGGCGTTCCCGAGGTGCAGATTATGAACGTCGAGAACTCCGTGCTCCACGGATGCCGTCCGCGCGGAGTTGAATACTTCGACAGGCACGAATTCAATGACCTGCGCTCAGTTGTGCCCGCGGCCAGGCCGGGCTCGACGATCGATCTGACCGACCTGCTCGAATTACGATGCGGGCGTAAGTGCCAGATCGCTGCCGAGCCGAACGCTGGACAGCCGCGAAACGCCAGCGCGCTTCCTCGCCTTGCCATTGGTGCCGTTCACCTGGACTCTGCGACCACCGCCTCCGTCGTGATTGGCACCGTCGCATCACCGTCGCTGGTGATCCACACTTCCGGCTTGTCGAACTCGACATCGCCAAACGGGGTACAGAAGGCGACTTCCGCCGCGTCACGGCCGATACCGATGCGGACCAAACCCGTGGGGTCCGACTTTCGCGTCGGGTCGAACAGATACCAGGCGAAGCCGGAAGGACCGGAGAGGTACGCCTCGAAGACGGCGTGGAAGTCGGGCGGATCGAGACGATAGGCGTACGCGCTGACATAGCGCGCCGGCACACCCAAGGCGCGGCTGAGGGCGATCCCGAGGTGGGCAAAATCCCGGCACACGCCCGCCCGCTCGATCAACGTGTCGCAGGCCGAAGTCAGCACGTCGGAAGACCCCGACTCGTACTCCACATTGTCGCAGATCCAGTTGCAGATGGCGTTGATGCGCTGATAGCCGGGCGCTAGATCCCCGAACGTGCGACGGGCAACCTGCGTCAGCCGGTCGGACTGGCAATAGCGGCTCGGATAAAGGTGTGTCAGCACCTCAAGGGGCAGTTCCGCAGCGACGATCTCGCCGACCGTGAGGGGATCGAACACGGCCTGCGCCAGCTCGACCTTCGCGTCATAACGGACGCGAAGGTCTCCTTCGTTCGCGAGAAAGCGGAGGTAGCGATTGCTGCTTTCCGGCATCTGCCAGCGCTCGATTGGCGTCTCGGGCGTCAGCGTAAGCTGCTCCGTCAGAACCCTCTGCGACGCGGCCTGCGCCGCTTCAACGTTGAACACAAATGGCGTGGGCACTGCGACCCGGTATCCCAGCTCACATCCCACAGTAAAAACCGGCATCTTCCTCCGATAATCAGGCGGCGAGTACCGCCCAGACGACATGCAATCACAGCTGAAACTCCCCAATGCATTCCCGCGTTCCGTCGTGTGCAAGGGTCGATGCGGTGAGCGCGCATTTCGCGCGACACCCGTAGAAATCAAACGACCGGCCGTCCACGTCTTTCGTGCGGGACGGCCGGCTTCACACGCCACGAAGTGCTGGTGGCCCCGGCTCCACTGTGCATCACTGCGCTTTCCGCAGGCTTCGCCGATCCGTCGGCTTTTCCACCGAAGACCGTTAGCGTTGCCCTCTTCACTGGGCGGCGGCCGCCAACTCCCGCAGACGCTGCGCCGCGGCATTGGAGCGGGGGCGCCAGAGGTTGCGGTCCTGGGCTTCGAGCAGCCGGGCGCTCATCTCCGCGAGTGCTGCCGGGTTGTTCTCGGCAAGGAAATCGCGCACTCGGTCGTCGTCAATGTAGGCGTTGTAGACCAGATCGAAGTGGTGGTCCTCGACGCAGCCGGCGGTGGCAGCAAACGCGAACAGGTAGTCGACGGTCGCCGCCATCTCGAAGGCGCCCTTGTAGCCGTGGCGCATCACTCCTTCGATCCACTTGGGATTGACCATCCGGGCGCGGACGACGCGTGCCACCTCCTCCTGCAGGGTGCGGATGACGGGCGTTTCGGGACGTGAGTGATCGGCGTGCCAGACCGCCGGCTGGGCGCCGGAGAGCACGCGTACGGCGGCTGTCATCCCGCCTTCGAACTGGTAGTAGTCGTCGGAGTCGAGGATGTCGTGCTCGCGGTTGTCCTGGTTCTGCACCACCGCCTGCACGGCAGCGAGCCGCGTCTCGAACAAATCGTGTGCGGCGCGGCCTTTCAGGCTGGCGCCGTATGCGTAGCCGCCCCAGGCAACGTACGCACGGGCAAGGTCGGCGTCGGTACGCCAGCCGCGTTCGTCGATCAGTGCCTGCAGGCCGGCACCGTAAGCACCCGGCTTGGAGCCGAATACCCGGGCGCGCGCCAGCGTGCGCGCGTCGTCGGGTGCTGCGCCAGCAGCTGCGAGCTGCGCCTCGTCCTCCAGGCTGCGTTTGGCGAGCGGATTATCGGCTGGTTCCTCATCGAGATCGGCGACGGCGCGGACGGCGGAGTCGAACAGCTCGATCAGGTTGGGGAACGCATCGCGGAAGAAGCCGGAGATGCGCAAAGTGACATCCACCCGTGGCCGGTCGAGCACCGAGACGGGCAGGACCTCGAAGCCGGTCACCCGTCCCGACCCGTCGTCCCAGGTGGGACGCACGCCCAGCAAGGCCAGCGCCTGGGCAATGTCGTCGCCGCCGGTGCGCATGTTGCTGGTCCCCCAGGCGGTTACGGCGAGCTGCTGCGGCCACTCACCGTGCTCTTGGACGTGACGTTGCAGCAGCAGGTGTGCCGACTTCCAGCCCAGCGTCCAGGCGGCCGGCGTCGGCAGCATCCGGGTATCGATGGAGAAAAAGTTGCGGCCGGTGGGCAGCACGTCCGGGCGGCCACGCGTCGGCGCACCTGACGGACCGGGCGCAACGAAGCGCCCGTCAAGCCCGGAGAGCAACCCTGCCATCTCGGCTTCTCCACAGGCAGCCACCGTTGGCCGGAGCTGCCGGTCGATCCATTCCAGTACCGGTCGGGCGCTGGACCACCCGGGCTCGCAGCCACGGTGTCCATCGACCAGCGTGCCTGCCAGAGCCTCCAGCCGCTCGACCACATCACCAGCCGTGCGCCACGGCTCGTCGCTCAGTTCGCGCAGTTCCCGGGGCCGCGGCCCATCCCACGGCTGCGACAGGTCGGCTGCAAGCGGATCAAACCCCAGGCCGAGATCCGCCGCGAGTGCCCGGATCAGCGAGCTGTCAGCCGGGCCGGACCCGCGCGGCGCACGCGCCAGCGCCAGCAACAGATCGCGCAGCTGCGGTCCCACGGGAGAACTGCCGAAGATGTGCAGACCGTCGCGGATCTGCATCTCCTTCAGCTCGCACAGCATCCGGTCCAGTTTCGGCAGTGCGTCTTCGACGGTTTCATCGGGGGCGATGCCGCAATCGATATCGAAGCCGCCGGTGCGGCAGAGCGAGAGAATTTCGTCGGCCAGCGGCCGTAGGCGGCGCGGGTCGAGCGCCGTCGCTTCGGCGTACTCGTCCACCAGGCGTTCCAGATCGCGCAGCGCACCATAGCTCTCCGCCCGTGTCAGCGGCGGCGTCAGGTGATCGATGATCACCGCCTGGGCCCGGCGCTTCGCTTGCGTGCCCTCGCCCGGGTCGTTGACGATGAAGGGGTAGAGATGTGGCAGCGGCCCCAGTGCCGCTTCCGGAAAGCAGCCGTCGGACAGCGCCAGCGCCTTGCCGGGCAGCCACTCCAGATTGCCGTGCTTGCCGAGATGGATGACCGCATGCGCCCGGAAGGTGTCGCGGATCCAGGCGTGTGCGGCGAGATAGCCGTGCGGCGGCGGCAGGTCCGGATCGTGATAGCTGGAGACCGGATCGATGTTGTAGCCCCGAGCCGGCTGCAGGCAGACGGCAACGTTGCCGCAACGGAAGGCTGAAACGGCGAAACGCCCGCAGTCCAGCTCTCCCGGAAGGAAGAACGGGTCGGCGTCCGGGGTTCCCCAACGCCGGGAAATCTGTTCGCGCACCGCTGCCGGAAGCGCGCCGAAGAAGTGCTCATAGTCTGGCCGCGGCAGCGTCTCTTCGATCCTCCGCGCCCGCAGGGCGCTAACGTCGTTGGTCGGTCCCTGGGCAAGGCGCGCGATCAGCGCATTGCCGTCGTCCGGAATGTCGTCCACCCGGTAGCCTGCGCCGGCCAGAGCCTGCAGCACTGCCACGGCACTTGCCGGCGTGTCCAGGCCGACACCGTTGCCGAGCCGCCCGTCCCGGTTGGGATAGTTGGCGAGCACCAGGGCGATCCGTCGCTCCGCCGGCGGGGTGCGGCGCAGATCAACCCAGTTGGCGGCGAGCCGCGCCACGAAGTCGATCCGGTCGGGGACCGGCTGCCAGGTTACCAGATCGGTTTCGGTCAGGGGATCGCGTCGGGGTGTTCCCTTGAAGGCGACGGCGCGGCTGATGATGCGGCCGTCCACCTCCGGCAGGGCTACGTTCATTGCGATGTCGCGCGCCGGCAGGCCGGCAGTGTCATCACGCCACGAGTCCTGGCTGCAACCGGCGAAGATCACCTGCAGCACCGGGCATCCAGCGGCTGCGAATGGGCCGGCCGCACTTGCGCCCGCAGGCCCTGGCGTGGCGACGGCGAAGCCGGTGGCGTTCAAAATGATGTCTGGGTTGGTGGCCGTGAACAGGCGCTCGACGGTCGCGGCAGCCAGAGGATCTTTCAGGCTGGTCACGTAAACCGGCAGGGCGTTGAGTCCGGCGAGCGTGAGGGCTGCGGAAAGGGTGTCGATGATCGCCAGATCGCCTGCCTGCAGCAGCGCACGGTAGAACACCAGCGCCGCTACCGGTGCATCCGCTCGCCATCCGCTGCGCAAGCGGTCCAGGTCGGGCATTTCGTCAGCCTCGTCTGCCCGCCGTGAGGAGCCGCCAGGCAGATACAGTCCCGCATGCAGCAGAAGCCGCGGTTCCTGCCAGTCTGCGTTGTGGCCGAGCAGCGCTGCAGCATAACGTAAGAACTGTGTGGCATTTTCGATGCCGCCTTCGGCGAGAAAGCGCCACAGCCGGTGCTGGGCTTCGGCGGGCGCCGTCGACAGCCGGGTCAGTTCTGCGTCCGGCTGGGCATCACCCGACAGCAGTGCGAGCGGGATACCGCGCTCGGCACACGCCGCGACCGCCTGCTCGACGCCGTAGGGCCAGTAGCCACGTCCGCCCAGCAGGCGGATCACTACCAGCCGTGCCGGGGCGAGTGTCTGTTCGACGTAGAGATCGACCGACATCGGGTGGGTGAGTTGCAGCAGGTTGGCGAGCCGCAGGCTGGGGAATGCGGCATCGCCGTCGAGCCGGGCACGCGCCGCAGCCAGGCAGGCGAGTTCGGTATCGGCGGCCGACAGGACGACGATGTCGCCCGGACTCTGCTGCAGGTCGATTGCCGGGGCCGTGTCGGTGATGTTGCCGGGACGAGTGGCGAGAAGGTGCATCGGCGGCCTCGGGCGCTCCGGATCCGCTTAGTCGGCCAGCGCCGCGCGGATGGCGTCCGCGTCGATGCCTTGTTGCCCGATCACCACCAGCCGGCTTGTCCGTCTCTCGTCCGGTTGCCAGGGGCGATCGAAGTAGCGCTCTACTCGCGCCCCGACCGCCTGCACCACGTGGCGCATCGCCTTGCCGGGCACGTCGAGGAAGCCTTTCACCCGCAGCACGTCATGGGCGGCCGCAATCGCGCGCAGCCGCGTCTCGATCACCGCCGGATCGGGCACCGGACCCAGCTCGGTGACAAAGCTCACGAATTCGTCGTGGCCGTGGTCCTCTTCCGGTTCGTTGTCGTGGTGCGACCAACGAGCGTCAATCACCGTTTCGACACCGCTGTCCATGCCGAGCGCGACCCGGGCATCAAGCGAGCCGCGGATGGTCGGCACCACCTTCGTCTCCGGCCGCCGCAGGACGTCGATCTCCGTCATCACGCCCGAGAGTGCCTGCGCATCGAGCAGGTCCATCTTGTTCAACATCACGAGGTCGGCGCAGGCGAGCTGGTCCAGGAACAGCTCGCGCAGCGGCTCATCGTGCGCTTGCGGCAGCTGCTGTCCGGCGGCTCCGTCGGCAAAGCGGCCGGCGGCGACGGCGGGTGCGTCGATCACTGCGATCACCCCGTCCACCGTCGTGCGNNCGCGGACGTCCGGCCACTGGAATGCCTTGACCAACGGCTTCGGCAGCGCCAGCCCGGAAGTCTCGATGACGATATGCGCCGGCGGCTGTGGGCGCTCGAGCAGCCGCTGCATCGTCGGCAGGAACTCGTCTGCGACCGTGCAGCAGATGCAGCCGTTCGCAAGCTCGATCAGGTCGTCATCGCCGCACTCGGCGTCACCGCAGCCCAGCAACAGCTCCCGGTCCACGCCCAGGTCGCCGAACTCGTTGATGATGACGGCAATCTGTCGGCCATCGGCATTGGCGAGCAGGTGGCGGATCAGAGACGTTTTTCCGGCGCCGAGGAAGCCGGTGATGACGGTCGCAGGGATTTTCACGATTGCCTCATATTGATTGCCTCAGAGGGGCTGGTCCTTGAGCACGANGGGAAGGCCGGCGGCAAGGAAGACGACCCGGTCGGCCACCGCTGCCACCTGCTGATTGAGGCGACCGGCATGGTCGCGGAAGATGCGTCCGAGCGGCGTCTCGGGCACAAGGCCGAGACCCACTTCGTTGGACACGAAGACCACCGGGGCCGGAAGCGCGGGGAGGCAGCGCAGCAGAGCCGAAACGTCGTCCGCGATCGGGCGATCCGCCTCCAACAGGTTGCTGAGCCATAGGGTCAGGCAGTCGACCAGGATCGGCCGCCCGGCATCGGCAATGCGCACAAGCGTGGTTGCCAGCTCCAGCGGTTCTTCGACGGTATCCCAGCCTGAACCGCGGCGCGCCCGGTGCAGGCTGATCCGCTCCGCCATCTCGTTGTCGCGCGCCTCGGCGGTTGCCAGGTAAAGCCCGCCGCCGCGCTCGGCGATCATCCGCTCCGCATACGCACTCTTTCCCGAGCGGGCACCGCCGAGAACAAGAGTGATGGCTGGAAACAGGGACACGAGCGCGCACGTCAAGACGCTGATCCTCCCTCCGAGGATGAACGGGGCCTCACGTGTCGGGGAGGTCTCCTGGCTCGGGATCAGCAACCACGGCGCCTTCCCGGCGCGAGAGCGCCAGTGGCATTGAAGGCCGCAGTCTTACCGCTCACAGTTGCGGGGCAGCGCCGGACTTGCGGGCAATCCCGCGCACCGGCTTCCTGTCCAGACACGTCACGCGACCCTAGCACACGCAACGCGGCAGGATCCAGACGCCTGGTGCGGCAGTCTGACAGAACATGCACCCACACAAGCGACATCTGAGCCAGTCAGCCTGACGAGGTCTTCCTCGTCCACCGAGAGCATGAAGCGGGACGTGCTGGGCAGAGCATCGATGTTCCGGTTACCAGGAGCACAGGCGACGCAGGGGCAACAGGGGCCGGTGCGTCGCCGCAGCAGGGGCTGATCCAATCTGATAATACACTAATAAGTAGAAAAACGCATGCTCCCGGAGCGATGTGTCCATCCAAGAGCCGAGCCGATTTCGTTTCGCTCCCCATCAATGAGTTCCCGTAAAGCGCTGTCAAGGCGGCAATTAGTTCGCAAAAACGTCTAAAAGCAAGGATTTATACATCTTAACAGGGTATTTTTGCCCACGTTCTGTTTCTCCAGGCAGCGGAACATGGGTCCATGACGCAACAAATACGCAAACGAGGTGATGGCAGTCACAGTATTATAAAAAGTTAACAACTAGTATCAGCATCAAATTGCGAGGAAATTGCCGTCAATATGGACTTCATTTCGTCAAAACTCATCGCGGATTTCTACGATGCCAACCTGGATCCTGCGTATTGGCCGCAGGCCTTTGCTNNGGCACTCTGCGAGTGGGTTGGTGCCGATGCTGCAGGTTTCCTGTCGCACGACTTCGAAAAGAATGAGGGACGCTTTCAACAGGTGATCGGGGTGGCGGCGGAGGCCCAGTCCAGTTACCGGCGACAGTACGTGCGCTCCAATCCATGGTTGCAGGACGAAGAACATTTCCGCGAGATCACGTCGATCGTGCGCGGCAGTGCCATCGTCAGCCGCGAGACGGTCGAGGCATCAAGCTTTTATCGCAACTGGCTGAAGAGCTCAGGGCTCGGTGTTTTCGTGTTCATCGTCGTGGAGCGGAGCGGAAGCCAGGCAACCCTCTTGATGATGGCGCGCCACGAGAACAAGCTCGATTTCGATGACGCTACAGTGGCTCGTCTTGAGTCTCTGCTGCCGTATCTGATCCGGTCGATACAGGCGGGGGCTCTGAGACGTCAGCGCAACCTGGACAGGGCGGCGTTGCGTGCCATCGATGCGCTGTCGATCGGCGTTATCGTGCTCGATCGCCGTGCCGTGGTGCTCGAGGCCAACCGTTTTGCGCGCACCATCCTGGACGCAGGCGAGNNGGCTGTCTGTCGTGACCGGGACGCTAGCCGCCGAAATCGGTGGTCGCCGTCTGAAACTGCGCGATTTGCTCGTACGGCTGAACGATCGCGGGGCGCTGATGCCCAGTGACGAGGTCTCGATCCTGCCNNTGTGCCCCGGCCTGCCGGCCAGCGCCCGCTCACCTTGTTGCTGGCGCCGCTGGAAGTGCCGGTCGATGGTCACGATGGTGGGGCCGCTGCCTTGTTGTTCGTGGGCGACCCGGAACGCCCAGCCGTCTTTGATCAGGCGCGGATTGCACGCCTTTATGGCCTGAGCCGCGCGGAATCCCGCGTCGCAGCACTGCTTGCCAGCGGATATCGGCTGGAACAGGTGGCCGAGGCGCTCGACATCGCTTACGAGACGGTGCGCAAGCACCTCAAACAAATCTTTGGTAAGACCGGAACCTATCGGCAGGCTGAACTGGTTCGTATGCTGGTCACCGGCCCGGCAGGTTTGGCCATCTGAAGGCTGGGATCTTGTCAATGGGATCGCTGTGCCAAAGCAATCGGGCAAGAAGCATGGTGAAATATGAGGCAGACCGGCACCGCGAACCAGTGCTGTTGCGACATGAAGGCGGATGCCATCGTGATCCGGTTCGCTGCTACCGAGAGTGTAGCGCGCCTCAGACCGCCTTGCGCGGCCCGAACAGCAGCCAAGCGAGAAAACCCAGCAACGGCAGGAACAGGATCAGCAACACCCAGATGACCTTGCCGCCGGTGGACGCGTTGCTCTGTACGATGTGAATGAGCGCCCAAATGCTCAGTGCAAGCAGAATGAGCCCGAGAAAGCCACTCAGTTCCAATATGCCCATAATGTTACCCGCTGTCGCTGGTTACTCCGCCGGTCGCTGACTCCTCGCCCGGCAAAAGTGAGGGACGCATCGCGCGGTGTCAATCCGTGGCGATGCTCGACAGACGGGACAGAAGGCGCCAAGTATTCTGGCACGATGATTCGTCCCGCCACCACTGACGATCTGGCCGAGCTGGTGCGGATCGAAACCGCCTCATTTATCACCGATCGGTTATCACGACGCTCTTTCCGCTACCTGATGTCAAAGGGTAACGCTGCGATCCTGGTCGATGCGCTCGAAGAGAGAGTGTGTCGAGGCTATGCGATCGTTTTGTTCAATCGTGGCACATCGCTCGCCCGATTGTATTCTATTGCCGTAGATCCGACGCATCAGCGGCAGGGGCTGGGCCGCGCCTTGCTCAACGCAGCGGAGGAGGAGGCACGCCGGCGCGCCGCTGCCTACATGCGGCTTGAGGTGCGTGCTGATGCCGTTGAGGTGCAGCACTTCTACCGCGCATACGGGTTTCGGAAATTCGCGCTTCAGCCGCACTATTACGAAGACGATGTAGCGGCTGTGCGGATGGAAAATCACTCGCGCCCTCCCGACCGCAGTCTGATGCGCGTGCCTTATCATGCACAGTCTCTTGACTTTACCTGTGGTCCTGCAGCGGTGCTGATGGCGATGCGGGCTCTTGATCCCTCAATTCGCGTCGATCAAACGGCAGAGATTCGACTGTGGCGTGAATCGACGACTGTGTTCATGACCTCGGGTCTCGGTGGATGCAGCCCCGAAGGCTTGGCTCTGGCGGTGCAGCGCCGTGGCTTCAGTGTCGAGGTCTTTCTCAACGACCGTGGGATCTTGTTTGTCGATTCTGTGCGCAGCCCCAAGAAACGGGAGGTGATCCGCCTCGTTCAGGAGGATTTTCGCGCCCAGCTCCGAGACAGCGAAGTTGTTGTCTCGTTTCGACCGCTAACGCTGGACGGCATGCGTCAACGCTGCGAAAATGGCGACATACCCATTGTGCTGATCAGCTCCTATCGCTTCGATCGAGAGAAGCAACCACATTGGGTGGTGGTCACAGGCTTTGATGCCGACTACGTTTACTTACACGATCCCAACGTCGACGAAGACCTCGACAAGACCGCCACGGACTGCATGCAAATCCCTGTCCTACAGAGCGAATTTGTCAAGATGGCGCGCTGGGGCAAAGCGCAGTTGCAGGCCGCCCTGGTGATTGCCAANAAGCCCATCCTGATGCCCCTACATGTCTTCGTGGTCGACCGTCGGGCCGATTTTCCGTGGCTGGCCCCAAATCGGATCGTCATGCCCGCGAAGGAGTTTGTGGGCGAAGCGGCACGCCGTCTGCCTGCTTCGGCGCGGGTCATCAATCTGTGCCGTGACCTCAGCTATCTCAGTCTCGGGTACTACTGCTCACTCTTGGCTGAGGCGCGCGGCCAGAAGGTGATCCCTTCGGTTGAGGTGATGCTGGACCTGCACTGGAAACGGCTGCTGCGTATCGCGCTGCCGGAAGTAAACGACCTGTTACGCCGGACGTTTCAGGTGTCTCCGAATGTGCAGCCGCCATTCACGGTAACGATTTTCTTCGGCATTCCCGACGATGATCGCCTGACGACTGCAGCGCGGCGGATCTTCGAGTTGTTTCGCTGTCCGCTGCTGTCGGTGAATCTCGTGCACAAAGGCCGCTGGGAGATTGACACTATCGCGCCGATCTCAATCCGCAATATGCAACCCGAGCAAGGGGCGCTGTTTTCGAATGCTCTGGATCGTTACACGTCTGCGACGTGGCGCAAACAGAAACCAGTCGTCCCGGCGCGCTGGTCAATCGCCATTCTGCACGATCCGAAAGAGGCGCTGCCGCCGTCCAACCCGAAGGCGCTGGAACGCTTTGTACGTGCCGGTGCACAGCTTGGCTGCGAGATAGATCTGATCACCCGTCATGACTATGGGCGGCTCGCCGAGTTCGATGCACTNTTTTTGCGCGAGACCACGGCGCTTGATCACCACACCTACCGATTCGCCAAGAAGGCAGAAGCGGAGGGCATGCCGGTGATCGACGATCCGCAATCGATGCTGAAGTGCGCCAATAAGATCTACTTGGCGGAGCTGCTGGCTGCCCATTCGATTCCGTGCCCGCGAACGCTCATCCTCGATCGCAGGCAAATCGCTCGGATCGAGAAGGAATTCGACTTCCCAGCAGTAATCAAGATACCCGATGGATCGTTCTCGCGCGGCGTCTATAAAGTGACAAGTGCCAAAGAACTAAAAGATACAGCCGAGCGGATGTTCAAGGACACCGATCTGATCATAGCCCAGGAGTACATGGAAACGGCATTTGACTGGCGTGTTGGTGTGCTCGATCGCAAGCCGTTGTTTGTTTGTCAGTATTTCATGGCGCGCAACCACTGGCAAATCGTCAAGCATGGGTCCGCCGGCGAAGCCCCGGAGGCAGGAGGGCCACGNACGGTGTCCGTAAGCGCGGCTCCNCCACAGGTCGTGGAGATAGCCACTCGTGCCGCCAGCTTGATCGGCTCCGGTTTGTATGGCGTCGATCTTAAGCAGACGCCGGCAGGCGTCTTCGTCGTCGAGATCAACGATAATCCTAATATCGATTTCGGTGTCGAGGATGTGGTGCTGAAGGATGACTTGTACCGCGCCATTGTGAGAGAACTGGTGCGGCGGCTTGAATGGCGCATGCTGCCAGGTCGCCACCGAAATGGCTCGGTATCAATGACTTCGCCGCCGGTCACACCGGCGTTCGGGACTGCCACGACGCATCCGGCCGCGGAGGGTGCGCCGACGAATAAAGCTACAGCGTTGGCTCTCAGCCGACCCGATCGTCGGTAAAAGCCGGCTCTAGCCCTTGCATCTGCCGTTGCGAGTTCCTATAATCCGCAACGCTTGAGGTAATGATAAGGGTCCCCTCACACCCTCAGTCACGGGATCTAAGCTCGGGTAACAGTTCATAAGAAACTGTGCCTGAACCAGGGCGGCGAGAACTCTTCATTCTTTGTGGATCGGCCGGTCGATTTCTTTCGACCGCATAGGGACTTCTTTGTGGAAGGCGGAGCTTTCATGCCCCTGCACAATTTCAATCAGACTCTGACCGTCACGGGCAAGGTCATTGCCGTTGACTTCGGAAAACTATCGTTTTCTGTCGAGGCGCGGAGTGGCGACATCTTCGAAGCCTATGTCGGCCGGGAGACATACTACTCGGTGCTGTCCAATCTCGACGGGCTCGACCGGGACCGTGTCCCCGAACAGCCGGCAGTAGCCGGCGAGAGCGGCGTTGCCCGGACCATGCGTCGCTATGCGGTCGAGGGTCGGCAGCTTTCAGTGGTCGGAATTTATCAGGAGAATGACGACAGCGAGCGATTCGAGGCGCGCAGCGTCTATCTGCTACACTCCGATCCGACCCGCTATCTGTTCGAGGAAACACACTGGTGGCCGACGCAAACCACGCAAATGGCTGACCGAATCCTCGATCATCTCTTCGATGCGAAACGCAGTTATAATATCGATGACTTCTCCAAGTTCTACCGAACCAATCTGAACATCCTCGGAGAGGCGACGGGCGATTCGGTGCAGGAATGCGCCGTACTGTCGCGACTTCTCTACGATCTTTCGTCCGCCTACCTGATGACCGGTGCCGAACGCTATCTGCTTGCGGCACGTGCGGCCGCAAATTATCTGCGCGAGGCCTTCCGCAGCCTGAGCCACGATGGCCGCTATTGCTTCTGGGCGTACGGCCGTCGCCGCAACCTGGAAGGGGAGCGGGGCGANTCGTTGCTGTTCGCGTCCGAAGGTCCGGATGACCACGGAACGATCCCGCTCTATGAGCAGATCTATGCGCTTGCCGGCTTGACACAGTTCTATCGCATCACCCTTGAGTGGGAGGTGCTGGAGGATATCCGGCGGACGATCAACAGCTTCCAGGACTTCTTTTGGGATCCGACGCAAGAGCAGATCGCGAAGATGGACCCGTCCACGCGCGGGCACTTCGTCGGACCGGACGGCACGCTGCGGCCCGGCTTTGTTGGTCACGGCGGCTACTACTCGCACCTGGATCCGGGCACGATGCGGCCGGACACGATGAAGGGCGGCACGGATGCGGCGGCGAATCGCTCGCGCAAGAACTGGAACTCCATCGGCGACCACATCCCGGCATACCTCGTCAATCTGATCCTCTCGCTCGATCCGCTGCCCGAGGGTGAAATCCGGCGGGATTTCAAGCCGTTGCTGGAACGCTGCTGGGGAATCCTGGAGGAAACGTCGTCGCTGATCTGCGAAAAGTTCCCCGATCCGAACTCCGATTACGTCATCGAGCGGNNTTTTGCCGACGAGGAGCACGAGCCTTGGGAACCCGACCTGGGGTACCGTTGGCAGCAGAACCGTGCGGTGGTTGGCCACAACCTGAAGATCTCCTGGAACCTCACGCGCTGTGCCTACTACTTCCAGGTCCGTGCCGATCGGCTGCGCGGAGACGGGGATGCGGCTGCGGCCGACGGCTATCTGGCTCGAGCGAATCGATGCCTTGAGGTGGCGAACAAGCTCGCTCAGCGCATGGGTGAAGTCGGTCTCGACAAGATCCGGGGCGGCATCTTCGACTGTGTTGAACGCAACCCCACTGGCGGCATGCCGACCCAGTTTGCCTGGGGCGCAACGAAGGACTTCTGGCAACAGGAGCAGGGCATCCTCGCCTACCTGATTCTATATGGTGCGACTGCCAACGAGCACTACCTGCGGCTGGCGCGCGAGTCCTCTGCCTTCTGGAACCTGTTCTTCCTCGACCGTGAGCGGCAGGGTTACTACTTCCGCACCACGGAAAACGGCCTGCCGATCCTGGAAGGCCAGTACGGTATGAAAAGCAGCCACGCCATCGGCTACCACGCCTTTGAGCTGGCCTATCTCGCCCATCTCTACACCCGCGCGTATGTTGCGGCCGGCGGGGGCGCCGACAACAGTTTCTGCCTCTACTTCAAGATTTGCAGCATCGATCAGCAGAGGTCGATCAACGTACTGCCCGACTTTATGCCGCCCGGATGTGTCCAGATCACCGCCGTCCGTGCCAACGGCATCGACGTCACAGGCGATCTGCTCGATTTGCATGGCGAAGACCTGAAGCGGTTCAAGATCCACACCGAATGCATGACGCCGGATCCGACCAACGGCACGGTCGAGCTCGTCGTCGAGTTCCACGCCGACCCCGTCCGGTCATAGCGCGCCACGCGCTTGAGGAGGCAGATGCCCAATCAATCGCTTGCGGGCAAGAAGATCGCCGTCATCGTCGAGAGCCAGTACGTCCCGGCGGAAATCCGCACCTATCAGGAGCGGTTTGCGAGCTACGGGGCGACCGTCGAGTTCGTCTCTCGCTTGTGGGGACAACCCTCGTTGCCGTTCTATTCCACGGTCGAGCCCGCATCGAGAGACGACGTGCCGCCGGTCGAATGGCTCGACGTCAGCGTCGACTTCGAGCAGGCGGAACGGCGGATGCACGAATACGCTGCGATCATCATTGCCGCCAATTATACGTCGGTACGGTTACGCTGGAACGAAGCCCTGAGCACGTCCGGGAATGTTTCCCAGGACACGCGGGCCACGCCGGCGGTGCGCTTCATCCGTCGCGCAATGGCCAATCCAAAAATCATTAAGGCCGCACCCTGCCATGGGCTGTGGCTGCTGACCACGTCGCCCGACCTGCTCGCTGGGCGGCGGGTGACCTGCAACCCGGTGATGCTCGCCGACGTGCGCAATGCTGGCGCCATCTATGTTCCGGCGCCAGCCGGCACCAACTGGCACGAGCACGTGGTGACGGACGGCGATCTGGTCACCAACATGTCGGCGGTGGCGGACGGCGAGGCCGTGGGCAGCGAGCGTCTGGTCGATGCCATACGCGATGCGATCATCAGCCAGCCGGCCGAGGAACCTGTTTCTGCCGCCGCACAGACCGTTCCGTCTGCCGAACCGTCGGCGCCCGGCAAGCGGCGCGTCCTCGTTCTGTTGTCCGAATGGGGCTACTGGGGCGAGGAGCTGGTGGGACCGCTCGGCGAGTTCGACCGGGCCGGCTACGATGTGGACTTCTGCACGCCGAACGGTCGGCGACCCAACGCCATTCCGGTCAGTGCCGATCCGAACTATTTCGATCCGCCACTGCAACGCTCGGTCACCTCGCCGGAGATGGCGGCCCGCGTGATCGAGATCGACGACCCCACGACCGAGCAGGGCAAGCGGCTGGACAATCCGATCAGCCTCGCCGCCTGGTTCCCGCAGCGCCCGTATTTTGCTGCGGCCCAGTTCGTCCGCCTGCTGGAGGACTACAACTGGCGCCTGGAAGAAGCTCGCGAGCGGCTCGCCCGGTACGACGCACTGCTGATCGTTGGCGGCTCGGGACCGATCGTCGATCTCGCCAACAATCAGCGCGTCCACGACCTGATCTTGTCCTTCCTTGCCGCTGACAAGCTGGTTGGGGCGGAATGCTATGGCGTCGCCTGCCTGGCCTTCGCACGCGACATGAACCAGCGCCAAAGCATCATCCGCGGCAAGCACGTCACGGGGCACTGCCTGGAGTACGACTACCAGGACGGCACCGGTTTCGTGCGTGCCCGCGGGGAATTTCTGGACTTCAACATGGGGCCGCCACCGTACCCGTTGGAGTTCATCCTGCGCGACGCGACCGCGCCCGACGGTGCCTACCACGGCAACTTCGGCCATCCGACCAGCGTCATCGTCGACTATCCGTTCGTCACCGGCCGGTCGACGCCGGACAGCATCCTGACCGGTCAGAAGATGATCGAGGTGCTGGACGGCGACCCGCCGTTACGCCGCTGGGGCTGGTAACGCCCCGCTTGTGCCTGCGCGACCCCGCTTCGGCGGGGTTCGCTTTCGCAACGATCGCGACAGGAGGGCTTCCATGCCTGGTCCGAACGGACATCGCAAGCTGCTGGAGCAGCTGACCGCCGACGGCGTGACTCACATGTTCGGCAATCCCGGGTCGAGCGAAGANGGGCTGCTCGACGAAATTACCCGCTATCCGGATCTTCAGTACATTCTGGGCCTGCAGGAGGCCGCCACCATCTGCATGGCGGACGGTTACGCCCAGGCGACGCAGCGGCCGGCCGTGGTGCAGCTGCACTGCAGTGTTGGCACCGGTAACGCCATCGGCAGCATCTACCATGCCTGGCGGCGGAAGACGCCGATGCTGGTTCTCGCGGGCGAATCCGGCGCCGAATTCGACGCGCTCGAAGCGCACATGTGGGTCGACCTGATCGGCATGGTCGAGCCGGTCACGAAATACGCAGTGCGCGCCACGCACCCGTCGAGCCTGCTGCGGCTGCTGCGCCGCTGCTACAAGATCGCGGCAACGCCGCCGTGGGGGCCGGTCTTCCTGGCGGTTCCGCAAGATGTACTCGACGCTCCGAACGATGAGCCGGTGGTGCCGACCACGCTGTTGTCGACCGAGACGGTGCCTTCGTCGGCGCTGATTGCCGAGGCGGCCGAGATGCTGGCCGGCGCGCGCAATCCGATCATCATCGTCGGTGACGGCGTCTCGCATGCACAGGCGCACGGCGAACTGGTTCGCCTCGCGGAACGCTGNGGTGCTGGCGTCTTTGCGGAGATGGCGTCGGAAGTGATCATGCCACATTCCCATCCGCTCGATCGCGGCGGGATGGGCCATATGTTCGGCACTTCGAGCGGCCGTGTTGTCGAAGATGCCGATGCGGTGATCATCGCCGGCACTTATGTGTTTGCCGATGTTTTTCCGTTGGTAACGAACCCGTTCCGGCCGGATGCAAAGATCATCCACATCGATCACGACACGCACGCGATCGCCAAGAACCACCCGGTGACGCTGGGTGTGGTCAGCGATCCGAAGCCTACCTTTGCCGCACTCGCCGACGCGCTTACCGGGCGGATGACGTCAGAGCAGAAGGCCGCGGCGGCGGAGCGGATGCGGGCGTCGGGAGCCGCCAAGGAGGAGGCGCACACACGGGCGATCGAGCTCGACCGGTCGCGCCACGCAACGGTGCCGATGTACATGGCCGCCTTCGCCGAGCCGCTGTCACGCGCGCTGCCGGCGGACGCGATCATCTTCGACGAGGCGCTGACGCACTCTCCGGAACTGCAACGCTGGTGCCCGCCGGAACAGCCGGGGAGCTTCTTCTACACGCCGGGCGGCACGCTNGGGGTGGGGCTGCCGGGTGCGGTCGGCCTGAAGCTGGCGCATCCGCACCGGACGGTGGTGGGGTTCACCGGTGACGGCGGGGCCATGTACACCTATCAGGCGCTGTGGACCGCGGCGCACTACAACATCGGCGCCAAGTTCGTGGTCTGCAACAATCGGAGCTACCGGCTGCTGAAGCAGAACTTGGTCGCCTACTGGCGCGAGCGGGAGATCAACCCGCCGAACTTTCCGCCGCCGTTCGACGTCCGCGAGCCGGGGGTCGACTTTGTTGCCTTGGCACAGTCTCTCGGCGTGCCCGGCCAGAAGGTCGAACATCCCGCCGATTGCGAGGCAGCGGTCTGCGCCATGCTGGATCGCCCCGGACCCTACTTGCTCGAACTGATTCTGGAGGACGGTGTGGATCGGCCATCGGCCTGATGATCCGCCGAAGCATCCGCAACGGATCACTGACACGAGCGGGGCTAGGCGCCTCCGGCCACGGGCTGGAGAAGCCAGGCGCCTCAAGCCGGGCGTCAGGGAGGAACGGGAATGGTTGACACCTTTGATTACGTGATCGTCGGCTCGGGGGCTGGCGGGTCAACGCTGGCCTACCGGCTGGGCGAACAGAGCGACCTGCGCATTCTGGTGCTGGAAGCGGGCAGCGGCGAGTTGCCCGAGGCCGTCTCCGTGCCCTGGCGCTGGAATGAGCTGCTGCTGACCGATCTGGACTGGGCCTATAACAGTGCGCCGCAGCCGGGTCTGAACAACCGCCAGATCTATTCCGCTGCCGGCCGGGCGACCGGCGGCACTTCGGTACTCTACCACATGATGCACGTCCGGGCACGGCCGGCCGATCTGGACGCCTGGGCGTATGACGGCTGTACCGGCTGGTCGTTCGCCGAGTGTCTGCCGTACTTTCAGCGGCTGGAAAACCAGCTCGACGACACCAACCCCACCGCCGGCAAAGGAGGGCCGATTACCGTCGTCAATGCCCGGGACATGGGCAACCCGATCTCGCAGACCTTTCTCGATGCGTGTGCCGAGCTGGGGTACCCGCTGGTCGAGGACTTCAATGCCACGCCCTTTGGTGCTGGCTGGCAGCATGTGGACATGCGTGACGGACGGCGCGGCGGTGTGCTGACCTCGTATCTGCTGCCGGCGCTTGATCGTGGCAACGTCACCTTGCGTACCNNCGCGCGCGCCACACGCCTGGTGCTGGAGCAGGGCCGCTGCGTCGGTGTCGAATACCTGGAGAACGGCCAGATGACGACGGTCCGCGCCGAGCGCGAAGTCATCGTCTGTGCCGGCGCGATCGAGAGCCCGAAACTGCTGATGCTCTCGGGCATCGGCAATCCGGACCATTTGCGCGCACTCGGCATCGCAGCCCAGCTCGAGTTGCCCGGTGTTGGTGAGAACTTCCACGATCATCCGCTCGTAATCGGGCCGTTCGGCCGGCTTGCCGAGCCCGGGGCCGATCCACGCGGCAACATGACCGAAACGGCGCTGTTCTGGAGCTCCGAGCCGCGCATGCTGGTGCCCGACCTGGAAATCTGCCTCGTTCACCGGGCGCCGTTTGGCGATGCCTTCTTCGCCAACGTCGTGCAGCGGTTGCAGACCGGCCAGCCGATCACCCCGGCCGCCCAGCTCGTCGATCCGCACATCATTCTCAGCTTGCCGGGCCTGATCCGTCCGCTGTCGCGCGGTTGGGTGCGGCTGCGAAGCAGCGATCCGACAGAGGTTCCTGAGATCAGCGCCAATTATGGTGCGGAGCCGGTGGACATCGATCGGATTGTCACGATGATGAAGATTGCCCGCGACATCTACGGCACCAAGGCGTTCGCAGCGCTGGGGCTGGTGGAGGTCGGCCCTGGGCCTGACGTCATCACCGACGCGCAGCTTCGCTCCTGGGTGATCGAGAACACCGGCTCCTACTATCACTTCGCCGGTTCCTGTCGGATGGGTATCGACCGGATGGCGGTGGTCGATCCGCAGCTCCGGGTGCACGGTGTGGAAGGACTGCGTATTGCCGATGGCTCGGTGATGCCCGCGGTGCCGTCCGCCAACCCGCATACCACCATCGTCATGATCGGCGAAAAGGCGGCGGATCTGATCCGCGCCACCCGCTGAGATCGATCGCAGGCACGATCAGCCGGCACCACGGCAACCGGAGACAACGGTCATGGATACCTTCGACCTCGGCAACTTCCGCCTGTTGAGCGGCTATACCCTGCCGAATGCGACCTACGCGTACACCACCCACGGCACCCTGAACGAGGCACGGGACAACGCTATTCTGTTTCCGAATTTCCTCGCCGGAAACGACGCGGCGTTGGAGATGTATATCGGCGAAGGCATGGCGCTCGATCCGCGGCAGTACTTCATCATTCTGCCGGGCCAGTTCGGCAACGGCTTCTCGTCGTCGCCCAGCAACACGCCGCCGCCGTTCGACCGCACCGCCTTTCCGCCGATTGCCGTTGCCGATGACGTGATTGCCCAGCACCGGCTGCTGACCGAGCATTTCGGCATCACCGAGTTGCAGCTGGTTCTCGGCTGGTCGGTCGGCGCCCTGCAGACATTCGAGTGGGCGGTTCGCTTTCCGCAGATGGTCAAACGCATGGCGTCAATCGCGGGTGCNCCCCGGCCCTCGGCCTGGACACGGCTGTGGCTGCAGACGGTGATCGAAGAGCCGATTATCACCGATCCGGCCTGGAACAATGGCTTNTACGCCGATTCCGCGCTGGTGCAGGCAGGCAAGCGGCGACAGGGGCACTGCATGGCGCTGACCCTGCCGCCACTCGCCTACTACCAGGGAGACCTGCTGTCCCGGCTGGGTTTTGCGTCGGCCGACGACTTTGCACGCGGCTTTTTCGAAGGCTTCATGCTGCCGCAGGACCCCAACGACATCCTGATCCAGGCACGCAAGGCGCGTAGCGCCGATCCGGCGCACGGTGGCGACATGGCCGCAGCACTGGGACGGATTACCGCCAAGACGCTGATCGTGGCGTTCACCGGTGACGTGATGTTCCCGCCGATTGATGGTGCACGCGATGCGGCTCTCATTCCGAACGCCCGCTATCGGGAGGTGACATCGACGTCGGGGCACCTGACCACCTTCGGTCTGTTTCCGGAGGACAAGCAGGCGGTTGAGGATGCGATCCGGGACGCTCTCGCAGCCTGAGCCAATCTTTGCCCGGGCCGCAGTGTGTCTCGCCGGGCCGAAAAGCACCCGCGCGTGGCGGGAGGCATAAGGAGATTGCGAATGCCTGAACAAGCGCTCTGCATCGGACGCGAGTGGGCGGTCAAGCACGATCGCCGGGCACGGGTGAGCAATGCCGAACTGCTGTACACGGTACTGGGCGAGGGCGAGCCGGTGCTGTGCATTCACGGCACCAGCATCGCCGACAGCCTGATCACGCCGCTGCAATTCTACAAGCCGCTGTTCGATCAGTATCAGCTGATCAGCTACTACCGCGCCGGTTACAACGGCAGCACATTGGAGAAGGACACGCTCAGCATCGAAGAGGGCGCGGTGCATGTGCGCGAGCTGCTGGACCATCTGGGCTTCGAGCGGGCGCACATCCTGGCGTTCTCCTTCGGCGGTGTGGTGGCGTTCCAGTTCCTGCTCGACTTTCCGGAGCGGGCTCATTCGGCGATTCTTCTGGAGCCTTACCTGCCACGGGAATCNCCCGAGGCAATCCAGGCCAACATCGACGCCTTCAACCGTGCCAACGAATTCTTCCAGCGTGGCGAGAAGCTGCAGGCGGCACAGCTTTATATGGAGCTGGTGTGCGGTCCGCGCTTTCTTGCCGCCGTTGATCTGACCAATCCGCTGGACGTGTGGGAACGGGTCGAGGAGGCGGTCGACACGACCTTTACCGTCGATTTTCCGGCGATCACCAACTGGGGATTCCGGCCCTCGCAGGCCGCCCGGTTCGAGGACCGCAAGCCGACAATGCCAATCCTCGCGGCGATGGGTATGGACAGCGAGGCGGCGATGCCGGGATTCCGGGAGACGCAGCGATTCTTGATGGACTGGCTGCCCCAGGCGGAGCGCGCCGCCATCATGAATGCCACGCACGGCATGCAGAGCATGAACCCGGTCGCCGTCGCCGAGACTGTGCTCGCGTTCCTGCAGCGTCACCCGATGAGCTGAGAGCCCGGAGCAGTTGGCCAGAGCAGTTGGCTGGAGCCGTCGTCAGGAGCAGGTCAGGAAGCGGAGGACAAAGGATGCCCGACAGCGCCGACTATGTGGTGATCGGGGCCGGCACTGCCGGTTGCATTGTGGCCAATCGGTTGAGTGCCCGGCCGGAAATCAGCGTGACCCTGCTTGAGGCCGGNGGGCCNGACACCAATCCCGCGATCTACGATCCGTCGCTGGATGCCATGTTCAGCCTGTGGGCGCCGGATGCTGCGGAAAACTGNGGGTATGTCACCAGCCCGCAGCCCAATCTTGATGGACGGGCCATTGAGATTGCCCGTGGCCGCGTCCTTGGCGGCTCCAGTACCGTCAACGCGATGATCTATATTCGTGGCAACCCGCTCGACTTCGATGCCTGGGCGTACGACGGCTGCGACGGCTGGGACTACGCTAGCGTCCTCAGCTACTTCAAGCGTTCCGAGACCTATCACGGTCAGCCGTCGCCCTATCACGGCACGGATGGGCCGCTGTCGGTGATCGACTACGCCAATGCGTCGCCTGTCAGCCATGCCTTCGTGGAAGCGGCAGCCGAATTGGGTGCAGGCGTGCGCTACAACGATTTCAATGGCGCTGACCAGAGCGCAGGCGCCGGACTTTATCAGTCGACGCGCACCCCAGACGGCGGACGGGTGACGGCAGCCTCGGCCTTCCTGGCACCGGTTTCCGGCCGATCCAACCTGCACGTCATCACCAGGGCGCGGGTGCTGCAGCTGGTGATCGAAGGACAGCGGGTCACCGGTGTCGAATACGCGACCGCAGATGGTGTTCAGACCTTGCGGGCGGCCCGCGAGGTAATCGTCTGCGCCGGTGCCTTCGAGACCCCGAAGCTGTTGATGCTCTCAGGGATTGGGCCGGCGGATGCACTGCGCGCGCAGGGCATGCCGGTGGTGCGCGACGTTCCGGAAGTAGGTCGCAACCTGCAGGATCACATGCTCCTCGGTGTGGGCTACGAAAGCCTCACGCCGCTGCCGGCACCGGCACTACTGGCTGAGGCGGGACTGTTCGTTCGCACGAGGCCTGGAATGGCGGAGGCCTCGCCAAACCTGCAGTATTTCTTCGGCCCGGTGAAGTTCGTGCCACAAGAGTACATGACCGACGGCCCGGGCTTTACCTTTGCGCCGATCTTGGCACGCCCGCACAGCCGTGGCCAAGTCACGCTGGCCTCCGCCGACGCACGCGACAACGCCCGCGTCGATCCCAACTACCTGTCCACTGAAGTGGACATCGAGGTCCTGGAGTACGGCATCCGCTTCGCCCGCGAGATGGTGGCGACCGCCCCGTTCCGAAGCTTCCGCGGCCGGGAGATTGCGCCCGGTGATCAGGTGACCGATCGCGCCGGCCTGCGCGCCTACATCCGCGTTGCGGCATCGACCGTCTGGCATCCATGCGGAACCTGCCGGATGGGTGCCGATGACGCCTCGGTGGTCGATCCGCAGCTTCGGGTGCGCGGACTGGACAATCTGCGCATCGTCGATGCCTCGGTGTTCCCGCGCCTGGTCAACGGCAATCCCAATGCCGCGATCATGATGGTTGCGGAAAAGGCGTCCGACCTGATCGGCGGTATAATTTCAGCCACTCAGCCGACTACCGCGTTCGCCGGGTGAGGGAGTTGCACGCATGTCCACCGAAGCCGTGATCCGCTTCTTTGCCGCTGCCTGTGACGATCCGCCACTTGTCGGCCGTTTCAACACCTACGCCTTGCCTGAGCTGCTCTTTCACGCCGGCGACCTCGGCTACCACTTCAGTCCGCGGGATCTTGCTTCAGTCGTGGGGCCGCTCGAATACACGCTGGTGACCGAACGGTTTGGCGAGACGTTCGACGGCTCGTCCCGGCTATGGCCGCAGATGTGGGGTCTACCACTTCGAGTATGTGATCGACCGGCTGGCGCGAAACTTCACTGCCGAAGAGATGCGCAGCATCGTCGCGCGCCTCGCACCGCAGGCAGCAACACCAGAAACAAGAGGAAGCAGCCGATGAGCGAGCGGAACGTCGTCGCTTTCCTCAGGCGGCTGGCTCACGAGCCGGGTGCGCTCGCCACCCTGCAGACGAAGAGCAAGGCAGAGGTCGTCGCGGCGGCTGTGGCCTATGGCCATCCATTCACCGATGCCGAGTTCGACTGGTTCGTCTGGGCGCTGGAGGAGCGTTTGGCAGAGCGGCGCGGTGAAGCGTTCGATGCCTACTATTCGTTGTGGGAGACGATGTGGGGTCGGCACTACCTAGCCTTCCTGGTGCAGACGCTGATCCCGAGCATCACCGATGAAGACGTTGAAGCGGTTCTCGCCGCACACACCGCAGCTCCGGCCGCCAGCGACGGCACGGCGAGCAGTGCCGGCAATAGCTCCGGTAGCGGCCAATCTGGAGTTCCCGCATGATCCACCAGCTGATCTTTGCGCACGCACGCCCCGACTGGACGGAAGCACAGTTCCAGAACCATTGGCTGAATGTGCATGCCGTGCAGTTTGCGAGCCGCATTCCGCAGATCCTTCTCTACAAGGTGAACCTGCGCATCGATGCAGACGTGCCGTTGCCCGTCTTCGGCCCCCCGTTCGAGGGGCTNGCCGAGATCTGGGTGCAGAACCTTGAGGAGCAGGTAGCATCGCTACGCTCGCCCGAGTTCATCGACGGTGCACGTGCCGACGAGCCNCGCTGGGCGGCCTTCTGGGACACCGTGTTTCTACCCACCGACACCATGGAACTGATAGGCGGGCCCAGCGAACAGTGCAGGCCGTGGCCGGCGAAGCTCTACATCGTTCTGAAGCGGCGCGCAGGCATGCCGCTCGGCGGCTTCCGCGGCTACCTGCAGAAAATTCACGCAGACAAGCTCGCAAGCCTGCCCGGCCTGCGCCGCCTCGAAGTGTGCACGGTGATTGATGCGCTGTACGGGGCAGGCGAGGCGATGCTCGATGCCGTCACCCTGCTGTCGTTCGACAATGCGTCTGCGCTGGAAGCGGCCGTGCGTTCGGATGCGTTCACACAAGACATTCTTCCTGATTATGACAACTTCGCCGAGCGGCAGTACGTGCGCTACTTCGCTGCGCAAGAGCACTGGGTGATCGGCCCTGAGCCGAGGGAGCGCGGCTGACGGAGCCCTCGCGACGACAATCGAACGCGGCAAGCAGTTGCACGAACACGGAAGGATCGGGCGATGGCGTTGATACCGGTGCACTTCGAGTACCTGACCGGCCTACGTCGGCCGCTGCTCGTCGGCGCACGTCTCACCGGCAACTGGAACGCACAGGGAATGCTGGCTGAGCAGTGGGCGCAGACGCCGATGGAGGCGTTTACGGCGGAAGACGGGTGCCCTGCCTTCCGGGCCACGGTGAATCTGGACGACAGCCAGGTCGGTCGGAGCTTCGATTGGGGTGTCATCGTTTCCACTGCCCAGGAGCCGGACGTCTGGGGCATGCCGGCCGAGGTGAATCAGGCAGATCAGACGGCCCGCCACCGGACCTTTTCCCTNGGGAACGCCAGCCAGACGGAACGCTACTACTTCACCCACTGCCGCCGGCTTGGCGCCAACAGGCTGGTGCAACCGGGGCAGCCGGATGCGGTTCGCTTCGCAGTGTGGGCGCCCAATGCGCGCAGCGTCGAGGTCGTTCTGGGTGAGGCTGCCAGCGGATATATCTGGGACGATGGTCGCGGTGTGGTGGCCACCATCCCGATGCATCAGGTTGCAGACGGGCTCTGGGAAACACAGGTCGGCGACGCGCTGGAGCTCGCTGATTACGCCGCAATCCGCCACCAGCCGTACATGTTCCGCATCACCAAGGACAACGGCGCGATCGCCTATCGCACCGATCTCTACTCCCGTTGCCAGATCGGCAGCGGTGGCAAAACCCGGAAGCCCCGCGGAGGGCGAGGAGCCCTGAATGGCACCCGCCAGGACCTGGACGGTTCGAAAAGCTGCTCGGTTGTCGTCGATCCGGAGCGGGTATGCGAGCTGTTCAGCGAAGGGGTCTGGCCGGAGACCCGCTGGCTTGCCGAAGACGATTTCTGGCGCGGCGAATTCGACCCGAATCGTCCGGTTCCGTCGCGCCTCGAGGATCTGGTGATCTACGAGTTGCACGTGGACAGTCTGGGCCTGAATCGTGGTGTCAACCGCGGCACGTTGCAGGATGCGATCGAGCTGATTCCNTATCTGCGCGATCTCGGGATCAATTGCATCGAACTGATGCCGATGTCCGAATTCCAGGATCGGACCGGCTGGGGCTACAGCACCTCACACTACGCCGCGATCGAATATGCGGGCGGCGGACGAGACCAGTTCAAGCACTTCATACGAGCCTGCCATCAGTCCGGCATCGCGGTGATCGTCGACGTTGTCTACAACCACTACACCTTCGACGCCGAGCGGGCGGAATGGGGCTACGACCCGGATGCGCCCGAAAACAACATCTACTACTGGTACGAAGGCCGTGCCTCCGACTACCCGCGCGCCGATGGCGGTTATGTCGACAATGGATCGAGCGGTTGGGCGCCGCGGTACAGTGTCGACATGGTGCGTCGCATGTTCACCTCGACGGCGGCGGCGCTGCTTTCCGAATTCCATTTCGACGGCTTCCGGGTCGACCTGACACAGGCGATTCATCGTGACAACGTCCGTCATGTCGACGGACGCAGCGTGCCGGACGCCAATCTGTTCGGGCAGAAGCTGCTGCGCGAGTGGGCGAACACGCTGCGGCTGATCCGCCCGAACGTTTTCCTGATCGCCGAAGACCATACCGAATGGGCGGCGGTACGCCAGCCCACGTCTGANGGNGGGCTCGGCTTCGACGCCACGTGGTATGCTGATTTCTATCATCACCTGATCGGGGATGCGCAGAATGACCCCAGCCGCGCCCGGCTGCTGCGCATTGCGGGTTACGGCGGCAATGAGCCGCTGCGGATCGGCTGGTTTGCTGGAGTACTCGCTGCCAGCCGCAACAATCGCATCGTCTATCACGAATCCCATGACGAAGCCGGAAATGCCGAGAACTCGGCGCGTACCATCGTTACCGCGGTAAACGGAGCACCTCTGGTTGGCGACACACGGCGCTACGCCGAGGCGAGGGTGCATTTCGTCGCTGCAATGTGCTTGCTGGCACCAACCACGCCGATGTTCTTCATNGGGGAGGAGGTCGGAGCCTCGCTTCCCTACCGCTACGTCGGGTTCGAGCAGGCCCGGGAGGACTACTTCGCCCTGCGGGACGGTGCGGGCAGCCGGCTGTTCGAGTTCTACTCTGATCTCATCCGGTTGCGAATGGCCCATCCCGCCCTGCGCTCGCGTAACTGCGATGTGGTGCACACCCACGACGACAACCGGGTGATCGCGTTCCGCCGCTGGGCGGCTGGCGAGGACATGCTGGTGGTCGGCAGCCTGAACAACTGGGCATTTCGCGATGGCTACCGGCTGCAGGACTCGCGGATCTCCGATGGCCAGTGGCGGGAGGTCTTTAACAGCGACTCNCCCGAATACGGCGGCAATGGTCTGCTCAACGANGGGCTCATCGCATCGTCTGGTGGCATTATCACCGTCGCCATTCCCGCCAACAGCGTGCTAATTCTGCACAGGCAGTAGCCGTGCGGGCATCACCGTTCCAGAGGATCGGAGGCTGGCAGGCGGCGTAGCCCGTGCAGACCGGAGGCGGGTCCGAGAGTGGAGAACGTGTGATGCCACCGATCAATGGAACGATGCTTCAGGCGTTTCACTGGAACACGCCGGATGACGGAACGCTGTGGCTTGAGACGGCCGGCAATGCCGCAGCGCTCAGCCGGGCTGGCTTCACCGCGCTGTGGCTGCCGCCTCCCAGCAAGGGTGAGGCTGGCAGCCGCGATGTCGGCTACGGAGCCTATGATCTGTTTGATTTGGGTGAATTCGACCAGAAAGGCACAATCCGCACCAAGTACGGCACTCGCACCGAACTGGAGGATGCCGTGCGCGCAGTGCACGACGCCAACATGCAGGTCTACCTGGACGCTGTATTTAACCACAAAGGGGGCNNCGACGCCACGGATGTGGTGATGGCGACGCCGGTCTCCAACGACAACCGCAATATCGTTGTCGGTCCGCCACGGCAGATCGAGGCGTGGACCCGGTTCACCTTTCCTGGCCGGGGTCCGGTCCATTCCACTTTTCAGTGGAACGCCGGTCACTTCGANTCCGTCGACTACGACCAGCGTACCGGGGAACGTGCGATTTTCCGGCTGCGCGACAAGACGTTCGANGACCCGGTCGATCCGGAGCGCGGCAACTTCGACTACCTGATGTTTGCCGATCTTGACATGAGCAACACCGAGGTGCGGGACGAACTCTATGCCTGGGGCGACTGGATCGTTCAAACGCTGGGTGTGGACGGGTTCCGCTTTGACGCGGTGAAACACATCCGCTTTCCGTTCTTCAGTGATTGGTTGGACCACGTGCGTCTCGGCGCTGGTGGACGGCCATTGTTTGCGGTCGGCGAGTACTATTCCGGCAACGTCGCCACGCTGCGCTGGTTCATTGAAGAGACGGGGCGGCGGATGTCGCTGTTCGACTTTCCTCTTCGCTACAACCTCCGCGATCTATCGCAAGGCGGAGGACAGCTCGGCATGCGCGAGGTGTTCAACGGCACGCTGGTATCCCAGGATCCAATCCTTGCCGTTACCTTCGTCGACAACCACGATACTTGGCAACAGGATCACCAGGACGAGGCCATCGCCGAGTGGTTCCGCCCACTGGCCTACGCATTGATTTTGCTGCGCGAGGGCGGTTATCCGTGCGTGTTCTATCCCGACTATTACGGCAGCGGCGGCCGGCAAAGCCTGCGCCCGGTGCTGGACGTGCTGCTGGCCGCTCGCCGCGACCATGCCTATGGTCTGCAGACCGACTACTTCGACGATGCGAACGTTGTCGGCTGGACACGCGCTGGCGACCCGGATCACCCTCGCTCAATGGCGGTTGTTTTGTCCGATGGACCGGGTGGCAGCAAGCGGATGTGGACGGGCAGGCCGGGTGCCACGTTTACGGACGCCACCGGCTTCGTTTCCGGCACCGTTACCACCGGGGCGGATGGCATCGGCGAATTCAGCTGTGTCGATCGCTTGGTCTCCGTCTGGGTACAAACTTAACTTCGCATGACACTAATGTTGCGTTGCAGCGTGATTGGTGATGCAATGCGACAATGGTGACGCACGGCGAAACGGCCGTGTCAGGGCGGAGGAACGGGATGTCGGAGCTGACCGAACTGGGTAAAGTCCTCCACGAGCAACACTTTCGCATCCTGGTGCTCGTGAGCGGTCTGGAAAACCGGATCCGGGGCGATGGAGCGGTTCGGCCTCTGGACGTGAACGACGAGAACGATCTTGGATTGCTCAACGAGCTGGCGTCTTCGCTCTCCGCTGCAATTGAGCACAATGCGTTCGAGGANAAAGTGCTGTTCCCGCTGCTGTGTCGTCGCGGCGAGGGTGAACTGGCGGATCTTCTGGCGCAGGAACATTTGACGATCGGGCCGGTCGTCCGGCAGATGCAGATACTGGCTGCGGAGCTTCTACAGCACGGCTGCGATCGCTCGCGATGGCAGGAATTCCGACAGACAGCGGAAACGCTGGTGACCGAGATGCTATCCCACCTCCAGAAAGAGGAACTGATGGTCGTACAGCGCCTGGACGTTTTCCTCGACGCTAGGACCGATCACAAGCTGGCTACATCGTTTCGCGCACGCACAGCACAACCAGTCTTGGCGTCGGTGGCCGGGGCAGTTTCGGCCATTGAACCGATGCAGACAAGGGCTGAAACAGTGCCGCCGGTTGGCAGCAGTACAACGATCGGCGTTCCTCCACCGGTTTCCTGGGCGCCTCGCCGGATGTCTGTCTCATCATCGGCTACCCGCCTTGCGGCCCGACGGCGTTCGACTGCGCCCCGCTATACCTGAGCACCCACTCAACGGTCGCTTCAGAACTTGACGGTTCCGGTAAACTGCTGAAGGGCACGAGGCTGCGAGGGCGTGCAGTCCGCTGATGTCATTCCCAACGCTTGACGCCGTGCGCCGGCTCATGTCGGATGCCCCGCGACGTCAAGACGGAAGCCGAGCCCATGCCCTACCGGTCCTTGCGCGACTTTATCACCCGGCTTGAGAAGGCCGGGCGGCTGGTGCGCGTGCGCGAACCGGTCTCNCCGGTTCTGGAGATGACGGAAATCCAGACCCGGTTGCTGGCCGAGGGCGGACCGGCGGTACTGTTCGAGAAGGTCGTCCGTCCGGACGGCAGCGACTATGGGATGCCGGTACTGGTCAATCTGTTCGGCACCGTCGAACGGGTGGCCTGGGGAATGGGCCGTGAGCCGCACCAGCTGCGCGAGGTGGGCGAGACGCTCGCGTTCCTGCGCCAGCCCGAACCGCCCGGTGGCTGGCGCGAGGCGCTGGAGATGTTGCCGCTGCTCAAGACGGTGATGGCGATGCGGCCGAAAACGGTCGGTACTGCTCCGTGCCAGGAGATGGTGCTGACCGGCGAGCAGATCGACCTCGGGCTACTTCCGATCCAGTCATGCTGGCCGGGCGAGCCCGCGCCACTGATCACTTGGCCGTTGGTGGTTACGCAAGGGCCCTCGTCTGGCAAGGGTGAGGGCGACCGTCGGGACGTCGCCAACCTCGGCATCTACCGGATGCAGGTCACCGGTCGCGACAGCACCTACATGCGCTGGCTGAAACACCGCGGCGGTGCCCAGCACCACGCCCGCTGGAAACAACAGCGCAGCGAGCCGTTGCCAGCGGCGGCTGTCATCGGCGCCGATCCCGCGACCATCCTTGCCGCGGTCACGCCGGTGCCCGACACGCTCTCGGAATATCAGTTCGCGGGCTCGCTGCGCGGCTCCAAGGTGGAGCTGGTGGACTGCAAGACGGTGCCGTTGAAAGTGCCGGCGGAAGCAGAGATCGTCCTCGAAGGTTTCGTTTCTCTGGACGAGTACGGTGACGANGGGCCGTACGGCGATCACACCGGCTACTATAACGCCGTCGAGCCGTTCCCGACCTTTCGCGTCAGCGCGATCACCATGCGCCGCCAACCGATCTATCTATCCACCTTTACCGGGCGGCCGCCGGATGAGCCGTCGGTGCTGGGCGAGGCGCTGAACGACGTCTTTGTGCCGCTGTTCTGCCAACAGTTTCCAGAGATCGAGGATTTCTGGCTGCCGCCGGANGGGTGCTCCTACCGGGTTGCGGTGGTGTCGATGAAGAAGGCGTACCCGGGCCATGCCAAACGGGTGATGCTGGGGGTCTGGTCGTACCTGCGTCAATTCATGTACACCAAGTTCGTCATCGTCATCGACGCAGGCCTCTCGGCGCGGGATTGGAAGGATGTGATGTGGGCACTGTCCACCAACGTCGATCCGGCACGCGACATCACGGTGATCGAGAACACGCCGATTGATTATCTGGACTTCGCCTCTCCGGTCTCGGGCCTCGGCAGCAAGCTCGGCATCGATGCGACGACTAAGATTCCGCCCGAGACGACACGGCCCTGGGGCCGCCAGATCCGGATGACTGATGACGTAATCGAGCTGGTGAACCGCAAGTGGCAGGCCTATGGCCTGCCCGGCAGTGGCCGGCCGATCTGGAAGTGAGAGCAGGATGGACGAGGTATTGAGCACCGGAACCCCTTGCGCGAGCTCGCGATGGCGAGCCGCGCCTGGCCGTTCGTCGACGCGCGCACCATCCTGGAGCGCTACCCCGACGGTCCGCCGGAAAAAGGATATGTGCTGTTTGAGACCGGTTATGGTCCGTCCGGCCTGCCGCATATCGGCACCTTCGGCGAGGTGGTGCGCACGACCATGGTGCGGCGGGCCTTCGCGCTGATTTCGGATATTCCGACCCGATTGTTCGCGTTCTCTGACGACATGGACGGGCTGCGCAAGGTGCCGGACAACGTACCGAACCAGGAAATGCTGAGCCAGTTTCTGGGGCGGCCACCGACGTCGGTACCCGACCCGTTCGGCACTCATGAGAGCTTCGGCCAGCATAACAACGCGCGGCTGCGCTCGTTTCTCGACCAGTTCGGCTTCGAGTACGAGTTCGTCAGTGCCACCGAGTGCTACCGCAGCGGCCGGATGGACGAGGCGTTGTTGTGCGTTCTGAGGCACTACGATGCGGTGATGGGTGTCATCCTGCCGACACTGGGGGCAGAGCGGCGCGCCACCTACAGTCCGTTTTTGCCGATCTGCCCGCGCACGGGGATCGTGCTGCAGGTTCCGGTCATTGCCCGCGATATTGATGCGGGCACGATCGTCTATGTCGATCCCGAGAACGGCAGCAAGATCGAAACCCCGGTGACCGGNGGGCACTGCAAGCTGCAGTGGAAGGCCGACTGGGCGATGCGGTGGTTCGCGCTCGAAGTCGATTACGAGATGGCGGGCAAGGATCTGATCGACTCCGTCCGGCTGTCCGGCCGCATCTGCTCGATCCTGGGCGGCCGGCCGCCACAGAACTTCATCTATGAGCTGTTCCTCGACGATCGGGGCGAAAAAATCTCAAAATCCAAGGGCAATGGCATTGCCGTGGAGGACTGGCTGCGTTACGCGCCGGCGGAAAGTCTGGCGTTGTTCATGTTCCAGAAGCCGAAGACGGCAAAGCGGCTGTTCTTCGGCGTCATCCCCAAGACGACTGATGATTACTTCGACCTGCTGCGCCGCTATCCGGCCCAGAACGAGACGGCACGCCTCGACAATCCGGTCTGGCACATTCACGACGGCCAGCCGCCCGAGGAGNNGGCGGACGTCTCGTTCACTGCGCTGCTCAATCTGGTGNNGGTCTGCCACAGCGAGGATAAAAACGTGCTGTGGCACTTTGTTTCGCGCTCCTGGCCTCAGGCTACTCCGCAGACGGCGCCGATGGTCGACCGGTTGATTGGGTACGCAATCGCCTACTACCGGGACTTCGTCAAGCCGGCACAACGCTACCGGTTGCCGACAGCAGACGAGGCACAGGCGTTGGACGAACTTGCCGATGCGTTGGAGACGGCGGCAGCGACCGGCGAGGGCACCGATGCGGCGTCGCTGCAAACGATGGTGTATGAGACCGGCAAGCGCCATGCGTGCTTCGCCGACCTGAAGGCGTGGTTCCAGGCGCTGTATCAGATTTTGCTGGGACAATCGGAAGGACCGCGCATGGGCTCATTCATCGCCCTTTACGGCGTGCGTGAGACGGCGGAACTGATCCGGCGGGCGATCGCCGGCGAGAACCTCTCCACCGCCGGCGACTGAGATCGCAGACACCGGGTACAGGCTGTTTCGACGGGCCCACGGGGACCAGCCTACTGGGACGGGCCCTACTGGCTGGCCCAGACGATCCGGGCGATCCAGTCGACATCTTCCGCCGCCAGCCAACGGTCGGGATGTTCCGTATTGAGCGAGCTGAGTTCGTACTTGTAGGCTGTGCGCCGGCGCAGCGCCTTCGCCATTACCTCGCCATCGCGGGTCTTTAGCACCACCCGGTCGCCGCGGCGGATATCGGCTCCTGGCGAGACAATGATCACATCGCCGTCACGGTAGACTGGCTCCATGCTGTCGCCGCTGATTTCCAAGGCGTACGCATGCGGGTCGCCGACGTTCAGGAACGGAATTTCATCCCAGCTGCCTCCGGAAGGATAACCAGCATCGTCAAAATATCCGGCCGTGCCCGCCTGCGCGAAACCGATAACAGGAATATTTTGATACGAAACGGAGCTGTTTCCATTATTTACGTACGAGACGAATTCGCCCAGGCTAGCGCCGGTGGCCAGAAGAACCTTCGAGAGACTCTCCGTGCTTGGCCAACGCTCCTTGCCATCGCGCGTTTTTCGTTTGCTTTTGTTGAACGTTGTCGGATCGAGGCCGGCCCGTTTCGCCAAACCGGACGCCGATAGCCCGTGCTCGCGGGCCAATCGGTCAATTGCGTTCCAAACGTCAGAATGCCTGAGCATGGGAAGATGTTCAGGCATTCTGAAAAATTTGCAGTAGGAAGATCATGCTATGTCACCTTGACATAGGATTATTATCTGATAAGTTCGCCGGTGTTCGCTTTCTGGACTTGCCAGGAGCCACCGATGTCGAATCCTCAATACATCCCGAAGAGCGACGGAGAGATCCCGGTCAGCGCGTTCGACAGCGCCGAGGAAGCTTGGTTCTGGTATGTCCGTTGCCAGCAGGTGCGCCAGGAAGGTGCTCGGCTGGGTGACGGCGGCGGCAACTTCTCCCGTCCGTGTGATCCAGACGACGTTTACTGTGCTGCGATCTCGCTCTCGAAACGCGGCCTGTTGTCCCGCGCGCATCTGACGACGCTGGGAACGTTTGGCCTGCAGGGCCGGCCACCCGACGCGCGGTGCAGTGACGAGGCTATGGCTTCCCGGCTTTGGGACGAGGCGCTCGACCGGATTGGCACGGTGCTTCGGGCCAAGGGGATCATCGTATGACCTGGATTGCCGCCCCGCGGTGCGGCGACGGGCGGATCGAACGGTCGATGACTGTGTCCGGTGAAGTGGGCGCGGCCGCGTTGGTGATGTTTGCGGACGACACCAGCCTGAACTGTTTGCGGCTGTTGCGCCGCGGCTTTCGCCACTGCTTCGTCGCCGTCGCGGCAACCGAAGGATGGATCATCTGCGATCCGCGCTCACCTTGTACAGACCTTGCCTTTGTGACCGGTTTCGATCAGACGCAGGTTGCAACCTGGTATCGTGACCTCGGGTTGTGTGTGGTCGAAACCTGCACGTTACAGGCCCCTTTGCGCCCCGCCCCCATTCGGCCGTTTACCTGTGTCGAAGCCGTGAAGCGGGTTCTGGGAGTCCACGCTCCCTGGGTCCTCACACCTTGGCAGCTGTATCGCCTGTTGACGTCGTCACGCAACTCACGCTTGACATGACGCCCATAATAGGTTTTAATACCTATTAACGAACGCCACGGGTATGCCTTTCGCCGCGGCGCGGATCATTCATGGAGGTGTCGATCGATGGGTGGGTTCCTGAAGATTCCAACGCCCTCGACTCAGTCGACCCCATCGGTTGCGACGACATCATCGAGCACCGTCGATGCCGAAAAGGCGGCACGGCAACGCCGGGTGGAGGCACTGGAGCGCCAGAAGGCTGGCCGTGCCGGGACCATCACGACGACGTCGCGCGGTCTGCTGCTTCCCTCTGACTGGATGCCGCAGCGGAAGTCGCTGCTTGGAGAATGAACGTGACGGGACCAACGTCCGAAGCGATTCTTTCCCGATATCGACGTGCGCGAGAACGGCGCAGCGTTTGGGAAGGGTTGTGGCAGGAGTGCTACGACTTCGCGTTACCAGCCCGTGACACAGCAGTTCGTGGCACCTCTTCAGGTTCCCGCCGTTGGGACCGGATCTTTGACGGTACGGCGCCGGATGCGGTCGATCAGCTGGCCGCCAGCCTGATGGCGCAACTGACACCGCCATGGGCACGCTGGTTCGGATTCAGCGCCGGACCGGATGTGACTGACGGTGAGCGCGCGGCTCTGGTGGTCGAACTGGAGCGCGCCTCGGCGATCATGCAGTCGCATTTCGATCGTTCGAACTTCGCCGTCGAGATGCACCAGTGCTACCTCGATCTGGTGACCGCCGGTACCGCGTGCCTGCTGTTCGAGGAGGCACCACCCGGCGAGCCGTCGGCCTTCCGGTTCACCGCCGTCCCTCTTGCCCAGGTAATGCTGGAAGAGGGCCCGGCCGGACGCCTGGACGTGAGCTTTCGTCGCTGCGAATTCGATGTCCAGCAGCTGTTGGCGCGGTTCCCCGCAGCGGCCGGCATAGAAGTGCTCGCCGCGAAGGAGCGGGCGGGCGATGCCATGCTTCGGATCCCGGTGATCGAGGCGGTGGTGCCGGATGGCGGTGCATATTCCTACGTGGCACTTGCCGAGACCGACGCGATCGGCGTGACGGCGGAGACCGTTCTCGCCCGCGGGCGTTTCGGATCAAATCCGTTCATCAACTTCCGCTGGCTGAAAGCTCCGGGCGAGGTCTACGGACGCTCGCCAGTGATGAAGGCGCTTCCCGACATCAAGACCGCCAACAAGGTGGTCGAGCTGGTGCTGAAGAATGCGTCGATTGCGGTCACCGGCATCTGGCAGGCCGACGACGACGGGGTCATCAACCCGGCAAACATCAAGCTGGTACCGGGCACCATCATTCCGAAGGCGGTCGGTTCCGCCGGGCTGACGCCATTGGAGACGCCCGGTCGCTTCGATGTCTCGGAGTTGGTGCTTGACCAGCTCCGTGGCCGGATCCGCAAGGCGCTGTTCGTCGATCAGCTGGGTCAGATCAATGGTCCGCGGATGACGGCGACCGAGGTCATTGAACGCGCAGCCGAGATGGCGCGGGTGCTGGGTGCGACTTACGGACGGCTTCAGTCGGAATTGTTGTCACCGTTGGTGGCTCGTGGCCACGCAATCCTCGCCCGGCGTGGCGAAATCCCCGACCTGCCCCTTGATAACCGCTTGGTGACCCTGGAGTACAAGTCTCCGCAGGCACGCCAGCAGGCCCAGCAGGATGTGCAGAATACGCTGGTCTGGCTGGATGCCGTGCGCGCCTTAGGCCCTGCGGCGTTGTCAGCGGTCGATCAGGCGGCGGCCGCCCGCTGGCTGGGGCGTACTCGGTGTGCCGGGCGAGCTGATGTGCGACCCGCCGGTTGTTTCCGATCCCGCGCCATCGCCGGTAGCAGGAACATCCGAGGACGGTATGCCGAGCGTGGACGTTGCGGACGCTCCCTTGCCGGCTGTCAGCGATCCCGGTCTGTCAGCAGCCGTCACCAGTGCTCCCGAAGCGGACAGCATCCTGGTTGCGAATGCAGCCGCGGGGCCGACGCCATCACAGAACACGCGTTAGCCGTAGCCGGATCGCAAGGCACAGGAGCGCCGGAGAGTGATGAGAGCGGAAATCGACGGATGGGCGTGGCTCGAACCACAGGACGCGAACGGCGAGGAGATCCCGCACACGCGCGAGGATGGTGAAGACGTCATCGGCATGGCGTTTGTCCGCTGCTTTCACACAGTCGACGGGCAACGCGTGCTGCAGCACCTGCGACACCTGACGCTCGACCGCACCGTAGGACCGGCAACATCCAACAAGGCGCTCCGCTACCTCGAGGGCCAGCGCGCACTCGTTGCGCACATCGTGTCGCTCGTCGCCCGCGGCAGCGTCAATCAGTGATGCGTCTACCTCGCCTAATCCAACAGTAGTGCACGGAGACCGAAGATGACGGAAAGCCTTCTCGAAGCGAGCTTGGGTGAGCCTGCGGGTCGCAGTGGCACGCCGTCTGGAGGCGGCTCCCCGAGTTGTCCCCGATGCGACGGCGAGCCGTCCCGCACGTCCGTCCGGCCTGCCCGACAAGTTCTGGGACGAGAAGACCGGCCAAGTCCGTCTCGACGCGCTTCTCAAGTCGTACCTCGAGCTCGAACGTCGGCTGGGCACTGCCAGCACACGGTCGGTTCCAGCGACTCCCGACCAGTACAAGATCACGGTCAAGAACGACCTGCTCACTCCGGACACCGACATCAATAGGCGCATGCATGCCGCCGGCTTCAGCCAGGAACAGGTGCAGTTGGTCTACGATCTGGCGGCCGAGCGTCTGATGCCGATGATCGCCGAACTGGC
This sequence comes from Defluviicoccus sp., assembly GCA_013414705.1. Classification (GTDB taxonomy): domain Bacteria; phylum Pseudomonadota; class Alphaproteobacteria; order Rhodospirillales; family Defluviicoccaceae; genus Defluviicoccus. The sequence goes on from CP058705.1 coordinate 3,960,228, forward strand.
CTCGATCTTTGAAGCGGAAAGCCAGATCGAGCGGCTGACGCAACAGTTTGGTGGCGAGGAGCGGTGGCGGGAAATTGCGCGTCAGATCGATGCCTGGGGTCGTGCCCGTCTGCCCGCTCGTGTCTTTGAAGCGCTCAGCACCACCTTCGAGGGCATTGTCGCGCTGCATCGCATGATGGAAGGCGAGGAACCGGGGCTGCTGCGCGAGGGGCAGGGCGGTGAGCAGGGACCGACGGAAGCCGGCCTCAAGCAGCTGATGCGCGACCCGCGGTACTGGAAGCATCAGGATCCGGCAATCGTCGAGCAGGTCCGCGACGGCTTCCGGCGCCTCTATCACGAAAAAGGGTGAGCGCGGACGAGCCGATTTTCGCTGCCCCCGCAGGGCACCGGCTCATCGAGCCGGTGCCCTGCATCGGTCATTACGGCGGCACCGGCTTATCGCACCGGCGCCCTGCATCACTGGGTTACCGGGACGACGGTTCGCTGAGTTGGCGTCCCCTTTCCCTCGTGCGGGGAGGTCTCTGGCGCGTCCCCGTCCTGCGGTCGCAGGGCATGACATGGACGTCGCGTCTGCTCCGGATGCTGCGGAAAACCAGCCGGCATTGCGTCCGCCCAGGCCCGCTGCAACCGGATCTCGTCACCGGCGGATGTTCCACAACCGGTTTCTCCATCACCGATCGCAACGCTTTCGCTGGAGCGAAACAGGAGCGCAATCCGTCATGTCGACATCCGTCGAACGTTCGTTCGTCAAGAACTTCGAAGCTGAAGTCCATCTCCAGTACCAGCAGATGGGCTCGAAGCTGCGCAACACCGTGCGCACCAAGAACAATGTCATCGGCGCCAGCACCACCTTTCAGAAGGTCGGCAAGGGCACGGCATCCACCAAGGCCCGCCACGGCATGGTGCCGGTGATGAACGTCGATCACGTGCCGGTGGAGTGCACGCTGCAGGACTACTATGCCGGTGATTGGGTTGATCAGCTGGATGAGCTGAAGACCAACATCAACGAGCAGCAGGTTGTCGCCAAGGCCGGTGCCTACGCGCTGGGCCGCAAGACCGATGACCTGATCATCACCCAGCTTGCCACCTCCACGAATGTTGCTGGCACCGCCGCCGACGGACTCACCAAGGCCAAGGTCCTGAGCGCGTTCGAAATGCTGGGCGAAGTTGACGTTCCAGACGACGGTCAGCGGTTTGCCGTCGTCGGCTGGAAGCAGTGGAGCGAACTGCTCAACATCGAGGAGTTCGCCAACGCCGACTATGTCGGCGAGGACGACCTGCCGTGGAAGGGCACCCAGGCGAAGAAATGGCTGGGTGCCCTGTGGCTGCCGCACTCCGGACTGCCGAAGAGTGGCAATGTCCGCAAGTGCTTCTGGTACCACAAGACCGCGATCGGACACGCGATCGGCGCCGAGGTGAAGACCGATATCACCTGGCACGGCGACCGGGCGGCGCACTTTGTCAACAACATGATGAGCCAAGGCGCGTGCCTGATCGACGGGTCGGGCATCGTCACGCTGAGCTGCCTCGAAAGCTAAGGAATTTCAAGCGATGGCTTACAGCCCCAACGATCTCAGCGTGCTGGCCTATTCGAACGGTTTCACGCTTTGGCACTACACAACCACCGATGCGGCCGCCACCGTGGATACAGCCGGGTATTTCAACGCAGCCAGCGACATGGTGCGTGTGGGCGACATGGTATTCGCCAACTGCACGACCGCCGGCACCGCTGAAGCCGGAATCTTCCTCGTCCGTGCCAACACCGCGGGTGTTGTGGACGTTGCCAACCTCACCCCGGTCGGCGCCAGCAACACGGACTAACCCCGGTCTGTCTGCGTGGTTGCCTAGCCTCCGCGGGCTCCACACACCCGCGGAGGCCACCCGGCGCGCTGCATCCGGAAGCACTGCCCATCAGTGTTCTGGCGCTCACCGGCTGCCCGCAGGGCCGACGAGAGGACACTCTTCATGACTCTCTCTTCCATCAATCTCTGTTCGCGCGCGTTGCTGAAGGTCGGCGCCCACACCATCACTTCGTTCGACGATGGAACGGTGGAAGCGGAGGTTGCCGCCAGTCTGTANCCNTCCGTGCGCGATGGCCTGCTTTCGGTACACCCCTGGAACTTCGCGACCGTACAGGTAACCCTGCCGGAGCTGGCGACGGCGCCGGTGGCCGATTTTTCCAGCGCCTTCCAGCTGCCCAGCGATTGCATCCGTGTGCTGTCGGCCGGCACCAGTGGTCGCGGACAGGGCATTCGCTACAAGATCGTCAAGCGTGAACTGCACGCCGACGCTGAAGAAGTCATCCTGACGTACATCGCGCGGCCCGACGAACTCGACTTCCCGCCGTTCTTCGATCTTGCGCTGATCGCGCAGCTGGCGGCCGAATTCTGTATCCCGCTGACCGACAGCACCACCCGTTGGGAAGGCCTGCACAAGATCGCCGACGTCGAACTGCGGCGTGCGAAGTTGATCGATGCTCAGGAGGACATGCCACCGGCGGTTGAGGACTTTACCTTGCTTGAGGGCGCGCCTGATGTCCCATGTGCGGCTCCTGAAGACCAGCTTTGCCGCCGGCGAAATTGCCCCGCAACTGCTGGGGCGCACCGACCTTCGCGCCTACGACAACGGTGCCGGCAAGCTCCGCAACGTGTTCATCCATCCGACCGGCGGTGTAGCACGTCGTTCGGGACTGCGCCTCGTCGACATGGCGTCCGGAAGCGGCCGGCTGGTGACGTTCGAGTTCAACTCCGAGCAAGTCTACCTNTTGGTGTTCACCGATCAGTATATCGACATCTACCAGGATGGAACGCATGTCACCGGCATCGAGGCTCCCTGGACCGAGGACCAGCTCTCCCAGATCAACTGGACGCAGAGTGCGGATACGCTGCTCGTCGTTCATCCTGAGGTCGCTCCGCGCAAGATCACCCGCATCGGCGTCGATTCCTGGCAGCTGACCACGTGGACCTTCCAGACCGAAGACGACCGCATCTACTGGCCGCACGCACGTTTCGCGCCCGCTTCGGTGACACTGCGGGCGAGCGGGACCTCCGGGACGGTGACGCTGACAGCATCGGCGTCGGTGTTCCTGTCGCAGCACTTCGGAGTGCGGATGCGCATCGACGACAAGGAGGTCCAGATTACGCAGGTCCTCTCGGCAACGGAGGCGAAGGCCACGGTTCTCGAAACGCTGAAAGGGACGTCCGCCACCGAGGACTGGTCGGAACAGGCGTTTTCCAATGCCCGGGGCTGGCCGGTGTCGGTGTGTTTTCATCAGGATCGTCTGGTCATCGGCGGTTCGCGTGATCTGCCGAACCGGCTATGGCTATCCAAGTCTGCCGATCTGTTCAACTTCGACCTCGGCGAAGGGCTCGACGATGAGTCGATCGAGTTTCCAATTCTCTCCGACCAGGTGAACGCGGTCCGACACGTCTTCTCCGGCCGTCATCTGCAGGTGTTTACGTCCGGCGCCGAGTGGATGGTGACCGGCGATCCGTTGACGCCCACCAGCATCCAGCTCTTCCGGCAAACGCGGGTCGGTTCACCAATTAACCGTACAGTTCCGCCCGTCAACGTGGATGGGGCCACTTTGTTCGTGCCGCGGTCCGGGCCGCAGCTGCGCGAGTTCCTGTTCACCGACACCGAACAAGCCTACCAGGCCACCGACCTTGCCATGTTGTCGCACCATCTGATCGAACGACCGAGGGAGATGGCGTACGACGAACCCAACCGGTTGCTGCACGTGGTAATGGTCAACGGCACGATGGCGACACTCACCGCCTTTCGGGATGAGGAGGTCAGCGGCTGGACACTGCAGCAGACCCAGGGCTCGTTCCTCTCGGTCGCTGCAGTGGGGGATGTCGTCTACGTTCTGGTCGAGCGAGACAGCGGTATTCTGATCGAAGCCTTCGACGATACGTTGCAGGTGGACGCGGGCCTTGCCGGCTCAGCGTCGACACCCCGTCTCGAATGGTCGGGTGCCGGTTACCTGGAAGGGCTGACGGTGAAAGTGGTTGCCGACGGAGCCGTCTGTTCCGATGCCGTGGTCGAAGGCGGCTCGATCACGCTTGCCGAGCCCGCGTCTTCTGTCCAGATGGGCCTGCCGTTTACACACATTGTCGAACCGCTGCCGCCGTCNGATCCAGGGACTGGCAGGTGGTCAGGTGTCCGGCTGAGGCCGATCGTGTTCACCTTCCGGCTATGGCAGACCAGCGCCCTTTATCTGGATACCGGGCGGGGCTTGGTCTTCGTTCCCTTCCGGCGCTTCGGAGACAATCTTCTCGACATCCCGCCACAGCCGTTCAGCGGTGATGTCACGGTGCACGCACTGGGATGGCGCGAGGGAGGCATCACGCCACTGTGGCGGATCGAACAGGACACGCCGCTGCCCTTTACGCTGCTTGCGGTGGGCACCGAACTGTCAGTGTCTGCCTGAGCCGGCGCAGACGCAAGGAGATCCGAACCGATGGGAGGAATGCTACCCACCGCCGCCATGAGCGTGCTGCAGATGGGAATCGACGCGGCGCAACAGAGTGCCGCCCAGGAACAGGCCAAGGCGGAGGCTAAGTCCCAGGCACAGCAGATCCAGGAGAGCCAGAAAATTGCATCCCAGCAGCGACGCGACGAACTGCGGCGCGCCCTGGCTACCCAGCGGGCACGGTTTGGCGCTCAGGGGTTGGCTGCCGGTGGTGGTTCAGTCGACGCTACCTTGTCGGGCCTGCAAGCAGAGGCAGACCGGGAGGAGGCTGATGCGCAGCAGCTTGCGAGCTCACGGATCGATCAGCTGAGCGAGCAACTTGGCTGGCAACGCCGTCGCAGTCTGCTGAATGCATCTGCGTCGCGTTACCGCACCTCGCTGTCGTTGGTGCAGCGAAGCCTCCGTTCATATTCGTTGCTGGACGGAGACACTTGAGACCGGCAGCGAGCCGGCATTCTCTGACCAATGCTTGCCGGAAAACCAAGGTGGCCGGAGGACGATAATGCAGGACAATACCAAGCCTTGGTATCGTTCCACGTCGATGCTTGGGCTGATCATGGCGATCATCCTCTATGCCCTGCGGACCCTGGGCGTGATCGAGGTCGACGATCCGTCCATTCTCAAGGCGGCCTGCCAGGGCGGCGAGTTCGCCGGCATCGTTCTCGGCGTAATCGGCCGGGTTCGGGCACGCACGAGGTTGACGCTTGGCTTCGGCGGTGCGGAGCGCCGACGTGTCTGCGCGGACGGGAGATGCGATGATGCAGGACAACCGGCCACGTTCGATCTCCCGAGCGGCGGGGGCGATGGACCCGATGGAAATGTTCCGCAGCGAGCTGCTGGCTGATCTGCCTAGTCTTCTCCGCAAGGCGCTGGAAGGCTACAGGCGATTTGCCGGCGAGTGCCCGGGCGATGACCCAAAGGCGTTTGTCGCCTACCAGACGGGCTGTCGTGCGGCGTTGGCGCACATCCAGCTATTGGTCACGCTCGCCCGCTGGGCACGTCCTCCCGCTGTCAGCGAGGGGCCGAGGGANTTGGACGCTGACCAGCTGGATCGGTTGGTGCGCGAGGCCGAGGCGGCACTGAGCCGTGAAGGCAGCGACCTCGTCTGAAAAGGTCTCCGGAAGCCGTTCGTTGCCGGAACACCTACCCCCATCATCCGTGCCAGGCGGTCATTTGCGACCCGTGGACGCAGCTCGGTGCGAAGATGTTGCACGTCGGCTTCCCGGAGTTCGTCTGGATCTGGAATACGTACCAGCACCAGGCAACGCCCCGCCTGCATCTGCGGATGGCACGCTGGCTTGCCGGCTGCTGGCAGGCAGGCGATCGCGAATTGCTGTTGCTTGCCTTTCGCAGTTCGGGAAAATCCTCCCTTGTCGGTCTGTTCTGCACTTGGCTGCTGTACCGCAATCCTGACTTTCGGATCCTCGTGCTTGCCGGTGATTTCGCGCTGGCGAAGAAGATGGTCCGCAACGTCAAGCGCATCATCGAGCGTCATCCGCTGACGATTGGGCTCAAGCCCGATCGTACCGACCAATGGGCCTCTGACCAGTTCACCGTGCGTCGTCGTGCGGAACTCCGGGATCCGTCGATGCTGGCGAAAGGCATTGTGGCCAACATCACCGGCCTGCGTGCCGACGTCGTCATCTGCGATGACGTCGAGGTGCCCAATACCTGCGACACCGCGCCGAAACGCGCCGAACTGCGGGCCCGTCTGCATGAACTCGAGTACGTGCTGATCACGGGCGGCTTGCAGCTCTACGTCGGAACACCCCACACCTACTTTTCCATCTATGCCGATGCCCCGCGCAGCGAGATCGGCGAAACGCGGGCCATGCTGGACGATTTCAACCGGCTCGAACTGCCCTTGCTCGATGATGCGGGCATGAGCGCCTGGCCGGAGCGGTTNCCCCCGCAACGGATCGAGGCCATGCGTCGGCGTACCGGTCTGGGGAAGTTCGAAAGTCAGATGCTTTTGCGTCCGCGCAGCATCGCGGAGGGACGGCTCGACCCGGACCGGCTGCGGCTATACGAACAAGAGCTGGACTATGTGGAAGGCAACCAAGAGGCAACCCTGACTCTGAATGGCCGGCGGCTGGTCTCTGCCTCATGCTGGTGGGACCCGGCCTATGGCGCGCAGGTAAAGGGGGACGCCAGCGTCGTCGCGGCGGTCTTCACCGACGATCAGGGGCACTACTGGCTGCATCGCATCCGATACCTGCAGCACGATCCGGCACTGGTCGATCAGGTGGACGAAGCGACGCAGTTGTGCCGACAGGTCGCGACGTTCCTGCGCGAGTGCCATCTGCCGGCAATCACGATCGAGACCAACGGCGTCGGCCGTTTCCTTCCGGGGCTGCTGCGCAGCGAACTGCGCGCGCAGCGGATGCCGTGCGCGGTTGTCGAGCGGTCATCCAGCCGCAACAAGGACTTGCGCATCATCGAAGCATTCGATGCGGTGCTGGCCGCGGGCAGGCTCTCGGCCCATCGCAGCGTCTGGGAAACGCCATTCATTCTTGAGATGCGGGAATGGCGCCCCGGTAGCCGCCGCGGACAGGACGACGGTCTGGATGCGGTTGCTGGCTGCCTCAGCAGTGAACCTGTCCGCCTTCCACGCTGCACCGCCGTCGACAGTCCATCTGCACCAAGCTGGCGTCCTGGCGTCGATGTCGTTCGTGTTCGTGGCGACTTCAACCTGTAGACCGTGGCGCTTCGCCGGCGCCCAAAACTTCTGTCCCCAACCAACCTGAGAACCGGCACGATCCCATGAGCAGCAATATCGTAAGTGCCCTCCTCCACGAGTCGGTGAGTCGACTCGCCGGTTTCCTCTGCGCGCACGCTGAAGGCGAACCCGTCCGGACGCTCGAGGCCATTGCGGCAGTAATCAGCAACCGGGTGCAAGGTCTGTTGATACGAAGACGGCACGGTGAATCCGAGAGCCCGTATTTCAAAATCTGCCGTCCGAAGCCATCCGCGCACAGCTGTTCATTTCGGTCCTCGATGCAATGGAGGGACCGCAAGCCACCCTCGTGCAGCCGGCTGATCCGGTACTCGCCTGCTGCCTGCGGATTGCGCGGCGGGCAATGAATCAAGCGCTGCGCGATCCGACCCGAGGGCGACGGATTTTCGCAAGTTGGGAGATCCGTTTCCGGAAACGCCTGGTGGTGAAGAGGCTCTGGATTGGTTCTTATGTGTTTTTCACCGAAGTGGACGCCTCGTTGTTCAAGATATCGGACGAAGGGGTTCCCTCTCCCTTGGCTCTTGTTTAGTGCCTGGGTCGGTTATTCCTTCAAAATGTTGTGGAAAACTCCATATATTGTGGACAGAGCCGCTCTAATTAGCAACAATAGGGAACCAATGAGCGGCGGACAGGTGGGGAACCGCAGCAAGTGGTTGTGATTTCCAAAACCTGCAATCGCTCTTCCCGTTTCCGGCAGAGGCTCTGGACACAACATGTCGACCGCTGAATGGACGCCCGAACGGATTGCGACACTCATCGCTTTGTGGAATGACAACCTGACGACCAGCGAGATCGGTCGCCAGCTGGGAATTACCAAGAATGCGGTGATTGGCAAAGTCCATCGCCTCGGCCTGCCACAGCGCCGGCCTTCAGTGAAGGAGGAGCCTGTCGAAGCGGATATTATTCGCCTCGACAGGCTTGGTGCAAACATGTGCAGCTGGCCCGTCGGCAATCCGGGCGATCGCAACTTTCATTTTTGTGGCGAGCCGGCGGCTCCCAACAAGCCTTACTGCACGCGGCATTGTGCCGTCGCCTACATCCGTACCCGGGATCGCAGCGAAACCTCGGTCGCGTGATCGAAGCGCCGCGGCGACATGCGGGAAGCCGGTATCGCCGCCACGCGTCTTGAAGCTCGCCGTGACCAACGTATAGTGCTGCCTTGGTGTGGCGCCCCGATGGGCACGGCCAGCGGGGCAGAACCGATGAGCTTTCTGGACAAGATTGCGGCGTGCGCAGCCTTCGATGTGGCGGCGTATCTTCCTTTCGTCGTCGACGGCCGGCCGGTGGGGCTGGTTCGCCCGGAGTTTGCGGCACACTTGGCCTCCTTCGGCCGCGTCTTCCAGGTTGCACCAGACCACGTTTACCTGGATCCTGAGCTGGCCGGCGTGGAGGAGCGGACCCGTGCTGTTGATGAGGTGCTGCATCAGCTCGCTGAGAGCGGTATGCTGCCGGGTTGGCGTGGCGAGGTCTATCCGGTTGCTGGTCAGCTTGAGGCGCCGCCGCTGTTCTTCATGGAGCGCGCTGCCATTCCCAGGTTTGGGATCTGGGCGTCCGGTGTGCATGTCAATGGGTTTGTCCGCGACGGCGACGAGATTGCCATGTGGGTCGGCCGGCGCAGTCCGGACAAGCAGACGGCACCGAACAAGCTCGACCAGATTGTCGCCGGCGGTCGGTCAGCGGGCTACTCGGTACGCGAGACGGTGATCAAGGAGAGCGAGGAGGAGGCCAGTATCGGCCCGACGCTCGCTTTGCAGGCGCGGCCGACGGGGGCGATTACCTATCAGACCGAGCGCGACGGCGGCTTGCGCCGCGACGTGCTCTACGTCTTCGATCTCGAACTACCGACTGACTTCGAGCCGCGCAACACCGATGGCGAGATCGCCCATTTCGAGTTGTGGCCGATCGCCCGGGTGACGGAGACCGTGCGCGATACCGATGAGTTCAAATTCAACTGTTCGCTGGTGGTGATCGACTTCCTCATCCGCCACGGTCTGATTTCGCCTGACGAAGAACCGGATTATCTGGCTCTGGTCCAGGGATTACGTGTCTGCTGATCACGGCTGCTCGCACATCGCACGAAGTTCCGCTACCAATGCCGCATCGCGAAACACCGAAGCGGGCGGAGGGATCATGGACAGTGTGATCAGGCTGAATGGGCCGGCAGTGCCCCCAAAGTCGGGCGGACAGCCGAAGCAGCTGATCGTGCTGCTGCATGGCGTCGGTGCCGACGGCAACGACCTGATCGGCATTACGCCTTATTTCCACGCCATCCTGCCGCATGCCTACGTCGTTTCGCCGCATGCGCCATTTCCGTTCGACATGGCGCCGATGGGCTACATGTGGTTCAGCCTTGCCGACATGCGCCCGGATACCCGTCTCACGGGCGTGCGCACCGCAGCCCCGATTCTCGAAGCCTTCCTGGATGCCGAACTTGCCCGTCATAAGCTGACAAATGCCCAGCTGTTGCTGGTCGGCTTTTCGCAGGGTGCGATGATGGCGCTGCACGCCAGNCTGCGCCGCCAAACCGCTCCGGCCGGCATCATTGCGCATTCCGGCATGCTGGTCGCAGACGCTCATTTTCCGCAGGAGATTACCTGCTGGCCGCCCGTGCTGCTGACCCACGGTGCCGCCGATGACGTGCTGCCGGCGTCCTGCCTGCCAGCAGCGGAGGCCGGATTGCGGGCTGCAGGCGTCTCCGTCGAATCGCACCTTATCCCCAATCTCGGCCATGGCATCGATGACGCAACCCTGCGGCTTGATCTGCGCTTCGCCGGTCGTTGTTTCGATAGCCGATCTTGAGGCGTTTGCGTCATCTCAGACGTGTGAGCAAGATTCACGCAATCTTAATGCACCAAGGGTTTGGAGATTTCCACCACATGTCGTACCTTCCTGCGCGCGGAGAGGTAAGGAAACGGGTTCATGGGCGCGCAAGACTATCCGGCCCTGGTCCTGAATGCTGATTTTCGCCCGCTGAGTTANTTTCCCCTGTCGCTGTGGTCCTGGCAGGAGGCGATCAAGGCGGTGTTCCTGCGTCGCGTCAATGTGCTCTCCGAATATGACCGGAGCGTCCGTTGNCCCAGTCGGGAGATGCGGCTGCCCAGCGTCATCTCCCTCAAGCAGTACGTGCCGACGGCCCGTCGGCCGGCGTTCACCCGCTTTAATGTCTTNTTGCGTGACCGGTTTACCTGCCAATATTGCGGCGACGGTTTCCCCGCTGAGCGGTTGACCTTTGATCATGTCGTCCCGCGGGTCCGCGGCGGTCGGACCGAATGGACGAACGTGGTTACTGCGTGCGAGCCCTGCAACCTCAGCAAAGGCCATCGTATGCCGCGCGAGTCCGGCATCTGGCCGCTGCATCCGCCTTGCGAGCCGTCAACCTTCGAGCTGCAGGAAAACGGCCGCGGTTTCCCACCGAACTACCTGCACGAAAGCTGGCGCGACTACCTCTACTGGGACACCGAACTCGAGGAGAGCTGAGGGGTTGGCAGTACACGGCGTACGGCCCACTTCGCGCCTTTATCCGCAACATGGTCGGACTGTTGGGGTCCCCTGTCGTTCTGTATTCGGCGCCGGGAGGCCGGGGACGTCTGAGTGAACGGCGTTTCCGTTGCAAAGCGCTGGAGCTTCACCGTTCGAGGGTTGGTCAGAGGATTATCGGTCGGCTTCAGGCACCAGTGGAGGCCGGACGTGTGGCGAAAAATTGGCGGGGCGTCCTCACGGGGACGCCCCGCCTTTGAGCCCGCCGCGACGTGGTGCCGTCATCATCGCAGGACGGGGCCCTGCCTCCGCCTGAGGGTCAGGCGCCAGACGGAGAGGTCACGCGAAGCACGGCGCGACAGAGGTCGCGCGGCCGCTGGGCTCTAAAGCCGGCTGTCGCTCGGAGGCGCGACGTCCAGAACCGTCGCGAAGCAACGGTGCTTTGCGCGTGCGCCGACACTCAAGCAAGCCGGACGACCAATTTCATATGACACCCCACTTCCCCCCATCCCACCGCCGTGACCCTGCGGCGGCAGCCCGATTACCCCAAAGCGCTACCATGGCGCTATCTTTATATAAAGCTTAAACCATCAGATGTATTTCAGCAACCGCAAATTTCCAACAGGATCGCCATACCCGCGGCCCGAGTAGTCCAGCAAGTTAACTGCGCGGTTTCGAGACCACACCTCGGTCGGCACGTAGGGCAGCACACACAACTGTGAATCGCTCCGCCGCGACAGGGTTTTGCCCCACCTTGACGGTGCGAGGCTGCTGGACGGGGTTCAGACAGACTCCGCTCGAGCGGCAAAACGTGCCGGGGAAACGGCTCGCAGAACCAGCCCACTGACGCAGCCCTACGGAACCGGCTGCAGCGACGCCGCGTTCCTCACCGCCGGCAGCATGCATGAGGCCTGCAACATGGATGAGGAAGGGGTGGCGGAAGAATGATACGGGCAATTCGCTGGTTCGGGATCGTCATCGGCATTTTGTTTGCGGTACTGGTTGTCATCCCGGCGACGATCATCAGTATCATGGCTCTATTCTACGACTGGAATGACGCCCGGCCGCTGATCGGTGAACTGGCCAGCAAAGCGTTGGGCCGCGACGTGGCGATCGAGGGAAACCTTGACGTCGATCCCGGGTCGGTGACCCGGATCGACCTGCACGGGCTGAGCGTCGCCAACGCGCCCTGGGGGCAGGCCAGCGATTTGCTGAAAATCGGCGACCTTTCGGTCTCGATTGAGGTGTGGCCGCTGCTACAAGGCAACATTGTCATTCCATCGCTGTCACTCGCCCACGTCGCGGGCAACCTGGAACGCAATACCGATGGACAGGCAAACTGGCAGTTTGGTAGCCCGGCGACCGAAGAGGTACGGGAAAAGCCGGGCACGCCGGGACAGCTTCCATTGATTGAGTCCTTGCAGGTGCAAGACGCCCGTATCTCCGTCGACGACCGACGTCTCGGCCGGTCGGCGGCCCTTGTCGTGGATCGACTGCAGGCCGGCGAGGACAGGGCGCAACAGCAGATGACCGTCGAGGGTCGCGGCAGTTACAGTGGCCGCCCGGCCAGTCTAGACGCAACAATGGGGTCATTGACTCTGCTCCAAGAGGGTGGCCAGCCCTATCCGCTGGACGTGGTATTGCAGGCTGGCGACCTGCATACCCACGTTAAGGGAACGATCGCTGATCCCCGCGCTTTGGAGGGAGTAAACCTGAATCTGAAGGTCAGCGGTGACGATCTCTCCAACCTGTTTCCGTTGACCGGTATCCCGGTGCCGCCGAGCCCACCCTACCAATTGAGCGGTCGGCTAGGACGTCAGGGCGAGACGTGGCGGTTTACCGATTTTGCCGGCAAGTTGGGAGACAGTGACCTGGAGGGTACGGCCTCCGCAGATCTCGGACGCGAACGCCCCCGAATTGAAGCGGATGTGCGTTCGAACCTCCTTGATTTGAAAGACCTGGCGCCGTTCATCGGTGCGAAGCCCGGTGGTGAGCAGCCGCAGAGCGAAACCAGCGAAGATGTGCAAACAGACCGTGTGCTGCCGAACAAACACATCGAGCTGAAGCAGCTGCGCGCCGTCGATGCCAAGATTCATTTTCACGGCAACAGAATCGTCACTCCCAAAGTGCCGATCGATCGCATGGACGTGCAGATGTCGCTTGAAGACGGGACTCTGCGGGTGCAACCCGCGACCTTCGACATCGGGAAGGGCAACGTTCGCGTGTTCCTCTCGCTCTATGGCAGTCAGAAACCCGTGCATAGCGACATCGATGCGGTGATCAGCAACGTCGACCTGCGTCGTCTGCTGCGGGATGCAGGCCAGTCGGCGGCGGAGTCCGCGGGCTTGTTCAACGGCCGAGCCAAGCTGGCGGCCACCGGCACCTCGGTTGCCGAGATTGCCGGAAGCTCTACCGGTGAGGTGATGGTCGTGTTGTCTGACGGCCGCTTCAGTGCGCTGCTCACGGAACTGATCGGACTGGATATTGCGGAGTCTTTGGGCTTTCTGGTTGAGGGCGACAAAACCATTCCCATCCGCTGCGCGGTTGCTGACTTTAGGGCCGACCANGGAGTGTTCAACTCCCGCGCGTTGGTCTTTGATACGAGCGATACCAAGGTGATGGGCACGGGCGACATCAACATGCGCGATGAGACGTTGAGCATGCGATTACGCGCCATGCCCAAGGACTTCAGTCCATTGACGGTGCGCACACCGATCTCGATTGGCGGGACGCTCGCACAGCCCGATGCTTTTCCCGATCCCGCGAATATCGGTACTGGCGGCGTTCTCGAGAAGGCGTTGAACGCGGTTTTGACCGTGGTAACCGGGCTGTTGCCTCCGGTCGATCTGGGTTCTGGCGAAGATGCGCCGTGCGGCGCGTTGATCCGTCAGGCGCGCCACGCCGTAGGTGAAGATGCGCCTGCGTCAACGCAATGAAGCGTTCCTGTCGTCCACGGAACCGTTACGGTCCATGCGCGTTACCGCTGCGAAAAACACATAACAGGGAGAGCAACCATGAGCACAGACGACCACCTGAACAAGTGGGTGCTTGACATCATGCTATCGGAGCTGGCGCATCGTCAGACCGACGGTATCCTTTCTGTTCACGATCGGCGCGGCCACCCGACGCAACACCGTGTGGCCGCAGAGGATCGGCCCTCGCCGGGTGAGCGTATTTCCCGGGTGCGGCGCTGGCGGTCGCCGCACCCGTTCGCGCACCGCCAGCGGTCTTCCTAACTTTGATCGGGATCCGGATGTTCTCTGTCACGCACGTCAGCAAGTACCAGTACGCATCGCCGGTCATGCTTCATGACCACCGCCTGATGGTGCGGCCGCGTGATAGCCATGATCTGCGGCTTCTCTCCGCCGAACTGGTTACGTCACCACCGTCAAAGTCGATCCGCTGGTATCACGACGTTTTCGGTAACTCGGTGGCGATCGTCGAATTCGAGGTCGAAGCCAATCAACTGGAAATCACCAGCAAGCTTCTGCTGGAGACGTATGCGCCATCTTTGGAAGCACCACAGATCGAAAGCCACGCCCGCGCCTATCCATTCAGCTATTCGTCGGATGAGCAGCGTGACCTAGGCGTCCTGAGTTCACGCCAGTACGAGGATCCGGACNNTCGCATGGCCGATTGGGTGCGCAACACCTATGCGTCGCTCGTCGGTGGCAATGGCACGATCGAAACGCTGGAGCTGCTGCGCGGCTTGAATGCCGCAATCAATCAGTCCTTCACCTATAACAGGCGAGATGCAGAGGGCACCCAGACGCCGACGGAAACGATCGAGAGCGGCGGCGGCAGCTGCCGCGACTTTGCTTTGTTCTACATGGAAGCCGCGCGCCAGCTGGGTTTCGCCGCCCGCTTTGTCACCGGCTATCTCGTTGATCAGAATGTACTCGCCAATGGCTCGGCGCCGGTGGGCGGAGGCGCGACGCATGCGTGGGCGCAGGTTTATGTGCCCGGCCTGGGCTGGGTGGAGTTTGATCCGACCAACGAGATCGTCGGCTCCAACCAGTTGATCCGCGTCGCGGTGACGCGTGATCCATCACAGGCAATTCCTGTCGCCGGCTCCTTTACCGGTCCCGCCGGTGCGATGACCAGCCTGCACGTAGACGTCACTGTCGCCAACGCCTCCTAGTATCTGAACCTGATTAACATATTGAAATATTGTTATGAACGTGATTCCAAGGCGGTATTTGAGCCTTGGAGGTGGATATGGCGAACGTGTTCTGGCTGGACGACGACGCATGGGCGGCGATCGAGCCGCATCTGCCGAAGAACCAGCCGGGAGCACGGCGGGTGGATGATCGTCGCATCATCAGCGGGATCATCCATGTTCTGAAGAGTGGGTGCCCCTGGCGGGATTGTCCGCCGGACTACGGTCCTCCGACAACGGTCTATAATCGTTTCAATAGCTGGTCCCGCCGGGATCACTGGCGCCGGATCCTCAAGGCGCTGGCCGAGGGCCAATGGATCACCACCGCGGTGGCCATGGACGGCAGTTCTGTGAAAGCGCACCGCTGCGCTCACGGCGGAAAAGGGGGCGAAGGCTCAGGCGATCGGCCTCTCCAGAGGCGGGCAGACGACGAAAATCCACGCCCTGAGCGATACACTCGGCCGCCCGGTGGTCCTCAAGGTCACCGCCGGCACTGTCTCCGACATCACGATGACTGAAGACCTGCTGGCCGAGGTCGACACCTGTCGCCACGTTCTGGCCGACAAGGGCTATGATTGCGACGCCCTGCGCACCGCGATCCGCAACAAGGGGGCCACACCGGTCATTCCAGGGCGGAGATCACGCAAACGCAAGATCAGGTTCGACAAACACCGATACAAGTTCCGCTGGATGGTCGAAGCCGTCTTCTGCCGCCTGAAGGACTTCCGGCGCGTCGCCACCCGATACGACAAACTCGCCAGAAACTACGCCTCATCTCTCGCCCTCGCCACCATCGTCGCTTACTGGACCTGATTGAGTCCGACCCTAGTGCACTGACGTTAGCAGATAATTCATCGGCTGCGTTGTCTGTGCAGCAGGCCTGAAATCGAGAAACCCGCGATCGTGGACCTGCGAGTGAGGCACGTCCTGCGGCCCTCTCGTGCTTTAAAAACGGTGTAATGAATTTGCACTGGAAATCGTAGACATGGCCTCTAAAGTCGCGCGCCAACCTCAAAGAACGCGGGCGAGATGAGCGACCAGGCGACGATTAGCACGGAAGAATGGCTGGCGAAGGCGCGGACCTTATCGGAAGCGCTGCCCTTCATGCGCCGCTATGCCGGGGCAACCTTCGTGATCAAATATGGTGGCCACGCAATGGGTGACACCGACCTGTTCCGATTGTTCGCCCGGGACGTGGTGCTGCTCCGCCAGGTGGGGATCAATCCGGTCGTGGTGCACGGTGGCGGTCCGCAGATCGGCCGCATGCTCGACCGCCTGAAGATCAAGAGCGAGTTCGTCGACGGGCTGCGGGTAACCGACAAGGACACCGTCGACGTGGTCGAAATGGTCCTCGCAGGTTCGATCAACAAGGAAATCGTCCAGGCGATCAATGCGGCCGGCGGCTTTGCTGTCGGCCTGTCGGGCAAGGACGGCAACCTGATTCAGGCGCAGCGTCTCCGGCGCACAAAGCGTGATCCGAATTCGAACATCGAGCGGATCCTGGACCTGGGTCTGGTCGGCGAGCCGACCGAAATCAATCCACACATCCTCGATTTCTACGAACGTTCCGACATCACCCCGGTGATCGCACCGATCGGCGCCAGCTCTTCGGGAGAGACGCTGAACATCAATGCTGATACGGCGGCCGGAACGATTGCATCGGCCGTCGGCGCCAAGCGGCTCCTGATGCTCACCGATATCGAAGGCGTCCTGGACAAGGACGGAGCGTTGATCTCCGAAATGACGGCAACACAAGCGCGCCGTGCCATTGCTAACGGTACTATTCGCGGCGGCATGATTCCGAAGATCGAGACCTGCCTTGACGCTGTCACCAACGGCGTCGAGGCAGCGGTGATCATTGACGGGCGGGTTCCGCATGCCATGCTGCTCGAACTGTTCACCGAGCACGGGGCCGGCACGCTGATCAAGGCGGAGTGATACTCCTGCCCAGATAAAGGACGCTGGGATAACGGACGCTGGCGAAGTGGGCGCCGGTGTTCGTCATCCGGCTTGCCTTCCCGCTTGCGACGCGCGACAAGTTATGGCGATGGACGAGTTCCCCACCGTTCCGGAAACGTCGCCGGCGACCCGCAGCTGCGGTATTGTACCCTTGCGCGACGCAGAGACCTGGATCTTCGATCTCGACAACACGCTGTATCCGGCGCGGGTTGATCTGTTCGGACAGATCGACGAGCGCATGCGCGCCTTCATTGCCCGCTTTCTCGGCCTCGATCTGGACGCCGCGTACGCACTGCAAAAGCAGTATTTTAACCATTACGGTACGTCGATGCGCGGACTGATGGACCGGCATGGCATGGACCCGAGCGCCTTTCTGGCGCACGTGCACGACGTCGATCTCAGCGTGCTCGACCCTTCGCCGTTGCTCGAAGAGGCGTTGGCCGCGCTGCCGGGACGCAAAGTGGTCTTCACCAACGCGTCCGTGGCGCATGCCGAACGGGTGCTGGGCCGGTTGGGCGTGAAGCATCACTTTGCCGAAATCTTCGATATCGTCGCCGCGGACTACCGGCCGAAGCCGGAGCCGGAAATCTACCGCCTGATGATCGATCGACACGCCGTTGAGCCGAGTCGTTCAGTGATGGTCGAAGACATGGCCCGCAACCTAGCACCGGCCGCAGCGCTGGGCATGACGACGGTGTGGGTGCGTACCGGCTCGGACTGGGGAGCCATGGGCGCTGATGCCGGTCACATCCACCACGTCGTCGACGACCTCCCGGAATGGCTGGCCGAAGTGGCTGCCGGCGTCAGATGAGCAGCACGAGGACAACAAGGACGATCGGCACGACCTGCTTGTAATCCGAAAACACCCCGCTGGGGCTAGGTTTCGCGAGGGTTTGTCGCGATGGGACTCGCGGATGAAAGACAGGGTCGATCCAGGGGCACGCAGGGACCACAGTCAGCGAACGTCATCCGTGTTCGCATTGACGACTACCAAGGGAGAGAAAGCGTGGAAAAGGTCACCAGGGAAGCCGTGTTGCGCTATCACTCCGAGGGCCGCAAGGGAAAGATCGAGGTTGTCCCCTCGAAACCGAGCCTGACCCAGTATGACCTGAGCCTCGCCTATTCTCCCGGCGTGGCCATTCCGGTCCAAGAAATCGCGGAAGACCCGGAAGCGGCCTACGAATATACGACCAAGGGTAATCTGGTTGGCGTCATCTCCAACGGTACCGCCATCCTCGGTCTCGGTAACCGCGGCCCGCTGGCGAGCAAGCCGGTGATGGAGGGCAAGGGCCTGCTGTTCAAGCGCTTTGCCGACATCGACGTCTTCGATATCGAGATCGACGCGTACGAGCCCGACGACGTCGTCACGATCGTGCGCGCGCTGGCGCCGACGTTCGGCGGCATCAACCTGGAGGACATCAAGGCGCCGGAGTGCTTCGCTATCGAGGGCAGGCTGCGCGAACTCCTCGATATTCCCGTCTTCCACGACGACCAGCACGGCACCGCCATCATCCTCGTCGCCGCGCTGCTCAATGCCCTGGAACTCACCAACCGCAAGATCCACGATATCCGGGTCATCTTCAGCGGAGCCGGCGCTGCCGGCATCGGCTGTGCCGAGTTGCTGGTCCGCGCCGGCGTGCCGCGCGAGAACGTGACGTTGTGCGACAAGGACGGCGTCGTCTACAAGGGCCGCACAGAGGGCATGAACCCGTACATGGAGCGGTTCGCTCAGGAGACCGAGGCGCGAACGCTCGCGGAAGCGCTCCCGGGCGTTGACGTTTTCATCGGCGTGTCCGTGGGCGGCATTCTGACCCGCGAGATGGTTCGCACCATGGCTGAGCGGCCGATCATCTTCGCCATGGCCAATCCGGACCCGGAAATCACCTACGAGGATGCCAAGGCCGCCCGCCCGGATTCTATCGTCGCCACCGGGCGCAGCGACTATCCGAACCAGGTCAACAACGTGCTGTGCTTCCCGTTCATCTTCCGCGGCGCGCTCGACGTTCGCGCCCGACAGATCACCGACGGGATGAAACTGGCGGCTGCCCGGGCGCTGGCGGCGCTGGCGCACTCCGACGTGCCCGACTCGGTGCTCAAGGCATACGGCGTCGACAGCCTGCTGTTCGGCCCGGAATACATCCTGCCCAAGCCCGTCGACCCCCGTGCCCTGCTGTGGGTTGCACCCGCCGTCGCCCAGGCAGCGATGGCGGAAGGCGTGGCACGCAAGTCGGTGGACGCGACCACCTACCGCGAAGAGCTGGAAAGCCGCCTCGGCAAGGACTGGGCGCTGATGCGCACGATCTTCAACAAGGCGCGCAGTGGACCGAAGCGGATCGTCTTCGCCGAGGGAGAGGAATCCAAGATCATCCGTGCGGCAGCCGAGATCCAGGACCAGGGCCTGGGCGAGCCGATCCTGCTCGGCCGTGAAGACGCGATCATGACGACGATCGCCGAGCTCGGGCTCGATTACCAGCCGAAGGTCATCGATCCCCGCGAGTCGCAGCGCGCCGAAAGCTACGCCAAGGTCTTGTTCAAGCGCCGCCAGCGCAAGGGCATCACTCTGCCGGAAGCACGCGAGATGGCGCGGCGCCCCAACTACTTCGGCCTGCTGGCGCTGCAAAGCGGCGATGCGGACGCCTTCATCTCGGGGCTGACGACCAACTACGTCGAAGCGCTGCACCCGGCGTTCCAGGTCATCGGCACGCGACCGGACGTCCGCCGCGCAGCCGCCCTGTTCATCATGGTGATCCGCGACCGGGTGTTCTTCTTCGCCGACTGCGCGGTCAACATCTCGCCGTCGGCCGAAGATCTGGCGGACATCGCCGAGCTATCGGCGGAGATGGCGACAAACTTCGACATCCATACCCGCATCGCCATGCTGTCGTTCTCCAACTTCGGCAGCGTCGCGCACCCGGGCGCCCAGGCAGTCGCGAAGGCCGTCGAGCTGTTGCGCAAGCGCCAGCCGCAGCTGCATGTGGATGGCGAGATGGCCGCCGACGTTGCCGTCGTCCCGGAGCTGATTGACCAGCTCTACGCCTTCAGCCGGGTGCGCGAGGCCAACGTGCTGATCTTCCCGGACTTGAATGCCGCCAACACGTCTTACAAGCTGATGCAGCGCCTGGGCAGCGCCGAGGCGATCGGACCGGTGCTGATGGGCATGGCGAAGCCGGTACACATCCTCCTGCCCACCGACGACGTGCGCGGCATCGTCAACATGGCGGCGATCGCCGTCGTCGACGCGCAGATGCGCGCGCTCGCCTGAACGCTGCCGGTGTCATCGCCCCGCACCCAGAGCCGGACGCTGTGGATCGGACGCCGTGGCGCTCTCTTGGCAGCGAGTAGCTTGGGAGGGAAGCACGATGCGCGGCCTGATCCGGCAGTTTCGCGTGCTCGCGGGCATTTTCGTGGGCGTTCTCGCGGTGGTTCTGGCCGGCTCCACGGCGGTTCGCGCGACCGCCGACCCCGGCGTCCAATTCGACTCGGGCGAGCAGCAGGTTACGCTGTCGAGACACGCGTTGCTGGAGCGCCCGGACGTCGCCACCATCCACGTTCCGCACGATGTCAGCTACCGGCGCGCGATGACCTACCAGGCGGTGCCGCTGAGCGCACTGCTGCGCGGTCTTTCTCCCACGACGGGCAACGCACCGGGCAGTGCTCCGGGCAACACATCGGGCGGGGCGATCGAGATCGTCGCCAGTGACGGTTTCGTCACCGTACTGCCGTTCTCGCTCGTCTTCCCCAAGGACGCAGCAGCCTCGCAGCCGTACCTCGCGATCGAGCCGACCGACGCACCCTGGCCCGACCTTCCGGGCAAGACTCAGAGCGCCGGTCCGTTCTACGTCGTCTGGCTCCACCCCGAAGCGTCCGGCGTTCGCAGCGAACAGTGGCCCTATATGGTCGTGCGCATCCGTGGTACGGAACTTCCGGAACAGCGTTGGCCTGAGCTCGCGGTCAGCCCATCCCTGCCCGCGGAGTCACCGATCCGCATCGGCCAGACCCTGTTCCTCACCCAGTGCCTGGTCTGTCACTCGCTGAACGGCGCCGGCAACGCGCACATGGGCCCCGACCTCAACCTGCCGCAAAACCCCACCGAATACTTCGCGCCCAAAGCCCTGCACCAGCTCATCCGCAACCCGGCTTCGGTCCGCCACTGGCCCGACATGCAGATGCAAGGCTTCGATGAAGACGCACTCAGCGATCCCGAGATCGACCTGATCATCCGCTACCTCGCCCACATGGCGGACCAGAAAACGAACGGAGAGCCGGGCCGCGAATGATCCGGTTCGATCAATGGTCCACCTGTCTCTCCTCGGTCATGCGCGGACCTGATCTGCGCCTCCATTACTTCACCAGCACGCTCGCAACCTCGCGCATCTGGGTGCGCAGGCGGAGCAGCAGGAAGCCCTGGCTTGCCAGATGGCTGGGGACGAACTGGCTGTTGACGCCGCCGTTGAGCACCACCCACGGCTGCTGAACCGCAGCTTCACGGGCACTCTCCAGCATCTTGTCCCAGATTTCGCCGAGGTTGCGTTCCAACAGTACCTGCTTGAAATCCTGGCCCAGCGCCTTCAGCAGCATGTAGTAGACGTAGAGCCGTCCCTTGGTCTGATAGAAGATGTCGTCGGCCGAAAAGCTGATCGGGAAGCCGGCCCGCTCCTTCAGGTGGGTGTCGATGACCGCCGACATCGAGCCCAGGTCATTGGCGAACCGCTCGATGGTGTCGATCAGGTTGTCGGCACGGACATCGAAATCGGCGGTGCCGGCGGCGACCCGTTCATTGTAGGCGATCAGTGCGCGCACCGCTGCCCGATACTGGCTCTCGGACGTCGCGGTCGGTGCCAGCGAGGTGCTTGGGTTGAACACCCAAACGTTCCCCGGATAGCGCAGCAGGCCGGCTGCCCGGTCTGCATCCGGATCAACCGACGACGTGCCCCGGGTGCGTGCCAGCTGCTCGGCCAACGCATTGCCGAAGCGGCTGAGCCCGTAAACCATCCCCATCTGGAAGTTCGGCATGTTGTCGAGGATGGATCCCGNGAGGAAGAACGGATCGTTCGCCGTCCAGCCGTTGTTGAGTTCGCGCTGCAGCAGGGCTGCCGCCATATCCACCGCATGGCTGCCGCCTTCGATTGGCGACGGTGGCGTGAAATCCGGATTGTCGTCGATCTTGTGTACCCAGAAGGCACCGATGACGTAGTAGAGAACGACGAGCAGCAGAAGCCCGAGGATCACGCGCAACCACGTTCGGGCGGAGCCGAACAGCGCCACCCTGTCCGATACCTGATCCTTCATCTCGGTGAGGCTGGCCATCGGCGTTCGCTCTCCTTTCCCGTCTCCCCGGCCGTTTCCCGATCTATGACCACGCCGGGTCGCGCGCGACAGCTTGACCATCGGGAACGGTGAGTCAAGCGGCCGAGCCGTGCGATGTTCCATCGTCAAATTTGACGTTCAGGGTTTGCTTAACCCGGATGCGGATTACGAAACCGCCGGGGCCCTCTCGGGCTCAGGACTGGTCCTGCTGCGACCCGCGCTCAGCCTGGTGAATCTCCAGCAACCGCAGAATCGCTGCAGCGGTGCTCTCAATCGGCCGGTTGGTGACGTCGATCACCCGCCAGCCGTTGCGTGCACACAATCGCTTGGCCTCGAGAACTTCGCGGGACACTTCCTCAACCTCGGAATACGACGTGTCGCGCTCCTCACTTAACCGGCGCAGCCGCGACAGCCGGACCTCTGCCAGTTGTCGCGGGTTGATGGTCAGACCGACAATCAGCGGCTTCTTCGCCTTCAGCACGCCGTCCGGCAGCGGCACCCCGGNGACCACCGGCACGTTTGCTGCCTTTATCCCGCGCGAGGCGAGGTACATGCAGGTTGGTGTCTTGGTTGCCCGCGAGACGCCGACCAGCACCACATCGGCTCCATCCAGATCGTCGGACGCAAGTCCGTCATCGTGTGCCAGGGTGTACTTCATCGCTTCGACGCGCCGGTAATACTCCTCGTCAATGAAATCGCGGGTCGAGGTGTGAAAGCGGATGCGCGCGCCGGAGTGTTCGGAAAGACGAGAAACAAACGGCTCAAGCACGAACAGGCAGGGAACAGCCAAGTGCTCACAGCCCTCCTCGAGAGCCGTGCGAATATCGGCAGCGGCGATGCTGTGCATCACCACGCCGCGCCGCTCGGCGATCTTCGCCAGAATTTCGGGGACGAGGTTCAGGGTGCGAACCATCTTCCACAGGTAATGCTCAACCTCCACATCCTCGAGTTGCGCGATCGAATTCCGCGCCACCATTTCCACCATTTCGCCGGATGCATGCGAAACCAGGTGCATGACGATGGTGCGCGTGGGTTCGACAGTGGCTTCGTTATTGGCCCCGTCATTGGCCTCGCCGCTACTGTTGGCAACACCGGCAGGCGCGTCACGGGGCGGTTGTCGATCGCCGCTCATCGATGATATCCGCCGTCGAGACGCAGCACGGTGCCGTTGATCATCACGTTCTGGATGACGTGCATCGCCAGCATCGCGAACTCGCTCGGATCACCGAAACGATGGGGAAAGGGGATCGAGTGCACCAGACGGGAATCCAGGTTGCGCTCCATGGCGAACAGGGTCGCGGTGCCGAACAGTCCGGGCGCGATGCCCACGACACGGATGCCAAGCTGTCCCAGCTCGCGTGCAGCCGGCACGATCATGCTGACAAGACCACCCTTTGACGCAGCGTAGGCCGCCTCGCCGCTCTGGCCTTCGTAGGCGGAGATCGACGCGGTGGTGATGATCACGCCCCGCTCGCCGCTGCCCAGCGTTTTGAGTGTCGCCATATCGGCGGCGGCGAGTCGCAACAAGTTGAATCCGCCAATCAGGTTGACCTCGACCAGACGGCGAAAGTTGTCGAGCGGCATCGGACCGCCGTCCGGGTCGAGGATGCGCTGCGGATTGGCGAGGCCCACGCAGTTGACCAGAACGCGCGCAGCTCCATGCCGCGCTCGGGCCTGGCGGAAGGCGTCCTGGGCTGCCTCCACGTCCGAGATGTCGCATGGGATGGCCAGTCCATCAATCGCTTGGCCGACAGCCGCGACACGCTCGACATCAATGTCAATCGCGGTCACCCGCGCGCCCGCCTCGGCGAGAAAGCGCGCCGTTTCGGCCCNCAGGCCGGATGCGGCTCCAGCGACGATCGCCGGAGTTTGCCAGAGATCCATTCGTATTGCCTCCGTTCAACCGCGTCTTCCCGGCCTCCCAGTGGCGAGCGGTCGGAGCGGATGTTGGCGGCAGCGGTACCCAGTTGTCCACTGGCAATGCGTCGAGGCGATATCCGGGCTTTCAACGGAGAGCGGTGATGGTGCTTGTGCCGGCGTCGCAAGCATGCCCGTCCAGAGCCGGAGGAAGTCCGGGCGACGTTACGGCTCAGTTCGCCTCAGGCAGTTCGGATGCGGGAGCGTCAGTCGGTGTGGGCGGTGTGTTGGCCGGGACAGCGGGGATCGCGTCGTCGCTCTCGCTATCGTCAGGCGTTTCCGGCGGGGGCCTGGAATCGGCTCCGGTGCACGCCAGTAGCCCTGTCCCTTGGGCGGTGGCCGAAGCTTATTCAGGTGCGGTGCTTCGGGTGGATCGTACTTTGATGGTGCTGGGCCGTAGTAGTTGACCAGTCGGTCGGCGTCCCGGGCGTCAGGGTGGCGGTGACAGTCGACGGTGCCGATTGTCTGGTAGCAGTAGATCGGCTCCAGATCATAGACACCTTTCTCATAGTGCGATTCGTAGCTGGTACAGCTGCTGAGCAGGAAAGCGATCAGCGATACTGGACCGATCCACCAGCGAGGCAGCACGTCAATGCCGTTCCGGACCGGACGGCGGGATCGGTCACGATCATGGTGGGCGGGCATCAGTCGAGCAGGAAGCGGGTGAATAGCACCGTACTTACCCGGTGCGGTGCGATGCGCGCGTTCGCAATCGAGATCATCTCTTCGCGCAGCTGTTCCGCGCCGTGGTTTCCGATCAGGGCAGAGCGATCACGATCACGCAGCCACGCTTGTACCTCGGCGATGATGGCGGACTCCTGTTGTTGCAGCATCGGGACGGCATCCTCGGTCATTTCGATGACGGCGATCAGCTGGACAAAGTGGGGCTTGCGCGCCGTCGGTTTCAGATCAGCGGTCATTTCCGGCAGCTGATGCTGGATAAGCGGTCCGGCAAGTTGTCCGGTGACGGCGTGTACGCCGCCGCGGTCGTCCGGAGCGGAGGTGAAGGCTGCTACGGCAACACCAAGGAAAGACAGCAGCAGCGCCGCGGACGCCAGCACCTCAGGTCGCACCAACCATTGCATTCGTAAAGGCCAGCCGCTCGACGTATCGTCGCTGGCCTCTGCTGTCGGATCGTCGTTGGCTGCACTTCCGCTCATGCAGGTTTCCGCATTGTTTGCGGGTGCGCTGGTCGTGGCGGGACCACCCACCCGCTTATCGCTGGTCGCACCTGTCGCAATCTCGCCCGCAAGCCCGCTGGTGCCGACACCCGCGTCGGTGCTGACGATGATGTCAATCGCGCCATTTTCGAGCACTGCTCGACTTCGCGTCCCATCTTAGTTTCGCATTGAACCACTGTTGCCCTCGACGGGGCGGGAAAGGATTCTACCGAAAGCTTCGTCAAGGAGCGCTTAACCACCTGCCGCAGGCGCGACGCCTCGATCCTGTCATCCGTGACACCCGCGCTGTTGAACAGGCAGAAGTGAAAATCTGCCACTTCGCTCATGGCATCTGGTCTGGCCACAGCACGCGACGCTTGCTTGAAATACCAAGCATGACATCGTTTCCTTGTCCCAATAAGAAAGGAAATACGGTAACTGACCGGCGTTTGGGCCACGGTCAAGAAGGATCAGGGAGGCCATCGCGACATGAAACTGAGGTCGCCGATACATCACACTGATCACGGGGTCGTCGAGCGCCTGAAGCAGACGGGCCGTTGCTCCTGGCTGCTGCTGGCACTTGTGCTGCTGTTGATGGTCTATCCCCTTCTGGACACGTCGCTCATGGGACGCGTGCTTCTGGGCTTGCTCAACAGCGCCATTCTCGTTTCCGGCGCGTCGGCCGCGAGCGGCTCCCGACGTACTTTGGTGGTGGCGGTCGCATTCGCCCTGCCGGCGCTGGTGCTGCAATGGCTGTCGCTGGTCAGCCCGAGCGTGCTGATCATGCGACTGCTGGGCGTGAATATGGTCCTGTTCTACGTGTTCGCCATCGGTCACGTGGTTGCATTTGTCCTCCAACCTGGTCCGGTGACGGGCAACAAGCTGCATGGCGCCATCGCCGTCTACGTCATGATGGGACTGCTTTGGACGGCGGTGTACATGCTCATCGACGAGATCGTTCCTGGTTCTTTCAATATTGCTGCCAGCTCCGGGCACGGCTGGGCGGATCTGCTCTTTTTCAGTTTCACCACGCTGACGACGACCGGCTATGGCGACACTGTTCCGGTCACCGGTTATGCGCGATCGGCAGTCATGCTGGAGCAGCTTGCCGGTACTCTCTATGTCGCAATCCTGATCGCGCGCCTCGCAGGCCTCTACCAACCAAGCATGGAGCGTGGCCGATCAACCGATCGCCACCATGGAGGCGCCTAGCGACATGAGGTTCGGCCGTGCCGTCCTGGCTCGTCTCAGCCGATATCTGATGTCCGGGCGAACGCGGGTGGAATGCTATGAACAGGCGCCGGATCGGATTGGGAATCCTGTGCTCCGTCTTGCTGAGCTACGGGCGCTAGGGTCTGAACCTGATTAACATATTGAAATATTGTTATGAACGTGATTCCAAGGCGGTATTTGAGCCTTGGAGGTGGATATGGCGAACGTGTTCTGGCTGGACGACGACGCATGGGCGGCGATCGAGCCGCATCTGCCGAAGAACCAGCCGGGAGCACGGCGGGTGGATGATCGTCGCATCATCAGCGGGATCATCCATGTTCTGAAGAGTGGGTGCCCCTGGCGGGATTGTCCGCCGGACTACGGTCCTCCGACAACGGTCTATAATCGTTTCAATAGCTGGTCCCGCCGGGATCACTGGCGCCGGATCCTCAAGGCGCTGGCCGAGGGCCAATGGATCACCACCGCGGTGGCCATGGACGGCAGTTCTGTGAAAGCGCACCGCTGCGCTCACGGCGGAAAAGGGGGCGAAGGCTCAGGCGATCGACCTCTCCAGAGGCGGGCAGACGACGAAAATCCACGCCCTGAGCGATACACTCGGCCGCCCGGTGGTCCTCAAGGTCACCGCCGGCACTGTCTCCGACATCACGATGGCTGAAGACCTGCTGGCCGAGGTCGACACCTGTCGCCACGTTCTGGCCGACAAGGGCTATGATTGCGACGCCCTGCGCACCGTGATCCGCAACAAGGGGGCCACACCGGTCATTCCAGGGCGGAGATGCCGCAAACGCAAGATCAGGTTCGACAAACACCGATACAAGTTCCGCTGGATGGTCGAAGCCGTCTTCTGCCGCTTGAAGGACTTCCGGCGCGTCGCCACCCGATACGACAAACTCGCCAGAAACTACGCCTCATCTCTCGCCCTCGCCACCATCGTCGCTTACTGGACCTGATTGAGTCCGGACCCTAGTGATTGCTGTCACAAAGTGACTGCTGTCATAACCAGTCGAAACATGCTCGAACGGCGGCGGGAATGTCAGCCGAGGCGGGATCTCATTGCTTCGGTGGCCCGCACCAGAGCGGCGCGGATGCCGGGCTCCATCGCCGAGTGACCAGCGTCCGGGATGACCACATACTTCGCTTCCGGCCATCGCCGAGAGAGCTCATCAGCAGTGACGATCGGACAGACCATATCATAGCGGCCCTGTACGATAATCGACGGAATGGGGCGTAGCGTGTGCACGTTGTTCAGCAACTCGTCGTCGGTAAGAAAGACGTTGTTGACGAAGTAGTGGGCCTCGATCCGTGCCAACGCCAGCGCAGACACGTCGACTGACGTGACCAGCGGCTCCTCCGGTCGGGGGATCAGGTTGGAGCAAAGGTNCTCATACCGGCTCCAGGCGATCGCCGCAGGCATGTGCACTGCTGGATCGGGATCGGTCAGACGCCGGTGATAGCTGGACAGGAGATCATCGCGCTCCGTTGCAGGCAGGAGCCCCGCAAAGCTGCGCCACGCCTCGGNGGAAAACGTCCCCATGCCGTACAGGAACCAATCCACTTCCCGCTTCGTGCCGAGGAAGATGCCCCGCAGAACGAACCCTGCACAGCGCTCTGGATGGCGGATGCCATAGGCAAGTGCCAGCGTCGATCCCCATGAACCGCCGAACAGCAGCCACTTCTGAATGTTCAAATGCTGCCTCAGGGTCTCGATGTCGGCAACGAGCTGCGGTGTCGAATTGTCGGCAAGCTCACCATGCGGCATCGAGCGGCCGCAGCCGCGCTGGTCGAAGATGATGATCCGGTAGTGGCGAGGGTCGAAGAACCGGCGATGTGCCGCCGCCGCGCCTGCCCCGGGGCCTCCGTGCAGGAACAGCACCGGCGCCCCACGCGGGTTGCCCGCCTGCTCCCAATACATGACATGCGATCCGCCCAGCGGCAGCCTGCCGGATGCATAGGGCTCGATTTCCGGAAACAGGTCGGTGCGGTAGTGTCGGACATCCATCGTGGGCTGGTGTCTCCAGCAGAATCGGTCTGTAGTTATATCGTGCCCGGACCTGCAACGGGAAACCGTTATCGGATGCGCATTGGAGCCGCACCACCCTTCAGGTCGGGTCGAAATCGTAACTCACCAGGCGAGGGAAGTCGATTGACGCTGCTCATGATGGGTAATCGCCGAGGGATAAAATGTACTCGCTGGCGCCGTGCTGCTGGTCGCCGTTACGATGTCCGAACCATCTCCCGCCTGCGACGCCGGACTGATGGAAGCAGTGGTTGTCGAAATCGAAGATAACGGCACGCTACGCCTTGATCGCTCCATTGAAGGAAGCACGACGGCGCGGCTGGCCGGCATTCAGCCTGCCCCAAATACCGCAAACGATCTTTCGGCACTGGCAGACGGGGCAGGCATCTGTCTCCTCCTCGCCGCACCCAAGCGGGACCGCTACGGTCGGTTGCTGGCGTACGTGTACCGCGATGACAGATTGTGGATGCAAGGTGAGCTGCTGCGGCAGGGCCTTGCCCGGGTCGAGCCAACGGCGGATACACGCAACTTTGTGCCGGAGATGCTGGCGATCGAACGCCAAGCGCGGGCAGCGGGCACAGGCAGCTGGGGAAAAGGGGCGTTTCGCATCCGCACGCCCAACACCATTTCTCCCTTCGCCGGCAGCTACCAGCTGGTCGAAGGTCGCATCGTGGATGCCGCACGACGTAAGAACCAATGGTACTTAAACTTCGGCAACGACTGGCGATCGGACTTCACCATCGTTATCCCGAAGCAGGCGCTTGCCGCCTTCACTGATGCCGGCGTCGATCCGTATGCGTTGAAGGACAGGATCGTTCGGGTACGCGGCTGGGTGGACCTGTGGAACGGACCGATGATCGAAGTCCAGGTCCCGGAACAGATCGAGGTGATCGACGACGCCCCAAAGGCCAGCCAATAGCTGTCTGTCATGTGCCGTGCTGTACCAGCAAGCCGCGTTCACGCTGCGTCCCATGCCCGCTTTATATCAGCGGCAGCAGAGTATACCGGCGGAAAGTGATGGTGAACGCTCCGTTTTTAGATCAGAAGTTGATGTTTGCTTCTGCCACTTCGTAACGGTCATCTGGCTGATCGTGTAACGCTTTGACAGCGCTCTCAGGCTCTCTCGACTCTATTGTATGGCTCGACGCACCGCCTCTGTCGTCCGGGCGTGCCTGTGGA
The DNA here is from genome assembly GCA_013414705.1 of Defluviicoccus sp. Classification (GTDB taxonomy): domain Bacteria; phylum Pseudomonadota; class Alphaproteobacteria; order Rhodospirillales; family Defluviicoccaceae; genus Defluviicoccus. The sequence continues at coordinate 3,989,847 of CP058705.1, forward strand.
GAACCTGTCCCATAGGGCCTCCTTCCACTCCCGTGAGAAGTTTGCACCATCAAAATCCGTGATTAAACACCTAGAGCGACGATGATGTCGACATCGGTGCAGGGTGGGTGCCGACCTCATTCGGCAGGCGAAGCAAACCTCTCCGGCCACAATCCCTGTTCAATCGGGTGGGCAGGCAGATCGTCGGGAACCACGACGATGTGGCGGATGCGCCGCCGGTTCCAGGTGTAGGTGATGTGGACACGGCCGTCCGCACCCTCGATGATCGCCGGATAGGAGAACTCGCCCGGCTCGTGCTCCAAGACGGCCGCCGCCGACCAGTGTTCGCCGTCGCGGGTCATGGCCAGATTCAGCGGCGTGCGCGCGATCTGGCTGTGGTTGTAGATCAGCAGCGAGGTGCCGTTGCGCAATGTCACCGCGTCGATGCCACTGTCGGGATTGGGGAACTCGGAGGCGGCAAGCGGTGTCCAGCTCTCGCCGCCGTCTTCTGACCAGCACTGGCCGATCGTCCCCTGTCGGGTGCGGCAGAGCAGCTGCAGACGGCCGTCCGAATGGGTCAGTAGGCAGGGCTGGATGGCGGCAAACGCGCGGCCATCGTTCAGCGACGCACTCCGGCGCCAGACGTGTGCGCCTGTGTCCGTCCATTCCAGATGGAGGCGCCAGCTGCCGCGCTCGTCGGACGACGGGCAGACGACGCGGTCGTCCGCAAGCTGCACCGGTTTGTTCTTGATCGGACCCAAGATGGTCTCCGGCAGCCGGCGTGGCTCCGACCAGGNTGCACCCCCATCCTCCGACGCTAAAACCATGCCCCACCAGCGGCTGGGGCTGGGACCGACCTTGTAGAACAGCAGCAGAGGCTCTTCCGCGGTTCCCCNCTGAGGCATTCGGCGGGGCTGGAACAGCACAGGGTTCCAGCAGGGGAACCGTTTACGCATCGTGATCCGTCCGTCCGCCACCTCCACCGGGTAGGTCCAGCGTCCGCCATCCGGTCCGTCGTTGTCGCGGCGCGCAACCCAGATGCCGACGTCGCCGTGCCCTTCCCGGGTGCCGGCGAACCAGGCGGCAACCAAGCCGTTTTCCGTCTCCGCCAGTGTCGAGGCGTGCGCGGCGGGAAACGGTGCGTGTTCGAAAACGAACTCACGTCTTATCATGGCGGGGCCGAGGGAGAGCGTATGGCATCGGACGTCGCGGTCGGCATCGGCGCAGGGTTCCTCTCGTCATCGGCGGCGGGAAGGGTGATGAGAGCGTCGAGACCGAGCGTGTGGAAAGCGCGTCGGTTTGCGGCCACCGCGTCGTTCGCCGAGCCCGCCCAACAGCTCGCAGATGATTCCGCCGGTCAGCGGGTTGGCCTCGATGAGGCGGGCCTCGACGGCGTCGCCAAGGGCAAAGACGAGGCCACTGCTGCGGCCGACCAGCCGGTGTGCCGCCTCGTCGTGGACATAATAGTCGTCGGGCAGGGTGCTGATCGGCACCAGCGCATCGGCGCCCGACGGCTCCAGGCTGACGAACAGCCCGAAGCGGGTGACACCGCCAATCCGTGCCGGCATCGAAGCACCCACCTGCTCGGCCAGGAACGCGGCGCAAAAGCGGTCCACTGCATCCCGTTCGGCGGCTGCCGCACGACGCTCGGTGGCCGAGATGTGTTCGGCGGTCCGCTGGAAATCGGCGCCATCGTTCAGTCCGTCGCCTCCCAGTCGCAGTGCGTGGATCAGCGAACGGTGGATCAGCAAATCGGCATAGCGGCGGATCGGCGAGGTGAAGTGGCAGTAGCGGCGCAGGGCCAAGCCGAAATGGCCGATGTTCGTCGGGTCATAGGCAGCCTGCGCCTGGCTGCGCAGCACCACCTCGTTGACCAGCCGTGCTTCCGGTCTGCCGTCGACCCGTGCCAGGATGCGGTTGAAGTCACGCGGCCGCACCACCTGGGCGCGCGGCAGGCGGATTTCGAGTGTCTCGAGGAACTGCCGCAGGCTCTCCAGCTTCTCGCGCCCGGGCTGATCGTGCACCCGGTACATCACCGGTGCCTTGCGCGCTTCGAGTGCTTCGGCAGCGGCGACGTTGGCGGTGATCATGAACTCCTCGATCAGCTTGTGGCTGTCGAGGCGCTCCCGCTGCTCAACGCCTTGCACACTGCCGTCCGGCGCAATCATCACCCGGCGCTCTGGCACGTCGAGTTCGAGGACGCCGCGGGCCTTGCGGGCTGATTCGAGTGCCTCGAAAGCACCATAGAGCGGCGCGATCACCGTGTCGCGCAGCGTGTCTGTCGTTGCATCGGGTTGGCCGTCGCGGGCGGCCTGCACCTGTCGGTAGGTCAGCCGGGCCGCCGAGCGCATCATTGCGCGCTCGAAGTGGTGGCGAAGCAGGTTTCCGTCGGCGTTGATCCACAGGTGTGCGGCAACGCACGGCCGGTCTTCCTGCGGCAGCAGCGAGCACCAGCCGTTCGACAACTCGTGCGGCAGCATCGGCACCACCCGGTCGGGAAAATACACCGAGTTGCCGCGTTCGAACGCGGCCCGGTCGAGTGGGCTGCCCGGCTGTACGTAGTGGCCGACGTCGGCGATGGCGACGATCAGGTGCCAGCCTCCTGGGTTGCCGGCGTTTGGATCGGGCTCGGCCCACACCGCATCATCGAAGTCGCGCGCATCCTCGCCGTCGATGGTGACCAGCGGACAAGCGCGCAGATCCACCCGGCCATCCATCGGGGCTGCGCGTGCCGTCTTCGCCTCCTCCAGCACTTCAGGCGGAAAGGTCTGCGGGATGTCGTGATCATGAATGGTGATCAGCGAGATTGAGCGCGGGCCCATCGTGGGACCCAGCAGTTCGATGACCCGGGCGCTCTTCAGGCCCAGCGGGCGGCCCGGCTGCACCTCCGCCCACACCAGTTCGCCCGGTTCGGCGCCCATAGTTGCTTCGGGCGGCAGCAGGAACTCGGTCTTCGTGCGTTTGTCCACCGGGACGATGCGCACGCCGTCGCCTACCCGTGTCACCACCCCCAGTGCCCGGTCGCGCGTCGCTGCTAATCGGCGGATGACGCGTGCCTCGTAGGACGCAGGTCCGATCGGTTTTAAGCGTGCCAGCACGCGCTCACCGGGGCGTAGGCGGCGCGGCTGCGCTTTCGGGTGCGACCAGGATCTGGGGCGGGACCCCGTTGTCCAGGCAAACGGCCGCGCGGTCGTCTCACCGTCGGTATCGACGCCGCTGATCTCGATCACTGCGACGCTCGGCAGCCGGCCCGGTTCGTGGAAGCGGCGGCCCCGTCCGCGGTCGATCTCGCCCGCTGCCTCCAGTTCCTTCAGTATCCGTCGCAATTTCTGCTTCTGGTCGGAATCGAGATGGAAGGCCCGCGCGATCTCCCGTTTTCCGACGCGGGTCTCGCTGTCGCGAATAAATTCCAGAATTTGCTCACGACTCGGAAACGGAACCACCTTCTTCGACGGTTTGTCCTGGTTCATTTTGCCCCCACCTGTCGCGCACCCGCCCACCCCACCGCGGCACGCGCACGGGTCAATCGCTTGTCGTCGTCTTCAATGCTGCTCCATGAGTTAAATCCGTTTTCGCTCTCGTTTTTATTCTGAGTGCAGGCCTTACTGGTGGTGCAGTGCGACCGCACGTGATGCGATGCATCGCCGATCTTCGGCAGTCGGCGACGTTTGGCAAGGACGAACCCTGCCACGGTGCGAAAATGGCTGTCGGCGGCGATCGCTCCAAAGAACTCGGAGCGGTTCACGGGCGGAGACAACCGCCAATCCCGACATTGCAAGGAAACCGTTCAGCGGCACCAGTGCGAGGACAAGGAAATTTTCAAGCCACAGCATTGATACGCCGCATGTCTGTACCGGGGATGATGCCGATGGCGGACGTATTTCCCGCAGCAGTGGCGGTCGGCTGCTCACGCTTGGTGCTGCGTCGATCGCACCTGGTGATGGTCCGACTCGCCGCCTGCTTCCGTTGCTTCGGCGTTTGCTCGGGTCTTCGACGACCGGGATTTTGATGTGTCCGACTTGGATGTAGCCGACTTGGATGCCCGCTTTTTCACCGGGGTCTCCGTTCCGGATTCGGCCGCATCGGTCTTGACGTTTGCTTTCTTGCGTGCCGTCGCAGCCGGTTTTTGCCTTTGACGCAGTGTCTGTTTTGTCTGTTTTCCGTGTCGCGGCAGTTTTCCGCCCCTTGCCGGCGGTTGCGCTGCGCCCAACCTTTTCAACCAGCAGGTCAATGGCGCTTGCAAGCTCGAATGTTTCTGAATCGCTACCGGCAGGCAGCGTCGCCCGGATGCCTCCGTGTTCCACATAGGTTCCGTAGCGGCCGGAGCGCAGCAGCACGGGTTTGCCGTCGTTTGGATGTTCTCCCAGCACCTTGCCCTTCGGCTTCGCCGGACGAGCGTGGGACAACAGATCGATCGCGCGGTTCAGGCCGATTTCGAGGACATTATCGTCACCCTTCAGCGAGACATAAGTGTCGCCCGAGCGCAGGTACGGCCCGAAGCGGCCAAGACCGGCGGTGATCGTCGCACCGCTTTCGGGATGCGTACCGAGCGTGCGCGGCAGNNAGAGCAGCGCACACGCCGTGCTCAAATCGATGGTATCGGGCTCGAACCCGCGCGGCAGCGACACCCGTTTCGGCTTGCTGCCATCGCCGTTGGCTCCCGATCCCTCGCCGAGTTGCACGTAAGGGCCATAGGGTCCCTTGCGCAGGCTCACCTGAAGGCCGGTGTCCGGCTCGTCGCCCAGCACGCGGGTGCCGTTGCCGGCGGCTCCGGCCTGCGTCTCCTCTGCCGTCGCCGGCACCAGGGGGCGGGTGTATCGGCATTCGGGATAGTTCGAGCAGCCGATGAAGGCGCCGAACTTGCCGAGCTTCAGGCCGAGCCGGCCGTCGGCGCAGGATGGGCAGGTACGGGGATTAAGCCCGTCGGCACTGTCACGGAAGAAGTGCGGGCCGAGCAGCCGGTCGAGTGCGTCCAGCACTTCCGAGACTCGCAGCCCTTTGGTGCCATCGATGGCGGTCGAGAAGTCGCGCCAGAAGTCCTGCAGCACCTGCTTCCAGTCGATTCGGCCGCCCGAGATGTCGTCGAGTTGCTCTTCTAAGTTGGCGGTGAATCCGTAGGCGACATAGCGTTCGAAAAAGCTCTCCAGAAAGGCGGTCACCAGCCGGCCCCGGTCCTCGGGGTGGAACCTGCGGCTTTCCAGGCGGACATACTTGCGGTCCTGCAGCACCGAGAGGATGGTGGCATAGGTGGACGGCCGGCCAATGCCCAGCTCTTCCAGCCTCTTGACCAGGCTTGCTTCGGTAAATCGCGGCGGCGGCTGGGTGAAGTGCTGCTCGGGCGTGATGCTGCGGCGCTCCAGCGCCTCGCCGGTCTGCACGTCCGGCAGCATCCGTTCACCGTCCTCGCTGGCTTCGACAGCGCGTCCGTCGGCATCACGCTCCGGATCATCCTTGCCTTCCCGGTAAATGCGCAGGAAGCCGTCGAACGCGACCACTGAACCGGTGGCACGAAAGGTGATCTTCTCATCGTCGGAGCGGATATCCACCGCCACCTGGTCGAGAACAGCGGACTCCATCTGGCTCGCCAGTGTCCGCTTCCAGATCAGCGCATAGAGGCGCTTCTGATCGTTGTCCAGGAAGGGAGCCACATCGGCAGGCCGGCGGGCAAGATCGGTGGGCCGGATCGCCTCGTGCGCTTCCTGGGCGTTCTTCGCCTTTGTCTTGTAGGCGCGTGGCTTCTCCGGCACGTAGCGATCGCCGTACTCTGCGGAGATGACCTTCCGGCAGGCGGCAATCGCCTCGCCAGACATCTGCACGCCGTCGGTTCGCATGTACGTGATCAGGCCGACCGTCTCGCCGCCGATGCTCACGCCTTCGTACAGGCGTTGGGCAATGCGCATGGTATGGCTGGCGCTGAAACCCAGCTTGCGCGACGCTTCTTGCTGCAGCGTCGAGGTGACGAACGGCGGTGCCGGGTTGCGGCGGGCCTGCTTGCGCTCGACGCTGGCGACCGCATAAGTGCGGGCTTCTGCGGCGCTCACGGCCGCCAGTGCGGTGGTTTCGTCCGGCAGGTCGAACTTTTCCAGCTTGCGCCCGTCGAGGTGGGTGAGCGTTGCCGTCAGTGCCGCCGCGTCCTGCTTGGCGAACACGCCTTCAATGGTCCAGTACTCGCGCGAACGGAAGTTTTCGATCTCTTGTTCGCGCTCGCAGACCAGCCGCAGCGCCACCGACTGCACCCGGCCAGCCGACCGGCTGCCCGGCAGCTTGCGCCACAGAACGGGCGAGAGCGTAAAGCCCACGAGATAGTCCAGCGCGCGGCGGGCGAGGTAAGCGTCGACCAGTTCGCGGTCCAGTTCGCGAGGCCGTGCGAAGGCATCGAGAATGGCGTTGCGCGTGATCTCGTTGAAGACCACCCGCTTGATGTCGACCCCCTGCAGCACTTTCTTCTCGCTGAGGACCTGACAAACATGCCAGGAGATCGCTTCGCCTTCACGATCCGGGTCGGTGGCTAGGTAGAGGCGGTCGGCGCCGCGCAGCGCTTCGGCAATCGCCTTCAGGTGCTTGCTGGCCTTGGGGTCGACTTCCCAATCCATGGCGAATTCAGCATCCGGGCGGACCGAGCCGTCCTTGGCCGGCAGATCGCGCACGTGCCCATAGGAGGCGAGCACGGTGTATCCGTCGCCCAGATACTTGTTGATCGTCTTCGCCTTCGCCGGCGATTCGACGACCACAACGTCCATGCGCTCATCTCCTGTCGCGCCTAACAGGTCAGCGAAACACGATTGCCGGGATGCCGCTCCAGGCGGCCCGCCAGCTCCCATTCCAGCAAGATGGTGGAGACCTGCGGTGCCGACAATTGGCAGGTGCGGATGATTTCGTCAACGGCAACCGGCGTTGGCGACAAGGATTCCGCCACTGCCTTGCGTGCGGCGTCGTCAATGTCCGTGTGGTTTGCGCGTTCAGGGGCGGCCAATTCCGGGAGCGGTAGTGCGCCCGGTCCGGTCGGACGGCCTGCAGCGGCGCGGCCAGTCACCGCGATCCGCGGCAAGACGGCGAGCACGTCGGCGGCGCTCTCGGTGAGGATAGCCCCTTGGCGGATCAGGTCATTGCAGCCGCGGGCCCGGGCGTCGAGTGGCGAACCCGGAACGGCGAACACTTCGCGTCCCTGCTCGGCGGCCAACCGTGCCGTGATCAGCGAGCCGGACCGAAGGGTCGCCTCGACCACGACTACGCCCAGCGAAAGGCCGGAGATCAGCCGGTTGCGGCGGGGAAGTTGCGTGCCTGCGCTTGCGTTCCCACCGGGGCTTCCGAGATCATCGCACCGTGGCGGGTCACTTCTTCGTAGAGGGCAGCATTTCCCTGCGGGTAGCAGACATCGACCCCGCTTGCCAGCACCGCTACCGTGCCCGACGCAAGCGCGCCACAGTGCGCTTGTGCATCGATGCCCCGCGCGAGGCCAGAGATCACGACATAGCCGGCGGCGCCCAGGTCGCGCGCGATCTCGCGGGCGAAGCCGAGAGCGGCCAGCGAGGCATTGCGGCTGCCGACGACGCCGATCGAAGGTCGGACGAGCAGATCCGGATTGCCGATCACGGCGATCGTCGCTGGGATCCTCGATGCTGGCAAGGAGTGGGGGTAGTCGACATCACCGAAGACGATCAGGTGAGCGCCGCATGCGATGGTTGCAGCGATCTCTGCTTCTGCTTGGTCCCGGCCGCAGACCCGTACGCGGCCACGGTGCCCTCCGCGCCGAGCGAGGTCCGGCAGCGCCTGGAGGGCGGCGGAGGCGCTGCCGTATCGCTGCAGCAGTCGGTGAAAGGTGACACACCCCACGTGCTCACTGCGAATCAGCCGTAGCCGGTCGATCTGCTCGCGGTCTGCCAGTGGCAGCAGTGCGCTTTCATGCATGCCCGAACGGTAGAGAACAAAGCGTTTCCGATCAACCGAATCCCGCTGGTTGAGCGGCGTAGCATTGGTAGTTGTCGCTCGTCCTTTAATATGATTAAAATATAATTTAACGTCTGGTTGAGGCTTGCTGCCCTGCGGCGAGCGAGGGACATGGCGCTCGGAAGTGGGGCAGCACCATTCTTGAACGGGAGAACAGGTCATGTTCCGTCCCTGGCTCATGTCGATGCTCATTGCCGTATTTGTTGTTGCTGCGCTGCCGGCCAGCGCACAAACCGACCCGCCGGTTTATGGCCGGCAGTTGATGACCAAGCAGGAGCAGATGGAATACCAGCAAAAGATGCGTGCGGCTCCGGATGCGGCTGCGCGTGAGGAGATCCGCGCCGAACACCACAAGGCGATGCAGGAACGGGCCAAGCAGCAGGGGATCACCTTGCCGGATCAGCCTCCCGCCCGTGGTGGTGGTGCCGGCCGTGGCATGGGGCCCGGGCAAGGTATGGGTGCCGGGCAAGGTATGGGACCGGGTGGTGGCATGGGCCGGGGAATGGGGCCTGGCGGCGCTCAGGGCCAGTAGGTTCGCCGAGTCTGCGGCCGCCGGTCAACGCGCCGGTGGCCGTGCTTCGGCCCACGTCTGGAACGCCGGATAAGGGCGGCGCTCGATCGTCATCAGACCCCACGAGCCTTCGATCGGGCTGTGCAACCATTCCGCTTTCCATGGCGTGTCAAACGCCTCGAAAGCGGCCGCACTGGAAAGGAAGGCGGTGTGATCACCCGCCGGAGGTGCCACCGGTTCGAACCGCGGTCGGGCCAGCCACGCTGACCAGAACAGCCGCTGACGTTCCGGCGTGAATTTCGGTGCACCGCCGTGCGGCATGCCCGTCTCCTTGATCAGCACCGGCCGTCCGGCCGCAGCGGTGATCGCACGTGCCCGGGCGCGCACCCAGTCCACGGCTGTCTCAGGTGGCAGTCCCGCACGGTCCAGTGCCGGGTGAATATTGGGTGTAAGAAAATCACCGAACGCCAGCAACGGCGGCCAGCCGTAGTCGCCGGCGGGCTCACTGGTAGTCACTGGCACGCGTTGGTGCTGCGGGCCGAGTTGTGCCCGCAACCGGTCGCGAGCGATCGCAAGGTCTTCGATCCGGTAGCGGTTGTCGTTGATTCCCTCGTTGCCGAGGACGATGGCAAATGCCAGCCTGTCCTGCCAGCGCCGGATCAATGACGCCGCGAGCGCCAACTCGGGGTCTGACAGTGGGTCCCAGACCCCGAGTAGAACCGCCTTAAACCCCGCTGTTGCCGCCGTTTCGACCACAATCGGGGTGACCTCGGGCCGGGTGTCGTACAGTACAAGGCCGTCGAACGCCGGGCGGAGTGCTGCCAGGTCGGCTGCGATTGCGTCCGCCGGCCAGAGCTCGGCACGTGGGATGTTCGGATTGAAGCCGGTGGGATTGAAGGCGACCAGTGCTGGTGCCTCGCCCTGCAGATAGGCAAGGAAGTCCGGCTGTGTTGCCTGTGCCTGGTGCCTCCACACCGCTGCGAGCAGCGTCACCAGCAGGGCTGCGAGTGCGCGGTGCCTCATCGATCCCACTCGTAGCGAATGTCGTCGAAGAATACGCTCAGCCGGCCGGACGGGTTGTGGCGGTCGTTGGTGATGACGACAAACGGTGTGATCACCCGCGCGAGATCCGCCAGGTGGCATCGATGCGGTAGTGCTGCCAGTCGGACGACAGCTCGATCCAGCCGCTGTCGAGCGGCAGAGCCGTACTGTCGCCGAACGGCTGGTCAGGAACGATCGCGGCCTTGATGCGGACTCGCTCGCCACCGTGCTCGCCTCGGGCGCGAAAGATGAGTGCGGTTGCTCCGGCTGCCGACAAAGCCGGGCCGGGCTCTGCTCCCAGTTGTCGTCCTGCATCAGGACGACGAGTCCCACCAGCCGGAAACCGGCAGGTCGAAGTTCACGTGCACCGCGGTGTCGGGTCGTGTGTCCACTTTCGCTGACCGTTCGACGCCACCCACCGGATGTCCCGGGTCGACCCTGACCCGACCGGCGCACGTTGGCGGCATGACGGCACCCCATTGGCCGTGGTTGCGGGCGTCGCCTGCATTGGCGTAGACGACCTGCATCCGGCTGGCCTCGCCGTTTGGAACGTTGGCGGTGGCACCGTTGGTGGGGCTCGGCAGCAGCAGGGAGGCGAGTAAACAGGCCGCCGATGCGCCAGCGTACCGCTGCGTTTAGGCGACATGGGGTACATCCTTCGGTGGAAGTGCACCACATTGTGCTGCCTTGCCTCAAGAGATGTGGCTCACGAGCCTGCACCAAAGGCCAACAAGCCATAAGAATGACGGCTCTAAGCCATAAGAATGACGTAAGTCGGATGTTCCTGTCCACTTGACGGCGGCAACCCCGGTTGGGTCAGCCAGCCGCCGGGACCAATGTCGCAATTGCTGGGTTGTGTTTCGGCGGCACGAACAGGCTATCGTGTGCTTCTCCTGTTGTATCAAAGTCTGGCGGTGTGTCCGGACCACGCGTGAGCAAGGTGGTTTACGGACGCGTCGCGCAAAGGAAGAGGGAGAGGATCGGGACGTGCATCAGCGCATGCGGATCATTGCCGCGGATATTACCACGCTTTCCGTGGATGCGATTGTCAATGCGGCGAACGAGACGTTGCTCGGTGGCGGTGGCGTCGATGGCGCGATTCACCGCGCGGCCGGACCGCAACTGCTGGAAGAATGCCGCCTGCTCGGTGGGTGCCGGACTGGCGAGGCGAAGATGACCAGCGGCCACCGGCTGCCGGCCCGCTTCATCATCCACACGGTGGGGCCAGTCTGGCAGGGTGGCGACAGTTGCGAGGACATGCTGCTGGCCGCCTGCTATCGCTCCTCGCTTGAGGTGGCACAGCGCCACGCAGTGAAGTCGATCGCGTTTCCGGCGATATCGACAGGGATCTTCGGTTTTCCTGCCGATCGAGCCGCCCGCATCGCCGTCTCCACAGTTAGTGCATTTCTCGACGCCCATACACTCCCGCAGCGGGTGATGTTCTGCTGCTTCGGTGCCGAATCCATGGCCGCTCATCAGGCAGCGCTTGCGGAGTCGGAAAGTAGGCAGAGATGAGGCTGGTATGTGAATCAAATTTAGTTTGCGGTTATTAAGGCAATGAAAATAAATGAGGAGTTGCTCATGCAACAACACTTGCTGAGTTGCCGTGCTTTCGGTACCCTGCAGAAAATAATACGAGAGAAAGGAAATCCACTGGAATTACCACAGATGCAAGCGGGAGTTTTATTGTGATTTTCGATTCAAAATTCACGCGCATATTTTCCATATTTATGGTTTCGTTGGCGACGACAATATTCTCCGCAGGCGGTGCCGTTGCAGCGAATCAGCATGGCCGTCCAATTATCTATTCTCGCGAAAACGTCGCAACGGCAGCCGACGCTGCGCAGGCGCTGCTCGATCGGGCGAAACGGCATGGCCGGGTGCGGGTAATGGTTCGATTGGGCGAATTGGAGACCGGTATTGCTGGTACCGCCGCACCCCTGAGTGCTTCGGAGCATGCGCGGCTGCGCAGTGCCCAGAACACGCTGCTCCGCGACCTGACGGCACCCGCCGCAGGGACAAGTGCCAACGGCGCTCGGCGCGCCGCCGCAGCGGTGCAAAGGGTCTCGCTATTCGATACGATCCCCTTCGTTGCTCTGACCGCCGATGCTGAGACAGTGCGCCGCCTCCTTAATAATCCAAGCGTGGTGGGCGTTCAGGAAGATGGATTGGCTGAAACTCTCCTGGCACAAAGCGTGCCGCTGATCGGTGCCGATCAGGCGCGCAATGCGGGCTTCGACGGGTCCGGCCAAGTCGTGGCCGTGGTTGATACCGGCGTCGCCAAGAGCCATCCCATGCTNGAGGGCAAGGTCGTTTCCGAAGCCTGTTATTCAACCACAGCGCCGGGATCGACCTCGCTGTGTCCGGGCGGAGCCGCTGCCTCGACTGCAGTCAACTCCGGCGTCAACTGCAACGTCAACATTGATGGTTGTGAACATGGCACACATGTGGCCTCGATTGCCGTCGGCAATGCGTCCAATCTGAAAGGTGTGGCGCCGGGTGCGAAGCTGATTTCGATCAAGGTCTTCAGCCGCTTCTACTGGGCCGATTACTGTGGTGTGGGCACGACGCCGTGCGCGCTCGCGTATTGGTCGGACATTACCCAGGGTTTGGAGCGGGTGTATGCCCTGCGGTCATCGTTCCGTATCGCCGCAGTCAACCTCAGCGTCGGCGGCGGCCTCTATGCGTCCAACTGTAGTGCTGACTTCCCAGCACTGACGATGATCATTAACAAGCTTCGCAGCGCAGGGATCGCCACCGTCGTTGCTGCCGGCAACAACGGCGCCAACGGGCAGATCTCCGCGCCTGCATGCATACCATCCACGGTTGCGGTGGGCAGCACGACGAAGGGAGACGTCGTTTCGAGTTTCTCCAATATGTCGCCGCTGGTTGATCTGATGGCGCCCGGTACGGACATCAGAGCGGCGATCCCGGGTGGTGGTTATGCGTACATGAGTGGCACCTCGATGGCGGCACCGCACGTCAGCGGTACCTGGGCGATCTTGAAACAGGCGAAGTTGAATGCCAGCGTACCTGCGGTGCAGTCGGCGCTGGTGAAAACCGGAAAGCCCGTCCGGCGTTCCCGCTACACCAAGCGTCGGATCAATGTGATGCCGGCGCTCAATCTGCTGAAATGACCCGCCCCGGCTGGCCATAAACCGGGGGCTGCCCGCCGAACGATCAGCCGGCGGGCGGTGTTTGCTGTGGTTGCCGCCGGTGCTCTGTGCTGGCGGCAGCTGCTTTCGGTTGCGGCGGCTGCGATGCCTGATCTTGATGACGAGAAGAAGGCGCACCTGATGGCGCTGGTCCGTTCCCGGGGTGAACTGGCGGTGATCGTCGGCTTTGCCGTACCTGGGGTGAGATCAGGTGCGGGGGATGCAAGCGCGCCCCCTGATCCGGAGCAGGAGAGACGGGACCAGGGGCAATCACCCGTGTTCGCACACAATTGCTGACAGACCTGGGCGTGCATCCTGATCGCCATGGCGGTCTTTCCGGCCCCGGTGTCCACGGTGTCAAGCTGTTCGAGACGATCCCGTTTGTCGCGTTGACCGCCGATCCGCAGGCACTGGAGCGCGTGTTGGTGAATCCGCTGGTCGAAAGCGTGCAGCCGGATACTGCCGTGCCGCCGCTGTAGGAACGCTGGCCTTCCGCCGGCTCGGATAACGCTTAGGCAGGTTCGGCCGAACTGGCAGCCAGGTGGACGTTGCTGCCGCCCTCGGCCGCCAGGATCGACAGTGCCGATGCACGCTGGTTCGCGTTCTCGGTGCGCACCCACAAGATGACGCTTCCGGCCGCGAGCGAACGCGCGAACTGCTCCGTGTGCGGGCGGGCTGCCAGCTCGTCCAACAGATCCTTCAACGCGACTCCGCTGAGCGTCGCACCGATCAGAGCGGCGAGCCCGGAGATCAGGCCGCCGCTGGCGATGAAGATTGCTCCTGCTGCGACCAGCGGCCCTCGTAGCGGAGCTCGCCGACCAGAGCCGTCATCGCGTCGCGCCAGGACGCACCGCTCCGGCCGGCGGCATCGAGCGACTCGTGGGAGGCCAGAACGCTCAAATCGACGCGCCCGAAGCCGGCGGCGAGCAAGGCGCGCACGGCTCGTTCAAAACTCTCTCGGTTGGCGAACAGGCCAACCACCTCGCTGGTCTGCAGTCCTTCCGGCGCGCTTGTCATCGCTTCCTCCTGCCTGCCCTACATTGTGCCGCAACTTCACGTCCGATGCCTAGAGTACGGTTCGATCTGATCGAGCGGTGCTTTGGAGGCACAGGCACGACGACGGCTCTGTTATCAGGCTTACGTTGCGCGCGCGGCAGCACCGTTTTCCTCAACCACAAGCGTCCCAGGCCAATAATTTAGCCACTAAATTTATTAACATATGTAATTGTTCTATTTATTGCCTCATTTAGAGTTCCGGAGGAGTGGTCTGAGGAAAGCCAGGGAAGGGAGATGGGTTCTCGCACGTGGTTTGCACCTATTTTCGGTGTGTCGATGCTCATCGCAATGGGCGTGATGGTCGGCACTAGCGCGAGCGCGGCCGCCGCCGCGAGCGGAGCGCGGAACCCGCTCTTTTATTCTCCGGAAAACGGTGCTGCGGCGGCGGATGCCGCGGCGGCGTTGCTGAAGATTGCGCAGCAGCGGAGGTGCGTGCGGCTGATCGTCCAGCTGCACGACATTGCTCTCCGGGCTGCTTCTCCCGCCGAGACATTCGACGCGCCGTCGAGCGGCTCGATGCAGGTGCGGCTACGCTCCGCCCAGAACGCGCTGCTCACAAACCTTGCGGCTGCTGGTCCAGGTCTGGGCATCGTGAAAGCCCTGGAGACTGCTGCGGCGTCGCATGCTGTCGTTCGGTTCGACTCCTTCCCTTTATGGCGTTGTGCGCAAACGCGGCAGAGATACGCAGGCTCCTTCGTCATCCATACGTGAAAAGCGTGCAGGAGGATGTGCCAGTACGGCCGCTGCTTGCGAAAAGCGTGCCGCTGACTGGTGCACCACAAGCGTGGGCGGCGGGATTCGACGGCACAGGTCAGGCGGTTGCCGTTCTCGACGCAGGCGTGGACAGGCAGCATCCGATGCTTGTCGGCAAGGTCGTTTCCGAGTCGTGCTATTCGACGACATCCTCGGGGGCACGTCGCTTTGCCCCGGCGGTGCGGCGCAATCGATTGCAAAGGGTTCCGGTGCCAACTGCGCGACGGCGATCACCGGATGCGACCATGGCACGCACGTGGCCTCGATCGCGGTCGGCAACTCCGCGACCCTGAAAGGCGTTGCACCAGGAGCGAAGCTCGTTTCGATCCAGGTCATGAGCAAATTCACCAATGCGGCTGACTGCAGTCCGATGCCGGCACCGTGCGTTCAGGCGTTCCTGTCGGATATTGCCCGAGGATTGGAGCGCGTCTACCTTCTCGCTCAGAAGTCGCGGCCCTACACGATCGCCGCCGCAATTCTCAGCATCGGAAACGGTGGCTTGTATGCATCCGACTGCAACGCCGCCTTTCCGGCGCTGACAGCCGCGATCAACAAACTGTACCGTGCCGGTGTCGCGACAACCATTGCCGCTGGCAACGAAGGGGTGACCGGCTTGATCAGTGCACCCGCCTGCATCAGGCCGGCCGTAGCTGTCGGTAGCACGACCAAGACCGATGCCGTCTCCGTGTTCTCGGACCTCTCGCCGTTGGTCGATCTGATGGCGCCCGGCTCGGATATCCGAGCCGCGGTGCCAGGCGGCGGCTTGATGGTTAAGAGCGGCACATCGTTTGCGGCGCCGCATGTCGCCGGAGCATGGGCGATTCTGCGCCAGGCGCAACCCGGCGCAGGGTTAAACCAGGTGCTGACGGCTCTCGAATGCACCGGCAAGCCCGTAACCCGCAACGGCATCACCAAGCCGCGTATCCAGGTCATGCGGGCATTGTCTGTGTTGCGCTCCCCTGCATCCGGTTGCCGCTAGACTCTGGGGAATGCGTGTGTCGGGCCAGCGTGCCCAGCTATGGCGCCGTGTTCGTCTTCTTCAAGAGTCCGTGACTCGGGCACCCTGGCGATTGTTGGCCGTGCAGCCGCGTGCTTGAGGTTGCCTGGTTCTGCTTTGGCTTGGCCATGATAGGGTGACGGCTCTGTCGTTGATTCCGCTGCCTGTCGTTGCCGTGCCTCTCCATCCGCTCAAACCTGCTGCCGTCCGTTCCTCTGAGGCTTCTTCCGGCGTCGCCCGCGGCGCCGTGCCGCCGCCCAGTCCGCTGATGGCCCAATATTGGGCCATCAAAGACCAGTATCCGGACTGTTTACTGTTCTACCGAATGGGGGATTTCTACGAGCTGTTCTTCGATGACGCGGTGAAGGCCGCCGCCGCGCTCGATATCGCGCTGACCAAGCGCGGCAAGCACGAAGGCGCCGACATCCCGATGGCGGGCGTGCCTGTGCACAGCCACGAGGGCTACGTCGCCCGGCTGATTCGTGCCGGTTTCAAGGTGGCGGTGTGCGAGCAGACCGAAGATCCGACGCAAGCGCGCAAGCGGGGTGCGAAGGCGGTGGTCGCCCGTGAGGTGGTGCGCGTGATCACCGCCGGCACGCTGACCGAAGACAGTCTGCTGGATGCGCGCCGCCCGAACGTGCTGGCGGCGTTGGCGGAGATCAGCGGAGGAATCGGACTCGCCTGGATCGATATCACCTCAGGCACGCTCATCACAGAGGCGCCAGCCTTGCCAGACCTCTCGTCGGTGCTGGCGCGGATCGAGCCGTGCGAGCTGCTGTGCGCCGAATGCTGGCTGCAGCGTCCTCCATTCGCGTCATCCGCCGACGACTGGCAGGCCCGGCTGACACCACTGCCGGCCGGCCGACTAGACGAGCAGGCGGGGCGACGCCGGCTGTGTGAGCATTACGGTGTCGCGGCGCTCGACGGCTTCGGGGCGTTTGCGCCGGCGGAGGTCGCCGCGGCGGGGGCGCTGCTCGAGTATGTACACCTCACACAAAAGGGACGATTGCCGCGTATAGCCCCGCCCTGCCGCCAGCTGCGCGGCGCGGTGATGGAGATCGACGCAGCCACCCGGCGCAATCTGGAACTGGTGCGCGCGTTGGATGGCGAGCGCCGTGGCAGTCTGCTGGCAGTGATTGACCGCACGTTGACCGGGGTGGGCGCACGGCTGCTGCTGGAGCGTCTCTCGGCGCCGTCCACCAACCGGCAGGAGATCGATGCCCGGCTCGATGCGGTGCAGTGGTTCGCCGAGGACGATGCAACGCGCGGCGAGGTGCGTGGCCGGCTGCGTCGTTGCCCGGATCTGCAGCGGGCTCAGGCGCGCCTTTCGCTCGGCCGGGGCGGGCCGCGCGATCTGGCGGCAATCCGCGACAGTCTTGCCGTGGCTGCGGAGCTGCGGGTCGTGGTTTCGGGTGCTGCGGCAGCCGATGGTACGGCCGGCGCTCCGGCGGCGCTGGCNCGACATGCTGAAGGAACTGGGGAACACCAGGCACTGATCGAAAGACTCGAAGCCGCGCTGGCGGCCGAACTGCCGGTTGCCGCTCGCGACGGCGGCTTCGTCGCCGCCAGGTTCCGTACCGAGCTGGACGATCTCCGCCGGTTGCGCGACGAGGGACGGTCGCTTATCGCCGCCCTGCAGTCACGATATGCAGCGGAGACCGGGATTGCGGTGTTGAAGATCCGCCATAACGGCGTGCTCGGCTATTTCGTCGAGGTGCCGGTCAAACACGCAGGCCGACTGTCTGTGGCCCCTGACGGTCCGTTCGTCTTGCGCCAGTCGATGGCGGGCGCGCAGCGCTACGCGACGACGGAACTGGCTGACCTGGAGGCACGGATCGGACGCGCTGCCGACGAGGCACTGGCCATCGAACTTGCCGTGTTCGAGGAGTTGACGGCGCTGATTGCGGCAGAGGTGAACGGCATCGGGGCCGCCGCCCACGCCCTTGCGGCGTTCGATCTTGCATCTGCGCTGGCCGAAGTCGCGATCGCCGGTGCCTGGACCCGCCCTGTGCTCGACGACAGTTGTGATCTGCACGTGCAGGCCGGCCGGCATCCGGTGGTCGAGGCGGCGCTTGCCGAAGCTAATGGCGGACCGTTCGTGGGTAACGATCTCACGCTTGATGAGTCACGGCGGATCTGGCTGCTGACCGGTCCGAACATGGCGGGCAAGAGCACCTTCTTGCGGCAGAACGCCCTGATCGCGGTGCTCGCGCAGACCGGCTCCTTCGTTCCGGCCGCATCCACCCGGCTGGGGATCGTGGACCGGCTGTTCTCGCGTGTCGGTGCGGCCGACGATCTTGCCCGCGGCCGTTCTACCTTCATGGTCGAGATGGTCGAGACGGCGGCAATTCTGAACCAGGCGGGCCCCCGCGCGTTGGTGATCCTGGATGAGATCGGCCGCGGCACGGCCACCTTCGACGGGCTGTCGATTGCCTGGGCCGTGGTAGAGCATTTGCACGAGGTCAACAGGTGCCGTGCCTTGTTCGCCACCCATTATCACGAACTTACCGCGCTGGCAGCGATGCTCTCGTCGCTCGCCTGCCACAGCATGCGCGTGAAGGAGTGGCGTGGGGAGGTCGTTTTCCTTCATGAAGTTGTACCGGGAGCTGCAGATCGGTCATATGGTATTCATGTTGCCCGGCTGGCTGGCTTGCCCGCTGTGGCGATCGAGCGGGCGGAGGAGGTGCTGGCAACCTTGAGCAGCGGCGAGCAGTCGTCCGCCGTGACCAAGCTGGCGCATGATCTGCCGCTGTTTGCCGCGGCCGAGCGCCGCGCCGCTCGATCCGCGCCGTTGCCCGCCTCCCCCTCGCCGTTCGAAGAGCGGCTGCGAGGTCTTGATCCGGACGCACTGACNCCTCGTCAAGCCTTGGATTTGCTCTACGAGTTGAAGAACCTGCTCTAAGACCGCCGTCACGGCTCCCACGGCCGTTCCAGTCAGTGCTAGAGTGGGCGTCGTAGGAAGGAGAACTGGATGCCTGCGCCGCGCTACCCTGCGCTCTACCAGATCAATGCGCGTGTTCTGCTGAGTGAACTCGGCGGCGAACTGAGGCGGCCTGCAACCTTCGATGATATTCCTGACGCGATGCTGGACGCGATCGCCCAGCGTGGCTTCGACTGGGTGTGGATGCTGGGGGTATGGCAGACCGGTGAGGCCGGGCGGCGTGTATCGCGACGGCATGCCGCGTGGCGGGAGGAGTTCACGCGCGTCCTGCCGGATCTGACCGATGCCGACATCTGCGGCTCGTGTTTCGCCGTCACCGGCTACGAGGCGAGCCCGGCGCTGGGTGGAGGCGAAGCTCTGCAGCGTTTGCGCGAGCGGTTGCGGCAACGTGGACTGAAGTTGATGTTGGACTTCGTGCCCAACCACGTCGCTCTCGACCACCCGTGGGTCGAAAAACACCCGGACTGGTTTGTTGGCGGTAGCGAAGAGGACTTGGCGCACGAGCCGGATAACTGGGTGCGCCTGGTTCGCGGTCGCCAATCGTCGATCTTGGCCCACGGCCGCGATCCGTANTTTCCCGGTTGGCCGGACACGCTGCAGCTGAACTACGGTAATCCGGAGCTCCAGCAGGCCATGCAGGACCAACTGGTGCGGATCGCGCGGATGGCCGATGGGGTTCGCTGCGACATGGCAATGCTAATTCTGCCGGAAGTGTTCCGCCGGACTTGGCGGGTTCCGATCGAGCCCTTCTGGTTCGATGCCATCGCGGCGGCCCGGCACACCAACCCGGACTTCCGGTTGATGGCCGAGGTTTACTGGGATCTGGAGTGGGCGCTGCAGCAGCTGGGTTTCGACTGGACCTACGACAAGCGGCTCTACGACCGGCTGCGCGGGCGGGCCGCACGCGAGGTCCGCGACCATCTGGTGGCCGGCCTGGACTTCCAGGATAAGCTCGCCCGCTTTCTCGAAAACCACGACGAACCGCGCGCAGCCACGACCTTCGCACCCGGAATGCACGAAGCGGCAGCGATCATCACCTATCTGTCGCCCGGTCTGCGATTTTTCCATGACGGGCAGCTGGAGGGCCGGCGGATGCGCTTGCCGGTGCACCTGTGCCGCCGTCCGACAGAAACCACCGATCCGCAGCTCTCCGAGTTCTACGAAAAACTTCTGACGTTGTTACAGGCACCTGAGTTGCGCAGCGGCGACTGGTCGCGGCTAGAGCCACAGGCGGCATGGGAGGGAAACCGCACGTGGGACATGTTCGTGGCCTGCATCTGGCGTGGAGCCGAGAATCGGCGTTTGCTCGTCTCTGTGAACTATGCGCCGAACGATGGCCAATGTCGTCTACGTCTGCCTTTTCCGGAACTTGCCCGTAGGCGTGTTCGTTTCACAGACCTGACGGGAACAGCCGTCTACACGCGCGATGGAGGGACCCTGGTCTCCCCAGGCCTCTATCTCGACATGAAGGGCTGGGCCTATCACGTGTTCTCAGTGGAAGAAGCCGACTGACGAGTGTGGCCTGTGTGCTGAGTACGTGTTGTACTGGCGGGCGGTGTGCCAGTGAGCAACACGCGACGGTCTTCTGATTGATGTCGTAGCGTTTTGGGGCGCTCTCAGGCCCTCCCAACTATTTTGTATCGCAGGACGCACCGCCTCCGTTGTGCGGACGCAGCTGCGGAGAACCTGTTCCATAGCACACCTTCTCGCTCCCGTGAGAAGACTGCTCCATCAAACAACGGGATCAATCACCTGGGCCAAGTGCGCACTGCCGATATAGCCTTCGCTTTGCATCTCGAACAGTCGGCTGACCGTGCGTTCGAACTCGAACGAGCCGTCGCCTGCCGGATATAAATCCGATGGCGACCGTTCTGCTGAGCAGATCAGCTTCACCCGATGCTCGTATAGAGCGTCGATCAGGGTAACGAACCGCTTCGCTTCGTTCCGCCGAGCGGGTCCCATGGCGGGAATGCCGGCGAGAAACAGTACGTCGAAGCGACCGGCAATGGCGAGGTAGTCCGCGGGACCCAGGGGCTGCTCGCACAGCTCGCTGAAGCTGGCATACGCGATGTCGTCGGCGGTGCGCGGGATGTGCAACGCGCGGCCGTGGATACGCAGCGTCTCACCGCTGGTCTCGGTCCCGTGGGACAGCGCGCGGAAGTAGTCTTCCATTTTCTGCTCCGCGCATGCGTCGAGCGGGGTCAAGTAGACGTCCATCGCGCGCATGCTCTGCAGCCGGTAGTCGGTACCGGAGTCGAGATGCAGCACGTCGAGACGACGCTCGATTAGGGCGATGAAGGGCAGGAAGTTCTCCCGCTGCAGGCCGTCCTTGTACAAGTCCCGGGGCGGCCGGTTGGAGGTGGCCACGACGACGACGCCTGCGTCAANAAGCGTTTCGAACAACCGGCCCAGCATCATGGCATCGGCGATGTCGTGCACCTGAAACTCGTCGAAGCACAACAACCGACAGTCGCGGGCGAGATCGCGGGCCAGTGTCGGCAGAATGTCGTCATCGCGCGCNNGCTTGCCTGGTCGTAGTTCGCGGATGCCGGGTTGCTGGCGCATCGCCTGGAGCCGGCCATGGACCTCCTGCATGAATGCATGAAAATGCACCCGGCGCTTGCGCGCAACGGGGGCCGAGCGAAAGAACAGGTCCATCAGCATCGACTTGCCGCGGCCGACACCGCCGTAGATGTAAAGACCCTGAGGCGGTTCGGCGCGGCTGCGAGCGAAGCCAAACCGCTGCCGCCAGCTACTGCGGCCGCTATCCCGTCCGGACTCGTGGACGTGGGAGACCAGCGCGTGATGCAGACTCTCAAGCTTTTCCGCCGCCAGCGCCTGCGCCGGGTCGGGACGAATGTCGCCGACGGTGAGATGCGCACGGTATTGCGTCAACGGAGTGTCGGTCATTGTTAAGGGAATGTCGGGCATCGTTCGCCGCGGTCATGTTGCGCTTGCGAACACTACGTTACGGGCCAGCGGGCATCTTGTAAAGCTGGCACCTGCCTCTGCTCAGGGCTATCGCATTTGGCCGAGGATGGATCTGGCGAAGTCGTTGGACCATCCGGAGCGTTTGCGTTTTCGGCGGATGGAGATGCCGGGTCGGGCTCGTTGCAGGACGTTGAGGGTGAGTTTGCGCAGTATCGCGAGGTTTTCCGGTCCGTGGTCCTTGCGGTTGCGGGCCCGGTCCTCGTCGAAGACGACGTCGAGCAGCCAGTGGAGGCCGTTCTCGATCGACCAGTGTGCACGCGCGGCCTGCAGGTAGGCGGAGGCTTCGAGCGGCCGCGAGCTCACGTGATAGTGGCGCGTCGTGGTGCGCTTGCCGCGGCACTCGACCGTGCTCTCGATCACGCCGAGACAGGCGCGTTGCGGCAGTAATACCAGCTCGGCGCACGACGTCTTCGCTCCGCGGAGCCAGTCGAGGTCGTGGCTCACCCAGCCGCGCCTTGTCTCGATACGGCCGTGCTCGGCGTCGGTGGTGACGGCGGTCGGGAGGCCGGCCAGGGTCTCGGCATCGGCGAAGTAGGCCGCTACTTCCTTGTGCAGGGCCGGCCGGTTAGCCTTGAGGCGCAGCAGATAGTCACCGCCTCGCGCCAGGATCAGCTCGGCGGTTTCGTTCTGGCAGTGAATTGCGTCGGCGGTGACCAGCCGGCCGCCGAGGTCAAGGCAGGTGAGCAGCGCCCGGGCGGCCAGGATCTCGCTGTCGCCGTCAGCGGCACGGAAGCGCCGCTGGCCGATCACGAGGCGGGTCGAGGAGGCGAAGGCGGTGACCACGGCCAGCGGGTTGCCGCGGGCGGCATCGTCGAACGAGCGCCTAAGCGTCTTGCCGTCGATCGCGATCACGCCTTCGCCGGCGGCGCCCAGCGCCTCGACGAAGCGGGTGAAGCAGCGGGCGAACGCCTCCGGGTCAAGCAGCCGGAACACGCGGCTGAACGTGTCGTGGCTGGGCACCCCGTTCTTCAGCCGCAGGAACGCGCCGAACAGGCCTTCGCGATCCACCGCGAAGTCGGCAAAATCCGAGCAGCTTTCGGCACCGCACACCGCTGCGGTCAACGCAATGACGAGGAGTTCCAGCAGATCATGGCGTTTGGCGTTGCCGGTGCGCGGATCGGGCAGGGCATCAAAAGCGGCTTCAAACCAGGACAGCGACACNNCCACAGGCTCCCAAAGCATCAAGGGAACCACACAAGAATCCGTCTCAACCCGCCACGCCAGAGCTATTTCCCAAATGCGATTCCCTTGTGCCTCTGCTCTTGCTCCTGCCGCACTCGCATCCGCACCGCATCCGTCGGCCGTATTGGGTGGTGTAACCGGGAGTAGGCATCGGAACGGGACGGGACATTGCCGAACAGGCCTTGACGCTGTCTGCTTCGTGCTTGTCTCGGTCTGTCGGCTACGGCTGCCGGGGACACGATCGGATGGCGCGTTCACGACGGCTTCGATCCGATACGACTGCCGTTGTGGATCGCATTTCCGTACGTCCGCCAGCCGCGGAATTCGGCAATCGGTTATGATCGACGCCGGTTCCGGGCATGCCTTAGTGCAATCTATAATAGCAAACAAGAATGTTAGGCCGTTGTTTGTGGTGCGATAAGGGGATGATAACCCCAACGTACATGATATCTCTCTGATTACAGTATCCCTCTTAATATCATCGCAATACGGGATGGATGCGAATAGTCGATCTCACGTTACTCCGAACAGAGATCGTCTGACGTTCACATAAATGTCAATATCACAATAAGTTAATCTCGTATCTCAAGGTTGGGAGCAAGGCGCCCATCCTGTGGTCACGCTGGAAGCCGGATATAGCAGTGGCGAACAAATAACTCGTATTAAGGGTATTTAATAAATTATGAGCCTTTAAAAGGGCATATCCGGAGTGTCCTCCATCACAACTTGTGCGAGCGTTTTTCGGTATAGTTCCCGACGAGAGGCCGCTGCAGCGAACCGCGCTGGGCGCTGCCGGAGGACGGCGCGACCGAGACGCGGACGGGAAGGGTGTCGCCCTGCAGCGTGTGACCGACGCACGGGTGCCAGGGATGGACATGTCAAGAACGGGGGGATGGGGGCAGGCTTCAAGGGCATCGGCGATGTGCCGCCGAAAGTCCTGATTGTCATCGAAGCCGCTGGCGGAGGGACGGGGCGGCATGTGATCGAGCTGGCTGCAGGCCTGTTGAACTGCGGGTCCCAGGTGCACCTGATCTGGTCGGACCTGCGTGCCGACGATGCCTTTCGCCATGGCGTTGCTGCGCTCTACGGCCTGCACGCTCGCCAAGTGCCGATGCGCCGCGAGCCGCACTGGTCGGACCTGACGTGTCTGATGGACATTCGCCACTACATCGAACGGCACGGCCCATTCGACGTGGTGCATGCGCACTCGTCGAAGGCTGGCGCGCTTGCCCGCATCGCCGCGGCGGGGTGCGGGGCGGCGCGTGTGTACACGCCGCACGCCATGCGCACCATGGATCCGACGCTGCATCCGGTGGTCCGTCAAATCTACCGGATGATCGAGGTCAGCCTTGCACGGACTGCCTGCGATGCCATCATCGCCGTCTCCGAATTCGAGCGCCGGCACGTCATCGCCCANGGGGTGCCGGCGGACCAGGTGTACGTGGTGGCCAACGGCATCCCGCAGCCGCCGCAGGTCGACCGTGCGGGTGTGCGCGCCAGTCTCGGGATTGCCAGCAACGAGATGAGCATCGGTTTCATTGGCCGATTGGTGCCGCAGAAGGCTCCGGAGCGGTTCGTTGCCGCCATTGCCCGACTGGCGGAGCGCATCCCGTACCGGTGCATGCGTGGGCTCGTCGTTGGCTCTGGACCGCTGCAGAAGGAGGTGCATGCCCAGGCTCAGCAGGCTGGTATCGAGCCGAAGATGATCTGGGTGACTGAACGGCCGGGACCGGAGGTGCTGCCGGCGTTCGACGTCCTGGTTATGCCGAGCCGTTATGAGGGCATGCCCTACGTACTGCTGGAAGCGCTCGCTACGGGCGTGCCGGTGGTGGCCACCGACGTCGGCGGCGTTGCCGAGACGATCGAGGATAGGGTGACCGGTTTTGTCGTCCCTCAGCACGAACCGGATGCGTTGGTTGATCGGCTGGTACTGCTGGCTGCCAACCCCACCTTGNNCGCGTCAATGTCCGAAGCCGCATTTCGCAAGAGCCTGGAGATGAGTCTCGAGCGGATGGTATTGCGAACGCTGCAGGTCTACCGGGCGGCGTGCACGCGGCTGCCACACGGCCATCCGTTGCCGGTCGGCCTGGATCCCCACCGCGCCGGCTGATCCGAATTCTCAGCGTTCGGTGCGGCCACGTGCAGCCGCGTCAGGATTGCCGCTGCCGACATCGTGGCGAAGGGTCACTCCGGCGCCGCCAATCCAGAACGGCACCGCCGATGTGTCTCTGCCGCTGTCAGCGGCCCGTAGCGGCAGAGCCAGAGCCGCCTTCGATGGCGGCCATCGCTCCTTGTGCGATCGCGCACAGCGTGGAGGTGCCGTCCTCAGCCACAGCGAAAATGTCAGCGCGGCAGACGATCAGCCGCCGGCCGGGCTTGATCACCTCGCCCACCGCATGCAGAGCGGTACCGACGCCCGGGGCGAGCAGATTGACCGTGTACTCGGCTCCGAGAATGTTGGCATCTGCCGCGACCAGTGTTGCCGCCGCGGCTCCCATGACCGCTTCGGCGATGCCGCCGACGACGCCGCCATGAAAGAAGCCGTTCTGTTGGCCGATGTCCGGGCGGTACGGGACGTGGAACTCTGCCGATCCAGGTTCGAGCGCGGTCAGTTCCACTCCCAGCAGGGTCAGATAGCCCTGTGCCACAACGCGGCGGCTGACGGCGGCGCGGAAGTCCGGATTGCGAGGCTCGAATGTTGGCATACTGGGCTTCTCCTGGGCACGTGGCACATGACGTCACATGACGTGTGGCACATGACGTACGGTGAACGCCACGCTCGTATCGCAGCACCGTGCGGCAGTGAACGCGGTTGAAGGGGCAGCGGCGAAAGACGCGAACCGTGTCTGCCGGCCAGGTCGCGGGGCGGAAGCGGGAGCGGATCAGCGATCGAGGGCGAATTCCGCTGGGTGTCGGCCTATGCTGCCGGCCTGAAGGGATCGGCACAGCAGCAGGAGGGTGAGGATGGCGAGCGTGTTCGTGGCGAAAGCGACAGCCTGCAGGGCTGGGCGTCGGATCGAGGCTTGACCATGCACGTCTACAAGCTGGGTGTGGCCGAAGGCAGCGCGGCCGATGCGGTCACCGCGTTGAATGAAAGCGCGCATGCCGGACGCAGCGACTGGCAATTGCTGGCCGAAGAGCAGGTTGATGGCATCGACGAGAACTCCGTCCTGGCTCGTGCCGGGCGCAAGGAGACGCTGGTGGACCCGACGTACTATCCGCAGATCAAGCGCGCGCCAGGCATCTTCAAGGTGAAAGCGGCAAACGTGGAGAACCACTTTCTCGTCCGCGAGGCACTGGAGGGACAACGGATCAAGCGGATACGGATCACGCCTGTTCAGGTAGGAACATATCTAATTCGCGTCGCCCTGGGCTGAGACGGTGCGAGGGACCCCGGTGCAAATCGGCAAAACCTGGAGGCGGGTGCCGACGTCGCGAGGCACAGGCTCGCGAGGTCGCAGGCGGTGTGGCGAGATACGTGCTGCGGCGCTGTTGTGCAGCACAACGCTGCGATTGGCGTACTCCGCACGGCACGACCGGACATTGCCATCGGCGCTGTGCGCGCCCATCATACGGCCCGGCTCATCTCCGGCCACGATCCCCTGTAATAATGATAGCTGTTTTCAAGTCAGGTCATTTGCTCGCAGTCGATGGGCAGGTACTCACCCCGCGGATACCGAAATTCGGTTCAGCCTGATCGATGCACGTGCTGCCGATCATTGCCCCGACGCTTCGGTAACCTGAGGTGTCATGCACCAGAGTTCTGGCCTGCCCACTGTCTATGCATGGCTGTTGCGCATCTGTGAATATTGACTTGTGCCTGCGGCCGGGGGTAACGGTGCATTAGCGAAAGACAAACAAGGGACACGGTCGCTTCCTCATCCGGTCGCCTCGCCGGTTTCCCCGCGTCTTCGTCGTCTCTAACGACAAGGGTGAACGCCCATGCCCGCTCCGGATCGTCCCCTTTCCCCACATATCCAGGTCTACCGGCCACAAATTACGTCCGTACTGTCCATTCTGCACCGGATTACCGGTGTAGCGCTGACGGTAGGAACGCTGCTGTTGACCTACTGGCTTGTCGCCGCCGCCTATGGCCCTGAAATGTTCGCCGACGCTCAGGCGGTGATGGGCTCGTGGATCGGCCAGCTGGTGCTGTGGGGCTTTACCTTCGCTCTCTACTATCACTTGGCAAATGGTATCCGCCATCTGGCCTGGGATTTCGGCTGGGGCTTCGAGCTGCCTCGGCTGCGGACCACGGGCTTGGCGGTGATCGCGTTCGCCGCAGGCGCGACGCTCGTCACCTTGATCGTCGCCTATTCGATCGGAGGCTGAACGATGGAACTCCGCTCGTCACTCGGCCGCGCCCGTGGTCTCGGGTCTGCCAAAGAAGGTGTTGGTCACTGGTGGGCGCAGCGGGTCACCGCGATCGCGCTGGTGCCGCTGGCCATCTGGTTTGTCTGTGCTGCGATTTCGCTGCTCGGCGCCGACTACTCGACCTTCCAAGCCTGGATCTCCGAGTTCGGCAATGCGTTGCTGATGATTCTTACCGCTCTTGTTCTATTCTACCATGCGCATCTCGGCATGCAGGTGGTGATCGAGGACTACGTGCATGGTGAGGCAGCGCGTATCGCCACCCTCTTGATCGTCAAGTTCGTGCTGGCGGCACTGGCTGCGTCCTGCGTGCTGGCCGTCATTCTCGTGGCACTCCGGAGCTGAGCCGATGTCCCCCGCCTACCCGCTCACTGATCATGTTTACGACGTTGTCGTCGTCGGCGCCGGCGGTGCCGGCCTCCGGGCGACCATGGGTCTCGCAGCCGCCGGTTTGAAGACCGCCTGCATTACCAAGGTATTCCCGACCCGCTCGCATACCGTCGCCGCACAGGGCGGCATCGGTGCGGCCCTCGGCAACATGGCCGAGGATCACTGGCAGTGGCACATGTACGATACTGTCAAGGGCTCCGACTGGCTCGGTGACCAGGACGCGATCGAATACATGTGCCGTCAGGCGATCCCGTCGGTTCATGAGCTCGAACACTTTGGCGTGCCGTTCTCGCGCACCAAGGACGGAAAAATCTACCAGCGCCCGTTCGGCGGCCACATGCGCAACTATGGCGAGGCGCCGGTACAGCGTGCCTGTGCCGCGGCCGACCGCACTGGGCATGCGATTTTGCACACCCTTTATCAGCAATGCGTGAAATTCAACGCCGAGTTCTTCGTTGAGTATTTCGCCCTTGACCTGATCATGGATGACGAGGGCGCCTGCCGCGGCGTCGTCGCCTGGAATCTGGACGATGGCTCGATCCATCGCTTCATCGGTCATACCACGGTGCTGGCCACCGGCGGCTATGGCCGGGCGTTNTTCTCCTGCACGTCGGCGCACACGTGTACCGGTGACGGCAACGCCATGGCCGCACGCGCCGGCCTGCCGCTGCAGGACCACGAGTTCATCCAGTTCCACCCGACTGGCATTTATGGCTCCGGCTGCCTGATCACCGAAGGGGCACGCGGCGAGGGTGGCTACCTGACCAACGACGCCGGCGAACGTTTCATGGAGCGTTACGCGCCGACGGCGAAGGACTTGGCGTCGCGCGACGTGGTCTCGCGTTCGATGACGATGGAGATCTTCGGTGGTCGCGGTGTCGGGCCGGAAAAGGACCACATCCTGCTGCACCTGGAGCACCTGGGTGCGGACATCCTGATGGCGCGGCTGCCGGGCATCACCGAGACGGCGAAGATCTTCGCCGGCGTCGATGCGACGAAGGAGCCGATCCCGGTCCTGCCGACTGTTCACTACAACATGGGCGGTGTGCCGACCAACTACCACGGCGAGGCGCTCAGGCCGACCGAGAGCGATCCGGACCAGGTCTGCCCCGGTCTGATGGCCGTCGGCGAATGCGGCTGTGCCTCGGTGCATGGCGCCAACCGGCTCGGCACCAATTCGCTACTCGACCTCGTGGTGTTCGGACGCGCCGCAGCGCTGCGGGCGGCCGAAGTGGTCAAGCCNGGGGCTTCACATCCTCCGCTGCCGAAAGACGCGGGAGATCTGGCGCTGTCCCGCCTCGATCGCCTGCGCCACGCCAACGGATCGCGGCCAACCAGCCAGATNCGTCTGGAGATGCAGCGGACGATGCAGCGCCACGCCGCCGTCTTCCGCACTCAGGAGGTCCTGGAGGAAGGCTGTCGTCAGATCGACCAGGTCTGGCAGAGCGTGGCTGACATCAAACTGACTGACCGCTCGATGATCTGGAACTCGGATCTGGTCGAGTCGCTGGAACTGGAGAACCTGCTGACGTGTGCCTCTGCATCGCTCGTCTCNGGGGAAGCCCGCAAGGAAAGCCGCGGGGCGCACGCCCGTGACGACTTCCCGGAGCGCGACGACAAGACCTGGATGAAGCACTCGCTGGCGTGGGTCCAAGACGGCGGGCAGGTGACGCTCGGCTACCGGCCGGTGCACACCTACACGCTCACCAACGAAGCCGAGTACATCGAGCCGAAGGCGCGCGTCTACTGAGGCCGCGAGCAAGGAGATCAGAACATGGTGGAGTTCAACCTGCCCGCCAACTCGCGAATTCGGGAGGGCAAGACCCATCCGATTCCGGCGGGTGCCAAGCGGGTGCGGCGCTTCCGCATCTACCGCTACGATCCGGAAAGCGGCGAAAACCCGCGCCTGGATACATTCCACGTCGATCTCGACAGCTGTGGGCCGATGGTGCTGGACGCGCTGATCAAGATCAAGAACGAGATGGACTCGTCGCTCACGTTCCGCCGCTCCTGCCGGGAAGGCGTGTGTGGCAGCTGTGCCTTCAACATCGATGGCGTGAACACGCTTGCCTGCACCAAACCGATTGAAGACATCAAGGGCGACGTGAAGATCTATCCGTTGCCGCACATGCCGGTGATCAAGGATTTGGTCCCGGATCTGTCGGTGCCGTACGCCCAGTATCGGCTGATCCAGCCGTGGCTGCAGGCGGACACGCCGCCTCCGGCGGGCGAGCGGCTGCAGAGCCCGGAAGAGCGTGAGAAGCTGGACGGGTTGTGGGAATGCATCCTGTGCTTCTGCTGTCAGACCAGTTGCCCCAGCTACTGGTGGAACGGGGACCGCTATCTGGGCCCGGCGGTCCTGCTGCAGGCCTACCGCTGGATCGCCGATTCGCGCGACGAGGCCACCGGGGACCGTCTCGATCAGCTGAATGACCCATATAGGGTCTTTCGCTGCCACACGATCATGAACTGTACCAGCACCTGCCCGAAGCATCTCAATCCGGGCAAGGCTGTCGCCGAAATCAAGAGCCTGCTGGCGCAACGCACGCTGTAAGCTTCGTGCATTTGTCCGTCTGTGCCGTGCATCTGCTGGAGCGCAGACGGACACCCTTCTTTCTGGTTGGGGCTGGGGCGTTCGTCGTCACTGTCTTGCCGCAGAAACTGTGGCATAGTTGCCTCGTAACCAAGACTGCTACGCTTATTCCATTCACGCATTTGGCCTGATTTGGGTGCTGCAAACGCGTGACCAATCTGGCAGGGTGTGACAGTCAGATATCTCCGGCGCATTTGCGTTCGCTGGAAGATGTGTTGTGGGTTTCCCGAAAGGGCTCGGATTTCCCCTGGTTGAGTGGTCTGGCTGCAGCGGATGACGGCATGAGCGGATCCAATGTCCCCGTGTTCTGCACGTAGCCGAAACCATCATCGGCGGAGTCAGCACGTATCTGCAGGAGACCACCCCGTTTCAGGCGGCCGCGCTGGGAGCTGAGAACGTGCGCCTGCTGGTGCCGGCAAACCAGACGCATGACCTGCACGGTGTCGATCCATCGATGCTGATGCCCTTCGAGCGAAGCGGGCGGAACGTCCGGTCGCTGATCTCCTTTTCCTTGACGTTGGCCGATGCGTTACGGCGTTTCCAGCCGACGGTGGTGCATTTGCATTCATCGTTTGCCGGTGCCGTGGCACGGCCATTGTTGGCCTTTCAGCGACCGCGCCCTAGCATAATCTACTGTGCGCATGGTTGGTCGTTCCTGATGGACATTCCGGGCTGGAAGCAACAGGTGTATCTCGGCATCGAGCGTGCCCTGGCGCGATGCACGGACGTGGTGGTCAACATTTCCCGTTACGAGGACCAGCAAGCGAAGGCGCGCGGCGTCTCTGCCCACAAGTGCGTTGTTGTCCGGAACGCCGTTTCGCCAGGCGCGCCATCCGGGACGCTGGAACTGCCGTTCGATCCAGCCAAGATCAACCTGCTGTTTGTCGGTCGCTTCGACCGCCAGAAGGGCGTCGATCTGCTGATGCGCGCGATGAGTCAAGTGCAGGATCTGCCGCTTCACCTTTACGCCATTGGCGACTGCTTTCACGATGATGATCCGCCCGAGCCGGCGCCCAACGTCAGCCTGTTGGGGTGGCTGCCGCGCGGAACGCTTGACGACTATTACGCCGGCGCTGATGCAGTGGTGATGCCATCTCGCTGGGAGGGGTTTGGGCTGGTGGCGATCGAGGCGATGCGCAACCATACTGCCGTGCTGGCCAGCAATCGTGGCGCCCTGCCGGAGTTGATTGTCGACGGCGAAACAGGCCACTTGTTCGAACTCGACGAATCGGATCTTTCGGGCCTGATTCGGATCTTGCGCGGGCTTGATAAGGCGAACCTGCAGCAGATGGGTGAAGCTGCGTACCAGCACTATCAGACATTCTTCACCGCCGACGTGATGAACCGCAGTCTGCTGGAGATCTACGCGGCCCTGCATGAGCGCCAGCTGGCCCAGGATCTGAGGCTGACGCTTTCGCGCAGCAACTCCTGAACCCGAACATTCCACGGAAGCCCGACAGCGACGTTGGGCTGTGCGGATGCCCGGACGCCTCCCGTTCCGCGCTGTTTCCGTGGGGGAGGTCGTGGGGTTAGGCTGATTTTCTTCGCGTATGGAGCCGGGCGCGCATGGACGGCGGTTCCACCGTCGTGGAAAAGCGGCTACGCTCCGCAACCCATGTTTCTCGATGACTTCGACTTTCCGCTGCCGGGCGAGCGGATTGCGCAGCGCCCGGTGCGGCCGCGCGATGCCGCGCGGCTGCTGGTGGTGCGCGCGGGCGAAACCGGCGTCGACGGCGATGGAAGAGGGGAGGAGGANGGGGGCGAGGATCGCATTGTCCGTGAGCTGCCGGGCCTGCTGCGCCCGGGCGACCTGTTGGTGGTCAATGACACGAAAGTGCTGCCAACGCGGCTTATGGCCGGCGCGGCGCGGNNTGACGGTCGAGGTGACGCTGATCGAGCCGCTGGCGCCCCGGCGTCAGGCCGATGGTGGGCGCTGGCGCGGCCCGGCAAACGGTTGCGCCCTGCTGACGGCCTCGAGTTTGCGCCGGGTTTCCGCGCCGTGGTGGCGAGCAAGGACGACGGNGGTCGGGTCTTGCTCGATTTTGCCTGCGACGGAGCGGCGCTGGCGGCTGCGCTCGATGCGCATGGGGCGGCACCCCTGCCACCCTACATCCGGCGCCAAGCCCCCGATCCCCTCGACCGGAAGGACTACCAGACGGTCTATGCCGCAAACCCCGGAGCGGTCGCGGCTCCGACTGCCGGCCTGCACTTCACACCCGAACTGCTGGCGACGCTCGACGCGGTTGGTATCGGTCGGACGGCGATTACCCTGCACGTGGGCGCCGGGACCTTCCTGCCGGTGAAGACGCAGCGAATTGCCGACCACCGCATGCACCCGGAATGGGGCGAGATCAGCGCGACCGCGGCAGGCGCGATCGAGCGTGCCCGTACTGCGGGTGGTCGGATCGTTGCCGTCGGCACCACGGCGCTGCGGCTGCTGGAGAATGCGGCCGATGCGGACGGCCGGATCGCACCGTGGGCAGGGGAGACGACGCTGTTCATTACCCCGGGTTTCCGGTTCCGGGTCTGCGACCTGCTGCTGACCAACTTTCATCTGCCCCGCTCGACCCTGTTCATGCTGGTCTGCGCATTCGCCGGCACGGCGCGGATGCAGGCCGCTTACCGGCATGCGATCGAGGCAGGCTACCGCTTCTACTCCTACGGCGATGCCTGCCTGCTGCATCGGCGGGATGGCTCNGTGAGCGGCCTGGCGTTCTCGCTCCTCGCCACCGATGGCGCCGCACGCCGTGGTGCGCTCGCCACGGCGCACGGCACGGTGCAGACGCCCGCCTTCATGCCGGTCGGCACGGCGGGCACCGTCAAGGCCTTGACGCGGGACATGCTGGCTGAGACCGGCGCGCGCATGGTGCTGGGCAACACCTACCACCTGATGCTGCGCCCCGGCGCCGAGCGGATCGCCCGGCTCGGTGGGTTGCACGGCTTCATGCGCTGGGACGGACCGATCCTCACCGATTCCGGCGGCTATCAGGTGATGTCATTGTCGGCGCTGCGGCACATCGACGAGGATGGCGTCGCGTTCCGCAGTCACATCGACGGCAGCCGCCACCGATTGACACCGGAGCGTGCGGTCGAGATTCAGCGGCTGCTGGGCTCCGACGTAACCATGGTGCTGGATGAATGCCCACCGTTCGAAACTGACCAGGCGGCTGTGGCCACTGCCATGCGCCGGTCGATGCGCTGGGCCGCACGATGCCGCGAGGCGTTCACACCGCGGCCCGGACACGGCCTGTTCGGGATTGTTCAGGGCGGAGTTGATCCCGACCTGCGGGCGGAATCGGCGGCGGCGCTGATTGCGCTCGGTTTTGACGGCTATGCGCTGGGCGGGCTCGCGGTGGGCGAGGGACAAGAGGCGATGTTCGGCGTGCTGGACGTCACCGCTCCTCTGCTGCCCGCCAATCGGCCGCGCTATCTGATGGGGGTGGGCAAGCCGGACGACCTCGTGGGAGCCGTGGCCAGGGGAATCGACCTGTTCGACTGTGTGCTGCCGACCCGCTCCGGGCGCACCGGCCAGGCTTTTACCCGCTTCGGACCGGTGAACCTGAAGAACGCCCGGCATGCCGACGATCCGCGGCCGCTCGATCCCTCGATCGCGTGCCCGGCGAGCCGGGACTACAGCCGGGCCTACCTCCACCATCTGGTGCGCTCGAACGAGATTTTGGGAGCAATGCTGCTCACTTGGCATAACGTGGCGTATTATCAGACGCTGATGGCGGAGATGCGCGACGCCATTGCCACTGGCTGCTTCGGCGCCTATGCCGAGACGTTCGCCCGTGATTATCGGCGCGGTGACATTGACNNGCCTGCTGTGTGGTTGCCGTGGCCGCCGACTAAGGGAATCGGCTTCCGCGGAAGGAGGAGGAGTGCGTACGCCGCTTGCAGTCTGTCTGCTTGCCGTGGTGCTGAGCGTGGCAGGATGTACCACCGACGAGTTTGTCCGGGTGGCCGGACAGACGTTGTACAATTCCGGCCGGTATTTCTGCACACAGAGCGCCCATTGCGATGCCGACGGTGAGCCTTCTCCCGCCGCCACCTCCAATCGCCAGTGAGCCCGCGATGACCAGCTCCGAACAGATCCCGCTCACCCAGCTCGGTCATGCCACATCCATCCCGGCTTCACCCGCTGACGCGGTGCTGGAAACGGTGCCGAACCCACATCCGGCGAGCCTCTACCTGGTGCGCTTCACCTGCCCAGAGTTTACGACGCTGTGTCCAGTGACCGGGCAGCCTGACTTTGCGCATCTGGTGATCGACTATGCACCGGACGGCCGGCTGGTGGAGTCGAAGTCGCTGAAGCTGTTTCTTGCCAGTTTCCGGACCCACCACGGCTTTCACGAAGCGTGCACGCTGGATGTGGGCAGGCGTGTCGTCGAGGCCACGGTGCCGCGATGGCTGCGCATTGGCGGCTACTGGTATCCGCGTGGCGGCATCCCGATCGACGTCTTCTGGCAGACCGGGGACGCCCCAGTGGGATTATGGCTTCCCGAGCAGGGGATTCCGCCATACCGCGGCCGGGGCTGAGTGAGGGTGAACGGCAGTTCGCGCCAAATCTCTTTGTCTCACGCTGCTTCGATAGCACAGGTTCGTTTCCGCAGAGTCCGACCATGGACGGCAGGGGTGGGACGATCTACGTAAAGAAAGGGGAGCAATGGTGCGTCCCCCTGTGGGCAATCCCGCGGCTTCTCGCGTTGCGCCGGGGATCGTTACCCGGCTACGGAAGCCCATGCCTCCGTCCATAGGTTCTGTTGCGATGACCGAGACATCCCCTTCCGCCGAAGCCGACGTGCTGGTCGCCGAGAAACGCAAATTGTTCGCCGAACACGGCAAGAGGCACCCGGGCGAACTGGCGCGGGGTCTGCTCAAGATGTCCCGTGCCCTGCAGCAGGCTGGCCGGGACAACGATGCTCTGGTGACGGCCGAGGAGAGCGTTCAGGTGTTGCGGCCGGCTTTCCTCGCGAAGCAGGCAGAAGCGGTGGAGACGATGCGTGAAGCGGTCACCCAATACGTGGCGCTGGCTCAGCGGCTGCGGCAGAAGCCGGATGAAGCCTTGTTGCTGCCGATCGCCCAGGTTTTGGGCGATCTGACGCGGAATGAGTATCTGGCAGAGGACGACGGGCCGTGAGGGGACAGTTTAGGGATGCTTCGTGGGGCGGCAGACCGGGCAGCGTGGAAGACGTCGCCTGCGAGCCCGGTGTGAGCGATCCTAAAGCAATTGATCCCGGGGTGACCAAGAAGGCGATTCAGGCCTATGCGCGAGAATGCGGCTTCGATGCGGTTGGCTTTGCCTCGGCCGAGGCGGATCCGCAAGATGAGCGCAATCTTCGTCAGTATCTCGGCGAGGGCCGGCACGGGGAAATGCGTTGGATGGCGGAGACGGCCGCGCGGCGGGTCAACCCTCAGGTGCTGTGGCCGGACGCGTGCACGGTTATCTGTCTTGGTGTAAATTACGGTCCGGCCGACGATGCCTTGGCGATCCGTGACGAACCGGATCGCGGTGCGATCAGCGTCTATGCGCGCGGCCGCGATTATCATGACGTGGTGAAAAAGCAGCTCAAGGCGCTCGGGCGCTGGCTGGTGCGGAGCTACGACTGCGACGTCAAGGTGTTTGTCGATACCGCTCCGGTGATGGAGAAGCCGCTGGCAATGCGCGCCGGTATCGGCTGGATCGGGCGCCATACCAACTTGGTCTCGCGTCGTTTCGGTTCCTGGTTGTTTCTCGGCGAAGTGTTCACCACCTTGGATTTGCCGCCGGACGCACCGGAAGCCGATCACTGCGGTTCCTGTGATGCCTGCCGACAGGCCTGCCCGACCGATGCACTCGCGGAGCCCTACCGTATCGATCCGCGCCGCTGTGTGGCCTATCTGACGATTGAGTATGGCGGCTACATCGCACCAGAGCTAGCTGCGCGCTTCGGCAACCGAATCTACGGTTGCGACGATTGTCTTGCAGCCTGTCCATGGAACAAGTTCGCGTCTCCGACGTTGGTTGAGCAGCTCAGGGCACGAGCCGAACTGGCCGCACCCCGGCTGTCGTGGTTGCACACCATCGATGACGACGAGTTCCGCCGCCGCTTCGCCGGAACGGCCATTCGGCGCATCGGTGGTGGGCGATTACGACGCAACGTCGATATCGCGCTCACCAACGTATCTGGGCTGCGGCAAGACACAAATACTCCTCGCGCCGAGGGACTCCTTGAGCCCGGTTTCGGAACGAACCGGCACAATGCCGGGAACCGCGCAGATACCCGAAGGTTGACAGCCTTCCAAACGCATGCTCGCTCCACCATGCCAGCACCGACTCACACGCACGACATGTGCTGCGGATCAATTGACCCTCTCGCCAGGGAGGCAAAAAGGCCTTGCATGCGTCTTGGATCGGCGGCAGCGTCTACTTCGCGGCGAGCACTCTGGCCAGTTGACTGAGCGCTTCCCGGTGTCTCTCGTTCGGAATTTGCGTAAAGTTCCGTGCCAGCTCCAGACACATCCGCTGCCGGATCGACAGGTCGTCCTCGCTCCCGTTCCCTTCCAGTCCCTCGAAGAAGTAGCTGACGGGAACTCGCAGCACACGGGCAATTTCGAACAACCTGCCCGCCGAGATGCGGTTGATTCCGCGTTCGTACTTGTGGGCCTGCTGGTAGGTTACGCCAATCAGATGCGCCATCTGCTGCTGGCTGAGCCCCAGCATGACGCGCCTTTCGCGGATGCGGCTGCCAACGTAACGGTCGACATCCGTACCCTTGTTGGCGGCTCTGCTCAAATCCTGGTCTAACGGCACCATGTCTTTCGATCTCCGTACTTGAAGGCGATCGGGGATCGTTTTCAACCTACGGACGGTTCTTCGCCGACTTTTCCACGATCTCCCAGTTTGGCCTCCCAAGGCGATCATCTTCTCTCGTTTTTGCCGCGGTGCGACCCGAAATTTTTGGACACCCCTTTGCGTTACGGTTGTGCCTTGTCTCACCTAACAACTCATATTGATAATGACAAGCATCTTCATTTTGGCGAGTCCGATCGCAAAACCATTGTTTGATATATAGCAGGGTGTATTGCTACCGTCAATCAACGCAATCCCCGGTTGGGGTGCGTTACGTACTCGGCCGTGCCGTATCGCGGTGGATATTTTTCTGGCAGTTTGAGCCACCAGGAGAGCTTCCAGCGGTACTAATCCGCCGTTGGAGTCCAAAGGGTAAAATTGCTTCAGATCCTGGTAAATCCGGCGCCAGCGTTCGGAACAAACGACACGCTTAAAGCCGTGTCCCGCGACCAGGATGCGAGCGTCAGGTGGTGTCGATCAAGATCGGCGTTTCGAATGAAGCCTACTTGTCGCGCCGCGCAACCATCTCGTCGAGCTGTCTTTGAATTTGGTTGAGGCGGGCGCGCAGCTCTTCAATCTGTAAATTGGCGGCGGGCTGGCTGCTCGGTTGCGGATCACGATCTCCCGGGCTGCCCTGATCGTCGCCGTAGAAGGNGGTCAGCATCCGCATCGCGCGCTCGAAGATGGCGATCTGCTGCTTGCTCATCTCCTCGAAAGAGGCAAATGGCATCAGCCCGTCAAAGGCGGAACGGAGATAGTCACGCATCTGCTCTTGGTTCCGGGCAAACGCCTGCATGGCATGTTCCAGGTAGCGTGGGACCACGACTTGCAGGCTATCGCCATAAAAGCTGATCAGGTGACGCAAAAATTNCACCGGAAGCATGCTCTGACCCTTCGCCTCTTCCTCGACGATGATGTGGGTGAGCACGGATCGGGTGATATCTTCGCCCGTCTTAGCGTCATAGACAGCAAACTCTGCGCCAGCCTTCACCAGCTGGGCGAGATAGTCCAACGTCACGTAGCAGCTGGTCGCCGTGTTGTACAGCCGGCGGTTAGCGTATTTCTTAATCGTGATCGGATTACGCTCGGACATACCAAGCGCTCCGGCCTCAGATCCGTCGTGCATGATGAATCGCCTTCGCCCGGTCTTGGGGCGGCCAGTTACCGACAGTATCCGCGAAAACATATTGCGATGCAATAAGCAGTTTCGGGCGCGCGAGCCAATTCTGTCAATGCCTTCGCCCGCGCCCGGGGGCGCGGGTGTCCGTTGTCGCGGCAGCGCGGCTTGCGCCTTCGCGCTTGCGACAGCAACCTTTATTCCCGTTGGAAAAGTCGTTACACCTAATATGAACACTCTGTCGATGACAGGGGCAGCCGCTGTGGGCGACGGGGGCACAGCCTCCGATCGTTCTTGAGGCGCCGCCAGTCGCGCGTGCGCGGCAACTTCGTATCAAGGGAAAAAACAATATGTCGATCAAGCAGGTCGGAGTGATCGGGACGGGCGCGATGGGCCTCGGGATTACCCAGGTGTGCGCCCAGTCGGGATTTTCTGTGGTCGCGGTCAAGGCGACACCGGGCTCGTGGGAACGGGCGGTGGCGACTCTTGAGGGTGGTTTGGCCAAGGCTGTTGAACGCGGCAAGATGCAAGCCGCCGATCGCGACGCGATGCTCAGCCGTATCCAGTTCACCGCTGATGAGCATGCCGTTGCGGAGTGTGACCTGGTCATCGAATCGGTGATCGAGGACCTGGAGACCAAGAAGGCACTCTTCCGCCGCCTCGAGCATGTTTGCCGCCCGGATGCGATCCTCGCAACCAACACCTCGACCTTGTCGGTCACCGCAATGATGGCGGTCTGCAAGCACCGCGACCGCATCGCTGGTCTGCATTTCTTCAATCCAGCGCCAGTGATGAAGCTGGTGGAGATCATCCACGCCTTCGAGACCACGGACGCCACCATCCAGGCCCTCGATGTATTCTGTAAGGCGATCGGCAAGGATCCGGTAATCGTTCAGGACACGACTGGCTTTATCGTCAACCGCCTGCTCACACCCTACATGCTCAACGCCATTCGCATGCTGGAGCGGGGCACCGGCACCATTGAGAGCATCGATCATGCGATGAAGGCAGGTGCTGCGCATCCGATGGGGCCGTTTGAACTCGCCGATTACATTGGTCTCGACGTCGTCGAGGCGATGGCCCACAACATTTTCGAAGATGTTCGCCACGAGCACCATGCGCCGCCGCACACCCTGACTCGTCTGGTGCAACTGGGGTATCTTGGACGTAAGACGAAGAAGGGCTTCTACGATTATTCTCAGAAACCGCCGGTGCAGAACCCGGCGCTGATGCGTCCGGTCGTCTGAGGCGGCCTGCGCGACGTCGCACGCCCCGATCACTCGCACCATCCTAGCCGGACGTACCTTCGGCGGACTCGATGCTCGCTCGTCAGGAGAATTCTCTGCCTAGCAGTGCATCCGGGTCCGCCGGTTTGTCCGATACGCCTGATGGTGGAGGACGCCCGCACTTGCGCGCCACCTTGGTGGGCACCACCGCCATCGTCATGTGGTCGACGCTGGCGGTGCTCACGACAGCGACCGGGGCGGTGCCTCCGCTGCTGCTGACGGCACTCAGTTTCGGCGGCGCGTTCACGGTTGCCGTGTGTGGACCAACAGTCCGCTGGCTGTGGCATGGCGAGAGCCTCTTTGCTTGGTTCTGTTGGCCGTGGCGGGCGTGGCTGCTGGGAGTNGGGGGATTATTCGGCTTCCACGCNTTTTACTTCCTTGCCCTGCGCAGCGCTCCACCAGCCAAGGCGAACCTGATCAACTATCTGTGGCCGTTGCTGATCGTCGTGTTTTCCACGCTGCTNGCTGGGGAGCGGCTTCGCTGGTGGCACCTCAGCGGCGCCCTGGCAGGGCTGACGGGGACGGTATTGCTGGTNGGGGGCGGCAACCTGTCGTTCCCAGCGGAGTACGCGACCGGATATGCTGCAGCGCTGGCAAGCGCTCTGACCTGGACGACCTATTCTGTCCTCAGCCGTCGGCTGGCCCATGTGCCGACGAAAGCGGTTGGCGCGTTCTGTGGGGCTACGGCGCTACTTGCCGCCGCAGCACACGTGGTGTTTGAGCGGACCGTGTGGCCGGAGGGTGGNCAATGGCTGGCGGTGGCGGCGATGGGGGCGGGGCCTGTCGGACTCGCCTTNTTTGCCTGGGACGTCGGCATGAAGCGNGGGGATATCCGGGTATTAGGGGCGTGCGCTTACCTGACGCCACTGCTGGCGACCGCCCTCCTGGTCGTTTTCGGACAGGCCGAGGCCAGTTGGCTGCTGCTTGCGGCCAGCCTCCTGATCACCGGTGGCGCGGCGCTGGCGTCGCGGGACATGTGGCAGCGACGCGCAAGCGCGATTCAATCAGATCGTGCTGTGCTCTAACAGTTTGATTTCCAGAGCAGGCAAGTTTGATAGAGCGATTTTCCTGGTTGCATATTGCCCCACGATTGGGTTGACTCTGCGGCAGCAGATTTGGGCTCTCAAACTGAGTTCCACAAGGCGCACGCATTCCCGCAACAACGGTGCGCGGGATCAACTTTTCCCGCAAATTGAGGCTTTGCAGCATACCTCTGGTAGTGATATCAACCTCGCCACGGGGATTTTTGTGTTGCGCCGCAACATCTGGACGTGAGGCCATCTCTTCTGCTAATGGGAGGGTAGGCTCCGAGGGTTTAGGCGCCTGCATCCCCCCAACTGAGCGGCGGAAGGTCTTATGGATCACCTTGACGTTCTGGAGAGCAGGACGATCTACATCCTGCGCGAGGCATTCAACAAAATTGACAAGCTCGCCATGTTGTGGTCGATCGGTAAAGACTCCAACGTGATGCTGTGGTGCGCCAGAAAGGCGTTCTTCGGGCACGTTCCCTTTCCGCTTCTCAATATTGACACCGAAAAGAAATTTCCGGAGGTCTATGAGTTCCGAGATCGGTACATCAAGGAATGGAACCTGGAGTGTATCCGCGGCCTGTGCCCGCCGGTGGAGCAGATGGATCCGAGCTTGCCGCCGGCCGCGCGCTCTGCGGCGCGCAAGACGGCCGGCCTGAAGGCCATGCTGGCGGAACACCAGTTCAGCGGGCTGATCGCCGGCATTCGTCGCGATGAAGAGGGCACGCGCGCCAAGGAACGGGTGTTCAGCCCGCGTGGAGAGGGCAACACCTGGAACTTCCGCGACCAGCCGCCAGAGTTCTGGGACCAGTTCAACACC
The DNA here is from genome assembly GCA_013414705.1 of Defluviicoccus sp. Taxonomy (GTDB): domain Bacteria; phylum Pseudomonadota; class Alphaproteobacteria; order Rhodospirillales; family Defluviicoccaceae; genus Defluviicoccus. The sequence continues at coordinate 4,030,837 of CP058705.1, forward strand.
GATTTCCCGCCCGGCACTCATGTGCGAATCCACCCGCTGCTGCATTGGACCGAGCTGGACATCTGGAACTACACGCGGCGGGAGAACATCCCGTTGATCAGCCTCTATTTCGCCAAGAACGGCAAGCGCTATCGCTCGCTGGGCGACAAGGACATCACCTTCCCGATCGACTCCGACGCCGATACGATCGACAAGATCGTTGACGAGCTCAGGACAACCAAGATCGCCGAACGCTCGGGTCGGGCGATGGATCACGAAGCCGAAGATAGCTTCGAGCGCCTGCGCGCCGAAGGCTACATGTAGGCGAGGGAGCGAATTCATGGACACCGGGATGAGCAAGATCGCCGAGCCGGCAATCCAGGCGACATTACCGCTGAAGATCGTCATCGTCGGCCATGTCGATCACGGTAAGTCGACCCTTGTTGGCCGCCTGTTTCACGACACCGGCTCGCTGCCAGAGGGCAAGGTCGAACAGGTGCGCGCGATGTCCGAAAAGCGCGGCATGCCGTTCGAGTGGGCNTTNTTGTTGGACGCCCTGCAGGCGGAGCGCGACCAGGGCATTACCATCGACATTTCGCAGATNTTTTTCCGCACCGAGGTGCGCAACTACGTGCTGATTGACGCTCCCGGCCATCGGGAGTTCGTCAAGAACATGATCACCGGCGCGGCACAGGCGGACGCCGCGGTGCTCGTCGTTGATGCACGCGAGGGAATGCAGGAGCAGACGCGTCGGCACGCGTATCTGCTGCATCTGTTGGGGATCCACCAGATCGTCGTCTGTATCAATAAGATGGACTTGGTGGAGTACAGCGAGCCCCGATACCAGGAGGTGGGGGCCGAGGTCCGCGATTACTTGGCTGACCTGGGCATCGATCTCCAGCACACGATCATGATTCCTGTCGTCGCCCGGGATGGCGATAATATCGCTGCCGGTTCGTCGCACATGAAGTGGTACACTGGACCGACACTGGCCGGTGCGCTGGACGAGCTGCAACCGCCGGTCACGTCACTTGAGCTGCCGCTGCGCATGCCGGTCCAAGACGTCTATAAGTTCGATGCCCGCCGGATCATTGCTGGTCGCATCGAGAGCGGTGGCTTGCGCCGGGGGGACACGCTGCTGTTCTCGCCGTCGGGCAAGCGGGCGAAAGTGTCCAACATCGAATCGTGGAACACCAAGTCTCCGGTAATGGCGACGCGTGCNGGGGAGTCGATCGGTGTCACGCTCGATGAGCAGATCTTCGTCGAACGCGGCGAGATCGTCAGCCTCGAGCAATCCNNGCCGATGCTGACCAATGTGCTGCGTGGCCGGATTTTCTGGTTGGGACGCGAGCCGCTGGTGGCCGGTGCGCGGCTGAAGATGAAGCTGTGCACCGCCGAGTATCAGGTCGAGGTCGAGAAGATCGAGAGGGTCATCGACACNCAGGACCTGGGCTCGAACGAACAAGCATACGTGGAGCGCAACGCAATCGCCGAGGTGGTGATGCGCTCGCGCCGCGCCATCGCGCTCGATCCGTTCGACCACAACATGTTCACTGGCCGCTTCGTGCTGGTGGAGAACTATGACATTGTCGGTGGTGGCCTGATCAACATGGACGGCTACGCCGACCAGCGGCAGACGAACCGGGTCAAGTCCACCAACATCTTCATGGTCGAGCACCGGGTGCCGATCGAAGAACGCTGGAAGGTCAATGGTCACAAGGGTGGCATCTTGTGGATGACCGGGCTTTCGGGCGCGGGTAAGTCGACGCTGGCGTTCTCCTTGGAGCAGCACCTGTTCCGCAAGGGCTACCTCGTCTACGTGCTGGATGGCGACAACGTTCGCCACGGCCTGTGTTCGGATCTCGGCTTTTCACCGCAGGACCGGGTCGAGAACATCCGGCGTGTTGGACACGCCGCCGGGCTGTTCGCACGCGCCGGCTTTCTGGTGTTGACCGCCTTCATCTCGCCTTACCGGGGTGACCGGGACCGGGTGCGCTCCATGGATCCGGAAATCTTCCACGAGATTCATATCGACGCGGATCTGAGCACGTGTGAAACCCGTGATCCAAAAGGGCTGTACAAAAAGGCGCGTAAAGGTGAAATTCACGAGTTCACGGGCGTATCGGCACCGTACGAGCCGCCAACGCGACCGGAACTGCGGATTGATACCGCCAAGCTCTCGATCGAGGACTGCTTGGCGCAGCTTGACGAGTACGTTTCGTCCAACTTCGCCCTGGTGAGCCGATAAAGGCCAATCGATAACGGGACAGTCGATGAGGGGTCAGCCGATATAGGAGAACGCGTGAGCGGATCGGTCCATCCTGTCATCCTGTCCGGCGGTGCCGGCACCCGTCTTTGGCCCTTGTCCCGGGCCTTGAAACCAAAGCAGCTGCTGCCGCTCGTCTCCGAGCGCAGCATGTTGCAGGAAACTATCCTTAGGGTNCGGGGCGGAGCTTCCGCCCCACTCATCATCTGCAATGAACAACACCGTTTCCTGATTGCTGAGCAGCTGCGTGCGCTCGGAATGGTGCCGCGTGGGATCGTGCTTGAGCCGGANGGGCGCAACACCGCTCCGGCTGCGGTGGTCGCGGCCCTGCTGGTGGTCGACGACGATCCAGACGCGGTCCTGGCGCTGCTGCCATCCGACCACGTGGTGGCGGCCCCCGATCGGTTTCGCACTGCTCTCGATGTGGCCGTTCGGGCGGCGCTCCAGGGGCANCTCGTCACCTTCGGCATCCCGCCGGCCCGGCCTGAAACCGGCTATGGCTACATCCGCAAGGGCCGTGCCTGGGAGGGAATCGACGGCTGCTGGCACATCGAACGCTTTGTCGAGAAGCCGGATCGGGCGTCTGCCGAGGCCTATCTGGCGTCGGGTGACTACGCGTGGAACGGCGGTATGTTCGTTCTGCCGGCGAAAACGCTGCTGGCGGAGGTCGAGCGGCTGCAGCCGGCGATGCTGGAATGCTGCCGCGAGGCCGTCGTCGGCGCCGTCCACGATCTCGATTTCCTGCGGCTGGCAAAGGCGCCATTCCTCGCTGCGCCGTCGATCTCGATCGACTACGCGGTGATGGAGCACACCGACAAGGGCGCGATGGTTGCAGCCGAAATGGGCTGGAATGACGTCGGATCCTGGTCGGCGCTGTGGGACATCAGCGAGCATGANCACCTAGGCAATGTGCTCGTCGGCGATTCGATCGTGCAGGATGTCCAGAACTGCTACGTGCGCGGCGACGGCAACCTGGTGGCCGCCATCGGAGTCTCCGATCTGGTGATCGTCGCCACCGATGATGTCGTCCTCGTGGTGCCTCGCGACCGAGCCCAGGACGTGAAGCGAATCGTCGAACAACTTGGGAAGTCCGGCCGCACCGAGCACTACGTGCACACCCAGGTGTTCCGGCCCTGGGGCTGGTATCGCAGCATCCAGAGCGGCCCGCGCTTCCAGGTCAAGGAGATCGTGGTCACGCCGGGCCAACGGCTCAGCGAGCAGCTCCACCACCACCGGGCGGAGCACTGGATCGTCGTCAGCGGCACGGCAAAGGTTTCGCGCGACAATGAGAGCTTCTACGTTACTGAGAATCAGTCCACCTACATTCCGCACAACACGCGGCACTGCCTGGAAAACCCGGGCAGAATCCCGCTTAGAATGATCGAGGTGCAATCTGGNCCCTATCTCGGCGAAGACGATATCGTCCGCTACGACGACGCCTACGGCCGGATTCTCGCCCCGGTGTAGGAGGTAGGGAGGGGACGGTGAGTCCCGAAGCGCAGGCATGAGGTGGATTCAGGCAACGCCCACAATCCGCTGAATACCCCGCGCAACCATCTGTTGTGCTCAAGGACGTTTAAGGGTTGCCCCCGTTCGCGTTATAATGATTGAGCACGGCCCGAGAAGCAGCGCGGGGAGGGCAGATGAAATCAACAATGACCTTGTTGATGGGGGCACGTTCGTGGCCGGCTGCACGACAACAGTGAATATGTATCCAGTTAAAGGCCCGATAAATGAAAGGAGGCCGTTGACAATTATTGTAGCAACAGCGGACGGAATACTTGGAAATACCGGAAAATTGGAATTTGTGAGCCCATGCAATGCGCAGTGTCAGGGGCAGTGGTCATCGGTTGCGCCTCAATCAGTATCCACGGACTCAGCTTCGCTATTCACGCAATATGGCGCCGCATCTGGATTTGCGAGCTCGGTCTCAAATACCTAATAAATTTTCTGGATATTTATAAGGGAGAGATTCAGCCATAGAATACCTACAGATTTGACCACATGTCTAAAATCGTGAGTATTGCTAATATAAGGCTGTCAATATTGGCATCAGTGTCACCCAGTGTCTGCAGCAACGGCCGAAAGTCGTCGGTGCGGCGGGGAAAGTAGGTTTCGACGTCGCGGATCACCCGATCCCACAGGGTTTTCGCCATGTATCCGGTGGCGCCGACGGGGATCACCGCCAACCCGTTGGCATGGGAAATCTCGAACTCCTGTTCGACGCCGCCGGACGGGACCACGTCGCCGTCCTGCAGCTTGTTGCCAAACAGGAAAACCGTGGCACCGGCGTACGCCACCATGTCCTGCCGGTATCGCGTCATCGTCGCCTGCCAGGAGAGTCCGCCGATCGGCTGATGCGGGAACGGCCGCAGCACCAGCTGGTCTTCCATCTTCCCGCGCTTGGCGGCGTAGATGTGCTCTAGCGCTCCCGTGATCACCGACGCTCCGACGCTTTCGCCGAAGCCGGACACCAGGCGGTACTCCTTGTCCACCAGGCTCCTGCTCAGACCACACACGAACTCCCGGGCGCGCTCGGCCGACCATTTCTCGCCCCACTCATGAGCCGCGCCTGAAATCAGCACCGATCTGGAGACGTAGTGACGTTCGATACGCTCGAGCACCCGGGTGATATCGGCGTAGGAATCGACGAGCAGTGTTTCGATGTTGAACCGCTGCAGATCCTTCATGAAATAGTGCTGCTGGCGTGTCCGGTACTCGAACTCCGCGGCATCACCAGCGAACTCCTGCGGAAACAATCGTTTCATGAAGCAGTAGTGGGTACGCAGGTTTTCGTCGTAGGTGGCCCGGATGCGGCTGAAGACGTAGTCGAGATTCGGGTCCGTAAAGCTGAAGCCGAGAAACAGGAAGGTTTTCGAGACCAGGTCTCCGGTCAGCGCGGTGATGAACGGATGCCGGGTGAGATGGTAGCGCTCATAGTCGTCCTTGATCAGAACCGCGCTGCTCGGATGATCGATGTCGCCGTGCATTTTGTAGACGACGGCATCGCGCGCCGGCTTGGTGAACGCCAGCTGCGGGACGGTGTACTTGACGTCCGGCCGCTTGCCCGCCTGCTCGAGCGAGTGCTCAATCAGCTTGTCGTAATTGGTCGTCCAGTAGGTGGTGATCGGCAGACGGGCCAGGATGCGGTGGTTGTCGGTCGGCTCGGCACCGCGGGTAAATTCGTCCAGCAGCACCCGGGTGAGCCCGGCGCGCTGCCCGCAGCGCTCATTGCAGTAGTACTGGGCGAGCGCGACCAGATTGGTTTCCCGATCGACGTCGAGGCCGAGCACGTCCGCCGTCGAGCGCAGCAGCTCCCGCCAGTCGACGAAGCCCGCCGGCCGCGATGCCCCGGCGCCAACGAACACGGCGGCGTTCTGCTCCGCGATCTCCTTGGCGAACAGTCGCGCGAAAGTCTTCAGTTCGGCACTCAGCCCAGTCATTGGATTCTGGCCCCGCCCACGCTGCGGCCTCCCAGGCGGGGCCGCGATCGATCTCGATTGTCGGATAATACCCCTTAATCCGCCAGCCTGTTTCCTGCCACGGGTGTCGCCGGAACCTGCCGATCACCGCGAAACGAACAGGAGTCCGAACGACGCTCCTACAGGGTGCCACCCGGCTCCGGAATCGCCTGCGTCAGTTCCCGGGTAATGTAGGCGAAGGCGTCGTCCACCGAGTCCGTCCGATGGAACAGGCTGAGGTCCCCGGGCGAGACGGTGCCGAGGCGGACCAGCGCGTCCAGGTTCAAGACCTGGTCCCAGAACTCGGTGCCGTAGAGCACGATCGGCAGCTTCTTCTTCAGCTTGCCTGTCTGCACCAGGGTCATCACCTCGAAAAACTCGTCGAGCGTGCCGAACCCGCCCGGGAAGGCGATCAACGCCTTGGCCAGATAGACGAACCAGAATTTGCGCATGAAGAAGTAGTGGAACTCGAACGTCAGGTGGCGGGTGATGAAGCTGTTGCCGGTCTCCTCGAACGGAATCGAGATGCCGAGGCCAACGTTGATCCCTCTCGCTTCCGAGGCGCCGCGGTTTGCGGCCTCCATGATCCCCGGTCCGCCGCCGCTGCAGACGACGAAGCGCCGCCGCTTCTCCTCCAGCCCCTTCGACCATTCGGTCAGGCGGCGCGCCAGCTCACGGCACTCCTCGTAGTACCGCGACATCGCGAGCGCCTGCCGGGTGGCGGTGACGTCTCCGCCCTCTGCCTCCGCCTGTTGCAACGCCGATTCCGCTGCCTCGCGCGACAAAATCCGCGAGGAGCCGAAGAAGACGATGGTATCGCTGATCCGGAACGCTTCAAAACGCTGATCCGGGTGCAGATATTCCGCCAGGATCCGCAACGGCCGGGCGCTGCGGCTGTTCAAGAACGCATCGTTCCGGTAGGCCTTGTCGGGACGGCCTTGGGAGCCGGTCATATCACCAGCTGCGCCAAGTCGCGGATCACCGGGGTTCCCGGCGGAAACGGGCTTGGCTTGCCGTCGGCCAGCCGTCCGACAAAGCGGGTACCCGTGGCGCGGGCCGCACGCAGGTCGGCGGCGGCGTCGCCGATGAACAGGGCCTGGCGCGCATCCAGCCGGTGCCGCGCGAGGATATCGGCAACGGTCACCGGCTTCTCCGGCGGCGATCCGTGCACCTCGGTGAAATAACCGGCAAGACCCCGGCGATCGATGATCTGCAGCAGCTCGTCGTGCGGCGTGCCGGAGACGATGAACATCGGCCGCAGCCCCACCTGGGCATCGAGCACCGCCCGCGCGCCCGGCACCTCGTTGCACGCCACGACTTCGTCCTTCACCAACGCCGAGAACTGGTGGCCGAGATCGTCCAGCATCGCAGCGTCCACATCGATGCCGAGCAGGGTGCGATGCACCCAGCGGATCTTCTGCCGCCGGGAGATCCCACCGTTCGCTTCATGATGAGCGACAGCCGCGTCAACAACTTCCGGACCGTGCTCCCAGTACAGGGCAGCGAACGCCCGGCTCTTGATGTGCTCGGATTCGACGATCACCCCGTCGAAATCGAAGATGATCGCCCGGCATGGAATCATCGCATCACCCGCCCCCGGTCATCCGAAATTGGTCATCCGAACTTGCCCATCTGCAGCCGGTCGAGAGGACCTGTAATGGGTCCGATCCTTAGCTTGGCCCCTGTGATGCCGTGGGCATCAGTACCAGCTTGCGTCCTTGCACCACCAGCGCAAGGTCACCGGTCCGCACCTTCAGCGCCGCCTCGCCGTAGACCTGGCGACGCCAGCCGTTCAAGGTCGGCACCGCCGCATCTTCGCCCAGCACCGCGATCAGCTCCACTTCTTCGGACGACGCCACCAGCCGCTGGGCCACATCCTGCTCGTCGCACTTCATCCGCAGCACCACCTTGAGCACGTCGGCGACGGCCGCCACACCGCGGGGAATCTCCCGCCGGGTGTCGGCTGCCGGATACTCGGCCTCAGGCACCGCCAGCCCGCGCTCGACCGCGGCAAGAACGTCAGCGCCGGCTGCGCTGGCAAACTTGCGCGCCAGCCNCCGGGTGCGGGCCAGATCATCCGGCGTCTTCGGCGTGTGGTGGGCGATTTCCAGCAGTGCCTCGTCACGTAGCACCCAGGCGCGGGGCACATCGCGCGTCTGCGCCTCCCGCTCCCGCCAGGCCGACAGCTCGCGCAGCACCGCCAGCACCTTGCCGTTGCCGCTGCGGCTTTTGACCCTGCGGAACGCCTGCATCGGATCAACGGCGTAGGTGGCCGGATCGGTCAACGTCGCCATCTCTTCGGCCAGCCACTCGCCGCGCCCGCTCTGCTGCAGGCGCGTCGCCAGCTTGCGGTAGACCGGCACCAAGTGGACGACGTCGGCAATCGCGTAGTCGATCTGGCGCGGCGACAACGGCCGCAGGGACCAATCGGTAAACCGGGAGCTCTTGTCGATGCGCGCCTTGGCCAGCTTGCCCACCAGCGTCTCGTACGACACCTGGTCGCCGAACCCGCAGACCATCGCGGCCACTTGGGTATCGAACACCGGCTGTGGCAGGGTGCCGTCCATCAGACGGTGAAAGATCTNCAGGTCCTGACGTGCCGCATGAAAGACCTTCACCGTCTCCGGCGCCCGCATGAGCGCAAACAGCGGACTCAGGTCCATACCCGGTGCGAGNNGATCGATGGCGGCGGCCTCGGACGGTCCGCCCACCTGCACCAGGCACAGTTTCGGCCAATAGGTGCGCTCGCGCATGAACTCGGTGTCCACGGCGATCAGTTCCGCACCCGCAAGTCGTTCGCAAAATGCCGCCAGTTCGGCGGTTTCTTGATCAGCATCATCGCATGAAGCTATACAGCAAATCGGCGGCGGGCCAAGCCCCGAAGTCGCGCAAAGCCAGGAGATCCCCGGCTTGCGGGCAGCATACGGGCCGAATGCAGGTGACAAGGGCGGCTTGACAAGCGGCTTTACGCCATGCGCTCTACGCGCACCGCCCGCATGCACGGCGGCCTGTGTCCCGCTTTTGCCGACCGGTCGAGGTAAAGAAGCCCCATGCATCCCTATCGTACGCATACCTGTGGCGCCCTGCGCCCTTCTGACGCCGAGACAGCGACGCCGGTCCGACTCTCCGGTTGGGTGCACCGCAAACGCGACCACGGCAATCTGCTGTTCCTCGACGTGCGCGACCACTACGGCATCACCCAATGCGTGATCGATTCGGCGCACCCGTCATTCGACGCCGCGACCGCGGCCCGCCCCGAAAGCGTGGTGACGGTCACCGGACGGGTGCTGCGCACGGCCGAGACCATCAATCCGCTGCTGGCGACCGGCAAAATCGAGGTGCGTATTGACGTTTTCGTGTTGGAATCGGCGGCCGAGACGCTGCCGATGCAAGTCGCGGGCGAGGGCGACTACGGCGAGGACATCCGCTTGCGCTACCGCTTCCTCGACCTGCGCCGCGAGCGACTACACAACAACATCGTGCTGCGCAGTTCGGTGATCAGCTCGCTGCGCCGCCGGATGATCGAGGCCGGGTTTGTCGAGTTCCAGACCCCGATCCTCACCGCGTCATCCCCGGAAGGCGCACGCGACTACCTGGTGCCGGCGCGCAACCACCCCGGCAAGTTCTACGCGCTGCCGCAGGCGCCGCAGCAGTTCAAGCAGCTGCTGATGGCGTCCGGTTTTGACCGCTACTTCCAGATCGCGCCGTGTTTCCGCGACGAAGATGCGCGTGCCGACCGCTCGCCGGGCGAGTTCTACCAGCTCGACTTCGAAATGGCGTTCGCCACCCAGGACGACGTGTTCGCGGCGATCGAGCCGGTGCTGGCGGGCGTGTTCGAGGAGTTCGGCTCCGGGAGCGCCGTCACGGCACTACCATTCCCGCGCATTCCCTTCGAGGAGAGCCTGCTGCGCTACGGTTCCGACAAGCCGGACCTGCGCAATCCCCTGCTGATTGCCGATACAACGGAACCGTTCCGCGAGTCCGGCTTTGGGCTGTTTGCCAAGCTGGTGGCGAAGGGTTCGGTGGTGCGCGCCATCCCGGCACCAGGAGCAGCGGCCAAGCCAAGGGCATTCTTCGACAAGTTGAACGAGTGGGCGCGCGAAGANGGGATGGGCGGCCTCGGCTACATCGTCTACGAGGGCAGCGCGGATGCGCCTGCGGCCAAAGGTCCGATCGCCAAGAACCTGGAGGCGGATCGGGTGGCTGCGGTCGCGGCAGCTGTTGGCGTGGGGCCTGGTGACGCCGTCTTCCTCGTCTGCCAGCCGAAAGCGAAGGCGGAGAAGTTCGCGGGCCAGGTGCGCGAGCGGCTGTGCGATGCGCTGGAACTGCGGGAAAAGGACGCGTTCCGCTTCTGCTGGATCGTCGACTTCCCGATGTACGAATTCAACGAGGACACGCAGGCGATCGAGTTCAGCCACAACCCGTTCTCGATGCCGCAGGGTGCGATGGAGGCACTGGAAACCCAGGATCCGCTGACCATCAACGCATTCCAGTACGACATCGTCTGCAACGGCGTCGAGCTGTCGTCGGGCGCTATCCGAAACCATCGCCCGGATATCATGCTCAAGGCGTTCGCGATCGCCGGCTACGGGGAAGACGAAGTACGGCGGCGCTTCGGCGGGATGCTGCACGCCTTCGAGTTCGGCGCCCCGCCGCACGGCGGCTCGGCGCCGGGCATCGACCGGATCGTCATGCTGCTGGCCGACGAACCCAACATTCGCGAGGTCATCGCGTTTCCGATGAACCAGCGGGCGGAAGACCTGCTGATGGGGGCTCCGGCGGAGGTTGAGCCGCGCCGCCTGCGCGAACTGCACATCCGACTCGACCTGCCACAGCCGAAGAAGACCGGCAGCGGCACCTGAGCCAAGGCGGCGGCGGCCCACAGCTTCATACTCACAACCGCATCGTCACCCGGAGGGCGCACAAAGCCGTGCGCAATTCCGCAGGGACCGATGGGACTGATCGATGGGACTGGCGGGCGGCCGCGGCTGAAGAGGCGTCAGGCCGCAGCGCGCGTCTCCGGCTCCACGGAGGCCGTACCCGAAGACAGGGTGTCGATCTCGTCGTCGCTGAGGTCAGCCAACTGGTCGAGGGCGCCGACCCACTCCTCCAGATCCTGCCAGTTGTGGCTGAGGATGACGCGCCGGACATGCGACATGGAAGCCATGATCTTCTCCCCGCCGCGCTGCCTCCCGATGCTCCCGCCCCGATGTTCCCGCCTGGGTAACCACCGCTGGCGAACGCGGCCCATTCGAGTGACAGCGAAAGAATAACAGGGAAAATTTTACGAAATGCTTAACCGAAGGTTTGTGTCAAACATCACATGACAACCTAATTCTTGCGGGCGGGATTATCTTCGGCTGCAGTCCCCGTCAGCTCAGCGCGCTGGTCACGTCGCTGTAGCCGGCGACATGGCCGATCGGCCCCAGGGTTGCCAGAGTCGCAGGTGTCTCCAGCAGCCGCTGGGCGGCGCCGATGACCGCGTCGCGATCGACGGCTTCGATCTTGGCCACCGTCTCCGCCACCGGCACCGGACGGCCAAAGATCATCAGCTGACGCGCCAGTTGCTCGCAGCGGGCCGATGTGCTTTCCAGCGACATCAGCATTCCGGCGCGCATCTGTGCCCGGGCCCGCGCAATCTCCGCTTCGCTCACATCGCGGGCCACCGAGCGCAGCTCGTCGCAGATCAGCGGCAACAGCTCTTCGACTTCGTGTTCACCGGTGCCGGCATAGATGCCAAACACGCCGGTGTCGCTGTAGGCGGACGGGAACGAATAGATGCTGTAGACGAGACCGCGCTTCTCGCGTGCTTCCTGGAACAGCCGCGACGACATTCCGCCGCCCAGCAGCGTCGACAGTACCGAGAGCGGATAGAAGTCCGGGGTTCCATAACCTGCGCCGCGGAAGCCGAGGACTAGGTGCACCTGTTCCAGGTCGCGCTCCTCGCGGAAGTCGCCGCCACGATAGACCGCGGGCTCGCGCTCGCCGGGCGACGGTGGCGGCAGCCGATCGAACGCCGCCTCTGCCATCGCTACCAGTTCGTCGTGTTCGACATTCCCGGCCGCGGTCAGGATCATCCGCGGGGCGCCATAGTGGCTCTTCATGTAGTTCGCAAGGATGTCGCGCCCCATCGCCTCGATCAGGTCCGGCGCGCCCAGGACCGGGCGGCCCAGTGCCTGCTCTGGAAAGGCGGTCTCCTGGAACCGGTCGAAGATGATGTCGTCCGGCGTATCCTGTGCCTGCATGATCTCCTGCAGCACCACCGTCCGCTCGCGTCCCAACTCGCCCGAGTCCAGCAGCGGGTCTTGTAGAATGTCGGCGATGATGTCCACCGCAAGCGGCAGATCCTCTTTCAGCATCTTGGCATAGAAGGCGGTGTGCTCGCGCGACGTGTGCGCATTCAGGTGTCCGCCGACGGCCTCGATCTCCTCGGCAATCGCACGTGCGTCGCGCCTGCGCGTACCCTTGAACACCATGTGCTCAAGAAAGTGCGACACGCCGGAAATCGCAGCCCCTTCGTTGCGGCTGCCAGCTTCCACCCAGACACCGACTGANNAGGCCGTCTCGACCGAACTCATCGGGTCGGTGGCCACCCGAAGCCCGTTTCCCAGGGTCGTGATGCGGATACCTGTCATGACGACGCTCCCTTTTCCCGACCGGTCCCCCAGTTGCCCCCCAGCCGGCCGATGATCGTTTTCCGTAGCGTACCCGCATCCGCCGGCAGCACCTCGTAGCGCTCTGGGCGTTGCATCAGCTCTGCCAAGCGCTCAGGCAGGGATGGACGTACGCCGGTTGCGGCTTCCACAGCGTCCGGGAACTTCGCAGGATGTGCGGTTGCGACCGCGACCACCGGCATCTCAGCCGGCAATACCGCAGAGCGGGCGGCGGCGATGCCGATCGCGGTGTGCGGATCGACGATCTTGCCGGTCTCTTCGTAAATGGCGCGAATGGTGGCCGTCGTCGCCGCGTCGTCGCACCGCACGGCGGTAAAGGTTTCTCCCGCCTGCTGCAGCCGCTCGGCTGGAACCGCGAACGCGCCGGTTTCCCGAAACTGTCGCATCAGCCCGACCACGGATGCCGAATCACGATCGTAGAGATCGAACAGGTAGCGCTCAAAATTGCTGGAAACCTGGATGTCCATACTGGGACTCAAAGTGGTGAAGACGGGGCCGATTTTCATCGTCCCCGACGCGAAGAAGCGGGTGAGAATATCGTTGCAGTTGGAGCCCACCATCAGCTTCGCGATCGGCAGACCCATCCGCCGGGCGGCGTAGGCGGCGAGTACGTTGCCGAAGTTGCCGGTGGGCACGGCAAAGGCGACCGGGGATCCGAGCGTACGGTTCTCGCCGGTGCTCAGGCGCAAAACTGCATGAAAATAGTAGACAATCTGGGCGGCGATGCGCGCCCAGTTGATCGAGTTGACAGCCGCGAGCCGCGTCCGGTCGCGGAATGCAGCATCGTTGAACAGCGCCTTCACCAGGTCCTGGCAGTCGTCGAAGGTGCCTTCGATGGCGATGTTGTGGACGTTCGGTGCATCCACCGTCGTCATCTGCCGTCGCTGGACGTCGGAGACACGGCCCTTCGGATGCAGAATGAAGATGTCCAGCATCTCACGGTCGCGGCAGGCCTCGATCGCCGCCGAGCCGGTATCGCCGGAGGTGGCGCCGACAATGGTGATCCGCTCGCCGCGGCGTGACAACACCAGGTCGAACAACCGGCCCAGAATCTGCAGCGCATAGTCCTTGAACGCCAGCGTCGGGCCGTGGAACAGCTCCAGCAGGTGCAGATTTCCACCGAGTGGCGTCAGCGGTGCCACATCCGGGTAGCCGTCGAAGCTGCGATAGGCGTCTTCTGCCAGCATCGCCAGTTCCGCTTCTTCGATAGCGGGCCCGGCAAACAGCGCCAGCAATCGCGCTGCCAGCTCCGCATAGGTCAGCCGCTGCAGCGACTGCAGGTCGCGCGGGCTGATCTGCGGCCAGCTTTCCGGCATGTACAGTCCGCCGTCGCGAGCCAAGCCCGCGAGAACCACGTCATCGAAGGGCAGGACGGGTGCTTCGCCTCGGGTCGAGATGTAGCGCACGCGCGTGAGTTCCAAGCCGTTTCGCCAAGTCAGAGCCGTGTGTTATCGCGCGGTTAGCCCCCAGCGGCAAGCCGCAGCGCGCCAATCGGGTAAAGTCATAGGGGCATCCGGTCCGTCGAGGCCATTCAGTCGAGGCAAAGAAACACCAGGCGTGCCGCCCCGTAGATCCGCTCGTCGACCACCCGATAGCCCGGTGGCGGGACCAGCGGTTCGCGCGCCGCCACCTCCACCGTCGCAACCGCGCCAGGGGCCAGCCAGTGCCGTTCCGACAGGCAGTGCAGGGTCGGAACCGCCAGCCCGGACCCGTAGGGCGGATCGAGGAAGGCAAGCGCGCACGGAGCGCCGGCCGCCAGCGGCGGCGGAGGCACCCGCGTTGCATCCAGCTGCAGCAGGGTGATGCTGCGCGCCTCGTCCATTGCTGCGGCGTTGCGCCGGATCGTTTGCAGCACGGCTTTATCGACGTCGAGAAAGGTGGCGAGAGCCGCCCCGCGCGACAGCGCCTCCAGGCCGCAGGCGCCGGTGCCGGCGAACGCGTCGATCACGTGCGCGCCCTCGAACCCCGGCCAGTCCATGCCATGTTCGAGGATATCGAACAGTGCCTCGCGGACCCGTGCGCCGGTCGGCCGCACGCATTCGCGCGGCACCCGGATCGCCCGGCCCCGGTGCTTACCGCCGATGATCCTCATCGGGCCGGCACTTCTTTGCTACCGCCCTTGCCGCCGCCTTTACTGCCGCCCGGTCCGCTGCCCTTGGTGCCTCGCCGGCTGTCATTCGGGCCGCTTGGCGAGTTGCCGAGCTGCTCGCGCAGCACCTTCGGGGAGACCTCTGCGATGCCGCCGCGCTCAAGATTTCCGAGCTGGAACGGCCCGTAGGCGACGCGGATCAGCCGGTTGACCGGCAGCCCCAGCGAGTCCAGCACCTTGCGCACCTCCCGGTTCTTGCCCTCCTGCAGTCCCAGCGTCAGCCAGGCGTTGCTGCCTTGCAGCCGGTCGAAGCGGGCGTCGATCGGCCCGTAGCGCACGCCGTCCACGGTCGTGCCGTGCTGAAGGCGGGCAAGCGCCGCCTCGTCAATCGTGCCGTGCACCCGCACCCGGTAGCGCCGCGTCCAGCCGGTGGACGGCAGCTCCAGGCGGCGCGCCAGCGCACCGTCGTTGGTCAGCAGCAGCAGCCNCTCGGAGGTCAGATCGAGGCGGCCGACCGAAATAACCCGGCCCAGTTCCGCCGGCAGACGCTCGAACACCGTGGGCCGGCCCTGCGGATCGCTGTGCGTCGTCACCAGTCCGGCCGGCTTGTGATAGCGCCACAACCGCGGCCGCTGGCGTTCCGGCAGCAGCGCTCCGTCCACCATCACCACGTCGGCGTTGCCCACGTCGAGCGCCGGTGACTCGATCCGTTGGCCGTTGACGCTGACCCGGCCGTCTGCGATCCATTGCTCGGCCATCCGGCGCGAGCACAGGCCGGCGCGGGCGATTACCTTGGCGATCCGCTCTCTGCCTTCGCGGCGGTCGCTGTCGCTGCGGGCATTGCCGGGGCCCTCCCGGAACGGTCAGCCACACGCGGCATCGACGAACGCCGCGGTGAGACGCCGGTCGCCGTCGCTGATCTCGAATTCCGGGTGCCACTGCACGCCGATACAGAAGCGGTGTCGGGGATCCTCGATCGCCTCGATCACGCCGTCGTCGGCAATGGCACTGATGACTACGCCCACCGGCACATCTCTCGCCGCCTGATGGTGGGCGCTGTTCACCTGAAGTTCTTCGGTGCCGACGATCTGGTGCAGCTGGGTTCCCTTGAGGATGCGCACCCGGTGCCCCGGTTCGTTGCGTGGGTTTGGCTGCTCGTGCGCGAGCGCGCCCGCGATCGCGTCGGGGATGTGCTGGATCAGCGTCCCGCCCAAGATCACGTGCANAAGCTGCTGGCCGCCGCACAGTCCCAGCACCGGAATGTTGCGGTCGAGCGCGCCGCGGGTGATCTGCCATTCGAAGGCGGTGCGGGCATCCTTGGTCTTCACCGTCGGGTGCCGCTCCGGTTCGCCGAACAGCGCCGGATCGACGTCGAAGTTGCCGCCGGAGACGATCAGGCCGTCCATCAGCGACAGGTATTCCTCCACCCGGTCCAGCTCGTTCGGCAGCAGGATCGGCAGTCCGCCGGCAGCAGCCACCGAGTGGGCATAGTTCTCGCGGAGCGCAAGCCACGGGAACTTCGAGTAGCCGCCCGGCTCCTCGCGATCCATGGTGATGCCGATGACAGGAGTACGCATGTGGCATCTAATAGGGTCGCTCCGCCCGCGACGCAACGTCGTCGCCAATCCGTGGTTCGCTTGACCCGACGGGCCGGCGGGCGGAGTGTGGCGGCATGAACGGCGGCGGCTTGATGCGGCTGGCGCTGGCGGAAGCCGAAAAGGCGGCGGTGCGCGGCGAGGTGCCCGTCGGCGCGGTGGTGGTCGAGGCAGTTGCCGGCCGGGTGCTGGCAGCGGCCGGCAACCGGGTGGAGGAACTCGCGGATCCGACCGCGCACGCCGAGATCCTCGCACTCAGGTCAGCCGCGATGGAGCAGGGTGCGCCACGGCTGCCGGACTGCGATCTCTACGTGACACTTGAGCCGTGTGCGATGTGTGCGGCGGCGATCAGCTTCGCGCGCATCCGCCGTCTGTACTTTGCCGCCTACGATCCCAAAGGCGGCGGGGTCGAGCATGGCGCGCGGGTNTTTGATCGGGCTACCTGCCACCACCGTCCGGAGGTGTACGGCGGGCTGGAGGAGCAGAGGGCACAACGACTGCTGCGCCAGTTTTTCGCCGAACGGCGGTAACAACTTTCCCTCTCATTGCGAGTTGCAGGCGAGGCAGTCCACGTTCGCGCATCGCATACTCTGCCGGGCAGTGGATTGCGACGGCCGCTGCGCGACAAGACACCGCTACAGGCTCAGTCGCTAATGCCGAGATCCGACCGCAGCTGGCGGGTACGATCGCGCATCGAGTCCAGGAGCCCCGAAGCTCCCCGCCCTGCTGGATCGTGGCGGAAACGTCTGAGCGCCACGTCTGACCCAGCGAGACATTTTCCACCACCACATCGATGATCCGGAACACGCCTTCGCGTGATGTCCCAACCCGCCAGTCCACCCGTATCGGCTGGCCGCCAGCGGGACGGTCGATCTCGCTGAACACTGTTGCCTGCGAGGGAGAATCCGCAAGCGTGCGGATGATGCGCAGTTGTTCGCCAGTATACTCGCTGAAACGCTTGATGTAGCCGTAGACAACCAAATCCTCGAACAATGTGAGGTATTCGGCCTGCTGATCGGTAGTGAACTGACTCCAGTGGCGGCCCAGCACCCAGCGGGCAATGACATCGAGTGCGAAGTACTCATGCAGCAATGCCCGGAAACGCTCCGCACGGGCTGCCGGAGAAGCCTCCTTGTCTTGCAGAAGTTGGACACCCTGGTCGGCAAACGCCCTGACCAGAGCCTGCGCGCCAGCCACCTGCGATTCGCTCGTCGCCGCACGGGCCATCGTTGACGGAACAGCAATCGCCGCCAGCAATATCACCAGGGCACGCCGGCGTGAGATGAACAGACACAAGCCGGACATCAGGCGGTACGCCTCCTATTCAATCGGAATGTCAGGAAAATCCTCCATGGACGGCCCCGTTTGCGAAGGTGGAGGATGCCCCTGCCAGATCTCAGCGATCCGGAATTGCCGATAAAGGCTGCGGATGGCTGCATAGAAATCCAGTGATGACTTTTGCAGGTCATCGAGTTCGTCGACGGTCCCTGCCCGCGCGTCGAGGACCTCACCGGCCGTACGCAGATAGGCGTAAGGCGCTCGTTCGGACGGATTTGCCCGTACCCACCAGGCGATCGGATCGAGCACAAGGTTGTCAACGGCAAGACCGACTGCGTCCCTCGGGTTCGAAGGCCCCAGCAACGGCAACATCAAGAACGGCCCCTCGGGTGCCCNCCACACGGCGAGCGTCTGGCCAAAGTCTTCGTTGTGGTACGGCAGACCAAAGTCACTCGCCCAGTCGGCGATGCCGCCAATTCCGATCGTGGTGTTGATCAAGAAGCGGCCAGTGGTGATGCCGGCGCGCTCGAACTCCGCCTGCATCAGATCATTGGCGAGAACGATGGGCGTCCGCAGATTGGTGAGAAAATTGTGGATACCCTCGCGCAAAGGAGGCGGCAACAAGATGCGGTAGAAGTCTGCCCATGGCCGTAGAAACATCGCATCGAGCGCCTGGTTGAAGCCGAAGATGGTGCGGTTGAGCGGCTCCAGCGGGTCGTTGATCGCCTCGTATTCGGCGTAGGCTTCCGTGTCGGCGCGGTCAGGAGGCGTCGCACATCCGGCGACCAGAATCACCAGTGCTATGGCACGCATCAGGCTCGGCACGGTCATTGGCATCAGGACCTGTGTCTCCCTGTCATTGTCTTATCACACTGGCACGCACGCCCAATGCACAGGGCCTGACAACACCCGGTGGGCCGCGAGTAGCACAACCGTTCATCAAACACCAGCGCACCTGCCGCTATCGTGTTCTACCAGATGGTTGCAACGCTTCCAGCTTAAGGGAGCACCGTCGCAAAAAGCGTTGCGCCTAGGAGGCAAAATCCGCACCCTCGCGCATGCGGAACAGCCTTGGGCTTCCGCAGCTTTCGCCGGGGGCGTGCGGCAAGGCCGGTTTGATGGCCGTGGGGTGCGCGCTTCGGTCGTCCCGGTTCCGGTTCGACAACTGCTCAGCTAAACGATGACGATGACGACATTCGCTCGCTACCCGACGCAGCTTGCCGTGGCCGCACCGCTACCGCAGGATGTGCAAGTCTCCTTCGAGTTTTCCCGCCCAAAACTCAAAGATGGAGGAACAACTGTGGGCGTGCATCCAGCGGCTTGCCACGCTGCATCCGGCTTACGTCTCGGTGACCTACGGGGCAGGCGGTTCCACCCGCGAACGAACCCACGCAACGCTCGTCCGCATCCGCCGGAAACAACCCTTGAACCCGCGGCGCATCTCACCTGCGTCGGCGCTACCCGTGACGAAATCGACGTCGTCGCACGGCAGTACTGGGCAGCGGGCATCCGCCACATCGTGGCCCTGCGGGGTGATCCACCGGATGGTGCCAGCCGCTATGTGGCGCACCCCGGCGGCTACGCCTATGCCTGCGATCTGGTCGCCGGTCTCAAGCGGGTGGCAGAGTTCGAGATCTCCGTGGCGGCTTACCCGGAGACCCATCCGGAAGCGCTCAGCCCCGAAGATGACATTGACAACCTGAAGCGCAAGATCGACGCCGGTGCCGATCGGGCAATCAGCCAGTTCTTTTTCGACGTCGACGTCTTTGCCCGCTTCCTTGACAAGGTGAGCGCAGCCGGGATCAACGTGCCAATCATTCCCGGCATCCTGCCGGTCACCAACTTCGCGCAAGTGGTCCGCTTTGCCGGAATGTGTGGTGCCTCCGTACCGCCGTGGATGGCCGACCTGTTCGAGGGTCTCGACAACGACCCGGAGACCCGCCGGCTGGTGGCTGCATCGGTCGCCTGCGAGCAGTGCCGAGCATTGCACGCGCTGGGAATCAAGCAATTTCATTTCTATACATTGAACCGGGCCGATCTCGCCTTTGCCATCTGCCATGTGCTGGGCGTCCGCCCGCCACACGAGGAGGAAACGGCACAGCAAGCGGCGGCTGGCGCGTAAACGCGCGAACAAACGCGCGACGATCACCGGAACGCGTGTGGATAAGGGCGACGCACGGCGCCGCAGCACCGCACTTGAGGGAAGAGGCAGACGCAATGACGACGAGCCGCAAGGGCCGCCTGGCCGCCCTGAACGTTGCCCTGCAGCACCGTATCCTGGTGCTGGACGGAGCCATGGGCACGATGATCCAGCGGCACAAGCTGGAGGAAGCCGACTACCGTGGCGAGCGGTTTGCCGACTGGCCGCGGGATCTGAAGGGCAACAACGACCTGCTGAGCCTGACGCAGCCCGCGATCATCCGCGGCATCCACACTTCATACCTGGACGCCGGCGCCGACATCATCGAGACCAACACCTTCAACTCGAACAGCATTTCGCTCGCCGACTACGGCCAAGAAGAGCTGGCCCGCGAACTGAACGTCGCCGGTGCCCGTCTTGCCCGCGAGGCCGCCGACGCGAAGACGGCAGAAACACCGGACAAGCCGCGGTTTGTCGCTGGCGCGATCGGGCCCACCAACCGCACCGCGTCGCTCTCGCCCGATGTGGGCGATCCCGGCTTTCGCAACATTTCCTTCGACGAACTGGCATCGGCCTACAGAGAGGCGGCCGAGGGGCTGATCGAAGGNGGCTGCGACCTGATCCTGGTCGAAACCGTGTTCGATACCCTGAACGCCAAGGCGGCTCTGTTCGCGGTGGACGAGCTATTCGAGGCAATGGGTCTGCGGCTGCCGGTGATGGTCTCGGGGACGATCACCGATCTTTCCGGCCGCAACCTCTCCGGCCAGACGGCAGAAGCCTTCTGGAACTCGGTGCAACACGCGCAACCGATCACCATCGGCCTCAACTGCGCGCTCGGAGCCGCCGAAATGCGCCCGCACGTAGCAGAACTTTCGCGTGTCGCCGACACCTACGTCTGCGCCTACCCCAACGCCGGGCTGCCGAACGCTTTCGGCGAGTATGACGAAACACCGGACATGACGGCGGCGCACATCCGCAACTGGGCAGAAGAAGGGTTGGTCAACATCGTGGGTGGCTGCTGCGGAACAACNCCCGATCACATCGCGGCAATTGCGGGCGCCGTCGAAGGCGTCCCGCCCCGGCCGATCCCGGANGATCCCCGAATGCTGCGCCTTTCCGGACTCGAACCCTTNCGCACTGGCCTGCTGATGCGTACCTTCATCAACATCGGCGAGCGGACCAACGTCACCGGCTCGGCCAAGTTTCGCAAGCTGATCCTCGCCGGCGACTACAACGTCGGGATCGAGATCGCCCGTGACCAGGTCGCCAACGGCGCCCAGATCATCGACATCAACATGGACGAGGCGATGCTGGACGCGGAAGCGGCGATGGTGCGCTTCCTCAACCTGATCGCGTCCGAGCCGGACATCGCCCGCGTGCCGGTGATGATCGACAGCTCCAAGTGGCAGGTGATCGAGGCCGGTCTGAAGTGCCTGCAGGGCAAGGGCATCGTCAATTCGATCAGCCTCAAGGAGGGCGAGGAATCGTTCCTCGCGCTCGCACGCAAGATCCGCCGCTACGGCGCCGCCACCGTGGTCATGGCCTTCGACGAGCAGGGCCAGGCGGACACGGCCGAGCGCAAGGTCGAGATCTGCGCCCGCGCCTACCACCTGCTCACCACCCGGATCGGCTTTCCGCCACAGGACATCATCTTCGATCCCAACATCTTTGCCGTCGCTACCGGGATCGAGGAGCACAACAACTACGCGGTGGACTTCTTCGAGGCGACGCGCCGAATCAAGGAGCTGTTGCCGGGTGTACACATCTCCGGCGGCGTGTCCAACGTCTCCTTTGCCTTCCGCGGCAACGATCCGGTGCGCGAGGCGATGCACTCGGTGTTCCTCTATCACGGCATTGCCGCCGGGATGGACATGGGCATCGTTAATGCCGGCCAGATCGCCGTGTACGACGAGATCCCGTCAGAGCTGCGTGAGCGGGTCGAGGACGTGATCCTCAACCGCCGGCCGGACGCAACCGAGCGGCTGCTCGAGATCGCCGGCACCGTCAAGGGTGAAAAGAAGACGCGCGAGGTGGACCTCTCCTGGCGCGAGTTGCCGGTGCAGGAACGGCTGACGCATGCGCTGGTCGCCGGGATCGGCGAATTTATCGAGGAGGACACCGAGGCGGCACGCCAGCAGGCGGAGCGGCCGCTGCATGTGATCGAAGGGCCGCTGATGACCGGCATGAACGTGGTCGGCGACCTGTTCGGGGCCGGCAAGATGTTCCTGCCGCAGGTGGTGAAGAGCGCCCGCGTGATGAAGCAGGCGGTCGCTTACCTGCTGCCGTTCATGGAGGCGGAGAAGGACGGCAAGCCGCGGGAAACGGCTGGAAAAATTCTCCTCGCCACCGTCAAGGGCGACGTGCACGACATCGGCAAGAACATCGTGGGCGTCGTCTTGCAGTGCAACAACTACGAAGTCATCGACCTCGGCGTCATGCAGCCGTGCGCCAAGATCCTGGAGACGGCGAAAAAGGAGCAGGTGGACATCGTCGGCCTCTCGGGTCTGATTACGCCGTCACTGGACGAGATGGTGTACGTGGCGAAGGAAATGCAGCGGGAGAGCTTTGATATCCCGTTGCTGATCGGCGGCGCCACCACCAGCAAGGTGCACACGGCGGTCAAGATAGCGCCCAGCTACGACGGCCCTCTGGTGCACGTGGTTGATGCATCCCGGGCGGTCGGGGTAGCGCAATCGCTGCTGTCGAAAGCCGGCAGCACTGCCGAGACCTACGCGGCCCAGGTCCGTGAAGACTACACCACTTTGCGCGAGGCGCATGCCCGACAGCACCGGGACAGGGAGCGGTTGCCCCTGGCGTCCGCCCGTGCCAACCGTCTGCAACTGGAATTCAGCAACGGCTATGCACCGCCGCGCCCCGCCGAACCCGGACTGACGGTGTTCGACGATTACGATCTCGCGGAGCTGGTGAGCCGGATTGATTGGCAGCCGTTCTTTCAGACCTGGGAGCTATCCGGACGCTTTCCGGACATCCTCGACGATCCAAAGGTCGGCGAGGCAGCGCGCTCGGTCTACGGCGACGCGCAGGCGATGCTGCAGCGGATGGTGGGCGAGAAGTGGGTGCGCGCCCGCGCGGTGATCGGCTTCTGGCCGGCAAATACCGTCGGTGACGACGACATCGAGCTGTTCGCCGACGAAAGCCGTTCGGGCGTGCTGGCGGTGATCCATACGCTGCGCCAGCAGATGTCCCGCGATTCATCCCGCCGAGCGCGCGCCAATCTCGCGCTGGCCGACTTCATCGCCCCCAAGGAGTCAGGCGTGCCAGACTGGTTGGGCGGTTTCGCCGTGACCACCGGTCACGGGCTGGACGAGGTGGTGGCCGCGTTCGAGAAGAAGCACGACGATTACGCCTCGATCATGGCCAAGGCCCTGGCCGACCGGCTGGCGGAGGCGTTTGCCGAGCGGCTGCACGAGCGGGTGCGAAAGGAGTTCTGGGGCTATGCGCTGGACGAGAAACTCTCGAACGAAGCGCTTATTGCGGAAAAGTACCAGGGCATCCGCCCGGCGCCGGGCTACCCTGCATGTCCCGACCACACCGAAAAGCGCACTCTGTTCGACCTGCTGCACGCCGAGCACAACACCGGCATCAAGCTCACCGAAAGCTTCGCCATGACCCCCGCAGCCGCGGTCTCCGGCTTCTACTTCTCTCATCCCGAAGCCCGCTACTTCGGGCTGGGCCGTATCCACCGCGACCAAGTGGCGGACTACGCCCGGCGCAAGGGGATGAACCTGAAGGAATGCGAGCGCTGGCTTGCCGCAAACCTCGCCTACGACCCGGATCTGGGAGACTGAGTAGAAAGGCACCGGCCTCCCGCCGCAAGACCCTCCGACACCCCCGTTGTCGCGCGCGGAATGGTGCGCCTGGACGTAGAGAATTCGAACCAGCTCTTTCATGAGTTGGCGACCTGGAACAAGGTTCTGGAGGGCAGTCGGCCGCCTGATCCTGGCCCTTCTCTCTGAGTTTTCCAGACTTCCGCCCGGGTGAGGCGGATCAGTTTTTCAATCTTACACATGACGCATTGCGCGGCGCTTCGGTTCTTTGGAACCGGAGCGTTTGGCGCTGCGTGGTTTTCAGAAAAGTTCATTGATGTCTCGACCAAGCAACAAACACCCGGCGCCGTTTTCCCTGCGCCTGACGCCGGAGGAACGCGGACGGCTGGAGAAGCAGGCGGGCGGGATGCCGCTTGGGGCTTACATTCGTGGCCGCCTGCTTGGTGAGGGCGGCGAATCGCGCCGGACGCGCGGGCGGTTCCCGGTGAAGGATCATACGGCGCTGGCGCGGCTGCTGGCGGCGCTGGGGCAATCGCGGCTGGCGGGCAACGTCAATCAATTGGCCAAAGCGGCGAACAGCGGGTCGTTGCCGCTGGACGAGGAGACGCGGCGCGACCTCCGGAGCGCCTGCGCCGACATCGCCGCGATGAAGCGGCTGCTGATGGATGCGCTTGGCATCCGGGAGCACTGAGCGCGATGATCTTGAAGGCATCACAGCGCGGCGGGGCGAAGCAGCTCGCAGTTCATCTGATGAAGACCGAGGAGAACGAACACGTCGAGGTGCACGAGGTGCGCGGGTTCGTCTCGCAGGATTTGCCGGGCGCTTTGAAAGAAGCCTATGCCGTCAGCCGCGGGACGCGGTGCCGGCAGTTCCTGTTCTCCGTCTCGCTCAACCCTCCGCAGAACGAAAGCGTCAGCGTGGAGGCCTTTGAAGAGGCCTGCGAGCGGATCGAAGCCAAGACCGGGCTGTCCGGGCAGCCGCGGGTGATCGTCTTCCACGAAAGGAAGGGCGCTGGCACGCCCATGCCGTCTGGAGCCGGATCGACGCCGAGACGATGACGGCAAGGAACCTCTCGCACTTTAGAGTGGTTTCTGATCGGTATGAATCGTAAGGGATTCACAAAGGGCTGAAAATCTGATTCAGGATTCTGGCTGGGGCAAGGAGGCCAGCATGGATGGGTCAGCCTCTTTCGATAGATTTACGCACGCGGCTGTTAGCGGCGATCGATGCGGGGATGAGTTGCCGAGCGGCCGCGGCCCGGTTCGGCGTGGCACCTTCGACGGCGATCCGGTGGCAGGCGCAGCGGCTCGTGACTGGCAACGCCGTACCCAAGCGCCAAGGTGGCGACATGCGCTCGCATCGCGTCGAGGAACGCCGCGAGGAGATCCTGGCGCTGTGGGAAGCGCGCAAGGACATCACGCTCGATGAGCTTCGCGAGCACCTCGCCGGCATCGGCTTGACGGTGGCGAACTCGACGCTCCACCGCTTCTTCGTGCGCCATTCCATCACGCGGAAAAAGACCGGCCACGCGGTCGAGCAGGACCGTCCCGACGTCTTGAAGCAGCGCCGGGCCTGGTTCGACAGTCAGCTCGACCTCAATCCTGACCGGCTCGTGTTCATCGACGAGACGTGGACCGCGACCAACATGGCACGCAGCCATGGCCGCTCCCCAGGGGCGAACGCCTGCGGATGGGCTTCCCGCACGGCCACCGCAAGACCACGACGCTGGTCGCGGGGCTGCGGAAGAGCGGCATGGTCGCGCCCATGGTGCTCGACGGACCGATCAACGGCGAGTGGTTCGAAGCCTACGTGGCCCAAGTCCTCGCGCCCGATCTGCGTCGCGGCGACATCGTCATCATGGACAACCTGTCGAGCCACAAGCGCGCATCGGTGCGTGAGTTGGTCGAGGCCGCCGGCGCAACCCTGCTGTTCCTCCCGCCCTACAGCCCAGACTTCAATCCCATCGAAAAGCCTTCGCCCGCCTCAAAGCCATGCTCCGCAAGGCCGCCGAGCGAACCGTCCAGGGCCTCTGGGAGCTCATCGGCAAACTCCTCGACTTCTTCCAGCCCGCCGAATGCGCCAACTACTTCAGCTCGTGCGGCTATGACCCAGACTGATCAGAATCCGCTCTAATTGTAGCACAATATATAAAAATACGGAATTATCCCATTGACGCAGGTACAGCGGCGAGGCATACTTCGGTCATCAGGAGGGATGGTCGATGGCCGCAAAAGACAAGCTCACGGTTCGGGATTTCTTCGAGCGCTTCCCCGACGATGATGCGTGCCTAGATCACATCATGGAAGTGCGGCACGGCGAGCGCCACGTGTGCGGCGCGTGTCAGCAGGAAGCCACCTTTCACCGTCTCGCAAAGCGTCCAGCTTATTCGTGCTCTCGTTGCGGCCATCATGTCTATCCGTGCGCTGGCACGATCTTTCAGGACAGCCGTACATCTCTGCAGATGTGGTTCTATGCGATATTCCTGTTTGTCACGACACGTCACGGCGTGAGCGGAAAGGAGCTGCAGCGCACCCTTGGTGTCACCTATAAGACGGCGTGGCGCATGGGTCATCAGATCCGCCAGCTCATGGACAAGGCGGACGGCTTCGCAATGCTGCAAGGGCATGTTGAGCTTGATGAGGCTTATGTCGGTGGTCACCGGCCCGGCAAGCGCGGCCGTGGAGCGGCTGGCAAGACAATTGTGATGGGCCTTAAGAAGCGCGGCGGCGAGATTGCTGCCGAGGTGATCCCGAACGTCAAGAAGGACACGCTGCGCAATGTCGTTCTGCGGAATGTGGAGCCNGGATCAACCGTCTCGACCGATGAGCTTGTCTCGTATGGCTTATTGACCGGAGACGGCTACCAGCACGGGCAGGTTAAGCACGGCGCTCGGGAGTTTGCGGTGTACGACTACCGCTCTGGTGAGATGCACCACACGAACCACGTAGAATCGTTTTGGAAGCTGTTCAAGACGAGCGTGCGCAGCACACACATTCACGTGTCGGCGAAGTACATGCAGCGGTACCTAGACGAGTTCACGTTCCGGTCGAACCATCGTCACATGGAGAATGCGATGTTCGATCTTCTGATTGGGGTGGTCTGACAGCGAAACGCAGGATCGATTCAAACATTTCGGAATCGGCGCTGCCGATGCCCCTTTCCTCTTCTTGAGCGATGAACTCCGGTAATCGACCACTCTTGATCGCCAGCGCAAGGCTCAGCGGCATCGCGCTATTCCGCCGCCGTTCCGCCGAACGTGAGCGGCAGTTCATGTTCGCCAACAGCCGGCAACAGGTCGTTGTCTTCCTCGATTCTCAACATGCGTATGTCGGAGACAACAGACCGGAACCATGGATACCGCTTGACCAGATCCTGGACGGCCAGAACACAGGTGACGGAGTTGGCCTTGCGGTCCTCGTTGAAGTAGACGCTCCCCTGCCGCCTCGTGAAACCGTGCTCCCCGAACACCCGACAGATGACATCATAGGCGTTAGTATAGGTGTTCCCAGGGTAGTGCCGCTGAAGCCGGTCTTGATCAAGATCGAACGCTATCGCATACATACGGGTATTGCCCAAGGTTGTTATAGATTTGTCGTTCGCATCCCGGCCGGACTTTGCTAACCTAGAGCTTCGCCTAGCAGGGAATTGGCTGACGTTCATTTTGCTTCTCCATTGGGCAACCTGCAGCGTTGACAGAATCAACGAGAATCTGTACATTAGCATGCAGAGCTAGCCAAGGGAAGTATTGGCTGTGCCCGCAGCCCAACGACTACGGGCACAGCCTCAGTCAGGTAAGATGACAAGTGTTCGCCTCACTTGACGCCTCCTTTCGTTGGCTGTTCCGCGTGTCGTGCCAGGCTGCTAACCAAGATCACGACATGCGATCGGTATCATGAGCGGCGGGCGACTGCGAATCGCCCGCCGCTTTCATTTGGTCCCGTGAGGTATCTAGGGCAAAGCGCTTGATGGCAGTTTCGGTGACGTGCCACCCGCCGCTAGACTGGCTCACATACCCGTGGAGCTGAAGCGCCAGCATCCGTCGCGTTACATCTCGCGAACGTATCTTGGTGAGTCCCTCGGCGACGCAAATCTCCAACACATCAGGGTCCGGCGCGCCGTCAGGATGCAAATCGTGCATCATGCGGAGGATATTACGCCACGTTTCCGAGATTGCGCCTACTTGCCGCCCTTTCCCGCGCGATTCAGCGCCGTTTGGTGATTGGCGTCGGTTGGGGCGTTCGTTGATAGGCCGCAGACTTGCCGCAAATTCCAGCGTAGCGATCTCGACATCGAGACGCTCAAGCTGACGCGCGAGCGCATCACGCTCAGCGCGTTTGTCAGCAATGGCCACGGAAAGTGCGTCGTCAAGCATTGAAAGGAATGATACGGGAAATCTCTATCGAGATCCACAACTTCCCGAATGCGCACGCTTGCGCGGTTAGGTGTGTGCGCCAATATTTCCGCGCGCCTTATAAAGCTGTCAATAGGAGTATTTTCTTTACATGCGTAAAGGGATAATCCCGTAAAAATAAGATGTCTAAACTACTCTCTGAAAAAGGTGCGTTAGTGTATAAATAAAATATATTATTTTATAAGTCACCAGCAATGCGATAATTTTATTCGTAGATTTCTGTATACATTAATATATTTTAATTATTATACTTGTATATATTACACATAAAGGCGACATCCTATTCTGTTTTCAGGCATCTGGCTTCAATTCCTCGAACGGTCCTTTTGACAGCGTCCTCCGGCGCTGATTTTCAACATCTCACAAGGGCTTAGGAGGGCGCCGCCCTCCTCCCTTGGCACGTCTTCTTTGGGACCGGCGGGGCCGCATCCGGCGCAGACCTGTAAGGTCCGCTTCGTCTGCAACCCGGCCGGCCACGAACCCGCACCGACCCACACCCACCCGCTCTCGGCGAGGGCCAGGGTGCATGTGCACCCCACTTTCTATTTCTTGAAAGGAGAGCGAGACGATGATGAGCGTATCCCACCGCCCGGCAAAACGCTGGACAAAACAAAGCAATGCGGATATAGTTAGGAATATTTACCTATTATTGCGTCCTGAATTTGCCGGGGAAGGCCAGGCCTTTCGCCGGGCTTCCGCCCGTGCGGCAAGCCGGGACGCTGTTTCTTCCAATCCCATTCAACCTATTCGATTGCCGCCGCGCCTGCATGTGCGGTGGAAAGGACCGTTTACGCTTCGTCATGCCGCCCGATCTCGAAAAATACCGTCCGTACGTGGACGGTTTCGATCTGAGCGAGGCACAGAAGGCGGAGCTTATCCACAGCGTTTGGGCGATCATGGAAAGCTTTGCCGACCGCGCTTTCGGGCTGCATCCGGTGCAGCGGGTCGCGCTATCCGGCTCGGGGAGGATTTAAACGGGCGGCCGGATCGCGTAAGCTTTCAGCAGGATTCCGTGAAAAGTCATTTCAGGAACGCCGCCCGGTTGGCCCGGCGGCAGAAAGGCATTGATCATGAAGGAGGATAACACCCCACAGGCTGTCATCTACTGCCGCGTGTCCAGCGTCCGGCAGGCCAATGAAGGGCACGGACTCGGCTCACAGGAAAGCCGCTGCCGGGAATATGCCGCGCACAAGCGCTACGACGTGGTGCAGGTGTTTCATGATGAGGCCGTCTCCGGCGGCCTGATCGACCGGCCCGGCATGCAGGGGATGCTGGCGTTCCTGCGCAAGCACCGCAAACGCGGCCAGCACGTCGTCATCATCGACGATATCAGCCGCCTGGCGCGCGGCCTGGAAGCGCACCTGCAACTGCGCACGGCGATCTCTGCGGCCGGCGGCAAGCTGGAATCCCCGTCGATCGAGTTCGGCGAAGATTCCGACAGCATCCTGGTCGAAAACCTCCTCGCCAGTGTTTCCCAGCACCAGCGCCANAAGAACGGCGAGCAAACCCGCAACCGCATGCGCGCACGGGCCGGTAACGGCTACTGGGTGTTCCAGGCCCCGATCGGCTACCGCTATGCGCGCGTCGGCGGCCACGGCAAGATGCTGGTGCGCGACGAACCGCTCGCCTCGATCATTGCCGAGGCCTTGGAAGGCTACGCCACGGGCCGCTTCGATACGCAGGTCGAGGTCAAACGGTTTCTGGAAGGGTTCGCCGAATTCCCGAAGGATCGGCGGGGCGAGATCCGCAGCCAGCAGGTGACCGACCTGCTGACGCGGGTGCTCTATGCCGGCTACATTGATTTACCCGATTGGGGTATTCGTTTGTTGCCCGCGAAACATGAGCCGCTGATCAGCTTCGCCACCTTCCAGGCGATCCGCGATCGTTTGAACGGCACCGCCAAGGCGCCGGCGCGCAAGGACCTCAGCGAAGATTTCCCGTTGCGCGGCTTCGTCACCTGCGGTTGCTGCGGAACCCCGATGACCGCATGCTGGTCGAAGGGCCGATCGACGACCTACCCGTATTATCTCTGTCCGAAGCGCGGCTGTGAGGCGTACGGCAAGTCGATCCGCCGGGAAACGCTGGAGGGCGANTTTCGATCGCTTCTCGCAGAATTGCAGCCCTCGGAAGGTTTGTTCAACATGGCCTGCGCCATGTTTCGCGAACTGTGGGACAGCCGCCTGGCATCATCGCGCACGCAGGCCCGGTCATCTCAGGACGAGGTGCGCCAGATCGAGCGGCAGGTCGAGCAGCTCCTNGATCGCATCATCGCCACGGACAATGCGGCGCTGATCACCACCTACGAAAAACGCATCACCGCCCTGGAGGAGCAAAAGGCGCTCCTACGCGAAAACGCGCAAAACCGCGGCCGTCCACTGGAAAGCTTTGACCGGACACTTAGAACCGCCCTCGATTTCCTCGCAAACCCAAGAAAACTCCGGCCTTCCGAGCGCCTGGAGGACAAGCGGACGGTCCTGAAACTGGTGTTCGCCACCCGTCTTCCCTATGTTCGAAACGAGGGCTTTAGAACCGCGGTTCTATCCTTACCTTTCAAGGTGTTAGGAGGGATTCANGGGGGTGAATGCGGAATGGCGCGCCCGGCGGGATTCGAACCCACGACCCCAGGATTAGGAATCCTGTGCTCTATCCTACTGAGCTACGGGCGCGTCTTTATTTTTAAAAAGGTTATACGAAAATCTAAGGCTCTCAGCTTGAGAAAGCACTGCTGGGGTAACATCAGGGGTAACAGCCTGCAGCGCTTTCAAACAGTTTTGAGCAACGACGAAACTAGGGCGCATCATGGCGCGAGGATAGCGCAGCTCTGGGATGTGAGGAAGTGATCTTCCCCGCAGGAGCGGACACTGGTTTACCAGCCCGTTGATAATGCATCCGTCGTGATCATTTCGGGTTGGTAGTGACGCAACGCGGTGGACATGACGCTGCGCTTCGACGACGTTGCCGTATCGCCCTCATGCACACCGCGTCAACAACCACAACAGACGCTCCGCGTGGCGTGATCGAGGAGGACGGAGCCAGCCAGATATCCAATCAGAACCGATGCCCCAGTGGTCCCACGGAATGTGGTCCACTTCCACTAGGTGTTTGATCCCGGCCTTTGATGGTGCGATCTTTTCACGGGAGTGGAAGGAGGCCCTATGGGACAGGTTCTGCACGGGTGCGCCCGCACGACAGAGGCGGTGCGACGAGCGATACAATAGAGTCAAGAGAGCCTGAGGGCGCTGTCGAAGCGCTACGGGATCAACCCCAAGACTGTCGCGAAGTGGAAGAAGCGGACATCACCGTCCGATCTGAAGACGGGGCCGAAAGAGCCGCATTCGACAGTGCTTTCGATCGAAGATGAGGCGATTATTGTCGCCTTTCGGCGCCATACGCTGCTGCCACTGGACGATTGCCTGTACGCGCTTCAGCCGACGATCCCGCATCTGACGCGCTCGTCGCTGAATCGGTGTCTGCAGCGCCACGGCATCAGCCGATTGCCCGATGTCGAGAAAGAAAAGCCGGCAAAGAAGACATTCAAGACCAATCCCCTCGGCTCTTTCCACATCGAGAGTACCGAGGTGCAGACTGCCGAGGGTAAGCTTTATCTCTCCGTTGCCATTGATCGCACCAGCAAATTCGCCTTCGTGCAGGTTGTCAGAAAAACCGGGCACACGTCCGCATCCGCCTTCCTTTCAGCCCGCATCGAGGCCGTGCCCTACACGATCCACACCGTGCTCACCGACAATGGCATCCCGTTCACCTTCCCGCCGCGTTATGCAGAAGGTCCAACCGCCCACCACATGACGCACATGTTAGACAGGCGATGCCAGGAAAACGGCATCGAGCATCGCCTGACAAAAGTGAAGCATCCGTGGACCCATGGTCAGGTGGACAGAATGAACCGGACCATCAAGGACGCCACCGTCAAGCGCTTCCACGATGACGATCACGCCAAGTTCGAAGCGCACCTCGCCGACTTCATCGCAGCCTACAACTTCGGCAGAAGACTGAAGACCCTGCGCGGCCTCACCCCATACGAAGACATCTGCACCGTCTGGACTTCAGAGCCTGAACGATTCAAACTCGATCCAATCCATCAAATTCTGGGACTAAACACATTCTGATGGGGGATATGGGCACGGTACTGTCCGGCGGGCAGAAGCAGCGGGTGCTGATCGCCCGCGCGCTCTACCGCCAGCCGAGCATCCTGTTGCTGGACGAGGCGACCAGCCACCTGGACGTTACCCGCGAGAAGGCGGTGAACGAGGCAGTACGCAAGATGGCACTCACGCGGATCATCGTCGCCCACCGTCCGGAGACAATACGCTCGTCTGACCGGGTTATTATCCTCGATCGAGGTAAGGTGGCGCAGGATTCATTGAATGTGGCAGACGGTACGGTAACGCCGCTTGCATTGGCGGAACCGCTATAGGGGCACTGCCCCGGTCGCGGAGAGAGGGAGAGGGAGAGGGCAAGCACGGCGATCTGCTCGCCTCGTCATCTTGTAACTGGACGAGAGCCACGTCCGAACAGTGTCTCTCTGGCCTTGCTGCAAGAGCACTCGGCAGTCTCGCGTTCGTCCATCAAGTGTCGTGCAGGTTTCGATTGCGTGGAGCGGAGGCATTCGCTAGGCGTTGGGCGAATAGCCGTCCAGTGGGTAAGCAGCCGCGGAAAACCCCGGTTGAGTGATCTGGCGGAAGCAACGGGTCCGGCTTTCCGGCCGGAGCGTGATCAACTCAGGCGACAGGGGAGACAACAGATGGCCACGAAGAGGATTGCACTTGCCTGCCAGGGTGGAGGCACACACGCCGCCTTTACCTGNGGGGTCCTGACCGAGATTTTGCGCACGAANAAGGAGTGGGATGCGAAGCTGGGCGGGGCNGATACTTTCCGCATCACAGCGATTTCCGGTACGTCTGCCGGCGCCTTGTGTGCGATGGCGACGTGGTACGGCCTTGTGCCCAACACAATCGATTCCACGTGCGGCAGCATCGACAAGGCAATCGAGCGGCTCGACAATCTTTGGACGGTGTTCGCTGCAAGCAATCCGGTGGAGCTGTTCCACAACCAGATGGTTGCCAAGCTACTCACACTGCAGTCCCGCGGCGTGCCGTTTCCGGGCTCCAGCCCGTACGACGCAATGGGCAGCCTGGGGCTGGCTGGCTTGTCGATGCTGGGCGCTCGGCCGCAGTACCTGGAATTCCCGGCGCTGCTGAAGACGATGTGCCCGGAATTCGATGCCATCGACTGGCGCGGTGTTGCCAAGTCGGATGTGCGGGTTGTCGTCGGTGCCATCGAGGTGTTGAGCGGCAACTTCGAGGTCTTCGATTCTGACAAGACACTGGAGCAGAAGGACCTGCATCCGAACGGCTCGAACGCCGAGCAGTACAACGTCACGCGTTGGCGGATGCGCCGGTCGATTTCGCTGGAAGGGGTTGCGGCGTCGGGCACGCTGCCGGAGATTCTGCCGGCCCAGGAGATTCCGGAGACGGTGTTCCCGACCTGTACACCGGGACAGACGGTCACCCGCTCCGCCTACTACTGGGATGGCCTGTATTCCCAGAACCCGCCTGTCCTTGATCTGGTCGACGCGCGCAGCAAGGAGGAGAAGCCGGACGAAATCTGGGTAATCCGGATCAACCCGCAAGAAGCGCCCCGACCGGAGGACCACGTGCGGCTGGAAGAGATCCGCGATCGGGAGAACGAACTCGCCGGCAATCTTGCGCTCAACCAGGAACTCGATCACATCTTGAGCATCAACCGCTGGATCGAGCAGTACGGCACCGAGCATCCGCCACTCGACCAATGCAAGACGATCACCGTCCGCACCATCAAGATGCGGCGCGAAACCGCCTGGGGCTTGCAGTACACAACCAAGTTTGATCGCAATCCCGCACATCTCGCACGCCTGCGCGACGAGGGGCGGCAGGTTGCCGCCGAATGGCTCGAAGGCTGGCGGCGTGACAAGGATTTCCCGTCTTATCCCGACGACGCACGCTATCCGGTGGAAACGACCTGAGGCGGGAATAGCGGGGACACTCTTTCCTTTAAACTGTCTCTCGGATCTGATTCGTGCCGGCGGTTCCGCCGACGCCTGCTGGGGCTTGCTTCAATGCTCGATCTCCTCGCCATTCTGCTGTCGCTTGGTCTGCTGATGTACTTGGCGTTCCGNGGNGTGAGCTTGCTGCTGCTCGCTCCCGGATGCGCCCTGCTGGCGGCCCTGCTCACCGGCGGGCTGCCGATCCTCGCTGCCTACACCCAGGTGTTCATGAGCAACGCCGGGCAGTTCATCATCGCCTTTTTCCCATTGTTCATGCTGGGAGCGATTTTCGGCAAGCTGATGGACGATACCGGCTCTGCGCGATCGGTGGCCCGCACCGTGAGCGCCTGGCTGGGGCCGAAGCGGGCAATCACGTCGGTCGTGCTGTGTTGTGCCGTGCTCACCTACGGCGGCGTGTCGGCGTTCGTCGTCGCGTTCGCCATCTTTCCGGTGGCCGCCGCGCTGTTCCGCGGTGCGGACATCCCGAAGCGTCTGATTCCGGGAGCGCTGGCGCTTGGCGCGTTCTCGTTCACCATGTCGGCGCTGCCGGGTACGCCCGCAATCCAGAACGCGATCCCGATGCCGTTCTTCGGCACGACGGCCTTCGCAGCGCCAGGGCTCGGTATTCTCGCGGCGGTAATGATGTTATCGCTGGGATTGTTCTGGCTGGAGCGCCGCGCCGCCTCGGCCCGGGCGGCGGGCGAAGGTTATGGCGTGCATGCCGACAGTCTGCCCGCACCGGACGTGGTGATGCGCGAGCATGCCCAGAGCGAGAACTTCGATATCGTCGAACTGGCGGACGGACCGCACGGCGATGAGGATCTGCCGCCGTTCTGGCTGGCGGTGCTGCCGGTGATCCTGGTCATCGTCTGCAGCTTTGTTTTCGTTCAGTTCATTGTACCCGGCTGGGATACCTCGTATCTCGCCAAGCCGCTGTTCGGTGAGACCTCGATCGAGGCGGTGCGNGGTGTCTGGGCGGTGATCGTGGGCCTGTTCCTCGCCATCCTGCTGCTGATCGGCGGGAACTGGAAGCGACTGACCGACCTGCGGGCAAGCCTGGACAAGGGCGCCGATGCCTCGGTGCTGCCGATCTTCAATACTGCCAGCCTGGTCGGATTCGGCGCGGTGGTCGCGGCCTTGCCGGTGTTTTCGCTGATCAGCGGTGCGGTGCTCGACCTCAGTGGCGGCAACCCGCTGGTCTCGGTCGCAAGCTCGGTGGCCGTGCTCTCGGCGATGACCGGCTCGGCTTCGGGCGGCATGAGCATCGCGCTCGACGCGCTCGGCCCGGCGCTGGTTCACATGGCGCAGGATGCCGGCGTGTCGCTGGAGGCGATGCACCGCATCACCGCGGTTGCCTCAGGCGCGCTCGATGCCCTGCCGCACAATGGTGCGGTGATCACCCTGCTGGCCGTCTGCCAGCTCACCCACAAGGACTCCTACCTGGACGTTCTGATGACGTCGGTGGTGGGGCCGATGATCGCGCTGGTGGTCCTCATCGTCGTCGCCAGCCTGTTCGGCGCCTTCTGAAGCAAGGGACGACTGTCCCTGGCCTGCACTTTTCACGTCATCGCGAGCCCCAAAGGGGCGTGGCGATCCACTCCGGGCGGCATGTCCGCAACCGAAGAGTGGATTGCTTCGCTCCGCTCGCAATGACGGCGAGGCTTACGCCCGTGCCACCGCCGGCTTAGCTATACTAGAGCGGATTCTGATCAGTCTGGGTCATAGCCGCACGAGCTGAAGTAGTTGGCGCATTCGGCGGGCTGGAAGAAGTCGAGGAGTTTGCCGATGAGCTCCCAGAGGCCCTGGACGGTTCGCTCGGCGGCCTTGCGGAGCATGGCTTTGAGGCGGGCGAAGGCTTTTCGATGGGATTGAAGTCTGGGCTGTAGGGCGGGAGGAACAGCAGGGTTGCGCCGGCGGCCTCGACCAACTCGCGCACCGATGCGCGCTTGTGGCTCGACAGGTTGTCCATGATGACGATGTCGCCGCGACGCAGATCGGGCGCGAGGACTTGGGCCACGTAGGCTTCGAACCACTCGCCGTTGATCGGTCCGTCGAGCACCATGGGCGCGACCATGCCGCTCTTCCGCAGCCCCGCGACCAGCGTCGTGGTCTTGCGGTGGCCGTGCGGGAAGCCCATCCGCAGGCGTTCGCCCCTGGGGAGCGGCCATGGCTGCGTGCCATGTTGGTCGCGGTCCACGTCTCGTCGATGAACACGAGCCGGTCAGGATTGAGGTCGAGCTGACTGTCGAACCAGGCCCGGCGCTGCTTCAAGACGTCGGGACGGTCCTGCTCGACCGCGTGGCCGGTCTTTTTCCGCGTGATGGAATGGCGCACGAAGAAGCGGTGGAGCGTCGAGTTCGCCACCGTCAAGCCGATGCCGGCGAGGTGCTCGCGAAGCTCATCGAGCGTGATGTCCTTGCGCGCTTCCCACAGCGCCAGGATCTCCTCGCGGCGTTCCTCGACGCGATGCGAGCGCATGTCGCCACCTTGGCGCTTGGGTACGGCGTTGCCAGTCACGAGCCGCTGCGCCTGCCACCGGATCGCCGTCGAAGGTGCCACGCCGAACCGGGCCGCGGCCGCTCGGCAACTCATCCCCGCATCGATCGCCGCTAACAGCCGCGTGCGTAAATCTATCGAAAGAGGCTGACCCATCCATGCTGGCCTCCTTGCCCCAGCCAGAATCCTGAATCAGATTTTCAGCCCTTTGTGAATCCCCTTACGATTCATACCGATCAGAAACCACTCTAGGCCGGACGCGGAACAGCAGGCTGTACATCACCGGGGTGACGATCAGCGTCAGCACCGTGCCCACCGCCACGCCGAAAGCGATGACGATGGCGAGTCCGTAGAACAGCGGGTCGCGCCAGACGATCAGCGGCAGCAGACCCGGGATGGTGGTGATCGCCATCAGCAGGATCGGCCGGAGCCGCGAGACCGCCGCCATCACCACCGCCTCGTATGTATCGAGGCCTTCGGCCCGGTTGCGCTCGATGCTGTCGATCAGCACGATGCCGTTGTTGGTGATGATGCCGGCGAGGCTCAGCAATCCCAGCAGCGACATGAAACCGAATGGTGCGCCCACGATCAGCAGGCCGAGGATGGCGCCGGCAAACGCCAGCGGGATCGAGAACAAGATGATTGCCGCCCGCCGGTAGGAGTTGAACTGCCAGACCAGCAGCAGAACGATCAGGAAGCCCGCCAGCGGGAAGTTGGCGAACAGGTGCGCGCGTGCCGTGGCCGCCCCTTCCAGCTCGCCGCCCATCTCCCAGTGATAGCCGGGCGACAGTTCCAGCGCATCAAGCGCCGGCTGGATTTCGGCCACGAGCTGGTCCGCTTTCAGCTGCAGGTGCTTGGCACTGACGGTAATCGTCCGCTCAAGGTTGCGGCGGTTGATGCGATAGGGGCTCCAGTTGCCCTTGATCTCGGCGATCTGCGACAGCGGCACGTTCTGGCCGGTCGACTGAGAGTGGACGCTGAGGCTCGCGAGGTTGGCAAGCTCGGTGCGCTCATCCGGATGGCCGCGCAGAACGATCGGGATCACCGCATCGCCCTCGCGGTAGTCGGTCACCTGTCCGCCGCTGACAAACGCGTTGAGCGAAGCGGCGATGTCCGCCGAGGTGACGCCGGCGCGCCGCGCACGGGCCTGATCGACGACCACCTCGACCTTGAGGATCCGGTTTTCCCAATCCTGTGCGATGTCGATCGTGCCCGGTACGGCGCGAAAGGCCGCCAGCATCCGGTCAGCGCGCTCCATCAGCACGCGTTCGTCCGGCCCGCTGATGCGGATCTCCACCAGCCCGGTCTCCGTCGGTCCGAGCCACATCGCCTTTACCTGGCCTTCCGCTTCCGGGAAGGTCTCGAAGATGTAACGCCGCGTCCGCTCGATCACGTCCGGCACCTGGTCGTTGGACTCGGTCTCCACCAGCATGAAGGCGACGTGTGGGTCGGGGTTGATCGGCGACAGTGACAAGAAGAACCGGGGGCCGCCGCTGCCGGCATAGGCGACGGTGTTGGTCACCTCCGGGTTGACGGATGTGTCCCGGAGCCAGGTGCCGAGCCGCTGCATGACGTTTGCCGTCTCCTCGACACTGGAGCCGGCCTCCAGATCGACGTAGACGAGGAACTGGTTGCGGTCGTTGGCGGGGAAGAACTCGTTGACCATCCAGCGCGTGGCAAAGACGGTTCCGGCCAGGAACACAAGCACACCTGCAAGGCAGATCAGCCGGTGGCCGAGCATCGCCTCCAGCATCCGTCGGTAGGAGTGGTAGAATTTCGAGTCGTAGAGTGCGGCCTCGCCTGATTGCTTGGTTCCTTGCTTTGGCGTAACCTTCAGGAACCAGTAGCACATCGTCGGCGTCATGTAGAGCGACATGAACCACGAGCCCAGCAGCACCAGGATCACCACCTGGCCCAGCGACAGCGTGTATTCGCCGGCACTGCCTTCGGCGAGCGCGATCGGCATGAAGGCGAGAATGGTGGTCAGTGTCGAAGTGAGCAGCGGCAGCCCCAGCTCGCGGCCGGTGGCGATCGCCGCCTGCTTGCGCTCCTCGCCAGCCTGAATGCGGTTGCGCACGCTCTCGGCGATGACGATCGCGTTGTCCACCATCATGCCGAGCGCGATGATCATCGTCGCGATCGACATCCGCTGCAGCTCGACATTCCACGCCGACATCCCCACCAGTGCCAGCAGGATCGTCATCGGGATGAAGGAGCCGACGATGAGGCCGGTGCGGATGCCCAAAAACAGGACGACGACGACGAGCACGATCAGCAGCGTCTGGCCGAGATTGCTGATCGCCCCGTTGACCGCGCGTTCGACCAGCGTCGGCTGATAGGTGGCGTACTGCAGCACATAGCCCACCGGTAGCGTCTGTTCGATTGACTTCAGGCGCTGGGTCAGCCGCTCGCCGAACTCGACTGCGTTGATGCCGTCGAGGATCGAGACGCTGATCACGATCGCCGGGTGGCCGTTGTAGAACACCGGCCGGTCGGCAGGATCGACGTAGTCGCGGCGGATATCGACCACATCTTTCAGCGGGATCGCTCTCTCGGCGCCGGGAACCGGGATCAGAACTTCGCCGATCTCGTCCACATTGCGGAATGTCCCTGACGGCTCGATGATGATGTTGCGGCCATCGGCGTCGATGACGCCGCCCGGCAGGATCAGGTTCTGGGCACGGAGCGTATCGATGATGACGTTCGGCTGGATCCCCAGGCTGGCCAGCCGGGCGTTGGAGACGTCGAGGAAGATCCGTTCCGGCTGCACGCCGAACAGCTCGATCGTCTCCACGCCTTTGAGGCCGTCGAGCTGGCGGCGGACGTCGCGGGCGACCCGGCGCATGTCCTCCAGCGAGAAGCCGTCCGCCCACAGCGCGATGGTGGCGACCGCAGTCAGCCCGAACCGGTCGTTGACCAACGGTCCGATCGTTCCCGAAGGCAGTTGCGGGGCGAGATCGCTCATGTTGTTGCGCAGCGTCTGCCAGACCGCCGGGATATCCTTGCCCGGCACCCAGTCGGCGACCTCGGCATGAATGATGGTGCGGCTATCCTTGGTCGACGACCAGATGTCGTCGATTTCACCGATCTCTCGGATCTTCTCCTCGATCGTCCGGGTAATCAGGTCCTCGACCTGATGGACGTCCATGCCGGGATGAAAGGCGGTGACGATTGCCTGGCGGATCTGGATCGNAGGATCTTCCTGACGCGGATAGTCGAGGAAGACCAGCAGGCCCATCAGCGGGATGCCGAGCAGGACCAGGATAGTGATCCGGTTCAGGTTGATGGCGAACTCGGTGATCTTGCCGAACATGTGGTGAGCCTTCGTCCCGTGCCTGCGTGCTCTGGTTCGTCTGTCACTGCGACGGGGATCAGCTTCCGGTCGCAGGCGCGGCGGCGGCCTGTTCGGACATCAGCGTCACCCGTTGTCCGTCCACCAGGAAATTGACGCCGGCGGTGGCGATGATGTCGCCGGGACCGACGCCGGTGACGGCGACCATGTTGCTGACGAGCGATCCGGCTGCCTGCACCGGAGTACGCCGCACGGTGGATGATGACGGATCGTAGATGAACAGGAAGCCTTCACCGGACCGGTCGCCGGGAGCGATCGCCGTCAAGGGCACGAAGTAGCTCGCCGTCTCTGCGGTCCGTGGCAGGGCCAGATTGACTTCGGCGGTCATCCCAGGGCGCACCGTCGACGGCGGATTGATCAAGGTGAGCTTGACCGGAAACGCGTTGGCGGCACCGGCGGCACTGCCGATTTCGCTGACCAAGGCGTGCATGGGCTCGGCGAATTGCGGCACCGAGACCGTTGCTGCCATGCCAGGGACGATCTGGGCGATGGTCGTTTCGGNGACGACAATCGCCGCCTGGCGGTTGCCGGAGGCGTCGATGCGGAACACTTCCTGGCCAGGACGCACCTCGACAAAGGGATCAACTTGCCGAGCGGCGATCGAACCGTCGAAGGGTGCGGTGAGCGTGGCGTTGCGCAGGTCGCGCCGNNCGCCAGCGCCAGCCGGGAGGATGCGACGTCGACCTGGCTCTGAGCGGATTCGTAATTGCGCTGGGTCACCTCAAACTGGGCCCGTGCAACCGCGCCCTGCGTCAACAGCCGCTGATGTCGCTCGAAATCAGCCCGTGTCTGCGTCAGGTCGGCGCGGGCCCGCTGCAGCTCCGCTTGNTGCCGTCTGCACCGCCAGTTGGTAGGGCTCATCGTCGAGCGTCGCTAGAACCTGGCCCGCTTCAACCGTCTCTCCCTGGACGACCAGTACCGCGCGGACGTTGCCGCCGACCTGGAAGCTGAGCGCGGACGNATCGCTAGCCTCGATCACGCCTGGGAAGCGGCGCACTTGGCCGCTCGCCACCTCGTTGACGGTAAACGCGCGAATCGGCCTCACCTGCTCCGGTACAGGCGGCTGTTCGCGCTCGCAGGCGGCAATCGATGCGGCGAGGATGACGAACAGGCAGACATGAATGGCGGCGCGCATGACGGCTTCCTTCATACGGTACAGTCGTGGGAGAGCTGCTTTCCCCTGCGGTCCGTGACCGGTTTCGCCCGGGTAACACTTTCCGAAAAGGCTGTCTTTGGCGATCCACTACGAACCGAGCATCGCGAACGCGATAATGGCGAATGAGTTGATGATGTCGATGAAAAAGCCACAGGCGATCGGCACGATCATGAACGCCTTCTGGGCACGGCCGTATTCGCGGGTGACTGCGGTCATGATCGCCATCGTCGTCGCTGTCGAGCCTAAAGACATGCCGGCGAAGCCGCCGGAGATCACCGCTGCTTCGTAGTCGCGCCCCATCGCCGGGAAAACCACAAACCAGATGAAGGCGATGACCAGCAGCACCTGGACGACGATGACGGCGAGCACGAAGCCGATGAAGGCGCCCGCTGTCCACAGCTGCAGGCTCATCAGCGTCATGGTGTAGAACAGGCCGAGGCTGACGTAGGCGATCAGCGTCAGGCACTGGTCGCTGGCGGGCCAGTTCACCTTCGGGGCCAGCCGCGGCATCAGGTTGCCGAGCAGCAGGCCGGCGGCCAGCGTCGTGACGTAGAGCGGGAGGTGGATGCCGGCCGCATCGGGCGCCAGCCGCAGCAACTCACCGAAGATGACGGCGACGTGAATGCGCAGCAGCGCCAGCAGGAAGGCATAGTAGTCAAGTTGTGGTGTCGGTGCGGTGCGCGCGGCACCGACATCGAGCTGCGCGCTCGTCCCGGGGACGANCAGGCGAAAGCGGCGGATGAGCGCCAGTGCAATCGGGCCGCCGATGCAGCAGGCGGCGAGCAGGCCGATCATGTTGACCGCCGTGCCCAGGCGCGACATGTGCGCGAGGCCGTACGTTGATTCGAAGATCGGCGCCCAGGCGACGGTGGTTCCCGAGCGGCCGATGAGCGCCATCGAGCCGGCGACGATCCCGACCCGTGGATCGTGTCCGAAGGCGTCCGCCAGCAGCATGCCGGCTGTATTCTGGATAACGATGAACACGGCTGCGAGGCCGACCAGGATGCCGAGCGGCCGGCCATTGGCGAGCAGATCGCGCAGATTGGCGCGCAGGCCCAGAGCTGCAAAGAAATAGACGAGCAGGATGTCGCGGCGGGAGAGGTCGAAGGTGATCGTTACGTTGGCGAGGGCGTGCAGCAGCGCGATCGCGATGGCACACGCCGCACCACCGACCATCGCCTCCGGGATGCTGTAGTCTCGCAGCACCTTGACCTTGCGAACGATGCCATAACCGACGAAGAACACGATCATCGCGATCGTCGTCGTGTTGAAGATATCCATTTCGATGGTCATGCCGCCCCGCCCGTCGTCGCTGGCGACGGTTTATCGGGCGGCGCGATTGGCGAGTAAAGTCTGCCGCAACAGGCCGGTGTCAGGAAGCTGACTCCGAAGCTCTTGCATCAGGCGCGCGATAGGGCACAAGAGCCGCGACGGGCGGTGCGTCAGCGGCTAAAGATGGTACTCATCGATGGGAATGCACGATCCACTCGCGAGGTCAGGGGCCGCGTGATGACGAAGCCACGTTATGCGATGCGCTATGCGATTGCGGGTCTGCTGACTCTCACCGCCCTGTCTGCCTGCGAGACCTATGTCGATCCGAATACTGGACAGACGCAAGTTCGCTGGACCCTGCCCGGGACGCAGGCCAACGCCGATGCGTCGCGCGAGCGCTGGTGGCAATGCGTGCAGTTCCGTTCCGAGCTGGTGCGAGCGCAACCTGCCCAACGGCCGGCCGCCGGGAATTGGTCCGTTCAGTGAACCACCGGAGCAGGGTGGGGACTTCGCTGATCGAAACGATCCGTAAGGGTTAACTGTTCGCGGATATTCATTACGCGGCGGGGAAACGACCACAACAGAGGCTCGTCAGGTCGAATACCTCGTGATTGGATGGTCATGGACGGAACATGGCTATCGGACCCGGGATCAGCCGATCAGCAGGTGGTGATCCGTCATGTGATCTCCCGGGAAACCGGATCCTCCAGACCCTGCGACATCCCCACCGCATCGAAATTGAGCTCGATGCTGACCTCATACGCCTGGTCAATGGCGTCGTGGCCATCGGAGACCGCATTCAGCCAGTCCGAAAGCAAGTCCGATCCGGCCCGGAAGCTCAGTCCGGCCAATAGGCGCGACAGGTCCAGCGTGTGGCCCAGACTGTCCCAGTCCGGCGTCGAATCAAGCTGCGAGACAGAACCGGAAGTGTCATCTCCGGTTATGCCGGCTTCGGAGATCAGGCGGACCGGCTCGCCTGTCTCTCCATCCGCCTCAAGGATGAACCTCGCGCCGTCGGCCTCCTCGAACCCGGCGCCCCCGCACAGAGGATCGTCTTCGGTGCGATACGCTTCTGGGGCCATGCCGGTGCCATGTTCGGCACGCTCACCGTCACCATCCGGCGCGCTGCTACCACCATAATCCTGCAGCGCGTTGTCGCCGTCTATGGGGTGGTCGTCCGTCGCCAGGGCCACCGTTCGATCATCTGCCGCGCGACTGGGGGCAGACCTAACCGTATCGGTTTCGGATACCACGGATCCCGCGCAAATCCCCATCTCTGCATCCCTTGCTTGCAGAGTTCCCTCGCCAGCGCTGTGTCGAAGACCGAGCCAGGACTCGGCCCTGACATTCAATCACTGGATGTCTCCGGCAATGAGCGCTGCCTTTATCGCCAGTTATTCAGCTCTCTGCGGACGACGACGTGATATCTCAGCACGGTATACTCATATGAGCAATAAAATAAGACAAAAAATCCCGTTATGGTTGGAGATGGGGCGCCGGGCGGATAAGCCTCGATCGGCGGCAGAGCGAAACGCTGTTACCGGTCGGACGGATACAGCCGGGCTTGCAGCCGCTCGCAGTGAGCCGTGAGGTTCGCAAGCCCAAGGGCCATCTGCTTCAGCGGTGAATCAATGGGCGGAACGACGATCTCGGCGACATAGGCATGCGTCCACAGATCGAGCAGTGTCGGGCGCTCGCTGCCGAAAAACCAGGTGTCCGTGCCCAGCAGGTCGCTCAGAGCCCGGATGTCCTCGGCACCGAGGCGGCCGATGTCGTCCTGCGCATGCCGGCCGGTTCCCTGCGCACGCAGCGCGGCGGCCATCTTCCGCCGCAGCATCGCCTCGGCGAGCGGCCGCGCGGGCCAGGGGATCCGGGAGAAGAACGCCCTGCGAAGCAACGACCAGCCTGGCTCTGCGAACCAGCGAAAGTGTACCG
The DNA here is from genome assembly GCA_013414705.1 of Defluviicoccus sp. Lineage (GTDB taxonomy): Bacteria > Pseudomonadota > Alphaproteobacteria > Rhodospirillales > Defluviicoccaceae > Defluviicoccus. The sequence goes on from CP058705.1 coordinate 4,074,770, forward strand.
CAGTCCAGTAAAGGTGCTCGTCGAGCATCCGCCGAAAGGCGAGCGAGATCGCCCGCTGCTGTGGGCTCAATTCCCGATCGAGGTCGATGTCGCGAATGCGCGACAGACGCTCGATGATCAGCGTCGAATCGCCGACAACGGAGCCGTCATCTTCCTCGATGAACGGCAGCTTGCCCTTAGGCGACTTCGCGAAGCTCTTCGTGCGATCGAACGGCACCACCTCGAACGGGATCGCAGCCTCGCGCAGGAAACTCTCCAGTTTCAGACAGAACGGGCTTGGATCGGCGAGCCCCCAGGCCGGCCCGAACTTGTGCAGCTTGATCGTCATCGGTCCTCCCTGACAGCATCCTGCCCTGACAGCATCTTGCGCCGCGGCGCGCCCGCACGATGGCCTGACCGCAGCATGTGACCATCCGTAGATCCGGTGCACCGCTGCCCATCGTCGCCGCAAGTGCTATACGGACAGGGGCTGGCGCCACGACCATCAACACTCGGGACGCCCGGCCTAACGCGCCAGCTGCCGGGATCGTACCCTTTGCAGAGATAGCTCCCCGGCATCGCTCCGCAATCGATGAGGCACTCATGCTCAAGGCAATCCCGCTGCTCGTCATCGTCATCATCGCCTACAACGTCGTCGTCATCGTCAGCGGGATCGCGATCGACGCCGGACTATTCTCGATGCGACTGCCGTCCGGAGCGGACTGGATGCTCACCCTCGGCGACGTGCTGATCCTCATCGGTCTCGGTCTGCTGTTCGTCGAGATCGTCAAGGCCGGACGATCGCGCCGGGCTGGCGTCGATCATGCACTGTCGATGGTGCTGTTCGTCGTCGCCCTGCTCGAATTCCTGCTGGCGCCGGCCTGCGGCACCAGCGTGTTCCTGATCATCACCGCCCTGACCCTCGTCGACGTCATCGCCGGCTTCACCGTCAGCCTGTCGACAGCCCAACGCGACATTTCGATCACTTCTTGAGGAGCGCCCCGGCGACAGCCGGCACAATGACAAGCGCATAACGGCCATCGCTTGACGTGAGCCATCATGCGGTCCTAGTAAGTAAGTGATTGATCGCTAACATGCGGGCTCGGATGAACCGAAAGTCAGCAGCCGTGCGCAAGGGCGAGATCGTGCGGGCCGCGCTCGAACTGATCGGCCGCAATGGCGCCGGTGCGCTCACCACGGGCGCCATCGCTGATGCCGTGGGCGTTTCGCAGGCTGCCGTGTTCCGCCACTTTCCGACCAAGAGCGCCATCGTCTTCGCCTGCGTGGACTGGATCGGCGATCAGGTCCGCCCGGCGGTGGAGGCTGCGGCAACCGAGCCCGGCCCTCCGGAACAGCGACTTCGGCGCATCGTCGGCACCTTGCTCGCGGTTGCTCGTCACATTCCCGCGATGCCGACGACGATGCTTTCGCGCGAAATGCACGCCGAGTTCCCTGAACTGAAGGAAAAGCTGCGGGAGCGACGACGTCTCCTGCATCACACGCTGCAAGACGCGCTTGACCAGGGCAAGGCAGACGGCGCCTTCAGGAGCGAGCTCGACAGCTCGACAGCTGCCTACCTGTTGATGGGAACCGTACACAGCCTGCTGTTCCGCTGGCACCACATCGACCATGACCTCGATCTCGACCGGGAATTAGCCGGAATGCTCGATATTCTGTTCAGCGGGCTCAACCGTCGCTGAGGAGTCCTTGCCGATGCTCTCCATCGCGCTGAAGATGCTTACCGGCAACCGTGGCAAGTATTTCGCCATCGTCAGCTCGCTCGCCTTCACCTCGTTCGTGATGACCCAGCAGCCAGCCACCTTTATGGGCATCATGGCGCGCACCTACAGCTTTCTGACCGACACGGGTCGTGTCGACCTGTGGGTGATGGACCCGAAGGTTCAGTTCGTCGACGACATCAAGCCGATGCAAGACACCAAGCTTTACGCGGTGCGAGGCGTCGAAGGGGTGGAGTGGGCCGTGCCGCTGTACAAGGGTTCGATCCGCGCCCGGCTTGACAATGGCACCTTCCAGAACTGCGTGCTCGTCGGTCTCGACGACGCCTCGCTGATCGGCGGCCCGGCACGGATGGTGGAGGGACAGCTCGCCGATCTGCGGCGCAGCGAAAGCATCATCGTCGACATCGATGGCGCCACGAACCGGCTGGCGAGGACCGTCAACGGTGAACGCGTGCCGCTTGCCGTCGGCGACGTCGTCGAGCTGAACGACCACCGGGCGACGGTCGTGGGCCTTTCCCAAGCTTCGGCCTCCTTCCAGTCGCTGCCAATCGTCTACACTACCTATTCTCGCGCTAAGGCGTTCGTGCCGGCGGAGCGCAAGCTGCTGTCCTTCATCCTGGTCAAATTGCGGCCGGGCGAGGATGCGCACGCCGTGGCTCAGCGCATTCGGGCCACGACCGGTCTCGCCGCCTATACGTGGGACGAATTCCGCAATCTCACGCTGCACTATTTCCTGAAGAACACCGGCATCCTGATCAACTTCGGCCTGTCGATCACGCTCGCCTTTCTCATCGGTGCGGCGATCGCTGGTCAGACCTTCTATGCGTTCACGCTCGAAAACCTGCGGCACTTCGGCGTGCTGAAGGCGCTGGGGGCCGGCAACTGGACGCTGGCCTGGATGGTGCTGCTGCAGGCGGTGGTCGCCGGTGGCACCGGTTACGGCCTCGGTGCCAGCGCCGTCGCCTTGTTCAGCAACTTCGTCATCGGTGCCAACTTCCGGTTCCTCCTCATCTGGCAAATTCCGGCGGCGGTGCTCGCAATGGTGCTGCTGGTTTGCGTAACAACCGCACTGCTCAGCATCCGTCGCGTCGTCCGGCTGGAACCCGCCGTCGTGTTCAAGAGCTGAACGATGATCGAAAGCGACAAATCCGGCCAAGGCAACGAACCCGCCGTGCACTGCCGCGGCGTTACCCGGTCGTTCGGCAGCGGCGAGGCCCGCGTGATGGCCTTGCGCGGCATCGATCTCGACGTCCGGCACGGGGAACTGATGATGCTGGTCGGACCGTCCGGCTGCGGGAAGACGACGCTGATTTCGGTCATCGCCGCCATCCTTGATGCGGACGGCGGCGAGTGCCGGGTTCTGGGCGAGGACCTGGGCCGCATGCGACAGGCGGCAAAGACGGCGTTCCGCCGCCGCCACATCGGCTTCGTGTTCCAGAGCTACAATCTGGTTCCGGCGCTGAGCGCAGCCGAAAACGTCGCCGTGCCGCTGCTGATCCGCGGCGAACGGGAAAAGCCGGCACAGGCGGCCGCGGTCCGCGTTCTCGAGCAGGTGGGACTCGCCGAGCGAGCACGGGCGATGCCGGACCAGCTCTCCGGCGGCCAGCAGCAGCGGGTCGCGATCGCGCGCGCCCTCGTCCACGCGCCTGACCTGATCGTCTGCGATGAGCCGACGAGTGCGCTCGACCACCGCACCGGACATGCACTGATGCAGCTGATGCGGAGCATCGTCATGGAGAATGGTCGCTCGCTAATCATCGTCACGCACGACGCGCGTATCTTCGAGTTCGCCGATCGCATTGCCGAAATGGACGACGGCCGCATCGTTGCCATTGGTGCGCCTGAACAGGTGCATGCGGCTGTCCCGCCTGCCGTACCCGTACCCGCGCCCGAAGCCTCTCGCTCCGGAGGAACCGCCGCATGAGGCGTCTTGTGCTGCCGCTTCTTGCCCTGATCGGGGCGATCAGTGTTTTCGTGGTCGCCCGGACTGACAACCAGAAGCCGGCGCCACCCCAGATGGTCACGCCACCAGCCGTCGCCAGCTACCCGGCCTATATCGCGGGATCAGGGATCATCGAAGCCACCACCCGCAACATTGCCATCGGCACCGAGGTGCCNGGGGTGTGCGTCGAGGTGTTCGTGCGCGTCGGCTCCCGGGTGAAGATGGGCGATCCGCTGTTCCGGCTCGACGACCGGGAGCGGATGGCGGAACTGGCCACCCGGCAGGCTGCGCTGCAGACGGCTCGGGCAAAGGTAGCAGAAGCGCAGGCAAGCCTGGGCGACGTGCGCAACCAGCTGCGGCTGGCCGAAGCGGTCACGGACCGTCGCGCCATCAGCCTCGAGGACCTGACCAAGCGGCGTTACGCAGTGCAGCTGGCGGAAGCCCGGCTGCGCACGGCGGAAGCCGAGGTCGGCGGTGCCGAAGCCGACGTCGCCCAGACGCAGACGGACATTGACCGCCTCACGGTCCGCGCGCCGATCACGGGCGAGGTGCTGCAGGTCAACCTGCGGGTGGGCGAATACGCGCAGACCGGCGTGCTGTCCACGCCACTGATGCTGCTGGGCGGTACCGACCGGCTGAACGTACGCGTCGACATCGACGAAAATGACGCCTGGCGCTTCCAGCCGGGCGCGCCGGCGCGCGCCTTCCTGCGCGGCAACCGCGACCTCGCGGTCGACCTGCGCTTCGAATACGTCGAGCCTTACGTGGTGCCGAAGCGCTCGCTCACCGGAGAGAGCACCGAGCGGGTGGACACCCGCGTCCTGCAGGCAGTCTACAGCTTTCCCGCCGGCGTTATCCCCGCCTACATCGGCCAGCAGGTCGACGTGTTCATCAAAGCTCCCAGCAGCATGGCAACCGCCACAGACAACGGCGTGACGTCTGGGGTGACAGCGCCTTCACCAGAAGGCGGGACGATGACGGCACCGCAGCCCGCGCCCGCGAACTCCACGTCTGCGAAACCAGGGGCAAGCGGATCGTGAGTTCCGGGTTGGCGCGGGCTGGCATTGCGGCAACGGTTCTCGCCCTGCTCGCCGGATGCACTGTCGGACCCGATTACCAGGCACCGGACACCACCTTGCCGGAGTCCTGGCGGCAGCCTGCGCCCCCGGGTCCCAAGCTCGATGTCGAAGCGGACCAGGCTTGGTGGCGAAGCTTCAACGATCCCTTGCTGACGAACCTGATCGACCGTGCCGTAATCACCAACTTCGATCTGCAGCGGGCCCGCGCCGCCATCATCGAGGCCCGCGCGCTGCGCTCGGAAGCGGCCTCGGCTTTCTATCCGTCAGTGGATGCGGGGACATCGGTCACCCGCAGCCGGCAGACCAGCAAGGGCAACACGACGAGCTTTGGCGGCTTCAATGTCCAGACCGACGACCGTTCGAGCATCAACACCTTTTACGAAGCGGGATTCGATGCGGCCTGGGAGCTGGACGTGTTTGGCAAGACCCGGCGCAGCGTCGAGGCAGCCGATGCGTTCGTCGCCGCGCAGACAGACGCCGCGAACAATGTCCGGCTGACGCTGATCGGCGACGTCGCCCGCGCCTATGTCGATGCCCGTGGCCTGCAACGCCAGATCGAGGTCACGCGCCAGACCATCGATGCACAACAGGACACGCTTGCGCTCACCCGCGCCCGCTATCAGGCCGGCACCGGAACCGGGCTGGACGTGGTGCGCGCCGAAGCACAGCTCGCCACCTTCACCGCTGCTCTGCCGCCGCTGCAGACGGCGCTTGCCGAAAACATCCACCGGCTGGGCGTACTGACCGGCCAGGAGCCGCAGGCATTGGCGGACCTGCTGGAGATCCCGGCGCCGATCCCGGTGGCTGACGCCGTCCCTTCGACTGGCGTGCCCGCCGATCTGATCCGGCGGCGGCCCGACATCCGTGAGGCCGAACAGCTGCTGGCGGAGGCCACGGCGAATATCGGAGTCGCCGTTGCCGACCGCTACCCCAGCTTCACTCTTCCGGGCTCAATCACACTGAACAACACCAAGCTGCTGGAGCTGTTCACCTCGGTGAGCCTGATCTGGTCGGTGGGACCGCAGGTCACGGTACCGGTGTTCGACGCCGGTCGCCGCCAGGCGGAAGTGGAAGCGCGCCGCGCGCGCCAGCGCCAAGCGCTTGCCAGCTACCGGCAGACCGTCCTGCTCTCACTGGAGGAGGTGGAGAATGCACTGGTGGCACTGTCGCAGGAAAAGGAGCGGCGACAGGCGCTGCTCCGCTCCGTCGCCGCCAACACCGATGCAGTGAGCTTGTCGACGGAACTCTACACGCGCGGACTCGGAACGTTCCTCGATGTCCTCGTCGCACAGCGTTCGTTGTTCGAAACGCAGAGCGATCTGGCGGTGAGCGAGGCCGCGCTCAGTACCGACCTGGTCTCACTCTACAAATCGCTGGGCGGCGGCTGGGCGGTCGGTGGAGCGGAGGGCGTGTCCCCGTTCCCGTCGTCTTCTTCCGGAGCTGCCCCGGACGGTGGCAAGGAGGCAGAAACGTCCTCGGGCTGATCCCCGGAGGTCCATCTGCTTGCAGAACCGATGTGTCCGTCCCGCGGAACCGGGGCGACCTCTTCCGGGAACAGGGCTCGCAGCTCCCGCATCAGTTGCTGGCGCGCGTACGGCTTGGGCAGAACCGACGCTTCGTCCTGTGCACCACCGCGATCGACGGCAAGATCCGCACCGTAGCCGGTGGTGTAGAGGATCTTGACCTGCGGGTGACGCTCCTGGATGTGCCGGGCCGTCGCAAGGCCGTTCATACCGCCTGGGAGTTCCAGATCGGTGAACAAAAGATCGAGGCGCGGAGACGCGTCTGCCTGCTGCATCGCATCTCCGCCGTCCTTGGCTGCGCAGACGGCAAATCCAGCCTCCTTGAGAAAACGGCAGGCAACCTTGCGCAGGCGCTCCTCGTCCTCCACCACCAGGGCCACCAGGCCGCGGGTGCTGAACGCCGCGTCCTCTTCGGCCGCAGTGTCGCCGGTTGCAGCCACCACCGACGGTACCGGTGGGAAGAACAACTTGAAGGTGGTTCCTGAACCAACCTCGCTGGAGGCGCTGATGTGCCCGCCGGACTGCTTGACGAAGCCGTAGACCATGCTCAGTCCGAGCCCCGAGCCTTCGCCCGCCTTCTTGGTGGTGAAGAACGGCTCAAAAATCCGACCAAGAATATCGGAGGGAATGCCGGTCCCGGTGTCGCTGACCGACAGCACGACGTACGTGCCGGGAATGACGTCCGGATATAGAATCACATAATCCTCATCGAGGATCGCTTGGCCGGTCTGTACCGTCAGCCGTCCGCCCTCCGGCATCGCATCACGGGCGTTGATGGCAAGATTGACCAGGGTACGCTCCAACTCTCCCGCGTCGGCAACAATGCTGGGAATATCCGGTTCCAGTTCCTCGACGACGTCGATGCCCGCTCCCAGCGTACGCCGCAAGAGCTGGGTCAGCCCGCGCACGGTGTCGTTCAGGTTGATCTCCGCCGGTTTCAGCGGCTGCAGGCGGGCAAACGCCAGCAGCCGGTGGGTCAACCCGGCACCGCGCCGCGCCGCCCACAGAGCATCGGCGATCAGCGGTGTCAGGGTGTTCTGCGACTGTGCGCTGCGTTCGAGCAGTTGCAGGTTGCCGACGATGATGGCCAGCAGATTATTGAAGTCGTGGGCGATGCCGCCGGTGAGCTGGCCGATCGCCTGCATCTTCTGCGACTGCCGGAGCTGATCCTCAACGGCGCGGCGCTCGGTGACGTCTTCCTTGACGGCAACGAAGTTGGTGATTTCTCCCCGTTCGTTCTTGACCGGGGCAATCGACGCATTCTCCCAGAAGAACTGGCCGTTCTTCTTGCGATTCCGGAACACGCCGTGCCATGTCCGCCCACTGGTGATCGTCTCCCACAGCCGCTCGTATTCCCTGTGGCTGGTGAAGCCGGACTTGAGGATCCGCGGGTTACGGCCAATAGCCTCTTCATAGGCGTACCCCGTCAGCTGGCAGAATTTCGGGTTGACGTAGACGATACGCCCCTTCAGATCGGTGATGACGACCGACGACGGGCTCTGCTGGATGGCCTGGTAGAGCCGACGCAGTTCACCTTCGGCGCGCCTCCGCTCGGTGATGTCGCGGGCGAACACCGCCACTTCGGCGATCGGCTGCCCCGTGTGCCCAACCGGGTAGTACCAGAATTCGAACCACCGGCCACGGACCTGCAGGTCCTGGTGCGCAGGAGTGCGGGACAGGGCGACATCGCGAACGGTCGCAANGCCGGGTCTCCGCGAGGTCGGCCGGCAGCAGCTCGGCCAGATCGGCGCCGACCGGCTCGAGCTTGGCAATCCGATGGGCGAGGCGCTGCTGTGCCGTCTCGTTGATCGCAAGCACGCGCCCTCGGTTGAGACCAGCAGCACCTCGTCCTCACTGGCATCGAGGACTGCACGCATACGGTTCTGACTTTCCTGCAGCGTCTGCTCGGTCCGCTTGCGCAAACTGACATCCTCGATGATGCAGATGCCGTAGAGTGGCCGCCCCGCCTCGTTTCGCTGCAGCGAAATGGTAAGGTTAACCCAGACAACCGCGCCGTCGCTGCGGATGTAGCGCTTTTCACGCGCATAGGTGCTGATCTCGCCGCGCACCAGCGCGTGGAACAGATCCAGGTCCACCTGCAGATCGTCCGGGTGAGTGATGTCCTGAAACGTCCGCTCCAGCAGCTCGTCACGCGGATAACCAACGATGTCGCACAGTCGGTCGTTGACCCGCAGCCAGACACCATCGAAGCCGATGTGCGCGATACCGACCGCGGCATTCTCGAACGTGCCGCGAAAGCGGGTTTCGCTTTCTCTCAGGCGCCGCAGGACCGGCTCGGTGATCCTGTAGAAGAGAGTGGCGGCGGCGGCGATGGCGAGCAGGCCGATCGCGAGCAGCGGCATCGCCGCCCGCGTGAACCGATCACGGACCTCTGCGAGTTCCGTCTTGGCGACAAGCCCGAGGTGCAGGCTGGCCACGGGCTCATAAGCCGCAAGTACCGTTTCTCCCTCGTAATCCTGGCCGATCATCGTGCCCGACTGACCGCGCAACGCCGCCTGCATCGGCTCGGCCAGCGGGGAGTTCAACGGCAACCGCATTGGTATGTCGGCGCGGCTGGGATGCTGGCGCAGCAAGAAGACGATTTCGTCACCTTCCCGGCGGGCCAGCGCGATCTCGCCTGTGCGGCCGAGTCCGCGGGGTCTGAACGTCTGGAAGACATCAAGAAACTGCTTGATCGAACCGGCCGCCGCGCCACCCGGATAGGACGAGTAGGCTGCATCGAAGCCCGCCAAAGCTTCCAGCAGGCGGGCCTGGACCTGAACAACATCCTGCAGTCGCGCCCGCTCGCGCTCGATGCCACCCTGGTAGATGATGTAGATCCCGCTCGCGCCGATGATCGCCGCAACCGCGGTCATGATAAGAACCAGGAGAATCAGACGCCGGTGCTCGTGCATGGTGCCTCGTCAGGCACTGTGGCCGTCAGCGTTTCGCCGGTCTCCGAGCAGTTGGTGTCACTCGGTGCCCAGCGCAGCCAGCAGATCGTCGATGTCAAAGGGCTTTTGCAATGTCACCGAGGCCTCGATGCCGTTGTACCGAGCAAGAATGGATGCGTGGTCGGCGTACTGCGGATGATAGCCGGTCATCATGATGAGCCGCGACGGGCATTTGCGCTTGGCGAGCCACAGGATAATCTCGTTTCCGTCCATGCCGGGCATGACCATGTCCAGCAGGATTGCCGTCGGCTGAAACGCGTCGTAGCAGTCGATGAACTCCTGGCCGCTGGTGGTTAGCCGGACGTCGAAGCCGAGTGGCTCAACGACGTTGCGGACGAATCGCCCGACGGCAACCTCGTCGTCGCAGACCAGCAGCCGCTTGTCCGCCATGCTGTTTTCTCCGCGATGCTGTGCTTCCGGGGTAACCGCTCCTCCGGAGTGCGGTGCGGCAATAATGACGATAATCAACTTTCCAGAGACGAGCAAACGTTTGGTCGGCAGGATAAACGCCACCGTATGGCGAATCGCTGGTGGTTGCTGAAGCCGGCTCGCAATTGCCGCGGCGCCTGCGCCCCGGTGCCTGCGGGGCCAATTCTGAGTCCGGGTTTACCGGGGTGGGAGCGTGACAGTACATTTCGCTGACATCCCTGAGGAGGATAACGAACAGTGACAACACGAGAGAACCTTGCGGTCAGGCAACACACGCCGCTTCCAATGCTGGCGTGTCTGACGGTTGCAGCAACCCTTTGGGCGACGGGGACCTTCGCCGCTTCGGAGCCGGTGGTGACGGTGCTGCCGAATCCCATGGATCTGGGCTTTGCCTACGAGGCGATCGCCTTCGAAGCCGCCGATACCAACGGCAACAACCTGATCAGCGAGGGCGAATTCGTGCGCGATGCGGCGGCCGGATTCGCCGGCCTGGATGCCAATCGTGATGAAAAGCTCACTCCGGATGAACTCGGCCCGCATGATCCGAAGCTGTTCGAGAAAGTCGATACCAATGGTGACGGCGTGCTCACCTTCCCCGAGGTGATGACTTACAAGATGAAGGCGTTCCGCGCTGCTGATCAGAACAGCGACGATGCGCTGACATTCGACGAGATCGTGGATTCGGTAAAGGCGGAACTGGGAGAATGAAGATGTCAAACGCACGCAGAGGCCGGCGCCGCGCCGCAATTCCAGCGCTGATGGCGGCAACAGTCGCGCTTGCTCTGGCCGGTTGCGAACAAGGGGCGGTGGCGCAGGCGTCGGTACAGTCGGCGGTGCTGCCCTCGGCGCAGGGACCGGACGGGCGATCTTCGGCAACAGCACGTCTGCGATGCTGATTGGCGGTGCCGTTGGCGGACTGGCCGGCAACATGACCGTCGACCGCCAGAATCAGGAGCGCCAGATGCAGATGCAAGAGCAGTCGCGCGACCGGTCGATGCAGCGGCAACTGGACTTCGAGCGCCAGCGCGCCTTGCAGCAGGCCGATGTCGAGCGGCAGATCGAGGAAGAGCGCCTGTTCAACGAGTGGCGGCGTTCCCAGGGGGCGTAGTCAAGGACTTGACAGGTTGCGGAAAAGGCCAGCTCTACGATTTAACGCTCTAATATATTTGACAAAAACGCTCATTCCGCTACCCGAGTTTGGAAGGTGAGCGCTAAGGATCGAGTTTTCCGCAACCTGTTAGAGCACAGTTCGATCTGATTGAACTGCGCGTGTGATGTGCCATCGCTCACTGACGCCGCGGCTGTTGCTGGCGTACCGTCTCGGATCGGTTGTGTGAACAGGGCCGGCGGGAGCGGTGGTTTGCGATGGTAACGGCGGATACAGCGGCGTGGGTGGACGAGGTCTGTCTGGAGCTGCGGCTGTCGGACGTCTCGCCGTGGCTGCGGTGGAACAAGCGCGAGCAGAGCGGTGCGTTCGGTGAGCCCGGCGATGCTCAGGGAGTGGCCGGTGTGTTCCTGGTCGCCTGGGGAAGTCGCGAGGACAACCTGGAAGTGGTGTACGTCGGCGCCACAGGTCGCAGCCGGGTGCGGCTCAATCGCCTGGAAAGCCAGGTGAAATGGAGCCAGGACTACGGTTTTGCGGCTCTGCGCGATGTCCTCCTCTGCCGGGAGACGATCGCACCATGCACAAGGTGTGGGTGCGGATGATCCCGGTGGACGAGGTATCACTGTTCGCGTCGTTTGCGCTCTCCCGCCAGCAGCTGAATGCGGTTGGCGCATGGCGCCAGCAGCTGGCTGCGGTCTTCGAAGCTGAATACTGGCGGCGGTTCCGATCACGCCTCCCGGCTAATCCCGAGACCTCCGGCATCATCCTGCGCGACGCCGAGCATGTGCGGCGCTCGTCGCACAGCGGCCGCGAGGCGGCCTGAGCAGCCTTTGTCCGTCCGGCGCGCTGCGGTTTGGGTCAGCATTGCCGGGCAGCCTGCTGTACGGAGAAGCAGGCCGCAGGCAAGCTTGAACTTGAGCTGAAGCATTGGTCTGGACGGAGTTCGGCCGGCACGTGCTCAGGACAAGATCTGGTAGGGCCACGACGGGGCAAGACGGGAACGCGAAGCGGTGTACTTGGCGAAGTACTGGGCGAAAAGGAGGCGAGCTCAGGTGCAGGTGACAGGCGTCAACGCGCGTAGGGGTTTTTCGAGCGGCGCAGTGTGAACCGCAGCGGGATTCCGATCAGTCCAAAGGACTCGCGCAGGCCGTTGGCGAGATAGCGCAAGTAGGCCTCGGGCACCTCCTGCGGCCGATTGGCGAAAACGACGAAGGTGGGCGGACGTGACTTGATCTGTGCCATGTAGCGCAGCTTCAGGGGCCGGCCCTGCACCGAGGGCGGGGCCTGTCGAGCGGTCATCTCGGCGAGCCAGCGGTTGAGCTTCGGCGTCGGCAATTGCCGGTTCCACAGGCCGTGCACCTCGAGCACCGCCGGCAGCAGGCGGGACAGACCGTCGCCGCTGAGGGCCGACAGCGGCACCACACGGAGTCCGCGCAGTTGCGGCAATGACTGCTCGAGGCGGCCGAGGATGGCGTCCATCGCTGCCTTGCGGTCGGCCACCAGATCCCACTTGTTGGCCACCAGCAGCGGCGCCCGGCCTTCGGTAGCGACCAGGTCGGCGATGGTGAGGTCCTGCTTCTCCAGTCCGGCGGTGGCATCGATGACGATCACCGCGACGTGGGCGAAGCGCACGGCGCGCAGCGTATCCGCGCCGGCGAGTCGTTCCAGCCGGTCGTCCACCCGCGCCCGCTTGCGCAGGCCAGCGGTGTCGAACAGGCGCAAGGTGCGGCCGCGGAACTGCCAGTCGACGGCAATCGCGTCGCGGGTGATGCCGGCTTCCGGTCCGGTGATCAGCCGCTCGTCGCCGATCAGCCGGTTGATCAGCGTCGACTTGCCGACGTTGGGCCGTCCGATCACCGCCAGCTGCAGTGGCGTCAACGTCCGTTGCGTGTCGCGTTCATCCGCCCCTGGCGCGTCTTTCGGCGCGGCGCGCTTGCGCGCTTCGGGTACGGTCGCCTCCGTGTCCGGCGTCTCCGTATCCGGCATCTCCGGTTCTTCCGGGGCCGAGACGGGAGCGTCCGCTTCCGACGCTTCGGCAGCGTCGACGAACGGCCGCAGGACGTCGTAGAGCAGCGCCATGCCCTCGCCGTGTTCAGCCGAAAGCGGCAGCGGTTCGCCCAGGCCGAGCGCGAAGGCGTCGGCAAGACCCGCCTCGCCGGCGCGGCCCTCGCACTTGTTGGCGACGAGGACCATCGGTCGGTCCGCCCGCCGCAGCAGCCCGGCCAGTTCCCGGTCGAGCGGTGTCAGCCCTTCGCGGGCATCGATGACGAACAGGGCAATATCCGCCAGCTCCAGGGCGCGGGCGGTTTGGGCCTGGATCCGGGTTGCGAGATGCTGGCCGCGAGCGTCCTCGAAGCCGGCGGTGTCAACGACGCGGAAGCAGAGATCGCCCAGCCGTGCCTCGCCTTCGCGCCGGTCGCGGGTCACCCNCGGTGTGTCATCCACCAGCGCCAGGCGCTTGCCGACGAGGCGGTTGAACAGGGTTGATTTGCCGACGTTGGGGCGGCCGATGATGGCAACGGTCAGCGACATGGAGACGCTCCGGAAGTGGTGGTTGGGTGCGCGGAGGAGCGCCTGGAGCGATAGCCGATCGAGTGGATTCGCTACATCGGATATCGCTCTAGAAATTAAGTGATTAGAGCGCGACCGTTCGATCTGATCGAACCGTGCTCTAGCGATAGGCGCGCAGTTCGCCGTCGTCATCGAGCACAAAGAGAGTTCCGTCCGCGATCACCGGTGCCACGGTGGTGCCGTTATCGAGCGTCTGGCGATCCAGGATTCGGCNCGTCGAAGNGGAAACCGCATACAGCCGGCCATTGGAGCTGACGACCAACAGGCGCTCCGAAACCAGCACTGGGCCCGACCACTCGATCAAGTCCGTATGGTCCTCCGCATCTTCGTAACGAGGAAGCTGCGTTACCCAATACACGCGGCCGCTGTCGGCGGCGACGGCGATCAACAGTCCCTCGTTGGTGATCTGAAAGAGGGTCTTTCCGGCGATCCAGGGACTCTCCCGACCGCCCACGTCCCGGTCCCATACGCGCTGGCCGGAGCGCAAATCGAAGGCGGCGAGAATGCCGCCGGCGCTGATCGCATAGACGTATCCACCATCAATCACCGGGCGGGCCCGGATCTGCGCGAGCGAAGAAATCTCGTCGGTGGCGCGGGCCGGCGCCAGAGACTCGGTCCAGATCGGTCGGCCGTTGTCGGCGCGCACCGCCACCAGTTCGCCGGATGAGAAGGGGGCGACGACGAGGCCGCCGCTTGCTGCTGGACTGGCGCCGCCGACCAGCCGCGCTACTTCCACCAGCGCCTGGTAGGCTGGCCAAACGTCGCTGCCGTCGGTGGTGGACAGCGCCCGCAGCTGATTCTCCACGGTGACCACGAATACCCGGTCTCCCGAGATCGTGGGGGNCGCGTGCACCGGATACCCCAGCGCCCGGCTCCACACCTTCTTGCCGCGTTCCGCATCGAGAGCCACCACCTTGCCGAATCCGGTGCTGGCGAACACCCGTCCGTCACCGTATGCGATACCGCCCGGTGGTGCGTCGTCGTCTTCTTCGTCATCTGCGAGATCAACATCCCACAGCTCTTTGCCAGTGCGCAGATCGAAGGCGCTGACCACGTTCTCAGTGTCCATGGCGTAGATTCGCCCGCCTCCGATGACCGGCGGTGGCAGACGAGGCCTCGAGCTGCTGATACCCGAGCCAATGCTGGCCCGCCAGACCGGCGTCCCGTTGGTGAGTTTCTTCTGGGACAGGTTCGCCTGAAGGTGCTGCATCGCGTGCGAAGAATCGCCACCTGCCTGGGGCCAGTCGGTATTGCTTACCGGGGGCGGCAGAACGACCGGCCTGATCCCGGCCTGCGGATCGGCTGTCAGGGTCCGCTGGTGTTCGAGAACCGGAATGCGCTTCCCCGGAAGGGGGCCGTCGGTTTCGCCCATCCACGTATCGCATCCGCCGAGCAGCAGCAATCCCAGAGCCGCCGCCACCCATCGCGTCAGTCCCCAGTGTGTCTCATCGTCGGTTCAACCCTGGGGCAGCTGTGTCAGGAGTTGTTGGGCGCGGCTCCTGACATCGGGAGGAGCGCCGGCATCGGACGCCAGTGTGGACAGGCGGTCGCGCGCCTGACTGGTCTGACCAGCACGCATGTCAATGATCGCGATCAGTTCCTCGGCAGAATACCGCCAGGGGTTGCTGGCGGTCGCGATCGGCTGCAGCCTGTCGCGAATCGCATCAGCATCCAGCGGCAGCGCTTCCGCCGCAAGCGCCGCCATTGCATCGCGCACCACTGCGAAGTCGCGATACAACGGTGACGGTGCGGTCTGTTGCAGGCTCTCGTAGATCTTTCTCGCTCCCTGCACGTCGCCTGCGTCGGTGAGAAGCGTTGCGCGC
Organism: Defluviicoccus sp.; assembly: GCA_013414705.1. GTDB lineage: Bacteria > Pseudomonadota > Alphaproteobacteria > Rhodospirillales > Defluviicoccaceae > Defluviicoccus. The sequence continues at coordinate 4,089,914 of CP058705.1, forward strand.
TGGAACGCTGCCAACATCGCGTAGCCCGGGGNGGCGTCGTCAATCAGCTGCTGCAGCTTCTGCTCGGCAGCTTCCTTGTCGGTTTCCGCCAGTTGCATCGCCGTCGTCAGCGTTTGTTCCGCCTGCATATGCGAGCGGTTGTTGCGGTACTCCCAGACCTTATAGCCGGCAACTCCGACCACCAGCAGCACGACGGCCGCGATGACAAAGACGCCATACCTCTTCCACAGCCGTTCATACTTCTCGCGGCGAAGATCTTCTTCGATTTCGCGCAGCAGGCTGTCGTGCTTGGGATCGTCCTTTGACTCGCTCATCGTCTTTCTTTGCGGCGCGTTTCCGGGATCACCGCATCCTGTCGGGCGATGACGGGCGACACCATACGCGCCGATGGCGCGACTGACAAATGCCACGCTCGGCTGTGCCGGCCGACGGCGTCCAGCGGTGCGGTCATGCGCCCCATCACGGTTCCGAAGCCCATTTGATCGAGCAGCCCATGCTGGCGATCTGCTGGAGCGGCCCTTGTCTGGTCCGGGCGATCTGCTGCATTGCCTCGAACAGATCGCGCCGCGCGTCCGGTTTCGGCGTGGTGCNGGAGTCGTCGAGACGGCCGCGGTACTGCAGGCCCAGGTTCCGGTCGAAGCCGAAGAAATCCGGTGTGCAGACGGCACCGTAGGTCCGGGCAACCGCCTGTGTCTCATCGATCACGTACGGGAAGGTGAAACCGTGCTGGGCGGCGAAACGGCGCATCGCCTCGGGTGAGTCCTCCGGATAGCGGCGATAGTCATTGGGCATCACGGCAACGACGCCAATGCCGAGCCCCTGCAGATCACGGGCATCGCGGGCGATGCGTGGCGCGATCGCGCGGACATACGGGCAGTGGTTGCAGATAAACATCACCAGCGTGCCTTTCGTTCCGCGCACGTCGCCGAGGCTGACTGTACGGCCATCCGGGTCGGCCAGCGTGAAGTCCGGCGCCTTCCAGCCGAAATCGCAGATCGGCGTATCCGTCAGCACCATCGGGTCGTCGCGCTCCTTTCCGTTTCGCCGTGACGGCTGCATGACCGGGCACCGGTGGATTGCCATGCCGGCGTCAAATAGCCGCCAAACGTCGGTGTGATCAACGGGGTGAAAGACGGAGCAGCGACCTTAACCTTCACTTTACCGGTACCGGTCCACAATCGAAGCAACCCCAACCGGAGCCGCTGATGATCCGTTTGTCGCTTTCGCACCGCCATTGGCACTCGCTCCGGTATATCGGCCGGTTCGTCATCGTTGTTGCCGGCGTAGCGCTCCAGGGCGGCTGCGCAGCGGCGACCGATGCCATTGCCTCCCCGGCAAGACCCTCTCGATCGGGTGTATTCCTGGGCGAGTGGCAAGGACTGCTCGCTGGTTCGTACGCGTCACGGCGACACCTATTGTGTCGAGGACGAAATGTCCGCTCCGGCGGTGGTGCACTGCTACCCGACGCTTGGCGAAGTTACCTGTTACGCCACCTCCGATCCGTTTCATGGCCGACAGCGCGAGATCGGTCACGCTCCTCGCTCAATGCAACCGCGTCCGGATGTTCTGGATCAGTCGGCCGAGTTGCCGTCGGCAGGATGATTGAAATGAAGCACATCCCTCTTCGTTTGGATAACCCGTAATCAAGACAAGGAATGCCGATTCGCACAGGAGCGTATCGGCACCTGTCCACTTTGCTGCGGCTGGTTTCAGGTGGAACTACGGCCGGATAGCCGGGCGTTGACGCGAGCACGCGAGGAGGTGGCAGCAGAACTCCCTGTGCGGCTGGTTGCGGCCGCCACGCGGCCAGTGTTTCTCCCAACCGCTCAAAAGCCGAATCGTCTGCCGGAACACCGAATCGCAGCCATCCGGGGTGTGCGGAGAAGCGGCGGACCAGGATTGCGGCACTCGCCAGCTGTTCGAAAAGGTTCTCGGCGCGCGAGTGCTCGACCAGCCGGAACAGGCTGGTGCCGCCTGCCACCTGCAGGCCGTTGCGCAGCAGCAGGCCGTCCAGCCGTCCGGCGGCGGAAGTCAAACGCACCCGGGCGGCCCGGACCCACAGCTCGTCCGCCAGGGCCACCGCGCCGACGGCCGCGGCTGGTCCGCTGACCGTCCACGGCCCCAGCGCCTGACGGAGCCGCGTCGCCAGCGGTTCACCCAGAAGCGCGAAGCCGAGACGCATGCCGGCAAGGCCAAAGAACTTCCCGAACGAGCGCAGCACCACCAAATTCGGCTGCCCCACATGTGCCGCGAGGCTGAGATCGGGGGCGATGTCCGCGAATGCCTCATCGACCACCAACAGACGCTCGTCTCCGATACCAAGCAACCGGTCGCGATCGAACGTCCGCCCGTCCGGATTGTTGGGATTGCCGAGGATCACCACGCCTGCGTCGGCCGGAACCTCATCCAGGCCTCCGACCTCGGTCACCCGGTGGCCGGCAGCGCGCCAGCACGCAGCGTGCTCGCCGTACGTCGGACTGATCACGGCGACGCGAACGGTGGGCAGCAGCCGTGGCAGCCATTGGATGATCGCCTGCGAGCCGGGGCCGGGAACGATATAGGCAGGATCTGGACATCCGTAGTAGTTGGCGGCTGCTTCCCGCAGCCAAGCGTCCAAGGCGGCGTCCGGTAGACGATGCCAATACTCCCGCGCCAGTTCCGGCAGCGGGTAGGGGTTCGGATTGATACCGGTCGACAAGTCGAGCCAGCGATCTCGCGGTACCCGAAAGCGGTCAGCGATCGCGTCGAGCTCGCCGCCGTGTTCCAGCGGTGTCGCGTTCATGGGGAGTTCAGCCGAATCGGTAGTGTTTGTGGACTGGTGTTCGGATTTCCCAGGTGCACTTCAGGCCGGCTGGAAACGTGACCAAATCACCGGTGCCAAATTCGACCGTCTCGCCGTCGTTGGTCACCACCCGAACGTCGCCCGCGAGCAGATAGCAGGTTTCGCTGTCGTCGTATTGCCAGTCGAAAACGCTCGCTTCCTTGCTCCAGGTCGGGCAACGACGCATCATTTCAACAACTGTGGCTTCCGGCTTTTCGACTGTGATCTTCATTGCCGTTTTCCGTGTCTTGCCGACTTCGGCGCCGGGTATTGAACGAATGCCACCCGACGCGGTTGTAACTGTACCACGCATAGACACGCTTTCCAGTCTGCGCGCGTGGTTCACGTGACTCTGACGCGACTTGACGACCCGGTGTTGCGTCCCAATTCTCAAGTTCTGAAGGTCGAACGGGGATCATGCGCGACAACCGGTTAAAGCAAATGGAGGATCGGCGTTGGTGGCTGACCCGGCGCGCGGCGTTACGGGTGGCGTTGCGCGGCAGCGTAGCCGCCGCCGGTCTGCTGGCCGCCGCAACGCCGCGTATGGCGGGAGCAGCGTCGGGAGATTCGCTGGTTCCGCGCACACCACCACCACCCGTTCGTTTTGACGTGATTCGCGCTGGCAGCGTCATCGGCCGGCACGACGTCAACTTCGTGCCGGCCGATTCCGGCTACAACGTCCGTACTCTGATCGACATTACCGTCCGGATGCTCGGCATCAAGGTGTTCGAGTACCATCACGACGGCACCGAGACGTGGCGCGCTGGCCGGCTGCGAGCATTCGAAAGCCAGACCCAGGACGACGACAGCGACTTTTTCGTCAACGGACACGCGACTGACGACGGCTTTCGGATCACCAACCGCAAGGATACGGTGATGGCGCCGGCCGACATCATGGTCGGCAGCTACTGGACGCCGGAGATCGCCCGACGTCCGCTGCTGATCGATCCGCAGCGCGGCCGGCTGAAGGATCAGACGCTGCTCGGTACGGACAGCCTTTCGGTGGATGTGGACGGCAAAGCCGTGTCAGCGATCCGCTACCGGCTTATCGGCGTCACCGACGGCTGGGTCGCCTACGACGATCGCGGCCGCTGGCTTGCCGCCGAGTTGAAGAAAAAGGGATCCGACATCTTCTATCGCCTGCGGCCCTGAGAGCGCGCCTTTCACCCGATCTGCACGTTATCCGATTTGCACGGCGAGCATAGAAATCGACCCGCCGTCGACACCGTCGATCGGAAACCGGACGGTTTCGCCTGTCTGCCTCGCGCCGAGCACGTAGAGGAGGGGGGTAGTGCTCGGGGTCGGAATCGAGAGTGCCGCATCCGGCCCGAGGTTTTCGTAGTCGACGAGGGGTGGTCNGTCGCCGGCCAGGATCATGTCCTTTGCCGTGCGTTCGAAACGAACCGCCCAATCGTAGGGCGCATGCGGCTGTCCGGCCCAGGAATAGGCGCGAAGGTTGTGTACCAAATTGCCGCTGCCAATGATCAGGACGCCCTCGTTCCTGAGAAACGCCAACATTTTGCCCAGCTCGAAGTGGAATGCGGCCGGCCTGGTCGCGTCGATGCTGAGTTGAACAACCGGAACATCGGCCTCGGGATAGACATGCCGGAGCACCGACCACGTTCCGTGATCGAGCCCCCATGTTTCGTCGAGGTCGACCTCCAGCGGGATCAGCAAGTCCCGAATCCGGTGGGCCAACGCGGGGTCACCGGGGGCAGGATATTGCACCTGATAGAGTTCAGGTGGAAATCCACGGAAATCATGAATGGTTCGCGGCGCAGAGGTGCTGGTAACGGCGATTTCCGGGACGAACCAGTGCGCGGAGACCGCGAGCACGGCCTTCGGCCGGGGGCACTCATCTCCGATCCGCCGCCAAGCTTCCGTATAAGCGTTGCTGGCGATGGCGTTCATCGGACTGCCATGGCCAANAAAGATCGTTGGCAGCATGCTGGCAACTCCTTGCTCACAGACCGGCACGGATCTCCTGGGAAAACATGGCTGCCGTCTACTGACCGTCTCCTGACGGTCCCGGGAAATGATCGTATCAGAACAACACTGCGGCGGAACGACCAGCAGCGCCGCCGCCAATTTCGATGTGTATCTGGATATATCTTGATTTTCGTTATATCGAGAAATATATCGATGTTNNCATGAGACATGGACACAGAGGCAGCATCGGCTGCCACAGCAACGGTTCGGACGAGCGTCCGAGCCATCATCACCACCATTCCGGCAGACCGCATCGCAGACATCATCGCGGCGAGCATGGCAGGCTGTTCGACTATGGTGAGCTGCGCCTCGTGCTGCTCGCTCTGATCGGCGAGGAGGCGCGTCACGGCTACGAGCTGATCAAGCTGATCGAGGAGCGCTCGGGCGGCAGCTACGGGCCCAGTCCCGGCGTCGTCTATCCGACGCTCTCCTGGCTCGACGACATGGGGTATGTCCACATCGAGACGGCCGACGGAACCCGCAAGCGCTACGGCATGACCGAGGACGGATGCTCTTTCCTCGCGGCCAACCGCCCGGCCGCGGACGAACTGCTCGCTCGCCTGGCAGCGAGCCAGGGCAGCGGGCGCGGGGAGGTTCCATCGCCGGTCATCCGGGCGATGCAGAACTTCAAAACCGCGATGCGGCTGCGCCTGAAGCGTGGCCCGCTTGCAGACGCGACGGCGGAGAAGATTGCCACTCTGCTCGATGAAGCGGCAAAAACGGCGGAGAATTCCTGATGAACACGATGCACCCGGCGCCGCTGCACGGCAGCACCGGAGTCGCAACGCCGAACGCCGGCCGCTATCTGCAGCAGCTCTGCAAGCACTTCGCGCATGCGCGACCGAGCGTCTTTACCGAAGCCAGCGGCGAGATTGCGTTCACCGCGGGAACGTGCCGTCTGGTGGCGGATGCCGAGACGCTGACGATAACACTCAGCACGGCAGACGCGGTGCAACTGGCGGAACTTCGAGGCGTCATCGAACGTCACCTGGTGCGCTTCGCCTTTCGCGAGCCGCTGCAGATCGACTGGCAGGCNCTGAGCACTCTTGAATACGGATGATGCGACATGGACGACAAGGTTACGGCGGTGCTGGATGCCTATCACCGGCGCCTGGACGAAGAACGGCGGCTGACGGGCGCGGACGGGCCGCCGGACACGGCCAGCCTGGACAAGATGCTGCTCGCCGTCGGGCCAAACACCGGCCAGCTCATGCACGTGCTGGCGGGCAGCCTTGCGGCACCGAACATTCTGGAGATTGATACCTCCTACGGCTATTCGACGATCTGGCTTGCCGATGCGGCGCGCAATTCCGGCGGCCGCGTCACCACCTTGGAACTGCAAGCCTACAAGTCGGCGCATGCACGCGAGAAGGCGGTGGAAGCGGGACTTGCGGAGTATATCGACTTCAAGGTTGGCGAAGCCGTGGCGCTGATCCGCGAGCTGCCCTTGCTGTTCGATTTCGTCCTGCTCGACCTGTGGAAGGACCTGTACCTGCCGTGCCTAGAGGCGTTCTATCCGAAGCTCAATCCCGGGGCGATCGTGGTGTCGGACAACATGATCTTCCCCGGCGGCGAGGACGTCGCCCGCTACGGCCAAGCGGTGCGGGCCAAGCCCGGCATGACGAGTATCCTGCTGCCCGTCGGTTCGGGCATCGAAGTCAGCCGCCTCGAAACAGCGAGGTAATCCTCCCGATCGATCCGCGGTGGTGGGCCCGGCAGGACTCGAACCTGCAACCAGACCGTTATGAGCGGCCGGCTCTAACCAATTGAGCTACGGGCCCGCCTACGCCGGCGCGACGCATCGTCGAGCGAAGGTATGCGGGAGTCCCCACGGGTCCCATGATAGCCCGAACTCCCCCTCGGTCGAAAGCGGAAAGCAACGGGAACGGTTGCGCAGACACGAATTGGACGGCGGGCTTGTACGAAGGGCGGGCAGGGGGTGGCGGCTCAGCGGCCGAGCAGCGTCAGCAGGCGACGGAAGGGGCNGGCGTCGCGGGACAGGCCCAGCGAGGTGGAAAAGTGGCCGGCCGGTGCGCGGAAGACGTTTTCTTCCGGCAGTCCCCAGTCGGAGACCAGCGCCTCGCCGCCGACGGTGAGCGTGACATCGTCGCTGGCACCGATGACAACGATGATCCGTTCGGCGGGCAGCGTCGACGGTTCCACAGGGTCGAGCAGCGGCCGCCAGCGATCGATCGAGCGCAAACTCCAGCCGGCGCTACGGATCGCCTGCGGTACTCCCAGCGCGCGCGTCAGGCTGCCCTCGAAGGTCACCGCGGCCAGTGAGCGCGACGGAGCAACCAGGAATAATGCATCAGGCCGCATCTCGGGTGGCCAGCAGCGGGCGGCGATCGCCACCAGTTGAGCCGTCAGCGCCCCCAGGCTGACACCACCGACTGTCACGGGTCCGCCGCGGGTCGCTCGCGCCCAGGCGACCAGCCGGCCGAGTTCGATGGCGTGGGCGTGGAAGTAGTCGAGCAGGCCGCCCGGCCCGCGTGCGAGCACTGGCTCGCCGCTGTAGGTTCCGGGCAGCCTCCGGCGTCCGTGCCATGGCCCCTCCGGCCGAATCACCCGCACGCCGGCATCGACCAGGGCGCCCAAAGGATTGCGACCGTCGCCGGTGAACTCCGTTTCCATGGCGATTCCATGGGTGAAGATCAGTGTCGGCATCGGTCCGGCTCCGCTGGGCGATGCCGTTACCGGCGCCGAGACCCGCGCCCAGGCGGTTCCGCTGTCGCAGGTGGTCGGGCCGTTCCCGGGCATCAATGGCGCTGGAAACCGCACCCAGCCATCAATGCCGTTGTCGAAGCGAAAGCCGCGTGAGGCCTCAACCTGCACCGGATCAAAGTCGTCGGCAAAGGCGGCGGCGGTGAGCCGCGCACCATGACGGTGGGCAACTGAGACCGGCGGCTCAATGTCGAAGGCGATCGGCGGCAGCGCATGTTCGAGATGCAGCGGGATGAACGCCGAGCGCAGGTTGGTGAGTGCCGATGCTGCCCGCAGCCGTTGCCGTTCCGTGGCCGGATCAGCCGGGCCATCGCCGAAGAATGCTGCCTCCCAGCCGGCGTTTGCCGTTTGCAGCGCTGCCCGCCGCACCTCGATCCGGGTCAGGATCGACGGCAGCAGCCGTCGTCCAATTCGCCCACAGGAAATGGTTTCGCAGAACCGCTCGGACGAGCCGCCAGCGTCCAATGCGGTGGCCCAGGCGCGCGACAACGGGAAATACCAGCGGGTGAGCAGTCGCAGGGCGGTCGAATCGAACCACGGGCGCAGCAGCACAGTTCCGGCGCTGCTGCGAACAAGGCGCTCGATGGTGCTGCGTCGCGGGCGGGCGCGGCTCCGCCGGGAGCCGTTGGGCATGTGGGGGACGATCAGTAGTCGAGGAAACTGCGCAGTTTGCGCGAGCGGCTGGGGTGCTTCAGCTTGCGCAGCGCTTTGGCTTCGATCTGGCGGATGCGTTCGCGGGTGACCGAGAACTGCTGGCCCACTTCTTCCAGCGTATGGTCGGTGTTCATGCCGATGCCGAACCGCATCCGCAGCACGCGTTCTTCGCGCGCCGTGAGGCTCGCCAGCACCCGGGTGGTGGTTTCCCGCAGATTGGCCTGAATCGCTGCGTCCAGCGGCTGCACCGCGTTCTTGTCCTCGATGAAGTCGCCCAGATGGCTGTCTTCTTCGTCGCCGATCGGCGTCTCGAGACTGATCGGCTCCTTGGCGATCTTCAGAACCTTGCGCACCTTCTCCAGCGGCATCGACAGCTTTTCCGCCAGTTCCTCCGGTGTCGGCTCGCGGCCGATTTCATGCAACATCTGGCGCGAAGTGCGCACCAGCTTGTTGATCGTCTCGATCATGTGCACCGGAATGCGGATGGTGCGCGCCTGATCGGCAATCGAGCGCGTAATCGCCTGGCGGATCCACCACGTTGCATAGGTCGAGAACTTGTAGCCCCTGCGGTATTCGAACTTGTCCACCGCCTTCATCAGGCCAATGTTGCCTTCCTGGATCAGGTCGAGGAATTGCAGACCACGATTGGTGTATTTCTTGGCAATCGAGATCACCAGCCTCAGGTTGGCTTCGATCATCTCCTTCTTTGCCTTGCTCGCCTCCCGTTCGCCTTTCTGGACGGTGGAAACGATGCGGCGGAACTCGACGATCGGCAGTGCGGTGAACTCAGCGACAGCGAAGATCTGTCGGCGCAGCTCGGTCACCTCTGTGCCGTGGCGGGAGAGAAAGTTCGACCACCCCTTGCCGGGCAGCTTGCTCACCTGTTCCAGCCAGTCGGGGGTGAGTTCGTGGTTGCGGTAGGCTTCCAGAAAGTCCTCGCGCTTCAATCGGCTGTCGAGCGCTAGTCTGAGCATCCGGCCTTCAAGGCCGATCAGCTTGCGGTTCAGGTCGTAGAGCTGGATCACCAGTTCCTCTACCCGCATGCCGTGCAGGTGCACGCCCTGCAGCTGGGTCGTCAGCTCCTTGCGCAGTTTCAGGAACCGCTTTTCCAGCACTGGCTTCGGCTCTTCGCCGCGCCGGATGGCGTCCAGACGCTGCACCTGAACCTTGTGGAGACGTTTGTAGGCAATCGCGATCTCATCGAAGGTCACCAGCACATGCGGCAGCAGTGCCTGTTCCATTGCCGCCAGCGAGACGTTCTGCTCTTCGGCGTCAATCTCCTCCGGCTCTTCCTCTTCTTCCTCCTCGTCCAGCGCATCCTCGGCTGTATCCGCAGCAAGTGCAGCAGCATCGGCGGCGTTGGTGTCGGTGCGCACGACCACAGGTGCTCCCGGCGCGGGGACCTCCGGCGTTGCTCCGTCCGGAGCGGCAGATCCGTTTCCTTCGCTCGGCGCTCCGGTGGCGACGGCTTCATCGCCGCCCGAAGCGGCAGTCGGGGCAGCGCTATCGTAGGTGGCATCCAAGTCGACGATGTCGCGCAGCAGCAGCCGGCCTTCCAGCAGCATCTCGTACCAGAGGACGATGGCGCGCATGGTCAGCGGGCTTTCGCAGATCCCGCCGATCATCATCTCGCGGCCGGCCTCGATGCGCTTGGCGATCGCGATCTCGCCCTCGCGGGACAGCAGCTCGACGTTGCCCATCTCGCGCAGGTACATCCGCACCGGATCGTCGGTGCGGCCGATCTCGTTCTCGTTGACGTTGCCGGCGGGAGTCTCTGACTCGACGGTTTCGGCGGGTGGGCTCCCTTCTTCGTTTTCCTCGCCCTCGGTGACGTTGATGCCGATCTCGTTCAGCATCGACATCGTGTCCTCGATCTGCTCCGAGGACACTTGCTCGGGCGGCAGGGCGCTGTTCAACTCGTCGTAGGTGACGTATCCGCGCTCCTTGCCGCGGGCGATCATCCGTTTGATTGCAGCTCCCAGGGTGTCGAGCAGGGNGGCGTCCTGTTGCTCGTTGTTGGCCTCGGACATTTCCGCTACGCCTGCCGATTTTGTCGACATCTACACCCTCGCTGCCTGTTCGCGGTCGTCAGCTGCGACAGATAAACCCCAATGGGGGCACGAGCCCTCATCGGACCATGCCGCCAGCCACTTGTCGGGAACGCAGGAGTGCCGGGATCTCTACTCACATCGCATTCGCCTATCGCATGCCCTGCTGCAATCCAGGGATTCGCGCAGATATCCGCCGAGCGCGAGCGCAGTCAAGCCGATCCCATTGCACCACCGCTTTTCGAGCAGGTAGCGTCAGAAGTGTGTTCCGTCAAGGGCATGCCATAGGATTCGCTGATATTCCGCAGCCACGCGCCGGCGACCGCGGCGATAGAGTCACCAGCACGCAACACTTTGATCCAGCCTCTTTGTTCATGATTTTCATCCTTCAGTCTCTGCCGTTCAGTCTTCTGAGGCGTCGCGTAGCACGCGACCGCGTGCAAGCTGCAAGGCAAGCGCGCCGGGGCCGTGATGTGCCGGTCTTGCGCCGTTCTCTGGGCCGGCGACGGTTGCGCGGGCGCGGATCAGAGCCACGCTCTGCGCCCAGGTGCGGCGCAGGGCTTCGGGTGGTGCGGTGCGGCCAATGCCCCGATGCGAGCGAATCAGCGGATCGTCGAGCAGGTCGGCAAGAATGGCGCCGTATCCCCGCCCGGCCAGCTCTTCAGCCAGCCGTTCTGCACTCGGCGAGTCTTCGCAGCCGGACAGCAGTGCGATCAACTCCTGGCGCAGCCGGTCGAGCGGTCTCTGGGCAAACATCAGTGCGCCCAGATCGTCTTCGACTTCATGGAAAAATCNCGGATGGAGCGTGACGATGGCGAGCAGGGTGCGTTCCGCATCGTCCAGCCGTCCGACCGNGGGCGTCCTCCCCTCCCTCGTGCCAACAATTTGCATCGGTGTGTCCGGTCGTTTGGCGGCCGGAGATTGCCCGGTGCGAGTGGTGCGACCAGCGCGTTCGGGACGCGCCGGGCGTGTCTGCCACAGCCGGTCGCGGAAGGCGCGGCCCAGGTGCGCACGCACCGCCGGATGCCCGGCCGCTGCCGCACGCTCGTGCAGTCGCTGGGACAGTGCCGCCCGAGCCTCGCCGCTGTCGAGCCTGCGTCCGCGGATTTCGACCTGATACAGGAATTCCGACAGCGGCAGCGCGCCTGCCAGTGTCTGTTGCACGAATTGCGACGGATAGCGGCGGACGACGCCATCCGGGTCGTCGCCGGTTTCGGTGGCAAGAAAGGCGAACCGCAGCCCGTGGCCGGGTTCCAGCAGCGGCAGCGCGCGCTCCGCTGCTCGCAGCGCCGCCCGTTCGCCTGCCGTATCCGGGTCGAACAGCAAGATCGGCTCGGGTGCGAGGCGCCACAGCTCACGCAGCTGATCCTCGGTCAGCGCCGTGCCCAGCGGAGCGACGACGTTCGTCCAACCTGCCTCTGACAGTGCGATCACGTCCATGTAGCCTTCGACGACGATCACTGTTCCGGCCACTGTCCCGGCGGTGCGCGCTGCGTCCGTGGCACCTGCGACGTTGTAGAGCAGGCTGCCTTTGTGGAAGAGCGGTGTTTCGGNGGAGTTCAGGTACTTGGGTTCGCCGGGACCCAGCAGGCGGCCGCCAAATCCGATGATCCGAGCGCGCCGGTCGCCGATCGGGAACATCACCCGGCCGCGGAAACGGTCGTATGGCAATCGGCTGCCATCCTCGGGTGCGACCAGCAGCCCGGCTTCGATCAACGCGTCTTCGGCGAAGCCCTGGCGCAGCAGTGCCGCCTTGGTGGCGCCGCGGCCGTCCGGCGCCCAGCCGAGGCGGAAGCGCTCGATCGCTGTCTGTGCCACCCCGCGCCGTGCCAGATAGTCTTGTGCCGGCTTGCCGTCCGGCATCCGCAGTCTTTCCTGGAACCAGGCGGCAGCGGCCTCGATCACCTGCTGCAGCGAGGCGCGCTTGCGCTCGCGGGCGTCCGCCTCCGGCGAGGGCCGAGGGACTGCCAGGCCGGCGAAGGTTGCGATCCGTTCGACGGCTTCACGGAATTCCACCTTGTCGGCCTGCATGATGAAGTCGAACAGCGAGCCATGAGCACCGCAACCAAAGCAGTGGTAATGGTCGTCGTAGACGTGAAAGGACGGCGTTTTCTCATTGTGAAACGGGCATAGGCCCAGGTATTGGCGGCCCCGGCGCGTCAGACGTACCCGATTGCCGATAACCTCGGGAAGTGCCACGCGGCGCTTGAGTTCATCGAGGAAGCCCGCGGGCAAGCTCATGCCGTGCGCCTAGGACAGGTGTTGTTTGACCAGCGCGCCCGCCTTCGCGAAGTCCATCTGACCGGGGTAGCGTTCCTTCAGCAGTCCCATGACCCGACCCATGTCCTTCAGCGTCTTCGCGTCCGTCTCGCCGATCACCTGAGCTACGGCATCGGCCATCGCCTCCTCGCTCATCAATGCCGGCAGGAACTGCTCGATGACGACGATTTCTTCCGCTTCCTGTTGCGCCAACTCTGGCCGCCCGCCCTGTTCATAGAGGCGGATGCTTTCATGGCGCTGCTTGATCATCGAGCGCAGCATCCCCTGGATCTGGTCGTCGCTCAGGCCGTCCGGATTTCCCTTGCCGCGCTCGGCGATGTCGCGGTCTTTCAGAGCTGCCAGGATCAGCCGCATCGTCGAAACCGCGCGCTCGTCGCGTGCCCGCATGGCCGACTTCAATCCTTCGTCAAGGCGTGTCCGCAGCATTCCATGTCCCCGATGGTCTTGGTGTCGCAATAGTATTTCACCAAGGGGCCATTCGCTATCGCGAAAACCCCAACAATACCAAGGGATTCGCGGGCGGGGCGGGGTTGACGACAGCGAGCGCATGGCGTATTTCACCACGGGTCAGGCGATCCGCCCCGCCGCCTCCGGTGCTGCGTGCGCTGGTCAAAGGGCCGATCAGGAGACAAACATTTTGGCCGATCATTTGGGTGCTGCCACGCCTCATGTCTGCGCGGGCGGGTCTTCCATGGCCGTGGCCAAGCCCGACGCGGTACTGGTTCTGGAAGACGGCAGCGTCTTCTGGGGGTGCGGCGTCGGAGCGGANGGGGTTGCCCTCGGCGAAATTTGCTTCAATACCTCGATCACCGGCTATCAGGAAATCCTGACCGATCCGTCGTATGCCGGGCAGATCATCACATTTACCTTTCCACACATCGGCAACGTTGGCGCCAACCCGGAAGACATCGAGACGATAACGCCGGCGGCACGGGGCTGCATCTTGCGGGCGCCGATCACCGAGCCAGCCAACTGGCGGGCGACGCAGCACTTGCGGCAGTGGCTGGTCGCGCACAATCTGGTGGCGATCAGCGGCATCGATACCCGGCGGCTGACCCGTCGCATTCGCGACGGTGGTGCGCCGCGTGGTGCGATGATCCACGCGCCTGGGGTGGATATCGATACGCTTGCCCTGCGCTTCATGGCCGAGCGCTGGCCCGGTCTTGAGGGAATGGACTTGGCGCGCGAGGTGATGTGTCAGCAGACTTACAGTTGGGACGAGACCGGCTGGAAGTTGGGCGAAGGTTACGGCCGGCAGACGCAACCTCGCTGGCACGTGGTCGCCATCGATTATGGTGCCAAGCGCAACATCCTGCGGTGCCTCGCTGCATCCGGCTGCCGGGTGACCGTGGTGCCGGGTGACGCGTCCGCCGAGGACGTTCTTCGCCACCAGCCGGATGGAGTGTTCCTGTCCAATGGGCCGGGCGATCCGGCGGCGACCGGTGTGTATGCGGTCCCGGTGATCCAGGAGCTGCTGACGCGACGCATCCCGGTGTTCGGCATCTGCCTTGGCCACCAGATGCTGGGACTGGCTCTGGGGGCAAAGACCTACAAGCTGCACCTGGGCCACCGCGGCGCCAATCATCCGGTGAAGGACCTGGAGACTGGCAAGGTCGAGATCACCAGTCAGAACCATGGTTTCGCCGTCGACCGGGCGAGCCTGCCGGCGGGCGTTATCGAGACGCATGTCTCGCTGTTCGACGGCACCAACGAAGGATTGCGGGTGGAAAACATACCGGCGTTCTCGGTGCAGTATCATCCGGAAGCGTCTCCCGGTCCGCAAGACAGCCACTATCTGTTCGATCGCTTCACCGACCTGATGCAGAGTGCGCGGAGCCCCGTTTCCGTCGCCGATACCGCCGCCTGAAGCGGGAGTGTTCGTGCGCTTCGCCGACGGGCGTTCGCAACGACGGACGTTTGCAACTCTGCATCTGCCGAAACACCCTGTTTTCGCACCAAATATCTGAACTCCCGCAGGGTTGACGCAGGGGCGTCTTCGTTCGGTATGCCTTTTCCCGGCAGTGGACGGAAAGGGTGCGCCGGACCCTTGGGGTAGGGTCCGGCGCGCAGGCGCCGGTTTGAGGGGTGGCGCCTGCTATCCGATGAAGACGATGTCGTCGATACTCTGGATGTGGACGAACTCGATGCTGTCGTGATCGTCTCCGGACAGGACGACCACCAGGTTCCCGTTGACCTCAGAAGACGACGCGACGCTCACGCCCGCTCCGAGCTGCACGACGTCGCCTTCCGTCTTGGAGTAGTCGGTGATCACGTCGCCTTCGGTGGCTCCATTGCCGATCTGCGAGCCGATGTAGCGGAAGACATCGGCGCCGGTGCCGCCGGCCAGCGAATCGTCGCCACCGTTGCCGTAGATCAGGTCGTCGTCGTCGCCGCCGTTCAGCGTGTCGGCGCCGTTGCCACCGAACAATGTGTCGTTGCCGGCACCGCCGTTTAGGAATCGCTGCCCACTTCACCGGCCAGCTTGTCGTTGCCGTCGCCACCGTCCAGCGTGTCAGCACCGTTACCGCCGGCCATCGCGTCGCCGCCGTCGTCTCCCAGCAGCAGGTCGTCGTCGTCTCCACCGTCGAGCGTGTCGTCGCCGCTGCCGCCATCGAGCGTGTCCTGGCCTTCATCGCCGCTCAGCAGGTCGTCGGCCAGACCGCCAGTGATGCTGTCATTGCCGGCGCCGCCGAACAGTACGTCGTAGCCGTTGCTGCCGTGCAGGACGTCGGCGCCGGAGGCGCCGTAGATGGAGTCGTCGCCATCGCCGCCGTCCGCTGCCAGCGCCGTACTGCCCGCAGCGGAGATGAAATCCTCGCCTTCGCCGCCGCTGACGGATACCTGCGCCAGATCCGTGCCTGACAGGTCGTCAACGAAGACGATGTCGTTGCCGCTCCAGCCGGAAATCTGGACCGTCTCGACGCCTTGGATGCTGATCGCCGTTTCCTGCGCCGGGTCGTGGGCGTCGGTCAGCACCACCTCTCCCGTGCCTGTGCCAAGAGCGAGCACGAACAAGTCATCGATGTCGGCAGCGGCACCGTTGGCGGAGAACGTGTCTGTTCCGGTGCCGCCGTCTATCCGGTCGGCGCCGTCGCCGGTAAACCAGACGATGGTGTCGTCTCCGGCGTCGCCGTTGATCTGGTCGTCGCCGCGCCCACCGGTAAGGATGTCGGCGTCGGCACCGCCAGAAAGAGTATCGATTCCGAAGCCACCGGTCAGCTCGTCCTGCCCGGTACCGCCCGTCGCATCGATGCCGATGCTGGACAGCGATCCATCAAGGGTGTCGTTACCACCCTGTCCATCGAAATGGACGGCGGTAACCTTGGAGGGTTCCAGGTTATCG
Organism: Defluviicoccus sp.; assembly: GCA_013414705.1. Classification (GTDB taxonomy): domain Bacteria; phylum Pseudomonadota; class Alphaproteobacteria; order Rhodospirillales; family Defluviicoccaceae; genus Defluviicoccus. The sequence goes on from CP058705.1 coordinate 4,105,773, forward strand.
ACGGTGAACGTATCGGCGCCGTCGCCGCCCTGAACGGCGACCATTTCGACTTGTTGCAGCCGAACCGTGTCGGTGCTGCCCGACTGGAAAACAGCGTCAAAGCTGTATCCCCAAGTCAGGACATAATCATGGCCTGTCGTACCCGGGGCCGCCTTGACGCTGAACGTATCGGTCCCCGCCTGGCCGAGCACGGTATCGGATTCGTCGCCGTCGCTCCAGACGAAGGTGTCATCTCCGCTGCCGCCGTCCAGGGTGTCCCGGCCGGTGCCGCCCGTAATCGTGTCGTCTCCTGCCTGGCCGTTCAGCCTGTCGGCGCCGTCGCCGCCGTCGAGCAAATCGTTGCCAAGTCCGCCGAAGGCCAGATCGTCGCCGCCACCCGCCTCGACGATATCGTTGCCGCCAAGCGCCTGGATGACATCAGCGCTCGGCGTGCCGACGATCGTGTCGTCCTGGTTGGTGCCGTGCTCGATGGCCATTCTCAGCTCCGTGCAGGGGATATGTCGTGTCGTCGTTCTGTATACACCTATATGGGTTAAATTAAACTACTTAAGGTGTCAAATGACATCTGCATGTTGCCGGCAGGAATGTCGTGTTGACGCCGTTGCCTCAATCCGGTTGCGCGTGCGTCTGAATGCACGAGCTGGGTGCGAGCAAAACAGACGCCGCGGATGGTGCACTGCATTCGGGCGCATGGCGCCGGCGCAGGCGTGCGTGTAGTGTGACGCCGCGTTGTCGTCTGCCGTTGCTGAGGTAGAACGCCGCTGTCGTGCGGCGTGCACGCACACATCCAGGAACGAACCAAAAAGGGCTCATCTCCATGCCGAAGCGTACCGACATCCGGTCGATCCTGATCATCGGCGCCGGTCCGATCGTCATCGGACAGGCCTGTGAGTTCGACTATTCTGGCGTGCAGGCCTGCAAGGCGCTGCGCCAGGAGGGCTACCGGGTGATCCTGGTCAACTCCAATCCGGCTACGATCATGACCGATCCCGGGATGGCGGACGCCACCTACATCGAGCCGATCACGGCACCGACGGTGGAGAACATCATTGCCCGCGAGCGCCCGGATGCACTGCTGCCGACGATGGGTGGGCAGACGGCGCTCAACATCGGCATGGAGCTNATTCCATTCGGGGTGCTGGAACGCTATGGCGTCGAAATGATCGGCGCCAAACCGGATGCGATCGCCAAGGCGGAAGACCGGCAGCTGTTCCGTGACGCGATGACCGCGATCGGGCTCGACTGTCCGAAGAGCCATATCGTGGATTCGATCGACGCGGCACACGCGGTGCTGAACGAACTGGGTCTGCCGCTGATCATCCGACCCTCGTTCACGCTGGGCGGCACCGGCGGCGGTATTGCCTACAATGCTGACGAATTCGAGCGCATCGTTGGCGGCGGGCTTGCCGCCTCACCGACCCGACAGGTGCTGATCGAGGAATCGGTGCTCGGCTGGAAGGAGTTCGAGATGGAGGTTGTCCGCGACAACGCGGACAATTGCATCATCATCTGCTCGATCGAGAACGTCGATCCGATGGGCGTACACACCGGCGATTCGATTACCGTGGCACCGGCGCTGACGCTCACCGACAAGGAATACCAGATCATGCGCAACGCTTCGATCGCAGTATTGCGGGAGATCGGGGTGGATACCGGCGGTTCGAACGTGCAATTCGCCATCAATCCGGCCGATGGGCGGATGGTGGTGATCGAGATGAACCCGCGTGTCTCGCGCTCCTCGGCGCTGGCGTCGAAGGCGACGGGGTTTCCGATTGCCAAGGTGGCGGCGAAACTCGCGGTGGGCTACCGGCTGGACGAACTGCAGAACGACATCACCGGCGTGACCCCCGCCGCGTTCGAGCCGACCATCGACTACGTGGTGGTCAAGATNCCCCGGTTCACCTTCGAGAAGTTCCCAGGCGCTGAGCCGATTCTGACCACGTCGATGAAGTCGGTGGGCGAGGCGATGGCCATCGGCCGATGCTTCGCCGAAGCGCTGCAGAAGGGCTTGCGCTCGATGGAGACGGGCCTTTCGGGGCTGAACGAGGTGGAAATCGACGGTTCGGTGGACGAGGTACTGGCTGCCGTCGCCCAACCGCGCCCGGACCGGGTGCTGGTGATCGCCCAGGCTTTCCGCCACGGCATCGATGTCGACCGGGTCTATGTCGCCTGCCTCTACGATCGCTGGTTCCTGGAGCAGATCCGGGCGCTGGTGGCCCAGGAAGAGGAGGTCAGGGCGAAGGGGCTGCCCGCCGACGCTGTTTCGTTGCTGCAGCTCAAGGGCCAGGGCTTCTCCGATCATCGTCTGTCGGAGCTCTCGGGCAAGAGCGTCGCCGAAGTGGCGCATCGTCGCCGTTTGCTNGGGGTGACACCGGTCTACAAGCGGGTGGATACCTGTGCCGCCGAGTTTCCGGCCCAGACGTCATATATGTATTCCACCTATGAGGCCGACCTGGGCAGTGTCTCCGAATGCGAGGCCAATCCGTCCGATCGCAAGAAGGTCGTCATCCTCGGCGGTGGCCCAAACCGGATCGGCCAGGGGATCGAGTTCGACTACTGCTGCGTGCACGCCGCCTATGCGCTCAAGGAGGCGGGCTTCGAAGCGATCATGGTCAACTGCAACCCGGAGACGGTTTCCACCGATTACGACACTTCGGATCGTCTGTATTTTGAGCCGCTCACCGACGAAGACGTGATCGAGCTGATTCGCGTCGAGCAGCGCCGCGGCGAGGTGCTGGGTGTGATCGTGCAGTTTGGCGGTCAGACTCCNCTGAAGCTGGCGCATGCCCTAGCGAAGGCCGGCATTCCAATTCTCGGGACTTCTCCGGATGCCATCGACCTTGCCGAGGACCGCAAGCGCTTCCAGGCGCTGCTGCAACGCCTGGGTCTCCGGCAGCCGGCCAATGGCATCGCNCGTCTCCCCGAGGATGCGAAGCGGGTGGCCGAACGCATCGGCTTCCCGCTGGTGGTCCGCCCGTCCTACGTGCTCGGTGGCCGGGCGATGGATATCCTGCACGAGCCGGGCGACCTGGAGCGTTACTTCGCACGCCTGTTGTTGGAATTGCATGCCAGCATGGACAGGGCGGTGAAAATCTCCGAGGAGTACCCGGTGCTGCTCGACCAGTATCTGGAGAACGCGATCGAGGTGGATGTGGATGCCGTGGCCGATCCGACGGACGTCTACATCGCGGGCGTGATGCAGCACGTGGAGGAGGCNGGGGTTCACTCCGGCGATTCCGCATGTTCGCTGCCGCCGCATACGCTGTCGCCAGCGCAGATCGCCGAGCTGGAGCGTCAGGCGCAGGAGCTGGCGTCGGCGCTGCATGTGGTGGGGCTGATGAACGTGCAGTTCGCCGTTCGCGATGGTGAAATCTTTATCCTCGAAGTCAATCCGCGCGCCAGCCGTACGGTGCCATTCGTCGCCAAGGCAACCGGTGTGCCGATCGCCAAGATCGCAGCACGGGTGATGGCGGGCGAGTCCTTGGCGTCGTTCAAGCTGGGACGCCGGCCGCACCCCAATCATGTTGCAGTGAAGGAAGCGGTGTTCCCGTTCGCCCGCTTTCCCGGTGTCGACATCATCTTGGGCCCTGAGATGAAGTCCACTGGCGAGGTCATGGGCATTGCGCCAGACTTCCGCCGCGCGTTCGCCAAGTCGCAGCTGGGCGCGGGCGTCCGTCTGCCCGTTTCCGGTACGGTGTTCATCTCGGTCAAGGACGGCGACAAGGAAGGGGCGGCTGTGCTCGCCGGCCGGCTGGCAAAGATGGGGTTCGACCTGCTGGCGACCGATGGCACGGCGCGCGATCTCATCCGGCGCGGACTGGAGGTGCAGCGAATCAACAAGGTGCTGCAGGGCCGACCGCATTGCGAAGACGCGATTATAAACGGCGGTGTTCAACTCGTGATCAATACCACGGAAGGGGCGCAGGCGATCCGCGACAGCCTGTCGATCCGTCGTTCAGCGTTGATGAAGAACGTTCCGCACTATACGACCATCTCCGGTGCCGCTGCGGCCGTGGACGCCATCGAGGCGCTGGTCACCGGTCAGGTGCTTGAAGTCACNCCCTTACAGAACTATGGTAATCGTTCGTTCTGACCCGCCGGGTATTCCGGCTGGGCAGGGGTTGCTGTGAGTCGGTGCCACCACGGGGGTACAGTGGCGGGGTGCCCGAACGGCCAGAATCGAAGACGCGGGGAGGATTATGGAAAAGATCCCCATGACCCAGGACGGCTTGGTTCGCCTTGAGGATGAGCGCAAGCGGCTGAGAACCGAGGAGCGCCCAGCAGTGATCCGGGCGCTGGCGGAGGCTCGTGAGCATGGGGATCTGTCGGAAAATGCCGAATACCATGCCGCACGCGAACGTCAGAGCTTTATCGAGGGCAGGCTGGCCGAACTGGAAGATGTCATCAGCCGTGCACAGGTGATCGACATCTCGCAGTTGAGCGGTGATGTCATCCGATTCGGTGCGACTGTGCAGGTGTCTGACGAAGATACCGAGGAGGAGGCCACATACCGACTGGTGGGAAGCCACGAGGCGGATGCGGGCTCCGGACTGCTGTCGGTCACCTCGCCGCTGGGCCGGGCGCTGATCGGCAAGACGCTGGGCGACGTGGTGGAAGTGAAGACGCCACGCGGCTCCCGCTCTTACGAAGTCGTCAAGATCGTCTACGGTTGAGTCCCTCCAAGGTGGTCTCTGCAATGCCGGCACCAGGGGCGGCAGAACAGGCGGCGGGCCTTTTCGCGCGCATTCAAGCGGCGCTGCCGTCAGCGCTGGTCGAGACGGATCTGCCGGGCCTTACGTGTACGCTGCGGGGCAAGGTGCGCGATAATTACGACTTGGCGGACGGCCGTCGTCTGATCGTTGCCACCGACCGGCAGAGCGCCTTCGATCAGGTGCTGGCGGCCGTGTCGTTCAAGGGGCAGCTGCTGACCGCGACTGCCCGCTTCTGGTTCGAGAAGACGGCAGACATCTGCCCCAACCACGTGCTCGCCTTTCCGGATCCCAACGTCACCGTCGCCCGCCGGCTTGAGATGCTGCCGGTCGAAGTGGTGGTGCGGGACTACCTGACCGGGACCACGGCGACGTCAATCTGGCCGATGTACCGAAACGGCGGTCGGAAGCTCTACGGCATCCATTTCCCCGANGGGCTGCGGCGCAACGANAAGCTGCCGCAGACGATNCTCACNCCCACCACCAAGGGAGATGCAGGGGCCCACGACGCGCCCATCAGCGAGGCCGAGATCGTCGAACGCGGACTGCTGACGGCGGCGCAGTGGGATGAGGTGAGGGCGCTTGCGCTGGCGGTGTTCGCCCGCGGCCGAGATCTGGCGGCGGCGCGTGGCTTGATTTTGGTGGATACCAAGTACGAGTTCGGGCTCGATGACGCCGGTCGGATCGTGCTTGCCGACGAGATCCATACGGCGGATTCAAGTCGTTGGTGGCGGGCCGGCAGTTACGCCGAGCGCTTCGCCCACGACCAGGATCCGGAGACGCTGGACAAGGANTTTTTGCGGCGCTGGATCATCGAACGCTGTGATCCCTACCGCGAGCCGATCCCGCCGATTCCACCGGAGACGCTGATCGAGTTCGCGCTGCGCTATATTGCCCAATACGAGATGATCACCGGGCTACCGTTCACGCCGCCGCCGGCTGCCCCGCCGCCGGCTCTTCGAGTGCGCGAAAACGTCGCCCGCTATCTGGCTGTCTGAACGGGCGGCAGAGGGCGTTCGTTCGTCCGTCGCTCGTTCCAGGGCTCTGTGTGCTTTGTCCAGCACATCAGCGGGGTGATGAAGCCGGCGGCCCGGAGTGTCCGCAGCGCCGGTGCCCCGGTGCGTTTGGCGAGGCGGCGTCCGTCCCCGTCCAGGCACAGCGGGTGGTGTTCCCACTCCGGCACGGGGAGGTCCAGCAGCGCGTACAGCAGACGATGCACTGCCGTTGCATCCCGCAGGTCGCGACCACGGGTCACCAAGCTCACTCCTTGCGCCGCATCGTCCACCACCACCGACAGGTGGTAGCTGGTGGGGATGTCTTTGCGCGCGATCACTACATCGCCAAGCCGTTTGAGGTCGGCCGCTTGTTCTCCCGCGTTGCGGTCGGTCCACGTGAGCGGGCCGGTGATCGCGAGCGCACGCTCAACGTCGAGCCGCAGCGCGTAGCCCGTGCCGGACGCAATTAGTTCTTCGCGGTGTTCGGGCGCCAGTCCGCGGCATGAGCCCGGGTAGAGCAGGGTGCCGTCGGCGGCGGCCTGGGGTGCGGCGCCGGCAGCCGCAATTTCGGCACGGATGCGGGCGCGCGTACAAAAGCATGGGTAGAGCACGCCCAGGTTTGCCAGTCGGTCGAGCGCCTGACGGTAGTAAGCTATTCGCTGTGATTGGCGCACCGGAGGCGCGTCGGATACAAGGCCCAGCCACGCGAGGTCGTCCAGGTTGCGCTCGACATACTCGGCACGGGACCGCCCGATGTCGATATCCTCGATGCGGATGAAAAAGCGGCCGCCGGCGCTCGCCGCGCGCTCGTGGGCGAACCAGGCAGAGAAGGCATGGCCCAGGTGCAAGTCGCCAGTGGGGCTGGGGGCAAAACGGGTGACGGTGATCATCTGCGGCCGAATGCAAACAAACGGAACGGACAGTCTTCGCCGAGGTGCACGGCAGCGGCAAGGAAAACGGCGCGCCCAAGGCCGCGTGCGATGGCGGCCAATGACCACCAGACCAGATAAGTATTCAAAAATTATAGAACATATGGGTTATTTTTGTGGGTTATGCAGAGCAAGGGGACGCGCAAAAGGGAAAAATCAAAACGTAAACAACAACCAAATTTGCCCTTATGGGTTAGGAAAAAGCCGTTGAGTCCCTGCTCACCGCTATGTGATAGCTACTATCACTTGATGTTTTTGTGATGTTGGAGGAGATGGCAGAACTCCAGCGCCAGATCCTGATCGTGGGAGCGGGGCCCACGGGGCTCGGTGCAGCTTGGCGGCTCCAGGAACTTGCTGTCCGGCTGCGGATCAGCCCTGCGATCGACTGGCTGCTCACTGACAAAGCTGCGGTGCCGGGCGGCATGGCGACGTCCGTAACCGACACGGCGGGGTTTACATGGGACCTCGGCGGCCACGTCGTTTACTCGCATTATGCCTATTTCGATGCCCTGCTTGAGCAGATGTTGGGAGACGAGCTGCTGCAGCACCGNCGCAAGGGCTGGGTGCGGATGGCTGGGCGCTACATACCATTTCCGATCCAGCACAACCTGCATTACTTGCCGGATACCGACGTTGCCCGCTGCCTGAAAGATCTGGTGGAAACGCGAAGCGCCACCAACGGGCACGTGCCGGCAAACTTCGCCGAATGGCTGCAGGCCAACTTTGGATTGGCGCTGTGCGAGCTGTTTTTTCACCCCTACAATCTGAAAATGTGGGGATATCCGCCAAGCGTACTCTCAACCCAGTGGACGCAGCGCAAGAGCGGTTCGCGGTATGCCAACGTCCCGCTCGTCGATCTGGAGCGGTTGCTGGAGAATGTGGTCTGCCGCCGCGACGATCCCGGTTGGCGGGGAGCAACGCTGTTNTCCTATCCGCGGAGTGGCGGCATGGGCGAGTTGTGGCAGCGCACCTTCGCTCGCTTGCCGGCCGAAAACATCGCCTTGTCGCAACGGCTGGTGGCGATCGATCCCGTCAAGCGGATCGCCCGATTTGAGGGTGGGCTCAGCGTGCGCTACCGGCACCTGTTATCGAGCGTGCCGCTGCCGGACCTGCTGGCGGTATTGCCGGCGGATGCGGACGCGCCCTGGCCGTCCTCGCCACTGCGCCATTCCCGTACTCACCTCGCGGGCTTCGGCATGCGCGGCGCCTTGCCCGAGGCGTTGCGCGATAAGTTCTGGATTCACGTCCCCGATCCAGCGGTACCGTTCTTCCGGGTCTCCGTGACGTCGAACTTCTCTGCTGGCAACGTTCCGGATGACGGTCCGCACTGGTCGCTGATGTGCGAAACGAGCGAGGCGGCTGAAACGCCGCTCGACCAGGACACACTGCTGGCGGCGGTCGAGTGCAGCCTGCGTCAGGAGGGCTTCGTGCCAGCGGACCAGCCGATCGTTGCCCGCTGGCATCGCCGGCTCGATTACGGTTACCCGGTGCCGTGCTTGGCGCGTGACGGTTTCCTGCAACAGGTTGAGCCGCGGCTGCGCCGTCTGAGCATCCGCAGCCGTGGGCGTTTCGGGGCNTGGAAGTATGAGACGTCGAATCAGGACAACGGCTTCATGCAGGGTGTCGAGGCGGTCGACGCCATGCTCTTCGGTACCGAGGAAATTTCGTACTTCTACCCTGATCTGATCAGCGAAGGAGCGGTGATGCGGCTGTTGCCAGACTGATAGCCGGGGTAGAGGCCAGGGGCCGGTGGCAGTTCGTCCGGTTCGAACCGGAGGGAGGGCCAGGATGAAGGTGGCGGTGCTCGGNGGATCGGGCTTCCTGGGGATGGAACTGGTCCGGAAACTGGTCGAACGCGGTGACGAGGTGCTGGCGGTCGATCGAGCGCAGCCGAAGCACGGTGTTGCCGGCTATCCGCAGGTGACACACGTGGTGGCCGACGTCACCCGGATGGAAAGCTTGCTGGAGATCCTGCCGAGCATGCAGGAGGTCTACCATCTGGCCGGTGTGCTGGGGACCACCGAGCTGGACAGCGACGTTCGTGCCTCGATTGAGGCCAACATCATCGGCACGATCAACGTGCTGGACGCGGCCGTGAAGTGCGGCGTGCCGCGNGGTTTTTACGCATCCAAGTGCCACGTCTGGCTCAACACGTATACGATTACCAAGCATGCGGGCGAGCAGTTCTGCCGGCTCTACACGCGCCTGCACCCGATCCAGGTCTCGTCGCTGCGCTACTTCAACATGTACGGGCCGCACCAGAAGCTCTATCCGGTGCGCAAGTTCATTCCAACCTTCGCGATGCAGGCCCGCCGTGGGCTGCCGATCCACATCTTCGGCGATGGCGAGCAGACGGTGGACATGATCTTCTCGCGCGATGCTGCCCGGCTGACGGTCGATTTCCTGCGCACCGGCTTTATCGACCGGGCACTTGACTGCGGTACTGGCGAGGCGATCTCCGTTAACGCGGTTGCCGAAGCGGTCAACCGCTTCTTTCACAACAATGCCGGCATCCAGCACATCCCGATGCGCCGCGGNCGGTCCGAGCGCACCATCGTCAAGGCCGACATGGCGCCGTTGCAGCAGGTGTTGGGGCCGATCACGTTTACGCCGCTGGAGCAAGCGCTGGACGAGACGCTGCGCTGGTATGCCGAGTTGCCCGACCATGCGATTGACGCGGCGCTCGCGTTTCACGGCATTCATCAGCCGCACGGTGTGTCTTGGATCTAGGGCTCGCCGGCGCCCGCATCCTGTGCGTGGCTGCGCATCCGGATGACGAGGTGATCGGCTGCGGGGCGACGCTTGCGCGCTGCGCCGAGGCGGGTGCGCAGGTGCGTGTGTTGCTGCCGCTGATGCGCTCCGATCCGCGTGGCATCGCTCACTGGTCGGCGCTGCTGGCGCAATTCCGCCGGGTGGTGGGGCATCTGGGCGGTGAAGCGGTGGTGCCGGACGACGCCGTTGCGGAAGCCGACGTGGAGGCGCAAACGATGGCTGTGCACGGATTAATCGAACCGCACGTGGAGTGGAGTGACGTCGTGTTCGTCCACTGGCACGAGGACGTGCACCAGACCCACCGGGCGCTCGCCCGGGCTGTGGAGATTGCCACCCGGCCGTTCCGCCGTCGCCGCCAGGTGCTGCAGTACGAGGTCGCGACGTCGACCGACCANGGGTACCACGACACCTTCGCGCCAAACCTGTTCGTCCGGGTGGAGGAACGCCATGTGGCGCGAAAGGTGGACGCGGTTGCCTTCTATGCCACCGAAACAGCAACAGGACGAGAACCGGAGAGTCTGCGCCGCCGGCTGGCACTGCGCGGCGACCAGATCGGCGTGCCGTTTGCGGAAGCGTTTGTGCTTGCCCGGGCATTCTTGTGAGGGGAGGAAGGGGGCAGCGATGCAGTTTTATCCGACGGCGAAGCGGGTGCTCGACATGGCAGTAGCAGCGGGGCTGCTGCTCGCCGTCCTGCCGCTGCTGGCAATGGTCGCGTTGCTGATTCGCCTGCAAAGCCCCGGGTCGGTGTTGTTCTGCCAGCCGCGCGAGGGGAGGGCGGTCGGCTGTTCCGGATCCGCAAGCTGCGCACGATGCACACCGACGCGAGCGAGCGCCTGCGGCGGACGCTGATCAGCGATCCGCAGGCGGCGGCCGAATGGACGGCGACACTGTGTCTCGCCCAAGACCCGCGTATCGCCGGTCACATGGGGGCTCTGGCGCGCAAGTACAGCATCGACGAACTGCCGCAGCTCTGGAATGTGCTGGTTGGCGAGATGAGCCTGGTCGGACCGCGGCCGCTGGAACCGAACGTGGCCACCACTCTGCTCGACGAAAGACGCGGAGCGCCCGGCTACAGGTTAGGCCGGGTCTGTCCGGCCTCTGGCAGGTCAGCCGTGAAGGCAAACGCGATGTGACCGCCAGCATGCGCGAGCTCGACCTGCTTTACCTGCAGCGGCGTTCGCTGACGCTCGATGTGATCATCCTGCTGCGCACACCCCGGGCGGCGGTGTCAGGAGGTGGGTTGCTCTGACGGAGCCAAGGGAGACCAACACGCGGGGAGACGATGATGCCTGAAGCAAGACGGATTCTGCTGGCCGGAGGCCTGGGATATATCGGCGCGCATACGGCGGTGGAGTTGATCGAGGCGGGCTACGACGTGGTTATCGCCGATAACCTCTCCAACTCGTGCATCGAAGTGCTCGGAGCCATCACCCGCATTACGGGTGTGAGGCCGATCTTCGAGCAGGTCGAACTGTGTGACCGGACCGCCGTTCGGGGTGCTGCGTCGCCACTGCATNNTGCCGGCTGCATTCATCTTGCGGCCCACAAGGCGGCTGGCGAAAGCATGCGAGAGCCGCTGATGTACCACGAGAATAACAACGGCGCGCTGATTGCCGTGTTGTCGGAATACGTGCATGCCGGACTTGATAACTTTGTCTTCAGCTCGTCGTCCGCGGTCTACGGCGACGCTCATCCTTCGCCCGTTGCCGAAGGACAGGTGGTGTGGCCAGCGGAGTCCGTCTATGGCACGACGAAGGCGATCGGCGAGCAGATTCTCCGCGATGCCGCCGCAGCCTACCAATTGAACACGATCGCCCTGCGATGCTTCAATCCGATCGGCGCACATCCCTCGGCAGAGATCGGCGAGCTGCCGCTGGGCGGACCACAGAACATCGTCACGCTGATCGCACGCACCGCTGTTGAACGTACCACCGCTCCGCTGCGGGTGTTCGGCGGTGACTATCCGACCTGCGACGGAACCTGCGTGCGCGACTATGTGCACGTCATGGATGTGGCNGCGCGCGTCATGGCGCTTGATCGGTTGATCGCGCGCACCAACGTCGGGCCGGCGGAGGTGTTCAATGTTGGCACTGGCCGGGGACTCAGTGTCCTGGAACTGATCGATCTGTTCGAACGTGGGGTCGGGCGCCAGGTGCCGTGGACGATGGCGCCTCGGCGNCGAGGNGACACGGTTGCGGTCTTCGCCGACCCTGGAAAGGCACACCGCATGCTGCACTGGCAGGCACGGCGCGGCGTCGAGGACGGGCTGGTAGACGTTTGGCGCTGGCAGAACCGTCTGCTGCGTGGTGCTGCGCGCCGGCCGCATGTCGTCGTGGGGGCTCCGCGGCTGGGGAGGTCGGTCGGATGGCGGACCCGGCCTGATCGGGGGCGCCACGCACTTGCGAGCCGATCTCACCTTGATCTTCACGATTGCGGAGCCATATCGGCGGCGAGGGCAACTGAGGGAGGCCAGCGCGGCCATGGACAATACCGAACGCCAGGTTATCGACGAGCTTTTTGGCAAGGTCCGACAAGCGGAAGCACAAAGCGAACCGCGGGATGCAGCCGCCGAGGCACGGATTCGCGAGCATATCGCATCCCAGCCGGCCGCACCGTATTACATGGCGCAGGCAATCATCATTCAGGAGCAGGCGCTTGCGGCAGCGCAGGCGCGCGCCGATGACCTGGAGCGTCAGCTGGCGGAGCGTCCCTCGGGCGGTTTCCTCGGTGGGCTCTTCGGTGGTGGGGGCAGCAGCGGCGGTCGGCCGGCTCCATCGCGACCTGGCCCGGCCAGCGGTGTCGATCCGAGAGTTGCGGCCTACGCCAACCCGCACACTCGGCAAGGCGGTTCTGGCTTTCTTGCCGGGGCAATGCAGACTGCGATGGGCGTTGCCGGTGGCGTGTTGCTGGGCAATGCGCTGGCGAGCATGTTCAGCGGATCCGATGCTGCGGCAGCAGAACCGGAGCCAGAGCCCGAATTAGAGGGGCTGGGGAAGACGACATGGGCGGCTTCTTCGACGAGGAATTTTAGCAGGCACCGGTTCTGCTCGTCCGACGTCTACTTGCGGCTCTGTCGTCAACACGACCTGCCGTCATCACGGCCACGCGTGGCCGTGATGACGGCAGGGCCGGTTCCGCTTCCGTCGAAAGGCGTGTGTACGACATCCGCGGTTTCGGCGGCCGGTCAGGTCATCCGCTGTTCTTCGGCGCGTGAGGGACGTTCGTCGAGGTCGGGGTTGCGCAAGCCGCTGGGGCTCGGGTTCTGCTGAATGAAGCGATATGTCTGTTCCAGGCGGTCGAGATGGCGGTCGAGCGAGAGCGGTTCCCGCCAGTATCCGTCGTAGGCATTGCGGCTCATCAAGGTGGCGGCAGGGGCGTTCGCCAAGCGGTGCATGGCGTTGGCGAGCGCGTCTACATTGCCGCTCTCGAACCACAGGCCGTTCTCGCCATCGCGGACCGACTCGCGGCCGGCACAATTGTCGCTGACGATCACCGGCACGCCGTTTGCTAGTGCTTCGTAGGGTGTAAGCGGCTGGCATTCGTACCACAGGGAGGGGAACACGAGTGCCCGCGCCCCGCGCATCGCTTCCAGCACCTGATCGGGGGNCTGCCAGCCGCGCATCTCTGCCTGCGGAAAAATCGAGCGTATGCGGGCGAGTTCCGNGCCGTCGCCGACAAAGGCGGTCTTCAGCCCGGTGCGCTGCGCGGCCTCGGCGAACAGGACCGCTCCCTTCTCGGCCGAAAGCCGGCCGACGAATAGAAACGTGTCATTGTTCTCCGGCTGCGCCCGTCCCCGGTCTTCGACAGAGATGGGATTGGGCACGGAATAGATGTTGGCCTGCGCTGGCAGATACTTTTCGATAACCTGACGCTGCAGGTGACTGATGCAGATGAAATGGTGCAGCTTGCCGGGCATGCCGCCCAGGCACCACAGGGCGGCCTGTCGGGCGACACGGAACGCCTTGTGGCTGTAGGAGCGGACGTCACAGTTGGTGGACGTGCAGGCAATCGACATCGGCGTCAGCGGGCAGTTGGCCTGCGTTCGATAGTTGTAGAACGCGCCGTTTGGGCAGGCCAGGAAGTACTCGTGGATGGTGTGCACCGCCGGAATCGGCGAGGCGGCTGCCACCCGGCCGATGCTGGGAGACAACGATTTCGCCCAGCCGTGGATGTGCAGGATGGTTTCGCGCGGGTTGAGCGAGCATAGCAGGGCATCGAGGCGCGAGGCTGCTTCCGTGTTCCAGATGCCGCGCGCGGCGGCNNGAAGTGCCGACGTGTCGCCCAGCAGATCCGGCTGGTTGAGGCACACGACCTCGACACCGGCGGCTTCCATGCGCGGTTCGACGGGAGCCACGCCGGCGAAATAGATAACGCGATGGCCGCGCTGGGACAGTCCGATGGCGCTCTCAATCGCCACTTTCGCCAGCCCACCGTTGATCGATGCGTGGTCGGATGCAACGACGATGGTCAGCACAAGTCGCTCTCCAGCCCTGTTTCGGCCGAAACCGGTTTGGGATTTGCAGATTTCGAGGCGCGTTTCGAACCGATTGACGACGCCAGCGTGGTTGATACGGAATCACGGTAGAGCGGGCAAGCCTTTGTCCCGCGTTCGGCGACTTCTGCGTGCCTTCGCAGCTCCGGTCCCGGTGTGTCTGCCGCCCGGTGTGTCTGCCGAATGAAACCAAGCCGTACCCAACTGAGGCCGAGTTTACCATTGGTAATGAAAACGTGCGTTATGATTGTGGTGAGGAGGATGCCGGGTGGGGGTGAGGACGGGAACGTGGTATGCGGTTCAGTATCGACAGTCTGCTCGATGGCATGGCGGGCGTCGTCTACCTCACGGATGCCGATGGCAGGATCGTCAATCTGGGGCGGCACAACTGGAACGCCTTCGCCAGGGCCAACAATGGCCACGCTCTGATCGACGGCGAGACGGTGCTGCGGCGCTCGGTCTTCGACTGCGTAGCCGGCAAGGAGGTTCGTGCCTGTTACGAACGGTGTTTCAAGGCGATCCTTGATGAGCGTCTTGAGTTCATCCGGGTGATGAGCCGCTGCGACAGCCCGGTTTCGCGTCGCCAGTTGTGGATCACCATGCGACCGGTGCAGTTCCGCAGGCGAGTGGGGGCTGCTGGTGCAGGCATTGGTCGTCTCCGAAGAGCTGCGCCCTCCGGTGGATCTGTTCGATTGTGCGGCGCTCGGCGTCGCTGCCGCCAGTCGACCGGTCCTGCCGATGCTCACCATGTGCAGTTGCTGTCAGAACGTCCGTTTTCCGCCGGGTTCGGCGGAGGGTGCCGGGGAGTGGATCATTGCCGAAGACTACTACCGGAACGGCGGTGATACCGCCGTCCACGTCAGCCACGGTTTGTGTCCGGACTGCTTCGCTCTGACCGAGGCGATTTTGCCGGCAGGGTCGTGCGGTTGATCGCAGCCGTCATTGCACGTGTGGAACGTGGCCTGCTACGCCTTTTCGCCGATTACCGTGATCTCGACCGCCCGGCGACGGGCGTGAATGTCGTGGTTGATCAGCACCACCTGCTGCCATGTTCCCAGGCGCAGCCGGCCTTCGCGAACCGGTACCACCAGCGATGGTCCGAGCAGCGCTGCCTGCACATNGCTGTGGCCGTTGCCATCGTGCCAGGTCATTTCGTGGGCGTACGTCCGATCGGGAGGAGCCAGCCGGCGGATCACGTCTTTCAGGTCTTCCACTGCGCCGGGTTCGTACTCAATCGTTGTCAGCGAAGCGGTGGACCCGATGGCGGTGAGCTGGGCACTGCCGCGCGCAACACCGGCGGCGGCCACGACCCGCGTCAGTTGCCCCGTGATGTCGGCCAGCTCGGGGCCGATACCCAGCGCCACATCAATGCTCTGACAATGCACCACCAGTTCCGGCATCGTTCTCCCTGAACACTTCGTCAATTCCGAACGCTACAGCAGCGGGTGCGGAGGTGAAACCACCTTCTCGCAAGGGCGATCGGGTGGAGGAGTGCACGACAAGGGCGTTGCCGTCTGAAACGATGGAAAGTGTATGGGGAGCAAATCATGTCACCCGTGCGAGGGGTAAGTCGGCGATGTAAGCGGCGAGCCGGATATATTCCTTGGCGGGGTCGTAATCGGCTTCGACAGCATCGCGGGACGGCATTGTCGTCAGCACTTCGCAGATCCGGTCGATCTGTATCTTGGCGCCGAATGCGTCAGATCGCATGCGGCAACTCCTCGATCAGTCGCTCTTGGTCCCGGCGCCACCACTTCCGCAGTGTCGCGCCGCGGTATGCCACGGCGACGACAGACCACGCCGCGTCACCACGTCGATCTCGCGTTACGGCTTCCCCGGGTGCAGCGCATTCGGGGGATAAACTGGCAGTAGCGGTGGGCACGGTGGAGGCCCTGCGGTTGCTTATGCCCCACATGGATTTAAGTAGAACCTAAATGATCTGGATGCTGATTCTTCAGGGTTGAATAACTGCATCGGAAGGGTGCGAACGCCACAATTCCGCCTTTTTCGGACGGCAACTGTAGATGCGGTTGTTGCGGTTGGGTCAAGCCCGCGCTGGTGCCGCAGGGATGAGCTTAAACAATATCAACTATCTCCTGGGGGAGACGTAGCAATGCGGATGATCCGGACATTTTTGTCCTTGCTGTCCTGTCGTTCGTCGCGATGCCGGCGTTCGCAGACGAGTACGGCACGCCGGCAGAAGCGAAAGCGATGCTCGAAAAGGTCGTGGTGGCGCTGAAGGCTGACCAGGCCAAGGCCCTGAAAGAGATCTCCATGGGTGAAGACGGCTTCAAGGAGAAGGATCTCTATCCTTACTGCGGNGGGCCGGACGGCAACTTCACGGCGCACCCGACCCTGGTGGGCAAGAGCCTGAAGGACCTGATGGACAAGTCCACTCCGCCGAAGCCGTTTGGCAAGGAAATCTACGCTGCGGCCGAAGAAGGCAAGATTTCCGAGGTCGGCTACATGTGGCCGCGTCCGGGATCGACAGAACCGGCGCACAAGGAGGCGTATGTGACCAAGGTCGGCGATCAGGTCTGCGCTGTCGGTTACTACAAGAACTCCTAGCGCGACATCCGATCCAGGGAACTCGCCGAATCGGATTGACGTGCTCTGAAATCAAGCAGTTCGAGCAGCACGACCTTTTGATCCGCTCGAACCATGCTCTAGGTCTCACTCCTCCGCGCGTCCCGCTCTGTCGGGACGCGTTCTTTGTTTTTCCACCACAAATCCCAGAATGGGGTAATTTTAGTTTATATTTTTAAGATATGGAAGATGAATTTTTCGATTTTAGCTGTCATTAATCCGCTCAACATCCTCATTTGGAGAATTTGTATGCATCGTCAGGTGACAGGCCGCATGCTGCGCGAATCTTCATATTGACAGAAACGAGTGATTTAACGTATAGTGCAACCGATGGTTCGACTCGTGCGGCATGCTGTGTGCCGTACCGAGGCACGGTGGGGCTGAGGCGGGTGAGAAGGCCTCTGTGTCCGGCGTCACGAATGCATGTGTTTCAGCAGGATGGGGTGAATTGCGGCGGTCGTGGATGACAGGCCGAGGGCATGGTGTCCCGTTGTGGAGTTATGGCTAACCCAAATGGGGGCAGATTCAGTGTCGATGTCGCGCTCCCGTTTCGTGACCATGGTTCCCCTAGCGTCGTGGTCTGCCAGGATCGCTGCAGCAGCGCAAGCCGATCGGCTCATTTCCACCAACCTTGCCGTTCTTGCCGATGTGCTCCATCGGTACAGCGCCGAAATCGCCACACGGGCGCCGATGACCAATGTGCGGGATATTTCCGTGCTGATGGGCGGCATCGCCGCGCGGATCGAGTTGCTCGGTCGCCTGCACCGGGAATTAGCCGACCGAGGACAGCAACAAGGCGGCAGCATTGGGCAGATCAATCTCAGCGATAGCCTGAGCGTGCTGTGTGAAGATCTCGCCAACACCCTTCCGCCACCCGGCCGCATCGTATTGTCGCACCGGCTGGCGCGCGATTGCATGGTGCCGGCGGATCAGGCGCTGCCGCTGGCCCTGATCACCTGCGAGGTCGTCAGCAATGCCATCCGCCACGCCCACCCTGCCGACGTGGTGGGGTTTGTCAACGTTTGCTGCTGGCGCGATCCTTCGGAGGGCCTGCTGCTCGATATCGCCGACGATGGCATCGGCTTGCCACCAGGCTTCGATCCGGCGACGGACAGTGGCTTCGGCCTGCGCCTCGTCCACGAACTGAGCCAGCAACTGGGCGGGACCTGCGTGTTCGACGATTCGGGCCTCGGTCTGCACTTCCGGCTGCGGATTCCACGCTCTGCGGGCGCCCGTCCGTGCCCCGGCGAACCGTCGGCTGTGGGTGCTGGCAGACACGCTCGTTCTTGACACGCGTTTTCAACATCCCCACGATGAACAACATTCCGAGGGTGCCTCGCGAGGAGGCTGAGATACCGCCGGTGGCGGATGCTGCGATGCAGCGCGCCGCGACGCGGGAACCCTTCGAACCTGATCCGGGTCATGCCGGCGCAGGGACTGGAACCGTGGCAACGGACCGCCGCTCCCCGCTTTATTCCCGGATCTCCCGCTCGACCGCTCGTTGGGGAGATCGACGATGCCAAAGGACGCCAACCTCACCGGGACACCGGATACCGCTTCCGTCACCACTGGTCCGCTGCCCGCGTCGCGCAAGGTGTACGTCGAGGGCGCGCGCTTCGCCGACATCCGGGTACCGATGCGCGAGATCGACCTGACCGACCCGAAAGAACCGCCGCTGCGCGTCTATGACTGCTCCGGGCCGTACACCGATCCCGCCGCGGCCATCGACATCGTGGCCGGCCTGCCGCCGTTGCGCGCGCCCTGGATCGCTGCGCGCGGAGACATCGAGGCCTACGACGGGCTGACCACCGGCCGCACGCCAGCCGCCAACACCGGCCTGCCAGCGGGCGTCGAGGGCCGCCGTCCGCTGCGCGCCAAGCCGGGGCGNGCACCGACCCAGCTCGCGTATGCGCGCGCCGGTATCGTCACCCCGGAAATGGAATACATCGCCATCCGCGAGAACCAGGGCCGGGAGCAGGCGCGCCAGTCGCTGCGCGACGGCGAAAGCTTCGGCGCCGTCATCCCTGACTTCGTGACACCNGAGTTCGTCCGCGACGAGGTCGCTCGCGGCCGGGCGATCATCCCTGCCAACATCAACCACCCGGAAAGCGAGCCGATGATCATCGGCCGGAACTTCCTGGTGAAGATCAACGCGAACATCGGCAACTCCGTCGTCGCGTCGTCGATCGCCGAAGAGGTCGAGAAGATGGTGTGGGCGATCCGCTGGGGCGGGGACACGGTCATGGATCTCTCGACCGGCGCCAACATTCACGAGACCCGCGAGTGGATCATCCGCAATTCACCGGTTCCGATCGGCACCGTGCCGATCTACCAGGCGCTGGAAAAGGTGGGTGGTATCGCCGAGGACCTGACCTGGGAGGTCTACCGCGATACGCTGATCGAGCAGGCGGAGCANGGGGTGGACTACTTCACCATCCACGCCGGCGTTCGGCTCGCCTACATCCCGCTGACCGCCAATCGGGTCACCGGGATCGTCTCGCGCGGCGGCTCGATTCTGGCGAAGTGGTGCCTCGCGCATCACAAGGAGAACTTCCTCTATACCCGCTTTGGCGAGATCTGCGAGATCATGCGCGCCTACGACGTGAGCTTCTCGCTCGGTGACGGCCTGCGTCCGGGCTCGATCGCAGATGCCAACGATGCGGCTCAGTTCGCCGAGCTGGAGACGCTGGGCGAGCTCACCCAGATCGCCTGGAAACACGACTGCCAGGTGATGATCGANGGGCCCGGCCACGTGCCGATGCACAAGATCAAGGAGAACGTCGATAAGCAGCTCGCGGTGTGCGGCGAGGCGCCGTTCTATACCCTGGGCCCGCTGGTTACCGACATTGCGCCCGGCTACGATCACATCACCAGCGCCATTGGTGCCGCGATGATCGGCTGGTTCGGCACCGCCATGCTCTGCTACGTCACGCCGAAAGAGCATCTGGGCCTGCCGGACCGCAACGACGTGCGCGACGGGGTGATCGCCTACAAGATCGCCGCCCATGCCGCCGATCTGGCGAAGGGGCATCCGNNGGCGCGCGCGCGCGACGATGCGCTCAGCCGGGCGCGGTTCGACTTCCGCTGGCGCGACCAGTTCAACCTGGCACTCGATCCGACTACGGCGGAGAAGTTCCACGACCAGACCCTGCCGGCGGAGGGCGCGAAGCTCGCGCACTTCTGCTCGATGTGCGGACCGAAGTTCTGCTCGATGAAGATCACCCAGGAGGTGCGCGACCTGGCGCAGCAGGGGATGGCCGAGATGAGCGAGAAGTTCCGCGAGGGCGGCTCCGAAATCTACCGGCCGGCCGACGCGGCGGAGTAGCCAGCAGCGAAATACGGGCGCAGCAGGCGAGGGAGGGCTGCGGTGGACGAAGGTACGACCACTGTCCGAGGCCACCGCCGTCACGACCACGTGTCCGAGGGTGATCACCCCACGATCACCAAGGGCACGGATATGACCACACCCATAGCCATGGGCCGGCCAGCTACGACCGCCGCTTTGCGATCGGCGTGGCGCTCAATCTCGGCTTCGTCGCGGTCGAGGCGGTCTATGGCGTCCTGAGCGATTCGCTGGCGCTGCTGGCGGATGCCGGGCACAACCTCGGCGACGTACTGGGCCTGCTGCTGGCCTGGGCGGCGGCGTGGGCAGGGCGGCGCTTGCCAACACCCCGCTGGACCTATGGCTTCGGGCGCAGCTCGATCCTGGCGTCGCTGATCAACGCCGTCGTCCTGCTGATTGCCACCGGTGCGATCGCCTGGGAAGCCATCCGACGCCTGTCGGATCCGCAGCCGATCGAGGCGGGCGTGGTGATGTGGGTGGCGGCGATCGGCATCCTGGTGAATGCCGGAACAGCCGCGATGTTCATGGCCGGGCGNCGAAAAGACCTCAACATCAAAGGTGCTTTCCTGCACATGGCGGCCGATGCCGCTGTCTCGCTGGGGGTGGTGATTGCCGCGCTTGCCATCGCCCAGACCGGCTGGCTGTGGATCGATCCGGCGACAAGCCTCGTCATCGTCGTGGTGATCGCCGTCGGCACCTGGGGTCTGTTGCGGGATTCGGTACGCCTTGCGCTGGATGCGGTGCCGGCGGATATCGACCGGGAGGCGGTCGAGAGCTATCTCGCCAGCCTGCCCGGGGTCACTGCGGTGCACGACCTCCACATCTGGCCACTGAGCACCACCAGCGTGGCACTCACCGCGCATTTGGTGAAAGCCGACGCCAGCATCGACGATGACCTGCTGGACGAGGTCGCCGCCGAACTGCAACGCCGCTTCGGCATCGACCACACAACGATCCAGACCGAACACCGCAGCGGCGGCCAAGAATGCCGCCTCGCCGCACCGCACGTGGTGTGAGGCGCGCCGGGGCTGGCGAGGCACGATCGGCCTCGGCCGTTTGTGAAGCCATAAGAACGTAAAGAAATTGGCCACGGAGATAGAATTGCTGTGCTTATTCAGATTTCCACGCTAGGTGTTTAGTCCCGGAATTTGATGGATTGGACTAAGTGTGAATCGTTGGGACTCGTTTGTCCAGGCCTTGCAGATGAACTCGTAGGGGTAAGGGTTTTAGGCGCTTGGCGAAGTTGTCGGCGCTGACAAAGTCGGCGAGGTGGCTTCGGGAGCATCTCGTTGTCGCTGTTTTCGCTTATCGCCTGGTCATGCCGCTTGTTGCAGGCGGTGTCGCATCACGCACCAGACGCTCGCTGGTGGGAAGTTGCGCCAGACGAAGTCAACGCGCCGCGTCTGCAAACTCCGCGCTGCAAGAAGTTCCGGGCCGATCGGGGCCGTTGGGCCGTAGGTGAACTGCACAAAGGTGCCCTGGGGGCCCAGGAGGTCGAAACAGTCTCCCAGCAGCCGATGTTTCATGGCGCGGCTCTGCGGCAGGACCGGCAGGCCGGAAACGACAGTGCAGGCCGTACCGCTCTCCCAGAGCCCATTCTTGCGCAACAGGCCGCGCAGCCGAAAGGCGTTACCACAAAGAATGCACACACCAGGGAACTGCGTTTGAAGCCAGCAATGCAGCTCCGGGTTTGCCTCGACGACGACGAGGCGGTTCGGATCGATGCCGCGATCAAGAAGCGCCGCCGTGATGACCCCGGTGCCACCGCCCAGTTCGACGATCCGGCCGGCTGAGGTCGTGTCGACCTGCGATGCCATCGCCCGTGCGAGACGGTCGCTGCTGGGAATGGGGGCGGCGATCACCGTCGGTTGACCGAGCCACAGGCCCAGAAACCGCAATCGCATGTCAGGCCGAAACTCCATCGGGGTAACCGGTGCATGCACGTGCTGTTCCCCGCTGTGAAGATGCATCTCGCTGTCGCTCCTAGTCAGTCGCAGTTGGGTCAATACGCTGAAGGGGCTGCGGCAGCAATGGGAAGCGTAGCCGCCTGTGCACGGTGGCTGGAGAGGTCCCTGACTTTGGGGCCAAGGGCTTGATTGGAGCGGTGTCGGCTCTGTCGTAATAGACGGAGCAGATGATGAAGAAGCCGAGACGGAAGATCGATGCAGGGCTGAAGGCGAGGATCGCCTTGATAGCGCTGCGGGAACAGGCGGCGGCGGATCTCGCCATGCGTTATGAGGTTCATCCGAACCAGATTTATGCTTGGTGGCGCAGCGGAGGTGCCGCCTCTAAATCTTGGCCGAAAATCTCTTTCAGCTTTAGCGCAACTAGGTTCAACGAGAGGCTTATCATTATGGTTATGGCTGAGGAAAATTCTGTGAGCCATCGCTGAAGCTGCTCTTCGATCGCTGCGCCATGTAAAAGTGGCGGATGGGGTGGGATTCGAACCCACGAGACCCTTGCGGGCCTGCCGGTTTTCAAGACCGGTGCCTTCAACCGCTCGGCCACCCATCCGCTGCGCTGTCGTAGGTGCGGCTGCCTCCGATCTAATCCCGCCCGGAGCCGGATGCCAAGCCGCGCGCGGTGGTTGGTGTCATATTTCTGCCGCCCCGGTCAATTGCCACGGTCAATTGCTCCGCCGCCGTTGACCCGCCGCAGTGACTACCCCAGTGTCCTCGAACCGGAGCGCCATTGCACAACGAACAGCGGCCGGTGTCGTCTAGGCTGCGAATGGGGTAAGGGGAGCGGGCGTGAACGGCGGCATCGATCTGATCCAGTTCGTTACCGCGCTGCTGGCGCTGCTCAACCCGCTNGGGGTGGCGCCGATCTTCGCGGCGATGACCGAACAGCGGACGACGGGCGAGCGCAGCAGGATGGCGCTGGTGGCGGCTGCTGTGGTCGCCGGCGCACTCGGCCTGACCGCGCTGCTCGGTCGGGCGATCTTAGGCTTCTTCTCGATCACCATCGATGATCTGCGGGTCGCGGGCGGTCTGGTGGTGCTGCTGGTCGCCCTCGACATGCTGCGGGCGCGGCCGAGCGAGATCCACAGCCGTCCAGAGCTGGTGGATGGCGTTGCCGAGAAGGAGAACCCGGCGGTGGTGCCGCTCGGCATTCCGCTGCTGGCCGGACCCGGGACGATCGCAACCGTCATCATCTTCGCCGACGACGCCCGCGGGCTGGGTGGAGCGGCGGCGATCGGTGGCGGCATTGTCATCGCCGCTGCACTGGTGTGGGCGGTGCTGCGGCTTGCCGGCAGCGGCAGCCGGCTGCTTGGCCTCACCGGTATGAACGTGCTGACCCGGGTGATGGGGCTGCTGCTGTCGGTGATCGCGATCAACATGGTGCTGACCGGCCTGCGTGCCGCCCTTCCCGGGCTGGCCGGCGCGCTGCCAACGGGATAGGGACACCGGGCCAAAAACAACTCAGCGGGCAAGGGCGCCGGTGCGCTCGCCACCGACCGAGTTGGCAAACTCCACCGGGGCGGTCTCCGGGTGGTGCTGCGAGCGCGTGCTCAAGAAGCGGTCGATCTCGTCCAGCACCCCGCCCGACCGGCGGAACGGCTTCGCCAGCGCAAGGACGATGCCCAGGTGGCCGGTGCCCGGATACTCCCGCAGCTCTGCCGCACCGCCCGCGGCGGTGACCCGCCGGGCCAGGGTTTGCGAATTTTTCGGCCACACGGTCTCGTCGTCCGTGCCGTGCAGCAGCAGCATTGGTGGCGCTTCGCCGTCTGCATGGTTGCAGGGCATGGTGGCCGCGGGGTCGGGCGTGTCCGCGAAGACCGGCCGGGTTGCCTGGTACTCGGCCGGATCGAAACAGTACGGTCCGGCAAGGCCGACGAAACCCCGCAAGCGGCTGCGCTCGGCCCCCGCCGCCGTCAGGTAGGCCGGATCGGTCGCCAGCAGGGCTGCGATGTGTGCACCAGCAGAATGGCCCATCAGGAAGACGCGCCGCGGATTGCCGCCGTGCCCGGCGATCGTGCGCAGAGTCCAGGCGACGGCCGCGGCACCGTCCTCGACGAAGGCCGGAAAGCGGACCTGCGGGTAGACCCGGTAGTCCGGAATGACAACGATGTAGCCGCGTCGGGTCAGCGCTTCGCCGATGAAGCGATAGTACTGCCGCCGGCCGCCGCGCCAGCTGCCGCCGTAGAAGAACACCACCACCGGCCGTGGAGGCTCTGCCCGCCTGCTGGAATCGGCGGTGGTGGGAACGTAGACGTCGAGCCGTTGGCGGTCGTCGCTGCCATACGCGATGTCGCGGGTGGCCTGCCAGCCATCGCGCGGCATAAACAGGGCGTTCAGCATCGAGACCGGAGAACACGCGGTGAGCAGGGACACGGCCATGGCGGAGACCAGGAGCAGACGCGCCGCCGGGCTCCGGAGCACGGCGGCTGGTGTCGACGGGTCACGCCGCGGAACGTCACGCATGCAGACGTGGAGCATGCATAAGGTTCGTGGCAGGCAGCGTCCCGGATCACGTGCCGCCCTCGACACTTATGCTGCTCGCTGTATCGTCTTACGAAGCCGGCTCGGCCGTGCCTGCCGGGCAGCTGACCCCGGTGCCGCCGAGGCCGCAGTATCCGAACGGATTCTTCGCCAGATACTGCTGGTGGTAGTCCTCGGCATAGTAGAACGCGCCTGCGGNGGCGATATCGGTGGTAATCGGACCGTAGCCGGCCTCGTCCAGTGCGCGGGCAANAGCATCGCGCGAGGCTTCCGCCGCCGCTTGGTGTTCCGGAGAGGTGGTGTAGATCGCCGAGCGGTACTGGGTGCCGACGTCGTTGCCCTGGCGCATGCCCTGGGTCGGATCGTGGGCTTCCCAGAACGCCGTGAGCAGCTGCTCGTAGCTTACCCGGAGGGGATCGAAGACGACGAGCACCGCCTCGGTATGGCCGGTGGCGCCGGAGCACACCTCTTCATAGGTGGGGTTCGGCGTCAGGCCGCCGGCATAGCCGGCTGCTGTCGTCCACACGCCGGGAAGCGTCCAGAACTTCCGCTCCGCACCCCAGAAGCAGCCGAGCCCGAAGATGGCTGTCTGCAGCCCGTCGGGGAACGGTGGCTGCAGCGGATTGCCCAGCACCTCGTGCCGCGCCGACACCGGCATCGGTTGCCCCCGGCCGGGAAGAGCCTCGGCGGCCGACGGTAATTGCTGTTTCTTGCGGGCAACGAACCACATGACCAGTCCTCCGGAGTGCAGGGCGGCTGGGTGCCTCGAATCGTCATCGGAGGCCGCCGCACTGAAGCCTATGTGGCGCCGCACCCCGCGGGTGGAAAGCCCGCCACAGGCTATCGCGGCGATGCCGCGCGCGCATCACGCGCTGCCCTGGCCCGCTGCCGTGCCGAGGACGCGGTCGGTCGGTGATGGATCACCGGGTGTCAACGAACTCTTCGTGCGTTATCTGTTGGTAAAGGGATCGTCTCTACCGCCAGCTGTTGCCTTGGCGCGACAAGGCTCAGCAATACCGGCGGCGTGCAGCGGAGTGCCCCGCCGTGAACGGACTGCTGATCACCCTGTCGCTCCTCGCCGGCATGACCTTTGCCGATTGGTGGTTTCCGGCTGCGGCGGAAGACCGGGTGGGGGCGGCGGCGTTCGGCGACTGGACGGCGGATGCACCGGGCGTGCGCCGGCTGATCCAGCACGGCGACCTGCCCGGGCTTCATCAGCTCGTTGACAATGCTCGCCTGCTCCGACCCTGGGTTAATCAGCGATTTTGGGGGATTGGCCGGACGGCGCTGGGCCGACAGGGGGATCGGCAAGGTGATCTGGTGGTGCCGTGGCGGGAGATGCCGCACGCATCGGATCACGTTTTTTATGATCGGTTTCAGGAGTCCTGATCGAGGCAGGGTTTGATACGCCGCGAAGACGAGCTGCACGCCGTATGACGCGGCGAAGATGAAGGCACCGTTGACCCCACACGGCGCGGATGCTGGGAGATGACGATCTTGGCGCCGCGTTCGTTGAGATCGGCGATGATGGCGTTGCTGTCGAAGGCCTTGTCGGCGATCAGCGCGCCGAAGCAGAGGCCATCGATCAGCGCCGGCACGCCCACGGTATCGAAGCGGTGGCCGGGCAGGAGCACGAAGCGGACGAGGTTACCGAACGCGTCGGTCAATGCGAGGATCTTGGTGGTCACGCCGCCCTTGGAGCGCCCGATGGCCTGGCTCCGGGTCCCCCTTTGCGCCCTGGCCATGGCGGTGGACCTTGACGATGGTGGCGTCGATCATGGCGTGCTCCATGTCCGGATCGTCCGAACAAGCCTCGAAAAGCCGAATAAAAACATCGGCTTTGGCCCAGTCTCGATAGCGCTTGAAGACCGTGTTTCTGTGGCCGAAAAAGTCCGGAAGGTCGCGCCAGGGCGAGCCGGTGCGCACAATCCACAGCACCGCCTCAACAAAGCGCCGATTGTCGCTGCCGCTGCGACCCGGGTCCGTGGGCTTGCCCAGGCCGTGCGGCTCCATTTTCGCCCATTCGGCGTCCGTCAGTACAAACCGGTCCATCTCAAGCTCGAATCACGTCCAAGCCAAACATGGAATCCTGAATCTCAACAGCCCCGTGTGCGGCCGTACCGACAGATGGCGGAACCTAAGCCGCCGCGGCTCTGCGCCGCCTCGGCACGGCTGCGACCCTCCATCACCAGCGCCAGCGCCAACATCCGCCGTGCCGCGTTCGCATCCATGCCGCACGACGATGGCCTGCCGCGTCGTGCTCTGTGCGCGTGATCGCAACTGTCATCCCTGCCTCATCCACATCGGATCGTAGGGGAATCATAGAAACGCCAGCCGCGAAAGCGACGAGACAGCCTTACATGCCGCTGGGATCAAACAAACCCGCCACCGGGAAATCCAGAGCAGTTCACTTAGCTTCCGGGGGCGAGGCACTCTCGGATGGAGTGGACGATGGTCTGCATCATCGTGAAGTAGGCTTGGGGGCCTGGGGAGACGTCGGGTCCGCCAATGGGGTCGAGAACGCCGGTGCGGGCTGGGGTGTCCTCGATCAACGTTTGCACCAGTGCTGGCTGGAACTGCGGTTCGCTGAACACACAAACAGCGCCAAGCCCGATGATCTTGCGGCGGATCGCGGCGACCCGTTGTGCGCCCGGCTGGCGTTCCGGACTGACGGTGATCGAACCGGCCGGGGTGAGGCCGTAGCGGTGCTCGATGTACTGGTAGGCATCGTGGAAAACGATGTAGGGGCGGCCGGCGAGCGGCGCGAGAGACGTGTGCAGTGTGCCATCAAGGGCCTTCAGGCGGGCGACCGTGCGATCGGCGTTTGCGGCATAAAGCGGCGCGCGGTCGGGATCGGCGCTGGCAAGCGCCGTTGCAACGGCGTGAACGATTGTTTCGGCGTTGCCGGCGTCGAGCCAGATGTGCATGTCGATGCCGTGCGCGTGCTCATGCCCAGGGTCCTCATCGCGCCCATGATCATGTTCGTCGTCATCGTCCCCCTCATCGTGTGCGGCGGAGCCGTGAACGTGTGCTTCCCACGGGCCGTTGCTTCGATAGGGCAGCAGTGTCAGGCCGGGGGTGTCTACCAGCTCGACGACGCGCGCCTGCTGTACAAGTGCTGCCAGCGGTTTCTGCAGAAACGTCTCCAGTCCGTCGCCCACCCAGAACACCAAATCGCTGCTTTGCAATGCCCGCGCATCCGAAGGCCTGAGGCTGTACGTGTGCGGCGACGCACCGCTTGGGACCAGCAGTGTCGGCTCGGCGCTTCCGTCCATGACTGCGGCGACAAGCGAATGAATCGGCTTGATGCTGACAACGACCTCTGGCGGGGCCGAGGCAAGACAGGTATGACCCACGGCAAGTCCGAACGCCACAAGGATGCCCGCAAGGATCGGCTTCAGCATGTCAATCTGCTCCGCTTCAAAGGCGAGTATCTGGGGTGCCTGGACACACCAGAAAGTTATGTTATCATATAACATATTGTTTCGGTCACAAGCT
The DNA here is from genome assembly GCA_013414705.1 of Defluviicoccus sp. Lineage (GTDB taxonomy): Bacteria > Pseudomonadota > Alphaproteobacteria > Rhodospirillales > Defluviicoccaceae > Defluviicoccus. Next base: position 4,133,539 of record CP058705.1, read on the forward strand.
TCGGTTCTGACATGATTCAAGGCGCACTGGCGTACGCGGGGCATGATCACGAGCAGTGTGTGCGCGCGCTGATGTCTCGTGCCGAACACGCGTGCGAGGAACGCAAACTTCGCTTCACCCCGCAGCGCAGGTGTGTCCTGGAGATTGTCGGCTCCGGTCATACGGCAATCGGCGCCTACGATATTCTCGGTCGGCTCGGCGGTGGTGAGCGTGTGCTGGCGCCGGTGCTGGTCTACCGGGCGCTCGACTTCCTGGTGCGGCTTGGACTGGTGCACCGGATCGAGAGCCTGAACGCTTACGTCGCCTGTCAGGCGGCATGCCATGGCGGGTGGGCGCAGTTGCTGATCTGCCAGCGGTGCCATGGCGTGGCGGAGCTTAGTTCGCCGGCCATCCATGATGCGATCGCGGCAGGTGCGGCGGCGGCGGATTTTTGTGACGCGGCCGATCGTCGAGATTGAGGGCTATTGTCGGGCCTGCAGAGGGATTGCGGATGAGCAACGTCCCCACTGAGTTGCCGGCCGAACTGTCCGTCACTGAGCGACAGGTGGGCGATGTCCCGCTGATTGCCGCGTGCGGGCTGCGGGTGACGCTGGGCGCCCGCACCATCCTGGACGGTATCGACGTGACGATCGGTGCGGGCGAGATCGTGACCCTCATTGGCCCGAATGGCGCTGGCAAGACGACGCTGTTGCGCACGCTGCTGGGCCTGATGACGCCTGCGGCCGGTGTCGTGGAACGGCGGGCGGGTCTGCGGGTCGGCTACATGCCGCAGCGAATGCCGATCGATCCGGTGCTGCCCTTGTCGGTACGCCGATTGATGAAGCTCACCAGCCATACGGGCATTGCAGGCTTCGCCACGGGGTTTGCCAGGGGCGGGCGTCGGCTGCTGGATGCAGCGATCGAGGCTGCCCTATCCGAAACCGGCGTGGCGCACTTGGCCGATGCGCAGATTGCCGATCTGTCTGGAGGAGAGTTGCAACGGGTGCTGCTGGCCCGTGCGGTGTTGCGAAACCCGGATCTGCTGGCGCTTGACGAGCCGGTTCAGGGCGTGGATTTCGCGGGCGAGGCGGCACTTTACGAACTCATCGGCGAGATACGAACCCGGCGTGGCTGCGGCGTTTTGATGATTTCACATGATCTGCACATCGTCATGGCGGCGACCGACCGGGTGTTGTGTCTGAACCACCACGTCTGCTGCGCCGGAAGCCCGGAAACCGTCAGCCGGCATCCGGAATACGTCCGGCTGTTCGGTGCCCGCGCTGCGGGGACACTGGCTGTCTACGCGCACCACCACGATCACCGTCACGACCTCGCCGGCACCGTAATCGATCGGTCGTTTGTGACGCCGCCCACCAACGCGGCCCCAACCGACCCAGCCTCGACCAACTCGCCCGGCGCATGATCGGCATCGAGCCATTCCTGTGGCGGGCGCTGNGCGGCCGGGGCCGGGGTTGCGCTGATCGCGGGTCCGATGGGCTGTTTCGTCGTCTGGCGGCGGATGGCCTATTTCGGCGACACCATGGCCCATTCCGCTTTGCTTGGTGTCGCTGTCGGTTTTCTTCTGGGACTCGATCCGATGCTGGGGGTAGGAGTGGCCACGATCACCGTCGCCTTGGTGCTGGTTGGGCTGCAGCGTCTGCGGCCGTGGCTGCCGTTGGACACGGTGCTCGGCATTCTGGCGCACGCGGCGCTGTCGTTCGGCCTGGTTGCGGTCAGCCTGATGGTCAGCGTGCGGGTCGATCTGTTGTCTTATCTCTTCGGCGACATCCTGGCGGTGACGTCGGTCGATCTCGCCTGGGTGTGGGGCGGTGGTGCGCTGGTATTGGGAATACTGTTGACGATCTGGCGGCCGCTGCTGGCGACGACCGTTCATCCGGATCTGGCGCGGGCAGAAGGGACCCCGGCCGGGCTCGTCAGTCTGGTGTTCACCTTGATGATCGCGATTGTTGTCGCGCTGGCAATGAAGATCGTGGGCATCCTGCTGATCACGTCGCTGCTCATCATTCCGGCGGCGACGGCTCGGCGGTTTGTCGCAACTCCGGAAGCAATGGCGGCCATTGCCGCCGGTACTGGTGTGCTGGCGGTCGTCTTCGGTCTGGCCTTGTCCTCGTACGTCGATGCTCCGTCGGGTCCCTCCATCGTCGTCGCGGCAGCCCTGATCTTTGTCGTGACGCAACTGCCCTGGCCGCGTCGCCAACTTCACTGAGTGCTGCGTGACAGACACAGTGTGCCGGCGACATCGGCACACTGTCGGGCCATGGTGATCCGATTGCAAAAACACCACAATTTCAGCCGTCTTGTTCGATGCTTGCCTTTCCGGTATGAGATCACGTGAGGCGAACGGCTGCGCGTGGGGAGCACCGTTTTCGCCGAGTGACGCAGTGTTCTTCGTAGCCAGAAGAGCGTCGACGACGCGGGGGAATTAGGGATGATGGCTGCAGAAACGCCTAATCCGCTGCGTGCGGCTTTGAAGGAATGCCGTGTGGGCGTCACCTACATGGCAATATTCAGTCTGTTTATTAATCTTCTGATCCTCACGTCACCAATTTACATGATGCAGGTCTATGACCGCGTGCTGGCCAGTGGCAGGCTGGAGACGCTGGTGATGCTGACAATCATTGCCGGCACCGCGGTGCTCGTGCTGGGCCTACTGGAGATGGTTCGCAACAAGCTGCTGGCGCGGATCGGTCGATGGCTCGAACGCCGGCTGTCGCCGGACCTGATCAGTGCCGGCATGCGCGTCGCCATCGCCGGCGGAACACCCAGCGCGCAGGCGCTGCGGGATCTGGGCCAGGTCCGGTCCTTCCTCGGCGGGCCCGGCGTGACCACCGTCTTTGATATCCCGTGGNNACCCCTTTTTCTGGCGATCATCTGGCTGATGCACCCGATGCTGGGATTGCTGGGTGTTGCGTCGGCGCTCGCGCTATTCGCGCTTGCCGTCGTCAACGAGTACATCTCGCGCAAGCCGCTGCGCGAGGCGGCGCTGCTGTCGATCGGCAATGTGGGCCAGGCCGATCAGGCCATTCGCAATGCGGACGCGTTCCACGCGATGGGTATGCTTCCCGGCTTCCTCGCCGGCTGGATGGAGCGGAACGATCGCGCGCTCGATCTGCAGCTCGCGGCATCTGACCGCAACGCCACCCTCGTCGGCCTGTCGAAGTTTCTGCGCATCTTTGTCCAGATCCTCATCCTCGGGTGCGGTGCTTATCTCGTTATCCAGGGAGAACTTACGTCCGGTGGCATGATCGCGGCCTCGATCCTGCTCGGGCGCGCCCTGGCGCCGGTCGAACAGGCGATCGGCGCCTGGAAAGGGATGGTTGTGGCGCGCGATGCCTACCAGCGGCTGAAGACGCTGCTGGAGCGTCTGCCGCCCGAGACGGACTCGATGACCTTGCCGGCACCGCAGGGCCGGCTGACGTGCGAGCAGGTGATCTTCGTTCCGCGTGGCCGGGAAAAGCCGGTTCTGAACGGCGTCAGCTTTGCGCTGGAACCAGGCGAGGCGTTGGGGATCGTCGGGCCGTCGGCGGCGGGCAAGTCTACACTCTGCAAGATCCTCGTCGGCTCTTGGCAGCCGACACGAGGCCACGCGCGCCTGGATGGTGCTGATCTGTTCTCCTGGCCGTCCGCGCAGGTGGGGCGTTACGTGGGGTATTTGCCGCAGGACGTCGAACTGTTCAGCGGAACGGTCAAGGAGAACATCGCACGGCTGCTTCCAAACCCGGATTCCACTGCGGTTGTCGAAGCGGCCATGACCGCCGGTGTGCACGACATCATCCTGCGTCTTCCCAAGGGCTACGAGACGGAGATTGGCGTCAGCGGCTCGTTTCTTTCNGGNGGACAGCGTCAGCGGATCGGACTTGCACGGGCTCTTTACGGAAGGCCGAAGCTGATCGTCCTGGACGAGCCGAACGCCAGCCTGGATACCGAGGGCGAGGAAAGTCTGATGACGGCGATGCGTCGCGCCAAAGCCTGGGGCGCGACGATCGTGATCGTGGCACATCAGCCACGAATCCTTCGGCCGGTCGACAAGCTGCTGCTGCTGCGTGATGGGCGCAGCGAGATGTTCGGATCGCGCGACGACGTGCTGGCGCGGCTGCTGCCNCGCCCGGGGAGAGGCGGGGCGGTTGCAGGCGGAGAACCGTCCTCGAATCGTTCGTGCAGGTGAAACTAAAGGCAGTGCAACGTCGTCCGCCGACGTGGGATCGGAACCGGCGATCGCCCCGAAGATGCCTCCGGCGACACTGCGTCCACCGCGACGGAGCCGCGTCCCGCGCGCGGTGGAGTTCCGGCCGTATAGGAACGCTCAAGGAGTCGGACGATGGCACAGCAGCTGCAAACAGTCGTTGAACCCAAAGTGCCGGCAATCCCGACACAGGTCTTGCCTCCGCGTGCCGCTCCGCCGTCGCATCCCCTGGTCCAGGATCTGCGCAAANNCCCGTATTGGTCGGGGCCTGATTCTACTGGTGTTTTTGTGATTGGGGGTGGTTGGGCCGCCATGGCGCCCGTGGCCGGGGCGGTGATCGCTCCCGGNGTGGTCTCGCCGCTTGGAAACCGGCAGCGTGTCCAGCACCTGGAAGGCGGTATCATCCGAGAGATCCGGGTTCAGGANGGGGATCACGTCAATGCCGGAGATGTATTGATTACGCTTACTGATGTGGGATCGGAAGCGGAAGCAGGGCAGTTGACAAGCCGCCTGCAGGCGCTCGCAGCAACGGAAGCGCGGCTCACGGCTGAGCGCGACAGTGCAGGATCGATCAGTTTCGATCACCCCTCTCTTGCTGCCCATGACGACCCCAAGGTGCAAGAGCTGATTGAGCAGCAGATCAACCAGTTCGTCGCCCGGCGCGCCAACGATGCCAGCCAGGAGGCCATCCTGAAGCAGCGCATCGAGCAGCTCAAACAGCAGATCGTTGGCGCACAGAAACAGCTGGCAAGCGTCCGCCGGCAGAAAGAGCTGATCGAAGAGGAAGTCGTGGTTGTCCGCGACATGTTCAACAAGGGGTATGAGAAGAAATCACGACTGCTCGCCCTGTTGCGGGCACAGGCAGACCTTGAGGGCAGGAAGGCGAGCTGNTTGTCGCGGATCGCGCGTGCCGACGAGCAGATCGGTGAAACAAATCTGCAAATCGTGAATATCAAAGTCGAGCGCAAGGAGGATACGGACCAACAATTGGCCGAGACGCAAGCAAAACGCGTCGAAGTCGAACAGCAAATTCGCGACAGCCTCGACCGTTTGAAGCGCACGGCGGTCATCGCTCCGGTATCCGGACGGGTGATTGATCTGCATTTCAAGACGCCTGGCGGCGTCATCCGCCCGGGCGAACCCATCCTCGACCTGATTCCGGACGATGGTGATCTGACGGTGGATGTCCGGATATCGCCTAAGGACATCGACGATGTTCATACCGGACAGCACGCGTACGTGATGTTCCCCTCATTCCCGCAACGCAACCTGCATCGGGTTGATGCTGAGGTCGAGGAGGTGTCCGCTGATGTCTTCCAAGACGAGCGGACAGGCCAGAGCTACTATACTGGGATAGTGTATATCGACCGTGACCGCATGCAGACTCTTGATCCGGAGATCACCCTGACACCGGGCATGCCAGCCGAGGTGTATATTCCGACGATCGAGCGGACATTGCTGCAGTACCTCGTCCAGCCGCTGCTCTTCACCATCGAGCATAGTTTCCGGGAGCATTGAGGTCCCCTCCCGGCATCGCCCGTCGACCCATGCGCATCGTGTGGCAAGCGGTTGGACCGCCTGCATAGCGCGGCGGGAAGGTGAACAGGATGCCTGTTATTGGTGAGTACGGTGTGAATCGTGTCGGGCTCCGCCTCTGTCGTCCGGGCGCCCCTGTGGAGAACCATGTCTCATGGGGCTTCCTTCCACTCCCGTGAGAAGGCCACACCATCAAAACACGGGATCAAATACCTAGAACACCAAGTCTTCGGGCAGCAGTCGATTGGGGGCTTGTGGCCGTCGATCAGGCTCTGGATGTTGATGATCACCCTTTGACCCATCTCGACGCGGCCTTCGTGGGTTGCTGATCCCATGTGCGGCAGCAGAACGACATTCTCCATCGCCAGCAGCTTCGGGTTCACTGCCGGTTCGTTCTCGAAGACGTCGAGGCCGGCGCCCGCGAGTTCCCGGTTCCGCAACATGCGCACCAGCGCGACTTCGTCGATAATCTCACCGCGCGCGGTATTGACCACGTAAGCGTGCGGCCGCAGCAGCTTCAGGCGGCGCGCCGACAGCAAATGGAACGTCGCGGGTGTGTGCGGACAATGCACAGTGATCACATCCATCCTGGCCAGCATCTGGTCCAGGCTTTCGTGATACGTGGCTTCCAGTTCGGCTTCGATGTCAGGATGAACCCGCCGCCGGTTGTGATAGTGAATGCTCATCTGAAAGGCGCGCGCACGGCGTGCCACCGCTTGGCCGANTCGTCCCATACCGACGATGCCCAAGCGGGTGTGCGAAACGCGGTGCCCGAGCATCCAAGTGGGTGACCATCCGGTCCACGTACCGCTGCGCAGAATGCGCTCGCCTTCCGTCAGCCGGCGAGGCACCGCGAGGATCAGCGCCATTGTCATGTCGGCTGTGTCTTCCGTCAGCACATCGGGCGTGTTGGTGACGGTGATCCCCCGGTCGCGGGCACAGCGCAGGTCGATATGGTCGACGCCGGTCCCGTAGTTGGCGATCAGCTTCAGCCGCTCTCCCGCATGGTTCAGGACATGGGCACTGATTCGGTCGGTGACCGTTGGCACGAGCACATCGGCCGTACGCGCCATCTCGATCAAGCGTTCGGTCGTCAACGGCTCATCGGTGAGATTCAACCGAACATCGAACAGCTCCATCATCCGCGTCTCGATGACGTCCGGGAGCTTTCTCGTCACCACCACGGTCGGCTTTTGTTTGGCCATGATCATCCGGAATAAAATAAAACGATTCCTCAATCGGCCTTAGCAGCCCGCGACCTCGCCTGTCCAGTACCAGGGAAATCCGGCCGATGCCTCAGACGTTGAACGTATCATGGTTGAGGGGGCTGCCGATACTGCAGCGGGTGCTGCGGGAACCGACGGCGGAGGTATTGATCCGCAGGGCTTGATCACGACGCGCGAGCAGCTACTCTCGGTTTCCGCTTTCCTTCAATGCCTGCCGAACCGCTTCGCGGGCAAGGACGATCCGAACGTGCACTCTTCTGCGACGAGCATTCCCCTGGCTGCAGCCCCGACCATTCCATGGATCAGCCTCGGCGTGTGTGGCTGGTGATTGGAGATAAGCTGGGGGACAACGCGCAAGTTGAAATCGTTGCCGAATCGCTCGGCTGGCCGGTCGAGCGCAAGGTTATGCGCTTTCTGCCACGCTACCAGACGGGCAAGCCGCCGTTCCGCCCCTCACTCTATCACATCGATGTGGCCACTTCCGATCCGCTGCAGCCACCCTGGCCGGATCTGGTGCTGACCGTGGGCCGCCGGCCGTCGATGGCGGCGATGTGGGTGAAGGAGCAGTCCGGNGGGCGGACGAAGGTGGTTATCGTCGGCCGGCCGCGGCGGATGCTGCGTGACTTCGATCTGGTGCTCGCGACACCGCAGTATCGCCTGCCGGAGCGTCCGAACGTGCTGCGACTGGCGCTACCGCTGATGCGGGTCGATCCGGTCAAGATCGAAGCTGGCGCGGCCGAGTGGCGTGACCGGCTCGCGGATTTTGCACGGCCGCTTACCGCCGTTCTGGTCGGCGGCCCCACGAAGCCCTTTGTCTTCGATGCTGCGGTCGCCCGCGGCTTCGTGATGGACCTGCACCGCTCTACCGCCGGCGAAGGTTCACTGTTTGTCACCACCAGCCGGCGGACGCCGTCGGCGGTGGTCGATGCGATTGCGGAAGCGCTTCCGGCAGGCAGCGAGCTGTTCCGTTGGCAGCCGGCGGCGACCGACAACCCGTATCATGGGCTGCTGGCACTGGCCGACCGGTTCGTCGTGACCGGCGACAGCGTCTCGATGCTGGTGGAGGTTGCCCGCCTTGGCAAACCCTTGGCCATCTTTCCACTACCGGTGGCGGGCGGGCTGTGGCCGGTTCTCAAGAAGAAGCTGGCCGACATCTTTCAATCCGAGCCGGGGAGTGGGCGGGCTGGCCCGTTATCGCGATTAGGCGATGTGCTGTACGATACGGGGCTCGTCGGTTACTCGCGCGAGTTCGAGGCGGTGCACGGCCGCCTGATCGACGGTGGCTTTGCGGTAATGCTGGGCCAGCCGTTCCGCCAGCCCGATGGTCGGGCGCCGGACGACGTGATCGAAGTGGCGCACCGGATTCGCAAGATGTTCATTCCGCAATGAGGTGCGCTTGTTTGGGCGCAACCCGTCTGCTACATCGAAAAGGGTCTATCCAGTAACTGCGGACGTTTTGTCGTGAAACCGACGGTTTTCATCCAGACCAATCACAAGCAGATCGTGGGCGCGCTGGTCGCTGAGTATTCGCTGAAGCGCAATTCCCGCCATGCCGATGCATTCGACGTTCGGATCATGCACACCGGGGAGTTTCCGTTCCTGGCCGAACGCGAGGGGCAGGCCTATCTGCGCGATGGTGTCACCCGTCAGTGGCACATGGAAGACCTGCAGTCGTTCACGCCGACCCGTTTTCTGCCGCCGCAGCTCATGGGGTATCAGGGGCGCGCGGTGGTCATCGATCCGGACGTCTTCGCTGTTGCGGACATCTGGGACCTGTTCTCTCGCGATATGCAGGGCACCGCGGTCATGGCTCGCCCGCGCTCCGGCTATAAGGAAAAGAAAGGCGTGATGGCGACGAGCGTCATGCTGCTCGATTGTGCCAAGCTCACCCACTGGAAGGTCGAGCAGCAGTTCGGTGAGCTGTTCGAGATGAAACGCGACTATGCCAAGTGGATCGGGCTGCTCTACGAGCCGCGCGAGACGATCGGGCTGCTCGAGAACGAGTGGAACGATCTCGATAAGCTTACGCCCGCGACGAAGATGGTCCACATGACGAAGCGCAAGACGCAACCGTGGAAAACCGGCCTGCCGGTTGACTTTATGTTGCCGGAAAAGCCGTCGGGGTTCGTTATGCTTGGCTGGCTGAACCTGATGCGGCGCCGACTGTTCGGAGACTACGCCTTCCTGGGGCATTACGTGCCGCATCCAGATCCGAACCAGGAGCGGTTTTTCTTCGGCTTGCTGCGCGAATGCGTCGAGAGNGGTATCGTCACCGAGGATCTGCTGCGCGAGGAGATGAAGCAGAACCACGTTCGCCACGATGCCTTCGAAGTCCTGGAGAAGACGGTTCCACTCNNGCAGCCTGAAAAGGCACACATCCCGTACAGCCCCTGCCAGGACAGGCAACATTCGGTACAAGGAGCAGGGACGGGCCCTGCAGGGAGGGGCCCCGTGCGACGCTGAAAGCGGTGTTCGTCGCCAACGCGTAGCGAACGATCTGTCCGCTCCCGGTACCCGTGTCGCTGCGGCGACAGCCGCAATCCACGCACGGAGCGTGTAGGCGGATTCAAGGAACGGGATTGGCACAGAACTCAAGGATAGTCGGGTGCCGTGCCGTGCGCCCACATTGGACGCGACAATTGTGACTCTGCATCCCCCTGCCGCTGTCTCCCGCCCGACGAGCGACGGCTTTGCGCCGGAGCATTGGCGCGCGGANTTTCCCATCCTTTCCCGATTCATCGCCGGTCGGCCGCTTGTGTACCTGGACAGCGCGGCAACCACCCAAAAGCCGCGGCAGGTCCTGGACGCGATGCGCGGCTTTGCCGAGCGAAGCTATGCTAACGTGCATCGCGGTGTTCACTCGCTTGCGTACGAGGCCACGGAGGCGTTTGAGGCTGTGCGGGCAAACGTGGCCCGCTTTATTGGCGCTGCCAGCGCTGCCGAGGTGGTTTTCGTCCGCGGAGCGACCGAGGCGATCAATCTGGTGGCGGCGAGCTGGGGGCGGACGAGCTTGCGCGAAGGGGATGAGATCATCCTCTCAGTGCTTGAGCACCACTCGAATATTGTGCCATGGCAACTGTTGCGGGCGCAGACCGGCATCATCATCAAGGTAGTGCCGGTGGATGAGCAGGGTCGTGTGCGGCTCGACCGGCTCGCGGAGCTGCTGACCGACAGGACACGTCTGGTGGCAGTGACACACGTCTCCAACGTCCTCGGCGCAATCGTTCCTGTTGCGGAGGTTGCGCGCCTCGCACATGCCGCCGGAGCGCAGGTGCTGGTGGATGGCTGCCAGGCGGTTGCCCACCTGCCGGTCGATGTACAGGCTCTGGATGTCGATTTTTACGTCTTCTCAGCGCACAAGATGTACGGTCCGACAGGGATTGGCGTGCTGTGGGCGCGAGGAGAGATTCTGGANAAAATGCCGCCGTACCAGGGTGGCGGCGAGATGATCATCAACGTCAGTTTTGAGAGCTCGACGTTCAAGCGCCCACCGCATCGGTTTGAGGCGGGCACACCGGCGATCGTCGAGGCGATTGGCCTGAGTGCTGCTATCGACTATCTCGCAACGCTCAACGTTGGAGCGGCCGGTGGTCACGAGCGCTCGCTTGCTGATCTCGCGCGGGAGCAACTGGCGTCGATTGCGGGCGTCCGGGTGCTCGGTGGAGCGGCTGAAACCACCGGAATCCTGTCGTTCATGATGCAGGGCATCCATCCGCACGACATCGCAACCGTCGTTGACCGGGCGGGCGTTGCCATCCGCGCCGGCCATCATTGTGCGCAGCCCCTCATGCATCATCTGGGCATGCTGGCTACGGCGCGGGCTTCGTTTGGCCTCTATAATACGCGGGCAGACGTCGAGGCCCTTGTCGCCGCGGTGGTTCAGGTAAAGGAGATGTTCGGGTGATGCAGGACCAGTCGCTGCATGACCTCTACCAGACGGTCATCCTGGATCACGCCCGTGCGCCTCGCAATCAACAGCGGCCGGAACCGTGTACCCATGAAGCTGTTGGCGACAACCCGCTGTGCGGCGACCGGGTAACTATCTTCCTGCGTATCGGGGAAGGCGGCAGGATCGAGGATGCCGGTTTCCTTGCTCAGGGGTGCGCGATCGCCGTTGCGTCGGCATCGCTGATGACACAAGCGCTGCGTGGCCGAACAGAGGCTGAGGCGAGGCAACTCGAAACGGCAATTGAGGCGCTGTGCACGAGCGAGGAGGACGCGGGTGCCGGCATCGATGATGACGAATCACTGACATCCTTGCGGGCTCTTTCCGGTGTGCGGGCGTTTCCGATGCGGGTCAAGTGCGTGACCCTTCCCTGGCAGACACTGTTGGCTGCACTTGATCGTAGCGGGGGCACGTCGACCGAATAGCCCTCTGCCATGTGCGGGTATGTGGGTGTCCCGGAGCGCCCAAAGGCGCTCACGTCAAGCCCCTGGTCTGGTTCTTGGCACAAGAGGCGCCGACGCGGACGAGCGGGGCAGTTAAGTGTGTGTCAGGCGACCAGAACTTCCGGTTCCTTGAACCGAACGGTTCCAACGGCGTTGTGGTCACAGCAGAGAAGGGCGTAGTTCACCGGCTCCAGATACTGTAGTCCGTGGCCGGTGTGCATGAATTCAAGGCCAACAGTCTTCCAGTTGGCGCCGGTTGCCTCCGGATCATTCCCCTGCACTTCCAGTTCCAGGTTTTCGAGTCCATCCAGCTTATTATGACCGCGAATCCGGATTTTTGCCTTGGCGTTGGCGTTACTGGTCGGGAAGTTGATCTTGACCTGAAAGCGGTGAATCCGTGTCGGGCGGCGGAGCCAGACCGGGCGCATGATCAAATTTCGATCCGCGCCGTTTCCGCGACCATTGTCACCACACCATCGTCACCGAAGGTGACGTTCTTCCAGGGATTGTATGGTGGTGACGTTAGCGGCGTTCCATTCGGCGCCAGTCCTTGGTTGATATAGACGCCCCACGTGTATGGAAAATGGAATTCCTGCCACGTCTTGGTGGGGAACTGCGGCTGGAAGGCATTGATGTCGTAACGCGTATGGTCCCAGATCTTCTGCGTGTCTATCCAGTCCGGGTACGGCTTGAAACCGAGTCCATCGCCTCCTTCCTTCGTGTCCCAGATGTCGTTCGGCTCTGGACTCCACAGGTTGAAGGTCGGGTGACCGGTATATGTCTGTACGTAATGCGTCATCAGTGACATGCCGAACCAGCAGCACGACATGAACTGCTGGCCGGCCCGGTACTTGCGCAGCTCAAGGTTATGGCTCGTCCCTGCCGGTACGGCTGAGGTGGCGGGGATGATCACCGTCCCGCCGCTCCAGGTTCCCATGGACGAGTTGTAGTTGATGCCAGCTTCGTCGGTCATCAGCGGCAAGCGCCTGCGATTCCCGGGAGTGCGCAGGGCGTTCGCTGTCTCAACCGCTTTCCAGGCGTTGTAAAGCGTGAATGCATTCGCCGCTGGAGGCGTATTGTCATACAGTTCGATGCGACAATGGATCCTGTGATTGTGAACAGTGATGCCATCCAGGTAGCTGAGGATTTCGCCATTCTCTTCGCTGAACAGTTCGTCCATGTGCCACATCTGGTTGGAGTCTGCGACCGCACGTGATGGAAACGCCAAAGACGGGCCAAAGAAGTGTCCAGGGTGCGGTGGTGCCTGCATATCCGCATCCTGGTTAATGCCATGCATTTGCTCCCAGACCGCCTTGCACTGCCAGATCAGGCGCTTGCGCTGTAATCGTTTGGCATCGACCGTTCGGCGAACAGATGCCGGTAAATCCTCGATGAGGACATCGTAAGCATTGCTCCCGCTCTTTCCAGATCCGATTCCGACGTTGTCAGGCTCATTATTGCACAGGACGATCTTGGCGCGGTCTCCGTAGAATTGCAGCTTCTGGTAAATGGCCCAGCGCATGTTCCTAATCCAGGCGCTATGGTCGGCCGCCTCGGCAAGTAGAGGCGTGTCTCCGCCCGGTTTGCCGTTGGCGTTGCCTGCGTAAGCGTGAAGGATGAGGAATTTATCCTGAAGGAAGGTTTTTGTATAAAGGTCACGTTGCCAGGCCACTGGCGTCCACTTGTTTGGGAAGTTAACGATTGCTCCTAAGTCTTCCCGAAAGCCGACCAGGTATTTTCCAGACCATCTGCTGCTCAGAGCGTTGTAATATTCTTCCTGCTCTGATTCACTTTTTCTGCTACACACATCAAGGTTGAGTGTCGACGCGTAGATGCTGTTTATTTCCTCATTTTGTGTGTCGGGTGTATCTGGGGGGTGTTATCTACATCATGCGGGGTGAGATATCCTTGCAGAGCAGAGATTGTAGGGGCATGTACATCACAACACCTCGTATCGGCTGCTACCGGCGATCCTTACGAACTGCTGTTTGACCCTGCATCGAGGACATACCCTGCAGGAGAGTCCTCGACCGTCTGCGCAGGCGACGTGCCCGCAGGCAGCAGCGTCGGTGCGACGAGTGTGCCGTTTACGATGCCTGCATCGTTGGTTGCCCGTGCCTTGTTGATGCTGAATTCGGCGCCCGAACCATTCAGAAATACTGCGGGCGGCATGCCGAGTGGGCGCCAGCCGTTGAAGCCCAGATTCACGGCACCATTGTTCCAGAATTTCTGCAGGTTCTCGGGAACGCTGATGTCGAGGTAGGCGTCAAAGGCCAAGAAGAGCTGTTCGATATGGCCGTGGAAATTCACGCTATCGGTTGACGACCGACCACCAATCCGCAGGTTGGGGGCCGACATCGCGATTGTTCCGCTCTTCTGGAGGATCGGCGTGAAATAGCTGCTTGGTCGCCACTCAATGACCTGACCATCGATGGCCAGCTGTACGATCGGGGCAGTCAGATCGCAGGCAATCAAGAAGTGATGCAGGGTATCGAACGTGAAGGAGGTGTCCGGGAGGTCAATGGAGCGTTGATCGACTGTTACAGTTCCCTCCTTTGTGCGCCCGAAAACCTGGAAAACCTTCGGCAACGGGTGGTTCCCCAGCATTGTGAGTTCGAAGGCGCCCGCTCCAGGAAGGAAACTGGACACGATATAGTTGGCGTGATCCGTCCCATCCGACGCAGGATGATCAAGTGAGGCGTAGAAGCTGCAGATGAATTTCAGGAAGGTCTCAGGCAGTGCGTGATCGGCGCGCGGGAAGTCGATGGATGTGTTGTCATTTGTGACTGAGCCCGACGCGACGACACCCTCCGGGGCGACCACCAGGATCGGGTCGGTGCTGGCGTTCTTCACCACGCACTGTTTGTGGTCGGTATCGATGACGACGGCTTTGACACCTGTCTTGGCCTTGGTGAGTTTGCTGTGGATCTGAGAGTAAGGCGCAGTAATTTCCTTCAATTCCTGTTCGGCGCTGGCGCCAGCTTCCACAGCTGCAAGTTTGCTGCGCTCAGCCGTGGTCATGACAACTTTGTCTGCCGTTTCGGTGATCTGGTCGGCAGTGTAGTCACCGCTCTGAGGGTGATCGCACCCGTGCGACCGTTGAAGCTGAATGTGTTGGTGCTGGTGGCCGGGGCATGCGCCACGACCATGTCCTTCACGTCTGAGGGCTGAAGCCGCGAAGATCCGTCAGTGTGCCGGCCAGCTTTTCCTCGGCCGCGACGTGTTCCGGCCCCGTCGGCAGCGATGACCAATCGACGAGCTTTGGCTGGCCGTCGGCCTGGTCCTTGATCAGGAGCTTGTCGCCCTCGGTTGGTACCACCTTCGCCGCATAGGCCAGATCGGCCCGCATCTGCGCATTGTTGCTGACGTTGCCGAGGCCGACGTCAGCTTTCTGAAGCGTTACGGTACCGGTCTTGCCGGCAACGCTTGTCACGACCGTGTTTGGTATCCGCGCCACGACCATGTCGCGCACATCAACCGGTGCGAAGCCGCGGACGGTCGTCGAGGTGCCGGCGGTCTTCTCGGCGGTGGTGATGCGGGTCGGGTTGACCTGTGCGCTCGCCTCGATTTTTCCGAGCTTGTTCCGCTCGTCGGCGGTCATCATGACCTTGGTCGCCGTATCGGCGATGTGATCCGCCGTGTAGTCGCCGGCCTGGGCGTGTACGGCACCGCTACGCCCGTGCACCGAGGCAACTGCATTCACCTGAGCGCCTGATTCGATGCCAGCAAGCTTTGCCTTTTCTTCCGACGTGAACGGGGCTTCGACAGCATAGGGAGTTCGGTCCAGACACTGACCCCATCCCCGAACTTGCATTTCACGAAATCCGTCTCGTAGCCAATCTCGCCCAAGGCAAGAACCGGATTTTCGGATATCCAATTTTCCGCAATGTCGCGGCGCACCTGGATACGGCTAGGCATTTGCGAATCCTCCATCGATGAAGACGTTGAGCTCCGTTGCGGCGTGACCTCCGTCGATATTTTCTTCGTTGCCCGATCGTCCGCTCAGCGCAGAGACGATGTCGGCAACATCTTTTGGCGAAAAGGCGCGGACTTCTGTCTGTGTTGGGGCAATTTTTCGGTTGCTGAGACGAGCGGCGGATAAGCGCGGGCGCCCGCCTCGATTTCGGCGAGCTTGTTGCGCTCTTCGGCGGTCATCACCACTCGGATAGTGGTCTCAGTGATCTGTTCGGCGGTGTAGTCTCCGGTCTGAGCGGAGATTGCGCCGGTACGGCCGTGGATAGAGAGGACGGCGTTGACCTGGGCGCCGGCTTCGACGCCAGTGAGCTTGTCGCGCTCGTCGGCGGTCATCACCATCCGGGAGGTGGTCTCGGAAATCTGATCAGCGGTGTAATCGCCAGACTGGGCGATGACGGCACCGGTGCGGCCGTGAACGGAGACGACGCTGTTGTTGCTTGCGTAACGCGATGCGATATCGCTGACGTCACGGGGAGAAAACGAGCGCAAGCCCGTCTCTGTTGCGGTGGCTTTTTCGTCCTCGGAGACCTGAGCTGGATTGGCCTCGGCACCGGCTTTGATTTCCGAGAGCTTGGTCCGCTCTACCTGACTGAAGTGCTGGTTGACCGTGCCTTCGGGGATATCGTCGAGGGTGTGCCACGCTGCTGACGCGGCTATCGCTGCCGCAGGCTGGGTCGTCAGAGCCCCGTTCTCATCGAAGACGATGGTGTGGCCGACGCGTTCAGCTGTGTTTGGCAGGGTCAAGGGCGAGTCGCTATCTGTTTCGTTCAGCCTGATCGTTCGTGCGGCATCTGCTTCCAGTTGCTGTACGGTCGCAGTCAGGTAGTCCAGTTCATCGTTCAGGACCTTGGCACGGAACTGTCCGGAGTCCTGGAAGTCGGTGAGTCGCTGCAGAGCGAGATAGCGGCGAAGCGTAACCAGGGTGCCGGCGGCCGGTGCCGTCAAAAACGTGACTGAACCACCGTCGGTTTCTCCAACTCCGCTGACGACAAAACCAGACGTCTGCAGAATATTTCCCAGATAAACTTCGAGATTTTTCTCAAGAAAAATCGGGAATGGGAAAAAACTGGCACTGCGTACCGTCACCCACGTATTGAACACGTGGCTTTATGGCGTTGATCTTGATATGGCCAATCATGGCTCGACCTTTTTCCCAAAGGGACGGACCGATGGACACGCGCGGGCAATGGCTGGTCCGCGGCGGCCTTCACAAGCGACCTGCTTGCCGGCGGGCGGAGAAAGCGACATGCGCAGAGGCGCGCAGCGGCAGTCAGGTCAGTGGAGAGAGGGAGCCGTTCAGAGCTGTCCCATCGACGCCCGGGAGCCGGGATGCAGACGGTGTGCTGTCCGATCGTAAGTTAAGAATATAAACCTATATTTGGGTCATTGTCAAGACTGTATAATTTTGCTCGTCATTAGCTGTTTGATCCCGGCATTTGATGGTGCGATCTTTTCACGGGAGTGGAAGGAGTCCCTATGGGACAGGTTCTGCACGGGTGCGCCCGGACGACAGAGGCGGTGCGTCGAGCGATACAAAATAGTCAAAAGAGNCCGCGTTCGACGGTCCTCTCGATCGAAGATGAGGCGGTTATTGTCGCGTTTCGCCGCCACACGCTGCTGCCGCTGGACGATTGCCTGTCTGCGCTTCAGCCGACGATCCCGCATCTGACGCGCTTCTCGCTGCATCGGTGTCTGCAGCGCCACGGCATCAGCCGACTGCCCGATGTCGCAGAAGACAAGCCGGCACANGAAAAATTCGACTCTTTCCACATCGATAGTGCCGAAGTGCAGACTGCCGAGGGTAAGCTTTATCTCTCCGTTGCCATTGATCGCACGAGCAAATTCGCTGTCGTCCAGGTCGTCAGGAAAACCGGGCGCACGTCCGCATCCGCCTTCCTCTCAGCCCTCATCGAGGCCGTGCCCTACAAGATCCACACCGTGCTCACCGACAATGGCATCCCGTTCACCTTTCCGCCGCGTTATGCAGACGGTCCAACCGCCCGCCACATGACGCACATGTTCGACATGCGATGCCAGGAAAACGGCATCGAGCATCGCCTGACAAAGGTGAAGCATCCGTGGACCAAAGGTCAGGTGGACAGAATGAACCGGACCATCAAGGAGGCCACCGTCAAGCGCTTCCATTATGACGATCACCCCAAGTTCGAAGCGCATCTCGCCGACTTCATCGCAGCCTACAACTTCGGCAGAAGACTGAAGACCCTGTGCGGCCTCACCCCATACGAATACATCTGCAAAGTCTGGACTTCAGAGCCAGAACGATTCAAACTCGACCCAATCCATCAAATGCCGGGATCGAACACCTAACACTGATCTGCGCGCGCACTCAATGAGTGCAACCGGCATGCTGAAGTGATGGGGTGGATGGCCCCCTGACGGCATTTGGTGGTGCCAATCTGGTGTTATCGAGGATCAGTAGTCGCGGGCAGACAGACCCTTTCAAACGTCGAAACGGCTCTCGACCACGTCCCGGTCTTCGTAAGCGCCGGTGCCATCGTGCTCTTTGGCCCCGGTTTCAGATCGGGCGCTGATGTGCGGTTCGTCCACTTCCGTGAAAAGATCGCACATAAAAACGCGGGATCAAACACCTGCAGGGCAAACAACAAGACACAGGCGAAAGATACGATGACACGCCCGGAGGGATGAACCGGATCGTTCCCGCGACGACGACGTGCGGAGGCGATCGCGTTGAGAAGCTGAAACCCGAAAGCACCAAGTCTGCAACGTCGTGAAACAGATTGAGACGCCTCTCCTTTTGACCCCGTCATGTGGCGGCCAACGCCGACCGAGAAGGCAAGCGAGTTTCCCGCGGCAAATGACACAGCCCTGAGCACCTCGCCGCAACGATCTCCTCAGAGAGGCTCTCAGCTGCTCGTTTCCTCTTCGGCCTCGACACCGGTCGCGACGTTTGTCCAGGCGCTGCCCGTCTCCGCCTCCAACCGCCGGACGGCCGCAGCCTGTGCCTGTTCGCGGTTGTTTTGGCCGGTAATGTAGACCGTTTTGACGGCTACTTTGTGTGGCTGGCCGCGCGAATCCGTTACTTCCTTGTGGAAGACGACCTTCATGCCCTTCTTGTGCGGCGATATACCACCTTCAAGGTCAGCCAATGCCACCAAGCCAACCAGCCGGTTGTGCTTATCGATCACCGGAAGCCGACGGACCCTGTGCTCGTTCATCATCGTTCGGGCATGCTCGATGCTCTCGCCCATGAAGCAACAGACGATCTCGCGCGACATTACGTCCTGCACCACCACCGTATCCGGGTCTGTTCCCTCGGCAACGCACCGCAGCACGATGTCGCGGTCGGTAATCACACCGATCAGCCGGTCGCCTTCAACCACGGGCATGAAACGCAGATCCTGCTGCCGCATCCGCTGTGCTGTCTCGCTAACGGTGGCTCCCGGCGGCATTGTGTAGACGGTTTTCACCGCGATCTTGCCGACGTGCATCATCTCTCCTTGACGCTATGGCCCCGCGGGTTCGGCGATGTCCACCGCTGCCTCGCCACCCGCGCGGCTCCATCCCTTTTGGTAGAATATCATGTGTGCATCATTCGAGCGAAGTCGAGCTGGAAACGAAATGGCCACGGTATCTCTCCGCAATCGCCCGCCGTTGCGGCGATCGTGCTCGCGGCCGGTNNCGCGGCTCGTATGAGTGTGACCTGCAAGCCCCTTTTGGTTCTGGACGGTCAGCCAATGGTGGTCGCCGTGGTAGAGGCTGCGGTGGCGTCGCGGGCGACGCAAATGATCGTGGTTGCCGGTCACGAGGCGTCACAGGTGCGTGAAGAACTCAAAAAGATGCCGGTGCGCATCGTCGACAATCCCGACTATCGGCTGGGCTTGAGCACCTCAATAAGGGCCGGGCTTGCTGCCCTGCCGCCCACGATCGACGCCGCCGTCTTCTTGCTCGCCGACATGCCGCTGATCCGCCACGACCACATCGACCGGCTGATCGGGGCGTTTGCCGAAGGCACGGCCGACATCTGCCTGCCGGTGCATCGCGGCCGGCGCGGCAACCCGGTGCTGTGGAGCCGCGCGCTGTTCGAAAAACTGGCCGCCCTCGAAGGAGATACCGGCGGACGCGCGCTGCTGGAGAACCATGCAGACCGCGTCCGTCTGGTCGAGATGGACGCGGCCGTCCTCGTCGATGTGGACGAACCAGCCGACCTGCAGCGGCTGGCATCTCAGCCCCCAGGGCGGATCTCCTCCTGCCTGATTTTCCTCCGCATCGTCCGAGCTCGTTCGCCGTCCCGCGAGCAGGTACTCGATGTTCCCGTCTGCTCCCGAGATGGGGCTCTGAATCAGGCCCTCGACCCGCCATCCGGGCTGAGCGTCGAGCCAGGCGGTGATCTTGTCGCACACAGCGTGGCGGACCGCCGCGTCGCGGACGANTCCTCCCTTGCCCACCTGTTCGCGGCCGGCCTCGAACTGCGGTTTAATGAGGGTGACCAGACGGGCGTCGGGCGCGCTCAGGACGAGGGCTGCCGGCAATGCCAGCGTCAGCGAGATGAAGCTCACATCGCAGACGACCAGGTCGACCAGCTCCGGTACTTCCACCCGTGACAGCATGCGAGCGTTGATGCGCTCGAGGACGACGACCCGGAAATCGGAGCGGAGCTTCCAGGCAAGTTGCCCGGAGCCCACATCCACGGCATAGACGCGTTCTGCTCCCCGGCTCAGCAGGACATCGGTAAAGCCGCCGGTGGATGCCCCCACATCCAGGCCGATCAGCCCACCGGGGTCGATGGCAAACGCGTCGAGCGCCGCTGCCAGCTTGATCCCGCCGCGGGAGACCCACGGGTGGTCCCGTCCGCGAACCTCGACGGGGGTATCAGGCGAAAGCGCCAGCCCCGCCTTGTCCAGCCTGCGCTGGGCAGAAAAGACGAGGCCGGCCATGATCAGCGCCTGCGCGCGCGCTCTGCTCTCGGCCAGCCCGCGATCGACGAGCAGCTGATCCAGACGAACGCGGCGCGGCACGTCAAGATCTGCGGGGAAGGAGCGCCGAAGCTCCCTCACCCCACGCATCAGGATGGTCAGGCCCGCGCCGCCTCGGCCGCCTCTTTGGTACGGCCGAGTGCTCCGAGTGCCATGGCGACGATGTGTTTGGCGTTCAACGCGGCCACGTCGTACTGCAGTTCCGGCTTGTCCTGGTCGAGGAACAGGTCCGGCAGCGTCATCGGCCGGAACTTCAGGCCGCTTTCCAGCAGACCTTCGAGAGCCAGGAACTGCATGACGTGTGCGCCGAAGCCGCCGGCTGCGCCTTCCTCCAGGGTAATCAGCACCTCGTGCTCGTGCGCCAGCCGGCGGATCAGGTTGGTGTCGAGCGGCTTGGCGAAGCGGGCATCGACGATGGTCGTCGACAAGCCACGTGCCGCCAGTTCCTCCCCAGCCTTCAGCGCCTCCTTCAGCCGCGTGCCGAGGCTGAGGAGAGCGATCGACGTGCCCTCCTTGACGACGCGTCCCTTGCCGATCGGCAGCACTTGGCCGCGCCGGGGTAACTCAACGCCCACGCCCTCGCCGCGCGGATAGCGCACCGCTGACGGCCGATCGTCAATCGCGGCACACGTGGCAACCATGTGCATCAGATCCGCCTCGTCGGCAGCCGCCATCACCACCATCTCCGGCAGGCACAGCAGGTACGGCAGATCGAAGGCACCGGCATGCGTTGCACCGTCGGCACCGACCAGCCCCGCCCGATCCATGGCGAAGCGGACCGGCAACTTCTGCAACGCCACGTCATGCACGACCTGGTCGTAGGCGCGCTGCAGGAACGTCGAATAAATCGCGCAGAACGGCTTATAACCCTCGGTAGCAAGGCCGGCGGCAAATGTCACCGCGTGCTGCTCGGCGATGCCGACGTCGAAACTGCGCTCAGGAAAGCGCTTCTCGAACTTGTCAACGCCGGTACCGGCGGGCATTGCCGCGGTGATCGCGACGATCTTGTCATCCTCTTCCGCTTCGGCGATCAGTGCCTCGGCAAACACCCCGGTATAGGACGGTGCATTCGCCTTCACCTTTACCTGCTCGCCGGTGACCACATCGAAACGACCGACACCGTGATACTTGTCGGCGGAGCGCTCGGCTGGCGGATAGCCGTGGCCCTTCTTAGTGACCACGTGCACCAACACCGGCCCTGGCTCCCGATCGTCGCGCAGGTTCTTGAGCACCGGCAGCAGGTGGTCGAAGTTGTGGCCATCGATTGGCCCGACGTAAAGAAAGCCCAGCTCCTCGAACAAGGTGCCGCCGGTCACTAGACCGCGAGCGTACTCTTCCGCCTTCAGCGCCGCTTTCTCTAAGCCGCGCGGGAATTTCTTCGCCACATCGGCAAGCACGTGCCGCAGTGAGCGGTAGGGCTTGGACGAGATCAAACGCGAAAGATAGGCACTCATCGCGCCCACCGGCGGCGCGATCGACATGTCATTGTCGTTGAGAATGACGATCAGACGCGATTTCATCGCGCCCGCATTGTTCATTGCCTCATAGGCCATGCCGGCGCTCATCGCACCGTCGCCGATCACCGCGATGACATTGTTGTCATCGCCGCGGAAGTCGCGCGCAACTGCCATGCCGAGGGCCGCCGAGATCGACGTGGACGTATGTGCGGCACCAAACGGATCGTACTCGCTCTCAGAGCGCTTGGTGAAACCGGACAGGCCGCCGCCCTGGCGCAGCGTGAGCATGCGGGAGCGCCGGCCGGTGAGGATCTTGTGTGGGTAGGCCTGATGGCCCACGTCCCAGATCAACTTGTCGCGCGGCGTGTTGAACACGTAGTGGAGTGCCACCGTCAGCTCGATAACGCCGAGGCTGGCGCCCAGGTGACCACCCGTGATCGAAACAATACGGACGGTTTCCTGCCGCAGCTCATCGGCGAGCTGGCTCAGCTGCTCTTCGGAAAGCTGACGCAGGTCGGCCGGATCGTTCACACGATCGAGCAGCGCGGTGGGAGCTGGCTCCTTCAAATCTGGTCTCCTCGTTCAACTCTCGCCCCGGGGCGAGAAATCAAAGCTGGCTTGCGTCCTATCAGTGCCGGCGGTTGACGACAAACGATGTAAGAGCGCGCAAAGGTTCCGCCGTCTCGTTGAAAATGTCCAGGTGTTGCACCGCCTGCTTCGCCAGCATGTCAGATTGCGCACGAGCGCGGTCAATGCCGAGTACCGAGACGAACGTTGCTTTGCCAGCACCCTGATCCTTGTGGGTGCGCTTGCCCATTTCCTCGTCGTTGCCTTCGGCATCAAGGATATCGTCGACGATCTGGAACGCGAGACCCAGGTCGTGGGCATATGCGTGCAGCGCATGCCGGGCGCTGTCCGAGGCTTTGCCAAGCAGGGCGCCGGCCTCACAGGAAAACGCGATCAGTGCACCGGTCTTCATCCGCTGCATCCGAGTGATCTCGGCGATCTCCAGTGGCGTCTCCGCCGCCAGCAGGTCAAGCATCTGGCCGCCGACCATGCCATCCGCGCCCGCTGCCCTGGCCAGGGTGCAAACCAAGTCGCTGCGAACGCGCGGATCAGTGTGAGTCGCGGGATCGCCCAGCACCTCGAAGGCACGCGTCAGCAAGGCGTCGCCAGCAAGAATCGCTGTCGCCTCGTCAAACTTGACATGGCAGGTCGGCAAACCGCGCCTGAGATCGTCATTGTCCATCGCCGGCAAGTCGTCGTGGATCAACGAATAACAGTGCACCATTTCAATCGCGGCTGCCACTGCAGCGCGAATGATTTCGAGACCCCGAACAGGGCTGAACTCGCCATCACCAGGAACGGCCGGATGCGCTTGCCTCCTGACAGCGCTGAATAGCGCACGGCCTGCATGAGCCGGCCCTCCGGATCGGCACGCTCCGGGAGCAGCTGTTCCAACACCTGATCGACGTCACGGGCGTTGTCAGCGAGCGCCTTTATTATTTCTACCACCAGTGACCTCATTCGAAGCTGATCGGCTCCGTGGCAACCGTGCCATTGCGGCCGAGGACTATTCGCTCAACCCGCATCTGAGCCTCGTGGAGCTTCGCATCGCAGTGGCGTTGTAGCGCCACTCCCCGCTCGTAAGCGGTGATCACCTCTTCGAGCTTGCCGCTCCTCTTCCAGACGGCGAACGATCGCTTCGAGCTCACCCAGCGCATCCTCGAAGGACAGCCGGGTCAAATCGGTGCTTTGTTCGCTTTCGTCCATCGAATCCACCGGGGTGCCCTCGAAGCGGCAGCCGCGCGCTTTGGAAACCGCGCCGACCTCCTACTTTTTGCATTGCGGTAATAGCTCCTCAGCTTCCTTATTCGCGGTTTCGTCCGTCCTTGCAAGGGTAATTGCGTTCCGATGTGGCCTGTTAGCCACTCATTGGAAAAGTGTCGCGAAAAAGCGACTCCACCTCACCCTGGTCGTTTGGTCGTCGCTATTGAGGGTTTTGCAATGCATTGATGATGCTGCCGAGGCTGATGCAGGGGCATCGTCACGTGTTGGCCAACCGTCCCCCAAATGCACGATTGCCTCGGCCGCTAGTGTCCCATCAATACGCGAACATGCGCTGCGACGCTTTCGGCGAGCGACGGCGGGTCGTAACCACCCTCAAGCGTTGAAACGACGCGGCCACGGCAGCATTTCTCCGCCACCTCCAGCAACTCCTGTGTCACCCAGGCGAAATCTGCCGTCTGCAGGCGAAGCTGTGCCAACGGATCACGCGCATGCGCATCGAACCCGGCGGAGATCAGAAGGATGTCCGGATAAAAATTGCGCAGCGCCGGAAGGATCCGCTCCACGTAGGCGCGCCGGAACTCTTCCGAGCCGGTACCCGGCTTCAGCGGCGTATTGACGATGTTGTTGAAAACACCTGTCTCGTGCTCCATCCCGGTGCCCGGATAGCACGGCCATTGGTGACTGGACGCGTAGAACAGGTCCCGGTAGCGGAACATATGATTCTGTGTTCCGTTGCCGTGATGAACGTCGAAGTCAACCACCGCGACCCGTTCCATGCCGTGTACGGCCCGGGCATGTTCGGCGGCGACAGCAACGTTGTTGAANNAACAGAAACCCATCGCCGCCGAGGATTCGGCGTGATGTCCGGNGGGACGAACCGCGCAGAAGGCGTTGCGGGCATGACCATCAGCGACGGCATCAACCGCGGCACAGACGGCACCAATGGAGCGCAACGCTGCTTCCCCGGACGCAGGGTTTAGCGCTGTGTCCGGATCCAGGTTCATGTGTCCGTGGTGGGGAACGTTTTCGAAGATCGCTTCGACGTAAAACGGTACGTGCACCCGTTCGATCTGTCGCAGCGTTCCTCGCGGCGCCTGGTGGCGGTGCAGAAAGGTGAATTCTTCGGTTTCCAGCGCTGTCATGATCGCCCGCAGACGGGCCGGCGCTTCCGGATGCCATTCCCCATNCTCGTGATCGAGGCAAACAGGATGCGTATAAAGAAAGGTCGGCATCGGTCAGCGCGGCTTCCTTGGACGTTTAAGGCTTCTTCTTGTCAGCAGCGTGTATTCTGGTCACCGGATGTGCGATTTGCCAACAGGAAATGCCGCGCTGTTCCCGAACGCCCATGCAGCAGCCTTGCCCAGCCTGCATGCACAGGCACTGTCGAAAGACGGCAATCCTCGATCGATTGAATCCTTGAGTCCGCCTAAATTCCTGATCAGGCCCCGCCATGAAGAACATTTACCGAACAAAATGGTTCTGAGCCCGACCGAGAGCCTGCGGGTTGGTTCGCTGTTTCGTCCTGGCATTTGGCGGAAGGCTACAGCCGGTCCACCGCCCGCCAGCCGATATCCCGCCGGCAGAACCCTTCCGGCCAATCCACCCGGTCCACCGCCTGGTAGGCCAGTGTCTGTGCTGCACGGATGCTAGCGGCACGCGCGCCGATCCCCAGCACCCGGCCGCCGTCGGCAACGATGCGGCCGTTCAGCCGCTTCGTGCCGGCGTGAAAGACGGTGACGCCGTCGACGGCTCCGGCGGCATCGAGTCCGCGGATCACCGAGCCGCGGGCGTAATGTCCGGGATAACCGTGCGTCGCCATCACCACCACCAAGGCCGGATCCGGGGTCCAGCGCAGGTGGATGTCGTCCATTCGCCCCTCGGCACACGCCACCAGCGCCTCCAGCAGATCGCTTTCCAGGCGCAGCAGCAGCGGCTGGCATTCCGGGTCGCCGAACCGGGCATTGAACTCCAGCACCTTGAAGCCGCTGTCGGTGAACATCAGGCCGGCATACAGCAGTCCGCTATACGGCCGCTTGTCGGCGGCCATCCCCTTGATCACCGGATCAATGACCCGAGCCATGATCTCTGCGGCTGTTGCCTCGTCCACCAGCGGCGCGGGGANATACGCCCNCATGCCGCCGGTGTTGGGCCCCTGATCGCCGTCATACGCCGGCTTGTGATCCTGAGCCGATGCGAGCGGCACGGCACGTTCGCCATTGACGAGTGCAAAGAAGCTCACCTCCTCGCCGACCAGCAGGTCCTCGATCACCACCTGCGTGCCCGCATCACCAAAGGCGCTTTCGATCATGATGTGATCGATCGCCGCGTACGCCTCGTTTTCGTTGTGACAGACGATCACTCCCTTGCCGGCAGCGAGCCCATCCGCCTTCACAACCAGTGGCGCACCATGGCGGTGGATATACTCTTTCGCCTCGTCCGGTTCGTCGAACCGCGCATAGTCGGCGGTCGGCACGCCGCAGCGCTCGCACAGGTCCTTCATGAACGCCTTCGAGCCTTCGATCGCCGCGGCCCGCGCCGTCGGTCCGAAGACGCGGACGCCGAGGTCGCGCAGCCGGTCGACCAGACCCAGGACGAGGGGGCNTTCAGGACCGACGACGACGAAATCGACGCTGTGAGCGGCGACGAACGAAACCAGGCCGGAGACGTTTTCGGCTGCGATCGGTACACACTCGGCCAGTTCGGCGATCCCGGCGTTGCCGGNGGCACACATCAGATGACTGCACAGTGGAGACCTGCCCAGCGCCCAGCACAGGGCATGCTCCCGGCCTCCCGAGCCGATCACGAGCACCCTCATTGACGTTCCCTCTCATTTTCCCGGCGCCTTTGCCGTTGGCGCTGCCATCGTCCATACTTCGCGCATGCCACGCCACTCTAGCACCGCCGATCGCGCCGACAACCTGCAGGTCATGACCGTGGGCGAGCTTTCGCTCGCGGTGAAGCGGGTGATCGAACAGGGATCTGAAACCGTACGCGTGCGCGGCGAGATCACCGGCTTCAAGCGCGCCGGCTCCGGCCACCTGTATTTTTCGCTCAAGGACAGCGAGGCCAGCCTGGATGCGGTCTGCTGGCGCGGCACCGCCCAGCGGCTGGCCATCGATGCGGCGGACGGCCTCGACGTGATCGCGACAGGCAGGCTGACCACCTATCCCGACCGCTCGCGCTACCAGCTCGTCGTCGAGAGCCTGGAGCTGGCGGGCGAAGGAGCATTGCTCAAGCTGCTGGAGGAACGCCGCCGCGCACTCGCGGCGGAAGGGCTGTTCGAGGCCGCACGCAAGCAGCCGATCCCGTTTCTGCCGCGGGTGGTGGGCGTCGTCACCTCGCCCACCGGTGCCGTCATCCGCGATATTCTGCACCGGCTGGCCGACCGCTTCCCGCGCCGGGTGCTGTTGTGGCCCGTGCTCGTGCAGGGGACGGACGCCGCGGCCCAGGTGGCGGCGGCGATCGAGGGGTTCAACCGGCTGAAACCGCGAGGCTCAGTGCCGCGACCGGACGTGCTGATCGTCGCCCGTGGCGGTGGCAGCCTGGAAGACCTGTGGGCGTTCAACGAGGAGATCGTCGTCCGCGCGGTGGCTGCGAGCGTGATCCCGGTGATCTCGGCGGTGGGCCACGAGACCGATACGACGCTGATCGACTACGCCGCCGACCGCCGCGCGCCGACGCCGAGCGCGGCGGCCGAGATGGCGGTGCCGGTGCGCATGGAACTGGCAGCCCAGGTGCTCGACCTGCGCAACCGGCTGATCCGTGCGGTCAACCGCGACCTGCAGGAGCGCCGCGCCCGGCTGCTGGCGGGTGAACGCGGTCTGCCACGGCCGCACGCGCTGCTGACCACCGCCCGGCAGCGGCTGGACGACTGGGGCGAGCGGCTGCGGGGCGCGCTCGGCGGTGGCNNCTGGAGCGCCGACGCCAGCGGCTGAACCGGGCGGCGGCAGGGCTCGTCGATCCCCGGCCGCGGCTGGCGCACGAACACTCACGGCTGGCAGCGGAATGCCGGGCACTCGACGCGGTGATGCGAACACTGCTGGCGCAGAACCGCGACNCGGCTGCGGCACGCAACCGCGCTGCTGGAAAGCTGTTCCTACCGACGGGTGCTGCAGCGAGGCTTCGCGCTGGTGCAGAATGCGGACGGGCACGTGGTGACGGCCGCAGCTCAGCTCCACGCGGGCGAGCGGGTATCGCTGCACTTTGCCGACGATCAGGTCGGGGCCACCATCGATGGCAGCGGAGTCCGATCACCGGCGGAGACGGTGCCAGGACGGGCTGCATCAGTCCGGCCGCGTTCGAGCACGCGCAAACGTCGCAACAATCCGGATCAGGGCGACCTGCTGTAACAGCCGACTGACGAAATCTGCCGTTCCTGCCTCTACGGACTGATCGGTGATCTGGGGTGTCTGGGCGCGCTGTGTCGGCAGGGGGCTGGGCGAGGTGATCTGTTGGTGACGTGGCTTCCGCCTTGGCGGGGGCCTCTGCGCGCGTATATAAGCTGTTCTCGTCAAAACACCGGGATGACAGTGTCTTGGACCACGCCGCTCACGCTCCACACGCCGCACATGGATCGATCAATCTCACCCTGCCCGACGGCAGCGTGCGGACATATGATCGCCCGGTGACCGGTGCCGAGTTGGCGCGCGACATTTCCACCTCGCTGGCGAAGGCAGCGCTCGCGCTGAAGATTGACGGGGTGATGGTCGATCTGGCGACGGTGATCGAGCACGACGCGGCCGTGGCGGTCGTCACCGGGAAGGATCCGGATGCGCTTGAGCTGATCCGCCACGACGCCGCACACGTGATGGCCGAAGCGGTCCAGGAGCTCTACCCCGGCACGCAGGTCACGATCGGACCCGCGATCGAGAATGGTTTCTACTACGACTTCGCGCGCGCGGAGCCGTTTACGCCCGAGGATCTGCCGATGATCGAAGCGCGGATGCGCGAGATCGTCGATCGCAGCGAGCAGATCGTGCGCGAGGTGTGGTCCCGCTCGGAGGCGATCGAGCACTTCGAGCGCATCGGCGAGCACTATAAGGCGGAGATCATTGCCGACATTCCGCGCGATGAGGATGTCAGCATCTATCGCCAGGGCGCTTGGCTGGATCTGTGCCGCGGCCCGCATCTGCCGTCGACCGGCCGGCTGCCGAAGGCGTTCAAGCTGACCAAGTTGGCGGGTGCCTACTGGCGCGGCGATGCCCGCAACGCTCAGCTGCAGCGCATCTATGGCACCGCCTGGGCCAGCAAGGCGGATCTCGATGCCTATCTGAGGATGTTGGAGGAGGCGGAGAAGCGCGACCATCGCCGGCTCGGCCGCGAGATGGGACTGTTCCACTTCCAGGAGGAAGCGGCCGGCTCGGTGTTCTGGCACCCGAACGGCTGGACGCTCTACCGCATCCTGCAGCGCTACGTCCGCGCCCGCCTCGACCGGGAGGGCTATGTCGAGGTGCGCACGCCGCAGCTCATCGACCGCACGCTGTGGGAGAAATCCGGCCACTGGGAGAAATTCCGCGAGCACATGTTCACCGCGGAATCGGAAGAGAAGACGCTGGCGCTGAAGCCAATGAACTGCCCCGGCCACGTGCAGATCTTCCGCCAGGGGATCAAGAGCTACCGCGACCTGCCGCTGCGCATGGCAGAGTTCGGCTCGTGTCATCGCAACGAGCCATCGGGAGCGCTGCATGGCCTGATGCGGGTGCGTGCGTTCACCCAGGACGACGCCCATATCTTNTGTACCGAGGACCAGATCACCTCGGAGACGCTTGCCTTTTGCGAGCTGCTGCGCAGCGTCTACCGGGACTTCGGNATTGAAGACCTCGTAGTGAAGTTTTCCGACCGCCCGGCGAAGCGGGCGGGGGCAGATGCGGTTTGGGACAAGGCGGAAGCGGCGCTGCGCGAGGCGACGGCGGCAGCCGGCATCGAGACCATCCTCAACCCGGGCGAGGGCGCCTTCTACGGCCCCAAGCTGGAGTTCGTGCTGCGCGATGCAATCGGCCGCGACTGGCAGCTTGGCACGCTGCAGGTGGATTTCGTGCTGCCCGATCGGCTCGAAGCCAGCTACGTCGGCGAGGATGGCGAGAAGCACCGCCCGGTGATGCTGCATCGTGCGATCCTGGGATCGTTCGAGCGCTTCGCCGGCATCCTAATCGAGCACTACGCCGGCAAGATGCCGCTGTGGCTGGCGCCGGTGCAGGTGGTGGTGGCGACGATTACCAACGAGGCGGACGACTACGCACGTTCGGTGCTGGCGGCACTGCACCGCGCGGGCGTGCGTGCCGAAGCCGATCTGCGCAACGAGAAGATCGGCTACAAGGTTCGCGAGCACTCGCTTTCCAAAGTGCCCGTGATGCTGGTCGTCGGCGGCCGCGAGGCGCGCGAGGGCACGGTGGCGGTGCGCCGGCTGGGACAGACGGCGCAGGAAACCATTGCCTTGGAAGACGCCATCGGTAAACTGAAAGTGGAAGGATCGCTGCCAGCTTCGTGTTCCGCCGAAGGGCACTGAAGAATTTCTGGTACGGCTTCTGCAATCGACCGATCCCAGGAGGGGTTTATTGTTGGCGACCGTGCGGGTGAGATGAACCCGTTTGTTGATGTTCACGATGTCGCGATCAGCGACACGCATGACCCTGCCGGACAGCTCCCGACGCCTGCCCGCCATGCGTCGCCGTGACCGGCGCACCAGTCCGTGCGGTCTGCGCGGAGTCCCAGATCGATTTCTCCTGCTGTGCGCGGCGTCGGACACTGTCCGCGCGCGGCCGTTCGTCTGTCCGGAGGAGTTCGGGCAGTTTTGCTCATGACAACGGAGGTGGACCATCGCCAAGTCACCATTAGCACAGGCGCCGACTCGGGANGGGCCGCGCGTCAACGAAGAAATCACCACACCACAAGTACGGGTTGTCGGTTCGGACGGAGAGATGCTCGGCGTGATGCCGACCCGCGATGCCATCCACATGGCCTTCGATGCCGGACTGGATCTGGTCGAGATCGCCGCGGCCGCCGATCCGCCCGTCTGCAAGATCCTCGATCTTGGCAAGTTCAAGTACGAGATCCAGAAGAAGAAGAATGAGGCGCGGAAGAAGCAGCGGGTCATCGAGGTCAAGGAGATCAAGATGCGCCCGGGCACCGACGAGCACGATTTCCAGGTGAAGCTGCGCAACATGCGCCGGTTCCTGGAAGAGGGGGACAAGGTTAAGGTGGTCATCCGCTTCCGTGGGCGGGAGATGGTGCACCAGGACCTCGGCCTGAGGGTGCTCGAACGCGTCCGTGATCAGCTGGACGATCTCGGCAAGGTGGAGCAGATGCCGAAGATCGAAGGCCGGCAGATGGTGATGGTGATGTCGTCGCGCTGATCCGGGCCGGCATGCGTCCGACAATGGGCCCTTTGTAAAGGGTCTGGTTAAAGGGGTCCGATAAAGGGGCCTGAAAAAGGGACGGAGGGCGGGGTGTGATCGCCGATGCAGTACTTGACGCCTGGCTGGCGGAGGATGCGCCGTACGGCGATCTGACCACCCGGATGCTCGGTATCGGCGGGTTGCCGGGGCGCGTGCGCTTTGCNGCCCGTGATGAGGCCGTCACCTGCTGTGTGGAAGAGGCCGTGCGGCTGTTCAGTCGTGCCGGTTGCGAGGCTCGCGCGCTGCACGCCAGCGGTGACCGGGTTGCCGCTGGCGAGCCGCTGCTGGANGGCGAACGGCCTGCGGCGTCCCTGCATCAGGCGTGGAAGACGGCGCAGACGCTGGTTGAGCAGACCTCGGGAGTGGCGACAGCGGCGCGACGCATTGTTGATGCGGCGCGTGCTGTGGCACCGGACATCGCCGTTGAGTGTACCCGCAAGAGCCTGGCCGGCACACGGGCCATCGCTGTGCGTGCCGTGCTCGCGGGCGGGGCATCGATGCACCGCCTCGGGCTGTCAGACAGCGTGCTGATCTTTGCCGAGCATGCCGCCTTTGCCGGTGGGTGGGCATCCGTGTGTGCACGGATCGGCGATCTCAAGCGCCGCCATCCCGGCCATGGGATCACGGCCGAAGTGCACTCGGCCGAGGCGGCGCTGGCGCTGGGGCGTGCCGGCTGCGATGTGGTGCAGGTGGACAAGTTTTCGCCTGAAGCCGTCCGCGCACTGGTTGAAGCGATGCGCGCCGAGAGCTTGCCGACGGCGATCGCGGCAGCCGGCGGTATCAACGCCGGTAACGCCGCAACCTATGCTGCGACCGGTTGCGCCATCCTCGTTACGTCCGCGCCCTACTGGGCAAAGCCGGCGGACGTGCAGGTGACGATCGAACCCGCCTGAGGCCCGCCTGAGGCGGTGCGCCCGCCAGTCACTTGCGTGTTCCTGCCGAGACCAGCGCGTCAGTGCACCTTCACCAGGCGCCGGACGTAGGCGTCGAGGTCGGGAAGCTGCGGCGTATAGGCGGAGGCGAACAGCGGCGAGGTAATGATGAAATCCGCGGTCGCCCGGTTGTGCGCGGTCGGAATGTTGTAAAGCGTGGACAGCCGCATCAATGCCTTGACGTCCACGTCGTGCGGCTGCGGCGACATCGGATCGATGAAGAAGAACAGGGCATCGATCTCGCCTGCCGCGATCATCGCGCCCACCTGCTGGTCGCCGCCCAGCGGCCCCGATTTCAGCCGGGTGACGGTCAACTCGGGACAGTGCTCGACGATCACCCGGCCGGTGGTGCCGGTTGCCCACAGCCGGTGCGGGCGCAGGGCGGCCTGGTTGTGCTGAACCCACTCCAGCAGCTCCAGCTNTCTTTCGTCATGCGCGATCAGTGCGATCCGCTTGGGGATCGGGGTCGAGATCGGGCTCATCCACGCTCTCCCGTGGCTCAGTCAGAAGGCCGGTTAACGGTCTGATCCGCGGCCTTGACCGCTCAGCTGCGCAACGTGGCCCCTGTCGCCTTGCCGACCGACGCGACGATCCGGGTTGCCGCCGCCTCGATCTCGGCGTCGGTGAGCGTCTTCTCCACCGGCTGCAGGACGACGGTCACCGCGACCGACTTCCGTCCATCGCCCACGGCTCCGCCGGCAAAGACGTCGAAGACGCGCACGTCGGTGATCAGCGCCGGCTCGGCCGAGCGGGCAGCGCGCAGCACGGCGTCGGCGCTGACCGTCTGATCAACGACGAAGGCAAAATCCCGTTCCAGGGGCTGCAGTGCCGACAGCTTCAGCGGCGGTTTGGCGGCACTCGTTTCTTCCTTCACCGGCAAGCGGTCGAGGAAGATCTCGCACCCAACCATCGGGCCGGCCGCGCCCAGGTCACGCAGCACCCGCGGATGAATGTCGCCGAACCAGGCCAGCACCTGCTTCGGTCCAAACCGCAGCACGCCCGAACGGCCCGGGTGGTACCAGGCGGGCGCCTCGGCGGCGACCGCAAGCCGTTCCGTGCGCACACCTGCAGCGTCCAGGACCGCCAGCGCATCCGCCTTGGCATCGAACGCATCCACGGCGCGCGCCGGCTCCGCCCAGTGGCGCGGCGCGGACCGGCCAGCGCGCACGGCACACGCCACCACCTGCTGGTCTTCCGGCCGGTCGCCGGCAAACTGCGGCCCCACCTCGAACAGGGCAGCGTCGCGCAAACCCCGGTCGGCGTTGCGCTGTGCCGCGGCGATCAGGTTCGGCAGCAGTGACGGGCGCATCACGTCCAGATCGGCGCTGATCGGATTGACCAGACGCACGGCCTCAGGCACGTCGCCGAACGGCTCGGCGCTGCGCGCAGCGAGGAACGAATAGGTGACCGCCTCGATCAGGCCGCGGGCGGCGAGCGTGCGCCGGGCGCGGGCACGACGGCGTTGTACCTGCGTCAGCGCCGGCACGGGCACACCGGCCGGACGTGGCAGCGGTGTCGCGGGGATCTGCTCGAAGCCCGAAAGGCGCGCGATTTCCTCGACCAGCGAAGCCGTCCGCGAGGCGTCGTCGGCGATGTCGTTTCGCCACGGCGGCGGGGTGACGTTCAGTCGTCCGTCGGCAGCCGGTTCGGTGCGAAAGCCGAGCGCGGTGAAAATCTGCTCGCACTGTGGAGCCGCCACGGCCACGCCGGAGAGCCGCTCGACGTCGGCGACATCGAAGCCCATGGGCACGCGCTCCGGTGGCGGCGCGCCTGCGATCATCACGTCCGAGGCCTCGCCGCCGCATAGCTCCAGGATCAGCCGGGTGGCGAGTTCCAGTCCCCAGGTCACCGAGGTGGCATCGATGCCGCGCTCGAAGCGGTAGCGGGCGTCGGAGAGGACGTTCAGCTCCCGGCCCGTCTGCGCGGTGCGCACGGGATCGAACAGCGCGGATTCGACGAACACGTCGGTGGTGGCTTCGGTGCACCCGGTGCTCTCGCCACCGATCACCCCGCCCAACGCCAGTGCCGCCGCATCGTCGGCGACCACCGTCATCGCCGGCGTCAGCGCGTAGGTCTTGTCGTTGAGCGCCGCGAGTTCCTCGCCCTCGCGGGCGAGCCGTACCGTCAGTCCGCCCGAAAGCTTGCCATCGAGCTTATTCGCATCGAAGACGTGCAGCGGCCGGCAGAGATCGAGCGACAGGAAGTTGGTGATATCGACCAGCGCCGAGATCGGTCGCAGGCCTGCCCCCAGTAGCCACTGCTGCAGCCAGCGCGGGCTTTCGGTGTTGCGCACGCCCCGGATCAGCCGGCCGGCGAAATAGCTGCATGCCGATGCCGCTTCGGGCGGAAAGTCGAGGCGCACGCCGATCGGCGAAGGGAAGCTGCCCGGCACCGGGCTGGTATCGAGCGGCAGCAGGGTACCGAGGCCGGCTGCGGCCAGATCGCGCGCAATGCCGCGCACCGCGAGGCAGTCGCCGCGATTGGNGGTGATCGCGATGTCGAGCACCGGATCGGCAAGCCCCATCGCATCGGCCGCGGGTGTCCNCACCACCGCGTCTTCGGGCAGTTCGACGATGCCGGTGTGCGCGTCGGAGAGCTGCATCTCGCGTTCGGACAGCAACATGCCGGAACTGTCGACGCCGCGGATGGCGGCCGGCTTCAGTGTCATCCCGCTGCCGGGAATGAACGAGCCCACCGGCGCGAACACGCTCTTCAGGCCCGTCCGTGCGTTCGGTGCGCCGCACACCACCTGCAGCCGCTGCGTTCCGGTATCGACGGTGCACACGCGCAGCTTGTCCGCGTTCGGATGCGGGCTTGCTTCGACGATTTCGGCGACCACGAAGTCCTTCAGCGCCGCACCGCGATCCTCAACGCCCTCGACTTCGAGGCCGATCATCGGCAGACGGGAGGTGATTTCGGCGAGCGGAGCGTCAGTGGACAGGTGCCGTTTCAGCCAGGACAGGGGAAATTTCATCGGCTTACACCCCGGTCACCGGCGAGGGCACGTCGAGTGCCGTAAAGCCGTAGTGGCGCAGCCAGCGCAGGTCGGATTCGAAGAAGGTGCGCAGGTCGGGGATGCCGTACTTCAGCATGCCGATCCGCTCCAGGCCCATGCCGAAGGCGAAGCCCTGCCACTGTTCGGGATCGATGCCGCAGTTCTGCAGCACAAGCGGATTGACCATCCCACAGCCGAGGATCTCCAGCCAGTCGGCGCCGTGGCCAATGCGCAAGGTCCCGCCTTCGCGCGAACAGCCGATGTCCACCTCGGCCGATGGCTCGGTGAACGGGAAATAACTGGGCCGGAAGCGCACCGGCAGGTCGTCGATGCGGAAGTAGGCCCGCAGGAATTCGGTCAGGCAGCCCTTCAGGTGGCCCATGTGGACATCGCGGTCGATGACCAGTCCCTCCACCTGATGGAACATCGGCGAGTGTGTCGCATCGTAGTCGCAGCGGTAGGTGCGGCCGGGAGCAATGATGCGGATCGGCGGTGGTTGCGAGACCATGGTGCGCACCTGCACCGGCGAGGTATGGGTTCGCAGCACCATCCGCCGGACTTCCTGCTCTCCGGCTCGTTCGCCGGGCAGATAGCCGGGCAGATAGAAGGTGTCCATCTCCTGGCGGGCCGGATGCTCGGGCGGGATGTTGAGGGCGCCGAAGTTGTTCCAGTCATCCTCGATGTCCGGTCCCTCGGCGACCGCAAAGCCCATCTCGCCGAAGATTGCCACCACCTCGTCGATCGTCTGGCTGATCGGATGGATGCGGCCGCGGCGTTCTGGGCGGGAAGGCAGGGTGACATCGATCGTCTCGCTGGCGAGCCGGGCGTCGAGCGCGGCATCGGCGAGCGCCGCCTTACGCGCTTCGAGAGCGACGACGACTTCTTCCTTCATCGCGTTGAGTGCCTGGCCGCGGGCGCGCCGGGCGTCTGCGTCGAGCCCCGCCAGTCCCTTCATCAGCGCGGTGATGCGACCCTTCTTGCCGAGTTCGCCGACGCGGATGCGCTCAAGCGCATCCAGGTCGGCTGCTGCCGCGACCTGGGACAGCAGTTCGGATCGCGTGCTCTCGACGTCGTCCATTCCCGATCAGGTCTCCGGGTAAACCCCGCCGCGCTTCGGGCCGGAACGTTGGCGGAATGCAGGCGGGGAGGGAGGAGCGCTAAGCCGCGGTGCCGCCCGTGCTCAGGCGGCAGAAGCCGAGGCCGAGGGTTGGGCCGCGAGTGCGTCGCGCGCGTGCCCGACCAGGGCTGCGAACGACTCGGGCTCCTTAATCGCCAGGTCCGAGAGGATCTTGCGGTCAAGGGTGATGCCGGCCTTGGCAAGGCCGTCCATGAACCGGGAATAGGTCATGCCGTGCTCGCGCACGCCGGCGTTGATCCGCTGGATCCACAGTGCGCGGAAAGCGCGCTTGCGGTTGCGGCGGTCGCGGTAGGCGTACTGCTGCGCCTTCTCGACCTTCTCAAGGGCAATGCGGAACGAGGTCGACGAACGACCGCGATAGCCCTTCGCCTTTTCCAGCACCTTCTTGTGGCGGGCGTGGGTGGTCGTCCCGCGCTTGACGCGTGCCATCTGTCGCTTCTCCTGAAACCGGTTACTTGTACGGGAAGTACTTTGCGGCGACCACCGTCGCGTCGTCGCACAGCACGAAGGTGCCGCGGGCCTGACGCTTCATCTTCTGCGGGCGTTTGCGCAGGTTGTGGCGCTTGCAGGCGACGTTCGCCCGGATCTTGCCGGAACCGGTGAAGGAGAAGCGCTTCTTCGCCGCCGACTTGGTCTTCAGCTTGGGCATTTCGGATCCTTTCTGTCCTAATCCGTGTCGGCCGGCCAGAAGGCCGGCGGCGACGCGCGAGCGGCTGGGCATGCCCCTGCCGGACCGCTGTCGTCAGAGCGTCGCGAGAGCGGTGGGTTATACGCGCCGGCCAACGGCTTGGCAAGGTGGGGCGATGTGAATCGGCCCGATGCGCTTGCGGGTTGCGCGCGGTTCTCCGGTGCCGCAAAATCATTAGGCGGTGGCCCGGCTGAAGGTCCGGCCCGCTATCGGCGCGCGTGGCGACAGGGAGCGTTTTCCCGCGCTGTAGTAATATGCGCGTCGGTTGCTTATGACGATCCGGATCCACGCTTGCTGGAAACCCAGCGTACGAGACGGAGATCGGAAACGCCAGCAAGCTGTCACTGCGAGGATTTGACAGAGTCGAGACATCATGATGCAGACGACACCAAGTATCCTTGGTAAGGCACGGCAATCAGATATTCGCCTCGAGCCGTTTCCCTATCTGGAAATTAAGGATGCCCTGCCGCGCGACGTCTATGACGAGCTGATGAAGGGGTTCCCGTCGGCCGAGCACATCATCGGCGACAAGGATTTTCACTATAACGAAGCCTACCGGGTACAGTGCTTCCGCACCGTTGAGGATCCCGAGGCCAGCGATACGGTGAAGGAGTTCTTCCGTTATCACACCTCGCAGGCGTTCTTCGAGGAACTGGTCGCGTTCTGGAAGCCCACCTTCGAGGCTCTGTATGGTGATACCGACCTGCTGTTCGGCAAGCCGCTGGAGCAGGCGCATGCGGTGATGCGGCAGAAGGGCACGAGGAAGAATCCGCATAACACCGAGAATGACCTGACGCTGGAATGCCAGTTCGTCATCAACAGCGCCGTTCGTGANGGATCGACGGTGCGCGGAGCGCACATCGACAACCCGGCGAAGCTGTTTGCGGCCATTCTCTACTGCCGGGACGCAGAGGACGAGTCCACCGGCGGTGATCTGAACCTCTATCGTCCAAAGAACGGCAGCGTGCGCTTCGAGCCGTATGAATACGGCATTTCCGAGGACCGCCTCGACCTGATGCACACCGTGCCCTACGGCACCAACAACCTGATCATGTGGCTGAACGCGCCGAACGCGCTGCATGGTGTGACGCCGCGCAGCGTCACGCCGCGGGTGCGTCGCTACATCAACTTCGCGGGCGAGCGGTTTCCGCGCGAGGAAAAGCCCTTCTTCTCCTGCGACGTCAGGCGGCGGGGGCTCCTGGAGCAGATGTCGGTCGCCCTCGACAAGCGCAAGCGCCGACGCTACTAAGCCGCCCTTTCACGCGGACGGCGCCTGGGCCACTCCGGGCATATGACGCCCGGAGCGTGATGCCGCGATCAGCCGGCCAAGATCAGCCAGCCAAGCCGGGGAGCATCCCCTTCAGTCCGCCGGCCAGCATTCCCATGGCGATTGCGGCCAGGATCAGCCCCATCACCCGGGTTACGACACCCATCCCCGATTCGCCCAGCCGCCGGGAGATGGGGTTGGCAAAGCGGAACAGCAGGCCGCTCAAGGCCGCCAGGGCGATGATGACGAGCGACAGCTCAATCTTGCTCAGGACTGTCTCGTGCTGTTGGGCGGCAACCAGCACCGTTGCCATCGATCCCGGCCCGGCCACCATCGGGATCGCCATCGGCACCACTGCGATCGAGGATCGCTGCTGGGCATCCTCGAGTTCTCCGGCCGAATGCTTGTGCTCGGCCTTGTTGAACAGCATGTGCAGGCCGATCACCAGCACGATCACGCCGCCTGCCGCCCGCAGTGAATCGACGGAAATGCCGAAGAACTGCAGCAGCAGCGAGCCGGTCCAGGCGACAACGAGCAGGGTGATCGTGACTGCGAACGCACANNCCCAGGCCGTCCGTCGCGCTTCGGCTTCCGGTCGGTCAGAGGTCATGCTGGCGAACACGCCAAGGTTGCCGATCGGGTTCATCATCGAGAACAGAGCGGCGATGAAGCTGGTCAGTGCGGCTTCTGGCAGCATGGGCGCTCCTTGGATCATGCGCGAAAAATCGTGGCGCGGAAGGACTGGGCTCCTGCCCTTGTGTCCTATCGCTATCGCAGCCAGCCGGGATCCGCAACCTTGCGGGTCTGTGCATCGTAGAACAGGGTATCGAGGCCGCAGTCCACCATCGTCTCCCCACCAGGGCGGTGGTAGGCTTGTTGAGTCCGAGCATCTGGGGATCAGCGCATGTCCGATCTCAGCGTCGAGAACATCGAGCGCGCCGTCTGTGCGCAGTATCAGCCGATCGTCGATCTTGCCGACGACCGGTTTGTCGGCTGCGAGGCTTTGGCGCGCTGGCGCAACGAGGACGGGGTGCTGGGCAGCATCGAGCCTCATGCGGATGTAATCGAGGGGGACGAGGTGCTGGCAACGGCGCTGACGACGCGGATGCTCCGCTGCGTCAACCGCGATCTTCTTGATCTGCTGGTCCGCCGCCCGGCGTTCTATGTGAGCATCAACCTCCCGCCGATCATCCTCGGTCAGGGACAGCTTCGCCCGGTCTTCGAGAACCTTGGCATTGCCTATCGCATGCCGCAGCTGGTGGGTGAGATCACCGAGCGCCGGGCACTCGACGATACCGGCCGGGCGGCGATCCGCGAGATCCGCGACATGGGCTCCCGTATCGCACTCGACGACTTCGGTACCGGCAAGGCCAACTTGCAAGAGCTGATCGGGCTTGAGGTGGATATTCTGAAGATCGACCGCTCGTTCGTCATCAAGCTGGGCGAGGACCGACTTGCCGAGCGGCTGGTCCGCGGCATTGCCGCACTCGCCGGCGTGCTCCGGGTCGACATGGTTGCAGAAGGCGTGGAAACGCGCGAACAGGCACTGTTCTTGCGCGCCATCGGCGTCGAAAAGGGCCAGGGGTGGCTGTGGTCAAAGGCGCTTGATGCCGCCGATCTGATCGCGGCTGTCGGTTGAACTGGACCGCCCGCCGACCGACATAACAGCGCACCTCGGTGCAGGCGCTCGGCCGCTTGAACCAGTGTCAACGCCTGAATGGGATCGACGCCGAGAGAACAGGGGAAAGACAGCATGCCGATCGTAAAGCGTACGCGGCAACGGACGCGAAAGCACCGCTGCAGCAGTTCGAGTTCGAGTTGCCGGAGCCGGGTGCCGGCGAAGTGGACATTGCGGTCCAGTACTGTGGCATCTGCCACAGCGATCTGAGCATGATCGACAACGATTGGCACGTAAGCGCCTACCCGCTGGTCCCAGGACACGAGGTGGTGGGGACGATCGAAGCGGTGGGTCCGGGCGTGAGCCATCTTCAGCCGGGTCAGACGGTCGGGCTCGGCTGGTATTCCCATTCCTGCATGACCTGCCACCAGTGCATGTCGGGCGACCACAATCTGTGCACCACCGCGGAAGCGACGATCATCGGCCGGCACGGCGGCTTTGCGAACCGCATCCGCGCGCATGCCGAATGGGTGCTGCCGTTGCCGTCNGGGGTCGATCCGCGCACTGCCGGGCCTCTGTTCTGCGGCGGCATCACCGTCTTCAACCCGTTGCTGCAGAACGGCGTCCGCCCGACCGATCATGTGGGCGTCGTCGGCATCGGTGGCCTCGGCCACATGGCGCTCGCCTTCCTGCGGGCATGGGGCTGCGAGGTCACGGCCTTTTCCACCAGTGCCGGCAAGGAGGCGGAAGCACGCCAGCTCGGCGCACATAACTTCGTCAACACCCGCGAGCCGGACGCCTTGGCGAAGCTGGCCGGTGCCTTCGAGCTGATCCTGGTGACGGCCAACGTGTCGCTCGACTGGGACCTACATCGCCGCGCTCGNCCGCGAGGCAAGGTGCATATCGTCGGCGCCGCACCTTCGGTGAACGCCGCCGTGTTCCCGATGATCGTGGGGCAGCGTTCGGTCGGTGCCTCGCCGCTGGGCAGCCCGGCGTTGACCGCGACGATGCTGGACTTCGCCGCCCGACACAACATCGCGCCGATCACTGAGCACTTCCCGCTGTCGAAGGTGAATGATGCGCTCGAGAGGCTGAAGTCGAATAAGGTCCGCTACCGGGCGGTGCTGGAAAACGACCTGTAGGGTGCGGCGGTACGGCCTCAGCTAGCGCCGTCATCGCGAGTTTCGGCGGGGCGTAGCGATCCATTTTCGGTTGCGAGCCTCCCGGCAGTGGATCGTTTCGCCGCCGGCTCGCGATGACGGGAAGGGGAAGAGGGCGGTACTAACGGGTCTGCTTGGGCGTGCCGGGGACGCGTCGGGCGGGCGGGCGTCGCCGGTGCCGCCGGACTGGGGTTTTTCCTGTCGCGGCTTGCGGTTCTTCTCCGGATTGCTGAAGACGAAGCGGCCGTGGAGAATGCAACCGGGAATGCCGGGATCGCAGTCCCGGCCTTTCAGCCGCATGCACTTGCCGGCAACCTCGTTCGGACAGCCCCAGCCACTCATCGGTTCACCACCTGCCTTTGTGCCGCTTCCTGATCGGCTCGACCGTCAAGGTTGAGCACCTGCTGCTGCGGGGTCAAGTGGGGAAATCCCGCGTGTCCTGCGAAACGACGTCGCGACACGGCTTCAGCGCGCCTGCTCCCGGGCCTCCGGTCACTCAGCCTGCTGGCCTCCGGCCACTCGGGGGTGTCGACGGTCAGTCCCCAGGTCCGCATTTGCCGCGGCGCGAGTGAGATCGGCAGTGTACCCCNCGCAACCGGTGCCGGCCTCCGGTCGGTTTCGATGTGTGTCGTTTCCCGGGCTGCGATGATCGATCCCTCATTCAGGGTCAGGGTTGCGGAGACGGAGGCATCGCTGACGTTCCACAGCCGGGCGATGATCCCGGCGTCGGTAATGCCGTCGTCGGCGGGTTTCAGGGCCCACAGCAGCGCGCGGGGATCGGAGAGGCGCAGCAGCGCGCAGGACGTCTCCGACAGCGCGCTGCCGCCCTCGACCATCGCGGCAATCAGCGGGTTCTGGTGTTCGAGCGCAAATCGCATCGCTTGGGTGGGCTCGTAGCCTTTGTGGGTGGTGAGTGCGAAGCGCTGGCGGAACCGGGTATCGCCGCCTTGATCCGGGATGCCCAGGTGCGGGCCGTCCAGCTGGCCACCCGCCAGTGCCGAGATCTGCGGCGTTGTGGTATCCAGCCAGGTCGGGGTGCTGTTTCCCAGCCGGAAGAAGGCGCAGTCGGCATTCGACAGGGTGATGCCGGCGCCGCCGCTTTGTGGACTGATATCGGCGAAGTGGTTGAGCGTCAGCCAGTCGTAGCGGGCGTTGCGCGGGGCGTAGTGGCCGCCGTCGGCAAGCAGCCGGGCGCGGACGATCGCCCCCACCTCCTCGTGGTGCACGACAGGCGCATCGATCGCATAGCAGAACCNCCAGGAAAACGTGCCGCCGAAGTTCCGGGTGATGGTGTTGTCGAGGGCGATGCGCCGGCTGTCGCGGGTCAGGGTCAGCCGGGTCGTGTGCGGCAGCGGTCCCTCGGCCTCGGCTTCGAGCGTGACGGTTACGCTTCCCGCCTCGATCACCGACAATCGGCCGAAACGGGTGCTGGCGCTGGGGCCGCTGCTAGGACCGGGGTCAGCGCTGGCGCTCAGGTCGTTGGCAAAGCGCCCACCAATCTGGCGGATGAACTGCCGGTTTCCCTGCCGGCGGTCGATCAGGCTAGTGATCGCACCATTTGGCGCCAGCGTCACGGCGTAGAGTTCGGTCTCGATGCGGGTTCCGTCGGCGGACACCGTCGCCGCGGCGGAGAACGCCGCTCCGATGCCGGGTCGGATCTCGAACACCGCGTAGCCCACCGGCGGGATGCTGCGGGCGAGAACGCGCAGGCACTGCCGGCCGTGGACAGTAACGATCTGCGACGGC
This sequence comes from Defluviicoccus sp., assembly GCA_013414705.1. GTDB lineage: Bacteria > Pseudomonadota > Alphaproteobacteria > Rhodospirillales > Defluviicoccaceae > Defluviicoccus. The sequence goes on from CP058705.1 coordinate 4,175,989, forward strand.
GTCTCCTCGCCCGTAGCCAGGTCGATGATATGCACCGGCCGCGGGCCATCGTAGGCAATGTCGGCGGTGTCGCTCCGCGTCCAGCCCAGTGGGTTGAACACGAAAAAGCGCGGGCGGGCGCCCTGGCGGCGGATCATCCGCCCCAGCGCCTTCGTCGCCGCGGCGTGCAGGGTGTCTACGTAGCGCTCGATCTGCCCGGCCAGCTCCCGCTGCCAGTCGGCGCGCACGCCGGGCGCGACAGGGCCGTCCGCGGTCCAGTTGTGCTCCCAGAACAGCCCCAGGGCCATGAACGCCTGATCGTNGCAGCTCGTGCAGCGGGCCATGAACGCGGGCTGATGCAGGCTCACCACCGTTGCCATCGCCTCGGCCCCGCGCAGCGCTTCGACGGCGCGCCGCACCCGCGCCGAAACCTCGGACATCGACGCGGAATAGAGATCCCACTCGTTGCCGAAGCCACACGCCTGGGTCGGGATCCGGTCCCCGTACGTCTTTTCGAAGTCTTCGAAGTAATCAAGCTGGTTGGATACGATCACCTGACGCCGGGCNNGGTCGTTTTCCTTCGCCGCGCGCAGCACATGGTCGTTGAGCGTCTTCAGGTCGTCCCAACCTTGCCCGAAGGCGCCGATCACCTGGTAGGGATAGCGGGCCTGGAACCCCGGATCTGTGTCGACATAGTCGATCACCGTCCACGCGTCGCGCGTCTCGGCGTAGCCGCCGATGGCGGTATTCTGTCCCGGCATGGAGTTCCACTTCATCAGGAGCCGGCTGCCGTCGGGGCCCTCCATCCAGTAGATGTCGTGCTCGCGCATCCGGGCGTTGGTGCGGGTGGCACAGCCACAGATGCCCTTCCAGCTGTACCGGGCGCCGCATCCGGCCCACAGCGCCCCGATCCCGTAGGGCAGCGTCTGGTTCTCCATCGCGACTGCGACCGGAATGCGCAGGCCATGACGCCGTTCCAGCCGGCCTGCGTAAGCGAAGCCGCGCAGGATCGCCTCGACCGGCGCGCCGCCGTAGCAGACCACCAGCGCATTCAGCGGCAGGCTGATGTGCCCGTCGCGCACGCGCTCGATCAACCGTAGGAAATCGGATTCGGGTTTACTGCGCTCATAGACCCAAAACCAGAAGCTGCCGTCGCAGTTCCAGCGGCTCTGATGGCCCGAGGGCTCGCCGTCGGTGGTGTCGGCAAGCGCCAGATAGTAGTCGAGCATCTCGACGAACGCGTGCCGGTAAGTCTCGCCGTCGGCCGACCAGAAATAGTCGGTGTGATCGTCGGGGGCGAGGTAGATCCGCTTCGGCGGTGTACTCGCGGTTTCTCCGAGGCTGCTGCATCCCTTGATAACCGGCGCGATCGCCATCACGGCGACGCTGCGCAGCACGGCACGACGGGAGATGCGGGGACCTGATAACGCGGGAAGCCGAGGCGCATCGCTGCGCATCACACATCTTCACCAGCAGCGCGGGCCACGACGGATATGCCTGTATGGGGTGTGTTGATGCGCACGGAAGGCGTCTGTCATCGTTTCACGGTTACGATCTATGGCATGTAAGAAGTTGGTATAAAGTTGCCTTTTTCTCCAGAACCATCCGGCATCGGAGCCGCAAGCGTACCACAAGGGAACGGTCTTCTGTATCAGCGTATAGCCTGTTTGAGGTAATTTATTGCCTGTGCCAGGTCCGGAACGCGTCGCTCGGCGTCGCGCATCAGGCCGGAGTCCCGGTAGGGGCCTGGTGGTCGCCCGGGCATCATGATGCCTGGATGCGGTGCGGGAACGGCGGTGTAGACCAATCGGCGGTTGCGGTTGCCGCTGGCGCCCGGTGGGAGTTGGCGCTATCCTGGCTGGCGAAGGCGGGGCACGATATCTCGCCATAAAAATATGCCCTTCGGGCCGCTGGGAGAGAACGCATGAGGACCGCAACGGACGCGTTTCGTGACGCGCGCCACTTTCTGATCAGCCATCGCCAGGATTACGAGACCGCCTATCGGGACTTCCGCTGGCCGCAGCTCACCACCTTCAACTGGGCGCTCGACTGGTTCGACGTCTATGCGCGGAACAACGACCGGACGGCGCTGTGGGTGGTGGACGAAAACGGCGACGAGACGAAGCTCAGCTTCCGCGAACTGTCCGAGCGCTCGAATCGCGTTGCTAACTTCCTGCGAGCGCAAGGCGTGCGTCGCGGCGACCGCATCCTGCTGATGCTGGGCAACGTGGTGCCACTGTGGGAACTCATGCTGGCGGCGATCAAGCTGGGTGCCGTGGTGATCCCGGCGACGACGCTTCTGGCGCGCGACGACTTGGACGACCGCTTCGATCGCGGCGGCGTGCGTCACATGGTGACGGGTGCTGCCGATGCGGTCAAGTTCGCCGATATTGCCGGCGATTACACCCGGATCGTCGTCGGCGGCGAGGTGCCCGGCTGGACCGGATTCGAAGATTCGGCTGCGGCGGATGCGACCTTCGTGCCCGACGGTCCAACCGCGGCGAACGATCCGATCCTGCTCTACTTCACGTCGGGCACCACCTCGAAGCCGAAGCTGGTCGAGCACAGCCACCAGAGCTATCCGGTCGGGCACCTGTCGACCATGTACTGGCTGGGCCTGCAAGAAGGCGATGTCCACCTGAACATCAGTTCGCCCGGCTGGGCGAAGCACGCCTGGAGCTGCTTCTTCGCGCCGTGGAACGCCGGTGCCACGATCTTCATCTACAACTACACCCGCTTTACCGCCAAGGCGGTGCTGGATACCGTCGCGCGCTGCGGCGTCACCACCTTGTGCGCGCCGCCCACCGTCTGGCGGCTGTTCATCCAGGAGGATCTGGCGTCGTTCCCGGTGAGGCTGCGCGAAGTCATTGGTGCCGGCGAGCCGCTCAATCCGGAAGTGATCGAGCAGGTGCGCAAGGCCTGGGGCTTGACGCTGCGCGATGGCTACGGCCAGACCGAGACGACGGCACAGATCGGCAACTCGCCAGGACAAACGCTGAAGCCGGGCTCGATGGGGCGCCCGCTGCCGGGCTACCGGGTGGCGCTGCTCGACCTGGATGGCAATGAGGCGGACGAAGGCGAGATCGCGCTGGCGCTCGATCCGCGGCCGACCGGCCTGATGCTGGGCTATAAGGACGATCCGGCGAAGACCGATCAGGTGACCGCCGGCGGCTTCTACCGCACCGGCGACGTGGCGCAGCGGGATGCCGACGGCTACATTACCTACGTCGGTCGCACCGATGACGTGTTCAAAGCCTCCGACTACCGCATCAGTCCGTTCGAACTCGAAAGCGTGCTGATCGAACATCCGGCCGTCGCGGAAGCCGCCGTGGTCCCCAGCCCCGATCCGCTGCGCCTCGCCGTACCGAAGGCGGTGGTGGTGCTGGTGGCGGGCGAGAGGCCGAGCGCCGAGCTGGCGGAGGACATCCTGCGCTTCGTGCGCGTGCGCCTCGCCCCGTACAAGCGGATCCGGCGCATTGAGTTTGCCGAGCTGCCGAAGACCATCTCTGGCAAGATCCGCCGCGTCGAGCTGCGCAAGCACGAGAACGACATGCGCGCACACGACACCCGCGGGCCGTCGGAATACTGGGAAGAGGACTTCCCGGAGCTGAAGGTCCTGGCTTAGGTCATCCGACCCCCGATACAACGACAAGACACAGACGGATAGGGCGAGAGGGCGATGCAGCTCACCGAAGAACAGACGATGATCCGCGACATGGCCCGGACGTTCGCGGCCGAGCAGCTTGCCCCGCATGCCGCCGAGTGGGACCGCACCCACACGTTTCCGGCCGACGCGATCCGCCAGATGGGCGAACTGGGGCTGCTGGGAATGCTGGTGCCGGCGGATTGGGACGGCGCCGGGGCCGACTACGTCGCCTACGCGCTCGCCATCGAGGAGGTGGCGGCGGGCGACGGGGCGTGCTCGACGATCATGAGCGTGCACAACTCGGTCGCTTGCGCGCCGATCCTGAAGTTCGGCTCCGAACAGCAGAAAGAGGGCTGGCTCAGGCCGATGGCGCGCGGCGAACTGCTGGGCGCCTTCTGTCTCACCGAGCCGCAGGCGGGCTCGGACGCGGCGGCGATCCGCACCCGGGCGGTGCGCGACGGCGACGCCTACGTGCTCAACGGCGTCAAGCAGTTCATCACCTCGGGAAAGACGGCGCAGGTGGCGATTGCGTTTGCCGTCACCGATCCGGCCGCCGGCAAGAAGGGGATGAGCGCCTTCATCGTGCCCACCGACACNCCCGGCTACATCGTCAGCCGCATCGAGGAAAAGATGGGCCAGCGGGCGTCCGACACCGCCCAGATCACGTTCGAGGACATGCGGCTGCCGGCCTCGCTGCGGCTCGGCGCCGAGGGCGAGGGCTACCGCATCGCGCTCGCCAACCTGGAGGGCGGGCGGATCGGCATCGCCGCACAGTCCGTCGGCATGGCGCGTGCCGCCTTCGAAGCGGCACTGGCCTACGCCAAGGAGCGGGAGAGCTTCGGCAAGCCGATCATCGAGCATCAGGCGGTGGCGTTCCGCCTCGCCGACATGGCGACCGAGATCGATGCCGCCCGGCTGATGGTGCTGCGCGCCGCCGGCCTGCGCGATGCCGGTGCGCCGTGCCTGCAGGAGGCCTCGATGGCGAAGCTGTTTGCCTCGGAGATGGCGGAGCGGGTGTGCTCGGCGGCGATCCAGACCCTGGGCGGCTACGGTTACGTCACCGACTTCCCGGTCGAGCGGATCTTCCGCGACGTCCGTGTCTCGCAGATCTACGAAGGCACCTCGGACGTGCAGCGGATGGTGATCAGCCGCGCGCTGGCACACCAGTAGGCCCGAGTGCAACCCTGAGGAGCGGTCGCCGGCGTTTGGCGGGCGTGCGCCGGCAATTCTGTCGTCATCTGTCGTCAAAAGTCGTCATTTTCGCAATAACGCATTGATTTATAAAACGTTCGAATGACGACAGATGTCGTCATGATCACGGCCCGATGTCGTCAAAAGTCGTCGTTTGTCGTCATCATGTCGTCATGCATTTTGATACTTTTGCGCTCATATCTTTATTCTCGGCAAGCTGAGGGAGTGCAACAGTAATAAGGAATAATATCCTATAATTGTGGCATCAACTCCCGGCACCGGCAGTGTCCCGACGTTGGGTTCACGTTCTACGCGCCGACGGAACGTGGCAGCGGAGCAAGCGGGGAGAGGCGATGGCTCGCGAACGTGTGCACGCGCGCCCGTCCGATCAGGTGTGCGGTGAACGCGGGTGTCAGCAGTGCGGCGATGGCGGGATGCAGAACGTCCAGGCCGCCGGTGTACGCCCCGAAGGCGGGCAGGATGAGCCGCCGGCCGTCGGTGGCAAAGCAGCGGCCGGTGAGCCTGCGACCGGCAGCCAGCACCGAAGCCTTGGGGTGAAAGTGTCCCGAGATCTCGCCCGCGCCGCTGCCGCCGTTCCCTGCGGCCTGATGGCGGAAGACGAGCGGGCCAACCGTGGCGTCTTGGACGGCTTCGCCCGGCAGCCGTCTGTCAGGATGGCGCGAGTGACCCGTTTCCCAAGCAGGGTCGTGATTGCCCGCGATCCACAGCCAGTCGCGGCCGCGGGCGAGGTTGGCCAGAACGCCCGCGTCCTCGTCGGCCAGCCGGCCGGGGCCGTCTGGGTCGTGGAAGCTGTCGCCGAGGCAGATCACCCGGCGCGGCGCCAGCGCGTCGACCAGTGCGGCCAGCCGGGCCAGTGTCGCCCGGGTGTCGTAGGGCGGCAGCAGCGCGCCGCGTCGCGCGAGGCTCGATCCCTTCTCCAGGTGCAGGTCGGCGACCACCAGCGTCGCCGCCTCGTTCCACCACAGGGCACCCGTCGGCGTGGCCAGCAGGGTCGTACCAGCGAAGCGGAACCGGCTTCCGCTCACGGCAGCACTGGCGTTGGGGTGGCCTTGATGCTGGTTGCATCAACTGTTTCCCGGGCTTCTTCTCCCGTTGCCTCGGCAATCAGCGCGCGCGCCGCCTCGTCGAGCAGTTCGTCAATCGCGCCTCCGGCCACCTGTTCGCGGCCGATCTCCAGCAGCACCGGAACGGCGAGCGGCGAGACCCGCGGCAGGCGGCGGACGGCGATCCTGCCCTTGACGCGCGCCAGCATTTCTGCCAGCCGGCCGAGGTCGACCAGTCCGCGCGCCGCGTCTTCGCGCGTGGCCCGCAGCAGCACGTGCCGCGGCTCGTGCGCGCGCAGCACGTCGTAGATCAGGTCCGAATTCACCGTCATCTGCCGGCCGGTCTTCTCGTGCCCCGGATGCCGCCGCTCGATCAGGCCTGCGATGACGGCGACGTTGCGGAAGGTCCGCCGCAGCACCGAGCTCTCGGCCATCCATTCTTCCAGGTCGTCGCCCAGCATGTCCTGATCGAACAGCGCAGGGATATCATCGACCGGCCGCAGGCTCCACAGCGCCAGGACGTAGTCGGTGGCGACGAAGCCCAGCGGGCCGGTGCCCATCCGTTCCATCCGCCGGCTCAGCAGCATGCCCAGCGTCTGATGTGCGTTGCGGCCCTCGAAGCAGTAGGCGACCAGGAACTGCCGGCCGCCGCGCGTGAAGCACTCCACCAGCAGGTCATCGGTGCCGGGCAGCAGCGAGCGCGCCTGCTGCAGTGCCAGCCACTCCTGCACCGCAGCGGGCAGCGCCGACCAATGGGCCGGATCAGCCAGCATGGCGCGCACGCGGGCGGCGAGGTGCGTGGTCAGCGGCAGCCGGCNCCCGGCATAGGCCGGCACCTTCGGTTCGCCGCCGCTGGCCCGGGTGACGATTACGGACGTCTCGCGCACGCCCTCGAAGCGGAGCAGCTCGCCCGCGAAGATGAAGGTGTCGCCCGCCTGCAGGCCCTGGACGAAGTATTCCTCAACCTCGCCCAGCGTGCGCCCGCGCTTCAGCGTCACCTGCAGCATGACCGCCTCGACGATGGTGCCGACGTTCATCCGGTATTGGCGGGCGAAACGCGGATCGGCGATGCGGAGCTGGCCTTCGGCATCCCGTTGCAGCCGGTGCCAGCGCTCGTAGGCGCGCAGCGCATAGCCGCCGTGCGCGACGAAGGCGAGTACGTCGTCGAAGTCTCCTCTGGCGAGGGTGGCGTAGGNGGCGGCGGTGCGCACCTCGGCGAACAGCGCGTCCGGCGTGAACGGAGCGGCGCAGGCCATGCCGAGCACGTGCTGGGCCAGCACATCGAGGCCGCCCGGCTGCGGTGGATCGCCGTCCAGTGCGCGNNCGCGCACCGCGTCGAGTGCCGCCCGGCATTCGAGGACCTCGAAGCGGTTGGCGGGAACCAGCAGCGCCCTGCTGGTCCGGTCGAGCCGGTGGCCGGCGCGGCCCACCCGCTGGATCAGCCGGCTCGCCCCTTTGGGCGCGCCCACCTGCACCACCAGGTCGACGGCGGCCCAGTCGATGCCGAGATCGAGCGAAGCAGTGGCGACGACGGCCCGCAGCCGGCCGGCCGCCATCGCCGCTTCCACCTTGCGGCGCTGCTCGCGGGCGAGGCTGCCGTGATGGAGTGCGATCGCCAGGTGGTCGTCGTTGAGATACCATAGCTGCTGGAAGACGATTTCCGCCTGGGCGCGGGTGTTCACGAACACGATGCTGGTGCCGGCGTTGCGGATCGCGGCGTAGATCTCCGCCATTGCGTGCACCGCCATGTGTCCCGACCGGGGCAGGTGCTGGCCGGTCTCCAGGATGCGCACGTCNNCGGCGCGCGCGTCCCGGCACTCGATCAGGCGGACGTCCACGGACTCGGCGCGCGGCGACAGCCACGTCCGCAGCGCTTCTGGCCAGGCGACCGTGGCACTCAGCCCCACCCGGCGGGCGGTGGGTGCAAGCCGGGCGAGGCGGGCGAGGCCGAGAGCCAGCAGATCGCCGCGCTTGCAGCCGGCGAGTGCGTGCAGTTCGTCGATGATCACGCAGCGCAGATGGCCGAACAGGGCGCCGGCATCCGCGTATGAGAGCAGCAGGGCGAGCGACTCCGGCGTCGTCATCAGCAGCTGCGGCGGCGCGCGACGCTGGCGGGCGCGCTTGGCCTGCGGCGTGTCACCGGTGCGCGTCTCGGCGCGAATCGCGAGCCCCATTTCGGCGATCGGCTGCTCCAGGTTGCGGTGCACGTCCACCGTCAGCGCCTTCAGCGGCGAGATATAGAGCGTATGCAGCCGGTTGGCGGCAGGAGTGCCTGGCATTCGGGCAAGCGTGATCAGCGACGGCAGGAAGCCCGCCAGCCGCCCCGGTGGGGCTACCAGCAGCGCGTGCTCGCCCGCCTGCGCCGCCGCCAGCATGGCCAACTGGTGCGGGTGCACCCGCCAGCCGCGGCCGGCGAACCAGGACACAAACGGGTCGGGAAGCTGCGCATCCATCACAGGAATAGGTAACGCCCCCGCCGCCCACGTCACCCCCGAGGTGGCGCTCGACGTCATCGCCGTCATCGCCGGGCTCCGTCCCGGCCATCCGTGCCTTCGCCCACCGTGCCGCGGCGAGACGTGGATGCGCGGAACAAGTCCGCGCATGACGGTGTGCGCCGGCGACCGAGACAGACGACTTGACGCCGGCCGCCGGCCGCGCCGAGATGGCGGAACGGGCAAGGCGCGGGGAGACGGGGGCGATGAACCAGGAAGAAACGCTGGCGCTGTGGGCGCAGGGCAAGGACGCCTGGAACGCCTGGGCGAAGGACATGCTCGACCGGCGGGTCGAGATGGAGAAGGCGGGGACGTGGTCGGCGAGTCGGGACATCACCGGTCGGGACGTGCCGGGCAACGCGGCCACCGCCGATTGGATGGCGGCGGCTGCGGCGGATTTCTCCCAGCACGTGTTCGACGCGGAGACGGACTTCGCGCACGTCCAGTTTCCAGCCTCGGTACGATTTGACAAAGCCACATTCGAAAAAACGCGCGGTTCAACAGCGCGACGTTCAGCGGAGACGCGCGGTTCAACAGCGCGACGTTCAGCGGATACGCGGGGTTCGCTCAAGTCGCCTTTACAGGCTACACCACATTTGCCGGAGCCGGCTTCGAGCGACAGGCGGATTTCAGCGCCGCCAAGGGAGAACGGGCCTTCGACCTGGAAGGGACACGGTTCGCCGAGGTGCCGGATTTCATTCAGGCGCACTTCGCAGAAGCCCCCGGCTCGACAATTCACACGTCCGCCCGGGGCTTGTCGAGCCGGGGGCTTCTGGGGTCGCTTATTCGGCCGCGTCAAGCCGGATGTCAACCGTTCCGCGCGCTACCGCGCGCTGAAGCGGCTCGCCATCGATGCGCACGATCATGCGCGCGAGCAGGAGTATTTCGCCGGCGAGCTGAAGGCGCTGCGCGGCCATCCGGACCGGGGTACCCGAACCCGCTCAACTGGCTTCGCCGGGACGAAGACGGCAGACGGCTGCCGGCGTGGCCCGGTGGGGCAAGGTACTGGTTCGGGGTCTGCTACCAGATCCTCTCGGACTTCGGCCGCTCGATGCTGCGGCCACTGCGGTGGTGGGCGCTGGCGCTGGCGGGCTTCGCGTTCGGCTATCTGGACCGGCATTTCGATCGCGCCGCCGAATTGGGCCGGGGATACGCCGGCGGCGCCGGCGGCTGGCTGTGGGCGTCGATGGTGCAGCCGCTGGTCGAGCGGTTTCCGCAGTTCGCGCAGGTGCTGCCGCTGCCCGCTGCCGTCGCCTCGCCCGCCTGCCTCGTTGGTTCCGGCGAGCCGTGGACGGCGGCGCTGGGGCTGTCGATCCGCAAGGCACTGCCGTTCGCCGGCGTCGGCTCGACCGAGAAGCTCAACCAGATCTACGCCTGCCTCTACGGCATCCACGGCGAAGCCGCTTCACGGGGCGACCTGCCGGCGCGGTTCACGCCGGTGATTCCGGACGGGGTCGACTATCTCGGCATCGCCCAGCTCCTGCTGTCGCTACTGCTGCTGTTCCTGTTTCTGCTGGCGGTGCGTAGCCACTTCCGCATCCGGTAGCGCGCTGACGGACAATCCGCCTGTGGTCGTCATCGCGAGCCCGCGGCAGCGGGCGTGGCGATCCACTCCCAGGGCGGCTTGCACAGGTCCCGGCAGTGGATTGCTTCGCTGCGCTCGCAATGACGACCGTGGATGCGCGGGACGAGCCCGCGCATGACGACGCAGGGCCGGCGGCGGCGGCGCTGCGGCCCCATATCCTCTTCGCGAGGGCGAGCCGGAGGGCCACCCCGCTGTCATCACGAGCCCGCGGCAGAGGGCGCGGTGCGGACGAACTACTGGATGGCTTCGCTCCGGTCGCAACGGCGAGGCGGCCGAGGAATACGGGAGAACGGCGACGGAGAACAACACCGAACTCGACGTAACGGCATCCGCCCCGGCGCCGGCTGAAGCCCGTCTCCCCACCTGGTTGCGGGTAACGCCGCAGGGGGTGTGGTGCGCGGCGGGCGGGTTTTTCGTCGATCCGCAATGGGCGGTTGCGCGCGCCGTTACGGGGCGGGGCTGCCGGCCGGATCGAGATCGCNNGGCCTATGGCGAGACGAAGCGCATCGGCGACGTGTGGGTGACGCTCGTTCCCGCCGGCCACATCCTCGGCAGCGCCCAGGTGATGCTCGAACACGCCGGCTGCCGGGTGGTGATTACCGGCGATTTCAAGCGCCGTCCCGATCCCACCTGCGCGCCGTTCGAGCCCCGCGCGTGTGACGTGTTGATTACCGAGGCCACGTTCGGCCTGCCGGTGTTCCGTCATCCGCCGGCCGAGGACGAAGTGCGCAGGCTGCTGGCCTCGGTGGCGTTGTATGCGGACCGGCCGCACCTGGTGGGGTCNTATGCGCTGGGGAAGTGCCAGCGGCTGATCTGCCTGCTGCGCGCCTGCGGCTGGGACCGGCCGATCTTTCTGCATGGCGCGCTGGTCAAGCTCTGCACCCTCTACAAACGCGCCGGCGTCGATCTTGGCGAATTACGGCCGGTGTCCGGCGGCAAGCGGCGGGCGATGGGCGGCCAGATCGTGCTCTGTCCGCCGTCGGCGCTCACCGACCGCTGGTCAAGGGCGTTTCCCGAGCCGCTGCCGGTGCTCGCTTCGGGGTGGATGTGCATCCGCCAGCAGGCGCGCCAGCGCGGCATTGAACTGCCGCTGGTGATCTCTGATCACGCCGACTGGGACGAACTCACCGCGACGCTTGCCGACGTGGGTGCACCCACGGTGCTGGTCACCCACGGCGCCGAGGAGGCGCTGGTGCATTACGCGCGTTCTCGCGGCTACGCAGCAGCGGCCCTGTCGATCGCGGGTTACGGCGATGCNGGAGACGGGGAGCCAGCGCCGCCGTTCGTCAAGGTGCCTCGCAGCAGATTACGTCGCATCGGTGCGCAGTGACGGGCAAGATATCTCAAGCGGGCGTGGCGTCGAACCCGGCGGCCTGTTCGAGGGCGGCCGCCGCGCGCAGCAGGGTCTCCTCGTCGAACGGCCGGCCGATCAGCTGCAGGCCCAGCGGCAGACCGCGCCCGCTGAGGCCGGCCGGCACCGAAATGCCCGGCAAACCGGCGAGGCTGGTCGGCACGGTGAACACGTCGTTGAGATACATGGTGATCGGATCATCGGCCTTCTCGCCGATGGCGAACGCATCCGACGGTGCGGTGGGCGTCAGGATCACGTCACAGGCCTCGAACGCCTGGGTAAAGTCGCGGGCGATCAGCGTGCGGACCTTCTGCGCCTTCAGATAGTAGGCGTCGTAGTAACCGGCGGACAGCGCATAGGTGCCGATCAGGATCCGGCGGCGGACCTCCGTGCCAAACCCCGCTCCCCGGGTGTTCATGTACATCTCGTCGAGCGTGGCGCCCGGAACCCTCAGCCCGAAACGCACACCGTCGTAGCGCGCCAGGTTCGAGGACGCTTCGGCCGGCGCGATGATGTAATAGGTGGCGAGCGCGTAGCGGGTATGCGGCAGTGAGATCTCGATCGTCTCCGCGCCCTGGTCGCGCAGCCATGCCTCGCCGCGCCGCCACAGAGCGTCGATCTCGGCGTTCATGCCGTCGATGCGGTACTCGCGCGGGATGCCGATCTTCAGGCCGCTCACGTCCGGCCGTCGGGCAGCCGCCTCGAAGTCGGCAACCGCGATCGGCGCCGAGGTGGAGTCCTTCGGATCGTGTCCGGCCATCGCGCCCAGCAGGATCGCCGCGTCGGTGACACTGCGGGCCATCGGCCCCGCCTGGTCCAGCGAGGAGGCGAAGGCGACGATCCNCCAGCGGGAGCAGCGGCCGTAGGTCGGCTTCAGGCCGACGATGCCGCAGAACGAGGCCGGCTGGCGGATCGAGCCGCCGGTATCGGTGCCGGTCGCTCCCAGGCAGAGCCCGGCCGCAACCGCCGCGGCCGAACCGCCGGACGAGCCGCCGGGCACCAGGTCGCGTCCGTCCTTCGGCCCCCAGGGGTTTTTCACCGGCCCGTAGTAGCTGGTGATGTTCGACGAGCCCATGGCGAACTCGTCGAGGTTGGTCTTGCCCAGCATCACCGATCCGGCGGCGCGCAGCTTCGCGGTCACCGTCGATTCGTAGGNGGGCTTGAAGCCGTCGAGGATGTGCGAGGCGGCGGTGGTCAGCACGCCTTCGGTGCAGAACAGATCCTTGATCGCGATCGGGATGCCGTCGAGGGCGCAGGACGCCTCGCCGCGGGCGCGCCGGGTGTCGGAGTCTGCAGCACGGTCAAGCGCGACCTCCGGTGTCTCGGTGATAAACGCGTTGAGGTCGCGTCCCGCCGCCATCCGCTCAAGGTGCGCGCGGGTCAGCTCGACGGCGGAGAAGTCGCCGCGGGCAAGGCCGTCACGCGCGGCGGCGATGGACAGCCACGTCAGTTCATCCGGCAGTGCTTTCGTCATTCGACGACCTTCGGGACGGCGTAGTAGTCGTCGACCGGCTGCGGCGCGTTGGCCAGCAGCGGTGCCGACCGGCCTCCGTCGTTGACCGCGTCGGCACGCAGCGGCAGCGTCATCGCGACAACGCTGGACATCGGTTCCACGTCGTCGGTCGCAACCTCGCTCAGCTGCTCCACCCAGTCGAGAATGCCCGAGAGCTCGTGCGCAAGCCCGTCAAGCTGCGCGTCGTCCACGCGCATACGCGCCAGATAGGCAATGGTCCGGACGGTCGATCGTTCGAGAGACACGGGCGCGGCTGATCAGCTAGGGGTTCATGCGGCACTGCCCGCTGCATGTCGCCATGCGAGGCAGGGACCGCACCCTAGCAGTCGGCCCAGGAAGGTGCAAGCCGAGCTAAATCACGACGCAGGGTTCCGCATTCATGTGGCGGGGAGAGGAGAGATCCGGTGAATCGAAAATGGGCCTCTCGCGTTGGAGACGTCGATGCCTCTGTCCGCCGAAGCCATGCCCCGGAACGCGCGCCGTGCGACCCTGCTGGGGCATTTTCGCAGGTGGAGGAACGGCGCGATGATCTCACCCAGGGACACTGCCCGCCGCATGACCTGGTGCTCGCTCTTCCGGGGAGGATCAGTCGGTCGGGCGCGCGCATTGTTGACGTCGTCCCCGACCGGGGTCGCTGATCAGGCACCAGCTTGCACCGTCGGTCGTTTGCCCTGAGCGGCCAAATTCTTTTGGTTCCCGGTCGCAGCCGGGCCAGTAGCGGTGCTGGCAATCGCGGTTGCGGTCGGTGATCCAGTGATGCGAGGCGAAGCAGCGCTGCCAGTTGTCTTCATCATTGCCCAGCCGCGTCAGGTAGATGTTGTCGAGCCAGGTACGCCCCACAACTTCCGCGGGCGGCAGCAGGCCCAGCACCCAACGGCGCTGCTCGATGCGTGCCGGCTGCGCCAGTTCCGCAGCGCCCCGGCCGACGGCGCGCCGGTATCCCTTGANGAAGTGGGATTCAAGCTGCAGGCCGATGCCACCGAACCGGGTCTTGAGCACAAGTTCGGTGACCAACGGCTCGCACCGCTGCGGCAGAACCAGTTCGACCGGGAAGACCAAAGGCGTACCAAGAAACGTGCCGATGCGGGCGAACGGATCAATGTCGAAGAAGAAGCCGATGACGTGCATCTGTTGCGCGATCCGGCGCACATAATTGGCGGCCGGCTCCTGGACGGCTGCCGACCAATGGGCCTCAAGGGTGGCCCAGATGGGCTTTACGCGTGGATCGTCGGCACCGCTCGCTCGCCAGTGCGCTTCCAACGCCGGAGATATGCCGCGCCCCCGTCCCCGCCGCGCGTCCTCGATCGTCTCGGCCAGAGGCTCGGCCGCACCGGTCACCCNCCAGGCGATGACATGCACCAGGCGGTGCGGGCGCTGTTGTGCGTTCAGCAGCTCCTGGGCCAGGAAGCCGAGCGCTTGCGCGATCACCGCCCNCTGGCTCTGGCCGGTGAAAAACACCTCGCCGCCATTCTTGGGATCGCTGGCGTAGTCCGCGGCATCCTTGACCAGCAACAGGCCGGCATCGGAGACAAACTGCGGACGCGCCATCATTAACCCCGAGGCCCAGTCCCGGTAATCCCGATCGGTGAACACCTGCGTGCCGGCCACGGCATAGATGCGATGTCGCGAGGTCTCGCTTTCGAGCACAAAGGCCTTCAGCCCGGAGAAACGATCAATGTAAAACTTCTGGACGTGATAGCCGGACATCTCGCGGGCGACGATTTCAGGATCGAGATCGCCGCTGCTCCCATTGGGGCCGCTCTGCTCCCGAATGTCGTACGCGCGATCGGCGGCGATAACGCTCACATCCACGATCTGAGGAATGTCGGTGAGTCCTGAACGGGGATCCTCGATCACCTCGCGTGCATCTTGTCCGGTAATGGTGACGGCGCCCGGTACGCGCCGGGGAAGTGGCAGGTCACGAATGTCGCTGAGAACAATCGTGGTCCCGCCGTCCCCATCGCTCGCTCCCCGTGTGGCAAGATAACGCGCGCCGGGCAAGCGGACTTCCCGGGTGGGCTCGGTCTCCAACCAAGCGTAAGCGCCGGTGCAGACCGACGATGCGGCGTGTGCCACCACCTCTGCGGCGAGGCTGTCATCCGCCGCCGATCCGGGAAGCTGCGGCAGTACGCCGCAGCCGGAAATCCCCAGCAGTACGAGGATCAGCACTGCACCGCGTGTCACCCTGAAGAGCGGCGCGATGCGTTCCCGTGAACCTACTGCGGCGCATCCCGCAGCCTGCGTGTCGTCCACACCAAATCCCGTACAGCGTCCCTCAAGGTTCAGGTGTCATGTGTGTCAACTTGAGCCCGTTCCATGAAGCGTCGAACATCAGCCCGTCGTTTCCCACGACGAATACGTAGGCCGGGGCTCCTTCGATCAACCCAACGGTCGTCCCACCAACTCGTTCCCAGTCGTCGCCGGAACGGCCGGCGGTGACGGCGAAATTCCGGCGCGCATCCCAGCCGGAAATTTCCTTGAAATTGGCCAGCGCGCTCGGGGTCATGAACATCAGGACAAGGGCGCTCTCACGATAGCCAAGCTGCAGACCGATCGATGCGCCAGCGAGGCTGTAGTACTTGGTCGTCTTGCCGTTTTCGACCAGACCACCGTCGCCGTAGGCGCCGCCCAGCACGAGCGCTCCCTTGGAGACTTCCGGCAGCACCAGCATGCCATAGGCTCGACCGCGAGCCTCGTCGCACTCGGGAAGTGCCGTACACCGATCCAGGGTATTTCCGATACCGGTATCGAGGGCGGTGCGTTCGCTGCTGGTGATCGTCGAGCAGGCACCCAGGGTTGCCGTGATCGCGGCAATCGCGCTTGACCGCAAAACAACATTCAGGCGCACGTCCATCTTCTCCCCTTGTCCAAGCCCTATTGCCCAGGGCTTTGCTCTCCTTCGGCGTTGGTTTTTGCCGGAAGCCTGCAAGCGTAGCGTGATTAAGTGGGGACTGGGAAGCCGGATGCGGAGCGGTCAGTGCGTAGAAGGGGAGCCGGGAGCACGCCGCACGTGCAGGCGCGCTCCGGTGTGTCATGCGGCATCCTCACAATACGATCGCAGCAGTTCCCAAGGGGCCTGTGTAGGGAGGTTCCCGCACCGCAACGGACGTGGATTTCGACACTCCACATTTGCTCCCCGGCAACTGGCCCGGGCGGCTGGACTTGGCTTCGGTTACGTTTCCAGCCAGTCCTGCAGATCGGATTCGAGTTCCTCGTACGTCCGATAGCCGACGGTCAGCGCGTCCAGGCGGTTGCCGGTCTGCAGAACGACGGTCGGAAAGCCACCGATGCCCAGTACCTGGGCGAGGCGGAAGTCGGCGACGGTGGNATCGCGGATTTCGTCAGCCGCGAACAATATCCCGAAGTCCTCCGCGGTAATCCCGAACGGAGCGGCAATGTCTGCCAGCACGGCTGTGGAGGTGACGTCCAGGTTCCGTTCGTAGAACGCGCTCTGTACGGCCGCGAAGTAGTCGAGTGCCGCGTCGGGAGCGAAGTTGCGCATGGCGACCGAGGCCCGGCAGGCGGGTTCGGTGTCGTAGGTGAAGCTGTCCCGTTCAAAGAAGGAAAAATCGAAGCACTGGCCGGTCGCCTTGTGGACGTCCTCCCAGTGGTGACGGACGTAAGCTTTCGACTTTTCGCTCATCGGCCGGGATTCGCCCGCCCGCAGGCCGCCAAGGCACAGCCGGATCGGCACCAGCCCGTCACACGCCATGCGGATGCGCGCGAGCACTGGACTGAAGCCCCAGCACCACGAGCACATCGGATCGGCGAAGTAGAGCAGGCGCTTGCGTTCGGGGTCGCTGGCGGTCATCGGTCCTCCCGCAGATATCCGGATGATGTCGTCCCTGTGTGTCCTCGCCGTGTCCTCGCCGTGTCCTCGCCGTTCGCTCACTTTGTCTGGGCCGGCACCGTTCCCCACGGCATCAACGGCACGGCAGAGATCGAATTCTGCGGCGAGCCTGTCATGACGCGGTCGGTATAGGCGACGTAGACCAGCACGTTGCGTGTCGCATCGAAGAAGCGCACGACTTGCAGGCTCTTGAAGATCAGCGAGCGGCGCTCATCAAACACCCGTTCGCCATCCCGGATCTGTTCGCGGAAGACGATTGGACCGATCTGCCGGCAGGCGATGCCCACGTCCGCAGCTTCCTCGGCGGTGCCGAGCGCACCGGAAACGCCGCCCCGTTGCGGCCGGCTGATGTAGCACGCAACGCCTTCGATCTTCGGATCTTCGAAGGCGTCAATCGCGATGCGGTCGTTCGGTCCCAGCCAGCGGAAGTTGGTGGAAACGGAGCCCACCTGGCCGCGTGACGCGCCGCCGAAGATCCACCAGCTAAGTCCGAGAGCTGCCATCAGCACAAGGACGCCAACGATAACGAACTTCATGGTCCCCTTGCCTTCTGTCTGGGGCGATGTCTGGAGAGCCGAGGAGCGATGCTGGCGCGTTAATCCAGCACGCTGTAGCCGCGCCCGCGCAGGCAGTTGCGCACCACCTGCTGCTGCTTCGAATACCCCCGTGCTCCGCCACCGAAGAGACCCGATGTGCCGCCGCCTGCCGCACCGATCGCAGCACCGGTGCCGGGGCACCGGTGATCGCGCCAACCACGGCGCCCACCGCCGCGCCAGCGGCGCCGCCGACCAGTGCTCCGGTGCCGGCGTTGCGGTAGTGTCTCAGTTTGAAATCTGGGCGCCTTGACACCCGGCTCGCCTAACACTCATGTCTCCGGTATGCTTGGCGGAAAGCATGGCAGGAGACGAGATGTTGATTGGTGTGGTTTCGCTAATTCTGGCTGTCGGCGCAGTGGCGATCCCAGGACTGGCCCTATATCAACGAATTAAGAGCAATAAGGGTATTGGGTGGCAATTCATACGATTCACCGTGATTGCTTCCACGCTCCCGGTTGTCGCCGTGCTTGCGTTGAATGGCCTTCTGACCGGTGAGGCGGCTGCCATTATTGGCGCCGCTCTCGGGTACGCATTTGGCCACTCTACTGACAAGCAATCAAAAGAGGATAGCGGTGAGAATGCCTAAGGGACCGAAGGGCGAGAAGCGGCCGGCTGACGTGATTGGGAATGCCGTGCACGTCATGCGGATTGCGACGGGGAGATTGAAGACACTCCAGAAACAGACGATGGGAAAGACCCGGCGGCGAAGGCGCTCGGGCGGAAGGGTGGCCGAGCGCGGGCAGAGAAGCTGACAGCGGAGCAACGGGCGGAGATTGCGAGAAAGGCGGCAACTAGACGGTGGGGAAAAGGTCTGGTTGCTCCGGGANAGAAAGAGCCCGTTTAGCTTCGTCATCTACGATGCCGTCTCTTATTCCCCGCATTATCACATAGGGCTGCATTGCGGGATTTTCGAAACGGAATCTATATGACCGTGACTCACCCGTACGCTCCAATATCTCGCCGCGTTTCACCTCAGCGAAATGTCGTAAAGTATCTTGGAAATTTGCGATTTCCACTGATCGCTTAAGAATACATGATAAAGGTTCGCGAATGGCGGCAGGCGTAAAATAACCAGCGTCATCTACGCGCGCTAGAGCACACGCGGTTATTACATGCCGGAACAGCGCTCTTGCTTGGTTGCTTCTGGTCGCCATCTCGTAAGAATCTTTTAGAGATTGCTGAGATGACTGTAGGACCGAAGACATGGCGACATCAACATCAGCCTCTGTTACGCTGAGTCTTCCTGCGTTCAATGCGCTGTAAACGGCATGTTTCCCTAATGAGTGCACATACGCCGGCAATCCTTTTGAAAGGTTGATTATTTTCCACTTCCCATCACCATCTATGGTCATGCCAAGCTGACAAAGTCGTTTTTCTAATACTTCTTTCCTTTCTTCAACTGCCATTCTGGGCATATGGATTTGCTCTGCACATCTCTCAATAGATTTATGGTTTTCTATTAAATCAGTCACGTTGTCGGCGACGCCAACCACCATCAACGTGACGTTTACTCCCTCGTCTGAAAGTGCTTTTATGATATTTGCAATTATCACCCTGGTGTTTTCGTCATCTATCTCATTGAATTCATCAATTACAATTATAGAAATCTCCGATTCCTTAAACTGTTTCATCTCCAGAATAAAATCATCTATAGTAACGTCACCTGGATAGAACTCCGCCGCGTTATAGGTTTTTTNCCNCTCTCCGTAGTCAGCGTTAAAGTGTATTTTCGAAANAATTCTTCTAGCAACAATCGAAAATGTGTCACCTGGGAATGCTTGTGCGCGAATGTGACGCACCTTCCTAGGTCCATGAGGAATGAAAAAGGNAATAATTTGAGCCATAGACGATTTCCCGACACNCCTTTCGCCATATAGGATCACGTGTCTTCCGCGTTCCCCTACTGTATCCACAATTTTTGCTGCCTGTTCTTGCCGTCCTGCAAACAACTCAGCAACAGCTATAGGAGCAGAGGGAGTAAAAAGTTGGTTTGCTTCAAACCGTTTCGCTGCGATGTCGTCTTGGCTGATGGTGCGCCGAGCCATCTGCAAACTCTCCTGACTGGTGCCGACTTGATACACTAACTGCCTTAGTTGGTAAAGTAGTCATCGCACTTGAAGTCGGGGCGTGCCTTTTCTTGACGCTAAGCATAAAAGTTCATATCATTCCCGGCATGAACAAGCTTCCGATCGCGCAGCGCGCCCAAATGCTCAACCTTCTCTGCGAGGGCTCATCCATGCGGTCGGTATCTCGTCTGACCGATGTGAGCATCAACACCGTCTCAAAGCTGTTGGTCGATGCCGGGAAGTTCTGTGCTGGATTTCATGATGCAAAAGTACGGGACGTTAAGGCCGGGCGTGTTCAGGTCGATGAGATTTGGAGCTTCTGCTACGCCAAGCAGAAGAACGTGAAGACGGCCAAGGCTGCCCCGGAAGAAGCTGGCGACGCGTGGACCTGGGTAGCGATCGAGGCCGACACAAAGCTTATCGTCTCGCACCTCGTTGGTGGCCGTGATGGCGAATACGCACGCGAGTTCATGTGCGATGTCAGAGACAGGCTGGCGAACCGTGTGCAGCTCACCAGTGACGGACATCGGGCGTATCTGGATGCGGTCGAAACCGCGTTCGGAGACGATGTGGACTACGCGATGCTGGAAAAGCTGTTCGGTCAGGCGCCAGAAGGTCAGCGCCGCTACAGCCCTCCGGTAATTGTCGGAACCCGCACCCGCTGCTGCACTGGCAAGCCTGATCCGAAGCACATCAGCACCAGCTATGCCGAGCGGCAGAATCTCACGATGCGGATGCACATGCGCCGTTTCACGCGGCTGACGAATGGCTTCTCAAAGAAGTTCGAAAACCACGCGCACATGGTTGCGATCTATTCCGTCTGGTACAATTGGGTGCGCATCCACAAGACGCTGCGGGTTACGCCAGCAATGGCCGCAGGCCTCACCGACCGGCTTTGGGGCTGGGAAGAGCTGATTGAGATGATGGATGCGGATCAACCCACGCAGAAGCGCGGGCCATACAAGAAACGAGCGTCGATGGTCCAATCAGACTGAAACGATCTCAGATAAACGGAGCGCGGACTCGAATGATGTCGCTTTTGCAAGAACGACGATCCCATTTCTCCCAATTACGTCGCATTCTTCAAAGACAAAAATCCATCGAATCCGAGATGTTCTGCCTCACAATCCACGATTGTTTGACGTGATAGTGTAGCAATATACAATTTTGTTCCACACGCGGTTTGCCTCATGGCAAGGACGTCATCCATGACTACAAGCTCCATTCCGCACCGGCACACCCCACGCATTTCTGTTAACGACCTCGCGCGGTATATGGTCTCCTCTCCGACAGCTCAGGTAGGCATAATCAGACGTGCCCGCGATGCGATTATTCCGCCCGTCACACGGTACAGGGACGCCCGTAAGCCGCTCTGTTCATATTTAACAGATCGATCCAGATCTGTGAATCCGCTTGTTTCTGCGGAGCAAATGTTATTACAGCGCGCGGAAGACCCCAGCGAAAGCTCGTTTCGTCAAGATGACGCAAAACAAACAATTGCCGTCTTGAACGCAATCCAAGGAATGTCAAATCAGCTTGGATCGTTTGATTTTCATCATGCTCCAAATAGCCAATCACCAGTTGTGATCTGTGGGGTCGAAATTTCAGTTCGCGCCGATCTACTTGTTTACAGCACGGTTCGGAGCAAACAGCAGATAGGTGCAGCGATATTCAGGCTTAGCCAGGATGACGCGGAAACCGACGCTGCCAGGGTGAAGCGTAAGAAGATGGGACAGTATGTTGCCACCCTTGCACGAATCCATCTCGATAAAAACATCACGTCTGAACGCATTGCCGCGAGCCGCCTATGCATGTCAATTGATGTTCAGCACGGAGAGGTGTTTCAGGCGCCGGCGGCGGCGCAGCTAACGAGCAATATCGAGAATGCCTGTAGGTTTATAGCTGCGCTCTGGCAGACGGCCTAAATTTCAAACTGAGACACTACCGGCGTTGCTGGCCACATCCACCTGATCGGCGTACTGCTTACACTCGGCCAGATCCTGCTGGTACTTGGCGTTGTCGACACCTTTGGTGTCGATGATCGGATCGGAGGAGCAGGCGCCCACGCACAGGGTGCCTATGCTCAGGGCGCCCATGCTCAGGGCGGTGGCGATCAGGACAGCGGGAGACCTTGGCATGGATGATCCATCATCATGGCGGGATACGGGCGTCATGGTGAGGCTAGCGGATGCGAACCGGCGGCTTTCGGTGACGCGCAGGCCTTGGGGGTCGATCGCCGAGACCGGACGTGTGGTGATCGTCGGCAATGCCAGCGGCGCGCCGCGCTTTCAGCCGCGACAGCCGTTCGTGCTCGCTGGCCGAACGGAGCTGGCCGCACGCAGCCATGATATCGCGGCCGCGCGGGGTGCGCAGCGGTGCGGTATAGCCGGCATCGTTGAGGATACGGGCGAAACGCTGCATCGTTTCGTCGGTCGAGCACTCGAAGCTGGACCCTGGCCACGGATTGAATGGGATCAGGTTGAACTTCGCAGGGATGCCGGCGACCAGACGGGCCAGCGCCTTGGCATCCGCCGGCGAGTCGTTGACGCCCTTCAGCATCACGTATTCGAAGGTAATCCGCCGGGCGTTGTCGGCGCCGGGGTAATCGCGGCAGGCCTGGATCAGCTCGGCGATCGGGTATTTGCGGTTGATCGGAACCAGCACGTCGCGAAGCTCGTCGGTGACCGCATGCAGGCTGATGGCAAGCTTGACTCCCAGCTCGGCACCAACGCGCCGGATCATCGGCACGACGCCCGACGTCGACAGCGTGATCCGGCGGCGCGAAATCGCGATCCCTTCCGGATCCATCGCGATCCTGAGTGCGGCGGCGACGTTGTCATAGTTGAACAGCGGTTCGCCCATGCCCATCAGCACGATGTTGGAGAGCAGCCGCTCGCCGGTGGGCGAGGGCCATTCGCCGTAGGAATCGCGCGCCACCAGCAGCTGGCCGACGATCTCGCCGGCGCTCAGGTTGCGCACCAGCCGCTGGGTGCCGGTATGGCAGAATTTGCAGGTGAGTGTGCAGCCGACCTGCGAGGACACGCACAGCGCCCCGCGGTCCGCTTCCGGAATGAAGACGGCTTCCGCTTCATTGCCGTCTTCGAAGTGCAGCAGCCACTTGCGCGTGCCGTCCTCGGAGCGCTGCTCGATCCGCACATCCGGCCGGGCGACCGAAAACCGCTGCGTGAGCCGCTCGCGCAGGCCCTTCGAGAGCGTGGTCATGGCCTGGAAGTCGGCCGCACCCCGGTGATAGATCCAGTGCCAAAGCTGGCGCGCCCGAAACGGGGCTTCGCCCAGTTCAGCCATCCGCCGCGCCAGTTCGGCACGCTCCAGACCGAGCAGGCTGACCCGCTGCACCGGGGTCTCCTCAGTGCTCTCCAACGCGCTCAGCATGAAGGACACGGTTTGAGCGATGCCCCGCTGCGGGCCCATGCCGAGACACCGCCTGCCATGCTGTAGATGCTGTGATCGTCATCCTGCGCCGAAAGCATCTGCGCCGCCGCAGCCGAGCGATTGCCGGAGCGGCAGATCAGGACAAGCGGTGCGTCGGGTTTGACCTGTGAGCGCACCGCTTCCACGAATCCTGCGACCGGTTGGCCATTGGCATCGAAAGCGGTGATCAGCAAACTACCGGGAACAACGCCGGTGGCCCGCCATTCGTCCGGGCGCCGCACATCCACGACCACCGCTCCTGACTGCGCAAGAGCCTGTGCTTCGGTGACATCGATGTTCTGCACGCCCGATGGTGCCGCACCCGATGGTGCAGCAATAATGGCCGCGGCTGAACCTGCCAGTCCTGCCGCAACCATAATCGACCGAAACAGTCGTCCGATAATCGACATGCTGCTCCCAGCCCCGTCTGCCCGACCCACAGCGGCCTTTGCAGCAAAGTGTGGGGCGGGGGCAAAAGCTTGGCAAGGGGTTACCCGCAGCTCCTCGCGCTGGACTCTAGTTCGGGCAGGCCGCGTCAATCGCCTTGTAAGCGGCGGTGAAGCCCGACAGGGAATAGGTATCGGTGGTCAGCGTCCCGCGGCTGGAGGTGCCCCGGATGACCATCGTTTGCCCGGCCTTCATCGCGGCCACCAGCGCCCGGTCGGCCGCCGCGTCCGATGCCCAGGCATTGCCGCCACGGGTGAACAGCGAGAACTTACGGCCGTCGATGTCGACGCTGACGTCCTTGCCGTCCTTGTAGGTGTAGCCAGCGGTCACACTGACCTCTCCGACCACGTTGTCGGCTGGGCGATGCGTGACGAGAACGTAGGTGTCACCCCGCTTCGTATATTTGCCTTCGGCCTTTTGGGCGCGCTGCCGATGTAGCACACCTTGCTGGTGCCGCTCCCATCGGTCTGCGCGGTCCAATCGCCGTAGACTCCAAGAATCTGACTTTGGGCGAGCGCCGGCTGCGCCATTGCGCCGCCGGCGGCGATCGCGATCGCCGCGATCATGACCTGCGGTTGCCGTATCATGAGTGCGTGGATAGCGGCTGCAGCGCGGCTTGCCAAGCGATGATCGGGTGACGATCGGCAGGTGGGGTAGGACAAACTCACTAAATGCCGGAAATTAAGGCGGAGACAGGGCAATGGCGAATCCGGTTGTGGTGGAAATCTGGCGCGGTTCAGTCGTCGAAAGCCGGCATCGTGGGGCGGTTGCGGTCGTTGATCTGCGCGGAAGCCTCGTTGCGGGGTGGGGAGATATCGTCCAGCCGGTCTTTCCACGCTCGGCGGTCAAGCCGTTGCAGGCAATCCCGCTCGTCGAAAGCGGGGCGGCCGACCGGTTCGGGCTTTCGCAGCGGGAACTCGCACTCGCCTGCGCCTCACATGCGGGCGAGCCGGCGCACGTGACCGCCGTGGCGACGTGGCTTGGACGTCTGGGCCTCAGCGAGACGGACCTGGTGTGTGGTCCGCATCTGCCGCCGCAGGATGCCGCGGCGCGTGCGCTGCTGGCGGCCGGCCTTGCGCCTTCCCGGCTGCACAACAACTGCTCGGGCAAGCATGCCGGGTTCCTGACCCTGGCACTCGATCTCGGCGGACCCACCGCCGGCTACGGGCAGGCTTCGCATCGGGTACAACAGCTCGCGCGCCGGGCCATCGCCGAGACGGGAGGTGCGGATGCTGATGCAGGAACGTTGGCGGGTGACGGCTGCGGCGTGCCGACGATGGCGCTGCCGCTCACGGCTCTCGCGCGCAGCTTCGCCGTCCTGGCTGANCCCTCCGATCAGCCACTGCAGCGCGCACGGGCGATCCGGCGGATCACGGCGGCCATGATTGCCGAGCCATGGTTCGTCGCCGGTAGCGGGCGTTTCGATACCCGGCTGATGGAAGACGGCCAGGGAGCGGTGATCGTCAAGAGTGGCGCCGAGGGTGTGTGTGCCGCAGCCCTTCCCGGTGCTTTGTTAGGTTCGAGCCTCGGCATCGCGCTGAAGATCGACGACGGTGCGAAGCGCGCCGCCGAGGTAGCGATGGCCGCCTTGCTCGCCCGTTTCCTGCCCGGGAAAAGCGTAAACGGTTCGCTTGCGGCTCTGCTGGCGGAGCTTGTGAACGTGCCGGTCACCGACACCCGCGGCGAGCCGGTCGGCGCCATCCGCCCCGCGGCGGAGTGGCTCACGGCGGGATGGCCCGGCTGAGGATGGCTGCGGTCCTGGGCCGCAGAACGGGTTCAGGGGAGATCGCCAGAAGCAGACTTGGCTGGGTCACTCCGACGTGTCTGCTTGACACCTGGGAGCAAGGCCGAAAAAACACGCTGATCGCAGTGCGGCGGGCGGGGTGCGAGTCTTCGCAAGGCCGATGGTATAACCTGCAGGCCTGTGCAGGTATGAAGCAAAATGCGGCTGTTTGCCCGGTGCAATGCAACGACGGGGCACCTCCGCAGAAAAATCCAGATTCAAGCAGCAGAAGCAGGGGGCAGGGATGGGAGCCAAATACCTCGCACAGGGACGCGAAGAGTTGCCCTTCGTGGCCGGCATCGCGACTCTCGCCGCTTTTCAGTTCCACGCCGACCGGTGGCTCGGCGGTTTGAGCGACCCCTTGCTNGCGGTTGTGCTCTTTGTGTGGTTGTTCATTGCCATGCTCTGGTCTGCATTCGGCGTCGTTCGGCACGCCGACGCACTGGCTGAGATTCTGGGCGAACCCTATGGAACCTTGGTCCTCACCCTGGCGGTGACGATCATTGAGGTCGCGCTGATCTCTGCGGTCATGGTTACCGGCAAGGCCGCGCCCACGCTTGCACGCGACACGATGCTTGCGGTGCTGATGATCGTGCTCAACGGCTTGACCGGCGTTGCCTTGCTGCTCGGCGGCCTGGCACACCGGGAACAGGACTACAACCTGCAGGGTGCGCGCTCCTTCCTGGCCGTGCTCATTCCGTTGGCGGTGTTTTCGCTGATCCTGCCGAGGTTTACCGTATCGACCTCCGGCCCGACGTTTGCACCTCTGCAAGCGGCGTTCTTTGCGGGCATTACGGCGTCACTCTACGCGGCCTTTCTCGCTGTCCAGACCGTGCGGCACAGTGGCTATTTCAAGGAGCCCGCTTCGCACCTTGGCGCGGATCACGTGGGTCATCATCGCCGCCAGCCCGTTGGTTCCCTGTCCTATCATGCAGCATTCCTGATCCTCACCCTGCTGCCGATCGTGTTGCTGTCCAAACGGCTCGCCAAACTGGTCGACTTCGGGATCGTGCAAGCTGGGGCACCGGTTGAGTTTGGCGGCGTGGTCATCGCGCTGCTGGTGCTGACCCCGGANGGGCTGGCCGCACTCGGCGCCGCCCGCGCCAACCACCTGCAGCGCTCGGTCAACCTGCTGCTCGGTTCGGCACTCGCGACAATCGGGCTCACCGTGCCGGCGGTGCTCGCGATCAGCCTGGTAATCCACCATCCGGTGACCCTTGGTCTCGACAACGTCCCGATGGTTCTGCTGGTGCTGACGCTTCTGATCAGCACGATGACCTTTGGCGGTGTACGCACCAGCATCCTGCAGGGTGCGGTCCACGTGGTTCTGTTCCTCGCCTATCTCCTGCTGATCTTCAGTCCGTGACGCAGGAGTGAGGGTGGCAAAAGGTCTCGTCCATGGAGATCGTGCTATAGAGACTAAAACGGCACATGGAGACCAGTAGGGGTCGGTCGAAGCGAGGGAGGAGCGGATGCGCGCGGTGGTATGCCATGCTCTGGGGGCGCCTGAGGATCTGGTGGTCGAGGAGGTTGCGAGCCCGCCGCTCGGCGCGGGGTGCGTGCGGATCGCGGTGGCGGCGGCCGGCATCAACTTCGCGGATACCCTGATCGTCGCCGGCAAATACCAAGTCAAACCGCCGCTGCCGTTCTCGCCGGGCTTCGAGGTGGCGGGGCGTGTGCTTGAGTGTGCNGCCGGGGTGACGCGCTGCGCGCCGGGTGACCGGGTGATGGCGATCGTCGAATGGGGCGGCTATGCCGAGGAGGTGATCGCCCCGAATCACAGGTGNTTCGTGCTGCCTGCGAACGTGAGCGACGACGTGGCGGCCGGCTTTCCGATCGCCTACGGCACCTCGCATCTGGGCTTGAAGTATTCCGCCCGGCTGGTTGCGGGCGAAACGCTGCTGGTGCACGGCGCTGCCGGCGGCGTGGGGCTGACCGCGGTCGAAATCGGCAAGCGGCTGGGGGCCACGGTCATCGCCACCGCAACCGGCGAGGAGAAGCAGGCGATCGCGCGCGCCGCCGGCGCCGATCACACGCTCGATTCCCGCGCTCCCGACCTGCGCGACCAGGTCAAGGAACGCACCG
The DNA here is from genome assembly GCA_013414705.1 of Defluviicoccus sp. GTDB lineage: Bacteria > Pseudomonadota > Alphaproteobacteria > Rhodospirillales > Defluviicoccaceae > Defluviicoccus. The sequence continues at coordinate 4,203,069 of CP058705.1, forward strand.
GCGGCCGTGGTGCCGACGTGGTTTACGACCCGGTGGGCGGTGCGCTGTTCGACGCCTCGCTGCGGTGCACCGTCAACGGCGGGCGCATTCTGCTGGTGGGTTTTGCGTCGGGCACCGTTCCGCAAATCCCGGCCAACATCCTGCTGGTCAAGAACATCGCGGCGATCGGGCTGAACTGGGGAGCATATCGGACGGTCAACCCCGTGTGGATGCGCGACTCACTGGAAGAACTGCTGCGCTGGCTGGGCGAGGGTGCGCTACGCCCGCACGTCTCGCAGTCCTGGTCTCTGGAGCACGCCGTTGACGCGCTGGCGGCGCTGAAGGCGCGCAAGACCACTGGCAAAGTGGTGCTGACCACGGGGTAGTCGCGAGACGGCCGCCTATTGCCGGACCTGTTCTGGCGGGGTGCTTTCACCAAAGCGGGTCATTCGTCCAGGAACCGCAGTGTCTCACCCTCCAGCACCAGACACGTGAGCCGACCGGTAAAGAACGCGCCCGTGTCGATACCAATCCGGTTCGGGCGGACATCCGGCTCCGGGGTGATGCTGTGACCATGAACGATACGCTTGCCGAAATCCGTGCTCGATGACAGGAACGCGCCGCGGATCCACAGCAGGTCGCGGTCCTCTTGATCGTCCAGCGGCCGGCCGGGACGAATGCCCGCATGCACGAACAGATAGTCGCCGCTGCAATGCAAGAGGCGGGTATAGCGCAGGAATCGCAGATGGCTTGGCGGCACCGCAGCGCGCAGCAGCTTGCGCACCGTGCGCAGTTCGTCTGCATCAGCCCATGCCTGCGGAGGCTGCAGACCGTAACTGGCAAGCGTCGCATCGCCACCGTTCATCAGCCAAGTTGTGTCCTGGGCGTAATCGATGAAGTCGAGCATCATTTGCTCATGATTTCNCCGCAGGTGCACTGAGCGCGCACCCGCCACGAAACCGTGGATCAGCCGGTCCAGCACTTCGAACGATCCGGGGCCACGGTCGACGTAATCCCCGAGATAGACGATCACCGGCTGTTCGACCGGGTTCGCAGCGATGTCCCGTGCGATGCGTGTGTGTACGATGGCGAGTAGGTCGTCGCGGCCATGAATGTCACCGACTGCATACACGCGTTCGCCTGGGAAGACGCGCGAGTGTGTGATGAGGCATGCGGTGCGCTCGCTCATCGCTCAACAATGGGCCCGGTCACCCCACCCCGCAAGCGGGTAACGCTGGGGGCAACCTTAGCGCCAAGTGAGCACGGCGTAAGCTGGTTACCAATCCAGGAAACGCCGCCGATCTGAAAGTAATACCGGCGGCATGTGAGGCTGACTCGTTGTTTTCGCGAAGGCTTATGCACGTCCGTCCGGTAAAGCAAAATGTGGTGCACGGCATCCGGCGCCATGGTAGAACAAACCATGAATATGAATCTCCGGAGGGTGCGTCATGACGGAGTTTCCCTGCTCCCCTGATCGAGTTCCAGAAGCGCTTTCCGGATGAAGCTGCCTGCGCGGCGTATCTGCGCGAGGCACGGTGGCGTGATGGGTTCGTCTGCCCGACCTGCGGCGGGGTACGGGGATGGGAGCTTTCGGGCAAGGCGTGGACGCACGAGTGCGCGGTGTGTCACAAGCAGACGNNCCATAGGCAGACGTCGGTGACGGCGGGTCCGGTGATGCACGGCTCGAAGTTGCCGCTGACCGTATGGTTCTGGGCCGCCTCCCTGATNGGCCTCCCCTCAAATGGCATCTCCGCGCTGCAGGTCCANAAGCAACTCGGTCTCGGCTCGTACCGCACCGCCTGGATGCTGTGCGCCAAACTTCGCCGCGCCATGGTCGCGCCGGGGCGCGCNCCGCTGAGCGGCCTGGTCGANGGGGACGAGACGAACCTTCCCTGCTGGAGCAGGAACGACCCGCTCCGCGGCGGTGGTGGGCGCAGCCACCTGGGCAAAATCCTCATCGCCGGTGCAATCGAGGTGGGTGCGGTCGAGGTGCAAGAGAAGGGACCGGGGCGCATCCGTCTGTCGGTCATCAAGGATTTCTCGGCCGACAGCCTGCATGGCTTTCTGTGCGCCGCCGTCGCCCCCCATTGCTCCTGCGGCGCCACGGCGAAGACCGACGGCTGGTCGGGCTATCCCGACGCCCCCGGTGGTGCCCCCGGCGTCTCCCACGATCCGCACGTCGTAGGCCCGATGGCCGCGCACATCGTGCTGCCGTGGGTCCACNNCCGCGTGTTCTCCAACCTGAAGACCTGGGCGCTCGGCGTCTATCACAGCCTGCGCCGCACGAACATCCAGACCTACCTCGACGAGTTCGTGTTCCGCTTCAACCGCCGCCGTACCCGCCACGCCGCGTTCCGAACCCTGCTCGGAATCGGCGCCATCACCCAGCCCGTCACTTACAAGATGCTGATCGCACCGGAGGCTCATGCATAAGCCTTCGATGAAAAACCCAGATCCAGTGTTTCGTCAATCAAGTCTGTCTGCGCCTGTCTTGGCCATCTTGCCCTCTTATTCACGATGGCTCTTGCAGCGGGCCGGTGGATGTCGCGTAAAATATTGATGTGCGTTTGGATTTTGTTGCTGACACTACTCCTTCGACGACCCCGTGCCTGCCACATCCGCCATAATCGACGACATTCGCTCCACCGCGCGCTGGACAGGAAACCCTGCCTGAGCAGCTTCGCCAAGACCACCTATCCGGCAAGCTTGTGGAAGCGGGAACGCCGGGTCTGCGCCCGCATCAAGGCCTCGACGCAGGGTTTCGACATCTGCTTCGTCGTCACCAGCCTCGAAGCTGGTTCGGCCAAGTCCGTCTACAAAGTCCTCTATTGCGCCCGTGGCCAAGCGGAAAACCTGATCAAGATGCATAACAGCCAACTCGCGTCAGAACACACCAGCTGTCGGTCGCCGCTGGTACGCGCGAAGCAGGCCGAAGATGAAGGCCGTCCCAGGTGCGCCTGATCCTCCATACCGCCGCCTACCGGCTGATGCTGACGCTCCGCGACGCTATCCCGAAGACCCATGCACTCACCGAAGCCGAGTTCGCCACGCTGCGCTTGAAGCTCCTCAAAATCGGCGCCCGCGTCATCGAGACCGCCTCGCCTTCGCCGCCGCCTGCCTCGAGGCGGCGCTGATCCACCAGATCGCCATCACCGGTCTCAATCCCGCAGAACCTGTCCCATAGGGCCTCTTTCCACTCCCGTGAAAATATCGCACCATCAAATGCCGGGACCGAACATCTAAGCAGTGATCCGTCGGTTTGCTCACGTTTTGATTGATCTCGGTGTTGAGGCCATCGACGGCGGCCTGGATGGCGCGGTCGAGTTGGCCAAGGCCCTTGGACGGTGCGAGGGCGAGGAACTGTCGCTTCAGGTCACGTCAGGCATGTTCGGTGTCGCCGGTCTGTGCCTGCCGCCTCTCCAGCGCGTGCCAGGGGTGCCGCCAGCGAACGCCCCCTTTTGCGCATCACCACGCTCAGCTTCGACGTGTGGTTCGACCCTCACATGCTTTTTTCGGTATCGTTGCGGAGAGGCTTGGGTAAGCCACGACGCACGGGGCAGGGACCGGGTTTGCTCAGGTCGCGGGCAAGGTGATGCGCAGGCGCACACCCTTGCCCGATGGCCNACTGAGCTGGCCGCCGAGCTGCTTGGTCATTGCCTCGATGATCTGCATGCCCAGCCCGGGAACGGCATCGGGAGAAATTCCAGGACCGTCGTCGCGCAGATCGAGAACGGCGGCGTCCTCCGAGAAGCTGATCGTCATCGACAGGGTGCCGCCGTCCGTGAAGGCATACTTGAAACTGTTGGTAATGAATTCATTGACGATGATTGCCAGCCCCTGCGCCTGAGCGCGCAGCAAGGAACCGTCGGCGAGATCCGTCTTCAGGCGTACCGTGTTGCTCGCGTCCGATAATGTCGAGAAAACCTTTCCGGCGACCGCGCCAAGGTAGGCGGCAACATCGACTCGCTCCGTATCATCAACGAGCGTTAAAAAATCATCGATGGAATTCAGAACATAAATTCGATTGATGACGTCGTCGAGTGCTTCAACAACCTCCAGCATTTTTGATTTGTTTTTTTGCAAATTAATAATGGAGACAAGCATCTGGTTGTTGTTTTNTGTTCGATGCGCCAATTCGCGCAATAATAATTCTGAACGCTTCGACAGCTTGTAATTTTCTTCTGCAAGCCGGCTTTGTGCGATGACAAGAGCGAGAATATTTGCAAACCCTTGCAGCAAATCAACGTGCGATTGATCAAATTTGCGCACTTCAATACTGTCTGCTTCAAGGACACCGAATACGATGTCTTGACACTTTATGAGAACGTTCACTGCACTCTTGACATCGTGATCAAATAGAAATTTTGGAATATGGAACCGGTGTTCCGTTTCCAGTTCATTCGCGATGGTTGGTCGCCCGGATTGCAGTGTAAAGCCTGCTGCGCTTTCCAGACCTGCCGGTAGTCGAGTTTTTCCGACTATTCCTGGACGCCATCCGATTCCAGCCCTAACAAGCAACTGCTTATCACTCGCAATATATTCGAGAACCTTAACGTGGCTGACGTTTACAGCATCTGCGACATCCTTGCACGCGACCGCCAGAAGTTCATCAACGTCTGACTTGCNTGCTGCCTGGGCACCAAAAAGACCCAGACGATTTGGTAATGGTTTTCTTGGCATAGGAATTTACCTTCAGACACAACTCTCTTACACCGGGTGCTCGGGCAAGGACAAGAGAACCAGTTTACTGGAGTGTGCGGCAAAAGCTGACGAGATGACGTTGGCGGATGGCTATGGGAAGGCAGGTCGCTCAGGCTGTCGCGTGGTCTGCGTTGTGCCCGATGAGTGCTGGACAAACCTCCGGATTGCACGCGAAGCTCAAAGCATCGATGGTCAGGCATTTTCTTGTCTGGGCCAACTGGCCTATGAATGGGGGTGAAGAACGGGATCAGGGCACCGTCAACACACACCAAAATCAGCCGCGTTACCTGTGAGGCGCCAAGGAGCACGGAGGCCGGCATATGGGTCGAGACGTTACCAAGCTGCTCGGGCTTGAACCCGAGGATAAAATTCCGACGGGCATCGAGGGCTTCGAACTGATCACCATCGGCGGCCTGCCGCGAGGACGGCCAACGCTGCTGAGCGGAAGTTCCGGTTCGGGAAAAACGATCCTGTCGATGGAGATCGTCTACCGCAGTGTTGCGGAGTTTGGCCGGCCCGCCGTGTTCTTCACCATGGAGGAGCCGGCGACCGACATTGTGCGCAATGTCAAGCGGATGGGATGGGACATCGANCCCCTGCTCCGGGACGGCAAACTGGTCATCGTCGACCTCTCCCCATCGCCGGTCAGTATTCAGGAGGTCGGTGAATACGATCTNGGAGGTTTNATTGCTCAAATCCGCCACGTGGTTGGCGAAATCAATGCCGAAGTCGTCGTCATCGACTCGCTCGGCTCCCTGTTCTTGCAATTTGCCGATAGCGCCAGCATTCGCCGCGAAATCTTTCGCATCACGCATGCCCTGCGCGAACTCGGTGTCACCGCAATCCTGACGGCGGAGCGCCTCGCGGAGTACGGGCCCATTTCGCGGCATGGCGTCGAGGAGTTCGTATCCGACAACATTATCGTACTGCGCAACGTTCTCAGAGCGGAAAAGGTCCGGCGTACCATTCAGGTGGTGAAGATGCGCGGTGATTCGCATTTTTCCGGCGAGTATCCGTTTACGATCAGCCGTGGCGGGATCAGCATCCTGCCCCTATCTGCTCGTGAACTGACCCAGGCATCATCCTCTCAGCGGGTCAGCACCGGCAACTCTAGGCTGGATGACATGGTCGGTGGTGGGCTGTTCCGCGACTCNCTGGCGCTGGTGAGTGGTCCCACCGGCAGCGGCAAGACGTTGATGGCGAGTTCGTTCGCCGCACAGACGTGTCGTGATGGCGAGCGCGTGCTGTTGTTGGCATACGAGGAATCTCAACCCCAGCTGTTGCGCAACGCTCAGTCCTGGGGCCTCGACTTCGAGATGTGGGAAGAGCGCGGTCTGCTGCGCGTTGTCTGTCAGTACCCGGAAGCGATGGGGCTGGAAGACCACCTTTTGATGATCCAGCGCGAGATCGAAGCCTTTGCGCCGACCCGGATGATCGTGGACAGCCTGTCCGCCCTGGAGCGCATCGGTGCCGTCCGGTACTTCCGCGAGTTCGTGATCGGATTGACCTCGTTTGCACGGGAGAAGGAGCTGTGCAGTCTGTACACCAGTGCAACGCCACGCCTTTCCGGTGGCGACTCCATCACCGAAGCACACATCTCGACGATCACCGACGCGATTGTCCTGCTGCGCTACGTCGAGATCGGCGGCGAGCTCCGACGCGGCATCTCGGTGATCAAGATGCGTGGATCGCAGCACGCCAAATCGATCCATGAATTTACGATCGACGCCCGTGGCATGGCCATCGGTCGTCCGTTTGCGCACGCTCCGAGCATGGTGCTGTCGTCGTCGGTCACGGCAAGCACACCGGACCTCGAAGGCCGGCAGCTGGCCGAGGTCATCGAAGACTGGCACGAGGAACACGAATGGTCGGACGCGGCTCCTCGGCGATAGGGGGCCCTGCAGGAATCGCCGGTGAACACACTGCTTGCGTCGGCATGCCGGCAATCTGCAAGAGGCGTGAATAGCAACCGGACCATTATTTCCGTGGCGGATATTGCCGCAGACGCTTTGATGCAGACCTGCTTTTGCTGTCGGCCGGGCTTTGGACGTCAGGCCAGCAGAGCCGGCTTGACGTCCAAAGCCCGGGCCAAGCGCCCGAACCGCCGCTCCACCGCCTCGCTGAGAAAGATCGCACCGTCTTCGGGCAGTTCAAGGGTCAACGCTTTATCTGACAGTCGCAGGAGCGTCTGTAGCAGCAGGCCCGGCGCGCCACCGCATACGGTGTGTGCCAACCGCAGGCCGAGTCCGGTGACCCGTGCGCGCCGCAACCGGCGCTCGTCGAGCAGGGTGTGCACTGGTGCGACCATCCGGTCCTCTTCCACTCCGCCGTAGCGGACCAGAATGGCGAGGGCCAGTTCCGCGCGGTCTGCGTGCTCCAGTCCGGGGTAGGGAACGCGCAATACCCGGTGATAGGCGTGCACGGCGCGGTAGTCGGGGTGCTCGCTCCAGCCGATGTCGCTCAGCAGACAGGCGGCGAGCCGCAAGCGCCGCTCGCTCTCTGTCTCGGTCGGGAACAAGGGCGTCAGCCAGTCCAACAGTTCGCGGCCGTGGATGTAGAAGCGGCCGGTGCGCTCGGCGGCCTGCTCGCAGGCGCTGATCAGCGGGTCCTGCCGGCGCAGCGACGACGGCAGCAACTCCAGCATCTGGCCCTCACGCATGCCGTAGGCGGAGAAGATCACTTCTTTCGGTTTCGCCGCCTGCAGCAGCGCCGAGAGTGCGGCGGCGGCGAACGGCAGCGATCGCCGCCGCGCCGAATCCATGCCGGGCAGCTTCTCCATCGTGCTCTCGCTGAGCTGAGAGATCAGTTCGGAGAGCTTGAGCGCTTCGAAGAACCCGATGGTGTAATGATCCACCACGTGAAGCGGGTGGTGCGTCTGGTCGATGAAGACCCGCGCCAGTGCCCGCCACGAGCCGCCGACACAATAAACGCTGCGTCCCCNCATCTCTGCCAGCCAGGGCACCTGCTGCAATCGCTGCTCCAGCAGCAGAGTCATCTTGTTCCGATCGCCGCCGGATTCTTCCGCCAGCCGCAGGTGACCGAGCGGCAAGGTCGCAAACCGGCCAACGCCGCCCAAATCCAGGCTTACCAAGTCCAGACTGCCCCCGCCCAGATCGCCCAGTACCCCGTCGGCGCCGGGCACGCCGTTGAGCAGGCCGACGGCGGCAAGCCGAGCCTCTTCGGCCCCGGACAGCACGTGGACCGCAAGTCCGCTGGCACGTTCCACCCGGGCGACAAAGCGCGGCCCGTCCTCGGCGTCGCGCACGGCGGCCGTTGCCACCAGCTGCAGCCGGTCCACGCCCATGGCTGCGGCGAGACGGGCAAAGCGCGCGATGCTGCGCAGCGCCTCCTCGACGCCCTTGGGATTGAGGCGACCGGTCTTGCCCAGGCCGAATCCCAGCGCGCACTGCGCTTTTTCGTTGAACAGCGGGATGGGCAGCCGGGTGGGCACGTCGTAGACGACGAGGCGGACGGTGTTCGAGCCGATGTCGACAACCCNCACACGGCCAAGCTCCGCGTGCTCATGGGCGTGATCGAAGGCAAGGTCACCGGCCAAGTGCTGGCGCGGCACATCTCCTGCAATGATGGGAGAGATCGTAGCACGCCCCGCAGCGGGAGGTGCGTCGTTGTCTTCGTTCATCCTCACCGTCCGTCCCTGCATGCGGTGTCGGGCACATAGGCAAGAGAAGACAACCCGACTGCGAGCGGTTACCATAGGCAGAACCAACAGGGACCGCAAAATGTTCAGAACAGCAGAACTGGGACGGACGGTTTCGAAGGACGCATTTCATGAGGCTGTACCGGTGCTGCGCGCCGCGTTGCTGGAGGTGCAGCAGCAGCTTCGTAGCGCTCCCTTTCCGGTCATCCTTGTCTTCGGCGGGGTCGACAAGGGCGGCAAAAGCGAGACGGTCAACCTGCTCAACGAGTGGCTCGATCCGCGCTGGCTGATGACGCGTGCCTATGGTCCGCCGTCGGACGAGATGGTGGAGCGTCCGGAATACTGGCGCTACTGGCGCGACCTGCCNCCGAAGGGGCGGGTGGGGCTGTTCCTGAGCTGCTGGTATTCGCGACCGCTGATTGATCGGGTGTACGGGCGGAGCAGCGAAGCCGACTTCGACGAGGCACTCGATCGGATCATCGCTTTCGAGCAGTGCTTGGCGGACGATCATGCCCTGATCCTGAAATTCTGGATGCACCTGGGCAAGAAGGCGCAGAAGGAACGGCTGACCAAGCTGGAGAAGAACCCGCTCACCCGCTGGCGGGTCACCCAGACCGACTGGGACCACTGGCACATGTTCGAGCAGTTCGTGGGTGCCGCGGAACGGCTGATCATGCGCACGTCCACCGGCAAGGCACCGTGGCACATCGTCGAGGGCTATGACAAACGCTACCGCGGGCTGACCGTCGCCCAGACGGTGCTCGACGGCATCCGGCGACACTGCGAGGAGATCGAGCTGCATCGGCAGGTGGCGGCGGAACGCAAGGCACGCCAGGCGACTCCCGTCGCGCCGGTGAACGATCCGGCCGCGGCTGATAATACGTCCGGTGCATCGGCCGTGGACGTGTGCAAAGTCCTGCACCTGCCGCGGATCAGCGTCCTCAGCCGGCTGGAGCAGGACGCGGTCTACGACAAGAAGGCCTATCAGCAGCAACTGGAGGAACAGCAGGGCCAACTCAACACTCTGTGCCGGCAGGCCAAGAATCTTGGCATGTCCACCATCTTGGTCTTCGAGGGCTGGGATGCTGCCGGCAAGGGAGGGGCGATCCGGCGTGTCACCGCAGCTCTGGACGCCCGTGACTATCAGGTTATTCCGATCGCCGCACCGACCGACGAGGAGCGGGCGCAGCACTACCTCTGGCGCTTCTGGCGGCACCTGTCGCGCGCCGGCCGGGTCACCATCTTCGATCGCAGCTGGTATGGCCGCGTCCTGGTCGAGCGTGTTGAAGGCTTCGCCAGCGCCGCCGAGTGGAAGCGGGCATACGCGGAGATCACCGATTTCGAAGATCAGCTCGTCCGCCACGGCATCGTGCTGTGCAAGTACTGGCTGCACATCAGCAAGGACGAGCAGATGGCGCGGTTCAAGGCGAGGGAAGGGATCGAATACAAGCGCTGGAAGCTGACCGAAGAAGACTGGCGCAACCGGGAGAAGTGGGACGAGTACGAGCATGCCGTAGACGACATGGTCGAGCACACGTCGACGACGTTGGCGCCCTGGACTCTGGTGGCGGCCAACGACAAGCGGTTCGCCCGCCTCAAGGTGCTGACCACCGCCTGCGAGCGACTGGCGGCCGGCATCGAGCGCGCCGAGGCGGCGGGTGCTCAAGCGCTGCGCGCCGAAAAGCTGGGGAGAACAGGATGACAGAAACGTCCACGATCGAACCTGAGCCGGTCTCTTCCGAGCCGGCATCTTCCGAGGACGAGGGCTTGGCGCCTTCGTCGCCGCGGCAGAGGAGGCGAGCGAGGACGTGAGCCCGGCGGTCCGGCCAAGCGCTGTCGCCGGTGCGGTGATCAGTCTTGCCGACCGTGCGGGCGCTGGTACGTTGGCTGGTCCATCGGCGCCGGGGCGCGGCGCAATTCCGCTGCGTACGCCCGAGCTGTACCTCAACCGTGAGTTGACCTGGCTACAGTTCAACTTCCGGGTGCTGAACGAGGCACGGGATCGGCGCACACCGTTGCTTGAACGGGTGAAATTCCTGGCTATTGCTGCGTCCAACATGGACGAGTTTTTCATGAAGCGGGTCGGCGGCCTGAAGCAGCAGATCGGCGCTGGCGTTCACAAGCTTACCATCGACGGCCGTTCGCCCAGCCAGCAACTGGACGAGTGCCGGATCGTCATGGCCGAGTTTCGCCGCCAGCAGCGAGAGGTCTTCCTCGACCTGAACCGCGACCTCCGGCGCCACAAGATCCACGTCGTCGCGTTTACCGAGCTGCCCGAGGACGCGCAGGACGCGATCCGTACCCACTACCGGGAGAACATCTTTCCGCTGGTCACGCCGCTGGCGATGGACCCGGCGCACCCGTTCCCGTTCATTTCCAACCTGTCACTCAACCTCCTGGTCACCTTGCGCTTCCCGAACGAGCGTCAGCTCACCATGGCGCGCGTCAAGGTTCCCGTCGGCAGCGGCGTGCCGCGCTGTCTGCGGGTCGGCAGCGAAAACACCTTCGTGCTGCTGGAGGACGTGATGGCGAACTGTCTCGCCGATCTGTTCCCCGGCATGGAGGTGGCGTCGGTCGAAGTGTTCAGGGTGACCCGCAACGCCAACACCGAGCGTGGCGAGGAGCAGGCCGACGACCTGGTGCAGTTGATCGAGGCCGAGTTGCGGGACCGCAAGTTCGCGCCGATCGTCCGCCTGGAGGTCGAGAAGGGAATCTCCGCCAACCATCGCGGCATGTTGGCCGCCGAACTGGGCTTGGATGAGGACCTGGACGTCTATGAAACCGACGTGATGATGGGAATGCGCGACCTGTGGGATCTGGCTCGGCTCGACATCCCGGAACTGCATGACTCGCAGCACCAGCCGATTGACAACGTCAAGCTTCTGGACCGGGACAGCATCTTCCACATCATCCGTGAAAACGGCCCGATCCTGCTGCACCANCCCTATGAATCGTTCGCCACGTCGGTGGTCCGGTTCGTCCGCGAGGCGGCCGAGGATCCGAAGGTGCTGGCGATCAAGATGACGATCTATCGAACGTCGGAGACGACGATGATCATCGATCATCTGATCGACGCCGCGAGCAACGGCAAGCAGGTGGCGGTGGTGGTCGAGCTGAAGGCGCGGTTCGACGAGGCGGCGAACCTGCGCTGGGCGAGCCGGCTGGAGGAGGCCGGCATCCACGTGACCTACGGTGTGCTGGGCCTGAAGACGCACGCCAAGTCCATTCTGGTCATCCGCCGTGATTACAACGGCCTGCGCCGGTATGCGCACATCGGCACCGGCAACTATCACGGCGGCACCGCGCGCCAGTACTGTGACCTGGGTGTGCTCACCTGCGATCGGGACATCGGTCTCGATCTGACCGAACTGTTCAACTACCTGACCACCGGCTGCCGGCCGGCGCACAGTTATCGCAAGCTGCTGGCGGCGCCACACCTGGCGAAGAAGGGGCTGCTGAACAAGATCGACCGGGAGATCGCCCTGCATTCCGCCGAAAAGCCGGGGCTGATCCGGCTGAAGGCCAACGCAATCGAGGACCCGGACATCGTCGAAGCGCTTTACCGGGCAAGCCAGGCGGGGGTGACGGTGCAACTGATCGTCCGCGACAGCTGCCGGCTGCGNCCCGGGGTGCCAGGNGTTTCCGAAAACATCACGGTGGTCAGCATCGTTGGCCGTTTCTTAGAACACGCGCGCATCTACTACTTCCAGAACGGCGGCAATGAAGAATACTTCATTGGCTCCGCCGACCTGATGACCCGCAACCTGGAGAGCCGGGTCGAAATCCTGGTGCCGATCGAGAACGCCAGCCTCCGCAAGGAGTTGAACGCGCTGCTCGAAACCCAGCTGAGTGATCAGCGCAGCGCCTGGGACATGCAGCCGGATGGCACCTATATCCAGCGCCGGCCCCGCGGCGGCTCGCGTGGACGGCCCTGCCACGAAATCCTGATCACAGCCTCCCGCCTGCGGCGCGAGCGCGCGCGGCGCCTGCGCAGGTCAAGCCGCGCGCGTTTGCCCGGCGCGGACCGAAGTAGACCGTTCTCCCTTTTGTTCTGTTGCTCGAGTTCCTCCGCTCGTTGAGCGGCATTCGGCCACGCGAAAACAGTCTCGCGGTGATCGGAGATGTCGCGCCGGCGGTGTGCCCCGGCGTAAGGTCAGCCGTCTTGAACAGCTTGGCACATGACGCATCTCCCACAGGATGTGCCGGCCGCACCTCCGATCACGAGGATCCCTAATGAAAATGCTTTACCTCCTCCGGCATGCCAAATCGTCGTGGAAGGACGAGCACCTCGACGATTTCGAACGTCCGCTGAACAAGCGGGGGCGGGCGGCGGCGGCCGTGATGGGGCGNTATCTGGCGCGCCAGCAGATCGTGCCGTCGCAGGTCCTGTGTTCGTCGTCGAAGCGCACCCGCGAGACGTGGTCGTTCCTGCAAGAAGCATTCGGGACCGAAGCGGTTCCGGTCCGGTTCGAGAAAGGGGTTTACATGGCCGAACCGATCGCCCTGCTGCGCCGGGTGCGGCGGCTGGACGACTCGCTCGTCTCGGTGATGGTGATCGGGCACAACCCGGGGCTGGAACTGCTCGCCCTGTCCTTGGTCGCCGAGGGCGAGCAGGATCTGCGGGGACGACTGGCGACCAAGTTCCCCACCGGCACGCTGGCCGTGCTGGAGGCGGAAATCGACGCATGGACCGACCTCCGTCCCGGCTGCTGCCGCCTGCTTGATTTCGTCCGTGCCCGCGACCTGGTGAAAACCTGAACCCGCGACGGCGGGGCCGCGTTCCCCGCATTCCTGCCGGCGGGACGAGAAACGGTCAGGACGGTGCCGCGGGCGCCTCGGCCATGACTTCCGTTGCACCGCCGCCGCTGCATTCCCCTGACCCTCCAGGACGATGGCCCGCCAGTCGGCGCGCTGCGGCATCAGCGGCGGGCGGGCGACAGTGTTCGGACGGGTGCTCGCCGGTGCGACGGCGGCCGTTTCGTCGCGCTCGGAGATCTCCATCCGCCGGTAGAACAGGTTGTAGATCGACCACAGCCCCCGGCCGCGCCCGCCGCCCCACGGGAAGCGCTTCAGCATCGAGCCGGGAGAATAGAACCGGTCGTAGGCCAGCCACTGGCCGTCGCGCAGGGCCTCGGNGGTGATACCGACCGGCTTGTAGACCACGTGGTGCTGGTCGTACGCGTCCCAGTCGAAGGAGACGATGCGGTCCTTTTGCAGCATCTCGAACCAGTTCAGCGTTCCCGGATAGGNGGTCATGATCGAGAAGCCGCAGACGTCGTAGCCGGCATCGACGGTAAATTTTGCCGTCTCCTCGAACACCTCCGGAGCGTCCTGGTCGAAGCCGAACATGAACAGGCCGAACACTAAGATGCCGTGCTTGTGCAGCTTGTCGACGAGCTCCCGGTACCGCTCCGGCGAGTTCTGGTGCTTGTGTGCCCGGCGCAGCGTCTCGCGGGAGAGCGACTCGAAGCCGATCGCCAGCATGTTGCAGCCGCTTTCGGCCGCCGCCTCCAGCAGCCGGTCGTCGAACGCGGCACCGCCGTTGACGCCGGCCTGCCAGTGCAATCCCCGGCCCTTGAGCGCGGTCATCATCGCCAGCGCCCGGTCGGAGGTGCCGAAGAAGTCGGCATCGTTGAAGGCGAAGTTGCGCTGGCCGGTGGCTTCGATCTCCGCCACCACCTCGTCGACCGGCCGGTAGCGGAAGCGCAAGCCATACATCAGCTGCTCGGCGCAGAAGGTGCACGCGTGGTGGCAGCCGCGCGAGGTCTGGATGAAGGTGCGGTTGACGTAGCGCTTCGGCTTGATCAGGTCGTAGCGCGCCATCGGCATGTTGGACAGCGNGTGCAGCTGCTCGGCCTTGTAGGTGCCGCCCATGCAGCCGTCGTCCAGGTCGTCGAGCAGCTTCGCCATCACGTATTCGGCCTCGCCGATGACCACCGCGTCCGCATGCTGCAGCGCTTCGTCCGGCATGAAGCTGGGGTGCACCCCGCCCATGACGACCGGGATGCCGCGGGCGCGGAATTTATCCGCAATCGCGTAGCCGCGCTTGACGTACGAGGTCATCGCCGAGATGCCGACCAGATCACACGCGAGGTCGAAGTCCACCGGCTCGACGTTCTCGTCGGTGAGCACCACCTCGTAGCGGTCCTCGGGAATCAGGGCTGCGACGGCCAGCAGCCNCGCCAGCGGCGAGTACAGCGAACGGCCGAGATACATCGGCCGGGTGATGGCGGAATCCGCCCGCGGGTTGACCAGATAGATACGGCGGGTGCGCACTAAAGCGTTCTCCTTGTCGGGCAGGACCGTCCGCCGGACGGCTCTGGTTTGGCTGTGGTGCGGGCCGGCTGATACGCCGGGTGCGAATTTAAGCCGTGAAGCCCCTGTTCGAGCTATGGTGTTGTTTGTCTTTGGTGACGGCACTGTATTGCAATCGGCTCCCAAACGCTAATGGCGAATGCGGGTCGGTGGCAGTGGGGCGAGGCGGTGTGGTGAGGCGATGCGCTGACGGGCCAGGAGTGAGCTCGTGGCGGCCCCTTTGGCGGCCCAGGTGGCGAAAGGGCTGCGGGCTTCCTATAACGTCGGTATGGTCGCCTTTCTTAATCCCGCCATCTTCATGCCGGCGAAACGTCCGCCGGTGCCGGCCACCCGCCGCTTCGAGCTCGCCTCGCGCTACCAGCCGGCGGGCGACCAGCCAGCGGCGATCGCGACCCTGATCGATGGCGTGCGCCAGGGCGAGCGGGACCAGGTGCTGCTCGGCGTGACCGGGTCGGGCAAGACGTTCACCATCGCCAACGTCATCGAGGCGGTGCAGCGGCCGACCCTGGTGCTGGCGCCCAACAAGATCCTCGCCGCCCAGCTCTACGGCGAGATGAAGGGCTTTTTCCCGGAGAACGCGGTCGAGTACTTCGTCAGCTACTACGACTACTACCAGCCCGAGGCCTACGTTCCGCGCACCGACACCTACATCGCCAAGGATTCGTCGATCAACGAGCAGATCGACCGGATGCGGCACGCGGCGACGCGCGCGCTGCTGGAGCGCAACGACGTAATTATCGTCGCGTCGGTCTCCTGCATCTACGGCATCGGCGCGGTCGAGACCTACGCCGAGATGGTGCTGACATTGCGCCCCGGCCAGCAGATCGAGCGCAAGGCGCTGCTGCAGCGCCTGGTCGAGCTGCAGTACAAGCGCAACGATCTGGCGTTCGCGCGCGGCTTCTTCCGCGCGCCGGGCGACGTCGTTGAGATNTTTCCCTCGCACCTGGAAGACCGGGCCTGGAAGCTGTCGATGTTCGGCGACGAGATCGAGGCGATCTGGGAGGTCGATCCGCTCACCGGCGAGAAAACCGGCACGCTCGCCGAGATCACCATCTTCCCCAACAGCCACTATGTGACGCCGCGCCCGACGCTGCAGCAGGCGATCCCGCGCATCAAGACCGAACTCAAGCAGACCGTCGACAACTTCGTCGAGGCCGGCCGGCTGCTGGAAGCACAGCGGCTGCAGGAGCGCACGACGTACGACCTGGAAATGCTGGAGACGGTCGGCATGTGCAGCGGCATTGAGAACTACTCCCGCTACCTCACCGGCCGCAATCCGGGCGAGCCGCCGCCCACGCTGTTCGAATACATCCCCGAAAACGCGCTGCTGGTCGTCGACGAAAGCCACGTCACCGTCCCGCAGTTGGGCGGAATGTTCCGCGGCGACTTCCAGCGCAAGGGCACGCTGGCTGAATTCGGCTTCCGGCTGCCATCCTGCGTCGACAACCGGCCGCTGAAGTTCGAAGAATGGGGGCAGATGCGCCCGCAGACGATCTTCGTCTCCGCCACGCCGGGTCCATGGGAGCTGGAGCAGACCGGCGGCGTCATCGTCGAGCAGGTGGTGCGTCCGACGGGCCTGATCGATCCGCTGTGCATCGTCCGTCCGGTCGAACACCAGGTCGACGACCTGATGGCGGAGTGCCGGGCGGTCGCCGCCGCCGGCCAACGGGTGCTCGTCACCACGCTGACCAAGCGGATGGCCGAGGACCTGACCGAATACCTGCACGAGAACGCCATGCGGGTGCGCTACCTGCATTCGGACGTCGATACGCTGGAGCGCATCGAGATCATCCGCGACCTGCGGCTGGGCGCCTTCGACATCCTGGTCGGCATCAACCTGCTGCGCGAGGGCCTCGACATCCCCGAATGCGCGCTGGTCGCCATCCTCGATGCGGACAAGGAAGGCTACCTGCGCTCCAAGACGTCGCTGATCCAGACCATCGGCCGCGCCGCGCGCAACGTCGACGGCCGGGTGATCCTCTATGCGGACAAGATCACCGAGAGCCTGCGCTACGCACTCGATGAGACGGAGCGCCGCCGCGCCAAACAGCAGGCCTACAACGAGGCGCACGGCATCACGCCCGCCAGCATCAAGTCCGGCATCTCCGACGTGCTGCAGAGCGTCTACGAGGCCGACTACGTCACCGTCGANTCTGGCGCCGCGGGCGAGCAGCAGGTGGTCGGCAAGGACCTGAAGACGGTGATCGCCGAGCTGGAAAAGAAGATGCGCGAGGCCGCCTCGAACCTGGAATTCGAGGACGCGGCACGGTACCGCGACGAAATCCGCCGCCTGGAAGTACACGAACTCGGCCTTGACAAGCCCGGCATGGCGCCGCACGCCTCCGCTCTGGCAACAAGTGGGCCGACCGGGCAGGCGCCGCGGGGCGGGAGCAGCGCAACGCGGGAAAGGCCGAAGCAGTCCCGGGGCAAACGCGCGCGGCGATAAACCCTCGGGCAGGCGTCGTGCCATGCGACAGGACTGGCCATTGCCAGGCAGCGGAGGAATTGCAATCCATGCATATGCTGAACGGGAGCTGCCACTGTGGAAACGTGAGCATCGAGCTCACACTGACGGGCGCCCCGGAGCACTATGCCCCGCGGGCATGTGACTGCGACTTCTGTACCAAGCACGGCGCTTCGTATCTTTCTGATCCGAATGGATCGCTGATCATTTCAGTCGCCGAACAGGAACAACTGCAGACGTATCGTCAAGGAAGCAAGATCGCGGACATGCTGATCTGCTGCACGTGCGGCGACGGTCGAGCAACCTGGTGAGCGACTTGGCAGCCCGCCTCGGATATGCGCCGGACGATCGGCTGCTGATCATCAACTGCGACGACCTTGGTTCCAGCCACGCCGCGAACCGCGCGACATACCGGGCGCTGTCNCGAGGNATCGCCACCGGTGCCAGCCTGATGGTGCCGTGTCCTTGGGCATGGGAGGCGGCGCAGATGTTGAGAGGCTATCCGATCGGTATCCACCTGACGCTGACCAGCGAATACCAGAACTATCGCTGGCGCCCGCTGACCGCCGGGGCATCGCTTCGGGATCCGGACGGATTCCTGCCCGCCACCACCGCGGCCGCCCTGGAGGTCCTCACACCGTCGGACGCGCTCGCCGAGTGCCGGACACAAGTCGCGACGGCGCTCACGTGGGGCGTCGACGTCACGCATCTTGACGTCCACATGGACGTGCTGTTCCTGCGCGCCGACCTGCTCGCTGCATACCTGGATCTGGCGGCCGCGTTCCGGTTGCCCGTGCGGCTGCCTGCAAGCGTAACGACGGCACGTGATGTCCGGGAACACGCTATCCCGGCGCGAACCGCCGCAAACGGACGTGGCCTGCTGTTGAGCGATCATCTCATTTACCCGTGGCCCCGGCACACACGCGATGTGTTCTTCGAGACCATCCCAGCGCTTGCNCCCGGGGTCAGCGAAATCTTCGCCCATCCCGTGCTCGAGGGCGACGAGTTGCGCAGTTATGACCCCGACTTCGCCAACCTCCGTGTGCACGACGCCGAATGCCTCCTCGACACATCCCTTCGCGCTCTCCTGGACCGGCATGCCATTCGGCGCATCAGCTACCGGGAACTCCGTGAGCTGCAGCGGAGCATGTGAAGTGCCGAGGGTCTGTGGCCCGTCGTGTGATCGCGAGGCGTGCAGACCGCCGCGCACCGCGTTCAACCCGCCGAACGCAGCGGCTTGCAGACCTCGCAAGCGGACCGTTTGCCGCGCCCGCGACGAAAAATGTCGTCATTTGTCGTCAAAAGTCGTCATTTCCGCCGTAAGTCATTGATTTTACGTGGCTGAAAATGACGACGCCTGTCGTCATTCCGGCCCCCGCATGTCGTCAAAGTCGTCATTTGTCGTCAGAATGTCGTCATCGTGTCGTCATTCCTGATCCGCCCCGAAAGCCCTCGTCCCTCGCCGCCGCCGCGCGGCTGAACCCGCCCATGGCTGCGGACAGGATGCCGGAACCCCGTGCGCTCGTCACCCCGCCGAATTCATCGGGTCACGCCCACTTGGTGGTTGGGTAAAGGCGCACATTCGCCCGGTCGGCGGCGCGGAATGAGCAGGGATCGCAGGATTTCGTAGGGCGGATGAGAGCAACGCCTGCAAACCGCAAAAAGCATCGTAAATGTCATGCGTCAGAATACGCCTTCGGCTATTCTGACCTACGCGGGCTGGCGGAGGCCAACATGGCTGACGACAATGATCAAGAGCTAGCATACTACGAGCAGCTATTGAACGACATCCGTGATATAAAAGCGCGAGTCTGGAATTTTATCACTATACTTGTGGTGATTACGGGCGGCGTCTTGGCAATCGATAATAATGATCTCAATGACATCAGAGAACTTCTCGGATTTGTTATTATTATAGCGGCTAGCGCGACGTTTTTCATTAGCATAGATTCGTTCATAAAATTGGGAGACGTCCGAAAAAACTCAATAATTTTTTAAAAATCGAAACATGAAAGTTATTTCTGATCAAAGAGAAAATAATAAAAATGATGATGGTACAATTTATGATGCTGGTGACTTTATGTTTCTTGTGCTTGGCATCCTCTCTACCCTTATATCCATTCTGATAGTATTGCAGCATTTCTATTAATTGAAGCGCAGCGCAATCCGACGCATGGAGTCGGGACGGCCCGCATCACCCTTGCCAGTGCGCCGTCATTGCGAACCCGCAGTGCGGGTGAAGCAATCCACTCTCAGGCACTGTGTGCGGCACCCGGCACTGGATCGCCACGCCCCTGCGGGGTTCGCGATGACGAGGGTGGCCGCCGGCTCGACGGCACACACGCTACGGCGTGCACCAAGCCACCGCGTTCGCCAAGCCACGACGTTCACCCCGCCGAATCCTCCGCAACACGAGCGCTCCGACGGCGCAGCGGCGCTTCGTTGCCGCACGGTTCGGTCTCCAAAAGTTGGTCAAGGAACGTTTTTGCAGGGCACGCCGTCATAAATGCACGTGGTCCAGCACAAGACAGCTCACCGGTAGCTGCAATCTCCTGTTGCAGAACGAGGTTCGCGGGGCAGCAGAAGCGGCAAGATAGACCCCAAAATGCACCGGCAGCCGGCAATAATCTTTGCACGATTCGATGACAACGTAACATTCCTTACCCTGACGGCCACACAGGTCTTGACGCCGTACGGTGCGAATCCCTTAAAAAGAACGTTCATGAATGGTGGTCGTGTGAAACGTGCCGCCCAAACAGACCTATGTGCAATGAGTTCTGGGAGGATTCAACTATGGGTTTTGCGCGAACGATCGCGATCGTCTCCGCATGCGTACTGGCCACCTCAGCGTTGGCCGATGATCCAATCGTGATCAAGTTCAGCCATGTCGTTGCGCCCGATACGCCAAAGGGCCAGGCGGCGGAAAAATTCAAGGAGCTGGCTGAGAAGTACACAGACGGCAAGGTTTCGATTCAGATCTATCCGAACAGCCAGCTTTACAAGGACAAGGAAGAGCTGGAGTCACTGCAGCTCGGATCGGTGCAGATGCTGGCCCCGTCGCTGGCGAAGTTCGGTCCGCTNGGGGCACGGCAGTTCGAGGCGTTCGACCTTCCGTGCCTGTTCCCGGACCGGGAGGCGCTGCACCGGGTGACCGACGGCAAGATCGGCAAGGAGCTTCTGGCCAGCCTGGACAGCAAGGGAATTATCGGTCTCGACTATTGGGACAACGGCTTCAAGATTTTCAGCGCCAACTCACCGCTGAAAACGGTGGACGATTTCAAGGGATTGAAGATGCGCGTTCAATCCTCGAAGGTTCTTGAGGCGCAAATGCGCGCGCTCGGTTCCATTCCACAAGTGATGCCGTTCTCGGAAGTCTATCAGGGGCTGCAGACCGGCGTCGTCGATGGTACGGAGAACCCGCCGTCGAACATGTATACCCAGAAGATGTACGAAGTGCAGACCAACGCCACCGTCTCCCGGCACGGCTATCTCGGCTATGCGGTGATCGTCAACAAGCGGTTCTGGGAAGGCCTGCCGGAGGACATCCGGGCGCAGCTTGAGAAGGCGATGGCGGAGGCGACGGAGTACAACAACGAGGTCGCCAAGAAGGACAACGACGACGCGCTTGCGGCGATGGAAGCGACGGGGAAGACCAATTTCTATCAGCCGACGAACGCCGAGCGCGCGGCGCTGTGCAAGGCGATGGAGCCCGTCTACGAAGAGATGCAAGGACGCATCGGCAAGGAGCTGATCGCCGAAATCCGCCAGGAAGCCGGCACGGTCGAATAGCACGCTTGGGATGCGCCCGCTTCCGGCGGGCGCACTCCACGGCCATCTTCTTCGTGTCGAGGCGGAGCAATGATACTAAAATTTCTGGACCACCTTGAGGAATGGCTCATCGCCTTCCTCATGGCGGCGGCGACACTGATCATCTTCGTCGCCGTCGTTCACCGCTATTCATCCGGCATCCCGGTCATCCAGGACTACACATTGCAGATCAACATGGGATGGGCACAGGAACTGTGCATCTTCATGTTCATCTGGATGGCGAAGTTCGGCGCTGCCTATGGGGTGCGTACCGGCATCCACGTCGGGATCGACGTTCTGGTCAACACGGTCAACGAAAACCTGCGCCGCAAGCTGATCATCTTCAGCCTGTTCGCGGGCGCCTTGTTCACCGGGCTGGTGGCGTACTTCGGCGCGACATTCGTCTGGAGGCTGATGGGAACGGACCAGGTGTCGGCCGACCTGGAGTGGCCGATGTGGATCGTCTACCTGTGCATTCCGCTCGGCTCGGCACTGATGTGCTTCCGCTTCCTGCAATCCGAATACCTGTTCATCAAGACAGGCCACCTTGCGCGTGTTGATCACAGTCATGTGGAAGGTGTGGACCTGGACNNAACGATCCGGAAGTCGCCGCTATCGNNAAGCGGACGAAAATATTCGCATGGGAGGCAAGTCATGAGCGCTTTGTTCCTGTTCGGCCTCCTCATCGTCCTGATGCTGACCGGAATGCCGATTGCGGTCTCGCTCGGTCTGACGGTGCTGGCCTTCTTCTTTCTGTTTACATCAATTCCGATCGAGATTGTTGCGCAGAAGCTGTTCACCGGTATCGAGAAGTTCGAGATCATGGCGATCCCGTTCTTCATTCTCGCCGGGAACTTTCTCACCCATGGCGGTGTCGCCCGGCGGATGATCAATTTCGCCACGGCGTGTTTCGGCCATTTACACGGTGGTCTCGGCATCGCCGGTGTGATGGCGTGCGCCCTGTTCGCCGCGGTGTCCGGCTCCAGCCCGGCGACCGTGGTGGCGATCGGCTCCATCTTGTTGCCGGCGATGATCAAGTTCGGTTTTCCGAAGCGGTTCGGCGCTGGCATCATCACCACGTCGGGCGCGCTGGGCATTCTGATCCCGCCGTCGATCGTCATGGTCATGTACGCGGTGGCCACCAACACATCGATCGGCAATCTGTTCATCGCCGGCGTGGTCCCTGGCATCGTCCTGGCGAGCATGCTGGGCGCGATTACCTGGTACCGGGCGTGGCGAGGAAACTATCCGCGGTTGCCGCGGGCAAGCCTGGCAACTGTCCTAAGCGCGTTCAAGGAGAGCGTGTGGGGTCTGCTGCTGATCGTCATCGTGATCGGCGGCATCTATGCGGGGATCTTTACGCCGACCGAAGCGGCTGCGATGAGCGCTGTCTACGCCTTCATCGTCGCGGTGTTCATCTACAAGGATCTGACTCTCCGCCAGGTGCCGAAAATCCTGCTGGATTCGGCAAACATGAGCTCGATGCTCCTGTTCATCATCGCCAACGCGATCTTGTTCTCGTTCCTGATGACCAATGAGAACATTCCGCAGGGACTGGCGCAGTGGATGATCGATCAGAACCTGAGCGTCATCTTGTTCCTGCTCGGCGTGAACATCATCTTGCTGCTGGCCGGAAACTTCATGGAGCCGTCGTCGATCGTGCTGATCTTCGCGCCTCTGCTGTTCCCGATTGCGGTCCGGCTGGGGATCGACCCGGTCCACTTCGGCATCATGATGGTGGTCAACATGGAAGTGGGGATGTGCCACCCGCCGGTCGGTCTCAATCTGTTCGTGGCCAGCGGCATCACCAAGATGGGCATCACCGAACTGACGGTGGCCGTGTGGCCATGGCTGCTGACGATGCTGACGTTCCTGGTGATCGTCACCTACTGGCCACCACTGACGCTCTGGTTGCCGCGGATGCTCGGCATGATGTAGTCCCGGGACTGCACAGCCGACCAAAGACGAGGGCCGTCCCGATCGGGCGGCCCTTTTTCTTTGCGCGACCTGGATGTGTCAGTTGTCGCCGTTCGCAGCGATCGCGGCGTCGATGATCTCCGTGCCGATGGTGGTCTGGAATTCCGCCCACACCGGCTTCATCGCCTCGACCCATTGCGCGCGCTGCTGCGGCGTCAGTTCGATGATCTGTGAATAGCCCGACGTGGCGATCCGTTGTTTGTCCTTGATGTTCAATTCGGCTCCAACGTCATTGCCGTATTCACAGGATTCATTCGCTGCTTTTGCCAAAGCGCTGCGCACGTCTTGCGGGATTCCCTGCCAGAAGTCCCGGTCGACGATGAAGACGTATTCGAGACTGCCGTGATTGGTCTCGGTGATGTAGGGCTGCACTTCGTAGAAACGCTGCGAATACATGTTGGTCCAGGTGTTTTCCTGACCGTCGACAGTGCCGGTCTGCAGCAGGTGAAACACCTTGGCAAACGGTGCCCGCACAGGGATCGCACCGAGCGCTTTGAACTGCGCCTCGATGACGTCCGAGGGCTGGATGCGGAATTTCTTGCCCGCGGCGTCCTCCGGCGTCCGCAAGGGGACATCGGCTGAGAGCTGCTTCATGCCGCTGTGAATGAAGCACAGCCNCTCGATGCCGTTGCCGCGCATCGCTCCCAGCAGCTGTGCGCCTGTGGGGCCTTCCTGGAAGCGGTCGACCGCTGCGCTGTCGTTGAACAGGAACGGCAGATCGAAGACCTGATACGCCGTGCTGTAGGGCTCCAGCAGCGACAGTGACGGGGCGGCGGCTTGGATCACGTGGGTGCGCAGACCTTCGATCACCGCCTCGTCGTCCATCAGCATGGCGTTCGGATAGACCTCGACTTTGACCTGCCCGGGAAGGCGCTCCTCGACGATCTGCTTGAAGCGCAGCGCCGCCTGTCCCTTCGGGGTGTTCTCGGCAACCACGTGGCTGAACTTGATGACGATCTCGTCCGCCTGCGCAGGCAGTCCTCCCAGGGCGCTTCCAAGGGCACTTCCGAGAGCGACCGTTGCCAGGATTACTGTCCCAACGTGCGAGCGCATGACTGTTTCCTCCCTAATTGTTATGGACACCTTGCCTTCATAGGCGAAGAGCATGGCGAAGGCCGGGATGTTTTCTCCCCAAAAAGGTCCAACGCTATTTTCTCACAGCTGATGTTCCGGCAAAAGGGCTGATCCGTGTCCGGTGCGAGACTCTCTGTCCTCCGGATTTGGTCGGGCTGGGCTTCGAGGGAGGACAAGGTGCAGGAATGGTGGCGCGGCGCGGTCCTCTATCAGATCTATCCGCGCAGTTTTGCCGACAGCAACGGCGACGGAATTGGCGACCTGGAAGGTATCCGGCGTCGGTTGCCGTACGTCGCCGAACTGGGGGTGCAGGGGATCTGGCTGTCGCCCTTCTTCACTTCGCCGATGAAGGACTTTGGGTACGACGTCGCGGACTACCGCGGTGTCGATCCCTGTTTCGGCACGCTGGCTGATTTCGAC
Organism: Defluviicoccus sp.; assembly: GCA_013414705.1. Classification (GTDB taxonomy): domain Bacteria; phylum Pseudomonadota; class Alphaproteobacteria; order Rhodospirillales; family Defluviicoccaceae; genus Defluviicoccus. The sequence continues at coordinate 4,227,464 of CP058705.1, forward strand.
GCGCTGCTGGCCGATGCACACCGCCTCGGCCTGAAGGTGATCATCGATCAGGTCTATTCGCACTCCTCCGACCAGCATCGGTGGTTCGCCGAAAGCCGGCAGAGCCGCGATAATCCAAAGTCCGACTGGTACGTGTGGGCCGATCCGAGGCCGGACGGCACGCCGCCGAACAACTGGCTCGCCGTGTTCGGCGGCCCGGCGTGGACGTGGGATACGCGGCGGCGACAGTACTACTTCCACAACTTCCTGCCCGAGCAGCCGGACCTCAATCTGCACAATCCGCAAGTGCAGGACGCGGTCCTGGCGGAAGCGGCCTTCTGGCTTGACCGCGGCGTGGACGGATTCCGCATCGATGTCGCCAATCTGTTCTGTCACGACCGGCGGCTGAGGGACAACCCGCCCAAGCCGGGCCCGGTGCTGGACCGTCCCTACCGCATGCAGCGCCCGCTCTACACCCGCGATCAGCCGGAGACGCTGGCCTTCGTCGCCCGGTTCCGAGCGTTGCTCGACCGCTACCCGGAGCGGATGGCGGTTGCCGAGCTGGCATCGACGGACGACTCGATGACGACGATGATCACCTATACCGATGGCCCGGACCGCTACCACACCGCCTACAGCTTCAAGCTGATGCGGGACGGGATCGGTGGTGCGGAAATCCGCGAGGCGATTGAAACGATGGTCCGGGACTCGAACCAGTCCTGGCCGTCGTGGGCGTTCTCCAACCATGACGTCGTCCGCGCGCCAACGCGCTGGTCCGCCAAGGTNGGGGCTGCAGACAGCGAACCCCAATTGGCCCGGCTGCTGATCGCCCTGGTGTGCTGTCTGCGCGGCACGGTGTTTCTGTATCAGGGAGAGGAGCTTGGGCTGCCGCAGGCGGTGGTGCCGTTCGAGCGTTTGCAGGATCCGGAAGGGCGCACCTTCTGGCCGGGATACCCGGGTCGGGACGGCGCGCGAACCCCGATGCCGTGGACCATGGATGCCCAGAACGCAGGCTTCTGTGCGGACGATGTCGAGCCGTGGTTGCCGGTCGACGCACGNGCAGCGCGCGCGGTGGAGCGTCAGCAGCAAGACCCCGGNTCCATGCTTGCGTTTACCCGCGCTTTTCTCGCCTGGCGGCGGCAGCACCGNGAACTGATCCGTGGCGACATCCAATTCCTCGACGTACCCGCGCCCTTGCTGGCGTTCGAACGGGGAGCGGGTGGCAGGCGGCTGCTGTGTCTGTTCAATCTCGCAGAAGGCGAATACCAGCTCAAGGCGTCTCGTCTCGGCGCTTCGCCAGACGCAAAGGTGATGTCCGTGCCCGGTGCACATGGCCGCCTCAGCGAGGAGATAGTGTGCCTCTCGTCGCTCGACTTCATGATGATCAAGCTGCCCTGACAGTAGCCGTGAGATCCGAGCGTCAGATGTATATTGACGAAGCGGCAAAATAGACCCTAAAAATCAAGTCAAACAAAAGAAGTATTCGACAATGTTATCCCAAAAAGCCAAATATGCCTTGAAGGCTCTTTGTCAGTTGGCGCGCCATCCTCAAGGCGAGCTGATGCTGGTGGCCGACATTGCCGAGCGGGAGCAGGCGCCCCGCAAGTTCCTTGAGCTGATCCTGCTGGAACTCAAGCGTCATGGCATGGTGCTCAGCCAGCGCGGCAAACACGGCGGCTACGCGCTCGCCAAACCGGCGTCGGACATCACGTTCGGNGAGGTCATTCGCATCCTCGACGGTCCGCTGGCGCCTTTGCCTTGCGCCAGCCTTACCGGTTATCGCCGCTGCCTGGACTGCGACGACGAGCAGATGTGCCCGGTCCGCCTGGTGATGAAGGAGGTCCGCGATGCCATGGCGGCGATTGTCGACAACGTCAGCATCGCCGACGCCGCCGATGCGGCCGCCCGCGGATCGCAGATTCGCGAGCTGATCAACTGAAGATCGACGTTGCGGCGTATTTCGCCGGCGGAACACGTCACCGGCCGATACTGATCGCACCTTAGAGCACGTACATCTCTATGCCAGCGTGACTACTCTGTCGCGGTGCCACACGCTGCCTGAAACAGAGTGCTGTCGCGGCGCAGGAGACCCATGCGTCGTCCGGCGGAGTCCTCCTTCGAACAGGTGCGCCTCTTCGCTTACGTCCACGCGCCGTGCGGTATTGCAATCGACGATCATCGCTGCGCGCCGCGCCGGCAGCAGGCGTTCCAGCAGCACCAGTTCGATGAAGACGTAGCNCGGAAACCGCGCATTGCGGCGAACCTGTGCGCGGTTGAGGACGATCAGCCGGCTGACGCGCGGGAACAGGTAGGTCCACGGCTGCCAGACGACGCTTTGTGGTATTTTCTCGATGACCTCCAGGCCGGCGGGCAGCGCCTCAATCGTCCGCGACGCCCACGTGTACTCGTTCCAGATCGTGTATCCCAGCATCGAGCCGCCGATCACCAGCGGCAGCAGGAAGCGCGGGACACGCCGGCGCCGCGCCCGGAACAGCAGCCACGTCATGAGGCCGAGTGTGCCACCGACGATGAACGCGCCGAGGAGATCGTAGAACATGGCGCCGACCGATCTTGTTGTTAACGCTCGACTCGATACGTGCTGGCCAGCGTCGACTGCAGGGCCTTGACCGCGGCAAAGGCGTTTCGCAAACGGTGACGCTCGATTCGCGACAGTTCGTCAGGGGTGACGAAGGCATCCGGCGGTTGGCCGCGCAGAATACAGCAGGACTGGTGCTTCAGACGAACACTGGCGATGAACTCGAACGCGTCGATCAGGTCGTGCATACCGCTCTCGCTCAGCACACCGGCTCTGTGCGCTTCCACCAGCCGATCATGGGTGTTGGCGGTCTTGATCCCGGCCTTCAGGGCATAGACACGGGCCAGATCAATGATCGGTACGGTGCCGTGAAGCTTCAGATCCAGGTGCTGGCCGTGGTCGCGGTCGCGGCTCAGCACGAAGCGGCGGAACATGCCCAGCGGAGGCATGTGCGTGAGCGCGTTGCCCGCGAGATGGGCGAGGAAGACGCTGTTCTGCCGCGCCTTCTCCGCAGTGAAGTCCTGAAGCCGGTCGAACAGGCTGACGTCGCCGCGAACCGGTCGCAGATCGAACATCACGCTGGACAGCATCTGGGCCATCGGCACCGGTTCTTCGATCCAGGAGGTGAAATACTGGATCCAGGTCGCCAGCGGTTGTCGCCACTTTGGCGTCATCGCCATCATCTCTCCCGGACAGTATTCATATCCACAGCCATCCAGGCCGTCGCAGACGAACCGGGTGAGATCGTCGAAGTAGTTCCCGTGTGTCGCTTCCTCGTAGCGATCATCCAGGATCAGGAAATTGTCCTGGTCGGTGATCGCCGTCTGCTCCTGTCGCGCCTGCGAGCCGCCGCAGGCCCAGACGTAGGGCACGGGTGGTGGTCCCAGCCACGCTTCCGCCTGTTGCAGCAGACGATACGTGGTCGCGTCGGTGACGCTGGAAAGGATCATGCCGACCCTGAGCGCCGGAACGCCTGTTTCGACCAGGGTTACCAGAGCCTGTGGAACCCGGGCGACGACCTGGGCGAGGCTCGCCGGTGTCTGCCGGCGCTGCAACAGGGCAGCGAGATAACCGAAATCGTCGTCGTGGCGGCGTCGGATGTCGGCTTCGGTCACCACGCCGACCAGACGGCCCCGCTGCGTTACCGGAAGGTGTCGGACTCCGTGTTCGCGCATCGCTGACACGGCATCACAGGCAAGGCTGTCGGCCGGCAGACAGTGCGGTTCGCGCATCATCACTTCGGCGACCGGTGTTTCCGCAGGACGATTTTCGGCGACGACGTTATTGCGCAGTTCGACGTCGCTGATCATGCCCGTCAGTTCGCCGCTGGCCAGAACCGGCAGACAGGACACATTGCGTTCGCGCATCAGGGCCGCTGCCTCGCACACCGGGCGCTCGGAACCGATCGTCAGCGGATCGGGCGACATCACGTCTCGGACGCGCAGGGCAATCAGGTTGGTCTGCAGGTCGGTCGACAGTCCATCGAAGGCGTGCGGCGGCTGTCGGCCTGTACCTCCAAGCGGCACGAAATAGCGTTCGAGTTCGAGGTGTTCCGACTTCAGTCGGGCAAAAACCGTGTCCGGAAGCAGGTAGAGGGTCGTATCCTCGATCGCAGTTGCATCGAACGACGAGCGACCGTCGGTCAGCAGTGCCTGGACGCCGAACGACTCGCCTTCGATCCTTTCGGCNNCCAGATGTCCCCCGGTCCCTTGAATGGCCATCCGTCCGACACGCACGACGTAGAGCCACTGCACATGCTCTCGCATCCGGAGGACGACCGTTCCCGCCGTCACCCGCATCGTCCGAACCTGCGCGGGCAGCCTGTCGAGCACTGTGTCCGGCAAGGCTGCGAACGGAGGATGCGTCGCGAGGAACGTGCGAATGTCCAACACGTCGGGTTTTGTCGCCTCGTCCGGTCGTGTGTTCCGCACCACGTCCGTGCCCCCGAGTCGAAGCGGTTTCGAAAATCAAAGGACCCCGTTTTCAGCGGGGTCCTTCTGTTTTAGTGACGAGGAGAGTGCAATGCCAGGGCATTGCACTCTTGATCGCCAGGGGCCTGATTCCAAGGCGGCCTGATGTCAGTGGCCGCTGGCTGCGCCGGCACCGCGCGGGATGCGGATGCTCTCGACCAGGTGCTGGATGTGCTCCGGCGGAGCCTGGGTCGCTCGCGAGACAAAGAACGCGACGAGGAAGTTGATCAGTGCGCCGACGGCACCGAAGGCTTCCGGTGAAATTCCGAGCAGCCAGTTGTCCGGTGTATTTGCCGCCATCTCGGTTCCGGGGATGAAGAACCAGCCCTTGAACCAGAAGATGTAGATCATCGTGATGGTAATGCCCGAAAGCATGCCGGCGATGGCACCGATATCGTTGGTTCGGTGGTCAAAGATCCCGAGCATGATCGCCGGAAAGATCGATGATGCCGCGAGACCGAACGCCAGGGCGACGACCTGGGCCGCGAATCCGGGCGGATGCAAGCCGAGATAACCGGCAACGCCAATCGCCCCGGCCATCGCAATGCGCGCCGCCCACAATTCACCGCGTTCCGAGATCCCTTNCATGAACACGCCCTTGAGCAGGTCGTGGGAAACCGACGACGAAATCGCGAGCAGCAAGCCGGCCGCGGTCGACAAGGCTGCTGCCAGGCCGCCCGCTGCCACCAGCGCGATGACCCAGTTTGGGAGCTGGGCGATCTGGGGGTTGGCCAGGACCATGATGTCCCGGTCCACCTTTACCATCTCATCGCCCTTCCAGCCCCACTGCTCAGCCTGCTGAGCGAAGGCGGCATTCTTATCGTTATAGTACTGCACGCGGCCGTCGCCGTTCTTGTCCTCCCACTTCAGCAGGCCGGTTTTTTCCCAATCGGCAAACCACTGTGGCCGTTCGTCGTAGACCAGATTGCCGGTCGGTGAGCCCACCGGGCCAGTCTGAATCGTATCGACGAAGTTGAGCCTGGCCATCGCGCCCACGGCCGGGGCGGTCGTATACAGCAGAGCGATGAAGACAAGCGCCCAGCCGGCCGACGAGCGGGCGTCACGGACGCGGGGCACGGTGAAAAAGCGGATGATCACGTGCGGCAACCCGGCGGTACCGATCATCAGTGAAAGCGTGTAGAGAATCAGATTGAGTGTCGTTGTTTTCTGCGACGTGTAGTCCGGGAAGCCGAGATCGGCGATCGTCTGGTTGAGGCGGGTGAGCAGCGGCACTCCCTGCGCTGTGTCGCTGAACAGGCCGATCTGCGGCAGCACGCTGCCGGTCAGTGCCAGGGAAATGAAGATCGCCGGAATCGTATAGGCCAGGATCAGCACAACGTACTGGGCGATCTGCGTATAGGTAATTCCTTTCATCCCGCCGAGCACGGCATAGACGAACACGATCCCCATGCCGATGAACAGTCCCGTGTCGTACTCCACCTCGAGAAAACGCGAAAAGGCGACGCCGACGCCCTTCATCTGGCCGATGACGTACGTCACCGACATGATGATGAGACAGATCACGGCGACGATCCGTGCGGCCTGCGAATAGAACCGGTCGCCAATGAACTCTGGCACAGTAAACTTGCCGAACTTGCGCAAGTAAGGTGCCAGCAACAGGGCGAGCAGGACGTAACCGCCAGTCCATCCCATCAGGAACAGCGAGGCATCATACCCCATGAAGGCGATCAGGCCGGCCATCGAGATGAAAGAGGCCGCTGACATCCAGTCAGCTGCGGTCGCCATTCCATTTGCAACCGGATGCACGCTGCGCCCAGCAGCGTAAAACTCACTTGTACTCGCTGCCCGTGCCCAAATCGCGATACCAAAGTAGATTGCGAAGGTTCCGCCAACGAATATCCAGGTTAATACAGTAAGGCTCATTGTTGCCGTTCCCTTCCCTTATTCGTGTACATCGAATTTTCGATCCAGCTTATTCATCAGGACCGCGTAGACGAAGATCAGAACGACAAACGTATACATCGAGCCTTGTTGGGCGAACCAAAATCCCAGCCCGACACCCGATGGGAATCTGGTCGAGCAACGGCCGCAGGATGATTCCGAATCCAAACGACACCAGTGCCCAGATGGCCATCAAGATTCCCACAAGGCGCATATTGGCGCGCCAATACCCCTTGTCATTTCCAGTTTCTTGTTCCATGACGATCCTCCGCCTGTTACGGAAAGCACCTTATATTTTTATGTGCTTGTTGATCACGGTTAGCACCAATATCAGCGATTACCGCATCATGGCCAAATTACCACAGCCCTGGGTCACACGGAAATACACCTTTTCCAATTGTTGTCATTTCGATTCCGGCGATGGGGAAAGCAAAGCGGGTATCAGCTTTGCAACTGCAATCAACTATCGCCTTTTTTCTGTCCGGGTAAGGAGATGCGGAGGGCATTGCCGGGCACAAGCGACGGTTTGTAGACCATTTGATGTAATTATTATATGTGATATTAGGTTTATTATCCTAATGATGCGTTGAATTATGCTGGTGGAGTTGATCCCAAGGCGTTGTTGGGAGCTTGGTGGTGGACAGGCGAGACTTGTTCTGACTAAACGACGATGCCTGGGCGGCGATCGGACCGCATTTGCCGAAGCACCAGCCGGGAGCAGGGCGGGTGGATGATCGTCGCGTCATCTGCGGGATCATCCCTGTTCTGAAGGGCGGTTCTCGCTGGCCGAAGTCGACACCTGTCGCCACGTTCCGGCCGACAAGGACGATGATTCCGGCACACTGCAGACGGCAATGCGCCACAATGGGTCAAGCCTGTCGTCCTGGCTCGGAGATCACGCAAACCAAATCCGGTTTGATAACAGCCACGACAGGTGCCGATGGCTGGTCGAAGCGGTCTGTTGCCGCATGCTCTGATTGCAAAGACCAAGCGCGTAAATCCGGTTTGGCTGGCCGCCGGGGCTTGGCGTCGGTCCTGTGTATCCGGACTGGCTATTCGGGGATCGGTTGATTAGCATGGATAGACGGGTGGACTTTAGCCTTTCGAATAAAAATGGTGCCCGTTTGAACGTGTGAGACGGAAGACGCGATGAGCCGTCAATATCTGCTGCGCCACTGCCGCTTGGCGACCAACGATCTGGACGAAGCTCGCGCAAACGTCAATCACCTGTGGGAACGACACACGTCCAGCTTGCGTCACGGACAGGACTATGGCCTGCGCTGGCATCAGGCGGAACTGGCTGGCGCGTCTCTCAGCTACATCGAAAATGCCAGTGAGTTGCGTGTTCAGAGCGTTGTCGGCCAGAGATATCACCTGACGTTTTGCGAAGAAGGCGGTGCGGTCCACCGGGTCGAGGGACGGGAGGCGGTGATTTCGCCGACCAATCTCGTCATCCACACGCCGGGGCAGAAGCTTGAGCTTGATCTGGACCCCTTCCAGGCTCTGCATCTCAGCTTCAATGCCAGTTTCGCCGAGAAGATGCTGCAACGGCGGGGGTGCGCGTCCCCGCGCCCGATNTCCTGGCCTGTCGTTCTGCCGGGCGAGGTTCCGTCGGTGGCAACCTTGCGGTCGTTGTGTCAGTGGGTGGGCCACGAACTCGATCGGGCACCATCCTATCTCCCCAACGCCTCTGCGGTGCGTGCCGGTCTGGAGCGCATGCTGCTGACCTTGTTCATGGATGCGCTTGCCGAATTCCAGCCGCCCACCACGCCGGACCCGGGTCGCCTTGGCGCAGCGCAACTCAAACTGATCGACGACTGGCTGGACTCCAATTACGCCGAGCTCATCACCGTCGACGATTTGGCAAAGGTGGCGGGCGTAAGTGTCCGGGCGTTGCAGGCGACCTACAAGCGTGTTCGTGGCTATACGCCGAAGCAGGCAATCCAACAGCGCCGGCTCGACGCCGCCCGGCGGCAATTGCTGTCGCCTGGTCCGCAGACCACGGTAACAGATGTTGCTCTGGATTGCGGTTTTCTCCACCTTGGCCGGTTTGCCGCGGTGTACAAGTCGGCCTACGGGAAGCTCCTCGCAGACTTTGGCCGCGAGCAGGATGCGCGTCCTGGGAGCCCCTCCGGTCATTGTAACGGCGCCGGGTAACAGAACTTCGAACGCAGGCAACGTGGTGTCGGGACGTGGGCGTGCGGCACTGGTTCGAGACCGCCTGAGCATCGCCGGTTCAGCCAGGTCCACGCTGTTTCGAGCCTGACGCCTGCCTTTAATCGCAAGTGTCGCCGAATTTTTGCAGCAGTGGAGCGTATTGCTGCGCCCGCTATCCGTGGACCGTATCGCTGTACCCGCTATCCAAAATGCGCACGGCTATGCCACTGCCAGCTTCGGATAGCGTCGGTAACAGACATGTGTAAACTTCACTGCAGCTGCGGATGCGTGGGGCGTCGGGCGGGGTTCTGGGCCCTGGCTTCGGGGTGCGCTGCCGGGCCGCGCCTGTGGGGGTGAGTGGCGCGGCCCGGCTCCTGAAGCGGTCTTTGTCTGGATGCCCCATGTGGGGGTGTAGGGGCCTCCCCGACTTCAGGTGAGCACTAAAGTGCCGCATCTTGGCGAGATGTGCAGCAAAATTTTCGCATGCAAGCCATGCTCACGTAAATATATCACGATGCTGTGAGCAGTTTCGGTGCGTCTACTTGCAAGATCCGCATCGGCTCTCCTTCGGAAAAATCTTTCCAATTCAATAGCCTACCGTCGATCGTGTGTGGCCGAACGGGCCTGCGTCGACGGCCGTCCTTCGAGAGTCCACATCCGGTATCCCGCCGTGGCGTCCCAGGCTTCGGTCTCGATATCATCCGGCGCTCGAAGGTAACGTCTTGCGAACTCTTCGACGCCCCAGCGGTCGTACTGCTGGACGTGAAGCAGCTCATGAACCCAGATCGCCGGGTCCGCAGCGATGTCTTTGTTCCGGAAGACGATGACGTCTTCGAGGGTAATCGCGCGCGCCTGCAACAGACGGAACACGTCGCTCTGCAGACCCTGGCTTTCCGGCCAACCGATGCGGTAGCGCACCCGGTCCATGACCAAGGTGGGCACGTAGCCGGCGAGTTGGGTGCGGATCGCAGGCGGAATGGGCTGTGTGCCGGCGGCGATCGAATCAGTGCGTGCGGTGGTGATCCATTGCGCCAGATAGGGCGCAGCGACAACAGCAATGCGCTCGCGGCCGGTATCCGTCGCCTTGCGCCACAGCTCCACGCCGGCAGCGATCATGGGCGCGATCGCCTGCAGGTCTGCATACCGTTGCGCCTGTCCGATGTCCGCGCGTGCCGGCGCAACGCCTGAGAGCAGCAGCAGGCACACGGCGGCTCGGCGGAAAGCGGACAGCAGCACACGGACCTCGATCATCACCGGCTATGTGGGATGGCGCCGGCAATCGTGCGAGTGGGAACAGGTCAGAACGTTCGAACGGCCGTTATCGAAGCCGCCTTGGACAGGATGAGACGGAACATCGGTGGAGATGGTCAACAGAGTTTCAGGCATGTTGATGATCTGCCCGATCAGTCGCGACGACAGGGCAGCCCGGATTTGATCCTGCGCAGACTGGATCTCTGCGCAGGAATGACCCAGGATAGTTGATCGAGGGACGTGGGGCGACGCGTGCACGAAGGCGCTCGCCGCGCTGCGGTCCGTCGGCGCGGCCATCCTGCCGCTGGTCGATGACCTCACCACGTATCCGAACCTGGTGCCCGACGTTCTGCATCCGATCAACGGCCTGCGCGTCGATCCGACCGGCCTGCGGAGCGAGTCGGAGCAGCATCTGGCCTGGCTCTGCCGGCATACGAAGATCGATCGCGTCTCGCTGTTGGAGACGGAACACTGGGTCAGCCGGATATGAGAACCATCTTCCTCTCCGCCAGCATTCCCGATCCGAAGCGCCATCCCCGCTTCTTCGAAACCGCCGACATGGTGGCGATCGCGGATGCCGTGCATGCGCTGTGTACGGTGGTGCTGCCGACGGACCGGCTGGTGTTCGGCGGCCACCTGGCCATCACGCCGATTGTCCAGCGGGTGGCCGCGCTGCTCGACCGGCGGGACGGTGAACGGGATGCCCTGATCGGGAGGAACGGTGTGGATCGTGTCGGGCACGGCCTCGATGAGGGTAATGATAAGCTGCAACGTTAACCGAATTTGACAACACCCCGCCGGTCTGCCGCGGTCCTGTAGCGGGTAGAGGTCTCCTGCTCCTTCGCGGGGAGAGGGAACGGTTTTGGGTAGGGGCGCTGGGGTTGGGTCGTCATGCCCTCATGCCAATTCGCCGACGTGGCACAGAGCGTCTAAGATTGCAGCGCAGGCGACTGGTTAGCCAATCCGCCACCCCCTCAAAAAATCGACCAGGGCTTAGCCCTGGACCCAAGGGATAAAGCAGTAAAGAATCAAGTCCTAATCAAGCGTCCGGGCAACCCGAAACCCGAGACCGTCGTCGCGCTCTTCGGGAACGTACCAGTCGCGGACCGCCGAACGGAGGAGCCCCGGACCGTAGAGCCAGGATCCGCCGCGGACGACGCGGAGGCGGGAGGATTTTATTCCCTCATTGTCTGTCCACGCTGAGCCATCGTTTGGTGCGCCGTCATAGCTCTCGTGATAGACGTCCTCGACCCACTCCCAGACATTGCCGTGCATGTCGTAAAGACCCCAGGCGTTCGGCGGATACGCTCCCACCTCGCTCGTTCTGTCGAGCTTGCTGTCGCGGTAGTTGGCATCCTTCGGCGTGATCGCATCCCCAAAAGCGTAGCGCGTCGTCGTCCCAGCACGGGCCGCGTATTCCCATTCGGCCTCGGTCGGCAGACGGTAGGGCTTTCCGGTGTGTTGGGACAGCCACGCGACATAAGCCTGCGCATCGGTCCAGGAGACGTTGATCACCGGCCGATTGCCACGACCCCATTCCTGGTCAGACGGTTTGTAACCGTTACAGCCGCCAGCGGTCGCGCAGGCATCCCACTCGGCGAACGTCACCTCGGTCTTGCTGATCGCAAACGGCGCGATGGTTACCCGATGCAGCGGTCCCTCGTTGTCGGAGCGATCCTTCTCATTCTCCGNGGAGCCCATCATGAAGGAACCGCCAGGGATCACCACCATCAGCGGGCACTCCGCGCAGTCTGAAAATGTCGACAAGGGCTTCCGTGCCTCTACCGCAGCTGTAGACGCCGGCAGGGGCGCTGGCACGGCCGCTGCCGAGCCCGCTTCCGGCTGTGGCTTCGGGCCAGTCGTTTCCTGCTCGGACGTGAACGGTATGAACCGCAGCGCCAGTGCTCCGCCGGCCGACACCAGGACGACGACGCCGATGATGGCAATCAGCCTCTGCCGCTNTGCGGTGCTGATTATCGTCGGTTGCCTGCGGGCCATGGGCGCCGTTGGCCGCCGCTCGTTGCCGGGTTTTCTCCTGCTGCCGTCGTATGTCCTGTTGCCGCGCTTCGGCTGCACGCCGGGCCTCGGCTTTGGCCTGTTCCCGCGCCTCCCGATCCCGCTGCTGCTGCAACTCCCGCTGTCGCTGCTNNCCTCGGCCCGGCGGGCCTCCTCCGCCTGTTGTTGCGCCAACTCGGCCGCATGGCGACGCTGCTGCTGCAGGTCGGTGATCGTGCGCTCGATCTTGCCGGCCACGTCGTTGAGTGCCGCGTGCGGATCGGACCACGATGTGACCGGCCTGGCATCCGTCGGCGCCGCCTGCAGCTTGGCAAAGGGGTGATNGTGCCATGCGCACGGCCGCAGAATCACCGGGATCACCTTCGCCTCGCCCCGGTCGTGCCGCTCCAGCGCCCTGGTCATCTCGACGCTCCAGCAATACCTGGACGCAAGAAAGCTGGCACTCACCAGCAGCAGGATGATGTCGGCCGTACTCAGGTTGGTGTCGATCTCCTTTGCCCACTCGTCGCCGAGAGTGATGTTGCGGTCGTGCCACTCGCTGATCAGCCCGCTCCAGCGCAGCGCCGCAAGATGATCTTCAAGCCGTTTGCGCAGATCTTCGTCGTCGTGCGAATAGGAATAGAACAGATGGATCGGCTTTTCCTGAGTCTCCCCACCAGTCATGGCTCTGTGGCCGCCCCCGTTCAGCGCATCGGGATACCCGATTTCTGCACCCTCATTGGTAGACCAAGGCTGTTGCAGGATGAAGCGTTTTGCGGTTGCCCGGCGCCCGTCCCCGCAAGGGTCAAGACGGACACCGGGCGTACGCGCTGCGCAGGCCGTGCTGCTGCGCGACCCGGCCGGATGGCACACCACAGAGAACCTCACGGTGCCGGCCAACTTCATCCTTCTACCGCCGCCGCAAGGGGTCTCCCATTCCGCCATGCTTCGTGCGGGCGACGGGTGCTCTATCCACCGTCGCCGGTCGACAGCGTGCGGCGGACGGCGTCGCGCCAGCCGGCGTATGCACGGGCGCGCCNGCTCGGCGGGCAGGCGGGGGTGAAGCGGCGTTCGAGCGCCCAGGCGCGGGCGAAGTCCTCGGGCGGCGGGCAGACGCCGGCAGCCAGGCCTGCGAGGTAGGCGGCGCCGAGTGCCGTCGTCTCGCGCACCCGTGGCCGGTCGACCGGGGCGGCCAGCAGGTCGGCGAGGCGCTGCATCGTCCAGTCGCAGGCCGACATGCCGCCGTCCACCCGCAGCACCGTCTCGCGCGCCTCGCCCCAGTCGCCGCGCATCGCTTCGAGCAGATCGCGGGTCTGGTAGCAGACCGACTCCAGCGCCGCGCGCGCCAGCTCGGCGCGGCCGGTGCCGCGGGTGATCCCGTGCAGCGCGCCGCGGCAGTGCGGATCCCAGTGCGGGGCGCCGAGGCCGACGAAGGCGGGGACGAGATAGACGTCCTGGTTGGGATCGGCGCGCGCCGCAAGCCGGCCCGCGTCCGCTGCCTCGCTGATCACCCCCATCGCATCGCGCAGCCACTGCACGGCGGCGCCGGCAATGAAGATCGCCCCTTCCAGCGCATAGGTTCGCTGCCCGTCGAGCTGGCAGGCGATCGTCGTCAGTAGCCGGTTGCGGGAAAATACCGGCTCGCTGCCGGTGACCAGCAGCGCGAAGCAGCCGGTGCCGTAGGTTGATTTCATCATTCCGGGCGCAAAGCACGCCTGTCCGGCCATGGCCGCCTGCTGGTCGCCGGCGACGCCGGCAATCCGGATCGCGCTTCCGAACAGCGCGGGTTCGCTCGTCCCGAAGTCACCGGCGCAGTCGCGCACGTCCGCCAGCAGTGCGGCCGGCACCCGGAAAATCGCCAGCAGGTCTTCGCTCCAGCGGCCCTCACGGATGTCGAACAGCAGCGTCCGGCTGGCATTGGTGGCGTCGGTGGCGTGCACCCGGCCGCCGGTCAGCCGCCACAGCAAGAAGGTATCGACGGTGCCGAACGCGAGTTCACCGCGCTCGGCGCGTGCGCGGGCGCCGGCGACGTGGTCGAGGATCCAGGCGATCTTGGTTGCCGAGAAGTAGGGGTCGAGCAGCAGGCCGGTGCGTGCCGTCACGTCGGGCTCGAGACCTGCGGCGCGCAGCGCCTGGCAGATATCGGCGGTGCGCCGGTCCTGCCAGACGATCGCCGGATGGATCGGCACTCCCGTCTGCCGGTCCCACAGCAGCGTCGTTTCCCGCTGGGTGGTCAGGCCCAGTGCTGCGATGTCGCGTGCCGCAACGCCGGCCATCGCCATCGCGTCGCGGCAGGTGGCGAGTGTCGTCGTCCACAGGTCCTCGGGGTCGTGCTCGACCCAGCCCGGGGCGGGGAAATGCTGCGTGAACTCCTGCTGCGCGGTGGCGGCGATGCTGAGGTCGCGGCGAAAGACGATCGCCCGCGTTGACGTCGTGCCCTGATCGATGGCGAGCAGGTAGGGGTCCACGGTCCGGCTCCATCGCCGCTGCTGGCCTGCTGCCTCAGGTCCTGAGGCGCAGGCAGCGTGCCTGGAGCCGGTGCGAGCGTCAAGCGGAAGGCGGAGCGCTGGCCGATCGGTGGTCCGTGACGCGGTCACGCAGCCACTCCAGGGCGGCTGCGACGCCATCGACCTGCTCACCGGGCGGCGGGGGCGGGCGGCGGATCATCACCACCGGCAGGCCGAGATCGCGGGCGGCGGCCAGCTTGGCGTCCGCGCTGCCGCCGGAGTTCTTGCTGACCACGACCTCGATGCGGTGATTCGAGAGAAGAGCTGCTTCGTCCGCGCGGTGGAACGGCGGCCGCGCAATCAGCATCTGGTAGCGGACGAGCGGCAGCGGCCTTGCGGGCGGCGTCATCATGCGGACCAGGAACCACAGCTCGGTGAGCGGGGCGAACGCCGCGATGCTGCCGCTACCGGTGGCGAGAAAGATCCGCTTGCCGAGGCCGGGGAGCAGGGCTGCTGCGTGATCCAGGCTGTCCGCCGCGTACCAGCGGTCGCCCGGCTGCGGTGTCCACGGCGGGCGGATCAGCATCAGGCGGGGCACATCCGCCTGTGTGCACGCATCCGCCGCATGGCGGGAGATGACGGCGGCAAACGGGTGTGTGGCGTCGATCAGCAGGTCAATGCGCTCGCGGGTGAGGTATGTGGTGAGGCCATCGGATCCGCCGAAACCACCGATCCGCACCCGGCCCGGTAGCGGGCGTGGTGATGCTGTGCGCCCGGCGAGCGAAGTCGTCACCTCCAAGACGCCGGCGAACGCTTCGCCCGCGCGCTGCGCCAGAGCCGCCGCCTCAGCGGTGCCGCCCAGGATGAGCAGCCGCTTNNAGCCATGCGCGCGCCCGATCAGCCGGCCGGCGCGATCGAAGACGACGACTTCCAGCGCTGTGTCCGCCTCGCCCAGCGTCTGGCGGGCGACCGCAGCCGCATCGGCGGCGATGCGGTGGCCGAGCGACAGGCCGAGTGCGTCGGCGAGCGTCAGCACGTGCAGGGCCGTGGTCGCCCGGCGGGCTTCAGCGACGGTCTCATCGGGCGCTCCCAGTTCGGCGAGGGTGTCCGCCAGGGCTGGGAGATCGACGCGGGATTTCGAGGAGTGCAGGAACAGATGGCCCTGCGCCAGCTTCACCAGCTTGGCGAAACCACCCGCCACCGTCAGCCGCGGGACCGGGTGGGTCCGGATGTATTTCAAAGTGCCGCCGGCGAAGTCTCCCATATCGATCAGTGCGGCTTCGGGCAGGCCGTAAAGCGAGCGCACGGCGGCTTCCGAGGTGCTGCCGGTGGCGGCCGCCAGGTGCGGCAGGCCGGCGGCGCGGGCGACATCGATGCCGCGGTGGATGGAGTGGATCCAGGCGGCGCACGAGAACGGCACGACGACGCCGGTGGTGCCCAGGACCGACAGCCCGCCCACGATGCCGAGCCGGCCGTTGAGCGTCTTCGCTGCCAGTGCCTCGCCGCCGGGGATCGCTATGGTGACGACCGCGTCGGCCGCAGCACCACAGCCGGCCGCGATCTCTGTGAGCGCGCGGACGATCATTCCCCGCGGACCAGGGTTGATCGCGGGCTCGCCGGNGGGCATCGGCAGTCCCGGCAAGGTCACCGTGCCGACGCCCTCGCCGGCGCGGAACATGATGCCGGTGCCGGGAGGCGCGGGCGCGACCGTCACCAGCACCTCGGCACCGTGGGTGACGTCCGGATCGTCGCCGGCGTCCTTGATTACGCCGGCGGTGGCGGAGCCCGTGCGCAGCTCGGCGCGGCTGAGCGGCAGTGTGGCGGCGCCGCCGCGCGGCAGGGCGATTGTCACCGGATCGGCGAAGCCGCCGGTGAGCAGCGCCTGCCAGGCAGACGCCGCGGCAGCGGTGGCGCACGTCCCGGTGGTCCAGCCACGCCGCATCGCGGACTTGTGTTCGTCATCTCGCATGGACGCGAGCATAACGGATGTGCGAGGTCGGACGCTGACCTTTGACAAATGCGCCTCAAGGACCCACGCTGAAACAGACATCGCTAATGGATGGACTTGTGCACCAGGACCCGCTCGTACTCGCACTCCTCGGCGCCGGTATCGCCCACTGCCAGGCAGTGGTTACCGAACACGGCAACCTGCTGGTGAGCCTGTTTCTCGCCGGTCTGCTGGGCAGCGCCAGCCACTGCGTGGGGATGTGTGGGCCGTTCGTGCTCGCTCAGACGGTTGCCCGCCTCGAGGACGTGCCGGCCGCGGGCATGCAGGAGTTCCACCGGCTCGCCGGTGCGGCGCTCATTCCCTACCACCTCGGCCGGGCGACCACTTATGCGGCACTGGGGGTGACGGCGGCGGCACTGGCCGCCGGGACGATCCGGGTGACCGGCGTGCGCTGGATTTCGGCAGCACTGCTGATCACGGCTGCCGTGTTCTTTCTCGGCTACGCGCTGGCGGAACTGGGCGTACGGCTGCGCGGACCCAAAGTCNNGGGCGGGGGTGCGGCAGCCGGGGGCCGCTTGAGCCGATGGGTCGGGCGCGTGGCCCGGCCGCTGTTCGATCGCCCCACCGGGTGGCGCGGCTATCTGCTCGGCGTCGCCCTCGGATTCCTGCCCTGTGGCCTGCTGTACGGTGCGCTTGCGGCGGCAGCGGCGAGCGGCGATCCGCTGGCGGGCGGCTTCAGCATGCTGGCCTTCGCGCTGGGCACGGTGCCGGCGCTGCTGGCGGTGGGGCTTGCAGGGCATATCGCCGGGGCGCGCTTCCGTTCCGTGGCGTTGCGTCTGGCGCCGGCGCTGATGCTGGTCAATGCCGCCGCTCTGTCCTACCTCGCTTGGCGAACCATTGCTTGAACTCCGGAGACGAACGAATGGGCAAGGACAAGAAAAGGACCCCCGAAGCGGGCGCGATCCGCGCATGAACGGCCCGCTGGTGATGCTGGCCATCGTCGTGCTGGTTGGAGTGGGCTTTCTTGCCGCCCGGTCCTATTTCGGCAGTCTGCCCGTTGCAGGCTCCAGCGCCAGCACAAGTTCCAGTGCGAGTAACGACACGAGTAACGGCACAGGCCAAGCCAGCATCGGTGGTCCGTTCACGCTGGTCGACCAGGATGGCCGTACGGTCACCGACCAGGACTTCCGGGGCCACTGGCTGCTGGTTTATTTCGGCTATACTTATTGCCCGGATGTCTGCCCGACATCGCTGACTCGCAACGCCGAGGCCCTCGATCTGCTGGGGCCGAAGGGCGATGATGTGACGCCGGTGCTGGTCACCATCGATCCGCAGCGTGATACGTCGGAGAAGCTGAAGGACTACGTGCACTTTTTTACNCCACGCATGGTCGGCCTGACCGGAACGCCCGAGCAGATTGCCGCCGTTGCCAAGGCGTACCGGGTCTATTACGCCAAGGTGGAGCGGGGAGAAGGCGAGGCCTATCTGATGGATCACTCCTCGTTCACCTATCTGATCAACCCGGAGGGCAAGTTCGTGCAGGTCTTCCGCCACGACATGAGCGCCCAGGACATGGCCGACGCCATGAAGAAGGTGCTGTGAGCAGTCAGCCTGCCGATTCCGGACGGTGATTGCCCCCACCACTGCCCTTAACACGGCCCTGAACGCTGTCCCGAGCATTGCTGGGGGCTGATCGTCACCGCACCCGCGTCGGGTAGCGGCAAGACGGTGTTCACGCTCGGCCTGATCCGCCACTGGGCCCGCGANGGGCTTGCTGTCGCGTCCGCAAAGGTCGGCCCGGACTACATCGACCCGGCATTCCATGCCGCTGCCAGCGGCCGGCCGTGTGTCAACCTCGATCCGTGGGCGATGCGTATCGAGACGTTGCGAACGCTTGCGGACGGACTTGGTGCGCGCAACGATATCGTGGTGTGTGAAGGGGTGATGGGCCTGTTCGATGGCGCCACCGCCACCGAAGGCTCGACGGCCGATGTGGCCGAATGTTTCGGCTGGCCGGTAGTGCTCGTGCTCGACGTGCGCGCTCAGGCTGCATCGGCGGCGGCCGTCGTGCGCGGCTTCGCCACCCACCGCAGCGGCGTGCGGATCGCGGGCGTCGTGTTCAACCGCGTCGGCAGCGAGCGGCATGCGGTGGTGCTGCGCGAAGCCTGTGCCGATGCCACGCCGACGATTCCGGTTCTGGGCGCGCTGCCGCGTGCCGAGGGTCTCGCGCTGCCGGAACGCCACCTGGGCCTAGTCCAGGCACGCGAGCATCGGGATCTGAACGATTTCCTCGATCGCGCGGCCGATCTGGTCGGCCGGCATGTGGATACCGCACACCTGCGACGCCTGGCTGTCCCGGCGTATGCCCCGGCGTCTGCCCCGTCGTCTGTGGGGGAGGGAGAGCTGCCCCGACAGCGGATCGCCATCGCCGACGATGCGGCGTTCGCGTTCCGCTATCCTCACGTGGGTGATGGCTGGCGGGCGGACGGTGCCGAACTGCTGATGTTCTCACCGTTGGCGGATGAACCGGTCGCCCCGGACGCGGATGCGGTCTACCTGCCGGGCGGATACCCGGAGCTGCACGCGGGCCGGCTGGCCGCCAATACCCGCTTCCTTGCGAGCCTGCGGGCGGCTGCGGCGCGCGGGGCCGCCATCTTCGGAGAGTGCGGCGGCTACATGGTGCTNGGGCGAGGGCTGATCGACGGCGACGGCGCGGAGCACCGGATGGCGGCGCTGCTGCCGCTGACGACGTCGTTTGCGGCGCGCGGGCTGCATCTGGGCTACCGTGACGCGGCGCTCGCCTGCGAGTGCCCGCTGGGTCGGTCCGGTACTCGCTTCCGGGGTCATGAATTTCACTATGCCCGCACCCTGGCCGAAGGCCCGGGCCAGCCACTGTTCGCCTGTGCGGATGCTTCCGGTCGGGCGCTCGGCACCACCGGCCTTGTCAGCGGCCGGGTGATGGGGTCTTTCATCCACCTGATCGATCGCGGGAATGGCGGGGGATCCGGTGACGATGGTTCGCGTGATTGAACCGATCCGGCATTTGCCCGATGATCCGGTAAATCTGACGTGGGGCGCTTCTGCTGTGACTGTTTCCCGACACCATCGAGTGCGACGACCTGCCGTTCTGGAAAACCAAAACGCTCGCCGAGATGACCCACGACGAGTGGGAGCGGCTGTGCGACGGGTGCGGCAAGTGCTGCCTGGAAAAGCTGGAGGATCGCTGGAGCCGGTGCATCAGCTACACGGAGGTTGCGTGTGATCTGCTTGATGTCGACAGCTGCCGGTGTGCGAACTATGCGCAGCGCCGCCGTTATGTTCCCGAGTGTGAACAATTAACGCCTGCGAACGTTCGCAAGTTCAACTGGTTACCGTCGACCTGCGCCTATCGGCTGCTGGCCCGGGGCGAGGATCTGCCGGACTGGCATCCGCTGGTCAGCGGTGATCCGGAAACGGTGCATCGGGCGGGCATGTCGGTACGCGGCCGCGCGGTGCCGAAGCGCCGCGCCGGGAGGCTTGAGCATCATATCGTCACCTGGCCGCTCTGACGCCGTTGCCGACGGCGTTGTCTTCTAGCCGGAGCCTCTTTCTCCATGCTCGAACGCGATCTGGATCATCCCAACGGGATCTACGCCGCTGTCCTCACGCCGTTCGATGATGACGGCTCGCCCGATTCCGGCGCGCTGGCGCTGCACTGCCGGTGGCTGCTCAGGAACGGCTGCGACGGGTTGTCCGTGCTGGGGACCACCGGCGAGGCCAATTCGCTGACCGTCAGCGAGCGTGTGGCCCTGCTGGAGCGGCTGGTCAGCGACGGCATTCCGGCGCCGGTACTGCTGCCCGGAACGGGCTGCTGCGCTNNGCCGGATACCATTGAGCTGACCCGTCGGGCGGTGGAACTCGGCTGTGCCGGTGTGCTGATGCTGCCGCCGTTCTATTACAAAGGTGCCAGCGAGGACGGCCTGTTCGCGGCATTTTCGGAAGTCATCGAGCGCGTCGGCGACACCAGTCTGCGCATCTATCTCTATCACTTCCCGCAGATGTCGGGCGTGCCATTGCCGGCAAATCTGATCGAACGCCTGCTGGCCCGCTATCCGCAGTCGATCGCGGGGATCAAGGACAGCTCGGGCGACATCGCCAACATGCTCGCCAATGCCGCTCGGTTTCCCGGCTTCAGCGTGTTTACCGGTTCGGACGAACTGCTGCTGCCGCTGCTGCGCGGTGGTGGCTCTGGCTGTATCACCGGGGTCAGCAATGTTGCGGCATCGCTGGCAAAAGCGGTGCTGGACGCATGGCGCGAGGGCGATGCGGAGCGCGCGGACGCGATGCAGGCCCGTCTGACGGAGGTTCGACAGGCGTTCCTGTCCTTCCCGCTGTCGGCCGCATTGAAAGAGGTGCTAGCGGGACACCGGGGTCGTACCCGCTGGCGCCGACTGCGTCCNCCTTTGCAGCCGTTGAGCGCAGAACATGCGGAAACCTTATGGGAGCGACTGGAGGCGATTGCCTTCATACCGCCATCGGTTCCGTGATTCCCTCGCAGCGGCTGCGCATCGAGGGCGTTGCGGCGCCGCTGATCGTCCGTCGCAATGCACGGGCGAAGCGCATTTCCTTGCGGGTGGACGGTGGCGGCGAGGCCGTGATCGTGGTGCTGCCGCACCGCGCCCGTCTGCAGGACGGGATTGAGGTCGCCCGCACGAACGCCGGCTGGATTGCGAAGCAGCTTGAGGCGTTACCGGCGCGGGTGCCGTTTGTCGATGGCACCGCCCTGCCGGTGCTGGGCCGCATGCGCACCATCTGTCACGATCCTGGCGCGCGAGCCGGCGTGCGGGAGGACGGCGATGTGCTCCGCATCGGTGGTCCGGATGGGCGAGTGGCGCTGCACATTTCCGCGTGGCTGAAACGCCATGCTCGGGCGGCCATTGCCGAGGCCATCGGACGCAAGGCAGTGCAACTCGGGCGCAGCCCACGGCGGATCATGCTTCGCGACACCCGCTCACGCTGGGGATCATGTTCAGCGACCGGTACCCTCTCGTTCAGCTGGCGGCTGGTCCTGGCTCCGCCCGAGGTTCTCGATTACGTCGTGGCGCACGAGATGGCACATATGCTGGTGCATGGGCATGGACCGGATTTCTGGCGTCTGGCGGGAGACCTGGCGGACGATCTGACGACGGGGCGCGTCTGGCTGAAAAAGCATGGATACACGTTGTTTCGCTACGGTTAACCCGTTTCGAGGTTCCGCTACGGTTGATCCGCCTCTGGAAATCTTCATCCGCCCCGCACCTCAACGGTGAGCGGCTGCGGCTGAAACCACACTCCTGCATCCCATTGTGCTTGCGTTTGCGTCGCGTAGCACCGTAGTGATGATGAGTGTCGTTGCGCTGAGGCGAATCGCGCCCCTATAATCCAGAGTGTCCGCTCTTAGATCCCTCTTTACCGAGGCGCCCATGCAGACCAGCAACCGCTTCCTCAATGATCTGGCGAAAGTGGCAAGCGGTGCCGCCTCGACGGTTGTCGGTATCAAGAACGAGGTTGACACGGTCGTCCGTCAGCAGATCGAGCGATTGGTCGCCGAGCTGGATCTCGTGCGACGGGATGAGTTTGAAGCGGTCAGCGCGCTGGCCGCCAACGCCCGTGCCGAACAAGAGCGCCTTGAGCAGCGTGTCGCGGCTCTGGAAGCGCAACTCGGCATGGCAGATGAAAGTGATGTTCCTCCTGATGCCCCAAGCGGCAGCACCCCTTGACACTCCACCAGTCGCGGAGCATCCGCTGATCGAAACGATTCCTTGTCACGTGCTGCGGCCGGGTGGCCGGAAGCACAGGTTGCAGGATAGCTCGCCTTCTGGCACGCTAGCATTTGTAGTCCAGATTGTTTTGGACGCAACATTTCGAGAAGCAGCTCGAGCTCAGGAGGCGCATCGGATTTTTCCCCATTGCAACTCTCAGATTCAGCCAGGAGAGGCCGATCATGACCGTCATTCGCATGTCTGACGTCGAAGAGTTCAGCCCTCTCGATGTGATCGAGCAGATCGTCGCCGCCAACGATTGGGCATTCGATCGTCTGAGCGACGAAGAGATGGCCGTTCAGGTCCCTGGGAAATGGTGCGATTACAACGTGTTCTGCGCCTGGGACGAGAACGTCGGCGCGGTGCATTTTACTGTTGCCTTCGATACACGGGTACCAAAGACGCGCCGCGCGCCCGTGCACGAGCTGTTGGCCCTGATCAACGACAAGATGTGGATGGGCCATTTTGCCATCTGGCAAGAGGAAGGACTCGCCTACCGGCATGCGCTGCCGCTGCGGGGCAGCGGCGGCCCGAGCCTGGAGCAGGTGGAGGATCTGCTGCAGAATGCTCTGATCGATTGCGAACGATTCTACCCGGCGTTCCAGTACGTCGTCTGGGGCGGCAAATCGGCCGCAGACGCGCTGGCGGCGGCAATGATCGAGTGCGTCGGCGAAGCCTGAGCGGCATAGGATGGTTCCCGTCGGCGGACAGCCCGCTGCCATCCTGGTTGGCTGCGGCAACATGGGATGCGCCCTGCTGGAAGGCTGGCTCGACCATGGCATTTCCGCAGCGTCGATTACTGTCGTTGAGCCTGATGGGGTGAAGGGGAGGCTGCGCTCCGTCGCGGCNGTGAGGATCGTGACGTCCGCTGCGGACGCAGTTGACGTGGAAAACACGGCCGCGGTGGTGCTCGCAATCAAGCCGCAGGCGATGAACACGGCGCTTGGCGACTATCGACGGTTCACCCCTGCAGGCGGCGGCTCGGCCATCTTTTTGTCCATCGCTGCCGGACGGACGATCGACGGGATNCGCGGCCCTGCTGGGCGAGGGACTCCCATCGTCCGGGCCATGCCGAACACGCCGGCCTGCGTGCGCCGCGGCGTGACCGTCGCGTGTGCCAACGGTGCGGCCGACGACTCGCAACGGTCCCTCTGCGAAACGTTGCTCTCAGCGGTGGGCAGTGTGGTGTGGGTGGACGACGAGGCGCTGCTCGATCCGGTGACCGCCGTCTCCGGCAGTGGTCCGGCGTACGTGTTCCTGCTCGCCGAATGCCTTGCAGAAGCGGGTCGTGCGGCGGGACTGCCTGCGGCGCTGGCGGATCGCCTTGCGCGTGAGACGGTCAGCGGCGCCGGTGAACTGCTGGCCCGGTCCGAGCTGCCCGCAACACAGCTGCGCCAGAACGTGACCAGCCCGGGCGGCACCACGGCGGCCGCCCTGTCGATCCTCGCCGATGCGCAGACCGGACTTCAGCCTTTGATGCGCGAAGCCGTTGCCGCTGCGACGCGACGGGCCCGCGAACTCGCTGGCTGAGGCCAGCGATTTCGTGGGAGTGCCGCTTCGGGGCGCGGTGGTTCTGTGCGCCGCTTCCCGGCGCAGGGGTTCAGAGCGCCGCTTCCCGGCGCAGGGGCTGCAGCAGCTCTTGCAGTTTCGCGAGCGNCCTTTTCTCCAGCTGCCGGGCACGATCCTTTGATACCCCCAGTTCCTGGCCGATCGTTTCGAACGTGCCTTTGGCGCTTTCCAGATAGCGTCTGTGAATAACGAGCTGTTCCCGCGGGGTGAGCGCCGCCAGTGCGGCACTGAGCAGACGCTGCACGCCCCTGTCCGCCACGACTTGTTCCGGTGACGGCAAACCGCTTTCCAGGTGATCGAGAGGCGTTANTGCCCCCGTGCTCGCTGGAAGGTCGAGCGAGCTGTCCCGTCCCGTCATCCTGCGGGCAAGCCGCGTGACCTCGGACGTGGTGGCGTTGAACTGTCGCGCGAGGAGTGCGAGGCGATCATCGTCTGGCCACGCGTCTCCGCCTGCAAGGTCGAGGAGGATGCTGCGAAGCTTCAGCGCCAGCATGCGCTGCGCATTGCTGGTGCCCAGCCGCACCGCCGACCAGGACTGCAGGACGTATTCCTGGATTGCCTGGCGAATCGGCCACATTGCGTAGGTCGACAGCCGCACGCCACGTTCGGGATCGAAGCGGCGGACCGCCTGCACCAGCCCGAGCGTGCCCTGCTGGATCAGTTCGTTCATCGGCAGGCCCCAGCCTCGATACCGCCGGGCAATCTTGATGACATAACGCAGGTGACTGCCGACGAGGCGACGCAGCGCCTCACCGTCGCCCGCCTCGGCGCGGCGTGCCAGCTCGACCTCTTCGTCGCGGGCGAGCAGCGGATGCCGCCCGGCCTCGGCGATTAACGGATTCTGCACCTGGCTGGATCTCCTTAACCTGGCTCGAAACCCCTTCCTGGCACCGCAGCCGCGTCCAGCGCCGGTTCGCCACCTTACTTTCACGTCAGAGCAGCGAACCTATGTTAGGGTAATCGATGCAGGCCACCTTTGATATGGGGGATCAGGCCTGAAACAGGACGACGAGGTGAGGGAGGTTCCATGACCGCTACGACCAAAAACGACGGCGTGCCTGAACGTTTGGCAGAGGCCGCTCTCGCGCTGGTGCACGAGCGGGGCTGGCATCGCCTCTCNTTGGCCGAAGCGGCGGTGCAGGCCGGGATCTCGCTGGCGGACGCGCGGGAATGTTTTGCGGACAAGACGGCCCTGCTAGCCTGGCTTATGGGAGCGTCTGACCATTATGTGCTGGCNGCAGGGGCGCCGGAGGCGGGCGAGCCGGCACGCGATCGTCTGTTCGATCTGCTGATGCGCCGGTTCGACGCGCTTCAGCTGCGGCGAGCCGGAATGGTGGCCATCCTGCGTGGTCTGNNCCGCGTGATCCCCGCGGCTGCTTGTCTGTTGCCACGCTTCGCGGTCTCTTTGGGCTGGATGCTGGAGGCGGCAGGGATCTCAGCGTCGGGGCCGCTGGGCAGCGTGCGCATCAAGGCACTCGGCGCCGTCTATCTGAATGCGCTGCGCGTCTGGCTCGACGATGACAGTGCGGACCTGTCGCAGACCATGGCGGCGGTCGATTCGGGACTACGGCGGGTCGATTTCATCGGCAGAAAGCTTCCCGCGCCGCTGCGACGCGTGGTGTTTGCCGACACACCGCTCACATCATCGGCTTCCGAGTCGCCTTCCGTGGAGCCGGCCTGACGGCCGGCGCGAACGGCGAATTGTCTTGTGCAGCAATATCTTCTGGCGATCTGGCGCCGGGGCGCGAGACGCCATCGCCGTCTCCGAAGCTGTCAATTAATTCTCTTTCTTAATCAAGACATTACGAATTTGCTGCAGTGACGTTAACGCTATTGTGCACTGCACAAATTGCATTGCGACGGGGGCGTCAGTGGTAGTCTTCGACCAATGGATGCACGTCGCTCGCCCGGGAAGGGTGGGGAAGAGGAGATTATGATGGCAACCGGTCCCGAAGCGCTTTTCGATGTAACCAAGTTCATGAAGGATTTCGATCCGACCAAGATGGTCGACGAGTTCTCGAAGATGATGAAGCAGTACAAGCTCCCCGGCGTTGATATTGACTCGGTCGTCGCCAGCCAGAAGAAGAACCTGGAAGCGCTGACCAGCGCCAATCGGGTTGCCTTCGAGGGGCTGCAGGCGGTCGCAAAGCGCCAGGCCGAGATCCTTCAGGAGACGATGAACGAGGCCTCGAAGGCCGTCGACTCCATGTCGAAGGCCGGCTCGCCGCCGGAAGTTGCCGCCAAGCAGGCCGAACTGGCGAAGGACGCTTTCGAGCGCGCGCTGGGCAACATGAAAGAGCTGGCCGACATGGTGACCAAGGCCAACCAGGAAGCCACCAGCACGATCAACTCGCGGATCTCCGCCACCCTCGACGAGATCAAGGAACTGGCGCTGAAGATGAAGCAGCCGACCGCCTAAGACTCGACGACGACAATGGACGACGACCGCTCCGGTCCTTGGGGCGGTCGCCATCCCGGTTACTATCCCGGTGGCCGTTCGACGACCGAAGCAGGTATCTGCGGCGCGCTCCTGACTGAAGGGGCGCCGCGGAAGCCGGCAAGAGAAGTGCGCTGATTATTCTTCCATGATAGCCGAGCTGAGCGATTTCGAACGGATCGACATTCGTGTCGGCACGATCGTCGGCGCGGAAGTCAATACGCACGCCCGCAAGCCCGCGCTCGTGCTCAGAATCGATTTCGGGCCCGATCTGGGCCTGCGGACCAGCTCGGCACAGATCACCCGACACTACCAGCCCGATGCCCTGATCGGCCGACAGGTCGCAGCGGTGGTCAACTTTGCACCCCGGCAGATCGCCAAAGTTCGCTCCGAGGTGCTGGTGTTGGGCTTTCCGGATGCAGAGGGCGAGGTGGTGCTGATTTCGCCCACGCTGCCGGTACCGAACGGTGGTCGCCTGTACTGAGGACAGTGGCTGAGGGCTGGCCGCTCCACTCAGTTTACGGCATCTGGCAAAACGCGCGCAGTCGGCTGACTTCGGCGATGCTGACGCGGCTGCCACGCGCGGTGACGCCCACGGATCGCAGGGCGCCCATCGCGCGCGATAATGTCTCCGGACGCATCCCCAGCCGCTGGGCCACCAGTCCCTTGGCAAACGGCAGCTCGACAGTGGCGGGGCCGTCGGTCTGCGGACACAGCCGGACCAGAAAGTCGCCCAGCCGCTGCGGGGCGGATTTGACCTGGAGTTGCTCGATCCGTTCCACTAGGTGGTGCATGCGCATCGACAGGGAACCCAGCATCAGCAGTGCGATCTGAGGATCCGCTGCCAGCGACGCGGCGAATCCGCGCCGCGCAATCGCCAGCAGCGAAGAGGCGGCGACTGCCTCGGCGCACACCGGGTAACGCTGCTGTGCAAACATTGCCGCTTCGGCGAAGGTTTCCCGGGGGCGACCACGGTGACCAGCGCTTCCGTGCCATCCTCGCTCAGCCGGTAGAGCTTCACCCAGCCATCCAGCAGGACGTAGAAGCAGTCCGCGTCGTCGCCCTGGACGAACAGAACGGTACCGTCGTCCACTTGGCGCAGGAACGCATCGGCGAGCAGCGTTCTCAGCGACGGATCCGACAATCCCTGAAACAGCGCCACACGGCGCAGCCGGGCGAAATCCGGCTCATTGTCCGTCGATTCGCCCGCCGGCCCCTGATCGCTCTCCTCTATCACACGTCGCTCCGGCTGCGATTACACGTCTGCAGTTTGACCCCGGTCAAGGCGGTGCGCCAGCCCACACCTATAGTGCTGAGCATCCAACAGCCCGAAGCGGAGGCCCGATCCTATGTTTTGTTATCAGTGTGAGCAGACGGCGCATGGCACGGGGTGCCAGAGCGTCGGTGTCTGCGGCAAGACCCCGGAGGTGGGCGTGCTGCAGGACCTGCTGTTTGATGCCACGAAGACGATTGCGCACTATGCCCATCGCGCCGGCCAGCAGGGCGTGCGGGATGCCGGGATTGACGGTTTCGTGCTCGATGCCCTGTTCACCACCGTCACCAACGTCAACTTCGATGCGGATCGCATTGACGAGATGATCGATGCGGCGGTGCCGATGATCGAACGCGCGCGCAGCCTGTGCGGGGCAGACGGGACGGCAGCGGATGTGTCGTCGAGCTGGGCTCCGGCGCCGGACCGGCAGGGTCGACTCGCACAAGGCGAAGCGGTGGGAATTCTGGGGCGGACCGAGGTGCTGGGCGCCGACGTGACCGGCCTGCAGGAGCTGATCACCTACGGCCTGAAGGGGGCTGCGGCCTACGCCAGCCATGCACGCACGCTGGGCCGCGAGGATCCAGAGGTCTATGCCTTCCTGCACGAGGCCCTGGATGCGCTGAATCGCCCGGAGACAGACCCGTCGGCACTGCTGGCGCTCGCGCTCAAGTGCGGCGAGGTGGGGCTGCGGGTTCTGGAGCTGCTGGACGGGGCACATACCGGCACTTACGGCACACCGGTGCCGACGCCGGTGCTGATGGGCCACGTTCTGGGCAAGGCGATCCTGGTGTCCGGCCACGATCTGGCCGACCTGGATGCGCTGCTGGAGCAGACGGCGGGGATGGGGATCAACATCTATACGCACGGCGAGATGCTGCCGGCACACGGCTATCCCGAGCTCAAGCGGTACCCGCATCTGGCCGGCCATTACGGCGGCGCGTGGATGCGACAGCGCCAGGAGTTCGATCTGTTTCCGGGCGCGATCCTGATGACCACCAACTGTATCCAGAACCCGGCCCCCACCTACAAGGATCGGCTGTTCACCTGTGGTCTCGTCGCCTGGCCCGGCGTCACCCACATCGCCGATCGCAACTTCGCGCCGGTGATCGAAGCAGCGCTGGCCGCACCGGGATTTGCCGACGCGTCACCCGTTCGCCAGCACACGGCCGGTTTTGGGCACGGCGCGGTGCTGTCGGTGGCGGGGCCGGTCGTGGATGCGGTGAAGAGCGGCGCGGTGCGCCGGTTCGTGCTCATCGGTGGTTGCGACGGTGCGGAAACCGGTCGCAACTACTATACCGAACTCGCCGAACGGCTGCCGTCGGATTCCATCGTTCTGACCTTGGGATGCGGAAAGTTCCGGGTCGTCGGCTCCGATCTGGGAACCGTGGCAGGGCTGCCCCGGCTGCTCGACATGGGACAGTGCAACGATGCGTTCTCGGCGATCAAGGTTGCAGGCGCGCTGGCGGACGCGTTCGGCTGCGGCGTCAACGACCTGCCGCTGTCGCTGGTCATCTCCTGGTACGAGCAGAAGGCAGTGCTGGTGCTGCTGGCTCTGCTGCACCTGGGGATCCGCAACATCCGCCTTGGCCCGAAGCTGCCGGCATTCCTGACCCCGGCAGTGCTGGGTGTTCTGGTGGAGAACTTCGGCATCCGGCCGATCGGCACCGTGGAGGCCGATCTGGCGGAGATGATCGCCGCCTGAAGATCATCCGGCTCTGGAGAGCGCCTTCGGGAACGACTGTTGAATGGGGAGCGGGAAAGGGTGCGGCGGCGGCAAGCCCGCGCGCCGCGCCCCCGTGTTCTGAGTAGACTTACTGAGCCAGCGACTTGCCGGTGGAGCCCAGGTCCTTGAAGGCCTCGCTCAGCCGGTCGGCCATGCCGACTTCAGCCGCCCGCAGCCACTTGCGCGGGTCGTAGAACTTCTTGAACGGCGTGCCGTCTTCCGGGTCGATCTGGTACTTGAACGCCTTCGGATGCTCCTCGACGAACTTGCCGACCGGCTCGGAGAACGCGAACTNGGTGTCGGTGTCGATGTTCATCTTGAACACGCCGTAGCCGACCGCCTCGGTGATCTGGCCCTTGTCGGAGCCTGAACCGCCGTGGAACACCAGGTTCAGCGGGTTCGGTCCGGTATTGTGGCTGCGTGAGACCAGATCCTGGGAATTCTTCAGGATCTCGGGGCGGAGCTTGACGTTGCCCGGCTTGTAGACGCCGTGCACGTTGCCGAACGAGGCGGCAACGGAAAACATGCCGATCTCGGACAGCTTGTCGAAGGCTTGCAGCACATCTTCCGGCTGGGTGTAGAGCTTGGAGTTGTCCGCGCCTTCCTCGAGATCGGAGCCAACACCATCTTCTTCACCACCGGTGACGCCGAGCTCGATCTCCAGGTTCATGCCCATCTTCGCCATGCGCTCAAGGATGCGGGCGCATTCGTTCAGGTTCCAGTCGATCGGCTCTTCGGAGAGGTCCAGCATGTGCGAGCTGAACAGCGGCTTGCCGGCTTCCTTGTAGAACGCCTCGCCGTGGTCCAGCAGGCCTTCCACCCACGGGATCAGCTTCTTGTTGGCGTGGTCCGTGTGCAGCACGACACAGACGCCGTAGTGCTCGGCCATCATGTGGACATGCTTGGCGGCAGAAACCGCACCCAGCACCTTCGCCAAGCTGCCGTCCGGGAAGCCCTGACCGGCATAGAACTGCGCGCCGCCATTCGACAGCTGGATGATGACATCCGCCTTGTTCTTCGCCGCGGCTTCCAGAACCGAGTTGATCGTATTGGTGCCGGTGACGTTCACCGCTGGCAGCGCGTAATGGCCTGCCTTGCACGCGGCGACGAGAGTTTCATACTCCTTGCCGGTAACGACGCCCGGCTTCAATTTTGGTGTGCCGTTGATCCGCTCATTGTATTCTCCTCCGTAGATGGGAAGGACGCCTCGCCTGTCTTAGGTTGATCGGTGCCTCTGTCGATTCGAAATGGCCGCGCCGTTCCTGCAACTCAATCCGTATAGCAGCTTGTTGCGGCGTCGTGGACTCGAACCCGGCATGAATTGTTCGGGATTTGCGTCAGCCGAGCCCCAGAACGTCCGGCATCGAATAGAGGCCCGGCGAGCGGCCGTCGCACCAGAGCGCGGCACGCACCGCGCCGCGCGCGAAGATGCTGCGCGAGGTCGCCTTGTGCGTCAGCTCGATGCGCTCGCCCTCGGCGGCGAAAATCACCGTGTGCTCGCCGACGACGTCGCCGCCGCGCAAGGTCGCAAATCCGATCGCGCCCGCTGGCCGTGGCCCGGTCTGCCCGTCACGCACCCGCACCGCTGCGTCTGCCAGGGCCACGTCACGCCNCTCGGCGGCTGCCGAACCCAGCGCCAGCGCGGTTCCGGAAGGAGCGTCCACCTTGTGCCGGTGGTGCATCTCGACGATTTCGATGTCGTAGTCGGGTCCGAGAAGTTGCGCTACCTGACGGGTGAGGCCCAGCAGCAGGGTAACGCCGACGCTCATGTTCGCGGCCACCACGATCGGCACGTGCGTTGCTGCATCTGCCAGCATGTCGCGATGCGAAGGCTCAAGGCCCGTGGTGCCGACGACGAGTGCCGTCGTGTGCCGGGTGGCGAGCCTGGTGTGTTCACCGACGGTGGCCGGCGAAGAAAAGTCGATCACCACGTCCGCGGCTGCGAACAGTGCTGCCGGATCGTTTCCTGCTGCCATGCCGATCGGTGCTCCGCCGGCGAGCGTCCCGAGGTCTTCGCCCAGCGCGGGATGACCGGGCCGGTCGATGCCGCCGACGAGATCGGCGCCGTCTGTTGCCAGCACCATCTGCAGCAGCATCCGTCCCATGCGGCCGGCACAACCGGCAATTCCGATCCGCATGCCTGCGTCCCTCCCTTGAAGCGTCTTACGGGCCCACTCCGGCTTAACTCCGCCGGTTCGTAGAAAACGAAGGCGTTTGTAGTGATCGCTGCTCTATTCCCGGAGATCCTGCCACAGCTCCTTCATCTTGGCCAAGAAACCGTGGCTCTCCGGGCTCGTTTTCTCGTCTGTGCCGTCGTCGGCGAACTCTTGCAGCAGCCGGCGCTGCTTTTCGGTCAGATTGACCGGAGTTTCAATCATCGCCTCGACATACATGTCGCCACGGCCCTGGCTGCGCAGGATGGTCATGCCCTTGCCCCGCAACCGGAAGCTCTCGCCGGACTGGGTTCCGGGCGGAATGCTGATCCGCGCCCGATCGCCATTGATCGTCGGCACCTCGACGGTGCCGCCGAGCGCTGCCGTCGTCATCGGCAACGGCACGCGGCAGTGAATGTCGGCACCGTTGCGGCGGAAAAACCGGTGTGGGGACAGCGTGACAAAGATGTAGAGGTCTCCCGGCGGCCCACCGCGGATCCCGGCTTCACCTTCACCGGAGAGCCGGATCCGCGTGCCGTCCTCGACGCCGGTGGGAATGCTGACCTGCAGCGTCTTTTCCCGCTGCATCCGCCCGTGGCCCCGCAGGACCGGCAGGGNGTCGCGGATCGTCTGCCCGGTGCCGCCGCAGCTCGGACAAGTGCGCTCGACGGTAAAGAATCCGGACTGAGCCCGCACCCGGCCGGCGCCGCGACAGGTGCTGCAGGTCTCCGGAGCCGCACCTCCGGCTGCCCCCGTTCCCTTGCAGTCCTCGCAGCGGACCGCCGTCGGTACCCGGATCGTGGTCTTCGAGCCCGCAAACGCTTCTTCGAGGCTGATTTCCAGGTTGTAGCGCAGGTCCGAGCCGCGGCCGGCGCTCCGTCCTCCGCGTCGGCCACCCCCACCGACGAAATCACCGAACATCTCCTCGAAGATATCCGCGAAGCCACTGCTGAAGCCGGGTCCAAAGCCGGACTCGCCGCCCATGCCACCCTGCTCGAAGGCGGCATGTCCGAAGCGGTCATAGGCAGCCCGCTTCTGGTCGTCCTTCAGGACTTCGTACGCCTCGTTGATTTCTTTGAACCGGCGCTCGGCATCCTTGTCACCCGGTGCCCGATCCGGGTGATATTTCATCGCCAGCTTCCGATAGGCTTNTTTCAGATCGTCCTTGCTCGCGTCCCGTCCCACCCCGAGAACGCGATAGTAATCATCTTTCGACATCAACCATCATCCGACGCCAGCAACGGAACCCAAGAACCGTCCGGCCCGGAACGAACCGGACGGCTTTCCCCACGCGTGGTTTTCTCGATCAGCTCGCGGCTTTCTTGTTCTGCTCCGGGTCGACTTCTTCGAACTCGGCATCGACGACACGCTCGCCCTGCGCGCCGCTTGCACCGGTATCGGCACCCGCACCCGGGCTGCCCGCTCCTGGTGCACCTTCACCGGACTGGGCCTGCTGCTCGCGGTACATCGCCTCTCCCAGCTTCATGCGGGCTTGGCCGAGCGTCTCCGTCTTCTGCTTGATCGCATCCGCATCATCGCCGTCGAGCACGCCCTTCAGGTCGGCAATCGCCTGCTCGATCGCTTCCTTGTCGGCGGTGGCGATCTTGTCTCCGTATTCCGTCAGGTCCTTCTCGGTGGCGTGAATCATGCCGTCGGCGTGGTTGCGCGCTTCGACGTTCTCACGGCGACGCTGGTCGTCGGCGGCGTGCAACTCGGCTTCCTTGACCATCCGATCGATGTCGGAGTCGCTGAGGCCGCCGGAAGCCTGGATCCGGATCTGCTGTTCCTTGCCGGTCGCCTTGTCCTTCGCCTGGACGTTGACGATGCCGTTGGCGTCGATATCGAACGTCACTTCGATCTGCGGCATGCCGCGCGGTGCCGGCGGGATGCCCACCAGGTCAAACTGGCCCAGGATCTTGTTGTCGGCCGCCATTTCGCGTTCGCCCTGGAAGACGCGGATGGTCACCGCCGTCTGGCTGTCTTCAGCGGTGGAGAACACCTGGCTCTTGCGGGTCGGGATCGTCGTGTTGCGGTCGATCAGCCGGGTGAACACGCCGCCCAACGTCTCGATGCCCAGCGACAGCGGGGTGACGTCGAGCAGCAGGACGTCCTTTACCTCGCCCTTCAGTACACCCGCCTGAATCGCGGCGCCGATGGCGACCACCTCGTCCGGGTTGACACCCTTGTGCGGCTCGCGGCCGAAGAACTGCTTGACCTTCTCGATCACCTTCGGCATGCGCGTCATGCCGCCGACGAGCACGACTTCGCTGATCTCGGCGGCCGACAGGCCGGCATCCTTCAGCGCGTTGCGACATGGCGCGATCGTCTTGTCGATCAGGTCTTCGACCAGCGCTTCCAGCTTGGCGCGGGTCAGCTTAATGTTCAGGTGCTTCGGCCCGGCCGCATCGGCGGTGATGAACGGCAGGTTCACTTCCGTCTGCATCGTCGAGGACAGCTCGATCTTGGCCTTCTCGGCGGCCTCTTTCAGGCGCTGCAGGGCGAGTCGGTCGTTGCGCAGGTCGATGCCCTGCTCCTTCTTGAACTCGTCCGCCAGATAATCGAGGATCCGCTTGTCGAAGTCTTCACCGCCGAGGAACGTGTCGCCGTTGGTGGACTTCACCTCGAACACGCCGTCGCCGATCTCCAGGACCGAAATGTCGAACGTGCCGCCGCCCAGGTCGTAGACGGCGATGGTCCCCGACCCGCGCTTCTCCAGCCCGTAGGCGAGTGCGGCGGCGGTCGGCTCGTTGATGATGCGCAGAACCTCGAGACCGGCGATCTTGCCGGCGTCCTTGGTCGCCTGACGCTGGCTGTCGTTGAAGTAGGCGGGAACCGTGATCACCGCCTGCGTGACATCCTCGCCAAGGAAATTCTCTGCGGTCTCCTTCATCTTCTGCAGGATGAAGGCCGAAATCTGGCTCGGGCTGTACTTCTTGCCCTGGGCCTCGATCCAGGCGTCGCCGCCGGTCCCGTCGACGATCCGGTAGGGCACCATGCCCTTGTCCTTCTCGGTGATCGGGTCGTTGTAGCGCCGGCCAATCAGCCGCTTGATCGCAAACAAGGTATTTTCGGGATTGGTAACCGCTTGGCGCTTCGCCGGCTGGCCGACCAGCCGCTCACCCGCATCGGTGAATGCGACGATCGACGGCGTGGTGCGCGCGCCTTCGGTATTTTCAATGACCCGGACATCTTTGCCTTCCATCACTGCAACGCAGGAATTGGTGGTGCCCAGGTCGATGCCAATGACTTTGCTCATGTTTCACCTCTCTTGCGGCAGGCCCGCGCAACCCGCCCCGGCGTCGCGAGGGCCCCTGGTGGTTGTTGCGTAAAGTTGCACCCGGTACGCTCTCTCGGCGCGTTATATATGCGGGGGTCGGAAGCACGCAACGCCCCGGGGTCGCCGATTGCGGCCAGAGGAGGATGCTGCGAGCGTCTGGAGGCGATCATCCGGCTTGATGTGTCGGCTTGCGGCGCCGGGAGGACGGACCGCTCAGGCGGGCCACGTCCTGTACATCAGAACCAAAGCGCGGCGGGACCCCATCGCATGATCATTTCCGCCAGCTATCGCACGGACATTCCCGCGTTCTACGGCGACTGGTTCCGCCGGCGGTGGCGGGACGGTGTTGTGCGCGTCCGCAATCCTACGGCGGTCCACCGTCGCTGGTGCCGCTGCGTCCGCCCGAAGTCGACGGCTACGTGTTCTGGACCCGCAATGCGGGGCCGTTTCTGGCGGCATTGAGCGAGGTGGCCGACACCGGCGTGCCGTTCGTGGTGCAGTTCACCGTTACGGGTTATCCGCGCGCGCTCGACGCGGCAACGATCCCGCCCGAGCGCGCCATCGCGCAGATCGCAAGCCTCGTCCGGGCGTTCGGGGCGGGCCGCGTCGTCTGGCGATACGACCCTATCGTCTGCTCCGATCTCACGCCGGCCGAATGGCATCTCGCGACCTTCGCAAGACTGGCGGGGGCGCTCGAAGGTCTGGTGGACGAGGTGGTGGTGTCCTGGCTGCAGGTCTACCGCAAGACCCGGCGCAACCTGGACCTGGCGGCGCGGGCCAGCGGTTTTGTCTGGGAGGATCCGCCGGCTGATGCGAAGCGGGCGCTGCTGTCCCGCCTGGCAGAGTTGGCCGCGGCACGGGGATAAGACTTGTTCTGTGCGATCAGCCGGAGCTGCGTGCCGATGGCGTGGGCGAAGCCCGCTGCATCGATGCCGGACGTCTGGCCCGTCTGGCCGGCCGACCGATTACGGTGCCACTCCGTTCGCATCGCGCAACCTGCGGCTGCTTTGCGTCACGTGACATCGGTGCCTACGACACCTGCCCGCACGGATGCGTCTACTGCTACGCCGTCGCCAGCCGCGCAACCGCCAAGCGGCGGTTCGCCGCTCACGATCCAGAGGACGTGTCGCTTGGCTGAAGGGGCGGGGCGAACCCTGCTCTAGCGCCGAGAGTCTTGCCGCTGATCGCACCCTCCCGCCCTCCTTGTGGGCACGCAATTCCCAAGTCACCGGAATTCGCCAAAAACGCGTAAATCATGCTATATAAAATATCTAAAACGGCGATCGGGGAGCAGGGACGATGGCTGCGGAGTGCTACCGGATTCTGGCGTGCGATGGTGGCGGCATATTCGGCGTGATTACGGCGAAGCTTCTGCAGAGCCTGGATCCGCGCGTCCTCGATAACATCGATCTCTTCGCCGGCACCTCGACCGGCAGTATCATCGCGCTCGGGCTTGCGAGCGGTGTTTCCATCGAGACGATTTTCGATCTCTACAGCTCCGAACAGGCCTGTTCGCAGATCTTTCAGCCATACCTGCCGCAGACGGATCGGGATCAACTCGCCCGTGACGGGGAGGCGGGCGTGCAGGCAGCCAGCAAAGCCCTGGCAACGCCGGCAGGGACCTCCGTTCCTGATCTGGCGCAGCGGCTGCGCGAACTTGCACCGCTGCTGCTGTTTCCGAAATATCGTACGCAGGGCTTCCGGCACCTGCTCGAGCAGTACGTTCCTGATATCACGCTCGCCGAAGTGTGGACGCAGCGGCGCAAGCGCGTCGTTGCCCCGAGCTTCCAGCTCCGTGCACGCACCCCGTCCGGCGCAGCGGAATGGCGGGCCCGGCTGTTCAGCAATCTTCCGGACGTCGACTGGATGCCCGGTTTTCCGGACACGAAAGTCGTCGACGCGATCATGGCGAGTGCCGCCGCTCCCGTCTACTTCCCGGCGCACGATGTTTCCGGTGTTGTTTCTGGTGATGTTCCTGGCGTTGAGGGCGGCAATGCCTTCATCGATGGCGGTGTGTTCGCCAACAATCCCAGCACTGCGGCGCTGGCGGCCCTGATCGGCTCGGGGATCATCGAGCGCCAAGGTATCCCGCTTACGCGCGTCTGTCTGCTTTCGGTCGGTACCGGATTCATGGCCAACAGCTATCCGCCGCCCGACGCGCGATTTCCTTACGGTGTTCTCGGCTGGCTGCGGCCGCGGCAGGACGACGGGGCACCCGCCTTTCCACTGGTCTCGACCGTCTTCGACGGAACGAGCCAGATCAACGACTTTACAGCGCGGCTGCTGCTTGGCCCGG
The DNA here is from genome assembly GCA_013414705.1 of Defluviicoccus sp. GTDB lineage: Bacteria > Pseudomonadota > Alphaproteobacteria > Rhodospirillales > Defluviicoccaceae > Defluviicoccus. The sequence goes on from CP058705.1 coordinate 4,264,157, forward strand.
AGAACTACATCCGGGTCAATCCGGAGCTTGAGCAGACGTATTCGATGGACGACTGCAGCGCCATCCCAGGAATGCTCGCCGAAACCGAGCGCTTCATGGCGAGCGACACCTGGCGGCTGCAGTCCGCCCGGATCAACGAACTGTTCGGTGCGGGTTCATAGCGGACGGTGTCTGTTATGAACCCGCACCCTCTTCAGTGATCCGGAGAGTATGGAGATGTTACCGACAGAAGGCGCGGCCGGCTGATAAACCCTCCGCGCCGATCCCCGTGCTCAGGTGTCCTCGTCGAGCCGGGTGCCGGCGGTGCCCGCGTCGGCGGACTTTCGGTAGGCGCCCTCGCGCGAGGGTATTCGATGACGCCGTCATCTTCTGCGATCATCGACGGCGCTTCCGCGTCCGCCTTGCCGGCGTCGGTCTGGGCAGCCGCCACTCCCGGCTTTGGTCCGCCCCGGGCGAGGCCGACACGGGCCGGACGCAGGGTCCGGCCATGGATGCTGTAGCCTGGCTGCATCTCCTGCAGAACCGTGCCTTGTGGCACCGACGGATCGGGCATTTCGAACAGGGCTTCGTGGACATGCGGGTCAAACAGCTGGCCGACGGCCGGAATCGGCTTCACTCCATGGCGATCGAAGATCGTCAGCAGCTCTTTTTCCGTCATTTCGACGCCGCTCATCAGAGCGTCCAGCGCCGGGTCGGCGCGCCGCGCATCGACGGCAACCGCTCCAAGTGCCCGGTTGAGGTTATCTGCAACCGATAGCAGGTCACGGGCGAAGCCGGTGATTGCGTACTGTGACGTTTCCTGCCGCTCCCGGGCTGCCCGCCGGCGCAGGTTTTCGGTCTCGGCCAACGCCCGCAGATACTCGTCTTTCAGGCGTGCCACCTCTTCTTGCGCTGCCGCAAGCTGCTGCTGCAGATCGGGTGCGTCCGCGGCTTCCGCAGCGGGACCTGACGGCTGTGCCGGGGCGGCACCGGGCTCCGTCGGTGGCACCCCGCCTCGCCGCCTTCTGCGGTGTCCTGCATGGTGTTCCGTTCCGTTCCGGTCATGGGTATCCTTCCCGTTTACTGCCTTCAGCCGATCAGCCGGCCAACCAGATTCGCCGTGTAATCGACCATCGGAATGATCCGCGCGTAGTTCATCCGCGTCGGGCCGATGACGCCGACGGCGCCGATGATCCGCTCCCGGACGTCCCGATAGGGGCTTACGATCATCGAGCAGCCGGTCATGTTGAACAGCGTGTTGCCGGACCCGATGAAGATCTGCACGCCGTCGGCCCTGTCGACAATCGACAGAAGGTTGGCGAGCATCTCCTTCGTTTCCAGTGCGGCGAACAGCGAGCGGATGTGCTCGAGTTCGGAAATGGCCTGCACGTCTTCGAGCAGATGTGCCTGGCCGCGGACGATCAGCGATCCGCCGCNGCTCCCTCCGGCCCACACGGCGAGGCCGGATTCGACAAGCTTGCTGGTCAGCTCGTTCAGGGCGGCGGCGTGCGCCTCCAGTTCGTCGAGAATATCGGTGCGCGCCTCGCCCAGGGTACGGCCGACCAGCCGCGCCGACAGGAAGTTCGACGCTTCCACGAGTGCCGACGGCGGCAGCCCCGGAGGCGTTTCGATGATCCGGTTCTCCACCATTCCGTTCTCGGTAACCATCACCACCAGGGCGCGGCCCGGGCTGAGGCTGACCAGTTCGATGTGCTTGAGCGGCTGCTCGCTTTTCGGCGCCATCACCAGGCCGGCGCAGCGCGTAAGTCCGGACAGGGTCTCGGTCGCCCGTTCCAGCAGGCCCTCGATATTGGTGCCGCTGCCGGCGCACTGCTGGGAGATCGTGCGCCGCTCGTCGTCGTTCATGTTGCCGACGCCCAGCAGGCCGTCGACGAACAGACGCAGACCGGCTTCCGTCGGCAGCCGTCCCGCCGAAGTGTGAGGCGCGAACAGCAGCCCCGCGTCCTCCAGGTCGGCCATGACGTTGCGGATGGTAGCGGGCGACAGCGACTGCGACAGGCGCTTGGACAGCGTGCGCGAGCCGATCGGCTCGCCGGTCTCCAGATAGACGTCGACGATCTGGCGGAAGATCTCGCGCGAACGGTCGTTGAGGTCCAGGATCATCGGCGTCTTACGAAGTCTCTTGTGCTTACTCCGAGCTGTCCGCAGCGGCGGATCGAGGGACGCTCCGTAGCGTCCCTGAACGCAGCGCAGGGCTGATTTAGTAGCACGTCGTGCAAGCGTCAACGTGAGCAGGGGGCAAGCGCCGCGCACTCGGGCCAGGGCTATCGCATTTCGCCGAGGATGGATCGTGCGAAGTCGTCGGACCCGCCGCAGCGTTTGCCGGTGCGGGCCCGGTCCTCTTCGAAGGCGACGGCGAGCACCCGGTGGACGCCGCTTTCGATATTCGGGTGGGCGCGTACCGCGCGGGCGAACGCCTCGGCCGAGAGCTTGGCCGACAGCAGCTTGGCCGGCGACAGATGGCAGCGTCGAGTGGTGCTTGTCTTGACGTGGCGTGCGACGGCGGTCCCGGCCATGGCGACGGCGGCGTGTTGCGGCATCGAGACCTTGCCGGGACCACGCCGATCGGAGACGAGCCAGCTGAGGCCGTGGCTCACCGCGTGGCGGCGCATGTCGATGTACCCATGGTCGGCCGCGGTGCTCAGATGCAGTGGTCAGCCGCGGTGGTCGCGCAGCGGCAGAGGCCATCGGCCGCGGGATCGGCGAAGAGCGCCTCTTCCTCGGCCAGCATCGCCGGCCGGTGGCGGATCAATAATATCGGATCTGCAAGGTCAGCCTGTCCTGGCTGATCGGCGGGTTTACCTTGTGAAAGGAGTAGAGATCTTCGGCAAACCCCGAGCCCTTCGGCCCACGAACCTCGAAATGCAACTTTGTTGGATAGTATGAGTCGACCTCCATGCCAGCCGTGCGCGCCGATTTCAGCATGAACTTCAAGGGCTTGTTGCGATGCGACGTGCGGATCATCACGTGTTCGCCGCCGGTGGTTTCGGTTACGTCACTGAGATAGAAGAAGAAGCCGAGGAAGTTGAAGCCGGGGACGTCGTAATGAAACCCGAGGGGGATAGCTGATCAGGCCCTTCGCACTTTCAGGGCACGACAGGATTTCCAGGTAGGCTTCGACAACGGCCGGTTCATAGCCGAGATAGCGCGTAGCGATCTGGCACAGGACACGGTCGCCGAGGAGACGCATAACCTCTTTTGACTTGGTGATATCGGAACAGACGCGGCGCATGCCGGAAATTTCGGTCTCGGGGACTTCAGTCCCGGCAATTTCAGCGCCAGGAATCTCAGTTCCGGTGATTTCGGTCGCTGGGGAGGACTCGTCATCGGCGTGCGTCTGTTCGATCGGCGCACTGTCGTCCGTGTAGCGGAAGGGGGCCGTCTGCGCGAATTCCGTCATGGCGTCAACGACTGAGGGGGCAGGGTCAGCCGTGTTGAGATTCCCTCTGACCTCAGATCCCTGACGCATCTGTCGATGATCGTGCCGCTAAAATACGTTGAGTTATGCTTTGCAATGCGACTGCCCGCATTTTCGACATTGTGTTTATGAAATACAAGTTCATGTTTTTTCTCAAGATTCATTATGTGGCTGTAAATACGCCGCGATACTGGGAAACGGCCAAAATAGATGATCGGGAACCGCTCCAAAACCGATCGAAGTTCATCGGTCACAGCTACCATTTTCCGCCCTTTCCCGAACATCCGGAAACTAAGATGCGAAATTACATACATATATGCTGCATTTTATTCAGTGACTGGTGTCACTATGTTATGAGGGTTCATCGCGAACCCTTGCAGCGAGTCCGTTCCGGAGCGGTTGCGAGAACAATCACGTCAGCGATGTCACGAGGGGGAACGACCCGCATCTCCACCCTTATCCTGGCGCACCATTCCCCATATAAACGCGCTGGCCGGCTGCGCGTACGGACCGGCGCTTACCTGCGGGATCGTGTGCGACCATGCGACGTTATGACTTCGATCTGATCACCATCGGCGCCGGCTCGGGGGCGTGCGCGCCTCACGCTTGGCGGGCGGCTATGGCGCGCGTGGCGATCGCGGAGAAAAGCCGGGTCGGTGGAACGTGTGTGATCCGCGGCTGCGTACCGAAGAAGCTGCTGATCTATGGGGTTCACTTCGCCGACGAATTCGACGATGCGCGCGGCTATGGGTGGACGATCGACGGTACCCGGCTCGACTGGAAGGCGCTGATTGAGGCCAAGAACCGGGAGATCGACCGGCTGGAGGGCGTCTACGGCGGCATTCTGCGGCGCAACAACGTCCAGTTGCTGGACGGCAAGGCGGTGCTGGCGGATGCGCACACCGTCGAGGTGGGGGCAGCGGTANNCACGGCCGAAAAGATCCTGATCGCCTGCGGCGGCTGGCCCACGCTGCCCAATATCCCCGGCATCGAGTGCGCGATAACCTCGAACGAGATCCTCGATTTGGCCACGTTGCCGCAGCGCGCGGTGGTGGTCGGCGGCGGCTACATCGCGGTCGAATTCTGCGGCATTCTCGCGGCGGCGGGTGTCGAGGTGACGGAACTGATCCGCGGCGAAGAAATCCTGCGCGGCTTCGATGAAGACGTGCGCACTTTCCTCGCCGACCAGATGCAGNNCGCCGGGATCCAGATCCGGCGAAGAACCCAGGTGCGGTCGATCGTAAGAAGCAATGAAGGGCTGACGCTGAGCCTGGACGACGGCTCGACGCTCACGACCGACATCTGCCTTTACGCCACCGGACGGGCGCCGAACACGCACGGCATCGGCCTGGAAGAGGCCGGCGTGACGTTGAACGGTAACGGTGCGGTGGTGGTGGACGCGTGGAACCGCAGTTCGGTCGAGAGCATCTTCGCCGTCGGAGACTGCACCGACCGGATCAACCTCACTCCGGTGGCGATCGGCGAAGGCCATGCCTTCGCCGAAACCCAGTTCAACGCCAATCCCATGCAGATGGACTATGACGATGTGCCGTCGGCGGTGTTCAGCCAGCCGCCGGTGGCGACCGTCGGCGTGACGGAGGCGCGGGCGACGCTGGGCGGTGCGGTCGATGTCTACATCTCCCGCTTCCGGCCGATGAAGCACACGATCTCCGGCCGCGACGAGAGCACGCTGATGAAGCTGGTGGTGGACGCGCAGACCGAGCGTGTGGTCGGCTGCCACATGGTTGGCCCCGACGCGCCGGAGATTATCCAGGGGCTCGCGGTCGCGCTCAAATGCGGGGCGACAAAGGCTCAGTTCGATGCCACGATCGGCATTCATCCGACGGCCGCGGAGGAATTCGTGACCATGCGGGACAAGCGGGCCGGTTGAGGGCGTGCGCGTCGCATCCACGACCGTGCAGGGCAGCCCTGCCCTAGCGTCGCCGTGGTGCGAGTTGAAAACAAGCGCCGAGCCGCTTATAGCCTGAAGGATCGTGGCTATTGCCTCGGCACGGGGAGAATGATGACCAATAACTGGACTCCGGACAGTTGGCGCCAAAAGCCGATCGTGCAGGTGCCGACCTATCCCGAGCCGCACTGCCTTGCCGAAGTCGAAAGCGAGTTNGCGGCATTTCCGCCGCTGGTGTTCGCCGGCGAGGCCCGGCGGCTGAAACGCCTACTGGCGCAAGTCGCGGAGGGCCGTGCCTTCCTGCTGCAGGGCGGCGACTGTGCCGAGAGCTTCGCCGAGTTCCATCCCAACAACATCCGCGACATGTTCCGGGTGCTGCTGCAGATGGCGGTGGTGCTGACGTTCGGTGCCGCGGTGCCGGTGGTCAAGGTGGGGCGGCTGGCGGGCCAGTTCGCCAAGCCGCGATCGGCGGACACCGAGACCATCGACGGGGTGACCCTGCCGGCCTACCGCGGCGACATGATCAACGGCATGGATTTCACCGCCGACGCCCGGGTGCCTGATCCGGGCCGGATGATCCGTGCCTACAATCAGTCGGCGGCGACCTTGAACCTGATCCGCGCCTTTGCCCAGGGCGGCTACGCCGACCTGCACCAGGTGCACCTGTGGAACCTGGGCTTCGTGGCCGACAGCCCGCAGGGCAGCCGCTACACGGATCTGGCAGGGCGGCTCGACGAGGCGCTGGCGTTCATGGCTGCCTGCGGGCTCACCTCGGAGTCGGCACCGCAGATCCGCGAGACCAGCTTCTTCACCTCCCACGAGGCGCTGCTGTTGAACTACGAGGCCGCGCTGACGCGGGTCGACAGCACCACGGGCGACTGGTACGACACCGCGGCTCACCTGCTGTGGCTCGGCGAGCGCACCCGCCAGCTGGATGGCGCGCACCTGGAATTCCTGCGCGGCATCGGCAATCCGGTGGGCGTGAAGCTCGGCCCGGGGATCGAGGGCGACGAGCTGATCCGGCTGATCGACGAGCTTAATCCGGCGAACGAGCCGGGGCGGCTGACGCTGATCATCCGCATGGGCCCGGACAAGCTCGCCGACCGGCTGCCAACGCTGATTCGCCGGGTGGTGCGCGAGGGCCGGCGGGTGGTCTGGGTGTCCGATCCGATGCACGCCAATACGGTGAAGAGCAGCACCGGCTTCAAGACCCGGCACTTCGACAGCATTCTGAAGGAGGTTCGCGGCTTNTTTGCCGTGCACGAAGCGGAAGGGACCTACGCCGGCGGTGTGCACTTCGAGATGACCGGACAAGACGTGACCGAATGCGTCGGCGGGGCGCAGGCGATCACCGAAGCCAATCTGGGCGCACGCTACCACACCCACTGCGATCCGCGGCTGAACGCCAGCCAGGCCCTGGAGCTCGCATTCCTGCTGGCAGAGATCCTGAAGGAGGCCCGCAGCCGTGAGCGCCACCTGGAACTCAACCGCGAACTCGGTCGCGTCGCCGGCGGACTCTGAGGCGGCGTCCGCGGCGGAGCCGGCCGCACCGCCGGAGCCTCCGCAACCCTCGTCGGTGGGGACACGGCCGGCCACGCCGGACGTCGAGCTGTGGACCGACCGCTATTTCGTCAAGACGAAGCAGACGGTCGGCCGGTTCGGTGACAAGAGCGTCTGCTACGCGGTGTTCATGCGCCGCCCGGTCATCTTCACCCCGCGGCTGATGGTCAGCTGGCTGCGGCAGGTGGCCGCCGAGCGCGGCTTCCCGGTCAAGATCGATCTGAACTACCGCGAGGGCGACTGGGTCGGTGCCGGTGAGCCGCTGATGTACATCTCGGGCTCCTTCTACCACCTCGTCGACCTGGAGACGCTCTACCTGCAGAAGCTCGGCGCGCCGTGTGTGGCCGCCTACAACGCATTCACCATGTGCACAGACCTGCGTAAGGTGGCGTTCATCGCCATGGATGCGCGCCACTGCGCCGGCACCGAGATGGCGGAGCTGATGGCGTATGCGGCCTCGGTGGGCTCGGCAGCGGCGAAGCGCGAGGTCGGCGCCGTGGGCTTCATCGGCAATGCCAACGACGCCACCGCGCATTACTTCGGACAGGCGCGCGGGCTCGGCACGATGCCGCACGCGCTGATCGGCTACGCCGGCTCGACGGTGCGCGCCGCCGAGATGTTCGCCGAGACCTTCCCGGACGAAGACCTGACGGTTTTGGTGGACTACTTCGGCCGCGAGGTGACCGACTCGCTGCAGGTCTGCCGCCGCTTCCCCGATCTGGCGGCAGCCGGGAGGCTGGCGGTGCGGCTCGATACCCATGGTGGGCGGTTCATCGAGGGGCTCGATCCGCAGCAGTCCTATGCGGTGCTCGAGCGGCACGCGCCGCTGGCAGTGCGCCGTTACCGCAACGACGCCGAGTTGCGCATCCTCACCGGCACCGGTGTGTCGGCCGCCGCCGTCTACCACATGCGCGAGCAGCTCGACCATGCGGGTTTTCCAAAGGTGCGGATCGTCGCGTCGTCCGGCTTCGATGTGCAGAAGTGCACGGTGATGGCCGAAATCGGCGCTCCGATCGATGCCGTCGGTACCGGCTCCTACCTGCCGGATACCTGGAAGGAAACCTACGCGACGTCCGACATTGTCGAGTACGACGGTGTTGCCTCGGTCAAGCTCGGCCGCGAGTTCCTGCTGACCCGCAAGCGGCACGGCGCGCACGGCTGACAAGCTGCGGTCCGGCATCCCGCCGGGCCCACTCCGGGCCACATAAGGCAGCATCGTCCCCTGATCGGACTCTCCCTACAGCGCAGTTAAAGCCGCTCCGAATGGCTCGGCACCTTTGCCCAGCTGTTCCCGGTGAACTGCCACAATGTGGCGGGTGCTCTGGACGCCCCATTCGCGTCAGAGTATAATGCGATTCTTGGAATATATTCGTTCCAAGATAAAGAGGGGTTTATCATGGATACTGTTGGTGCGCCTGCCGGCACGCCCGGTGACGATACGCTTGTCGGTGACGCCACGAGTCTGGATGGCGAAGCCATTGACTTGGCAGTGGATGCAGGCAACGCAGAGCAAACCGTCGATGGTGCGGACAACGAGGTGGTTCGCGCCTATCTCAGCACGCTGTCAGGTGCCGGCGGGGAAGATCTGATCTCCGGTGATGTCTATGCGCGCGAAGGCGGCGCGATGGACCTGAGTGTGCAGGTCGGCGCGGGGGCTTACTTTGACGGGAGGTATTATGATCCTCCTGTCGGCAGTGGCCAGGAGGAAGCAATAACGACGTCATTGCATTCGAGGACCGGTTGCTCGGTGGATTGGGCGACGATGTCATCGCGGGAGACATTCTGACCCAGGGGACTGGCTACAGCCATATCACGCTCGATGTCGGGCGCGGCGGAGGAAGCTTTGTTTCCCCGGGGGTGAGGGAGGATCTGGCAATCAGGTCCGTGCTTGCAACGATGTTCTGGTCGGGGATCTCGGCGACGACACGCTTGTTGGAGATGTCTTTGCCTCGCGCGGCAACTCCATTGAACTCACGGCAGCCGTTGGGCGCGGAGGCTTCCCCTATTACTCGTCTTACGGTTCCGGCGGCAACCGCAACCGGTTGGCTGCTTTCAACGATGTCCTGACCGGCGGGCAGGGCCAGAACCGGCTGGTTGGTGACGTGCTGACCACCGGCAGGGGAACAGTCAATCTCGTGGCCGATGTTGGACACGGAGATACGGAAGATGTCGCCGGTGCCAATAACACCGCCACTGTGTTCAATGACCGTCTTGTCGGCGGTGCGCAGAGCGACGAACTGGTGGGTGACGTCGCGCGCGAACGTGCGATCGGCGACATCACCCTTGTCGCGTCGGTTGGCACGGGCGGCAATGGAGGCATGCACGTCGATAGCGGTGAGGGAGGCCCGGACAACCAGGCTCAGGCGTTTAATGACGATCTGCGTGCCGGCCTCGGCGCCGACCTGCTGGTCGGCGACGTTTACGATACCTCTGCCAGTGGCCTTGTCGCTCTCACCGCTAGCACAGGAACGGGTGGCATTCCCAGCAGACGTCCGGGCGGCGATGGCGGAGACCGTGGTACCGTCACGGCCTTCAATGATTCGCTTCAGGCCGGCTCAGGTGACGATACGGTCGTTGGCGACGTCTACCGGCTTTACGGCCATGACGACACCGAGTTGCATGCCCAGGCGGGCCTGGGTGGGCCGGGCGCCTATGTCTACTACTACACCGGTCCAGGCAATGGCGGCAGCCAAGAGATGACGAAAGCCGCCAACGATGTTTTGCACGGAAATGCGGGTAGTGACCTTCTGGTGGGCGATGTTGCCCACGTCGCCAGCAGCGGCGATATCACCTTAGATGCATCTGCTGGCAACGGTAGTAACGGCAGCAGCTACAGCCCTTACGCAACTGGCGGCAACGCCAACTCGGTTTTCGCGTTCAACGATACTCTGCACGGCGATAATGGTGACGATACGCTCATCGGCGATCTGCAAAGCGTCGATGACGACGGTACGTTTGTGCTCAACGCCGGAGCGGGCGTGGGCGGATCGGCTTCTAAGTTCGAGGGAAGCGGAACGGCCGGTGGGGATCACAACACCAGCACCGCTTTCGGTGATAACCTCTTCGGCGACGCCGGAAACGATCTGCTGGTCGGCGATGTTGTTGCCCAGAACAGTGGCGGTACATTCGTTCTCCAGGTTCAGGCCGGAGCAGGTGGTGACGATGCCTGGACGTATAGTGGTACTGCTGAAGGCGGTGCAGGCGGGGATGCAAATCGTGTGGTTGCCTTCTGCGATCGCCTTGGCGGAGGAAGTGGCGCAGATACGCTTGTCGGTGATGTCTTCGCGGATGCTGGCACGAACCTCGACCTCGACATCGACCTCGTCGCAGGTGGCGCGCTCGGTTATTCGGATGCTTCCGGCGGCACAGGTAACCAGATCCGCGCATGCAACGATATTCTGTCCGGCGGAGCTGGCGCAGATATACTGGTCGGCGATGGACTGATCACCGGCTCCAGCTGGTATCCGCTTGATATCGATGCTGCTCAAGATGGGGCGAGCAACCGCATCGAGGCCTTCTGCGATCGGCTCGACGGCGGCAGTGGTGATGACTTGCTGGTCGGCGACTTCTTTAATGGCAGCACCAGCGTCTCTCCCTGGGTTTCTTTCGATGACAGTTCGCCGGATCAGGCGCGCCTGTTCGAGGACACATTGATCGGCGGGGCAGGAAACGACACGCTCTGGGGGCTTCGGCGCCGATATCATGACCGGTGGTGCCGGTTCCGACCAGTTCGTGTGGTCCTACGACGACGTATCCAGCGAAGCGGCTTCATTCTCGGCGGGCTTCGATCGGATCACCGATTTCAGTCTGCAGGATGTTCTGGACCTGCGTCCCTACTTTGGCGGATCCGGATCGGGCACGCTCGACCTCACCCGGACCGGGAATAGCACGCTTGTCCAACTCGATACCGGTTGGGAAGTCGAGACCCTTGTGCGATTGGACGGGTTCACGACCAACCAGAGCGTCGACGATCTGATAAACGACGGCGTCATCCTGATCGCCTGACGCTGCTGGCCCTGACGCGCATCGGCACGCGTGGCGTGCCGATGCCTTCTGGTGCCAAAAGATCTTCACCCACCCCGATCAGCGATATCGTTCCACGCGTGCCCGGGTTGTCGGGTTTCGGGGGGCGAGAGGGGCGTCGGAAGCGATTACGGATGGCCGGGCGCGGAGCCGCCGTGCCGGGTGATGTCGTCTTGCTCGGGCGCAAGGACCGTCAGCGTCGCAAAGACCACCGCCGCCGCCACGGCGACGCCGGCAATGACAATGCCCGCATCCGACGTCCACTGCAGCGCGAGCAGCAGCCCGGCGAGGCCTGCCAGCGTTGCCCACAGCAGCCGGTGGGCGCGGGGGCGTTAAAGCCTCGATCGTGTGCGGGCTCGCGGCCGCGGAAGCCGGCGTGCTGTGCCGTCAGATTGTCGGCATGGCGCGCCTGCTCTCCTTTGTAGATGGAAGAGGCGATCAGCACGCCAAGCGCCAGCGGTGCCGCGATCGCGTACCATGCAGCCTCCAGCGACAGCATGTAGAGCCCGCCGGCGATGCCAAGACATAGGGTTGCCTGCGGCAGTATGGCGATGGTCAGCGTGATCAGCGGCGCACGCGGCCGGTCGAACTCGTTGGCGCCGGCCATGCTGTTGGCAANTGAAGCCGAGTGAACAAAAAAGAACCACAGCACCAGCGGCGCCGAGACCGCAAGCAGGACGGTGGTGAGTTCGGAATCGAAACCGCTCTTTTCCCCGGGGAAGACGAACAGCCAGAGTACGATCCACAGCACGAACGGCAACCCCATGAAGGCGCCGATGGCATAGGGGAGGATCGGCGGAACGCCGGAGCGCGAGGAGACGGCGACGCAGGTGACATCAGGTGCAACCTCATTTGTTTAGTTTGTTCTTATATTCACCCGCATCGATGTGATGACAAGAGCGCCGGGAAAGAATCGAATTCGTCCGTCGCTTCGCGCACCACGCGGGCAGGACGACTTCTCGGACAACGCAGTCAGGGAGGAAGCAGCCCGATGTCGACGGGCTGCAGGATCAAGACATGTTCTGAGGAGGCGAAGCCGCCCGCAGTGCAACGACGATATCCCGCGCCAAGTCGGCCAGCAGCCCGCTCATCGCGGTTGCAATTGCCGGGTAGTCGCCGGACTCCTGCGGCGCGCTCCGGTCTGAGTGATACATGCCGAGCAGCCGGCGGCCGCCTTCACCGAAGACGCTCCAACGGGCAAGCAGCCGGACGCGGCCGTCCGGCTGCCGTTCGAAGCGGACGACGTCGAGGCTGATCTGGTAATCCACCGGCACGGCGGGTCCCACCGGCAGCACCACGACGCGGTCGCTGGGCAGCATCACCGCCAGGTTCTCGGCGAGCACACTGGCGATGGTGTTCGACAGCGGTTCCGCCCACTGCTTGTCAGAGGCAAACGCGATCTCGTTCTCCTCCGGCCGGATGGCGATGGCATTCTGGCCCAGATACTGGGGCAGGGCGATCGGACCGATGGCATAGATCGGGCCGCCGACGACTGCGGGGGCTCCCATGGCCGAAATCGGCGTGAGCACGTAGTAGTCGATCGGCACCGGCTCGCGCGTGAACAGCGATGCGCAGCCGCCCAGCGGCAGCAGGGCCGCCAGCAGCAGGCCGGCCGCGGCGGAGCGGGAGCGAAGGGGTCGGCTCATCATTGCTCTCCTATCGGCAGTCATCGGCCGCCGCCCGCCGGCTGCGGCAACCGGCTGTCGGTCGCAGGAGCGCGGCCGAACAGCAGCGAGTTCGGGCTGCGCTGTAGCTGGTCGGCGAGGTCGCGCATCGAACGCGCCGCGGCTGCTGTCTCCTTCAGCGTTGCGATCAGTTCGTAGTTGAGCGGCGAGCCCGGGCGGATCAGCGTGTCGGCGGACTGCAGCGTGCGGTTGGCCTGTGACAGCGCTCCCTGCGCCGCCTGCATCGTCTGGTCGGTCAGCGAGATCAGCCGCTCTGAACTGGCAGAGAGCCGCGCGAACACCTGCTGGGCGTCCTGCATCGTGCGGTTGGCAGTCTCCGACGTTGTTCCCAGGTTTGAAACCAGCGGACCGACGTTCGCCTGCAACGTGTGCGCCGTCTGCTGTAGGTCGGCCATGGCCTTGCTGGCGCTGTTGATCGTCTCCAGCACCTCGGGGTTGTTGGCGATCTGGCTCGCCCCTTGAGCAGGTTGCGTGCATCGTCGATCAGATCGTCGAGCGGCAGCTTGGAGAGCTTGGTGTAGAGCTGCTGCAAGGTGGTCTGCACCTCCTGCAGCGTCGAGGGCACGGTGGGGATCTCCACCCGGTGGGGGTAGTTGTTGACGAATTGCACTGGCGATCCGGGGAAGAAGTCCAGCGTTATGCTGGCCTGACCCGTAACCAGGCTTGGCAAGGTGAGCTGTGCCCGTAGTCCTTTCTCGACCAGGAGCCGCAGCTGCTCGTCGGTGGCGTGTCTGACCTCCTTCTTGTCGTGGCCCGGAGCCACAATTTCGATGTTCTGCGACGAAAACTCGGCGAACACCGGGATTTCCAGCGTTGCGGTCCCGTTCGGCTGGTAGCGGATGAACACGTTGGTGACCTGGCCCACGCGCACACCGCGGAAGTTGACCGGCGCGCCGGTGGCGAGACCGGCGACCGAGCCTTCGAAGTACATCACCACCGGCGTCGTCCGCTGAAAGAACTTGCCTCCGATCACGAGAACACCGACGGTGATCAGTGCGATCGCGCCGAGGACGAAGGCGCCGATCAGTTTCGGGTCGGCGGGCTTGCTCATCGCGGATATCCCCGAGGTCGTGCAGTGGGCAGGCTCAGTGCCATGAGATGTCGTCCTGTCAGGCTTCCGGACGGGTGCCGCTTCCGCCGCGGGTGAGGAACTGCCGCACCGTCGGATTGGTGGTCGTTGCCAGCAGCTGTTTCGGATCTCCCGAAGCGATCATGGTGCGAGTTTCCGCGTCGAGGAACACCGAGTTGTTGCCGATGGCGAAAATGCTGGCGAGCTCATGGGTGACGATGACGATCGTCGCCCNCAGACTGTCGCGCAGTTCGAGAATCAGGTCGTCCAGCAGTTTCGAGCTGATCGGATCGAGACCGGCCGAGGGTTCGTCGAAGAACAGGATCTGGGGATCGAGCGCCATCGCCCGCGCGAGCCCTGCGCGCTTCTGCATTCCGCCGCTGATCTCCGAAGGATAGTAGTCTTCGAAGCCGGCAAGGCCGACCAGCGCCAACTTGAGGGTGGCCACCTCGCGGATCGTCGATGCCGAAAGCTTGGTGTATTCCTGCAACGGCAGCGCCACGTTCTGGGCGAGCGTCATCGAGCTCCACAACGCGCCGCGCTGGAACAGCACTCCGGTCCCCTGCAAGATCGTCCGCTGGCGCGACGGGTCCGCATCCCACAGACTCTCGCCGGAGAAGTAGACCTTGCCTTCTGCCGGCGATTTCAGGCCGATCAGGTGCCGGAGCAGCGTGCTCTTGCCGCAGCCGCTGCCGCCCATGATGACGAAGATGTCGCCGCGATTGACGCTGAAGCTCAGGTTCTTTTGCAGGACGAACGAGCCGAACGCCATCGTCAGGTTGTCGACCCGGATCGGCGGCTCGTCCGTCGCGGCTGCCGCGGGCAGGCCGCCGGTGGGGGCGGGGCCCGGAATAGGGGCTGCGGGATTGGCTGCCACAGGAGCGTTGGGCACGGCCGCGTTCGACATGGAAGACTCAGATGCCGAGGACATTGGACATCACGGCAGCGAGGCCGTCGGCAACAATGATCCAGATGATCGCGGTGACCACCGCCGAGGTGGCGGCGTCACCCACAGCAGCAGCACTGCGGCCGGCCTGCATGCCGCGCAGGCAGCCGGATATGGCGATGATCACCCCGAAGATTACGCTCTTGGAAATGCCGAACGCCAGGTCACCCGGCCGCAGCCAGGCGATGGTCTGGTTCCAGTACTGCACGGGCGGCAGGTCGAGCACCCCGACGCCGACGATGAAGCCGCCCAGGATGCCGAGCACGTTCGCGTAGATGCACAGCAGCGGCATCATCAAGATCAGCGCCACCATCCGCGGCAGCACCAGGAAATCGGTGGGCTCGACGCCCAGCGTCTTCAGCGCGTCGATTTCCTCATTGACCTGCATGGTGCCGAGCTGGGCCGCGAACGCCGCCCCGGTGCGGCCGGCCATGATGATTGCCGCCATCATCGCCCCCATTTCCCGGGTCATGCCGATCGCGACCAGGTTGGCGACGAAGATCTGTGCCCCGAACAGCTTGAGTTGAACCGCACCCACGAACGCCAGGATCAGGCCGACCAGCAGGCTGATCAGCGCCACGATCGGCAGAGCCTGTGCGCCGCATTGCTGAATGAGCAGCATCACATCACCGCCGCGCAGCTGTGCGCGACCGGTCAGCAGACGGATGAGGCTGAGCGTGGCGTCACCGATGAACGTGAGCGCTTCGCCGCTGCCGCGGCTGAACGACAGCCAGCCCGTGCCAACGCGAGCGAGAAACGACGGTCGGGTCTGCTCACGCCGACTGCCGCTGCGCTCCGGGACCGCCGTCGCCAGGCGCAGCAACCCGCGCACACCGTCGGGCAGGGCCTGCTGGTCGAAGTCGACCTTGTCCGACAGCGCCTTTTCCCGCACCGCTAGCAGGAAGGTGAGCAGGCCCGAGTCCCAGCGGCCGAGGCCGGCGGTATCGAACGCGAGGCGGGCAGGGAGGGCCGTCGGAGCCCAGCGCTCGCTNNCGACCTCATCGGGGGACGGAAGCTGATCCTGGAGCGTCCAGTTGCCCGTCAGGCGAAGCAGCAGCGTGTGATTGTCCGGACGTGCAAAGGTGAGGGTCGTTTGCTCTGAGGGCGTCGCACCAGCAATCACGTGTCTGTTCCGTCGCTGGTCTCATTCCGTACCGTTCCTGCTTAGAGCACGCGGCACGAGCAGTCAATCGTCGACAGTGCAGATTTTGCGTGTGTCAAAGGCACGGCAGGCAGGATTGTGGCCGATCGCGACTGGCGACTTTGTCGTTGGGCGGCTATAGAGGCAGCCGAACGGGCAATGGCCTGCGAACGCGGCACGTGAACGGCAAGCAAGAGGCGGACGCGGGTGTTCAACGTACTGCTTTTCCTGAAGTCGATCCTCGCCGGCTTCATCGTTGCCGTACCGATCGGTGCGATCGGCGCGATGTGCCTGCGCCGGGCGTTGCAGGGGCGTTGGGCAATGGGCCTCGTGACCGGCTTCGGGGCCGCGCTTGCCGACGCCGTGCTGGCGACGGCGGCCATGTTCGGGCTCACGCTGCTGACCCGTTACATTCTGGAAAACCAGCGGCCGGTGCTGCTTGTCGGCGGCGTNTTTCTCATCCTCATCGGCATCCGAATGATCCACAAGCGCCATCCGCATCTGGAACCTGAGGAGCCGACAGAGAACAGCCAGAACTGGCACCTGTTCTCCGGTGCGTTCGCTACCGGATTCGCGCTCACGATCATCAATCCGGCGACTCTGCTTGCCTTCGTGGGCGTGTTTGCCGGACTCGGACTGTTTGCGGAACTGCCCGAGTCGTTGCTGCGAGACTGGATTGTGATTGTCGGTGCGTTTTCCGGTTCAGCCCTGTGGTGGGTGACGCTGACGCTGACCGCACTCGCTGTCCGCCGCCACCTGTCGGTGGAGTTCATCGCCGTCATCAACGTCATCCTGGGGCTCGTCGTCGCGGGGTTCGGTGTCGCCAGCCTGCTCTCGGTGTTCGGGGTCTCGATTTAGGATCTGTCGAGAATCAGGATTCCATCGTGAGCTTGGTCGTGATTCAAGCTGCGGATGGAACGGTTCGTCCTGACTGACACCAATGGGCGAAAATGGAACCGCGCTGCCTAGGCAAAGATTTCGCGTGTGCCTGTGAAAGCACGTGCCTATCGCGGAGAGCAGAACCAGGAGGGTTCGGCGAGCGCGATGACGAGGCCGTAGCGCCACCACAGTGCCAGGCCGAGTCCGATGAGGCCTGCGATCAGCACGGCCGTCGCGGCGCGGGCGCGGAAGCCCTTCACGTCATTGCCTCCCGCAGCGGTGGCAGCGGCCAAGGCAGCGGCCGGTGAGCGAGCCGCATCGGTGCGTATCCTCTCATTGTCCTCACGCGGGCGGTCGGTTCACCCGCCGTCCCGATGATCGCCGATTTCGCTCGCGCGGACCATGCTGATCTGCGCGCGTCTGGTGTGCAGGTGGCGATTGCGTGTCAGTCGCACCCGGCGCATAGTCGGACCCAGCGGGGGTATATCCGCGTACACGCACGCGCCGAAGCACCCGTGCGCCGTCGGGAGGGCGCCGATGAACGACGCCAGCAGATCCGATCTCTTCTATGACCGGGATCTCCGCTTCGGTGGAGCCTCGGACTTTGCGGCCGACATGAAGGGGCTTTCGATCCCGAACATGAAGGCGCTGGGCCATCGCTTCCGGATGATCCAGCACGATCCGGGTGCGGCGAAGGCGGAGCGGGAACGGGGCTCGGCGGAGCCAGAGTCGATTCGGAACGCATCGTCCGGGCACCGAACTTCCTGCCGGCGGTGTTCCTGGAGCAGGGGCGCTCAGGGCGCGCGCCGTCTGCAAGATCGAAACCGACGGACGGGGCTTCGACGGTGTGCAGGGCAAATGGAACGGCACCGGCTTTCTGGTGTGCAGCAACATCCTGCTGACCAACCACCACGTGATCAATTCCATCGCAACGGCGCGCAACGCCCTGTGCATCTTCAACTATCAGCTCGGTCCGGACGGCAAACCGGCGGAGACGCTGGCGGTCCGCCTAGATCCTTCGGCGCTGTTCGTCACCAGCCCGTGGAAGGACGGCCTGGACTATACCTTCATTGCCATCGACCCGGCGGCGGCGCGGCAGTTCGGCTGCATTCCGATGGTGCGCAGCGCGTTCACGATCCATCCCGGCGACAACGCCAACATCGTCCAGCATCCGGAAGGCCGGCAGAAAGAGGTCGTGCTGCAGGAAAATGAGGTGATGCGGGACACCGGCGTGCTGCTGCACTACGCCTCGGATACGCTGGGCGGCAGTTCCGGCAGCCCGGTGTTCAACAACCGCTGGCAGCTCATCGCTCTGCACCATGCCTCGAAGCCGAATGACGACCAGGTGCGCGCATCGCCGGATGCGCCGGTACCGGACTTTCTGAACGAAGGGATCAAGCTCTCGGCGATCGCCACCGACCTGGAGCGCCGCGCCCAGACGCCGCTGGAGGCGGCATCGGCACGCGCCGTGCTCGCCGCGTTCGAAGGCGTGGATTCGCTCGGCGGCTTCTTCGGCACCATGGGGCGCTCGGCGCGCACGAACGGGGATGAGGCGCAAGGAGCCGTTGCGGGCGCGGCTCCGGTGCCGCAGGCGGGGACCTCCGGCGAGCGTTCCGGCGTGAGATTGGCCGCAGTGGGTGTGGAGCGGGTGGAGGACGCGTATTCCGGCGAGGGCGAGGACCTGGACGTGGCGTTCTGGAACACCGAGTGGTTCGCCAAGGGCTGGCACGAGAAGGTGGACCTGGTGGCGCAGACGGTAGCCGATCTCAATCTCGATGTCTGGGCGCTCGCCCAGTCCTCCATGGAAGCAGCCGAGGCGGTGGTCATGCGCCTGAAGCAGGACTATCAGCTGCAGTTCGCGTGCGCCAGTTGTGCGCCGCTGGTGCCGGCGGCGCTGCCATCGACGACGCTGATCTGGAACACCAAAACGGTGGCGTGCCAGCGGCTGGACTGGCCGGAGGAGATCGACGGCTGGTTCCAGGTGCACAGCCAGCAGTTTCCCGACCTGCGGCTGGAGGCGGTGCACGGCAAGGTGTTTGACGACTATCCCGGCCTGTTCCACATCACCTCGCTCAACCGGCCATATGGCATGGCACCGTTCGATATCCTGCTGGTGCCGCTGCACCTCAAGCAGAACGGCGAGGGCTCGGCGCGGCGCCGGATGGCGGGAAGNATCCTGGCGGCGGCGGTGAACCATGTCATCGAGCAGCATGGCGACGGGCCGGGCGTGCTCCCGGTNGCCGGCGGCGACTGGATCATCGGCGGCGACTTCAATGCCGAGTTCGCGACGACCGACTTCCGCACCTTGAGCCCGGGCAGGCTGGTGCCGCTGGCGGCGCAGGATGCGCAGCACGGAGCGATGATGTACCTCAAGTCTCCGCACTCGCTGATCGACCACGTCTTCTTGTCGAAGAACCTGGGGCGCCGTTTCGGTGCCGAGGACTTCTTCATCGTTGCCATCGAACAGGAGCTGCCCGACTACCTGCCGAAGCTCTCCGATCACCGGCCGGTGCTGGTGCGGCTCAGCCTGGTCGACGCGCCGCCGGTGGCCGAAGCGCTGCCCGCCTCGCTCGCCGAAGCGCTGCGGCTGGGCTGACGCATCGGAGCACGAGGCGACCGCGCACGTTCCAGTAATGAACACAGGTGGCGGACATCGGACACCAATTCGCCTGACTTCGTCACCCGGTCAGCGTTAGTCTGGGCATTCAGGTAACGGAGGTCCCTTGTGTCGCCCTCCTCGCTGTCTCGCCGAACAATCGGCTTCGTCAATGCTGCCCATGCGCTTGATCACTTTGTGCTGCTCATCTACCCGACGGCGGTTCTTGCCATTGCTGCCGACCGGCATCTGGCGTACGGCGAGCTGATCCGGTACTCGACCGGCGCGTTCGTCGCGTTCGGCCTGTTCGCGCTTCCGGCGGGCTGGCTCGCTGACCGCATCGGGCGACGCAATCTGCTGGCGGTGTTCTTCATCGGCGTCGGTGTTACATGTCTGCTTCTGGCCGGCGCACGCTCGTCCTGGCAGTTCGCTGTCGGACTCACGATGCTGGGGGTGTTCGCGGCGATCTATCATCCGGTGGGCACGGCGATGCTGGTCAGCCACGCAGAACGGCTGGGCCGCGCGCTGGGGCTGAACGGGGTGTGCGGCAACATGGGTGCGGCGCTGGCGGCGATCGTCAGCGCGTCCCTGGCTTCGCTTGCCGGCTGGCAGGCGGCATTTATCGTTCCGGGGGACTGGCACTCGTTCTCGGTGTTGCTTTTCTGCTGCTGGTGCCGGGCGATGGCGAAACCGTTCGTCGGGCCCGGCAGGAGACCGCGTCGCAGGTGGCCGTGGCCCGGCCGGGGATGACGGCGGTTGCCTTCGCCATCGCGCTGATCGCCGGCGGCTTTACCTTCAACATGACGACCATTGCACTGCCGAAGCTGATCGAAAGCCAGTCGGGCCTGCAGTTGCCGTTGCTGCTCGTGGGCGCGGTGGGCACGGGCGTGCTGGTCGCAGGTGCCCTGACCCAGTTTGCCATGGGACGCCTCATCGACCGTGTTTCCTTGCCGCGGCTGTTCATCGGGCTTTCGCTGCTGCAGCCGCTCGGGCTCGCGCTGGCCGCGGCAACATCCGGGATGCCGATGCTGTTCGGACTTTCGGTGGCGGTGGCGGCCATCTATGGCCAGGTGGTGCTCAACGACGCCCTGGTCGCGCGCTGCGTTCCGCCGCACTACCGGTCACGGGCGTACGGTTTGCGCTATTTTGTCGGCTTCACCACCAGCGGTGCCGGCGTGCCGTTGATTGCGGCGATGTATGACGCCGATGGCCCGCGCGCCGTGCTCGCCGCCGCCGTGGTGTTCGGCTGCGGCGTTGTCATGGGCGCCCTGCTGTTCGCGCTAGCCGGCCTGCGTGCGCGGTCTCCTGCGGCGGTCAGCGGCTGATTGTGCGGAGATGGTGGGTATTTCCTGGCGGTGTGCCGGTTGCGCTGCGCGGCGGTTGCGCCATATCAACCGCGAGAAACCGTACGGCCGACGCGGTCATTGCACGCCTCTGAAGAGGGTGCCCGCCCGCGGTCGAACAAAGGAGTGCGGATGAATGGATTTTGAGAAATACACCGAGCGTTCCAAGGGGTTCGTGCAGGCGGCACAGGGTCTGGCGCTCAGGCGCAACAACCAGCAGCTGACGCCGCTGCATCTGCTTTCCGTCCTCATGGACGACAAGGAAGGTCTGGCATCCAACCTGATCACGGCTGCCGGCGGCGATGCGGCGCGTGCGCGCCAGGCGTGTGAGGCGGAGCTGGAGAAGCTGCCGAAGGTGGAAGGCGGCAGCGGCCAGGTCTATCTCGCACCGGAGACGGCGCGGCTGTTCGAGCAGGCGGAGAAGATTGCCGAAAAGGCGGGCGACCAGTTCGTCACCGCCGAGCGGCTGCTGCTCGCCCTGGCGCTGGCCGCCAACACGGTGCCGGCGCGCATCCTCAAGGACGCGGGCGTCACCGCCCAGGGCCTGAACCACGCGATCGAGGAGGTGCGCAAGGGCCGCACCGCCACCTCGGCCACCGCCGAGGACAGCTACGATGCGCTGAAGAAGTACGCGCGCGATCTGACGGCGGCGGCCGCCGAGGGCAAGCTCGATCCAGTGATCGGTCGCGACGAGGAGATCCGGCGCACCATCCAGGTGCTGTCGCGACGGACGAAGAACAACCCGGTGCTGATCGGTGAGGCCGGCGTCGGCAAGACGGCGATCGTCGAAGGCTTGGCGCAGCGCATCGTCAAGGGCGACGTGCCGGAAACGCTGAAGGACAAGCGCCTGATGGTGCTCGACCTGGGCGCGCTGGTCGCGGGAGCGAAATTCCGCGGCGAGTTCGAGGAGCGCCTGAAGGCGGTACTGAACGAGGTCATGGCGGCCGAGGGCGAGCTGATCTTGTTCATCGACGAGATGCATACGCTGGTCGGCGCCGGCCGGGCCGAAGGCTCGATGGATGCATCGAACCTGCTGAAGCCGGCGCTCGCCCGCGGCGAGCTGCACTGCATCGGGGCGACGACTCTCGACGAGTATCGCAAGCACATCGAGAAGGATGCGGCGCTGGCGCGGCGCTTCCAGCCGGTGTTCGTCTCGCAGCCGTCGGTCGAGGACACGATCTCGATCCTGCGCGGCCTGAAGGAGCGCTACGAGCTGCACCACGGGGTGCGGATCACCGACGGGGCGATCGTCTCTGCGGCGACCCTGTCGAACCGCTACATCACCGACCGCTTCCTGCCGGACAAGGCGATCGACCTGATCGACGAGGCGGCGAGCCGGCTGCGCATGCAGGTGGACTCGAAGCCCGAAGAAATCGACGAACTCGATCGGCGCATCGTGCAGCTGAAGATCGAGCGCGAGGCGCTGAAGAAGGAGAACGACGCGGCCTCGCGTGATCGGCTCGGTCGTCTTGAGAAGGAACTGGCGGAGCTCGAGCAGCGCTCGGATGAGCTGACGGCACAATGGCGCGCCGAGAAGGACCTGCTGGCCGGGGCCACCAAACTCAAGGAAGAGCTGGATCACGCGCGGCTCACGGTCGAACGCGCGTTGCGTGAGGGCAAGTACGAAGAAGCCGGCCGGCTGCAGTACCAGACGATTCCGGAATTGGAAGAAAAGCTGAAGGCGGCCGAGGAGGCCGGTCAGCACCGGATGCTGGAAGAAGCGGTGACGGCGGAGCACGTCGCATCCGTGGTCTCGCGCTGGACCGGCGTGCCGGTGGACAAGATGCTGGAAGGTGAGCGCGAGAAGCTGCTGGCGATGGAGGACAACCTGCGCAAGCGGGTGGTCGGCCAGGATGAGGCGCTGGTGGCGGTCTCGGACGCGGTGCGCCGCNNGCGCGCAGGATTGCAGGACCCGAACCGGCCGATCGGCTCGTTCCTGTTCTTAGGCCCCACCGGCGTCGGCAAGACCGAGCTGTGCAAGGCACTGGCGCAGTTCCTGTTCGACGACGAACAGGCGATGGTGCGTATCGACATGTCCGAGTACATGGAAAAGCACACCGTCGCGCGGCTGATCGGCGCNCCTCCGGGCTACGTCGGCTATGAAGAGGGCGGTGCGCTCACCGAAGCGGTGCGACGGCGCCCTTACCAGGTGATCCTATTCGACGAGGTGGAGAAGGCACATCCGGACGTTTTCAACGTTCTGCTGCAGGTGCTGGACGACGGGCGGCTCACCGACGGTCAGGGCCGCACGGTGGACTTCCGCAACACGCTGATCGTGCTCACCTCCAACCTCGGCGGTGACATCCTGGCGAGCCAGGCGGANGGGCACGACTCGGCGGAAGTGCGCGGACAGGTGATGGAAATCGTCCGCGCCGCGTTCCGGCCGGAGTTCCTCAACCGCCTGGACGAGATCATCTTGTTCCACCGGCTGTTCCAGGAGCAGATGGGGGCGATCGTCGAAATCCAGCTGGCTCGCCTGAAGGCGCTGCTGGCCGATCGCAAGATCACGCTGGACCTGGACAAGAGTGCCATCGCCTGGCTGGGGCGGGCCGGCTACGACCCGGTCTATGGAGCCCGGCCGCTGAAGCGGGTGATCCAGCGCCAGCTGCAGAACCCGCTGGCAAGCGCAATCCTAGCAGGACGGATCAAGGACAGCGACAGGGTGCGGGTGAGCGCTGGCGACAGCGGTCTGGTGATCGACGGGATGGCGGCCGCAGCGGCCTGAGTTCCGTGATGGAAATAAGGCGGGCCCTATTTGGGCCCGCCTTTACAGGCAGCGGCTGCACTGAAATGGGGACGTGATGCCGGAGTGTTTCCGGTTCAGACAGGCCTGAAGCTGCAACTGCTGATCATCTTCTGGACGTTGCTAGGGATCAGCTCGAATATCGTGAGGGAATCATCGACCGGGTAGGTGAAGCTCGAGACGGCATGGAGTATGCCTTTTGGATATATCCCTGAGTCAGGTCGCCCTCTGGCCCTGTCGGTCGATAGCGGCGCAAGTGCGTCATCGTTGGGCTCACAGAGACCGTGATCGGTTGAGCGGCGTTGACGATGGGTTCCCCCTTGTAGAAGCCTCGTTGTTCCCGCCAGATCAGCAGAAAGAAAGCACGATTGTTTTTCTGGAACAGCGCGGTGCGGACGTCCGTGAGGTTGCCGGAGAGGCTGAGGCCTATCGTCTGAGGCGAGAACCGGAGGGTCGTCGCACATGATCGCCAGCGTGTTGCGAAGGGCATAGAAGACCGGGTTGCGCTGCAGGTCGTAGGTCATCAATCCCATGTGCTTGTTGTTAGTGTTATATGCTGGATTGGCGGTGTCGTTCACAAGTTGATAATAATAGGCCCTCTCAAGTTGTGGGTTTGTGGCATAATGTGCCACTGCCCGGCCGATGTATTTGGCACGAGTGGCCTTATCGATGAACTGTGCGCCGCTGTTATATGCGGTGTGCCAAGCAGTTTCTGTCGCCCACGACCGTTGTGTCGGATAGGCGAGCCGCACGTATGGCAGTACTTGCGAGAACTTCTGTTCGAACGGCAGCCAGTTCGGGTAGACGTGGGCGTTGGCGCGGTCGGTCCAGGCTTCCATGTTGCCCAGTTTTGAATACTGTCCCGGTGACATCGGATCGGCGAGCGACGGTGCGACCACCGGCTTGGAGCGCAGCACCGGGTCCGCTTTTACCTTCTGGAACAACTGTGCCTGGTAGTTGCGCAACTCCTGGGGCCAGGTGGTGCGGCCGTAGAGCGTCTGTGTCCTGTTCCACTCGTTCGGCCCTTCGATGGCCGTGATCATGTTCGGGTTTATGGTGTTCTTCGCACTGTTCAGCAGTGCGGTGATGCCACCTGGATTGAGCTGCTGCGTACTGCCGCTGCCGGTGCGCGCGTCGATGACGGCAATCAGCTTGACGCCGAGTTCCGTGTAGAGCGAGCGCAGCCGTGCCGCCGCATCGGCGTTTCCGACCGGCTGTCGGATGTGACGCACGCCGAGTTCGTTAAGCGCCGCCTTGACCTCGTTGAATTGAACGCCATACGGGCTCGGCCCCCAGTCGAAGTGGGTCGAGAGGCCGACGGAGTTGACGAAATCATAAGCCGGCATCGCTGTTATCGGCTCAGCGGATACTCGCTGCGGCAATGCGACCAATGACCAAAAACAAGAGAAAAATATTAAAATGGAACTGAAAAGTTTACGCAGAACATACATTTTCACCTACATCCTTTCTCACGTTATTGAAGCATAATTTCCCCACACTTACTAAGCCCAACATGTATATTAGAGAAGAGTCTGACTAAACGAAGCCGTGTAATCAGATTGACTCACTCTAGAAACCAAAAAGTTACATCGCAGTTTGATCAGATCGATTGATTCTGCTTTCCTTGTGTTCTAACCATAAAGTGGCAGAAATATGGCGATAGAGTATTTTTGCATTACTTTTAATATCAATCTCTAGTTAAACGAGAATTGGATGCGCGCAGTTCATCGGTCGAATGAATACCCCTGCTTGAGCTTGGATGATGAAACGAACTTAACCGTCGTCCCCTGCTTGCAGTCGATCCATGTCTGCCGCTGCCGCTCCGTTGGAGCGGCAGATCGTGTAGCAGCACCTTTCACCTGGATGCCTCAATCGTCTGGACGAGCTCTCTTTGGCTTCCCGGCTGGCTCAGGGAGAGATGAAGGCTCTCGTCGAGATCCATACAGGGAGTTGAGGGCCCCGAAACGGGCCCGCCTTTGCAGCAGCGGCTTAGCCGGAGTAGAGACGCGATGCCTGAGTGTTCTCGGTCTACACGGGCTGGAAGCTGCAACTGCTGATCATCTTCTGGACGTAGCTAGGGATCAGCTCGAATATCGTGAGGAATCATCGATCGGGTAGGTGAAGCTCGAGACGGCATGGAGTATGCCTTTTGAATATATCCCTGAGTCAGGTCGCCCTCTGGCCCTGTCGGTCGATAGCGGCGCAAGTGCGCCATCGTCGGGCTCACAGAGACCGTGATCGGTTGCGCGGCATTGACGATGGGTTCTCCTTTGTAGAAGCCACGTTGTTCCCGCCAGATCAGAAGAAAGAAGACATGGCTATTTTTCTGGAACAGTGCTGTGCGGACGTCTGTGAGGTTGCCAGACAGGCTGATGTCCAATGACTCAGGCGANNAAACGTGAGGGCCGTCGCACATGATCGCCAGCGTGTTGCGAAGGGCATAGAAGACCGGGTTGCGCTGCAGGTCGTAGGTCATCAACCCCATGTGCTTGTTGTTAATGGTATATGCCGGGTCGGCTGTCTCGTCCAAAAGTTGATAATAATAGGTCCTCTCAAGTTGTGGGTTTGTGGCATAATGTGCCACTGCTCGGCCGATGTATTTGGCGCGGGTGGCCTCGTCGATGAACTGTGCGCCGCTGTTATATGCGGTGTGCCAGGCAGTTTCTGTTACCCACGACCGTTGTGTCGGATAGGCGAGCCGCACGTATGGCAGCATTTGCGAGAACTTCTGTTCGAAGGGCAGCCAGTTCGGGTAGACGTGGGCGTTGGCGCGGTCGGTCCAGGCTTCCATGTTGCCCAGTTTTGAATACTGCCCCGGCGACATCGGATTGGAGAGCGACGGCGCGACCACCGGCGTCGAACTTAATACCGCGTCCGCATGCACCTTTTGGAACAGCTGCGCCTGATAGGTGCGCAGCTCTTCGGGCCAGGTGGTGCTGCCGTAGTCGCGTTCCATCGAATTCCACTCGTTGGGGCCTTCGAATGCGACGATCATGTTTGGGTCTATGGTCGTCTTGGCGCTGTTCAGCAATGCCGCAATTCCGCCTGGATTGAGCTGCTGCGAAGCGCCGCTGCCGGTGCGCGCGTCGATGCCGGCGATCAGCTTCACGCCGAGTTCGGTGTAGAGCGAGCGCAGCCGTGCCGCCGCATCGGCATTTCCGACCGGCTGTCGGATGTGACGCACGCCGAGTTCCTTAAGCGCCGCCTTGACCTCGTTGAATCGGGTGCCATACGGGCTCGGCCCCCAGTCAAAGTGGGTCGAGAGGCCGACGGAGTTGACGAAGTCATAAGCCGGCCTCGCCGTTATCGACTCAGCGGATACTCGCTGCGGCGATGCGACCAANNTGACCAAATACAAAAAAGATACTAAAATGGAGCTGAAAATTTTACGTAGAATGCACATTTTCAACTACATCCTTTCTCGCGTCATCAAAACATTATTTCCCCCACATTTACTAATCCCAGCATGTATATTAGAGAAGCGTCTGACTAAACGAAGCCGTGTAATCAGATTGACTCACTCTAGAAATCCAACAGTTACATCGCGGTTTGATCAGATCGATGGATTCTGCTTTCCTTGTGTTCCAACCATAAAGTGGCAGAAATATGGCGATAGAGTATTTTTGCATTACTTTTAATATCAATCTCTAGTTAAACGAGAATTGGATGTACGCAGTTCATCGATCGAATGAATATCACTGGCTTGAGCTTGGATGATAAAACGAACTTAGACCGTCGTCCCCTGCTTGCAGTCGATCCCAGTAACGGCTGCTGACGCTCGGTTGGAGCGGCAGATCGTGCAGCAGTACCTTTCGGCCTGGATGCCTCAATCATCTGGACGAGCTCTCTTTGTTTTCCGGCTGGCTCAGGGAGAGATGGGGCCGTCGTCGAGATGCAAGTTGAGAGTCGAGGCGGGCCCGGTGTGGGCCCGCCCTTAGCCGCAGCGGATGAACGGTCGCTGAACCGCGAGGCGAGGTCACACTGGTCGGAAGCTACAGGTGCTTTTGAACGGTTGTGCTGTTGCGCCGCTCGGGATGAGCTCGAACACCGTGAGGAGTCGTCGATCGGGAACGTGAAGCTCGACACGTTATGAGTCACGTCCGTCGGAAAATACGCCCAAGACAGATTGATGTCCGGACCAGTCGGCCGGTACCGGCGCATATGCACTGTCGCTGTGGGCAGTGAGACGGTAATTGTCTGCGGATCATTAACGATCGGCTCGCCTTGGTAGAAGCCGCGCTTTTCCAGCCAGATTAGTAAATAAAAAGCCCCGTTATTCTTCTGATACAGCGCTGTTCGGACGTCCGTTAGGTCTCCAGACAAGTCATAGTTTAGATATTGCGGTGTAAACGTGAGCGGATTATCACACATTATCGCCATAGTATTGCGCATAGCATAAAAGCTCGGGTTGCGCTGCAAGTTGTAGGTCATCAACCCCATGTGCTTGTTGTTTACGGTAAATGCCGGTTCGTCCGTATCGTCCAACAGCTGGTAGTAAAAGCCCGCACAAGTTGTTGGTTTGTAGCATAGTGCGCCATCGCACGGCCGATGTATTTGACGCGAGTCGCCTCGTCGATGAATTGCGCACCGCTATTATAAGCGGTGTGCCAGGCGGTTTCCGTCACCCAGGACCGTTGCGTCGGGTAAGCGAGTCGAACATATACCAATACATCGGAAAATTTTGCGCGAACGGGAGCCAGTTCGGATAGACGTGGGCGTTGGCGTTGTCAGTCCAGGCCTCCATGTTGCCCAGTTTTGAGTACTGTCCTGGTGACATCGGATCGGAAAGGGATGGTGCGACCACCGGCTTGGAGCTTAATACCGCGTCCGCGTGCACCTGCTGGAACAGTTGCGCCTGATAGGTGCGCAGTTCCTGGGGCCAAGTCGTGCTGCCGTACAGCCGCTCCATCATGTTCCACTCGTTCGGCCCTTCGATAGCGACGATCATGTTCGGGTTCACCGTCGTCTTTGCGGCGTTCAGCAGCGCTGCAATTCCGCCCGGATTGAGCTTTTGGGTGCTGCCGCTGCCGGT